>NZ_JAAOXM010000002.1 GCF_011605345.1 Burkholderia sp. D-99
CTTCGTTCGCGCTTCGTTCCTGCTTCGTTCCCACTTCGTTCCCGCTTCGTTCCCGCTTCGTTCCCGCTTCGTTCCCGCTTCGTTCCCGCTCGCCGCTCCGCTGCTTCGCCTCCGGCTCGTCGACACTTCACGTCCCGCTGAAACATCGCCTGCCGCCGCGCCCTACGATTGACGCATGGATACGACCACCCCCTCCTCCGCTTTCCCGCCTGCACTCGCCCGCGTCGTCGCGACCGTCAGCACCGGTTTCGTCGTCACGCAGCTCGACGTGACGATCGTCAACATCGCGCTCGCGCATCTCGCCGGCGACCTGCACCTGCCGGTCGCCGGCCTGCAGTGGGTCGTCGATGCGTACACGCTCGCGTTCGCGGTACTGATGCTGTCGGGCGGCGCACTCGGCGACCGCTTCGGCGCGCGCCGCCTGTACATCGCCGGCCTCGTGCTGTTCGCGCTTGCGTCGCTCGCGTGCGGCGCCGCGAGTGCGCCTGCGATGCTGATCGCGGCGCGCGCGCTGCAAGGCGTCGGCGCCGCGGCGATGCTGCCCAATTCGCTTGCGCTGCTCAACGACGCGTGCCGGCACGACCCGCACCTGCGCGCGCGCGCCGTCGGCTGGTGGACGGCGGCCGGCTCGATTTCGATCGCGGCCGGCCCCGTCGTCGGCGGTCTGCTGATCGCGGCGTGGGGCTGGCGCGGCATCTTCCTCGTGAACCTGCCGCTGTGTGCGGCCGGCCTGGCGGCCGCCCTAGCGTGGGTACCTGCGCACCGCGTAGCGACGACGCCAGGCGCGCCATCCCGTTCCGTCCGCGCACTCGACCTGCGCGGCCAGTTCATCGCGATTGCAATGCTGACCGCGTTGACCGGCGCCGTGATCGAATGGCGACCGCTCGGCTTCACGCATCCGGTCGTCGCCGGCGGGTTCGCGCTGGCGGCGCTCGCCGCGCTCGCATTCGTCGCAGTGGAGGCGCGTACGGCCACGCCGATGCTGCCGCTGTCGCTGTTCCGACATCGCACGTTCAGCGCGGCCGTGCTGTTCGGGATCTGCGTGAACCTCACGTACTACGGCACCGTGTTCGTGCTCGCGCTGTACCTGCAGCGCGCACGCGGCGAATCGGCGTTGCAGGCCGGCCTCGCGTTCCTGCCGCTGACGGGCGGCTTCCTGCTGTCGAACCTCGCGAGCGGCCGCGTCGTGGCGCGTCACGGCCCGCGTGCGCCGATGCTGGTGGGCGCGCTCGTCGCCGCGCTCGGCTACGGATCGCTGCATTTCATCGACGCGTCGACGCCGCTGGCAGTCCTGCTCGTGCCGTTCCTGCTGATTCCGACGGGCATGGGTTTCGCGGTGCCGGCGATGACGACCGCCGTGCTCGCGTCGGTCGCGCCCGAACGGGCCGGCATCGCGTCGGCCGTGCTGAATACCGCGCGGCAGGCCGGCGGTGCGATGGGGGTGGCCGCGTTCGGCGCGCTCGCCGGCGGCGGCGCCGCGGCGCAGGTCGTGAACGGGTTACGGATCGAAACCGCCGTGTCGGTCGCGCTGCTGGTCACCGCCGCACTGCTCGCGACGCTGGTGCGGCCCGATGCGCATCGCGGTGCATCGCCCGTGCGTCAGGCCGTGCCGGCGGCCGATTGACCGCGTGCGGTCACGCGTCGCCGGGGTCGCGCTGGATCAGGTGACGCCACGGAAACACGTTGCCCTTGAAGTGACTCACGTAACCGCCGCTGCCGGCCTGGATCACCATCAACGACAGCCGCGGATGCAGGGCCTGCAGCGCTTCGAGCGCTTCCCGATCAAGGCAGGTGTTTCTCAGCGTCAGCGTGTGGAGCCGCTGGCCGGCGCGGCTCTTCAGCAAGCGCTCGTACGCCTCGAACGACGTCACGCTGCCGGCGTCGCGATCGCGTTTCCACGTCGAATGCAATGCGGTCGACTCGGAGAAATCGAGCCAGCCGAGCGACGACAGGTTGTCGCTGTCCGCCAGACGATCGATGAACTGCTGCGTATCGTCTCCGCCGCCGATGCGCAGCCGCCCGAGATGCGCAAGCGGCACGTCGAAGAAACGCGCATCGGGTGCATTCGGCACCGTCAGTTCGGCGAGAAACGGCGCCTTCGCGGCGAAGCGGGCAATCTCGCCGCCCTCCTGCATGATCAGGTCGCGGCGCACGATCATCGACTGGTTGTGATCGGCCGGCTCGGTCGGCCGCACATGGAGCGAGCGCAGCATCGGGAAGCGCGCATCCGAATCGAGCAGCGGACCGAAATCCCATTCAAGCGTGCCGTTCGCCCCTTCGTCGAGGCCGCTGAACGCGAGGTCGGTCACGAGATCCGCGACGTCCCGCGTTGCCAGACATTGCAGCGTCCAGTCGAACGGTTCCTCCCAGGCGCCGCCGAAATACCGCACGTGCAGCCCCGCCCGCATCGGCGCGACGGTGACATGGTTGAAATCGGTCTGCCACAGCGGTTCCGCAGGATCGGCATGGTCGTGCCCGTCCTCGGCGCCCTCGCGCTCGCAGTGGTCGTGGATGCGCCGCTGCAGGTCGAGCAGCAGCCGATAGCCGGCGGAATCCAGCGGGTGGGACATGACGATGCGGCTCCGGTCAACGACGATCGCGACAGTCTATCCGAGCGTGCAGCCGTCGCGCACGACGCTCATCGCCGCGGTGCGCCGGCTTCGTCGCCGACCTTCCTCACGACCGTCTCGCCCGCCTTCACCGGCCGGCCGTCGTCGTGCCGCAGTGCGAGCTTGCGGATCGCGCGCCCCGTCTGGCGATCGACCAGCACCGAATGCGGCTCGCCTCGCGCGAACAGGTTCGCCTCGCCCCACTGCCGCAGCATCACGATCACCGGAAACAGCCCCTCGCCCTTTTTGGTCAGCGCGTACTCCTGATACGCGCTGCCGTCCGACGCCGGCACGACGTCGAACACGCCCGCGTCCACCAGCATCCTGAGCCGGTCGGACAGGATGTTGCTCGCGACGCCGAGGCTTGCCCGGAAATCGCCGAACCGGCGCACCCCGTCGAACGCATCGCGCACGATCAGCAATGCCCAGCGATCGCCGACGATATCGGTCGCCCGCGCCACCGGGCACGGCGAATCCGCAAGACTTTTCTGCCTGGCCATGTCCCTCTCCACAATCGCGCCGGCCGCCTTCGCGGCAACACCGGCCATCCGTGCACGGACATCTCGCCCGCCGCACAACAGGTTGCATTTTAAAACTACTTTTCCTACACTCACACCAGTTTCAATTTGCAACTACTTTGCACGAGGAAACCCATGGAGTCTTCCTGTCATTCCGGCACCGTTGCATCGAACGCCTCTGCGCATGCCGCGCATCCGGCCGCTGTCGGCAACCTGTCCACGGCGCGCGTCGCGTTGCTGGCCGTCTGCAGTGCGGCCAGCGTCGCGAACGTCTACTACGCGCAGCCGCTGCTCGATTCGATCGCGCGGGATTTCGGCGTATCGCAGGCGGCCGTCGGCGGCGTCATCACCGCGACGCAGCTCGGCTGTGCGCTCGCGCTGCTGTTCGTCGTGCCACTCGGCGATCTGGTGAACCGCAAGCGCCTGATCACCGTGCAGCTTCTGCTGCTGACGGCGGCCTGCATCGGCGTCGCCGCATCGTCGACGCGCATCGCGCTGCTGGCAGGAATGGTCGCGGTCGGGCTGCTCGGCACCGCGATGACGCAAGGGCTGATCGCGTGCTCGGCCGCGCTCGCGGGCGCCGGCGAACGCGGGCGCGTGGTGGGGGCCGCGCAAGGCGGGGTCGTGGTCGGGTTGCTGGCCGCGCGTTCGCTGGCCGGCGTCATCACCGACATCGCGGGCTGGCGAGCCGTCTATCTGGTATCCGGCGCGCTCGCGATCGCCATGCTCGTCGTGCTGTTGCGACTGTTGCCGGACGAAAGCGGGCCGCGCGAGCGCATCGGCTACGCGGCGCTGCTGCGATCGATGGTGTCGCTGCTGCGCGATGAACGCGTGCTGCGCGTGCGCGGTGCGATCGCGCTGCTGATGTTCGCGGCATTCAGCATCTTCTGGAGCGCGCTGGTGCTGCCGCTGAGCGCACCGCCGCATGCGATGTCGCATACGCAGATCGGCGCATTCGGCCTCGTCGGCGCACTGGGCGCGGCGGCCGCCGCCCGCGCGGGCCGGCTCGCGGATCGCGAGCGCGGCGAAGCGACGACCGGCGTCGCGCTCGCGCTGCTCGCGTGCTCGTGGTTGCCGCTCGCGTTCGGCGCTACGTCGATTGCGTGGCTGATCGTCGGCATCGTGCTGCTCGATATCGGCGGGCAAGCCGTCCACGTCGTCAACCAGAGCATGATTCTCGGCGCGCGGCCCGACGCGCATGCGCGCCTCGTCGGCTGCTACATGCTGTTCTATTCGGCCGGCAGCGGGCTCGGCGCGATTGCATCGACGATGATGTATGCGCGCGCCGGATGGACGGGCGTCTGCATGCTCGGCGCGGTCGTGAGCGTGGCGGCGCTCGGTGTCTGGGCCGCGACGCTCAGACGCGCATGATGCGTGCCGGTGCCGCGCGTCGCATGGAGAAGGCCGGCTTGCCCTCAGCGGGCGGCCGGCGCGCGAACCGGCCGCGCATGCGCGCCGGTTCGGCTTCGGCTTCGGCTTCGGCTTCGGCTTCGGCTTCGGCTTCGGCTTCGGCTTCGGCTTCGGCTTCGGCTTCGGCTTCGGCTTCGGCTTCGGCTTCGGCTTCGGCTTCGGCTTCAGCTTCGGCTTCAGCTTCGGCTTCAGCTTCAGCTTCAGCTTCCGGTTCAGCTGCAGGTTCGGCTGCCGGTTCGGCTTCCAGTTCAGCTCCCGGTTCGGCGCGCAGGTTGCGCGCCACAGGCGCTCAGCCTGCCGCCTCGATCGCCTCTTCGTACACGCCGGCCACGCGCCGCGCGATCACCGCGTTGTCGAAATGATCGCGCGCATAGCGCTTGCACGCGGCCTCGTCGGGCAGCGTGATCGCACCCGACAGCGCGGCTCCGAGCCCTTCCGCGATCGCGTCCGCGCCCGTGGACGGCAGCACGAGATCGTCGGACAGCCCGGCCACCGCTTCCGGCAGCCCGCCGACCGGCGTGACCAGCACGGGCGTGCCCGACGCGAGCGATTCGACGGTGATCAGCCCGAAGCCTTCGAGTGCGACCGTCGGCACGACGCTGACCGTCGCCGCGCGGTACAGCGCCGCGAGATGGTTGTCGGGCACGAAGCCGAGCAGCTTCACGTTGTCCTGCAGTCCCGCCGCATCGATGCGCTGCTGCAGTTCCTCGCCAATCTTGCCCTTGCCGGCGATCAGCAGCAGCACGTCCGGGTGACGGTGCTTGAGGAGGCCGATCGCGTCGATCAGGTCCTCGAGCCCCATGCGCCGCACGAGCCGGCGCACGGCCAGCACGATCGGCCGGTCCTGCGGCAGTTGCAGCTTGTGCCGCGCCTCGCCGGGCGTGAGCGGCGTGTCGAACTGCGCGGTATCGACGCAACCGGGAATCACGCGCACGCGCGACGGATCGATGCCGTAGCGGTTCGTCAGGATCTGGCCGAACGCCTGCGACAGCACGATCAGCCGCGACGAGCGCGTATAGACGGTCTGTTCGAGATAGCGCTTCGCGCGCTGGCCGAGCGACGCGGCACCCTCGACCTGGCTTTCGTCGGCCCACGGCCCCTGGAAGTGCGACACCTGCGGAATCCCGCGCGTGACGTCGAGGCCCGGAAACGTGTACAGCGCGAAGTGCGACGAGATCACGTCCGGCCGCTCGCTGCGGATCTCCTCGCGCAACGCGCGCCGCGCGGCGAGCATCCGCCGTGCGAGCGGCTCCGATGCCGGGCCGAAGCCCTGGATCGCACCGCCCGTGTCGTCGGCGACCTTCGGCGAGCCGGCGACGAGCCCGCGCACCTCGACGCCCGCGCCCGGCAGCGCGCCGACGAGCGAGTAGTACATCCGGTCAAGGCCGCCCGCACGTTCGGGGAACCAGTGCATGCCGATCTGCAACGATTTGATCGGCCGGGAAGAGTGGGACATTACGATTGCTCCTGCGTCACTGCATGCTCGACCCGCTCGAAGGCGGACGGCTGCGTGGGTTGGCCGATGCGCCGGTAAAGCGCCACATACTGGGCGCCCATATGCGCCCAGCCGAAACGGGTCATCAGTTCGCGGGCCGCGTCGCCCATCGCGCGACAGGTGTCGCGCGATGCCGCGAGCGAGCCGATCGCCTGCGCGAGCGCGGCCGGATCGTCCGGGTCCTCCAGCACGATCCCGCATTCGCGCGTGATGATTTCCGCACCGCCCGCCGTGCGCGCCGTGACGACCGGCAGCCCGGCCGCCATCGCCTCGAGCAGCGACAGGCTCATCGCTTCGTAGCGCGACGGGAACACGTAGGCGTCGACCGAGCGCATCAGCGTCGGCATGTTTTTCACGAGGCCGAGGAAATGCACGCGCGAATCGATGCCGAGCGCACGCGCTTCTTCCGGATACGGGCTGCCGGGCAGATACCCGGCCACCGCAAGGTGCACGTTCGCCGGCAGCTTCGTCAGCGCCTTCAGCACGGTGCCGAGGTTCTTGCGCGGCGTGCGCAAGTCGCCGACGAACAGCAGCAGGAACGCGTCGTCCGGCAGCTTGAACGCCGCGCGGTCAGCCTGCGCGCCCGCGAACGCGCTGCCGTCGACGCCGTTGTAGATCACGCTGATCTTGCGGCTGTCGATGCCGAGCCCGGCGATCTCGTCGGCGACCTTCTGCGACACGGCCGTGATCGCGCTCGAGCGCTTGTACGCCCAGCGTTCGAGCGTGGCATTCACACGCGTATAGACGTACTGGTAAGCCGACCATAGCCCCTTCGTCGGCCCGAACGGATAGTACGGACTCTTGAACCAGCCGCCGTGCACGAAATGCGCGGTGTTCACGTCGGCCTTGATCCACGAGATGAAGCCGTTCACGTGCAGCACGTCGTATTCGCCGCGGTGCGCGCGCAGCCAGGCCGCGCTCTTCAGCGCGAACACCTGCTGCTTGACGAGATTCGACGGCCAGAAGCCGCCGACCTTCACGGGCACCCAGCGCACGCGCGGGTCGGCCAGCAGTTCGGGCGCGACGTGCGACGCGACCAGCGTGACCTCGTAGTGCTCGGCCAGCGCCGCGCGCGCGATTTCGTAATTGACGCGGCCCTGCCCGTCGTTATGTCGCACAACGTGCGTGACGATCGCGATTCTCAATGGTCGCCTCCCCGTGAACGCGCGGCGGCCAGCAGGCGTTGTGCCTTTTGCCAGTGCGCCGCGGCTAGTATCGAAAAAATGGCTGTGAACATCAGCAGGCCGCCCGTGCCGATCAGCGAGTTCGTGAACACGAGCATCGCGAAGGTCGACAGGCACAGGCTCAGGCACGCGCCGACGAACTTGTCCTTGCGCAGCTTGAACGCGGCGCGCAGCGTGCGGCCGAACAGCATCACGACGCCGGAGAGGTACAGCAGCGTGCCGGGCCAGCCGAGCACGAACGGCACGTTCATCACGCCGCTGTCGAAGCTGCCGTACTTGCCGAGTTCGCCGCTGTCGCTCGACAGCTTCGTGGACGCGCCGGTCGCGCCCATCCCTTCGCCGGCGACGTCGGTGAACGCCGTCTGCGCGAAGGTGGCGTAGAACTTGTTGCGGTCGTCGTAGCTGCGGTCGTCCTTCAGGTTCGTGATCGACTGCAGACGCGCGCCGAGACGATCGGCCACCGGCCCGACGGTCAGGAGCGGCACGCACAGCCCGACCAGCACGACGCCGCTGATCAGGATCCGCATCCGCACGCGGTTGTTCGACTGCGCGAGCTGGATCGCGAGCGCGATCACCCAGCCGCCCCACGTCGAGCGCACGAGACACAGCGCGAACGACACGAAGCCGGCCGCCCCCGCGAACCAGCGGATCTTCTGCGGCGCGGCGAACACGAACACCAGCGCGCCCATGATCGCGAACGCGAACGGCCCGGACGAGTTCATCGTGCTGAACACGCGCACGCCGTACGGTACCGGCTCGCCCTGCGAACCCATGTCGGAGCCGATCATCCACAGCACGTCCCACTGCGGCATCACGAAATACTGCACGACGCCGTACAGGCCCATCACGAGCATGCCCCACATGAACGTGGACAGCAGCACGTCGCGGTACTCGGGATAGTCGCGCGCGTTGACCATGATGTGGAAACCGATCAGCACCGGATACACCCAGTTCGCCAGGTCATAGGTCGCGGCCATCACGCCGCTCGACACGATCCCGACGAGGTACGCGTACGTAAGCCCGAACAGCATCAGCAGGATGGGGATCCCGCGTCGCTGCGCGAGCACGCGGTAATGCCGGATCAAGCCCAGGCCGGCGATCATCGTCACCGCGAGCGGCGCGACCTGGATCAGGCTCGTCGGCGTGAACGCGCCCTTCGACCAGTCGGCGAGACGCCGCACCTCCGGGCTCAGGAACCACACCCACCACATGAAGCCGACGTAGCGCGCCGGACTCTTGAAATACAGCCAGATGCCGACCGCAATGGCCAGCACCGGAAACGCGAGCGTCAGCACCTTGCCCTGGTGAATGGCGATCAGCGCGGCGGTGAACGTCCACAGCCCGGCCTGCCCGACCCAGTGCTTCGGCTCGGGAAGCCAGCTGCGGTTGCGCGACGGTGCGCGTTCGGCGGCAATCGTACTCATCGATCCGCTCTCAGCGCGACGACGGTCGCGAATCCGCGAGCGGCATCGCCAGGCCCGCAGCCGCCGGCGTCCGGCGCCGGCGCAGCATGTCGCGCGTGATCCGCACGTGCTGCTCGGCGAACGCCTGCGTGGTCAGGTCGCGTTCGCGCAGGCACGCGGCAGCGGCCCGCGCGCAGCCCAGCGCCGCGACCGGATCGGCCGCGAAGCGATCGGCGGCCTGGCGCATCGCCTGCGCGTCGAACGCCGGCACATAGGCGGCCGTATCGTGCGGGAAGTAGTCGCTGAGCCCGCCGACGTCGGACACGATCATCGGCTTGCCGACAGCAGCTGCCTCGAGCATCACGGTGATGCCGGACGCATGAAAGTTCGGCCGCAGCGGCACGACGATCACATCGGCCCATGCGTACAGCTCGTGCTGCTTCGCGAGCCCCGACGCCGAGCCGATCTTCACGTTCGGTGCATGCCACTCGCTCGGCACGCGGCGCCGCGTCGCCAGCCGCACGTCGTAACGCTCGTCGCCGCCGAACGCGGCGAGGAAGGTGCGCCAGTCGCGGTCGCGGTCGTTGCCGATCGCCGCGATCCGCAGCGGCCGGTTCGGTTGCCATTGCCGCGGCTCGGTGATCGGGAAGTCCTGCGTGTTCAGCCCGTAGTAGACGAACTCGGCTTCGCGGCCGAGATAGCGGCGGCACAGGTCGGCGTTGTCGCGGGCAAGCGTGGTCAGCGCGTCGGCGCGCGCGATCAGCTTGCGGTACAGCCAGCGGCGCGGGCCGCCGAAGCTGCCCCACTTGTCGAACAGCCACACGCTCTGCGCGAGCAGCAGCGGACGTTTGCCCTGCGCGCCGGCCAGCTTCAGGATCAGCGAGGCCGCAAGGTGCTCCTGCTCCGTATGCGTCCAGATCACGTCGGTGTTCAGCAGCGCGGCACGGTTGCGCCACGCATGCACGACGTCGAAGCCGAGCGCCGCCTTCAGCGCGCGGCGCGCGAGGCTGGCGACGCGGCTCTCGCCGCCGTCCTGCGAATAGGTCAGCCGGAATTCGTCGGATTCGGCATGGTGATAGCCGTACAGGCAGCCGATGTTCTCGCCTTTCCGGTAGGTACGCGGATCGGCGCCGTAAAACAGATGGACATGGACCTTGGTTGCAGTCATTCGAGCCCTTCTCCGGGTTCGGCCGCGCGGTGTTGCGTGCGCAGCTCGTTCAAGACGTCACCGGCGGCATCGCCGCACGATGGGGGGCAAGGTTCGCGCGGCGGGCATCGCGCGCGCCGCGGCGCACCGCGCGCCAGTGCTCGCGGATCCGCTCGCGCTTCGCCGTATGCAGCGACAGCAGCACGTGCGCGAGGCCCGGGTAGACGCGCGTACCGACCAGCGTCCACCACCACCACGCAATTTCGCGCCGCACCGGCGGCAGATGCTCGCGCAGGATCAGGTGCAGGTTGTACGCGCCGTTGCTGATCGCATTCAGCGACGCGGCATCGCGCCGGTCGTCGTCGAAGCGCTCGGCCGGAAAATGATCGACCGCGATCGCCGGGTCGTAGACGAGCTTCCAGCCGTCGCGCTGCACCTGCATGCTGAAACCCATGTCGTTGTGCACCTGCGCACCGGCACCGCGCAGCCGCGTGTCGAAGCGCAGCCGCTCAATCGCGGCACGGCGGTAGCTCATGTTCGCGCCTTTCAGCATGTCGACTTCGCGCATGCCGCCGATGCCGAGATGATGATTGCCGACGATCTTGCCGGACAGCGTGAGCTGGCCGACGAGTTCGCGCGATTCGTCGAGCACGCGACCCTTCTCGTGCACCCAGTCGCGCCCGCCGACCGCGCCCACGCGCGGATCGGCTTCGAATGCCGACGCGACGCGGGCGAGCCAGTCGGGGTGCGGCGCCGCGTCGTCGTCGGTGATCGCGACGATGTCGCCGTTCGCCGAGTCGAGCCCCTTGTTCAGCGCGGCGACCTGGCCCGGTACGTCGACCGGCACGATGCGCAGCGGCAGCGCACCGCCGACTGCCGGATCGGCGAGCCGTTCGTGCGTGGCGTCGTCCTCCGGGCGCGCGACGACGATCACCTCGTCGGGCAGCCGATGCTGGCGCTGCAGCGCCAGCAGGCAGCGCGCGAGGTCGGCGGGACGCCGATAGGTCGGAACGAGCACGGAAATTTTCATCGTTGGTTCTCCTGTCGACCGGGCAGGCGGCGCGCGCCGCCAGCCCGGTTACGTGCGATGCCGATCAGGCGCTCAGGTATTCATGCACGGCCGCATAGCCGCGGCCGTAGCCGCGCGCCTTCGGCGGCACGCCGTTGAAGATCCCGCCTTCCAGGTCGACGCCCGCGGTGCGCAGGCGCTTGATCGCGTCGGCGATCTCGCCTTCGGTATGCATGCCCGAGCGCAGCACGAGGAACGTCGAGCCGGCCATGCGGCCGATGAGGGTCGCGTCGGTCACCGCCAGCACCGGCGGCGAATCGATCAGTATCACGTCGTAGCGCTTGCCGAGCCCTTCGAGGTATTGCGGCAGGCGCGGCGACATCAGCAGCTCCGACGGGTTCGGCGGGCGCGTGCCGGCCGAGATGAACGACAGGCCCTGCACCGGCGTTTCGCGCACGGCATCCTCGAGCGGCGACTGGTCGCTCAGCAGTTCCGACAGGCCCGGCTGAGAGGTGAGGCCGAAGTAGCGGTCGAGCAGGCCGCGACGCATGTCGGCGTCGATCAGCAACACACGCTTGCCCGAATGCGCGAGCAGCACCGCGAGGTTGACCGCCAGGAAGCTCTTGCCGATGCCGGGCGTCGGGCCCGTCAGCACGATCACGCGGTTCTTCGCATCCATCATCGCGAACTGCATCGCGGTGCGCAGGCTGCGCAGGCTCTCGACACTGAGATCCTTCGGCCGCAGGCTCGCGAGGATCGGCCGCGCACGGCCGCCGCCCTTTTCTGCCGCGGCGTCGAGCTTCACCTGCTCGGCGCTTTGCGGCACCAGCCCGTACAGCGGCAGGTTGAACGCGCGCTCGATGCGGTCGGGATCCTCGATGCCCTGGAACATGTTGCGGCGCAGGAACACGACGCCCGTGCCGAGAATCAGGCCCAGGAACACGGCGGCCGACAGGATCAGCACCTTCTTCGGCTTGACCGGGTCGCCCGGACGCAGCGCCGAATCGACGAGGTGGATGTTGCCGCCCGTGCCGGCCTTCTGCACCGACAGTTCCTGCACGCGGTTCAGCAGCAGCACGTAGATGTCCTCGGCGACCTTCGCGTCGCGCTGGAGCTGGACGGCCTTCACTTCGGTGGCCGGCAGGCTGCGGAAGCGGTTGCTGAACTTGTCCTTCTCGCCCTGCAGCTCCGCGAGCTGCTGCTTCGCGGCGATCACCATCGGATGCGAATCGGTGAAGCGCTGCGCGAGCGACGCGAGTTGCAGGCGCTGTGCGGCGATCTGCTGCTCGTACTGCACGCTGCCCTCGAGGTAGACCTTCGCCTCGTCGCTCGCGTTGATCGAGCCCGACGTGCGCTGGTACTGCGTCAGCGCGGCTTCCGCGCGTTCGAGGTCGGACTTCAGGCGCGGCTCCTCGCCCTTCAGGAAGTCGAGCATCTTGGTCGTTTCGGCCTGCTTCGCGACCACGTGCTGGTTCAGGTACGACTGCGCGAGCGCGTTCGCGATCGCGGCGGTCTGGTCCGGGTCCTTGCCTTCGAGCGAGATCTGCACGACGCCCGTCTGCTTGCCCTGCTCGGTCACCTGGATGCCGGTCTGGAAGCCGCTGATCGCGTCGAGATCGTTGTAGCGGACCACCGTGAACTGCGTGCCGGGGCGTGCGACGAGCTGCTTCACGAGCAGCGTCACGCCGCCGCCCTGCGCCGCTTCGCCGACGCGGCCCGACAGCAGCCGGGTACCGTTCTCGTCGACGATCGAATAGGTGTCGTTCGGCCCGGCCGTCAGCGTCAGCTTCTTGCCTTCGAGCGCGGGCACGACGCTGATCGAATCGACGTCGGCGACTTCCCCGCCCCACGCATACGATTTCAGGCCGAGCCACGGGCGAGCCGGCGTGCCCGGCGTCGCGACGCGCGCGGCGAGGCTGCCGAGCAACGGAATCGTCTTCGGCACGACCGAGAAGTTCAGCTTGAACTGTTCGACCACCGGTGCGACCACGCCGCGGCTCTTGATGATTTCGATTTCCGCGTCGGTCTGCGCCTGCTGCGGACCGCTGTTGATCGTCGCACCGGTCTGCGTCTGCGTGAGCGCCTGCGACGTGTTGTCGTTGCTCTCGACCCGCACGTGCACGTCGGCCTGATACACCGGCTTCGCGATATAGCAGTAGAGGCCGGCGAGCGCGATGACCGTCACCGCGATGCCGAGCAGCAGCCAGATGTCGTCCATGATCACCTGGAGCAACTGGCCGAGGACGACGTCCTCTTCCTCGGTTTTCACGGACAGATCCGCGTAGGAGTGTTTCGCTTGCGTGTTCACCATTCGTTCCCGCTTGAGTGGTGCCGGGGCGGAGGCGCCGCCCCGGCGGGCTATCAGCGCGTGATTTGCCGCATGTAGAAGATCGTCTGGATCGTCGGCAGCACCTGCTGCAGCACACGGTTGAACTGCACCGAGCTGGCCGTGCTGACGTAGACCACGTCGAGCGGCTGAAGCGGGAAACGGCTCGACAGCATCAGCGCATCGGGCTGCGTCATGTCGAGACGGAACACTTCAGGCTTCGTCGGGTTGTCACGCATGCCGCGCATCACGTAGATCTTGCGCGGGTTCGCATCGGTGTCGAGGATGCCGCCGCCGGCCGTCAACGCGTCCGCGATGGTCAGCTTGCCCTTGAGCATCGGCACCGTGACCGGCGTCTTGACCTCACCCATGATGAACACGCGGCTGTCGCTGCGGTCCGGCACGTTGACGATGTCGCCCTGCTGCAGCATCACGTTCTGCCGCACTTCGCCGCGGTCGAGCACGCCGTTCGCGTCGAGCGTGTAGAGCTTGCCGTCGCGCGTCAGGCGCACGCGCTGCAGGTCGGCGTCGGTGGTCGAGCCGCCCGAGCGCGAGATCGCGTCGACCAGCGTCAGCGGCACGTCGCTCATCGCGAGCGGGCCCGGCGTCTTCACTTCGCCCGTCACCTGCACCTTCTGGCTGCGGAACGACAGCACGCGCACGTCGAGCTGCGGATTCTTCACATAGCGCGCGAGACGCGTGGCCAGCTCGTCACGGGTCTGCGCAATCGTCTTGCCCGCCACGTGGATACGGCCGACGAACGGGAAGAAGATCGAGCCGTCGGAGGCCACCGTCTGGCCATAAGGATCGGCCTGGCCCGGCAGCGACGACGAATAGGGCTGCTGCAGCGCGCCCGCGATCGTCTGCGTCGTGTTGCCGCCGCTCGAGAACGACTGGCCCTGCGGCGTCGTCAGCTCCGGGTGGTCCCAGACGGTGACGCCGAGGATGTCCTGCGGGCCGATGCGGTACACGTATTGCGACGGATCGGTATAGCGTGCGGGCGGCAGCGGATGGTCGACCTGCGCTTTCTGCAGCTGGTCCATCACCACTTTGGCGTCGATGTAATGAACCGGATAGGTTTCGGCCGCTTCCTGGCGGCCTTCGTCCTTCAGGTTCGACGAGTCGAGGTAGTTGCCGGGCGCGGTTGCACAGGCTGACAGGAAAGTCGTCAGCGCGACGGCAAGCGCCACCGGGCGCATCGGGCGTTTCAGCATAGTTTCTGTAGCCATCCTTGAACCAGACGTTCGATCTGCGAGTAGCTCTCGCGGTAATCGGCCTCGGGGCCGCCGTGCGGATCGGCAATCTCGGCCCCTTCCCACTTGCCGAGCAGGTGGACCTTGCCGCGCGCGAACGGATCGACCGCTTCGACGGCGGCGATCTGTCCGCGCTCGCTCACGAGAATCAGGTCGGCGTCGCGCACGAACCGGCGCGACAGCCGCCGCGAGCGGTGCGTCGTCGCATCGACGCCGCGCTCGGCAAGCAGTCGCCGCATCACCGGATCGATGCCGTCGCCGTCGTTCGCATGCACGCCGGCCGAATGGAACGTCGGGCGCGGGCCGCCGCGCGACGCGGCGTGGGACTTGAACAGCATTTCCGCGGCCGGGCTGCGGCAGACGTTTGCGTGGCAGACGATCAGGATGTTCCGGAACATGGCGTC
This sequence comes from Burkholderia sp. D-99, assembly GCF_011605345.1. Taxonomy (GTDB): domain Bacteria; phylum Pseudomonadota; class Gammaproteobacteria; order Burkholderiales; family Burkholderiaceae; genus Burkholderia. Next base: position 14,759 of record NZ_JAAOXM010000002.1, read on the forward strand.
TCGTAACGAGTGACGGGAAAAAGGGTTACGCGCTCGCGGGCGCAGTGCCAGGCACACGGGCGGCGACAGCCTGGCGCGAGCCCGGCCGGCCGATCGGGTGGTATTCGATGCCCTGCTCGCTCATCGTCTCCGGCTCGTACAGGTTGCGGCCGTCGAAGATCACCGGCGCTTTCCACAGGCGGCCGAGCGCGACGAAGTCGGGGCTCTTGAAGATCTTCCATTCGGTGACGATCACGAGCGCGTCGGCATCGCGTGCGGCCTGCGCCTCGTCGTCGACGAAGCTCAGGCGCTCGAGCCAGCTCGGGTGATCGGCGAGATCGAGTGCGATCACGCGGCGCGCCTCTTGCTGCGCGACCGGGTCGTACGCGGCGACGCGCGCCCCGCGCGACAGCAGCTCGGCGATCAGCTCGCGGCTCGGCGCTTCGCGCATGTCGTCGGTGTTCGGCTTGAACGCGAGGCCCCAGATCGCGAACGTGCGGCCGGTCAGGTCCTCGCCGAAGCGCGCGATGATCTTCTCGGCGAGCACGCGCTTTTGCGTGGCATTGACCGACGACACGGCCTTCAGGATCTGCAGCGCCTGCCCGTGCTCGTCGGCCGTGCGGATCAGCGCCTCGACGTCCTTCGGGAAGCACGAGCCGCCGTAGCCGCAGCCGGCATACAGGAAGTGATAGCCGATACGCGGGTCGGAACCGATTCCGCGGCGCACCGCCTCGATGTCCGCGCCGAAGCGGTCGGCGAGGTTCGCCAGTTCGTTCATGAACGAGATGCGGGTCGCGAGCATCGCGTTCGCCGCGTATTTCGTGAACTCGGCCGAGCGCACGTCCATGTACAGCGTGCGTTCGTGGTTGCGGTTGAACGGCGCGTAGAGCTTCTTCATCAGCTCGCGGGCGCGCTCGCCCGGCACGTCTTCGTCGCAGCCGATCACGATGCGGTCCGGCCGCGTGAAATCGTCGACCGCCGCGCCTTCCTTCAGGAATTCCGGATTCGACACGACCGAGAACATCTGGTCGCCGCCGCGCTTCGCAAGCTCTTCCGCCACCGCCGCGCGCACGCGCTCGGCCGTACCGACCGGCACCGTCGACTTGTCGACGATCACCTTGAAGCCCGTCATGTAACGGCCGATGTTGCGTGCCGCCGCGAGCACGTATTGCAGGTCGGCCGAGCCGTCCTCGTCGGGCGGCGTGCCGACCGCGATGAACTGCACGTCGCCGTGCGCGACCGCGGCCTCGATATCGGTCGAGAAGCGCAGGCGGCCCGCCGAGCGGTTGCGTGCGATGACTTCCTTGAGGCCCGGCTCGTGGATCGGCACGCCGCCGTTGTTCAGGACGTCGATCTTTGCCTGGTCGACGTCGAGACAGAACACGTCGTGCCCGATGTCGGCGAGACAGGCGCCGGTGACAAGACCTACGTAACCGCTGCCGATGATAGTCAGATTCATGATGTGTCGGACCTCGTGACCAATGATTCGAAATTCGTTAAACCGCAATGCCTGCGTGGCGCGATCTCGGTACTCAGTACGCGTTGCTGCCGGTGAAGCCTTTCCAGAGCGTCAACACGACGATCTTGATGTCGAGCCAGAACGACCAGTTCTGCATGTAGTACAGATCGAGCTTCACGCGTCCCATCATCTTCTCGATCTGGTCGGTCTCGCCGCGAAAGCCGTTGATCTGCGCCCACCCGGTGATGCCCGGCTTGATCCGGTAGCGGAACATGTAGCCCTTGACCAGATCCTTGTAGATGTCGTCGTGCGCGAGCGCATGCGGGCGCGGGCCGACGACCGACATCTCGCCCTTCAGCACGTTGATGAACTGCGGCAGCTCGTCGAGGCTCGTGCGGCGCAGGAACCGGCCGACCGGCGTCACGCGCGTGTCGTTCTTCGTGGCCTGCGTCACGTGCCCGGCCACTTCCTGGTGCACCTTCATCGAGCGGAACTTGTAGATCTCGAACTCGTGCCCGTCGATGCCCTTGCGCTTCTGGCGGAAGAACACCGGCCCGCGCGACGTCAGCTTGATCAGGCCGGCAATCAGCACCATCACCGGCGCGAGCGCCGTGAGCGCTGCCAGCGCGAACAGCCGGTCGAACACGAACTTCGGCAGGATCCGCACATCGGTGATCGGCGACGCCGCGAGGTTGATCGCCGGCACGCCGAGCACCTCGACCACTTCCTGGTTGAAGAACGACAGCGTGCGCACGTCCGGGATGAAGCGGATATTCACGAAGTCGTGGCGGAACACCGTCACGATCTGGTGAATCCGGCGCTCCTCCGTGATCGGCAGCGTGAGCCACAGCTCGCTGATCGCGCGGCTGCGTACCAGCCACACCAGCGATTCGAACTGCCGCTCGATGCGCACGTCGTCGAGCGCGACCTCGCCCGGCGCTTCGCTTTCGTCGTACACGCACACCGGGTTGAAACCGGCTTCCGGCCGCGCCCGCATCTGCGCGATCAGCCGCCGCGCCGCCGGCGTACCGCCGACGATCGCGACCGCCTTCAGGTTGTAGCCGCCGCGACGCAGTTGCCGCAGCACAACGTGCACGCAGGCCTTCGAGCCCGCGAGCAGCGCCATTGTCACGACCGCCCAGTAACCCAGCCACATCCGCGACAGGTCGCCCGACTGGTGGAAGCTGAAGCTCATCAGGATGCCCGCGAGCTCGACCACGAGCCACGCGAACGCAACCCGGCCCACCAGCCCGACGAGACGCTTGCCGCGCCACGACTGGTAAATGCCGATGGCCGGAAAGAACACGACGACGAGCAGGCAGTCGAACAACACCGTCGTGCGCTGCAGGTCGTTGAGCCAGATACTGCCGCCGTGCAGTGCGGCAGCGATCAGTGCCCCCGCCACGACCATCGCGATATCGATGACTCTCGCCAGCACGCTCAACATGTCTGCATCCTCTTTGAACAGGCGTTTGCCGAACAGCTCCTTGTGCGACCCGTGCCGCACATTCGATTCAAACGTTGCATGACGCTATTGAAGCGGTAAGAAAATTTCTCCTCAAGCGCACAAGTATTTCGAAAAATAATCGGAAATTCTTGCTGAGAAGTTTTTGAATTAAATCGGCAGGTTTTCCCGAAATGCTCAGGAATCGGGAATTTTTCGGAAGCTTTCCGATTTCCGCTCACCCTTTGCCGACGGTCAAGACCAGCCGATTCACGGATTTATTTTTTAATTTTTTATTTGCATCGGATGCTAGCGCGGAAAATTTTTCCCAATGCATGCCTGGCGAATATCAGGCAATGGACCCGGTTTTATTGTCGATTTACTTCATGCTACAACGACAGGCACTGACTTCAACCGTGGAGAGTGTCACCATGAATGCTCCGGCCGTGGCTGCCGAAACGCGCCATTCTTCTTCCGCCGCACCCGCCGCCGGCACGCGCGTCGCCGTGCAACCGGTGATTCTCGCCGGGGGCTCCGGCACGCGCCTGTGGCCGATGTCGCGCGAACGTTTTCCGAAACAGCTGATCGGCTTGCTCGGCGAACATTCGCTGCTGCAGTCAACTGCGCTGCGCCTCGACGGCCTGGCGGTCGATCATCCGCTGGCCGACGACGTGCTGATCGTATGCGGCGAGGATCACCGCTTCACGACCGCCGAACAGCTGCGCCTGACCGGCAAGTCCGCGTCGATCATGCTCGAGCCGATCGGCCGCGACACCGCGCCCGCGCTGACGCTCGCCGCGCTGCGGCTCGTTGCCGACGGTAACGATGCGGTGATGACCGTGATGCCGGCCGACCATGCGGTCGCCGACCTGCCGCGCTTCCACGCGGCCGTCGCGGCCGGCGTGCACTGCGCGATGCAAGGCAGGATCGCGACGATGGGCATCGTGCCCAAGCACGCGGAAACCGGTTACGGCTACATCCGCATCGGCGCGCCGCTCGGCGACGCCGCGACGGGCCGCCTCGACGTGCGCCGCCTCGATCGTTTCGTCGAGAAACCGCATCTCGAACTCGCTCAGCAGTACGTCGCATCGGGCGAATACTGGTGGAACAGCGGGATCTTCATCGTGCGCGCGTCGGTGTGGCTGAAGGCGATCCGCCAGCTCGAACCCGCGATCTACGCGGCCTGCGAACAGGCCGTCGCCCAAGGCAAGGCCGATGGCGATTTCTTCCGCGTCGATCGCGATGCGTTCGCCGCGTCGCCGTCGAACTCGATCGACTACGCGGTGATGGAGCCGCTCGCGAGCCTGCCGCAACTGTGCGAGAGCGTCGTCGTGCCGCTCGACGCGGGCTGGTCGGACGTCGGCTCGTGGGATGCGATCTGGCAGATCTCGTCGAAGGACGAAGCCGGGAACGTCGGCCGCGGCCACGTGCTGCTCGAAGGCGCGGAATCGACGTTCGTGCATTCGGAAAGCCGGCTCGTCGCCTGCGTCGGCACGCAGAACCTCGTCGTCGTCGAAACCCCCGACGCCGTGCTCGTCGCGGACAAGTCGCGCGTGCAGGACGTGAAGAAAATCGTCGGGCGCCTCAAGGCGCAACGCGGCGCGGAAGCCACCGACCACCGCAAGGTGCATCGCCCGTGGGGCCACTACGACTCGGTCGACACGGGCGAACGCTTCCAGGTGAAACGCATCGTCGTGAAACCGGGTGCGCGACTGTCGCTGCAGATGCACCACCACCGCGCCGAACACTGGATCGTCGTGCGCGGCACCGCGCGCATCACGCGTGGCGACGAAACGTTCCTGCTATCCGAAAACGAATCGACGTACATCCCGCTCGGCGTGTCGCACCGCCTGGAGAACCCGGGCAAGATGCCGCTCGAGCTGATCGAAGTGCAATCGGGCGCGTATCTCGGCGAGGACGACATCGTCCGCTTCGACGATACCTACGGCCGCCAGTAACGCATCGTGCGCCCGGGGCGCCGCTTTGACGGCGGCGCCCCGGGCGAGGCAGGCATGGACAGACGGGTCTTCCGCGCGGGCGTCGTGGCACACGACGGCCCGCGCGCTTCACCGGTACGGCGATCAGCCTACGCGGTACACGTATTCGCGACGCTCCGGCTGTACCGGATCGTTGCGGCTTTCGGACAGCGTGCTCGCGTGACGCTCGGCGATGAAGCGCTTGATGTCCGACTCCGCACGCGCGAGCGCGGACAGGCCGGCCAGCACCTCGCCTTGCGGATCGCGCGCCGGTTCGTCGCTCGCGCCATGGCGATCGATCCACTGACGTGCCCAGTCGAGCGCGAACTGCTCGGCTTCCTCGGCATCGGTGAAACGCGGGCCGATGAGGCCCGAGCGCTCGACGCGCCGCTCGTCCTGCGAAATCTCGGCCCACGCGCGGAACATCAGGTTCTGCACGGGCTGCGCGATGCCGCAGATCGTATAGCCACGATATTCGTCGACTTGCGGCTCGGCCGCGGCGAAGCTCGCCGACGACCCATGCGCATGGCGCAGTTCCACCGACCGCGCACCCGGCACCACGAACGACGCATCGGACTGCCGGACTTCGGCGTCGTCCGGCATGGCCGTCTGCGACGCACCTTCGCCATCCCAAACGTTTGCGTGCGCGACCGGCAATTGCCACGACTCGGGGTTTTGCCAGAACACACCGCGCAAGCGATCATTGTCGGGCACGGGCTCGGCACGGCGCGCGGGCACGACCGCCTCCGGCGGCGGCGGGATATAAGCGAACGCGCGCCCGCTGAACTGGGTCAGCGCGTCGATCATCTGCAACAGCGTGCCGGACGCCAGCCATTCCTCGTAACGGCGACGGCACGTCGGCCCGGACGGATAACGACCGGGCAGCTTCGACCAGGCTTCACCGGTCGTCAGGATCCAGAGCACCGCGTTGGCGACGACGCGCGGTTCGGCACGCGGACGCCCACGACGATTCAGCCGGATGGGTTCATCGGCGATCAGCGTTGAAAGACGAACCCACTCTTCATCGTTAAGCTCATCGAAGAACATAGTAGATCTCTCCACGCAGCCAGGCCGGGGCTGCGATTGGCGGCGCCGTCGCGACACATCGCGTCGCGGGGCGGCCAGGTTGCACATTATGGTTATCCGGTGTTGTGCATGCCGGCGCGACACCGCACTTTCACGGTGCCGCCATTCCCGGCAATGGCGCACAAATCCCGGTCTCACTCCAATGTGGGAATTTTTGTGCACGAAGCATACCATCCCTAGGGTTTATCTCAATATGACAATGACTTAATGTTACGCACTGAAACAACCTGCCAAGGGTGCGTAATGTATTTACGCTTGAATTTTTTTGCGAGATCTTTATGCCCGCAGCTGCAAAGGCCCGCCAGGCGGGGCTCTACAGCGTCTGAAGAATACCCGCGAATGGGCATTTTCGGGCTACTCCGACCCCTGTCGGCAACAATCCCGCGCATTGCTGCCCAACATCGGTAAATCAGGGAAAAAATAGTAACGAGATATTCACGAATCGGTAAATCATTCGAATTTCGCCGATTTTAATTATCTCCGTGCACAATCTTTTTATTGTTTCTCTGCGAGTGATGAAAGCACGGTGACGCACGATGCACATTTTTCGCCACACGCAAACTCGTGACGTCTGTTACATCTTCGCGGCGGCAGGCGAGCGATAGCGCCGCAACGCGTGCGGGAATCTTGTTTCGGGTCGGAACGGAAAAACGGAAGCCGGTGCGCAGGGTGTCCCGGACGTGCAGCGGACGCGTCAGCGCAGATCGCCGGCCAGCGATGCGGTCACGTCCACGTCCACGCGCCGCGCCGGCATCGTGTAGGCCGGGTGATCGCAGCCGATCGACAGCGCCGCCCCGCCCTTGAGCGCCGCGCGCATCGGCGCGCCGAGCTCGAAGCGCACGAAGTGCACGGCCGACGTCTTCTCGGCGTTGTCGCGCTCGAGATCCTCGTCGGCGATCGCGTAGATGCGCTCGTGCCCGTCGACCTGCAGGTACACGCGATCCTCGACACCGATCAGCCGCGCGAGCGCCGCGCGCCGTTCGATCTCGTGCTCATACTCGATCTGCATCGTCGCCTTCAGGTTCGTGCCGTCGGGCACGAGCGGCAGATACGCTTCCAGCTCCCCTTCGATGCCCGCCTGGTCGAAGATCTTCTCGATGTGCAGCATCTCCTGGATCTGATAGCGGATCGTCGTCTCGTCCTCGAACAGGAAGCGCAGGTGGTTGCCAAGCGCCACCGCGCGGCGGCGCTTGTACGCGACGAGCCGCGCGTGTTCGGCCGTGCGGATCTTCGCGTACGCTTCGAGCGTCAGCAGGGAGTCGCGGGTCAACGTCATGGGATGTCCTCGTGGGTCGGCCGGCGGCGGCTCAGATGCCGTACGCGCGGCGCAGCAGCGTGAGCGGATGCGCGAGCGGCGCGGACGGCAGCCCCTTGTCGTCGATGCCCTGCACGATGTGATGGCCGGCCAGCGCGCAGTCCGACGACACGAAATCCGGCTGCGGCTCGGCCATCGCCTTGAACACGGGCCCGCCGATCCGCATCGCATCCGCATGAAACTCCTTCTTCACGCCGAACGTGCCCGCATGGCCCGAGCAGCGCTCGACGACATTCACGCGCGTATCGGGCACGAGCGACAGCGCGTCGGCCGTCTTGCGCCCGATGTTCTGCACGCGCGCGTGGCACGGCACGTGATACGACACGGTGCCGAGGCCCGTCTTGAAATCGGTTTTCAGCAACCCGTCGCGATGCCGCGCGATCACGTATTCGAACGGATCCCAGAATGCGTCGGCCACCGCGCGCACTGCTTCGTCGCCGGGGAACATCAGCGGCAGCTCGCTCTTGTACATCAGCACGCAGCTCGGAATCGCGCCGATCAGCGCATAACCTTCGCGCGCGTAGCGTTCGAGTACAGGCAGGTTCACGTCCTTCTTCGCGGCGACGCCGGCGAGATTACCCTGCTCGAGCAGCGGCATCCCGCAGCAGGCTTCGCGCGTGACGAGCTCGTAAGGGACGTCGTTGTGCGCGAGGATCGCGAGCAGGTCGTGGCCGATGCCCGGCTCGTTGAAGTTCACGTAGCAGGTCGCGTAGATCGCGACCTTGCCGGGCGTGCGTTCGCCGTCGCGCACGGGCAGGCCGTCCGAGGGCTTCGCCGTGCGCCGGAACTTGCGCGGCGCGAATTCCGGCAGCCACGCATGGCGATCGACGCCGAGCGTCGCTTCGAGCGCATGGCGCGCGGGCGGCGTGCGGTTCACCGCGTTCACTGCCTGCGTGACGATCGGAATGCCGGCGAAGTGGCCGAGCGCGTCGGTGTTCGACAGCACCTTGTCACGCAACGTCGCTTCGCCACGTTTGTAGCGCGCGGCCTTGCCGCGCAGCATCAGGTGCGGGAAGTCGACGTTCCACGCGTGCGGCGGCACGTACGGGCATTTCGTCATGTAGCAGAGGTCGCACAGGTAGCACTGGTCGACGACCTTGCCGAACGCTTCTTTCGGCACCTCCTCGATATCGCCCATCGGCGTGTCGTCGACCAGGTCGAACAGCGTCGGAAACGCGCCGCACAGCGACACGCAGCGCCGGCATCCGGCGCAGATGTCGAACACGCGCGTCATTTCCGCATCGATCGCGGCCGGGTCATAGAACGCATCGGACTGCCAGTCGAGCGGATGCCGGGTCGGCGCTTCGAGACTGCCTTCCTTGTGGGGCATGGGGCGCTCCAGCGTGGCGCGCATGCGCGCCGGCGCCGCCCGCGCGATGCGGGCAGCGATGAACGAACAGCCGGCCGCTTGCCGGTCGCACGGCCTGCCGTGCGGCCCGCGGCGGCCCGTCAGTCGACGAGACTGTCCAGCGCCTTCGTATAGCGGTTCGCGTGGCTGCGTTCAGCCTTCGCGAGCGTCTCGAACCAGTTCGCGATTTCGTCGAAGCCCTCGTCGCGCGCCGTCTTCGCCATGCCCGGATACATGTCCGTGTATTCGTGCGTTTCGCCGGCGATCGCTGCTTCGAGATTCAGTCGAGATGAACCGAACGGCAGGCCCGTTGCCGGATCGCCGACGGCTTCCAGGTATTCGAGATGGCCGTGCGCATGGCCAGTTTCGCCTTCGGCGGTCGAGCGGAACAGCGCGGCGACGTCGTTCTGGCCTTCGACGTCAGCCTTCGAAGCGAAATACAGATAACGCCGGTTCGCCTGCGATTCACCCGCGAATGCGGCCTTCAGGTTCTCTTCGGTTTTGCTGCCCTTGAGTTGAGCCATTTGCGCCTCCGTTCGAGTCGGCGCGGCCGCGTGCGAAGCCGGGCCGATCAGGTATGTGGGGAACGATGCGTGTGCCGCGGCGCGCGCATCGTGCTCTTCAATCTAGGCGCTCGCATTCGCATCCCCCAATAGGCATTTTCAATCCGCGCGATAGTCGGTGGGTTGCCCGGCGGGACGTGGGGCGTTGCCGGGTGTGCGGGGTGTGCCGGGTGTGCGGGTGCGCCGGGTGTGCTTGGTGCACGGTGCGCCGGGTTCGCGCGTGCTGCGTGCTGCGTGCTGCGTGCTGCGTGCTCGTTGCTCGTTGCTCGTTGCTCGTTGCTCGTTGCTCGTTGCTCGTTGCTCGTTGCTCGGTGCTCGGTGCTCGGTGCTCGGTGCTCGGTGCTCGGTGCTCGGTGCTCCGTGCTCCGTGCTCCGTGCTCCGTGCTCCGTGCGTCACGCGTCCGTCGCGCGCCTGAGCAGCAATTCGCGTTCGCGCTCGTTGCGCGTCAGCTCCGCCGCGCGGCGGAATTCGGCCTTGGCCTCATCGGCGCGGCCCAGCTTCGCCAGCAGGTCACCGCGCACGCTCGGCAGCCAGTGATAGCGCGCGAGCGCGGGATCGTCGCGCAGCACGTCGACAAGTTCGAGCGCGGCAGCGGGCCCGAACGCCATCCCGACGGCCACCGCGCGATTCAGCTCGACGACGGGCGACGGTGCGACTTCCGCAAGCGCGTCATACAGCGCGACGATCTGCGCCCAGTCCGTATCCGACGCCTGCCGTGCACGCGCATGACAGGCGGCCAGCGCGGCCTGCAGCGCATACGCCCCGCGTACGCCGCCGAGCTTCGTCGCGCGTTCGAGCGCCGCAAGGCCGCGCCGGATCAGCAGCGGATCCCAGCGGCTGCGATCCTGGTCGAGCAGCAGGACGGGCCGGCCCTGCGCGTCGGTGCGCGCATGCATGCGCGACGCCTGCAGCTCCATCAGCGCGACGAGCCCGAGCACCTCGCTCTCGTCCGGCGCCAGCCCGGCCAGCACGCGGCCGAGCCGCAATGCTTCGTCGCACAGCGCCGGGCGCGTCCAGTCGTCGCCTGCGGTCGCCGCATGACCTTCGTTGAACACGAGATAGATCACTTCGAGCACCGACGCGAGCCGCGCGGGCCGCGCATCGGCAGCCGGCACCTCGAACGGCACGTGTGCCGCCGCGAGCGTGCGCTTGGCGCGCACGATCCGCTGCGCGATCGTCGGCTCGGGTGTCAGGAACGCGCGTGCGATCTCGCCCGTCGTCAGCCCGCCGAGCAGCCGCAGCGTCAGCGCGACGCGCGCGTCGGTGGACAGCACCGGGTGGCACGACGTGAAGATCAGCCGCAGCAGGTCGTCGCCGATGTCGTCGTCGCTCGCGTCGGCAAGCGCATCCGCGATGTCGGGGACGACGTGCGCTTCAAGCGCGTCCATCTCGTGGCCGAGCTGATCGCGCTTCGCCGCGTGGAGCGACTCCTGCCGGACACGGTCGAGCGCGCGACGCTTCACGGCCGTCATCAGCCATGCGGCCGGGTTATCCGGCACGCCGTCGACGGGCCAGTGCTCGAGCGCCGCGACGAGCGTGTCCTGCGCCAGTTCCTCGGCCACGCCGACGTCGCGCACCACGCGCGCGGCGCGCGCGATGATCTTGGGCGCATCGATCCGCCAGACCGCTTCGATCGCACGGTGAGTCGCCTCAAGCGTCACGACGCCTGCCCCTGGGCGGACGCGTCCTGCTCCACGTACATCAGCTCCCATGCGTGGCCGTCCGGATCGGCGAAGCTGTGGCCGTACATGCCCGGGTATTCCATCGGCGGACGCGGCACGGTACCGCCTGCGGCAAGCGCCTTCGCGACGACGGCATCGACTTCGGCCGGGCTTTCGCATGACAGGCACGACAAGACCTGCACGTGCGTCGCCGGATCGACGATGGTCTTGTCGGTAAAGGTCTGGAAAAACGGCCGCACGAGCAGCATCGCAAAGATCGTGTCGCTGATCTTGAGGCAGGCGGCCTGGTCGTTGGTATAGGCCGGCACGACCTCGAAACCGAGTGCCTGATAGAACGTCTTCGCGCGCGGCAGGTCGGCCACGGGCAGGTTGATGAAGACCATCTTGTGCATGACGGATGCTCCGGTGAGATTGGATTCAGGTGGACATTCAGGCGCGGGGCGGCCGACGTGGAGATCGCGGAACCGCTCGACCGCGTCGCTCGGTGTGAGGTCGTCGAGCTCGAACAGCGGCCGCACCTCGATCTCGCAATCCATTTCGGCGCCGAACGGCGCGGGAAACCGGCGGGTCCATTCAAGCGCCTCGTCGCGCGAACGCACCTGGATCAGCGTATAGCCGGCGATCAGCTCCTTCGTTTCGGCGAACGGGCCGTCGACCACCGTGCCCTTGCCGCCCGTGTAGCGCACGCGCCAGCCTTGCGCGGTCGGCCGCAGCCCGTTCGCGTCGAGCAGCACGCCGGCGTTGGCCAGTTCCTCGTGGTAGACGGTCATGGCTTCGACCAGCCGGTTGTCCGGCAACGCGTCGGATTCGCTGACGGCGTTCGCCCGGATCATGATCATGAATCGCATCGTTCACTCCTTGTCGTCGGTGGAAGGCGGCGCCCGTTCATCGGTGCCTTATCCGGACGACGGCCGGAAAACGGCCGGATCGACACGCGCCACGACAAATCAGGGTAAATACCGAGTCGCGGCATTCACAGGAAGCACGGGCCGACCGCACGCACCTCGACCGTGCACCATTGCGCGGCCGGGCACTGGCGCGCGATCTCGATCGCTTCGTCGCGCGTGTCGACGTCGACGAGGAAGAAGCCGCCGACCATCTCCTTCACCTCCGCGAACGGGCCGTCGAGCAGGCGCGTCTCGCCGTCGCGCACCTGCACGCGCGTACCGCGCTCGGAACGCTCCAGCGACTCGACCCCGCGCAGCACGCCGCGCGCCTTCAGCGTCTCGGCGAAATCGACCATCCGCGCGTACAGCGCCTGACCTTCGTCGAGCGTGCGCTCGGCGCGCTGGTCGGTCGGCTCGACAATCAACAGCATGTAAGACATGGATTTCTCCTGTGGGAACGGGGCGCGGCAGCGTTCGCTGCGCGATCGGGATGCGCCGGCCGATGCAAAAGCGTAACAGCCGCCGTGCGGCTTGCATCGTCGGCCGATCGGCCACTGGCCGGATGGCCATTTCGGCCGCTTCCTGACATTTTGCCGTCAAGATGCCTTCCCGAACCGTCGGATTTTCTTCCTGTGGACCGCCCCATGTCACGCCTGCTTGCGCCGCTTGCCGTTGCACCGTTCATCGCCGTCGCCGCCCTCGCCACCTTCTTCGCCCGGCCGGCCGCGGCCGCACCGCCGGTCAGCGCCGGCTGCGGCGGCGCAACCACGCCGATTGCCGACCTCCGCGGCACCGGCGGCGCGTCGCCGCTGGCCGGGCAAACGACCTCGATCGAGGCGGTCGTCACGGCGGCGTTCGGCGGCACCGAAGGCCTCGCCGGCTTCTTCGTCCAGCAGGCCGACGCACAGCGACGGCACCGGCCGGGCGTCCCGGAAGGCGTGTTCGTGTATGCACCGAACGCGCGCGCGAAGGCCGGCGATCTCGTGCATCTCACGGGCCGCGTCGACGAGCGATACGGCCGGACGCAATTCACGCTGTCGGGTGGCGTGGCGGTCTGCGCACGCGGGCAGAAAATCACCCCCGCGACGCTCACGCTGCCGGTCGCCACGCTATCCGTGCTGGCCGCGCATGAAGGCATGCGCGTGCGCCTGCCGCAAACGCTGACGGTCAGCGATACCCACGAACTCGGTCGCTATGGCAGCGTCGTCCTCAGCAACGGCCGGCTGCGCATCCCGACCCACGTCGCACCGCCGGCCGAGGCCGCCGCGCTCGCAGCAGCCAACGCACGCAACCGCATCGTGCTCGACGACGGCTCGAACCGCACCGATCCCGCGACCGTGCGCTATCCGCCGCCGGCGCTGAGCGCCGCCAACACGCTGCGCGCGGGCTACACGGTACGCGGCGTCGAAGGCGTGCTCGAACTGCGCCACGGCGCGTGGCGGCTGCAACCGGTTGCCGGCGCGGTGCCGACGTTCGATGCCGCCGCGAACCCGCGTACCGACGCGCCGGCCCGGCATCCCGATGCCGACGTGCGCATCGCGTCGTTCAACGTGTTCAACTATTTCAATGGTGACGGGAACGGCGGCGGATTCGATGCCCCGGCCAACCGCGGTGCGAAAACGCCCGCGGCATTCGCACGGCAGGAGGCGAAGATCGTCGCGGCGTTGCGCGCGCCGCGTGCCGACGTGATCGGGCTGATGGAAATCGCGAACAACGGCCACGGCGACGCGAGCGCCGTGCGGCGTCTCGCCGCGCAACTTGGCGAAGGCTGGCGCGCGGTCGATCCCGGCACCGCGCGGCTCGGCCGCGATGCGATCGCGGTCGCGCTGCTGTACGACAGCCGCACGGTCGAGCCGATCGGGCGCGCCACGACCGTCTCGCTCGGCGGCCGGCACCGACCGCCGCTCGCGCAGACATTCCGGCGCATCGGCGGCACGCGCGCGCTTACGGTCGCAGTCAATCACCTGAAGTCGAAGAACTGCCCGAACGCGACCGGCGCCGATCGCGACCAGTCGGACGGCCAGGGCTGCTGGAATGCGGCGCGCACGCGGGCCGCCGCGCGCGTCGCCGACTGGCTTGCCACAACGCCGACAGGTGCCGCGGCCGACGGCGTACTGCTGATCGGCGACCTGAACAGCTATGCGAAGGAAGATCCGGTTCGCGCGCTCGAATCACGCGGCTACACGAACCTGGTTGCCCGCTTCGTCGGCGATGCTGCGTACAGCTACATATTTCGCGGCGAAGCGGGCAACCTCGACCACGCGCTCGCCACGCCGGCACTCGCCGCACGCGTGAAGGCCGTGCACGTCTGGCACATCAACGCCGACGAACCGGTCGCGCTACAACCTGTGCCCGATTACAAGACGTCCGCGCAACGGTCGTCCTATTACGCACCCGACGCATTCCGTTCCTCGGACCATGATCCCGTCGTGATCGACGTCGCGCTTGGCGACGCCGGCACGTTCGCCGCCCCGGGCACGAACCCTGCTCGTCGACAAAGCGTCGACTAGTGCATTTGCATCAGCACAAGGCCTGCAACGGCACTATTTACCTGATAGCCCCGACGACGCGATATTTACCGAACCTTCACCGCGTACCGCAGCCCGATACGCCGCTTCGCCCGGAATGCGAATATTTTTCAACCGCCGTGCCGCCCCGTGCGGCGGGGCTTCGCGGCGATCCTGGCGACGAATTGAAAATTTGTCTCGAAACTCAATTGGGCCAAGTGAATCACATTAGTTGCTGGGATTCGTCTTATCTCCAATTTGGCCTTGAATCGAAGGAGGATAAACACCATGGCGCTCACCGACTCGATCGAACACAAGCTGGACCGCGGCCTGTCCGACATTCGTCGCACGGGCCGACGCGTGGGTCGCACGACGCGCTCCGCCGCCCGCGACCTGCATGCCGACGTCACCGACGATCTGCGCGGGCTGGTCGACGAACTGGAAGATCTGCTGAAAAACGACGGCGACGGCGATATCGCCGCGCTGCGCAAGCGCGTGCAATCCAGGCTCGATGAAGCGCGCGGCGTGCTCGACCATGCGTCGGGCAGCGCGGCCGCCCGGCTGCGCGATTCGGCCGAACGCGTGTCGCAGGTCGTGCAAGACAACCCGTGGCAAACCGCCGGCGTCGTTGCCGGCCTCGCGTTCGTCGCGGGCCTGCTCCTTGCCCGCCGTTGAACGGAGCCGGCCGCCCCGCCGCCCGCCCCGTCCGTCCTCAATCAGACAACGAAGGAGAAACGCCATGCAGAAGACCTTTGCCATGAAAGCCGCCGCCGCCGTCCTGCTCGGCAGCCTCGCGCTCGCCGGCTGCACGACCACCCCGGACAAACCGGAAAACGCCGCGACCAGCGCGTCGAAGCGCCAGTCGATCGACGCCAGCGTCAACGCGACACTGTCGCGCCTCTATTCGACGGTGCCGGGTTCGCGTGAACTCGTCGCGAAATCGCGCGGCGTGCTCGTGTTCCCGAGCGTGCTGCAGGCCGGCTTCATCGTCGGCGGCCAGTCCGGCAACGGCGCGCTGCGCGTCGGCGGCAGCACGGTCGGCTACTACAACACGTCGTCGCTGTCGGTCGGCCTGCAGGCCGGCGCGCAGTCGAAGGCGATCGTGTTCCTGTTCATGACGCAGGATGCGCTCGACTCGTTCCGCAAGTCCGAAGGGTGGGCCGCGGGCGCCGACGCATCGGTCGCGGTCGTGAAGGTCGGCGCGAACGGCGCGGTCGATACGACCACGGCCACCGCACCGGTCGAAGTGCTGGTCCTGACCAACGCCGGCCTGATGGGCGACCTGTCGGTGAACGGCACGAAGGTCACGAAGCTCAACATCTGACGATGCGGCACGCGGCGTTGCGCCGCGTTTGCTTCCCGGCAGCGCCGCGGCCCCGGCCGCGGCGTTTTCGCATGTGCCGCACGCAGCGGCTATGATGGCGGCACCTTTGCGGGCATACTCCGGTTCGGGTTGCCCGGCGGATGGCCGCCCCGCGGCGCGTTGCGCCGCGAACCCGTGACGATCGCGAACCGATCCCGCACGGGGCAACGAGATTCAATCAAACCACGCATCAATCTGCGCGAATGTCATCCATGGATAGCGGACACGACCACCAAAAATTCTTCTATTTCCTGCTGGCCGCGGTCACCGTCGGACTCTGCTGGATCCTCGCGCCGTTTTCCGGCGCCGTGTTCTGGGGCACCATACTCGCGATCCTCTTCCAGCCCGTGCAGCGCTGGCTCGCCGCACGCTTCGGCAAGCGGCGCAACCTGGCCGCGCTCCTGACGCTGTCGCTGATCGTCCTGATCGTGATCCTCCCGCTCGTGTTCGTCGCCGCGACGCTCGTGCAGGAAATCGCGTACGTGTACCAGGAAATCAAGACCGCGCAGCCGAACTATTCGCAATACTTCCAGGACATCATCCACGCGCTGCCGTCGTCGCTCCAGCACCTGCTGCAGAAATACGGGCTGAGCAACCTCCCGGGCATCCAGAAGAAACTGACCGATGGCGCCGCGCAGATCAGCCAGCTCGCCGCATCCCAGGCGCTCAGCATCGGCCAGAACACGTTCCAGTTCGTCGTGAGCTTCGGCGTGATGCTGTACATGGTGTTCTTCCTGCTGCGCGACGGTGGCGAGATCGGCCGCCGCGTGCGCCGCGCGCTGCCGCTCGACGACGAGCACAAGAACCTGCTGCTGGCCAAGTTCACGACGGTCGTGCGCGCGACGGTGAAGGGCAACATCGCGGTCGCGCTCGTGCAGGGCGCGCTCGGCGGGCTGATCTTCTGGATCCTCGGGATCGAAGGCGTCGTGCTGTGGGGCGCGCTGATGGCGTTCCTGTCGCTGCTGCCCGCGATCGGCGCGAGCCTCGTGTGGGTGCCGGCCGCGCTCTACCTCCTGATGATCGGCGCGGTGTGGAAATGCGTGATCCTTGTTGCGTTCTGCGTGGGCGTGATCGGCCTCGTCGACAACCTGCTGCGCCCGATCCTCGTCGGCAAGGACACGAAGATGCCCGACTGGGTCGTGCTGATCTCGACGCTCGGCGGGATGGCGCTGTTCGGCATCACCGGCTTCGTGATCGGGCCGCTCGTCGCCGCACTGTTCATGGCGAGCTGGGACATCTACGCACGGTCCGAACAGGGCGAATGACACGTCACGTGGCCCCGTGCCACGCACCTGCGGACATTCGCCGTCACGGATGACGAATGTGGATCACGACGGGCGCCGCGGCGCCCGTCGCGTCATCTGCCGCCAGCATCATCACGCCGCCATGCGGACCCACGCGATACGGGCGGCCCGATACCAGCGGCACGCTTCGATCGTCGTGCGCATCGCGCCACGTTGCGCGCACACCCGAAGCGGCATCCGGCGCGAGCGGCGCGCCGTCAGGCCCGACCAGCGCCACATGGGCGCCCGGCAAACGCCGGCCATGTGCATCGAAGCGCAGCGTTGCCGCCGCCCCGCCGCTCGCCACCTCGAGCCCTTCGACCACCACGCCCGGCCGCGCGTCGAGCGTCACGTCGTAGAGATCGACGAGCGCGCCGCTGAACCGCACGACACCGCCCGGCACGGCATGCCCGGCCGCCACCGCATTCGACATCGCGAATGCCACGCCAAGCACGATCGCCATCCTCCGCACGGCACCGGCGCGCCGCACCGTTCGATTGCGCATCGCTGCCGATGCCGCCCGCTTCGGGTCGTCTCGCATGCTCACCCTCCTCTTCCGTGTAACCAGAAAAAAAGGCGGCGTGACGCGTCGGTCACGCCGCCTGTCTGCTGGTAGTCACTTTAGGGAGAGACGCCCGGACAATATATGAGACAAGTCCGAAACTAAGGCCCGGTTGATCGGACGCACCGCGTTCGACTCTCGCTCGCGGCAGCGTACGAACGCCTTCGCACGCTGTGCCGCGGGCCGGTCACGCGTCCGGATCGACGCGCAGCACGAGCTTGCCGCGATGGTCGCCGTCGAACAGGCGATTCAGCACGTCGGGCGCGTTTTCGAGACCGTCGGCGACCGTCTCCTCGGCCTTGAGCCGGCCGTCGCGCAGCCAGCCCGAGAGCGTCTGCACGGCTTCGCGGCTCTTGCGATAGTCGAGGATCAGGAAGCCGCGCATCGTCAGCCGCTTCGAGATCAGCACGCCGACGTCGTCCGCCGCGCGCCCGCTGTTGTAATTCGAGATCACGCCGCACAGCGCGACGCGCCCGCCGATCACCATCCGCGACAGTACCGCGCGCATCACCTCGCCGCCGACGTTCTCGAAGTTCACGTGCACGCCGTCCGGCGTCGCGGCCTTCAGCTGCTGACGAAAATCGTCGGCCTTGTAGTCGACGGCCACGTCGAAGCCGAGCGTCTCGGTCAGGTAGCGGCACTTGTCCGCGCCGCCTGCGATGCCGACCACACGCGCACCGTGGATCTTGCCGATCTGCCCGGCAATCGAGCCGACCGAGCCGGCCGCCGCCGATACCACGAGCGTCTCGCCCGGCTGCACCGGCGCAATGTCGGTCAGCCCGTAGTACGCGGTCAGCCCGCTCATCCCGCACGCGCCGAGCAGCGTCGGCAGCGGCAGGCCCGACTGCGCGGGCAGCTTCACGAGCTGCGCGGCCTGGTCGGCCGGCACGACCGCATAATCCTGCCAGCCGACGAGCCCCTGCACGAGATCGCCTTCCGCGAAACCCGCGTTGCGCGATGCCACCACGCGGCCGATGCCGAGCGCGCGCATCACCTCGCCGATCGCAACGGGCGGCAGGTACTGCGGCACGTCGCTCATCCATACGCGGTTGGTCGGGTCCATCGACAGGTACAGCACGCGCACGAGCACCTCGCCGTCCGCGAGCGCCGGCACGGGCGCTTCGACGAGCGAGAAATATTCGCGGCCGACCCGCCCTTCCGGGCGCGTCTTCAGCAGCAGTTGGCGGTTCACGGGTGTGGACACGATGTTCTCCTCCGGTCGTTGTAGTTCGGGATGCGCGTCAGACCGCGCACATGCCGCCGTCGATCACGAGTTCGGCGGCCGTCACGAAGCGGCTCTCGTCGGATGCGAGATACACGGCCGCATGCGCGACGTCGTCCGGCTCGCCGAGCCGGCGCAGTGGAATGCCGCGCGCCAGCTTGCGTGTCGCGTCGCGTTCGCCGAGCGTCTGGAACAGCGGCTCGACGATCCCCGTGCGGATGAACGCCGGGTGAATCGAGTTGCAGCGCACGTCGAGCTCGCGGCGTGCGCAGTCGATCGCGACCGACTTCGTCAGCGACGCGACTGCCGCCTTCGACGCGTTGTACGCGGTGAAATCCGGCTCGACCTTGAACGCGGCGACCGACGAGATGTTGATGATCGATGCGGGATGGCTTTCGGCCAGGTACGACAGCGCATGCTTGCAGCCGAGCACGATACTCTCGACGTTGATCGCCATCACGCGCCGCCATTCGTCCAGCTCGATTTGCGCGGGCGAGCCGATCGAGCCGACGCCCGCGTTGTTGACGAGCACCGACAGCCCGCCCATCGCATCGACCGCCTGCGCGAGCAGCGCCTGCCAGCGCGCTTCGTCGCGCACGTCCTGCGTCGCGGCGAACGCGACCGGCGTCGCGTGGCCTGCGTTGAGTTCCTGCGCGAACGCGTCGAGCACCGTCGCGTCGGCGATGTCGGTCACGAACACGCGCGCGCCCTGCTCGACCATCCGGCGCGCGATCGCGCGGCCGAGGCCGCCCGCGGCGCCCGTGATGTATGCGCACTTGCCGGCAAGGCGCGAAGAAACGACTGTCATGTGACCTGCTCCTTTCATGAATCGTCATCGCGGAACGCTGCCGCGACGGGTGTTCCGTGCCGGTTCCCGCCAGCGCGGGCCGGTTGACCGCGCCTCGACATCACGCGGTACCGCACGGTTTCCGCGAGTATATCGAGATGAGCGTGACACGCGCCGGACAGCCCCGGGCAGCCTGCCCCCGTTGAACGACAGCCAGCGTACGCGAATGCCGCCGATCGATGAAATGAATAATCGTTATGCCCGGTCATAGACCTTGTTCATGACCTTCGCGTACCAGCACGCATGCGCAAGCCGGCGCCGCCGGTCACGTCGACCAGCCGGTTCGTTGAATCGCGAAATGAAGAGGGCCGGGTTCCGCGCAGGCGAGGAGGCAATCGGGAAGCTGGACAGTGTGGAATCGCGCAACCGCCGGGAGGATGCGGCAAGAAAGCGGCGCCGGGGCACCGCGACCGGCTACCGTCAGAACCCGTCGCCCGACGGCGCGCGCACGAACGCGCAGAGTTGCGGCGAATGCGTGTCGATCATCTGCTGGAACGGCGCACGGTGCCCGTACGCGATGCCCGACACGAGCAGCAGGCAGACGGCCGCGACGCGCGGCGAGAATGCGCGCTGCCGCGCGCCGTCGTAGCCGCGCAGGAACACCAGCGCGACCAGCGCACCGAGCATCCAGCCGACGATCACTTCCGGAACGGTGTGCGAATGATCGAACACGCGCGCGACGGCCGTGACCGCGCCGATGGCCAGCCCGGCCGCGATGCCGGGCATCTTGCCCGACCGGAACGCCTGCCAGAGCATCGACAGCGCGACGGTCCACACGGACGTCGACAGCATCGTATGGCCGCTGATCACGCGGAAATCGAATTGCGGAAGCTCGATGCCGCACCCGGCATAGAGGATCTTCGTTGCGCCGACGACGCCCATGCCGGCGGCGAGCAGCACGCCCCAGCGCGCGGCGAGGCGCCAGTCGGTCAGCGCGAACCACGCCGCGCACGTCAGCGCGATCGGCAAGGTCAGCGCGGCATCGCCGATGTTGCTGATTTCACTCCACATAACGGACTTCGGACGACGATCGAAAGGCCGCAGTTTACCGCATGCGCGCCGCGCGACTGTGTCAGCCTGTGACAGGCTGTATCAGCCCGCGACACCGGTAATCAGCAACAGGTTCGTGCCGGTAATGACGACGAACAGCGCCCACGCGGCGGCCTGCATCCCGCGCCCGATCGTGTGCTCGCCCATCGTGTTGCGATCGCTGACCGAGCGGATCAGCGGCCACATCGCGAACGGCAGTTGCAGGCTCAGCAGCACCTGGCTCCATACGAGCAGCTGCCCGACCGAGCCGTCGCCAAGCCACAGCACGCCGATCAGCGCCGGCACGAGCGCGAGCCCGCGCGTGATCAGCCGGCGCTGGTAGCACGGAATCTTCGTATGCAGGAAGCCGTCCATGATCACCTGGCCGGCGATCGTGCCGGTCAGCGTCGAGCTCTGCCCCGACGCGAGCAGTGCGATGCCGAACAGCAGCGCGGCCGCGCCGCCCGCGATCGGCGTAATCAGCTTGTAGGCCTGCTCGATGTCGGTCACGTTGTGCTGGCCCGTCGCATGGAACGCCGCGCCCGCGACGACCAGGATCGCCGCGTTGACGAGCATCGCGACGAACAGCGACACGAAGGTATCGATGCGCACCAGCGCGAGCGTGTCGCGGATCATCCCGCGCGCACCGCCGACCACGCGCCGCGTCTGCACCACCGACGAATGCAGGTACAGGTTGTGCGGCATGATCGTCGCGCCGACGATGCCGAGCGCGAGCACGATCGCGTCCTTGCGGTCGTGGCCCGGATCGCCCGGCACCAGCCCGCCGACCACCGCGTGCCAGTCGGGCGGCGTGATCGCGACCTGCGCGACGAAGCAGAACGCCATCGTCGCGATCAGCGCGAGCACGATCGCCTCGATCTGCCGGAACCCTTTGCCCTGCAGGCCGAGCACGATCACCGTATCGAGCGCGGTCAGCACGATCCCCCACGCGAGCGGCACGCCGAGCAGCAGCTTGAACGCGAGCGCGCAGCCGAGGACTTCCGCGATGTCGCACGCGATGATCGATACTTCGGCGGTCACCCACTGCACGATGCGGCCGAACCGGCCGTAGCGGTCGTAGCTGGCCTGCGCGAGATCCCTGCCCGCCACGAGGCCGAGCCGCGCCGCGAGCATCTGCAGGAAGATCGCCGCGAGGCTCGAGAACGCGACGACCCACAGCAGCGAATAGCCGAACTGCGAGCCGGCCTGGATGTCGGTCGCCCAGTTGCCGGGATCCATGTAGCCGATCGCGACCAGCAGGCCAGGGCCGAAGAAGCGCTTGAGCTTCTGCCAGCGCGGCGCGCCGGCATCGATCGTGATGCTGCCCTTTACTTCCGACGGGCAGAAAGGGGCGGTGGCGGTTGTGGGGAGGAAGGGCATGGAAACCGGGGATCGAGATCGCGACAGGACGATTCTACGGGTATCCGCCCGGTTTTCTACCGCGCGGCGGCGCAGGCGGCGCAATGCCCCCCGGCGCCGTCGCAGCCCACCTCGTGTGCGTCGGGCGGCGTGGCGCCGCGGGAGAGGATCCTTTCACGCTCGGTGACGCGAAATTCGGTCGGCGACATCAGCATGCGCTGGCGAAACAGCTTCGCGAGCCGCTCGCCGCTGCCGAACCCGGTGCGGCGCGCGACCTTGTCGGCCGGCAGCGTCGTGTGGACCAGCATGTGGCAGGCGCGCTCGAGCCGCACGTGCTGGACGAACGCGGTCGGCGTCACGCCGATCTCCTTCTTGAAGCGCCGCAGGAAATTGCGCTCGCTCATCGCGGCGGCCTGTGCGGCGTTCGCGATCGAGATGCGGTTCACGCTCTGCGCGCGCAGCTGCTGCGCCGACATCCGGATCGACGGGCTCGCGCTCAGCTCGCGAAAGGCCCACATCGACTGCGCATAGCGCTGCTCGACCGGCCGCAGCATGTTGCTGGCGATCTCCTGCGCGGCGCCGTCGCCGAGATCGACGCGGAACATGTCGAGCACGGCGGCGAACACGTCGGCTTCGCCGGCCTGTAGCTCGACCGTCGTGGCGACCCGGCGCCCGGCCCTGCCGGGCCGCCCTTCGATCGCCGCCGACGGACGCTGCATGGCCGCAAGCGCGGGCAGGTCCATCGCGTCGACGATCCAGCGCGCATGACGGCGAATGTCGATGAGGCGACGCTGCAATGCGTCATCCCAGTTGACGGCCGCTCGGTCGCCGTGAAGATGAAAGAACGCGAGCGCGCGGCGGCCGTGCTCGTCGCCGAGCGGATCGGCCGCGATGCTCACGCCGGACGACGATTGCAACAGCCCCCCGCTTTCGGATACGTACTTCAACTGGTAGTCCGCACTGTATGCGTGCAGGCGATTCGCCAGATTGAAAGCCTCGCCGAGACGCGCGGCCTGGGCCAACGAAAACCCCGTACTCAAATAGATAACGACCCACCTCTGATCTGCTGCATTCACTGGCCAAGCCCCCGACTCGTTTCGACTTCTTCTAATACCGTCGAACTGTCAGGCTTATATTTGGTTTGAATGCGTGCGACAGGACGGCTATCCCGAAATATGAAGCGACGGCATCTTAGCCGAACGGGTCGCGGCTTTGGCGCGAAATGGCCGACGTGGACAGCATGATGGCGGATTACTACAGGCTGTCAGGGGTTGCTGGCGGGCCTGCACCGAATTGCGCAGGCCGATATCGCGAATTATTGCGATTGTGTGCGTCGAAATCGGCGCATTTTCATTTCGACGAATAGCGTCGGGCATCCGGATAAATGCACAGCCGAATATCGGCGCAAACGATATCGACACGTATCCAATACCATCGGTCGCCACACTGGAAAGCCCGCGTATCCGTTGCCTGCGCATCCTTTAGAATCGCTCCACCCTTCACCACACCGCCCGCGCCCCGTGCCCGCCGATCATCGCCTCGACCTGAACCTGTTTCGCGTGCTCGACGCCGTCTACGTGCATGGCGGCATCGGCGCGGCGGCCCGCGCGCTGCATCTCACGCAGCCGGCCGTCACGCATGCGCTCAACCGGCTGCGCGCGCATTTCGACGATCCGCTGTTCGTGCGCCAGGGCAACCGCGTTGTCGCAACCGAACGCACGCGTTCGATCATCACGGACGTGCAGTTGCACCTGAAGGGCCTGCAAGGCACCGCGCGCGCGCCGTCGGCATTCGATCCCGCGACGCTCGACCTGAGCATCGCGGTCGGCATTCGCGACGTGCTCGAATCGATCGCGCTGCCGCGGATCGTCGCCGCGTTCGCCGACGAAGCGCCGGGCCTGCGGCTCGTGAGCCGTCGCATCGCGGTAGCCGACATCGAACGCGAACTCGCATCGGGCAATCTCGACCTCGTCGTCGATCGCCGCGTGCCGACCGGCCCGCGCATCGCCACCGAACACCTGCTCGACGATTCGCTCGTCGTCGCACTGCGCAGCGATCATCCGCTTGCACGCGACCCGCTGCGGCGCGGCGACTATTTCGCGGCGCAGCATGTCGCGGTGTCGTCGCTCGGCGAGCCGCAATCGCTCGACGTGCTGCTCGGCAACGACGGCCGCTTTCGCGATATCCGGCTCACCTGCCAGCACTATTTCGCCGCATGCCAGATCGCTGCGACCGGCAACCTGCTGGTCACGCTGCCGTACACGTATGCGTTGCGGATGGCCGCGATGCTACCGATCGTCGTGCGGCCGCTGCCGTTGCGGCTCAAGCCGTTCCCGCTCCTCGCGTACTGGCACGAATCGCGCGACGCCGACCGCGCGCACCAGTGGGTACGCGAACGCATCGCCGCGCTCGTGCGCAGCAGCGCCGGCGGCGCCGACGCGTAGGCGCATCGCGCGCGCCGTTGCGATCGGGGCGGTATGCTGGCGGCTGCACGCCGCCACGCGGCGCCCGCTTCCCTCTTTCCGCTGACCGGAGACTTGCCATGTCGCTCATCCATGCCGCCGCCGTCCTCGACGCCGAGGCGCCCGACTACGTCGTCCAGCTGCAGGCCGGCACGCACGCGCTGACCGGCGACGAAGCACCACGCGAAGGTGGCCAGGATCGCGGGCCGGCGCCTTATGAATTCGTGCTGGCCGGCCTCGCGCAATGCACGGCCGCGACGCTGCGCATGTACATGCAGCGCAAGGCGTGGCCGGCTGCGCGCATCGACGTGCGCACCGAGCTGCATGCCGACCGCGAAGGCACGCAGTACGTGCGCCGTGTCGTGACGCACGACGGCCCGCTCGACGATGCGCAACGCCAGCGCCTCGCCGAAATCTGCGAAAAGACGCCGGTCACGCAGTTCATCAAGCGCGGCACGCGGATCGACACGACGTTGAGCTGACACGCAACGCATACGACACCCGATCGCCGCGCGAATCGCCGCGCCAAAAGAAACGGGGGGCCGCGCACGATGCGCGGCCCCCCGTTCGTCGAACCCGTCAGGCGCTTACAGTCCGAGCGCGGACAGGTCGAGCTTGCCGCCGTTCATCGGCGGGCACCAGAAATACGCGCCCGTCAGCGGCCGCGTGAAGCGGAACAGGCCGTCGACGATCCCGTCTTCCGCGCCGCTCATCCGGCGCATCTGCACGTCGAACGCGCGGAACGAGCAGCCGAACGCAACGAAGTAGAGGCCCGCGCGGCGCGCGTCCGACCACGGCGACGAACGGCGCAGCATGAACGCTTCGGGCTCGAAGCTTTCCTGCGCGGTGCGCTTCACGTGCGCGAACTCGGGTGCGTCGTCCAGTTCTTCGTTGTCCGAGCGGCGGCGCCCGATGATGTTGTCCATGTCGCCCGACGGAATGCGCTCCATCTGCTCGAAGTCGTGCAGCCATTGCTGGACCGCGACGAAGCTCGCACCGTCGAGCCCCGCGCCCTGCCCCGTCACGATCGCCGCGGCCACCGCTTCGTCGCCTTCCGGGTTTTCGGTGCCGTCCTCGTAGCCGGACAGGTCGCGATCGTTCGAATAGCGGAAACCGTCGACCGCATCCTGCAACGCGAACGCCGGCGCCAGCGCGCGTTCGATCGCCCGCGCGCGCAGCACGATCTCGCCGCGATCGTCGCCGCGCAGCCAGACCCACACGTCGGCCGGCGTCGCCGGCAGCGCACGATCCTTCACCGCGAACGCCGGGAATTCCGTCAGGCCCGGCACCGGGTGCCCGAGGTACGCCGCCAGCGCATGCCCGAACCCGGCGACCGTGTCGCGTCCGTCGACGATCTCGCGCAGCGCGGCCAGCGCCGCCGCCACATTGCCGTCGTTCGACATCGTGAAAGTGAGGTATCGGGCCGCCGTATCGATCGGGGTCAGGATGCCTTGCTGAACGTCGCTCATCGTTTCCTCAGGAATGTATCGTGGTGAATCTGCGAGGGCCGCGGCGCGGTGCGCCGCAAACGCTGAAGTGTAATCGATGCGTGTGCCGGCCCATGCGCTGTCGCACCGTGGAAGGGCCGCAAAGGAAGGGCCGAAACCCGGAATACTAACCGTATCGACGCTGCAACGCCGCATTCGTCAGACGTTGCAGCGCGCCCGGCACTGCTGATAGAATCTTTTCACGTCTTTTCGGCGTCCTTTCAACCGTTCACTTCAGGGGAGGTGCAGATGTTCCGAATGCCAGCAACCTTCCCGAACGTGGTCCCACGGCGCAGCTGATCCAGCCCGCCGTCCGCGCCGGCTCCCGAGTTTTCCGCTAACCCGTCAGCCGCGCCGTTTCCCGACAGCCCGTTTCGTTTCGCCGCACGGTTTCCGCGCGGCCCGGCTGTTGCGTTTTCGATGTTCGCCAAACCGGAAAGCCCCGTCGCGCGACGCGCCGGGCAACGATAAATGACCAGAAAAACCACCCATCAGGGCGGCCAGGCATTCCAGGCCGTCTTCGGCTTCACCTTCCGTTACTGGCGCAAGCAGCCGGCCCGCACCGCCACGGTCGCGAGCCTCGCGCTGCTCGCCGCGCTCGCCGACGTGCTCACACCGCTGTTCGCCGGCCGCCTCGTCGATGCGCTGTCGACCGGCCTGACCGACCGCGCCGCTGCGTGGCATGCGGCCCTCGTCGCGTTCGGCACGCTCGCCGCGCTCGGCCTCGGCGCGACGGTGCTGCGGCAAGGCGTCTACCTGAACATCATCACGCTCACGCTGAAAATGATGAGCGAGATCGCGGCCGCGTCGTTCCATCGCGTGCAGCGCTTCTCGACCGACTGGCACGCGAACAGCTTCGCGGGCTCGACCGTGCGCAAGATCACGCGCGGCATCTGGGCGCTCGACCTGCTGAACGACACCGTGCTGATCGCGCTGCTGCCGTCGGTCACGATGCTCGTCGGCGCAACCGTGCTGCTCGGCACGCACTGGCCCGTGATGGGGCTCGTCGTCGGCGCGGGTTCGCTGCTGTACATCACGGTGACGGTCGTGGTGTCGCTCGGCATCGTCGCGCCGGCCGCCCGGCTCGGCAACCTGTGGGATACGCGCATGGGCGGCGCGCTCGCCGATGCCGTGAGCTGCAACGCGGTCGTCAAGGCATTCGGCGCGGAAACACGCGAGGAAGCGCGGCTCGCCCGCGTGATCGGCAAGTGGCGGCAACGCACGCGCCGCACGTGGGTGCGCGGCACGTTCAACGGCGGGCTGCAGGGTGCGATGCTCGTCGCGATGCAGGCCGCGATGATCGGCGTCGCGCTGCGGCTGTGGGTGAACGACGAGGCGAGCGTCGGCGACATCGCGTTCGCGCTGACGATGTTCTTCATGCTGCAGGGCTACCTGCGCGACGTCGGCATGCACATCCGCAACCTGCAGCGCTCGGTGAACGACATGGAAGAACTCGTCGCGCTCGAACGCCAGCCGCTCGGCATCGACGATCGTCCCGGCGCGCCGGCGATCCGGATCGGGCAAGGCGAGATCCGCTTCGAGCACGTGACGTTCCGCTACGACAACCATCCGGTGCCGCTGTACGACGATTTCTCGATGCGAATCGCGCCGGGCGAACGCGTGGGCCTCGTCGGCCATTCCGGGTCGGGCAAGACGTCGTTCATCAAGCTGATCCAGCGCCTGTACGACGTGTCGGGCGGCCGCATCACGATCGACGGCCAGGACATCGCGCGGGTGCGGCAGGATTCGCTGCGCAGCCAGATCGCGATCGTCCAGCAGGAGCCCGTGCTGTTCCACCGCACGCTCGCGGAGAACATCGCGTATGCGCGCCCCGACGCGAGCCGGGCCGACATCGAGCGCGCCGCGCGGCTTGCCAGCGCGCACGACTTCATCGCCACGCTGCCGGACGGCTATGACACGCTCGTCGGCGAACGCGGGATCAAGCTGTCGGGTGGCGAACGCCAGCGGGTCGCGATCGCGCGCGCGTTCCTCGCCGATGCGCCGATCCTGATCCTCGACGAAGCCACGTCGAGCCTCGACAGCGAAAGCGAGCTGCTGATCCAGCAGGCGATGGAGCGGCTGATGGTCGGCCGCACGACGCTCGTGGTCGCGCACCGGCTGTCGACCGTGCGTGCGCTCGACCGGCTGCTGGTGCTCGAGCGCGGCAAGGTGATCGAGGAAGGCAGTCACGACGCGCTGATCCGTATCGACGGCGGCATCTATCGCCGGCTGTTCGAGCGGCAGGCGCTGGAGCTCGCGAAGGGGCTCGCCGATTCGCCGCGGCGCACCGCGGACGACGCCGCCGGGCCGCTCGACGAGCCTGCCGAGGTGTGACGCAAGCGTGTCGCGACGCGCGCTGGCGGTGCGGTCATCACCGCCGGCGCGCGTCGATAAACGGATCCGGATCGAGGCCGTGCCAGGTGCACGGCCTTTTTTACGTCCGCGCGTCACGCCTGCAGCCCTGACGCTGCGCGGCACGACGTGCCCTTTTCCGGTATCCCTTATCATGTCGACCAGGAAATTTGCGACTAGGGATCGATCATGTTTACAGGAATTGTCCAGGGTGTTGCCACCATCAAGACCATCGCCGACCACGGGGAACTGAGAACCTTCAGCATCGAATTCCCGGAGCGGTTTACCCACGACATCGAGATCGGCGCCAGCGTCTCGGTCGACGGTGTCTGCCTGACCGTGACGACCATCCATTCGCCGGAACTGATCGACTTCGACGTGATGCTGCCGAGCCTGAAGATCACCACGCTGGCCGACCTCGCGACGGGTGCCCACATCAACGTGGAGCGGGCCGCGAAGGACGGCGCGGAGATCGGCGGGCATCCACTGTCCGGCCATGTCGACTTCACCGGGACCATCCGGCACATCGCGACGTCCGAGCATAACCGGATGGTGCGCATCGGCGTGCCGGACGCATTCAAGCGGTACGTGTTCGCGAAGGGCTATATCGCGATCAACGGCTGCAGCCTGACGGTGTCCGACGTCAACCGCGACGAAGGCTGGTTCGACGTCTGGCTGATTCCCGAAACGCGACGCGCGACGACCTTCGATGCGAAGGGCGTCAACGACACGGTCAACATCGAGATCGAGCGCAGCACGCAGGTGGTCGTGGACACGATCCGGGAATCGGTCAAGGAAACACTCGGCGAACTGAACGGCGTCGTCACGGCGTTGCTGGCGGAAAAAGGCATCGATATCGAGGAACTGCTGGCGCGCCATGTCGCGCGGCTGCCGAAGCAGTGACGGATGCCGGCGTGCTAGGCCCTGTTCCACTCGCCCGCGACCGGACACGGATCGGGTTCACCCGATGACATCGACGCCACGATAAAGCGTTCGATGTCGCCCGCCACGTGTTCGGGCGTGCCGTCGCTCGCGAACCGCCTGCAGTTCAGGCGCATGAAGGCAGGAAACCGATCGCGGATCTTGCGCATTTCGTCGGCTTCATTCGCGTTCAGGTACGGCCGGGACATTTGCCGGGCCACGATCCGTTTCGCGCAGCGTTCGAGATCGAACGAAGGCAACAGGAGCGCGGTGAACCGGTCCTCCTCGATGTCACGGCGAAGTGCCGGATAAGCCGGCGCGACATCGTCCGGATACAGCATGAACCCGGACGACACCGCACAGATCGCGGGCGCCGGCACGTCGCGCCTGAGTTGCTCGTACAGCCGGACGTTGTGCGACGCATACTCGGCATAGCCGCGATCGCGGATGAAATCGGCAATGTTCCCGTGCGCCTCCAGGAAGCATCGGTCCACATCGACGAACCGCCAGTTCAGGCGCGCCGCGACGATCGCCCCGACCGTGGTCTTGCCGGCGCCGCCCGGCCCGATCAGATGGACCAGCAACGACACGCTCCCTCTCCCGCATCACATGCATCCCGCTCCCTGAGCCGCCACGACGAATCTGCTTTGCGCCCCCGTTTCATTCGGCTTCTGCCTGCGCGCCCTTCCCCACCGCCACACGCTGCGCACGATAAATCCCCGCGTGCCCGGAGAACAGATACGCGACGACACACGCGACGATCGCATACACGCCGATATCCGCGCCGAACAGCTCGATCGCCATGATCGTCGACGCGATCGGCGTGTTGGCCGCGCCGGCGAACACCGCGACGAAGCCGAGCCCCGCGAGCACGGGCACCGGCAGCGCCAGCACCTGGCCGAGCGCGTTGCCGAGCGTCGCGCCGATGTAGAACAGCGGCGTCACTTCGCCGCCCTTGAACCCCGACGCGAGCGTGACGACGGTGAACGCGAACTTGCCCGCGAAATCGTAGAGCGGCAGCGGGCCGTGGAACGCCGCTTCGATCGTCGGGATGCCGAGGCCGAGATACTGCGGCACGTTCAACGCGGTGGCGGCCGCGGCGACCAGCAGGCCGCCGAGCACCGGCTGCAGCGGCGCATAGCGGACGACGCGGCGGAACCACGCGGTCAGCGCATGCGTCGCAAACGCGAAGAGCCGCCCGACCACGCCGAACGCCATGCCCGCGACGACCGTCACGGCCAGCCCCGTCGCCGATACGGCCGGCACGAACGGAATCGCATAGGCCGTGTGATGCACGCCCCACGCGCGGCAGACGACGTCCGCGACGATCGCGGATGCGACACAGGTCAGCAGCGCGTCATAGCGCACGCGCCCGATCGCCAGCACCTCGAGCCCGAACACGGCGCCCGCGAGCGGCGTGCCGAA
The DNA here is from genome assembly GCF_011605345.1 of Burkholderia sp. D-99. Lineage (GTDB taxonomy): Bacteria > Pseudomonadota > Gammaproteobacteria > Burkholderiales > Burkholderiaceae > Burkholderia. The sequence continues at coordinate 45,318 of NZ_JAAOXM010000002.1, forward strand.
CACCGATGCGAAACCGGCCGCGATGCCGCCCATCAGCAGCACGCGGCGATGTTCGCGATCGAGACGAAACACGTGCGTGATGCGATCGGCGAGCGCGCCGCCCATCTGCACGGCCGTGCCCTCGCGGCCGGCCGAGCCGCCGAACAGGTGCGTGACGACGGTCGCGACGAGCACGAGCGGCCCCATCCGTTTCGGCACGAGCGCCTTCGGGTCGTGAATCTCGTCGATCAGCAGGTTGTTGCCGCGCGCGACGGACTGGCCGAAGCGATGGTAGATCCAGCCGGTCGCGAAACCGGCCGCCGGCAGCCCCCACAGCAGCCACGGATGCGCAACGCGCGTGCCGGTGGCCCAGTCGAGCGCGATCAGGAACAGGGCGGAAGCCGTGCCGGCCAGCGCGCCGAGCAGGGCCGAGAGCGCGAGCCAGCGGCACACGTAGCGCACGGTCGCGAGAAGATCGGCAGAAGTCGTGAAGAACATGATTTCCAGATTCGACGGAACATCAAAACCTGGGCGGCAGAATACCGCATGGACGGCCTGCGACCTCCTGACGACCCAGGAACACGCAGGCATCATCAGCCGGGCTGACCGGCGGTTGAGGGCCGCACCGCGCGCGCAACGCGCCACGTACGACCGCAGGGAGGCATGCCATCTCCGCTGGCCGCCATTGTACGCGACGCCCCGCGCCGCCCGCAATGCGGCCGCCGGCGCAGCGGAACGGGACGGCGTCGCGCGCCCCTCGAGCGCCCCGTCAGTCGCGCAGCGGGCGTGTGATGCGCGAGATCAGCTGGGGGGCGATCCGTTCGAGCGGCAGGATCGCCGACGCCGCCCCGATCGCCGCGGCCGCCTTCGGCATCCCGTAGACGGCGCTCGTCGCCTCGTCCTGCGCGATCGTGTAGCAGCCCTTCGCGCGCATCGCCTTCAGGCCGAGCGCGCCGTCGCGCCCCATGCCCGTCAGCAGCACGCCGAACGCTTCGCCCTGCCAGCCGTCGGCGACGCTGTTGAAGAACACGTCGATCGACGGCCGGTACGGTGTCTCGACCGGATGCCGCGTATAGCCGAGCACGCCGCGCGGCGACAGGTACAGGTGATCGTTGGTCGCCGCGAGCAGCACCTCGCCGGACTGCGGCACGCTGCCCTGTCGCGCGACGCGCACCGGCAGCCGCGTATAGCCGTCGAGCCACTCGGCCATCCCGAGCGCGAACGCCTGGTCGACATGCTGGACGATCACGATGGCCGCCGGAAAATCGGCCGGCAGCGCGCGCAGCAGCGCGGTCAGCGCGGTCGGCCCGCCCGCCGACGCGCCGATCGCGACAAGCGTCGGCTGGCCGCGCTCGGGCGTCGGCCCCGGCGGCACGAGCGTCGTGGTGCGGCTTTCGAGCAGCCGGCCGATCTGGTCGATCTTCGCGAGCAGCGCCTGCGGCGACGCGTCGGCCGACAGCCCGAGCGCGAGCGTCGGCGTGTCGACCGCATCGAGCGCGCCTGCGCCCATCGCCTCGTAGACCGACGACGTGTTCGCGCTGACGCTCGCCGTCACGATCAGGATCGCGCACGGCGCGCGCGCCATGATCCGGCGCGTCGCCGCGACGCCGTCGACCTTCGGCATCACGAGATCCATCAGCACGAGATCGGGCGGATGCGCGACGCAGAAATCCACCGCCTCGTCGCCGTCGGTCGCGACCCACAGCACGCGGTGATCCGTGCGCAGCGCGATCACGCGGCGCAGCGCCTCCACGGCGAGCGGCAAGTCGTTGACGATACCGATGTTCATCCTCGCGCGTCCCCGATCAGGTCATGCACGGCGTCGAGCAACGCCTCGTCGTGGAAGCTGCTCTTCGCGAGGTAGTAGTCGGCGCCCGCATCGAGCCCGCGACGGCGATCCTCGTCGCGATCCTTGTACGACACGATCATCACCGGCACGCGCTTGAGCATCGGATCGCTCTTGATCAGCGTGACGAGCTCGATGCCGTCCATGCGCGGCATGTCGACGTCGGTGACGACGAGATCGAACGCATCGCTGCGCACCGCGTTCCAGCCTTCCATCCCGTCGACCGCGACCGTCACGTCGTAGCCGCGCTTTTCCAGCAGCTTGCGTTCGAGCTCGCGCACCGTCAGCGAATCGTCGACGACGAGCACGCGGCGGCGCCGGTCAGTCAGCGCGAGTTGCGGGTCACGCGTGAGTCGCGCGAGCTGCCCGCCGCGCACGAGCTTGTCGACCGAGCGGATCAGGTCCTCGACGTCGACGATCAGCACCGGGTCGCCGTTCTCGAGCAGCGCGCCGGCCGCGATGTTCTGGATCTTGTGCAGGCGGCTGTCGAGCGGCTGCACGACGAGCATCCGCTCGCCGAGGAAGCGGTCGACCGCGACGCCGTACAGCTCCGGCTCGGCGCCGACCACCACGACCGCCGTGCTCCCGCGAGCCGCGTCGGGCTCGCCCGCGTCGAGCAGCTGGTGGGCGGCGACGAGGCCCGCGCGCCGGCCGTCGAACGGGAAATGCGGCTGCCCTTCGAGCACGTCGATATCGTCGTGTGCGAGTTCGAGCGTGCGGCGCACGTGGGCGAGCGGGAACGCATACGGCTCGCCCCCGACCTCGACGAGCAGGCTGCGGATCACCGACAGCGTGAGCGGCAACTGCAGCACGAAGCGCATGCCCGCGCCCGGCTCGTTGAAGATCCGCACCGCGCCGCGCACGCCGCGCACCATCTCCTGCACCGCGTCGAGGCCGACGCCGCGGCCCGACACGTCGGTCACCGCATCGCGCATCGAGAAACCCGGCAGCAGCAGGAATTCGAGCAGCTCGGGATCGGACAGCCGCGCGGCCGTCTCGTCGTCCGTCAGGCGCTGGCGCACGACGGCCGCGCGCAGCGCGTCCATGTCGACACCCGGGCCGTCGTCGATCACGCTGACCAGCAGCGAGCCGGCACTGTGGCGCGCCTCCAGCGTCACGCTCGCCTCGGCCGGCTTGCCGCGGGCACGCCGCGCGTCCGGCGAATCGACGCCGTGGTCGATCGCGTTGCGCAGCAGGTGGCCAAGCGGCGCGTCGAGCAGGTCGAGGATGTCGCGGTCGACCTGCGTGCTCTCGCCGACGATCGAGAACCGCACCTGCTTGCCGAGCGAGCGCGCGAGATCGCGGACGATGCGCGGGTACGCACGCGTCGCGTCGCCGAACGGCCGCATCCGGCATTGCAGCGCCTCGTCGTACAGCTGCTCGGCGATATGCGTGCTGCGCCGCTCGAAGCGGTCGAATTCGTCCATGCGCTCGGCAAGCGAACGCTGCAGGTCGTTCAGCATGTGCCGCACTTCGTTCATCGACGCGAGCATGCCCGAGTCGAGATCGTCGGCGAATTGTTCGTACATCAAATCGAGCGAGCGGGCTGCGTCGCGCTGCGCGCGCTTCACGCGCAGCATCGATTCGGCGAACGGCTTGAGCCAGCGCGATTCGACCAGCGATTCGCCGGACAGGCTCAGCAGCCGGTTCAGCGTATCCGCGCGCACGCGGCGCATCGCGCCGGCGCCGGCCACGCGGCCGGCCTGGGCCGGATCGGGCACCGCGCCCGATACCGCAAGCGGTGGCACCGCGGCACCGGCCCCGACAGGCTCGTTCGCGGCACCGTCGTGCTCGCGATACGGCACGACCGACGGCGGCGCCGGCGGCGGGACGGCGCCCGGCGCCTGCATCGTCTGCGCGCCGTCGGCGCCTGTGAGCGCCGCCGCGAACACCTCGATCTCCGTCTGCGTCACGGGCTGCGCCTGCGGATCGCCGACGCGCACCAGCAAATCGACGCCCGCCAGCAGCACGTCGACGTGCGTGGCCGTCAGCGCGATCGTGCCGGCCTGCGCGGCGACGAAACACTCCTCCATCCGCCCCGCGATGTCGACGCCAAGCGGCACGCCGACGATGCGCGCGGCGCCCTTCAGCGAATGCGCGGCGCGCATGCAGGCCTCGAGCGCGACGGAATCGGGCTCGCCCGATTCGAGCGCGAGCAGCCGCTCGGACAGCGCCTGGGTCTGCGTGCGCGTTTCCTCGCGATACAGCTCGAGCAGCGACAGGTGGCTCAGGTCGTCATCGCCGCTCATCGCATGCTCCGTGTGACGGCGTCGAACAGGCGGTCGTCGTCGAGCAGGCCCACCGACTTGCCGCGCCACGACAGCACACCGCGCGACAGGCCGGCGCTCGCGCGCCCGACCGTTGCCGGCACCGGCACCCAGTCGGATGCGCCGAAGCGCAGCACGCCCTCGACTTCGTCGACCGGAAACACGACCGGATCGCCCTGGTGCGCGGCCACCAGCAGCCGCGTGAAGCGGCCATCGCCGCCGCCGGTGCCGCCCTTGCCGGCATCGAGGCCGAGCAGCGCGCCGATCGAGATCGCGATGCGCAGCGTGCCGCGGATGTTGACCACGCCGCGCACGGCCGAATTGCGGCGATACGGCAGCGAATGGATCGGACGCGTGCCGGCGATCTCGCGCAGCACGCCGATCGGCAGCGCGAGCCATTCGCCGGCCACGCGGAACGCCAGCGCCGCATGGCGCGTATCGGCGTCGGCGTCGTGCACGTGCGGCGCGCCGGGCGCGCTCATCCGGCGCGTGGTGTCGGCCATCTCGGCCCCGTCGAGCGGGCGCTCGAGCAGCTTCGCCGCGTGATACGCGTACACCGGGCAGTTCAGGCAGCGCAGGCAGTCGTTCAGCCGCTCGCACGTGCGGTCGCCGCGCGTGCCGATCCGGTTCCAGCAATCGTCGACGTCGATCGTCGTCTCGTCAATGGCAGCGGCGGCGCGGTTCATGAATTCCTCTGGTCATCGCTGTGTCGGTCCCCAACCCGTAGTCTTGTCAGCCGGCCGAGCGCCGTGCGCGCTCGAGCAGCCATTGCGCGCCCGCGCGATCGCCGCCGACGTCGAGCAGCGTCGCAAGATGGGTCAGCGCTTCGTGGTGCGTGGGCCGCAGGTACAACGCCTTCCGGTAGAAGTCGCCGGCTTCCGCGGCACGCCCGCGCGCATCCGCGATCAGCCCGTTCAGGTAGAACGCATCGGCATGCGGCCCGACGCGTGCCGAGAACTGCGCAAGCACGCGCTCGGCCTCGTCGAACGCGCCGGCATTCGCAAGCGCCTGCGCATCTTCCAGCGTCGGCGCGGCGCTTTCGGCAACCGGTGCGGCCGGTTCGACCGCCACTGCCGACAGGTCGGCCCGTGCGTCGAACGCGGCCGCGCGCATGGCGGGCGGCGGCACCGTGAACGGCTGACGCGCGTCGCCGAGCCAGGCCGGCGGCGCGACCGCCAGCACCGGGCGCGTCGCAGCGGGCGGCGCGACCGTGAAGCGCTCCGCGCGCCGGTACGGCGCCGTCGCCACGGACAGCGGCGCCGCCGGCCGGGCCGCGTATGCGTCGGACACCGCGGCGGCGGGCTCGCGATGAAACGCGAATGCCAGCGGCACGCGCGCCGAGCGCATCCCGTGCCGCATCGCGACGCCCGTTTCGGCCGGCCCGACGAACAGCATGCCGTCGTCGGCAAGACGCTCGTCGAGCGAGCGGATCACGCGATCCTGCGCGTCGCGATCGAAGTAGATCAGCACGTTGCGGCAGAACACGAAATCGTAGCGAATGCCCGTGTCCACAGCCGGTTCGACGAGGTTCGCCTGACTGAACTGCACGCATGCTCGCACGCGATCGTCGAGCAGCCAGCCATCGCGGGTCGGCGTGAAGTGCCGCGCACGAAACTCCGTCGCGGTGCCGCGGAACGCATTGCGCCCGTAGCAGCCGAGCCGGGCATGCTCGATCGCGCGCGCGCTGAGGTCGATCGCGTCGATCGTGAAACTGGCCGGGTCGAGCCCCGCGTCGAGCAGCGCCATCGCCGCCGAATACGGCTCCTCGCCCGTCGAGCACGGTGCGCTCAGCACGCGGATCACGCGCCCGGGCAGCGCGGCGAGCCGTTCGAGCGCGAGCCGCGCGAGCGTCGCGAAGGCCTCGCGGTCGCGGAAGAACCAGGTCTCGGGCACGACGAACAGCTCGATCAGCGCACGCCGCTCGTCGGCCGACGCGTTGAGCTGCTGCCAGTACGCGTCGAGCGCGTCCTGCGTCACGGGCGGCCGCGCCGCCGACGGCAGGCGCTCGCCGTCCGCCTGCAGCGCATGCACGCGCTCCGTCAGCGCGCGGGTCATGAAATCGTTGCCGAGCGAATCGGGGTCGATGCCGGTCTCGCGCAACAGCCAGCCGTGAAATCGCGATTCGGACTCTTTCATGCGAACTCTCCCCCATGGCCCGGCAGGCCGCCGTCGAACAGATACAGGCGTGCAACATCGTCGATCAGGTCGGCAACCGATACCTGCTGCACGACGCCATCGGGCGTGTTCGCGACGAGCCCGAGCCAGCGCGTGCGCGCGGTCGAGATGCCGCTCGCGCGAAACGCCGCGCGATCGATCCGCATCGTCTGCGTCGCGCGCTCGACGATCAGCCCGATCGTGCGCTCGCCGCCTGCCTCGTCGGCACGGTAGCGGACCATCACGAGCCGCGTCGAGCGCAGCGCATGCGCGCGGCGCCCGAGCGCCAGCATCGGCACGTCGATCACAGGCACCGGCTGGCCGCCGCGCATCAGCAGCCCGGCGATCCATTCGGGGGCGCCGGGCACGGCCTTCGTGACTGCGAGCGGCAGCACCTCGCCGATGCCGGCCGCGTCGAGCGCATAGCGTTCGCCGTCGAGTTCGAACATCAGGAACAGCGCGTGTGCGCCGTTCTGCGTATCGGCGCGCGTCACGCGTCGACCTTGAAGCGCGACACGCTGGTGCGCAACTGGTTCGCCACCAGCGTCAGGTCGTCGATCGCCTGCGACGACTGGCGCAGCGATTCGGCCGTCTGCTGCGCGGCCTCCGACAGCTGCGACAGCGCCTGCGTGATCTGCTCCGCGCCGTTCGCCTGCGTCTGCATCCCTTCGTTGACCATCTGGAAGCGCGGCGCGAGCGTCTGCACCTCGGCGATGATCTGCGAGAGCTGCCCGCCGACCTGCTGCACGTCGAGCATCCCGCGGCGCACTTCCTCGGAGAACTTGTCCATCCCCATCACGCCCGCCGACACCGCCGACTGGATTTCCTTCACCGTCTGCTCGATGTCGTAGGTCGCGACCGCCGTCTGGTCGGCGAGGCGGCGGATCTCGGTCGCGACGACCGCGAAGCCGCGGCCGTATTCGCCGGCTTTCTCGGCCTCGATCGCCGCGTTCAGCGACAGCAGGTTGGTCTGGTCGGCCACCTTGGTGATCGTCGCGACCACCTGGTTGATGTTCAGCGCCTTCTCGTTGAGGATCGCGAGCTTCGCGTTCACGGAACCGGCCGCGTCCATCACGCTGCGCATCGTCTCGCCCATCCGCGTGAGCCCGCTCTGGCTCACGCCCGCGAGCGTCGCCGACTGCTCGGCCACGCCGGCCACTTCGTTCATCGTGCGCACCAGGTCGCGCGAGGTCGCGAAGATTTCACGCGAGGTCGCGCCGATCTCGGTCGTCGTCGCCGCGGTTTCGTTCGCGGTCGCCTGCTGCTCGCGCGACGTCGCCGCGATCTCGGCGACCGACGTCGTCACCTGCAGCGACGACTGCTGCGCACGCGCAACGAGCTCGGTCAGTTCGTCGGCCATCCGGTTGAAGCCCGTCTCGAGCGTGCCGAATTCGTCGCGGCGGCGCAGGTCGAGGCGGCGCGTCAGGTTGCCGGTACGCATCACGTCGTGCACCTCGACGAGCCGCGCCATCGGTACCGTTACCGAACGGAACAGCATGTAGCCGAACCCCAGCGCGGACAGCAGCATGACCGCCAGTGCGGTCGCGAGCACCGCTTCGGTGTCCTGCACGGATTCGCGGATCAGCTTCGCCGACTGATCGGCGAACTTGCGGTTTTCCTGCACCAGGATATTCGCGTTGCGCACGACCTCGGCCCATGCGGGCTGCACCTTCGCATACGCGGCAACCGCATCGTCGCGCGATTGACGGTGCCGCTGCACCGCTTCGTTCAGCAGCGGCAGGTAGTGGTCGTAGGCGCCCCGGAAGGTCGCGAAGCGCTGCCGGTCGTCGTCGCGAAACATCGAGTTCTGGTACTCGACCGACAACGAATCGACGTCCTTCGCCGAATCGGCGATCTTCGCGAGATCGCGCTGGATGTTTTCGGAATCGGTCTCGACGAACGTCGCCTGCTGCAGCAGCATGAATGATTCATTCACCGCGCCGCGCAGCGACGACGCGAGGTAGACGCCTGGCAGTGAGTCGCGCTCGATGCTGACGGCTTCGCTGTTGATCGCGCGCAATCGCTCGTAGGACACGCCGGCTGTCACCAGCATCAGCACGAACAGCACGCCGAAGCTGAGCAGGATGCGATTGCCGAGCGTCAGCCGGGCAGCGCCGATCGTCGGATGCAGGCTTTCATTGGTCGCGCGGGGCGTCACGGTGGCCATGTTCGTTATGGGCTTTCTAAAATCAGCGTTGAAAAAATCCGCACCCGCCTGCGCGCCGGACGGCGCGCCACGAGCGCATCGGGGTCTGCGGGCAGCGCGGCGCCGGCAGGCCGCGCCGCGAAATCACCGCTCCGCTTGCGCCGGCAGCCGAAGCGCGACCATGAAGCCGCGCGCCGTATTGCGCATCAGGATCTGGCCGCGATGTCGTGCCGCCGTCGCGCGGACGAACGCGAGCCCGAGGCCGAAGCCGCCGCGTGCCGCGCCATGCGCGGATTCGAGCTGCACGAACGACTCGGTCGCGGCCGTGCGCTGCTCCGGCGCGATTCCCGAGCCGGTATCCTCGACGCCGATCAGCCATGCACCGTCCTCGCTGCTCAGCGAGCAGTGCACGTCCGTGCCGGCCGGGCCGTACTTCAGCCCGTTGTCGATCAGGTTCGCGACGGCGCGCGTCAGCATCATGCGGTCGCCCATCGTCACGCACTCGGTGTCGGGCACGTGCGCGGCGACCCGGCTGCCGAGCCCGGCCGCCTTCTCCCACAGCTGGTCGACGGCGTCGAGCACGATCTCGTTGAGACTCACGACCTCGTGTGCGCGGCGCTCGGACTGCGCGCGGGTCAGGTGGATGAAGCCGTCGGCAAGCGCGAGCGCGCGCCGTGCATGGCCGGCAATGCGCTCCATGATCGCCGGCATCTCGCCGTGCTCGGACCGGTAGACGTCGAGCAGCGCGAGGATCGAGGTCTGCGGCGAACGCATGTCGTGCGACAGGAAATCGAGCGCCTCGTCGCGCTGCCGGGACATCAGGTACGAATTCGAGTGATAGCGGATACGTGCGGCCAGCTCCATCGCGTCGGGGAGCTTCACCAGATAGTCGTTCGCGCCGGCGATGAACGCCTCGCGCTTGACGATCGGCTCCTCCTTCGCGGACAGCACAATGATCGGCACGCGAGCGGTGCCGGCGTCCGCACGCCACGCGCGGACGAGATCGAGGCCGTCGATCTCCGGCATCACGAGATCCTGCAGGATGACCGTCGGCTTCACGTCGCGCGCGACCGCCATCGCCCGGTGCGCGTCAGTGCACACGTGCAGGTCGATGTCGTGTTCGCTGCGCAGCGCGCGGCGGATCACCTCACCGACGAACGGTTGATCGTCGACGAGAAGAACCGACAACCCCGATTCAAGACAATCCGAGGCATTATCACCGCTCGATTCTTTCATAAATACAGTTTCAAACGCCGATTCTCCAATCGATTCTTTCATAGGAGTTGTTTATCAGACTTTGGACGCTATCTTAATTCGACGGTTGAAAAACCCGCCTGATTCCGCCGACTTGGCCTGTCAGCACCGCCTTGCAGGGCTCCGGACGCCGATTTCTCCCCGTTGGCGGCCGCATTACCTCCGCATCCTTTCTCTCAATAAACATAACCGGCTGATTCTAAATGAAATTAGAACACAGCATCTATCTCCTTCCGGTTTAGTTTTGCCAAATATGCAGAAAGAGACGGAATCAGTTAAATCAGATCATTTCCGGATTCGAAAGACGATAACGTTTGCGAGACCAGCGCCATAAGGTTTGCATGCGCTGCAAGGCTGGCTCCCCGTCGCATTTGGGGCCGGATGGAAATACGTCGAATCGGTGGGTGTGAGAAATGAAAAAAGCGCGCCGGGCAACGATCGCCCGTGCGCGCTTCGGGCCGGCTGGCACCGGCCGCTCGATGGCGGGATGCCGCTGGGGTGCTGCCTTACCCGCGCGCGTGCTGCGCGGACACTTCCTGCAGGTCGAGGTCGCGTTCGAGCGCGTGCAGCATTTCGTCGTGGATGCGCCCCGATCGGTGCAGGCGCAACAATTCCACGCGTCCGGCCTTGATCGCGGCCAGCACGACGTCGTAGTGCGCGGTACGCACTTCTGCCGGGTATGCCGGCTCGTCCTTCGCCCGCTCGGTCAATTCCGCGCGATACGTGTACTGCTCGAGCAGGCGCGGATGGATCACGACCCCGTTCTCGTCGCGTACGAGCGGCTGGATCGCCGCGAGTTGCGCAGCCTCGACGTACGCCCACGTCTGCGGCTCGGTCAGGTGATGCGCCGCGCGTTCTTCACGCTGCGGCAGGCGCAGCAGCCGGATCAACGGCCCGATCGTCGTGCCCTGCAGCAGCACGGTGACGAGGATCACCGCGAACGACGCGACCAGGATCACGTCGCGGCCGGGCATCGCCTCGGGCAGCGACAGCGCGATCGCCAGCGTGACGACGCCGCGCATCCCGGCCCAGCTCATGATTGTCGCGGCCTTCCAGTCGGGCGCTTCGCCGCGCCGCGCGATCCCGCGCACCGGCCACTTCAGCATCTCGACCGCGTAGATCCACACGAAGCGCGACACGATCACCGCCGCCAGCACCGCGAGCATCGGCGGCACCATCGTGGCAAGCACCTGCTCGAAGCCGCCGAGCCGGTGGATCGCGCCGCGCAGCGACAGCCCGATCAGCACGAACACCATCGCTTCGAGCAGGAACACGATGACCTGCCAGAACGCGGTGCCGCGCGTGCGCACGGCCGCCGAGAACACCTCGTGCTGATGCCAGCCGATGATCATGCCGGCCGTGACGGTGGCGATCACGCCGGACACCTCGACCATTTCGCCCGCGATATAGGCGATCCAGCCGGCAATCACCGCGACGGTGATCACGAGATAGTCGTCGTCGAGCTGCTTCAGGAACCACACGACGAGCTTGCCGACCGCGAAGCCGATCGCCACGCCGCCGAGCCCGAGCTCCGCGAAGCGCACGACCGCGTGCTCGACGCTGAACGCGCCGGTGAGTGCCGCCGCGACCGCGAAGCGAAACAGCACGAGGCCCGCCGCATCGTTCAGCAAGCTCTCGCCTTCGAGCAGCACCATCAGCCGGCGCGGCAGCGCGACGCGTTCGAGCACGGCCTTCGCGGCAACGGCGTCGGGCGGCGACACGATCGCGCCGAGCGCGAAGCACGCGGCCCACGGCAGTGACGGCGCCACCCAGTGCACGGCGAAGCCGACCGCGAACGTCGTGAACACGACCGCACCGATCGCCAGCAGCAGGATGCCGCCGACGTTGCGCTTGAACTCCTCCCACACCGAGAAGTACGCGCCATCCATCAGCAGCGGCGGCAGGAACACCAGCAGCACCAGTTCGGGATCGAGATTGATCGGCGGCAGGCCGGGGATGAACGCGATGCCGATGCCGCCGACCAGCAGCGCGGCCGCGGGCGGCAACCGCAGCCGCTTGGCGAGGCATTCGAGCGCGACGATCGCGAGGAATGACAACAAAACCAGCTTGAATGCCGAGACGGGAGACATGAATCGACCTCGTGAAGAATGAATTCGCGCGTTCCGGCGTCGTACCCCGGTCGGCAGTTTCGCGCGATTACATCACGAGGCGAGTGCCGCAGTCGAGCGCGTTCTGGCGGCCCGCCACGCGGTGCGGGCACGATGCAAGCCCGGCGCCGGCCCGCTGCGCGCAACGCCATGAAAAACGGCACGCGGGCCGGCCCGATCGCCTGCCCGCGTGCCGTCGCGGCACCGCGCTGCCCGCCCCGCGTTACCGGCGCCGCACGACCATCAGCCGCGGCTCGGTCATGTCCTCGATCGCGTAGCGGATCCCTTCGCGGCCGAGGCCCGAATCCTTCACGCCACCGTACGGCATGTTGTCGACGCGGAACGACGGCACGTCGTTGATCACGACGCCGCCGACCTCCAGCTCGTCCCACGCGCGCTGCGCATGCGTGAGCGAATCGGTGAACACGCCGGCCTGCAGCCCGAAGTCGCTGTCGTTGACGCGCGCGAGCGCATCGTCGAACCGGTCGAACTTCTCGAGGATCGCAACGGGGCCGAACGCCTCCTTCCGGTAGAGGTCCTGCTCGTGCCCGACGTCTTCCAGCAGCGTCGCCTCGAACATCGCACCGTCGACCTTGCCGCCCGCGACGATCTTCGCGCCCGACGCGACGGCCGCGTCCATCCATCCCGACAGCCGGCGCGATTCGGATTCGGAAATCATCGGGCCGACGAACGTCGACGGATCCTTCGGATCGCCCATCTTCAGCGATCGCGTCTTCGCGATCAGCTTCTCGCGCAGCGCGTCGTACAGGTCGGCATGCACGAGGATCCGCTGCACGCCGATGCAGCTCTGGCCCGACTGGTAATACGCGCCGAACGCGAGACGCTCGACCACGTAGTCGAGCCGGTCGCGTTGATCCGCATCGACGATCGCGGCCGCGTTGCCGCCGAGCTCCAGCACGACTTTCTTCTTGCCGGCCTTCTCCTTCAGCGCCCAGCCGACCGCCGGCGAGCCCGTGAACGACAACAGCTTGAAACGCTCGTCGGTCGTGAACAGGTCGGCGCCGTCGCGATGCGCGGGCAGCACCGAGAACGCGCCCTTCGGCAAATCGGTTTCCGCGAGTACCTCGCCGATGATCAGCGCGCCGATCGGCGTGCGGCTCGCAGGCTTCAGCACGAACGGACAGCCGGCCGCGAGCGCGGGCGCAACCTTGTGCGCGGCGAGGTTCAGCGGAAAGTTGAACGGCGAGATGAACGAGCACGGGCCGACCGGCACGCGCTTCACGTACCCCGTATAACCCTGCGCTCGCGCGGAGATTTCGAGGTTGACGATCTCGCCGTCGATGCGCACCGATTCCTCGGCGGCCACGCGGAACGTGTCGATCAGCCGCGTCACTTCGCCCTTCGAATCGTTGATCGGCTTGCCGGCCTCGATGCACAGTGCCTCGGCCAGTTCGTCGAAGCGTTCGCGAAAACGGGCGACGCAATGGTCGAGCACGGCCTGCCGCTTGTAGGCCGGCAGCTCGCGCATCGGCTTCGCGGCGTCGACTGCCGCGCCGATCGCCGCGTCGATGGCCTTCGCATCGGCCAGCGCGACGCGCGTCGCGACCTTGCCGCTGAACTTGTCCGTCACTTCCAGATCGGTGTTCGCGTAAACCGCCTCGTTGGCGAGGTAATACGGGTAGGCTTCCTTCAACATGGAACGACTCCTTCCTGTGAACGGGGAATTCAGAGCTGCGCCGACAGGCGCTTGATCTCGCGGTTCAGCACGCGCTCGTTGTCCGAATAGTCGATCGGCACGTCGATCACGTGCACGCCCGGCGACGAGAAACACTCGCGCAGCAGCGGCTCGAGATCGTCGGCCGATTCGACGCGGTGCCCGTGCGCGCCGTAGCTTTGCGCATACGCGACGAAATCGGGGTTCTGCAGCGTCATCGCGAAATCGGGGAAGTTCATGTTCTCCTGCTTCCAGCGGATCATCCCGAACGCGTCGTCGCGCAGGATCATCACGACGAGGTCGAGCTTCAGCCGCACGGCCGTTTCGAGCTCCTGCGAATTCATCATGAAACCGCCGTCGCCGCACACGGCAATCACCTTGCGCTGCGGATGCACGATCTTGGTCGCGATCGCCGACGGCAGGCCTGCGCCCATCGACGCGAGCGCGTTGTCGAGCAGCAGCGAATTCGGCTCGTGCGCGCGCCAGTAGCGCGCGAACCAGATCTTGTACATCCCGTTGTCGAGACAGACGATGCCGTCGACCGGCAGCGCGTTGTAAAGATCGTTGACGATCCGCACCGGATACATCGGGAAGCGCGGATCGTGCTGGCCCTTCTCCAGATGGGCGTCGAAATGCTCCTTGATCATCGCGAAGCGCGCGAAATCCCAGTGCGGCTGCGGCGCGATCGCTTCCGTCATCTGCCACACCGCGTTCGCGATGTCGCCGACCACCTCGATCTGCGGGAAATAGACGGGATCGACCTGCGCGCCGAGGAAGTTCACGTGGATCACGGTCTTGTCGTCCGCGCGCATGAAGAACGGCGGCTTCTCGATCACGTCGTGGCCGACGTTGATGATGCAGTCGGCATGCTCGATCGCGCGGTGTACGAAGTCGCCGTCGGACAGCGTCGCGTTGCCGAGCCACAGCGGATGCGACTCGTCGATCACGCCCTTGCCCATCTGCGTCGTGAAGAACGGGATGCCCGTCTTGTCGACGAATTCGCCGAGGATCTTGCGGGTCGTCTTGCGGTTGCCGCCCGCGCCGATCATCAGCAGCGGATGGCGCGCGGCCTGGATCGCGTCGACCGCGTGCGCGACCGCCTTTTCCTCGGCCACCGGCCGCCGGCTGTAGCTGCGCGGGATCGGCTTGCCGTCACCCTCCTCGTGTGCGATGTCTTCCGGCAGTTCGAGGTGTGCGGCGCCCGGACGCTCCTCCTCCGCGCGACGGAACGCCTCGCGTACGGCCGACGGGATGTTGCCGATCGACACGATCTGCCGCGTGAACTTCGTGAGCGGCTGCATCATGTCGACCACGTCGACGATCTGGAAGTGGCCCTGCTTGCTGGACTTGATCGGCTTCTGCCCGGTGATCATCAGCATCGGCATCCCGCCGAGCTGCGCATACGCGGCGGCCGTCACGAAATTCGTCGCGCCGGGCCCGAGCGTGGCGATACACACGCCGGTGCGGCCCGTCAGGCGGCCGTAGGTGGCGGCCATGAACCCGGCCGCCTGCTCGTGCCGGGTCAGCACGAGCTTGATCTTCGATCGCCGCAGCGATTCGAGCAGATCGAGGTTTTCTTCGCCTGGAATGCCGAACACGTACTCGACGCCTTCGGCTTCCAGCGCCTTCACGAACAGATCCGATGCTTTCATGGGGGACTCTCGGTTGATGCCGCCTGCCCGGCCTACGGACACGCAGCGTTCAGAACGCGCGCCGGCCTACGGCACGCGGACGCTTTACCTACTGGACACAAACCACGGCACTGCCCGCCGCGCAACACGCGATACGCGGCGGCGCCTCCGGATTCCGGAGGACAAACGGATCCGCCCGCGCGCGGCAAGCGCGCGGGCGGCAAGGACGTTTTTGATTGTAGACGGATTCGGGAAATGTCGACTTCGGCCGAACGGCCATTTGGCGCCCAAACGAAGCAGGCGGCCCTAATGTAGCGGCAACGGAACAGCCCGATACACCTGTGAACCATGGTTGACATACTGCAATCAATGCCCTACAGTGCGCCTACGTTCAGCATCCGGACCACCGCCGTCTTCGACGCATGGTTTGCCGGCCTGCAGGATCGCGTCGCAAAGCGCCGCGTCCAGGCGCGCATCGACCGCCTGTCGATGGGTAATCCGGGCGACTGGAAATCCGCCGGCTCGCCGGTCGTCGAAATGCGGATCGACCATGGCCCCGGATATCGCGTCTACTACGTCCGGCGCGGAACGATCTGGGTCATCCTGCTCTGCGGCGGCGATAAGTCGACGCAACAGGCCGACATACGCGCCGCGCACGCGATGCTCGCGCATCTCGACATGGAGTAATCGATGGACAAGATCAGCACCCGGCCGTGGGATTCGGCCGACCATCTGAAGACCGAAGACGACATGGCCGACTACTTCGAAGCGTGCCTGCAGGAAGCCGGCGACGATCCGGCCTTCATCGCGCACGCGCTCGGGGTAATCGCACGCGCACGCGGCATGTCGCAGGTCGCGCGCGATGCGGGCCTGTCGCGTGAAGGGCTATACAAGGCGCTGTCGCACGACGGCAACCCGAGCTTCGGCACCATCCTGAAGGTCATCAAGGCGCTCGGCCTGCAACTGCACGGCTCGAAAGCGCACGCATGACGCGCGGGCACGGCCCGTCCCGCCTTCCGCGCGATGTCCGTGACCGCGTCAATGCAACCACCCGGCCGCAGCGCGGCACCAGCGGCACCAGCGACACCAGATACAATCCAAGCCCGATCAGCCCGCCGACCAGCGTGTCGTTGATGCAATAGATCGTCCGAATGGCATATCGGCCCCGTAAAGGCAACGTGCGCCCCTATACTCGTCGGGACGACGGCAACCGGCCGGCATGCATTGGCGACACCGGCCATCGCGTGATGATCTCACCAATTCCCTATCAATCAGGATTCCTATTGGTTATTTCACGTAGAGGCACTTCGACGTAAGCGTCGTCGAAATCATTTCACCCCTATTGACGTATTACGTCAAACGTAATACCATGCCCGTAATGATCAGATCGTTCCGATGCAAAGATACCCGGTTGCTGTTTGCCGGAGAATCACCAAAGCGCTTCCGTACGATCGAAACCGTTGCTACCCGGAAACTGCAAATGGTCGCCGCCGCGAAAGAATTGCGCGACTTGCGGGCACCGCCCGGCAACCGGCTCGAAGCATTGCAAGGCGATCGGGATGGTCAGCACAGCATCCGAATCAACGAACAATGGCGGATCTGTTTCGTATGGAGTGACGATGGCCCGACCCAGGTCGAGATCGTCGACTATCACTGACTGGAGCTTTGCATGCTCAAGAATGGAATGCGCCCGATTCATCCGGGCGAAGTCCTGCGGGAAGAATTCCTCGTTCCGCTGGACATGAGCGTCAACGCACTGTCGCTCGCGTTGAACGTGCCGGCGACACGCTTGCACGAAATCGTCAAGGAACGGCGCGGTATCACGGCCGATACGGCTTACCGGCTCGCGCGCTACTTCGAGACGTCGCCGGAATTCTGGCTGAACCTGCAGACCGCCTACGATCTCAAGACACTGCCGACGCGCAGCGAGATCGACCGCAAGGTCGAACCGCGCGAGCGCACGCACGCGTAAGCACCGCAGCCGCAGTTCGCCGGTGTGACTGCGTCAATGCAACCACCCGGCCGCCCAGCGCGGCACCAGCGACACCAGATACAACCCGAGCCCGATCAACCCGCCGACCAGCGTGCCGTTGATGCGGATGTATTGCAGATCCTTGCCGATGTTCAGCTCGATCTGCTGCGACATCTCGCGTGCATCCCAGTTGCGCACCGTGTCGCGGATATGGCGCATCAGGAAATCCGCGAAATCCGGCGCCATCTCGTGCACCGCCTTCTCGACGTGCTCGTTCAGCGACGCGCGCAATGCCGGGCTCTCCGCAAGCCGCGCACCGAGCCAGCCGCCGAGCGTCGCGGCCTGCCGGTGCAGTGCCGAATCGGGGCGCGCGAGATCGGCCTTCAGCCACGCGCGCAACTGATCCCACAAGTCGCGCACATACTCGTTGAACGCGGCGCCGTCGCGAACATAGCGCTTGATCTCCTCGCCCTTCGCGATGAACACGGGATCGTGCTTCAACCGCTCGGTCAACCGCACGACCGTCCGGTCGAAGCGCTGCCGCAGCTCGTGCTCGGGGTCGGCCGCCACGCCCTCCAGCACGCGGCTCACCGCACTCGCGAGCATCCGCGCGCCGTTCTCGCCGAACCACTGCGTCGGCATGATCTTCTCGACCTTCGGGTACTGCGTCTTCAGCCATTCGACAATGAAGCCCGCGATCACCTCGCGGTTCTCCTCCTTGTCGAGCACGTCGACCACCTGTTCGATCGCATCGTCGAGCAGCACCTGGTGGCGGCCGTCCTTCGTCAGCGTGTCGAGGATCGCGCCGGCCGATTGCGACAGGTCGACCCGGTCGATCACCGCGCGAAACGCATCGTGGACGAACGACTGGATCCGCGCGTCGTCGGTCATGTCGAGCGCGAAACTCATCAGCTTCGTCACATAGCCGCCGAGCGCATCGGTGTTCGCCGGCTCGCCGAGCCACGCGCCGAGTTTCTGCGCGGGATCGTGCTGGCGGATCTGCGCGGCGAGCGCGTCGGGGCCAAGGAATTTCTCGCGCACGAACACAGCGAGGTTGTCGGCGATCTTGTCCTTGTTCTTCGGAATGATCTCGGTATGACGCGACACGAATGGAATCGGCACACGGCGGAACAACGCGACGACCGCGAACCAGTCGGCGAGCGCGCCGACCATCGCGGCTTCGGCCACGGCCTTGAAACCGTCGACCCACGGGCCACGCGGCAACAGGATCGTCGTGACGAACACCGCGACGGCGGCCAGCAGCAGCCACAGCGCGCGGCGCTTGCTTCGTTTCAGTTCGAGGGCTTTGTCAGGCGTCATGGCGGCAGACGAATCGGCGATGCCGCTAATATCCCCGATTTTCCACCGGCCGACAAACGCGCGGCATGACGCGCGACGGGCCCACGCGACCGCCGCCGCGCATCACGTCGCTCGTCACGTCACGCAACCGTCCTGCAAGCGCGCGGCCGGCGACGTCGGCGACGACACAATCCGTCCGCCGCGCCGGCCTTGCTCGTCGCGCCTGCCGCCGTTACAGAAACGTCTTCAGGTTCACCGCCGGATCGGCGAGCTTCACCGGATCGGGCACCGCCCCCGCCGCGATCAACCGGCGCGATGCGCCGATGTCGCGCCCGAGGTTCGCCGCGGCCACCGCGACGATCCTGCCGTCGTCACCCAGCCCGAATACCGTGAACGGCCCGCTCGCCGGATCGCCGCGCACGACGATCGTGCGTTCGCTGCCGAACAGCCCGAGCATCTGCAGGTTGCAGTCGTACTGATCGGACCACAACCACGGCAGCTCGGCATAGGTTTCGTCGGCGCCGAGCAGGTTCGCGGCCGCGACGGCCGGCTGGTTTTCGGCCACCTGCCACGATTCGATCCGCACGTGACGCCCGAGCAGCGGATTGAAGTGCATCGTCACCTCGCCCGCCGCGAAGATCGCGGGATCGGCCGTGCGGCAGCCCGCGTCGACGCGTATCCCGTTGTCGACCTCGAGCCCCGCTGCCTGCGCGAGCTCGACATTCGGCACCACACCGATACCGACCACGACGAGGTCGGCCGGCACGTCGCCGCGATCGGTTTCGACGATCGCGCCGCCGCCCGGCGCACGACGGATCGCACGCGGCAGCGTTGCCATCTGGAAGAGCACGCCACGTGCGTCATGCAGCCGATGCGCATACGCGCCGACGACTTCCGGCAACGCGCGCTGCAGCAAGCGCGGCGCCGGATCGATCACCGTCACGTCGCAACCGAGCTGGCGCGCCGCCGCCGCGACCTCGAGGCCGATGAAACCGCCCCCGAGCACCGCCACGCGGCGGCCCGGCGAAAGCTGCGTGCGCAACGCACGCGCATCGTCGACCGTGCGGACGTAATGCGGCGTGACACCTTCGTCGATCGCGCCGCCAAACGTGCGCACCCGCGAACCCGTCGCCAGCACGAGCCGCGCGTAAGGCAGCGTCGTGCCGTCGTCGAGCCGCACGCGCAGCGCGTCGCGCTCGATCGCGTCGACACGCGTGCCGAGCCGCAGCTCGATGCGCTGCGCGTCGTACCACGCGGCATCGCGCACGAACGCACGCTGCTCGCCGCCATCGCTCAGCAGCGCATCCTTCGACAGCGCGGGCCGGTCGTACGGCAGCTCGCGCTCCGCGCCGATCATCACGATGCGCGCCGCTGCGTCGCGCTCGCGCAGCGCTTCGGCCGTGCGCCGCGCCGCGTGGCCGGCGCCGACGATCACGAACGGATCAGCCGACATTGACTTCCACCTGCCCGTCGACGATCCGGATCGGATAGGTCCGCACCGGCTCCGTGATCGGCGCGCATTTCGGCGCACCGGTGCGAATGTCGATCAGCCCCTGGTGCAGCGGGCATTCGACGCAGCCGTCCTCCACATAGCCTTCGGACAGCCGCGCATGGCCGTGCGTGCAGAGGTCGTGCATCGCGAACAGCTCGTCGCCGATCCGGAACACGGCGATCGGTTTCTGGCCGGCGACGCGCGCCGCCGGTTCGTCTTCGGAGAATTCGTCGAAAGCGCCGAGCGGATGCCACTCGGCGAGCATTGCTTCAGTCATGACTTTTCCTTGCTTCCGTATCAGATCGGGGTTGCGAGCAGCGTCTGCACGCGCGACGTGTCGTAGATCACCCGCTTGGTCTTGTAGCGCAGCCCGTCCGGCGTGCGCACAACCGTGTCGTAGTACTTGCCGGCCTGGTACACGTTCGACTCGCCGTTGCTGCGCGTCTGCACGACGACGTAGTTGCTCTCGGTATCGATCTCGCCGTCACGTTCCGCAACAATCGTCAGGCCCGACGTCATGTGCCGGTACGTATGCTCTTCGTAGATGTTCGCGTGCCGCAGCGACACCACGCGGTCGCGCAGCATCCGCTGGTTCGTGCAGTGCACGATCCCGACCGGCAGCCCGAGGTCGGCGTTCTCCTTCGGCACGATTTCGTACGTGCAGTCCTCGGTAAACATCGTCGGCCATGCTTCGAGCCGGTTGTTGTCGAGGTGCCCGATATAGCGGTTCTGGAGCATGTAAATCTCGAACCACGTCTTCATGTCTTCCGTCATTTCGCTCTCCCGCCTCAATAGCCCATCAGCTTCTGGTAGCCGACCCAGAACTTGCGGATCAGGCTTTCGGTGATCACGGTGTCCTGCTGGTCCGGATTGCCGCGCGACATCTCGATCACCGACGTCGCGTCGCCGTCGCGCACCGTGCCGCGCTGCACGAGCTCGGTCGCCTCCGTGTCCTCCATCGAGATGTAGCCGGCCGGCCCGACGAGGTTCGCCTGCTTGATGCGCAGCGCGCGCAGCTCGGGCGTGTCGTCCGCGTAACCGAAGAAATGGAAGATCAGTTCGAAGTTGTCGGGGCCTTTCGGCAGGATCTGGCGTGCGACCAGCGTGTTGTGGATCTGCTGGATCACGAGTTGCGGGAAGATCGGCTGGATATGGTTCGTGCAGTCCTCGTCGTATTCCGACACGAGATCGAGAATCGATTCGTCCTCCAGATGGAAGCCTTCGTCGAACGAGCGAATGTTCTGCTGCTTGTACGCCGCCGACGTATCGTCACCCGTCTTCGTCACCGTGATGATGCTGTGCAGCCCGTGGTTCGCATCCGGAATCGAGCGCGCCTTCATCCCGACGCGGAAGATGTTGAAGGTCGTATGGAACAGGTGCAGCATGCTCGCGTGATACGGGTCCTTCACGTTCTCCATGTACAGCTTCCAGTTCGACTTCGAATACTGGCGCGTGCAGCCGAGATACTCGATCGGCTTATGGAAGATCCGGTCGATCCACGGGCGCATCTGCTCGCCGAGATAGTCGGGCAGCGGCATCACGTCGTCGCTGAAGGTGGCGAACACGAGCCCGCGATAGCTGTCGACGCGCAGCTTGCGCAGCCCGTGCTGCTTCGGGTCGAAGTCGGCCGGCATCCCGGACATCCCCTTCTGGCCGCGCCGGAACGGCACGCCGAGCAGGTTGCCCGAGTTGTCGAAGCTCCACTGGTGATACACGCACGTGTGCGAGCTCGCGTTGCCGCGCGACTTGCGGCACACCTGCGCGCCGCGGTGCGCGCAGCGGTTCACCCACGCGGAAAGCGTGCCGTCCTCGGTGCGCGTGACGACCACCGGCGTATCGCCGACGAACGTGCTCTTGAAGTCGCCGGCGTTCGGGATTTCCGCTTCCAGCGCGACGAAGTTCCACGTCGGCCCGCGGAAGATGCGTTCCTGCTCGCGTTCGTAGACGGCCTGCGAGCTGAACACCTTGTACGGCACGCGCGAGCCGTCGTCGTGCGGAAAGCTCACGGCGGACGCGTCATCGCGCGAGGCGAACACGACGGGCGATTCTGTCTGCTCCATGTCGGACTCCTTGTGGTTCCGTTTCATTAACAAGATGGAGTCCATTTTTGAAAGGCTAATATTCGCCGTCTATCCGGAAAGTGCGATTGCGGCGGTGCAATATCCACTTTCGGCGGATTTCTGCGCTAGCATGGCGGCACACACGACCCTGCGCACGATCGCGACCCATTCATCGGATCGAAGCGCGCGTCGCTCATACAAAGGCTGAGGCCCATGTCCCCAACGTCGTTCGAGCCGCTCGCGCTGCGCGCGCACCGGCTGTTCGAATCCCGCGATCTCGACGAGACGCGCGAGCGGATCTCGCGCGTGATGCAGCCGCATGCGCTACTGCCGAACGGCCGCACGCATGGTGCGTCGCACATGGATTTCGTCAGGCTCGGCGGGCTCGGAATCGGCACGATCGCATTCGGCGACGCGATGCGCGTGCAGGTCGACGCGGTCGACGGCTACTACCTGCTGATGTTCTGCCTGTCCGGCCAGGCCGAGGTGCGCGCGATGGGGCGGCAGCTCGGCGTCGACGGCCAGACCGGCGTGCTGTGCGCGCCCGGGGAGCCCTTCGACGCAGTGCTGTCCGCCGATTGCGAGCAGTTCGTGCTGCGCATCGACGCGGCAACGGTCGGCTCGCTGACGGGCGACCCGCGCGCGACGCTCGATCCCGTGCTGCATGTCAGCGACGCCGCGCTCGCCGCGTGGCGCCAGCAACTGATGCTCGTCGCACGCTCGCCCGAACTGCTCGAACGCGCGAACGCGAACCCGCGCGTCGCGTCGCAGCTCGAGCATCTGCTGATCGACCTGTTGATCGAAGGCCATCCGCCGTCCGTGCTGCGCGCGTCGCACCGCGACCCGGCGCCGGGCTTCGTGCGGCGCGCGCAGGAGTTCGTGAACGCGCACTACACGCAGCCGCTGCAGCTCGCCGATATTGTCCAGGCCGCCAACGTGCCCGAACGGACCCTGCGCGACGCGTTCCTGCAGTTCCGCGGAATGAGCCCGATGCAATACCTGCGCGCGACGCGGCTCGACCATGCACGCGAGTTGTTGCGCGGCGCGATGTCCGACCGGCGAATTGCCGATGTCGCGCTCGATTGCGGGTTTACCCACCTCGGACGGTTCGCGATCGCGTATCGGGAAAAGTTCGGGGAATCGCCGTCGGAAACGCTCGACGCGAAGCGGTGACGCCGGTGCCGCATCGGCACGCGCACACCCCGCTCCACACCGCACGTTGCATTTCGGCGGACGTCTTGCCGATCGCCATCGACCCGACTCCCACCTTCCACCCGCGCCGGAATTGACGATCGGTCGCATTTTCGGCGGCGCCCCCGACCCTCACCCCCGCCGTCTGCGCCTCGGCTTGGCGTCGTGCGCAGCATCCGCAGACGGCCGGCGCACGTCGTCGAGCCGCGCCGACGCGCACGCCAGCGCGCGTTCGACCTGGTCGATCATCGTACGCGTGGCCTCGCTGCACGGACTCGCGCGCAGCAAAAGCCCCAACCACTCCAACCGCCGGGCGAGCATCGGCATGACCAGCGTTCGGACGATCAGCCGCTGATCCCGGTCCGACGGATTAAAACGCGCACATGCATCGATGAGCGCATCGAGGGTGAGTGCGGCACGGGTCGGATACGTCAAGACGTTCATGGGTGGATACTCCCCGTCGCAGCAGGCTGCGAACCGTTATCCCGATCAAAACGCGTTCCATTCGGCAGTCCCGCCCGACACCTGCGCGGTCAGCGCCCCGGCCAACGGCGCAACCGCGGGCGGTTTCGCCGGCACGGGCGGACGCGCCGGCGCGGACACCATCGTGGCGGGCGCCTCGACGGGGTTCGGGGCGAGCTTGAACGCCGACATCGCCTGCTGCAGATGGCCGGCCTGCTCCTCGAGCGAATGCGCCGCCGCGGCCGCCTGCTCGACGAGCGCCGCGTTCTGCTGCGTCGCCGTATCCATCTGCTCGATCGCCAGATTGATCTGCTCGATCCCCTGGCTCTGCTCCCGCGACGCGGCCGCGATCTCGGCGACGATATCGGACACCTGCTTGATCGCCAGCTTCACCTGCCCCATCGTCGCGCCGACGCCGGTGGCCTGCTGCGCGCTGTCCCGGATCATCGACACCGACGCGCCGATCAGTTCCTTGATCTCCTTCGCGGCGGCCGCCGAGCGCTGCGCGAGGCTGCGCACCTCGCTCGCGACCACCGCGAAGCCGCGCCCCTGCTCGCCTGCGCGCGCCGCTTCCACCGCGGCGTTGAGCGCGAGGATGTTGGTCTGGAACGCGATGCCCTCGATCACGCCCGTGATGTCGGAAACCTGGCTGGAACTGCTGCTGACCTGCTCGATCGTCGCGACCATGTGCTGCACGGCGTCGTTGCCGGCATCGGCCATCCCGGTCGCGCGCGTCGCGAGCGTATTTGCCTGCTGCGCGTTGTCGGCATTCTGCTTCACGGTCTCGGTCAGTTGCGTCATGCTCGACGCGGTTTCCTCGAGCGACGCGGCCTGCTCTTCCGTGCGGGCCGACAGATCGGAATTGCCGCTCGCGATCTGGCGCGACGCGACCGCAACCGCTTCCGCGCTGCGCTTGATGCCGCGCACCGTCGCACTGAGCTGTCGATCCATCTTCGCCAGCGCACCGAGCAACCGGCCGAATTCGTCATGCGAATCGATGTCGATCGGGTTGTCCAGCGTGCCGCCGGCGATTTCGTCGGCCACGCTCACGGCCTGTCCGAGCGGCGTCGAGATGTGCCGCAGCAGGTGCGCGGACACCCACGCGGCGATCAGCACGCCGATGCCCATCACACCGATCGCAATCCATAAAATGATCCGGAATGTCGACGCGCTATCGTCGACGAACGATTTCGCCTGGGTGATGTTCAGTGCGATGTCGTCGTCGAGCGCCTGCTTGAGCGCGCCGGCGGCCGGCGACAGCCTGTCGATCGCCGCAGCGGCGGCGTCGTAGTCCCCGCCGCTCACGGCGGTGACCGCTTCGTCGACACCCGCTCTGAACTGGGGCAGCACGCCACGGATCCGGTCCGCGATCTGGCGTTCCTTGTCGCTCGTGATCGATTCGCCGTAGTAACGGTTCCATATCGTGTCGAGACGGCCCTGCTCGGCACGAATCTCGTCGATTCCTTTGCGGACCCGCACCGGATCGCGTTCGGCCTGCACCCGGCGCATCTGAAGCTGCATCCCGAATGTGGCGGCGCGAATTTCCGACAATTCGCTGATCGGCAGCGTATTGCCCGCATAAGCGCCATGGACGTTCGAATTCAGCCGCGACAGGCCGAATATGCCAAATACGCCGATTGCCACCATTAATACGACGCACGTGGCGAGCGCGAAATAAATTCTGAACTTAATGCTTCTTTCAAATCGGCCCACGTTGCTCTCCTTGAATGTTCCAGGTCGATGCGGAACGGGAAACCCGTTGTCCCACCCTTGTTTACGGAGCGCGAAACAGCCAATTTATCGGTCGATGATGGGATAGTAAAAACCGTGCGCGTCAATAATCGAGATACGCGCCGTTAATCTTTTTTTTCGTTAAGCCGACTTCGATGCATTCCGCGAGCATCGGTTGAAATTGTTTCATGCAGGAAACACACGCGGCCCGGCGTGCCGAATATCCTGAATAACGTGACATTGCGCCCCTCTCCAATTCGAACGGGCGCGTCGAAACAGATCGTTAGTTGCGGCAACTCGTACCCGGACAGCAGCCCTTATGCCGCCGCCCCGATCATCTCCCGAGCGATCGCGCAGAATGCGGCCGTGGCGGCGCTTTCGCCGTGCAGCCGCCGGCTCATGATGATCGGCGAAGTCGCGGCCGGCTCCGGCAACCGCCGGTAGACCACGCCCTTCACGCGCACCCCCTCCACGCTCTCCGGCACCAGCGACACGCCCACCTGCGCGGCCACGAGCCCGAGCGCCGTCTGCAGCTCGCGTACCTCGTGCACGGCCGCCGGCACCAGCGCGCCGTCGCGCAGCGCGGACAGCTGCTGATCGGCGAAGCTCGGCCGCGGCGTGCTCGGATAGACGATCAGCGTCTCGTTCGCGATATCCGCGAGCGTC
Source organism: Burkholderia sp. D-99 (assembly GCF_011605345.1). Taxonomy (GTDB): domain Bacteria; phylum Pseudomonadota; class Gammaproteobacteria; order Burkholderiales; family Burkholderiaceae; genus Burkholderia. The sequence goes on from NZ_JAAOXM010000002.1 coordinate 71,251, forward strand.
AGCGGCCGGGCCGGATCGGCGAGCGGATGCCCGGCCGGCAGCGCCGCGATCAGCTTTTCCTCGATCAGCGCCTCGCGCACCAGTTGGTCGTCGTCGAACCGCAGCCGGCCGAAACCCACGTCGATCCGCCCGCCCTTCAGCGCGCCGAGCTGTTCGAGCGTGAACATTTCGATCAGCGACAGCTCGACGTCCGGCTGCGCCTCGCGAAACGCGCGGATCACGTCCGGCAGCGCGCCGTACAGCGTCGACGGCACGAAGCCGATCACGATCCGCTCGGACAGCTGCGCGAGCCGCCGCGTCAGCGGGCCGAGCTCGTCGGCCTGGTCAACGAGGCGCTTCGCCTGCGCGTAGAACACGCGCCCCGCATCCGTCAGCTTCAGCGGCCGCGCACCGCGCTCGAACAGTGGCAGCCCGATCTCGTCCTCGATCGCCTGGAGCTGACGGCTCAGCGGCGGCTGCGTCATGTGCAGCCGCTCGGCCGCCCGCGTGATGTTCATTTCCTCGGCGACGGCAATGAAGTAGCGGAGCTGACGCAATTCCATTTCATGCCTCAAAGGTATGGAAGTAGTCGGAAAGAGTGTTGGACGACGCGGGGCGGGAATTCCTACCATGTGCACCAACAGGAGGAATCGCATGATAGCAACTGCCGCCACCATCGAACGCATCGAGACGCTGCTCGTCGACGTGCCGACGATTCGGCCCCACAAATTGTCGGTCGCCACGATGAATTGCCAGACTCTCGTGCTGGTCCGTGTTCGATGCACGGACGGTATCGAAGGCGTCGGCGAGGCGACGACCATCGGCGGTCTCGCGTACGGCGAGGAAAGCCCCGAAAGCATCAAGGTCAACATCGACACCTACTTCGCGCCGCTGCTGCAGGGCATGGACGCGACGCGTCCGGGCGCCGCGATGGCGCGCGCGCGCAAGCTGTTCCAGGGCAACCGCTTCGCGAAGTGCGCGATCGAAACTGCGCTGTTCGACGCGCAGGCGCAGCGTCTCGGCGTGCCGCTGTCCGAGCTGTTCGGCGGCCGCCGGACCGATGCGGTGGACGTTGCATGGACGCTTGCGAGCGGCGATACGCAGCGCGACATCGCGGAAGCCGAAGCGATGCTCGACGCGCGCCGCCACCGTGCATTCAAACTGAAGATCGGCTCGAACGCGGTCGCGGACGACGTCGCGCACGTCGTCGCGATCAAGCGCGCGCTCGGCGAGCGCGGCGACGTGCGTGTCGACGTGAACCAGGCATGGAGCGAAACCAACGCGATCTGGGCCGGCGCGCGGCTCGCGGAAGCCGGTGTGAGCCTCGTCGAGCAGCCGATCTCCGCGACCAACCGCGCGGGACTGAAACGCCTCACGCAGCTCGCGCAGGTGCCGATCATGGCCGACGAGGCGCTGCACGGCCCCGTCGATGCGTTCGCGCTCGCGCAGGATCGCGCGGCCGACGTGTTCGCGGTGAAGATCGCGCAATCGGGCGGCCTGCAGGGCGCGGCGAGCGTCGCGTCGATCGCGGCGGCGGCCGGCATCGAACTGTACGGCGGCACGATGCTCGAGGGCGCGGCCGGCACGATGGCGTCCGCGCAACTGTTCAGCACGTTCGACTCGCTGAAATGGGGCACCGAGCTGTTCGGCCCGCTGCTGCTCACCGAGGAAATCCTCGTCGAGCCGCTGCGCTACGAGGATTTCAAGCTGCACCTGCCGGCGACGCCCGGCCTCGGCATCACCTTCGACTGGGCCCGCATCGAACGGATGCGACGCGACGCCCGTTGACCCCACACGACAACCGAAACCGGAGACACAGATGAACAAGCAAGCCATCGACGCACTGCTGAAGACCTTCGACGACGCCGCCGAGAAGCCCGGCAACCCGCGCGTGCGCGCGATCGTCAACCGGATCGTGAAGGACATCTGCTACACGATCGAGGACTTCGACGTGCAGCCGAGCGAGTTCTGGACGGCCCTGAATTACCTGAACGAAGCCGGCCGCGAATTCGGGCTGATCGCCGCGGGCCTCGGTCTCGAGCGCTTCCTCGACGTGCGCATGGACGAAGCCGAGGAAAAGGCCGGCATCCAGGGCGGCACGCCGCGCACGATCGAAGGGCCGCTGTATGTCGCCGGTGCGCCGGAATCGCTCGGCCATGCACGTCTCGACGACGGCACCGATCCGGGCCAGACGCTCATCATGCGCGGCCAGGTGCTCGGCCACGACGGCGCGCCGATCGCGAATGCGCTGGTCGAGGTGTGGCATGCGAACCATCTCGGCAACTACTCGTACTTCGACCAGTCGCAGCCCGCGTTCAACCTGCGCCGCTCGATCCGCACCGATGCCGAAGGCCGCTACAGCTTCCGCAGCGTACTGCCGGTCGGCTACAGCGTGCCGCCGGGCAGCAAGACCGAGCAACTGCTCGACCAGCTCGGCCGCCACGGCCATCGTCCGGCGCACATTCACTTCTTCGTTTCGGCCGACGGTTATCGTAAGCTGACGACGCAGATCAACATCGACGGCGATCCGCATCTGTGGGATGACTTCGCGTTCGCGACTCGCGACGGGCTGATTCCGCCGGTCAAGCAGGCGGAAGGCGCGGAAGGCAAGCCGTATGGCGTGGACGGGCAGTTCGCGCTGATCGACTTCGACTTCTCGCTGCTCAAGGAAAAGCAGGACGTGCCGGGCAGCGAAGTCGAACGAGCCCGCGCGCAGGCGTGAGCGGACTTCCCGTTCGACGAATCGACAACGCAAGGAGTGCAGGATGCTGTTTCATGTGGAAATGACCGTCCGTCTGCCGACGGACATGGATCCGGTCAAGGCGGCCACGCTGAAGGCGGAAGAAAAGGCGATGTGCCAGCGGCTGATGAACGAAGGAACCTGGCGACATCTGTGGCGGATCGCGGGGCAGTATGCGAACGTCAGTATTTTCGATGTCGAGAGCGTGCAGCAGTTGCATGACCTGCTGAGCCAGCTGCCGCTGTTCCCGTATATGGAGATGGAAGTGCGGGCGCTGTGCCGGCATCCGTCTTCGGTGCGGGACGACGATCGCTAAGTAGGCGATCGAGCACTGACAAGACGGGCGGCCTGCGATCGTATCGCGGGCCGCCCGTTTCATTTCGTCATCCGCAGCGGTGAATCAGGTTGCCGCGCGACCTACTTCTGCGCATCCATCTTGTCGGCGACTTCGTCGCCGTACACCTTCGCGACACGTCGCGCGACGATCGCCTGCATCAGCGTCTTGTCGAAATCGTCGGCGGTTTTCCAGCCGCTGCCATCCTTGACGAACGTGAAATCGCCCTTCAACTGCAGCATCGACGGCGCGCCGATCGCGCCGAGCAGCCGATCGCGATAATCGATCAGCAACGGACACGACACATGGTCGCCGTCGATCTGCTTGCAATCGGCGGACGGTATGACGCCCAGCACGCTGCTCGCCAGCGTCGTCGGTTCGTCGCTGCCGGGCATCGGCTTGCCGTAGCTCGGCGAGCGCTCCGACACGCTCTTGTCGAGTTGCGCGACGCCCGCCATGAATGCCGTGCTGATGACGTCGCGCCCGAGCGGCGCGCCGAGCTTCGGGTTGAGGCCCTGCGCGCTATAGCGGGCCGTCACGTATTCCGCCGGGAACGTCTGCACGACGAAATCGCTCTTGTCCTTGTCGTCGTGCCGAACCACATAGCCGAGCGTCGTGTGCTCGTCGGCGACAGTCAGGTCCGCCAGGCAGCCGCGCGCCTGGTTGGCTTCGTCGTAGCCGACTTCGCGGTGGTTGCTGACGCGCGGAAAAGGCGTGCTACCCTTGTCAAGCATCTGCATCGGGTTCTTGCGCATCATGTCCATGCGCGCGTCGAACATCAGCGAATTCAGCGTCTTGACGGTGCTCGACGCGCTGCACGCGGGCGTCGATGCGGGCCACAACAGGTAGGCGCCCACCGCCAGCGCGGCAGCCAGACCGCCGAAGCCAATCAGCATCTGCTTCTTCTTTTGCTCGCGCTGGATCAATGCGACCGTTTCGTTCAGACGCTGTTCGAACCGGGGTGGATCGATCTCCTCCAGCATCTTCATCAGGATGAGCTTCGCGTCGATGCTAGCGAATCGGCCGTCCAGCAACTCATGCGTCGCTTTCGCCTCGGCGTCCGACGTCGTGTAGCCCTCGGCGATCAGCCAGTCGAGCAGTTCGCGCGCGGAATCGGTATCGGGAAGCTCGGCCGGTGCGTCCTTCAGACGCTGCGTGACGCGCGCCGCCTGTTCCTCGGTCAGATAGCCGCCGGCTTCGAGTGCCATCAGCAGGCTGGCGCGGTCATCGTGTTCGATCGATTCGGTGGGGCCCGCTTGTTCGAATGACATGATTGTTGTTCTCCGTCGAGACGGATTCGCTGCGCCGGCATGCAGGCCGATTACGCAGACGAATCACGTCGATCTCCTGAAACTACTTGATTTGACTGTACGTGTCGATATGTCCGTACACTGTTTCTGCGCATCCGGCCGCCTCGTCCGCCCCGCCAGTTGGCCATTTCAAGACACTGCAAAGTTCCACCGTCAGCTATCGACTCGCCCCGCGCTTTCCGGAATCGCGACCGCCCACCAATTCGTTCATCGACAATTCGAGCTTGAGCGGCTTGTCGGCGTCGAGCCTCCTTTTCTCGACGACACGTTTCCACCCATCGCCGTTTCCCGGAGCCCGATAGAACGCGACGACTGCAACGTACCGCGTATCGCCCCGCATCGGCTGAGACAGGCTTGCCGATGCCCCGGGACTCACGACCGTCGACATGTCAGCCTGCAGATCCTGGGCGAGCACCGCCCGATCGCTCTTCATCAGATCGTCATACGACGCCCCGTCGAACACCTTGCGATCCTTCAACTGATACACACGAACCGCCACCGACATCGCGCGCCCAGCCTCGTCCGGATTCAGTGCAGCCCGTGCCGCGAGATCGACATTCAACACCTTTACCTGCTTGAAAAACACCGCACGATAGGCATTCGACGATGCATCCGAAACGGACTGCCAGGCACCGCAGCCCGACAGAAGCAACGCTGCGGCAACAGTTGCCGCGCTCATTCGTTTGAACATGAAGGCTCCAGAATCAGATCGTGCGCGGCACGAGATGCAGGTTCGATTGAGGTGTCGGAAATGCCTCGTAGACACCGAGCGCGATATCGATCAAGCGCGCGTTCTCTGAGGGCAACACCGTGGTCCAGCCGAGACGCGGCGCAGGATCTGCACGCCCTGCCCCGACCACCGGACCCGGAACGAAACGGGACGACACTTCCATTCGCAAATGCACATCGGCTTTCACGCCGACATACAACCGAATGAACGCCATCAACTCGCGATGCAACGACGCGCCCGGCAACAGATCGTGCGCCTGCTGCGCATCGTCAGGCCGCAGCGTCACACGCACCGCACGGCTGCGATATGCGACGCGCCGGCCGAGCACGTAACCGCCGCCGAGTCCGACGCGCCGATCGTCCCGTGAAGCTGCAATCGCCGGGCGTGTCGACGTCAGCGGCCGCGGCCGGCCCGCGCTCGTCGTCACCGCCCAGAACTCGTCGACGCGCACGCCAGCCCGCGGCGCGGCCAATGCGATAACGCCGGCAAGCCCTTCGGACGTTCGCGTGCGCTGGATCAGCAAACCGAGCAGCGCAAGCATTCGAGACGCCGGTAAACCGGCACGCGCAGGTTTGTCGCCCCATCCAAACCCCGCCAGACACAACAGGCTCCGGGAATAATCATCGACACCGCCGGCCTGAAAACGCTCGGGATAGCGGTATTTCTTCCATGTACGGTACAGCAGCGTCGCGATGCGATGATTGAACGGGTCGAGAAACGCCTCGACCGCTTCATATCCCTCTTCGCGCAGCGCGATCTCGTCGATCGTATGCGACGGCATCGCCGCATCGACCCCGTACAACCCCATGAATGTCGTGCGGATGGTCGGCGGCGCATCGCCATCCTCGTCGTCGACCTCGACCGCGGCCATCTCGCCGGCCGGAAAGCCCAAGCGAGCACGCGGCCGGAATCGCACCGGCTCGTGTTCCAGCGTATCGCGCGTACCGAATCCGGGCGCGTCGGGATCACAGGCTTCCAGCAGCCGACAGAACTGCATGAAGCTCATCTTCGGCGCACGCGCCAGCAGGCCCCCGACAATTGCCGGAAGCTCCTGCGCATCGGTCGCTTCGACACCGGCCCGATTAAATGCGCGCCTCACAATGCCGCCCTCTGCACCTTGCCGCGCGGCCACTCCGTCCGAAGCTGAGACGGCAGGCTGACGATCGCCAGCTTCGTAAACAGGTTGATTTCCGCGTATGCCTCGAAGAACCGATGCAGCAATTCCCCGAACAGCATCACGTCGCCTTCGCCGGAAAATGCGTGCGAATCCAGCGTGATCTCGATCAAAACGCCTCGCTCGACGGCACCGCCCGACACCTCTTCGATCATTTCCTGCGACACATGCAAAATGCCCGCGAGCCGCCGCCGGTTCAGCTCGTCGCTGGTCCAGTCATAAAGCGCCAGGGCGCCTCGCAGCACTTCCGCGTCCATCATCGACAGGAAGTTCGGCGCCAGATGCGACAACACGCGCCACTGGAAGCGATCCTCCGTCGGCGGATACAGCGGCAACGTCGGCGACACGAGATTACGCACGCACGCAACGCTTTGCGTGCTGACCGCGATCTCGTTGAGACTTGCCTCGCGCAACCCCTTGCGCGGCAGCATCCCGTTGGTACCGGTCACGCGCAAGGACAGGCTCTCCTCGGGAAGCGCATCCATCGTTTCCCACGCGTGACCACCGAGAATCACCCAGGTTTCGTGTATTCCCGACATGCCCGGACGCACGCGCGTATGGAAATAGCGTTCGGGGGCCTCGTGCCGCAGCATGCCGCCGCGGTGACGGAAGGTGGCAAACGGCACGTATTCGTATCGTTCGGCCGTATCGTGGTCGAATGTCGCGATCGCGTCGACCGAATACGTTTCGACATGCTCGCCCTGATGGCCGGCCGGCACGACGCGATATTCGGTTTCGTGATGATCGATCTCGATAGGTTCGGCATCGAGTTCGAACAGGTTGATGACGGGCGTGCAGAACAGTCGCACGTTTTCCGCGCTGAAACGCTGGTCCGACGGATACGCGTGCTTCAGCACGATTTCGAGTTCGAAGCGGGTCGCACCTTCCGGAAGCTTCGCAACATCGAGCCCGCACACGTCGACGAACAGAAACTTCTCGCGGAACGTGAAGTACTCAAGCAGAAGCTGATAACCGGAAAACGCGGCATCGGCCTTGGGCCACAATCGCTCTTCTGTCGAGAAGCCCGCGGGCTCGATCGTGACATCCACGAGCGGCACCGGTTCGCCATCGCGAATTTCCGGGACGCGCCAGTGGATCGCGTCGACCTGCCGCGTGAGCGCGAGATGCATCGCGAATGCGGTCGGCAGATCCGCGTTCAGATGCACACGCAGGCGAGCCAGGTTCGTTTCACTGCGGAGTGCGGATCCCTGCAATGCAAAGCCAATCCTGATCACCGACCGGCCGTCATGGCGCACGGCCGGACCGGCGTGTGTAATCGTAATCGGATGAAGCGCGACCGGTTGTGTGGTCCGGTACAGGCACTGGATCGTTCGCAGCGCCGAATCCTCGACACCACTTGGCGAAGGAACATTGATCGGGGCTGACCTGACGGGTGCGCCGGCCGGCACCACTTCGGTCTTCTGCAGTTTCTCCGCGAACGGCATCAACTCCACGATCGACAGCGACGGAATCATCCGCAGATAGTGCGGCCACAACAGGCTGACGAGACCTTCGGTCAGTTCAGGCAATTCGTCATCGAGTTTTTGCCGAAGCCGCCCGGTCAGGAATGCGAAACCCTCGAAGAGCCGCTCGACGTACGGATCTCGATCACCTACGCGATCGAGATTGAGCAGACGCGCGCGATCGGGATGCGCTTTTGCGAACTCCTTGCCGGATTCGCGCAGATAACGCATTTCCGCTTCGTAGTAGCGCAGGATGGAATCATTGTTGTCCATGGGAATCCGTTACGAAAGGGTCAAGGCGCGGGCAGGATCGAGCACGGTCAGTTCGGCCTGCAGTTCAGCAACACGACGCATGAGTGCTGACTTATCGGCATCTTTGCGGCTGCTCATCGTTTTCAACGCCTTGACGAGTTGTTGCTTGACTTCGAACGTCAGCGCCGGCTCCCAGCGCATCAGCGGCAGCGACCGCGACGATGCGTCGAGCTCGGCAAGCAGCGCGAGCGCCGCATCGGGACGGCCGGCATGATCGGCAAGCCGGGCCATCACGAGCCGCTGCAGGTAGCGATGCCGATCGGTTTTCATGCCGGGTAGCGCTTCAAGCCAAGCGAAAGCCGTTTCGATGCCGTCGCGAGCCGCCAGTTCGCGGGCCTGGGTCTCGATTTCAGGCCAGTCGCCGGTGGCGTCGCCTTCGCTATCTGCGGAGACCGACAGCGGCGCAACCGTCTCGCCCGCCTCCAGGTCACGCACGACCGCGTGCCGGGCAATCCATTCGAGCGTCGTGTCGTCGGCGAATGGCGTGCCGTCGCTGAATGCCAGCCGTTCGATGCCCGGCAGTCGTTCGAGAAACAGCGCAAAGTCGGCGCGTAGCAGTTCGCGCCACGCGCTGTACGGCATGCCGACGTGATCGAGCGCGACGTGCTGGAAGTATTGAAGATCGAACCACAGGTGATTCACGCCTTCCATGAACGCGCCCTCGACACGCTCCAGCAACTCGTGCCAGTGCTTCTGCAGCACAAGGCGCTTCATCTGCTGGCGCAGCTCGGCGCGTGGTGGCGCCAGACGCGTATGCGATGCGGCATCTGCCGGTGGCACGTCGTGCAAGGTGTCCCAGCGAACGCTGCGCACGAGGCGCACCGACGGCAAATAGCCGTTTTCCTGATCCCGCAGCCACGCCGACATCGACCGTGCCTGATCGAGCAGGTCGCGCGCCGACGCGATCGCCCCGCTCGACGCGGGACCAGAAACGACCTTTTGCGGCACGGTCGCGCCCGGATTAGCGCTACCAGCCGGTTCGTCGTTGCGCTCGAAACGGGAAACCAACGACAGGAAATTCGGCCGCGCAGCTTCCAACCAGCTTCCTGTTTGTTCGACGAGCACGTCGAGTGCAGCAAGCGCACGCTCGAGATCGCGTGGCGCAAAGTCGCCACGGCTGTCCAGCATGTCGATCACGCGCGACGTCGCCAGCATTTCCATCGCCGCCCGCTTCGCCTCGGCTCGCGCGGGCAGCACGGCCTCGCCGAACCGGTCGACTAGCGAAGCAGCCAGTTCCAGTCCGTCGGCAAAGCCGGCCGGGCCGTCCTGACGCAGCCTCGCGAACGTGTAGTAGCCGACCAGACGCAGATCCTTCCCGGTTTCCTTGAGCAACTGCTCGCAGGTGCGGACGATGAGTCCATCGTCGATTCCCGACAGCTTGTTTGCCTCGTCCTTCAGTTCGAAGAACGCATCCTCGTAGCCGGGATCGCGGCCGCATGCTTGTTCCCCGGGTATCGGAGCCAGCCATGCCGCCCAGGTGGTCTGCCGGGATTCCTGTAGCGAATCGACACGAGATCCGCCGACGAGTGTCTTTACAAAATTGGCAAGCGTCATGGCAGGTCTCAGAACGCAAATGCGTCGCCCAGCAAACGGAGGGCGTGTCCGAACGGTCTGGTGGCGGCATCGGAAGATGCGGAATTCGTCGCCAGCGAAGACACCGCGATCCGCGGATCGCTCTTTGGCGATTGCTCGACGGACACGCCCGGACGTGCGTCCGCTATTGCGGTCGTCCGACGGGACGCCTTCCTGGACTCCAACGGCATCGCTTCATCTGGCCACGTCATCGCACCCGGTAGCCCCGGTGGCAACGGCACGGCAGCGTGCCTGGCTGCGGCAATCGCCGCTGCCGGCAACGGCGGCGGACTGGCCGTCGACACCTTCGGCCCGGTGCTCGCCGCCCCGGTCATGAAAACCCGTGCAGGCAGCACGAAGTTGCGCAACTGGAGCACGTCGAGCGGGCCGGCGCCCGCCTCGCTGCGCAGTTGTACCTTCAGCGGGACGCCCTGGCTCGTATCCGGCGTCCAGGTCAGCAGGTAACGTGCGTTGTCCTGTTGCGTGACCTTCGCTCGCTCGAACAGGCGAATAAGGCCGAAGCGCCCCTGCGAATCGAGCGCCGTCCGCAAACCACCCTGCTCGGTCTGCCATTCGATATGCGACAGGTTTTCGAGCGACTGGCCAGGCCATTCGAACGGCGTCCATTCCTGCTTCTGGTTGAAGTAGTGCAATTCGCGGCCGGACAACACGAACCGCATGTCGGTGACGCCCGGCGTCGGCACCGCCTGCAACTCGTAGCGCACGCGTGCATCGCCGGACGGGAACAGCACCGTCGAAATGCGCGTGAGTTTGTTCAATCCGCTCAGGAAGCCCGGATCGATCGTCAGCGCACCGGAATCGGTGCCCTGCGCGGGTACCCAGCGGTCGCCCTGCCGCTCGATGACGCCGGCCAGCTGCGTCGTCACGAACTGTGTGATCACGCCACCATCGGGTCGCATGAAGCGCGCCATTTCGGGCAGCGACGCGTCGTTGTCCGAATCCGCGAACGGATAGCGGCCGCCGAACGACTTGTTCCAGTCGGCCAGGATCGCCGCGCGCCAGATCTCGTTCAGGCTCGACGCTGCAGGCTGCACGATGACCTGCCATGCCTGATCGAACGGCGCCCGGAATAGTGCGCCGAAGCCGGACCACTGTTCGCCGAGGCTCGCGGCGACCCGGCTCGCATAGTCGCGACTGTCGGCGATGTCGGATGTCTTGCCTTGCAACACCGACTGGGCTGCCAGTCGCGCAACCGCATCCGGATCGACGCTGGAGACAATCTGCGACGTCTTCAGGCGCATGGCCGTGATGCGCTCCAGATAGCGGGCGAGGCTCAGATCACCGGTCGCGGCCATTTGCGCGGCGGAGGTTTTGCCGTTGGCCGGTACGCCGGAGACGAGATCGCTGCCGGTCAGACGCAAGATCGGGCCAAACGCCGCGGCCAACGGCGCGAGCTGCGGTTTGCCCTGCTTCGACGGATCCTTTTCGTCGGCACCGACAAGCTGCTGCGCCTTGCTGATCAACGTGTCGGACAGCGACTGCATGTTGGCTCCTGTTCCCGCCTGATAGACGATCGCGTTCATCAGCGCGACGAGCGGCGAACGTTGCGGATCGCCCAGCAAGGTCAGTTGATCGGCCGTGGCGGAAAGCGTCGGTGCCGGTTGCCAGCGCACGCTGTTGAGGAACAGTGCCCAGGCGCGCGCATAGTCGTCGAAATAGCGTTGGCGCAGTTCGTCCTTTAGTGTCGACGAGGGCTGGCCGGCGGCCTTGGTGTCGGAAAGCACCCAGTCGCTTGCCACGTCGTGTTGCTCGCCGGCTTCGTCGATGGCCTTGGCGATCCGTTCGTCCCATGCTCCGCGCGTGAATACGCCCGGTATGGTCATGGTCGTGTTGAACAAACCACGGCTTGTCGCGCCACCTGCACCGGCCTGGGATGCCGCGTCACCCAGCAACGTGGCAAGCGATACCGGCGGATACTTCGGCGCCGCTTCGTCGAGGATCTGCTGGTAGACCGCGTCACGCGAATTCTGAATGCCCCGAACGCCGATCACCGTCTGGCGAGTCGCTGCGATCAAGGTACTGTCCGGAACGATTGCCAACGCAGCCGCCGTCGACTTCGCACCGGGTCCCAGATGGTTCGTGAAGAATGTAATGGCTTGCTGCCGCAAGTCCTCCCATCTTCCTGGCGACAACGACGAATTGACGGGGCGCGCCGGCATGGACGTCGCGACGAGCTGGGGTGTCAGGAATGCCGCCACCGCGCGCTCCGGCTTCGCGAGCATCAGATAGGTTTTGAGTGTGTCGTATGCGGCCTTTACCTGGGCATCCCCGCCGCTGGCGATTTCTGCGTCGGATAGCGATGCTAGTTGATGCAATCGCGCCTCAAGCTGCCGGCGAATCGGGCCGACGAGAATGCGGTTTGCCGCATCGGCATAGTGCGGCCAGAGGGCATCGAGCAATGCTTGGTCGCGGTTCAGGCCGAAACGGGCTCTCAGCGGTGCGCGCGTGCGCTGGTGGATTTCAAGTGTATCGATCTGACGATCGAGATGGGTAAGCGTCTGCAGGGACTGTGTCGGGTCCCGGGCTTCCTTGAGATTCACGACCGTGTCTGCCGCACTTTCGATGGTCGCGCGGTTGACCAAGCCGGACAGCATCGTGCCGGCAATCCAGCAACCGAGCAGGACAGTCGCCATCCACGCTGCCGTGGTCGACAGCGAAAAGCCGAAGCGGCGACCATGAACCTTGCGGCTGTGATCGGCGACGGTTTGCCAGATGGTCCGGTGTCGAGAATTGGACCGTAAGTCGCCATCAATCGAATCGCCTCTCGGCACACCGGGATCTGGCGACGCCAGATCCCGCACCTTGAATAGAGGTGCGAACATCAGCCCGTGAAGCGCATGTCTCGAAACGGTGGATTCAGCGGTTCGAAGCAGCAACTCCGACAACGCCCCACGCAACCTCGAAACATGCTGCGACAGTTCGGCCGGGTAACGGTCATCCGCATTCAAGGCGAGGCGTGCGACACCGGCGTCCGAGAGATTGTCGACGAGATTTCGCAACGACTCGTCAATCGCCTCACTATTCAAGTGGGTGTTCGCCCACGTAAAACCCATCGCTTCGTCCGGACCAGCTCGTTCGCTGCCGAAATCCGTCACGTCCAGAAGATAAGCCGGTGCGGCCCAGCGCAACGTGCGCGCGTGGCGAGCAAACCGCGCGACGAGTTCGTCGACGTCGAACGACGCATCGCCGGAACTCCGATGACGAGTAATGGCCACAATCGCGTCGACCGGACGACGTCGACGCAGGCGGCGAATCCGATCGAGCCATTCGGTGTCGAGTTTGTCGTCAATTTGCCGCGCATACAGCACGATCGTATTGCCGAGAATCGCATAGCCGGTATCGGCCAACCCGGGTGCGAGACGCCGGACGAGTGGATAGTCGCCGGCGACCAGCACCCAGCGATCACGATAGCGCCATCGCCAGCCGTGCCTCTCCATCTGGGCCTGCTTAAGCGATTCGGCTCGAATCGCGGCATTACCCGTCGGGCCGTTTCCAGACGGAGCCGGCGCGCGGCGAGCGTGATCATCGACCCACTTCTTCACGGCACGCCAGCCATTGGCCGGCCGGGACGAATCACTGAAGCTGGAAATGAGCAAGAGCGTCACGAATATGGCGCATAAAGCGGCCAGCGCCAATCCTCGATCCGCCGCGGATATTGAAATCCAGTGCGGTCGCATCCAGACGATCAGCCCGGGAAGGGCGACAAAAGCAAGGATCCCGAGCAGGTCAAGTTTGAATATCCGGTTCATGCGGGAGTGCGTGTGTTGTTGATGCGTTATTCAGATTCGTCAGGACAGCGATGAACATATGGGCTGCGTCGCGCTGTGCGACCAGCTGCGGCTTTGGCGATTGACCGGCCACGTATGCTGCGCAAGCAGCGGCAAGCCATCCTGCCGAGGTTCCCGCCTTGCCGACGATTCGATCGAGCTCGAACTCCTGTATGGGTTCGCCGTTCTCTCCTTCCGGACTGCCTGCGTTTAACGCCGCGCGCACGGAACCGGCCGCCTGGCTGTCGAATCCGGTCATCCACAACGCGCCGATGTCACCCACCGCGGCACCGCCCCAACGAAGCCCGTAGGTAAGCGCATGGTCAGGGTTGTCATTGCCGGCTCGACGGGGTCGGTGGAACGCGGCAACCGGTTGCAATTCGAAACGCGATGCAAGCGCCTCGGAAGCCAGCAACAATCCCACTCCTGCCTCCGCCGAATCCTTCGCCGGTGGCTCGCCAATCACCTTGTTAAGGGTGATGGATACGAGCAACACCGCATGCCGATGCAGCGGCCCGTTCCGATCGTCGAGCCAGGAATCTATCGTCATCAGATCGAGTGGGGCTGAAACCCGGTCCGTTATCGCGAATCGCAACGCGTGACGTCGCCATTCGCGCTGCCACAGCTCGACTACGTCGCGCTCTCCGGCATAACCGGAAAGATCGAGCAAAACGCGCAACGGTAAATCCGGATGAAGCGCGCCCAATGTCTTCTTCAGATCGTTCAGCAGTCGCTCGTACAACCATGCAAGAACCAACTCATGACGTTCGGCATCGTCAGCGGCCAGACGGGCTTCGATCGGCTCAAACCATCTTGCCGAAACCGATTCATTTGCTTTTCGCTCCGAAGCCCTGGCACGCAACCTCATCGTTCCATCGACAATCTGGTCGAGACCGGTTTTCGTATCGTCTGCGGTAACACGCGCGGCTACTCCCAGGACAAGCATCGGCACGCTCTCCCGCGCAAAAGCTTGCGCGTTGTACTTCCGGCTTGCATCGTTCCATGCCTGGACTTTCGCGCGTTCCAGTTCGTATGCCCGATAGCGCCGGGACACGACGAAGGCGGAAAAAACCGTCGGATAAACGGATACACATGTCCAGAACCATGGCGTGTGAGTCGGTTCGCTTTCCGGCCAAAGCATCAGTACGGCAAATATGCCGGCCGACGTCAGCACAACGAACACCGCGCCCCAGAGAAACCGCGACGGCGATTTGTCAGGAATCGGCTTCTCGGGCGGAAGGGATGAGAAATCCAGCGCCATCGATTAGCAGCGCCCGCTGTTCGGAAGAGAGGAAAGCAAACGACAACCGCACTCGCACAAATCGTCGTGTTGCGCGACTTCGCGACCGTCATCGAATGCCCCCGAGGTCGCGGTTGCGATACGGTTGTCGCCGTGCCGCGGGCAGGTCACAGGATCGTGGAGCCGCGCCAGCGGACGGCCCATGAAAAAGCGCGTGGCCGAACCGGCCGTCACGATGCCGCCGCCGGTATGACTGTCGCCGACGCGAATGATGCCTGTCATGTGTACCCCCGAAACAAACTGGCCTCGTCACCGCAGTTCGACGGTGAACGACTGATCCTGCGTTATAAGCGTCCCGGCAACCGGGCAGCGGGTGTCATCGCCTCGCTGGCCTGCCTGACGCGCTCGCCGTGCTTTTCGTCGCGCTTGCGTTTCTTTTCTTCGTCGACATAGTCGCTGCTTCCGAATGTGTCGATGGCGCGGGTCTGGAAGTAAAGATTCGACGAGAGCACATGGTCATGCCAGCTCGTCAGCATCGTGTCGTGAACCAGCAGGTCAAACAGCGCCATGACTTTGAGCGGCAGCGGATTCTTGCCGCTCAGGCCCAACTTCCAAGCCTGGATCAGCGTTTCCTGTTCCGGCGTCATCATCCAGGCCTCGATCATCGCTGTGCTGAACTCCGGGTCGGCGTCCCACGGCAATGAACCGTCTCGAGCCATTTCACGTATCCGATTGTCCGATTTCTGCAGCCCGGATTGCCGGGATTCTTGCCGCATCAACTCTTCGGACTCGCTCTGGATGCGCTCCCAGACGCCCACTGAAGGGCGCGCTTTCTCGATACCCGTATCGCGGCCAGAAAGCATCTCCGGCAAGACCGCGTTCTGCCAGCGCGCATAGGCCTTGCCGAGCGTCTCCCTATCCGCCGGCGGCCGCTGGTTGCGCAGTGCGAGATACGCGGCCTCGGCGTCGTTGCGTTCCTTCAGGAGCTCCCGATGCCGGGCAGCAAGGTCGTCGAAGCGGTTCGTCACGGTTGCGCGAAATGCCGGGGATTGGTAGCGAACTGCCATCCAGCGCAAAAATATCTGCATGTGTTCGACAAAGTTCAGGCGCGCGACGTAGGGAACTATCTGGCGGTAGGCATCAATCAGTTCTCCGATTTTGTAGGAGGTTTTGCCGTCGGAGATGGGATTAGCGAGGGTGAATCGCCGAAACACGTCTGGCTTCCATTTCGCCAAGTCCTCCATCGTATCCAGCACGACACCATGCGATACCGCTTCATTGAGCATGTCGCGCAAAACGACACGCTGCAGTTCCGCGCGTGCTCCGAGCGTTCCTGGAGGTGCCCCACCGGTAATGTCTTCGCTCGTTCCCGGATAGAGGTATTGAAGTCCGCGCGTATTCTCGAGGCTATCGAGCCGCTGATAGAAACGCAGTTCATGCGCCGCAGCAAAATGCACGCATCGCTGCACCGACGCTGGCACCGCCAGATCGCGGTCTCCGTAGTTCTGTTTGAGCAGGCCAAGAACCGGCACGATCCCCAGCAGCTTGTTCTCTTCCATCAACGAAGACACGGCATCCAGCAGCCCCAGGAACTTGATTTCTATCGGAATAGCCGTTTGGTTGGGATCTTTCGGATCGACAAAGGCCAGCTTCGTATCGCTCGGGCGCTTGTATCGCCGGGTCAGTTCATTCGCCAGCGCCCGAGCAAGAACACAGCCACGGTCGGCACCGAAGATCGATACCTGGATCCGCTGAACCTTTGGCGTCGTCTGCTTAGCGTCGGCAATTGATTTTTCAAACTGCGTCATCGCGGCCGCCAGCCGGTCCTCGACGCCTGTTCCAAATACACGGGCGACAGCACGGTTGTCGCGAAACCATGGAATCGAGTCGATCACCACGCCAAAGAACACCGATTTGGCGGCGCTTTGGGCGATTGATGGAAAATTCTTCTTCGCGTCGTAGAGAATTGCGCGAGTGGCGGCTCGGCCGCGTCGAAGCCAGCGGTTTTCACGCTGCAGTTGCAACACTCGGCCGATATTGCGCGGCGCCGATTCGACCGAGTCGACCAGATCTTTGAAAGACTGCACGACCGGCCGAAACGAAAATTCCTTGAGACCCTTCTTGAGTCCTTCCGTGACAGTGTCTTTCGGACTGATGGGAAGCCGTTTCATGCCGGTTACGCTCTCGCCGACGCTGACTGCGATCGAACCGGCTGCTGTGACACCTTGATTTCCAAGTTTAAAGGCTGCAGAGACGATCTGCCCCTCTCGGGCCTCCTTGTTCAACTCCGTTCCTAGCCCGGAATAATAGAGCGGATACCAAAAATGATTGGATTCCTTCCTCCGACGTCGGTCCTTGTTATCGCTATGAGCTTCCCAGAGTCGACAAATATTTGAGTATCGAGAAGTATTCTTATCATCGTAGTCTCGATGACGGCCAAATCCATCGAAGAAAAAACCAACGTGTATAACGGCACCGCACGGAATACAGTCGTCTTTCGGATACGCCTTCTGATTCTCCCCGATTGCAGCGCGCACTTCGGGCGGAGTTCTGTCAGCTGGATCTAGGATAGTCTTATCAGCCACGTTGCCCTCTCGACGTATCTCGTTCAAAGCGATCGCTCTTGATTTCCTGAACGACAGCGTTTGGAAGGCTCTCCATCGCCACACCGAACGCGCCCGGCTTGCCTTCCGTCTCCGTCAAGATCCGCTGCACCACCGGATGCTCATAAAATTTTGGATTGACGAGCTGCGTGTAGTACACGTACTGCTCCAGATCCTTCGTGTCGGCCAGCCGATATTTCAGCCACCCTTGCGATGCAACACGTGCCGTACGTCTAAACGCGACAGCCATGTCCGCATCATCGGGGTTGGCCGCTTCCCCATACGTGGTTTGAAACCAGTAATCCACTTCTGTGTAATCGATCCTCGTCCCACTCATGTCGTTACGAATCTCAAACTCGATGTGATCATCTGGATAAAAGTGCACCGCAAGCACATCCTCCCCCGCTCCGCCCTTGACTTTTGTCGGCGGAAATTTGACCTCGGTCGTCTTGTGGATCTTCTTGATCGGCGCATACAGATCCTTGATGGCTTCATCCGCGTCATAGATTTCCCAGTCGACCGTGAAATCCGTTCCCTTCAGCTTGTAGCAACAACTTAACCTCCCTGCGCCGGTACCTGGCGGCAAGTCGCCCCCTCCGCTCGCTCTGTTGCCATATTTGTCTCGAATCGTGAACTCGCTCAGATTGAACGGCGTGTAGTTGAGCCCCATGACGCTGACCCCGCGGTAGGTCGGCTCGGACGAAAACGCATCGCAGCCGGCTAACGTCAGTACGACGGCGAACAAGATGACAACCCGTTTAATCATTGCTGGAATACCTCAAACTCAAGAACACAATCCGTCATGCAGCCCTCGTTTCGCAAACTCGATCCCGGAGTCGACCTGGATGATCGGCATCCACCACTAGAGATGCCTAATCAAAGCGACCACGCTTGATTTCTCGAACGACGGCATCCGGCAAGCTCTCCATCGCCGCACCGAACGCGCCAGGCCTGCCTTCCGTCTCTTTCAAGATCCGCTGCACCACCGGATGCTCATCGAATTTTGGACCGACGAGCTGCGTGTAGTACACGTACTGCTCCAGATCCTTCGTGTCGGTCAGCCGATACTTCAGCCAGCCTTGTGCGGCAACACGTGCCGTGCGCCTATAGGCCACGGCCATGTCGGCGTCGTCCGGATTCGCCGCCTTCCCGTACTTGGTCTGAAACCAGTGGTCCACTTCCGTGTAATCGATCCTCGTCCCACTCATGTCGTTACGAATCTCAAACTCAATGTGATCGTCCGGATAAAAGTGCACCGCAAGCACATCCTCCCCAGCTCCGCCCTTGACTTTTGTCGGCGGAAATTTGACCTCAGTCGTCTTGTGGATCTTCTTGATCGGCGCGTACAGGTCCTTGATGGCTTCATCCGCGTCATAGACTTCCCAGTCAACCGTGAAATCCGTTCCCTTCAGCTTGTAGCAACAAGCTAGACTCCCGGCGCCCGCACTCGGCGGCAAATCGCCCCCTCCGCTCGCTCTGTTGCCATATTTGTCTCGAATCGTGAACCCGCTCAGATTGAACGGCGTGTAGTTGAGCCCCATGACGCTGACCCCGCGGTAGGTCAGCTCGGACGAAAACGCGTCGCAGCCAGCTAACGTCAGTACGACGGCGAACAAGATGACAACCCGTTTAATCATTGCTGGAATACCTCAAAATCAAGAACACAATCCGTCATGCAGCCCTCGTTTCGCAAACTCGATCCCGGTGTCGACCTGGATGATCTGAATCCACCACTAAAGATGCCTAATCAAAGCGACCACGCTTGATTTCTCGAACGACGGAATCCGGCAAGCTCGCCATCGCCGCACCGAACGCGCCCGGCTTGCCTTCCGCCTCCTTCAAGATCCGCTGCACCACCGGATGTTCATCGAATTTCGAATTGACGAGCTGCGTGTAGTACACGTACTGCTCCAGATCCTTCGTGTCAGTCAGCCGATACTTCAGCCAGCCTTGTGCGGCAACACGTGCCGTGCGCCTATAGGCCACGGCCATGTCAGCGTCGTCCGGGTTCGCCGCCTTCCCGTACTTGGTCTGAAACCAGTGGTCTACTTCCGTGTAATCGATCCTCGTCCCACTCATGTCGTTACGAATCTCAAACTCGATGTGATCGTCCGGATAAAAGTGCACCGCAAGCACATCCTCACCCGCTCCGCCGCTGACTTTTGTCGGCGGGAATTTGACCACGGTCGTCTTGTGGATCTTCTTGATCGGCGCGTACGGGTCTTTCATGAACTCGTCCTGGTCATAGACTTCCCAGTCAACCGTGAAATCCGTTCCCTTCAGCTTGTAGCAACAAGCTAGACTCCCGGCGCCCGCACTCGGCGGCAAATCGCCCCCTCCGCTCGCTCTGTTGCCAAATTTGTCTCGAATCGTGAACTCGCTCAGATTGAACGGCGTGTAGTTGAGCCCCATGACGCTGACACCGCGGTAGGTCGGCTCGGACGAAAACGCGTCGCAGCCGGCTAATGTCAGTACGACGGCGAACAAGACGACAACCCGTTTAATCATTGCTGGAATACCTCAAAATCAAGAACACAATCCGTCATGCAGCCCTCGTTTCGTAAACTCGATCCCGGTGTCGACCTGAATGATCGGCATCCACCACTAAAGATGCCTAATCAAAGCGACCTTGCTTGATTTCTCGAACGACGGCATCCGGCAAGCTCACCATCGCCGCACCGAACGCGCCCGGCTTGCCTTCCGTCTCCTTCAAGATCCGCTGCACCACCGGATGCTCATCGAATTTTGGATTGACGAGCTGCGTGTAGTACACGTACTGCTCCAGATCCTTTGTGTCGGTCAGCCGATACTTCAGCCAGCCTTGTGCGGCAACACGGGCCGTGCGTCTAAACGCGACAGCCATGTCCGCATCATCTGGGTTGGCCGCCTTCCCGTACCTGGTTTGAAACCAGTGATTGACTTTCGCATAGGAGATCCTCGATCCACTCATGTCGTTACGAATCTCAAACTCGATGTGATCATCTGGATAAAAGTGCACCGCAAGCACATCCTCCCCCGCTCCGCCTCTGGCTTTTGTCGGCGGAAATTTGACCTCAGTCGTCTTGTGGATCTTCTTGATCGGCGCGTACGGGTCTTTCATGAACTCGTCCTGGTCATAGACTTCCCAGTCAACCGTGAAATCCGTTCCCTTTAGCTTGTAGCAACAACTCAACCTCCCGGCGCCCGCACCCGGCGGCAAATCGCCCCCTCCGCTCGCTCTGTTGCCAAATTTGTCTCGAATCGTGAACTCGCTCAGATTGAACGGCGTGTAGTTGAGCCCCATGACGCTGACCCCGCCGTAGGTCCGCTCGGACGAAAACGCGTCGCAGCCGGCTAGTGCTAGCACTACGGCCAATATGACGAAGAACCGCCTAATCATGCGAGGCCCCCTCCGAATTCTCGGATTCCGACGTGATGCGAGACGCCTCACGCAAAACATCGGCATCGATGCGGCTCAATGCGTCCCGATACGTCTGCTCGCCGTTCATCGCGCTAGCCAGCCGCTTCCGAATCAGCGGATGTTCATCGAATCGCGGCGAAATGACGACGCCCTTTGAAACGTAGTTCAACAGGTCGTCATGGTCAGCGATACGGTATCGGTCAGCACGTTCAAGTTGTTCCGAAACACGTTGGTACAGCGTCAAATCCGTGAAATCGTCAAGCATGGCTCCATACATCGTGCGCAGTTGCATCACGACCTTGTCGACGCGACCGAGCCGCAGCAAAGCCATGTGCTGCTCCACTGCCATCACCTGTTCCTTCTCGACGATTGCATCGGCCACACCCGCATCGTTGCACCATACGATCTCGTTCGATTCGCGATCGCGATACCAGATCTCTGCACACGGCGAGAGAAACATTTGAGCCTGCTCTCCGCTCCAGACTATCCGTAACCTGGCGAGAATCCGGTTATCGTAAAAATGCAGGAAATACGCACGCTTGTCTGGCGTCGAATAACGACAGAACGATCGAAAATGCTCAACCAGAGACTGCGTCGGAAGCGGAGACCATATCCACGTCAGCATGTGCAGTCCGCTCGACTCTTTCCAGAGCCGCCGGACAAACCGGCTCTGCAGATCGCGCGGATCATCAAGTGCAAAGCGATCGATCGCAATCAGATAGGGGGCAATGTCCGTGTAGGACTCGAGAACAGTACCGTCCCACAGCGAGCGCCATTCCAGCCGAGGGACCTGAACCAGCAGTTTGTCGAGATCCGGATTGGCGCGCGTATCGGCGAGTATGTACAGGTACGCCGAAGCATCGCCGGCCTCGAATGCGTCGAACCGCGACAACAATCGATTGCGCCATGCCTCCCATGCCGCATCCGAATCACCGGCCGGCATCACACGCACGGATCCGGCCATCAAGCAACCTCCGTCATCGCTTCGACACCGCGGTGCGCATCCAGCAAGCACTCCTTGCATGGCCCAATTGGCATGCTCGGCAGTGGAGCCGAAAGCGAGGCGGGGCCGGTCCAGTGGAAATTTCCGCACTTGAGCGTGATATCTCCCGGGCATCCGAGTTCGATGTTGCCGCCGTCGATCTTGAGGTAGGCCCCCCCACTGGTCAGCGTAAGGGCTCCCCGCGAGGCAGCGAGAATCGCGCCATCGGCACTGGTAAAGTTCATGTCCTTCGACGCCGACAGCGCCATCGCACCCGTACGGGCCTGGACAACAACATCCTGCTTGGCTGCGATGACCCGAACCCCCTGTGCCTGCGCGAAGAGCGACACCTGTCTTCCCGCTGCAACGGTGAAGTTCCGCATAATTCCGACGTCAAAATTTCCGCCGGCAGTCGCAATCAGATTCCGGTCCGCATTGACCTGCAAATGCTCCCCGGACGTGAGTCCGATACCTGACGGCGCACTCACGAGAACTGCCGCACGCTTCAAGCCGTCGAGCGCTTCCGCATAGAACGACTTCTGTTGCTGCAGCTCGGCGACGGTCGCCTCCGCGGCTCGTACTGCCTCGGAAAGCGACTCCATGCGATCGATCGCCCGCAGCAACTGCTCCTGGGCGTCTTTCATGTCGAGCTGGTGACCCGAGGCGCCAACCTGCGCTTCGGTACTCAGCAGCATGCCCTTTGGGCCGCGCGCCGCCAGATGTCCATCGGTACGTAGCTCGGCCCCCTGGCCTCGTTCGTTGCGGGCACCATCGACCATGTTCCCCAGATTCAGCTCACTGGTCTGATTCGGCGTGGTCAGGTGAATATGCTCGACACCCTCCTTATCCTCCATCCGCAGCTCATTCCGCGCTGCCGTCCGAATCAGGTTCCGCGTATGGTTCAGGTTGTTGACCAGATCCGGATGCACGCTGTCGTGCATCGCCCCGATGATCACCGGCCGGTTCGGATCACCGTCCGTGTGAACAATCGCCACCTCCGCGCCATCGATCAGCGGAAAATGATGTCCATAGTTGTCGCCGCTATACGGCTTCGCAAACCGCACCGGCCGGCTCGTGCCGCCCGGGCTCCATTCATCGAGGTCGAACGGCAGCTTGATCACGTACCAGCCCTGCTCGGTCAGATACGCGTACTTGTAGTTGCCCGGCGACGTAATCCGCGCTGGCAAGATCCCTTCGACTACCGGCCGCGAGACAGACGCCACCGGCGTGCGCCACACGCGATCCGACGGAATCCCCTCGAACGCCACCCAATACGCCTCGCTGCGCCCGCCGTGCGACTCGACCGACGTCACGAAAATCCCGTGCTTCGCATCGACCGGATTCGGATCGACCCGCATCACCTCGCCGGCTTCGAGCCAGAACGGATTGCCCGTTCCCTTGAAGATGATCTGTCCGGCCAGATAAGCCTCGTGCCGCAACCGGGCCACGCGCCTGCCATCCTCCGGTGTTTCGTAATGCTCTCCCCAGCGATAATCGACCGAGTTCGTCGTCTTGTCGTCACGCGCGACGTTTTCCTCGATCAGCAGCGACACACCGGCCTGCCGGTGGTTGTAGTCGTGCAACCGCACCGTTTCCGGCACACGTTGCATTTCACGCTCGAGCGTCTTGATCCCGTCGGCCCCGACGCTCTCCAGCCCCGAATCACGACGATACGGAACCGTGCGCTGCTTGCGCGCATAAGCATCCAGATCGTCGCCGAACACGACCACCGCACGATCCTTCTTCTGCTCCCACCGGAACCAGATCCCTGCCTCGGCGCAGATACGCCTGATGAATGCGAACGTCGTTTCGCGATACTGCGTCACGTATTCGCGACGCTTGTACTCGCCTCGCAACTGGAACTGGAAATCGACGCCCGCGCGATACCCGTAATGCCGCAACGTATCGGTCACGATCTCTTCGACCGACTGCTTCTGAAACAGCCGGCTGGTCACGCCGCGATCGAGATCCGCCAATGTCGGCTCCAGCACGACCCGATAGCGCGTCTCGTCAGCCGACGTCCCGAGCTCGTCGAACCGGGTGATGACCCCGTGCACCGTATATGCCGGCGGCTTCGTGCTGAATTGCCCGGCGTTCTCCCCGAACATCTTCTGGAGATACCCCATATCCGGATCGACCGGATCGACGATGAACTTCGCCGGCCGGCCCAGCACCTGATCCATCGGAATGCCCGCGACCGGGCTCGTGAATTCGATCTCGTACCGGTACAGCTGACTGATCCGGTCCAGCCCGGTGAACGTCAGGATCGAGAACGGCGCCGGTTGCGGCGCCAGTTTCAATTCATAAGCCTGCGAAGGCAGAATCATCGACATGGGATCTCTCGGTTGCGCGAACATGCGGCACACCGGGGCGACTCTCGCCACCCCGGGTGCCTGATGCGACTAACGCCTGATCAATTCTTGGCCTTCGGCATCTGCGACACGAGCGACAGCCCGATGTCCATCCCTTCGACCTGGAAGTGCGGCACGATGAACAACTTGATCCGGAAGAAACCCGGGTTGTCGTCAATATCCTCGACCGTCACCTTCGCGTCGCGAAGCGGGTGCGATGCCTGCAGTTCATCGCCCGGATCCTTCATCTCGGTCACGAGCCCCTTGATCCAGCCGTTCAGTTCGAGTTCGAGCAGACGGCGATCCTTGGTCGTGCCGATGTTTTCGCGCTGGATCAGCTTCAGGTAGTGCGCGATGCGCGACAGCAGGAAGATGTACGGCAACCGCGCGTTGATGCGGCTGTTCGCCGTGGCCTCCTTCGTCTCGTACAGCGCAGGCTTCTGCGTCGAGCTCGCCGAGAAGAAGCACGCGAAGTCGTGGTTCTTGTAGAACGACAACGGGATGAAGCCGAGATTCGCGAACTCGAATTCGCGCGTTTCCGGGATCAGCACTTCGGTCGGAATCTTCGGCTGATAGCCGGTGCCGAGGTCGTACAGGTGGACCGGCAGATCCTCGACCTTGCCGCCCGCCTGTGGCCCGCGAATCTGCACGCACCAGCCATTGCTGACGAAGCTGCGCACCATGTTCGCCGCAAACGCAAACGATGCGTTCATCCACAGGTACTTGTTGTGATCAGGGCCCTTGACGGCCTCCTCGTAGTTGAACGCCCGCACCGGCGCCGTATCCTTGCCGTATGGCAGGCGACCGAGCACGCGCGGCATCGTCAGGCCAACATAGCGCGCGTCGTCGGTATCGCGGAAGCTCTTCCACTTGATGTACTCGGCGCGATCGAAGTAGTTGCCGATGTCCTGGATCGCCGCCACTTCCTCCATCGACTGCTTGCCGAAGAACGCCGGCCCGACCGAGCCGATGAACGGCATGTGCGCGGCGGCGGCCACCTTCGAGATGTTCCGCAGCAGCGCAACGTCCATCGGCGAATTCGCAAACTCGAAGTCGCTGATCATCGCGCTGATCGGCTGGCCGCCCGGCGTGTCGTATTCCTCGATGTACGTCAGACGATACAGGCCGCTCTGGATCAGTTCAGGCGTGTCCTCGAAATCGCGCTGCAGCGCATCCTTCGACACGTCCAGCACCTCGATTCGCGCGTTCTTGCGGAAATCGGTACGACTCACGAGCATCTTCAGGCCACGCCAGCGCGCTTCGAGTGCCTGGAATTCCGTCGCATGCATCACCGCGTCGAGTTGCCGGCCGATCTGCCGGTCGATCTGGCCGATATGGAAATCGAGCAGCGACTTGTCCAGCCGGTCGACCGGCTGGCTCGCCTTCGCCACGAGCTCGAGGAATGCGCCCATCCCGCGCGCGATCCGCTCGTCGGCCGACGCCTCGGACAGCATATCGTTGTCGCGGAACGCCTCGAGCGGCCGCGCTTCGTTGACGGGCTTCAGGTTGATCTTGCTGCACAGCGATGCATAGACGCTGTCGATATCCCCATGCGGGGCGTCCAGCACGACAGTCTCGGTCGCGCCGGTCTGCTGCGTTTCAGTGGGTTTCATCTCGGGTCCTGTCTGCGATCGAATCACTACGATGTTGCGGAATGCGCTGAACGCGCGCTTTGCCCAGCGTCGCTCACGCATGCCCTTCCGGCTGCGTCGCGGCGGTCGCGATCTGCGCGAGTTCGCCACGGAGCTTCGCGGACAGGCGGTCGTCCTTCAGCACCTTCTCGAACTCGCGGCGGAACGTGCCGTTGTCGAGCAGGTTCGATTTCAGGTCGCGCAACAGATTGCGCATCGCGAGGAGCGCCTGAAGCTCGGGAATCTGGCGCGCCACCTGCTCGGGCTCGAAATCCTTGATCGACCGGAACGACAGGTTGACGGGCAACTCCGAACCGTCGCCCGCCAGCGTGTTGTCCGCAGCGATCTTGAGATCCGGCGCGTAGTCGGCCAGCACGGCATCGAAGTTGTTCTTGTCGATGTTCACTTTCTTCCGCTCGGCCAGCGGCGCCTGCTCGCGACCGGCGCTGAAGTCGCCCGCCACCAGCAACTTCAGCGGCAGTTCGACCTTCTTTTGCGCCCCGCCCGTATGCAGATCAAGGGTGATCGACACCCGGCTCTTCGGGATCTCTCGCTGAAAGCTATCCAATTCGTTCTCCTTATCTCAGGAAGCTTGAAGACTCCGCGATGCGCACCCGCAATCGCCGGTGCACCGTCGTTCACGTCACCTTTGCCGAACCCCGCAACACGTATTGACGGACGACCGATCCGGATATTCGCGGCACGACATCCGAATCAGGCGGCAAAAAATATCACGCACTTTCATATGAAGTAAACCACCAAAATAAAAATTCGACCACCAACCACACACACGGCCTTGAAAATAATACTAGTACGAATACAAAATCCACTCACCCAGTGCAGCAGATCAAGATCCCCACATGTATCAAATCAATCAAAAACAACCAAAAACATCACACAAACCGTTGATTCCAATGAGATAAATTAAAATTCACCAATCACATCAATCCCATTAAAATCACGCACCACCCACCCATTCATTGGAGAACATCGCTCGATCACACAATCTCGAAATAAATCACACCCACATCTCGATATCAATGACACAATTGTCAACCATTCGATAAATACCGGGGTATACGAAATCAGAAAACGACGGTTAGAATCGGCGCCTCATAATTCCTAATCGATATAGACCACACCATGCGGATCGAAAAGCCGCTCTGGCATGAAGGGCTGATTCTTACGCAGCAGCATTTCCAGCAGCAGGACCGCTGGAACGGGTTCGCGCTGCAACAGTTGGCGTCGGCCATCGCCGTATCGCCTTGGGGTACGCTGAACGTCGACATCGACGAAGAAGCACTGGCCTCCGGCCGCCTGAAGCTCACACGGCTGCGACTGCGCTTCCCGGATGGCACGCCGGTCGACACGACCGTCACCGACACGCTGCCGCCCGCTCGCGACCTCGTCGGCGACATTCCAGCCAATATCCAGACAGTCGATGTACTCGCCGTACTCGCGCTGCCCGATGCGAACGGCAGCAACTGCCGTTTCGACGAAACGGCGCTGGCCCGGCCGCGACGGGCATACCGGGAATTCGTGAAGGTGATGGATCTGAACGGCACGGCGGAAACCGAAATCGCCGCCGAGCGCCACGCGGTCCGGTTGCTGTATGGCTACGAATCGCACGCCGACGATACGGCATGCGCGATAGCCCGCCTGACACGCACGACGAGCGGCCAGTTCCAGATCGATCGCGGATATGTGCCGCCCTGTCTGTCGCTGTCGGGTCATGCACTGCATATCGAGCGCATCCGGCGGCTTGCGGATATCCTCGCCGCCAAGAGCGCGCTCCTCGGTGCGCGCCGCAGCGAACGGATCGAGCAGGTGGCTGAATACGGCGTCGCCGACGTCCAGCTCTTCTGGCTCCTGCACTGCATTCATCAAGCGTGGCCGCAACTGCGCTTCCTCGCGTCGCATCCGGCGCAGCCCACGGATCACCTGTATCAGGTACTCGCGCAGTTGGCGGGATCGTTGACCACGTTCTCGACACGCGTGTCGCTGACCGACATCCCGCCTTACGATCACGCCGCTGCACATGACGTCTTCGCGACTCTCGAATCGCTGATCCGCGATTTGCTGGACACGATCATCCCGTCGCGCGTCGTGTCGATCGGGCTTTCGCACACGACGCCCACAACCTGGGCCGGCCAGTTCCGCGACGAGCGCATCGTCGAAGGCGCGACGGACTGGTACCTGTCCGTCAACGCCGCGCTGCCGGCATTCGAACTCGTCGAACAGTTTCCGCGCCTGTGCAAGATCGGCGCGCCGGACGACGTCGAGCACATCGTCAATTCCGCGGTGGCCGGCATTCCACTCAAGGCCGTGCAGCGCGTGCCCGGCGCCATTCCGGTCCGGCTGGACAACCACTATTTCGCGCTCGATGCGCATGACGCCGCGCATGCGCGGATGCTCGCCGCACGCGCGTGCCAGATCTACCTGCCCGCGTCGATTCCGGACGCATCGATCGAACTCTATGCGGTGCTGCGCTGATGAATGCCATCGTCTCCACTCGTCACGAATCCGCGCTGCTGGCGCGGGAGCCATCATCCGGCCGCTTGCCCGGACCCTCAATGCGGGCGCTGCTGCGCGATACGGCGCTGCTCGTCACCCATCTGTCGAACGGTGGGCAGGTCGACAGCCAGGAGAACCTGCGTCAGCAGTGCGTCCGGCTCATCGCGCAGTTCGCGACGGCACTCGATGCGCAAGGAATTGCCACCGATATCCGGGACGACGCCGTCCTCGCGCAATGCGGGCTGATCGATGAAGCGGCATTGCGTTACCTTCCCGCATCGGACAAAGGGAACTGGGAGTCCAAACCGCTACAGGTCGAGCGCTTCGGCACTCACGATGCGGGAACCCGCATCTACGAGCGCCTCGAGCACCGGATGCGCGAACCCGCGCCGAACGTCGACCTGCTCGAATGCTATGCGGCCGTGCTCGGCCTCGGATTTCGTGGCCGTTATGCGGCCCGCTCGGGCCTGTCAGCGGATGCCAACGAACGCGAAGCGCAACGTCAGGCCGTAGTCGCTGCACTGGTCGCGCGGATCGATCAGTTGCGACCGGCCGTGCGGCCAGGGTTCGTCATCGATCGCTCGAACACGCGGCTGATAGACCGGCTCAGAGGCCTGTCGCCGTGGGCGATTGCAGCCATGGCATGCGTGATCGCGATATGCGTGTGGTTCGCGTGGGATCGCATCCTCGACGCGGAACTGGCACAGCTCGTCCAAAAAGCGAAGCGGCCGTGACTTCCGATACTGTTCTCCCACCGGTGGCAACACGCGCCGACTCCGATGCCGCCCGCGGGGCCCTGTCGGGCCTCGGCTACCCACTGCGCGCGGTCGTGATGGTATCGGCCACACTGGCGCTTGCCGTCATCGGATGGGTTTTGCCCGTCGACCACGGCGTCATGTGGGGATTGATTGCGATCGTCGTCGCGCTTTCGGCGCTGATCGTCTGGTTGCATTCACGCAGATTGACGCACGCACGCGAACGAAACGTGCACGTGATTGCGCAACTCGGCGCGGCGACCGCCGACCTGCCCGTCGCGCTGCGCACCAGGATGCCGCTCGCCCTCGTCACAGGGGACGGCTTGCCCGCCTTGTTCGATCGCGACGCGTCGCGATCGCAGTTCGTTCACGTCGGCGACGGCGCAATCTGGTTGCGGGCCGATCGTCCCCAGGATCTTCCCCGCCTTGCCGTCGCCGTCCGCCAGTGGCGGGACGGTCAGGCACCCGATTGCGTCGTGCTGTCGGTCGCGCCGGTACTTCATGCGAACGACGATGTGCTGTCGCAGACCCTACGCGTGATCCGGCAGGCCGTTGCAGACACGTCGCGCATGCTTGGCGCGTCGCTGCCGGGCTACGTCGCGATCTATCAGCGACTTTCCGATACGGCCGTTTCAACAGAGCCGGCGGCCCAGTGGTATGGCGTATCGGCAGGCTCACCGATCACGGACATGCACCGTTTCGACTCCGCGATCGACGCAGCCGAGTCCGATGCCCTCCATGCCGACGGAAGCCGCGCGGCCGCGGCTCGCGCCGCTGGGATCGGATCAATGATCGGATGGACTCGCCGTACCGTATTCGACACGCTCACGGATCGACGCCAGCCTGCGTCGTCCTGGCCGTTGTTCGGCGCCGGCTGGATCGACCATGGTCCCGCGACGGGCCCCGGCAAGCCATGGGAACGTGACGTCCGATCGCGCATCGGTATCGCTCCGGCCGCGCTGCCTGCATCGCCCTCCCCATGGCCGGTGCCGCAGCCGTTGATCGACGCGATGCCACGCCGGTCGCGGCGATCACCACGCCTCACCGCAGTCGCGCATGTCGCCGCGATCATTGCTTGCACAGCCACCGCCGCCATCTGCGGCGCCGCGAAAAACAACGAAACGCTGATGACCCGAATCGGCGAACACATCGAGCGCTACAACCGACTCCCCGCCAAGCAGGACGCCGCAAAGCGCGACGCGCTCAAAGCCCTTTCGTCGGATCGTGACCAACTCGACCGGTATGCCCGCATCGGCGTTCCGCTCCGACTGTCGTTCGGCACGTATCGCGGCGCTCAACTGCTACCGTTGCTCGACGAAACGATCGCCTCCTACGAACCGCCCGCGCCGCCTCCCGCCGTCATCACGCTGGACAGCATGTCGCTGTTCGACAGCGGCAAAGCGCAACTGAAGCCTGGCACCACGCGCGCGATGGTCGATGCGCTTGAGTTGATCAAGGCGCATCCCGGCAAGCGCGTGCTCGTCGCCGGCTATGCGGACGACCAGGGCCGCCCCGACCACAACTTGAAACTGTCGATCGACCGAGCGACTGCCGTGCGCGACTGGCTCGTCGATGCGTCGGGTTTGCCGACGACGCAATTCGCGATTCAGGGCTACGGCGATACGCGACCGGTCGCGGACAACGCCACGCCGGAAGGACGGGCGAAAAATCGCCGGGTCGAAATCACGCTAGTGCCCGATATGCCGACGCCGGCCGCTTCGATCCGCACCGCGATGTAACACGCGTTTTGGTTCCCGGGGAATCCGCCCCGGGTTTGTCAGCGCCGGAATCCGGTTCCGGCAATTCGCAGTACGAAGAAGAAGGAGTGAAAAAATGGCAATTCCGGCCTACATGTGGCTCAAGGACGACGGCGGTGCGGACATCAAGGGTTCGGTGACCGTCCAGGATCGCGAAGGCAGCGTCGAACTGGTCGCGTTCGATCACGGCGTGCACATTCCGACCGACGGCAACACGGGCAAGCTCACCGGCACGCGCGTGCACAAGCCGATCACGCTGACGAAAGAGACGGACGCGTCGACGCCGTATTTGTACAAGGCGGTGACGAGCGGCCAGACGCTGAAGTCGGTCGAGATCAAGTGGTACAAGATCGACGACGCGGGCAAGGAGAAGGAGTACTTCAACACGAAGCTCGACAACGTGAAGATCGTCGCCGTGAAGCCGAAGATGCTCGACATCAAGAACCCCGACTACGAGAAACACAACCATCTCGAAGACGTCGAACTGCGCTACGAGACGATCACGTGGTCGTACAAGGACGGCAACATTATCCACAAGGACACGTGGAACGAACGTTCCTGATGCGCTGACCGACTGGTGGAATCCGGCACGCTCGTGCGCCGGGTTCCGCTCCGCCGATCGCCCATTCGCAATCGCCCCCCTAGGTTCGCATGTGCATCGCCCGACGCACGCCCTCCTCCCTTCCTGATCCGCTATCGACATGACGCCGCCTCTCCGGGACGCCTCCCATCTCATTCGCCGCCTCAATCCCCATTGCACACGCGCGCTCGAAGCCGCAGCAAGCCTTTGCCAAACCCGGCTCGCGGACGAGATCGCGGTCGAGCACTGGGTGCTGAAACTGATCGAAGCGGACGACGGCGACATTCCGGCGATCCTGCGCCACTACGATCTCGATATCGATGCGGTTTGGGATGCGTTGATCGACGTGATCAACCGCATGCCACGCACGTTGCGCGGCATGCCGGCGCTGTCACGGCAGCTCGCCACGGTGATCGAGGATGCGTGGACGCATGCGATGTCGGACGATTCCGACGGCACCATTCGCTCGGGCCATCTGCTGCAGGCGATCGTCGACGCGCCGCACGTCTTGCGCACGCAACGTGCGTGGCCGCTCTTGTCGGTGTCAAGCGCGCAGATCCGACGCGTGCTGCCCCGGATCGGGCGACGTTCATCCGAGAACGCGTCCGATGAAATGACGTTGCCGCCGAAAACGCCGCCAGCCGTCGGTCACACCGGCAATGCAGCGACGGAAGCCTCCATCGATCGTCACGCCCGACAGGCACCGTCTCGCGCCACCGACGACAACGCACTCGCGCGCTTTGCGCTCGACCTGACCGAAAAGGCCCGCCGTGGCGAGATCGACCCCGTCTTCGGACGCGATCGGGAGATCCGGCAGATGATCGACGTGCTGGCGCGCCGCCGCAAGAACAACCCGATCCTGGTCGGCGAGCCGGGTGTCGGCAAGACCGCGCTAGTCGAGGGGCTCGCATTGCGCGTGGTCGAAGGCAGCGTGCCGGAAACGATCCGCGACACGCGCATCCTGACACTCGACCTCGGCTTGCTGCAGGCCGGCGCAGGCGTGAAGGGCGAATTCGAGCAACGACTTAAGAACGTGATCGACGAGGTGCGGACATCGGCGACACCTATCCTGCTGTTCATCGACGAAGCGCATACGCTGATCGGTGCGGGCAACGCGGTGGGCGGTGCCGATGCGGCCAACCTGCTCAAGCCAGCGCTCGCGCGCGGCGAGTTGCGCACGATCGCGGCAACCACGTGGGCCGAGTACAAGGAATATTTCGAACGCGACGCCGCGCTCGAACGGCGCTTCCAGATCATCAAGGTCGACGAGCCGGACGACGACACGGCTTGCCTGATGCTGCGCGGGCTCGCAAGCCGCTATGCGAAGCATCACGACGTCCACATCCGCGACGAAGCGATCGTCGCGGCCGTGCGGCTGTCGCGCCGCTACATTCCGGCCCGGCAGCTGCCCGACAAGGCCGTCGATCTGATCGACACGGCGGCCGCGCGTGTGCGCATGGCGCTCGACGTGCCGCCAGTGGAGCTGCAGCAGGCACGCGCGACACTGACCGCACTCGAACTGGAACGCGCCGCGCTCGATGCGGATTCCCGTGCCGGGATCGGCGACGTCGCCGAGCGGTGCGCCATGATCGACACGGAACACGACGCCGTGCGCGACACCGCCGACATGCTGCTCGGCCAGTACACGCGAGAACGCGAACTCGTCGACGTCTTGCGCACCGTTCGCGGCGCGGCCGGCCCCGCGCCCGATCCAGCGGCCCTTTCCAATGCCATCGATGCGCTGTCGACCGTTCAGGGCAAGTCGCCGATGATCGCCGCGGACGTTGATGCGCAGGCCATCGCGCGCGTCGTCGCGGAATGGACCGGCGTGCCGGTCGGCAATCTCGTCGACGACGAACTGCGAAGCCTGCTCGCGCTCGAAGCGACGCTCGCCGCGCGCGTGGTTGCGCAGGACGATGCGATCGGTGCGCTGGCGGAGAGCCTGCGTACCGCCAAGGCCGGCCTGAAGAACGAGCACGCACCGCTGGGCGTGTTCCTGCTCGCCGGGCCGTCAGGCGTCGGCAAGACCGAAACCGCGCTGGCACTCGCCGACCTGCTGTTCGGCGGCGAAGCTGCATTGACGACGATCAACCTGTCGGAGTACCAGGAAGCGCATACGGTATCGCAACTCAAGGGCTCGCCGCCCGGCTACGTGGGTTACGGACGCGGCGGTGTGCTGACCGAAGCCGTGCGTCAGCGTCCGTACAGCGTCGTGCTGCTGGACGAAGTGGAGAAAGCGCATCGCGACGTGCTCGACATTTTCTATCAAGTGTTCGACCGCGGCACGATGCGCGACGGCGAGGGACGCGAGATCGATTTCCGCAACTGCGTGATCGTGATGACTTCCAATCTCGGCAGCACGCAAATCGACGACGCAACGACCGAGGATCCTGCGATCTCACACGCAGCACTACGCGAAGCCGTTCATCCTCCGTTGGTCGCGCACTTCCAGCCCGCATTGCTCGCACGCTTTCAGACGCTTGTCTACCGACCGCTCGGCGCTGCGGCGCTCGCGTCTATCGTGCGGATCAAGCTGAACAAGATCGCCGAACGCCTGCATCGGCAACACACTGTGACATTGGCGTGCACGGACGATCTGATCGAATCGATCGCGCGGCACTGCGTATCGCGTGAATCTGGCGCACGCAGCGTCGACGCGTTCCTGAACCAGCGCGTGCTGCCGGTCGTGTCCCGCGAGCTGCTTGGACGGATGGCAACGGGCATTACGCCAGGAAAGATCCTGCTGTCGACCGCTACCGAAGGAACGTTGACGATCGACTTCGTCGATGCGCCGACGGCCGCCGAAACCAGCACCGCACAATGGAACAACCGATGACCGCCGGCCCCTCCCTCTACGACATGCTGCTCGGCCAGATCGGCGGAGAACCGATCGGCGCCTACGACGACCGGACGCTCGAATGCCTGAGCGTGCAGCAAAACCTACGCCGCATTCTCAATACGCGGGCCGGTGCGCTCAAGCACCTGCCCGACTACGGGCTACCCGATCTCACGAACATCTACAAGGCACTGCCCGCATCCGCGCACCTGCTCAAACAGCAGATGGAGGCGACGCTGCTGAAGTACGAGCCGCGCATTCGCTCGATCGACGTCGCGATCGTCGACAACCGCGATCCCGGCATCCTGGTCAGCTTCGAGATGACGTGCCACCTGAAGAACACCGGGCTCGTGCGTTTCGGCACCTACTTCGAGCCGCCGGGGCGCCTTCGCATCGAACGGCGCGTCGATCGGTCATGATCGCGCGCGTGCCGGCTATCGAACCTTCGCCATTGCGGTTTACCCCAGCGCGTATCCGAATACTCGCCGACACCATAAGCAAAACCGTACGCATACACACGCTCGCCCCAGCCCGTCACGATTTTCGATGTCGAAAGCGCGCGGCAATTGCATGACCTGCTCAGCCAGCTGCCGCTGTTTCCGTATATGGAGCTCGAGGTACGGGCGCTTTGCCGGCATCCGTCTTCGATTCGGGAAGACGATCGGTGAACGACCGACAAGCCGTGGAATTCGCGGTGCATCGTCTCGACCGAGGCGGACGAAGTACCACGGGATTCCGATGCGATTGCGCCGGCGTTCGCGGCGCACGTATCGGTGCAGCCCTTAATACGTTTCAAGGCTTTGCCTCCGGCAAGCCTGCCTGATCCAGACGCCCCGCCGCCCACTCCACGAAGACTGCGCTTTCCGCCACACCGCATCCGCGCCCGACGCCGCGGTGCAGCGACGCCTGCCCGCCAGCGAAGAAGAATTAGCGGCAAATTCAGGACTATTCAGGCGCATCGTGGCAACTTCTCTCGTGTCGTGCCGGCACGGAAATCGGTCGCACTTTGCCCGTTGCCCGTCAACCCGCAGCGCACGCGCCGCGAAACTGACTGGCCCGGTCTCCACCGCGGCCGGTCGCCGTTCGCGCGTGCGATCGGGATACCGATCGAACGATTCGCCGCGCCGCACCCGGATCACCCACTTCACAGAACAAGCACCGCCCGCAATCGCGTACCCGAGGTCGCCACCTTTCGCTTGCCATGCGCTCAACCATCCAGCCCGCTTCTCGCGCGACGCTATTGCGTGGCGTCCTGTCCGGCGTCCGTCCGTATCTGAAGTGGCAGCCCGTCACGCCCGCGCAGTTCATGTACGCCGTCCTGTTCTGCGCCGGCGGCAGCGTCGCCGTGGCCGCTGCCACGTGGGCATGCCTCGCGTGGCATGTCGAGTATCCGACCGCCAGCCTCGTGTTGCGGCTGGTGATCGTCGTCCTCGCGATATTCGGCTCGTTGCTGTCGTCCGTCCTGTTTGCGGTGCTTGGCGGCGCCCTCCTGGACTACTATTTCACGGTGCCCTATTTCGCGCTGACGGTCAGCCGGACACAAGACATCGTCGCGCTTGCAACGTTCCTGGTCACGACGCTCATCGTCTGCGCGATGATCCGGCATATCCGTGTCCTCGGGCACATCCAGCACGAACAGGCCCGCCTGCTGGACCTCACGAACGACAGCATCTTCGTGCGCGACGAAAACGATACGATCAAGTACTGGAATCGCGCTGCGGAAACCCTGTACGGATGGAAAAGCGCCGACGCGATCGGCCGGCATGCGCACACGCTGCTCAAGACGGTCTTCCCCGTGCCGCTCGATGAGATCGACGCCATCCTGAAGGGCACCGGTCACTGGGAAGGCGAGCTCGTGCATACGAGCCGCGACGGCAAGATACTCGTCCTCGCGAGCCGATGGTCCATGCAGGTCGATGCCGTCGGCGAACTGCGCGGCATCCTCGAAAGCAACACGGACATCACGCAGCGCAAACTGGCCGAGCAGGCGCTGCGCCGCAGCGAGGAGGAATTCCTCGCCGAAGTGCAACGCCTGAGCCGCACCGGCAGCTTCGGCTGGAATATCGCGACCGCCGCCGTTTCGTGGTCGGCGGAGACATTCCGGATTCTCGAGTACGACACCGCGACCACGCCCTCCATCGCGCTGTTCGCGGCCCGCCTGCATCCCGAAGACGCCGGCGCCTTCCAGGTCGCGCTGACGGCCGCCACCCGATCGAGAGGCTGCCTCGATTTCCATGCACGATTGCTGATGCCCGACGGAACCGTCAAGCATGCCCACCTGGTCGCCCATCCGCTCGACGACGCGCAGCAAAGCGCGCAGTACGTCGGCGCGGTGATGGACGTCAGTGCCGCGCGACAGGCCGAGGACCAGATTCGCTCGACCCGTGCCGAACTCGAGCGCGTTGCGCGCGCAACGATGTTGGGTGCGCTCAGCTCGTCCATCGCGCATGAGGTCGGCCAGCCACTGTCGGCAATACTGACCTTCGGGCAGACCGCCCAGCGCTGGATCGCGCGCGATCCGCCCGAGCTCGACGAAGTGCGTGCCTGCCTCGACGGCGTGATTTCCAGCAGCATGCGTGCCGCCAGTATCGTGCAGCGGGTTCGCGACCTGACGTCGCGCTCCGCCGCCGTGCAGCGCGACGAGCTGGCATTGAACGACGTCGTCGAGGAAACCGTCGCGTTGCTCAACGGGGAATTGGCGCATCACGGCATCGCGTTGCGCGTCGACCTCGCGGCCGGCCTCCCGCCGATCTCGGGCAACCGGATCCAGCTTCAACAGGTGTTGATGAACCTGCTCGTGAACGCAATACAGGCGATGGCCGGCCTGCCCGATGGCGTGCGCCACCTCGTCGTCACGTCGCATCTGGAACAAAACGGCCACGTCGCGGTCGCGCTGCGGGATTCCGGAACCGGCATTCGCGACGAAGACATCGACCGGCTGTTCGACGCGTTCTTCACGACGAAGCCGGCCGGCATGGGTATCGGCCTGTCGATCTGCCAGTCGATCATCGAATCGCACTGCGGACGCGTATGGGCGACCAACAACACGGATCGCGGCTCGACCTTCACCTTCTCGCTGCCGCCAGCGTGAGCGTCGGCATCGCCGCGGCGCGATCCGCGGCATCTCATGCGTCCGGACCGAAGACGCGCCCGCGAACGGCGGGCGCATCGTCCGGGCCGACCGCCGGAAGTCATTCCATGTGCGCGCCGAATCCGACCTTCTCCGGCGCGATCCCGGCCTTCAGCGTCAACGCCGGAATCTCGTAGTCGCCCGCGTTCTGCCGCCGGAACGGAATCGGCTGCGTGGTCCACAGATCGTCGAGACGCCTGCCGAGCGCCGCGCGCGTTTCGTCGAAGCGCGCTTCGTTCATCTTTCCCGTCCGGTAGATCACGAACGGCGGCAGCACGTCGAAACCCGGGTAATACAGCATCCCGTGCTGAATCGGAAACAGCACGTCGTCGATCGGCCCGTTGATACCGCGCGGGCTGTAGTGCGACTCCCATCCGCCCGCCGTGACGATCAGCATCGCGCGCTTGCCGGCGAACGACCCTTCGCCATAACGATTGCCCCAATGCCTGTCGGAATGCTCGCCGACACCGTAGGCAAAACCGTACGCATACACACGCTCGACCCAGCCCTTCATGATCGCCGGCATCGAGAACCACCACAGCGGAAACTGCAGGATCACCGCATCGGCCCACCTCAGCTTGTCCTGCTCGCGCGCGATGTCTTCGCTTTGCGTGCCCGTCGCGAACGCGTGCTTCGAGTCGAGCGACGGATCGAAACGCGCGTCGGGCGCGCGATCGGTCACGTCGTTCGCGTCGAACGCCGCCTTCCAGTTCATCGCATACAGGTCCGTCACCCGCACGTCGTGACCCGCCGCTTCGAGATGCTCGACGGCAAAGTCGCGCAGCGCGCCGTTCAGCGAACGCGGTTCCGGATGGGCATAAACGATCAGCACATTCATGTTCGTCGCTCCGTTGATTGAATGACTGCAGGATGACGCCGCCGACGGTATATTTGAAATGAATTCCTGATATTCCAGGTATAGCCATGAATAATCTCAGACGACTCGATCTGAACCTGCTCGTCACGCTGGACGTGCTGCTCGCCGAGCACAACGTCACGCGCGCGGCCGAGAAGCTGAACATGTCGCAGCCGTCGGTGAGCGTGCAGTTGCAGAAACTGCGCGACCTGTTCGGCGATCCGCTGCTATTGCCGGGGCCGCGCGGGATGCGGCCCACCGCGCGCGCGGAAGCGCTGCGCGAGCCGTTGCGGGACGCAATCGAAGCGATCGAACGCGCGGTGACTCCCGCCACGCCGTTCGATCCCGCGACCGCGACGAACACGTGGCGCGTGGCCGCGACCGACTACGGCGAATCGACGATCGTGCTGCCCGCGCTGAACACGCTGCGTTCGGCCGCACCCGGTACGCGGCTGGCCGTCGTCGAGCTCGTACCGCCGCGCATCGAGCAGGATGCGGAGCGCAGCGGCATCGATCTGGCATTCCATACGACCGAGGGTTCGCCGGCCGGCATGCGGCGCCTGCCGCTGTTCGTCGAGCGCTACGTGCTGATCGGCCGCGCCGGGCATCCGAAGCTGAAGCGGCGCCCGACGCTCGCGCAGTTCGGCGCGCTCGAACACGTGATCGTGTCGCCCGATGGCGGCGGCTTCTTTGGCGTGACGGACGAAGCGCTCGCGAAAGTGGGCGCCACGCGGCGCGTCGTGCTGTCCGTGCCGCATTTCCTGTTCGTGATGTCGGCCGTCGCCAGCACCGATCTCGTCGCGATGCTGCCCGAGCGGCTGGTGCGCGACGTGCCCGCGCTGCGCGTCGTGGAAGCGCCGGTCGACGTGCCCGGCTATGAAATGTCGATGCTGTGGCACGAGCGCGTGCATCGCGATCCGGCGCATCGGTGGCTGCGGGAGACGATTGCGGCATCGGTATAAGCCAACGACGGCGGCCTGATTCGCCACGGCGGCGGGGACGGCTTGCCGGACGGCGCCCGATTGCCGGCTTCGGTCGCCTTCGCCAGGGCCGCCCGGCCCTGCTGCAAGATTCTTCATTCGGGACTTGAAACCGCCTCCAACACTGTATATATTTACAGTGCTTTTTGCACCATTTGACCCGAATTCCGTCACCCATCGACGGACGGATTTTTGTGAGGCGACCATGTTCCAGTCATCCGCATTCGATCCCGAGCAACCCGGTTTCAACCCGATCCACTTCGAGCGCGCCGCGCGGCAGGCGGTCGTCGATCTTCAACGCGTCGTCGGCGCCCCCGCGCAGCGGGCGCTCGGCCTGCGGCGGCGCAGCCATCCGGCCGCGGTCCGCACGATGAGCTGGCAGGCGCTGTTGAATGTCGAGGAGCTTGCGTTCTCGAACGCCGGTTTCCTGAACCGCAACGATCCGACCGTCGTCGATGCATTCATCCGGCTGCGCGACAGCCGAATGGTCGCGGCGGACATCGAGGAAGCCGTCGACTGGAAGCGCGACGACGACGATCTGCCTGCCGTCTATCTGATCGTCAAGGCGATGCTCGAAGCGGAAGAGACAGAGACACAGCGCGTCGAGATCGACTGACCCCGGCGGCCGGCGCGGCCTTCCGGTCAGGCCGCGCCGGCGCAAGCGCCGAATCCCGGGAAAGCGCATGCCATCGCGGCCACGCGCAGCCGCGCCATCGAGCAATCAGAGCCGCGCCGCGAGCCGCGCGCCCTGATCGATCGCGCGCTTCGCGTCGAGTTCGGCGGCCAGATCCGCGCCGCCGATCAGGTGCACCGAACGCCCGGCCGCCTGCAGCGGTGCGAGCAGCGCGCGCTGCGGCTCCTGCCCCGTGCAGAGCAC
Organism: Burkholderia sp. D-99; assembly: GCF_011605345.1. Classification (GTDB taxonomy): domain Bacteria; phylum Pseudomonadota; class Gammaproteobacteria; order Burkholderiales; family Burkholderiaceae; genus Burkholderia. Next base: position 111,145 of record NZ_JAAOXM010000002.1, read on the forward strand.
GATCGTGTCGGCTTCGATCAGCTCGTGATCGGTGCGCTGCTCGCCGTACGACACGTGCAGCCCGCGCGCATCGATCAGCTCGTAGTTCACGCCGCCGATCATCTTCACCTGCTTCATCTTCAGCGTCGCGCGGTGAATCCAGCCGGTGGTCTTGCCGAGCCCCTTGCCGAGCGGCGCAGCCTTGCGCTGCAGCAGCGTCACTTCACGCGCGGGCGCCGTGACCTGCGCACGCGTCACGCCGCCACGCGTCGCGGCCGGGTCGGTCACGCCCCATTCGGCCTTCCACTCTTCCAGATCGAGCGCAGGCGATTCGCCGTCCTGCACCAGATACTCGGCGACATCGAAGCCGATCCCGCCCGCGCCGACCACCGCGACACGCCGTCCGACCGGCTGCCTGCCCGCGAGCACGTCGATATAGCTGAGCACATTCGGCCCGTCCTGCCCCGGAATCTTGGGGTCGCGCGGCGCGACGCCGGTCGCGAGCACGATCTCGTCGTAGCCGCCCGCGATCAGCTCGCTCGCGTCGACGCGGCGGTTCAGGTGCAGGTTCACGCCGGTCAGCTCGACCTGGCGGCCGAAGTAACTCAGCGCCTCGTGAAACTCCTCCTTGCCCGGAATCCGCTTCGCCATGTTGAACTGGCCGCCGATCTCCGCCGCGCCGTCGAACAGGTCGACCTGATGGCCGCGCTGCGCGAGCACGGTCGAGCACGCGAGCCCGGCCGGCCCCGCGCCGACCACCGCGATGCGCTTCGGCTGCGGTGCGGGCGTGTATTTCAGCTCCGTCTCGTGGCACGCGCGCGGATTCAGCAGGCACGACGCGACCTTGTTCTTGAACGCGTGATCGAGGCACGCCTGGTTACAGCCGATACAGGTGTTGATCTCGTCGGCACGGCCCTGCGCGGCCTTGACCACGAACTCGGCATCCGCGAGCAGCGGGCGCGCCATCGACACCATGTCCGCGCAGCCGTCCGCGAGGATCTGCTCGGCCACTTCGGGACGGTTGATCCGGTTGGTGGTCACGAGCGGAATACCGACCTCGCCCTTCATCTTCTTCGTCACCCACGCGAACGCGCCGCGCGGCACCGACGTCGCGATCGTCGGCACGCGCGCCTCGTGCCAGCCGATCCCCGTGTTGATGATGGTCGCGCCCGCGCGCTCGACGGCCTTCGCGAGCTGCACGGTTTCGCTCCAGTCGCTGCCGTCGGGAATCAGGTCGAGCATCGACAGCCGGTAGATCAGGATGAAATCGCGGCCGACCGCTTCGCGCGTGCGCTCGATGATCTCGATCGGCAGCCGGATGCGGTTCTCGTGCGATCCGCCCCACTGGTCGGTGCGCTTGTTCGTATGCATCGAGATGAACTGGTTGATCAGGTAGCCTTCGGAGCCCATGATCTCGACGCCGTCATACCCGGCTTCACGCGCGAGCTTCGCGCAACGCACGAACGCGCGGATCTGCCGCTCGACACCGCGCGCGCTCAGCTCATGCGGCGCAAACGGCGAGATCGGCGACTTGATCTTTGACGGCGCGACCGCGAACGGGTGATAGCCGTAGCGGCCGGTATGCAGGATCTGCAGCGCGATCTTGCCGTCCTCCGCGTGCACGGCGTCCGTGATCTCGCGATGCCGCCGCGCGGCGGCCGACGTCATCAGCGTGCCGCCGAACGGCTTGGTCCAGCCGGCCACGTTCGGCGCGAAACCGCCCGTCACGATCAGGCCGACACCGCCGCGTGCGCGTTCGGCGAAATATTCGGCGAGTCGCGGCAGCGTCTTGCGGCTGTCCTCGAGGCCCGTGTGCATCGAGCCCATCAGCACGCGGTTCTTCAGCGTCGTGAAGCCGAGATCGAGCGGTGCGAGCAGGTGGGGAAAGGTCGTGGTCATGATGAGCGTGCCAATAAGCGATGCGTGACATCGTAGGCGCGCGCCGCCTTGAACGTGAGGGGGCAAACAGCCATAATGCTTGTCATTTCCGGCCAAAACGACATGACTTCCCCGCTCGCCAAGGATCGCCTCGGGCTGCGCCGGCCGACGATTCCGGTCGCCTATACACGCCTGCTGCTGCAGGCGCTTGCCGCACGCGGGGTCGACCTGGCCGCCGTGCGCGCCGGCACGGGCCTGCGCGATGCGGTACTGGCCGAACCGGACGCGCGCGTCGCGCCGTCGCAATGGGGGCGGCTCGTGCTCAATGCGATCGAGATCGGCGGCGATCCGGGCATCGGGCTCGCGTTCGGGCTGCTGCTGAAGCCGACCGTGCACGGCTTTCTCGGCTACGCGACACTGACCGCGCGGGACATCCGCGAGGCGCTGTCCGTCACGCAGCGCTACTTCCGGATGCGCAACCGCCAATATCGCCTGACCTATGAAGAAGACGAGCGCGGCTCGACGCTCGAACTGCACGGCGTGCAGGCGAGCCCCGTGCTGCAGCATCACGTGATGTTCGAGTTCGTGCTGACCGGGCTCGCGCAGAACATCTCGCAATGGGCCGGGCGCGCGTCGCCGCCGATCGCGCTGCAATTCGCGTGGCCGGAGCCGCCCTATTTCGCACGCTATCGCGACCAGTTGCCGCCGGTCGAATTCGGCTGTGCCGCCAACGCGCTGTGGATCGCGCGCGACGTGCTCGACTGGCCGCTGCCGCTCGCCGACGAAGTCGCGCACCGGCAAGCGCTCGTGCAGGTAGAGCGTGAGTATGCGCAAGTACGCCAGGAGGAAGGCGATCTGGTGGAACGCGTGCGCGCGGAGTTGGCGCATGCAGCAGGCGATTACCCTGGGCCGGACACGCTCGCCGATGCGCTGCTCGTATCGACGCGCACGCTGCGGCGCCGGCTCGAGGAAGCCGGGTCGAGCTATCGGCAGTTGCTCGACGAAGCACGGTGTCGCGACGCGAAGCAGTTGCTCGCGGCGTCGGATCTCGACCTGAAGACGATCGCCGAGCGGCTGCAGTTCACCGACCCGGCGAATTTCACGCGCGCGTTCCGGCGCTGGGCCGGGCAGACACCGAGCGCGTATCGGGAAGCGGCGGCCGGCGCACCCGAACGCAAATAACGCCGGGCCGCCGGTAGCAGGCTCCGGCTGCGCGCGGACTTCAGTGCCACGCGCCGGGCAATCCGCCACCCGGCCATGCCGGGCGGTCGGCCAAACGCGTTGGCGTATGATGAGCGCCACATCAAAACGACGTCGCGCGAATCGGCGCCCTCTCCGACCCATGCCCAATCTCACCACCGTGATCGAGGCGACGATCGACTGCGTCGATACCAACCTCATCCGAGTCAAGGCCGATGTCAGGAACACCCCGTCATACCGCGTGACGATGCAGAACGTCTGCTACTTCGTCACGGCCAGCGACGTCGACGAGGACGCGTTCAAGCAGATCGAACAACTGAAGCCCGGCATGCCGGTGCGCGCGTGCACATTCGAGCATCGCGGCCGTCGCCGGATCGCGTGGATCAGGAGCGACAAGCTGGCGATCGCCCCCTACGACGTGGTCGCGCAAACGCGGCGGAACCTGTCGCTTCTAGCCTGGGCGTCGTGCCTGCTCGTGCTGAGCTTTGGGCTCGCTGCCGCGGCACTTCATTCGGGCTGGGCGTTCGTCTCGGCACTGGCCACTGTCGCGGGCATCGTTACGCTGATGGGCACCCTGCTCGCCATCGGCGGCTTGTCCGACCTGATCTTCCAGCCGCAGCGACGCGAAGCCCAGCAGAGCTGGCCAGGCGCACCGTCCGGTTTCGACGTGGAGCGGAGCCGCCCATGACGAACCACGCGATGCAGACCGTCTCGGGCCGCGTCACGGCAATCGACCAGCAATCGATCGAGACGAAGATCTGGAGCAACAACCTGGGCTCGACCACGCAAAGCATCGAGGAAATCACGCTCCACCTCGAATCGCTCGCGTCCCCCCTCGTGTTCAGGACCAACCGGACGACGCGCCTGTTCATCGCCGACGGCGACCGGTTGAATGTCGCCTATGCCGACGTCCAGGATCGCCAGATCGTCTACGGCATCCGCAACATGACCGACGGTTCGGCTTATCTGCTGCGTCCCGCCAAAGTCGCCAGCGCCCGGACCGACCTCACCGTCATGCTTCTTTGCGTGGTCGCCGCCGCCGTGGTCAGCGCAATCGTATCCGTGGTGACACTCAGCACGGAATCGACGTTCGACGTGTTTGCGCTGATCAGCGCGTGTGCAATCGGATTGGGCGTGCTGAGTGCGATCCTGCGGATCCTGTTCGGCGTGATCCTGTGGCCCGAAATCAGGAGACTAGCGCAGCCGGGCGGCAAACGCGAAATGACCGCGGCAACGACAGCGCTGTCGATCACGCAGGAAGAAACCCGGCACGTGCGCATCATCTGATCGTGCCGGGCGCGGCCACTGCGCGAGCGAACGAGACACAACCAGGATCGCATCGCCGCGATCACCGCCGGACTCGCCGTCAGCGCGCGCCGCTCGTTCAGGTCGAAGCGGATCCGCGCGACTGCACATCGTCGCCGAGGTAAATCCGCGCGCCGCCATCACCCTCGCCCGCTTCGATCCGCACATCGCCGGTCGCGGCGACGATCGCGTCGTACACGTCATCGGTCACGCACACCACCGGCACCGCGATCGCATACAGCTCGGCAGCCACGATCGCGCCGATCGAGATGATCAGGTCGCGCTCCTTCAGCACGATCCCGACCGGCCCCGTGCCGTTGCGCACGGCTTCCGCGAGCACGCTGCTGCTCGAGCTCGAGCCCTTCGCGTGCGGCATCACCATCATCTTGCCGGCGAGGCTCGCACCGGCCTGCGGATGCCCGCGATCGACGATCTTGCCCGCACCCGAGTCGTAGCCGCCCCAGAAGCTGAGCGGCTTGTCGAGCACGAACGCTTGCGCGCATGCGCTGCCCGGCACGAGCGTGTCGCCCGTCAAACCCTTGCCCGTCGCATCAGTCATCGAATCGCACCTTTCCTTCGATCGCCGAACGCACGCATTCGCGCATGCTGCCGTACGCGACCGTCACGCCGATATTCGCGGGCGCATACGACGCCCACTTCCCCGAATTGGTCATCACCAGCCCCGACAGCTGCTTCATCACCGGCGTGATGTACGTGCAGGTGTCGACGACGATCTGGATGCCGCGCGCAGCGAATTTCTCCGCGAGGCCGGCTTCGCCCAGCTCCCACAGGATGAACCGGCTCGTGTTCACGTAGAAATCGCAGGCCGGCTTGCCGTCGAACGCGTCGAGCAAGGCGTCGAGCGTGCGGAATTCGGCCAGCGAGAAATGCGGCGTGCCGAGCGCCACGGCGACGAGCGCGTCGCCGGCCGCGCCGTGGTTCAGCGTGCGGCGAATCTCGTCGAGATCGGCCATCGCGACATCGACCGTCCGTTGCGCCGCTTGCCCGTGCAACGCGGCGTCGAGCGTGGGCGCTTCCGGCGTCACGCCGACCGCATGAAACAGCGCGACGGCCCCGCTCGACGCGGCGGCCGCCCCCAGCGCCTTGAGTTCGTCTTCGGTGGTGTCCGCCGGCAACCCGACGATCGCCGGCACGACCGCGCCCGCGATCCGGCCGATCAGCAGCCCGAGCGCGGCGAAATGGATGTCGCGCGACGGCAGGCGGCTGAAGTCCGGCGCGTTGAACACGATCCGCGCGGCGCGGTTCGCTTCGACATGCAGCCCCGCGTACGGCGCACGCCCGGTGATCGCGGCCGCCAGGTCGAGAAAATCGCCGTACCGGCTCGTCCGCGCGCCGAGCACCGAGTTCGCAAACACGATCGCGTTCGATTCGGCCCACGCGATCTGCTCGCCTTTCGCGGGACGGTTCTTCAGCTGGTACGGCGCGCACGTGAAGCTCGATTCGCACCCGAGCTGCAGGTGCGCGTCCATCAGGCGCTGCGCGTCGCGCTGGATCGTGCGGTCGCCGTGGTACAGCTCGGGGTGGATCAAGTCGAGCGACCCGACGTTCAGCGTGGTCGGCACCGCGACCTTCGCACCGGTGTCGACGAAATACTCGACGAAGTCGAGGCTGGTCTGGCCGTGGTAAAGGCAGCCGTCGATATGCGCGGACGTGATGTCGATCAGGTGCGGCGCGGACATCACTTGCGCCGTGCGCGCGACGATCCGCATCGCGCGCGCGACGCCATCGCCGAAATCCCCGCGCAGCATGGCACTGTCGCGGTCACTCAACTGCAGCATCGGTTGCTCCTCTGACGCGTGCCGGCGGCGCCGGCCCGTGAAATTCGTCAGGGGACTCTACAACTGGAAATAAAAACTGTCCAGATCATCGCTGATCCGGACAGTCTAAAAAACCAATTCTCAGTCTGGAGGGTGATTGATGCTGGCAATGGCTCGAATTCCGCTCCAGTTTGCCGCCGATCCGTCTAGCGTTCCGCGGTCACACTGAACAGCTCGTCGCGCAGCGCCTTCGCGCGGTCGCGGCCGAACTGCGTCTCGAATTCGTCCTGTGCGGCCTGCCACGCGACCAACGCCCGCGCGAACGTGCGCTCGCCCGGCTTCGTGAGGCTCAGCGCATGCGCACGCGCATCGTGCTCGGACGCGGCCGTCGCGACGAAGCCGTCGCGCTGCAGCGGCTTCAGCGCGCGCAGCAGCGTCGTGCGATCCATCACGAGCGTATCGGCGAGTTCGCTCATCAGCAGGCCGGGCTTGCGCGTCAGGTTCGCCATGATCGAGAACTGGGCGGGCGTGACGCCAACCGGGGCCAGATGGCGTTCGTACAGTTGCGTGACGAAGCGCGCCGCCTGACGCAGCGCGAGGCAGTTGCACGCCTGGGCAATCGAGGTGTCGTTCATGCTCCGCAATTTATATGTGCATATGCATAAAGTCAATGTACACTCCGCCGTAACCGGGCCGGCGGCCGGCACTCGCGTCAAGGAGACGGACATGGACTACATCGACAAGCTGCGGATTTTCCGGTCGGTGGTGGAGATGCGCAGCTTCACGCGCGCCGCCGACATGCACGGCCTCGCACGGCCTGTCGTGTCGCGTGCGGTCGCGGATCTGGAAGCGCGTTTCGGCAGCCGGCTGCTGCACCGGACCACGCGCCAGGTGTCGCTGACCGAAACGGCCGAGCGCATCTACGAGCGCTGTGCGGCCGTGCTGGACGAACTCGACTCGCTCGAAGCGGCCGCGCAGGCGCCGACGCGCGAGCCTGAAGGCCTGCTGCGGCTCGTCGCGCACACGACGGCCGCGCTGAACCGGCTGGTGCCGCTGATCGCCGGCTTCAAGGCCGCGCACCCGAAGGTGCGTCTCGACGTGACGCTGACCGAACGCCCGGTCGATCTCGTCGGCGAAGGCTACGACATCGGCATCGTCGTGCCGTACATGCTGACGAGCGAATCGACCGTCGTGCGGCTGGTCGAACGCATTCCGGTCGTGATCGTCGCGACACCCGCGTACCTGCGCGCGCATTCGCGCCCCGAGACGCCGGCCGATCTCGCCGACCATCCGTTCGTGCCGCTGTCGCCGTCGCTGCGGCGGCCCGCCTTGTCGTTCCGCATCGACGGCGACATGCTGACCGTGCCGTTCCGCTTCGACATCTCGTCGAACAGCCCCGTCTTCAACCGCGAAATGGTGATGCACGACTTCGGCATCGGCGTCGTGCCGAAAACGCTCGTTCGGGCCGAACTCGCGTCGGGCGCGCTCGTGCAGCTGCTGCCGGACGCCGATCTCGTCGACGCCTTCGTCGAGATCAAGCTCGCGTACGCGAACCGCGCGCTGCTGCCCGCGAAGGTCAAGGCGTTCATCGACTACACGGCCGCCTACTGCGACCGCGAAGGCTGGATCGTGCCGGCGGCGGCCTGACGTCGATTGGTACAGCCGTGACAACAATCTGATCCCGCCCCGCCGCTCGCTTCGCGCCGTATTGCCCCCTAACATGTGCACATGCACAAGACTACGCTCACCGATGACGATTGCTTCGCGGTCCGGCAAGCCGCCCGCCGGATCTCGCAGTTCTACGAGCGTTACCTGTCTCGGGCGGGCGTCACGCCGTCGCAGTACAGCATTCTCGCGCTGCTGCGCGACCGGCCGGGCCTGACGATGGCGAGGCTGTCGGCCGTGCTGGTAATCGAACGCACCGCGCTGCTGCGCGCGCTCAAGCCGCTCGTCGCCGCGGCGCTGGTGGCAGGCCGGATCGAGCCGCCATGCCGCCGCCAGACGTTCGCGCTGACCGCGCACGGCGAAACGAAGATCGCCGACGCGCAAGTGCACTGGCTCGCCGCGCAGGAAGCGTTCGAGCAGCGGTTCGGGTCGGCGCAGGCGGCCCGCCTGCGAGACGAATTGTTCCGGATCACGCACAACCTGCCGGAGCGCTAGCCCCTTTCCCGATCGACGATATCTCGTCGATCGACTTGATAAGTGCATATACATAGGTGAATCGATGGATACGACCCAAGCCGCTGCGTCATCACGTGAAGCAGCCACACTCGACCGGCCCGCGAAGCAACAGCGCCGCGTGCCGTGGATGCGCATCGCGGTGGGTGCCGTCGTCGTCGTCGTCACCGCCGCAGCACTCGACTGGCTGTTCGTGCTGCGCTTCCAGGAAAGCACCGACGATGCGTATGTCGGCGGCGACGTGACGGTGCTCGCGCCGAAGGTCAACGGTTTCGTCGACAAGATCCTCGTGACCGACAACCAGCGCGTGAAGGCCGGCGACGTGCTCGTGCAGCTCGATGCGCGCGACTACGACGCGAAGCTCGCGCAGGCCGGCGCCGAAGTCGACAGCGCACGCTCCGCCGTGACCGAACTCGAGGCGAAGCAGCAACTGCAATATGCGGTGATCGGGCAGCAGGCAGCCGACAAGAACGCATCGTCGGCCGAACTGACACGTGCCGCATCGGATCGCGTGCGCTACCGCGAACTCGTGAAATCCGACGCCGTGTCGAACCAGATCGTCGAACGCGCGGACGCCGATTACTCGAAGGCCGGTGCCGCCGTCGAACGCAGCGACGCCGCACTGCTCGCGTCGAAGCGGCAGCTCGACGTGCTCGGCGCGCAGCTCGCCGACGCGCAGGCCCGCGTGAACACCGCGCTTGCCGCGCAGCGCGTCGCCGCGCTCAACGTCGAATACACGACGATCCGCTCGCCGGTCGACGGTTACGTCGGCAATCGCACGGGCCGCGTCGGGATGCTCGCGAACGTCGGCGTGCCGCTGTTGACGGTCGTGCCGGCCTCCGGACTGTGGATCGACGCGAACTTCAAGGAAGACCAGCTTCGCAAGATGCACGCGGGCGATCGCGTCGACGTGTCGCTCGATGCGTCGAGCACACGGCTGCACGGCCGCGTCGACAGCCTCGCGCCCGCCACCGGCGCGACCTTCAGCGTGCTGCCGGCCGAGAACGCGACCGGCAACTTCACGAAGATCGTCCAGCGCGTGCCCGTGCGCGTGCACCTCGATCCGCAGCCGGGCCTCGAGCACGTGCTGCGTCCCGGCCTGTCCGCGGTCGTGACCGTGCATACCGATCACGCGAACTGAGCGGGAGCAGACCATGACCACCGCGTTTTCCGGCGACCCGGCGTCGCAACCGACGAAGCAGCGCGTCTTCGCATTCGCGCTGATGTGCGTCGGCTTCTTCATGGCGACGCTCGACATCCAGATCGTCGCATCGTCGCTGCGCGACATCGGCGGCGGCCTGTCCGCAAGCCAGGACGAACTGTCGTGGGTGCAGACGGCCTACCTGATCGCCGAGATCATCGTGATCCCGATGTCGGGCTGGCTGTCGAAGGTGATGTCGACGCGCTGGCTGTTCGTCGCGTCGGCCGTCGGCTTCACGATCACGAGCATGCTGTGCGGGCTCGCGTGGGACATCAACTCGATGATCCTGTTTCGCGGGCTGCAGGGCGCGCTCGGCGCCGCGATGATCCCGACCGTGTTCACCACCGCGTTCGTGCTGTTCCCGGGCAAGCAGCGGCTGATCGCGTCGACGACCATTGGCGCGCTCGCGTCGCTCGCGCCGGCGATCGGCCCCGTGATCGGCGGCTGGATCACCGATCAATGGTCGTGGCACTGGCTGTTCTACCTGAACCTCGTGCCGGGCATCGCGGTGGCCGCACTGGTGCCGCGCTACGTGCATATCGACGAACCCGACCTCAGCCTCATCAAGCGCGGCGACTATCTCGGCATCGTGCTGATGTCGGGTTTCCTCGGCTGCCTCGAATACGTGCTGGAGGAAGGCCCGCGCAAGAACTGGTTCGGCGACGACGCGATCGTGATCTGCGCATGGATCTCCGGCATCTGCGGATTCCTGTTCATCGTGCACGCGCTGACCGCGAAGGATCCGATCGTCGACCTGCGCGCGCTCGCCGTGCGCAACTTCGGGATCGGCAGCCTGCTGTCGTTCGTGACCGGCATCGGGATCTTCGTGACCGTGTTCCTGACGCCGCTGTTTCTCGCGCAGGTACGTGCGTTCAGCTCGCTGCAGATCGGCATGGCGCTGCTGTCGGTCGGCGCGTTCCAGCTGGTCGCCCTCTGCGCGTATGCGTTCGCCGCGCGCTTTTTCAGCCTGCGCGCGCTGCTCGTGTTCGGGTTGATCTGTTTCGGGCTCGGCTGCTACCTGTACACGCCGATCACGCACGACTGGGGCTGGCGCGAACTGCTGCTGCCGCAGGCGCTGCGCGGCATCGGCCAGCAATTCAGCGTGCCGCCGATCGTGACGATGGCGCTCGGTTCGCTGCCGCAGTCACGCCTGAAATCGGCGAGCGGCCTGTTCAACCTGATGCGCAATCTCGGCGGTGCGATCGGCATCGCGGTGAGCGCGACGATGCTCAACGACCGGCTGAACTTCCACTACCTGCGCCTGAACGAGCACGTGAGCGCAGGCCAACCGCAGGTCGCCTCGCTGCTCGATCGCCAGGCCGCGTACTGGTCGTCCGTGGCCGGCAACACGCTGGACACCGCGCAAGCCGGGCTGGCCAACCTGCACCACCTGATCTATCGCGAAGCGCTGACGCTCACGTATGCGGATGCGTACTACGCGCTGTCGCTGTGCTTCATCGTCGCGCTGATCGCGGTCGTCTTCTCCAAACCCATTTCCCTGAACGCGCCGCCGCCGGACGCGCACTGAGGTTAAGGTCATCACCGTCATGAAAAAACTACTCGTCGCCCTCGCCGTCAGCACCCTCGCCGCCGGGTGTGCGGTGCAGCCCGCGCAGCATCCGGCGCTCTCCGAATCGGTTCGGACGCTCGCGCCCACCGCGTGGGACACCGACGTGCCGCGCGCGGATATCGACGCCGCCGCGTGGTGGGCGCAATTCCACGACCCGGTGCTCGACCGGCTGATCGCCGCCGTGCTCGACGGCAACCTCGATCTGCAAGCCGCTGCCGAACGCGTGAAGCAGGCGCAGGCGCTGACCGTGCAGAAGCGCGCGGTGCTACTGCCCGAACTCGACGCGACCGCGCATGCGGCCGACGCACGCCAGAACACGCCGCCGCCGCTCGGCTATGTGCGGCAGGCCGGCGCGGGGCTCGCGCTGAGCTGGTCGCCCGACGTGTTCGGCGGCGAACGGCTCGACCTGCTCGCCGCGCAGGCGGAGCTCGTCGGTCAGAAACATGCGGAAGATGCGATGCGGCTCGCGCTCGCAGCGGATGCGGCTTCCGCGTATGTCGATCTGCGCTGGGCACAGCAGGAACTGAAGATCCTGCAGGACAACGCGAAGATCCGGCAGCATGCGCTCGAACTCACGCGCAAGCGGCAGGCGTTCGGGTTGTCGACGGAGCTCGACGTCACGCGTGCGCAGAACCAGCTCGACGCGCTCGAAGCACGGATTCCGCCGACGCGGGCGCAGATTGCGCATCAGCTCAATCTCATTGCCGTGTATTCGGGGCGCACGCCGGAATCGGTCGACCGGCTGGTGCTCGCGCAGGCGGGGGATATCCCCGCGCCGCCGGTTGGCGCACCCGGTACGTTGCCTTCGCAGGCGTTGCTGCGGCGGCCTGATGTGCTGAGCGCGTATGCGCAGGTCGAGCGGCGAGCGGCGCAAGTCGGCGTGGCGAAGGCCGAACGGTATCCGAAGTTTTCGTTGAACCTGACGGACGGGATTCTCGCGGCTTCCTATCTCGGGTTGCCGACGTTGACCGACAACCTGTTCAGTGCCGCGTTGAGCGCGACCAGCCCGATCTTCAATGCGGGGCGCATCACGGCCGATATCACGCAGAGCGAAAGCCGGATGCGCGAATCGGAACTCGGGCTACGGCAGACGATGCTGCAGGCGTTGCGGGAAGTCGAGGATGCGCGGGCGAATCTCGTCAGCGCCGATGAGGCGACGCGCAGGCTCGATAGTGCCTTGACAGCGTCGGACAAGGCGCTCGGGCTGGCGAACCAGCTTTATAAAGGCGGCGCGACGGATTTTCTGGATGTGCTGTCGGCGCAGGAGGTGTATCTGCGCGATTCGGATTCGCTCAATCAGCTCAAGCGCGAACATGCGCTGGCGGCGGTCGCGCTGTATCGGTCGCTCGGGGGCGGGTGGAGCAGGAATGAGGCGGCGGGTGGGCCGGCGGTGGAGGCTGTCGCGAAGAATTGAGCGCTGGGTCGTGCCGGGTTGGCCGGTCGTCGACCAGGACCCGTTCACGGTTGCGCGGAAGGGCCTATAGTACGGATCGGCTCAATTCCGGCACACATTGGCGTCGTGAACATTCAGGTGATCAATCCCGATACGTTTCTGGAAACGGCCACGGGAAGGGTCTGGACTCCGGAGAGAAGCAAAGCGGCATGGTCGAGCAGCTTCGCGGCGCTTGAATCTGCCTTGGCCAGCCACGCGGAAAATCCCCCGCCGATCCTTGTCGTCTGTGGCGTGCAGGGGGCGGGAAAATCGCACTGGATCGGCACGCACGCGCACGAGTATGCGCCGTGCATCTGCTTCGATGCCGCGTTGCCTGGCGCAAGGCACCGCAAGCCCATCATCGATATCGCACGTCAACGCAATGCGGCCGTGCACGCGATCTGGATCGACACGCCGCTTGACGTCGCAAAGGCACGGAACGCGCGGAGACCCGCGGATGAGCGCGTCCCCGATGGCAGTATCGAAAGCGTGGCGTCCCTCTTTGAACCGCCAACCGTTGACGAGGGGTTCGCGTCAATCACGCGGATCAAAGGCGACTGACTCGTTCCTGCCTTCACAAAAGGCATCAGGTGCATGGCAGCCCCGCAAACACGAGATGGCCGCCGGCAAGCTTGCGCAACAAGGGGCGTTCACTTCCTGACGTCACGCACAACGAAGTACAGGTTGCCGGTTTCCGGATTCAACAGATATCCGCCGTGAACGTTCTGAAACGACCCGCTTCGCCCCAGCCCGTCGAAATTGAAGCTCACGCATAGATAGCTCTGGCGCCCCTCGGTTACGAGGCTCCACTGCGCGAGCGCAGGATTGAACGCGACCGGCTTGATCCCGCCGTTGTTTCCAACGGGTAAGGCCGCGGACAATCGATAGAGTTTTCCGGAATAGACCAACGCCTGCGTCGACTTCCCTTCAGCGTAGCCAACGTCGGCGCCTTCAAATCCGACGAGATAACTTGCGTTGAAGCCGTCTGCGTAGTCGTCCTCTTGCGATACTTCATGTGCGTCGATGTCCTGAATGGCGACGGACGGAGCAGCCGATTGCGCCAGGAGACAACTTTTGATCAGGTGCTCGTGCGGCGGAGCGGCCCACGCACGACAGGAAATCGCCGTCACCATCGCGACGACCATCACGACGACACGCGTGATGCGTTTGTGCCAGAACCGGATTGCCGCGACAACGCCGGCAACGAGGAGCAACAGAAGGGCAATCCCGGAGATCACGACCCTATACGATCCGCGTCCCGGCTTACCGGTCCAGCGCCAGCTTTGCGCCGAGCCCCAACAGGATCGTCCCCATCACTGCATCGATCGGCTTGCGCAGTTTCGCGTAACCCGTCTGCACGCGGTCCGTCGAGAACAGCACGGCGACTGTGCAGAACCAGGTGAGCGATACGGCGACGACCACGGCCAGCGTCGCGCCATGCACCCATGCCGGCGCATGCGCGGGCAGCAGCGTGACGAACAGGCTGCCGAAGAACGCCGCGGCTTTCGGGTTGGTCAGGCCGACCAGCAGCCCTTTCCGGTATGCATGCACGCCGCCGCGAACGATCGGTTGGCTTGCGGCTTCTGCCTCCTGCGCCGACTGGCGCAGGCCCGACAGCGTCTTGATGCCCAAGTAAATCAGGTAAGCCGCACCGGCGATACGAATCGCCTCGTACAGCCAAGCGAGCTTCGCGACGATCAGCCCGAGCCCGAAAATCGCCATCGCGGCCCACACCGCATGCGACGACGCGATGCCCAGCGCGGCCAGCAGGCCCGCGCGGCGATTGCCAAGCGCATGGGACGAAACGGCGATCAGGTCGGGACCGGGGCTGACGCACGCCAGCAACATCACGCCGCCGACTGCGGCGAGTTGGGGAAGATAGCTCATGGCGGTTCGGGAGGATTCAGGTGAGGAGGAAGGCCGGCTTACTCTAGCACGCCGATTTTGGTTGCATGCGGGACGGTCTCAAACGCGGCGCGTCGGCAGCCGGCGCACACTCTCTCGCCGCCGACGCGCTCCTTGCACCCGTGAATTACAGCGGCGGCCGCTTCAACTTCACCCACCGCTGCACCGTCGGCCGCTCCCACTGCGCGCGCGCATAGTCGGCGAGGCGCTGCGGCACCGGATCGTCATTCAGCACCAGGCGGTTCAGCATCACCGCCAGGTCGACATCCGCGATACTCCACTCGCCGAACAGGTTTGCCGCACCCGGTGCGAGCAGCTTGTCGGCAGCCGCGAACAGCTTCTGCGCGGCAGCGTGCGCCAGACTCGACAGCGGCTCGCTCGACGGCCCGTAGAACAGCACTTCGGTCGACCGCTCCGTACGAACCGGCATCAGGTCGCTGCGCAGCCACGCCTGCACCTGCCGGGCCCGCGCGCGCTGGCGCGGCTCGGCCGGATAAAGCCGCGTGCCCGGGAAGGTCTCGTCGAGATACTCGGTAATCGCCGACGATTCCGATAGCGCGAAATCGTCATGCACGAGCGTCGGCACGCGTTGCGTCAGCGAGGTCGCCGCGTAGTCAGGGGCGAAATGCGCGCGGTTGCCGAGATCGACGGTCACCAGTTCGTACGGCAGCCCCTTTTCCTCGAGGGCGACGAAAACCGACATCGCGTAAGGGCTCGCGTATTGCGTATCCGCGTAGAGACGGAGATTACCGGTTTGCACTGCAGGCTCCTTGTCAGGACGGAGGCCGGCGACTGTGCGGCGGATGCGTCGGCGAACTCCGCGTGGATCAATGCGGCGTGTGCGACAGATTAGCAGCCGCTTGAAAGGCAATGTTCGAAGTTTTGTTTGCGCTGCGGCGGTTTGGTCAGACGGCGTTGGGCCAGCGGTAGCCGATCACTTCGTTCAACGGGTATGCAAGCTCGCGCACTTCTTCCAGCTGATTGCCGCCGAACAGATGCACGTGTTCGCCGTCATGACGCAGGTAGAAACCGACATGCCCTTTCCAGCTCGCGGGATCGTCGCGCGTCAGGATCGCGATGCAGCCGTAGACAGGGCGCTCCAGCGGCCGGCCCCATTCGAGCCACGAACGCGCGAGCGCGGAGCCCGTCCCGCGGATGCCGGCGTGCGTCATGCACCAGTTGACGAACGACGAGCACCAGGAAATCTTGTCGTCGTAGCCGACCAGGTTCGTCTGGTTGTTGTATTCGACGATGCGCGGGTTGATGCTGCCGGGCGGATGGCGGCGGATGCCGAGTTCGGCTATCGCAACGGGCATCCACGGTGGGTGGGCGGCGTCCGGCTTGCTCTCAGGGTTGAATCGGGACACGTCGTTCTCGGGCGAGTGTGATGTGCGGTCAATCTTCGCATGGATGATGCGCGGCGACGAGTACCGCCGGCATCGCGGCGCCGGACGCAGGTGCGGCGCTCGCGCATTCCCCACTCCCGGTGCGAAATGAAACGACCCGACGCGCGTTTTTCAACTTGCCCCGTCGCCCCACACTGCGTTGGTCCGCCGGTATTTCGGCGCTTCCCGACGAGGTCAACGATGACGCAGCCCCTTCTTCCCCGCGACGACACCTATGCACGTGGTCTCGCGTTGTTCGAGCGCCTGCACGGCGCGCATAGCGGCAAGGATCTCGCGCAATCGCGCGAAACGCTCTGCCCCGACTTCCTGACGATGACGATGCAATGGGCGTTCGCCGGCGTGCTCGACCGGCCCGGGCTCGACCTGGCGACGCGCGAGCTGGTCGTGATCGCCAGTTGCGTGACGCTCGGGTACGCGTTGCCGCAGTTGCGCGCGCACGTCGAAGCGGCGCTGGTCGCCGGCGCGACGCGCGAGCAGATCGTCGAGACGATCCTGCAAACGATGTTCTATGGCGGCGGTGCGGCCGTGAACAACGCGCTGGGCGTCGTGGCGGAAGTCTTCGCCGCCCTGCCCGATGCCGACGGGCTCAATGCGCCGGGTCCGCAGCCGCAAAATGATCCAGCGCAAACGCGATGAACGCGCGAAGTTTGGCCGGCGCGCCGGTGTCGCGCGCGTACAGCAGGTAAAAGTCGCGGCCGCGCGATTCATACGCGGCCAGCAACCGATGCAGGCGGCCGGCCTCGAGATCGGCCTTGACCAGCCCGAACGGCTGCAGGATCACGCCGCCGCCGGCCAGCGCGGCCTCGCGCAGCGCGGGGCCGCTGTCGACGCGCAATCGATACGCAACGGGCACTTCGATCGGCCCGTCGGGCCCGTCGAATCGCCACCGGTAACGCGGCCCCCATCGCGTATGGCCCAGGCAATCGTGATTCAGCAGATCCTGCGGCGTGGCCGGTATGCCGTGGCGGGCCAAATAATCCGGCGACGCGCATACGACCGTCCGGTAATACGACGGCAACGGCCGTGCGACGAGCGACGAATCGGCCAATGGACCGACGCGAAAGGCGAGATCGATACCGTCGCCGACCGGGTCGACTGCCGCATCGGTCAGCACGAGTTCGATATCGACGCGTGGATATTGCGCGAGAAAGGCGGCGACGGCCGGCGCGAGCTGCGTGACGCCGAACGAAATCGGTGCGGCGATGCGGAGCTGGCCCGACGGATCACTGCCGAGTGTCGACGCGGCGTCGTCGGCTGTCTCGACCCGGTCGAGGATGTCGCGGCAACGCTCCAGGTAAAGCGCGCCGGCCTCGGTCAGGTGATGACGCCGCGTCGTGCGGTGAAGCAGCTTCACGCCGAGACGCGCTTCGAGCGCGTTCAAGTGCTTGCCGACCATGCTCGGCGACAGGCCGAGCCGCTCGGCCGCGGTAGTCAGGCTGCCGGTACTGACGATCTCGACGAACACCGACATGCTTTCGAAGCGGTCCATGGTGCCTGGGTGGGGTGAAAGGGAAATGGAGGCCGGCGAACGCTGTCACGCGCGCACCGCGGCAATCTTCGCATGAATGCGATCCGCGGCTGTCGCAGTGGCGTGGCGTAAAAAAAAGCACGGGGAAATCTCCCCGTGCCTTGCTCCTGCATCCACCTTCGTCGCGCAGGCATTCCCGCGCGACCACGCGTCAGCGCCAGCCTCGGTGCCAGCCGTAGTGAGGGTGCCACCATCCCCACCCGTAGTGCGGGTGGTAGCGCCACGAGTAACCAGGAGCCGGCATCACGCCGACCGGCGCAACGTAGACGACGCCGGCCGGGGCGACCACCGGCGGTTCAGCCGGCGCCACCACACAGCCGGACAGCGAGGCACCCAGGAGCAGCGACGCGACCAGGGTGTAACAGGATTTCGATTTCATCATTGATCATCCAAACGTCGTGGCCATGTGAGGCGGACAGGCGTTACTGCCAGCCGGGATGTCGCGCGCGGTAGTACTCGAGCGCAGCGGCACGCTCCTGCTCGGCCTGGCGGGCCAATTGCTCGGCACGCGCCATGTGGCCGCCAAACTCGCCGCCATGTTCCTGCTGGATGATGTGCATTTCCTCGATGGACCGCTGAAGATCGTGCGTGGCGGCCATCGCCTTGTTGTGAAGCTCGTCGGCGAACGCGGCATTCGCCATCAAAGCGGCGCACAGAATCACGGGAATGGATTTGAGTTTCATGAGTGCAGTTTTTCCGTCTTGTCGTGAAATGGGTTGTTCCCGCAGTAGCGAACGCCCCGTCCCTGCCCCATGTTGACGCCGCGCCGCACAGACTTTGTAAATCTGTATTACGCCCCAACGGGCGGGCTTTCGCCCATGCGTCGGCTTGTGATTTCCTTTCGATCCGCACTTATGATGTCGCGAGCCACAAGACCTTCTCACCCGCCATGCGTATCACGCGCCTTCCGCCCTTCAGTGCCTCGTCGCGTTCGAAGCCGCCACGCGGATCGGGCCGAACAGGGTAGCCGCGGATGCGCGAACAGCCATGACGTTCGCACTGTCGTCCGGCCAAGCCGGCGATGCGCCGCACTGACGTGCATGACCTGAACGCCTCGGGCCACCGAATCGGTCACTGCTCCTGCCGATGGGCAAGGCGTACGAAGATAATCGCAGGACTGCGAATCGATTGCGCACGAGGTCTGGGCGCGCTTTGTTGCGCGCCCGGGTGACTCATCTGCGTTGGGTGTCGGGTGCCGCGGCGTTACCTTTAACCGCGCGTGTCGATCCAGCGACGTGCCCAGCGTGCCGAGTGCCGCAGTGCCTGCGCTTCACTCGAGAAGTAATCGAGCGAATAGAACTGGTAGCGCCCTTCGGCGGGTGCGCTGTCGGTACGTTCGAGTACCAGGTTGGAGGAAAAACTACCGTCGGGCAAACGATGCGCCGAGGGTTGGACGGCATAGCCGTTGTATTGTTGAATTTGTTTGTTTTGCATTTTAATTTTAATAATGTTCGAGTGCGCGCGTGCCGTGCGAAATGTGCACAGGCGCGCCGATTCAAAGCCATGACGGGCTGAATCTAAAGCTTTCGGAAAGCAAGAATGAGGCGTTGCTGCCGGAGGGGGGAATGAAGTGCAACGAGGCGTGTGGCGCTTGGCAAGCTGCTGAATCAACAGATGCAGCTAAGAACAATCGCGCCAACTTTAGGAGACAACGCTCCGTGAGGGTGTCGCTGCGACCCGGCCTCCATCGCAGGAGGCCGGGCCCTTCAAACTTTACAGCGGCGTGATGTTGGCCGCTTGCAGACCCTTCGGGCCCTGCTTCGTTTCGAAGCTCACTTTTTGATTTTCAGCCAGCGTCTTGAAGCCGTCGCTGCGAATTTCGGAGAAGTGAGCGAAGAGATCGTCGCCGCCGTTATCCGGCGTGATGAAGCCAAAGCCTTTGCTGTCGTTGAACCACTTGACGATACCGGTATCCATGAAGATTCCTTGAGATAAAAATATGAAGATTTGCTCTGTTGGAGAGCGCCTGAAGCGTCAAGGAGGGAGAGGACAACGAATACCGCTGCGGAGAGCGAGCAATTGATGAACAGCAATCGGACTTCTTGGACTTCGACGCATACACTAACCGCCAGGCAGGTTCGCGTCAACAGCTAACTTGTAACTGTTTCTCCTGGGAGCCTGTTTTTCAGACGAAGCGATGCGACCCTATCTCGCTGCGCGCCCTGCCCGGCGTGACTGCGGTCGGCCGCTGCCCGGCTGCGGAAACGCCCGGTCGGGCGTTTCCCGAACGCCACCGGTCAATTGCTTGCGACGCCGACGTTTCCGTATTGGGCGACGAGCGCATACCACAGCGCATAAATCTCCTTCATGCCCGGATCGTGG
Organism: Burkholderia sp. D-99; assembly: GCF_011605345.1. Classification (GTDB taxonomy): domain Bacteria; phylum Pseudomonadota; class Gammaproteobacteria; order Burkholderiales; family Burkholderiaceae; genus Burkholderia. The sequence goes on from NZ_JAAOXM010000002.1 coordinate 130,827, forward strand.
TCGTTGGTCCATACCGCCGTCTGCACGAGGACGAGCTTCGAGCTCGGATCCACGATGATTCTTTGGCCGTCCATTCCCTGCAGTGCAAACATGCGCCGCTCGCCCGGCAACAACCACACCTGATATCCGTAACCGAAAATCGGGTTGGCCTTGCCCGGCGCCAGAAAACCATCGCGAGGCGCAACGGTCGTTGCCTGCAACACCCAGTCGCGCGGAACGATTTGCCGGCCGTTCCACTGGCCGTCGTGCGCGAGCATCATGCCGAGCCGTGCCCAGTCGCGCAGCGTGGCGCTCACGCAGCAATAGGTGATGTTCTGTCCGGTCGCGTCGCGCCCCCACGATGCATCCGACTCCATGCCCATTTTCTGCCAGATGCGCTCGCTGGCGTATTGCGCGACGGTCATATGGGTTGCATGACTCAACACGAGTCCGAGCACTTCCGTTTCGATGCTCGCATAGTTGAAACGCGTGCCCGGCGCACGCTCGCGCGTGTTGAAGCGCTTGACGGCCGCGACTGCGCCCGGCCCGTGCGGATCGAAGAGTTCGAGCCCGAACTTGTCCCGGTCGTCGCCGGCATTGTCGTCTTCGAAGAAATGGACGCCCGACGACATGTGCAGCAGATCCCGGATCGAAGTCTGTCCGTATGGGCTGTCCGCCAGCTCCGGCACATAGACGGCCGCGCGATCGTCGATCGAGTGAATCGCACCTTCGGATAGTGCAATGCCGACCAGCATGCCGACGATCGTCTTCGCCATCGATTGCGACATGAAGCGGTCGGAGTCCGTTCGCGCGTACCGATAGTGTTCGTACAGGATCGTATCGTCGTGCGCGATCAGCAGGCCCGTCACCGGATTGCGCTCGAGATAATCGTCGAGATTGCGATTCTGCCCGCCATACGGGTAGTTCAGCGTCAGTTCGCGCCCGGACGACTTCAGTATCGACGGGGCGCCGGCCCGGGCAATCGGATCGGCCATGCGAACCTGGTCGAAATGGGTGTAATAGCCGACGAACTGCCGCTGGGTTCTCGCGTGACCGGGAACCGGCAACGGATAGTGATCGGCGGCGCCATAGGCGTCCGCCGCGTAACCGGTGTCGGAAAATACGGGTTTCGGTTGCGCAACGGTACAAGACAAAACCAGAACACTACCCACGGCGACCGCCCTGACACTGCGTAGCATGGCCAGACTCCTTGTCTGTAAGGGCTGCAGCTATCTTCAGATCATTGCTCAACGGTCGGCGTGCGATGTCGTTGACCGACGAAGTGTTTCGGATTTTTACGCGGTGTCGCCCGGTGCCCGTCGATGCCGACACCGTGATGCGTTGGAAACCATCGAGTGACGACGGATTGCGTAAAGCGTCGAACGTCCGCCCGCGACGAAATCCGACGAACGGGCGAAAACCACCGGCTGTCATCACCGGCCCGCGCGAGCCGGATGCTCAAGCCGCGAGGGGCTTCTGCATGAATACGCTCAGCGGGTCATTCACGTAATCGCCAAACGGCCCACGGCGCTCATACCCCGCTGACGCGTACAAGGCCAGCGCCTCAGGTTGATAAGGTCCGGTCTCGAGCCTGAGCAACGCGCAACCGAGATCGATCGCCCCTGACTCGAGCAGCGCCATGAGTTTCCTCGCGACACCTTGCCCGCGACCTTGCGGGCTGACATACATCCGCTTCAATTCGCCGAATTCGGGATTGAGGACAATCGCCCCGCACCCGATTGCCTTGCCCTCGCTGTCCCGCGCGACGGCGAACAGCACATTGGATTGCTTCAGCGACGCGATATCCAGAGCGTGCCGGCTCTCGGGCGGGTACAGGGTGTCCTGGTACGCATCGAGATCGGCGATGAGGGCGATCACGTCGGGTTGATCGGGAGACTCGAAGGCGATAGTCATGGCAGACGAAAACGAAGCTGGGCAAAGAGGAAATTGAAGTACCCGGCGACGCAGCCGTATTCGACATCGATGGCTGTCCGGTCTTCAGCCGCCGATTGTCAGCGATGTTTCCGGTGCTGTCGAATGTCTCAAAAAGCGGGCGAATCCATTAGCGTCGCGATACCGCCCGACTCAACGACAATCGAGACGATTGCATCCTATTGAGCAACGGCATCGACCATCGCTTGCGCTTCGGACAGAAACCGCGCATAGCGCCGCTGTTTGGGCAATTGCTGCGCGAAACAGGCTGGCCGCTGCTCCTCGGCCACGCGCTCCGCACTGCAGGCGGCAATCGTCGGCAACGTCGCATCCCGCCACAGGAGATAAACCCGTGCGCCCTGCCTGATCGACACGGCCAACTTGTTCGGCCCATCCGGCATCCCGTCCTGGCTTTCACCCAGCAGCCATGCTTTCACCACCGCATCGGCCGGCTTCCGCTTCACCGGCAATTCGGCGAACCGGAATGCCATGGCGTCGTTACCAAACACGTCGGTGTAAAACGTCTCGTTATCGAAAATCGCCGCGACATCGTCCGCCGACTTGATCCCCGCATCCGCCGTCGCCACCCAGGCCTTCAAAAGCGGAACCGTCGTCACGACGAGATTCACCTTGCCGTCGTCCGACTTCAAGAACAGTCCATCCGGCCCGGGCGTCGTCCCGTTGTCGATATAGAGACCATCGACGGTACTCCCCGCCTTCGCGGAAAAGCCTTTCGCCCTGACCTTCCCGACCAGCTTGGCCAGCCGCGCATTCACCTCGGGCGTGTACTTCTTGTCCAGTTCCGTCTTGTCGTCCGGCTGCGCCGCCCCGATCGCGTCGACAGCCTGCTTCCGATAGGCAAGATAAGAATCGGTCGGCGACGCAATCACCTTCGCCCCCACCCCGGCGATCACCGCGACAAGAACCGCCGCCCCCACTCCGATCTTCCACCTGGAAATGCGCTTCATTTTTATGGACGTCATCGAATCCCGCACCGATATGCAAAACGGCTGCCGTGAAACCACGGCAGCCGTCCCTCAGAAACGCCCCATTCTAAATCGTGAATCAGGCTTTATTCATCCACCTTGAAAGCCGACACGAGCCTGGTCAGTTCCGCCGCCTGCTGTTTCAAGCTCGCAGCGGCCGCCGCGCTTTCTTCCACCAGCGCCGCATTCTGCTGCGTCATCTGGTCGAGCGACTGCACCGCATCGCCGATCTGGTCGATCCCGGCACTCTGCTCCAGGCTCGCCTCGGCAATCTCGCTCATCATCGCGCTCACCCCCTGCACCTGCGACACGACATCGCGCATCACCTTCCCTGCCTCGCTGACCAGCCGCGACCCGGTATTCACGGTGCCTGCGCTATGCTCGATCAGCGCCTTGATCTCCTTGGCCGCCTGCGCGCTGCGCTGCGCCAGATTCCGCACTTCCGATGCCACCACGGCGAACCCGCGCCCCTGCTCCCCGGCCCGCGCCGCCTCGACGGCTGCATTCAGCGCGAGAATGTTCGTCTGGAACGAGATGCTGTCGATCATCACGATGATCTCGGAGATCCGCTGCGACGCGTCGCTGATCTGCTCCATCGTCGTCACGACCTCGCCCACCACCTGCCCGCCGCGCGCCGCCGTATCCGACGCACCGTTGATCATCTTCGCGGCGGTCGTCGCGGTCTCGGTGTTGTTGCGCACCACGGCCGTGATTTCTTCCATCGACGACGCCGTCCGCTCCAGATTGCTCGACTGCCCCTCCGTGCGTTCGCTCAGATCCGCATTCCCCGATGCAATCTGCGCCGACCCGGTCGCAATCGACGCGGACGCCGTGCGAATGCTGTGCACCAGCGTCGACAGCGACGACACGAACCGGTTGAACGCGTCCGACAACTGCCCGATTTCGTCCTGGCTCTCGACCGTCATCCGGCGCGTGAGGTCGCCCTGGCCGCTGGCGATCTCCGACAGCAGCGTCGCCGCGCGGCGGATCGGCGCGGCAATCGCGCGGCCCACCAGCCAGATCACGAACAGCGCGACCCCGAGGCCCACCACCGCCGCGACCAGCGCCGCACTGCGGATCGCGCTCGTCACGGGCCCGAGCAGTTCGGCCTGCGGCACCTCGACGACGACATACGCGTTCAATTCCGGAATGAACGACGTCGCGATGAAGCGCGCGCCGCCGTCGCCCTCGTAGCTCAGGTACGCATACGGCTTGCCGGCCAGCAGCGTCGACGACGCATCGCCGGGCAACCCCTGCTGGTCCTTCATGAAATGCTTGCCGTCGATCAGCGACGAATCGCGATGCATCATGATCGCGCCGTCGGGACGCACGAGATACGCGAACCCGGTCTCGCCGATCCGGTAAGCGGCGATACCCTTCGCGAGCGCATCGACGGACAGGCTCATGCAGGCCGCGCCGATCGGCACGCCGTCGAGCTCGACGCGGCTGTTGATGAACATCATGTAGCCGCCGACCGTCACCTCGCGGTCCATGTTCACGTCGAACGCCTTGCCGGACGACAGGAAGCCGGTCAGCCACTGATCCTTGTCGGTCACCTTCCGCTGCAGGCCGGATTCGTTGTAGTAGTTGCCGCTCTTCACGGACACCCACTGCACCGACGCGGCCTTCTGCTCGTCCTTCACGTTCTTCGCGAGCTGGATCCAGTTGCGCGTGCCGGCGTCGGGTTCGCCGTCGGCTTCCCATTGCAGCAGAAACGCGTCGCGCGCGAGAATCCTCGATGCCGCGATCGGGCCGGCCATCTGCCGCTGCACGTCGGCGCGGATGCCGTTCACGGCCGTCGGCAGCTCTTCGCGGACGACGCGATCGCGTACCGCGTTACCGATCAGACGGATGCTGAGCCCGCTCGAGATCGCGACGAACACGAGCAGGCAACTCGTCATGCTGAGAATCAGCTTGTTCTGAATGGAAAGCTTGCGCCAGAAGTGCATGGGGAACCCTCGATAACCGCTCGGTCTGAGCCAGTTTGGGTTATCGGCATGCGGGCGCGGAACCGCATCGCTGATTTCAGATGTTCATCATGCGAGATTTGTTATGTTGTTGTCAGGCGGGCATAGGCGGCCGCCTATCGGCGCGCGATCGGCGTCAATCAGTATGCAACGAAGATCGTGACGCGCCGGTTTCGTGCCCGCGCGGCCGCATCGTCACCCGCGACGAGCGGCTGCGTATCGGCCCGCCCGATCGCCGCGAGCCGGTGCGGTGCCACGCCGCGCTCGGTCAGGTAGCGTACGACGCTCCCCGCGCGCGCCGACGACAGCTCCCAGTTCGATTCGTATTTGGCGTTCGCAATCGGCACGCTGTCGGTATGCCCTTCGACGAGAATGTCGCCGGTCGCGTGATCGCTCAGCGCCTGCGCGATCTGGTTCAGCACGGGCGCCGAATCGGCCAGCAAGCGCGCATCGCCGACATTGAACAGGATCTTCGCGTCGATGCCGATCTCGACGCCGTGCGGCGCTTTCACGAGCGAGATCCGGCCGTTCGCCTTCAACGAATCGAGCAAGGCGAGCCACGGCGGTGAGCGCTCGGGCGTCACGGCAGCGGATGCGCTCGCGGCGCTCCCGGCATGCCGCGCGAGCGTCTGGTACCGCGCGTCGAGCGCGTTGTATTTCGCGAGCTGGAGCACATACAACGCGAGAAACAGCACCATCAGCGTCGTGATGAGATCCGCGTACGAAATCAGCCAGCGGCCGGACTGCGCGCCGTCGAGTTCGTCATCGTCGCGATCGGCCGCGGATGCACCGTCAGTTCGAGCAGTCATGCTGTGGGAAATCCGGGTTGTTCGTCCGACACACGCCCATCACGCGAGCGACTCCGCCGCGCGCCCGCGCACGTCGCCGGTCAGGCGCGTTTCGATCGTATGCGGCGATTCCTTGCGCGAAATCGCCAGCAAACCGTCGAGATACAGCTTGCGAAACCGCAGCTCGCTGTCGATCTGCGCGCGCAGCTTGCCGTAAAGCGGCAGGAACACGAGGTTCGCAAGCGCCAGCCCGTACAGCGTCGCGATGAACGCGACCGCGATACCCGGCCCGAGCTGCGCCGGCTCGAGAATATGGCTCGTCACCTGCACGAGCCCGAGCACCGAGCCGAGAATGCCGAACGTCGGCGCATACCCGCCCGCCTGCTGCCACACGCGCGCGGCGGCCAGGCGGCTGCGTTCGTATGCATCGAGCTCGCGCTGCAATGCGTCCTCGAGCACGGCGGTCGACACGCCGTTCGCCAGCAGTTCGAGCCCGCGGCGCGCAAACGGATGGATGCCGCTCACGTCCATCGATTCGAACGCAAGCAGCCCGTCGAGCTTCGCGCGGTCGCCCCATTCGAGCAGGTCGGACAGGTTCTTGCGATCGACCTCGCGCGCCCGCACGAACGCGAGCCGCAACTGTTTCACCGCGTCGAAGAAGCGCGCCCAGGTGTTCTGAATCATCACCGCGCCGAGCGTGCCGCCGAGTACGATGACGAGCGCCTCGAACTGGAACAGCATCGTGAAATGCCCGCCTTCCAGCGCGAAACCGAACACGATCGCCGCGCCGCCAAGCACCACGCCGGCCAGGGTCAACAGATCCATGCGCGCCTCCTTTGTCATGCGTCCGATGCAGATGCAACGGGTGCGGTGCCCGCCGCCTGCGCCTTCGCCGCGCGAACGGCATCCAGCACGCGCCGCTCGATGTCCTCGATCTCGACCGGATCGAGCTTGAGCTCGCGGCGCATCACCCACGACACCTCGTTGCGCCGCGCCTCGGTCATCACGGAGAACAGCTTGTCGGCCACCGCGCGATCGTCGAGATTCGCGATCAGCTTCGCGAGATCGTAGGTATCGAACGCGCTGATGACGTCGAACAGCGTGCGCGCGTCGATCCACACGAGATCCTCCAGCGCGCGCACGTCGCCGCCGCGACGCGCATTGCGCCGCGAGAAGTACGCGACACCCTTCTGCTCGACGTAACTGAGTACCTTCGATTTGCGGAACGCGAACACTTCTTCGGCAATTTCGCCGTTCGACAGCTTGTTGAGCAGCATCGTCTTCTCGACGCCGATCAGCGATTCCAGATCGGCGAGCTCGATGAGCTCGAGTTCGCTGTTGATCGAAAGATCGAGATCGTGATCGGCCACCTGCTGTGCGCGATCGATCACGCGTGCGGCGTCGAACGTGACGACCTGGCGCGCATCCGACGACGCCGCATAGTCGGCTACCCCGCCGGCGTGGTCCGCCTGCGCCGCTTCGATCGTGACGAGATTGAGCTTCTCCATGCGTCGCAGCATCGCGAGCACGTGCGGCCGCGAGTGGCCGGCAATCGCGCGGCATTTGCGGATGACTTCGGCGAGCGGCACCGATGTTTCGGCCGCATGCGCCTGCATCGGCCGGCGCGTCCAGGCGTCGCCGGCTTCACGCGTATCGGCGCCCGCCATCAGCGCCAGCACATGCGCATACGACAACACGCCCGGCATGAAGTCGGCATGCGTATAGGTCGCGAGCTGGTCGTCCTTGCGCTTCACGCGACGGATCATCGTCCGCACGATATGACGCAGCAGCGCCGACACGCGCTCGATTTCCTCGTCGAGCATGCCGGCCGGCACGACCGTCAGCTGACAGAATGAAAGCGCCTTCGCGGTATGGGCCCGCGGCTCGGCCGCGAGCAACGCCGATTCACCGAAGAACTCGCCACGACCGAGCGTCGCGACGACGACACGCTTGTCGTCGCATCGCGTGGACAGCTCGACCTTGCCGTCGGTGATCAGAAAGATGACGGGCTCGCCTGCAAAACCCTCGGAGTAAATGATTTCCCCGGGCGCCGCCGTACGCGTCCACGATTGCTGACGATTCAAATCGATTCCCCTGCTGCACTGACTTTCTTGTTCGGCCGCGCCGCGCTTCATGCGCGATCGTCGCTGCCGTCCCCGTGCCCTCGTTTACGACACGAGCGGAGTCGTTCTTTAACGTCGTCGCAGGGGTTCCGGACTCGACAGTGGCAGCAAAACGTTTGCGCTGAGGATACGGCCCGATGCATCCGGGAAAACGATAGCGGCCGCACGTCCCGCGGATCGCGCGGGCCCGCCGCAACCCTTACGCGCGGCCTTCAACGCATACGAACCCGCGGCTCACTCGTGCAAGCCCCACGATACGAGCACCGCGTGGATGTTGCGTGCGTACTCGTCCCGAAAGCGCGGCGTTTCCGAGTGATACGCGCCGATCGCCTGCCAGGTGTTTCCGTAGCGGACCATCTTGCGCTTCAGCATCCACGCCGCGACGTAGATGTTCACGCACGCGTCCTTCAATGCGCCCGGCGGCACACCGTAGCGGCGCAGTTCGCCGAAGTGCACCGAGTTGATCTGGGTCTGGCCGACGTCGATGCTGCCATCCGCGTTGCGATGCACGGCGGCGGGATTGCCTTTCGATTCGTACCACGCGATCGCGCGCAGAATCTGCGGGTTGACGCCCTGATAGCCGGCTGCGCGCTCGAAACAGGCGCTGCCGGGCACGACGTCGTCCGCACGCACCGGCGCGACGACAAGCACACTCAGCAACATCGCGAACCGCAGCCATGCCGTGCAGCCTGCTCGCATCGAGGTGATCCGGGTCCGGGTCGTCACGTCCGCGCCGCTTCGATCATGCCGCTTCATTGCGTCATCGCCAGCGCAGCCGCGCCGGTTCCTGTCGTGCGCCGATCGTGCGTGCTTTTCGCGAGCGCGTCGTCAAGCTTCCTGTCCTCGGCGGCGAGTGCCGCACGCGACTCGTCGGTCACGACGAGACGCACCTGAAATTCCGGCGCCTTCTTCACGGGCGGCGCGTGGCGCAGCTTCCTCGCGTGACGCCCGCCCGTCGGCGCGGGTGCCTGCGCTTCGTCGTCGCCTCCACCCGCCCCCGGCGGCAGCGACGCGAACGGCGGCAGCGGCGGAAACACCTGATTGGATGCGGCAGGAGCAAACGGCGCACCGTCGCCGGGTGACGCCGCAAGTGCGGTGCCGCACACGAACATGGCCGCACAGATCGATAGTCGTAGCATCTCGGGATCTCCTGTTACTGGGTCTGGGTCGGTACGACCTGAACGCTGTACGGCCGGCAACTCCCGGCCGCGACGTTCTCGACCCGCACCGACGCGGCGCGCGGCGTCGCAACGCCGCGCCGAAGCGACTGGTTCAGGTAACCGAAATCCTGCGGCAGCGCAGCCACGCGAATCGTCATCGGCTGCGCCTGCCTCGATGCCAGCGCGCCGACTTTCGCGAGCAACGCGGTCAATTGAGGATCGCGTGCGCCGAGCGCATCGGCTGGTATGACGAAATCGACGAGCGGCGACGACGCGGCGGGCGCGTCGCCGCGCGCATTCGCGTCCTGACGTCCGGATTGAAGTTGAGCGCAGCCGGCCGACATGACCAACGCAGCGGCACAGACAAGCATGACAAACGGTTTCACGTGTTTCTCTCGCGGTCACTGGACCTGCGTTATCGGCAACGTGTCCGCGATGTTTACCCCGGTCGCGCGCGAAGCCCGCCGCACGTGACTTCACGGCGCGCGCCGATTCGTCCGATTTAAGCGCGCCATGATCAGACGCCATTCATCCTATCGTTGAACGCGCCGCGCGTTTGCGCGCGTGCGCCGCACGTGATCGGCGCTCAGAACTCCATGTCGAGTTCGTCGATGTCTTCGTGCTCCGCCTTCGCCGCCTCGATCCACTCCGCCACGAACGGATGCGCGAGCACCTGCATGCCGTACTCGGCGATATCGGGCTCCAGTTTCACGTCGTAGGTCAGGAAGCGCGTGACGACCGGCGCATACATCGCGTCGGCGATGCCGATCTCTGCGCCGAACAACCAGGGGCCGCCGTACGCGGCCAGGCACTCGCGCCAGATCGTCACGATCCGCTCGATGTCGTGCTGTGCGCGCGACCAGATCCGGAAGCCGGGGAAATGCGCGCGCAGGTTCATCGGCAACGCGGATCGCAACGCGCTGAAACCGGAATGCATCTCGCCGCAGATCGACCGGCAATGCGCGCGCGCTTTCCGGTCTTCGGGCAGCAGCCGCGCCTGCGGCCGGATTTCGTTCAGGTATTCGGCAATCGCGAGCGTGTCCCACACCGTGTTGCCGTCGTGCGTCAGGCACGGCACGAGTATCGACGGCGACAGCAGCAGCAACTCCGCGCGCGACGCGGCATCGATCGGCACGCTGACCGTCTCGAACACGAGCCCGCTCAGCTTCGCGAGCAGCCAGCCGCGCATCGACCACGACGAGTAATTGCGGCTGCTGATGGTCAGTGTTGTCTGCCCGGTGACTTCCATGTCGCTCCCCTGTCCAAAACCGTTCGTGCCCCTGCACCGAAAACGGACGCCGTGTGGCGTCACCCGCACCATGCCGGTGCCGCGGATTCGCCGAACTGGCGCGGCAACGCACGCTGTCGCGGCACGTGCCGCACGTCAGGCCGGCGCGGCAACGCATCGCATACGGCTGCCGCTTGTCGCGTGCCGCCAGCGCCGCCGCCGCCCCGAACCGCGTGCAACGCGCGTGCCAGCCGCGGGCTGGCACATGGCTTGCCTCGTTCAATGCAACGCGGCACAACGAGCGACGGTCATGAATCTGCTTGCCTATCCGTTCTATCAATGGTCTGCCGAATGCATGCGCCCGGCGCGCGCATGGGCCGCCGCCGCCCGCGCGACGATGTCGCTGTGGCCACCCGCCACCACGACGCCGACCGGCCGCATGCTCGACGCGCTGTGCGAACTGCTCGAATGCTGCGCGTTCTCGCACCGGCGTCCGCCGTTCGGCATCGCGTCGATCGTCGTCGACGGCGAAACGGTGCCGATCGTCGAGGAAGCCGCCGCGGCTACACCGTTCGGCACGCTGCTGCATTTCCGCAAGGCGCTGCCGGTCGCGCGCCAGCCGCGTGTACTGATCGTCGCGCCGATGTCCGGGCATTTCGCGACGCTGTTGCGCGGCACCGTGCATACGATGCTGGCCGACCATGACGTGTACATCACCGACTGGCACAACCCGCGCGACATCCCGCTGACGGCCGGACGGTTCGGCTTCGACGAATACGTCGTGCACGTGATCGACTTCATCCGCCAGATCGGCCCGGACGCGCACGTGCTCGCGATCTGCCAGCCGACCGTCGCCGCGCTCGCGGCGGTCGCGCTGATGGCCGCCGGCGGCGATCCCGCGCAGCCCGCGAGCCTGACGCTGATGGCGGGGCCGATCGACTGCCGCGTGAATCCGACGAAGGTCAACGCGCTCGCGACGAGCCAGCCGATCGAATGGTTCGCGCGGAACCTGATCAGCGTCGTGCCGGCGGGCTTCGTCGGGGCGCAGCGCTGCGTGTATCCCGGCTTCGTGCAGGTCGGCGCGTTCATGTCGATGAATCCCGATCGCCACGCGGCGTCGTTTGCCGACCTGTACTACGAGCGCGCGAAAGGCGACCCGGCGAAAGCCGACACGCTGCGGCACTTCTACGACGAATACTTCGCCACCGCTGATCTCACCGCGGAGTTCTATCTGGAGACGGTCGAGAAAGTGTTCCAGCAATATGCGCTCGCGCGCGGCGAGCTGACGGTCGGCGACCGGCTCGTCGAGCCGGCGGCGATCCATCGCACCGCGCTGCTGACGATCGAAGGCGAGAAGGACGATATCTGCGCAGTCGGCCAGACGGTGGCCGCGCAGGAGCTGTGTTCGGGGTTGCCGCCGTACCTGAAGACGCACCACGTGCAGACCGGGGCGGGCCACTACGGCGTGTTCAACGGCAGCCGCTGGGAAACGCAGATCTATCCGATCGTGCGCGCGACGATCCACGACAACGAGCCGTACGATCGCACCGCGGGCGCGGACGGCAATGCGGACGGCACGCACTACGTGACGCTGCGCGCGCTGCTCGACGCACGCGCAACGGCGCACGATGCCGCGACCGGCACGGCGCCGCATCACGCCCGCTGAAACCGAACGCTGCTGAAAACAAAACGCCCCGCCTGGGCTGGCGGGGCGTGAATTGCTGCCGTGTGCAAGCGACGCGCGAGGAAGCGGGCTCGCGCGTCAGCCTGCGTTACGAACAGGCCTTGCCGTGCGACGCGTGGTAGCCCTTCGCCTTCGCGTCGGCTTCCGACATGTAGCTGCCGTGCTTCGTCTTGCCGTAGTACTTGTCGGTCGAGCAGTGATAGACCTTCGTGCTGTCGTTGGCCCACACCTTGCCCGGGCCGCCGCCCGGCGCTGCCGCCGCGGTCGTCGCGGCCGCGCTCTTCGCCGGCGCGGTGCCGGACGCCGCGGCAGCGGAAGCTGCCGTTGCCGGCGTGGCGGCCGGTGCACTCGCGGCTGCCGCCGACGATGCGCCGTACCAGGTCTTCACGCCCTTGTGGCCGGCACATGCGCCCTTCTTCGACGCGCCCGAGTAGAACGAGCCGTCCTTGCACAGACCGGTCGTGCCGGCCGGCGCGCTGGCCGGAACCTGCGCGAACGCACCGATCGACATACCCATGCCGGCGACCAGCGCGGCGATCAACATCGTCTTTTTCATGGTCCTCTCCTGATTTGCCTGACTGAAGAATGCGTTCCGGGTAGCCCCGGGAAAGTCGCGGTTACCGCACCCAGCGGCACACGCGATGGTGGTGATGATCGAAGTGACACTCACGGTGCGAATGGGCTTCGGCGAGTGCCGGAACGAGAACGGCACAGGCCACTGCGGTGGCCGTCAGGATCTTCGCGATGCGCTTCATGAAACTCTCCCGGGTAGGTCAACCGGTGATCCGGCTGGTACCTCCTTAACGCCGGTCGTCGACAGGCCGTGCACCGCATCCCCACGCAATTGACGATCTTTGACATCGCAGTGCCGCCGACGCGTCGAAGCTGACGAATGTCTTTCTTTTCTTTCCAGATCTTCAGCTTCGCGACCGTTCGGAATTCGAAAGAATGTGACGGAGGGGAAAGCGAATCGCAGGTGTGGTGGGGGCACACGGGAGCTGCCGTGTAACGCGCAACGAAAAAACCGCCCGAAGGCGGTCCGATGCAAGCGTGCGCATGATGCGCGTCTCGGGCAACCGGGCAGCTACGCGCCCGCCTCGCCCCACGGTGTCGGCGGCGGCACCGCGCACGGCCCGTCGACGTCGATCGACTTGAAATCGGCGGGCCCGACGATCTCCAGATATTCCATATCAGGCGAGTAGTCGAACAGATAGTGGACGATCCCCGGCGCCTGATGCACGCAGTCGCCGGCCGCCACCAGCGTCTCGCGTTCGCCGTACATGAAGCGCGCCCAGCCCTTCAGCATGATCACGATATGGAACTCGGCCTCGTGACGGTGCCAGCCGGTGCCCGCCTCCGGTGCATGATTCGCCCTGACGAGCTGCGCGACGACCTTGCCGTTCGTCGCGGCCGCGATACCGAGATCGCGATACAGGAAGAAGTCGCGCAGGCCTTCGCCGCGATACGCGGTGTCCTGCGGCTTCACATGGGAAAAATGGGTCGTTGTCGGCGTGCTCATCGTGGTGCTCCTTCATCGAAAGGATCAAGCCTGACAAGCATTTAGCGTTCCAGTTTGCGACGGCGTGAAGCCGTGCAGGATACCGCTCGTGGGTGTCGCGAAGCGGCCATTGACGGACGCGCTGGCGCAACTGTAAGCGTACTTCAATCTCCGCATCGCCCGCGACGCCGTTGCAGCTTCACGGGCGATGCGCAGCGCTGCCCGCCTGCCTACTTCAACCGCCCCGACAGGAACTGCCCGAGCCGTTCGCTCTTCGGGTTCACGAGAATCTCCTGCGGATTCCCTTCCTCCTCGATCTTCCCCTGATGCAGGAAGATCACGTGATTCGACACGTTGCGCGCGAAGCCCATCTCGTGCGTGACGACGACCATCGTGCGGCCTTCCTCGGCGAGCTTCTGCATCACCTTCAGCACTTCGCCCACCAGTTCCGGATCGAGCGCCGAAGTCGGCTCGTCGAACAGCATCACTTCCGGCTCCATCGCGAGCGCGCGAGCAATCGCCACGCGCTGCTGCTGGCCGCCCGACAGATGCGCCGGATACATGCCCTCCACGCGCGGCGCGAGGCCCACTTTCTCCAGGTACTTGCGCGCCCGAGCGATCGCTTCGTCCTTGCCGATCCCCAGCACGGCCATCGGCGCTTCGATCACGTTCTCGAGCACCGTCATGTGTGCCCACAGGTTGAAGTGCTGGAACACCATCGACAGCTTGGTGCGCATCCGCTGCAACTGCTTCTGGTCGGCCACGCGCAGCGAGCCGTTGCGGTCGCGCGTGGTCTGGATCGGCTCGCTGCCGATCGTGATCTGCCCCGAGCACGGCTGCTCGAGGAAGTTGATGCAGCGCAGGAACGTGCTCTTGCCGGAGCCGCTCGAGCCGATGATGCTGATCACGTCGCCGGCCTTCGCCTTCATCGACACGCCCTTCAACACCTCGTTGTCGCCGAACTTCTTGTGCAGGTTGTCAACGGTAAGCTTGTACATGCTGGGTCCTTCCTTGCGAATCTTGCGAATGCGTTAATGGCCGCGCGGCGAGAGGTACGCGAGCCAGCGCGTCTCGAGCTTGCGGAACGCCCAGATGAGCGTGAACACGACGATGGCGTACAGCACGGCAGCGATGCCGTAGGCCTGGAACGACATGTACGTCGCCGAATTGACGTCGCGCGTGACCTTCAGGATGTCGGGCACGGTCGCGGTGAACGCGAGCGTCGTCGCGTGCAGCATCAGGATCACTTCGTTGCTGTAGCTCGGCAGCGAGCGGCGCAGCGCGGACGGCAGGATGATCCGCGTATAAAGCTTGAAGCGCGACATCCCGTAGGCCATGCCGGCCTCGATCTCGCCGGCCGACGTCGCCTTGATCGCGCCCGCGAAGATCTCCGTCGCATACGCGCATTCGTTCAGCACGAACGCGAGCAGCGTGCAGTTCATCGCGTTGCGGAAGAACGTGTCGAGCAGCACGTGGTTGTGCACGACCTGCAGGCTGTAGATGCCCGTGTAGCACATCAGCAGCTGCACGTAGAGCGGCGTGCCGCGGAACACGTACGTATAGAGCCACACCGGGCCCGAGATCCAGCGGTTCGACGACGCGCGCGCGATTGCGAGCGGCACGGCGAGCGCAAAGCCCAGCGCGATCGACACGACCAGCAACCACAGCGTGATCGCGAGGCCGCTGAAGCGGTAGCCGTCGGTGTAGAGATAGCTTTGCCAGTACTGGCTGATGAGTTCGATCACAGTGCGAGCCTCCGGACGCCGACGGAATAACGCTTCTCGAGGTGATGCAGCACGAGGTTGGACACCGTCGTGATCGCGAGGTAGATCGCGCCTGCAGCCAGCGTGAAGAAGAAGAAATCGAGCGTGCTCTTGCCCGCGTCCTGCGATGCCTTGACGACGTCGGCCAGGCCGATGATCGACACGAGTGCGGTGGCCTTCACGAGCACCTGCCAGTTGTTGCCGATGCCGGGCAGCGCGAAGCGCATCATCTGCGGGAACAGGATGCGGCGGAACACGCGCCAGCCGCTCATCCCGTATGCGAAGCCGGCTTCGAGCTGGCCGCGCGGCACCGACAGGAACGCGCCGCGGAAGGTCTCGGTGAAGTACGCGCCGTAGATGAAGCCGAGCGTGATGACGCCGGCCACGAACGGGTCGATGTCGATCTGGTCCCAACCGAGCATGTCGGTGAAGTTGTTCAGCAGGATCTGGATCCCGTAGAACAGCAGCAGCATCAGCACGAGGTCCGGCACCGCGCGGATCAGTGTCGTGTAGAAGGTGCCGATCGACTTGAGCACGCGGTTCGTCGACAGCTTCGCGCTCGCACCGACGAGGCCCAGAATGAGCGACGCGGCGAGCGACAGTACCGCGAGCTTCACGGTCTCGACCGTGCCGGCCCACAGCAGCGGGCCAAATCCTTGGAAGATCATATGAGGGATCCAGAACGAGGTGGCTGGATTGTCAATAGCCATTAGCCGCGCATCAAACGATATCTGCGCACTACCTGATGCGAGCTGCTCATCAAGTCGGACGCATCACGCGAAGCGGGTTGCACCCACGACAGACGCGGCGCGCGCCACAGCCGGTGCGCGCCGCATGGATGGTCAGCCGCCGTAGACGTCGAACGCGAAGTACTTCTTCTCGAGCTTCTTGTACGTGCCGTCCTTGATGATGTCGGCGATCGCGTGGTCGATCTTCGCCTTCAGGTCGGCGTCGTCCTTGCGCAGGCCGATGCCGGCGCCGTTGCCGAGCGTCTTCGGATCGTCGATGTCCTTGCCGGCGAAGTCGAAGTTCGCGCCGCGCGGCGTCTTCAGGAAGCCGATGTCGGCCTGCACCGCGTCCTGCAGCGCCGCGTCGAGGCGGCCGGACATCAGGTCCTGGTACACGCCGTCCTGGTTCTGGTACGGCACGACCTGCACGCCCTTCGGCGCCCAGTACGCCTTCGCGTAGGTTTCCTGGATGGTGCCCTGCTCGACGCCGACCGACTTGCCCTTCAGCGATTCGGCCGTCGGCTGCAGGTTGGCGCCCTTCTTCACGACGAGGCGCGTCGGCGTGTTGAACAGCTTGTCGGAGAACGCGATCTGCTCGGCACGCGCCGGCGTCATCGACATCGACGACAGCACGCCGTCGAACTTCTTCGCCTTCAGCGCCGGGATCATCCCGTCGAAGTCGTTCTCGATCCACACGCATTTCGCCTTCAGGCGGGCGCAGATCTCGTTGCCGAGATCGACGTCGAAGCCGACGACCTTGCCGCTTGCGTCCTTCGATTCGAACGGCGGGTAGCTGGCGTCGACGCCGAACCGGATCGTCGACCAATCCTTGGCGTGGGCACCGACCGCGATGCAGGCAAGGGCAATACTGAGCGCGAGTTTCTTCATGGCGTTCCTGTCATAGGCGAACTGGGCAGGGGTTCCGTCGGGCGACCGGTACGGCATCCCGGCGGGCCCCCTTCCAACCCGGAAATCGCCCCTTCGGCGACACTCCAAGTTGTACATACAACTTTGCCCGCGCAGGGACATGGCCAGCAATCCGTGTTTATCTCTAATTGTCGGTGGATTATGGCCGTGGGTTTCAAATCCCCTTCAATTTCAACTAATTACGAATTACATCGAGCTAAACAACAGCTTTCTCCGCATGCAGGTGCACGGTCGGGAGCGGGTTTTCACTTGTCTAGACCTGACGACGCCGCACCGCGCGGCCCGTCCGTCATGCCGACCGTTTCCAGACCGACCAGACGGTAGCCGAACTGCAGTTCCGTCAGCAGGTGCCGCGGGCGTGCCGGCACCGGTTCGAGCTTCTGCCGCAGGTTCGTCATGTAGACGCGCACGTAGTGCGCTCGGTCGGCGTCGTGGATGCCCCAGACCTCGGCCAGCAATTGCCGAGCGGCGATCACGCCGCCGCGGGCGCGAATCAGCGCGGCGAGCAGCCGGAATTCGAGGCGCGTCAGATGGACCGGCTCGCCGCCGCGAACCGCTTCGTGCCGGCCGAGATCGACGGTCACGTCGCCGAACCGCACGATCGACGACGATTGCCCGTCGGCCGACACGAACGCCGCGCGCCGCAACTGCGCGCGTGCCCGCGCGAGCAGTTCAGGCACGCCGAACGGCTTCGGCAGGTAATCGTCCGCGCCCGCGTCGAGCGCCGCGACCTTCTCCACCTCCTGCTGCCGCGCCGACAGCACGATCACCGGCACCGTCGACCACTCGCGCAACTCGCGGATGAAGGTCTTGCCGTCGTCGTCCGGCAGCCCGAGATCGACGATCACGAGATCGGGCTTGCTGCTCGACGCATACATCCGCGCCTCGCGGGCCGTCGACGCCTCGCAGGTGTCGAGCCCTTCCTGTTCCAGTGCCATCCGCACGAAGCGGCGGATGTCCGATTCGTCCTCGACGATAAGTACGCGCGATCTGATCATGTCCGGCTCTCGTGTTCGATGTCGGGCGGCGCACCCAGTGGCAGGCGAATCTCGAACCGCGCGCCATGCGGGTCGAGCGGCACAGCGCGGATCGAGCCGCCGTGCGCGTTGACGATGCTGCGGCACAGCGCGAGCCCGAGCCCCACGCCGCTGATCGACGATTCCTTGCGTTCGCGCTCGAACGGCTCGAACAGCGGCTCGGTGTTGCGCGCGACGAAGCCGGGCCCGTCGTCCTCGACGAACACGTACAGCGTTTCGCCGAACACGCGCGCGCGCACCGCCACGGCCGCCTCCGTGCCCGCGTACTTCGCCGCGTTGTCGAGCAGGTTCATCAGCACGCGCTCGATCAGCAGCGCGTCGACGTCGATCAGCGGCAGGTCGGCCGGCAGGTCGGCGCTCACGTCGCGGCCGGCCAGCACGCCGGCCGAATGCGCGAGCGCGCTGCCGACGATCTCGTCGAGCATGTGCCACTCGCGATTCAGCCGCACGCCCTCGCTCTGCATCCGCGCGAGATCCAGCAGGTTCACGACGAGCCCGTGCAGCGCCTCGGCCTGGTTGCGGATGCCGTGCGCGAGCGCGGCCGGCTGCCCGTCGGCCAGCCGCTCGGGCCGCTCCAGCGTCTCGGCGAGCCCGCGGATCGCGGTCAGCGGTGTCTTCAGGTCGTGCGACACGGCGGCGAGCAGCGCATTGCGCAGCCGCTCGCCTTCGATCCGCACGAGCGTGTGCTGCGCGACGCCGACGTAGTGCACGCGTTCGAGCGCCATCGCGATCGACGAGCACAGCGCATCGATCAGGCGGCGATCGTCGGGATCGGTCGGAACCGGCTGCGCGTCGCCGAACAGCACGAGCACGCCACGCACGCGCATCGGCGCCTTCAGCGGCAGGTATTGCGCGGCCGCGCGCTCGAACGGCGGCAGCCCGCACCCGGCGCCGCGCGCATTCTCGTAGACCCAGCGGGCGATCGGCGCTTCGACGAACGCAGCGTGTGGCGCCGGCATCAGCCGGTCGTCCGCATCGGGCAGCACGAGCGCGACGCGCACGCCGAGCAGCGGTGCGATCGTGCCGGTGCAGATCGATGCGATCTGCTCGGTCTCGATCGCAGCCGACAGGTCATGCGCGACGCGCGCGAGCGCGGCCGAGCGCTTCTCGTTCGCACGCGCGGCCCGCGCCTCCGCGCGCAGGCGCGCCGCAAGCTGGCCGATCGCGAGCGCGACGGCCAGCATCAGCGCGAACGTGAACACGTACTGCGTATCGGATACCGCGAACGACAGCCTCGGCTCGACGAAGAAGAAGTCGAAGCAGCCGACGCAGACGAACGCGGCCCACGCGCCGGCCAGCCGGCCGAGCCGCAGCGCGATCAGCACGACCGTCATCAGGAACAGCATCACGACGTTCGACAGGTCGAACACGCGCAGCAGCGCGCTCGCCGCCAGCGTCGCCAGCGCACACACGAGCGTGGCGAGCAGCAGCGGCACCGCGTACTGCGACACCCACACGTGCGTGCGCGCTCGCGCTTCGCGCACGGCCAGCGCCGGCCGCGGATCGGGCCCCGCGCCCGCGATGCGGTCGGCCAGCGCCGCGCTCGCGCGCAGCACGGCTCGCCAGCGGTCGCGGCGCGCGCCGGCCCCGCTGCCGTGGGCGGCGGCGTCCCGCCGCCCCGATGTCCGTCGATTCGCTTCGCTCACGTTCACATTCACATCCATGATCGCTTCCGGCAATTGAAACGCCGAACGGCCCCGCGCACGCCGCGAAGGCGTGAGCGGGGCCGCGACGGCGCGTTCGGTCAGATAAACGGCGTCAACAGCATGTCAATCAGCTTGATGCCGATGAACGGTGCGATGATCCCGCCCACACCGTAGATCAGCAGGTTGCGCCCCAGCAACTTCTCGGCCGGCTCCGCGCGATACTTCACGCCCTTCAGCGCGAGCGGGATCAGCGCGACGATGATCAGCGCGTTGAAGATCACCGCCGACAGGATCGCCGACGTCGGGCTGTGCAGCCCCATCACGTTCAGCGCGCCGAGCGCCGGATAGGTCGCGACGAACGCGGCCGGGATGATCGCGAAATACTTCGCGAGATCGTTGGCCACGCTGAACGTGGTCAGCGCGCCGCGCGTCATGATCATCTGCTTGCCGACCTCGACCACCTGCATCAGCTTCGTCGGGTTGCTGTCGAGGTCGACCATGTTGGCCGCCTCCTTCGCCGCCTGCGTGCCGCTGTGCATCGCGACGGCCACGTCGGCCTGCGCGAGTGCCGGCGCGTCGTTGGTACCGTCGCCCGTCATCGCGACGAGATGGCCCTTCGCCTGGTGCTCGCGGATCAGCCGCAGCTTGTCCTCGGGCGTCGCTTCGGCGAGGTAGTCGTCGACACCGGCTTCCGCCGCGATCGCGGCCGCGGTGAGCCGGTTGTCGCCGGTGATCATCACGGTCTTCACGCCGACCTTGCGCAACTCGGCGAAGCGCGCGGCGATCCCGTGCTTGACGATGTCCTTCAGCTCGATCGCACCGAGCACCGTCGAGCCATCGGCGACGACGAGCGGCGTACCACCGCGCCGCGCGATGTCGTTGACGGCCGTCTCGACTGCTTGAGGAAACACGCCGCCGAGCGCATCGACGTGCGCGCGGATCGCCGACGCCGCACCCTTGCGTACCTGGCGTTCGCCGATATCGAGGCCGCTCATCCGCGTGCGCGCGCTGAACGGCACCGTGATGCTGCCGCCGGCCGCCGCCACGTCCAGCGAGAAACGCTGCTTCGCGAGCGCGACGATCGAGCGCCCCTCGGGCGTTTCGTCGGCAAGCGACGACAGTTGTGCGGCCTCGGCGAGCGCGCGTTCGTCCACGCCCGGCGCCGGCCGGAACTGCACGGCTTCACGGTTGCCGAGCGTGATCGTACCGGTCTTGTCGAGCAGCAGCACGTCGACGTCACCCGCCGCCTCGATCGCGCGGCCCGACGTCGCGAGCACGTTCGCCCGCATCATGCGGCTCATCCCCGCGATGCCGATCGCCGACAGCAGCGCACCGATCGTCGTCGGAATCAGGCAAACCAGCAGCGCGATCAGCACGGTCAGGCTCACGGCCGAACCCGACGCATTCAGCAGCACGCTGAACTGCGAGAACGGCAGCAGCGTCACGCACACGAGCAGGAAGATGATCGTCAACGCGACGAGCAGGATCGTCAGGGCGACTTCGTTCGGCGTCTTGCCGCGCTTCGCGCCTTCGACCATCGCGATCATTCGGTCGAGAAACGCCTCGCCCGGTTGCGCGGTGATCTTCACGATGATCCAGTCGGACAGCACGCGTGTGCCGCCCGTCACCGACGAGAAATCGCCGCCCGACTCGCGGATCACCGGCGCGGATTCGCCGGTAATCGCCGATTCGTCGACCGACGCAACGCCGTCGATCACTTCGCCGTCGGCCGGAATCGTGTCGCCGGCCTCGACGAGCACGATGCTGCCGGCGGCGAGCTCGTCGCTCGGCACGCGGTGGCTGGTACTGCCGTACTGCTTCGGCTCGTCGAGCACCTTCGCGTACACGCGCTTGCGCGCCGCACGCAGCGCGTCGGCCTGCGCCTTGCCGCGCCCTTCGGCCAGCGCCTCGGCCGCGTTCGCGAACAGCACGGTGAACCACAGCCAGCATGCGACCGCGAAGATGAAGCCGGCCGGCGCATCGCCCGTGCCGGTCAGCGCCTGCAGCCACAGCACGGTCGTGACGATGCTGCCGAGATAGACGACGAACATCACGGGATTCTTCAACTGCACGCGCGGCGCGAGCTTGCGGAACGCCTCGCGCAGCACGGCCGTCCAGCGCATCGGCGGCACGGCGCCGACCGGGATGGCCACCGGATTGATCGGGGTTTCGATATGGGACATGAGTGACTCCGTGGTTCCTGCCATTACTTCGCGCCGGCCGCCTGGCCGAATGCGCGGTCCAGCGCGAGGTTCAGCTCGAGCACGCGCACGCGCGGTTCGCCGAGCACGCCGAGCTGGCGGGGCGATGCGATGCGCTCGACCAGCGACGCGACCTGGGCGGCATCGACGCCGCGTGCCTGCGCGACGCGTGCCGCCTGCAGCCGCGCGTTCGCCACCGAGATCTCGGGATCGAGCCCCGAGGCCGATGCGGTCACGGCATCCGCCGGTACCGGCGTGCCGGCGGCGAGCGCGTTTTCCTGCCGGTACACGCGCACCCGCTGCGCGATATCCGCGAGCAACTTCTTGCTGGTGGCGCCCTGGTTGCTGGCGCCGCTGCCGGCCGCGTTGTACGGCTGGTCGATCGTCTTCGACGGATCGGCCGGATCGGTGCCGGTCGTCGCGCTCGGCCGCCCGTGGAAGTAGCCGGCACGCGTGAAGTTCTGCCCGATCACCGCCGAGCCGATCGTCGTACCGTTGCGCGCCACGAGACTGCCGCGCGCCTGCGACGGGAACAGCACGTTCGCGACGCCCGTGGTGAGCAGCGGATACGCGATCCCCGTGACGAGCATGAACAGCACCGACGATGCGATCACGGGCCGCACGAGGCCGCGCGTCGCCGCGCCGAACGAAGAACCGGGTGCCGGCGCGGCGGCCGCCGCTGCCTGGCGATTGCCTTGCATCATGATGTTTTCCTCAGAACAGTTGGCCGCCCGACATCAGCAGGTGCTCGACGACCGGGCCGAGCGCGAGCGCGGGCAGGAACGTGAGACCGCCGACGACCAGGATCACGAAGACCAGCAGGCCGGCGAACAGGCCCGTCGACGTCGACAGCGTGCCCGCGCTTTCCGGCACGCTCTTCTTCGCGGCGAGGCTGCCCGCAACCGCGAGCATCGGCAGCAGCGTCAGGTAGCGGCCGATCAGCATCGCGAAGCCGATCGTCGTGTTGAAGAACGGCGTGTTCGCGTTCAGGCCCGCGAACGCGGAGCCGTTGTTGGCCGTACCCGACGTGTACGCGTACAGCACTTCGCTGAAGCCGTGCGGGCCGAGGTTCGCGAGGCTGTCCATCGTCGAGTGCAGCATCGCCGCCACCGCGGTGAAGCCGAGAATGCTGAACGGATGCGCGAGCACCGCGAGCATCACGAGCTTCATCTCGCGCGCCTCGATCTTCTTGCCGAGGAATTCCGGCGTGCGCCCGATCATCATCCCGACCAGGAACACCGTGAGGATCGCGAACGTGAACAGGTTGATCAGCCCGACGCCGTCGCCGCCGAACACGTTGTTCAGCATCATCTGCGCGATCGGCACGAGGCCGCCGAGCGGCGTCAGCGAGTCATGCATCGCGTCGACCGACCCGGTGGTCGCGGCCGTCGTGACGGTGGCGAACAGGCTCGTCTGCGCGATGCCGAAGCGCATCTCCTTGCCTTCCATGTTGCCGCCCGGCTGCGTGGCGCTCATCTGCTGGTCGACGCCGAGCCCGGTCAACAGCGGATTGCCGTGCTGCTCGGCCGAATAGATCACGGCCAGGAAACCGACGAACATCACGACAAATGCGCCGAGGAGCACCCATCCCTGGCGGCGCCGGCTGATCATCGTGCCGAGCGCGTAGGTCAGCGCGGACGGGATCAGCAGCATCGACAGCATGTGCAACGTGTTGGTGAGCGGCGTCGGGTTTTCGAACGGATGCGCGGCGTTCATGCTGAAGAAGCCGCCGCCGTTCGTGCCGATATGCTTGATCGATTCGAGGCTGGCAACCGGCCCCATCACGATCTGCTGGCGCGCGCCTTCGAGCGTGGTCGCCCACGCATCGGCGGCGAGCGTCTGCGGCATGCCCTGCCATACGTATACGAGCGCCATCACGAAGCTGAGCGGCAGCAGCACGCGATAGGTCACGCGCGTGAAGTCGACCCAGTAGTTGCCGATGTCCGCCGCGCTCTTGCGGCTCAGCCCGCGGATGAAGCCGCCCGCGGCCGCGACGCCGGTCGCCGCGCTGACCACCATCAGGAACGTGATGACGGCCATCTGCGAGAAGTTCGACAGGCTGCTCTCGCCCGCATACGCCTGCCAGTTCGTGTTCGTGATGAACGACGCGGCGGTGTTGAAGGCGAGGTCGGGGCTTTGCGCGGCGCGCTGCAGCGCATCGAACGGCAGGGTGTCCTGGATGCGCAGCAGCAGATAGCCGAGCAGCATCATCCCGGCATTGCTGAGCAGCAGCACCATGCCGTAGCGCTGCCACGACATCGCTTCGTCGGGATTCACGCCGAGCAGCGCATAGGTACGGCGTTCGACCCACGCGTGGCGCGGGCTCGTAAAGGCGTGCGCAAGCCATTTCCCGACGACGGGCACCAGCGCCAGCATGATCGCGAGAACGATCGCGAATTGAATGAGATTGTTGAACATGTCGACGCTCGCTCAGATCCGGTCAAGGCCAGTGATGAAACCGGCCGTCAAGGCAAAGAACGCGAGCGTGAACAAAATGAAAAGCAGATCGCTCATGACATTCACCGATATTTTCGAATTCCTGTTGAATCGCGCCGATCAATAGCGCTCGGGTTTGATCAATGCATGAAACAGATAGATAAAGAGCGCGAGCGACAACGCGCCGGTGATCCACAACATGGCTTTCCCCTTTTTCTCGTATGCGCGGAAGCTCCGCGCGTTCGTCGGTGTACCAGGCCCTGCCGTGTCGGCGCAGGCCCGCTTGACGCCCCCATGCTCATCTGGCGAATGGGATGCGACAGTGTAGAAATCCGCGTATCAAAGCGGTGTTCAATTTCTTTACGCGGAATAAAAAAACTGTAAAGACGAAAGCCGGTGGCGATGGCGTTTTTATACGTTCTTTTCAGGGCCAATACGAGTCTATACACCATCTCGTCACCGCGTTTCCTAGAATGGGCGGCATGTCCAAGACGAGATCTCCGCGGTGCGGAGCACGATGCGACCGGGGTGCCAGCATGAAACCGACCAGAACCGAAACCGCTGCTTCACGCACTCTGCCGCCCGTTCGTTCGCGGCGCCGTTACCCGGCCGACGAACTCGTGCTGCTGTCGATCCGCGTCGAATCGGACAACCTCGCCGTCGTGCGGCGCCTGCTGCATCAGGCGGTCGGCACCGCACTGAATTTCTACACGGCCGCGATCGACAACCGCACCGGGCGCGCCTGCATCGAGCTCGAAGTCGCACGGTCGCAGGCGTCGCCGACGATCCTGTCGATTCTCCGCCTGTTCCCGGCCGCCGAATTCGGCACGATCCGCCTGCTGCAGCACTAGCCGGCATCCATTGCGGCCGCGCGTGACACGCGTCACGCGCCCGCTCCCCTTTCATCGGTTCGAACGCGCGTTTCCGACGCGAACGCGTGCGGTTCGTCACGAGCCGCACCCGTTCGCCGCCGGCACGCGCGCCGGATCGTCGTTCCCGTCGCTACGGGCCTTTCCAGGAAGCACTCACAATGAAAAAAGCAGTCGCCGGTACCCTCTCCCTCGCGTTCCTCAGCGCCGCCGCGCATGCGCAAAGCAGCGTCACGCTCTACGGGATGCTCGATGCGGGCATCGTCTATACGAACAACCAGTCGGGTAAAAGCGCGTGGCAGCAAGGCAGCGGCCTGCTGTCGAATACGGTCTTCGGCCTGAGCGGCAACGAGGATCTCGGCGGCGGCCTGCATGCGCTGTTCCGCCTCGAGAACGGCTTCAACCTGAACAACGGCACGCAGTCCTACAAGAACACGATGTTCGGCCGCCGCGCGTACGTGGGCCTGCAGAGCGACCGGTACGGCGCGCTGACGCTCGGCCGCCAGTACGACGCCGTGGTCGACTATCTCGGCCCGCTCGCGATGGCGAACAACGGCGACGGCAACAACCTCGCGTCGCACCCGTTCGACAACGACAACATCGACGACTCGTTCTACATCGACAACGCGGTGAAATACACGAGCCCGACGCTCGCCGGCTGGCAGTTCGGCGGCCTGTACGGGTTCAGCAACGCGGCCGGCGGCTTCGCGAACAACCGGGCGTACAGCGCGGGCGTGTCGTATGCGAACGGGCCGGTCAGCCTCGGCGCCGCGTACCTGCAGCTCAACCGCGGTGGGCTGACGGCCGGCGGCGCGCTGTCGACGAACGACGGCCCGAACTTCCCGGCCGTGCGCCAGCGCGTGATGGGCGCGGGCGGCAGCTACGCATTCGACCGGTTGACGGTCGGCGCGCTGTGGACGCATTCGATGTTCGATGAAACGGCCGCGTCGTCGCTGCCCGGCGCGCTGAACGCGCTGCGCTTCGACAACTTCGAGGTCAACGCACGCTATGCGCTCACGCCGGCCGTCTCGTTCGCGGGCGCCTATACGTTCACCAACGGCCGCTACGACGACGCCACCGGCAGCCACCGGCCGAAATGGCATCAGGTGACGCTGATGGCCGACTACGCACTGAGCAAGCGCACCGACGTATACGCGGAAACCGTCTACCAGCACCAGTTCGGCGTGCCGGCGGGCGCGACGCTCGGCTTCGCGAACGTCACCGGGCTCGCGGCTTCGTCGAACAACACGCAGGTGGTCGGGACGGTCGGCATCCGGCATCGGTTCTGACCGCTCGCCAGCTGCCAAAGGCCGGCCGCTCTGTGCAATCCCGCATGGACGCGCGCCGGCCGAACAGGGATCATTCGGGGAATCCGGGCCCGCGCGTCCGCGAAACCGGTACACTCGGCGCCGGGCGCGCGCCGGATCGGCATTCGGCGGCGGGCCGCTGCCGACTCTGGAATCGCGATCCCATGACCACACCGATCTATCAGGAAATCAAGGACTTCATCCTCGCCCGCATTCATGCCGGCGAATGGGCGGAGGGCGACCAGGTGCCGTCAGAGAACGAGCTCGCGCGCGAATTCAACGTCGCGCGGATGACGGTGAACCGCGCGCTGCGCGAGCTGACCGCCGAGCAGGTACTCACGCGCACGCGCGGCTCCGGCACGTACGTCGCGTCGCCGAAGTACGAATCGACGCTCGTCGCGATCCGCAGCATCTCGGACGAAGTCGCCGCGCGCGGCCACGGTTATCGCGCGCAGGTGCTGCAGGTCGGCGCGGCCGTCGCCGACGCGAAGCTCGCCGACGAACTGCAGCTCGACACGGGCAGCCCGATCTTCCATTCGCGCGTGCTGCACTTCGAGAACGACACGCCGGTGCAGCTCGAGGAACGCTGGGTCAATCCGGCCTGCGCGCCCGAATATGCGCTGCAGGACTTCACGACCACGACGCCGAACCAGTACCTGACGCGCGTCGCGCCGCTGCAGCGCGTCGAATACCGGATCGAGGCCGCGATGCCCGACACCGAAACGCGCCGCCACCTGACGATGGACGACCGCGAGCCGTGCCTGCTGCTGCATCGGCGCACGTGGTCGCAAGGGATGGTCGCGTCGGTCGCCAATCTGTGGCACCCGGGCAGCCGCTATCGATTCACCGGGCATTTCTGATGTCGATGTGCGGGCTCACCGCGCTACGGCACGCCCCCATCGCTCGATCGCACTGACGGCCAGCGTCAAGCCGTCCTCTTGCGCGATGCGGGTACCGAGTTCCGTTGCACGCGCCTTCGTGTCGCCGCGATCGGCAAACGCGATGGCCCGCGCCAGCGCCGCAGCATCCACGCGCCGCCCCGCCACCGGCGCATCGGCCACACCGAGCCGGCGCAGCCGGTTCGCCCAGAAGAACTGATCGCCCGCGAACGGCACGACGACCGACGCAATGCCGGCCCGCGCAGCCGAATGCGTGGTGCCCGACCCGCCGTGATGGATCGCCATCGACACACGCGGGAACAGCCGGTCATGCGGCGTATCGCCGATCACGCGAACGTGCGCGGGCAGCATCGACGCATCGATTCCGCTCCATCCCGGAT
This sequence comes from Burkholderia sp. D-99, assembly GCF_011605345.1. Taxonomy (GTDB): domain Bacteria; phylum Pseudomonadota; class Gammaproteobacteria; order Burkholderiales; family Burkholderiaceae; genus Burkholderia. Next base: position 158,365 of record NZ_JAAOXM010000002.1, read on the forward strand.
AGAACAGCGCCCGCCGGCCGGCGAGCGCATGCACGAGCGCATCGACCATTCCGGCGCGATCGAAGCCGGCCATGCTGCCGAAACCGATGTACACGGGCGGATCGCCCGCTTCGAGAAAAGCCGCAAGATCGGGCGGCGGTTCCCATGCACGCGCATCGATGCGCCACTGGCCGCAGGCAAGCGCCTGCGACGACCAGTCGGCCGGGCCCGACAGCAGTGCCGGCGACACGCCGTACAGCATCGGATGATCGGCCCACACCCACCTGCGCGGCGGCAACCCGCACACGCTGGCGCGCGCCGCGTTCGTCGCCTTCCTGAATGCCTGCCACAACAGCGCGTTCACGAAGCGGTGGCTCGCGCGGTTCAGCCAGCGCGGCACCTTCCCCGGCGGCAGGAACGGCGACGCGAATGCCGTGGTGGGTGTAATCGGGATCATGCCGGCGCCGATCGCCGGCACGCCGCGATACTCGGCAACCGACAAGCCGACGAACGATACGAGCCCCGATACGAGGATCGCATCGCACCCGGCCGACGCATCCGCGATCTCCCGCATCCACGCGGCCGTGTTCGCATTGGCGATCGCCGCGAGCGCCTTCGACGTATCGTTGAAGCCGCCGCGCCCGCGCACCGCATCGGCCAATGCGCCGTCCGGCGCAATCGCACGGCGGATATCGCCGGACAACGGCGCCGACGGCACGCCGAGCGTGGCGGCCGCCCCGAGCGTCGCCGCATCGGCCAGCAGCCGGACATCATGGCCGGCATCGATCAGCGCACGGCTGAGCGCCGCGAGCGGGCGCGTGTCGCCTTCCGTGCCGTAGGTGGCGATGACGAGCTTCATGCGTGACTCCTCGTGCGCGATGGAAACGGGTCGAGACGGGTGGATTCGTAAAAGTGCACGTCGTATACTAATGCAACTCGTACACTTTCAGTCAATCCCTCGCCATGCCGACTTCGACCGACGATCCGGGCCGCCGCGCGCGCAAGCGCATCCAGATGCTCGCGCATCTCGCCGCCACCGGCGCACGCCTGTTCGACGCGCACGGTTACCACGCCGTCACGATGGAGCAGATCGCCGCGCAGGCCGATGTCGCGAAGCGCACGCTGTACAACCACTTTGCAACGAAGGAAGCCGTGCTCGCGCACTGGCTCGAAGGCGAACTCGCGCGCGATCTCGCGCATCTGCAGCGCGACGTCGCGCGGCGCAAGACCTTCGTGTCGCGCATCGGCTGCGTGCTCGATGCGTCGGCCGCGTGGTGCGAGCAGCATCCCGCGTACCTGCTTGCGTACTTGCGCCATCGCTTCTTGAGCATCGGCGCGGTTGAAGCGGAAAGCGGCAGGGAGAACGGCAGCGATATCGCGCTCGTGTGGCAGCAACTGATCGCCGCCGGGCAGCAATCCGGCGAACTGAACGGCACACTGCGGGCCGACCAGCTCGCGACGTGGTTCCATCACCTGTATCTCGCGGCGATGCTGCGCTGGCTGACCGTGCCGGGGCTGTCACTGAAACGGGAGTTCCAGGCGGTCGCGAAGCTGTTTGTCGAAGGTGCGGAAGCGAAACGTTGAGCGACACCGGTGGCCGGTCAGGCGCTCACCGGATCACAAGCGTCCGAGCACGACCGCGAGCAGCGAGCGCGCGAAACGGCCGACCGCCACCCAGCATGCGACGAACGCGCGCCTCATTTTTTCCGCGACGATGTCGCGGCCTGCGCGGCTACGTCGCCACCCGACGGCCATTGCGTCTCGTCGAGCAGCCGGTCGAACAGCCGTGCCCGCTCGTCGGCCGACAGCGGGCACAGCCCGAACATCGCCGATAGCGCGAGGCCCCAGGCCGCCTTCCAGCGCAGCAGCGCGAGATCGGGGTCGCCCGATTCGGCCGCGATGCGCTTCGCGTTCTCGCCGTCGATCTCTCGCACCTTCTGCAACGGTGCGGGATCCTCGACCAGCGCCGCCATGATCGCGAGCGCCGCCGACGGCTGCTGGTCGATCACTTCGCGCATCGTCGCGATCTGCGCGGACAGCGTCGGCTGCGCGTCGCCCGGATCGCGCGCGGCCAGATACTCGCGCTGAAACCGTTGGTAGTAGTCCTGCTGATGTTCCATCAGCGCGTTCAGCACATCGCCTTTCGTGCGGAACTGATGCATCAGCCCGCCCTTGCTGATGCCGCTTTCGCGCGCAATCGCATCGAACGTGAGCTTGCCCGGGCCGTCGCGCTCGAGGATCGCGAGCGCCGCCTGGATCGCGGCAGTGCGCGTTCGCTCGGAACGCGTCGGGTTGTCCATGAACTGTCCCCGCTATGGAGTCATGCAATGCGACCGCGCCGAGCCGGCGCGGTCGTATGAAGAAAGTGCGCGGAGTCTATCACAAACAAACCGCCTGGTCGGTTTACTTCCGAAAATGGTGGTGCTACGATCGGCTCCCGCATCGACCCCGACCGGATGACGGATGCGTCGCGCACCGCATGGCGCGCCGCGAGCGCCGCCGGTGGCAAGGCTGTCCGGCCGATGACCGCCGCCGGACGGCTTGCCGCTGCCGAAATTCATGCGGTTCTTGCACCCCAAAAACAAACCGTCTGGTTGGTTTTTTCATCAACCCCGAGTGGCGATGCCGCCCTGTTGCACCACACTTCGCACCGGCTCCACCGGCGCGAACCCGACCCGGAGAGTCAAATGAACCGAACGATCAAATCCAGCCACCTGCTCAACGCCGCGCTCTGCGTCGCGCTCACCGGATGCGCCGGCGTCCAGCCCGCCCGCTACAGCGGCATCGAATCGTCGCCGTACCTGCGCAGCGATCCGCAGGACAAGTCCGGCCGCGTGCCCTATCGCTATGCGTTGCCGGCTGACTGGCACACATACCGGAAGCTGATCCTCGATCCCGTCGCCATCTATCGCGGCACCGACCACCAGTTCGGTGACCTGACCGATCAAGACAAGGCGACGCTCGCCACCTACATGGGCGACACGTTCGCGAAGAAGCTCGGCAAGCGCTTCGAACTGACGAACACACCGGGGCCCGACACGCTGCGCGTGAAGCTGACGCTGACGGGCGCCGTGACGACGACGACCTTTGCCGGCGCATTCGCGCACTTCGATCTCGCGGGCAACGTGTACAACGGCGTGCAGGCGATCCGGGGCCTCGAAGGCGCGTTCACGGGCTCGGTCATCTACGCGGTGGAGATCCGCGATGCATCGACGAACCGGCTGATCAGCGCGTACGTGACGAAGCAGTATCCGAATGCGATGAACATCGGCGCGAGTTTCGGCGCGCTCGGCGCCGCAAAGACGGGCCTCGACAAGGGCGCCGATGCACTCGTCGCGCAATTCGACTGAAACCCGCCGGCATACGTTGGCACGTGTTGCGCAGAGGCGTGCCGGCCCTGACGCGCGCGGCGCTCGTCTGGATCGTTCCGCTCGCGGCCGCCGCGCTCTGCATCGCATGGGGCATCGTGTCGCTCGGCAGCCGCGGGCCGACGATCACGATCGCATTCGCGACCGCCGACGGGCTGACGGCCGGCCAGTCGACGCTGCGGCTGCGCAATGTCGAAATCGGCCGCGTCACGCGCATTCGAGCGTTGCGCGGACAACCGGGCGTGATGATCGATGTGCGGCTGGACGCCGACGCGCAGGCACTGGCGGTGGCGGACTCACGCTTCTGGATCGTGCGGCCGCGTATCGGGCCCGGTGGCCTCTCCGGTCTCGATACGGTGCTGTCCGGATCGACCATCGCAGCCGCGCCTGGCCATGCGCGCGAACTGCGCACGACGTTCACCGGGCTCGACGCGCCACCGGTCACCGAGGAAGGCGGCCGTCACTACACGCTGCACGCGACGTCGCTCGGCTCGGTCGCGGTCGGGTCGCCCGTCTATCACCGGCGCGCACGCGTCGGCGAGGTGACCGGCTACGCGCTCGATGCCGACGGGCACGGCGTGTCGATCGACGTGTTCGTCGCCGCGCCGTTCGATCGAGCCGTCGAAGTCGATGCGCGCTGGTGGCAGGCAAGCGGCCTCGGCCTGCGGCTGGGTGCAGGCGGCATGAAACTCGACACGCCGTCGATCGCCGCATTGCTCGGCGGTGCACTTGCGTTCGCATCGCCGCCCGGGCGGGCACCGGGCGGCGCGGCGCTCGACGGTGCGCGCTTTCGCGTGGCCGACGACGAAATCGACGCGATGCGCACGCCGAACGCGCCGGCCGCACCCGTCGTGATGCGTTTCGATCGTTCGCTGCGCGGCCTCGAGGTCGGCGCGCCGGTGGATTTTCGCGGTATCGAACTCGGCAACGTGACGGCCGTCGGCACCGAATACGATGCGGCACGCGGCGACGTCACGATGCGCGTGACGATGGCGCTCTACCCCGATCGCCTCGGGCAGCGCTACCGCGACGCGCTCGGCAACGGCGCGACCGAAGCCGGCAAGGCGCTGCTGCGCACGCTCGTCGCGCGCGGTTTGCGCGGCCAGTTGCGCATCGGCAATCCGATTGCGAACCGCTCGTATGTCGCGCTCGACATGTTCCCGAATGCACCGCCCGCATCGGTCGACACAAATCGCGAGCCGATCGCGTTGCCGACCGTGCCCGGCACGCTCGACGTGCTGCGCGTACGGATGACCGATATCGCCGGCACGCTTTCGCGGTTGCCGCTCGATCGCATGGGTACGGATCTGACCGCAGCGCTCGGGAATACCGCTGCGCTGTTCGAGCAACTCGATGCCGAACTCGCACCGCAGGCACGCGCCGCGCTGGGCACCGCGCGGCAATCGTTCACGGCCGCACAGGCGATGCTCGTGCAACAAGGTGCCGATACATCGAACGTCCGCCGCACGCTGATGCCATTCGCGCGAACCGCAAGCGCGCTGCGTGCATTGAGCGATGATCTGGAGCGGCATCCGGAGTGGTTGCTGCCGAATGCATCGAGCGCCGCAGAACCGGCCAGTGACGCGCATCCGGCGAACATGGCGCAATAGACGCGTCGCGCGGCGCACACGCGCCCTTTTACGACGATCGCACACACCGCATGCCAAATTTCCCGCGCAGCAGTATGCTGATGTCGTACGGCCGCGCACGACGCCTCGGGTAATCCCGGCATTTGCACGTTGTCGCGCCGCCGTCGCGACCGCAATCATGCGTTGCAAGGAGGGATTCGTGATGGCAACCACGCATCAGCACTTCCACCTCGAACTACGGCACGCCACCGCGCCGACCTATTTCATCAGCTACCTGTTCCCCGCCCTGCTGTTCGTGTACGAACTGCTGCGCGTCGGCCAATGGATCCGCGATCACGGGATGCAATTCGCCGCGTTCAAGCAGATGGGTTACGAGTATCTGCTGATGCTGCTGTTCGTCGGGTTGCAGATCGTCGTCGAGGCGATCTTCCTGCTCGGCGCCGCGATGCGCCGCGACAATCGCGACTTCGAGCACCGGCTGCCGAACGTGATCCTCGGTATCGGCTGTTCGATCGCGCTGCTCGCGATCGACCTCGCGATCCAGCTCGCGTTCTGATGGCCGGCGGGCGCATGCCCGCCGGTGGCAGCCGCGCTCAGGCGAGCGCGCCGCGCAGGAATGTCGCGACGGCAGCCAGCACGTCGTCGGTCCGCTCGCGGTGCGGCATGTGCCCGCATTGGCCGAGCAACAGATACGACGACGGCCCCGCGACTCGCGCGGCGATCCGCTTCGGATGCACGTCGGACCCGTATTCGTCGTCTTCGCCGTGAATCGCGAGCGTCGCGCATTGCACGCGCGGCAGTTCGTCGTCGAGATTCCAGTCGCGAAAGGCCGGCGACAGCCACGTGTCGACCCACGCGCGCAGCACCCATTCCGCCTTGTCGCCGTGATAGCGCGCGAGCCGGTCGAGCTGGCCCGGTGCGTCGAACTGCTGCCCCGCGTCGCGAATGCCGGCCAGCGTGCGATCCTCGACGAACGCCTGCGCGGCGATCGTCACGAGCGCACGGCAACGCTCCGGATGCGCGGCGGCACACCCGACCGCCATCCCGCCGCCGACGCTGTGCCCGAACGCGACGAACGCATCGACGTCGAGTCGTTCGAGCAATGCCGCGAACGCATGATCGGCCTCGTCGCGCACGAACGTCGTGCCGAGCGCCCCCGGATGACGATCCGAGCGCCCGAAACCGAGGCGGTCGTAGGCGATCACGTCGCGCTGCGTGGCGCTCGCGAGCTGCGCGGGGAAGTCGCGCCACAGGTCGACGCAGCCGAGCGAATCGTGCAGCAACACGATCGGTGCGGCCGGCTCAGGCGCGGCCGCCCCAGGCGCACCCGCTGCCTGTTGCGCCGGACCACCGCGCCAGCGTTTCGCGAAGAGGCGCCCTTGCGGCGTCTCGACGGTTGTCTCCTCGATCGGGATGTCGGTCATGTGTGTGTCGTCTGCATGAAAGCGGCCGCACCTCGGCGGCCGCATCGGATCCTGCGATGTTGGCCCGCGCGTGCGCGCAGCGTCAAGCAAGCCCCCACCGCCCGCGCGTTCATTCGGGCTGCGGCGGCAGGTACTCCATCTGCGCCTCGTCGTACAGCCGGTAGATCAGCGCCTGAATCGCGCGGATGTCCTCCGATTCGTCGAGCATCCGCATGCTCATGATGATCGGCGACACGAGGTTCGGATCGTCGAGCGGCTTGTAGCTGATGTCGTCGCGCTTCAGCCCGTACACGCTGTGCGGCACGACCGACACGCCCTCGCCCATCGCGACGAGGCCGAGTGCGATCTGCAGTTCGCGCGTCTCGTAGATCTTGCGCGGCTGCAACGCGCGATCGTGGAAGGCCGCGAGCACCTGGTCCGCATAGCTCGGGCGCGGCGCCTTCGGAAAGATGATCAGCGTATCGTTCACGAGATCGTGCAGCGACAGCACGGGCTTCGCGCTGTCGAGCACGTGGCCGACCGGCAGCGCGACGATCATCCGCTCCTCGCGCAGCACGACGCGCCGCACGCTCGGATCCTCGTGGCGGATGCGCCCGAACCCGACGTCGATGCGCCCTTCCTTCAGCGCCTTGATCTGGTCCATCGTCGACATCTCGTGCAGGCTCAGCTCGACGGCCGGATACTCGCTGCGAAAGCGCCGGATGATCTTCGGCAGCATCCCGTACAGCGTCGAGCCGACGAAACCGACCGACATGCTGCGCTCGATCTTGCCGACCCGCTTCGTCATCGATTCGAGCTCGGTCGTCTGCGCGAGCAGCTGTACCGCGTGCGAATAGAAGAAGCGCCCCGCGTCGGTCAGCTTCAGCGGCCGCGCGTTGCGCTCGAACAGCGGCACGCCGAGCGCTTCCTCGAGCTGCTGGATCTGCCGGCTCAGCGGCGGCTGCGCGATATGCAGCCGTTCGGCCGCCCGCGTGAAATTCCGCTCTTCGGCAACCGCGACGAAGTAGCGGAGGTGTCTCAACTCCATGTTCGATGCCTCCCGGACAGCGATCCGGCGTTCAACCCGGCCGGATGATGTCATCACGATACCGCAGGCGGCGCAAACCGCCACGCGCGACCCCCGGCCGCGTGCTGCCCAAAGCAAAACGGGAAGCCCGCGAGCTTCCCGTTGCTTCATCGACGCCGCGGCATGGCGGCGTCACGCGCCGGCCGTCACACCTCGGTCGCGTAGAGCGCGTCGCGCTGCGCGTCGCTCAGCGAGTCGAGCGGCACGTCCGGCAACTGGTAGCAGATCATCGTGCCGTACAGTTCCGCGAGGCAATTGCTGCCGGCGTCGAGCGCGTAGCCGTCCTCGCCGTCCGGCGCCGGCGGGTACACTTCGCGCCACGCGTTGATCGCGGCTTCGAGTCGCACGATGGAAACGGGTCCGGCCTTCCGCTCGGCGGGTGATGCGCTCATGGATTCCTCTGGGTTGCGCGCTCCGCGGGCCGTATCGGCCCGGATGGAACGATGAAAACGCCGGGCATTTTGCCGGCCGCCGCACACCGCGCGCGCCGGATGCCGATCCGCGCTGCGCGCCTCGCGCCGGCCGGGCCGAGGCCCGGTAGGGTCGGGCAATATAACCGGCTTTGACCCCGTGCAGGCAAAAGCCGGGCAAAAAAAACGGGAAGCGCCTGGCTTCCCGTTTCATCGCATGTCGCGCGGCCGCGTGCCGCGCCCGCGTCAGCCCGCGGTTTCGCGGTTCGCCACCGGCTGCGCCTGCGCGCCACGGTTCGCTGCAATCCACGGCGCGATTTCCATGTCTTCGTAGCGCACGAAACGGCTCTTTTTCAGGAACCGGAAGCCGAGCCACACGACGAGGAACAGCGGAATGCCGACATAGGTCGCGGTCACGCCGGCCCAGTCGATCTTGTTCGCGAGGAACGCCTGATAGTCCTGCCCGAGCGCGATCACGAGGCACAGCACGAACGCGAACAGCGGGCCGAACGGGAACCACTTCGACTGGTACGGCAGCTGGTCGAGCGCGTAGCCCTGCTTCACGTAACCCTTGCGGAACCGGTAATGGCTGACGGCAATGCCGAGCCACGCGATGAAGCCCGTCATCCCCGACGTGTTCAGCAGCCACAGGTACACGGTCTTGTCGCCGTACAGCGACGTGAAGAAGCACAGTGCGCCGACGGCCGTCGTCGCGTACAGCGCGTTGCGCGGCACGCCGCCGCGCGACAGCTTCGCGAAGATCTTCGGCGCACGGCCTTCGGTCGCGAGGGTGTAGAGCATCCGCGTGGACGCATACATGCCCGAGTTGCCGGCCGACAGCACGGCCGTCAGGATCACCGCGTTCATCACGCCGGCCGCGAACGCGAGGCCCGCGTGGCGGAACACGAGCGTGAACGGGCTCACGCCGATGTCGGTCACGTCCGTCTTCAGCAGGTTCGGGTCGGTATAGGGAATCAGCACGCCGATCACGAAGATCGCGAACACGTAGAACAGCAGGATCCGCCAGAACACCTGGCGCACCGCGCGCGGGATTGTCGTGCGCGGGTTTTCCGATTCGCCGGCCGCGACGCCGATCAGCTCGGTGCCCTGGAACGAGAAGCCGGCGATCATCGCGACGCCCATCAGCGCCGGCAGGCCGCCCGCGAACGGCGCGTCGCCGATCGTCAGGTTGCCCCAGCCGTTGCTCGGCGCGCCCTTCAGAATGCCGAAGATCATCAGCAGGCCGACGCCGATGAACGCGACCACGGTGACAACCTTGATCAGCGCGAACCAGTATTCGGCTTCGCCGAAGCCGCGCACGGTCAGCGCGTTGAGCAGGAACATCACGCCGAGGAACGCCGCGCTCCACCACACGCCCGGCACGTCCGGAAACCAGTAATGCATCACGAGCTGCGCGGCAACCAGCTCCACCGCGATCGTCACGGCCCAGTTGTACCAGTAGTTCCAGCCGAGCGCGAAGCCGAAACCTTCGTCCACGTATTTCGCGCCGTAGGTCGCGAACGAGCCCGACACCGGCATGAACGCGGCCATTTCACCGAGGCTCGTCATCAGGAAGTAGACCATCAGGCCGATCAGCATGTACGCGACCATCGCGCCGCCGGGGCCGGCCTGCGAGATCGACGCGCCGGACGCGACGAACAGGCCCGTGCCGATCGAGCCGCCGATGGCGATCATCGTCAGGTGGCGCGCTTTCAGCGCGCGATGAAGCTTGGGTGGGTTCGAAGACGAACCGGGTTGGTCGGATTTCGGAGTTGCGGACATAAACGAGACGAACGTTGAGCGGGCCGGCATCCGTAGCCGGCGCATGCGGAATCGGAGCGCGGTGCGCGTCCTGCGATGCATTCGATGCGGCCCCGATACGCGTTGCGCGGTGGGCGCCTGCGGCGAAGCGCGGATTCTACCTGATTCGTCACGGGGGCAGCTCAGGTGCCGCCGCCCGCCACCGCCGCGGAGATTTCGCAGAATCAAGGAGTTGGCCGCGTCCTGAGCGGGCCGTGGCCGCATGCCGGCGTAAAACCACATGCGCCGGGTGGTTATCCGGTTTTCCGATCCCCCCGGTGTTTCTCCGCCGTCCTGTCGCCCTCCTCCCGATACCGCACCGACATACAAAATCGCCGGGTAATCACGGGATTATTCAGACAATACAACCGATATCGGCAATTGATTCAAATCAAATCACCCGTACGTAAAGCGGTAATGATGCGTAATCGTTTCGAATCGCCGTATCCGCATGCATGTTTTGCATGTGCACGCGAATGTCGGGAATTCGCGAGATAATGCGGCCCGATTCGAAATAAACAGCGAGCGGAATCGCCAACGACGCGAAATCCGCCGCCCGCCAGCCCCTCGAGGATGAAGTCATTCACGCTGCCCGCCGCGCTGCGCCGCCATACGGCGTCGATCGTGGCACGCATTCTGTCGCCCCGCGGCGTACTCGTTGCGGGGATCGTGCTGCTGATGTTCAGCTGGGGGCTTTCCACGTCGCTTTTAATCGAGGCGCGGCGCGATGCCTATGACCATGCGGTCGAAAATGCACGCAACCTGATGCTGCTGATCGAACGCGATATCGCGCGCAATATCGAACTCTACGATTTGTCGCTGCAGAACGTCGTCGACGGCGTGGCCGATCCGGAACTGATGACCTTGCCGCCGCGCCAGCGCCACCGGCTGCTGTTCGACCGCGCCGCCACCGGCGAATATCTCGGGTCGCTGTTCGTGATGGATGCGCACGGCAATATCGTGATCGATTCGAGCGCGTCGCCCGCGCGGCAAGGCAACTTTGCGGATCGCGACTATTTCACCGTGCACCGCAACAATATCGCTCAGGGCCTCTATCTCAGCCGGCCGTACGCGTCCCGGCTGCGCGGCGGCGCGCTGACGATCGCGCTCAGCCGCCGGATCACGCTGCCCGACGGCTCGTTCGGCGGTGTCGTCGTCGGCACGCTCAGCATCGACTACTTCCGCGCGCTGCTCGACGGCCTCGCAGTCGGCAAGCACGGCAGCGCGGCAATCGCCGAGCTCAACGGGATGCTCGTGAGCCGCCTGCCTTACGACGCGCGCGTGGTCGGCATCGACCTGCGCGATTCGCCGCTGTTCATCGAGGCGCTGCGCAGCCGCGAAGGCGTGCTGTCGGGCATCGGCAGCATCGACGGCGTGCGGCGCATCTATGTATACAAGCATCTCCCCGGCCTGCCGCTGATCGTCGACGTCGCGCCGGCCGAGGTCGACGTCTACGCGTCATGGCACCACCGCGCGATCTGGACCGTCGTGCTGATGTGCCTGTTCACCGGGTTCATCGCGTGGGGGTCGCTGGCGCTGTCGCGCGAACTGAAGCGCCGGCAGGTCGCCGAATCGAAGCTGTACCGGCTCGCGCACACCGATGCGCTGACGGGCCTCGACAACCGCGGCAGGTTCGACACGGTGCTCGCGAAAGAGGCGCAGCGTGCGTCACGCAGCGGCCGCCCGCTGTCGGTGCTGTTCGTCGACGTCGATCACTTCAAGGCGTTCAACGACTACTACGGCCACCCGGCCGGCGACCACGTGTTGCGGCGCGTCGCGCAGACCGCGTCGAGCTGCCTGCGCCGCGACGGCGATCACGTCGCGCGCTACGGCGGCGAGGAATTCGTCGTGACGCTGCCCGACACCGATGCGCAAGGCGCGGTGACCGTCGCCGAGAGCATCCGGCGCGCGATCGCGGAACTCGGCATCGAGCACGCGAAAAGCCCGTACGGGCGTGTCACGGCGAGCATCGGCGCGGCGACCTCCGCCGACGGCCGCCTGAACGCCGCGACGCTGCTGCGGCGTGCCGACGAGGCGCTGTACCGCGCGAAGTCCGGCGGACGCAACCGCGTGCTGGAAGCGCAGCAGAGCACCGCGGACGCATGACATCGGCGTGACGCGACGTGAAGTTGCGCAGCGGCCTGCCAGGCCGGATGACCGCACCGTGGACAGCCTTCCCGCGTTCGGCTAGCGTTACATCTGCTGCGCATGCGGCGCGGCGCCGGCCCGCGCAGGCCGCCATGCGCGTTCCGGCCACTCCAGCTCCACCATGACCACCCCGCTCCCGACCCGGCTGCCGCCGCTCCTGCGCAACGCGCTTCGCCCGCTGCTCGACCCGTACCGCCGCTACCGGCACGCGAAGCTGATCCATGCGGCGCGCGTCGCGCTCGCGATTCTCGTGTCGATCGCACTGTCCACCGGCCTGAACGTGCCGCACGGCGAGTGGTCGACGATCACCGTGCTGATCGTCGTCGGCGGGCTGCAGCATCACGGCAACATCCGCAAGAAGGCGGCCGAGCGCGCGCTCGGCACGTCGATCGGCGCACTCGCGGGGCTCGGGCTGATCCTGTTGTATTCGGTCGTGCACGCGCCGCTCGCGATCTACCTGCTGATGGCGCTCGCGTGCGGCTTCTGCGCGTATCACGCGATCGGCAAGGCCGGCTACATCGCGCTGCTGTCGGCGATCACGATGGTGATCGTCGCCGGGCACGGCGACAACGAGATCGTCGACGGCCTGTGGCGTGCGGTGAACGTGCTGACCGGCATCGCGATCGCGCTGGCGTTCTCGTTCGCGCTGCCGCTCTATGCGACCTACTCGTGGCGCTACAAGCTCGCCGACGCGCTGCGCGCGTGCGCGGCCGTGCATGCGCGGCTCGCGGGCGACCGCCAGGTGAGCGACGACGCGCACCTGAAGGAAATGGCCGCACTGAGCGCGCTGCTCGTGCAGCTGCGCTCGCTGATGCCGTCGGTGTCGAAGGAATGCGAGACGTCGATGATGCAGCTCGAGGCGATCCAGCGCAGCCTGCGCCTGTGCATCGGCTATCTGGAGATCCTGTCGAGCGCGGTGCCGGCCCGCGACGACATCGCGGCCCGCGAATACATGCGCGTCGACATGAAGGCCGTGAACCGTCGCATCCGCGACACGCTGGTCGGCGCGAGCCGCGCACTCAAGTTCGGCACGCCGAGCCGGCTCTCGCCGCGCCGCCGGCCGGCCGACCCGCCGCACGACGCACCGCCGCCGCAGTTGTCCGGCTACGTGTCGATCACGGCCAAGCTGGCCGTGGAAGTCGACCAGTTGCGCGAGAAGCTGCTCGACACCGCGCAGTCATGGAACATCTGACGTCCGCGGGAATCCGGGCTTCGCGTGCTCGCCTTTCATATGCCTTTCGGCGCGACGCACCGGCATCCTGACGGCGGCAGCCCCGTCCTTCGGTCGATCAGGCCCCGGAAACACGGCCAGCGGCGGGGCTCGCCGATGCCTGTTCCTGCTGCGATTTCGCGCCGGCTTGCGTGGCGTTCTCCACCTGGTTAACCGCCCGCCAGGCCCGCCGCGACAGGCCCGACGACGGTTCCGCGCAAAAATCAGCCCTTGCCCCAACTTCCCGGACAGCCGATACTCGCATATTCCGCGAAATACGATCCCACCGGCTTCAATCCACGGTAATTCCTATGAGCACGATTCTCGAAAGCCTCCCGACCGGCCAGAAGGTCGGTATCGCCTTCTCCGGCGGCCTGGACACCAGCGCTGCACTGCACTGGATGAAACTCAAGGGCGCCGTCCCGTACGCATACACGGCGAACCTCGGCCAGCCCGACGAAGACGATTACGACGCGATCCCGAAACGCGCGATCGAATACGGCGCAGCCGGCGCCCGCCTGATCGACTGCCGCGCGCAGCTCGTCGCCGAAGGCATCGCGGCGCTGCAAAGCGGCGCGTTCCACATCACGACGGCCGGCGTCACGTACTTCAATACCACGCCGATCGGCCGCGCCGTGACGGGCACGATGCTCGTCGCCGCGATGAAGGAAGACGGCGTCAACATCTGGGGCGACGGCAGCACGTACAAGGGCAACGACATCGAGCGCTTCTACCGCTACGGCCTGCTCGTGAACCCGGATCTGAAGATCTACAAGCCGTGGCTCGACCAGACGTTCATCGACGAGCTCGGCGGCCGCGCCGAAATGTCCGAATTCATGAACCAGGCCGGTTTCGCGTACAAGATGTCGGCCGAGAAGGCCTACTCGACCGATTCGAACCTGCTCGGCGCGACGCACGAAGCGAAGGATCTCGAAAGCCTCGAAAGCGGCATCAAGATCGTGAACCCGATCATGGGCGTCGCGTTCTGGCGCGACGACGTGAAGATCGCTGCCGAAGAAGTGACGGTGCGCTTCGAAGCCGGCCAGCCGGTCGCGCTGAACGGCGTCGAGTTCTCCGACCCTGTCGAGCTGCTGCTGGAAGCGAACCGCATCGGCGGCCGCCACGGCCTCGGCATGAGCGACCAGATCGAGAACCGGATCATCGAGGCGAAGAGCCGCGGCATCTACGAAGCCCCAGGCCTCGCGCTGCTGTACATCGCGTACGAGCGTCTCGTCACCGGCATCCACAACGAAGACACGATCGAGCAGTACCGCGAGAACGGCCGCCGTCTCGGCCGCCTGCTGTACCAGGGCCGCTGGTTCGACCCGCAGGCGATCATGCTGCGTGAAACCGCACAACGCTGGGTCGCGCGCGCGATCACCGGCGAAGTGAAGATCGAACTGCGCCGCGGCAACGACTACTCGATCCTGAGCACGAAGTCGCCGAACCTCACGTACCAGCCGGAACGCCTGTCGATGGAGAAGGTTGCCTCGACGTTCTCGCCGCGTGACCGGATCGGCCAGCTGACGATGCGCAACCTCGACATCACCGATACGCGCGACAAGCTGCGCGTGTATTCGCAAGTCGGCCTGCTGACGCCGGGCGAAAACACGGCGCTGCCGCAGATCAAGGGCGACGACAAGTAAGTCGCTTCGCTCGACGCCGTGCCGCATCGCTGGATGCGGCACGGCCGGGCAGGCTGCGTGGGCGGATCCGCTTCGCGCACGCAGCCTGCCGCTCCCTCTCCCCGCCTTTCCGCCTTTCCGCCTTTCCGCCTTTCCGCCTTTCCCTCCGTATTCGCATCGCGCCGCGTGACGCACCAACGGCTCTGCACCACCGCGCCAGTCATGGCAAGCTGCGAGTCTTCCGATTCCAGCGCTACTCATGCCCCGCCTTACCGTCATCCACGTGAACGGCCCGATCAACAGCGGCAAGACGACGATCGGTCGCGCGCTCGCACGCGTGCTGCCCGATGCGCGCTTCATCGACGGCGACGATCACGATGCGCCCGAAGACGCACCGTTCGACGTGCAGTGGGCGATCGCGCTCGAACGTCTCGTCACGCAGATCACGACCGCACGTGAGCGCCATCTGGTCATCGCCTATCCGATCGGCGAAGCGGAATTCGAGCGGCTGCGCGCCGCCTGCGAAGCACGCGATGCGCGGTTGTTCGTCGTGACGCTCGCGCCGCCTGAAGCGATCGCGTCGTCGAATCGCGGCTCGCGCGCGCTGACGGACTGGGAGCGCAACCGGATCGCCGAGATGTATCGCGAAGGCTATGCGTCGCGGCCGTTCAGCCAGATGGTGCTCGATACGTCCGATGCGACGCCCGACGCTTGCGCGGCCCGTATCGCGCAGCGCGTCGCAGCGACGGAGTCGTAACGCCTGCGACTGCGCCCGTACGCGTACCTCACGCCGACGACACACGAATCACGCCTGCCGTGGCATCGAGGCAAAGCGCAACATGACACGATAGGAAAACGTTTACTCCCCTGGCGCTTCTTGTTAGGATCGTTCCCGGTCGGGCGATCCCGACACCTGGAAAGCCGATCGAAAGTTTCAGCATTTCTCGCGTTTTCGCGTCGTTTCACCCGCCACCAAGTCACACCTGCTTTCTGTATTTTGGAGTGCTTTCTACGGGCGACCGATCTCATTTCGACGATCGTGAGCCTTAAAAGGAAAACGTTATCCACAACGTGGCATCCAGCCACGGACCATCAGAGAGAGACACTATGAAGAACAGGATCATCCCGTGCGTTGTCGCCGTTCTGTCCTTTGCGTCCCTGTCCGCGTGCGGCGGCGACGACCCGGCCAGCCCGGCCGCCGCCGCGCGCCAGCAGGCCACCGCGATGGCGCTCAGCCTGTCGAACCCGCCCGGCTCGAACTTCAACCTCGCGCCGTTCACGCTGCAGTTGCCGACCGGTTCGTCCGGCAAGGTCAACACGGTGAGCGGCTCGTCGCTCGCGGGCGGCTACGTGAACCCGACGTATTTCTACACGGACGGCAGCGACGGATCGATGGTGATGATGGACCCGACGCAGGGCTGGACGACGTCCGGCTCACTGCATCCGCGCACGGAGCTGCGCGAGAACACGATCTGGCCGACCTCCGGCACGAACCGGCTGAATGCGACGGTGGCCGTCACGCAAGTGCCCGATCACACGACGATCGGCCAGATCTTCCAGGGCAGCGGCCCGAGCAAGCCGCTGTGCGAGCTGCAGTTCACGTCCGGCGGCGTCGTGCAGCTGCTGCTCGAAAGCACCAACCAGGGCGGCAAGTCAACGACCACGCCGATCACCACGATCGGTGTCGGCAAGAAGTTCAGCTATGCGCTGAGCCTGAGCGGCACGACGATCACCGTCACGGCGAACGGCACGACCAAGACCTTCACGATGGACTCGAGCTTCGACGGCGAGAGCTTCTACTTCAAGGCAGGCGACTACGACCAGACGGCCGTGTCCGGCACACCGCTGACGACGCCCGGCACGATCGTGAAGTTCTATGCGCTGACGCTCACGCATGGTTGAGCACGCAACCGTTTGACGCAGCATGTCGCCGGACAGCCGCACAACGGCCTGTCCGGCGTTTCGACGTACACGCCTGCGCATGCCCGGCTTACGGGTGATGCCGCACGCCCGTCACCGCTTCCTCCCTCGCCCCCTTGCGGCTCAGCATCAGCGTGACGACCGCCGACACCGCGAGCGTGCCCGCCACCACGTAGAGCCCCGCGGCATACCCGCCCGTCACGTGCTTCAGCCAGCCGATCGCGAACGGCCCGACGAACCCGCCGAGATTGCCGATCGAGTTGATCATCGCAATGCCGGCCGCCGCGCCGGCACCCGACAGGAACGCGCTCGGCATCGCCCACAGCGGCGCCTTCGCGGCACTGATCCCGATGTTGACGACGACCAGCGCGAGCACGGTGAGGAGCGCTGTGCTCGCCTGCCCCGCAAACACGAAGCCGATGCATGCGAGCACGCACGGAATCACGACGTGCCACGTGCGCTCGCCGCTGCGATCCGAATGCCGCGCCCAGACGATCATCGCGACGACGGCGGCGATGCTCGGGATCCCGGTGAGCAGCCCCGTCTGCAGCGCGGTGAAGCCGAACTGCTTGACCATCAGCGGCGCCCACAGGCCGAGCGTATACAGCCCCGCCGACGTGCCGAAGTAGATCAGCGCAAGCGCCAGCACGCGCGGATCGCGCAGCGCCTGCCACGCACCGGCGGTATGCCCGGCATGGGTGTGGCGCGCATCGGCTTCGGCTCTCAGCTTCGCGACCAGCCAGTCGCGCTCGTCCGCCCGCAACCACGCGGCCTTCGACGGCGAATCGGTCAGGCACCCGAGCACGACGAAGCCGAGCACGACCGCCGGCAGCGCTTCGACGATGTACAGCATCTGCCAGTCGGCGAGCCCGAACATCGGCGGCATCTGCATGATCGCGCCCGACAGCGGCGAGCCGATGGCGGTCGAGATCGGCGCGGCCGCCATGAACCACGCGGCGGCCACCGCGCGCTGCTTCGCGGGAAACCACAGGCTCAGGTACAGGATGATGCCGGGGAAGAATCCGGCTTCGGCCACACCGAGCAGGAAGCGCAGCACGTAGAAGCTCGTCGGCCCGGCCGCGAATGCGGACACGGCCGACACGATCCCCCACGTGATCATCACGCGCGCGATCCAGATGCGCGCGCCGACGCGATGAAGAATCAGGTTGGACGGCACTTCGAACAGGAAGTAGCCGATGAAGAACAGGCCGCCGCCGAACCCGAACGCGGTCGGCGACAGGCCGATCGCCTTGTTCATCGTCATCGCCGCGAAGCCGACGTTGACGCGATCGAGAAAGCTGACGAAGTAAAGCAGCATCACGAACGGAATGATGCGCCACATCAGTTTCCGCGCGACGCGGGTTTCCAGATCCGCTTGCATGTGTCTCCTCCTTCGAGGTCGAGCCGTGCTCTGTCTGTGAATGCTTGCCGGCACCGCCGCGAAGCGGGCGGGCTAGTGCCCGGCTCGCGTCGGATGCGCGAGTCGCGGGCAGGGAAACGGGAGGACGATGAACGGGCGACGGCCGGTTACCGGCTGCGCATGCGCGCCGCCGCTACGTCGCGGCCAGCCCGCACGTCGCCACGCTCGCCGCCCCTGTCGTCAGACTGCGATCGCCGCGTTCGCGACACGCTCGCAGACAGCCGCCGTCACCTGCGCGGTCGTCGCGCTGCCGCCGAGATCGCGTGTGTGCAGCGACGGGTCGGACGTCACCGCCTCGATCGCCTGCATCACGCGCGCGGCGGCTTCCGTTTCGCCGAGGTGTTCGAGCAGCATCACGACCGACCAGAACGTGCCGACCGGATTCGCGAGCCCCTTGCCCATGATGTCGAACGCGGAACCGTGGATCGGCTCGAACATCGACGGATAACGACGCTCGGGATCGATGTTGCCGGTCGGTGCGATGCCGAGGCTGCCGGCGAGCGCGGCAGCGAGATCGCTGAGGATGTCCGCGTGCAGGTTGGTCGCGACGATCGTGTCGAGCGACGCCGGCCGGTTGACCATGCGTGCGGTCGCCGCGTCGACGAGTTCCTTGTCCCACGTGACGTCGGGAAACTCCTGCGCGACCTGCTTCGCGATCTCGTCCCACATCACCATCGCGTGCCGCTGCGCGTTGCTCTTCGTGATCACGGTCAGCAGCCTGCGCGGACGCGACTGCGCGAGCCGGAACGCGAAGCGCATGATGCGTTCGACGCCGGCACGCGTGAGGATCGACACGTCGGTCGCAGCCTCGATCGGATGGCCCTGGTGCACGCGGCCGCCGACGCCCGCATATTCGCCCTCGGAGTTCTCGCGGACGATCACCCAGTTCAGGTCGTCCGGCCCGCAGCGCTTCAGCGGCGCGTCGATGCCGGGCAGGATGCGCGTCGGGCGCACGTTCGCGTACTGGTCGAAGCCCTGGCAGATCTTCAGGCGCAACCCCCACAGCGTCACGTGATCGGGCACGTCCGGATCGCCCGCCGAGCCGAACAGGATCGCGTCCTTGCCGCGCAGCGCGTCGAGGCCGTCGGCCGGCATCATCGCACCGTGCTCGCGGTAGTAATCGGCACCCCAGCCGAAATCCTCGAACTCGAACGCGAAGCGGTCGCTGCCGCGGGCCAGCGCCTCCAGCACCTGCTTGCCGGCCGGCACCACTTCCTTGCCGATCCCGTCGCCGGGGATCGTTGCGATACGGTAGGTCTTCATGTGCACATCCTCGATTGATCGTCTGCGTGGAGGCACTTTACCGAACCAGAAGTGCAGGAACCGGTGCTAGACTCAAAGCATCTTTAACTTTAATTCACGAATCCCGTCATGGCGGATACCGTCCAGCCGGCCGATCTCGGCTTCTTCTCGACGCTCGCCGCATCCGGCAGCCTGAGCGCGGCCGCGCGCGAACTCGGCCTGACCGCGGCGGCCGTCAGCAAGCGGCTCACGCAGATGGAGCGGCGCGCGGGCGTCACGCTCGTGAACCGCACGACGCGGCGGATGATGCTGACGCCCGAAGGCGACGTGTATCTCGACTACGCACGCCGGATCCTCGACCAGATGGACGAACTCGGCGAGTTGCTCGGCAGCGCGAAGCAACGCCCGAAGGGCCTGCTGCGCGTGAATGCGACGCTCGGTTTCGGGCGCAGCCACGTCGGCCCCGCGATTTCGCGCTTCGTCGCGCGGTATCCGGAAGTGTCGGTGCAACTGCAGTTGTCGGTGATGCCGCCCCCGCTCACCGACGACGCGTTCGACGTGTGCATCCGCTTCGGCGAGCCGCCCGATACGCGCGTCGTCGCGCGGCGGCTCGCGCCGAACCGCCGGCTGCTGTGCGCGGCGCCCGCCTATCTCGCGCGGCACGGCACACCGGGCACGCCGCACGACCTGACGCGGCACAACTGCATCGGCATCCGGCAGGGGGACGAGGGTTACGGGATCTGGCGCCTGACGAGCGGGCGCGGCACGGCACGCAATACGGAAGCCGTGCGGATCAACGGCAACCTGACGACGAACGACGGCGAGATCGCCGTGAAGTGGGCGCTCGACGGGCACGGGATCCTGATGCGCGCGGAGTGGGACCTGCGCGACTATCTCGCCGACGGCCGCCTGGTCGTCGTGCTGCCCGACCACGAAACGCCGGGCGCCGACATTTACGCGGTGTACGCGCAGCGGCACCAGATGTCCGCGCGGATTCGGGCGTTCGTGGATTTTCTGGCGGACGAGCTGGGGCGGTTGAGGACGGTGTAGGAGTCGGAACGGCACGCACGGCGGCTCCGCGCGCAGGGAACGCACACAAAAACACTAATATTTTGGCTATTTTTTGTATAAATCGCCAAAATATCAGCACCCCGGACACCCATCCAACCCTCAAGATGCCCATGAAGCGCGTCGAGTGTGCTAATATTTTGGCATCTTTGTTAGCAAAACGTTGAAATATTAGCTTCATGGCAAAGAAGACCGCCCCGCTCCTGCCTGTCTCGAACCAGTTGCTCGCCGAATTCGGCGAGCGGCTGAAACTTGCGCGCCTGCGCCGGAAACTGACGGCCAAGCAGGTCGCGGAACGCGCCGGCATGTCGCCGATGACGCTCCGTTCACTGGAAGCCGGCGGGTCGGGCGTCACCATGGGCGCGTATCTGTCCGTCATGCAGGTTCTGGGGCTCCAGAACGATCTGGAAAATCTCGCCGCCACGGACGAATTCGGCCGCCAGCTTCAAGACGCGCGGCTCGTCCAACCGCGGCCCGAACGACGAACCGCGCCGCCTCCGTCCTCTGCCGCATCGTCGGGGCCCGAGCGGCGCAATCGTGCAACCGCTTCTTCCGCCACGAAAACGACCGACGCAGGCAGCGCCGCTTCCGACACCACCGACCGCGGCGATGTCCGCGGCACGACGGCGGCCGACCTTGCGGCGTTGCTGAAGCCGGCACGAAAACGGCACGGGGAGCATCGAGGGAAATGACGACGATCGGTGTCTACGCAGATTGGGACGGCTTGGCGGAACCACACAAGCTCGGACTCCTGCACAGCCGCAAGACGCGGGCGAGCGAGCGGTTCGAGTTCCAGTATGCGTCTGCCGCGCTGGCGGCACCCGAATTCGCGAACGTGCAGATCGATCCTGCAATCGGTTGCTTCGAAGGCCCCCAATATCCGGCACCGCCGCGAGACGCGTTCGGCGCCTTCGCCGACTCCAGTCCCGATCGATGGGGCCGCATGCTGATGGATCGCAGGCTGGAGCGTGACATTCGCGCCGGCCTGCAACCGAAAGGCACTCGCCTGCACGAATCGGACTACCTGCTTGGCGTGCACGATCTGTATCGCGTCGGCGCGTTGCGTTACAAGCTCGACGATTCAGGAGAATTCCTCGACGACCGTCATGATCTCGCGGCACCGCCGTTTGCCGAGATCCGCGAACTGGAGCACGCGAGTCGCGCGCTGGAGGAAGACGTCGACAATACCGCCCCGAACGGGCGCGACTGGCTGTCGATGCTCATCGCCCCCGGCGGCTCGCTCGGCGGCGCAAGACCCAAGGCAAGCGTGGCCGACGATCAAGGCCGCCTCTATATCGCGAAGTTTCCGAGCGCGCGCGACGACTACGACGTCGGCGGTTGGGAGATGGTCGTCAATGCGCTCGCGGTGGGTTGCGGCCTCAACGTCGCGCACGCCGAGGCAAGAAAATTCGCCAGCGACCATCACTGCTTCCTGGTTCGGCGATTCGATCGGACGGCGGAGGGCCGACGCCTGCATTTCGCGTCGGCGATGACCATGACCAACCACGTCGACGGCGACGATGCGTCGACTGGCGTCAGCTACCTGGAACTGGCGGAAGTGCTCATGCGGCACGGCGCGCAGCCGAACGCCGACTTGCGCGAACTATGGGCGCGAATCGTCTTCAACTTGCTGGTCTCGAACACCGACGACCATCTCCGCAATCACGGCTTCATTCTGGTGCCGGGTGCGGGGTGGCGGCTCTCGGCGGCCTACGACATGAACCCTGTCGCCGTCGCCGACGGGCTCAAGCTCAACATTACGGAAGCCGACAACGCACTCGACCTCGAACTCGCCCGCGAGGTATGCGAGTATTTTCGGCTCAAGCTGCAGGACGCCGACGAGATCATCGACGACTTCAGCGGTATCGTCGGTCAGTGGCGAACGCTTGCGACGCGGCTCGCGCTCCCTGCCAGGGAACAGGAGCGAATGGCCGGCGCGTTCCATCTCGCGAGCGCTTGATCGTTCTTCGTCCACCGCGCGTCCTTCACGCCATCGCGACCTCACTGCCCGCGCGATCGTCGACCTCGATCGTTTCCGGCGCCGGCCGCCGCACCACGCCCCCCGCGACGACGAGCCCCTCGAGGTCCCGCGACGCATCCGAAAACCGCTCCGCGATCCAGTCGACGAACGCGCGCACGCCGGGCGACACATGCGGGCGCTTCACGTAGACGGCCGACACCGCGATCGCATCGGGCCGCCAGCGCGGCAGCACTTCCCGCAACCGCCCCGCGTCGATCAGCGGCTGCGCGGCGACGCGCGGCGGCTGGATGAGCCCGAGGCCGTGCACGCCGCACGCCAGGTACGCCTGCTCGTCCTCCACACTGACGATCCCGTCGAGCCGCACCTTGCTCACCGCGCCATCCACCGTGAAATCGAGTTCGGCCACGCGTTGACCAGGAGCGGACGCCCCGCCGACCGCGCGATGACCGGCCAGATCGTCGAGCGTGCGCGGGACGCCATGGCGGTCGAGATACGCGGGGCTCGCGCAGGTCACGCGCTCGAGCGTGCCGAGCCGGCGCGCGACGAGCGACGAATCGGGCAGTTCGCCGAGCCGGACGCTGCAGTCGACCGCGTCGCCGATGCGATCGGCCGGGCGCCCGGATACGCCCAGCGTCAGCACCAGATCGGGATGCCGCGCATGAAACTCGCCGAGCGCCGGCAGCACGATCGCATCCGCGACCGCCGTCGGCAGCTCGACGCGCAGCGGCCCGCTCGGATTCAGCGCGGCGCCGCGAATGCTGGCCTCGAGATCGTCGACGTCGGCCGTGATGCGCAGGCAGCGCCGGTAATACGCGTCGCCTTCGGGCGTCGCGCGCAGCGCGCGTGTCGTGCGCACCAGCAGCGGCATGCCGAGCGCCGCTTCGAGTTCCTGCACGGTTCGCGTCGCGGTCGCGCGCGAAATGCCGAGCACCTGCGCCGCACGCGTGAAGCTGTTCATTTCGACGATGCGCGTGAAGATGCGCATCGCGCGGATCGGATTGTCCACCGGACACCCCTGCATGTTTGCCGCATGCCGCGGCACACGCTTGCGCGCCCGCCGTGTATGCGTATCGAGGAACGCCGCGCCGCCGGCGCGGCAGACGGTTCAACCGTTCGCCGCCACGGCGCCGCGCGCCGGTTCGTCGAGCAGCCGCTGCGCCAGCGCGAGCGCATCGTCGCGGGTGGCCGCCGCGTTCAGCGGATAGCCCCATACCTTCTCGAACGCGCCCGAGAATGCGTCGAGCGCCACGCGCCGCGCCGCATCGGGCTCGATCGCGATCATCGCGGGGATCCATTCACGCGACTGATCGCGATTCGCCTTGCTCCATTTCGCGAGCTGCTTGCGTATTTCGTGATCGTCGGCGCTGCGATCGTCGCCGGACGGCGCGTCGTCGGTCAGAAGGACGAAGCGTTCGCGGCGCGCCAGCAACGCGTCGAGTTCGGCGAGCAAGTGAGTGGGGTCGGTACGCGGCGCACTGGCGTAACGCAACCAGACAAACGGGAATTCGGTCGTGGTGATTTGCATGTCGGCCTCCAGATGAGAACAATTCTCATTTTATGGATCGAGGCCCACGGCGTCATTTATCGTCCCGGCCAACCGCTTGCTCGATCCGGCCAATCGCGCACGGATGGCGCGGACCGCGCCGTTCAGCGTTGCCGGTCGGTCTGGAATTGCGTCGGCGACTTGCCGGTCGCCTTGCGGAACATCGTCACGAAGCTGCTCGCGCTCTCGTAGCCGAGATCGATCGCGATCTGGTGCACGCGGCGGCCGGCGGTCAGCATCCGCAGCGACAGCGCGACGTGCAGCCGGCGGCGCCAGTCGCCGAGGCTCATGCCCAGCTCCTTCATCGCGAGCCGCGTCAGGCTGCGCTCGCTGACGCCCGCGCGCCGCGCGAGTTCGGCCAGCGGCGACTTGTCGGCCGGCTCGTCGAGCAGATGGTCGATCAGCTTGCGCAGCCGGCGATCGGCGGGCATCGGCAGGTACAGATCCTCGACCGGTGCCGCGACGAGTTCGTCGAGCAGCGTCGCCATCAGCCGCCCCTGCGGCCCGTCGACGTCGTACAGGCTCGGAAAGCTCGCGGCCTTCAGCAGCAGTTCGCGCAACAGCGGCGACACCGACAGCGTGCAGCAGCGCGCGGGCAGGTCGAGCGCGGCATCCGGTTCGACCAGCACCGCGTAGAACGTCGCGCCGGCCGAGCCGCGCGCCGCGTGCGGGACGTCGCCCGGGATCCACACCGTGCATTGCGGCGGCGCGCTCCACACGCCGCCGTCGATCTCGCAATAGATGACGCCGCTCAGCGTGTAGAGCAGCTGCGCCTGCGGATGGCTGTGCCGCTCGAGCCGCCATTCGGGCTCGACGACCGAGCCGCCGAACACGACGAGCGGACGCGGTACGTGGAAGACTTCGTCATCCGCTGCGGGATCGGTGGTCGGGGGAAGCGTGCGCATGAACCGGTGGACGATGGAGGAAGCCGGACGCCCTGCCCGCGCGTCCTTTCGTGCTTATACCAGAAAGGTGCCCGTGCGGCGTCTGCAGCCGCCCGCCGAACCGAATACAATGCCCCGATCCCTCGCCGCTGCCCCCACCTGCCGGAGCCGCCATGTTCGACCTGACCACGCTGACCACCTTCATCGCCGTCGTCCTCGGCCTGTTCCTGATTCCCGGCCCCGCCGTGCTGCTGGTACTGAGCCGCACCGTGCAGGGCGGCCGCAAGACCGGCATCCTGACCGGCCTCGGCGTCGCCAGCGGCGACTTCGTGCATACGCTGTTCGCGGCCGTCGGGCTGTCGGCACTGCTGATGACGTCGGCGCTCGCGTTCAACGTCGTGAAGGTGGTCGGCGCCGCGTACCTGATCTATCTCGGCGTGCGCGCGCTGCTGGAGAAACAGTCCGATCCGTCGCTGCCGAGCGTATCGCCCGTCACGCCGCTCAAGGCGTACCTGCAGGCGATTCCCGCCGAAGTGCTGAACCCGAAGACGGCGCTGTTCTTTCTCGCGTTCATGCCGCAGTTCGTGCATCCGGAACGCGGCTCGACGTTCGTTCAGTTCGCGGTGCTCGGGCTGATCTTCGTCGTGCTCAGCTCGCTCTACACGACGCTGATCGCGTGCTCGATCCGCCCGCTCGGCCGCATCGTGAAGCGGCTCACATGGCTCACGCGCTGGCAGGGGAAGATCATCGGCTCGATCTTCATCACGCTCGGGCTGCGCGTGGCCGTGCAGCACCGGTAAACACGGCAAGCGGGTCGCGTCGCGCGGCGAGCGCGGACAGACCGGACAACAACTCGACCACCACCGGCACCGACGACCCGATCCATGGCCGCTTCCCCTCGCGCATCGCGCACCCGCACCACCCGGCGCCTGGCGTGGATACTCGGCGTCGTCGCTGCGCTCACGCTCGCGGCCTGGTGGCTGCTGACGCCCCGCGACCCGAAACCCCGCGACGTCCAGGCACCGCCCGGCACCTCGCACATCACGATCGCACTGAGCGATCTCTACATGCCGTTCCTGTCGCCCGCGGAGAATGCCGATCTACGTAGCCGGCTGCCCGACAGCGTCGACATCGTCGCGCACTACACGCGCACGACCACCACCTACAGCCTGCTGTCGTGCAGCTATGGCCTCGGGTGCCTGCCCGATCCGCAATGGAACCAGCATACCGACGAGGAAGTGCGCCGTCTGACCGCCACGGTCACGCCGCGAGTCGGCCCCGATACGCCACGCACGATCGGCTTCGACCTGCCACACCGGATCGACAACGGCTTCTCGATCGCGTCGTTCGCCGTGGTGCTGTCGCCCGGCGCGCTGCCGCGCCAGCCCGGCTACCACACGCTCCTCGCGAGAAGCGGTGAGGCCAATGCCAAACCGCTCGGCGACGACGGCCCGTTGCTCGACTATGGTGTGCGCTTCGACGCGCAGGACGCGGGCCGCGACCCAGGGCCTGGCCCGCGCAACGTGCAGGACTGCCTCGAATCGATTTTGCCGATCGGCGTACCCGAGGTGAGCGTTCCGGTCGTCGTGACGCTCACGACCAGCACGCCGGGCATGTCGCTCACCGGCAGCGCGCGCTGCCCGATGCCGGATGCCCTGGCCAATGCCATTCCCGGCTACGACGTGACGCCCGGCATCAACGTGCCCGCCGTACCGGGCCAACTGCCGCCCGGCCGGATCGCCGCCGCGCAGGTTAGGCTCGACCTCGATCACCAGCACGGCGCCACGCTGCTGTCGGGCCCCGTCACGCCGACGCCCGCGATGGAGCGCTGGTATCACCGCAATGACGAAGGGCCGGACGCGTACCTGATCGAATTCGGCCCGTATCGCCAGCTCGAAGTCCGCATGCGCTTCGACAATGCGCACCCGGTGAACGGGGTGCTACCGATCCGTACCGAACGCTGGACCTTCTTCGGCGACGCGCTGGTCGGCTACACCGCCGACATCGACTACGTGGTCGATACGCAGAAGGGCGTCGTGATCTTCAATACGCATTGGGACCAGTATTTCCACGACGGCAAGACGGTGTTCACGCAGACGACATCGCGGCCATGCGACGACGCCGTGTTCTGCGGCAACGACGTGGCGGACAACCCGGAAGCGCAGGCGGTCAGCGGCGCGGTGCGGGCCGCCGGCCGCGATGCGCTCGGCGAGATCAGGAGCTGGATGGCGCAGCCCTACGACGCGCTGCAGGCCGAAGCGCGCACCTACCTGCAATTTCGCGGGGCGCTGAAGCCGGTTGCCGATCGTTGACGTTTCGCCTGCCCATGCCAACCATCGAAGACGCCCTTTACACCGACCCACACCTCGTCGCGGTCTACGACCTGTTCAACGCGGGCGATCGCGATTTCGCGTTCTATGCCGCCGCGATCGGCGGCGCACGGCAACGCATTCTCGATCTCGGTTGCGGCACCGGCACGTTCGCGCGCCGGCTCGCGGCGGCCGGGCACGACGTCGTCGCGATCGATCCCGCGCCGGCGATGATCGACTACGCGCGACGCCAGCCCGACGCCGATGCGGTGCGCTGGCTCGCGTGCGATCTGCGCAGCCTGCCGCCCGGTGCGCCGTTTGACGCGGTCGTGATGACCGGGCATGCGTTCCAGTGCCTGCTGACCGACGACGAAATCGACGCGGCGCTGCACGACGTGCGACGCGTGCTCGCCGACGGCGGCCGCTTCCTGTTCGATACCCGCAACCCGCGCGTCGCGCCGTGGCGCGCATGGACGCCCGAACTTTCGGCATGCAGTGTGGACTCGCACGAAACCGGCATCGTCGATCTTCATCATGCGGTGCGCCCGGTCGATGGCGCGATCGTGACGTTCGACACGCACTACCGCTTCCGTCGCGACGATACGTTTCTGACGAGCACGAGCCGGCTGCGTTTCATCGAGCAACCCGAACTGCAGGCACGCGTGGCGGCAGCCGGATTCGCTTCATCCGACTGGTGCGGCGACTGGCAGCACGCACCGTTCGACGCGGCGACGAGCGCGGAGATCATCGCGATCTGCCGCGCCTGAAGGCGCACCCGATTGCGTCAGCCCGCAATGGGCAGCGCATCGACCGCATACGCATGGCGAATCGTGCGGCCCAGCACCGGATCTTCCAACTCGACCTCGAAGCGCTCGGCCGGCCGGATGCCGCCGATCGCCGCGAGCGTGCCGCACAGCATCGCGGTGCCGTCGACGAAGCGTCCGTCATCGCGTGCGAACTGCGCGAGCAGATCGTCCGGCGCGCGCATCGCGGTCACCTTGCCTTCCTGGTACAGCACGCGCTCGCCGTCGATCGTCGCGTACGCGCGCAGCACCAGCTGATCCCAGTGCCCGGCCACGTCGTCGAACTTCCACAGCGTGTTCGCGCACGGCTTGCCGCACATCTGCTTCGACACCGTGATCCCGTAGGTCTCGACTTCGCGGTCGGTGTGATCGGACGCGATGCCGACGAAGGTCTCGCCGCCGTCGCGCACCAGCACGAATTCCGCTTCGCCGCTGCTCTGCCCGCCCGATACCTGGATCGCGGGCGACGGATCGAGACGATCGGCCGCGACGCGGTAGAACACGGGTGTGCTCGCCGGGCGCTTGACACCCAGTTCCTCCAGCTCGCGGATGTGCTTCTCCATGGCGACCGTGTCGCGTCCGGTCCAGCCCGCGATCACGAGCGTGTCGATCGCGATCGTGCGCTCGGTGCGGCCGTCGCGACCGTCGATCGCGAACGTGATGGTTTTCATCGAATGCTCCTCTGGGCGGGCAGCGCACGCGCACTGCGCCGCCGCCCGCCGTGTGTCATGGATCGACCGCAATCAGGCCGGGTCGTAGTAGTGAATTTCCAGCAGCACGCAGCCACCGTTCGACTTGAACGGGCCGTGCCATGCGCCGGGCGGACGCACCGCATACGTGTAGCCCTTGAACGGCGTGCCGCCGTTGCCGTGCTCGTCGTTGCCGACGGTCAGGTCGCCTTCGACGAGAAACACCTCTTCCCAGTAGTCGTGCACGAACGGCTTCTTCGTGTGCAGCCCTGCCGGCAGGCGCAACAATCGCGTGCGGCTGCCGCGTTTGCGCTCGGTGTCGAGCGCGCCGGACAGGATCAGTTCCTGTGCGCCGGACGCC
Organism: Burkholderia sp. D-99; assembly: GCF_011605345.1. Classification (GTDB taxonomy): domain Bacteria; phylum Pseudomonadota; class Gammaproteobacteria; order Burkholderiales; family Burkholderiaceae; genus Burkholderia. The sequence goes on from NZ_JAAOXM010000002.1 coordinate 187,204, forward strand.
GGGTCATAACCTTCCGGCAGCTGCCAGTCGCGCTGCATGTCCAGCGTATGGAATTCGTCGTGAAGCTTGTTGATGGCCATCTGTCTCTCCTGTAGCGATAGCGGGTGAGTCGAGCGCAATGCGACGCGTCAAGCGGCGCGCGGCGTCGACAGTTCCTGGTCCAGCGAATAGCTGCCGAGCATCGAATCGACGAGATGCGACGCGCGCTGCCAGTCGTACGTGCGATACGCGTGCCCCTTCGTGACGAACGACGCGCCGGCGTAGAACAGTTCGTACTGGTTGTGGCGTGACGCGAATTCGGAGCCGACCGCATCCCACGCGAGCTTGAAGAACTTCACGCGCTCCTCGGACGAGCACACGGGTGACTTCTGCGTCTTCTCGATGATGCGCAGCAGGTCGGGGTTCTCGAAATCGCGCACGCTGGACGGCAGCATGATCATTCCGCCGCCGGCGAGCTCGCGCAGCGTGTTCAGCACCTTCGAATAGAGCTGTTGCGTGACGACCTGCGAGCCGTACAGCATGTTGCGATCGGGCACATAGAAGCCGTTGACGACGGTGCCCTTCGCTTCCATCCCGTAGACCCACGCCTCGACCATCGACGCTTCTGCCGCGAGCTGGCCCAGCGTTTCGCGCACCTGCGGGAACGCGTTCGTGCCGTTGACCTCGGAGATCTTCAGGCCGAGCCCGACGAGGAAGCGCAGCTTCGTCATCAGGCGCACCTGGCATTGGTAGTTCTGGTACACGTGCGCGGGCGTCGCGTGGAACTGCTTCGCGCACATCGCCGTATTGCCGGCGACGAAGATCCGTTCCCACGGCACCTTCACGTCGTCGAAATACAGCACCGCGTCGTTCTCGTCGAAGCGGCTCGACAGCGGGTTGTCGAACACCGATGTCGCGTTCTCCTCGTACGATTTGCGCGACAGGATCTTCATGCCCTTCGCGTTCATCGGCACCGCGAACGACAGCGCATACATCTCGTCGCCTTCGCGCAGCGGCTGGATGCAGCTGCAGAACACCTCGTTGGCCATGATCCCGCTCGTCGCGAGCATCTTCGCGCCGCGCACCGTGATGCCTTCGGCATCCTGATCGACGATGCCGACCGCGAGGTACTTGTCCTCCTGCTCGTGCGCGGCCTTCGACTGGTTCGCCTGCGGATTCACGATCACGTAGGTCAGGAACAGGTCATTGTCGCGTGCGTAGCGGTAGTAGTCGCGCAGCGCACCCGCACGGGCCGGATCGTATTGCTCGAACACGTCGGCGCCCATATACATGCCCGTCAGGCACGACGCGACGTGGTCGGGAGAACGGCCCATGAAGCCGTAATGCAGCTCCGACCATGCTTCCAGCGCGGCACGGCGTTCGACGAGTTCGTCGTAGGAGGTCGGCAGTTGCCAGATCCGGCTGACGCGGTTGCCCGAGTCGGGCGATACGAACGTCATCTTCTCGACGTTCTCGTCGCGCGCCTGGTAGTCGTACAGGCTCGCATAGCTGCGGATCGAATTGCGGAATGCCGCGTGCGCGGTCACGTCGCCGACCGGCTGGCCATTCAGGTAGACCTGCCGCCCGTCGCGCAGCGACGCAATGTGCTGGGTCCCGTTCTTGATCATGATGTCCTCCAGGGTGGAATGAAGCGTGGGTTGCATTCAGGCAGACGGCGCATGCAAGCCGTCGAGCGTGCGGTAGCGGCCGCCGAAGAAGATCAGCGGGCGCCCTTCCGAGCGTGCGCGATGCCGCGTCACGCGGCCGACGAAGATCACGTGATCGCCGCCGTCGTACTGCGCATAGGGTTCGCATTCGAACGTCGCGAGCGCGTCGGGCAGCAGCACGGCGCCGTCGTCATCGGCCGCATCGGCACGCCACCCCCACTTGTCGCCGTTCGCTTTCGCGAAGCAGTTCGACAGGTGCTGCTGCGTCTCGTCGAGCACGTTGACCGTATAGCCGCCCGCGTCGGCCAGATCGCCGAGGCTCAGGCTGCGACGGTCGACCGAGAACAGGATCAGCGGCGGGTCCAGCGACACCGAATTGAACGACGCGACCGTGATGCCAACCGGCATCCCCTCTTTGCGCGGTGCGGTAATCACCGCGACGCCCGTCGCGAACATCGACAGCGCGGTGCGAAAACGCCGCTGCTCGTCGGCGCCCGCACCGGTTCCGGCATGGTTCTCGCTCATCTCGTCCTCCTTGGGTTGCATCGCCGGATTCCGCAGTGGAATCCGGCCCAACAAAGCACCGTTATTTAGCTTTGTTATTTAGCTTTTATTAAATGTAAACACAAAGCCTAGTTCAAGCTGTCGTAAACCCTGATCTTGAAAGCTTTGTTTGAAAGACAACCCTACTGGCGGGATGGGTGTTGCGCGGCGCCTGCGAATGTCCACGTACACTTCGGCTACCCTGTTCCACGGTGCTTTCGTGCACCGCGGGAGACACCGCTTTCCGGAGCCGCATCGATGCAATCCCGTCCGATCTACATGGACTACAGCGCGACGACGCCCGTCGATCCGCGCGTGGTCGACAAAATGGTGCCGTTCCTGCACGAGCAGTTCGGCAACCCGGCTTCACGCAGCCACAGTTACGGCTGGGATGCCGAGCAGGCCGCCGAGGAAGCGCGCGCGCACGTCGCCGCGCTGCTCGGCGCCGATCCGCGCGAGATCGTGTGGACCTCCGGCGCGACCGAGGGCAACAACCTCGCGATCAAGGGTGCCGCGCACTTCTACCAGGGCAAGGGCAAGCACCTCGTCACCGTGAGGACCGAGCACAAGGCCGTGCTCGATACGTGCCGCGAGCTCGAACGCCAGGGCTTCGACGTCACGTACCTCGACGTGCGGGAAGACGGCCTGCTCGATCTCGATACGGTGCAACAGGCGCTGCGCGTCGACACGATCCTGGTGTCGGTAATGCTCGCGAACAACGAAACGGGCGTGATCCAGCCCGTGGCCGAGATCGGCGCGCTGTGCCGCGCGCGCGGCATCGTGTTTCACTGCGACGCCGTGCAGGCGGCCGGCAAGATTCCGGTCGACGTGAATGCGTTGAATGTAGACCTGCTGACGGTGACCGCGCACAAGGTCTACGGCCCGAAGGGGATCGGCGTGCTGTATGTGCGCCGCAAGCCGCGCGTGCGGATCGAAGCGCAGATGCACGGCGGCGGCCACGAGCGCGGAATGCGCTCGGGCACGCTGCCGACCCACCAGATCGTCGGGATGGGCGAGGCGTTCCGGCTCGCGAAGGAAGAGATGGCGGAAGAAAGCCGCCGCGTCGGCGCATTGCGCGACCGGCTGCTGGCCGGCCTGTCGACGCTCGACGAGGTTTACGTGAACGGCGACGTCGTCCGCCGGATTCCGCACAACCTGAACGTCAGCTTCAATTTCGTCGAAGGCGAATCGCTGATCATGGGAATCAAGGGCGTCGCGGTATCGTCAGGCTCCGCGTGCACGTCGGCATCGCTGGAGCCGTCGTACGTGCTGCGCGCGCTGGGCCGCAGTGACGAGCTCGCGCACAGCTCGATCCGCTTCACGCTCGGCCGCTTCACGACCGAAGCCGAAGTGGACAGCGTGATCGCACAGGTACGCGACACGGTCGGCAAGCTGCGCGCGCTGAGCCCGCTGTGGGATATGCATCTGGAAGGGGTCGACCTGAATACGATCGAGTGGGCCGCGCACTGAGTGCGGCCGAAGCGTCAGGCGGGCCAGCGATTGCGGGCGGGCCGGCGGCGGGTGTGCGTCAGCCTTTTTCCTGGCGCGCGATCAGGTGCGCGAGATCGAGCGTCGCGCGGTCGCCGTTGGTGACGAGGCGGTCGATCACCGAGCAGAGTGCCTTGAATTCGGTCTTCGTCACGCCCTCGAACAGCACGTTGTTGATGCGCTGCTGCGTCTCGGTGAGCGTCTTCAGCAGCTTCGAGCCGGCCGGCGTGACCGTGACACGCATCTTGCGCTTGTCGTCGGGGTCCGAGCGTTTGTCGAGCAGGCCGAGCTTCTTCAGCTTGCCCGTCTCGATCGTGACGAAGGCGCCGCTCAGGTGCAGGTGATCGGCGAGGCGATTGACGGTCACGACGTCGTCGTGCGACAGATGCGAGACCGATACGAGCAGCGAATACTGGATGCCGGTGAGGCCGATCAGCGAGCCGAAGCCGTCGCGTACCGACAGCAGGCGGGCCGCGAACGGCAGCAGCCCGTTGATCAGGTGGCGAAATTCCGTGTCCGTGCCGTCGATCAGGCAGGCCGGGTTGGTAATGGTCAGAACGGACTCCTCTTGCTGCTTGGCCATGACTTCGACGCTCCGTACGGTCATGCGAATTTAGCTTTGAAACGAAATTATACGGCAAAGGCACATACGTCCCTGGCCAGGCCCGGCCGGCGCGTGTGGCCCTGCTTACCGATACAGGAGACTTGTCCATGCCCTTCCCGCTTCATCCCGCGACGGTTCGCGCGCTGCTCGAATGCTATCTGCGCGCGAAAGACCTGAACCGGCCGTCACTGATCGCCGAGTGCTACGCCGCCGATGCCGAGCTGAGCTTTTCGCTCGCGAACGACGATATCGATTTTCCGCCGCGCGTGACGGGCGCGGCCGCGATCGCACGCACGCTGGTCGAGGAATTCGGCGAGCGGTTCGAGCGGTGCCGGACCTATTACGTTTGCACGGAACCCGAAGTCGACCCGCACGGCGTCAGCGGGATGTCGTGGCTCGTCGTGATGCGGCAGAAGGACAACGGCGCGTTGCGGATCGGGCATGGCACGTACCGCTGGAAGTTCGCGGGCAACGGCGCAAGCGAAGGCGCCGCGCGCATTGCCGCACTGCACATTCATATCGTGCGAATGGATACGATCGACGATCCGAAATCGACGAAACTCGATGCGCTGCATGCGGCGTTCGGGTATCCGTGGCTGCCGGCGCACGCGTTCGCGCACGGGCTGGCGGATGTCGCGGCCGCGCAGCCGGAATGGGCATTCCTGGCGCCGTTTCGTGAGGCGGCGACAGCGACGGCCGGTTGAAACACGGCCGAAGCGCGTCATCGCATTACGTGCTGCCAAGGAGCTGACGGACCGTCATCACGCGCGGATCGTCGATCGTCAGATCCTCGCCGTAATAGGCAATCGTTGCCCGATCGTCGAGCAATAGCGGAATCGAGACGCGCCCGAGCAGCGCTCGCTCGACCGCTTCGCCGAACGTGAATCCGCACAGATAGACGCCGTCGACCACGCAATTGGTCGAGAACACACGGCCCCGTGCATCGACATAAAACTCGGCGTACCCGAGATCGTCTTCGGCGAAACCGATCATCGTCGTCCCGAGCGCCTGTTCCCACGCGTCGATCTGACGATCCTTGCGCGCCAGCGCATGAAATGCGAGCCCCATTCGCGCGCAGGTCTGCCCGCTGCCAGCGGCGCCCACGATCAGCCCGCCGAATTCGCGCAGGATTACATCTCCCGGATGTTCGCCATCGCCGGCCGACACAGGGCAACCGTCGTCACCCCGCCAACCGGAATCGGCAAACAGCAATTTGACCGACGAAGGAATCACGACCACAACCACCCTCCCGAAATTTGCGCGCACGATGCCGTACGCGCTATCCGGCACACCCGACGCAGGAAATGCATCGTGCGTGCCCGTCACCGCACCGCATCGAGTGCGCCCCTGACCCCGTCCCAATCCAGCCCGAACCGCGCGAGATACTTGCGCAGCCGGTCCGCATCGTTCGGCTGCTTCTTGCTCTGCCGCGATACCGCGAACAGCGTGCGCCCGGCTTCCGACAGGCTCGCCGACACGCGGCACACGTCGAGCACGCGTTCGAGTTGCACACGGTCGAACAGGTCGAGTTCCGCCGCGCGCGCGCCGAACACCGCTTCGACGCACGCGTCCGACTCACCCGCGCCGCCCGGCTGCGACCACGTCCGCGTCAGCCGTTCGACTTCCTGTTCGGCGAGCGCTTCGGTAATCCGCCCCGCATCGGCCAGCGTCGCCATCCGCGTGACCGACGCGGACAGCTCGCGGAAGTTGCCGGCCCATGCCGCACGCGGCGACGCGGCGAACGCGAGATAGCGCCGCTTCGCCTCGACGTTGAAACGGACCTGCTCGCCCTGCTCACGGCCGAAACGATCGAGCTCGAATTCGAGGTTCGGCTCGATGTCCTCGCGGCGCTCGGCCAGCCCCGGCAGTTCGTACGTCCACAGGTTGATCCGCGCATAGAGATCCTCGCGGAACGTGCCGGCCGCCACCATCTGCCGCAGATCGCGATGCGTGCCCGCGATCAGCTCGAAATCGCTGGTCGCCTCGACGTCCGCGCCGACCGGCAGGAAACGCTTCTCCTCGATCGCCTTCAGCAGCATCGCCTGTTCGTCGAGCCCGAGTTCGCCGATCTCGTCGAGAAACAGCAGCCCGCCGTCCGCCGCGCGCAGCAGCCCGGCCCGCGCCGACTGCGCGCCCGTGAACGCGCCCTTCACGTGGCCGAACAGCGTCGACATCGCCGCGTCGCCGCGCAGCGTCGCGCAGTTGATCTCGATGAACGGCCCCGCGAGCCGATGGCGGCCGCGCTTCAGCTCGTACACGCGCTTCGCGAGAAACGACTTGCCGGCGCCCGTCGGCCCGACCAGCAACATCGGCGCGCGCGAGCGCACGGCCACGCGCTCCAGTTGCTCGATCAGCGCATTGAAGCGCGCGTTGCGTGTCGCGATGCCGGCCTTCAGGAACGACACCGTCTCGTCGCGCTCGCGCGTGAAGCGCTGCGCGATCCGGTTGTAGCGCGACAAGTCGAGATCGATCACCGACATCGTGCCGGGCCCGCTCAACCCCTCGTCGGTCTTCTGCGGCGGTGCCGTCTGGGCGAGACGCGCCGGCAGGTAGCGCGCCTCCGCCAGCAGGAACCAGCAGATCTGCGCGACGTGCGTGCCCGTCGTGATGTGGATCAGGTAATCCTCGCGGTCGAGATCGAACGGGTAGGCGCGCGCGAAATCGTGCAGCGTCGCGTAGACCTCCTCGAAATCCCACGGATCGCGAATCTCCATCGAAATGAGCCGCACGTCGGTGTGCGGCGACACGCGCTCCAGGTCCTGCTTCACGCGATTCGCGAGGCGCGCGTAGTTTGGCGAGTGCAGCAGTTCGAGCCGGTCGATCGGCATGTCGCGCTGCTCGCACAGCGAAATCGTCGGCCGCCAGTTGCGCCAGCGACGCTGCGAGCCGCCGCCCTGGTCGAGCACGGTGCCGAGAAAACCGATCGCGACGGTCTTGCGCATGTTTATCCCACAAGATAATAGGCGATCCGATTGTATCGAATTTTCCGGATCGCGCCACGATCGAATTTTCATGACCCACCCGCCACATCAAATAATTTCCCCTTTTACTTCAATAGCTTGAGATTTATTTCGCGCGCCGACCCGCCCGCTGGCACGCTCCTCGCTAAATAGAAAGCGCCGGATGTCCCGCTGGCCCACGAGTCAGGGTTCACACAGCCCTGCTGGTGCGCCGCCGCCGAACCTGGTTCGTCGCGGTCGCGCATGCCGCCATGGGCAGACGAAGGCAAACGGGCGCGTACTGGCACTTCGCCCGGGTTCGAATCCCGGGGCGCCCTCCGTTCGGTAGCTCATTCGGGTAGAGCAGCCGGCGCAAGCCGGTGTGTAGCGGGTTCGAATCCCGCTCGAACGCTGTCCGCAAGGACAGCCTTGTAATGAAAGCAGTACCCGCCGGTGCGGGCCGCGAGGCCCGCCGCGCGTCGGACCGGTTGCGGTTCCGCGCGATCGGCCGGACGGCCGCACGGCCCGCGCGAAGGCGCACGACGACGCGATGCAGGATGCGTCGCCGCGCACTTCAGCGCCGGGCCGGCGCGCCGCCCGCCCGGTTGCGTCGCACCGCGATCCGCACGATGCGCGTCACCCGGCGGCCATTGAAGAAAAGGACAAGAATATGTGGATGCGACATGTAGTGAAGAAGAACGAACGCGCGCTGCTGATGAATGAGGGCGATTTCGTGAAGGTGCTCGAACCGGGCGTGTTCAAGGCCTTCGATCCGTTCAAGCGCCTGTCGGTGCAGACCGCGCGTCTCGACGCGCCGCTCGCCGATGCGGCACTGGCCGACTATCTGCGTCACGACGCCCAGGACGTGCTCGCCCGGCACTTCGTCGCGATGGATCTCGCCGACGACGAAGCCGGCCTGCGCTACGAAGACGACGTGCTCGTCGAAATCCTGGCGCCGGGCACGCGCCGGCTGTACTGGCGCGGCCTGACCGCGCACCGTCTCGAGCGCGTCGATCTCGCGCAGGACAGCATGCTGCCGGCCGCGCTCGTGAAGCGCATCGCGCAACCGGCGCTGCGTGCGCGCGGCGTGGCGGGCCTGGCAGGCGTGCTGCTGGCGCAGGTGCCGGCATACCACGTCGGCATGCTGAAGATCGACGGCAAGATCGAGCGGCTGCTGGACGCGGGCGTCGCGGCGTTCTGGCGCTTCAACCGCGACATCGCGGTCGAACTCGTCGACCTGCGCGTGCAGGCGCTCGAAGTCGGCGGACAGGAAATCCTGACGCGCGACAAGGTCGCGCTGCGCCTGAACCTGTCGGCGACGTGGTGCTATGCGGACGTGCTGCATGCGTTCGGCCAGTTGCAAAAGCCGGTCGAACACCTGTATCGCGAGCTGCAGTTCGCACTGCGCGCAGCCGTCGGCACGCGCTCGCTCGACGAACTGCTGGAAGACAAGCAGTCGATCGACGACGTCGTGATCACGCAGGTGCGTGCACGTCTCGGCCATTCGGGCGTGGAGGTGCGCAGCGTCGGCGTGAAGGATATCGTGCTGCCGGGCGACATGAAGACGATCCTCGCGCAGGTGGTCGAAGCGGAAAAGTCCGCGCAGGCGAACGTGATTCGCCGTCGCGAGGAAACGGCCGCCACGCGTTCGCTGCTGAACACCGCGAAGGTGATGGAAGAAAACCCGACCGCGCTGCGGCTCAAGGAGCTGGAAACGCTCGAGCGCGTCGCGGAACGGATCGACCGGATCTCGGTGTTCGGCGGTCTCGACCAGGTGCTGAACGGACTCGTCAGCATCAAGGGCGCGCAATGAATGGACAGGCACGGCGCACGGGCGCCGTGCCTCATGAACAACGAAGCAAGGTGATGAACATGAGTGCAATGGACTACCAGGTGATGGAACTGGCGAACGGCAAGCCGGTGAAGATGTGGACGCAAGGCGTCGCTGTCGAGGAGGAAGCGCGCGCGCAACTGCGCAACACCGCGCAGATGCCGTTCATCTTCAGCCACGTCGCGGTGATGCCGGACGTCCACCTCGGCAAGGGCTCGACGATCGGCAGCGTGATCCCGACGAAGGGCGCGATCATTCCGGCCGCGGTCGGTGTCGACATCGGCTGCGGGATGATGGCCGCGCGCACGACGCTGACCGCGTCCGACCTGCCGGACTCGCTCGCGGGCCTGCGCAGTGCGATCGAACGCGCGGTGCCGCACGGCCGCGCGCCGGGCCGCCGCGATCCGGGCGCGTGGGGCGACCGTACGCCGGCCTCCGTGACCGAATCGTGGAAGGCGCTGCAACCGGGCTTCCAGCGAATCGTCGACAAGTATCCGAAGCTGGAAAAGACGAACCACTACGCGCATCTCGGCACGCTCGGCACCGGCAACCACTTCATCGAAGTGTGCGTCGACGAAGCGGACCACGTGTGGTTCATGCTGCACAGCGGCTCGCGCGGCGTCGGCAATGCGATCGGCAGCCTGTTCATCGAACTCGCGCAGGCCGACATGCGGCAGCACATCGCCAACCTGCCGGATCGCAACCTCGCGTATTTCACCGAGGGCAGCCGGCACTTCGACGACTACGTCGAAGCGGTCGGGTGGGCGCAGGACTACGCGCGGCGCAACCGGCAGGCGATGATGGATGCGGTGATCGGTGTGGCGCGCGGCGTGATCGCCAAGCCGTTCTCGGTCGACGAACACGCGGTGAACTGCCACCACAACTACGTGCAGCGCGAACGCCATTTCGGCGAAGACGTGCTCGTGACGCGCAAGGGCGCGGTGTCCGCGCAGAAGGGGCAGCTCGGGATCATTCCGGGCTCGATGGGGGCGAAGAGCTTCATCGTGCGCGGGCTCGGCAACCCGGAAAGCTTCTGCTCGTGCAGCCACGGTGCGGGCCGGACGATGAGCCGCACCGAAGCGAAGCGCCGCTTCACGGTCGACGACCAGGTGAAGGCAACGCAGGGCGTCGAATGCCGCAAGGACTCGGGCGTCGTCGACGAAATCCCGATGGCCTACAAGGACATCGACGCGGTGATGGCGGCCCAGCGCAGCCTCGTCGAAGTGGTGCATACGCTGCGTCAGGTGGTGTGCGTGAAAGGATAGCGCGGTGCGCGGCCGATGGCCGGCGGCCGCGCACAACGAAAGGGAAACGACAAAAATGAAAACGGAAAAAATGACTGCCGTGCGCAGCGCGCACCCGGTCGACCCGGCCGTGCGGGCGCGCGTGATGGCGGAGCTCGCGGAAGTCGAGCGCCGCCATGACGTGAGCGTGCTGTTCGCGTGCGAATCGGGCAGCCGCGGCTGGGGGTTCGCATCGCCGGACAGCGACTACGACGTGCGCTTCGTGTATGCGCACCGGCGCGACTGGTACCTGAGCGTCGAGTTGCAACGCGACGTGATCGAGCGGCCGCTCGACGACGAGCTCGACGTCAGCGGCTGGGAACTGCGCAAGGCACTGCAACTGCTGCGCCGCTCGAACCCGACGCTGCTCGAATGGCTCGACTCGCCCGTCGTGTATCGCGAAGACGCGCGCTGGGCGCCGCGGCTCAGGTCGCTGGCGTCGGCGTTCTTCTCGCCGGTGCGCGGGCGTCACCACTACCTCGCAATGGCGAAGAAGAACTTTCGCGGTTATCTGCAAGGCGACACGGTGCGCTACAAGAAGTACCTGTACGTGCTGCGCCCGCTGCTCGCGGTGCGCTGGATCGACTCGGGGCTCGGGATGCCGCCGATGCGTTTCGCGGATCTCGTCGACGGCACCGTGCACGAGCCGGCGGTACGCGCGGAGCTCGACGCGTTGCTCGCGCTGAAGATGAGCGCGAACGAAAGCGAATACGGGCCGCGCCGGCCGGCGATCCACGCGCTCGTCGAGACGATGCTTGCCGATGCCGAACACGATCGCGAATACAAGCGGCCGTGGGGCGACGTGGCGATGCTCGACGCGTTCCTGCGCGACGTGGTCGACGCTCGATGAAATGCGAACGGCGCGATGCCTGCGGGCATCGCGCCGTTTCCGCATTCGCACTCGCCCGCCCCATGCCGGCCAGCAACGTACGTGCCCGCGAACTACGCATCGCCACCGCGATCGGCGCCCATGGCGGCGGTATACTCGATGCCGTTCGGCACAGCGCGCCGCCGCATGCGCCACTGCCTTCGACCTGCCCCGCTTGCTGACGATGCGCTTGCAGCCCGACGTCTTGCGCCCGCCCATCCACAGTCGATACGAACCGCCATGTCGCACCGCCTTTCGCTCGCCATCGCCGCCCTCCTCGCCGCTTCTCCGATCGTTGCCCAGGCTCGCCCGCTCGCGCGGCCGCCGGTCGAACGCGACTTCAGGAACTGGGCAGTCGTCTGCGACAACGGCAACCGTTGCATTGCCGAAAGTCATGCCGACGATATCGACGACTCGCGCACCAGCCTCATCCTGCGCGTGACGCGCGATGCCGGCCCGGACGCGCAAGCCTCGCTCGACCTCTACGCGTCGGCGCCGCTGGACCTGCGCACGACACGCGCGGACGGCCGCCCGTTCGACGCAATGGCGGCCCAATGGCATGCGTTCGGCGGCAAACCGGACGACGACGAAGCCCACCCGTTCCGGATCCGGACCAACGATCCGGCAACGGTTGCCGCATGGCTCGCCGCGTCGCGCAATGCGCAACTGCTGAGCTTCGGCGATCCGGCATCGGCGCAAACCGCTCGAATGCCGTTGACGGGATTGAATGCCGCGCTGCTGCTGATCGACGACACGCAAGGCCGCGTGGGCACCACGACGGCGCTGCTGCGCCCCGGCAACCGGCCCGCGTCGTCGGTGCCGGCCGCGCCGGCACTGCCGCCCGCCGTCGTACCGGCACCGGCCGTCGCGAACCTGTCGGCCGCCGAGCAGCGCCCGCTCGTCGACGCGGTGCTCGCAAAGTTCGGCGACGACGTGAAGCAATGTGCGGCCGATGTCGAAGACGAAATGCCGGCCAGCGATCGCACGAAGGCGTCACGCGCCGTGGCGATCTCCGCCGACGAAGCGCTCGTCGCGATACCGTGCCAGACCAGCAGCATGTATAACCATACCGACCTGTGGTATCGCGTGCGACGGACGGCACCGTTCACGCCGACAGCGATGAATTTCGGCGAGAACGCGAACGCGGGACTCGATTCGGCGTCCTTCGCGAACGAACTGACGGAGGCCGGCTACGACCGTACCCGCGCGACGCTGTCGAGCAAGGTCAGGCTGCGCAGTGCCGGTGATTGCGGCTCGACCGCATCGTGGATCTTCGACGGCCGGCGCTTCATGCTCGACGACATCGCCACGCACGGCACGTGCAACGGCCTGTTCGACGATCAATGGCCACGCCTGTATCGACGCGCCGACGCGACGGTCAATCGCTGACGCGCGCGTCGTACCGGAACACGCCGGCAAGTCATTACCCATAACAAACCGAGGGGCCGACCCATGCATCTGCGCCGCACAATGCGACCGCGACTCGGCGCACGCGCGGCTGGCGCTCCGCCATCACCTCACGCGCCGACGATCGAGATCGAGAACCCGTCCCAGCCCTTCTGCCCGACCGTCTGCACGGCCGTCGTGGTGACGTGCGGCGCGGCGACGAGACGCGCGAACCCGTCGCGCACGCCGGCCACGTCGGGCTCGCGATTATCGAGGTCGGCCACACGCCCGCCGCGCACGACGTTGTCGACGACGATCACCGTACCGGGCCGCGACAGCTTCAGCGCCGCGTCGAGATAGACCGGGTTGTTGTCCTTGTCGGCATCGATGAAGATGAAATCGAACGGCGCTTCACCCGCGTCGACGAGCCGCGCGAGGCTGTCCTTCGCGCTGCCGACCACCACCGTCACGACCTCCGCGAACCCGGCGCGCGCGATGTTTTGCGTCGCGACCTTCGCATGCTCGGGGTTCAGTTCGAGCGTCACGAGCGTGCCGCCCGGCGGCAATGCGCGCGCGAGCCAGATCGTGCTGTAACCGCCGAGCGTGCCGACCTCGAGGATCCGCCGTGCGCCGCGGATCGTCGCGAGCAGCTGCAGCAGCTTGCCCTGGTTGGGCGCGACGTTGATCGCGGGCAGCCCGGCCGCGTCGCTTGCCGCCAGCGCGGCATCGAGCGCGTCGTCGGACGGCACGAGCGTCGCGGAGAAATACGCATCCACCTGGTTCCAATGATCCTGATTCATCGTGTACCCCTTGTTTGCGGAAAAGGCATTTTATGCGCCGCACCGCTATAAGCAACAAACCATTCGTTCTAAGGGCTGCCCCGCACGTGCTCCTATAATCGCCGGACCACCACAACAACAAACGGAGCACCCATGACCGATCAGGCCAATCCGAACTGGCGTCTCGAAACCATCGCCGTGCACGGCGGTTATCGTCCCGACCCGACCACGCGCGCGGTCGCCGTCCCGATCTACCAGACCGTTGCGTACGCATTCGACGACACGCAGCACGGTGCCGACCTGTTCGACCTGAAGGTCCAGGGCAACATCTACACGCGGATCATGAACCCGACGACGGACGTACTCGAGCAGCGCATCGCCGCGCTCGAGGGCGGCATCGGCGCGCTGGCGCTGGCATCGGGGCAATCGGCCGTCACGTACGCGATCCAGACGATCGCCGAAGCCGGCGACAACATCGTGTCCGCGAGTTCGCTGTACGGCGGCACCTACAACCTGTTCGCGCATACGCTGCCGCAATACGGGATCACGACGCGCTTCGCCGATCCGCGCGACCCCGCGTCGTTCGAGCCGCTGATCGATGCGCGCACGAAAGCGATCTTCGCGGAATCGGTCGGCAACCCGCTCGGCAACGTCACCGACATCGCCGCACTCGCGGAAGTCGCGCATCGCCACGGCATCCCGCTGATCGTCGACAACACGGTGCCGTCGCCGTACCTGCTGCGCCCGATCGAGCACGGCGCGGACATCGTCGTGCATTCGCTGACGAAGTATCTCGGCGGGCACGGCACGAGCCTCGGCGGTGCGATCGTCGATTCGGGCAAGTTCCCGTGGGCCGAGCATGCCGACCGCTTCAAGCGGCTGAACGAGCCCGACGTCAGCTATCACGGCGTCGTCTACACGGAAGCGTTCGGGCCGGCCGCCTATATCGGCCGCGCGCGCGTGGTGCCGCTGCGCAACATGGGCGCGGCCATCTCGCCGTTCAATGCCTTCCAGATCCTGCAGGGCATCGAAACGCTGGCGCTGCGCGTCGAGCGGATCAGCGACAACGCGCTGAAGATCGCGCAGCACCTCGCGCGTCATGAGCGCGTCGAATGGGTGAACTATGCGGGCCTGCCCGATCACCCCGACCATCCGCTCGTCGCGCGCTACCTGTCGGGCCGTGCGCCGGGCATCCTGACGTTCGGCGTGAAGGGCGGCCGCGACGGCGGTGCGAAGTTCCAGGACGCGCTGAAGCTGTTCACGCGGCTCGTCAACATCGGCGACACGAAATCGCTCGCGACGCACCCGGCCTCGACGACGCACCGGCAGCTGTCGCCGGCCGAACTCGCGAAGGCCGGCGTGAAGGAAGAGACGGTGCGGCTGTCGATCGGCATCGAACATATCGACGACCTGCTCGCCGATCTCGACCAGGCGCTCGCACAGGTTTGACCGCGACGGGCGCGCCGGCTTGCCGGTGCGCCCGGCATCGAATGTCTTGACCCTGAAGCGGCTTCAAGGTGTTCAATCCCCGGTTGATGCCGGGGTAACGCCCGGCGTGTATGAACCGTACAAGGCGGCCGGGCAGCAAGACGCCGGGCCCGCTGCGGTAAGCCAACCGTCCGAGAGGCCTCATGACACCGACCGCGAAGCTTGCGCTACTGACGTTACCGCCCTTGCTGGCGGCCTGTTTCGGCGCACTCGCCGCCGCGTGGCACGCACCCGGCCCGAAGACGTCGAGCGTCATCCAGCATTTCACCGGCGGCATCGTGTTCGCAGCCGCCGCACTCGAACTGCTGCCGCAAGACCGCGCGCATGCGCTGTTCCCGGTCGTCGTCGGCTTCGTGCTCGGCATCGCGCTGATGCTCGCAATCCGTGCGCTGTCGGGCGCGATCGAGACGCGCTTCGAGGAAGCGCGGCTACCCGTGAGCCTCATCATCGTGACCGCGATCGACCTTGTCATCGACGGCCTCGTGCTCGGTATCGCATTCTCCGCGAGCGACGAAAGCGGCATCATCCTGACCGTCGCGCTGACGCTCGAGGTGCTGTTCCTCGCGCTGTCGGTCAGTGCGGCGCTCGCGGCCGCCGGCATCGGCCGCCTGCTGTCGATCGTCGTACCGGTCGGGCTCGCGGCACTGCTGAGCATCGCGGCCGTTGCCGGCAACGCGGCGTTCGCAGGGCTTCCGGCCAATATCTACGCGGCGCTGCTCGGGCTGGGCACCGTCGCGCTGCTGTACCTCGTCACCGAAGAACTGCTGGTCGAAGCACACGAGGTGCCCGAAACGCCGTTTGCGACGGCCGCATTCTTCATCGGCTTCATCGTGTTCTTCCTGATCGAAGGCTCGGTGAAGGCCGGATAAGCCGGGCGCGGCTGCGCACCGGTTACCACGTCGTCGCGCCCGTCGGATAGGTGTCGACGATGCGCGTCCCGTTGACGGGCGTCACGCCTTCGTCGCGCAGCGCAGCCCACAGGTCGATCGCATGTTCGCGCGACTTGCGGCTGCCGTCGTCGGTCAGCACGTTCAGTGCGATCACTTCGTCGCCCGTCGTCAACTGCAGCTGCTCCTTCAGCTTGCGCGACTGATGCGACGCGGTGCGGATGTCGCCGAGCAGGATCCGCTTCTCTGTCATCGCCGACCCGCTTCCCGCATCAGCCGGCACGAACGTCAGCCGCCCGTTGTCGACCTCGCATTGCCCGCGCGTGAACGTCGCGCTCCACTCGCCGGCCGGCACGGCTGCGAACTCGCAGCGCATCCGCTCGTTCGCGCGCCGGCCGACATCGTGCGCCGACGCGTGCGACAGCGCGCGTTCCGGCCAGCCGGCCGCGATCGCCGCCGTCGATATCAGGCACGCCGCGAGCACGATTCCTTTCGCGAAATGGCGCATGGCTCTCTCCTCTTCGTGTGGGGTGCGGCCGATGGGCACCGCGCCGGTCGGCCGCGAATGAACGATCAACGAACGGCAAAACGGTTGTCGTGCGCATCGACCAGCGGCGCCGCCTCACCGCGATGCACCGTCGCGCGATGAATTTCCTGGTTGCGCGCGACGGTGGCCGGGCTCGCCGGGTAGTCGTGATTCGGACTCGGGATCACGCCGTCGTGGCGCGCACGCACCAGCTCCTGACGGACTTCCTGCCGGGTCTTCTGCTGCGCGGCCGCCGCCTGCGAAAAGGCCACAATCGACAGGACGGCAGCGGCGGCGACGATCATCGGGCGCGGAATGCTCATGTTGTTCGCTCCATGCTGGAAAGATGAGACAGGAGCCTTCACTTTGATCCGGCGGCGGTGCGGAATCGTGATCGCAGCATGACGGTTTCGTCACTGCTTAGATATTTCCTGCATCGCACTCCGAATGAAAACGCGTCGCACGCTTCCGAATCCATGACGCGGCGATGACATTTTTCTCATTTGTCCCTCACCTCCACGATCCGAACGCTTCCCAGAATCGGCAACGCGATTGCGACATTCCACGCCCGCCGGCACAACGCGGTGCGGAATCGACCAATGCATGAATCGATCATCTTGAATCTCAGGGGCACACCATGAAAACTCCAGTTCGGCTCGCCATGATGTCAGGGGCGCTGCTCGCGACCGCTCACGCGGCACACGCGTCGGAAGTCACGCTGTACGGCCTGTTCGATACGTCGCTGACGTACGTATGGAACGCCAACGCGGACGGCAGGAATCTCGTCGGCCTCGGCAACGGCAACCTGCTCGGCAACCGCTTCGGCGTAAAGGGCGCGGAAGATCTCGGCGGCGGGCTGAAAGCGATCTTCACCCTGGAAAACGGCTTCAATCCGAACACCGGTGCGCTCGGGCAAGGCAACCGGATGTTCGGCCGGCAGGCCTTCGTCGGCCTCGAAAGCGCGCGCTGGGGCACGCTGACGCTCGGCCGCCAGTACGATGCGCTCGCGGACGTCGCGTGGCCGGTCACCGGCGACTTCTACTTCGGCAGCGTCTACGCGACACCCGGCGACGTCGACAACTACGACACGTCGTCGCGCACCGACAACGCGGTGAAATACACGTCGCCCGTGATCGACGGATTGCAGTTCGTGGGCATGTACGCGCTCGGCGGCGTGGCCGGCAAGAGCGGTGCCGGGCAAACCTGGTCGGCCGGCCTGTCGTACAGCAACGGCCCGGTCGACGTGGCGGGCGGCTACTACTACGCGGCCAATCGTTCATCGCTCGCCAACGGCATCCGGACCGGCTGGAACGGCACCTCCGACGGCACGTTCGACGGGTCGCTGGTCAATGGCGGATACATCTCCGCGAAATCGATCGGCATCGCGCGCGGCGCGTTGCGCTACAGCTTCGCGCCGTTCGCGGTCGGTATCGACTACAGCAACGCGCAGTACAAGGCCGACGCGATGTCCGCGTTTCGCAGCACGCAGAAGTACGACACCGCGCGCGGCTTCTTCAACTACCAGGCGACGCCCAGCCTGCTCGTCGGCGTCGGCTACAGCTACACGCGCGCCCGTGGCGACACGAGTGCGACCTACCATCAGGTGTCCGCCGGCGCCGATTACGTGCTGTCGAAGCGCACCGATCTCTACGCAGTCGGCGCATGGCAGCGCGCGAACGGCGAACAGCGCACGCTCGACGGCGGCACGCAAACGGCGCAGGCGTCGATCGGCTCCTACGGCTATGGCGGAACGCGCACGCAGGGCATCGTCAATCTCGGGTTGCGCCACCGGTTCTGATCGCGGCGGCAAACCGCGCGCTGCATGACGAAAATTTCATGCGCCGATCAGGTTCGCGATGCATCGCATTGCTACGATCGTAAACGTGACGGGCAGCGCCCGTAACGAACCACGCAAGCGGGTCGCTGCCTCACGGCACGTCACGCATTAGGCCCGGACACGTCGAGTGCCGGGCTTCTTTTTTTGCTCATCGAGAACCGAAACCTTGCGCGTTTGGCGATGAACCCGCCATTGCCCGCGAGCTATCCTGGACGACTCCCGCCGCGTGCCCGGCAACCAAAGACCGGGCAATCGCGATCAACGCGTGCCGTTGCGCTGCGGGAAGAGGCACACATGCGTCTTGACGTACAGATTCGGATTGCCGCAGCGATGCCCCGCATAATCGATCTGCTCGCCGGGCATGAGGTCGGCCGGCACCGGCTTGCGTGCGGCGGATGGCTTGGCCGATGCGGTCGGTGCATCGGGCGTGGAGCCGGAACGTGTCGATGCGCAGCCCGCGAACAACGGGACGATCAGGACTGCGATCAAGGCTAGGCGGATGGCGGGACGATGCACTTTTCGGTCCGGTTTGAAAGTCAGGAAGGGCCGCCCGCTTTCCATGCTGCTGTCGCGAACGGCGTGAGCGCCGACGGCCACGTCGACCATCGGCAGGCTTCATGTTCCACTTCCAGCTCATCGCGCCCATGACGCGAACATGACGATTGCGTCATGTCGTTCGCGTTCGAACGGCGCATCCCCGCGTGACGCAATCTGACGCATTTTTCATCTCGCGATCACGATCACGCACGGCTGCTTTCGCATACTGGGTCCATGGTTCGCCACCCGGCGGCCCTGATCAAGGAGAGCACTCGATGAAAACGGCACAACTCGCAGCACTGTTCGTCACCGCCACGCTGTCGCTCGGCATGGCCACGCAGGCCGCGTTCGCACAGACGCAAACGCAGGGCAAGACCCGCACGCAAGTCGTCAATGAACTGAAGCAGGCGCAGCACGACGGCGTCGTGCCGGTGAGCAAGACGCAGTACCCGCCGAGCGGCGAGCTCATCGCGCGCAACAAGGAGCTTCACGGGATTTCGGTGCATGGCGGCGAGAAGAAGCCGCAGACCGACAACCACGACAACCTGACCGCGCAGAAATGAGGCACGGCCGCACGACTGCGGGTAGCACGCCGCGCGCAGCCGCCTCATGGCGAACGCGCGGGCGGGCTCGCCCGCGGTGTCAGGTGCTGATGGCCGCCGGCCGTTTCAGCTCGGCCGGCCGTCGCGGAAAGCGCAGCCAGAACGTCGTGCGCCGGCCGGGGTCGCTGTCGACGCCGCATTCGCCGCCGTGATTGTCCATGATCGACCGGACGATCGCGAGACCCAACCCGGTACCCGATGCCGAATCGTGCCGCGACGGATCGACGCGATAGAAGCGCTCGAAAATCCGCCCGACATGCTCGGCGGCAATGCCGGGCCCCGTATCCGACACGGCGATCGTCGTCGCACCGCCCTGCTCCACACAATCGATCGTCACGACGCTGCCGCGCGGCGCATACCTTAGCGCATTGGATAGCAGGTTGCTCAGCGCGCGCTGGTACAGCGTCAGGTCCGCATCGACCCAGGCGTAGCCGTCGACCTTCACCTGCACGCCCGCATCCTCCGCGAGCGGCTCGTAGTAGCCGGCCACTCGCCCGGCCTCCTCTGCCGCATTCAATCGCCGCACGTCGATCGACGTACCGGCCTGTTCCGAACGCGCGAGAAACAGCATGTCCTCGATCATCCGCGACAGCCGCTGGTATTCGTCGATGCTCGACTCGATCACGTTGCGGTATTCATCCGCGCTGCGCGGCTGCGACAGCACGACCTGCGCGGCCGCCTGCAGGTTCGTGAGCGGCGTGCGCATGTCGTGCGCGAGATTCGACGAGAACTGGCTCAGCCGCGTGAACGATTCGTTCAGCCGCTCGAGCATGCCGTTGAACGCGTGCTCGAGCTCCTTCAGCTCGCCTGCGGTATCGAGCGCCGGCAGCGGATGCGCGAGCCGGCTCGTCGACATCTGCTCGGCACGCGCCGCGAAGCGCCGCAGCGGGCTCAAGCCCAGCGCCGCAATGCCGTACGCGATCGCGGCCGCGAGCACCACGCCGAACACTTCGATCACGACGATCGTATAGGCGTGCGTCCGCAGCAGCAGCACATCGGCGCCACGGTCGTACTGCACCGCGACGCGCACCACGGGTGCACCTGCGCCGGCGAGCGGCACGGTCGTCACGAGATACTGCTGCCGCGCGCCGGGCGGCGCGACGCCGACCGGTACGCGCCCCGCGTCGAGCGAAAGCAGCGGTGCAACCAGGCGGAATCCGGGGGTGACGACGAGGCGCGTGCCCGTCGCGTCGTAGATCGCGAGATCCATGTTCGGATGGCCGTGCAACTGGTCGATCCAGATATCGGTGTTGCGCGCGACGTCCGCCGTCGAGCGCGCTTCGGCCAGGTGCGCGCCCAATGCGGCGGAAATGCCGGCCATCTGCTCGGCCGCCGTCGTTTCGACGCGATTGCTCAGCGCCTCGTAGAGCGCGACGCCGCTCGACGCGAGGATCACCGACGTCGACAGGATGATCAGCGCGGTCAGGCGTCCGCGCAGCGTACGCGGCAGCAGGCGCGCGATCATGCGGCCGCGCCGCCGCGCGCTTCGAGCACGTAGCCCATCCCGCGCACGGTGTGGATCAGCTTAGGGTCGTACGCGTCGTCGATCTTCGAGCGCAGGCGCCGGATCGCCGAATCGACGACGTTCGTGTCGCTGTTGAAATTCATGTCCCATACCTGCGACGCGATCGTCGCGCGCGGCAGGATCTCGCCCTCGCGGCGCATCAGCAGCCACAGCAGCGCGAATTCCTTCGCGGTCAGCAGGATCGTGTCGCCCTGCCGCGTGGCCTTGCGGCGCGTGAGGTCGAGTTCGAGATCGGCCACGCGCAGCGTGTTCGAATCGCGCGGCTGGCCGCGCCGCAGGATCGACTTGATGCGCGCGGTCAGCTCGACGAAATCGAACGGCTTCGCGAGATAGTCGTCGGCGCCGAGCTCGAGCCCCTTCACGCGATCGCCGACATCGTCGCGCGCGGTCAGGAACAGCACGGGCGTCGACTTGCTGCGCCGCAGGTTCTGCAGCAGCGTCCAGCCGTCCTGCCCGGGCAGCATCACGTCGAGCACGAGCAGGTCGTACTCCTCGGTTTCGGCCTGGTGCTGGCCCGTGATGCCGTCCTCGACCCAGTCGACGACATAACCGGCCTCGGTGAGGCCCTTGCGCAGGTACGCGCCCGTCTTCGGTTCATCTTCGACAATCAGAATTCGCATCACGCATTACCCTTGAAGAAACCCAGCCGGCGCAGCACGCCCGCGCCGAGGCCGCCGCGAAACGCCGCGCGCCACGACACCGCATGGCTGACGCGGTACAGCACGGGCAGCACCAGCAGCGTCAGCGCCGTGGACGACAGGATACCGCCGATCACGACCGTCGCGAGCGGGCGCTGCACCTCCGCGCCGGTACCCGTTGCAAACGCCATCGGCAGGAAGCCGAGCGACGCGACGAGCGCGGTCATCAGCACCGGCCGCAACCGCGTGAGTGCGCCGTCATGCACAGCGGCCTCGAGCGGCATCCCTTCATCGCGCAGGTTGCGGATGAACGAGATCATCACGAGCCCGTTGAGCACGGCCACGCCTGACAGCGCGATGAAGCCGACCGCCGCCGTGATCGACAGCGGAATCCCGCGCAGCCACAACGACACGACGCCGCCGCTCAGCGCGAACGGAATGCCGGTGAACACGAGCAGCCCGTCCTTCACGTTGTTGAACATCACGAACAGCAGCACGAACACCATGAACAGCGCGAGCGGCACGACCAGCTTCAGGCGCTCGCTCGCGCTCTGCAACTGCTCGAACTGCCCGCCCCACGACACCCAGTAGCCGGCCGGCACGCGCACGTCCTGCTGCAGCTGTTCGCGCGCATCGGCGACGAACGAGCCGACGTCGCGGCCACGCACGTTCGCGCTGACGACCACGCGCCGCTTGCCGTCCTCGCGGCTGATCTGGTTCGGCCCCGGCGCGACCTCGATCGTCGCGAGCTCCGCGAGCGGCACGTACGGTGCCGCCGCGCGCGTTGCGTTCACGCCGCCCAACGGCGCGACGATGCCGCCCGCCGACGTGCCGGCGCCTGCGCCGGCCGCCGGCACGGGCAATGCGAT
This sequence comes from Burkholderia sp. D-99, assembly GCF_011605345.1. Classification (GTDB taxonomy): domain Bacteria; phylum Pseudomonadota; class Gammaproteobacteria; order Burkholderiales; family Burkholderiaceae; genus Burkholderia. The sequence continues at coordinate 209,480 of NZ_JAAOXM010000002.1, forward strand.
CGGCAGCCGCTTGATCGCCTCGATATCCGTGCGCAGCTCGTCGGGCAGCCGCACGACGATGTCGAAACGGCGGTCGCCCTGGAACAACGTACCGGCCTTCTGGCCGCCGACGGCCGCGGCGACCGTATCCTGCAGGTCGGCCACACTCACGCCGTAGCGCGCGAGCTTATCGCGGTCGAGGTTGACGGTCAGCACGGGCAGGCCGGTGGTCTGCTCGACCTTCACCTCCGATGCCCCCGGCACCTTCTGCAGCGCGGCGGCGATCTGCTCGCCGGTCTGGTTCAGCACGGCCATGTCGTCGCCGAAGATCTTCACGGCGACGTCGCTGCGCACGCCCGAGATCAGCTCGTTGAAGCGCAGCTGGATCGGCTGCGAGAACTCGTACGCGTTGCCCGGCAGCTCGGCGAGCGCTTCCTCGATCTCGCGCACGAGCTGGTCGCGCGGCTTCTTCGGGTCGGGCCACTGGTCGGCGGGTTTCAGCATGATGTAGCCGTCCGACAGGTTCGGCGGCATCGGGTCGGCCGCGATCTCGGCCGTGCCGGTGCGCGCGAACACGCGCTCGATCTCGGGGAAGCGCGACTTCAGCGTCTTCTCGATCGACTTCTGCATCTCGACCGACTGCGACAGGCTCGTACCGGGAATCCGCAGCGCGGAAACGGCCAGGTCGCCTTCGTTGAGGCTCGGGATGAACTCGCTGCCGAGCCGCGTAGCGAGCCCGAGCGTGACCAGCACGATGGCGCCCGCGCCGATCATCACGCGCGCCGGGCGCGTCATGAACGCGGCGAGCACCGGTTCGTATGCGCGCCGCGCCCAGCCCATCAGCCGGTTCTCCTTCTCCTCGACGCGCTCGCCGATGAACAACGCGACGGCCGCCGGAATGAACGTGACCGTCAGCACCATCGCGGCCGCGAGCGCCATCACGACGGTAATGGCCATCGGGTGAAACATCTTGCCTTCGACACCGGTCAGCGCAAAGATCGGCAAGTACACGACCATGATGATCAGTTGCCCGAAGATCAGCGCGCGACGCGCTTCCTGCGACGCGCCGAACACCTCCGCGAAGCGCTCGTCGCGCGTGAGCGGCCGGCCGGCGGCGGCCTGCGCATGCGCGAGCCGCCGCACGCAGTTCTCGACGATCACCACTGCGCCGTCGACGATGATCCCGAAGTCGAGCGCGCCGAGGCTCATCAGGTTCGCGCTCACCTTCGCGTTGACCATCCCGGTGAAGGTCATCAGCATCGACAGCGGGATCACGAGCGCGGTGATCAGCGCCGCGCGCATGTTGCCGAGGAACAGGAACAGCACGGCGATCACGAGGATCGCGCCTTCGAGCAGGTTCTTCTTCACCGTCGCGACGGCCTTCTCGACCAGCACGGTGCGGTCGTACACGGGAATCGCCTTCACGCCGGACGGCAACGTGCGGTTCACGTCCTCCATCTTCGCGGCGACGGCCTTCGCGACCGTGCGGCTGTTCTCGCCCATCAGCATGAAGACCGTGCCGAGCACGACTTCCTCGCCGTCCGACGTCGCCGCGCCGGTGCGCAGCTCGCGGCCGATGTCGACCAGCCCGACGTCCTTCATCCGCACCGGCACGCCGCCGACGTTGGTCAGCACGATGTTCGCGATGTCGTCGACGCTACGCGCCTGGCCCGGCACGCGCACGAGATACTGCTCGCCGCGCTTCTCGATGTAGCCGGCGCCGACGTTGTCGTTGTTGCGTTCGAGCGCGCGCACGACGTCGGCGAGCGTCAGCCCGTACGACATCAGCTTGGCCGGATTCGGCGCGACGCGGTATTCCTTCACGTAGCCGCCGATCGAGTTGACCTCGGTCACGCCGCGCACGTTCCGGAGCTGGGGCCGCACGACCCAGTCCTGCAGTTCGCGCAGGTCGGCTGCCGTATAGCGCGTGCCGTCGGGCTTGCGCGCGGCGGCATCGGCTTCGACGGTCCACAGGTAGATCTCGCCGAGGCCCGTCGACGTCGGCCCCATCGCGGGCGCGATGCCGGGCGGCAGCTTGTCCTTCGCTTCCTGGATGCGCTCGTTGACGAGCTGCCGCGCGAAGTAGATGTCGGTGCCGTCCTTGAAGATCACGGTGACCTGCGACAGCCCGTAGCGCGAGATCGAGCGCGTCTGTTCGAGGCCCGGCAGCCCGGCCATCACGGTCTCGACCGGATAGGTGATGCGCTGCTCGGCCTCGAGCGGCGAATAGCCGGGCGCGGCCGTGTTGATCTGCACCTGCACGTTGGTGATGTCGGGCACCGCGTCGATCGGCAGCTTCTGGTAGCTGAACACGCCCAGCGCGGCCACGGCCGCGATCGCCAGCATCACGAGCCAGCGGTGCGCAATCGCAAAGCGGATCAGGCGTTCAAACATGACGGGTTTCCTTGAAACTCGCGTTGCGCAACGCGCAACGGGGCACGGTCACTCTCGACGAACGGGCCGCCCGGCCGACCACCCGGCGGGCCGGGAATCGCACCGCGAGCCGGGCCGTGAATCTGGCCGTGAATCGGGCTGCGACCCGGGCTGCAAACCGCGCCGTAAACCGGGGCGTGAATCGGGCCGCGAAACGGGCCGTGAATCGGGCTGCAGACGGGGCCGCGGATCGCGCAGCAGCGCACACGTGATGCTCATTCATGTTCCGCGCTCCCCTTGCCGAGTTCGGCCTTCAGCACGAAGCTGTTCGACGCCGCGTATTCCTGGCCCGGCTTCAGCCCCTTCAGCACTTCGGTCGCACGTTCGTCGCGGCGCCCCGTCTCAACGGCCTGCGCGACGAAGCCCTTCGGCGAGCGCACAAATACCGACGGCGCACCGTCGACGTCCTGCAGCGCGTCGCTCGCGACCGCGAGCGGCACGCCTTGCTTGCCCGCGTCGACCGATACATTCACGAACATCCCGGGCCGCCACATGCCGTCCGGGTTCGGTAGCACGGCACGCGCCGGCGCGGTGCGCGTCTGTTCGCCGAGCAGTGAACCGACGTACGCGATCGGGCCGCTGGAACGCGATTCGAACGCGGTCGCGATGACCGTCGCATCGCGGCCGACTCGCACGTCGTTGAGCCGTTGTGCCGGTACCGCCATCTCGGCCCATACCGTCGACAGGTCGGAGATCACGAACATGCTGGCATCGGCGGCGATCGCTTCGCCGGGCGTCGCATGCTTCTCGACGATCGTGCCCGCGAACGGCGCGCGCAGTTCGTAGCGGTTCAGCGCACCCGCGCCGACCGGCGCGTTCAGCGCGGCGAGCTTCTGCCGCGCGTTCTGCACGGCGATCTCGGCCTCGCGCAACTGCACCTGAGCCAGCTGGTAGTCCTGCTCGGCCGAGATACGCTCCTTCCACAACGTACGTTCGCGCTCGTAGGTCGCACGCGCACCCGACAGCCGACGCTCGGCCGTCAGCAACTCGCTGCGCCGGTCGGCGAGATCGGTGCTCGCGATCACGGCGAGCACCTGCCCCTTCGCGATGTTCTGCCCGAGCGATACCGACACCTGCTCGACGATGCCGGCCACGCGCGGCACTACGTGCGCGGTGCGATCTTCGTTGAACCTGATTTCGCCCGGCAGCTGGAACGGCGTCGCGATCTGCGCGGGGCCGGCCTTCGCCAACGCGATCTTCGAGGTCGCGAGTTGCGCGTCGGTCAACGCGATCGCACCGTCGGCGCGTGCGAACGGGAACGAGGCCGCTTCATTGCCCGCCTTCACGTCGATCGTCGCGTCGAACACGTGCGGCTTGGCAATCGACTGCGCGGACACGAACTTCTGGCCGGCCGCGTCGAAACGCAAGGGTTCGTGGGTGCGGTCGTAGCGCACCAGCGTGCCGGACACGGTGACGCCCTTGTCGGCCGGCTTGCCGTCGACGAACGGATAGACGATCAGGCGCGCATCGCCGGGCTTCTCCGTCATCACGATCTCGACGGACAGCTTGCCGCGCTTCAGCACGACACCGCCGCGCTCGCCGGCGGCTTCGGCGGATGACGCGGTTTCGGGTGCCGCCGACGCGGACGTGCCGTTGCTGCCGCCGTTGCGCGTGACGCCGAGTGCGCCGAGGACGATCCCGGCACTACCGAGCACGACCGCCGCGATGATCAGGATTCTGCTGCGTGACATGATGATCCTTCAGGTAATGGAGGCGCCTGTTGCGCTATTGCGTGACCGGTGCGAACGGTGCGAGCGGCGTACCGACGAGCCGGCCGATGTCGGCACGCGCGGTATGGGCGTCGGCGAGTGCGCGCACGTATTGCGACTGGCCCTGGAACAGCGTGCGCTGCGCGTCGAGCACGTCGAGGAAGCTGAACTTCCCGAGCTCGTAGCCGCGCGACATCGCATCGAGCGCGAGGCGCGCCGCCGGCAGGATGTCGGCCTTCAGTCGCTGCGCTTCCTGCGCGGCGGCGTCGAAATTCGCGTACGCCTGCGTGAGCTCCAGCCGCAGGCGCGTGCGTTCGCGATCGAGATCGGCGTTCGCTCGCTCGGCCTTGTGCGTCGCCTCGAGCAGCGCGCCCCTGTTCGTGTTGAACAGCGGAATCGGGATCGACACGCCCACTACGGCCTGGTTGCCCGGCACGCCGCCCGTGGTCACGCGCTTCACGCCCGCGCTGATCGTCACGTCCGGAATGCGCCGTGCGCGTTCGAGCGATACGGCCGCGTTCGAGCGCAGCATCTCGGCACGCGCGACCCGCGCGAGCGGCGCGTCATCGAGCTGCGCGGCGAGCGTGGACAGCGGCTCGACCGGCGGCACGGCTTCGAGGTCGCCGCGCACCGCCAGCCCGCCGTCGCGCGCTTCGCCCATCACCGCGTTCAGCTTCTCGCGTGCGACTTCGACACGGCCGCGCGCGGTCACGACTTCGATCTGCACGCCGGCCGCCGCCACGTGCGCCTTGGTCGCCTCGACCGGCGACACCTTGCCGGCCTGTGCACGGCGGCTCGCGAGATCCGCGGAGCGCGCGGCGATCGCGGCCGATTCCTCGGTCACCTGAAGCTGGCGCTGCGCGGCGAGCAGCCCGTAGAACGCGGCGATCACGTCGGCGCGCACGACGGCGCCCTGCTCGTCGAGCGATGCATTGGCCGCTTCCCTGCCGTACGACGCGACGTCGAGCCGCGCGCTGCGCTTGCCGCCGAGTTCGATCGTCTGGTTGATCATCGCGGTCGACGTGCGTTCGGCGCGACGGAAGCCTTCCTGCAGGAACGACACTTCGGGATTGGGGCGCGCACCGGCCTGCATCAGCGCGCCGGCCGATGCATCGACGTCCGCGCGTGCACCGCGCAGCGCCGGATTGTTCCGGGCCGCGACGGTGAGCGCATCAGCGAGCGTCAACGAGGGGGAAGGGAGCGCGTCGGGTGGCGGTGCGCCGATCGGCGCGGCGCTGCCTGAGGCAGCCGGCGCCGGCCCCGGCGACAGCGACGGCTGCGCATGAGCCGTCGCGGCCATCGCGAAGACGACGGCCACGGCGAGGTTGAGCTTGAGCATGTTCGGTTCTGCGGTAACGGTTCGCGACCGATGCTACGGTCCGGCCGCAGTGCGAACATGAGGCGAAGATGATATTTCCGTCATGTTGGGTGCGTTGTACTCGCCGAATCAGCGGGCATATCTACATACAGTCGCCTGTACGCAACCGCCAAACGCTCGCGTGCGATCCGATGATCGCCGTCACATTTCATCGGACTCGTCGCATCGCTTTCGATCATTCAATTCGGTCATATCAGAAGCAAAAAAATCCATTCCGAAATTTCGAACGCGTTCTATGGACATCTTCGCTCGAAAAGATGACTGTTCAAGGCTCCGGGAACACGAACGGATCCATGTTGTTTTATGACCTCAAGGTCGTGCGGCATCCTTGAAAACCCACACGACAAGACTTTGAAGCAATGAACAATTTCTCCGATCACAACGAGTACGACTTCGATGCCGACGAAAGTAAAGAGTGGTTTCTCGTTCACTCCGGAGCCGTCACCAACACGAATCCCGGATCGACGGTTCACGTTTACATCAACACAACACCCATTTGCCCCAACATGACCAACAGAGAATTTAGGATTATGGCAGCGCGGCTACTTAAATGGTCCATAATTCTAGTTGAGCGCAGGATAGCCGACCTAAATATATATGACGAAGTAACAAAAGAGAGAATGATCTATTGGTTCAATCGATGCGACGAAAATACACGACGATATCTTATCGACGGTTTCTCACGACACCTTTCCGTTCTTAAAATTCTAACGCCACACCACTTCGTTCGAAGCGATCCGAATCTCGATAGAATGCTAGGTTGCGTCCCGAATATGAAGGACATTGATAACGAAGCCGCTCATGTTTGCGGGCCTGATACGGAGCGCAGGCTTATCAGCATTGCCATGAAATTTTGCACCGGCCTACGTGATCAGAATATGTTCGGAGATTCCCGCCTATCCACGCTCATTCACGAAGTCACTCACTTCATTGACACCTTCGGTAGTGGCGACTCTCGTTACGGGCTCGACCCCACAGCGACCGCATGGGCAAGAGCCAATCCTGACCTGGCATTGAGAAATGCGGATACACTTACCGGATTCGTGATCTACGGCGAAGATTTATTTGCAGAGTAAGGAGCCGAATTCAGCATGAGAATTTTTATCATGGCACTGATCGCGCCTATCGCAGCCTCACTTCTTTTCTCCAGCAATTCCGCAGCAGAATGCCAGGGATCACAAAACCTGCCGTCACAGCAATTGTTCGTGTCTTTTTCGCCAAACAGTCACGAAGTCTCAGAATCCGAGAAAATACGAATTGGACGATGGGTCTCATCGATCAATTCCAATCATCCAATTCAGAACTGGATCGATATAATCGGCAGTGCCTCAAAAAACGAAACCGACCCCGATCGACTTGCAACGAGACGCGCTTCCGCGACGGCAAAAATCGTCATAGACGATGGCCTGATAAACGCACCATTTCAGATAAAAACACAAATTTATCCGGCCAATAGCACAACCGAATCGACTTCGGAAACCTGTGAGGTCACCGTTCAAGTGAGTCCCGGCTGCCCCAACAACTGCTGTACGGGCCACTGACATGACGTTGGCTCATTCATCGCAGCGCGCTTGCGTTGAACTGCGCGCCTCCAGCGCTAGCGCACGACGATCCATCGAATCGATCTGGACAAGATTTCGATGTTCGATTCGAGCGACATATCAATCGCCGAACTGGCGAAGCAATCAGGGGCGCTCAAGAATCAAACGCCCCCTTGCTTCGCGCGCCGGCGCTGCACGAGCCAGTCGAGCAGTTGCCGCCCGTCGCGTTCGCCGAACCAGCGCGCGTGCCCGATCAGGTAGCCGTCGTACGCGATGTCGACGATGGCCGGCGCATCGATGATGCAGCCGAAATACGCCACTTCCGACAGGGCGAACTCCGTATGCACGATCGGCAGCAGCGCAACCAGCGCCGCATAGGCTTCGTCGCCCAGTGGTTCGAGCGATTCATAGCCGTCGAGCAGCGCGTCGATCTGCGCGTACTCGACGCGGCGCGCATCGGCCGGCGCCATCCAGTCGACCGTATTGCGCTCGATCGCGAGCGCGAGATCCATCACCGCGCAGGTGCGATCCGACAGCCCGAAATCGAGCACGGTCCGCACCTGCGCGCCGGGCCCCGCCTCGGTCCACAGCAGGTTCGACGCGTGCCAGTCGCCGTGCGTCCACAGCGGCGCCAGCGCGGGCAGCAGCGGCACGAGGCGCGCGTGATACGGGCCGATCGCGTCGGCCACGTCGCCGCGCCAGTCACGCGCGCCGAGCGCACGCACGAGCAGCGGCTGCGCGTCGACCCAGCGTTCGAGCGCGCCCGCCAGATCGCCGGACGACAGCACGCGGAAGCTCGACAGCAACGTGCGCACGGGCCGCGCCGGCGCATCGTAGCCAGCCGACGCGCGATGCAGTTCGGCCAGCGCGCGGCCGGCCGCGTATGCGTGCGACGCATGCGTGAACGGCTGCCACGACATCACGCCGCGATACGGATCGACGCCGGGTGCCCGCACGTGCACCTCGTAGGTCCAGTCGCCGGATGCGAACGCGGTGGCGCCGTCGCGATCCGCGAGAATGTCGACCACGGGTATCCCGCGTTCACGCAGATGCGCGATGAAGCGATGCTCTTCCTCGAGCCCTTCGACATCGCGCAGGCTGACGTGGTGACGCTTGACGAACAGCCCGCGCCCGTCCGTCATCTGCACCAGGACGGCCGCCGCGAACTGCCGCGGGCTGTGCCACGTCAGCCGCGCGGGCTCACCCGCACCATCGATGCGTGCGAGTACCGCCGCCACCTCGTCGTGCGTCATCAGCGGCCAGTCGCGTTCGGTCTGCTCGCCGTCGACACCGAATTGCGGCGGCGCGACGTCACGCGACAGGGTTCCGTCCGGCTCGAGTGGGAATGACATGAACGACGTTGCTCCGTAGTTGAATCGGCGCGTGAATCAGCGCGCGCCGCCGCCCGTTGCCAGCGCACCGCCGGCCGCCGCGCGCAGCGCCGCGGCCGTGCGGCTCCAGTCGCGCCAGCCGACGACGGCCAGCCCGATGAACAGCGCATAGAGTCCGGCCGTCAGATACAGTTCCTTGAACACGAACATCCCGACGTACACGACGTTCACGACGATCCACAGCCCCCACGACGCGATATAGCGCCGCGCGGTCCAGTATTGCGCGACGAGGCTGAACGCGGTCAGCGACGCATCGACGAACGGCAGCGCCGCATCGGTCCAGCGCGCCATCATGCCGCCGAGCAGCGCGCTGCCGACGACGGCCGCGATCAGGTCGGGCAGCATCTGCATCGGCCGCACGCCCGTGACGGGCGCGACATCGCCCGCCGGCGCCGCGCTCCCGTCGACCTCGCTCGCGCGCTGCGCGAGCCAGCGCTGCCAGCCGTACACCTGCAGCACCGCGAATGCGCCTTGCAGCAGCATGTCCGAATACAGCTTCGCGTCGAAGAAGATCCAGCCGTACAACGCGACCGACACGAGCCCGACCGGCCAGCACAGCATGCGCCGCTTCGCGGTCAACCAGATCGCGAGCGCGCTGACGATCACGCCGGCGATTTCGAGTGGGGACATCGTCTGTGCTCTCCAGGTTGGCTGCCGGGGCCGCGCATCATGCGGCCGGTTCCGGACGGTCAGAAATCATAGGTCAACGACACGCGCGCCGTGCGCGGTGCGCCCGGGAACAGGTACGCATCGCCCTGCTGCTCGCCCGCGTCGCGCCAGTAGAACTTGTTGAACAGGTTGTCCACCGACACGCGCAACACCGTGCGATGGCCGCCGATCTTCGTCGTATAGCGCGCGCCGAGATTGAACACGAACCACGACGGCACGCGCGCGGTGCCCTCCTCGTTCGCGTTGCGGGCCGCGCTGTATTCGACGCCGCCCAGCACGTTCAGCCCCGCGACGCCCGGCACCGCGTAGTCCGCATACAGCGACGCGCGCAGCGCGGGCACGTTGATGATCTGGTGCCCTTCGTACGCCGGCGAACCCGAATCGTACGCGCGCGCGCGAATCGCCGCGACGCTGGCCGTCAGCCCCAGGCGCTCGGTCACGCGCCCGGCCGCGCCGAGCTCGATTCCCTGGTGGCGCTGCGTGCCGCGCTGCACGAACGTGTAGGTCGTGCCCGATGCGTCCGGGTCGGCGAACTGGAACGGCTTGCTGATCGAGAACACGGCGGCCGTGAGGCTCAGCCGGTCGAGCCAGTCGTATTTCGCGCCGACCTCGATCTGGTGCGATTCGACGGGCGGCAGGAACGCATACGCGTTGGTCGCGCGCACGGGCGCCTGGTCGCCGAGCGACAGCGCCTTGCTGTACGACGCGTACAGCGACAGCACATTCACCGGCTTGTAGACGAGCGCGACCTGCGGCAGGAACACCGAGCGGTCGGTATGCGTCGTGTCGCCGTCGAGGCTGCTCCAGCTGCGCTGGCGCAGCAGCACTTCCTTGCCGCCCGCGAGCACCTGCCAGTGTTCGCCGATGCTGATGCGGTCGAGCCCGAACACGCCGTACTGCCACGCATCGAGACGCGGATACGACGGCCCCGGTGAATTCGGCGACGGCGAAAAGGTCGTGTCGGGCCCGTAGATGTTCTCGCTGCCCACGTAGTCGTACACGGCGTCGGCCATGCTCACGACGCGGCGCTGCACGCTCACGCCGAGCGTCAGCTCGTGCCGCAGCGGCCCCGTCGCGAACGTGCCCGTCGTGACCGCACGCAGGTCGTCGTTGCGCCGGTATTCGCCGGGGCTGCGGAAGTCGTACACGTCGTAGTCGCCGTTCGCGCCGAAGAAGAACGGCGACGTCGTTCCCGCCTTGCAGCTTGCCGCATACGAGCAGCCGTACGCGAACGCGCTGTTGTCGTCGATCATCGTGCGGCTGCGGCCTGCGGCGATGTAGGCCTTCCAGTCATCGTTGAACTGGTAGTCGAAGCGCGCGTTCAGGTTCAGCGCGTCGGTCGTCACCGGTTTCGCCCACGGCTGCGTGCCGAGCGCCTTCGACGTCGTCTTGACTGAAGGCACGACGGTGCCACCGAGCAGCTGGTAGCCGGGCGCGGAACGCTGGATCCACTGCTGGAATTCGGCGTTGAGCTGCAGGCTCGCGCGCGGGCTGATGTCCCAGTCGGCGGCGATCGAGCCGAACGTGCGCCGTCCGTTCGTGCCGTCGATGTAGGAGTGCATGTTCTCCTTCGCGGCATTGATCCGGAAACCGAACTGATTGTCGGGGCCGAAGCGGCGGCCGAGATCGACGGCCGCCGACGTCGAGCCGCGGCTGTCGACGCCGCCCGTCACGCTCGCGACGTTCGCGGAGCGCTTGGTCACGAAGTTGATCACGCCGCCCGGCGCGACGACGCCGCTATCGATGCCAGCGAGCCCCTTCAGGATCTCGACGCGCTCCTTGTTCTCGAGCGGCACGTTCTGCTCGCCGGACACCGTCAGCCCGTCGATCCGGATCGCGCTCGCGAGATCGACCGGAAAACCGCGAATCGCAAAGCCTTCGTAATAGCCGACGGGCGCATAGTCGTTGACGACCGACGCGTCGTTGCGCACGACGTCGCTCAGCCGCTTCGCCTGCTGGTCGTCGAGCTGTGCGCGCGTGACGACGCTCACCGACGCCGGCGTATCGCGCAGCGGCGCGTCATCGAGCCCCGCGACCGACGCCGTGCGTGCACGTAGCGCGTTGCCGCGCTCGCCGCTCACCGTGATCGTCGGCAGCGTCGCGCTGCCGGCAGCCTCGGCGTCCGGCGCCGGCGTGTCGCCCTGCGCCGCGGCGGCCTGTGCCGCGAAAAGCGTGATGCCGAGGCCGACGCCAAGCCCGACCTTCGCGCGCCGCCGCCGTGCGGGCGACGCTGTTGTTCTATTCACCGTCATTGTTCTGGATGGAAAACTCGCCACTCGACCCTGTCGAAACCTGTTACGAAGCTGCGAAGCGTGCCCACGACCGGATCCCCCTGCGCCGGACGCATGCGCCGGCGCGACATTCATCAGACGAACCGGGCGAACCGGACAAACCGGACGATATGGCACGCAAGCGGGCCGCTCGGTCGGAAGGACGCAGGATGGGACATCGGATTCAGGTGACGCACCGGGAACCGACGCAGCCGTCGACCGGTTCGTCGGGGGCGTGTCGGGCGGCCGGCTGCATCGCGCGGTCTTGTCATGCGGGGGGACGCTTCGAACGCCCCGGTACGGGCGCGACGGTCTGACGCGTGCCGTTCGCTGGAACGGCGGCGTGCCCGTCGCGCACGACATCGCGGCGCGGCGCGCATTTTACCCCGGGCGGGGCTGACCGCCCGGGAAATGGGCGAAATGGGGGAAACGGGCGGATCGCGCGGATCGGGCGAAACGAGCGGATCGGGCGGATCGGGCGGATCGAGCGAAACGGGCGGATCGGGCGGATTGGGAGAATCGGAAGGCGGGTACGGGTACGGGTACGGGTACGGGTACGGGTACGGGTACGGGTACGGGTACGGGTACGGGTACGGGAACAGTGTGCTTCGTGCGGCACGACGACGGTGCCGACTTGCGCGTCACTGGCGTCGTGCGCGGCCACCTCGATGACCGGCGCAGTCGCGCGCCGGTCACGCGGTTGGGAACCGGAGCGGGAACGTTCTTCGCCCGCTTGCGATTCGGCGGCCGGTCAGAACCCCTGCATCGTCGCGGTCGGATCGACGACCAGGTGCACGACGCCGTAAATGACCGCGCCGACGAGCAGCGCGAGCACGATCGCCACGAACGGCAGCAACGTGTAGTTGACGTTCGCGAGATCGGCCGCGTGCGCCTTGCTGTTGCGTACGCCGAAGAAACTCCACAGGACCAGCTTGATCATGCCGAGCAGTTTCATGGTTGTGCTCCTTTCATCGAATCGGTTGACGCTATCGTCGATCCGACCGGCCTCCGAAAAAAGAAGCAGTTGCGCGCGCTTTTCGCGCAGCAGGCCGTCTGCGGCCGCATGTCGCAGGGTGCGTCAGCAGTCGAGCACGAGCGGCTCCGTCCCTTGCGCGGGCCGCGCGACGCACAGCAGCGCGCAGCCGGGTTCGACCGGTGCATCGGGCGCCTGCTCGTAGTCGACCGCGCCGGACAGCACGCGCGTCGCGCACGTGCCGCACGACCCTGAGCGGCATTCGGACGGCACGGCCACGCGCTGCCCTTCCGCGAATTCGAGCAACGTGCCGTCGGCGGGCGTCCACGCGGCTTCGCGGCCCGTGCGCCGGAACAAGACCGGCACGCCCGCCGCCGGCGCGCCGGTCGTACGGGTCGCGCTGCGTGCCACGCTCGACGGCCCGAACGCCTCGAAGCGGATGCGTTCGTCCGGCACGTTCAGCGCGCGCAGCCCGTCGTACAGGTCGCGCATGAACGCCGACGGCCCGCACAGGTAGAAGTCGTAATCGTCGAACGTCAGGAGCCGCTTCAATTGCGCGATGTCGATGCGGCCGGCTCGCGCTGCCGAGCGTTCGTGAGGATGACTGTCGAACCGGTGCAGCGACAGCCGTTCGTCGGCGGCCGCGATGCGTGCCAGCTCCGCCGCGAACGGCCGGTCGGCCGCTTCACGCGCACCATGCACGAACACCACGCGGCGCAACGCTTGATCGTCGGCCAGCGCGCGGCGCAGCATCGCGATCATCGGCGTGATGCCGATGCCGGCCGACACGAGCACGGCCGGGCGCGGGCTCTCGAGATCGAACGTGAAGCGCCCGCGCGGCATCTGCGCGTCGATTGTCATGCCCGCCTGCGCGTGATCGTGCAGCCACGCCGACACACGCCCTTCGCGCTTCACGGTGATCCGGTAATGCGCGCTGCCCGGTGCATCGGACAGTGTGTAGCTGCGGATCAACGGCGCATCGCCGCCCGGCAGCGCGATGCGCAGCGTCAGGTGCTGCCCGGCTTCGTAGGCGGGCAACGCGCCGCCGTCCGCCGGTTCGAAATGGAACGAGCGGATCGCGCGCGCTTCGTCGACGATCTTCGCGATGCGCAGCGGCCGCCATGCGGGTACCGATGCGGATATTGATTCTGGTGCGGGCACCGAAGCCGAAGTCGGTGCCAATGCCGAAGTCGAAGTCGAAGTCGAAGTCGAAGTCGAAGTCGAAGTCGAAGTCGAAGCCGGTGTCGATGTCGATGTCGATGTCGGTGTCGATGTCGGTGTCGGTGTCGGTGTCGGTGTCGGTGTCGGTGTCGATGTCGGTGTCGATGTCGGTGCCGATGCCGATGCCGATGTCGGTGCCGATGCCGATGCCGATGCCGATGCCGATGTCGATGTCGATGTCGATGTCGGTGTCGGTGTCGGTGTCGGTGTCGGTGTCGGTGTCGGTGTCGGTGTCGATGTCGATGTCGATGTCGATGTCGATGTCGGTGCCGATGTCGATGCCGAAGCCGAAGTCGGGGTCGAAGCAGACGGCACCAACCCGCCCACCGCACCCGCGCCCACCGCCATCGCCACAAACTGCGGCGCACGTTCGACCGCCGACCACCGGAACGGCAGCGCCGCACGCATGCGCCGCACTTCCCGCACATGGAACCGCACGACCCGCTGTGCGCCCTCGAACGACGCGACGAGCGGCCCGTCCCACACGATCTCGGCGCGCGCGGCCACATACAGCAGGTCGCCGCTGTCGAAATCGACGAACAGCAGCCCCGCGCGCGGATCGTGCTGCAGGTTGCCGAGCGTATTGAAGAAGCGGTTGCCGCTGAAATCCGGTGTCGTCAACGTGCGCGCATCGTCGACGCGCACGAAGCCCGGCATCCCGCCGCGATGCGACACGTCCGCGCCGCGCGCGGCGCCCGCGTCCGCCGCCGTGTTCGCGCTCGCGACGAAGAACGTATCGGCCTGCGCAAGCAGCGCGCGATCGGCATCGCTCAAGGCGTCCGATATGTCAGGCCCGGCGGACTCGCCGGCTTCCCGTGCAACGAACGTCGGCTTGCGGCCCTGGATGTACTTCGCGCAGTTGCCGAAGCTCTGCTCGACCGCGATCGTCAGCGCATCGCCGTCGACCGCGCGCACGATGCCGTTGACGCGATTGCGCCGCCGCGTATCGAATTCGATGCCGAGCCCGCCGAGCGGCGCGCCCGGCTGCCACGCGCCGGCCAGCGGATCGCCCGGCAGCGCGCGCGCCGCGACGCGCAGCGTGCGCGGGTCCGGCGACGTCACGAACCCCGGCGCACCAGCCCGCAGCGTCGCCCACGGCTGGCCGTGCGCATCGACGCCGCCGAGCACGAAGAACGGCAGTTGCGCGAAAAACGTCCGGTGCTGGTCAGGCATGAAACGCCGGATCCCGCGCCGGCCTGCCGAACCCGCGGCCTCCGTCACGCCCGCGCGCTGCTGCACGGCGAGTTCACCCGCGTGAAACGGTGCGGTATCGAGTTCCCAGCCCGGTACGACGGCGGTCGGGGTGTTCATCTCGCTCTCCCTGGGCAGGTGCGGCTTCGGTGGGCGTTACGCGGCGAGCAGGCCGGCGCGCGTCGTCGGCATGGCGACGAAACCCGGCAGCGCCTCGACGCGCGCCAGCCATGCACGGACGTGCGGATACGGCTCGAGCGACACGCCGCCTTCCGGCGCATGCGCGATGTACGAGTACGCGGCGATGTCCGCAATCGTCGGCTGCGCGCCGGCCGCGAACGGCTTGCCGGCCAGCTCGCGATCGATCACGTCGAGCACCTTCGCGGCCGTGCGCTTGGCGGCCTCCTGGTCGAGCTTCGCGCCGAACACGGTCACGAGCCGCGCGGCGGCCGGCCCCGATGCGATCGGCCCGGCCGCATACGACAGCCAGCGCTGCACGACGGCCGCGCTGGCCGGGTCGTCGGGCAGCCAGTGCGCGTCGCCGTAACGCTTCGCGAGGTACACGAGGATGGCATTCGAATCGGCGATCACCGTGCCGCCGTCGTCGATCACGGGCACCTGCCCGAGCGGATTGAGCGCGAGGAACGCCGGTTCGCGCTGCGCGCCGGCCGCGAGATCGACGTCGACGATCTCGGCGGGCAGCCCGAGCAGCGACAGGAACAACCGGACACGATGCGCATGCCCCGAGAGCAGGAACGAATAGACGCGAATCGGTGAAGCAGGCTTGCGGGCGGCAGACATGGAAAACGCTCCGGAATCTCGCGCCGCCGGGGATCGGCGACGAACAGCTGCAGCGTAGCGCTCGCCGTTCGTCACCAGAAGACGGATAATCGCGGAAACATTATCCTCTTCCATAGGACAATCGACGATGGCCGATCTGCGCGACGTGAACCTGAACCGGCTGGCGGTCTTCGTCGCGGTGGTCGACGCCGGCTCGCTGACGGCCGCGGCCGAGCGGCTCGGCCTTGCGAAGACGGTCGTCAGCACGCACATGCAGCGCCTCGAAACCGAGGTCGGCGCGAACCTGCTGGTGCGCACCACGCGGCGGTTGAGCGTGACCGACGCGGGGCGGGCGTTCTACGACGCGTGCCGCGACATCGTGCGCGCCGCCGAAAGCGCGCTCGACGCGGTGTCGTCCGACGCGGGGCCGCTGCGCGGCACGCTGCGCGTGAGCGTGCCGATCGACTACGGCGCGCTGGTCGTCGCGCCTGCCGTCGTCGCATTGCGCGACCGGCATCCGGGCCTCGATGTCGAACTGGTCGCGAACGACCGCGTCGTCGATCTCGTCGCGGACAACCTCGACGTCGCGATCCGCATCGGCCGCCTCGCCGATTCGAACTATCGCGCGGTGCAACTCGGCACGTACGAGAAATGGCTGGTCGCGAGCCCCGCGTTCATCGCGCGCCACGGGCGGCCGGACGATACCGATGCGCTCGCCGCGCTGCCGTTCGTGATGCTGTCGACGCTGCCGCGCCCGCATACGGTCGAACTCGAAAATGCAAACGGCGGCACCGTTTCGGTGCGCTGCGTCGCGCACGTCGTGTCGAACACCGCCACCGCATGCCGCGCGATCGTGCTCGCAGGCGGCGGCTTCGGTCTGCTGACGGACTTTTCGACCGCCGACGACGTCGCGGCCGGCCGGCTCGTGCGGCTGCTGCCCGCGTGGCGCTCGGCGCCGGCCGGGATTCATGCGGTGTATCCGTCGACGCGGCTGCCTTCGCCAAAGGTGCGGGCGTTTATTGATGCGATGAAGGCGCGGATCGGGGAGACGCCGGCAGCACCGGTGCGCGCGAAACATACGGGCGGCTGATTCCGGAGTGCCGGCCCGCCCGGCACGACCGCCAGCGATCCGGGCACGTCGATTCACCTCCAATATCCTTGCTCCGGGCTTTCTCATTCAAAACGAATACGCCCTTTATTTTTCCCGAAAATCAGGCATTTACTTTCCCGTTTTTATACTAATCTTATCCCCGGTAATGCGCTGATTTGCGTTTACCAAACCGTTTCAATTCTCCGCTTTATTCAATCAAGGAGTCTGAAATGCAAACCGCCGCGATTTCATGGGGAACCACGCCGTCGATTCGCGTCTACACGGCCAACGGCAACAAGATCACCGAGCGCTGCTACGACGGCAACACCTGGTATACAGGCGCGTTCAACCAGGCGGGCGACAACGTGTCCGCAACGTGCTGGCTGGTGGGGAGCGCGATCCATATCCGCGTGTATGCAACCAGCGGCGGCTCGACGACCGAGTGGTGCTGGGACGGCGACGGCTGGACCCGCGGCGCCTATACGGGTTCCTGATCAAGCGTGCCTGGGGCGCGATGATTGTCGCGCCACGATCGGCGCAATGCAAAACGGATTTCGCATTGCGCCGCTTTTTTATTCGCCCCACATTGTTTTTGTCAACTCACGGCCACACGGGATCAAAATAAAAAACGATGAAAGTTTATTGAAATACTCCTTTCGCCACAAAAAGATAACCGGCTTTTATATTTATGCAACGGGCGATTAAACCGAGCAGGAAAACGGCACGGCACCCGAGACGCCATGCCGCCGACGCATTATTTTCGTTTTCAACGACGATGCGTTCCGATCACCCGATCTCCCGCAACGTCCCCAGCAGCACCTTCCGGCAACTCGCGACCATCTGCGCCTCCGGATCGCGATATTCCGTGAGCAGCCACGCCGCGCCGACGTTCGTCATCGCGCCGACGAGCGCGAGCCCGATCAGCCGCTGCTCGGTGCGCTCCGCGGGCGTCGCCGCTTCGCGCGGCACACCGATCGCCATGATCAGCTTGCCGAAGTCGATCAGCATGCGCTGGTAGGTCATGTCGGTGTCCGCGCTCACGCCCATCACCTCGAGCAGCAGCACGCGCGCCGCGCACGGGTCGCGCAGGAACGCGAAGAACGCGGCGAGCCCGGCATCGACGCTCTCGTGCAGATCGCCGCCGCGCGCGGCCACCGCCCGCGCGACCGCGTCGTGCAGTTGCTGCGCGTGATGCAGGTAGGTGCAGCGCAGCAAATCCTCGGTGCTGTCGAACGCCGCATAAAAATAGCGATCGTTCAGCTTCGCTTCCTGGCAGATCGACCGTACGGTCGCCTTGCGGAACCCGACCGTGCCGAACACGCGCGTCGCCGCGCGGATCAGCGCGTCGCGCCGCTCGGCGGCCCGCACCTCGGGCGCCACGCCGCCATACGAGCGGCCCCGTTTTTCCGTTTCGAGTGCTTTCTCCATTCCGCTATTTGACATCAGGACACCCGAAAACTAAAGTGGTGACGATCAACACCACATTAGACGCGCCGCCTGCGCAGCGCAAGCGGAACGGGAGGAGCAACGGATGAACGGGTTTTCCGGCAAGGTCGCCGCGATCACGGGCGCCGGTTCGGGCATGGGCCGCAGCCTCGCGGTCGAGCTCGCGCGGCGCGGCTGCGAGGTCGCGCTCGCCGACGTCAACGAAACCGGGCTCGCCCGCACGGCGGCCGCCTGCGCGCAGCATGGCGTGCGCGTGAGCACGCGGCGGCTCGACGTCGCCGACCGCGATGCGGTGTTCGCGTGGGCCGATTTCGTGCGCGCCGGGCACGGCAAGGTCAACCTGATCTTCAACAACGCGGGCGTGTCGCTGGCGGCCAGCGCCGAGACCGCGCGCATCGCCGATCTCGAATGGATCGTCGGCATCAACTTCTGGGGCGTCGTGCACGGCACGCAGGCGTTC
Source organism: Burkholderia sp. D-99 (assembly GCF_011605345.1). GTDB lineage: Bacteria > Pseudomonadota > Gammaproteobacteria > Burkholderiales > Burkholderiaceae > Burkholderia. The sequence goes on from NZ_JAAOXM010000002.1 coordinate 228,011, forward strand.
CTGCCGCACCTGCGCGCGTCGGGCGACGGGCACGTCGTCAACACGTCGAGCCTGTTCGGCCTCGTCGCGATGCCGACGCAAAGCGCTTACAACGCGACCAAGTTCGCGGTGCGCGGCTTCACCGAGGCGCTGCGGATGGAGCTCGAACTCGACGGTGCGCCGGTGAGCGCGACCTGCGTGCATCCGGGCGGCGTCGCGACGAACATCGTCGACGCGGGCCGTGTCGATACCAGCATCCATGCACTCACGGGCCAGGACGAAGCGACCCATCGCCGCCAGGCGAACCGCCTGATCAACGCGACGACGGCCGACGATGCCGCGCGGCAGATCCTCGCGGGTGTCGAGCGCAATGCGCGCCGCGTGCTGGTCGGCGCCGACGCGCGCCGGCTCGACCGGATCGCGCGCCTGCTCGGCGCCGGCTACCAGTGGCTGATGCTGCGCCACGTGCGCCGCGCCCGTGCCCGCAACCTCCGCCCGAAGGAAGTCCCCCTGGGAGAACACGCCCACGCCCCGGCCGCACTCCCGACCACGCCCACCAAGGACCCTGCATGACCTCGACGACGACCGACCGGCGCGACGCGCCGCCCGCCCCCGGCGCCCGCCACGACAGTGGCGATAGTGGCGACAATCGCGACCTCGACGTGCTGATCGTCGGCGCCGGCCTGTCCGGCATCGGCGCCGCGTATCACCTGAAGCAGCGCTGCCCGCATGCAAGCGTCGCCATCGTCGAGGCGCGCGACGCGAGCGGCGGCACCTGGGACCTGTTCCGCTATCCGGGCGTCCGTTCGGATTCCGACATGTTCACGCTCGGCTACAGCTTCCGCCCGTGGCACAGCGACAAGGCGATCTCCGACGGCCAGACGATCCTCGACTACATCCGCGACACCGCACGCACCTACGGCATCGACAAGACGATCCGCTACGGCCAGAAGGTCGTCGCGGCCGACTGGGATTCGAACCGCGCGCGCTGGACGGTACGCATCGAGCGCACGCAGGGCGGCACGACCGACACGCTCGTCTACACCTGCCGCTTCCTGTTCATGTGCAGCGGCTACTACGACTACGATGCCGGCTACCTGCCCGACTGGGCCGGCATGGACACGTTCGAGGGCAAGCTCGTGCATCCGCAGCACTGGCCGAAGGACCTGTCGTACGCGAACCGGCGTGTCGTCGTGATCGGCAGCGGCGCGACGGCCGTCACGCTCGTGCCGTCGATGGCGGCCGACGCGCAGCACGTGACGATGCTGCAGCGATCGCCGACCTACATCGTGTCGCTGCCCGCGCGCGACAAGATCGCGAACGCGTTGCGCCGCGTGCTGCCGTCGGGGCTCGCGCACCGGCTCGTGCGCGTGAAAAACGTACTGCTGACGATTTACCTGTACAACGTGTCGCGCCGCAAGCCCGACCAGACGAAGAAGTTCATCATCCGCGCGGCCAGCAAGCAGCTCGGCCCGGACTTCGACGTCGCGAAACACCTGACGCCGCGCTACATGCCGTGGGACCAGCGCGTATGCCTCGTGCCGAACAGCGACCTGTTCAAGTCGATCCGCGCGGGCCGCGCGTCGATCGTCACCGACGAGATCGAGCGCTTCACGCCGACCGGCCTCAAGCTGAAGAGCGGCCAGCAGCTCGACGCGGACGTGATCGTCACCGCGACCGGGCTGAAGGTGAAGATGCTCGGCGGCGCGCGCGTCACGGTCGACGGCCGCGCGGTCGACCTGCCGGAGACCGTGTCGTACAAGGGGATGATGTACAGCGACGTGCCGAACCTCGCGTCGTCGTTCGGCTACACGAATGCGTCGTGGACGCTGAAGGCCGAGCTGATCGCGCGCTACGTATGCCGGCTGCTCAACCACATGCGCGCGAATGACTACGACACGTGCGTGCCGCGACTCGGCGCCGGCGAACTCGGCGACGTGCCGGCCGTCAACCTGAGCTCGGGCTACATCCAGCGCGCGGCCGGCATCCTGCCGAAGCAGGGCCATCGCAAGCCGTGGAAATTCCACCAGAACTACGTGCGCGATCTCGCCTCGCTGAAGTTCAGCGCGCTCGCCGATTCGGCGATGCAGTTCGAACGCCGCGCGAAAACCGGCCCGGCCGCCACGGCGCCGGTTGCCGAACCCGCACTCGAAACCCGTTGAGGCCGACATGACCCCTACGCTCCATATGATCCAGAACGTGCTGCTCGGCGTCGTCGCGGTGCTCGCCGCGCTCGCGCTGTTTACCGCTTACGTGGCCCGTCGCGTGACGCGCGCGTTTCCGCCCGAAGGCCGCTTCGTCGACATCGGCGGCGACCGCATCCACTACGTCGAATACGGTAGCGGCCCGCCGCTCGTGTTCGTCCATGGGCTCGCGGGGCAGTGGCGCAACTTCGCATACCTGCCGCTCACGCGGCTCGCGCAGCAGCATCGCGTGATCCTCATCGACCGGCCGGGCGCCGGCCGCTCGCTGCGCGGCGCGGATTCGCAGGCGAACGTGTTCGCGCAGGCCCGCACGGTCGCCGCGTTCATCGATGCGCTGCGGCTCGACAGGCCCGTGCTGGTCGGCCACTCGCTCGGCGGCGCGATCGCGCTCGCGGTGGGTCTCAATCATGCGGACCGCGTGAGCCGGCTCGCGCTGATCGCGCCGCTGTCGCACCAGCAGACCGAGCCGCCGGCGCCGTTCAAGCCGCTGATGCTGCCCTCGCCGCTCGTGCGCCGCTTCGTGTCGTGGACCTTCGCGATCCCGCTGACGATCCTGACCGGCCGCAAGGCCGTACGCCAGGTGTTCGCGCCGGAAGACGTGCCGCGCGACTTCCCGGTCAAGGGCGGTGGCCTGCTCGGGATGCGTCCGCACGTGTTCTACGCGACGGCGACCGACCTGCTGTCGGCGCCCGTCGACCTGCCCGCGATGGAACGCCGCTACGCGGACCTCGCGCTGCCGGTCGACGTGCTGTACGGCCGCGCGGATCCGATCCTGAACTGGCGCGAGCACGGCGACGCGCTCGCGAAGAAATCGGCTCGGGTGCGGCTGAAGGTCGTCGAGGGCGGGCACATGCTGCCGGTCACGATTCCCGATGCGACCGCCGACTGGCTGCTCGAAGTCGCCGCCGCGCCGGTCGAGGGTGCACCGCAGGCCGCGCGCGTCGAGCACTGAGCCGGAATTCATCGAAACCGGGGCCTGATTCCGCGCGGTGCAGCCGGCGAAGCGGCGGAATCAGGCTTCGTCGTCGGGCACCGACAGCCCGAGATCCGCTATCACCTCCCGCGCGCTGCGAAATGCCTCGACCGCGGCCGGCGCGCCCGCGTACAGCGCGCTGTGCAGCAACACCTCGCGGATCTCGACGAGACTCGCGCCGTTGTTGAGCGCGCCGCGAATGTGACCCTTCAGTTCCGTGCTGCGGCCGAGCGCCGCCAGCATCGCGCACGTGCACAGGCTGCGCGTCTTCAGGTCGATCCCGCCCCGCTGCCACGTGCTGCCCCACGCGTGCTCGTTCAGCCAGTTCTGCAGCGGGCGCGAAAAACCGTCGAGGTCGCGCATCGCACGCTCGACGAACGCCTCGCCCATCACGTCGGTTCGTCGCGCCTTGCCGTATTCCCTGTCCTGTTCGCTCATGTCCGTGTCCTGTGTGGAGTCGTGGCCGCTTCGGCGTCGTCGGCAGCCGGGAGTTCGCGCCATGTTCATCGGGCCGGCACGTTTCGTCAAAGATGCGGGCCTCGGTTCGAAGCCGTCCGCGCGACGCGATATCGAACGCTACGTAACATCGCGCCACGCGTTACGGCGGCTCACGGGAACATCGCAACCGCCACGCCGGCGCACCGAGCGTGCCCGTCGCGCGAAAGCGCCGTTACTCCGTTTAAATCGCGTCGATATTCCCGATTTCCGCAATAAAGCGCGACACCGTTTCTCGAATACTGTCGTGGCGCGGAATTTGCAGTGGAGGCTTGGACACACTTCCAATGTCGAGGCCAACATGCACAAACTCTTCAAGAAGACGACGGTAACGATGGCCGTCTCGTCGCTGCTCGCACTATATGGTTGCGGCTCGGTCGACGGACCGACGACCCCGCCGACGATCAAGCCGAGCACGTCAGGGACGGGCGGCAGCTCGGGGACTTCGGGGACTTCGGGGACTTCGGGTACGTCGGGTGGTGGGACGTCGGGTAGTTCAGGGACGTCGGGTACCTCCGGTACCTCGGGCACCTCCGGTACGTCGGGTACTTCCGGTACGTCGGGCACTTCCGGTACGTCGGGTACGTCGGGTACGTCGGGTACCTCCGGTACGTCGGGCACTTCCGGTACCTCGGGCACTTCCGGTACCTCGGGCACCTCCGGTACGTCGGGTACTTCCGGTACCTCGGGTACTTCCGGTACGTCGGGCACTTCCGGTACGTCGGGCACCTCCGGTACGTCGGGCACCTCCGGTACGTCGGGTACTTCCGGTACCTCGGGCACCTCCGGTACCTCGGGTACTTCCGGCACCTCGGGCACCTCCGGTACGTCGGGCACTTCCGGCACGTCGGGCACTTCCGGTACCTCGGGTACTTCCGGCACCTCGGGCACTTCCGGTACCTCGGGCACTTCCGGTACCTCGGGTACTTCCGGCACCTCCGGTACGTCGGGCACTTCCGGCACCTCGGGCACTTCCGGCACGTCAGGCACTTCCGGCACGTCGGGCACTTCCGGCACGTCGGGCACTTCCGGCACGTCGGGCACTTCTGGCACGTCGGGCACTTCTGGCACGTCGGGCACTTCCGGTACGTCGGGTACTTCCGGTACGTCGGGCACTTCCGGTACGTCGGGTACTTCCGGCACCTCGGGTACTTCCGGCACCTCGGGTACTTCCGGCACCTCGGGTACGTCGGGCACCTCCGGCACTTCCGGCACCGGCGTCACCCCGCTCGGCAATGTCCTCCAGAAATCCGGCAACCTCGTGACGGCAGTCGGCACGACGGTCGCGAATGGCGGCGGCGTGATCGGCGGCGTGCAGATCCCCGGCACGAACCCGACAACGGCCAACAGCGTCGGCAACGCGGTCACGAGCCTCGGCAACGGCGTGCAGGCGCTCGGCAACGGCGTCGCGGCCGGCCTCGGCTCGATCGGCGTGTCGGCCAACCCGCTCGGACCGACGCTGACGTCGACCACCGGCCTGCTGACCGGCACCGGCGGCGCGGTCAACAACCTCGGCAACGCGGTGAAGAGCCTCGGCTCGGGCCCGCTGTCGCCGCTGTCGCCGGTCACGACGCTCGTCGGCGATCTCGTCAACACCGTCGGCGGCGCCGTCAACTCGACCGCGTCGGGCCTCAACACGGCGCTGAACAGCTCGCCGGTCCAGCAGCTCGAGACGCAGGTCGGCAAGGTGATCAACCCGATCACGAACACGCTCACCGGCGGTGTCACGACGCCGGGCGCCACGCAGACGCTCGGCGGCGTCACCCTCCTCGGCACGCCGCTCAACGGCCTGCTCAGCACGCTCGGCAACGGCCTCGCACTCGGCGGCACGAAGGTCGGCGGCGCTACCGACAACCCGGTCGGCGCCGGCCTCGGTGGCGTCGTGGCGCAGCTCGGCAACACGGTGACGTCCACCGGCGGCCTCGTCCACGACAACAACGCGGGCAGCTCCAGCAGCGGCACGGGCGGCAGCAACCCGCTCGCCCCGATCACGGGCCTGCTCGGCACGCTGACGGGCGGGCTCGGCGGCGGCAGCTCAAGCGGTTCGGGCGGCACCAGCGGCACGAGCGGCGGCCCGCTGGCACCGATTACCGGCCTGCTCGGCACGGTGACAGGCGCACTTGGCGGCCTCGGTTCGAGCGGCACCAGCGGCACCAGCGGCACCGGCGGAACGAGCGGCACCAGCGGCGGCCCGCTGGCACCGATCACCGGCCTCCTCGGCACGGTGACGGGCGCACTCGGCGGCCTCGGTTCGAGCGGCACGAGCGGCACTGGCGGAACGAGTGGCACCGGCGGCACCAGCGGCACCGGTGGCGCGGGTGTCGGCGGCCTGCTGGCGCCGGTCACCAACCTCGTCAACTCGCTGACGCCGCTCGGGGCCAGCCTCACGGGCACGGTCACGACGCCGGGCGGCAACGTGACGGGCACGCTCGGCGGCCTGCTGTCGAGTGGCCCGGTCGGCACGGTGGCGGGTGCGCTGACGACGCCGGCAGGCGCCGCGGGCGCGACCGGCACAGCGAGCCCCGGCGGTGCGGCCGGCACGGTCACGACGCCGGCTGGCGGCGGCACCGTAGCGGCCGGCCTGACCGGCAGCTCGAACGGCGGTGCCGCGGGCGGCGCCGGCAACCTGCTGTCGCCGGTGACGAACCTCCTCGGCGGTCTGCTGGGCGGCGGCACCAAGAAGTAACGCTTTACCTATCAGAACCACAGGCCAATGGCCGGGCGCGCATCCATACAAAGCCCGGCCGACGGCCGGCGTCACCCGCCAAGCGGGGGCGCCGGCCCTCACCCGTACGAGGATCCGATCATGAATTCCACGCTCGACGGCATCGCCGCGGTCCAGGACCGCCCGCCCCGTTCCGCCACGCCCCTCCGCGCCGGCCTGCTCGGCATCGCCGCCGGGCTCTTCGCACTGTGGATCACGCGCAACCAGCCGACCCTCGATGCCGCCACGCGCGCGGTCATCGCCAGCCTCGCGATCATCGGCACGATCGCGCTGCACGAAATCTTCATCTCGCGCGTCTACCTGCGCCCGAGCGCGGGCCTGTCGCGGCAGGCCGTCCGGCCGCTCGGCATCGCGCGCGTCGCGACGCGGCTCGGCGCGTTGACGTCGATCTATGCGGGCATCGGCGTGATCTACTGGCTGCTGCCCGAATACCACGGCGCGTTCTACCTGCCGTTCTGGTCGCTGCTGCGCTCGCTCGCGCCGTACGTGATCGTCGCCGCGCCGTTCTACTTCGCGTGGATGGACCGCCACCAGCGCGAGACCGACGATGCGTACCTGCTGTGGGGCCGCTTCCTGTTCCGCCGCGAGCAGCCCGCGAGCTGGAAGCCGGTGCGCGAGATGCTGGCCGGCTGGGGCGTGAAGGCGTTCTTCCTGCCGCTGATGACCGTCTACCTGTCGAAGGACGCCGATCACCTGACCGCATCGCTCGCGAACGCGATGCACGCACCGGCGACGATCGCGACCTTCGTGTTCATGTACGACCTGTCGTTCACGATGGACCTGATGTTCGGCACCGTCGGCTACCTGTGCACGTTCCGCATCCTCGACAGCCATGTGCGCACCGTCGAGCCGACGACGCTCGGCTGGGTGGCCGCGCTGATGTGCTACCAGCCGTTCTGGTCGCTGTTCTCGAACAACTACATCCGCTACGAAGGCTCGATGTTCTGGGACAACTGGCTGTTGTCGGCCCCGACGCTGCGCGTGATCTGGGGCACGGTGATCATCCTGCTGTTGCTGACCTACGCGCTGTGCACGATCTCGTTCGGGCTGCGTTTCTCGAACCTCACCAACCGCGGGATCATCACGTCGGGCCCGTACCGCTTCACGAAGCATCCGGCGTACATCACGAAGAACCTGTCGTACTGGATGGTGTCAGTGCCGTTCGTCGAGCCGCTCGGCTGGCAGGTCGGGCTCATGCACTGCGCGGGGCTCGTCGCGGTCAACCTGATCTACTACACACGCGCGAAGACGGAAGAGCGCCACCTGATGCGTGACCCCGACTATCGCGCGTATGCCGAATGGATCGCGCAGCACGGGCTGTTCGCGCGGGTCAGGCAAGCGTTCGGGCAACGCGCACCGGCCTGACGCGGCGGCGCAAGGCGGGGCCTGCTGCCCCGCCCGCATCTGCATCTGCATCTGCATCTGCATCTGCATCTGCATCTGCATCCGCGTTCGCGTTCGCACATCGACGCTTCGCCGGTTCCGACGCACAATGCGCGCTCCCTGGCGAACGGTGCAACAGGCAAACGATGAGCATCACCACGGTGCGGCTGGCTACGACCCACGATGCGGCAATGGCCGCACGCATCCTGACGGATGCCGTAGCGTTCAAGACGGCGCACGACGACCCGGCATGGGGACACGGCGCACGCACCGAACAGGATGTCCGACCGATGCTCGACGACGGCAGCCTGCACATCGTCGAGCAGGACGGCATTGCGGCCGCGATGTTCGTGCTGATGTGGGAAGACGAGGAGTACTGGGGGCCGCAGGCGAGCGTCGCCGGTTATCTGCACCGGCTCTCGGTGCGGGACGGCTTCTACGGCCACGGGCTCGGCCGCCATGCGATCGACTGGTGTGCGGATCAGGTACGCGCGCAACAGCGCACGCTTCTGCGACTCGATTGCGATCCGCGCAATGCGAAGCTGTGTGCGTACTACGAGGCACTCGGCTTCGAACGCGTCGCGCTTCGCCCGCTGCCCAGCGGTTACATCGCTTCGCTCTACGAGCGCGCGGTGGCCGGTTGACGGCACCGGCCGCGCGCCCATGACTTCACCGGAACGCCGCGCCACCCGAAACCGCCGCGGGTCGCCGCGCGCGCTCAGTCGAACGGGACGCCGCGAGCACGCCCGTCACGCTCACGGCCGGTCGCGCGCGTCAGCCCCTTGATCGCGACGAAGCTCGCGAGGCCCATGCCGAAGCAGCAAGCCGCCAGCGGCCACGCGGTAGCACCGTCGAACACCAGCGTCGCAAGCGTGCCCACGCCGGTGACGATCACGCTCTGCACCGCGTAGTAGAGCGCCACCGCCTTGCCGGCGGCATCGCCGAAATCGCGCAGCGCACCGTTCGCCGCCACCGATGACATCAGCACGATGCCGACCGCAACCAGCCAAATCGGCATCACGAACGTCGCGAACGACGGCTTCGTCAGGACCGTGCCGAGCGCCAGCGCGATCGCGCCCGCCATCATCGCGAGCGCGCCTCGTGCCACGCAGCCCGCCTCGCCCCACTTCGACACGCATCTCCCGGCGAAGCGCGAGACGACGACCATGACGATCGCGACGGTCGCAAAGGCCACGCTGAATGACACGCGCGAGTAACCGGCCACGCCGACCAGCACGCGCGGCGCAGTGGAGAAGAACACGAAGAACGCGCCCATCGCGGCGGCAAACGCGAGCGTGTGAACCCGGAACGGCCGGCTGCCGAGAATCGATGCGACGGACGGCCCCTGCCGGTTTGCCGTCCGCGGCCGCGTTTCATGCCAGCGCGGCCACGCGCGAGCGCATGCCAGCAGCCCCAGCAGGCCGAGCATCGCGAAGATCGCGCGCCATCCGCAGGCCGTCGCGACGGCTGCGCCCAGCAGCGGCCCCAGCGCCGGCACGAACGCCAGCATCGCGCCGAACTGGCTGTAGATGATGCGGCCTTCGGGGCGATCAGCGTAGACATCGCGAACGGTCGCGAACGTGGCAACGAGCGCCGCTGACGCGCCCAGCCCCTGCAGCACGCGCAGCGCGACGAACAGGCCGCCGCCGGTGGTAATCGCAAGCGCCAGGGAAGCCGCCGCAAAACACAGCGCGCCGCCCAGCACCACCGGCCGTCTGCCGACGCGATCGGACAACGGGCCGAAAATCATCTGGCCCAGGCCGAGGACGACCATGTAGACGCTCAGCGTCAACTGGACGACGGCCGGCGACGTGCCGAGCGCGGACGGCATGTCCGGGATCACCGGCAGGTACACGTCCATCGCCAGCGAAGCGAGGAGATCGAAAGGCGCCATCAGCAGGAGCGCCGACGGCAACGAATGGGCCCACACGGGCATGGATTGTTCAGGCATGACAAGGCATCCGCTCAGAAAGGGAAATCTGGCGGCGATCTGCCTGGTCAGCGATGGACAACGGGAGATCGCCGCAACGACCGGTTGACGAAGGTCGTTGCGGCTCAGCGATCCGTGGACGGGCCAGCTCCCATGGAGGAATCCTTGCGTGGTGCGTAGTGCGTTTTGCGTTGACCGTGCAGTGTAGTCGGTTCGTCAGGCCGGCACCAGCCGCGTGCGCACGGCCCGGTGGCGACTGTCCAGCCGGCCAACCGCTCGGGCGGCGGCACGGCCTCGTGCGGCCAATTGTCGCGAAACGATGCGATTCTCCGCTTTTCGTCGCTTTTCTCCGTCGGTCCGATTGCCCACCCGGATCGCCTCGCGTATGGTGCGGGCCGTCCGCGTGCAATACGGCGCCCGACTGGTTCGCCGTCGCCCGGACCTTCGACCGTCGTCCCGCACGACGGCCGCGCGGGCCGTGCCCGCCGCTCACCGTCTCCGCGATGCCGCCCTTCGGCGCCGCGCATTCATGAGGAGAGAGACGTGATCCACAAAGTCCTGATCCTGTTCGCACTCTGCATCGCGGGCCTCGCCGCGATCGCCGCCGGTTTCCAGCACATCCCCAGCTGATTCGCGGCCCCGGCTCGCTTCGCCGAGCCCGGGGGCCGCACCCATTCCTATCCCCCTTTTGCGATGAACCACTTTCTCGATGCGCCCGAGACGGGCGCCTTTTGCCATGCGTATCGACGTACAGCATTCCCAGCACGACATCGACGATGAACTCGACACGCTCTACGCGCGCCTGCACCAACCGGGCCACCGCCTGCACGGCCTGCCGGCCGTCGCGCTCGGCCGCTCCGGCCTGATCGTCCGCCACCGCGAGGCGGACGGCGAATACTTCCTGTACGTCGAAGATCCGGCCGCGCGCCAGCTCGCCGGCTATACGGTGTTCAACCGCCTGCCTGAAATCCCGCGTCGCGCCGACCGCTACCTGCGCGCGCCGCATACGCGGTTGCGCGGAACCGCGCAGCGTAAAGGCCTCGCGACGACGCTGTATCGATGGGGGCTCGACGCGGGCCTGTGCCTGATCAGCGGCGCGCGCCAGTCGGCCGGCGCCGCACGGTTGTGGACGGCGCTCGCGCAGGATTACCGGCACGGCTTCGTCGATATCGAGGGCCGTGCGCTGCGTTATCTCGGCGAAGCGGTTGCCGACGACGTGCACGGCGCGCTGCATACACGGCGGCTGTTACTCGGCAACGGGTGGGACATCGGGGAATTCGCGCGAGCGGCCGGGATGGCCGACGTCGTTGCCCCAGAGTGTCACCACGCGAGATTTCCGCGGGAGAAGCGCGAACTGCACCGCTTGCACGGGGGCGCCAACGCGCGTCACGCCGCACACGCGCCGATGCGATAATCCGTCGGATCCGCGCGACGCCACCGCGCAAACCTCGCAACGACACGCTCCTCGATGGCTACCGAACTCCGACCTGATTCCGAACGCCGCATCGACATCGTCGCGCTATGCGGCAGCCTGCGTGTGCAGTCGTATAACGCGGCGCTGCTGGATGCAGCGGCACGCGTCGCGCCGCCCGGGATGCACATCACGCGCTTCGATCGCCTCGGCGAATTTCCGCTGTTCAATCCCGACGCAGAATATCCGTCGCCCGCCTCGGTGCGCGACTTGATCGATCGACTGAACGCCGCCGACGGCGTACTGATCGCAAGCCCGGAATACGCGCACGGCGTGACCGGCGTGATGAAGAACGCGCTGGACTGGGTCGTGGGATGTGAAGCCTTCGTGTACAAGCCGGTCGCGGTGCTGAATGCGTCGCCGCGCGCGACGCATGCGGACGCGGCGCTGCGGGAGACGCTGTCGGTGATGTCGGCGCGCATCGTCGAGCACGCGTCGATCACGCTGCCGGTGCTCGGCAGCCAGCTCGATGCGGCGGGCATCGCCGCGCATCCGCCATTCGCTGCGGCGCTGGCCGACGCGTTGCACGCGCTCCGCGCGGAAATTGCCGAAGGCACGCCGACACGCTGACGTTGCGCATCCAGAAATCCATCGCAGTCCGGATTAAATGGACGTTGCGCCCGTCGACAGGCGCAACGTCCGACCTGGATCATCGTCCGCGATAGATCGGCCTGTCGGCCGCCATCGGGCCCGATTCGCTCGCGGCCGGTGCTGCCATTCCGTATCCGCTGGTATCGGCCGCCGACGTGCCGGTCGAACCGACCTTCTTCAGCGCTTCCGCCAGCCGTGCCGGATAGTACGGGTCTTCGCCGGTCTGGCGGTAGCCGGCCGCACGCAACGCGGCCAGTTCGGCCTTTACCTCCGCGCGCGTCACGGTGGACTGCGGCGCGGCCCACGCGGAAACGGAAACGGTCGCGGCAACCGTCGCGAGAACATACAGTGCAAGCTTGTTCATCTGATCTCTCCTGAGCATCGACGACGTTGTCGACGGAGAGTGAGTCGAGCGGTGCGCGCAAAGATGACACACGCCGACGAAAAAAACCGGGTGTCGTGTCGCGATGCTGCTGTCACGCAGCAGCCGGCAGGAACGGCGTGCTCAACGAAAAAGTCGATCCACCTGTCAGATTCCGCCGGCTCGCGCGACTACCGGCATGTGGCCCTGCGCCGCCCACCGTTTTCGTTCAAAGGGTCCGACATGAAAACCAGAATCTGGATACTGATCGCATCGCATCTCGCGACCGGCCTCGCGGCGTTTGCCGCGGGGATCTACGTGCTGCCGATCCTCACGGCATCGGAAGGCGCAAGCGCCGTCGAACTGCAAGTGGCCGCGGAAAACGCACGCCATACCGGCCGCTTCGAACGCAATCTGCCGGGCAGCGACGCGCTGCACTGGGCGGACGGCAAACTGACCGTCACCGATTCGTCGATCGCGTTCGAGGGCGACATCGCACCGGGCCCCGACTACAAGATCTATCTCGTGCCGGCCTTCGTCGATACGCGAGCGTCGTTCCTCGCGATCAAGGCGCGCGCCGTGCGCGTGGGCGACCTGAAGACATTCGGCAATTTCGTCGTGCCGCTTCCCGACGACGTGAATCCCGCGCAATACACGTCGGTCGTGATCTGGTGCGAACGCTTCTCGAAATTCATCAGCGCGGCCCGCTATCAAAGCGCACCGGCGTCGGGCCTGACGTCGATGTGACCGGCCCCCGGCAGCGGCGGTGCGTGCTCGCGCGTTACCGGCTCTTGCTGCGTGCGCCCTTCTTCACCGTCTTCGCGCGCGGCACTTCCTTCTCGGGCTGCGCGCCGCCGCCGGCGAGATCCTCGAGCCACGCGAGCGCATCGACGTACGACAGAAACTGCTGCAGATATTCCGGCGACAACTCGCGCATCGTCGCGAGCGACCGGTGCACGAGACTGTTCGAATTGAGCGGCCCCGCGTTGCGCGGCACCTGGTCGAGCGACTGGCGGTACTGCTGTTCGGTGCGGACCTTCGACCACATCGTGCGGAAATAATCGACGAGCGCGGGATCGAGCCCGCGCCGGTCGGCTTGCGCATCGCGGCCGAGTCGTTCGACGAGCGCCGCCAGCGACGAACCGCGTACGGCCGCACCTTCGGCGGCTTGCGCGGTGCCGCACGTGGCGGCCTTCGCTTCGTCGGCCCGCGCGACGACCGCCGCGAAGCCTTCGATCAGCGTGGCGAGCCGCGCGTCGAGCAGCCCGCGCGCATCGCCTTCGAGCGCGGCCGCACGCCGTTCGAGCGCGTCGATCCGGAGAAAGCGCACGGGATCGAGCCGGTCGGCGCCCTGCTCGCGCCATGCGTCGAGCGTCGCGCGAACGTGCGTCGCGTCGTCCGTCACTTCGCGCTCCCGCCGTTCGACGCCGACTTGCGCGGCACCGGCGCGATCTCCACGCGGCGGTTCTTCGCGCGGCCTTCATCGTCCGCATTCGAGCTGACCGGCTGCTCGGAGCCGAACGCGGCTGCGAACACCGAAGACGCCGGCACGCCGGCATCGATCAGCGAGCGCGTGACCGTCAACGCGCGCTTGGCCGACAGCTCCCAGTTGTCCGCGAACTGGCGGTTGCCGGCATGCACCTGCTGGTCGTCGGCGAAGCCGCTGATCATCAGGATCTCGTCGCGTGTCTTCAGGTACGTGGCCAACGGTACGGCCAGCGTCTTCAGCAGGTCGCGGCCCGCGGGCTGCAACTGGTCGGAGTTCAGCGCGAACAGCACGTTGCCGCTGATGCCGATGCGCCCGTTCACGAGCGTCACGCGGCCGGCCGCGAGCGGCCCGGCGAGCGCCTGCTCGAGCGACTTGCGCTGCTGCGCTTCCTGCTGGCGTGCGCGCACGGCTTCCTCGAGCTTCGACGTGAGCTGAAGCTGCATGCCGATCACGCCGACGAGGATCAGCACGAACGCGCCGAGCAACACCGACATCAGGTCGGCGAACGCGGGCCACACCGGCGCCGATTCCGCGCCGCCGTCGATTTCGTCGTGCATGCGTTACGCTCCGACGGACGCCCGCCGGCCGGCGAGCTGCTGCAGGTCTTCGACGATCTGCTTCTGCGACATCATGCTCAGGTCGATCACCTCGCGCGCCTGCGCGACGTAGTACTCCAGTTGCTCGTCGCTACGCGCGAGCGATTTCTCGAGCGCGGCCTCGATGCGCTGCAGATGGGTCAGCAGCTTGTCGTTCGACTCGCCGAACACCTGCACGGCCATCCCGAACGCGTCGCCGAGGCTCGCCACTTCGACCGCGCCCGCCGTGACTTGCGCGGCCACCGAGTCGAGCTTGCGCGTTTCGGCATCGACAGTGTCGTTGAAGCGCGCGCCGACGCGGTCGAGCAGGTCGGCCGACGTGCTGACGAGCGCGTCGATCGCGGTGCGCTGTTCGGTCGACGCGTGATTGACCGCACCGAGCAGCGTTTCGAGCGTCGCGAGCAGGCGGCTGCGTTCCTCGAGCATCGCGGTGTCGTGCACCAGGCTGTCGGACAGGCGCTGACGCAGCTCGGCGACGACGTCGGCCGCGGCCTTCGGCGCCTCCGACGCAGCCTGCACGAGGCGCGCGATCTCGTTGATCGTGTCGCTCGCATGCACCTGCGCCTGCGCGGTGATGTCGTTCGCGGTGCGGGCCAGCGTGTCGCAGATGTCCTGCTGGCGCGTCGCGGCCTGCGCGCTCGTTTGCGCCCATTCGTCGCGCAGCGCGGCCGCCATCGCGGCGAGCGAGTCGTTCCACGCGGTGAGGCGTTCTTCATCGCGCGCGGCCAGTTGCGTCTGCAGGCCCGTATGCGAATCGCGAATCGTCGACAGCAGATCGGTCGAGCGTTGTTCGAAGGTCGAAGCCTGCGTGGTCAGGTCGCGCGTCGTTTGCGCCAGTGCGTCGCAGATTTCCTGCTGACGGCCCGCGCTATGCACGCCCGCGCGCTGCCATTCGTCGCCGAGCTTCGTGGCCATCGCGGCCAGCGAGTCGTTCCACGCGGTGAGGCGTTCTTCGTCGCGTGCAGCCAGCTGCGTCTGCAGGTCCGTGTGCGAATCGCGGATCGTCGACAGCAGATCGGTCGAGCGTTGTTCGAACGTCGAAGCCTGCGTGGTCAGGTCGCGCGTCGTTTGCGCCAGTGCGTCGCAGATTTCCTGCTGACGGCCTGCGCTGTGCACGCCCGCGCGCTGCCATTCGTCTCCGAGTTTCGTGGCCATTGCTGCCAGCGAGTCGTTCCACGCGGTGAGGCGTTCTTCGTCGCGTGCCGCCAGTTGCGTCTGCAGGCCCGTGTGCGAATCGCGAATCGTCGACAGCAGGTCGTTCGAGCGTTGTTCGAAGGTCGAAGCCTGCGTGGTCAGGTCGCGCGTCGTTTGCGCCAGTGCGTCGCAGATTTCCTGCTGACGGCCCGCGCTGTGCACGCCTGCGCGTTGCCATTCGTCGCCGAGCTTCGTGGCCATCGCGGCGAGCGAGTCGTTCCACGCGGTGAGACGTTCTTCATCGCGTGCCGCCAGTTGCGTCTGCAGGCCCGTGTGCGAATCGCGGATCGTCGACAGCAGATCGTTCGAGCGGTGTTCGAAGGTCGAAGCCTGCGTGGTCAGGTCGCGTGTCGTTTGCGCCAGTGCGTCGCAGATTTCCTGCTGACGGCCCGCGCTGTGCACGCCTGCGCGTTGCCATTCGTCGCCGAGCTTCGCGGCCATCGCGGCCAGCGAGTCGTTCCACGCGGTGAGACGCTGTTCGTCACGCGCCGCCAGGTCGGTCTGCAGCCCCGCGTGCGACTCGCGCATCGCGGCAAGCGTCGCGCCCGAATGGCGTTCGAACGTCGCGGCGGCTTCGCCTAGCGCGCGCGCATGCTGGCTCGCGAGCGTCTCGCCAACCTGCTCCTGGCGCGACAGCGCATCGCGCCACGCATCCGACAGGCGGCTTTCGGTCGATTCGAGGCGCGTCGCGACACCGTCGAGCAGGCCCGTCGAACGCTGCGCGAAGGTCTCGGTGAACTGGCCGAGCGTCGTCTGCAACTGCTGCGCGACGGCATCGCCCGCGCGGCGCTGTTCGTCGAGCGCGCGGTTCCAGACGGCCGTCACGTTGCCGGTGGTCTTCTCGAAGCCGTCCGTCAGCCCGTCGAGCTGGCGCTGCACGGCGCCTGTCACGGTGTCGCGCAGCGCGGCCATCTCCTGCGCGAGCCCTGTCATCGTCGCGGCGACGACCGGCTGCAGCGCGGCACCGGCCACGCGCGCGCTTTCGGCGGCGCTTTCCTTCAGCGCGTCGCCGACATTCGACGCGAGGCCCGCATACGCGCGCTCGGTCCGATCGAAAAACGCTTGCTGGCTTTCGATCTGGCGATCGTGCAGCGCGACGCTGCGTGCCTCGAGCGTCGTCATCATCGTCTGCAGGCGGTCGACCAGCGCCGGCATCACGTCGGCCTGGCGCTGCAGCAATCGGAACGATTCGTCGCGCTGGTGCGCGGACGAATGCACGCGCAACGTCGTCGCGATCTTCGCGTCGAGCTGCTGGGCCGCGTCGATCCGCTCGCGGCGCACGAGCGCGGACAGCAGGCCGAGCATCGCGGACGTCGCGACGCCGGCAATCGACGTGCCGAACGCGAACCCGAGGCCCTTCACCGGCGCGATCAGCGACGCGCGGATCGCGTCGAGATCGGTCGCGCTTTCGAGCGCGGCGCCCGTGCCCTTCAGCGTGACGACCATCCCGAGCAGCGTGCCGAGCATGCCGAGCAGCACGAGCAGGCCGACGAGGTAAGGCGTGAGCGACGGGCCCGGCAGCGCGACGCGCGCGCCTTCGACCCGCGCACGCACGGCGCCGCGCAGGCCCGGATGCAGCGTGTCGAGCCACGTGTCGAGCTTCGCGGGCGGCTCGGCCAGGCCGGCGACCGCGCGCGACAGCGTGGCGGTGGCCTGCCGGTAGCGCAGCAGTTCCCATGCGCCGGCGACGTAGCACGCGGCGATCAGCAGCGTGACGGCCGACGCCAGCGGGTTCGACGCGACATAGCCGACGCCGATCCAGCACACAGCGAGCAGACCGGCGACGAAGACAACGAGATCAAGGCGAATTCTGGACATATCGTGTTGATTAGCAGGTGCGAAGGGCCGCGAGCAGCCCGTCTACCGTTTGAAACCGGACCTCGAGTTCGGCAAGCAGGATGCTTTGCATCTCGTCGCGAAACGTATCGAGCCATGCACCGGGCACGATCGCCGCGACGGCCGTGCCGTCGGCGACCACCGCGCTGTTATCAGCCGGATCGGCTGCGGCTGCTGCGGTCGCGGATTCAGCATCGGCCAGCGCCTGCCGTTCCGCGTCGCGCAGCCGCCCGAAACGCGTGCCGAGCAGCGCGGGCACGGCCGACAGCAGGCTGCGCTCGCGCGCGCCGAGCACGCGCTCCATGATCGTGTCGAGCGTCGCGAGCCGCGCCATCCCGGACGAGCACGCGGCGAGCGCGACCCGCAGGCGACCGCGCAACTGGCCGATCGCCGTTTCCATGTCCTGCTGCAGGGACAGATAACGCTGGCGGAAGTCCGCGAAATCGGCCGTGTCGGCGGCCGGCGGCGGCGGATCGCCGGGCCGGCGCCGCGCACGCGGCCGGTTGGTGGCCATGATCGCCTGCGCGAGGTCGTGGCGCACGCGCGCGCAGTCGCGCTCCGCGTCGTAGCCGCGCACGCCGGCCGCGACGCCGGGCGGGCTCGCGTTCAGCGCGGACGACAGCGTGATCGCGTCGGTCCAGCCGAGCCACTGGCTCAGCCGGTCGGACAGCGTCTGCCGGGATTCCGCGACGTCGGCATCGGCCAGGCGCGCGAGCAGCCGGACGAGCGTCGGGCCGCTCAGCGCCGGGCGCGGAGGTGCTTGCACCATGCTGCAAACCGTCAAAAAAGGCAGCAGTTTACACGTCGCCGGGAGGTCGACCGCCAGAATCGGGGAAGCGGCGCCGTCCGGCGCGGTGTGCGACACACGCGAACGCCCGCCACGCAAGGCTTGGCGGGCGGCCGAGGGGGCTGCTGCTGCGGTTCTGCCGCGCCGTTGCCGTTGCCGTTGCCCTTGCCGTTGCCGTTGCCGTTGCCGTTGCCGTTGCCGTTGCCCTTGCCCTTGCCCTTGCCCTTGCCCTTGCCCTTGCCCTTGCCCTTGCCCTTGCCCTTGCCCTTGCCCTTGCCCTTGCCCTTGCCCTTGCCCTTGCCCTTGCCCTCGCCCTCGCCCTCGCCCTCGCCCTCGCCCTCGCCCTCGCCCTCGCCCTCGCTCGCAGCCTCGTCGCCCACCGGTTGCGAATACCGCCGACGATGCCTGCCGCGTTGCGCTACCATCGCAGCACCCGTCGAGCCACGCGTGCCGGCTGCGGGCTGCGCCCCCGAGACCGGGTGCCACCGACCCACAACGACAACAAACGGGCCCGGCCCGACCGCACACGATGCTTGCCAACCTCGTCACCCGCCTGCGCGACCGTTTCGGCAAACCGCCGACCCCGCAGGCCTTCGCCGAACGCCTGATCGCCACGCTGCGCGCATCGGGCGACACGCGCACCTGGCGCCATGTGGACGAGAAAGGCTGTCTCGTCCAGTCGGATGCCCCGTCGAACATCATCAACCTGCACAACCTGTTCCGCGACTACGCGGCCGCGAAGCCGTCCGAGCGCGACACCGTGCTGAAACGGCAGGCGAACGCGATGATGGCGCACGAGACCCCGACGGATTTCACCGCCGCGCGCGCGAAGCTGCGGCCCGTGATCCGCAGCGCGACCGAGCGCGGCGTGACCGAGCTGCAACTGGCCGGGCAACCCGGCGTAATGGAACTGGCGTTCCGGCCGCTGTGCGAGAACATCGAGATCGGCATCGCGTACGACGGCGAGTTCAACATCGCGCGCCTGTCGACCTCAACGCTCGACAAATGGGGCATCTCGTTCGACGACGCGTGCGAGATCGCGATCGACAACCTGCGGGCCGCATCGTCGACGCCGTGGGCCGCGCTGCCGAACGGGGTGTTCCTGTCGCAATTCGACGATTCCTACGACGCGGCGCGGCTGCTGCTGACCGACCTGCTCCACCGGCAGCCAATCGCCGGCGCGCCGGTCGTGATGGCACCGAACCGCGCGGTGCTGCTGCTCACCGGCGACCGCAATCCGGCCGGGCTCGCAGCCATGGTCGACCTCGCCGAACAGGCGCAGGCGCAGCCGCGCCCGCTGCCGCCGCTGATGCTGCGCTGGGATGGCACCGCCTGGCGGCGTTTCGTGCCGGAAGGGCTCGAATCGAAGCTGTACGCGCTGCGCATCGGCGAGCTCGCGGGCGACTACCAGGATCAGCAGACGCTGCTCAACGACCTGCATGAACGCGACGGCACCGACGTTTTCGTGGCGACCTACTCGGTGTACAAGCGCCAGGACGGCAGCCTGTTCAGTGTCGGCGTATGGAGCGACGGCGTGCCTACCCTGCTGCCGGAGACGGATATCGTCGCGCTCCATCGCGAGTCGACCGGACAGTCGGCCTACGTGCCGATGGCCGAACTGCTGCACACGTGCGGCGATCTGATGACGGCCACCGGGCATCGCCCGGTGCGTTATGAAGTGAAGGGTTTCCCCGACGACACGCGGTTCGCGGCGCTGCTGGAGCGGTTCGGCGAAGCCTGATGCCGATGCGCGGCTCGCGCGGCGCGCGCCGGCGGCCAGCCACGGGAATGGCCGGCAGCCGTGGGATGCAGATCAGGAATGGACGCGGTCAGATCCCCGCTTTTGGCGCATTCAGGATCAGCCGCAGCCCGAGCAGCGTGATCGCGCCGGCCGCGACGCGGTCGATCCACTTCTTCGCGCGCAGGTAGAGCTCGCGCGGCCGGCGCGTGGAAAAGCACAGCGCGACGATCGTGTACCAGCCGAACTCGACGCCGAACACGAGCGGCGGCAGCGCCAGATAGCACCACAGCGGCGGATGCTGCGGGAGCAGCGCCGCGAAGATGCTGCCGTACCAGATCGCCGTCTTCGGGTTGCTGAGCTGGGTCGTGAGGCCCGTCCAGAACGACTTGCGCGCGCTGCCGCCGGCCAGCGCCTGCGGATCGTCCATCGCGATCGGCCGGTCGGCGCCGCGCCAGATCTTCGACGCCATGTAGATCAGGTACGCGCCGCCCGCCACCTTGAGGCCCACATACAGCCATTCGACGGCCTGCAGCAGCGTATAGAGCCCGGCCAGCGCGACGCCGCCGAACACGATGCCGCCGATGCCCATGCCGAGCGCGGTGGCGAGCCCGTCGCGGCGCGACAGCCCGATCGAATTGCGGGCAACCAGCACGAAGCTCGGGCCCGGGATCATCGCGCCGAGAAACAGCGCAGCCAGGATGGCGAGTACGGCAGCCGATGCAGTCATCGAAATCTCCTTGGTGAGCGACGCCGAATCGCCGACGCCTGCGTGTCGCTTCCGACGGTCGAGCCGCTGATTCTGGCACGCTTTGCGCATGGCCGAAAGCCGCGTTGCGCTGCTATGCTGGCCCTCTTTCCCGCCATTCGCGCCGCCCACCATGATCGAGATCCGCGCCGCCCGCTATCCCGACGACGCCCGCGTCGTCGAGGCGATCTTCCGCGAGTACATCGCGAGCCCGACCGTCAGCCTCGCATTCCAGGACTACGAGCCCGAGATCGCCGCACTGCCCGGCAAGTACGCGGCGCCGCGCGGGCGGCTGCTGCTCGCGTGGCACGGCGAGCGCGCGGTGGGCTGCGCGGCGTTTCGCGAGATCGACGGCACGACGTGCGAAATGAAGCGCGTCTATGTGCGCCCCGAAGCGCGCGGGCTGAACGTCGGCCGCCAGCTCGTCGAACGGCTGCTGCTCGACGCGAAGGCGGCCGGCTATGCGCGCATGTGTCTCGACGTGCTGCCCGAGTTCGTGGCCGCGAGGCAACTGTATGCGTCGCTCGGCTTCACGCCCGCGCCGCCGGTCACGTTCAATCCGGTGCCGGGCACCGAATTTCTCGGGCGGGATCTGTAGCCCTGCGCGATCGGCACCCCCCTCCTTCTTTTAACCGGACACCCCGTCATGCGCGCTATTTACCTGCCCATCATGCTCGTCCCGCTGCTCGCCGCGCTATCGCTCGATGCCCGCGCCGGCGACCTGCCGAAGTCGATCGCCGCGCAGTTGCCGCCCGGCTACCAGCCGCTGCTCGCGCATGCCGGGCCGGATCTCGACAACGGACGGCACAGCTTCCTCGTCGTCGTACATCGAGAGATCGATACGCGCGAGCAACCGTCGCCGCGCCCGCTGCTGATCTTCGAGGAGCAGGCCGACCACGCACTCCGGCTCGCCGCGCGCAACGACCAGGTCGTGCTGCGCGCGAACGAAGGCGGCCAGTGCGATCCGTTCGATCCCGAAGATGCCGCCGACAACGGCTTCGCGGTGAAAGGCCGCTATTTCACCGTGCAGAACTTCGTCGCGTGCGGACAGCACTGGAGCGACTACGTGACATTCCGCTACGACCCGCACACGCGCGGCTGGGTATTTTCGAACCAGATCGTCACCGAATCGTTTCCGCTCGACGACCAGCCCGACCACGTCACCGTCACGCGCGCCGACGCGCACCGGCCGGTGTCGTTCGATCAGTGGAAGCGCAAGGACTGACGCGACCAGGGCAACGCGTCGCGAGCGCTTGTATCGCACGCCGGCCGGCGCGGGCACGGCCGGACTCCGTCGCGCCCCGCCTCTCCCGCTTGTCCCGCTTGTCCCGCTTGTCCCGCTTGTCCCGCTTGTCCCGCTTGTCCCGCTTGTCCCGCTTCTCCCGCTTCTCCCGCTTGTCCCGCTTCTCCCGCTTCTCCCGCCTCTCCCGCCTCTCCCGCCCCGCCAGCGCTCGCGAGCGCACGCCAACAGGGCTACCATAAGCGCTCGCCGTCGCGCGACCGTGCGCCGGCATCGCACGCGGCTCGCCCGCCCGTTCCCTCGCTGCACCCGCACAGGAGGACGTCATGACGCAACACTTCGACGCGATCGTCATCGGCACCGGGCAAGCCGGGCCGCCACTCGCCGCGCGGCTGTCCGCCGCCGGGATGAAGGTCGCGATCATCGAGCGCGGCCGCTTCGGCGGCACCTGCGTGAACACCGGCTGCATTCCGACCAAGACGCTGATCGCGAGCGCGTACGCCGCGCACCTCGCGCGGCGGGCCGCCGAATACGGCGTGTCGGTCGGCGGCCCCGTCACCGTCGACATGAAAGCCGTGAAGGCGCGCAAGGACCAGATCTCCGGCCGCTCGAACCACGGCGTCGAGCAATGGGTGCGCGGGCTCGCGAACACCACCGTGTTCCAGGGTCACGCCCGCTTCGAGCGCGCCGATGCGGTGCGCGTGGGCGACGCACTGCTCGAAGCGGAACGCATCTTCATCAACGTCGGCGGGCGCGCACAGGTGCCTGCGATGCCGGGCCTCGACACGGTGCCGTACCTGACCAACTCGACGATGATGGACGTCGACTTCCTGCCCGAGCATCTCGTGATCGTCGGCGGCAGCTATGTCGGGCTCGAATTCGGCCAGATGTATCGCCGCTTCGGGTCGCAGGTCACGATCGTCGAGAAGGGCTCGCGCCTGATCCGCCGCGAGGACGAGGACGTGTCGCAAGCCGTGCGCGAAATCCTCGAAAACGAAGGGATCGACGTGCAGCTCGACGCGACCTGCCTGAACGCACGGCGCGACGGCACCGGCATCGCGGTCGGCCTCGACTGCGCCGGCGGCGGCCGCGAGGTCGCGGGCTCGCACCTGCTGCTCGCGGTCGGACGCGTGCCGAACACCGACGATCTCGGGCTCGATCGTGCGGGCATCGCGACCGACGCGCGCGGCTATATCGAGGTCGACGAGCAGTTGCGCACGAACGTGCCCGGCATCTGGGCGCTCGGCGACTGCAACGGGCGCGGCGCGTTCACGCATACCGCGTACAACGACTACGAGATCGTCGCGGCCAACCTGCTCGACAACGATCCGCGCAAGGTGTCCGACCGCATCACGGCGTACGCGATGTATATCGATCCGCCGCTCGGCCGCGTCGGCATGACGCTCGCGGAAGCGAAGCAGACGGGCCGCCGGCTGCTTGTCGGCACGCGCCCGATGACGCGCGTCGGCCGCGCGGTGGAAAAAGGCGAGAGCCAGGGTTTCATGAAGGTGATCGTCGACGCGGACAGCCATGCGATCCTCGGCGCGTCGATCCTCGGCGTGACGGGTGACGAAGTCGTGCACGGGATGCTCGACGTGATGGCCGCGGGCGCGCCGTACACGACGATCAGCCGCGCGATGCACATCCACCCGACCGTCTCGGAGCTCGTGCCGACGCTGCTTCAGGATCTGCATCCAGTCGAATGACGCGCCGCCTGACGGGCGGCCGCGCGCGGGTGTCGCAGCAGTGTCACTGCGGTGCCGGGCGGTATGCGAAGATGGCCGCTCGCCACGACACCCGGGAGCGCCATGGACCGCCTGCAAGCGATGCAGATCTACGTACAGATCGTCGAACGCGGCAACTTCACGCAGGCCGCCGACGCGCTGCAACTGCATCGGCCGGCCGTGACGAAAGCCGTGCAGCAGCTCGAACAGGAACTCGGCGTGCGGCTGCTGAACCGCAGCACGCGCCGCGTCAGCGTGACCGCCGAAGGCGAGGCGTTCCATGCGCGCTGCGTGCAGTTGCTCGGCAGCATCGACGACGCGTTCGCGTCGTTCCCGAAACAGCGCGCGATGCCGAAAGGCCGGTTGCGCGTCGACATCGCGCTCGCGCTGGCGAAGACGGTCGTGATTCCGGCACTGCCCGATTTCCAGCAGCGCTATCCGCAGATCGAGCTCGTGCTCGGCGCGAGCGACCAGCCGGTCGACCTGATCAGCGAAGGCATCGACTGCGTCGTGCGGGTCGGCACGCTGAAGGATTCGAGCATGGTCGCGCGCACGGTCGGCGCGGTGCCGATGGTCACGTGCGCGTCGCCCGCCTATGTCTCCCGCCACGGTTTGCCGCGTACGCTCGACGACCTGCGAGCGCATCGTGCCGTCAACTTCTTTACCGGCAGCAATCGCCGCGTGCTCGAATGGACGTTCCGCCCGCACGGCGAAACGGTCGCGGTAAAGCTCGCGAGCAGCCTGCTCACGGACAACTCGGAAGCGCTGCTGTCCTGCGGGCTGGCCGGCCTCGGCATCGTGCATGCGTTGCGGCCCGCACTGCAGCCGAGCATCGACTCGGGCCTGCTGATCGAACTGCTGCCCGGCGTGCCTGCCGTGCCAAAGCCGGTTTCGGTGCTGTACCCGAACCGCGCGCATCTGCCCGACAAGGTGCGCGCCTTCATCGACTGGCTGACCGAGCTGTTTGCGCGGCGTTATCCGGCGTAGAACAGGTGCGCGTCGATTGTTATTCTTCGAATAACAATCAATGATCCGGCCGTGCGTTTATCCGGCACGGGTACCCGCCTACAGTGCTCCTTCATCGACACCCGTTCATTGAAGGAGCCATCCATGTCCCGCATCGTTCGTTTCCACCGCATCGGCGGCCCTGAAGTCCTGCAGATCGACGACGTCGACGTGCCCGCGCCGGGCCCCGATGAAATCCAGCTGCGCGTGAAGGCGATCGGCCTCAATCGCGCGGAAGTCATGTACCGCAGCGGCGAATACACGTTCATGCCGCGCCTCCCCGCGGCGCTCGGCTACGAGGCAGCGGGCATCGTCGCGACGGTCGGCCGCAACGTGACGGCGTTCGCCGAAGGCGATGCGGTGAGCGTCGTGCCGGCGTTCTCGTTCGCCGACTACGGGATGTACGGCGAGCTCGTCAACGTGCCCGCGCATGCGGTGGTCAGGCATCCGGACAGCCTCTCCTTCGAGGAAGCAGCCGCGACGTGGATGATGTTCGTCACGGCCTGGGGCGCGCTGATCGAACTCGGCGGGCTGCGGCGCGGCGACGCGGTGCTGATCGGCGCCGCGTCGAGCAGCGTCGGACAAGCGGCGATCCAGGTCGCGAACTACGCCGGCGCGGTGCCGATCGCGCTGACGCGCAGCGAATCGAAGCGTCAGGCGCTGCTCGACGCGGGCGCGCAGCACGTGATCGTCGGCAGCCCCGCCGACCTGCCGCAGCGCGTGGCGGACATCACCGGCGGCACCGGTGTGCGCCTCGTGTTCGATCCGGTCGGCGGCCCGGACGCGGCGAACCTGCTGCGCGCGCTGGCCACGAACGGCACGTTCTTCCAGTACGGGGCGCTCGACACGCGCGACATCCCGGTGCCCGTGATGGACCTGCTCGCACGCCACCTGACGCTGCGCGGCTACGAGCTGTTCGAGATCACCGGCGACGCGCAGCGGCTCGAGCGCGCGAAGCGCTTCATCGTCGACGGGCTCGCGGCCGGCGCACTGAAGCCGCTGATCGATCGCACGTTCGCGTTCGACGACATCGTGCAAGCGCATCGATACATGGAAGCCGGTGCGCAGGTCGGGAAGATCGTCGTCACGGTCTGAAGGGTGTCGAGCGGACGGCGGGCGGGCCCGTTGCAAGCGACGCCCCGCCCGCCGCCCGCTCAGCCTTCGAAATACCGCGGCCGGTCGATATCGGCCAGCAGCCCCGGCTGCGTCGGCGCCCAGTCGAGCGATGCACGCGTGCGCTCGCTCGTTGCCGGCGCATCCATCCCCGCGAACATCGCGAACCAGCCGAAGTGCTCGGCGGCTTCAGCCGCCGTTTTCGCGACGACCGGCACGTCGAGCCGCCGGCCGATCACGTCCGCGATGTCGCGGAACGGCACGCCCGTATCGTCGACCGCGTGATAGCGCGCACCGGCCACGCCGCGCTCGACCGCGAGCCGGTACACGCGCGCCGCATCGAGCCGGTGCACGGCAGGCCAGCGATTGCTGCCATCGCCGACAAAGGCCGATACCCCCTTTTCCCTCGCAAACGCGATCAGGCGCGGCACGAAGCCGTGATCGCCGTCGCCGTGCACGGACGGCGGCAGGCGCACGACCGACGCGTGCACGCCGCGCGCTTCCAGCGCGACCGCGGTCGCCTCCGACGCACGCGGATAGGTGGACGACACCGGCACGTGCGGATCGTCTTCCGTCGCCGCGCGCCCGGGCGCGACGAGCGCGAGACCCGACGTGACGACCAGCGGCCGCGCCGAGCCCGCGAGTACCGCGCCGATCGTCTCGATCGCGCGACGGTCGAGCTCGCAGTTCTGCGCGAAGCGCGAGAAGTCGTGATTGAATCCCGTATGGATCACCGCATCGGCGGCTTCGGCGCCGCGCGTGAGGCTGTCGAGGTCCTCCAGCGACCCGCGATGGACGTCGGCGCCAGCCGCCGCAACCGACGCGGCGGCCGCGTCGGACCGCGCGAGACCGAGCACCGAGTGCCCGGCGGCAACGAGTTCGGCAACCACGGCGGAGCCGACGAATCCCGACGCTCCAGTAACAAAGACACGCATGTTCAGCACCTCCTGATGGCATGGAGGATTACTATCTGTCGACGGCCGCTCGCGGTGAAGACGTGACGGTTTACCGGTAAACGAACTAACAGGATATGGCCGACGCCCCCGACAACCTGCTCGGCGCGTACCTGCGGGACCGCCGCGAGAAACTCGACCCGGCCGCGCTCGGGCTGCCGGCCACGCGCCGCCGCACGCCGGGCCTGCGGCGCGAGGAAGTCGCGCAGCGCGCGCACGTGAGCGCCGCGTGGTACACGTGGCTCGAACAGGGGCGCGGCGGCGCGCCGTCGGCCGACGTACTCGACCGGCTCGCCCGCGCGCTGCTGCTGAACGACGCAGAACGCGAGCACCTGTTCCTGATCGGTGTCGGCCATCCGCCCGAGGTGCGCTATCACGCACCGGCCAGCGTGACGCCGCGCCTGCAGAACGTGCTCGACTCGCTCGATGCGAGCCCCGCGATCGTGCGCACCGCGACCTGGGACGTCGTCGCATGGAACGTCGCCGCGGCCGCGACGCTGACCGACTATGCGACGCTGCCGCCGCCCGCGCGCAACATCCTGCGGCTGATCTTCGTCGACGACGGCGTGCGCAACGCCCAGCCGAACTGGGAACGCGTCGCGCGCTTCGCGGTGGGCGCGTTTCGCGCGGACGTCGCGCGCGGCGGCGCGACGCAGGCCGTGCAGGCATTCGTCGACGAGATGCGGGCAACGAGCGCCGAATTCGATGCGATGTGGCGCGACCACGATATCCATGCGCACGACGAAAGCACGAAGGAAATCCGCCATCCGCAGGCCGGCCGGATCGCGCTCGACTATTCGGCGTTCTCGGTCACGGGCCGCCCCGACCTGAGCCTCGTGATCTTCACGCCCGCGACGCCGGCCGACCGCGCGCGCATTCGAGCACTCGTCGCGGCCCGCGAACACGCGGGAGAACGGCAGGGAGAACAGCGCGCGCCGGCAGCCTGACGACGCGTGACATCCGCCGCTAGTTCCCCCTTGCCCCCGCCCCGCCAGCCACGCCCATCCGGCCCCCGTCGCCTCGCGCGAATCCATCGCATTCCGCACTGATTCCCAGTCGAATATTTAATTTTCTCCTGGCGTAGCGCGCGCTTACCCTTTCGGCATCGCATCACTGGGCCACCGGCCCCTCCCTGGAGCATCCCGATGTCCGATCCCGGCACCGCGCAAGCTGTCCGCCGCCCGCATGCGGCTTCCGTGTCCTATGGCGCGCTCGCGCTGCTGGTGCTGGCCGGCCTCAACCTGCGTCCGTTCCTGACCGCGTTCGGCCCCGTGCTCGACATCGTGCGCGCCGACACGGGCCTCGGCTTTCGCGCGGCCGCGCTGCTGACCACGCTGCCGTTCGTGCTGATGGGGGTCGTCGCCGGGATCGGTGTCGGACTCGCGCGACGCGTCGGCGAGCAACGCGCGCTGTCCGTCGCGCTGGCACTGATCGCAGCAGGCTGCACGGCGCGCCTGTGGACCGGCGGCAGCGCCGGCCTGATCGCGACGGCCATCGTCGCGGGCGCCGGTGTCGCCGTGGTCCAGGCGCTCGTGCCCGGCCTCGCGAAGCGCTGGTTCGCCGGCCGGCTGCCGCTCGCGATGGGCCTCTATTCGGCCGCGCTGGTCGGCGGCGGCGCATTCGGCGCGGTCGCGAGCCCGTGGCTCGCCGCGCACGGCGGCTGGCATCTCGCGCTCGCCGTGTGGGCCGTGCCGGCACTCGTCACGCTCGCGCTGTGGCGCGCGAAAGCGCCGCGCGACGCCGTGCACGCCGCAGCGGCGTCGGCGCCGCTCACCGCGTTCGCCCGCATTCCGCGTGCGTGGCAGCTCGCGCTGTTCTTCGGGCTCAGCAACAGCGGCTACGCCAGCCTCGTCGCATGGCTGCCCGCGTTCTACCGCAGCATCGGCATGAGCCCGCAAGCGAGCGGCAACCTGCTCGCATGGATGGCGCTGTTCCAGGCGACCGGTGCACTCGCGATGCCGTTGCTCGCGAAACGTTCGCCCGACCGCCGTGCCGTGCTGTGGCTCACGCTCGCGCTGCAGGCGGCCGGCTTCGCCGGGTTCGC
This sequence comes from Burkholderia sp. D-99, assembly GCF_011605345.1. Classification (GTDB taxonomy): domain Bacteria; phylum Pseudomonadota; class Gammaproteobacteria; order Burkholderiales; family Burkholderiaceae; genus Burkholderia. The sequence goes on from NZ_JAAOXM010000002.1 coordinate 256,590, forward strand.
GACGCTGCCCGCGTTCGCGCCGTGGTTCTGGGTCGCGAGCGTCGGCCTCGGGCTCGGCGGCTTCTTCTCGATGAGCCTGATCGTCACGCTCGACCACCTGCCCGATGCGCGGCTCGCAGGCGCGCTCGCCGCGTTCGTGCAGGGCATCGGCTTCCTGACCGTCGCGGCGAGCCCCTGGCTGATCGGCTGGCTGCGCGACGCAGGCGGCGGCTTCGCGATCGCATGGTGGATGCATCTCGGCGTGATCGCCGCGATGGCCGCACTGAACGCCGCGTTCTCGCCCGCCGGCTACCGGCACAGCATGGTGCGCATCACCGGCGCCGCCCGCTAAAACCCCCTTCGAATCCGGACGCTTCGCCGGCCGCTTGCGGCGAAGCGTCCAGCCGCCCGCGCGTGGCCGGGCGCGGGCAGTCACGCCTGTCGGCCGCCAGTTCGCTTCACCACAAACAACATCGACCGGTATTGGAGACAATCATGAAAAAGCTCGTTCTGGCCATTGCGCTCGCGCTGACGGCAGGCGCCGTCGCCGCGAAGGACCCGGCCGTCCTGCGCCTCGGCGTCGACCCCAGCTATGCGCCGTTCGAATCGCTCGCACCCGACGGCAAGCTCGTCGGCTTCGACATCGATCTCGGCAATGCGATCTGCGAACGGATGAAGGTGCGCTGCGTGTGGGTCGAGAACGCATTCGACGGGATGATCCCGGCGCTGAAGGCGCGCAAGTTCGACGGCGTGCTGTCGTCGATGAGCGTGACCGAGAAACGCCTCGCGCAGATCGCCTTCACGGACAAGATCAACAACGTTCCGCCCCGGCTCGTCGCGCGGCGCGGCTCGAACCTGCAGCCGACGCCCGAATCGCTGCAGGGCAAGAGCGTCGGCGTCGAACAGGGATCGACGCAGGAGACTTATGCACGCACGTACTGGGAGCCGAAGGGCGTGATCGTCCGCACGTACCAGACGCAGGATCTCGTCTACCAGGACCTGCTGTCGGGGCGGCTCGATGCGTCGCTGCAATCGTCGGTGCAGGCCGATCTCGGTTTCCTGAAAACCGCGAAGGGCGCGAACTTCGCATTCGCGGGGCCGCCGCTGCACGACCCGAAGACGCTCGGCGTGGGCTCGGCGATCGGTGTGCGCAAGGATGACGACGCGCTGCGCACACAGATCAACCAGGCACTCGCGAGCCTGATCCAGGACGGGACGTACCAGCGGATCGCGAAAAAGTATTTTTCATTCGATATCTATAACTGACCGCGGAAGCGGAACACACGAAGGGGCGTGGTACGCGCAAGCACCACGCCCCTTCTTCACGTTCACGACCTGCCGAGGTCGATCGTCGGTCGGCTTTTTCGTAGGACAAACGCAGCGCCCGCCATCCGCACCTCGCGATGCAACGCCATTCCGCGCAAGAAGCCTAACCTTTCGTTTTTCCGTTTCCTGAACTGTCTGAAAGAGATCACGATCCGCTGTCTCGCCAGGCGCCCACTGCCGGATCGCGTAGCGTACCGCTCCCGGGAGAAAACACGATGCGAACGCGCTGCCTTGCTGCCGGATTCATCGGATCCGGTTTCCTTCTGTGCGGCTGCACGACACCCATGGGTCAGCAAGCCGCTTCCGCCGGGACACCGCTGGAATATGTGCAGGCCCCCGATCAGTACGTGATCCCCGTGCCGCTCGCGCCGGCCGTCAAAGCCGGCAATCTTCTGTTCGTTTCGGGCATTCCCGCTTACGACCGGAACGGCAAGCTCGCGGTCGGCGACTTCACCAGGCAGATGACTCAGGCGATGGAGAACGTCACCGGAATCCTCAAGGCCGCAGGCACGGGCTGGGATCGCGTGGTGAAGGTGGATGTGATGCTGGTGCGGCGTGAAGACTTCAAGGAAATGAACCGCATCTACGCGGGTTACTTCCAGGCCGGGAAATTCCCGGCCCGAAGTACCGCAATCGTGGCGTCATTGCCGAATCCGGACTTCCTCGTGGAAATCGACTGTATCGCCGTGGTGGACAAGCGATGAGGCATGTCGCGTACGATCGCGACATGCACGCACCGCCCGCATCGAATGGCGCGACTACGCCGCTCGCTGCAACAGGTCGGTCGCGAAAGACTTCGCGTGTTCGACAGCCTCCTGCGCGTCGCCGAACACACCGAGCTGATCCCAGTGCTCTTCGGCCGCATACGTTCCCTTCACGGCGAGCGCCCGCTGAACGCTCAACTGCGCCGCGTATTTGCCATCCTCCAGCGGACGGGCCGTCGCAACCACCTTGTGCGGCGGGCTGGCCCGCTCCGGCTGAATCAGCTCGACCGCCCCGCCGGCCATGTCGACATTCATCAACTCGTTCCTGGCTTTGCAGTCCGGGCAGTAGAAGCACCACCCCGCATCCTCCTGATGGGGCCTGATCTGCCCGCGAGCGAGCACGGCGCGGCATTCAACGTTTTCGCAGATGAACGGCATTGCAGTCTCCGAAGTTGTTTGTGGAAAATCCTAGCATGTCCGTCGACGGTCAACCACCGGCATCGTCATCGACTTGACCGCCGTGCCGGTGATTCGAGCCGCCGCGACGGTCAGGCGACCACCATAGCTCTTGACACACCGCGCACGCGGGTCGACCGGGCGCTCGCGAACCGGATGTCACCCGGGATAAACTGTCTGCCCGACCCACGAACCGAGCAATCCTCCATGCTGATCCGCGTTGCAACCCTGTCCGATGCCATCCCGCTGGCCGAATTGAAGCGCGACACGTTTCGCGAAACCTTTCTGGAGGATGGCTTCGACATCGACTACCCACCGAACGACCTGGCTGCGTACGAGACCCGCACCTATTCGGTGGAAGCGATCACGGGCCAGCTCGACGATCCCGAGTGCCGCACGTGGGTCGCTGAAAGCGACGACGGGCAGCTGGTGGGTTATGCACACGTGGGGCCGTGCAAGCTCCCGCACCCGGAAGTCGCCGACGGTTCGGGGGAGATCCATCAAATCTACCTTCGGCGGGATACGCAAGGGACCGGCGCCGGGCGCGCGTTGTTCGACTCCGCACTGGACTATCTCGCAACGGAACGCCCCGGCCCGGTATGGCTCGGCGTGTGGTCCGGCAACGCGAAGGCCATCGCGTTCTATGAGAAGGCCGGGTTCACGCGCGTCGGCACGTACGATTTCAAGGTCGGCGATTCGACCGATCTGGAATTCATCTACCGTCGCTGACGCGATGGATCGAGAACCGGGGCGATTGACGCGCCCCGGCCGATCGCGTTATCTTGAATTTATGCAGCTCGATCCGATCCCCTTCGCAAGCATCACCACAACGACGACCATCGGCAACGGTGGGTCGTCCGGGATGCGCACGCGGTAATCTTCGCAGCTGCATGTCACCAGGGCCCCGCCGGCAAAAGACGGGGCTCTTCGCATTTGCGGCGCCTCGCTTGTCCGGCATCACGTCATATGAGCCAGGAGTCGCCATGAACGAAGTCGATCATCAAGGCCGGAACAGCGCAGACGAGGTGCTGCTCGTCATCTCGATTCAAACCCTTCCCGGAAAGCGTCACGAGCAGATTGCCGCGTATGAACACCTCGCGCCCATCGTTCGCGCGGAACCCGGGTGCCTCCAGTACGACCTGCATCCCGTCGCCGACGATGAAAACCGGTTCGTGCTGATCGAGCGCTGGGCGTCGGCGGCCGCGCTGGCCGCTCACGACGCGACGCCGCATATGGTCGCCAACGATGCGCGCAGCCCGGGGTTCAGGGCGGCACCGGCAACGGTGGTGCGATTGATGCCCGAGCGCGTCGCATAGGTGGAAAAGCGTTCGTCGCGAATTCCGGGGGGCGCTTCGCAGGTGCCCGCGTTCGGCGATGAAAGGCCGTTCGCGGCAACCTGTCTTCGAACAACATCGGAACATTTCGCGCCGGTGCGCTGGCGGGTGTCGGAATCGGCCTGTTCACTCGGGCTTCACTTGCCGGCGAACTTTGGCATCCCGACATAACCACCGTGCTCGACGATTCGTTGAACGAAGTCAAAGACGTCGGCCTCGTCTGTCCAAAATACCGGTATGTGTCGGCACCTGTCCGAATGGTGACGGATTTTATCCGTCACGCAGGCCTGCCGTGTTTAGGCAACCATCGGAGCGAAAATGCGCTCGGCCCCAATCGCGCGTGACGCAGACACGCCGTGACTGAAACTGCGGGTGCCCGCATCAGGAAGGAATCAGCGCATCGTCAGTCACTGCGCGGATATGGCGACGGCGTCATTCGTGGATCGTTGGTCGGCATGTCGATACCCAGCAACGACAGAAGCGGCGGGTCAAAGCAATGTTGCGGGAAGAAGTGATTGAAATAGGAAACGTCCTCGCGTCGGTCCGACCTCTCGAACATCGCTTCAATCGGCCCCCAATAGTATTGCCAGGACAACCTGTCCATCTCGCGCTGTCGATCGCCCGGAAGCGCATCGGTTTCAATCGTGCTCAGCCCGTCGTGCGTGAATCGATAGACGCGCCAGAACCCGTCGCTCAGGAAATTCGGCGCACTCGGCGAGAACGCGACATAGTCCGCACCGGCTGCGTCCCGATACCCGGCAATGCGGGTAAATGCCTGAAAGGACGGGATGCCGGCCATGCGGTCCGGATCGCGTAATTCGAGCTGGTAGAAATAGAACAGCGTCTGCGTGGCTTCGTCATACCGGACGACCAGCTTGTTGCCGGGGTTGTGATACCACCCGGTCGCCGGATCCGTGTATCCGCCATAACCGTCCGGCTGCAGGCCCGGCTTCCTGCCCAGGATGCATCGAACATCGTCGATCAGTGCATCACCCCAGTCGGCATAGAACTGATTCAACCGTGTCTTGTCAATCGATACAGAAGCGTAGATACCTACCGGCTCCATGCGTTTGCTCCGTCAAGGTGGGTCCGATTCATCATCACGCATGTTACAACCAGCCCCGGCGCGGGCGTGTCGGCACGTTGCAATCAATCGAACGGTACCCGGGGTTCGTGACGTAACCGGAACGAAAAATCGGCGAGCGCACGTATGCAGAACAATGCGGCAATAACGCCATCGTCAATTCGGCATCACGCAAGGTCGAGTCGACCGCTGTCATTCGTGAAGCATTTGCTTTTGCTTCGGCTTTTGCGTCGATTCAAACAGCACCGCACCTGAATGCCTTTTCATTTCCCGCACATCACTTGCGTTACGATTCACGTCATCCTCAACTCCGTGGAAGCACATGAAGACTCGCGCCATCGCGGTGAGCACAGTGCTCATTGCGCTTTTCGCCAGCGCAGCCGTGCCGCTCGTCGCCAGCGCCGCGCCTGCCCAGGAACCCAGCACGCCCAGCTACGACACCTACAAGTCATGGCTGGTCGCCTGCGACAACGGCTTGACCTGCGAGGCGAAGGGTCTCGCGAACGGTGGCGAGACCGGCGCAGACTTGCGCTTCATTCGCGCGGCCGGGCCGAACGGCACGCTCACGGTACGGCTGAGCGTCGCCACCGACACCAGCATCAATCTCGATGACCTGCGCGTCGACGACGCGCCGCTGCGGCTGGACGACTCGGCCTGGCGCGCGAAATTAGACAACGGGATAGCGACGTTGTCGACCACGCGACCGGCGGCCGTGGCAGCCTTCGTCTCACGGCTTCGCAACGGCACGAAGCTTCAGTTCGGCGAGGATGCAAGCGCTTATGTTCCGCTCGATGGCATGGTCGCCGCGCTGCTGCGTGTCGATGACCGGCAAGGGCGCATCGGGGGAACTACCGCGTTGATCCGCAAGGGGCCTGCCCCCGCGTCCCAGGTCACGCCCGCACCGCCGCTACCCGTCGTACCGGAACGGAAGATCGCATCGCAGTTGTCCGATCAAGAAGAAGAAGAGCGCCTGATCGCGCGCGCGAAACGTATCCGGGATGCCAGCAGTTGTGAGGAGAATGCGTCACGGTATCTCCATGAAACAGCGTATGCACTCGACAAGAGCAAGGCGCTCGTGTTTCTTCCATGCGTCATGGGCGCCTACCAGGGTTCGTCGGATGTGTTCATCGCCCCGCGCATCGGTGGCGGAAAACCGGAGCCCGTCAAACTGCCGATCCCTGAAGGGGGCTTTTCAGACCCTTCACTGACCGAACCGTCCTTCGACCCGGCTACCGGCACCCTGTCGACTTTTGGCAAGGGACGCGGGCTGGCCGATTGCGGCTATCAGGCCAGCTGGATCTGGGATGGCCATGCGTTCCGGATGTCGGCTGAGTCGCAGCAGAAAACGTGTGGTGGCGTTCAAGGAGGCGACTGGCCCACGCTCTATCGGTCGCGAAGGAAGTAAGCCAGCGATCACTTTCGATGACGCTGATGCGATACGGTCGTTCTCGCGACCGCACTGGAGGCGGCTGACCACGGCATCGTCGACGATCCGGGCGGCGTTGCCGAACGAACGAGCGGGCCGGCCGCGCCGACACGCCGCCGCACGACCACGCCCGCCCGATCGCTCAGTAGCGGCTGCGCCCCCACAGCGTCTTCGGCTCGTCGAGCAAATGGCGCAGCCCGCTGCGCTCGATCGTGATTTCCGCGACTTCGTTCACCCGTTCGAGCACCGCGTGCTCGTCGACCGACAACACGCGCCGATCCTCCATCAGCACCCTTCCGCCCACCATCGTCATGCACACGTCGGCCGCGTTCGCGAAACACGTCACGCGGTACACGGGCATGTTCATCGGCATCATGTGCGGCCGGAACAGGTCGACGAGGATGATGTCGGCGAGCTTGCCGGCTTCGAGCGAACCGGCCTCGTGATCGATCGACAGCGCCTTCGCCGCATCGATCGTCACCATCTCCAGCACCTTGCCGTGCGGCAGCACGTCCGGGTCGCGGAAATGCCGGCGGTGGTAATGCATGCACTGCCACATGTGGCGGAACATGTCGTAGCCGCGATCGGGCGCCGCGCCGTCCGACGCGATCGCCACCGTCACGCCCGCATCGATCAGCTCGGGCACCGGGCAGCGCCCGATGATCGACATGATCGCGCTCGGGTTGTGGACGATCGCGGTGCCGGTCTCGACGCACGCCGCGATGTCGTCGTCGGTCAGGTCGATGCTGTGCGACATGAACGACGCCGGGCCGAGCAAGCCGAGCTCGCGATGCGCGAACGCGAGCGTGCCCGCGCGGTGGCCGTCCTGCGTGAACGTCAGCCCGCGCTCGCGCGCGAGCGCGCCGTAGCGCGCGGCCTGATCGCGGAAGTCGCGCTCGTACTGCGCGAGCTCGGGATCGTGTTCGGGCCCGTACACGGGCAGCGTGAGCGCGATGCGGATCCGGCCATCGGCATCGCCGTGGCATTCGTCGACGATGCGCTCGCATACGTCGTACATCGTGTCGAAACCGATATCGCGCGTGTCGCTGCCGTCCGGCGTGTGGCGCGTATAGGCACGCGGCGCGGGCGGGCGCGACGGGCCAACCGCGACGATCGAGCGCGTACCGGTGCGCACGACCGCGTCGCAATGGCGCCGCGCATAGACCGGATCGTCGACGCGCATGATCGAATTGCCGCCGCCCAGCAGCGACACGCCCGTCGTCACGCCGGCCTTCAGCCGTTCGAGCGCGGCGAGATGCGATTCGGCTTCCCAGAACGCTTCATCGGACGCGCGCGTATAGATCGTCTCGGCCGCGGCCGACCACGCATCGCCGTCGGCGCCGCCGATCGTGCGCAGCATCGCGTGGCCCGCGTGCGCATGCGCATCGATCAGGCCCGGCAGCACGGCCTTGCGGCGCGCGTCGATCGTGCGCGCGGAGCGGTAACGCGCCTGCAATTCATCGGTGCCGCCCACGGCGACGATGCGCTCGCCCTTCACCGCGACCGCGCCGTTCTCGATCACGCGTCGCTGCGGGTCCATCGTGATCACGCAGCCGTTCGCGATCAGCGTGTCGATCGCTTCGCGGTTGTGGTCCCGGTTGTCCCCTCGCTTGTCCTCGGTAGTCATCGCTCAGTGTCCTGTTGTGGTTCGATGGGTCTTGCTGCCGTCCAGCGGCCGGGCCATCGGGCGGAACCCCGGCGGCCCGGCGACGGCGTCATGCATGAAAAGCGCTCACGCCGAACCGACCGGCGCCGCGATACGCGCCTTCAGCTTGCGCTGCACCGCGCTGATCACGATGAACACCACCGCATTCACCGCGAGCGCGACGAGCCCGGGGTTGATCGACGTCAGCGTGTTCGACGCGCCCGGGAACAGCGACGCGAGCGTCACGCCATAGTAGTTCGTCATCGCGATCACGATCGCACCGGCGACGATGCCCGCGAACGCGCCTTCACGCGTGCCGAACGGCCGCGTCAGGAAGCTCGACGCGAGCATCGGCACGAGCTGCGTGAGCAGGCTCGACGAGAAGATCGCGAGCGTGACGAAGGTCGCGCCGCCGCGCAGCACGAAGTAGACGACCACCAGCGTGAAGATCGGCAGCGCGATTCGTGCGACGCGCGTCACCTCGCGGTCGGTCGCGTTCGGCGCGAAGCCATCACGGTAGATGTTGCGCGCGATCGTCGTCGAGGCGTTCAGCATGATCAGCGAGCCCGGCACCAGCGCGGTGAGCAGCCCGGTGCCGCCGACGATGCCGACGAACCACGCGGGGAACGTCTGTTTCACGAGGCGCAGCAGCGCGAGATCGGCCTGCGCGCCTTCGAGCCCGTGCACGGTCATCACGGCCGCGAAGCCGACGAGGAACAGGAACGCGATCAGCACCTGGTACAGCGGCATCAGGATCACGTTGCGGCGCAGCGCGCGCTCGTCCTTCGCGACGTAGATCGCGGTGAAGCCGTGCGGATACAGGTAGTAGCCGAGCGACGTGAGCAGGATCGTCGAGTTGTACCAGCTCAGGTTGAAGCCGTGCTCGGGCATGCGCAGCAGTTCGGGATGCACGGCGTCGATCTTCGCGAACATCTCGCCCAGGCCGCCGTAGTAATGCATCGGCAGGTACAGGCCGAGGAAGATCGCGATCGCGAGGATCAGCACGTCCTTGAAGATCGCGATGCTCGCCGAGCCGTGGATGCCCGACACGACCATGTACACGGCCATCAGCGTCGCGGCGATCCAGATCGCGGCCGCCTGCGGAATCAGCCCGTACGACATCTCCGACACGATCACGCCGAGCCCGCGCAGCTGGATCATCAGCAGCGACACCATCGCGAACACCGCGACGACCGACACCAGCACGCCGATCGCGCGGCTGTCGTACTTCGACGCGAAGTAGTCGGCGAACGACACGAGCCCGCGCTCTTTCGCGTAGCGCCAGACCGCCGGCAACATCCAGTAGCCGATCACGAACGCAAGGCAGCCGTACGACAGGATGTAGAACGCGGGTACGCCCTTGCTGTAGGTCCAGCCGCTCGCGCCGAGGAACGAGAACGTCGAGAACGCCTCGCCGGCCATCAGCAGGAACGTGAGCAGCGAGCCGAAGCCGCGGCCGCCGACTGCCCACTGTTCGAGCGTGAGCTTGCGGCCGCGGCGCGCCATCACGCCGATCGCGAGCGCGAACACGGCGAACGCCGCGATGATGATGATCGAAGCGTTCATCGCGCGTCTCCCGAACGGCCCGCGCGGGCCGCGTCGCGCTCGTCGAGATGGAACAGGATCGCGAGGATCGCGGCCGTCGCCGCCATCCAGATCAGGTTCCAGACGAGCAGGAACGGCAGCCCGAACACCAGCGGCCGCACCTCGGCAATCGAACCGCCCGCATACATCCCGACGAACGGCAAAGCCGCCAGCAACAGTTTGAATTTCATGTGAGCCTCCTGCGGAAGACGCGCGTACGCATCAGGACATCAGAACTTCTGGCGGATGCCGACCACCACCGCCACCTGCGACGTCGTCGACGACGCGCTGTCGGTGCCGTCGATCCACGCCTGGCCGACACCCGACGACGCCTTCTGGTAGAAGCCGTTCACGTACACGTCGGTGCGCTTGGACAGCAGGTACTGCAGGCCAGCCGATACCTGGTGGTAGTGGCCGCTGTCGCTGGCGCGCGCGACCTGCGTGTAGGTGTAGCCGGCCGCCGCCATCAGTGCCGGCGTGATCATGTAGCGCAGGCTGCCTTCGTAGTTGTTGAAGCGAAGCGCGCCGCCCGTTGCCTGCCCGAAGTTCGAGCCCGTGTACAGCAGGCCGAGCGTGGCCGGCCCGATCGCGTAGCTGCCGCCCGCTCCCCAGATCTGCTGGCGGATCGCGTTCCCGAGGCTCGCACCGAACACCGATGCCGACGACGGATAGTAGTTATCCGAAGCAACTGCGCCGCTCGTGCTGACCGCCGGATGGTTCACGCGCGCATACGCGGCGCCCGCGTTGAGCGGCCCGTTCACATACGTGACGCCCGCGCTCCAGCTGTTGTCGTTCGCGAAGCCGGTCGAGTTCGAGAAGCCGTACACGAGGTTCGCCTGCAGGCCCGCAACCGTCGGCGATACATACTTCACCGCGTTGTTGAGACGGAACGTGTTGTTGATGTCGTCGTTGTCGAACGGGTGCGTCGAGTACTGCGCGAGGAAGCTGCTCATCTGCAGCGAGCCGAGGATGTCCTGCGTCGAGTTGTACTGGCGGCCGAGCGTCACCGCGCCCCAGTTCGCGCCGCTCAGGCCGACCCACGCCGAACGCCCGAACATCCGGCCGCCCTGCCCGAGCGCGCCGTTCGCGACGTTGAAGCCGTTCTCGAGTCGGAAGTTCGCCTTCAGGCCGCCGCCGAGATCCTCTGAGCCGATCAAGCCCCAGCGCGGGCCCGATTCATTGCCGCCCGTGAATTGCCACAATGCATGGCCCTTCGCGTTGTTCGTGTAGGTCACGCCGGCGTCGACGATCCCGTACAGCGTCACCGTCGACTGCGCGTGCGCGGCGCCGGCAAACAGCATTGCAATGGCCGCGTTCATGCATGCGACGCCCGTCTTCCTGTCCATCATTCGCACCATCTCCGTCATCTCCTCTCCAAACCTGCTCATCGATGTTGTGTTGTGTTTTGTCGTCCTGCCCATGCATCCCGATCGAGTTGTATAGACAGTCGCTGGATGGTATCCAGCCGCAATCACATCAAGAAATGAAATGTTCAACTGGTCGGCAGTTGAAAATCGAATGGCAGGCGACGGGAAGGGAGATGGGCGAAGTCCGGGCGACCTCGCAAGAGAAACGAAAGCGCGGAAGTCCGCACGATGCGGCGCGTTTTGGTCAGACGTGAATGGCTTGCGTAAGCAAGCTGACGATTCGGCGACGCGCGATGCGGCTATACGGTTTTCCCTGACAGCCGATGCACCGCGCGTCCGGGGGGCGTGTTATCGCAGTTTCTCGGCGACCGCGCGCGCCACCATGCTCAGCGCGTCGCCGCGTTCGAGCGCGGCGCGCTGCCGTGTCGCCTGGCCCTGCGCACCGAGTGCCCGCGGCGCGAAGTCCGGCGACGACGAGAACTTGACGATCGTCAGCGCGGCCTTCGGATCGACGAGGATCGACTGGCCGAAGCGCCCCGCCGCCGCGAACGAGCCGTCGCCGTCGTTCACCTGATACCAGTAGTCGCGATACGCATAACCGTCCTTGCCGGGAACCACGTTGCCCTTCGCGAACAGCGCCGCGTTGTGCGCAGGCTGCAGCGCCGCGCGAATCGTTGCGGCGGGCAGTGTGCCGGACGCGCCGCCGAGCCCGGTGCGCACGCGTTCCGCGAAGCGTGCGGCATCGCGCAGCGTCGTATACAGCCCGCCGCTCGCCATCGCCATCGCGTTGCGGTCCACGGCGACGTAGGCATCGTCTTCCGCGAATTCGCGCCACAGCCACCGCTCGACCAGCGCGCTCCACGATTGCCCCGTCGCGCGCTGCATCGCCCACGCGACGGCTTCCGGCGAGCCGTTCTGGTAGAACCACATGCTGCCGGGCGCCACGTCCGGCACGCGCTGCACGGTCTGCAGGAACTCGACGATGCTGGCCGGCGCGCCTTCGCGGTGCGGCACCAGCCCGACCGCGCCGAACAGGCCGAGATCGGGCGGCACGCCCGGCGTATAGGCGGTGGGCACTTCCATGTCCAGGTTCTGCTGCAGCGTCGCGCTGCCGAACGGCGTGTCGGCCAGTTCCGGCACCGCGCGCGACAGCTGCGCGCCCGCATCGAGCACACCCGATTCGATCATCTGCGCGGCCAGCAGGCCCGTCACCGATTTCGTCATCGACGCCCATGCGTGCGGCTGATCGGGCCGGAAGCCGTCGAAATACCGCTCGTAGACGATCCGGCCGCGCTGCACGACGATGAAGCCGTCGGTATGGGTCGCGCGCAGGTACGCGTCGAGCGTCAGCGTCTCGCCGCCGATCGTCACCGGCAGCGCGTCGAGGCCGGGCGCCGGGTGCTCGGGCAGCGGCATCGGCGCGGCCGCGTGCCGGATGCCGGCCGTCGGCGCGAGCAGCCGCGTGTTGCTCAACGCCCAGCGCAGTCGCGCGGGCGTGAACGCGTTCGCCTTGTTGACCGCCTGGTCGGCCGGCGGCGGAAAGCCCTGCATCACGCCCGGCGCGGCAACGTCGGTCGCGGTGGTCGCGGTGGTCGCGGTGGTCGCAGTGGGCGCGGTGGGCGCGGTGGTCGCGGTGGTCGCGGTGGTCGCGGTGGGCGCAGTGGGTGCAGTGGGCGCAGTGGGTGCAGTGGGCGCAGTGGGCGCAGTGGGCGCAGTGGGCGCGGTGGGCGCGGTGGGCGCAGCGGGCGCAGCGGTCGCGGCAAGCGTGAGCCCGCCGGCCAGCACGAAGGTGCCGGCCAGCCGGCGGGTGCGACGGGTAGCCGTCAAGCTTCGATGAATTCGCATCGAGTCATGCCTCGTAGTGGAAAGTGAACGGGCGACGTGCCCGGCAATCAGGGTTGCTGGCCGTCGATTCGCAACAGGTTCGACACCGACGCGACACCGTCGACGCGCCGCGCGGCCGCCGCCGCGAGATTCGCCTGGTTCGTATCCGTGACCGAGCCGGCCAGCGTCACGTTGCCGTCGCGCGCCCGCACGAGGATGCGCGTCGCGTTCAGGTTTCGGGTGCGCGCGAGCGCCGTGCCGACGCGGCGTTGCAGCTTGCGGTCGGCTGCCTTGCGTTGCGCCGGCGACAGGCCGGCCGGCGCAGACGCCTGCGCGGTGTCCTGCACGGGTGCCGATGACGGGGCCGCCGCGCTCGCGGCGTCGGATTGCGCATGGGCGGCGACGGTGCAGCACATTGCCATCAGCAGCCCCGCGGCAAGTCGGGATGAAGTACGCATGATCGAATCACACTCCGGAAAAGCGGTTGAAGGAAATCTCAGAACTGCGTCATCAGCCCGATCGACACGCCGGTCGTCGCGCTCGCGCCGCGCCGCAGGTTCAGCGCCGAGATCGTCGCGGGGTCGCGCATGTACGCGCCCGTCATCCCGTTGCGGTCGACTTCGACATACAGCTCGGTGCGCTTCGACAGGAAATACTCGGCGATCGCATAGGTCGTCAGCTTGTGGCCGTCCGCGCCCGACGCGTTGCCGAGATTGCGCGCGCGGTCGTAGAACGCGGCCGCGCTCAACTGTACCGATGGCAGCGGCTGCACGACGACGCCGAACGACGGGATGTCGTCGCGCCGCGACGGCGCGCCGGCCTTGTTCGCGGTCACGTTCAGCGACGCATAACTCAGGTAGAAGCGTGCGCGGCCGAGCTGCAGCGTGCCGCCGGCCTGAATCGTCTGCGCCGACTGCGTACCGTCCGGGCTGTACGTCTTCGCGTACGACGCGCCGCCCATCAGGTCGGCCAGCGTATACATCGCGGCCGCCGAATAGTTGGTGCCCGCGCGCGACGCGCCCGCGACGCCGCCCGGCGAATAACTCGCACCGACCCTCAGCCCGCCCGCCTGCCCGAGATACTTGATCGTGTTGTTGAAACGCGAATCGAGCGTGAAGAAGTTGCCGTCGAACAGCACACCCGGCTCGACCGCGAGCGACTGCCCGCGCCCGCCGAGCGGATCGAGCGCGATGCCGAGATCCTCGGCCGCGTTGAACTGGCGGCCGAGCGTCACGCGGCCGAAGTCGCCCGACAGGCCGACATACGCGGCTTGCGAAAACAGCGTGCCGGCCGTCTTCACCGCACCGGTGCCGCTGTTGAACGCGCCATCGAGCACGAACAGCGCCTTCAGCCCGCCGCCGAGATCCTCCTTGCCGCGCAGGCCGAACTCGTTGCCCGCGATGATGTTGTTGTTGAAGCCGACCTGACTGCCGCCCGGCAACCCGTTGACCCAGCGCACGCCGCCGCCGATCCGGCCGAACAGCGTCACGCTGGACTGCGCGTGCGCGGCCCCCGAAAGCGCGCCGATCAGCGCCGCCACCATCACCTTTCTCATGCGTCTCCTCCTTGTTGTCGAATCGTCTCTTTCTTGCTTTCCTGCCAATCGATAAGGATTACTGCACTTTTAGAATGCTCGTTGTTCCGACACGACCGATGCCGCGGCGTTAGCCGCGCGACTCGCGCATCGCGCCCGGCGTGTCGTGCGGCCGTTGCGCCAGCCGGCGCACCGAACGCTGCGGATCGAGAAACAGCACGCCGAACACGCCGCACAGCACGAGCACCACGCCGCACACGAGGCTCGCCTGCTCGAAGCCGCGCGCGGTCGACGCGCCGGCCGCCTCGATCAACAAGCCCGTCACGATCGGTGCGCCGAGGCCCGCGAGCGACGCGAAGCCGTTGCTGAGCGCAAGCACGCCGCCGCGCTGTGCATCGGGTGTGACTTCGGCCAGCATCGCGGGGCCGATCGAATACATGGTCAGCGTCATCCCGCTGCCGAGCGTCAGCGCCGCGAGCTTCGCCGCGCGCGGCAGGTCCGGCAGCGCAAGCGCCGCCAGCAGCAGCCCCGCGATCGCCAGCGTCGTCGCGACGAACACGCCACGCCCGTAACGCGACGGCACCCCGCGCGCGAGCAGCATCTGCGACAGCCACGCGAGCGCGAGGCTCAGCGGCGACGTGACGGCGACGAACAGCGCGAACATCCGCCCCGCCGCATGCGGCTCGAATCCGAGCCCGAGTTGCAGATAGGCCGGCATCCACGTCAGGCTCATCGCCAGGATCCAGTTCGCCGCGAAATGCCCGAGGAAATTGCCGATCACCGTGCGATCGGTCAGCAGCAGCCCGTACGGCACGCGTTCGTCGCGCGCGACGCCGGCCGCCCCCGCCACGCGGCCGCCGCGCACGAGCGTGCCCTCCTCGCCGCATGCGGCCCACGCGACGCACCACAACGCGCCGAGCGCCGCGAGCACCGCGAAGTTCGCGCGCCAACCCCAGTGCGTCGTCACGACCGGAATCGACAGGCCGGCGATCAGCATGCCGAGCGCGCTGCCCTGATGCAGCAACGCGACCGGCAGGTTGCGCCGCGCATCCGGAAACCACTTGTAGAGCGCATGCACGGCAACCGGCGACGCAGGCCCTTCGCCCGCGCCGAGCAACACGCGGCACCCGATCACGACCCAGATCGACCCTGCGACCAGCATCGGCAACTGCAGCACCGACCACGCGGCCGCCATCCCGAACAGCAACCACTTCGCCGGCCAGCGGTTCGCGGCGATGCCGCCCGCGACGGCCGCGACCGCGAACAGCCAGTTGAGGCTGCCGCCGATCAGGCCGAACTGCGTCGGGCTCAGATGCAGCTCGCGCATCATCGGCACCGACACGAGCCCGAGCGCCACCTTGTCGAGAAAATTCACCAGCATCATCAGCGCGAGCATGATCGCGATCGACCATGCCCGTGCCGGGCGGTATTGCGTGTCGCCTGTCGTCATCCGTGTCTCCGTGTTTTCTGTCAGGGCCGTCGTGTGCGGCCGCTAGGCGTCGTGCTCGCCGAGGCCCGGCACGTGTTCATCGCCGTCCGGCAGCCCCAGCGAGAACTTCACCGGGAAGCGCACGGCGAGCGCCCCGTCGATCTCGTGGGCGACGCCGCGCGCACGCACGTGCGGATCGGCGAACAGTTCGTCGGGGTCGGGGAGCGGCGACACCGGCAGGTCGAAGCCGCGCAGCATGCGCATCCAGTCGTCCAGCGTGCGGCTCGCGAACACCGACTTCAGCAGTTCGCTGACCTCGCACTTGTGCCGTTGGCGGCCGGCGCGGCGCGCAAAGCGCAGATCGCGCAGCGCCGGGAACGCATCGCCGAGCGCATCGCCCAACGTCATCCAGAACTTGTCCTCGAGGATGCCGAGCGCAAGATGGCGGCCGTCCGCTGTCTCGAACAGGTCGTTGTCGGGCATCACCCAAGGCGCGTCGGCGGGCGCTGCGCGATGCGTGCGCGACGCCCATGCGGCGGGCGCCGTCCACGCCAGCGTCGCGTCGTGGATCGACACATCGAGGTGCTGCCCCTGGCTGTTCGCACGCGCGCTCATCACGGCCACCGACAGCGCCAACGCCGCGTGCATCGCGGCGGCGTAGTCAGCGAGCCGCACGCGCGGCCGGCCGACCACGTCGTCGACCTGCGCCGGGATCGCCCAATAGCCGGCTTCCGCGAGGAAATTCAGGTCGTGGCCGGGGCGTGCCGCATTCGGGCCATCCTGTCCGTAGCCCGAAATCGAGCACATCACGATGCGCGGGTTGATGCGCGCGAGTGTGTCGTAGCCGATCCCGAGACGCGCCATCACGCCGGGCCGGAAGCCTTCGACGACGGCGTCGGCACGGCGCACGAGATCGAGAAAGCGGTCGCGATCCGCCGGCGCCTTCAGGTCGAGCGCGACCGACCGCTTGCCGCGGTTGAATTGCGCGAACACGGCGTCGCCGAGCAGGCGCGCCGCGTCACCGGTGAGCGGCGGCTCGATCTTGACGACGTCGGCGCCGAGCTGCCGAAGCAGCGCGCACGCATGCGGACCGGGCAGCAACTGGCTCAGGTCCAGGATCGTCACGTCGTTCAGGCACGACCATGCGGGTTTCGCGTGCTGCTGCGCCGGTTCGTCGGCGTGCGGGGCATCGATCGTCATCGCTCACGCTCCCGCGCCGGCTGGTTCGAGAATCGCCTTCGCAATCGTGTTGCGCTGGATCTCGCTCGTGCCGGTCAGGATCCGGAACATCCGCAGCTTGCGGAAGGTCTGCTCGACCGGATGGCCGCGCGTCACGCCGACGTTGCCGTGAATCTGCACGGCCTTGTCGGCGACCTCGAAGCAGCGTTCCGATACGAACAGCTTGCACGCGGCCGCCGCCATGCGCAGGTCGGCGCCCGCGTCGGCGAGCATGGCCGTGTGCGCGATCATGCTCTCGCACGCCCACAGCGCGGCGGCCATGTCGGCGAGCATGTGCTGGATCGCCTGGAAGCGCGCGATCGGGCCGCCGAACTGCCGGCGCGTGCGTGCGTAGTCGAGCGATGCTCGATAGGCCGACATCGCGAGGCCGAGCATCGTCGGGCAATGCAGCAGCCGGTTCACGTTGATCCGCGACATGCCGAGCTTGAAGCCGTTGCCGACGCCGCCGAATACGTTTTCGCGCGGCACGCGCACGTTGTCGAAACGGATGTCCGCATCGATGTGCTGGCCCGACATCGGCACGTATTCGTGCTCGACGGTGACGCCCGGCAGGTCGAGATCGACGAGCACCGCCGTGATCTGCGGCGGCGTCGCGGCCGCGTCGGTCACGCACATCACGATCGCGAAATCGGCGAACGGCGCG
This sequence comes from Burkholderia sp. D-99, assembly GCF_011605345.1. Classification (GTDB taxonomy): domain Bacteria; phylum Pseudomonadota; class Gammaproteobacteria; order Burkholderiales; family Burkholderiaceae; genus Burkholderia. The sequence goes on from NZ_JAAOXM010000002.1 coordinate 274,164, forward strand.
CCGCTGATGTAGTGCTTCGTGCCGTTGATCACGAGCGAGTCTCCGTCCTCGACCGCCGTGGTGCGAATGCTCATCGCATCCGAGCCCGAGTGCGGTTCGGTCAGCGCGAAGCAGGTGGATTTCTCGCCGCGCATCACCGGCTTGAAATAGCGTTCGAGCTGCGCGGGCGTCGCGTACTTCAGCATGTTGCCGACGCGCGGCGGCCCGCCCAGCTCGCCGAGCACGTGCGGCGCAAGCGCCGCGCCCGATGCGGCCAGGTCGGCTTTCAGCGCGCAGGTCTCGACGATCGACAGCCCCTTGCCGCCGATCGCGACGGGCAGGCTCGCCGTGTAGAAGCCGAGTTCGGACGAACGCTGCCACACACGGCGCAGCACATCGCGCGGCCACACGGCTTCGGAGTCCAGCCGCAGCTCGCGCTCGATCGGGCGCAATTCGTCGTCGACGAAGCGCAGCACGGCCGCGCGCAGCGCGACGAATTCGGGGCGATCCAGATGATCGAACATGGTGAGTTCTCCTTCAGTTGACGCGGCGCGAGACGCCGTGCCAGTACTGCTCGCGTACGAGCTTGCGGGCGATCTTGCCGCTGGCGTTCTTCGGCAGTTCCGCGACGAAATCGACGGCGCGCGGCAGCTTGTAGTCGGCGAGCAGCGCGCGGCAATGCGCGACCAGATCGGCAGCCTGCGCGTCGCGGCCGGGCTTCAACACGACGACGGCCTTCACGGCCTCGCCCCACTTTTCGTCGGGCACGCCGACCACGCATGCCTCGAGCACGTCCGCATGCCGATACAGCGTCGCCTCGACTTCCGTCGGGTACACGTTGAAGCCGCCCGAAATGATCATGTCGTTCTTGCGGTCGACAAGGTAGATGAAGCCTTCGTCGTCGGTGCGCGCGAGATCGCCCGTATGCAGCCAGCCGTCGACCAGCACCTCGCGCGTCAGCTCCGGCGCGTTCCAGTAACCCTGGAACACGTCCGCGCCGCGAATCACGATCTCGCCGAGCGCGTCGCCTTCGACTTCACGCCCGTCCGCGTCGACGACGCGCACCTCCGTCTCGCCGAGCGGCCGGCCGCACGACGCGAGCCGCGCATGATCGGACAGCAATGCGTAGGCGTGATCGGCGATGCCGAGACGCGTGACACCCGACGTCGACTCGCTCGCGCCATAGCCCTGCGACAGCACCGGGCCGATGCGCGACCACGCCTCCTCGATGCGCGCCGGCGCCATCGGCGCCGCGCCGTAGCCGAGCACTTTCAGGCTGCGCAGGTCGGCGCGCACGAGGTCCGGCTCGTTCAGCACCATGTTGATCATCGCCGGCACCATGAACGCGTGCGTGATGCGCAAGCGCGCCACGTCGGCGAGGAAGCGCGCGGGCTCGAACGCATCGAACAGCACGAGCGTCGCGCCGCAGAACAGGTAAGGCTGCATCAGCATGCCCGACGCGTGCGTGATCGGCCCGATCAGCGCGAGCCGGTCGCCGGGCTGCGCGGGGCGGTCCATGCCGAGCACGATCTTGCGCAGCGACGCGAGCCGGTTGCCGTAGCTCTGCATCGCGGCCTTGATGCGCCCCGTCGAGCCGGACGAGAAATGCAGCACCGCGAGATCGTCGATGGCCGGCACGTAGTCGGGCATCGCGCTGCTGCCCTGCGCGAGCAGCGTTTCGTAATCGAGGTAGCCGTCGGTCGCGCCGTCGATCGACACGAACCGTTCCACCGACGCGAAGCCCGGCGAGTCCGGCGTGTAATGCGTATAGCCGCGGCCGCCGATGAACGCGACGGGCGTGCAGTTGCCGACGACGTCGGCCGCCTCGGCCACGGTGAAGCGCGGATTCAGCGCGGCCTTCACGAGGCCGGCCTTGTACAGCGCGCACTCGATCTCGACGAGCTCGATGGCGTTGCGGGCCTGCACGGCGATCCGCGCGCCGGGCGCGAAGCCCAGCCCGCGCAGCGCGTTCGCGAGGCGCGTCGAACGCTCGTCGAGCTGACGGTAGGTGACGGCGCGGTCGCGATGCAGCACGGCGGGCTGGTCGCCCCAGTAACGGGCCGCGCGCCGCAGGAAGTAGGCGAAGCTCAAGCGAATTCTCCTGGTCGAACGATGCCGCCAGTCTGTAAGATGCACGGGCATCACCACAATGCATTACCGGCTATAAAGTCATAACCCGTAGGAATCCCCTGATGGATACGCGCGATCTGGAATACCTGTTGGCCGTCGAACGGCACGGCAGCATCGGCAAGGCCGCCGACGCGTTGGGCCTGTCGCAGCCGGCACTGACCAAGGCCATGCAGCGGCTGGAGACGCAGGTCGGCGTGACGCTGTTCGAGCGAACCGCGAGCGGCATGACGCCGACGCCGGCCGGTGCGCGGTTCGTCGCGCGCGCGCAGCGGATCGCGCTCGAATTCGACGATGCGATGCAGGAGATGCGCGCGATTCGCGGCGGCGAGCAGGGTGTCGTGCGGATCGGCTACTCGCCGACCGTGCCGACCGCGCTGGTGCTCGGCGCGTGCCGGCAACTGATCGGCGAACGGCCGGCCGCGAAGCTGCGGCTGCGCTGCCGGCTCGCGCGCGAGCTGCTCGACCTGCTCGCGGCCGGCGAACTCGACCTCGTCGTGGCGCCCGCGCCGACCCAGCCGGACGCGACACTCGCGCGCGTCGAGCTGTTCAGCGACCGCCTGTCGGTGCTCGCCGACGAAGCGCATCCGCTGCAGCGCAAGCGCGGCCTCACGCTCGCCGATCTCGTCGACCAGGAATGGCTGCTGCCCGAGACGACGCTGCCGGTGCGGCGCCAGATCGACGACGCGTTCCGCGCACGCGGCCTCGCCGGCCCGCGCCTGCGCGTCGAAACGGATTTCGGCAGCACGTCGTTGCTGCACCTGCTGCGCGGCACGCCGCTGCTGTGCGTCGGTGGAACCGAGGCGCTCGATCAGCTCAACGGGCTGCGCGCGCTCGACCTGCTGCCCGGCGAACTCGACCTCGGACGGCGCATCGCCGCGATGCATCGGGCGGGCGCGTACCTGCCGCCGCTGGTGCAGCGCATCGTCGCGCTGCTGCAGGCGCGCGTGAAATAGCCACGCGCACCCGCCGCGACCATCATTTGCGGGAGTGATGACACTCCCCTTTTTCTGCGGATTTGACCGGGGAGGCAGTGCCGACAACACTAGCCCGCAGTGCCGCAAAGACGGCGCGCGCACGCCTCCCCCTTCAGAGTCCGCCATGTACCCGACCGACACCGTGCAATCCCCGAGCGCCGCCCGGCCGCTCGCCGACCGGCAGCTGCGCCGGATCGTCATCGCCTCCGTCGCCGGCAACGCGATGGAGTGGTACGACTTTTTCGTGTACGGCACGGCCGCGGCGCTCGTGTTTGGCCACGTGTTCTTTCCGCCCGGCGCGTCGCCGCTCGCGGGCAGCCTCGCCGCGTTCGCGGCGTTCGCGCTCGGCTTCGTTGCACGGCCGCTGGGCGGGATCGTGTTCGGCCACGTCGGCGATCGTTACGGGCGCAAGGCGTCGCTCGTGTGGACGCTGCTGATCATGGGCGCATCGACCTTCGCGATCGGCCTGCTGCCGACCTATGCGCAGGTCGGCCTGTGGGCACCGGCGGCGCTCGTCGCGCTGCGCCTGCTGCAAGGCATTGCGTCCGGCGGCGAATGGGGCGGCGGCGTGCTGATGATCAGCGAGAACGCGCCGCCCGAGCAGCGCGGCTATTACGCCGCCTGGAGCCAGCTCGGCGTGGGCGGCGGCTTCGTGCTGTCGTCGGCCGCGTTCCTCGCCGCGCAGGCGCTGCCGGACGACGCGTTCCGCACCTGGGGCTGGCGGTTGCCGTTCCTCGCGAGCATCGCCATTTTCGCGATCGGCATCTATATCCGCCGCCATCTGCCGGAAAGCCGCGACTTCGAGCAGGCCGGCAAGCGCGGCGCGCATACGCACCTGCCGATCGTCGAGTGCATTCGCCGCCATCCGAAGGAAATCCTGCTCGCGATGGGGCTGCGCGTGGCCGAGAACGGCGGTGCCTACATCTTCCTCGCGTTCTCGCTCGTCTACGGCAAGTACGTCGGCATTCCGAACGGCGTGATGCTGACCGGCGTGATGATCGCGATGATCGTCGAGATGGGCGCGATGCTCGCGTGGGGCCGGCTGTCCGACCGGATCGGCCGCAAGCCCGTGTACCTGATCGGCGCGCTGAGCCTCGTCGCGTGCGCGTTCCCGTTCTTCTGGCTGCTCGACACGCGCGCGACGCCGCTCGTGTGGCTCGCGCTCACGGTCGGCACGGCCGTCAGCCACGGCGCGATGATCGGCACGCTGCCCGCGCTCGTCGGCGAGCTGTTCAGCACCGAGGTGCGCTACTCGGGCGTCGCGCTCGGTCACGAAGTCGCGTCGATCTTCGCGGGCGGGATGTCGCCGCTGATCGCGACCGCGCTGCTCGCGCGCTATCACGCATCGTGGCCCGTGTCGTTGTTCCTCGTCGTGCTCGGCCTCGTGACGGTCGCGACACTGTGCGTGATGCGCGAAACGCGAATCGTGGGGGCCGCTCCCGCTGCCCCCGCTGCTCCCGCTACGGACACGCGCGGCGACACGGCGTGACCATGACGCTTCGATCCGCGCAAGCGGGCCGATCCGCGCCGGCAGGCGGCGAGCACGACGGCCGGCACAGCCGTTCCCGGCGCGTGTCGCCGCTCGCGCTCGCCAACCCGACGCGCTGCCTAGTTGCCGCCCTCCCGCCGCGCGCCGTCGAACGCCGGCGCGAGTCCCAGGTGATCGAGCAGCCGCGCGAATTCGCCGAGCCGCTGCCGCATGTAGGCGGGCACGTCGACCTCGGCGTAGTCGTGGAAGCCCGCACCCGTGCGCACGCCGTCGCGCCCGGCTTCCATGTTGCGCACGACGCTCGCGGCCGGTGCGAAACGCGGGCCGATCTCGCCGGCCAGGTACGTCGACGCGTAGTACAGGATGTCGCAGCCACCCCAGTCGATGAATTCGAGCAGCCCGAGCACCGCGAAGCGCGGGCCGAAGCCGGTGCGGATCGCCGTGTCGATGTCCGCCGCGCTCGCGACGCCCTCCTCGACCATCCGCGCGGCCTCGTTCATCGCGAGCGCCTGGATGCGCGGCACGATATAGCCGGGTGCGGGCCCGCAGATCACCGGCTTCTTGCCGACCCGTTCGAGCAACGCGGCGAGCGTATCGACTACAGTTTGATCGGTCGCATCGCCGCGGCTGATTTCGACGAGCGGCATCAGCAGCGCGGGGTTCAGCCAGTGCGCGTTCAGCATCCGCGCCGGGTGCGCGACATGGCGCTGCAACTCGGTGACGACGAACGTCGACGTCGTCGACGCGATCGTTGCATGCGCATCGACATGCGCGCCGAGCCAGCGCAGCGCGTCGGCCTTCGCGTCGAGCACTTCGGGCAGTGCCTCGAACACGATGTCGGCCTGGCGCACCGCTTCGGCTGCACCGTCCCGGGCGACGAGCGCGATGCGCGCGACCACGGCTTCCGCCTGCGCGGCGTCGATGCGGCCGAGCGCGACCTGCGCGTGCAGCGGCCTCTCGATCTCGTCGCGCGTGCGTGCCTCGAATGCACGCCATCCGGCCGCGTCGCGCGGCTTGAAGTCGACCAGCGTCACGTCGAGCCCCGCGAACGCGAACACGAGCGCGATCCCCTGCCCCATGCGCCCCGCGCCGAGCACGTGGACGCGCGTCACATCGGCGGCCGCCTTCATGCCGCGTACCCCGCGTCGAGCAGCGCGCGCATCGCGTCCTTCGACAGCGCGGCAAGCCCGAGCCGCTCCAGCGTGCGGCCTTCCGCGTACAGGTCGCGCACCGCGACCGCGCTCGCGATGCTCAGCAGCCCCTGCGCGACGGGCGTCGGTACGCCGGCCCAGCGCCCGCACGACACGATGAGCGACAGCCCGAGCCGGGTGTCCTCGAGCATGTAGCGATGCGTGCGCAGATCGATCTTCTCGCGCCAGTCGCCGCTATCGGTCAGCTTGCCGTGCGCGCCGCGCCCGTACATCCATTCGTCGCCGTCGGCCGCATAGTGATCCGCGAGCGGGAAATGCGGTGCGCGGTAACCGAGCGCTTCACGCACCGCGATGCGCTCGGCGTCGAGCGCGTTCGTCACGCGGCGGATCGCCGGTTGCGTGCCTTCGTTGTGGATGTCCCACGCGTCGAAGTGTTCGAGCGGCCCGGCGTTCATCAGGATCAGCGGCGGATGGATCACCGGCCCCGCGTTCATCAGCGCGCCGGACAACGCATCCTCGACCGGTTCGACCGACGGATAGCCCGCGCGCAGCACGTCGAACGCCCAGCCGGCCGCATTCGCCGGAAACACACCGGTCGGCAGGCGCGTCGCATACGCGCTGATCACGACCTCGTTGTCGCCATGCTTGCGCACCAGGTACGGCAGCGTGCCCGTCTCGGCGAAGGCGATACGCGAACGGTTGCCGGCGTCGGCCGCCGCACGTGCGAACACGTTGCTGCCGAACGTGCCGGGCGGCAGGAACACGACCTGGCCGTCCTCCAGCAGCGGTGCAACCTGTGCGGCGAGCGCGTCGTGCGAGGTGGCCGGCAGCGGCACCACGACGAGCCGCGCGCCGCGCAGCGCGGCCGCGAGATCGTCGGTCAGGCAGATCGCGCCGGGCGCGTCGCCGAGCGGCACCGTGCGCTTGCCGCGATAGTCGGCCACGTTCAGCACGCCGAGCTCGCGCAGCCGTGCATGCGGCTCGCGATCGCGCCGCCACCACGTCACGTCATGGCCCTTCTCGAGCAGGTCGATGGCCGCCGCATGGCAGCCGTGGCCGCCGCCCAGAACACATACCTTCATCATCGTCTCCGGTTGATCGAGTGTGACCGAGACTACGCGGCCGCCCCCGCCGCGTCGCTTCAAAACGCGCAACGGCACGCCCGTTCGCGCAACACAATCGCGGCGCGGCGCATGCGCCGCCCGCGCGTGCCGACACGCCGACACATCCGACCCGAGGCCCACGAATGGATATCGCCCTTTCCCGCCATGCGCCGAACCGGCTCGGCACGCTTCACGCGCCCGATGAAGTCGAACGCGCCGTCGCGCATCGGCTCGGGCCGCACCGGATGGCCGCGCGCGGCCGCGATCCGTTTCATGCCGAGCTATACGAAGTGCCGCTGCATCACGGCGCGCTGCTCGAACTCTGCTACGGCCGCGAAACGCGCATCGATTTCGGCAGCGACACCGGTCATTTCCTGTTCAGGCTGACGCTCGCGGGCGCATGCGAGCTGCAGGCTGGCGCCGTCGTCGCGCAGGCGGGCCCCGGCGAGCTGACCGTGTCGTCGCCCGCGCTCGCGAGCCGCCTGAGCACGAGCCCCGATTGCCGCAACCTCGTGCTGCGGCTCGAACGCGGCGCGCTCGAACGCAAGCTGCAGGACATGCTGAACGCAACGCTCACGCGGCCGCTGCAGTTCGAACTCGCGGCCGGCGGCACGGGCACAGGCGCCGCACTCGTGCTGCCGACCTTCGAATACCTGTGCCGGCTCGGCGCGCAGCCGGGTATCGGCACGGCCGCGACCACCTTCGGCGCCGATCTCACCGCGTGGCTGATGTCGCTGCTGCTCACGCACCTGCCGCACTCGTACAGCGACGCGCTCGCACGCGGCACCCCGCTGCTACCGGCGCACGTGCGCCGCGCGTGCGACCACGTCGACGCGCACCTCGGCGAACCGCTCGCGCTGGCCACGCTGGCGGCCGTCGCGGGCGTCGCGCCGCGCACGCTGCAGCATGCGTTTCGCGCGTTCCTGCACACCACGCCGGCAGCGTACGTGCGCGAGCGCCGGCTCGCCGCCGTGCACGCCGCACTGCAACACGGCGACGCGCGCAGCGTGACCGACGTGCTGATCGCGCACGGCATCCATGGCTTCGGCCATTTCGCGAAGGCGTATGCGCGGCGTTACGGCCATGCGCCTTCCGTCACCGCGAGGCAATCCCGATGACGCACGCCGCAACCGGCCGCCCGGCGGCCTCGACCCGCGCCGAATCCGCGCCGCACGACAGCGACGCGTCCGAACTGCGCGTGCAGGATCTCGATCTCAACTTGCTGAAGACGTTTCGCGCGGTCTACGAGGAGCGGCACGTCGGCCGTGCGGCGCTGCGGCTCGGCGTCACGCAGCCGTCCGTCAGCCATGCGCTCGGCCGGCTGCGGCTGATGTTCCGCGACGCGCTGTTCGTGCGCACCGGCACCGGTGTCGAGCCGACGCCGCGCGCGCAGCGGCTCGCGCTATCGGTCGACAAGGCGCTCGCGATCCTGCAGGACGTGCTCGACGAAGGCTCGCGCTTCACGCCCGACAGCACGCAGCGCGTGTTCCGCCTGCACATGAGCGATTTCGCCGCGAGCGCGTTCCTGCCGACGCTGCTCGCCGCCTTCGACCACCGCGCGCCGGGCGCGGTGATCGAGACGCTGCACGTCGACGAAGGCCAGCTCAACGTCGCGCTCGAATCGGGGCGCATCGACTTCGCGCTCGGGCATTTCGCCGACGCGTCGAGCCACTTCCAGCGTACCGCGCTGCTGCACGAGCGCTGCGTGCTGCTGATGCCGCGCCGCACTGCACAGCGTGTCGCACTGCCCGACGATTACGTGCTCGACGGCGCGGCACCCGATACGCTGCGCTTCGTCGCGGTCACGTCGCATCCGCAATCGATGCAGCTGCTGGAACGGCACGGGCTGATGCCGCGCGTGCGCGCGGCGCTACCCGATTTCATGGTGGTGCCCGCGCTGCTGCAGGACGGCGACTATGCGCTGATCCTGCCGGAGACGATCGCGATCACGTTCGCGGCACGGCAGCCGTGCGCGCTGTACGAGATCGCCGAGGCCGGCGAATGGGCCGTCAATGCGTACTGGCACCGGCGCTTCGACGCCGACCCCGGCCATCGCTGGCTGCGCGCGCTGCTGCTCGAACTGTTCAGCATCGGCCAGCAGGCGCCGTTCGACACATGGCTCGCGCCGCAGCCGCCCGCCTGCGCATAACAGCGCCAACGACGCGAGCGGCGCAAGCGGGCACCGGCGCGCGCCGGTCAGAACGACGTGAGGATGCCCGCGACGATCGAGCTCGCCGTTGCCCCCGGTTGGGCGACGGCGACGCCGCCGCCCGCCGCACCGTTGACGACGAAGCGCGCATGCGCGCCGTTGCGCACCATCGCGGCGCCCGTGTACAGCACCGTGCGCTTCGACAGCGGATAGTCGAAGCGGATGCCGTACGAATCGGCGTTACCGTCGCTGTCCCCGACCTTGCGGTAGTGGCCGACACTCAGCAGCAGCGACGCGCGCCCGATCGGCACCGTCGCGCTCAGCTCCATGATGTCGCTGTGCGGATACGCGCTCTGGCTGTCGATCGCGGTCGCGACGTCTGGGCCGCCGCGATGACGCATGTACAGCGCGGCGACCTTCACGACATTGAAATCGTACGAAATCGCGCCCAGCGTGTAGTTGCCGTTCGCGGCCGGGCTCGTGTCGCCGAGCGTGGCTGCCGCCACCGGGCTGAACTTCTGCTGCATGTAGTCGACGTCGACCGACAGGCCGCCGCGCACGTAGTTGAGCCCCGCGCCATACGTATCGCCGAGCGTCGCCGGCTGCCCGGCCGCGCCGTTGGTGCCGCGCGCGGCCATCGCGCGCAGGATGAAACCCGCGTAGCGCGGCGACGTATAGCGCATCGAATTGCGCACGCGCAGGAACGCGGGCCCGACGAAGTTGTTGGTCGCGTTGCCCCACGCGAGCCCTGCGCCGAGGCCCGGCAGGCTGTACGTGACGAGTGTGGTGTGCAGGATCGTGTAAAGCTCGCCGAACTGCACGCCGCCGAACGGCCCGGTGATGCCGACCCACGCTTCACGGCCGAACAGCGCGCTGCTGTTCGACAACGCACCGCTGCCCGCGTTGAAGCCGTCTTCGAGCTTGAAGATCGTCGCGTAACCGCCGCCGAGATCCTCGACACCCTTCAGCCCCCACTGCGATGCCCACAGGTTGCCGCTGCCCATGCGCGTCACGTGGTTCGGCCCGGCGTTCGCGTATTCGATCGCGGTGTCGACGCGGCCGTAGAGCGTCACGCTCGATTGTGCAAATGTGGGCAGCGCCGCGCAGGCAAGCAGCGCGGCAAGCGGTACGGCAAGCCGGTCGGCCCGCCCGTTCGTTTGGTTCATCGTCGTCGTCCCGTAGATATTGCCGCGCCTGTCTGTATCGCGCCGCATGGTGTGAAGCGCGTTCGCCGCGAAGGGCCAACGCTGCCGATCAAAACCGGGCCGAGTCTAGGAACGACAATTTCAGACGTCGACGCAATGCGCTCTATAACGCTTATAGATGCGCCGCATGATGCGTGCGCGCCCCGCCGCAAGCGCGCCGCGCGGCGGCCGGCGCGCAAGACCCTGGTGTTTTCTTTATCCGGGTCGGTAAATGTCCGTGTGGCGCGGCTGTCACTCCGGCTATGGCGGCCGAATTTGGCCGACTACGCTGCGTCTCCGACACGTGCCCCCCGCACGCTTTCGCGCCGCGCCGGCGCCCGGCCCGCAAGGCCGCTGCCGCGCATCCCCACCGCCCGCTCCTGGAGAATCCGCATGTCCGCATCCACGGCCCGCGCTGCCGACGGCAAGCGCTATACGTACGAATGGTATGTCGTCGTCATCTGCATGCTCGCGTACGTCTTTTCGTTCGTCGACCGCCAGGTCCTCGTGCTGATGATCGAGCCGATCAAGCGCGACCTGCACCTGTCCGACACGCAGTTCAGCTTGCTGAACGGCTTCGCGTTCTCGCTGTTCTATGCGGTGATGGGGCTGCCCGTCGCGTATCTCGCCGATCGCTACGCGCGCCCGCGGATCATCTCGCTCGGCATCGCGCTGTGGAGCGTCGCGACCGCCGCGTGCGGGCTCAGCCAGCATTTCGTGCAGATGTTCATCGCGCGCATGGGCGTGGGTGTCGGCGAAGCCGCGCTGTCGCCCGGCGCCTATTCGATGCTGGCCGACTACTTTCCGAAGGAGAAGCTCGGGCGCGCGATCGCCGTGTATTCGCTCGGCTCGTTCATCGGCGGCGGCGTCGCGTTCCTGATCGGCGGCTACGTGATCGCGCTGCTCAAGCATGCGAGCGCCTTTACGCTGCCGGTGGTCGGGCAGGTTCATGCGTGGCAGGTCACGTTCCTGATCGTCGGGCTGCCGGGGCTGCTGGTCGCACTGCTGTTCGCGGCGACCGTGCGCGACCCGCAGCGCAAGGGGCTCGCGCAGGATCGCTCGGGCGCCGTGCGGCGCGTGTCGATGCGCGATTCGCTGCGCTTCGTCGGCTCGCATCGCGCGACCTTCGCGTGCCATTACCTCGGCTTTTCGTTCTACGCGATGACGCTGTACTGCCTGCTGAGCTGGACGCCCGCGTTCTATATCCGCCGCTTCGGGATGACGGCGGTCGAAGCCGGCTACACGCTCGGCATCGTGCTGCTGGTCGCGAACACGGCCGGCGTGTTCTGCGGCGGCTGGCTCAACGACTGGATGCTGCGGCGTGGCCGCAGCGACGCGCCGATGCGTGCCGGCGCGATCGGCGCCGCGTGCATGGTGATTCCCGCGACGCTGTTCACGCAACTCGACTCGCTGCCCGCTTCGCTCGCGATGCTCGTCGTCGCGATGTTCTTCGCGTCGTTCCCGATGCCGACGTCGACCGCCGCCATGCAGACACTCGCGCCGAACCAGATGCGCGCGCAGATTTCCGCGCTGTTCCTGCTCGTATCGAACCTGATCGCACTCGGGATCGGTACGACCGTCGTCGCGCTGTTCACCGATCGCGTGTTCGGCGCGCCGGCGGCGGTCGGTCATTCGATGTCGATCGTCAATGTCGCGGCAGCCACGCTCGCCGCGCTGCTGCTCGCCGCCGGTTGCCGGCACTATCGCCGCAGCCTCGATCGCGAACGCAACCATGCGGCGCCGCAGGCGGCCGAAACGGCCGAGGCGGGCAATGCGGCGATCGCCGCGCGCTGAGCACCGGGCGCGCCCCGTCGCCTGACCATCATCCATCCGACTGATTCAGGCATCGCTTTTTAATCGATTTGATTTATGCGATGCCCATCCCTATTCTCGATCGCATGACGGCGCGGTGTCTGCCGCGCCGCGTTCTCCCTACCCTACGGATTACCCATGCAAGCGAACCGCCACCAGGTCCGGATCGACGCGCTGATCGACGCGGCGCAGGACATCCGCTGTTTCCGGGTTTCCCGCGTCGACGGCCAGCCGTTCGACGCGTACGAACCGGGCGCCCATATCGACGTCACCGCGCCGTCCGGCGTCACGCGGCAATACTCGCTGTGCGGCAACCCCGACGAACGCGGCAGCTATCTGTTCGCAGTGAAGAAGGAAGCGCAGTCGCGCGGCGGTTCGCGTTCGCTGCACGACGATGTGCAAGTGGGCGCCGAGCTGTCGATCGGCGCGCCGCGCAACCTGTTTCGTCTGACGGATGACGCGAGCGAGCACGTGCTGATCGCGGCCGGCATCGGCATCACGCCGCTGCTGTCGATGGCGTATGCGCTGCACACGCGCGGCGCGCGCTACCGGTTGCATTACTTCGCGCGCAGCCGCGAACACGCGGCCTTCGTCGACGAATTGTCGGCCGAGCCGTTCGCGTCGCACGTGACGTTCCACTACGGCGCCGAGCCTGACGCGCTCGCGGCCGAGCTGGGCCGCTGCGTCGAATCGGTCGACGCACGCGCACACGTCTATACGTGCGGCCCGGGGCCGTTCATGGAGGCGGTCGTCGCGGCAGCCGAGGCACGCTTGCCCGACGATTCGATCCACCTCGAACGCTTCGCGGCGGAACCGGCTGGCGCCGCTGCGGGCAATAGCGATGCCGGCGCAGGCACGGCCGATGGTTTCGAAGTACGCCTGCAGCGCAGCGGGCAATCGGTACACGTCACGCCCGGCACGTCGATCGTCGACGCGCTCGCGTGCATCGGCATCGAAGTCGACACGTCGTGCGGCGAAGGTGTGTGCGGCACCTGCATGGTGAGCGTCATCGATGGCGAGCCCGATCATCGCGACCACTGTCTCAGCAAGGCCGAGCGCGCGAGCAACACGGTGATCTGCTGCTGCGTGTCGCGTGCGCGCTCGGCGGTGCTCGTGCTCGATCTTTGACGCTGACGGCACGAGCTGCGGCCGTTCAGGACGTCTCGTGTTGTCGAAACGTCCCACGACTTCGGCCGGCAACGCGCACATCCACGCGTTGCCCTTGTCCTCATGAGTCACGCATCGTCGAAACGTCCCACGACCTCGGCCGGCAACGCGTGCATCCACGCGTTGCCCTCGCCCTCATCGGTCACGCGTTGTCGAACCGCGCGACGACCTCGGCCAGCAGCGCGCACACCCACGCGTTGCCTTCGTCCTCATGAGTCACGCATCGTCGAAACGTCCCACGACCTCGGCCGGCAACGCGCGCATCCACGCGTTGCCCTCGCCCTCATCAGTCACGCGTTGTCGAAACGCTCGACGAGTTCGGTCAGCAGCATGCGCATCCACGCGTTGCCTTCGTCTTCATGGAAATGCTCGTGCCAGTGCATCGTCACCGGCGCGGGCGGCAGCGTGACAGGCAAGTCGTACAGGCGGAACGCATTGTCGCGGTTCAGGATCTGCGCGAGCCGCTTCGGCAGCGTCGCGTACAGATCCGTGACCGACAGCACGCTCGGCAACGCGACGAAGTGCGGCACTTCGAGCGCGATGTTGCGGCCCACGCCCTGCGCGCGCAACGCATCGTCGAGCGCGTGGTGGCTGTGCTCGACCGATTTCACGTTGACGTGCGCGGCCCGCACGAACTGCTCGAGGCTCAGCGCGGCGCCGCTCGGCAACCCGCGCCGGCGGCCCGTCATGCACACATAGGTTTCCTCGAACAGCACCTGATGGCGCGTGCGCGGCATCAGCTCCGGCAGGTTGCCGATCGCGAAATCCAGCCGGCTCGCGCGCAGCGCTTCCTCGATCTCTTCCACCGGCAGCGGCTGCACGCTCAGCGTCACGCGCGGCGCGCGCTCGCGCAGCGCCTGGCAGATCGCCGGCAGGTACGCCATCTCGCCGGCATCCGACAACGACAGCCGGAACGTACGCGTGCTGGTGGCCGGATCGAAGCGCTCCGCATAGCGCAGCGCCACGCGCACCATGTCGAGCGCCTTGCCGACGATGCCCGCGAGTTCGAGCGCGACCGGTGTCGGCTGCATGCCCGAGCGCGTGCGCACGAACAGCGGATCGTCGAACAGCGTGCGCAGCCGGCCGAGCGAATAGCTGACAGCCGGCTGCGACAACGCGAGCCGCTCACCCGCCTTCGTCAGGCTGCGTTCCTCGACGATCGCCTGGAACACGCGCAACAGGTTCAGATCGAGATGATCGACCGACGTCATCGTAGCCTCCATCATTTGCCGTATTTATTGACTGGCCAATTTTAGATCAATTTGACGGATATGTAGCGAGAGACGAGACTGGGTACTCGATACCGTGCGCTGCGCGGCCCGATTTCGCGACTCTTCCCCACGACAACGATGAGCGACATTCCCTACCAGACGATCGACACCCGTGCGTTGCACGGCCTCGCGCAACCCGACCGCATTGCACCGGCGATGTATCACGATCCCGCGCTGTTCGAAGCCGAGCTCGAGCGCATCTTCTACCGCACCTGGATCTGGGTCGCGCACGAGAGCGAGCTGCCGAACCCGGGCGACTTCATCACGACGACGATCGGCCGCCAGCCGGTGATCGTCGTGCGCGACAAGACCGGCGAGATCAACGTGCTGCAGAACCGCTGCCGCCATCGCGGCGCGACCGTGTGCGAATCGCACAAGGGCAACGCGAAGGGCTTCACGTGCCCGTATCACAGCTGGTCGTACGCGCTCGACGGCACGCTGCGCGCGCTGCCGTACGGCGACGGCTACGAAGGCGTGTGCGAGAAAGGCGACCTGCCGCTCGTGAAGCTGCGCGTCGGCGTGTATCAGGGCCTGATCTTCGCGAGCTTCAACGACGCGATCGAACCGCTCGAGGATTTCCTCGGCGGCGCGAAGCCGTGGATCGACCTGTTCATGAAACAGGGCGCCGGCTACCCGATCAAGGCGAACGGCGAGCACAAGTTCAAGTTCAAGGGCAACTGGAAGATCCAGCTCGAGAACACGACCGACCTCTACCACTTCCCGGTCGTGCACAAGTCGTGGATGAAGTCGATCGACGACGAGACGGCCGCCGCGATCACGAGCTTCATGACGAGCGAGGACGCGTTCTGCCGCGGGCTCGGCAACGGCCACAGCCTCGCGGTACTGATGCCCGAGCTGATCGACCTCGACGAAGACGACGGCGCGCCGCTGCCCGAGCGCTTCGCGCCGCTCGCAGCGAAGCTTGCCGAGCGCCATTCGCCGGACGAAGTGCGCCGCATCGTGCGCTCGCTGATGGGGGTCGGCTTCAACCTGAACCTGTTCCCGAACCTTGCGCTGTCGATGGCGTTCTTCCGCGTGCTGCGGCCGATCTCGGCGAACGAAACCGAGATCCGCCACGTCGCGCTCGCGATGGACGGCGGCCCCGACGAAGCGAACCGCGAGCGACTGCGCATCCACGAGCACTTCCAGGGCCCGTTCGGCTTCGGCAGCCCCGACGACGCGGAAGCGTGGGAGCGCGTACAACGCGGCGCACATGCGGGCCCCGACGTGCCGATCCTTGTGAATCGCGGACTGAACCGCGAGACGACCGCCGCGAACGGCGAAAAGACCGCGCATGCGACCGACGAAACCGGGATGCGCGAGGCTTATCGGCAATGGCGCAACATGATGGAGCAGCAATAATGGACGACCGCAACGCCCTCTTTTCCGAGCAGACCTTCGCCCGCGCGGTCGAATTCGTGTGGCGCGAAGCCGAGATGCTCGACCGCCGCGACTATCGCGCATGGCTCGATCTGTGGGATCCGGCCGGCCACTACGTGGTGCCGATCGATCCCGACACGACCGATTTCGCCGCGACGCTGAACTACGTGTTCGACGACCAGGACATGCGCGAGAAGCGCGTGCAGCGGATGGTGTCCGGATACTCGGCATCGGCCACCGACGCGGCGCGCACGGTGCGCACCGTGTCGCGCTTCACGCTGGAAAGCGGCAGCGCCGACACCGTCGAGCTGAAATCGGCGCAGGTCGTCGTCGCATACAAGCGCGGCGTCGCGACGCTGTTCGCGGCCGACGTCACGCACAAGCTGCGCGTCGATGCCGAAGGCGAGATGCGGATCGCCGAAAAGGTCGTGCGCCTGATCGACTCGACCGAAGCGCTCAGCGCGATCGGCTTCCTGCTGTAAGCCGTCGCCGGTTCGCCGCTGCAAGTGCAAAGGTGAGCCGGCAACCTTCACCTTTCCGGACGACCATGCCCACACTTGAAGTTTTCCTGCCGGCCGGCCATGAAGATGCGTGCAAGGCCGAACTGATCGCGCGGCTCAGCGGTGCGACCGTCAACGCGATCGGCGCACCGCTCGAATCCATACGCGTGCTGCTCACCGAATTGCCCGCCACGCATATCGGCCTTGGCGGGCGCACGGCCGCCGACGGCGCGCCGCCGTCGCTGCCGGTGATCGTCGCGATCCTGATCGCCGGCCGCACCGACGAGCAGAAACGCGCGCTGATCGCGACACTTTCCGACGCCGCCGCGACCGTGCTCGATGCACCGTTGCAGGCGACGCGCGTCATCATCAAGGACATCCCGAATACCGACTTCGGGATCGGCGGCCAGACCGCACGGGCGCTGGGGCGCTGATCATGGGCCGGGCGTCGCTCCGTCATGCGCCGCGCCGTGGTGTCCGTGGTGTCCGTGGTGTCCGTGGTGTCCGTGGTGTCCGTGGTGTCCGTGGTGTCCGTGGTGTCCGTGGTGTCCGTGACGCCCGTGGTGCCCTTGGTGCCCGTGACGCGACGCAGCGGCTACGCCTGCGCTTTACCCGCGAGCGGCAGCGTCACGCGACAGTCGAGCCCGCCGCCATCGGCCGGGCTCGCGCCGATCCGGCCACCGTGGCGCGTCACGATGCTCTTGCACAGCGACAGTCCGATCCCGTTGCCGCCAACCTTCGACGACGAGAAACCGTCGAACAGCCGGTCGTGCGCGCCTTCCGCGATGCCCGGGCCATTGTCGATCACGCGCAGCTCGGCGTAGCCGGCCACGTTCGCGCTGCCGAGCGTCAGCATGCGCGGCACGCGTTCGCAACCGGCAAACGCCTCGATCGCATTGAACGCGAGATTCAGGATCACCTGCCCGATCAGCACGCGCTCGCAGCGGATCGGCAGCGGCGCATCGGCCTGCACGATCGCGACCGTCACGCCGGCCTCCTTCGCACGCAGCTCGATGAAATACGCGACGTCCGCGAGGATGTCGCGCAGGTCGGCGAGCGCGACGACCGGCTCGCGCTTCACGATGAACTCGCGCACGCTCTTGATGATCAGCGCCGCATGCTCGGCCTGCCGGTCAGCGCTGCGCAGCCCCCAGATCGCGTCGTCCACGCTGCCGCGCCCATTCAGCCGCTGCACCGCCCCTTCGATGAAATTGCGCACGGCCGCGAGCGGCTGGCTCAGCTCGTGAGCGATCACGCTCGCCATCTCGCCCATCGCGTTGTAGCGGCCTGCGTGTTCGAGCATGCGCGCTTCGGCGCGGCGGGCATCCTCGATCGCGACTTCGTCGCTCACGTCGCGGAACTGCACGAGCAGCCCGTCGAGATCGTCCTCGATCTCGACCTGCCGGCACAGGATGCGCAGCCAGCACGGCGAGCCGTCGCGCCGCACGATCCGGTAGCGCTGCGGCGCGGACGGGCAGGCGGACGGCGCATCGCGCAATTGCGCGACGAGGCGGTCGCGGTCGGCCGCGGAGCAGTAGTCGAGCACCTCGCCGAGCGCTTCGTCGGGCGCGAGCCCGAGCACGCGGCGGCCCGACTCGCTGATGAACTGCACGCCGCCGTGCGGCGTGACCACCGCGATGCCTTCGTCGAGGTCCTGCATGAACTCGCGCAGCCGCGCCTCGTAACGACGCAATTGCTGGCGCACCGCCTCTTCCGCGCTGATGTCGCGGAACTGCACCATCACGACGTCGCGCCCGCGCAGCGGCACGTAGGTGGCGGTCGCCTCGGACAGCATGTCGACGCCCGTGCGCGACCGGTAGCACCACTCGTACACCTGCGGCCCGTCGACGAGCGCGCGATCCCACGCACTCACGGCGATCTCGCGCTGGTATTTCGGCTCGGGACGCGTCATGTCCGGCGCCTTCAGCGGCAGCAGTTCCTCGACGGAAAAACCGAGCGCGATGCACGCGGCACGGTTCGCCCACACGATCGCCTTCGTCTGCGCGTCGTGCAGCAGCACGCAGGTCGTCAGCGCGTCGAGCAGCCGGTGGAAATCGTCTTCGTCGGGGAAACTCATGATCGGCTTCGGAAGAGGTCGCGCGGCATCGCGCGACCGGAAACCCAACATAGCACCGGCGCGCGCCGCCCGCATCTGAAGATTTCTTTAGCGCGGCACGGAACCTCACCAGTCGCGCGGCCCAACGCACCAATTGCTGCGTGTTTTCGGCGTTTCTAGACTGGTTGCATCGTCTTGTGCACCCCGCATTCGAACCCCAATCCGCCCC
This sequence comes from Burkholderia sp. D-99, assembly GCF_011605345.1. Lineage (GTDB taxonomy): Bacteria > Pseudomonadota > Gammaproteobacteria > Burkholderiales > Burkholderiaceae > Burkholderia. Next base: position 292,738 of record NZ_JAAOXM010000002.1, read on the forward strand.
AGGAGACAGCCATGCCCCACGCCGCCCTCGCCCTCGACACCGCGCCGAGCGCCCCCCACGCGGCCGGCGAACCGGCCGCCCGGCTGTCGCCGCTCGACGCCGTGATCGAAACCGTCGCCGCGCGCCGCGAAGAATTCGACCGCCTGTCGCACGTGCCGCGCGACGTGATCGCGCTGTTCAAGCAAGCCGGCATCTATCGCGCGGGCACGCCGCGCCGCTTCGGCGGCGATGCGCTCGCGCCGACCGCGTTCCTCGACATGATCGAACGGATCGCGACCGCCGACGGCTCGGCCGCGTGGGTCGCGAGCTTCGGCTCCGCGAACGTCTATCTCGCCGCGCTGCCGCTCGAAACCCAGGCCGAGTTGTACGCGAGCGGCCCCGACCAGGTGTTCGCGGGCGGCCTGTTCCCGGTGCAGCCGGCCCAGGCCGCGCCGGGCGGCTGGTGCGTGAACGGCACGTGGAAATTCGCGAGCGGCTGCAAGGGTGCCGACTGGCTCGGCGTCGGCATCGCCGTGCCCGGCGCGCAGGATGCCGCGCCGAACAAGCCGCGCACGGCCGTGTTCCGCGCGGCCGACGTCGAGATCGTCGAGAACTGGAGCGTGGTCGGCATGCAGGGCACCGGCAGCCACGACCTGCGCGTCGACGATCGCTTCGTGCCGGAAGCGTGGACCTTCGTGCGCGGCGGCGAACCGACCGTCGACGAGCCGCTGTACCGCTACCCGACCGTCGCGTATGCGGCGCAGGTGCTGGCCGTCGTCAACCTTGGCCTCGCGCGCGCGGCGCTCGACGTCGTGAACCGGATGTCCGGTGGCCGGCAGACGACGACCGGCGCGCCGCGTCTCGCCGATCGTGCGTACTACCGGATCGAACTCGCGAAGGCCGAGGCGCAACTGCGCTCGGCGCGCGCGTTCTTCTACGACGCAACCGACACGGTGTGGCAATCGATCCTCGCGGGCAACCCCGTGACGCCCGACCAGGTCAGCCTGCTGCGGCTCGCGGCCACGCATATCGCACGCGAAGGCGCGAGCGTCGTCGAACGCGCGTACCGCCTCGGCGGCACGGCGGCGATCTACCGGTCGCATCCGCTGCAGCGGCTGCTGCGCGACGCGATGGTCGTCACGCAGCACGCGTTTCTCGGCGAGGGCAACTTCGACGGCGCCGGCGCGGTGTTCACCGGCGTGACGCCGTTTCCCGGCTATCTGTAACCTGCGTCGACCGAACTGTTTTTCAACGCGCATGAAGCCGACGCCGAACCACCTTCGCCGGCCGGTTCATGCGCCTCACCGATTCCTCTGGAGAACCTGATATGTCCGATTCGAATCCGCTGCCGCTGCGCGTCCTGTTCTGCTGCGGCGTGTCGCAAAACTTCTTCGACTTGCCGCGCGAGAAGATCGGCGAAGTGTGGCAGGCGTACGGCGCGATGCTCGCCGCCGTCGAAGCGATGCCCGGTGTGCACGTGCTCGGCGTGATGGACGACGACCGCCTCGTGGTCGGCCAGGCCGACGGCGCCCCGTGGACCTTCTACATCATGGCCGACGTCGCCGATTTCGACACGACGGTCGCCGTGTGCAACCTGTATCGCACGACGCCGGTCGGCGAATACAACCTGTGGCGCTACGGCAAGATCGAAGCACGCGTCGGCCGCGCGCTGACCGTGCCGCCGGCCGCGAAGCCCGCGTCGTGAGGCGCGCGATGACCGACCTGTCACCGGATCGGATCGACGCGCTCGTGCAGCGCGTGGCAGCGCTCGATGCCGAGCGCGCGGTGCGCGCGACGATCACGCGCTACATGGCGCTGTGCGACGTGCCCGAGGATGCCGGCGACGGCCCGTCGCTCGCCGGGCTGTTCACCGCCGATGCCGTGTGGGAGGGCATCGGCCCGCAATACGCGCAGAAGTTCGGCCGCCTCGAAGGCACGGCCGCGATCGTCACGATGCTGGGCCGCTACCTGCCGCCCGACCCGCATTTCTCGGCGAACCTGCATTTCCTGACGTCGGAGTCGATCGAGATCGGCGCCGGCAACGCAAGCGTGCGCGGCCGCTGGATCATGCTGCAGGCGTCGCGCTATGCGGACGGCACGGCCGAGCTGATCGCCGCGCGGCTGACCGTCGATTTCGCACCGGCCGCCAGCGGCTCCGCATGGCTGATCCGTCATTTCCGCACCGAACGCGTGCTCGACGGCCCGTGGCCGCTCGCCGCCGCGCCACGGTCCTGATGCTTTCCACCGCTTCCGCACGATACCGACCATGACAGGCTTCATCGACACCTTCACGCTCGGCGGCCCCGGCCCCACGATCGCGATCAAGGACACGATCGACATCGCGGGCCATCCGACCCGCGCGGCGAGCCGCGCGCTCGCCGATGCACCGCCGGCCGCACAGCACGCGGACGTCGTCCGCCTGCTGCTCGACGCGGGCTGGCAGATCGCCGGCAAGGCGAACATGCACGAGCTCGCGTTCGGCATGACCGGCATCAACGACTACACGGGCACGCCCGTCAATCCGCAGGACGCGACGCGCATCCCGGGCGGCTCGTCGAGCGGTTCCGCTTCGCTCGTCGGGCTCGGCGCGGTCGACGCGGCGCTCGGCACCGATACCGGCGGCTCGATCCGCGGGCCGGCCGCCTGCTGCGGCGTGGCCGGGCTGAAGCCGACGTTCGGCCGCGTGTCGCGGCGCGGCGTCGCGCCGGCCGATACCACGCTCGATTGCGTCGGGCCGTTCGCCCGCGATATCCGCACGCTGGCCGCGGTGATGGCCGCGATCGCGCCGGGCTTCGATCGTGCGCGAGCGGCGGCCTCCGTGGCGGGCTGCACGATCGCGCAGATCCACGTCGAAGCCGATCCGGCGATCGCCGCCGCGCTCGATGCGGCCGTGCGCGCGTCGGGCCTGCGTTCGCACACGGTCGTGCTCGACGACATGCCGGCCGCATTCGCGGCCGGGCTCACCGTGATCAACGCGGAAACATCGCGCGCGTTCGGCCATCTCGTCGGAACCGGCAAGCTCGGTGCCGACCTCGATGCGCGGCTGCGCACGGCCGCGACGACGACACCCGCCGCCCTCGCGGAAGCCGAAGCCGTACGCGCACGCTTCACCGCACAGGTCGACGCCGCGCTCGAGCACGCGGACGTGCTCGTGCTGCCGACGCTGCCCGCGCTGCCGATCACGCTGCAGCAGGCGCGCGACGGTGTATCGGTGATCGCGATGTCGTCGCTGATCCGGCCGTTCAACCTGAGCGGCCACCCGGCGCTCAGCCTGCCGCTGCCGCTGGCCGGTTCGCCGCTGAAGGCCGGCCTGCAGATCGTCGGGCGCAAGGGCGCGGACGAGCGGGTCTGCGCGATCGCGGCACACTTCGAAGCGGCACTCGCCGCATGAACCACGATGCGGGCGCGGCTTCACCCCGCACGCGCTCGCGAACCAGGGAACTACGCACCATGTCAGACCGAGTCGTCCTCGTCACCGGCGCCGCGCGCGGGCTCGGCGCCGTCATCGCCGAACGTTTCCATGCGGCCGGCTATCGCGTCGCGCTCGCGGATATCGCCGCCGACGCCATTCACGCGCATGCGCGCGAACTCGACCCGAGCGGCGAACGCGCGATCGCGCTGCCGCTCGACGTCACGTCGAAACGCGATTTCGAAGCCGCGCGCGATGCGCTCGTCGCGCGCTGGGGCACGATCGACGTGCTCGTGAACAACGCGGGCGCATCGAAGGTCGTGCCTGCGATGGAGATCACGGCCGAGCAGTTCGACCAGGTGATCGACGTGAACCTGCGTAGCGTGCTGTTCGGCTGCCAGGTATTCGGCCAGTATTTCGCGGAACGTGGTACGGGCCGCATCGTCAACATCGCGTCGCTCGCCGGACAGAACGGCGGCTCGGCGACGGGCGCGCACTACGCGGCCGCGAAGGGCGGCACGCTGACGCTGACCAAGGTGTTCGCGCGCGATCTCGGCGCGCAAGGCGTGACCGTCAACGCGATCTCGCCGGGCCCGCTCGACCTGCCGATCGTGCATGAAAGCGTCGCGCCGGAGAAGCTGCGTCAGGTGCTCGCGAGCCTGCCGGGCGGCAAGCTCGGATCGGCCGGTTTCGTCGCGGATGCAGCCGTGCTGCTCGCGTCGGGCGACGCGCATTTCGCGAACGGCGCATGCTGGGACATCAACGGCGGGTTGTACATGCGCTGACCGGCGGCCCCCCTTCGATTGCGCGCGGCCGACCGGTGCCGCGCGCGGGACACGTGCTGGTGCTGGTGCTGGTGCTGGTGCTGGTGCTGGTGCTGGTGCTGGTGCTGGTGCTGAGCGGGTGCGCGTACGTCCGCGTGCCTGCGGCCCCCTATCGCGACGACTCCCCGTCGTCGCCCCACACGACCATCACGTCCCGCACGAGCGCGGCGATCGACGTCGCGCCGAGCTTCTCCTTGATGCTTGCACGGTGCACGTCGACGGTCTTCACGCTGATCGACAGATCCGACGCGATCTGCTTGCTGCCCTTGCCGTCCACCACGCCGCGCAGCACTTCCTTCTCGCGCGCGGTCAGCGCATCGAGCCGCTGACGCAACTCGCGGTGGCGCTGGCTGACCACATGCCGTTGCTGCGCGAGCCGCAGCGCGCGTTGCACGCGCTCGAGCATCTGCTGCGAGTTGTACGGCTTCTCGACGAAATCGATCGCGCCGTTCTGCAGCGCGCGCACGGACATCGGGATATCGCCGTGCCCGCTGACGAAGATCACCGGCAGCGTCGCGCCACGCGCGTTCAGTTCGGCCTGCACGTCGAAGCCGCTCTTCTCCGGCATGCGCACGTCGAGCACCAGGCAGGCGGGCAGGTTCACGTCGAAGCGCGCGAGAAACTCCGCGGCGTTCGCGAACCCTTCGGACGCGATGCCGACCGATTCGAGCAGCCAGGCGAGCGACGTCCGCATGCCGCTGTCGTCGTCGACGATGTATACGATCGGTGCGGGTGACGTCATCGCGGGTGTCTCACTGGATATCGGTATGGGTATCGCACGCGCCGCATAGGGGGCCGGTTGCCGGCACGTCGCGCGCGTCGTTCGCTGGGGGTGCGCGGCACATCATAACGAGCCGAAAACCCGCTGAAAACCCCTTCACGGGCCGCACGAACGTGCAATCGCGGTTTTTTTCGCACGCCGCGGCGCGCATCTAGGTAGAACCTTTAGACGCGTTGGCGAGAACGCCACCTCCATCGTCAATCGTGCGAATGGTCGTCCGCATTTTCGCGACGTACGCTTGGGTCATCGTCGGCGATCCGGCGCTGCACCGGCGGCGCCGCACGATCGCCGCCTTCGTCCACTCAGGAGCGCCCATGTCTTCCACGACCGATATCCAGCGACCGGCACGCGTCGAGCCGAGCGACGCGCAGAAGGCCTTCCGGCAAGCGATGGCCCACCTCGGCGCGGCCGTCAACGTGATCACCACCGCCGGGCCGCACGGCCGCTGCGGGATCACCGCCAGCGCCGTGTGCTCCGTCACCGACGCGCCGCCGACGCTGCTCGTGTGTCTGAACCGATCCAGCGCGATGCACGCGACGTTCGAACGCAATCGCCATGTCTGCATCAACGTGCTGCCGGCCGAACACGAACTGCTCGCACGGCACTTCGCCGGGCTCACCGACCTGCCGATGGAACAGCGCTTCGAACTGCCCGTGTGGGATCGCGGCGAGCAGGACGTGCCCGTGCTGCGCGACGCGCTCGCGAGCCTGCAGGGCACGATCGCCGACATGAAGGAAGTCGGCTCGCATTCGGTGATGTTCATCGAAGCGACGTCGATCCGCGTGCGCGACGACGGCGACAGCCTGATCTACTTCAGCCGCGCGTTTCATCGCGTGTCGCGCACGGCGTGCGTGCGGTGAAGGACGCGTGTCGCGCGTGATTACGCGGCAGCACGCAACGCGCGCTGCCCGGCCGCAAGCGCGGCACCCACGAACAGCGTCAGCGCCGAATACACGAGCCCGCGTGCGAGCCCCGCGCTGTCCGACACCCAGCCGATCGCGACCGGCCCGGCGATCTGCCCGAATGCAAAGACCGTCGTGAACGCGCTGATCCCCTTCGCCCAGCCGTCGGGCGGCAGGTTGTGGCGCACGAACGCCGTCGTCGATGCGACGGCCGACAGGAACGTCGCGCCGAACAGCACGCCCGACGCGAACGCGGCAACCGGATGCACGAACATCGCCGGCATCAGCGTCGCGATGCCGAGCAGCGCATTGAGCACGGCCAGCGCCTGGCCGCCGCGCATCCGGTCGAGCAACCGCGACCACAAGCGCGCCGATACGACGGTCGCGACGCCGAGCATCACGTAGAACGCGGAAACCACGGTGCCGCTCATCCCCGCGCCACGCAGCAGCGCGACGATGAACGTCATGTAGCCGATATAGCCGACGCCGAACAGGCCATAACCGGCCAGCGCGAGTGCGAAGCGGGCCGAGCTCGCGGTAGCGCTCGATGTCGCACCGTCGCGCGGCGCGGCCGGTGCCGCGTGCGCACGCTCGATGCGGCGCGCGGCCGACACGGCCACCGCCGAGAACAGCACGCACGCAACCGCGAGCGCGAACCAGGCCGGCTGCCAGCCGTGCACGCCATGCGTGAGCGTCGCCGGCACGAGCAGCGACGACGCGACGATGCCCCACCCCGTGCCGCCATAGTAGAGGCCGAGCAGCAAGCCCGCATCGCGCGGCGACGCCGACGCGAGCCGTGCGGCCAGCACGCCGCCGCTGATGAAGATCAGTGCGCTGCCGACGCCGGTCGCGAGCCGCTGCACGAGCAGCGCATGCATGCCCGATGTGAGCCCGCACGCGGCCATCAGCAACGCGGTCAGCGCACACCCGGCCGCCAGCAGCGTGCCCGCGCGCCAGCGCCGCGACAGCAAAGGAAACGCCAACGCACCGATCAGGTAGCCGGCCGCGTTCGCCGTGTTCAGCGCGCCGGCCTGCGCGAACGTCCAGCCGAGATCGGTCTTCATCGGCGGCAGCAGCAGCGCATACGAAAAGCGCGCGAGGCCGAGCGCGATCGCGCTGCCGAGCGACAGGCCGATCGCGAGCCGCCACGCGGCCATGCGATCGGGATCACGGTCCGCGGGGTGGCGGGTCGCGCCGGTGTCCAGCTGCGACGGGCCGGCATGCTCCGGTTGCGGCGCTGCGCGCATCGAGTGTCTCCTGTGTCGTTCGAAGCCGGGGCAAGTCGTCACGGCGGCACCCGCGTTGCGCGCGCGCCGATCCCGACTGTCTGTAAAGGCTTCCGATTCTGTCGACCGATCATACTTGAGCCGTCACGGGCCGGCAGGCGGCAAGCATGGGAGAACGGCCGCCGCTTGCGTACGCTACCGCCGCAATCCGGCCACGAAGGCCGTGAACAATGCGCGCCCCTCCGGCCACTCCGCCAATCCCGCTGCCGCATTCAGGTGGCCGCGCGGGCCGAGCAGCAGCGGCGTCGCGCCACGCTCGCTCGCCCATGCGATGCCGTGCCCGGACGGGTCGTACCCGTCATCCGAACTGGCGATCGCGAGCACCGGCAAGCCGCCGAAATCGCCGCCCGGCACCTTCGCGAACGCACTGGCCGCAGCCGGAAAACGCGGGCCGCCCGGATCGGGCACCGCAACGAGCCATGCACCGCGCACGACGCGCGCCGACGCCGCACGCCAGTGCGCGAACAGCAGGCAACCCAGCGAATGACAGATCAACACCGGCGGCACCGCGGCTTGCGCGACGGCTTCATCCAGCGCGGCCATCCAGTCACGCAGGTCGGGGGCATCCCATGACGCAGGCGCCATGCGGATCGCGCCGGGAAGCGCGGCCTCCCAGTGGCTCTGCCAATGATCCGGTCCCGAGTTGCCGATTCCCGGCACGATCACGATCGTTTGGTCCGTCTCCATCTCCGTCTCCATGAACAGGCGAGCTCGCAGTCTGGCTTGCCGGAAACCGGCCGGGAATGGCAAATCATCGGATATTGAGACAATATGCCGATGAATTAACGGAGCGGGAAAGCGGACATGTCGAACGGAGAACTCGATCGCCTGGATCTTTCGATCCTCGAGGCGCTACAGGAAAACGCACGGATGCCGCTGTCCGAAGTGGGCCGGCGCATCGGGCTGTCGCAGCCTGCCACGTCGGAGCGCGTCAAGCGGCTGGAAGAACGCGGCATCATCGCGGGCTACGGCGCGCGAATCGACCCGGCCGCGCTCGGGTTGGGGATGACGGCCATCATCCGGCTGAAGACGACGCACGAACACATCAAGCCTGCGCTGCGCGCGTTCGCCGAGATGCCGCACGTGATCGAGGTCCACCGGATGACCGGCGAGGATTGCTTTTTGCTGAAGGTCCTGGTGCCGACACCGGGACAACTGGAAACCATCATCGACGCGATCGCCCGTTTCGGCGCGGTCACGACGTCGCTGGTGCTTCGGTCCGAGCCGGTCAAACCGCTCGGCAAGGCACTGCTCGGCTGAAACAGGCATCGAATCGAGTCGCTGACTCGCCCCCGCCGACCGGCGACGCGTTCGCGCGCATGGCCGCCGCGAACGACGTCGATCGCCATCGATCGATGGCGATCGAATTCCCGATGAAAAATCGCCGAACGCAATGCGTCGATTCAGATTCAGGTCATTAAAAAAATGACATTGAATCCGTCATTCGCTTTATCCGTGATTTACCGCGCGCGACTCGTCAATCCCCCTTGTTTAGCATGACGAGGCTAAAAACCTTGCAACGCATTGCATTCGTAAATTCGTCAGACTAATATCAACGCCACTCATCCGGCATTCACGAAATGCCTGATGAGGAGTGGCAACTTTTTAGCCGCGCATTCATGTTGAAACGCTCATGTTCATCACAGGAGAATTGACATGCAGGACACCCAGCAGATCGAGTTGCTTGACTGGATGAAGGAAGACACGCACCCCGAGGCCGTCGACATGATGGTCGAGGACGCCGTGGTGCCGTTCGGCACCGCGCTCTGGCCGGTCTGAGCGGGCCACCCGTTCTCGCGGAAGGGCCGCGGCCCTTCCGCCGTTTCCGGAGACACGCATGCTGAACCTGCACCGCGCACTCGGCTTCCACCCCGCGCTGCGCGACAAGCTCGCGCGCGGCGAATCGGGAAAACTGCTGGTCGGCCACGACACCCGCAACCGCGACATCGCGTTGCGCGCATTTGCCGCCCTGCCCGATTCGTTCGACGCCACGACCCTCTGCCTCGAAAGCACCCCGCCCGCCGACATCGCCGCCGCGCTCGATGAAGCCGACCTGTTCGTACTGCTGTACGACTCGTCGTGCCTGCCGACACCGTCGCCGAGCGGCCCGCCGTTCCTCGCCGCGATCCGCCCCGCGATCGTCGAGCACTGGAGCAAGTCGGTTTTATTCAAGGATTACGGCCCGCATCTCGACGAGGCGTTCGCCGAATCGCTCGACGACATCGCGGCACGCAACGGCCGGCTGATCGACGCGGCCGCGCGCGCATCGCAGATCCGCTTCATCGACGAAGCCGGCAACACGCTGACGGGCTCGCTCGCACCGGACCAGAAATGGACGAGCGTGGACGGGATGGGCAACCTCGACGTCGTGCCCGGCGAGATCGCGACGCACGTCACCGATCTCAACGGCACGGTCGTCTTCAGCGGCACGTTTCTCGGCACCGTGCCGTTCGCGATCAAGTACAAGGTGGCCGAGCGGCTCGCGACGCTGCAGGTCGAGAACAGCACGATCGTCGGCTTCGAGACCGACGACACGGGTTTCCGGCGCGATTTCTCGGCCTACCTCGACCGGCACGCGAACCACCGGCGGATCGAGGAATTCGGCATCGGCACGAACCTCGGCATTCGCGGGCTGTACGGCCGCAACGCGGGGTTCGAGGAACGTCATCCGGGCCTGCACCTCGGGCTCGGCGGCGGCGAAAACGGCAGCCACCATCTCGACCTGATCTTCGCGCGCGGCACGCTCGCGCTCGACGACAGGATCGTGTTCGACGGCGCGTTCGCCGTCTGATTCGGCAGTTGCGCGCTCAGGCTCCGGCGGCAGGTGTGCCGCCGAGCCACTTGAACATCACGAGGCAATCGACGAACCCGAGCCGCGCGTGACGATAGGCGCGCGGCAGGCGGCCGACGATTTCAAATCCCAGCTTCTGCCACAGCGCGACGGCCACCTCGTTCGTCGCGACCACCGAGTTGAACTGCATCGCGAGGAAACCGCGTTCGCGCGCAACCTGCTGCGAGTGCTCGCACATCAGGCGCGCGACGCCACGGCCGCGCGCGGCCTCGCTCACCATGTAGCCGCAATTGCACACGTGATTGCCGGGGCCGGCCGCGTTCGCCTTCAGGTAGTACGAGCCGAGGACCACGCCGTCCTCTTCGGCGATCCACGTGCAGAGCGGCGCATCGAGCCACAGCGCGCGCGCCGCTTCGGGCGTCGAATCGGGATCGAATGCATAGGTTTCCTGAGCAGCGACGATGGCGCGATAGGTCGGCCAGAAGCGCGGGAAATCGTCGTTGGTCATCGGGCGAATCGTGATCATGCGGGTTCTCTCGTGATTGGAATGTCGGCAGGAACGCCAACGATCGTACCGTGATTCAGGAACGACCGCTGTCCCGTTGCGCCGCGCTGCGATACGCGCCCGGCGGCACGCCGTACCAGCGCTTGAATGCCTGCGAGAAACTCGACAGGTCGCTGAAGCCGAGCCGCTCGGCCACCTCCGCGAGCGACAGGCGCGCGTCGCCGAGCAGCGTCTCGGCCATCGCGCCGCGCGCCTGCGCGAGCAGCGCCCGGAACGTCGTGCCCTCCTCCTGCAGCCGGCGCTTGAGCGTGCGCGGGCTCGTGTTCATCAGCCGCGCCATGTCCTCGAGCGAGAACGGCGCGGGGCCGGGCGTCGCGCCCAGGTACTGACGCACCATCTCCGACGTGCCCACGCGCGCGCGCCGCGCTTCGAGCAGCTGGCCGCACATCTGCTCGCACATCGACACCGTCAGCGGATTCGCGTGCGGCAGCAGCCGGTCGAGCAACACGCGGTCGAATGCGAGGCTGTTCGCGCGCGCCGAAAAAGCCGGCTCGACGCCGGCGATGCACGGCACCGGTACGGACGGTGCGCGCGTCGCCTGCACCGTGAAGCGCGACAACGCGAATGCGTCGCCGCCGATTTCCTGCAGCAGCACGGCCGCTGCGGTCATGTCGCGCTCGACGAGGAACCGGCTCAGCGCGCCATCGAGTTCCGGCGCGCCGAAATTGAGCACGCACGTGCTGTCCTCCTCGCGGTACGTGATCACGGTGAACGCGTAGGTGAGCGGCAGGAAGCGCATCGCCAGCGCGAGCGCGTCGCGCGCGGTCGCGCTCGCGATCAGCCCGTAGCCCCACACGCCGTACGCGGAGAAGTGGTAGCGCAGGCCGACCTCGAACCCGAGGCCCGGCGTGCGCCCGAGCGCGCGCAGCAGGTTGCCGGTCAACCGCAGCTCCTGCGCGGCCGTCACCTCGACCTTCGGATCGTCGAGCTGCGCGTTGGCGAGCCCCGTGCCGGCCAGCAGCGTCGCGTGCGGCACGCCGCGTTCGTCGCCGAAATCGACCAGCAGCCGGGCGCTGGCCGGACTCCGGGTGAAATCCCAGAAGCTCATGCGGAGAAACCCTCGAAGCGCCGATTTGGCCCAAATACTAAAACAATTGTCCCGAAGCAGCATTGGTGTTTTCCCATGCGGCCAGCACCATCGGCGTCATCCAGTCGTCGCCCGAACGACGCCATCGCCCTCCGGAGGAGACACCATGCGACACAGTCGCCCGACCGATCCCGCCGCCCGCTTCGCACGCCGGCGTACCGCGTTCGCCCGAGCCCCTGCCCCTGCCCCTGCTCCGCTGCTCGCGATCCGTCCGCCGCACGCCGGCCGCCTGGGCGCGCTGCCGCGCCCTGCCTGATCCATCGACCATCAAAGGATGCATCCATGAGCAAGACATTCGACTACATCGTCGTCGGCGGCGGTTCGGGCGGCTGCGTCGTCGCCGGGCGGCTGACCGAGGACCCGGCCGTGACCGTCTGCGTGCTCGAGGCCGGCGGCCGCGGCGACGGCACGCTCGTCAACGTGCCGACCGGCGCGGTCGCGATGATGCCGACCCGCATCAACAACTGGGCCTTCGACACGGTGCCGCAGCCGGGCCTCGGCGGGCGCATCGGCTACCAGCCGCGCGGCAAGGCGCTGGGCGGTTCGTCGGCCATCAACGCGATGGTCTACATTCGCGGCCATCGCGTCGACTACGACGGCTGGGCCGCGCTCGGCAACGAAGGCTGGGCCTACGACGACGTGCTGCCGTACTTCCGCCTGAGCGAGCACAACGAGCGCTTCGACGATGCGTGGCACGGCCGCGACGGCCCGCTGTGGGTGAGCGACCTGCGCACCGGCAACCCGTTCCATGCGCGCTACCTGGAGGCCGCGCGCCAGGCCGGCCTGCCGCTCACCGACGATTTCAACGGCGCGCAGCAGGAAGGCATCGGCATCTACCAGGTCACGCAGAAGCACGGCGAACGGTGGAGTGCGGCGCGCGCGTACCTCTTGCCGCACATCGGCCGGCGCGACAACCTGACGGTCGAGACGCACGCACAAGTCCTGCGCATCCTGTTCGACGGCACGCGCGCGACCGGCGTCGAAGTCCGGCAGCATGGCGAGGTCCGCACACTGCGCGCACGGCGTGAAGTCGTGCTTGCGGCCGGCGCGCTGCAGACGCCGCAGCTGCTGATGCTGTCGGGCGTCGGCCCCGGCCGCGAGCTCCAGCAACGGGGCATCGCGGTGCACGCCGACCTGCCCGGCGTCGGCCGCAACCTGCAGGACCATCCGGATTTCATCTTCGGCTACCGCACGCGCAGCGTCGATACGATGGGCGTATCCGCGCGCGGCGGCTTGCGCATGCTGCGCGAGCTCGCGCGTTTTCGCCGCGAACGGCGCGGCATGCTGACCTCGAATTTCGCGGAAGGCGGCGGCTTCCTGAAGACCCGCGCTGGCCTCGACGCACCGGACATCCAGCTGCACTTCGTCGTCGCGCTCGTCGACGATCACGCGCGCAAGCTGCACGCCGGCCACGGGCTGTCGTGCCACGTGTGCCTGCTGCGGCCGCGCAGCCGCGGCTCGGTCACGCTCGACAGCGCCGATCCGCTCGCGGCGCCGCGCATCGATCCCGCGTTCTTCGCCGATCCGCGCGACCTCGACGACATGGTCGCGGGCTTCCGGCTCACACGCCGGCTGATGGAAGCGCCTGCGCTCGCCGGCTGGACCACGCGCGACCTGTTCACCGCGAACGTCGACACCGACGATGAAATCCGCGACGTGCTGCGGCGGCGCACCGACACCGTGTATCACCCGGTCGGCACGTGCCGAATGGGGCACGACGCGCTCGCCGTCGTCGATCCGCAACTGCGCGTGCACGGCCTGCAGGGGCTGCGCATCGTCGATGCGTCGGTCATGCCGACGCTCATCGGCGGCAACACCAATGCGCCGACGATCATGATCGCCGAGAAAGCCGTCGACCTGATCCGCGGCGTGTGCCGCACGCCCGTTCGGCAGCAGCACGAAACCGTCAGGATAACGACGGATACCGACACCATGCCTGCCTCGCGCGCCGCGCACGAAACCGTCCAGCCGGAGGAAACCCGCCATGTCGTCGCGTGACGCTGCCCACCTGACCGACTCCGTCGCACCGCTCGCGGCGATCATCATCGGCGCCGGCTTCGCCGGCATCGGCATGGCGATCGCGCTGCAACGTGCGGGCGTCCACGATTTCGCGATCGTCGAACGCTCGCACGACGTCGGCGGCGTGTGGCGCGACAACAGCTACCCGGGCGCCGCCTGCGACGTGCCCTCGCACCTGTACTCGTTTTCGTTCGAGCCGAATCCGGCCTGGTCGCGCGTGTTCGCACCGCAGCCCGAAATCCATGCGTACCTGCAGCATTGCGCGCGCAAGTACGGCCTCGCGCGCTACCTGCGCTTGGGCGCCGAAGTCGCGCATGCGCGTTACGACGAAGCCGCTGCGCTGTGGCGCGTCACGCTCGCCGACGGCACCGCGCTGTGCGCCGCCGTGCTCGTCAGCGGCACCGGGCAGTTGAGCCGCCCCGCGATGCCCGACCTGCCCGGCATCGACACGTTCCACGGCCGCGCGTTCCACTCCGCGCACTGGGATCACGACTATTCGCTCGCCGGCAAGCGCGTGGCGGTGGTCGGCACCGGTGCGTCGGCGATCCAGTTCGTCCCGGCGATCGCCGGCGACGTGCAGCGCCTGACCGTATTCCAGCGTTCGCCGGCCTACGTGATGCCGCGCCCCGACCGCGCGTACCGCCCGTGGGAGAAGGCGCTGTTCCGCAAGCTTCCGTGGGCGATGAAGCTGCATCGCGCATCGATCTACCTGCGCTACGAATCGCGCGCGATTGCGTTCACGCGCCTGCACACGTTGATGAAGGTCGCGGTCGGCCGGCCGTTCCGCAAGCTGCTCGCGCGCGACGTGCCGGACCCCGCGTTGCGCGCGCGGCTCACGCCCGACTACCCGATCGGCTGCAAGCGCATCCTGCTGTCGAGCGACTACCTCGCCGCGATGAGCCGCGACAACGTCGAGCTCGTCACGCAGCGGATCCGGCGCGTCACGGAGAGCGGAATCGAGACCGTCGACGGCGTGCACCATCCGGTCGATGCCATCGTCTACGGCACCGGGTTCGCGGCGACCGAGTTCCTGTCGCCGATGCGCATCACGGGCCGCGACGGGCTCGACCTGAACGACGCGTGGCGGCGCGGCGCGCAGGCGTATCTCGGGCTCACCGTGCCCGGCTTTCCGAACTTCTTCATGCTGTACGGCCCGAACACCAATCTCGGCCACAACTCGATCGTCTACATGCTCGAAAGCCAGATCGCGCACGTGATGCGCTGCCTGAGCGCGATGCGGCGCGACGGCGCGCGCGAGATCGACATCGACGCGCGCCGCTACCGGCGCTTCAACGCGCACGTGCAGCAGCGGCTCGAAGGTTCGGTGTGGAACAGTTGCAAGAGCTGGTACGTCGATGCGTCGGGACACAACAGCACGAACTGGCCGGGCTTCACGCTGACCTACCGGTGGATCACCCGCTTCACCGGGATGTCCGCTTACCGCTTCACGCATCCGTTGCCCGAATCGGCCGCCCCGACGCGCGACGTGGTGGTCGCGCCGCCCGCCGGCCGGCTGGAGGCGCTCACGGCCGCATCGCTGCGCGGCTTCCTGCGCGTGGCGTTCCGGCCGCTGATCGGGCCGCCGTTCGGCGCACGCATGCAACGCCGCGTCGTCGCGCTGCTGTCGCAGCTGATGCCCGGCACCGGCGGCACGCTGCGCTACCGTACCCACGCGCACCGCGTGCCGGTCGAAGTGGTCGCGCCGAAACGCGGCGACACCGGCGGCGCGATCCTCTATCTGCACGGCGGCGCATTCTGCCTCGGCGGGCCGCATACGCATCGCGGAGTGACGACGCGGCTCGCGAACGAGGCCGGCCTGCCGGTGTGGGTGCCCGATTACCGGCTGGCCCCCGAGCATCCGAGCCCGGCCGCGCTCGACGATGCGCTGGCCGTCTACGACGCGATGCGCGCGCAGGGTCACGCTGCGCACCGGATCGCGATCGCGGGCGATTCGGCCGGCGGCGCACTGGCGCTGGCACTGGCCATCGCACTGCGTGAGCGCGGCGAGCCGGCCGCCGCCGCGCTCCTGCTGATCTCGCCCGTGACCGATCCCGCGCTCGGCGGCGCGACGCTGGCTTCGCGCCGCCACGACGATCCGATGATCCGCCGCGGCTGGCTCGAACAGGGGCTGCGCTGGTATCACGGCGTCGGTTCGGTGGCGGCCCGCGGCCCGCTCGACACCGACCTGCGCGGCCTGCCGCCGATGCTCGTCCAGGCCGGCGACCAGGAAGTGCTGCTGTCGGATGCGCAGCGGCTGGCCAGTCATGCGCAGGCGTGCGGCGTGCCGTGCCGGCTGGAGATTCATGCGGCGCGCTGGCACGTGTTTCATCTGCAGGCGTTTTACCTGCGGTCGGCGCGGGACGCGTTGCGGACGCTCGCGGGGTTTGCCGCCGAACGCGTGGCGGTGACAGCGTGACGATGAAGCGGGCGCGCGTCGCGCGTGAGGCCGTGGTCCGCGGCGGCCCCGGGCGGGCGCACGGCGCATGCGTCGTCACCGGGCCCGCTTGCCACGAAGCGACGCCGTCTTGCGAAATCCGGCTGTTTATTTTTTTCTGTCGCATGCGGCCGTCATGATCTCCCGCAAGCCCTGGCGCGCCGCCGGGGCTCCCCACCCTCGCGGAGACATCATGAAAAGAAGGCACACCCTCAACACGCTTGCGCTGCTCTGTTGCGTCGGCATCCAGTGCGCGACCTCGGCGTTCGCCGACGAGCCGAAGAAGGTGGCGTTCGTCGACACGGGCAACACCGGGCGCAGCGTGATGGCCGAAGCAATCGCCGGCCAGTTGATCGCGCAGCGCCACGCGCACATCGCGGTGATTTCGCGCGCGGTCGACGAAGATCCGTACGATGAAAAGCCCGAAGAAAACGGCGTGATCCTGATGAAGCGCCGCGGCATCGACACGTCCGCGCACCGTTCGGTGCAGTTGAACGCAAACGACGTCAAGCATTCCGACGTGATCCTGACGATGACCGACAAGCACAAGGAGAAGGTGCTCGCGCTGTATCCGTCGGCCGCCGGCAAGGTGTTCACGCTTGCCGAATATGCGTCCGGAAAGCACGTCGACGTGCCCGACGCGTGGGGCAAGCCGATCGACTTCTACGAATCGGTGACCACGCAGCTCGACACGTATATCCCCGCCGCGCTCGACAAGGTCGCGACGGCCGCACCGGCGAAGCAGTAAGGCACGAAGGCCTGTCGGCTCGCACGGCGCGCGATGCGCCGGCGCCGACAGGCTTGCCCTTCCCGTCATTCCCTCCAGCCCCGCCTCCCACCGCGCGTGCCCGTCATCGGGCCGCCGACCTTGGCCATTCGGCCGAATCGTCACCGTATGCACCGGATGAAAGAATGATCGTCGTCCGGGAAGCCGGTTTCGCTGCCTGAAATCCGGCACCTCGACGATGCCGCATGCACTGCAACTGCCGCGCATGCGGCGTTGTGTGTGGTCCCGGCGCGCCAATGCGCGTACGCCCCTGCGCGCACCACCCGGCAGCTCGCACGGCCACCTCCATTTCCATCCACCATTTTTGTAGCTTATAAGTTACAATGCTCTCCAAGTTCGAACTTCTTCGCTACCAGCGCGACGATGGTCGCGAGCCCTTCACCGAATGGTTGAACGCCGTGCGCGACAAGCTTGCACAGGCCCGGATTCGCGAACGCCTGCGCCGCGTGCAGACAGGCAACTTCGGCGATTGCGAGCCTGTCGGCGAAGGCGTGATCGAACTGCGCGTCCACGTCGGCGCCGGCTATCGCGTGTATTTCGGGCGGTACGGCGGCGCACTGGTGCTGTTGCTGTCAGGCGGCGACAAGCGCAGTCAACCCGACGACATCCGGCGCGCAAAGGAACACTGGTCGAACTGGAAACGGAGGCAAACATGACCCAGCTCAAAGGTGCGGTATCGCACCACGACGCGGAAGTCGCCGAACTCGGCGCCGACCGCGAACTCGCGGTGGCCTACCTGCGCGTCGCGATGGAGTCGCTCGACGATCCCGACAACCGCGCGGCCGGCCTGCTCGCGCTGCGCACCGTCGCGGAAGCGTACGGCGGGCTCGGCGCCGTCGCGGCCGAAGCCGGCATCAGCCGCGAATCGCTGTATCGCACGCTGTCCCCCAACGGCAACCCGACGCTGAAAACGCTGCTCGCGGTGCTCAAGACCGTCGGCTTGCGCCTGTCCGTCGTCCCTGCGCAGCCGGCGCACGCGTAAGCGGCGCACCGCCCGCTCACGGCCTGACCATCCACACCAGCAGCATCTCGGCCGGCGCGGCCGCCATCCCCGCCGGCGGATGCTCGATCGTCGGCTCGACCGCCAGCGCCTTCGCAATCGACGCCGCATCGTCGATCGTCGTCGAGCGCACGATCGTCATCAGCCGCGCCGGCCGATGCAGCGTCTCGCGATACAGCGCGCCGTACCACAGCGGCCGCATGCCGAGCGCGTCCTGCAACACGTACGGATAACGCCACAGCCGCAGCACGAGGCGGCTTTCCGGCTGGCCCGGATCGACGCGGACGAACACGCGGCGCGTGCTTTCGCCGTGCGTGTAACGCGGCAGCACCGGCAGCGCCTCGGGCGGCGCCTGCGGCAACAGCCAGCGCAGCGCGGTGGCCGGCGACCACGGCGTCGCGCGCTGCCAGCCGGCCTGCGCGAGATGCCGGTCGAGCGTGTCCGACGTCGCGCTCCATTGCAGCGGCAGATATTCCTCGCGGTCGCCGCCGATCTCGGTGCGCCGCACCGGCACGCGCTGCCACCCGCCGCGCAGCCACTGGTCGACGGTCATCGCGACCACGTCGCCGACATGCGGGCGCGCCGCGCGGTCGAGCTGCCATTGCGCGGGAACCGTCCATACGCCGGCCGTCGCGAGCACCACGGTCACCGCGACGAGCGCGCCCCTCGGCTGCACATGCTCGCGCACGCGCCAGTACGCATAGGCGCCGGCCAGCAACGCGAACCAGGCCAGCCCAAGGCTCCAGCCGCCCAGCAGGCCCGACAGCCACGTGTCGCCGACATACAGCCGCGCGAAGCCGCCGAGCACGATCCACAGCACCACTGCCGTCACGACCGGGATTCGCCACAGCGCGGGCCGGTCGCGCGTCAGCACCCAGCCGAGGCCGCTGCTCGCGAGAATCGCGAACGCGGCGTCGGCATCGGGCAGCGGCACGTGCAGCGCACCGGGCGGCAGGCTCGCGGGCGTCGCGCCGGGCACGCCCGCGCCGAACGCCGGCACGAGCACGACGGCGACGCCGACCGTCACGAGCCACCACGCGGCGGTCAGCCAGCAGCGATGGATCATCAGCCAGACGAGAAACGCGGCCGCGACGATCAGCCCCGTATCGTGCCCGTGCAGCACGGCAAGCGCGCGCATCGCGGCGTCCACCGGCGGCGTGCGCAGGTTCTGCAGGAACGCATACAGCGCAATGTCCGCGTGCATCAGCGGATCGTTCGCGACGACATCCTGCACGAGGCCCGCGAACAACCACACGCAGCCGACGAACAGCAGCGCGAGCACGGGCACCGCGCCCGGCAGGCCGCGTACATAGGCGATCGCGTCGTGCAGCCGCGCGCCGAACCGCGGCCAGCGGCGCGCGCATGCGTGCACCCCTTCGACGAGCGCACGACGCAACAGCGGCCAACCGCGCCGCAGCGCGACGCGCACGCCGATCCACACGAGCGCGACCAGCGCCGCGACGACCAGCAGGATCACGGCGACCCGTACGCTGATCGCCGCGGCCAGCGCGGCCGACGCCCCGAACAGGATGCCCGGTGCGACGTGCACGGGCGCCCAGATGAGCGCGGAGACGACGTTGACCGGATAGAACGACCGGCGCGGCAGCGTCGCGCAGCCGACGACCACCGGCACGACCGCGCGCACCGGCGCGATAAAACGCGCGAGCACGATGCTCTTCATGCCATGGCGCAGCACGAACTCCTCGCCGCGCCCGTAGACAGCCGCATAGCCGAAGCGCGCCCACGCGTTGCGGATCACCCCGCGGTAGTGCCGCCCGAGCTCGTAGCTGATCCCGTCGCCGATCACGGCGCCGAGTGCCGCGACACCGATCGTCGTCCAGCCGTCGAGCGCGCCCGCACCGATCAGTGCACCGGCCGCGAACATCACGGCGCCGGCCGGCACGACCGTGCCGATCAGCGCGATCGCCTCGGCGCACGCAGTCACGAACACGATCGCGAGCACGAGCAGCGGATGCGCACCGATCGCGCCGATCCACGCGTGGATCGTGTCGCTCATTGCGCGCTCCATGGCGAAGCGACCCGGCGTGCGAACACCGGGCCGGCGATGGCATGGGGAACGTTCATCGGGCGGTGCGCGCGGTCGCGCCGGTGTGACGGATCAGTCGAACTCGTGCTGCCGCGCATCGGCCTCGAGCGGCGCGTCGTGGTAGCCGACCGTCGCGATCTCCTGCAGATAGCGCGCGAGAAACGCACCGATCGATCCGGCGGCCTCGTACTGATGCACGTGGCGAAATTCGTGGGTCAGCAGGCGGCGCGTGTCCTGCCCGCGCAGCACGTACACCGCGTGACCGAGCGTGAGTCCGATCGTCCCCGGCGACAGCAGCCCCGTGTCGCGGGCGATCGCGGCCAGCGTCGGCGTCTCGGGAAACGGCATGCGCTCGACGATCACCACGCGGATCCGTTCCGGCTGCGCGACACCCACCGTGCGCGCGTCGTCGGCTTGCGCCGGCGTCAGCGGCGCACCCTGCGCGATCCCGCGCGCCGCCTCCGCTTCGGCCCATGCGACGGCGGCGGGCAGTGCGGACGGCAGGATTTCGGCAAGGTCGATCATCGTGGGGCTCCTCGGGTGGTGTAGTGGCATCGGGCACCAGTTTAGTCCCGAATCCGGACGGTTCGCGGGACGGTTCGCGACGCGCCGCGCCGCCCTGTTCCGGCCGCCGCGATTACCCGGGAATACCCTGATTCTCGCCCGCGCCGCCGCGTACTTTTTCCCGATGATTATTTCGTTTCAGTACCCATTCCCCGATCTCCTGTCTCGAAAATTTCCCGGATGTGTATCGTTTTCGGATTCGGCGGAATATATTGATCAGAAGAACGGCCGCGGCGATCACCCGACAGCAGTGCGCGGCGTCATCCCGAAGAGGATCGCTAGATGATCAGGGTAATTCTGGCTGACGATCACGCAGTCATGCGGGACGGACTGCGTCACATCCTGGAAACGGCCGGCGGTTTCGAAATCGTCGGCGAGGCGAGCGACGGCTCGGCCACGCTCGCGCTGGTCGAGCGCGGCGCCGCCGACGTGCTGCTGCTCGACCTGTCGATGCCCGCGCCGACCGGCATCGAGCTGATCCGCCTGGTGAAACACCACGCACCGTCGCTGCGCACGCTCGTGCTGACGATGCACGCGGAGGCGCAATACGCGGCGCGCGCGTTCAAGGCCGGCGCAACCGGCTACCTGACCAAGGACAGCGCGACCGCCGAGCTCGTGGAGGCGGTGGGCAAGGTCGCGGCGGGCGGCGTCTACGTGAGCCCGTCGGCAGCCGAGAGCCTCGCGCTCACGCTGCGCGCGCCGGTCGTGGCGCTGCCGCACGAACGGCTGTCCGCGCGCGAGCTCGACGTGATGCGCCGCATCGTCGCGGGCCAGACTGTCACGCAGATCGCGACCGAACTCGCACTGAGCGCGAAGACGGTCAGCACGTACAAGACACGGATCCTCGAGAAGATGGAACTGCCGCACGAAGCCGCGCTGGTCCGCTACGCGGTGCGCCACGACCTCGACCCCGGCAGCGACGCATGACGACTGCCTTCCACTTCCCGCCTTCACCGTCGGACGACGACAACCCGGACGCGTCGCGCCTGTTCATGTCGTCGCTGCCGCCGGGCCGGCGTGAACGGCGGCTCGCGCTCGCGACCGTGCTCGTGTCCGCCGTGATCTTCGCCGCGCTTGCGCCGTTCGCGGGCAGGCCGCTTGCGCCGGGCTGGGCGTTCATCCCCGTGTACCAGTCGGCGATCGTCGTCAACGACATGGTGACGGCCGGCCTGCTGCTCGGCCAGTACGCGATCCTGCGCGAGAAGCCGCTGCTCGTGCTCGCCGGCGGCTACCTGTTCACGGGCTTCATGGCCGGCACCCACATGCTGACCTTTCCCGGGCTGTTCGCACCGACCGGCCTGCTCGGCGCCGGCGACCAGACCACCGCCTGGCTTTACCTGTTCTGGCACGGCGGCTTTCCGCTGGCGGTCGCCGCGTATGCCCTGCTGCGCGCGGCAGCGCCTGCCGCGGGGCCAATCGCGGCTGCGCAGCGCCGCGCGGCGATTCCCGTGGTGCTGTGCATCGCGGCCTCGCTCGGCGCGACGGCCGCACTCGCACTGCTCGCGACGGCCGGCCACGACCTGCTGCCGCGCATCATGAACGGCAACCGGATGGCCGCGACGATGACGAACGCGATCACGATCGTCTGGGGGCTGAACCTGGTGGCGCTGATGCTGATGTGGCAGCGGCGGCGGCGTCATTCCGTGCTCGACCTGTGGGTGATGACGGTGCTCGTCGCGTGGCTGTTCGACATCGCGCTGTCGTCGATGCTGAACCACGGGCGCTACGATCTCGGCTTCTACGCGGGGCGCGCGTATGGCCTCATCGCGTCCGGCGTCGTGCTGTTCGCGATGCTGTTCGAAAACGGCCGGCTGCATGCGCAGACGGTGCGTGCGCTGGCCGGCGCGCGCTACCAGCATCTGCTCGTCGTGCAGAAGAGCGCGCAATTGAACGATGCGAACGAACGGCTCGAACAGCGCGTCGCCGCGCGCACCGCGCAACTGAGCGCGTCGAACCGCGACCTGCGGCGCGAAGTCGAGGAACGTGTGCGTGCCGAGCGGGCGCTGCAGGCGTCACGCGAGGAGCTGCGCGAGATCGCCGCGATCAGCGCGAGCGCACGCGAAGCCGAGCAGCGCCGCATCGCACGCGAGCTGCACGACGAACTCGCGCAGACACTCGCGGCGCTGAAGAACGATCTCGAATGGCTGATCGACCGCGTGCCGCAGGACGATGCGCTGCTGGCGCGCAAGATCGCGGCGATGCATACGCTCGCGCGCGGTGCGGTGGCCGCGACGCGGCGCATCGCGTCCGATCTGCGCCCGCTGATGCTGGATGACCTCGGTTTCGCCGCGGCCATGCAATGGCTCGTGGAGGATTTCCGGCACCGTCACGGGATTGCGTGCTCGCTGCACGTCGAGCCGCCCGAGCTGCAACTCGACGAGCCTTACGCGACGGCGGTGTTCCGCATCGCCCAGGAAGCGCTCGCGAACGTCGCGCGGCACGCGGCCGCGTCGCATGCGAACGTCGAACTCGTGCGGGCGAACCATGCGATCGAGCTGACGATTCGCGACGACGGCGCGGGATTCGATCCCGGCGTGCCGCGCAAGTCGGGATCGTTCGGGCTGGTCGGGTTACGCGAGCGCGCGTATCTGGTCGGCGGCACGCTGCGGATCGCGACGACGCTCGGCGAAGGCACGACGGTCGAGGTGGAGATTCCGTTGACGCCTACGCCTGTTGCGGTCGTGCACGGCGGGGATGGGGGTTCGCGGATCGATCGCTGATCGAGGCGGCAATATCGGCGAATGCCGGTTGCCGCGTCGATCACGCGTCAGTGGTAATCATCTTCCCGTTGATGTCGTACGGCTAGAATCGTGACTTGCTCGGCCGCTTCAATCTCGAACAGCAGGACATAGCCCGACGTGCCGAAAGACACGATCAGCTCACGTAGAAACGGATTTCCATCGTCGATCTTGCGGCATGTGAACGGAAACATTCGGAGCATGGCGACACCTTGTTCGATCGCGTCCGCAGCCCGCGCCGCTGCATCGATATCACGTTCGAGCAGGTATCGATACATCCGTACCAGATCCTCACGGGCCGCACGTGTATATCGGACCCGATAGATCAATCAGCCGCCTTCGCTGCTCTCGCAGCCTTCAGCATGCCCTCGAGTTCGGCCTGCACGTCGGCGGCATCGACGTATTCACCGGTACGACGCGCCTCGTCGCGCGATGCAAGGCCACGGGTGACAAACTCGCGCTGCAGTCGGCGACGCGCAATACCATCGCGCAGCGCCGACTCCATGAACGCAGACAACGTCTCGTTTTCCTCGAGGACCGACTCTGCCGCCTCCCGCAATTGCGGATCGACACGCAGCGCCGGCATGGTCGCGGTTTTCATCGCACACTCCGTGTATTACATATGTAATGCATGGTAGCACACCCGCTTTTTCGGGGGCAGTCGGCCATTCGGCCTGACCAACGTATCCGGGACCACAATCCGGCCGCGCCGCCTCACACCCGCGCCGCCACCATCCCCCGCTCGGAGCGCGTCCACGCGACCAGCGCACCGATCCCGAGCAGCGCGAGACACACGATCGGCACGATCATCGGCCCGAACGCGGTGCCCGTCACCTTGCCGGCAAACGGCATCAGGTTCTGGCTGAAGAAGCCGCCGAGGTTGCCGATCGAGTTGATCGCGGCGACGCTCGCCGCCGCCCGCGCGCCGGTGAAGTAACGCGGCGGCATCGACCAGAAGCACGGATACAGCAGCGGAATGCATGCGCCGCCGAGCACCAGTGCGATGAAGCGCAGCGGCGTCGACGGCAGCACGAGGCTCAGCAGAAAGCCGAGCGCGCCGAGCGCCGCGACGATCGCGATCGTGCGCAGGATGCTCTTCGCGCGGCGCAGCTTCGCCGGCAGCCACAACAGCAGCAGCACCGCGAGCGCCCACGGCAGCATGCTCAGGAAGCCGTTCGTGCTGCTCGACACGCCGAACGATTTCACGAGCGTCGGCAGCCAGTACGTCACGCCGTACAGCGACGTCGACATCAGCATGTAGGTCGCCGCGAACAGCATCACGCGCGGATCGAGCAATGCCCTCCACGGCTGGCCGTGCTCGGCCTGAGCGGGCTTCTCGCGTTCGAGCGCGGCCTCGACGATCTGCTTCTCGCGCTCGTCCAGGAAACGGGCATCGCGCACCGAGGCGGGCAGCACGCGGAACACGACGATCGCGACGATCACCGCCGGGATGCCCGTCGCCACGAACACCCACTGCCAGCCCGCGAGCCCCCACACGCCGTTCAGGCTCAGCAACACACCGCCGACCAGCGAGCCGAGCATGTTCGCGAGCGCGCTGCCGAGCGTGAAGATGCCGAGCACCTTCGCGCGATAGCTCTGCGGAAACCACAACGTCAGGTAGTAGATCACGCCCGGATAGAAGCCGGCCTCGGCGATGCCGAGCACGAAGCGCAGCGTGCAGAACGCGGGCATCGACGTCGTGAAGCCCATCAGCACGGTAATGAGGCCCCACGTCAGCATGATCCGCGCGAGCCATACGCGTGCGCCGTAGCGATGCAGCGCGAGCGTGCTCGGCACCTCGAACAGCAGGTAGCCGATGAAGAACAGCGACGACGCGAGCCCGAACGCGGCTTCCGTCATCCCGAGGCTGTGCACCATCTGCAGCTTCGCGAAGCCGACGTTCTGCCGGTCGATGAACGCGATCAGGAACATCACGACGAGGATGGGCAGCAGGCGCCGCGCCATCTTCGACATGATGCACTGTTCTTCGGCGGTCGCGGGGTCCAGGGTGTCGGTAGCGTTCACTTCAGGCTCCTTGCGTGAATCGGTTGCATATCGGTTGCATATCGGTTGCATATCGGTTGCAAATCGGTTGAATCGGCGCCGTGCGCGACGATCGCGCGGGTGCGGGGTGGGTCGATGAAAGGAAGCGGCGGCATCAACGCGACCGGTAGTCGTCGAGCATCGGCGCGAACATCTCGTGCCATGCGCGCGGCTTCGCCTTGATCGTGCCGGCGAGATACAGGAATTCGACGTAGTCCATCAGCTGGTTCGGCAGCACCGAGAAGCGCGTGTCGGACGCGGCGAGCATCTGCATCACGTCGTCGTGCGACACGCCGACGCCCGACGAGGCCGCATAGAGCGCGGCCGCCGCGCGCGGGTCCTGCGCGATCAGGCGGTTCGCTTCGTCTAGCGCGCCAAGAAACGCCGAGGCCAGCGCCGGCTCCGTATCGACGAGCCGCTTCGGCGCGAATACGACGTCGAGCGTCAGCGGGCCGAGCACGTCGACCGAATTCACGACACGGTGAATGCCCGGCTGCCGCAGCTCGAGCGTCGAGAACGGCGGCGACGTGAAGTGCGCGGTGACGCCGTTCTCGCGGCGGATCAGCGCCTGCATCGCCTGCGGATGCGGCAGGTTCACGGTGATCGAATCGAGCCGCGCAAAATGCGCGGGCCCGAGCTGCCGGCTCGCGACCATCTGCAGCACCACCGCCGACAGCGACGTGCGGATGCCGGGCACCGCGATCCGGTCGGACGGCGTGAAGTCGCGCAGCGACACGAGGCCCGGCCGGTTGGCGTTCAGCGACAGCGACGTGGTAGACAGCCCGCTGATGCCGATCACCTCGACGTTCGGAATGCCGCGCGCCCGTGCCCACAGCTCGATGAAACCCGGCGCGCCGGCACCTGCGAAATCGAGCGTGCCGGCCATCATCGCGTCGTTGACGGAATTGCCGCCGTCGAGCAGCACCCAGTCGACCGCGACGTCGCGCACGCCGTGGCGCGCCGCATGCCGCTCGAACAGCCGCTGCTTCTCCATCACGAGCAGCGGCAGGTACAGCACGCCATAACCTTTCGAGATCCGGACCGTGCGCGCCTTTGCGTGCACGAGCGACGGCGCGGCCAGCACGCCGAGCCCGGCGGCGATCAGCGCGCGGCGGCGCGGCGACGTCGTCATGCGCATGCCGCCGTGCGACGGACGGCAAACGGCCGCGCGAAGGCCCGCGTCGCGCTGCGCCGCGCGCTCGTCGTGCCCGTGTCATGCTGCATGCTGCCGTCTCCTTGAATATTTCTGGTATTAATGCCGTCCTTGCGTGCTGCATCCGGCTCGACACAGGTTATCGACCGAGTCTGAGAAAATGCTGACATCCCGGCCCCGGGAAAACCCCTAACCCACCCATCTGCGAAACGGCACCATGCGCATTCTCGTCGTGGAGGACGATGCCGAAATCGGCGCGGCGATCCGCAGCCGCCTGGCGCGGCTCGGCCATGCCGCCGATCTCGAGACCGACGGCGCGACCGCGAACGGGCTGCTGCGCGTCGAGCGCTTCGACCTCGTCGTGCTCGACGCGAACCTGCCCGGCATGGACGGCTTCGCGGTACTGCGTAACCTGCGCGCGTCGGGCAGCACGACACCCGTGCTGCTCGTCACCGCGCGCTCGGCGATCGACGACCGCGTGAGCGGCCTCGGCCTCGGCGCCGACGACTACCTCGTGAAGCCGTTCGACTACCGCGAGCTCGATGCGCGCGTGCAGGCGCTCCTGCGCCGCAACAGCGGCCACGCGAACGACGTGCTGACGCTCGGCGGCCTCGTGATCGACCGCAGCAGCCGTCTCGCGGAACTCGATGGCCAGCCGCTGTCGCTGTCGCGCCAGGAATTCGCGCTGCTCGAAATCCTCGCGAGCCGACCGCAGCGGATCTTCTCGAAGGACGAACTGCTGAACCAGCTGTTCAGCTTCGGCAACGAGCCGACCGCGAACGCGGTCGAGCAGTACGTGACACGCGTACGCAAGAAGCTGCAGGGCAGCTCGGTCGAGATCCGTACCGCGCGCGGGATGGGGTATCAGATTGCGGCGCACTGACTGGTTCCCGAAGACGCTGTTCGGGCGCACGCTGCTCTTCATCGCGCTCGTCGTCGCGTCCGGCGCGCTTGCGCTCGCGGCGATCGCGCGCTACTACGCGGGCGTCGCGGCCGAACGCGCATACGACCAGTTGCTCGCCGGCGCATCGATCCAGGTCGCGGAAAACCTCTACGTGCAGGGCGGCGTGCTCGCGCTGAATCCGCCGGTGGCCGCGTTGTCGACACTGTCGCGCTACGACCTCGTCTACTACAAGGTCGTCGATTCGCGCGGCATCGTCGTGGCCGGCTACAACGATCTCGCGAGCCCCGTGACGCTCGCCGCCGCGAAACAGGGCCCGGCGTTCGCGAACGGCGTGTACCAGGGGCACCGGATCCGCACCGCGACCATCGCGCGCTACATGCCCGAGGAAAGCACGCCGGGCTGGGCGCTCGTGACCGTTGCGCAGACCACCAATGCGCGCCAGCAGCTCACGAACGACATGAGCCTCAAGGTATGGACACTGATCGTGCTGATGAGCGTGCTCGCGATCGGCGCGAGCGGCCTCGCGATCCGGCGCGGCCTGCGCCCGCTCGCGCAGATCGGCACGATCATCGCCGCGCGCGACCCGGCCGACCTGCGGCCGGTGGCCGTCGACACGCCGAGCGAGATCGACGCCATCATCGGGTCGATCAACGGGCTGATGCGCCGCCTCGCCGAACGCATCAACGCGATGCAGCGCTTCATCGCCGACGCTGCGCACCAGATGCGCACGCCGCTCGCGCGGCTCGATGCGCAGATCGAACTGCTCGACGGCGAAGCCGATCCGGCGCGCCACGCGGCGCGGCTCGACGCGCTGCGCGCGACCTGCTCGGATGTCGGGCGGCTCACCGGCCAGTTGCTGAATCATGCGATGGTGATTCACCGCACCGAGGCCGTGCCGCTGCAACCGGTCGAACTCGTCGCGCTCGCGAAGGACGTGCTCGGCCGCGCGATTCCGCTCGCGGGCGAGCGCGATGTGGCCGTTGCGTTCGCGAGCGATGCGCCGCTCGCGTGGATCGACGGCGATGCGATCAGTCTGCAGGAGGCGTTGTCGAACGTGCTGCACAATGCGTTGCTGCATGGGCATGCGGATGACATCGTCGTGTCGGTCGCGACGAAGGGCAATGGCGGCGATGCCGTGACGCTGACCGTCACCGACAACGGTCGCGGCATTCCACGTGAGCATTGGGACGCCGCACTGCAACCGTTCGTGCGGATCGCGCCGGACGGCAGCGAACGGCGCACGGGGTCGGGCCTCGGGCTCGCGATCGTGCAGGAAGTGATGAAGGCGCACGGCGGGCGCATCGGGTTTGCATTTCCCGATGGGGGCGGGTTCGCGGTGGTGTTGACGTTTCCGCGCGCGGCGGGGATCGGCGCCGCGCAGGCATGAAGGGACGGACCTGTGCCGGGTCGTGCGCGGCAGGCGCTCAATCGTCGTCGTTGTCGAAGCGGTTGCGCTCCGCATGCCGCGCGACCAGTCGGTCCAGTTCGTCATACTGTCGATCGCAGAACAACCGGCACAACGCGTCGACTTCCGCACGCGTGCCGACGTCTATCGTGTCGACATGCTGCTCCGGCTTTTCCTTGCCGATCCCGAACAGCCCCTTCTTCATCCGCGTGGAGACGGCATTCAACTGAAAGCCGTCCGCATGCGCGTCGCTCAGCGCAGTCACCCATAGCTCCCGCTGATCGTCGGCATGCTGCAGTACAAGGGCCGGCAACGGGCCTTCCTGAGTATCGTCCCATTCGGCATGCTGCGCCGCCCACGGGAACGTGTCGAATGCACGCGTGAACGACGCGTAGTCGGTCGCGCCCTGTGGGTCGAGTTGATTGTAGTCGTAGCCGGTTTTCTGAATCGCGTAGGTCAACATGGCGCGGCGCTCCCGATGGCGGTAATGGCGACTGTGCGTAATCTACCTGACAATTCGGTGTACCTCGCAGTTTTTCGCGAGGCCCGAATTCGGGTACCGCCATCGCCCTCGCCCGCTACGCCGCCACCGCCTCCCCGCCCAGATACGCATCGCGCACGCGCTCGTCGTCGAGCAACGCCTTCGCGGGCCCTTCGAGCACCACACGCCCGGTCTGCAGCACGTACCCGTAATGCGCGATCTCCAGCGCGAGGCTCGCGTTCTGCTCGACCATGAACACCGTCACGCCCTGCTGGTTGATCGCGTCGATCAGTTCGAGCACCTTGTCGACGTAGAGCGGCGACAGCCCCATCGTCGGCTCGTCCATGCAGATCAGCTTCGGCCGCGCCATCAGCGCCCGCGCCATCGCGAGCATCTGCTGCTCGCCGCCCGACAGCGTGCCCGCGCGCTGCGTCAGCCGCTCGCGCACCCGAGGGAACAGGTCGAGCACGCGCTCGTAGTCCTCCGCCACCGCCGCACGGTCGCCGCGCGTGTACGCCCCCATCAGCAGGTTCTCGCGCACGCTCATGTCGCCGAACAGCCGCCGCGCCTCGGGCACGGCCGCGATCCCGCGTCGCACGCGCTGCGGCGTCGCGAGCGCCGTCACGTCGTCGCCGTCGAAGCGCACGACGCCGCGCTTCGGCCGCATCAAGCCGAGAATCAGCTTCATCGTCGTCGACTTGCCGCTCGCGTTGCCGCCGAGCAGGCTGACGATCTGCCCGCGGCCGACTTCGAAGTTCACGTCGAAATGCACCTGCACCGGCCCGTAGAACGTGTCGAGGTGTTCGAGTTTCAGCAGCGCGTCGGTCATGTTGGTTCGTAATCCGGAAGAATAGGCGGTCATGCGGCCGCCTGCGCCGCGCGATCGGCCGGCGCGCCGCCCGCATGGCGCCGGCCGAGATAGGCTTCGATCACGCGCGGATCGTGCCGCACGTCGCGCGGCGCGCCTTCGGCGATCTTCACGCCGTTGTCGAGCACCATCACACGGTCGGACACGCGCATCACGAGTTCGAGCTTGTGCTCGATCAACAGGATCGTCAGGCCGCGCGCCTTCAGCGACTGGATCAATTGCAGCATCTCGGCCGTCTCCGTCTCGTTCATCCCGGCCGTCGGTTCGTCGAGCAGCAGCAGGCGCGGATGCAGCGCAAGCGCGCGGCCGATCTCCACGCGCCGCCGGTTCGCATACGACAGGCTGTGTGCCGGATGATCGATGCGCGGCGTGAGCCGTTCGCCGAACCCGGCGACGATCGCACGCGCCTCGTCGCGCAGCGCCGCTTCCTCGCGCCGCACCGCCGCGGGCCGCACGAGCGCGCGCCACACCTCGGCCGCCGCGCCGAGCGCGGGCCAGCCCGGCCGCGCCGCACGCAGCCGCGCATGCGCGCCGATCAGCACGTTGTCGAGCACGCTCAGGTTGCCGAACACGCGGCCGTGCTGGAACGTGCGCGCGATGCCGAGCGCCGCGAGGCGCTCGGGCGCCGTGCCCGTGATGTCGCGGCCGTCGAACGTCACGCGGCCGGCGTCGGGCCGGTCCGCGCCCGCGATCAGGTTGAACAGCGTCGACTTGCCCGCGCCGTTCGGGCCGATCACGCTCAGCAACTCGCCCGCGGCGAGCGTCAGGCTCGCGCCGTCGAGCGCGGTCACGCCGTCGAAGCGGCGCGTCAGGCCCCGTACGTCGAGCAAGGGTCGATTGGTGGTGGTCATCGCATTCCTCCTCACACCGTGCCGAGCAGGCCCTGCGGCCGGAACCGGACGAGCAGCAGCAGCACGAGGCCGTAGATCAGCATCCGGTAATCGGCCGCCCAGCGGAACAACTCCGGCAGCCCGATCAGCGCGATCGCGCCGACGATGCCGCCGAGCACGTTGCCGAGACCGCCGAGGATCACCATCGTCAGCGCGAGGATCGACACCTGCGAATCGAAGGTCTGGTGATTGATGTAGCTGTACAGGTGCGCGGCGATCCCGCCGCTCACGCCGGCCGCGACGCCGCCGACCGCGAACGCGATCGCCTTGTAGCGGTTTGGCGCGATGCCGTGCGCGCGCGCGGCGACGTCGTCCTCGCGCACCGCGCGCAGCGTGCGGCCGAGATGCGAGCGCAGCAGCCGCACCTGTACAAGCGCGAACACGACGAGCACCGCGAACGTGAACCAGTACGCGGCACGTGCGCTGGTCGCCCACGGCAGCGGCGCGATGCCGGTGATGCCGAGCGGGCCGCGCGTGATGCCGTCCCAGTTCAGGATCACGAGGCTCACCACTTCGCCGATGCCGAGCGTCGCGATCGACACGTAGTGCCCGCGCAGCCGGAACGCCGGGTAGACGAGCAGCGTGCCGAGCACGGCCGTGATGACGCCCGCGCACGGAATCGTCACGGCCGGCGACCAGCCGAGATCCGACGACAGCAGCGCGGACGCATACGCGCCGATCACGAGCAGCGCCGCATGGCCGAGCGAAATCTGCCCGACCGTGCCCGCGACGAGCGTGAGGCTCAGCGCGAGCAGCCCGTACAGCCACGCGTTGGTCAGCGTCTGCAGCACGTACGGCGACGCACCGAGCCACGGCAGCACGGCCGCCAGCGCGATCAGCACGACGAGTACCGGACGCGGCACGCGCACGGCTTTCGCAGCCGCGAGGAAGGTACCCGTCATCGGCTCGGGCGGCAGCGCGCGGTTCGCGCTGAACAGGCCGTTCGGCCGCCACACGAGGAACACGATCAGCAGCCCGAACGCGAACAGGTCGCGGTAGCTCGTGCCGAACAGCGCGACGCCGTAGCTTTCGACGAGGCCGAGCAGCAGGCTGCCGGCGATCGCGCCCGGCACGTTGCCGAGCCCGCCGATCAGCAGCGCAACCACGCCTTTCAGCGTGGCCTGGAAGCCCATCGCCGGATCGATGCTGTTGTAGTACATGCCGACCAGCAGCCCGCTCACGCCGCCGAGCGCGCACGCGATCGCGAACACGGTCTGGTTCACGCGGTCGACGTCCACGCCCATCTGCAGCGCCGCGTCGCGATCCTGCGCAGTCGCGCGCACGGCCCAGCCGAGCCGCGTGAAGCGCAGGAAGCCGTACAGCAGCGCGGCCGCCGCGATGCCGATGCCCGCGATCAGCAGGTCGAGCGAGCCCAGCGTCGCGCCGGCGATCCGCACGTGCCAGTCGGGCAGCGGCGTCGGCACCGCGCGCGGGTCCGCGCCGAAGGCGAGCTGCGCGAGCTGGTCGAGGATGAAGCTGATGCCGATCGTCGCGAGCAGCGGCGCGATGCGCGCAGCATGACGCAGCGGCCGCAGTCCGATCCGTTCGATCGCGACGCCGAGCGCGCCGCAGCCGACGACGACGGCAGCGAGCGCGACCGGCAACGGCAGCCCGAAGCGCGTCAGGCACAGCCAGCCGATGAATGCGCCGACCATGTAGACCGAGCCGTGCGCGAAGTTGATCAGGTGCGACACGCCGAAGATCAGCGCGAGCCCGACCGCGAGCAGCGCGTAGATGTTGCCGACGATGAGGCCGTTGAGCGTGTAGTCGAGCCAGGAAGCCATCACGATGCGTCCGTCACTTGCATGCGGTTCAGGGTCAGCGCGCGGCGAGCTGCGGTTTCGCGCCGTCCCACAGCGCCCACTGCCCCTGCTTCACGACGAGATACACGGTGCGCGCACCGGCGACGCGGCGCGTCTGCGGATCGAAGCGCACCTTGCCGAAGATCACGCTCGGCACGTCGCTGATTTTCGCGAAGCCGTCGTGCGCGGCCTGGCGCGTCGTGCCGTAGCGGCGCAGCACCTCGGCCGACAGGATCAGCGCGTCGTATGCGCGCGCAACGAACGAATCGGGATCGGCATGGAATTTCGCGCGATAGCGCTGCACGAACGCCTGCACCTCGGGGCGCGGCTCGGCCGGGAAGAAGTTCGATTCCGTATAGACGCCGTCGACGGCCGCACCGCCCAGCTCGAGGAATTTCGGCGAATACACGGAGCCGACCGCCGCGATCGGCAGCGTGACGCCCGACGTGCGCGCCTGCCTCACGATCTGCGCGCCGTCCGCGTAGTACGAGATCAGCACGATCGAATCGGGCTTCGATGCGCCGATCCGCACGAGCGTCGAACGGAAGTCCTTCTCCGACGGCTGATAGCCTTCGGCCGCGACGACCTGCGCACCGAGCCCGGCCACCGCCTTCGCGAAGATGTCCTTGCTGGTGCGGCCCCAGTCCGTGTTCAGGTACAGCACCGCGATCCGCTTGAAGCCGAGCTCCTTCACCGCGTAACGCGCGAGCAGCGGCTGCTCCTCGGCCTGGCTCAGCGCGGTGCTCCACAGATAGTCGCCGCCCTTCGTGAAGTCCGGATGCGAGTTCGTGAAGCCGAACTGGATCAGCTGCCCGCGCTGGTAGATCGGCGACGCGGCCATCGACGTCGCGCTGGAAAAGTCACCCAGCTCGATCGCGATGCGCGGATCGGCCACGAACTTCTGCGCGATCGCGACTGCCTGGCGCGGGTCGCTGCGGCTGTCCTGGAAGTCGACCGCAAGCGGCCGGCCGTGAATGCCGCCGCTGCCGTTGATCTCGTCGAGCGCGAGATCGAAACCGCGCTTCCATTGTTCGCCGTATTGCGCATCCTGGCCCGTAAGCGGCCCGCTCACGCCGACCACCACCGGCTCGCCCGACACGCCCGCCGCGAGCGCGCCGCCCGTCGACAAGCCCCATGCGGCAGCGAGCGCCGCCACCGTGCCCAGCACGCGCCGCCATGCGCCGCGTACGTCGTTCCCCGAAACGTTCATGCCGCCCCCACCTTCAGTCAGTCGAAAAGAGTGAGGGCATGTAACCATCCGGTTCAGAACGATCCAACGAAGTTTTGCATCTATCGATATCGTGCGCGGCGCGGAGCGGATCGCGCCCGCGAACGGTCATCCGTTCGACTCGCGTTGCACGTTGCATCGGCATGTATCGCATCGCGTTGATTCGATTGGCGTTTCCTTCGCGTCGTCACGCTCAACCGATGCGCATGCCTGTGCAACCGGACGCGGCAGCAATCGCACGCTTCGCAGTTTTCGCGCTGTCGATAGCAAAAATCATTATATGAATCACGCATGCTCACACTTCTACAATGTGCAAATCGCATCATCGGAAGGTGTCATGGAGCTGCATCAACTCGAAGCCTTTTCCGCGGTCATGTCGGCCGGCAGCGTGACCGGCGCGGGCGAACTGCTCGGCCGCTCGCAGCCGGCCGTCACGCGACAGATCCAGGAGCTCGAAGCCGATCTCGGCTACGCGCTGTTCGACCGGCACGGCCCGCGCGTCACGCCGACGCGGCGCGCGTTCCTGCTCTACGAGGAAGTCGAGCGCTCGCTGGTCGGCCTGCGCGCGATCGAGGCACGCGCACGGGCGCTCGGCGATGAAACCGCCGAACCCGTACGCATCGCGGCCACGCCCTCGCTCGCGGCGACGCTCGTGCCGGCCGCGCTCGCCGCGCTGCCCGACGGCGCGCAGGCGCCGCACTACCAGTTGCGCAGCGAATCGGCCGAGCATGTCGTGCACGAGGTGCTCGCCGGCACGGCCGATGTCGGTGTCGTCACGCTGCCGATGGCGCATGCGGGGCTCGACGTGCATTGGATCGCGCAAACGCCCTGCGTCGCCGTGCTGCCCGCCGGCGACCCGCTCGCGGCACAGCCGCGCATCGCGCTGCGCGATCTCGCGCGCCGCCGCATCGTGACGGTCGCGAACCGGCACCGGCTGCGCCAGCGGATCGATGCGGCATTCGCGGCCGCGCGCGTCGACGCACGCGTATTCATCGAAACCAATGCATCGCTGAATGCGGTGATGGCCGCGCGTGCGGGCATCGGGATCGGCATCGTCGATCCGGCGACGGGCGTGGCGCTACCGGTGGACGGTGTCGTCGCGCGTCCGCTCGACGTCGACATCCCGTTCGCGTTCGGCGTCGCGACGCCGGCCGGCAAGGCACGCACGGCGGCCGTCGATGCGCTGCTCGACGCGCTGCACCGCACGACACGCGCACTGCTCGACGACGTGATCTTTCACGACGCAGCCGCGCATGACGCGCTGCTGCGCGGCGACCGGTTGCGTGCCGGACGCCAGTCACGCCCTTCACGTCCTTCAAGCCCGCAACGCACGACACGGTCGCGCCGCACGCGCCCGGAGGCCGCATGACGACACCACTCGATGCACTCCACGCACTCGAAGCCCGCCTCGCGCAAGACCTGCGCTGGCTCGACCTGCCCGCGCCGTCGTGGGTACCGCCGCGCGAGGCCGACGGCACACGCGTGCTCGACGTCGCGATCGTCGGCGGCGGCATGGCCGGGCTCGCGGCTTCCGCCGAACTGCGTCTGCTCGGCATCGACAACCAGTGCGTGATCGACCGCGCGCCGGCCGGATACGAAGGGCCGTGGGTCACGTTCGCGCGGATGGACACGCTGCGCTCGCCGAAGCAGCTCGCCGGCCCCGCGCTCGGCCTGCCCGCGCTGACGTTCCGCGCGTGGTTCGAAGCGCAGTACGGCCGCGACGCGTGGGACGCGCTCTACAAGATTCCGCGCACGCAATGGATGGACTACCTGCGCTGGTATCGGCGCGTGCTCGACCTGCAGGTGCGCAACGACACGGCGCTCGTCGCGCTGCGCCCGCGCGACGACGGGCTGCTCGCACTCGACGTGCGCGGCAACGGCGAAGCGCAGACGCTGCTCGCGCGGCACGTCGTGCTCGCGACCGGCCGTGACGGACTCGGCGGCCCTTATGTGCCACCCGTCGCGCACCGTATGCCACGCGCGCGCTGGGCGCATTCGTCCGAGCCGATCGACTTCGCGGCGCTCGCGGGCAAGCGCGTCGGTGTAGTCGGCGCGGGCGCGTCCGCGTTCGACAACGCGGGCACCGCGCTCGAAGCCGGCGCCGCGCGCGTCGACCTGTTCTTCCGCCGCGCGGATATTCCGCGCATCAACAAGCTGACCGGCATCGGCAGCCCGGGCCTCGTGCACGGCTACGCCGATCTCGACGACGCGACGAAGTGGCGCTTCATGCACTACGCGCTGACGTCACAGACGCCGCCGCCCCGCGACAGCGTGCTGCGCGTATCGCGTCACGAACATGCGCATTTTCATGCGGGCAGCCCGATCGAGACGCTCGCCGAACACGCGGACGGCCTCGACGTCACGACACCGCGCGGGCGCTACACCGTCGACTTCCTGGTCTTCGCGACGGGCTTTCATTCGGACTGGACGACACGCGCGGAATTCGCATCGTTCGGCTCGCAAGTGCGGCGCTGGAAAGATCGCTATCGGCCGGCACCGGGCACGTGGCTCGACGAGCTCGCCGAGTCGCCCGATCTCGGCCCGGCGTTCGCGTTCCAGGAACGCGAGCCCGGTACATGCCCGGCCGTCACGCAAATCCATTGCTTCAACCATGCGGCGAGCCTGAGCCAGGGCAAGCTGTCCGGCGATATCCCGGCAATCAGCGCAGGCGCGAAACGGCTGGCGCGCGGCATCGCGAGCCGGCTGTTCGACGCCGACCGCGAGCGCCATTACGACGCGCTCGTCGCATACGCGAACGCCGAGCTGCAGGGCGACGAATGGCACGACGCGAATGCATGAGCGCGCGTCCATCGAACACATTGACGACGAAGGGAACCCCAAACGATGACTGAATCCATCACACCGGCCGATGCGCCGGACACGATCGATGCGGTGGCCGGCCTGCGCGACGGCGACGCGGTCGCCGCACTGCGCCGCGCGCGCGAAAAGGTGCTGCTTCATACGCGGCAGAGCGAAGCCGCCCTGTTCGATCCCGCGCTGCCCGACCTTTCGTTGATCGAAAGACTGCACGCGGCTCGCTATGTCGCACACCAATCGAATGCGCCGGCATTGACCGAGACCTATCGCGCACGACTGATCGACGCAGGCGGCACGCTCGACGATATCGCACGCGCGGATGCCGATGCATTCGACGCACTGCCTCGACGCATCGGCGCGATCCTCGCGCATGCACGCCTGCTGACGCGCTCCCCTGTCGATGCACGCCCGTCCGATCTCGACGCGCTGAAGTCGGCCGGGCTCACGACACCCGCGATCGTCGCGCTGTCGCAGCTCGTTGCGTTCGTCGCGTACCAGTTGCGCGTTGCCGTCGCCGCGCAAGCGCTTCAGGCACGTGCCGCAGCGGAGGCCGCATGACGACGACCGCCCACGGCTTCACGTCCGACACGCTCGGCTGGCGTGCCTGGCTCGACACCGTTTCGCTCGATGCCGCGACGCCCGATCAGTTGGCCGTGCTCGAAGCGAGCCACCCGCACGCGAAGACGTCCGACTATTACCTGCTGCTCGTGCATCTTCCCGAGATCCTGCGGCAACGCTCGGGCGTATTCAACGCGATCATGTACGGCCCCGGCGGGCTGTCGCGCGCCGAACGCGAACTGGCCAGCACGGCCGTGTCGCGCGTGAACGGCTGCGTGTATTGCGCGTCCGTGCATGCGCAGCGCTTCGCGCAGCTCGCGAAACGCACCGACGCGATCGAACAGGTATTCGACGATCCGGCGACGGCCGGCACGACGGCGCGCGAACGCGCGATCGTCCGCTACGCGATCGCGCTGACGGAGCGGCCCGATACGGTCGACGCGAGCGATATCGCCGCGCTGGAAGCCGAAGGGCTGACCCATGAGGACATTCTCGACCTCTCGCACGCGGTCGCGATCTTCGCGTGGGCGAACCGGTTGATGCTGACACTGGGCGAGCCGGTGTTTCCGGAGCCGGCGATCGACGCCTGACACGGCAACGCACACCGGACGGCATAAGCTGCCCGGGTGTCGCCCGGCACATCGACCGTGCAATGCGTCGACGACGCCGCACGCGCGACCCCGACGTGCATCGCGCGTACTGCCGCGGCGGCCGCCGCACCTGCGCGGCGTCGGCTCCGCTCAGCGCCAGCTTTCGACGTGATCCGCAACGAACTGCTCGAACGCGATCGGCGCCCGGCCGAGCAGCGCCTGCACATCGGCGCTGACGGCTGCCGCCTGACCGGCCGCGATCATCCGGTTCAGGCTCATCAGCACATCGATCGACCACGCGTCGGCACCCGCGGCGCGCAT
Source organism: Burkholderia sp. D-99 (assembly GCF_011605345.1). Taxonomy (GTDB): domain Bacteria; phylum Pseudomonadota; class Gammaproteobacteria; order Burkholderiales; family Burkholderiaceae; genus Burkholderia. The sequence goes on from NZ_JAAOXM010000002.1 coordinate 331,011, forward strand.
GGAATCGATCGCCGCATCGTCCGGCACCGCCACATACGCGACCTTGCGACCGAGCGCCGCGCCGATCCGTGCGGCCACATCGGCGTTCGACAGTGCTGCGCCGCCCGTCAGCTCGTAGATCCTGCCGGCATGATCCGCCGGGTGCTGCAGGATCGTCGCATCGACGGCGGCGATGTCGCGCACATCGACGAACGACACCTTCGCGTCGCCCTGCGGCAGATACATCGCGCCGTCGCGAATCATGCCCGCGTAGTACGTCACGAAGTTCTGCATGAAACAGTTGGGCCGCGTGATCGTGTATGCGATGCCCGACTCCATCACGAGCCGGTCGATCTCGCCTTGCACGCGCCCGATCTCGACCGGCGACGCGGCATCGGCACCCGCGCCCGACGAGCGAACGATATGCGAGACGCCGGCCGCCTTGGCCGCCGCGACCGCATTGCCGGCCAGCGTCACCATGTCGGCCTGCAACGGCAGCAACAGGAACAGCGTGTCGACGCCCTGGAACGCACGCGTCAGGCTCGCGACATCGGCAAGATCCGCGCGACGCGTTTCGACGCCGTCGACCGCCCTGCCGCTGTTCGAGCTGGCGATCACATGCGCGCCGGCCGCCTTCAGTTGCGCGACGAGTTCGCGTCCGATGTTCCCGGTCGCGCCGGTCACGAGAATGGTGTGGGACATGATGTGCCTCTTGATCGCAAATGGAATGCGCGCCGTATTGCCGGACCGCGACGACCGCCTCGACGCGCGAAGCCGCCATCGCTGCGGTGCCGGCGCGCAAGCAACTCCGCGCCCGTTCGCATACGTCACGGATAGCTGACGATGCGCAGCCGGTCCGCGGAACACGACACGACGGACCTCATCCTAGTCGCCCCCATTCATGCCGAATAGTCCATAATGCGTCGAATCAATTTCAACGATTTCGATCGAATCGTCATGAACGATCTGCGTGTGCTGGAAAGCTTTCTCCGGACCGTGGAAGCCGGCAGCTTCTCCGCAGCGGCCAGCCGGCTGGGCGTCACGCCTGCAGCCGTCAGCAAGCACGTCGCGAAGCTGGAGCGCAGCCTCGGCACGCGGTTGTTCCGCCGCACGACGCGCAGCCTCACGCTGACGGAAGCCGGCGAAAGGCTGTACGCGGAAACGTCGGCGGCGGCCAACGCGCTGAGCCAGGCGATGGCAACCCTGACCGAGCGTGACGCGCGCCCCGCCGGCACGCTGCGCATCAGCGTCGCGCCGGGGTTCGGACGCCAGTACGTGTTGCCGCTGATGCCGGCGTTTCTCGAACGCTATCCGGACCTCCGGCTCGACTGGAGCCTCGAGAACCGCCACGTCGATCTGGTGAAGGAAGGTTTCGATGCCGCGATCGGCTCGGGCGTCGAGGACGACGCGAACGTCGTCGCGCGCGAGCTGGTGCCGATCCGGTTGCTGACGGTGGCTTCCCCCGCGTATCTGGCGAAGCACGGCGAACCGGCGACGCTCGCCGGGCTGGCGCGCCATGACTGCATCCGCTTGCGCTCCGCGACGACGGGTCGCGTGCGCGACTGGGCGTTCACGGTGAATGGTGAAACGGTGACCGTCCCGGTCGACGGACACATCGTGCTGACCGACCTGGATGCCATCTGCGATGCGGCCGTGGCAGGCATGGGGCTCGCGCGGCTCGGCGCGCATCATGTGCTGCCGTATCTCGACGAAGGCCGGCTCGTGCGCGTGCTCACGCGCTATCCGGCAACGGCCGGCACAATCTACGTGTACTACGCGCACGCGCGCCTCACACCGCCGAAGGTTCGCGCGTTCGTCGAGTTTCTGACGGAGTCGTTTTCGCGAAGCGACTGGCGGGCACGCATCGACACGTTCGGCTGACGGAAACCGGCCGGCATCGACCCGTCACGCGCACTCGCTTCCTGCCCGGCCTCCCGTCGGGTGCCGCGCGCATCACGCCTTGTGCGTCGACAGCAGAATGCTCGTCTCGGTATTCGCGATCCCGTCGATCAACCGGATCGCGCCGAGCACGCGATCGAAGTGCTCGAGCGAATCGGCATGCAGCTCGGCGACGAGATCCCAGCGCCCGTTCGTGCTGTGGATCGAGGCGACGTTCGGATGCCCGCGCAGCACCTTCACCACTTCCGCGCCGCGATTGCCCTGCACGGCGATCGACATCAGCGCGCGGATCCGGTGGCGTTCCGCCGCCGGCTTGAGCCGCACCGTATAACCGACGATCACGCCGTTTTTCTCCAGCCGCGTCAGCCGGTTCTGCACGGTCGCGCGCGCGACGCGCAGTTCCTTCGCCAGCGCGACGACGGGCAGTCGCGCGTTGTCGCGCAGCAGTGCGATGAGCTGCCGGTCGACGTCGTCGAGCGTGATCATGAACGGGCCTTCCTGTGGAGCGTGAGCCGGCCGCCAGCGTGCCGGAGACTGCGCATTCCGACCAGCACAATCGGACAAACTGCCGGAATTGGCTGGCAATTTGCCAAGTCTATCGATAAATCTGCCACTTTTGCTGTCTTTTTGTTGGCTCGACTCACGGAAATAATGACTCCATCGACCGGCAGAACACGCCGCGCCGCGCTTTTCAGGAAGCCCGAGGCCCGCGCCGATGCACCGCCCGGTCGACCAGAACGCCAGGACACCCGTACCGGCACTGAATATGGAGACAGACCGATGACCCGCTTCCTCGACGTTCCCGCCACCGCCCGACTGATCGCCAAGACCGGCGTGACGACGTTCCTGCGCGAACTCGTCGACACGCTGCGCGCCGATTACCTGCACTGGGCCGATTTCGACAAGTCGCCGCGCGTCGCCTGCCATTCGCGCGACGGCGTGATCGAACTGATGCCCGTCGCGAACGCGTCGCTGTTCGCGTTCAAGTACGTGAACGGCCACCCCGTCAACGCGGCGCGCGGCATGCACACGGTGATGGCGTTCGGCGCGCTCGCCGAAGTCGATACCGGCTACCCGCTTCTGCTGGCCGAACTTACGCTGACCACCGCGCTGCGCACGGCCGCCACGTCGGTACTCGCCGCGCAGCTGCTCGCGCGGCCCGATTCGCGCAAGATGGCGCTGATCGGCAACGGCGCGCAGAGCGAATTCCAGGCGATCGCGTTCCACACGCTGCTCGGCATCGACGAGATCCGCGTGTTCGACGTCGATCCGCTCGCGACCGACAAGCTCGTGCAGAACCTCGCCGCTTATCCCGAGTTGCGCGTCGTGCGTGCCGCATCGACCGCCGACGCCGTGCGCGGCGCCGACATCGTGACGACCGTCACTGCCGACAAGGCGTACGCGACGATCGTCACCGCCGACATGATCGAGCCCGGCATGCACCTGAACGCCGTCGGCGGCGATTGCCCCGGCAAGACCGAACTCGAAGCGGGCGTGCTGCATGCGGGCCGCGTGTTCGTCGAATTCGAGCCGCAATCGCGCATCGAGGGCGAGATCCAGCAGATGCCGGCCGACTTCCCCGTCACCGAGCTGTGGCGCGTGCTGCAAGGCGAAACGACGGGCCGCGAACGCGCGGACGAAGTCACGGTGTTCGACTCGGTCGGCTTCGCGCTCGAGGATTACTCGGCGCTGCGCTACCTGTATGCGCTCGCGCAGCAGCACAACGCGGGCGTCGAGATCGCACTGATTCCGCCGGCCGTCGACCCGAAGAACCTGTTCGCGCTGATCGACGACCCGGCCGCGATCGCGCAAGGTCACGCGGCGTTCGTGACCGAAGCCGTCGCCGCGTTCGCGCGCTGACCGTCATCCGCGGGCGGCCCATGCGCCGTCCGTTTTCCTGCCCTTCGTTCCTGCCAGTCATGAATCTCGTATCGATCCAGGCGCCGGCCGCCGTCGTGATGATCCGGCCGCACCGCTTCCTGCCGAACCCGCAGACCGCGGCCGACAACGCATTCCAGCGCACGGCCGGCAACGGCGCGCCCGACGTGCCGTCGGTATCGGCCGCCGCGCGCGACGAAGTCACGGCCGCCGCGCAGACGCTCGCCGATGCGGGCGTGCGCGTGCATGTATTCGACGACCACGGCGAGCGCGACACGCCCGACTCCGTGTTCCCGAACAACTGGTTCTCGACGCACCCGGGCGGCCATGTCGCGCTGTATCCGATGGTTAGCGCGAACCGCCGCCGCGAACGGCGCGCGGACGTGATCGAGATGCTGAAGGCCGAATACCGCGTGCAGGACGTGATCGACTACTCGGGCCTCGAATACGACGACGTGTTCCTCGAAGGCACCGGCGCGATGGTGCTCGACCACGTCGCGCGGATCGCGTACACCGCGCGCTCGCGCCGTGCCGATCCGGTCGCGCTCGAACGCTTCTGCACGCACTTCAATTTCGAGCCGATCTGCTTCGATACGGCCGATGCCGACGGGCGCCCGATCTATCACACCAACGTGATGATGAGCGTCGCCACCGAGTTCGCGATGGTCGGCCTCGACCTGATCGCCGACAGCCGGCGTCGCGGCGAAATCGCGCAACGCCTGACCGAAACGGGGCGCGCGGTGATCGCGCTCGATCCGTCGCAAATCGCGAATTTCGCGGGCAATACGCTGGAATTGTCGGGCAAGGACGGGCGTGTGCTCGCGCTGTCGCGGCGCGCGTTCGATTGCCTCACGCGCGACCAGCGCACGGTGATCGAGCGCTCCGCGCGGCTGCTGCCGCTCGACGTGCCGACGATCGAGCTGGCCGGCGGGTCGGTGCGCTGCATGCTGGCGGGGATTCATCTCGCGCGGCGGGCCGCAGCCGCAGACGTCGGCATTGCGCAGTCAGCCGCATCGTCGCGCGAGGCCATGCCGCAGGTCTGACCGACCCAGGATCGTACAAACGAAAACGGCTGCCGATGCAACGGCAGCCGTTTTTTTCAAGGTCGTCGAACCCGCGAGCATCGACGGCGTCGCGGCATGGTCAGGCATCCGGACGATACCATCGCACCCCGCGCCGCTCACCCCGCCAGCAACTTCAACCCGGCCGGCAACGTCTCGCCGAACACGCGCACCGTGTCGGCTTCGTCGAACGCGAGCGCCTCGCGCACCATGTCGATCCAGGCGGCCGACGCATTCGCCGCCGACAGGCGCTTGATCACGGCGTCGCGCATATCGTCGGAAAGATCGCGGGAACGGTCACCCGTCATCCGCGCGATCTGCGCGGCCGCGAACGCGGCCGGCTCGACCTGCTTCCAGTCGAGCGCAAACAGCGCATCGAGCCAGCCATGGGCGACGTCCGCCGGCACGACGCTGTGCGCACTGCCGTAAAACGGCCGGCGCGCGCCGATGCGCCCGAGTGCCCATGCGCACAGCGCCCGCTCGGCAGGCTTCTGCAGTTGCGCGATGAGGCGCCCGGCCAGTTCGACCTTGCGCTCGACCGGCAACCGTTCGAGCGACGCGGATAGCCGCGTCATGTCGGCCGGGCCGACCTTGCCCGGATCGAACGGCAACTTGCGCCGCTTGTCGTCCGTCGGTTCGAGGAACGCGATCGCGTCGCGCACCTGCGTCTGCGCATCGTCGTCGAGGCCGCCGGCCACGCGCCGCCACAGCGTCCACCACTCGGACCATACCTGGCCGTCGGTCACGTACTGGATCCCGTCGTCGAACAGCGGCCACAGCTGCTCGATGCGCCATGCATCGAGCGGATGACCGAAACCCGGACGCAGGCAATAACCGGCAAGGTTCAGCCACGCGCGCTCGTGATCGGCCGAACGGCGTCGGCGCCGTGCGCGCGCGAGCAGCGCATCGAACAGTTCTCGCGCGAGCGCAACGTCCCAATCCTCACGCGCGCCGAGCACCTGTTCAAGTTGCGCACGCAGCCGGCGCGTATCTTTCGGAGTGACATCCGCGGCCTTGCTTCCGAACGAGCGCTCGATCAGCTCGATCGCCTGGTCGAGCCGCGGATGCCGCGCGGGCCCAGCATCGTCGCCTTGAACCGGCGCATCGCCGCGCAGCTGGAATTCGAGCCGCCAGCGGCGCGCCGCGTCGTCGGTCGCGATGCAGTGCATTTCGAGCGTGCCGACCTCGGTCAACGACGCGGTGAGCTTCACCGGCGTTTCGCGGGCGTCGCCGCCCGCCTTTGCATCGACGACCGTCGCGATCGGCGGCAGCCGCACGAAATCGCCACCGTCGAGATCGACGAGATCGCCGGGTTGATACTGGGTCTCGGCCACCGTCGACACGAGGTGAAAACGCACCGGCTGCCCGAGTTGCAATGCGAACGTGCGATCGTCGAGCCGGATCTCGCGGCCCTCTTCCGCGCCGCGCGGCAGCAGGCAGACGCCACGCGCGGTGGAATCGGCCGCGCCGTCGTCGAGCACGAGGAAATAGCTGCGCGCGGACCCGCCGCCGATGCGCGGCGCATGCCCGGCGCGCGCGAGCCCGTAGGCAACCGCGCCACGTGCGACGGCCACGTCCGGATGCGCGTTGTGCAGCACGTCGAGCGGCGCGCCGCGCCACGCACCGAGCGTCTGCGCGAGACGGCCGGCGAGCGCGCCCGCGCGGAACACGCCGCCGTTGAGCAGCAGCGTGTCGGGCAGCGGGCCTTCCGCATGACGATTCAGGAACGCGGCGACGTGCCGCGTGACGGCCGCGTCGCTCGCATACGGCAGCCCGAATTCGACGATCGCGGCGCGCGCACGGCGCGGCAGCTCGCCGGCTTCGACCTGCGGAAAGAACCCGTCGACGACGATCTGCTCGACTTCCTGCCGCGTCAGCTCGGCCGAGCGCGCGCCGCCGACGAGCTTGCTGCCCGCGCCGAGCAGCGTGACGGTGACCGACGCCGGTGCATCGTCGCCGAGCAGCCGCTCCTTCGCCGCGCGGCAGCGCTCGACGAGCTGCGACAGGCTCGCGGCCGACAGCCGCGTGCCGGGCTCGGTCAGCCGCGTCTCGACCAGGCGCGCGAGCGCGAGGTCCATGTTGTCGCCGCCGAGCATCAGGTGGTTGCCGACGCCGACACGCGTGAACGTCGGCTCGCCATCGTCGCCCGGCGCGACATCGACGAGCGTCAGGTCGGTCGTGCCGCCGCCGACGTCGCAGATCAGCACGCGCCGCGCGGCGGCAAACGTGTCGCGCAGTGTGTCGCGCTGGCCGTACAGCCAGTCGTAGAACGCGGCCTGCGGCTCTTCCAGAAGCCGCAGCGCGGGCAGCTTCGCGCGTCGCGCGGCCTCGACGGTCAGTGCGCGCGCGCCGTCGTCGAACGACGCGGGCACCGTCAGGATCACGTCCTGCTTCGCAAGCGGCGCATCGGGAAAGCGGGCGTCCCACGCATCGCGCACGTGCGCGAGATAGCTCGCGCTGGCGTCGACCGGCGACACCTTGTCGACGCCATCGGCCGCGCCCCATGGCAGGATCGCCGCAAGCCGGTCGACCGCTGCGTGCGACAGCCAGCTCTTCGCGCTCGTGACGAGCCGGCCCGGCACCTGCGCGCCGAGCGTGCGCGCGTAGCGGCCGATCACGGGCGGCAACGTGTCACCAGCGCCGCTGTCGCGACCGACTGCCCCGCCGTCACGGCCGCCGCCCGAACGGGCGGCCGCGTCGCGTGCGCCGGCCGCGTGCCACGGCAACCTCAACGCGTCCGCCGCGAGCTCACCGGCCGCCGGGTGGTACCGCACCGACGGCAGCAGCGGCTGCGCGGCCACCGCGCCGGGGCCGACCAGCTGCTCGACGTCGAACACGCGGATCGCGTCGGAACCGGCCTCGACGTATGCGACGACCGTATTGCTCGTGCCGAGGTCGATCCCGACCGTATAGCGCTTCATCGTGCTCAGGCGGCGCCGCGCACGTCGAACTCGACCTTCCAGCGCTCGTTCGTGCCGCTCGGGATCGCCTCGAGTTCGAGCGTGCCGGCTTCGGTCACGCGCGCATGCAGCTTCACCGGCACGACTTCGCCGACCGTGCGCCCTTCGGCGGGCAGCGTCGCCTGGATTTCTTCAAGCTCCTGCAGCTCTTCCGCCGACCAGTAGTCGAGCAGCGTGCCGACCTGGTCCTGGCGGCGCACCGACGAACCGAAGAAGCGGAACTGCACCGGTTCGCCGACGACGAGGCCGAACTCCTGCGGCGGCAGCGCCGCGTCCGAGCCTTCCTCCATCCCGAACGGCGCGACGCACAGCGCCTGCACCGGCGGTTCGAGACCCGGCACCGCGGGCATCGCCGATTCGATCGCGACGTAGTACGCACGCGCCGTGCCGCCGCGAATGCGCACGCCACGGCCGCGCTTCACGTAGCCGTAATACGCCGCGCCGCGCGCGACCGCGAGGTCGAGATCCGCGCCTTCGAGCAGGCGTGCGGGCGGCGCGCCTTCGGCGGCGAGCCAGCTGTTGAGCGTGTCGAGCACGCGCTGCGTGAGCAGCGTCGACTTGAACACGCCGCCGTTGAACAGCACGGCGGTCGGATGCAGGAACGTCGCGCCCTGCGGCAGCGTGCGCTGCACGCCTTCGAGCGAGTCGAGCGCCGCGACCTGACGGCCGAGGAACGCCGCGAGATGGCGCGTAATGCCCGCGTCCTGCGCATACGGCAGGCCGAGCTGCGTCAGGCCGACCCGTGCGCGGCTCACCGGGCGCGCGGCGGCGTCGACCTGCGGGAAGAAACCTTCGAGGATCGTCTGCGTGAGTTCCGCGCGCGTGAGTTCCGTGCGGATCGAGCCGCCGATCAGCTTCGAGCCGCGGCTCGGCACGACGAGCGGCACCGCGTCGGTCGACGGGTCGGACAGCAGCGTTTCCTTCGCGGAACGGCATGCGTACGTGAGCGCCCGCAGTTGCCACGGATCGGCCTGCGTGCCCTGCTGCGCGAGCTTGCGCGCGACCACGTGCGCAAGCGCGAGGTCCATGTTGTCGCCGCCGAGCAGGATGTGCTCGCCGACCGCCACGCGATGCAGCTCGAGATTGCCGTCACGCTCGACCACCGCGATCAGCGACAGGTCGGTCGTGCCGCCACCGACGTCGACGCACAGGATCAGGTCGCCGACCTGCACCTGCTTGCGCCAGCCGCCCTGGCTCTTCTGGATCCAGCTGTACAGCGCGGCCTGCGGCTCTTCCAGCAGCGTCATCCGCGAATAGCCGGCGGCGCGTGCGGCCTCGGCCGTCAGCTCGCGCGCGGCCGGGTCGAACGACGCGGGAATCGTGACCGTCACGTCCTGGTCGGCGAACGGCGCGTCGGGATGCGCGTGGTCCCACGCTTCGCGCAGGTGCGACAGGTAGCGGATCGAGCTTTCCAGCGGCGACACGCGCGACACTTCCGGCGGCGCGTCGCTCGGCAGGATCGCCGCGCGGCGGTCGACGCCCGGGTGGCACAGCCAGCTCTTCGCGCTCGACACGAGACGGATCGGCGTGCCGGCGCCGCGCGTGCGTGCCATCTCGCCGACGGCAAAGGCGCGCGAGGCCGTCCACGGCAGCGTCAGGTCGCCCTGCGTCAGTTCGCTTTCATGGGGCAGGTAGAGGAACGACGGCAGCAGGTCGCGCGACTCCAGCGCGCCGGGCGCGGTGAGCTGCGCGATCGGCAGCACCTGCTGCGTGATGGTTTCGCCGTCGCTCGCGGCGCTGTCGACATACGACAGCGCGCAGTGGGTCGTACCGAGATCGATACCGATCGAATAGCGCGGATCGCTCACAGTTCCACCTCCGCCGGTGCGACGACCGAGGCGTCGTGGCTGCCCGTCAGCTTCGGCAGGCGCACGTCGGCCACGCGCCAGCCGCGATGGCTGACCGTGCCCGTGAACGGCGCGGAGCCGACCACGTTGCCCGTCACGCGCACGGCCGTCGCGTCGAAGCCGGCCGGCAGCGTCACGCGGCTGCCTTCGGCTTCGTCGCGCACCGGCACGATCGTGAAGTGTTCGCGCAGCGCGGCACGGCAGCCGTCGTGCACGAGGCGCGCGGCCGCGCCGATATCGGCGTCCGCGTAGCCGGCGATGTCTTCCTCGACGAAATCGATGAAGCGCGCATCGCGCTGCAGCAGGCCGAGCAGTTGCAGCGCGGCTTGCGGGCTCGCTTCGCGCAGCTCGGGCGCCGGCGCCTTCACGGGCGCGGGTGCCGGTGCAACGGGTGCGGCAGCCGGGGCCGGGGCGCCATCGCGCACGCGCAGCACGCCGGCCGCGAACTCGCGGTTGCCGAGCACGGAGAAGAACGTGCCGACGGCCAGCGACAGCCGGCCGAAGAAGGACAGGTTGGATTCGGGCATGGGGTCTGGACTCCTGTGGGCTCGCGACATGGCGAGCGATCTTGCCTGGGCGCCCGGCGGCGGCGTGCGGATTGCGCACTGGCGCCGCCCGGCGCGTGATTCGGTCGCGCCCTCGCGGGTGCGGAAAACCCGTATTTTGCCCTGTGGCGGGCGAACCGGGCAGAAGTTGGGGGACAGAACATCGCGGCGCGACGGTTTCGGCCGCGTCGGCGCGCACGACGGCCGCGCCCGGCCGCGATGCTGCGGCGCGTCAGCGCGGCTTGCGCCGCCGGGCCGCCTTCGCTTCGAAATCGCGCGACAGCATGCCGAGCGTGACTTCGCCGAAGCGTGCGAGCAGCGTCGTCTCGGCCTCTTTCAGCGTGGCCGACAGGTGCGCGTTGACGGCCTGCTCGACCAGGCATTCGGCCTCGTCGTCGGTGACGAGATCGGAGAACAGCGGCGGCTCGCCCACCGCGCCGTAGACGTCGAGCAGCGTGATGTCGTCGAGCGCGACGCTCAGCACCCACCCGCCGCCATGCCCCTTCTCCGACTGCACGTAGCCGTGGTCGCGCAAACCGCCGAGCAGGCGTCGCACGACCACCGGGTTCGTGCCCAGCATCGTCGCGATCGTCTCCGAGGTCAGCGGGCCGTCAGCCTGGTCCATGTGGATCAGCACGTGCAGCATGCGCGACAAACGGCTATCGGTTCTCACGGGCGGCGCCCCTCTCTCTCGAAACTTTTGAAGTTGCGTGAATGATACCATCGCCCTATCATGCAACTTCTCGTGTTTCATGAGTTGGCCGCCATCGGAACACGTCCGTCATTCACGCAGGTTCAGGAAAGGAGCAGGTGCATGCATGACCATCATGAAGTGATCGTGATCGGCGGCAGCTTTGCAGGGCTGTCGGCCGCGATGCAGCTTGCGCGGGCGCGCCGCCGCGTGCTCGTGATCGACGCCGGCAGGCCGCGCAACCGCTTTGCCGCGCACGCGCACGGCTTCTTCGGGCAGGACGGCAAGCCGCCCGCGCAGATCGTCGAGGAAGCCGCCGCGCAACTCGCCGCGTATCCGACCGTGCAGCGGCTCGAAGGCGACGTGCGCACGGCCGAGCGCGACGCCGACGGGCGCTTTCACGTGACGCTCGCCGACGGCAGCCGCGCGAGCGCCGACCGGCTGATTCTCGCGACCGGCATCCGCGACGAACTGCCCGCGCTGCCGGGGCTCGCGGAACGCTGGGGCGTCAGCGTGCTGCATTGTCCGTATTGCCATGGGTACGAGGTGAGCGGTCAGCGGCTCGGCGTGCTCGCCACGCATCCGCTGTCCGTGCACCATGCGATCCTGATTCCGGACTGGGGCCCGACGACGTGGTTCACGCAGGGCGTGGTCGAAGCGAATCAGGAAGAAGCCGCGTTGCTCGATGCGCGTGGCGTACGCATCGAGCGCTCTCCGGTCGTTGAAATCCTCGGCGACGCGCCGCGGATCGAAGCGTTGCGGCTCGCCGACGGGCAGGTCGTGTCGATCGATGCGCTGTTCGTCGGCGCACGTACGGCCATGGCGAGTGATCTCGCGCAGCAGCTCGGCTGTGCGTTCGAGGACGGGCCGCTCGGCGCGGTCGTTCGCGTCGACGCGGGGAAAGAGACGAGCGTCGCCGGCGTGTTCGTGGCCGGCGACGCGTCGACGCCGATGACCAACGCGACGTTCGCGTCGGCGTCAGGCGTGATGGCCGGGGTCGCCGCGCACCGGTCGTTGATTTTCGGGTTGCACGCGTAAGCGGTCATTCAGCCGGCTTTGGCGTATCGTCACGCGGCGCGCGGCGCGGCGTCCACCGCCGGCTCCTCGCCGCCCTCCACACTGCACTCCTCGAGCGAAATCCGCCGCGTTTCGCGACCGTTGAGCCACCACAGGCCGGCCGCGAGCGGCCCCGGCAACGCGAGCACGAGCAGCACGATCAGCGCAGCCGACGGCGAGCCCGACATCGCATAGACGTTCGTCAGCATCAGCGGTGCGACCACCGCGCCGAGCCGGCCGATCGCGACCGACACACCGAGCCCCGTCGCGCGAATCCGCGTCGGCAGGATCTCGGACGACACGACATAACCCGAGATGTACGCCCACGTGACGCCGAACTGGATCAGGCAATAGCCGAGCACCATGCCCGGCAGCGCGTGCATCGCATAGATGAACACGATCGCCGCGACAGTGAACGTGTAACTCGCGAACAGCGACGCGCGCCGCCCCCACGCCTCGACGAGCACCGCCGCGACGATGCCGCCCGCGAGCGCCGCCGCGTTGCCGATCATGTAGTAGATCGGCATGTCCGTCGACGGCACCTTCATGTACGGCAGGATCACGAGCGCCATCAGCGACAGCACACCATACACGACGGCCGCCTGCGAGAAGTTCAGCGCACCGGCCAGCGCGCAGCGCGCGCGATACGCGCCGAACAGTTCGCGAACGTTGCGCCAGAATGCCGGCGCCTGGTATTCGAAACGGGTCGGCGTATAGCGTTTCGCCAGTTGCGCGCGATCGGCCTGCGCACGCGGATCACGCGCGGCGCTCGCGACGATCTGCTCGACGATCGCATCGGCTTCCGCTACGCGTCCCTGCTGGATCAGCCAGCGCGGCGATTCCGGAATCACGCGGCGGATCCAGAAGAACACCAGCGCCATCGTCGTGCCGAGGCCGAAGCCCACGCGCCACGCCCACTCGGCCGGCAACTGGTTCAGCACGAGATACGACACGGCCGCCGACAGCAGCGCGCCGACCGGGAAGCCCGACAGGATCAGCGCATCGGTGCGGCCGCGATGGCGCTTCGGAATGAATTCGCCCATCGTCGCGGTCACCGCCGAATATTCACCGCCGACGGCCAGCGCCGTCATCGCGCGGAAGAACAGGAAGGATTCGTAGTTCCACGACAGCACGGTGGCGACGCTGAAGCACGCGTACCAGAGCAGCGTCGCGAGAAACAGGCGCTTGCGGCCGTAGCGGTCGGCCAGATAACCGAATGCGATCGCGCCGACCAGCATCCCGAACACCCAGATGCTGACCGCGAGCGAGCCCTGCGCAGCGCTCAGGTGCCAGTGCGACTTGAGCACGCCGAACACGCTGCCGATGATGTTGGTTTCGAACGAGTCGAGCGCCCAGCCGACGCCGAGCGCGACCAGCATCAGCGTGTGGAAGCGCGTCCACGGCAGGTTGTCGAGACGCGCAAGCGCGTCCGTTTCGATCGGGTGAGACGGTTTCATGATGGGGGGTTCCTCGTCAGTGAAGCGCCCGCTCGGGCTGCTCCGGGCTGAAATCGAAATGCGGAAAGCGCACGCGCGTGCCGATGAAATTGCGGCCGCGTGCGCCGTCGAACGCGTGGTCCACGATCCGCGCCCATTCGTGCGCGCCGATCCCGTACGCGGCCGGATGGCTCGCGACCCCGAGCGTGTCGAGCAGCGCGCGGAGCTGCGCGGGCGCCGATGCGGTATCGCCGAAGATCTCGCGCAGCGCGGCGTCGCATGCGCTGTCGACACCGAGCGCCGCCTGCATCACCGCCGGCAGGCAGAACGAGCACGCGATCCCGTGCGCGACGCCGCGCGTGAGCGTGATCGCATAGGAGATGTTGTGCGCGAGCGCCGTGCGCGTATTCGAGAACGCGAGCCCCGCGCGCAGCGCACCGAGCGCCATGTCGCTGCGCGCGTCGAGATCGTCGGGATGCGCGCTCACACGGCCAAGGCCGCCGATCAGCTCGCGCGCCGCCTGCACCGCGAGGCCGCGCGTGACGGGATTCGCATGGATGTTCCAGATACTTTCGAGCGCATGCGACAGCGCGTCGAGGCCGCTCGCGAGCGTCGGCTGCATCGGCAGGCCGACCATCAGGCGCGGATCGACAATCACCGTTTCCGGATAGAGGTCGGGCCGCGACAGCGACAACTTGCGCGCGTTGTGCGGATCCCAGACGGTCGCCCAGTGCGTCACTTCGCTGCCGGTGCCGGCCGTGGTCGGGATCGCGACGATCGGCAGCGCGGGTCGCGCCGCGTCGCCGCCTTCGGCGTCACCGGACAGGATGCGCAGCACGCGATCGAAGTCGCCGTGCTCGGCGGCGAGCACTTTCGCCGAATCGATCACCGAGCCGCCGCCGAGCGCGATCAGCACATCCGGCTTGGCCGGCAGCGCGGCGAGCTGATCGCATGCGCGCCGCAGCATCGGCACCGACGGGTTCGCCTCGACGCAGTCGATCCGCGTGAGCGCCGGCCCGAGCTGCGCTTCGAGGCGGTCGGCAAGCCGCGCGAACACCGCGTCGGGATACGTGACGATCGCGTAGCTGCGGCCGGCGAGCGCGTCGCTCACGCCGGCCAGCGCGTCGACGCCGAAGCGGATCCGCACGGGGTTGTGGAAGCGCCAGCCGCTCATGCCGCGGCTCCGGTTCGCACCGCACAATCATCAGTATGACGAATCATGTCGTCGGGAATATCTGCAGCGGAATTCATGCCCGTACCTGGAAGTTGAATGGGTATGGGCAGCAGGTTAGGCATCCGCGATGACGCGTTCGTGATCGAAAATCCCGGTGATCGACTATGGATCGAACGAAATTTTCGATCGATCGCCGCCGCGAGCCGGCGCACAACCGGTCGCCTTCATGCATCGAGCGGCCTGCACCGCGCGACCGCATCGAAAAACGACGCGACCAGCCGGCTCTCGCGCCGCTCGCTCAGGCAGCACACGTGGATATGGGTCTCGACCGGGTCACCGTCGATACGCAACGGCCTCAGCCGCGCATCCGGCACGTATTCGGCCTTCGACACGGTGCCAACGCCGAGCCCGCGCGCGACGGCCTCGCGCAGCGCCTCGCGGCTGCCGATGTCCATCGCGATGCGCGGCGTCAGGCCAGCCAACGCCATCGCGTCTTCAAGCGCGCGGCGCGTCGTCGAACCCGGTTCGCGCATCAGCAGCGGCTCGCCGGCCAGTTCGTGCAGCGTGATCGTGTCGCGCTTCGCGTACGGATGGGTCGTACGGACGAACGCGATCACCGGAAAGCTCGCGTAGCGCAGCGTGAAGTAGCGCGTGTCCTCGAACGCACGGGCCACCACACCGACGTCGCACACGTACTGGTCGAGATCGCGCAGCACCGTTTCCGAATTGCCGAGCGCGACCGACAGGTGCATGTGCGGATGCAACGCGTGATACGCCTCGATCATTTCGGTCACGTGAAACGGGCCGACCGCGCCGATCTTCAGCGAGCCGCGCTGCAATGCGCCGCTGTCGCGCAACAGTGCGGCGGCGTCGGTTTCGTCGCTGCAGATGCGGCGCGCGATCGGCAGGAATTCGAGGCCGACCGCCGACAGTTCGACGCGCCGGCCGCGCCGGTGGAACAGCTCGACGCCGTGTTCTTGTTCGAGGGTCTGGATCTGCGACGTGATCGTCGTCTGGCTGGTGGACAGCGCACGCGCGGCCGCGGTGAAGCCGCCATGCTGGACGACGGCGATGAAGCTGCGAAGCTGGGTCAGGGTCATGAGGGTCGGCCGATCGATCGGGAATTTCGTGCCAAATCCGTGGAAGCACCGGGAAATTCAATGTATCGGCCGAATGTGACACGCGCATTCCCGCCGCCTTCGCCGATCAGGCCCTCGACGAAAACGGCCGCGCGCAGACGTGGCCGCGCTTCTACGGGTGGTGAGCACCGCCGCCTACCTGCACCATTCCGTCAATTAATTGACTATTTGTCCAAATATGGACAAACTTTAAATATCTTCGTTTTACATTGCGCCGAAAGCGCTTGCCCGAACATGCCGACAGACGCCCGACTCCTGCTTCTCGACCGCGATGCCGTCGAACCCGCCCTGGATGCCACTCAAGTGACGGCGGCGGTTCGCGAAGCCTTCGTGCTGCACAGTCAACGCGCCGGGCGCGTGTTCCCGGTGGTCCGCGAGAAGCTGCACACCGGCGGCGTATTCGGCATCAAGTCGGGCGACGTCGCGCGCCAGGATCTGCTCGGTTTCAAGGCGGCCGGGTTCTGGCCCGGCAACCGGGGGCTCGGCGGCGAACCGCATCAGGCCACCGTCGCGCTGTTCGATCCGGCCACCGGCCGCCCGCTGTGCATCATGGACGGCAACGCGATCACCACCGCGCGCACCGGTGCCGCCGGCGGCCTCGGGCTGCAACTGCTCGCACGGCGCGACAGCACGCGAATCTGCGTATTCGGCACGGGCGTGCAGGCGCGCGTCCAGCTCGACTACGCGCTCGGGCTGCTGCCGCAACGGTGCACCGTGCAATACGTGAACGTCAGCGGCAAGCCAGACCCGGAGTTCGAATCGGCGTTCCGGG
This sequence comes from Burkholderia sp. D-99, assembly GCF_011605345.1. Lineage (GTDB taxonomy): Bacteria > Pseudomonadota > Gammaproteobacteria > Burkholderiales > Burkholderiaceae > Burkholderia. The sequence goes on from NZ_JAAOXM010000002.1 coordinate 347,448, forward strand.
AACGATGCACGATCGGCGTGGCGCGCGACCGGAACGACGCGGTGGCCGATAGCGACGTGGTCATCACCGCAACGCCGGGCGGCGGCGCGCTATTCGATGCGGATGCGGTTCGGCCGGGCACCCACCTGACCTGCGTCGGTGCCGACACGGCCGGCAAGCGCGAGCTTCCGGCGGGCGTGCTGGAACGCGCGCGCATCGTCGTGGACGATCACGATCAGGCGCGCAGCATCGGCGAGTGCCAGTGGGCGCCGGATTTGCCATGCACTGAAATCGGTGACATCCTCGCCGGAACCGCGTCGGCCGACCGCGCGCCGCACGAGATCACCGTCTTCGACATGACCGGGCTGGCGCTTCAGGACCTGACCGTCGCCCGCTTCCTGTATCGACAGGCCCTCGAAAACGGCACCGGAATCTCCATTCCGTGGCCCTGGTAAACGAAACTCCCCGTCAATCGCCATGCGTCTCACCAAAGTTTCCGCCCTCTCGTTCGACCTGGACGACACCCTGTGGCCGTTCGGGCCGTCCGTCGTACGGGCCGAAGCGGCGCTTCGCGCGTGGCTGATCGAGCACGCGCCCGGTACCGCGAGCGTGCTACCCACGCAGCAGGCGCTGAGCGAGTTGCGTGAGGAATACGAACGATTGTGCCCCGAGCGTGCCGGCGATTTCCGCGCGATGAGAATCGGATCGATCAGGCTTGCGCTGGAGCGTGCGAACGAAGATGTCGCGCTCACCGAGCGTGCGTACGCAGCGTTCTATGCCGCGCGCAACCGGGTCGAATTCTATGAAGATGCGTTGCCGGCGCTCGCGTGGTTGAGCGCGCGGTTCCCGTTGATCGCGGTGACCAACGGCAACGCGGATCTCCGGCTGACCGGTGGCGGCGAATTCTTTCGTGCGACGCTCAGCGCGCAAGCGTTCGGGGTCGCGAAGCCGGAGCCCGGGATATTCCATGCGGCGGCGGAAACGCTCGACGTGCATCCGTCGGAATTGCTGCATGTCGGGGACGACTATCACCTCGATATCGTCGGTGCGCTGAACGCGGGGCTTCAGGCAGCGTGGGTGGTTCGCGATACGCATCCGGAAACGGAGCGTGCGCAGCAGCAGGCCGCCACGCCCCACCTTACGCTCAGCGACCTGTCGATGCTGTGTCGCGCGCTCGGCGGGCCTGACGACGTAGCGTGAGCGTGAGGGCCTGCGTGCGCCGCGTTCGCGACGCACGCTCCACCGCCATGAAGTACGGCTGACCGCCGCTCGCCGACTGCACAAACGGAGCGGCCGGCCAGGCCGAGGCGGCCCATGACCGACCGCCGCGCGTTCACGCCGCCTTGCGCGCCTCCGCGATCCGTTGCGGCGCCTTCGGCCGCGCATACAACCGTTCGAGGTACGCGCGCAGCTGCGGGAACGATTCGATCAGGTTGCACTCGCCGGCCCAGTCGATCAGGTAAGCCGTCACGCAATCGGCCACCGTCAGCGTGTCGCCGACGATGAACTCGCGCCCTTCCAGATGCTTGTCCAGAATCGCGGCCATCGTCCTGAAATCCTCGCGCGCCAGTTCGATGTCGGCCGGCGAGCGCTTCTCGGGCGGATAGAGGAACGAATGCCGCGTGATCCGCCACAGCGGCTGCTCGAGCTCCGTCACCGCGAACATCACCCACCGATAGGCTTCCGCGCGCAGCGCCGGATCGACCGGCAGCAACGCCTTCTCCGGGTATTTGTCCGCGAGATACAGCACGATCGCGGCCGATTCGGGAATCACGAGGTCGCCGTCCACCAGCACGGGCACCTTGCCGGCCGGATTGAGACGCAGGAATTCGGGCCGCTTGTGCTCGCCCTGGAGCAGGTTCACCGAGACGAACTCGAAATCGGCATCCAGCTCCTTCAGCCCCCACAGCGCGCGTTGCGAGCGGGTGCCGGCAAATCCGTAAAGCTTCATCGCCAGTCTCCATCCAGAATGGCGGGAAAATGTCCGCATGCCGGCCACGGCGCTTCGCCGATCCGCAACGCGTGGCCTCGCTCCGGGTTCACGCGCCGGGAATCGCCAGCACCGGCATCACGTCGATCGCCACGCCCGGGAACAGCGTGAAATGCGGATGGCCTTCGAACAGTGCGGCCGCCGCATCGTGCGAGTCGGCGCGCACGACGGTAAAGCCGCTCATCGCGTTCGCGGTGTCCGCGACGCCGGCCGCATCGATGGTCTTCGTCTTGCCGAGCGGCCCGCCCATCTCGACGATCGCGTCGCGATGCCGGTCGACCCATGCATGCCATGCGGCGATGCCGTCGCGCTCGCGCGTGCGCCGCGCCTCTTCCGGCAGCGCCAGCCAGGCCTTCATGGCCGGGCTATCCTGGGTGCCGAGAAATACCGCGAGATACAACTGCTGTTGAGCACTCATGCTGTCTCCTCCGGTGACGGACACGACAGGCTGCCGCGCCTCGACCTTGACACGATAGGTTGATATCAACACAATTGCAACATGGCACGAAAAGAAAAGCTCCCTTTCGAAACGACGCTGATGGTGCGCGATTGCTGCCTGTGCCTGCACATGCAGCGCGCGGCGCGCAATCTTGCGCGGATCTTCGACGATGTGCTGCGCCCGCTGGATCTCACCAACGGCCAGTTTTCGCTGCTGATGTCGCTGAACCGGCCGCAGCCGGCGCCGATGAAATCGGTCGCGTCGCTGCTCGCGATGGATCGCACCACGCTCACGGCCGCGCTCAAGCCGCTCGAGCGGCGCGGCCTCGTCACGATCGCGCAGGATCCGGACGACCGGCGCAGCCGCCTGCTCGAACTGACGCAGGCCGGCCACGACCTGCTGGCCGAGGCGTTTCCGCTGTGGCAGCAGACGCACGCCGAGATCGAACGGCCGTTCGCACCGGGGGAAGTCGATCAGCTGCGCGGCCAGTTGCGCGCGCTGTCCGTCGATCCGGCCGCACGCGGCTGAACGGAATCGGCACGCGGATCGCTACGGCAAGCAGGCCTACTTCCGGCCCTTCTTCGGCAACAGCAGTTGCGCGATCTCCTGCAGGAAGGCCACGGGCCCGTGCGCATGCAGCGCCTGCCCGCTGCTCAGCGCGCCGTCGATGACGGTCGCGAGCCGCAGTGCGAAGGTTTCCGGTTCGTCGACACCGATCGCACCCGCCAGTTCGGTCAGCCGGCGCCGTAGCTCCTGCTTGTGCGCGACGGCCACCTTGCGGGCCGGATGATTGCCGTCCGCATATTCGGCGGCGATGTTGATCTGCGGGCAGCCGCGATAACCGGGGCGCTCGATGCGCTCGCCGATCCATCGCAGTTGCGCATCCAGTTCCTCGCGCGGCGTGCGCCGGTACTGCGCGGCCACCGCATCCCAATGCGCCCAGAAATCGGCGTCCTCGCGCAGCAGGAACGCTTCGATCAGATCGTCCTTCGTCGCGAAGTGACGATAGAGGCTCGTCTTCGCAACGCCCGCCTGCGCGACGATCAGGTCCACGCCGACCGCGCGCGTGCCCTCCCGGTAGAACAGCTCGCTGGCCGTTTGCAGAATGCGTTCGCGCGTATCGGGCGCGTTCCCTGGTGTACCTGTTTCCTTTTTCATCCCGACCCGGCCGTGCTGGCCGCCCACTACCGCAACAGTGATCCGATCATAGCACCGCGGGGTTGACGACGCTACAGGTCTGTACTATAAAACAGACCGTTCTGTATCGGAGTTGATCATGGATGATCGAATGACGGTTGCAGTCTATGGCGCCACGGGTCATACCGGGCGGTTTGTCGTTGCCGAACTGGCACGGCGCGGCCTGCGCGCGATCCGCATCGGCCGTGATGCCGCGCGGCTCGCGGAGGGCGGCGGCGACGCGACGCTCGCGCGCGTCGCCGCGATCGACGATCCGGCCGCGCTCGACGCCGCGCTGCGCGGCGCGGATGCGGTGATCAACTGCGCGGGCCCGTACCTCGATACGGCGCTGCCGCTGGCCGATGCCGCACTGCGGGCCGGCATACCCTATCTCGACCTGACCGCCGAGCAGCCGTCGGTGCTGGCGCTGGTCGAACACAGCGATGCCCGGGCGCGTGCCACGGGCGTGACCATCGTGCCGGCCGCGGCGTTCTACGGCGGCCTGGCCGACCTGCTCGTCACGGCCGTGGTGGACAAGAACCAGCCGATCGAGCGCGTCGATATCGCGACCGGGCTCGACCGCTGGCACCCGACGCGCGGCACGCGCGTGACGGGTGAACGCAATCGCGCGGTGCGGCTCGTGCAAAAGGACGGGAAGCCGACGCCGGTGCCGTCGGCCGCACGCGAACGCGCGTGGCCGTTCCCGCCGCCGATCGGCCAGGTCGACGTCACGCTGCTGCCGTTTTCGGAAGTGATGACACTCTCGCGTCACCTGCGCATCGATACGATCGAATCGTGGCTCGCCACCCTCGCGCTGCGCGACGTGCGCGATGCCGCCACGCCGCCGCCCGAGCCAACCGATGCGCTCGGCCGCTCGGCGCAGCAGTTCGCGATGGACGCGATCGTCGTGCAAGGCGGCACGACGCACCGCGCGACGGCGTCCGGGCGCGACATCTACGCGGTCAGCGCACCGATCATCGTCGAGGCAGCCGTGCGCCTGATCACGGGCAACACGGTGGTGTCGGGCGGCGTGCGCAGTCTCGGCGAGCTGTTCGACGCGCGCGATTTTCTCGCGGCGCTCGATTCGGTGGCAGTATCGTTCGGCACGACAACCGATCCGGTTTTCAACAAGGAGACACAGGCATGAGCAGCAATGAGAAAGGCGCGTATTTCCGGTCGCTTCACCGCGCGGGCCAGCCGCTGGCGCTGTTCAACGTGTGGGACGCCGGCAGCGCGCGCACGGCGGCCGACGCGGGCGCCGTCGCACTGGCAACCGGCAGCTGGTCGGTCGCGGCGGCCAACGGGTTCGTCGACGGCGAGCAGATGCCGCGCGCGCTGATGATGGACGTGCTCGAGCGCATCACGCGCGCGACCGACCTGCCCGTCACCGTCGATCTTGAAAGCGGGTACGGCGAGCGGCCGGAAGATGTCGCCGAAACGATCGCGCTCAGCATCGAGGCCGGCGCGATCGGCTGCAACCTCGAGGACAGCTTCCCGGCGACGGGCGAATTGCGTGAGCCCGACGCGGCGGCGGCCCGTCTCGCGGCAGCACGGCAGGCCGCGGATCGCGCGGGCGCCGACTACTTCATCAACGCGCGTACCGACGTGTTCTTCAAGGCGCCGGCCGACACGCACGACGAGCGCCTGCTCGACGCCGTGCTGGCCCGCGCACGCGCGTACGCAGCGGCCGGCGCCGATGGGCTCTTCGTGCCGGGGCTGCGCTCGCCGGCGCTCATTCGCGCGCTGACGGCCGCGTCGCCGCTGCCGGTGAACGTGATGCGCGTCACGGCAACGCCGACGCTCGCCGAATTCGCGGAATACGGCGTGGCCCGTATCAGTCACGGGCCGTATCCGTACCTGCAGGCGATGAAGACGCTGGCGGAGATGGTCAGGCAAGGCGGCTAGGCGATTCGCGGGACGGGACGGCCTCGTGCGCGCATCGAATGATTACATCCCATGTAATTGGCGCACGACACGGCCGCTCCTACGCTTCGGGTGTCGCGCCGCCATTCCGGCGGCGCTCATCGCCCCGGAGACATCATGTCCGCCTACCCGCTTCACACCATCGACTCGGCACCGGTTGAATCGAAGCCCGTGCTCCAGCAGCTCCAGCAAACCTTCGGCACGATCCCGAACATCGCGGCGGCCATGGCCGCGTCGCCGGTGCTGATCAACGGCTTCATCGGCCTGTTCGAGCGCGTGCACGCCAGCAGTCTCACCGAGCCGCAGATCCAGACGCTCCTGCTCACCAACGCGGTCACGAACGCGAGCGAGTGGCCGGCCGCATTCCATACCGCGCTTGCACTGAAACAGGGTGTGACCCACGCCGACGTCGATGCGATCCGCCGCGGCGGCCTGCCCGGCGACGCGCAACTGGCCGCGCTGTCGGCCACGGCACGCAAGCTGATCGACACCCGCGGCCGCCTGGCCGATGCCGACCGGCAGTCGTTCCTCGACGCCGGCTTCAGCGACGAACAGTTGCTGGAAGTGATCGCGGTCGTCGCCGCGTCGACGATCACGAACTACGTCGGCAGCGTGACGCGGCCCACGCTCGAAGCACCGTTCGACGAATTTGCGTGGCATGCGCACGCCGCTTGAGTTCGATATAGTCGTTCGCATCGCTCACGAAACGCCCAGGGAGGCACGATGAACGCCAGCCGCCGCGATCGGCACGCGCCGCCGCACGAACTGGGCCGGTTGCTGCGCTACTGGCGCGACATGCGCGGCGTGAGCCAGCTCGACCTGTCGCTCGACGCGGGCATCTCGCAGCGCCAGATCAGCTTCATCGAAAGCGGGCGCAGCGTGCCGGGCCGCGACACGCTGCTGACGCTCGCGCAGACGCTGGACGTGCCGCTGCGCGAGCGCAACGCGCTGCTGCTCGCGGCCGGCTATGCGCCTGTGTATTCGGAAGCGCCGTGGGATGCGCAGGAGATGCACGGCGTGATCCGCGCGCTGGAACGGGTCGTGCGCCAGCACGATCCGTTTCCAGCGATCGTGATGGATCGCCACTGGAACGTGCTGATGACCAATGACGCGGCGCCGCGCTTTTTCGGCTGCTTCATCGACATGGCCGCGCGCGACGGCCCGCGCAACCTGCTGCGCCTGATGTTCGATCCGCACGGCATGCGGCCGTTTCTGGCCGACTGGGATACGGTGTCGCGCAGCCTGCTACAGCGCGTGCATCGCGAATCGGTCGGCCGCGTGATCGACGACGATACCCGGCAGCTCCTCGACGACCTGCTCGCCAGCCCCGATGCGCCGCGCGACTGGACATCGCCGGCGGCACCTGCCGCCGCGCCGTCGCTGCCGGTCATCCCGATCGGCTTCGTGCATGAAGGCGTCGTGCTGCGCTACTTCTCGCTGGTCACGACGGTGGGCACGCCGCAAAGCGCCGCTGCGCAGGAGCTGCGCATGGAGTGCATGTTCCCCGCCGACGACGCGACCGAAGCGCGCCACCGGCAGTTGCTCGACGCACACGCACCGGTGCGCTGAGCGGCGGGCCGATGCGCGATCGCGCCGCCCGCCTCACCGGGACCGCTTATTCCGCCAGCGCGGGCACCACGCCGACACGCTTCGGCACGCCGGTCACGATCGTCGCCACCGCGACGGCCAGCACGACGGCCGCGGCAACGAACACGCCAGCCGCACCGTTCGCGTCGAACACGACGCCACCGGCCGCCGCACCCGTCGCGATGGCAAGCTGGATCGCCGCGACGATCAGCCCACCCGCGCTTTCGGCTTCATCGGGCACGGTGCGCGTGACCCACGTCGACCACGCAACGGGCACGCCGCCGAACGCCATCCCCCACAACGCGACGAGCACCGCGTCGATCATCGGCGCGCGGCCGAGCGCGACGAGCGCGACGCCGAGCACGACCATCAGCGCGGGCATCCCGATCAGCATCGGCCGCAGCCGGTGTTCGAGCACGCGGCCGGCGAGCGACGTGCCGACGAAGTTCGCGATGCCGTAGCCGAGCAGGATCGCCGACAGCCCGTTCACGCCGACGCCCGCGACCTGCTCGAGGAACGGCCGCAGGTATGTGAAGAACGCGAAGTGCCCGGTGAACACGAGGATCGTCGCGAACATCCCGAGGCCGACGGTCGGCCGGCGCAGCACATCGATCAGCGTGCGCAGCCGGGTCGTGCCGCTCGGCGGCATCGACGGCAGCGTGATGACCTGCGACACGAACGAAATGCCGCCGAGCACGGCCGCGATCAGGAACACGTTGCGCCAGCCGATCAGGTGGCCGAAGTAGCTGCCCATCGGCGCGGACGCGATCGTCGCGACCGCCACGCCGCTGAAGATGATCGACAGCGCGCGCGGCACCATCGCCGTCGGCACGAGCCGCATCGCGGTGGCGGTCGCCATCGTCCAGAAGCCGCCGAGCGCGATGCCGAGCACGACGCGCCCGATCAGGAGCATTGCCAGGTTGGGCGCGAACGCGACCGCCAGGTTCGATGCGACGAGCAGCACCGAGAACACGAGCAACACGCGCCGCCGGTCGATCGTGCGCGTCAGCGCCGAGATCAGCAGGCTTGTGACGAGCGCGACCGTCGCGGTGGCCGTGACGGCCTGCCCGGCCACGCCTTCGGTCACGCCAAGGCTGTCGGCCATCGGCGTCAGCAGGCTCGCGGGCAGGAATTCGGCCGTGACGAGCCCGAAGACGCCGAGCGTCATCGCGAATACCGCGCCCCAGGCCGGTTCGCGGGGGGCCGCCGTCGAGGCGGCCGTGGAGATTCCGGGATTCATGCGTGGTTCCGTGTCGGTTAGGGAAAATACTGATGAGGGCGTATCGTAAGGAATCACATCAGGACGGTCTATGACATACAATCCGCTCTTGTTGATCGAACGTCCGAATCTCGATATGTCCGAGCCCCTGCTTCCGCCCATCCCCGACGTGCACGACCTCGTCAGCGAGCTGCTGCTGGGGATGCGCCTGAGCGGCGTCCAGTACCGCCGCATCCAGGTCGCGCGGCCGTTCGGGCTGAATTTCGGCCATGTGACAGGCCGCGCGCAGTTCCATTTCGTCGGGCGCGGGCCGGTGCTGCTGCGCGACGCGTCGGGCGACACGATGCGGCTCGAGGCCGGCGATGCAATCCTGCTGCCGCACGGCGGCATGCACGCGCTGGTGTCGGACCCCGAGGCACAGTGCCGCGAGATCAACGGCTTCGAAGTCGCGAAGATCTGCGATACGGTTGCGTCGGTGGCATCGGCCGGCGTGTCGCCCGCCAGTTGCGCGACGACCGAGCCGGGCGCCGGCGATGCGCTGATCTTCAGCGCATGCATGGAGCTCGATCTCGGCGGCATGCAGCCGCTGGTCGGCACGATGCCCGAGCTCATGCACGTCGGCACGCTGCTCGCGCGCTACCCGGAAATCCGCCCGATGCTCGACGCGATGGAGCGCGAAGCGTGCTCGGCGCGCGCGGGCTTCGCGGGCATCCTCGCGCGGCTCGCGGATGTGGTCGCGGCGTTCATCGTGCGCGGCTGGGTCGAATGCGGATGCGGCGATGCGACGGGCTGGGTGCAGGCGCTGCGCGAGCCGAAGCTCGGCCGCGCGATCGTCGCGCTGCACCGCGACCCGGGCCGCAACTGGAGCGTGGCGGAACTCGCCACCGAAGCGGGCGTGTCACGTTCGGTGTTCGCCGAACGCTTTCTCGCGGCCACCGGGATGACGCCCGTGCGCTACCTGACCGAGCTGCGGATGCGGCTCGCCGCGCAATGGATCACGCGCGACCACGAGACGATCGAGGCCGTCGCGTACCGGCTCGGCTACGGCTCGCTCGCTGCGTTCAGCCGCGCGTTCAAGCGCGTGGTGGGCAAGCCGCCGGGCGCCGTGCGCGCGGACGGCGAGGTGCGTGTCGAAGCGTAAGGCGTGACGTGTCACGCATCACGTCTTAAACGTGATGCCGCCCGCGGCCACCAACCGTCGCTCAAATCGCTGCCACGCGTGATTGCAGCGCTCAGCCGCTGCGCGCTTCCAGCCTGTCGACCAGCGCCGTCGCGCACTGCACGGCAAGCGCCGCGCACTGCTCCGGATCCACCACCGCGCCGCCCGCAACGGTGCCTTGCACGATCCGGCCCAGCAATTCCTTCGAGAGATCGGCGATCTCGTCATCCCGTTCCGTCATGATGCCCCTCCTGCGCGTCGACCGAACGTGTCGACGCGAACACTTCCCCTGCCCGATCGACGTTCAACGTCCTTTCGCCCGCACGACGATCTGGGCCTGCGTGTCGCGTTCGATGCGTTCGAGCGACGCGCGCAGCGCCGCGAATTCGTCCGGCGTACACACCTGGCGGCCGAAATCCGCCGTCATCCGCCGCGAGACCTGCACGACACGCGCGGCCGCGTCGAATACGTAATGCGACGTGAAGTCGACGAAGCGGTCGTGCACGGCCGTGTCGGCCGGCAGGTCGGTCACCGTGACGTCGGCCGGCAGTGCGATCTGGCCGGTCTCGTCGAACGTGCCGCCGATGCAGCCCCACGGCTGCGTGCGCACGGGTTCGGCCAGCCAGCTCTCGACCTGCGTCGCGATGCCGCCCGTCAGGCTCGACAGCGCGGGCAACGCGGTCGTGCCGTCGGGCCACACGAAATGATCGAGCGTGCCCGAGAGCGTCACGTCGAACGGCCCGTCGGTCACGCGCCGGTCGCTGGTCGACAGTTGCGCGCGGCCGCGCAAGCCGCTTTGCCGCAGACGGTCGTTCGCGAGTTGGGCGATGGCGTCGGGTGTCGCGCGGCGAAACAGGTTGCGTTCGAGTTCGGCCGTCCAGCCGTCATCCTCGATGTACGCATGAAAACGCGCGGCGCCCGGCCCGGCCGCATCGATCCCGACCCGCGCGATGCGGCCGCGCGGCTGCGTGGCCGGCGTACGCGACAGCACACCCGTGTCGACGAGCAGCGCGGGCCGGTCCATCACGATGGGCGGCAGATAACCGAACGCGATGCCGGCCGTCGTCGTATCCGCAAAGCTTGCGAGATCGGGCAGCCACGTGATTGCATGATTGATCGCACCGCCGCCGTAACCGGGCACCGACGGCAGCGTGTAGACGGACCCGAGACTGATCAGCACCGGTTCGCTGCGGATGCCGACCGCCGCGAGCAACGCGCCGAACAGCGCGACATGATCCTTGCAGTCGCCGTAGCGGTTGCGCAGGATGTCGGTGACGCGATGCGGCGCGGCGGCCGTTTCGCCGAGAAACAGCCCGACGTAGCGCACGTTCGCCTGCACCCAGTCGTACAGGATGCGCGCCTTGTCGCGTGGATCGGCGGCACCCGCCGTCAGCGTGCGTGCCAGTTGCGCGACGGCCGGATCGTCCGTGCCCGGATCGACGGCCGCGTTGCGGTAGCGCGCAGCGAACGCCGCATAGTCGGGCAGCGTCGACACGACGAGCCGGTCGCCGTAGGTCGCGTAGCCGACCGCGCCGTTCTCGATGCGCTCGTACGGGCCGTGCCGGTAGTCGAATTCGTAGCGCGTACGGCCGTTCGCGGTGACTGGCGGCAGCGCGACGTAGCCGCGCGCATCCGCATACAGCGGCATGTCGGCCGGCACGTCGAAGATCAGCCGCTGGCTGTCGACCGGCTCGCGCGACGGCTCCACGGTGTAGCCGAAGTAGCCGCGGTTGACCGGCTTCGTGCGGGTCTTGCGGAACGCCACGCGCGTGCTCGACCCGGCTTCGACGCCGGGAAACACGACGGTGCGCAACAGCCCGTCCTGGAACGTCGGCGCGCCGGCCGAGCGCGGCTCCTGCACGTCGCGAATGCCGTCCGCGCCGACGGGATGCGCGACACCGTCGCGGTCGATCGTTTCGGCCGCGAGCAGGTCCACCTTCTCGAGATTCTTGTCGAACCACACGTAGCGCTGCGCGATGGCATCGATGCCGTTCGCGTTGTTCGCGCGCAGCGTCGCATCGTCGTGCTCGTCGAGCGAACCGTCGTGCTGGATCACGAATTCGTGGACATCGCTGACGACCGTGACGGGCGCGTCGCCGCCCGTGTTGCCGCTGTCGCGCACATCGGCCATGGCCGCGCCGGCGCCGAGCGCGATGGCGCAGGCGAGCAGGCGGCCGGTCCATCGGGAAAGGAAAAGCACCACGTCGTCGCTCTCCGCGCGTTCGTTGCCGGGCGCCGGGGCCGCGCGCCGGCGCGGACGGTTCGATCCGCATGACGCGCACATGACGGCTCACACGCCGCGTGACCGTCGTGCGAACCAGTGTGGGTGACGTGCCGTCGAGCGTCAAGCCGCGCGGCGGCGGGCCTGCGCGCGATGCGGCGAGCCGGCCCGGTGTGCAGCGCCGGCGGCGCCAGTCCGACATGCCGCTCCTGCGCATCCTGTCCCGGGCGAGAACGCCTTTTGTATCACGTCGTGATCTATAATTCAGGCAGATCATCCGTGCGTGCGACGTCGGCGGAACGACCCTCTGCCGAACGCGACACGCCGACATGGGGAAGGAGACATCATGTTGATCAATAGCGACTTCGAAATGGGTTACCTCGTGATCGCGTTCGCACTGCTGGGCGTGATCCTGTTCGGTGCGCTGCTCACCGCGCTGCATCTCGAACGGTGGCATCCGAAGCTGGTCGGCGCCGCGCTCGGTGCGTTGCTCGGCATCGCGCTGATCGAAGCGATGCCGGTGCTGACGTGAATACGGCCCGGCGTGCATTCGTCCGATCACGCGTCACGCGGGGTCGGAACGACCGACATCTGCCGCGGAGGCCGTCATGGCTTCGCCGCTCTGCCTGACCTATCGCCAGTGCGGGATTCGCGCGGTCGCGCTCGTCGACCCGGTTGCCGGCGAAGGGCTCGAACTCGGCGCGCTGTACGAACCGCTCGCCGTCGTGGTCTGGCGCGATGCGGGCGGATGCCACGAAACGCACCTGCTCGACCCGAAACATCAGGTGTTCCGCAACGACGCGGACGCGCTCCGGATCTCGATCGCGCTGGCCAAGCGCTTCATCGACACGATGCTCGCCGGCCCATTCGTGCCCGCCGGCTGACGGCCGGCCTCGGCGCCTTTCGTCCCTCGTCATGCTGGAGGCGACATGGAAAACGGTATCGTCCAGGCGCTCTTGCTGCTCGCGCTTCTCGTGTTCGCGGTGCTGTTCTTCACGGCAGCACGCGGCCGCGACCGCACGCGCGACAAGCTGCTGCACCGGCCCGCGCGACGCTCGTCACGCTCGCATACGCATCGTCATCCGTGATCGCGCTGCGCAAGAAAAGTCACCGTGCCGTTGCCGCACACCTGTTCGTTCGCGCCGAAAAGTGCAGGCGAGCCGCTTCGCCCGTCCGTCAGCCGACGTTCATCGGCAGCAGCACCATCTGCTTGCCCTCGACGTGCAGGCGCGCCTGCAACTCGACAGGTGTCTGGTTGTGCAGCCAGGCCGTGAGGAAATTCACGCGCCGGAAGATCAGCTTGCTCGCGAAGCACACGGCGTTCGGGTACTCGTCGAGCGTCGACGATGCGAGGTTCATGAATTCGACGACAGGATTTGTGCCGAACGCGATCCGGTAGTCGGCCGCGATGCCGCTGCGACGACAGTGCGCGACATAGTAGTCCAGCGCTTCGGTGATCGAGTGACGCAACCGTTCGAGATGTTCGTGCCCGTCGTATGCCTTCGCATCGACCTCGCCGACCGCGAGGAAGATCACGTTGCGGAAGTGCCCGGGAAACAGCCGGTTGACCCACAGCAGCGCGTGCATGCTCGCGCCGCGATGCTTGCCGACCAGCAGCACCGCCGTCGGTTGCGACGGATCGGGCTTGCCCGGCGCGGTCGCCTCGTCGACTTCGGGCGGCTTGCCGGAGAACAGCGCATCTTCCTTCGCGAGCTGCGCACGCGTATACGCATAGTGGCGATTGATCATGAAGCACAGCGCGATCACCGCGCTCGTCACGAGCACCGTGAGCCAGCCGCCCGCCGTGAACTTCTCGATCAGCGTGATGACGAGCACGGTCGCCGTCACGCTCAGCCCGAGCGCCGACAGGAAGAAGTGCTTGAACCAGCCCTGCTGGCTGCGATGATGCCACCAGTACGTGCAAAGCCCGAGCAGCGACATGCTGAACGTGAGGAACACGTTGATGCTGTACAGCACGACGAGCACGTCGACGTTGCCGTGCGTCCACAAGAGGATCAGCAGGCTCGACAGCCCGACGACGATGATCCCGTTCTGCCGCACGAGGCGCGTCGACAGGTCGCGGAAATGGCGCGGCACCCACGAATCCGACGCCATGTTCGACAGCACGGCCGGGCCGTCGAGGAAGCCCGTCTGCGCGCCAACCAGCAGCAGCCCGGCCTCGAATGCGAGCACGGCCGCGAGCAACGCATGGCGCGCGAACGCCGAGCCGAGCCCGAGATGGTCGATCACGCTGCCGAATACGACCGCGTTGAGCGTCTCGCCGTCGACGGGCTTCGCATGCCACAGCATGTACAGCAGGATGATGCCGCCGGCCGTGAACGCGAGCGACGTCGACATGTACCACATCGTCACCTTGCCGTTCGGCACGCGCGGATCGGCGAGCATGTTCACGTTGTTCGACACGGCCTCGAGGCCCGTATAGGTGCCGCCGCCGAGCGAGAACGCACGCATCAGCAGCGCGAGCAGCACGAACAGGCCGAGCGACTGCGACATCCCGTGCGCTTCGTGCACGGCGTCGGGCACGACCATCGCGAGGCTGCTGCCGTGTACGGCGACGCCGTACACGATCAGCACGAAGTGCAGGACCACGAAGCCGATGAAGATCGGCAGCAGCACCATGATCGATTCGCGCATCCCGCGAAAATTGAGCCCCGTCATCATCAGGATCAGCACGATCTCGGTGGTGAGCTTGAAGGCTTGCGCGCTGACCGGCAGCAGGCTGAAGAACGCGTCGACGCCGCTCGCGAGCGACGTCGCGACGGTCAGCACGTAGTCGACCAGCAGCGCAGCGCCCGACACGAGCCCGGGCTTCGACCCGAGCAGCGACGTCGCGACGCGGTAGCCGCCGCCGCCCGTCGGGAACAGCTCGATCACCTGGTTGTAGCCGAGCGCGATGATGAACACGGTGGCCGCCGTCGCCAGCGCGAGAAACAGCGCGAGCGCGTGGTGCTGGCCGAGCGCGAGGAACGCTTCCTCCGGGCCGTAGCACGACGACGACAGGCCGTCGGCGCCGAGCCCGACCCAGGCCAGCAGCGGCGTCACGGCGATCGCATGCCGCGTGCGCGGATCGAGCGGGTCCAGCGGCTTTCCGACGAGCAATTGCCACACCTTCTGGAATGCGGTCACGATTCCTCCGGAACGCACGACGCCTCGGCGACACTCCTCTAAAAGTAAATGAGTTCCGGGACGACTTCCAGTCGGCGTATTCCATAGGGCGGCGTGCGCGCGCCGGATTGCTTTCAACCTGCCGACGCCTTGCAGACAATCGCACTACGAACACGCAAGCCGGACATGACGGTACGGCCGCGACACGCACGTGTTGCGCATGTCGTGCACAGCCGATCGACCTGCACCGGGACACGCATGCGTGCCGACGCGAGCCTTCATCCGATCGATGCTCGACGGGAATGCACACCTTCGTGCACGGCCCCGGCGACCCGTGCAGCGCGTCAGCCGACCTCGCCCAACGCGCGGGCGAGCAGGCGCGACACGCCGACGAAGGCCGGATGCGGCGCGGTGATCACGAAGGTCGGAATCTTCGCGAGATAGCCGGCAAAGCGGCCCTTCGCCTCGAAGCGGGCTCGAAATGGCGATGCATCGAACCATGCACCGAGGCGCGGCACGACGCCCCCGCCGATATGGATGCCGCCGGTCGCGCCGAGCGTCAGCGCCAGATTGCCCGCGAACGTGCCGAGCATGCCGCAGAAGCAATCCAGGGTCGCCGCGCAGCGTGCGTCGCCGGCAAGCGCACGATCGATGATGGCGGCCGTATCGACCGTATCGACCGTATCGACCGTATCGGCCCGCGATGCGTCGCAGCCGTCGCGTGCGGCGAGCGCCGCGTGAATGACCGCGATGCCGGGGCCCGCGGCCAGCCGCTCGAACGACACGTGCGGCCAGCGTGCCCGCGCGTACTGCAGCACGTCGGCTTCGCGTGCATCGGCGGGCGCAAACGATACATGCCCGCCCTCGCCGGACACCGGCACCCATGCGTCGCCCGCGCGCACGAGCGCCGAGACGCCCAGCCCAGTGCCGGCGCCGAGCACGCCGATCGTACCGGCGGGCACCGCGCGCCCGCCGCCGATCTGCCGGCGTTGTCCCGCGGACAGATGCGGCACGGCCATCGCCAGCGCCGCGAAATCGTTGAAGACGTGCAGCGTGTCGAACCCGAGCGCGCGGCGCGTTGCGTCGATCGAAAAGCGCCAGTCATGATTGGTCATGCTGACCATGTCGCCGTCCACCGGATTGGCGATCGCGATCGCCGCGTCCCGCACCCGGGCGCCGCCCGTGTCGCGCAGGAACGCGCGCACCGCGTCGTCCAGGCCGGCATGGGCGCTGCATCGATAGACACGCACGTCGCCGATCCCGCCGAGCGCGGTCTCCAGCGCGAAGCGCGCATGCGTGCCGCCGATGTCGGCCAGCAAGCGGGGTTCTCCGGTGCGCACACCGAGCGGCGCGACCGGATCACCGTTGAGGATTGCTACGCTCATCCCATCTCCCGAATTGTCATCGTGTGTCGATCGCAACGGTCATGGCACCTCCACGCCGCGCGCCGCGTGCAGCAGTTCGAACCAGTGCTCGCGCTCGAGCGTCACCCGCGTCGCCGCCACGGCCTCGCGCAGCGCCGCGATCCGGCTCGACCCGACGATCGGCAGCGGTCGGCACGGCAGCGCGAGCAACCACGCGAACAGCACCGTCGTCGCGGGCACGCCGAGCGCGTCGCCGATCCGCGTCGCGCGCTCGCGCACCCGCGTCGCAGCAGGCGACGCCTCCGTCAACAGGCGCCCGCCCGCGAGCGGCGACCATAGCATCGGCGGACAGCGCCAGCGCTGCGCCTGGTCGAACGTGCCGTCGTCGAGCGGCGCGAGATGCAGCAGCGAGCATTCGACCTGATTCGTCACAAGCGACATGCCGTGCGCCGCCATCCGGTCCTGCAACAACGCAGCCTGTGCCGGCGTAAAGTTCGATACCCCGAACGCCCTCACCTTTCCGTCACGCCGAAGCGCGGCGAAGGTCGCGGCAACCTCGTCGGCATCCATCAGCGGATCGGGACGATGCAGCAGCAGCAGATCGAGCCGGTCGGTGCGCAGCGCGCGCAGCGACTGCTCGACCGACGCGACGACATGCGCGGCACGCGTGTCGTAATGCTTGATCCCGTGCGCAGGCCGGCGTGCGGACACGAGCCGGATCCCGCACTTCGTGACGATCTGCATCCGCTCGCGCAAGTGCGGCGCATCGGCCAGCACGTCGCCGAACAGGCCCTCGGCCGTGTAGTCGCCGTAGATGTCCGCATGGTCGAAGCTCGTCACGCCGAGTTCCAGCGCCGCCTCGATCAGCGCACGTCGCTCGCGGACCGACAACGCCCAGTCGCCGATTCGCCACATCCCGAACACGATGCGCGAGAACGGCGCGGCATCGGCACCCATCGATATCGTCGTACAGCGTTCCGTCATCGCGCTCACCACCACCATTCGACCTGCGCACCGACCGTCGAACCCGTGCGCGACGTGCCGAAGATGCCCGTTGTCGACAGCGGATCGCCGGGTGCCGCTGCATCCTGAGCGGCCTGGTTCCAGCGCGCATACGTGTAGAACACGCGGAATTCCGGCCGCGACCAGAACGAGCGGTCCATCGCAAGCGTGAGCGCGACGCTCGCCTTCAGCAGCGTGCGCGTCGGGCCGCCGGACGGCGTCACGCGATCGTGCCCGAGGTCGCCCTGCAGCTTGATGTGCTGCGTGAACGCGTACACCGGCCGTACGCCCATCGATATCCAGGTTTGCGACCCGCCCGACGGCGCGATGTCACGCTGGTAGATGCCGACCACCTGTCCGCTGAAGTCGCGCGTCGCCTGCCAGTCGAACGCGTCGAGCACGCGGAAACTCTTGTAGCGGTTGTCGTTGGTCAGCGTTCCCGTGTAGCCGAGGCCCGTGCCCGGACCGACGCCGTACTGGAACGCGAGCTTGTTCTTGCCGCCGAGCAGGTTGGTCTGCACGTGCTGAACCGTGAACGACCAGCCGCTGTGCGCGTCCTGCAGCACGCCGCTCGTGTTCAACACCGGCGCGCGGGCCGGGATATACGACAGCCCGAACTGCAGTTCGCCACCGGGGTTCGGGTGCACGCCCGACAACTGCAGATCGTGGCGCGTCGCGTAGTTGGGCTGGTCGATGTAGTCCTCGCGGAACAGCGCATAGCTGAGCTTCAGGCCGCCGCCGATCGGCACATTCTCGATGCCTGCGCCGAGGCCGCTCGGGTTCCAGTAGTAGAAGTCGTTCATGTGGACGTCGTTGCGCCGGTAGTAGATGCGCCCGAACCAGACCCGCATGTCGTCGAGCCCCGGAAAGTTCGTGAGCTGCACGTACGACTGCGGCAGGCGCACGCGGCCGTGATCGCCATTGAAGGTCGGCGCGCGATCGAGATCGTTGACGAGGCTCGCCATCCCCACCGCCGACAGCCGCATGCCGTTCGAGAACTTGTACAGCGTCTGGTCGATCTCCAGCTCGCTGTAGACCTGGCACTCGTTGCCGAGCCGGTATTTGCTCTGTGCGCCCGGCAACTGGAAGCAGGCCTGCGAATGACCATCGCTGGTGCCGATGCCGGCCCGCATATAGCCATGGAACTGCGTCCACGGCGTCAGCTGGTTCCAGGCCGACGACGGCGTCGGCGTCGCCACGTTGGCGGGGCTCGTGTCGGCCGGCACGACGCCGGTGGCCTGCGAGAGGCCGCCCGGCGCGCTGTCGGCGGCGACCGTCATTGCCGGGTCCGGCGCCGCATGCAGCGCGGCCGATGCGACGGCCAGCGAGAACGCGGCGGCGAGCCGCGTGAGCCTGAACGGGGTGCGTGCGGGGCCGCGCGCGGCGCAGCCTGCTTCGTCGATCATGAACGTGTCTCCAAACGTTGTTTGTGCGCCGCGTGCGATGCGCGGCGTCATCGAATAGGTGTGTGTGCTGCGTCGTCCGTCATGCTGCTGTCGGGCCGGCGTGGTGGACGATCCGCGCGCCGGCCCGGAACGAAGTCAGCGCTCGACTTCAGCCCGCGACGTCGAGATCGAGCACCGGTGACGCGTCGGCGTCCGCCCGCGTCGGCGCGTGGATGCGGATCGGCTCGCCCGCGGCCGCGCTTGCATAGATCGCGTCGAGAATCTCCATCACGATCAGCCCTTCCTCACCGGGCGCCGGATGCGGGACGTCGCACAGAATCGCTTCCGCGTAGTCGTACATCGCGGAATGCGCGCCTTCCGCGGGCGGATTCAGGCGCATGTCGAACTGCGCGCCGTTCTGCTCGATAAACACGTGCGCGTCGAACGTGTAACCCTCGTTCAGGTTCTTCTGCAGCAGCCCGGCGCGCGTGCCGAGCAGGCGGGTTTCCATCAGCT
Source organism: Burkholderia sp. D-99 (assembly GCF_011605345.1). Classification (GTDB taxonomy): domain Bacteria; phylum Pseudomonadota; class Gammaproteobacteria; order Burkholderiales; family Burkholderiaceae; genus Burkholderia. The sequence continues at coordinate 366,534 of NZ_JAAOXM010000002.1, forward strand.
CCGCCTCCTGGATGTTGGTCGCCCACGACGCCTCGAGCGCGAGCGTCGCGCCGTTGTCGAAGCGGATCATCGCGGCCGCAAGATCCTCGACGTCGAACGTCTTGCCCGCACGCGCCGCCAGTTCGCGTGCGATCGGATCGTAGGTGCTGCCCATCACCCACACGGGTTTCGGATAGCCCATCAGCCACAGCGCGAGGTCGAGCCGATGCACGCCGAGATCGATCAGCGGCCCGCCGCCTGCCAGCGCCTTCGTGCCGAACCAGCCACCGAAGCCGGGCATCCCGCGCCGGCGATGCCAGACCGTCCGCCCGAAATAGAAATCACCGAACAGGCCGCTCTCGACCTGCGCCTTCAGCGCGCGCGACTGCGCGCTGAAGCGGTACGAGAAATTGATCATCAGCCGCTTGCCGGCGCGCTGCGCGGCGATCAGCATTTCACGCCCCTCGTCCGCGTTCAGCGCCATCGGCTTCTCGCACAGCACGTGGCAGCCGGCGTCGAACGCGGCAAGCGTCAGCTCGCGATGGAACTTGTTCGGCGTGCAGACGCTGACGACGTCGAGCTTCTCCGCTGCGAACATCGCGTCGGCCGACGCGTAGCGGGCATCGATGCCGAACGCGTCGCCCACCTTCGCGAGCCGCTTCGCATCGGGGTCGGCAATCGCGACCACGTCGACGTCCGGATGCTCGCGCCAGCCTTCGATATGCTTGCTGCCGATCCCGAGCCCGATCACGCCCACGCGCAGGCGCCGGCCACGTGCGATCACCGCCGCTTCCGGCAGCTCGACCTTGTAATCGTCGTTCATGCGAGGTCTCCTGCGCTTTGCCGGATGCCGACGTGCGCGAACTGCCCGCTCTTCTCGCTGAGCTTTTCGAGCGGCGGCGATTCCGGGCAGCGGTCGGTAAGGTTCACGCGCGGCGCGGCCCACTGCACCGCGTTCGCGATCACGCGCTGCACGTTGCGGTCGTGATAGGTCGGGTAGGCTTCGTGCCCGGGCCGGAAATAGAAGATCCGGCCATGACCGCGCTCCCAGCAGCAGCCCGAACGGAACACCTCGCCGCCCTCGAACCACGAGATGAACACGGTGCTGTCCGGCTGCGGGATGTCGAAACGCTCGCCGTACATTTCCTCGTGCGGCAGCTCGAAATACTCGCCGAGCCCGGCCGCGATCGGATGCGACGGTTCGACGACCCACAGCCGTTCCTTCTCGGCTGCCTCGCGCCACTTCAGCGAGCAGTTCGTACCGAGCAGGCGGCGGAAGATCTTCGAGAAGTGCCCGGAATGCAGCACGATCAGGCCCATCCCTTCGAGCACGCGGCGCTGCACGCGCTCGACGATCTCGTCGGAGACCTTCGCGTGCGCCTTGTGCCCCCACCAGATCAGCACGTCGCACGCGGCGAGCCGCGCTTCGCTGAGGCCGTGCTCGGGCTGGTCGAGCGTCGCTGTCCCGATCTCGAGCGGCAACGCACCGTGGCCGAGCGCCGGGGTCTCGGCGAGCGCGGCGGCGATCACCTGGTGCAGGCCGTCCGGATAGATCGCGCGCACGCCCGCGTTTTCCCGTTCGTGCTCGAACTCGTTCCATACGATCACTGAAAGCTTCTTGTTTAGCATGACTATCCTTTATCGATGATTTGGCGCCCATTCGACAGCGGCCATGCGCCGTGGCCGCCTGAAACCTGTGGCTGGATTCGCCGGGTACCGCGCGCCGCTCAGGCGATCGCGAGCGCCGGTGCGGCAGGCTCGCGCGGCGTGCGACCCGCCGCGCGTCCGTCCGGATGAAACAGATGCAATGCGCCCGCCGGCAGATCGACGCGCAGGCGCTCGCCGACCCGCGCGCCGGCCGCATCGGTCTTCGCGACGATCGGCTGGTCGCACAGCGGCGTGTCGAGATACAGATAGGTGTGTTCGCCCATCTGCTCGACGTGTGCGACCTGGCCCGTCACGGCGCCGGTGCCGACCCGCACGTGTTCGGGGCGGATGCCGAGGGTCACGCCGGCGCCCGTCTCGAGCCCGTCGCCGGACACGTGGGCGCCGAGCGGATGGTCGCGGACCAGCACGCGAACCTCGCCGCTGCCGGCTGCCGCGACGCTGGCCGGCAGGAAGTTCATCGCGGGCGAGCCGATGAAACCGGCGACGAACTGGCTCGCCGGACGGTGATACAGATCGAGCGGCGTGCCGATCTGCGCGACGCTGGCGAGCCCGCTGCGCCCTTCGAGCGGCCGCAGCAGCACGATCTTGTCGGCGAGCGTCATCGCCTCGACCTGGTCGTGCGTCACGTAGATCATGCTGGTGCTGTCGAGGCTGCGGTGCAGCTTCGCGATCTCGACGCGCGTCTTCACGCGCAGCGCCGCATCGAGGTTCGACAGCGGCTCATCGAACAGGAATACTTTCGGCTTGCGGACGATCGCCCGGCCGATCGCGACGCGCTGCCGCTGGCCGCCGGACAATGCGCCGGGCTTGCGTTCGAGCAGCTCGCCAAGCCGCAGCGATTCGGAAGCGAGCCGCACCCGCCGGTCGATCTCGTCCTTCGGCAAGCGCAGATGACGCAGGCCGAACGCCATGTTTTCGTAGACGGACATGTGCGGATAGAGCGCATAGCTCTGGAACACCATCGCGATGTCGCGCTGCGCGGGCGCGAACGTGTTGACGCAGCGGCCGTCGATCCACACGTCGCCGGCGCTCTGTTCCTCGAGGCCGGCGACGATCCGCAGCAACGTCGACTTGCCGCAGCCCGACGGGCCGATGAACACGCAGAACTCGCCCTGCTCGACCGTGAGATTCACGTCGCTGAGGATGGGGGTCGTGCCGAACTGCTTGCGAAGACCGCTCAACTTGATCTGACTCATGTTTTCCTCTTGATCCTGTTCGGGCTGCTACGCGTCAACCCTTGACCGCACCGGCAGTCAGGCCGGAGACGATTTGCCGCTGAAACACCAGCACCAGCAGCACGAGCGGCACGGTGACGATGACCGACGCGGCCATGATGGTTCCCCACGGCAACTCGTAACTGCTCGCACCCGAAATCATCGTGATCGCGACGGGTACCGTGCGCTGGCTCGACGAGATCATGAAAGTCAGCGCGAACAGGAACTCGTTCCAGGCCGACACGAACGCGAGCAGCGACGTCGCGGCCAGCGCCGGCCGCAGCAGCGGCATGAAGATCTTGAAGATCAGCGTGAACACGCCGACGCCGTCGACGAGCGCCGCCTCCTCCAGCTCGCGCGGCAACTCGCGCATGAACGTGACGAGAATCCAGATCGTGAACGGCAGCGTGAAGATCAGGTCGGACAGCACCAGCGCGCCGAGGTGGTCGTACAGGCCGAGCGAGCGGACCAGCTCGAACAGGCCCGACAGGATCGCGACCTGCGGAAACATCGACACGCCGAGAATGCACATCATCAGCACCCCGCGCCCGCGGAACGACACGCGGCCGAGCGCATACGCGGCGAGCACCGACACGGCGAGCGACAGCGCGACCGCGCCGCCCGCGACGAGCGCCGAATTCAGCAGGTACGCACCGAACGGCTGGTCGCGAAACAGCTGGCGGTAGTTGTCGAGCGACGGGCTCGCCGGGAACAGCGACGTATCGAACAGCGCGTCGCCATGCTTGATCGACGTGCCGATCATGTAGACGAACGGGAACAGCGCGATCACCAGCACGAGCGCCGACAGCAGCCCGTGAATCGCGATGTCGAGCGGATGCTTCTTCATTTCACGCCTCCTGCATCCGGCGGCGGCTGACCGCCATGTAGCCGATGGTGAACAGCACGATCGTGACGAACAGCAACATCGCCGACGCCGACCCGAACCCGACCTGCTGGAAATCGATCAGCTGTTCGCGCACGTAGATCGACATGCTTTTCGTGATCCGGCTGTTCGACGTCATCACGTAGATCAGGTCGAACACGCGCAACGCGTCGAGCGACCGGAAGATCATCGCGACCAGCACGCCGGGCAGGATCAGCGGCAGTGTCACCGAGCGGAACACGCGCCAGCGCGGCACGCCGTCGACACGCGCGGCCTCGTAGCAATCGCGCGGCACGGTCTGCAGCGCGGCGAGCATCAGCAGCGCCATGAACGGCGTGGTCTTCCACACGTCGACGAGCACGATGGTCGGAAAGACGAGGCGCGCATCGGCGGTAAAAGCGAGCGGCTCATGGATCGCGCCGATCGACATCAGCATCGCGTTGACGATCCCGAACTGGTCGTTGAGCATCCAGCTCCAGATCTTCGCCGACACGACGGTGGGGATCGCCCACGGCACGAGCACGGCCGCGCGCAGCAGCGTGCGCAGCCGCGACGGCACGTCCAGCAGCAGCGCGACGCCGAGGCCCGTGGCCGTCTCGAGCACCACCGACACGACGGCGAACAGCACGGTATTGCCGACGGCCTGCCACCAGGCCGGGTCGCGCAGCACGCCCGCTGCGCCGAGATAGTTGTCGAGGCCGACGAAGTGTCGCTGCGACAGGTCGGACAGTTGCGCGTCGGTCAGGCTGAACCACGCCGTGCGCAGCAGCGGCCAGCCGGCGATGGCCGCCAGCGTGAGCAGCGCGGGCGCCACCAGCAGCCACGCCTGGCGCCGGCGCGCGCGGGCAAGCCCGGCTCGGGCTCGCGCGGGTGCCTGCACGAATGCAGGACTGCTACTTATCTCGATGCTTCCGGTTCTCATTCGATGTCTCCTGTCAGGCCGGCACCCTGCGGCGGCCGGCCCGATCGATCAATCGCGCGCCGCGGCGCTCAGTGCCAGTTGCCGCCCGGCGCGAGCCGGTTGAGCGTGGCGGCGAGCCGCGCGAGCGCACCCGCTGCGGTGTCGCTGCCGGCGAGCACATCGTGCACGGCATTCCAGAACTGGTTGCTGACCTGGTTGTACTTCGCACCTGTCACGGTCGACGGCCGCGCGACCGCCGTGCTGAAGGTCGGCAGCAGATCGGCCATGAACGGGTTGGCCTGCAGGATGTCCTTGTCCCGGTAGAGCGCCGGCATCGTCGGGTTGTACGACCCCTGGATCGCACGCATCTTCTGCACTTCCGCGCTCGCCATGTACATCACGAGATCGGCGGCCAGTTTCGGGTTCGGCGAGTAGCGCGACACGGCGAGCTGCCATCCGCCCAGCGCGGCGGCCGGGCGGCCGTCGGCGCCGCCCTTCGGCAGCGGCGCGATGCCGACCTTGCCCTTGATCGGGCTGCCCGTGCGATTCGCGATCGCCCATGCGTACGGCCAGTTGCGCATGAACACGGCGTTGCCGGCCTGGAACACGCCGCGGGCCTCCTCTTCGCCGTAGTTCAGCACGGCCTTCGGGCTGATCGTGCCGACCCATTTCGCCGACTGCTCGAGCGCCTTGATCGCGCCCGGGTTGTCGATCGTCACGCGGCCCTTGTCGTCGACCACCGTGCCGCCGTTGTAGCTGCTGACCCATTCGAGCGCAGCGCAGGTCAGCCCTTCGTACGCGCGCCCTTGCCACACGTAGCCCCAGACCTTCTCGTTGCCGGCGGCACGCTCGCCCGACTGGATCTTGCGCGCGGTGGCATCGAGTTCCTCCCACGTGGCGGGCACTTTCACGCGGTACTTGTCGAGCAGGTCCTTGCGGTAGTAGAGCAGCCCCGTATCGATGAACCACGGCATCGCGACCAGCTTGCCGTTCACCGTGTCGTTCGCGACGATGCTCGGGAACGACTGGCTTTCCAGCCCTTTGCTGTACGGCTTCAGGTCGATCAGGTGGCTCGCGAGGATGCCCGGCCAGACCGTATCGATCTGCATCACGTCGATCTTGTCCGAGCCGCCGCCGAGCAACTGCTGATAGAGCGCCAGCGTTTCGCTCGAGTTATTGGGCATGCTGATGAACTCGACCTCGTTGCCGGTCTTCTCGGCCCACCGCTTCGCCGAGACCTGGCAAATGTCCTGGTCGACGCCGGCTGCGCCGCATGCGATCCGCAGCGTCGTCGCGCCGGCGCTGGTGGCCGTGGCGGCCGTCATCGCGAGCGCCATCGCCAGCCAACCTGCCTTGAGCTTCATCATTCGGTGTCTCCAGTTTTTTTCGAATCGTTCGAATCGTGCGCCGCGGTGTCGCGAGCGCGTCGCCGGGTGCCGTGGGTCTATGAGACTCCAGTCCGGTTAATCGAAAATTTCGGAAACGCGCCACGCCATTAACAATCGAAACAATCGGCGTCGCGCGTCAGCCCAGCAGCGCGGCGAGCGCCGCCAGATCGAACGGCTTCGGCACGAACGGCAGGTCCGCGCGCCAGTCGGGATGGGCCTGATGAATCTCGGGCGGCAGACCCGAGGTGAGCGCGATGCGCTGCGCCGGCCAGCGCTCGGCGAGCCGCGCCGCGAACGCGATGCCGCTGCCGCCCGCGCCGAGCGAGATGTCCGACAGCACGAGCGTGACGGGGCCGTGCTCGGCCAGCCAGCGCAATGCCGCGTCGCCGGTCGCCACCGCGTCGGCCCGCGCGCCGAGCGCCGCGAACTGGCTGAGCGCCGTGTCGCGTACCTCGGGATCGTCGTCGACCACGAGCACGCGGGCACCGGCCGGCCCGGCAACGGGCGCGGCCACCGTGACGGCCGGCGCGCCGCGCCGGTCGGGCGGTGCGGTCTCGGGCAGCCACAGCTCCATGCGCGTCCCCCGGCCGACCTCGCTGTGGATGCGCAGATCGCCGCCGCTCTGGCGCACGAAGCCGTAGACGCTGCTGAGCCCGAGCCCGCTCCCCTCGCCGGCCGCCTTGGTCGTGAAGAACGGCTCGATCACCTTGTCGAGCAGCACCGGGGCGATGCCGCAGCCCGTGTCGGTGACGCTCAGCACGATCGCGTGCGGCGCGGCGGCACCGTCGACCGCCGGTGCGCGGCGCGCGGCCAGCGCCAGCGTTCCGCCCTCCGGCATCGCGGCGGCGCTGTTGAGCGTCAGGTTGAGGACCGCGTTCTCGAGCTGGCCGCGGTCGACGTTCACCCACATCGCGTCGACGGCCGGCTCCAGCACGACGCTCACCCGCTGGCCCGCCGAGTATTCGACGAGATCGAGCATCTCCGCGAGCATCGCCCTGACCGATACGCGTTCGGCCTGCAGCGGCTGGCGCCGCGCGAACGCGAGCAGCCGCCGCGTGAGCCGCGACGCGCGTTCGGCCGCGCGGCGCGCCCGCTCGGCCATCGTCTGCGCGTCCTGCTGGCCGTCGAGCCGCGGCAGCAGCAGTTCCAGGTTGCCGAGTATCGCGACGAGGAAGTTGTTGAAGTCGTGCGCGACGCCGCCCGTCAGCTGGCCGAGCACGTCCATCTTCTGCGCCTGGCGCAACTCGGCCTCGACCGCGCGCCGGCTCGTCAGGTCGCGGCAGACCGCCACCCATCCGCCGTCGGGAAGCGGCTGGCAGTGGAATTCGAGGGTCCGCTGGTCGCGCAGGTGCAATTCGGCCGACGCGGCGATGCGCGCGCCGTCCGACGTGCGGGTCGCGGTCTCGCGCGACACCTGGCGCCAGCGCGCGGGTTGATGCAGGGCCTGCCGCAGCATCGCGAGCGACAGGCCCGCATGCAGCGTGCCCGGGTCGATCCCGAGCAGCGTCGCGAAGGTCGGATTCCACGCGATCAGGCTGCCGTGCGTGTCGTGGACGGACACCCCGTCGTTCATCGAGTTGAGCACCGATTCCTGCAGGCGGCGCTGCGACTCGAGCCCGTGGGTCAGTTGCTCCTTCTCGATCAGGTTGGTGCGGAACACCTCGAACGCGCGCGCCAGCTCGCCGATTTCGTCCGGCCGGTGCGTCGACGGCATCCGGTCGGACGTGATCCCTTTCGCGAGTCGCGCCATCACGCGCGTCATCGCCTGCAGCTTGTGCAGGATGCGGCTCGCATACGCGACGCCGAGCAACGCCACCACGACGCCCGCGACGGCCAGCAGCAGCAGGCCCGACTGGCTGGAGACCGCGACCTTGCGCACCTTGTCGCTGCGCTCGCTGGCGATCTGCCGCAAGCGCTCGACGTAGCGCGCCGACTTGCCGCTCAGGTGATCCGCGTGGCCGCGCAGGAGCGTCACGAGATAACCCGTCTGCGCTTCGCTCGACAGAAACTCGCGGCGCACCGCGAATACGTTGCGCGCGCCGCCGTCAAGTTGCTGCAGCGCCTCGGCAAGCGCCGGCTGGCGGCGGTCTTCGGCGCGTTCGCGCACGCGCAGCCACAGCGCCTCGTTGTCGCTTTCCGCGCTGCCGAGCTCCGCGGCGTTGGCCGCCTGCAGCGCACCGGCCGTGCGGGCCCAGATCTCGAGCAGCGTCGGCGCGCGCTGCGCGATCACGCTCTTGTCGCGCGCGATGCTGTCGCCGATGCGGTCGTTTGCAAGGCGCAGGGTGCTCAGTTCCTCCTTGAGCTGTCGCTGCCTGCCCGACACGATCAGCAGCCGGGCGAGATCCTGGTCGATCGCGTCGAGATCGTCGATCACCGCGAGCTGCTCGCCCGCCTTCGCGGCGGGGCCAGGCTGTCTGCCGAAGCCCGGCGACAGCCGCCGGATGTCGCCGAGCAGGCCGCGCATCAGCTCGGTGTCGTTGTGCAGCAAGTCCGGCGAATCGGTCAGCATCATGCTCGGCGCGACCGCGGCGAGCTGCGCGACCTTGTCCGACAACTCGAGCGCGCGGGCAATCTCCGGCACCACGTTCGCCTCGTATTCGTCGAGCGCGTTCTGGTTCGCGCGCATGCCGAGCACGCCGACCACCACGACCGCGAGCGTGATGCCGAACAGCAGCAGAAACGTCGCGATCAGCTTCGCCCGGACACTCCAGGGCGGCAACAGCCTCACCGTCGTGCGCATCGCGTCACACGCGCACGACGGGCACCGCGAACACGTAGCCGATGCCACGCTGCGTGCGGATATAGGTCGGCTGCTCGGGGTTCGGCTCGATCTTGCGGCGCAGGCGCAGGATCAGCACGTCGATCGTCCGGTCGTACACGTCGATGCCGAAGCCGCGCGTATGTTCGAGCAACTGGTCGCGCGACCAGACCCGCGACGGCTGCTGCACCATCGCCGCGAGCAGCTCGAATTCGCCTTGCGTCAGCGCGCATGGGCCGCCGTTGTGGGTCAGCGTGCGCGCGGCCAGATCCATCGTCCAGCCGTCGAAGCAGTAGCGCGGGCCACCGCCGTTCGACGCGGGGCGCGGCATCGACAGCTCGATCGTGCGCCGCAGCTGGGCGCGCACCCGCGCGATCAGTTCGCGCCCGGAGAACGGTTTCGTGACGAAATCGTCGGCCGCGGTCTCGAGGCCGAGCACCCGATCCGTCTCGTCGCCCAGGCCGCTGATCATGATGATCGACACGTCGGACCGGCGCCGCAGCTCGCGCGCGACCGTCAGGCCGTCCTCGCCGCGCAGCTTCAGGTCGAGAATCACGAGCGCGTGCGGCGCGGCCGCGAGCTGCTGCTGCATCCGGGCGGCGCTGTCGACGGCCGAGACCTCGAACCCGGCCTCTTCCAGCACGCTCTTCAGCCAGACGCGCACTTCCGGATCGTCGTCCAGCACCAGGATCCGATGTTTTTCTGACATGGGTGTTCTCCTCCAAGCCTGCCGCACGCGCCGATTCGATCGGCCGCGCGGGGCGGACTGGTATTTCTGTCGGTATGAGGCCGGACTGCGGTGGGATGACGCAGTCGGGCCGGAAGCGAATGGTGGCCGATCCGGGCCGATCCTGGCAAGTTCCCGTGAACGCGCATCGGCATGAGGATGGGCGGGGCGCCGCGTTCGCCTGCGCGGGGCGCAACGCGAGGCGCAATACAACGCGCGCGGGATTTTAACGTCGAAAAATTGCGGCGCAACCGTGTCGCGATCGGTGAATACCCTGTCAGGACCGCCGCCCGAACGGGCGAGCCGACGGTACGGAATGCCATGCGATTGCATCGGGCTCACGGGCCGAGCGGGAGCACCGATCGCGCATGCAGCCCGATGCGTGAAGCCGAGAGAGCCACCGACACGTCACGCACGCCTGACGCGTGCGTCGATCCAAGGTGATATCGTCAAGTGATCTGCATGACGAACTAAATCGACGTGGTGTCACTGCTACTGCTACTGCTACTGCTACTGCTACTGCTACTGCTACTGCTACTGCTACTGCTACTGCTACTGCTTCCGCTTCCGCTTCCGCTTCCGCTTCCGCTTCCGCTTCCAATCACGATCTCCTGCGCCGTGAGCGGCATCACAGTGCCGCGCACCTTCTTCACGCGATCGCGGCTCGTCCGCCTTCCGTTGTAACGACGATCGCTCCGCATCATCGTCGCCGCCGGTTTCCCTTCCAAAAAAATTCACACGCGAAATACCTTCGCAGCCCGCCTAGTCACCCATGTCCCGCGCGAAAGCCGCGAGAAACCGGCTTCCCGCCCCGCACGAAAGTCACATATCGATTCATTCGCGTGTAACCGATTTTCCCGCCGCCGCGTGATCGCCGACGGCGCGATCGGGTGACCCACTCAACACATCGGCCGAGTTTGTGCGCGCAACAATGGCGATGCCTCGCGCCCGGCGCCCTGCGGGATACCCGCCTCCCGCTCGGCACCGGGCGCGACGGTCTTCAAAAACCACATTCACGAGGACATACCATGCAACTCCAATCCCATCCCGCGTGCCGCCCGTTTTATGAAGCCGGCGAACTCACGCAACTGACTGCCTTTTACGAAGAAGGACGTAATGTCATGTGGATGATGCTGCGATCGGAGCCGCGGCCGTGCTTCAACCAGCAACTCGTTACCGACATCATCCATCTCGCACGCGTCGCACGCGACTCGGGCCTGCCGTTCGACTTCTGGGTGACGGGCTCGCTCGTCCCCGAGCTGTTCAACGTCGGCGGCGACCTGAGCTTCTTCGTCGACGCGATCCGCAGCGGCAAGCGCGACCTGCTGATGGCCTACGCACGCTCGTGCATCGACGGCGTGTACGAGATCTACACGGGCTTCGGCACCGGGTCGATCTCGATCGCGATGGTCGAGGGCAGCGCGCTCGGCGGCGGTTTCGAGGCCGCGCTCGCGCATCACTACGTGCTCGCGCAGAAGGGCGTGAAGCTCGGGTTCCCCGAGATCGCGTTCAACCTGTTCCCGGGCATGGGCGGTTATTCGCTCGTCGCACGCAAGGCCGATCGGGGCATTGCGGAGCAACTGATCGCGACCGGTGAAGCGCACGCATCCGAGTGGTACGAGGATCGCGGCCTGATCGACCAGACGTTCGACGCGGGCGACGCGTATCTCGCGACGCGCACCTTCATCGACGTGATGAAACCGAAGCTGAACGGCGTGCGCGCGATGCTGCGCGCGCGCGAGCGGGTGTTCCAGCTGACGCGCTCCGAGCTGATGGACATCACGGAAGCATGGGTGCATGCGGCGTTCACGATCGAGCCGAAGGACCTCGCGTACATGGAACGCCTCGTGATGCTGCAGAACCGGCGCGTGTCGAAGCTGCGCACGGTGTAGTGCGACGGGCGCCGCCGCTTGCGGGCGGCGCCGCTTCATGAACGAAGCTCAGGCGATCAGCCTGAGCTTTCTCGTCTCCGCGAGCCACGCCTCGAACGCCTGGGCCGGCATCGGGCGCGCGTAGTAGTAGCCCTGCGCGTGATCGACGTCGAGCTGCTTGAGGAATTCGGCTTCCGCATGCGTTTCGACGCCTTCGGCGACCACCGCGAAATTCAGCGCCTTCGCGAGCGACACGACCGAGCGCACCAGCGCCTGCGAGCGCGGATTGCGGTCGATGCCCGTGATGAAGGTGCGGTCGAGCTTGATCGCGTCGAGCGGCAGGCGCGACAACTGCGACAGCGACGAATAGCCGGTGCCGAAATCGTCGAGATGGATCTCCGCGCCGAGCTGGCGGAACTGCCGCATCAGCCCGATCGCCGCATCCTCGTCCTCGATGAAGCAGCTCTCGGTCAGCTCGATGTCGAGCAGGCCGGGCTTCAGCCCCGCACCGTCGAGAATCGACGCGAACTGGTGCACGATGTTCATGTCCTGCAACTGCCGCGCGGAGACGTTCACCGCGATCCGGATGTCGAGCCCCTTCGACTTCCACGCGGCGGCCTGCGCAGCCGCGCTACGCATCACCCAGCGCCCGAGCGGCGCGATCAGGCCCGACTCCTCCGCGAAGCGGATGAATTCGACCGGCGCGACGAGCCCGCGATCGGGCGACTGCCAGCGGATCAGCGCCTCGACGCCATGCACGTCACCGGTCGCGATATCGACGACCGGCTGGTAGTGCAGCACGAACTGCTCCTCTTCGAGCGCCTTGCGCAGGTTCGTGTCGAGCCACATGTACTTCGCGACCTTCTGGTTCATCTCCAGCGAGAACACGCGGTACGTATGCTTGCCCTCTTCCTTCGCGACGTACATCGCGGTATCCGCGCTGCGGATCAGCGTCTCGAGCGAATCGCCGTGCTGCGGATGCATCGCGATGCCGATCGAGCAGCTCGTATAGACCTCCATCAGCCCGAGATGGATCGGCGTGCGCAGCCGCTCGAGAATGATCTGCGCGGTCGCTTCGAGCAGCGGCCGCGTGCCGTGCTCGAACAGCACGAGGAATTCGTCGCCGCCGAGCCGCGCGAGCGTCGCGCCGGACGGCAGGCAGCCGCTGATGATCGCCGACACGTCCTGCAGCAGCCGGTCGCCGGTGATGTGCCCGTAGTGATCGTTGACGCGCTTGAAGTTGTCGAGATCGAGGAACAGGATGCCGACCTGCCCGCGCGACGCGGCGGTTTCGGCGGCGATCGCCGCGTGGATGCGCTCGCTGATCGCATGGCGGTTCGGCAGCCCGGTGAGCACGTCGGTGTTCGCGAGTTCGATGAGCCGATGCTGCGCGTTGCGCTCCTCGGTGATGTCGATACCCGAGCAGATCAGGAACTGCTCGTCGACACCGCTGCCGCTCTGGACGAACTTGTTGCGGAACTGGAACAGGCGCGGCCCGTTGACCGTGTTGATGTAGCGCTCGACCGCGAACGAGTGGTTGCTCGCGAAAAAGCCCGTGATGTTGGTGCGCGACTGCGCGCCCTGCTCCGGGCTCATGAACAGCTCGAACGCGCTGCGGCCGATCACGTCGACCTCGCGCTTGCCCGTCACTTCCTCGCACAGGCGGTTGAAGCGCTGCACCATCCCGTTGCGGTCGAGGATCACGACGAGCGAATTCACCTCCGACACGACCTGCTCGGCGAACGCGAGCCCGTGCGCCAGATCGACCGCGACGGACTCCGCATCGGAATAGGCCGAGGCCGTGCCGGCCCAGTCGGTCGTGTCGACCTTCCGGCCGACGAGATGGAGCCTGACCGGTTCGCCGAACAGCGTGATGTCGAGCACGAGGTGCGACGTGACGCCGGTCAGCGCGCGGATGCACGCGGCCTGTTCGACCGTCAGCGCGACGGCGACGTTGGTCAGGCCGCGGACGGCCGCCAGTTCGAGTGCATTGCTGTCGCTGCCGAGACGCCAGCAGGGGCTGCGCGTACCGACGTGCGCCTCGAGCACCGCGCTATCGTTTTCGTCATCCATGGAGACGCCCCGATCCAGAAAAAACGCACAGTGTAGACGGAGGCGAGCGGCCGGCGGCCCTTCCGGGCCGCGCGTCGCGCGCTCCCGGCGGGGCAACCGTGATTGCCGTGATGATGGGCCTCGTCCCGTACTTGTTTCCAGCTAATGCGACCCGGCGTTCGCGCGTGATGCGCGCAGGTTCTGCCTAACGAATGATGAGAGCCATCTTATCAAATGACGATCGGGATTGGCACTCACATTTAGAGAGGAGTGTCAAGGAATCGGGACTCGATTGGCAAGCCGGATTTTTCATGATTGGCAGCCTGCGCGAATGCGGGTGCGGCGGTGCGCAACGGGCCTGGCGAAACAGGCCGAGCGCCCCGCCCGGCGGGCGTTTCCGGCTGATTTCAGAATAGGGGGACAGCGCGGCGGCTGAACCGTGGCGGCAGGGTCGGATCGCATTCCCGCGCCCCGATTTTTCGTCTTTTTTGATTCCGTTCGGGCGTTAATGCGCGGCTTTATTCCACATTTCATTGCAATGTCGTCCGCGTAACCGGCGCGGGATGCCCGCGCCGGTTACGCGGTTCAGCCCGCTGCGCCGTACCCGCCGCCGCCCGGCGTTTCGACGACGAACACGTCGCCCGGCGCCATCTGCGCGCGGCCGATGTGGTCGAGCGCCTCGACCGTGCCGTCCGCGCGCTCGATCGTGTTGCGGCCGAGCGCGCCGGCCTCGCCGCCCGCCGCGCCGAACGGCGCGTGAATCCGGTTGTTCGACAGGATCGACGCGGTCATCGGCTCGAGGAAGCGGATCCGCCGCACCGCGCCGTCGCCGCCGCGCCAGCGCCCGCCGCCGCCCGAACCGGCGCGGATCCGGTGCGAGTCGAGCCGCACCGGGTAGCGCCATTCCAGCACCTCCGGATCGGTGAGCCGCGAGTTCGTCATGTGGGTCTGCACCGCGCCGACGCCCGCGAACCCGTCGCCGGCACCGCTGCCGCCCGCAATCGTCTCGTAGTACTGGTAGCGATCGTTGCCGAATGTGAAGTTATTCATCGTTCCCTGGCTGGACGCAACGCAACCGAGCGCGCCGTACAGCGCGTTGGTGATGGCCGACGACGTCTCGACGTTGCCCGACACGACCGCCGCCGGGTACTCGGGGTTCAGCATCGAGCGGGCCGGCACGATCACCGTGAGCGGCTTCAGGCAGCCGGCATTCAGCGGGATGTCGTCGCCGACCAGCGTGCGGAACACGTACAGCACGGCGGCCATGCAGACGGCTTTCGGCGCATTGAAGTTGTTGTCGAGCTGCGCGGACGTGCCCGTGAAATCGATTTCCGCGCGCCGCGCGCCCCGGTCGACGCGGATCGCGACGCGAATCTGAGCGCCGTTGTCGAGCGGGTAGCGGTACTCGCCGTCCTGCAGCGCGCCGATCACGCGCCGCACGGCTTCTTCCGCGTTGTCCTGCACGTGGCCCATGAACGCGAGCACGACGTCGCGGCCGAACTGCGCGACCATCCGGCGCAGCTCGTCCACGCCCTTCTGGTTCGCGGCGACCTGCGCGCGCAGGTCGGCCATGTTCTGCTCGACGTTGCGCGCCGGGTAGCGGCCCGACGCGAGCAGCGCGCGGGTTTGCGCATCGCGCAGCGTGCCGGCCGACACGAGCTGCCAGTTGTCGATCAGCACGCCTTCTTCGTCGATATGCGTCGAATCGGGCGGCATCGAGCCCGGTGTCGTGCCGCCGATGTCCGCGTGGTGGCCGCGCGAACCGACGTAGAACAGCGGCGCGTCCGAGCCGTCCGCGAACACCGGCGTGATGACCGTCACGTCCGGCAGGTGCGTGCCGCCGTGATACGGGTCGTTCAGCATGAACACGTCGCCGTCGCGCATGCGGCCGCGATTACGCTCGATCACGGTGCGGATGCTCTCGCCCATCGAGCCGAGGTGCACCGGCATATGCGGCGCGTTCGCGATCAGGTTGCCGTCGCCGTCGAAGATCGCGCACGAGAAGTCGAGGCGCTCCTTGATGTTCACCGAGTACGCGGTGTTCTGCAGCCGCAGCCCCATCTGCTCGGCGATCGACATGAACAGGTTGTTGAAGATCTCGAGGCGCACCGGGTCGGCGTCGGTGCCGAGCGAGCGGCGCGTCGGCAGCGGCGTCGTGCGCGTCAGCACGAGGTTGCCCTGTGCGGTCATCTCCGCACGCCAGCCGGGCTCGACGACGGTCGTGCCGTTCTTCTCCGCGACGATCGCCGGGCCGTCGATCGCGTCGCCGGCCAGCAGCGTGTCGCGTACGTAGAGCGCCGCATCGTGCCATTGGCCGCCGGAATGGAAGCGCACGGCGGAATGGGCACGCAGTGCGGCATCGTCGCCCTCACCCTCCCCGCCGCTGCCGCGCGGCGCGAGCGGTGCGATCTCCACCGGCGCGTCGGAGCGGCCGATCGCCTCGACCGACGCGAGTTCGGCCACCAGCGGCGTGCCGGGCATCAGGAACGCATAGCGCTGCCGGTACGCGGCCTCGAACGCCTGCTGCATCGCGACGACACTGCCGGCCGGCACGTCGAGCGCCGAATCGGTGCCCTGGTAGCGCAGGTGCACGCGGCGCTCGATCGCGATCCGCGCCTGCGGCACACCCTGTTCGAGCAGCGCGCCGACGGCCTCGTCGGCCAGCCGGTCGAGCGCCGCATTCAGTGCCGGCAGCGACGCGTCGGACAACACGGCCTCGACCGCGCGCTCGCGCATCGCCGTCTGGTCGGCGAGGCCCATCCCGTACGCGGACAGCACGCCCGCGAGCGGATGCGCGAACACCTGCGTCATCCCGAGCGCATCGGCCACGCCGCATGCGTGCTGGCCGCCCGCGCCGCCGAACGTCGTCAGCACGTAGCGCGACACGTCGTGGCCGCGCTGCACGGAAATCTTCTTGATCGCGTTCGCCATGCTGCCGATCGCGATCTCCAGGAAACCTTCTGCGAGCGCCTCGGGCGTCTCGCGCCGCCCGGTCGCCGCATGGATCTCGTCGGCGAGCGCTTCGAACTTCGCGACCACGCCGTCGCGGTCGAGCGGTTCGTCCGCATGCGGGCCGAACACGCGCGGGAAATGATCCGGCTGGATCTTGCCGAGCATCACGTTGCAATCGGTCACCGTCAGCGGGCCGCCGCGCCGGTACGCGGCCGGCCCCGGGTTCGCGCCGGCCGACTCGGGTCCGACGCGCAACCGCGCGCCGTCGAAGCCGAGCACCGAGCCGCCGCCGGCGGCCACCGTATGGATGCTCATCATCGGCGCGCGCATCCGCACGCCGGCCACCTGCGTCTCGAACACGCGCTCGAACTCGCCGTGGTAGTGCGACACGTCGGTCGACGTGCCGCCCATGTCGAAGCCGATCACGCGCTCGAAGCCGGCCGCCCGCGCGGCACGCACCATCCCGACGATGCCGCCGGCCGGGCCCGACAGGATCGCGTCCTTGCCCTGGAACGCGTCGGCACGCGTCAGGCCGCCGCTGCTCTGCATGAACTGCAGGTTCACGCCCGGCATCTCGTGCGCGACCTGCTCGACATAACGACGCAGGATCGGCGACAGGTACGCGTCGACGACGGTCGTGTCGCCCCGCGACACCATCTTCATCAGCGGCGACACCTCGTGCGACACCGATACCTGCGTGAAGCCGATCCGGCGCGCCAGCGCGGCCAGCGCGCGTTCGTGCGCGGTGTAGCGATAGCCGTGGATCAGCACGATCGCGAGCGCACGCACGCCCGAGTCGTACACACGGCGCAGCGACGCTTCGGCCTGCTCTGCATCGAGCGGCACGACGACGTCGCCGTGTGCGCCGATGCGCTCGTCGATCTCGACGACGGTTTCGTACAGCGCGTCGGGCAACACGATGTCGAGGTCGAACAGGCGCGGCCGGTTCTGGTACGCGATGCGCAGCACGTCGCGAAAACCGTGCGTGGTCGCGAGCGCGGTACGTTCGCCCTTGCGTTCGAGCAGCGCGTTGGTCGCGACCGTCGTGCCCATCTTCACCATGTCGACGCGCTCGGGCGTGATCGGCTCGCCGGCCGCGAGACCGAGCAGGTGGCGGATCCCGGCCACGGCCGCGTCGCGATACTGCTCGGGGTTCTCCGACAGCAGCTTGTGCGTGACGAGCGTGCCGTCGGGCCGGCGCGCGACGATGTCGGTGAACGTGCCGCCGCGGTCGATCCAGAATTGCCAGCGGGCGGTGTCGGAGGGAACGGGGGAAAGATGTCGGTCAGTCATGATGTCGGGTCGATGCGTCGTTGAATCGAGGGACGAGCGCCGCCGCACGGCGCGCGTCGCACGCCGTGTCACGGAGTCGATCAAAGGGGAAGAAAACGCGGGGCGGAGCGCCCCGCCGGTTCAGGCAGCGTCGAGTTCGCGGCCGCGTGTCTCGGGCAGCGTCAGCGCGGCGACGATCACCACGCCGTATGCGGCGACCGCAAAAATGCCGATGCTCGTGCCGAGCCCGTATTGCTTCGACAGCGCGCCGATCAGGAACGGGAACAGCGCACCGATCGCGCGGCCCACGTTGTAGCAGAAGCCCTGGCCGGAGCCGCGCACGCGGGTCGGGAACAGTTCGGTGAGGAACGCGCCCATCCCCGAGAAGATGCCCGATGCGAAGAAGCCGAGCGGGAAGCCGAGCCACAGCATCGACGCGTTGGTCAGGTTCAGCGACGTGTACGCGAACGCGATCACCATCGAGCCGAGCGCGAACAGGATGAAGTTCGGCTTGCGGCCGAGCCGGTCGGTCAGGTACGCGCTCGTCAGGTAGCCGACCCACGAGCCGAAGATGATCATCGCGAGATAACCGCCGGTGCCCATCACCGTGAGGTGACGCTCGGTCTTCAGGAAGGTCGGCAGCCACGTCGTGATCGCGTAGTAACCGCCCTGCGCGCCGGTCGTCAGCAGCGCCGCGCGCAGCGTCGTCGTGATCAGCTTCGGCGCGAAGATCTCGGTGAGGCGCGGCGCATCGGCCACTTTCGCCTGCGCGGCCTTCTCCTTCTCGTAGACGTCCGGCTCCTTCACGTAGCGGCGGATCGCGACGACCAGCAGGGCCGGTGCGAGCCCGACGAGGAACAGCGCACGCCACGCGTCTTCGGCGGGCAGCACCGAGAACAGCAGCGCATACAGCAGCGCGCACAGCCCCCAGCCGATCGCCCAGCCCGACTGCACGAGGCCGACCGCCTTGCCGCGGTCGCGCGCGCGGATCACTTCGCCGATCAGCACCGCGCCGGCCGTCCATTCGCCGCCGAAGCCGAAGCCCATCAGCGCACGCGCGGCGAGCAGCTGGTGGTAGTTCTGCGCGAGCCCGCACAGCGCGGTGAACACGGCGAACCACAGCACCGTGAGTTGCAGCGTGCGCACGCGGCCGATCCGGTCGGACAGGATGCCGGCGATCCAGCCGCCGAGCGCCGACGCGAGCAGCGTGATCGTGCCGATGAAGCCCGCATCCGCGAACGAGATGCCCCAGGTCGCGACGAGCGTCGGGATCACGAACGACAGCATCTGCGTGTCCATCCCGTCGAGCATGTAGCCGACCTTGCAGCTCCAGAACGCACGGCGCTCACGCGGCTGCGCGTCGCCATACCACGAGAACAGGCCGTTGCGCTCGGGGCTCGCGGGCTCCGCGGCGTTCGCCGCGAGGGTCTTGCTTTCCATGGTGGTGCTCCTGTCGTTATGCGCCGTCAAATGGCGATCGTGCGTGCGGTGTGTCGTGCGTGGCCGTCTGCCGGCCCGGGATTCAGAATACGGCCAGCGACGCGTTCGTGATGTCGGTCATCAGCATGTGGCCGGGAGTGTGCGCGATCGCGATCGGCAACTTCGCGTCCATCAGCGCGGTTTGCGGCGTCACGCCGCACGCCCAGAACACCGGCAGCTCGCCGTCGCGGATCGTCACCGCGTCGCCGAATTCGGGCGCGTTCAGGTCGGCGATGCCGAGTTCGCGCGGATCGCCGAGATGGATCGGCGCGCCGTGCACACCCGGAAACCGGCTCGTGACCTGCACCGCGCGAATCGCGTCGGCGCCGCGCATCGGCCGCATCGACACGACCAGCTGGCCGCCGAAGATCCCCGCACGGCGGTTCGGAATCGACGTGCGGTACATCGGCACGTTGCGCCCTTCCTCGACGTGACGCAATCCGATCCCTTCGCGGGCCAGCATGTCCTCGAACGAGAACGAGCAGCCGATCGCGAACACGACGAAATCGTCGCGCCACAGCGCTTCCAGCGACTCGACGCGCTCGGTCAGGCGGCCGTCGCGGTAGACGTTGTAGCTCGGCACGTCGGTGCGGATGTCGAGATCCTCGCCGAGCGCGTCGATCCGGAACGCGCCCGGTTCGCCGACGCCCAGCAGCGGGCACGCTTTCGGGTTCGCCTGGCAGAAGCGCAGGAAATCGTGCGCATACGCGTCGGGCAGGATCGCGAGGTTCGCCTGCGCAAACGGGCCGCAATGGCCGGCGGTCGGGCCGCGGAACGAGCCGTGGCGCACGGACTGGCGGAATTCGGAAGGCGTCATGGTGTGGGGTCGCTAATCGGTATGTCGTCGGGATGACGGTGCCGTGTCATCGGATACGGCGAAGAATAGAAAAGAAAAAATTTTGTCGCCAACGAGTTTTTTTGCGTCTCTTGTATAGAATTTCTTAACACATCTCGGGGTTTTCCCCTGCTCCGTTCACTTTTCCTCACCGGCAAAGTGCGCATCCACCCTCCGTCCGACCGCCATGAACACGCGTTTTCTCGAAACCTTCGTCACGCTCGCGAAGCTGCGCAACTTCCGCACGACGGCCGCCGCGCTGCACGCGACGCCGGCCGCGATCTCGCAGCGCGTGAAGGCGCTCGAGGACGAATTGCAGACGGTACTCGTCGATCGCGACAGCCGCGAATTCCGGCTCACGCCGAACGGCGAATACCTGCTCGGCTATGCGAAAGCCGTGGTCGAGGCGACGCAGGAGCTGCAGGCCGCCGCCGCCGGCGAGAGCGCGCTGCGCGGCAAGCTGCGGCTCGGCGTGATCGAGACCGTCGTGCACAGCTGGTTACCGCACTATATGCGGCGGCTGGCGGCCGACTATCCGCAGCTCGAAATCGACCTGACCGTCGACGTGAGCGTCGTGCTGCAGCGCCGGCTGATGGCCGGCGAGCTCGACCTGATCATCCGCGTGGAGGGCAGCGACGAGGCGTCGGTCGTGTGCGATGCGCTCGCGAACTATCCCGTGCGCTGGATCGCGCGCGCCGGGCTGCTGCCGAACACGCGCACGGGCCTCGCGCGGCAGGTGCTGCGCCAGCCGATTCTCACCTACGGGCGCGGGACGGCGCCCCATCGCGCGCTGGAAGACATCGTCCGCGCGCTCGCGCACGCGCATGGTGTGCCGCTGTCGGAGACGCGCATCACCGGCTCGCCGTCGATCTCGGTGATCGTACAGCTCGTGCGCGACGGTTTCGGTGTCGCGGCGATTCCTGTGCTGTTCGTCGATGCGCTGATCGAAAGCGGTGAAGTCGTGGAACTGCCGCTGCAGCCGTCGCCGCCGTCGATCGTCGTGTCGATGTCGCGGCGCGCGGATGCGCCGCGGTTCGTGCACGGTGCGTCGATTGCGGCGCGGGTCGCGTGTCATGAGTACTGCGAGAAGAGTACGCGGAGGTTGGTTGAAGCGCTGTGATGTGAGGATCGCCCCGCTCGACCGAACGGGCAACGCAAAGTGCACGATGGACTGTCGACTGGTCCGCAAGCGACAGAAGGAAAAATCGAATCACGCTCAATGGACTCATACTGAAACTGAAGCCACGACCGTGAGAAATTCTGAAACGATGAGGTCCAACGGGTTTTAATACCCGAATCTTGAGATTTTTCCGATTACAAGAATCACGCACTCGAAACAAAATACTTTTATTTAACAAAAATCAAATTCTGAAAAATCGTACTCATCCCATAGGCGACACCGCATTTCCACGTTATCAATCTCGATCTACGTGATATGCGAGATCATCGATGAAAAATTCACAAGGCCGTGAAATGGTCCGTCTGGGCGACAGAACCGACCACGGCGGAACGGTCGTTGAATGCGCGGACGACCTGAAACACCTCGGAATCGGCATGGCACTTGACGGCCACGACGTTCGCTGTCCGAAGTGCGGTGGCACATTCCCGTTGCTGGCGAGCGGTCCGCGTACGCATCGCGGCCCACGCGTTTGCTATCGCGGCGACCAAACCGGTTGCGGTGCAACCGTGATTGGCACGTGAATCACGAGGACAAGCAAATGGGGATTTTTACTCAGACTCACACGCTGGCCATCTCCGGCACAGCCTTGCCCACCTACGGAATGGACGCGCTCCCGATATTTTTTCCGGTGCGTTTGCAAGGCATCGAAACGATTGGCCGCATCGACGAATGCCGCTATCTCGTCACGCTACGCACCGACGACGCCTATGCATTCTCCCCGAGCGTAACGTCCAATCTCGATCTCGATAAAGTAGTCGGTACCGAAGTCACCCTTTCGATCCGACTCGAAGGCAAAGGGCAATTCATACCGGGCCTTGCGGGCAATGCCGGGCTCGGCAACATCGGCGCGGGCACGCGCGAGATCACGGGGCTGGTCGTGGCGGCCCGCATTGCCGGCCAGGATCGCGACTCGATTCTGTACGAACTCGAACTGCGGCCGTGGCTCTACCGTGCAACGCTCACGCAGGATTGTCGGCTCTTTCAGGATATGACCGTCGTCGACATCACTGATGCGGTGCTGTCGAAATATCCGTACTCGGTTGAAAAGCGGCTCGCGGGTGTATTTCGAGGGATTTATCCAAAGCGCGACATGCAGCGTCAGGCGCTCGAATCGGACTGGGCGTTCCTGCAGCGTCTGTGGGAGGAATGGGGTATCTGGTGGTGGTTCGAGCACGACAACGGCCACCATCGCCTGGTCTTGTGCGACACGATGGGCGGCCACCAGCCGCACGGTGCGGCGTATGCGACGCTGCGCTATCTGCCACCCGACAGCAAGCGCATAGACGAAGAACACATTCATGCGCTGTCGGTGACGAGCCGGCTCACGGCCGGCCGTGTCACCTTGACGGACTACGACTACACGCGTCCGCGTGCGAAGCTGGCTGCCACCGAAGAGAATCCACGCGGGACCGCCAGCGCCGACGGCGAGATCTATGCATGGGGCGACTACAGCCAACCGCTGGCAGGCGCACCGGGGCTTGCGGGGCAGCCGAACGATGCGGACCGGGAAGCGCACCATTTCGCGCGTGTGCAACTCGAAGCGCAGCGCTGTGCGGGGCTGCGTGCGCATGGTGCAGGCAACCTGCGCGGACTAACTGTCGGCCGCACATTCACCCTGACGGGTTACCCGCAGCAGTCTGCGAACCGCGAATACGTCGTCGTGTCGTGCACGCTCGATATCGAGGAAATCGGCAATCGCGCAGGCAGCGCGCAAACATACCGCGTCGAAACGCAGTTCGAACTGCTGCCGGCAAACGAGTTGTTCCGGCTCAAGCGAAGTGTCGGCAAGCCCGTGTTGAGCGGCCCGGAGAAAGCCATCGTCGTGGGGCCGGCCGGGCAGGAAGTCTGGACGGACCAATACGGCCGTGTGAAAGTGCAATTCGAATGGGGTCGTGAGGGCAAACACGACGAGCATTCAGGCATCTGGCTGCGCGTGTTATCGCCGTGGCAGGGCGCGGACATGGGTGCGACGTTCATTCCACGGATCGGCCATGAAGTGGTGATATCGCACTACTACGGCGATCCGGATTTGCCGATGATCATCGGCAGTGCCGTGAACGCGTTCCGACAACCAGCACTGCACGTGCCGGACAATCAGGCGGTATCGGTGATTCGCGGCAGGGAATTTCACGGCACGGCATCCGGCCATCTGGCGATCGACGATACGCAGGGGCAAATCCAGACGCAGATTGCGAGCGACGCGGGTGCGTCAATGTTGAGTCTCGGCAACCTTCGGCGCATAACACGCAACAAGGGCCGCGCCGATGCACGAGGCAAGGGGTTCGATCTTCGTACCGACGACTGGGGTGTGGTCCGTGCGCTGAAGGGCTTGTTCGTGTCGACGGACGGTCGGGCAGGCGGCCCAGGACAAGCGAAGGACGCCAAGGAGGCCGTCGGTCGGCTCGCGATGGCGCAGGCGTTGCAGGAAGGTCTGACCGGGCTGGCGCAACGGCATGATGCGCAACAATTCGACGCAGACCAAAGTGACGTTGCGGCGGCGATCAAGGCACGCAATGACGCGATCAAAGGGCATCCATCGGGCGATCCGGACGACTTCCCCGAACTGGCGGAAGCCGACATGGTGCTGGCCAGTGCGGCCGGCATCGGTCTGTCCGCCGAGCGTAGCGTACATATTGCAAGCAACGAGAATGTCGCGGTGACGAGCGGCCGGCATATCGGCCTGGCGGTCGGCCGGTCGCTGTTCGCGAGCGTGACGAACGCGTTCTCGTTGTTCGTGCACAAGGCAGGCATGAAGCTGATTGCCGCCGCGGGAAAGGTACGTATCGAAGCGCAGACCGATGGCATCGACGTCACGGCCAAACAGTCGGTCTCCATCACAAGTACCACCGACAGCATTCATCTCCATGCGGCGAAGGAGATTGTGCTGCACGCCGGCAGTACGGAGGTGCGCATCAGCGATCAAGGTTACGTGGTGCGCACGGCTGGCGAACACACGGTCTATGCGGGAAGCCACCAGACCGACGCTCCCCAGATTCGGCCCATGCGCTTGCCGGTCACGCCTGACAATCCTGGGCAGTTCGCCGCGCACTTTGTTTTGATGGAACACGCCAGCGGCTTCGCGCTGCCGCAACAGCCTTACCGCATCACGCTCGACAACGGGCGCGTGATCGAGGGGGTAAGCAACGAGCGTGGTGAAACGTCGCTCATTACCGACCATGACGTTTCGTTCGGGACCGTCGAGTTACTGGCCGCAAGCGATCCGGACAAGGTGATTGCGGTCAATCATGCAGCCGTCGTGCGCGACGACACGACGCCCTACATCGCCAAGGCACCGAACGCCGACAAGCGAACCGCTACGATCAAGGGCAGGAAGGCAAGCACGCCGGAACAGGGGGCAACGTCCGAAGATCAACCACCAATGTTTGCGACATGCGATCCACTCAACTTCGGGCTGCGCTTCCATCACTTCATCGATGGGGCCAAGCAGAGCGATGTGCCGGGGAATCGACCGCGCAACGATGTCGTGTATCCAGTGACGAAAGCCTATACGGCGGTGCTCAAGGACGCGCTCAAGGGCATTCATTGGAGAAAGTACAAAACGTTAGATGGCTCTATTCCGCTTGAACTAAAAGCTGGTATCGAAAAGGTGTGCGGGCGGATTCTTTCAGACGCACTAGGCACAGGGCCATTTGGCCTGCCCAAGGGTGATGCTGGTCAGTCAGAAGGCGCGATGCCGCGCATTGACATTGTTGATGCAGAGCAAGGTCAAATCCAATACAACATGCGCTCCGAAGTCAGTGCATCGTTTATCCAGAGAAACTGGATCATTGCCATCCATGAGAAAGAGGTCGAGAAAATTATCGCGAATGTTGACGATACGCGGACTTTGAATGACCGACTGAAATCATTCGCTGACGTGATTTACCACGAGGCACGACACTGCCAGCAGGCATTTTGGATGATGGCACTGCTTCAACAACATCCCGAGGATTACAAAAAATTTACGCAAATTCTTAACGTTTATAAGTCGTATACAAAAAAAGGCGCCCGTGACGCGGCCCAAAACGTCAACATTCCCAATGACAATCTCGTTGCAACAGGAATGCATCGGATGCTGATGTTCCACTACTACTGGATGATTTCGTACATGCACGATCAAGCGGGTGGAGCCTATGTGGCCGCCGATGTGCCAAATGCGCAAGCCGAAGTGTGCAAATTGCTGAGTGTGTCGCCTGAAGCAGCGGCAAAGATGGTGAGTTTCGAAGCAGGCTATCGGAGTCAATTACATGAAGAAGATGCGTATGCGTGCGCGGAAGTGGTGCAGGCCTATTGGGACCGTCCTGATCGTGCTCTCGTGTTCAACCCTGGTACATGCACAGCAGGCTATGCCACTGCCCTCCAAGCCGTCGGCGCAAGAGGTGGATATGGCAAATCAAGCTGACGAGCAACGTCAAATGGTGCGCAGCATCCTGAAGACGGCGATGGAGATTCTGCGCGACGACAAGCCGTTTGATCCATCAGATTCCATTTTTGGCCGAATCATCGATACAGATCGCCACTATCGATCGAAAGGGCTACGATATCTATACGCCAGTCGAGTTTCGACCGCAACCACAATTTCTTTTTCAACATTCGATAATCCGGAAGATTACACAGCTGATCGATCGAAGATGAAGATCGTCCCAACAGCATTTGTCATGCGACTAAGTCCAATGCTTGTTGGTCTACCCAGCACGGAAATCAAAGCTCTTCTTCAACTGGAGGGGTACTGGGTTGATTCAGATGGGAATCGTGAATACGGGAACGAGATTATGGTGCGTACCCCGGACATGCCAAA
The DNA here is from genome assembly GCF_011605345.1 of Burkholderia sp. D-99. GTDB lineage: Bacteria > Pseudomonadota > Gammaproteobacteria > Burkholderiales > Burkholderiaceae > Burkholderia. The sequence goes on from NZ_JAAOXM010000002.1 coordinate 392,491, forward strand.
CTTGCAATCCTTCCGCTATCGATCGAAAGACATTCCGGGGGGTAAATTTACAATTGATGTCGAATTACTCTACGCAAATCCCTTGGACGGCTCCTTTCCCCCAAAGCTATCCGAAATCACAATACTGCGCGCCTACAAGATTTTGACGCCCGAGGAACGCGAACAACGTCGCCTCGAACAACAGCAGGCAAAGCGGCTGAAGTACGGAAAAATGAATCTATGTACCGGAATGATCTGTCCGGAAACAGGTATTTGGGAAGGGTGGTCGGATAACGGACCGACCGATCAACTGCTTGTTCATGCTGGCAGAGAGTTCCCTGAGGTACGAACCATCCATTTTCACGTGCAATGGTATTGCCCTCATGCTCCAGGGCGATGGATGTGGCTCAAGGACGATTCGGAGAGAGGACTGGGGTCAGTTGCATGAAGAAGATGCCCATGCATGTACGGGAGTGGTGCAAGATTATTGGGACCGTCCTGATCGTGCTCTCGTGTTCAACCCCGGCACATGCACTGGAGCCTATAGCGAGTCACTACGAGCCATTGGGGGAGGGATTTGAAATGCAGACGACCGCCGACGAACAGCGGGCCACGGTGCGGAGCATCCTGAAAGAAGCGATGGCGATCCTGCGCGACGACAAGCCATATGATCCACGGGATATGATCGTTGGGAAACTCTTTTCGACATGGACTCAGCAATCCGCGAAAGGTGCTCTTTATCGTTATGCCAATCGTGCCTTGTCTTCAACGACGATTGAACTTGTCACACGTACCGACCCCGAAGATTACAGCGACGATCGGTCGAAGGTAAAAATCGTCCCGGCTGAAATAATAATTCACCTTAGCCCGATGATCGCGGGCCTTCCCGATACGGAAATAAAGGAATTTCTTCAATTGGAAGATTTTTGGATTGACTCGAACGGGAACGTTGACCATCGACGTGCACACGTCGATACAAAACAGCGGATTCGCGAATCGAGCATTGACGATGCAAGCCGATCGGCAACGCATGGAAGCGAACAGAACTAACTGACACACGGCCACCGCCACCGGGCGGCCGTGTGTCAGCTCGTTATCGGCCGGGCATCGCCTGCGTCAGTGCGACCGGCCCGTTTCGGTACCCGGTGCGAACTCGATACCCCGCAACACTTCCGCAAACTTCGCAGTCCGCAGCACGGCGAACTGCTCGTGTGCCGCCGTCGTCGCGCTCGTGTTCTTCAGCACGTCACGCACCGCAACCAGCCGGTTCGGATCGGCACCGACATCGCCGTTGCCGCTGACCGTCGACGTCACCGCCCAGATCGTCACCGTGCCGTCGCGTTCGACGCGGCCCGTCAGGTTGCGCAGGCCGGCCGTCGCCGGTGCCCACGGCAGGCCCGTCGCCGAATTGTTGCCCGCCGGGTAGCCTGCGACCGAATACGGCTGACCGAGGTTCAACCCGTTCTGCAGCGTGTACGCGAGCTTCCACTGCTTCGCGCCCGCGTCGTAGACCCACTTCTGCAGGCCCGCCGTCGTCTGCGCGGCCGCATGCGTGTACAGGTCCGCGCCGCCCGTGTAGCCGTCGCCTTCGTCCGCGACGTACAGCGTGTTCGCGTCGGCGAACCAGATCCCGAACGGGTAGGAGAGCGTCGTCGCGGTCTTGTTCGGCGTGGTCGGGAAGCCGGCCAGCACGCACATGTTGTTCGGCAGGCCGGCCGTCTGCAGCGTGGCCGCGTTGTACGCGAGCGGCGCCGTCGGCAGCACGGCCTTCGGCGACGGCACGCCGACGCCCGACGGGCACGCGGTGCCGGTCGTATCGACGAAGTACACGGTATTCACGCCGTTGCCGCCGCTGCCCTTCGTGTAGTACACGACGTTGTCGTGCACCGCGATGCCGCGGAAGTTGTCGTCCTTGCCGATCTTGTCGGCCTTCGCGCCGAGTTCCGTGACCGAGAAGCTCGCGAGCGGCGTCGGCACGCCCGGGTCCTGCTGCGCTTCGTGGTGCTTCGCGCCGTCGATGAGCTGCGCGCCCGCGCCGAGGATCACGTTGTCCGGCTGCGGGTTCGAGCCGTTGCCGGCGTTGCCCGACGTGTAGTAGACCTCATGGCCGTCGCGATTGTTCAGGATCGCCGCTCGGCCGTTGTTGCCGCTGTACGCACTCGTCTCGGTAAAGCGGAAGTGCCCGTGGCGATCGACGCGCGCGATCACGCGATAGAAGTTCTGCCCGTCCGGGTTCGTCGTATCGACGGCAAGCGGCGTGTTCGAGTTCGACACGTCGATCGCGTTGACCGGCGCGACGTAACCCATGAACGTCAGATAGCTGCCGTCGAGCGACAGGTGCAGGCCGAGTTCCGACTTCGAGCTGAAGCTCGTCACCATCTGGTCGTGCGCGAAGCCTTTCTGCAGGCTGTTCGGCACTTCGAGCGTGCCGACGACGCCGCCGGCCGGCGTGATCTGGTCGAGGAAGATGCGCGACGTGAGGCCGAAGCTGCCGTCGTAGCGGTCGTTGTTCCACACGTACGGATAGGTACCGTCGTTCGGCGCGCCGGCAGCCGTGCCGCAGCCGCCGGTGGTCTTCGCGCAGTTCGGCGGCAGGATCGCGCCGGGCTGGACGTTGCCCGACACGTTGTCGTACACGCTGCGGCTGAGAACCAGGAAGCCCGGCACGAAACCCGGCTCAAAACGGCTGTCGCCGTCGTTGTCATGCGGGGCGGCCTGCACGCCGATGCTCGCGGCAATCAGCGTCAGTGCGACGGCAGGAACGGTACGATCGCGCAGCGCGCGGCGGCGCTTCGCGGACAAGGCGAAATTCGGCATGGACAAGGCTCCGTACGACATCGAGTGAGGACGTTGTTGGTGGACAGACTGACGACGTGAAGCCCCGCCACCTTAGCCATGCTTGATGAAGAATTGATTGCACGCGACGCCGTGGCAACCCGCGTGCTGACACGGGGCGCCGGGTGCGGCGCGTTGTTATTTATCCGTAATGCGAAAGAAATGAATCAGACAGCCATTCATGCGGATTGCCCTGCATGCGGCTGCATCAGCTTGCCGTCGCCGTACTCGCGCAGCACCTTCGAAATCACGACGCGATAGCCGTCCAGCCAGCGTGCCTGCTTCGCCTTTGCCTCGAGATGCGCCGGGTGCTGCATCAGTTGCTGCAGCGCCGCCTCCGATTCCCAGTAGTAGACGTTCTGGATCAGCCCCGCGTCGGCGTTCTCCCACGTTTCCTCGCCGAGATAGCCGGGCGTCGCACGCGCCATGTCGGCGATCTGCCGGTCGAGCCGGTGGAATTCGTCGTCGTATTGCCCGGCACGGAAAATGAAGGTCGACGCGTACATGCCCGCTCCATCGAAAGCGATTGAAAGAGCGCCGATTGTAAGACACGTGCGGCGCGCCGCGATCGTCACGCGGCGAGTGGATCGACGCCGGGCCGGCCGGCGAGCCACGCGTCGATGCGCGGTGCGTCTTCACGCATGCCGGCCGCGGGTGCCGGCATCGCGGCCAGCGCGTGCCGTGCGCGTTCAAGCGCCTCCCCGAAACCGCGCAATTCGCGCGTCGCGGGCCGGTCGCCGGCATGCCGGCGCGCGAGTGCCGCTTCGATGTTGGCGTCGATCAATGCACGCTGAGCGTCGATGAAGTCGATGCACAGCGCGCGGCATTGCGCGGATACCGATGCGACGGCCAGCAGGACAGGCACGATCGACACGGTCAGGTAGCCGCCGGGCGCAAGCCGCGACAGCGCATGACGCACGTCCTGCCCGCCGCCGGTCAACGAGGCGAACACCGCATCGCGCCACACCGCGCGCTCGAACACGAGCGCATCGCGATACGCATCGTGCGCCGAGCGGTCCGCGACCTGTCCGGCCGTCACCAGCTGAATCGGGAATGAAGATGCAACGGAAGATGACGTGCTCGCCGTTTCGACAATGCAGTTCGCGCCAAGCCATGCGGCATCGTCGCGCCGCGCGGCCAGCACACGGGCCTGCAACCGGTCGGGCAGCATCGGATCGAGCGGCACCGCGCCGCAGATCGACGGCTTGTCGGCATGCACGCTGCAGCGGCCGTCGTCGGCCAGCGCCGCGCAACGGCCGAGCGACGGGTAGTCGTAGCCCTGCAGCGTCAGTGCGATCCAGTCGCTCCCCACGCCGCCGGGGCGATGAAACAACCGCGCCGCCAGCGCATCGGCAGCCGCGACGTCGTCCGCATCGAGCCCGTGCTCGCGGCCGCCCGCACGCCAGCGCTCGCCGATCCGCCGCTTCGGCACGCGACGGATCGTCAGCGCGCCGACGAAGCGATGCCGATGCCGGAACAGTTCGCGCAACGACAGCGTCGGCGGGCTGTTGCAGCAGCGTCCGCATGCGTTGCATGCGAGTACATAGGTGTCTACCACGGCCGCCGCACCGAATCCTGGTAGCGCGTGAGGATGAAGCGCGCGACGTCGTCCGAGTGATACGCGGCGACGAGTTGCGTCACCCACGGTTTCGCGCGATCGGCGTCGCGCACCGTCAGCACGTTCGCATACGGCGAGCGCGCATCCTCGATGCTGATGCTGTCGCGCGCGGGTTGCAGCCCGGCACGCGCGGCATCGTCGCTGTCGATCGCGACGAACGCGACCTTGTCGAGCGCCGCGTAAAGGCGCTCGCGGCGCAGCGCGACGAGCTTCAGCCCGAGCCGGTTGCCGGTCACGTCGCGCAGCGTCGCATGCAGGCCGGCCTGCTCGCGCAGCGTTACCAGCGTGTCGTTCTGCAGCAGCACGAGCGCGCGCGCCATCCCGCGCGGATCGGCGGGAATCGCGATCGTCGCACCGGGCTGCAGTTCGTTCAGGTTTTTCAGCTTGCGTGAATAGAACGCCATCGGCAGCGTGACGGTCGGCGCGATATCGGCCAGTGCGTAGCGCTTCTGCGCACGCGTGGCGGCAAGCTGTTGCGCATCCTCGAAGCTGGCTGCGTCGATCCGGCCGTCGGCAAGCGCCGCGTCGATGCGCGACGCATCGTCGAATTCGATGACGTCGATGCCGAACCCTCGCGACGCGGCGACCCGCTTCACTTCGTCAAGGATCTGCGCATGCACGCCGCGCGTCACGCCGACGCGTACGGCCGGAGTGGTCGCGGTGGTCGGTGCAGTCGCGGTGGTCGCGGTGGTCGCCGCGGACGATTCGGCGGCAATGGTCGAAGCCGGATGAACGAGCCCGCAAGCAACCATCAGCCACGCGCCCAGGTAGTTCACGACGCGCTTCATGATGCATCCCTCAGAATCGTGCGAAACCCGATATGCGACGCGCCGAGATCGGCTTCCTGCTGTTCGCGTGACGACGCGCGATAGCGCACGCAGTAGTCGCGCGAGCACAGGAACGAGCCGCCCTTGATGACCATCGGCGTATCGTGCCGACGCGTCGGCGGCGCGACGGCCGCCGTGTCGCCGTTCGTATGCGACTGGTGCGGGCCCGTGTACGCGTCCTTCGTCCATTCCCATGCATTGCCGATCATGTCGTAGAGCCGGAACCCGTTCGCCGCGTAGCAGCCGACGGGCGCGAGCCCCGCGTGACCGTCCTCGGCCGTGTCGAGCACCGGGAACACGCCCTGCCAGTAGTTCGCGGCCGGCTTGCCCTGCGCGTCGCGCGGCGCCGCGTCGAGCGACGCGTCGTCGCGGCCGGCCTTGCCCGCGTATTCCCATTCGGCCTCGGTCGGCAGGTCACGGCCGAGCCACCGTGCATACGCGAGCGCATCGCGCTGCGTGACGAGCGTGACGGGCAGGTTGCCGACCCCGTCGACGCCGCTGCCCGGCCCGCGAGGATGACGCCACGACGCCCCCTTCACCCAGGACCACCACGCCAGATCGCGCGCGTTCATCTCGTCGCGCGTCGGCACATGGAACACCGCCGCCCCACCCTGCTGCTCGGCCTCGGTGACATAGCCGGTCGCCTGCACGAACGCGGCGAACTGCGCGATCGTCACGTCGGTCTGGTCGATCCAGAACCCACCGACGTGCGTGCGGCCGTCGCCGACCGGACGCTCGTCCGCATAGCCGCGCGTGCTGCCGAACACGAACGCGCCGCCGCGCAGGTGCACCATCCCGGCCTTCGGGTCGTCGCGCCACTTTGCCGGCAGCCCCGAATAGCGCTCGCACTGTTGCTCCGAGCCGAGCGGCGCGAGCGCACGGCCACGATTCGCGTCGTCGAATGCGCCGCCCGCCGGGGCGACGGGATTCGCATAGCCGGCCGCGAACGCGGCGGCGAACAGCGTGACGGCAAGCGCCGCGCCGATCGTCCAGAACCGGAACCGCATCGTGTGATCCTTTCAAGAAAACGCCTGGCCACCCCAGGTTTTACGCCCCGAAGGAAGTCCCCTTGGGGGACGCCCCGGAGGAAGTCCCCTTGGGGGACGCCCCGAAGGAAGTCCCCTTGGGGGACGCCCCGAAGGAAGTCCCCTTGGGGGACGCCCCGGAGGAAGTCCCCTTGGGGGACGCCCCGAAGGAAGTCCCCTTGGGGGACGCCCCGGAGGAAGCCCCCTTGCGGGACACCCTGAAGAAAATCCCCTCGGGAGGCCTGCAGCGAAGCAACAGCCTCAGTAATACCCGCGCGGACGCAGCGGTTCGACACCGCCGACGTTGCTCATGTAGGTCTTCCACTGATCGACGAGCGTGCTGATCACCGACGGGTTCTGCGCCGATACATCGGTCGTCTCGCCGCGATCCGACGCGAGGTCGTAAAGCTGCCAGTGACCGTCGGGCGGCCCGAGCGGCGGCTCGGTCCACAGTGCCTTCCAGCGGCCGTCGGCGCTGCGCAGGTAGGCGCGGCCGTACGCTTCGTCGCCGAACGGCGCCGTATGCACCTCGCCCGTCGCCGACCCCGTGAGCACCGGCAGCAGCGACTGGCCGGTGACCGGATACACGTAGCGGTTGTTGTAGATCACCTTGCCCTTGTTCTGGTCGACGCCCGTCAGCGTGTTGACGAGCGGCGGCGCCGGCTGCGACGGCGGCGTGACGCCCGCGACCGCGAGGAACGTCGCCGTGTTGTCGGTCACGTGCGTGAACGCGCGCAGCGTCGGCAACTGCTGCGACTGGCCCGGCAGGCGCACGATCGTCGGCGTCGATACGCCGCCTTCGGCCGAATACCCCTTCGTGAGCCGGAACGGCGACGCGCTCACCTCGGCCCAGCGCAGCCCGTACTGCAGGCGCTGCGCGTTCTGCTTGCCGTTGTCGGTTCCCAGGGTCGAGTAGACCGGATCCTGTCCGTTCGCGGTGTCGGTCGCCGTCGGGTCCGCGCCGCCGTCGATCGGCCAGCCTTCCGCGCCGTTGTCCGACTGGAACATGATGAACGTGTTGTCGTATTCGCCGATGTCCTTCAGGTGCTGGATCAGGCGTCCGATGTTGTAGTCGAGGTTCTCGACCATCCCCGCATAGATCTCCATGTAGCGCGCCTGCGCACGGCGCTCGGCCGGCGACAGGCTCGACCACAGCTTGTCGACCTTGCCGGGGCCGTAGTCGCTGTAGCCGTCGGCAGCCGAATGCACCGCGCTGATGTATTTCGCGCCGGCCGTGCCGTTGTTCGCGGTCGCGGGCGACGCGGCCGTCGTCTCAGGCAGGCCGTCGAACGGCTTGAAATCGGCGGGGATCAGGCCGAGCGCCTTCTGCCGCGCGATCCGCGCGTTGCGGATCGCGTCGTAGCCGGCGTCATACACGCCCGCGTACTTGTGCAGCCATGGATCGGGCACCTGCAGCGGCCAGTGCGGCGACGTGTAGGCCGCATACGCGAAGAACGGCTTGCCGTCGCGCTGGTTCGAATCGATGTACGAGATCAGCTTCTGCGTATAGAAATCGGTCGAATAGAACACGGCCGGGCTGCCGCCCGCACCGCCCGGCTGCCCGGGCTGGCCAGGTTGCACGTAGCGGCCCTCTTCCGTGTAGTTCGACGAGCCGGCCGGCTCGTGCGCGAAGTGGTTCGTCGCCGCGCCGCCGAGCAGCACGTAGCTGCGCTCGAAACCCCACTGGTCGGGTGTCTGCCCGCTGCCCGTCGTGCTGCCGACGATCCCCGAGCCGATGTGCCACTTGCCTGCGATGTACGTGTGGTAGCCGGCGTCCTTCAATAGTTGTGCGAACGACAGCGCGCGATCGTTCAGGTAGCCCTCGTAGCCGGGCAGCCCGCGCCGTTCGTCGGTCGGAACCCCCATCGTGCCTTCGCCGACGAGATGGTGATCGGTGCCGGACACCAGCATCGCGCGTGTGATCGCGCAGACGGTGCCCGTGTGATGGTTCGACAGGATGCGGCCGGACGCGACGAGCGCGTCGAGGTTCGGCGTGTTGATCTCGCCGCCGAATGCATGGATGTCGGAATAGCCGAGATCGTCGGCCATGATGTACAGGATGTTCGGGCGTTTCGCCGCCAGCGGCGGCGTGGTGCTGGCCTGTGACGACGGCGCATCGCTGTCGACGCCGCCGCACGATGCAAGCGACAGCGCACCGGCAATCGCGGCGCAGACGACACGGAAACGAAAAGCATGCAACGGCGCAGCGGACTTTTTCATTGTTCTGGAACGCTCGATCTACGGGATCGGCGATCTTAGCGTCGCGCGCGCAGCACCCAAAGTCCGATTCGTCACATGCTAACGGGGCGGCGGAATATGCGCGCAAGCCGGATGCCCGCCATCAGCACACCCGTATGCGCACGCTCGCGACGCGCGCCGAAACCGGCCGCCGCCCGCGCCTCTCGCGACTGCGCGTCGTACGTCAGCTGCGCCCGCCGAGGCTGCCGCCGCCGTCCACGGCCAGCACCTGCCCCGTGACGAAGCCGGCCTCGTCCGACAGGAAGAACGCGATCGCAGCCGCCACGTCGTCGGGCGTGCCGAGCCGGCGTGCGGGAATCGTCGCGAGCACCTTGCGCTCGGCTTCGCTGCCGACGGGCCGCGTCTGCCGGAACAGTTCCGTCTCGATCGGCCCCGGCGCGACCGCGTTGACGGTCACGCCATGGTCGGCCAGCTCGAGCGCCCACGTGCGCGTGCAACCGACGAGCGCGCTCTTCGCGGCGGAATACGCGGTGCGATCGAGACTGCCGAAAATCGCGCGGCTGCAGATGTTGACGATGCGCCCGTGGCCACGCGCCTTCATCCCATCCGCAAAGTGCTGCGTGACCTGGATCGCGGCCCGCACGTTGAGATCGAACACGCTCTGCAGCGACTGGAAATCGATCGCCCCGAGCGGTTGCGGCAATACGATGCCCGCGTTGTTCACGATGCCGTTGACTGCGTGCTGCTCACTGATGCGAGCAAGGGCCGCTGCAGTCTGTTCGATGTCGGCGAGATCGCACGCGTGCAATTCGCCGGGGAAGTCGATGCCCTGCGCATGTCGCGCGAGGCCGATAACGCGATGGCCGCGCCGTGCGAGCAAGGTGCTGATCGCGAGTCCGATGCCGCGCGATGCGCCGGTGACGAGATAGGTGCGAGATGACATGCGTGCTCCCGAAGTCCGTTCACTTGAATAGCGTGGAGAGATGTTTCCGGGGTGGAGGCCCGGAACCCGTGCTTTCGTCGGACGATTCTACGTGCGTAACGGACGTTACGTCGTGTCGTTACGGGCGTGTCCGTAGCAACACGTTACGTTTGCCGCGCATCCGCATCGCCGGGAATTTCAAAAATACAACCTGAACGGATTATCGTCTGATTAAATCGTAATTCGCGGTATATAAAAGAAAGCTTGTTAATGAATATCGCATCCGCAAACGTTTTACGTGAAGAAAATATGTAGTTGAAAAATAAGACGAATAACCACTTGAAAATAAAAACCGTTTGAAACGGCGGTGGGCACGCCTCTTGCTGACTCCCCCCACCATGTGCCGCGTTCGACCAGGAACGAATAACCCGAAAAATCGGGCGGCGCCCTATTTCGTAAAAATGAATCCGGGGTCGGGGAAATGGTATCGAGCGCTGGCTGGCGATTTGCCTGGGGGGCCGTGACGTGCCTGTCGCTGTTCGCGACGGCACGCGCGCAGGCCCAGGACACCGTCGACGCGCCGCCTTCCGCCGCGGCGAACGGCGGGCATCCGATTGCGCCGCCCTCGACGCTGCTGAACGCCGAACGCATCCTTGAAGCGCCCAGGCCCGCGCCCGGCGCGGGCCCGGCCGTCGCGAAGCCGGCGGCTGGCGCCGCGCCGGCCGGCGCCAAAGCGGCCGCCCGCAACGCCCTTCCGGAAGATCAGCTCGGCGGCACGGTGACGACCGATGCCGTGACGCTCGCCGGCCGCGATTTCTATACCTACTTCTCGCAGACGTGGTCGGAAATCCCGCTGAGCGAGCGCTACATGGTCGCCATTCACGAACGCCCGTCCGGGCGTTACGGCAGCCTGATCTGGGTCGAGTTCCAGCAGAAGCGCGTATTCCAGACCTTCCTGCCGATCGCGCGGGCCAACGTGAAGGCCGTCGCCGAAAACGCCGCCAACATTTCCTTTCAAACCGTCATTCAGGACGATCTGTCGAATTTGCTGTTTCCCGATTCGGATCTGGCGAAAGACGAGATTTAGTCGATTAATCGAAAACAAGGGGTTACGGAAAATGAATCGCAACAGATTGAGCTGGATCGCGCTGATCGCGATGACCGCGGTTTCGTCCTATGCGTGGCCGTCGACGCTGGTTTATCAACCGAACAACCCGAACTTCGGCGGCAACCCGGCAAACGGCCCCAATCTGCTCAACGAAGCCAATGCGCAAAACAAGCACACGGATCCGTCGCTGTCTGCCTATTCGTCGCCGACGTCCACGTCGTCCCTCGACCAGTTCAATGCGCAGCTGCAACAGGCGATCCTGTCGCGCGTCGCCAGCTCGGTGACGAACTCGATCGTCGGCACCAACGGCGACCTCAAGCCGGGGACGATCAGCACGGGCAATTTCACGATCGTCGTGAGTGCGGCCGGCAACGGCAACCTGCAAGTGACGACCACCGACAAGACGACGGGCGCGACTTCGACCTTCATCGTCAGCAACGGCCAATAAATCAAAAAAAACGACTGAGCGAATCATGAGAAAAAACGCTGAACGGGCACGCTTCAACACGGGGATGACACGGATCGCAACGGGCACGGTGCTGTTGCTGTCGCTGGTCGGCTGCGTCACGCGGCCGATGCCGGCGTTGAGCAATGCCACGCTGACACCGCCGACGCGCACCACGCGCGACCTCACGCATCTCCCGCCGCCGAAGGGCAAGATCGTCGCGGCCGTCTACGGCTTTCGCGACCTGACCGGGCAGTACAAGGCGTCGCCTGACAGTTCCTTTTCGTCGCAGGTCACGCAGGGCGGCGCGTCGTTCCTGGTCAAGGCGATGCGCGACTCCGGCTGGTTCACGCCGGTGGAACGCGAGAACCTGCAGGATCTGCTGACCGAACGCAAGATCATGCGCGCCACCGACGGCGCGGATGCGAAGAAGGCGCAGAACGATGCGATGGCGCCGCTCATGCCGGCGAACATCGTGCTCGAAGGCGGCATCGTCGGCTACGACACGAACGTCCGCACCGGCGGGGCCGGCGTCGCGTACCTCGGGATCAGCGGCTCGACGCAATACCGGATCGACCAGGTCACCGTCAACCTGCGCGCGATCGACATCCGCACGGGCCAGGTGCTCAACAGCGTCTCGACGACCAAGACCGTCTACTCGTATCAGGTCGACACGGGCGTCTATCGCTTCGTCGGCTTCAAGGACCTGCTGCAGGCGGAAGCCGGGCTGACCCGTAACGAACCCGCGCAGATCTGCGTAAACGAAGCGATCGAATCGGCGCTCACGCACCTGATCGTCCAGGGTGTCGCGAACCAGACCTGGTCGCTGAAGAACGACCAGGACTGGTACGACCCGACGATGCAGCGGTATCTGCAGGAAGACCGGCAATACGCGCAGGACATGGAGGACGCCAACACCGCGTACGACCCGCAAAAGATCGATCGTCCGGGTGCGTCCACTCATTAACCGGCATCAGGCCGGCCAGCGGAGAAAACATGATGAATCGACAGCATGATCGGAACGGGCGCGCCCGCGCGGTGCGGCGGGTGCTCGCGACCGTGGCGGCAGCGGCGGCCATGCAGGCTGCGTCGGGGGCCCCCGTGCCGCTCAGCGATCTCGGCCCGCCCGAACCGGCATTCGACTACAGCGGCAACATCGTCGCGCTCCAGCAAAGCGGCGCCGGCAATGCCGCGTCGCTGGACCAGGCGGGCCACAACGGTGCGCTGGTCTGGCAGGCCGGCGACGGCAATTCGATCGTCACGCGGCAGACGGGTGCGCAGAACTGGGTCGCGGCTTCGCAGGCCGGCTTCGGCAACACGCTGAACGCGACGCAGCGCGGCAACGGCAACACGCTGCAGGTGCAGCAGAACGGCGTCGGCAATTCGGTCGATTCGACGCAGGTCGGCACGTCGCTGTCGGCGCGCGTCACGCAGAACGGCAGCAACAACGCGGTGAACATCGTGCAGGGCGGCTCGAACACCGGCATCCAGGTGATTCAGACCGGCAACGGTGCGCGCGCCACGGTGCTGACGCGGTAACGGTTACGCAGGTGCAAGTGCCGTGCTTGAGGTGGTGCAAGGGGTGAGGCGTGAGAGCGTCCTCAAATGGCGGGGGTGCCGGTAAAGACCGACTTTTCCGGCGAATTTTCTTTCGAATCAGGAGCAACAAATGAAGGTGACCAAGTCTGCAATCGCAATCGCCGTGCTGATGCTCGCATCGGCCGCCGCACAGGCCGATTCGTCGGGTAACACCGTGAACATCGGGCAAACCGGCAACTACAACTCGGCAACCGTCGAACAGACGGCAACGACCGGGGATTCGGTGACGATCAACCAATCGGCGTTCGGTAACGATCCCCGCTACGGGTTCGTCGCCAACGTGACGACCCAGGGCGGTACCGACGATACGACCGTGATCAACCAGAACTCCTGGTGGGCGCAGCCGTACTCGAGCGTGAACGTGACACAGACGGGTACGTCGCACGAGAAGAACTACGTGACGCAATCCGGCGGCGGCGATTTCTCGGCGACCATCACGCAGACGACGTCGGCGTACACGGGCGGCCCGCAATACGACGTCAACACGATCAACCAGTACAGCTACATCGACACCGCGTCGATCTCGCAGCAGGGCGGCGGCTCGAACACCGTGACGATCAACCAGGGCTCGCCGAGCCAGGGCGCATCGTTCAACAAGGCGACCGTCACGCAGGCCGACACCTACGGCAACACCGTCGGCATCACGCAGACGGGCAACAGCGGCACCGCGAATGTCCAGACGACCTGGGGCGGCGGCAACGCGACGTCGATCACGCAAACGGGCGGCACGACCAACGCGAACGTCTCGCAGTTCGCCGAGTTCGGCGACAAGGTCACGACGACCCAGAGCGGCACCGAGACCGCCAACGTGACGTCGTCGTACGGCAGCAACAACCAGACGACGATCTCGCAATCGGGTGGCGTGAACGGCAACAGCGCGACGGTGAACCAGCTCGCGGCACTCGCCAATACGACCTCGATCACGCAATCGTCGGACGGCAACAAGGCAACCGTCAACCAGACGTTCGAGTTCGGCGATACCGCGACGGTCAAGCAGTCGGCCGCATCGAACACCGCAACGATCACGCAGCAGTTCGGCCTCGGCAACAACGCGGCCGTCACGCAGACCGCTGCGAACAACAAGGCGACGATCCTGCAGGACGGTTCGATCGGCTCGACGGCTTCCGTCACGCAGAGCTCCGGGGGCAACCAGGCGAACGTGACGCAATCCGCGTCGTATTCGCTGGTGAAGGTGGACCAGACGCTGAGCATCGGCAACTACGCGAATGCAACGCAGACGGGCGCGGACGACGTGCTGAATCTCTCGCAGGCCGGCAGCGACAACATCATCAACGCGACGCAGGTGTCGGGCACGGGCAACCTCGGCTACGTGACGCAGATCGGCTTCAACAACAACGCCACGCTGTCGCAGCAAGGCAACGGGAACTACGCGAGCATCAACCAGAGCGGCTTCAACAACACCGTCTCGGTCAAGCAGCACTAAGTACCGCCGGCGTAACGGAAAGGCCGGACGGATGCCCGTTCGGCCTTTTTTTCATTCGACAGGGGACGATCATGGTTGGCATTCACGATCTCAGCGCCTATTTCGACATCGCCGCCAGTGCCGGCGGCGTGAATATCGTGCCGCACGTGCGGGCAGCCGCACCGGTCGACGTGTCATACAGCCTGCGCATCACCAAGACCGGCGGCGCGGGCTCGGCCTCGCTGACGCGCTCCGGCGAATCGCGGCTCGCGAGCGGCGAGGATCAGCCGCTCGCGACGCTGCGGCTGAGCGTCGAGTCGAGCGATATCTGCACGGCGACGCTGGTTCTGCACGTGGGTAGCGAGCACGCGGAGTATTCGGTGGACTGCAATCCGCAGCGTGCATCGGGTTGATACGGCGCGTCGCGCCCGCCTCAACCATCCGACGCCAGCATGTGCGGTATCTCGTCGACGAGCGCATCGATGACGACACGCACCTTCGACGGCACCTGGCGCGAGGCCGGCCGCACCGCGAACACTTCGGCGCCCGACACGCTGTTGCTGTCCAGCACGAGCACGAGGCGGCCGTCGCGCAGGTAAGGCGCCATCAGCCAGCATGGCAACCAGGCGAGGCCCGCGCCGGCGGCGGCCGCATCGGCGATCGCCTGCAGGTCGTCGAGCCGCAGGCGGCCGGCCGGGCGATGGTCGTGCACCGCGCCGTTCGCGCCGACGACCCGCCACGGCGTCGGTTGCCCGCCGCGCGAATAGGCGATGCCGACGTGCGACGCGAGTTCGTCGAGCCCCGCCGGCCGGCCATGACGCTCGAGATACGCGGGCGACGCGCAGATGCCCATGCGCTGCACGCCGAGCTTCCGGCCGACGAGCGCGCTCGTATCGGCAAGCCCGCCGATGCGCACCGCGATGTCGAACCCGTCGTTCACCAGGTCGGCCACACGATCGCTGAACGACACGTCGATTTCGAGCCGCGGATGACGCTCCACGAGGCGCCGCATGAGGGGCGCCACGCATTGCCGCCCGAACAGCACGGGCACGCTGACGCGCAGCCGCCCCGCCGGCTCGCGCTGCCCCGCGTCGAGCGCGGCCTCCGTCTCGCCGAGTTCGGCGAGCAGCCGCCGGCACTGTTCGTAATAGACGAGCCCTTCGTCGGTCAGCCCGAGCTGGCGTGTCGTGCGTTGCAGGAGCCGGGTGCCGAGACGGCGTTCGAGCCGCGCGACGACTTTCGCGACGGCCGAGCGCGTGACGCCGAGCCGCAGCGCGGCCGCCGCGAAGCTGCCCGAATCCACCACGTCGACAAATTCGGCAACGCCTCTCAGCCGCTCGTCCATGCCATTTCGCTCCGGTAGATCAACAGGTTTGTGTCCACACGGGCGACAGTTATCGGCCAAATTCTCGTCAATGCGTCCCCATGCGCAACACTATGATAAGCCGCTCTATCTCGAAAAGGAGTCGACATGCACGCATGGCAAGTGAAACCGGGCGACGGCGTGGCCGGGCTTCGGCGCATCGACGCGACACGGCGCGCGGTCGGGCCGACCGACGTCGTCGTGAAGATCCATTCGGCCGGCCTGAACTATCGCGACCTGATGTTCGCGCGCGACGACTATCTCGGCATCGGCAAGGACGCGCAGATTCCGGTTGCCGACGGCGCCGGCGAAGTCGTCGAAACCGGCCGCGACGTCACGCGCTTCAAGCGCGGCGATCGCGTGATCAACACCTACCTCCCGAACTGGATCGACGGGCCGCCGACGCCGCAGAAAGTCTCGGGGGCGCCCGGCGCGCAATTCGACGGCGTGCTGGCCGAACAGTTCGTGTCCGACGAAGCCGCGCTGGTCGCGATTCCCGCGCACCTGAACTACGACGAGGCGGCGACGCTGTCGTGCGCGGGCATCACCGCATGGAACGCGCTGTTCGTCGACGGCGGCCTGGGGCCGGGCGCCACCGTCGTGCTGCTCGGCACGGGCGGTGTGTCGATCATCGCGCTGCAGCTCGCGCATGCCGCGGGGCTGCGCACCATCGTCACGTCGTCGAGCGATGCGAAGCTCGAACGCGCCCGCGCACTCGGTGCGGACGCAACCATCAACTATCGCGCCACGCCCGAATGGCAACACGAAGTGCTGCGGCTCACGGGCGGCGCAGGGGCGGACCTGGTCGTCGAAGTCGGCGGCAAGGATACGCTGCCGCGCTCGGTCGCCGCGACGAAGATGGGCGGCATCGTGTCGGTGATCGGCGGCCTCAGCAGCTTCGGCGGCCCCGAACTCGGGCTGCTGTCGCTGATCGGCGGGATTCGGCAGCTGCACGGCATCATGGTCGGCAGCCGCGCGATGCTCGACGACGTCGTGCGCCTCGTCGACGCGAAGCAGATCAAGCCGGTGGTCGATCGCGTGTTCGGCTTCGACGAAGCGCCGCAGGCGTATGCGTACCTGCAGTCGGGGCAGCACTTCGGCAAGGTCGTGATTCGCGTCGCGCAGTAGGCGCGTCGAGGTGACGGGCGGCGGGCGGTTTGGCCCGCCGCCTCGCTCCGTCAAAACCTGTGACGGATCCCCGCGTGAATCATCAGCTGCTTCGACGTCGACGACAGGTCCGCCGCGCCGGGAACATACGCCTGATCGAGCGACGAGCCCGTCGCGTCGCCCGCGATCCGCTGGTACGCGCCCATCAGGTACACGTCCGTGCGCTTCGACAGCGTGTAGTCGGCCATCAGCCCCAGCGAATGGATCTTCGGCTTCGCGGTGCCCGTGGTCGCGTCATAGCGCACCGTCGTGTACACGTACTGCGCCCCGACGAACAACGCGGGCGTGAACTGGTATTTGCCGTTCACCTCGAAGTTCTGGTACTTGATCGCCGTCACCGTGCCGCCTGCGAGCGGGCCGGTCACGGGCTCGATCGTTTCGTCGCCGAACAGGTAGCCGACGTTCGCGGTCGGCCGCGTGACGTTGCTGTTCGTGTACGCGAACCCGACGGTCGCGGGCCCCGCCGTGTAGTTGATGCCCGCGCCGAAAATCCGTAGCCGCGCCGACGCGAAGTTCGCATCGGCGCCGACCGATCCCGAACCCGCGATCGCGCCGCCCGACGTCGCGCCCGGATTGTCCGCATTCAGGAAGGCCGCGCCGACGAGCCACCCGCCCTGCTCGTACTGCGCGCCGACGCTCCACTGCCGGTTGTTCGCGAAGCCCGTGTCGTTGCTGAAGCTGTACGTGCCGCCGAACGAGAAGCCGGCGAAATCCGGGCTCGCATACTTGACCGTGTTGTTCACCCGAAATGTATTGCCGGTGTTGTCGTTGTCGAGCGGATGCGAGAACGGATAGACGCCCCAACTGCCGTTCGCGGTCGTCGGCGCGAGATAGTCGACCACCGCATCGTATTGGCGGCCGAGCGTCAGCGTGCCGACACGCGCACTGCCGAGGCCGACGTACGCCTGCCGCCCGAACATGCGGCCGCCCTGGGCGAGCGTGCCGCTGTTCACGTTGAAGCCGTTCTCTAGCTGGAACAGCGCGCTGTAGCCGCCCCCCAGATCCTCGCTGCCCTTCAGCCCCCAGCGGCTGCCCTGCGCAAAACCGCTCGCCATCTGCCAGGCGCCGTGGCCGCCGACATTGTTCGTGTAGTCGATGCCCGCATCGACGAGGCCGTACAGCGTGACGCTGCCTTGCGCGAACGCGGGCGCGGCGCACAGTGCCGGCATCGCGACGAAAATCCATCTCCAGTTCATCCGTCCTCCTTATTTATATTGTCGTTATCGCCCCATGCGGGGCGTCGCCGCTTACTTCCCGCCGTAGATGTCGAAGTCGAAATATTTCCGGTTGATTCGCTGGTACGTGCCGTTCGCGAGGATCGTCGCGAGCGCGCGGTTGAACGCGTCGCGCAGGTCGTTGTCCTGCTTGCGCAGCCCGAGCCCGTCGCCCTGCCCGAAGAACTTCACGTCATCGATCGCCGCGCCGACGAACGTGAAATCCTTGCCCTGCGGCTTCTTCAGGAAACCGTCGCTCGCCGCGATCGATGCCTGGAACGCCGCATCGAGCCGGCCCGTCACGAGATCCGCGTAGACCTGGTCCTGGTTCGGGTACGACACGATCTGCACGCCGGCCGGCTGCCAGTTCGCGATCGCATAGTCGGCCTGCGCGGAGCCCTGCTCGACACCCACCCGCTTGCCCTTCAGTGCGTCGGCCGTCGGCAGCAGCGGCGAACCCTTGCGCGCGACGAGGCGCGCCGGCGCATTCGAGATCCGGTTCGTGAACGCGATCTGCTGCTGCCGCTTCGGCGTGATCGTCATCGACGACGCGATGACGTCGAATTTGCGCGCGAGCAACCCCGGAATCATCCCGTCGAAACTCGACTCTACCCACACGCAGCGCGCATGCAGCTCCGCACACAACGCATTCGTGATGTCGATCCCGAAGCCCGTCAGCGTGCCGTCGGGCAGCTTGTATTCGAGCGGCGGGTAAGTCGGATCGACCGCGAGGCGAATCTCCTTGCCCGCCCAGTCGCCCGCATGCGCCGCCCCTGCCGCCAGCGCCATCGCGAGCGCCGCCATCCGTTTCCACTGTTTCCACTGCTTCATTGCCAGTCTCCTTCCTTGTGTGAATCGTCAGTCAAAATCAGGCGGGCACGTCACGCCAGGTAGCGTTCCGCCAGCGCAATCCAGTAGCTCGCGCCGGTGGCGAGGCACGCGTCGTTGAAGTCGTAGCCGGGATGGTGGAGCCCGCATCCGGCGGCGCCTTCGCCATTGCCGTCGCCGTTACCGATCGACAGGTAGCTGCCGGGGCAGGCGTTCAGCATGAACGCGAAGTCCTCGCTCGCCGCGATCGGCCGCAGATGCGGGATCAGCGCGCCATCACCGCCCCATTCGCGGGCGACGTCGCGCGCAAACGCGGTTTCCGCCGCGTGATTGACCAGCACCGGGTACTCGTACCGGTAATCGATCTCGGCCGTCGCGCCGTAGCTCGCGGCCTGCCCGTGCACGATCTCGCGAATTCGCCGTTCGAGCAGCGCGCGCACGTCCGGCGACAGCGCACGCACGCTGAGCGCGAGATCCGCGTGCGGCGGGATCACGTTCGAAGCGGTGCCCGCATGGATCGAGCCGGCCGTCACGATCGCCAGGTCCTGCGGGTTCACGTTGCGCGACACGACGGTCTGCAGCGCCATCACGATCGACGCGCAGACGACCACCGGATCGATCGTCGTATGCGGGGCCGCGCCATGCCCGCCGCGCCCGGTCACGCGCACGCGCACCTCGTCGGCCGATGCCATCGCCGGGCCGTCGCAGAAACCGAGCACGCCGGCCGGCAGGCCCGGCACGTTGTGCATCGCGAACACCGCATCGCACGGAAACTGCTCGAACAGCCCGTCGTCGATCATCCGCTTCGCGCCGCCGAGCCCTTCCTCGGCCGGCTGGAAAATCAGGTTCAGCGTGCCCGTGAAGCGGGCGCGCTCGGCCAGGCACCGCGCCGCCGCAAGCAGCATCGCCGTATGGCCGTCGTGGCCGCACGCGTGCATCACGCCGTCGCACCGGCTCGCATACGGCAGCCCGGTCGCCTCGCGGATCGGCAGTGCATCCATGTCCGCGCGCAGCCCGAGCCGTTTCCCGGCGCCTCGCGTCAACGTGCCGACCACGCCCGTGCCGCCGAGCCCGCGCGTCACCCGATAACCCCACGTTGTCAGGCAGTCCGCCACGAGATCGCTCGTCGCATGTTCCGCGAAGCCGAGCTCCGGGTGCGCGTGCAGCCGGCGGCGCAGCGCGATCATCTCCGTCTCGATGGCCGCCATTTCCGTATGGACAGGTTTGTGGTTCAACCCCGATTCTCCTCGATGCACTGCGGTTGCCGATCGCCCGAATGACCGATCGTGGCCGCATCGTAGGCAGCGAAAAAACCGGCGAACAGCCGCGGTTTCGTTATGATGACAACCTTTCGTTGTCGGGTATCGCCCCATGGGTACGATCAAGCTGCATCAGCTGCAGGCGCTCGTCGCGAGCGCGGAGGCCGGGAGCATCCGCGGCGCGGCACGCACGCTCGGGCTGTCGCAGGCGGCCGTCACGCGCGCGCTGCGCGAACTGGAGGCCGGCGAGCGCCTGCCGCTGCTCGTGCGCGCGCCGGAGGGGATCGGCTTCACGGAATACGGCAAGACGCTGCTCACGCACGCGAAGCTCGTGCTGAAGCAGCTCGAACACGCGCAGAGCGATCTCGAACGCATGCGCGGCCGCGTCGAGGGCCGGCTGAGCGTCGGCGTGACACCGTGGCTCACGATGACGTTCCTGGCGGAAACGGTGCTGCGCTTTCGCGAGCGGATGCCCGACGTGCGCCTCGAACTCTACGAAGCGCTGATGGCCGTCGCGCAGCCGCTGTTGCGCGACGGCAGCATGGATTTCGCGCTCGGGCACGTGCAACCGGGCGGCACGCAGGAATTCGCGTTCGAGCCGATGCTGCGCTACGAGACCTCGGTGATGGTGCGCGCGGGCCATCCGCGCGAACATGCGCGGTCGATCCATGACCTGCTCGAGAACGACTGGGTGCTGACTTTCGCGGCCGACGGGCAGGCCGCGCTCGTCGACTACCTGTTCACGCGCCACGGTGCCGAAATCGACGAGCGGCGCATCGTCCGCGCGCAGTCGGTGGCGATGCTGCAGACGATGCTCGAACAGGCCGACATGTGCACGTGGTGCCCGACGATCCTCGCGGCCGTGCCGCCGTTCGGCGAACGGATGCGCGCGTTGCGGCTGAAGGAGACCTTCGAGCCGCGCGACCTCGGGATCGTCACGCGGCGCAGCAGCACGCTGAGCGACGCAGCGCGCTGCTTCATCGACTGCCTGCTGCACGTGATCCGCCGCCATGCGCGATCGGCACGCAAGGCGGATCTCGCGCTGTTCAGGACACTGTCACTGTTGATCTGACGCGCGGCAAACGCGGGCGGGCCGCGTCGCCGCATGCGTCTCGTGCCCGTGCCGTCCGTCAGATCTTCGCGGTCAGCGTGATCCCGACCGTGCGCGGATCGCCGTACAGCACCGGATACGCGCCATACGACGGCAACAGCTCGAGCTTCTTGTAGACCTTGTTGGTCAGGTTCGTCACGTAGCCCGTCACGATGTACTTCTGGTTCGGCGTCGTGTAGGAAACGTGCGCGTTCAGCACCGTGTAGCCGCCCTGCCAGAGCTGCGGCATCGTCTGCCGGGTCGCGCTGAAGTATTCGCGGCTGCGGTAGTTCACGTCGCCGCCGGCCGTCAGCGTGCCGAACGACACCGGCACGCGATAGTCGAAGCCTGCGTTGATCGTCGTATGCGGCGCGCGCGCGAACGAGTTGCCCACGGCGGCCGGCACGTAGCGGAACTCCGTGTAGCGCGTGTTCAGCATCCCGAGGTTCGCGAACAGGTAGAGGCTGTTGACCGGCTGCGCCTTCAACTCCAGCTCGAAGCCGTCCGCGCGACCCTGCCCCGCATTCGACAGCGTCGACACCGGCGGGCCGCCGAACGGGTTCGGCGCGAGCGCGAACACCTGGATGTCGCGATAGTCGTAGTGGAACACGCTCGCGTTGACGATCAGGCGCTTGTCGAACCATTCGCTCTTGATGCCGACCTCGTAATCGGTCAGGTACTCCGGCGATACGGTCGACACCGTGCTTTGCGTATACGCGTTGCCGTTGTAGCCGCCCGAACGGAAGCCGCGCGCATAGCGGAAATACGCACGCACGTTGCTGCTGAGCGCGTATTCGGGCGTGAGGTCCCAGGTCGGCGCACGCCAGGTGTTCGTCTGGTTCTGCCGCGCGCTGACCGCCAGCGGCGACGACACCGACGACGGGTCCCACCAGCTGCCCGGATTGCTGAACGTCACGTTGCCGGTGTCCTGCAGGCCGGTCAGGTTGATGTTCTTGCGCTCGATCGTGTAACGCAGCCCGCCCGTCACGTTGAAGCGGTCGGTGAACCGGTACTTCACGCTGCCGAAGATCGCCGCGCTCTGCGTGTGCTGCGTGAGGTCGGTCAGGTGGTAGAACGCGGGCGACGGCGAGCCCGGCAGGCCGCCACCGGCGCCCTGTTCGGCCAGTTGCTCGGTGAACAGGTGCGTGCCGACGAGCCAGCTCAGCCGGTCGTTCTGTGGCGATTCGAGCCGGAATTCCTGCGAGAACTGGCGGCTCGACAGACGATCGTGCGAACGTGCGGCGTCGAACGCCGAATAGTCCTCGTCGTCCTGGTACCAGCGGTGCAGCCCTTCGAACGCGGTGATCGACGTCAGCGTGACCGCCGGGTTGATGCGCCAGTGCGCGGTGAGCGACGTGCCCCAGGTCGAGATGTGATCGCTCGACGGCGCGTTGAGCGACACCGTGTACGGATCGCTCGACCCGACGAAGCCGAACTGGTTCGCGCCGCCCGGCCCCGCGCCTTGCGCGTGCCACGCATTGCCGCCGCCCGTGTAGTTGCGGCCGTGGATGTTGAACAGGAAGTCGGTATCCGACGTGGGCACCGCGAGCACCTGGAAGCGCACCGCGTTGTCGTGGAAGCCGCCGAAGCGCCCTTGCTGCACCGTATTCGTGAAGAAGCTGTCGGCGTTCTCGTGATACACGGATACGCGCGCGGCCAGCACGTCGTTCTTGCCGATCGGCCCGCCGATCGCGGCCTCCGCGAGCCGGCTGTTGTACTGGCCGAGCCCGAGCTTGCCGTAGCCGCTCACGTCGAAGGTCGGCTTCTGCGACGTGATGCTGAGCGCGCCGCCGACGGTATTCTTGCCCCACAGCGTGCCCTGCGGGCCGCGCAGCACTTCGATGCGATCGAGGTCGAACAGCGGGAAGCCCTGCCCGAACACGCTGTTGATGTACACGTCGTCGAAGTACACGCCGATCGGGCTCAGCGACAGGTCCGACGGATCGTTGCTGCCGACGCCGCGCAGGAACCAGCGCGGCCGCTCGCGGCCCTCGGTCGATTGCCCGGTAAAGTTCGGCACGTACTTCGTCACGTCGTTGATCACGCGCAGCTCGTTGTTCTTGATCGCGTCGCCGCTCAACGCGCTCACCGCGACCGGCACGTCCTGGATGCTCTCCTTGCGCCGGCGCGCGGTCACGGTCACCGTGCCGAGGTTCGTTTCGCGTATGGCCGTGCCACGGTTCGCACGGGCCGCCTTCGGTTCAGCCACGGCTGCCTCGTCCGTGCCCGGTTGTGCCGGCTTCGCGTCCGGTGCCGCCGTCGCCGCGCCCTCTTCCGCCCACGCGGGCAACGATACGGCCCCGCCCGTCAGCAGTCCCCCCAGCGCGGTGACGATTAGTTTTTTCCTGAACATCGATGAGCCATCCTGTTTGATCGGTTGAACGCACGTGCGTGCGCGACGCACGGGTTCCCTGTTGCAATTCGGATGCCAGCATCGAGAAGCCCGTCGCACGGGGCTTCCGGCATGTGCGCGGTGCGCGTGTTGCTGCATGCGCATCTGTGAAGGGAAGCAAACTGCTTGTCACGCAACACCGCCGGAGCGCACCACACCCGATCCGACGGTCGTCAGGAGAGCTTTGCAGTCGCGGGCCGCGACGCGTCGTGCCGCCCATGTGCGACGCGCAGCGCGAACGCAACCAGCACGACGACGGGCAGCCAGCACAGAAACACGGCCTGCAACCCGACGAGCGGCACGAGCGCACTGCCGGCCAGCGGGCCGCAGAACGCGCCCGTCATCGACGCGAGGTTGTAGAGGCTCGACACCTGGCTCTTGTCCGCCGGGTGACGGCCGAGGCGCTGCATGTTGACGAGATGCAGCAGCGACGAGCCCGCGCACAGTGCGGCGAGTCCCGCGCCGACGCTCCATGCGTCATGGGCGAGCCCGAGCGCGAGCAACCCGGCCACGCCGCCGGCAAGGCTGAACCCGTGGCAACGGCGTGCGGTCATCCGCTGCGCGACATCTCCGAGCCCGAACAGCGCGATCACCGCGACCACGCCCTGCAGCGTCAGCAGCGCAACGGCGTGCGACTGGGACAGCCCGAGCGACTGGATCGCGAGCACCACCGTATACGCGCCGGCGAGCGAACGGGTCGCACTGTTCACGGCTTCCAGCACGAGCTGCTCACGCACGTCGGGGCTCCATGCGAGCGCCAACAACGCGCGCAGGCCGCCGGTTTCGGGGCGGGCGCCGCGCGGCGCAAGCGCGGGTGCAGGCGCGGGCGCGGGCGCGGGTGCGGGTGCGGGTGCGGGTGCGGGTGCGGGTGCGGGTGCGGGTGCGGGTGCGGGTGCGGGTGCAGGTTCGGGGGCAGGTTCGGGTGCAGGTTCGGGTACAGGTGCAAGCGCAGGTGCAGGCACCGCGTCCCCAAGCAACGTCCGGCTGAACAGCGCCATGCCCGCGAAGCTCGCCGACGCCGCGCAGAACGTCGCGACCGGGCCATGCGCGCCGATCAGCCAGCTCGCGAGCCACGGCCCGACCATGCCGGTTCCGACCGACATCGCCGCACGGTACCAGCCGGCGCGCGCGAGGCCGATCTGCGCAAGACGCGCGAGAAACACGCCGTTGATGGAGACGATCCGGAACGGGATGCACAGCCCGATCAGCACTTGCGTCAGCGCGATCAGCGGCCATGCGCCGGTATACGGCACAACGAGATTGAGCAGCATCGGCCCCATGCTCGCGACGAAGTACACGCGCCGCGCGCCGTAGCGCGCGACGAGCAGCCCGGCCGGCAGCGTCATCAGCGCGATGCCGAGCGGCTCCATCGCGGCAATGATGCCGAGCCGCGCGCTGTCGACGCCGAGCGCGAGCGCATACAGCGTTGTCGCGAGCTGCGCCATGCTGATCGTCGTGCCGCTCGCGAGCGCCAGCAGCATGAAGCCGCCGGTGAAGCGCTCGCGCCGCCATGCGTCGGCGACGCGTGCCGGCGCGCTCACCGCGCGGCGTCGCGAGGCGGCGGTGCGATGCCGTCGAGCGCGCGCCGGTCGATCCACGCGCGCACGTCGAAGTCGGCCGGCAGGAACCGCCATTCGACGAGAAAGCGCTTGAAATCGTCGAGCGCGGCAATCGACGCTTCGTCGAGATCCGTGCGCAGCCGCCGGTGCACATCGGCGCCGTACGCGAGCCGCAGCCAGTCATGGCCCGATCCCGTCTCGCGGCCGAGATAGCCGAGCACCTCCTGCTCGTGCTCGCGCGCCCAGCCTTCGACATCGGTCACGCGCGCGAGGAAGCGGCGAACGATGTCGGGGTGACGTTCGAGCGTCGATGCATTGACGGTCAGCGGCCGTGGCGAGCCATTGTTGATGCGGATCTGCGGATCGGGATGAAAGCCGATGTCGACGACCGGCTGCGCGCCGATCAGGTGCGCGGTTTCGAGCCCGAGCGAACCCTTCACGTAGATCGCGTCGACCTCGCCGCGCACGAGCGCGGCCGCTTCGGCCGCATAGAGCCGCCTGCTCGACAGGCTCGCGGGATGGCTGAAGGCCGCGTCGCGCGTCAGCGGCGTCGACACGGGCGCACGCAGGTTCGACGCGGGCACGTCGACCCATTCGACGTCGGCGGGGCCGAGCCCGTCGAGCGACAGCGCGCTGACGAAGCCGCGCAGCGCCGCGGCACGGAAGATGTCGATGCGCTCGCCGTCGCGGCGCGGCAGCCCGATGCGGCGCCCGCGCAGGTCCCTCGGCCGCTTCAGGCCGGTTTCCGGCAACGCGACGATCGCCTGCGCCTCGTCGACCCAGGTCAGCGCGATCACCCGCGTATCGGCGCCGGATGCGCGCGCCCACAGCGCGGGAATGCTGCCGCCCTGCCGGAACGCGTTGTCGAGCGAGTGATCGACGTGCGCGTGATGCAGCGCCGCGTGCTGGCTCTCCTGCAGCGCGCGCACGGTGATGCCGTCGCCGGCGAATTCGCTGTCGAGCCAGCCGAGATGCGCGGCGATGCCGAGCGGCGTCGGCACCGGACAGCGCGTGTACCAGATCGACTGGACGTTAGGGGAAGCCGTGATGCTCATGGATGCGTTCGGAAAAGGAGTCGTGAACCGCGCATCAGCCGCGCGGCGCGGTGAGCACCGACAACCGCGTGATGCCCGCATGCTCGATCGCGGCCATCAGCTTCGCGACGGTGCCGTACGGCACGTGCTCGTCGGCCTGCAGGTCGAGCGCGACGTCGGGCCGGCCGGCCTTCAGCGCGGCCAGCTCGGCCGGCACCGCGGCGAGTGCGACCACGCGCTTGTCGAGATACACGACGCCCTTCGCGTCGACGCTCACGGTAACGTTCGGCTTGCGATCGGCCGGCGCCGTGGCGACGGTGTTCGGCAGGTTCACGTGCACCGCGTTGTTGAGCAGCGGCGCCGTGACGATGAACGCGACGAGCAGCACGAGCATCACGTCGACGAGCGGCGTGATGTTGATTTCACTGAGCACGTCGTCGTTGTCGGAAGAGGACGAGAAGGCCATTATGCGAACGCCTCCTGACGGCTGTCGCCGGCACGGCGTGCCGGCGCGGGCGCGGCGGCGGCGGCCGGCACGCGGAAACCGGCCTTCTGCGCGAGCGTGACGAAATCGGTCGCAAAGGCATCGAGGTCGGCCGACGCGGCCTTCACGCGACGCACGAAGAAGTTGTACGCGAGCACGGCCGGCACGGCGACCGCGATGCCGATCCCGGTCGCGACCAGTGCCTCGCCGATCGGCCCGGCGACGACGTCGATGCTCGCCGATGCGCTGTGCGTGATCGCGGTCAACGCATGGATGATGCCGAACACGGTGCCGAACAGGCCGACGAACGGCGCGGTGCTGCCGATCGACGCGAGCACCGCGAGCCCCGCTTCCGCGCGCCGGCGTGCGTTGTGGATCTCCTGGCGCAGATGGCGTTCGAGCAGGTCGTGGCGGCTCCAGCTGTGTTCGAGATCGTGCGCGCTGCTCTCGTCGGCGCGCCGCAGCGCGTCGAAGCCCGTCGCCGCGAGTTCGCCCACCGGGCTGTTCGCGCCGTCGAGCGCGGCCGCCTCGTGGAAACTGTTCGCGGCCCAGAATGCACTGACGTAACGCCGGTTGCGCGCGCTCGCGCGCAGGCTCTGGATCGCCTTCACGACGATCAGCGTCCACGTGACGACGGAGAAGAGGACGAGCAGCCAGAGCGCGCCCTGGACGATGAAGGTGGTCGGGATACCGTTCATGATGTGAGTTCCTTGAAAAATGGGGCGGGCCGCCCGGCGGGTCAGCCCAGCTTGAAATCGATCGGCACGTTGACCCAGCCGTCGACCGCTTCGTCGCCGCGCTTCGCGGGCACGAACGTCCAGCGCTTCACGGCGGCCACCGCCGCGGTGTCGAGCATGCGGCGGCCGCTGCTCGTGCGAACGTCGACGGAATCGGGCGTACCGTTCGCGAGTACGTGCACGCGCAGCACGACGCGCCCTTCCCAGCCCTGGTCCTGCGCGAACGCCGGATAGTCGGGCGCCGGGTTGCGCAGGTAGGCTGCGTCGCCGATCGGTGCGGTTTCGCGCACGGGTGCGGCGGGTGCGGCCGGCGCAGGAGCCGGCGCGGCTTGCGCGGGTGCGGCTGGTGCCGCCGTTGCGGGTGCCGCCTCGCGTGTTGCTTGCGACGCGGCAGCCGGCGCAGGCGCCGGATGCGCGACGGCCGCACTCGGCTTCGGCAGCTTCGGCGGGGTCGGCGCCTGCTTCAGCGGTTTCGGCGGCACCGCCGGTGGTGGCGGATGCGCGGCCTGCGGCAACGGTTCGGGTGGACGCGTCAGTTCGACCGTCATCGGCAGCGGCCGCGGCGGCTGCACGGGCGGCGCGGCCGGTGTGCGTGCGGCCAGCAGCGCGACGCCCGCATGCAGCGCCGCGATAGCGAGCGCAATCGCACCCGTGACACGCCACCGGCCGGCCTTCGCCGTGCGCGCATCCGGCCGTGCGGCGGGCGAAGCCGACGGCGGCCAGGCAACGCCTGCCGCAGCGGCCACGCCCGCGCCCGTGCGCGGCGCCGCGCGCGCCGCATGCCGGCGCGCCGGCGGCACCCCGTATTCGATCGTCAGACCTGTCATGCTCGACTCCTTGCAATGACGCGCCGCGGCGCGCTACGCGACCCACGCATGGCGTTGCCGGTCGATGCGCGTGAACGGCGCCGGGTCGATCCATGCGCGCGCATCGAAATCCTGTTCGAGAAAACCCCACTCGACGAGGAAATCCTTGAACGCGACCAGCCCGTCGATCGACGTCTGCGCGAGCCCCGTCTCCAGATGGCGGTGCACGTCCGCGCCGTACGCATAACGCACCCATTCGTCGGACGCGCGCGTTTCACGGCCGATATAGGCCACCGTCTCGGCCGGATGGCGCGCGGCCCAGTCGCCCGCTCCCACCACGACCGACAGGAAGCGGCTCACGAGATCGGGGCGCGCGTCGATCAGTGCGCGGTCGACGGTCAGCGTGCGCGGCGTGCCGTTGCCGATCCGCACGAGCGGATCGGGGTGCGCGCCGAGATCGATGACCACCTGCGCGTCGATCAGGTGCACGGTTTCGAGCCCCTCGACCCCTTTCACGAACACCGCGTCGACCTCGCCGCGCACCAGCGCCGCGATCTCGAGCCCGTACTCGTGCGGGCCGCGCGTGAACGAGGCAGGCCCGGTGAGGCGTTCGCGTTCGTCGGGCAGATCGACCCATTCGGCATCGCCGTGCCCGAGCCCTTCCAGTTCGAGTGCGCTCAGGAAGCCTTTCAGCGCGGCTGCGCGCCAGAAGTCGATGCTGATCGGATGGCGCGGCAGCCCGAGCCGCCGGCCGCGCAGATCGCGCACGGTGCG
This sequence comes from Burkholderia sp. D-99, assembly GCF_011605345.1. GTDB lineage: Bacteria > Pseudomonadota > Gammaproteobacteria > Burkholderiales > Burkholderiaceae > Burkholderia. The sequence goes on from NZ_JAAOXM010000002.1 coordinate 421,178, forward strand.
GATGCCGCGCTCGGGCAGCGTGACGATCGCCTGGAATTCGTTGGTCCACGACAGGCCGATCACGCGCGTATCGGCGCCGCGGGCTCGCGCCCACAGCGCGGGAATGTTGCCGCCCTGCCGGAACGAGTGCGGGAGGCTGTGATCGAAATGCGATTCGCGCTTGCCGGCGTCGGCCGTCTCCTGCAGCGACTGCAGCGCGATGCCGTCCGGCCCGAACTCCTCGTCGAACCAGCCGCGATGCACGGCGATGCCGAGCGCGGTCGGCACCGGGCAGCGCGTGTACCAGAGTGCGTCGCAGGCCGTGGCCTGCGCAGCGAGTGTCGTCATGGTGAATGTCCTTGGGGTTGGAATGCGGGGAAAAGCCGTGGCGCTCATGCGCCGGCCACGCGCAACGCCGCCTGCGTGCCGCGCGCGTTCAGCGCGCCGTCGACGAGCGGCAGCACTTCCTCGCCCACGCGGTACGCTTCCTCGAGATGCGGGTTGCTCGCGAGGATGAACGTCGAGACGCCGATGTCGACGTATTCCGCGAGCCGCTCGGCCACCTGCTCGTGGCTGCCGACGATCACGCAGCCGGGGCCGCCGCGAATCTGCGACATCCCGGCCCACAGGTTCGGGCCGACGATCAGGTCGTCGAAGTGTTGCGTGTTGCCCTGGTGCAGCGCGAACTGGCGTTTCGCACCGACCGATTCCGACGACTCGCCGCGCCCGCCGAAGCCGTTGCGCGTCGCGTCGCCCACCGTCGCGAACATCTGCCGCAACTCGGCCCATGCCTGCTCCTCGGTCTCGCGCGCCAGGATGTCGATGCGCATGCCGAAGCGCAGGTCGCGCTCGGCGTTCTGGCGATCGAGCGCGCGGCGGGCCGCATCGATCACCTCCTTCTGTTTCGCGAGCGGCTCACCCCAGCTCAGGTGCACGTCGCCATGCTTCGCGGCGACCGCGAGCGCGGCATCGCTCGCGCCGGCCAGGTAGAGGCGCGGCGGCTTCTGGCCGCTCAACGGCGGCAGCAGGCCACCGCCTTCGACGCGGTAAAAGCGGCCGTCGAACGTGAACGGCTCGCCGGCCGCGACGCCCTTCACGACGTCGAGGAATTCGTCGGTGCGCGCATAGCGGCTGTCGTGATCGATGAAGTCGCCGTACGCGCGCTGGTCGGGGCCGCCGCCGCCCGTGACTACGTTCCACTCCACGCGGCCACGGCTGATCCGCTGCAGGCTCGCGGCCATCTGCGCCGCGTAGACGGGATGCACGAAATGCGGCTGCAGCGCGATCAGGAGCCGCAGCCGGCGCGTCTCGCGCGCCAGCGCGGCCGCCACGACCCACGGTTCCTCGGTGAAGCGGAAGATCGGGATCAGTGCGCCGTGGAAGCCGGCGATATCGGCCGCGCGCGCGACCTGCGACAGATAGTCGATGTAGCCGAACGCGTCGTCGTCGACTTTCGGCGCGACGCGCGACGCGCGCTGGCGGTTCCATTCGCCGCGCGTATGCAGGTCGTGTGCGCGCCGGCCGTCGCCGTGCATCGGCAGGCGCCACAGAAATTCAACAGCCATCGGGATTCTCCTGGTCGGGCCATTCGGATTGCGTGCGGCATCGGCGTGCCGCGCGTGTGCTGCGCTGTAAAGCACGCGGTGTGCCAACCCGCTCGCCGCGGCGCCTGCATCGCGGCCGGCGAACGTGCGCGACGCCTTGCACACCGGGCGTCGGCGGCAATCGGATCGCACCCGCCTGGTCATGGCCGGCGCGGTCGCGACAGGCCCGTGCCACGCTGCTGCACCGGCCGCACCGCTGCTGCGCGTGCAACAGCGACCGACGCGACTGTTGCTGACGCAACAGGCCAGGCATCGGCACATGCATCGCCCTACCCGCGCGACGCCCGCGCCGCGCGCGGCCGCGCCGTTTCCGTTCACTGGCCCGGAACTTGCAACGTTGACCGACCCGCGCGGACGGCACCGACACCGTGCGCGACCGCGCTTCGACCATGCTTACGCAGAGAGGGAATCTCACACATGACAGACAGGCCCGATTCGTCATCGGACAAGCAGCAGCCGTTCTGGTACGCCCGATCGCCCGTGCCGACCCCGCTCGGCATCGCCGTGCATCTCGGCTGGCTCAACGGCGAGACGTCGGCCGACGGCGTCGCGATCCGCTCGCCGCGCGGCGCCACGCGGCACGACGTGTCGTCGATCAGCGACCACACGCTGACGCAATCGTTTCGCCAGGGCGGCAGCATCCCCGCGATGTGGGCGCGCTCGAACGGCGCGAATACGCGCGTGATCGGGCTGTCGTGGGTCGACGAGTCGCAGTTGATCCTCGCGCGGCCCGACTCGGGCATCCGCACGGTGAAGGCGTTGCGCGGGCGCCGCATCGCGATCCCGAGCCGCCCCGACGATCGCATCGACATCTTTCGTGCGTCGGCGCTGCGCGGCTTCGTCAACGCGCTGAGCCTCGACGGGTTGACCACGCGCGACGTCGAACTCGTCGACGTGCAGGCGCGCACGCTGCAGGCCGTCGGGCCGGCGCGCGCGGCGGACCTGTTCGCGTCGCCGCACGGCTTTTCGAGCCGCGCGCTGTACGCGGCCGAAGCCGGTGCGCTGCTGCGCGGCGAAGTCGACGCGATCTACGTGAAGGGCTCGACCGGCCTCGAGATCGCGCAGCTGATCGGCGCGCACGTCGTGATCGACATCGGCTTTCATCCGGAGCGCTCGATCCGCAACAACAACGGCACGCCGCGCCCGCTGACCGTCAACGCGGACGTGCTCGCGAACCATCCGGACATCGTCGCCGGCTTCCTCAAGCTCGTGGTCGCGGCCGGTGAATGGGCCGGCACGCATCCCGACGAAACCGCGCACTACGTGGCCGGCGAAACCGCGTCGTCGATCGACTGGGTCCGCGCCGCGTACGGCAACCAGCTGCACCGGCACCTCGGCGTCAACCTCGACGACGAATCGGTCGCCGCGCTCGACGACTTCAAGACGTTCCTGCACGAGCGGGGGTTTCTGGAAGCCGACTTCGACGTCGCCGACTGGATCGACCCGCGCCCGCTCGCCGACGTACTGCGGCCGTCGCGGCAGAAACGCGCGTGAGCCGCCGCCTGAACTCCTTTTCCGCCCACTGTTCCCGACCATCATGAAACACACGCTCTCCCTCGCCTCGCTGCGCCGCCCGCTGCGTGCGCTGTTCGCCGCGCTGCCGTTTGCCGCGGCAGCGCTCGCCGCACCGGCCGCGCACGCGGACGATGCGCCCAAGGTGGTGCGAATCGCCGTCGTCGCGTATTCGAGCGGCGGCAAGACGCAATACGCGGGCGCATCCGCGCTGATCGACGCCGACAAGTCGCTCGAGAAAGCGCTCGCCGCGCGGCACGTGACGCTGCAATGGGTGCCCGTATCGACCGCGGCGGTCGGCACGCTCGTCAACGAGGCGTTCACGAACGGCAGCATCGACTTCGCGGGCTACGGCGACCTGCCGTCGGTCGTCGTCAACGCGTCGGGCACGCATACGCGCCTGATCGTGCCGGGCGGGGTCGGCAGCAACACGTATCTCGTCGTGCCGGCCGGCTCGACCGCGAAGTCGATCGTCGACCTGAAAGGCAAGCGCATCGCGCTCAATCGCGGCCGGCCATGGGAAGTCACGTTCAGCAAGCTGCTCGCGGAGAACGGGCTGAAGCTGTCCGACTTCAGGATCTACAACCTCGATCCGCAGGCCGGTGCAGCGGCCGTCGCGGCCGGCCGGGTCGACGGCTTCTTCACGCTGTCCGACGCGTATTCGCTCGTCGACAAGCACGTCGGCAAGATCATCTGGTCGACCAAGACCGCGCCCGACGACTGGAAGATGCGCGCGGAACTGTGGGCGTCCGACGATTTCGTGCGGCGCTACCCCGACATCACGCAGCTCGTCGCGACGGCCTACGTGCGTGCCGCGCACTGGATCTCGCAGCCGCAGAACCGCGACGCGTACGTGAAGATCCTGAGCGCGTCCGGCCAGCCGGAAAGCGTCGTGCGCCGCGAATACGCGGACGAGGCGACGCCGTGGAAAGAGCAATGGACGCCGCTCTTCACGCCCGCGCTGACCGGTCACTATCGCGACGTCGTCGCGTATAGCCGCCAGGCCGGCCTGACGTCCACGCCGGTCGACGTGAATGCGCTGCTCGCGCCGACGTTCGTCGCGACCGCGCTCAAGCAGCTCGGGCTCGACGGCTACTGGCGCGCCGATGCGGCGCGCGTCGCGAGCCGCTGATGCCGATGCACGCCCTCGCATCGAACGGCGCCCGCGCGGTTCGCCTGCCCGGCGTGGCCCGCTTCGGCGGGCTGGCGCTGTGGTGGGCCACGCCCGTCGCGTTCGTCACGCTGTGGTGGCTCGCGAGCGCGCAGCGCTGGTTCCCGCCGCAGCTCGTCGTGCCGCCCGAACGGCTCGCGGCGACGCTGCGCACCCTGCTCGACACCGGCGAACTGCGCGACAACCTGCTGATCACGCTGCATCGCCTCGCGCTCGGGTTCGCGATCGGCGCGACGGGCGGGGCCGCGTTCGGCATCCTGCTGGCGCGCGGCCGGCTGTTCTCCGACTACCTGCGGCCGACCTTCGACCTGCTGCGGCAGGTACCGACGCTCACGCTGATTCCGCTGCTGATCCTGCTGATCGGCGTCGATGAGCCGCTGAAGCTCGTCGTCGTCGGCAAGGCCGTGTTCTTCCCGGTCGCGCTGGCCGCGTACACGGGCGTCCATGACGCGCCGCGCGATCTCGTCGAGATGGCGCGCCACTACGGGCTCGGCCGCTTCGCGCTGCTGCGCGACGTGCTGCTGCCGGCCGCGTTGCCGCCGCTGCTGACCGGCGTGCGGATCGCGCTCGCGCGCGCGTGGCTCGCGCTCGTCGCGGTCGAGCTGCTCAGCGCCGACAGCGGGATCGGACAGATGATGGAACTCGCGCGGCAGATGCTGCGGCTCGACGTGGTGCTCATCGACGTCGCGGTGATCGGGCTGATCGGCTTCGCGATCGACTGGTCGATCGCGCTCGTGCAACGCTACGCATTGCGCTGGCAGACGCCCGCGCGCTGAACGGACAGGTTTCGAATGACCCTCGCTACGCGCCCCCTCTCGTTCGCCGCGCTGCGCCGCCGCGCACGCGGCCTCGTCGTGCCGGCCCTGTTGCTGGCCGCATGGCAATACGCATCCTCCGGCGACGCGGCCCATCAATACGCGTTCGTGCCGTTGCAGCAGGTCGGCGCCGCACTCGTCGAACTCGCCCGCAGCGGCGAACTCGCCACCGATCTCGGCGCGAGCCTGCGCCGCACGACACTCGGCCTGGCGGCGGGCGTCGTGTTCGGGCTTGTGTTCGGCGCGGCGATGGCACGCTCGACACTCGCGCGCAAGCTCGGCGAGCCGGCGTTCCAGGCACTGCGCTACGTGCCGCTGCTCGGGTTGATTCCGCTGCTGAGTTTGTGGGCCGGTACCGGCGAATTCGCGAAGGTGCTCATCATCGCGCTCGCCGCGTTCTACCCGATGACCACCGCGAGCTTCGACGGGCTGCGCCGCGTCGATCCGCGCTATGTCGAACTCGCGCAGTCGTATCGCCTGACGCGCATCGGCCTGTGGCGCGACGTGCTGATTCCCGGCGCGCTGCCCGACCTGTTCGCGGGCGTGCTGCAAGCCGTGCCGTTCGCCTGGATCACGGCGACCAGCAGCGAGCTGCTGTTCAACGCGGGTGCGGGTGTCGGCAGCCTGATGCAGAACGCGCAGGCCGGCGCACGCGCCGACGTGTTGCTGGTGTGCGTGCTGGGGGTGACGGCGCTCGCCGTCGGCATGAGTGCGCTATGCGAGCGGATCGCGCAGCGCGCGCTGCGCTGGCGCGATCACGCCTGACGGCGCAGCCGCGCGTCGGCGTCGCCCCCGTCACCCGCGTCGCGCGGCTTCAGGATGCCGAGCTGCGCGAGCCGCGCGCGCACGATGTTGCGCGACTGGTCGAGCAGGCGCGACATGCGCAGCTGGTTGTGCTCGCTGTAGTCGAACACGCTGCGGTAGACGGTGTCCTCGATGTGCTGCCAGAGCGCCGGCGTGCCGAGATCCAGCAGCTCGATCACCGCATGGCGCAGCGCATCGGTCGCCTCGGCCACGTCGCGCGCCCGGCGCGGCGGGGCCGCCGCCGAGGCGCGCGGGTCGCCGGCCTCGGGCGCGAGCGACAGCGCGGAGAACTGCAGGTCGCCCACATCGATCGCGCCACCCGCGCAGATCAGCACCGCGTGGTGGATCACGTTCTCGAGTTCACGGATATTGCCGGGCCACGCGTGCGCATGCAGCCGTGCGCGCGCGGCGTCCGTGAGCGTCGGCGCGGCGACGCGCAGCCGCTTCGCATAGGTGTCGACGAAGTGCTCGATCAGCGGCGCGATGTCGCCGGGCCGCTCGCGCAGCGGCAACAGGCTCAGCTTCACGACGTTGAGCCGGTAATAAAGATCCTCGCGGAAATTGCCCGCGCGCACCGCAGCCTCGAGATTCACGTTGGTCGCCGCGACGAGCCGTACGTCGATCTTCACGGTCTTGCGCGAGCCGACCGGCGTCACTTCACGCTCCTGCAGCACGCGCAGCAGCTTGACCTGCGCGGACAGCGGCAGGTCGCCCACTTCATCCAGAAACAGCGTGCCGCGATTCGCGGATTCGAACCAGCCGGGCTGGCTGTTGATCGCGCCGGTAAACGCGCCGCGTTCGTGGCCGAACAGCTCGCTTTCGATCAGCGTCTCGGAGAACGCACCGCAGTTGACCGCAACGAACGGGCCGTCGTGGCGCTCGCTCAGCGAATGCACGAGGCGCGCGATCAGCTCCTTGCCGGTACCGCTCTCGCCGGTGACGAGCACGGTCGCGTCGCTTGGCGCGACGAGCTGGATGCGCTCGAGCAGTACGCGCGACTTGGGATCGTCGAACGTCAGCGCCTTCGCACGGATCGTGATCGCATGCGAAGTCGGGTCCGGCAAACTGAAGATGGCCATGGCACGACCGGCGTGTTGAACGGGGAAGGTTCGACGATAGCAAGACGCGCGCCGGCCACGAACCAATTCATCGAGCTATCGGTATGACGACGGCCGGATTGCGCCGGCCGCCGCGCGAAGTCACCCGAGGTCACGCGAGACCGGTCATCTTCCATTGCTGCTCGAGCGCGCCCGGCCCGAACTCGAGCGAGCCGCCGAGCGGCTCCGCGAGCGCCTGGAAATACGCGGCTTCCTCGAGGATCAAGATGTACTTCGACACGTCGAGGATCGAGGTGCCCCAGAAGGTCGCGCCGCCATTCGCCTCGATGATCGCCGGTACTTCGGGGTCGCGGCGGATCGTGTCGACGATGAAACGCGGCTCGCCGGGACGGCGATCGACATACACCGGAATCTCGCGGGCGCGCGTGTAGCGCGCGGCCGGCGCATAGCGGATCGGCAGCGGGCGATGCGCGCTCGCCCATGCGCCGAGGTACGGGCCGTGCACGTGGATCACGACGCCGACGTCCGGCACCTCGCGGAACACGTCCGCATAGCGTGGCCCGTTGCCGCCCGCGCGCGCGTCGCCATGCAGCACGTCGCCGTCGAACGTCACGACCACCGGCTGGATCTCCTGCGACGCGGCCCACGGGCTCGGCGCCGACAGCGCGACGACGAGCTCGGTGCCCGGCACGCGCTGAAACGCCTGGAACGTGTTGGTCGCGGACAGCGTGCGCGTGTCCTTCAGCACGCGCGCGGCCTGCGTGAACTCGCGCGTGGCGCGCTCGACGAATGCCACGAGTTCGCCGCTGTCGATGGTTGAGGTGACGGACATGAGAACGGTTTCCTTGATCGGGTGGACAGAGGGGATCGCGTCGCGACGCCGCGACGCACGCCGACCGGATCAGCAGCAATCGTGCCAGCCGCGCACGCACGCATCGAACGCCCGCGCCACGGTGCGTGCGCACCGGGCACGCCGCACGCGGCACGAGCCATGCACATGCTGCTGTTGCGGGAGCAACAGCCCGCCGGCCCGGATTGCTGCGCGACGCACAGCCCGTGCCTGCATGCGGCACACGCCGTACGACGCAGCGGCCCGTCGCACCGCCCCGTCGCACCGCGCGCCGCACACGCAACAGCTGCGCTGGTTCGAAACTTGCGTCGTGATCGGCCCGCGCCGTGCAATGTCCGGCGCATCCGATCCGATCTCATCGACCTCCATCCGACCATGATGCTCTTCCCCCCGCGCGGCTGCGCCGCGCGCACGCTGCTGGCTTCCGCACTCGCCGTATCGTCGTTCCTTTCACACGCGGCTTCGCCCGGCCGCGTTCCCGCACCCGACCCGCTGCAAGGCGACGGCCGCGTGTCCGCGTTCTACACGTGGGACCGCGACATTCCGGCGACGCCCGGCGTGCTGCTGCGCACCGAGCCGCTACCCGCGACGCTTGGCCTCGCGAGCGCCGGGCGCCAGTTGCGCATCCTCTATGCGTCCACCGACGGTGTCGGCGGCCACACGCCGATCGCCGTGTCGGGTGCGCTGTTCGTGCCGCGCGGCACGCCGCCCGCCGGCGGCTGGCCGATCGTCGCGTGGGCGCACGGCACGTTCGGGATGGCCGATATCTGCGCGCCGTCGTGGTTCGGCCGCTCGTATCGCGACGTGCGTTACCTGAACGCGTGGCTTCAGCAGGGGTTCGCGGTCGTCGCGACCGACTATCAGGGGCTCGGCACGCCGGGCCCGAATCCGCAGCTCAACAACCGCTCGAACAGCTACACGCTGCTCGACAGCGTGCGCGCGGTGCTCGGCGGCGTGCCGGGCCTCGCGAACGAGGTCGTGCTCGTCGGCCAGTCGCAAGGCGGCTCGGCCGTATTCGCGGCGGCCGGCTACGCTCCCGCCTATGCGCCCGACCTCGCGATCCGCGCGACCGTCGCCACCGGGACGATCTACAACGCATCGCCCGCCACGCTCGCGTCGCTGCCGAAGTTCGACAGCGCGTACCGGCGCGATCCCGAGCGCGTCGACCCGACGCTCGCGTACCAGTTCTACTCGGTGCTGTCCGCGCAGCAGATCGACCCGTCGCTGCGTGCGGACGAAGTGCTGACCGACCAGGCGCTGCCGATCCTCGAACAGGCGCGCATCAGTTGCCTCGCGTCGCTCGAGGACGATGCTGCGCTCGCGCACCTCACGCACGCGAACACCGTGAAGCCCGGCGGCGATGCACGGTTGAAGGCATGGTGGGACACGTACCTGACGTACCCGACGCTGAAGATCGCCACGCCCGTCTTCATCGGCGCGGGCGCGGACGACGGGCTCGCGCCGCTCGAACTCGCGCTCGCGAAGGATGCATGCGCGGCCGGCACGACGGTCGAAGCGCACCTGTACGCGGGCCGCGAACACAACGGCACCGTGAACGCGTCGCTCGCCGATTCGATCCCGTTCGTGAAGCGCGTGCTCGCCGGCGAGACGATCCGCCCGGTCTGCACGCCCGCCGCGCAGCAAGCCGCGTCGCAGTAGCGCGCGCCACGCGCTTTGCACGACGGCACGAATGCATTTCCGAATCCGTTATTGGATCGCGCCGCCGCGCATTTTTATACTCGTCAGCACTCTCTTCCAAAGAGTGCCAGCCAATTTCGACAGATCAGCACAGGACGAACAAATGAGCCTACGCCCCTTGCACGACCGCGTGATCGTGAAGCGACTCGACCAAGAAACCACCACCGCGTCGGGCATCGTGATCCCCGACAGCGCCGCGGAAAAGCCCGACCAGGGTGAAGTGATCGCCGTCGGCCCCGGCCGCAAGGATGCGGACGGCCAGCGCATCGTGCTCGACCTGCAGGTCGGCGAGCGCGTGCTGTTCGGCAAGTACGCGGGCCAGGCAGTCAAGGTGGACGGCAACGAGTTTCTCGTGCTGCGCGAGGAAGACATCGTCGCAGTCGTCAATCAATAACGGAGCGCAATCATGGCAGCGAAGGAAATCATTTTCAGCGACGTCGCACGGGCGAAGCTGACGGAAGGCGTGAACATTCTCGCGAACGCAGTGAAGGTCACGCTCGGGCCGAAGGGCCGCAACGTCGTGCTCGAACGCAGCTTCGGCGCACCGGTCGTCACGAAGGACGGCGTGTCGGTCGCGAAGGAAATCGAACTCGCGGACAAGCTGCAGAACATCGGCGCGCAGCTCGTGAAGGAAGTCGCGTCGCGCACCAGCGATGCGGCCGGCGACGGCACCACGACGGCCACCGTGCTCGCGCAGGCGATCGTCCGCGAAGGCCAGAAGTACGTCGCGGCCGGGCTCAATCCGCTCGACCTGAAGCGCGGCATCGACAAGGCCGTCGCCGCGGCCGTCGAAGAGCTGAAGAAGATCAGCCGGCCGACCACCACGAGCAAGGAAATCGCGCAGGTCGCGACGATCTCCGCAAACGGCGAGGAGTCGATCGGCCAGCGCATCGCGGAAGCGATCGACCGCGTCGGCAAGGAAGGCGTGATTACCGTCGAGGACGGCAAGTCGCTCGCGGACGAGCTCGATGTCGTCGAGGGGCTGCAGTTCGATCGCGGCTACCTGTCGCCGTACTTCATCAACAATCCCGACAAGCAGATCGCCGAGATCGAAAGCCCGTACATCCTGCTGCACGACAAGAAGATCTCGAACATCCGCGACCTGCTGCCGGTGCTCGAACAGGTCGCGAAGTCGGGCCGCCCGCTGCTGATCATCGCGGAAGACGTCGAAGGCGAAGCGCTCGCGACGCTGGTCGTCAACAACATCCGCGGGATCCTGAAGACGGTGGCCGTGAAGGCGCCGGGCTTCGGCGACCGCCGCAAGGCACTGCTCGAAGACATCGCGATCCTGACCGGCGGGCAGGTGATCGCCGAGGAAACGGGCCTGACGCTCGAAAAGGCGACGCTGGCTGAACTCGGCCAGGCGAAGCGCATCGAGGTCGGCAAGGAAAACACGACCGTGATCGACGGCGCGGGCGATGCGAAGAACATCGAGGCGCGCGTGAAGCAGATCCGCGTGCAGATCGAGGAAGCAACGTCGGACTACGACCGCGAGAAACTGCAGGAACGCGTCGCGAAGCTCGCGGGCGGTGTGGCGGTCATCAAGGTCGGCGGTGCCACCGAGATCGAAGTGAAGGAAAAGAAGGACCGCGTCGACGACGCGCTGCACGCCACGCGTGCGGCCGTCGAGGAAGGCATCGTGCCGGGCGGCGGCGTCGCGCTGATCCGCGTGCGGCAGGCGATCCGAGAACTGCAGGGCGTGAACGCCGACCAGAACGCGGGCATCAAGATCGTGCTGCGCGCGCTCGAGGAACCGCTGCGCCAGATCGTCGCGAACGCAGGTGAGGAAGCGAGCGTCGTCGTCGCGAAGGTGGCCGAAGGCTCGGGCAACTTCGGGTACAACGCGCAGACGGGCGAATACGGCGACCTCGTCGAGTCGGGCGTGCTCGACCCGACCAAGGTCACGCGCACGGCACTGCAGAACGCGGCGTCGGTCGCGGGGCTGCTGCTGACGACCGATGCAACCGTGTTCGAAGCGCCGAAGGATGCGGCACCGGCGGCAGCGCCCGGCGGCCCGGGCGCGGGCGGGCCCGGGTTCGATTTCTGACGGCGTGTCGCGTGTGCCGGTTCGCCGGCATGCGCGGCGGGCGTGCACGGCCCCGTGCATGCACTGCAAGACGCAGGCAACGCGTGGCGACGAAAGTCGTCACGCGTTTTTTGCATGGGATCGGCGAAACCCGGCAGCGTGCCGGCTTGCCGGCACGCTCGGGTAAGATGAACGCCCGTCTCGCCGCCCTACCGTCCGCGCCATGTCGACCACCATCAACACCTTGCTGCCGCTCGCCGGCGTCCTTTTGCTGAGCGTCGCCAGCCCCGGCCCGAACTTCGTGATCGTGACGTCCACCGCGGTCGCGTCACGCCACGCCGGCGTGATGACCGGCCTTGGCCTGTCTGCCGCGTCCGGCACCTGGGCGGCCATCGCGATCGCCGGGCTCAGCCTGCTGGTCACGCATGTCGCATGGGTGCACACGGCGTTGCGACTGGCGGGCGCCGCCTACCTGATCTGGCTCGGCCTGAAAATGATCCTGACCGCGCGCAAGCCGTTGCCCGCCGCCGCACCGGCCGCCGCGTCCGACTGGCACGCCGCGAAAAAGGGCTACGTCGTCAGCATGACGAATCCGAAATCGGTCGCGTTCTACGGGAGCATCTTCGCGCTGATGGTGCCGGCCCATGCGCCGGCATGGCTCGATCTTGCGGTCGTCGCGCTGTCGGTTGCGATATCGGCCGCGTGGTACTGCACAATGGCGCTGCTTGCATCGCACCCGTCGGTGCGTGCGCTGCTGGTGCGTCGCAAGGCCGTGCTCGATACCGCGGCCGGTCTGCTGCTGATGGGCGTTGGCGGGCGGATGCTCGCCGGGCGTTGATCCACCCGGCTTCCGCTCACTCGTCGAACCTTCACCGCTCCCCGCCATGCCGACTGCACAAACCATTCTCGACGACTACGAACGCCTCGGCTGGACCGGTAACGATCCGATGTCGCAGATGCTGGCACTTCGACGCGACAATCCGGCCGCGCTCGCGGACCTCGTGATCGCATCGTTCGATAGGGTGTTGCCGCATGCAACGTTCCTCGATGCCGCACTCGACCTGATGGACGACATCGCTTTCGCGAAGATTGCGGCCGAAGCGTGGCAAGACGTCCGCAACGGCGCATGGAACGAGCGGCTCGCGAGCGTGTTGTCGAGCGTGGTGATGCAGACGCCGCAGGTATTTTCCGATCACTGGGACGTGTTCCTCGACGTCGCCACCACGAAGCGGTCGCCGCGCGTGTACTACGAGGAAAACGCGTGGCGGATGCTCGATCCGGCGACGGTCGAAGCATGGCGTGGCCGGCTTGCGGACGCCCCCTCCCGCGACGACGCGGCGCACGAACGCGCCATCGCACTGCTGCATTCTCGACATCCGGCAGCCATTCGCGACGCCGCAGCCCGGTTGTTTCCGGACGATCCCGATAAATGCGCCAACTGGCTCATGTCAGCCGGCTATGCGCAGGAACACGACACGTTGCGCGCGTTGCATGGCGAGTTGCCGCTGCATATCGACTTCGGCGTGACACTGCGCGCGCCGAGACTCCGCGAGATGCCGAAGTGGAAACGCGAGATTCACGCGCATCATCCAACCTGGCATGCCGGCGAGGCGCATCGATCGGGCGCGCGCTTCGGCGGCGTGTCGACGCATCGATGCGGCCTGTGTCACGAGCCGCTGCATCGGTTGTTGCGGCTGCCGCACCCCGTTGAAGCAGGCATCGACAGCACGACGCCCTTGTCGTTCGACACCTGCCTGTCGTGCGTCGGCTGGGAGAGCGACGGCCCGCTGTTCCACCGGCACGACGATGCGGGTAACGCGTGTGCGCACCCGTCCCAGCAACGCGACAGCGCGATCCAGCCGGAGTATCCGGCCGCCGCATTCGTGGAGGCAGACGTTGCCCTCTTCGCCGCACCGGCACGCTGGACGCGGCAGGACTGGGGCGAATCGAACGACCGACAGAACCTGAGCCGTGTCGGCGGCGCGCCGTCGTGGGTGCAGTCGGCGTGGTATCCCGACTGTCCGGATTGCGGCCGCAAGATGTCATTCGTCATGCAGCTCGATTCCAACCTCCCGCAAACGGACGGCGGCGAATGGCTGTGGGGCAGCGGCGGCGCGAACTACACGTTCTGGTGTGCGCCGTGCCGCACCAGCGCGCACCTCTGGCAGTGCACGTAGCCCTTAGCCCTTAGCCCTTAGCCCTTAGCACGTAGCACGTAGCACGTAGCACGTAGCACGTAGCACGCAGCACGCAGCACGCAGCACGCAGCACGCAGCACGCAGCACGCAGCATCGTCCCGCACCGACCGCGCAACCTTTACGACCTTTTTACTTGCAGCCGCGCGTGCGTTCACTAGAATGTGTTCGCAATCCATCACCGAGTACGCACCATGCGCATCCGAAGTCCTCGCCCTCCGAGTTGCTTTTCTGCCTGACAGGCAGGACGCCTGCGTCTCTCTTTTCCCGAGCCACCGTCCTGCCAGCAGGCGGACGGTGCGCGTCGTAGTCCTTCCCGTGCACGCTTGAACACGACGTCGATGCGTTAGCCGCGCATCGCGCAATGCGAGCGTGTTCGCGCGGAAATTCCCGTATCACGACGCGCCATCGATCCGCCGCCGCGGCAACGATCGATTGGCATGCCTGCGTCCCGCATGCCGATCTCATCCAGTTTATTTGCATACCTGATTTAACAAACGGAAGTTCCCGATACCGGAGCCCGATCATGTTCGAGATCGACAAGCAGTACACCCGCGAATTCATCCACACCGCGTGCGGCGGCAGCAAGCAGGCGTTCCTGCCGACGAAGAACGGCAAGGTCGTGGCCGCCTGCCTGCGCACGGACCTCAACCCGCACGCGCCCGACGTGATCCTCTGCGACGGTAGCGCATCCGCGCGGGCGGCCGGCAGGACGCTCGCCGCGCAACGCGATGCGATTCCGGTGTTCATCCGCATGGCAACCGACGCGTACCGCTTCGTCGGCCAGTACGTCGTCAGCGAATCGCTCACCGCACCGCTCGACTGCGCACCATTCGTGCGCAACAGCGGCTTCACGTCCGGGCAGATCTCGCGCGTGCTCAAGCTCAAGCGCTGCTGACCCGCTTGGCGGGCGCCTCGCGCGCCTCGTCCCGGTCATCTTTCATACAGGAGCAATCATGCTTGGCCTGACGTTCTGGAAACACGTGATCGGTGCGCGGACCGATGCAATCCGCGATGACAGGTCGGCTGCACACGACCGGCACCGACGGGTGTCGAGGACGCTCGTGCTGGCCAGCGCCGCGGTGGCGTTCGCGGCGATCGCGTTCGGCGCGCCGGTCGTCGGCATTTCGGTGTTTCTGCTGACGACGCTGCCGTTCGTGCTGTCGGGCACCTGATGCTGTGCGTACCGGGCCCGGTTCCATCGGCGATCGATACACAATTTTAATACCGGGCCCCCGCGTATCTGACACCGTCTTTACGCGGTTTTGTCTAGGATTTCCCTGTCATCCCGACACGGAGAGATCCGCATGCAAACGCAGCAGGCCGCCGCTGGCGGCCAACCCGACCTTCCCTACCGACGCGGCGGTGCACCGTTCGCGGCACGGCTGGCCGACGCCTGCCCGCCGGACAACATCCTGCTCGACGTGCCCGTCGAAAGCGCGATCCAGTTGTTCGACCTCGTCGCGCGATACATCGAGCGCGGCAGTGGTGTATCCGCGGAACGGATCAGGACCGAACTGACGAAGCGCGAGCAACTCGGCTCGACCGGCCTCGGCCAGGGCGTCGCGATTCCGCATGCGCGTGTCGACGGCCTCCGCTCGGCCGTCGCGTTGTTCGTTCGCACGCAGTATCCGTTCATCTTCAACGCGCCGGACCGCAAGCCCGTGCGCGAATTCATCGTGCTGGTCCTGCCGAAAGAGGACGATCGCGCGCACCTCGAACTGCTCGCCGACGCGGCGCGGTGCTTCAGTGACCGCCCGTTCCGGCAGGCATCGCGCGACGCGCTGACGCCGGCCGAGATTCACCAGTTGATGCAACGCACGCATTGATGCCGCACCGTGCGGCAACAGACACTCCCTTCATCCATTCGGACTCCCATGTTCCCAGACCCTGAAAGTCCCACTCAGACGTCACGGCGCGTAGCCGGCCTGGCGCGCTCGCTGCCGTTCATGCAGGCCCTGCACGGGCAGACCGTCGTCATCGTCGATGGCGGCGCCGCTGGCGATGTGCGCGCCCGTCAGGCATTCGCGCAGGATGTCGCGCTGCTCGCACTCACCGGCGTTCGACCGATCGTCGTCCAGGGTGGTCCGGCCGCGTCCGGTACGCAATCGATCCACGCCGTGCACGCGGCGATGGCGGGCGTCAATCATGAACTGGTGCGCCTGATCGGCAGTCACGGCGCCAAGGCGATCGGCATCGACGGTCACGATGGCGGCCTGCTGGTGGCAAGCGCGGATTCCGACCGCACCGACACGGGCACGGTCACCCGGTTCGACGGCACCGCGCTGAACGCGTTTCTCGAAAACGGACTGGTGCCCGTCGTGATGCCGGTCGCTCCGGACGACGCAGGCCACGATCACCTGCTGCGCGCGGAGCGGCTCGGCAGCCTCTTCGCGCAGCGCACGGGCGCCGTGACGCTGGTGATGATGGTCGAAAGCGCGCTGCTGCGCGAACTCGGCGAGCTCGCCGGCCTCTACGGCATCACGGAACTCGAGCAATGGCTCGCCGAGCATCCGGCCGCCACCGCGGCGCCCTGCGTGCGGGACGCGCTCGATGCGCTCGCGCACGGCGTGCAGAACGTCCATCTCGCCGATATCGGGCAACCCGAATCGCTGATCGACGAACTGCTGACGGAGGAAGGATCGGGGGTCGTGTTCTGCCGTCGCGGCAACACCGACCTGCTGTCGGAAACCCGCCGCTACTTCGCGGATTCGGCCAGCGTGCTGCGTGACGGCTTCAGCGTCGAGCAGAAACAGGTGGTGCGTTTCTGACCGGGTAGCAGGAAAGCGCTTGCGGCGACCCGAAAAGGCCGCCGCAAGCATGCAACATCAACGACGCGTCGCCAGCCGCCGCACGACGCTCACCAGCGCATCGACCTCGTCGCACGTGTTGTAGAACGCGAGCGACGGCCGCACCGTTGCCTCGAGCCCGAAACGCCGCAGGATCGGCTGTGCGCAGTGATGCCCCGAGCGCACCGCGATGCCCTCTTCGTTCAGCGCCTGTCCGACCTCCTCGGTTTCATAGCCCTTCAGCACGAACGACAGCACGCTCGCCTTGTCGCGCGCCGTGCCGACCAGGCGCACGCCCGGCACCGGCGCGAGCACGCTCGTTGCATACGCGAGCAGGTCGTGCTCGTAGCGCGCGATGTTCTCGATGCCGACCCGGCTCACGTAGTCGAGCGCGGCGCCCAGCCCCACCGCATCCGCGATGTTGCCGGTGCCGGCCTCGAAGCGATTGGGCGGCGGCTGGAACACCGTGCGCTCGAACGTCACGTCCGCGATCATGTTGCCGCCGCCCTGCCAGGGCGGCATGTCGTCGAGGATCGCGCGCTTGCCGTACACGACGCCGATCCCGGTCGGCCCGTAGATCTTGTGCCCGGAGAACACGAAGAAATCCGCATCGAGCGCCTGCACGTCCACGCGCATGTGCGAAATCGACTGTGCGCCGTCGACGAGCGCCTTCGCGCCCGCGCGATGCGCAAGTTCGACGATCTCCTTCACCGGCACGACCGTGCCGAGCGCGTTCGACACCTGCGTGACGGACACGATCTTCGTGCGGTCGTTGAGCAGCTTCCGGTATTCGTCGAGCAGCACCTGCCCCGAATCGTCGACCGGAATCACGCGCAGCTTCGCGCCTTTCTGCGCGGCAAGCTGCTTCCACGGCACGATGTTCGCGTGATGCTCGAGGTTCGACACGATGATCTCGTCGCCTTCACCGACGTTCTGTACGCCCCACGACTTCGCGATCAGGTTGATCGCCTCGGTCGTGCCGCGCACGAACACGATCTCGTCCGGCGACGATGCGCCGATGAAGCGCTGCACCGTTTCCCGCGCATGCTCGTACGCATCCGTCGCGCGGCCGGCCAACGCATGTGCCGCGCGGTGAATGTTCGAGTTCTCGTGTGCGTAGAAGTAGGCGAGCCGGTCGATCACGGCCTGCGGCTTGTGCGTCGTCGCCGCGTTGTCGAACCACACGAGCTGCTTGCCGTTCACGCGCTCCTGCAGGATCGGGAAATCGCGGCGGATCGCGTTCACGTCGAACGGCGGGTGCGCACCGCGATGCAACTGGCCTTGCGGCTCGGCTGCGTGCGTATCGTCGATGAAGTAACGCGGCACGTCCGAGCCCGATGCACGCGACACCGGCACGTCGCGATGCACGGCGAGCAGTTCGCGCAGCGCATCGTCGCCCGGCAGCCCGAACGCTTCCGGCGACGCGAGGCCGTTCGACGGCACGACGATGTCCTGCGGCGTTGCCTGCCAGCCCTGCAGCGAACCGTCGGTGAAGTAGTACGGCGAAGCCTTCGCCGCACCTTCCGGCGCCGGCGCATCCACCTGCGGCACACCGAGCGCCGCGCCGCCGACGCGCGGTTCGAGCGCGGGTGCGATCGACACGGCGTTGTCGGGCAGCCCGTTCTGCGCGGCCGCATGCGGCGCAAGCGCCGGTGCGCGGTTGCCGAGCGACAGCACGTGGGTCGGCGCCGACGGCGCGAGGTTCACGCCGGGCACTTTCCCTTGCGGGAGCGCGAGACCGGGCACGCCGGTGCCCGCACCGCCCGGCCCCGCGAGCGGCGAGCCGCCCGGGACCGGATTGCTCACCGACGCCAGGATCGGCGCGGCGGCCGGCAAGGCCGACGGCACGCCGCCGACCGCACCGCTGCCTGCCGACAGCCCGGGCGCGGTGGCCTGCCCGGGCGGCGTCGCGAAGAACTCGGACGCGAGCCGTGCGAGCGTTGCCGGGTCGGGCAAGCCGGCCGGCAACGGCGCGTGCGGCAGCGCGTGCGCGTCGCCGCCGGCCAGGCCGGGATTAACGGTAGGTGTCGGGATAGTCATGGAACTTGGCGATTTCGACGTCATCGAGGACAGCCAGCGCATCCGGCGAATGGACCGCGAGCGAGCAATACAGCGAGATCAGGTACGACGCGATCGCCTGGTTGTTGATCCCCATGAAGCGCACCGACAGGCCCGGGCCCTGCTCGCCCGCGACGCCCGGCTGATAGAGGCCGACGACGCCCTGCCGCTTGTCGCCGACGCGCAGCAGCAGGATCTTGGTCTTGCCGTCCGCGACCGGCACCTTGTCCGACGGGATCAGCGGAATGCCGCGCCACGTGAGGAACTGCGAGCCGAACAGGCTGACCGTCGGCGGCGGCACGCCGCGCCGCGTGCATTCACGGCCGAACGCGGCGATCGCGAGCGGGTGCGTGAGGAAGAACGCGGGTTCCTTCCACACCTTGGTCAGCAGCTCGTCGAGATCGTCCGGCGTCGGCGCACCCGTCAGCGGGAAGATCCGCTGTTCGTCGGTCACGTTGGCGAGCAGCCCGTAGTCGGGGTTGTTGATCAGCTGGCTTTCCTGCAACTCCTTGATCGTCTCGATCGTCAGGCGCAGCTGTTCCTTGATCTGGTCGTGAGGACTGCTGTAAAGATCGGAGATCCGCGTATGCACATCGAGCACCGTACTCACCGCGTTCAGGAAATACTCGCGCGGTTGTTCCTCGTACGGCACGAAGGTCTGCGGCAGCACGCTTTCGTCCTCGAGCTGCGTGCACGCGGCACGCACGGCTTCCGGGTTCTTCACCTGATTCAGGCGATAGATACCGGCCTCGACCGGCACCCATTGCAGCAGATGGGTCAGCCAGCGCGGCGTGATCGTGGAAAGCTGGGGGACGGTCTTGGTAGCGTTCGCTAGTTGGCGGGCGGCGTGATCGCTCAGCGCGGCCGTGCCGCTTGCAACGGTCGACATGTGGGGCTCCGGGTTCTTAAGATGAAAAACGGGATTGCTTATGACGCTGGGTGATTATCGGAAGCACGCCCCTGCCGGCTCAACATGCTATAGCCGTCACGTCGCGTGCAACCGAAAGGGAAACGAAACCGGGCGGCCTCAGGTGACGTACGCGCCCGGCAGCAGCGTCGAGATCGACACGTCGAACGCGCGCGCGATCTTGTCGGCCGTGACGATCGACGCGATCGCCTCGCCGCGCTCGATCTCGCCGACATACGAACGGTTCAGCCCCGCGTGCTCGGCCAGTTGCTCCTGCGACCACGTGCGCGCTTCGCGCAGCTTGCGCACGTTGGCGCCGAAGTGATGGATGAGGTCGCTCATCGCGCCTCCTAGGCGACGCGCGCCGCCGCGCGCGGCGCGGCATTCGCTTCGCTGCGCAGCACCGCTTGCGTGATGTTCGCGCCGGCCGGCACGTCCTGCGTGAGCCACACATTGCCGCCGATCACCGCGCCGCGCCCGATCGTCACGCGGCCGAGGATCGTGGCGCCCGCATAGATCACCACGTCGTCCTCGACGATCGGATGGCGTGCGAGCCCTTTCTCCAGATGGCCGGCCGCGTCGCGCGGAAAGCGTTTCGCACCGAGCGTGACGGCCTGGTACACGCGCACGCGCTCGCCGATGATCGCCGTCTCGCCGATCACGACGCCGGTGCCGTGGTCGATGAAGAAGCCCGCGCCGATGCGCGCGCCCGGATGAATGTCGATGCCCGTCTCCGCGTGCGCCTGTTCAGCGATGATCCGCGCGAGCAGCGGCAGGCCGAGCCCGTACAGCTCGTGCGCGAGCCGGTGGTGAATCATCGCGAGGATGCCCGGATAGCACAGCAGCACCTCGTCGACGCTGCCGGCCGCCGGATCGCCGTGGAACGCGGCCAGCACGTCGCTGTCGAGCAGCCGGCGGATCTCGGGCAGGCGCGCGGCAAACGCCTGCACGGCCGTCGACGCAACCTCGTCGACATGATCGACCGGCCCGTCGGCATTGCGCTGCCGCGCCGCGTAGCGCAGCTCCAGCTTCACCTGCGCGAGCAGCGCGTTCAGTGCCGCGTCGAGCGCATGGGCCACGTGGAAGTTCTCGCTCTCCTGGCGCAGCTCGGGCGGCCCGAGCCGCATCGGAAACAGCACGCCCTTCAGCGCGCCGATGATCTGCGCGAGCGCTTCGCGCGCCGGCAGGTCGCGCCCGCCCGGTTCGAGCGAGCGCCGCTGCTTCTCGCGCCATGCGCGGCGCACCGTCTGCAGCGATTGAACGATGTCGTCGATGTCGAATGCGGCCATGCTGCTTTCTCCCTGTCTCGGCCGTGAATCAGTCCTGTGCCCACGGCAGGCCGCGAAAGCGCCAGCCGTTGCCGACGCCGCGATGCTGCCGTTCGTCGAGGTCGCCCTCGAACCCTTCGAGCACGTTGAATACCTGCGTGAAGCCACCCTTCGTCGCGGCCTCGGCCGCCTGCGCCGAGCGGTTGCCGCTACGGCACAACAGCAGCACGACGGCCGCCTTGCCCGTCTTCGCTTCCAGTTCGCGCACGAAGCGCGGATTGCGCGTCAGGCTCGTGCCGGTCGCCCAAGGCACGTGCAGCGATTCCGGCACGTGGCCAACGAATTTCCGTTCCTCGGCGGTGCGGACATCCACCAGCAGCGCATCGCCGGACGAAAACAGCGCCCACGCGGCTTCCGGCGCGACGCCGCCCGCATAGGGCGTGCCGGCCGCTGCAGCGGTTGCGCGCGCGTCTTCGAGCGCCTGTTGCGCAGCGGTTCGTTCTTCCAATGCAACCGTCATGACACTTCCTTGTTTTCGCTGATTCGTATGATCAAAGACACCGGGAATGCGGCCGTTGCAGCTTGGGTGCTGTCTATAGCCGTCAGCGCCACTATGCGAGTGCCTGCCGGGACGCAGAACCAATAAAAATTCATTTCCTAATCAGCACCGGATGAATTGCTATCGCGGTTGTGCGCTATCGGGTGGATTGGTGCAATTCGTCGCGCGACAGCCCGGCATGGAAACGATCGCGCGGGAGTCAGGAAGGGGGGCCGGGTACAACGAGGCGCGCGCCAGGTGCCGATACCCCGACGCGAAAGGCTGGAACAGGTGGAAGCCTGTCGACGCGCCGGACGGCCCGTCGCGATGGAAGCCCAAGCCGAACGCATGGCTCGCGTCGGCGTTCCTATATCAGGAACACATCGAACTCATACCAACGATATATTTTTCATCTACGAGTCCCGGCCCCAGGATATCGACCTTGCCCCGTCGGCACGATCGACGGGGTTCCAGACAGGCGAAGCGATCAACGCGTCAACGGTTCGATCTCCGCACCCGCGACGGATTCCGCACGGTTCACTCATCGCCTTATTTTACTGAGGATTCCGACATGAAATTACGGCACTCCGCCGGCGTTTCATTCGCGATGGTCGCTCCGCATGCGATCACGGCGCCCGCCTACATGGGCGTCCATTCCTTACGCTCTCAGGAGAAGAACATGAAATCGCTCATTGCTTTTGCGCTGGCTGCCGCCACGCTGACCAGTGCCACCGCGGGCTTCGCGCAAACGACCTCGACGCCCTTGACCCGTGCCGATGTGATTGCCGACCTGGTGCGCCTCGAGCAGGCAGGCTACCAGCCTGCGGCAGGCGACGATCCGCACTATCCGGACGACATCCAGGCGGCCGAAGCGCGGGTCGCGGCGCAGGCCGACGCGCAGCAGCACGGCACGGTCCAGGCCGGTCGTTGACACTGGGCGCAGACGCCACGCGCCTCAATACGCCGAGTCGGAACGCTACATGCGTAGCGACTCGACTCGGGCGCGGCGACAAACGGTCAACGTGCGCGCTTGAACGAGTCGGTGGCGAGCTCGCGAAACGCGCGCGCGCTCGGACTCAAACTCCCGCCCTTTCGCCAGATCATGGAGAGATTGCGCTCGATCTTGAGGTCCTTGACGGACAGTTGTACGAGCACGCCGGACGAGAGTTCTTCGCTCACGGTGCTTCGCGACACCCACGCGATCGCATTGCCGAGCCGCAGCAGCTGCTTGATCGCTTCGGCGCTGCCGACCGAGAGCTTCGGCGCCAACGTCAAACCCCGCTGCGCATAGGCTTGCTCGACGACCGTTCGCGTTCCCGAACCGGGTTCGCGCATGACCAGCTCCGCTTGTCCGATTGCATCGGCGGTGAGTTGACGTTTGCGGGCCAGCGGGTGAGTCGGCGCAGTGACCGCGATCAGTGCGTCCCGGCCGATGACGGCGGCATCGAATGCCGCGGTGTCGTAAGGCCCTTCGATCATGCCGATCTGGCATTCGCTTGCGAGGACGGCGTTCTCGATGTCCTCGCTGTTCGAAATCCTGAGATCGACCGTGATGCCCGGATAGCGCGTGCGGAATTCATTCAGCACGGCCGGTAGCAGATAGACGCCGATCGTCCTGCTCGAACCGATGCCCAGCTGACCTCTCGCGAGGCCGGCGAACTCCCCGACCGCCGCCTCCGCCAGATCGGCCAGCGAAAAAATCTGCGCGGCGTACTCCGCAAGGAGCCTGCCCGCTTCGGTGGGCCGCATGCCGCGCGGCATGCGGTCGAACAGCGTCGCGCCCAGCCGTTCCTCGAGCTCCCGAATCTCGCGTGTCAGCGCGGGCTGACTGACGTGCAGCCGTTCCGACGCCGCCGTGACACTGCCGGTTTCGACGACCGCGTAGAACGCGGCCAGGTGGGTGAAGTTCATCGACATATATAACGGTGATATAGGAAGTATCGAAACGATGTATTTTTATTATACAAAGCCGCTCCCTAGAATCCAGTCATACGGTTTCTCGACACGGGAGCATCCCATGAGCAAGATGAATTTGACGGCACACGCGCCGCGTGGCCTGTCCGGGAGCGTCAGGCAATTCACGCCGAACTGGTTTGCGGTGACGATGGGCAACGGCATCGTATCGCTGGTGCTCGTCGCCCTGCCCGTGCATTTCGGCGGGCAGCATGCGCTGGCGTCGGCGTTGTGGGCCATCGACATCGTGCTGTATCTCGCATTTTCGGCGATGTTGATCGGCCGCGCGGTCCGGTTTCCCGAAACGATCCGGCCGCTGCTGCACCACCCGGTCCAGTCGATGTTTCTCGGCGCGGTGCCGATGGGCCTCGTGCCGATCATCAACGGCATCGTCCTGTTCTCAGGCGGGCATGCCGAAGCCAATGCACTCGCGTACACGTTGTGGTGCGTCGATGCGCTGCTGTCGGTCGTCGTCGCGATCGGCGTGCCGTTCATGATGTTCACCGAGCAGGGACATGCGTTCGAGCGCGTGACCGCGGTCCTGCTGCTGCCGATCGTGGCACCGGAAGTGGCGGCGTCGGGCGCGGCCACCCTCGCGCCGCATTTCGTCGGCGCGCAGGCCCGTCTGCTGATCGGCGCGGGGTACGTGCTGTGGGCGATCTCGGTACCGCTCGCATTCGCAATCCTGACGATCGTGTTCTTCCGGCTCGTTATCCACAAGTTGCCGCACCGCGACCTCGGCGCATCGAGCTGGCTGACGCTCGGCCCGATCGGTACCGGCGCGCTCGGTCTGCTGACGCTCGGTCAGGCCGCGCCCGCTGCGTTCGCCGGGACACCGCTGGCCAGCGTGGCGATGCTGGCGCGGGACTTAGGCATTGCCGGCGCGCTCCTGCTCTGGAGCGCCGGTCTCTGGTGGCTGACCTGCGCGGTGCTCTTCACGATCCGCTATTGCCGCGAAGGACTGCCGTTCAATCTCGGCTGGTGGGGTTTCACGTTTCCGCTCGGTGTGTATACCGCCGCGTCGCTGAGCCTCTACCACGTGACCGGTTTTGGCGGATTCGCCGTATTCGGCACGGCGCTCGCGATGTTGCTCGGCGGATTGTGGGCCATCGTGATCGTGCGGACCTGCCGGGGAATGATGCGCGGCGGCCTGTTCCATGCACCTTGCCTGGCAACGATTTCAAATTAATCGAGGTAGATCATGTTCATCGGATTCATTCCATTCCTGTCCGCCACCGTGGCGCTCCTGCTGTCCCTGTTCGGGCGCAACAGGGCAGCCGGTGCGACCTGGTGGCTGACCACGCTGCTGGTTACGGCTTGGGCCATCCATCACGGATCGCATCACCTTCCGCAGTTCGCCACCTACGGCTCCTGGTAAGAGGTCAAAAAAAATGAAAGCCAATCGCCTGATCGATTTGTTGGCGCTGTACGGCGTCAATGCGGTGCTGCTCGTCGCGTTTTATTTCCAGCTGGCGCATGGTGAACTGCCGTGCTCGCTCTGCAATCTCCAGCGGATCGCGTTCATGCTGGTGGGCGCGGGACTGCTGTTGAACGTGTGGAACCGCGATCCTGCTCCCGCCAACTATGCGTTGAGCGCGGTCGGCGCCCTGGTCGGCAGCCTGATCGGGTTGATGCAGATGTTCCTGCACGTGTTGCCCGGCACGCCGCCGTATGGCGGTGCGATTCTGGGAATGCACATGTACACCGCGTCCTATCTCGCGCTGACCGCCAGCATCATCTATTGCGTGCTGATGCTCGCCTTCCAGGCGCGCCTGCAGGCGATCCAGATCGGTGCGGCGCGACCCGGCGAAGCAGAGCGGTCGCCGTTCGTCAGGCTCGCGGTCTGGCTGTTCGCGGCCCTGGTGATCGGGAACCTGGTATCCGTGTTCGTCGAAACGGGTTTCCACGCACTCTACAGCGATCCGCAGCACTATCATCTGCTGTACTGCGGCGATCCGGAAACCCTCGCCGGCCCGGGTTCGACAGGCTGTCGTCAATGACGATCGGGGCCGCGTCGGCGCGGCGGCATCGCCGCGCGCCGGCGGCGCCGCATTCACTTATTGCGTATCCTGCTTCGCGCGCTCCGCGGCCGCGATGATCGCATCGGCCACGGCCTTCGGCTGGCTCAGCATCGACACATGGCTGCCGTTCACGCGTGCAACCGTCGCGCCGATTCGCTTCGCCATCGTTTCCTGCAGCGTCGGATCGATCATCCGGTCCTGCGTCGCGACGACGAACGTCGACGGCTTCACATGCCACGCGGCTTGCGTGACCTTCTCCGAAATGCAACCGCCGTACCACGGCCCCTGAGTCGCCGCGACGATGCGCTGCTGCGCGGGCGGCAGGTCCGGCGCGAAATCCTGCGCGATCGCCTTGTCCGACAGCGTGGCGAAACCACCCGCGTCCTTGCGCAGCTCACCGGCCCATGCGGGTGCCGGCAGCCCCTGCGTGACGTCGGCGATCGACTGGCCGTTGTCGGGCGCGAACGCGGCGACGTACACGAGCGACTTCACCTTGTCGTCGTTGCCCGCATCGCTGATCACCACACCGGCCCACGAATGGCCGACCAGCACGACCGGCCCCTGCTGCGCGTCGATCGTGCGCTTCGTCGCGGCTGCATCGTCGGCGAGCGAGCTCAACGGATTCTGCACCGACACCACGTGCAACCCGCGCGCCTCGAGCAGCGGAATCACGCGGTTCCAGCTCGACCCGTCGGCGAATGCGCCGTGCACGAGCACGACGTTCGTGCCCTTCAGGTCATCCTTCGGCGCAGCCTGCACCGCGACCGCACCGAACAGCCCACCGATCACTGCGGCGGACACCAGAACGCGTTTCATCGAACCGGCCATCGTGTTGCTCCTTGCTCTGTTGTGTTGTTTGAAAGTGCTGCGGTAACGGCTGCGCCCGCACACGCGGCAGGCGCGGCACCGGATCACGAATGCGCGTACAGGTCGTCGTAAGCGTTCGGCGCGGCGTGCGCTTGCGCTGCACCGTGATGGGCGGCGGGCGTCGATGCGTCGGCCACGTTATCGTCTTGCGACTTCGACGGGCCGTTCTGGTCGGAACGCGCGACCTGCAGCGCGGCGGCAATGTCTTCCGGGTAATGCGGTTCGCTGCGTGCCGGGTTGTAGCCGGCCTGTTCCAGACGGACGAGTTCGGCGCGCACGTCGGCACGCGTGAGGCCGTGGCCGGTATCGGCAAACGACAAGGCGGGGATGGCGGCGAGGACGGCAACGGCGAGGATTCGAGCGGCTTTCATGAGGGTTCTCCTTGAAGGAAGCAGGTCGGCCGATCATTCGGCATCCGATCCAGATCGTCTGGCATCGAACGTGTCCTGCATGTCGACAGTAGAACCCGCGCACGTATCTGCGATGTTTCCAGAACCGGTGCTTTCTGCATGCCAGTTTTTCAGGAACGGCCGCGGATACAGTGCGATACAAACCCGGCTACCGCATCGTTCACAGCCCGGTCTGCCGACCTGCTCCCCGAAACCACACCCACCATGAAAAAAGGCGTGCCATGCGCGGCACGCCTTTTCAATCGAACACATCGAACACATCGAACCAGGTACGTTACGGCGCAAGCCGCGTGAACACATAGTCGTGATTCTTCACCCGCGCCTGATGGCACGCAAAGCACGTCTGATGCTGACCGATATCGGCCGGCACGCCGTTGATGAAACGCCCGAAGCCCCAGCCGCCCGTCGACGCATAGCGGCGCGAGTCCTTCACCATCACCTGCACGGTCGTCGCCTGGCCCGGCACCGTCGCCGTCGGCAGCTCGTCGGACTGCTTGCGCTTGTATGCGAGCTTCACCAGGATCGTGCCGTCCGGAAACGGCAGCGTCGCCTGTTCGAGCGCCCGGATCGCGACGGGATTGCCGAGCACCACGCGCAGCTCGTCGAGCGGCGCGGCCTCCTCGGCCGGCGCGACCATTTCCCACTTCCGGTAACCGGGCGGGATCGTCACGCCGTAGATCGGCGACGCAGCGGTAGCGGCGGTAGCGGCAGGCTTCGGCTGCTCCGCGAATGCGGCCGGGCCGCTCGCCGACAACGCGCCGGCCAGCAGCACGCCCGCGACGAACCCACGACACGCGCCGCGACGCACCCTACCCATGCGTGCCCGCATCACAGGTGCTCCACTTGCAGGATCGCGTCCGCGAACGCCTGCGGCGCTTCCTGCGGCAGGTTGTGGCCGATCCCTCCGGTGATCGTCCGTTGCTGGTACTTGCCCGTGAACTTCTTCGCGTACGCGGCCGGTTCCGGATGCGGTGCGCCGTTCGCGTCGCCCTCCATCGTGATCGTCGGCACGGAAATCGCCGGGCCGGCCGCAAGGCGTCGCTCGATGTCGTCGTATTGCGCCTCGCCCTTCGCGAGCCCGAGACGCCAGCGATAGTTGTGGATCACGACGGCCACGTGATCGGGGTTCTGGAACGACGCGGCCGTGCGCGCGTAGGTTTCGTCGGAGAATTGCCATTTCGGCGACGCGAGCTGCCAGATCAGCTTGTTGAACGCATCGCGGTTCGCCGCGTAGCCCAGCGCGCCGCGTTCGGTCGTGAAGTAGAACTGATACCACCACTGGAATTCGGCCTGCGGCGGCAGCGGCTTGCGGTTCGCCTCCTGGCTGCCGATCAGGTAACCGCTCACCGACACCAGCGCCTTCACGCGCTGCGGCCACAGCGCCGCAATGATGTCGGCCGTGCGCGCCCCCCAGTCGTAGCCGCCGAACACCGCACGGTCGATCTTCAGCGCATCCATCAGTGCGACGATGTCGACGGCGGTCACGGCCTGCTGGCCGTTGCGCACCGTGTCGGCCGAGCGGAACGTCGTCAATCCGTAGCCGCGCAGGTAAGGCACGATCACGCGATAACCGGCCGCGACGAGCAGCGGCGCGACTTCCGCATAGCTGTAGATGTCGTACGGCCAGCCGTGCAGCAGGAACACGACGGGGCCGCTCTTCGGCCCGAGGTCCGCATACCCGACGTTGAGCACACCCGCGTCGATCTGGTGGATCGTGCCCAGCGACGCGACGCCGGCCGTGCGCTTCGCAGGCGCTGCATCGGGCGCCGACTGCGCGTGCGCCAGGGCGCTGAATCCGAGGTCGGCGAGGCTCAGGCTCGCCAGCGTCGTACCCAGGATCAGGCGGCGGCGGGTGTTCACGGTTTCAGGCATGACTCGTTCTCCAGTGTCGATCGCCAAGGAAGGGGCCCGCGGCACGTGCGGGCAGACGGGTATCACCGTTCGCAGCGGCGGCGCATGGCACCGCGCCGCCGTGTGAATCGCTTCACCGGTTTTATACCCGAGCCCTCCGGAGGCTTTGTATCCCAACGTATCTGTGTGCGAACACGACACACGACGATTCAAAATTCGGGCGGGAAATGCGGGTTCGTAGCAGGCCGCGTGCCACGCGCCGACATGCCTCGGCGGTTGCGTGGCCCCGCACGGCCTCTCGCTTCGGCACTGAAACGCGGCGATACTACGCCGCTTGCCCAGACAACCCGCTCGATTGCAGGTGACCGACTTGACCGATGCCAACGAACAAAATGCTCCCGTACAACAGGCGGGCTCGAAGCGACCGCCGCTCTGGCTCGCGACCATCCTGACCGTGTTCGGACTTGCTGCGTTGTTGTTCGCGTGGTTCTCCGGATACTCCACCGCCTACTGCGATACCCTTGGCGGCGCCGTGGTCTGGGTCATGATGTTCACGGCGGTTTTCGTTTTTGCCGCCTTCAGGGACTACGGGAATGTCTTGCCGGTCGGACTGGTAGCCTGCATCGCGCTCGCCGCGGCCGTCCGGCGGTTTCAGCGCTTCAAGGTAACGTGGCGTCGGTTTCTGATTGCGCTGCTGTGTGTCTATGCCGCCATGGCACTTCTCACGTGGCTGAGGGGCGTACACGGTACATGCCGGATCATCTAGCGCTGACTTCGACGCGCAAGCGTCATGCAGGAATGCAGGAAGGCTGGAAGGCCGCGCATATCGTCGCGGCTGCACTACCTGACGCAGACCGGAAACAGCGTGGATGCGTGAAACCGCCGCGCCCCGCCAACGAACGCAGGCCGCACGACAGCCGGCCCGCATCCACCGCTCGAACCACGCAGTTGCACGAAGCCGTTCAGTCCTTCCGGTCCGGCAGGATATGCGCACGAATCGAGCGGCCCCGCCACGAGATGTGATCGATCCGTGCGCGCAGCGTGTAGAGCGCCACCGACGACAGCGTGTTGAACCTGAGCAGCGCGATGGGGTTGCCGATCCCGGCCGGCACGCGCTCGATCGCATCGAACAGCGGGAATCCATGCCGCGTCAGGAACGCACCGACCTCGTCGTCGCGTGCGTGTTCTTCGACATTGACCAGCAATAGTTCGGCCATGAGGGTTTCTTTCCTGTTCGTCCGTCACCGGATCAGCCGGTGCGTATGTTGCGCAATCATCAGTTCTTCGTTGGTCGGGATCACCCACGCCGGTACGCGGCTCGATACCGTCGTGAGCAGCGGCTCGCCCGTGCTGTTCGCATCGACATCGATCTCGACACCGAGCCACGCGGCACGGCGCATCACCCCTTCGCGTATCGCCGCCGCGTGCTCGCCGATCCCGGCCGTGAACACGACGGCGTCGATTCCCTCCATCGCGGCGGCAAGCGAACCGAGTTCGCGCGCGATGCGATCGATGTACAGCTCGATGGCGAAGCGCGCGTGCGGGTCGTCGCTCGCGAGCAGCGTGCGCATGTCGCTCGACAGGCCGGACACCCCGAGCAACCCGGAACGCCGATAGAGCAGATCCTCGACGGCGCGCACGTCCATCCCGAGTTCTTCCATCAGGAAGATCACGACACCCGGATCCAGGTTGCCGCAACGCGTGCCCATCGGCAGCCCGTCGAGCGCCGTGAACCCCATCGTGCTCGCGACGCTCTTGCCTGCCACCAGCGCACACATGCTCGCGCCGTTGCCGAGGTGGGCGACCACCGTGCGCCCGCGCGCCGCCTGCGGCGCGACGTCGGGCAGCACGCTCGCGATGTACTCGTACGAGAGCCCATGGAAGCCGTAGCGGCGCACGCCCCGGCTGGTGATCGACGCGGGCAGCGCGAACGCCTGCGTCACCGCGGGCTGCGTGCTGTGGAACGCCGTGTCGAAGCAGGCCACCTGCTCGATGCCGGGCTGCACCGTTTCGAGGATACGAATGGGCGTCAGGTTGTGCGGTTGATGCAACGGCGCGAGCGGGGTGAGTTTTTCCAGCTCGGCCACGATCTCCGGCGTGACGCGCACCGGGCCGCTGAAGCGCTCCCCGCCGTGCACGACGCGATGGCCCACCGCCGCGAGACGGTGCCCTTCCTGATGATCCTCCAGGAACGCGGCGATCTGCGCGAGCCCTTCCTGATGGCCGAACGTATCGCCGCCGGCCCATTGCCGCTCGTGCCGCTCCGCGTGATGGTCGACGGCGCTGAAGTGCGCCGTGGCCGTGTACAGGCCGTCGACCTGACCGTGCACGATCAGCCCGAGCGTGTCGCCCTGCACGTCGAATGCGGAAAACTTGATGCTCGACGAGCCGGCATTCAACACCAGAATCACGTCTGCCATGGCGTCACCCCGCGCGCGTGGCCGCTTCGCGCTGCACGTTCGCGACGAGCATCGCGACCGCGCAGGAAGCCAGCCGGGTGATCAACGAATCGGCGCGACTCGTCAGGATGACGGGCACGCGCGCGCCGAGCACGATCCCCGCCGCATCCGCGCCGGCCAGGAACGACAGGCTCTTGGCAAGCATGTTGCCCGCTTCGAGGTCCGGCACCATCAGCACGTTCGCATGCCCGGCCACCGGCGAATCGATCTGCTTGATGCGTGCGGCCTCGGGATCGATCGCGTTGTCGAGCGCAAGGGGGCCGTCGACGAGCGCGCCGGTAATCTGCCGCCGATCCACCATCTTGCACAGCGCGGCGGCTTCGAGCGTCGACGGCACTTTCGGGTTGACCGTCTCCATCGCCGAGAGGATCGCCACGCGGACCTGCGGAAACGCCAGCGCATGCGCCAGATCGATCGCGTTCTGCAGGATGTCGACCTTTTCCTCGAGCGTCGGCGCGATATTGATCGCCGCGTCGGTCACGATCAGCGGGTCGGCGTGCGCGGGCACGTCCATCACGAAGCAATGGCTGATACGCCGGCCCGTGCGCAACCCGGCATCGTGCCGCACCACTTCGGCCATGAGTTCGTCGGTGTGAAGGCTGCCCTTCATCAGCGCGGACGCCCGGCCGTCTCGGACGAGTCGCACCGCCGCCGCTGCCGACGCTTCGCTGTACGGAGCATCGACGATCTCATGATCGGCGATCGACAGCCCGAACTCCGCGGCGGTCGCTTCGATACGTGCACGCGGGCCGACCAGGATCGGTTCGATCAGCCCCTTGCGCGCCGCCTCCAGCGCGCCCTCGAGCGAGCTTCGATCGCACGGATGCGCGACGGCTGTCGGCATCGGCGCCAGCGTCTGGCAGTGTTCGATGAGGCGGTGATATTTCTCGTGTCGGGTTTCCATCGCGGTTCCTCGCTATCTGTCACTGCACACGATCGAGTGCCGCCATCGGCCCCGTGGCCAGCCGCATCGCGGGCGGCGCGCCCAATACCGCGCGAATGCGCTGCAGGGCCGCCCACTGTTGCTCGCTCACCGACGCACTTTGCACGCGCGCATCGCCCAGCAGCTTGTCCAGCAACGTCAGAAGCCGCTGGCGGTCCTCCGGCCGGGCAAGCAGCGTCGGCAGCGTGGCGACGGCCCGTTGCGGCTCGTAAGTCGCGATGATCTCCTGCTCGCCATAGATGCGCCGC
Organism: Burkholderia sp. D-99; assembly: GCF_011605345.1. GTDB lineage: Bacteria > Pseudomonadota > Gammaproteobacteria > Burkholderiales > Burkholderiaceae > Burkholderia. Next base: position 453,202 of record NZ_JAAOXM010000002.1, read on the forward strand.
CACTGGTCAGGCGGCAGGTCCGGCAGGTACTCGGCGTAGGTCTCGGCGAGTTCACGCTCGGTCGCAAGCTGCGCCAGCGGAAACGGTTCGCCGCTGCGCTCGAGCAGGAACGCTGCGCGCGCCACCGCTTCGGTGTAGCCGCCCCGGTCGATCGACGCGAGCGCCTCCTTCACGAACGGCAGGTCGCGCGGGTCCGTCGCCGCCGGCGAAGCAGCAGGACGGTCGTGATACTGCTCCGCGAGATGCAGCATGAAGGGCTGGGTATACATCGTGAAGAACAGCGACTCGATGCTTGCATCGCGCATCGCACGGAAGCAATCGAGCGACGCGCTGACGATATCCGAGCCGCGGCGTTCAAGCTTGCGCCACGGCTCGATATCGTCGGCCGGCTGGCGATGGGCCCTGATCGTGCTGGCGGCCGGCTTCAGCCAGCGAAGCCAGGGATTCAGGTCCGAAAACGCCCAGCGCTGGACGCGCAGCGGATGAAAGTCGCGCAACAGCTGCGCCGTGGTCTCGTTCGATGCCTGCTGCACGTACGGCTGCATGAACAGTTCATACGCGCGCTGCGTGAATTCGGACAGCTCGGCGACGGCCTCGAACGCATGTTCGTCCTTGCGCCCGAAGCGGTTGAAATGCTGCGCGATCTCTTCGAGACGGTGCTCGGTAAAGGCAACTTCATACGCGACCTTCCCGTCGGTACCCGTCACCTCCTCGATCGACATCGCATAGAGGCCGGGTGGCAGCGTTTCGACGGCATCGAGCACGCTGACGATCTGTGCGTGCTCCTTCTTCGCGACCTTGCCCGACACGAAGATGCCGAGATGCCCCACGTCCTCTTCCATCAACCCGATGATGACCTGCCCGCGCGACTTGATTTCTTCCGTGCTGCCGTAGATGTCCGCGATCCAGTTGAACGCCTGCTGCGGCGGCGTGATGTTGTCGCCCATCGACGCGAACAGGATGATCGGCGAGCGGATCTCGCGCAGGTCGAACGCCTTGCCCGATCCGTCTTTCACCTCGCCGGACCAGAGCTTGTTGCCGATGAACAGGTTGCGCGTGATCCATTCGATCTCTTCGCGGTTCATCAGGTAGTAGCCGCCCCACCAGCGCTCGAACTCGAGGAAGCGCGGCGGCTCGGTGTCGATGTGGTCGTACACTTGGTAATACTTGTCCCACAACGTGTTCGCCGGGTTCAGGTTCTCGAAGTTCTGCACGAGATAGGCGCCGTCGAACTTGCCGTTGCCCAGATCCGACGAGAACGACGCGAGCCAGGTGCCACCGAGCAGGCCGCCGGCATAGCGCATCGGATTGTCGCCGGGCCCCTCGCTCCACGCGCCGCTCCAGTACGACATCGGGGCGCCGTTGATGACGATCGGGCCCGTATCGTCCGCCGACGAGCTCGCGAGCATCATCGCGGCCCAGCCGCCCTGGCAGTTGCCGACGACGGCCGGCTTGAGGCTGTCCGGATGCAGTTCGCGCACTTTCCGGACGAATACCTGTTCCGCGGCACACACGTCGAGCAACGTCTGGCCGGGCTCGGGCTCCTGGAAGAACACGACGAAATACACCGGGTGCCCCGCGCGCAACGCCACGCCGACTTGCGAATCGTCCTTGAAGCCGCCGATACCGGGGCCGTGTCCCGCGCGCGGATCGATGATCAGGTATGGCCGCTTGGCGGCATCGACGATCACGCCATCCGGCGGCTGGATGTGAACGAGCGCGTAATTGACGGGCCGTGCGAACTGCCTGCCGTCGAGCACGACGTCGTAGTCGAAATGCAGCACCGGCTTGAGCCCCTCGGCCATGCGCTCGACATATTGCGTGCCGCGCTCGCGCAGCGTGTCCCAGAACAGCAGCGAGCGCTGTGCGGCGTCGACCGCGTAATGCCATGCGCTCAGCGGCGAGAATGGCATGGCAAAGGGGGCGGCGGCCGGGTCGTGGCCGGGGCTGTCGCTGCCGTCGAGTGCTTCTCCCAACCGTTTCCCGTACTGTTCCAGCGCGTGCTGCGTGCGCTTTTGCAGGACGTGGACAATCTCCGTGGCGATCTCATGACTGCGCGCCAGTTGCGTGGCAGCATCCATAACACTGTTCTCCAGAGGGGCAAGGTCAATCTCGACGCATTCCGGGTGCGGCCGCCTCGTGTCAGCCGAGCACGTGCATCCCCGCGTCGATGTAATGAATTCCGCCGGTCATCGCGCGCGCGGCATCGCTGGCGAGAAAGGTGCACAGCGCGCCGACGTCGTCGATGTCGAGCGGCCGGCGCAACGGCGCACGGCGGGCGGTGTCGTCAAGCAGGTGATCGAAATTCGGCAGCCCGGATGCCGCCCGCGTGGGCAATGCGCCGGGCGAAACCGCATGTACGCGAATGCCGGCCGGCCCCAGTTCGACAGCGAGGTATCGAACGGTGGCCTCCAGCGCCGCCTTGACCGGGCCCATCACGCCGTACTCCGCGATGACCTGGTCGGCGCCGATATAGGTCATCGCCATCAGGCTTCCGCCGGATGTCATCAACGGCTCGGCAAGTTTCGCCATCCTGATGAACGAGTGGCAGGAGGTATCCATCGCGAGCGCGAACCCTTCCGGCGAACTGTCGACGACCCGCCCGTGCAGATCGGCCCTGGGTGCATAGGCAACGGCATGCAACAGAAAATCGAGGCCGCCCCACTGCTCGCCGATCGCGTCGAACACTTCGCGCATCTGGTCGGTGCGGCTCACGTCGAGCGGCATCGCGATCGTCGGCTTCAGCTGTTCCAGCAGCGGCTCGACGTACGGCAACGCCCGGTCGGATTGCCAGGTCACGGCCAGCTCGGCACCCGCTGCGTGAAAGGCTCGCGCACATCCCCAGGCGATGCTCTGTTCGTTCGCCAATCCGACGACGATGCCTCTTTGGCCTTCAAGCGGACGCATGCCATTGCCGGGCATGCGTGACTCGCGCACGTCGTCATTCGTCATCGCGAAACCTCGGGTCGTATTTTTTCGCTGGGCGAAACTGTGAAAAGGCCGATTTACTTTTTTGCCGCGAGCCAATCAACAGAATGATCAGGTCGCACTAATGTGCAGTTGCGGATCATTGTATTGAGGGTTTCCCTACGTCATGGCATTCGTTCGATATATTTTTGATTTTTATCAAAATCACTTTGCAATCAGATAATTACGATGTAATGTTTCTTCCAGGATGGATTTTCTTCATCGAAATGTCATTCAATCGTGAACGGAAGTGCCGTGCTGTTTCCGCTGTAAAACGATCAATTGACGGACGACGCCGGCAGCAGATAACGAAACCGTGCCGAATTCACGCAGTTGCACGATGGCCATTGAAGTCATCGCTGAGCACCGCGACGTCGTACCCCTCGAACTGCACGCCGGTGTCGAACGCGACCAGGCGCGCATCAGCAGACCCTCGTCGATAACAATTTCACCGATCCACGACGCAAAACACCTGCTTTTAACGCCAATTACCCACCAACACTCGCCAATCAACGGCTTCATTATTCTCCGGCCCATGTTCCTGATATGCTCGCCCGGGACGAGCCGCCCCGCTCGTTTTCGCACGAGCGGCGCCGTCATTTCACGATCATCGTGAAAACGCGCGACACGCATACGATCGCCCGCTTCTCCACGCAAAAAACGTAAAACGGAGCCCCGATATGAGCACATCGACCGATTGCCGTTACGAAGCATCGTCATTCCCGTCGGATGTGGACGGCGCGAGGATCTTTCTGCGGAAATGGATACCGACGGCGAGCGAGGGCCCGCGAGCGGCCGTGCAGATCACGCACGGAGTCTGCGAACATGGCGGCCGCTACGACGGGCTCGCCCGCTATCTGGCCGCGCAAAACTACGTCGTGTTCGCGCTCGACCTGCGCGGACACGGCCACACCGCCGGCGTCACGGCGCTCGGGCAAGCCGGGCTCACCGCGTGGTCCGACATGACGAGCGATATTGCGCAGCTGTCCCGCTTGATCCGCACGCAGTATCCCGGCCTGCCGTTGATTGCGTTCGGTCACAGCATGGGCTCCGCGCTCACGCAATCGCACATCCAGAACCACGGCGACCTTCTCACGGGCGCGGTGCTGTGCGGCACGATGGGCGCGTTGCCCGGCGTCGACGGCGAGATGCTGGAAAAGCTCAGGGCCGTGGCCCATTCCGCCGAAGGCAACCAGCCCGCGACACTGTTCGGCGCGGTGCTGCACGCATTCAACGCGCCGTTCGTGCATCACGGGCAACCGTCGACGGGCTGCGAATGGATGACGGCAGACCCGGTCGAGATACAGCGCTTTCTCGACGACGAACTCTGCGGCAAGCCATTTTCCAACAGCATGTTGTACTCGGTGCTCGAAGGCTTCCACAGCCTGTGGGTTCCCGAACACGAATCGCGCATTCCGGTGGACCTGCCGATTCTGGTGATCGCCGGGACCCGCGACCCGGTCGGCGAAAACACGCTTTCGATCCAGTCGCTGATTACCCGATACATGCGCCACGGGCACCTGGCGCTGGCCTACCGGTTCTATCCCGGCGACCGGCACGAGATATTGAACGATCATGACCGGGACCTCGTTCACGAGGATATCGATGCATGGCTCGACGGCGTGCTGCGCCGGCATCGGCACGAGTCGGCGTGAATCAGGCGTGAATCAGGATCGGTGCGTCCGATCGATGAGGAGCGCGAAGGAGACGCCACATGAACCGGTTGCTGGAAATTCGCACCTACCGCCTGAAGCCGGGAACGTTGCACGCATTTCATCAGGCCATGCACCAGCTTGCCGTTCCCATGATCCGTGCGCACGGAATGGACGTCGTGTATTACGGCCCTTCCGATCACGAAGAAGAGAGCTACTGTCTGGTGCGGGCCTATGCCGATCGCGAGTCGCTGGAGACGGAACAGGCGGCGTTCTACCACTCGACGGAGTGGCGTGAAGGTCCACGCCAGGGGCTCGTCGTGCACATCGAGACGTACCTCAACACGTTGCTGTGGATGACCGACGACGCCGTCGAAAGCCTGCGCACGCTCAATCCGTCGTAACGGTCGGCCGCACGTGACGGCATGACGGCGAACACGACCCGCATCACCACCGGCCCGCGTTCGCCATTCCCCCGCTTACCCGCTTACCCGCGCCGCAACGGCCTGAACCCCGCCCGCACTTCACGCGCAAACAACTCCGGCTCTTCCCATGCCGCGAAGTGCCCGCCCTTGTCGACTTCGTTGAAGTAGATCAGGTTGTGATAACTGCGCTCGGCCCAACTGCGCGGCGCTTGATAGATCTCCCCCGGAAACACCGTGATCGCGGCCGGCAACGCGATATCCACCGCGTTGAAGTTGTTCGAGTGATCCTCCCAGTAGATCTGCGCAGCGGACGTCGCGGTGTTCGTCAGCCAGTACAGCGAGATGTCGTCGAGAATCTCGTCGCGCGGAATCGAGCGTTCGGGCACGCCGCCGCTGTAGGTCCATTGCGAGATCTTGTCGACCATCCATGCAGCCTGCCCCGACGGCGAATCGGCCAGCGCATAGCCGACCGTCTGCGGGCGCGTGACCATCATCGCCGAGTAGCCGCAGTTGTCGCGATAGAAGGTCGCGAGCTTCTCGTACGCGGCCTTCTCCTTCGGCGACAGCGACGCCGGCGCGGGCGCGTCGGTCGCGAGCAGCGTCGCGATATCCGGCGGCACCGTTGCCGGCATGTTCACGTGAATCCCGGCCAGGCCCTGCACGCGCTGCATCGCCATCCGGTGCGAGATCACCGAGCCGCAGTCGCCGCCCTGCGACACGAAGCGCGTATAACCGAGGCGCGCCATCAGTTCGCCCCACGCGCGCGCGATGTGGTCGGAACCCCAGCCGGTCTGCGTCGGCCGGCCCGAAAAGCCGAAGCCCGGCAACGACGGCACGACGACATGGAACGCATCGTCGGCGCTCGCGCCGTGCGCGGTCGGGTCGGTCAGCGGGCCGATCGCCTTCAGCAGCTCGAAGATCGAACCGGGCCAGCCGTGCGTCATGATCATCGGCATCGCGTTCTCGTGCCGCGAGCGCACGTGGATGAAATGAATGTCGAGCCCGTCGATTTCCGTGATGAACATCGGGAAGCCGTTCAGGCGCGCCTCGCCCTTGCGCCAGTCGTAATCGGTGCCCCAGTAGCGCAGCAGCGTCTGCATGCGCGCCAGCCGCACACCCTGCGATTCGTCGGCGACGGTCTCGCGACCCGGCCAGCGTGTGGCCGCGATACGGCGGCGCAGGTCGGCGACGGCTTCATCGGGAATGTGCGCGGTGAACGGGCGTATGCCGCTCGCGCCGGTCGCGGCATGCAGCGCCGTGGGCAGCATCGCCGAGACCCCGGCGGCCACGGACGTGGCAAGCAGGTGGCGACGCATCGGGGAAAACGGTGTGGAAGACATCGTTCGGCATCTCCTTTCGTGAAGTGGAAAGTGAACATGCCGCGCGCGGGGCCGCGCCTTCGCTTTCAATCCGGCGCGCCCGGCTCACGCGGCGTCGCCCATTTGAAAGGTCTGATGTATCCCGGATTTGTCTGGCTTGTACGCGTTTGTAGCGGCTGCGCGGCGAGCGGCCCGGCCAGTGCGGCCGCTCGCCCGCGCGACGCTCAAAGCGCCTTGACGATCGCGCCGTCGACGCGAATGTTCTGCCCGGTGATGTAGCCCGCGCCGTCGGACAGCAGGAACGCGACCGTCTTCGCGATCTCGCCGGTCTTGCCGAAGCGGCCGGCCGGAATGCGTGCGACGATCTCCGGCGTTTCCGGCCAGCTGTCGATGAAGCCCGGCAGCACCGCGTTCATCCGGATGTGCTCGGCCGCATACCGTTCCGCGTAAAGACGCGTCCACGCGCTCAGCGCCGCGCGCAGTGCCGACGAAACGGGCATCGGCTGCTCGGGTGCGTCCGCCGCGAAGCTCGAGATGTTGACCACTGCGCCGCCTCCCTGCTTCTGGAAGAGCGGCGTCACACGGCGCATCACCCGCACCACGTTCAGCAGGATCAGGTCGAGCCCCGCGTGCCAGTTGTCGTCGGTAATCGCCAGCAACTCGCCCTTCGGCGGATGCCCGGTGTTGTTCACGACCGCATCGATGCGACCGTAGCGCGCGAGCGTCTCCTGCACGAGCCGGTCGATATCGGCCTCTTCCGTCACCGAGCCCTGGATGCCGAACCCGCCCAGTTCCTCGCCGAGCGCCACCGCGCTGCCCGACGGCGACATCAGCGCGACGCGATAGCCCGTCGCCGCCAGTTCGCGCGCGATCGCCGCGCCCATGCCCTTGCCCGCCGCCGTGATCAACGCCACTTTTTCTACAGTCACGATCTGCTCCTCATTCGAATCCTGCCGCCGCGCAGCCGCCGTTCGGCCCGCCATGGTGGTAATGTAGGCGCATCGATAACGACTGTCGAACCAGTATTTCTGCCTCCAGCCGATAGTTTTTCTACAGCCTGACGATGCCGCTTCGCCCCTCCCGCCTGCCGCCGCTGAATGCGCTTCGCGCGTTCGAAGTGTCCGCGCGGCACCTCAATTTCCGCGCCGCCGCCGACGAGATCGGCGTCACGCAGGGCGCCGTCGCGCAGCAGGTGCGCCACCTCGAGGACGTGCTCGGCCTGAAGCTGTTCGAACGCCTGCCGCGCGGCCTCGCGCTGACGCACGACGGCGCCGCGTATTTCTCCGATGTCCAGCGCGCACTGCACGCGATCGCCGACGCGACCGACAAGCTCGTGAAGCGACGCGCCGCGCTGACCATCAGCACGACGCCGTCGTTCGCGTCGAAATGGCTGATCCCGCGGCTCGCGCAGTTCACCGACGCGCATCCCGACTACGACGTGCGTGTGATCGCCGACCCGCAGATCGCGACGTTCCGCCACGATGGTGTCGATCTCGCGATCCGTTACGGCAAGCCGCCGTTCGGCAAGCATCTCGCCACGCACGCGCTGTTCCCGCTCGACGTGTGTGCCGTGTGCAGCCCCGCGCTGCTGGCCGCGCCTGCGTCGCCGCGCGCGCTTGCGGGCCACGTGCTGCTGCACGACGCGCACGACCTGTGGCCCGAGTTCCTCGCCGCGATGCCGGAGCCTGTCGACATCGATCCGCACAAGGGGCTGCGCTTCAACCAGACGTCGCTCGCGATCGATGCGGCCGTCGCCGGCCAGGGCATCGCGCTCGCCACCGATCCGCTCGTCGAGCGCGACATCGCCGCCGGCAGGCTGTGCAAGCCGTTCGATTTCGCGTTCCCGCTGTCGATGGGGTTCTATCTCGTGTATCCGGCCGAGCGGCGCGATGACGATGCCATCGTCGTGATGCGCGAGTGGATGACCGCGCAGGTGGCGTCGGACAGGCGGCCGCCCGATTCACCGGGCAGCCGCGGCGCGGGAAACGACGCATAGGCGCCAGGCGCGATCCCGGGCGGCCGGCGGACTGCCCTGCAACGGGCGATATGCCGCGAGGAGACGATCCGATGGGATGGGAAGAAAAGTACGGCGGCATCTGGACAGGCGTGCTGATGCCCGGCGAGATGCCCGTTGCCGAAACGCACCTCGTCGATCGGCATCTGGTCACGCTGATTGCCCGACGACCCGACGGCCTGTATCGGGCCGTCGTCCTGGGGCATCACCACGACCCGCAGTGGCGCCTGCCGTTCTGGGGGGAAGTCATCGCGCCCGCGATGGTCGCGTCGATCGATGACGGGGAACAGTACCTCGCCGCGGCATTGGCCCGTCACGTCGAACGCGACTCGTGAAGGATGAAATTACGGCGAGTCGGCCCGCGAGCACGGCACGCTCAGGGCGCGATCCACCGGCCTTCATAACCGCCTTCGTGCAGGTCGAACACCGCGCGACGGTGGCCGGCGCGCGCGAGTTCGAGCCAGTCGATGCGCGTCACGCTCCTCAGGGCGCGATCCACCGGCCTTCGTAGCCGCCTTCGTGCAGGTCGAACACCGCGCGACGATGGCCGGCCCGCGCGAGTTCGAGCCAGTCGATGCGCGTCACGCTCATGTGCAGCAGGCAGAAGTTTTCATAACCGTCGTCGGTGGGATTTGCGCGCTGGCTCGCCGATACATGCGCGGCTTCAGGCGACTCGACCGGCGTACCCGGCGGCAACGGTGCGCGATACAGCAGCAGCGTATGCGGACGGCTCGATTGCCAGATCGCGCGGCGTTGTGCTTCGTCGTCGCAGATCGACGCAACGCCCTCCACGCGAATCTGCACGAGCGCATCGAGATCGTTGGCGACGAGCGCGATGCGCGGATCGCGGCGCAGCTCCGCGACCTTCTCCGAGCGCGCATCGGTATGAAACGACAGCACGCGATCGGCACGACTCGCCTGACGCAAGACGATCGTGCGCACTTTCGGCGCGCCGTCGACACCGAGGGTCGCGGCCTGCAGCATCGTGAACGGCGAACGCTGCGCACTCACGCCGGATTCGAGGCAGGACCAGAGGCGCTCGTACGTTTGCGCGAGCGATTCGGAAGTTGGGTCGGTCATGACGGAGCGGCGATCGTGCGTGTTGCGATCGCGCAAGCTTAACCGCTTGCGGCGGCAACGGCACGCGTGCGGCGCGCCGGCCATCGCCGTGCGGCTCAGTTGTAGCCGAGTACGACCGGTGCCGCGTCGCCGAGGTCGGCCGCCGGCTCCGCGCCGAAGCGGCCGAGCACGTCGGCCACATACTGCGGCCCTGCGCTGATCTGCGACGACCGGTGCGCAACAGGCCGGTTATCGCCCGCGCCCGGCGCTGCGCCCATCGATACGGTGTCGTTGACGGTGATATTCACGTTGATGTCTCCTTACGCGGCCAGCGCCGCACCATACGCGCGCACGAGGCGTGCGACGCCTTCCCGGATCGCATCGACGTCCGGCGCGGCAAACGACAGGCGCAGCGATGCCGCGTCGACGTTGTCCGCGAAGAACGCCTTGCCCGGCACGAACACGATCTTGTTTGCGATCGCTTGCTGCAGCAGCACGTCCGACGACACCGCGCCGATTCGCGCCCACACGAACATCCCGCCTTCGGGACGATGGAATTCGATCGCATCGCCCAGGCCGTCGCGCAACGCGTCGCACATCGCAGCGCATTTGCGCTGGTAGGCGGCGGTGATACGCGGCAGATGGCGTTCGAGCGCGCCGTCGGCCAGATATTCGGCGGCGGCCGCCTGCGTCCACGGCGTGCTGCACAGATCGACCGTCTGCTTCGCGATCACGCAGCGCCGCGCGATCTCGGCCGGCGCGATCGTCCAGCCCACCCGCAACCCCGGCGCGACGATCTTCGACAGGCTCGCGAAATGCACGATCCAGTCGCGCGCGCCGTCCACTTCATCGGCGAGTGCAAGCATCGACGGCACGGCTTCGCCCGCGAAACGCAGGTCTCCGTACGGATCATCCTCGACGATCAGGAAGCGGTATTGCACCGCGAGACGCAGCAGCTTCAGCCGACGCTCGCGCGTGAGCGTCGCGCCCGTCGGGTTCGCGAAGGTCGGGACCGTGTAGAGCAGCTTCGGCTGCGCGATCGCGCCGGACGCGAGCTGTTCGCCCAGACGATCGACGTCGAGCCCCGCGCCGTCGACCGGAATCGTCACGATGCGCGCCTGCTGCAGACGCATCGCCTGCAGCGTCGCCGGATAGGCCGGCTGCTCGGTCAGCACGACGTCGCCGGGCGACACCATCACGCGCAGCAACAGGTCGAGCCCCTGCTGCGAACCGGTCGTGACGAGCAGTTCGGCCGCCGTGCACGCCACACCGCGACGCGCCATCAGCGCGATCAGTTGCTGCTTCAGTTCGGCGAGGCCGTCGGTCGGGCCGTATTGCAGGCAGCGCACGGGCTGCGCGTACGCGCGCTCGGCGGCTGCGTTCAGGCCGTCGACGTCGAACAGGTCGCTGGCCGGATAGCCGCCCGCGAAGGAAATCATGCCCGGTTCGGACAGGTACTTGAACAGTTCGCGGATCGGCGAGCCGGCGGGATTCTGGAATGAGGGAGTGAACGCGTACATGTCGTCGTGAGCTGGATGGCGCGGACGGCCGGGATAGCCGCCAGGTACCGGCCACCGCAGCGCTTCTGGCGCCACGGCGGTGAAATCGAGCCACGATTGTCGATAGTCATTAAGGCCGCGGCAAACGATATCTATGCACTAGGTCTTGCGGTTTGGTCATCAAATGGGGCTTGGGCGGGAGAAGCAAAACGGCGGGTACGCCGGCGCGCCGACACCGGGTTCCGGGCACGCTGCGCCGCCGGAAAGCCAATCCGCCCGATTGTTTCGCCACACGCGCACCCTGCCCGCCCCCGCTCGGCCGGGACCGAACCGAATCAGTGCGCCGTCCCGGCAGGCTCGGCCGGCGGCGGCTTGGGCTTCCACGTCGAGAGCGCGCGTGTGAGGTCGTCCGACATATAGTGCGGACCGTCGAACAGGTAGACCGTATAGCCGCGATACGCCAGCAGTTGCTTGCCCAACTCGTCGGCGCTGGCTGAACGGAACCCGCCGCGCTCGGCCGGCCGGAATGCCTCGGCGATGACCCGCACGCGTCGTTTGCCCAATCTAGAAACCAGTTCGTCGAGGTAGCCGCGCGCGACATACGGCTCGCGGGCATAAACGCCGCAGCCGTCCTGGAAGAACACGCCGACGTCCGCAGGCAGCCACGCTGCGAGCCAGTCCGCGAGCGCCTTTCCGCCGATGTTGGTCTGGTCGTACACGCTCACCCAGAGCGGCCGCGGCAGCCGTTGCAGGACAGCGGCGAGCTTCGGCGCGTCCTGCCAGGTCGGATCGATCTCGACCGGGAAGTAGTAGCCGGTGACATGCAGCGGGACCGGTGCGCGCGCCACTTCCAGGGACTGGTCGGCGAGCGTCGACAGATGGGTGCGCGCCCGTTTTTCGTCCTGGTAGCCGGCCAGCCCCAGGATGACATTCCTGGCCCAGGGCTCACGACTGATGCGTTCCCAGTCGGGAAGGTGCGCAGCAGGCTGGATGGGGGTGTTGGCGATGAACGCGGTATCGTCGACGACGGTCCATTGAATCAGCAGATCGTGAATGCCGAGCATCTGCCAGCTGCCGACCGGATTCGTCGTCGAGTTGTCCACCTGCCAGACGATGCCGTCCGCGTGCACATCGTGCGCGGTCCAGCTACAGGCGGCCACGACGAGCGATGCGCCGATCGCCGCGAGCGTCGCCGCCCGGGGCGAACGTGGTGAGGCGGCGAGCGGGCCCGGTCGCGCCGCGAGCCGAAACCGGCCCATGCGCCGTTGAATCTTGCGCAAGGCCGGGCCGACGGACGTGGTCATCGTTTTGGCTCCCCGGAAACATTCTCCCGTGTCATCGTAGCCGACCAAACGCAAACGTGCGACCCGCATTGCCGATGCGGGTCGCACGGGGCTGCCGCTATGCGCGCGTCACTTGGCCGTCGTGCCGTCTACGAACTTGTAGCCGAGATTCGTAATGCCGGTAATCATGCTCTGGAAGTCCTGGAACGCCGGCAATCCGAGATCCGGTTCAAGCCAGTACGGATGGAAGAAGAACGACGCGAAACCGTCCCGCACCGCCAGACCATACTGGGCATTGGTCACGATTTGCTGCCACGTGTACGTGATGCACGAGAACGGGTCGATATTGCAGATGTTGTACTGCACACTGCCCAGGTTCTCCGGAACGATCCGCTGCCCGTAGTAATCGGAGTTGATGATGTACGGGAAAAACTGCCCGGCCGAAAAGTCCTGGTTGGCGGCACCCGTGCCGAGTTGCGGTTTGGCCGACGTGTAGTACACGGCCCGCTGGAACGTGGTCGGGAACGTGAGGGCTGTCGCTGACGAAGCCGCCGGCGACATCTGGTACTGCGGCGCGGCCCAGCCGACGATCTTGTAGCCGTTGGTCGTGAACTCGAGCAGGCCATCGGCCATTCTGCCTTCCGCCCACGGGATGGAGTCCTCATCAACCGGCCGGTTCTGTACCGCAAACCAGAACTCGTAGTCGCTGCCGCTCACTGCATTCTGCAGGTTCGGCGTCGAATCGTACTGGTGCGTATAACCATGCATCACGATCGAGCCGCCGCGTGCGATGGCATAGTTCAGCGCACTCTTGAGGCCGGTTGCCTGTGCCAGATGGATCGTCTCCGGCACGCCGCCGTTGTAATAGCCGTTCGGGTCCGTATACAACGGGATGGTTGCCATCGTGAACGGAATCTTCTTCGAGTACATGTAGTTCGTCAGCTGCTGCATCGAACTCGTCGTCGTATACGCGTCGAGATCCTCCAGGCGGACGAGCGCACGGTGATTCACCGGTGCATTGGTCTGCAGGATGTCATGCAGGATGTCGCAAATCACGAGGTAGCGATCCGTCGGGCCGATGTAGGAAAACGGCATGTCCGCGAAGTACCAGAAGTTGCCCGAGCGCACGATGTAGGGCGTGGTTGCCCCGCTCTGGCTGTTCTTGATGGTGACGAGCGCTTGCGCCTTCGTGGTATTGATCTGGGTCAGTCCGACATCCGGATCCGCGCTGATGACGCCGGTCGACGCGTTATACGAGTAATACTTGACCATCGACAGGTTCTTGTACGTGACCGTGTCGTAAAAACCCGGATTCGGATTGCTCGCCGAAGGCGTCGCGTTCATCCCCGCGAGGCCGAGAAAGCTGAACCCGAAGGTCTGGTTGAACGTGTAGGCCGTGTTCCATGCCAGTTGCCACAGGTTGTACTTGAACCAGACCACGGTCTTCGTGGTGGTCATCACGTCGCTCATGAACGCCGTCGGAATCGGGTTGTTGTAGTAGTCGCCGATATAGAACGTGACGTCGTGGCTCCCGACCATGCCGGACGTGTAGTTCTGGATCGGAACCAGATCGATCGTCGCGTTGAAATGGCCAAGCAGGTTTCTCAGCATGATGCTGTACATCAGGCCCAGCTTCGAATACGGGTCATTCGCCGGATTGTCGTACAGCACGAGCGTATGGGCGGTGGTGGTCTGCGCGTGCGCGGTGACCGGCAATGTCATTTGCGCGAGTCCCGCAAGCAGGGCGATGACGAGCAAGATCTTTTTCATGGCCGTTTCTCCCTAGTCACGTTCCACATTGCCATTGGTTTTCTTGACGGACTTCTTGCTGAATTTCGGCCGCCCCGTTTCCTTGTACGCCTTGTCCCAATCCTCGTCGGACATCCCCGCCTTCACGTTGACCTGGGCCGAGCCGTTCGGCAGCGGTGGCGGCTTGATCTTCATGACGGAAGCATTGCCTGTCGCCTGCGCATTCGCATCCTGAACGCCGACGGCGAAGACGAGCGTGGTGATCAATGCGACGAGTGACCCGGCAGTGCTCAACCCGTTTCGAAAAGATTGCTTGCGATGCGAAGGCATGATTTTCATCCTTTGATATGCAAAATAAGTTCATCTCGTTAGCGAAACGAGTACGACGAATCACCATCCGGAATCGGGGCGCTATGTCGTGAATTTATGCTGCGCAATTGAAACCAGACAAATAAATCCGGGAGGAGATGGTTTTACCTTCAAGCTAGAACCGTACCATCCGTCGCAAATGGGCATAGCGCCAAGGGGGCGAAATTGACGCCTTGGCGCAGCTCAAAATTGCGTCGATAAAACGTTTCAGCCATGCAACGCGGCGGTGTCACGAATTAAATCGGACAAACGCGTGAAGCCTGTTCGTACGATTCAGGGAAAACCAGTTAATCGCCACACTACGCAGAGCGTGACGCGGCAATCGCCGCGGGTGACATGCATGTGCAATGACGACCGAGGCGCAGGCACTCCGGTTCAACGCCGATTCATCCAGCCTGCCACCGCTGCAATCGCATGACGATCTCCCCAGGGCGGCAAACGCGGCCCGGCAGAGGGTCCGAAAACGATGTGTCATCCGGTCGATCGAGCGCGTGTTTCAGCACTGAAACATTTGGCTCGAATTCGGTGAGCCGATCCTGTGCGGCGCCCCGCAACGCCTGCAAGGTCAAGGGTCGCACAACGATGGCGCACGACTTGCTACATCAACTGTGTGTTGCGAAGTCGGTGCGCGGGGTCGCTGCGCGTGCGCCGGATGGAGAGCGGTTGCAGGCATTTGAGAATGCAGGGACGGAGGCAGGCAAGCAAGCAGGACACGGGCTGTCAAAAAGTCATCCACTGAACACGTTGCATCGTTCGCGATGCAACGTGGCCCCATCGCGAAGAATCGCGTGCTGCAGGTTTTTTTGAGCGGCAGGCATTCGCATGGCGCAAGCCACCGAGTGGACGTGACGGGGGCGACGAGGACGGGAAAAGTTTCGTCTTGCGTCGGTACGAGGGGAAATAATCAAATACAAGATAAAAGCGCGGAACAAATGATGGATAACATGATTTGGAGTGCGTATTTATATGCACTTAACCTTGTCGCCATTATGACCGCAATCGTCATCCTGGTGAGCACACTGGATGACCTCACGCTGGACGCCTGTTATTGGTCATTTGAAATCCGGCGCATCCTGCGCCGTGAAAAATCGCAAACGATCGATATCGGCATGCTGCGCGCGCTGGAAGAACGGCATCTGGCGCTGATGGTGCCGGCCTGGAAGGAATACGACGTGATCGCCAAGATGATCGAAAACACCTTGGCGACCCTCGAGTACGAGCGATACGTGATATTCGTCGGCACCTATCACAACGATGCCGAAACCACGGCCGAGGTCGAGCGGATGGTCCGCCGCTACCCGGGCAGGGTCACGCGCGCGACGGTCATGAACGACGGTCCGACCTGCAAGGCAGATTGCCTGAACTGGATCGTCGAAGCCATCCTGCGCTACGAAGCGGTCCATCACATTCAGTTCGCGGGCGTCGTCATGCACGACTGCGAGGATGTCATTCATCCGGTCGAACTCAAGTACCTCAACCACGCGGTGGCGGATAGCGACCTGGTCCAGCTTCCCGTGCTGTCCTTGCCGCGGAAATGGAACGAGTTCGTCGCCGGATGCTACCTGGACGACTTCAGCGAAACGCACCAGAAGGACGTGCCGGTGCGGGCCCGCCTGACCGGCATCGTCCCGGGCGCAGGCGTTGCGTCGTGCTACAGCAGGCGCTCGATCGAAGCCGCGATGAAGGAACGCAACGGCTCGCCGTTCAACACCAGTTCGCTGACCGAGGATTATGACTTCAGCTTCCGGTTGAGAGACCTGGGGATGAAGGAAACCTTTGCGTGCATTCCACTGACGGGAATCGCGCGCGATGCATCGGATCGACGCGCAGATAGCGGCGCCGTCAATCGAAACCTGCTGGCCACGCGCGAGTATTTTCCGAAAACATTTCGTACCGCGTACCGACAGCGCACGCGCTGGATCCTCGGCATTGCCTTTCAGGGCTGGGAGCAACTCGGCTGGAAGGGCAATCTTCTCACCCGGTACATGTTCTTCCACGATCGCAAGGGCATCGTGACCTCGCTGTTTTCGGTCATCGCCTATGGCGTGCTGATCAACTTCCTGTTGCTCGGCGCGCTTCAGCGATCCGGCCATGTGATCCCGGATGGCACCCCGCTCGTCATGGTGGGCCACTGGGTCACGCCGCTGCTGTGGATCAACACCGCCATGCTGTTCGCGCGCGCCGGGCAGCGTTTCCATTTCGTCAGCAAGTTGAACGGCCCGACCCAGGGGCTGCTGTCGATTCCGCGGATGTTCGTCAATAACCTGATCAATTTCTACGCGGTTTGCCGCGCGTGGCGCATCTATATCAGCCACCTGGTGACCGGCAAGCCCATCGCCTGGGACAAGACCAGCCATACCTACCTGTCGAACGAAGCGCTCGGGAAGGTGCGCCTGAAGGTCGGCGAGATCCTGGTCGGCTGGGGCGTGGTCACGCTGGAGCAATTGCAGGTGAGCCTCGAGAAGCAACTGACCTGCGGCAAGCGGCTGGGTGAACTGCTGGTCGAAGGCTGCGCGATATCCTCCGAATCGCTGGCGGATGCGATCGCCGAGCAAGCCGAGCTGCCCCGGGTGAGCCTCGGCAACGTCGCGGTGGGCCACTTCGCGGATTCGCTGGCATTCGAGCTGCAGTACGCGTACCGCGCCGTCCCGTTTTCGACTGCGGACGACGGCACGTTGAACGTTGCGGTCGGGCGGCCGCTCACGCCGGACGAACAGGATGTCGTGCGGCGCGGTGCCCGATCGAATGTGGCCTACTTCATCGCCTGCGATGCGGAGATTGCCGCCGAGCTCTCCCGGCACTCGCGCTTCGTCGAACTCGCACGCATGCGCGACGGCGACCCGGCGGCGCAGCAGGGCTCCGCCGCGACAAAACCGTCGGGAGAACAGGCATGAAGCATTCGAGATTCCCGATCGCGGCCGGCCTCAAGCGCTGCGCACGGTTGAGCGCACTGGCGATCGCCGTGTCGCTCGCCTGGCAGGCGCCGGCATCCGCCGCCCAGCCACTGACGCCCAAAGCCTACCGGCTCGCCGACAGCGCCTACAAGGCCATCAATGCCGGCGACCTGCCCCTCGCGGAAGTGTATGCATCACGCGCCATCAAGATTCAGCCCGGCAGCGAACAGCTCGGGCTGCTGCTCGTCGACGTATACAGACGGGAAGGCAAGGTCGACGAAGCGGACGCGATGGTGGAATCGCTGATCGTTCGTTATCCGAAGAGTGCGGCGGTACGCGCGCAGCATGGCTACCTCGCGCAGCGGCAGATGCGCTACGACGTCGCCTGCAGCGATTTCTCCGCCGCCGTCGCAACCGGGAAATGGAGCAAGGACCAGCAGCGCAACCTGCGTCTCGCCTGGGCGGACAGCGCGCTCGCGGCGAAGCTTCCGCATGAGGCCGGCATTGCGCTGGCACCGCTGGCCGATGAAAAGTCGGCCGTGGTCCAGTTGCGCGTCGCGCAGCTGAGCCTGCAGGCAGGCGACCGCGATACCGCGATCCGCATGGCGGACCTGGCGGCCGGCGATGCGACGACCGACGGCGAGCGCAACATGGCCGTGTCGATCGCGGCGCAGGCGCGGCAGGAAGACCCGCCCGCTCAGGCGCCGGTGGACAATACCGCGCAACAGAAGTTGCAGGAGGCCTACGACCTCCTGCGCGACCACAAGGATCGCGAGGCACTCGACGCATTCAAGGAAGGATTCTCCGGCGGTGCCGGCAACGCGATGAACTACGCGGACGCGGGCTATGCCGCCAAGCGGATCGGGCTGAACGACGAGTCCATCGATCTGTTCGAGCACAGCCTCGACGCCGATGAAAACGAACACACCTTCGATGCGCAGCACAAGTTCGGCTACAAGCGCGAAGTCGAGCAGCTGCAGCGCAGCTGGGGGTTCGTGCTGAGCGCGCCGTACCAGTCGGCCGCGTTCGGCCCGCAAGGCACCATCAGCGTGTTGCAGCCGGGTATCGAAGTGTATTGGCAGCCGCCGAAGATCGGCTATCAGAACGGCCGCATCTTCCAGTTCTTCGTGCGCGGATACGGCACGGCCTACGACGGGACGGGCAACGTGACCGGCATGCCGACCGTGCAGGGTTCGGTGGGCGCGCGCTACAAGCCGCTGCCCGACCAGAACGTCGTGCTGACCGCCGAGCGGCTGTTCCACGTCGGCAGCCTGTCGATGACGGACTGGCTGATGCGCCTGGGTTATTCGTCGGAAGCCGGGACCGACCTGCGGGTGACCGAACCGAGCTGGCGCAGTTGGCAGGCGTATGTCGAAGGCGCGTACTTCATCAGCGCGGGTCGATACATCATTTATTCGGAGTTGCGTTACGGGCACACCTGGCGTTTGCCGATGATCAGCGATCGGCTGACCGTCTACCCGCACGCCGCGGTGGCCGGCGATCACGACAATCGGCAGCCGGACAAGACGGCGATCGGCGCCGGGCCCGGCATCCAGGTGCGGTACTGGTTTCGCGAAGGCCAATATAGCGCGCCGGCAAGCTATCTGGATGTCACGGTGCAATACCGGTTCGGATTGACGTCAGCGGCACGCGCACGTGGTCTCGTGGTACGCGCGACATTGTGGTTCTAACCAGCGACGCTGACGCTTGTTCCTGGATGGCTCAATCGCTTAGTTGGGCGACTTGAGCGTGATGATCGTCTGACGCAACAGCTGGAAATACGGGCTCGTCGAATACGGGACCATTTGTTCGGCGTAGTACCACCAGAAGAACCCGCCGATGAAACGCGGATCGGTCATGCTGTTGACCATCGGGTAGTACGTCTTGATCAGGTTCTGCTGCACCGACGCCGGCGCGGACGTATCCGAGGTACCGATTTCGCCGAAGCCGACCTTCGCGTTCGGGAAGATGCTTTCCAGCGCCGCGAAATCGTTCTTCCACGTCGGATTCAGCCCCGGGCAATCCTGGTACGGGTAGTAGCTGAACAGCGCGTAGTCGGCCTGCTGGCGGACCGTCGACGACAGGAAGGTGGTCGGCCACGTCTTCCAGTAATCCACCGGCTTCTCCCAGCAGTTGTTGCCCTTGCTGTCGTCGTTGTAGTACAGCGTGATGGCCGTCTTGCCGCCGTTCGATTTCACGATCGTGTTGGCCGCGGCAACCATCTGGCCGATCTGCTGCTCTTCCGAGTTGACCACGGTGTTCGTGCCGCTCGGGTCGTTACGCAGCCATTCGCCGTTGATTTCGTTCGCGATCTCCCAGACGTCGACGGTGTTCTTCAACTGCGACACCAGTTCCTGCGTTCTTGCCTTGTACGTGGCGAGATCCGTCGGGAAATAGTAAGAATCGTAAACCTCGCCCATCACGTACGCGACGGCGTGCAGGCGCAGCAGAGGCGCGTAGTAGTCGGCGGCCGACGTACCCGGATCGAACACGACACGCACGGTGGGCTTGTACGGCAGGTTCTGCAGCGACGCGACGATGGCGTCCAGCTTGGTCAGGTCGTCGAGGGTCACGCCGTAGACGGGATTCTTCAGAGGTTCGACCTGGGCTTCGGCGGGCCGGGATAAAGGCATGAGCCCGGCATAAGCGACGCATGCGGCAATGGCCGTGCGCGAGAGATTTTTCGTCAGTCCTTTCAAAACGCTTTCCGTTAAAAAGTAAGAGGAAGCGCGATTTTAGACGAAAATAAAAGATAATTATCGGACGATACGCGAAGTATCGAGCCCCAAAACTTAGTTAGGATTGTTATCCAATACGAGTGCGCCGGGGCGTCGCGACGGTCAATTGTTACGAAATACTGATTAAATGCGCTGCACCATCGGAGCGGGAGGTTGGCGCCGGGACGCAGCGGGTGCGCCTCAGGGTAAAGCCGATGGCCGGGTGGCAGGCTGTGTGCAAACGATTGCGGACGTCCGCAGCGGGTGGCGGCCGCCTCGACTGACGAGCGCGGCACCGCGAAAGGAACCGCCAGCGACACCGGATACCGCCACGAATCCGGAAACAGCGGCCCGGCTCGTGCCCGGGAAGCACGCACGCCTCACCGCACTCCGCACGCATCTCGCACGGCGCGCCGACACAGGTTGAGACCGGACGTGGATTCAACCTCCGGATCGTTGCCAACGATGCATTAGCCAGAACACGAATCCCGCCACCGGCCCCAGGCATACGAACGCCAGGAACCCCAAAACGGCCGACAACCCGGCTTTGAAAAGATCGTCATCCCAGATGGAGGTGTAAATCAGATAGGTGGCAATCCACGTCAACAATCCGGTAATACCGCCACACAGACACGACGAAATCAGGGAAACGCGCCAGTATTTCACGACCAGCAGATATTGTGGAATCGCGAATAATGCCGTGCCGAAGCAGGCGATTGGAATGGAATATTTGAGCGACCAGGGATCGTCGGTGATATACGACCACAGCAGGCCGGGCACGAGGGCCGAGAGCGCAAAGGCAATAAATGGTATCTGACGCATCGGTGCAAGCAGCCGTTCGCTGCGGAAAGTCTGTTGGAGTCAGGCTGGTTCGGCGGGCGCCCCGGAACTTCACGTGGTCGCGTTTGCGGCCACCCCGGCCCGACACGCGACTCCCGCTCAAAGGCAGCAGGATGCCATACCGCTCGATCATGGAGCGTTCATCCGCATTGCATCGACTTCGGTCGGCCCTTCTGCGCGCATCTTCGATGCGTCAACGCGAACCGATGCGTTTCCGTCAATCCTCGACAGGTCGAGTCCAGACAAGTCAAGCCGTCCTTTTCGACTGCCTCGGGTAAAGCATGGCTTTGGCCTGCGGATTCAACCCGCCGATGCAACGAATTAACGAAATCGCCCAGATGGCGTATCGAAGTCTGGCGTCTTTCGCGGATGCTCAATCTCATTTGACCGCCCAGACGAATCCGAACACCGTTTCGACTCACACCATGAGCGTTACACCCCATTCGAATCAACAGCTGAAGAGGCGAATACCCCCGAACCACACCACGCCCGGTGAATTCGCCCCTTCCGGTTTCCGCTCAGGCAGACGTGTTCCGATTCGCCTCAATCACCGTCAACGCCGCCATATTCACGATCCGTCGCACCGTCGCACTGGACGTCAGAATATTCACCGGCGCGTTGACGCCCAACAGGAACGGCCCCACCGCCACATTGCTCCCTGCCTCCGTCTTGAGCAGGTTGTACGCGATATTCCCGGCATCCACGTTCGGGCACACGAGCAGGTTGGCGGCTCCCTTCAGCGGCGACATCGGCAGAAGCTTCGACCGCAAGCCCTCGTCGAGCGCACAGTCGCCATGCATCTCGCCGTCCGCCTCGATATCCGGCGCCTGCTCCCGGACAATCTCCAGCGCCCGGCGCATCTTCACCCCCGAAGCCGCACTTCCCGACCCGAAGTTCGACCGCGACAGCAACGCCGCCTTCGGCGTCAGGTTCAGCCATTCCATCTGACGCGCCGCGGCAATCGTGAATTCCGCGATCTGCTCCGCATCGGGATTGTCGTTAACGTGCGTATCCACCAACGCGACCGTCCGCTGATCGAGCAACAGGATGTTCATCGCCGCATACGTGGACGCACCCGGCTTCTTCCCGATCACCTCGTCGACGAACCGCAGGTGGTTGTGATACTCGCCAACCGTCCCGCAAATCATCCCGTCCGCATCGCCGAGCCGCACCATCATCGCGCCGATCAGCGTCAGGCGGCGCCGCATCTCGACCCGCGCCATTTCCTTCGAGATGCCGTCCCGGCAGCGCAGTTCCCAATACTTCGTCCAGTACTGCGGGAACCGCTCGTCATACTCGGGGTTCGTCACCTCGACATCCTGGCCGAGCCGGATCCGCAAGCCGAAGCGCTCGATGCGCGCCAGCAGCACCTCCGGGCGCCCGACCAGGATCGGACGCGCCAGTTTCTCGTCGACGATCACCTGCACCGCGCGGAGCACGCGCTCGTCCTCGCCTTCGGTAAAAACGATCCGTGCCTTGCCGCCGTCACGCACCAGCCGGCGCGCCGTCGCGAACAGCGGCTTCATGAATGCGCCGGAGTGGTAGACGAATTGCTGCAGTTGCTCGACATACGCGTCGAGATCCGTGAGCGGGCGCTTCGCCACGCCGCCGTCCATCGCCGCCTTGGCCACGGCCGGCGCGATCCGGACGATCAGGCGCGGGTCGAACGGCTTCGGAATCAGGTATTGCGCGCCGAATGCCACGTCGTACGCGCCATAGGCCGCCGCGACGACTTCGTTCTGCTCTTCCTCGGCCAGCCCCGCAATCGCGTGAACCGCGGCGATCTCCATTTCGCGGGTGATCGTCGTCGCGCCCACGTCCAGCGCGCCGCGGAAGATGTACGGGAAGCAGAGAACGTTGTTGACCTGGTTCGGGTAGTCCGAGCGGCCCGTCGCGATCACGACGTCGTCGCGCGTCGCGTGCGCCAGCTCCGGGAAGATTTCCGGCGTGGGATTGGCCAACGCGAGAATCAGCGGGCGCGGCGCCATCGCCTTCAGCATGTCGGCACTCAGGATGCCGCCGACCGACAGGCCCAGGAACACGTCCGCGCCGCCGATGACTTCGGCCAGCTTGCGCGCATCGGTTTCCTGCGCAAAGCGCGCCTTGGCCGGGTCCATCAGCGCGGTGCGCCCGCGATAGACGACACCTTCGATGTCGGTCACCCACACGTTTTCGACCGGCAGCCCGAGGTCGACCAGCAGGTCCAGGCAGGCCAGCGCGGCGGCCCCGGCCCCCGACGTCACGACCTTCACTTCCGAAATCGACTTCCCGACGACCTTCAGCCCGTTGATGAACGCGGCTGAAACGGTGATGGCGGTGCCGTGCTGGTCGTCATGGAAGACGGGAATCTTCATGCGTTCGCGCAGCTTCTGCTCGACCGTGAAACACTCGGGCGCCTTGATGTCCTCGAGGTTGATGCCGCCGAAGGTCGGCTCGAGGCCGGCAATGATGTCGACCAGCTTGTCCGGGTCGGTTTCGTTGATCTCGATGTCGAAGACGTCGATCCCCGCGAACTTCTTGAACAGCACGGCCTTGCCTTCCATGACCGGCTTGGACGCGAGCGGGCCGATGTTGCCCAGACCCAGCACGGCCGTGCCGTTCGTGATCACGCCCACCAGATTGCCGCGGCTCGTGAAACGGTGCGCCTGCAGCGGATCGGCGGCGATCGCCTCGCACACGCCCGCCACGCCCGGCGTGTAGGCCAGCGCGAGATCGCGCTGGGTCACGAGCGGCTTGCTGGCGACGACCGAGATCTTTCCCGGGGTCGGAAATTCGTGATAGTCGAACGCTGCCTGCTGCTGTGTCTCAGTCTGTTTCATGTTTTTCGATCCGGGCACGGGCGCCAGGCCAGTCCCGGCGCGATCCATGAAAGTGATTCTAGGGATCCGCCATAAGGTGATGATTCTGTTTTAATATCGGTCCATCACTTTTTCATGATGAATACGTGACCAGTCAATGACTTTTGACGCGAACGACGTGGTCAGGCGGCTAGGCGCCCGTCTGAAAATGCGGCACCTGGTGCTGTTGCTGCAGATCCAGCAGCACGGGTCGCTGACGCGCGTCGCGGAGCACATGGCCAGCAGCCAGCCGGCCGTGACGAATGCGCTGTCCGAGCTGGAGAGCATGTTCGGCACGCCGCTCTTCGAGCGCTCGTCGCGCGGCATGCGGCCCACCGCGCTCGGCGCGGTCGTGCTCGAGCGGGCGAAGGCGATGATCAAGGATC
This sequence comes from Burkholderia sp. D-99, assembly GCF_011605345.1. Taxonomy (GTDB): domain Bacteria; phylum Pseudomonadota; class Gammaproteobacteria; order Burkholderiales; family Burkholderiaceae; genus Burkholderia. Next base: position 477,212 of record NZ_JAAOXM010000002.1, read on the forward strand.
TCGACCACCTCGCCCGCGAAATGGAGGCCGTCGCCGCCGGGCATGCGGCCCACCTGCACATCGGCGTGATTCCGTTCATTTCCGGGCAGATGCTGTCGGCGGCGCTCAAGCGGCTGCAGGCGCGCATGGAACGGCGCCTGACCGTGACGATTCACGAAGGCACCAGCGATCAGCTCCTGCTGCAGCTCAAGGATCACAGCGTCGACATCGTGATCGGGCGGGCGTCGTCGGCGATCGACCTGGGCCAGGTCTCCTTCGAAGTGCTGTACCAGCAGCAGCCGCGCATGATCGCGAGCCGGCGTCTTGCCGCGAAACTGGCCCGCACCGCACTGGACTGGCAGAAGCTGCACGCGCTCGACTGGATTCTCGGCGCACCGCATACGCCGATGCGGGAACAGGTCACCGACCTGTTCCTGTCGGCCGGCATCCCGCCGCCCGTTCCGATCGTCGAAAGTTACTCGTCCAAGCTGATCGGCGAGATGATCGCGTCGAGCGACGAGGCCGTATCGATCGTGCCCGCCGATATCGCGGAAGAACTGGTGCGGATCGCCGGCGTGGCGATCGTGCCTTACTCGCTGGTCTGGACGCTCCCGCCCATCGCGCTGTTTACCCGCGCCGCCGATTCGCGCTCGCCCGCGCGGGATCTTCTCGTCGACGCGTTGCGCGAGGTATGCCGGGAGACTTACGGGGACGCGCAGCGATAAGGCTGCGGGAGGCGACCTGAACGGCCGCTCGCCCCCGCCGGCAACCGACGGGCGTTTCGACCGGAGTTCGGCGCACGCGCCCCGGGCTACTTGCTGGCGGCGAGGCGACGCAGAATGTCCGCACGCTCGGCGCTCAGCACATGATCCGAGCCCTCGCCGCGGTCATAGCGCTTTGCGGTGCGGTAGGAAAACCGCTTCCGGTACTGCCCGATGGCGGGATCGAACGCCCACGCGTCGACAATGAAAAAGTGCCTGGCGAAATGATCCTCGTCGTCGGCCCACACGAAGTCCGCCCGAACGAACACCGGATAGGGCGACACGTCCGGCACCTTCCACATCGCGCGATCGGCGGACTCCGTTTGAGTGACTTCCGGCATCAGGTTCTCGATCTTGCCGTTCGCGCCGTAACGCAATATCGCCACGCGCTCCAGCATCCCGCTGCCGCCACCCGAAAACATCCCCGAGAAGAAAACCCACGAGCCGCCCGACGCAATCGGCAACCGTTCGGAGCGCGGCATCAGTCCGAACTGGTAAAGCTCCTTCGACGAATTGGGAAGCGGCACGGGCGGCATCTCGAAGCACGGCGCACGGTCGGGGAGCACACAGAGTTTCACGCCGGACAGCGGGAGCCCGTCTGAATCCTGCCGGCCCTCAGCCTGGGTGAAACGCGGGAATGCCGGTTCGCCGGATGCGGCCTGGGCACCCGCGATGCCGACGACGGAAATGCTCAAGATCACTCCGAGCGACTTGAAGACCTTGCGCATGCACCTGCCCCCTTCTCTCGTGTATTTGATAGGCGCGGATTGTCGATGATCCGGCCGCTTCTGTCGAATGAACGGGCGCGGTTTAGGGGCGTCGGAACAATCTTCCAGGTCTTCGCGCGATCCGCGTCGCGAATGTCGGTTGCGGAGCTTTCGACGATGGACATCGCCGGCTTCATTCCGTGCGCCGCTTGCGGAGAACCACCTCCAGCATCTCGGCCGGAGAAAGCTCCCGCCCGTCGTATCCGGTGCCGAAGTAGGCTTCGGGCCAGAAGATGAGGTCCGAAATGCGGGCATCGCCGGTGTTGACCGACAGACATCGAACCCAGTAATCCATAAGCGCCTGGTCGCCGCGACACGCACATACGGCGTCAAGCAATTCCAGAAGCTCGGGCTCCGACAGATCGGTCGGGAGGGTACGCCAGTCTATTGCCAGTTGCTTCGCGAATCCGTCGGCACTCGTCGAGCCAAACGCGCCGAGCACGTCGATCTGATCGACGTCGTCACCCAGCAATCGGGCAATCTGCTGCAACTCCGCTGCGTATTCGCGTCCGTTCTCGTGCAGTTGAAACACGGCGCGCGTCAGCGGCAGCAGGTGTCGAAGCTTGTCGTGGTCGACGGGGTCGCGCAGTTCGGCTCGCATGCGTGTTCTTGAAGGTCAACGGTTGGTTAAGGCGTCCGGGTGAAATTGCAGGGATTCCGATTGAAAGCTAGCCAGCCGGTTTCTCGTACAGCGACCAGACAATCCCGTCCGATTTCAACCCGACGCGAACAAAGCCAAGCGACTCGTAGTAAGCGCAGAGCGTCTCGTTTTCAACGGCGCAATCGAGCCGAACAAAACGCCGGTTCAGGCTGCTCACCTTGCGAGCGCACCAGTCGAGCATGAAGCCGCCGAGCCCGAGCCCGTTGAAGCCTTGCCGCACGCAAAGCCCGTGCACGTAACCGGCGATCGGCGCCTGCGGCCCCCAGTGCTTGTCCTCGTCGAAGCCGAGCGAGAACGTTCCGGCCAACGTGCCGTCCAGCTCGACGACATACACGTCCTTTTCAGAGACGTTGCTCCGTACCCACCGCTCGGAAAATCCGTCGCCTTCCTTGCCCCACATGTGGTCGCCGTACGTAAGCTTCTTCGCGTGTGCGTCATTCCGGATCTGCGTCAGCGCCGGTACGTCGTCTGCCGTTGCCCTGCGGATGCTTTTCGAGGTCATCGCCCGTTTCTCCGTGGAGTCTTCACGTCACGGCTCGAAAGCCGCCATCCCGCCAAGTCGCATGTTCGACAACAGGCACTCGCTCAGTAAGCCGATGGCGCGGCGCGCTTATGAAGCGACAGCCTGGAACCAGCGCGTACACGGGCCCGTGAAAATGAGCACGGTTGCGATCGCATTGGCGAAAAAGCCCACTTCGATCAGGCTCAGCCTGAAAGGGAGCCCCGCCACGATAAGGGCCATCGTCGTGACGATCGTGAGCGCCAGTTCCAGCGTCCGCGCCAGCTTTTGTCGCTGGCAGAGGCCCACGATCAGGCTGGCGTTCAGCAAAAGCCAGAAAGCCTGGACTATCCCGACGAACGCAGCACCTTGACGCATGAGCACTGCTTTCGCCGCGGGTACTTCGCCAGCCTGGTCGAAACCCAGCATCGTGAGCCAGACGGCGAATCCGGCCTCGATGAGCCAGACAATCGTGAAGAGCGCGATAGCGTGACGGATCTGCAGCGGTGCGTCGGCGCGAAACGCCGGCATGGCCTTCAATTTGCTGATTGGCATCGTCTCTTTCAGGAAGCCAGCGGCCCCCGCCCCGGAATGTGTTCGTATCGTATTCGCCGCTGGTCGATTTCACGCCGCAGCGAGTGTCGGCCGAGTGTAGTCCATCCGCAATCGCCACAGGTACGGTCACGGCCCCACCGTCAGCCGCCGGTCACGGCTTCCTGCAAAAGATTCGAGCGTCGTCCGGGTCGATCTTGACGGGATATTCACGCTCGATCAGCGCTCTTTCCGCAGCGCTCGGATTCCCGAGCCACTTCGGCTCGCAGCGGTTCAGCAGCAGCCCGGCCGTGCGGTGCGACTGCTCATCGTAAAGCAGGGCGACGTTCGTCACGTTGCACTGGTGTGCCTGGCAAAGGTGATAAAGCCATTCGCGAGACTCACCGATTTGCCACAGTGCCCCTTCCGTCGCGGGGCCGCTCAGCAAGCGCTTTCGAAGCGTTTTCGAATCCTGGCCGGCCAGATTCAGGAAATTGTCGAACGCGGACGATACCGTCCGGCCGATCGCCGTGCCGGATTGATTTCCGTCCGGGTCGACAAGATTGAAGATCTCCGTTTTATATCCGGAGCTTGCCGGCGTGATGTTCTTCGGCACCGGCTCTTCACCGTGGGCCTGGCAGTTGTATGCCAAGGGGATCAATAAAACCGCCCGCAAAAGTACGGCCCGTACCCGCAAGGAGAACATGCCCGCACCGCTGTCAGCGTGCATTCCTGCACCGCGATTGCTCGTCATTCTTCTACGCTGCCTTTCCGCTACTGGTTGACCAACCCGGCGCCTGCTTCTGATCGCTCGCTGTCCGACGTATCTGCACACCCAAGCCGAAAACGCCTCGCACGCTGTGCGTTAGTGCAAAGCACTCACACCCTGCCGGAGAGACTTATAGATCCCCGCGCCGGCATCAACGATGAACAGGAGTGCAATGACGACGCACGCAACGCGCCCGATACCACGCAGACGAGTCACGCCGACATATAACGCGACAGCGCCAATGCAAAGCGTCACGGGCCAGTAGATGGCCCCCAGGATAATCGCGATGACGGGAAAAGGTATGTCAATGGCGATGTCACTCATCGCAGAAAGCTCCGTAGCTCGTGTGAAGCATGCGTTCGCTCATCGATTCGAAGGCATCGGTCGACCGCCGTCCATCAACGCGTGACCTCGCAGGCAGCATCGCCGCCCCATTCTGGTCGACAGGGAATCACCCCTGCGCCTGATGACACACCACCTCGATATTGTGCCCATCCGGCCCGATGACAAACGCCGCGTAGTAATTCGCGTGATAGTGCGGCCGCAGCCCCGGCGCGCCATTGTCCTTCCCGCCTGCCGCCAGCGCCGCGCGATGGAACGCATCGACTTGCTGGCAGTTGTCGGCCACGAACGCGATGTGAAGATGCGCCGGTTTCTCCGTCGTCTGGAACAGGCACAACGAAGGCTTGCCCGGCGGAGACATCTCGATGCCGTACGAAGGCTCGCCCTCCCCCACCACCACTACGCCAAGCGGTTCGAGCGCGTTGAGGAAAAACGTCTTGCTGGCGGCATAGTCGCTCACGCCGAATTTGACATGGTCAAACATGACTCCCCCTCGGATGGATGGGCCGGCCGGCACCCGGATCTGATGTGCAAATCACCGCGATGTTGCCACATGCGGCCGTCGACGGCACACCTGCCCGCTCTCGAACAAAAAAAGCCCGACACAGTCGGGCCAACGAGCGAGATACAAGGAGAATCCCGCTCACCCCTCATCGAGCGGTCACACCGTGCTGCCTGACGTCATCATGATCCGGGCGATAGCCGACGATCGCGCACGACGTTGCGACCGATCGTCGATCGCCAGGCTTGCCTGGAAGGGTTCGTAAAGAGATCGCTATTGCGAAACGGGGGCGCCGGACGACGCATCCGTCGGCATGGTCGGGAGCGGAACGGCCGCGCTGTTCGACCCGCCGCCGGTTGCGCCCGCCGAATTCGTGGTGCCCGCCTGCCCGCGGCGGCCGCGGTGCGCGCCATGCGCGACCGGGGGCGCGCTCGCGGCAACCGGCCGTATCGGCGGATGCGCGATGTACTGGAAGTTCTCGTTGATCGCGCTATTGCCCGTATCGTACGACCGGTGCACGAACACGCTGCTCGTCACGGGCTCGCTGGCTTGCGCGAATGCCGCCGGCATGGCGGACACCATCGCGGCTGCCGTCGCCGCGCTCAACGCGGCGATCCGCACGAGCGAACCGGCATCGCGGACTGTCGGACGGTCTGTCACGCTATGTTTCCTCCAATGTGCATCCGGTCGGCGATCGTTCGGCCGCCGGTGGCGCCCGCCCGAAAAAGTTGGCCCGCACCTGAGCGCGGGCCAAGCCGAGAACACACAACACCTTGGGGGGGTATCAAGGCGGAACCAGTCTAGCCCGAGTCGCCGCAAAGAACATTTCAGGCCAAATTACAGCTATTACTCCATATAACGAAGCGTCGGCCGCTGTCGTGTGCGGGCAAGTGGTGACACATCGTCCGCGAGCCCGTGCAGCGCGTTCACTGGCGTTGCTTCGGGCGGGTGGATGAAAGCAGTCGCGCCTCCGCCTGCCGCTTTCCCCGCAAACGCAGTCGCCGTCGAAGCCGGCGGTGTCGCCATTAACGCAAGCCGTAGACACCGCGTGCCCGCGCTGCAACAAGTCAGGTCAACGCGCGCCGGACAGATGCAGCGTGAACCACGCCACCGCCGCCTGGCTGGTTTCGTCGAAATGCTCGATATACGGCGTGAAATGTCCGCCCTTGATCTGGAGCAAGCGCTTCGGTTCCAGCGCGTTTTCCCACGCCTTCAGGCACAGGTCGGTTGGCGTCAACAGGTCCTGGTCGGCCACGATCATCAGCAACGGGGTTGGCGAGATGCGATCCACATACTGGCCCGGCTCGTTCTCGCGCGACATCTCGGCACTGCGCAACGTCACTTCGTTTTTCCAGTTCGGCGCACACCGCGCCGCCGACTCGGTGAAGAACCGGTATGCATCCGCGCCGGCCATCGCGCAGGCTGTCGCGGGGTCGGCACTGACTGCCGGCAACATCGCCGGCAGGCCGCCCGCGAATCGCTGCCTGCGATCTTCATCGAAGCGGGCCAGCATCGCGGGCATCAGATCGGCACGCGTGCGGCGCAATGCCGACTGATACCCGCTGATCGTCGGCACCTGCGACACCACGCATTTGACACGCCGGTCGATGGCCGCGACTTCGAGCACGTGGCCGCCGCTGTAACTGGTGCCCCAGATGCCGATGCGTGCGGCGTCGACGTCCGGGCGTGTGAGCAGATAGCTGATCGCATCGCGATAGCCGCGCTTCTGTTGCACGGGGTCGATCTCCTGACGCGGGTACCCGTCGCTCGCGCCGAAATTCCGGTGATCGTAGAGCAGCACGCCAAAACCGCCGGCGGCGAACACCTCGGCGTAGCGGTCCAGATATTGTTCCTTCACACCGGAGAAGCCGTGTGCCATCACGATGGCCGGATACGCTTCCGTACCGGCGATGCGCTGCGCCGGCTCGTAGTACCAGCCTCGCAGCGTGGCGGATTCGGAGAGGAATTCGATGTCGTGTCGCGTCATGTCGGCTTGCCTCGTTCGGTCAGTGGATTCGATGACCGACACGATAAGCGCGCGCGCCGCGCTCCGCGTTTGCGGGAAAGACGTTCGCTACGCGGAATCGGACAGTTTCGCGTACGCGCTGGGCGTCATGCCGGCAAACCGGCGAAACACGGTCGAGAAGGCGCTCGTGGTTTCGTAGCCGAGGTCGGCCGCGACGGCGATCACTGAGCGCCCCGATGCCAGCAGCGGGCGCGCGGCCGAGATCCTCGCCTGTTGGCGCCACTGGCTGAACGACAGCCCGGTTTCGGCAGTGAACAGCCGGGCCAGTGTCCGGCTCGACGCACCGACTTCATCGGCCCATTCCGTCAGCGTTCGCTGATCGGCCGGATTCGCCAGCATCGCGTCGCAGACTCGCGCAAGACGCCGGTCCTGGCCAGACGGCAGCCGCAAGGGTTGCTCGGGGGACCACTCGATTTCGGCCAGCATCAGCTGGATGACGAGAGCGTCGCGTCCGTCGGGATCGATCTCGACCGGGAAAGACGACGCGCGCACGATCAACTCACGCAGCAGCGGCGAAACGTTGACCAGGCTCGGTTGATCCGGGTAGGCGGATCGGTATGCTCGCGGGTCGACGTAGGCGGCGCGCATTTCGAGTTGCCCGTGTGCGCGCATCGCGTGCGGCAGGTCGGGCGGAATCCAGAGTGCGCGATGAGGCGGGATCATCCAGAGCGACTGGCAGGCGATGACTTCGGCAATGCCCGTCGTGGTGTAGACGAGTTGTGCACGCGTGTGCCGATGCTCCTCGACGACGAAGCCGTCGGGAAATGCTTTCGGCATGACGGCCGCGATACCGGGTGCATTCTGGTAGTCGCGCGGGTCGGTGCTCTTGGTGACGGGTGCGATACCGGCACGCTTCGGATCTGCCGCCGCGTCGTGTCCGATTGCTTTGCCGCGGCCGCGCCCTTCGACCTTCATTGCTCGTCCTTTCATGGGTGCGGAATCGTCAGGTCGTGCGATCCCGGTGAATCGGACAGATGATACGGGAATGTCGGAGCCCCGGAAGCCCGGAATCCTGGAATCCTGAAACGAAGCAGCGAATCGGTAACCCGGTCTCAACGCCCATTCGCTGTACCGCAAACTCGATACGGAGCGCTGAACTTCCGATCTCTCCGGTTTCAGCAGCGTGCCGTGCAACCTTGGAAGTTCGATTCCGTGCTGCTATCGTTGTGCACTCTTTGATGATTTCGGAGCGGCGGATACATGCCTTTAGTCTTGCGTCGAGCGATTGCGGCCGATGCCGCTGAGGTGGCTGATGTCTATCTACGGTCGCGCAACGCGCTGGCATCCTACGCGCCGCTCGCACACTCCGAAGCCGCCGTCCGCGATTGGGTTGCCAACATACTTGTCCCTTCCGGCAACGTGACCGTTGCCGTGAACGATGACCGCATAATTGGCATGGCCGCACACGTTGTCACTGACGGTGTGGCATGGCTCGACCAGTTGTATGTGTGCCCCGAATTCAAACGGCAAGGGATTGGTTCTTCCCTTTTGGAATCGGTGAAGTCGCAGACGGTTGGCAAGCTCCAGCTCTATACGTTCCAGATGAATCGCGATGCTGCCGCGTTTTATGAGCGGCATGGGTTCGTTGCCATCGCATACAACGACGGAAGCAGGAACGAGGAAGGGTGTCCCGATGTTTTGTATTGCTTGATGCGGTAGCTTCCGTCCGCATGACTCGCATCATCTGTCCGGCATCGGCGATGATTGAGGGATTGCTCGGAGTTGGAAACGACGGGGCGAATTGGCCATGCGCGGCGTAGTGGCGTCGGAACCTCGCTCGATTGACGCGACAGACGCGACGACCGGCCGGATCTTGCTTACACACATGACCGTGATTTATATAATCGTGAAACCTTCGCGTAGCCGATGTACAAGCTCGGCAGCGTGCTCGCACACCTGACCCGCCCCCCGGGGGGGCGAGCATGACCACGGCGCCGATGCTCGAGCAGCGCGACACGATGGTTGCGTTGGGGTGGACAGTGGTCAGCGATTACGGTTATTCGCACCGCAGCGGCTGGACGATTGGTATCTGTCGCGTGCGAAATAAATGGACCGTCGAGCTGTGGGATGGAACGTCTCTCCATGCCGTCGTCGACTCGCCGGCTGCGGCCGTCAGGCTACATCGCGAGTGGGTGACGGAGTCCGACCCAAGTGCCCCTCCTGATCTCGAAAGACAGCACGAGCCATCGAGCTATCGAGCTGACCAGGCACGGCGATCGGTAGATTCAGCTCGGCCCACGCCGCAGCCGCTGTCCTAAGTAAGATCGTACCGGCGTCGCAACGCCCTGCCACCTGACCCGAGCTGGCCACGCGGCGGTCGCATCATGGCGGTCGTATCCAGTGCGCACTCGTCGTGCACGGGATCGCCCCGAGGACGCCACACTTTCAGATCAGGCTCGAGATGAGATGACACCCACATGTCGCCCGATGCCCGTGCCGGGCAATCGGGATACCGCCATCCGTCATCGAAGAATCGCCTTCCTCGATAACGTTAGGTGACACGTCGGGGTGCTGCGGGCAAGACACGCGATCACCCTTGCGGGAGACGTAGCGGCCGTCAAAACGCATGGTCGTGGAGCCCGTTTCGACTTTGCCGCCGTGGTCTGTAGCATCTCCAATGCGAACAAGATTTATCATCGCCTTGATTTCAACTTCCCTGATTGATGCAGTTCTTGACGAAGTCCGAATATCTTTTCTTATTCAAATGCAGTTCTTGCGGATGGCCTTCATCTCTAGACACATCAAATGCCTTCATCTTGCCTATATCCAAATTGACCCATCCGATCGCAACTTTCCCGTTAGCATTGTCTGGACTATCTGCGGGAACCGAGATTTGCACGCCGTATAAAGTTGTGGAGGGATTGCCGTTGTCATCCGACATTTCCTGAAGTTCAACCTGCATCTTGCTTTTAGGCATAGGGGAACTTGCGAGAGCCGGCACAACAAGATTTCGCAACTCTCGTTGGCAATTATATGGCGCGGCCAGGCTGACATGCGAAAAATACATAAGGCACGCGGCAAATATAAACGAAATGCTTTTTTCTTTCACATTACATTTTCACGCAATTAAAATCGCAGGAGTGGCGAGTCCTCATCAACTTTACCGCCGTGGCCAGCGCCGCCATTCGCACAGATAAGATTCGTCATTCGGCGCCTTTCGGCTTAATAATTGGCTGAGGCGGAGCTATTCCGACACCATTCGACTTTAGTCGACTTTTCCTCACCCATCCTATCGTTGGCCCGCCTTCCTTCGCGCCCAAATATATTACCCGAGTGAATCCATTGTAGTTGGAATATGCATCAACCTGCTCGCTTGGCAAAATAAAGACCCCTTGCATTTTGCATGAAAAATCCGGAGCAGAATAAAATTGAAGTCGCCCTCGTCCGACTACCGTTCTACCAGCCTTATCACCCATTATAAAATCACCCTCCTGGGAGGCACTGGCGTTCAATTTTTCGCAGTCAACGGCCGAAAGCGCAAGAGGACAATGCCCAATGAGAAAAAATATTGCCGCACCGATCAAGGCCAATCTCTTGACAACTCCATTAACATTCATATCAATCTTCACTTTAGATCGTATTGAGTTAGGTTGTATGGCTCGATCATTTTACCGATGAGCTTCTTACTGTAAATCGGATCTGTCGCATAGTGACCGTCAAGACCTCTCGCGAATCCATAGGGGTCAGGGAGATGGGATCGAGCCTCTGCATACGGTTTACGAGTAGCGAGTAGCTCAGCGTGGAAATCGAATGCCTCATTCCAAGTTGGGAATTTTTTAAATGGCTGCGGTATTCTAATTTCCTTCCCGTTGACAAACTCCGACGTCATCGCATTGACGAAATTTCCCGTGTCGAGGTCATGCTTATTCGCTTTAATTCCAAATGGATTGTTACTTCCGTGTGGCATTCGTTTACCAAAACCGCTTTCAAGCGCCCATTGGGCAAGCGAAATAGATGCCGGGATTCCCCATTTGGATTGACTTGCTTGAGCCGCTTCGATGACCTCCGCGGGGAAGGCCGTTGTCCCGATCGCAGAAGGGCGCCGTGTCATAAAATTCCCGATGATCCCGACCGGATGAAAATGCCACGGATTGGGCTCCTTGGGAAACCCCTCCACGCTGGCGACTTGCTCCCACCACTGCAATTTACCGATCCGCTCGAGCTCCGCCTTCCACAACCACAGCAACTTCTTCATCAGCGGGGACAGCGCTTCCCACTTACCCAAGCCACCGCCCCATTCACTTTCACACCGCACCACAATGTGGGATAGGGCTTCCGCCGTCCACTGCGTTTCCTGCGCATGTTTCAACTCCTGCGCAGTGACCTTCCCATCTTGATTCGCATCGATCGCCTTCTCAAGCTTCGCGATCAGCGAACTCGCATTGACCTTCGTTGCACTTGTCTCGAACTCGGTCTTGTTTTCATCCGCCAGAAGCTGCTCGGTGACGTAGATATAACGCTTGAGCATGTCGATCGGCAAGATGCTGGTGTTGTCAGCCAGTTCGAAGCCAGGCCAATCCCAAGGGCCACACATTCGCACGAGGGGAGGATTTTGCTCGCAAACCCAGCCCGCCCGCTTGCTGCCGTCCTTAGCGCCGAGTTCGACGTAGTACCAAAACCGCCCCTTGTCGTCCTTTGCGACTTTGTCGGCACCGCTTTTCTCAAGGTCGGCTCGCCGGAAGACGTTGCGGAAGTCCGAGCCCGGCCCTCGCGCATTCGAGAAGCTCAAGGGGAAGTCCTTCCACGCCGGAATGATCCCGGTTGTCGTGGTGCCAGCGAGGCTACCGTCGACCCAGACGGGTGTGCCCGAATTGGTCAGAGTCGGCTTGGCATGGTGCCCCGCATTCGCGGGTGTCGTGACCGTTTTCGGTTGCACCTTGATCCACTTGGCCTTGGCGCTGCTGTCGAGGGGGACGAGCTTCAGGCCAGGTTGCAATTTCTGCTCCGGTTCCGGCAGGTCGGTGACCAACAACGCACCTGGCGAGATTTCCAGAAACGCGTTCTCCGGGGCGCGCTCCTTGGCCCGTGCCCGACTCTTCTTGATGAACGCCTCGAGTTCGGGGCCAGCGAATACTTCAAGATGAAGTTGCGACCGAGTCGGTTTCGCCGGCAGTAGTTTCGCGTCGGGGTAACGCAGATAATGCCCGAGATGACCAACCACATCCCCGGCATTGACTCTATGAGGCGTCTTCAGCACGACGACCGCATCCAGTGGCTTGGGGTCGGCAATTAGGTCCAACTCATTCTCGGCCACATAGCCATATGGCGCGTGCGGCGACACTGGCTCGCCGACGACTGTCGCGCCAGGCGTGCCGGATTTGATCACCAGGATCTTCGCCCAACCCGGTTTAGCTTTGGCCTTCTCGTCCGTGTTCGAGATCGTGAGCTCAGCTCCGGTCGGCAAGATACCGATGACCTTTCCGTTCGGCAGGTCGTAGATGCTGACGCCCGTGATCGGCGGCGGAAGGGGCTTGGTGTCTTTGGGCGCTTCGTCTTCCGGTGGGAGTTTGAAGTCGTTCTTGATGAAGTCGCCGAGCACATCGCGCGAAGGCAATGGCACTTTCGGATGTGGAACACTCTGCTTCCCTTTCGCCTTGTCACCGACCCGATAGTAGCGGTCCCCTTCCCAATACGACATCGGCTCTATGTTCGGCTTGGAGTGGTCGACCTTGCTTGCCTTCGCTTGCTTCGCCGCGGCTTCGTAGCCGTCGTGGTCCATCGTGTGCATGTACAGGCTAAAGAACGTCAACGTCTCGTCTGGAGCCGGTTTGCTTGAAGCCGGCGCCGGCGCCGGAGCCGGTGCTGTTCCTGGTGGCGTCGTTGGTGCGGATCCGGCTGCCGCTGCCGCCTTGGATGGCGATGCCGGATGCGCTGGAGCACTTTTTGCCGAGTCCGGCTTTGCGGGCGCGGGTGGGGGGGGCGGGGGTGGAAGTTGCAGCCGATGGCGAATCAGTACGAAGCCGGTCGAATACAGCGCATGTCGACCGTCCTGGTACTCTTGTTCAGGATACTTGCTGTCGAGCCGGTACGCGACCACTTCACCATCAGCGATTGCGCGGACGCCGTCGTCTTGCTTCAGTGGCACACCCGTATTCTGGTCGAAATGGATGCCACCGTGCCACATGCCGTTTGCGCCAAGCGGATAGTAGCCATCTTCGGCAGTCGCCAGCGCCTTCATGTAGGTCATCGGATCATCTGGGTCTTCCTTGCCCGCCGGCGTGAATGGAAATGCCCATTTCAGCGGTGTGAAGGGCTTCGGCGCAGCTGGGCTAGGCGCGGCAGGTGTACTCGCCGGCTTGGCCGGCGTGGCGGATTTCGGCGAATGACTTTTGTCCATGTCTCTCGAGATCTCTCAGTTCTCTCGTTTTGCGGAAGCGCGCTGTTCACAGGTCAAACGTCAGCCGGAGAAGAGCGAGCCGCGACCGCCGTCAGTCGATACCGGCGTCGCTTGCAAGGGATCGCGAATCGTCCCGCTTCCACCGCCGGACTTATCCCAACTTCCGCATTTTTCTAAAATCTGCCCGGTCGTCACGTTCTCGATCAAACCGCCCTTGATGCTGATGTACGAGCCACCGGCACCGATCCAGACTTCCTTCGCTGCCGTCAGAATCAACCGGCCGTCAGCGCTCTCGATCTTCACATCCTGCAGGGCCACCAGCGAGGCAGTGCTGCTTTGGGCCTGGATGTCCACAGGTCCCTTCGCTGCAAAAATCTTGATGCCGAGGTTCTGGGCGAACACACTGATCTTGTCGAGCACACTTACCAACAACGACTTGCCGGCAGCGAGGTTAACGTTTTTGCCGGCAACAACGTTCGCGTGCTGGTTCGCCGTGACATGCACTGATTGCTGCGTCGACGCAGCAATGCCTTCGGGGCTCGACAGCAACATCACGGGCTTCGAGAAACCGTTCGCGCTCCCGGTGCCGCCGCCGGCCGTGCGGCCGCCGCTGGTCGAGCCTGCGACCGCGCGCTGCGTCGCATCGGTGAACGATTTCAGTGCGGCCTGGCCGTCTTGCAGGCTCTCGGCACGATTCGTTTCGCTGGCCTTCGACACGGTTTCGAACACTGCCTCCGCGCCCGCAAGTGGCTCGGTTGCCGCCGTCACGTTCAGCGGCTGAGCGGTGGCCGGCTGTGTCGACACATACAGCCCCTGTTCAGCCCGCACCGCACCGTGCGCGCCCGACTTCAGGTCGAAGCCGTTGCCGAGGAATGCGCCTCGCGTGTTGTCGGATTGCTCGATCAGGTAGCCCAGATGTAGGTGGGAGCTGTAACTCGACGAGTAAAGGTGAACCCGGTTCTGGCCGCTCGAGTCATCCATAACGAGCTGGTTGAAACCATCGCCACCGTATTCACGAGACCGAAAGCCCGACAGCAGGCCGTGCGTATGCCATACAGGCATCGTCGCACCACCGTGCAGCCTCGATATGATCACCGGCCGGTCGCAATCGCCGTTCACGAACCCCAGGAGCACCTGATCGTCTTTGCGCAACGGGAAGTAGCCGCCGCGCTTCGCGCCAGCGTCCGGCATCGCCGCGCGAATCCACGTCGTCGACTTCGTATTGCGATCGTTCCGGCTGTTCGACGTGCGGACTCGCACGCGGTTGCCATCGTCCGTGAGGATCTCCTCTTCACTGTCCGTCACTACGATCGCCGTCTGCAGGTGCATTTCAGGCTTCTCGTGCTCGAATGGGCTGCGGAACGGTGTCTTGCGGCGTTGCGCCTCGATCTCGACATGGAAGAATCCGACGCCGCCATCACGATGGCTCACGGTCGCACCGGTCCTGCCCGCTTGGACCTGCTCGATTTCGCTACGCAGGCTGCGCGGAAACCATGTGAGCGTGTCCATGCCCGGCAGGTTGTTCTGAATCAGCCAGTCGCTTGCGATGATCGAAAGTTCGCGCTCGTCCTCCGGCAGCGTGTCGAGGACGGGATGCCCCGACACCTTGAACCAGTGGCCGGGAAGCGCGTAACGTGGGCTGCCGATTGCGAAATAGCGCTTCGACCGAGATGCCCATTCCTCGGTGCGAATCCGGGCCTGCTGTTCGCCGACGTCGGATCCAGCCCAGGTCTGCGACCCGGTATAGAGATAGTCCTCACCTTGACCAGGCAAGTCCTCCAGATCCGCGGCTGGCGTGCTGACCTGTTGGTCGAGATTAGGGCGCTTATAGTCGACCGTGCCGATCGTGAGCGTGTCGCTTTGCGCGTCTTGCTGCTCGCTCAACTGGGTGAGCCCATCGAAATCTTCATCCGTGCCGGCATGACTGAACTTCATCTCGGCATTCGGCAGCGACGGCCCGAAATAGAGGTCGTCCATCATGACAACCTTGTGAGACTTCCCGTCTTTCGCGAAGTCGAAGCGCATGAACACGCCGACTTCCTCGAGACTCCGGTGCACGAAGTTCCAGTCGGTTTCCCACTGCACGCGATGCGAATACGAGCGGATCGTGCCGCGCAACTCGAGCTCGTAATTGCCAGATGCCTGCGGATGCTTGTTCAACACGTCGGTCAGGATCTGCCAGCCACCGGCCTCCTGCCAGTCGCGGCGATCACTGCTGAGCTTCAAGAAGCTCAACCAAGAAGAGAATTGGAGCTGAATATAGGAGATGGAGCCGTCGTATCCCAGCCGACGGGCCCGCTGCACGTAACCATGAATCGGCAGGTATCCGCCGTCCGTCTGCTGAATCCAGAGCGTGACGGGTTTCAGGATCAGCGCGTTGAGCTTGATCTTGTCGCCCATGACCGACGAGGCATCGACAACGACTTCAAAATTGCGGCCAAGTCGGGCGCTGATCTTGACGTACAACGGCACAAGCCAGTCTTCACCGAGTGGCGTGTCGAGCTTGATGATGCGATCGAACTGCGCGTGCCCTCCGTGTAGCGCCTTCAGCAAAACTTCCCCACTCATGCGGATACCCCGTCTGATGGTAAACAAACGCAGCGTTTATTGCCCTCTCAGAGCCGCATTTGAATTTGTAAGATTCGTTGTCGTCGCGATTGATTATTCTTTCATTAACCATACAACTCGGGCGCTAATTAGAAACACCGCGCACGTGTCTTTTATCAATCGCTTCGACTAGAAAGTCATTTTGCGCTCGTATGGTAATACAAGTAGTCGCGATTGCGCGTTCTAGCGTGGGGGCGATCGTCAGCGATCGTTAAATTTCTTTCACGTGCAGGATGGCGGGGATGGCAAACACAACCGGATCGCAGTGTATTCAAGCCGGGTCCCGCCTCGGCCTCATCCATCGAATGTCAAATCGACATTACTTCAGCAATCCGAATAATCCGTCCGTCACTTTTTAACCATCTGATCTGTTTTGCATGAAATGCTGCCTGCTGGATTTTGGCGCCACGAGCTCCCAGCCTATTTTCTCATCTCCCCACTCAATTCATTTAGATCGTTCGATATCTTTTAATTTCACAACCAACTCCCGATACGTAAGGCATTTTTTAATCCTTGCTTCGACTTCCCAATCCGCCGTGTCTGCGCGATCGACGCCCGCAGTGAGTCGTTGATCGACGACTATTCATTAGGTACGCCAATGGCTATATCTCGATCCATCGGGGCGTGTACATTGGTTATCCCCCTTATCGGACCTCATAGTCCTTGGCCGGACTTCAAGACCCAACGTGAGCAGCTCGCATGGATCGGCCCGCCCGCAACGGGCGACACGCAGGCGTTCGAAGCAAAAGTGCGCGAGCCCCGCGCGGTGCAGGCATGGAAGGCAACGATCGAACAGGCCGCAAAAAATGCCGAGATAGGTGTCACCGACCTCAAGTTCGTCGTACACGACACCGGTCATGGCAGCGACGCGGCCTCGCCTCACTGTCCCAGTCGTTGACCGAAACGCTCCCGGAATACGACCACGTGAAGCAGACCTTCAATACGGCCGCGGTGCTCGGCGACATGGGCACCGGGTCCGCGCTCACCGACGTGGTTCTGGCGATCGGCCGGGCCAATCACCTGGGTGGCAACACACTAGTGGCCGGCACGACCGCCTCCGACCACCCAGTGGCGGTCGTCGTGAAGCCGCCTAGCAAATTGACGGCGATCGATCCCGACCGCAACTGGTTCCGGGCAGGCGGCGAAGGGGATGCGTATCTGCCATGGTGGGGCAAGCGATTCGACGGCGACTATCCCGATTGGCGCGGGCAAGGCTATTCGTATTGAGGAAGCAGTATGCGCGGCGTGATTCGAGTAGGCGATCGACATAGTCACGGCGGAACCGTGGAAACCGGCGCGCCGAACAGCAAGGTCATGGGGCGTGCGGTTGGTCGTATCGGCGACCGTTGCATCTGTCCCGAGCACGGTGAAGTCGTCATTGCAGAGGGTGATGCGAACCTCAAAGTCGACGGGGCCAACGCCGCGCTCGACGGCCACAAGACCTCATGCGGTGCAGTCCTGTTTTCCAGCCTGTCTACGTCCGGGCGACCATGAGCGCTAGTGACATGACGCCGCCTGATCTACCGCTGCTTCATGGCAGCGCTTCATGGAAATCGCGGGTCTCTTCGGACCGGCGAAAACTCAACCTATGGGGCGATCCAGTCGACTTCGCAAGACGTTTGCAGTCTTGCGAAGTCGGTGTCGCTAATCGGCCAGAAGCGGTCGGTCGACGTCAACGCCTAGATCGTTGACAATGGCCGTGCCGGTCCGTCGATGGCCCGGCGCGGAAATCCAGATCGTAAGTCTCAATTGCTGTCAAATGGGGACAACCAGATGAAACTTGAGGCCGGATATGATCAGACGTTTCAGTATGTGCGACAAAATGCGCACGACCTGACGTACGACGTTGGGTTTCACGTATATCAGCGCAACGACGGAACATTCATATTCGGCTACGAAGTCGTGCAGGAGGCAACCGATTGTCGATTCGGAAATGGCGCTAGTAGGTTGGACTTCGAGGGTACGCGCGAAGAAGCGGAAGCACACGTGCGGGCATTACTAGAAAAGATGATCGATAATCTGACGGACGAGGGTGGGGAGAGAGTAACGCGAACAGGCGAACGTGCCGGTTATCGGATTGTCGAATGGAACGAAGGGACTGACGGGGCTATCGAGGACATAGTTCTACGTTGTCCGGAATTAGTGCTCGGGCGATATATTGCAATTGCAAGTTGTGACAGCGGGCCATATACGCCGACCGATGAGGAACTCACGGCGGGATGGTCAAAATTCGGCGAACTCGCGGTCAGTCCATTAGTCAAGGCGGTATCGCGGCTTCCGATGCCAGGCTTTGATGAGTGGTATGTGTACGATAGGCTTATCAAGTTTGAATCCCATTCAAACTTCGTGAATCGTTTAGGTTTTAGCCCGCTCAACGTCAATGACAAGTACACCGAAGAATTCTGGAAACAGGTTGCCAAGTTAGAGCCTCTGCACGTGCTTGGATCGGGCACACCCGGTTTGTTCTTGGTCACGCGTGACGAATTTCTTTTCCAGGCAGCAGTTCGTGAAGTAGAGCTTTGAAGGCGACGGGGCACGCGTTGTTACGCCGCAGCGCGTGCCGGCCAGCAGTAGATCGAAAGTGACAGCAATACGGAAAGGCGACGGTCTCCTATGGGCCGCAAAGTACCGTTCGAACCTGTCGGCAGCGGTCATGTATCGCACGCGGTCGCTTCTGGGCCTTGTAGAACGGGGCGGTCACGAGATGAAAGGTTATCTCGTCAGCCCCGACCAATACCTCCCCCTCCCTTTTGTGTGTCCTTGCCAACCGACTGCGGCGGTCGGAACCGGCGAAGGCCGTTCACTCTCACGATGAAGCGCTGCAGCTGCTCCCTGGCCTCCAGGTAGCGAAATCCGGGCACGGCCGCCGGTTGTGCGTCGTGCAGCACCAGCACGCGCTCGATCACCCGCTGCTCCTGTCAAGCAACAGGCAAGGTTGATCCTGCCCGATCCGCTTGATGCAGGCGTCTAGCGCGGCGGCAAGGCACAACATCGCCGCCCGCCGCGGCCTCGCCCCACACGAAGTACGCGAAATAGACAATCCGGATCAGCGCGTTGAAACGAAGCAGATCATCCTGCACTACCCTCAGAATGGCCGACATTCCTCGCTCGGCCCCCTTTCAGTGACCTCCGTAAAGAAGGCTGCATTGCTATATACTTTCAAGCCTATTCAACTTCTTTTAAAAAAGGAGGTAAATATGGTTCTGCTTGCGCGCCAACTGATGTTGGTGCATTTCTTCAGCACATCGACCCGCTCCTGCCTGAGTTCCATCGCGCTGCGATAACCCGGTCAGAGCAAAGTTCACGCTACATTCTCGAGTTCTTTCTCGACTCATTGTTGTCGCCAGCGCTCCTGTTGACAGGGACAAACACGTCCCCCAAAAAGACAAGAGCTAGGTATGACGACCCTGATCTCCGCACTTTCTGTGCAACTGGAAACCAGCCAAGGCCCGCTGTTCCAGGATCTTTCCCTTACTGTAGAACTCGGCGACCGTATCGGCCTTATTGGCCATAACGGCTGCGGCAAAAGCAGTCTGCTTGGCGTACTCGCTGGTGCCCGCGAACTGAGCGCGGGCAACGTTCACTACAGCGGGCAATGCCGCCTTCAGCACGTGGAGCAGCACCTGCCGGCGCGGCTGGCGGGACTGACGGCACGTGAAGCACTGCTGGAAGTCGTGGATACACAGTCCGCACAACACTGGCGTGTCGACAGTCTGCTGCATGACCTGGACTTATCCGCAGCGGCGAACACTACGGTGGCCAACCTCAGCGGCGGCCAGCACACGCGCTTGCTACTCGGGCGTGCCGTGTTGCTCGAGCCCAACCTGCTGCTGCTGGACGAGCCGAGCAACCATCTGGATCTGCCGTCGTTGCTGTGGCTGGAGGATTTCCTGCAGCGCTGGCAGGGCGGCCTCATCCTCGTGTCGCACGACGCGCGACTGCTGGACAAACTGAGCGAAAAAAGCTGGATTCTGCGCGATCAGCGCGTGTACAGCTTCGACATGCCATGCAGCAACGCGTTGGTCGCCCTCGCCGATGCCGACGCGGCGGCGCAGGTGCGCCGTGCCGCCGAACAAAAGGAAATTGACCGGCTCGCCGTCAGCAGCAAACGCATCGCCATCTGGGGCCGTGAGCATGACAATGAAAAGCTGCTCCGGCAGGCGCGCTCAATGCAAAAGCGTGTCGACAAACTCAAGGAAGAACAAACGTTCGTGAGCCACGGTAGCCCTTGGCGTCTGAAACTGGCGGGTAGCGAGCTGGAGGCCGACAATTTGCTCGCTTTCGAGCATCTGCAGGTGTTTGCCCGGCCCGAGCAACCGCCGCTGTTTCAGATCGATAACCTGTGGTTGCGCCCGGGCGACAAGGTCGCGCTACTTGGCAGCAACGGTACGGGCAAATCGTCGTTGTTGCGTCAGTGCTGGAGCGATGTACGGCAGGGAGAAGCACGCGCCGGGTGGCGCTTTCATCCGTTGGCAAACATCGCGTACTACGATCAATCGCTGCAGCAACTGCCCGACAGCGCTACGCTATCCGAAGCACTGTCCGAGTTTGTGCGGGTTGGCGACAGAGAACGACGGCAAGCGTTGATCGCGGCGGGCTTCGCTTATCCGCGGCACAACCAGACCGTCGCCACGTTGAGCGGCGGGGAGCGCGCACGTCTGCTGTTTCTGGCACTGTCGATGGCCAGCTATCACCTGCTATGGCTGGATGAGCCGACCAATCACCTCGACATGGCCGGCAAGCGCGAACTCGCCGAGGCTCTTGCCACGTTTGCCGGCGGCTTCATTCTTGTCTCGCACGATCGCGAGTTGATCGAGCACAGCTGCAATCGTTTCTGGGCGATCCATGACGGGCGCTTGCAGGAGTGGCCGGATGCCGAGAGCGCGTACCGACGTTTGTACGTTACTCGCGAAGAGGTATCCGCGCCTGAGCCCGAGCCAGCAGGTGTGACTGATCACGGCACGCATTCCCCCCAAAGCGAAGCGGAAGCGCAATGGCAGCGTTGGTGCGAACTGGACGCCTTGCTGGAAACGGACCTCGCACGCAAAAAGAAACACCAAAAGCCAAACTTGCAGCAGAAGTGGCGTGAAGAGATGTCGCAGTTGGAGCAGGCGCTCGGGCCTTCCTGAGAACTGGCGTTGGTAGATCGTGCACCAGCACATCTACCAACTCACATCGGCCACCCACGCGCTACGCAATCCGCAAAAACATCCCCGCCTTCTCCGGCAGCAACGACGGCTGAAAACCGTAGCGTTCGTAGAACTTCGGCGTCCCGTGATCGGCCATCAGGCTGACATACGCGGTCGGCGGCGCATTCTCGTGAACGTAGCGCATCAGCGCCCGCATGATCAGGTCGCCGACACCTTTCTTCTGGTGAGCGGGCAACACCGCGATATCCACGATCTCGAAGAAGCAGCCGCCGTCGCCGATGACCCGGCCAATTCCGACCGGGTCACTGTCGCAGTAGGCCACGACGCTGAAGAGCCCGTTCTTCAACCCCATCGTCGCGGCCTGCTCCGACTTCCCGCTCAACCCTGCGGCGAGACGAATGTCGATGTAGGCGGATACCGACGGGACTTCCTGTCGAACGATGTATGCCATGCGAGCCTTTCAGGTTAGCGGTACAGGCAGATGGATCGGCCCCGCTGCGCATGAGCACGTCGAGCCCGGAACCCGAGCGCGCATCAAACAAGACCATGAACAGCGCGAGGCGGCAGGCCAAGGGTGCAGCCACCCATCGCCCACTGCCTCGCCAAATCCGCAAAGCGTCTTAAAGAACCCGCTCCAGCGCGTCGGCGAACCGTGCAACCGCACCGTCGACATCATGCAGCTTGTCCAGGCCGAACAAGCCCAAACGGAAGGTCTTGAAATCCTCCGGCTCGTCGCATTGCAGCGGCACGCCGGCCGCGATCTGCAAGCCGACGTCGGCGAACTTCTTCCCCGATCGAATCCCGTCGTCGTCCGTATAGCAGACCACGACACCCGGTGCCTCGAAGCCTTCAGCCGCCACGCTCCGGAAGCCCTTGTCGGCCAGCAGCGCGCGAATGCGATTGCCGAGCTCGAGCTGCTCCGCTTTCACCTGGTCGAAGCCGTATGCCTCGGTTTCCTTCATCACGTCGCGCAGCGTCGTGAGGCTGTCCGTGGGCATCGTCGCGTGGTACGCGAACCCGCCGCCCTCATAAGCCTCCATGATCTGCAGCCACTTGCGGAGATCGCACGCGAAGCTGGTGCTGGTCGTCGCATCGATGCGTTCGCGGGCGAGCGGGCTCAACATGACCATCGCGCAGCACGGCGACGCGCTCCAGCCCTTCTGCGGCGCGCTGATCAGGATATCGACGCCGCTCGCCTGCATGTCGACCCACACCGTGCCGGATGCGATGCAATCCAGCACGAACATGCCGCCGACGGCATGCACGGCGTCGGCCACCGCGCGCAGATACCCATCGGGCAGCATCATCCCGGACGCGGTTTCGACATGCGGCGCAAAGACCAGATCCGGCTTGTGTTCCTTGATCGCGGCGACCACTTCGTCGATCGGGGCCGGCGCATACGCGGCCTGCCGTCCCGCTTCGACCGGGCGCGCCTTCAGCACCGTCGTCTCGGACGGAATGCTGCCCATGTCGAAAATCTGCGACCAGCGGAAACTGAACCAGCCGTTGCGGATGACGAGGCACTTCTTGTTCGTTGCAAACTGCCGCGCGACGGCTTCCATGCCGAACGTCCCGCTGCCCGGAACGATCACGGCCGACTTCGCGTTATAGACTTTTTTCAGCGTGCCGGAGATGTCGCGCATGACGCCCTGAAAGCGTTGCGACATATGGTTGACCGAGCGATCGGTGTACACCACCGAATATTCGAGGAGCCCCTCGCGGTCAACATCGGGAAGTAAACCTGGCATGCTCGCCTCCGGCGAAAGATGAACGATGGATTCTGGGCAAGCAGTGTCCGTGACGCGATACCGCCCTGCACCAATGCAATTGCGTTATTTCCTCGACGACAGCAGATTCTAACGAACGCCGCCCGCCGCTTGGGGCATATTTTGTCAGCTAACCGGCGCAGGCCCGACGTGGTGCGCCGCAACGGGGCTGCCGTGGCCCCCGGCTGAATTCCCTGCCCCGTGGCCGTCAGCGCCGGTCGGTGCGGCGCACGAAGCCCTGTTCCATGTGTGGATTAACGGCGCTTCCCGCGTGCGCCGCCTAACATGTCGGCTCCCCCTTCACGACAGAGTCCTCGATGATCCCCAACCGCGCATCATCACAGCAGCCGTCGACCGATCCCGCACTCGCCGGGCGCGTCGACGCGGTACTGTCCCGTCAACTCGAAACGCACCGCCTCGTCGGCGCGGTCGTCCTGGTCGCACGCGACGGCGAACTCGTCTATCGCCGCGCGGCCGGGTTCGCCGACCGCGAAGCGCACACGCCGATGCGCGAGGACACGCTGTTCAGGCTCGCGTCGGTGACGAAGCCGATCGTAGCCGCAGCCGCGATGGCGCTCGTCGCCCAGCAGAAGCTGTCGCTCGACGACGACGTCACGCGCTGGCTGCCCGAGTTCCGCCCGGCGCTGCGTGACGGCAGCGTGCCGGTGATCAGGGTGCGTCACCTGCTCACGCATACCGCCGGCCTCGGCTATCGCTTCGCGGAAGCCGACGCGACGGGCGCCTATGCACGCGCAGGCGTCTCCGACGGGCTCGATGCCGCCTCGATCACGCTCGCCGAAAACGTGCGCAGGATCGCGAGCGTACCGCTGCAGTTCGCGCCGGGAACCGGCTGGAACTATTCGCTTTCCATCGACGTGGTCGGCGCGCTGATCGAGGCGGTCAGCGGACTGCCGCTCGCCGACGCAATCGATACGCTCGTGCTCCACCCGCTCGGCACGCGCGACACGGGATTCGTCGCACGCGACTCCGCGCGGCTCGCGACGCCCTACGTCAATGACACGCCGCAACCGCATCGGCTTGCCGAAAACGAAGCGGTGCCCATCTTCGAGGGCTCCGTCGGCGTGACGTATTCGCCGTCGCGCGCGCTCGACGCGAACGCCTTCGCATCGGGCGGCGCAGGCATGGTCGGCACCGCCGGCGACGTGCTGAATGTGCTGGACACGCTGCGGGCGGGCGGCGGCACGCTGCTGCCGGCCAACCTGGTCGACGAGATGGGCCGCGTCCACACCGGCAACCTCGAGTTGCCCGACCTGCCCGGCACGGGTTTCGGGATCGGGTTTTCCGTATTGCGCGACCCGCATGCGGCGGCATCGCCGGAATCCGTAGGCACCTGGCGCTGGGGCGGTGTCTACGGGCATTCCTGGTTCGTCGACCGCGCACGCGGGCTCACCGTCGTATCGCTGTCGAACACGCTTTACGAAGGGATGAACGGCCAGTACACGGTGGATCTGCGCGATGCGGTCTACGGCGTCGGCTGACACGCGCAAAAAAAGAGCCCGACACAGTCGGGCCAATGAGTTGAGACACAAGGAGAATCCCGCCCACCACACCGGGCGGGGTACGCCGCGCTACACGACGTTCTTTTCGACGATCGGCCGGTTTTCAAGCACGCGCGCCCAGCCGAGCGTCGACAGGTCGAGCGTGTCGTAACGCCCGCCCAGAATGAGTTCACTGACCCCGCGCCCCGTCGCCGGCCCTTGCTGCAGCCCGTGGCCGCTGTAGCCGTTTGCGAACACGACGTTATCGAGTTCCGGGTGATAGCCGATGATCGCGTTGTGGTCGAACACGTTGTACTCGTAGTATCCGGACCAGCAGTTCTCCACGCGCAGCGCCTCGAACTCCGGCACGCGGTTCGCGAGCGTCGGCCAGATCACCTCGTCGAACAGGTCGTGGTCGACTTCGTCGAGCGGCAGGTCGTCCGGGTCGCGATCCGGGCTCGGCGACGTCCCGCAAATGTACGTGCGCCCTTCCGGCCGGAAATACACGCCGGTCGGGTCGATCAGCAGCGGGCAATCCGTGAGCCGGGCCGGCGACGACACGTTGAAGATGCTGCGGCGCCGCGCATAAACAGGAATGTCGATGCCCATCATCGACGACAGCGTGCGGGCCCACGCGCCTGCCGCGTTGACGAGCGTGTCGCACGCATAGTGTTCGCCGTCGGCCGTGACCACCTGCGTCACCTTGCGGCCGTCGCGCACCACCGCCTTCACATCGGACGGCACGTAGCGCGCACCCAGCGCCTGCGCCTTCTTGCGCAATGCCTGCACGAGCCCGTAGCCGTCGAACCAGCCTTCGCCGCTCACGCCATACGCGCCCGACACGAGATCGTCGACGTTCAGCCACGGAAACTTCGCGCGCAGCGCATCGCGGTCCATCAGCCGGATATCCGCGCCGAGGCTCGTCTGCAGCGCATGGTTCTCGCGCAACGTCGCATCGCCGGCCGGCGTCGCGAGGAACAGGTAGCCGCCTTCGTGCAGGTCAATCGACGGCTGATGGCCATCCACTTCGAGCCGTTCGCCGATCGTGCGCAGGAAGTCGATGCCGAACAGCGACATCTCGATCGACAGCGGCGTCGAGAACTGCTGGCGAATCGACGCGGCCGACAACGCCGACGACGATCTCGCATAGGTGGGGTCGCGCTCGATCACGGTCACGGATACCGTGGGATCGGTGGCGCGCAGGAAATAGGCGATCGAGCTGCCGATCACACCACCGCCGACGATGACGACTTGAGAACTCACGACTGACTCCAGTTGCTCATGTTGGGCGCGGCCAGCCGGCCACGCCCGTGGGTTGTTCGTGCCGCGTCGCGCGCGGCGTCGCGCGGGCGGACTCGTGCGGCTGCCACACCGGCGTGCGCCGCGATCGCAACCGATCGCTGATGGCATTTCAGCACGTCCGGCAGCGCCGCGAAAGTCCGCGCGCGCCTGTTGCGTTCAATCCGCCGATTTCGTCGTGACGGGCTGCCACGCCGCGTTCTTCACCTCATACAGCGTCGAGCTCGGGTTCTTCAGGTCGCCCGTGTTCGTGAACGCGATCGTGCCCGTGATGCCGTCGTAGCGCGTGCCCTTCAGCGCGCCGTTGAAATCGGCCGGCTTCGTCGAGTTCGCCTTCTGCATCGCGTTGATCGCGATCCACGTCGCGTCGTACGCGAACGGCGCATACGCGAGCATGTCGATGCCGTACTTCTGCTTGAATTTCGTTTCGAACTGCTTGCCCTTCGCGAGACGCGACAGCGGCTGCCCGTATTCCCACACGGCCGCGCCTTCCGCCGCATTGCCGGCCAGCTTGATGAAGTTCGCGTTCATCACGCCGCCGCCCGCGAGGAACTGCGCGCGGATGCCGAGCTGGCGCATGCGCTTCACGAGCATCGCGGCCTGTGCGTCGAGCCCGCCGAAGAACACGAGATCGGCGTTGGTGCTCTTGATCTTCGTGAGCTGCGCGCTGAAGTCCACCGCCTTGTCGTTCGTGAATTCGCGCGCGACGACCGTCCCGCCGTTCGCCTTCACGGACTTCTCGAATTCGTCGGCTTCGCCCTGGCCGAACGCGGTGCGGTCGTCGATGATCGCGATGCGCTTCGCCTTGGTCACGCTCGCCGCATAGGCGCCTGCGTTGCCGGCGTTCTGCGTGTCGGTCGCGATCACGCGGTACACGGTGCCGAGCCCGGCGCGCGTGATGTCGGGATTGGTCGCCGACGGCGTGATCATCGGAATGCCGGCCTTCGCGTAGATCTTCGACGCGGGCAGCGTCGTGCCCGAATTGAAGTGGCCGATCACGACGGCCACCTGCGCGTCGGCGAGTTGCTGCGCGGCCTGCACGCCGGTGCGCGGATCGCTCTGGTCGTCCTGCGACGCAACGACGAACTTCACGGGCTTGCCGCCCACCGTCGTATGCGCGGCATTCGCTTCGTCGACCGCCATGCGCACGCCGTTCTCGATGTCCTTGCCATACGCGGCGCCGCCGCCCGTCAACGGGCCGGCCACGCCGACCTTGACGATCGTCTCCTGCGCATGAACCGCGCCCGTCTGGAGCGCGAGGATCGCGGCGGTCAATGCGACGCCGGAAAGCGAACGAATGCGGAACGTCATGACAATCCTTGTTCTGGGGGCCGGGATGCAACGCGCGACTGCCGCACGTCGGCAACCTCTCGCGTGCCGGTCATCTCGTCCGCCGCCGGGGCGTCATGCAACGTCCCTACCGGCCGATCGATCGCCGCGGCTCCGTCTCCGAAGAGCCTTTCATCGCGAAAGAGGTGAATGGATTGTGGGTAGCCAATACCCGTGCAGCAAACGAAATATCGGAACTATGTAGTGAGGATTTGTCATCAAGTTCCGCGTTCGCGGCCGCCCCGCGGCCCGCGCAACGGTGAACCGCGAGTGGACAGCCTCTGCAGGAAGCCGCGCCGGCGCCCGCCCATCAAGGCCGGTCGTGGTCATGCCGGCGGCGCATCATCGTTGCGATGACGGCCCGGCCGGCCGTCGCGACAGCCGCGACGCCCGCGGCGCCGCGTCATCGGTCAGTGCCGATCGGTGCCCGTCTGCTTGCGCACCGCATCAGCCGCCTCGCCGGCCTTCTCCTGAAGCTTGCCGGCCTGCTGTTCGGCGACACCTTCCGCTTCCGTCTTGCGGTCGCCCGTCACCTTGCCGAGCGCTTCCTTGACCGAACCCTTGACCTGCTTGAGCTTGCCTTCGATGCGATTCCTGTCCATGGTCGTCTCCTGCGATGGTTGGAGAGAACCGGCGGCGTGACGGCCAGCGCCGCACCGCCGAGTGGACAGGATCGCAAGCGGGCGCCGCGCGCGGCAGATGCGGATGCACCAGCGCGCCTGGTGCATTCGTACCGACGGCGTCAGTCCTTGCCCTTCGCGCCGCCCTTCTCGCCGCGCGCGCTATTCGCATCGGCCGCGCCGACGATCCCGCGTTCGCGCGCCCACACGATCGCCTCGCCGCGGCTGTGCACGTCGAGCTTCGCGTAGATCGTCGCGACGTGATTGCGCACGGTGTTCGGCGCGAGCCCGAGGCGGCCGGCGATCTCCTTGTCCGCGAGACCGTGGCACAGCAGGTCGAACACGTCGCGCTCGCGCGCGGTCAGGTCCGACAGTTGAGCGCCCGCATCCGGCGCATTCGCGCGCCGCACGTTCGCCAGCTTCTCGATCAGCGTGCGGCTGAACCACGACGCATCCTGCATCGCGGTTTCGATCGCGTAGACGAGTTCCATCTCCGTGCGCTTGCGATCGCTGATGTCGAGCAGCGCGACGAGCAGGCAGTCGCGGCCGTGTATCGCGACGGGATCGGCCGACACGACGCAATCGCGCACGTCGCCTTCACGCGTGCGAATCTGCACGTCGGCGTTGCGTACGTTGCCGTCGCGCGCGAGCCGCCCTTCGATGCGCTGCCACGCGCCGCGTTCGGCCCACAGCCCGAGCTCGTCCGCGGATTTGCCGAGCAGGTCGTCCTGCGCGTGGCCCGTCATCGCGGCGAATGCGCCGTTCACGTCGAGCAATTCGAAGCGGTCGGCCGTGACGATCGCGGTGGCGACCGGCGCCATCCGGAACGCCGTCGCGAAGCGTTCCTCGCTCTGCCGCAGCGCGCGCTCGGCCTGCTTGCGCGGCTCGAGATCCATGAACGTGAACAGCATGCATGCCTCGTCGTTCATGTCGATCGGCTGCCCGGCGACGACCACGGCCTTCGTGCTGCCGTCCGCGCGTTTCAGCACGGCCTCCATCTGCGGGATCGTCGCGCCTTCGCCGAGCCGCTCGATCGCGAGCTCACGCCGCTCGGCCTGGTCGAGCACGTCGACCTCGTACACCGAGCGGCCGAGCACGTCGTCGCGCGCGTGGCCGGTCATGTCGAGAAAGCCCTGGTTGACCTTCACGTAGCGCAGGTCGTCGAGCCGGCAGATCACGGCCGGCGCCGGGTTCGCGTTGAAGGTGCGCTCGAAGCGCTCCTCGGCGCTCGCCCATTCGGTCGCGTCGTGCAGCACGAGCGCGAGGCAGTCGGGTTCGCCGGCCGCGTTCGTCAGCACGAGGCTGCGGATGCGGTGGACCCAGCTCACGGTCTCGTCGGCGGCCGATTCGACTTCGACCGTCACGTCGCTGAATTCCTCGCCCGCGATCACGCGATCCATCGGATAGTGGCCGTCGCGCACCGGATGATTGTTCCGGTAGCGCAGCCGGAAGCGCTCGCGGTAATCGGTGACGGTCGCGCCGAGCGCCTTCAGCTCGGTCACGCCGTGCATCGCGAGCGCGGCCTCGTTCGCCCAGACGATCCGCTGGTCGGGCTCGACCAGGATCACGCCCTCGGTGAGCCCCGCGATGATCTGGTGCAGCTGGCGCCGGTCGGTGTGCGACTTCAGCGCCTGTTCGTTTACCTGTTCGTTCATCGAATGGTTGTCCATGTCGTCAGCATGACCGCCCCGGCCCGTTGCCGCTTCGTCGACACGCGCCGGCCGGCGCGTGTGGCGATGATCGCGTGCCGCACCCGTGCACGACAGGCGCGGATGCACTAGCCGCCATAGTACATTCGCACCGCGCGCCGCCACCGTGCGGCATCCCGCCGATCCCGCAGCATTCGCCGCGTCGGCTTTCCGCGCGCCTCAGCCAGCGGGCGCACCGCCTCCCCTTCACGACGCCCCGTGCAAACGCACTAGCCGATCAGGTGAATTTGCGCGATGTCCTCGCACGTTCGCCCCGGTACGCTGGTCCTGCATCGGCGCTCATGCGCTGCCATCCGAACCGCAGAGGAGAAGCACGATGAAGCTCCATCAGACACCCGATCCGACGCGGCCCGAACCACGTCCGGGCAGCCCGCCCGAACCGCCGCCCGGCACCGACCCGCCGGTTCCGCTGCCGCCCGACGTGCCGCGCCCGGACATCCCGCCGCGCGAGCCCGGCTACGACACGCCGATCGTCCGGTAACGGACGGCGCCGTTCGTACGTTCACATTCACCACGCCCATCGACGGAGAACCATCCATGAACAAGACCCGACACCTCACGACGCTGCTCGCCGTCAGCGCGGCGTTCCTGCTCGGCGCCGCACCGCTCACGAACGCGGCTGCGCAGGACGCATCGACCGACAACGGCATGAAGACCGAATCGAACCAGCCCGTCACCGACACGTGGATCACGACCAAGGTGAAGGGCCAACTGGCCGCCACCGACGGCCTGAAGAGTGTCGACATCAGCGTGAAGACCGTCGACGGCATCGTCACGTTGACGGGCGTGCTGCCGACGAAGATCGCCGTGAAGAAGGCGATCGCCGTGTCGCGCGCGGTCAAGGGCGTGAAGCACGTCGACGCATCCGGCCTGAAGGCGAAGGCCTGACCTCCGGGCGCGGCACGCCGCCGCGCCTTTTATCCCTGCACGACAAGGAGCACACCATGAACGAGGACAAGATCAAGGGCCAGTGGAAGCAGCTCTCCGGCAAGCTGAAGGCCAAGTGGGGCAAGCTGACCGACGACGACCTGGCCGTCGCGGAAGGCAATCGCGAGTATCTCGCCGGGAAGATCCAGGAACGTTACGGGATCGCCCGCGACGCGGCCGAGAAGCAGCTGAAGGAGTTCGATCGCGAGCTGTAACGCGACAGCACATTCACGCAACCGCCGCGGCGCCAACGGCGTCGCGGCCATCAGGACGACGACATGGGCAAATACCTGATCGCCTGGCTGCTCGGCGTGCCGGCCGGGCTGCTGGTGCTGTTCTATCTGATCACGCACGTGTTCTGACGGCGCGGTGTCCGGCGCCCGGCGCGCGCGCCGCCCGCATTCCTGCCCGCATTTCCGCCCGTATTCCACGGCATACTACGGCGACTGTCACGACCCCCGCGCGCCATCCGCCATGCCCCAGCCGCCCTTGCAGGACACCAACCATCCCGACTACGCGATCGCCGGCGACACCGTGATCCGCCGCCCGGACGGCCTGCCGCTGTGGGCCAAGGATGGCACGCCGCTGCCGATCGAACAGCCGCACGCGTTCCGCTGCATCGGCGGCCGCTGGTTCACCGACGGCGTACACGTTATCGTGCAAGGGCAACTCGGCAGCGCGATGGCGATGCTGTATTACTACCGGATCGAGGACGCCGATCTCGAGACGTTCGAGATCCTGAACCAGCGCTACGCGCGCGATGCGCGGCAGGCGTACTACATCACCGGCCGGACGATCCGCACGCGCAGCCCGCACACATTCCGGCCGCTCGTCTACGAAACCTGGAACCGTCCGACCGACGAACGCGGCGTGACGTTCGAGATGTGCGAGCACGAGTACATCGCGACCGACGACGAATCGATCTACATGAACGGCCGGCGCATCAACGGCTCGCATGGCGCGAGCGCGATCGGCTTTCCGGGCGGCTATTTCGCCGATGCCGATCGCGTGTACTACTACGGCCGGCCGAAGGACATCGATCGCGCGAGCTTCCTGTGCGGCCCCGACGAGGCCGGCTACCTGCGATGCACCGACCGGATCGGCCCGATCGAATCCGGCGCGCGGCAGACGGTGCAGGAGACGCGCATGTTCGACGAATGGCGCAGCTTCTTCACGATGCGCCCCGAACTGCGGGACTACTGGTGGCATCGGCAGCCACGGCCGGCGTCGGGCACGACGGTGCGGTTCCAGGACGCGACGCTGACCGGCTTCGATCCAGCGACCTTCGCCGCGCGCGAGACGCTGTTCGACTTCGGTACGATCGACTGGCTGTGCGGTGACGCGCACGGCATTCACTGGGCATACCGGACCTGTGCCGAGATGCCGATCGAGCTGACCCGCTTCTCGGACCGGCCGATCGATGCGCTGCGTGTGCTCGGCCCGCACTACTTCACCGATGGCGTCACGGTGTTCTACGCGTTCACGCCATCCCGGCCGCAGCCGCTGCGCGGCGCCGATCCGGCCGCGTTCCGCGTGCTGTCGGGCGGCTGGGCGCGCGACGCGACGCGGGCGTTTCATCTCGGCGTCGTCAAGAAAGGCATCGACCCCGATCGGTTGAATGTCGAAGGCAGCTACGCATGGGACGGCGAGCGCCTGTTCTGCGACGGCAAGCCGCTGCAGGTCGACGTGCCGGCCAGCGAATTCCAGGTGCTGCATCCGACGTTCCTGCGCGCCGGCGACAAGCTGTTCTTCGGCCGCCGGCCGGTATCGACGAAGCGCGTGCACCTGCCGACGCTCGAATTCCTCGACGACGATTTCGCACGCGACAGCAAGCACGCGTATATCGTCGGCTACGTGAGCCTCGTCGAGATCGACGGCGCCGATCCGGCCACGTTCCGCGTCGTCGAACCCGGGACCGCGGAGGACAGCGCCCGTCGCTACGACGCACGGACCTTGCGCGACGCCACCGCGCCGCGCGACTGACGCACGCCGCCCAACGCAATCGGGCAGGACGCTGTCGCGCCCTGCCCGATCGCTTGACTCCCTCGGCAGCGGCCCGCCGGTGCCGGCACGGCGATCGCGCCGCCCACGCACCGCTGGCCGCGTCGCCTGTGTTACTTCGCCGCGTTCGCCGTCATCTTGAAGATGCCCTGCGCGTTACCCGCATCGAAACGCAGATCGGTCACCCAGCGGCGCGCCGCCTGGTCGAACGTGCGCTTGCGCGTGATGAACTCGTAGAACGAACCCGGCACGTTGCGCTTCACCGTGCCGCCGTCACGCGTGCGGAATTCGCGCTCGACGGTATCCGCGCGATAGGCGGTCTGGAACACGCGGCCCGAGCGCGAACGCTCGACTTCCGGCTTCATCGGCCGGCCCTTCGCCTTCTCGTCATCGGACAGCTTGAACACGTCGGCCACGCGGTCGGTCGCATGGTTGAACGCGTTGCCTTCGGTCGAGATCCACGCCATTTCCGCCGATTCCAGCAGCAGCGTTTCGTAGTCGAGCTCGTTCGGCAGGTCGTGCTGGCGCGCGAACGCACCGACGATCTCCGGCAGCAGCGTGTGCGCGGCGTCGAGCGAGAGCCAGCCTTCGCGCTCGACTTCCCACAGCAGCGCGACGGCCGCCGGCGACAGCGGATCGCGCGACGTGCTCACGACGTTCGTCACGGCCTGCTGGAATTCCTTCGAGAAACGCTCCGGATGCAGTTCGCTGACGAAGAACTGCGCGATTTCGTCCGGCGCGTCTTCATGCGCATACGCGCGGCCCGTCATGCCGAGCTTGTCGAGCGGGTAACGGCCGTTCAGGCGGAAGCCGAGCGGACGCAGGATGCGCGTGAAAGCAGCCTCGCCCGGCGGCAGCGCGCCCGTGTTCGGCCAGCGCACCGTGCGCAGCGCGCCGTGATCGAAATAGACCGAACCGCCGCTTTCGATCGCGTCGGCCGTGTACGCGCGGCCGTTCGCCGAACGTTCGAGCAGCCCTTCGAACAGCGCCATGTTCATCGCCTGCGCGATTTCCGCGCGCGTCACGACGCCGTCTTCCCATTCTTCGAGGATGGCCGGCATGTTCAGGGTCGAGAACAGGGCGTCGGTCTTCGCCTGTCCCAGCAGCTTCGTCAGCAAGCTCTCGATATTCGGATTGCGCATCAGGATTCTCGTCTCGGGGGACCGCCGGCAAACGTGCCGGCACTCGTTGGCCGGCCGCCCTGCGGGCGCCTAGCCTTGCGTGGGGAGCATTATTCAAAGGGTTGCAGCCGGGCGTAAAGCGAGATTAAATTGATACGTGATGAGTTTTTGGAATTATCAGCCGTTCTTCGCCCGCCTTCCGCCCCCGCGCGGCGCGGCCCTGTTCGTCAGACGAATCGAGCATCATGCGTAAATTCAAGATCCCCAACATGGGCGCGCTCGTGGCCTTCGAAGCCGCCGC
The DNA here is from genome assembly GCF_011605345.1 of Burkholderia sp. D-99. Lineage (GTDB taxonomy): Bacteria > Pseudomonadota > Gammaproteobacteria > Burkholderiales > Burkholderiaceae > Burkholderia. The sequence continues at coordinate 510,715 of NZ_JAAOXM010000002.1, forward strand.
ACGCCACGAGAGCTTCACGCACGCGGCCAAGGAGCTGTTCCTGACCGAAAGCGCGGTATCGCGGCAGATCGCGACGCTGGAAGCCAGCCTCGGCGTGCGGCTGTTCGCCCGCGTGAAGCAGCGCGTCGTGCTGACGCGCGCCGGCAAGCTGTACGGCACGCAGGTGCGGCGTGCGCTGGAAACGCTCGACCGCGACACGCTGTCGATCATCGCGCACGGCAGCGGCGGCGGTTACCTGGAGCTCGCGGTGCTGCCGACCTTCGCGTCGCACTGGCTGATCCCGCGCATCAAGAGCTTCTACGACCGCACGCCCGACGTGCGCGTGAACATGGGCAGCCGCACCGATCTGTTCTCGTTCGAGGACACGCACTTCGAGGCCGCGATCCACTACGGCAAGCCGACCTGGCCGGGTACGTCGTCCGACTACCTGTTCGGCGAGGAAGTCGTGCCGATCTGCTCGCCCGCGCTGCTCGACGGGCCCGTCGAGCGCGTCGAGGATCTGCTCGCGTATCCGCTGCTGCACTCGACGACGCGCCCCGGCGCGTGGGCGCAGTGGTTCGAGACGCACGGCGTCGAGGACATTCGCACGATGCAGGGCGTGCGCTACGAGCTGCACACGATGCTGATCAGCGCGGCCGCGGCCGGGCTCGGCATCGCGCTCGTGCCGAAATTCTTCGTCGAGGAACAGTTGCAGCAGCTCGGCCTGGTCGTGCCGTGCGACGCGGCGACGGTCGGCGATTCCGCGTACTACCTCGTGTATCCGACGGAATTCAGCCACAGCAAGCCGCTGGAGCTGTTTCGCGGCTGGCTGCTCGAACAGGCGAGCGCGTATGCGGCGCCGGGGCGCGCGGAGGAGGATGCCGATCCGGAGGATGACGAGGACGACGAGGACGTCGAGTAACGGTGCGATCGCGCCCGCGTCATGGCGCGGTGGCCTCGCATGCGTGCCGCGTCGGCGGAGCGGCCGTCACCACCTTCACCAGCCGCGCGCGGTCGGGCGTTTCCAGCCCCGGGCACACGGTATCCAGATCGCGGATCACGACCGTTGCGCGCCCGTCGAACCGGCACACGCCGTCGGGCTGCGCGACGGGGAGCCGCAGCCCGCGCAGCGCATCGCGCTGGTTCGTGAAGGCGATCACGCCCGCGCGTTGCGAGCGGTCGGGCAAGCGCCGCGCCGATGCGTCATCCGCTTCGAACCACACGTCCGAGCCGATCGATTCGTCGCCGTAGTCGAGCGCATACCGGCCCGACAGCGTGATCGACCGGCCGACATGCACCGAATGGCATGCCGGTTCGGCGTCAGGCGGGATCGGCTGCGCGCGTGCCGCGACCGCGCCACAAGCCAGCCACACCACTGCGCACAGCACGCAAACGCGGCCGGTCACGCGCGACACTTCAATCGATTGGCGGATCATGGGCAATGAGGTGCGGGCCATCGTGACGATGACCCGCATTGTCGCGCAACGCACGCGTGACGCGCGTTACATGTGCCACTTCACCGTGGCGGTGAGCGTGCGCGGGTCGCCGGGCATGTTGTACAGGTCCGCATTGCCGTGCGCGGCGATGAAGTAGCGGCGATCGAACAGGTTGTCGAGCGTGAGCGTCACGTCGACCTTCTTGCTGCGATAGCCGGCGCCCAGGTTGAACACGGTGAACGACGGCAGCGTGACGAGATCGCTCGCCGACGCATAGCGCGCCGACTGGAACTGCATGCCCGCCGCCGCATAGAAGCCGTACGGCAGCTCGCGCTTGAGCCACAGGTTCGCGCTGTGGCGCGGCATCAGCCCGGGCGTGTTGCTCGATACCGCGACGCCGGCTGCCGTCGATTGCGCCGAGCCGTCGACCGTCCCGTTCAGGTACGCGTAGCCCGCATACAGCGACCACTTCGGCGCGATCTCGCCGGTGAAGCCCAGCTCCATCCCGTGCACGTGCTGCGTGCCGATCGGCAGCGCATAACCGGGATTCGCCGGATCGCCGATCTGCTGGTTGGTCTGGCGCATGTCGAACAGCGCGACGCTGGCCGTCGCCTTGCCGCCGAGGTCGAAGCGCGAGCCGACTTCATACGCGGTGGTCTTCTGCGGTGCGAGCGCGGCGCCGTTCGAGAACGCGCCGGCACTGATCAGCGTATCGGCGAGCGGCGAGAACGACTGGCTGAACGACCCGTACAGCGTCAGCCAGTCGAGCGGCTCGTAGATCAGACCGACGCGCGGGCTCCACGCGTGATCGGTACGGTCGAGGTTGACGTTCGACGACGTGTAGTCGTGGCGGATCTGGTTCAGGTAGTCGAAACGCAGCCCCGCGAGCACCTTCCAGTGCTCGGTCAGCGAGATCAGGTCCTGCGCGTAGACGCCCGCGAGCCCGACGACGGTCGACGCGTTCGTCTTCGCCCGTGCGCCGGTCGGCACGCCGGGCAAGACCACCGCCTGCGGATTGAAGAGATCGTAGGTCGCGACCTTCGACACGCTGTAGATCGTGTCGAACTTCTGCTGCTGCGACAGCTCGAGGCCATACAGCAGCTCGTGGCGCATGCCGAACAGCGAGGTCTTCTGCGTGAGTTCGAACAGGCCGTCGATGCCGTGGTCGGTGCGCTGGCGCGTCGACTGGTCGAGCGTCACGACCGGGTGCGCGGCGGTCTTGATCGGCTCGTACGTCACGTAGTTCTTGCGTTCGAGCGAGAAGTCGTACGCGCGGATCGCGCCGTGGAACGACAGCGAATCGCTGAAGCGGTGATCGAGCGACACCGTCGCGCTCTTCGCGGAGATGTCGTTGTACGAGCTGTTCGCCGCGTCGGCCGAGCCGTAATACGTGTTGATCGGCACGTCGACCGGCCGGCCGAGATACGCGGGCAGCCCCTGGTCGGACGTGCGGCGGTCGTGCAGGTAGTCGAACTCGACGTTCAGCACGGTGTCGCGGTCGAGCTTGAACTGCGCGGACGGCGCGATCGCCTGACGGTTGAGCTGGAACTGGTCGCGGAAACTGTTCGAGTTCTCGGCCGCGCCGGTGACGCGAAAGCGCGCCGCATCGTTCGCGTTCCAGCCGAGGTCGAATTCGCCTCGCCGCTCGCCGCGCGTGCCGAGCGTCACGCCCACGTCGCGCACCGGGTTCGCTTCCGGCCGCTTCAACACGCGATTCACGATGCCGCCCGCCGAGCCGCGCCCATACAGCACGGCCGCCGGCCCCTTCAGCACTTCGACACGATCGACGTTCGACAGGTCGCGATAGTAGAGCGCATCGTCGCGAATGCCGTCGACGTATTGGTCCGTGATGCTGTTGAAGCCGCGGATCGTGATCTGGTCGCGCTGGCCGTCGCCGACCGAAAAGCCGACGCCCGGCACGTTGCGCAGCGCATCCTGCATCGACGTCGCGTTCTGGTCCTCGATCACGGCGTGCGGAACGACGTTCACAGTCTGCGGCACGTCCATCAGCGACATGTCGGTCTTGGTCGCCGCGCGCGAATGGCCGCCGTCATACGACGCATGCTCGGCAGCCGCATTGACGGAGATCGCGGGCAGGGTTGCCGCGGCGTCACTCGCCTGCGCGAAGGAGGTGCGTGCGCCGGCCAGCGACGTGGCGATCAGAAGCGCATGGCAGGCGCTCGTGTTGAGTTTCATCGTGAACGTAGAGGCTGAAGGAAAAACGACGAACGGAAACGCATCCGGCCCTCGCGCGCATCACGCGGCGAATCGACCGACGAAGCCTTTCCGTGAAAAAGAGGACGCGCGGGGGATCTCCCCGTCGCATCTGCCGGCCGACGAACAGCCGGCGCGGGTGGCTGCCGGCCGGCAGGACCGGCACGAAACACGCCGTGACGTTCCGTCACAGCGTGTAACGGAGCGAAATATTAAACGAGAATGATTCGTATTTTTAGTTAATTTTTAACGTGTCGCCTGCCCGCAACGTGCCTATGCACGGCACTCTGCATTCCTGACGAATGCCTTTCTGTTTTGCGCTTTGACGCGGCTTATGCGTAATTAAAACGAAAGAATTCCATCGGCCACATCAGGCGATGCAGGGCCAGGCTCAAGGCGGGATTCAAGGCAGGATTCGGGATACGACGACGAAGAGACTGGAAAGGATCACGAAGCATCCGTCGAAGCAGGCGGGACGCATGTGAAGTCCGGTGCGCGCCGGACCGGGCAACCCCGACCCGGCGCTCCGGGCAGCCGACCTCGCATCGGCAGTGCGGCGGACCTTCTTCTGTTCTTCACTACGTATGCTCTCAGGTTCACTTCATTTTTTTCTTCACCGCGCCGGGCCATTATCCGCGCATTCCGGCCGCGGGGAAACGTTTGCGAGCGCTCTTGGCGTGTTATACCAAGCATTCGGCAACATTCTTTCTGAATGCTTACGGTGCATGCGGCACGGTTCGGCAAATCTTGCATTCACGCCGGCGTTCCTTTTTAATGGAACTGGTTCCAATCGTTGATTCGGCCAGGTTCGTACGTGACGCTTCGTCGTGTGCGCGTCATCATGCCGATTCAGGATCGAGGATCACCCAGCTCAGGATTCGCATCGCCCGTCCTTCCCGGACACCCCGTCAAACGAGACCGTCATGCCCGATTCCGCCTCCCTGCAGCAGCTGTTTCCCGCCTTTCAGGACATCCCCGCCGAGTACCGGCTGGCTTCGCCGATCCACCAGCGCGTGTCGCTCGTCGACGGCGAATTGCGCCCGTGGGACGGCACGACCAAGACCGTTCTTTCGCCCGTGTGCGTGCGGCAGGCCAACGGCAGCGTCGAGCAGGTCGAGATCGGCAGCTATCCCGTGATGGGCGAAACGGAAAGCGACGCGGCGCTCGACGCCGCGGTGCGCGCATACGATGCCGGCCGCGGCGAGTGGCCGACGATGAAAGTCGAGCAGCGCATCGCGTGCATGCAGGACTTCATCAAGCGGATGGTCGCGCAGCGCGAGCTGGTGGTGAACCTGATCATGTGGGAGATCGGCAAGAGCCTCGCCGATTCGCAGAAGGAATTCGACCGCACCGTCACGTACATGACGCAGACGATCGACGCGCTGAAGGAGCTCGACAACGCGAACTCGCGCTTCGTGATCGCGGAAGGCACGATCGGTCAGATCCGCCGCACGCCGCTCGGCGTCGTGCTGTGCATGGGCCCGTACAACTATCCGCTGAACGAGACTTTCGCGACGCTGATCCCCGCACTGCTGATGGGCAACACCGTGGTGTTCAAGCCGCCGCAATACGGCACGCTGCTGTTCGAGCCGCTGCTCGAAGCATTCCGCGACGCGTTCCCGAAGGGCGTGATCAACACGATCTACGCGCCTGGCGCGGTGGTCGTGCCGCACATGCTCGCGTCGGGCAAGATCAACGTGCTCGCGCTGATCGGGTCGAGCAAGGTGGCCGACCACCTGAAGAAGCAGCACCCGAAGTCGCACCGGCTGCGCGCGATCCTCGGCCTCGACGCGAAGAACGCGGCGATCGTGCTGCCCGACGCCGATCTCGACCTCACCGTGAAGGAGTGCCTGCTCGGCGCGCTGTCGTTCAACGGCCAGCGCTGCACCGCGCTGAAGATGCTGCTCGTGCACCGCTCGATCGTCGACGAATTCCTGAAGCGCTTCACCGCCGCGCTCGAACAGTTGAAGATCGGCATGCCGTGGGAGAAAGGTGTCAGCATCACGCCGCTGCCCGGCATGCATCGCACGGCCTACATGACGGACGCGATCGACGACGCGAAGGCCAGGGGCGCACAGGTCGTCAACCATTCGGGTGGCGAGTTCAGCAAGACGCTGTTCTATCCGGCCGTCGTGTATCCGGTGTCGGAAGGGATGAAGCTGTACCGCGAGGAACAGTTCGGGCCGATCATTCCGGTCGCGCCGTTCGACGACGTCGAGACCGCGCTCGACTACGTGACGACGTCGGATCACGGCCAGCAGGTCAGCATCTTCGGCTCCGATCCGGCGCAGATCGGCGCGCTCGTCGATCCGCTCGTGAACCAGGTGTGCCGCGTGAACATCAACTGCCAGTGCCAGCGCGGGCCGGACGTGTTCCCGTTCGCGGGCCGCAAGGATTCGGCGGAAGGCACGCTGTCGGTGAGCGACGCGCTGCGCGCGTTCTCGATCCGCTCGATGGTCGCGGCAAAGCAGACCGAAGGCAGCAAGCAGCTGCTCGATTCGATCGTGTCGGATCATTACTCGAAGTTCATCAATACGGGCTTCATTTTCTGAAGCTCCGGTCGGAACCAGCCGCTGCACACGCCCGTGCAGCGGCTTTTTTGCGCCTGCGCGCGACTACGCCCGAACCGGGAACGTCAACGCGTCGAGCGCCAGCGGCCCGTCGGTCAGCTGAACCGGGCCCTCGTCGCCGATCAGCACCGTATCGGAATGACGGAAGCCGCCGACGCCCTCGATATAGATGCCCGGTTCGATCGTCAGGCACATCCCCTTCTCGATCGGCCGGTCATCGCCTTCGGCGAAGAACGGCGCCTCGTGCGCGGTCACGCCCATCCCGTGCCCGGTCCGGTGCAGCAGCCGGTCGCCCATCCCCGCACGGCGGAAATAATCGTTGACCTTGCGATCGACGTCGCTCAGCAGCGCGCCGGGCATCGCCGCGTCGAACGCCAGCCGGCGCCCTTCCGACATCACGTCGAACGCGCGCCGCGCCGCATCGGGCACGTGGCCGATGAAGAAGGTCCGTTCGACTTCCGCGCCGTAGCCGTTCATCACCGCATTGACGATCGACACGTGCGGGCCGCCCTCCTCCATCCGCATGTCGATGTTGCTGAAGTTGTGCGGATCGTGCGACACGCTGCCCGGCTGGAACACCGCGACGATCCGCGTAGCCGACGGGTTCAGCGACGGATCGTCGGCCAGCAGCCGCTGCATGATGAAGCCGCGAATGCGCGACGACATTTCCGCCATCCCGAGGCCCGGGCGCGCTTCGCTCAGCAGCAGGTTGTGCGCGTCGGTGGCGATCCCGCACGCGTACACGTGGCGGCCGATCTCGTATTCGGACTTGATCATCCGGACCTCGTCGACGATGTCGATGCACACGCGCTCGCCCGGCGTCTGAGCATAGACCTGCAACGGACACACCGACTCGACACCGACGCGCTCGCCCGGCCCGAACAGCGCCTTGAAACGGTCGCTCCATTCGCGTCCGGCCGGCGCCGGGAACTCGAAATACGGAATCAGCTCGAGTTCGCCGATCGAGCGCGACCGCACATGCGGCTGTTCGAGTTGCGGCACGACGAACTGCGGCGGGCCGCTGCGCGAAATGACCAGCACGAACGGCCGCTCGTGGACGATGTTCGCGAAGTTCGTCAGGTAGTAGATGTTGTCCGGCGAGAACGCCACGTAGCGATCGAGGCCGGCTTGCGCCATGCGTGCCCGTACGCGGTCGAGGCGCCCTTTGAGTTCCGCCTCGCCGGGCGGCGCGAAGGTAGGTTTGAACTTCATGCGTGACTTCTCCTGTTGAGGGTGATGGGGCGGCCGCACGGGCCGGTCATTGCAACGTCGCCGTACCGGAATACTTCATTCGGTATCCTGCATTTTGATGACACATGCGTCGACTGAATCCGGTTCGCTCATTCGCGCGACAGGCGTCGGAATCCGAGCAGCGCGACCAGGCTCACGACCGACATCGCGACGATGTACAGCGCGGGCGACGCCTTGTTGTGCGTGGTCGCGATCAGCCACGTGACGATCAGCGGGGAAAAGCCGCCGAAGACCGTCGTCGGGATGTTGTACGACACCGCGAGCCCGGTGCTGCGCACCGCAGCCGGGAACGCGCGCGCGGACAGCGCAGGCACCAGCCCGACGAGCACGCCCATCGGCACCGCGGCGGCAGCCTGCATGATCAGCAGGTTGCGAAGCGAAGGGCTGGCGATGACCCACGTATAGAGCGGTAGCGTGATCGCGCCCAGCACGACGATCGCGGCGGCGACCATCGCGACCGGCCGGCGCCAGACGTCGCCGAGCAGGCCCGCGAGCGGCGCGATCGCGACCATCACGATGCCGGCGACCGTCGTGCTCATGAACGGCGCGGACATCGGCAACCCGAGCTGCTTCACCGCGAACGTCGGCATGTAGATCAGGTACATGTAGAACGCGGCCGTGCTGACGATCGTCACGCCGATCGCCGCGAGGAACGACGCGAGGTGCTCGCCGAACAGACACTTGAGCACCTGCGCGACCGGCAGCGCTACGCCGTGCACGAACGCGTCGGTTTCCGACACGCTCCTGCGGATGTAGAAGCCGACCGGGCCGATCAGCAGCCCGACCACGAACGGCACGCGCCAGCCCCAGCTTTCGAGCTGATGCGGGCTGAGCGACGTCGTCAGGATCGTGCCGATCGTGCCGCCCAGCACGATGGCCAGCATCGTGCTCGACATCTGCAGGCTCACGAAGAAATGGCGTCGATGCGGCGGCGCCTTTTCCGCGAGGAAGGCGACGGTGCTGCCGAATTCGCCCGATGCCGCAAAGCCCTGCACGAGCCGCGCCAGCACGAGGATCGTCGCGCCGAGCCAGCCGGCCTGCGCATACGGCGGCGCCACCGCGATCGCCGCCGTGCCGGCCATCATCAGCCAGATCGTGACGGACATCGCCGCCTTGCGGCCATACCGATCGCCGTACAGCCCGAGCACGACACTGCCGAGCGGCCGCACGACGAAACCCACGCCGAAGGTGGCCGTCACGAGCAACAGCGACCCGACCGGCCCGGCCACCGGGAAAAACAGCTTTGCGATCACGCTGGCGAAATAGCCGTAGATCACGAAGTCGAACCATTCGAGCGCGTTGCCCGCGGCGGCGGCCGCGACGTCGCGCAGCGTGCCCGCTCGCGCGGACGGCAACGCCTGTGCCGAACGGCGATCGAGCGCCAGGGCGCCGGCCGGATTCACTGCATTCTCTTTCATCGTCTGTCTCCTCCACCTGCTGGCTGCAGTGGTTTCGCATTCATGTTCGATGCGTACCGTTACCGCGTCCAACGGATTTCCGGAATATGATCATCACCAACGTGAATAACGGTGATAGCCGGTGCGCGGCTTCGCCGTAGCGCCGGATCGGCCCCAAGGGCAAACGCGGCCTTGCCCGGGTGGCCCGTCGCCCGGACACTGGCGGCCACGCCGTTCCGGTTCCCGACACCACGCACGGGAGCCCGGCACCCGCAACGGAGATGTGCGATGAAGGATCTGTTCCGCCAGCTCGACCTCAACCTGCTGCGCGTGTTCGCGGCATTGATGGCCGAAGGCAACGTCACGCGCGCCGCCGAGCGGCTGGCGCTTTCACAGTCGGCGGTCAGCAATGCGCTGCGCAGGCTGCGCGAATCGCTCGACGACGTGCTGTTCGAAAAGACCGTTTCGGGTGTGCGCCCGACCGCGCGGGCGCGCGAGCTGTGGTCGGCGCTCCAGCCGCACTTCGATGCAATGAAGCAGGCGATCTCGCCTGACCAGTTCGACCCGCAGGATCATCGGGGCACCTTCACGATCGCGATGTCGGACTACACGGTCGAGCGCATCATGCCGCGCCTCGCGCAGTACATGGGCACGCACGCACCGGCGATGCGGATCGAGATCACGCAGTTCAGCGTCGCCGACCTGCCGGGCATGTTCGATCGCGGCGGTGTCGACCTCGCGATCGGCGGTTATCTGAACGACGCGAGCCCGAGCAGCGGCGTGCGCACGCACGAGATGTGGCCGATCCACTGGAGCTGCCTGATGCGCAAGGATCACCCGCTCGCAAAGGGGCCGCTCACGCTGAAGCGCTTTCTCGCGGCGCGGCATCTCGACGTCGGGTTTTCCGGCATGCGGGTGCCGGTGTACGACAGCCTGCTCGCCGCGCACGGCCTGCGGCGCAATCTCGTCCTCACGCTGAATGCGTACACGCCCGCGCTTGCGATCATCCGGGAGTCGGACTTCATCGGCGTGCTGCCGACCACGCTGCTCGACCTGTCGATCCATGAAAAGGAACTGGTGTCGCGGCAACCGCCGGTACGCATGCCCGCGCGGCCCTACTGCGTGATCTGGCATCAGCGCTGGGACAGCCATCCCGCGCACCGCTGGCTCCGGCAGACGATCGTGTCGCTGTTCACGCGCCCGGCGGAGCAGCCGGGCGACGCCGCGCGCCCGGCCACGCGGCGTGCCGCCCGCTAGACGCGCACGCGTGCCGCCTCAAACGTTCGACACCAGCAGCCTGATTCCCGCCACGCCGAACACGACGGCGAGACACGCTTCCATCGCGCGCCGGCCGCGCACGTACAGCCGCCGCGCGCCGTCCATCGAGAACACCAGCGCATAGCCGCCGAATACCAGGCACCCGATCACGAGGCAGCCCGGCACGACGGCACCGTGCGACGCGCCCGCGCCATTCGACGACAGCGCGACGATCGACACCCACACGAGGATCGCTTTCGGGTTGGTCAGGTGCAGCATGGCGCCGCGTACATAGAAGCGCGACAGCCGTTGTTCGCCCGCTGCGTTCAGCGACGCGGCCGCCTTGCCCGACCACGCCGTGCGCCCCGACTTGAACGCAAGCCACATCAGGTACAGCCCGCCGAAGATCTTGATCGCGACCAGCAGTTTCGACCACGCCAGCAGCGCGGCCGACACGCCGAGCGCCGCCACCGTCGCCCAGACCATCGACCCTGAAATCACACCGAGCGCAAACGCGAGCGCCGCCTTGCGGCCCTGGTTCGCGGCGACCGACATGATCGCGAGATTGCTCGGGCCGGGGCTGGCCGTCCCGATGAAATAGGCCGTATAGGCCAGCAACAGGTTGGCCGAGAAGAAGGCGTGGACGCTCATGTCGAACCTCGCAGGGATGATTGGGGCATTGTTGGCAAACGCGCGCCGTCTGCCCATGGACACTTGGCCGACAATTCGCTGGGCCAGTTGGGCGGTCGTGCAACCGGATCGCCGCACGCGAATCCGTCTCGGTTTTGAAACACCTGTCACATTCGCCGCCGGTTTTCGCCGACGGTAGCGGCCATCCCGTACCGCCGCTTCCGGCGGCCGAACGCTTGGCAGGCGCAGGCGGCACGCACGCGCCGGCCCGTTTCGTCGGCCCGCCACGGAACGCGCCACGCAATTTATCCCGGCGTTACGTTACATCCGTGAAGCATTTCGCTTCGCCGGACTACCCCGCGTACCCGACATGCATCGCGCCGCGGCTGTAGATGGCCTCCTCGATCGCCTCCGCAATCCAGTACCGGCGGGACTCGCCGCCCTGCATCGCACCGTCGCTCAACATTGCTCAACAATCATCTCGCTGCGCTGGTACGGAACCTGCATTCCGTTCGGGTGAGACAGCCGCGCCGGTCACCGCGCGGACACAAATCCACCCTCGGGCGCCTCCACCGGATCCGCCCGAACGATCCGCGCAAGCAACGAGGCCCTTCATGGATGCGCTGCCCAATTCGTCCGATACGTCGTTCCAGCTCTTTCTCGCGAAACTGCTTGAACAGCCGTTGCCCGACTGGACCGAAAAACAGCAGATGGAACTCGAGATGGCGCGCTCGCTGTCCACCGAAATGGTCCACCTCGCCGAGGACATGCGCGGCCGCACGCCCGATCTCGCGCGCTGCCTCGTGCTGCTCCGTTACGCGAAGGTGCTCGACTTCATGCTGACGTCGCTCGCCGCGCACCGCGACATTCATCCGCAGACGCTGCGCACGCTGTTCCGCCTCGCGAACCTGAAAGTCGACGATGCGTATCCGGCCTGAGCCGGCACGACCCATCGGCTGCCGCGGGCGGCAAGCACGGCCGCGACAGCCATTCCCGATTCGCGCGCATGCCCGATAATCTCGCCGCATGAGCATCAGGAACCGGACATCCCGGCTGGCCGGCGCACTCGGCGTGTTCGTGAAGCGCTACGGGCGCAAGGCTCAAAAGCATCTCGACCCGAACGATCGCCGCTACGATCGCGACGTCGAGCGGGCGATGCGGCGCATGTCGCCTGCCGACCTGTCCGATATGCTCGCCGGCGATGACGACACCGCGATCGACACCCGGGCCGGTTTCGCCGAAGTGAGACGCACGCCGTGAACGCCGCCGACTTCGACCGGATCTGGCCGACCATCTGCGAAACCCCTGCCTGGTCCGTGACGAAAGGCCAGGGCAGCTTTCTCACGTTCGAATTCGGGCAACCCGCGCTGCATGTCAGGGAGCCGCTCGCCGGCTCGCCCGGCCTGTCCGCGGCGGCTCGCGACAGGCTCGCGTCGCGGCACGTGACGGTCGCCGGCAACGGGCATCTGTGGATCTGCTACTGCCATTGGTCGATCGCACTCGACAGTCACGAGCTCGCGCACAGCGAATCCCGCTCCGGCGACATCGCGGCCGCCGCGCAACGTCTCGACGGACAGATCCTGCAATCGGTCACGCCGCGCGCCCAGCCGGGTTCGTGGGCGTTCGACTTCGACCTCGGCGGCAAGCTGACGACCTGGCCGTACGGCGACGACCCGACCGACGAACAGTGGCATCTCTACGACCGGCGCTCGGGCAACGTGCTGACCGCCCGCGCGGACGGCACCTGGTCGTATGGCCCGGCGAACACATCGCCCGGCAGCGGATCGTCCGGTTCCGGATAGCCGCCACGGGCGCGCCCATCCGCTTCCGGCAGCGCGCCGGGCTGATTCCGCACATCAGCGTGACGGGCGTCCCCTCCCCGCAAACGGATGTACAATCGCGCGCCATGAACGCACTTCGCCGCTTCCTGCTCCGGCAAAGCGTCGCGCGACAGCTGCTGTGGGGGTTCCTCCTCGTGACGCTGCTGTCCCGCGCGCTGATGTCGGGCGCCGTGATGCTCGATCCGGACGGTCCGGATGCGGGCTCGGTGGTGCTGTGTTCGGGCCGCGGCCCGCTGATCGTCAACGTGGCCGCGCTGGCTGCCCGTTTCGATGCCGGCGCGCCGATCACGCCGGCCAACGATGCGCTCGCGCTCGCCGATGCGCTCAAGCATGACGCGCATGCCGACAACCCGGCTTCGTCCGGAAGCGGCGACAGCCTGTGCGCATTCGGTGCCGCGCTGTTCACGGCGCTGGCGTCGTTCGTGCTGCTGGTGCTGCTGTTTCCCGCCGCCGCGCCGCGGCGCTTCCGGATTCACGTCGACCGTCTTCCGTTCGTGCGATCGATCTTCGACGATCGCCCACCCTCCCGCGCGCCTCCTCTGTTCTGCTGACGGTTCCACCCTGCGGCCCGCGCACGTCGATGTGCACGGGCCTGCACGCCGTTCGTCTCATACGACCTGATTCAAGCGTTCACCCGCCTGCCCGCATCGCGCGGGCGACGCCGTCATGCGCATCGTCCGCGCATGGCCCCGCGCCGCCCGTTCCGTCGATGCGCGCAAGCGGGCGCATCGCACGTTGACGTCCACCGGCCCGCGCCGGCGTGGCCGCTCAACGAACACGAGGAGCTGACACCATGTCGACCACCGTCGAACGGGCGATCTCGCCCGCCCAATCCGCCCACGCCGGTTACCGGACGCTCTGGCGCTGGCACTTCTATGCCGGCCTGTTCGTCATGCCGTTCCTGGTGGTCCTCGCGATCACCGGAACGCTCTATTGCTTCCAGCCGCAGATCGAGCCGCTGCTGTATCCGCACCGGCTCGTCGTCGAGCCACGCGCCACGCCGCGACTCGATTCCGACACGCTGCTCGCGAACGCGCGCACCGCGATGCCGGCCGGCGCGACGCCGGTTTCCGTCCAGGTCTCGACCGCGCCGGACCGCAGCGCCGAATATGTGTTCCGGCTGCGCGACGGCAGCCGCGAGAGCGTGTACGTGAACCCGTACGACGGCAGCGTGCTCGGCACGCTGAGCGTCGAGAACCGCTTCATGCAGATCGACCGGATGCTGCATCGCAAGCTGCTGCTCGGCAAGACAGGCGAACTGCTGATGGAGCTCGCCGCATGCTGGACCTTCGTGATGATCGGCACCGGCATCGCACTGTGGTGGCCGCGTGGTGCGGCGCGCGTCGGACAGGCACTGCGCCCCGACCTGTCGCTGCGCGGCCGGCCGCTGTGGAAGAACCTCCACGCGACGGCCGGCATCTGGCTCGCGGCCGGCACGGTCGCATTCATCCTGACGGGGCTGCCGTGGTCGGGCTCATGGGGCAAGAACTTCAAGGCGCTGGCCGCGACCGTGAACCTCGGCGCGCCGGAAGGCGCATGGGGCGGCGGGTCGGTGCGCTCGACGCGCCCGGGTGCCGCCGCGGCGCCCGCGCCTGCCCAGGCCGCCGCGCCGGCCGGCCATCATCATGAATCGGGCGAGTCGATGCCCGGGATGGTGATGGACGACCTGCCGTTGCCGCAAACGCCGTGGGCGGTCGGCAACGTGCCCGTCCCGCATTCGCCGTCGGCACCGACGCCGGCACCGCTGCCGCTGGCCCGCGCCATCGCGATCGTCGCGGGCCTCGGCGTGACGAGCGGCTACACGCTCGCGCTGCCGGCCGGCGCGGACGGCGTGTTCACCGCGTCGTACTTCCCGGACGATCCGCAGGCCGAGCGGACGATCTACATCGACCAGTACAGCGGCACCGTGTTGAAGGACATCCGCTATGACGACTACGGCGCGGTATCGCGGGCCGTGTCGTACGGCACGTCGCTGCACATGGGCCGCTACTTCGGGCTCGCGAACCAGATCATCTGTGCGGTGCTGTCGCTCGGGCTCGCCGCGATGGCCGTCACCGGCACCGTGATGTGGTGGAAACGCCGCCCGGCGGGCAAGGTGGGCGCGCCGTCGCGCGAACGCGGCACGCCGCCGATGCGCGGCTGGATTGCGGGGCTCGTGCTGCTCGGCATCGTCTTTCCGCTGATGGGCGCGACGATCGTCGCGGTCTGGTTGATCGACCGTCTGCTGTTCGGCCGTGCGGCACGCGCGGCAGCCTGATTCATCGCGCGCCGGCGCACGTTGCGCGCCGACGCGGCAAGCCCGGGCCATGGCGTGGCTCGGGCTGTTCGCGCTCGTGCTCGCGCTCGTCGCGCCGCTGATCTCGCAACTGCGCGCGAGCGCTTCCGATAGCGGCGTGCCGGCCGCGCCGATCTGCTCGGCAACCGGCAACACGCTCGTGGCGCACGCGGAAACGCATGCGCCGGCCGATTTGCCGTCCGATTTACCGTCCGACAAGCATTTCGACCGCTGTGGCTATTGCGGCCTGCTCGCCGGCCATCCACCGCTGCAGGTCGCGGTGCTCCTCTCATCCTCCCCGGCCGTGCGGCATGCGCCGCCCGAGCTACTGATCCCCATCGCCCACCGCCCGGCGAAGCGCTATGCGCTCGCCGCGCGCGGGCCGCCTTCCGCCCGCGCCTGACGCACCTCGCGACCGCGCCGCCGCACACCGCGCGGCGCCGTCCGCTTCGCCTGCCCGCCCTGCCGGTGCCCGATGCCGAGCCCGCGCGCGTGACCACGCGCGGCGGCCGGCGCCGCGCATGGCGCGCATCGTGTCCGTTTCATCATCGTCACCATAACCATACGTATAACGACATGTTTCCCTTGACCCGTATTGCCGTCGCGCTGTCCGGCGCGATCTCGGTGCTCTCCGCGTCGGCCGCATGCGCACAAGGCGCCGCGCCGACCGACGCCTCGACCGACGCACCGGCCGCGTCGACGCTGCCCGCGATCAACGTCAACGCGACCCGCGCGACGGACGCGCTGACGTCGAAATCGACCGCCGACCTGAAGCGCACGCTCGACCAGACGGTCGGCTCGGTGGGCTTCGTCGATGCCGACAGCTACCGGAACACCTACGCATTCACGCTGCGCGACGTGCTGAAGGACGTGCCCGGCGTGTTCGTCGAGAACCGCTACGGCCAGGAGCTGCGCCTGTCGATTCGCGGCTCCGGCATTGCCCGCTCGTACCACACGCGCGGTCTCGAGATCCTGCAGGACGGCATCCCGACCAACCTCGCGGACGGCAGCGGCGACTACTACCAGATCGATCCGCTCGCGCTGCAGGCCGTGCAGGTCTACAAGGGCGGCAACGGCCTCGCGTACGGTGCATCGACACTCGGCGGCGCGATCGACTTCATCACGCCGACTGCCCATACCGCCGACGCGCCGAACATCGTGCGCGTGGAAGGCGGCAGCTACGGCACGGTACGCACGAGCGCGCAGATCTCGCGCGTGCTCGGCCCGCTCGACTTCCTCGCGAACTTCAGCGTCAATCATTCGGACGGTTATCGCGATCACGCGAAGGGGCAATACGAGCAGTTCAACGCGAACGTCGGCTACCGGTTCAGCCCGGCCGTCGAGACGCGCTTCTACGTCGGCGTGTATGTCGTCGACCAGTTGCTGCCGGGCACGCTGTCGCTGTCCGACGCGCTGAACAATCCGACCAAGGCCGCGCCGAACGCGATCTCGGGCGACCAGGCGCGCAATACGCGCACCGAGCGGATCGCGAACCGCACGACAGTGAAGCTCGATTCGGGCGAACTGCAGTTCGACACGTGGGCCATTCACAAGAGCCTCTATCACCCGATCTTCCAGGCGCTCGACCAGGACGGCTGGACCTACGGATTTGCGCCGCGCTACACGGGCCGCCTGACGCTCGGCGGGATGCGCAACGACCTGATCGTCGGCGCGCGCTTCTTCGGCGGCCGCACGCAGGCGAACCAGTACGTGAACGTCAACGGCAACAAGGGCGCACAGACGCTCGACTCGACGCAAGCCGCGTTCAACTACGAGGCGTATGTCGAGAACCGGTTGTTCTTCGTGCCGACCGTTGCGCTGATGACCGGCGTGAAGGTGCTGCACTCGGTGCGCGAGTACATCGACAACGGCGGGCTGCCGCGCGACCCGAACTACAAGTCGACGAACGCGAGCTACAGCGGCGTCAATCCGAAGCTCGGGCTGCTGTGGCAGCCGGATGCGAACACCCAGGCCTACGTCGACATCACGCGCAGCCAGGACGTACCCGACTTCACCGACCTCACGCAGACCTTCTCGAACACGACGCGCTTCACGCCGCTCGCGTCGCAGCACGCGTGGACGATCGAGTTCGGCACGCGCGGCTCGCGCGAGCGCGTGAGCTGGGACGTGACCGCCTATCGCTCGCTCGTGCGCGACCAGTTGCTGCAGTACACGACGAACCCGGACGTGCCGGCGGCGACGTTCAACGCGAACAAGACGGTGCTGCAAGGGATCGAGGCCGGCGCGTCGGTCGAACTGTTCCGCAACGTCACCGGTCGCGGCGTGGGCGACAAAGTCACGCTGTCCGGCGTCTGGAACCTGAACGACTTCCGCTTCAAGAACGACCCGCAGTACGGCAACAACCGGATCGCGGGCGTGCCGTTGAACGTGCTGCGCGCGACGCTGGGTTACGCGCGCCCGAGCGGCTTCCACATCGCGGCCACGCTCGACTGGGTGCCGTCGGGCGCGTGGGCCGACGACGCGAACACGTTGCGCGTGCCGAGCTACACGCTGCTCGGGCTGCAGGCCGGCTACGACTTCCGCAACGGACTGTCGCTGTTCGTCGATGCGCGCAACCTGACCAACAAGCGCTACGTCAGCGACATCAGCACGGTCGCGGACGCGCGCACCGCGAACACCGCGATCTTCTATCCGGGCGAAGGACGCAGCGTGTTCGCCGGCATGCGGTACGCGTTCTGATGCGCCGCCTGCGGCATGACCCGTTACACAGATTCAAAGGAAACCGAAACATGAAGTTCAGATTGATGCTGCCCGCCGCCTTGCTCGCGGCCTTCGCGCCCGCCGGGCAAGCCCAGGAAAGCGGCGCCGGGAACACCGGTGCCACGCTTGCGCCGATTCGCGTCAACGCAAGGAAGGCGACGCCGCTCACGCAACCGCTCGACACCGGCAGCCGTCTCGGCCTGTCGTCGCTCGAAACGCCCGCGAGCGTCGAGCAGATCGATCGCAAGACGCTCGACACGCGCGGCGACAGTGCGATCGTCGACGCGGTGAGCCGCGCCGCCGGCATCAGCGCATCGCCGCATCCCGGCAACGGCGGCTCGGAGCTCGGTGCGCGCGGCTTCGTCGGCGCGTCGTCGGTCACACAACTCTATGACGGCGTGCGCCCGTACGGCGCAATCGGCATCACCTTTCCATTCGACACGTGGTCGGTCGACCATATCGACGTGCTGCGCGGCCCGGCTTCGGTGATCTACGGCGAAGGCGCGATCGGCGGTGTCGTCAACATCGTTCCGAAGAAGCCGACGCGTGGCCCGATCCAGAACGAACTGCAGGCCGGCGGCGGCACCGAGGGCACGGCGCGGGTCGCGTTCGGCAGCGGCGGCGCGATCAACGACAAGCTGTCGTACCGTTTCGACATCAGCGGCAACCGCTCGTCGAACTGGGTGGACCGCGGCAATTCGCGCAACCTGTCGATCTCCGGCGCGCTGCGCTACGACGTGACGTCCGACCTGTACGTGACGGCGTCGTATGCGCAGGGTTTCCAGCATCCGATGCAGTATTTCGGCGTGCCGCTCGTCAACGGCGCGCGCGATCGCGCGCTCGACAAGAAGAACTACAACGTCGGCGACAGCGACATCGCGTTCCGCGACAGCTGGGCGACGGTGTCGGCGAACTGGCAGCCGAGCGACAGCCTGAACGTGACGAGCACGCTGTACCGGATGAAGAGCAACCGTCACTGGAAGGATGCGGAGTACTACACGTACCTGCCGTCGACCTCACAGGTCCGGCGCAGCAGCTATACGGAAATCTTCCACGACCAGGAGCAGTACGGCAACGTGACGGCGGCCACCGTGACCTCCGCGCTGCTCGGGATGCGCAACACGTTCTCGACGGGTGTCGAGTTCAATCACACGACGTTCCAGCACGACAACAACGCGCCGTATTCGGGCACGTCGACGGTCGATCCGTTCAACTTCGACCCGGGCAGTTTCATCAACACGGCCGGCACCTATCCGAAGTACCGCAGCCAGTCGAACCAGTACGCGCTGTTCGCCGAGAACCGGCTGGAAATCACACCGCGCTGGTCGGTGATCGGCGGGCTGCGCTACGACCACGCGAGCGTGAACCGCGACGATCTGGTGAACGGCAGCGCATTCACGAAGGTATTCGCGAACACGGGCTGGCGCATCGGCACCGTGTACGACGTGCAGCCCGGCCTCGCCGTGTACGGCCAGTATTCGGTCGCGGCCGACCCGATCAGCTCGCTGCTGTCGCTGAATGCGTCGAAGGCGAACTTCACGCTCGCGACCGGCCGGCAGATCGAAATCGGCGTGAAGCAGTCGTTCCTGGACGGCAAGGCGGAATGGACGCTCGCCGCGTACCGGATCGTCAAGAGCAATCTCGTGACGGCCGATCCGCTGAACCCGAACCAGTCGATCCAGGTCGGCCAGCAGTCGTCGCGCGGGCTCGAAGCGACGGTCGGCGCGGAGATCGCGAAGGACTGGCGCGTCGACGCGAACGTGTCGATCCTGCGCGCGAAATACGACGACTTCCAGCAGACGGCCGGCGGCACGACGGTGTCACGCGCGGGCAACGTGCCGGTGTCGGTGCCGCAGCGGCTCGCGAACCTGTGGGTGAGCTGGCGCTTCGCGCCGGACTGGACGGGCATCGCAGGCGTCAAGTACGTCGGCAAGCGCTTCGCCGATACCGCGAACCAGCTCGTGATGCCGTCGTACACCACGGTCGACCTCGGCCTCGCGTGGAAGCCGCGCAAGGACACGACGATCACGGCCCGCGCGTACAACGTGTTCAATCGCCGCTTCGTGCAGTCCGCGTACTACAACGAGACGCAGTACCTGCTCGGCAACGACCGGCGGCTCGAAGTGCTGGCGAACTACCGGTTCTGACGCGGCGCGACGCGCTGCAACGCGCGTGCCGCCCGCACATGCACGGCGGCGCGCGCGGGTGCGGCCGGCGTTACTTCACCGTGAACGCGTAGTGCCCCTGCGTGCGGTGCCCGTCGAGCGCGACGGCCACCCACGCCACCGTGTAGACGCCGGGCGCAAGCGGGTTCAGCGCGACGGACATGTGCTTGCGGTTCGACGCGTCGACTTCGGCCTTGCCGTTCGTGACGGCGTGGCCCTGCGCATCGGTGACGGCGATCGAGCTGAACGCGGGTTCGAGCCCGTCGTCGAAATCGATCGCGACGCGTGGCGGCGACGCGGTCACGGTCTCGCCCGCGGACGGCACCTGATGCGTCGGGAACGCATGGGCATGCGCGAACTGCGCGCCGGCGAGGAGCAGCGCGGCAGCGGCCATGCGCAACGTGGTCAGCTGATTCATGGCGTTTCTCCGTCGATCAGAACAGCGGCTTGCCGAGCGAGCCCGGGAACAGGTCGTCGAAATACAGGTGCGCGTCGAAGAGCACGCCGACATGGTTGCCGCTCGCGCGATTGACCGGGATCTGCGCCTCGATGCCGAATTGCCCGTAGCGATTGAGCCACAGCACACCCGGGTTGATCGTGCCGGTCGTCTGGCCCGAGCACGCGCCCGCCGTGCAGGTGCTCATCGGCGCCTCGACGACGAAGACCATGTTGCTGAGCGGCTGCGGCAGGCCGAGGTTCTTCACCTGCTGCTGCAGGTACGGGATGCTGTATTGCAGCGTCATGCCCCAGCCGAGCGAATTCGGGCCCTGGTCGGAGGAGGCCGTGGTCAGGTTCGGCCCGAGCTCGGCCGTAATTGCGAACGGGCGCAGATAGCCGAGCGACGCGGGCAGATCGCCGAAGCCCTTGCCGACGTAGACGGCCGGCGTGAACGTCGAGTACGGATTCGCGATCGATTTCGCGCCGGTGCCGCCGATCTCGGTCTTGAGGCCGACCGACGCCATGAGTTCGTGCGCGGCGTTCGTATAGGCAAGGTACTTCACGCCGAGCGTCACGTTGTCCCAGCCCTTCGCGGAGCCGCCGTCCGGCGCGTTCTGCGACACGTACTGGCTGGCGACGCTGAACGCGAGGTTCTTCGTGATCAGCTTGTCCCACTCGTACGACACGGTATTGACGTTGATGTTGTTGCCACTGTCGTCGGAGGACTTGATGTGGCCGAACTGCGTGTCGAATTCGTCGCCGACACCGGGGTCGTCCACGGTCATCGTCGCGGGAAAGACGCGATCGCCCACCACCGCGTGAGCGTTCGCGAAGGCAGCATGGGTCAGGCCGGCGACGGCGGCCAGCAGCGCGGCACATGCGCGGGGCGCGTGCCGTTGGTTGAAGCGGGGCATGTTGTGTGTTCTCCGGTTGTCGTTCGATGCCGTCGCGCGCACGCGCGACGAACAGCCGCCTGTTCCGGCCGCGAAGCGGCGGCGGGTCAGGCAGAAAAATCAGACGATCTCAGGAGAACGCAGGGGGCGCGCGCGATTGCGCGACGGTATGGACGAGACGGATGCGGGCCGGGATCGATGCCGACGCGATCGGCCTTTGCGAATCCACGCGCGGAACGACGAATGCAACGGCATGGCCCAGCAGCGCGGCCGCGTGGCCAACGAAGCTGCAATACGGGCACGCTTGCCAGTGCGCCTTGACGCTGTGCGCGGGCTTGCCGTCGTCGTGCGCGATCACCGCTTCGTCGACGCTCGCCGTGCAATAGACGGCCAGCGCATCGACGAGCCTGTAACGCGACGCCATCATCTGCGAGACCGCAGGGGCGAGCGCCATCATCAGGATTGCGATCAATCCGATCAGGCTGCCTGGCTTGCGGAAACGGGCGACGTGCATGACGCGCGACGAGAGCGGATTGCGATGAAGGTGGTGGATTATGCCACGCTGAAATCGCGCTCAGGCGCCTGAATAATGCAGTAAACGGGTTCGATATTTCGGAAAGCAATCCGAAAGGATCGAGCGTTGAAACGGCCCGCCAGGCGACGGGCCGATCGGTGCGGGACAGTCGAGGCTGCCCCGCCCGCGCACGTCACGCACGCGTGCCCGCCGCGCGCCCCGCCATCCACTTCCGGTAGCGCCGCGTCTGGCACTGCGCGGCCAGTTGCTGCCTGACCAGCGCGCGCAGCGGCGACACCTGCGGGTGCGTGCGCCGGCCTTCGCTGAGCCGCGTCAGCTGGAACTTGACGACGGCCATGTTGGCCAGCGCGCCCAACGCCTTGTTCTTCCACCGGATCGGCTGCAACACCGGCGCGCTGTCCTTGCCGGCCCGCCAGTCGCGCGGCAGGTTCGGCTCGATCGACAGCGCGGTCGCGATGCCGACCATCGCCACGCCGCTGTCGACCACCTGCTCGGCGACCACCCGGCGCCGGATGCCGCCCGTCACCATCAGCGGCATCCGCGCGACGGCCGTGATGTCGCGTGCGAATTCGAGGAAATACGCTTCGCGGGCCAGCGTGCGCCCGTCGCGCGCCTCGCCCTGCATCGCCGGTACTTCATAGCTGCCGCCCGACAGTTCGACGAGATCGACGCCGAGCGGATTCAGCAGTTCGACCACGCGCTTCGCATCGTCCGCGCTGAAGCCGCCGCGCTGGAAATCGGCCGAGTTCAGCTTGACCGCGACCGCGAATTCCGGCGACACCGTCGCCCGCACGTCCCGCACGATATCGAGCAGCAGGCGCGCGCGATTCTCGATGCTGCCGCCCCACCCATCCTGCCGGCGGTTCGTCAGCGGCGACAGGAACTGGCTCAGCAGATAGCCGTGCGCCGCGTGAATCTCCACGCCGTTGAAGCCGCTCTGCTCCGCGAGCCTGGCGGCGCGCACGAAGCGCTGCTGCACATCCGCGATGTCGGCTTGCGTCATCTCCTTCGGCACCGGGAACTGCTTCGACAGCGCGCCGAGTTCGAGCGCCACGGCCGACGGCGCGAGCGTGGTCTGGCCGAGCGCCGCCTGCATCTGGCGCCCCGGGTGATTGATCTGCATCCACACGTGCGCGCCGCCCGAGCGCGCCACCTGCGCCCAGCGGCGGAAGCGCTCGAGATGCGCATCGCTCTCGAGCACGACCCCGTTCGGCCCCGTCATCGCGCGGCCGTCCACCATCACGTTGCCGGTCAGGATCAGGCCGACCTGGCCGTCGGCCCACGCCTGGTACAGGCGCAGCAACGCGTCGGACGGTGCGTGGTTCGCATCGGCCATGTTCTCTTCCATCGCGGCCTTGGCCAGACGGTTCGGAATCACCGCCCCGTTGGGCAGTGTCAGCGGCGTAAACAGGTTCATGGAGGGCACCCTCGATTGACGATGCCCAACGATAACTTTAAAGTCAACTTTAAGGTCAAGCCCCTTTGGAGCACAGCATGAAAATCGGCGAACTGGCACGGGCCAGCGGCATCGCGGCGTCGCGCATCCGCTTCTACGAAGCGAGCGGCCTGCTCGAACCGGCCCGTCGGCAGGCCAACGGCTATCGGGAATACGGGTCGGAAGCGTTGACGCGGCTCGCGATCATCGACCGCGCGCAGCGCGCGGGCTTTGCGCTCGACGAAATCCGCGCGGTGCTGCCGCCCGATCTCGGCGCGTGGCCGCGCGACGAGCTGCTGGCCGCACTGCGGCACAAGGTCGACGAAATCGTGCTGCTCGAACAGCGTCTCGCGCAGAACCGGCAGCATCTCGAGACACTGATCGACGAGATCGAGAACAAGCCGGCGGGCGAGGATTGCGCGGGCACCGCGCAGCGGATGCTCGACCGGCTGTGCGCGCAGGCCGACGAACCGCCGGCGCCGGCGCCGGTGCCCGCGCCCGTGCCGGTCCCGCGGCCGACGCGCAAGCGCGCATGACCGGTTACGCGGCGCCACCTGACCAACCATCAACCTGCGCTGCGGCGAGACGAGCCGACGCGTGCGCGCCGGCTTGCGCGGCGCGCCCCCAAGACCCGATCCGCATGACGATTCCCCGCATCAAAGGATGCCTCGTCGCCGCGCTGCTGACGTTCGGCATCGGCGGCACCTACGCCGCGACGTGCGACGACACGCCTGCTTCGATCCGTTGCCCGGACGCACCCGATCTTCCGGGCGACATCGTCGCGCAGCTTCCCGACGGCTACGAAGCGCTGGATGCCGCGTCGGGGCACCTGACCGACAGCGCCCGCCTCGGCTACGTCGTCGTCGCGCATCAGCCCGACGATTCGATGCGCAAGGCGTCGCTGCGCCCGCTGATGATCTTCCTGCCGGGCAAGGACGGCCACTACCGGCTCGCGGCGCGCAACGACACCGTGATCATGAAAGCCGACGAAGGCGGGATGGGCGACCCGTATCTCGATGGCGTCGCCGAGAACGCGCTCACGATCGAACCGCGCACCTTCACGGTCGAACAGGGCGTATTCGCGGGGCCGAGCCACTGGCGCGACCGCGTGACGTTTCGCTACGACGCCGCGCATCGCACGTGGGTGTTCCATCGGGAAGTCATGCGGAACTGGCGATTCAACGACGACCCGAACGGCGATGCGCTGAAGGCCGACCCGGTGCGCGTCACGCGCGCCAACGCGGCGAAAGCCGTCACGTTCGAAGCGTGGCGGCCGAGTTACTGGTGCGATTCGGCCGAGCGGCGCGGCACCGATCCGGCTTGCAGCAAACCGCATTGACGGCCGTGGCCGGGCACCCGCCCGTGATGCAGGTCGACCGGCGCGGCGGGCGAGCACGCGCCGGTCGACCCGATACCCGTTACTGCAGCCAGATCCCCACATAGGCGGACGATGCCCCCGCGCCGCCGCGCTCGACCAGCACGTAGCGCGTGAGCCCGTACGCGGTCTGGTAACGGTAGGCCGACAACACGGTGCTGCCCGGCTGGCCGCCGAGCGACACGAGCGGCGTGCCCGTCAGCGCGCCCGTCACCTGCGCGGCCGGCACCGCGACCGTTTGCGGCGTCGACCCGCCGTTCGCGACGACGAAGGTCGCGCCGCCCTGCCCGTCGAACGACAGATAGTTGCCGGTCGTCGTCGCGGGGCTCGTGCCGCCCTGCAGGCAATCCTCGTAGTAACGCGTGAACGACACGCCGACGAGATCGGATGCCTGCGTGACCGGCACCGCGTCGGCCGGCACCAGCACGTCGGTCGACTTCAGGTACGACGGCCCCGTGCCCTGCCCCGGCAGCGACTGGCACAGCATCGCGACGGCGGGCAGATTGAAATCGGTTGCGCTCGCATCGAAACCGTTGGCCGCCGCGATATTCGCGCCCCACGTGTAGTTGCCGCCGACGCTCGTGAACGCCGACGCAACCGGCGGGCTGCCGAACGACACCGTGCCCGCGATCCCGCCGCCGGAACTCCCTGACGCGCCCGCATCGAGGATCGACCCGCGCAGGCTCGTCGTCGATGCGAGCGGCTGCCGGTAGTTGAAGTCGAGATAACCGACCGTGGTGTTCGCCGGCGCGACCGACGACGCGAGCGGCGCCTGCGTCGTCACGCCGCTCACCGCCGCCGCGCCGCCGTTGTCCGGCGCGGTCGTCGAGAACTTCTGGCTCGTGCGGGTGTTCACGTACGTCACGGACGGGTTGTCGGCCGTCGGGCGAATCAGCCCGAGATGGTCGAGCACCGCGTCGACGAGCTGGTGGTTCGCCTGGAACGGCGTCGTGACGGGATCGAGGCTCGTCCAGTCGACACCATACGCGGACGGCGGGAACATCGCCTGCAGGTCGGCGGTGACGTTCACGTAATAGCCCTTGAGCTGCGCGTCGTCGAGCGTCTGCAGCGAATCGGTCAGCGTGCGCGTGATGCCGCTCTTCGCGATCGTGCCGAAGAAGATGCCGGTCGTGAGCGGCGTCAGGTTCATGTTCGACACGGTGCCCGAGCCGACGTACGGCGCCACGAGCAGCCCGTCGGCCGTCTGCGCCTCGATCAGGAACGGCGACGAGCAGTGGATGTTGTGCATCACATAGGTGCCGTCCGCCGCGCTCACGGCCGAACCGCACGTACTGCCGTCCGCCTGGTAGGCCGTGATCGTCGCATTGCCGAGCGGCGAGCCGGTCGCGACCGTGCCGCTCAGCGACGTCGTCACGTTGCTGTTGCCGTTGCCGCTGTTGTTCGTCGACAGCGTGCCGCTATCGCCGCCGCCGCATCCGGCCAGCGCGCCGAGCAGGGTCGTGCCGGCCAGCAGGCCGGCCAGGGTCTGTTGTTTCATCGTGGTCTCGCTCTTGTGGTTGTGAAAGGTTGTGAACGACGAGCCCGGCGCGACGGCGTGGCCGCCGGCCAGCCGTGCGCGAACGACGGCGCGCGCGACGGCCGGCACATGCCGTGCGCGCGGCCGTGGCGTTCAGGCCGTCAGGCCGCGTGGGTCGGGCAACAGGCCGGCCAGGCCGGGCCCGTCGGGACGAATCGGAATGGCATGAAGACCCCGCGGTGTTGTTGTCGTATTGATCGGGATCGTAGGGCCGACGCGCGGGCCGGACAATCGCTCGACGGATCGATGCAACCATCAACCCGTGAGCGAGGGGGCCCCGCTTCGCGGTTCAGCGCGCGGGGGCGGGAGACAGGTTCAGCGCGGAGAAACGGATCAGTTCGGCGTTGTTGTCGAGGCCGAGCTTGCGCTTGATGTTGGTGCGATGCGCTTCGACCGTGTTCGCGCTGCGGCCGATCCGCTCGGCGATCTGCTGCTTCGTCAGCCCTTCGCCGATCATCCGCAGGATCTCGATCTCGCGCGGCGACAGCGCGGCGAGCGGCGTGGTCGGCTTCGCAGCCTGGCCGCGCGCGCGGCGCAGCAGGTTCTGCTGCACTTCCGGCGGGAAATACGGCACGCCGCGCAGCACCGAATCGATCGCCTCGAGAATCGTGCGGCTCACGTTCGCCTTGTTCACGTAGCCGAGCGCACCGGCCAGCGCGGCCGGCTCCGCATACGCGGCATCCGAGTGCATCGAGATGCAGACGACGCCCGTATCGGGATACGTATGCGCGATCGTCTCGATCAGCCGCAGCGCCAGCGTGTCGCCGAGCATCAGGTCGATCACCGCGATGTCGGGCCGGTGCGTGCGCACGGCATCGAGGCCGTCGCGCTCGTTGCCGGCCTGCGCGACGACCCGGTAGCCGGGCACCGCGTGCAGCAGCGTCGCGAGGCCTTCGCGGACGATCGGATGATCGTCGACAAGCACGAGGGTCTGGTTCATCGGTCAGTCCACTTCGACGGTCGTGCCGCCGGTTTCGTTGGTCAGGAAGCGCGCATGCAGGCCGAGCAGCTGCGCGCGCGAACGGATGCTGCGCAGCCCGAGGCGCGATGCCGGCTGCGCGGCCGGATCGATACCGGGCGCGAAGCCCGTGCCGTTGTCGTGGATCGACAGCGCGACCCGGCCGTCGATGTCGCGCAGCGCGACTTCGATACGCGTCGCGCGCCCGTGCCGCAGCGCGTTCGAGATCGATTCCTGCACGATCCGGTACAGGTGCAGCGACGCATCCGGCGACAGCAGCTCGGTATCGTACTCGACGCTCAGGTGGCAGCCGCCGGCGGCGATGCGGTCGACGTCGCCGCACAGTTCGCGCAGCGCGGCCGCGAGATCGTGCGGCGAACCGTCGAACGGCGACAGCCCGCGCGACAGCGTGCGGATCGTCTGGATGCCGTCCTCGACGATCGCGGATACCTTGTCGATCACCTGCTGCGCGTCGTCCGCGCCGTCGCGGCGCGATTGCGCGAGCGTGCTCAGCATCAGCGACGCACCGGTCAGCTTCTGGCCGAGGTCGTCGTGCAGCTCGCGGCCGATCTGCTGGCGCTCGCGCTCGCCCTGCCGCGTGAGCTCGCGCTCGGCGCGCAGTTGCGCGTCGAGCAGCGCCGACACCTGGTGCTGCGTGCTCGCGAGCGACACCGACTGCTGCGTGACGGTGTCGGACAGCCGACGTTGCGACAGCAGCAGCAGATAGATGATGAACGCGCTGGCGAGACTGATCGCGCCGCCGAGCGCGTAGCCGATCGCACGGAGATGGCGGCCGATCGCGTCCTGGAAGTGGCCGGCCGGTACCGCGATATCGAGCACGAACTGCCGGCCGGCCACGACGAACGTGCGGCGCTGCGTCAGCGTCGGCTTGCCGGACAGCGCGTCGTTGTCGTACGCGAACAGCACGCGGCGCCGTACGTCGGCCAGTTCGCCGGGCTTCGCCACCGTATGAAGCCGCAGCGACACGAACTGCCAGTCGTCGTCGGGCATCGCCTCGCGAATCAGCGAACGCACGTCGACGAAGATGCCGGCCGATCCCGTCGCGCGCGACAGGCGCTCGGCCGGCGGCGGCACCTCGCCGCCGCGGTACACCGCGAGGCGGATGCCGA
Organism: Burkholderia sp. D-99; assembly: GCF_011605345.1. Taxonomy (GTDB): domain Bacteria; phylum Pseudomonadota; class Gammaproteobacteria; order Burkholderiales; family Burkholderiaceae; genus Burkholderia. The sequence continues at coordinate 538,752 of NZ_JAAOXM010000002.1, forward strand.
GACCGGGGCCGGCGTGTCCGTCGAGCTGCGTGACGCCGACGCCGGTCGTATGGGGCTCACCCGTCCGGTTCGTGTCTTCCACGACGTTCCAGCCGAAGTTCGCGGCAACGTCGCGCCCGACGTAGATCGCGTTGTAAGGCACGTTGTAGCGCAGGACGGCCCGGTACGCGTGCGGCGTCCTGGCCGGAAACACCGTGAAGTCCGGCCGCTTCAGCCGCGCGCGCATCGCCTGCTCGTATTGCTGCGTATCCGCGGTCGCGACGTAATCGCAGTAGTTGATCGTTTCGATCGCGGGAAAACGTTGCGCCACGTGCAGCGACGCGACGTAGTCGCCGAACTGCTGCTGCGTCGGCTCGCCGACGACCGACCACAGCCCGCGCACGCCGGACAGCACGTCCACATAGCGCAGCAGTTGAACCTGGATCTTGTTGCCGGTATCGGTGACGAATTCGCTGAACTTCAGGTCCGCCGCCGCGCGGGCGCGCACGTCGAGCTGGACAACGACCAGGTGCGTGACGCCGAGCAACAGCATCAGGACGATCGCGGCGATCGCGAACGGATGGCGGGAGGCGCGCCGGAGCATGACGGGTAGCGTGGCGTGGTGATCGGGCGAACGCGCCGGGGCGGCCGCCGTGCTGGGTCGATTGTCGTCACGCGGCCGGGGGATCGGCCGCGTGTGGTCTCGCCGCATTCTTACTGACGCGCGGCCGGCTGGCAAGGCGAGACTGCGTTGCGATTTCCTTACGTCGCAGGTCATCGACCCGCGCCGCCCGCGCCGCGATCATGGCGCCATCGATTCACATCACACCACGGAGCCCGCCATGACCGCCTACGCCATCGCCCACCTGCACGACGTCGAGATATGCGACGACATCGTCGCGTACCTCGAAAGCATCGACGGCACGCTCGCGCCGTACGACGGCCATTTCGTGATTCACGGCGCGCGGCCGGAGGTGCGCGAAGGCGTGTGGCGCGGCGATCTGATCGCGATCGCGTTTCCCGATCTCGGCACGGCGCGCGCATGGTACGAATCGGATGCGTACCGGCAGATCCAGCCGCTGCGCGCACGTCACGCGAGCGGCCCGGTGATCCTGATCGACGGTGTCGACGCGCGGCACAAGGCGACGGACATCCTGCGCTGAGCCGCGATGCCGGCGACGGCGGCGACGCTTACGACGCGTTGCGCTCCATCGGCTCGCCGACGACGAATCCGCCGCCCTGGAACCGCTGCGCGGGATCGTCGTAGTCGGCGGTCGGCGCCACCACCGGGAACAACCCGGCGAACTGCTCCGAACTGTCGCGCGGGCGGAAGCCGAGGAAACCGGCCTTCGTGTTGTCCCACCACTTCACCGGGTTGTCCGACGCGCCGTACACGATCGCATGCCCGACGCGGTTCGTCAGCAGCGAGCAGCGCACGAGCTCGATGAAGTCGCGATAGCTGAGGAACGTCACGAGCATGCGCGGATTCTTCGGCACTTCGAACGACGAGCCGATCCGCAGGCACACCGTCTCGATCCCGAAGCGGTCGAAGTAGTAGCGCGACAGCGATTCGCCGAAGCACTTCGTCACGCCATACAGGCTGTCGGGGCGCAGCGGCGAATCGGCGTCGAGCACTTCCGTGACCGGATGGAAACCGATCGCATGGTTCGAGCTCGCGAACACGACGCGCTTCACGCCGTGCTTGCGCGCGGCTTCGTACAGGTTGTACGTGCCCGTGATGTTCGCACCGACCAGATCGTCGAACGGCGCGTCGACCGAAATGCCGCCGAGGTGGACGATCGCGTCCACGCCGTCGACGAGCTGCATCACGGCCGGGCGATCGGCCAGGTCGACGACGCGGGTTTCTTCATGCGCAGCTGAGTCGCCGAGTGTCGCGATGTCGCTGACGCGCACGACGTCGGCCCAGTCGGCGAGCGCGCCGCGCAACTGGCGGCCGAGGTTGCCGGCCGCGCCCGTCAGCAGCAGGCGCCCGAACGGTTTGCGCGCGCCGGTGGATGAGGCGTTCATCGAATCTCCTTGAATCTGACCTGAAATCTGACTGAATCGGAAAACGTTTTCCAACTATACGCGGGAGCGCGGCCGAACGTCAATGGTCGAACCCGCTCGCAGCCATCCGCACTTTCCCGATATCCGCGCGTGGCCGCACGGCCCCGTTTTCTGCCACAATCCGGCGTTATCGAACGAAAACGTTACCCTCCGCATGAAAAAAGTTTCCCCGACGATCCGCGACGTGGCGGCGGAAGCCGGCGTGTCGGTCGCGACGGTATCGAAGTACGTGAACGGCACGCAGCGCTTCTCGCCGACCGTCGAAGCCCGGCTCAAGGAGGCGATCGAGCGGCTCGGCTACCGTTCGAACCCGCTCGCGCGTTCGATGATCACCGGCCGCACGCGCACCATCGGCCTCGTGATCCTCGACATCAGCAACCCGCACTTCACGAACGTGGTGAAGGGGGCGAACCGCGTCGCGCTGCAGCACGACTACACGCTGCTGCTCGTCGATACCGAGGAGAGCCAGGCGCGCGAACGCTCGCTGATCGAGGCGCTCGCGCAACGCGTCGACGGGTTGATCGTCAGCACGCGGATGCCCGACGACGAAGCCGGCTGGATGCTCGACCTCAACAAGCCGCTCGTGCTGCTGCGCCGCAGCCCCGGCCTGCCGATTCCGAGTGTCGGCATCGACAACCGGCTATCGACCTACATGCTCGCGCGCCATCTGCTCAATCTCGGCCACACGCGCATCGCATATCTCGGCTTCGGCACGGCGCGCGTGAACGACGAGCGGATCCAGGGCGCGCGCGACTGCCTCGCCGAAGCCGGGCTCACGCTCGACGTGCACGACGCGCATGCACCGACCGCCGAAGCCGGCGAGCGTGCGTGCTCGCGCGTGATGCTCGGGCCGCAGCGTCCGCAGGCCGTGATCTGCTACAACGACCTGATCGCGCTCGGCTTCATGAAGGAAGCCGCGTCACTCGGCTTCCGGTTGCCGCAAGACGTGTCGGTCGCGGGCATCGACAACGTGCCGTACGGCGCATACGCGGCGCCCGCGCTGACGACCGTCGACATCCAGAGCGAGAACATGGGTGAGCTCGCGATGCAGAAGCTGATCGATGCGCTCGCGGGGCGCACCGATGCGAGCTATTCGACGTTCGAGCCGCGGCTGATCATGCGCGCGTCGACAGCCGCGGTCGGCTGAGTCCCCTGCCCCGAGCCTCTACATGAAAACGCGCCGCCCAAGGGCGGCGCGTTCGTTTGCGGACATGCGATTCCGCGATGACGTGACTACGCGATCACCCCGTCACGCATCGAGTTGCGCCGGCTTCATCTTCGGCGTGAGCATGTGCATCACGCCCAGCGCGATCAGGTAGGCCGACGCGCCGATCGCGAACAGCACCCAGTAGTGGCCCGTGCGCTGCAGCACCTGGCCGATCACTTCCGAGAACAGCACGCCGCCGATCGAGCCGGCCATCCCGCCGATCCCGACCACCGATGCAACCGCGCGGCGCGGGAACAGGTCGGACGCCGTCGTGAACAGGTTCGCCGACCAGCCCTGGTGCGCGGCCGCCGCGAGGCCGACGATCAGCACCGCGATCCACAGGCTCTGCACCTGCGACACGAACGCGATCGGCAACACGCAGCACGCGCAGATCAGCATCGCCGTCTTGCGCGCACGGTTCACGCTCCAGCCCGCGCGCAGCAGCTTCGACGACAGCCAGCCGCCGCCGATGCTGCCGACCGTCGTCAGTGCATAGATGCAGACGAGCGGCATGCCGATGTGCTGCATGTCCATCCCGCGCGATTCGTTGAGCCACTTCGGCAGCCAGAACAGGTAGAACCACCACACCGGATCGGTCAGGAACTTGCCGATCAGGAACGCCCACGTTTCGCGCTTGCGGATCAGTTCGCCCCAGCGCGGCGCACCGGCGTTCGCGTTCGCCGCGTCGAGCGCCTCGGCTTCGTCGCGCGGCTCGTCGTATTCCGCGGCGAGCGCGCGCGTATCGGCCTGGCGATAGAGCACGAGCCACACCGCGAGCCACACGATGCCGATCGCGCCGATGATCACGAACGCCGACCGCCAGCCGTAGGCCACCGCGATGGCCGGGATGATCGCCGGCGCGAACACCGCGCCGATGTTCGCGCCCGAGTTGAAGATGCCGGTGGCGAGCGCACGTTCGCGGCGCGGAAACCATTCGGCCGTCGTCTTGATCGCGGCCGGGAAGTTGCCGCCCTCGCCGATCCCGAGCAGCGCACGCACGAACGCGAAGCCCATCACCGAGCCGACCGCCGCGTGCAGCATCGCGGCGATGCTCCACACCAGCATCGCGACCGCGTACGAGACGCGCGTGCCGAGCCAGTCGACGATCCGCCCGAAGCCGAGCAGGCCCAGCGCGTAGAACGCGGAAAACGCCATCACGATGCGGCCGTACTGCACCTGGCTCCAGCCGATGTCGTGCTGGAGCATCGGCGCGAGCAGGCCGAGGATCTGCCGGTCCATGTAGTTGATGACGGTCGCGAAAAACAGCAGCGCACACACGGTCCAGCGGTAGCGGCTGGCGGCCGCGCGCACGGCGCCGACGACGGCAGATTGCATGAATGTCTCCGATGCGCGGCCGCGCCCGTCGCGCCGCACGGTATTCGTTGACCGGCGACCGGCGCCGGGGCGGGCGGCGGCGCGCTGTCGCGCACGGCCGATTCCGCCGATCAATCTGGAAAACGTTTTTCAAAGGATAGGGCGTCTGCCGGCGCCCTGTCAGTCGGGGATTTCGATGAGTCATCTCAAATTGGTCGCGGCAAAAGAGATGACTGTTTCGCAACGTGGCATTAACCGTTTTTCCCGGATTTTCCCAACGCGGGCGCGGGCGCACGGCCGCCGATGCACATGTCCGATTCCAGCCAGAATCTGGGGCCGGGATGGTTTACAGTCGCCTCATGCGCCTCGATCCCGACACCTGCCACGACGCCCTGCTTTCGCGGAACCGCCGCTTCGACGGCAGGTTCTTCGTCGGCGTCGCGACGACGGGCGTGGCTTCCCGCCCGCACCGCGCCCGTGTGCCATCATCCGCGCCGCATGCGGCGCGCCGTGCGCCGTGGCGCGCGTATGCCGCACAGCACGTGTGGCGCCTTCATGGAGATGTGTTGCGATGACGCCCGCTCACCTGATTCCGAGCCCGCTGGGCGACATCGCCGTGCGCATCGAGGACGATGCGCTGACGGGCCTCTACTTCGTCGGCCAGAAATATTTCCCGTCGCTGGCGATCGCGCAGGACACGGACCCGCTCGCCATGTCGCCGCTTGCGCGCAAGGTCGCGGAAGAAGTCGCCGAATACTTCACGGGCACGCGCGAAACCTTCTCGGTGCCGATTCACTTGCGCGGCACCGCGTTTCAGCGACGGGTATGGAAGGAACTGCTCGCGATTCCGTTCGGCGAACTCGTGACGTACGGCGACATCACCGAGCGCGTCGGGTTGCCGATGAGCGGTGCGCGTGCCGTGGGCGGCGCGGTCGGCCGGAACCCGGTGTCGATCATGGTGCCGTGCCATCGCGTGGTCGGCGCATCGGGCAGCCTGACCGGCTATGCGGGCGGTATCGACCGCAAGCGTGCGCTGCTGTCGCTCGAAGGCGCGGGATTCGAGCGCGGCGCCCACCATCCGGTGCAGCAGGCGCTCGCGTTCTGAGTGATGGCGAGCGGCCGCGTCACGCGCTCAGCACGGGCCGGCGCGCTTCACGCTTCGCATACGCGCCGGGCGTCACGCGGAATTTCGCCTGGAACAGCGCGATGAACGACGACGTCGAGTCGTAGCCCAGTTGCGCGGCCACCGTGCCGATCGGCTCACCGGCCTCGAGCAGCGGCAGCGACGCCAGCAGCCGCACCGCCTGCCGCCATTCGGTGAACGACAGCCCCGTGTCCTGCCGGAACAGCCGCGACAACGTCCGGCGCGTCGCACCGACCTGATGCCCCCATTCGTCGAGATTGCGCGTATCGCCCGGATACGCATGCAACGCACGCGCGATTTTCAGCAGGCGCGGATCGCGCGGCAGCGGCACCGTCAGCGGCGCCGCCCGCATCCGTGCGATCCGGTCGGCAATCAGGCAGACGAGCGCACCGTCCGGCCCCGCTTCGTCGTAGTTCACCGGCAATTCGGCCGTGGCGATCACCAGCTCGCGCAGCAGCGGCGTCATGCAGAGGATCGCGCAATCGTCGTGCACGTCGTCGCGCGCGATCGCGGCGTCGAGATACAGGCTGTGGAACGCGACGCAATCGCGCGTCGACACCGCATGCGGCACGTGCGGCGGTATCCACATCGCATAGTGCGGTGGCAGCAGGTGCCGGCCCGACGGCGTCGACACCTCGAGCACGCCGCTCGTCGCATACATCAGCTGCGCCCACGAATGAGTGTGCGCGTCGACGCTCGCGTTGCCGGGAATCTCGAACGCACGCACGTACAGCGGCCTCGGCAGGCGCGCCATCGGCGGCACCGCGTAAGGGTCACCCGATTGTCCCGCCAGCAACATAAGACGTCCTCCGAAGGTCATTGCACGAACGAGCGCGATGCTACCGTGGCGGCTCTTCTTTCACACGGCTTTAGCCCATGAGCGCTCATACCCGCACCACCCGCAAGACCGTCACCGCGATCCGTTCGACCAAGGGCGTCGGCAGCCTCGTCTCGCTGACCGCGTATTCCGCGCCGATGGCGAAACTCGTCGACGAGGTGGCCGACGTGATCATCGTCGGCGACTCCGTCGGCATGGTGCTGTACGGGATGCCCGATACGCTGCGCGTCACGCTCGACATGATGATTGCACACGGCGCGGCTGTCGTACGCGGTGCCGCGCAGGCGTGCGTCGTCGTCGACCTGCCGTTCTCGACGTACCAGGAATCGCCCGCGCAGGCGTATCGCTCCGCCGCACGGCTGCTCGCCGAAACCGGCGCGCAGGCCGTGAAGCTCGAAGGCGGCAGCGAGATGGCCGACACGATCCGCTTCCTGACCGCGCGCGGCATCCCGGTGATGGCGCACGTCGGCCTCATGCCGCAGCAGGCCAACGCGACGGGCGGCTTCCGAGCGCAGGGGATGGACCCGCGCTCGGCCGCGCAGGTGTTCGACGCCGCGCACTCGGCCGAACGGGCCGGTGCGTTCAGCGTCGTCATCGAAGGCACCGCCGAAGCGCTCGCGCGCCATCTCACCGAAACGCTGACGATCCCGACGATCGGCATCGGCGCATCGCCCGCGTGCGACGGGCAGGTGCTCGTGACCGAGGACATGATCGGCGCGTTCGATGCGTACACGCCGCGCTTCGTGAAGCGTTATGCCGATGCGAATGCCGTGATGCGCGACGCGATCCGCCAGTACGCGCACGACGTGCGGCAGCGTGTGTTTCCGGAGCCTGAGCATTGCTTCGGGTATGGCAAGCCGCTGCAACTGATCGACACGGCTGACGCTGCCGCGTAATCGCGTCGCGAACGTTGCGATCGCTTCACGCGCGCTTGCGCATCGCATGCGTGACCCGCGCGTTCGCCTCGAATTTCGCGCGATGCGTCGAGAAGAACGTCCGCACGTTGCGGACGTTCGATGCGCCGGTAAACAGCCGTCGCGCGAATTCGTCGTATTCGGCGACGTCGGCCAGATCGGCCACCACGACGAAATCGGGCCCCGGCGACACGCGGTAGCACTGCGTGACGGCCGGCTCCGCGCACACGTAGGCTTCGAATGCGTCGTAGTCTTCCGCCGTCTGCCGGTCGAGACTGATCTCGATCAGCGCGGTGACGGCCGTGCCGATCGCCACCGGGTCGAGCACCGCCACCTGCCGGCGGATCACGCCAGCCTCCGTCAGCCGCCGCACGCGGCGCATGCAGGTGGGCGGCGACGACAGCGCGCGCTCGGCCAGTTGCAGGTTCGACACCGACGCGTCGTCCTGCAGGATCGCGAGAATGCGCAGGTCGAGATCGTCGAGGGTGATGCCGGCCATCGGCGGCTCCTTCCGGTCAGGGCATGAAATTTAATTTCAACATAATAGACGATCTGCCATTCATTTCATTTGTTCTTGTATTTTGAAATTTAATTCCATTTAGCTGGTTCTACCATCGCTCTCATTGATCCAGACAGGACATTTACGGAGCGCGATATGTGTGGAATTGTCGGGGCGGTTGCCCAGCGGGACATCCTGCCGAACCTGGTCGACGGCCTGAAGCGGCTCGAATACCGCGGTTACGATTCATGCGGCGTCGTGGTCTACCGCGACCGGGCGCTGGCGCGCGCCCGCAGCGTCGACCGCGTCGCGAACCTGCAACGCGAGATCGCCGAGCATGCGCTGTCGGGCTACACCGGCATCGCGCATACGCGCTGGGCCACGCATGGCGCGCCCGTCACGCTCAACGCCCATCCGCACTTTTCGCCGAGCGACGCGAACGCACGCATCGCGCTGTCGCATAACGGGATCATCGAGAACTGCGATCAACTGCGCACCGAACTGCAGGCGCACGGCTACGTGTTCGCGAGCCAGACCGACAGCGAGGCGATCGCGCATCTGATCGACCACCTGTATGACGGCGATTTGTTCGACGCGGTGCGGCGCGCGGTCGCGCGACTGCGCGGCAGCTATGCGATCGCGGTGATGTGCCGCGACGAGCCGCACCGGATCGTCGGCGCGCGCGACGGGATGCCGCTCGTCGTCGGTGTGGGTGAAGGCGAGAATTTTCTGGCGTCCGATGCGATCGCGCTGTCGGGGATCACCGACCGGATCGCGTACCTCGAGAACGGCGACGTTGCCGATATCCAGCTGCATCGCTACTGGATCGTCGATGCGGCCGGCCAGCGCGTCGAGCGCGCGGTGCAGCGGGTCGCCGCGCATAGCGGTGCGGCCGATCTCGGGTCGTATCGCTACTACATGCAGAAGGAGATCTTCGAGCAGCCGCAGGCGGTGGCCGATACGTTGCTCGATGTGTCCTCGATCATGCCGGAGCTGTTCGGCGATGGTGCGTGGCGGGTTTTCAACGACATCGATTCGGTGTTGTTGCTCGCGTGTGGCGGCAGTTATCACGCGGCGCTTACGGCGAAATACTGGATCGAGAGCATCGCGAAGCTGCCGGCCAGCGTGGAAATTGCGAGCGAGTTTCGCTATCGCGACGGTGTGCCGAATCCGCGCACGCTCGTCGTCGCGGTGTCGCAAAGCGGTGAAACGGCCGACGTGCTCGGTGCGGTGCATGTCGCGAAGCAAAGCGGGATGATGCATACGCTCGCGATCTGCAACGTTGCGACAAGCGCGTTGATGCGGGAATGTGCGCTGCAGTTCGTCACGCGTGCGGGGATCGAGATCGGGGTGGCTTCGACGAAGGCTTTTACGACGCAGCTCGTTGCGCTGTTTCTGCTCACGCTATCGCTTGCGCAAGTGCGTGGGCGGTTGAGCGACGATGCGGAGAAGGAACATCTGCGAGCGCTGCGGCATCTGCCCGATGCGATGTCGAAAGTGCTCGCGCTGGAACCGCAGATCATGGCTTGGTCGGAGTTGCTCGCGAGGCGCGACAACATGCTGTTTCTCGGGCGGGGGATGCATTACCCGATCGCGCTCGAGGGCGCGCTGAAGATGAAGGAGATTTCCTATATTCATGCGGAAGCTTATCCGGCCGGGGAGTTGAAGCATGGGCCGCTGGCGCTCGTGAGTAACGAGATGCCGGTGATTGCGGTCGCGCCGAATGACATGCTGCTCGAGAAGCTTCGGTCGAACATGCATGAGGTCAGTGCGCGGAATGGCCGGCTTTTTGTTTTCGCGGATGTGGATTGTGGGTTGGTGCCGGGGGATGGGATCGAGGTCATTCGACTCAACGAATACTACGGGCCGCTTTCGCCGATTCTGCATACGGTGCCGATGCAACTGCTGGCGTATCACGCGGCGTTGGCGCGGGGGACGGATATTGATAAGCCGAGGAATTTGGCGAAATCGGTGACGGTGGAGTGAGGGGATCGTTTCCTCCGGCTGCCCGTAAAAGCGTTCCAAGGAAGGGGGCAATATTCCCTCAAACGCCGTCTGGGCGTGGCACGGAACGCTTTTACAGTGCCACGCATACTTCGTGAAAAATACCAGCTCGCGCCCCCTGCTTTCGGCGCAATCACGGGAAGTGAGCCGTTACGGAGCGCTTCTTCCGCGGTATAGCCACACCGCAGCCGCAACTCGCCGAATGTGATTTGCGGTGCGGTTCGGGACTCGGCCGCCAACTGGTACAGCCGTCAATGGATTGCGGCCAGCGTGAACCAGCCAGTGACACCGGAATTGATTCACGGTCGCTTCGTTCGCAGTTCCTTCGGCAGCATGTGGTCGAGCTCATCGTCGGTGAAGAAAAGCATTTCCGACTGCCTCAGCGCCCTTCTGCGCACCACCGTAAGTCTTGTTGTTTGTCTTAGGAGCAGCCTTGTAGATACTGGCTGATTTCCTAGATTGCAATGTGGTTGGGCTGTGTGACGGTTAGACCACGGGCCCTGCCCTGCACAAGGCCGAGCAGGCTGAAGTCGACGAGCACATCACACTCAGCCAGTTGCGAAAGCTCGCCGACGGACTGGATTGCGAATTGGTCTACGCGCCGGTGCCTCGCAAACCTCTCGCGCGAATGGTCGAGGGACAAGCGCGGTTCGTTGCCGCTCAAGAGGTCGAAGGCGTAGCGCACTCCGTGGGCCTGGAAGGCTAGCGCCCAGCCGCAAGCCGCCTCCAACGGCAGATTGAAGAGCGAGCACAGGAACTCCTTCGTGGTCGCTGGTCCGCGCTCTGGCGATAAGCCTGCTCTTAGCCGCCTCAATATCTCTGGGTTGCTTCCGAGGCAGACAGGGCGTCATCGACTCCCGCGAGGTGCGGCGTTGCCGCGCCCACCGCCGGACGGATTTCCCGTAGTACTCGGCCAGTTGCCACCGGAAGAGCCCCCGCCCGACCGGCCGCCGCTCCCGGCGGATTTGGCCCCACTAGACGAGCCCTTCGATGTACCGCCCGAGTTGCCGCGCGTGCCGCCTTGGCTGCCGCCTGTTCCTTTGCTCATTGCCGCCTCCTTAGAACACGTAAGGTGCTACCAGCCTCTTCCGATGACTCGGATTGCGCATCGGAGTCGAGACAGTCAGATAACGATACTCTTACTCGAGGCGAGCTTCTCGCTGCGGGCGAGACTGCCCACACGGAGTTGGTAATATCAAAGGTCATCTATTAACCAACCGAACAATCACGCACCGTTACATGGACGTCTTTTACTACTGGCAGAAGCTCGAAACGAACCTGAAGAACCGTGAGGTCGGATACTTTGGTTCCAACAACACGAAACTATCGGACCTCGCTGGACGCTTACCCAAGCGAATCTGGGTGTTCAAGACGCCGAAGGGCATGAAAGGCTCAATCCAGCTCGTGGGGTCGCTGCTGGTCAGCGATGAGCCACGCGTTGCAGTCAATACCAACTATCCGAACGTGATTTACTACGACCCGTTTTCGCCCGAGTCAGTCATCTACACGGAGTCGGGTACAGCTGAGCGAATCGCTGAAGTCTCGGGACACTTCCAGTACCGATTCCATGCCGCATTCAGCGCCAATTTTCAAGGTGACGCGGGAATACAGGCCCTGGAGAGCAACGTCGTTCGTGGCTTGGAAACGATGGTCGCAGGATGGTCCAAGGTCCAGATGCTCGAGCGGGTCAAGGAACCGGAAAAGGTGTACCCCATCAATCCATTTGCTCAACAAGCCCAATAAAGGGATGCAAGGAAGACGACGAGACGAGCAACAGTTATATGAGAACGCATCGGCACCGTACTACTGATTGCTCGGGAGCGTGGTCCTTGGGTCTTCCCGGGTGGCGGGCAGTGGACCGGCGAAGACATCGCATCCACGGCTATTCTGGAACTCGACAAGGAGACTGGGCGGCAGGTTTCCAGTATCCGTTACCTCTTCCAGTTTCAGGGTCTGCTGTGGCGCCGGACAACGCTAAACCGGACGTGCAAAAACAAAAGGATATCGAAGCCGCGAAGCAAGCCGAGATCGCGGCAAGCGCTGAAAGGCTTGCGGTGCTCGGCATAGTGGGTAAGACCTATGATGCGACGCGCGACCACCTTCCGATCACCCCCCGGAGGCGGCCGAACCAGCCCGAACGAAATGATGCTCCATCCTCGTGCGCAGCACGCCATCGAGCGCGGCAAGTCGATCGCGCAGTCGAACCGCTTGCCCTTCCGTCATTTCCCCGAGCACAATTTTCTGCTCGAGAACATCACCACAGCGGGCGATGGCCCAACGGTCAACCGTGGCCGTTTCACCTTCGAGCACGGCAGCCGCTGTCGAGACAATGCCCGGATTCAATCCCGAAACGAGATGAACCGTATGCGTGAGCGTGAAACCGGGAAGGAGGTGCGACCAGTCTTCACGGACGGTCTGGCGGGAAGCAGAGGTAACTTGGCGCATGATTGCTCCGGTTGAGTGGTTATCGAACCGGTGCCAGCCATGCTGCTCCCGTTTCGTTGCCGTAAATCGGCCGCATCGCCTCAAGGGCGTCCACCTTGCCCGGGAGGGCAGGTTGGCGTCGGATAACCCGACTCTGGATGCTTGATTTCTCTCGTTCGACATTCCGAACGATGGTTCATTATACCGAAAATCGGGTGTCGGGCAAGAGGTGCCGGGAGCACAGCACGTCAGCCGGATCGGTCCACTGAGTCGGCTGAAATCCAGTTCAACGCCATGTTCATACGCCCAGCGATCCATTTGCGCGTCGACGAAGCCACCGTCGATCCAGGCCTGCGTCCGTGGCTCGATACGTGTCGCGAGCGTTTGCCATTCCGCATGGCTGGGTTGAATCGAAGACAGATCGGTCAAGGCAAACTCCCACTCAAGATTCAGATTTCCTGCGGCCGTCACGATGATTTCAGGAAGCGACGTCGTGCACGGGCTCATTGATCGCGCGCGGGGTCCCGCCGCCACCCCGTCTTCCGCAATGCGTTCAGCAGACGGTCACTACCGAGTGATTGGACGCTAACGCCCTGCCCGTCCGCGTCAACCGCTGCAACAAGCGCATTGAGAATTGCCTCCTCGACCGCATCGGCGGCCGCAACAAACAGCGACGTCATGAAATCCTGATTCACGCTATGCACCGCGTTCAGGAGAGCACTTCGGCTGCTGTAATCGGCCGGAGGTATTCCATCGTTGCCGACCGAAAACGCGAGAAAAATGTCCCCACTTGAATACTCGGTTCCGCCACCGACGCGCGCGAGGCCGACCCCCGCACGCCTTGCAAGCTGGGTGCATTGATGCGGCAGTAGCGGCGCGTCGGTCGCAAGTGTGACGACGATCGACCCCATGCCGGGCTCTCCCCGCCCAGACCGCGCAAACGGCGATGGCACGTCGCGCAACACTTCCCCGACTGGATAACCGGCCACGCGCAGTGCATCGCGACGACCATAGTTCGCCTGCACGATCGCGCCCACCGTCCAGCCACCGTCGGCCGCGTCCAGCACACGTGAAGCGGTACCGATGCCGCCCTTGAACTCGTGGCAGATCATCCCGGTGCCACCGCCTACACACCCCTCGGCAACAGGTCCGCCCTTTGCATCTTCAAGGGCCTCGCGTACGTGTGCAGCAGTGACATGCTGCCCCCAAATGTCGTTCAGCACCCCGTCGAACGTTTCCAGCACGACCGGCATGCACCAGTAGCAGCTCGTGCCCACCGACTCGCGCTCGGCCTTGACCAGCGCGTCGCGAACGATGCCAACACTGTGCGTGTTCGTATATGCGATGGGGGTCGTCAGCAAGCCTGATTCGCGTACCCATTCAAGACCGGTGGCGTCGCCGTTACCATTCAGCACGTGACAGCCCGCGTAGCACGGTGACAGCCGCGCGCTACCAGGGCGCGGTTCGATAACTGTGACGCCGGTCCGCACGGACTGGCCCGCGTGGTCGCAAACGACCGTCGCATGGCCAACCCGAACTCCAGATACATCGGTGATGCTGTTCAGTGGTCCCGGCCGACCCTGGCCAATCCGGATCCCGAGATTCTGGATACGCATCTATGTTCTCCATTAGGCGGTACGACGTGTGTCGCACCTGTTTTTCACTGCTCGCTTGTTATTTTTGATGGCCGCGGCATATGTGGCTGCGACCATTGGCGAGATTGAACCAAGCTCTGAACTACAGCCAACAATCCAACTCCGCGTGCCCATGCTTTGTCGGTGGACGGAAAGGGACCACGCGAGCGGCCGCAATTCAAAACTTGTGACGGATGCCAACGCGGGCCATGAATTGCTTGCTGTTTGACGACGGGCCAGCAGCATCAGGATTCACGGCAAACTCAAGCCCGGTTCCGGTGACACCTGAATCGTTCGCAACCTTGACGTAAGCAGCCTGAGCATAGACGTCGGTCCGCTTCGACAGGTTGTAGTCGGCCATCAAACCAAACTGATGGTATTTCGGCTTAGCGCTGCCACCTGTTGCGCCGTCGAACGTCACCTGCGTGTAGGTGTACATGCCGCCGACGTAAAACGCCGGCGCAAACTGGTACTTGGCGTTCACCTCGAAATTGTTGAATTTGAGCGACGATGCCGCTCCTAGTATCGGGCTGGCAGCGAAGTTCGCGTACTGCGTCGCCGTCGGCTGCGACAGGTTTGTGTGCGTGTACGCGAAACCCACCGTTGCAGATCCGATCGTGTACGCAATGCCCGCTCCGAAGACGCGTTGACGAATAGCGGTCCAACTACCGTCCGGGTTGCCGTTCGGACCGATGGCCACGGCGCCAGCCGTGCCCGCATTGGGGTGATCGACATTCATGTAGGCGGCGGCAAGGCTGACCGGGCCGTTGCTGTACTGTGCGCCCACGCTGACCGCACGGTTCATCCCGAAATTGGTCGAGTTGCTGAACGCATAGGCACCGCCAAACGAGAAGCCGCTGTAATCGACGCTCGTGTACTTGACCGCGTTGTTGAGTCGGAAGGTGTTGTCGGTGTTGTCGTTATCGTAGGGGTGCGTGAACATCCCGCCGCCCCAGTTGCCATTGGCCGTCATCGGCGCCAGGTAATCGACGACGGAGTCATATTGGCGACCAACGGTCACCGTGCCGAACGTCGCGCTGGACATTCCGATATAAGCCTGACGTCCAAACTCCGCGCCTTCTTGACCCGGCTTGCCGCTGTTAACGTCGAAACCCGATTCCAGCTTGAACACCACCTTCAAACCGGCGCCCAGGTCTTCCGCGCCTTTCAGGCCCCAGCGGGTACCTTGCACATCACCGCTCGACAGCGCATAGAGCTTCTTGCCGCCGACATTGTTCGTATAGTCCAGACCTTCGTCTATCAGGCCATACAACGTCACACTGCTTTGCGCATGCGCAACGCCCGCGAATACACTCAACACACCCACTGCAAAAAGCGTCCTTTTCATTTCGATCTCCAAGATTTCACCTGATCTGCCCGGATACCGCGTATCGCGTCGCCAGGCAGGCCTCGGTTGCAAGTTCTATTCTTTTACGTAGGGCGACGAGCCACGATTCAAATAACGTACGCACGTCGTTGCCAACGCACCGTCGATCGGTACATCAAGACCAATTTCTTCAATCTATCAATACAATTTCGTATACCTAATCATGTGCGTTAACTGAACGCACCGTCATGGCGAGATGTGGAGCAGACCCGGCTACTCCGAATCCGGGCCCGCCCCTCCTCCCATTCCAGATTAATAACCGCACATCGCCACGGTCTTGAGAAACGCTTCAGATCCGTAGCGATTCCTTACCCATCCTTCGCCGGCACGCCTGTAGCCGGCAAAGGCCATGACGTTAAATGGACGTACCCGGATAAAGCACGAATCTGCGCGGGCCGGCTCGATTGCGTGGCCGTTCCGCTTAAAAAATCAGGCGTTGGTACGCATCAGCAAATCAAGTTCGCGCTCTTGGGTGGCCCATTTTCCGATGACCGCCTCGATCGCCGCCGCAACCGACAACAAGGCCGCTTCGCCGCGCGGACGCCCCGCAATCTGAATCCCCACCGGCAAACCATCGCTCGTCATGCCGCAGGGAATCGCGATCACCGGAAGTCCCAGCAGCGTCAATCCATAAGTGATCGCCAACCAGTCGATATACGTACTGAATTGCCGGCCAGCAGCGCTGGACACGTAAGTCTCTTCGACGGGAAATGGCGGAACGATCGAGGCCGGACAAATCACAACCTCGTATTCGTCGAGCAAGGCCATCATCTGGTGGAACAATGCGCCGCGCGTGCGTTGTGCCTCGGCAATCGACGGGCCATCGAGCGACAGACCATACTCGATGTTTCCGATCACATTGGGATTGAGCAACCCACGATGCGCCGCCAGCTCGTCGGCCAGATAGGTGGCATAGGACACGCCGCGCAGCACATGAAATGCGCGGGTACCCTTCGACAGGTCGACAGTCGGTAGATCGATATCGATGCCGGCTCGACCAAGACTGTCCATCGCCGCAGCACAAATCGCCAGGATTTCGGGTTCCGCCTCGGCAATGCCGAGGCCTGGGCTGTAAGCCACCCGTGCCGGCTTGCGAGGGCGCAGCGCATGATCGAGGAACGGTGTAGGCGGGTTCGGCATCGAGAGCGGTGCACGGCTATCGGTGCCGCACATCGCGTCGAACAACAACGCCGTGTCGGCCACATTGCGCGCCATCGGCCCCTGAACCGCCATCGTGTCGAACGGATCCGGTGCCGGCCCGGACGCGAGCCGGCCAGGCGTGGGCCGCAACCCGACGACGCCGCAGAATGCCGCCGGCGTGCGCAGCGAGCCGGCCAGATCCGAGCCGTGCGCGACCCAGGCGGTCCCGGAAGCTAGTGCCGCCGCAGCGCCGCCGGACGAACCACCTGCCGAGCGCGACAACTTCCACGGATTGCGCGTCAATCCCAGCACCTTGTTGATCGTGTGGGCACCCGCACCGAATTCCGGCGTGTTGGATTTCGCGTAGACGATGCCACCGCTCGCTTCGATACGCGTGGGCGTCGCGTCCGTCGTGCCAGGCACGAAGTCCTCGTACACTCGCGAGCCATAAGTGGTACGCACTCCTTTGACAGCCGAGAGATCCTTGATCGGCACCGGCAATCCGCATAGCAGCCCGCGCTCGGCGACCGGCTTGCGCAGCAGCGCGTCGGCGTGCTCATGAGCACGTTCCCAACATACGATCGGCAATGCGTTGACATGCGGCTCGACGCGATCCATCTGCGCCGCCAGCGTGTCGAGCAGATCGTGAGGGCTGATCGCTTCGCTGCGAAGCATGTCGACTACCTCACAGGCAGATCGATCAATAAGGGAGAATTGAATAGTCATACTAAATACCTATCCCATAAAAATTACACACACGCTCACTCGTATAAGCCTTCAATTACTTGAGCAATTCCGTCCAGATCCGGTCATGCAGTCGGATCGCCGCCACCGAACAAGCCTGCTGCTCGAAGACCAGTTTTGTGCCAGCCGGCGGATTCATTGCTGGCGCACCCTTCACGTCAGCGGCCACGTACGCGTCCGATCCGTCGATCGCGTTCTGATATTTAAGGAAGTTGGTATTCATGGCTGCTGCCTTCGGCGTCAGCAGGAATGCGATAAATTTTTTCGCGTTTTCGGGGTTGGGAGCCCCCTTCGGCATCACTACGTTGTCAACCCAAGCGATCGAGCCTTCCTTGGGATAGGCATAGCGGATCGAATGCTTGAGATCGGTCGCACGTTGCGCCGTACCGCTCCAGATGGCCGACATGGCGATTTCACCGGAGACCATCGATTCGCGAATCGCCCCGGCCTTCGAACTGTATGTTTTCACGAATGGCTTCTGCTGCTTGAGCACGTCCAGCACTTTCTGCATCTGCTTCGGATCTTCGCTGCAGAACGGCACGCCGACGTAGAACGCCGCCACCGCGATGGCGTCATTGGCGGAATCGAACATATTGAGCTTCCCACGCAACGGGGCTGGGGGATCGAACAGCACCTTCCAGCTATTGATGTCACCGCTGTACACACCCGTGTCGACTGCAAAGCTCATCGTGCCCCATACATACGGAACGGAATAGTCGCCGTTGGGGTCCCATTGCGGCTTTCGAAAGCGCCGGTCTATGTTGTTGTAGCCCGGGATGTTCGTCGCATCGATTTTCTGGATGAGACCTTCGCGCGCCAACACCGGAACCATTTCCTGACCGCTCACGGCTAGGTCGTATCCAGCGCCGCCCTGCTTGAGTTTTGCGAGCAGCGTCTCCTCGGAATCGTAATTGTCGATGTTGATCTTGACGCCGGTCTGCTTCTGAAACTGCGCAATCAGATCCGGTGCGATATAGCCGGTCCAGGTGTACAGGTTCAGGCTACCCGCAGCATTCGCAACCATGGCTGGGGCGACGCACGCGAAAACGACGCCGGTGGCGCTCATAAATTTCTTCATGACCTCTCCGTTGGGTGTGATGTCTTGCCGTGTGGAAGTGAACTACGAACGCTTGCGGCCGCCATTGCCGATCATGTGCGCCGCCACGACCAGTCCCACCGATACAACGAGAATGATGGTCGAAGCGGCGTTGACGTCGGGTGTGACGCCCATCCGCATCAGGCCGAAAATGAAGATCGGCAAAGTCGTCGAACCGGCCTGCGCGACCAGTACTGAAATGATGAAGTTATCGAGCGAGACCACGAAGGCGAGCATCAGACCCGACACGATGCCCGGCATCAACAGCGGCAGCGTCACATAGCGCAACGTGGCCCATTCGCGTGCATAGAGATCCATCGCAGCCTGTTCGAGGCGCGTATCCATCCCTTGAAGACGCGCACGGATAGGCAGGTACGCGAACGGAATGCAGAACACCGTGTGCGCAATGATCAGGTTGCCCGCGCCGAGCGAGAGTCCGATCGCGCTGAAAAATCCCAATGTCGCCACGCCGACCACGATCTCGGGCAGGACCAGCGGCAGCATGACGAGCCGCTCGGACATCGTGGTGGTACGCGTGCGCTTCCGGCGTGCGATAGCAAGTGCGGCCATCGTCGCGAGCACTGTCGAAAGCGAAGCCGCGGCAAGCGCAATCACGACACTGTTCCGGGCCGCATCGCGCAACGCCGTATTCTGGAAGACCACCTCATACCATTGCAGGCTGAACGATTTCCAGACGGTGGCCGACGTGCTGCCGTTGAACGACAGGATCACGAGCGCCACGATCGGCGCATACAGGTACAGATAGAATGCAGTGGTCATCGCGCCGAAACCGTTGAAATGGTTCGCGCGAAATCGGGCTGGCCGTCGAAAGAAAATCATTTCGGACTCCGTGCACGGGATGCGGCAAGACTGGATCGGACCAGCGAAATCAGCGCGGCAGCCGTAACGATGGCTACCAACAGCACCACGGCGAACACGGAACCGAACGGCCAGTCGCGTGATTCAGTGAACTGCCGGTAAATCAAATTGCCGAGCATCATTTTCTTTCCGCCTCCGAGCAATTCGGGGGCGATCATCGCGCCGAGACAGGGAATGAAGGTCAGCATGCAGCCGGCGACAATGCCCGGCGCGGCCGCGGGCAGCACGACGCGCAATAACGCTTGGGTTTTGGTCGCGTACAAATCATGCGCGGCCTCGATCAGACGAATGTCCATCTTCTCGACGCTCGAGTAGATCGGCAGCACCATGAAGGGCGCATACGTATAGACGAGACCGACAAGCACCGCGCCGTCGGTGTAAAGCATGGCGATCGGATGGTGAATGATCCCTAGCGCCTGCAACACGCCGTTGATTACGCCCGTATCGCGCAACAGCAGGATCCACGCATAGGTACGCACCAGCAAGTTGGTCCAGAACGGAATCGTGATCCACAGAATCAGCCGGTTGCGCCGGGAAGCGGGCTGCAACGCGATATACACCGCGACCGGAAAGCCGACCAGCATCGTGATCAACGTCGTCGTGCCGGCAACTGAAATCGACCGCAACGCGATCATCAGATACGCGTTGGTGAAGCTCAGACTATCGTCGAGATTCCGCTCGAACAATAGCTGGACATAGGCGTCGAGGCTGAATTGATGCAGCACACCGCCGTAGCCGTTCGCCGCCATGAACGAATACGCCACCACCAACAGCAGCGGTGCCACCAGAAATACCACGATCATCAGCGGCGCCGGCAGCAGACTGAAGAGTTGCAAGCGCCGTTCGCGACGGCTCAATTGTCCGGGGGTGGTAACGAGCGGTGTCGATCGGAGAAGGTGTGGTTGCAGCATCTCAGCCCCTCAGCAGGTTAACCGCGTTCACGGCGACGTCGAGCCAGACTGTCTGACCGATTTTCGAACGGCTGGCGTGGCAGCCGCCAGTCATGTCGCGAACCACGATGCGCTGGCCGTTGCCAAGCCGTACGTGACAGGCCGTGTCGGTACCAAGATAGACCGTGGCGGCGATCTCGCCCTTGATCCGCGGACCGACCGATACGGGCCCCGTGGCGAACGCGAGTCGCTCGGGCCGAATCGCCACCGTGACTGCATCGCCGACCGCGTACTCGTCATGCGGAGCCGCCACGAATTCGCCGACCTCGGGCACGGCGACCCGCACAAATCCGGCGCCTCGCTCCGTGACATGCCCCGCCAGCATGTTGTTCTCGCCGATGAAGTCCGCGACGAAGCGGGTGGCGGGCCGGTCGTAGATGTCTTCAGGCGTACCGATCTGCTGCACGAGGCCCTCCGACATCACGGCAATGCGATCGCTCATCGCAAGGGCCTCTTCCTGGTCATGCGTGACGAAGACAAACGTGATGCCGGTCTTTTCCTGCAGGCTCTTCAGTTCGAGCCGCATTGCCTGGCGTAACTTCAGGTCGAGCGCGGACAGCGGCTCATCGAGCAGCAGCACGCGCGGCTGCGGCGCAAGCGCCCGGGCGAGCGCGATACGTTGTTGCTGTCCACCCGAGAGCTGGTTGGCGTGCCGGTCGGCGAACTTTTCCATCTTGACGAGCGCCAGCATCTCGACAACACGCTGTTTGACGTCGGCCGGGCTGCGCTTGAGCATGCGCAGGCCAAATGCGATGTTCTGAGCCACCGTCATGTTGGGAAACAGCGCGTAATGCTGGAATACCGTGTTGACCGGACGGCGATACGGTGGCAAGTCGTGGACCGGCTCGCCAGCCAACAGGATTTCTCCCGACGAAGGCTCCTCGAACCCGGCCAGCAGACGTAGCAACGTCGTCTTGCCGCAACCTGACGGCCCGAGCAAGGTAAAGAACTCGTTGTCGTTGATCGATAGGGACACGCCTTTCAGCGCGTGGGCGACGCCGGACGCATCGCCCGGATAGATCTTGTGAGCGGCGCGCACGTCGATAATGGGCGTGCCATACGCGACGGACGAGTTTGCGGCGCCGGCAACCGGCGCCGCATTGCTGCGGGCGTGGGAGCCGCCGAGGATCCGCGCAGTCTGTGGCGCGGCCGGTTCGTTGACTCTGTTGATGAACATCGACACGGTGTTGCTCCTTGGCTTTGCTGTGAACACTTGACGTTTTACCGCAATACGATTACTGTTACTGCAATTAGATTGATGCAATCATTGGTCGATCAAAAGTCGATGTCAATGGCTTTTTCCAGCCAATAGAGGAAACCCTAATGAGTGACGACCATCGTTCTCGGATCGCAGCGCTGGGCAAAGCGCTGGCGGTGCTTGAGGCGTTTGGCCCCGCGGCTCCCGATCTGCGCATTGCTGAAATCGCCGCGTTGACCGGCATGAACCGCAGCAGCGCGCAACGCATCACGCATACCCTCGTGCGTTGCGGGTATCTGCATCGCGATGAGGTGTCGTCAGCGCTTTCGCTGACATACCGAAGCGCGTGCATCGCGCACACATTCCTCAGCACAAATCACCTGATTGATCTGGCTATTCCGGCGCTGGTCGATCTGAGCGCACGCACGAATTTGCGAGCGGACCTGTGGGTGATGCAGGGAGCGGATATCGTCAACATCGCACGTGTGCCGTCCGCCGCCCATTTACGGACCATGGCACCGATTGGCGAGCGCTTGCCCACACTCACCTCTGCGCCCGGACGCGCAATGCTGTCGACCCTGTCAGGCAAGGCCCTCGCCCAACGGATCGCCGAGCTGGCAGAGGCCCCCGACCGTGCCATCACGCCTGATGAGCAGGCCGCACTCGAACGCACGCTGGCGGACGCAGTCGCGCGCGGTTATGTCTTCGAAGCGGGTAGCAACGTCCATGACGAAAGGACGATCAGTGCCGCCGTGTTCGGCGCGGATGGAGCGTGTCTTGCGGCGGTATCGGTATCCGGATGGCTTGGCGAAGTGAACGAGGATAATGTGATAAGCCAGGTGGTTCAGCCCGTCCTTGCCACTGCGCGTGCGCTGTCCAGCCTCAGAATCCAGACCTGGTCGCGCACAGTATCGCGCCCTGCCGAGGGCAAGGATGCATTGCCTGCCCCCGAAGAAGATGAGGACGATCCGTTGTTCATCTCGTCAGTCGCGCGCGGGTTTCAGGTACTTGAAGCGTTCACGCCCGCCAACTCGGTACCTACCCTGACCGCACTGCACCGGTTAACCGGACTCCCGGTAGCGACCGTGCAGCGAATCGTCGACACGCTGATGGCATGCGGCTATGTCGAGAAAGATGCGAGGCACAAGACCTTCCGGCTGACTGTGAAGACGCTCGACATGCTGTTCAATTTTCAGATGAGCAACCGCGTTATCAAGACGATATGGCCACGTCTCGTGCAGCTGCGAGACGATTGTGGTCAGCGTTGCTCGTTCTGCATACTCGCGGGGGAAGACATCGTTCACTTGCTGCATGTCCAGAGCTATCCGCACGCCGACTTCCAGACCGTCTACGTTGGCCGACGGCTGCAGGCGCTCAGTACTTCGGGCGGCCGCGCGATTCTTTCGACGCTGGATGACGATCGGCTCCACGCCGTACTCGCACAGAGCTCGCCCAAACCACTCACGCCGTTCACGATTACCGACAAAAGTGAACTGCAACAGATCATCGTCGCCGCACGCGAAAAGGGCTACGCATTCACGGATCAACAATCGGTCATGTTTGACCTCAACGTCGCGACTCCGATCTTCGATTCCGATGGTCACGTGCTTGGTGCAATGGTGGTGTCCGGTTCCAAGCGCGACTGGACGGTGGAGCGAATGGAAGAAGAGATCGTGCCTCGCCTGGTGGCTTACGCGCACTCGATGTTTTCCTGAAGGGGCAAGCTCACCTAGCTCATCACCACCTCTGACGACGCAGGATCAATTCATGGATCGTGTTGCCCAGCGCACGCGCCTTGCCACGATCGACGTCGCATTGTGGCAATGAACCTGGAAACCAGCACCGAATCGCACTAGGTTCCGCACGCGATTTGGTCCCCCAGATCGTGATCAGCCGTCACCGGCAAGACAGCGGCGCATGTTGCCGTGCTGTTATGCGGCCAAGCACTCGAAGTGCACCGCATCGAGCGCGACGAAGCATTGATCGATCGGCTCATTGAACTTGAAGCCCGTTTCTGGCGCTTCGTGAAGACCGATACGCTACCGCCCGCAGACGGGTCGGAGGCGGCGGATCGTGCATGACGCCATCTGTATCCCGGCTATGGAGAAACGATCGATTTCGGGAATGACCGAATGCTGTCGTCCGTGTTTGCCGATCTGGTCGCCGTGCTGGCGGAGATCGAAGCGCGCCGACCACTCGAAGCACAGTTCAAGCAGACGATCCGGCAAGCGATGGATAACGCGACCCGGGCCGTGTTCGAAACCGGCTCGGTGTCGTTCAAGCGCAGCAAGGATGCTCGTGACCTGGCCCCAAGCGTCATTCGAGGACGCGCTGAAGATGCGGGAGATTTCGTATATTCATGCGGAGGCTTATCCGGCTGCGGAGCTGAAGCATGACCTCTGGCGCCGGTGAGCAACGAGATACCGGTGATTGCGGTCGCGCCGAATGGCCGGCTGTTCGTGTAAGCGGATGTGGACTTCGGGTTGGCACCAGGCAAAGGAATCGGGACAATTCGGCTCAACGAGTACTCCGGGCCGATTTCGCCGATTCTGCATACAGTGCCGATGCAACTGCTGGCATATCACGCCGCCCCGGCTAGCGGGACCGATAATGACAAGCCGAGGAACCTGGCGAAGTCGGTGACAGTGGAGTGAGGGGATCGGGAGTCGTCACACGCTGTTGTTCGCCGAAAATCAAGGAATCCTACACCTGACCGGCAGCGATATTGCAGCAGGTCGCTTTCGGAGCAGCGACCCGGCCTGAAAGGCCGGGAACGCCGCCGGAATGCGTCATGAATTTTTAAGCACTCGCCACACGCCGCCTGACAAACCCGCCTGCGCGCCGACACCCCGCGAAATCAGACAGCGCGCAGTTTCGATCCACTAGTTCCTGCCCCAGCCGCTAGCCGCCCCTGTTACATGCAGGAAGTAACTTAATCCAAGCGCTTGCAATACCCTAGGAAGCTGGACAACTTGCTGCCCGATCAGTTGATTCACGTCGGGATGCAACTCCCTCAGAATGCCTACCGCACCATCCGGATGCGTAAGCGGCCGCCCGATCCTGCACGCGACGAGATCTTCAAGCGTCGATTTCAGGTTTCGTCCAGGCGCCACGTTGCACACAATTGGCAGATCCGCCAGGTGGTTCCATGCTGCATTGAATAGGATCTGAGCAGCCGGCGGAACTGCAGCGGGTGGTGCAACGTAGTCGCGCGCCGCACTATGATCTACACACGCGCTTCCATAAGCATCAAATACCGGCGGAACGAACGGAGCGACCGGGCTGTTCAATGACAGGAAAATTTCTACAACCGGCACCTGAGGATTTGCGGCAACAAATCCAGCCTGCCTTGCAATTTGATCACTGAAATGCGAATGATAAGACGGGGAAGCGGCGACTCCGTATTCAACCATGGTGTGCGCAATATGATTGTGGTTCTTCAACACATCCATATTCGGCCGAATACGCTTTGCCTCGAATAGCAATATCTTGAATTGCTTCGTGACGGTATCTTCCACGACAATCGCGCCGTCACATCCGAGCAACTGCTCCTGACCGGGTAAAAGTGTCACAAAAGCCATACTCGCCTGACCACCCAACATGCGCCAGTTGTTGCGCAACGTAGTTAGCCACGTAGAAACATAGTCACGCTCGCTGACAATCATTCCGGCAATAGCGTCGTTCCGTGTTGCCACGTCGGCCGCGTACGCCATACCAGGGAGAACCGAAAGAGGTAGAGCCATATACTTCCCCGTTTATCCTGTATTTTATAAAATCAGATCATGTTAAAAACACAAAAACCACACCCACCTTAATTCCACCCCTGAAATATCAGGCTTTCCAATTTGGCTCAATCAGCGAATCCACGCCCTCACGCGATATACCTGTTCTTGATCCGAATATCCCGCCCCTGAAACGGCCCCGTATCATGATCATGCACATGCACGATCACCTGCTTCGGATCGAACAGCCTCGACACCTCGCGGAAATCCTGATTCACGCGCTTCATGCCTTCGAACATCTCCCCATGCAGCGCCGCATCGTCGAGCTGCATCGGCGCACTGCCCAACGCCCGTTCGAGATGGAGATGCAGGAAACTCGTCAACTGCGCATCCTCGGTCGTCGCAAGCTGGAACGTGCTGATCGCGTCATGCAGCATCGGCGAAGCGGACAGAACCTGCTCGATATCGGACGGGAACACTTTCGCGCCATAGAACGGCACGCTCGAATCGTTACGGCCGTACACGAACAAGAACGGGAAATGGCTGGTCCGCGATGCAAAGTCCTGCAGGCGCATGCCATGTGCCGACAGACGCTTGTTCAGCTCACGGAACGTATACGTCCCGCCCGAATCGCGAATGTTGTACCGGATCTTCGGCGCCGCGCCCGACTGCCGCCCGATCGTCACCAGCAGTTCCCCATCGTCATTCGTTTCGATGACGTAATCGAGCGCGTTGTACTGGAAGATCATCGGCGGCGTATCGCGGCCGAACACCTCGCGGCACAACTCGGGCCGTGTGAGCAACGCACGCCGCAAGCCGATCGTCGTCGGCGTCTCGACGCCGATGTTGATCTCGAGGTCCGACGCGCCATACGACGAGATCACCGTGCTCGCCTTGCGCAGCAGATGGTCGCGCAACGCTTCCGACAACCCTTCCCCGCCGACGATGAAATCGATGTGGTACGCGCTCAGGTCGAGATCGCATTCGTCGACCACCGAGCGGATAAACGGCGGGTAGCCGAATATCAGGTACTGGTATTTCGGCCCGAACAGCTTCAGCGTGTTGATCAGCTTGGCCTTGTCCGGACCGATCGACTTCATGATGCCGACGTCGACGAGCGACATCGACACGTTCATGCCGGTCGCCCACGGCCCGAGCGCGAAGCAGTTGAGCAACATCTTGCCGGAGTCGCGAAACACCAGTTGGTAGTTCAGTTGCAGGATGCGCTTGACGTCGCTGCGTTCGGCCGCGCTGCGCACCCAGTTGTTCGGCTGCCCCGTCGACCCCGACGATTCGTCGATGACGACACCCGACTTCGGAATGGCTCCGCCGTAACAGCGCTGCTCGATCGAATAGCGCTTGATGTAATTCTCCTTGGTCATGGCGGGCAGGTCGGCCAGCCGCCATTTGCCGCCGGCCTTGTAACCTTCGGCCTTCAGGAACTCGATGTACGCCGGGCACGACGTGCTCGCCTTGAGGAACGCGACGCGGGCGCGCATGCGGCCGACAAAGGTCAGATACGGCTGAAAAATCGGCGCGTTGAGGAACACATAGAGACGTCCGTCGACGCTGATCACGCGGCGAAGGAACCAGAGCGTCCAGAGAATGGCTTCGAGAAAGAGGCGAATGAGCGTGTTCATGCGGATTCCGGCGAATAGGGCGAAACCGGCGCATCGACGAGGATGTCGGCGAGCGCCCTGCGTTGGCTTTGCGGCGGCGTACGCGAGTAGCCGACCTTGAACACGAGCCATGCCCGGTCGACCCCGGCATGCGCGCTGAACCATGCGGCGGCGTCGGGGTTCGTGACCAGGTTGCCGTACGGGTGCAGGTACAGGCCGAGGCTCGTCAGTGCCAGCCAGAAGCGCAGCAAGAAACGGCCCGACTCGATCGCATTCTCCGGATTGAAGAAATCGCCGCTCAACACGCCGATCGCCGGCACGTGGCCCAGTTGCGACCGGTAGCGGCGCTTGAAATAGAAACGCGTCGGCTTGAACATCAGGATCTTCGACAGACGCGCGGACATCCAGAACTCCGCGCGCGACAGGTTCATGCAGCGCCAGTCGAGACCGTCGCGATGTCGGGCAGTCGAGCGTTCCGTGAAGCGAAACCATGAAGTGATTTCGTCGTGGTAGTCCGCGACGTTCATGTCATGGAATACGGCGTCGATGTTCGCCGCGATGATCGGCTCGATCCGCTCCGCACCCGACAGGTGCGTATATCGATGCCCCCATTCGTCAGCCAGCGCTGCCAGTTGCCTGACGGCTGCATCCGGCACCGGCGTCGGATCCATCGAAATGCGCGACGTGCGGCGCGCGAGCATCAGCGCAGATGGATCGTCGCGCGATGCGTCCGCGTTGGGGTTGGCGACGAGCCGCAACGCGGCGAATGGAATCAGCCCCGGAGGTGTCGGCCGGGACAGGATGGCCGCGAATTCCTGCACCGGGCGATGCAGTTGCCATTCGACGCGCAAGCCGTGCGGTGCCGCGAGCAGATCGATCGCATCGATGAACATGCCCATCGCGGACAACAGGAACGCACCGGTCGTGTCTTCTTTCGGCAGCGTGCGCGTGCCGTCGATGAACAGCTCGGCGTAATCGTCCGAGATCAGTTGCACACGCCACGGCTGAATGTTGTGCGGCGACGGTGCGTGTCGGGCCACGGACAGGATCGTGTGCCAGACAGTAAAGGCTTCAGTGGGAATCCCCGGCATATCTCGTGGCTTCCTTGTTGTTGTGCGGCTGATTGCCGTTGTGGCGCGAGAACCGGCCCCTCTCAAGGCCGGGTGAAGCTGTGCGCATCTTACATGAGGGCCGCGGTGCCCTCGCTCAACCCACCACGAGGAACCCGCTACTTCGACAACCGCAGCTTCTTCGACACCACGATGCCGCTCGACGGACTCACCAGCGAGATGTCATGGATATCCATGTGCAGCGTGGAGGTCCTCGTCGTAATGTCCGTCGGCTCCTCGATACTCGGATCGGCATGCTCGGTTTGTTCGGTCAGGTAAGGCCGTACCAGGCGCCCGGTAAAAACGAGTGCGTAGTCGCCATTCGCTCGGGCGTGCTCGGCGGGCGAAAGCCGCATGCGGCTGCGGATCGTGGTCTTTTTGCCTTGCCCGGAATCGAGTTCGATGATGTCGACGTGCTGGATGTACCCTTTTGCCTTCGCTTCGGGTGCAATCACGAGCCCGCGCCCTCTTGGCCCCGTCGTGACCTTTCTGAGCAGGATGCCCGTCCGGTCGTCGCGCTCTGCGTCGAACAAGTCAACATCCAGCGTCAACAGGTGCCGCCGTGACGAGTACCTCAACCCGTACCGCACCGGCACCACGAACGTCACGTCACGATCCAGATCGACGGCCGCCAGGTCGGGATTCGTGTCATGCCGGTCGGCAGCGCTGGAAACCAGGCCGCGAACCCGGTCGCGCAACGAAGGCGAGAGGGTGCTGATGTGCAGCTTCTGCAGCGCATCCCGGATTGCAACCGGGTCGTCGCCGACAATCGGTCGTGCCGGTGACGTGTCGTGACTGACAGCCGACGCGATACGCGTCGTGCCTTCGACAGCCTCCGCCTCTGCATGCGCCACGACTGGCGCCAGCATCATCGTCAGGGCGACGATGCGCGCGAAGTTCGAACGACCCAATTTGGATTCCCGGTGAAACACGACGAACTCCTGATTTGCTTGCAGATCGATCAACGACGAGCACTATAGGGTGGAATGATCGGCAACGCACCCACCGTTTGAAGTTCACCGATGGCCGGCGCGCCCCATCCTGGATTCATTGTCGGCGCGGCGGCAGGTCAATGGGCACACTACCGTGTTGCTCGGGCGACAACGACCGACAGGAAGCGAGCCGCAGCGCCCGCCAAGAATCCGCCAACTCATCCCTGCCCGTCCTCCCGCCGATACTCCGCCGGCGCCTTCCCCACCAGCTTCCGAAAGTCGCGCGTGAAGTGCGCCTGATCGAAATACCCCAACGCCTGAGCCAGCGCCGCGAGATCGACCGCCTCGCCGCCCGCGAGCTTGTCCGCGGCCTCGTGCAGGCGATAACGACAGATCACCCATTTGGGCGTCACCCCGACATGGTTGGAAAAGAGCTGCTGCAACGTGCGTTCGCTCAACCCCGCACGCTCGGCCAGGTCGCGCACCTGCGTGAGCCCGATGTCCTCCTGCAGCATCTGCAAAATACGATGAATACGTTCGACCTGCGGATCGGCCGGCGGCAGCACCCGCAACAGCAGCGCCTCGGCCGCCGCCACCATTCCGGCATCATCCCCGGCGCCGAGCACGGCCTCTTCGGCTTGCGCATCGGCGCAGTCGAGCAGCGTCGACACCGGCAGCACCTTGTCGGTCATCAAATGCACCGGTTTGCCGAAAAACGCCCGAAACGCGCCCGGCCGGAACCGCAAGCCGATCACCCTGCCGGCACCGGCGAGCGTCGTCTCGAACGCGCCCGACACCACACCGAAGATCCCCGTCTGCCGCCGATCGAACACCACGTTCACGCACGGATACGGCAGTGTGCGCTGCACAAAAGGCGGCTGGTCGCGCAGATCCCATTCGACGATCCAGTGGTGATCCAGCACACCGGCCAGTTCGGCACGCGGGTGATAGCGATTGAGGCGGAAGCGCTGATTGATCGCTTTCGGGCCGACCACGCCTTTGGGCGTGTCGGTCACGTTACGCAGGTCGGCCATGGTCGGAAACCGTTGAGGTGATGGGGCGATGATGCACCGCCACAGCGGATTTTTCCAAGACGAGCGTGCGCAACCGTCCTACATTTGAATCCCTGCCCACGACCGCACCCACCAGAGCCCATCATGCCGCAAGACCGTCACCTGACCCTGTTCCACTCTCCGCGCAGCCGCTCGGCCGGCGCGCGGATGCTGCTCGAGGAACTGGGCGCCGACTATGAACTGCACGCGTTCGACCTCTCCACCGGAAAACACCACGAAGCCGAATACCTGCGCATCAATCCGCTGGGCAAGGTTCCAGCGTTGCGTCACGGCGACGTGATCGTCACCGAGCAGGCGGCCGTCTACATGTATGCGGCGGAACTGTATCCGGAAGCCGGCCTGTCGCCGGCGCCGGGCGATTCACTTCGCGGCCCCTATCTGAGCTGGATGACGTTCTATGGCTCGTGCCTCGAGCCGGCCATCGTCGACCGATCGATGAATCGCCCGCCCGCGGCCTACTCGACATCGCCCTACGGCGACTTCGATACCGTCGTCAACGCAATCGATGCGCAACTGGCCAAGGGGCCTTACCTGCTGGGCGAGCGCTTTACCGCAGTGGATGTGCTGTGGGGCTCGGCGCTGAACTGGACCACGATGTTCAAGCTGGTGCCCGAGACGCCGCGCATTCGCGCCTATATCGATCGCGTGCTTGCGCGCCCGGCGATCCAGCACGCGCAGGCGGCGGATGCGGCGCTGGCGGCGGAACAGGACAAGGCCAAAGAAGCAGCCGCAGCGGCGAGCTAGCCCATTGGCGGGCTGATCTTGACATCGGATCCGCCCGCCACCTCGTCAAAACACCGTATGCAACCCCACCCGCGCCACCGTCTGGCTCGCTGAACTCGACGCCCCGTTCGGATCCAGCACGCCGTTGACCTGCGCATTCGCGCCGCGGTTCGCGCGCTGATAATCGGCCGACACGTAAACCATCGTCCGCTTCGAAAACAGGTACTGCAGCGCAACACTGACCTGATGCGCGTGGTTGTCGTTCACCGCTTCGTTGCCCTTCATGTACATGTACTTCGCACCCAGCACGACATCCGGCCGGATGCGCCACAACCCGCCGGTTTCCGCTATCCACACGCCGGCATCGTTGAACGCGTTGTGCACGGTGGTCACCAGCGCACTCGCGGTCACGACACCGAAGTCGTAGTGCATCCCGACACCCCAGTTGCGCACGCTGGTGGACGGCACGCCAGGCGCGGGACCGTATTTCTCGTTCGTGTAGGCCGCACCGACACCGAACGGCCCCATCTCGTAGTTCACCCCGGCGCTGACCGCGTTGTCCGCGCCGACCGACCCGGCCACCCCGCCGAACGCATACATCACGCCACCGGAAAACCCCGCGACCGTCGGCGAACTGTACTTGACGGAATTCGCGATCGGCTTGCTGCCTGCCGTGCGATCCCAGTCGAACGCGCCGGTCGGATTACCGGGAAGCGCGAGACGCTGGAACGGGCCATTGCGAAAGCCGTACAGCCCCGAGATATCCCGCGAGATTGCATTGCCCTTTGAAAAGAGCGAATCGACCATGAAGTCATACTGATTGCCCAGCGTGATGCTGCCGAACCGGTTGCTTTCGAGGCCCACATACGCGTTGCGTCCGAATATCCCCGTCCCGACGATACTGCCGTTCGCCATCGAGAACTGGTTCACGAGCGCGAACGTCGCGCGATACCCGCCGCCGAGGTCTTCCGTCCCGCGCAAGCCGAAGAGATTGGGCGCGAAGATGCCGTCGTCGAACTTGACGTTCTTGCCGCCGCCCTCGTTGCTGACATAAGAGATGCCGGCGTCGATCAGACCGAACATCGTCACGCTGCTCTGCGCCCACGCGCCCTGCGCCACGGCAAGCATCACCACTGCTCCAAACCTGAGTTTCATTCCGTCTCCGTCTTTTTTATGACAATGCGAGGCCGCCACCCGCTACGTGGCGGGTGCTCGCTTGGTACTTCACAAGAAATCGCCTTCATTCAGGCTGATGCAGCGGCGCCTGAAACACGATTAGTTTTACTGATTGATAAATTCGACGATCGCCGCATCAACCGGCCCCGCTCGCACTCATCGAATCGCTTGAATCAAGCGCCGCGACAGACGATCCACGCAGCGGCATCCACCTCGACAGTCACAGCCTCCAGCGCCGATCCCGAGCAAGGCCCATCGATACACACGCCATCGTCGAACCGGAACAGCGCGCTGTGATGGGCACACATCAATACCTGCGACCGGTAACAGGACACGCTGCCCGGCACGAAATCGAGCGGCACCGAGAAGTGCGGGCAGCGATTCACATAGGCCCACACCTGCTCGCCGCGTCTCACGACGATCACCGGACGTCCGATGCAGGCCTCGTCGACGACCCGCGCGCCGCCGTCGGGCACATCGGAAAAGCGGCAGAGTTGTCGTGCTTCCATGTCTCACACCCTCTGCTCGGGGTTGCCGAGGCTCCAGTCCCACGGCCGCACTTCCACGTGCGAAAACAACCCTTCCTTCACGTACGGATCGTTGCCGACGAACTGCATCACCGCATGAATGTCGTCCGCCTCCACGACGAGCAGCGTTCCATTCATCGCGTCGCCGTGCGGGTCCAGCGTCGGGCCGCCGAGCCGCACGACCACGCCATGCTGGTCGGCCGAGCGCAGGTAGGTTCGATGAATCGGCCGAACGCGGTCGCGCACGTCGCGCATGCCCGGCTGGTCCGTCGCAAACACCGCGAAAAATCGCGCCATGGCGGTCAGCTCCGGTCGAGGGCGAACGCGTGAAAATGCGGTTCGAGGCGCCGCATCCGCACGCTCGCACTCGCACTCGGGCTCGGGCTCGGGCTCGGGCTCGGGCTCAGGCTCAGGCTCAGGCTCAGGCTCAGGCTCAGGCTCAGGCTCGGGCTCAGGCTCAGGCTCAGGCTCGTGCTCGTGCTCAGGCTCGTGTTCAGGCCCGAGCCCGGCATACCGTCGAAGCCGGCGGCAACCTGCCCGGTCAACCCCGCATCACCGTCATCGTGGTCATGGCTCATGTCTGTCTCCATTGACGCGTCGAGCCGCTCATTGCGGCGCGCGCCCTTCCCATGCGTGCTGAAGCAGCGCGCGAATCGCCGTGCGTTCGATCGGCCGCGGATTCGCATACGGGTTGCGACAGGCGAGGTCGGCCGCTTCGTCGAGACCGCTCTCCGGCATCCCGATTTCGGCGAGCGCCGGCGCGATGCCGAGCCGCGCGTTCAGCGCGAACAGCAGCGGGCCGGCTTCGGCTGCATCGTTCCCGCCCAATGCGCGCGCCACGCGGCGCAGCGCATCGGGCGCGGCGGCATGGTTGTAGTGCGCGGTGTGCGGCAGCATCGCCGCATGCGTCTGCGCGTGCGGCAGGTTGAAGGTGCCGCCGAGCGTGTGGCACAGCTTGTGGTGCAGCGCCATGCCGACCGCGCCCAGGCAAGTTCCGGCGAGCCACGCGCCGTACAGCGCGCGGCTGCGCATCGCACGGTGCTCCGGATCGCGCACGATCACGGGCAGCGCTTCACCGAGTGCGCGGATCGATTCTTCCGCCATCAGGCTGATCACCGGGTTCGCGTCTTCCGCGTAGAGCGCCTCGACCGCATGCGCCATTGCATTGATACCCGAGGCCGCCGAAATGTCCGGCGGCAGCGACACCGTCAGCGACGGATCGTAGAGCACCGTACGCGGCAGCACGCGCGCGTCGCGCCCGGTGCGCTTCAGCCGGCCCTCCGTGAGCCCGAAGATCGGTGTCATCTCCGAGCCGGCATACGTCGTCGGCACGGCCAGGATCGGCAACACCGACTCGAGCGCAATGGCCTTGCCCAGCCCGATCGTCGAGCCGCCGCCGATCGCGACGCAGCAGTCCGCGTCCAGCTCGCCGGCCATCTCGCGAGCCGCATGCGCGACCTCGACCGGCACGTGCATGACCGCCTGCGCACAGATGCCGGCCGCACGCTCGCCCAGGATCGCCGCCACGCGCTCGGCGAGCGGCCGCTGCTCGGGCGTGCACAGGATGAGCGCGCGGCGGGCGCCGAGCGTCGACAACTCGTCCGGCAGCCTGGCGAGTGCGCCCCATTCGAACACCACACGGGAAGGGGTGCCCTGATAGACGAAGCGGTCCATGGAAAACCTCAGCGCTTGAAATGCGGCGGCACGTTGCCGTCGACGTTGACCCACACCGACCGCGCTTCGGTGTAGTCGTGCATGGCCTCGAAGCCCATCTCGCGGCCGTAGCCCGACTTGCCGACGCCACCGAACGGGCTGCCCGGATTGACGCGCTTGTAGCAGTTGATCCAGCACATGCCCGCGTCGATCTTCGATGCCATCCGGTGTGCACGCGAGAGATCCTTCGTCCAGAGGCCGCTGCCCAGCCCGTATTCCGTTGCGTTGGCGATGGCCAGCGCTTCGTCGTCGCTGCCGAAGCGCAGCACCGTGACGAACGGGCCGAACACTTCCTCCTGCGCGACGCGATCGGCCGCGCTCTTCGCCTCGATGACCGTCGGGCGCACGTAATAGCCGTTCGCGAGCGCCGGATCCTGCGGTGCGCTGCCGCCCGTGAGCACGCGGCCGCCCTGCTCGCGCGCGACATCGACGAACGACAGCACGCGCTCGAGGTGCTGCTTCGAGGTCAGCGGCCCCATCTCGGTATCGGCGTCGAGCGGGTTGCCGATGCGGATCGACGACGCGAGCGCGACGAATCGCTCGAGGAACGCATCCGCGATGCGTTCGTGCAGCACGAGACGCGAGCCGGCGATGCACGCCTGCCCCTGGTTGTGGAAGATCGCCCATGCGGCGCCGTTGATGGCCGCATCGAGGTCGGCATCGTCGAACACGATGTTGGCGCCCTTGCCGCCCAGTTCGAGCTGCACGCGCTTCAGGTTGCCCTGCGACGCCTCGACGATCCGGCGGCCGGTGGCCGTCGACCCCGTGAACGCGATCTTGCCGACGCCCGGATGTTCGGCGAGCCGCTGGCCGGCCGTATGCCCGTAGCCGGGGACGATATTGACGACACCGGCGGGGAACCCGACCTCGGCCATCAGCTCGACGATGCGCAACGTCGACAGCGGCGTGATTTCCGACGGCTTGAGCACCACGGTGTTGCCGGCGGCGAGCGCCGGGCCCATCTTCCAGCTCGTGAACATCAGCGGAAAATTCCACGGCACGATCTGGCCGACGACGCCGATCGGCGCGCGCTGCACGTAGTTCAGGAAGCCGGTTTCGACGGGAATCACCGAGCCTTGCAGCTTGTCGGCCATGCCGCCGAAGTAGCGGAAGCAGGCGGCCGTGCGCGGCACGTCGAGCGCACGCGAATCGCGGATCGGGTGGCCGGTGTCCAGCGACTCGAGCTGTGCCAGCTCCTCCGTGTTGGCCTCGATCGCGTCGGCGAGGCGCAGCAGCAACCGGCCGCGCTCGGCGGCCGGCAGGGCCGACCATTTGGGGAATGCACGCGTGGCGGCTTCGACGGCGAGATCGACATCCGCCGCGGTGGCTGCCGCGATCTTCGTGATGACGGAGCCATCGTGCGGGTTCAGCACGTCGATCGTGCCGCGGTCGACGGCGTCAACGAAGCGCCCGTCGATGAAGAGTTGGGTTTGCATGAATCGTCCTCGGTGTAGGGCTGAAGCGGAAGCGGCTGCGCCGCTCAGAACGCGATCGGATACGGCGCGAGCTCGCCGCTCTCGTAGCGTTGCGGCAGGTCCGGCGTCGCGTTTTCCCAGACGAGCAGCATCGACCGCTTCGTGGAATAACCCTGATGGCGGATGTCGGCGGGCATCGCGCAGATATCGCCGGCGCGCATCGTGACGCGTGCGCGCGGTGCGCCGGTGTTCTTGTCGCCGATGTCCCACACGATTTCGTCGGACAGTTGCAGGAACCATTCGACGCGGTCGTTGCCATGGAACACCGGCAGGATGAATTCCTCGGTGGTCGGGCAGAACAGGCTGCGTCCGCACACCGACGTGACCGACGGATTCCACGTCACGTCCGAGCGCGACAGGTACTTGAACAGGTTGAACGCGTGCAGTTCGCCTTCGAAGCCCGGCTCGACATGCACTTCCGGTTCGTCCTGCGCGACGTCGAGGAACGCGCGGTTGACCGGCAGCTCGTTGCGCAGCGGCGAGTCGCCTTCGAGGCCCGGCATGCGGCGCGTGGCGATGCGCGTGCGCTCGATCGCCGCGCCGTTCTCGCCGTGCTTGCGTCCGAACGCCGTGCCCGTTTCCTGCGGCGCCGCGAACGGATCGAAGCCTTCGTTCGTCCAGTCGTGCAGCATCGCCTTGAAGGTCGCCATGATCGTGGGCGTTTCAAAGGTCTCGGTGTAGTCGACCCCGGCGTCCTTCAGGATGCCGTTGAAGGTACCCGCATACATGTCGACCTTGCCGTAGTGATTGCGCGTGCCGAATACGTGGTCGAAATTCACCCAGCCGTAGAAGAAGCCCCATGCCACGTCGCGCATCATCGCGCGCAGGAACGCGTCCGCCGGCATCGCATGCGTGCGCATCTGGCCTTTCGCGGGCCAGCTGATCTTCACGAAATATTCGTCGCGCTGGAATTCGAATTCGCCGAGCTGGAAGCGGCGGTAGCCGGTGACGGCATCGGCTTCGGTCGATCGCACCAGATCGGCGGCAAAGCCCGTGGAAAGGTCGAGGGTGTCGAGGGTGGCCATAACGTGTCTCCTGGAAGTGTCGAATGAGGTCGGTCGAATCAGTGCAGGCAGATCTCGGCCCACTTCTCCACGGACAGCTCGCCAAGGACGGTCTGCACGAGCGCGACGCCCGGCTGGCTCGCGGTGAAGCGGTAGGCACTGCCGGCCGGCAGCAGCGCCTGATGGCCCTTGCGCAGCATGACGTACCCCATCTTTCGGCCGGCCGGCTGGGCGCCGGCGCTCACGGTGCCGCGCCCCGATTTCGGCGGCGTATCGAGCTTGATGAATTCGATCCGGACTTCGCCATCCATCTGGATCACGAACTCGTCGTGCGCGCAGGCGAACCACGGCGACTGGCCGTCGGTCCTCAGCACTTCGATCACGTATTCGAGATTCTTGCCGGCGACGACCTTTTCATAAGGGGCCGACTTCGATGCGACCTCGAACACGTTCGAGAACGCGTAGTGCTGCGCGCTGCCGCTGGTGATTTCGATCTCGCCCTTCCGGTAACTGTCGAGCGAGCCAAAGACGGTGTGGAATGCCGTGTCGGTCATTGCTGTCTCCTGAGTTGAACTGCTTGTTGGATTCAACTCTAGGGGCAACGAACAGCAGCAACAAGGCAACGGACGGCGATTACGGCATTTGCGTTTCGCGAATAATCCGCGCGGTTCAACGCACCCAGCCGCGCGCCAGAAGGGGAACATCCCACGGGGATTCGTCGCCGATATAGTCCGCGAGGAATTCGACCAGCGCCTTCACCTTCAACGCCTGTCGCTGCGTTGCGGGATAAACGGCGGCGAAGCTCAGCGGCGCGAGCTGATAGTCGGTCAGGATCGGGACCAGGCGGCCCGCGACGAGCGCATCGCTCGCCACGAGCGTGGGCAGGCAAACGACGCCGCCACCGGTCAGCGCGTACTCGCGCAGCAGGTGCACGGAGTTCGAGCGGATCATTCCCGGCAGCTCCATTTCGACGACCTCGTCGCCGCGCGTCATCGTCCAGCGGTTGCGCGACGGATAGCCCGAATACAGCGCGGTCGTATGCTGCAGCAGGTCGCGCGGATGTTGTGGCGCACCATGCGCGTCGAGGTAGGCGGGCGACGCGCAGAAGAGGCGCCTGACGGTGAACAGCCGCCGTTCGATCAGCGACTCGGAGATCGGCGGAAAGATCTGGAACGCGATGTCGAACCCTTCTTCGACAGGATCGACGACACGGTCATTGACGATCACGTCGAGCTGGATGCCCGGGTAGCGCCGGTTGAATTCCATCAACGGCGCGCCGAAGTGATCGAGCGCGAAACCGGGCAGCATCTGGATGCGCAGCCGCCCGGTGGGCGTGGCGCGAAGCTCGCGCATCTGGTCCGTCAACTCGTTGACGCGCCCCACCACCTCCGCACACTCGCGATAAAACGCCTCGCCCACTTCCGACAGGCGCACGTGGCGGGTGCTGCGATGGAACAGCGGCGCGTTGACGAACTTCTCGAGCTGCTGGATGCGGTTCGTCACGACCGAGCTGGTCACGCCGAGCTGCCGCGCCGCCTCGGCGAAGCTGCTCGCCTCCGCCACCCTGACGAATGCCTCGATGCTCAGAAACCGGTCCATGCCGCGCCCTTTTTCGACAGCGAAACCGGCAGTCTACCCGTGCGAATGTCGGGCGGTGTCATGCGGAAGGCGTCACTGTGTCATCCAATCGATGTCAATCGCCGATCGCACCGCGCGCCGCCTGCGCCGCCCGGCCCGCGCGGGCCTTACCGTGATTGCTCGCCGGCCGCCAGTTCCGGTTGCACGGCCACGCGACGCTGCAGCACGGCCGGCGCGGTTTCCTTCAGCAGCAGGCTGACCAGGATGCCCAGCACGACCGCGCCCATCGGCAGCCACAGAATGTTCTGGATGCCAAAGTGTGCGGCGACGTAGCCGCCCATCGCCGGCGCGATGCCGCCGCCGAAGATCTCGCCGACGCCGACCACCACGCCGATCGACGTCGACACGAGCCCGACGGGCGCGGCCTCCGTCGCCACCGGGCCGGACAGCAGCGACACCAGGCCGAGCGTGAAGAACGACGCGACAAACAGGACCCCGAACAGCGCGAACGGCTGCGGGCCGAGGCCACGGAAGAGATAGAGCATCACGGCCGTCCCCACGAAGCCGACGATGCTTGCGAGGCGGCGCCCGACCAGGTCGGACAGGCCCGGCAACCCGAACTGCCCGAGAAAGCCGCCGAAGCCGATCGCCGACACGACGAGGCCCATCTTCTGCGTGCCGAGCGCCAGGTAATCGGTCAGGTACAGCGGCAGCAGCGCGCCGAGCACGAATACGCCCGTCATCGCGCAGCACAGTGCGGCCATCGCCACGAGGATGTTGCGGCTCCTGAGCACATGGCCGAGCGACGCCGGAGCATGCTCCGACGCGACGGCCTTCGTCACCTTCGGCTCACGGATGACGAAGAACATGAGCGCGCCGAGGATCAGGCCGGGAACGGCCACGAGCGCAAAGACCCAGCGCCATGACACGAAACCGAGCAGCTGCGTCGCGATGATCGGCGACAGCGCAAGCCCGAACAGCGCGAAGCCGCTTTGCTGCAGGCCGAGGTTCAGCCCGCGCCGCCGCGGATGCGACGCGTCGGCCGTCGCGGCAAAGCTCGTCGGGCAGAACGAGCCCTCCGCGACACCCATCAGGCCGCGAATCGCGATCAGGCCGAGCAGCCCGCCCGCGAGCCCCGAGAAGCCCGACAGCAGCGAGAACGCGATGATGGCCGGAATCAGCACCTTCCTGCGGCCGATCTTGTCGGAGATGCCGCCCATCAGCGCCGCGAAGATGCCCCACGACAGGCCGAGCACGCCGATGCAGTTGCCGACGTCCTGCGCGGTCAGGTTGAGGTCCTTCATGATCGAAGGGAACAGCGGCGCGATCAGCCAGCGGTCGAGGCCGACCAGCCCGAAGCCGAGCGCCAGCAGCGTGACCGCCTTCCACTCATAGGAGGTATCCCACTCGTTTGCTTTCATTTCCGTCTCCGTGGACACAGGTTCGCCTGCGCGCGCCGGAGCGCCTGCGCATGAGCCAGGTCCGATGTCTTTTGTGTGCGACGCGAATCGCGAGGAAGTGCCGGCCGCCGTTCCGGTTCGACGCGTTGAGTTCAATCAGCCGACGCCACCACGATAGGTGGAACACCGTCGGTCGGGTATCGAACAACCGGCGAACGCGTCATTCGCGAAACGCAAATAATCGGGGGCCGTGCCGGGAAGTGGCGGCGCGCAGGCGCGGCGCGAATGGCCGCGGCGTTGAAGTGGCGTTCACGCACGTTGCTCGGGGGGATTCCCTCATAGACAGGGGCGATTCCCCCCCCCCCGCGCTGCATCCGCAGCGGGCCCGGCCCCGCGTTCGAGGGCGGCTGCGCCCTGCCGGACTCGCATGGAAACAATTTCCCCCATTCCACATATGAAGAAAACGTTATTCCATATAAAGCGGTATCAGCGACCAACTTTGGATCCTTTTTCCCTCCTGCCCCCCGTATCATTTCTCCCATTCTGAAAGAACAGAGCAAGAGACGGACATGAGCCAACCCACCACGCTGCACTACCTCGACTACGCGGCCACGACGCCCGCCGATCCCCGCGTGATCGAAGCGATGACCGCCTGCCTCGGCTTCGACGGCATCTTCGGCAATCCCGCATCGAGCTCGCACGCCGCCGGCCGGCTGGCGAAAGACAAGGTCGAACAGGCACGTGCGCAAGTCGCCGCGCTGATCGGCGCGGATGCCGACGAGATCGTCTGGGCGTCGGGGGCCACCGAATCGAACAACCTCGCGCTGAAGGGCTATGCGGAAAACGCGACCGACCAGCGCCACCTGCTCACGAGCCGCATCGAGCACAAGGCCATTCTCGACACGATGGCGAACCTGTCGAAGCACGGCATGTCGGTCACGTTCCTGACACCCACGCGCGACGGCGAGATCACCGCCGACGCCGTCGCTGCCGCCATCGGCCCCGATACGGGCCTCGTGTCGCTGATGCTCGTGAACAACGAGCTCGGCACGCTCACCGACATCGGCGCCATCTCCCGCGTCGTGCATGCCGCGGGCGCGCTGCTCCACGTCGACGCCGCGCAGGCGCTCGGCAAGACGCCGATCGACGTGCGCGCGCTCGGCATCGACATGCTGTCGATGTCCGCGCACAAGGTGTACGGCCCGAAGGGCATCGGCGCGCTGTTCGTCCGCCGCGACATCGCGGCCCGGATCGCGCCTCAGATTCACGGCGGCGGGCACGAGCGCGGCCTGCGCTCGGGCACGCTCGCGACGCATCAGATCGTCGGCATGGGCGTGGCATGCGAACTGGCCGCGGAAAAGCTCGACGGCGAAGCCGCACGGATCGCGGCGCTCGCCGCGCGCCTGACGAGCGCGCTGGCCGCGCTCGGCGATGTCACGCAGAACGCGGCCACGGCGCGCCGCATCCCGCATACGCTGAGCCTGACGGTCAATGCACCCGGCTTCTTCCCGTTCATGCTCGACGAAGCGCTTGCCGTGTCGTCGACCTCCGCGTGCAACTCGGCCAGCGGTGCACCGTCGCACGTGCTGACCGCGATGGGCCTCGATGCGGAAACGGCGAGCCGCACCGTGCGCGTGAGCTTCGGCCGCTTTACGACGGAACAGGACGTCGATTTCGCGATCGCCTGTTTCCGCCAGGCGATCGAGCAGTGTCGCGCGACGGCCGCGAGCGGGTTTTCCGCTTCGCGGCAGATCACGCCGGCCGACCTGAAGGCGATCCGCAATGCCGGCTTCCGCTCGGTGATCTGCAACCGGCCCGACGGCGAAGGCGTCGACCAGCCGGCGTTCGACGAGATCGCCGCGGCGGCCCGCGAACTGGGCCTCGAAGCGCGCTACCTGCCGGTCGAGCGCGACCGCATCGGCGATGCGGAAGTCGATGCATTCGGTGCGCTGATCGATACACTGCAGAAGCCGGTGCTCGCGTACTGCGGAAGCGGCAGCCGGGCCGGCATGCTGTGGAATCGTCTGTCCGCCCGGCGCACGGCCCCGGTCTCGGCCTGAACCCGCGCACCGCCGCGTGACGCGGCACCGCCCCGCGTTCGCGTGCGAAGCTGAAGCGCCGATGCTTCGATGCGCTGCCGGGCAGTGGCGTCGAGAACGTCAGCAGTGCAGATTCACCCGGATCGAACTCGACGCGACTCCCGTCGCGCATCCTGAATCCCCACGCCGCGACTTCACCGCCAGGAAAGCGGCACACGATCAGGCTTCGATCGGGCAAGCCCGGGTGCCGGTGAAATCCGGCACAATGGCCGTCGTGTCCGTCCCCCGAAACCTCAATGCCCTGCCCGTCACATTCCCGCGCGTGGAAGCGCGCCGACGCTGACGCACCGTCTGCCGACAGCCCGTGCAACCGGCGGCGGGCCAGCCGGGCCGCCGTGCTGCTGCTTGCCGCGAGCGTCGCTGCGTGTGACGCGACGCCGGTACCGGACCGGCTCTCGGACCTCGACGCGACCTACGCGATGCAGGAGCGATTCGGCCTCGGCGACGTCATGGTGTTTCTCGGGTCCTGCATCGGCGCCAAACACCCGACTTACCCGGGCCAGGCCGCCTGCACCGTGGCCATCCGCTCGAACGGCCACGGGTCGGAAACGCAGGCCGATTTTCACTGGAACGGGAAGAAATGGGTGGCCGAGCCCACCGAGTCGCGAGACCTCCTGCCCTATCCCGATCCCCAGCTCGCAGGGTTGGTGAAGTAAGCGCGCACGACGCCCGCTACTCCGGGTACTCCAGTTGCAGTGCGACCCAGCCCGATGTCGCGTTGCCGTAGCGCGCCGCGATGTCTCCGAGTACCCCCGGAAGCACCGACTCGCCACGCCGCCCTGCCGGTATCGTCACGCGCGCGTGACGGACATTCGCCGGCTGCGCCAGCAACCGCAGCCCGTGCCTCGACTCGATCACGCGCGCGTCTGCCGTCGCGACGACGTCACTGCGCCAGGTCCGCGCCCATGCGTCGGCGGTCAATGCAACCGGAAGCTCGTCAAACCCGCCTTCGACCGGAAGATCGAACGTCTCGTGCCGCCAGAACGCGAGGCGGTTCGTCAACGCGACCGCGATCGAACGCGCAGTCAACGCGAACCGGCTACCGTCGTGAACGTCGCTCCATGCCTGCGCGCCGATGCTCCGCGCAGTCTCGCGCGCCGCTGCCGGCCCGGCCAGCGCACTCACCAATGCCAGCGAAGCGGGAATCGACGCCGACACGCCGGTCGTCGTCATGACGTCGCGGTCCATCACATAGCGGCGATCGTCGACCCACGTCGTCCCGGCAAAGCGGCGACGCAGGCCGTCGCGCGAATACCAGTGGGACGTCGCCGTGCGATGCTGAAGCAGGCCTGCGTTCGCGAGGACTTCCGCGCCATCGCAGATCGCCACCATCGTCGCGCCGGCAATGGCCTGCTTGCGCAACCACGCCAGCACCGCCGGCCGGTCGGCGCGGTGCAGCGCGGGTACGATCACGACATCCGCCCCGGCGGGAACGGTCGCGTCGAAGCGGTCGAAGGTCGTGTCGGCCAGCATGCGCAGCGCGGGCATCAGTTCGACCTCGCCTGCGTCGGCCGACACGGCGACGACATCAGCCACACCGGACGTCTTCAGAATCGCGTACGGAACGATGAAATCGGTCGTCTCCGTTCCAGCGTTGTCCGCGACGATCGCCACGAGCGGCCGCCCGCGGCCCGCCTTCGGCGCGCCGATCGTCAGCGCGCCGGCGACCGGCAGTGCGTCCTCCGCCCTCACCGGTGCCGGCCGCCCCGCTGCGCACGCACCCAGCATCGCGCCCACGAACAGCACTGCCACGCCTGTCTTCCGTACCCGCATCATTCACCCGCATCAGTCGATTGCACGTCCGGAAAATTACAAGGATCATGCTCGCGGTCACAAGGACAACTCCACCGCACTTTCCGCCATGTCCCA
The DNA here is from genome assembly GCF_011605345.1 of Burkholderia sp. D-99. Taxonomy (GTDB): domain Bacteria; phylum Pseudomonadota; class Gammaproteobacteria; order Burkholderiales; family Burkholderiaceae; genus Burkholderia. The sequence continues at coordinate 582,189 of NZ_JAAOXM010000002.1, forward strand.
GTCAACCTGTTCGGCACGCGACATCGTTGTCGTCGGCTTCGAAGGCGTCCAGTCGCTCGACATCACGGGCCCGATGGAAGTGTTCGCGGTCGCGAACCGCCACCTTCCCGTCCACGCGGTGCCGTACCGGCTCACGCTCGCGTCGCAACACGGGGGCGACATCGTCACGCACGCGGGCCTGCGCCTTGCCGGTACGGCCGCGCTGGCGGCACTGCCGGGACGGATCGACACGATCGTCGTCGGCGGCGGCGATGAAGCGGCGCTGCGACACGCCGCGTCGGAAGCCGGCGTGCTGCCGTGGCTGCGCGCACGCATCGCCAACACGCGGCGAATCGCGAGCATCTGCACGGGGGCGTTCGTGCTCGCCGCGGGCGGATGGCTGGACGGCAAGCGCGCGACCACGCACTGGAACCAGTGTTCGACGCTGCAAGCACTCTGCCCCGACGCGCGGATCGAACCGGACGCGATCTACGTGAGCGATCCGCCGTTTCATACGTCGGCCGGCGTAACGGCCGGCATCGATCTGTGTCTTGCACTCGTCGAGGCGGACTGCGGTGCGCCGACCGCGCTCGCGGTCGCACGCGAACTCGTGCTGTTCGTGCACCGTCCCGGCGGACAGGCGCAGTTCAGTGTCGGGCTCGATATCCAGGCCAACGCGACGCCGCGCATGCGGACGCTGCTCACCGGGATCGCCGACGATCCGACCGGCGATCTCGGCGTCGCCGCGCTGGCCGCACGGATGCACATGAGCGAACGCACGTTTGCACGCAACTTCCTCAAGGAAACCGGGCGATCGCCCGCGCAGTTCGTCCTGGCGGCACGCGTCGAGCGCGCGAAGGCGCTGCTCGAGCGGGCCGACTGGCCGCTCGAACGCATCGCCGAGCGGTCAGGGTTCGGCAGCGTCGACGCGTTGCAGCGCGCGTTCGCGAAGCAGGTCGGCGTTTCGCCGCGCGACTATCGCGCACGCTTCGGCGTACAACCCGACAGGCCGCAGATCGCGTAGGTCGCCAGCCGGCCGGCCACGCAGACGGATCGCCCGCCGTTGACGCAACCCGCCGCCACGCGGGCTCGCGTGTCACCGTTCGCGCGTCAACGTTCGCGCGTCAACGTTCGCGCTTCCCGCGACCGCCGCCGCCCCAAGCCCCCAGCCCCCAGCCCGACGCCCACCGCCCTCGAATGGTGCATCCCTCCGGATTTTCACTACGTTGCCGAAATCTGATAGAGCCGGGAGATTTGATTTCATACCGTTCACGCATCGGACTGGAAAGCGATTGCCGCTCGACCCCGGCATCGCGAGCCGCCGACGAATCCCAGGAGCGGGCCGGATTGCACGGCCCGGGCGGCGATGACGGTCCTGCCACGCAGGACATTCGTGACGGAGCGACCATGGATGCAAAATTCCAGCCTGATTCAGGCACCGACAGTGACGTAAGCCTGCTGCACAAGATGGGCTATGCGCAGGAACTGTCGAGACGTATGAGCGGTTTCTCGAACTTCGCCGTGTCGTTTTCGGTGATCTGCATCCTGTCGGGCGGCATTACCGCGTTCCAGCTCGCGTTTTCCGCCACCGGCGGCGCGTCGGTCGGCCTCGGCTGGCCATTGGGCTCGCTGTTCGCGCTGATCGTCGCCGTGTCGATGTCGCAAATCGCGTCCGCGTTTCCGACGGCCGGCGGCCTCTATCACTGGGGCGCGATCCTCGGCGGCAAGAAGTGGGGGTGGATGACGGCGTGGCTCAACCTGATCGGGCTCATCTTCGTGATCGCCGCGATCAATTTCGGCACCTACGACCCGTTCTTCAAGACGCTGATCGCGCCGATGTTCGGTGTCAGTCCGGACAGCCTGACCTGGTGGCACCAGACAGGGTTCATCGCGTTCATCACGATCTCGCAGGCGATCCTGAATGCACGCGGCATCAAGATCGCGAGCAAGATCACCGACCTGTCGGGCTACCTCATTTTCGTGGTGACGATCGCGCTGGTGGTGTCGCTGCTCTACTACTCGCCGGTCGCATTCGATGTGCATCGGCTGGTGACGTTCACCAACTTCACCGGCGTCGATGGCGGTGCATGGCCGAAGCAGGCCACGCCGCTCGCGTTCCTGTCCGGCCTGCTGCTCGTGACCTACACGATCACCGGCTTCGATGCTTCCGCCCACACGTCCGAAGAGACGCATGACGCGGCCAGGAACGTGCCGCGCGGCATCATCGGCTCGGTGTTCTGGTCCGCGGTGTTCGGCTACGTGATGGTGTGCGCGTTCGTGCTGGTGATGCCCGACCTGACCGCCAGCATGAAGCAGGGCACGGGCTTCTTCGAAGCGATCCTCGCGCCGATTCCGAAGACGCTGCGCGTCAGCCTGGAACTCGCGATGTTCTTCATCAACTACGTGTGCGGGCTCGCGGCGATCATGTCGACGTCGCGGATGGTGTATGCATTCGCGCGCGACGGCGGGCTGCCGGCATCGAAGCTGCTGCGCAGCGTAAGCCCGGCCCACCGGACGCCCGGGCCCGCGATCTGGACGTGTGCGGTGCTCGCGATCGTCGTCACGCTGTACGGCGACGCGTTCTCGGTGCTGAGCGCCGGCAGCGCGGTGTTCCTGTTCATCTCATATGCGATGCCGATTGGCTCCGGGATGCTGGCCGAAGGCCGTACGTGGACCGACAAGGGCCCGTTTCAACTGGGGATCTGGTCGAAGCCGTGTGCGTTGCTCGCGCTGGTCGGCGCCTGTGTGCTCGCGTATGTCGGCATCCAGCCGCCGAACGAGAAGGTGCTGTACGTGCTGGTCGGTTTCGTCGCGGTGCTGATGGTGATCTGGTACGGCTTCGGCGTGCGCAACTCGTTCGCGGGGCCGCCGGTGCTGAAGGACACGCGCAATCTCGATCGCATCCGCGAACTCGAGGCGAACGTCGATCCGTCTGTCTGAAGCATCATCAGGCACACTGAAAAACCGACTCGCTGGCTTGATGCCGCGAGTCGGTTTCTTTCGACATCGATGCGGAACGACCTCGATCCGGCAATCCAACGCTTCGGGCCGTCGATCACTCGCCTGACGGCCATGGCCGTGATCGTCGCGAGGGTCGCGTTGCCGCTCACAAAAGTCCTCGCATGCAACCCCGGCACCAACCACGCGGCCACCGATGGTCCGGGCGGCCGCGCCGGTTCGTCACACGCCCCTATTGCCCGCCGCCGTAGAACTGATTCATCCGCTCGAGCTCGCCCGACTTCCGCGCGCGCATCAGTTCCTCCTTCACCTGAGCGCGCGTGATCACTGCGGGGCCGCCCGCCTGCGACCCGGCACTGGGCATGGAGCCTACTGCGGTGGCGCTGATCGCGGCATCCGAGGGTGTGCCGGGGCTCTCGTCGGCTCCGCCGTCCGCACGGGCAAGCCCGGCCGCACCCAGCACGCACACGGCGGCCAGCGCCGCCTTATAAACCGTCTTCATCGTGGCACCTCATATGAAAAGACATTGCGACTCGTGCGCGCGAACGGAGCCGGGATCCGGCCGTCCGCGCGATTCGACACACCTCGCCGATGCGACAACGTCGGCCCTGCTGACGGCATGCGCCGCGCCTCGCGAATCGCGAGCATTCCACTGCGTCGCGCCAGCCATCGTCGGCTTCGCACGTTCGAGGTTCCATCGAGCGACCTTCGCGTCCTCCAGTGACTTCCCCCGGGCCAGCGCATTCGCATCCGAATGCGCGATATTGCCTCGCTGCGGCCTCGTGCATGCGTTTGCCTGCGCATCGTGCCGCAACGCGGATCGAACGTGCCTGCAGCGCTCCCGCGACCGGGCGGATCTCGCGCTTCGAGCCACTGCGCACCAGGCAGGGCAACCAGCAGGAATGGATTAATGATAGAAATCAGCCCGCCGGTTTAACGCCCCCTGACGAGGGGGCAATTGTGGAATTCGTCGACTTGCCGACCTAGACTGGACACCGTAGGCGCAAGGCTCGGGCGGCCCGCGTTGCGCCGCCGTCGCATGCAAGCCCGTCGCAGGTCAAGGGATGCACCATGTCCGACAAATATGTCGCGCTAGCGGGCCACATCCGGCGACTGTGTTCGTTTGGCATCGAACCGCGCCTTGTCATTCCTCATGTGGTTGAAGCGACGCGGCGCATCGTGGGCGCCGATTGGGGCATGTTCTTCTATACCGACGAGCACTACGCCGTGTCGGACGTATACAGCGAAAACGACGCCGTCTATCAAGTCCTGCCCACCTACTTTGCCGACGTCCACAACACCGAAAAACAGGAAGTGCTCGGGCTCACGTTCTCGGATGCGATGCGCCGCGGCCGCGGATTCGAAAACAGCGCCCGTTACGACGCAGCACTGCTGGAAAGTGCAATGTATGCGGAGCTGTGGCGGCCGGTCGGCATGCGACATTGTCTCGAGTTGACGGCGACCGATGGCACCCGTGGCTGGGGAAGCCTGAAATTGTGCCGCGCGCCCGGCAGTCGCCCGTTCTCGGAAAAAAATCATCGGGACATCGCGCCCTTCGCGCGACATATCGCGCATGCGCTTTCGTGCCCGAACCATCAGCCACTGCGCGAAGCGGAAGGCAGCCAGTCGGCGATCATGGTCATCGACAACACCGGGAAGCTCCTGCTGCAGAGCGAGGACAGCACCAGAATGCTGGCGCTCGCATCCGGCGAACCGCTTGCGTTCTATCGTCGCGACTGCTTTCCGAACTGGCTTGCGCCGCTGCTGACGAATGTCAATCGCATCTGGTGCGGCCTCCCGGTGGCACCCGCCACAATGGAACGCCGCAATGCGGCCGGCCGCTTCCAGTTCAAGGCGTATCGCTTTGCGCACGCGAGCGCAATGCACTGCGAACAGGCGATCGTGATCTACATCGAGCATTTCCTCCCGCACGAACTGGAAATCGAACGTCTCGGTTTCGAGTTCGGTCTGACGGAACGGCAACGGCAGCTCTGCTCGCTACTCGTCCTCGGCCACTCGCAAACCGCAATAGCGCGCTGCCTCGCGCTGCGCGACAGCACCGTCGTCGATCACGTGCGAAAGATCTACCGCAAGCTCAACGTCCACAACCACGACGAATTGCGCAGCGTCTTTCGCCTTGGCCAGCACGATTAGCGTCGCATGTCGCGTAGCGTCGAAGCCGAACCCGCGAACCTCGCAGATCAGACGGCCGAGAAACAGTTGTCGACGAACAGATGGGTGCCGTTGACGAAACTCGACTCGTCGGAAGCGAGGAACAGCGCGGCCGCCGCGACTTCCGACGGCTCGCACAGCCGGCCTTGCTGAATCGCGATCGCCGCTTCGGTCGCATCGACACCCATCGCCTGCAGATCCTTGAGTTCGCGCATCCCGTGCGGCGTGCGGATGAACCCCGGCGCGAGCGCGTTGCAACGAATGCCGCGATCGCGATACTCGACCGCAATCGCCCGCGCGAACATGTGGCATGCGCCCTTGGTCGCGTCGTACAGCACCTCGCCCGGCGTCGCGCAGACCGCGGAAATCGACGACGTGCAGACGATGCTGCCGCGCCCCTTCTCCAGCATCTGCGGCAGCACCGCCTGCGTCATCAGGAACATGCTCTTCACGTTCACGCCCATCAGCCAGTCCCATTCCGACTCCTCGATGTCGAGGAACGGTTTGACGATCAGCGTGCCGGCATGATTGAACAGGATGTCCGCGTTGCCGTACTGCTGCCGCGCCGCGTCGACGGCCTGCCGCACCTCCGCCTGCTTCGACACGTCGGCGCCGAGGCCGATCGCCAGCAGCCCCGCATCGCGCAGCCGGGACGCGAGCGTTTCGGCTGCGTCGCCGTCGCGGTCGATGATCGCGACCTTCGCGCCCTGTGCGGCGAACAGTTCGGACGCCGCGCCGCCGCAGCCACCGGCGCCGCCGCTCACGATGGCGACCTTGCCGGCCAGGCGGCCGTCAATCTTGACATTCATGTGTCGTTCTCCAGTCTGGTTCGTTCGGTCTGCTTAACTGAACAGCGTCCGCAGGTGATCGTTGAGGAAATAGCCTTCGGGGTCCACACTGCGGCGCAATGCGCGGAACGCTTCGGCCTTGGGGAACCAGCGGTCCACGTCGTCGCGGTTCGTGAAATGCAGCTTGCCCCAGTGCGGACGCGAGCCGTAGTCGCGCAGGATCGTGTCGACGTCCTTCAGGAACGGCCAGTAGTCGACGCCGTTCGGGCCGCCCGAGCATGAAATGGTGACGCTGTCCTGGTGGTTGAACGGGCTGATCCACGCCGGATCGCCCTTCGTGAAGCGGTACTCGACCGGGAAAATGCAGTCGCGGTGTTTCGTGAGGATGAGGTCGCGCACCCGGCGCAGCGCTTCCTTGCCGTGTTGCGCGGGCACCGCGTACTCGAGTTCGTGGAAGTTCGGCACGTAGTGGATCGCGTACACCTCGGAGCTGTACGCGATCTTCTCGTGCTCGCCTTCGTAGAAGGTGCGTTCGTCGGTGACATCCATCACCTTGATCTCGCACACGTCGTAGTCCTTCTTCGAGTTCGACACCTTGCCGGTGTCGGGCAGGCAGTAGAGATCGCGGCTGGCGGACGTCGGGCACCAGAAGAAGCCGAAATGCCGATGCTTCGCGGCCAGCTCGTCGTACTGCTCCATCAACGCTTCGAAGTCCTCGCGCCACACGCGGTCGTGCAGCCAGAACGCATCGGTCACCTGCAGCGTCAGCTCCGACACCACGCCGAACATCCCGATGTTCACCTGGGTCGCGTGCAGCAGGTCGAGGTCCTGCCGGTCGCTCACTGTCATGATCGAGCCGTCGGGCCGCACGATGCGCATCCCGACGACCTGCGACGACAGGTTGGCGAGCGTCGTCCCGGTGCCGTGCGTGCCGGTGGCGAGCGCGCCGGCGATCGCCTGCGAATCGATGTCGCCCTGGTTGACGAGCGACAGGCCGACCTCCTTCAGGTGGCGCGTCACCGCATTCAGTTTGGTACCGGCCTTCACCGTCACGCGCTTGCGGCCCTGATCGACATCCACGATGCCCTGGTAATCCTGCAGCGACAGCAGCAGGCCGCTCGTCGCGACGACGGGCGTAAACGAGTGCCCCGACCCCGAGCACCGGACATGCTTGCCTTGCCGCGTCGCGGTGTGCACCAGCTCCGCGATCTCGGCCTCGCTGGCCGGCGACGCCAGGTGCGCGGCCACGCACGACTGATTGCCGACCCAGTTTCTCCAGAATCCGCCACGGGGAAGTTCCATCAACGTCTCTCCAGATAGGCACCACGGTGCGTTGTCGGCATGGCTCGGCGGGTTGGCGGATGGCGGATGGCGGATGGCCGCCCCACCGCCCCCCCGCCCCACCGCCCTGCCGAGCCGCTCGGTAAAACACGACGCGCGCGGGTACGCCTCTTTCAGGTCCGCTCAGGCGCCCGGCAGCGCGCGCATGCCGGCGGGCGGCTGGTCCTCGTTCGCGTGCCGGGGGACGTCCCCGGGCGCCCGGCCGTTGCATCGTATTCATGCCAAAGGTAGGGTGCCGAAACGCTTTCCACTATCGGATTTCGGCAAGCGAGGGTTTCCACGAGGCGGCGCTTTTTGACCGGCCCGCCGTGCGGCTACAATGATTCGACCCGGCCCACTCCTCCCGCCCCGATGACGCCGTCTGCCCACCCGAGCGATTTCTCTGGCGCCCCGCTGTTCGCGCGAACGGTGGCGTTCTGCGCGTTCACCGACGTGGAGGAACAGGCGCGCTCGTTCGAAGGCTGGGACCTGAATTACACGCAGATCTCGGGCGGCCTGTTTCACGGCTCGTCATCGATCGTGTCGCTGGGCGGCATCAAGCTGCTGGTCGAGGATCTCGACAAGGTCATCCTGCAGCGCGGCGCGGTGCCGTCGGACCGGATCGCCGTGGCCGTGCCGCTGGAGCTGGAAGGCCATGCGCGCATGTGCGGCGAGAAGAGCGGGCGCGACAGCCTGCACGTGTTCTCGAGCCTGCCGGAATTCGAGTTCTACTCGCCCGACCGGCACCTGCTCGTGAACGTCGAAATCGAACCCGGCAAGCTGTCGACCGAGGCGATGCGCACGGTTGCCGCGTCGCTGCGCGCACGCCCCCTCGCGCCGCTGATTCCGATGGCCACCTATGTCGCGGACAACCTGCGCGACCTGCTGCGCCGGACACTGGCCGCCGCGGCGAAAAGTACCGCCATCGCAGACGTGACGACGCAGGACCGGATCGAACTGCTGGAGCGCACCGTGCTGTACGCGATCTCCGAGGTGCTGACGGCCACCGCGCCCGAGGCCGGCGCGCAAGCCGCGCGCCCGACGAAGCACTGGTCGCTCGTCAACGCCGTGCAGGAGCGGCTGCAGGATGCGTCGACCTGCCCGCTGTCGATCGCCGAACTGTGCGTGCAGCTCGGCATCAGCCGGCGTACCGCGCAGTACGCGTTCCACGAAGCGCTCAACCTGAATCCCATCGCGTACCTGCGAGCCGTCCGCCTGAATCACGCACGCCGCGAGCTGCGGCTCGGCGAATCCGTGACGTCCGCCGCCACCAAATGGGGCTTCTGGCACCTGAGCAGCTTCGCGCAGGACTATCGCGCGATGTTCGGCGAATTGCCGTCGGCCACGGCTCGACGCTACGCGCGCCACGCCATCTGAACGCCGGGTTGCGGTCCGGCGGCCGGCGCGCGGCCCGTTACGCCGCGTCCTGCTGTTCCTGCCGCGCCCGCCCGATCCACCCGATCCGCTCTACCCGCGACGCTCGACGGCCGGCAGCGCGTCCATCGAGAATGCGAGTGCGGATTCCGCCAGTGCCTCGATATCGGTTTCGTCGCCGTCCAGGTGACCGTCGATCCACAGCATCGCGAAACCGTGCACGAAGCTGCGCACCCCGACGCTGTACGTCCGTAGCTGTGCGTCATCGGCGAGCGGCCCGATCATTCGCCGGATCGCTTCCGCCGTCACGTCGCTGTTTTCGCGGCGGGCGCGCGCGAGTTCGCCGTTGTCCTGCTGCGGATCCGTGAAGCCGCCGAACATGAGCCGGAACAGTTCGGCGTGGGCGCGGGCGAACTTCACGTAGGCCAGGCCGCCGGCGCGAAACGCGTCGCGTGCCGACGCGCCGCGCGCGATCCCGGCGGCGAACGCGTCGACCTGCGCCTCGGTCAGGCGCCGGAACCCCTCGACCACCAGCGCCAGCAGCAGCGCATCCTTGTTGACGAAGTGGCGATAGACGGCGGAGTCCGACACGCCGAGTTGCGTCGCCAGATTCCGCACGCTCAATTCATGTGCGCTGGACTGCGCCAGCGTTGTCAGGGCCAGATCCAGCACGGCCTGCCGCAGATTGCCGTGGTGGTAGCTCGCCTTGCGATTCCGGGGGTTTTCACTCATTTGACAGTGTTCAATGTAACGGTCAACAATGTTTGCAACCCAAACATTGTCGGATCTGGCGATGTCTGCACTCGAATCCCTGGCGAAGGATATCTGGACGGTGTCGGCCGCCCATTCTTTCATAGGCCTGCACGTCGGCACGCGCATGACCGTCATCCGGCTGTCGTCGGGCCGGCTGTTGCTGCATTCGCCGGTGCCGCTGGACAGCCGGCTGCGCGCCGACCTCGACGCGCTCGGGGAAGTCGCGCATCTCGTCTGCCCGAACCTGTTTCACCACACCTATGCCGGCGAGGCCGCGGCTGCGTATCCGCATGCGGTGCTGCATGGCCCGGCCGCGCTGCACCGCAAACGCCGGGACCTGCACTTCGGCGCAGTGCTGACCGATACGCCGCATCCGGAGTGGCGAGGCGATCTGGAACTGCTGACGATCGAAGGCTGCCTGCTGGGCGAAACGGTGTTCTACCACCCGGCCACGCGCACGCTGATTGCCTGCGACCTGGTCGAGAACTTCCACCAGTCGCCGCACTGGCTGACCCGCCATTACCTGCGCATGGGCGGCCTCCTGGGCCACGTCGGCTGGCATCCGCTGCTGCGCGTGGTGTACCGGGATCGACGCGTGGCCCGCGCCTGCGTCGACAGGCTGCTGGAATGGCCGTTCGAGCGCGTCGCGCTGGCGCACGGCGATCCGCTGACCGAGCACGCGCACGACTCGGTCCGGCAAGGCATGGCATGGCTTTGAGTGCGTCGTCCACGACACGAACGAGACAGGGAGAAACAACAATGACACGACCGAATGCAATCGGAACCCCCGCGACAAGCGCGGCCCCGCCCGGCGAGGCCGCAAGCGGACGCCTGCGATCGTGGGCGACCGCGACGTTCCTGCTGTTCGCCGGGGTCACCATCCTGTACGGCCTGATCGCGATCGCCACCGGACAGGCCAATTTCGGCGCGATCTCCGGCGACAGCCTGCTGCATGCGCGCGAGCAACTGCGTGCGCTGTCGACGGCCGGCGGCAATCCGGCGTGGAGCCAGGTCCTCGGCACCGACGATCCGTTCATCTGGATCGCGGCCCGCTTGACGTCGGCGCGCCTCATGTTCGGAGAGAACGGCTTCTACGACACCGTGCTCTACTACGCGCAGATGTCGAAGGCCAACATCGTCATCCTGTCGCTGCACAACATCATGGGCGGCACGTGCATGCTGCTCGGCGCACTGCAGTTCTGGCCGGCGCTGCGCCGCGACCATCCGCGCTGGCATCGCACGGCCGGCGTGATCTACATGGTCTCGTCGCAGATCGCGATGATCGGCGCGATGACCTACATGGTGCGCACGCCCGTCGCGATGATGTACGACACGCTGACGTTCGCCACCGGCCTGTGGTTCCTCGCGCTGGGCGTGACGGCGTCGCTGTGGATGTCGATCTACCATCTGGTGCGCCGGGACATCGCGCAGCATCAGGCCTACATGGCGATCAATTACGGATTCCTGCTGACCGCGCCCTTCACGCGCATCGACTGGATCTGGGCCGGCATGGTCTATCCGGACGTCGACCAGAACACGTCGAACTTTGCGGCGGTGGCAGTGCTGATCGCGCAATGCATGCTGTTCGGCTATCTGCTGCTGTGCATGAACCGGTGGTTCCAGAAGGCCCGCCCGGCGGCGGCCCACGCGAAGCCGGCGCTGCCGCCCGCGTGGACGCAAGCCGCGGCCAGGATCGGCGTGCCCGTGCTGTCGGCACTCTGCATCGCCGGCCTCGTCATCGTGGCCGACCATTACCTGGTGGCGCCGGGGCTCGACCGGTTCGAAGCCGGCAAGCGCTGGATTCCCGCCGGCCTCGCCGCGTTCCAGAGCAGCGTGCTCGGTGCGGCGCCGGTCTCGCGGTGGATCTACGCGCTGAGCGCGATCGGCGTGTGCGCGCTGGCGCCGGCCCTGCTCCGCGCCGCCTTCGGCGGCAAGCCGCAACCGCAGCGGATGCGGCCGCTCGCCGCCGCGACGGCCGTGCTGAGCGCCGTGAACGGTGCCGCGTTGCTGTACTGGGGGCAGTTGCTGGGCAGCCCGACCGCGACGACGTCATCGGGCGGCACGCCGTTCCAGATGAACGGTTCGTTCGAACTGTTTTTCGCGGCGCTGCTGCTGTGGGGCGTGATGCGCGGGCGCGACGCGCTCGTCAAGGAATGGAGCCTGTTCTCGATCCTCTGCGTGCTGGCGCTGCCGAGCTTCTACGCGATCGTGCCGCTGGTCGGCTGGATCTATGTGCAGATCGGCGTGCCCGGCCTGCAGCACTACGTCGACATCACCAGCGTCTATCGCGTGGCCATCAGCATCGGCCTGATTCTCGCGATGCTGGCCGGCTCGATCCATGCCGTGTACGGCAGCGCGACGCAGGAGCGGTTCGCGCGATAGTCGCGCCGCCCCGTCGACACAGTCGTCGTTGCCCCGGAACGTCGCGTTCTCGGCAATGCCCGCATCCCGCCGTGTTCAACCGGCGGCCGGCGCGCATCGTGCACCGGCCGCCGCCCTGCCTGCTACGTCACTCGTCCTGCTGTTCCTGCTGCGCCTGCACCTGCCGTTGCTGGATGAACTGCCGCACATCGCTCATCGTCACACGGCCGGTGTGCTTCGCATCGATCTCGTCGAAGTGCTTCGACACGAAGCCCAGACCGCTGCTCTGCGCCTGCGCCTTCGTTACCGCCGCGCCGTTGCTCAGCACCGTATTGGCGCCGAGTCGCGCGTCGACGCGCTGCTGCGCCTGCTGCTGCAGCGTCGCGCCGGTCGACGGCAGCACCGGCGCCGCCCGCGTGGCAGGAAAGAACGGACCGTCGACACCGCGCCCGCCGTGCGGCAACTTCACGGGCGCCACCGACTGCGGCGGCAACGCGTAAGCACTGCTCATCACGGCACCGAGGACGATCAACGGAGACATACGCCGCATCAATTTGATTAGGGACATGATCACTCGCATTCAATGGATGAATAGAGGGTTCCTTTGACAAGGAGTCCCGCTCAAGGGGCCGCCGCCAGTGTCGTCGCGGCCGTCGCACCCGGGATGCTGCCGGTCGGTACGCTGGGCGGGTTTTCATCCGGCCACGGCGGCGGCAGCGTATGCAGCGTCAGTGCCGTCGGAATCCGCGCGCCCTTGTAGAACGTCTTCAGGTCCCGCTTCATCTGCGGACGGGCGACGTCGTCCAGGTAGATCATGTGACCGCCCTGGAAGAAGTTCACCTGCAGCTTCGGATTGAAGCCCTTCACCGTCTGCAGCCGCGCGAGTTGCTTCTCGGTGTTGAAGAACGGCGTCGCGAGATCGTGGAAGCCATTCTCCGCGAGGACACGAAGCTTCGGGTTGAGCTGCAGCGCACCGAGCAGATCGGGGATCGTGTCGGGCATCGGCTGGCCGTCGTGCGTGAAGTCCCAGACGCCGATGATGTTGTCGTTCAGCGGCAGGTAGGTCGCGTTCGGTGCGGTATAGCCGAGGTAATCCGGCATCTGCGTCGCGAGCGCGTTCGTGAACGGCTGCGAAATCAGGATGTCGGACGGGTCGCCGTCGTTCTGCAGCCGCGGATCGGAGTTCGGCAACGACACGCGTCCGTCATACCGGCCGATCGTCGTTCCGGGCAGCAGGCTCGTGCCGAACGGGTTCGCGTTGAAGTAGCCCTGCAGCGCCTGCAGCGTCAGGCTCGACGGTATCCCCCACAGCTTGAGCGTCGCATTGCTCGGGAACACCGGCGTGCCGAGCGCATCCGGAATGCCGAGCTGGCTCAACACCCACGACTGCGAATACTTCTGCAGCTGGTTGTAGATCAGCGTCGTGAACAGTTCCGTCTGCAGTGCGTACAGATCCTGGTTCACCGGTGCCGGCGAAACCTGGTTGAAGTACGCCGCGACCGCCGCATAGCCGGGCAGGTAACCGGCCACGGTATCGGTCTGGAGCAGCAGCCCCTCCGTCGACTGCGTGATCGCCACCGCTTCCACCGCATCCGCGAAGTAGTTCAGGATCGACGACTGCAGCACGATGCCCGTCAGGTGCACGCCGGCCGATTCGAGCGCCAGCGCGAGCATGTCGGTACGCGGCGTGCCGTACGATTCGCCGTACAGGTAGATCGGCGACGTGCTGCGGCTGTTGACGTTCAGGTAGCGCTGGATGAAGTCGCGCATGATGTTCACGTCCGCATCGGAACCCCAGTACTTCTGGTTGGTGTTCGGCAACACGGCTTCCGACAGCCCGGTTCCGGGCGGGTCGATGAACACGAGGTCGGTGGTGTCGATCAGGCTGTCGGCGTTATCGACGAGCGGATAGTTCGGCCAGTTGCTGCCGAACCCCGGATCGGGCGTGGCCACGCGGGTCGGCGCGAACGAGCCGAGCCGCAGCCAGATCGACGACGAGCCGGGGCCACCGTTATAGACGAACGTGACGGGGCGCGGCTTGCCGTTGGTGCTCGGCGCGGTGTACGCGACATACGACATCGACGCTTCCGCATTGCCGTTCGCGTCCTGCGCGGTCAGGTGGCCGGTGGTCGTCGTGTAGTTGACGGCCGTGCCGCCGTTTTTCCACTGGTAATGCATGACGGCCGCTTTCTCGGATACCTGCGCGGCGGCGAGGCCGTCGGTCGCATTCATCGAATAGGCGACCTGGTCGACGTAAGGCTGGTTGGCCGCCGGCGCCTGGTTGCTGGCCGCTTGTGCGCTGGCCTGCTGGCTGGCCGTGGTCTGCGCCAGGCTCGACGCGCCGACGGACGACGAATCGTCGCCGCCGCACGCTGCGAGCGCCAGTGTCATGGCGGTCAATGCGCCTAGCCCGGCCATCCGGCCGCGACGGGCACGGCGGCTACCGGTACAGCTCCTGTCTGGTTTCATCTCTGCCCTTTGATTTGGTTCGGATACCACTTCACAAAGGCCGCCTTCGCCGGCGAGACGCGCAGCAACACCCGCCACTCGCGCAAAGGCGGTTGGGATCGGACTGCTTCAAGAGACTGAACGTGATACAGACACAGCAAACTGCTGGCGAGAATCGTGCTTGAACCGCCCCCTGCAGTTTGGACTTCTTTTCTGATTACTTGAATTTACGACATCGACAAAATATGCGGTGCTGCGCCGCGTTGTCAAAGATCATTCGGATATTAAAAATCCCGCAATGATGCTAACGGCGGACAGTGTCTGGCAATTGAAAGAAAACAGGATTATTTGTGCATTGCGCGCCTCACCGGCAATAATCCGCCGAATATCCTGCTTTTATCGCACAACCAGGAATCCTTTCCCGAGTTGACGCAGCGCCTCGAAAGCCTTCAGATCGCCGGAATTTTTCTTTCATTTTAATTATCGGAGATCGATTAATGCGATATGACGGCATGTGCAGTCCATCATTCAATGATTCGATTCACTTCAACCATTCTTCAATCGATGCGCTTATCCGCATCGCGCCATCCATAAAATACCGATTACGTTAATTCGCGACGATTTCGGCGGAATTATTTACCCTTGCACCGGCCGGCCGTTCCGGAAGAAACGAGGCGCGGCGTGCAGCCTCGCCGCACGCCGCGCCTCACCCGCGTTCAATCCGCGTTCAACCCGCCATCAATGCCCGCCGCCCGGCAGCGCGATATCGATCAGCACCGGGTCGTGATCCGACGAACGATACGCATCCGGCGCGTAGAACGTCTTCTGCTGCTCCGCCGATTTGTAGGCGAGCGTGTACTGCAGCGCGAGCGGCTCGTCCGCGTTGATGTGCCATTCGTGCACGGCCTTCACGTGCGACGCGAGCGGCAGCGTCGCGAGCGCGTGATCGAGATAGCCGGCTTCGCCGTTGTACACGTAGCTGTACGCATTCGCGCCGATCCAGCGCGCGACGAGGTTGCGGTAGCCGCGCGATTCGAGCGTGCGGATCGGGTCTTCATACGTGTAGCTGTTGAAGTCGCCGATCAGCAGCACGCCCTGGCCCGCGACGCCCGTCGGGTTGCCGGCGAGCCAGTCGGCCACCTTCGCCGCCGCGCGCGTGCGCGTCGGGTTCCAGCAGCCCTGGCCGTCACCCTGGTCGAGATCGTCGTTCGCGGCGTCCGGGCAGTTCTTCGACTTCAGGTGGTTCACGGCCACCGTCAGCGACTGCTTGTTGCCACCAACCAGCCGGAACGACTGCGCGAGCGGCTGGCGGTTCTTGTCGTCGATCGCGAGCGTGGCCGCGCGGCCGACCGGTTCGACCTTGCGGCTGTCGTAGATCATCGCGACGGTGATCGCATCGCCGCCGAGGCGCGACACGCCCGGATCGACCACGCGCCAATTGTTGCCGAGCTTCGCCGCGAGCTGGCGCACCGCGCTCAGTTCTCCGTAGCCATTGTTCTGGATTTCCATCAGGCCGATCACGTCGGCGTCGATCGACTTCAGCGCGCTGACGATCTTCGCTTCCTGGCGCTGGAATTCCTGGAAGTTCTTTGCGCCGCGGTTGTTCGGATCGTCGAAGCCGCCGCCGAGACCGTTGCCGTTGAAGTAGTTGAGGACGTTGAACGACGCGACGCGCAGGTTCGATTTCGGATCGCGCGCGGGCGCGTTGGTGCGCGGGTTCGTGCGCGCTTCGAATGCCGGCACGGCCGCGCCGGGCAGCGGCTGCACGCGCCATGCGCCGTAACGCACCTCGAGCACGCCTTCGACGTCGCGCACCGTGTAGCCCGCACGCAGCGTATTCGCGGCCGACAGGCCCGGCGCCGGGTACGGCACGGTCGCGGGGTTCTGCTTGTTCGAGCCGTCGTCGAGGACGAGGCGGTTGCGTGCATTCGCATCGATCTGCGTCTGTGCCTGCGCGGGCGGCACGACGCTCGTCGGCGTGCGCAGGCGGCCGTTGCTGAGCATCACGCTGCCGTAGCGGCCGAGCTCGTAGTTGTCGGTCACGTTCAGCGTCTGCGGCAGGCGCACCAGCATCCCTTCATACGCGGCGAATGCGTTCGGGCTGTCGACCGGCAGCGTGAGCGTCGCGGGCGTGACGGTCTGGCCGTTCGCGCACACCGCGATCGCGCCCGACTGCGTGAGCTGCGTCTGCCCGTACTTCTCCTCGACCTTGCCCGTCACGTGCACGAGGTCGCCCGCTTTCGCCCGCACTTTCGGCGCGTAGACGAACAGGCCTTCGGACACGCCCGGCTGGTTGCGGCGCTGCGCGTCGGCCTGCTGGACGAAGAAGCCGCCGAAGCCGTCCGTGCCGCCGAAATCGGCGGTGACGACGGCTTCGATCGATACGTTCTGGCCGGCGAGCGGCGACGGCGCGCCCGGCCCCTGGATCTCGGCGATCGGCGTCGTGCTGCCGCCGCAGTTCGGGCTGACGGGCGCGGCGGTGGCGGCGAAAACCGGCGCGGCGAGCGTCGGGAGCAGCAATAGCGGGGTGATGAGGCGGATTGTCGAGCGCATGACGGGGAATCCCGGTTGTGAGGGTGGCGAAAGCTTAGCGGCGCTCAATGACAGTTTTTGGTAATCGACAGACAGGCTGATGTAATTGTCGTTATCGCGCTGCGATCGCCATCCAGTGCGCGTTTGTGCCTGAAAAAGCGGGGAAATCGTCTGACGAAAGTCCATTGTCCCAATGACGATCGCCCCGCGTGCCTTCGCCGCCGCGCCACCGCGGCGTCGCGCTACACCGTCCCCGGCAACGCACTCGACACGAGCACGGCCGCCACCATCAGCACGCCACCGAGCACAACCGCCTCGATCCGCAACACCGTGCCGAACCGTTTCAGCGAAACAGCCGGCATCGCGGCAGCCGGATCCTTCAGCGCCGCCAGCAACTTCGGCATCCCGAAGAAGCGGTTGTGTCCGCCGAGCGCCGCGGCGATCAGCACGAGCGAGAGCTTCAGCAGCAGGATCTGCCCGTACGTCGATGCGAACAGGTTGGCGGGTGTATCGACCCCGCGCCAGCCGTTGTACGCACCGGTCGCGAACAACACGATCAATGCGTAGGTCGACGCATCGGAAAGCGATTGCACGAACGATGCGCCGGTCGTGCGCTCGCTCGCGGGCATCGCGATGAGCCGCGGCATCACACCGAATACCGTCACGAGAACGAGCCCGACCCATGCGCTGATCGCCAGCAGATGCAACCAGTCGATCCACACCGGCACGCTGAACCAGCCCGCATCCACCGGATGCCCGCCATTGCTGCGCGCGAGCGCGACGCAGGCAAGCGCGGCCCAGATCGCGAACGGAATGCGCGTGTCGTTCGCGCGCCTGACGAACGACAGCAGCACGACGACGAGCATGAATACGGCTCCGGCCAGCCACGCATGACCGAACCCGGTGCCCGCGAGCATCGAGTGGACGGCCGGCCCCGCTTCGAGCAACGACACTTCGCTCATCAGCGCGCAGTGCGCCCAGAACGCGGTGACGCTCGCGGCCAGCGATACGACGGACGCGACGCGCAGCGTCGTGACGAGCCGCCGCCCGACGCCGTGCTGCCACGCCGACGCGCCACGCGCGAGCCAGTGGTTGCCGAGCAGCGCACCGACGACGACGGCGAACCCGGCGTTCTGGATCGCCACCGACACGAGCCGCAGGAGACCGACGAAGCCGTCGTTCACCCTTTCACCCTGAACGTATAGGTGCCCTTCGTGCGATGCGCATCGGCCGTCATCGCGGCCCACTGCACCGTGTACGCGCCGGGCACGAGCGTCGGCATCGCGACGGTCATCACGCGCGGGTTCGCCGCATCGACCTTCGCCTTGTCCCGCGTGACGGCGTTGCCGTTCGCATCCGACACCTTCACCGAGCTGAACGCCGGTTCGAGGTCTTCGTTGAAGGTGAGCCGCAGCGTGTCGGGCGCCGTGTCGACCGTGCTGCCCGTCGCCGGTGTAGCGCTTTCGAGCTTGCCGTGCGCCGAGGCCGCGACCGGTGCGGCCGCGAGGATCGCACCGGCCGCGGCGAACGCGGCCAGCCGCGCGAGTGTCGTGATCTTCATGTTCACGCTCCGCGTCACGGCTTCTTCAGTTCGACGACGGTCAGCGCGCCGTTCACCTCTTCCGCGACGAAGTCGATCTTGTCGCCGGTCTTGACCTGCGACAGCATCGCCGGGTCCTTCACCTTGAACACCATCGTCATCGCGTCCATCCCGAGGTTCTCCAGCGGGCCGTGCTTGATCGTCAGCTTGCCGACAGCCGTGTCGACCTTGCGGATTTCACCGTGCGACATGCGCTGCGCCGCGTCGGCGCCCTGCTTCGCGCCGCCGCCCATGTCCATGCCGGCCATGTCGCCGGCCGCGTACGACGCGGCGGAAAACGCCAGCGCGCAACCCGTTGCCATCAAAACCAGTCCCTTCTTCATCGTGTCGACTCCCGTGTGAGTGAAATGAAACCGGCGGCCGCATCGGTACGCCCGCCGCATGCTGCTGCTCAACCGTCCGGTAATTCGCCGGTGTATTCGTAGGCGACCGTGCCCTTCGGATGCCGGAACCAGCCTGGATCGCGATAGTCGTTGCGGCCAAGCCCCTGCCGCACCTTGCAGACCGTGAACATGCCGCCCATCTCCAGCGGCCCGAACGGGCCCGTGCCCGTCATCATCGGCAGCGTGTTGTCGGGCAGCGGCATCTCCATGCCGCCCATCGCCCCGCCCGTGCTGCCCATCGCCATGTAGTCGGGCACGAGCTTGCCGATCCGTTTCGCGAGATCCTTCTGCGGCACGCCGATCAGGTTCGGCACCTGGTGGCCCATCGCATTCATCGTGTGGTGCGACTTGTGGCAATGAAATGCCCAGTCGCCCGGGCGATCGGCGGTGAATTCGATCGCGCGCATCTGCCCCACCGCGACATCGGCCGTTACTTCCGGCCAGCGCGCCGTCGGTGGAATCCAGCCGCCGTCGGTGCCCGCGACTTCGAAGCTGTAGCCGTGCAGGTGGATCGGATGGTTCGTCATCGTCAGGTTGCCGAAACGAATCCGCACGCGGTCGCCCGCGCGCACCGGCAGCGGATCGATGCCCGGGAACACGCGCGAGTTGAACGTCCACATGTTGAAGTCCGTCATCTCGTTCACGCGCGGCGTGTAGCTGCCCGGATCGATGTCGTACGCGGCGAGCAGGAACACGAAGTCGCGATCGACCGGCATCGTGCCGCGATCCTTCGGGTGCACGATGAACATGCCCATCATCCCCATCGCCATCTGCACCATCTCGTCGGCGTGCGGGTGATACATGAACGTACCGTGCGCCTCGAGCTGGAACTCGTAGACGAAGGTCTTGCCGGGCGGGATATGCGGCTGCGTGAGGCCGCCGACGCCATCCATCCCGTTCGGCAGCCGCAGCCCGTGCCAGTGGATCGTCGTGTGCTCGGGCAGCCGGTTGGTCACGAAGATGCGCACCTTGTCGCCTTCGACAGCCTCGATCGTCGGGCCCGGCGACTGGCCGTTGTAGCCCCACAGGTTCGCGTTCATGCCGGGCGCCATCTCGCGCACGACGGGCTCGGCCGTCAGGTGGAATTCCTTCCAGCCGTTCTTCATGCGCCACGGCAGCGTCCAGCCGTTCAGCGTCGCGACGGGCGTGTACGGCCGGCCGTTCGGCGGCACGAGCGGCGGCTGCGTGGCGGTTTTCGCCATCGTGGGCGCTTCGGGCAACGACGCGGCGCCGGCCTTGCTGACCATCGCCGCACCCAGCAGTGCGGCGCCCGAGTTGCTGAGAAATTGTCGACGGGACACCATGTCAATGACCTTCCGGATGCGTTTGTGTCGGGGGCGCCGGTTGCGCCGCGGGGGTGGAAGCCGGCTGCGGCGCAGCGTCGGCGGTTGAAGCGGGTTCCGGCCGTGCAGAGGGCGTCGCGCGCGGCACGTCGCCCGGGGACGGCAGCCGGCCCCCGACGGCCATCTGCAGATCGGTTTCGGCGAGCCAGTAGTCCTTCAGCGCATCGATGTAGCCGTTGACCGCGCCGACCTGTTCGCGCGCATCGGCCAGCAGCTCGAACACGCTCGCGAGCATCCCGTTGTAGCGCAACATCAGCTCGTCCGAGATCGTCTTGCGCAGCGGCACGACTTCGTCGCGATAGTGCGTCGCGACGTCGTAGCTCGTCACGTAGGCCGCATACGATTCGCGCACCTCGGAACGCGCATCGATAGCCGTTTTCGCGAGCCGGTTCGCCGACTGCATGTAGACGGCCTCCGCTCGCGCGACCTTCGCGCCGCCCCAGTCGAACAGCGGAATCTCGACGCTGATCTCGAAGCCGTGCTCGTGACCCTTGCCGGTCTCGTAGTTGTTCACGTAGCCGAGATCGACCGCATTGACGAAGCGCGTGGCTTTACTCAGGCCAAGCGACGACGCAACGCCCTGCGTCTGCAATTTCGCGGCCTGGATGTCGAGGCGGTTGCTCATCGCGAAACGTTCGAGATCGGGCAGGTTCGGCCGCGCTTTCGGCAGGTCGGGCAAGCGCTCGGGCAGCGCGTACCGCGTGCGTTCGCCCCACAGGCCCATCGCACGCGTGAGCTTCTCGCGCGCGGCGACGGCCTGTTGGCGCGCCTTCGCATGCTGCGCGACCGCATCGGCATGGAACGCCTGTTCGCGCGCGTAATCGAGGCGGCTGAAGTTGCCGGCCTGCCGCATGCGCAGCGCAAGTTCGGCCGCCGCACTCGCGGCATCGCGCACCTGCTGCGCATAGTTCGCGGCCTGTTCGGCTGCGACGGCCTCGACATACGCGCGGCGCGCGTCGGCGGCCACCTTCAGCATCGCGTCGGCCGTTTCGAGTTTGGTCTGCTCGAAGCGGCGGCGTTCGATGTTCGTCGCGAGCGGCATCGTCAGCAGCGCGAACACGTTCGCCGAGAACGTGCGGCCGAGGGTCAGCTCGCCATCGCCGGCGCGTGTGCGGCTGAACGAGAAGCGCGGGTTCGGCAGCCGGCCGGCCTGCACGAGGTCGGCCTCCGACAGCCCGAGTTCCGCGTACGACGCCTGCAGGCCACGGTTGTTCAGCAGCGCGACCTGCACCGCGTCGTCGATCGACAACGGCTTTGCAAGCAGCTCCTTCGTGCGCGCGTCGACGGCTTCGCGGTCGGCGTCGGTCCTGACCACGACCGCGTCTTTTCCGATGCGCTCCGACGCAGCGGAAGACACCGCGTCGAAGCCACCGTCCTTCGAGAACGTCGTGCAGCCCGCGAAGAAGGCCAGCACGACCGCCGCCGCGCCGATCCTCGGCGATATCGCCAGCATCGTCATGGCGCGGCCCCCTCGTGCATCGAATGGGATCCGCCGCCAGTCGCCTGACCGGTCGGTCGTCCCTTCGCGGGCCGTTCCATCACGTCCCGGTTCAGCTGTTTCCAGCCCGGGCCTTCGTCGTCCCGATATGGCCGGTAGCCGTCGAATGCGGACGGCACGGTGACGTCCGGCACGGCCACGGTGGCATCCGCCGGATCGGGCAGCGGGGTTTGCGCAGGCGCGAGCGACGGCACGAGGGCCGCCGCGCCAAGCAGCGCTGCAGTAATCAATCGCATGAATGGGTCTCGTCGTGAGTCGTCCGGCGGCACGGATACCGCCGCCGGAGCGGATTGCAGAGCGCGGCCGTTCGGGGCCACGGGCAGGGTCTAGACGAGAAGCCGACGCGGCGGTCTGTCGATGCCGCCGGTCAGGAACGACACGACGACCGGGGTTGGAGCGGAAGAAACGATCGCGATGCCGATACCTGACGCAACGGACATCGCAGGAAGATCCGCCATGCCGGTGCCGAGGCAGCAGGACCCACACGCGGAGCACGGCTGTGCATGTCGCGCATGATCGTCGTGCGCGTGCCGATGCGGGTCACCCTGCGCGCTCGGCATTGCATGCGGCGCGGCCTCAACGGCACTTGCCCCGTCTTCCATGTGCGGCATGGCCACGACTGCGACCGCGCCAGCGCCCGCACATGCCATCGAAACAGTCGCGAACGACTGGATCGGCAGGCTCAGCGCCAGCAGCACGACGACGAGGAATGTGCGCCAGTACGACATGGATGCGGAATCAGGCAGGCAACGACCGGATGGGCCGGCGCAGCGCCGCGACGGCGTGCTCCGGGGACAAGACGGCCGCAGCTTATCGCCGCCGCGGTGACGACGACATGGTCGAAACATGACGGAATTTTCATGAAACCCTGTCGATGCGACGCACACGCTTCATGAAAATTCCGTCATCCGGCGGTCATCCTTCGCGCACGCACGGCGCCCTAAGCTCACGCGTTACACTGACCGGCTGGAATCACGGACAGCCTGCCTCACCATGCGGATACTGATAGTCGAAGACGAACCCAAGATGGCGTCCTACCTCCGGAAAGGGCTGATGGAGGCGAGCTACACGGTCGACGTCGCGGAAAACGGCAAGGACGGGCTGTTCCTCGCGCTGCACGAGGATTTCGATCTCGTCGTGCTCGACGTGATGCTGCCGGAAATGGATGGCTTCGAGGTGCTCAAGCGCCTGCGCGCGCAGAAGCAGACGCCCGTGCTGCTGCTCACGGCGCGCGAGGCGATCGAGGACAAGGTCGCCGGACTCGAACTGGGCGCCGACGATTACCTGCTCAAGCCGTTCGCGTATGCCGAGTTCCTCGCGCGCATCCGCTCGCTGCTGCGGCGCGCGCCGCGCAACGTGCGCGACATCCTGCATGTCGCCGATCTCGAAGTCGACCTGATCCGCCGCCGCGTGCGGCGCGCCGACACCCGCATCGACCTGACCGCGCAGGAATTCGCACTGCTGCAGCTGCTCGCCGAACGCGAAGGGGAAGTGCTGACGCGCACCTTCATCACGTCGCAGATCTGGGACATGAATTTCGACAGCGACACGAACGTCGTCGATGCGGCGATCAAGCGCCTGCGCGCGAAGATCGACAACGCCCATGAGAAGAAGCTGATCCACACGATCCGCGGAATGGGCTACGTGCTCGAGGATCGTTCGTGACGCGCAGCCCGGCCTCGTATTCGCTGCTGCGGCGCCTGACGCTGGCGTTCGCTGTCGTCGCCGCGCTCGTGTTCGCGCTGACCGGCGCGTACCTGTATCGCTCGCTGTCCGCCGAGCTGACGCGGCGCGACGATATCGAGATCTCCGGCAAGCTCAACCAGTTCCTGCAGCTTGCGCACGCGAGCGGCTCGGCTGCCGCGCTGCGCGCCGATCCGGCCGTGTTTCATGAAGTGCTGCTGTCGCATCCGGGCGTCTATCTCGGCATCTACGATGCGCGGAACCGGCCACTGGTCGAACATTCCGACGAGGCGGGCAACACACTCGTATCGGTCATCACTGCACCGCATCCGGCACGCAGCGCAGGCGGAAGCAGCAGCCCGTTCACCTGCTCACCACCCGGCATCGGCACGTCGCGCTGCGTCTATGCGCGCGCCACGCTGCCGTCCGGCGATGCGATCCAGGTCGCGCTTGCACGCACGGCGACCGATCGCCAGTCGTTGCTCGAAAGCTATCGCGTCGACATCTGGCTCGCGGCGGCCGTGGGTGCGCTGCTGGTCGGTGCACTCGGCTACGCGGTCGCATCGCGCGGCCTGCGCCCGGTCGAGAGCCTCGGCCGGCAGACGTCACGCATCGAGGCGCACAACCTGAACGCGCGGCTCGACGCGCGCGGCGGCCCCGTCGAGCTGCGTGAACTCGCGACGTCGGTCAACCGGATGCTCGACCGCCTCGAACGCGCGTTCGTGCGGCTGTCGCAGTTCTCGTCCGATCTCGCGCACGACATGCGCACGCCGCTCGCGAACGTGATCAGCGCATCGCAGGTCACGCTGTCGCGCGCGCGCACGACCGAAGAATACGAAGCGCTGATCGATTCGAACATCGAGGAATGCGAACGGCTGCAGCGGATGATCGAGAACATGCTGTTTCTCGCGCGCACCGACAATGCGCGACAGCACCTGAAAACCGCCGAGCTAGATGCGGGCAGCGAGTTGCGCCGGCTTGCGTCGTATTTCCAGGCGCTCGCCGACGAAGCCGGTGTGCGCATCGACGTGCGCGGCGAAGCGCCGGTCGTCGCGGACGCTACGCTGTTCCGCCGCGCGGTGAGCAATCTCGCGTCGAATGCGCTCGAACACGCGGAAGCCGCGTCGACGATCGAGCTGGCCGTTTCGGCGCAAGGGAATTACGCGATCGTCGAAGTCACGAATCGCGGCGCCGCGATTCCACCCGAGCAGGTCGAACGGATCTTCGAGCGCTTCTACCGCATCGATTCGTCGCGGCACGGCGCGGCGCGCAACGCGGGGCTCGGGCTCGCGATCGTGAAATCGATCATGGAGCTGCATCGCGGCAAGGTCGAGGTCGCGAGCCGCGACGGGCGCACGACGTTCGCGCTTTATTTTCCGCGCGGCGCCGAAGGGTAAGCCGCTCGCCGCGCATCGCCTGTCGCATTGCCTGTCGCATTGCCTGTCGCATTGCCTGTCGCATTGCCTGTCGCTTTGTCTGTCGCTTTGTCTGTCGCTTTGTCTGTCGCTTTGTCTGTCGCTTTGTCTGTCGCTTGGTCTGTCGCTTGGTCTGTCGCTTGGTCTGTCGCTTGGTCTGTCGCTTTGTCTGTCGCTTTGTCTGTCGCATCGGCATGCCGGCCGATGCGACGCGCGACGAAGCACGACCGCACCCGCCGACGAGCGCCGTCACGCCTCCGGCTCGCGCCGGATTTTCGCCTGGCGACGATTGCGGTCGTTCAGTATCTGGTGCCGGCGATGGTCGGTCATCTTCCTCCAGTCCCGCGCCTCGTCGCGTGTGCGCAGGCAGCCGACACAAAAGCCCGTTCGGCCGTCAAACGCGCACAGCTCGATACAGGGCGATTTCACGGCCACGGTCAGGCCGCCTTCGCAGGCGTCATCACTTCGACGGTCACGTGCGACACGCCGTCGAAACCCTCGATCAGCGCATGGTAGAAACGCGCGTCGCGCACCGTATCGACGGTCTCGACCGACACGATCGCGCTCATGTGGCCGGGGCCGACGCGCCACACGTGCAGATCGTTGACCTTGTCGCCAAGCGCCTCGATCGCGTGACGTACGCGCGCCGCCAGCTTGCGATCGACGTTGACGTCGAGCAGGATGCCGCCCGTATCGCGCATCAGCCCGTACGACCAGTTCGCGATGACGAGTGCGCCGATAATGCCCGCGACGGGATCCATCCAGACCCAACCGAACGCACGGGCGAGCAGCAGGCCGACGATGGCCAGCACCGACACGGCCGCATCGGCGATCACGTGAACGTAGGCCGAGCGGATGTTGTGGTCGCGATGGGCTGCCGTTTGCGAACCGTGATCGTGATGTGCGTGATGGTCATCATCGTCGTGATCATGATCGTGGTCGTGACCGTGGTCGTGCCCATGATGATGGCCGTGCCCATGGCCATGCCCGTGGTGATGGCCGCCGCTCAACAGCCACACGCTGGCGAGGTTCACCGCGAGCCCCAGCACGGCAATCGGAATCGCTTCGCCGAAGTGAATGGGCACCGGCGCCAGCAGACGCGCAACCGCCTCGTAGCCGATCAGGATCGCGATCATCGCGAGCACGATCGCGCTCGTGAAGCCGGCCAGGTCGCCCAGCTTGCCGGTGCCGAACACGAAGCGCGGATCGTCCGCATGCTTGCGCGCATAGGTATAGGCCAGCGCGGCGATCAGCATCGCGCCGGCGTGCGTCGACATGTGCAACCCGTCGGCGACGAGCGCGAGCGACCCGAACAGCGTGCCGCCGACGATCTCGGCCACCATCATCGCCGAGCACAGGCCGATGACCATCCAGGTCCTCCGCTCGTTCTGCTCGTGTGCCGCGCCGAGGAAGATATGGTCATGCCCCGCGCCGAACGCGTCATCCCGGAAAGTATTCATGCCCTGCCCCGATTACTTGAAATAGCTGTGCACCACGTCGATCAGCTGCTCGGTCGCGCTGCCTTCGTGTGCGTCAGGTTCGTGCGCATCGACCAGATGCTCGCGAATGTGGTCTTCCAGCACGACGGCCAGCAAGCCGTTCATCGCGCCGCGGCAACTCGTGATCAATTGCAGGACCTCGTTGCAGCCGTGCTCGTCCCCGAGCGCGCGCTCGATGGCCTCGACCTGGCCCTTGATACGACGCACGCGGTTCAGCAGCTTCTGTTTTTCACGAACGGTATGGCTCATCGACGACGGGCTCCTGAATAGGGAAGGGGAGTATATCTCCGGAAGGCTTCCCCTATAGGGGCGAGGGGTATTTTTTTTCGAGATGAAGGCTTGTCGAAAGAAATCCGCTCGGCTAGACTGCCCTTCGTCTTTGGGGAGTAGCCTGCTTTCCTTCCCCGGAAAGCGAACGCGTCAACACACTCGGCCTGCGGCCGTGGCGCGTTCAGCCTGATCGGCCTGGCGAGACCATGGGCGCATCGCGTCGTTCCTGGTCGGACGTCGGCGGATGCGCCATGGTTCGTCAGCGTCCGACCACGGAGTCCCCATGTTCCCCGCCGCCGTCTCCCCGCGTTTCGCCGCCGTCCGCACCCATGCCTGCGGAGGTGCCGCATGACCTTCATGTTTGTCGAACTGGCGGTCATGCTGATCGTCATCCTCGTCGCCGCCGAGGTCTTCACCAATGCACTCGAACATCTCGGCGAACGCCTGAAGATTTCCGAAGGCGTCACCGGTTCGCTGTTCGCCGCCGTCGGCACCGCGCTGCCCGAAACGATGGTGCCGCTGCTCGCGCTCGCCGGCGGCACGGCGAACCAGGCAGTGAACGAGGAGATCGGCGTCGGCGCGATTCTCGGCGCACCGCTGATGCTCGCGACGCTCACCACGTTCCTGATGACGCTCGCCGTGATCCGCTCGCGCGGACTGCGCGGCACGATCGCACCGGAACGCACGGGCTTCGTGCGCGACCTGAACTACTTCCTCGCCGCGTTCTCGCTGGCCACCGCCGCGATGTTCGTCCCGCATCACAACGGGGCCGTGCGCGCGCTGCTCGCCGCGATGCTGGTCGGGATCTACGTGATGTATGTCGTGATGACGTTCCGTGCGTCGAACCAGCTCGTCGATGCCGGGCATGGCACCGAAGCGCCGCACACGATGTTCCTGTCACGCCTGGGTGCGCCGACCAACCTGGCGACCATCGCGCTGCAGCTGCTCATCGGCCTCGCGCTGCTGGTCGGCGGTGCGAAGGGTTTCATTCACGGCGTGGAAGGCGTGTCGCACGTGCTCGGCGTATCGGCACTGCTGCTGTCGCTGATCATCGTGCCGATCGCGACGGAGCTGCCCGAGAAGGTCAACAGCGTGCTGTGGATCCGCCGCAGGAAGGACACGCTCGCGTTCGGCAACATCACCGGCGCGATGGTGTTCCAGGGCACGCTGCTGCCGGCGATCGGCATCATGCTGACGCCGTGGGAGCCGCGCCCCGAAGTGCTGACCGGCGTGATCATCACGCTCGCGGCGGCGGCGTGGCTGCGCTTCAATGCGCGCACGCGCGGGCTCGCGATCTGGGCATTGCTGGCGAACGGCGCGGGTTACGCAGGGTATCTGTTCCTGACACTGGCTCGATGATCTGATTCACACGGTCAGATCCCGCTGCCCTGCCCCGGGCGCGAACGATGCACCCCCGCGCCGCCCGCCCGCGCGGGGTTCAGATGCGCGTCTGGTTCACACGCTGCGACAGTTGTTCGGCGCTTTCCTTGCGCTCGCTGTACCGGTCCGTCAGGTACGTGCCGACGTCACGCGTGAGCAGCGTGAACTTGACCAGTTCCTCCATGACGTCGACGACCCGGTCGAAATACGCGGACGGCTTCATCCTGTCGTCGTCGCCGAATTCCATGAACGCCTTCGCGACGGACGACTGGTTCGGAATGGTCAGCATGCGCATCCAGCGCCCGAGCACCCGCATCTGGTTGACCGCGTTGAACGATTGCGATCCGCCGCTGACCTGCATGACCGCCAGCGTCTTGCCCTGCGTCGGCCGTACCGCGCCGACCGACAACGGAATCCAGTCGATCTGCGCTTTCATCACGCCGGTCATCGCGCCGTGTCGCTCGGGGGAACACCACACCATGCCCTCCGACCATTGCACGAGCTCGCGCAACTCCGCCACTTTCGGGTGGTGCTCGGGTGCATCGTCAGGCAACGGCAATCCGGCCGGATTGAAGATCCTGACATCGGCGCCCATGGCCGTCAGCAATCGCGCCGCTTCCTCGACCAGCAGCCGGCTGAACGAACGCGCGCGCAATGACCCGTAGAGCAACACGATGCGTGGCGGGTGCGTCGACGGCCGCGCGGGCCGCAGTGCGCTCGCGTCCGGTACGCGAAAGAGCGTGGCTTCGAGTTGCGGCAGATCGTTCAGGCTGTCAGACACGCTTGCCCTCCGCATCGATCACGATTTCGCCGTCTTCCTTCGCAAACGGCCCCTTCTGCGGATCGGGCAGGATATCGAGCACCTGCTCGGACGGGCGGCACAGCCGCGTGCCGAGCGGGGTGACGACGATCGGGCGATTGATCAGGAGCGGATGCGCGACCATGAAGCCGATCAGATCGTCGTCGCTCCATTTCGGATTGTCGAGATCGAGCGCTTCGTACGGCGTCCCCTTGCGACGCAGCACGTCACGAACGGGGATGCCCATCGCGGCGGTCAGCGCGCGCAATTCCTCCTGCCCCGGCGGCGTCTCGAGATAAAGCACGACACGAGGCTCGACGCCGGTGTTGCGAATCATGGCCAGCGTATTGCGCGACGTGCCGCAATCGGGGTTGTGATAGATGGTGATGTCGGTCATTTCCGG
The DNA here is from genome assembly GCF_011605345.1 of Burkholderia sp. D-99. GTDB lineage: Bacteria > Pseudomonadota > Gammaproteobacteria > Burkholderiales > Burkholderiaceae > Burkholderia. The sequence goes on from NZ_JAAOXM010000002.1 coordinate 611,147, forward strand.
ACTCCTGAATGGTTTCACGCGCGCTCGTACCAGCCCTTCGAGCGGTTGACGATGCGCACGACGAGCAGCATGACCGGCACCTCGATGAGCACGCCGACGACGGTCGCGAGCGCGGCGCCCGAGTGGAAGCCGAACAGGCTGATGGCGGCCGCTACGGCCAGTTCGAAGAAATTGGACGCGCCGATCAGCGCCGACGGGCACGCGATGCTGTGTTTCTCGCCAACGATGCGATTGAGCCCATAGGCGAGCGCTGCGTTGAAGAACACCTGGATCAGGATCGGCACCGCGAGCAGCGCGATCACCAGCGGTTGCTTCAGGATCGCCTCGCCCTGGAACGCGAACAGCAGTACCAGCGTAGCCAGCAGCGCGGCGATGGACCACGGGCCGATCTTCGCCATCGCGCGGTCGAACGCCGCCTGCCCCCTGGCGAGCAACAGCCTGCGCCACGCTTGCGCGAGGATCACCGGAATGACGATGTACAGCGCGACCGACGTGAGCAGCGTCGCCCAGGGCACCGTGATGGCGGACATCCCCAGCAACAGGCCGACCAGCGGCGCGAACGCGATCACCATGATGCTGTCGTTCAGCGCGACCTGCGACAGCGTGAACAGCGGATCGCCGCCCGTCAGCCGGCTCCACACGAACACCATCGCCGTGCACGGCGCGGCGGCCAGCAGGATCAGGCCGGCGATATAACTGTCGATCTGGTCGGCCGGCAGCATCGGCGCGAACAACTGCCGGATGAACAGCCAGCCGAGCAACGCCATCGAAAACGGTTTGACGAGCCAGTTCACGACGAGCGTGACGCCGATCCCCCGCACATGCTGCCGGACCTCATGCAACGCGCCGAAGTCGACCTTGACGAGCATCGGCACGATCATCACCCAGATCAACAGCCCGACGGGCAGGTTGACCTGCGCGTATTCCATGCGGCCGATGCGCTGGAAGAGCCCCGGCAGCGCCAGGCCCAGCGCGATGCCGAGCACGATGCAAAGCGCCACCCAGACGGTCAGGTAGCGCTCGAAGAAGCCGATGGCAGGCTTGAGCGCCACGGCTTGCGACGTGGCCACGTTCGAGCCGGTCATGGGCGATCCCCGCAGCAGGCCGGCGCCGCCGGCACGCCGCACGCGGCGCCCTCGCAGCAGTTCTCGGTCAGGAACCCGATGAGCCCGCTCATCGATTCGAAATTCGCCGCGTAATAGATGAACCGGCCGTCCTGACGCGCGGTGACCAGATCCGCATGCGACAAATCCTTCAGATGGAACGACAGGCTCGATGGCGACAGCCCGATCTGCTGGGCGATTGCGCCAGCCGGCAGCCCTTGCGGGCCGGCCACGACCAGCGCGCGAAAGATGGCGAGGCGCGCTTCATGAGCAAGCGCGCCCAAGGCGCGCACGACGAGATTGGAGTCCATGGCGCGAAGGATAGCGTCTTCATTTCGACATTTCAAGTATTGTTGAAATATAGGTGCCGATCCCCTGCCGTACAGCACTGGCGGGCTGCCCCCCACCCGTCGCACACCATCAAACGCAGCCGCACGAGCCGCATCCGGCCCGACACGCGCGGCGCCGGTGCAGCCGCCGCCCCGCTTCACGGGCGGGCGATGCACCGGCGCGCGCTCAGGTCAGGACGCCTTCACCAGCTTGACGATCGTCAGCGTGCCGTCGACCTTCTCGATCCGCACCTTGACCTTGTCGCCCGCATGCGCGTGGTCGAGCATCGCCGCGTCCTTCGCCTTGAACGCCATCGTCATCGGGGGCATCCCGACGTTGTCGAGCGCGCCGTGCTTCAGCGTGATCTTGCCGCTCGCGGCATCGACCTTCTTCACTTCGGCATCGGTCAGCGCGGCATTCGAGTCGGCCGCGCCGCCCGACGACATCTTCATGCCCGACATGTCCATGCCGGCCATGTCGCTGGCGGCAAAGGCGGGCGCGGTGAAAGCGCCGGTCGCGAGAACGGCTGCGGTGGTGGTGACAGTGATCCACTTCTTCATCGTGATTCTCCGGTTGGGATGGATGGCACGTTCGTGCCGTGAGGAACTGCATCGGAATGCCGCACGCGGCCCATGCTTCGCGCACGACGGCGCTGAAGCAGAAGCCAGGCGGCGGGAATGACGAACATCGACAGCAGCGGCGCCGTGACCATGCCGCCGACCATCGGCGCGGCGATGCGCTGCATCACTTCGGAACCGGCGCCGTGCCCGACCATGATCGGCACGAGGCCGGCGAGCACGACGGCGACCGTCATCGCCTTCGGCCGCACGCGCAGCACCGCGCCTTCGCGGATCGCGTCGAGCAGCAGCGCGTCGGTCAGCGGTTCGCCTGCGTCGAGCCGGCGCTGCAGCGCGCCCTTCAGGTACAGCAGCATCACGACGCCGAACTCGGCGGCCACGCCCGCGAGCGCGATGAAGCCCACCGATGTCGCGACCGACACCGCATGGCCGAGCGCCCACACGAGCCAGAAGCCGCCGATCAGCGCGAACGGCACCGTCGACATCAGCAGCAGCGCATCGGCCGCCGAGCCGAACGTGAGAAACAGCAGCACGAAGATCACCACGAGCGTGACCGGCACGACGGTACGCAGCTTGGCCGCCGCGCGTTCGAGATACTCGAACTGCCCCGACCACGCGATCGAATAGCCGGGCGGCAACGCGACCTGTTGCGCGACGGCCTGCTGCATCGCGCGCACGGCGCTCTGCAGATCGGTGCCGCGGATGTCGACGTACACGTAGCCGGACAATCGCGCGTTCTCGCTGCGGATCATCGGCGGCCCGTCGGCGATCGCGATGCGCGCGACGTCGCCCAGGCGGATCTGCGCGCCGCGCGCGGTGACGACCGGCAGTTGCCGCAGGTTCTCGACCGAATCGCGCACCTCGCGCGGGTAGCGGATGTTGATCGGGAAGCGCTCGCGCCCCGCGATCACTTCGCCGACATCGTCGCCGCCGACCGCCGACGACACGACCGACTGGATATCGGCCACCGACAGCCCGTAGCGCGCGGCGGCGAGCCGGTCGATGTCGACGTCGATGTAGCGGCCGCCGTTCAGCCGCTCCGCGAGCGCGGACGTGACGCCCGGCACGGGCTTCACCGCTGCCTCGACCTGCTTCGCGATCGCGTCGATGCCGGCCAGGTCGGGCCCGGAAATCTTCACGCCGACCGGCGTCTTGATGCCGGTGGACAGCATGTCGAGCCGGTTGCGGATCGGCGGCACCCACACGTTCGACAGGCCCGGCACCTTCACCGTGCGATCGAGTTCGTCGACGAGCTTCTCCGGCGTCATGCCGGGCCGCCATGCGCTGCGCGGCTTGAACCGGATCGTCGTCTCGAACATCTCGAGCGGCGCGGGATCGGTCGCGGTATCGGCACGGCCCGATTTGCCGAACACCGTGTCGACCTCGGGCACGGTCTTGATCAGCCGGTCGGTCTGCTGCAGCAGCTCGCTCGCCTTGTCGGCGGAAATGCCCGGCAGCGCGGTCGGCATGTACAGCAGGTCGCCTTCGTCGAGCGGCGGCATGAATTCGCCGCCGAGCCGCGACAACGGCACCGCCGTCAGTAACAGCGCGACGACCGCGACACCGATCGCGACCCACGGGCGCCGTAGCGTCGCTTCGAGCAGCGGCCGGTACAGGCGGATCAGCACGCGGTTGATCGGGTTCGCGTGCTCGTGCGGAATGCGGCCGCGCACGAGATAGCCCATCAGCACCGGCACCAGCGTCACCGACAGCCCGGCGGCGGCGGCGATCGTGTAGGTCTTCGTGAACGCCAGCGGCGCGAACAGCTTGCCCTCCTGACCTTCCAGCGAAAACACCGGGATGAACGACAGCGTGATGATCAGCAGCGAGAAGAACAGCGCGGGCCCGACCTCCGCAGCCGACGTCGCGACGAGCTCCCAACGTCGCGCGGACGTGATCGGTTCGCCGGGATGCGCGTGGTCGTACGCTTCGAGATGCTTGTGCGCGTTCTCGATCATCACGATCGCCGCGTCGATCATCGCGCCGATCGCGATCGCGATCCCGCCGAGCGACATCAGGTTCGCGTTGACGCCCTGGTAGCGCATCACGATGAACGCGGCCAGCACGCCGAGCGGCAGCGACAGGATCGCGACGAACGCGCTGCGCAGATGGAACAGGAACACCGCGCAGACGATGCCGACGATCACGAACTCCTCGATCAGCTTGTCCTTCAGGTTGCCCACCGCGCGCTCGATCAGTTGCGAACGATCGTAGGTCGTGACGATCTCGACGCCGGGCGGCAGCGAACGCTTCAGGTCGGCCAGCTTCGCCTTCACCGCGTCGATCGTCGTGAGCGCATTCTTGCCCGAGCGCATCACGACGACGCCGCCCGTCACCTCGCCCTGCCCGTTCAGCTCCGCGATCCCGCGCCGCATCGCGGGGCCGACCTGGATGCGCGCGACATCGCCGAGCAGCACCGGCGTACCGGCGTCGTTCGTGCGCAGCACCACGTGCCGGAAATCGTCGAGCGTGCGCAGGTAGCCGGTCGAGCGCACCATGTACTCCGACTCGGCCAGCTCGACCACCGAGCCGCCGGACGCCTGGTTCGCGTTGCCGAGCGCGTTCGCGATCTCCGCCTGCGTGATGCCGTACGCGCGCAGCTTGTCCGGATCGAGCACGACCTGGTACTGCTGCACCATGCCGCCGATGCTCGCGACTTCCGAGACGTCCGGCACGGCCTTCAGCTCGAACTTCAGGAACCAGTCGTTGAGCGCGCGCAGTTGCCCGAGATCGTGATGGCCGGTGCGATCGACGAGCGCGTACTCGTACACCCAGCCGACACCGGTCGCATCCGGCCCGAGCGAAACCGTCGCGCCAGCCGGCAGACGGCTCTGCACCTGGCTCAGGTATTCGAGCACGCGCGAGCGCGCCCAGTACGGATCGGTATGGTCGTCAAACAGCACGTAGACGAACGCATCGCCGAACGACGAATACGCGCGGACGGTTTTCGCGCCGGGCACGCCGAGCAGCGTGGTCGTCAACGGATAGGTCACCTGATCCTCGACGATCTGCGGTGCCTTGCCCGGATACGACGCCTTCACGATCACCTGCGTGTCCGACAGGTCGGGCAATGCATCGAGCGGCGTTTGCCGGAGCGAATGAACGCCCCACGCAGCGATCAGCACGGTAGCCAGCAACACGAGGAAGCGATTCCGGACCGACCAGAGAATGATGCGCGCGATCATCGTTCGCCTCCCTGCGGTTCGACCTTCGTCAGCCGATAGCCGTCGTCGCTTTGCGTGAACGCGAAGCGCACCGTCTGGCCCGGCTTCACGTCAGGGAACGCGGTGGCCGACGGCTTGCCGAACGCCATCGTCATCGCGCCCCAGCCGAGCGCCGGCACGGGCTGATGCGAGAACGTGATGTCGTCGGCCGTGACCTGTTCGACTTTGCCGGTGGTTTCGTAGATCGGCGCCGACGCTTTCGGTGCCGACGCGGATGTCGCCTTCGCGCCGCTTGCGCCGGTGTCGCTCTCCAGTCTCGGCAGGACGCTCTTCAGGCTCGCCTCGGAATCGATCAGGAACTGCCCCGATGCAACGACCGTGTCGCCTTCGTTCAACCCGTCGAGCACCTCCGTGTCGCCGCCGATGTCGTTGCCGGTCGTCACCTGCACCGGCTGGAGCCGGCCGTCACCGTTCTTCACGATGACGATCGTGCGCTTGCCCGTCGCGATCACCGCCTCGGACGGCACGAGCAGGCGCGACACGCTCGCCTTCCCGGCGACCCGCACGCGCATCAGCATGCCGGGCGTGAGCTTCAGCGCGGCGTTGTCGAGCTCCACGCGCGCCTGCAGCGTGCGGCTGCTCGTGCTGATGCCGGGCAGCACTTCGCGGATGCGTCCGGTGAAATGCCGCGCCGGATCGCCCGCGAACGTCGCGTCGACCGGCATCCCCGGCTGCACGTTCAGCGCAAGCGCTTCCGGCACCTCGACGATGAGCCACAGCGTCGACAGTCCCGCGATCTTCGCCAGCGTCTGACCGGGCGCGACCATCGCGCCGTCCCGCACGTTCAGCTCGCTGACGACGCCGGTTTCCGGTGCAGTCAGCACGACGTGCGTCTGCGCGCGGCCGGTGCGGTCGAGGTTCGCGATCATGCCGTCGGGAATCGACAGCGCGCGCATCCGGGCGCGCGACGCATCGAGCAGGCTGCCGTCCATCCCGCCGCGCTTGAGCGCGAGGTATTCCTCCTGCGGCGCGAGCCAGTCGGGCACGAACAGCGACGCCACCGGCGCGCCCTTCGCGATGCGCTGCATCGGTGCGCGCGCATAGAGACGGTCGATGTAACCGGTGACGCGAGACTGGACGACGTCCGCCCGCGATTCGTCGAATTGCGTGGTGCCCACCGCATCGAAGCCGGCCGCCGTCTGCTGGCGGCGCACGGTCGCATAACGGATGCCGAGATTCTGCTGCAGGCCCGGATCGATCCGGATACCGGACGCGCCGCCACCTTCGTCCGCATAGACCGGCTGCAACTGCATGTCCATGAACGGCGACTTGCCCGGTTTGTCGAAGTGCTGGTTCGGCACCATCGGGTCGTGCCAGTACAGCACCTTGCGGCCCGTGTTCGGGTTGGTGTTGCCGGCAGGTGCTGCACCGTTCGCGGCGACCGATGCGGCCGTCGCCACGCCGCCTGCCGCATGGCGTGTGCCCGCGACATAACCGGCGCCGAGCAGCGCCGCGGCAGCGAACGTCAACAACACCGCGCGCGCCAGTGATTGCTTCTTCATGAGGTTCTCCTTCACTGTGCGGCAGCCATCGTCGACGGCACGACCTGATATTCGAGCTGCGCCCAGGTCTGCGACACGTCGCGCCTGAGATCGAGCACCTGCAACTGCGCGTCCAGCTGCGCGCGGCGCGCGGCGAACGTATCGGCGAGTGAGCCCGTGCCGGCCCGGTAGGCGGCATTGGCCAGTTGCACGCGCTGGTCGGCAGCGGGCAACAGCGATGCACTCAGGTTCGCGATACGTTCGCGGCCGCTCGCGAGTGTTTCGGACTGCGTGCGGATATCGGCCTGCACCTGGCGCAGCGTGTCCTCGTACATCAGGCGCGCCTTCGTCGCGAGCGCGGCCTTCTCGGCGACGTCGCGGTTCTGGCGGTTCTTGCGGTTGATCGGCAACGGAATCGTGACGCCGACGGACACCATGTTCGAATACGCGCCGCCACGCTGCTGGTACGCAACCTCCCACGTCCAGTTCGGGCTGCGTTCGCTGTTCGCGACGGCCGTATCGGCTTCGGCTACGGCAATATCGTCGGCGGCCGTGATCAGCGCCGGCTGCGACAGGCGCAGCTCGTCCGGCGGCAACGACGACACGAACGATTCCGGCGCGGGCGGCGTGCCCGTGACATCCGCCGCCGGCACGGCGGTCCAGCGCGACAACGCGATGAGCGCGGTCTGGTAGACCTGCTGCGCTTTCAGCCATTGATCCTGCGTCTGCGCGAGCATGGCCCGCGCCTGGACGACATCGGCCGCACTTGCCTTCGCGCCGCGATACGACGCCTTCGTCGCGTCGAATTCATGGTTCATGTGATCGAGCAGCGCCTGTTGGAGCGCGAGCGCCTGTTTCGCGTAGACGGCGTTCAGCCACGCCGTTGCGGTTTGCTGGCGTACGCTCGCGAGCTGCGCGAGATAGCCGGCGCGCTCGCGCCCGACCTGCTCGTCGGCCAGCGCCGATCGCAGGCGCCGCTTGTCGCCGGACACCCACTCCTGCTCGATGCCGATGCGACGCATCGTCATGAAGTCCTGGCCGACGGTGAAGCGCTGGCCGCCATTGACCGGCAGGTTGTCGATGCCGGCCTTGAGCATCGGGTCGGGCAGCTGGCCGGCCTTCACGGCCGCCTCCGAGCTGGCGCGCACCGAAGCCTGTGCGGCCTGCATCGACGCGGAATGATCGGTGGCGGACTGCAGCGCGGCGTCCAGCGTAAAAGGCGGTTGCTGCGCGTGAACCGCGCCCGCAACCAGCAGCGCCGCCCAAAGCATGGGCGCGCGCCGGCGCGCACGCCGCGCAAGCGGCGTGCCGAAATGGAATGACATGGTTTAACCCCAACGGCGGAACCCCATAGGGATTCCACGTCCTGCGCACAGGACGAACCTCACCGCGAATGCGGCGAACCTATCGGATCGGGATCAGCTGATGCGTGGAGGGCGCCACAACCCGCTCGGGTCGCGGACCGGGACGGACTGCGTGTAGTGGAAGACGATCGTGCTGGCGAACGCAGCAGGGCGGCTGATATCGGCGCGGGCGGCCGGATGATAGAGACTGCCGAACTGGCATTGGGCCGTCACCTTGCAGGCCATGCCCTTCGCTTTGGCCTTCGTGGTGCCGGCGGATGACGACTTCATCGAATCGCATCCCGGCATGTCGGCGGACATGCCGGCGTCCATGTCCATCGACATGCCCTGCTGCATCATCGGACATTCCCCGGTCAGCCCGCTGGCTGCCAGCCCGCTGATGGGCAGCACCGCGCAAAGCAGCAGCAGGATGATGGTCCGGAGGAATTTCATGGCGGCGATTATAGCGCGAGGTTTTGCTGCGTGGCGGCGCGTCGATATGGCGGAGCGACGCGCCGTAGCCGTAGCCGCGGCCTCCGCCGCACGCTACCGCACTACCGCACTACCGCGCCAACGCGTCAGCCTCCAGCACGGCCCCCACCGCCGGTCGCGCCCGAACCCGCTCGTACCACGCCCGCAGGTGTTCGTACCCGCTCAGGTCGATATCCGCGTTGTACACCGACCGCATCCAGTCGGCCTTGCCCCACCCCGTCAGCGCGAACAGGTACGCATCGGCGACCGTGAACGTGTCGCCCGTCAAGAACGCGTTGCCGTCGAGCTGACGGTCGATCCATGCAAAACGGCTGTCGAGTTTCGTTCTCGCCGGATCGACGTATTTCCCCGCCTGCACCGCGTACAGCAGCGGAATGAAACCCTTGTGGATTTCCGCCGTGAGAAAATTCAGCCATTCCATCAGCCGATAGCGGGCGAGCGTGCCATACGCAGGCGCAAGCGCGGCTTCCGGGCACAGATCCGCGAGATACTGCGCGATCACCGGGCCTTCGCGCAGCAGCGTGCCGTCGTCGAGTTCGAGCAGCGGCACGTAGCCGAGTTCGGTCACATCGTAGTAATTGCGCCCGTCTTCAATGACGTGTTTGCGCGCGTCGACCTTGATGACCTCCGCGTCGATGCCGCCTTCGCGCAGCACGATGCAGATGGCCTGCGAACAGCTTCCGGGAGCGTGATAGAGCTTCATGCGTTTCCTTCGTGGGTTGTCCATGTATCGATTCGCCGCGACGCGGGCGCTAATATCTCGCATCGGCGCAGGGCTGGGAAGACGGCAGTCGTTTGTGCCGTAGTCACAAAAAATTTACCGACCAGGATTCAGCACGATGAAAACGAGTGCGACCGGATGTTCCGTTGAAGAAGCGATGCGCCTGCTCGGCGGCCGCTGGCGGCTGCTGCTGGTGTCGTATCTGCTCGACGGGCCGCGACGCTTCAGCGACCTGCGCCGCGACATGCCCGGCATCTCGCAACGGATGCTGACGCTCGACCTGCGCGCACTCGAAGACGCGGGGCTCGTGCGGCGCACCATCTATCCGGAAGTGCCGGTGCGGGTCGAGTACGACCTGACCGCCGACGGCGACCGGCTGCGGCCCGTCGTCGAGGTCATGCGCGAATTCGGGCTGTGGCTGAAGGCACGCGATGCCGATGCGTCGTGCGATACCGGCGTGCCGCCCGGCGCGGCAGCCACGATCGAAACGGCCCTCCATTCCACCCGATAACCCCATACAACCCTTACGCGGGAACCTACGTTCATGGAACTTCATGCCACCGTCGGCGCGGCGACGTCCGATCTCGACGACGACGAAAGCTTCGCCAACATCTACTGTCACGACGCCGAGCAGGACTATTGCTTCGCGCTATCGCGCTTTCCGGACGACACGCTGATCGAAGTGATGGTGCGCGACCAGATCAACTGGCGCGTCAAGGATCTGTCGGTGCGCCGGACGGACGACACGATCGACGTCGAACTCGAACCCGGCATCGCCGCGCGTCTCGATGGCCAGACGCGCTACGTGATCCATCTCGCACCCGGCCAGTACGATCCGGTCGCGCTGCGCGCCGCGCTGAAGGAGATCTTCGTCGGCAAGAACGGTTTTCAGGACGACAGCACGCGCGGCTAACGGCTCAGTCGCACGGTCATCGTCGCCTTCGCGATGGCCTGGTAGTGAGCAGTGAAGCCGACGACCGCAGGCGTCGCGTCACGCTCGACCGGCAGCTTCGCCACCTTGAGCGCGGTCAGCGCAATGACGTAGCGATGTGTCTCGCCCTGCGGCGGACACGGGCCAAGATAGCCGGCGTGGCCGGTGTCGTTCTTCATCGGGACGGCACCCGGCGGCAGTCCGGCAACGTCATTGCCCGAGCCGGGCGCGATACCATGCGCCGACGCCGGTATGTCGGCGACGACCCAGTGCCAGAATCCGGAACCCGTCGGTGCGTCGGCATCGAACATCGTCAGCAGGTAGCTTTGCGTTCCCTCCGGGGCACCGCTCCACTGTATGGATGGCGAAATGTTTTGACCGTGGCAGCCGAAGCTGTCCGATACCTGTGCGTGATCAAACGCGCCGCCGGCGAGCTCCGCGCTTTCGATCGAGAAATCGCCCGCCCGCGCCGTACCGACAGCGAGCATCGCAACGCAAAGGGCGAAACCGGGCTTGAATGTCTTCATCGTCAACCTCACCAGCAAACAGGAATGGAACCGACATTCTTGCAATCGCGCCAACCCCGAACAAGGCGGGCAAAGGTACCGGTATCGCTACTACCCGGCAACGCCAAACCGAGTCTGAGCCGCTCGCGCAAAAAACCGGATGCCGGTACATTGGCGGCAAACGGAAGCCGGGGCCGGCCGCTTCCATCCTCACCACGCCCTTCATGCCTGATCCGACCATGACGCGCCCCTCGCGACTCCGTGCGCTGCTCCACGGCTCCATGCTGCTCGTCGCCTGCACATCGCTCGCGCCCGCCGCGCACGCGGCCAAACCGCTGCTCACGTTCAAGGTCGACGACACCGTCACGGCCCGCGTCGAACGGGCGGATAGCGAGCACATCACCGTGCGCTTCCTGCCGAGCGGCAAGACGCAAACGCTCGACGTGACCGCCGCCGACGAGGAAGGCCACTATCACCTCGCGTCGGACGACTACAACTTCGACGGCCACCGCGATCTCGCGATGCACGCGACGCTCGGCATGGTCAACGACAGCTACGGCATCTACCTGTACAACGCCGCGCGCCAGCAGTTCGAGCCGCTGCGGATGCCGGCGAGCAACATGCCGCACGGCAATTGCGACGACCTGGTCAACGTGGTGGCGAAGCCGAAGGAGCGCACGCTGTACAGCTCGTGTCGCGGCGGGCCGATCTGGTACACCGATGCGTATCGCTTCGACGCCGGCGGCAGGATGTACCTGTACCAATCCAGCGAGGCGATACCGGACGACTTGCGCGACCTGCTCGACGCGGACAACGGCCCGTCGTCGATGCTGCTGACCTACGACGCACAAGGCAAGCGCGTGTCGCGCCGCCCCGACGCCTACGGCGGCGGCACCGTCACGTTCAAGGTGCGCCCGGCGCGCCTGCCGCTGCACGACGCGATGACCGACGCACCCACGCGCCGCTATGTCGTCGCAGGCGACACGGTGGAGGTGATCGACGCGAGTGCCGATTTCCAGTGGCTGAAGGTGCGGTATCGCAACCCGCACGCGGGCGTGGTGCAGGGCTGGGTTAGTGCGAAGGAGGCGATGGGCGACTGATGCAAGCGGCATTTTCGCCGCGCTTTCCCACATACTGAACGCGCAACATCCCATCAATAGGGATACCTGTCCAAATGTTGACGCGCTTCCCGCCACGGCTCTAACGTTCACCCCAACGCCATTCGATTCGGCCGCCCCGCTCGCGGGCGACGGCCGGGCATAGAACACAGGAGACAGCCGTGGCCCATTCCGCGTCGCGCACCCACGCCAACCCGCCGGATCAGTTGCACGCCCACGCCGGCATCGCATCCGATTCCGCCGCCCGTGCGGCCGCGGCACAAGCAGCGCCACCGAGCCGCAAGCGGCTGCTGATCCTCGCGCTGCTGTTCGTCACGGTCGTGATCAACTATCTCGACCGCAGCAACCTGTCGATCGCCGCGCCCGCCTTGTTCAAGGAACTGAATATCGATCCCGTGCGCGCGGGCCTGGTGTTCTCGGCATTCGGCTGGACCTACGCGCTGATGCAATTGCCGGGCGGCTGGCTCGTCGACAAGGTATCGCCCCGCGTGCTGTATGCAGGCGCGCTTGCGTTGTGGTCGGCCGCGACGTTGCTGCTCGGCTTCGCCGGTTCGTTCGTCGGGCTGATCGTGCTGCGTCTCGCGGTCGGCGCGCTCGAAGCGCCGGCCTACCCGATCAACAACCGCGTGGTGACGACCTGGTTCCCGACCCGCGAGCGCGCGAGCGCGATCGGCGGCTACACGTCGGGCCAGTTCGTCGGCCTCGCATTCCTCACGCCGGTGCTCGCGTGGCTGCAGGTGCATCTCGGCTGGCACATGGTGTTCGTCGCGACCGGCATCGCCGGCATCGTATGGGCCGCGATCTGGTATGCGGTGTATCGCGAGCCGCGCGCGTTTCGCGGCGTCAACGCGGCCGAAATCGCGCTGATCCGCGACGGCGGCGGCCTCGTCGATCTCGAGGACCGCATCGCAGCGCGCACCGAACGCGCACCGTCGACGTGGCGCGACCTCGGCGTCGTGCTCGGCCGGCGCAAGCTGTGGGGCATCTATCTCGGCCAGTTCGCGCTGAACTCGACGCTGTGGTTCTTCCTCACGTGGTTTCCGACCTATCTCGTCAAGTATCGCGGAATGGATTTCATCAAGTCGGGCTTTCTCGCGTCGCTGCCGTTCCTCGCCGCGTTCGTCGGCGTGCTGTGCTCGGGCGTGCTGTCGGACTGGCTGATGCGCCGCGGTGCATCTCAGGGCTTCGCGCGCAAGCTGCCGATCATCTCGGGGCTGCTGATCTCGACCTGCATCATCGGCGCGAACTACGTCACGTCGACCGGCTGGGTAATCGCGTTCATGACGATCGCGTTCTTCGGCAATGGCTTCGCGTCGATCACGTGGTCGCTCGTATCGGGGCTCGCGCCCGCGCGGCTGATCGGCCTTACGGGCGGCGTGTTCAACCTGATCGGCAACCTGTCCGCGATCGCGACGCCGATCGTGATCGGGCTGCTCGTGAACGGCGCGGACTTCTCGCGCGCGATCACCTACATCGCCGCAATGGCGCTCGCGGGCAGCCTGTCGTACGGGTTGCTCGTCGGCAAGGTCGAACGCATCGACGCATGAACGTCACGAGGGCGGCACACGCGTGCCGCGTCAGAACCGCATGAACCCGTCGCGCGCGAGATCGTACGGATTGCCGGCCACGTAGTCGAGCGCGCACGTATCGGTATCGATGCCGACGGTAAGCAGCGTTTCCCAGCGCTCGGTGTCGGGCATCGACAGGTCCGGATGGAAACACACAATGGCCTGGTCGCCGGCCGCACCGCACATCGCCGCCGCGCGCTCGCGCACGTCGGCGCTCGTCATGCCTGCCACGACCTCGTTCAGGTGCGCGAAGCGTTCGCGCGTGGTCGAGCTGTCGGGCATGCATTCGCCGCCGCTCAACGCACGATCGAGGAAGTGGTTCGTATGCAGCAGCCAGCCGTCCGGACGCGGCACGACCACGCCGATACCGGACGGGCTCAGCTCGATGCTCGCCGCGCGCGGGTTCGCGTCATGCCGTGTGAACACGGTCAGCACCGTCGATGCGCTCACGCGCGCGGTGCGCGCGAGTTCGATCGCCTCCTGCACCGTCGTCGCATCTTCGAGCAGGCGCCGCGCGATCGCGTGCACGGGCACGCCGGCGCTGTCGTTGTCGCTCGCGTGATGCAGGATGTTGAAGTGCAGCCCGAGCCCCGCGCCGTTCACACCGAGCTTCGCCAGCATCCCGAACTCGGAGAACAGCTTGACGGTGCGGCCGTGCGGCGTCGCGAACTGCATCAGCAGCCCCTGCGGCGCGAGGCTGTCGTGCCAGTCCCACGTCTGCAGCGTGCGCGGCGCGTGCGGGCCGGCCGGCGCGTAAACGGTCGTCGAGCACTCGCCTTCGGCCGATGCGGGCGCGGTCGCGAGGATCTCGGTGCGCGCGTTCAGGCACGCGAGCTGCCAGCGCGGCAAGTCGACGCCGTCGGCGATCGCCTCGACTTCGGCGGCGAGGCGCGGGCACCACGCCCCGAGCGCGGCCAGGCTCGCTTCGCCGATCTCCCGCGCACGCTGCGGCTCGATGCCGAGCTTCGAGAAGAACGCGAGGTAAAGCGCGACCGTCTCGCGAATCTCCGGCGCGAAGCGCGCGCCGATCAGGCGGCCGCGCTCGCGCGGATCGGTGAGGTCGGTCACGAAGGTGTGCAGCTTCAAGGTCAAATCTCCTGTGTTGAATGCGTTCCGGGCCCGCACGGCCCGGAACGTGATGCAGCGCGCAGCCGCTCGACCGGTACGCGCGCCGGCCTGAGCGACGAGGGCGGCCAGGGCGGTCAGAACGAGTAGATGAACTGCATCCCGGCCAGATCGTTGCTGCGCGCGTACGTGCCGTTGTTCTTCAGGAACACCGGATGGTTCGCCGCGTCGTGGCGGTATTCGAGCTTCACGGTGATCTGCTGCGTCGGATAGAACAACAGGTCGGCCGTGATCGCGTAGCGCTGCGCGCCCTTGCACTCGGTGCCGTTCGTCGACGAACCCTGGAAGCACGCCGGATCGATGCCGAAGCCGCTCGACCCGTTCACCGACGGATTGCCGCCCGCGAGCCCGTACTGGATGTTCGTGCCGCCACCGCCGTTCGACGTGTTGTTCAGGTAGTCGAAGCGCAGCGTCGCGCCCATGCGGCCGACCCACGCCTGCGTCCACTTCGTATGGCCGAGCAGCGACATCCCGTACCAGCGCGCGGTGCCGCCGTTCCACGCGCCCTTCTGCAGCTCGCCGTAATCGACCTGCGCGTTGACCTGCGTCTTGTCGTGCGTATAGGTCACGTCGGCTTCCACGTACTTGTAGAGGCCGGTCGGCGACGAGCCGTTGCACTGGTAGCCGTAGCCGCCCGCCGTCGCGCACGGCGAGAACAGCGACTGCCGGCCCAGCATCCCGGAAATGCCGAAGTCGAAGGCGGTCGAC
This sequence comes from Burkholderia sp. D-99, assembly GCF_011605345.1. Lineage (GTDB taxonomy): Bacteria > Pseudomonadota > Gammaproteobacteria > Burkholderiales > Burkholderiaceae > Burkholderia. Next base: position 626,375 of record NZ_JAAOXM010000002.1, read on the forward strand.
GTCGCGTTGTCGAAGCGCGCGGTGATCGTCGGCGTCCAGTTGGTCTTCGTCGTGTTGTTCGCCGCGTTCGCGATCGCGCCGGCGGTGCGCATCACCTCGTTGCCGATCACGACCTGCCAGAAGCGCGTCATCGCCGCGTTGGAGCCCTTCAGCCCGACGCCGATCAGGTTGCCCGGTTCGCTGAAGTCGTACAGCAGCCCGTGCGTGAGCGTCAGCATCTGGTTCGACGGCTGCACCTCGTAGCCGGCGAGGCTCGGCATCATCCCGACCTCGAAGGTGCGCGTCGTGCTGAGCGGCACGGTCACCACGGCCTGCGTGACGATGTTGTTGCCGACGCCGCCGTGCGAATTGCTGAACACGTTGCCGAAGCCCCGGTTCGGCTGGATCACGATCTCCGCCGCCGGCGCCATCGGGCCGACGCCGAAGGTCTTCTTGATGTCGAGGTAGACGTCGCCGATCGTGCTATTGAAGTAGTCGTACGCGCCCGGGTCGTGGTTCAGGAACTGGAAGCCGGACGTGCGCTGCGCACGGTTGAACAGGTACACGGGATCGACGTAGCCGGTGATGCTCAGGCCCGCGAGCGGGCCGGTGGTCGCGGCTTCCTGCAGCGAGTCGACCTTCAGCGACGCGTTCGCGATCTGCTCGCGCATCTGCTGCAGGTCGTCGTTCGTGAGCGCCGGTGCGGAATCCGTGGCCGGCGCGGCGGCCGCCGCCGTGTTGATCGTGCCGATCTTCGCGCCGCCTGATGCGGCGGTGGCGGCGGTGGCGGTCGTTGCGGCGCCGGGCGCCTGCGCGGCCTGCATGCTCGCGCGCAGTTCGTTCACCTGCTGCTGCAGCGCAGTGACCTGCGCCTGCAGCGCCTTCATCTTGCTCGCGTCGGTCGCCTGCGGCGTGTGCGCGAATGCGGAGGCCGCTTCGAACGCAAGCAGGCACAGCGCCGTCATGTGTTTGATTTTCATGTCGTGGGTGGTCGTCGGGACGAGCGCGCCCCCGCCCGCCGCGATGAGCGGCGGGGCGCGCGATAGGTATGCGGGAGTCGGGAGAAGCGGCGGCCGGCTTACTCGGTCTTCAGCTTCGTCCAGAGACGGTTCTGCAGACGCATCAGCTCAGGCGGAACCGGCTTGCTGAGGCTCAGCTTGCGGATCACGTCGGCGGGCGGGAACACGGCCGGATCGCTCGTCACTTCGGCACGCACGAGGCGCTTCGACGACGGCACGGCCGACGGGTACGACGTGTCGTTGGTCAGGTTCGCGCTCTCCTTCTCCGACAGCACGAAGTTGACGAACTTCAGCGCGGCGTCCGGGTGCGGCGCATCCTTCGGCACCGCCATCATGTCGAACCACATCGCGCTGCCCTCGGTCGGGATCACGTACTTGATGTGATACGGCTTCTTCGCGGAAGCGGCCGCGATCCGCGCGGAGTTCACGTCGCCCGACCAGCCGAGCGCGAGGCAGATGTCGCCGCCCGCGAGATCGTTGATGTAGCTGCTCGAATTGAACTGCGTGATGTACGGCCGCACCGACTTCAGCAGCTCGTACGCGGCCTGGTAGTCGGCCGGGTTCGTCGTGTTCGCATCCTTCTTCAGGTAGACCAGCGCCATCCCGAACGCATCGACCGGCGAATCGAGCACCGACACGCCGCAGCTCCTCAGCTTCTGCGCGTACTTCGGGTCGAACAGCAGCGCCCAGCTGTCGAGCGGCGCGTCGTTGCCGAGCGCGGCCTTCACCTTCTCGACGTTCATCCCGAGGCCATCCGTGCCCCACGTCCACGGAATGCCGAACTGGTTGCCCGGATCGTCCTTCGCGAGCACCTTCATGATCTCCGGATCGAGCAGCCCGTAGTTCGGCACCTGGCTCTTGTCGATCTTGCGGAAGATGCCGGCCTGCAGTTGCCGCGCCCAGAAGATGTCGGACGGCACGACGACGTCGTAGCCCGACGTGCCCGACAGCAGCTTCGCCTGCAGCGTCTCGTTCGAATCGAACTCCTGGTAGACGACCTTGATGCCGGTCGCCTTCTCGAAGTTCGCGATCGTCGCCTTGCCGATCGAGTTGCCCCAGTTATACACGTTGACGACGTCCGCCGCGTGCGCAACCGGCGCGCCGGCCCACAGGACGCCGCCCAGCGCGAGCGCCGCGCATGCCGTTCTCAGATGCTTGCTCCAATCCCCTGCCATGGTTTCCTCCGTCGATATCATGATCCGCTCGCGATGAACGGTGTGTGCTTCGGTCCGGAAAAATGTAGCCAGAGGAAATTGGCCGGTCTGCCCTGCCAATAGGGGGACACGCCGCACAATCGGCGCATCCGGTTCCGGCCGGATGCGCCGATCCTCGAAAACGGAAGCCATCTGAAAGCAACCGTCACCGCTTCGTCAGCCGAAAACCGCTCAGGATGCCTGCATACCCGTGCGCTCGCAGAAATCGTCGCCCACGTGCGTGATGCGGCCATCCATCATCGTCAGCCCGACGTCGATGCGTCCGATGTCGTACTGGCCGACCTCGAACAGGTCGTTCTCGAGCACGACGAGATCCGCGCGCTTGCCGGGCGTGAGCGACCCGACCTCGTGCTCCATCCCGAGCTGGTACGCGCCGTGGATCGTGTACGCGGCGATCAGCTGCGGAATGCTCAGGCGCTCGGCGATGTCCGGGAACACCGGCGCATCGGGCTCGCCCGCAAGCTGGCGCGTGTGGCCCGACTCGATGTGTTCGAGCGGCTTGTGCTGGCAGCGGCACTGGCACGCGAGGCCGTCCATGCCGATCGACACCGTCACGCCTTCGTCGAGGAACGTGCGGAACTTGTACATGTTGCTCCAGCGCTCGTGCCCGTAGTGGTCGCGCAGCTGCTCGGTGTACGCGTCGACCACGCCCCACTGCAGCTGCGTGTTCGCCATCACGCCCGCGCGGCGGAAACGCGGGATGTCGTCCGGATGCGTGAGGAACGCGTGCGTGATCACGTGGCGGCGGTCGCGCGGCGGGTTCGTGCGGTTGACCGCGTCGAAGCCGTCGAGCGCCATCCGCACGGCCGCGTCGCCGACACAGTGGACCATCACGTTCGCGTGCGCCCGATCGGCTTCGACGAGATAGCGGTTGAACGTGTCGGCCGGCATCGTCGGCGCGCCGCAGGTGTCGGGGCGGTCCGCGTACGGTTCGAGCAGGTAGGCGGTGTGGTTCGCCTCGGTGCCGTCGAGGAACAGCTTCAGCGCGCGCGCCTTCACGAGCGGCGAATCGTACTGCTCGCGGTATCTGACGAGCGTGCCGACCGGATCGTCGATCTCGCCGATCACCGCGACGCTGCCGACCACCCGCAGCTTCAGGTCGCCGGCGCGCTCCATCGTCTGCAGCGTCTCGTACAGCAGCGACTGGTCGCCACTCGGATCGAAGAAGCCCGCGTCGAACACGGTCGTCACGCCGGCCGCGCACAGCTTCTTCTGCCACGGCGGGATCGACTTCAGGTAAAGGTCGATGCCGGTCGGCAGCAGGCCGGCCGCGCTGATCCGCTGCATCAGCAGCGAATACGCGGCGCCGTCGACGATCAGGCCGGTCGGCTCGCCGGTCACGGCGTCCTTCTCGAACCAGCTCGCGCCTTCCTGCACGGGCGGTGTCGATGCGTCGATGCCGGCGATCTCCAGCGCCTTCGAGTTCACCCACATCGAATGGAAATCGGTCGACAGCAGGCACACGGGGCGATCCGCGCAGATCGCGTCGAGCGTCTCCTTGCGCAGCAGCGCGGGCGGAATCGTCGCCTGCACCCAGCCCATCCCGGTGATCGCCGGCTCGTCCGGATGCGATTCGACATAGGCGCGCAACGCGCCGAGCACCTTCTGCGGGTCCTCGTAGTTCACGAACGCCTGGAACGCGAACGCGGTCGTCTCGAAGTGCCAGTGCGATTCGACGAAGCCCGGCAGCACGAGCCGGCCTGCTGCATCGACCACCTTCGTGCCCGCACCGACGTACGCCTGCACGGCCGCCGTGTCGCCGACGTGGACGATCCGGCCGTCGCGCACGGCGACGGCCTGTGCCCACGGCTTGTGCGGATCGACGGTATAGACCTTCGCGTTGGTCAGAACGAAATCCGCCGGCGTCGTGGCGGCGGGCGTCGGTTGCATCTGCATGGCCTGTCCTTTCTGGTCATCAGGTTTTCGAAGTGCTTTCACTATAGGCAGACGATTCGCGCCGGTATGCCCCCCCGCCGCCGGGGCTTGGACGAATTCCGGCCGCCGCGCGCACGGTCTTGTCGTCGTTTTGGGGACAACGCTCGAAATCCGTGGGGTTGATCCGGTGAATTCCCGGCTGACGCGTGCACGGCGTTCGCGTAACGTCGCGCTGTCCCCCGACCGCCTTCGTCCGACCATGCGACTTCTCCAGCCCGACCCTGCCGCCCGCGGCCACTACCTGATCGGCGTGCGCCCCGACTCGCTCGGTGCGACGTTACGCGCGGTCGGCACGCCGGATTTCGTCGGCGCGGTGACGGAGTTCGTCAACGACAGCATCGACGCCGACGCCGTGCACCTCGAACGCTGGCGTGCGGACGCGGGCAGCACATCGGGCTTCGTGGTCGAATGGCTCGGCAGCGGCAGCCTGCGTTTCGCGGCCGATACGCTGCGCGTGATGGACGTCTACTACCAGGACTATTGCCAGGCCGACCCGCTGGTCGCGCCGCTGCGCGGCAAGGCCGGCACGCTGCTCGTGCAGCGCCATGTCGACGGCATCGCGCAAGGCGAATTCCGCCGGCGGATCTTCGACGAACCCGGCATCGGGCAGGAATGCCTGCTCGTGCACGGCAACGCGCACCTGCAGTACGCGCTCGGGCTCGCGCGCACCGTCGGGCGCGCCGCGTTCACCACGGACGAGCTGTTCCACTTCCGGCAGATGGTCGACCTGCTGTTCCCGATGTTCGAGCTGCATGCGCGCACCTGCGCGGCGCGGCGCGTGGCGTCGGTGTCTGTGAATGTCGAATCGCAGGCGAGCTTCGACGCGCGCCTCGAACGGCAGGACGTGCAGTTGTCGCGCCGCGAACACGAGATCTGCCGGCTGATGCTGTGCGGGCGCTCGGTGCCCGAGGCCGCGCAGCAGCTCGACGTGAAGCTGTCAACGGCCGAGTCGTACGTGAAGCGCGCGTTCGCGAAGCTCGGCGTGCGCACGCGCCGCGAGCTGTTCGACTGGGTACTCGTCGACTGCTGAGCGCGCGGCGCGTGCATAGGGCCTGTTCCCGCTAATAACGGGCTTGCGAACGTGCCTTTCCGCCCGTCCCCCAAGGGCACTTCCGTTGGGCACGTGCAAGGAGAGAGGAGGCGCAATAGCCGTAGCTATTGCAACGACGAACGACGCCGCCATGCGGGCGGAAAGGCACGTTCCCCTGTTTGGGAAAATTCATTCGTGGGGCTGGCCCGTTATTAGCGGGAACAGGCCCTATGCGGCCAGCGCGGCCGCCTTGATATTGAACGCGCGCAGCAAGTCCTCGCAGAACGCGTCGACGATCGGCTTGTCGCTCGTGCTGCGCTTCATCGCGAGATGCAGCGGCACGTCGAAGCTGAACGTCGTGCGGCCGACGGCCTTCACGAGCCCGCGCTGCTCGAACGGCTCCGCGTAATGCGCGGGCAGGTAGCCGAGATGGCCGCCCGACAGGATCAGGATCGTCGCGGCCTCGATACTGTCCGCGCTCGCGGTCACGCGCCGCTCGGGCAGCGGATACTGCTCCTCCGGCACCGGATAGGTGCGCCACACCCAGTCGTGAAGCTGCAGGTCGTCCGCCGTCACGGGCCGTGACGCGTGGAACAGCGGATGCCCGCGCCCGCAGTAGATCACCTGCTGCTCGGTGAAGAGCGGCGTGTAGAGCAGGCCCGGCACGCGATGCCAGAAATACCCGATCGCGAGATCGAGCTGGTTGTTGACGAGGCTTTCCTCGAGCTCCTGAGGCGACGCGACCTTCATCGCGAACGTGACGGCCTGGTCGCGCTTGCGGAATGCGCCGATCGCATCGGCCACGCGCGCGTTCTCGACGAGCGGCGCCTGGCCGATCAGGCCGATCGACAGCGTGCCGACCAGCTTGCGGTCGATGTCGCGCACGCGCGCGACGAATTCGGAGGTCGCCGCGACGAGCGTGCGCGCGGTGGCCGCGAAACGTTCGCCCTTCGACGTCAGGCGAAAGCCGCCGCGCCCGCGATCGCACAGCTTGAAGCCGACGCGCGCCTCGAGCGCCGACAGCTGCGTGCTGATCGTCGACTGCCGCACGCCGAGCGACGCCTCGGCGGCCGTGATGCCGCGTGCGTCGACGACGGCCAGAAAGACCCGGATGAGCCGGAGATCGAGATCGGAGGTATTCGAGAACATGCTTCAAGCCGCTTGTGCGTGTGCGCGTTGCCGGGCCCCGCACGACGCGCATCGCGCGCCACGCCGGCCGCCTTCGCCGATGAACCGAACCGGACACGCGCCGCCATCGGCAGCGGCGCGCGTCGCATCCGTCATTCAGGTGCCACCGCAAGCGCGCGTTCCATGCCGAACACGGCCGGCCGCAGCCGCCTGTAGCACAGGAATGCCACCGCGCACAGCACGATCGCCGCGATCAGCGCCGACTGCGTGCCTGCGCTCTCGATCAGCGAACCGCCCGCGACCGAGCCGACGCCGTAGCCGAGCGCGACGCAGCCCGGTGACAGCGCCGCCGACTTGCCGACCAGGTCGTATTGCGGAATCGTCGCGTAGATCAGCAGCGCGCCGCCGGTCCAGCAGCCGATGAACACGATCGCGCCGAGCGTGAACGTCACGGCCGATGCCGGCATCGCGAGCAGCACGGCCGCGACCGCGCAGCCGCCGAGGTTCACGAGCGCCCAGCGGCGCAGGCCCGCGCCCGCGCCGAGCTTCGGCATCGCCGCGCAGATCACGAGGCTCGCGACGTTCGCGATGCCGAGCACGAGCGATACCGACTTGCCGCTCAGGCCCGCATCGGTGCCGATCTTCTCGAGGAAGGTCCACACGACGCCGACGCCGCCATACAACGCAAGCTGCGCGCACAGCACGAGCATCGCGCCCTTCCGGTCGATGCGGCCGGCGATGCCGGCCGGCGTCGGCGCGGCCAGCGTCTCGCCGCGGCGAAACAGCGGCGCCGCGAGCACGAACACGCCGAGCACGCATGCGACGAAGCCGAACACGCCGTGCGCGCCCCATCTGCCGCTCAGCATCGGGAAGATGTAGGCAAGCAGCACCATGCTCCACGTCACCTGTCCCATCAGCATGATCCCGAGATTGCGTTCCGGCGCGCGCGAATACGACAGGTAGCGCAGCGCGATCCCGTTCAGCCCGCCCGAGCCGACGCCCGCGATGAACTGCAACGCGGAATACGCGACGAGCCCGTGCGTCGCGAGCGTGCCGAGGTTCGCGCCGGCCGCGAGCGTCACCGCGCCCGCGAGCACCCACCGCACCGGCTGGCGGCCGAGCACGAACGCGACGAGCAGCGTGCCCGTCGATTCGCCGAGCACCTCGACGAAGCTCGACAGCCCGAGCGCCGCTTCGCCGAAGCCCCAATGACGCTCGACCTGCCCGACGATCGCGGGCAGGCCGAGAAAAACCGTCGGCCCGAGGATGCCGAGCAGCAGCATCACGACGACGAACAGCGCGCTTTCCTGTCGCGCTTCATCCTGCAGATTCACTACGTTCATCAGATGTCTCTCTCCGTGTCCGCTGCGCGGACCGTCTCCTCGAAGGAGTTTGGTATGGCGGCGGCCCGGCCCGGGCCGCCGTGTCGCTTACATCGGGAAACCCATCGCCTTGAGGCCGCTGATCCACGCGCGCTTCCAGCCGCCTTCGGCATCCGCGCCGTCGAACGCATGGAACGTGATCTTCGCGGCGACCCAGCGCATCGGCTCGGGCGGAATGTAGCTCGGGCTCTGGTTCGCGATGTCGAGCTTGCGCTCGGGGCTGTCGCGATCGAACAGGATGTTCAGCCCCATGAACGCGCCGAACCGGCTCGCCGCGACGCCGAAGCCCGTATAGCCGGCGACGAACACCGCCTTGTCGCCGAGATAGCGCTTCGCGAATACCGAACCGCGCGAGCAATAGTCGATCGGGCCGCCCCACGCGTGCGAGAAGCGCACGTCGCACAGCTGAGGGAACGTGCGATAGAACGCTTCCGCGAGCCGGTAGTAGGTCTCGCGCTGGCCGTCCTGATGCGGTTCCGGATCGCCGTCGAAGTGATAACTGACCAGGCCGCCGAAGATGATGTTGTTGTTCTTTGTCAGCCGGAAATAGTTGAGCTGCGTGCGCGTGTCGTACACGCCCTGGCGGTTCTTCCAGCCGATCCGCGCGAGCTGCTCGTCGGTGAGCGGCTCGGTCGCGAGCACGTGGTCGCGCACCTGCATCACGCGGCGGTTGATGTCGGGAATCCCGACCTTCGCCGTACCGCTGCCGAACACCACGCGCGGTGCGCGCACGCTGCCCTTCGGCGTCTTCACGAACACCGTGCTGCCTTCGTCGGTCACGGTCACGAGCGGCGTGTGTTCGTACAGCTTCACGCCGAGCGACAGCGCCGCGCGCTTCAGCCCCCACGCGAGCTTCGCCGGATGCACGATGCCGCTGCGGTTACGCGACCACAGCGCACCGGCGAACATCGGCGAATTCAGTTGTTCGAGTGTCTCTTCGCGGTTCAGCAGCACGACGTCGTGGCCGTATTCGCGATGCAGGTCGTAATCGCCCTTCAAATGTGCAATGTGCTCGGGATCGACCGCGACGGTCATCTCGCCGTTCCACTCGATATCGGCGTCGATGTCGTAGCGCTTCAGCGTTTCCTCGAAGCCGTCGAGGTTGTGATGGCCGAACGTCTCGAGCTCTGCGATGTCGTTCGGGAACACGCGCACCGCGTTCGGCAGCCCGTGCATCACCGACGTCGAGATGATCCCGCCCGCGCGGCCCGATGCGCCGTGCGCCACCTTGCCGGCCTCGATCAGCACCACGTTCAGGTGCGGCATCTGTTCCTTCGCCTGCACGGCCGACCACAGCCCCGTGAAGCCGCCGCCGACGATCAGCAGGTCGGCGCTCACGTCGCCGACGAGTTCCGGCTCGGTGGCCGGCGCAGTCGGATTGTCGAGCCAGTACGGGAACAGCTTCGTATTCGCGAGCGCCGCCTCGACGCCCAGTGCGACCGGCGCGCCACGCTGCGCGTGCGCCTGCATCGACGCGGTCTGTTTTGCTTCGTTGACTTCCATTTCCATGATCCCAGCCATCACACGCGAAAAACGAAACCGCCGCCGGGTGCGCGTCACACGGACGACGACACCACGGCGGCGGCTTCGGCCATCACGACTTCTCGAGCAGCACGTAGAACTTCTTCGCGTCCTCGATCGTCTCCCAGCGGCCCGCGAAGCCGGCCGGCAGCAGGTAGCCCTGGCCCGGCGTGAATTCCTTGCGGTTGCCTTCGACGTCGGTCAGTGCGATCCGGCCCTCCACGAGCCACACCGCTTCGTCGGCCGCCGTTTCCGGAAACTCCACCGAGCCGACCTTGCCTTCCCACCAGCCGATGATGTAATTGCCGCTCTTGCCTTCCGCCGCGCGCCAGTCGCTTTCGTCCATCCCGAAGTCGAGCTTCGTGAATTCGCCAATGCCTGCGCCGAGCGGCAGGATGTCCTTGATCAGTTTGGTCATCAGAATCTTTCGTCTCTTGATTGAAAAAAGCAGAGACAAAGTTACTCATTTACACTGCCCCGGTATGCCCCCCTCCGGGGGGGACAAGCGGTGTTTTCCGGGGCAAGACAGGTCGCAAGGACACCTGCCGGTATTTCCCCCTAATGACGTTTTTCGTTGCCGACGCTACAATCCGCCCGCTTCTCACCGGGGAACCGCATGCTGCTCAACGTGAACCCCTTCCACCGCGACAACGACCGCTTCAACGTGTCGTTCAAGGCGCTGGGCGAGCTGATCGAGACGGTCGGCACGCCGCACTTCGTGCCGCGCCTCACGCAACTGCTCAATGAAGTGGTGCCGCTCGACGTCGCGCACGTCGAACGCTCGCGCGTCGACGGATCGATGCCCACCGGCTACCGATGCGAATGGATCGGCAGCAGCGGGATCGGCGCGGCGAGCGCCGACGTCTCCGACGTGATGACGCTCTACTACGAGCGCTTTCTCGACAGCGACCCGCTGTTCGCGGGGCTGCGCGGCAAGACGGGCACGATGCTCGTCGTGCGCGACATCGCGGCGATCCCGCCCGGCGAATTCCGCCAGCGGATATTCGACGACGTGCAGATCGGGCACGAGTGCGTGCTCGCGCGCGGCACGCGCTATTCGCAGCATTCGATCGCGCTGGAGCGCGGCCGCGACCGGCCGCCGTTCACGCTCGCCGAGATGAACCGCTTTCGCAGCATCAGCGACGTGCTGTTCCCGTTGCTCGAACTGCACGCGTCGACCACGGCCGTGCGGCGCGTCGCGCATCCGACACCGGAAGTCCATCCGCTCGCGCAGTTCGACGCGCGCATCGCGGCCGACGGCGTGAAGCTGTCGAAGCGCGAATACGAAACCTGCAAGCACCTGCTCTCCGGCAAGACCGTGCCGGAGACGGCCGAGATCCTCGGCGTGCGCGTCGCGTCGGCCGAGTCGTACGTGAAGCGCGCGTTCGCGAAGCTCGGCGTGCGCACGAAGCGCGAACTCGCCGCGTGGGGTTCGGCGACCACCACATTCCCTTCCCCGGGTTCGCACGACGGCGCCGCGCCGCCGTCCCTCTCGCGCTGACCTGACCCGGCCTCGCCGCACCGCCGCGTTCGGTTGCGCCTCGTCGATGCGGCGGCGCCACTCGCATCGAGACCCGTCGATGTAAACGTTGCGACTTCAAAATCTTCGCGCGGGCGTTCTCCTCTACCATCGGCCGATCGCTTTACCTCAGAAAAAAGGAGACGGCCCATGCCCCGCGAACTGAACCAACCGATGGGCGGCAACGAGATGCCGCGCTTTGGCGGCATCGCCACGATGATGCGGCTGCCGCAAGCCGCGACGACCGACGGCCTCGACGTGTGCTTCGTCGGCGTGCCGCTCGATCTCGGTACGTCGAACCGCTCGGGCTCGCGCTTCGGCCCGCGCCAGATCCGCACCGAATCCGTTCTGCTGCGCCCGTACAACATGGCCACGCGCGCGGCGCCCTTCGATTCGCTGCAGGTGGCCGACATCGGCGACGTCGCGACCAACCCGTACGACCTGAAGGACTCGGTGCGCCGCATCGAAGAGGCGTACGACGAGATCGTCGCGAACGGCTGCCGGCCGATCACGCTCGGCGGCGACCACACGATCGCGTGGCCGATCCTGCGCGCGCTGCACAAAAAGTACGGCAAGGTCGCCGTCGTGCACATCGACGCGCATGCGGACGTGAACGACACGATGTTCGGCGAGAAGATCGCGCACGGCACGCCGTTCCGCCGCGCGGTGGAAGACGGGCTGCTGCAATGCGACAAGGTCACGCAGATCGGCCTGCGCGGCACCGGCTACCACGCGGACGATTTCGACTGGTGCCGCCAGCAGGGCTTCACCGTCGTGCAGGCGGAGGAATGCTGGAACAAGTCGCTCGTGCCGCTGATGGCGCAGGTGCGCGAACGCGTCGGCGACACGCCGGTCTACCTGAGCTTCGACATCGACGGCCTCGATCCGTCGTTCGCGCCCGGCACCGGCACGCCGGAAATCGGCGGCCTCACCGTGCAGCAGGGCCTGGAAATCATCCGCGGGATGAAGGGCCTGAACATCGTCGGTGCGGACCTCGTCGAAGTCGCGCCGCCGTACGATCCGACCGGCACCACCGCGCTCACGGGCGCGAACCTCGCGTTCGAGATGCTCTGCGTGATGCCGGGCGTCGCCTACCGCTAACCCGACCGACCTCGACAGGATGAACCTCATGTCTACCGCCGAGCTTTCCCCTTCCGCCGCGACGTTCGTGCTGCCCGCCGCGCGCATCGCCGGCCAGCCCGTGCACACGCATTCCGACACGGCTGGCGCGCCGATCTTCGATGCGTCGACCGGTAACGCGATCGGCTGGCAGGAATTCGCGACGGCCGCGCATGTCGATGCCGCGGTGCGTGCCGCGCGCGACGCATTCGCCGGCTGGCGCGACACGCCGCCGGCCGAACGCGGCCGGTTGCTCGCGAAGATCGCCGAGCGCGTCGAAGCGTCGCGCGACCGCCTTGCGGCGCTGCAGATGCAAGTGAGCGGCAAGCCACCGTTCGAGGCCGACGCCGATGTCGGCGACGTCGCCGCCACGTTCGCGTACTACGCGAAGCTGTGCGAAGACCCGGCGCTGTTCGCGGCCGAACCGGTCGCGCTGCCGAGCGACGCCGTCACGGCCGAGCGCTTCTATGATTCCGTCGGCGTCGCGGCACTCGTCATGCCGTGGAACTTCCCGATGGTCACGACCGCGTGGAAGCTCGCGCCCGCGCTCGCGGCCGGCTGTGCGGTCGTGCTGAAGCCGTCCGAACTCACGTCGCCCACCGAGCACGCGCTGCTCGACATCATCGTCGAGGCCGGTGTGCCGGCCGGCGTCGTCAACGTCGTGAACGGCGGCGCCGAGGTCGGCGCGGCGCTGACCGCGCATCCGCTGATCGACAAGATTTCGTTTACCGGCAGTACGGCGGCCGGCCGCAAGGTCATGCAGGCCGCCGCCGTCGACATGAAACGCGTGACGCTCGAACTCGGCGGCAAGTCGTCGCTGATCGTGCGCGACGACGCCGATCTCGACGTCGCGGTGTCGCTCGCGGTCGCGGGCGCGTTCACGAACGCGGGCCAGATGTGCTCGGCCACCGCGCGCATCCTCGTGCACGACAGCGTGTACCGCAGCTTCATGGCCGCGTTCGAGACGGCCGTGCGTGCGCTCGTCGTCGCGCCGCCCGCCACGGAGCAGGTCGCGATGGGGCCGCTGATCTCGGCCGCGCAGCGCACGCGCGTCGAAGCGATGCTCCAGCACGGCATCGATGCGGGCGCACGCGTCGCCTTCAGCGGCCGGGTGACGGATGCCGGCGGTGCGGGTTTCTTCATGGCGCCCGTCGTGATCGCCGAGCCGGCGGCCGACAACCCGCTGTGGACCGACGAAGTGTTCGGCCCCGTCGCGTGCGTGAAATCGTTCCGCACCGACGACGAAGCGATTGCGCTCGCGAACGACACGCGCTACGGGCTCGTCGCGACCGTCGTGACGCGCGATGCGGGTATCGCGACGCAATTCCAGCAGCGCGTGCGCGCGGGGCTCGTGTGGATCAATGCACCGCAGCTCATCTATCCGCACGTGTGCTGGGGCGGGTTCGGGCTCAGCGGGATCGGCCGCGAACTCGGCGTCGCGGGGCTGCGCAGCTATCAGGAACTGCGCCACGCGATGCGCGCGATCGACTGACCAGTGCGGCCGTTCAGGCCGTTGGCGGCACCGTGTCTCGTGCACGGTGCCGTTTTTTTTTGGTTCTTCGCAGATTACGGGGAGAGGGTTGGGCAGCCTGGCAGCCCTTCGGTCGGTGTTCGGTGTTCGGTGTTCGGTGTTCGGTGTTCGGTGTTCGGTGTTCGGTGTTCGGTGTTCGGTGTTCGGCGTTCGGCGTTCGGCGTTCGGCGTTCGGCGTTCGGCGTTCGGCGTTCGGCGTTCGGCGTTCGGCGTTCGGCGTTCGGCGGTCGGCGGTCGGCGTTCGGCGTTCGGCGTTCTACGTTCGGCGTTCTGCGTTCTGCGTTCTGCGTTCTGCGTTCTGCGTTCTGCGTTCTGCGTTCTGCGTTCTGCGTTCTGCGTTCATGAGTTTGACGGCGCGTAAGCAACCCTCAATGCGACAGCGCCGCGGCGTGATCGTGCTCGCGCAGCGGGCCAGGAATCGCGCACTGCGCGAGCCCGCCCGCGTCGATCCACGCGCGCGTACGTTCCGCGGCCTTGTCGATCAGTTGCGCGCACTGCGAATAATCGTATGACGACACGTCGAGCGGGCAAAGCGGCGGCACGACATGGATTTGCGCGCGTGCCGCGTACAGCTCCAGATCGCGCACCAGCTGCCGCGCGATCACGAGCGTCAATGCATGCGTCGCATGCGCGATCGCGCTGCGCGGCGGTACGCGCAACGCACAGGCAAACCCGGCCGGCAGCACGACGATCCGCTTGACGCCGAGCGCAATCGCCACGGAAATCGGCGTATTGTTCGCGACGCCGCCGTCGACCAGCTCCACACCGCCGATGCTGACCGACGGAAACACGCCGGGAATCGCCGCGCTGGCCTGCACGGCATCCACCACCGGGCCGGCGGACAGCACGACTTCCCGGCCGCTCAGCACGTCGGTCGCGACGATGTGGAGCGGCAACGCGGCCTGCTCGATCCGCTGGTACGGCAGGTTCCTTTCCAGCAGCAGGCGCAGCGCGTCGGCTTCGACCAGATGCGGCCGGTTGCGCAGCAGCATCGCGACGATGCTGCGCATCGAGAACGGCATCACGTCCTGGCGGCGGATCCTGCACCACAGCGCGGCGAGCATCGCGACGCCGTCCGCATCCGGCCGGCCGGCGAAATAGGCGGCATTGATCGCGCCGGCCGATGCGCCGACGACGCAATCCGGCCGTTCGCCGCTCGCGACCAGCTCGCGGAGCATGCCGACCTCGATCGCGCCAAGACTGCCGCCGCCGGCGAACACGAAGGCGGTCGAGGGAGTGGAATCGGACGTCACGGTGCACCCTCCTGCGGTTGGCTGCGACAGTGCTTTCTCCATGATGGATCGTGCGGCGCCCCGTATGTCCTGATGAAAACCCTGCCGGCACGCTGCTCCGGCCGTTCGGCGACGATGCGCGCCGCGGTCCCCTGAATCCCGCGATGAAGCTTTCATGGGGAAGGTTACGTCATGCGTCGCCTCGTTTCCGGGTCGCATCCCTACGGAAATCAACGCGAAGGCCGCGCACTTTTTGACTTCGATCAAGAAAATCGTGTACATCGGCACACGCAAACGTGTGCCGGGCGTGAATCCTGCGTGATACGTGGAATCACGGGTTCAGTCGTCCGGGCGATCGCCGTTATTGCATCAACACCCACCGACTGGCATCGCGTCGCGACGCATCGGGACGGCTGCCCGGATCGCACCCCACATACAACGATCCGGCGCCGTCGCGGGCATGGAGCGGTATGGCCGGACGTCCCGCTCGCCTTTCGACAACAGATGCAGCAGCGCAAGCCGCGCAAGAGGTAATCATGTTTGTAGCCATCGGGTGGATCGTCGTGATCGGGTCGGTGATCGGCAGCTTTGTCGGCGTGGGCGGCCATTTGCCGGCCTTGCTGCAACCATTCGAACTCCTGTGCATTTTCGGTGCCGCGCTGGGCGCCTTCGTCGTCAGCAATCCGGTCACGACGCTGAAGAAGACGATCAAGAGCCTGCCGACCTGTTTCAAGGGCGGCGGCTATACGAAACAGCAATACGTAGAACTGATCGCACTGCTGTACGAGCTGCTGCAGAAGGCGCGCAAGGACGGCATGATGGCGCTCGAGGCCGATGTCGATGCGCCCGAGCAAAGCCCGCTGTTCCAGAAGTATTCGCATGTGCTCGAGGATCATCACCTGCTCGACTTCATCGTCGATTATCTGCGGATGATGTCGGGCGGCAACGTAAACGTGCTGGAAATGCAGGACCTGATGGATGAAGAACTGCATACGCACCATGCAGAGGCATCGGTCGCGGCCAACGCGATCCAGAAGATGGCGGACGGCCTGCCGGCGTTCGGCATCGTCGCGGCGGTGATGGGTGTCGTGCATACGATGGGCTCGGTCGGCGCGCCGCCCGCCGTGCTCGGCAAGATGATCGCCGGCGCGCTCGTCGGCACGTTCCTCGGCATCCTGCTCGCGTATGGCTTCGTCGGGCCGCTCGCGGATCTGCTCAATGCGAAGGGCCGCGCCGCGGCCAAGCCGTTCCAGTGCGTGAAGGCCGTGCTGCTCGCGTCGATGAGCGGCTACGCGCCGGCGGTGGCGGTGGAATTCGGCCGCAAGGTGCTGTTCACGGCCGATCGCCCGAGCTTCAAGGAGCTCGACGAGGCCGTCCGCGCGACGAAGTCGCCCAAGCCAGCATAACGGAGGCGCCATGGCCGACAGCCGCTCCAACTCGTCGAAACAGTCCGCATCGGCATCGCGCGTCGTCGTGCGCCGCAAGAAAGGCGAGGACCACGATGCCCACCACGGCGGCGCATGGAAAATCGCCTACGCCGATTTCGTCACGGCGATGATGGCGTTCTTCCTGCTGATGTGGCTGCTCGGCTCGGTGTCCAAGTACGACAAGCAGGGGATCGAGGATTACTTCAACACGCCGCTGTCGACGCTGCTGTCCGGCGGGAAAGATGCGCAGGCGCCGCGTCCGAGCGTCGTGCAAGGCGGCGGCCGCGACCTGTCGAACCCGGCGCCGGCCATCGACGCGAAAGCGCAACCGGTGCCGGCCAGCTCGCCCGCGGCACTTGCCGACATCGTCGATACGCAAAAGCTCGAACGCCTGAAGGCGAAGCTGAGCGCGGCGATTGCACAAAGCCCGTCATTGCGCGCGTACCAGGACCAGATCCGGATCGCGATCACCCACGAGGGCTTGCGCATCGAGATCGTCGATTCGCTCAAGCGCCCGATGTTCGCGTCGGGCAGTTCGCAACCCGAAGGCTATGCCACCGCCATCCTCAGCCAGATCGGTACGGCACTCGACGATGTCGAAAACCGCGTGTCGATTGCAGGCCATACCGATTCGACGCCGTATCCCGACGGCCGCACGGGTTATTCGAACTGGGAGCTCTCCAGCGATCGCGCGAACGCCGCGCGGCGCGCGCTGGTCGCGGGCGGATTGCGGGAAGAAAAGCTGCTCCAGGTGCGCGGGCTCGCGGATGTCCTGCCGCTCGACAGGAACGTCGCGGACGAGCCGACCAATCGCCGCATCAGCATCCTCGTGATGAACAATGCCGCCGAGCAGGCGTTCTTTCGGGACGGCGGCAGGACGCCCGTGGACGAATCGGCCGGCACCCGGGC
Source organism: Burkholderia sp. D-99 (assembly GCF_011605345.1). Classification (GTDB taxonomy): domain Bacteria; phylum Pseudomonadota; class Gammaproteobacteria; order Burkholderiales; family Burkholderiaceae; genus Burkholderia. The sequence goes on from NZ_JAAOXM010000002.1 coordinate 643,320, forward strand.
CGCCGTGCTGCCGGCGACGCTCACACGGCAGCATTAGGCGCGAGCGCATTCGCGAACGTGGGCGGGGTGTGTGCGATGTGCCCGGCCGCCGCGCGCATGCTCGTGCGCGACAGCGTTTTCCTCAGCTTCACGGTCGCGTTCGGGACGGGCGGGCGCGACATCGACTGACTCGTGCGGTTATTTAGGCGGTTGTTCGGGTGGTTGTTCGGGTGGTTGTTCGGGTGGTTGTTCAGGTGGTTGTTTGCGTGGTTGTTTGGGCGGTTGTTCGAGCTGTTGTTCGAGCTGTTGTTCGAGCTGTTGTTCGAGCCGTTGTTCGAGCCGTTGTTCGAGCCGTTGTTCGAGCCGTTGTTCGAGCCGTTGTTCGAGCCGTTGTTCGAGCCGTTGTTCAGGCCGTTGTTCAGGCCGCTAACGGCACCATGTCTCACGCACGGTGCCGTTTTTTCTGCGCACTCGATATATTCCGTAGAATATATCGATACCTGCACTTCCGGAGATTCACCATGCCCCGTACGCCGACGGATCGCGCCTCGCAGCGCGTCGCACGGGAACAGCCGCTCGCGCGCAAGATCAGCGCGCTCAGGCCGCTGTCGAGCGACGCGCGCGCGCAGCAGGTCACGGATGTCGTCGACGCGTTCCGGCGCCTGCGCGGCAGCGTCGTACGCTTCATCCGGATGTTCTCGGCCACGCACGCTGAAGCCGCGCCGGACGATGCGCTGTCCGCAATGGGCTTTCGCGAATTGCTGTCAACGCTCGAAGACGACGCACGCACCGCCCGCTTCACGCGCCTGCCCGAACTTGAACGGGCGATCGGCCACGCGCGCCGACTCGAACGCACACGTGACGACGTGTTCTCCGATTCGTTCAGCAACGACCCGGCCGCGATGCGCGACGCGGTCGCCGCGCTGGAGCGCGTCGACGTGCTGTTCGTCGGGCTGTGCGTCGAGTACGTGATGGAGCGGCACGCACCGGCATCGCTCCCCGTTTCGCCCGCGGCGCCGGCGTCCGCATCCGCGTCCGCATCGGCATCGGCCGCACTACCGCGCACCGACCGCTCGACCGCGCTCTGCTGACCGCGCCACGCCGCGTTACTCCCTGATTTCCCCGGAATTTCTCGCGTTATATTCCGTGGTATATTTCGCGAATCTTTCGCGCATCCGTCCCCGGCTCGACCACGCCGGACAGAGGTCAACATGCACGCTCCGCCCTTTCGCCTTGCCCGCACGGCGGATCTCTCGTCGCCCGGCGGTAATCTGCCTGCGGCAACCGGCACGCGGGTCGACGCATGCTGCGCGCCGTCGCGCGCGCAACTGACCGAGCTGAAGCGCCGCACGCGCCTGTCCGAGCTCGATGCGAACCTGCACTGCTCGATCATCGGCACCTGCCTGACCACGCACGAACTACGCAGGCTCGTGCCGAAATTCACCGACCTCGACCGCCAGCACGCAACCGACCTCGACATCCATCACGCTGCCGTCGAGCTCGCGATCGACGGCACGGCCGGCGCCAAGGCATTGCACAAGGCGCTCGACGAGCGTTACGCCGGCGCGATCCGCGCATTCGACAGCGCACAGGACGCGGATGACCTCCTCGCGCGCTGGAAGGAAGCGCTGAAGAGCGGCGACATCCCGCCGGCCTACTGGGCGCTGATGACGCATCCGCGCACGACGATGGTCGTGCGCCAGGCTGCGTTCGGCGACCTGCACATGCTGTCGCACCTGGTCGGCGCGGCCAATCGCGCCGATATCCGTCGGCTGGTCGCGCTGGAAGAGGAGAATGCGGCGCTGCACGCGAAGATCGACCGGCAGCAGGCGCGCCTGCAAGAAATGAGCGCGCAGCGCGACGCGGCGCTGCAGGAACGGGATGCCCTCGCCGCGCGCCAGAACGCGCAGCCGCTGGCGGCTGAAAGCGTCTTGCGCGACGAAGTCCACGAACTGCGCGAAGCGCTGGCCGTGCGCGACGAACGACTCGCACTGCACACGAGCCGCCGCGAGGCGGCCGAGCAGCGGATCGCCGCGGAACAGGCGAGCGCCCGCGCGATGCGCGCGCGGCTCGACGACCTGATGGCGATGGTGAAGACGCTGCGCGCCGAAGCGAGCGCGATCGAACAGGCGGTGCAGGCGTCGGCGGACGATCCTGCCGAACACGCGGCCGATCCGCTGTCGATCCTTCAGGGCATGCGTCTGGTGTACGTCGGCGGGCGCCCGGGCTCGAACCGCGCGATCAGGCGGATCGTCGAAGCGGCGGGCGGTGACGTGACGCTGCACGACGGCGGCATCGAGGATCGCAAGGGCCTGCTGGCCGCTGCGCTACCGGGCGCGCACATGGTCGTGTTCCCGGTCGACTGTATCGACCACGATTCGATGAACCTGCTCAAGCGCATCTGCGAACGCCACCACATCGCGTACTACCCGCTGCGGACTGCCAGCGTCGCCAGCTTCGTCGAACTGATCGGGCGGCTCGATGCGCAGGCACGCGATGTCATGGCGCCGGATGCCGCCGCGGGCGGCACGCCGCGCTTCTGCCTGCGGCACGGCTAGGGCCCAATTCGCTTCGACGCGTTCTTTACGCACGGCCCTTCAGCAGGCCAGTGCAAGCCCGTCGTCAGCAAGAGCAGGCCACGGGCAAGCGTTCGCGCAGCCCCCCTTTCAGCGCCGCACCATTTTCGTCAGCGCGGCGATTTCGTCGGCGCACGCCGCGTAGGCACGCGCCTCGATCCCGCGATAGAGACGGATGATCTCCTCGCCGACCGGCGTGAGCACGCTGCCGCCGCCGCTCTGCCCGCCATGCTCGGACACCGTCGCCGGCGATTTCAGCGAGCGGTTCAGTTCGTCCATCAGCAACCACGCACGCCGGTACGACATCTTCAGGCTGCGCGCCGCCGCCGAAATCGAACCGTGCTCGCGCACGGCTTCGAGCAGCGCGACCTTGCCCGGGCCGAGCGCGATCGTGTCGGCCTGCTGGATCCGCATCCTGAACCGCACCTCAGGCTTGGGGTGTGCCGGTGTCTTCATGTTGTCCTGCCCTTTGAACGATGCGGGCAAGCATACACGATGGCCGGTCCGACGCATGCCGGCCGCCTGCGCGCCCGTTCAAACCTCGAGCACGCGCGCGACGATGCCGGCCAGCCGCTTCACGTGGCGCGGCGCGGGCAGGAGGTCGGCGCCGGAGAACAACAGCGGCGCGCCGTCGTCGATCGACAGCGGCGCGTCGCCGCATTCGAACGCGACGATCACGTGTTCGCCGATGGGCGTATTGAACAGTTCATGCCAGGAAAACGTGACCGCGTAGCCGTCGTGCGCATGTGCGATGAACACCATGCGCTTGAAGTCGCCCGGTGCGTCGTTGCGCAGCCCGGCCGCGTCGAGCAGGTCCTTCAGCCGCGCGCCGCGATACGGCGCGACCGAGCGGATGAAGCGGTTCGTCGTGAAGCAGCGCAGGTCGAACGGCTCGGCCGTCGCGCTCGCATGCCGGCGCAGATCATCGAGCGTCACCGTCATCGGCCGCACGAATGCGCCCGTCAGCGCGATCGAGCCTGCCGCCGCCTGATGCTCCTGTTGCGCCGAAGGCGCCGCCGTCCCTGCCATCTCCATCGCCCGCCTCCATGACGGCCCGCCGGTGGGCGTGCCTGCGCTGTATCGGCGGATATATTACGCCGGGAAAAGCCTGGCCGGCAGAATGCGCGCCGCATGGGCGGCATAACGGCGGCCGATCGTGCCCCCGCCGCCCGGCGCTACGCCAGCACGATGTTCTTGATGGCTTTCTTCAGGCTCTTGAAGCTGTCGACCGATTCCGCCTTGGCGTCCGTCACCAGTGCGCCGATCCGCGCCGGCTCGCAGAAGCTGATCCGGCTGTTCGTGCCGAGCTTGCTGAAATCGGCCAGGATCGCGACGTCCGCCGCGTTGCTCACCATCGCGCGCGCCACTTCGGTTTCCATCCGGTCGTAGTTGGTCGCGCCGCGGACGGCATCGACGCCCACCGGCGACAGCAGCGCGAGGTCGGCGCGATAGCGGAAGATTTCGGCGACCGTGCCGTCGCCGACGGTCGCGGCCGCGCGGCTGCCGATCATCCCGCCGAGCAGGATCGTCTCGTTCCTCGCCTGCCCCGGATCGCCCGACCGCATCTTCAGCGCGACGTCGATCGAGTTCGTGACGATCGTGAGGCCCGACAGCTTCGCCAGTTCTTCGGCCAGCAGTGTCGTGGTCGTGCCCGCGTCGATGAACAGCGTCTGCGAGCCCGTGACCAGCCTGGCCGCCGCCCGGGCGATCGCCAGCTTCGCCTTCACGTGGGTCTGCGCGCGCTCGGCGATCGGCGCTTCGTCGCCCACCTGCACCGCGCCCCCGTGCACGCGCTTCAGTTCACCGAGCGCTTCGAGATCGACGAGATCGCGACGCACGGTTTCCCGCGACACGTTCAGGTCGGCCATGATCCGGTCGGTGGAAACGCGCTGCATCTTCGATAACAGAAGCCGGATCCTCTGGTATCGCTCTTCTTGCCACATGGAATGTCCTCGGAGTGAACGTCAATATTATTCGAACGACGAACTACGCAGCGCTCTCCTCCATCTTTTTGACGCCGACGAGGGTCTGCAGGGATTGACGCACCGCCTGGACCTCGCTGCTCGTCATCTTTGAAAACACCACGTGGATGCGGTCGTCGTCCGGCGCGGCATCGTCCTGTTCGATGATGAACTGGACGATGCGCGCCTGGTCGATGCCGGGCATCGCCTGCAGCGACGTCAGCTTCACAGCGCCGCGGCTCGCGAGGATGCGCACGCCCCAGCGCTGCCGTGCGGCGAAGAAACGCTTCTCGATCGGCTTCAGGCCGGCCAGGATCGCGAGCACGATCGCCGTCGCGGCAATCGCGGCCACGTACATGCCGCCGCCCACCGCCAACCCGACCGCCGCCACGACCCACAGGCTCGCCGCGGTCGTCAGGCCGCGGATGATCTCGCCGCGCAGCATGATCGAACCGGCGCCGAGGAAGCCGATGCCCGACACCACCTGCGCGGCGACGCGCGACGGGTCCAGCGACACGTTCTTCGCGTTCTGGATATCCGCGAAGCCGAACGCCGACACGACCATCACAAGCGCGGCGCCCACGGCCACCAGCATGTGGGTGCGCAATCCCGCCGCCCACGACAGGCGTTCGCGCTCGATGCCCACGATGCTGCCGAGCAATGCCGCCAGCAACAGGCGGGACACGATTTCCAGCTGACTGATCATTCGAGGTCTCCTTGCTATGCCTGGTCCACCTGATGAAGCGCGGCCCGCACGGGCCACCACCCGATTCTTCCTGCCTTCATCCGCCGGAAACCGCATCCGGCTTCCGGCGAGTTGTATTTTTGTGCGATCTTGCGATTTTGTGCGTTCTAATATACGGTACGAAAAACTACAAAGCCAGACCCAAGTTCGTTTGTTTCATCCGATCAGCACGATCAATCGTCAGACCATTCAGGCAACACGATCCGGAACACTTGCTTAGGAGACCCACATGATGAAGAAGGCATGGATGCTGGCAGCAACGCTGCTGGCGGCGCTGGCGACGGCCCCCGCTCACGCATCGGAAGGCGACGTCTGTAAAAAGGTGACGCTCGGCGATGTCGGCTGGAGCGACATCGCGGCCACCACCGGCGTCGCGATGATGCTGCTCGACGGGCTCGGCTACGAGGCGACCAAGACGATCGCGTCGCCGCCGATCGTGCTGGCCGGCGTGAAGAAGGCGCAGATCGACGCGTTCCTCGGCTACTGGGATCCGAGCATGACGCCGACGGTGAAGCCGTTCGTGGACGCCGGCGCCGTGCATCAATTACCGCAGCCCAACCTGGTCGGCGCGCGCTACACGCTGGCCGTGCCGCAATACGTGTCGGACAAGGGGCTCAAGAGCTTCGCCGATATCGCCAGATTCCGCGACCAGCTCGACGGCAAGATCTACGGGATCGGCGCCGGCAACAACGGCAACGCGCTGATCCAGCGGATGATCGACAGGAACGAGTTCGGGCTCGGCGGCTTCAAGCTGGTCGAATCGAGCGAGGCCGGGATGCTCGTACAGGTGACGCGCGCCGTGCAGGAGCACCGGATGATCGTGTTCCTGGCGTGGGAGCCGCATCCGATGAACATCAACTACAAGATCGCCTATCTCGACGGCGGCGACACCGTGTTCGGCCCGAACTACGGCTCGGCGAAGGTCTACACGCTCGTCACGCCCGGCTATCTCGAACGCTGCCCGAACGTCGGCCGGCTGCTGACCAACCTGAAGTTCACGACTGACGAAGAGAACCAGCTGATGGTGCCGATCATGAATCACGCGGACCCGGTCGCGGTTGCCAGGGAATGGGCGAAGAAGCATCCCGGCGAGCTGTCGAAGTGGCTCGACGGCGTGACGACCATCGATGGAAAGAACGCGAAAGACGCGATCGAGAAGCTGATCGGCGCGTAAGCCCGCAAGACAAGGAACCCCGCATGTACAAGAATCTCGCGCTGTTCGATCTCGACCACACGCTGCTGCCGCTCGACAGCGACCAGGCCTGGGCCCGCTTCATCTCGCGGGTCGGCTGGCGCGAGGACGACGCGCACGCCGCGCTGATCGACGAGCACTACGGTCATTACGCGGCCGGCACGCTCGACATGAACGCGTATCTCGCGGTGACGCTCGCACCGCTCACCCGCTATCCGCGCGAGGTGCTCGAACGCTGGCATGCGCGGTTCATGGACGAAGTGATCCGTCCGGCGATTACGCCGCAAGCGCGCGAACTGGTCGACCGGCATCGCGAAAACGGCGATCTCTGCTGCATCGTGACGGCGACCAACGTGTTCGTCACGCGGCCGATCGCGGCCGAATTCGGCATAGAGCACCTGCTCGGTATCGAACTCGATACCGACGACGGCACGCCGGGCGGCGCGTTTACCGGGCGCAGCACCGGCGTGCCGAGCTTCCGCGAAGGGAAGATCGTGCGCACGACCGCATGGCTGGAGTCGCTCGGCTACGCTCCGGTCGATTTCGAACGCACCTACTTCTACAGCGATTCGATCAACGACGTGCCGCTGCTGGACTACGTCACACATCCGGTCGCAACCAATCCCGACTCGAAGCTGTTGCAAGTGGCAGGCACGCGCGGGTGGCCTGTCATGAAGTTGTTCTGATTCGGGCGATATTCTCTGCTGTCCATTTTCATGTCTGGAGGGGTAATGAAATACGGAGCACGCAGCAACAATCTCGATCGTTCAGGAATCCGATTCGAATCGGATAGAAAGCATGTCGTCAGGTCGCGCCCGCCGGAAAGCCGTTTTCCGCACTGGCGCGGCGTTTTCATGATCGCACTGATGTGCACGCTGGCCGCTTGCGGCGATGGCGACTCGGGCACCGCGGCCAACGTGGCGGCCGCGCGCGCGGCCGCACCGGGTTCGGCGTCCACGCCCGTCCTGCACTGCGCGAGCGCGTGCCACTGACCGACTCAGGCCCCAGGGCCAGCCATCCACGACAGAGAGCGATCATTCAAAACAAACCCACAACACGACGCCAGTTCCTCGCCGATGCATTGAAGCTCGCCGGTGCGACCGCGATCACGGGCATGCTGCCCGAAAGCATCGCGCGCGCCCAGGCCATTCCGGCGGCCACCGTGACCGGCACGATCCAGGACGTGAAGCACGTCGTGATCCTGATGCAGGAAAACCGCTCGTTCGACCACTACCTCGGCACGCTCGGCGGCGCCCGCGGCTTCGGCGATCCGCGGCCGGTGGTGATTTCGAGCGGGTATCCGGTGTGGCGCCAGCCCTGGCTGTTGTCCTACGTGTTTCCGTTCAACCCGTCCCCGCCCTCCGGCATGGCGAACGGCGACACCTACTACGGCGACCTGGACCACAGCTGGACCGGCACGCACAGCGCCTGGAACAACGGCCGCTACGACAACTGGGCCGACGCGAAGACCAGCGGCACGATGTACTACTTCACGCAGAAAGACATCCCGTTCTACTACGCACTGGCGAGCGCCTTCACGGTGTGCGACGACTACCACTGCTCGATGCTCGGCCCGACCGACCCGAACCGGCTGTATCTGTGGACCGGGTGCTGCGGCAACGTGCCGGGCTATTCGCCGTACACGGACAACACGATGACCGGCACCGGCTGGACGACCTTGCCGGAACGGCTGAACGCGGCCGGCGTCACGTGGAAGTTCTACCAGGACAAAGGCAACGGCCTGGATGCCGGCCACGCGTACGGCAATTCCAACAGCGCCGGCAGCACGCTCTGGTGGAACGGGAACTACGGCGACAACATCGTTCTCAACTTCAAGCAGTACCAGAACCTCGGCGCCAACGATCCGCTGGCGCCCGCGATCAACGGCACGCAGATCGACCCGAGCGGCGGCGGCAAGGAATACGACACGAACCTGTTCAGCCAGCTGCAGGCCGACGTCGCGAACGACACCTTGCCGCAAGTGTCGTGGATTGCCGCGCCTTACGCGTACTGCGAGCATCCGTCGTGGGCCGCGAGCGGCGGCGAATGGTACGTGAGCAACGTGCTGAATGCGCTGACCTCGAATCCGAAGGTCTGGGCGAGCACCGTCCTGCTCGTGATGTACGACGAGAACGACGGCCTGTTCGATCACGTCCCGCCCGCCGTCCCGGCCAGCTCCGCGGCCGGCACCGGCCAGTCGACCGTCTCGACGGCCGCGGAATTCGTCGCCAGCAGCGGCAGCGCATCGGATGGTTCGGCCAGCGGCGACGTGCCGATCGGGCTCGGGCCGCGCGTGCCGATGTTCGTGATCTCGCCGTGGTCGAAGGGCGGCAAGGTGAATTCGCAGGTGTTCGATCACACGTCGGTGGTCCGCTTCCTGGAGGCGCGCTTCGGGTTTCAGGAAACCAATATCTCGCCGTGGCGGCGCGCGGTCTGCGGCGACCTGACGTCGGCCTTCGATTTCTCGAACGCCGACCAGACCGTTCCCGCGATCCAGCCGCCGGCGAGCAACATGAACCCGAACGGCCCGGCCGTCCTGATCCCCTACCCGACCACCACCGCGGTGCCGGCGCAGACGGCCGGCCGCAGCACCGCCTGCCGCCTGCCCTACGAGTTCTTCGTGCAAGGCAAGGTCAACCGCGCCGGCAACGCGCTGTCGCTGACGATGACCAACACCGGCACCGCCGGCGTACACCTGCAGGCGTGGGTCGACGGCACGGGCACGATCCCCCGGCATTACACGATCGCGGCCGGCGCGAGCCCGTGCGCGAACCTGTCGGATTCGCTCGCGCTGAATGCCGGCGGCAGCTACGACTATTCCGTCTACGGCCCGAACGGCTTCCTGCAGACGTTCCGCGGCAGCGTCGGTTCGTCCGGCAACAGGGGATCGACCGCCGAAATCAGCCTGTGCTACGACGTGGCCAACGGCAACGTGCAGATCACGCTCGACAACTCCGCCGGCGCCGGCGCGACGACGTTCCAGCTCACCGACAACGCATACGGAATGAACACGCGGCAGTCGGTCACCGTCGCCGCCGGCGCGACGCAAGCCGTCACGTGGTACGGCGACGGCGGCTGGTACGACGCCAGCATCCGCGATGCGAACGATCCGAACTTCCTGCGCCGGGTGGCCGGCTGCGTGCAGACGCAATCCGGCCTCCTGCTCACGGATTCGGCGATCGGCAATACCGGCAAGAAGTTCGTCGCGTCGCTCGCTTCGCAGGGCTCGACGTTCGGCACGCTGCGGTTCGACTACGTCGCGCCGCCGTGGAGCCACAGCCCGAAGAACTGGGTGGGCATCTTTGCGCATGGCGCGCAGCCGACCAAGGGCAGCTACAAGTCGTGGGCGTACCTGCCGAAGAGCACCGGCTCGCTGCTGTTCTCGTCCACGGCCAACAGCACGCTGGCGTCGGGGCAGTACGACGCGTGGTATCTGTTCGACGACGGCTACACGCCGCTCGCGGGCCCCGTCACGATCAACATCTGACGGCAGGGCCAGACCGCGCCGGCCGCCTGTATGGGGCCGGCACGCATTCGGGCGCGACGTGCCACGTTGCGCCCGAATGCATTTCCAGCCGCGCTACACGCGCGACAGACGCTACACGAGCAGATCCTCGTAGAACGCGCCGAACGGCCGTGTCGGATGCGCGATCTGGATTTCGAGGATCCACAGCCCGGCCGCCGGCGCGGCATCGAAGTCGCCGAGATTGCCGGCCTTGTAGATCGCATGCGGAAAATCGCTGACGCGGTGCCCCTTGATGTCGACGTTCAGCCGGAAGCCGTGCGCGTCGGCGCGTTGCGCGGCGAATTCGTACAGCGCGATGCCCGCGCAGCCGGTGGTGCGCCAGTGATGCTCGACTTCGTCGTAGATCACGCGCGCCGCGTGCGCACACGCATGCATGTCCGGATCGTCGCCGCACACGAACGTCGCACCCGCGTCGCCCTCATGCTTCGACCACACCGCGCCCAGGTCGATGAAGAAGATGTCGTCGTCGGCGAGCACCGGGTCTGCCACCGAGCGCTCCTTGAACGTGCGCAGCGTGTTTTCCCCGAAGCGGACCAGCACCGGATGCCAGATCCGGTCCATCCCGAGCGCCTGCAGCACGCTCAGCCCCAGCGCGTTGGCCTCCGATTCCCGCATGCCGGGCCGGATGCCGTCGGCGATCGCGTCGACGGCCTGCCATGTCATGGTTCTTGCGTGCTGCATCGCGTCGAGCGAAAAGGCTTCGCCGACGGCTTCGCGTTGCGTCGAGTTCAAGATGGGGCTCCCGTGAGGGTGAATGTGGGGCGACACGATCGACCGTCGCTTCGATATGCATGATCGAATATATCGCTTTCCGGGCCGACGCGTTGCCGGGTCATCGTGTCGCCCACAGCAAAACGGGCACTCCGATGGAGTGCCCGTTGTCGCGCCGGCTCAGGTTCCGGACGTCGCGACGGGTGCTGCCGGCTTCGACAACGCCCGCCTTCCTTCGTCGATCAGAACTTGTGACGCAGGCCGATCCGCGTGACGAGCTGCGTGTTCGCGCCCGCGTTGCCGATGAACGACCCCGACGAGCCGATCTCTGCCTGTACCGGCACCGCGCGGCCGCCCATCGTGTTGCTGCCCGACGCCTTCTGGTAAGCCGCGCTCACATAGACGTCCGTGCGCTTCGACAGCGCATAGTCGACCGCGGCGTTGACCTGGTGCCATTTGCCGTCGAAGCGGCCGTCGAGCTTCGAGAACGTATAGCCGAGCCCACCGCTCAGGGCCGGCGTGAACGCGTAGCGGCCGCCGATTTCGTAGTTGTTCAGCTTCGACGATTCGCCCGACAGCGGCACGAACTTCGTATGCGTCCAGTTCGCCCACACGAGGGCCGCCGAGATCGCATAGCGCGCGCCGACGCCGACCGTCTCGAGATCGCGCAGCCCCTGCGTGTTGATGTTCGCGATGCTCACGCCGAACGCGGGCGTCGCGCCGTTCGGGAAGCGGATGTTCGTGTACGCGGCACCGATGCCGAACGGCCCCTGCGCATAGTTCGCGCCGAAGCTGTACGCGCTCGACGAACCCTGCGAGCCGTTCGCGCCGGTCGTGGTCGGCGTACCTGCGAACTGCGTCGAGTTCGAGAAGCCGTACATCGCGCCGAACGTGAGGCCCGCAAAGTTCGCGCTCTGGAACTTCACGGCGTTGTTGATGCGGCTCGACGTCAGCTGGTCGAGATCGTTGATGTGATACGCGTAGTTGCCGGCCGGCGTCTGGCTGCCCATCGTGTAGTTCGCGCCGATGTAGTCGGTCGAGAACGAGTACTGGCGGCCGAACGTCAGCGAGCCGATCCCGTTCTTCGACAGCCCGACGAACGCCTGCCGGCCGAACAGCGCACCGCCCTGGCCGATCGAGCCGTCACCGCTGCTGAAGCCGTTTTCCAGCACGAACAGCGCCTTCAGCCCGCCGCCGAGATCCTCGGTCCCGCGAATGCCCCAGCGGCTGCCCGAAGCAACGCCGTCACCGTACTTGACGAGCTTGCCGTGCCCGCCCGACGTCGCGACCTTGTTCGAATACGTGATACCCGCATCGATCAGCCCGTAGAGCGTGACGCTGCTTTGCGCGTGCGCGGCGGTGCCGAACATCCCGAGTGCGGCCGCGGCCACGATGGTCTTTTTCATGTTCCCTTCCTTTTGTTGTTGACGCGCGCGCCTGTGTCGCAGCGTGACGCGCGGCGTGTTGACGACGAACCGACTGATGAACGAGCGCAAGCCACAGGATCGCCGCACGCACGCCTGCCTCATGCGCGTGCACGATGTTCCGTTTCGATGCCTGTGTGGGCTTGCTGAAGCGGCATGCCGCGGGGCGGCCGCTCGTGTTGCAGCGCCGGCAAGCGTGCGCACCGATTGCGCATGCCGCGACGACGCGTTGCTCCGGCGATGCAGGTCAGAATCTCTTCCGGCTTTCGTGGAGCGGGTGGCGACGTGGCGCCTGACGACGCCACGACCTTCGATATATTTTTCGAAATATATCGAGTTGTCACGAAACGGTAAACATTTATTCGGGTTCCTGTCGTCTTTCATCCACATGCGGACGACGGTCGACTGGATCGAAGTCGCGACGTACGACGGCCGGCATCGCACCGATGCCGGCGACGGGCCATCGCCGAAATCCAGCATAATCGGGCGGTTGAACAGGCGTCGTAGCCGGCGTGCGAATCCCGCACACGTTTGCGTCGCCGTCCGGTTCACGGCTTGCCCGCGTTCCGCCGTTACGGAAGGAGCCAGTCTGTGCCGGTCTCGCGCGCGCTGGATTGTGCCGGGGCAAAAAATCGAAGCAAGCACAAACGCGATGCGGCGCACCTCACGACGCCGCCGATCGCATCACGGACCACACCACGCCATCCCGCAGAAGACAGGACACCGACACATGGACCGAGCCGAACACATCAGCATCGAACAGACGAGCGGGCTTCCCGCCGACGAACTGGATCGATGCGACTTCTCGTTCGACATCGCGTGGGAATTGAACGCGCCGTATCAGGACTTGCTCGATCTGCGCGCGCTGCCGGCGCGCCGCAAGAATTACGGCTTCGATCCGGCCGGCTGGGCAGACGAGGCGACCGGCAAGACCGCGCTCTTTCGCGCGACGGCCGGCAGCCGGCTCGCCGGGTTCGTGGCGATCGGGCAGAGCTGGAACGGGATGGCCGAGATCGCGGAGCTGGCCGTCGATCGCCACAGCCGGCGGCAAGGCATCGGGCAGTTGCTGCTGGCGGCCGCCGAATCCTGGGCGCGCAGCCACGGGTTCGGCTTCATGCGGCTTGAAACGCAGTCGAACAATGTCGCCGCGTGCAGCACCTATGCCCGCTCGGGCTTCGTGCTGGGCGGGCACGATCGCCTGCTGTACGCGGACGACGAGAACGCCGGTGAAGTCGCGCTGTTCTGGTACAAGGACCTGCGCGACGGGCAGACCGCGCGGATCCGCACGGTCGACCCGGCATCGATGCGGCCGGTGCGCTGACGCACCGCCGAGCGCGCGTCTTTGCCGCGTCAGGCCCGCGTCGCCACGATGAACAGACGCGGGAACGGCAGCAGCACGGTGCCGTCGGCAAGCGCCGGATAACCGCCCGGGCCCGCGATCGCATCGCGATACCGCGCGAGAAACGCCGCGCGTTCGCCGTCGTCGAGCGCCGCGAGGAACGGCCGCAGCGCGCTACCCTTGAACCATTCGACGACCGCGTCGGCACCGCCGCGCAGCGGGTGGTAGTAGGTCGTGCGCCACACGTCCACGCGCGAGCACAGCGGCGACAGCAGCGCGTGGTAATAACGCGCATCGAACCGCTCGGTGCGTGCCGCGCCTTTCAGCTTGTCCGCCCACGGCCCGGCCGCGGCGACCTCGCGCATCAGCCGATGCGCGGGTTCGTCGAGGTTGTCGGGCATCTGCACCGCCAGATGGCCGCCCGGCGCGAGCCTGCCGACGAGCGCCGGAAACAGCGTGGCGTGCGCGGGCACCCATTGCAGCACCGCGTTCGCGAGGATCAGGTCGTAGCCGCCGGGATCGGCCCATGTGGAAATATCCACGACATCGAAACGCTGGTCCGGCAGGCGCTTGCGCGCGGCGTCGATCATGTCCGCCGATGCATCGATCCCGTGGACCGTTGCGTCCGGCGCACGCGCGATCAGCGCCTCCGTGGAATTGCCGGGCCCGCAGCCGATGTCGATCGCGGTATGGATCGGCGTGTTCGGCACCGCGGCCAGCAGATCGCGGATCGGGCGCGTGCGTTCGTCCTCGAATTGCACGTACTGGGCGGCGTATCGATCGAGTGGGGTCGTCATGTCGTTCCTCCTGGTCGGCGTGGACGGCCGTGCAGCTGCCTGCGTGCACGATGCGGGGGGCCGTCGATGCGAAGCATTCTGCGATCGTCACGAAGTTCAGTAAAATGAATTTAATATCGTGATTGATTCAAAAATCTGATGAAGATCGATACGCTCGGTGTCCAGGCTTTCGTCGCGATCGCCGACGGCGGCAGCTTCCGGCAGGCAGCCGATACGCTGCACGTCACGCAGACGGCCATCACGCAGCGGCTGCGCAAGCTCGAAACCTTTCTCGGCGTCGCGCTCGTCGAGCGCACCACGCGCCGCACCACACTCACCGAAATCGGCCGGCGCTTCCTGCCGCAAGCGCGCCGGCTGCTGAACGAGCTGTCCGACGCGCTCACCGAAATTCGCGAGACCGGCCTGAGCCAGCGCGGCGACGTCACGATCGCGTGCGTGCCGACGGTCGGCGTGCAATACCTGCCCCGCATCCTGCGCGCATTCTCCGCGCACCGGCCGCATGATCGCGTGAAGATCCTCGATCACGCGTCGGCGTCGGTGCTGCAGGCCGTGCTGCATCGCGAGGCCGAGTTCGGCATCGGCATCGCCGGCGACCAGCATCCCGAACTGGTCAACGTCCCGCTGACGAGCGATCCGTACGTGCTGGTGTGCCGCGACGATCATCCGCTTGCGAAGCGGCGGCGCATTCGCTGGGCCGCACTGCAGCCGCATCCGCTGATCTTCGCCGGCGAAGTGAGCGGCAATCGCGGGCTGCTCGACGGCGCGCTGAAAACGAGCGGCGTGTCGCTGCATTCGTTCTACGAAGTGCAGCGCAGCTCGACGGCGCTCGGGCTCGTCGCGGAGGGGCTCGGCGCGGCCGTGGTGCCGAAGCTCGCGATCCAGAAGAACGCGTATCCGATGATCCGCACGATCGAGCTCGTCGAGCCGGCGGTGTCGCGCACGCTCGTGCTCGTCACGCGCAGGAACGCGCAACTGTCGCCGGCCGCCCGTGCGCTGTACGACATGATCGTCGAACAGGCGACACTTGCCCGATAGTGTCAGTAGCGTGTCACGAAAGCCGTGCCTTCCGGTAGTATCGCCACACGCGGTCGCGACGGCCGGTGCCTACCCGGCGCCGCACCCGTCACGCCACCGCTGCAACGGCTGTTCCTCACCACCCCAGCACGGAGCACTGCATGGCCTATCGCACCTACCACAAGCGCAAGATTGCAGACCGGGAACTCCATCCCGAAACCCAGATGATGTCGTACGGCTACGATCCGTTCCTGTCGGAAGGATCGGTGAAGCCGCCCGTGTTCCTCACGTCGACGTTCGCGTTCCGCACGGCCGAGGACGGCGCCGAATTCTTCGACGTCGTGGCCGGACGCAAGCCTGCGCCCGAAGGCGAAGGCGCGGGCCTCGTCTACAGCCGTTTCAATCACCCGAACCTGGAGATCGTCGAGGATCGCCTCGCGCTGCTCGACGATTCCGAAGCCGCCGTCGTGACGTCGAGCGGCATGTCCGCGATCGCGGCGATCTTGCTGACGTTCCTGCGGCCGGGCGACTGCGTCGTCCAGTCCGTGCCGCTGTATGGCGGCACCGAAACGCTGATCTCGAAGTTCCTGCCCGAGTGGGGCATTCGCTCCGAAGCCATCGCCGACGGGCTGTCCACCGTTGCGATCCGCGCCGCGCTCGAAGCGGCCGCGCAAAAGGGCAACGTGCGGATGTGCTACATCGAGACGCCCGCCAACCCGACCAACGCGCTGTTCGACCTCGACGGGCTGCGCAGCGAGATCGATGCGTTCGAGGCACGCCACGGCTATCGCCCGCTGTCGGTCTGCGACAACACGCTGCTCGGGCCGCTGTATCAGAAACCGTCGCGGCAAGGCATCGACCTGAGCGTGTACTCGCTGACGAAATACATCGGCGGACATAGCGACCTCGTCGCCGGCGGCGTCACGGGCGCCCGCGACCTGATCACGAAGATCCGCTCGATCCGCAGCTCGCTCGGCTCGCAGCTCGACCCGCATTCGTCGTGGATGATCACGCGCTCGATGGAAACGCTCGTGCTGCGCATGCAGCAGGCCGCGCGCAGCGGCAGCGACGTCGCCCGCTGGCTCGCCGGCAATCCGCATCGGCCGGTGCGCGTGCTGCACCCCGAACTCATCGACGATCCCGTCTACCAGGCCGTCTACCAGCGCCAGTGCAGCGGGCCCGGCTCGACGTTCGCGTTCATCCTCGACGGCGGCCGCGAGCAGGCGTTCAGGTTCATCAACCACCTGACGCTCTTCAAGTCCGCGGTCAGTCTCGGCGGCACGGAGTCGCTGATCTGCCATCCGGCGTCGACGACGCATTCGGGCGTGCCGGCCGATGCGCGCGCGGCGGCCGGTGTGTCGGAAGGGTTGATTCGCGTGTCGGTCGGGCTCGAACATCCGGACGACCTGATCGCCGACCTGTCGTACGCGCTGGAGCATTGCTGACGCGGGGGGCGTGCGCCCCGTGCCGTTCGCACGGGGGTAGTTCCCACCGCGGCGCGGAGCGGGCATTCAGTGACACCGCCCGCGCCCGGATGCCGGCGTTTGAGCCACGTAAACGTGCTCGCACAAGGATCAACAACATGAGCACCGTACGGCATCCGTACCGGATCACCGATCTGCAAGGCGCGCCGATCGCGACCATGACGATCGTGCAGGAAATCGAAAAGCTGGACGAGTTGCCCGATCGCTACTGCTCGGGTCGCGTGTCCGTCGAACTCGAATACCCGGGATCGCGATTTGGATCGACCACTCGGGTGAAGATATTCCCGTTCGAAGGACGATGGTTTCCGCTGGACGAATCGTCGTTCAAGATGCACATCGGCGACTTCATCCTGCCGCCGGAATTGTGCTGCCGGGGCATCGGCACGCTGTGCTGGTCGGAGATCCATCAAACGCTTCCCCTTCCGCCGGGCTTCTCGCTCCTGCTTACCGGCAGGCTCAGCGACAAGGATGCAACGATGACCGGCACGATCCTCGGAAAGCAGCAAACGATCGACAACCTCGAACGCCGGAACGGATTCTGGCGCCGCATGCTGGATCCGGCCAGCCTGACGTTCGAGTCCGACGAGAACGGCGAAGGATTTTTCAAAGGCCGGTTCGTGGATCCGGCCACTCACGCCAGCTATGCGCCCAAGGCGATCGCCAAGAGAATCTGACCGCGCGACGCGAGCCGGCTGAACCGGTTCAAAGCACCTTCACCATGAACACGCGCGACGTCCCTTCCGGTTCGCACGGCACTTCGCCGAACGCTTCGTAACCCTGCTTCCGGTAGAAATCCGGCGCCTGGAACGAGATCGTGTAGAGCACCGCACGCGCACATCCGCGTCGTTTCGCTTCCGCTTCGGCCTCGCGCAGCAGCCGGCTGCCGAATCCGCCGCCGCGCAGCGATTCCGGCAGGTAGAACAGATCGATGAAGAAGAGACCGAGCGACGTGCGCCCCGTCAGGCCGCCCACGATCTCGCCGGTCGCGGGATCGGTGACGTACACGTCGAGCGTGGCCGCGTCGGCGCGCCCCGTCATCGCGTGATTGAATTCGCCGAGCTTGCGGCTGATGAAGTCGCGTGCGGCAGGCTGCTCGGTGTCGGTCAGTCGAAGGGTTACGTCGGGAAGGGCTGTCATCGGGAGAATGTGCGCGTGAAAGGGCTGTCGGGTGTGCCGCACCGTCAGCGGGCATCGCACGACCAGCGCGCGCCGCCCGCTGCGTGACGACCGCGCTACTCGCGCGCGATATCGCGTGCCATGTGGAATTCCCACGCGTTGTTCGGCCACATCGGGAACCCGAACCCCGGCGCCGAAGGCACCGTCGCGAATCGCGACGGCTGTGCCGCCTTGCACGTGGCATCGTCGCCGTAGCCGACCAGCTCGGTCACGAGCGAGCCCGCGTTCTTCAGCGACGCATCGGGCGAACCATCGGTCATCGAAGGCTCGAACCCGCTCTGCACATTCGCGCGCAGCACGACCCGCCCGATCGACGGCGCATACCACGATACTTCCCTGCTGTAGCCCGACACCGTGCACTCCGGCGCGTCGCAATGCATGCCCATTTCACGCAGCGTCGCATCGGTCGTGCCGGGATCGCTCTTGGTCCACGACGTGGTGCGCACGATCACGAACGTGTCGTACGTGCCCGCGCCAACCTGCCGCTTCTCCGTACCGATCACCTCGCTCGACGCAACGGCCTGGTAGCGGTAATGCCATGCCCATCCGCGGCCGATACTCGAGGTCACGGTTTCGTCGAAGCGGTCCTCCCACTGCTTGCCCGGCTTCAACGGAAACACGAGCAGCCTGCGCTGGCCGTGTCGCGCCGGGTTTGGCGTCGTATAGGTCGAGATGTCCTCGTCGATCTTCACCGGTGCGGCGGCCGGCCCGGCGTCGTAGCTCGCGACGCCGTCATGCACGGCCTTGAGCGTCATCGGCGTCACGTGGCCCTCGCCGACGCTGTAGCACCACGTCGTGCCGACGGCCGGCAGGGTCCGGGTGTCGGCGGCCGGCGCGGCGGCCGCCCATGGTCCGTGGCTCATCGCGACCGCGGCGGCGGCAGCGCCGATCAGCGGCGCCATTCTTCTTGACGGGTGGCAGGACATGGCAGGAACGTGTGTCGTGGAATTGTCCGACATGATGCCAGCAAAGCACGCGGCACACGACCACCCCGCCACCCGCCTCGCCAGCAAGCGGCCAATGCAAACGGCGGGCCCGTTACGGGCCCGCCGTCGCTTTCGTCACGCGATCACGCCATCACGCCATCACGCCATCACGCCTGCGCTCACGCTCACGCCACCGCGAACGCCGCCTTCATGTCGGCCACGCGGCGCCGCTCGCGCGCGATCATCATCCGGTTCACGACGATCACGCCGATCGTCACCGCCGTGATGAACAGCGTCGCCAGCGCGTTCATCTCCGGGTTCAGCCCCAGCCGCACGCGCGAGAACACCACCAGCGGCAGCGTCGTCGACCCCGGCCCCGACAGGAACGCCGACAGCACCAGGTCGTCGATCGACAGCGTGAACGACAGCAGCCACCCCGACAGCAGCGCCTGCGAGATCAGCGGCAGCGTCACCACGAAGAACACCTTCAGCGGCGTCGCGCCCAAGTCGAGCGCCGCCTCCTCCAGCGACTTGTTCATCTCCTTCACGCGCGACTGCACGATGATCGCCACGTACGACACGCACAGCATCACGTGGCCGATCCAGATCGTCAGCATCCCGCGGCCCTTCGGCCAGCCGAACATCTGCTCCAGCGCAACGAACAGCAATAAGAGCGAGATACCCTGGATCACTTCCGGAATCACCAGCGGCGCGTTGATCATCCCCGTGTACAGCGTGAAGCCCTTGAAGCGGCCGAAGCGCGCGAGCACGAAGCCCGCCCACGTGCCGATCACGACCGACGCGGTGGCCGTCAGCAGGCCGATCTTCAGCGACAGCCACGCGGCGGTCAGCAGCTCGTCGTCGTCCAGCAGCGCGCTGTACCACTTCAGCGAGAAGCCCGACCACACCGTCACCAGCTTCGACTCGTTGAACGAGTACACGATCAGGCTGATGATCGGGATGTACAGGAACAGGAAGCCGAAGGCGAGAACGCCCGTCGACAGCGGTTTGCTCGGCTTGATCATTTCGCGTCCTCCAGTTCCTTGACCTGGTAGTACTGGAACAGCGCCATCGGCACCAGCAGCAGCATCACCATCGCGACCGTCACCGCGGACGCCATCGGCCAGTCCATGTTGTTGAAGAATTCATCCCACATCACGCGGCCGATCATCAGCGTGTCGGCGCCGCCCAGCAGTTCCGGAATCACGTACTCGCCCACCGCCGGGATGAACACCAGCAGGCTGCCCGCGATGATCCCGTTCTTCGACAGCGGCAGCGTGATCCGCGTGAACGCGACCCACGGTTTCGCGCCGAGGTCATACGCGGCTTCGAGCAGCGTGAGGTCCATCTTCACGAGGTGCGCGTACAGCGGCATCACCATGAACGGCAGGTACGAATAGACCATCCCGATGTAGACACCCGCGTCGCTGTGATAGAGGCGCAGCGGCGTGTGGATGATGCCCAGCGCGATCAGCGTGTGGTTCAGCAGGCCGTCATCCTTCAGGATGCCGATCCATGCGTACACGCGGATCAGGAACGACGTCCAGAACGGCAGCATCACGGCCATCATCAGCACGTTGCGGCGGTTCGGTTCCGAGCGCGCGATGTAGTACGCCATCGGGTAACCGATCAGCAGGCACAGCACCGTCGATACGGCGGCCATCTTCAGCGAGCTGAGGTAGGTCGCGATGTACAGGTCGTCCTGCAGCAGGAACGCGTAGTGCGACAGCTGCAGCGCAAAGTGCACGACGCCGTCCTTGAACTCGACGAGCGACGTGTACGGCGGAATGCCCATCACCTGGTCGGCGAAGCTGATCTTCAGCACCAGCACGAACGGCAGCGCGAAGAACACCGCGAGCCACACGAACGGCACGCCGATCGCGACGCTGCGGCCCGACGGCAGGAAGCGCGACAGCGCGGCGAAGCGGCTCGGGCGGGCGCGGCCGGCGCCGGCGCTCGCGGCGCCGGACGACACCGGCGCGGACGGAGTGGAAGCAGAGGTTCTCATCGTGGCGTCCTCATTGCGTCAGCACGACGCCGCTCGCCGGCGACCACGACACGAACACGTCGTCGTTCCACGCCGGAGCCGTATCGCTCATCAGGTGCGAGCTCGACAGGTTCGACACGACTGTCTTGCCGCTCGGCAAGCGCACGTGGTACAGCGAGTAGCTGCCCATGTAAGCGATGTCGGTCACGACGCCGCGCGCCCAGTTGTGTTTCGAGCCCGGCTTCTCACGCGACACGTGGATGCGTTCCGGGCGCACCGAGATGCCGACCGGCATCCCGAGCGGGCCCGTGATGCCGTGGCTCACGTACATGCGCGCTTCGAGGTCGTCGCTCTCGACGAAGATGTGATCGGGTTCGTCCTCGACCACGCGGCCTTCGAACAGGTTGGTCGAGCCGATGAATTCGGCCGAGAAGCGGCTGTTCGGGAATTCGTAGACTTCCCCCGGCGCACCGATCTGCACGATCTTGCCTTCGCTCATCACCGCGAGGCGGCTCGCCATCGTCATCGCCTCTTCCTGGTCGTGCGTGACCATCACGCAGGTCACGTCGACCTTCTCGATGATGTTGACGAGTTCGAGCTGGGTCTTCTGGCGGATCTTCTTGTCGAGCGCGGACATCGGCTCGTCGAGCAGCAGGAGCTTCGGGCGCTTGACGAGCGAACGCGCGAGCGCGACGCGCTGCTGCTGGCCGCCTGAAAGTTGATGCGGCTTGCGCTGCGCGTACTTGCTCATCTGCACGAGCGCGAGCGCATCGGCCACGCGCTCCTTGATCTCGTTCTTCGGCGTGCCTTCCTGCTTCAGGCCGAACGCGACGTTCGACTCGACCGTCATGTGCGGGAACAGCGCGTACGACTGGAACATCATGTTCACCGGGCGGCGGTACGGCGGCAGCGACGCGAGGTCCTCGCCGTCGACGAAGATCTTGCCGGAGGTGGCCGTCTCGAGCCCGGCGAGCATGCGCAGCAGCGTGGACTTGCCGCAGCCGGAGCTGCCGAGCAGCGCGAACAGCTCGTTCTTCGCGATCGTCAGGTTCACGTTGTCGACGGCCGTGCTGTCGCCGAATTTCTTCACGACGTTTTCGATGCGCACAAAGGCGTCGTTCGACTTGAGCATGTCCGTCGCCGGTCGATGCATCGCATCAGGTGTACTGAATGAATCCCGTTTCATGATGGTCCGTTTTAAGCAGGTAAGCGAATCTCAGGCGTCAGGCGCGACCGGTCGGCAGTCGCGCGGTGCTGGCGGAGAGGGATCGAGCGATTCCTCGTCCGGAACGAATGGCGCAACGAAACAGGTGTGGGGGCACGCACGGCGATCGTGGGCAATCAGTCGCGAACGACCGGAGGCACCGCGCTGGCTGTCATGAAGATTTCATCGGTTTTCATCGGGCTTTCCGCACGTTTCTGTCGTCTCCAGTGCGAATTTTTAAACCCGTCAAAAACCTTTTGGATCGCGGATTTCCGTTCCGGACATTGAACGGGATCGATGTTTGGGGAGGCGGGAAAACGGGGGCACGACCCGGCCCCCGCGGCAGCGCGGGCGCCCCGGCGGCACGGGCGCCGCCGGGTGACACGGAGGGTGAAACGGAGGGTCGGGAAAACGAGCAGCCGGGCGGCTGCCGCGCGCGGCCGGTGCGCCGCGCGGGTCACGTCACTTCGCGTTCAGTTCCTTCCAGCGCCGGTAGACGGCGATCGCGTCGCCGTGCTTGTGCTGCACCATCGGCAGCCGGCGTTCCTCGATCGGCTTCGCATATTCGGCATAGAAGGTGTCGAGCTCGAAATACTTGCGGTCGTCGCGGTAGAACGGCGCGTAGTCCTCGCGCGTCGTGATGTAGACCACGCGTTTCGGGCTGCAGTAGTACAGCGAGCCCAGGCACATCGGGCACGGGCTCGCGAGAATGTAGATCTCGCAGTCGGTCAGGTGCTCGGTGCCGAGCTTGCGGCACGCGTCGCGCACCGCGAGGATCTCGGCGTGCGCGGTCGGATCGCTGGTCTGCGCGACGAGGTTCGGGCTCTCGGCGACGATCTCGCCGTCGCGGACGATCACCGTCGCGAACGGGCGGCCGCCCTCTTCCACGTTCTTCATCGCAAGATCGATCGTGCGTTTCACAAAATCCATGGCTGCGTCCTCGTAGAAACGGAATGGCGGGAACGTGCGCCGGCCGGCGGCCGACGCAGGTCGGGCGGAAACCTGCGCGGCACCGCTGCCGTGGCGCCGCACCGGCCTCAGAACGGCTTGGTCGGCAGGTACTTGCCGTCGAGCGTGATCACCGCGCGCGAACCGCCTTCGGGATCGTCGACCTTCTTCACGTCGAGCCGGAAATTGATCGCGCTGATGATGCCGTCGCCGAACTTCTCGTGAACGAGTGCCTTCAGCGTTGTGCCGTACACCTGCAGCATTTCGTAGAAGCGGTAAATCGTCGGGTCGGTCGGCACGCGATCGTCGATGCTGCCGCGCAGCGGGATCGATTGCAGCAGCAGCACCGCGTCGTCGTCGAGGCCGAGCTTGTCGGCGACGCTGCGCGCCGCATCGGCCGGCAACGCGTGCTGGCCGAGCAGCGCGGCCGTCACGAACGCTTCGCTCAGGCCCGTACCTTCGGTGAGCTGCGCGAACGACAGGTTCTTGCGCGCCTTCGCGAGAACGACGGTCTCCGCAAGCGCGTGGCGGGCGGTCTGGCTGTGCTGGGACTGGATCATGGCAATTCCTCGTGGTGGGGTAGGAGCGATTCAGGCCGCGACGGGAAGCGTCGCGGGCATGGCGCGGACATCGGGATGGTCCGCCAGGGAGACGAACCGGCCGGTCGCGCCGTCATGGGCGTCGATGCAGCCCGATTCGATGTCGTAGACCCAGCCGTGCAGCGCGAGCCGCCCTTCTTCGAGCGCGAGCCGCACGGCCGGGTGTGTCTTCAGGTTCGCCAGTTGCGCGACGACGTTCTCGCGCACCATCGAGTCGATCCGCTCGCGTTCGCTGCGATGCGTACGCGCCTCGTTCACGACGCGCGCCGAATCGGCGTAGCGCAACCAGTGGCCGACGGCCGGCATGTGGTCCATGCACTGGCAGGTGGCAATCGCTGTCATTGCGCCGCAATCGGAATGGCCGCAGATCACGACGTCGGTCACGCGCAGCGCGGCCACCGCGTATTCGACCGACGCCGACACGCCGCCCGGCTCGGGGCCGTACGACGGCACGATGTTGCCGGCATTGCGGATCACGAACAGGTCGCCCGGTTCGCGCTGCGTGACGAGTTCGGGCACGAGCCGGCTGTCCGAGCACGAGATGAACAGCGCCCGCGGATTCTGGCTGCGCGCGAGATCGCGGAACAGCGCGGCGCGCTCCGGGTAGGCGTCGCGCTGGAACTTCAGGAAGCCTTCGATGATGTCCTTCATCGTGTGTTCTCCGGTGCGGGTGGAATCGATGAAGGGCAGGTTACGCCGGACTTCCAATAACGTAAAAGACTGATTTATGATCCACCGGATAAGCAGGACTTATAGGAACCGCCATGCTGCTGCGCCATATCCACTACTTCCTCGCCGTCGCCGAGCATCGCAGCTTCACGCGCGCGGCCGCCGCGCTGCATGTGTCGCAGCCCGCGCTGTCCCAGCAGATCCGTCAGCTCGAGGAGACGCTCGGCGCGCAACTGTTCGACCGCACCGGGCGCGTGACGCGGCTGACCGATGCCGGCGACGTGTATTTCCGCTATGCGCGGCAGGCGCTGCACGATCTCGCGGAAGGCCGGCGCGCCATTCACGACGTGCAGGATCTGAGCCGTGGCTCACTGCGGATCGCGGTTACGCCGACCTTCACGAGCTATCTCGTCGGGCCGCTCGTCGAGGCGTTTCACGGCCGCTATCCGGATGTGTCGCTGTCGGTGCGCGAGATGTCGCAGGAACGCATCGAGGCGCTGCTCGTCGACGACGAGCTCGATGTCGGCATCGCGTTCGACGAGGTGCAGACGGCGGATATCGAAGCGCAGACGCTGCTGGTCGAAACGCTCGCGCTCGTCGTGAGCCGCCGGCATGCGCTCGCCGGGAAACGCAAGGCCGGCCTGCGCGCGCTGCACGACGCGCCGCTCGCGCTGCTCACGGCCGAGTTCGCGACACGCGTGCAGATCGATCGTTATTTCCGCGAGCACGACGTGCGGCCGCGCGTATTGATGGAAGCGAATTCGCTGGGCGCGGTAATCGAGATCGTGCGCCGCACGAACCTTGCGACGCTGCTGCCCGCGACAATCGCGAGCGGGCACGACGATCTCGTCGCCGTCGCGCTCGATCCGGCCGTCCTGCGGCGCACGGCCGTGCTGCTGCAGCGCAAGGGGGCGTACCGGAGCGCGGCCGCGCGCGCGTTCGTCGAACTGGCGCTTGCGCAAGGAGCGGGGCCGGTCAGGCGTGCGCGATGACCTCGGCCGCCGGCGCGCGCGTCACGCGCCCGGGCACCACCAACAATGGATCGTCGCCGACGAACCGATTCACGAGAACATCGACATGCCGAACCTGCTACGCCGCGTGATGCTCAACCCGCTTGCCATCGCAGCGCTGCTGGTGGGCGCGGTCTGGTGGGTCCACGCACAGACGCGCGCCGACGGCCCGTATCGGGTCGTGGGATTCAACTACACCGATCGTGGCATCTACAGCTTCGTGGTTGATGGCTTCGGCGCCGGCAGCGTGCACGCACGCCAGTTCGGTGGCGGGGGCGGCACGGTGTGCTGCATGAGCGTGCCGCGCGACAGGAAGACCTGGCACGTCAGGATCACGTACGATCTGACGCCTGAAGAAGACGCCCGGAACCAGGCGCCTGAAATCGTCGAAACCGACGTCGCCGTGCCGGCATTGCCGAACCGGCGCGACGGCTATATCGAGTTTCATTTTCTGCCCGGCCGCAAGATCGACGCCCGATGGGTGGCGTACCCGACGATGCCGCGGATGCACGCCACCGGTTGATCGGGAAGGGCTTGCTCGTCGACGCTGCGCGGCCGCGCAGAACACTCGCTCAGCGTTGCATCAGTTGTAACCGAGAATCGCCACCGCCGCGACATCCGGCCGATCGATCGTATTCCCGACGAGCGACGTCATCGGCTCCTGAAGCACGGCCTGATACGACGTCACGCGCGCGGCCTCGGGCACACCCGCGTCATCCGGTGCCGCTTCGTCGAACGCGGCATCGAAGCCGCTGTAAAACCCCGGTTGTTTCTGCGAAAAAGTCATCTCCACTCCTTTACCTGAATATGTTTTAGATGTTCTAACCAACCTGCTTCAACGCCGCCGCATGCACCGTCGTGCCGTCATGCGCCGCCTCCGATCGTGCCAGCTGCGCGCGCGTGCGCCGTGTGATATGAATCACCGCGAACACGACCGGCGCGATCAGCAGGCCCTCCGCCAGTTCGGGATCGACCGGCAGGTTCATCACGTGCAGCGCCTTGAACGCCGCTGTCGCGAGCGACAGCACGTAGTACGAAATAGCTGCCACCGACAGCCCCTCCACCGCGTGCTGCAGATGCAGCTGGTTGCGCGCGGTGCGCTCCATGCCCGCCAGCAGGCGCGTCACGTCCTTTTCCTGCGCGAGATTCACGCGCGTGCGCAGCAGGTCGACCGCCCGTGCGATCCGCGCGGCGATCTGTTCGTGGCGCGCCCATACGCTGCGACAGGTTTCCATCGCCGGCGCGAAGCGCCGCTCCATGAATTCGGCGATCGTCGGCATCCCTTCGATGCGTTCCTCGCGCAGCTCGTGGATGCGCGCCAGCACGAGCTTTTCGTACGCCCGCGACGCGCTGAAGCGCGCGCCCGATCCCGACAGCGATTCGACCCGTACCGCGAGATGCGTGAGCTTGACGAGCAGCGCTGTATCGTCGCCGTC
The DNA here is from genome assembly GCF_011605345.1 of Burkholderia sp. D-99. GTDB lineage: Bacteria > Pseudomonadota > Gammaproteobacteria > Burkholderiales > Burkholderiaceae > Burkholderia. The sequence goes on from NZ_JAAOXM010000002.1 coordinate 670,023, forward strand.
GGCGCCGCTCGCGTCCATCCGCTGCATCAATGCGTGCAGCGCCGCGTGGATCTCGTCGAGCTCGCGGCTCATCCGGCGCGCGACGGGCAGCGCCAGCAGCGCCATCATCCGGTACGTTTCGATTTCATACAGGCGCTGCAGCAGGCGGCCGCCCTGCTCCTCGCGGAAATCCTCGTCGACGACGAGAAAACGCATGAAGCCGTCGTCGCGCACATGCCAGTCGCAGAACACCTTGCCGCCGCCGAGCACGTTGCTGCCGACGAGCGCGGGCCCGTCGATCCAGCGGCGCAGGTCGCCGCAGACGAGCCGCGCGGCGTCACCCGTCAGCAGCTCCATGCGCACCGCGACGAAGCGGATGCCGGCGAGCCGAGCGAACCACGCGGCCGGAATGCCTTCGATCGCGAGATCGTCGAAATAGCCAGTGTCGCGACGCGGCGCGACGAACGTGAAGGTCGAGAATTCGGTGTGACGCTCCCACTTCAGGTGCCAGCCGCTCGGCGACTGCACTGCGTAGTGCGTCGCACCCTCGTGCGGCGCGGCGATGCCGGTATCGCGGCACAGTGCGTGCAGCAGCGTCTCGTGGATGTCGGGCTGGCCGTCCGCGTAGATCGCGTAATGCGTGAGCGACACGGCTTCGGCGAGCCGCAGGAATGGCCGGGCATGCAATTCCGCGGCCAGTGCGGCGCGCAACGGATGGTCGATCATCGATACACCACGCTTCCTTGTTCAGTCCTGCACACCGGATCAACCGGCCTGAACGCCGCGCCACCCTCGGGCGAAACGCCAGCGTGATCGCACTATGGCAGACACACAGCAACAATAAAAACGCATAATGCTGATCGTTACGTTCAGTTTTCCTGATACCCATGAAGATGCTCGATCACGACGTGCTGGCCACCGTCGTCGCCGTCGCGGAGACCGGCAACATGACCCGCGCCGCCGAGGCCGTGAACCGCTCGCAGTCGGCCGTGAGCATGCAGATCAAGAGCCTGGAAGACGCGATCGGGCGGCCGCTGTTCGTGCGCAAGCCGCGCAGCATCGTGCTGACGCGCGAAGGCGAGGTGCTGCTGGGATTTGCCAGACGAATGCTGGCGCTGCGCGACGAGGCGTGGGCGGCCGTGGTGCGGCCGGAGGTGACCGGTAAAGTCGTGATCGGTGTGCCGGACGACTATGCGTCGTCGCTGCTGCCGTCGGTCCTGAAAAAATTCTCGGCAACCTACCCGAAGGTCGAGATCCAGGTGATGGGGCTGCCGAGCAGCGCGCTCGCGCCGCTGATCAAGGAGGGCACCGTCGATCTCGTATGCGGCACGCGCATCAAGGGGTTGTCGGGCGACTTCATCCGCCACGAGCCGATGGCGTGGGCCGCGATGACGAACGGGCCGCGCGTGTGGGAAGAGCGGCCGCTGCCGATCGCGGTGTTCATGCCGGGCAGCGTCGCGCGCGAGAACGCGATCCGCAGCCTCGAACGCGCGAAGGTGCCGTATCGCACTTCGTATGAAAGCCCGAGCCTGCTCGGGCTACTCAGCATGGTCGAGGCCGGCCTCGCGGTCGCGCCGCTCGCGCGCTGCGCGATTCCTGCGCAACTGTCGATGCTCGGCCGCGCACACGGGCTGCCCGACCTGCCGCCGCTCGAACTGATTCTCGCGCGCAGCACGAAATCGAAGCGGCCGCCGTGCGACTTTCTCGCGGAACAGTTGATGGAAGACCTGCAGCGTCAGACCGGGCAGGCCGGCGACGCGTAATCAGCGCATCGCGCCGAACCCGGCCGCGCCCAGCGCCGCGTTGACGTTCGCGGCCACCACATCGACGAGCGCTTCCAGCGTATCGCCGCGCACCTGCATATGTTCCGGCGCGACGTGCTCCGCGCGTTGCCAGCCCCACTGCGCGCCCGACGCAACCGACAGCGTCGCGCCGAAGCGGTTGCCGTGGCGGCGGCCGAAGGTGCTCACGCGCCGCTCGGCCAGGTAGTCCTGTTCGGGCAGGCAGAGCCGGATCTCGACCGCGACCTGGTTGCGATCGTTGACGCGCGCGGCCGGGTTGACCGTCGCGGCGAACACCTTGCCGATCCGCCAGGTCACACACGTCTCCCAGGCCGCGAGCGGCCCGCCGGCCGCGTCGACCCGCTCGGTGTCGACCGACCACTGATGTCCGTCGGGCACGACGATCGCCTGATGCAGCAGCACTTCGGCCACGCGCACCGTCGTCACGAGCTGACGCGCGAGTTGCTGGCCCGACGGCAGCGACGCCGTCCGTACCCGGCGGCTTGCCGGCCGCGCGACATGCACTGCTTCCATGAGGTCCATGACCCCTCCGTATTCAGGATCGGCGCCGCGCACGCGGTGTCGCACGCCAGTCCGCCGCCTGCGGGCGAACAGCACGGCAACCGGCGATCGGGCGGCGGATCGGACAAGCCGTCAAGGAACGGGCAACACCCGTTCCCCGCTTCACCGTGCCTTCGGTCCGATGCGCAATCGGCGCGCGACCGGCCCGATCACCGCATCGGCCTGCTGCGCGATCAGCATGTGCAGCGTGAAATCCAGGTCTTCCGGTGCGATGTCGAAGTGCACGTGAACCACGTCGCGCACGGCACGCGCACTGACGACATACACGCCGAGCGGGGAATGCAGCAGCGCCGCGAGCCGGGCGTGCGCGTGTTCGCCGGAATCGGCCGTCAACGTGACGGGCAACTGCAGGCGCGGGCGCGGCGGCGGGAACGGAATGACGTTGTTGCGTGCGCCGGCGTCCAACTGGCGGCCGGCGACATTGAAGGCGGGAACGGGATGAATGAAGGTCATGGAGCGGACGGAGGCCGTCTCGGCTGTTAGACACATGCCCAGCTTAGAAGAGACCGCATAAACGTCGTGCAAAGAAACGGGCTGCCGGTGCAAAAAAGCGGGACGGGGGACGCGATACGCCACCGTGCGGTGGCTGGTGGCTGGTGGCTGGTGGCTGGTGGCTGGTGGCTGGTGGCTGGTGGCTGGTGGCTGGTGGCTGGTGGCTGGTGGGCGGTGGGCGGTGGGCGGTGGGCGGTGGGCGGTGGGCGGTGGGCGCTGGGCGCTGAGCACTGGGCGGCAGCTAAAAGCTGGCGACCGGCGGCCGATCTCGCAGTCATCGCGCCGGCGCCGCGGCCGCGCGCCACCGTTCGCGTCGCCCCCGCCTGCGCATCAGTCGCCCCGCTACGCGAACGCCTCGAGCGACGCGCGCCGCCGCTCGTCGACCATCGATTCGATCAGCGACACCAGATCGTCGGTCAGCGGATCGCAGATGCCCGGCGAACGATGCAGTTCGAGATCGGCCGCCGGCAGCGGCGGCAGCCCGTCCGTCTCGTCGAGCACGCGCCAGTTCTCGGGCAGCGTGCAGCGGTCGATCATCGTCACGGCCGCGCCGTGGTTCACCGCGATCTTGATGCCGGTCGGGCTCTGGCTCGTATAGACGACGTGATACGGCCGCTCGGCCGTCGCGAGCGCCTGCAGCCCGCGCTGCCGGTAGCAGCACGTCTCCGGAAACAGCGCGAGCGGCACCGACGCCTGCGGGCCGAGCGCGAAATCCCGGTGCGCGGCCCACACGACCTCGTGACGGCCGAGCAGCCGCCCGCCTGCGTTCGGCCCGTGCCGCACGACGAGCGCGACGTCGAGCTCGCCGGCCTGCAGCCGTTCGAGCAGTTCGAGCGACGTGCGGCAATGCACGTGAAAACGCGCGCCCGGCCGCATCGCATAGAACGACTTCAACAGGTCCGGCAGCCACAGCTCCGCATAGTCCTCGGGCAGCCCGAAGCGCACGACGCCGCGGTCGCTGCTCGCCTGCTTCAGCGCGAGGATCGCGTCGTTCTGCACCTGGATGATGCGACGCGCATGGATCAGGAAATTCTCACCGTCGCGCGACAGCTCGAGCCGCCGGCTGTTGCGCATGAACAGGTGCGTGTCGAGCCGCTCCTCGAGCGTGCGGATGCGCAGGCTGATCGTCGATTGCGTGCGATGCAGTTGCCGGGCCGCCGCGGTGAAGCCGCCGCTCTCGACCACGGCGACGAATGCGCGGATCAGCTCCGGATCGAGCGAACTGAGCTTCGACCAATCGGGCCTTTGAATGGCAGCCATCGGAATTACTCGCTTTCGAAAAAAGAAGGGAAGACGAAAGATAGGGCTCGGAGTACGCCGATTGTTGTCCGGATGCGCCCGGCCCTCCAACCCCTGCCCGGGTATGACAAACCCGGAGCCGGTTCGCGAACGCCCACCCGCCGATCCCGCCCCGCCCGCCGTCATGACACCGGCCGAGGCCCGCCCGGCGGGCGTCTGCGCACCGGGCTCAGGGCATTCCCGGAGACGACGAAAACTCATAGCCCGATCAGAAAACATCGATTCACCGGCCGCGCCGCGGCCCACCACAATCGCCTCACACCCAACCTCATCGACGAGACACCGCAATGACCGCATCCCAACCCAGGCAGCTTTACATCGGCGAAGGCTTCGAAGGCCCCGGCGTCAACCTCGCGCACATCAACGTGCTGGTCGGCCCGCGCAACGGCCCGGCGGGCCAGGCGTTCGCCACGGCCCTCGCGACGCCGTCGGCCGGCCACGCGCCGTTCGTCGTGATCGCGCAGCCGGGCGTGCCGACCAAGCCGCTCACGCTGTACGTCAACAAGGCGCAGATCGCCAACGATTTCCACGGCAACGCCACGTGGGGTGCGTCGCAGGCCGGCATCGCGAAGGCCGTGGCCGAAGCGCTCGAGAACGGCACGCTGCCGCCCGAAGCGGAGAACGACTGGGTCGTCGTGTCGGCGAACTGGGTGAACCCGCAAACCGATGATCTCGATGCCGTGTTCGAGAACAACTATCGCGCGTGCCGCAACGCGATCGTCGCCGCGATGGAAGGGCTGCCGCATCGCGATGCCGTGTTCGCCGCCGCACGCGACGTGTCGAACCCGTTCTACACCCCGAAGAAAAACTGACGACGACAAGCGGCCGACACAAGGCCGCACCTGGAGGAAACATGGAATACGTCCGCCTCGGCCAGTCCGGCCTGAAGGTGTCCCGCCTGTGTCTCGGCACGATGAACATGGGCACCCCCGAATGGAAGCCCTGGATCTTCGACGAAGCGCAGAGCGAGCCGATCGTGCGCCGCGCGCTCGACGCCGGCGTCAACTTCATCGATCTCGCGGATTTCTATTCGACGGGCGTCGGCGAGGAAGTGGTCGGCCGCATCCTGAAGCGCAACGCGCGCCGCGAGGAGCTCGTCGTGACGACCAAGGTCGGCTACGACATGGGCAGCTATCCGAACGCGGGCGGCCATTCGCGCAAGCACGTGCTCGACGGCATCGACGCTTCGCTGAAGCGGCTCGGGATGGATTACGTCGACATCTTCATGCTGCACTTCTTCGACGTGAACACGCCCGTCGAGGAAACGATGAGCGCGCTGCACGACATCGTGCGCGCGGGCAAGGCGCGCTATATCGGCGTATCGACGATGTACACGTGGCAGTTCGCGAAGATCATGCAGGCCTGCGAACGAAACGGCTGGGACAAGCCGATCAACATGCAGCTGCAGCTGAACCTCGCGTATCGCGAGGAAGAGCGCGAGATGGTGCCGTACTGCATCGACCAGGGCGTCGGCGTGTCGGTGTTCAGCCCGCTCGCGCGCGGCCTGCTGACCTGCGAGCCGCAATCGACGCGCAACCAGACCGACTTCTTCACCGCGCAGATGTACGGCGATGCTTCGTCGCTCGCGATCGCGGAATCGGTCGCGAAGGTCGCGAAGCGCCGCGGCGTACCGCCCGCGCAGATCGCTCAGGCGTGGGTGCTGAGCCGCCCCGGCATCGCGAGCATGCTGGTCGGCGCGGATTCCGTCGAGCAGTTCGACAGCGCGCTCGGCGCGCTCGAAACGCAGCTCACCGAAGAAGAGCTGCACGAACTGGAACGCAACTACACGCCGTGCGACCTGATCAACGACTACACGGCCGGCAAGCGCATCGCGCGCGCGTCGCGTCCGGCGCAGGGCAGTTTCGCGACGGACTGACGGACTGAAGGACTGAAGCTCCGAGGCACTGAAGGAACAACACACAATGAATGAATTTCTGAGGACCGGCCATTTCATCGGCGGCGAATGGCACGAATCGCATGGCGCGAGCGATGCGACCTATCCGGTGCTGAACCCCGCGACCGGCGAGACGATCGCGAAAGTCGCGAAAGGCGGCGCCGACGACACGCAGCGCGCCATCGACGCGGCCGCACACGCGTTTCCCGCGTGGCGCGCACTGACCGCGAAGGAGCGCGGCGCACGCGTGAAGCGCTGGGGCGAGCTGATGCTCGAGAATCGCGACGCGCTCGCCGAGCTGCTGACGCGCGAGCAAGGCAAGCCGCTCGCCGAAGCGCGCGGCGAAGTCGCGTATGCGGCGAGCTTTCTCGAATGGTTCGCGGAAGAAGCGAAGCGCATGTACGGCGACGTGATCCCGAGCCCGAAGCCGGATTCGCAGATCGTCGTCACGCGCGAGCCGGTCGGCGTCGTCGCGGCGATCACGCCGTGGAATTTCCCGCTCGCGATGATCACGCGCAAGGCCGGCCCCGCGCTCGCGGCCGGCTGCACGATGGTGCTGAAGCCGTCGGAGGAAACGCCGCTGTCGGCGTTCGCGCTCGCGGTGCTCGCCGAACGCGCGGGCGTGCCGGCCGGCGTGTTCAACGTGGTGTCGGGCGACGCGGTCGCGATCGGCGAGACGCTGACGAGTTCGTCCGTCGTGCGCAAGCTGTCGTTCACGGGCTCGACGCGGGTCGGCAAGCTGCTCGCGAAGCAGTCGGCCGACACGCTGAAGAAGCTGTCGCTCGAACTCGGCGGCAACGCGCCGTTCATCGTGTTCGACGATGCCGATCTCGATGCGGCGGTCGTCGGTGCGATCGCGTCGAAGTTTCGCAACACGGGCCAGACCTGCGTGTGCGTGAACCGCTTTCTCGTTCAGGACGGCGTGTACGACGCGTTCACGCGCAAGCTCGCGGATGCCGTGCGCACGCTGCGCGTCGGCAACGCGCTCGCGGGTGAAGTCGACCAGGGGCCGCTGATCAACGAAGCGGCGCTCGGCAAGGTCGAGCGGCACGTGGCCGATGCCACCGCGAAAGGTGCAAACGTGCTCATCGGCGGCAAGCGTCACGCGCTCGGCGGCACGTTCTACGAGCCGACCGTGCTGACCGGCATGACGGCCGACATGCTGATCGCCGAAGAGGAAACCTTCGGCCCCGTCGCCGGCTGCTTCCGCTTCACGACCGAGGAAGAGGCCGTCGCCGCGGCCAACGACACGCCGTTCGGGCTGTCCGCGTACTTCTACACGCGCGACCTCGGCCGCGCGTGGCGCGTGTCGGGTGCGCTGGAAAGCGGGATGGTCGGCGTCAACGACGGGATCATCTCGACCGAAGTCGCGCCGTTCGGCGGCGTCAAGCAATCGGGGCTCGGCCGCGAAGGCTCGAAGTACGGCCTCGATGAATACGTGGAACTCAAGTACACGCTGATGGCCGGCCTCGGCCGCTGACCGCTCCCCGCGGTCGACCCGCGCCGCGCGCCGTCCGGCCGCGCGGCGCCTCGCACGGCGCTCGCGGCGGCACGCCGCCTGCGCGCACCGCTGCGCGCCAGATAACAATCCAGGAGGCAGCTTGACTCAAGCCAACGTTCAATCCGGCGCCGCACGCGCGCTGCCGCTGTCGCGTGGCGCCGATGCGCCGCACCGCCCCGTCGCCCTCGACGACGTGCCGCTCAACCGTTTCCACGTGAAGATCGCCGGCCTCACGTTCGGCGCGCATTTCACCGAAGGCTACACGCTCGGCACGATCGGCTACGCGCTCGCCGCGCTCGGCAAGCAGATGCCGATCGACGCGTTCTGGATGGGGATGATCGGCAGCTCGGCGCTGATCGGCATCTTCTTCGGCAGCCTCGTGTTCGGCTGGCTGTCCGACCGGATGGGCCGGCAGAAGATCTTCCTGACGAGCTTCGTGATCATCACGGCGGCCGCGTTCGCGCAGTGCTTCGTCACGTCGCCGCTCGAATTGTGTTTGCTGCGCGTGCTGATCGGCTTCGGGATGGGCGGCGACTTCACCGTCGGCCACGCGATCCTCGCCGAATTCTCGCCGCGCAAGCATCGCGGTGCGCTGCTCGGCTCGTTCAGCGTGATCTGGACGATCGGCTATGTCGCCGCGAACGTGCTCGGTCTCGCATACAGCGACGCGACGCCCGGTGCATGGCGCTGGCTGCTCGCGTCGGCTGCGCTGCCTGCGCTGATCGTGCTGGTGCTGCGAATCGGCACGCCCGAGTCGCCGCGCTGGCTGCTCGGCAAGGGCCGCGTGCAGGAGGCGCGCGCGATCGTCGCGAAGCATTTCGGGCCGCACGTGATGCTCGACGGTTCGGCCGAACCGCATGCGAATGCAGGCTTCGCGCGGCTGTTCCAGCGCGACCTGATCCGCCGCACGATTTTCAACTGCGCGTTCTTCGTGTGCCTCGTGATTCCGTATTTCGCGATCTACACGTTCCTGCCGACGATCCTGAAGACGATCGGCCTCGCCGAAGGCTTCGGTGCGGACCTGCTGCTGAACGCGTTTCTCGTGCTGGGCGCGCTGATCGGCATCTGGCTGACGATCCGGCTGTCGCGACGCGGCTTCCTGATCGGCTCGTTCGCGGTGACGTGCGCGTCGCTCGTCGCGCTGGCGGTGCTGCCTTCGTCGGCGGCCCTCGCGATGATCGTCGCGTTCGCGATCTTCACGCTGACGATGTCGGCGTTCAGCAATCTCGTCGGCGTGTTCCCGCCCGAGTGCTTCCCGACCGAAGTGCGTGCATGCGGCGTGGGCCTCGCGATCGCGTGCAGCCGGCTCGGTTCGGCGATCGGCACGTTCCTGCTGCCGGCCGGCATCGCGACGCTCGGCTTTCACGCGACAATGTTCGCGCTCGCGGGCGTGCTGCTGGTGGGGATGATCGTGTCGATCGCGTGGGCGCCGGAGACGAAGCATCTGACGCTGGAGGAGGCGTCGGGGCATTGACGATGGAGGCGGCGTGCGGACGCGCGTGCGTCGTCGCGCTCGGTGCTTTCGCAGCGACATACGGCTCATGCGCCGTGGCGATACGGAATGCGATCTGAACGAACCCGGCCGAAGCCGGGTTCATGCAATGCGGCCGGCGGATTTTCGTGTTCCCTGCGAGAAGACGCGGTTGCCGATATCGCTCAGAACAGAATCGACGCGTAATCCCGCGCCCCGTGCAGAATTTGAAGGATGTCGATCCGCTCAGGCGGATCGCCGACGACCCGATAGAAGATCTGGTAGTTGCCGTACACACGGTGCCGCACGCCGTGACGCTCGAAGCGCGGCACCAGCGGAAACGCCAGCGGCATCCCGGCAAGACCCAGACACTTGTCGCGAATCTCCCGCACGAAGGTCACGGCTCGTTGCGGATTGTCACGCGCGATGCAATCGGCGATCGCTTCGAGTTCGGCAATCGCAAAATCAGACAGGCGCACGGTCAGGCCTGACGATCCGCCTGGGCCCGATACTTTGCCTCCAGACGATCGAAGACTTCCGCCGCCTCGGCGCCACGTCCTGCTTCCGCATCGGCCAGGCTGCGCGCGATCACAGCGTCCAGCGCATTCAGTTGCGCCTCGCGATCCTGGATCAGGCGCACGCCTTCGCGCAGCACTTCGCTCTTGGATCCGTAACGCCCCGATTCGACCAGCTTCGCGACGTAAGCCTCCAGTTGCTGGCCCAGTTCCGCACTGATCATGTCGACGTCCCGACCGGATTGAATTCGATCGGTCAAGCGTATCCCGGTTATCAACTATTATCAAGAATACGATCTCCAGACGGATCGACGCGAATGCCTTCACAGCCGAACGGGTGGATGGAGCGGGACGGGATTCGCACAGGCCGCGGCGGCGCCGGCATTCATCCGGTTTTCGCCTTCACTCGTGTAGCCTTGCCGGATCCTCACCGTGCGGAGACCGATCATGATCGAAGACATCGTCACGCCACAACCCGGCCTGAAGGTGTACCCGCCGGACACCGACGTCTTTGCCGAGCCCCATGCCGCACTCGCGCGCCACCTGCATCCGCTCGTGTCGATCGACCTGTCGACGGTCAATCCATCGTGGGAAGGCTGGATCCACCTGCTCAGCCCCGTCGAACCGTACGACGGGCTCGTCGGGCAGGACACGACCGCGTACCACAACGACTATCTGCGCGCGAACTGGATCGGGTTCCGGCTCGACGACAATAACCGCTACACGCTGCTCGGCGACCCGCGCTACTTCTATCTGGAAAACCCACCCGGCACGCATGACACGGGCTATCGCGAGGCACTGGAGGCGCACTACGCCGAGCAACAGGCCAGCATCGAAGCCGCGCGCAAGCGGTTCGCCGAATACGGCGTGCTCTACTCGTCCAACCAGTACGCGCCGGACGAGCGCGATTTCAGCCAGGAAAAACCGTGCAACCTGATCGACCAGCTCGGTGGAACAGTCGGCTGGGGCAACTGGTCAGGCACCTCGGATTTTCCGATCGACGACAGCGATCCCGACGACATCCGGCCGATCGGCCCCGACGGTGCGCGCTTTCGCTTCGTCGCCGGCGTGACGGGGTGGGAATATCGCGCGATGGGGGCTGACTGGATTCTCTTGTTTTACGAACCGGTCAGCCGCGTGGCGCTGTTGACGTTCGACTGGACGTAAGGCGGGCGGAACGGCGGGCGTTCCGTCTCGTGATTGGCCGTTTGGCGGACTCGGCGCGACGGATTCGCGGCGATATGCTGGGGTTTTCCGCTCCTCGGGCCGCCATGTCTACCCAACCCGTCGATCTCAACCATACGTTGCCGTACGAGAAGGCGTTCTTCGACGGTCGATGGGCGATCGAGCGTAACGATCTGGACATCTCCGCATTGCTTGGTATGGATGACGAAGTTCCTGACGGGTTGCTCGCTTCGTTATGCGGCGCGCCAGCCGGATCGGACGTTCAGGCCTATCTCGATAGCGCGGGCAGACTGACATTCGCCGTCACCCACCCGACGTTGATCCGATCGGAAAACCGGATATCCGTATTCCAAACCGGCGACTCACGGGTACTCGAACTTCGTTCAATCGATCTGGCCGACAGCGCGGCCGCCGGGTTCGGTGCGGCCATGCTCTGGAGGATCGTTCGAGCGTGTGATACGTTGGGCATCGCGCGGATCAGCGCTTTGGCGATGGGTGGCCGCAAGTCGCCGCCGGAACCCGGCGGGCCGCGACTCCTTGGATATTACGCGTGGCCAAGGTTTGGCTTCGATGCGCCCATTCCTGGTGTGCATGCCGACGAGGCAGCCCTGTTCCAGTATTTCCAGGGATATCCGGTCGGGTTGGCCGATGGATCGCTTCGATCATTGCGCACGCTCTATGCAACCCGGTTCGGGCAAGATTTCTGGCGAGCAGCCGGCTCGCACCGGTGGATGACGTTCGACGTCGCACCGTGCGGCGCGTGCGTGTCGACACTGCAGGAATATCTGATCGAGAAGGGGATTTACGAATGACCGAAAAGCACAGCCCGATTGCCGGATTCCGCATCGCACGACCGGAAACGAGGCGCGGTCGCCCGATGCTCGAGCGTCGTCCCGTTCGACGCTCGGAAGTGAGGCAACTCATTGAAGAACTCATCGTGAACGAACTCCGTCGCGGCTTCACACATGTTGCGCAGACGTCCGCTACCGAACCCGTCGCATGGCCGACCGCGAGACCTGTCTCCCGGCTGCCCAGAAAATTCTTCTCCGAGGGACGCATCGATCCATCGAAGTGCCAGTTGCCCATCATCTCGGAAGCCGAGGCCAGAGCCATCGGTGGCCGGGAAACGTTCATGCACTTCGGCCTGGATCCCGATTTGTACTCCGCGACTGGTGACACTCTCTGACAGATTGCAGTACGGCCGCCGGAACGATCCGCCCGACCTCGTGACGGCAGGCATCGGCACACGGTGATGCCAGGCCGTCCGCCCGCCCCCTACCCCTACCCCTTCCGCCCCGCCTGCTCCCGCAACCACGCAGCAAACGCAACCACATGCTCGACCGCGACACTCTCCGGCTCGACATCGAGCCAATAACCGAACGGCCCGATCGGCTGCACCGGCGACAGCCGCACGAGGCTGCCCTCGCCGATCTCCTCCTCGATCATGTTCAGGTCGACCACCGCGAGCCCCGCGCCCTTGCGCGCCGCGCGGATCGCCTGTTCGAGCGTGGAAAACTCGATGCCGTCACCGATCCGCGCCACCTGCACGCCCGCCTGCTCGCACCAGTCGGCCCATAGCGTCAGGCGCTTGCCTTCGTGCAGCACATGCAGCGACGGCAGCCGGCCGAGCAGCACGTCGAGCGCATCGCCGCGATAACGCGGCGCGCCGACGAGCGCATGCCGCTCCATCATCAGCAACTCCGACTGCATCCCGGCGCGCGCCGCGCGCCCGAAGCGGATGTGGCAATGGCAATCGTCGGCCGGCTCGGTGCGGATCGACAACTCGACGTCGGGCAGCGCCTCCGCGAGCGTGCCGAGCCGCGGCGAAAACCACTGCGTCGCGAACGTCGGCGGCAGCGACACCGTCAGGCGCCGCTTCGCACCCGGCCGCGTGGCGGCGACTTCGTCGACGCCGCGCTCGATCGTGTCGAACGCCTGCCCGATGAACGGCAGCAACCGCTGACCGGCATCGGTCAGGCGCACGCCCTTGTGATCGCGCTCGAACAATCGCGCGCCGAGCGCCTCCTCGAGCAGCCGGATCTGCCGGCTCACCGCCCCCTGCGTCACGCACAGCGAAACCGCCGCACGGTTGAAGCTCAGGTGACGCGCGGTCTCCTCGAAAAATCGCAGTGCGATCAACGATGGCAGGCGTCGCATGATGTGTGTCCCTTTCTTTCGTATCGTTCGTATCGTTCGTGTTGTTGCCGGCCGTCACCGCCGTCCCTCCTGCGGGCAGCCTGATCGCAACAAGGCGCGCCAATCGCCGCGCCGTCAAAACCGCGAGGGCCCGCGCCCTCGGTCGCATCCATTCATCGTCCCCGCGCCCGCGCCGCCCGCCTACAATAAGCATCCCGCACCAAACACGACACCGCCCCGTGAGACGCAAGATGCCGGCGCTGAACGCGCTGAAAGCCTTCGAGATGGCCGGCCGCACCGGCAGCTTCACACGCGCGGCCGAACTGCTCAACGTGACGCAGAGCGCGGTGAGCCGGCAGGTTCGCCAGCTCGAGGGCCAGCTCGGCGAAACCCTGCTCGAGCGCCGCCATCACCAGCTCGAATTGACAGCGGCCGGCCGCGTGCTGCTGCGCGCGCTGCAGCAATCGTTCGACAAGATCGAGCTGACCGTGCGCAGCCTGCAGGAAAAAACCCACCTGAACCGCCTGCGCGCGAACGTGCCGCCCACCTTCGCCGCGCGCTGGCTGATGCCGCGGCTCGGCCGGCTGCGCGACGCGCATCCCGAATTCGAGCTGAGCCTCACGACCCGCATTCACGACAGCCTCGGCGAATCGCGCGTGCTCGACTGCGCGATCCGGTTCGGCGACGGCGAATGGGACGGCTTCGACAACGCACTGCTGATGCAGGAGCAGCATATCGCCGTCTGCGCGCCCGCGCTGTATGCGCGGCTACGACAGGACGGCGCGCCGATCGACCTGAACCGCTTCACGCTGCTGCACGTGCTCGCCACCGACGACCAGCGCTACCTGACCTGGCAGCACTGGCTGAAGGCCGCCGGCATCACCGACGTCGACACGCGCGGCGGCTACGAATTCGACCTGCTCGACCACGCGATCCGCGCGGCGATCGACGGCCTCGGGATCACGATCGCCGATCGCCACATGGTCGCGCGCGAACTGGCGACCGGGCAACTGATGCAGGTGCTCAACGTGCACGTCGACGGCCACCAGTCGTACTGGTTCGTCACGCGGCCCGAGCAGACGAACCTGCCGCACATCGTCCAGTTCCGCGACTGGCTGCAGCAGGAAGTGTGGCTCGCGAAGCGCCATCTCGAACCGTCGTCGCCGCTTCCGCAGGTGCCGCTGGCCTAGCGCACGCCCCGCCCCCGAGGCATAGCTGACCGCCCCGCCCGCGCCGAAGCCCCAGGCGCGGCCGACACCTTACCGGCTTCCGCCCCCGCGCGCATCCGGACCCGTCGGAAAATGCGGCCCCGCCGCCGCCCGCCCCGCTCCCGGCCCGCGCCACGGCAGCCTTGCCGGACGCGCGATTCCGGCTGATCGGCCGAGTAACGTGCGTTTTTCTCATGCTCGGCGCGAAAATAAGTCGTTTGTCGTGCGCTAAACGCATGAACAGAATGGCCTCTATCCCATGCCACGCGTGTCGCCACCCGAAGCGATCCGCCTGCATTCATCGGAGGAGTCACTTCATGCGCACCGAACGCAACTACGTGAACGGCCGTTTCGTCGCCCCGGAAAGCGACGCGTTCATCGTCGTCCACAATCCCGCCACCGAAGCGCCGTTCGCGCGCGTGCCCGCCGCGACACCGGCCGATGCACTCGCCGCCGTCGACGCCGCGGCCGCCGCGCAGAAGGCGTGGCGCAAGCTGCCGAGCGCCGAGCGCGCCGTGTACCTGCACCGTTTCGCCGACGCGCTGACCGCACGCGCGTCCGAGATCGGCGCGGCGCTCGCGCAGGAATCCGGCAAGAGCGTCGAGGACGCGTCGAACGAGGCCGTCTACGCAGGCCAGATCACGCGCTACCACGCGGAGTGGGCGCGCCGGATCGAGGGCGAGATCATCCCGAGCGACACGCCCGACGAAAACCTGTTCCTGCAGCGCGAGCCGATCGGCGTCGTCGCGTGCCTGATCCCGTTCAACTATCCCGTCTACACGCTGCTGCGCAAGGTCGCGCCCGCGCTGATCGCCGGCAATACCGTGGTCGTGCGGCCGAGCAACCACACGCCGGTGTCCGCGTTCGAGATCGCGAAGGCGGCCGACGATGCGGGCTTCCCGCCGGGCGTCGTCAACATCCTGACGATGGACCACGCGACGGCCGAAGCGCTGTGCACGCACCCGGCAGTCGGGATGATCACGCTGACCGGCAGCGTGAACGCGGGCCGCAACGTGCTCGACTACTGCAAGGCGAACATCGCGAAGCCGTCGCTCGAACTCGGCGGCAAGACGCCCGCGATCATCGAGCCCGACGCCGACCTCGAACGCGCGGCCGCTGCACTCGTCGCGTCGAAGACGACCCATTGCGGCCAGCTCTGCACGGCCATCGAGCGCGTGTACGTGCACGACAGCGTGCACGACCGTTTCGTTGCGCTGCTGAAGGAGAAGATGGCGGCCGTGCGCATCGGCAACCGTGCGGAAGACGCCACGCGGATGGGCCCGCTCGTCAGCGCATCGGCCCGCGCGCACATTCACGGAATGGTCGAACGCGCGATCGCGGCAGGCGCGACGCTCGAAACCGGTGGCGCGATCCCCGCCGGCCCCGGCTTCTTCTACCCGGCCACGCTGCTCACCGGCGTGCGGCAGGACATGGAGATCGTGCAGGAGGAAACCTTCGGCCCGATCATGCCCGTGCTGCGCTACACGACGATCGACGAAGCGATCGCGCAGGCGAACGACCATCAGTTCGGCCTGTCGTCGGTGCTCTACACCGAGCACTACCGCACCGCGATGACCGTCGCGAACGCGATCGAAGCCGGCGAGCTGTACGTGAACCGTACTCCGGCCGATCCGTACCAGGGCTTCCACGCCGGCTGGAAGCGCTCGGGCCTCGGCGGCGACGACGGCAAGCACGGGATGCTCGAATTCACGCAGACGCGCCTCGTCGTCATGAAGTACTGACACCGCCTCGCCAACGCACAGTTTCCGGCGCGCGCACCACGACACCACGCCGCGCGCGCCGCCCCTGATTCAACCAGAACATAAAAAACCTGCAGGCCTCCGCTTCAAGGACGCCTGATGGAGGAAGACATCATGCCGACCCAACCGTCGACGCCCGCGGCGTCGCTCGCGTTGCACGACGACGCTCACGCGTCGCAGCATTCCCGTGCGCAACGCTACCTGCAACTGCTGCTGCTCGTGATTGCCGCGGGCGCGATCTACCCGATGCTGTATCTGCGGCAGGTGTACCAGCCGACGATGCTGCAGTTCTTCCATATCGACGACGTGCAGCTCGGCTACCTGTATTCGTCGCTCGGCACGATCTTCCTCGTCAGCTACCTGCCGAGCGGCTGGCTGGCCGACCGCCTGTCGCCGCGCTGGCTGATCTGCTTCTCGCTGCTCGCGACGGGCACGCTCGGGCTCGTCTACGCGACCGGGCCGTCGTTCGACACGCTCGTGCTGATTTTCGGCGGCTGGGGGCTGACCACCGGCCTGACGTTCTGGGCCGCCGTGATCAAGCGCGTGAACATGATCGCGGGCCCCGACGAACAGGGCCGCTTCTTCGGGCTGCTGGACGGCGGCCGCGGGCTCGTCGAGGCGCTGCTCGCGACGATCGCGATCACGCTGTTCGCCTACGTGACGCAGGCGCACGGCGGCACCGATGCGGCCGGCTTCAGGCTCGTCGTGCACCTGTACGCGTTCTTCTGCATCGCGCTCGGCGTGCTGCTCGCGCTGGTGAAGGATCCGGCGAACCCGAACGAACGCAAGGCCGTAACGGAACGCCGAAAAGGCAACGTGCTGACCGACCTGAAGACGCTCGCGGCGATCCCCGAGCTTTGGCTCGTCGCCGCGATCGTGTTTTGCGGCTACCAGGTGTTCTGGGCGACCTACAGCTTCTCGGCCTACCTGCACGAAGGCAATTTCGGGCTCAGCGCGACGGCGGCCGGCTTCATCACGACGCTCAAGCTGTGGATGCGCCCCGTCGGCGGCATCGGCGGCGGCTTCCTCGGCGACCGCGTGTCGAAGGTGTCCGTGCTGTTCTGGGCGCTGGTACTCGCCGCGCTGTCGCTCGTCGGGCTGATCGCCGCGCCCGCGCACAGCCCGCAGGCGATGCTCGTCGTGCTCGTGCTGTTCATCGGCATCCTCACCTACGCGATCCGCGGCCTGTACTGGTCGCTGCTCGACGACTGCAAGGTGCCCACGCATTGCGCGGGCCTCGCGATCGGCCTGATCTCGGTGCTCGGCTATTCGCCCGACGTGTTCGTGCCGCTGATCAACGGCTACGTGACGCAGACCTATCCGGGCGCGCACGGCTACCAGCTCTATTTCGGCTATATCGCGGCCATCGCGCTGTGCGGCGCGGGCGCGGCTGCGTTCCTCAAAGTCCGCCTCAACCGCATTCACCGTACCCAGGAGTCCGTATGAAGATCGTTTCGCTCGAAACCCATATCGTCGCCGTGCCGCCGCCGCATATCGGCGGGATGTACTGGATCTTCGTGAAGTTGAAGACCGACGACGGCATCGAAGGCGTCGGCGAGATCTATTCCGCGACGTTCGGCCCGAAGGCAATGGCTCCGATCATCGACGACGTGTTCGAACGCCACCTGCTGAACCGCGACCCGCATCACGTCGAACGGCTGTTCCGCCAGGCCTATTCGAGCGGCTTCACGCAGCGCCCCGATCTCACGATGATGGGCGTCGTCAGCGGCCTCGAAATGGCGTGCTGGGACATCATCGGCAAGGCCGCCGGCAAACCCGTGTATGAACTGCTCGGCGGGAAAATCCACGAGCGGCTGCGCTCGTACACGTACCTGTACCCGAAGAACGCCAACGGCGAATACGACTACGACGACCCCGACCTCGCCGCCGAATGCGCGGCCGAGAACGTGAAGCTCGGCTTCACGGCCGTCAAGTTCGACCCGGCCGGCCCGTACACGGCCTACTCCGGCCACCAGCTGTCGCTGGAAGTGCTCGATCGCTGCGAACTGTTCTGCCGCAAGGTGCGCGAGGCTGTCGGCAGCAAGGCCGACCTGCTGTTCGGCACGCATGGGCAGATGGTGCCGTCATCGGCGATCCGGCTCGCGAAGCGGCTCGAGAAATACGACCCGCTGTGGTTCGAGGAGCCGGTTCCCCCCGGCCAGGAAGAAGCGATCGCCCAAGTCGCGAAGCACACGTCGATTCCGATCGCGACCGGCGAGCGCCTGACCACCAAGTACGAATTCCACAAGCTGCTGCAGGCGGGCGGCGCATCGATCCTGCAGCTGAACGTCGCGCGCGTGGGCGGCCTGCTCGAAGCGAAGAAGATCGCGACGCTCGCCGAAGTGCACTACGCGCAGATCGCGCCGCACCTGTACAACGGGCCGGTGGGCGCGGCCGCGAGCATCCAGCTCGCGACCTGCACGCCGAACTTCCTGATCCAGGAAAGCATCATGACGTGGGGCGGCTTCCACGCGGAAGTTGTGAAGACGCCGATCCGCTGGGAAGACGGCTACATCATCCCGTCGAACGAACCGGGCCTCGGCATCGAGCTGGACATGGACGTCGTGAGGCGCCACACGCCGTACACCGGCGAACGGCTGCACCTGCAGATGGGCGAACACCCCGTCGACGTGAAGGATCTCGCCCCCGCGAAGGGCTGAGCGCAAAGGACACACATGAGCTACGACTACATCATCGTCGGCGCGGGCTCGGCCGGCTGCATCCTCGCGAACCGCCTGAGCGAATCGGGCCGGCACTCGGTGCTGCTGCTCGAAGCGGGCGAACGCGACGCGTCGTTCTGGTTCAAGGTGCCGGTCGGCTTCACGAAGACCTACTACAACCGCCGCTACAACTGGATGTACTACAGCGAGCCCGAAGCGCAGCTCGCCGATCGCACGCTGTACTGCCCGCGCGGCAAGGTGGTCGGCGGGTCGGGCTCGATCAACGCGATGGTCTACGTGCGCGGCCAGCGCAGCGACTACGACGACTGGGCGGCCGCCGGCAATCCGGGCTGGGCGTACGACGACGTGCTCCCGTACTTCCGCAAGCTCGAAACGCATGCGGCCGGCATGACCGATCCGCAGCATCACGGCGCGACGGGGCCGATCCACATCACGTCGATGAAGGCCGACGTGCATCCGATCGTCCACGAGTTCCTGAAGGGTTGCGGGCAACTGAACCTGCCGCGCACCGATGATTTCAACGGCGCGCAGTTCGAAGGCGCGGGCATCTACGACCTGAACACGAAGAACGGCGAGCGCTGCTCCAGCAGCTTCGCGTACCTGCGTCCCGCGCTGGGTCGCGCGAACCTAACGCTGCGCTCGGGCGTGCTCGTGCGGCGCGTGACGTTCGACGGCACGCGCGCGACCGGCGTGGTCGTCGCGGGCGAGCAAGGCGACGAAACGCTCGTCGCCGCGCGCGAGGTGATCCTCGCGGCCGGCGCGGTCGATACACCGAAGCTGCTGCAACTGTCGGGCGTCGGCGATCCGGCGCTGCTCGCGCGCCACCGCGTGCCGCTCGTGCATGCATTGCCAGCCGTCGGCCGCAACCTGCAGGACCACCTGTGCGTGAGCTTCTACTTCAAGGCGAACCGGCCGACGCTGAACGACGAGATGGGCACCCTGCTCGGCAAGATGAAGATCGGGCTGCGCTACCTGCTGACGAAGCGTGGCCCGCTCGCGATGAGCGTGAACCAGGCGGGCGGCTTCTTCCGCGGCACGGCCGATACGCAGGAACCGAACATCCAGCTCTACTTCAACCCGCTGTCGTACCGGATCCCGAAGAGCGACCGCGCGAGCATCAAGCCCGAGCCTTATTCCGGATTCCTGATCGCGTTCAACCCGTGCCGGCCGACGAGCCGCGGCACGATCGAGATCGCGTCGAACCGCGTGGAAGATGCCGCGAAGATCCACATCAACGCGCTCACCACGCAGAAGGATCTCGACGAGGCCGTGCAGGGCAGCAAGGTGATTCGTGCGCTGATGCGCGCACCGGCGCTGAAGTCGATGACCGTCGAGGAAATCTCGCCGGGGCCGCAGATCGATTCCGACGAGGCGATGCTGCAGTATTTCCGCGAGCAGTCGGGTTCGATCTACCACCTGTGCGGCTCGTGCGCGATGGGATCGGACGCGGCGACGTCGGTGGTCGATGCGTCGCTGCGCGTGCACGGGCTGCAGGCGCTGCGGATCGTCGATGCGTCGGTGTTCCCGAACATCACGTCGGGCAACATCAACGCGCCGACGATGATGGTCGCGGAGAAAGGCGCGGACCTGATTCTGGCGGATGCGTCGCGCTCGGAACGGGCCGGCGTGCCATCGACGCAACGGGAGACGGTCGCACAGTGACGCGGCGCGGGCAACCTCAGCCGTTCCCTGCGTCCACGACCTGCCGGCAGACGCTCACGATCAGGTCTCGCAGCCCGGCATGCACCGCGTCCCGGTCGAAGCGGGGATGCCACATGATCGAGATCGGAAGCCCGGGCGTCGCGACCGGCAGCTCGAACGTCACGACGTCGCGCCGGGCCTGGGCGGTGTGCTTCTCGGGCACCTGCACGATCCAGTCCGAACGCTGGGCCAGCTCGATGCCCGACTTGAAATTCGGCACCACCGCGATCACGTTCCGCTCGCGCCCCTGCTCGCCGAGCGCATCGTCGATCGGCCCGTGAAAGCGCCCTTTGCGCGACACGCTGATATGCGGCACGGACAGGTAGGCATCCAGCGTCATCCGGCGCCGCGCGAGCCGGTGGCCTTTTCGCAGCACGCCGACCATCTGGTCGTCGAACAGCTTGCGGATCATGATTTCCGGCCCCGTCTCGCCGATCACGCCGATTTCGATATCGACTTCGCCGCTACGAAGGCGCGCCACCGTCTTCTCGTGCTTGGGCAGGAACCGCAGCCTCGCATGCGGCCATGCATCGTGCGCCTGCGCGATGATGGGCACCGCAAACGAATCGATGAAGCCGTCGTTGGCGCTGATGTTGAACACGCGTTGTGCGTCGATCGACCGGTGCTGCGCACCGAGCAGCAGTTCCACATCCTGAAGGATGCGGTCGAGCGGCACCTTCAGCCGCCGCGCCGTTTCGGTCGCCACCATGCCCTTGCCCGCGCGCACCAGCACCTTGTCGCCGATCGCGTCCTGAACGCGGGCAAGGGTCCGGCTCATCGCGGACGGACTCAAATCGAGGCTGCGCGCCGCACGCGACACGCTTTCCTCGTCGATCAGCGCCTTCAGCGCCAGCAACAGGTTCAGGTCGATCCGGTCCATCGCCGCGCTCCTCGCAGATTTGCATCGGATGCGTCATATATCTGCCAAACCTGCACTGTACACATGCCACCCCCGCTCCTACCATTCGTGCAATCGAACGGAGGAACGCATGGAAACGATGCAGCTACTTGACGAGCGATTGCGCGGATCGCTGATACAGGACTGGCAGGAACATACGAAACAGCCGGTAGCGGTCGCGACACGTCTACGGGAACGTCTGACGCTGCCGATGGGCGAGCAGGATCTCGTCGAGCTCGCGGCGCTCGTCACGCACGTATTCGGCGAGCATCTCGGCGACTGGGAAGCGGGAATGGACGCTCTCGAACGACTCGTGGACGCGCACGACGATGCGCCGGCCGATGCGCGCCGGCGTATCGATCGCCAGCGTGCGGTGCTCGAGAAATCGCAGGACGTGCAGGCACCGCTCGACCGGTTCGACGCCGACGATCGCATCTACATCACGGCACTCGCGCTCCCCGCGATCACGCTGCAACAATCGGTGGCGGAAGCGGAAGCGGCATTCGCCGAAGCGATGCACCTGCTCGCGTCCAGCGACTGCCGCGAACACCGCCGGCTGTTCGGCATCGTCACGGCCAATCTCGTCTGCGACCTGCTGGAGCGTTCGGCCTTGTCGGCCGCCAGACGGCGCCTGCTGATCCTGCTCGCGGAGAAAAGCCACGCGATCTGGCTGCAGGACGGCGACGAGACGGACCGGGAAAAAGCCGCGTTCCGGCTGACGCAGTGTTACCAGAAATGCAGGATGCCTGACAACTACGGAAGCGGGCGCTATCCGCGCTATCTTTCGATCGAGCCGTAACGGCGGGCGGCATACGAACCGAGACAAGACACGGCGCGTCTCGCTATGCAAGCGGGATCTGGACCTGCCTGACGCAAGCGCGTCGGGCATCGTCCGCGTCAAGGAACTGGTCGGCCCGTACGGCGTGCGGCTGACCGACATATCGGTCGTCACGTCGACCGCGGCCGGCAAGTAGTGCCGTCTCGCAACACACCACCGCCGGCTCGGTTCACACTCGTGCGCCTCTCCACGAACCGCCTCACATCATCGTCGGCCGGCCGCGACGGAATATCGTCCGGCGCGCCGTCGAGCAGGATCGCGATCCGGTCGCCGTGCCCGCCTCAATCCCCCGCCCCGCCCTGCACCGGCACATCGCCAAACACCCGCACGATGTGATCGATCATCGCGCTCATCCGCGCGGTATGCCGCAAATCCTTGTGCGTCACCATCCAGACTTCGTAAGGACGCGCCGACGTACGCGCCGGCCACACACGCACCAGCGCGTCGCGCTCCGCGATCGGCACCGGGAGTTCGGCGAGCCCGAGCCCGGCGCGTGCCGCCGCGCGCAGCATCAGATTCGAATTCAGTCCCGACACGATCCGCCCCGCGCGCACCGGCTCGCCGACCACCGTGAGCGGGCTGCGCGCATTCAGGTGCGGCAGGAAGCACACGAGGTCATGCCCTTCGAAGCCGGTGCCGGGCACCGGTTCGCCATGCCGCTCCAGGTATTCCTCCGACGCGTACAACCCCGTCGGCCACGCGGCGAGCCGGCGCGTCAGCAGATCGGGATTGTCGGGCTTGATCGTGCGGATCGCGATGTCCGCCTCGCGCTTGGCCAGGTTCTCCACCTGCGTCGACGTGTTGAGCAGCACGCGCACGTCCGGATGCTCGTCGTGCAGGTTGCGCATCGCGCGCATCACGAATTCGAGCCCGATCGTATCGGTCGTCGTCACGCGCACGTCGCCCGCTAGGCGCCGGTCGACGCCCTGGGTCTGCCGCACCAGGTCGATCGCCGACTGTTCCATCTTCTCCACGTTGCGCAGCGCGACCTCGCCCACCGCGGTCGGCACGTACCCGGCCGAGGTGCGCAGGAACAGCGTCGCGCCGAGCGCGCGCTCGAGCGCCGCGAGCCGCCTGCCGACCGTCGCCTGGTCGAGCCCGACCGCCCGCGCGGCGCCGCGCAGGCTGCGTTCCCGGTGGATCGCGAGAAAAATCCGTGCGTCGTCCCAGTTCAAGCGCCTTCTCCGGTGTGATGCAAATTTGCATCTGTGGTCGTGAAAATCGCTGCGCAAATTCATCAACGCCCAAGCCTATACTTTTTTCACCGACCACTCACCTGTCTTTTAGAGGCAAACATGTCCGATACGCTCTCCTCCGTCCCCGCCGACATGGCGGCAGTCGAAATCACCCGCCCCGGCGGCCCCGACGTCCTGGCGACCGCACGTCGCCCCGTGCCGCGGCCGAAGGCCGACGAAGTGTTGATCCGGGTTCACGCCGCCGGCGTGAACGGCCCGGACGTGCTGCAACGCAAGGGGCTGTACAACCCGCCGCCCGGCGCATCCGACATCCCGGGCCTGGAAATCGCGGGCGAAGTCGTCGCGACCGGCGAAGCCGTGCACGGCTTCGCGCCGGGCGACCGGGTCAGCGCGCTGGTGACGGGCGGCGGCTATGCGGAATACGCGGTCGCCCATCACCTCACGACGATGAAGCTGCCCCCTGGACTCGACATGATCGAAGCCGCGGCGATGCCGGAAACGTTCCTGACTGTCTGGCTGAACCTGATCCAGCGCGGGCGGCTGCAGGCGGGCGAATCGGTGCTGATCCACGGCGGCGCGTCTGGCATCGGCACCACCGCGACGATGATCGCGAAGGCGATGGGCGCATCGACCATCATCACGACGGTCGGCTCGGAAGCGCATCGCGCCGCGAGCCTGCAGCTCGGCGCGGATCACGCGATCAACTACCGCGAACAGGATTTCGTCGCGGAAGTCGACAGGATCACCGCCGGCAAGGGCGTGGACGTGATCCTCGACATCATCGCGGGCGACTACGTCGCGCGCAATTACCGGGCCGCGGCAATGAACGGGCGGATTCTGCAGGTCAGCGCGCTCAACGGGCCGGCGAAGGAACTCGACGTGTGGCCGATGATGACCAAGCGCCTCACGCACATCGGTTCGACGCTGCGTTCGCGCACGCCGGAGGAGAAGGGCGCGCTCATCGCCGAACTCGAACGGCACCTGTGGCCGCACGTCGCGGCGGGCACGGTCAAGCCGCAGGTGTTCCGCACCTTCCCGCTCGACGACGCGCGCGGCGCACACGTGCTGATCGACTCGGGCGTGCACGTCGGCAAGATCGTGCTGACGACGGCCGCGCACCGCGCGCAGTGAGCGCGGTACGCGGCGTGGTCGGCGTGACGCGCGTCAGTTCATGCTCGAGCGCTTCTCGACGAACCGCCGCACATAATCGTCCGCCGGACGCGACAGGATGTCGTCCGGCGTGCCGACCTGCACGAGCGTGCCGTCACGCAGGATCGCGATCCGGTCGCCGATGCGCAGCGCCTCGTCGAGATCGTGCGTGATGAACACGATCGTCTTCGAAAGCGTCGCCTGCAATTCGAGCAACTGATCCTGCATCTCGGTGCGGATCAGCGGATCGAGCGCGGAGAACGCTTCGTCCATCAGCAGCACGTCGGTATCGGCCGCCAGCGCGCGCGCCAGCCCGACACGCTGCCGCATCCCGCCCGACAGCTCGTCCGGATAATGATCGCCATACCCGTCGAGCCCGACCTTCGTCAGCCAGTTGCGCGCGGCCTCGGCCGCGTCGTGCCGCTTCTCGCCGCGCGTGCGCAGCGCATACGCGGCGTTGTCGAGCACGGTCTGGTGCGGCAGCAGCCCGAAGTTCTGAAACACCATGCTGACCTTGAAGCGGCGCAGCTCGCGCAGCCCGTGCGCGTCGAGCTTGATCACATCGCTGCCGTCGATCACGATCTCGCCGGCCGTCGGTTCGATCAGCCGGTTGAAGTGCCGCACGAGCGTCGACTTCCCCGAGCCCGACAGCCCCATGATCACGAAGATCTCGCCCGACTCGATGCCGAGGCTCACGTCGTAGAGCCCGACGTTGCAGCCCGTTTCGGCCAGCACGTCGGCCTTGCGCTTGCCCGAGCGCAGCAGGTCGAGCACACGCGCATGCGCGGCCTGCGGCCCGAACAGCTTGTACACGTGTTTGACGTCGATGGTCGCCATGTCTGTCTCCGTTCCTATGCGCGCGACGATTGCGTCGCCTGATTCGAATCGACGCCCGCCGACTGCGCCTTGCGCGGCAGCCGGTATGGCACGCGCGACGCGCCCTTCTGCCGGCGCTGCTGCGCGAGCCGGCGGCGCGCACGCCGCTCCTGGCCGAAGCCCTGGCTGATCCGGTCGATCACGATTGCGAGGATCACGATCGCGAGGCCGGCCTGCGTGCCCTTGCCGACGTCGAGCGTCTGGATGCCCGCGAGCACGTCCTCGCCGAGCCCGCGCGAGCCGATCATCGACGCGATCACGACCATCGACAGCGCCATCATCGTCGTCTGGTTGATGCCGGCCATGATGCTCGGCCGCGCGAGCGGCAGCTGCACGTTGACGAGCAATTGCCAGCGCGTCGTGCCGAACGCACGCGCGGCTTCCGTCACGTCCGGATCGACCTGGCGGATACCGAGATCGGTCAGGCGGATCAGCGGCGGCAGCGCATAGATGATCGTCGCGAGGATCGCGGGCACCTTGCCGAGCCCGAACAGCATCAGCACCGGGATCAGGTACACGAAGCTCGGCAGCGTCTGCATCACGTCGAGCACGGGCAACAGCATCCGCCGCAGCCACGCGCTGCGCGAGGCAAGGATGCCGACCGGCACGCCGATCGCGACCGACAGCACCGTCGAGACGAGCATCAGCGCGAGCGTCTGCATCAGCTTGTCCCACAGGCCGAAGCAGCCGATCGCGTAAAGCAGCAGCATGAAGAGCACGCCGAGGCCGATACGGCGCGTCGCATTCCACGCGATCGCGCCGACGACCAGCAGCACGAGCCACGGCGGCGCGACACGCAGCGCGCCTTCGAGCGGCACGAGCAGGTAGCGCAGCACGAGCACGCTGAAGTGATGGAAGCTGTCGCCGTATTGCGCGACGAACGTCTCGAGCGCGCTGTTCACCCAGTCGGCGATCGACAGGTGCAGAAAGAAGCCGTTCATGTTGATTCTCCGTCGCGCCGCGAAGGCGCGTGACGGCGGCGGCGGGCGCGGGCCCGCCGCCGCGCGCAGGTTACGCGCCCTTCAGGCTGCCGGCGATCTTCTGCGCGACGTCGGCCGGCACCCACTGCTTCCACATGTCCTGGCGGGTCTTCAGGAACTGCGTGGCCATCGCCGCGCCGTCGATCTTCTTCGTCGTCATCTCGAGGATCGTCTGGTTCAGGAAGTCCATCGGAAAACGCACCTTGCCGAATACGCCGACGAGATCGGGATTCGCATCGGCGAACGGCTTCGACACGCCCACCGTCAGCCGCGACACCATGTACGACGACGCGCACTGGTGCGTGCTGCTCTCGTCGCGCAACGTCTTCCAGCATGCTTCGTTATAGGCCGGCATCTTCAGCGCCGTGAACTTGTATTTCGCCATCAGCGCGGCCGGGCCCCAGTAATAGAACACGATCGGCGCGCCGCGCTGGTACGCGGACGCGATCGCCGCGTCGAGCGCCGCGCCGGTGCCCGGATGGAAGTTCGTGTACGACTGGTCGAGCTTCAGCACCTTCAGGAGACGCGTGTTCACGCGCTCGCAGTCCCAGCCCGTCGGGCAGTTCAGGAAGCGGCCCTTGTCCGGTTCCTCCTCGTCGGCGAACACCTGCTTGAACTTCGGCAGATCGTCGACCGATACGAGCCCGGGCGCGACCGGCTTGATGTTGCGCGCCGGATCGCCCTTCACCACGTAGTCGGGCACGAACCAGCCTTCGGTCGTGCCGCCCGGCAGCGTGTCGCCGATCAGCTTCACGGCGCCCGACGCGACGGCCTTCGCGGTGATCTCGCTGCGGCCCGTCCACTGCTCGGCCCAGATCTGCAGGTCGTTGCGCGCAAGCGCCGTTTCGGTCGCGGCCGTGCTGCCCGGCACGACGTCCGTCTTGCAGCCGTAGCCCTTCTCCATGATCTGCCGCAGCACTTCGGTCGCAAACGACCCGCTCTCCCACGTGATGCCCGCGAAATGGACCGTCTTGCCGTCGGCGCACGCGCCGCCGGCCGCGTGGGCCGCCGGCGCGGCGTGGGCCGCCGGCGCGGACAGGATCGCCGCGGCGGCGAGAAGGACCGTTTTCAGTCGTCGAATCTGCATGGTGGGTCGTCTCCAAATCGAATCTGTTGTTTGTGCGTCGCGGCATGCGCGGCGACCGGCGAATCGTGCATCCAGCCACGTCCGGTCAGTCTGCATGTTTCAGCCGCCAATATGTTTAGGGAAACGAGTAATTCCGATCATTGCAATCGGCAGCGTCAATCGATCGCCGGGTGCCCCGCGAAGCCCGCCGGGCGGGCTTCTCGACCGATTTACCGGGCCCGCGCACGGCCCCGCCCGGGCTGCGTCGCGGCCCCGTTTGGCTAGTGCTCGACCGGCGTTGAAGCGCCGGGCCGCGCACCCCGTTTCGACTGTCGAAACCGCCTGTCGCGACCCCATTGGCGAACCCGATCCCATCCATCGAAATTACTCGCTTTCGGATCCTTTTCGGCTTGGGAAGAATGCGCGGTGTCAACGGAGGAGACACGACCCGGCACAGCCGGTCGCCGCGCCGCCGCGCATTGCGCGCTTCCGGCGCCGCGCGCGCTGCGCCAGGTCGCCCCGGATGACGGGGCGCGCCTCGCCGGACGCGCTCACGACAACCGATACAAGCTGGACATCCCGGAGATCTCAATGAAAAAGACCCTGACGGCGCTCGCCGTAACGGCAACCTTCGCAGCCCCCGTGTTCGCGCAAAGCAGCGTCACGCTGTACGGCGTGATCGACGAAGGCCTGAACTACACGAACAACGTCGGCACCGGCCACGTCTACGAGATGGCGAGCGGCTACGCGCAAGGCAGCCGCTGGGGCCTGAAGGGCAGCGAGGATCTTGGCGGCGGCATGAAGGCGATCTTCCAGCTCGAAAACGGCTTCGACGTGAACACCGGCCGGCTCAACCAGGGCGGCCGCATGTTCGGCCGCCAGGCATATGTCGGCCTGAGCCAGGCGCAGTACGGCACGCTGACGTTCGGCCGCCAGTACGACTCCGTCGTCGACTATCTCGCGCCGACCACCGCCAACGGCAACTGGGGCGGCTACCTGCTCGCGCACCCGTTCGACAACGACAACACCGACAACTCGTTCCGCCTCGACAACACGGTGAAGTACGCGAGCCCGAACTTCGGCGGCTTCACGTTCGGCGGCGCATACAGCTTCAGCAACAGCACGAACTTCTCGGACAACCGCGCGTACAGCTTCGGCGCGCAATACCAGAACAACGGCCTGCTGATCGGCGCCGCGTACCTGCAGGCGAACCACCCGGGCGACGGCTCGGCCGGCGCGATCACCGCGAACGACGCGAGCTACATCGCCGAGCGCATGCGCGTGTTCGGCGCGGGCATCAACTACACGTTCGGCCAGGCGACGGTCGGCTTCGCGTACACGAACTCGAACTACAAGAACCCGACCGGCAACGGCTACCTCGGCACGCCGGGCGCGATCATCGCCCCGGGCGCGACGGTCAGCGCGATCAAGTACCAGAACTTCGAGCTGAACGGTTCGTACCAGATCACGCCGGCGTTCATGGTGGGCGCGCAGTACGTGCTGTCGCTCGAGAAATACGACGCATCGACCGGCAACGCGAAGCCGAAGATCCACTCGGCCGGGCTGATGGCCGACTACAACCTGTCGAAGCGCACCGACGTGTACGTACAGGCCGCGTACCAGCACATCGCCGGCGACAAGACGAACTCGATCCTCGACAACGCGTTCATCCCCGGTACCGACGCACCGTCGTCGACGTCGAACCAGGTGGCCGTGCGTCTCGCGCTGCGCCACAAGTTCTGACGCAACCCGGTTCTCCGTTCTTCACGCGACACCCGCGCCGGTCGGCCCGAGGTGTCTTCGCCCGCCCGCAAGCGCAAGCCTGCCGGCGGGTTTTTTCATGCGCGGCGCAACGCGTGACCGGCCGATGCCGCCGGAACGGGTAACGGGCGCGCAACGGCCCCGTCAAGCGTGACAGGTCAACGGACGACGATCCGTCGATACAATGTGAGCCTCCGCAACGGCCGCCATCCACACCTTCGTCGATGCCGGCCGTCGCCTTCGTCGCGCACGGCCCGCCGCGTTCTGCCTGCACCGCGTGCCTGCCGCACATCTCCGAGGAGTGTCACTTGAAGCACTGGCGCCGCGCGCTGTTCACCTTCACCGCCGGCCTTTTGGCCACCACGACTTCCCATGCCCGCCCGATCTGCACCGTCGTCGCCGACGCCGCCACCGGCCAGGTGCTCGTGCAGCAAGGCGACTGCGCGACCCGCGTGACGCCGGCGTCGACGTTCAAGGTCGCCATCAGCCTGATGGGCTTCGATGCGGGCGTCCTGAAGGACGAGCACACCCCGACGCTCGACTTCCACGCCGGCTACCCCGACTGGGGCGGCGCGCCGTGGCGCGAGCCGACCGATCCGGCGCGGTGGATGAAGCTGTCGGTGTTCTGGTACTCGCAGCAGGTCACGCAGGCGCTCGGGCAGGCGCGCTTTCAGCAGTACACGAATGCATTCGGCTACGGTAACGCGGACGCCACCAGTCAGGCGGGTGAGCTGAACGGCGTGATGGGCGCATGGGTCAACGCGTCGCTGCGCATCTCGCCGCTCGAACAGGTCGCCTTCATGCGCAAGATCGCGAACCGGACGCTGCCCGTCAGCGCGCACGCGTACGACATGACCGAGCGCATCACGCTGATCGACACGCAGCCCGGCGGCTGGATCGTGCACGGCAAGACGGGCACCGGGTCGCCGGGGCGCAAGTACGATGCGTCGCACGCGTACGGCTGGTTCGTCGGCTGGGCGGCCAAAGGGCCGCGCAAGCTCGTGTTCGCCTACCTGATTCAGGACGACGAGCGGCAGACGCCGAACGCCGGCCTGCGCGCACGCGATACCTTCCTGACGACGCTGCCGGCCCTCGCCGAAGCGGGTGGCACGCAATGAGCGCCGGCCCGCGCAACGCGCGGATCGACCTGCTGCGCGGCGTGTCGATCGTGCTCGTCCTGCTGCATCACTTCAACATCCCTTACTCGCTGCGCGACACGTCGCTCGCTCGCGCGTTCGGCTGGGATGCGGTGCATGCGGTGGCACGCAACGGCAACTACGGCGTGACGATGTTCTTCGTGATCTCCGGCTACCTGATCACGTCGAATGCGCGGCGCCGCTGGGGCAGCCTCGGCGCGGTCGACGTGCGTTCGTTCTACGTGTCGCGCGTCGCGCGCATCGTGCCGTGCCTGCTCCTGCTGCTCGCGCTCGTCAACGGCCTCGCGGCAGCCGGCGTGCCGATCTTCCAGAACCACGCGCCGGAGGGCATCGCGGTGTCGTTCTGGCTCGTGAATCTCGCGTCGCTGACGTTCTGGATGAACGTGCTGATCGGCGCATACGGATGGGTCAACTACGCGCTCGGCGTGCTGTGGTCGCTGTCGGTCGAAGAGGTGTTCTACCTGTCGTTTCCGCTGCTGTGCATCGCGCTGCGCCGCGATGCGCGGCTGGCCGCGTTCTGGGTGATCGTCGCCGCGATCGGGCCCGTGTACCGCTTCACGCACGCCGGCGACGAAGGCGGGTTCCTCTATGCGTACTTCGCGTCGTTCGACGGGATCGCGATCGGCTGCTGCACCGCGCTGCTGGCCGAGCGCGCAAGCTGGCAACGGCTGGCCGCGCCGTTCATGCAATGGCCCGTCGCGGCGGCGATGGCCGCGCTCTATCTGGCCTGGCCGATCGCGGAAAGCCACGTCGCTGGCGTCACGGCGATGGCGCTCGGCACGGCCGTGCTACTGATCGGCGCGCACGTCAACGGCACGCGCGCGCAGGGCCGCCTGCTCGCGCCGTTGCGCCGTGCCGGCACGCTGAGCTACGAGCTGTACCTGTTCCACCTGATCGTGCTCGGCGCGCTGCGCACGTTCTGGCCGCCGTCGGGCATGCACGGCGACGGCAAGCTCGGGTTGCTCGTCGCGTATCTGGCGCTGTCGGCCGCGTTGAGTGCAGCGATTGCGCGCGGTTATGCGACGCCGCTCGACCGCCTCATCAAGCGGGTCGCGTCACGGCCTGCGGCACGTGTACCGGACGGCGCGCAGCTCTAGCGAATTGTCGGCATCCCCTGCCGGGCGACACGACGTCGGAAAAAGAAAAAAGCGGCCAGCGCCCGGCCGTATCGCGATTGCGATACCGGCCGGCCTGACCGCAAACCCCGCGTACGAATCGTACGATCGACCGGGCGACAGAAGCCGTTGCGTGATCGGTCGAGCGTGGCCGCCCGCCGGTCAATCCAGATAGTCGGCGTATTCCTTGCGCGTGTAGCTGGCGAGCGTCGTCCACGGCAACGGCTCGCGCCGCGCGGCCGGCGCCTGCGTCAACGTCAGCTTGCGCACGACGCGGCCGTCGGCACTCCGGTATTCGACGGACAGCGGCGCCTGCAGCGTCTCGCTCCACAGGATCCGGTTCACGCCGCGCGCGCCGGGCGTGTCGACCGCCTGCTCGTACCAGCGCGTGCCGGGCGCGTCGCCGCGCTTCGCGACCGCGAGCCGCTTCAGCTGCGACGGCGGCGTCACGTAATACGCGTTGTCCCACGAGCCGTCGAAACCGGTGGTTTCGTACTCGGCCGGCGGCACGCTGACGACCGTCCGGTTCGCCGCATCCACGTACTCGATGCGCGCCGTCTTGCCGTCGTAAGTCACGTGCCGCGCGGCCGCCTGGAAGTTGAAATGCTTGTGGCCCGCGTGGGCGGCGGCCGGCTGCACGCCGGCGCGACGGCCCGCGTCGTGGTCATGATCGTGATCGTCACCATGACCGCCGCCGGCCGCCGCGGCGGGCAGCACGCGCTCGACCCACACGTGGCCGTCGCGCCGCACCATCCGTTCGCGATACAGCGTCGTGCGCGTCACGCCGTCGGCCGTCACCGTGCGGCTCTCGTGCAGCAGCACGGCGTCGAGGTCCGCCGCTGCAAAAGCCGGCAGTGCAGCCATCCCGCAAGCGAGCGCACAGAGGATCTGACGTTTCATCGAGCGTTCCCGTTCATCGTGCTAATCACCTGCCTCAGAAACCGAACGCCGAGCGCACGAGACCGAACACCTTCGTGTTGTCGATCGTGCCCTTGAACGCCTTCGCATCCGCGCCGTCGGCGAACAGCATCACGTCGCCGCCGCCGTGCGTCTCCGAACCCGCGCTGCCCATCCGCACGCCGACTTCCTGCAGATACGCCTCGTTCGTCGCGGTGGCCGAATCGACCGACGTGCGCACGTTCGGCCGGTTCGCGCCATTGCCGAACACCAGCGTCGTGTAGGTATTGCCGTCGGCGTCCTTGCTCGGCTGGCCGTCACGATAGTTGCGGCTGATGTCGAGAATCGGGTTGCCGCGCTTCGAATAGCCGTTGATCGTCATCGTGTGGTCGTGGTCGGCCGTCACGACGATCAGCGTGTTCGACAGGTCGACCTTCGACAGCGCGACGCGGATCGCTTCGTCGAATGCCGCCGTGTCCTCGAGCGCGCGCTTCGCGTTGGTGCCGTGCAGCGCGTGGTCGATCCGGCCGCCTTCGACCATCAGGAAGTAGCCGTTCGAATTCTTCGACAGCACGTCGATCGCCTTCGACGTCATGTCGGCAAGGCTCGGCTGCGACGGGCCTTCGCCCTTGCCCGCGACGCGGTCCAGCTCGTACTCGAGATGGCTCGTCGAACTGAACAAACCGACCAGTTTGCCGTTGCCGGCCTGCGCGAGCTGATCCTTCGTGGCGACGACCGTGTAGCCCTTCGCCTTCATCTCGTTGAGCAGGTTGCGCCCGTCCGCGCGGCCGCGCTTGTTGGCCACCGGATCGAACGGCGTCCAGTGATTGCGGCCGCCGCCCATCAGCACGTCGACGCCGTCGCCCAGCGCCGCGTTGTAGCCCGCGCCGCCCGGCGACGCCTGCGCGGCGATGTCGTACTGCGCATCGCGATGGCAGATGTGCGAATAGGTCGCGGCAGGCGTCGCGTGCGTGAGCTCGGTCGTCGTGATCGCGCCGACCGCCTTGCCGCGCGCCTTCGCCAGCTCCAGCAGCGTCGCGACCGGCTGGCCGTTGCCCGGCGCGCAGTTGTTGACCGTCTTGTTGCCGTTCGCGTCGCTGCCCGGCGCGACGGCGCGCGTGTCGGACGACATCGACAGCACTTCGTTGTTCATCTTCACGCCGGTCATGTACGCGGCCATCGACGGTGCGCTGTCGGTGGTCTGCGCGTCGTTCGAGAAGGTCTTGATGCGCGCGGTGCGCGCCAGCTTCTCCATCGTCAGTTGTCCCGACTCACCGACCTTGTAGATCCGGCTCGCCGTCACGGTCGTCGGCCCCATGCCGTCGCCGAGAAAGAAAATCACGTTCTTCGCCTGGCCGGCGGCCTGCGCCGCGCCGCACGCGAAACCCGCGACGGCCAGCGCCGCCGCGATGTACTTGATGGTCGACATCCTGTATTCCCCTGTACCCGTATGGTCGGCGCTCACAGCTGCACCGCGCTGCGCACCAGCTCGAAGACCTTGTTGTTCTCGATCACGCCGTGGAACGCGTCCGCGCCGCGGCCGATCGCACCGAGGAACACATCGGTGCCGCCGTGCGTCTCGTTGCCCTTGTCCATCCGCACGACCGCCTCCTGGCGATAATCGTCGGCGCCCGTCACCGCGTCGGTGAGCGCGGTGCCCGCGCGGCTGCCCTGCACGCGGTTCTCGCCGTTGCCGAAGCCGATGATCGTGTACGGCGCGCCGTCCGCGTCCTTCGCGACCGCGCCCGTCTGGTAGTTGCGCAGCACGCCCAGCACGCCGGGCTTGCCCGCCTCGGTCTTGCCGGTGCGCGCCGCATAGCCGTTCAGCACCAGCGTGTGGTCGTGGTCGGCCGTGACGACGATCAGCGTGTTCTTCAGGTCGGGATCGGTCTTGCGCACCTTGTCGATCGTCGCCTTGATCGCGTTGTCGAACGCGACCGTGTCCTGCAGCGCGCGCTTCGCATTGGTGTCGTGCAGCGCGTGATCGATCCGGCCGCCTTCGACCATCAGGAAATAACCGTTCGGGTTCTTCTGCAGCACGTCGAGCGCGCGCGTCGCCATGTCGGTGAGGCTCGGCTCCTTGGTCGTGCCGCGATCGAGGTCGTAGCTCATGTGGCTCGACGAGAACAGGCCGACCAGCTTGCCGCCCTTCGTCGCGTCGGCCGCCAGCAGGTCGTCGCGGTTCTGCGCGAACGCATAACCCTTCGCCTTCAGCTCGTTGACCAGGTTGCGCCCGTCGGTGCGCTTGCCGCCGCCGTCCTTCGGCACGAAGAATTGCGTGCCGCCGCCGAGCACGACGTCGACGCCGTCGCCCAGCGCGCCGTTGTAGCCCGCGCCGCCCGGCACGAGCTGCGCCGCGATGTCGTTCTCGGCGTCGCGATGGCACACGTGCGCATAGGTCGCGGCGGGCGTGGCGTGCGTGACGCGCGTGGTCGTCACGACGCCGGTGGCCAGCCCCTTCGCCTTCGCGATCTCCAGCAGCGTCGTCGCCGATTTGCCGTTGTTCGCGCCGCAGTTGCCGGTCAGGCTCGCGGTCGGCTCGATCGCCTTCGTGTCGGGCGACATCGAGATCACTTCGTTGTTGGTCTTGACGCCGGTCATGTACGCCGACATCGACGGCGCGCTGTCCGTCACCTGCGCGTCGTTGGAATAGGTCTTCACGAATGCGGATTCGGGCAGCGTGTCGATCGTGAGCGCGCCGTCTTCACCGACCGCATAGATGCGCGCGGCCGTCAGCGTCGTCATCCCCATGCCGTCGCCGAGAAAGAAGATCACGTTGCGCGCGGCCGTCTGAACGGGCGGCTGGGTGGGCGACGTGCTGGTCGGGCCGTCGTCGCTGCCGCATCCGGCAAGTGCAAAGGCGCCCGCACACAGCAGCGCCGCCGTTTTGATTCGATTCATGTTGCCGGTTCTCCCCGCCGTTGATGCTTTCGAAATGAAAGGCGATGTTAGGAACCTGATGTGACGGCAATATGAATGGTGATTGGAAGGATTAGAAGGAAAGATGAAAGGATGCGGCGCGGCGCCACGATCGGGCACCGCGCGCGCAGCGGCGTCATTCCGCGTGTTCGGCGGCGATGCTGCGCACGGTCACGATGCGCGCAGGCGGAATGTTTGCCCAGACGATCCGGCTGCCGCAGGCAACAAATGCCGAATCGCCCAGCGGATGACGGCGGGGTGGCCGCAGGTCGTACGTGAACTGGATCATCACGCCGTCGGCCGACAGCACGCGATGGCACTGGCCGATGATCGCCGTCACGTCCTCACGCGGCAGCGTGCGCAGCGGCAGGCACGACACGATCGCGTCGACGCGCGCCTCGGGCGGCAGCAGGCGCTCGAGCTGCCGCGCGTCGCCCGACACGATCGAGATGCCCGGAAAGCGGCGCCGCAGATGCTGGACGAAAGCCGGCGAACGCTCGACCACGACGAGCCGCCGCGGCGCGACGCCGCGTTCGAGCAACGCCGCCGTGATCGCGCCGGTGCCGCCGCCGAGCTCGACGACCAGCCCGTCGCCGTCCGGTACCGCGTCGGCCATCTCGCGCGCCAGCTGCCGCGAACTCGGGCACAACGCGCCCACCGCGGCCGGACGCCCGACCCACTCGCGCACGAACAGTGCGGAAACACGCCATGCGTTCGGCCAGATCATCGGCGGGCCTCGACCGGCTGCGCCTGCGGCTTCGACATGCCGAAGGCGACGTGGGACAGGGCTACGGCGACACGGCTCCGGTTCATGCGCATCCTCCTGGACGAATCGGTCCGTCGCAGGAAGAGCGACGATCAAATCGATTCTAGGAAACGCAAACTTAAGGCGACGTGAAGATTGTCCCTGATACGCCTGACCAAAGCGCGAGCGCGCTGCAGGACACGGCTCGCTCGCCGCTGCCGGATGCCTCGCGCCTGGTGTCTGATGCCTGGTGTCTGCTGCCGGAAGCCGGGGGCCTCGTGCCTGATGCCTGATGCCTGATGCCTGGTGCCTGGTGCCTGGTGCCTGGTGCCTGGTGCCTGGTGCCTGGTGCCTGGTGCCTGGTGCCTGATGCCTCGTGCCTCGTGCCTGATGCCTGATGCCTGATGCCTCGCGCCTGATGCCCGCCGCCGGATGCCCGCCACCCGCCGCCCAATCAGCGATCGATGCGCTGCTGGAATTGCGCGGGATAGCGCTCACCAACGATCGTGACCTGCTGCAGCGCGGTCTCGATCGCGGCGAGATCGTCAGCCGTCAGCACGACAGCGGCCGCGCCCACGTTCTCGTCGAGCCGGTGCAGCTTCGTCGTGCCCGGAATCGGCACGATCCACGGCTTGCGGGCCAGCAGCCAGGCCAGCGCGATCTGCGCGCGCGTCGCGCCTTTATCGGTCGCGATGCGGCCGAGCAGGTCGACGAGGCCCGCATTGGCCTTGCGGTTGTCCTCGGAAAAGCGCGGCACGAGGTTGCGAAAATCGTTCTCCGCAAACGTCGTGTTCGCATCGATCGCGCCGGTCAGGAAGCCTTTCCCGAGCGGGCTGAACGGCACGAAGCCGATCCCGAGCTCCTCGAGCGTCGGCAGGATCCGGGCCTCCGGCTCGCGCCACCACAGCGAATACTCGCTTTGCAGCGCGGCGACCGGCTGCACCGCATGAGCGCGGCGGATCGTCTGCTCACCGGCTTCCGACAGCCCGAAGTGCGCGACCTTGCCTTCGCGGATCAGGTCCTTGACCGTGCCGGCCACGTCTTCGATCGGCACGCTCGGATCGACGCGATGCTGGTAGAACAGGTCGATGCGATCGACCTTCAGCCGCTTCAGCGCCGCCTCGGCCACGTCGCGGATATGCGACGGCCGGCTGTCGACGCCCTTCATCGGCAGGCCGTCCTCGAAACCGAACTTGGTCGCGATCACGACCTGGTCGCGAAACGGCGCCAGCGCCTCGCCGACCAGTTCCTCGTTGGCGAACGGGCCATACGCTTCCGCCGTATCGAAGAACGTGACGCCGCGCTCGAACGCGGTGCGAATCAGCGCGATGCCGCTCGCCTTGTCGGTCGCGGGGCCGTAGCCGTAACTCAATCCCATGCAGCCAAGCCCGATTGCCGAGACTTCGAGGCCGCTCTTACCAAGCATGCGCTTTTGCATGACGCTCTCCTGCTGAAGATGAAAAAGTTCGACGGGATGCCGAGGAAGCCAGTGTAGGTTGATGGATACCGCTCAACAATCGGCGTACCATTTCACACGTTATTGAGGAATTTTCACAAATGCAGCGCACCGACATCGGCGAACTGACGAGCTTCATCACGATTGCGGAGCAGCGCAGTTTCAGCGGCGCGGCGCGCATCCTGGGCGTGTCGCCGTCGGCGCTGAGCCATACGATCCGCCACCTCGAAGCCCGCCTCGGCGTGCGACTGTTCAACCGCACGACGCGCTCGGTCGCGCTGACGGAGGCCGGCGAACAGCTGCTGGTGCGCGTGCGGCCCGCGGTGGCCGATCTCGAGGACGCGCTGAACGACGCCGCCACCGCCCGCAACCGCCCGTCAGGCCAGATCCGGATCAGCGCGTCGGAAGCCGCGTCGCGTCCGCTGATCCGGCATGTGCTGCCGGCCTTCGTCGCCCGCTACCCGGACATCCATGTCGAGTTCGTCGTCGATTCACGGCTGATCGACATCGTCGAACACGGCTTCGACGCCGGCATCCGCGTTCACGAGGACGTGCCGCGCGACATGATCGCGGTGCGCTTCGGCGGCCCGATGCGCTTCGTCGCGGTTGCATCGCCCGGCTACCTGTCGCGGCACGCGGCGCCGGAAAGCCCGCAGGACCTCACGCGCCACGCGTGCATCCGCTACCGCTTCGAAAGCGGCGCGCTCTATCGCTGGGACCTGATGCGCGACGGCAAGCGCGTGAGCATCGATGTCGACGGGCCGTTGACGCTCGGCAACCAGACGCTGATGATCGACGCGGCGCTGGCCGGCATCGGGATCGCGTGGGTCACGGAATCGCGCGTCGCCGAGCATCTGGCGTCGGGGCGACTGGTGCAGGTACTGCCCGAGTGGAGCCAGATGTTCGACAGCCTGTGCCTCTACTATCCGGCGAACCGGCATCCGCCGGCCGCGTTGCGGCTGTTCGTCGAGGCCGTGCGCGAGTGGGTGGCCACCGGGTGCGAAGCGGCGCCGGCCTGAGCGCACGCACAAACACAAGCGCACCGGAACATCATCGCGGCCGATGGCGTGTCGTGTCGTTGCCGTTGCCGGGCCGGGCCGGGCCGGGCCGGGCTGTGCGGTGCGGTGCGGTGCCGTTCGTACCGTACCGTGTCGTGCCGTGCCGTGCCGTGCCGTGTCGTGCCGTGTCGTGCCGTGTCGTGCCGTGTCGTGCCGTGTCGTGTCGTGTCGTGTCGTGTCGTGTCGTGTCGTGCCGTTTCGTGCGGTGTCGTGTCGTGCGGTGCGGTGCGGTGCCGTGTCGTGCGGTGCCGTTGCCGGGCCGGGCCGGGCCGGCCTGTGCGGTACCGCGCAACGCGGCGCACGCTTCCTGCCCGCCCGCTCAGCGCGTGGCGCGCATCCGGATGTTCGCGAACGGCAAGCCTTCGTCGTCCTCGTCGCGCCGCGAAATTTCCTCGAAGCCGAGCCGCGCGTAGAACGCGCATGCATCGCGATTGTCGGCATACACCTCGAGATCGAGCGCACCCTTGAGCGCGAGCGCATGCTCGACCAGCGCGCGGCCGATCCCGTGGCCGTGCATCGACGGCGCGACGAACAATCCGCCGATCGACGTATCGAGCAGGCCGATGAAGCCGACCGGTTCGCCGGCACGGCACGCGACCCAGGTTTCCGCGTCGGGCAGATAGACTTTTTCGACCAGCAAGCGCTGCTCGCGCAGCCGCGCCTCGCCCAGAAACGGATGCGCATGCAGCGACGCGTCGAACCAGATGGCCGACAGCGTGTGCAGGTCGGATGCCTCGTAGGCGCGAATCTCGATTGCCATGTCTTTGTATTGTTCAATTCGTCATGCGACGACGAACGCGCGCCGGCGCGTTCGTCGATGCGGTACGCCGCGTGTCACCGCAGGTTGGTTCTCGCCAGCTCGACGATCTCGTCGCCGCGCCCGCTGAGGATCGCGCGCAGCATGAACAGGCTGAAGCCCTTCGCATGCGCGAGTTCGATCTTCGGCGGCATCGC
The DNA here is from genome assembly GCF_011605345.1 of Burkholderia sp. D-99. Taxonomy (GTDB): domain Bacteria; phylum Pseudomonadota; class Gammaproteobacteria; order Burkholderiales; family Burkholderiaceae; genus Burkholderia. Next base: position 709,273 of record NZ_JAAOXM010000002.1, read on the forward strand.
GAGTTCGTACTTCGACGTGACGACGTCGACGACGGCCGGCCCGTCATGCGCGAACGCCATGCGCAGCGCTTCTTCGACGTTCTCCGAGTGCTCGACGCGCACGCTGAAGATGCCCGCGCCCTTCGCGATCGCCGCGAAGTCGGTCGGGCTCAGGTCGACGTTCGTGTCCAGATAGCCGGCCGCCTTCAGCTCCATCGATACGAAGCCGAGCAGGCTGTTGTTGTACACGACGATCTTGATCGGCAGCTTGAGCTGGCGTGCGGTGAGCAAATCGCCGAGCAGCATCGACAGCCCGCCGTCGCCGGACAGCGACACCACCTGCCGCCCCGGATGCGCGCCCTGCGCGCCGAGCGCCTGCGGCATCGCATTCGCCATCGAGCCGTGATTGAACGAGCCGTGCAGTTGCCGCTTGCCGTTCATCGTCAGGTAGCGCGCCGCCCACAGCGTCGGCGTGCCGACGTCGGCCGTGAAGATCGCGTCTTCCGCCGCGACTTCGTCGACGATCTTCGTCAGGTATTGCGGATGGATCGCGCGGCCCGGCGGCTCGGCCACTGCGAGATCGTCGAGCCCCTTGCGGGCGGCCGCGTAGTGTTTCAGCGCATTCTCGAGGAAGCGCCGCTGCGTCTTGCGCGTCAGGCGCGGCAGCAGCGCCGCGATCGTTTCCTTCACGGTGCCGACAAGGCCGAGCGCGAGCGGCGCGCGATGGCCGAGCTGCGAGCCTTTCCAGTCGATCTGCGCGACCTTCGCGTTCGACGGATAGAACGGCCGGTACGGGAAATCCGTGCCGAGCATCAGCAGCGTGTCGCACGATTCCATCGCGTGATAGCCCGAGCTGAAGCCGATCAGCCCCGTCATTCCGACGTCGAACGGGTTGTCCCATTCGACGAACTGCTTGCCGCGCAGCGCATGGACGACCGGCGCGCCGAGCGCGTCGGCCAGCGCGACCACCTCGTCGTGCGCGCCTTGCGTGCCGCTGCCGCACAGCAGCGTGACCGCGTCCGACGCATTGAGCAGCGCGGCGAGCCGGTCGAGATCGGCATCGGCCGGCAGGATTGACGGCGGCGCCGCTTCGCTCCATGCAGGCGCTTCTTCCGGGCCGTCGCCGAGCGCGATGTCGCCCGGCAGCACGATCACCGCAACGCCGCGCTCGTCGATCGCGGTACGCATCGCGCGCGCAAGCACGCGCGGGAACTGCGACGCGTTCGTCACGAGCTCCGCGAAGTGGCTGCACTCGCGGAACAGTTCTTGCGGATGAGTTTCCTGGAAGTAGCCGAGCCCGATTTCGGTCGACGGGATGTGTGCGGCAATCGCGAGCACCGGCTGGTGATTGCGGTGGCAGTCGTAGAGACCGTTGATCAGGTGCAGGTTGCCGGGGCCGCAACTGCCCGCGCACACCGCGAGCCGCCCGGTCGACGCGGCATCCGCGCCGGCCGCGAACGCGGCGCTTTCCTCGTGACGCGTATGCATCCAGCGGATCGAGCCGATCTGGCCCAGGCTGAACGACAGGCCGTTCAGGCTGTCGCCCGTCACGCCCCAGATGCGCTCGACGCCCGCCGCCGCGAGCGTCTTCGCCAGGTATTCCGCCATCGTCTGTCTTGCCATGATGCCCTCGCTGATTGATGGATGGAGACACGCATGAACCCGCCCGGCGGAGGCCGATACCGCCGATACCGCCAACACGACGAGCATACGCGCCTGCCCCGCGCCGCGTCGCCACGATGCAGACGCGCCGACTGCCCTATGAGGCTCACGCGCGAGATTCGTTCGATCCGTTCCGGCAATGCAAGACGCCTGTCACGTCCCGGTCACCCATCCGTCATCGAACGGACAGGCGGGCAAGCTGGCTGAAAGGCGGCCCGGCAAACAACGCTGGCAAGCGCCGCGCTCAACTCCAGTCCGACGCGGCCTCGTCCGGATCGACCAGCGTCAACCCCGCCGCCGGCAGCGGCAGCGCGGTCTTGTAGCGCACCTGCTTCAACGCGAAGCTCGACCGGATGTTCGACACGCCGGGGATTGTCGTCAGCCGCTCGATGATGAAACGCTCGAGCGTGCGCATGTCGGGCATCACGACGCGCAGCAGATAGTCGGCGTCGCCCGACATCAGATAGCACTCCATCACCTCGGGCCGCTGCGAGATCGCTTCCTCGAAGCGCCGCAGCGCATCCTCGACCTGCTTCTCGAGGCTGACCTGGATGAACACGTTGATCCGCAGCCCGAGCGGCTCCGGATCGAGCAGCGTGACCTGCTGCCGGAACAGCCCGAGCTTCTCCAGCGCGCGCACGCGGTTGAAGCATGGCGTGGCCGACAGGTTCACCGCCCGCGCGAGTTCCGCGTTCGTGATCCGCGCGTTCTGCTGAAGCTGGTTCAGGATGCCGATGTCGATGCGGTCGAGCCGCCGCGGGTTTGAGCTCATGGTCGAAATATTCCGGAAGAGTGGCCACAACCGGAATATTTACACTATCGGCACGCAAAATCCCAATGAAATCAGACGCATATTTTGCAGATCGGCGGGTAGCATGATCCGACCGATTGCCACTGATGCGCGCCGCTCGAACCGGCGCGCGGGAGACCTGCGATGACGGACCTGTCGAACGGTATCGATGCCACGCGGCACGCGGGCGCGGCGCACGCCGACGCCGACCCTGAAGAAACCGCCGAATGGCTGGAGGCGCTCGACGCCGTCGTCGCGCACGTCGGCAAGGAGCGCGCGCAGTACCTGCTCGGCCGGCTCGCCGCGCATGCACACACCCGCGGGCTCGCGGCGCCGCGCGGCCCCGTCACGCCGTACCTGAACACGATCGCCGCGCACGAACAGCCGCCCTACCCGGGCGACGCCGATCTCGAGGAACGGCTGTCCGCCGCGCTGCGCTGGAACGCGCTCGCGATGGTCGTGCGCGCGAACCGTGCGTACGGCGAGCTCGGCGGCCACATCGCGAGCTACGCGTCGGCCTCCGACCTGTTCGAAGTCGGCTTCAACCACTTCTTCCGCGCGACGCCCGCCGGCGCGGGCCATGAAGGCGGCCCGGGCGGCGATCTCGTGTACTTCCAGCCACATTCGTCGCCGGGCGTCTATGCGCGTGCGTATCTCGAAGGCTTTCTCGGCGAAGGCCACCTCACGCACTATCGCCGTGAAATCGCCGGGCCCGGGCTGTGTTCGTATCCGCATCCGTGGCTGATGCCGGACTTCTGGCAGTTCCCGACCGGCTCGATGGGCATCGGCCCGATCAACGCGATCTACCAGGCGCGCTTCATGCGCTACCTGCAGCATCGCGGGCTCGCGAACACCGCCGGCCGCACCGTGTGGGGCTTTTTCGGCGACGGCGAGATGGACGAGCCCGAATCGCTCGGCGCGCTGTCGCTGGCCGCGCGCGAGGGGCTCGACAACCTCGTGTTCGTGATCAACTGCAACCTGCAGCGGCTCGACGGCCCGGTGCGCGGCAACGGCCGCGTGATCGACGAGCTGGAGGCGCTGTTCGCCGGTGCCGGCTGGAACACGATCAAGGTGCTGTGGGGGTCCGACTGGGATCCGCTGTTCGCACGCGATCACGCGGGCGCACTCGCGCGCGCGTTCGCCGATACCGTCGACGGCCAGTTCCAGACCTTCTCCGCGAACGACGGCGCATACAACCGCGCGCGCTTCTTCAGCCAGGACCCGGCGCTCGAGGCGCTCGCCGCGCAGCTCACCGACGCCGAAATCGACCGCTTGCGCCGCGGCGGCCACGATGCGCGCAAGCTGCACGCCGCGTATGCGCGCGCGCTCGCCCATCGCGGCCAGCCGACCGTGATCCTCGCGAAGACGATGAAGGGCTACGGGATGGGCACGGCCGGCCAGGGCCGGATGACGACCCATCAGCAGAAGAAGCTCGACGTCGACGATCTGAAGGCGTTCCGCGACCGCTTCCGGTTGCCGCTGTCGGACGGCGACGTCGAGCAGTTGAAGTTTTACAAGCCAGCGGAAGACAGCCCGGAAATGCGTTACCTGCATGCCCGCCGGGCTGCCCTGGGAGGCTATCTGCCCAGAAGGCGGATGGCGGCATCGAAGGGGCTGACCGTCCCTTCGATGCCGGCCTGGGGTGCGTTCGCGCTGGATGCGGCCGGCCGCGAGATGTCGACGACAATGGCGCTCGTGCGCATGCTCGCCGCGTTGATCAAGGATCGCGACATCGGCCCGCGCGTCGTGCCGATCGTGGCCGACGAAGCGCGCACGTTCGGCATGGCGAGCCTGTTCCGGCAGGTCGGCATCTACTCGCCGCTCGGCCAGCGCTACGAGCCGGAAGACCTCGGCTCGATGCTCTATTACCGCGAGGACACGCGCGGCCAGATCCTCGAGGAAGGCATCTCGGAAGCGGGCGCGATCTCGTCGTGGATCGCCGCCGCGACATCGTACAGCGTGCACGACCTGCCGATGCTGCCGTTCTACATCTACTACTCGATGTTCGGCTTCCAGCGCATCGGCGACCTGATCTGGGCCGCCGCCGACCAGCGCTCGCGCGGCTTCCTCGTCGGCGCGACGTCCGGGCGCACGACGCTCGGCGGCGAAGGGTTGCAGCACCAGGACGGCAGCAGCCATCTCGCGGCGTCGACGATTCCGAACTGCCGCGCGTACGATCCGGCATTCGCATACGAAGTCGCGACGATCGTCGATGCCGGCATGCGCGAGATGGTCGAGCAGCAGCGCGACGTGTTCTATTACGTGACCGTCATGAACGAGAACTACGCGCAGCCGTCGATGCCCGGCGACGATCCGGACGCGCGGCGTGCGGGCATCCTGAAAGGCATGCACCGGCTGCCGTCCGGTTCGAATGCGACCGCGCGCGTGCAGTTGCTCGGCGCGGGCGCGATCCTCGGCGAAGTGCTCGCTGCGCAGCGGATGCTGAAGGACGACTGGGGTATCGATGCGGCCGTCTGGAGCGTCACGAGCTTCAGCGAATTGCAGCGTGACGGGATGGAGGCCGAACGCCGCACGCGGCTTGGTGACGATGCCGACACAACGCCTTACGTAACCGCCGCGCTCGCCGCAACGCGCGGGCCCGTGATCGCCGCAACCGACTATGTACGCGCGGTGCCCGAGCTGATCCGCGCGTACGTGCCGCGCCGCTACGTGACGCTCGGCACCGACGGATTCGGTCGCAGCGACACGCGCGACGCGCTGCGCGCGTTCTTCGAGGTCGATCGCGCGAGCATCGTGATTGCTGCGTTGAAGGCGCTGGCCGATGGTGGCGAGCTCGACGCGGCGGTCGTCCGCACCGCGCGCGAGCGGCTCGGCAAGACGGCGCAGCCTGACGTGGCGCCGTGGCAGCGCTGACCGGACGGCACGATCGCGCGGCGGCCAACGATTGCTCGTCGCCCCGAACAATACGACTGGCCAGGTCGTGTTCACACTATCGAAGACATTCGACGATCGGGGCGAAGTAGACAATTCCGATCCGGCCTATCGCTCGTGCCGGGGAATCGCAGTCCGGTTTGCACCTCGAGCTCGTGCACGGTTGCAACACCGGAGTGGTTTGCCGACGAGCCGTTCGCAACGAACTCAAACGCGAGACGCCCGGATAACAAGCCGGCGCTCGCTTTTCTGCTTCGTACGCAACCCGAAGTGTCGAATGGCTCACCGCTTGTGTATCACCGAATCGAGCACGAAACAGGTTGTCATGTTTTGCACGCCGTCCAGCGCACTGATCGTCGCCCAGATCTCGCTGACGCGCTCGTGCGACGCTGCCTCGATCTGCACGAGCAGGTCGACCTCACCGCTCAGCACCGCGCAGTCGCGCACCTCGGCGATTCGCTCGAGCGCCGCGAGCACGTCGGCGCCGCGCATCCGGTCCTTGCGGTAGACCAGCATCACCGAGCGCACCGGTGCAGCATCGTCAGGCAACGCGAGCCGCACCGTATAGCCCACGATAATCTTCAGCGCTTCCAGCCTGTCGACCCGGTGGCGGACGGCCTGCCGCGACAGGCCGATCCGGTCGGCCAGCGCGGCAAGCGGAATCCGTGCATCGGCACACAGCGCGTCGATGATCTTCTGGTCGATGCCGTCTACTTTCATCGCGGCGTTCCTGCTCTGTCGGCACCGCGGGCATCCACCGCGCCCCGCAGCGCTGCAATGTGATCGGGACCGATCCCGCAGCATCCGCCGACGATCTGCGCACCGAGCGACATCCACTGTTCCGCCCATTGCGCATAGCCGTGCGGATCGAGATCGCCTCGCAGTCCGTGAAGCGCCTCGTTCGCCTGCGCATCGTCGCGCTGCGGTGGAAACGCATTCGCGTAAACACCGACCGGCAGCGTCGAGCCCGAGCGCGCGAGTACATTGCGCACCGTCTCGACCGCTGCGCCCATCACTTCGGGCTGACTGCAGTTGAACAACAGCGCAGCCGCGCGCGCCGACAACGCGGTGTCGACCGCCTCGTCGAGCGTCTGCCCCGACCGCAGCACCGGCCGCACCCCGCCGTCCATCTCGTCGCGCAGCGTAAACGACACCCACAGCGGCTTCGGATTCGCGCCGAGCGCGCGCCGGACCGCGCCGATCTCGCCGGTCAGACTCTGCGTCTCGGCCAGCCACAGGTCGACGTACGGATCGAGCCCGTCGACGAGTGTCGCCAAGATCGTGTCGGCGTGCGCCGCGTCGAACAGGTCGGGCCGGTACGAACCGCCCGTCGGCGGCAGAGAGCCCGCGACGCGCACTGGCCGCCCCGCGCGGCCGGCCGACTGCCGCGCGAGCTGCCCGGCGAGCGCCGCGAGCGTCGCGCCATCGCGACGAAACCGGTCTTCGCCGATATGAAACGGCACGATCGCATAGCTGTTCGCGGTGATGACGTCTGCGCCTGCCGCAATGAACGCGTCATGCGCGACACCGACATAGTGCGGTGCTTCCATCAGCGCAAGCGCCGACCATTCCGGCTGCCGGAACGGCGCGCCGATCCTGGCCAGTTCGCGCCCCATGCCGCCGTCGAGTACCGTGATGCCGTTCACTGTCCGTGCTCCTGCGATGCAGTCCGCGCGTGTTGGCCAAGGATCGATTCGCATTGGGTTTCGGCGTGGTCATACGCGGCCACCAGTGCCGCGTGAAAGCGCGCGTCATGTGGCGTCAGCGGTAGCCGGATGCCTTCGCGCACCTTGCTCATCCTCGCGAGCAGCCATTTCACCGGGATCGGATTCGCTTCGGTGAACAGCGCGCCGTGCAACTCGATCAGTGCACGCTGCAACGCGCGCACCGTGGCCGCGTCGCCGGCGAGCGCGGCGTCGCACAGCGCCGCCATTGCGCGCGGCATCACGTTCGCGGTCACCGAGATGTTGCCGCCACCGCCCATCAGCATCAGCAGAGGCGCTGTCGCGTCGTCGCCGCTATAGATCGTGAAGCCGGCCGGCGCCGCGCGCAACAAGCGCATCCCGCGCTCGAGATCGCCTGTCGCGTCCTTGATTCCGACGATGCCCGGCACGCGTGCGAGACGCAGCGCCGTGTCGTTGTCGAGATCTGCCACGGTACGGCCCGGCACGTTGTACAGAATGACCGGCAAATCGACCGCCTCGGCAATCCGCGTGAAATGCCGGAATAAGCCCTCCTGCGTCGGTTTGTTGTAATACGGCACCACCTGCAGCGACGCGTTCGCGCCGAGCGCCTTGGCACGCGCGGTCAGCTCGATCGCCTCGGCCGTCGAATTGGCGCCGCTGCCCGCGATCACCGGAATGCGGCCCGCCGCATGCTCGACACTGGCTGCGATCACGCGCAGATGCTCGTCGACAGAGAGGGTCGGCGATTCGCCGGTCGTGCCGACTGCGACGAGCGCTGCGGTGCCGCTCGCGACGTGCCAGTCGACAAGTGCGCGCAGCGCTGGAAGGTCGAGGCTGCCGTCGTCGTGCATCGGCGTGACGAGCGCGACGATGCTACCTCGGATCGGATGGGAAATTGGGTTCATGGTTCGTTGGGCGTGAGCCGGAAAGTCAGATACGTTCGAGGGCCTGCGCGATGTCCGCCTTCAGATCGTCGACATGCTCGATGCCGACCGAATAGCGGATGAAGTTGAGCGGAATGTCCGCCGCGCGCATCTGTTCCGCGGACATCGTGCCGGCCCACATCGACGCCGTGTGGATCGCGAGCGAATCGACGCCGCCGAGGTTGCCGGCGTTCAGCGGCACGCGCAGCGCCTCGACGAAACGCCGCGCGTCGTCGTAGCCGCCCCGCACGCCGAATGCGATCACGCCGCCGAAGCCGCGCATCTGCCGGCACGCGAGCGCGTGCTGCGGATGGCTGCGCAGGCCTGGATAGAACACGCGTTCGATCTTCGGCTGCTCTTCGAGGAATTCGGCGAGCACCAGCGCATTCGCATTGATCCGCTCGACGCGCAGCGGCAGCGTGCGCAAACCGCGCAGCAGCAACCACGCGTCCATCGGCGACAGCACCGAGCCGAGCGTGATGTGCGTATGCCAGATCTGCTCGGCGAGCACGCGGCTCGTGCAGATCACGCCGCCGGTGAGGTCGTGATGGCCGCCCAGGTATTTGGTTGCGCTGTGTACGACGATGTCGACGCCTAGCCGGTGCGGTTGCTGGTTGACCGGCGACGCGAACGTGTTGTCCGCGAGCGTCAGGATGCCGCGCGCCCGCGCGATCTCCGTCACAGCGGCGATATCGGTCACGAACAGCAGCGGATTGACCGGCGTCTCGAGCACGATCAGCCGCGTGTTCGGACGGATCGCGCGGTCGAACCCGGCGACGTCGGCCTGGTCGACGAACGTTACGTCCACGCCGAACTTGCGCAGCATGTCGTCGAGCATCTTCGTCGTGCTCATGTAGTGACGCGTCTGGCCGATCACGTGATCGCCGGCCTTCACGACGCTGAGAATCGCCGTCGTAATCGCGCCCATCCCGGAGGCCGTGACGAGCGCGGTCTCCGTGCCTTCGAGCTCGGCCATGATCGCCTTCACGCGCTCATGGACGGGGTTGCCGTAGCGCGTGTAGTTGCGCGGGTGCTGCGGCACGCTCGACATCTCCGCGAATTCATCGCTGCCGGCGGCCTTGAACACGGCCGAATAGTGAATGGCGGGCGCGACCGTCTTCTCGTCGGTCACTTCGCGGTCGGCGGCGAGCGCCAGCGTTTCAAGCTTGTATCCCATGTCGTCCTCGGATCGTTCGATGCGTTGGGTCCATCCCGCGCCGCTATGCGCGCACGCGGCCCAGATGCGGGTTCAGCGAGCCTTCCACGTGTCTCAGCACGGCCGACAGCACCGCCGTGATGCCGACGTACACGATGCCGGCGAGCATCAGCGCGTCGGTCGTATAGGTTTCGATCGAAATGCGCCGCGCGACTCCCGTCAGGTCGAGCACGGTGATCGTGCTCGCGAGCGCGGTCGACTTGAGCTGCAGCACGATCTCGTTACCAAGCGTCGGCGCGACGATGCCGATGGCGCGCGGCACGACCACGTACCAGGTCAGCATGAAGCGGCTCATCCCGAACGCGAGTGCGGCCTCCTTTTCGCCGGCAGGCACACCGGCGATCCCGCCACGGATGTCTTCCGCCATGTAGGCGGCCAGATTGAGCGTCAGCGCGCACAACGCGCACGAAAACGAGCCGCCGACCAGCAGCCACAGCGGCGACGCGCGCACGACCGAAAACTGCGCGAGCCCGTAATACAGCACGAAGATCTGCACGAGCAGCGGCGTGCCGCGGAACACCGACATGAAGAGGCCGCTCGGCATGGCCAGCCAGCGGCTCTCCGAGCTGCGCGCGACGGCGAGCGGCACCGCGAGCGCGAATGCGAGCGCGCACGACAGCACCAGCAGCTGCAGCGTCATCCACACGCCGCGCGCGATGTCCGGGCCGGACTGGCCGAGCAGGAAAAGAAAGTCGTTCATGGCAAGGCCTGTTCAGGTGCGTTTCGCGTAGCCGCGACCCGCGATGCGTTCGAGCCACGCGAACGCGGGGTTGGAAACGGCGAGAAAGCCAAAGTAGACGAGGCCGACCGCCATGTAGAAGACGAACGGCTGCTTGGTGAACTGCGCGGCGATGTTGGCCTTGCGCAGCATGTCCTCGAGCCCGACGATCGACACGAGCGAGGTGTCCTTCAGCAGGTTCTGCCACATGTTGTTCAGGCTCGGCAGGCAGATTCGCCACGCCTGCGGCAGGCGGACGAACCACAGCGTCTGCAGGCGCGTCATCCCGTACGCGCGCGCCGCCTCGATCTGCCCGGCCGACACCGCGAGGAACGCGCCGCGGAACATCTCCGACGAATAGGCACCGAACACCAGCGCGAGCGCGATCACGCCGGCCGAGAACGGGCTGACCGTGATCGCGCCGTCGAAATGCGTGTTCAGCATCCGTGACAGCCCGAAGTAGCAGATCAGCAGGATCAGGAATTCGGGAATGCCGCGCAGGAAATTGGTCACCGCGTAGGTCGCGCCGCTCAGCCAGCGCACGCTCGACAGCTTCGCCGACGCACCGGCGATGCCGAGCAGCATGCCAAGGCCAAGCGCAGCCACCGCAAGCTCCAGCGTAACGAGCGCGCCCGCCGCAATCTGGGCGCCGTAGTTCACCAACATGTCCATCGTGGTATCGCTCCTTGTGAGGCGCGGACCGTGCGCGCGATGCCGCCCGGCGGCCGCACGATCCGGATGCGCGGTTATTGCGGTGCGATGCTGAACGGGAAATAGCGCTTGTTGGCGGCCGAGAACGTGCCGTCGGCCTGCACCTGCGCGATGCCCTTGTCGAACTGCGTCTTCAGCGGCGCGTCGCCCTTGCGCACGGCAATCGCCGTGCCGTCGCCGAAGATCTCCGCGTCGGTGATCGGCTTGCCGACGAAGTCGAAGCCCTCCTTCTTGCCCGCCTTTTCCAGCCAGTCGTAGGCCACCGTGTTGTCCGCGAGCACGGCGTCGACGCGGCCGGCCTCGAGATCGAGCCACGCCTCGTCGAGGGTCTGGTAGACCTTCACGCTAACGCCCGACTTGCTCGCCGGCAGTCGTCGGCGCAGATAGGATTCGTGCGTCGACGCGGTCTGCACGCCGATCGTCTTGCCGCGCAGCGCGGCCGGGTTGTCGGTGATGCCCGAACCCTGCTTCGCGACGAACTGCACGGGCGCCGTCGTGAACACGCGCGTGAAATCGACCGACTGTTCACGTTCCGGCGTCTTCGACATTTGTGCGAGCACCGCATCGATCTGCTTCGCCTTCAGCGCTGGAATCAACGCATCGAAGTCCATCGTCACCCACTGGCACTTGACCTTCATCGCGTCGCACATCTTCTTGCCGATGTCGATCTCCATGCCCTGCAGCTTGCCGGACGCGTCCTTGTATTCGAACGGCGCGTAATCGGCGAGCGTGCCGACCCGGACGACCTGTTCGGCATGCGCGACAGATCCGAGCAAGGCCGCGCCCACGCACAGCGACTGAAGCAGTTTCTTCATGATTTCCCCTCCGGTTGGCAATGGGTCCGCATCAGATGATGCTGGACAGAAACTTCTGGAAACGCGGCGATTTCTGATTCGCGAACACTTCGTCTGGACTGCCGTCCTCTTCGATCCGCCCCTGGTGGACGAACACGACGCGGTTCGCGACCTCGCGCGCAAAGCCCATCTCGTGCGTAACGACCAGCATCGTGCGACCCTCGTCTGCGAGCGAGCGCATCACCTTCAGCACTTCGCCGACGAGCTCGGGATCGAGCGCCGACGTCGGCTCGTCGAACAGCATCACCTCGGGATCGGTCGCAAGCGCGCGCGCGATCGCGACGCGCTGCTGCTGGCCGCCCGACAACTGGTTCGGGTAGTGCTCGCACTTGCCCGCGAGCCCGACGCGTTCGAGCATCGCGATCGCCTTGTCGCGCGCCTCGCGCTTCGGCACGCCGAGCACGCGCACCGGTACGAACATCACGTTCTGCAGCACCGTCATGTGCGCCCACAGGTTGAACTGCTGGAACACCATCGCAAGCTTGCGGCGCACGAGCATCACCTGCTTCGGATCGGCGGCGACGAGCGCGCCGTCCCGGCCCGTCGGCTTCAGTGCGAGCGTCTCGCCGTTCACGCGAATCCGGCCGCGGTCGGGCGTTTCCAGCAGGTTGATACACCTGAGGAACGTGCTCTTGCCCGATCCGCTGCTGCCGAGGATCGACACGACCTCATGATTTCTCGCGGTCAGCGAGATGCCTTTGAGCACCTCGACGCCGCCGAACGATTTGTGAATATCCTCGACCACCAGCACGTCGGCCGCTGGCTTGCATGCAGGAATTGCTGCTGGCATTCCCGACTCCTTAATCGATACGTTGCACACCGCCCCGGTCCGCGAGGTGCCGGCGCCTCACGCGCCGGCACCTCGCGTCAGCTCGACAGCATCCGGTTGCGCCTGAAGCAGACCACCTTCGGCTGCGTCATTTCCGTCATCGCGAACCGCACGCCTTCGCGGCCCAGCGACCCGTACTTGAATCCGCCGAACGGCATGCCATCGAAACGGTAGTCGGACGAATCGTTGATCATCACGCCGCCCGCCTGCAGGCGCTCCGCTGCCCCAAGCGCGTTCTCCAGCCGACTCGTGAACACACCCGCGTGCAGCATGCTTTCGGATGCGTTCGCGGCGTCGAGCGCCTGCTGCAGGTCGGTGAACTTCGTGATCGTCACGACCGGCGCGAACACTTCGTCGGTCCACACGCGCGCGTCGCATGGCACGTCGACGAGCACCGTCGGCTCGACCAGCGCGCCGCGCCGGCGATGGCCGGTCAGCACCGTCGCGCCGCCCGCCACCGCTTCGTCGATCCAGCGTTCGATCCGCATCGCCTGTTCCTCGCCGATCATGGGCCCCATGTCCGTCGCGTCGTCGAGCGGATCGCCGACGACCATCTTGCGGGTCAGCTCGACGAAGTAGCGAACGAACGGCTCATACGCGGCCTCGGCGACAAAGATCCGCTGCGTGCCGATGCAGTTCTGGCCCGCGGCCCAGAACGCGCCCGACACACACGATTCGGCGGCGTCCTTCAGGTCGCAGTCGGCCATCACGATCACGGGTGCGTTGCCGCCGAGATCCATCGCAATCTTCTTGAGCCCTGCGTCGCGCGTGATCGCCTCGCCGGTTGCCGGGCCGCCCGTGAACGTCACCATCCGGATCCGCCGGTCGCGAACCAGCGCGGACGCGATCTCCGCGCTGCCGTGCACGATCTGCAGCGCGTCGCGCGGCACACCCGCCTCCCACAGGATTTCGACGAGCGCCTGCGCGGACAGCGGCGCGAGCAGCGACGGTTTCAGGATCGCCGCATTGCCGGTCGCGATCGCCGGCCCGAGCTTGTGCGCGACGAGGTTCAGCGGATCGTTGAACGGCGTGATCGCAAGAATCACGCCGAGCGGCTCCAGCGTGTAGTACCCGCTGCGGTCCTCGGATCCCGGATACGCATCGAACGGGATCGTCTCGCCGACCAGGCGTTTCGCCTCCTCGCCGGACAGGCGCAGCGTGTTCACGCAGCGCTCGACCTCCTTGCGCGCCTGCCGCAGTGGCTTGCCCGCTTCGAGCGCGATCGTGCGCGCGAGATTCTCCGCGCACGCCTCGACGCGTGCCGCCGCGCGAGACAGGATCTCGGCGCGCCGGCTGCGCGGCAACGCCGCGGCCGCGCTTGCACCCGCGAGCGAGCGCTCGACGAGCGCCGGTGCCGCCTCGACCGGTGACAGGCGGACCGTGCCGACAACGGCCCCGTCATAAGGCGACCGGACGTCGGCCACGCCGGCCGTCGCGAGATCGCCGATCACTGCATCGCGCGCGGTCATGCGAGCACCTCCGGTGCGGCGGCACCGATGCGCTCGCCCAGTTCGATCAGGTCCGACAGGATCGCGAACGCGGTCTCCTCGCGGCCCGCACCGGGCCCGCTGATCGTCACGCCGCCGAGCACGTCAGTGTCGAACGTGATCGCATTCGTCACGCCGCTCGCGGCGCGCAGCGGATGGTCGGCCGGCAGCTTGCGCGGCTCGACGCTCGCAGTCACCGTGCCGTCCGGATGACGGAGCGCCGAACCGATCAGCCGCCACGACATCCCGTCGGCCGCCGCGGCACGCACGTCGTCCTCGGTCAGCTCGACGATTCCGCGGCAGGTCACGTCGCCGCGCTCGAGGCCCGCGTTCCACAGCGTGTTCGCGAGAATGACGACCTTGAGCTGCACGTCCGAGCCGTTGACGTCGGCGGCGGGATTCGCTTCCGCGTAGCCGCGCTGCTGCGCGTCCCGGATCGCCGCGTCGAAGCTCGCGCCGCCCTCGATCTGGCCGAGCACGAAGTTCGACGTGCCGTTGAGAATGCCGGCGAAGCCGTTCACGTCGCAGCCGCGCAGCGTCGTCGCGAGCTGGCGCAGCACGGGCGTGCCGCTCATCACCGTGCCTTCGTACTTGAGGCACACGCGCGACTGCGCAGCGACCCGCGACAGCGCCTGCTGTGCGAGCGCGATCGGCCCCTTGTTGGTGGTAATCACGTGCTTGCCGCATTCGAGCGCGGTGCGGCAATGCGACAGCGCCGGTTCGCCCGTGTTCGGATCGGTGAAGGTCGCTTCGACGACGACATCGACGTGCTCCGACGCAATCGCCTTCAGGATTGCGCCGAGATCGACGTCGGGCGACACCAGCGTGCCGGGATCGCGGTGCAACGCTTTGGCATCGACGCCGCGCCGTGCGGTTTCGTCGAGTACGTCCAGTGCGATGCCACGAGGATTCGTCGCGATCCCGAGCCGCAGATCCGCGACCATCGTGACCGATACGTCGAGCCCCGCGGCCGACAGCATCGCGCGCTTCTTCTTGAGCAGCTCGACCAGTCCTTGATTGACGCCGCCGAAGCCGACCAGTGCCAACTTGAGTTCCATTTCGATCATCTCCTGTTCAGTAAATTCAGGAAACAGATTAGTGGTGCGAATCGATTGCCAAATTATGCGTTTCGTCCGACATCGACATGCATGCATTGCGGTTCGTCACGCGGGACGGCCGGATCGGCCGTCGTCGCGCCGCGCGTTCGCGTCAGCCGGCGGGTGGCTCGTCGTCTCCGTCCTTCTCGACCGGCACGAACAGCCCGATCTTGAGCGGATTCAGCACGACGTTTGTGTTGATGCGGCGAATCATCGGATTGCCCTGCATGATCCGCGCGGACAATCGGTCGTACGCTTCGACGTCGGACGCGGTGATGATCGCAATCAGGTCGACGGAGCCCGTCACGTAGTAAATCTGCTGGATCTCGTCGTGCGACTTCGACCAATCGCGAAACTTCGCGATCGTCTCGTAGTTTTCGCGTTCGATCTCGATCGCGGCGATGAAGGTCATCGGGCGCCCGACCGCCGCGCGATCGACAACCGCGATTTCCGCCGAGATGATCTTTTCGGTGCGCATCCGCTTCAGCCGCTTCTGCACGGCGGACGTGGACAGGCCGATGCGCTCGGCGATGGTGTCCGCAGTCGCGGTGCAGTCGCGCTGGACGATGGTCAGGATCTTGCGGTCGAAGGCGTCGAGTGCGTCGGTCATGGCGAGGCTTGCCGGGTGAACGGCGTGAAATTCAAAGATAGAACGGGCGGGTCGACTTGAGCCCGACCAGATGCCGGACCCGGTCGAACGCCGCGACGAGCGCTTCGCGCCAAAGCGGTGCCGGCCCGTCGATGCGGACCGGCGCGAAATGAATCGTGTCGACGCCCGCGGGAATCCGGAACGGGCGCTCGATGCCGTCGTCCGATTCCGTCACGAGCGCTGTGCCGTCGATCGCGGTCAGGCTCATCAGCAGATGCGCGGACGCGATTTCGGTCGCGCCGGGCAGGCCGTACAGCGGCGGCACGGTCGCGGACAAATGCTCGAGCAGGGGCAACTCGTATGTGCCGGGCCACCACGTGTCGCCCTCGGCTAGCCAGGGGCCGACGCCTGGCATCCCGACCATCTCCAGGGTCCGGTCCGCGCCCAGGTGGGCATAGGCCCGGCATTGACCGACTGCATCCGGCGCCGAACGGGCCAGCCAGCCGTCGGCATGCGCGGCGGCACCGTTCAGCGCGACGTTCGCGGGCTTCAGGCGGCCGAGCAACTCGACCACGCGCGCCGACGGAATCGGCTCGACACCGGTCCGCACTGCGCCGTCCGGCACGATCTGGCAAACCCACTTGGGGCCGTCCTGCAAGACGGCGGGCGTATCGCCGAACCGGACCTGCGCGGTTCGCCTACGGGCGCGTTCAACGATGACGAATGGCGTGTCCGGCATGAAACTCTCTCGATGCTCGCGGTGCCGCGCCGGAGTCGTGCCGGCGCGCCCCGATGGTTCTGCTGACGGGTGTTGGATTCGAGAAATCATATCGCTCGGCCGCGGCGAGAAAAATCTCAGTAGGCGCGATCGGCGACGAAAAACGGAGAACATGCCCTCTCTGAGGATGAATTTTGTCGAAATTATGGAAAACCCGCCCGACGATGCGCCAGCGCATGTTCACGCTATCGTGAGATGTACAAGCGTCGAAACGAAGTCGAACGGCTATTCCGACGCCTGAAGGGTTTTCGTCGCATCTTTTCGCGCTTCGACAAGCTCGATGTGATGTTCACCGCGTTTATCGACGTCGCCCTGATGTCAAAGGTCTTCGATAGTGTCAACACGACCCGGCCGAAAAGGCGCGGATCCAGCGCGAACGCTTCCTTGCCGATCACTTTCACGCTCGACGCAAAATCCGCATGCTGCAGGTTCAGCAACAAGTCGAAGTCGGTCGGGCAGACGACCGACGGTACGCGCATCGCCAACTGCGCGCCCGCTTCAAGCCAGGCCTGCCCGATCCGGGCGGTCGACTCAGGATCCCGCGACCGTGCCGCCCAATCGTCCGGCTGGTCCGGCTGGTACGCGTTGTCATGGACGATGTCGGGCACTTCCAGCGTCACTCAAAAAATCCGCCGGCGGGAAGCCAGCCGGACATACGGACGAGTGCCTCGAGCATCGACGTCGACGCATGGCCGACGCTCCGCGCTACACCGGCAGCACGTGCGTCGACAGAATCTCCTTGAGCACCATGAACGAGCGCACCTGCCGCACGCCCGGCAGGTAGAGCAGTTGCTCCGCGTGCAAGCGATTGAAACTCTCGTTGTCGCGCGTGCGCACCAGCATGAAGTAGTCGAATTCGCCGGTCACCACGTGGCACTCGACGCATCCCGACACCTTCTGCGCGGCCTTCTCGAATGCGGCGAACGCTTCCGGCGTCGAGCGGTCGAGCACGAAGCCGATCACGACGAGCATGCCGGCCCCGAGCGGCTTCGGGTCGAGCAGCGCGACGATCCCGCGAATCAGCCCCATCTCCTTCAACCGCTCGACGCGCCGCAGGCACGCCGGCGCGCTCAGCTTGACCTTCGCGGCGAGGCTCACGTTCGAGATCGACGCGTCCTGCTGCAACTGCCGCAGGATCGCGCGGTCGATGCGGTCGAGCGCCGGCGCGACATCGGCCGGCGATGTACTGCCGCGATCTAATTTCATTGCGTCTCCTGTCGATTCTACGAATCAAAATTATCTCGATGATCACCATCACGTCGATAACGTAGGTCTTCACGATTTATTTCGCAAGCTCATTTCGCGCACTCCTGTCTATCATTTTTCCATCGGGACACGGTGTGCGAACAGCACCCGACCGATCCGGTTTCCTGCCCACCGCCTTTCGGAGCTTGTCGATGAACCTGCAACGTTTCCCCCGCTACCCGCTGACGTTCGGCCCGACCCCGATCCAGCCGCTCAAGCGCCTGAGCGAACACCTCGGCGGCAAGGTCGAGCTCTACGCGAAACGCGAGGACTGCAACAGCGGCCTCGCGTTCGGCGGCAACAAGACCCGCAAGCTCGAATACCTGATCCCCGATGCGCTCGCGCAGGGCGCCGACACACTCGTGTCGATCGGCGGCGTCCAGTCGAACCAGACGCGCCAGGTCGCGGCCGTCGCCGCGCATCTCGGCATGAAATGCGTGCTCGTGCAGGAGCACTGGGTCAACTACGACGATCCCGTGTACGACCGCGTCGGCAACATCCAGCTGTCGCGGATGATGGGCGCCGACGTGCGGCTCGTCGCCGACGGTTTCGACATCGGCATCCGCCGCAGCTGGGAAGAAGCGATGGAAAGCGTGCGGCAGGCCGGCGGCAAGCCGTATCCGATTCCGGCCGGTTGCTCCGAGCATCCGTTCGGCGGGCTCGGCTTCGTCGGCTTCGCCGAAGAAGTGCGGCAGCAGGAAGCCGAACTCGGCTTCAAGTTCGACTACATCGTCGTGTGCTCGGTGACGGGCAGCACGCAGGCGGGAATGGTCGTCGGCTTCGCGGCCGACGGCCGCGCGGATCGCGTGATCGGGATCGATGCGTCTGCAACGCCGGAGAAAACGCATGCTCAGATCACGCGCATCGCACGGCATACGGCCGAGATCGTCGAACTCGGGCGTCGCATCGACGAGCAGGACGTCGTGCTCGACACGCGCTACGCGGGCCCCGAATACGGTTTGCCGAACGAAGGCACGCTCGAAGCGATCCGGCTGTGCGCGCGACTAGAAGGCGTGCTGACCGATCCGGTCTACGAAGGCAAGTCGATGCACGGGATGATCGACAAGGTGCGGCGCGGAGAATTCGAGCCGGGCTCGAAGGTGCTGTACGCGCATCTCGGCGGCGTGCCGGCGCTGAGCGCGTATGCGGAGATTTTCCGGAACGGATGACGAGAGGTCCGTCGGGCGTCGGCACGCGAAATGACACGTGTGCCGATGCGCGACGGCCCCTCAAACGAAACACCGCCGGCAAGCCGGCGGCAAAAGATGCGCCCAGGGATAACGTGGCGCATCTGAGGCACTCGATTCAGGCGGCGCCCGCCATGCGGCGGAGCACGGTCCGCATCATGCCGCCGCGCCGCAATCGTCCGCTCAGTTCTGCGTGAGCGGATTCAGCGTCGTGCACAGGAAGCCCGTGCAGTTCGTCGGCTTGAAGTAGAACGACGCCATCACCGGTGACGCCATGCCCAGCGCGATATCGCTCAGGTACGCGGAACCCTGCGCGCCATACGTGTTCGATTGCTGGACGAAGCTGGCGCCGGTCGACTGGATCGCGGCCGACTGGTACGTGAAGGTCGGCGACTGCGTCTGGTCCTTCACGTAGACCCACGAGATCGTCGCGCCGAACGCCATCGCGCCCTTCGCGCGATAACCCTTCGCCCCTTCGCTATTGGCCTGTGCGATGAAGTCGCTGACGGTCGATGTCGGCGCCAGCGCATCGTACGTATAGGTCGCGTTCGACGCGTTGTTCTTCATGTAGATGTTCGCCTGCACCGACGCCACCACGATCGGCCCCAGGAACCAGTAGCCCGACTGGCCCTGGCCGTTCGCCTGCGTGAGGAACGCGTTCGTGTCGGCGGGCAGCCCCGTCGTCGTATACGTGTAGGTCGCCGACGAGCCGCCATCCTTGCGATAGAGATCGCCGTACGTGAGCGGCCCTTCGTAGCGGTAGCCGCTCGAGCCTTGCGCGTTGGCCGCGTTGACGAAGGACGTCATGTCGGCCGGCGCCGCCTGCAGCTGGTAGGTATAGGTCTGCGCGGTGCCGTCGTTCACGAAGACCGATTGCGTCCCGCCGTTGCCGGCGTTGTAGTAGAAGTCGCCAAGATAGCGGTAGCCCTTCGCGCCTTCGCTGTTGACCAGCGTCAGGAAGCTCGCCTTGTCGGCCGCGACGGGCTGCGCCTCGTAGCGCCACGTCAGCGTGCCGCTTCCCGACCCGCCGCTGCCGCTACCTCCGCTGCCGCCGCTTCCGGTCCCGCCGGAACCCGTGCCGCCGGTTCCACCGGTGCCGCCGTTGTTGCTCGTGCCCGATCCGCCGCCAGCCGATGCGGACGGGGAATTGTCGTCGCCGCCGCAAGCGGTCAGCGCCAGGCAGGTCAATGCGATCAATGCAACGGCTTTCATCGGGATCACCTCAAACGAAAAGGACGAACGAAGCCGGCACGCGCGGTTCCCCCCGCGCGCACGGACAATCACGAATCACGAATCAGGACACGGCCGGCGGCCCGCCGCCGGCCGTTGAACGTCAGTTGACCTGGAGCTGGCCACCGCGGCCGAGGCCGCCCTTGACGTCCTGCGCCTTGTAGCTGCGCAGCGCGACGACCATCTTGTTGTACGCGTCGATGAACGCGACGACGGTCGCCTTGCCTTCCGGCGTCGACGAGAAACCCGCGAGCGCGCCGCCCACGCCGCCGCCGAAGCCGCCCAGCGCCGCGCCGTAGTTGGTCGCCGTCGAGCTGCCTTCCGACGCCGCGATCTGCACGGCCGAGCGCACGTCGAACAGCGTCAGCGTGACGACCGATGCCTTCGTCTGCAGATGGCCGGCCACGGCCGCCACCGCGCTGTTGCCGATCAGCCCGCCGATCATGCTGCCGATGCCACCGATCGGCGAATCGTTGATGACGATCTGCGGTTCCATGTAGTAGTCGGCCGCGACGCGCTGGCCCTTCTGCTGCTTCGAACCCGCGCGGTATTCGCCCGAGTTGCGCTGCAGCTGCGTGATGCGCGACAGGCGCGCGTCGCTCTTCTGGTTGCCGATCGACGTGATCACGAAGCAGTTCGACTGCTGGACGGCCAGGCGCAGCAGCGGGTCGATGGTCGTCATCTTGGTCGCGCTGCCGAACGGGCCCCACCAGTCGGCGTTACGGCCGTCGTCGACGGCGATCGTGCCGAGCGGCGACGCACAGCGCTGCAGCCCCGAATCGGCGCCGGCGCTCGTGCCGCCCGCGGCGGCACCGGTCACGCCCGCGTTCTGACCGCCGGGCGTCACTACGCCGCCGCAGCCCGTCACGGACGCGCAAAGCGCTGCGACCAGCGCACCTTGAGTGAGACGTTGGGAAAGGTTGGTCTTCATGTCGTTGTCGATCGATTAGAGTCGTTGTTCGGCTTATGTGTTCGTGCGAACTTCGATAAGCCCCCCGGCTGGCGCGCGATGGTGGTCTCCCCGCTGCTGCCCCCGTTGCTTCAGGCCCGGTCAGTAGTACCAGTACGTCTGCTGCCAGACGCCGTAGTACGGATAGCCCGAGTACCAGTAGCCGTAATAGACGTCACGCCATTGCGTGCGCCATTTCCAGTCTTCTTCGTCTTCTTTCTTGGCCTTGCGTGCAAGGTCGAGCAGCTTCTTCGATTCCTTGTCGCCGCGGCCTGCCGCGATCGACAGCCACTTCTCCGCTTCGCGCGCGTCGGAGCCCATTTCCTCGAGGCCGAACAGGTAGAAACTGCCGAGCGCCTTCTGCGCCTGCAGGTCGCCGCGCTCCGCTGCGTCGCGCATCCACTTGAGTGCCTGGTAGCTGTCCTGGCGCACGCCGTCGCCGCGGAAATAGCGCAGGCCGAGGTCATACGCGGCCTTCGGCTGGGTCTTCGCGGTTTGCTTCAGCGCAGCGATACGCGGGCTTTCCTGGTCTTCCGAATCGTCCCTTTTTTGATAGGACACCTGATCTTTAGGACGGTCGGAACAACCTGTGTCGTCGCAGATCCGCACCGTGTTGCTGGTGGCGGACGGATCCTGCGCGCACGCGGCCAATAGCAACAGCAGCCCCGGTGCGAGTAGACGGCGGTACATTGGTACTTTCCTCAAGTTTTATTGGCGCCGCAATTCTTCGAGCCTTTCACCCCCGTGAGCTCGCACCCGGTGGCGCGCGGCGCAACGGATACAATCCGCCACGCCGACACGCAATCCAAGGCTCTCTCAGGTTCTCTCTTCGAATCGTTCAGTCACCGATTCATTGTTGTCGCTTTTCGTTGTACCGGCTCCCGCCGGCTGCGATCTCCAAACATGACGCGACAAACAAAGGTGACGTGGTGAGCAATAATAATGGAGAAAAATGGCATGTCAAGGTCATTCGTCTTTTCAAAGCTTGCATGACGCGTCACTTTTGATATGCTCTTCCTCGCCAAAAACCCCTGGAGACCCCATCGAGATGTCCAACAGCGAGCAGGCCAACGTCGATCTCATCACCGCCAACAAGGTGCGCGACCTACTGAACCGAAACGGCATTCCGCCGCGAAGTCACAACACGACGATCGCGAATGTGCTCGGCCTCAGCTTCTCGGTCGTCACGCGCAAGATGAAAGGCCTGATTCCGTGGAACCTGTCGCAGTTGCAGGACATCGCGACGCACTTCGGCGTGCCGCCCGCGATCCTGCTCGACGACAAGGGCACGCAGCCGGCCGCCGCCGAGATGATCGACGCGACGCTCGTGATCGAGTCGCGGCGTTTCCGCTGCCGCGCCGCGATCTCGACCAAGGCCAGCAGCCAGATCGAGACGGACTTCGTCGCGCTGCAGTGGCAAGGCGAATGGCTCATCACCGAGCGCCAGCACGCGCGCGAGGGCCGCACCTATCCGGTCGACGTGATCGAGCTGCGCTCGGCCCAGCCGAACGTGTATGCGGCACGGATCGCGGTGGTCGACGATTCGCGGGACGTCGCCGAAACGGTCTGCGAGTATTTCATCGAAAAAGGCGTGAACGCGATCCCGTACTTCGACGGCGCCACGTTCCGCAAGGCACTGGAAGTCGAGGATTTCGACGGCTACATCCTCGACTGGATGCTCGGCGACCAGACCGCCGCCGATCTCGTGCGCGGCATCCGCTCGAGCGAGAACAGCGGCGCCCCGATCTTCCTGCTGACCGGCAAGATCTCGACCGGGGAAGCGAGCGAGGACGAGATCGCGCATATCGTGTCGCACTACAACGCGCGCTGCGAAGAAAAGCCGGTACGCCTGCCGATCCTGTTCGCCGAAGTCGCGCGCGAACTGAAGATCGCGCTGCCGGCCGCCGCCGCGA
This sequence comes from Burkholderia sp. D-99, assembly GCF_011605345.1. Lineage (GTDB taxonomy): Bacteria > Pseudomonadota > Gammaproteobacteria > Burkholderiales > Burkholderiaceae > Burkholderia. The sequence continues at coordinate 732,007 of NZ_JAAOXM010000002.1, forward strand.
ACTGAGACCAGAACAACAGACAACCCATAATTACACGACCGAGGGAAAGCCATGCGAATTTCGACCATCTGGGCCAGAAGCCTGCTGACAGCCTGCCTGCTCGGCATGGCCGCGGCGTCATGGGCCGCTTCGTTCACGTTCACCGTCGACGGCAAGATCGACAAGAGCAACCAGCAAGGCAAGAACGCCTACGTATTTTCCGAACAGGCGCTGATGGCGCTGCCGCAGCACACGATCGTCACGTCGACGAGCTGGACGCCGAAGGCGACCTTCACCGGCCCGCGCCTGTCCGACATCCTGAAGACGGTCGGCGCGCACGGCACGCAGATCGAATTCCGCTGCATCGACGAATACACGTTCACGATTCCCGTCTCCGACGCCGACCGGTACGGCGTGATCCTCGCGCGGACGATGAACGGCAAGGTGCTCGGCAACGACAACTACGGCCCGCTGTGGATCATGTATCCGCGCGACGAGTATCCCGACGAACTGAAGACGCCGCTCGGCGAAGCCAAGTTCGCCTGGCAGATCATCGGCCTGACGGTGAAGTGAGTCGGCTCGCGAGATGAAGCGTCGGCGATGGAAAAACCGGAAAATCATCCTGGTCCTCGGGTCGCTGTGGATCATGGGGTTCGCCGCGTGGGCGTTCCTGCTGTGGGACCTGCTTGCGACGTCTGTCAACGAGGGCGTGCTCGAAGGGCCGCGTGAAGGCGTGTTCTGGACGGCCGCGCAATATCGGAACGTCTATACGCGCTTCGACCGCCAGCTGATTCTCTACGCCACGCACGAGGACGACGACTTCGACCACGTGCAGATGCAGCTCGACAGCCTGTCGGTGTCGTTCGGGTTCCTCCAGCGGCCGTCCGAAGTGTCCGAATACTGGCTGCGCATCCCGCGCGCGCGCAACGAGATCGAGGCGCTCGGCGAGTTCATGGCGCGCCTGAAGCATGACGTGCCGCTGCTGCGCGATACGCCGAAGAACGCGCAGCGCGTGATCGACGACGTCGACGCGTACTGGCCCAAGGTCAACAGCCTCGCGAACTACTTCCGCGCGATCGAGATGGCGCAGCGCGACTTCACGTTCCATCAACTGAAGGAAAAGCAGCGCGCGATCCTGATCCTCGGCATCGTGCTCGGCGTGATCCTCTGCGCGCTGTTCCTGCTGCTGTTCTATACGATGCGCACCCGCGACGACCTGCTCGAACGGCAGGACGCGGCGCTCGATGCGGAACGCAAGGCGTCCGACCGTGCGTTCGAGATGATCGAGGCGAAAAACGCCTTCCTCGGCATGGTCAGCCACGAGCTGCGCACGCCGCTGCAGGCGATCTGCGGGTCGATCGAGATCCTGCTCGCGCGCCCGCAGTCCGACGCGAACCTCAAGACGATCCGCCGGCTGCAGAACTCCGCGCTGTCGCTCGAAGCGCTCGTCAAGGACCTGACCGACTACATCAAGCTGCGCTCGACGAAGCGCCTCGCCGAACTCGAAACCGTCGGCATGGCGTCGCTGCTTGCCGAAGTGATCGAGCCGTTGCGCGAGAAGATCGCGGCCAAGCGGATCGTGATCACGCAGCAGGTCGAGCCGCACGGTCTTGCCGTCCGTTCCGACCGCAAGCTGCTGCGGCAGGTGCTGTCGAACCTGATCGAGAATTCCGTGAAGTACACACTCGGCGGGTCGATCGACGTATCGATCACGCGCGCCGATGTACCGGCCGGCCAGCAGTTGACCATCTCGGTGCGCGACACGGGCGCCGGTATCGCGAAACAGCATCTGTCGAAGATCTTCGAGCCGTTCTACCGCGCGAACGATGCGATCGGCCTGCATGTCGACGGGATCGGCATGGGGCTCGCCGTCGTGCGCGAAATCGTGACGACGCTGCGCGGGCATGTGGATGTTCGGAGTGTGGTCGGCGAAGGCAGCGAATTCGTCGTGACGCTGCCGGTCGAGGTGCCCGATACCCACGAAGCAGCCGGCGATGTGCCCGCGCTGCCACAGGCCGCCGCGCACCGCGACCGGCGCGCGCTGGTGGTCGACGACAACGACAACGCACGCGAAACGCTCGGTGCGATGCTGTCGGCGCTCGGCATCGACGCCGATCTGTGCGGCACCGGGCAGGAAGGCATCACGCGCTTCGGCACGGGCCGCTACGACATCGTGGTGCTCGATCTCGAACTGCCGGACCTGAGCGGCTTCGAGGTCGCGCGGCGTATTCGCGCGGTGGCGGTACCCGACGACGACGGCCGGCATCCGGCAATTCTCGGCGTCAGCGCGTACGAATCGGCCGCGCTGCGCGAGAACAAGCAGGTGTTCGACGAATTCCTGCCCAAACCTGTCCACCTGCGCGAACTCGGCGCACTCGTCGAGAAACTGCTCGCCTGAGCCGGTGCACCGCGTGCGACCGCGCACGGCATCGCGTGCCGGCGCGGCATCACGCGCGCACGCTCACCTTCCCGTTCATTCGCCGATCAGGTGCAGCACGATATCGCGCCGGTGCGCCGCGCGGCGATGCTCGAACAGGTAGATCCCCTGCCACGTGCCCAGCACCATGCGCCCGTTCTCGACCGGGATCGACAGTTGCACCTGCGTGAGCGCCGTGCGCAGATGCGCGGGCATGTCGTCGGCGCCTTCGGTGTCGTGTTCGTAACGCGTGGCATCCTCGGGCGCAAGCGTCGCGAAGTAGCGTTCGAGATCGCGCCGCACCGACGCATCGGCGTTCTCCTGGATCAGCAGCGACGCCGACGTATGGCGGCAGAACACGGTGAGCAGGCCCGTGCGGATCGCCTGCTGGTCGACGAACGCGCGCGCCTGCGACGTGAATTCGACGAGGCCGCTGCCGCGCGTGTCGACGGCGATGTGGGTGATGGCTTGTTGCATGACCGTGGCGTCAGGCCAGCGCGGCGAAACCGTCGGCTTCGATCTGCTTCGCGTCGGCGGGGCGCACGACGCGCGCGACTTCGACGCCATCGCGCAGGAACACCAGCGTCGGCCACAGCTTCACGCGAAACGAGCGGCCGAGCGGGCGGCCCGGGCCGTCCTCGATCTTCAGGTGTCGCACGGCGGGATGGGCAGAGAACGACGCGACGATCGCGGGCTGCGCGCCCGCGCAGATGCCGCACCAGTTCGCGCCGAATTCGATGACGGTCGCGCCGGTCAGCGCGTCGACTTCCGCGCGCGTGGGCGCTTCTTCGGAATAGCGTTGCGGGGTGTGCATCGAGGGCCCTCGTGTGGAATACCGGAACGTGACCACGCCGGGTCGGCAGGCGCGGTCGGTGATGTCCTACTGTAGCGGAAAAGCAAGCGCGATGCCGGCGCACGCGGACGCGCAAGCCGGCGGTTTCGATTGCCTGCCGTCTTCCGGGCACCGCCTGCGCATGACGCGCCATTCCCGTTCCTCGATCTCGCTGCCGCCATCCGGATGAAACAACAAGAATCGGAGCGCCGGGCCGCCGCGAGAGGATCAGCATGCGGACTGATCCCCTCAACGAAGCGAAGGCCCCGACCATGAATGCTCCGCATTGCGTCACCGAACCGAACATCCTTTATTTCGGCACGCCCGTCGTGCTGGTCAGCACGCTGAACGAGGATGGCACGGCCAATCTCGCGCCGATCTCGTCCGCATTCTGGCTCGGCTGGCGCGGCGTGATCGGCATCGCCGCCAGCTCGCAGACCACCCGCAACCTGCTGCGTACCGGCGAATGCGTACTGAACCTGCCGTCGCCGGCGCAGGCGCCCGCGGTCGACCGGATCGCCCGCACGACCGGCACGTATCCGGTGCCCGACGGGAAGCGGGCGAAAGGCTATGTATTCGAACCCGACAAGTTCGGCACGGCCGGACTCACCGAAACGGCATCGCAAACCGTATCGCCGCCACGCGCGCTCGAATGCCAGGTGCACATGGAAGCGGTCGTCGCGGCCACGCACGGCATCGGCGAAGAAGCGCCCGACCTGCGCGGCCACATCCGCGTATTCGAGTTACGCATCCAGCGCGTGCATGTCCATCCCGACCTGCTGATGGACGGGCATCCGGATCGCATCGACCCAGACAAATGGTCGCCGCTGATCATGAGCTTCCAGAAGTTCTACGGCCTCGCACCGCAGCAGGTGCACACGTCGCGGCTCGCCGAGATTCCCGAGCGCGCGTATCGCAGCCCCGACATCGAGCGAGCACGCGACGCGGGTTTGCCAGCCGGCGCCGGGCGGTAATGCAACGCGATGGCTGGCCCGATGCGACCCCGGATGCGCGCGAACTGATCGACGAGAAGGTCGAGCGCGACGATGCGTGGGGCGCAGGCCCCGCCCGGCCGCCCGCATCAGCGCATCCACGCGCCCGCGCACCCCGCGGCGGCCGCGTTGCGGCAGCGCACGCGCGTTGCCGTCGTAACGATATCGTTGCCGCCCTGTCGGGCGACGGGCGATCAGGAGAACACCGATGAACCTGCCGATCCGTCACGCATCCGCCGACGCGGCAATCAAAGCCGCGCCGGCCCGGCACCGCCTCGTGTTGCCGGCCCTGTGCATCGCGGTGCTGATCGCGCAGATCGACACCGCGATCGTCAATCTCGCGACCGAGCCGATCGGCACGGCATTCGGTGCGCGCGTCGGCGCGCTGCAATGGGTGATCGACGCGTACAACCTCGCCTATGCGGTGCTGCTGCTCACGGGCGGCCTCATCGGCGACCTGTACGGCAGGCGGCGCGCGTTCATCCTCGGCGCAGCCGTACTGAGCGGCGCGTCGGTCGTGTGCGCACTCGCGCCGACGCTCGGTGTGCTGATCGCGGGCCGCGCACTCGCCGGCGCCGGCGCCGCGCTGCTGATTCCCGCATCGCTCGCGATCGTCCGCGTGATCTGGCGCGATCCGTCCGAACGCTCGCGTGCGCTCGGCATCTGGGCCGCGTGCGGCGGCATCGCGATGATCGTCGGCCCGACGCTCGGCGGCGTGCTGATCCGTGCGTTCGGATGGCGCAGCATCTTCTGGGTCGTGATCCCGTTTGGCATCGCGGCGATCGGGCTGGCCCGCGCCGTCGTACCTGAATCGGCCGATCCGCACGGACGCCGCTTCGATCCGGCCGCGCAGGTACTCGGCGCGATCGCGATCGGCTGCGTCGTGTTCGCGACGATCGACGCACGCGTCGACACACAGCGCGCGGCGCTGCTGGTCGCGACGGGCGCGATCGCCGTCGCGCTGTTCGTCCGCATCGAACAGCGCCTCGGCGCAGCCGCGCTCGTGCCGCTCGACCTGTTCGCGAACCGTCCGTTCCGCGGGATGCTGATCGCCAACGGTGCGATGACGTTCGGCGGCTACGGGATGCTGTTCGTGCTGCCGCTCGCATGGCAAAGCCACCACGTGCTCGACGCTACCGGTGCGGGCCTTGCGCTGCTGCCGATGTCCGTGCTGTTCGCACTCATGTCGTTCGGCTCCGGTGCAGTCGCCGCGCGCGTCGGCGGGCGCACGGCCGGCGCGGGCGGCGTCGCGCTGATGGGCGTCGGGCTCGCCGCGATCGGCGTCGGCGCGGCCGGATCGACGGATGCCCATGCGCCGATGCTTGACTGGGCGGAAACGGGCCTCGCCTTCACCGGCACCGGGCTCGGGCTCGCCGTCGGATCGCTCGCGGCCACGGCCGTCGGCGCCGTCGACGCGACGCGTGCAGGCACGGCGGCGTCGCTGATGAACGTGATGCGGATGATCGGCGCGGTGTTCGGCGTCGCCATGTTGGGCGCACTGTACGACGCGTGCGGCGGCGGCGCGGCCGGGCTGCGGATTGCGATGCTGAGCGGCAGCGCCGTGCAGTTCGCGTGCGCGGCACTCGCGTGGCGCACGGCCGGCGCGGCCGCGAGCGCCGGTGCGCCGAAACCGATCGGATAAGATACGGCCGGCCGCCCTCATTGGCCCAAGACCGAACCGACGGAGTGTTTTCAGTGATTCAACCGACCCCAGTATTCAAGGACAACCTCGCGCAACTGCCGGCCATCGACGGCATCGCGCGCATCGATCTCGTCGGCGCGAACGGCGACGTGGTCGCCAGCATCGAGAATCAGCCCGGCAAGCAAGGTTCGCTCGCGGTGTACAACTACCTGAAGCAGGCCTTCGGTGTGCTCGACGCAAACGCTGCCGAGCATGGCCTTGCCGTGTTCGCGGAGCACACAGCCGACGCACGCAACCGCCCCGGCGCGCACCCGAACGTCGATCGCCTGCTGGCGATCGTCGCCGGCGGCGAAGCGCTGCGCATCGACGTCGCCGCGAAGGGCTGAACGACAGGCGGGACAACGATGCCGACCATGAGTGCATGGCACGCTCATGCTTCTCTTCGATGGGCGCCAATGCATGCCGCATCGTCGTCCCGCCCGCAAAACCGCAGCAATTCAGTCATGCCTGATCGGCCGCAGGCAAGCGTCAGCAACGACGCATCGCTTTCGCCGAACACGCGCGGTCGCCAGCCTGCATGTCGGCCCGACCTGATGAAACGCATGCCCCTGCCCATGCCGTCACGCAGGCGACCGCATTCATGCGATCAATGACGGCGTCGCGCGCAAGTCATCATTTTTTCGCTTTGTTATCCTGATTTCTGCGCGACCTAGCACCGGTCGCCCACGCCGCCGCCAGCGAATCACTTCGTCTATTGCGCGCCGGCACCGAATTTTTGCGACGCATCGCAAATCGCCCTACCCGAAACCGCATGCCGCCCCGGCATCGCCGGCTACCGTCCCGCCCTTTGCCCATGCCGGCGCGCTTCTCCGCGCCCTGCTCCGACGACTGGATCAATCGAGGCCTGTTCGTTCGCGGCACACGCATCTCGAAAACCCGGTCTCATCGCATTCGTACGTGTACCAGTTGCGTACGAGGTCATTTAATACACGTCCCATTTAAATCCCTTCCCCGGTTGACGAAAATTGATTCCGGTCGAGTTGATTCAGACGCGTCGCATTGATCAGGCCTCGTTCACGAATGCCTCAATGCGCTGCACGCGACCAACCGATAAGGCAGGCGGCGCTCCCTCCCCGCATCTCCCCTTCCCGTGAAACGGAAGCACTGACACCGCTCGGCACTCCCCTGCCGCGACGCGTTGTGTCGTGCGAAGGATGACGCACGCCCATCAGACAAAAAACGGTAGTGAAGGATATATGCATACGGCACTCGAAGAGCGGCGCCCCGCAGCGCCGCAGGCAGTCGATGGGCTGCTCGCACGCATCGTCGACATCACGCTGATTGCGGTCGGCGCTGCTGCGGCAGCCCGTTTTTTCCCCGGCGACGGTGTCGATCCGTCCAGCTGCGTGGCGATCGTCGCCAGCACCTCGGCGTTCGCGATGGTCCTGTTCCCGGCGTTCGGCATGGCGCGCACACCGCATCATCGCGCGAAATATCGCGTCGCCATCCTGACCTTTACGGCGTGGCTGATCGCACTCGCCGGCTCGGCGGTCGTCATGTTCGCGATGCACGGCGCGTTGCCCGTGCCGCTGAACGGGTTCCTGTTCTGGGCGGCGGCAAGCGGCATCGCACTCGTCGCATTTCGGCTCATCGCATGCGCGACGCTCGAACGGATCGTCCACCAGGGCGAACGCATCAGGCAAGTCGCGATCGTCGGCGGCGGCGCGCATTGCGCCGCCGTGCTCGAACGGATCGCGCACTCGCCGTCGGCGAGCTATCGCCCGGCAGCCGTGCTCGATCCGGATTGTTCCGCGCAAGGCGGCGCGAACGGCATCGATGTTTTTCACACGCTGGATGCATTCGCCGCGCACGTGCAGGCGCAGGCGATCCCGGAAGTCTGGATCGCGTTGCCGATCACCGAAACCGGTGCCGTCATTCGCGTGCTCGATGCCTTCCGGCACGACCTCGTGAACGTCCGACTCGTGCCCGATGTCAGCCAGCTCGCGATGTTCGACGGCGAGATGATCGACCTGGTCGGCGCGCCGGCGATCAACCTCGTCGCGTCTCCGCTGTCGCCGCGCGCGCTGGTTCAGAAGGCGATCTTCGATCGCCTGTTCGCGGCAGTGATACTGGTCGGTACGGCACCGCTGCTGCTGGCGATCGCGGCAGCCGTCCGGCTGTCTTCGCCCGGCCCCGCGCTGTTCCGTCAGCAGCGCAAGGGCGCGGACGGCAAGGCGTTCTCGATCTACAAGTTCCGCACGATGCGGATTCATGCAGACGCGGACGCCGGCGTGCGGCAAGCGACGCCCAACGATCCGCGCGTGACCCGCATCGGTGCATTCCTGCGCCGCACGAGCCTCGACGAGATGCCGCAGTTCATCAACGTGCTGCGCGGCGAGATGTCCGTCGTCGGCCCGCGTCCGCATGCGCTCGAACACGACGACCTGTACCAGACGATCGTCGACGGCTACATCCATCGCTACCGCGTCAAGCCCGGCATTACCGGCTGGGCGCAGATCAACGGCCTGCGCGGCGAAACGGATCGCGTCGAGAAGATGCAGCGCCGCGTCGAAGCCGATCTTCATTACCTGCGCAACTGGTCGTTCGCACTCGATATGCGGATTGTCGTCGCGACGATCGCGTGCGGCTGGACACATCACAACGCGTACTGATCACGCATAGGGTGCCGCCGCGCGGCGCCCATTCCTGGAGAAAGCCATGCCTATGGAATCCGCCGCACGCGCGCGGACCGGAGCCGCGCGCGTGCGCGGCGCCCGCCTGTTGCCGATACTGTCGATCGCGACGCTCAGCGTCGCGCTGTCCGCCTGCGCGCTCGCCCCCGGCATGCGGATGGTCGAGCCACCCCCGCCATCCGCGACGGATGCCCGGCCCGACGGTGAAACGCCGCATTACGAGATCCGGAAAATCCGCCCCGACCTGATTCGCCAACTGAAGGCTGAGGCGACACGGCAACTGGCCGCGCAAGTCGATCTGCTGACGACATCACCCGGCGCGTACCGGATCGGCCCGGGCGACGTGCTGCAGATCACCGTATGGGATCACCCCGAACTGGCGGCCGCGCAAGGCGCGGCAGCGCCAAACACGCCGCACGCCGCCGATCCCGTCACCGGTTTCGTCGTCGATCAGCACGGTGACCTGGCGTTCCCGTTCGCCGGCCGGGTTCGCGTCGCGGGCCTCACCGCCGACGCCGCGCGAACGCGCGTCGCCGATGCGCTCGCGCGCGCCTACCGCAATCCGCAAGTCACGCTGCGCGTCGCGTCGTTCCGTTCGAAGCAGGTCTACATCGACGGCGAAGTGCGCGCGCCGGGCAACCAGCCCGTCAACGACGTGCCGATGACGCTCTACGAAGCGCTCGGTCGCGCAGGCGGCCTGAATCCCGCCGCCGACCAGAGCCGGATGACACTCGTGCGCGATGGCGTGTCGCATCCGCTCGACCTGACGCAGTTGCTGCGCCAGGGCCGCAATCCGGCCGACATCGTGCTCGCCGCCGGCGATCTGCTGCACGTGCCGAGCCGCAGCGACTACGGCGTCTACGTGATGGGCGAGGTCAACAAGCCGTCGCTCGCGCTGCCGCTGCGCGACGGCGGGCTCACGTTGTCCGACGCGTTGTCGCAGGCCGGCAGCGTGAATCCGAACACAGCCGACGCCGCCCAACTGTTCGTGATTCGCGGCTCGCAGACCGACAGCCCGCAGGTGTTCCACCTCGACGCGCGCTCGCCCGTGTCGATGGTCCTCGCGAACGAGTTCGAGCTGCAACCGAAGGACATCGTCTACGTCGACGGCAACAGCCTCGTGCGCTTCAGCCGCGTGCTGAGCCTGCTGCTGCCCGGTGTCAACTCCGGCGCCATGGCGGCGGCGCTCGCCATCAAATGAGCGCGCTCGCCACCTTGCTCGTCGTGTGCGTCGGCAATATCTGCCGCAGCCCGATGGCGCAGGCGCTGTTCCGCGTGCGCATGCCGGGCGTCGACGTGCAATCGGCCGGCCTCGGCGCGCTCGTCGGACATCCCGCCGAGCCGTTCGCCGTCGCGCTGATGCGCGAGCGCGGCCTCGACATCACCACGCATCGCGCGCGCCTGCTGACGCCGACGCTCAGCGCGCAAGCCGACCTGATCCTGACGATGGAGCGCGAACAGAAGCGCGCGCTCGAGCGCCGCCATCCGTCGCTGCTGGGCCGCGTGTTCACGCTCGGCGAATTCTGCCCGGCACCGGGCCACGCACGTCCGGGCTTCGACGTGCCCGACCCGTATTGCGGCACGCGCCCGGTGTTCGAGCAGAGCCTGCGGCTCATCGAGCACGGCGTCGACCACTGGTGCGCGCGCCTCGCGTCGGCCACGCAGCCCATCACCTCGGCGGGCGCCGCCTCCCCGCCGCCTGCCGCTTTCTCCCGATTTCCGAACTGAACCGATGATGCCAACCTCTCCCCCTCCGCGCATGCCCGAGCATGCCGACGAGATCACGCTGGCCGGCGTGATCGACACGTTCGTCTCCCATCGCTGGCTGATCGCGTGCGTCACCGCTGCATGCGTCGGCGCCGGCACGCTGTACGCATTCCTCAGCCATCCGCAATACCAGGCCGATATCCTGCTGCAGATCGAGGACAGCGGCGACGCATCGGCCGCGAAGAGCCTGCTCGGCGACGTGTCGTCGCTGTTCGACGTCAAGTCCACCGCTGCGGCCGAAGCGCAGATCCTCGCGTCGCGGCTCGTCGTCACGCGTGCCGTCGACGACCTGCGCAGCTATATCGATGTGCAGCCGAAGCGCTTTCCGGTCGTCGGCGATTTCATCTCGCGTTTCAACCCGGATGTCGCGCGCCCCGGCGTGCTGGGCATCGGCGGTTATGCGTGGGGCAACGAGCGCGCCGATCTCACCCGCTTCGACGTGCCGAAACCGCTCGAGGGCGACCGTTTCGAACTGACGGTGCTCGACGACGGACGCTACCGGCTCTCGGGGCCCGGCCTGTCCACGCCCGTCATCGGGCAGCACGGCCGGACGGAAACGTTCCGGACGGCGAACGGCCCGCTCGTCGTCGAGCTCGCGCGCGTTGACGCGCAACCCGGCACGCGTTTCACGGTCGTGCGCCAGTCGCGCGCGGAGACCATCGATACGCTGCGCCGCGCGCTCGACGTGCAGGAGAAGGTCAAGCAGTCGGGCGTGATCGTCGCGACGCTGCGCGGCCCCGATCCGCGGCGCGTTCAGGCGACGCTTCAGGCCATCGCGAGCCACTACGTCCGACAGCACATCGAGCGCCGGTCCGCCGATGCCGCGCAGTCACTGGCATTTCTCAACACGCAACTGCCGATCCTCAAGAAGCAGCTTCAGCAAGCCGAGCAGCGCTATACGGACATGCGCAACGCACACGGCGCAGTCGACCTGACCGAGGAAGCGAAGCTGGTGCTGCAGCAGACGGCCGACGCGAAGACGCGCCTGCTGGAACTGCAGCAGAAGCGCGACGAGATGGCCACGCGTTTCGCGCCCGGCCATCCCGACATGATCGCGATCGACGCGCAGATCGGCACGCTGCGACGCCAGCAGCAGGACGTCGAGCAGCACGTGAAGCGCCTGCCCGATCTCCAGCAGAACGCGTTGCGACTGATGCTCGACGTCAAGGTCGACACGGATCTGTATACCGCGCTGCTCGGCAACGCGCAGCAGCTCGAGCTGGTGAAGGCGGGCCGGACCGGCAGCGTGCGGCTCGTCGACGCGCCGACCGTGCCCGACGAGCCCGTTCGCCCGAAGCGGACCCTCGTGATCGGCGCGGCCGCACTGTTCGGCTTCGTATTTGGCGTCGGGCTCGCGTTCGCGCGCGATTTCCTGTTCGGTGGCGTCGACAGCGCCGACGAAATCGAGCGGCACCTCGGCATGAACGTCTACGCGACGATTCCCGATTCGACGGAGCAGCGGCATGTCGCCCGTCGGATGGCCGCCCATGCGCCCGGCCCGCATCTGCTGAGCGTGCGCGATCCGCACGATGCAGCGATCGAAAGCTTGCGCAGCCTGCGCACCGCGCTGCGCTACGCGATGCAGGGCGCGCGCAACAACGTGCTGCTGCTGAGCGGCCCGGCGCCGGGCGCGGGCAAGTCGTTCGTGTCCGCGAATTTCGCGGCACTGCTTGCCGCGAACGGCGCACGCGTGCTGCTCGTCGACGGCGATCTGCGCAAGGGTTACCTGCACGACTATTTCGGCGTCGCGCGCGAGCGCGGCTTCGCCGAGATCGTGTCGGGCGACCTCGCGCCGCACGACGCGATTCACGCGAACGTGGTGCCGAACCTCGATTTCGTCGCGACCGGCGCATTGCAGCCGAACCCCGATGCGTTGCTCGCCGACGAGCGGATCGCCGCGCTGCTCGGCGATTGGTCGGCGCGCTACGACGCGGTGGTCATCGATTCCGCGCCGATTCTCGCGGTCGCGGATGCGGTCGTGCTCGGCCGGCATGCCGGCGCCGTGCTGCTGGTCGCCCGCGCCGGCGCAACGCGTCTCGCCGAGCTGGGCGAAGCCGCTCGACAACTCACGCACAACGGCATCGCAACAGCCGGCGTGCTGCTCAACGGCGTCATCCCGCGCGCGGGCCGTTACGGCGGCCGCTACGGCGCCTACCGCTATACGCGATACGGCGACGCGCCGCGTCGCGACACCCATGCATCGCCTGCACGGCGCGCACTGCGCGCGCTGACGGCACGGCTTCGCCAAGGAGGTTCGCGATGAGCGACTCGATCGATCTCGGGCGCAACGCGCGCCCCGCCACGGACGCATCCCGAGCGCCCGTCCTCACCCTCCCGCCCGGCCCCGCCGCGGGCACGGCGCACGGCCCGCATCCGCGCCTTCGCATCGTGCTGGTCGTCGAAGCCGCGGGCGGCGGCGTCGCCGTTCATCTCGCGGATCTGATCCGCGGCCTGAGCGCGCACGACGGCATCGAGCTGCATCTGATCATTCCGCAAGGCCCGCGTTTCGACGCATCGATTCTCGACGCGGGCGTACTCGCACATTGCCGGTCCGTTCACGCGGTGCCGATGCGGCGCGCGGTCGGCTGGCGCGACGCGATCACCGTCGCCCGGCTCTACCGGCATCTGCTGCACATCGGCCCCGACATCGTGCACAGCCACAGTTCGAAGGCCGGCGCGATCGCGCGCCTGTGCATCGGCCCCTGGCGGCACGTCTATACACCACACGCGGTGTATACGCTGAACCCGTCGCTGCGCGGCTGGCGCCGCCGCTTCTACGGTACGGTCGAGCGCGTGCTCGGCTGCCTGCGCTCGAGCCGGATCGTCGCGGTCTCGCGCGACGAGGCGGCGCATCTGCACGACACGCTCGGTATTCCGGACCACCGCATCGACACGATCGTCAACGGCGTAACGCCGCCGCGGCTGATGCCGCGCGACGACGCGAGGCGTGCGCTCGGCCTGCCGCGCGATGCAGTGGTGGTCGGCTTTGTCGGCCGCCTCGAACACCAGAAGGGTGTCGATCGGCTCGTGCGCATCGCGCGCGGCGTCCATCGCCGGTGCGGCAGCGCGGTGCAATTCGTCGTGATCGGCCCCGGCGATTTCGACACGGCAGCCGGCCCCGATGCCGACGACGTGCCGCCGAACCTGCGCGTCGTCGGCGCGGTGGAAGGCGCGAATCGCTACTTCTCCGCGTTCGACCTCTTTGCGCTGCCGAGCCGCTACGAAGGCTTTCCGTACGTCTGCCTCGAGGCAATGGCCGCGCGCGTGCCGATCGTCGCATCGAACGTGGCCGGTGCCGCCGAACTGATTCGCTCGCACGACATCGGCCTCGTGGTACCGAACGACGACGATACGACCGACTTCATGCACGCCGTCGTCACGCTCGCTGACGACACGGCGTTGCGGCGCGGCATGCGCGCGAATTGCGCGCACGCACTCGAACACTATTCCGCCGCCGCGATGGTCCAGCGCACGCTCGCGCTCTACCGCAGCCTCGCTCACCAGGAACCGAAATGACCCCGACCACCCACGTAGCACTGTTGCATGCGTACAGCGCGCGCAATTCCGGAGACGGCCTGCTGGTCGATCTGTCCGTCCGGTTGCTGCGCGAGGCATTCGGGGATGCGATCCGGATCTCGATCGTCGCGGCCGATCCGGCTTCGTTTCCCGCCTACGACGACGTCGCCGCAGCACCCGTGCTTGCCAACCACGGCGCGAGGCGGGTGACGGGCGCGGCCCGCTTCGTGCTGCCGGTCCACGCGAACAAGAGGCTGCACGACTTGCGAGGCCTGCTCGATCGCGTCGATTTGATCGTCGGCGTCGGCGGCGGCTATCTTCGCGCGCTCAATTGCCTCGAGGCACTGAAGCTGGAAGCTGGCCACCTGCTGCAGATGCGCGCGGCGAAGGCCTCGGGCAAACCGGCCGTGTACCTGCCGCAAAGCATCGGCCCCGTGCGGCCGACATGGCCCGTGGGCACGCACCTGCGCCGCCTGCTTGCGTCGTTCGACACGGTATTCGTGCGGGACGACCGCTCGTCCGCGTTCCTTGCCGCCAATGCGAACACGCGCCGCGCGCCCGATCTCGCCGTGCTGGATTTCGAGCGCCACAGCGACACGATCCTGAAGCGGGCCGCCCGCTCCGGCGACGGCACGCGGCACATCGCATTCGTGCTGCGTCGCCCGCCGGCATGGAGCCGCTCGCAGTGCGCGCGTTACGCCGCATCGATCACACGGCTGATCGAGCGCGTCCGCCCGCGCTGCCGCATCTCGTTCGCGGTGCAGAGCGCCTGCCGCGGCAACGACGACGCCGCGTACTACCGCGACATGGGCATCCAGGACGCACTCGTGCCGCTCAAGACGCTGCTCGCGCACGATGCGCCCGACTGGGTCGTCTCGGTGCGCCTGCACGGCGCGCTGGAATCCGTGCTGCAAGGTGTGCCGGCGTTCCACGTCAGCTACGAGCGCAAGGGCTTCGGCGCGTATGCGGACCTGCATCTCGACGACTGGGTCGTCAACGGCGCGGCGTTCGATCCGGACGCCGTCGCCGACAGGATTCTCGCCACCGGCTCGGCAACCGCGTTCTGGCATTCGGCCCGGACGGGGCTCGACCGGATTCGCACCGCGCGCGAACACGTAGTCGACGCGTTGCGCGCGGCTCGATACGCGTGACGACCTGAAGGCTGCCAATGCTCATTCGACTCACCCTCAGATTCGCCGCGCTCGGCCTGAAGTTCGGCCTGACGATCATCATCGCGCGCGCGCTCGGCTTCGATGCGTTCGCCGTCTACGGGCTCGCGGTCGCCGCGTCCGTCGTCGCGTCGAAGCTGCTCGGGCTCGGCTTCAGCACGGAACTCAACCGCCGGCTGAGCGCGAGCGACCCGCTGCCCGCGATCGGCGAGGCGCGCAGGCTGGGCACCGCGTTCGCCGGGCTGTATCTGCTGATCTGCACGTCGCTCGCGATCGCATCGCTCGCCGGTTTTTCAGCCGGTGAATTCGGCCCGTCGGCGCGCGTACTGGGGTGCGTCCTGCTCGTTGCGCTCGCCGAGCACGCGGCATTCGAAACGAATACATGGATGTTCTCACTGCACCGCGCGCGCGCGGGCTCGTTGCTCCAGTTCGTCCGCACCGGCGGATGGGCCGCCATCGCGTGCGCCGGCCTGCTCGTCGGTGCGATACGCTCGATCGAAGCCGTATTCGCGCTGTGGTTCGTGTGCAATGCGTGCGTCGTGGCCGTGTCGTGGCATCGCATCGGCGTGCTTGCGCGACGGGCCGGCCACGCGGGGCGAATCGCACGCATGCCGGCGGCCCGCGACATGATCGAGGTCTGGCTGCGAGGCCTGCCGTTCTACGCGGCAGGCGGGCTGCTGTCGATCCTGCAGTACGTCGAGCGCTTCATCGCCAATGGCCACGCAAGTGCCGACTCGCTCGGCCGCTATGTTTTCGCGTGGTCGGTCGCCAACGCCGTGCAGGCGATCGCCTTCGCGACGGTCGTCGCCACGGCCGCGCCAGGTTTCGTGCGTGTGCTCACAGACGACCCCGCCGACTTCCGTCGTCGGCTGCGCCGTGCGGTGGCGGCCAGCGCGGGGCTGGCGACATTGCTTTCCGTCGCGATCCTCGCCGTGCACGACGACCTGTTTCGGCTCGCGAACGAACGGGCCGGTGCGCACGAGGTCGTGTTGCTGGCGGTACTGCTTGCGTCGTTCGTGCTGCGCGCGGCCGCCGACGTGCTGTGGGCGGCCGCGATCGCGTTGCGGACCGGCGTCGCCGTCACGCTGTCGATGGCAGGCATCGCGCTGGTTTGCGTGCCGACCGCGTGGTACCTGATCGCGCGTTTCGGCACGACCGGTGCGGCGCTCGCGCATCTGACGGCCAGCATCGCGATCGTCGCCGCGCTGGCGCCGATCGTCCTGCGCAGCGTGCGAACCCACGCGGCCGGCGCGATCCGGAGGAGCGTACCCGATGCTGCATAAGCTGATTGGCGCAGGGCCGCCCCTCAGTCGCGGATTGACCCGCGCGATCGCGGCGCTGGCCGTGTTGCTTTACTGGATCGTCTATGCGAAGGCCGGCACGTTCCTCCCGGAATACGTGTTCCGCGACGCGGAGAAGATCCAGAGCCAGATCGGCGGATCGGGCGACTACGACGGCACCTCGTTCGATGCCGTCGCGAAGTTCTACACGATGCTGGGCGTCAGCGGCACTCACGCGTTCACCGCCGCGGTCGGCGCGCTGTTCATCTGCCTGATGATCGCGCAGGGGCGCCGTATCGGTTCGCTCGCGGCGAGCCTCGTGCTGCTCGTGCCCTGCGTGTTCTTCAACCTGTTCGTCGCGAGCAAGGACACGCTCGTCGTGCTGATCGCGATCGTGCTGGCCAGGGTCGCGCAACGCCGCCCGGCGCTCGCCGCGATCGCGGCGGCCGTCGTGCTGTACAGCGCCTACGCGGCAATCGTGCGCAGCTATTTCGTGCTGATCCTCGGGGTCGCATTCGCCGTGCTGCTGTTCCGGCGAGGCTCATGGCGCCGCAGGACGCTGCTGATGCTCGCCGCGCCGCTCATGCTCGTGCTGCTGCCGAACGACGCGTATTACCTGCTGCTGCATCCGCGCGACATGGCCGCGGACTACCTCGCATACGGTTCGCCGTACGGCGCGCGCACCAGCTTCCACAACCCGGTCGCCCCGACGTCGTTTTTCGCGTTCTCCGTCGATTACCTGTATGCGACGCTGCGGCTGAATCTGCCGGTGCTGTTCTCGCCCGGGCCGAAGGAAATCGCCATGCAGGCGTTTGTCTGGATCGCGCTGGCCGCCGTGTGGCGGCGCACGCCCGGCGACGGCCAGCTGGCCCGCGACGTGCTCGCGTCGCTCGTCATCGGGCATGTCGCCGTGTCGATGCTGTTCGAGCCCGATCTCGGCAGTTACACGCGCCATTTGTCGAGCGTGTCGCTGCTGTGCGCAATGCAGTTCGCCGGCTTCGCGCGCCAGCTACGCCGGCTGGGTCGCTCGACGCCCATGCAGGGCGCCGATGCTGTCGCCGAAGGCGGTGTCGAAGCGGACTCGCCTCCGTCCGCAATCTCGCCTTCGCGGCACCCAATCCGGCGGGGCATGTGAGCGCAAACACACGACACCGACCGATCTACCAGAACATCCAGTCCGCACGGGCGCTCGCCGCGCTCGCTGTGGTCGCCTATCACTTGCACGTGCTGCCGTCCGGGCAGGCCGGCGTCGACGTCTTCTTCGTGATCAGCGGATTCATCATGTCGTGCGTCGCACCGTACGAGGGGCGCGATTTCCTCGTCAAGCGCCTGATCCGGATCGTGCCGCTCTACTGGGTGACAACGCTCGGCATCTACGCGATCGCGCTGCTTCGTCCTCACTGGCTGAACACGACGACAGCAGCGCCCGACTATCTCGTCAAGTCGCTGTTGTTCATCCCATACGTGAAGGAAAACGGCCATTGGGGGCCGCTGAATCTCAACGGCTGGACGCTTGAGTGCGAGATGCTGTTCTATCTCGTCGCCGCAGCCGCGCTCGGCTGCGTGCGCGCGCGTCATGCGACCACGTTCGCCGCGCTGACGCTTGCGTTGCTGTGCATATGCGTGGCCGTTGTCGACCCATCTGGCGCTACCGTAGTCGGCCATCTCGGGCAGCCGTTCGTGCTGGAGTTCGGTCTCGGTGTCGTCGCGTACGGTGTGCTGCAAGCCGGCATCGCGAAGCGGATCGCCGCGCCCGCATGGGCTGCCGTCACCATTGCCGCCATCGCGGCAATCCCGTTGCTGCAGATGCGCTACGGCACGCCGGAAGGGTTCGCGCGGGTCGTGCTGTGGGGTGGCCCCGCGTTCGTGCTGATCGTCGCACTCGTCGCGCTCGACCAGTGGAACTGGACCCAAAGGAGCCGGATCATGGGAGCGCTCGGCGCCTCCAGCTATTCGATCTATCTGATCCATCCGTACGTGATCGGCATGGCCGGCAAGCTTGCCGGACTGCGCGCCGATCCGCGCACGGGGGCGGGCCTTGGCGCCGCGTGCGCGATCCTCGGCGTGGCCTGCGTCTGCGGTTACGTCTGTCACGTATGGATCGAACGTCCGATGTTGAAGGCGCTGAACCGGAGATTCCGGCTCGCACGCGGCGCGGCTGAATCGGCGACGTGATCACAAACAGAAGACCACATGCACGGCCCGGAATGCGACAAGCCGGACTCAGCTGGCTGCTATGGGCATTGCAAGCGTCGGATTCGAGCCGGTACCCGAACTATCGGCCGATATCTGTCGCCGCCGAATCCGCCCGCCCACTGCACGTGGGCTGCCCCGGAATCTTCACGACACGCCCCGTCAACGGGCGCGGCACCCCCGGATACACGTTGAAGCGCTCGACGGGCTGCCCGTCCACCTCGGCCTTCTTCACCGTATAACGAACGTTGCCCGTCGCGGCGAGCTGCGCGCCCGACGCATCGCAACTCACCGACAGCGTCGCCTTCTCGCTGGCCGGCAGTTGCCGGACCAGCGCGCTGAAGCCGAGATTGACGACGATGCTGCCGGCCATCGCCTGCCGCTTCTCGCTCGAAGCGTTGATCACGGGCCTGACGTCGAGCCGGTACACGGTTTCCGTATCGACCGCCTGCATCGGCTTGACCGCGATCGTCTTCGCTTGCCCCGGCGCGAGGCTCATGCGGAACGGATACGCGTACAGCGACGGCCGCTCGATGCCGCCGACCGGCTGCGTGGTTTCGTCGCCCACCGGCACGCCCGGATTGAGCAGACGCGCGAGCGATACGTTCACGAACTCGGGCCGGTCGCCGTTGTTGACGATCTGCACGAATTCGGTGTCCTTGCCGACGATGATCTCCTTCGGGATAACGTCAATCGCGGCGGCGGCGGAGCGCGCGCCGCCCAGGCAACCGAGCAGCGCGACGAGGGGCAACATCAAAACAGGCAATTTCATATCAGCACGGGAAAAACCGGATGCGAAGGTAATCGCGACAACGCCGGCGGGCGCACCGGCCCGCCACCGCTATGGCGCGACGGCCAGCGGCTCGAAAGTCAGCGCGAGCGTGCCCGTATAGGTGCCGGACGTGCTCTTGAAGTCGCCTTCCGGCGGGAACGCCGACACGGCGAGGTCGTAGAACCCGATCGAATCGACGTCGGGCGACGGCGGCTTCGGATTCCGGAACGAGATGCCCTGCCCGACCGCGAGCGGCTGCATTGCATTGCCTTCCGCACCGAACCGGACCGTCGGCGAACGGAATACCTGCGCCGGCTTCGACTGATGGACGATCCGCAACGGCTCGTCGAGCCGCACGCGAAACTGCCCGGTGGTCGACACCACGCGCAGCCGCGCCTGCACTTCGTAGGCGGTCTCCCATCCGCCGAGCTGCGCCAGCTTCAGGCCGCTATCGAGCGACCCGCCGTTCGCGTCGGTGACGTCGAGAATGTCCGGTCGGATCACGTGGGCCGTGATCTTGCTCTCGGTCTTGCCGCTGATCAGCAACATCCCGTCTTCCGCGGCCCCAGTGGCCGGCAGGCTTGCCAATGCGGCCAGCAACAGGCCGAAAATACGTGCTCGCATCATGCCTCCTAGGATTTGGTGAAAATCATGAACGTAAGGACATCGCTGTAGTCGCCGGTTTTGACGATCGAATCGATCCACGTGCGGAAGGTCGGGGCGAAGCAGGTCCGGTTGTCCTTGTTCAGCGCGATCGGACGCTTGGCGGCGTTCGGCACCGTGAAACTCGCGGTGCCGCTGTCGAGCGTCAGGTCGTACGGAATCGTCAGGCTCGCGTCCGACACGTTCCGGAGCAGATAGCGATTCGCTGCGATGCCGTTCTTGCTCTGCGCATCGATGACGAAGTTTTTCGTGCCGGCGACGCCCGAGTAGGTAAAGCAAAGCTGGTCGGCGGGACGGGCGAGCGTCTTCTCGACGGCATCGCCACGGAACAATTCTCCGAGATCCCAATCCGGCGCGGCGACGACGACGTTAATCGCGGGCGGAGGCTCCGGTGGAGGAATGATGGGATCGACCACCTTGCACCCGGGGCTGCCGCCGAGCGTGCTGAGATAGGCGCCGCCCTTGATCTCGCCGATGTCGTCGCCGGGCGTGAAATTGCCAGCCCGGATGGCGACGGCCGGCCAGTCCTGGATCACCGAATTCGAAATCAGGACCGATACATTCGCGACATGGGCGTCTGTGTTCATCCAATCTGGATCGCGCTCCTCATATGTTCTGGCATACATGGCGTACCCATTGCCTTCATAGACGGTGCTGTGCGGCTTGCCGTTCATCGAGACAACACTGGCCGCCTTGCTGCTGGCCCGCATGACGCCGTTCGAGTCGTACGTATAGACCAGGATCCCCCGGGATTGGAAATTCTTGCCATGCGTATGCCCCTGGGCCTTCTTGTAGTCGATGGTCAGGTTGATCGTGCTGGTGCCGTTCCCGTTGTTCTGCCACACACACGAACCGTAACCATTGCTGAGGTTATCCAACAGCAGGTTGTACAGCGGCGCCGCGTTTCCATGCATCGGCATAACGCCTGCCACCAGAATTACGCAACGCAATAACAGCGCCATTCCGCGCTTGAAAATCGAATCGTTCACTCTGCCCTCGCATGCTTGAACTGATAGATCAGAACGCCATAACCGACGCTGACGAATAGCGGCGCATGCGCACCGTCGCCCTGCACGGTATCGACGACAATCCGTTCCTTCGGACGAAACGTCACACGCCAGACCTGCGTATCAGCCGGGGTACCCGGCGGCGTATCGAATGTTCGCAGCCCGATCCGGTATTTCTGCCCGGGCGCGACGGTCAGCCGGCTCGGCAACACGAGCAGGCCGGGCCGGCTGACTGCCGACACGGGCACGAGATGCTCGGGCGTTTGCCCCGGATTCGTCAGCAGCGCCTGCTCGACGTTCAGGTACAGCGGTGTGTCGCCAACGTTCTCGGCATACAACTCGCCCGGAGGCTTGCCCGGCTCCAGCGTCAACTCCGTGCGCGACAGCTTGAGCACGCCCGCCGCGAGGGCTGGCATGCAGCACAGCGCGGCAATGACGCCGAACACGCGCCGCTTCACGGACACTCCAGCGCCTGCGGTGCGCTGCCGGCGTTCAGCGTCATCCGGCGCGTCGCGAATCGCTGCGGCGTGCCGGGAAACACGGCGATCGTCTGTACCGGCTGAGCATTGCCATACGACACGTCCGTGAAGATCTGGCGCACATTCCCGGTGGCCTCCAGCGTGATCCCGCCGGATTCGCAACGATGCGTCCAGCCGCTGCGCTGCTTGCCGGGCGGCGGCATGTGCCGGACGAGCACGCCGTAGCCGACGGCAATCGACATCGGCGCCGTGATCTTGTCCTGCGGCGCATCGTCCACCTTCAGCGACCGCACTGGCAGCACATACAGCCGGTACAGCGCTTCGTGGTCAGGCTCCGCCAGCGACTTCAGCGAGATCGAGCGCGCCTGGTTCGGCCCGAGCGTCATCCGCTCGGGGCTCGCGAGTATGCCGGGATGCTGGAGATCGCCGAGCGCCACCTTCGTCTCGGGCGTCATGCCCGGATTCGTCACCTTCTGCAGGAACACGGACAGATAAAGCGGCGCATCGCCACTGTTCCTCACGCTGACCTGCTGATCGTGACCGTTGAATACCTTGGTGGTTGCCGGCATCACCATCAGTTCGCCTTCAGCACGCGCCGACAGTGCGGCCGCCAGCCACAGGCCGCCTATCGCTAGGCGTACCATTCGCCGTTTAAGATTCATATCGTCCATCCATTGAAGTCGTTGTCGGGGCCGTCATTCGCAGCGGAAGTAGTTGCCGTTCGGTTGCTTCAGGCTGCACGTGCGGCGCTGGCCGTCCGAATCGATCGTGATCTTCGACAGCATCGTCTTGCTGATCACGGAGAACAGCCCGTTCGGATGCACCGTGTCGCCCGTCTCGACGACCTTCCCGCTGACGGGCCGGCCATCGGCGTCCGTCAGGAAACCGCTGTAGACCATGTTGATGTCGATCCGCGCCTTCGCGGAATACACCTGCCCGGGGTGCGCGCGAACAATATTCGCGGGCACCTCGACGTTCATGTCGACCTGTTCGCTGCTGCTCATCACGCGCGCGAACGGCACATCGCGATACGCATTCAGCGGCACCGCGTAGGTGCTGCCGTTGCCGACGGGGCTGCCTTCGACGTTGAAGCCGTACGCCATGCCGTCGACGGCCGGCGTCTTCAGCAGCATCGCGGTGCCGCTCGGGCTGTAGCGTCCGAACGCGACGCCGTCGCGGTTGGCCGCGACCATGCCGCGATAGTTGAAATCCACGTTGCTGCCCGCGCTGCTATGGCCGAGGTTCAGCGATGCATCGCCGCGCGAGCCGGCACGGGTGCCGTACACGTTGACGCTGTAATCGTTGCCGATACGGCTGCCGGTCAAGCCGGCCGTCGTCGAGCCGAAACTGTCGATGAATTCCTTGCGGACGTCGGCGCTGACCTGGGTCTGCCCGCCCGCGTGCGTCGCGCTGAAGGTACCCTGCACGCGATCGAGCATCATCGTCATGTTGAAGTACACGCCGTAGCCGCCGTTGCCGCTACGCTGGAAGCCGCCTTTCTGCACACCCAGCGCGAACGTGCCCCACAAGCCGTTCGGCCGATAGTTCCAGCGCACTTCGGCCTGCTGCGACTCGCCGAAATTCGATTTCCGGTAGTTGTAGCCAAACGTCGCGCCGCGCACGTTGCGGCTGTACGACACGGCCGTACTCGGCTGCCCGGCATAGAAGCGCGAGACGTTGGTGTTCTGGTAGCGGCTCAGCGACAAGCTGCCCAGCGCTTCGCTCGCGGTCGAGATATTGATGTAGCCGCCCGTGCTGCGCTCGCCGCTCAGCACGCCGAGCGTCGGCGTGACGTCGATGCCGCGAACCCGCATCGGCCGCGTGACGTTCACTTCGGCCGCCCACTTGCCGCCCCGCCCGGCGAGCACCGACGCGTTCAGGTAGAACTGCTGCAGGTTGCGGCTCATCGCGGCTTCGAGCAGGTAGCCGCCCTCGCCCATCTCCTTGCCGGCCGTCACGTGCCAGGCGTTGCCGCTGCTCGCGCCAAAATTGAGGTTGTTGATCTCGCGGGTTTCGCGATTGATCAGGTTGCCGTTGCGGTCGACGAGACGAACATCGACCGAGTAGTAGCCGCCCGGCAGGTCGGCGAAGTTGATTTCGTTGCGGCCCAGCATGGCCGGCCGTTTCAGGATGAGACGGCCATCGCGGTAAAACTCGTAATTGCCTTCGGCCGTCGCGTACAGGATCAGCGACCCCGCACGGCTGTCGGCCTGCAGGTGTGTCTGGCTTCCGACCGTGACGAACTGATCGAAGCTCGGCGACAGCAGCGTGCTGACCGACCCGGCCGCATAGTCGATGCTGTTCTGCTTGCCCGCTCGCATGTAGGTACGGGCGAAATTCTTCTGCAGGAAATACGACGACACGCCTTTCGAACTACCGCTGTATGCGCGCGTGTCGGTGCGGCTGGCGTACCAGCTCATGTACCCGAAACTCTGGAACGGCAGCCCGACCCAGGTGTTGCCGTTCACGTTGGCCGTGCGATAGCCGTCGGATGCCGCGCGCAAGTCGAGCGACTGGTTGTTGACGAGGCCCACGCCGGTGACGGGTGCGACGTAATCCTCGCTTGCATCGCGAATGGCGATCGAACGCTTCAGCTTGTCGACGGTAACGTGATGGCCGGCGATCTCGAGATCGCAGCCATTGCTGCATTGCTTGTAGTCGAGCTGCGAAACGACACGGTGAAGCGTGTCGATGTCGCTTCGGGAGATCCCGTTTTCCTCGTACTTCGCTTCGTCGAAGACGAGTGCGCCGGCTTCCGGCGAATAACGGATCAAGCCCGGCAGCGTCAGCCCGTTGAACGTCGCCACATAGCTCGCGCTGTCGTCCAGCTCGGCCGCGCTGAATCCTTCCGGCACGCCATACGATACCTTTAGTTCTGCGTACGAGTGCGATGAAATGAAAAGACATGCACCGAGCCACAGCTTGTTGAAACGAAACGGAGCCTGATAAGCGAACACGTTGCTTTCTTCTGACGAGAATCGTGACGGGCAGGCCCGGCACGACGGCCGGGCGGCGAAGCGGAAGGCGAGCCCCATGGAACGGGGCTCGCGGAGGGAGGGGTATTACGGCGTCTGGCCGCCCGACGATGCGACGGGCTCGAACACCATCACGAGATCGCCGCTGTAGCTGCCGTTGGTGCTGATCGAGCCGTTCTGGATCGGCGCTTCGACGTCGATCGTCAGGTTGTGGGTCTCGTCGAAGCCGCCGTTGCCGGGCGTGGTTTGCGTGATCTTCTGGACAGCGCCGAACTTGACTTCCTGCGGACCCGCGTTGGTCGACAGCGTGACCTTCGCATTCTTCATTTCATACGCGCCGCTCGACATCTTCAGCGGCTGGGCCAGCGACACGTTGAAATCGGCGCTCTTCGTGAACACGCGAACCGGCAGCACCTTCGTGAACTTCGATTGCGTGTGGTCGGTCGGGGCCAGCTCTTCCGAGCCGTACCACGTCGAACCGTCCGGCTTCGACACGAAGATTGCGTCGTTGATCTGTGCGGTCAGCGTGATTTTCTTCGACACTGCGTCGGCCTGTGCCGTCTGTGCGATGCCGAACAGTGCGCCGCTGATGCCGAGTGCCAGAATGAGTTTGCTGAGTTTCATCGAATGGTCTCTATAAAAATAGACTTGAATAAGCAATTGCCGTCCACTTCAAACCGGATCGGAAATCCTTGCGTGGAAAAATGAAATCCACGAACCAAATATTACTCGCCGACCATACCACCAGATAAATAGAACTTGACCGATATTTCTTCAAAAAATAATCGGATATATACGAAATTCAGCGAAATGGCGATTTATGGCGCAGATATGAGCGGCACCGAGCACTGCCGCCACCGTGATCGCGCCCTCTTCTCCATGGCACATAGACAACGCTGCATACCGCACAATCAGACCGATTCAGCTTGAATTTCCACCTCGGCACTTCCACCGTCGATCGGCATTTTACGAATATTTAGACTTGTCCCATCGACATCAATATTTAATCACTAAAAATCTCAAAAAATTCTCCCTAAAACCGACACGCTGTCATCACTGATAATCCATCAGCACGACCATCGCGCCGCTAACCGTGCCGGTACCCACCGTTGGACCCGTCTTAATATAGGACGCCTGCATCGGAATTGCGTACGAACCGCCCGTCGTCTTGCTGTATGCATCGAGCTTGATCGACCGGCCGAACGTCACGGGCGTGCCCGCCGCATCGGCAATGCGGATCTGCACGCCCGCGGCCGTCGTGTCTGCACCTGGCGGCAGCACGCCCGTTGCGTTCGCAATCACGCCACCAACGGGGTTGAGCGTGTAGCCGACCTGGTTATAGCCCTTCGGGCAATTGTCGACGCGGAGATAGAAACTCTGCGTGCCAACCGTCGAACCGATGTCGCCGAACTTCTGCTTGTTGACAGGCGGAATCGTGACCGTCTGGTTCGGCACTGAGCAAGTGCCGTCGATCGGCGTGATCTGGCCCCTCAGATTAATATAGACGGACCCGCCCCCCACAAGGGCCATCCCGAAATAAGCCGGATTGCCGGCACTGCCTGCCAGCGACCCGCCAAGGTTCGGGCGCCCGTCTCCGAGCAACTGCACTTCGATCGGCTGGGTGATTTCGATCAGCACAGGGTCGGTGGTCGGGTGCGACTGCCCGTTGATCAGCATGCGGGCCGACACGCCCGACACGTTGGTCGTCACCGTCGGCCCCGGGCCGGACGCGCCGCCGTTCGGGTAGTTCCACACCGTCTTGATCGAGCACGTCGGCTTGCCGCACGCTTGCTGCGGCGTGATGTAATAGCGCGCGAGCACGGTGCCGCTCGGCGTGTTCTTCGGAATCGAAATCTGCTGCCCGAACGCGTCCACGGCGTGCGCGGGCATCGCGCCCAGCACGGTTCCGGCCGCCAGCCCGATCAGCGCAATCGTGCGCAGCCTTACGGCGGCCATCGCGCGGGTTCCTGTCGTTGTCGTGTGCGTCATCTGATTATCCTGTTTCCGAATCGAATCCATGAGATCGCGCCCGGGCCTCACCGGCCCGCGACGCATACCGAATGAAGGTGGCGCACGCCGCGCGCAGCCGCCTTGCTCTTCGCGACCGGCAGCGAGTACTTGATCGAGCACGATGCGTCGCCCGTGTCGCTCCAGCGCACCGTCAGCGTGCCGTCGTCGACCAGCCCGCGCGCGAAGATCCGGCTGCCCTGGCCGACGACGCCGATTTCGTTGCCCTGCGCATCGACGACCGCCGCGCCGAACGGCAGTGCGCTGCCGTCGCCGCGCCGCGCATCGATCACGGCCGACTTGCCCGACGTCGTCGCGAACTCGACCAGCGGCACCGCGCCCGCGCGCGGTGCGACCTGCTGCGTCGTCGATTTCATCTCGACGTCCGTGGACAATCCTTCCGGATCGAGTTCGATCGCGTTCAGCGAATACGGCGTCAGGAACGGCACGACTGCGTAGCCACGCCCGTCGACCCGCGCACCTGCCGAATTCATCACGCGTGCGCCGGCCGCGTCGTCGGCCTTGACGATCGCGAACGTCTCCGACAGCGGCTGCGACAGCGTCAGCCCGCCACTGTGCGCGACCATCCCGCCGCGGATGCCGACCGAGCCCTGCTGGTAGCCGGACCCCGCGCCGACCGTCGCCGACAGCTCGCCGGCCGCACCGCGATAGACGACGCTGCCGCTGCCGTCGTTGCTCGCATTGCCGGAGCCGGACGTGCGGTTCGCGGTGACGCTGTACGACACGTTGTCGTCGCGGCCTGCGGAGCCCGAGAGCGTCGCGAGCGCCTGGTTCTGGCCGCTGGTGCTGTGCGAGAAGCTCGTGGTGGCCGTCACCGGCGACGTGCGACCGAACGGGATCGTCGCGCTCACGTAGTACTGCGTGTCGCTGCGCCCCATGCTGTTCTGCTGACGCAGCACCGACACGCCGTAGGTCATGCGCCGGAACGTGTTCGAGTACGTTGCCGAATAGGTGACGTCGGTGCCGCCACGGTTCCAGTAGTTCGTCGCGGACACGTTGAGCGCGAGTCGCCCCGCGCGCTCGCCGAGCGCCTGGTTCACGGACAGCGACGTGCGGCTGCGCTGCCGCGCGACCGAGTCGACATTCCCGCCGTTCGCGACGCGCTCGCGCGCGAGCATCGCGTCGTTCAGCCCGAAAAAGCCGCTCGTCGAATAGCGGTACGCGGCGAGCGCGACGTCGGTTTGCGTCTGCGTGATCGACTTCGCGTAGCTGAGCCGCGCGCTCGTGCCGCTGAAGCGCTTCATGCCCGGCACCGACGTGCTCGCCTGCGTGACGTCGAGGCCGAACGCACCATATCGCGTGTTGAGCGCGGTGCCGATCATGCCGGACAGGTAGCCCTGCGCGACGGTCACGCCGCCGTATGCGGTCACCAGGTTCGTCAGGCCCTGCTGCCAGGTGCCCTGCATGAACAGCGGATTGCGATCGCTCTGCGTGTTACGCACCGTGCCCGCGACGAAGCTGTAGCGGTGAATGCCCGGCCGCAGCGACATCGGCACGGCTGCGTACGGCACGCTGAACTGGTGGACGGAGCCGTCGGCTTCGGTCACCTGCACGATCAGGTCGCCGCCATAGCCGGTCGGATACAGGTCGTCGATCTCGAACGCGCCCGGCGCAACCGTCGTCTCGTAGATCGTCAGGCCATTCTGGCGAATCGTCACCCTCGCGTTGGTGTTCGCAACGCCGCGCACGACAGGCGCAAAGCCGCGCACCGAGTCGGGCAGCATCCGGTCGTCCGACGCGAGCTGCACGCCGCGGAACTGGGTCGAGTCGAACAGCTCGCCCGACGTATACGATTCGCCGATGGTGAGCTGCGATTTCAGCGCGGTGAGATCGCGCTGTGCATAAGTCGCGATGTCCTGGTATTGCGCGCCGCCGCCCGTCGACCAGCTGTACGAGCCTTCGTGACGGAAACGCCACCGGCCGACGTTGACGCCACCCGTCAGCCCGACGTAGCCCTGCGTGAGCGTCGGGCCACCGCTGCCGCGACGGCTGTACACGTTCGTGTTGTAGTTCAGCATGCCGGCCGTCACGCCGCTGTCCCAGCGCTCCGGCCCCACGTAGCCGCGCGGGCTGCGGCGCAGCGCCGTCTGCGGAATGCTGACGCGCAAGCGCTGCTCGCCGAACTCGAACGACGTGCTCGCATCGGGAATCGCATCGGCCAGTTCGAGGCATGCGCGATCGTCGCGCAGCCGCGACAGCACGTCGGGCGCCAGCCGCTGCACGTCGACGCCGAGATCCTCCAGTTGCGCTTCGCCGAAGCACGGCTGCGCGTCGATCGAGCGCGCCGACGCGCGGAACGCGACCTGCATCGAGGTCACGAGATTGTCGTTGACGTACACGTCGACGCCGTACGAGCCGGGCAGCACCGCATTGCCCTTCTCGAACCGGGACAGATCGACATTCCCGCCGCGCTGGCCGGGCAGGAATCCGCTGTCGAACTCGACGCTCGCCACCTGTGTCGCGGCCGCTGTCGATGCATCGACGTCCGAGGCCGCGGCCGGCGCGCCGATCGCGTGCACGGTCCAGCCCGCGAGGGCCGACAGCACCATCGAATGGATTACGCTTGGACGGGGCACGCGGCGCGCACCACCGCCAGGTTGGAGATGAAGGTTCATGTTCGACGTGTATTTGGTTCGTTATGCGAAATGACTGACACATTCCGCATACGCGGGTGTCGCTTGTATCGTGTCGGCTATGCCGGAGCAGTCATCGGCGCTGACTGCGCCGAAGGTCGGTGTCGCGTGGCGCGGCGTTTGCCGGCCTCGCTCGAGCCTCTGCGCGTCAGTTCTGCGCCGCGCCGGCAGTCGTACGCTTCGACGGCTTGATCGAGCCCCAGTCGTCGATATGCGCGTACTCGACTTCAGCGCTCGCGGGAGCGGCCGTCACGCCCTGAAGCGGGAATTCGGTCTCACCGCCGGGCCGCACGAAATTCGGCTTCAGTTCTTGCTTGCGACCGCCGACCTCGACGTTGACGACGCCGAGATTCACGACGTACGGCGTCGGATTGGATGCCTTCAGCGCATAGCCGTGACCGTCGCGCTGCGGCACGATCTGCCATTTCAATTGATTCGACGCGGTTTCGGCACGGCCGGGCAACCCGCTCGGGCGGTACATCACCTTGATCCGCGACCGGAACGCGAGCTGGATCTTGTTCGATTCTTCATCGCTGGTCGCCTTCGGCGGCACTTCCAGCACGTTGAGCCAGAACAGCGATTCGCGATCGGCCGGCAACGACTCCTCCGTCTTGATCAGCCGCAGCGACTGACCCTTGCCCGGATCGAGACGAAACATCGACGGCGTCAGCACGAACGGCACCGAGATCTGCTCGGGCGCTTCCTTTTCGTTGCCGGTATCGATCCATGCCTGCACGAGCGCAGGCGCATTGCCGTCATTTGCCAGCCGTACGGTCACTTCGCGGCTATCGCCGGGGAAAATCACGCGCGTGCCGGTAATCACGACGCTCGCTTGCGAGCCCGTGGCCCACAACGTCGCGCACAACGCCAGCAGAGCTGCCGGCTTCGGTAGCCTCCAGTTCATATGTTCGTCCTGTTGGGTGAGTCGGGTGCGGGCGGGCATCCGGACGGAGCCGCCCGACACGAGGTAGGGCAGGAAGATGCCGCCGGGCGAACGCCCGGCGGCAGCGCTGGCATTACTGATAGTCCAGCGAGTACTGGATGCGCGAGTTCGCGGAGCCCGGGCTCGCCTTGCCGATGGCGTGGTATTCGGCGTAGTAGTTCAGCGTTGCGCCGCCGTCCTTCAGAGCGACTTGCTGCGAGTTCTGCTGCTCGCCCGCGAGGCCTGCCTTGATCGGGCGCTGCTGGTCGTTCAGGAGACCGATCTGGACGTTCCCGGCGACGGCGTCTTCCGCACCTGCCGACACGAGGTTCAGGCGGCCGCTTGCCGAATCGACGGTGTCGCCCGCCTCGAACACGGTCGAAACCTTCGTCGAATCGCCCGTGCAGCCGCTCAGCACGATCGAGAACGGCGTACGGCCCGCCACATTGCCTTCGGCCTCGAGTGCGTTTGCCGACACGCTCGGCAGCTTCACGGTCATGTTCTTGTTGCCGGTCGCACCGCCGCCCGCGCCGATCGAGCAGGTGGTCGACAGCACCTTGCCGGTGAATGCGATCTCGCCGTCGGCCGCCATGGCCGGCGCCATCGATGCGAGGACGGCCGCTGCTGCTGCGCCTTGAACGAGACGTGCGATGCTGATTTTCTTTTGCATGTGAATACCCTTGATAGCTATTGTCAACGATTGTCAAAATGAATGAAGTGCCACTCCCGCTTCAGACTTGCCTCACGGCGTGTCGAATGCTGCGGAGTACATTTCAGATGCTATTTTCTCGGGTTAACACGCAGAGGAAAATTGGACGAAAACTAATCCTTGTCCTATATGCATAGGACACGTACTAAATAATAAATGGGACATATCCCGACAAATGACGCGCGTTGTCAAGATATCCAAGCGATCTGTTAGGACGACGAGCATGCACCGCAATATTTCGTGCGACTGCCGCGGGAAGGGGGAACTTGAACAGACTCGAGTGCGGCTTCGTCCGCGTTTGCACGGCGGGTCGTCGGACGCGGAAACAGCGGTTCGCGGCATGGTGGTCGTCAGCCCCGAACCGACGACCAGTTCTCCGGACTACTTCTCTGTCGGACCTGATCCAGGCCCGTCATCCATCGACAGCCGCCTGAGTGCCAACCGGACGGCATCCTCGATCGAATGCCAGATGTGCTTCAATGCTTCCGGACCGCCGTCCCGCATCGCGTGTTCGGCACGTGCGCACGCGTCGCGCGCATCGACGTCGCCCGCCAGCGCGAAACCGCCGCGCATCGAATGCAGTTCGATGCGCAGCGTATCGGCGTCGCCGCTCGCGAGCGCGTCGCCGATCGCCGCGAGCGAATGCAGTGTCGCGTCGCGCAGCGTGCGCCGCACTTCGTCGGTCATCGCGGGCGCGGCAGGCGCGCGCCCGTGCGCAGGCGCAGGCGACGCCGCATCGCGTCCCGCATGCCGCCGCAACGCTGCATCGAGCGTCTCGATCGACAACGGCTTGAGCACGACCTCCACCGCACCGGCCTGTTCGCAGCGCCGGCGATCCTCGTCGGTCGCGTGCGCCGTCATCGCGATCACGGGCACGCGCGCGCCCTGCTCGCGCAGGAAGTTCGCGAGCGCGAAGCCGTCGAGCTCCGGCATGCCGAGATCGGTCAGCACGACGTCGTACGGCCGCTCGAAGAAGGCGCGCATCGCCTCGATGCCGTTGGAAACGATCGTCGCGTCGTAGCCCAATGCGTCGAGCTGGTCGCGCAGCAACGCCCGGCTGGCCGGATGATCCTCGGCGACCAGCACTTGCACCGGTTCGTCATCGCCTGCCTCTGCGCGCGCTTCAGCTTCCGCGCCCACTTCGGATTCCGCCTCCGCTTCATACCCGTGCGCCGCTTCCGCGAACGTCCCGGGTTCCGGCGCATCGTTTCGCCAGCCGGACGGCGCTTCGGGCAGCGGCAACGCAACCACGAATGTCGTGCCTTCGCCAAGACGGCTGTCGACGCTCAACTCGCCGCGCATCAGCGCCACGATGCGCCGGCACAGCGGTAGCCCAAGCCCCGTGCCGCCGAAACGCCGGTAAATCGACGCGTCGGCCTGGATATAGACGTCGAACAGGGTCGGCAGGCTGTCTTTGGGAATGCCGATGCCCGTATCGCGGACGGCGATTTCGACGCCAAGGCCGGCCGGGCCCACTTGGGCGAGCCGCACGTCGATCGTTACGCCGCCCCGCTTCGTAAACTTGACCGCATTGCTGACGAGGTTCGAGACCAGTTGCCTCAGCCGTGTCGAATCTCCCACGTAACCATCGGCGAGATCCGGGGCAATACGGCACGTCAGCGCAAGGTTTTTCGCATCCGCGAGCGGACGGAAGATCGCGGCCACTTCGTTCACAACGCGGCGCAGGTCGAACGGGATGCTTTCGAGCACCATCTGGTTCGACTCGGCCTTCGACAGATCGAGCACGTCGTTGATCACGCGCAGCAGCGTATCGGACGACGACATGATCGTTCCCAGCCGGCGCCGCAGCGGCGCCGCCATCTGTGCGCGCTCCATCAGCTCCAGGTTACCGATGATCGCGTTCAGCGGCGTACGGATCTCGTGGCTCATCGTCGCAAGGAACGTCGATTTCGCCTTGTTCGCGAACTCGGCGGCTTCGCGCGCCTCGTGCAGCTTCTCCTCCGCCTGCTTGCGGGCGGTGATGTCGAGCAGCGTGCACAGCAGCACGTCGATGCCGCGGTACCTGGTGCGCACGATGTGCGCGTCGAGATAGACGGTGCCGTATCCCGCGCGCTCGACGGCCAGTTCCCGCGTCACGCGCTTACGCGCGTTGCCGGCGGGTGCACCCTCCCGGTACGCGCGCCACAACCGCTTGCCGAGCGGCTCGCCCGCCACGTCCCGCTCGTACGCGATCAGCGCGTCGTTGCGCACGATCGCTTCGCCGTCGGCGAACGACAGCAGGACGAGCCCTGCCGGCGCAGTGCGGATCAGCGCCCGGTTAAGCGCCTCGCTTTCGATCAGGCGAATCGCACGCCGATTCGCGGGGCGCAGCGCGCGCCGGTCGAACATCACGATTGCGACCCACAGCAGCGCGATTATGAGGAGCGCGGGTACAACCGTCACGCTCGCGCGCAAGGCTACGTCGTCCAGAACGGCACGCCATGAGATGCTTGCCATCACCACCGCGTCCGATCTCGGTACCCGGTCGCTGACAACGAAGTTCACGCCGACACGATGTGCGGCCGCTCGCTCGCCGTCCTCGTGGAGCGCATGCCCGAGCGCACGGGCCACCATCGTGCTGTCGGGTTGCCTGCCGAGCAGGAGATTTCCGCCTGAATCGACGAGCGCGTATTCCCTGCCGGCGCCCGGCGAGCGCAGTATCCCCTCTACCAGCGGCGGGCTGTTGATGACGAACCAGACGACCGGCCTGCCGTTCGCGCCAAGCACCCATTGCACCATCCGCAGCACGGAGCGTCCGAGCACCGGATCGAATCGCCGCTCGAGCGCCATCGTGTTTTGACGAGCGACGGGCGTCATCAATGCGGCTGTATCTTTCGTTATCGGCAGCAGTTGCTCGACCCGTGCCCTTACGTCGAAACCCGCTGGCAGCGCAAGCGCTCGTTTCACCAGCGGATGCCCTGCGGCAAGGATGAAATCGCCGTTCGGGTCGATCAGATAGGAAGTGCCGCCCGGATCGGCCGGTTGCGCCGGCGGCAGGACGCCCGTCACCTCGACCCCCTCGAGATAGCGCGCGAGGTAAGGCAAATGACTGTTCGCCGATGCGGCCGGCGGGATGTCGGCGAATGCGGCGATCGCAATTCGCCCTTTCCGCCCGACGAACGTCTGCTTGCCGTGCTTGCCGGCGAGCAACCCGGGCAAGCCCGGAGAATTCTCAACGACGCTGGCCCATTGCAGTTCCATGTCCTCGACATAGCGATTCCGCAGCGCCCTCATGATCTCCAGCTCGGCAACGAGTTCGGCCCTGTGCTCCGTAAACTCGACGCGAAAGCGCTCGAGGGACTCCTTCACGTCGAGCAGCAAAACGAGCGTCACACACACGAGAATGAACACCGAGGTCGCCGCGCCGCTGCCGTACAGCAGAAACTGCTGCTGCCGCCGGACGCGACCCGGTTCGAACGGTTTGCGAACGGCCACCGTGCCGTGCGAGAAAAGTCTTTTCAGCTTTGCGGGCATGTCGTGTCGATCTCGTTGCTCGTGGCCGGGCATACCGCATCATTCACCGATGCGGGCGCATCGGCTCCCTGGGAAACAGGGTAATCGTGTCGCGTGGCGCGCCTCCGCCCACCCGCAACGCGTCACTTCGGCGGCGTCTGCCCCGAAGCCGACCGGAGCGGCTGCCGGCCCTCGCGCGTCACGTCGACGACGCACCGTCGCCGGACGCGCCGGCGAGATTTTGCTCATCGTTGTAACGGATCAGATCCGCGTCGCGAACGATCCCGAGTTTCTTCATCGCGCTCGACTTCTGCGAACTGATGGTTTGCTTGCTGCGATGCAGCTGCGCGGCGATCTCTCCCACCGTGTAGCCCGCGCCGAACAATCGAACAACCTCGATCTCGCGTGTCGTCAGTGCGCGGGCGACGGGCTCGGATTCGATGTCCTGCAGGAGCTGCTTGATGTACGGCGACATGTAGTTCGCACCGACGTAGGCGGCATGCACAGCGCCGATCAGGTGCGAGATCGCGTCCGACTTGCTGAGAATGCAACTTACGCCCTGCTTGTGGATCGCGCGCAGCACGCTCGGATTGTCGATCATCGTGATCGTCACGATATGCAGCGCCGGATAGCGGCGCTGCAGGAACGACAGCAGCACGAGCCCGTCGCCGTACTTGCCGCCCGGCATCACATAGTCGAGCACGAGCACATCGCTCTGCTGCGCGTCGAGCGCCGTTACCAGGTCCGTCGAGTTCGAAACCGTGCCGACAAGCTTGATCGTGCTATTGCCTTGCAGCGACTGCGACATGCCGAGCGCGGATGCCGGATGATCGTCGGCCACCATCACGCGCACAAAGAATTCGTCCATGTTCCTGTTTCCCCGAGGCTTTCAGTCACGCATCCGGTCCCCATCGCGACGGGGAGCATGCTCGCGCCATCGTGTCGATGGCTGGCCGTATACGGCGCACCGGACCAATAGTGACTCAATTTTAAGATAAATCCCGGTTCGCCCTGCAACTAGCGCGGGCCACGCAGCGGACGATACGTGCCGGCGCCCGTGAGCGCACGACGTGTCCGCACGGCCGCGCCGCGCAGATTCGCCGAAACTCGCAACAGCTCGGCGCTGTTACGGGATACCGCGACGGCGTCCGGCTGCGCTCTCCCGCAGCGCGGTCGTGCCGCTACACGGCACGCTATCGGTGGCTCGAATCGCCGGGCAGATCACGCGAGTTGTCATCCACCCGATTTTTCCACTCGATCAGCGCGCGCCGCCGCTGAACCGGCGACATAAGCAAAAACTCGTTCATCATCGTCAGGAACTCCCGACGGGACTTCTCAGAGAGTGCAGCAAATTCGAGCAACAGTGCGAATATTTTCCCTACATGGCGCACGGCGTTCCCCTCCAGTATTGATTTGAAATCTGCCGCGCGACGCGCGTCGGCACCCTGCCTTTGTTGTTATCTCGAATACTCGTTGACGCATCTGCTGCTGTTGGTTACTTGTCATGCAATGCCGTTTCATGTTTGGTTGAGCCCAATGGACACGCGGCTGCGCATGGCTTCTTCGCCGAAGTCGCGGCACGCCACTGCCACGCATGCGCAAGCGCGCCGCGCAGGTGCCTGAGCGTCACAGGTTTCGTCAAAACGCGTCGCACACCGGCTGTCGTGCAGCGGTGCAGGCTGTCGGGCGTCAAATGCGACGTCACGACCAGTACGTCGCACGCCGCATCGACGCCGCGTGCCGCATCCGCCAGTTGGTGCGCGCGCATGTCGGGCAGATCGTCGCCGATCAGCAGTACGTCCCAGCCGCCGCCGGCCAGCGATTCAAGCGCCTCGCGCCCCGATCCGACTTCGGTTGCCGCACAGCCGAGCGCGTACAACTGTTCGCGGAAAATCGAGCCGTTGATCGTTTCGTCGTCTGCGACAAGCACGCGCAATGCGCGAACGCCTTGCGCGGCCGCGTCGCGCGACGTTTCGGTCAGCGCCAGATCGTGGGCATGCGAGTCGTCACGCCGCGGGTCATCGCCCGATGCGACGTCGATCCCGCTTTCGTCGCCCCTCGGACCGCCAAGCGCCAACGCAGCGCGCAAGCCGCCGAGCGAATAACTCGATACGCGTACCGTGGCGCCGGCGCGATACGGTTCGAGCGGGCCGTCGGGTATCGCGAGTATCAGCGGTGCGCAATCGCTCAGGCTGGCCAGATCCGCGTGCGACCATGTGTCGGAATCGCCGAACAGCACAAGCGCGCCGTGCCGCGCAATGCCGGCCGGCAGACTCGACGGGCTGTCGTACACGCTGACGTCGAATCCCCATGCGCGCAGATGCGGCAATGCAAAATCGCGCCACCCGGGATGTGCGGCGATCAGTGACAGCCGGTGTGCGTGAGCCGTGCGCGGCTGTGCGAGTGCCACGACGTCCAGGCCGAGCGGCAGAAGCACTGTGAAACGGCTGCCGGCGCCCGGTTCGCTCGCCACGTCGATGCGGCCGCCCATCGCCGCGACGAGCCGGTCGCACAGCGCAAGCCCGAGCCCGGTGCCCCCGTAACGCCGCGTGATCGACGTGTCGACCTGCGAAAATGCGTTGAACAGCTTGCGTCGATGTTCAGCGGCGATGCCAATGCCGGTGTCCTCGACCTCGACCGACAGCTCCGGCGTGTCGTGCCTTTCGGCAACGACCGCGACGCGCACGGTCACGCAGCCGACGTCGGTAAACTTGAGCGCGTTGCTCAGCAGGTTGCGAAGCACTTGCGCGAACCGGGTCGGATCGCCGCGCATCTGTTGCGTGCTGCTCGCATGGATCTCGCAGAATAGCTGCACCCCCTTCGCCTTCGCGATCGTCGCAAACGCGTTCAACTCGCGCTCGACCGTCGCGATCACGTCGAATTCGATCGATTCCACCGACATCGCACCGGCCTCGATCTTCGAGAAATCGAGAATGTCGCTGACGAGCGCGAGCAGGCTCGTCGCCGACGTGCGCAACGTGTGCACGCGATCGTGCTGGGTCGCGTCGAGCGCCGAACGCTCGAGCAGTTCGAGGTTGCCGAGTATCACGTTCAGCGGCGTACGGATCTCGTGGCTCATCGCCGCGAGGAACGACGATTTCGCGGCGTTGGCCGAATCGGCCGCGCGCACGGCCTCTTCCAGCTGCTGCACGAGTTGTCGCTTCGCCGACATGTCGGCGACCGCGGCGATCAGCACGTCCGTGCCCTGATAGCGCGCGCCGCACGCAATGAATTCGAGGTGCAGATGCGCGGCTTCCACGCCCCCCAGCAGGAGGTCGTCGTGCAGCACGCCGCCTGCGTCGCCGCGCGCCTGCCATGCGTCGGCCACCTGGCTCGACAGCGCGTGATAGTCGCCGCCGATCCGGGCGACCATGTCCGTCAGCGCAGGACTCACGAGCATGAAGCGCCCGTCGTCGCGCGCGATCAGCCCGAGCCCGATCGGCGCCATCTCGATCACGCTGCGGCACAGCGCTTCGCTGTCGAACACGCGCTGCGAACGCGCGTAGAGCGGCACGAACTCTCGCCGATGAAAGCGCAGCAGCAGCCCCCACATGACCATGAGCGCGAGCAGCGTCGCGGCGCCGAGCGTGCCGGCCGACTGCGCGATGCCGGCCGCGATGTCGGTCCACGACAGCGCATACGCAAGCGTCCAGCCCGTCGATTCGAGCTTGCCGTGAAACAACAGAAAACCGTCACGGAACACGGGCGTGCCCGACGCCGACGCACCGCTCCACCGCGGGTTCAGCTTCGACAGGCTTTCCATGCGACCGGTATCGCGCGCCGACGGATCCATCGTGACGAGCCGGCCATCGGCCGTCTTGATGTAGAACGTGCCTTCCGGGCGATAGTCGGCAAGCCAGGACAGCAGGTAATCAGGTGGATATTCGGTGACGAGCACCGCGAACGGCTTGCCGTTATCGCGTGCCTCGGCCGCAATCCGGATGCGCGATTGCCCCGACACGGGATCGATGAACGGCGCCAGCCAGCGCACATGCGGGCGCGGATCGGCGATGCCAGGATACGGGCGCTCGAAATCGACGCGCAGCGCGTCCAGCACCCGTGCGCGACTTTCCGGCGAAAGCAGCGCAGGATCGTCGCGGTTCCGATGGGGAATCAGCGCAAACAAACCCGTGCGCGTGCTGTAGTGGTAGCCCTCAAGCGTGCGCCCGCGATTGATCGAACTGGCCGCGCAGATGCGCGCCAACAGGACCGACAACGACAGATAGCGCGCGACTTCGGCCCGGTTGCTGGTTTGCGCGGGCACGCCGACGATGAGCGACGGATGCGGCCGGGTCGCGATGCGTTGGTCGTTGACGAAGAATTCGTCGACGACGGCCGCAGGAGCATCGCTGGCCTCCTGCCAGATCAGCTGCGCGTTCGCGACACCGTTACGGAACGAGGTTTCGCTCACCTGGATTTCGTTGAGTGTCTGCTCCAGGCCGTTCAGGTAGTTGCGCCGCGCCCCCTCGACATAGCCTGAGACGATCGACGCCATCCCGAGACCGCAAGCGATCAGGACAAGGATGGTGACGATGATTCCGCCGCCGAACACCGAAATGCTCTGATAACGACGAAGGGATTGAAGCGGGCTCTGCGACATGGCGCGCGGCGACGATCGCGAACGCGGCCGGAACGACGTCGTTCCGGCCCCCGTGATCGTCTCGGAAAACACCTATAAAAAGGAGGGATTTCCGATCATGCCAAAGGCCCGCGCGAGCGTCCTCATCGCGTGAACCATTTCGTACACGTCACACAGAATTTATTAATACTTTCGGACTTGACCGAAATTTGATGCGACAAATATGAGTCGCTTGCTCCGCATTGCGTTAAATGAGTGCTCGGCGAATCAACATCTCGGGCAACGCAATGTGTTGAAGTTTTTTTAGAGATAACTCCGATCACGCTGCCACCTTGACGCGTACTGCCCACGTGAATACCGACTGTCCCAACGATTCTCTCTGGCCGTACCCGGCTCGCCGCCAAAGAGAAAAGGTTCTTCACGAATCGACGTGAAGAACCTTTGGAAGACATCGTTTCGACGAAGACCGGGCGGCGATGGCATGCGTACCACCATCGCCGACCAGCCAACCCGCCCGGCACCTGCGCCGAACGGGCGTCGGATCGAAGCTGCGACGGCGCAACGTGCCCGGGAAGCAAGCGGCACTGCAACGAACGCCGCCTCCCGGAACGGGACCGATCAGTTCCGGATTTCGCCGAGATCGAGGCCCGCGAGCGGCACCGCCGCCGCGCTTCCGCTCACGCTATTGCCGCGCATCGAGCCGAAATTGAGGCCGACCAGTCCGCCGTAGAACTGGTCGTAGCCGGCCGTGTAGGCAATACGGCTGCTCGTCGTCGAATTCTCGACATTGCCGAAGTTACCGCCCGCCACGCCGCCCAGCCGTGCCTCGCGACCACCTGCCACGCTACCCGACGATGACGACGACGCGATCCGTCCGGAATTGTTGCCGACAAGGCCGCCGACCCAACTGCGATCGCCGCCCTTCGCCGAACCGGACGCGCTGGACGCATCGATCGATGCGCCCATGTAGTTTTCGCCGACCAGGCCGCCGACCAAACCATCAGCGCCCGCGACGACGTCACCCGATGCGCTCGACGACGACACGCTGCCTTCGTTGCGCCCGATCAGGCCGCCGGCACGGCCCATACCGGCAATGTTGACGGCGCCGCGCGCGCTGGAACTTGCCACCTTGCCCGCGTTCTTGCCGACGAGCCCGCCTGCGATGCCGTTCGTGCCGGCCGATACGCTGCCGGCCGCCGAGGAAGCGACCACGGAACCGCTGTTCTCGCCGACGAGGCCGCCCACGGTGCCCGATGCACCGGCGATAACCGACCCACGCGCATCGGACGACTTCACGCTCCCGGTGTTGACGCCGACCAGGCCACCCGCCTTCGCGTTGTCGCCCACGGTCACGCTGCCCGTCGCGTCGGAGGCTTCGATCGACGCGGCGTTGTAGCCGACGAGGCCGCCCGCCGTCGCGTCATGACCGCCTCGCACGCTCGCGCTCGACGAAGAGGCGTTGATACGCCCGGCCTTGTTCCCGCCTTGGTTGAAACCGACGAGGCCGCCGACACGCGCGCCGCGGGCCATGGCGGTGACGCTGCCTGCTGCCGTCGACGCCGTGATGACGCCGCGGTTGAGACCGACCAGACCGCCCGTGTCGCCGGCCGACTGGCTGCTGACCTGTACGTCGGCGCGGCTGTTGCTGATGATCGCGTCGCCGCGATCCGGCCACAGGACAGTGAGGTTTTCGCCGACCAGACCGCCGACGGATATCGCATCCTTGTCGCCTTCGACACGGCCGGAAACGGATGCGCGATCGATTCGTCCGCTCAGGTTGCTGCCGACCAGACCACCGACCATCGTACGGCCGCTGCCGCTGACC
This sequence comes from Burkholderia sp. D-99, assembly GCF_011605345.1. Lineage (GTDB taxonomy): Bacteria > Pseudomonadota > Gammaproteobacteria > Burkholderiales > Burkholderiaceae > Burkholderia. Next base: position 772,531 of record NZ_JAAOXM010000002.1, read on the forward strand.
AGGATGTCCTTCGCCTTCACGTTCGAGATCTCGCCCATGTTGTAGCCGGCCAATGCGCCGACACTGACAGGCGAGCTGCCGGCCGGACCAAATGCCCTTGCCGTGATTTTTTCAAGCGTGAGGTTGGCGATACGGCCGGTATTGGATGCGAACAACCCGACGACCGCCACGCCGGGATTCGTGACCGACAGGTTGCGCACGGTATTGCCCAGACCGTCGAACACGCCGCCGAAGCTCGCGGTGCCGCCGCCGAGGCTGCGGAATTGCGCGCCCTTGCCGTCGATCGCATTGCCCAGCACGTAACCGCCGTTCATGTTGCCTTCGACGCTGCGCAGCCCCTCGAGATCGTGAATGACCCGATACGCCTTGCCGTTTGCCGAGAACGACGCATTGCGGCCCGACAGCGTGACCACCGCATCGTCGTTCGTCAGCGTATAGCCGCTGCCCGAGTTCAGCGCCAGGCTTGCGTTTTCGCCCGTCAGCGTCAGCGTGTTGCCGATGCGAACTTGTTTTGCCGCGCTCATCATCACGCCCGCGTTCGCGCCGCTCGCGTTCAGCGCGCGGTTCAGGTTGACGTTACCCTGGCGCGATGTCAGCGACAACGCGTTGTCGCTCGTCCAGCTCACCGCGTCACCCACCGTCAGGTCGCCCGACGTGTTGGTCAACGCCACGTTCGTCGTGCCGAGGTTGCGCGACAGCGTCTCTCCGTCGATCGCATTGACATTGGCATTGGCACCGACGCCCGCGTTGGCCGCCTCGATCGTCCACAGGCCCGCTTTGCCCGACGCCGCACGCGTATCCACCTGCACGTCACGCGACACCACCACCCGCTCGCCGCGCGTCGTCACCGTACCGCCCGCCGTCGACGCGTCCTGCGCACTCGCGTCCAGCTTGCCCGCGACATGCACCTGGCCGCCGTCCAGCGTGATCTTCCCGGCGCGGCTGCTCAGCCCCTTCGCCTCGATCGTGCCGCTGTTCTTCACCACCGAGCCCAGCAGATCGCCTGCCGCGCGCGCCGTCATCAGCACTTCCCCGCCGTCCGCCTTCAACAGCCCGCCGTTGTGTGCCTGCGCATCTACCGCCCCGCCTTCCACCTGCAGGTTCAGCAACCCGTTGCCGTCGAAGTTCACGTTGAACGCATTGCCCGCGCCCAGCGCCACGCGGCCCATCTGCGCACGAATCACGCCCGTGTTCGACACCCGCGCACCCAGCAGCGCCACGCTGCCGCCGTCCGTCGCCGCGATCGTCCCCGCGTTCTCCACCGACTGGCCCGACGTTCCCGCAAACCGGTAGCGACCCGCCAGGAAATCGGCGTCCGACAGGTTCTGCGTCGACGCCACCAGGCCGCCCACGTTCACCTGCGCGCCCGCGCCGAACATCACTCCGTTCGGGTTCACCAGGAACACGCGCCCATTCGCGTCCAGCTGGCCGTGAATCTGGCTGCCGTTCGCCCCGATCACCCGATTCAGCGCGATCGACTGGTTCGTCGGCTGCTTGAACGACACCCGCTCGCCGCCGCCCACGCTGAAGTCCTGCCAGTTCGTGATCAGCTTGTCCGTGTGCTGGTGGATCGACATCGTCTTGCCGTCCGCCGATGTATCGATGTTCGCGTTACCCGACTTGATCTCGCCGCCCGTCGGCAGCGCGTATGCGCCCGACGCCATGGCCAGCCCCAGCAGCGACACGCCCGCCGCGAGCAGGCGCTTGCCGCCGCCCGACTTGCCGCGACGGCGTGCCGTTTCCCCGACTGCACACCAGCCACCCTGTGCTTCATTCCACACCAATGAATAGGCTTTATTCATTTTGGTATCCTCTTCAATTTATTGTAGAAAACCCGCCTTGCCAGACGGAACGATCACGCGCGCTCAGAAATACTGAGCGGCCTGAACCCATACGCTCGGCGCGCGGGTCGGCGAACCGAACGCCGCGCCGAGCGGCCATGCGGCCGTCAGCATCACCTGCCGCTTCGCGCCGAACCAGCTCGCGCCGACACCGCCGGCCTGCATGTGCTGCATGTTTCGCTCTCGCGTCCACGGGTGTTTGTCGGCCTGCACGCGCCCGGCGTCGACGAACGTGCTGACCTGCCATCCGGGCGCGACGAGATAACGCAACTCGGCGCTGGCCTGCCAGCCCTGGTCGCCACTGCCGGCGCCGAGTGCATACGCGCGCACGCCGTACGGGCCGCCGAGGCTGAACTTCTCCGATTCGTCGAGGTTGCGCGACGCAAGCTGCGCGCTGAATTGCGTGTACAACTCGAACCGACGCCCCAGCGCCTGCACGCGCAGCGCGCTCACATTCAGCTTCGCAAAACTGCCGATCGACTTCTTCAGCGCATCCGCCTCGAACGGATCGTTGCTGCGCAGCCGTCCGATGCCGAACATCACCGAGAACCCGTTGCGGCCGCCGCCCAGCCAGCCGTCCTGGCTGTTGCCGCTGACGCCGAAGGTCCACAGGCCGACGTTCTTGTCGCGCCGGATGTCGAATATGCCGTAGTCGTCGCGCAGGTTCTTGTTTTCGTACTGGATCTGCGCGGTGACGCTCAGGTTGCGCGCGCGCACGAGCGGCTGCGTGACGTACGCGGTTTGCACGCTCGCTCGGCCTTGCGATTCGAGATCGGAAAAAGCGCCGCCGAGCCGGTAGCGCAGCGACGAATACGCGACGCCGACCCGCGTCGACGCGGGCCCGACCGGTACCTGGTAAGCGGCACGGTAGTAGCGCTGCAGCTCGTTGCTGACGAGCCCGCGCAGGCTCAGCCGATCGCCGAGCCGCAGCGGCGAATTGACGTCGACGCTGCCGCCGAAACGGTAGCGCCCGAGCGCCACGTCGCCGAAGTTGTCGAATTCGAGCGATCCGGACGCGAGCGGCCCTTTGTCGGTGTCGACGACGAGATCGGTGGTGCCCGGCATTTCGCCCGGACGCAACGTGCCGCGCGCACTGACGCCGGCCAGGTCGTCGAGCAGCAACAGGCTGCGCTCGAGATCGGGCCCGCGAACGACGTCGCCCGGATGCAGCGCCGAGAGCGGCTGGCGCAGCGCGGCACCGACCACGCGCGAATGATTCTGGATCGTGATTGCGCCGTAGCGTCCTTCGGCGATTTCGATGCGCACAACGCCGTCGTCGATGTCCTGGCGAGGCAGGTAGGCGCGCGCAAGCACGTAGCCATGGCGGCGATAGTAGGCTGTGATGCGCCCGGCGGCGCGTTGCAGTTCGGCAAAACTCAGCGTGCCGCCGGCCAGATCGGCGACGAGCGGCAGCAGTGTGTCGCTGCCGAACACCGTATTGCCGTCGAGCGCGAATGCGCGAACGTACACGCGAGGCCCCGACTCGGGCGCGCGCTCGGCGGCCTCTTCCGACGGCGGCACCGTCAGCTCTGGCGCGGTTTCCGGCGGCAGCTCCGGACGCGGCGTCTCGATGTCGCGCATCGCACGCCCCGCGTCCGGCACTTGCGCATGGGCCGGCTCGAACAGGCCCGCGGCACCGCCGCAGATCAGCGCCACGCACAATGCGTGGCGGGCCCGCAGGGCGACGCCGGCGGCAGGGCGCACCGCACACGAACCGGCCTCGTGCGACCGCGTGGCTGCGACGTTACCGATGTCGGCCCGACGACGGCCGACGAATTGCATAGGATCTAACCACATGGAACACCTTCGGACCCGGCCGGCAGCGCACTTGCCGGCTTTGACTCAATCGCCGGATGCTACAGACGGACGTTTCGCATGTATTTAGATCACGTACGAAAATTCGTGACTTAATTGTTAATTGCACGCGCAACCGTACGAAATGTCGGGAGGGCAAGGCCGACTGCGCTTGATCGAATGGATGGAAACGCATCGGCGTTCGGCCATACTCCAGGCACGATCACGATTGACCACCTGCGGCGGCGCTCCTAAACTGGCATTCCTTTTACGCCGCTCACGCAAAAGGGATCCCCATGATCGACATCTCCACGCTCGCGCTGTTCTCCGGCGCATGTCTCGCGCTGACCGCCACGCCAGGCCCCGACATGTTGTTGATCGCGTCGCGCAGCGTGAGCCAGGGGCGGCGCGCCGGCTTCGCGACGCTCGCGGGCATTCAGGCCGGTACCTACTGCCACGCGCTCGCGGCGGCGCTCGGGCTTTCACAGCTCTTCGTCGCGGTACCGATTGCATATGACGCCGTACGCTTCGCGGGCGCCGCGTATCTGCTCTATCTCGCGTGGAAGACGTTCCGTTCGGATGCGACCGCTCTGTCGCCCGTCGCGTCGCAACGTCGCCACTCGACCGCGACGATCTTCCGCCAGGGCCTGACGACGAACCTGCTGAACCCGAAGATGGCGCTGTTCGTGCTGGCGCTGTTCCCGCAGTTCGTGCGGCCCGAGCACGGCTCGATCGCCGTGCAGATTCTCGTGCTCGCGACGGTGCTGAACCTGATCGGGATCGTCGTGAATGGTGCGGTCATTCTCTCCGCAAGCCGGCTGAGCCAGCGGATCGGCGCGCGCCGCCGCCCGTCGAAGCTGCCGCAGTATCTGCTCGGCACGGTATTCGTCGGCCTCGCGGCACGGCTCGCGGTGGCTGGGCGGAACTGATCCCGCCTCCTCCTGCAGTCTTCCCGAAATCCTCGCGCAGTCCTCCCGAAGCACGCAGGCAGTCCTGATATCCATTCGGCCAGCTGGTCGAATCCAGGCCACCAGCAAACAATCCGCCTCGCACATCAGCAACGAAGCAGCGGAGAAATGCCCAGACGTTTCTCCGCTGTTTTCGTGCATTCCGCGAGCCGCCTTCATGACACACGACGGCGCGCCTTCTTGTGAACAAATAACATATTTGTTACGATGCGAACCGTCGCGTATGAAATCCATTTCTTCAGCGAGCAGGTCGAGGCACGCGTGTTTGCGTTCCCAAACACACTGACCGCAGGGTTCTTCGCACTCGCCGACCGTATGGAAAAGTACGGCCCGCATCTGGGCGAACCTCATACCAGACCGATGGGCGACGGGTTGTATGAAATGCGCTTGAAGCGCCTGGAAGGCATCGCCCGTGTCTTTTACTGCGTGGTCGTCGATCGGCGGATCGTCATGCTTCACGCCTTCGTGAAGAAGACGCAGCAAACGCCGCTGAAAGAACTGGCAACCGCGCGCCGCCGCTTGAAGGAGGTTCGATATGGCAACCTATAAGACCCTGCGCGAGCGGGCGTTGGACGATCCCGAAGTACGCGCCGAATACGACCGGCTGAACCGCGAGGAATTCGCGCTGCTCGACGTCATGCTGGCCGCCCGGCACGCCGCCGGTCTTTCGCAAGCCGACGTGGCCGAGCGCATGGGCACGCAAGCGCCTGCCGTCACGCGGCTCGAACGTGCGCTTGCGACCGGGAAGCACTCGCCGTCGATCGATACGTTGCGAAAGTATGCGGCCGCGTGCGGCAAGAAACTCGTGATCTCGTTCGCCTGAATCGCCACGCGGCCCGGACATCGACGTCTCGACCGTCCGTTCCTCATACAACCGACGGCCCCCCTTCTTCGCCTCCCGCCCGATCCCCACGCGCCCACGCAGCGCCGGCACGATCACGCGTATCCGCCACCACGCGCAGTTCCCCGCTTTCCATCAAGCTCGCCGGCGTCACCGTGCGCCGCTGCCACGGAATCCGGCCGAAATACCAGATCTTCCAGAAGCCGAGCGGGTGATCGGGGTTCCGGCGCAGCAGCGTGTCGAAGGTCTCGACGTCGCCGAGCACGATCCGCGTCGCATCGCGCACGACTTCGCGCACGAACCGAGAGCAGAACTGCCGGCGCGACGCGAGATTGAAACCCGTGTCGTACACCACGCCGGTCCGGCGCATCGCCGCGTCGACGAGCCGGCGCCGCTGCGCGGCATCGAGCGGCTGCTTCAGCCGCGCAATCACGCACGCGCCGCGATCGGAGCGCGCGAGAAACCGCGACATCGTCGTGACGCGCGAGAGCGGAAACGTACTCTCCGCGATCAGCGTTTCGCCACCCCGCTCGCCGACGACGATCCCGACGTGATTCGTCCACGAGCGCGTTGCACTCGCCACTTCGAGAAACGGCCGCACGGTCACGCGGATGAACACGATGTCGCCGATCTCGGGCTCGGCCGGCAACGACAGGTCATTGCGACGAGAAGAACCGACGGGAAAGAGATGCCGCCAGCCCGCGCCGGGCGAGCGGATCATGAGCGGCTGGCAGCCGGTATCGACAACCATACGGACCTCGCGCGAGTGGAGATGGCGAGAGCATGTCAGCAGCAGCCGCGCCGCGCATCCGCCGCATGTGCGAGCGAACGAATCCGTGCCGCCGGGTGGCGGATTTCGATACCGGTGTGATGCGTGACGCGTCATCCGCGCGGCATGACGCGGAACTCTTCAGCGCGTCGCGCCCAGCGCCACGCGCAGCCGCTCCATCAGTTGAGTGTAGTGCCGTAGCACATCGTCCTTCGGCACGACATTCGCGGTCGCGAAACGGTCGGACCACGCCGGTTTCCATTCATACGAGCCGTGCACGCTGCGGTCGCCGTCGGGCGCCTGGATCAGCGAGCGGATCCGCGCGTCGCGGCCCGGGCCCGTATGCATGTCAAACAGCGCGTGGATATACGTGTGATACGCGTCGTACACATCGTCGTCGAACAGGTAGCGGTAGATGTGAAACGTGCGGTCGAGCTCGCGCTTCGCGCGGATCACGTCGTCCGGCGAGATGTCCTTCCAGTAGCCGATCCACGTGTAGAAGCACAGCAGCGCGTTGAGCTGCGGCGCGACCGCGTCGTACAGCGCGAGCCGCTTCTCGATCAATCGCTGGTTGGTCCACTGCACGAGTTCGAGCCGTTTCAGCCGGCGCGCGACGAGCCAGCCGAGGCAAGCCACCGACAGCGGCGTCAGCACGCCGAGCACGAGCTTGACGATTTCCAGCGAATTCCACGGATTGTTGAGTGGCTGCATGAATGGCCCGACAAGAAGAAACGCATCCGCGCCGGCGCATGACCCGGCGCGCAGCGCCGCCTGCCCGATTGCGTCGACATTGACCGTTAGTTGCTTGCGCATCGAACGTCGCACGACAACACGGGCGACATGTCCGAAGCGGCGTGATTCGTCAGTCTATCGGGCGATTGTCACCGAGCCGTGACCGTTCGTCGACCCATTGTCACGGGTCCGTGCACCCGCGTCGCCTGCGTCGCCTGCGTTGCCTGCGTCGCCTACGTCGCCTACGTCGCCCACGTCGCCTACGTCGCCTACGTCGCCTACGTCACGTTACGTCGGCAGCGCCGACGTGAGCTTCACCTTCTGCATCGGGATGTCGGTCTTCACGCTCAGCACGCCCGGAATGCGCGTGAGGGTTTCCATCTGGAAACGCCGGTAATCGTCGATGTCGGCCGCGACGACGCGCAGCAGGAAATCGCAGTCGCCCGCCATCAGGTGGCATTCGACGACTTCCGGCATCTGCTGGACGGCGTCGGCAAAACGGTTCACGGATTCCGCGTCCTGCCCCTTCAGCCACACGCGCGTGAAGATCGTCAGGCCCTTGCCGACTTTCGCGGGATTCAGCACGGCCACGTATTTCTCGATCACGCCGGCTTCCTCGAGGAGCCGCACGCGCCGCAGGCACGGCGACGGCGACAGCCCGACCTCGTGCGCGAGCTCCACGTTCTGCATGCGGCCGTCGCGCTGGAGCGCGCTCAGGATCCGGCGGTCGATGGCGTCAAGTTTCATTTGGCATCCGATTCCAAAAAATATGCAAATCGCGTGTTCGATGCCAAATTCTCCGAAATTCATAGCCACAACGCAACCCGATTCGAGTCAAAAAAGCAGACAATCCTTCCCCCGAAGGAGGAGTAATGAGCAGTAGCGTTTCAACGTCGTCCGGGCTTCGCGACAAGCCCGCCTATGTCGCCGAGATGGGTCGCGGATTGCGCGCGGCGCTGCCCGTCATGCTGGGTTTCGTGCCGTTCGCGCTGGTACTGGGCGCGCAGGCCGCGCAGAAAGGGCTGAGCCTGTTCGAGGTGCCGATGATGACGGGCCTGAACTTCGGCGGCGGCTCCGAATTCGCGGCGATCCATCTGTGGACCTCGCCGCCGCACATCGCGCTGATCGTCGCGATGTCGTTCCTCGTGAACTCGCGCCATATCCTGATGGGCGCCGCGTTCGAACCGTATATTCGCCGCCTGCCCCGCCGCCGCGCACTCTTCGCGCTGTTCTTCATGTGCGACGAAAGCTGGGCGATGTCGCTCGCCGATGCGCGCTCGCGCTCGGCCACGCACATCAGCGTGCCGTATTACGCGGGCATCTGCGTCGGGCTCTACCTGACGTGGATCTCGATGACCACACTCGGCGCGGCCGTCGGCCCGACGATCGGCAACGTCGAGCAGTACGGCTTCGACATGGCGTTCACGGCGGTCTTCCTGGTGCTGCTGCGCGGGATGTGGAAAGGGATGCGCGCGAGCCGCCCGTGGTTCGTGAGCCTCGTCGTCGCAGCGGCCACGCATCTGGCCGTGCCCGGCGCGTGGTACGTCGCGGCCGGCGCATGCGCGGGGCTCGCCGCCGCGCTGCTGTGGGAGCCGCGCGATGCCTGATTTCCCGGATCTCAACACGGTCGTGACGATCGTGTTGATGGCGTCGACGACTTACCTGTCGCGCATCCTCGGCTATGTGCTGCTGCGCAACCGCACGCTGAGCCCGCGCATGGCGTCGGTGATGGAGAACGTGCCCGGCTGCGTGCTGATCTCGGTGATCGCGCCGGCCTTCGTGTCGACGCGCCCGGCCGACCTGCTCGCGCTCGCCGTCACGCTGCTCGCGGCGACGCGCCTGTCGATCCTGCCGACCGTGATCGTCGGCGTCGTATCGGCCGGGCTGCTGCGACACCTGCTCGGGTAAAGCGGGTAACGCGGATCCGACCCGCCGCACGGGCAGTCTGTCGAACCTGAGAACGGGCGCGCGATGCGCCCGTTTTCGCATGCGCGCACGGTGCAAGGCACTGCGTGGCACAACACGCGTAACGACGGGATGCTAGCCTTGCGGGTGTACCCGCGATGCCTTCTCCCCTCATTGCCTACCTGCGAGGATCGTCCCGATGCAAGAAACCCGCCCGCTGTTCGACCGCGTCCTGCTCACCAACGACGACGGATTCGACGCCCCCGGCCTTGAAGTGCTCGAACAGGTCGCCACGCAACTGGCACGCGAAGTGTGGATCGTCGCGCCGGCGGAAGACCAGAGCGGCACGTCCCATTCGCTGAGCCTGCATGAACCGCTGCGCGTGCATCGCAAGGGCGAGCGCCGCTTCGCGGTGCGCGGCACGCCCGGCGACTGCGTCGCGATCGCGATCAGCCACCTGATGAAGGATGCGCGGCCGGATGTCGTGCTGTCCGGCGTGAATCGCGGTGCGAATCTCGGCACCGAAACGGTGTTCTCCGGCACGGTCGGCGCGGCGATGACGAGCATGCTGGTCGGCGTGCCGGCCATCGCGCTGAGCCAGGCCTTCACCGATCGCAACGCGGTGCCGTGGGGCACCGCGCTCGCGCTCGCGCCGGACGTCATTCGCCGGCTCGTCGCCGCCGGCTGGGACAGCGATGCGTGCCTCAACGTGAATTTCCCGGCGCGGCCGGCCGACGACGTGCGCGGCCTGAAGGTGACGAACCAGGGCACCGGCACGCTGCAGGGCGTCGAGATCGTGTCGGGCCGTGACCCGCGCGAGATCGACTATCACTGGCTGAAACTGGCCCGTGCGCCGCGCGAGGACGATCCGGATTCGGAAACGGTCGCGCTGGGCGAAGGGTATGTCGCCGTCACGCCGCTGAAGTTCGAGCGCACGCACGACGCTGCGCTCGCGAAGCTGCGAGCGAACCTCGGCTGATCCGACATCCGCCAAGCGGCCCCGGCGAGTGCGCGCGTGATGCCGACGCGCGCACCCCGTGATGACGATGGCAACTCGGAGACGGTCGCACCCTGTGACAGGCGTGTCGCCGTCACGCCGCTGAAGTTCGAGCGCACGCACGACGCTGCGCTCGCGCGGCTACGGTCGAGCGTCGGCTGATCCGACATCCGCCAAGCGGCCCCGGCGAGTGCGCGCGTGATGCTGACGAGTGCACCGCGTGATGACGATGGCAACTCGGAGACGGTCGCACCCTGTGACAGGCGTGTCGCCGTCGGGGCGCTGAAGTTCGAGCGCTCGCGCGGCCACCCGGCTGAGTCACCGCGTCTGCGTTCAACGCCCCAGCACCCCGTCACGTCAGGTTCAATCCCCCGTCGAGCATCACGATCTCGCCCGTCACGTAATCGGACGCGACGAGCATCGCGACTGTCTGTGCGATGTCATCCGGCGTCGCCGCGCGGCGCATCGGCGCGCGCTCGCGCCAAAGCTGCTGGGCTTCGGTCCAGTCAGCAGTCAGCGGCGTATCGACCAGCCCCGGCGCGACCGCATTGACGCGAATCGCCGGCGCGAGCGTGCGCGCCAGCAGCCGCGTCGTGTGGTTGAGCGCGGCTTTCGCCGCCGCATACGGAATCGACGCGCCCTTGGGCCGCACGCCCGCGTGCGAGCTGACGTTCACGACGCAACCGGCCCGCCCGCGCGACGCCGCTTCGAGCAGCGCAGGCTGCGCTTCGGCAACGAGCCGGAACGGCGCGATCACGTTGATCTCGTGCATCTCGCGCCATACGTCGGGCGTGGCCGCGGCGAGATCGTCGTGCGGGATCACGCGGCTGACGCCCGCATTGTTGATCAGCACGTCGAGCCGCCCGTGCACGGCGAGTGCGTCGCGAATCAGCCGCACGCGTTCGGCGTCGTCGGCGAGGTCGGCCTGCACGTAGGCCCCGCCGAGTTCGCGCGCCATCGCGCGGCCCGTCTCGGCCGAACTGCGGGAGTGCAGGATCACCGCGTAGCCGTCCGCCGTCAGGCGACGCGCGATGGCCGCGCCGATCCCCGAAGTCGATCCGGTGACGAGCGCGACAGGCCGGTGCAGACGCGACGCGCGCGGCTCGGCGACGGTTTCGGTTTCAGGCTCCGTTTCGGAAATCGGGGCATGCAGCGGCGGGAGCGGCGCGTCCATATCGGGGAACCCTGTCAGTGGCGTTCCCGCATCATAATCGCGACGACGCCCCCGGACGCGAACGTCACCGCGGCCACCACGAGGATCGCCGCAGCAAAGCCGAAACGGTCAGCCAGAAGGCCGGCCGACAACGCACCGATCGCATAACCGAGATCGCGCCAGAACCGGTACACGCTCAGCGAACGCGCGCGCCAGCCGGGCTCGGACGCATCGGACACGGCCGCAATCAGGCTCGGATAGACCATCGCGGTGCCGAGCCCGAGCAGCACGCTCGCGACGAGCCACCAGCGGAACCGCCCGGTGAGCGCGGTCAACGCGAGCCCTGCTGCCTGCACCCACATCCCCGCGACGATCAGGCCCTTGCGCCCCCATCGGTCGCTCAGCGGCCCCGTGACGATCTGGCAGCTTCCCCACACGATCGGATAGACCGCTTTCAGTATCCCGATCCGCTCGATACCGAGCCCGAGTGTCGTGAAGAACAGCGGAAAGATGCCCCAGCTCATTCCGTCGTTGAGGTTGTTGATCATGCCGGCCTGCGACGCCGCGAACAGGTTGCGGTCGCGGAACGACGTCAGCATGAAAACGTCGCGGAACGACAGCGCGCACGCGCCGGCCGGCTGGCCGCTTTCGACGCGCACATGCTCGCGCGTATCGCGTACGACGAGGATCGACAGCAGCAGGCCCGTGATCGCGTAGACCACACCGAGATAGATCGGCGTCGGCCGCAACCCGTACCGGCTCGCGAGATAGCCGGTCGCGAACGCGGTCGTGCCCACCGCGAAATAGCCGGCGAATTCGTTCAGGCCGACCGCGAGCCCGCGGCTTTTCGGGCCGACGAGGTCGACCTTCATGATCACCGTCATCGACCACGCGAACCCCTGGCTCAACCCGAGCAGCACGTTCGCGGCAATCACCCATTCCCAGTTCGGCGCCGCGATGATCATGAACGGCACGGGCAGGCCGAACAGCCAGCCGACGATCAGCACGCGCTTGCGCCCCCACGTATCGGCCAGCTGGCCCGACACGAGGTTCGCGAACGCCTTGACCAGCCCGAAGCTGACGATGAACGAGGTGATCAGCGCGGTCGATTCGAGATGGAACTGCTCGGCGCCGATCAGCGGCACGACCGTGCGCTCGATGCCGACCATCCCGCCGACGAACGCGTTGACCAGCACAAGCAGCGAGAATTGCCGCCCGTTCTCGCGCAAGCCGAGCGCTACTGCGCGCCCGCCGCGCGTCACCGCTACGTTCTCCATCGCATCAGCCTCCCTCCGCCTCGCGCCCCGCGTTGAGCGCGCGCAGTTGCGCGGCGGCCGGCGGTGCGGGCGGCACGCCGGTCGCCTTGCCGCCGCAACCGAACAGGTATGAAATGCCTCCCGTATCGGGATGCAGGAATTGTCTGAGGATCATCGGATTGCTCCCGTCCCACGAATGCATTAACATTCAATCAATTTGATTAATGATTGATCGAGGAGCGGCCACGTGTCAAGCACGGGACCCAAGCAAGCGATTTATGCAAGCCTCGCCGAGATTGCACAGGCGATCGGCCATCCGAACCGGCTCGAATTGCTGGAGCATCTCGCCCAGCGCGAGCGGTCGGTGGAGGAACTGACGACCCTGTCCGGGATGACGTTCGCGAACACGTCGCGGCACCTGCAGATTCTGCGGCGCGCGCGCCTCGTCGATACCGAGCGGCGCGGCAAGCACATCGTGTATCGCCTCGCCGGTGACAGCGAGGTCGTCGTGCTGATGAAGGCGCTCGGCCGCGTAGGCGAACGTAACGTCGCCGAGGTCGGCAAAGTGATGGGCGACTACTTCCATGCGCGCGATGCGCTGGAGCCCGTGTCGCGCGACGAACTGACCGCGCGCCTCGCGGACGGACTCGTCACGCTGCTGGACGTGCGTCCGCAGGACGAATACGCACAAGGCCACCTGCCGGGTGCGCTGAACATCCCGCTGTCCGAACTCGATGCGCGCGTGAGCGAGTTGCCGGCCGGGACGGAGATCGTCGCCTACTGCCGCGGCCCGTACTGCGTGTTTGCGGTCGAGGCCGTCGCCGCATTGCGCGCACGCGGCTTCAGGGCGGCGCGGCTGGAAGACGGATTTCCGGAGTGGAAAGCGGCCGGCCTCGCGGTCGAGACCGACACCGCTGGATGAAGCCACACGGCCCGCGTCGATGCGGGCCGCTTGGTGTTGCCTGCTGCTACTTGCGTGCTGCTACTTGCCCGCCAACGCCAGTGAAGGCGCGAGCGCGCTGTTGGGGTCCTGCCCGTTCCAGGTGCTGACCCACGCGTCGTTCGGCGTCGCCCCCATCACGAAGTCGAGCGTGCCGCCGGCCTTCATCTCGTCGTACGTGATGTACGGCCGATGCAGCGGCGTGCCGTTCAGGCTCACCGACTGAACATAACGATTGACCGACGATGGCGCGCCGCCGCTGGACGTATGCGCGGTCACCTTGAAGCGCCGCGACTTGCCGAACTTCAACGCGCCACCGTCCCCGCCTCCCGATGCGACCGGGATGTCGATCGTCGCTTCCTCGAACAGCGGCGTGCCGAGGTAGAACACGCCGCCCACCGGATTCAGCGAATAGATGCCGAGCGCGGACAGCACATACCACGCGGACAATTGCCCGCAATCGTCATTGCCGGGAATCGCCGAATCGCGCACGCGCCGCGGATCGTTCACCGCGGCCTTCAGGCTGTCGCCGCTCAACAATGCGCGATCGCCGGCCGTCAGCGTCAGCGAGTACATGTCGTCCATCACCGTGCGCACGCGGTCCTGCGTCTTCGACGGCATGCCCGCGACCGCGTACAGATACGGCAGGTGGTTCGCCGGCTCGTTGCCCGCGAAGAATTGCCCGCTGCGCCCGGTCAGGTCCGGAAAGCCCTGGTTGTTGAGGAAGGTCAGCGGGTTGGCCGGATCGAACGTGCGATCGAGCTGCGCGATGAACTGGCTCTTGCCGCCCAGCAGCGCGACGAGGCCGGGGAAGTCATGGAAGATGTTCCACGTATCAACCCACGAATTCGATTCGGAGAAGTCGGTCTTCTCCGCCGCGGTCGGGTCGAAGCCCGCCGTCCAGTTGCCCTGCGCATCCTTCGGCTGCGAGAATTTCCAGCCGTTGTTCAGCACCGGGTTGAACACGTTCCGGTAGTTCTGGCTACGTTGCAGGTAAGGCCGGTAATCGGCCGTGCTCTTGCCGGCCGCCTTGCCGACCGCGGCCGTCGCCCAGTCGTCGAACGAATAGTCCTGTGTCGTCGAAACGGACGCGTTGTCGCCCGCGACCACGTAACCGCCCTGACGATACTGGTCGAAACCGTGCGCGCTCGCGGCCTGCGTGGTCGTCAGCGCGGTCCAGATGTCGTCGATGCCGGCGCTCGTCAGATGCTTCAGGTACGCATCCGCGATCATCGGGATCGACGGGTGGCCGGCCATCGTGAAGGTTTCCGTCTGCGCGAGCGGCCACACCGGCAGCTCACCCTTGCCGTTCTGCCTGAACTGCGTGAGTAGCGACTTCACCCAGCCGTCGACACGCTCGGGCTGCACCAGCGTCATCAGCGGCGATTCGGCACGGAAGGTGTCCCACAGCGAGAACGTCGACGAGTAGTCGAAACCCGGATTGGCATGCTTGCTCGTCGTCGGCGGCGCGCTCGTGCCGTTGTTGATCGAATCCATGCCGACGTAGCTGCCGTCCGCGTTGTTGTAGACCGTCGGCGCGAGCATCGTGCGATACAGCGACGTGTAGAACATCGTCCGCTGGTCGGCGCTGCCGCCCTTGACGTGGATCCGGTCGAGTGCGGCGCTCCACACGCGCTCGGCCGCACCACGCACCTGGTCGAACGACTTCGCGCCGACTTCCGACGCGAGATTGGCCTGCGCGTCCGCGATGCTCGACGGCGAGATGCCGACCTTCACCGTGACCGCGCCGCCGCCATCGTTACCGTCGGCCGCGAACGTCAGGTAAGCCTTGAAGCCGTCGGCGCTGAACGCGACGTTCTTCGTATCGAACGGCTTCGAGAAACGCGCGACGAAATACGTCGGCTTGTTGTTCGCCCAGTTGTTCGTGATCTCCCAGCCGGCGATCGTCTGCGCATCGATCACCTGGATCTTGCCGCTCGCGGTCGAGCCGCCGATCGGGTTGTCGATACTGACGATCATGCTGCGCTTCTGCGCGGCCGCGCTCGGGAAATACGTGTAGCAATGCACGCCCGCGTGCGCTGTGGCCGTCATCTCGGCGACGATCTTCGCGCCCTTGACGTTCCACGGGGTATTGCCGCTGCCGACCGGCGCCATCTTCACGCGGTAATAGCCGGGGCTCGCGGTTTCGTCATCGTGGCTGAACGACGCGTTGTAGGTGATCGACGCATCCGCCGCCACCTTCGCCAGCGTCGCGGTGTCGACCGGCGCGAGCGTCGGCATGAAGCGCACTTCGCCGCCGGAGCCGATGCCGGTGCCCGACAGGTGCGTATGCGTGAAGCCGGTGATGAGCGGATCGTCGTACTGATAGCCCGACGTGCGACCCCAGTTCCATGGCAGCGTGTGCGCGCCGCCGGTCGTGTCCGGCCCCAACTGCACCATCCCGAACGGCACGGTCGCGCCCGGGTACACGTGGCCGTGGCCGCGCACGCCGCTGCTCCAGTCCGCGTTGATGTCGAGGTTCGCAGTGCCGATCATCGGATCGACGCTGCGCAGCACCGAGCGCTTGCCCGCGCCACCGTGCTCGCCCTGATTGCCCTGATTGCCCTGATTGCCCTGATTGCCCTGATTGCCCTGATCGTTCTGATCACCCTGGTCGTTCTGGTTGCCCTGCGCGTTCGACATCTGCGCGAGCACGCTCGCATCCGTCGAAGACTGATCGCCCCCGCAACCCGACAACACGGCAAGGCATCCGATACCCACCACATGACGTAGCTTCATTCGTTCGTCCCACCCTCTCTGTGTCGATCCCGTTCGCAAGGACCGCTCGTTGAACTTCCTCCGTTTCCCGCACGTGCCGAACGTGTTTTCCCGTTCGCGACTTGTTACGTCAACTCAAGGCGCGCCGGCCGCCTGCGGGAACGACGGCATCGCGGATGCGTCGGTGCCCCACGTCGCGGCGCTCGCGTCGGCCGTCATCGAATACGACAACTTTCCGCCCTTCGCGATGTGCTCGAACGGCAGCCATGCGGTCGAGTAAGGCGCGCCGTTCAGCCGCAGCGACTTCACGTAGAACGACGCGGTATCGCCCGAACCCGCCCCCGGCGCAACGATGTGCAGCAGGCGGTAGCTGCCGTCCATCTGCCCGACGCGCACGTCGATCTTCTCGAACTGCGGGCTCGATAGCGCGAGCCCGCTCACGCCCGGCACGACCGGGTACAGGCCGAGCGCGGCCCATACGTACCAGCCCGAAATCGCGCCGAGATCGTCGTTGCCCGGCAGCCCGGCCGCACCGGTGCCGAACTCGTTCGCGAGCGACGCGTGCAGCACGCGCTGCGTATGCGACGGCGCACCGGCCCACGCATAGACCCACGGCACGGCCATCGTCACTTCGTTACCGACGTAGAAGTACGGCTGCACGGTGCCGATGTTCAGGTGCGTGAAAAACGTGTCGAGCCGCTTGACGACCGACGCGGCGCCGCCGGCCTGCGCGACCACGCCGCCGAGATCGTGCGGCACGTACCACGTGTATTGCTCCGAGTTGCCTTCCATGAAGCCGGTGCCGTCGGTGACCCACGCGCCCGCCGATGTCTTCGGCTGGATCGCGCTCTTGTCGAACAGGTTCTGCCAGTTGCCGCTCGACTTCATCAACGTGCCGGCCGTCGCCGTATCGCCGAGCGCCGTCGCGAAGCGCGACACCGCGAAGTCGCGCACCGCATATTCGAGCGTGTTCGAGGCGGTCTGGTTGTCGCCCGAGCCCGACGACGGCACGTAGCCGAGCCGGTCGTAGTCCGCGCGGCTGCCCATCACCGGTGTGCCGGCGCACGCGGCACCCGGTGCCGTGCTGCGCTTCATGATCGACAGCGCGGCCTGCGTGTCGAAGTTCGTCGCGCCGAACGCATGCGCGTTCGCGACGATGATCGAGCCCGCATCACCCGGCATCACGGCCGTCTCGGTATTGAAATACGCCCAGCGCGGGAACGCGCCGCACGCTTTCGCATCGAGCACGAGCGACTGCACGATGTCGCTGGTGCGCACCGGATCGAGCAGCGCCTGCAGCTGGATGAACGAGCGGTCGATGTCCCAGCCGGAGAAATTCGCGTACATCGTGCGGCCGTTCTCGACCTGACGCGTCGGCGCGGCCGATGCACCGTTCGACGCGTAGAAGTCCGGATACTGGCCGTTCACGTCGTTGAACACGTTCGGATGCAGCGATGCGTGATACAGCGCGGTGTAGAACTTCGTCTTGTCGGCGTCGCTGCCGCCCTTCACCTGGATCGCGTTCAGGCGTGCGTTCCATGCATCGCTCGCCGCGCGGCGCACCTTGTCGAAATGCCAGCCCGCGCGGCCGTGCGCTTCGTCGCCCGGATTTTCCGCGTCGAGATTCGCCTTCGCATTCGCCTCGCTGACGAACGAGATGCCGAGCTTCATCATCACGGCCGGGTGCTGCTTGTCGACCGCGAACGTCACGGTGAGCGGGCTGTTCGCGGCCAGCGACGGCTTCACCGCGAACGGCTGGCTGAACTCCGCGTAGTAGTAGAGCGGCACCGCGTGCCCGGCCCAGCAGAAGCCGCTGCCCGCGATCGTGCCGGACAGCGCGCGATCGCCGACCTGCTTCACCGTATCCGCGGTCGTGCCCTGCGAGCGGTTGTTCTGCACCGTCGGATCGATCGCAATGGTCGCCTGCTGGCCCTGCGCGAGTGCCGGATACGTGAAGCGCGCGAAGCCGGTGCGCACCGTCGTCGTCAGCTCGGCCTTGATGCCGTTGCCGAGCGTGACGCCGTAATAGCCGGCCTGCGCGGTTTCGTTCGCGTGGCTGAAGCTGGCCGGCGTGCCGGCGTCGTCGGGCGCGAGCTGCGGCATCACGTTCAGGTAGCCGCCGTTCGCCCAGCAACCGGTGCCGCTCAGGTGCAGCACGCTGAACGCGTTGATTGACGTGTCGCCGTACCAGTAGCCGCCGGAGAAGCCGGAGCCGTCGCCTTTGCGGCTGTCGTACTGGGCGGTGGGCGTCATCGGGCTCCACTGCATCATTCCGAACGGGACCGTCGGCCCCGGGAACGTGCCGCCGCCAAGACCCGAGCCGACCGGGTCGGCCGGCTGATCGGTCGCGTAGTCGGTGCCGATCAGCGGGTTGACGTACTGGACGACGCGAATGTCGGCGTTCTTCTTCGATGCTTCGTTGCCGTTGCTGTTGTCGCTTCCATTGCCGTTGTCGTTGCCGCCGTTGCCGTTATCGTTGCCTTGCGACTGCGCCGCGGCCGACAGATTCGAAGCGCCTGCCGACGGCGAATCGCCATCGCCGCCGCACGAAGCCACGACAACGCACAGGGCCAGCAGCGCCGTTCCCAACCCCCAGTTCCTCGACATCGCCTGTCTCCGTTTCGTTCTTGAATCACGCTATTGATTCGAACTACTGAGCTTTAAATCAGGAATCTTTCCGTGACTTGTCGCGTACGCGGTCAATCGGTCGAAACTGCCTGACGCGTGTATTTATTTCCGTACTCGGGTGCCCGAAAAAGACGCGCCGGCATGTCGAAATGCCGGCACCCGGGAACGGACAATGCGCACAAGCGTGCCCAAATAAACGCGATTTCTCTACCCCGTGTTTTTACGAATTTTTATTTTGTTTATCTAAACAAGAGGCGATCGATTCAGTTTTTTATACGCAATTCGACATTGCGAATGCGATTGGTGATCACGGCTGTTTCGGCAGCTCGACATAATCCTCAAGCTCGCCGGCGATATAAAGCCGCTTGCCGCTACGCGGGTATTCGCAGACATCGTGTTCGAGCCGCTGCCCACCGACGAGCAGCTCCAGCGGCGCATCGCCGGTGTTCTGCACCGTATGCGCTTCGCCGCCGCGCGGAAAGCCGATGAAATCGCCGGGCCCGATTTCACTGACGCGTTCGCCGATCGTGACCGAGCCCGTGCCGGACAGCACGTAGACGAATTCTTCTTCGTACAGGTGACGGTGATACTCGGCCGATTCGTGACCGGGCATCAATGTGAGCAGGTGAATACCGAATTGCGTCAGGCCGGTCAGGTCGCTGAGCTGTCGCTTGAGTCGGACGGCATTGGGATTCAGCGAATGCACCGCGCGCATCGGTTCCATCTTCGCGATATCGGCGGCCTTCAGCAGTTCCCGGGGAAAGGGAGTCGACATTGGGGGTCTCGCAAGCGTGAATGCTTCGGTTGAACGCTGCGCCGGCGCGGCGCGCGCGCCGGCTATTGTCCGACATTTTCAAGCCGGCAGACGTGTCGCCCACACCGCTGTCGCACGCGGCTAGCGCGCGACGCATTCCGCACCGAACACCACCGGCTCGTAATCGGGGAGCTGCGCCTGCACGCTCGCGCCGCGCAGCGCGGTACGCTCAACGCAGCTTGCCTCGATGTCGGCGACGAGCGGCGGCTGACGCCGGCCGCGCTGCACTTCATCGAATGCCTGAAGGTTGCGTCCGCCACCGTGACGGGCACGGACGCCGCATGACGCTCAGCGCACGTGCACGCCGCGCAGCGCCGTCAGCAACGCGACGAGCCGATCGATGTGCGCATCTTCCGTGCGCCACGACGACACGCTGATCCGGAACGCCGGCCGCCCCTGCCACACGGTCGCGCCGAACCACACGTCGCCCGATGCCTGCGCGGCTTCGAGGATCGCCGCGGTTTCGTCGTCGGTGCCGGCGCGCACGAGCACCTGGTTCAGCACGACGCGGTTCAGCACGTCGTAGCCGGCCGCACGCAGCCCGTCCGCGACCCGCGCCGCCTGCGCGCAATGCCGCTCGACCATCGTCGCCACGCCGGCGCGGCCGAGCGCACGCAACGCAGCCCACACGGGAATGCCGCGCGCCCGCCGCGAGAATTCGAGGTTCAGGTTCTTCTGCGCATCCTGTGCGCCGCTCAGGTAGACGGCGTCGCTGTTCATCGCGGTGGCGAGCGCGGCCGCGTCGCGGCAGATCACCATCGCACCGTCGTACGGCGTGTTGAGCCACTTGTGGCCGTCGGTCGTCCAGCTGTCCGCGCCGTCGATGCCGTCCGTCAGCGCACGCTTCGACGATGCGCGCGCCCACAGGCCGAACGCGCCGTCCACGTGCACCCATGCGCCGGCCGCCTTCGCGGGCGGAATCAGCGCCGCGAACGGATCGAATTCGCCGGTGTTCACTTCGCCGGCCTGCACGCAGAGGATCGTCATGTCGTCGAGCGGCGGCAACCGGGCGGGGTCGATGCGGCCGTGCGCGTCGACCGGCGCGACGATGATGCGCTTCATCCCGAAACCGAGCACGCGGAGCGCCTTCTTCACCGTGATGTGCGCGAGCGCGGAGATCACGACCTTCACTTCGGGCGCGCCGATCAGCCCGTCCTCGTCGATATCCCAGCCCTTGCGCGCGAGCAGCGCGCGCCGCGCTGCCACCAGCGCGACGAGCGTGC
The DNA here is from genome assembly GCF_011605345.1 of Burkholderia sp. D-99. Lineage (GTDB taxonomy): Bacteria > Pseudomonadota > Gammaproteobacteria > Burkholderiales > Burkholderiaceae > Burkholderia. Next base: position 793,110 of record NZ_JAAOXM010000002.1, read on the forward strand.
AGGCGGTCGCGCTCGTGCCGAACCCGACCGCGCTGCCTTCGGGCAACGCGAGCGCATCGACGACCCAGCGCGCAGCCTGGCGTTCGATCGTCGCCGCGACCGGCGAATTCGCGTACGACGACGCGCACTGGTCCCACGCGAGCATCAGGCGCTCGGCCGCCGCCGCCGCCGGGAGCGCCGCGCCGATCACGAAGCCGAAGTAGTTCGGGCCGTTCGACGCCACCGTCGCGGGCGTGCCGCGCTCGTCGAGCAGGCGCAGCACGTCGTCGGCCGGGCGGCCCGCGTCGGGCAGCGGCTCGTCGAATGCGGCGAGGCCGGCCAGCGCGGCCGAGTCGGGAAACACGCGTCGCTCGTTGGTTGCAGCCAGATACGCGTGTGCGCGCCGGTCGGCGTCGGCCAGCAGTGCAAGTTCGTCCATGTCGGTTGCCTCGGGGGGAATCAGAGTTGCGAGAGATCTTGGCCGAGCTGCTGCAGTGCGCCGTCGATCCGCTTGTAGTACGTGAACTTGCCGACGCGGGTCGCCCGCACGAGCCCGGCATCCGCGAGGATGCGCATGTGGCGCGTGGTCGTGGCCGGCGCAATGCCGAGCTTCTCGGTGATGTACGTGCAGCACACGCCGAGCTCGTCGAAGTCGCCGTGCGGCTGCGGCGGGAAATGCTTGCGCGGCTGCTTGAGCCAGCGCATCACGGCCAGACGGCTTTCGTTGGCCAAAGCGCTGATGCGGGTAACGTCGTCCATGGCGTGCGGTTTCGTTTGACGTTTCGAATATTAGCTAAATGACGAAATGTGGGCAATCGGTTTGAAGGACGATTTCAGCGGGTGACGTGGCGCGCGGGGATGCCGCATCGACACACGATGCAATCGCAACGGGATCGCTGCTTCAGCGTTTCGCGACAGCCTGGGCCACCTGCATTACGCCGCAGTCAGCGCCTGCGCCAGCCTGTCGATCAACGCACGCACGCGCCTCGGCTGCGCGGCACGGCCCGGGTACACGATCTGCAAGTCGACGTCGCCTGGCGAGAAGTCGCGCAGGATTTCGACGAGCGCGCCGGACGCCAGATCCTGCTCGACGTCGACCAGCGACTTCAGCGCGACGCCGTGCCCCGCGATGCACCACGCACGCACGAGCGCGCCGTCGTTGGCCACGCGGCGGCCGCGCACCGTCACGCGCTTCGGTTCGCCATCGATGCTGAACGGCCATTCGGCATACAGGTCCGGCCCGAAACGCATCACGATGCAGTCGTGAGAAGCGAGATCGTCCGGATGCGTTGGCGTGCCGTGCGCGGCGAGATACGCGGGCGACGCGCACACCACGCGCCGCCCGCGGCCGAGCGAGCGGCTGCGCAGCGAACTGTCCGCGAGCGTGCCGCGGCGGATCGCGAAATCGAACGCCTGCCCGACGAGATCGACGTAACCGTCGCCGAGATGCAGATCGACCGTCACACCCGGGTGCTCGGCCAGGAACGCATCGACTACAGGCACGACGCGCTCGCGCCCGAGATCGGCCGGTGCGCTCAGCCGCACGGGCCCCGAGAGCGTCTGCACGCCCAGCCGCACACGGCTTTCGAGTTCGTCGGCTTCGGCCAGCAGGCGCCGCGCGCCGTCCACGACCGTGCGGCCCTCGTCGGTCAGGCTGATCGCGCGCGTCGTGCGCGCGAGCAACGCCGCGCCGTAGTGACGCTCGAGCGCGCTCAGCCGCTCGGACACCGTGGCCGGCGACATCCCGAACTCGCGGCCCGCCGCGGCGAGCCCGCCCTTCTCCACGATGCGCAGGAACAGCGCGAGATTGTCCAGCAGCATTGTTCGCTCCTTTCGAAGGATATTTTCGAAGCCTGCCCAATTATCCGAAATATCCGCAAGCGATACAGTGTGCCGACGCCTGGCTTCGCGGCCGCCCCCTCGGCACTTCGATCATCCAAAGGAAACCCGCCATGGAATACCGCACCCTCGGCCGCTCCGGCCTCAAGGTTCCCGTCCTGAGCTTCGGCGCCGGCACGTTCGGCGGCACCGGCCCGCTGTTCAGCGCATGGGGCAACACGGGCGTCGACGAAGCGCGCCGCCTGATCGACATCTGCCTCGAAGCCGGGGTGAACCTGTTCGACACGGCCGACGTGTATTCGGACGGCGAATCCGAGCGCGTACTCGGCGCCGCGATCAAGGGGCGTCGCGACCAGGTGCTGATCTCGACGAAGACGGGCCTGCCGACCGGCGACGGCCCGAACGACGCGGGCACGTCGCGCGCGCGGCTGGTCCGTGCCGTCGACCACGCGCTGCGCCGCCTCGACACCGACTACATCGACCTGCTGCAACTGCACGCGTTCGACGCGGGCACGCCGGTCGAGGAAGTGATGTCGACGCTCGACGATCTCGTGCGCGCGGGCAAGCTGCGCTACATCGGCGTGTCGAATTTCGCGGGGTGGCAGATCATGAAATCGCTGGCGGCGGCGGATCGGCACGGCTGGTCGCGTTACGTCGCGAACCAGGTCTACTACTCGCTCGTCGGCCGCGACTACGAATGGGACCTGATGCCGCTCGGTGCCGACCAGGGCCTCGGCGCACTCGTGTGGAGCCCGCTCGGCTGGGGCCGGCTCACCGGCAAGGTCCGGCGCAACGCGCCGCTGCCCGAAGGCAGCCGCCTGCATGAAACGGCCAGCTACGGGCCGCCGGTCGACGACGAACGCCTGTACGACGTGGTCGATGTGCTCGACGCGATCGCGGAGGAAACCGGCAAGACGGTGCCGCAGATCGCGCTGAACTGGCTGCTGCAACGGCCGACCGTGTCGTCGGTCATCATCGGCGCACGCAACGAGGAACAGTTGCGCCAGAACCTCGGCGCGGCAGGCTGGGCGCTGACCGATGCGCAGGTCGCGAAGCTCGATGCGGCGAGCGCCGTGGAAGCGCCTTATCCGTACTTCCCGTATCGCCGGCAGGCGGGTTTCGCGCGGCTCAATCCGCCGATGCGCGGGTAAGCGGCGGCAGCGGCGACGCGGCTGCGTGCCTGCGTCAGGCCGGCACGCCTGTGTGGCCGAGCCGCACGACCTTGTCGGCGGCGCCGATGACCGAGCGCCGGTGGGTGATCGCGATCACCGTGACGTCGCGGGCGAGCAGCCGCACGTGTTCCATGATGTCGCGTTCCGTTGCTTCATCGAGCGCGGAACTCGCCTCGTCGAGAAACAGGACGGTCGGGTTGCCTTACAGCGCCCGCGCGATCGCGATGCGCTGGCGCTCGCCGCCGGACAGCTTCAGCCCGCGCTCGCCGACCGTCGTGCGGAAGCCGTCCGGCAGGGCGTCGATGAACGCCAGGATCGTGGCCTTCGCGGCGGCTTCCCGCAAGCGCCGCACATCGCGCGGCCGACCGAGCAGGATGTTGTCCTCCAGGCTTTCGTTCAGCAGCACGACGGCGACCGCGCCGTACCAGTCGGCGCGGTCGATGTCCGCGAGATCGACGCCGTCGACGAGAATCCGCCCGCCGGTCGGTTCGATCGACTTCAGCGCCAGCTTGAAGACCGTCGATTTTCCCGCACCCGTTTCACCGACGACGAACGTGATCGCACCGCGCTCGGCGACGAAATCGACATCGGTCACACCGCGACCGTTGCCGTACGCATAGCCGACGCGGTCGAACACCACGCGCCCTTCGCGCGGCATGGCGCCAGCAACGCGCGCCCTTTGAAGGCCGGTCAGCCCCGGGCTCTACCGAACGGCGGATGGCCCTCACATTGACATATCGGTAAATCTCGATATACTCCGCGCCATGGAATTGCTCGACATATTCAAAGCCCTCTCGAACCGCACCCGCCTCGAGATCTTGCAAGGCTTGAAGGATCCCGTGAAAAACTTCCCTCCGCAGGACGAAGGGGACGTTCTCACGGTGGGCGTCTGTGTCAGCAGCATCCAGGAGGGCGTCGGACTGTCGCAGTCGACAGTGTCCGATTACCTTGCCACGCTGCAACGAGCCGGCCTGGTCGAAGTCAGGCGCATCGGTCAGTGGACCTACTACAAGCGCAATGAAGCAGCCATCAGTGCGCTTGCCAAGGCCATTGGCAAAGAGCTGTAATTTTTTATCCCGATATATCGATAATTCCCGATATCCCTTTTTACCGAAACAAGGATTTCCGATGAAAGCGCTCATGCTCAAATCGTTTGGCGGCCCGGAATCGTTCGAACTGTGTGACGTGCCCAAGCCCGTGCCGAACGCGGGACAAGTCCTGGTTCGCGTCCATGCGACGTCCATCAACCCGCTGGACTACCAGGTCCGGCGTGGCGACTATCCCGACCTGGTGCAGCTGCCAGCCATTACCGGGCATGACGTCTCCGGCGTGGTCGAAGCGATCGGGCCGGGTGTGACGGCCTTCTCTCCGGGAGACGAGGTCTGGTACACCCCGCAAATCTTCGACGGGCCGGGCAGTTATGCCGAGTACCACGTTGCCGCCGAAAACATCGTCGGGAAGAAGCCTCCGTCGCTGAGCCATCTCGAGGCGGCAAGCCTGACCCTGGTCGGCGGAACGGCATGGGAAGCACTGGTCGTGCGTGCGGCGCTGCGCGTGGGGGAAAGCATCCTGGTACATGGCGGGGCCGGAGGCGTCGGTCATGTGGCGATCCAGCTCGCCAAAGCCATCGGCGCAAGGGTGCTCACGACCGTGCGCGAAGCCAACGTCGAGTTCGCCCGAAGCTTGGGTGCCGATGGGATCATCGACTACGAAAAGGACGATTACGTCGACGCCGTCATGCGGGCCACGGATGGCCGCGGCGTCGATGTCGTGTTCGACACCATCGGCGGCAACACCTTGTCGCGCAGCCCCGATGCGCTCGCACAGCTTGGCCGCGTCGTCACGATCGTGGACATCGCACAGCCGCAAAACGTCATTCAGGCCTGGGGCAAGAACGCGAGTTATCACTTCGTTTTCACGAGGCAAAACCGCGGCAAGCTGGATGAGTTGAGCGCATTGGTTGCGCGCGGACAGCTGCGGCCACACGTCGGCGCCGTCTATTCGCTTGCCGATATTCCGCTCGCCCATGCCCGGCTGGAAAGTCCCCACCACGGTGTGCGGGGAAAGATCGCGATTGCGGTCGCAGTCGAGCCGCCGGCTCATCCCGAACGCGTTGCCGGGTCTTCATGATTCTGTCGCGCGGATGCTCGACCGTTGGCCGTGGCACCATGAAATGCAGTCGTCATGGGCCTACCCATGGTGCCGCGAACTTCCTATCGTAGAGACCTGCGACGCGCCGGCCGGATCGGCAGCGCGCCCCCTTCTCATCGAAAGGTCCGCCAACATGAATGCCAACGACACCGGATTGACCGTACGCGCGGTCACGGAAAACGACTACGACCAGTGGCTCCCGCTGTGGGACGGCTATAACCGCTTCTACGGCCGCTTCGACGATACTGCCCTGCCGTTGCGCATCACGCAGCTCACGTGGTCGCGCTTCTTCGACGGCTACGAGCCCGTTCATGCTTTCGTCGCGGAACGTGACGGCAAGCTCGTCGGGCTCGTGCATTTCCTGTATCACCGCAGCACGACGCACGCCGGGCCGACCTGCTACCTGCAGGACCTGTTCACGCTCGACAGCAAGCGCGGCAAGGGTGTCGGCCGCGCGCTGATCGAAGCCGTGTACGACACCGCGCGTGCGCATCGCGCCGAACGCGTGTACTGGAACACACACGAGACGAACCACACGGCGATGCGGCTCTACGACACGGTCGCGGTAAAGCCGGGGGCCGTGCTCTACCGGAAGGAGCTGTCGCGCTGAGCTGAGCGGCGAGACGTGCGTAAGCGCCACGGCTCAATCGACCCGCCCGATTGAAGGCCATGATCCCTCCCGGGGACGGCCGCTTCGGCAAACCTGGTAGCCCCGGGGATACAAGATCATCCTTTCGGTCAATTTTGGTGTCCTCGGGGCTACCGATTCAACCCACCGGCCGCGCCTTGATCCACAGAAACAGCGGCACGCGCGCCCACTGCTTCAACTGGTCCGTATCGGCCTGGTCGGGCGGCGGCTCGCGCAACGACACGATCGCGAACCCGGCCGCTTCCAGTGCTTCCATATACGCCTGCAGCGGCAGCGACCAGCCCGCGAAGTGCATCGACAGCCCGTCGCGCGTTTCCACGCCGTCGAAGTGCTCACGCCCGAAATAACTGCCCTTCAGCACGAACGGCGCATCGGGTTGCGGCCCCGCGAAGCCGCCGCGATCGCGAAACGGATGCACGAGCGAGATGAACAGCAGCCCGCCCGGCTTCAACACGCGGCGTGCCTCGTTCAGCGCGCGCTGCATGTCGTCGAGATCCATCAGCACGTTGTACGCCATCACGAGATCGAAGCTGGCCGCGTCGAACGGCAGCGACGCCGCGTCGGCCAGCTCGTAGCGATGCGCGGAATCCGCGTGACGCGCGACGTCGAGCATCGCGGGCACCACGTCGCTCGCGGTCACGTCGTAGCCGAGCGCCTTCAGTTCGCGGCTCACGCGGCCTTCGCCGCAGCCGATCTCCAGCGCGCGGCCGGTATCGCGGCCGATATAGGCCGCGAGCCCGGCGCGGTATTTCCAGAACGCATCGTGGCCGGGCCTGCCGGCCCAGTCGATCCATTGATCGGCGACCTGTATCCAGTGTTCGGTGATGGCTTTCGTGTCGGTCATGCGCGCTCCCGCCCGGTATTCGTCGTTGGCTCAGGATGCGCATGGTAAGCCGAAGCGGCGGAACGCGTGAACGGGTTGCGCCGTGTTGCCGGTTTCCGTTTCCGGCGGCGAAGTCCTACAGTTACAGAAAACAACCTGAGCCGCCGTGCATCGTCCCCTTTAGACGAGTCGCACCCGATTCCGAGGACATCCCATGCCGAGCATCCTGGCCGCGCCCGCCAATCTGCCCCCGAGCCCCGTCGCGGCGGAAACGCGCATGGTGCACGACGTCGCGACGCTGAAGCCGTCCGACTACCGTTCGGCGGACGGCGTGTCGTGGGTCATCTCCACCCTCACGCCGGCCGCGGACAGCGGAACGAACGTGACCGGCACGACCTACTTCGACACCGCGAAAGGCCGGACCGTCCCGGTGCCCGACGCGCGGCGCCGCTATGCGAATCGCGGCATGTGGCAGGTCGTCGCGAGTTCGAGCCCTGCCGTGCCCGCCACCGGCCGCTACGACTGGCTGACGCTCGCATGGCTGCCGATCAACCGGCGGCCGCTGCCGCAAACGCCCGAACACCTGTATTCGCCGTTCATTCGCGGCGGCACGATCGTGTATCGATGGAATCCGGCGGCGGAAGGCGGCGAGCAGTTCGGCAACGTGCGGATGATCTTTCCGGAATGGACGCAGCAGGTGGCCGATGCGTTGCGGTCTGCGCCGGCATCGTCGCCGGACGGCGCCAGTGCGTTGGCCGCACCGTCGGCACTCGATCGCCTGACAGCGGACACGAATCCGATGACCGCCGTGCTCGACTTCGGCGATGCCCTGCGCGATGAACCGGTGGAGCGAATCGTCGCGCGACTGCCGGCGCTGCTGCGCGTGAAGGACCTGCACGAACTGTCGGCGATCGTGTTCCTGTGCCTGTCCGGATCACGCGCCGAAGACCGGCCGCGCCTCGCTGAAGCGATCAACGGATCGATCGCGTCGACCGACGGCCGCGCGCGCCTGCTCGCGATTGCATATGGCGCGTTCGCAGCCGGCCGGGCACGGCCCTATCCGTTCAACGATGCGGGGCAGACGGCGCGTATCAACGACGTGTTCGGCGCGTTGAAGCGGCGAACCGCGGCGCTCGGTGTGCCGGTTGCGGAAGGGTCGCCGTGGTACGAGTTCTTCACGGCGTATCGACTCGGCGGGGCGGCACCAGGCAACAGCCCGTGACGACACGCACATAGCCGGCGCCGCCACGGCGAAAGCCGGCCTCCCTCTTCTGCGCGGAACCGGTCGTCCCGGTGAACCGCGCGCCGTCATCGCTCGCCACACGAGCGGCGCATGTTTTTCATCGGCACCAAACGCCGCGACGAATCGGGATCGAACGGGCGTTTCGGTCTATTCGACCATTTGAACCGGATTGTCCTGTGCTAGATTCCCGCCCGGCCACAGAGCCATCTCAAATAACCCAAACTAAAAAAGACCAAATCATGAAATCTGTATTCCGTCATGCCGCTCTGGCATTGGTGACGATCGGCTTCCTGTCGGGCTGCGCCAGCAGCGTGACACGCGACGCCAGCGATCCGGCGGGGGCCATCGCAACAGTATCGACGCCGAAATTCGGCACGAAGCCCGTTATCGTGAAAGTGACGCTGGACAATGCCGCCCAGGAAGCGTTGAAGGACAACCTGAAGTTCAGCCCCGAGAACCTGAAGGGCAAACTCGAAAGCGCACTGGCCGCACGCAAGCTGCTGGCAACGGCGGATTCGACCGATGCGATGCACCTGAACGTGGAAGTCAACGGCATTCGCGTGCGCTCGAGCTTCTCGGCCGTCATGTTCGGCTTCATGGCGGGCAACGATCATGTCGACGGCACCGTGACGCTCGTCGACGCCGACAATCATCAGATCGACCGCTTCAAGGTGTCGGCTTCGTACGCACTCGGCGGCATCGCCGGCGGCATGGACGATACGCGCCTGAACTGGCTGTACGAGAAGTTCACCGAGAAGACGCTGACGACGCTCGAACCGGCGGCTGACGCGCAACAGGCGAACGCCACGCAGACGAAGACGCAGTAATGCCCGACGCCCGGCCGACCGCGAATGTGCGGCTCGTCGGGCGGCAGCGGTGGCGCGCATCCGCCGGCGGCGATGCAGGTTTCGAGCCCCACGATTTTCATCAAGCCGATGCGCGTTCGAGCATGCCCTTCAGCAACAGGCACGCACCGCCGCCCACCGCACTGACGCACGCGACATAGCCGAAATACAGCTGATAACCGTGCATCCCCGGATACGCGGTCGTCAGCCAGCCGTTCAACAGCGGCAGTAACACGTCCGGCGAATAGCCGAGCAGCGACACGATGCCGATCGCGAGCCCGGTGACGCGCGGCGGCACGTCGCAGCGCTCGAGCACGCTCCAGTACAGGCCGCGCACCGCATAGGTCAGCAGGCCGATCACGATCACCACGCCCGCGAGCAGCGCGAGCTGATTGAACGACGGAAACACGATCAGCGCGACGAACGCGAGCGCCGCGCAGAACAACGCCGCGCCGAGCACGTTCAGCGTGCCGAAGCGATCGCCGACGAAACCGCCGCCGATCCCGCCAATCGGGCGCATCCACAGCTTCAGCGACGCGATGAAGCCGGCCGCGACGATCGACATGCCGACGCCCTTCTGCTGCAGATACGGCGAGATGCTGTAAATCGCCCATGACAGGTGATAGCCGCTAAACACGATCAGCGCGAACCCCCATAGGCTGGGGTTGCGCGCGAGCGTCAGCAGGTCGCCGCCAAGTCATTCCCCCCGCATGCACGACGATAAGAAAATCGGCCGCTCGCGGGGGAGCGGCCGTCAAGGAGAGATCCCTGTTCGGGATACCGGATGGACACCAAGCCAGACCGGCATACGCATTGTTGTCGAACGATCGGTGGCCGACCATCTGACCTGTCTGATTCGCTGCCCGTCCGCATGAAAATCACGCAGTCCTGACGCAACCGCGCACATCGAATCCGCAATACGCCGTTACGTTCGCAATGGGAACCCTCATACGTAACGGCCGGTCGAAACGCCGCACACCCGTCGACAGCTTCATCACCGCGGCGGACAATCCCCTCTCTTGCCCCGCTCGATCACACCCACCCTTTTCCTTTCATGCTGAGCATCGGTCCCTTCTCGATCCGCGTCATCGCGGTAGCCGCCGCCGCGTTGCTGGCGTGGCTCGTCGCGCGTTTCGTCCAGCGCCGCCCGCCTGACGGGCATCACAAGACCGCACCGAGCCTGATCCTCGACGTGCTGCTGCTCGGGCTGCTCGCCGCACGCATCGGTTATGTCGCGCAATGGTGGCGCGACTACGCGAGCGCGCCGCGATCGATCGTCGCGCTCGGCGATGGCGGTTTCGACTGGCGTATCGGCCTCGTGGCCGCGCTGGTGTTTGCCGGCTGGCGCCTGCGCCGCCTGCCCGCGCTGCGTCGCCCGGTCATGGCCGGCATGCTCGCGGGCCTCGCCGCATGGGGCATCGCGCAGGGCACGCTCGCCACGTTGCAGCACAGTGCGCCGCCGCTTGCCGCGTTGCAGCTCGAAGCGCTCGACGCCACGCCGGTGCCGGTGCAACGCTTCGCGGGCAAGCCCGTCGTCGTGAACCTGTGGGCCACATGGTGCCCGCCGTGCCAGCGCGAAATGCCGATCCTCGCGCAAGCGCAGCAGGATCATCCGGGGATGACGGTGCTGATGCTCAATCAGGGTGAAGATGCGCAAGCGGTGCGCGCGTTCCTCGAGCAGAAAGGGCTGCGGTTCGATCACGTGCTGCTCGATCGCACGCTGCACGCGATGCAGGCCTACGGTTCGCGCGGGCTGCCGACGACCCTCTTCTTCGATGCGAAAGGCAATCTCGTCGAATCGCACATGGGGGAGATCACCGCCGCGCGGCTGAAGGACGCCGTGGCGGATCGCTTCGGCCAGTAACGCGCGACGCCGCAATGCGGCCGGCAACGCACGTTCCCCTGTCTGTAAAAATTCATTCTCGAGGCTGGCCCGTTATTAGCGTGAACAGGCCGGGGCATCGCTTCGTCACATCCGCGCCTCGACCACGGCCAGCCGGGCCGGGAGATGTTCCAGCAGCGCATCGACGGCGGCCCGGACTTTCAGCGGAAGATGCAGCGTATATGGCCAGACCGCCTGGATCGGAAAGATCACGCCCGGCCGATCGGGCAGCAGCTCCCGCAACGCGCCGCCGCGCAACGCGTCGCGCACCAGCCAGTACGGCAACCACGCGACACCGAGATCCGCAACGGCCGCATCCATCAGTGCGCTCAGGTCGTCGGACAGCAGGCGAACGGCCGGCTGCAATTCCACGCGCTGGCCATCGACGATGACGGGCCAGCGATGCACCTGGCCGAAACGCGTATAGGCCAGCGCCCTGTGCCGCTCGAGTTCCTCATAGGTCGCGGGCTCACCACAGCGGCTCAGGTACGCTGGCGATGCGCAGAACGCCATCCGGTGCTCACCCAGCGGACGCGCCACCAGGCCGCTGCTGTTCGGCAACGTGCCGACGCGAACCGCCAGGTCGAAACGCTCTTCGACCAGGTCGACGGATCGATCGCTGAACGACAGGTCGAGATCGAGCTCGGGATGCACCTTCGCCAGTTCGATCAGGATCGGCGCCACGCAAAGGTGACCGAAGAGCGTCGGCATCGACACGCGCAGGCGCCCCTTCATGTGCCATTTGCCGGTTTCCAGCAGCGCCTCGCCCGCCTGGATCTGCTCCATCGCACGCAGGCAATGGTCGTAGAACAATGCGCCTTCGTCGGTCAGGCTCTGACTGCGCGTCGTCCGCTGAAACAGCACGACGCCCAGCCGCTCCTCGAGGCGCGCGATGCTCTTGCCGACCGCGGAACGCGTGATGTGCAGCTTGTCGGCGGCCTGCGCGAAGCTGCTCGCTTCCGCCGCGGCGACAAAGACGTCGATGCCCTTCAGGTTGCTTCGCATACGATTGGGGATAAATACGCTACACAGTGCGTCGATCTTATCGCTTTTGGCGATAAAAAGTGGATGCTAGGATCGATTCCAGTCTTCACAATCGCAACGGAGCACCCCGCATGGCCCGGATCCTCGTCCTCAAATCCAGCATCAACGGCAGTCAGTCGCAAACCGGCGCGCTGATCGATACGTTCCTGGCCGAGCGCCAGGCCAACGGCCATGCCGACGACGTGATCGTGCGCAATCTCGTCGACACCGACCTGCCGATGCTCGACAGCGAACTGTTTCACGCGCTGCGCGGCGCAGCCAACCCGAGCGAGCGCGCACAACGCGCCATCGTGTTGTCCGACGAACTGATTGCCGAGCTCAAGGGCAGCGACCTGCTGCTGATCGGCGCGCCGATGTACAACCTGAACGTGCCGACCCAGTTGAAGAACTGGTTCGACCTCGTTGCGCGCGCACGCGTGACGTTCCGGTACACGGAGACCTACCCGGTGGGCCTCGTCGACGGCATCAGCGCGATCGTGTTCAGCTCTCGAGGCGGCATGCACGTCGGCCAGGAAACGGATGCGGTCACGCCGTACCTGCGTGCCGTGCTCGGCCTGATGGGCATCACCGACGTGGAATTCGTCTACGCGGAAGGGCTCGACATGAAGCCGCACGGCTTCGAGGCGGGACTCGCGAACGCACGCTTGCAGATGGACGCACTGCACGGATGAGTCGTGCCCGGCGTGGCGGAAAGCACGGCGGCGTTCCCGCGCACGTTCGGGCGGCACCTGCACGACACCAATGGCATCCTCGTGCGTCGTGTGGCCGGCGAATCGGAGCATTCGACCGACACGCTTTCTGACATATCGGCAGTAAAGTGGCGACGCGGCCCGCCGGCGCAATCGCCGGGGAATCGTTTCGCAGCAAGCATGCAAGACATCGGCGCGACCGTTCGTACCGACAACGACGCTCCGGACCATCACCTGACAGCGACCGATCTCGGCTAGAGTGATTGCACGTTTTCGCGTGGAATGTCATGTCATTTCGTCATGCAAAACATATGACGGGATGCCGATCGAAATCCGTTGCGTAAACGAGCGCGGCCCGCGGGTGCACTCACACCTGCGGGCCGCTGACCACAACCCACTCTGTACAGGAGTCAGTCATGGCTGACGCGAATCATAACGCACCGGTTCGTCTTCCTGATCGTTTCGTGCCCCCTCGAACGTCTTTTCACACTCGCCGCGTCGTTCCGCACCTCAGACTCACCGACACGGCACCGCCGGCCCTCCATCTGTGGATGAAGCTGTCCGGCCGCTGGATCGACGCAGCGGGCTTCGAACCCGAGCAACGCTTGCAGGTCGAGGTGACGCACAAGCGGCTGGTGATCACGCCGATCGAAGACGGGCACTGCGACGATTCCGGAAAGGATGTCGATCGCGCAACAGCGCAGCCGCGGCCGCGGCCGCGGCCGAAGTTTTCGGTGATCACGGGAGACGCGCAATGAATCGCAACGACTCGCGCCAACGTGCCGACACCTCGCCGGCCGACTTCGACCTCGATGACGCGGGAGCGCTGTCGGCCAAGTCCGCGCTCGTACTGAAGGTCAACGCACTGATCGTCTCGCGCGGCCTGAGCGAAGACGAGGCGGCGGCCCTCGCAGAGATGGCCCGGCCGGTCGTCACGCCCGAGCAACGCGAAAGGCTCCGGAACGTTTCGCTGGAATTGCTGATGCAGACGCTGGCGTCGTTGGGCCAGCATGTGGAAATCGTGGTCCGGCCTGCGGGGCCACCGCATTCGGCAGGCATCGCGGTTTCAGTCTGACGGCCGGCGGAATGAACGAAAGGTCGTGTGTGTGGCGGCCGGGCCCGGCCGCCGCCGGATGCCCGTCACCGGCGAGCGGGAGCGCCGTGCCGGCTCGCAGCAGGCATCCTCGACACACCGGCAACGTACTAAGCGCCCCGGTTTCGACGATGCCCCGGACCTGACGGTCAGGGCCGCGACAACACCATCACACGCCCCGACACGCGCTGCAGCTTCAGCCACCCCGTATCGGCCGTAAACTGAAGCTGCTGCAACGGAAAGTCGAACTCCGCGCGCTGCGCGGCGCTGATCACCGCATCGGCGATCCAGCGGATCAGCTCCTTGCCTTCGTCGGTCGTCTCGTGGCCGTTCTGGACACCATAGAAATAGCGGTTCCCGGCGTTGACCTCGTTCTGAACCTGCATCCAGTGCCCCGGCAGGCCCCGCTGCGTCCTGAACAGGTCGGCCACCCGCTGCGTCGTCAATCCGCGCGCCCACAATGCGCCGTTCACGGCGGGGCGCGCCAGGTTGTGGCGGTCGGCTTCCTGGGCCTGCTCCTTGATGTCGCCTTTCAGGGAATCGGGTTTCGTCATGACGCTTTCCTCGCGATGGGCCCGTCAACGGGCCGGTTGAATGGACAAGGACCACGGAGAGCAGCCGGCATGAAGTGCGGATCTGCGCGACCCCGGCGTCCGTGGCCACCACGAACGACAGGCCGGCGACATGCGCCGGCCCGGCTCACGATATCGGCCGCAGGCGGGTCGTCCCGCCTGCGCCGGGTGAAAGATACGCCCATTGCAGGAATTCTTCGCCTGTCAGGTATATCAGGCTTCAATATCGGGCGTCTGTCCCCATCACGCTTTCTTCTTCCCCTTCAGCACGAACGCCGCCGCAGTACATCCCGCCATCGCGACACCCGCGATCAGGAACGTATCGCTGTACGCCATCAACAACGCCTCGCGCATCACGCGCTGGTTCACGAGCGCGAGTGCCAGTTCGTGCACGCCACCGGTCGCCGAACCCGGCAACGCATCGGCACGCGGTACATGCACGCGCGACAGCAGCCGCACGAGCGTCGCCATGCGCTCCTGGAACGCCTCGGAAAACGGCGAAACGGCCTCGCCGATCTGCATCGCGTGAAGCTTCTGCCGCTCGACGACGATCTGGCTCGCCACCGCGATGCCGATCGCACCGCCCACGTTGCGCACCATGTTGAACACGCCGGACGCCGAACCGAGCTGCGCCTTCTCGATCCCGTCGACGGCCATCACCGACAGCGCGATCACGACGAGCGACTGCCCGATCCCGCGCACGACGAGCGACGGCACGATCACGTTCGCCGCCGCATCGGCGCTCAGGTGGATGTTCATCAGGCAGCCGGCCGCGACGAGCGCGAAGCCGAGCACGATCGTCGTGCGCGGGCTCGTGCGGCGCATCAGCGGCGGCGTCAGGAACGACATCACGAACTGCACGAGCCCGTACGGGATCATCGCGAGGCCGATGTCGCGCGCGCTGTAGCCGTGCAGTTCGGCGAAGTAGTTCGGCACGAGGAACACGACGCCGAACACCACCGCGCCGAACAGGAACTGCATCAGGCTCGCGATCCCGAAGTTGTAGCGGCCGAGCAGCCGCAGGTTGATGAACGGCTCCTTGCGCCGCAGCTCGATCGCGACGAACGCGACGAGCCCCGCCACCGCGACGATCGACAGCTCGACGATCAGGCCGGACGCGAACCAGTCCTTGCGCCCGCCCTCCTCCAGCACGATCTGCAGCGCGCTCAAGCCGATCGCCATCGTCGCGATCCCGAACCAGTCGGCCTGGCGCAGCTTCGACAACTGCACGGGCACCGGGCGGATCGCCCACGCGATCGCGGCGATCAGCGCGATCGCGGGCGGAATCTGCAGATAGAAGATCCAGCGCCATGAATACATGTCGGTGAGCCAGCCGCCGAGCGACGGCCCCGCCGCCTGCGCGACGTTGTTCGCGACCGCGAACAGCGCCATGCCGAACGGATGCTTCGACGGCGGCAGCTCGGTGACGATCAACTGGAACGACAGTGGAATCAGCACGCCGCCGAACGCGCCCTGCAGCGCGCGCGCGACGATCATCGACGAAATGGTCGGCGCGACCGAGCACGCGATCGAGAATGCGAGGAAACCGCACGCGCCGACGAGCAGCACGCGGCGCGCGGAGAACACCTGCACGAGCCAGCCGGTGAGCGGAATCACGACGATCTCTGCCACGAGGTACGCGGTCGAGATCCACGAGCCTTCCTCGAAGCTCGCGCCCAGCGACCCGCGGATGTCGGGCAGCGACGCGTTCGTCACGTGCACGTTCATCCCCGCCATGAAGCAGCCGAACACGCCGCCGAGCACCGCGACCCACGCGCGCAGCGAGACGGTTTCGTCATGCGCGGCCGGCGCAGCCGGTGATGCCGCGGCCGTCACGATCCGGCTCCCGGTGTGCCGCGCGTATCGACGCGCGCGATCACCGACATGCCGGGCCGCAGCACGAGGCCCGACGGCGGCGCATCGAGGCGGATCTTCACGGGCACGCGCTGCACGATCTTCGTGAAGTTGCCGGTCGCGTTGTCAGGCGGCAGCAGCGCGAATTCGGCGCCCGAGCCCGGGGCGAGCCCGAGCACGCGGCCGTGCAGCGTGCGGCCCGAGTAGGTATCGACGTCGATCTCGACCGGCTGCCCGTCGCGCATCGCGCCGAGCTGCGTCTCCTTGAAGTTCGCGACGACGTACACGTCGCGCAGCGGCACGACCGCGAGCAACGGCATCCCGACCTCGACGTACTGGCCCGCGCGCACCGCCCGCTGGCCGATCGTGCCGTCGCGTGTCGCGCGGATCACCGTGTGCTCGAGATCGAGCTGCGCCAGCGCAAGCTTCGCGCGGGATGCCGCGAGCCGCGCACGTGCCTGCTCGATCGCCGCCGTGCTCTGCGCGCGGCGCCGGCGCAACACCGTCTGCTGGTCGTCCTGCGCATGCACGGCCGCGCCGGCGCGGGCCAGTTCCGCGCGCGCCTTCAGTGCATCGGCATGCGCCTGTTCCCAGCGCTGCCCGCTGGCGGCCGATTCGGCGAGCAACTGCTTGTAGCGCGCCGCATCCGCGTCGCGTCGTGTCGCCTCGGCACGCGCGGCGGCCGCATCGGCCTGCGCCTGCTCGATCACGCTGCGTTGCTGGCCGACCTGCGCATCGAGCGTCGCGGCCGCGGCTTCCTCGGCCTGCAGCGTCGCGTCGGCCGCGGCGACGGCCGCCTGCGCATCGTCGAACTTCGCGCGATAGTCGCGATCGTCGAGCATGACGAGTACGTCGCCGCGCTTCACCGGCTGGTTGTCGTCGACGGCCACGCTTGCGACATAGCCGGCCACGCGCGGGCTGACGGTCACGATGTCGGCGCGCACGTACGCATCGTCGGTGTGCTCGATGAAGCGGCCGACCGTCCACCAGCGCCAGCCGAACCCGGCAAGCACGATGACGGTGATGAAGGCGCCGGCGGCGATCCAGTGGCGCCGCGCGGAACGGGCGGATTTCTCGGGTACGGCTGTGGTGCTCATGATCGGAATCGGAATGGTTGAGAGTGCGTGCGGATTCACGAACGGCTGGTTAGGGCCTGTTCACGCTAATAACGGGCTTGCGCTGGCCCCACGAATGAATTTTTCCAAAACAGGGGAACGTGCCCTAACGCTGCCAGCCGCCCCCCAGTGCCTTGAAGACGGCGACCTGATCGAGCGCGATCTGCTGCGTCGACGCGGCCAGCGCCGCATCCACCGAAACGAGGCTGCGCTGCGCGTCGAGCACGCCGAGAAAATCCAGCGCGCCCGCGTCGTAGTTCAGTTCGGCGAGCCGGTAAGCGCGGGCGTGCTCGGCGCGCGCGGTTTCGAGCGCGGCCTTGTGGCGCCACTCGGCGCCATATCGTGCGAGCGCCTGTTCGGTTTCCTTCAGCGCGCGCAGCACCTGCGCATCGAACGACGCGCGCGCGGCGGCATCGTCCGCGCGTGCCTGTGCGAGCTGCGCGCGGCTCGCCGCGAGATTCGGAAAGCGCCAGGTAATCAGCGGCCCGACGCCCCACGCAATCGCGTACTTGTCGCCGAGCGACGACGGATCGCCGGTCGTCGACAGCCAGTTCACCGAGCCGCCGAGCACGATCGACGGATACAGCTCGGCCGTCGCGGCACCGATCCGGGCGTTCGACGCGGCGAGCCGGCGCTCGCTTTCGCGCAGGTCGGGCCGGCGCCGGAGCAGCGCGGCACCGTCGCCGACCGGAAACGGTCGCGCCAGCGCCGGCGTTGCACGGCAAAGCGCGGCGGCATCGGGAATCGAGCCGGGTGCGTGTCCGGTCAGCACCGCCAGTTCATACAGCGCGGCGCGGCGCGCACCCGCGAGCACCGGGAGTTCGGCACGCGTATCGTCGGCGAACGCGCGCGATCGCGCGACTTCCAGGTCGGACACCAATCCGTGCGCGCGCTGCCGCGCGGTCAGCGCGGCGAGGCGGTCGGCAATCGCGACCGAGCGCTCGGCCACGTCGATCCGCTCACCGTACGCGCACGCCTGCGCATAGGCGGCCGTCGTCTCGGCGGCGACCGCGACGCGCATCGCATCCGACGCAGCCTGCACGGCCTCCGAATCGGCACGCGCGGCATCGACGAGATAGCCGACACGCCCCCACAGATCGACTTCCCACGACAGCGCGAACGATGGCGCGAAACCCCAGCGCGTGCGCGCATCGGTGCCCTTCGCGCTCGCGACGATCTGGTCGGGCGCGTGCTTGCCGTAGTCGACGCCGAAGCCCGCTGTCGTATCGGGCAACCGCGCGGCGCCCGCTTCTTCGAGCACGGCGCGCGCACGCGCGACGCGCGCCGCGGCCACCGCGAGATCGCGGTTTTGCGCCAGCGCTTCGCGCACGAGGGCGTCCAGCGCCGGATCGTCGAACAGCTGCCACCAGCGATCGGGCAACGCGCCGCCGGACGCGACGGGTGCATCGGTCGCGGCGTCGAACGGCGCGTGATGTGCCGCATCGATCGACGGCGGGCGATATGGCGCGCCGACCGAGCAGGCGGCAAGCGTCGCCGCGCTCAGCAGCGTGGCGGCAATGCGCGGCGCGCAAGACGCGGCGGCAACGGGTAAATCGAAGGAAAGCGAAGCAAGGAGCGAGGTGCGCATCGTGCAGTGGCAGTCGAACAAACGATGGGCCTATGGTAATTTCGACCCATTCAGTCGATCTCGCGCGCAAAGCGCATTCGTCGTCGAGAAAAGGACAAGTGGACCCATTTTTCAGTGCGCTCGAGCGCAAGGACAAGCACAAGCAGATCGCGGTCGTCGCGTCCGACGCGGCGTCCGGCGTCCTGTATCCGCCGCATTCGCACCGGCACGGCCAGCTGATTCACGCGATTTCCGGCGTGATGCTCGTGCATGCCGATGCCGGCAGCTGGGTCGTGCCGACCGGGCGCGCGGTGTGGGTGCCGGGCGGCACCCAGCACGAGATCCGGATGGCCGGCGACGTGCAGATGCGCTCGGTGTTCGTCGCGCGCGAAGTGCGGCCGAGCCTGCCGGGCGAGTGCCGCGTGATCGAGGTCGGCACGTTGCTGCGCGAACTGATCGTGACCGCGTGCGAACTGCCGGCCGACTACGACCTGTCGCATCGCGCGGGGCGCGTGCTCGCGCTGATCCTCGACGAAATCGAAATCGCACCGCTGCTGTCGCTGCATGTGCCGATGCCGCGCCATCCGACACTCGCCGCGCTGTGCACGCAGCTGATCAACGACCCGTCGTCGGCCGTCACGCTGCAGTCGTGGGCGCGCGATGCGCACATGAACGAGCGCACGCTCGCACGCACGTTCAAGCGCGAGACGGGCATGACGCACGGCGCGTGGTGCCGCCATGCGCGTCTGCTGCTGAGCCTGCCGCGCCTCGCGGCCGGCACGCCGATCCTCGAACTCGCGCTCGAACACGGCTACGACAGCCCCAGCGCGTTCGCGGCGATGTTCCGCAAGGCACTCGGCGTGCCGCCCAGCGAATACTTCCGGCGGCGCTGAACCGCATTGTCCGTTTCGCGACGATCGATCGCAGACCTGCGCGCGCGGCGCGACGGGCCGCTCGCTACAGTGACGGCATCGCACGACACTCGCGCCACGCCGATGGATCTGATTCAAAGCATGCACGTTTTCGTCACGCTCGCCGACGCCGGGACCTTCACCGAAACCGGCAAACGGCTCAACCTCACCACCGCGCATGTCAGCCGCACGATCGCGTCGCTCGAGACGCATCTCGGCATCCGGCTGCTGAACCGCACCACCCGCTCGATGTGCCTGACCGAAGCCGGCGAACGCTATCTGGCGCGTGCACGCGACATCACGCTCGCCGTCGACGCGAGCGAACGCGAAGCGCGCGGCGCACGGCTGCATCCGCATGGCCGGCTGCGCGCGCACTGCAGCGCCAGCATCGCGAACCGTTTCGTGATTCCGCTCGTCGCGCGCTTCCAGGCGCGCTACCCGGACGTCAGCGTCGACCTGACGCTCGCGCCGCAGGTGCCGGACCTGATCCGCGACAGCTACGACGTCGCCGTGATCGCGATGCCGAGCCTGCCGAGCTCCGATCAGGTCGCGATCGACGTCGGGCGGATCGGCAGCGTGCTGTGCGCCGCGCCCGCGTATGTCGCGCATCATGGTATGCCGGATACGCCGCGCGCACTCGCTCGGCATCGCTGCCTGCAACTGGTCGCGCCCGCCTACCCGGCACGCGAATGGACACTGACGCGCGGTGCGGATTCGGAAACGGTCACGTTCGAGCCGACGATGACAGCCGACGTCGCGGCCTCGCTCGCGATCGCGGTACGGGAAGGGGCGGGAATCGGCCTGCTGCCGGAGTTCGTCGCGGTGGACGAGCTGCGTTCAGGCGCGCTGGTGCGTGTGCTGCCCGATTACCGGGCGGAGGAAGTGGGTGTGTTTCTGGTGTATCCGTCGCGCCGGCATCTCGACGCGAAGACGCGCGCGTGGGTGGATTTCATGAAGGTGGAGCTGCGTGCCGCGCTTGCCGGGCCGCGCGGCGGCAACCGCGATGGCGACAACGCGACCGCGCCGGACACCGCCGGCGCGGTCGCCACGACTCCGCTTACGCGACGGCCCTCACCGCGGGCTGCGCGGCAAAAAACGTCGCCTGCGCCGCTTCGTCCGCGCGTGCATACGCGCGGTTGACGCCGCTGATCACCGCGCGGATCGACGCGGTCGTCAGGTTCGCGTCGATGCCCACGCCGAACGCGCTGCCGCGCACGCCCGTGCCGGACAGTTCCGCGATCGCGATCGCCTTCGCATCGGCGCCCTGCGACAACGCGCGCTCCTCGTAGTGCTGGATGCGCAGCGGCGTGCGCAGCGCGTGCATCAGCGCGTCGAGCGGGCCGTTGCCTTCACCGCGCAGCACGCGGCGCTCGCCGTGCACGTCGGCGGTCAGCACGATCGACTCGCGGCCGTCGCGCTCGGTCAGCTCATGGCCGACATAACGCAGCGGCGCATCGCCTTCCACGTATTCCTGCTGGAACAGCGACCAGATCTGCGCGCTCGTCACCTCGAGCCCGCTGTCGTCGGTCAGGCGCTGCACGGCCGCGCTGAAGTCGACCTGCAGGCGGCGCGGCAGCGCGACGCCATAGCTCTGCTCGAGCAGGTACGCGATACCGCCCTTGCCCGACTGGCTGTTCACGCGAATGATCGAGTCGTACGTGCGGCCGACATCGCTCGGATCGATCGGCAGGTACGGCATTTCCCACACGGCGTCGGGTTTCTGCACCGCGAAGCCTTTCTTGATCGCGTCCTGATGCGAGCCGGAGAATGCGGTGAACACCAGGTCGCCGACATACGGATGGCGCGGATGGATCGGCAACTGCGTGCATTCCTCGGACGTGCGCGCGACTTCGTTGATCTGCGAGAAATCGAGGCCCGGATCGACACCCTGCGAGTAGAGGTTCAACGCGAGCGTGACCAGATCGACGTTACCGGTGCGCTCGCCGTTGCCGAACAGGCAGCCCTCGATCCGGTCCGCGCCGGCCATCACCGCGAGCTCGGCCGCCGCGACCGCGGTGCCGCGGTCGTTGTGCGGATGCACGGACACGATCAGCGCATCGCGACGCGCGAGGTTGCGGTGCATCCATTCGATCTGGTCCGCGTAGAAGTTCGGCGTGCCGACTTCGACCGTCGCAGGCAGGTTCACGATCGCCTTGTGCTCCGGCGTCGGCTGCCAGACGTCGAACACGGCGTCACAGACTTCCTTCGCGAAATCGAGCTCGGTCGCCGTGAAGGTTTCCGGGCTGTATTGCAGCGTGAAATGCGTGTCGGTCGCGGCGTCGGCGAAACGCTTGATCGTGCGCGCGGCGTTCACCGCCAGCGTCTTCACGCCGTCGCGGTCGAGGCCGAACACGATCTTGCGGAATTCCGGCGCGGTCGCGTTGTACAGGTGCACGATCGCGCGCTTCGCGCCGCGCAGCGAGTCGAAGGTGCGCTCGATCAGGTCGTCGCGTGCCTGCGTAAGCACCTCGATCGTCACGTCGTCGGGAATGTGGCCGCCTTCGATCAGCTCGCGCACGAAGTTGAAGTCGGTCTCGGACGCCGACGGGAACGCCACCTCGATCTCCTTGAAGCCGATCGCGACCAGCATCTTGAACATCCGCATCTTGCGCGCCGCGTCCATCGGCTCGAACAGCGACTGGTTGCCGTCGCGCAGGTCGGTGCTCATCCAGATCGGCGCTTGCGTGATCGTGCGCGTCGGCCACATGCGGTTCGGCAGGTTGACGGGCGTGAACGGTCGGTACTTCGTCGCGGGGTTCTTCAGCATCATGATGTTCGGTCCTCGGTCGGTATGTCGGGAAACCGCGGCGCGGTGGCCATCCGTCGTGATGGCAGGCTGCGCGCACAGCGGTGAAACGGTAGAAAACGGCACAACGGCAAAGCGGTACGGCAAACGACAGCCTTGGCGGTTGAGCGACCGGGGACGGAGCGGAACGATTCGGAAGAAAGACGAACTCAGGCGCCAGTCGACAACCGGGGCCAGGTCGGTGATGCGGGGGAAATCTGGCGCTTCAGGAAAGAAGCAGATGGAAAGCGCGCAGCCGCAGACCCAGCCCGGAGAAACGGACTAGTAGTCGTAGCGAGAAGAGGGGCTGGGCGGCTTGCATGGCCGAAATCAAATCACAGGGTGAGGGGGGCTGTCAACGGGCTGAGCGCAAATGGCGTCGAATTTGATCGTTCAGAATCAGTCCTGTCCGATAGGCGACGCGCAGCCCCGTCGATATGCTTCTTGGGTGCGGCGCCGGTGGAGCCCCTGTTCACGTTCGGAGTGAGTGGGTCAATGTACTTCGCCGGTTGCCGCACCCCCTTCCTGTTGCGATCGGGTTTCGGCGTGGGCGTTCGGTGGTGGCCGGTGGGCGCGGCCACACGACAGAGATGCTGATGTTGAAACGACAACGCTGCCATATGCGAGCGTCGAGCGCCTGCCCCGAAACCCCGATTTCCCCGATTTCCCCGCCTTTCCCGATCCGCCTGCGCGACCGCGCATCGTTCCGAAAAGCGATACACGCGCCAATATCATTTCCCGAATATCCCAAAACACCGTCAATTGAATTCGATTCATTCAATCAAATCGTATTCACTTTCGATTGACTGAACAATAACCAGCAAACTGCGATTATTTTTTTATTTATTTTTCGACATGCTTTCCAGACCGCGTTTCAAACTGCAACCGTTTGCACGACGCGGCGAGACGCCTCACCACTGTTCATCAGGAGGAAAGCATGGCCGATTCTCAAACGTCTTCCAATCGCGCCGGCGAATTTTCGATTCCGCCGAATACCGATTTCCGTGCGATTTTCTTCGCGAATGCCGCTGAACAACAGCACATCAAGCTTTTCATCGGCGACAGCAAGGAACCCGCCGCGTATCACAAGCTGACGACGCGCGACGGCACGCGTGAAGCCACGCTGAATTCCGGCAACGGCAAGATCCGCTTCGAGGTGTCGGTGAACGGCAAGCCGTCGGCTACCGACGCGCGCCTCGCACCGATCAACGGCAAGAAATCGGACGGCTCGCCGTACACGGTCAACTTCGGGATCGTCGTGTCGGAAGACGGCCACGACAGCGACTACAACGACGGCATCGTCGTGCTGCAATGGCCGATCGGCTGATCGATCGCCCCGCCAATTGACCGACGACCGCCGGGCCGCCTGCAAGGCAGCCGGGCGGTTGCGTGTCGAACACACGAAGCCAGCCAACCGAAATCCGTTTCGATCTCAGGAGACCGTCATGCCCATCCTTTCGGCATCGATCAACAGCGCGCCCGTAGTGACATCCGAAGCCTACGTCGACATTCCGGGCCTACATCTCGACCTCGCGAAAGAGAAGATCCGCGACGGCAAGCTGCTCGTCACGCTCAACGTGCCGACGCCGTATGCCACCGGCGACAACTACCCCGGCGCCTATTTCGCAATTGCGACTGACAAGGGCATCGTCGCGGACGGCTGCTTCACCCACTCGGAAAAAGCCCCCGCAACCAGCGGACGCTCGCCGTTCACGCTCGTCGTCGCCATCGACGTCGACAGCGGCGTCACGTTCGTGAAAGGCCAGTGGAAAAGCGTGCGCGGCAGCACGATCCATATCGATTCGTTCGCGAGCCTTTCCGCAATCGGTGAGACGGTCGGGCAATCGTCGTCGCACGGCAGCGGCAATCAGGGGGCCGAAACCGGCAGCGGCAACACGGGCACCGGGGGCGCCGGCAACATCGGTGGCGGCGGCGAACGCGACGGCACGTTCAATCTCCCGGCCAACATCAAGTTCGGCGTCACCGCGCTCGCGAATGCGGCGAACGAGCAGACGATCGACATCTACATCGACGACAACCCGAAACCGGCCGCCACGTTCAAGGGCGCCGGCACGCACGACGAGAACCTCGGCACCAAGGTGCTCGACTCCGGCAAGGGCCGCGTGCGCGTGATCGTGACGGTGAACGGCAAGCCGTCGCGGCTCGGCTCGCGACAGGTCGATATCTTCAAGAAGTCGTATTTCGGGATCGTCGGCTCGGAGGACGGCACGGATGACGACTACAACGACGGCATCGTGTTCCTGAACTGGCCGCTGGGCTAAGTAGCGCCATCCTGCCTGCCGTCGCCACGCCGCCCGGCGTGGCGACCTGTTTCAGTGCGCCCGCCGGTCCACTCCCCGCCGCGCCGCAAGAACGATCAAATGCCCCCGCCGCCGATACCATATAGTCCGCCCGACACCCTCATTGGCACACCATGAACCCGGTAGGACAAGCACTCTGGTTTATCGAAACCAAACTGGACAGGGAACTGACGCTCGACAGGATCTCCGCCAATTGCGACATGACGCGCTTCGGCTTCTCGCGCCTGTTCTCGATGAACACCGGCTGGCCGGTGATGCGCTATGTCCGGTCGAGGCGGCTGACGCGCGCGGCGCACGCGCTGGCGCAAGGCGCGCCGGACATCCTGCACGTGGCGCTCGATGCCGGTTATGGCTCCCATGAGGCGTTCACGCGCGCCTTCCGCGATCTCTTCGGCGTCACGCCCGAGGACGTGCGGGCACGGCGCACTCTCGACGGGTTGTCTCTTGTGGAGCCGCTACGCATGAAAGAACTGAAACTCATCGCCGTGACGCCGTCACGCTTCGAAGTCGCCGAAAAGCGGCTGATCGCGGGCATGAGCGACCAGTATACGTTCGAAACCAACGAAGGGATTCCGGCGCTCTGGCAGGCGTTCATCCCATACATCGGTACCCTTCCCGGCCAGGTCGACGACGTGACGTACGGCGTGTGCTGCAACCCGGATGCGGACGGCAGCTTCGAGTACATCGCGGGCGTGGAGGTGAAGACTCGCGACCGGTTGCCTGCGCCGTTCCGCTGCGTCGAACTCGAACCGCAACGTTATGCAGTCTTCGAACACCGCGGGCACATCTCGACGCTTCACCAGACCTTCTACAGCATCTGGAACGGCTGGCTGCCGACGTCGGGGTTCAAGGCGGTGGACGCGCCCGAGTTCGAACGCTACAGCGACGACTACGATCCGGTTACGGGTGCCGGCGTGCTTGAAATCTGGTTGCCTGTCGAGAAATCCGCGTGAGCACGTGAGTGCATGATCTGCACCGATCGGCCGCGACGTCGCTCGCCACGGCCGATCGATCAACGCATCATCGCCATCGAAATCACCACGCCCAGCGCACGCCCGCATTTCCGGTAATCGTGCGCTGATGCTCGCCGCCAAGGTTCGTCAGGTAGCTTACCGTCGCATACACGCTGCCGCGCTTCGTCAGCTGCGCAACCAGCCCCGCGCCGATCTGCCCGGCCGTCTGCCCGACCTGCGTGCCGATCGTCGTCGAACCGCCGAACGTCGTCTTGTCGTCGGTGCCGAACGAGCGCAGCACGTTCACGCGCAGATACGGCTTCCAGCTCACGCCGTTCGCATCGAACGCATATTGCAGCCGCGCGCCGATCCGGCCGAGGAAGGTATTGCCGTTGTTCCATGCGATGCTCGACACGCCGTCGTTGAAACGATCGAGCGACAGCCATTGCCACACGAGCTGCGCCTGCGGTTCGAGCGTCAGCCCGTAGCCGAGCGCGATCGGCAGCCCTGCCTCGACCGACCCCGTAAACGCGTTGCCGTTCGTCGAGCCGTTCACGTTGTCGTTCGAATGCGTGCGTACGGTCAGCGCGCTGCCCATCAGCACGGCGTCCGTGTACCAGCCGCCCGGGCCGATATGCGTCCAGTAGCCGCCGAGGTTGTACGAGTTGATCTGCAGCGAGCCGACGCCCAGGTCAGGCTGGGCCAGCGCGAAACCGTTCACGTCGCCGACCGCGCGCGAGAAGCCGAGGAAGAAGCCGTAGTGATTGCGATGGCCACTGGCGCCGGTGTCCGCGTACAGATCCTGGCCGACCTGCATCCCCCACACCGTGCCGTCGAACGACGGCGTCACGTCGCCCTTCTGCATGATGTTGCTGTTGCCGCCCCACACACGCGCCCATGACGCGGGCATCGGGCCGTTTTCGCTCAGCAGCCCCTGTTCGCCCTGCCGGTCGTGGAACGTGTCGATCTGCAGCAGCCCGAGCTGGCGCGCGACGGCCGGCGCTTCGGCGTAGAGCGGCACTTCGGGGCGGTAGATCGGCTCCGGATTGCCGCCGGTGCCTGCATCGGTGACGGCTTCGACAATCGATTCGGGCGTGCCTTCGGCCGGCGTGACCGGCGTCACGGGCGGCGGTGTCGGTTGCCCCGGTTCGACGACCGGCGGCTCCGGCTTCGGCGGCACCGTATTGCGCAGGTACCAGCTATCGCCGGTGCCGGTCGCCGCACCGCCCTTCGCGAGGAAGTACGAATATGCGCCGGCGCTCACCGTGCCGCCCGACAGCGTGAACGCGCCCGCGCTCGACGTCGCGCCGTTGGTCGCCTGCACGACCTGGATGCCGTCGCCGGTCGTCTGCGCGCCCGCACCGCCGACGTTCGTCACCTTCAGCGTGCTCGAACCGCTAGCCGTACCGCCGCTGACGATCAGCTTGTCTGACGGCGCACCATCGCCGGCGAGTGTCGTGTTCAATGCGATCTTCGCGTTCTGGCCGACGTAGTTGCCGGCGACCGTCAGTGTGTTGCCCACGCCACTGCCGCCGAGCTGCACGAGCCCCGCGTTCGTCAGGTTGCCGTTGATCTGGAAATTGCCGGTCGCGCCGCTCGCGAGGCTGGCAAGTGCATTCGCCACCGAGATCGTGCCGTTGTTCGTCACGTTGCCCGTGACGCTGCCGTAGCCGCCGAGCGTCGCGCCCGACGCCACCGTCACCGGCCCGCCGCCGCCCAGCGCCGCCGACGCGCTCGTGCCGTCGCCGACGATCACGGTGCCCACATTGACGTTCGTACCGCCCGCATAACTGCTCGTTCCGTTCAACGTCAGCGTGCCGCTGCCGAGCTTCGTCAGCGAACCCGCGCCCGTGATGCCCTGCGTCAACGTCGAGTTGAAGCCCTGCGTATCGATCGTGCCGTTGTTCGACGTGATCGACACCGCGCGGCCCGACGCGAGATTGAACGCGCTGCCGAGCTGCAGCGTTCCACCGTTGAAGGTCAGGCTTCCTGACGATGCGCCGAGCGCGTTGTCGGCCGCGACCGACAGCGTTCCCTGCGTGATCGTCGTGCCGCCCGAATACGTGTTGCCGCCGGCGGCAGAAGGCGCGACCGTCAACGTGCCTGCGCCGGTTTTCTCCACCGCGCCCGCACCGCCGATCGTGCCCGTGTACGTGCCGGCACTGTCCTGCTGGAAGCGCACGAGGCCGTTGTCGGTGACGGACAGCGGCAGGTTCGACGCATTCGCCTGCAGCGTCGCGCCCGCGTTGACGGTCGCGACGACGGACGCCGTCGTCGTGCCGAGCGTGCCGGTGAGATTCAACGTGCCGCTCTGCACGAGCGCGGTCGAGAACGTGCCGGTGCCGGCCCACGTCCAGTTCGTGCCGGCCATCGTCAGGCTCTGGAAGTTCGTGAACGCGTTCGACGCGGTGCCCGTGCCCTGCAGCGTCACGGTGTTGGTGCCGCCGCCGCCGTTCGCGGTGCCGACGATCTGCGAGCCCGTCTGCAGGATCAGCGTCACGTTGCCGTTGCCGCCCTGGATCGCGGTGCCGCCACCGCCCTGGATCAGCCCCGCGTTGGTGATCGTCGTCGCGCCGTTGGTCGAGCGCACGCCGATGCCGTTGTTGCTGATGATCCTGCCGCCGGCCTGGTTCGTGATCGTCGCGGTAAACGAGCTGCCGAGCGTGTTCGACACGACCGCGTCGACACTGCCGCCGCTCGTCGCGGTGCCCGTGGTCTGGATCGTGCCGCTGTTGACCAGCGTGTCGTTGTTGCCCTGCATGTAGACGGCCGGCGCATCGCGGCCGTTCGACGTCAGCGTACCGCTGTTGGTGATCGTGCCGTTGCCGCCGAGCAGCGACGCCGCGCGCGCGTTGTTGCCGGACGTCGTCACGGTGCCGGTATTGACGATCTGGTTGCCCGCCGCACCGGGATTACTTTGCCCCCACGCGGCCGTCATCCCGTACGAGTTGTTGCCGGTGGTCGTGATCGTGCCGTTGTTGACGAGCGTGTTGTTGTTGCCGTTCGCCGCCATCCCGTCGTTGTACTGGCCCGTCGTCGAAATCACGCCGGTTGCGGCATTGGTGAGCGTATTGCCGTTGTTCACGCCGAGCAGCACCGCGCCGCGGTTCGCGACGCCCGTGCCGTTGCCGGACATCGACAGGTTGCCGTTGTTGGTAATCGCGCTCGACGTGTCGACGGAAAACGGCGTCGGCGTGGACGCCAGCACATAGCTGCCCGTCACGGTCGAATCGAGGTTGATCGTCACGTTGGTACTGCCGGCCGCGGCCACGACCGACGGCACATTGGCGCCGGAACACGTGACCGTCGTGCCGCTGCCCGGCACGGCGGCCGAACATGCCGCATAAGCCCCCACCGGTATCGCACCGGTCAGGATCGCCATCCCACCCAAACCCAGGTTCCGCGCCTTTCTTTTCATTTTTCGGCTCGCCTTTATTGGTGACGTTATTGCTGCAAATCGGTGCGTGAACCGGGTTATATCACCTGCCTTGAAATAATCGCAAGATCCGAGCGCGTGATATTGGAAATCAGCGCGGGATTAATTTCGCATTCGGAAATAACGGGAATCGCCGCGCTGTTGCGTCGCGGCAAATCTTGTGTGACAGGCGTGGCGGGAATGCGGGGCGGAAACCGGTTGAATTTGCCGGTTTTTATGAAAGACTCAAAAGCGTTGAAGAATGCGAATCGGGCAAGCCGGAAAATTTGACGTCATTCGACGATCAATTAATCGTGCGTTGGCTGCCGGTCATTCTGCCATGCTGCTGCGCACGATATCCGGCCACCGAAGCGGCCGGCGGGCGCGTTGATGCGCGCCTGCAACGATGCCGGCCGCCGTGGCCGGCATCTGGTCAGCCGTCAGCCGGCGGGCGATGCTGCCGGAGCCGACATCGCGACCGGCGTCGACCACGCAGCCGACGCCAGGCGCGTGCGCGCGTCGAGGGCCACGCGGTTGAACGCGACCCGCCGTTCGCCCTTCAGCGTCGCCGCTTTGGCGGCCTGCACGAGTTCGACCGGGTCGACGAGACGGTCATGCCGCCGTACCTCGAAGTGCAGATGCGGCCCCGTGGCCGTGCCCGTGCTGCCAACCGCGCCGACTCGCTGGCCGCGCGCGACCCGCGTGCCGGTTCGCAGCGTCGGCTCGAATGCCGACAGGTGCGCGTAGTACGACGCATAGCCGCCGTCATGGCGAATCACCACGTACTTCCCGTAGCCACGCGGCTCGGTGCCGATGAACGTCACGACGCCGCGCTCCGATGCATGAACCGCACGGCCTGCCGGCGCCGCAAGATCGACGCCCGAATGCACGTGACGCGCGCCGCTCACCGGATGCACGCGCGTGCCGAACGGCGAGCTGATCCGCTTCGCGGCGACCGGCATCGCAAACCGGGCGCCGGCGAGCGGCATGCCGTCGAGGTCGTAGTAAGCGCCCCGCGAGCCCGCTTGCGGCGCAAACCACACGCCCGTCACGTGCTGCCCGCGAAAGCGGATGTCGAGCGCCGTCACGCGCACGCGGCCTGGCCGCGTCGCGCTGCCGTCCGGTTCAAATGCGACGCGGAAGGTGTCGCCGATCCCGCCGCGCAGCTTCGGATCGATGCGTCCTGCGAGCATGCGGACGATTTGCGCGGCGACGCCGGCCGGCAGCTCGGCACGTGCCAGCGACGTGTGCAGGCTGCCGGCGATCGTGCCGGCGCGCGTGCCGCGATCCGGCTCGGCCAGCGTGAACGGTTCGGCCGATGCCAGATCGACTGCGCCCCGTTCGAACGCCGGCTGCGTGACCATCGAGGGCAACGCCGACGCCAGCCCGTAGTCGAACCGCGACGCGTAGCCGCGTTCGACCGCATCACGCGCCGCATCGCACAGCACGCGGTAGGCAACGCATGCGCCGAAGCGAGCGACCGGATCATCGCGACCGGTGCCCGTCGACATGTTCGACGCATGCAATGGATACGCGATATCGAGCGGCGCTGCCGCCGATGCGCGCAAGCCGCCCCACGCCGTCCGCGCGGAACTGTAAAAGGGCACGTCGACAAGGTCGGTCGTTTCCGCCGTCACCGGCGCGAGGGGCGCGGCGTCGTGAGCGGCCTGCGCGGCCGCACCGTGAACGCCGGCCGCGCAGGCCGTCGCGATGACGCCGCGCAACAGCACACGACGAATCGGGAAACACGAGGCGCCGCGCCGGGCGGGTTGACCTTGTTCGCGTGCGAGACGGAAACGCTGGTCGAACCGCATGACGTCGTCACTCGCTATCAATGAAAAATCGGGAAGAAACCGGATATCGCGGAGGAACTGGCATCGCGAACCGGCAACCTGAAAGCGAGTGTATCGGCGTCCCTGAAACGGCTAAATAGGACAAATCTTATTTTCAGGAACCTTCGCTTAGTACACGAACGAAATCCCGATCGCGCCGTCCGACAGCATGCCGCTCGGACCCCATGCATGCATTCGCGCGAACCATCGCATGGCGTTTGCAGTCGAAGGCTGCCTGCGCGCGAACCCGTGCCTGCCCGAACGCGGCGGGACCCTCGCGTATCGCGCAACCTGTCACCCAACCGGAATCCCGCATGTTTCTCGATCAACTTCATCCGGAACGCTGGACGTTCCTGTGGAACGCGCTGTCCACCCTCTCAATCAAGCTGTGCGCCGGCCTCGCGCTGCTCGTCGCCGGCTGGTGGCTGTCGAAACGCCTCGGCAACTGGCTGAACCGGCTGCTGGCGAACAAGGAGCGCGTCGACGACACGCTGCGGCCGATCCTCTGCGACGTCGCCGTGTGGGGCATCCGGATCGTCGCGATCGTCGGCGCGCTGTCGCAGCTCGGCATCGAGACCGCGAGCATCGTCGCGGTGCTGGGCGCGGCCGGCCTCGCGATCGGGCTCGCGCTGCAGGGCACGATGCAGAACATCGCGGCCGGCATCATGCTCCTGCTGCTGCGGCCGTTCAAGGTCGGCGACTTTATCGACGGCGGCACGGGTGTCGCGGGCACCGTCGACGAAGTCGGGCTCTTCATGACGCGGCTGACGAAGCCGGACGGCATCTGCGAATACGTACCGAACAGCGCGCTGTGGGGCAGCTCGATCCGCAACTACACGCGCAATCCGACGCGCCGCCTCGATCTCGAAGTGGAAGTGTCGGTGCACGACGATATCGATCGCGCGCTCGATGCGCTGCGTGCGTTGGCCATCGCCGATCCCGACGTGCTGCAGGAACCGGCGCCGGACGTGATGGTGATGCGCTTCGACGACAGCACGGTGGTGGCGAACATGCGCGTATGGACGCACACCGACACGTTCTGGGCGATGCGCTGGCGCCTCGCGCGCCAGGTGCGCCAGACCCTCGCCGATGCGAACTGCGCGCTGCCGATCCGCACGCGCGAGCTGCATATCGTGCACGATGCGGAGCGCCGAGCCGACAGCACGCGAGCACGCGCGCTGTAAACAGCGAAGGCCGCGAAGCCTGTTCCGCTTCGCGGCCTTCGCGACATCAAGCGCGACGTCAACGCAACGCCACCGCTGCGTCACATCTTGACGATATCCAGCAGCGCCTTCTTCCCGCTCTTGTACGTGAACACCGAGATCGCGCCGTGCTTCAGGTCGCCCTGCGGCGTGAAGCTCGTTTCGCCGATCACGCCGCGATAGTCGGTGGCCGGCATCGCGGCCAGCACCTTCGCCGGGTCCGTCGAGTTCGCGCGCTTCATCGCGTCGACGATGACGTACACCGCGTCGTACGAGAACGGCGCATACACCTGCATCGGCTGGTGGTAACGCGTTTCGTAGCGCTTCGCGAACGCCGCACCACCCGGCATCTTCTCGAGCGCGATGCCGGCTTCGGAGCACACGACGTTGTCGGACGCCGGGCCCGCGAGCTTCGGCAGGTCGGTCGAGCACACACCGTCGCCGGCGAGGATCTTCGCGCGCATGCCGAGCTGGCGCGCCTGCTTCGCGAGCGGGCCGCCCGTCGCGTCCATCCCGCCGTACATGATCGCGTCCGGGTTCGCGCCCTTGATCTTCGTGAGGATCGCGCGGAAGTCGATCGCCTTGTCGTTGGTCGCGTCACGCGACACGACCTTCATGCCGGCTGCCTTCGCGGCCTTCTCGAACTCGGTCGCGAGGCCCTGCCCGTACGCGGTCGAATCGTCGACCACGGCCACCGTCTTGATGCCCATGTTCTTCGCCGCATACATCGCGAGCGCCGGCCCCTGCTGCGCGTCGGTCGCGACGACGCGATAGGTCGTCTTGAAGCCCTGCTGCGTGTACGTCGGGTTGGTCGCGGCCTGCGAGATCTGCACGACGCCGCCGTCGCGATACACGCGCGACGCCGGAATCGACGTGCCCGAGTTGTGATGGCCTACGACACCGACGACCTTGTCGTCGACGAGCCGCTGCGCGACCTGCGTCGCGGTGCGCGGGTCTCCCGCGTCGTCCTGCGCGTCGAGCTGCAGCGTGACCTTCTTGCCGCCGATCACGAGCCCCTTCGCATTGATTTCCTCGACCGCAAGCCGCGCGCCGTTCTCGCTGTCCTTGCCGAGATGCGCGATCGCGCCGGTCAGCGGCGCGACGTGGCCGATGCGCACGATCTCGTCCGCGTGCGCGGGCAGCGCGCACGTAAGCGCCGCCGCCGCGGCGAGTGTCGTCATGGGATGTCGAAGCATGTCTGTCTCCTGGTCAGTCTCGTGGGTCCCGTTCAACGCGGGACGTGTTGTGGTTCGGATGACGAATCGGTTTCGGTCAATGGCGCAGCGCGGCCTGCACCGCATGGCCCGCCGCGGCCGGCACGTTGCCGGTCTCGCCGCGCACGGCGACGCCGTACAGGTCCTTCGGATCGCGCGGCACGGGAATCAGGTCGAGCTCGATCCCGATGTCGCGCTCGCGCGCCGCCGCGTTCAGGTAGCGCAGCGCCGAGAAATCCTCGAGCGCGAAGCCGACCGAATCGAACACCGTCACCTGTGCATCCGATTCACGGCCCGGTTCGGCACCCGACACGATCCGCGCGAACTCGATCACCGGAAAATCCGCCGGCATCTGCTGGATATCGCCTTCGATGCGCGTCTGCGGCTCGTATTCGACGACGACGCGCGCACGCCGCAGCACGTCCGCATGCAGCTCGGTCTTGCCCGGGCAATCGCCGCCCACGGCGTTCACGTGCATCCCGTCCTCGATCATGTCCGGCGTCAGGATCGTCGCGTTGGTCTTGTCCGCGGTGACCGTCGTCACGATGTCCGCGCCGCGCACGGCATCCGCCGCCGATGCGCAGCGGATCACGCGCAGCCCCGCGAACGGCGCGAGGTTGCGGATCAGCTTGTCGGTCGCGGCCGGATCGATGTCGAACACGCGCAGTTCGTCGATGCCGAGCATCTCGTGGAACGCGATCGCCTGGAATTCGCTCTGCGCGCCGTTGCCGATCAGCGCCATCGAACGCGCATCGGCGCGCGCGAGAAAGCGCGCAACCAGCGCGGAGGTCGCGGCCGTGCGGATCGCCGTCGTCAGCGTCATCTCGCTCAACAGCAGCGGATAGCCGGTATCGACGTCGGCCAGCACGCCGAACGCCATCACCGTCAGCAGGTCGGCCCGGGTGTTCTTCGGATGGCCGTTCACGTACTTGAACGCGTACAGCCGCGCGTCCGAGGTCGGCATCAGTTCGATCACGCCATCGGTCGAATGGCTGGCGAGGCGTGCGGTCTTCTCGAACGTCTCCCAGCGCCGGTAGTCCTGCTCGATATACGAGGCCATCGTCGTCAGGATCTGCGTCATCCCGACTTCGGCCACGAGCGTCGACACGCTCGTCACATCCAGGTATCGCGTCATGCCCTTGCTCCACGGTTGCGGCGGCCGGTGGGCCGCCGTTTAAACGGTCGGCGCCGCGCGTTACGCGCGCCCTTCGAATCCCAGCAGCACGTTGACCGCATTGATGCCGATCTCGTCGACCATGTAGCCGCCTTCCATCACGAACAGCGTCGGCAGGTTCAGGCGCGCGAGCGCCGCGCCGATGCGCAGGTAGTCGGGCGAGCGCAGCCGGAAATGGCTGATCGGATCGTGCTCGAAGGTGTCGACGCCGAGCGACACGACGAGCGCGTCGGGCGCATGCGCGGCGATCGCCGCGGCCGCGTGGTCGAGCGCCGCCGAGTAGGTGTCCCACAGCGTGCCCTTCGGCAGCGGCAGGTTCAGGTTGAACCCTTCGCCCGCGCCGGTGCCGCGCTCTTGCGCATAGCCGGAGAAGTACGGGTACGACACCGCCGGTTCGCCGTGGATCGACGCGAACAGCACGTCCGCGCGATCGTAGAAGATGTCCTGCGTGCCGTTGCCGTGGTGGAAATCGACGTCGAGCACCGCGACGCGCGCGGCGCCCTGCGCGATGCAGTGCTGCGCGGCGATCGCCGCGTTGTTCAGGTAGCAATAGCCGCCCATGTACTCGCGGCCCGCGTGATGGCCGGGCGGGCGGCACAGCGCGAACGCCGCGCGCGCCGCGCCGCTCGACAGCAGGTCGGCGCCGGTGAGCGCCGAGTTCGCACTCGCGCTCACGGCATCCCACGTGCCCGCGTTGATCGGCGCGCCGGCGTCCATCGCGTAGAAGCCGAGCTTGCCGTCGATGAACGCGGGCGGCGTCGCGGCGGCCGGCATCGCGCGCACCGGCCACACGAGCGGCAGCGCCTGGCAGGTTCGGCCCGTCGCGGTCCACTCGTCCCACGCGCCGGCGAGGAAATCGACGTAGCGCGCGCTGTGCGCGGCCGCGTAGTGCGCGCGATCGAACGGTTTCGGCGCGATCACGTCGCCCAGGCCGGCGGCGCGCACCTGCGCGAGCACCGTTTCGGCGCGAAGGGGGTTTTCGAACGAATCGGTGATCGCGCCGTCTTTCAGTTCGACGCCGCGATGCAATTGGTGATCGCTGCTGTAGACCGTGAGCATGGTTATCTGTTGCGGTGAGGGTGGCAACAGTTTATTGACGGCGACCGGCAATAGCTTTGCTTTTGACGCGCACCTTTCGTACAATTTTGAGAAAACCGCCTACGGAATCCCGGAAATGAGCAAAATTCGCGCTTCGGCCGAACTGGATGGCGTCGACCGCGCCATGCTGCGCCTGCTGCAGGACGACGGCGCGCTGTCGAACGCGACGCTCGGCGAGAAGCTGTCGCTGAGCGTCACGCCCTGCTGGCGCCGCCGCAAGCGGCTCGAGGACGAAGGCGTGATCACCGGCTACCAGGCGAATCTCGACCGGCGCGCGCTCGGCATGAACGTGTTCGCGTTCGTGCAGGTGACGT
The DNA here is from genome assembly GCF_011605345.1 of Burkholderia sp. D-99. Lineage (GTDB taxonomy): Bacteria > Pseudomonadota > Gammaproteobacteria > Burkholderiales > Burkholderiaceae > Burkholderia. The sequence continues at coordinate 828,846 of NZ_JAAOXM010000002.1, forward strand.
TCAACATGCATTCCGACCAGGATTCCGATCACTTCGAGGACGTGATCCGGCAACACGACGAGGTGCTGTCGTGCCACAAGATCACCGGCGCGGCCGACTACATCCTGCAGGTCGTCGCGGCCGATCTCGACGCGTATGCCGAATTCGTCGAGCGCGTGCTGCGCAAGCAGGGCGGGGTTTCGTCGATCCAGTCGAGCCTCGCGTTGCGCGAAGTGAAGTTCTCGTCGCGCGTGCCGGTGCCGGGCGGCTGAACGATGCGGCGAACGCACGGGCCGTCCGCCGATTCTCCGAATACTCATCCCATGGAGCACCACCTATGATGCGCTTCACCCCTTCCCTGTCGCTGGCCGCCACGCTGGCCTGCGCGTTCGCATTGAGCGCCTGTGCGGCACCATCCGCGCCGCCGGCTCAAGCGTCGGCGCCGCCCGCACCGCCGATGGTCGGCGGCGATCGCGACGCGCACGGCTGCATCGGCTCGGCCGGCTATTCGTGGTGCGAAGCAACGCAACAATGCGAGCGCCCGTGGGAACTGGCGAAGCAGAAGGGCTTCGCGAATTCGGCGCAAGCGTACGACCAGTTCTGCCGGAACGGTGCCGCGAAGTAAAGTGACGTGACGTCACGCGATCGTGTCGCGGCGCGCTGCCGCGACACGACACAATATTCCCCGAAAACCCCTCCCGATCCCGCGCAGTTATCCACACGTTTCCCGGTTCCGCCGACCGTCATTCCGGAAACCCGGACACGCAAAAAACCCCACGAAAGCAACGGTATTTTTCGTTTGTGACACAGCAAACGAGTTCGGTTACATTACGCGCCCCTTGCCACCCCGCCCCCGCAAAACGCGTCGCGCGCGGCCTCTTTCCACGCAGCCTGAAGCGCGTTCCGCGCAGGCTTGCCGCAAGGGCCCGGGCGCGTTGTGCGCCACTGTGACGCAGGCGCTTGCCTGCCCGCAGGAAGCCGATCCGAAGGTGTCCTTCCCGACGGTTTCGCGTGCGCAAATGCAACGGCGCGCGGCGACGATCCGGAATTCCGGATTCGCGATCCGGATCTCCGGATCCGCGTTTCACCGCGGTCGACACGCGCGCCGGGCGGCTTGGCAAACCGATGCATCCAAGTTGAAAAAGGGATCTGCTGTGATCAAAACGTTACGGGTAATACTGTCGGCGCTCGCGCTGTGCGTCGCGACATCGTCCGCGCACGCCGCCGATACGAAGAAGGTCGACGTCCTGCTGGTGGGCGGCGGCATCATGAGCTCGACGCTCGGCGTCTGGCTGCACGAGCTTCAACCTGACTGGTCGATGACGATGGTCGAGCGCCTCGACGGCGTCGCACTGGAAAGCTCGAACGGCTGGAACAACGCCGGCACCGGCCACTCGGCCCTCGCCGAACTCAACTACACGCCGGAGAAGGCGGACGGCAAGGTCGACATCTCGAAGGCGATCGAGATCAACGAGTCGTTCCAGATCTCGCGCCAGTTCTGGGCGTGGCAGGTCAAGCAGGGCGTGCTGAAGAACCCGCGCTCGTTCATCAACTCGACGCCGCACATGAGCTTCGTGTGGGGTGACGACAATGTCCGCTTCCTGAAGAAGCGCTACGAGGCGCTGCAGGCCAGCCCGCTGTTCCGCGGGATGCAGTATTCGGAAGACTACGACCAGATCAAGCAGTGGGTGCCGCTGATGATGGAAGGCCGCGACCGCAACCAGAAGGTCGCGGCAACGTGGACGCCGATCGGCACCGACGTGAACTTCGGCGAAATCACGCGCCAGTTCGTCGGCTACCTGAAGACGCAGCCGAACTTCACGCTGTCGCTGTCGAGCGAAGTGCGCGAGATCACGCGCAATGCCGACGGCACGTGGCACGTGACGTGGGTCAAGCTGCACTCGGATGAACCCGCGCAGTCGGTCGACGCGAAGTTCGTGTTCATCGGCGCGGGCGGCGGTGCGCTGCACCTGCTGCAGGCATCGGGCATCCCCGAGGCGAAGGACTACGGCGCGTTCCCGGTCGGCGGCTCGTTCCTCGTGACGGAGAACCCCGAGGTCGTGAAGCAGCATCTCGCGAAGGCGTACGGCAAGGCGTCGGTCGGCTCGCCGCCGATGTCGGTGCCGCACCTCGACACGCGGATCATCGACGGCAAGAAGATCATCCTGTTCGGGCCGTTCGCGACGTTCTCGACCAAGTTCCTGAAGAACGGTTCGTACTTCGACCTGCTCAAGAGCACCAACACGCATAACGTCGCGCCGATGATGCGTGTGGGCGTGGACGAATTCCCGCTGGTCCAGTACCTCGCCGGCCAGCTGATGCTGTCCGACGACGACCGCTTCAACGCGTTGAAGGAATACTTCCCGAACGCGAAGAAGGAAGACTGGCGCCTGTGGCAGGCCGGCCAGCGCGTGCAGATCATCAAGCGCGACCCGGTGAAGGGTGGCGTGCTGAAGCTCGGAACCGAGATCGTCAGCTCGCAGGACGGCAGCATCGCGGGCCTGCTGGGTGCGTCGCCGGGTGCGTCGACGGCTGCACCGATCATGCTGAACCTGATGAAGAAGGTGTTCAAGGACAAGGTCGCGACGCCCGAGTGGCAGCAGAAGATCCATCAGATCGTGCCGAGCTACGGCACGAAGCTGAACGACAGCCCGGCGAAGGTCGTCGAGGAATGGACGTACACGAGCGACGTGCTGCAGCTCTCGCCGCCGCCGAAGATCGACATGGCGACGCCGTCGCAGGCGACGGGCACGGCCCCGGCGCGCCCGGCGAAGGCCGCGGCCGACATGGCGCTGTAACGCGTCCGGCCCCGATTCGCCGCACCGCACGGCCGCCCTCCGGGGCGGCCGTTTTACATGGCGGATGGGGATGGAGCGGCGTGCTTCGTGCTGCGGGGGCTGCGTCGGCTGCTACATTGCACGTCGCAGCGCTGCCGGTTGTTCGCTGCGGGTCGTTCGCTGCTGGTCGTTCGCTGCTGGTCGTTCGCTGCTGGTCGTTCGCTGCTGGTCGTTCGCTGGCGGTCGTTCGCTGGCGGTCGTTCGCTGCCGGTCTTCCGCTGCCGGCCGTCCGCTGCTGGTCGTCCGCTGCCGGTCATCCGCTGCTGGTCGTTCACTGCTGGTCGTCCGCTACCGGTCGTCCGCTGCCGGTCGTCCGCTGCGGGTCGTCCGCTGCGGGTCATCCGCTGCCGGTCGTCCGCTGCTGGTCGTCCGCTGCTGGTCGTCCGCTGCCGGTCGTCCGCTGCCGGTCGTCCGCTGCCGGTCGTCCGCTGCTGGTCGTTCACTGTCGGTCGTCTGCTACCGGTCATCCGCTGCCGGTCGCTCGCTACCGGTCGCTCGCTACCGGTCGTCTGCTACCGGTCATCCGCTGCCGGTCGTCCGCAACCGGTCACCCGCAAGGTCGCCCACAATGTCGTCCGCTACCAGCCGAACCGCAGCCGATCGCCCCGGCCGCGCGCCCGCTACCGGCCACGCGCGATCAGTCGTCCCCGGCCGCCCGCATCCGCTAGAATTGCGGGCACGCGCGACGCCGTCGCCACCGATCCACCACCCGCATCGACGCGGTCCACGCGACCGCCGGTGCGGCCCGCGCCCAAGCTGCGCGAGTGCCGCACCTCGCTGCCGCGCCCGCCGGGCGCGCCATCAACCGAATTCAGCTGGAGAAATAACCGTGTTTACTTGCCGAAACCAGAGCTGCGGCACGCAGTGGGAGCAGTCCGACGTCGTCATCAAGGACGAAGGCCAGGGGCTGCTGTTCCGCTGCCCGCTGTGCGGCGCACGCAACTACCTCGAGCGCTTCGAGGACGATGAAGGCAACGTCGTCTACGAACAGATGGAAGGCAAGCCTTACCTCGGAGATCTCTCCTGACATGACCCAACCGACCGCCACACCCTTCAGCGCGCTGCCGCTGACGCCCGCCACGCTCGCCAACCTCGCGCAGCTCGGCTATGTCGACATGACGCCGATCCAGGCCGCCAGCCTGCCGATCGCGCTGGCCGGCCAGGACCTGATCGCCCAGGCGAAGACGGGCAGCGGCAAGACCGCCGCGTTCTCGCTCGCGCTGCTGGCACGCCTCGACGCGCGCAGCTTCGACGTGCAGGCGATGATCCTGTGCCCGACGCGCGAACTCGCCGACCAGGTCGCGCAGGAAGTGCGCCGCCTCGCGCGCGCCGAGGAGAACGTGAAGGTGCTGACGCTCTGCGGCGGCACGCCGATGCGCCCGCAGGCGCAGAGCCTCGAGCACGGCGCGCACATCGTCGTCGGCACGCCGGGCCGCATCATGGACCACCTCGATCGCGGCAACCTGAAGCTCGACGCACTGAACACGCTGGTGCTCGACGAAGCCGACCGGATGCTCGACATGGGCTTCTTCGACGACATCGCGAAGGTCGCACGCATGTGCCCGACCACGCGCCAGACGCTGCTGTTCTCCGCGACCTATCCGGACGGCATCGTCAAGCTGAGCCAGCAGTTCCTGCGCAATCCGAAGGAAATCAAGCTCCAGGAGCGCCATGACGACAGCAAGATCCGCCAGCGCTTCTATGAAGTGACGGAGGACGAGCGGCTGCATGCGGTGGGCCAGTTGCTGAACCATTACCGGCCGGTGAGCACGATCGCGTTCTGCAACACGAAACAGCAGTGCCGCGACCTGCTCGACGTGCTGCACGCGCAAGGCTTCCACGCGCTCGCGCTGCACGGCGAGCTCGACCAGCGCGAGCGCGACCAGGTGCTGATCCAGTTCGCGAACCGCAGCTGCTCGGTGCTGGTGGCAACCGACGTCGCCGCGCGCGGGCTCGACATCGCGCAGCTCGAAGCCGTGATCAACGTCGACGTGACGCCCGATCCCGAAGTGCACGTGCACCGCATCGGCCGAACGGGCCGCGCGGATCAGGACGGCTGGGCGCTGAGCCTCGCGAGCATGGACGAGATGGGCCGCGTCGGCGGGATCGAACAGGCGCAGAAGCGCGAAGTCGAATGGCATCCGCTCGCGGAACTGAAGCCGGCCGACGACGGCGTGCTGACGCCGCCGATGGAAACGCTGCAGATCCTCGGCGGGCGCAAGGACAAGATCCGTCCGGGCGACGTGCTCGGCGCGCTGACCGGCGACGCCGGGTTCGACGGCAAGCAGATCGGCAAGATCAACGTGACCGAGTTCTCGACCTATGTCGCGCTCGAGCGCGGCGTCGCGCGCGACGCGCTGCGCAAGCTCAATGCGGGGAAGATCAAGGGCAAGCGGGTCAAGGTCCGCTTGATGGACGAAGAGTAAGCGGCATGGCGGGAGCGGCGCGGCTGGCATGGCTGCGCCGTGGCGCCTTCGCCGAACCTGAACCGGCATCCGGATCTGAATGGCCTCGGGCGACCCACGGTTGTCGCCGCTTCTATCGGCCATCGGGCGGCGCCCTGTCAGGCCGCGCACCGCTCCCGCGCGCTACGCGAGCTCCGGATATCCGTGCGCGGCGGCCTCCCGCGCAAACCGTTCGATCGCCTCGTAGGCATCGGGCGGCAGCCGTTCGAATCCCTTCAGTCTCAGCACGCGCGCGCGCTCCGCATCGGCGGCGACCGCGCGATCGAGCGCATCCTGCCATGCGCCGATCAGCGTTTCCGGCAGCCCGCACGATGCGATGAACGGCAATCCCGGCGCGGAGGCCGTCGTACCGATGATCCGGACGTCCTTCAGCAGATCGGGCAACGCGTCGCCGATATAGGCAAACGTCACGCAGTCGATCGACGCGCAATCGGCTTCGCCCGAAGCCAGCGCACGCAGCACGTTCAGGTGTGAACCGAATGGCGTGACCGATCCGAAAAACCGCCCGTCATGTGCATGCGGCGCCACCGCATGCCGGAGCGCGTTCATCCCGCTGTGTGAATCCTCGCCGTTGAATGCAGCCCGCAGCCCCCGGCAGGCGGCGAGCGTCGTCGCGCCGCCCGCATGGGCGCGCGCCGACACGACCAGCATGCTGCGGTACTGCGCGCCGTCACAGCCGTCCGCATCGAAACACGGTGTCGCGATCAATCGCACGTCGTCGCGCAAGCCCAGCATCCGGTACGGGTAGCCGCAGGTCTGCGACAGCAGCAGATCGCCCCGCCGCCACAGCGCGTGCAGGTCGCCGAACGGTTCGTCAGGCAGCGCGACATCGGCGGGCCCGCCCGCGTTCGCGAACGCGGCGAGCGCGTCGCGCAGCAGCGCGCGCCACAGCACGGCGTGGCGCGGCGTCACGTTGTACATCGGCAGGGCGGCGATCCATTGGCTCATCCGGGCATTCTACGCAGCGACGGCGACACAGCGGAACCCGGTTCATCCCGCCGAAAATGGGGCACGACCGTCATGCCGCGCGCCCGAAGCTTATCGGCCGCGCGACGATAAGCAATTGCGAATCGATTGGTTGGCCGTGCCGTGCGATCCCGGTACCGTCGTGATGCCTGCCCGAGCATCGCCATCGTCGCGATACCGGACAGGCCGACCGTGATCCGCGAGACACCTGCGCACCGGGCCGAGCGCACCGGTTCAACCGCTCGTTCCCCGCACTGCCCGTTCAATCCTGCCTCAACGCCATGGCCGAATACTTCGACGTCGACCACGCGCGTGCGATCGCCGCGCTCCACGCCCGCTTCACCGCCCGCACCGAATGGCCGACCTGGCTGCTGGTCGCCGCGATCTACGGCGGCTGGCTCGCCGTGCTGCTGCTCGTGCGCGAACGGACCCTGTCGCTCGCGGCCGCGACGCCGCCGCTGATCCTGCTCGGCGCATGGCACCTGTCGCTACAGCACGAGCTGCTGCACGGCCATCCGACGCGCTCCGCATTCGTGAACAAGCTGCTCGGCTATCCGCCGCTGACGGTCTGGTATCCGTACACGCTGTATCGCGACACGCATCTCGACCATCACCGCGACGAAGACCTGACCGTGCCGGGCGTCGATCCCGAAACGAACTACGTGACGCGCGAACGCTGGGCGCGGCTGCCGCGCTGGCGCCGCGCGCTGACGGTCGCGCGCAAGACCTTCATCGGACGCATCGTCGTCGGGCCGCCGCTGAGCATCGCCGCGACGTTCGCCGATGCGTGCGCCGGGTTCCGGCGCGGCGACTTCCGCTACCTGCCGATGTGGGCGACGCACGGCGCCTGCGTGGCCGCGCTGCTCGCGTGGCTGCAATGGGCGATCGGCGTGCCGTGGTGGTACTACCTGCTGGCCGTCACGTGGCCCGCGCTGTCCCTCGCGATGATCCGCTCGCTGTACGAGCACCGCGCCGCGCGGCATCCGAAGGCACGCATCACGATCAACGAAGCCGGCTTCGCGATGCGGCTGCTGTACCTGAACAACAACTACCACCTCGTCCATCACGACCTGCCGAAGCTACCGTGGTACGACCTACCGCGCGCGTACCGGATGCGACGCGACGCGTATGGCCGGAAATGCGGCGGCTTCGTGATTCGCGGCGGGTATCGCGAATTGCTCGCGCGCCATGCGTGGACACCGACCGATACGCCCGTGCATCCGTTCGACCAGGGCACGGCGTCGCTGTCGACGGGGAGCGGCGTGAAGGTGGCGGTGGTCGACAAGGTGCTGCAGATCAGTACGTGACGGGCGGTCGATTCCCGTCGCGGCTTGCGCGCCACGTCGATCCCACCGCTCCGATACAACATCGACATTGCTTCCGGTAGAGTCCCCCGATGTCACGAACCACGGGAATCCGGTAGAGGAGTGTCGATCATGAACACACAGGGCGCGAAATCTCGCGAGCGCATCGGGCTACGGAATGTTCTGGCGGCCATGCTGCTCGCCCTGCTTCCACTGCCTGGATTTGCGGAAGGCACAGTCGGATTCAACGAAGACATTCTCCCGCTGTTCCGCGACAAGCCGACGTTGGAGCGCTTCGTGCTGGCGACTTTCGAGATTCGCGGAGCCCCGGTGGGCATTCGCATCGCGGGCGACGCCATCCCCGGCCTGTCGGGAGCACGAGTCGGCCCCTATACGGTGCCCGTCAACTGGAGCGACCACGGCAGGCCCGTTGCCGCCACGCTGACGATCTACACGACGCAGGTCTTCTACGACAGCCACGGCCGCACGCTCGAAGGCGATCTGAAAGAAGCGGTCAAGGTGGTGGAGCAAGTCGATTCAATCTCCGTCGATCCTGCTCGCTAGCGGCCATAATATTACAAAATGCCGACAGCGCCGATCGTCTCCCCCGCGCATTGCCAAGTGAGCCGCCAATGCCCAGAATGGCGGCTCGTCCGGGGCTTCCAACAATCATTCGCCCCGGCTCTGTCCCCGGCCACGCGCCGCATGCCCCCACGACGATGCAACCGAACACCCCGCCCGGCGCAATCCGCGCGATCGGCAACGACTGGTCCGTTTCCGCGATTACCGCCGGCTTTCTCGCGGTACTGATTTCCTACGCGGGCCCGCTCGCGATCTTCTTCCAGGCGTCGCAGGCCGCGCACGTGTCCGATGAAATGGTGTCGTCGTGGGTCTGGGCGATCTCCATCGGCGCGGGCGTATCGGGCCTGTTCGCGAGCTGGAAGATGAAGGTGCCGGTCATCACCGCGTGGTCGGCACCCGGCACCGCGCTGCTCGTCGGCCTGTTTCCGCAACTGACGCTCAACCAGGCCGTCGGCGCCTACATCACGGCCGCGCTGATCATCCTGTTGATCGGCGTCACCGGCTATTTCGACCGGCTCGTGCGTCACATTCCGCGCGGCATCGCGTGCGGGATGATGGCCGGCATCCTGCTGCCGTTCGGCACGCATGCATTCGCCGCCGCGTCGGAGCAGCCCGCGCTCGCGTTCGGGATGATCGCGGCCTACGTGATCTTCAGGCGCCTGCTGCCGCGCTACAGCATCGTGCTCGTGCTGCTGACGGGCGCCGCGCTGGCGACGGCGCTCGGGATGACGCATCTCGGCAACGTGTCGCCGAGCATCGCGCACCCGATCTTCATCGCGCCCGAATGGACACTCGGCACGACGCTCAGCCTCGCGCTGCCGCTCGTCGTCGTCAGCCTCACCGGCCAGTTCCTGCCGGGCATGACGATCCTGCGCGTGTCCGGCTATCACACACCTGCGCGCCCGATCATCACGGCGACCAGCGTGATGTCGCTCGTGGTTGCGTGCTTCGGCGGGATCACGATCGTCGTCGCGGCGATCACGGCCGCGCTCTGCACCGGCAAGGACGCGCATGAGGATGCGGGCCGGCGCTACGTCGCCGGCCTCGCGAACGGTGTGTTCTACCTGGTCGGCGGGCTCTTCGCGGGCACGATCGTCACGGTGTTCTTCGCGCTGCCGAAGGCGTTCGTCGCGATCCTCGCCGGGCTCGCGCTGATCGGCGCGATCGGCGCGAACGTGCACGGGATCTTCGAGGACGAGAATCACCGCGAGGCGTCGCTGATCACGTTCCTCGCAACCGCATCGGGCATGACGTGGCTCGGGCTCGGCTCCGCGTTCTGGGGAATCGTGATCGGGTCGCTTTCGTATGCTGTACTGAACAAGGTGCGGCGGGCGACGTGATGCGCCACGCGCGCACCGCTCGCCGCCACGGCGATCAGCGCGCGTGCTGGCGCACCAGTTGCGCGAGCGCATCGGTCAGCGTCGTCGTCCCGTAAAGCCGCTCCGACACGCCCGCCTCGACGTCGATCTGTCCGGCGTTGTGCACGTCGTAGAGATCGACGATCAGTTGTGCGTGGCCTTCGCTGAGGCCCGCGCGCAATAGCGTCGCAGTCCACGTGTCGCGTGGCAGCTCATGCGCGACGATCACGCGGCCGGCTGCCGCGCCGAGCGTATCGACGATCGCGGTCACGCTCACCCGCCTCGGTCCTTCGACGCTGACGATGCGCGGCCCGTTGCCGCCCTCGGGCACGTCGAGCAGCAGCCGGGCCGCGACGACGCCCACATCGGGCGCCCAGACCGTCGGGAACACCTTGCCGACCGGATGGTGGAAGCTAGGCAGCACACCGGTGCCGAGCGCGACCGGCAGGATCCGCGTCCAGTTCTGCAAATGCTCGGCCGAACGCAGCAAGGTCAGTTGCGTCGGGATCGCCTTCAACCGCTCCTCGAGGTGATGAAACAGACGCGTGATGCCCGTGTTGCCTTCACGCTCCGCGCCGTAATCCGACAGTGCGAGCAGCACGGGCGGCGGGTTTGCGGCGAGTGCGGCGGTCGCGACGTCGATCGTACGCGTCATCGTCGCCGCCGGATCGGGGTCGGCGACGGGCACCGGGCACAGTATCTGTACGGCCTGTGCGCCGTCGATTGCAGATGCGACCGCGTTGGCGTCGGTCAGCTCGGCGATCACGACGTCGCAGCCGAGCTGCACGAAACGTTCACGATGGCGTGCGTCGCGCAACACCGCGCGCACGGGATGGCCGGCGTTGCGCAAGGCCGTCACGGTCGACAGGCCGACATTGCCTGATGCTCCGAATATCACGAACACGATTCGCTCCTGGGGGGATGAAGGTGCGGTGATTGTCAGGTTGCGTGGCCGGAGCGGCGCGCAGGGAGGGATGAATGGAGCAGGAAAGGATGACGGATTAACTGGCGGCCTTCATCTGCCATGTGCCGTATGCGTTGCGTGCTGCGCCACCGGTCACTTCGAATCGTACGATCTGCCGACGACGAACAGCTGCACCCATCGATGGTCGAGCCGTCCACCCAGCGCGCTGCGCTTCAGCAGGCCCGTCGAGACGAAAGGCGATGAGCTAGCCGCCGGATAAAGGTAAGCGCGACAATCGTCCAACAGCCTGTTGGACGATTGTCCGGAATCGGCCGCGACACCCCACGTCCCGCTCGGCGCCATCACGCCGTCATACCGTACTCCCGCTGCCGTCACCGTCATACGCAAGCCGCAAGCCGCAACCCGCCCCTGACCGCGCAATCTCCGTCGGTGTCGCACCCAGCACGCGATTCATCCAGTTCGCCATGTGGCTCTGGTGCGCAAAACCGGCTTCGAGCGCGATCTGGCTGATGCTGAGCCGGCCTTCGAGCAGCAACGCCTTCGCCCGCTCGACCCGGCGCCGCACGACGTACTGGTGCACGGGCATCCCGAGCGTTTCGCGGAACAGCACCTTGAAATGCGGCACGCTGATCGACACGATCGCCGCGAGTTCGGCAAGCGTCATGCGCCGCTCGAGGTTCGCCTCGACATAGTCGATCACGCGCGCCGCCGCCTTCGGTGCAAGCGTGCGCCGGCGCCCGCGAAACGCCGGCTGGCCATCGACCAGCCGCGCGACAAGCGCCGTGCACAGGCTTTCCGCATAGAGCGGATCCGACGCATCGTCCGCTTCGAGTTCGGCCGCCATCGCCCATGCGATGTGCTGCAGGCGAGGATCGCGCACCTGCAGCCTGCGGCGGATCTGCGCCTGCGACGGCTTCAGTTCGAGGTGCTCGAAAGTGCGCCGCACGAACGTGTCGCTGAGCATGATGTGCAGGATCCGGCAGTCGGCGCTGTCGGTCCACTGGCCGGGCAGGCCGGCCGGAATCACGTCGACGTCGCCATGCGCCTGGATGCGCGACACGCGCTCGCCGTCGCACACGCATTCCGCGCGAACGGGCCCGCCGATATGCACACCAATGCGATGATGGTCGGCCGCCGGAATCCGGTATGTGCCGGCGCGAATGTCGAGCAGCGCCGCGCCGAAGCCCCGCCAGCCGAGCCCGCGGCTGGAACGCAAGCTGACCGGGACGCCGTTGTCCGGCGGCGCGGCGAGAATCGGGTCGCTCATGGCTTGGCTCCACCAGATCGTGTGTCGAACGCGCATTGTGACGCGTTTTCGGCCGGCGTGCCTCGCCTGCGGGGCCGCATCCTGCCGCACAAAAAAAGATCATCCGTTTCTGCTCAGGACGATCCTTGCGTGCGCGCCGGCGAGCGCCACGCCGCTTACGATGGCCCCATCCGACTCCTACGGAGCCCGTCATGCCCCATTCCCGCCCGCAGTGCGCGGCCTTCGCCGCCGCTTCGCCGTCCGGCGCCGCGCGCCTTCGTTCCAGCGCCGACTCCCGCAACGACCGCACCACGCTCGCCGCCTGGTTTCTGCGCATCGTCGGCTGGTACCGGCTCGAACGGCTGCTCGCGTCGATCCCCGACAGCAACGACGATTTCGGGCTCGTCTGACCGACCGGACGACCGGCCGGCGTCGTCCGCTTACTTGCGCCGCCGCTCGTGCGGCGCCACCGTCGCGCCGTCGATCACCGGTGCGCCCTGCTTGATCAGGAAATCGCGGAACAGCCCCGTGACCTGCGAAATGCGCCGGTCGGCGAGCGTGACCACATACCATTCGCGCTCAATAGGGTTGCCGGGGAACGGCAGTTGCCCGAGCAGCCCGGTGCGCAGTTCGAGTGCACACGCGTGCAACGACAGGAACGCGATGCCGAGCCCCGCTTCAGCCATCTGCTTGATCGCTTCGTTGCTCGACAGTTCGGAGCCCACATGAAAGCGATAGCCCCCCGTCTTGAACAGGTTCTCGACCGTCGAGCGCGTACCCGCGCCGCGTTCGCGCACGAGCAGGTGCGCGGATTCGAGATCCTTCAGCGAGATGCGCTTGCGCTGCATCAGCGGATGGCCCGGCGCCGCGACGAACACCATCGGATGCTTCGCGAACTCCACCGCATGCGTACGCAGTTCCTTCGGCGCGCTGCCCATCACCGCGAGATCGATTTCATGCGTCGCGAGCATGCGGATGATGTCGTCACGATTTCCAACCTTGAAATAGGTCTTCACATGCGGACGCGTCGCGGTGAATTTCACGAGCAGCGGCGGAATCAGGTACTCGGCCGTCGTGATCGCGCCGATCCGCAGCGTGCCGCCGAGATCGCCCGTCAGCGCGGCCACTTCGTCGCCGGCCTCGCTCCACAGATGCAGGATTTCGCGCGCATAGCGCGACACGATCTCGCCGGCCGCGGTCAGTTGCACGCCACGCCCCACCCGCTGCAGCAAAGCGGCGCCCACCGCCTCCTCGAGCAGGCGAACCTGCAGCGACACGGCCGGCTGCGTCAGGTTCAGCTCCTCGGCCGCCCGCGACACGCTGCCGAGCCGCGCAATCATGTCCAGCGCCTTCAACTGCCGGAACGTCGCGGTCTTTCCTATAAGTGAATACATATGAGTCGCTTATAAACATTAAATTGTTCGCGTTGGTTCGAAACTATATCGTCGGTTCTTGAGCAATGTCATCCGAATCGTCATTCAGCGGGAGCCCAACATGGACAACACCACGCCCAACCTTGCAACGGACCGCGCACCGCGCCTGCCGCGCATCGTAATCGTCGGCGGCGGCGCCGGCGGCCTGCACCTCGCCACGCGTCTCGGCGATACGGTCGGGCGCCGCGGTCAAGCCGAAGTCGTGCTCGTCGACCGCTACCCGACGCACTTCTGGAAGCCGCTGCTGCACGAAGCCGCATCGGGCCATCGCGACCCGGCCTCCCACACGATCGAATACGCGGCGCAAGCGAAGCGCCATGGCTTCCGCTTCGTGCAGGGCGCGCTGCAGCGGGTCGACCGCGCGGCACGCACGGCGACGATCGAGGCGGTGCATGACGCGGACGGCACGGAGATCCTGCCGCAGCGCGAGCTCGGCTATGACGACCTCGTGCTCGCCGTCGGCAGCGTGACGAACTTCTTCAACGTACCGGGTGCGGCACGCCATGCGCTGCCGCTCGAGAACCTCGACCAGGCCGAGGATTTCCGCCGGAAGTTCCTCGCGGCCTGCACGAAGGCGAATCACCTGGCCGAGCAGCAGCCCGCGCGGCGGGCGGCGCCGATCTGCATCAACGTGATCGGTGCGGGCGCGACGGGCGTCGAGCTGGCAGCGGCATTGCGGCATGCGATCCAGCAACTGACGACGTACCGCTTCAAGGCGCTGGTGTCGGCCCGCGACGTGCACATCCGGCTGATCGAAGGCGGCCCGCGCATCCTGCCGGCGCTCGACGAGCGGCTGTCCGCGAAGATGCACGCGCAGTTGCGCGCGCTGAACGTCGACGTGCTGACCGATACCCGCGTGGCGGAAGTCGGCGCGGATGCCGTGACGACCGCGACGGGTGAACGGCTCGCGAGCGACATCACGATCTGGGCGGCCGGCGTGGCAGGGCCCGCGCTTCTGCGGCAGATCGGCGACATCGCGCTCAACCGGTCGAACCAGGTAATCGTGACCGATACGCTGCAGACGCCGGACGATCCGCACGTGTATGCGTTCGGCGACTGCGCCGCGTGCCCGACGGCCGGCGCGAGCGGCTTCCTGCCACCGCGCGCGCAGGTCGCGTACCAGCAGGCCGTGTATCTGGTCAACGCGTTCGCGCGCCGTGTCGCCGGCAAGCCGGTGGCCGGCTTCACGTTCCGCGATGCAGGCACCGTCGTGTCGCTCGGGGATGCGGGCGCCGTGTATCAGGCCGACCTCGGCGTGCGTTCGCGCTCGCTGATCGTCGACGGGCTCGCCGCGATCGGCCTGTACAAGTTCCTGTATCGCAAGCACCTGTTCAGCGTGGTCGGCGTGAAGCGCGCGCTGTTCCAGTCGCTGAGCCACTGGCTGCAAAGCCGCAACCAGCCGTCGATCAAGCTGCACTGATCGACGACCGGCACCCGGCGTCACACAACGGCATATCGGGCGCACATCGCCCGATATGCCGTTTTTTTATATGCATATAACGGTTGCATCCACAACGTGCTCGAATCTGGTGCATCACATCGAAGGCCGTCGATGCGATGCATGTCGCACGAGAAATGCCGCGCGACCCGCATCCCGCGCCGGTTCTGGCTCGCCCGCCTACTCATTAGCCAAACAGTATAGGTCGGATAAAAATATTAATTGGTCGCGTTTTCCGGATCGACGCTAAGGTGTGTGGCATTCCCGTCGGCGAACGGATCATCACGTCTCTGAAGAGGAATCACCGTGGTTATCGAAGCCATCGTCACCCGTCTCGACGCTGCATTCGCGCAAATCGAAGCAACACCGGATTCGCACGAATCGCGCCATCAACGCGACGCGATCATCCAGTGGCTCGACCGGGCATCGGAAGAAGGATATCGACTCGGTCTCGTCACGACGCTGCCGGCCGCACGGCTCAGCGACATGTTCGAAGGCCAGTTCGGCCGCGCGAATCTCGACCGCTTCTCGGTCGTCGTCACGGACGCCAATCAGCAGGACTCCCGATCGAACCAGCATCCTTACGACGTCGCGCTGCAGGCACTCGGCGTGCCACCCGAACGCGCATTTGCGATCGCGAGCAGCGAACCGGAGCGCCGCGAAGCCGAGCATTTCGGCCTCTCGCGCTGCGTGAACATCACCGACACCGTGCGCTCGATCGCGTCGGCCGGGCTGCACTGAACGCCGGCACACGGGCTGGCGGCAGCCGGCCACCCGCGATCCGGCGGCAATCCGACGATTGCCCGACCGCATCCTGACATTCTGCTGTCAAAGTCGCTTGCAACACTTCCGGGCTTGACCGATCCCTCCCGGAAACGGGACGACGCGAACCCGCGTCGCCCCGCCCGTTGCACGCCACGATGACACGCCCGATCCGCACCGCCACCGCCACCGCCCTCGCCGTTGCCTGCCTGCTGCTCGCCGCTTGCGGCGGGGAAGACTCGACACCGCCCGCGGCCTCTGCCGACAACAGCGGCTCGACGCCCGCACCGCAACCGCAGCCGCAACCCCGGCCCACGCCGGCCCCCGCGACCTATTACCAGACGAAGACGCCCTACCGTCCGCAGCAGGACGCCGCGACGTACGAAGCGCCGCCCGCCGGCTACGCGCCCGTCTACACCGAACTCGTCGCGCGCCACGGCTCGCGCGGGCTGTCGGGCTTCAAGTACGACGGCGCGATCTACGCGATGCTGGTCAAGGCCGAGGCCGACGGCGCGCTGACCGCGCTCGGCGCGCAACTCAAGGCCGATACGTACGCGATGATGAAGGCCAATGCGCTGCTCGGCTATGGCGTGGCGGGCATCTCGACACCCGGGTACGGCAACCTCACGCAAACCGGCATCCGTGAACACCAGCAACTCGCCGCGCGCCTCGCGCAGCGGTTGCCTGCGCTGTTCGCGGCCGGCAACCGGCAGATCGTCGTCGTCAACTCGGGCCAGGATCGCGCGGTCGACAGTTCGACCTATTTCTCCGCGTCGCTCGTGGCCGCGCAGCCGGCGCTGGCCCCGGCGATCACGCTGCCGGCCGCGCCATCCGGCTATCCCTCGAACGCGCCGGTCGCCCAGCCGGCCGGCACCAACCGTTTCCTGCTGTATTTCCACTCGCTGAAGCCGGCCACCGACCTCGTGACCGATGCGGGCAATCCGTACTACGCGACCTACCAGGCGAGCCAGGCTTACCAGGCCTATGCGAACGACGCGACGGTTGCCGCGAAGCTCAAAGCGATCAAGGCCGCGCCGCAGGCGGCCGAGGTCGCGCAAACGGTACTCGCCGCGCTCGTGTCGCCGGCCTTCATCGCGAAGCTCGGCACCGATGGCTACACGTTCGCGAACACGGGAACCTATGCGTTCACGTCGGCGGACGGCAAGTTCACCAACACGCTGAAGGGCGACGGCAAGACGAAGATCGCGACGGCCGTCGAAGCGGTCAACGTGCTGTACAACCTGCTGCAGGTCGCGCCCGCGATGACGGCAGAAACCGGCGGTGTCACGATGGAGAAGTACATCGGCGCGGAGCAGGCGCAGTATCTCGCGTATCTGCAGGATGCCGAGGACTACTACCAGAAGGGGCCCGGCATCCAGGAAGCGAACCCTGTCACGTACCGGATGGCGAAGGTGCTGCAGGACGATTTCTTCGGCGAAGTCGATGCGATCGCGCGCGGCGACCTGACCCGCGCCGCGAAGCTGCGCTTCACGCATGCGGAGATCGTGATTCCGTTTGCGTCGATCATGAACCTGAAGAACGTGTTCGTGCCGACGCCGCAAGCGCAGACGTACACGTCCGCGAACAACCCGTGGCGCGGCGACAAGGTATCGCCGATGGCCGCGAACATGCAGTGGGATGTCTATCGCAACGGGTCGCGGCTCATCGTGAAGATGCTGTACAACGAGCGCGAAACGGATTTCCAGGCTGCGTGCGACGGCGCGAAGATCGCGCCGGGGAGTCACTTCTACGACTACGCGGGGTTGAAGCAGTGCTACGGGTATCAGTAACGTGACGCGGGCATCGCATCGTGCGACCAGCCCGTTTCGCAACCCGGGCGAAGCACCGCGCCGGGTTTCAGGGTGTGCGCACCGGCCCGCTAGATCTTGCGGACGCCGTTCTGTAGCAGCGTCCGTCGCAGGAGGTCCACCTGCGACGCCGCAAGCGCCCGCTTCGGTATGAGGCGGAACATCACCGCCGACTGATAAAGCAGGATCACGTAACGATCCTCGCTCCAGTGAACAAGATCCGCAAAGCGAAATTCCTCGTGCGAAGTCGGGGATTCGACGATGAAGCATTCGCTGCGCCAGATGACCGTGTGCGGCTGATGGAGGGTCTTTTGCTGGCTGTATATCTTGCGAGCGACACGACGCATTACCAGATGGTAGAGCAGCGGCACACCGATCGTGACCACCGCCGCGATTCCCGCGATCCACCAGATATTGCGCCATTCCGGCAACGCGCCGCTTGCCACCCGGAAGCCGCCGAACAATAGGACGACGTACACAATCGACATGATCGCGAATGTCCTGAGCAGATTTTTCCAGTTGTATCTGCGCCAGAGATTCAGGCGGTAAGCGTGGACCAGATCGTCCACGGTCGGTTGAAACACGATATCGGTATCGCTCATGCGCGGGCTCGGAATGTTGGCTGTTTTTATGCTGGCGCTGGATCTTTCACCGCGCGCGCCACGATCCGGACAGCCGGCGACGCGTGCGCAGGGCGACCTGCAAACGAAGCCACGCGAAATCGCCGGCCAATCGATGCATGGATCGCCAATATACATGCGCGGAACCAGAGCCTTGCCGAATCGCGTATCGGCGACGACATTCAACCTTTCGAACGTGCGCTTCCGACGGTCACGCGACCCGCTCGCCCCGATGCCCGCCGGCACTCTCCGGCTCGGCCAGCATGACCTCGATCCGCTCCTTGCCCTTCCCGGTATTTCTGCGCTTGAGCGTCAGCGTGCCGATCTCGCCGGTCGACGCCGGATGCGTGCCGCCGCACGCCATCGTCGCGAAGCCGTCGACCGTCCAGTATCTGCGTTGCGCGTCGACATCGCTGAAGTCGGTCACGATGCGCAGGTCGCGCATCGACAGATCGGCCGCCGCCGATTCGATCTCGGGAAAGAGCGGTGCCACGCTCGTGTCGCTCGCGAAGTCGATGCGCGCCTTGTCCTGCCCGATATGCGCGCCGATGCGTTCGATGCCCGGCCTGAGCCGATAGACCAGCTGCAGCACCATTTCAGCCGCGAAGTGCAGACGCATCAGCCGGTATCGCCGCGCCCAGTCGATGCGCCAGGTCACGCGATCCCCGACGCTCAGCGCATGATCGCGCGGCAGCGTATAGACAATGTCGAGACCCTGCTTGTCGGCCTGGATGACCGGATAGCCGCCGAGCGACCCCGCGTCGCTTTCCTGCCCGCCTGAAAACGCAAAGAAGATGGTCGCGTCCACCTGCACGCGATCGCCGTCGACGCGGCTGACGACCGTATCCAGCGTGGTCCGGTAGGGATCGTCCCAGAATACTTTCTTCGTCATTGCCCGCCGCGCCTTTCGCCGAGGAAAGCACGCAGGTTAGCCGGATCGCGTCCGGGTGGCTTGTACGATCTTGCGCCCGGCTGCGTCGTCGCCAGGCGCAACGTGCGGCGCCGGCGCGGTCGCGGCTCCCGCCTCGTCCTTGCGCTCGACGCTCCACGTGTGGATCGGCCGATGCCCCGGCCGCTCCCACTCGGGCGGCATCCACAGATGCTTCAGCCGCTGCATGATCGGCCCCGGCGCGAACACGTCGCGCCACATGTCGACGAATTCGTGCAGGTTCAGCACCAGGAAGTTGTACGAACGAATCTGCTGCGTGATCCCGTAGTCGACCGGCTCCGTTTCCTCGACATAGGTGCCGAACAGGCGATCGAAGATGATCAGCACGCCACCGTAGTTCCTGTCGATATAGCGCGGGTTGCGGCCGTGATGCGCGCGATGGTTCGACGGCGTGTCGAACACGTACTCGAACCAGCGCGGCAGCCGCCCGATCGCTTCGGTATGCACGAAGTACTGGTAGGCGAGATCGACCGCAAGCAGGAACAGCACGACAGCAGGCGGGATGCCGAACCAGACCGGCGGCAGGTAGAACACGAACACGCCGACGAACGCGTTCAGCAGCGACTGCCGCATCGCCGTCGTGAAGTTCATCACTTCACCGCTGTGATGCGGCACGTGCGCGGCCCAGAACCAGCGCACGCGGTGCGACGTGCGATGAAACCAGTAGTAGCAGAACTCCACGACAACGAAGATCGGCACGATCGTGAAGCCGTTCACCGGCACGTCGAACAGCCGGTGCCGGTAGACCCACGCGAAGATCGCGCCCGTGAACAGGAGCCCCATCACGGTCTCGGCCACCTGATAGCCGGCGCCGAGCGACAGGTTCGCAACGATCTCCTTCCAGCGAAACGGGTCACGGCGGCCGCGCCGGGTCATCACCGCGTATTCGATCGCGAACGCGATCAGGAAGACCGGCGTCATGCCGATCAGCAGCACCTGCTTCCAGTCCACGTCGTTACCCAGGAACGCATGGAGCCACGTCATCCACTCGGTCGGCATGTTGCGGCCTCGATCAAGAATTGATCGGCAGTATGGTCGCGCACGGGTCGCCCCGCGTTGACACTTGCCGACGATTACTTGACACTTTCCGCCATGCCCGCCGCCTCCCCGCTATCGACGCAGCGCGTCTACTACTCGAGCACCTACGTGCGGCTGCTGTTCGACTATCTGTCCGAGCAGGGCAGGGACGCCGCGCGCGTGCTCGGCGAGGCGCGGCCTCCCGAGGACGACCGCGGCCTCACGCTGTACGCGAGCGCGCACTGGCGGCGCCTGCTCGAATGCGCGGTGCGCGCGCTCGACGATCCACTGCTCGGCCTGCACGTCGGCCAGCGGATCACGCCCGCCCACCTCGGTGCGCTCGGCTACGCACTGCATGCGTGCCGCGATGCCGGCGCCGCGCTCGCGCGCTGGCAGCAATACGAACACCTGATCGCGAACGTCGCACGCATGGAAGTGCGCGTCGAGGTGACATCGGTCGCGATCGAATGGCACGACGCGCCCGAGCCGCTCGGCCCGCTCGTCGACGAAGTCGCGCTCACGGCCATCGTGCAGTTCGCACGCAATATCACCGGCACGCGTGACGGGCCCGACGAGGTCTGCTTCATGCATCCGTCGCCCGGCGACGAACGGCCGTACGTCGATTATTTCGGCTGCCCGGTGCGGTTCGGCCAGCCGGTGAACCGCCTCGCGTTCCCGCTGCACCTGCTCACGCAGCCGCTGCGCCAACCGGATGACGCGCTGCTGCAGATGATGGAACGCCAGGCGAGCACGCTGCTTGCCGAACTGCGGCAGACGGACGATCTCGAACAGTCGGTGCGCGAAGCCGTCGCACGCCTGCTGACGCAAGGCGAAGCGAGCATCGAACAGATCGCGTCGGACCTGCATGTGTCGTCGCGCACGCTCCATCGGCGGCTTGCCGAACTCGGGCTCAACTTCCGGATACTGCACGAGGACACGCGGCGGCGGCTCGCGATCGACCACCTGAACGATCCGCGGCTGACCCTCGCAGAAGTCGCATGGCTGCTCGGCTATTCGGAGCACAGCGCATTCACGCGCGCCTTTCGGCGCTGGACCGGCGAATCGCCGCAACAGTGGCGTAGCCGGCAACCTGCGCGCGCAGCGAACGTCGCACGCGGCTGAGCGCGGCTCGCAACCGTGCCGCCGACGAACTCGCGTCCGCCCGCGCGGTCGAACGAGCATCGCCGGAGAATCCCATGAAACGCGTTGCCCCTGTCGTTGTCCTGACCCTGCTTGCCGCCGTCAGCTTGCCGGCAGCCGCCGGCGCAACATCCGGCAGCGCCGAGCCGGTTCCCGTTCAAGCGCACGCGAACAACTGCGTGCCGTCCCGCAACGCCACGACCGACACCCGCTCGCCGTCGAAGGCGCCGCCGATCCGCGTATGCGTCAGCGATTCCAATACGCAACTGAACCTGCCGTGGTTCCTGACCGACGTCCTCACCGCGGTGGATACCCACCAGTCGGCTGGCGACCTGCTACGAAAGATGCGCAACGATTTCTGAATCGCGGCCGGCGAGACGCACCGGCGCAGCATCGCTCATTCACCACCGGATTCCTGCAGCACCTGCATGAACGCGCTGGCGGCGCCGGCTCGCATCGCGGGGGCGGCAATGCTGAGCGGTAGCGTCAGCAAATTCTTTCGTTCACCTTTCAAAAGCAGCCCATGCTCGCCACTGATGGTGTCGTAGCACGGCGTACCGCGTGACGTGAGCGCGCGATCGAGCAGGCAATGGCGGGCTTGCCCGTTCACGGCCATCCGGATCCACGCGAGCCTCCGTCGGTTGCGCTGCACCATCGGTCGCGATGACCGAAGCCACGGTATTTTTTTCATCCGGACGCTAAGGCGAGACGCGCGACCGTATCGCGTGGCGACCGATTGCAGGCCGCCGGCAGGCCGGCGAAGACAGCATCTCGAAAGAATGTTTCTCGTCGAGACACAATGACAAAACTACACCAATTGTTGAATAACAATATTTCGTAATCTCTCATCACATCTTATACTTGCCGCGCACCATCCTCGTGCCAAGAGACGGTGTTTTTCGTCCCGGCCGCAAGACCATGCGGCCGGGGGTTTTTTCGGTGCGCGACGCCAATATATATGCACTGCATACGCATGTTCATAGAGGCAAGCCTCGGAATGAACGGCCGATTGCGACGGGGTTGCCGCAGAGGCCCGTTGCGACCGTAGAATCGATCGCATCGCGACACCGGCGCGCACAGCGCATTGCCCGAACGGGGCATGATGCATGCGCGCCGCTGGTGTATCGACCGGTTCGACTTGCCTCTCCCAACACACAACACCCAAGGCGACCGCGGGAATGTCGGCGTTCACGCCAGGCTCGAAGCCAGTTTTCCAGCGCAGCGGCGCGTGGCCGCGGGTTGTCTTTTTCGTCGCCGTAATCGTTTGCGTGCTCGTGCCGGCATTCGCGATCGCGCTGGCCGACCGATACGCGCGCGATACCGTCACCGAGCATGAACGCGTGGTGGCAAACGACATCGTGGCATCGGTGGACCGCATCCTGGACGGTGCGCGCCTGCGACATGTGGACGAACTGACCGCGCTCGTCGGGCGGCCGTGCGCGACGGTATTCCGGACGCTCGCCGAAATCGGCACGCGCCTGCGCTACCTGCGCGCCGTTGCGCTGGTGAACGACGGCCGCGTCATGTGCTCGTCGGCGCTGGGGGCGATCGACTTGCCGCTCGGCGCATACACACACGAGCCGGAGCCGGGA
Organism: Burkholderia sp. D-99; assembly: GCF_011605345.1. Taxonomy (GTDB): domain Bacteria; phylum Pseudomonadota; class Gammaproteobacteria; order Burkholderiales; family Burkholderiaceae; genus Burkholderia. The sequence continues at coordinate 851,267 of NZ_JAAOXM010000002.1, forward strand.
ACGACGCTCGTCACGCTGCTGCGCCAGACGCCGTTCCAGCAGGGCATTCCGGTGCTGCCCGTGTTCTACGCCACCGCGCCCGGCGCGGGCGTGCTCTACCTGATCGAAGGTGACTACGTGGCCGACGCGCTCGCGCACGGCGCCCGCTACGGGACGGAAACCGCGACACTGTCGATCGCGGGTTCAGGCCATCTCGATCAGCACGGAAAATTCACGCCGGAATCGGCCGCGGAACCCGCCGGCGGAAGCACGATCGCGTCGCCCCGCTGGCCGTTCACGGTGTCTGTTGCCGCATCCGCGCACTATGCGTCGCAGGTCCGGCAACACTATCGGCTGATCGGCATCACGATCGTGCTGCTGGCGGACGGCCTCGTGATGGCGGCCTACCTGCTGGCCATGGCACCGCGTCGGCTGTTGCTGAAGGCCGTCCGCAACGCGCTCAGGCGCGACGAGCTCCATGTCGTGTACCAGCCGATCGTCGAGGTTGGAACGCGCAGGACCGTCGGCGTCGAAGCGCTGCTGCGCTGGGAGCATCCCAAGTGGGGGGCCATCAGCCCGGCCGTGTTCATCCCGCAGGTCGAATCGAGCGCGGTGCTGCCGAAAGTGACCGAATTCGTGCTGCGGACAGCCGTGTCGGAACTGTCCGCGCTGACGCCGTCGATGCCGCTGCGCATCGCCGTCAACATCGCGCCGAAGGATCTCGAGCGCACGCGGTTCGTGTCCGTCGTCGAGGATGCGATCCGCGCGCTGCCGCCCGGCTTTACGCTGGTGCTCGAAGTCACCGAGCGCATCCTGCTCGAGAAGAATGCGCGAACCACCGCGATCTTCCATGCGTTGAGAGCAAAAGGCGCGAAGTTCGCGATCGACGATTTCGGCACGCATCACAGCAATCTCGACATGCTGTCGCGCTTTCCGTTCGACTACGTGAAGATCGACCGGCAGTTCGTCTCGCAACTGAACGGCGGCAGCGCGGGGTTGATCGAGGGCATCGCGTCCGTCGCGCATCACTACGACCTGAAGATCATCGCGGAGGGCGTGGAAACGGAAGCGCAGCATCGTGCGCTGCATACGGTCGGGATTCAGTACGCGCAGGGGTATCTGTATCAGCGGCCGCAGCGGGTGGAGAATCTGAAGCGCGATGTCGGGTGGGTGTCGGTGTAAGGTCCTGCGTCGGTGCGTGCGACCGACGCGCACGCTACCGAATCACCGTGGGTCGTCTTGTCGAGCAAGCGGATCACGCCGTATCCGCTTGCGGCTTTCATGACGACGGCATGCCTTGCGACGGTTCAGCAGTCTCGCGACGCGCAGCGGCATAGAACACGCGGAACCACACCCAGTAGGCCACGCCGGTTACGGCGAGAACGACGATCGGCATCATTCCGGACATCAAACTGACGATCCCGAGCACGTCGCCCAGCACGCGCAGCACCGCATAAGCCAGCAGCAAGACCGATACCATCGACGCAAGCGACGCCCCCAGCAGACGCCAGACGTGCAGTCGGCCGAGATCGCGAGGCAGGCCGAACATCGCGCCTGCGAAGACGATCGCGGCGGGAACAACCATGCCCCCGACGTAGTTCAGCATCACGAGCTTGAGATCATCGTCAAAATGATCGAGCAGCATCAGCACTGCCTGCGGCATGAAGACCAGCAATACGCTGGCAAACAACCAGGCCGCGAGACCCGCAATGCGCCGCCGGGCATGACCGCGCGGCGCCCCGGGCAACACTTCGTTGCGGAACAGGTGGGTGACGAACCACCACGCCAGCCAGGCCACGAGCGCATAAAGGGCGGCATTCAGCGGGGCCATGATCGTCACGATTTGCGTCAGGCTGAGGACACCGCCGCTCAATATTTTCACCTGCGCCTGGAATACCAGTATCTGCGCGGCCTGCCAGACCAGCAGGCACAACGCAAAGGCCGTCAGCGGCAACGCGGGGCGACGGAATGCGAGCTGATCCCGAGACTCTCCATGCCATCGGACAATCAGGAAAACCAGGCCGCTTCGAAACACCAGGCTCCCGATGAAACTGGACAGTTGCACAGCCAGCACACTCACGGGCAGCGAAGACTTCGTCGACCACACGTAGAGGCCGATCAGAAACTGCGCCGCGGTAATGACCGCCGCGATGAGCGCGGCGGCACCGGGTAACGAGATTTGCCGGGAGGGTGAGTTCATGGGGAGTCCGGGGTGAATGAGTTCGTCGGCAATGCGTGCGGCGGCAAACTTCCAGGCAAACTGGACGGCCAGCCGGATTCAATCGGGATCAGTGGATGCGTGTAGTGTTGCGGCCGATTGCCTTCGCTCATGTCGAGCGATAGGCGTGTCGACTACAGAATGGGGGCGTTGATCCGCGGCGATCGGAAACGAGGCCGACCAATTCAGGTCGAGATACGCGATGCGCTCCCATGCAGCTTGCTCGATGTATCGGCACATCGCCGCGACCGATGCGATGCGAGGCGGCCCGGCGCTCCGGCGGAGTATTGGAGCATGACTGCCAGGCCGGGTATTGAACGCGAGAAGCGGCTCCTGCCGAGCCGGCCCTTCCGCAATTGCTTCGACCGCGCGGTGCGCATTCATGGCGCCTCTCTCAGAATGATGTTGTTCTTGACCGGCGATTCTACGAACGATGATTCTGCGACGTCAATCAGGCGGGATTCAAATAATTGAAAACCTGAATCTGCCGCTCATGCTCATGATTGCCGTCAGCCATCACGCGCCAGTGCTGGACTACGACGTCCGGAGCGCCTTCCGCCCGTGCTCCAATGCCGCTGCAGCGTGCTCGTCTGGGCCTACGGGCATCACGCGGTCATCAGGCGACATCGAATATCCGCATCGACGAACGCATCGCCCGGCGCGCGCGGCGCGTCAGTCAAACGTACACACCACGGCAGACGCCTTGGTTGCGATCAACCAGTTGCCATCCACCTTATGCATGACGAAGTGATCGTTGAACAGCCGGCTTCCGATCCGCACCCGCACCGTCGCCGTTGAAAGGCCATCCGAGACATGCTCCATCGAGAGAATCGCCTCGTCCCTGGGCGCGCCGGTCGATCGCGGACTCGGCCTACCGTCGATGAGCGCCGCATACTCCTGCGACGACAGGGTGCGCAACCGCCCTTCATCCAGCCACTGAATCATGCAGCTTGGGTGAAAGACTTTGTTGAAGTCACGGCTCTTCGGCTCATAGGCCAAATTGAAGTAGTCGTCGATCAACGCGACTACGGCTTGGGTCTGGGTCATGGCTGGCTTTCCTCGATAGTGAACCGCTCGTATAGTGAGCGCTCCTCCCCGCCCTCGGCTACGGCGACCCGGTTATCGCTGCCATTACAGGAAAACATGGATCATGGAAGACCTCGATGGAGGACTGGTAAGCGGCTTGCTCGTCCTTGCAGCCCTGGCCGAATCGGGGAGCTTCGGTCGTGCCGCCTCCCGTCTGGGCAAGACCCAGCCTGCGGTCAGTCGCGCGATCCAGCGACTGGAGGATCGCCTGCGCGCGAAGCTCGTGCATCGCACCAGCCGCCACGTCGAAGTGACGGACGCAGGCCATGCGCTGTTGTCGAAGGTGCTGCCGTTGCTCCAGGGGATCGAAGAGGCGACCGTCGGCGCTTCCAACCAGACCTCGGTCGTCAACGGCACGCTCCGTGTGGCGTGCGATGCCGTATTCGCCCGCCTCGTGCTGGCGCCGGAGCTGGCCCAGTTCATGAAGGATCACCCCGCGCTTCACCTGAAGCTGGAGACCAGGAACGATCTCTCGGACCTGGTCAGCGACGGCTTCGATCTCGCCATCCGGTTTGGCCCCCCATCCGTTTCAACCTTGGTCTGTCGAAGGCTATACAGCCCGCGGGTGCTGACTGTCGCCGCGCCGTCCTACCTGGAGCAACGCGGTCGGCCGAGGTCGCCGCAGGATCTGGTCGACGATGGCCATGAATGCATCCTGGCCATCGACCCGGCTACCGGCAGACCCTTCGACTGGGAGTTCTGGCGTGACGGCGAAAAACTGAAAGTGGCCGCGAGCGGGAACCTGACCGTCACGGATGCGGGCACCAAGATCGGCGCCTGCGTTGCAGGCTTCGGGATCGCTCAGGTGATCGACCTCGGAATCGACACGCACCTGCGTGCGGGCACACTGGAGCCGGTTCTGACGGACTGGTGCGACGAGACGTTCCCGCTTTACGTCTACTACCCCAGTCGGAACCACGTTCCGGCCAAGGTAAGGGCGTTCATCGACTTCGTCGTCGGGATGATGCCCAGGCTACGGTCGAATGGCCATGTCGCCTGCCAGCAGCAGCCGTCAGCCGTGCTCGAAACGCTGCGTCGCGAGTAGTCTCCTTCTTTCCGTCGCGCGCCTGATCTACCGACTTGACCGTCATCGCCATGTCCTCGCTTCCATTGCGTTGCGCGGCCAACATACGACGGTCGCTTCATCTTCTCATCGACACGTCCCCGGTCGGAACCGAAACGGCGCCCTCCTTCGCCTGCCCCCGGAGCTGGCGCACCTGCCGTCGACAGCCTCGAGAAACCGGGACGCCAGCCGGCACGCGGAAGATCGCGCATCGCCCGATGGCTTCCTGCCACCTGTTGCCACGCGCTCCCCCATCGGCACGGCCTCCATTCAAGCGCTAAAATCCGCGGCCTGGGCATTCACGACGAGCAAGCGTTTTGACGGCGTTCGAGCAGGGTTTCATCCTCACCCGCCACTGGCGGGACACCGCATCCGGCATCGAGATCGAGTTCTGGCTGGCAACCGAACACGGTCCGCGCCGCGTACGGTTGCGCCCGCAGGAAGCCGTCGCGTTCCTCCCGGCCGAACAGCAGGCGCTCGCCGAACGCACGCTGGCCGGCGAGCACGATGCCGAGTTGCGCCCGCTCGCGCTACGCGACTTCCGGCAGCGCCCCGTCGTCGGCCTCTATTGCAAGCGCTACCGCCACCTGTCCGGGCTGCAGAAGCGCCTCGCCGCGGCCGGCGTCGACGTCTACGAAGCCGACGTGCAGCCGCCCGATCGCTACGCGATGGAGCGCTTCATCACCGCGTGCGTGCAGTTTCGCGGCCAGCCCGGCCGCGACGGCACGCTCACCGGCGCCGAGCTGAAAACCGCAGACGGCTATCGCCCGGCGCTGCGCTGCGTGTCGCTCGACATCGAAACCAGCGTTCACGGCGAGCTGTATTCGATCGCGCTCGAAGGCTGCGGGCAGCGGCAGGTCTACATGCTCGGCCCGCCGAACGGGGCAGACAGCGATGAAGCGGGCGCCGCCGACTTCCGCCTCGACTACTGCGACAGCCGGCCCGCGATGCTCGCGCGGCTCAACGAATGGTTCGACGAACACGACCCCGACGCCGTGATCGGCTGGAATCTCGTGCAGTTCGACCTGCGCATCCTGCATGCGCATTCGGAGCAATACGGCATCCCGCTGAAGCTCGGGCGCGGCGGCAGCGTGCTCGACTGGCGCGCGCACGGCCAGCAGCCCGATCACTTCTTTGCTGGCGCGGCCGGCCGGCTGATCCTCGACGGCATCGACATGCTGAAATCCGCGACGTGGACGTTCCCGTCGTTCAGCCTCGAATACGTGTCGCAGGCGCTGCTTGGCGAAGGCAAGTCGATCGACAATCCGTATCAGCGGATGGACGAGATCCAGCGCCGCTTCGATCACGACAAGCCGGCGCTCGCGCGTTACAACCTGAAGGACTGCGAGCTCGTCACGCGCATCTTCGACAAGGCGGACCTGCTGTCCTTCGCGCTCGAACGCGCGAGCGTGACGGGCCTCGCGGCCGATCGCACCGGCGGGTCGGTCGCGGCCTTCACGCACCTGTACCTGCCCCGCATGCATCGGCTCGGCTATGTCGCGCCGAACCTCGGCGACGTGACGGGGCAAAACAGCCCCGGCGGCTTCGTGATGGATTCGCGCCCCGGGCTGTACGACTCGGTGCTCGTGTTCGACTACAAGAGCCTCTATCCGTCGATCATCCGCACGTTCCTGATCGATCCGGTCGGGCTGATCGAAGGGCTCGCGAATCCCGGCGACGACGCATCGGTGCCCGGCTTTCTCGGCGCGCGCTTCTCGCGTACCGCGCACTGCCTGCCCGATATCGTGCGCCGCGTATCGGAAGGCCGCGACGACGCGAAACGGCAGCGCAACGCGCCGCTGTCGCAGGCGCTGAAGATCATCATGAATTCGTTCTACGGCGTGCTCGGCTCGACGGGCTGCCGCTTCTTCGACCCGCGCCTCGCGTCGTCGATCACGATGCGCGGGCACGAGATCATGCACCGCACACGCGAGCTGATCGAAGCGCAGGGCTACGAAGTGATCTATGGCGATACCGATTCGACCTTCGTGTGGCTCGGCCGCGCGCACGACGACGACGCAGCCGGCGCCAAGGGCCGCGCGCTCGTCGAGCACGTGAACCGCTGGTGGCACGCGCACCTGCGCGACCACTTCGGGCTCGAGAGCGCGCTGGAGCTGCAGTACGAGCGGCACTACCGCCGCTTCCTGATGCCGACCGTGCGCGGCGCGGAAGAAGGCAGCAAGAAGCGTTACGCAGGCCTCGCGGCAGCGGCAGACGGCGGCGAGGATCTCGTGTTCAAGGGGCTCGAAACGGTGCGCACCGACTGGACGCCGCTCGCGCAGCGGTTCCAGCGCGAGCTGTATCGGCGCGTGTTCAACCGCGAGCCGTACCAGGATTTCATACGCGACACCGTGCGGCGCACGCTGGCCGGCGAATTCGACGACCAGCTCGTCTACCGCAAGCGCGTGCGCCGGCCGCTGCGCGAATACGAGCGCAACGTGCCGCCGCACGTGCGCGCGGCCCGGATCGCCGACGAATTCAACCACGCGCAGGGCCGGCCGCTGCAGTATCAGCGCGGCGGCTGGATCAGCTACGTGATGACGACGGCCGGCCCCGAGCCGCTCGAAACGATGCGCTCGCCGATCGACTACGCGTTCTACCTGAGCCGCCAGTTGCAGCCCGTGGCCGACGCGATCCTGCCGTTCCTGCGCGACGATTTCGAACGCGTGATCTCCGGGCAGGGGCAGTTGTTTCAGGAATAGCGGTGCCATGTCGGGCCTGGCAGACGCGCCGGGCCGGTTAAAATACCGCGCTGCTGCGCGTCCTGCCGCAGCCGAAGGAGATTCATCATGACCGCACGTCGCGGAACAGCGGTCGCCATCGCGCCCGGCCACGAGACAGCCAGCCTGTCGAACGCCCAGAAAGCATTCAATACGCTCGTCCAGCAGATCGAGAAACGGCGCGAGCGTCTCGGCGCGTGGGAAGCCGTGATGCCGGTCTTCCAGAAGAAATTCGTCGACGAGCTGTTGCCGCTCGAACAGACGTCGACCGCGTTGCGGATCCGGTTGCTCAATCAGCTCGACGACGCGTATCTGCAAAAAGGATTGAGCAAGGCCGAGCAGCGCACCCTTTCCGGGATGATCGCCAACATGGCGCGCGACTTGCTCGACTTCAGCGACGATGCGCAATTGAAAGCCATCCACGACCGGCACAGCGCGGCCGATCACGGCAGCAACGCGGCAGCCGAGCCGGAACCGGAATCGACGCCCGGCGTGACAGCGGCGGACGATCTCGACGCGCTATCGCCCGAAGAACTCATGGCGCGCATGCAGGCCGAACTGGACGAGCAGTTCGAGCGGGACATGGCCGAGCACGCGGCCCGCGAGGCACAGCGCGCCAAGCGCAAGAAAACGCCCCGGCAATCGGCCGCGCTGGCGAAACGCGAAGCCGAGCAGGCCGAAGCGAGCCGGTCGATCCGCGAGGTCTATCGCAAGCTGGCGAGCGCGCTGCACCCCGATCGCGAAACCGATCCCCTGGAACAGGAACGCAAGACCGTGCTGATGCAGCGGGTCAACCACGCTTATGCGAACGGCAAGCTCCTGCAACTGCTGGAGCTGCAACTGGAGATCGAGCAGATCGACCGGCACGCGATCAACGGCCTCGGCGAAGATCGGCTCGCGCGCTACAACGGCATCCTGGAAGATCAGCTTCGCGAGCTGGATCAGGAGATTCAGGACGTCGAGACCGGATTCCGGCGGACTTACGGAATTGCGCCGTCGGTCAAGGTCGCGCCCGATACCGTCGTCCGCATGCTCACGCGCGACATCGCGGGCACTCAGCGCAGCATCCACGATCTGAACCTGACGCTGCGCGAGTTCGACGATCCAGCGAACGTCAAGGAATGGCTGAAGGACATGAAGCGCCAGCGGGCATTCCCGCGCTTCGACGACTAGCCGTGCCGGGCGGGCCTGCATCTACCCGCCGAGCATCGAATGCGTGGCCGGTCTGACGGAACGGCTGCGCACCCCGCATCGATCGGCATTCCGCACGCCCCATACAAGTCAAAACCGGCCATCCCGGACGCCGCACGTCACCCACTGTCACGGATTCAGGAACACAGCTGGCCAGGATTCGGCATTTATCCGGCCGATCCGGGTTCCTAAACTTGTCTCGTCGGTTCAGCCAGCCGCAATCGCGCCGAACCGCAACGAAACCGTCTGAGGAAACCGTGAAATCCATCATCGTCACCATCGCCACCGTCGCCGCTACCGCCACCGCTCTCCTCGCCGCACCGGCCGCGTCGTACGCGCAGTCGTCGCACTCGACGCTCACACGTGCGCAGGTGCGCCAGGAGCTGCTCGACCTCGAGTCGGTCGGTTACGAGCCGGTCGCCGGCGACGGCGACAACTACCCGGGCGACATCGTCGCCGCGCAGGAACGCCTGGCCGCCAAGCGCCTCGCCGAACGCAAGAGCGCCGAAGCGGCCTACGGCCCGGCCGGTGCGCCCGGCACGGATTCAGGTGCGCCGGCGGTTGCGGTGGTGAAGCCGTAACGCCGGACGCAGTCACGCGACGGACGGCCACGCATCGATGCAGGCAGGCGGCCACGACACCCGGCCGCCGCACCGCGCCGCCGTCACCCGTTCACGCCGGCCACCACTTCACGCCCGGTGCCCCGAGATCGGCCCCGCTTCGCCGGTCAGGTTGAACACGCTGTCGATCCACGCGAGAAACGTCGAGAACGTGAAATCCGACCACTGCTGCGTGCGGAACGCCTTCATCACCGGCGTATCGGCCGGGTCCTGCTGGTTCAGCAGGTTGTCGACGAACGTGCCGATATCCGCGTCGATGCCGTTCTCGTGGATCCCCGACCCGGTGAAACTGACCGCCGTCACCTGGTGGTTGTCGATGAAGTCGTTGCGTGCCCACGGCATGAAATAGCCGAAGTTCGGCAGCGGGTTCAGCGTCTGCTTCAGCCCGTCCAGCTCCTGGTCGAACATCGTGAGCGACAGCGCATCCTTCGTCGCGTCGTCGGGCGCCGCGATCACGGCCGGCACGAACGCGCGATAGTGATACGCGGCGATGATCTTGTCGCGCTGGTAGCTCGAGAAGCCGAAGCGGTCGTGCGGATACGTCGCCGACAGCGCGGCGTACGCGCTCCCCATGTTGCCCGGATCGAAATGACTGGTCAGCCTGCTGTTCACGGTGATCATCCCGTCGGGGCCCGTCATCCCCCATTCGGTGCGCACCCGGTCGTACAGGCCGACCGACGGATGCGTGGCCGCGTCCGCATCGAACGGCGTGTTGAACACCGTGCCGGCGTCGTCGAGCAGCGAACTATGCGCCTGCGGCTGCAGCGTGTTGCGCAGCGTCGCATAGTTCGCGAGCGTGCCGTAGCCGCCCGCGCTCATCCCGTACACGAGCAGCCGGTTCGGCTTGCCGAAGCCGTGCGACGTCAGCCACTGCGCGACGGCCTGGATGTTCTTCAGCCCGCTGTAGTGCTGCAGGCGCCAGTCGCCGGACGGCGACGTGTAGTTGCGCACCGCGCTGCCCATGTGGATATCTCCGGTGCAATAGGGCACGAAAACCTGTGTCCATTGCTGCGTCTCGACCTTCGGTTCGCCGACGAGAATGTGCGCGAGATCCATCCGCGTCAGCAGCGGCGACAGGAACGACGACAGCAGGCTCTCGTTCGCGGTGCCGTTCATGTAGTTGTGCGGGATGCCGTCCGGGTTGAAGCCGCCGAGGCCGGCCTCGGCGCCGGTCGACGTCTGCGTGCAGGTGCCGTAGTCCCAGCACGCGCCGCCCGGCTCCATCATGTACAGCAGGTTGTCCGACTGCGCGCGATTGATGTAGAAGCGCATCGGCGTGCCGTTGCCGCACGATGCACCCGTGCTCTCCGGCAACGTCACTTCGTACCACGAATAATATGGAATCGACGGATCCGGCATCGTCGTATCGGCCGCGTGGCCGTTCAGTGCCGCGCAACCGAGCAGCGTGGCAACGGCCGCGCGCAGCAGGCATCGTGCTGTGGACATCTCCCCTCCTTGTCGATGGACATGACGCGGCCGCCGGGCTCCGCTCCGGCGGCGCGGATTCGGCGCTCAGTGCACGCCGGACGGTGAAGCGCCGTCGAACAGCTGAACGCGCAGCGCCTGCAGGCGCTGCGCGATGACGGCTTGTTGCTGGTCGGGATCGGGAACGCTCGCCTGAACCTGCCGGACGACGTCGCGGCTCTGCTGTTCGTACGAGAGGTAGCGCGGGTCCTGCGCCGGCGACGGGCCGACCGTCTGCTGCGCATAGGTGTCCCATTGCGCGCGCATCGACCGGATCGCCGCGCTGCGCGTCGCAGGGTCGGCTTCGGTATCGGTCAGCAGCGCCGCGCTCAGCGCTTCGGCCTGCACGGGCACGATCTCGTTGCGCGCGACATGGTCGGGGAGTTCGTCGAGAATCCGGCGCGCGAGCGCGGCGCGCTCGGCTTGCGGCAGGCTGTTGCGGCGATCGCCGTACGCGGCGACCTCGTCGCGAAAGCGCGCGAACGCGACGATGCGCTGCACTTCCGCTTCCGCGTCGGGGCGCCCCGCAAGACTGCGGCGCAGCGCGTCGACGTCGAGCCGCCGCTCCTCGGGGCCGGGTGTCGCGGCGCCGCTGCCGAACGCATCGGCTGTACCCGGCTGCGCGCTCGCCGTCACAGCCGGTGTGCCGGACGACGCGGCTTGCGCCGGTGTCGCCGCTTCATATCGCCAGATCGCAACGACGGCCACGCCGATCGCCGCGATCGCGCCCGTGCGCCGCCAGAGTGCCCTGTTCTTCTTCACGTCGCCTCCTCGTCACGTCATGCCGTTCTTCGCCGGTGCATCCGCGAGTAGGTTCTAGGTCGAATCCGGCATGCAGTCAAAAGCGGCACTAGAACGCAGGCACTAAACCTGCGCACACCGACGATGTCCGGCAAAACGTTTGAAACGCATTTCGTCGCCGCTTCGGCAAGCGTGTGATGTCGAGCCGCGCGCCCGTCCGGCGGCGGTTCGGGCCGACGCGCGCCATGTGCGCCGCGACACCAAGCAAGCAGCGATCCAGCCACGCGGCGCACGACGTTCGCGCATCCGCATGGCCGATACGGATGGCCGAATAAGACCCATCGAACGACCCGCTGAGCGCTTGGTCGTCATTTTGGCCAGCCCTATGCTGGTTTCCGACACGCGCCGAACGATCGGCGCGGCACACACCCCAACCAGCCGAGCCCGTTCCATGAGCCGTGCAGACCTTCCGCATCGCGCACCCGCCGCCGTCCACGACTACCCGACCTATCGCGACGCACTCGCGGGCCGCCGCCTTCCCGCCGCATTCGTCGATCTCGACTGCCTCGACGCGAACCTCGCCGACCTGAAGCGCCGCGCACGCGGCCTGCCGATCCGGCTCGCGACGAAATCGGTGCGCGCGCGCGACCTGATCGGCGCGGTGCTCGCCGCCGGCCCGTTCATGCAGGGGCTGCTGTGCTATTCGGCCGCGGAAGCCGCGTGGCTTGCGGACGGCGGCTTCGACGACATCGTCGTCGCGTATCCGACCGTCGAGCCCGACGACCTTCGCGCGGTGGCCGCGCAGCTCCGGCTGGGCCGCTCGATCACGCTGATGGTCGACGACGCCGCCCAGGTCGACGCGATCGACCGCCTCGCAGCCGCGGAACGCGTGACGATCCCGCTCGCGATCGATCTCGACATGTCGTCCGCGTATCCGGGCCTGTATTTCGGCATGTACCGCTCGCCGGTGCGCGACGTGGCCGGCGTACTCGCGCTCGCACACCGCATCGGCGAGCGGCAGCAAGTGCGGCTCGACGGGCTGATGGGCTACGAAGGGCAGATCGCCGGCGTGGCCGACACCGAGCCGGGCAACGGCGCGCGCAACGCGCTGGTGCGCCACCTGAAGCGCCGCTCGGCGCGTGAGATCAACGCGCGCCGCCAGGCGGCCGTGCAGGCGCTCGCGGCGGCGGGCCACCCATTGCGCTTCGTGAACGGCGGCGGCACCGGCAGCTTCGAAAGCACGCTCGGCGATGCGTCGGTCACCGAGCTCGCCGCCGGCTCCGGCCTCTACGCGCCGGCGCTGTTCGATCACTACGCGGCGTTTCACGCCCAACCGGCCGCCGGCTTCGCGTTGCCGGTCGTGCGGATTCCGCAGCCGGGCATCGTGACCTGCTCGGGCGGCGGCTATATCGCGTCGGGCCCGGCCGGCAAGAGCCGCCTGCCCCGCCCGTGGCTGCCGGCCGGCTGCACGCTGATCGACAACGAAGGCGCGGGCGAGGTGCAGACGCCCGTGCGCGTGCCGCACGGCGTCGCACCGGCGATCGGCGATCCGATTCTGTTCCGCCACGCGAAGGCCGGCGAACTGTGCGAACGCTTCAACACGCTGCTGCTGATCCGCGGCGGCCGCGTGGTCGGCGAGGCGCCCACCTATCGCGGCGAAGGCAAGAGCTTTTTCTAGCGGGCCGCGCGCCCGTCGTCCAGGCCATTCAACTCGTTCAAACGACAATCACGGAGACAATGCCATGTGGCGTAACTGGTCGGGATATGTCTGCAGTCCTGATGCAACCGTATCGACGCCTGCGTCGCACGCCGGGCTCGCGGCGGTGCTGCGCGACGCGGCGGCGGCCGGCGCCACCGTGCGCGCGGCCGGCGCCGGTCATTCGTTCTCGCCGCTCGTGCAGACCGACGACGTGATCCTGTCGCTCGACGCGATGCAGGGCGTGATCGACGTCGACCGCGACCGGCGCGTCGCCCGCGTGCATGCCGGCACGCGGCTGTGGGCGCTGGGCCCGGCGCTCGCCGCGCACGGCCTCGCGATGGAGAACCTCGGCGACATCAACGTGCAGTCGATCGCCGGCGCGACCAGCACCGGCACGCACGGCACCGGCATCACGCTCGGCAACCTGGCGACGCAGATCGACAGCCTGACCTTCATGTGCGCGGACGGCAGCGAGATCCGCGCGAGCGCCGACACGCATCCCGACCTGTTCGCCGGGGGCCGGATCGGGCTCGGCGCGCTCGGCGTGCTGACCGAGATCGACCTGCGCCTCGTGCCCGCGTTCAAGCTGCGCCTCGAGCGCGGCGGCATGCAGCTCGACGACTGCCTCGCGCAGGCGGACGCGCTGATCGCGAAGCATCGCTCGTTCGAGTTCTACTGGTTCCCGCATACGGACACCGTGCTGACCAAGGCGTGGGACATGACCGACGAACCGGCCGACGCGGTGCACTGGGCGAGCCGCGCGTCCGAGTCGTTCCTCGAGAACACGGTGTTCGGCGCGCTGTGCGGGCTCGGCCGGCGCATGCCGTCGCTGTGCCCGGCGCTGAGCCGGCTGTGCGCATCGACCGTGTCGGCCGGCCGGCACGTGGATGCGAGCTACGCGATGCTGTCGACGGTGCGCCGCGTGCGCTTCAACGAAATGGAATGGTCGGTGCCGGCCGAGCGCGGCGCCGACGCGCTGCGCGAAATCCGCGCGTTCATCGCGCGCCGCAGCTTCCCGCTGATGTTCCCGCTCGAATACCGCTGGGTGCGCGGCGATGACATCTGGCTGAGCCCCGACTACGGGCGCGACAGCGTGCGCATCTCGGCGCACCAGTATCGCGGGATGCCGTTCGACGCGTACTTCTCGGGCGTGCAGGCCATCTGCCGCAATCACGGCGGGCGGCCGCACTGGGGCAAGGTGCATGCGATGAAGGCCGCCGAGCTGGCCGCGTGCTACCCGCACTGGGACGATTTCCTCGCGCTGCGCGAACGGATGGACCCGCACGGCCGCTTCCTGACGCCGTACCTGCGCACGCTGTTCGGCCTGCCGCAACACGCGGGCGCAAGCGCCACCGCTCGCGCCACGCCGGCCCGCCGAGGGACACACCCGATGCACGAAACGGCCGACGTCGCGCAAGATCGGCCGCGATCCAACCAGGAGGCCTCATGAGCACTGCCACCCTGCACGCGGCGGCGCAGTCGCGTCCCGACCCGTCGACCGGCGCCGTCGTCCGCCTTGCGCTCGCGTTCGCGGCGGCCACCAACGGCCTGATCCTGTCGCCGTTCCTCGTCGCGGCGGTGATGACGCGCTTCCGGCTCGACGAAGGCACCGCGACCGCGCTCGTCAGCGCCGAGATCCTCGGCATCGCGATCAGTTGCGCGCTGCTGTCGCACCGGATCGCGCGCGCCGCGCGGCCGTTCACGCTGGCCGGCCTGGCCGGCACGATCGCCGGCCAGGCACTCGGCGCGGTCGCGCCCGGCATCGTGTCCGCAGCGCTCGCGCGCGGGATGACGGGGCTGTTCGAAGGGATGCTGTTCGTCGTCGTCGCGTCCGGTGTGTCGCAGCGCGCGTCGACCGACCGCCTGTGGGGGCAAATCAACCTCCTCGCGGGGGGCATCAACGGCGGCATCCTCGTACTGATCTCCGCGTTGCCGGCCGCCTGGCTCGGGCGCTGGGTGTTCGCGCTGCTGGCCGCCGTCGTCGCCGTGCTGGCGCCCGCGATCCGCGGCATCGACGCGTTCGCGAGCGCCCCCGCGCAGGCCCGCGTGCGCGCCGGCACGCTGCCGTGGCGGCCGGTCGTCGCGATCTGGGTCGTGACCGCGCTCGTCTACGGCGTGCAGGCGTCGCAGTGGGCAATCGCCGGCTTCGTCGGCGAGCGCGCCGGGCTGTCGCCGACGACGATCGGCGTGCTGCTGTCGGTGTCGTCGCTGCTCGGCTTCGTCGGTGCGGCGATTCCGTCACATCCGGCCAGCCACAAGCACCGCCTCGTGCTGATCTGGGCCGCGCAGCTCGCGATGATCGGGTCGATCGAGTGGTTCTTCAGCGCGCGCAGCGGCGCCGCGTACTTCCTGAGCCAGTTCGTGCTGAACAGTGCGTTCTTCGTGATCGTGCCGTTCCTCACCGGCATGCTGTCCGACGTCGACCCGGACGGCTCGCTCGTCGCGCGCACGCTCGTCGTCACGTTCTTCGCGGCCGGCATCGGCACCGCGCTGTCCGGCGCGCTGCTCGGCCGCTTCGGCGGCACGCACGTCGCGCACGTGCTGTGCGTGGCCGTGCTGGCCGCCGCGCCGTTCGTGCGGCTCGCGCTGCGCCGCGCCGAACCCGCCGCCGTGGCGCGCGCGTCGCCCTGACCGCACTGCGCCATCGCGTGGCCGCGACGCACCACGAGATTGGCCGCCGCAGCCTTGGCCCGTGCAAATTTGGCTTTCTACATTCGTTTCCGGCGGTGCGATGCCGCCTGTCCCCCTGTTCCATGCAGAGATGCGGAGTCCCGAATGAATCGTCCCGATAGCATTCGCGCGGCGTGCTGCGCGATGATGGTCCTGGCCTGTACCGGCGCATACGCGCAAAGCAACGTGACGCTGTACGGCGTGATCGATGCGGGCATCCGCTACGAAACGCACGGCGTGTCCTACGGCGCCGACGGCACGCCGGTGTCGACCGGCCGCAAGATCTCGATGGCCGACGGCGGCGGCCTCACCGAAAGCTACTGGGGCCTCAAGGGCAATGAGGACCTGGGCGGCGGGCTGTCCGCGCAGTTCAACGTGGAAAGCCACTTCGGCCCGAACAGCGGCGCCATCGTGCCGGCCGGCTCGCCGAATTTCTTCCAGGTCGCGTACGTGGGGCTCACGTCGACGTCGCTCGGCCAGCTCTCGCTCGGGCGCCAGTACAACGTGCCGTTCGAGATGGTGTCGCTGACCTTCGGCTCGAACCTGTGGGCCGGCCCGCAGGACCCGTACTTCAACCTGTTCAAGCCGGAGCAGACGATGCTCGCGGGCGCGCGCACCAGCAACATGATCCAGTACGGCGCGCAGCTCGGCAGCTTCTACCTGCTCGCGCAATACGCGCCGGGCGGCCACGCGGGCAGTGGCGTGCGCGGCGGCCAGCTCGGCGCGGCCGCCGCTTATGCACCGGACAAGGGGCCGTTCACGGTCGGCGCATCGTTCATGCGCAGCTGGGACGACGTCACGCACGGGAAATTCGATATCTACACGGGCGGCGGCTCGGTGACGATCGGCGACGCGACCGTCAACGCCGGCTATATCGAGAACGCGCGCGACAACGACTTCACGTCGTTCGAGAACGGCCCGTTCAGCCCGACCGACCTGGCGGGGCTCGGCATCATCTCGCCCGCGCAGGTGGTCGACCCGACGGTGCCCGGCGGGTTCCGCCGCCGCAAGATGGCGCTCGCGGGGCTGACCTACCGCTTCACGTCGGCGTTCACGGCGGCCGTCAACGCGTGGTGGACCCAGCAGTCCGGCTACACGGCGGATTTCGACGGCCGCGCGCGCCAGTTCCAGGTGATCGCCGGCTACAGCCTGTCGAAGCGCAGCATGCTCTATGCGGAAGTCGACTACGCGATCTACCGCGGCGGGCTGGTCGGCGCGCAGCTGGTCGGCGTGAACGGGCAGGCGCCGAGCACCAGCACCACCCAGCTCGGCGCGACGGTCGGCCTGCGTCACTACTTCTGAAGCGGGACCGCGCGGGATGTGGGCGATCGTGGCCGGGGAGGCACCGGGTCTCCGGCCGGGCGGGACGAGTACAATCCATGGAAAAAAATACGGAGCATCCATGGACGATACCGACCGTTATACGACGGCGAATCTGCCGGTCCATCTGTTGCGGTGCCTCGCGGAGACAAGCAAGGAGCTGGGCATCGACCCCACGCGGCTGTGCCTCGGGCTCGGCTTCGACGTCGCGGACCTGTCGAATCCGTCGTGCCGGATTTCATTGCGCCAGGCGAGCACGATGATCCGCCGCGCGCTAGAAATGGCGCCGGGGCGGGCGCTCGGCCTCGAACTCGGCACGAGCGAGACGATCGCGTCGATCGGGCTGGTCGGCTATGCGATGCTGACGAGCCCCACGCTGAAGGACGCGATCACGGTCGGCCTCGAGTTGCAGCGCCACACGGGGCCGCTGATGCGCTTCGACCTCGTATCGGACACGCGCACGCTGTCGATCCGCGCGACCAACGTCTTTCTCGAACCGGATATCGAGGCGTTCCTCGTCGAGGAAGCGTTCGGCAGCTTCATGAAAGTCGGGCGCTCGCTCGTCGGCCCGGCGTTCCAGCCGAAGGGCATCGACCTCAGCTACCCGCCGCCACCCTACGCAGAGCAGTACGCGCGCGTGTTCTCGTGCCCGGTGCGCTTCGAGCAGGAGCAGAACCTGCTGTCATGCGACGCCGCGCTCGGCAACCGCCCGATCGCGACCCACGATCCGCTCGCGCATCGCCAGGTGCTCGAATTCCTGCAGGACGCGCTGCCGCCCGAACCCGAAGGCACCGAATTTCTCGAATCGATCGAACGGATCATGCGGCGCGACCTGCGGCATACGCCATCGCTCGCCGAGATCGCCGCGCAGTTGTGCATGAGCGAGCGCACGCTGCGGCGGCGGCTCGCCGACCAGGGCGTGTCGTACCAGACGGTGATCGACACGATCCGCCGCAAGCGTGCATTCACGCTGCTGAGCAATCCGAGGCTGTCGATTGAGGATGTTGCGCACGAAGTCGGGTTCAGCGACGCGCACAACTTCCGCCGCGCGTTCAAGCGGTGGACCGGGCACGGGCCGAGAGAGGGGCAGCGGGCGGCGTTGTAACGGCACCGCCCGCCGTCGCGCCAACGTCGCGCTTACGCCTCGCCGGCCAGTGAACGATCGAGCGCGACGAGCGTTTGATACAGCACGCGCGTGCCGTCGAGCAGCTGCTGCGGCTCGATCCATTCTTCCGGGCAATGGCTGCGGCCGCCCAGGCACGGAATGAAGATCATCCCGATCGGCCCGGTCGGCGCCACGTACACGGCGTCGTGCCCCGCGCCGCTCGGCAGCCGCATGCTCGGATAGCCGAGCTGCGTGGCCGCCTGTTCGACCGCATCCATCACGAGCGGCTGGCAATCGGTCGGCCGTGCACGGCTCACGTGCTCCGCGCGCGCACTCAACCGCAACGTGTCGAGCCGCGTGGCCGCACCGGCCAGCAGCGCCTCGGGGAAAGCGTCGAGCACCGCGTCGCTGTCGCTGCGCACTTCCAGCATCAGCTCGACCTGCCCCGGCACCGCGTTCGGCACGTTCGGCGTCATCGCGATCCGCCCGATCGTCGCCACCACGTAATGCGGATTGCCCGACAGCGCCGACGCGCGCGCATGCGCGGCCTCGATCAGGTGCGCCGCGCCGACGAGCGCGTCGCGACGGATGTCCATCGGCGTCGTGCCCGCATGGTCGGGCTGCCCGGTCACGGTGATCAGCACGCGCCGGATGCCGACGATGTTGGTCACGACGCCGATCGGCAAGCCGCGCGTCTCGAGTACCGGGCCTTGTTCGATATGCAGCTCGACGAACGCGGCCGTGCTGCCCGGTGCGCGCAGCGGTTCGCGCAGTGCGTCCGGATTGCCGCCGATGCGGCGCAGCGCTTCGGCGAGCGTTTCGCCTTCGGCATTCGTCGCGCGCAGCATGCCCGCGTCGAGCACGCCCGACAGTGCGCGGCTGCCGACGCACGAGATGCCGTAATCGCTCGGCTCCTCGGACAGGAAGTCGATCACCTCGAACGGATGGTCGAGCACGATGCCCTGCTCGTTCAGCGTATGCGCGACCTCGATGCCCGCGAGCACACCGATGATGCCGTCGAAGCGGCCGCCGCCGACCACCGTGTCGCAATGCGACCCCGTGACGAGCGGCTTCGTGCAGCGGCCGCTGCCTTCGCGGCGGCCGATCAGGTTGCCGCCCGCGTCCATCGACACCGCGAACCCGGCTTCGGCGAACTGCGCGGCGAGCCATGCGCGCGCCTCCGTGAAGAGCGGCGAGAACGCGCGGCGCGTCCACGGAACGTCGGGCCGCGTGAAGCGCGCCAGTTGCTCGACACGTGCGTTCAGGCGTTCGGCGTTCAGCGGCGGGAAAGAGAAAGTCGTCGGATTCATGCTTGCTCCTGTTGCGTGGCGATCGACCGGCTGCCGTGCGGTTTCAGGAAGCGGCCCGAGCCTGCCGCGTTGACGATGCGCTCGCCGTCGTACACGAGCGCGCCGCGACAATAGGTGGCGGCGATCCGCACCGTGAATTCCATCCCTTCGAACGCGCTCCACTGCACGGCCGACAGGCTGCGCGACGGGTCGAACGCATAACGTTCCGGCGTGAGGATCACGAAATCCGCATCGGCGCCGACGTCGAGCGAGCCCTTGCGGTCATCGAGCAGGAAGTGCCGTGCAGGATTCGTCGCGAGCAGTTCGGCCACACGCGTCGGCGCGATACCGTGCTGTTCGCAGCCGGTCCAGAACGCCGGCAGCAGCGTTTCGAGCCCCGGGCCGCCCGATGCATTGCGGAACACGTTCGGGTCGCCCTTGCGTTCGAGCCCCCAGCTCACGTGATCCGACGACACGAACGTGCACTCGCCGCGCGCGATATGCGTCCACAGCAAGTCCTGCTCGGCGCGCGGGCGAATCGGCGGGTAGTGTTTCGTCTTCGCGCCGAAGCGTTTCGTATGCGTTTCGTGATCGAGCATCAGGTACTGCACGCAGGTCTCGATGCTCGCGCGATGGCCGGCCTGCCGGAACATGTTGCACAGCGCGAAGCCGCGCGACGTCGACACGTGCACCGCATGCGCGCGGGCGCCCGTCTCCGCGCCGATCTCGTAGATCAGCGCGGTTGCGAGGTTCTCGATCAGCGGCGGATGCGCGCGCAGGAACGCATCCCAGCCCGTGTCGCCCGCTTCGATCATCCGCGCGACATTCTTGCGCGTCATGTCCTGCATCTGGTTGTGCACGCCGCACGCGAGGCCCGACGGCGCGATCAGCCTGAACGCGTCGTACAGCACGTCCTCCTCGACACGCGGAAACCGGCCGGGCGTCGCCTCGAACGTCGAGAACTTGAACGCGCACACGCCGCCGTCGATCAGCCCGGCCGCCGCTTCGAGGCCGTGCTTCGCGTTGAGCGTGCCGTACAGCGCGACGTCGACGTGGCAATCGCGCTCGGCCTCAGCGATCTTGCGATCGAGCTGTGCGCGCGACGCGACCGGCTCCGGATCGTCGTACGGCATGTCGACCATCACCGTCACGCCGCCGGCGGCAGCCGCACGCGACGCGTGACCGAGCCCCTCCTGGTTCGCCTGGCTGGCCGCATGCACCTGCCCGTCGACGACGCCCGGCAGCACCCACTGCCCGCGCGCATCGATCGTGTCGCGTGCCGCCGGCGGCGCGCCCGCGCCGCGCGCGGCGATCCGCCCGTTCCTGATCGCGAGCCAGCCGTCGTCGACCACCTCGCGCGCATCGACCAACCGGCCTCGCACCACCTGTTCGAATTCGCTCATCTGCGCCTCCTGCTTTTTTGATCACGAGCAGTTTAGGCAGCGCTCTGCCAGAATGTCTCATGCCGATTTATCACCCCCACATAACATGGAGTTAAGGCTGTGCGTCTGAACCTGCGCCAGATCGAGGTGTTTCGCGCCATCATGCTGACCGGCTCGATCAGCGGCGCCGCAAAGCTGCTGCACGTCTCGCAACCGGCCGTCTCGCGGCTCATTTCGTATGCCGAACAGCGGCTCGGCCTCGCGCTGTTCGAGCGCATCAAGGGGCGGCTCTACCCGACCCCGGAAGCGCAGCGGCTGTTCGTCGAAGTGAACGCGGTGTACCAGGGCGTGCAGCGCGTCAACGAAATCGCGGAAGACCTGATCGAGAACCGGATGGGCCACCTGCGCATCGCATGCAGCCCCAATCTCGGGCAATCGCTGCTGCCGCGCGCGATTGCCGCGTTCTACGAACGCTTTCCCGACGTGCGCATCATCCTGCACACGATGATCCCGAGCGTGCTGCTGCAGGCGGTGCTCACGCAGCAGGTCGAGCTCGGCATCGCGTTCCTGCAGGACACGCACCCGAACGTCGAAAGCCAGCGCCTCTATGAAAACCGGATGGTCGCGGCCGTGCCCGCATCGCACCCGTTCGCGCGCCGCAAGACGCTGGCCGTGCGCGATCTCGCGAACCAGCCGCTGATCGGCTATGGCAGCGACATCCCGCTCGGGCAGCTGGTGCGGCGGCTGTTCAGCGACGAAGGGCTCGTGCCGCAGGTCAAGATCGAGGTGCAGCAGGCGCACGTAGCATGCGCGCTCGCGCAGGCCGGCACCGGCATCGCGCTGATCGACGAACTGACGGTCGCGGGGCCCGTGTGGCCGCAGATCGTCGTGAAGCCGATCGTGCCGACCATTTCCGCGCCGGTCAGCGTGCTGCATCCCGTACTCGCACCGCTGTCGCGGCTCGCGCACGAGTTCATCGACACGCTGCACGCGCTCTCCGCGCCCGCGTGAATTTCGTTGCCTGAACAGGCTGAAACCGTTGTCCAGCCTGCGTTTCACCGTCGCAACGACGGCGGCGGATCACCGCGTTCGCCCTCCGTCGTTCAAGCGTCACCGGGATTACCCTACGCTTAACATCGCGTTATGAAGTCTCCATAAAATAGCAATAACGCTCAATATTCGGCGTCCCTAGAATCGTTTGGACAGTACCGCCACACAAGGCTTTCCGGCCGGCGCGTACAGCCCTTTTTCCCTCTCAGGACAAACGACACATGGGACGCATTCTGTCTTCGAAGGACGTCGAAGCCGCCGTCAAGGGCGGTTCGGTTTTCGCATGCGGCGGCGGCGGCTGGGCCGACCACGGCCGTGAACTCGGCACGCTCGCGGTCACGATCGGCCGCCCCGAGCTGGTGAGCATCGACGAGTTGCCGGACGACGCATGGATCGCCACGGCCGCCGCAATCGGCGCGCCGGGCGGCCTCACCGACTGGCAGATGCTCGGCGCCGACTACGTGAAGGCCGCGCAGCTCGTGCAGGACGCGCTCGGCGAGCCGCTCGCGGGGCTCATCATCGGGCAGAACGGGATGTCGAGCACGCTGAACGCGTGGCTGCCGTCCGCGCTGCTCGGCACCAAGGTGGTCGACGCGGTGGGCGACATCCGCGCCCATCCGACCGGCGACATGGGCTCGCTCGGCCTCGCGTCGAGCACGGCGCCGATGATCCAGGCAGCGGCCGGCGGCAACCGCGCCCAGCACGCGTACATGGAAGTGGTCGTGCGCGGCGCGACCGCGAAAGTGTCGCCGGTGCTGCGCAAGGCGGCCGACATGGCCGGCGGCTTCATCGCGAGCTGCCGCAACCCGATTCGGGCATCGTACGTGCGCCAGCACGCGGCGCTCGGCGGCATCAGCCGCGCGCTCGCACTCGGCGAAGCGATCATCGACGCCGAGCGACGCGGCGGCAGCGCGGTGATCGACGCGATCTGCGCGGCCACGCACGGCGAGATCATCGCGAGCGGCAAGGTCGAACGCAACACGCTCGAATACACGCGCGAAGCGTTCGACGTCGGCCTCGTCTACCTCGGCAGCGGCGCGCAGCGCGCGGTCATTCACGTGATGAACGAACACATGGCGGTGGACGACGCGCACGGCGAACGGATCGCGACCTACCCCGACGTGATCACGACGCTCGATGCCGAAGGCCGCCCCGTCAGCGCCGGACAGTTGAAGGAAGGGATGGAGATCCACGTGCTGCGCGTGGCAAAGGCGCACATTCCGCTGTCGTCGTCGGTATTCGATCCGGCCGTGTATCCGCCGGTCGAAGCCGCGCTCGGCATCTCGATCGCCGGCTATGCGCTCGCGCGCTGAACGGAGGGCGACACCATGACCCGCACCTTCGAAGTCACGTCCGGCAATACGCTGCGCTGCAAGGGCTGGCGCCAGGAAGCACTGCTGCGCCTGCTCGAGAACGTGCTCGCCGTCGGCGAGGACCCCGAACAATTGATCGTCTACGCGGCGCTCGGCCGCGCGGCACGCGACTGGCCGTCGCACGACGCGATCGTGCACACACTGAAGACGATGGACGAGAACGAGACGCTCGTCGTGCAGTCCGGCAAGCCCGTCGCGCTGCTGCGCACGCATGCGAGCGCGCCGCTCGTCGTGATGGCGAACTGCAACCTGATCGGCCAGTGGGCGAAGGCCGAGCACTTCTACGAACTGGAACGCCGCAACCTGATCTGCTGGGGCGGCCTCACGGCCGGCGACTGGCAGTACATCGGCTCGCAGGGCGTGATCCAGGGCACCTACGAGATCTTCTCGCGGATCGCCGAGCGCCATTTCGACAACGACCTGCGCGGCCGCTTCATCCTGACCGCCGGCCTCGGCGGAATGGGCGGTGCGCAACCGCTCGCGGGCCGGATGGCGAACGCGGCGACACTCGTCGTCGAGATCGACCAGACGCGCATCAACAAGCGGCTGCAGATCGGCTTCCTCGAACGGCAGGCGCGCGATCTCGACGAGGCGCTCGCGCTGATCCGCGACGCGCAGGCCCGGCGCGAGCCGATCTCGGTCGGCCTGCTCGGCAATGCGGCCGACGTGTTCCCGGCGATCCTCGCGCGCGGCGTCGTGCCCGACATTGTCACCGACCAGACGGCCGCGCACGATCTCGTGTACGGGTACGTGCCGTCCGGCTTCACGCTCGACGAGGTGCGCGCACTGCGCGAGCACGACCGCACGAAGCTGATGGACGCGAGCCGCGCGTCGATCGTGCGGCACGTCGAAGCGATGCTCGGGTTCAAGGATCGCGGCGCGATCGTGTTCGACAACGGCAACCTGATCCGCACGCATGCGAAGGACGGTGGTGTCGCGCGCGCGTTCGAGATCCCGGTGTTCACCGAGGCATTCCTGCGCCCGCTGTTCTGCCGCGCGATCGGCCCGTTCCGCTGGATCGCGCTGTCGAACGACCCGAACGACATCCGCCTCATCGACGACTACCTGCTCGAACACTTCCCGGACAACCGGATCGTCACGAACTGGATCCAGCGCGCCCGCGAATGCGTGCCGTTCGAAGGGCTGCCGGCGCGCATCGCTTGGCTCGGCCACGGCGAGCGCACGCGGCTCGCGCTCGCGGTCAACGCGATGGTGCGCGACGGCGTGCTGGCCGGGCCGGTCGCGTTCACACGCGACCACCTCGACGCCGGCGCGATGGCACACCCGAACATCATGACCGAGAACCTGCGCGACGGCTCCGACGCGGTGGCCGACTGGCCGCTGCTGAACGCGATGATGAGCTGTTCGTCGATGGCCGACCTCGTCGCGATCCATTCGGGCGGCGGCGGCTACAGCGGCTACATGACGAGCGCGGGCATCACCGTTGTCGCCGACGGCAGCGCGGCGGCGAACGAGCGGCTCACGCTGTCGATGACCAACGACACCGCGCTCGGCGTGATCCGCTACGCAGACGCCGGCTACGAAGAAGCGCTCGACGAAGCGCAACGCAAGCAGATTCCGCACATCCGGCTGTAACGGCCGGCTCGCACGACGACAGGACAGGAGATCGAAGTGAAGCAAACCGCGGTTCCCCTCGACACGGCCACGGCCGTGTCGCCCCCCACCTCGCGTGCCGGGCGCGCGATCGCCGCGGCCTCGATCGGCAACGCGCTGGAGTGGTACGACTTTTCCGTCTACGCGTTCTTTGCCGTGTACATCGCGCAGAACTTCTTCCATCGCGGCAACACCGGCACCGAGCTGGTCGAGGCGTTCATGGCGTTCGGGATCGGCTTCATCGCACGGCCGCTCGGCGCACTCGCGATCGGCGTGTACGGCGATCGCGCCGGCCGCAAGGCCGCACTGACGCTGACCATCCTCGTGATGGCGGTCGGCACCGGCATCATCGCGTTCGCGCCGCCGTACACCGCGATCGGCATCGGCGCGCCGCTGCTGATCCTGTGCGGCCGCCTGTTGCAGGGCTTCTCGGCCGGCGGCGAAGTGGGCGGCGCGGCGGCGTTCCTGATCGAGCACGCGCCGGCGGACAAGAAGGGCCGCTACGCCTCGTGGCTGCAGGCGAGCATGGCCGCGTCGAACATCCTCGGCGCGCTGGTCGCCACGGCCGTGACGCTCACGCTGTCGCGCGAACAGATCGGCGACTGGGGCTGGCGGATCCCGTTCATCCTCGGTCTCGCGATCGCGCCGGTCGGCCTGTGGCTGCGCAAGACGCTCGACGAAACGCCGCATTTCCGCGCGGAGATGGCGCGTGCCGCACATGCACCGGCCGAACGCAAGGCGCCGCTGCTGCAGGTCGTGCGCGACTATCCGCGCGCCCTCGTGGTCGGTACCGGGTTCTCGGTGCTGTGGGCCGTGTGCGTGTATGCACTGGTGATCTACATGCCGACGCACGTGCAGCGCGCGCTGCACTTCGACGGGCGCGACGCGTTCATCGCGTCGCTGGTCGGCAACTGCCTGATGGCCGTCACCTGCGTGTGCGCCGGAAGCTGGTCGGATCGCTTCGGGCGGCGCAAGGTGCTGACGGCCGGCGCCGTGCTGATGCTCGTGTCGGTGTATCCGCTGCTGCACTGGCTCGCCGACGTGCACACGCTCGCCGCGCTGGTCACGGTGCAAAGCGCGTTCTGCGTGATGGTCGCGATCTTCACGGGCGTCGCGCCCGCCGCGCTGTCGGAACTGTTCCCGACGCAGGTACGCGCGACCGGTATGTCGCTGTCCTACAACATCGCCACGACGATCTTCGGCGGCTTCGCACCCGCGATCCTCGCGTGGCTCACGCAACGGTCCGGCAATCCGTTCGCGCCCGCCTGGTATGTGATGGCCGCGAGCGTCATCGCGCTCGTATCGATCGCCGCGCTGTCTTCCACCTCACGTCACGCCTGAAATCGGAGAACCGCTTCATGCAACGCTTCCTCATGCGGAGCGCGCTCGCGCTCGCGCTTTTCACCGCCGTCCCGGCCTTCGCGGACGTCACGCTCGACGGCCGGTCCGTCACGCCCGAATCGATCGCACGCATCGCCGACGGCGAAGCCGTGTCGATCGCACCGGCCGCGCGCCAGCGGGTCGTTGCCGCGCACGACGTGCTGCTGAAGGCCGCCGCGGCCGGCCAGCAGATCTACGGGCTGACGGTCGGCGTCGGCCTCAATAAAGACCGTGAGATGGTCGATGCGCACGGCAAGCTGTCGCAGGAAGTCATCGACGCGTCGACGCGCTTCAACATCGGACTGATCCACGCACACTCGGGCAGCGTGGGCCCCGACATGAGCGTGCGCGTGGCGCGCGCCGCGATGGCCGCCCGCCTGAACGCGATGCTCGACGGCGGCGCCGGCGTGCAGCCGGCGATCGTCGACGCGTACGCGCAGTTCCTCAATCGCGGCGTCACGCCCGCGATGCCGGCGGACGGCTCGATCGGCGAAGCCGACATCACGATCCTGAGCCATGTCGGCCTCGCGATGCTCGGCGAAGGCGACGTGTACTACCAGGGCCACAAGGTCGCGGCCGCCGACGCGCTGAAGTCGGCCGGCATCACGACGATTCGCCCGTACGGCAAGGACGCGCTCGCGATCCTCAGCTCCAACGCGTATTCGGCCGGCATGGGCGCGCTGGCGCTCACCGACATGGCGCGGCTCGCGCAGGTGTCGAAGGTCGTGTTCGCGCTGAGCCTGCAGGGGCTGAACGGCAACGTGTCGCCGTTCCGCGAGGACACGCTCGCGCTACGGCCGTTCCCGGCCACGCTGCGCGCCGGTGCGGCACTGCGCACGCTGCTCGCGGGCAGCAGCCTGTGGAACCGCGATCCCGACCGGCCGCTGCAGGATCCGCTCAGCTTCCGCTCCGGCGTCTACCTGCTCGGCGAAGAGGATCGCACCTACGACGAAGCGCGCGCGCTGCTGCAGGTGCAGTTGAATTCGAGCGACGACAATCCGGGCGTCGCGGTCGGCGTCACGCCGAAGTCGAACCGCGCGCAGGATGCGGCCGGTTACGTCGACGGCGGCGGCGCGGTGCTGCCGAGCGCGAACTTCGAGCCGCTGCCGTGGGTGCTCGCGTTCGAACAGCTCGGGCTTGCACTCGGCCACAACGCGCTCGCGTCCGCGCAGCGCATCGTCAAGCTGAACGACCCGCACCTCACCGGCCTGTCGCGCTTCCTCGGCACCGAGGACACCGTGCACGCGTTCGGCGCGATGGAAAAGCCGCCGACCGCGCTCGCGATGACGGTGAAGTCGCTCGCGATGCCCGTGTCGCTCGACTACCTGCCGGTCGCCGGCGGCATCGAGGATATCGCGACGAACGCGCCCGACGTCGTGCAGCGCGTGCAGAAGCAGATCGACGCAAGCTACACGCTGCTCGGCCTCGAACTGATCGAGGCATCGCAGGCGATCGACCTGCGCCAGCGCAAGCAGCCGTCGTTCACGCTCGCGCCGGCCACGCAGCCGCTGTACCGCGCACTGCGCACCAAGGTCGCGTTCCTCCAGCGCGACCGCCCGCTCACCCCCGACTTCCGCGCCGCCGATACGCTGCTGCGCGCGTATCGCGACTGAGCGACACACCGCCCTTCCTTCGTTTCACGCTTTAGCCGCCGCACCCGCCGCCGCGATCGTCGTTCGATCGCGGCGCGGGGCACGTCCGTACGTTCGCATGTCCGTACGTTCGTCATTTCGCCAGTTCGCGCGCAACCGCATCGAACCACCGCTCGCCGCCTTTCAACCACCCCGCACCGGAATACCATCATGAAAAAAATCCTGTTCGCGCTGCCGCTCGCCGCGGCCGCTACCGCTCACGCGCAAAGCAGCGTCACGCTGTACGGCATCGTCGAGGACGGCGTCGACTACGTGTCGAACGTGCAGGGCAAGCATCTCGTGCAGCTCGCGTCGGGCGTGACGGCCGGCAGCCGCTGGGGCGTGCGCGGCACCGAGGATCTCGGCGGCGGCCTGAGCGCGATCTTCCGGCTCGAAAGCGGCTTCGATCTCAACTCCGGGCGCCTCGGCAGCGGGCTCGCGTTCTCGCGCAACGCCTACGTCGGCCTGAACGACGCGAAGCTCGGCACGCTCACGCTCGGCCGCCAGTGGGATTCGATCGTCGATTACGTCGAGCCGTTCACGCTGAACGGCAACATCGGCGGCTACTACTTCGCGCACCCGAACGACATGGACAACACCGACAACGGCTTCCCGATCTCGAACGCGGTGAAGTACCGCAGCCCGACGATCGCGGGCATCACGTTCGGCGGCCTCTACGCATTCGGCGGACAACCCGGCCGCTTCTCGGACAACGCGACGTTCAGCGTCGGCGCGAGCTACGCTGCGGGCCCGCTCGGCTTCGGCGTCGGCTATCTGCGGATCAACAACCCGGGCGTGTCGACGCAGGGCTACCAGAACTATCCGGGCTTCACGAACGCGATCTACGGCAACTACCTCGATGCGGCACGTGCGCAGAAGGTGTTCGGCGTGGGCGCGTCGTACCAGGTCGTGCAATGGCTCAAGCTGCTGGCCGACTTCACGAACACGAACTTCCAGCAGGGCAGCGCGGGGCACGACGCGACGTTCCAGAACTACGAGCTGTCGACCCTGATCACGCCGACGCCGGCCGTGACGATCGGCGCGGGCTATACGTACACGACGGGACGCGACCACGCGACGAACGCGGAGCCGAAGTATCACCAGTTCAACCTGAGCGTCGAATACGCGCTGTCCAAGCGCACGAGCGTCTACGTGATGGGTGCGTTCCAGAAGGCGGCGGGCGACGCGCCGGTCGCGCAGATCGCGGGCTTCAACCCGTCGGGCAACCAGAAGCAGGCGGTGGGCCGCGCGGGTATCCGCCACGCATTCTGACGTTCGTGATGGCTGACGGTCAGGCGTGATGCCTGCCGTCAGCCGTTCGGCACACGCCGCGACGCATCGGCGTGCGCCGCTTTCATCCGCTTCCTCCAGACGATTCGATCAGTATGCCTACTCATTCAACCCGAAATAAAAGCGGGCGACGCCACCGGTTCGCACCGGCAGCCAGCCGCCGGCTGCTGTCGGCCGTCGGCGCATCGCTGATCGCCTGCACGATCGTCGACGACGCCGCGGCCCAGTCGTCCGTGTCGCTGTACGGGCTGGCCGACGTGTACGTCGGCACGCAAAAGAGTCTCGGCAAGCCGCGCGCGTACGCCATGAATTCGGGCGGCTTCACGACGAGCTTCTGGGGGATCGGCGGCCGCGAGGATCTCGGCGGCGGCTACGCGCTGCAGTTCGCGCTCGAAGCGTTCATGCGCCCGTCGAACGGCGGTGCAGGCCGCTTTGGCGGCGATACGTTCTTCGGGCGCAATGCGTATGTCGGCGTCGCGACACCGTACGGCGTGCTGCGCGCCGGACGCAACACAACGCCGTACTACATCTCCGCCGTACGCTTCAATCCGTTCTCGACGTCGTTCGGCTTTTCACCGGCGCTGAACCAGATGTACAAGGGCGTGGCGGGGCAAGGGCTCGTCGGCGACAACAGCTGGAGCAACTCGGTGCTGGTCTCGACACCCGGCGAGCACGCGCTGCAGGCGAGCCTGATCTATGCGACCGGCAACGAGCCGGGCCACACCGGCGCGAACCAGTGGGGCGGCAACGTCACCTACGACGGGCACCGCGCGTTCAGCGCGACGCTCGCGTTCCAGCAGGCGAAGTACGACCGGACACCGGGCGACCTGAATGCGTCGATCGCCGGCTTCACGCAGCAGGAGGCCGTGCTGGCCGGCGTCGGCTACGACCTGAAGTTCGTGAAGTTCACCGCGTTCTACCAGTACGTGCACGACGCGATCGACAGCGGCGGGCTCGGCACGCACAGCGGGCAGGTGGGCGCAGCGGTGCCCATCGGCTTCGGCACGGTGCTCGCGTCGGTGATGGCCGCGAAGAGCCACGGGCGCGACCGCCCGTCGAGAACGACCTGGGCGCTCGGCTACGACTACCGGCTGTCGAAACGCACCGACGTCTACGTCGCGTTTATGCGCGACCGTGCGAGCGGCTACGGGAACGGCGATTCGGCCGGGCTCGGCCTGCGCACCGCGTTCTGAGCCCGCGAGCGACAGCGCGGTGGGTGTGGTGCCGATGCGTTGCCGTACCGTGCCGTGCATTGCCGTGTCGGTGTCGGTGTCGGTGTCGGTGTCGGTGCCGGTGCCGGTGCCGGTGCCGGTGTCGGTGTCGGTGCGGTGCGGTGCGGTGCGGTGCGATGCCGTGCGGTGCGATGCGGTGCGGTGCCGTGCGCTGCCGTGCGCTGCGGTACGGCGCGGCGCCGCGGCGCGGCAACGATGCAACGCTTCGCGCGCGGCGCGCGACGACTACGCGTCCACTTCCGCGTGCAGCAACAACACCGCGTCGCGCTTCTCCAGCAGATGCCGCCGCAGGATCGCCGAGAGCGCCTTGCCGTCGCGCGCTTCCAGCGCCTTGATCATCTCCTCGTGATCGTGCACCGCGCGATCCCATTTCTCGACGTGCTGGTTCGAGCGGAACCGCATCGACATGATCCGGCGATTGATCGACTGGTACGTGGCACGCAGCGCCGAGTTGCGCGCGGCCTCGTTGATGCGGTCGTGGATTTCCTGGTTGCGGCTGTAGTAGCCGGGCAGGTCGTTCTGCATCCGGCACGCGAGCATCGAGTAATGCAGCGCCTTGATCTCCGCGAGCTCCGCGGGCGTGATGCGCTCGCAGGCCAGCTCGCCTGAAAACGCCTCCAGCCCCGACATCAGCTCGAACGTCTCGCGGATCTCCGATTCGCTCATCCGGTACACGCTCGCGCCGCGATTCGGCGACAGCACCAGCAGCCCCTCCGCCGCCAGCACCTTGAACGCTTCGCGCAACGGCGTGCGCGAGATGCCGAGCGTCTCGCACAGTTCGCGCTCGTTCAGCCGCATGCCCGGCGTGAGCACGCCTTCGACGATGAATTTGCGCAGGTGCTCGACGACCGTGTCGTGCAGCCGCTGCCGCTCCAGTTTCGGCAGTGCCGGCGCGCCGCCGGCATGCTCCAGATCATTCAAATCTTGCATGCAAAGTCCTTCCTTCTTGCTTCACGCGATTCTACTTCAACTCGCCCGACCCGAATATCTCCCCGCCAATGTCGGGTAAACACCGGCATTTTCGGTGAAATCAGCGCTTGGTTTTGCCGTGATCGCTCTGCTAAAGTATTTTGCATGCAAAATTCAAAATGCAACCAAGGAGACAGAACGACCATGCTGCAACTCGACTTTCACCCGTCCGGCCGCCATTTCCTGCAGATTCCAGGGCCGAGCCCGGTGCCCGACCGCATCCTGCGGGCGATGAGCTATCCGACCATCGACCACCGTGGCCCCGAATTCGGCGCGCTCGGCCTCAAGGTGCTGGCCGGCATCAAGAAGATCTTCAAGACCACGCAGCCGGTGATCATCTATCCGGCGTCGGGTACCGGCGCATGGGAAGCCGCGCTGACCAACACGCTGAGCGCCGGCGACACCGTGCTGATGTACGAGACCGGCCACTTCGCGACGCTGTGGAAGAAGATGGCCGAAGCGCTCGGCCTGAAACCCGAATTCCTCGGGCTGCCGGGCATCGAAGGCTGGCGCCGCGGCGTGCAGCCCGACATGATCGAGGCGCGCCTGCGCGCCGACACCGCGCACGACATCAAGGCCGTGTGCGTGGTGCACAACGAAACGTCCACCGGCGTCACGTCCGACATCGCCGCGGTGCGCCGCGCGATCGACGCGGCCGGCCACCCGGCGCTGCTGATGGTCGACACGATCTCGGGGCTCGCGTCCGCCGACTACCGCCATGACGAATGGGGCGTCGACGTGACGGTGTCGGGTTCGCAGAAAGGGCTGATGCTGCCGCCCGGCATCAGCTTCAACGCGGTGTCGCCGAAGGCGCTCGCGGCGAGCGAGCACGCAAAGCTGCCGCGCGCGTTCTGGGGCTGGCAAGAAATCATCGAGGCGAACAAGAACGGCTACTGGCCGTACACGCCGAACACCAACCTGCTGTACGGGCTGGCCGAAGCGCTCGACATGATCCTCGGCGAAGGGCTCGATAACGTGTTCGCGCGCCACCAGCGGCTCGCGGAAGCCACGCGCCGTGCGGTGCGCGCATGGGGCCTCGAGATCCAGTGCGCGGACCTGGCCGTCTACAGCCCCGTGCTGACCGGCGTGATGATGCCGGACGGCGTCGACGCGGACGCCGTGCGCAAGCTGATCTACGAACGCTTCGACATGTCGCTCGGGCAGGCGCTCGGCAAGATGCGCGGCAAGATGTTCCGCATCGGCCACCTCGGCGACTGCAACGACCTCACGCTGATGGCCACGCTCGCCGGCTGCGAGATGGGGCTGAAACTCGCCGGCGTGCCGGTTGCCGCGAGCGGCGTGGTCGCGGCGATGGACACCCTCGCCTCGAACACGCACGCACCCGCGCTGCGCGCGGCGGCCTGAGCGCCGGCCGGCGGCGCGCGCTTCCCGCGCGCTGCCTGACGCGCCCTCTCCCCTTCACGGGCGGCTGCACGAAGTCGTCACGACACGCACCGTCCGCCGCCGACGCGTGCCCGCCCCGCTTCATCAGCACGACCCGCCTCGATGCCGGCCTCAACGCCGGCACGGGCAGCAATCCAGACAACATCCAGGAGACGAAACATGAAGCTGTTCCGAGCGACCGGCATCGTGCTGGTGATGCTATGCGTGATGTACTTCATCACGTACCTCGATCGCGTGAACGTGAGCACGGCCGCCGCCGGGTTCGGCAAGGAATTCGGGCTGAACAAGACGGAGATCGGCCTCGTGTTTTCCGCGTTCGCGTATCCGTATCTCGTGTTCCAGATCATCGGCGGCTGGGTCAGCGACCGCTTCGGCGCACGCCGCACGCTGCTCGCGTGCGGGCTGCTGTGGGCCGTGGCGACACTGCTCACCGGGATGGCCGGCGGCCTCGCGTCGCTGCTCGCCGCGCGCCTGCTGCTCGGGCTCGGCGAAGGCGCGACGTTCCCGGCGGCGACGTCGGCGATGTCGCGCTGGGTGCCGCGCGAGAAACGCGGCTTCGCACAGGGCATCACGCACGCGTTCTCGCGCGTCGGCAACGCGGTCGCGCCGGCCGCCGTCGTCGCGGTGATGGCCGTGTACGGGTGGCGCGAATCGTTCTACATCTGCGGCGTGATCAGCATCGTGTGGGTCGTGGTGTGGGCGCTCGTCTATACCGAACACCCGAAGGATCACCCGCGCATCACGCAGGCCGAACTCGATGCGCTGCCGCAACCGAAGCCGAAACCCGCCGCCGTGCCGTGGGGCCCGCTGTTCCGCCGGATGATGCCGGTCACGATCGTCTACTTCTGCTACGGCTGGACGCTGTGGCTGTTCCTGAGCTGGATTCCGCAGTATTTCCTGCACAGCTACGACCTCGACCTGAAGAAATCGGCCGTGTTCGCGTCCGCGGTGTTCTTCGCGGGCGTGATCGGTGACACGCTCGGCGGCATCGTCACCGACCGCATCCTCGCGCGCACCGGCAACCTCAAGCGGGCACGCAGCTGGATGGTGTCGATCTGCATGCTGCTCACGCTGCTGTCGCTGTTGCCGCTGCTGTTCATGCACGACCTGTACGTGTCGATGGCGTGCCTCGCGGCCGGCTTCTTCTTCGCCGAAATGACGATCGGGCCGATGTGGGCCGTACCGATGGACATCGCGCCGGAATACTCGGGCACCGCGAGCGGGATGATGAATTCCGGCTCCGCGCTCGCGGCGATCCTGTCGCCCGTGATCTCCGGCTTCGTGATCGACCGCTTCGGCAGCTGGGAGCTGCCGTTCATCGGCAGCATGGTGCTGATGGGCGTGGGCGTGCTGCTCGCGTTCCGCATGCAGCCGGAAAGCCGCTTCGCCGACGCACCCGCCGAACAACCGGCCGCCAATCGCTCGCCGGCCTGATGCCGACGGGGCGGCGCGCCGCCCCGGTTCCTCACCTCTTCACCACTCACGATGACTCAAGCCACTCACGACCTCGCCGCCCGGCTCGCCGCCGGCTGGCAACACGGCATCGCGTTCGCCGAACTGCCGCCCGAACTCGTT
Source organism: Burkholderia sp. D-99 (assembly GCF_011605345.1). Classification (GTDB taxonomy): domain Bacteria; phylum Pseudomonadota; class Gammaproteobacteria; order Burkholderiales; family Burkholderiaceae; genus Burkholderia. Next base: position 885,332 of record NZ_JAAOXM010000002.1, read on the forward strand.
CCCGCCAGCGCCGACGCCGCTTACGCGGTACAGGCGCAAATCCTGCGCGCACGCAATGCCGCGATCGGCGCATGGAAAGTCGGCGCGAAGCAACCCGACGGGCCGATCCAGGGCGCGCCGCTGCCGGACGACTGCCGCCATGCGAGCGGCGTCACGCTGCCGCGCGGCGCGTTCCGGCCGCTCGGCCTCGAACTGGAGATCGCATTCCGCTTCGGCCGCGACTTCGCGCCGCGTGCGGCCGCCTATGCCGACGATGAAGTGTTCGACGGGATCGCGCAGATGGGCGCATCGATCGAGATCGTCGCGAGCCGTTTCCGTGAATGGCCGGACGTCGCGCCCGCCGCGCAGCTCGCCGACCTGCAGAACCACGGCGCGCTCGTGCTCGGCGAGATGACCGGCTATCGCGGCGATTTCCCGTTCCTCGCGCCGGCCCCCGCGTTCACGTTCGACGGGCACGACATCGCCGGCACCGCACCGGGCACCAACCCGGCCGGCGACCCGCGCCGCCTGCTGCCGTGGCTCGTGAATCACGCCTCGCGGCGCGGCATCGCGCTGCCGGCCGGCACCGTCGTCACGACCGGCTCGTACACGGGCATGCATTTCCCGCAGGCCGCAGGCACGGCCGTCGGCCGCATCGCGGGGCTGCCGCCCGTCAGCGTCACGCTTGCCTGAGCCTCGCCCGATCCGTTCCCACCCGATACCGACCGTCACCATGACATCCGCCGTCTCGCCTTCGCTGGTTCGCCCCGTCCATCTCGTGCCGTCGCAAGGCGCCGCGCTGTCGCCGCTGTTCGAGCGGCTGCGCCGCGAAATGCGCGGCGACGTCCACGCCGATCGCGCGAGCCGCGGCCGCTATGCGACCGACGCGTCGATCTACCAGATCATGCCGCTCGGCGTGGTCGTGCCGCGCGACCAGGACGACCTGCGGATCGCGCTCGACATCGCGCGCGACCGCAAGATTCCCGTGCTCGCACGCGGTGCCGGCACGAGCCAGTGCGGGCAGACGGTCGGCGAAGCGCTCGTCGTCGACAACAGCAAATGGCTGAACCGGATCGTCGAATTCGATGCGCAGGCTCGCACCGTCACCGTCGAGCCCGGCATCGTGCTCGATCACCTGAACGCGTGGCTGAAGCCGCACGGGCTGTGGTTTCCGGTCGACGTGTCGACCGGCGCGCAATGCACGATCGGCGGGATGGCCGGCAACAACTCGTGCGGCTCGCGCTCGATCGAGTACGGCAACATGGTGCACAACGTGCTCGCGATCGACGCGATCCTCGCCGACGGCAGCGAATGCCGGTTCAGTTCGCTCGCGCAGCCCGTCACCGATCGCCGCACGCTCGACCTGCTGCACGGCGTCGAACGCATCGCGAGGCGCGAGCGCGACGAACTCGTCGAGCGCGTGCCGAAGGTGCTGCGCCGCGTGGCCGGCTACAACCTCGACCTGTTCGACTGCCAGAACCCACGTGCGTACACCGACGACGGCCACGCGAATCTGGCGCACCTGTTAGTCGGTTCGGAAGGCACGCTGGCCTACAGCCGGCAGATCACGCTGAAGCTCGCGCCGCTGCCTGCACACAAGACGCTGGGCGTCGTGAACTTCCCGACCTTCTATCAGGCGATGGACACCGCGCAGCACATCGTGAAGCTGAAGCCGGTGGCCGTCGAGCTCGTCGATCGCACGATGATCGACCTGTCGATGGAGAACCCGGCGTTCCGCCCGGTGATCGAACAGGCGCTGGTCGGGCAGCCGCAGGCGATCCTGCTCGTCGAGTTCGCGGGCGAATCGCGCGATGCACAGATGGCGCAGCTCGACCGGCTCGCCGAGTTGATGGCCGATCTCGGCCTGCCCGACAGCGTCGTGAAGATGACCGATGCCGGCGCGCAGAAGGCGCTGTGGGACGTGCGCAAGGCCGGGTTGAACATCATGATGAGCATGAAGGGCGACGGCAAACCGGTGTCGTTCATCGAGGATTGCGCGGTGCCGCTCGAACATCTCGCCGAATACACGCGCCGCCTGACCGACGTATTCCACAAGCATGAAACCGAAGGCACGTGGTACGCGCACGCGAGCGTCGGCACGCTGCACGTGCGGCCGATCCTCGACATGCGGCGCGACGGCGCGACGCGCATGCGCGAGATCGCCGAGGAAGCGGCGGCACTCGTGCGCGAGTACAAGGGCGCGTATTCGGGCGAACATGGTGACGGGCTGTGTCGCGGCGAATGGGTCGCGTGGCAGTACGGCCCGCGCCTGAACGCGGCGTTCGCGGAGATCAAGGCGCTGTTCGACCCCGACAACCGCTTCAACCCGGACAAGATCGTCAATCCGCCGAAGATGGATGCGCGCGAACATTTCCGTTTCGCGCCCGGCTATGCGGCGCTGCCGTTGCGACCCGCACTCGACTGGTCGGCCTGGAACGTCACGCGCAACCCGCTGACCGGTGAAGAAACCGCGCCCGGTTCCGGCACCGACATCACGCACGGGCTCGCGTCGGCCGTCGAGATGTGCAACAACAACGGCCACTGCCGCAAGTTCGACGCGGGCACGATGTGCCCGAGCTACCGCGTGACGCGCGACGAGCAGCACGTGACGCGCGGCCGTGCGAACACGCTGCGGCTCGCGGTGACGGGCCAGCTCGGCGACGATGGCCTCGCCGGCGACGACGTGAAGGCCGCGCTCGACCTGTGCGTTTCGTGCAAGGGCTGCAAGCGCGATTGCCCGACGGGCGTCGACATGGCGCGCTTCAAGATCGAGGCGCGACATGCGTGGAACCGCAAGCACGGCACGACGCTGCGCGAACGGCTCGTCGCGTATCTGCCGCGTTATGCGCCGTGGGCCGCGCGCATGCGCGGCGCGATCGCGTTTGCAAACGGTGTGCCGGTCGTCGCGTCGTGGATGAAGCGATGGATCGGGCTCGCGCCACAGCGTGCGCTGCCCGGGTTTGCGCGGCCGTTCCTGGCGGATGTGGACGTGGACGTGGGTGCGGGTGCGGGTGCGTCTTCGCAAGATACCGGCTCGACAACCCGCGAAGTGCTGCTCTTCGTCGATACGTTCAGCAACTACCAGGAACCGGACAACGCGCGCGCCGCGCAGGCCGTGCTCGAAGCGGCGGGCTACACCGTGCATTTCAACGTGCGCGAAGGCGAACGGCCACTGTGCTGCGGCCGCACGTTCCTCGCGGCCGGGCTCGTCGACGAAGCGAAGGCCGAGGCGAAACGCACGCTCGACACGTTGCGGCCGTACCTCGAACGCGGCGTCGCGATCGTCGGGCTGGAGCCTTCGTGCCTGTTGTCGATGCGCGACGAGTTTCTTGCTTATGGCTATGGCGACGAAGCCGCACGACTCGCGAGCCACGCGTTCCTGTTCGAGGAGTTTCTCGTGCGCGAACAGGAGGCCGGCCGGTTATCTCTGCCGCTGCACGCGATCGATGCGAAGGAAGCGCTCGTGCACGGCCACTGCCATCAGAAGGCATTCGGCGCGTTCACGCCGGTGCAGACGGTGCTGCGCTGGATTCCGGGATTGAAGGTGTCGCCGGTCGAATCGTCGTGCTGCGGAATGGCCGGCAGCTTTGGCTATGAAGCCGAGCACTACGCCGCGTCGCAGGCGATGGCCGAGCTGTCGCTGCTGCCGGCCGTACGGGCACGGGCCGAAGGCGCGATCGTCGTCGCGGACGGCACGAGTTGCCGGCATCAGATTCAGGACGGCGCGCAAGCGCAGGCCGTGCATGTGGCGAAAGTACTGGAGCAGGCATTGCGCGGTTGATTGACAGCGGCACCGCGGCAGTCGGGAAATCGGCTCGGCGCGCATCCGTTCTCGGTCGCCGAGTGGATCGACCACCCATTGCATTACCGATGCCGTTCTCCATCGAATCGCAGGCGGTCCGCACCACACATGGAACCGCGGTGAACCATTCGAGCAGCCTTTGGCGGGCTTGCAACAGAGACGTAGCCGCCCCACTAAGCAACGGCAACACTTCGCGTTGAACAAAGTCAGAGCAGTCCTCTGGCTTCAACGTACGTTCGATCTCGAAATGGAACTCAACGCGCCCGTCTTCCTCTACCATTCCCAGCCTGATTAGCTTCGGGATCGGTTGACCAGGCCCAGTATGCTCGGTGTCAAGAAAGACAAGCGTAGCCGTGGTCTCTTGGGAAAAGGATCGGAACGTGATGGCTCGGCAGCTTTTGATGGCCCCACTGATGCGCGCTGCCAGCAGTCAATCGACCTCGCTATTGTGCTGGAACGAATAACTGGTTAATCAACTCACTGACAATCTCGAATGTGCGCGAGACCGTGTTGTGAAGGACATGCGAGCCATGAGCGTACTCGTTGCGAATCTTGGGCAGCGTGTCAATGAATATACCGATCCAGTCGTCAAAGTCCTCAGGTGACGGCTCCACATTCGAGTAGTCGACCTGGATCGTCGTCAATCCGAGGCGCTGTATCTCTTGGAGTTGTTGGAGTTCGGCTCGATGTCTGGCACGTTGCAGTGCTCGTTCCCTTGACCACGAAAATCTATCGTTCGATATCGCCCCTCGCTTCAGTGCTTCTTGCAGCAATTTGCTCAAACCACGAGGCGGTTTCGCCCTGACCAGCAACGATTGCCCGACTCGGACAGCTAGCCACTCGCGCAACGCGAACTCCAACGATGTCAGGGCTTGTTGTTCTGCTACAGGATAGAAGCGATAGACGAACCACGCGTATGCATAGAGATTTTTTGCCGTCTCGAAATGGATTCGAATAGACTCGGGCACGTCGATGCTGAGTGTGAATAATGCTACGTCCTCTAGATGTTCGGCTGCAGTTCCTGGCCGGAAATTCCCAATGATGCTATCGAACCGAGAAAAATATCCATTCCGGACGTCGGGCTCACAAAGCGAGTCGATTGTCCTCAGCAACTCGCATGGATGCAGAGCATTCAAGGCCTTTTCTCCCATCTCCCGCCTGCGCTCTAGTTAATTGCCCATACTGACTGAACGACGCGCGCCGGTCGACGTTTCCGCTAATGCTGGTGCGATCAACGATCTCACCTCTGGCGAAGAAAACGTCTATACCGACGAATTTTCAACGGACGGTCGTCTGATCGGCTCCGTGCTTGTTTGAACGGAGCAGATCATAAGCTCGCCTACGCGAAATCTTCAGGAATTTTCGCACCTCAGCCTGAGATATCAGCGGTGCTTTATCGTTACGGCACGAGTCGACGCAGCACTTGCTTACCGTACCCGATGTCCGGCCAGATGCACTCTTATGCATCTGGCCCTCCTGTTTACCTTACTCGATCAACGCTGAAACAGTACTGCGTTTGACTCCCAGTAGCTTCGCCGCCGACGTGATGGAAATCCATCCGTGTTAACGTCGAGCCTCAGTCGACAATCAACGATTCCGCTCCGCTATCCCTGGCAGCATTGAGCCGATCTCGGCGAGACTATCAATACCACTCTCGAGCGACGCAAGAAGGTCGAGATCGAGCAATGATGAGAACCCATTGCCCTCGGAAAGGCAAAGCAGGTAGGGCGCGTCGCGCGTAGTGAGTTGCTCAGAGGCCACAGTCGATGTCGATACATTTAACATCTGACAATTAAACCTTCAAGAGCGGCCTTGTTACGACAAACAAACAGGTGACTCATTGCACGCACGTCTAATACGGCGAGAGTGATAAAGTCGAGAAATCTTGATTTTTGATACCAACTATGAGTCCATCCAAACCGGGAAGTCATTTTCGTCGATTGATCGATCAACTTGCTGACACAGTTCAGATTGACGAACTCGCAGAACGGCTAGGCATTCCTGTCAAGCGAGTGAACGGCCGAGTGTCTGCGCAGTGCCTATTCCATAACGATACTGATCCTTCGATGGTGCTGTATCGGGGGACGGCACGCGACAAGCCACACTTTCACTGTTTCGTTTGCGACGCGCACGGGGACATTTTCGAACTTGTCAAGCAAGCAAAAGGGGTTGATTTTTCGAGCGCTGTCCGCTGGCTGGCCTCTGCTTACGGTCTTGCTCCAGCGACGGTGACCAGGTTGGCTGTATCTAAGGACTCTCAGTCATCGAAAGAAGAGCGTAAGGTGGAGTCGACGCTTGCAAGCACCTCTGCCTTCGAGCGTGCGCTTGTTATATACAGACAGACTAATCCGATAGCACTGGAGGACTGGATAGAGTCACGTGAACTTTCGAAGGACACTGGGGTTACTGCAGAGTTGGGATTTGCCGATTCAGCGACCCTCATCAAATACCTCGGCGCGCGTCAGCAAGACTTCGGTTCGTTCCGAGAGTTGCTGGGCAGTTTCGAAAGCGCGGGCCTCGTTCGGCTCGAAAGAAAGAAGGTAGAGACCATTGCGGCGGAAACCCACCTTGATCTCGGGAGTCAGTACAGGGATTTCTTCAACGACGGTCGTGTAATTTTCCCAATAAGAGACGTCTCTGGGCGCCTCCTTGGATTTGCGGGGCGCAGAGTAAAAGAGTCTACCGCGCCGAAGTATCTGTACTCTCCAGGGTTGCCTAAATCCCACGTACTCTACCGAGCGAACGTTGCATTTTCGAGGGTCAAGGTCGATCTAGCGGACGGCAAGAAGCCTATATTGTACGTCTGCGAAGGGCTCGTGGATGCGCTCAGGCTTGAAAGCCTTGGATTACCTGCTGTCGCCCTTCTTGGCGCGAGACTATCAGACGCGCAAGCTCGACTGATTGTCGAGTTCGCTGCTACGTTGCCGGATCTGAATCCGCTGCAAGTACGATTCTTCCTTGACAAGGATGGTGCTGGTCTGAAGGGTGCTGCCGCATCTATCGACTTAATACTCAAACTCGATAAGGACGTCCATCTGGAAATGGGGTTTATCTGGCCTTTGGACATTCAGGCTGGCGAGACCTCGTCACCCAAGGACCCAGATGAGATTCTGAGGCAATTTGAAGACCGAGATTCTGCACTCGCCTTCCTCGATCACTCGACTCACCCTGTTGCCGTGGCATTCCTAGCAGAACGCCTCAATGTACCTCCGTTAGATATCCTGGTGGAAAATCGGTGGGAAGCCATTCCGCTCGGGGCAAAGTATCGTTTGGCTGTTCTTCTTGAGAGCATCGCTGGTGGCTTGGTAGATCGCGTGTTAACTGTCGGGGTGTCACAGCCCGCACCAGAGGAAAAATGGCGCCAAGATTTATTGAGGTATCTGAGGAATCCGGTCCCGTCGCGGGGGTATGCGGCTCTCCGGTCGCCAGAAGAGGCAGCTCTTCGGTTGAATATCGCACGGGAACTTGCTCAATCGGGAGCCAATAAGGGCGAGGTACTTTCGGACATCGCGGCGTGGCGACGCATATCGCTGGCAGCGACTGCCTTCAACCAAGGCTTTGCAAGTCGTCTCCGGCAGGCCCAGTTCCAGCCAATAGAGCCATTCGACGCTGTTTTCGTGTCCAGAGGCTTTGGTAAAGACGAGGCCCGGTTGAAGGCGATGCCTTGCCCCGAAGATCTTGTCGTTCAACAGTACGTAATGAACGAATTGTTGACAGAACGACTGGATTATGGGACCGCAACCAAATTCAGCAATTATATTCCAGCAGTCCGCTATTACCGATCGCTCAATCACACTCGCACCACAGGGGAAACAGAAGGAGTTGAGCAAAGTGAGACGATAAGCTTCGCTTACCAAGTCGACATGGACGCTGTAGAAGGTCGTAAGCCCCCGGGTGAAGGGGGGATGTTCCGACCGTATTTTGAGTGCTGGAAGGAATTCATCTCCTCGTTGTTGAGGCAGGGTGGAGAGATGAGTCACGTCCATATGGTCCGACTCGATCTGAAGAGGTATTACGACAACATAAAACGGCTCGTTGCCAAGGATGTTTTGACCCGATGCATCGAATCAGGATACGAAAGCCTTGGCGACGGGTGTGATTCGTTCGCCCCCCTCTTTCAGCCTGGTGCGCTACAGGGGGAGCGTCAACGCGCAATTATCGATTTCTTACTCGACCAAAGCTTCGGGTTCGATTATTACCATCCGAATACTGGAAATTCCGTTCGGTCCGATTCGGAAAAGGGAATTCCGCAGGGACCAGTTCTGTCGGCCTGGTTAGGAAATGTCATTCTCTTTCGGCTCGATGAAGTGATGCGAGCGAAGCGCAATGAGCTCAATCGTGACGGAGTGACTCGAGCCGGCTATGCAAGATATGTCGACGATGTGGTGCTCTTGGCGGATAGTCAGGGGGTACTCGATTTCTTGAGGGCTGCGGCTGAGGGCGTCACTCGCATGCTTCAACTCGAATTGGTATCGAAAGAAAGCTTCGCGCCGATGTCAACAGCAGAGTTTCTTCAACACCTGACTTCCGGTCGCGCATTGCCTGCTTCTGGACCGCGAGAAGAGGCTGTTTTGCTTGAATCCGGTGATGGCGATGCAGGCTGGGATATGTGGCAAACGGAAAGTCCTCGGCGACAAACCTCGCTGGAGTTACTTCGAGACTCTCGTCTGTATACATTGCCAGCCGACACAATCCAAAATCAGGTCTTTACGGCTTTACGGGCGGAAGACCTTAGGCCGGCGGAACTAGCGAAAGCTTCGCGTTGGCTATGGTATCAAGCTGCCCAATCATTAGGACGCGAGGAATACAACGCACAAGATGTCGTTTCAAGCTACTGGAAGATTTGGGGAGCGGTATGCTTCGATTCCCCCTTCATTCTCGATACTCAAGTGTCTTGGGACGACCCGGCATTCCATGCGCTCGAGGGCCTAGAAAATCTCTTGGAAAGGGCGAACCGCGTCGAATTTGGTCTCACCCCAGAGGAAGAGGCCGAGCGCATCCGTTGCATCGCGAAACTAGCGCGTGTAGTACGTTCGAAGGAGTTTGTACAGCTCTTTGATAAAGTCGATCAAGACGGGGCGCCGCCCGGCTGGGGCTACGGAATCCAGCGGTTGCGCCGCATGTTCTTCCAACGCGTCATATGTATGCGTTGGAAGGCGGTACGGCTGACTGATGACGGCCAATTAGCCAGTGCTGCCGACGAATCCACCCACCCTCTAATGCGACCGCTTGGAATTGCGTTGCAAGCTTCGTTACGGCGATCGCTCATCACGGATGCCGAAACATGGGGGCGAAGTACCACGGGCGCAGTCGTCACTGCAGGCGGCGCATCCGAATGGAACATACTAAGCGAAAGTTTTCAATGGTTACATCGTGCGATAGTTGAGCTTGGCACCGCATCGGACGACTCAGATGTCGACCCATTGTCGTCGTTTGCAGGCGATTTGGAACGGATGAAGCGGCGTCTCCACGACGATAGTGCTCCACATTTTTCCGTGAAAGCAGATAAGTTTCTGCCAGTTTTGCAAGGTCTCTTACCGCAGGAAGTCGACCCATTTGGAGTGGCAGAGAATGGCATGGTAGACGGCGAGATAGTCCTGCTGTCTCTTCAAGCGTTGGCAGCAATTGCTCCGAGACAACAGCTTGCACATCTACTATCGAAACGCGGGCATTTGCTGCAGGATGGTGAACAGAAACTACCTCTTCCGCCCCTTCCGGGCGTTCCTGCACGAGGCTTACTGCTTGTTTCCCACGCAGCAACGGACGCCCAATGGACCAAAATATCAGCCGTGTGGTGGATGACTCTTCCCGAATCCGATGGTGAAGACAGTCGGCTGCCGGGCTTCAGGCTCGCGTCCGCGGACGGTGATGTACAAGAGTTAGTTTTGGATTGGCAACAGATGCAAGGGGCAAGTGGACTTCAGACTTTCAGAGCCTCATGGGATCCTCCCGTGCCAACCATCAATGCCCTGCTGCAGCCGCCGGCATTACCTGCGACCGCTCAAACTCTCGCGTGGGTGGCAGACGCATATGAGTCGATAGCGAGATTGAATCACCACGACAGCACCGACAGGGAGGCCGGTGAAACGGAGTTCGTTGCGGCCTGGCCCTATCTAACAGTCAATGTTCGCCCGAACGATTTTGACGGGACTGGATTACGGCTGACACTACTATCTCCGCGATACCAGCGCTCGTCTCTTGACGGACTTGCTTTTATACGCAATGGCGTACGTGGGTTGAGGACGTACGACGTACCGGAGCTTTATGGCCACCATTGGCGCACCGGTGTTCTTCTGTCAGATCTATTTGGGTTTCGGCGAGATCTAGACCAATATGCAGCGCTAGGACCGAGCACTGTAAGCGACCAAGATGCGGCGGAAAGTCTCGACCCAGCAACGCATTTGCTGCGGAACGTGCTACGTAAGCTCCGCGGAACATACGCTAATGGGCATGCGTTGCAATCGCAACCAGGCCAAGAGCACCTACCCGCTACGATCGCGCGGTCGCTTGAATTGCTGAGAAAGTACCCTCGTGACGGTGAGGCTCGAGCAGCAATCGCATACGTACTATCTAGTGAAACAGAAACGGCGGGGATGCATGCGCGCCTTATGCGCGATCTCCCTTTGGAGCGCCCAGGTATGGTCGCCGCGTTTCTTGAACAAGTTGCAACAAAGGTAATTAGTCGAGTTCCCCTCGGTTGGGCTGGGCGACTCGATAATTCAAACGATGTCGATACTTTATCGACGTCGAGAGTCATCCCGGAATCATATTGGGTTCTTGCGAACAGATTTGCTTCATTGCGCCCTGCAACGGAGCATATCGAAGATCAGGAGCGAAGTTTCACGGTCCTGATTGCTGGCCTTCGGATTGCCGCCATAACGGCGTGGCTACGAGAGATTCTGCTCGCGGTAGAAGCGTTGCCAACCAAAGAAGAGTGGCCCTTCCCTGACGACGGCGATCTTGCTGAGGCTTGGCAACTAGAGGAAGGTGATTTTTTACTCGACCGACCTGACGCATCGATAAGTTTGCTGACTGAATTTTTCCGTGAGAAGGTTAGGGACGGAGCGTCGGAGAAAGCGTTTGCGAACATCACCCCGCTAGGATGGCTGGTCCTATTGGCCGGTCGAATCGGTTTGCTCGGCGGGTTAACAAAGAGGCCATTGATCCGCGAATGGGAGGCTAGCGAGATCGAGCGCGCAAGGGATCTAGCGATCAGTCTCTCAAGTGCCAAATTTTGCAGAAGTGCCGACGATGGAAATGTTGACCCCAACTGGCCTTTCGAATTTGAGCGTCCCACTATGATTGCTCATTGGCTCGCGCCTTCGTTCGCGGGCGCCGCGACCGTCATTACCGATATCGAGGCTAATCTTGGATTGCGTCACGTTGCTCGAGTTGTTGCGCCATGGAAACTAGAGCCTTTAGATCGGGCCTTCACTGATGCAAACGGTGTGAGGTGGGTAATTGCGTCATGGCAGATTCGCCTAAGTGGCGGCACCAAGCCCGAAAGAGTTACGGTTGGCAAACGGCTACTCAGCATCTGGGACGAAACACGCGATGCGGAAGGGAATCTACTAATTGTCAGCGCGCGTGATGCGAGGTTAGGCAAGCTACTTAGTGATGCTGTTCAAACCTCAAATGAGCTTCCGCAGGAAGCAATTACCGATACACATTCGCGTAATGACGTGAGTGATCGAACCAATGGCGTGATGACCGAGAGTGGTACAGCCTATCATTCCCCTGCGGCACAGAAGCAGATCAATGACGACAATCACGAACTCCCTGCTTCGGAGAATGTTCGTGACAACCGTGAAGAAGTGGCACAAGGCCCGATGCAATCTCGTGATTCAACCACGGTCTCGAGGGTCTCGGTCACCCGTGGGCGGGAACAATGGGGCGATTTGCAACGGAATGCTTGGCAGTTGAGACGCGCTAAATCACCGGGGCATGTGCGTATTGCCTTAATGCAGTGGGACCTGAATGAGACTTATCATCACCCGGCAATCGACGCAGATAGGTGGAACAAGCAATGGCCTCCTGGAAGAAAGCTCAGTGGGAGCGGGCACACCTTGCCCTCTCAACCGCTATCCGCTGTTGAGGATAGCAGGATCGAATATCGCCGTCGGCAGTTTCTCACCGAGGCTTTGACCGCGTGCGAAAGCTTCGGTGTCGATCTTCTTGTTCTCCCCGAATACTCAGTTAGACCTGACACCGTCGGATGGCTAAAAACTCAGTTACTACGACGGACCCGCTCTCTTTCGGTTCTTGCCGGCACTTACAAGTTGCATGGCAGCGCGGCAGACGTGAACTTCGATCGCGCGTATCGCGATATCCTCGGTTTGACAGAGTATAGGAAAATTTTTGAACCATCGTCACTAGCTGGTAAAGCAAGCAGGGGAAGTTATATCTCAGGAGAGCAAAGTTCCATGCTAACTCTTCTGTCTCCATTGGATTTGGATAGAGATGAGCGTGTAGTCTGCACATTTTCGAGGCGTAAGAAGTACCCTTCTCTTGCAGCTGCAGAGATCTTTAATCCGCCATTCGAGCCACTGCAACCGCTTTATTCAACTTCACTGCTCTTGGAGGAATTGAATAATCGATCAAAGGGCGGTCTTCGTGTGGCCGCTCAAGAGCCGGTATCTGCGCAGCAAATCCTTCATTACGGCAGTAAGCTGCGACATCTCGAATGTATTGCGGAATTTGTTTGCTCGGAACTCTTTCTTCCGATGAGTCTCGCCAATCATCACACGCTTGCCGCCGAACTGCTCAAATTGGGACGCCGCTTTGGCTCGAACTTGGACGATACGACCGCGATGGGTTATGTTAGGGAGGACATCGAGAGCGTTTCTAAATATCTCGGCATCTTCGATCCGTCGGGGGAGATGAAGCGTCGCTCAATACTTGTCGTGCCGGCAATGACCACACGATCAGCGGATTATTGGATTTTTGGTCAGGCCGCCTTGTTGGCCGGTGGTGCAACTACCGTCTTCTGCAACGCCGTAGATAAGTCCTCGGTAGGGGGAAGCTGTTTTATCGGGCGCAATAGCTGGAACGGCGGAGGGCAAGCCGTTCACCACGATGCCAACGTTACCCCGTATGCCGGTTGGTCTAAAGGGATTTACTATAATCGTCGCTCCGATGCTCTTGGCGAGACGGAACAGGCGATGGTAATTGCCGACATTGACCCGTCGTTTATGCAGGAGGGAAAACCAAGACCGCAGGCACTCGCCAATCCGTTGCAACTGGTTGCCTACCTACCGATTGTCGAGATGGAGGGTAAAGATGCGCCAAAATTTGAATCTGACCTACGTCGAATGTTGGATTCAATTCCCTCGCCAATTGTTCGTGGAAATATCGTTAGCCCCGCCGCGCAAGGCATCAAAGAATTAAAGGAGCACATTTCAAACGGACTTGCAATGAAAGACATAACAAAGATTCCAGAAAAAAGCCGAGCAGCTCCGTTCAATGAGCGATTTACTCATTGGGAAAATTACTGGAATGTAAATTCAACTGTTGGAATGCCACCAGTTCTTGTAGATTGGATATGGGTCGAAAGCTCTTCTGCGAATCCGGGCTCATCGGGTGCCGAGATATTTGTCCTTGGATACTCGGATGATTCATCGTTAGCGCCAAATACCAAGTCTTAATCGAAATCTAATCGGAAATTCCTGTCCGCAGTTTTCGAGCGCAGGGGCTGACAAGTTTGCAATGCATTATGTCAGCGCAATGCCCTTGTATAGTGCGGGGAGTGAGCGCCTGTAGTTCTCACGCGCCGTTCCTCGCTATCCGCCTCGCGCGCTCGTATTTGCTTCACTCGCCCCTTTTGGTGGTTGGCCGCTACAGCGCGATGCGACCCGTTGCCTGGGTCGCGGCAATCTCATCAACTCCGCGTTTTCAATCTCACAGAAAATGCCGGGGTCTCACAAATTCCATTTCCCCGCGCCACGTCGAAGTAACGCCCGGCCGCCGCGTGCGCATCATTGCGGCTCGCCGATCCCGCCCATCAGCATCATCAGCTGCTCGCGCAGCCACCGGCTGCCCTGATCCTGATCCGCGCTGCGATGCCAGTAGCAGAAATACTCGAGGGCCGGCATCTCGAACGGCAGTTCGAGAATGCGCGCCGGATAGCGCTGCAGCAGCCGCAGCGGTGCCGTCAGCGCGAGATCGCCGCGCATCGCGATCAGCGGCGCGACCATGTAGTGCTGCACGCGCATCTGGATGGTGCGGCGCAGGCCGAGGCGCGTCAGTTCCGCGTCGACGTGCCCGCTGCCCTTGCGGCGGCTCGACACGTGGATGTGCCCCATCGCAAGGTAGTCGTCCATGGTGAGCGTGTCGCCCTTGAACGGATGATCGTCGCGGATCATGCACGCATAGCGGTCGCGCACGAGCAGCGCCTGGTGCAGGTGCGGATCGCCGATCAGCGGCGCGTCGATCGCGATGTCGACGGAGCCGTTCGCGAGCGCGGTCGCGACTTCACGGCGGTCCATCGTGTAGCTGCGCACGTGCATGCCGGGCGCATGCGTCTGCAGCAGTTCGCCGAGCGCGGGCAGCAGCAGCGCTTCGGTCAGGTCGCTCATGCTCATCCGGAACACGCGCGTCGACGACGCCGGATCGAACACGTCGCCTTCGTGCGCGCTCGAATCGAGCAGTTGCATCGCCTCGCGCACACGGCCGACGATGTTCTCGGCCAGCGGTGTCGGCATCATCCCGGCCGGCGTGCTGACGAACAGCGGATCGTTCAGGGTCTTGCGCAGCCGCGCCAGCGCGTTGCTGACGGCCGGCTGCGTGAGATTCAGCACTTCGGCCGCCCGCGTCAGGTTGCGCTTGGTGTAGATCGCGTCGAATACGACGAACAGGTTCAGGTCAATCTTCGAAAGGCGCATCGCCGGATCTCCTTGCCGGCATCTTACGGCGTGCGCCGCCCGTTCGTCCACGGCCCTGCGCATCCCGGCGCGACGCTCAGGCGCGCAGCGGCGGCGTCAGGTACGGGGCCGTCGAACCCGGCTCGCCGTCCTTGATTTCCATCCGCGCGATCGCCTGCAGGTGCACCTCGTCCGGGCCGTCGGCGAAGCGCAGCGCGCGGCCCCAGGTCCAGAGGTCGGCGAGCGGCGTATCGGGGCTCAACCCCGCCGCGCCGAACACCTGCATCGCGCGGTCGCACACGTCCGTGTACACGGTCGGCACCAGCGCCTTGATCATCGCGATTTCCTTGCGCGCGGCCTTCGCGCCGACCTTGTCGATCATCCACGCGGCCTTCAGCACGAGCAGGCGCGCCTGCTCGATCTCGATGCGCGAGCGCGCGATCCATTCGCCGACCGTGCCGTGCCGGTTCAGCGGCTTGCCGAACGCGACGCGCGACTGCGCGCGGTCGACCATCAGCTCCAGCGCGAGCTCGGCCGCGCCGATCGAACGCATGCAATGGTGGATGCGGCCCGGCCCGAGGCGGGCCTGTGCGAGCGCGAAGCCGCTGCCTTCCTCGCCGAGCAGGTTGCTCGCCGGCACGCGCACGTTGTCGAACGTGATCTCGCAGTGCCCTTCCGGCGCGTAGTGATTGACCACCGTGATGTTGCGCACGATCGTCACGCCCGGCGTGTCGCGCGGCACGAGAATCATGCTCTGCTGCTGGTGCGACGCGGCCTCGGGATCGGTCTTGCCCATCACGATGAAGATCTTGCAGTTCGGATGCGCGGCGTTCGTGATGAACCACTTGCGGCCGTTGATCACGTACTCGTTGCCGACGCGCTCGATACGCGTCGTGATGTTCGTCGCATCCGACGACGCCACATCAGGCTCCGTCATCGCGAACGCCGAACGGATCTCGCCGCGCAGCAGCGGCTTCAGCCACTGCTCACGCTGCTCGGGCGACGCGAACATGTGCAGCAGCTCCATGTTGCCGGTGTCCGGCGCGTTGCAGTTGAACACCTCCGACGCCCAGCTCACGCGCCCCATGATCTCGGCGAGCGGCGCGTATTCGAGGTTCGTCAGGCCCGTGCCGGGCTCGTCGTCCTTCAGGTGCGGCAGGAACAGGTTCCACAGCCCTTCCGCCTTCGCGCGCTCCTTCAGTTCCTCCATGAACGACACGGGATACTGGCCCGCGTGCACTTCCTCGTTCCACTGGCGGATGCGCGGCACGATGTGCGCGTCCATGAATGCGCGCACGCGGCTACGCAGTTCTTCCACTTTCGGGGTATAGCCAAAGTCCATGATCGACTCCTCGATTCCGTTCGTTCGGTTTCGTCAGAAGGCCGAGACACCGCCGTCGACGGCGACGGCCTGCCCGGTCAGATACGTGTTTTCCTTCGCGCACAGCGTCAGCATCGTCGCGACGACTTCCTCGGGCCGGCCGAGCCGCTTCATCGGCGAGCCCTGCGCGAGAAAGTCCTGGCGGTCGCCGAGATCGCTGTCGGTGACCATCGGCGTGGTGCTGTAGAACGGGCACACCGCATTCACGCGAATACCGTGGCGCGCGTATTCGATGGCCGCCGTCTTCGTGAGCCCGACCACCGCATGCTTCGACGCCGCGTAGGCCGCCAGCTTCGGCGCGCCGCCGAGCCCGGCCATCGACGCGACGTTCAGGATCACGCCTTCGCGCTGCGCGAGCATCTGGCGGATCTGGTGCTTCATCCCGAAGAACACGCCCTTCGCGTTCACCGCGAAGCTCAGGTCGAGATCGGCTTCGTCAGTGTCGATCAGCGCCTTCATCGGCGGCGCGATGCCCGCGTTGTTGATGCCGACGTCGAGCCGGCCGAAACGCCCGGCAGCGTCATGCACCAGCGCGGCAACCTCCGCTTCCACACGCACGTCGCAGCGCCGCGCAATCACGTCGGCACCGGCCGCGCGCAGCGGCGCAGCCACGCGTTCGAGCGCTTCGCCGTTCAGGTCGCCGAGCGCCAGCCGCGCGCCCATCGCGGCGAGTTCGCTCGCGAGCAACGCGCCGAAGCCGCTCGCGGCGCCGGTGATCATCACGGCCTGCCCGGCATAGCTGTCGATCTTCATCGCGCGCTCAGATCGTCAGGCCGCCGTCGACGACGATGCATTCGCCGTTCGTGTAGCTCGCCGCGTCCGACACGAGGTACAGCACGGTGCCGGCCATTTCGCGCGGTTCCGCGTGGCGGCGCAGCGGGATCTTCGCCTTCCACGTCTCGTAGATCTCCTTGTCGGCGAACAGCGCGCCCGCGAATTTCGTCTTCGTGAGCCCCGGCAGCAGCGCGTTCACACGGATGCCGAGCGGCCCGCACTCCTTCGCGAACGCCTTCGTCATGTTGACGACGGCCGCCTTCGTGATCGAGTAGATGCCCTGCCGATCGCCCGGCTGCAGCGCATTCACCGACGCCGTGTTGACGATCGCGCCGCCGCCGTGTTCCTTCATCAGCTTGCCGGCCTCGACCGACATGAAGAAGTAGCCGCGGATGTTCACATCGACCGTCTTGTCGTAAGCGGCGAGATCGGTATCGAGGATGTGCCCGAAATACGGGTTCGCGGCCGCGTTGTTCACGAGAATGTCGAGGCGACCATGCTTGCCGCGGATATGCTCGAACGTCGCGGCGATATCTTCCAGGCGCCCGACGTGGCAGGCCAGCGCCTCGGCGCGGCCGCCTGCCGCGACGATTTCGTCGGCCACGGCCTGGCAGTCGTCGAGCTTGCGGCTCGACACGATCACGTGCGCGCCCTGCTGCGCGAGCAGTTTCGCGATTTCCTCGCCGATGCCGCGGCTCGCGCCCGTCACCAGTGCAATCTTGCCCGTCAGGTCGAACAGATTCGTTGCCATGTTGCTGTGCTCCTCCATTGTTGGGTTGTCGTGCCGCCGCCGCTCAGCGATGCGCGTCGATCACGCCGACGGCCATCTCGGCCAGCCGCCCGGCCATCGCGCCGACGCGCAGCGCCTGTTCGCTCGATGCATTGCCCTGCAGCGCGCGCGCCTTCACGCCCTGCGCGATCGCCGCGAGCCGGAAGAAACTGAATGCGAGGTAGAAGTGCCAGTCGCGGATCGGCTCGATGCCGCGCAGTTCGCAATAGCGCGCGACGATCGCCGCTTCGTCCGGCACGCCGAGTTCGGCGCGATCCTGGCCCGCGAGCCCGCGCACCTGGCCACCGGACGGCAACCGCAGGCACATGCAGAGATACGCGAGATCGGCGAGCGGATTGCCGAGCGTCGACAGTTCCCAGTCGAGCACGGCCTGCACGCGGTAGCTGTCGCGCGCGAACATCAGGTTGTCGATCCGGAAGTCGCCATGCACCAGCGTCGGCCGGCCCGTGTCCTCGGGGCACGCCTTCGGCAGCCAGTCGATCAGCGTCTCCATCGCGTCGAGGCGCTCCGTTTCCGCCGCGCGGTACTGCTTCGTCCACACGCCGATCTGACGCTCGAAGTAGTTGCCGGGGCGGCCGTAGTCGGCGAGGCCGACTGCGTCGACATCGACGTCGTGCAACGCGGCCATCGTCTGCAGCAATGCGTCGTAGCACGCCGCGCGATCGGCCTTCGGCAGTTCCGGCAGCGCGGGATCCCAGAAGATCCGGCCGTCCTCGAAGCTCATCACGTAGAACATGCTGCCGATCACGTCACGGTCTTCGCAGAGGTGATACGGGCGCGCGACCGGCACCGCGGTGCCCGACAGCGCGCTCAGCACGCGGAATTCGCGGTCGACCGCGTGCGCGGACTTCAGCAGTTCGCCCGGCGGCTGGCGGCGCAGCACGTAGCGGCCGCTCTTCGCATGCAGCAGGAAAGTCGGATTCGACTGGCCGCCGGCAAACTTCTCCATGTCGACCGGGCCTTCGAAGCCCGGCACGTGCGCTTCCAGATAGCGCGTGAGGCGGGCTACGTCGAGTTGCTGGGTAGGGTTCGTCATCGTCGCGTGTCGTTCGTGGGTCAGCCGTAGGTTCGCAGCGCGTGTCGTTCGGGATCCTCCAGATGCGGGATGCCGTTGAACGACGCGAGATGGAATGCATCGGCGTTGAAGAAAAACTGCGAAAGGCTGCTGTTGCGGATCTGCAGGTTCAGCGCGATCGCGCTCGACGGCGGGGCGGCCAGCACCTGCTGCACGGTGACCGCGATCGGGCCGCCGGAGCTCACCGCCAGCACGCGCTGGCCGCCGCCGTGGCGGATGGCCGCGCGGGCATCGGACACGCGCTGCTGGAAATGTGCCCAGGTCTCGGGGGCCGAATCGCCGAGCTTGTCTTCCGACCAGAGCTGCAGCACCTGCCGGAGCGCGCGGAAATGCTCTTTCATCGAGCCGGCCGCGAGGCGGGCGATTTCGGGGTAGTCGTGCGCGGCGGCGGCGAACAGGCCGTGGAAGTCGTATTCGTTCAGGCCGGGATGGCGGTCGACCTGCACGCCCTCGCGGCCCATCCCGCGCAGGATCGCGTCGACCGTCTGCGCGTGGCGGTTCAGCGTGCCGCAGATCACGCGGTCGAACGTCAGCTCTTGCCGTGCGAAGTATTCGCCGAGCCAGACGCTCTGCTGCTCGCCCGCCGGGGATAGACGGTCGTAGTCGTCCGTGCCGAAAGACGCCTGCCCGTGCCGTACCAGAAAAAGTTCAGCCATCGCATGCCCGCCAGATCAGAGGGATTCAGCATAGGCGGCGGGGGTACATTTTCAAACTTTATTTTCTGAATCCGGGGGTATTCATTGGGTGAATTGTGGTGGGCCACCGTTTCCGTGGATCGGGAAGTGAGCGCTAACGGATCGGGCGCTGCATGACGATGACGTCGCCGGTAAATCTCGGATTCACCGTGCGCCGAATCTCCACGAAGCCTTCGCGCTGCCAGAATGCCTGGGCGCGAGGATTGGTCGAGATCACCGCCAGTTGCACCGTGCGAAAGCCCCATTCACGCGCCATGTCGAGGAGCAACCCCAGCGAAGTCTTCCCGTAACCACGCCGTTGATGCGCTTCCGAGAGCAACAGCAGGCCGATCCACATGCAGTCGTCGCTCGGATAGGCGCGGATGACATCCGCGCAGCCGATCATCTGCCGGTCGACGAACACGCCGAACACCGATTTGTCAGCCGCGTCCTTGGCGGCCGGCTTGCCGGCGAAAAAATCGTCGACGTCTGCCTCGGTCGGCAAACGGCCTTCGACGCGTTGCGTGTACGAAGGCGCTTCGGCGAAGACGCGCCGGACGTCGGCGCGGTCGCTGGCCGACTCGGCGGAAAGCGGGTGGACGGTGAGCATCAGCATCGGATAGGCGCCGAAGACGAGAAAGCCGATTCTAAGGCGAACGGAATACCTTTTGCGTTACGCTCCCGGAACGCCCCGCCAGCCGTTTGCGACCCGCCTCCGCCCCTGCCCACCGCGCTCGACACGCCATGACCGACGTCCTCAACCCGAACTTCATCGAATCCGTCGCCGCCAGTTTCGACAAGCAGCACGCGATGCGCCTGATCCAGGCCAGCATGCCGCTGATCGACGTCGGACGAACCGAAATCCACGTGCCGCACTGGCAGGGCATCGAGCAGCAGCACGGCTTCGTCCACGGAGGTGTGGTCGGCATGATCGCCGATTCGGCCGCGGGCTACGCGGCGATGACCACGGTGGCTGCCGATGCGTCGGTCCTGACCGTCGAGTACAAGGTCAATCTCGTCGCACCTGCCGCGGGCGACAAGCTGATCGCCCGTGGCGAGGTGATCCGGCCGGGCCGCACGCTGATCGTCACCAAGGCGGAAGTCTTCGCCGTCAGCGGCGACGAGGAAACGCTGTGCGCGGTCATGCAGCAAACCATCATGGTGATGCACGGCAAGCGCGACCGCGCGTAACGCGGCGCCGGCATGCAACCCCGTTGAATCGCGAGCCGGCCGAAAGGTTTCGGCAAGGCCCCGCCTTCGAAGCAATCCGCTGATGCCGTGCGCCGCGCGCCGCCGCCCGGCCTTTGTTCGGCGGCATTTCCCATGCGGTAGTATGGCGGCTCGATGGAAACCCCGATGGACTCACACGAATGGCCCTGCCTGATCTCCCGACCCTTTCCAGCGCCGGCCAGGACGCCCAGGCGCTCGTCCTCATCGCCGAGGACGAACCCGAGATCGCAGAGATCCTGACCGCCTATCTCGCGCGCGGCGGCCTGCGCACCGTGCACGCCGCCGACGGCCGCCGCGCACTGGAACTGCACCTGCAGCTCAAGCCCGACCTCGTGCTGCTCGACGTGCAGATGCCGCACGTCGACGGCTGGAAGGTGCTCGCCGAAATCCGTCATCGCGGCGACACGCCCGTCATCATGCTGACCGCGCTCGACCAGGACATCGACAAGCTCACCGGCCTGCGCATCGGCGCCGACGACTACGTGGTGAAGCCGTTCAATCCCGCCGAAGTCGTGGCGCGCGCGCAAGCGGTACTGCGCCGCTCGATGGCCGGCTCGCGCCAGGAAGAACAGCGCGTGCTGCGGGTCGCGCCGTTCGAGATCGATCTCGAACACCACGAAGCCACGCTCGAAGTGGGCAGCGAACGGCACACACTCGTCCTGACGCTCACCGAGTTCAAGCTGCTCGCGCAGCTCGCGCGCGCGCCGCGGCGCGTGTTCAGCCGCGCCGAGCTGATGGCCACCTGCCTGCCGGAAGGCGACGCACTGGAACGCACGGTGGACAGCCACGTCAGCAAGCTGCGCAAGAAGCTGGACGACCTCGGCGTGCAGGGCGTGCCGGTCAGCGTGCGCGGCGTCGGCTACAAGCTCTGGAGCTGAACATGAAGCTCGATGGCCTGAGCCGGCAGATCGCGTTGACGATGGCCGGGATGGCATTCGGCGTGACACTGCTGATGGTGCTCACCGCGTACACCTTCTACTACTTCGCGTTCAATTACTGGCCTGCACATTTCGACACGAAGAACTTGATGCCGACCGCGCCGGAATGGGTGTGGCTGGTCTCGACCACGTCGGTCGGCCTCGCGCTGTCGGTCGCGGTCGCGGTCAATCTCGCGCGTCGCATCCTCGTGCCGCTGAACTCGGTCACGGACAGCATTCGCCGCGTCGCGCGCGGCGATCTCGACGCGCGCGCCGTCGCGGGCGACCGCTCGCTGCATGAAGCCGCGCTGCTCGCCGACAACTTCAACGCGCTCGCCAGTGAGCTGCAGCGCGTGACCAACGAGCAGGCGATCTGGAACGCGGCGATCGCGCACGAGCTGCGCACGCCCGTCACGGTGCTGCGCGGGCGCCTGCAGGGGCTCGCCGAAGGCGTGTTCACCCCCGACGAAGCACAGTTCCGCAGCCTGCTCGGGCAGGTCGAGGGGCTGACGCGGCTGATCGAGGATCTGCGCGTGGTCAGCCTCGCGGACAGCGGCCACCTGAGCATCGAGATCCGCGACGCCGATCTCGCGTCGGATGCGCGTGCGGTGGTCGACATGTTCGAGCCTGCGCTGCAGGCCGCCGGCCAGCATCCGGTGCTCGATCTCGACACGCGGCGCATGCGCTGCGACCCGGTGCGCATCCGCCAGGCGCTGCTGGCGCTGCTGGAAAATGCGCGCCGCCATGCGGTGCCCGGCACGATCCGCATCCAGACGTGCATCGAAGACGGGATGTGCCGGTTGCGCGTCGAGGACGACGGTCCCGGCATCCCGGCCGATTTCGCACAGCACGTGTTCAAGGCATTCAGGCGCGCCGACGACACGCAGCCCGGCGGCAGCGGCCTCGGGCTCGCCGTCGTCGCGGCGATCGCGCATGCGCATCACGGCGAAGCCGTCTGCGTGCCGAGCCGCACCGGCGGCACGCTGTTCGAAGTGCAGTGGCCCGACAACCTCGTACCGGCACCGGAACACGAGCGCTTTCCGGCCTGAAACGCCGACTTTACGTCCGACGTTGCGCGCTCACGCGCGCGGCTCGCGCCCGACCTGTTCGAGCGGCGGGTTGAACCCGAGCACCGTGTACTCGAGCACGGACACCGTCCCTTTCCCGGCCGCGCCCTGCACGACGACCGCGCGCACGGCGCCGGCCCGGTCGAATTTCAGGCGGGTGCCGACGGTGGCATTGCGCAGCGCCTCCAGCTCCTCGATCCGCGCGATCGCCAGCTTGCGCACCGCGCCGGACACGTACACCGGCAGGAACACCAGCGCGATGAAGATCGACACGGCGTCCTTCGATACGCTGTCCAGCACCGGCTGACCCGACATCACGAGCGACAGCGACGTCGCGGCGACGAAGATCGCGAGCACGGTCGCGCCCACGCCGAGCGACGAGAACCGCTCGGCCGCCTTCTTCATGCGTGCCTTCACGAGCGCGCGGGTGGTCGCGGACGGCACCAGCCATTCGCGCTGCGCGCCGTGGTATCCGGCGAAGCCGAGGAACAGCGTCGCGACCGCGCTGATGCCGATGCTGGGGTACAGCGCATCGAACAGCATGCAGATGAATTCGAGCACGAACACGATCACCGGCGGCCACAGCAGCAGCCGGAACGAATAGCCGTCGCGGCCCTGCCCGCGGATCCACCATTTCACCGGCGCAAGCTGCCAGAAGCGGCTCTCCTGATGGAGCGAAAGTTCTTCGTTGTCGGTCAATTCTTCACCTGTGGTGCTTCGTTGCGTCGGGTACGGCTGCCGCGGCTGCTACGGCTGAAACGGGAATGAATACCTGGGGTTATCGATTGATCCCAAAGATTCATTAGACAGTGTCTCCGCCGCCGCGCGATGCTGGCCCGGCCAGTGAACGCGGCGTCATTGCCACGCCGCGCACGAGAATGGAGTGAGACACATGCCCAACGACCAACGTCAACGGCGCCACACCCTGTGGCTGCTGTGCGCGCTTTCGTTCATCCTCTACGTCGACCGCGTCAACCTCGCG
This sequence comes from Burkholderia sp. D-99, assembly GCF_011605345.1. Taxonomy (GTDB): domain Bacteria; phylum Pseudomonadota; class Gammaproteobacteria; order Burkholderiales; family Burkholderiaceae; genus Burkholderia. The sequence goes on from NZ_JAAOXM010000002.1 coordinate 908,862, forward strand.
ACCGCGGCCGGCGCGATCAAGGCCGAGCTCGGCCTGTCGAATACCGAACTCGGCGTCGCATTTTCCGCGTTCGCGTATTCGTATGCAATCTGCCAGATCGGCGGCGGCTGGATCGCCGACCGGTTCGGCGCCCGCGTCACGCTGATCGGCTGCGGGCTGATCTGGGTCGTGTCCACCTTCACGACGGGCCTCGTGCACAGCCTCGGGCTGCTGTTCGCCGCGCGCCTGCTGCTCGGCATCGGCGAAGGCGCGACCCTGCCCGCCCAGGCCCGCGCGATCACCCACTGGTTCCCGCGCGAGCGGCGCGGCGTCGTGCAGGGCTTCACGCATTCGTTCTCGCGGCTCGGCAACGCGGTCACGCCGCCGCTCGTCGCCGCGCTGATGACCTGGCTGTCGTGGCGCGCCGCGTTCTTCGTGATCGGCGCGGTGACGCTCGTGTGGCTCGCGTGGTGGATCGTCGGCTTCCGCGAACATCCGCTCGGCGACGAAGCGGGTACCGGCCACGCGCGCGCCGCCCGCGCTGCCGCACCGTCCGGCCCGACGCCGTGGGGGCCGCTGTTCCGCCGGATGGCGCCGACCATCTTCGTCTACTTCTGCTACGGCTGGACCGCGTGGCTGTTCTTCACGTGGCTGCCGACCTTCTTCCTGAACGGCCAGGGCCTGAACCTGAAGTCGACCGCGCTGTTCGCGTCCGGCGTGTTCTTCGCGGGCGTGGTCGGCGATACGCTCGGCGGCTGGCTCTGCGACCGGATCTACCGGAAGACCGGCAACCTCGCGCTGTCGCGCCAGAGCGTGATCGTCGCGAGCTTCGCCGGCGCGCTCACCTGCCTGCTGCCGCTCGCGTTCGTGCACTCGACGGCCGGCGTCGCGCTGTGCCTGTCGGGGTCGTTCCTGTGCCTCGAACTGACGATCGGGCCGATCTGGGCCGTGCCGAGCGACATCGCGCCGACTCACGCCGGCATCGCGAGCGGGATGATGAACGCGGGCTCCGCGATCTCGGGGATCCTGTCGCCGATCCTGTTCGGCTATCTCGTCGATCGCACGGGAAGCTGGACGGTGCCGTTCATCGGCTCGGTCGCGATGTTGCTGATCGGTATCGTCGCCGCGCTGCGGATCCGCCCGGAACGTACGCTGTCGGAATCGATGCCGACGCTCGGAGACGCGCCCGCTGCGCCGTCGGCGCACTGAAGCCGTTCGCTTCGGGTTCGCCTGCCGCAGCCGCCTCGCCGGCGTCGCCATCACGCTTCACCGCGTTCCGCGATGGTGGTGGCTTGGCTTGGCTTGCTTGGCTAGTTCGGTTGGTTCGGCTTGATCGGCTTGATCGGCTTGATCGGCTGGTTCGGCTGGTTCGGCTGGTTCGGCTGGTTCGGCTGGTTCGGCTGGTTCGGCTTGATCGGCTTGATCGGCTTGATCGGCTTGATCGGATTAATGGGCTTGGTGGGCCTGCTCGGCCAGCGCGGTTGGCGCGGCTGGCTCGGCCGCCTCGGCTGGCAAACCGCGCCATTACGCATCGCCGTCATCCCCCGCCCCGTCCCGATGAAACAGCGCGAGAAATTGCTGCGCAGGGATGCTCAGCGGCCGGTCGCGCCGCACGAGGCTGCCGTACGACGGCAGCTTCTGTTCGAGCGTGTAATCGATGATCGCGACGAGCCCGTGCTCCGCATTGCGCTGCGCCACCGTCAGCGGAATCACGCCGAGCATCGGCGAACGATCGACGAGGTTCATCGTGGTCAGGATCGAGCCCGTTTCGACCAGCCCGCGCGGCATCGGCTGGTGCCGCGCGCTGAACTCGCGCTCGACCACCTCGCGCGCCGGGCTGCCGGCCGGCTGCAGGATCCACGCGTAATCGAGCAGCGCGTCGAATGCCACCGGCCCCGCGCCCGCGAGCGGATGGTCGCGGCCCGCGATGATCGCGAGCGCCTCGTCGTCGACCACGCGGAAGTCGCAATCGGTCCCGACGTGGCGCCCGATCACCACTTCGAGCACACCTTCGCGCAGCTGCGGCATCAGCCGGTCGCTCGTATCCACCGCGATGTCGATCGCCAGCAGCGGGTAACGCGCCTTCAGCTGCACCAGCGCCTCGGTGAGCCGCCCCGGTGACGCCGCCATGATGCTGCCGATCGCGAGCCGCCCCGCGCTGCCGAGCTGCAGCTCGCCGAGCTCGCGGTTCAGCGCCTCCATGCTGCCGCGGATCCCGCGGAAATAGCCGAGCACGCGCTCGCCGGCCGGGTTCAGCACGAGCCCGCGCCCGACCCGATCGAACAGCCGCTGGCCGAGCGCGCTCTCCAGTTCGGCCAGCATCTTCGTCGCGGCCGGCTGCGTGAGGCCCATCTGCTCGGCCGCCGCGCGCAGCGTCGAGCATTCGTCCACGGCCAGCAGCAGCGCGATCTGCCGCATGCGCAGCCGGTTCAGCAGCTGCGGGGTCGAGTCTCGTCGGTCGATCGAGCCCATCTTTGATTACTCCAGGTTATCGATTCATCAAGAGTTTTCAATTTACCGACTCATTCCGTCTACCTAGCATCAACCCCATACACGAACGGCCACGCGCCGCCACCGGAGACACAGCATGCACACCCCATCGACCGCCGCCCCCCTTCCCGTCGTCGCGCTGACGCTCGGCGACCCCGCCGGCATCGGCGCCGAACTGATCGCGAAACTGCTCGCCCGCCCCGACGCGACCGCCCGCGCGAATCTCGTGCTGATCGGCGATCGCTGGCTGTGGGAAGCCGGCCAGCGCGTCGCGGGCGTGACCGTCGACGTCGAGCCCGTCGCGTCGCTCGCCGCCGTGCGCAGCCGGCCGTCGACCGCACGTGCCGCGTTCGTCGCCATCGACACGATCGATCCGGCCGACGTCACGGTCGGCCAGCCCGGCGCGGCCGGCGGCCGCTCGACGCTGACCGTACTCGACCTGTGCCTCGACGCCGCGCTCGCCGGCGACATCGACGCGATCTGCTTCGCGCCGCTGAACAAGTACGCGATGAAGCTCGGCGGGCTGAAGCACGAGGACGAGCTGCACCACTTCGCCGAGGCGCTCGGCGTGACCGGCTACTTCTGCGAATTCAACACGCTCGGCGAGCTGTGGACCGCGCGCATCTCGTCGCACATTCCGCTGAAGGATGCGCCGGGCTACCTGAGCATCGAGCGGATCGAACAGGCATCCGAACTGATCTACCGATCGCTGCTCGCGAACGGTGTCGTGACGCCGAAGGTCGCGATCGCAGCGTTCAACCCGCACGGCGGCGACGGCGGAAGCTGCGGCCGCGAGGAAGTCGACATCATCGAGCCGGCGGTGCGCAAGCTGCAGTCGCGCGACTGGCCGACCGACGCGCCGTTCCACGGCCCGTTCCCGGCCGACACGATCTTCCTGAAGGCGCAGGCCGGCGACTACCAGGCGATCGTCACGATGTACCACGACCAGGGGCAGATCGCGATCAAGCTGCTCGGCTTCTCGCGCGGCGTGACCGTGCAGGGCGGGCTGCCCGTGCCGATCACGACGCCCGCGCACGGCACCGCGTACGACATCGCGGGCCGCGGCACCGCCGACGTCGGCGCGACCTGGCAGGCACTGCAGATCGCTTGCCGGATGGGCGCCGCGCGCCGCACCCCCACCGTTTCGGCGTGACGCCCGCACGCCCCGCTCGCACACCCCGCTTGCACACCCTTTACACACGACAACACCGAATCCCGGAGACACCATCATGAAGATCCGTTCCGTACGCGCACGCGTATTCCAGTGGAAAGGCAAGACCGTTCCGCCGCAAGGCAACTTCTGCTCGAACGCGATGGACCTGCTGTACGCGCCGCAGGAAACGATGAGCACGTTCCGCTTCCATTCGTGGACGGTCGTCGAGGTCGAGACCGACGACGGCATCGTCGGCCTCGGCAACGTCGCGCTCGCGCCGCACGTCGCGAAGGTGATCATCGACCAGTACCTCGCGCCGCTCGTGATCGGCCAGGACCCGTGGGACTACGAATACCTGAACCAGCGGATGTATCGCGCGACCCATGCGTGGGGCCGCAAGGGCATCGGCATGGCGGCGATCTCGGCGGTCGACATCGCGATCTGGGACATCCTCGGCAAGAGCGTCGGCAAGCCCGTGTTCAAGCTGCTCGGCGGCCGCACCAAGGAAAAGATCCCCTGCTATTACTCGAAGCTCTACCGCACCGACCTGAGAGAGATGCAGGACGAGGCGCAGCGCTACATGAAGGAAGGCTTTCGTGCATTCAAGATGCGCTTCGGCTACGGGCCCGCGCACGGGCAGCAAGGCGTGACCGAGAACCTGAAGTCGGTCGCGGCGATCCGCGAGGTGATCGGCTACGACAACGACCTGATGCTCGAGTGCTACATGGGCTGGAACCTCGAGTACGCGAAGCGCATCCTGCCGAAGCTCGAGAAATACCAGCCGCGCTGGCTCGAGGAGCCGGTGATCGCCGACGATATCGACGGCTACGCGGAGCTGAACCAGCTGACACGCATTCCGATCTCCGGCGGCGAACACGAGTTCTCGCTGTACGGCTTCAAGCAGCTGCTCGACCGCAAGGCCGTGTCGGTCGTCCAGTACGACACGAACCGCGTCGGCGGGATCACGATGGCGCACAAGATCAACGCGCTGTGCGAGGCGTACAGCGTGCCGGTGATCCCGCATGCGGGCCAGATGCACAACTACCACCTGACGATGAGCACGCTCGCGTCCCCGATGAGCGAATACTTCCCGATGTTCGACGTCGAGGTCGGCAACGAGCTGTTCTATTACATCTTCGACGGCGAGCCGGTGGCCGAGAACGGCTTCGTGCAATTGCGCGACGACGTGCCGGGCCTCGGCCTCACGCTGAAGACCGAGTTCCTCGACCAGTTCGACATCGTCGAGTGAGGCCCGCCATGAACGCACGCTACCAGGGCGTCTTTCCGGTCGCGCCGACGATCTTCGATGCGCACGGCGCGCTCGATCTCGACGGCCAGCGCCGCTGCCTCGACTTCATGATCGATGCCGGTTCGCACGGCATCTGCATCCATGCGAATTATTCGGAGCAATTCGCGCTCGGCGACGACGAACGCGACCTGATCACGCGCACCACGCTCGAACACGTCGCGGGCCGCGTGCCGGTGATCGTCACGACGTCGCACTTCAGCGCGCGGATCTGCGCGGAACGCAACCGGCGCGCTCAGGCGATGGGCGCGGCGATGGTGATGGTGATGCCGCCGTATCACGGCGCGACGTTCCGCGTGCCTGAAGCGCAGGTGCGCGCGTTCTTCCGCGAGGCCGCCGACGGCCTCGACATTCCGCTGATGATCCAGGACGCGCCCGCGAGCGGCGTCGCGCTGCCGGCGCCGTTCCTCGCGTCGCTCGCCCGCGAGATCGGCGCCGTGTCGTACTTCAAGATCGAGACGGCCGGCGCCGCGTCGAAGCTGCGCGAGCTGATCGCGCTCGGAGGCGACGCGATCGAAGGGCCGTGGGACGGCGAGGAAGGCATCACGCTGCTCGCCGATCTCGATGCCGGCGCGACCGGCGCGATGACGGGCGGCGGCTATCCCGACGGGATTCGCCGGATCACCGACGCGTATTTCGCCGGACGCCGCGACGAAGCGGTCGAGCAGTACGCGCGCTGGCTGCCGCTCATCAACTACGAGAACCGCCAGTCGGGCTTCCTGACCGCGAAGGCGCTGATGCGCGAAGGCGGCGTGATCGCGTGCGATAACCCGCGCGCGCCGTGGCCCGAGCTGCATCCGCAGGTGCGCGCGGGCCTGCTCGACGTCGCGCGGCGGCTCGACCCGCTCGTGCTGCGCTGGGGACGCTAGACAACGGTTCACATCGGTACACACGTGCAACGCCGCAGGGCGTTGCGCATCGGCGGCCGGTGCGACACCGGCGCGTCACGGCGTGACAGCGGTCCATCAGAAGACCGCCGCCGCCCACCACCAAGATTGGAGACACCATGACCCTGTTGACCCCGGCCACCCCGGCCTACGAAGCCGGCGAAGCCATTCCGCGCCGCCGCTGGCTGCGCGTGATTCCGCCGCTGCTGCTCGCCTGCATCATTTCCTACATGGACCGCGTGAACATCGCGTTCGCGATGCCCGGCGGGATGAACGCCGATCTCGGCATGGACGCGACGATGGCCGGCCTCGCCGGCGGCATCTTCTTCTTCGGCTACCTGTTCCTGCAGATTCCCGGCGGCCGGCGCGCGGCGCTCGGCAGCGGCAAGACGTTCATCGCGTGGTCCCTCGTGAGCTGGGCCGTGCTGTCGATGCTGACCGGGCTCGTCACCCATACATGGCAACTTTTGACACTGCGCTTCCTGCTCGGCGTGGCGGAAGGCGGGATGCTGCCCGTCGTGCTGACGATGGTCAGCCACTGGTTTCCCGACCGCGAACGCGGCCGCGCGAATGCGATGGTCATCATGTTCGTGCCGCTCGCCGGGATGATCACCGCACCGCTGTCCGGCTTCATCCTCGCCGCGTACGACTGGCATCACCTGTTCTTCAGCGCGGGCGCGCTGTCGCTGCTGTGCCTGGTCGTGTGGCTGCTGTTCGCCGACGACGGCCCGGAAACCGCGCGCTGGGTGTCGCCGCGCGAGAAGGCGTACATCCTCGACGCGCTGCGCGACGAGCAGGAGCGCAAGCGCGCGGCCGGTACGACGGCGGCCACCTCTTTCCGCGAGCTGCTGCGCAACCCGACGATCTGGCTGCTCATCGCGATCAACTTCTGCTATCAGGTCGGCATCTACGGCTATACGATGTGGTTGCCGACCCTGCTGAAAAACCTCACGCACAGCGGGATGGGCAAGATCGGCCTGCTCGCGATGCTGCCCTATGTCGCGATGGTGATCGGGATGTTCGTCACGTCGTATTGGTCTGACCGAACCGGCAAGCGCCGCCTGTTCGTGCTGCTGCCGCTCGCCGGCTTCGCCGCGTGCCTCGCGCTGTCGGTGCTCACGCATGCGTCGATGGCCGTGTCGTTCGCGTTCCTGATCGGCTGCGGCTTCTTCCTGCAGGCGGCCGCCGGCGTGTTCTGGGCGATTCCGCCGAAGCTCTGCAGCGTCGAGACGGCCGGCAGCGCGCGCGGCCTGATCAACGCGCTCGGCAATCTCGGCGGCTTCTGCGGCCCGTATGCAGTCGGCGTGCTGACCCAGCACGTGAGCGCGGCGGCCGGCGTGTACAGCCTCGCGGTCACGCTCGCGGTGGCCGGCGTGCTCGCGATGACGCTGCCGAAACGCTGCGAGGACTGATACCGGATACGCGGGACAGCGAACGATCTAACGGAGACTCACCATGAACGACATCCTGTTGCTGGTGCAGAAATGCGCCCATACCTTCAGCTTCTACGACCTCGACACGAAAACCGCGCTCAAGCACGTCGTGCTGCCGAACTTCCCGCACGAGTTCACCGTCGACGTGAACGAGCGCTACGCCTACGTCGGCATCTTCGGGATCGAGACCGCGTGGTCGCGCGGCCATGAAGGCGATCACCGGATCGCCGAGATCGATCTCGTCGCACGCACGCATACGCGCATGCTCGACCTGTGGCCTTACTACCGGCCGCACGGGATGGCGAGCGACCGCGACGGCCGGCTGTACGCGATGAGCGAGGCGCACGACATGCTGCTCGTGTTCGACGAGCCGACCCGGCAGCCCGTGCCGAACATGGCCGTGCCGTCCGGCGGCGTGAAGACGCACCTCGTGACGCTCACGCGCGACGCGAGCCGCGCCTACGGCGTGCACCTGCTGTCGAACACGGTCACGCAGTTCCATCCGCGCGACGCAACGGTCGCGCCGCGCGCGGTGATGCCCGGCCCGCGCCCCGAAGGCAATGCGCTGTCGAGCGACGAGCGCACGCTGTTCGTCGCGAATCGCGGCGACGACACGCTGGTCGAGATCGATACCGAAACGATGACCTGCGGCCGCCGCGTGAAGACGCGCAGCGATCCGAACCGCATCTACCGGACGAGCACGCCGGACGGCCGCGACCTGCTGCTGTTGACTAATTCGGGCGAGCGGTCGATCTCGGTGTTCGATGCACGGCAGCTCGAGGAGATCGAACGCATCGCGCTGCCCGCGAACCCGACCGCGCTATCGTTCCATCCGTCGCGGCGCGTCGCGTACGTGTCGTTCCAGGACGACTACGTGCGCGAGCTCGATCTCGATAGCTGGCGGTTCGTCGGCGCATTGGCGACGCTGCGCGAGCCCGATGCGTCGTACGTGCTCGCCGGAGCACGCTGACATGCGCGTAGGGACGCCGCCGGACGGCATGCCGGATGCGCTCGTCGATGCGCATCACCACCTGTGGCGGCTCGATGCGGGTGCTCACTACCCGTGGCTGCAGGCGCACTACGATCCGGCGCGCTTCATGTTCGGCGACTACGCGGCACTGTGCCGCGATTTCGGGGTGGACGATCTCCGGCACGCGGCGCAAGGTGCGCCGATCGTCGCCAGCGTGCACGTCGAAGCCGAACGCGCGCACGACGAAGCGCTGGCGGAAACGCGCTGGCTGCACGAGGTCGCTGAAACGCACGGGCTGCCGTCGGCCGTCGTCGCGTGGGTCGACCTGCTCGCCGGCGACGCGGACGAACGGCTTGCCGAGCAGGCCGCGTGTCCGCTCGTGCGCGGCGTGCGCTTCAAGCCGCGCACCGCGGCCGCGCCGGATGCCGCCGTCGACGGGCCCGGCACGTTGCACGATCCGCGCTGGCCGGCCGCGCTCGCACGCCTCGCCGCGCACGGCCTGAGCTGGGATCTGCGCGTGCCGTTCTGGCATCTCGGCGAAGCGGCCGCGCTGCTCGCCGATGCACCCGGCGTCGACGTCGTGCTCGAACACGCGGGCCTGCCGTGGGACCGCTCGGCAGCCGGGCTCGCGCGCTGGCGCAGCGGCATGGAAGCGCTCGCCGCGTTGCCGCGCGTCGCCGTGAAGATCTCCGAACTCGGCTTGCGCGACGCGGCGTGGAACGACGCGGACAACGCGCGGATCATCCGCGACACGATCGCGATCTTCGGCTGGGAGCGCTGCCTGTTCGCCAGCAATTTCCCGGTGGCCGGCCTGCGCGTGACCTATCCGGCGCTGCTGCGCACGTTCGCGCGCGCGATGACGCATCTCGACGACACCGCACGCCGTGCGATCTGGCATGACAACGCGCTGCGCGTCTACCGGATCGCGCTCGACGCGCTGCCGCGGCCGGTTCGCGGATAGCGCCGCCTTCCCTTCCATTCCCCCTCGTGTCGATCGGGCGGCGCGCCGCAGCCCCCCCCCTTTTCGGGCATCGCACGACCCGATCCAGGCAAAAAGTATCGGTTGGCATTTTCTTTTGATGCGGTGCACGCATCGCCGCCGTCACACCACGGGTTCTGCCATCAACGACGGCACTCGAACAAGCGGAATCAAGAAGACACGGGTCAACAAGATGCGAATCGTCGCAGCGGGCGAGCTGCTCGGCGCGTGTCTGCCGGGCGTAACAGCCGCGTCGTCGTCGATTCGCGCTCGATCGCGCTTGACCCGGCCCTTGGGATCGCCTTTATGCTGAGCGCAACGAATCGACAGCAAAGAGAGGTGACGGATGGGCACGTCCACGCCCCGTTTGAACGCGTCGGCCGCCGCCGCGCGGCTCGGCGTCTCGATCAAGGCGCTGCGGCTGTACGAGCGGCACGGCCTCGTCACGCCGGAACGCACGCCGGCCGGATACCGTGCGTACGGCCCGGACGATCTCGCCCGCGCGGCCGACATCGCCGCGCTGCGCGCACTCGGCCTCAGTCTCGCGCAGGTGGCGAGCGTGCTCGACGGCGACGCGCGCAGCCTGGACGACGCGCTGGCCGCTCACGAAGCCGCGCTGGACCACGGCATTCAGGATCTCGTGCGCAAGATCGACCGGGTGCGCGCGATCCGCGCCGGCCTCGCGCGCGGCCGGATGCCGGCCGAGGGTGAGCTGACGCGGCTCGTCGACGATACCGGTGCGGGTGTCGCGTTCAACCTGCCGTGGCCATGGGGCGGCGAGTGGTTCGAGTGTCGTGATATCCGGCCGCTGAACTACATCATCGGCTCGCTGGGAAGCGGCAAGACGCGGCTCGCGCTTCGGCTGGCCGACGCGCTGCCCGGCGCCGTGTTCGTGGGGCTCGATCGGCTGGAAAGCGATTGCGCGGCGGCACACGCGGTATTGCGCGCCGATCCTGCGCTGAAGTCGCGCGTCGACCGCACATTGACCTCGCTCACCGACAGAGGCGCAACGCCGTCGACAGCGCTGACCGCGCTGCTCGCCAGTCTCGAAGCGGACGGCCCACGCGCGCGGGTCGTCGACATGATCGAACAGGATCTCGACCGGCCCACGCAACTGGCGTTGATCGCGCATCTGCGTGAATGCGCGGCCGCCGGCATGCGACCGCTGTTCCTGCTCACGCGCTCGTCGGCGATCCTCGATCTGTCCGCAGTCGGCCCCGACGAAACCATCCTGTTGTGCCCGGCCAATCACAGCCCGCCTTCGCGCGTGGCGCCTTACCCCGGTGCGCCCGGCTACGAAGCCGTAGCGACCTGCCTGGCGTCGCCGGAGATCCGCGAGCGGATTGCGCGGCGGCCGGATGCGCGCGCTATCATGCCTTGTACGGAGCGGGAAATGAATATTTCGCGACCTGTCCGTCGGAGAACATGATGGCACGCGACAAGCGGGTAGAAATCGAACTGGACGACATTGAATCAACCGAACAGTTGCATGTGCGGCTGATGAAGAAGTTGGGTTTCCCGGACTGGTATGGAAGAAACTGGAATGCGTTCTGGGACGCCATCACCGCGCTGGTGGATATGCCGCTCATTCTCCGGCTGAAAGGTTGGTCGGAATTTGAACGCCGTTTTCCCCGCGACGCAAAGCTGATGAGCGACTGCCTGCGGGACATGGCCCGGCAGTACCCGGCCTTCGCATCCCGTATCGAGTACGACTGATCGAACGCCACCGCGAACCGAAAGATCGCGCGTCCCTTCCTTCCGCACTAGTCTTTTTCCCGCACGTTCAGCGCCATTTCCATCGTATCGAAATAGGCGTTCACCAACTCATAGTAAGGCTCCCAGTCGGATCTGCCCGGGCCAAGGGGAGCCTCCTGCATGAAGCGCCGGCCTCTATCAATGAATGTGCGTAACGGCGCATGGTTTTCGCTCAGCCAGCAAGCGATCGAATGATTCACCGTGCTCGATAACTGATAGATGTATGCATCCCGCCGGTAGATGCGAAGCGCGAGAAACCGCTCGCCGTTCAATTGGCGTTGCATTGCCTTGATCTGCACAGACAGCGCTTCAAACTGATTCATGGCCGCAGCAACCTGACATGAATTCGCACTCGGATTGACGCCACTGTGACAGCAGCCCCGACGTCACGATTCCATCCGCCCCATCCTGCGCGCCATCGCCGGGCTGACCGCATGCACGGGATCGAACCCGAAGAATTCGAGCACGTGGCGTGCGACGTCGTCGCGATCGTTGTCCGCGCAGATCATGTGGTAGCTGTTCTCCAGCACGATCCCGCGCGCATCGGGCATCTTCGCGAGCAGGAAATCGGCCGAGCGCAGGCTCGTGAGTTCGTCCTCGCGCGCATGCAGCACGAGCGTCGGGGACGGCGTGCCGGCCGCGGCCTCGAGCGCCCAGTCACGCATCCGGTCGACCTGGCGCACGCACGCGAGCGGCACCCACGCATAGTGGAAACTGTCCTCGCGCTCGAACTTCTTCTTCACGATCGCGCGGATCGTCGCGTTCTTGATGCCGAACGGATCGCCTTCCTCGACCCGCATCCGCTCCGCGACACCCGGCACGCGGTACAGCACATGCCGCAACGCGCGGTACCACGGCGTCGACCAGCCATCGATGAACACCGGCGTGGCCAGCAACGCCAGCCGGCCGCGCGCATGCTGCACGCGATGGCACAGCAGCAGCGCGACCAGCGCGCCCATGCACATGCCCGCGACATGCAGCGTGTCGTACTCGTTTTCCAGCGCGCGATACTGCTCGGTCACCGCATCGAGCCACGCCTCCGCGCGCACACCGACCAGATCCTCGGGGCGCGTGCCGTGCCCCGGCAGCGTGATCATGTGCGTATCGCCGCCCGCGCGCCGCACCGCCTTGTGCAGCGACCCGAGATCGTATTGCGTGCCGCCGAGCCCGTGGATCAGCAGGACGCCCGTGCGGCCCGTCATGACGCGTCCCGGCTCATTCTTCCGCCGGCCACACGCGCTCGAGCTGCCAGACGCCCGCCACCACCGTCACATCGACATTCGAATCGAGCAGCGGCGCGCCGTGATCGGTGATCGTCTGCGTGCCGCCGTCGCGCTGCACGATACGCAGCGACAACGATGCGCGATCCTCGCCCGCGATCTCCGCATTCCAGTAGTCGCGCAGCGCATCGCGGTCGCCCGGCTGCACACGGTCGAGCACGAGCGGCACGCTCGCGATCTGTGCCGCATCGACGCCGACCCCGAACACGCGCTCGACGTCGCCGCTCCACTCGATCCGCCCCGATTCCGGATCGAGCACGTACGCGATCTGGCCGGCGCTCGCGAGCGCGAGCTCCATGTTGTTCTGCAGGACCGCCGCATGCTCGTGCACGCGTTCGCGCGTCGTCTTCAGCGTGCTCACCGTCAGCACCAGCAGCGACGCGACCGCCAGGTAAAGCTGCGCCTCGAGCAGCGCGCTGCCGTAGTGCTCGTGAAACGACGAGAACGGGCCATCGCCTTGCGCGGTCTGCTCGATCACGATCAGCGCGAGCACCAGCACCGACGACGAACCCGCGCGGCCGCCGAGCAGCAGCGTCACCGAGACGGTGAGGAACAGCGGGATATACGTCAGTGCGAAGCCGGCGCCGGTGCCGAATTTCTGCGACGTGTCGCCGTCGAAGATCACGAGCGCGACGCCCACGACCAGCGCGAACGAGACCATGCCGAGCACCAGGTCGAAGCGCTCGTGATCACCCGAGCGATGCGCGCGAAAGCGCGACCATGACGCGAGCACCGGCGTGACCAGCAGCACGCCGACGAAATCGGACGCGGCCCACACCGACCACACGTCGAAGAACGGCGCGCCCTTGACCGCCGTGTACCACGCCGCGCCGCCGATCGCGCCGACCACGCCCGCGATCAGGCCGGCGAGAATCACCGAGCGCAGGAAATACAGCCCTTCGAGCGAGAAGCGCACGCGCTGGACGAGCCACACCGCGAGCGCGGCCGCGCCGACCTCGTCGACCGTGAACAGCACCGCGTTGACCAGGCTGCCGTGTTCGATGCCTGACAGCGCGAGCTGCCCGACCAGGAATGCGCCGGCCAGCGTCAGCCATTCGCGCGTCGGCCGCAGCATGAACGCGCCGACCGTCACGCCGGCCGGCAGCCAGATGTAGCCGGTCAGCCGGACGGGGCCGTTGAACTGGTGCGAGATGTAGCCGGTCGCGAGATACAGCGCTGCCCAGAGCAGCGCGGCGACGAGGCCTGGCCGCGATCGTTTGGTGTCCATCGAGAATCCCTGTGTGCTGCGCCGTGCAGGCAAACGCACCGCCGCGTCGGAAGCGGCGGCGCCTGCGGCCGGCAGGTGCGCGATGTGCGAATGATATGCGGATGGGGTAGGCGGGGGAATACCGATGGTGGCGGCACGAGCGGCCGCGGCCTGCAGCCCGGCTCGCAAGGCCGGCGGCGGCCCGCGCGGGCCACCGGACATGGCGTGTCGCACCGGCTATACCCGGCACCTCCCGGAACGGCCGCGATCGCAGCCGCATGCGGCACGTATCGAACGACCTCCCAGTTCAATCCTTTCGCCGCCACACCGAGATCGGTATGTCGCCGTTGGCACGCGGCGGCACGCGGTAGCTCAGTTCGCCGTCCTTCAATTGATAGCTTCGCGTCTGCGTTTGCCCGATCCAGTTCGGATACGACGCATTGCTGATGTGAAACGCCAGCTTGTGGCGCGCCGGATCGACGGTCAGCGTGCCGTAGTGGGTACTCGAGCCGAGCACGGCTTCACGGAATTCATCCGGCGTGCCGGTCGCCTTGTCGTTCGACGCGAAGCGCGGGCGCTCCGACTTGAAGATCTGCAGCGAGTAGTTCCCGTGCGTGTCGATCAGCAGCAGCCCCTTCGGATCGGCACCATAGTCGCGGCCGATCGTGCCGTCGGGATGTTGTACGTCCGCCGCAACCAGTGTCCACGTCCCCGCGAGCGACGGCGCGGCCGACGCGTCGCCGGGAACCATCGATGCGGCCAGCAGCATGCCGGGAAAGCCTTGGCGGAATATCGAGCCCATTTTCATTCACAGTCCTCGTCGGAAAGAAGGGAAGCAACCTCACGGATATCCGCCGCGTATCGCGCGCGTCCCCGTGAACCGGAACGACCGGTTCACTTGATGGTAGCGACGAGAATGTGCAATAAATACGATAATTCGAAATCGACTTATAAGAAAAACAGAATCATGACACTCCCGAATCTCGACATGGATGCGCTGCGCACGCTGATCGCCGCGGATCGGCTCGGCAGCCTCAACCGCGCCGCCGACCGGATCGGCCGCTCGCAATCGGCGGTCAGCCAGCAGATGCGCAAGCTTGAAACGCAGATCGGCCAGCCGCTGTTTCGGCGCCAGGGGCGCGGCCTCGTGCCGACCGAAGCCGGCGAACTGATGCTGTCCTATGCGCGCCGCATTCTCGACCTGAACGACGAGGCGGTCGGCGCCATCCGTGGCGCGGCGATCGAGGGCGCCGTGCGATTCGGGCTGCCCGGCGACTTCGCCGAATCGTGGCTGCCTGTCGCGCTCGGCCAGTTCAAGCGCACGCACCCGGGCGTGCGCGTCGACATCGTCGTCGACGGCAACGGCGCGTTGCTCGACCGGCTCGATGGCGGCGAACTCGACATCGTGCTGGCGATGGGCCGCGGGCATCGCGCCGACGCCGAACACCTGGTCACGCTGCCGATGGCGTGGATCGGGCCGCAAGGCATCGACGTGCATCCGCGCGACGGCGCGCCGCTGGATCTCGCGCTGTACAAGCCGCCGTGCCTGTTCCGCAAGGCCGGCACCGATGCGCTCGACAAGGCCGGCATCCCGTGGCGGCTCGCTTACACAACCGGCAGCCTGCAAAGCCTGTGGGCCGGCGTCGCGGGCGGACTGGGCATCACGGCGAGAACGATGGTCGGTGTGCCGCCGGCACTGCGGCAGCTCGGCGAGCGCGACGGCCTGCCGCCGCTGCCGTCGGTCGACGTGTGCCTCCATGCGGGCGGAGGCGATGCGCCATCCGCGCTCGCGAGCCTGAAACGCGTCGTGGTCGACACGCTGATCGCCAATCTTGCCGATGTGCACAAGGCGTCCGGCCGGCACGCCGCATGATCGGCCACGGAGGCGCGCCGGATTCGGCGCCGTGCCCTTTGACCGGCTTCCCGTCATCGGGAATGATTCGCTGCGGGGTTCGACCTTCCCGTCGGCCTTCCCGAACGAACGAGTCCGCCCGATGACACACGCATTCCGCCTGCGCCCGGCGTCTGCCGCCGACCTGCCGTTCCTGCTGACGCTTCGCCAGCTCACGATGACCGAGCACCTGCAACGCGCCGGCGTGCCGTCCGACGACGCAGCGCACGATCAGCGCATTCGCGCGAATTTCGACGATGCAATGATCGTCTGCAAGGACGATGAAGCAATCGGCTTGCTGAAGGTCACGCGCGCCACCGATGAGTGGCACGTGCACCAGATCCAGATCCTCCCCGATCACCAGGGCCGGGGCATCGGCGAAGCCGTGCTGAACGCCTTGCTGACCGACGCGGCACGCAAGCGCGTGCCGGTGTCGCTCAGCGTGCTGCGCGGCAACCCGGCGCGGCGGCTCTACGAACGGCTCGGCTTTCGCGTCGAGTCGCAAACCGACACGAGCGCGAGCATGATCTGGCGCGCGTGACGCCCGGCGTTTCCACGCCGCCGCATTACTGCGTGATCTTCGCGTCCTTCAGCAGGTTGCCGATCATCTGCGCACTCGCCTTCTCCACGGCGGCCGCCTGCAGTTGCTGCTGCAGCGCCGGCTTCGCGGTCGCGAAGCCCGGCACCTGCGTCGGCCGCTTCGCATCCAGCTTCACGATCGCCCGCACGCCATCGACCGGGATCGAATCCTTCGTCGCGGCGCCGACCGTCAGTTTCTCGAGCGCCTGCGCGACCGGCAGCGGCAAGCCGGACGTCTTGCCTTCCGTCGCCGGCGTGTGGAAGCTCACCCACGGCAGCTCGCCGCCGGTATCGCGGCTCGGCGCCATGCTGTACTGGCGCGCCAGCCCTTCGAACGACTTGCCCGCCTTCAGCTCGCTCAGCACCGTCGCGGCCGTCACCGGATCCTGGACGATGATCAGGCGCGGCTTGTACTCGTTCTTGCCCAGCGCGGCCACGAGCTCGTCGTAGCGCGCCTTGACCTGCTCGTCGGTCACCGGCTCGGGTTTCACGTTGTCGCGCAGGTAAAGCTGCACTTCCGCATTCGCTTTCGCCTGCTGTACCGCCGCCTTGACCTCGGGCTTGTCGGCATAGTTCGCCTTCTCGGCGGCCTGCTGAACCAGCACGCGCGTAATCAGCTGATTCTTGATCGCCTGGCGGACCTGCGGCGAGTCGGGTTGCCCGGATGCGCGCAGCAACGTATCGACGTCGGCCTGCGTGATCGGCGTGCCGTTGACCGTCGCAACGGTCGCCGCGGTAGCCGTCTCTGCGTGGACGGGGCCGCTCAACGCGCCGGCCAGCGCGGCGATCAGAAACAGGCGGTTCGGTGTCGTTTTCATCTTCATCGTTTCGTCACTTCGGCATAAAAAACGCGGCATGGGGTAGCCGCGCGAGTTCACCAGCGCTGCAATGCGCCGGCGCAACCAGTCAGTCGATCCGGTTCATCGTCGTGGGCACCCGCAGTGCCTGCCGGTGCCGCTGTCATTGTGCCCGGAAGCGGTTTTCCGCGTCGTGAGGTTGGGCACCGCCGCCCGGCGGGCGGTGAGGCGCGCGTTGCGCACGCCGCTCATTACGAACGCGTGATGTGGAAATTGCGTGGATGCGCGGTGGAAATCCTGCGAAATCGCGACGAATGCGGTGATTGCTGCGCGGGCGCGGCCGCCGGTCGAGGCGGCCGCGCGTTCATCAAGTCAAGGCGTCCACCGGTACACGGTGATGCTGTTGCCTTTCACGTTGTTCTTCATCACCACGTACTCGCCGTTCGAGCGGCGGTAGGCGCGGATGCTGTACATCGCATCGATCGCGCTGCTGGTATCCACGGTCGCGGGGCTCGCGTTGACCAGCGTGGTGTCGAGATTGCCGGTCGTGAGGTTGAACGCGTCGACGTTCGGCCACAGCGGCCCGCTGCTGCTGAACCAGTAGCCGACGAACAGATGGTTGCCCACCGCGTCGATCGATTTCGCGCCGCTGTGCGGCAGCGTGATCACCGGGTCCGGCTTCGTCGTATTGCCCGCGCTCCAGCCGTGATACACCTCGATGCGCGTGCCGATCGACGTCCAGTCGTTGGTGCCGATGGCGCCTTGCGCGAGCACCATCGTGTCGCTGTCCGCGAGATAGACGATGCGGGTGAGCGGCTGGATGCTGTCGGGCACGCGGGTCGCGACGCCCGGCCCCCATGACGGCTTGCCGCTCGCGTCGAAGCCGGTCAGCGGGTAGTGGGTGATCGCGCCGGTCTTGTCGAGGCCGGCCCACACGCCGCCCTTGCTGTCGACGCTGAAGCCGCCCGTCACGCGCCGCGTCGTGTTGAACGCGGGGCCCGGGATCGAGCCGTCCGGAATCGCGACATAGCCGTTCGCCGCGTTGAAGTGGAAGAAGTAGAAGACCGGCGGGTTCTGGCCAGCCGCGACGAGAATCCGGTTCGCGCCCACCGACGTGAGCAGCCCGAAATGCTCGTCGCGCTGCGTGTCGTTCATGTCGATGCGCGGATCGGCCGGATACGTGAACGGATCGACCGTGTTCGCGACGAACGTGCCGCCCGCGCTGCCGCCGTACACGTGCGTGGCGCCGTAGAACAGCGCGCCGTCCGTGACCGGGTCCGGCGCGGCGATGCCTTCGAAGTTCAGCGACTGCAGCGTCCACCGCAGGCTGCCGGTGCTGCTATACGCATGGATGTCGGTCGCGCCGTTGCGGCCGAGATCCCAGCTGCCGCCCCACGGATTGTTGAGCACGTAGAGATTGCCGCCGGTGTCCTTGCCGATCCCGACGATGCGCGTGAAGCGCTGCGCCCCGACCTGCCCCTTGATGCCCGTCGTCGTGTCGAGATAGCCGCCGCGCACGCCGAACGTACCGGCCAGCGCGGGCCGGCCCGACACCGTATAGCGCTTGATGTTCTGGTCGGGGCCTTCGTCGCCCGCCAGCAGCTGCCCGGCCGCCGCATCGAAATACAGCGCCGACGGCTGCGACCCGGCCGGCATCCGGATCGTGTTGAGCAGCGCACCGGCCGGGCTGAAGCCGACGATCGAGCCCGCGCGCTTCTGCGCCACCCACACGTTGCCCGCTGCGTCCACCGCAAGCGCGCCCGGCTCCGATACGCCGATATCCCGCTGCCACACGCCGTCGGTGGTGAACACGCGCACACGATTGCCGTAGAAGTCGCTGGCATAGAGCAGCGAGCCGGCCGTCGCGAGCCCGGTGACGACGTCGATACGCGGCTGGTTGGTGGCCGCGCTGACCTGGATGACGCGGTCGCGATACTTCGTCGCGCGGTTGTAGCGCCCCACCGCGCCGCTGCCGTATGTCTTGCCGGGCTGCAGCGCGACGAACAGCGAGGTCGCGTTGCCCGTGATCGCGCTGCCCTGGAACTCCGAGTGCGTGCCGATCGAGCCGGCGCTCTTGCCGTTCTGGTAGATCGCGACACCGCCTTCATCCTCGTCCCACATCGAGGCCGTATAGATCACGCCTTCGGGCGCAACCCACATCGCGCGCGCGACGTTGCCGACGTGGGCCGCCAGCGTGCCGTACGTGTTCGCCAGCCAGTCGGTGGTGTTGCGTGCCTGAATGGAAGGGGTAATCGCGGCGATCGCCGCGGCGAGCAGCACAGCCTGAAACCGTTGTCTGGCGACCATGACGGATGCTCTCCTGAATGGTGCGAACATTCACATGAAGGGCCGGCCGGATGGCTTGAAAGGCGCAATACGTCAATTCTTCCGCTGAAGCATCCGGCGCAGTCGGTATTACGTGCAGCATGCGTTCGATCATGCGCAGCGCGAGAATAGCGTTATATAAATCGAAAAAAATTGCGGATCGCTCGCACCGTTGTGCTTTTCACGGGTTCGGCTTCGAGCGCATCGCCCGTGACGCCCATGCCCGTTGGCGGGGAACGCGACTGCGCGACAGTGAATGGTCACTTACGCGTCGAATCGGGGATCGGGGATCGGGAAAATCAGGCTTGTGCCTGCGGGAATATCGCCGCCTGTTCAACGACGAACGATTGAAACGGCGAGTGCCTGTTTCAGCGAATCTCGGAAAAGCGCCGCATTCAACGCGGAATCGTTGCGCAAAACAAATCGCCGGCCTGAATCCGTTGCGAATCCAGGCCGGCGATCATTCAATACCGCGGGGCGGGCAACGCACCGCTATCGCTGCGCTGCCGCACTGCCGTGCGTCATGCCGATGCCGATGCCGAGGTCTCCGGCACCTTCACCTTCATGACGCGCCCGTTGTCCGGATCGTTGTCGTCGCGCGGGTCGTCGAGCTGCCCTTCCCACTTCGCGACCACGGCCGCCGCGATCGAGTTGCCGACGGCGTTGGTGGCCGAGCGCCCCATGTCGAGGAACATGTCGACGCCCATGATCAGCAGCAACCCGGCTTCGGGCATGTTGAACTGGTTGAGCGTCGCCGCGATCACGACCAGCGACGCGCGCGGCACGCCCGCCATCCCCTTCGACGTGACCATCAGCATCAGCAGCATCGTGATCTGCGTGCCCAGCGGCAGATGGATGCCGTACACCTGCGCGATGAACAGCACCGCGAACGTGCAGTACATCATCGAGCCGTCGAGGTTGAACGAATAACCGATCGGCAGCACGAAGCTCGAGATCTTGCGGTTCACGCCGAAGCGGTCGAGCGCATCCAGCAGCTTCGGATAGGCGGCCTCGGAGCTCGCCGTCGCGAACGACAGCAGGAACGGCTCGCGGATCAGCCGGATCAGCGTGAACGCGCGCTTGCCGAGGAACGTCACGCCGGCGAGCGTCAGCACGCCCCACAGCAGCGCCAGTGCCAGGTAGAAGCTCGCCATGAACTTCGCGAACGTGAGCAGGATGCCGAGCCCCTGGGTGGTGATCGTCGACGCCAGCGCCGCGAACACCGCGACCGGCGCGAACCACATCACCGCGCCCGTCACCTTCAGCATCACCTGCGCGAGATCGTCGATCACGCCGGTCAGGCGCTTGCCCGATTCGCCGAGCGCCGACAGCGCGGTGCCGAAGAAGATCGAGAAAACGACGATCTGCAGGATTTCGTTGTTCGCCATCGCTTCCGCGATCGACTTCGGCACCAGGTGGACCACGAAGTCCTTCAGCGTGAAGGCGCCCGTCTTCAGGTTGAGGGCCGCATCGGACGCCGGCAGCGGCAGGCTCAGGTGGCTGCCCGGTTGCAGGATCGTTGCGGTCAGCAAGCCGAGCAGCAACGACGTAAACGATGCGATGAAGAACCAGCCGAACGCCTTGACGCCGACGCGGCCCACGGCGCTGCCGTCGCCCATCTGCGCAATGCCGACGGTCAGCGTCGCAAATACCAGCGGCGCGATGATCATCTTGATCAGGCGCAGGAACACGTCGGACAGCAACGACACGTAGCCGGCGACTTCCTTCGCCATGGCCGGGTCGGGAAACGCGCTATGACAGCCGTAACCCACGGCGATACCAAGAATCATCGCGACAACGATGTACTTGGTGATGTTGTGCTTCTTCTTCATTAGTAATCCAAATCACAAAGCGTATATTGCTAACGGCTGGCTAACTTTCGCGCCCGGCTACGAATCGAAACCCACGTCTCTCTGGGTGCGACAAGTCCGCCTTTGGCGGTCGCCATGGCGGACAAGGGGGGGGCATTCTAACGCAAATGGCCCCTCGGCTTTCAAATCTGAAAGATGGACGGGTTGATTTGCGTCCGGATGTCATCGAAAAATCAGGTTTTGTCGCGATCCGGCCCGCTTCCTGACCGCTTCCTGACCGCTTCCTGACCGCTTCCTGACCGCTTCTTGACCGCTTCTTGACCGCTTCCTGCCTGCTTCGGGCCTGCTTCGGGCCTGCTTCGGGCCTGCTTCCGACCCGTTCCCGCCCGGTCGGCCGGGGTAATCGGGCGCACCACCGTTCACGCCGGAATCGCAACAGCTCACACGCCGGCGACAGAAAAACACGTCACCGGCCCCTCCTCCCCGGCGGCATCGCGCGGTGTGACAACACCGCAAGCGATCGCGACACATTCACACAAAGATGCGCAGACCTTGACACTACGGCACGTAATGCGTCTGTAATATTTTGAAACGATTCGCAACGACGCCCCGCCCGGGCGTCGTTGCGCAATCACGCCTCGGCAACGCGTAACCGGGATCGCGTCATGGCTTTCAACAGGTTGAGGCATTCATTTTCTCAGCAGTCCTGTCAAATGAATGATCGAGGAAAGGCGGCATCGTGATGAACATTCTGTATACCAACTTCCACGGCGACTACGGCGGCGGCCAGGACACCTACGTCCGCGACCTCGCCGCCGCGATGAGCCGGCATCATCGCGTGACCGTCGCGTCGCCGGAAGGCAGCCGCCTGTCGCGACTGTTGGAGGACAGTCCCGACGTGACCATCTTCGACATGGAATTCAAGCCGCGCTGGAACCGGCTGTGCCAGGAAATCGTCCGGCTGCGCCAGCGCATCGTCGCCGAGCGCTTCGACATCATCCACGTCAACGGGTCCGCCGATCACCGGCAGGTGATGCTCGCACTGCTCGGCTGCCGGTATCGGCCCGCGGTCGTGCTCACCAAGCACAACACCTATCGCGCCGACAGCTTCGGCAACGTGCTGCGCGCCCGGCTGGCAACCGACCACACCATCGCGGTCAGCGACTACGTGGCGGGCATGCTCGCGCTCCGGTCGCCGTATGGCAACGTCACGGTCGTCAAGCACGGCGTGCGCCGGCAGGCCGCGGAACGACTGGCCGGCGACGAAATCCGCCGCCGCAAGATCGCGCTGTTCGGGCCGTCCGGCGCGGACGCGATCGTGCTGGGCAGCAGCGCCGGCACCGCCCCGGAAAAAGGCTGGATGGACCTCGTCGCAGCGCTGGGCCGCCTGCCCGAACACGAGCGCGAGCGGTTTCGCGTGCTGCTGGTCGGCGCGGAGCCGTCCGGCGAGCAACGCGAGCAGATCGCGCGGCACCACATGGCGTCGCGCACCGCATTCACCGGGCGCCTCGACGATGTGCGCACGCCGTTCTCGATCATCGACGTGTCGTTCGTGCTGTCGTACCACGAGAGCCTGTCGTATGCGTGCCGCGAAGCGATGTCGCTCGGCTGCCCCGCGATCGTGACGCGCGTGGGCGGGCTGCCCGAGAACGTCGAGCCGGGCGTGGACGGCTGGGTCGTCCCGCCGCGCGAGCCCGAAGCGATCGAGGCCATCCTGCGTGCAATCGTGCGCGAGCCCGCGCGCGTGCGCGCGATGGGACGCAGCGCGCGGCTGAAGGGCAAGCGCGAGTTCTCGTTCGAACGGTTCGTCGATGCGACGTTGTCCGTCTATCAGAAATCGATTCGACACAACCCCTATCGTTGGGTGACATCCATGAGGTCCGTTTAATGGCAATGAACATCTGGAAGAAGTACTGGGACCTGCGCACGCAGGAGTGCCCGTGCGACGTGCACTTCGTCGAATGGCTGGAAGCCGTTCGCCTCAACGGCATCCGCATCTATCACTTCGGCACCGGCGGCCACCACCATGTCGGCACGGAATGCGCGCGGCCGCACCTGAACAACACCGTCTTCGGCGTGACGGCGTCGCCGAAGGAATACAAGTCGTACGTCGATCTCGTCACGCGGCAACCGGAGGTGAGCAAGACCTATCTGGCCTATTTCGGCGACATCTATACGAGCAATACGGACCTGCTGCCAGCGTTCGACGTCGTCACCCTCTTCCATCTGTGCGAGTTCCGCGACGAAACGAACAGCCGCTACGGTGCGAAGACCGATGCGGAAGTGCTCGACCTGTTTGCACGCCATACCGCGCGCGACGGCCACCTGTTGTTCTACAAGGGCTCGTCGGCGTACCGGAAGGCCGAGCCGATCATCGAGCAATGGGCGGCGAATGCCGATTTCGTCGAAACCGGCGATTTCAAGACCTTGCGGATTTTCCGCAAGGCCGCGTAATTCCCTGATCTCGCGACCCGCTCATGCTGCTGTCCGCCACGCGCTACCCGATCCTGATGTATCACCAGATCCGCACGCTGCCGCCGCCGTCCGACCGCCTGCGCGGCCTGAGCGTCGCGCCCGACGCGTTCCGCCGCCAGATGACGCTGTTCCGGCGGCTCGGCTACCGCGGCCTGAGCGTGCGCGAACTGCAGCCGTACCTGCGCGGCGAGCGCAGCGGGAAGGTCTTCGGCATTTCGTTCGACGACGGCTTTCTCAACGTGCTGACGCATGCGATGCCCGTGCTGGACGCGCTCGGCTTCACCGCGACCTGCTACTTCGTCGCCGGCCGGTTCGGCGGCGAGAACGACTGGGATGCGGGTGCCGATACGGCACGTTCGTCGCTCATGACGTGCGCGCACATGCTCGCCTGGCGCGATCACGGCCATGAGATCGGCTCGCATACGCTCGATCACGTCGCACTGTCGCACGTGCCGGCCCACGTGTCGGCGGTTCAGATCACCGAATCGAAGCGACGGCTCGAAGCATACAGCGGCCAGCCCGTCGAATCGTTCTGCTACCCGTACGGCGACCTGGACCCACGCGTGCGCGATCAGGTCGCCGCCGCCGGCTACCGCAACGCGACGACGACCCGGCGCGGTTGCGCCGATGCGTCCGACGATGCGTTCCTGTTGCCGCGGATTCCGGTGGCGGGCGGGGTCGGTGCGATGCGGCTTTGGTTCAAGTGTGCGAAGGCGCGGGCTCGCACGCGCAGGTAGCGCGCGCTGCATCGACCGCATCCATGCTTATTCCGGCCGCCGGCTGCGGAATGCGAGCAGGCCGGTCAGCGCGATCACCAGGAACATGACCCATCCCGGCGCGAGTGTCGTCCAGCCTGCGGCCGCGCTGCCGATGAAGTTGCCGAGCATCCCGCCGATCGCCCACGAAATCGCCGACGCACCGAAATAGCTGCCGGCGTTGCCGTCCGTCGTCAGGTCGGCGAGCGCGATGTTCGACGCGGGAAGAATCAGGCTTTCGCCCAACGTGAAGACGATCGCGATCACGATCAGGATCGCGAGCGACGCATCTGCGCCCCGATCGCGGGCGACGAGCAGTGCCGCAATCGCAAAACAGCCGCACAACGCGGCATGCCCGATCACCATCATCGATCGCCAGCGCGTACGCTGAAACCAGCCCATGCCAAGCCAGGCGGTGGCGATTCCCATCAGCGCATTCGTGATGTAGAACGGTCTCACGCCGTAATAGCCGTGTGCGCCATGCGAAAAGGTCAACGGGATGAATACGTAAATCTGCGTATACACGGTCCAGAACGGCACAAGCGCCCAACAGAGCCGGCGAAACCGCCTGTCGCCAAACGCGACCAGCACACCGCGCAGCGGGTGCGCGTCGACTGCGTTGTGCCGTCTTCGCCCCGCGATCCACGGGGCGATCAGCGCGAGCGCCGTGAAGACCGCACCGCTCACCAGAAACGGCAGCGCCCCGTTCGTGTTCGGCACGACGATCAGCAGCGCAGGGCCGATCAACGCCCCGAGATTGAGCGCCAGGTTGTTCAGCGCGAACACCTTGGGACGCACGGCGCCATCGAGCGAGCCGAAGATCGAATACGCGGTCGTTTCGTAAAGCGCGGCCCCGAGCCCGGACACACACGCCCACATCAACAGGCCCGGCAGCGATCGCGCAAATGCGAATCCGGCAAACCCGGCCGCACGGCAAAGCAGGCCGAGTGTGGTCAGCACACGACTGCTGAAACGATCCGCCGACGCACCCAGCACCAGCGGCAACAGCCGGCTCGCCAGCAGATTCGCGGTCAGCACGCTGGCGACGCTGCCCGCGTCCAGATGGCGCTCCATGTCCAGGAACGCCGCAAGCAGCGGCAGCGACCCGAACACCGACAGATTCACGAGGAACTGGAAGACCAGCAGGACCCGCGTCGACACCGGCACGCCTTCCACGATTCCGGTGAGCCATGCGGCCGGTTTGTGGTCCTTCTGGTGAAACGGGTCGACTCTGTCGCCGGATGCTCGGCGATCGCAATCATCCATCATGTTCTCCGCTGACGTTCGATGCCGGCCAAACGGAGCATGAAAAAAGCCCCGTCCGTTTCCGGCGGGGCTTGGGGTGGGTTCGACACACCGACTTACGACGCGCAACCTCCTCCCGGCCCGCCATTGGCGGTCGTGGTGGTGGTCGTAGTCGTGACGAAAAGTGCGTTCATGTGAAGAATCTAGTCAACCTGCTGTCGGCCGTCAATACGCCGATTGCGTGGCCGGTCAAACAGGCAGTCCGTCGAAATCATGGAAAACGCGCCGTTCTTCCCGATATCGCGCGACCGCCGAACCGTACAGCCGTCCACGCAGGTCGCGCCTCCCCTTTTCGGCAATGCACTCACCGCTGGAAAGCCCTGCGCATCTGCGCGCCGGCTACGTCGAACACCTGGCGGGCCGCCGACGTCACGCCGGCCATATGGATGCACGCATGGATCATCCCCGGCAGCACGACGTAATCGACCGCCACACCGGCCGCCCGCAATTGCTGCGCATACGCGTGCGCGTCGTCGCGCACCGGATCGTACTCGCACGCCAGCAACGTGGCCGGTGGCAATCCCTCGAGCGAAGCCGCCCGCAGCGGCGACACGCAGGGCGACCCGCCGTCGGCCGGATCGGTCAGGTACATGTCGAAGCAATACCGCATGATCTCTTGCGTCAGGTAGTATCCCTGCCCGCAAGTCCGATAGGACGTCGAGCTCATCGACGCATCCAGCGGCGGGTACAGCAACAGCTGATGCGCGATCGGCGGGCCGCCCCGCTCCCGTGCGACCAGACAGGCAGCCGCCGCCAGGTTTCCTCCGGCACTGTCGCCGCCGACGGCGATGCGCGCCGGGTCCAGCCCCAGGCCAGCCGCCTCGTGGCATACCCAGTCCAGCGCATCGCAGAAATCCTCCAGCGGCACCGGAAACCGGTGCTCCGGCGCAAGCCGGTAGTCGACCGACAGCACGACGCATTGCGTCGCGTTGGCCAGCGCGCGGCAAGGATTGTCGTAGAGCTCGAGTGTGCCGAGGCACCACCCGCCGCCGTGTGCATAAACGATCGCCGGCTGGCGTGCCGCGCCCGCCGACGTGACCGATGGCCAGTAAGCCCGCACGCGAATCTGCTGCCCGTCGCGCGTGGGCACCTCAAAGGTTTCCGTACGGTCGACCGTTTCCAGCGGTCCATGCCAGCCCCGCAGTGCCGTATCAGTCGCCTGCCGCAACGCGTCCAGCGACGCAGGCGCCTCGGCCACGGCCAGTTGCTCCAGCAATGACGCGATGTTGATGTCGATCGGCATGTTCAGCGGCTCCGCTCCAGGAACGGCAGCAGGTGGCCGATGAATGCGTCGGGTGCCTCTTCCATGATGAAGTGTCCGCAAGCCGGGACGACCGCGCCCTGCAGATCGGTCGCGTTGTCGCGCATCGTGACCAGCGGCGCATCGCCGGTGGCATGTTCGGCACCAATGGCGAGCACGGGCATCGTCAGTTTGCGCTGCGCCCGCTCCTGGTTCTGCCGGATCGTCTCCGGAATCGCGCGGTAATAGGAGAAGCCGCCGCGCAAGCCGCCCGGGGCCGCATAGGCGTCGATATACACGTCGACCGCCACGCAATCGCGCCGGAACGACCAGCGGTTGAACATGAACTCCAGATACGCCCGCTCACGCCCCGCAATCAGCGTCTCGGGCAGGTCGGCCAGCTGGTTGAACATGAAATGCCACAGAAAGATGTTCTCCTCCGGCGGAGCGAAGATCGACGGCGCGGGTGCCAGCCCGGGGATCACCGCTTCCGTGAGCGCCAGCGACTTCACCGCCTCGGGCCGATCGCTCGCCAGCGCGTAGGCCACCCACATGCCGACGTCGTGGCCGGCCACCTGGTACACGTCGAAGCCGAGCTGCACCATCACGCGATGCAACGTCGCCGCCGTGTGCCCCGTGTCGTAACCCGCATGCGGCCGATCGGAGTAGCCGGTACCGGGCGGATCGACCGCGACGGCCATGAAGCCGCGCGCGGCGAGCGCCTGCATCACATGACGCCATGCGTACCAGGTTTGCGGCCATCCCGGAATCAACAGGACAGGGGTACCCGCGCCGGCCGTGACGCAATGGATGCGCTCGCCGTCGATGCGTACGTATTGATGAGCAAAGCCTTGGGCGTCGGCCGACGACGGCTTAAGTTGAGCGGACATATCGAATATTCCTGACAGTGAGGGGAAACGGCTCAGGCAATGCCGAGCATGTCGTGGATTTGCCGTTGATCGACCGCAGCACCGGCGAAGTCGTCGAAGACGCGCTCCGTCACCCGGATGATGTGGTCGTTGATGAACGCGACGCCTTCACGCGCACCGTCCTCCTGATCCTTGAGGCAGCATTCCCACTCGAGGGTGGCCCATCCTGCGTAGTCGTACTGAGCAAATTTCGAAAAAATCGCCTTGAAGTCGACCTGACCGTCGCCGAGCGAACGGAAACGGCCGGCCCGCTCCAGCCATGAACTGTAGCCGCCATAGATGCCCTGGCGCCCAGAAGGCAGAAATTCGGCATCCTTCACATGGAACATGCGGATGTGGTCGCGATAGATGTCGATATACGCCAGATAGTCCAGCTGTTGCAGCACGAAATGGCTGGGATCGAACAGCATCTTGCAGCGCGCGTGCTGGCCGACCAGCGCATGGAAGCGCTCGAAACTCACGCCGTCGTGCAGGTCTTCGCTGGGATGGATCTCATAGCAGAGGTTGACGCCGTTTTCGTCGCAGACGTCGAGAATCGGCCGCCAGCGGCGCGCCAGCTCGTCGAAGGCCGTCTCGATCAGGCCGGCGGGCCGTTGCGGGAACGGAAACAGGTAAGGCCACGCGAACGAGCCCGAAAAGGTGCCCATGTCGGTCAGCCCCAGGCGGCGTGAAGCCCGTGCCGCCAGCTCGAGCCGGTCCAGCGCCCATGCCGTGCGCGCGGCCGGGTTGCCGCGCACGGCCTCGGGCGCAAAGCTGTCGCACATGGCGTCGTACGCCGGATGCACGGCGACCAGTTGCCCGAAGATGTGCGTGGTCAGTTCGCTGATCTCCAGCCCATGTTCGGCCAGCATGCCCTTCACGTCGTCGCAATAGGCCTGGCTTTCCGCGGCGGTCTCCACGTCGAACAGCCGGCCGTCCCACGCGGGAATCTGCAGCGCCTTGAAGCCGACGCCGGCCGCCCATTGCGCGATATTCGGCAAGCTGTTGAACGGCGCCGCATCGTCGGCGAACTGCGCGAGATGGAGACTGGGGCCCTTGAGGGTACGCATGATCAACTCCAATTGTTTGTCGATTGACAAAGAATAGAATGCGGGAACGGCGCGTGTCAACACGGCGCGCGATAAAATCGGCGCACGATGTGACGACGGACGACATGAATATGGCGGGACGACCGAGAGAATTTGATCGCGACATGGCGCTGAAACGCGCGATGCTGGCGTTCTGGCGACGCGGCTACGAAGGCACGTCGATGGCCGATCTGGTCGAAGCGATGGGCATCGCGTCAGCGCGCATCTATGCCGCCTTCGGCAGCAAGGAAACCCTGTTCCATGAGGCCGTGGGGCTCTACGAGCAAAACGAAGGCGGCTTCGCCGATCGTGCGCTCGGCGAGGAAACCGATGTCCGCGCGGCCGTCGAACGGATGCTGCGCGATGCCGTCGCCGCCTATACCAAACGCGGCCAGCCGCACGGATGCATGGTGGTTACCGCCGCGACCAACTACTCCGCCGAAAACGAAGGGGTCATGGAATGGCTGGCCGCCCATCGGCGCGCACGCACGCAATCGATCGCCGAGCGCTTGCAGCTCGCAGCCGAGCAGGGGCAGCTCGCGCGAGGCACCGACATCAAGGCGCTGGCCGATTTCTATGCGACGCAACTGCACGGCATTTCCGTTCAATCCCGCGACGGGGTATCGAAAGAGCGCCTGCTCGCATCCATCGGGCCGGCGATGATGCCGCTCGCGATGGCGGTGCGTGACAGCGCGTGACGCAGCGCGACGCGCGGGATACGGCGTTCTTGTAGTCACTCGGAAGCCGTCCGGGAACGCGGTCTCGCCGTCACGCTCGGGTTTGAGCACGCCGACACATGTTGCCATTCAGCATTCAAGGAATGACCGGAAAATGCAAACAGCTGACGACGGGCGTCGAGTGATGAAACAAACGCGAACGGCCTTCTCCGAACGCATCAGGCCGACGTCAGTCGTTCCAGCTGTCTCATCCAACACGAACGACTACGACGACGCATTGCACTTCTCAAACCTGCTCTGGAATGAGACGACTGCTCACGACTGGACAAAATACCCGGATGCCATCTACAGATTTACGCCCGAGGCATTCGGCTACTTTCTACCCGGCATCATGCGCGTTTCGGTCGAAGAGAATCAGGTTTTACTCACGGTCATCGAAAGTT
Organism: Burkholderia sp. D-99; assembly: GCF_011605345.1. Classification (GTDB taxonomy): domain Bacteria; phylum Pseudomonadota; class Gammaproteobacteria; order Burkholderiales; family Burkholderiaceae; genus Burkholderia. The sequence goes on from NZ_JAAOXM010000002.1 coordinate 938,595, forward strand.
TGATGGGGTCGCTGGACAGGTCTCCGGTTGCCGAATACTGGGATGACCATTTTCTGCAGCGCTGGCCCGAACTGACCGACATCGAGTGCGATGCCGTGATCGAGTGGATTTTGTGGCTCAACGAACACCCTCTCTCTCCATTCCCTGAAGACACGATTCTCCGAGCGTGCGCAACCTTGGAGCTGGTCAAAAAACACCGGACGAAGTAGCTGCTACATGAGGGCTATTGCACGCCCCAATGTTGTCATGGATCGGTTGAAATGCAGTGGAGGCAGACACCTCCACTACATGAAAACATCAAACACGACCTGTCATTTGGCAATCTGCGAAGCATGACATTCTTGCCGCATGGTAACCAGCCGATTGCCTACCAGCATTCCCGTCGACACAAAGTCTCGATCGAGGTGAACAGTTGGCAGATTCCCTTGAACCGCTGGACAGCCACCATCAGCGGTGTACTCCATCGCAAACAACGTTTGGTTGAGAATCGCGTCCGTAGCCGGTGCTTTTGCGATCGACTCGGGTGCAGAAACGATCGCCGCGGCGACACCCAATAACGCTATCGGCGTGAACAGCTCGACGACATCGCGCAAATAGCGACCTTGCATAATGGCGGGGTCGCCGCTGCGGCCGAAGCGTACCCTTCTCCACCAAATGAACACCCTGTTCGCCCTGTTCTGCGGGATGAACGCAAACCAGGCTCGCATGGAGCGAAGAAAGAGTGACGGCAGGTTGATCAGAAAAAGTACCAGGCCACAGACGGCAAGAAAGATCGCGACGCAACGTACAAAATTTAAAGCGACATACCACGACGACAGAAGTCCGAGAAAACTTGGAAAATATTTCGCATCCGCGTGCGTCAAGAGCCGTGTCATACGTATTGCCTGTGCAGCGCCCACTGCCACACATACCGCAGTCGAGACCGCGTAGAGAGCCTTTCCAAGGATCTTGCCCCAAGACCACTTCGCGATCCGGGCGACTATCAAATGCGCATGTCGAAGCGCACCGATCGATATCGCCACGCCGACGAAGAGCATTTCGGACAAGGTGTTCAGCGGCGGTGTCAATTGCAGCGCAATCAGGATCAGGCGGATGATCATGTACATCATGACAGCACCGTAGATGACCGGAACGTCAGGCGGAAGCTGACGCAGCGGCCGTAGCGCTTTCATGATGCGCATCGTTCGCCTCACCATCATCCGGCGAAAGGCCGGCAGGAATCGCCGCCACTCCGTATACAACTCCCACAAGATGAAACCAAACAGGGCCGCTCCAACGAGCCTGACTCCCCAGCCATAGGTGACGATTTTCATCGCAATCATCAACCCGGCAAAGCTGACTGCAAGCCGGCCCCCTGGACGCCGTAATGCCCTACGTGCCGCATCAATCCAATACTGCATAACTCCTCCTGTTATTGATACTCGTGCATCCGTCGCGTCAATGGGCGGTCCTGTTCGCCGAGATCATCTCAATGCGCGCCCCCGGCATCCACACTCCCTTGCGCCCGCACCGGACGCGCCAGCCAGACCACCCCGATCAGCAACAGGAACAGCACGGCCGATCCCCAGAACAGTTCGTTGGCCGCCAGCATGTACGCCTGCGTATTGATCTGGTGTTCAAGGAATTGATATGACTGAGCCAGCGAATAACCGAGGTGCGCGAGATTGTCGAGTGCGGCGCGCGTCATCGTCGAATCGGGCGTGACCATTTCGGCAAGCCGCACATGGTGCACGTCCGCGCGCGACTCCCACAGGGTCCCGACCGCCGACGCGCCGAACGCACCGGCCGTGATCCGCACGAAGTTGGACAATCCGGACGCGGCGGGCAGCCGCGACTGGGGCAGCCCCGACAACGCGAGCGCCGTCAGCGGAACGAAGAACGTCGCCATCGCCGCGCCCTGCACGAATTGCGGCGCCATGATCGTCCACATGTCGGCCTGCATGTTGAAGCGCGAGCGCATCAGGCAGACCACCGCGAACACGAAGAACGAAAGGCTGGCCAGCCAGCGCACGTCGACCCGTCCCACGTTCTTGCCGACCATCGGCGACAACAGCAGCGCGAGCAGCCCGACCGGCGCGCTGACGATGCCCGCCCACGTGGCCGTGTAGCCGGCGAACTGCTGCAGCCACAACGGCAGCAGGACGAGGTTCGCGAAGAACACGCCGTAGCCGAGCGAAATCGCCGTCGTGCCGATCGCGAAATTTCGTCTCGCGAACAGCGACAGATCGACGACCGGGTGCGACTGCGTCGTCTCCCAGATCACGAACAGCACGAACGCGACGAAGGCGATCACGGCCAGCGCGACGATGATGTCCGAGCTGAACCAGTCAAGCTCCCGCCCCTTGTCGAGCATCACCTGAAGGCAGCCGACCCAGATCACGAGCAGCGCGAGCCCCATGCGATCGATCGGCTTCTTCACGCGCGGCGATTCGCGGTCGCGCAGCAGCAGCCAGGTCAGCCACGCAGCGAAGAGGCCGGTCGGGATGTTGATGTAGAAGATCCACGGCCACGAGATGTTGTCGGAGATCCAGCCGCCGAGGATCGGGCCCAGCACCGGCGCGATCATCGTCGTCATCGCCCACATCGACAGCGCGGTACCCGACTTGTGCTTTGGATAGCTCTGCAGCAGCAGCGCCTGCGACAGCGGAATCATCGGCCCCGCTGCCGCGCCCTGCAGGATCCGGAACAGGATCAGCGTGCCGAGGTTCGTGGCGAGCCCGCAAAGCAGTGACGCGACGACGAACAGCAACACCGCCGAGACGAACAGGCGCACCTGGCCGTAGCGCTGGGTCAGCCAGCCCGTCAGCGGCACGGCGATCGCGTTCGCGACCGCGAACGACGTGATGACCCACGTCCCCTGGCTCGCGCTCACGCCGATATCGCCGGCGATCGATGGAATCGACACGTTCGCGATCGTGATGTCGAGCACGTTCATGAACGTCGCAAGCGCGAGCGCAATCGACGCGAGCACCAGTTTCGCACCGGCAAGCGGCGGCAGCGGCGCCGCATTCGGAGTTGTCATGATGGTCTCCCTGGCGCTCAGTGACGCGTATCGGCGGCCACGAGACGCTCCACCGCCGAATCGACGGCCTGCGCCTGTGCGTCATAGACCGCGGTCTGCGCGATCGGACGATCCGGCTCGGTCGTGGCCAGTTGCGCGCCGCCCCGTTCCTTGATGTCCACGTCGGCCACGACCGACAGCCCGACCCGCAGCGGATGCGCGCGCACCTCCGCCGGATCGAGCGTGACGCGCACCGGCAGCCGCTGCACGACCTTGATCCAGTTGCCGGTGGCGTTCTGCGGCGGCAGCAGCGAGAATGCACTGCCGGTGCCCGCGCCGAGCCCCGCCACCTTGCCGTGATACACGACACCCTTGCCGAACAGGTCGGTCGTCAGCGTCACGGACTGACCAATGCGCATGTGGCGCAACTGGCTTTCCTTGAAGTTCGCGTCGACCCAGAGCTGATCGAGCGGCACCACCGACAGCAGCGACGTGCCGACCGCCACCCGCTGCCCGACCTGAACGCTGCGGCGTGCGACGAAACCGTTCTCCGGCGCGACGACCGACGTGCGTTCGAGCGCAAGCTGCGCCTCCTTCACGCGCGCGACGGCCTGCGCGACTTCCGGGTGCTCGTCGAGCGGGCTGGCACCGGCCAGCGTGCGGCTGCTCGACCATTGCTCGCGCGCCGCATCGAGCGATGCGCTCGCGAGATTGACGCTGTCCTGCGCGTGGCGGATTTCCTCCTCCGATACCGCGCCGCTGCCGGCCAGCGCGCGCCGGTGCGCGAGGTCGGCGCGTGCTTTCGCGAGATCCGCCTCGCGGCCCGCGACGTTGGCGGCCTGCGCCGACTGGCTCTGGTACAGCGTCCGCGTGCGGCGGATCACCTGCGCGAGCTGCGCCGTCGCCTGCTCGAGCGCGAGGCGCGCGTCGGTCTGGTCGAGCTGCACCATCACCGTACCGGCCTTGACGAAATTCGTGTCGTCGGCACGAATCGACACCACGGTGCCCGGCGTCTGCGGCGCAAGCTGAATCACGTTGCCACCGACATACGCATCGTCGGTGCTTTCGACGAAACGTGCGACCGTCAGCCAGTACGCGCCGTAGCCGAGCGCGGCGACGGCGAGTGCCGCCGAAAAGGCCAGCACCATGCGCTTGCGACGCGGTTGTTGTTCGTCTGCGACCGGTGCCGCTTCAACTCTGGTTTGCGTGCTCATTTGGATACTCCGTTTTTCTGAATTCGGATGAAAGCGCGGGGTTCAGGAAGCGCTGTTCGCCGCGGCGGACAGATCGATGCCGCCGCCGAGCGCGCGGTAGAGCTGAATCGCCGTCTGCAGCCGGCGTGCGTCGAGATCGACGTCCGCGCGCTGCTGCGCGAGCAGCCGATCCTCGACGGTCAGCACGACGAGACGATTGGTCAGCCCTTCGCGATGCCGCGCGCTCGCGACCTTGACGGTGTCCTCGAGCTCGCGCAGCGCGAGGGCATGCTCGGCCTGCCGGGCATCCAGCGAGCGCCACGTCGAGACCTGATCGGCGACGTCGCGGAACGCGTCCAGCACGAGCTTGTTGTACAGCGCGACTTCCGCGTCGTAGTCGGCGTTGCTGATCGCCAGACCGGCCCTCAGCCGGCCTGCATCGAAGATCGGCAAATGCACCGCGACGCCAAAGCCGAAGATCTTGCTGCCCGCCTGGAACAGGTTGCTCGCGTCGAGCGCATCGAGGCCGCCTGACGCAACGAGATCGATGTTCGGATAGAACTCCGCATGGGCCGCATCGATATCGCGGCTCGCGGCTTCGACGCGCATGCGCTGCGCGGCGATTTCGGGCCGGTGCGCAACCAGGTCGGCATCGAGCCGCGGCGGCAGTGCCAGCGCGCTGTCGAGCCGCAGCGTCGGCACCGTGATCCGCTCGCTTGCGGCCGGATCCTCGCCGGCCAGCACCGCGAGCTGATGGCGAAGCAGCGTGGCCTGGTTGCGCAGCGCCTCGACGTCGGCGCGCGCCATCGGCACCGTAGCCGACGCTTCCTTCTGCGCGACGGTCGTGTCGAGCCCTTCGCCGATGCGCGCGCGCAGCAGCGCCACCTGGCGTTCCCGCAACGCAACGTTGCGCTGCGCAAGCACGAGCTGCCGCTCGGTGCGCGCGAGGTCGACGTAGCTCTGGCATACCGCACTTGCGAGCGTGAGCTCGACCGCGCGCGCTTCGAGACGTTCGGCCGCGACGCGCGACAACTGCGCCTGCACGCGATTCCGGTTGAGCCCCCAGAAATCGAATTCGTAGCGGAAGTTCAACGCAAGATCCGCCGACGTGTGCACGCTGCCCGCGAGCGGCGCCGGGTACAGCCCGTTGTTGCTGAAGCGCTGCCGTTCGACGGCGCCGTCGCCACCCAGATAGGCGCCGCCGGCCGCGCGTTGCGCGGACAGCATCGCGCTCGCCCGGCCGATGCGTGCGCGCGCCTGTTCGAGCGTCGGCGAACCGGCATACGCGCGATCGATCAGCGCGTCGAGCTGCGGGTCGCGGAAGCTGCGCCACCAGTTCGGCGTGGGCCATTCGGCGGCATTGGCCGTGGCGGCCCCGGCACCCTCGGCCGCACGCCCGAGCCTGATCGCAGCGGGATCCAGCATGCGGCCGTGCGACGTCAGTCCGCCGTCGTTGGCACATCCCGCCAATTGCAGGCCGGCGATCAGCGCGAGAATCAAGCAAGACCGTTTCATGGTCATCTCCTTATGGCTGCCATGTCGTCGACTGACATGGCAGCAATCGGCGCAAAAAAAATCACGGATTGAGGTTGGCAATCAGCCGTCCGAGCAGGCGCTTGAGCAACGCGAACTCCGTGACCGAGAAATCGGACAACGCATCGTTGAGCGCGTTGACCGCCGCGGATACCAGCGGGCGCTGCATCACGCGGCTCGACTCGGTCGGCGTGACGAGCACGAGCCGCCGGTCCTCGTGGCTGCGCTCGCGGCGCACGAAGCCTTTTTCCTCCAGGCGATCGAGCATGCGTGTCATCGCGCCTGTGTCGCAGCCGAGCTCGCGACACAGGGCCGACGAGCTGCGTACGTCGCCGACGAGCACGCGGATCAACACCTTCCACTGCGCGGACGTGATGTCGAACGGCTCCATGCGCTGGTCGATATGGCGCAGCAGCAGGCCATGTGCGACGACGATCAGGTGTCCGAGACTCTCGTCGACGCGATAGTTATCGGTGCTGTACGGCCGGAAGCTGCACGGCACGGAAAGGGTGGCATCCATGGCGGCCTCCTCAGGCTGCGTTCGCCGAATCGGCGAACGGCAGGCCCTGCACGTAGAGCAATGCGGACATCGCGATCAGGATCAGCGTCATGTGCACCGATTGCACGGCACCCTGCTTGATCCAGTAGCCGAACCACAGGCCACCGCATGCGAACCAGATCCACAGCACCAGGAAGCCAGACAACGCGACGATCGCGCGTCCTCGTGCGCGGACGAACCGCTGCGAGTCCGCGTGCCAGGCCGCGAATGCGAACAGCGCGGCCGCGCTCCACAGGGCACCGGCAACCGTCAGTTGCGCGGCGATCACCGCGTCGAGCAGCGCGGTGACGTGCGTGAGCGGCCACGCCCGCCACACGAGGCCGGCGCCGAGCTGCGGATCTGCCCGCAGCAGATCCATCGACAGCATGTGTCCGAGCAGCACCCGGTTGGTCCCGGAATCGGTGATGTTGTTGAATACCGCGATCGTGAGCCAGGTCGCGAGGCCGGCCAGCAACAGCGTGCGGCTGAGTGCAGCAATGCGAATCGACATGATCGAACTCCTCAGAAGGTGCAATCGGGATTCAGGACCGGCCAGCCGCGCGCCTGCGCGATCTCGACGAGCGCCGGATCGCGCACGACGACGGTCGGCAGGCCGACCGCTTCGAGCAGCGGCAGGTCGGACAGGTGGTCGCCGTAGCCGTAACAGCGAACCGCGTTCGCGTGGTGCCGGGCAAGAAACGCGTCGACCGCCGCGCGCTTGCCGTCGCCGATCGTCTGCGGCGACAGCAGTTCGCCGGTGAAGCGGCCACGCGACACCTCGAGCCGGTTGGCGAGCACGTGGCGAACCTCGAGCGCATCGGCGAGCGGCTGCAGGATCTCGATCGACGAGCCCGACACGAACACGGGCTCGACACCGTCCGCACGATGCCGTCGCAGCGCATCGAGCACCGGCGTGATGTAGAGCGACGGCTGCGCCGACACCTCGGCGAACCAGCGCCGCGCACATTCGGCGAAAGCGGCCTGCGAGTGCCCGCGGAACGCGCGGTAGAACGCGCGGTTCACCTGGGCCCGGTCGCGGCCGCTCGCGAGCAGCCGGCGATGCGCGACGCGATCGGCGACTCGGCCGCCCAGCGTGCCGAACCGCTGCCGGTAATAGAACGCCCGAAAACTGAACATGCTCTTCAGGTTGATGAGCGTTTCATCGACGTCGAAGAATGCAAAGCGAATGTTGTCCATGGCTGTATCCGTTGGCCGGATCGCGGTGACGCGACCCGGCTGGTCTCGGAGAAAGGCGCTCAGGCCATCGCGGCCACCGGCTGCGACGCCGGCTGCGGAACCGGCAGTTCGACCACCCGCCCCATCGACGCGAAATGCGCGACGGTGTCGTCGAGGCACTGCGCGAGCGCCGCATCCGCGAGCTGCGTCTCGCGCGGCGCGAGTTGCGCACCGTCGAACACGCCGAACTTGACCGCCATGCCCGCGACCTCGCGGCCGTTCTGCCACACCGCCATGTCGGCGGTGATCTGCACGCGGTTCGCGCGCGGCTGGCGACGCTCGAGCAGCTGGTAGCGAATCGTCGCCGGCAGCGGGAACGCGAATTCGAGGAAGCGCATGTTCATTTCGTTGATCACGAAGTAGCGCTTCGGCGGCGCATCGGCGGAGAGGCAATGCGCTTCCGTCGTCGCGATGAACATCTGCCGGCATGCCTCGGTCAGCACCATCCCCTGCACGTGCATGCCGGTGAGGTGATCGAGCATCAGTTCATTGCGCGCATTGATCAGCAGGTCCGCTTCAAAGCGGTCGTCGGCAAGGCGCCGCGGCCGCGAGATCAGCACGTTCTCGGTGCGGTGCTTGTGCGACAGCGCGTAGTCGGCGCGCCCCTGGTTGTGCCACGTGCGCCAGCATTCGAACTCGGGAAGCAGGCCCAGGCTCATGCCCAGGCAGTACGCGTGGTCGATCTCCATTTCGCCGAGACCCTGTCCGGCCACAAGCGTGGCGCCGCGCAACGTGTCGAGGCGACCATGGCGCAGGTTCTCCAGCAGCACGCTGTAAGGCATCACGCCCGGCTTGCTGGCGAAGTGGCGGAACTCGTCGGCGACAATCAGATGCAGTTTCATGTTGGTTTTCTCTCAGGTTCGTATCGGGGGCACGTCTCTCGTTATCGATTCATCAGGCGGCGCGGCGGGTGGCGAGCCACTCGTCGTGCAGCCATTTCTCCGTCTGCCGTCGTGCGCGCGGCGTATCCCAGACGACATCGCGCTCGAACGTGATGACCTGTCCGCCGGCGCCGACGATCACCCAGAAGTAGCGGCCGTCGGTACGGTTGCGGCACTTCACTTTCATGCCGGTCAGCGTGCAGGCACGCTTGCCGCCCTGCGCGTTGCCGATCACGAACGATTCGTCGTGAGGCTGGATCCATTGCAACGACAGGCCGGGGAGCAGGTCGGGTGCGTGCTGCCCGAGATACTCGAGCGCGATTCGGTACGCGTCGTCCTCGTCCGGCAGCTCGCCTGCCACCAGCGTCTGGTTGAACCATGTGGTGCCGAGCAGGCGCCCTTGTTCGGTGACGACGAGGCTGAAGTGCTCGCCGCCGATGCCGACGTTCATGCCGTCGTTGCGCTCGTAACGTACGCGCCACGCGGCGACGCCGTCGACGCGCACCATCTGCGCATCCGCGAAGCGGGTATAGGAAGCAGGCGGATCGAGCCGATCGCAGACATCGGCAGGCAGGGCGTGATACAGCAGGCTTTGCATGATCGTTCTCCGAAGTAAATCGTTTAGGTCAGTGGTTGCTGGATACGACTACCGGTGCCGGCCGGCTCGATGGCAGGCTCAGCGTGATGGCACACGCCATCAGAACTGCAAGACAGACAAAGAAAGCGGGGGCGCTCAACGGCGACGCGACACTCGCGAGCCAGGGGCCGAAGCTCGCGCCGCTGAACAGCACGAAGCTGTAGACGGCGACTGCCTGGCCGCGCCACTCGGCCGCGGCGAGCAGGTTCGTGCGGGCGATCAGGCTCGGTACGCCGATGCCGATCCCGGCGACGAAGATCACGCTGGCGATCAACGCGGACACCACGCCGTCGGCGAGTGCCGAGCACAGCAGGCCGGCCAGTGCGACGACGAGACCGAGCGTCACCATCCGCTGTGCGCCGAGGCGCGGCATCAGGACGGGCACCGCGAGCGGCATCAGGAATCCGGGCATCGCAATGGCGCGCGTCGTCAGCGGATCGAGGCCAGCCTCGCGCAGTTGCACACCCAGGTAGCGATCGAGGCCGATGTAGAACGCGACGAAGCACATCAGCAGCAGCAACGCGGGGCCGTACACGCTGCGCAGTTCGCGATGACGCAGCACGGCGACGAAGCTGCCGAGGATCGACGGGCCGCCACGCGACGCGGCCCGGTTCTCGGCCGGCTGACGAGCCAGCAGCACGGCGGCCGCCAGATACAGCGGGCACGGCAGCGCGAACGCCCAACCCAGCCCGTACGCACGGCCGACCAGTCCACCGTAGATCTGGCCGATCAGGCCGGCGAGCAGGAAGGCGGTGCTCAGCGACGCCAGGCCCCACAGACGGGCGCGGGCCGGCAAGGCTTCCGCGAGATAGGCCAGCGCGGCCGGCGGAAACGACGCGGTCGCCAGCCCCTGCAGCGCGCGACCCGCGATCAGTTCGCCCGGGGTGCTCGCGCCGCCGAGCAGCAGCGTGATTGCCGCCAGCAGCAGCAGCCCCGCGACCATCACCGGCTTGCGGCCGATCCGGTCCGACAGCGGCCCGAAAACGAGAAAGCCGCACGCATAAGCGAAGCTGAACGCGCCCATCGCGGCGCCTGCGCCGGCGGCGCCCAGCCCGAAGCGCTGGCCGATCAGCCCGAGCAGCGGCAACGGCAGGTAAAGCTGCGAAACCACGGCCAGGCCGCTGACCGAGAGCAACGCAATGACGGCATACGGATGTTTCATCGCTGGATCCTTTTTCCTTGCGAACAGCGGCATCGTTACGGTAGTCACTTATTCAGAGCCAACTTAATAGCACCTTACTATGTAGCATGCTATTTATATCGACCAAGAAAAAGCCGGCATGCCGGCTTGCTTATCATCACGCGCCCAGACGGACGCGCCAGGCTACTACGTCAACTCGACCTTCATGTGTCGCCCGGCCTGATACTTCTGTCAGGCCCGTGGTGCGGGGCTTTGCGGAACCCGGCCAGGGTTGCGGCCGGCTCCGTTCGACCCGGCACCCACTCGACCACTCCGCGCTGCATTGACCCCATCATAGGAAGGTTTTAAATATATAGCAAGCTAAATATTCACTTGAGAAACACACCTTTCCTGGCGGTGTCCATGCCGTCAAGCGCACGGTTCAATTTCAGCATCAGCGCGCTCAACTGCACACGCTCGTCTTCGCCGAAATGGCTCATCAGTTCGGCAACCCAACGATAGTGATCCGGGAGCGCATCCCCCAGCAACTGATCTCCACCCGGCAACAAGCGGATCACCCATGCGCGGCGGTCGTCGGCGTCCGCGACGCGCTGGCACAAACCCGCCTGTTCGAGCCGATCGACGATTCCGGTCATCGTGGGCGACGACACGCCGGTGCCTTCCGCCAACCGCCCGACACCCAGGCCGTCCGGGTGGCGCTTGAGCAGCAGCAGCACGAAAAATTTCGTCTGCGACAGCCCGTGCCGGGACAGATTCGCCTCGAATGCCGCCATCATGTCGCTGCAGGTCCTTGCCATGTACAGCCACGACTGCAAACCGGCAACATCCGGATTCTTGTACTTCAGAGCGAACTCGGACAGCGTGTCCGAGTTCGGCATGTCTTTCAGATCAAACATGTTGGTCTCCTCCACGGAGCTTCGTAACCTGCTAAAGAGTAGTATGCTAACTATATTCTGTCAATGAACCGGTCGCGCGTGACGGCGGTTGCCAACCCGGCGCGGGCACACATGACAGTCCTCTGCGGGCACCTGCCCGTTTGGCCATCAGGGAAGCCGATGACACCGATCGAAACCGTACAGACCTTTCTCGACCACCTGTTCTCCGGACGCCGGACAGATGCCCTCGCGCTGATCGACGAAGACTGCCGCCTGATCGCCAGCCGGCCGCAGCCTGACGACGCGACGGCGCTCTATGGCGTGCATGTCGGCCCCGCCGGAGCGGCGGAACTGTTTCAGCGCTTCGACGAACTCCTGGAACCCGGGCAATTCGACGTCGATGCCCGCTTCTCCGACGGTGAACATGTGGCGATGTATGGCGCGCTGCGTCATCGCGGCCGGGCTACAGGGCTAGAATTCGCCAGCGACTGGGCCCTGATTTGCCGCGTACGGGAAGGCAAACTGATGCTGTACCACTTCTACGAGGACACGGCGGCGCTCGAGGCGGCGATCTGCGGCTGTCGACAGACTTCGCCGCAGCCGCGCGGTGGATTCCCTGAAAGCGTGCCAGAACGTCAATAGTTTCGACTACGCCGGCACGTGAGCAGCGTTTCTCGATATGGACATTCCAAAACGCAGGCAACGGGAACATGACATGTTCTGCAATGGCACTTATGGCGCAAGTCATTGAGCAATGAGAGGATTTTTAATGACAAGCAAGCTGATGGTGACGCTCGTGCTGGCACTCACCTTTTGCACATCGGCTTTCGCTGAGGATTCCTATCGTCTGGTTGGTGCGGCCCGGGTATACAGCATCGGATCATCTCGACCGAACCTGGAGCTACCGGCAAACCCCGCCTATTCCTCCGTTCTGACGCTCAAGAATGACTCGTTTTACCTGAACTACGATGGATCGACTCCGAACGAATGCGGCGTACCGATAAAGAAGAAGATGCCATTCTCGTTCGACTCGGCCCCGCTTGGCACCGCTCAGAAACTGAATAAATTTCTCGAGGACAAATTTCACACCAACGCGAACGACTGGAACCGGATATATCTGCTCGGCGATGCCGCGTCATCCAGTTGCACGGCGCTAAGGTTCGCGAAGATCTATGCATCGAACGACGAGATCGCGCTGCTCGATGAATCGTTCCTGTATCTGTTCAAGATCGAACGGAGCCACTTCCGGGATGTGAGCAAGGGGTTTGATTGCGCGCTGGCCAAAACTAACGTGGAACACCTGATTTGCGGCGATCCCCAGCTCAAGAAGATGGATGCTGACGTGAGCTATGGTTTTGTCCTGATGCAAAGGAGGTATTCAAAGGAGATTTCCTATCAGGATCCCGTCAAGATGGAACAGATCAAGTGGATCTCGACGGTCAGAAACAAATGTACGACAGCCGATTGCCTGACGAAGGTTTATGCTTCGCGAATCGATTACATCAGGGGGAAAGTGATCGATAGTTATCCGTCGTATCCGAATCCCGAGAAAGGCTGAGTCAAGGCAATTTTTCGAGAGGCAGGTCCCGGATTTCTTTCGTTTCGGCAAGCTTGCCGATATTGCGATTCAGCATTCAAGGAGTGAGAGGTCGACGCCAATGATCGCCATGCACAAGAACCGACACTTCCCGGATGTCATAGGTTTGTTTGTTTTAGTGATCCTTGTGGCGATCCTGTCGGCTTTCGTTCCGGCGTCTGAAATTCCTCCATCTCTGTGGGTTCCGATCTGCGCCGCCTGGGCTGTGAGTGCGATTTTTATGTGGCGCAAGGTTGGGCCGGAAACGAAACCCTGGCGCTTGATCGGATTGTATTCAGTAGGTGGCGCAGTCGTATGGTACGCCGCGACCCGGGCTATCAGCCGCTGGACATTTGGGACCGACGAGGCCGAGCTTTCTAAAGTCGTCGACCTACTGCTTGCGCTGATATTGTCCCCCGGTCTGACGTTTGTTGCGATTGCAGGCTGGGTTCGCGCATTTATACGACAGAAGCGAAGTTGAGGTCGCCGTGCGTCCATGGATTGCGGACCTCGACATCGGGTATCGCGCACAATTGGGACGGCATCGCGAACGGCGGCTGTATCAGGTATGTATGCTGCGTTGCCGGGCTCGCCACCTCGGCTTCGAGCGCTTCACGCATCGAGTACAGTTCCATGATCATTTGATGTGTGGGCCGCGTGACGGTCAGGCCTCACCGCGGCTCATACGTCGACAGGATTTCCGCGTCGACGCCTGACGCATGGCGACAGATATCTCGGATTCGACCGAGCATGCGCCCCTATCGCCCGGCAATCTGAGGAAAGCGATCTGTCTGGGTGCCGGTGGCGTCCAAGCGATCCGACGGCGCCTGTTGGCCCGGCGGCGGCTCAACCGCCGCCTGTCGCAAGACGCACGAGCGTGCGTTTGCCGGCATCCTGGTGCCGAAACAGCAGAGGTTCGCGCTCCGACGCGACTATTTCCAGCCTATGACCTGCTTAATCGCTTGCGAACCCGATCTTCGGATATGGGGCGCTACCGAACAGGTGCAGGTCGAGAGCACCTTCCCAAGGATCGTGTATGTGGAGGGCGGTTCGTCCGCTCGGCGTGGCGCACGGCTCAGGAATCATTCTCCCAAAGCGCCTAGAATTCAGTCATGGCTGCATTCCACAAGGAGGCTGTCATGACTCAGTCGATGATTGGTTGGGTGGTTGGTTTTGCGGTGGTCGCGGTGGTCGCAATCGCGTTGGCGCGCCGTTACCAGAGCGAACATTCAAGTATGGACGTCGTTCAGTGGTTGGACTCCCATCACCTGGGGTGGATGCACCGCAAACATTGATCTCTCCACGCTGGCGGCAATAACCCCGCCTTGCCGAAGTTTACCGGGAGCCAAACACACGGAAGCAGGCGGGCGGGTGAAGTCTGCTTTGTCGTTGTCGCGCCAAGGTTCTTGGCAAGGACGGCATCATGGATGATGAAGTGTGCACGACCCATACGCACGTGGCACGCCTTCGCGTGATGCAGACCACGTCTGGCCGCTATCGCGGAATCGTCAACCTGCACCGCATCGGAGAGGATTCCGGCACCTCTGAGCAACACCAGACCGAAGGGGATTTTGCGACGGACGTGGAGGCGCGTGACGCCGCTCGAGCGCTCGCGCACGGTTTGCTCGAAGAGCAAATCCAGACGCACGAAAAGGCGCAAGGAATCGATTGAATCTGCGTCGGCGGGTTGGTCGCTACGCAGCGTCGCTCGGCGGCAACGCGACGTCCATCAGCGCGTAGCGCGCCAGTCGCACATGCGGCCGCTCGTCCGTTGATCTGCTTCGAGAGCACGGGACGGAAAGGAATGCCGGTGTTTCGACGCGAGTTTTCCGATGACCGGCAGCATGGCGTCGACTCGCGTTATTTCAGATCTGGACGCGCATCGCCAATTGACGCGCGCTCCCATGCATTGCTGCACAACAGAGATCCGTATCAAAGAACTGCGTCGAGCATCCAATGTTCGCCCCGGTTCCGGTCGATGATGGATTCTGCGTAACGTTGCGAAGCCCGGCGTGCGTCACCGGCGCTGGCAAACGGCGAACCGTCGACAAGCTTGAAGGTCAGGCTCCGGGTCAGCGTGGTGTCAGTGCCGCGCCGGCAAACCTTGACCGCTGCGTCAAAACCGGCTTCGTAGTTGTGAGTACGGCCGGCGCCTGCGTGAAAGTGAGGGTAAATCAGCGGATATATTTCGAATCCGCGATAGGTACGCATACTCATGATGAACTCCTGATGATTGTGGCTACGCATTGTGTAGACGAGCGCAATCAATCCTGCCTCGGCGCTATACGTTTAGCGTCGAGCAAATCGGTTTCGAGGCGCACTGGGCGAAGCCCGTTCGTCTTTGTGCCGGAAATTGATCCGCCCTTTGGTCAGGTCATAGACCGACAACTCCAGCCTGACCCGATCGCCAGCGAGAATACGAATACGGTGCTTGCGCATGCGGCCCGACGCGTATGCCGCAACGACCGCACCGTTTTCCAAGGTCACGCGAAACCTGCTGTCCGGGAGCACCTCATTCACTACGCCGTCCAATTCCAGCAATTCTTCCTTTGCCAAATCATTTTCTCCAATCAATGTGACGCGCGGCAATCGCAGCGGTGTGTGGACTTCCGCTCCCCGATAGAGCGCAGTTTCAGTGCAAATTTCGAAAAATGCCCATGCGTGGGGGGGCGCGTACCAACGCGACACGCGGGCCGCACATCGTCCGGGCGCTCGCGCGCCTCGTTATCGCGTCTCGGTGGTGCGCTTCTTCCCGCTCGATTTGGCCGGTGCCGGGGGTGCCGCTGGTGGCACCCAGTTCAGCGCCACGCCGAGCACCGGCAAATCCTTGGAGCGCCGTGGTCTTGCGAGTGGTCTTTTGTTGCGCAACTGACTCTTGGTCAAAGTTACCTCCGTGTGCGTCGATCGCGAACTCACGATGAATGAGCCGTCCGATCGTTCGCCACCGGATGCGCGGCTTCCCCCACGTATTTCCTCGTGGGATTCGCTCGCGCATATCCATGCGGGTCGTTTCGACGCGAAACGGTAGCCTCAGCAGGACTGGGGGCGCCTGCGACGGATGCGAAAGATCCTCGACCGATGACTGCGTGGCCGATCCAGAACGCACGACCACCGAATAATGTGGATTACTGAGGAATGATGTTCGAGGCCTGCAGCCCCTTTGGCCCGCGCTTTGTCTCGTAGCTGACCTTTTGACCTTCGGCCAGCGTCTTGAAGCCATCGCCGCGAATCTCCGAGAAGTGCGCGAACAGATCATCGCCGCCACTGTCAGGCGTGATGAAGCCAAAACCCTTGCTGTCGTTGAACCACTTGACGGTACCGGTATCCATGGAAATTCTCCTGATATTGGACAAACGTATGCACCCCGATAGGGGGCACGAAAAAGGATCAAGGAGGGAGAGGACAACGAATACCGCGTTCCGCGGTCAGTGATGAACAGCAATCGCGCTTCTTGAAGGCTTCAGAGACCCACCCTACGCGGGGCCAAACACCCTGTCAAGCCGTTTCGGTCGGAACGTTAAGGGTGGCAACGCAAGAAGCCGCCGCGATCGACGAGGCTCGCCCCGGTTGCACGTCCTGGCTCCATGGTTTTGAGTTGCTTCGAATTTCTAATTGAAATTTCGACGATACCATCAAGGCACCCTCTCCCCGTGTATCGGCGATTGTTCACACGTGGCTGAACCGATGCGTCCCGCACCCAATCGGGGCCGCATGCCATGCGGCGGTTCGCGCAGAACTTTCACTGTACAAGTTCGCCAATGGGCGTAGGATGGGTTCGTTGACTGACTCGCTACCGATTCCCGCGCCACTCAAGGCGCCCCCCCTCCGAACGTGATCGGGCCTCTCATCGATACCGCGCAATGCGGGCGAACGCGCCGCGGATCGACTGCGTAGCGAAGCGCCTGATCGATGCCTGTCTACAGGACATGAGCGTGTTGGATAACGCGTCCTGATCTCTTCCTCGGTCCATCCTGCTTCTGCTTCTGCGTCCGCGGCGCCGCCACAGACTCAACCCCGCCTGGCGCATGGCGCGCCGGCAACGTCGGGAGGCTGGATATGAACAGGAAAGACCTGTTGAAATGGATTCGACACGATGGTGCTGGCGTCATCGAGCAACTCCTGCCGTTTGACGCTCGTGCCGAATTGGACGGCGTCATTCTCGATCGGCGTCATGAAATCGATGAGGATGCGTTCCTGATGTTTTTCTCGATCCGCGCGCTGTTGCGCAAAGGCGGAATGGCGAGCTGCGAATCGGACCAGGAAGCAGGCCAGATCATGGCGCTCCTCAAGCTTTGACGGTTCTGGTCGCGACGAAATACTTTGCGGTGGCCACGGGCCCCGCAACGACTGAAGGAGGAAGGAAAATGCAGCTCGACTCAACCCGACTCCATATCGACCCGACACCGCGCAGGGCCGACGGGGAATACATGGCACACGCGCGGATCAGCATCAATCGTGCAGACGGCAGTGAGTGCGACGTTCAACTGAGCGGAGATCTGGCGGGCTTCGACGTGCGCGAGGATGCGATTGCCTTTGCGAAAAGCTGGGCGCTCGAATGGCTCGACGTGCATTTGGTCGATGATCTCCCGGTGCCGATGAATTGAACTTCGGGTGGCACGCCAGCCGCCCGAGCAATCAGGGCGTCGCCGGGATCGAGGCAAAGAGATGGCATGATCACATGCGCTTCACCGTGGCCACTGACATAAGGGGCTACTTTTGCGATCCGCAGAGTCCGCGGCAACGTGGCTCGAACGAGAACACAAATGGGCTCCTGAGACGGTATTCCCCCAAGGGGATCGATCTCCCGGCCAATTCGCAGGCCAAGCTCAACGCCGTAGCCAGGCGGCTAAATGAGCGTCCGCGAAAGACACCAGACTTCGATACACCGGCTGGGCGATTTCATCAATTCGTCGTATCGACAGGTTGAATCCGCATCGGTTAAAAGGCATTCCGTCCGCCCTTCAGTCTGCGAGTACGTCCCTGGGCGCCGCAGGCAGCTCTCCTGTCCCAGGTTGCCCACTGCGTTCACGACCTACATGCGAACCAGTAACAGATTGGCAGCCGTCACAGATATCCGATGTCGCCAGTCATACCCAGCGGTTCCTCAAGGATTACGAACTGATATGGCGAATCACTCACACGATATTGTGAGCAAGGCTGATCCGAGACGGTCCTCGGCAGCAACCGGTCAATGCGGTTCACGGGATGCTCGGCAATACGAGCAATGGTATGGCGCACGTAGCGCCTTAACCGATCAATTTTGCTGGAAGCTCACAAGGAGCCGACCATGGCGCCGCATGACGTGATGACGATCTTCGAGCGGGTGAACGCAGATGGAAAGGCGGCTATCGATCTGGACCATGCGTGTGCCGAGTTCGCTGGCTGGCTGGCGGAGGCATGGAGTCGATTGAGTGAGGACGAGATCGCCCTGCTGACGTCGATCGGCGCCTCGCTGTATCGCGAGGGGTATGCGAGGCGGTACTAGGCAGGTTCGGGGGCCAGCGCGAATATATCGCCGTGGCGGACCGAAAGGGCGTATAAAGTCCGAATGACTATCCCCTCCGTTACTGCCGAGTCGGTCTTGGGTCTGTTCCGGCTCATCGCCGGGAGGGAGGAGCGCCGGACTTCCGGCGAGTCACCAAGGATGGCGGCACTCCTGACTCTTGCCGAGCAGCTTGCACGCAACCATCAGGCAATGACAGAAGATAGTTGGGACGCAGCCGCCCGTGTTGGCGGCCTGCTGTTGCGAGCGGAAATGATCAGCAACGACGTTGACACGGTGGCGCTTGAGCTGCTGAGCCGGCTGCGGCGGCGGAAATGAAAAGCTCGCTCGAACGTATAGCGAGTCGCCCCCTGTGGAGTGGCCAACATGTCGACACACCCGCTTCTTCTCTACAAGGGGTACGAACTTCATCCCCTCGTCTTCGCCCGCACATTCAGTCGCTTTGACGGGCATTCCCGTTACGCCGAAGGGTATGACATCGCGGTACGGATATGCCGCCCGGGCGCGATCGCGACCTCCGCCGCGAGCCGTATTTTCAGGCTGGACCGACCGCATGCATATTCCGACTTCGGTATGGCAAGGCGTGCCGCCGGGCAGCAGGGAAAGGACATCATCGACGGAAAGGTGAGCGGAGCTTCGGTCATCGACATGTGAAAAAGCTGCTGGCGTCTGGCATTGACTGATTGGTTCGGGCTGCGCGTTGCGCCCTCGTCGATGGCCAATTTGACCGTCGTTGTTTCTGAAAAATGGTCACAGGCGGAGCGTACCCTTCAGCGTATTTCTTCGTTCGGTCAAACGCAGCGGTCGGCCACGGCGACGCGAGAAGCTGAACGCACGCATTCTTCCTCACGGGTATCGCCACCATGCAAAGTGATCGCAATGCGATTCCGTACTACCTCGTCTTACGCGCGGACTGTCCGCCGTATGTGCTGAACGCTGACCGCCATGTCCTGCGCCGCAACGCAAGTCCTCTCCTGCGAGCGTTCGCGAGAGCCGGCGGCGCGCCGACCTCCATCGCTGACGACGCATGGAGCGACTTCTCCGGCTCTGAATCCATTTCGCTCCTCGAGCGCATGGAGATACGGGCCTACGCACTGGTTCGCGGGGCCGAAAGCGAACATCAACTCCGGTTACTGGCCGCTCTCTGACCGCACCAACGTGCGCATTCCTTGTGGACGGCGAGCTCGGCAGCTTATTCGAAACGAGGTCGGTTTTCGAAGGCATCCAGTCCGAAAGATCGTCGATTGCGGCGTGGCTGGAGGTACGTACATCTTCGATCGATCAACCTGGGCGGGCGTGGATATGGCAGCTTCATGCCGAGTGGAAAATCAACCGTTATTGCCACGCGCCTCGTGAACACCTGCCGAGAAGCACCGATCACTTTCTGGACCCGCGTGATCAGCGCTGCCATCTCGCGCCGTTCTACCGCCCGATGGGTTGGCCATCGGCTGATCCGGCGCTCATGACCCGCAGGTTGATCGCGGGCTCCTGCTTCGGGCTCCAGTCCGAGCGTCATCTATGCGTCGTAGCGCAGCGCGCTTTTGGGTGGCCGCCCGACATCTGGAAGCAGCCTTTGAGCACATCACCGCTTGACTGACCGAAACGGCTCCAGCAGCCACTGCACGGCAACGTACCGACTTCCCCTCCCCTCTCGCCCATCCTGTGCTCAACACCCGTGCATCTGACCGCGATCCTGTTCGGGCGATCTGACTCGATGCGGCTCCTCGCTACGCGAGCACACCTCACTTCGGAGTGGTCTATGAAATCTTATCCAAGCACATTGCCTGATCGACACGATCAGGCAACCCGAGAAAAGGAGCGCGACAATCTGGCCCGAGCCGATATCGAACGGGCTGAAAAGCGTACCCGCGACTATGCCGGCATCGATTCCAATGCGAGCAAGTGGCGCTATTCCGATTCCGATCGTCAGGTGAAGTAGTGGTGCAGCGTTGCTCCCGATACCGCCAGAGGGTCACGCTCGCCACTCGCGTTGTAGCGCGCCGAATCCGCATGGCGCGTCACCTGCGTTCCGGGATCAGGTATATCGGCGCAGGCGTATCGAAAAATCGGCAATCGCGGTGACATCGCTTTGCTCCGCATCGCGGCACCCATTTTGCAACTGGACCAGCAATTGCTCGCGCGATGCGTGTGACCACGCTCATAGATCGAGCAAAGCCTCATACCTATCCACGTACACGCGTATTCACCGGTTGGCATTGGAACGGGATCCACATCATCTGGATCGCCCACGCCGACACGCCGGGCAGCCCGAACAGTCTGACGTCGATCACGGCCAGCAGCCCGACGCCGAGATTCGCAAAGCGAGCATAGACGCGGCGTTCGAGCCAGTCGTCCGGCGTACCAGACCCATATCTGCGCAGCGTTTCCTCGTTCCGCGCTTCGCCGCGGGGCGAGCGGGCCTGCCGATTCGCATCGAATGGCACGCGACACGCGCTGTCTGCGTGGCTATGCCGCTGTCTTGAGCGTCGGCGGCGATGTCGACTCCGTCACGTCATGCCCGGCAATGGCCAACGCCAGCACCGGGTTCAAGCTGTCCACCATCGAACTCGGAATCAGGATCGTGGCCCCGCGCTCTTTCGTCGTTTCATAGATGATGTTCATTGCCCGCAATTGAAGTGCGGCCGGGTGATTTTCATAGACTCGCGAAGCTTCGACGAATTTCTCCGCCACTTCGGCCTCCGCGGAACCGAGTATCACGCGCGCCTGCTTCTCGCGTTCGGCTTGCGCCTGCCGTGACATCGAATCCTGCAGCGCGACAGGGATCGCCACGTCTCGGGTTTCCACGGATCGTACCGTGATACCCCAATCTGCGGTTTTCCTGCCGATCTCGTCCGCGAGGTGTGCATCGGCAGCTTTCCGATCAGAGAGCAGCGTGGCCAGCATCGATGAACCGATCATCTCCCGCAGCGAGGTTTGCGCGACGCGATCGATGGCCTGCCGGTAATCAGTGATGGCGAGTGCCGCTTTCCGAGCGTCGTGTACGTGCCAGAAAATGATGGCGTCGACGTTGACCGGCACTGTATCCCTGGTAAGCGCCTCCTGTGCGTTGAACGCAGTCGTTTGAATCCGTTCGTCGATCACCGCGACAACGTTGTCCAGTATCGGGATAATCATAAAAAAACCGGCACCCTTGACGCTCTGCAGTTTCCCGACGCGCAGGATTACGAACTTCTCCCAGACATTGGCCACTTTCACGGAGAGTGCGATAAGGACGGCGACGATGAAGAAGGGTAACGCGAGGTACGGATTGACCAAGGCGCCGACGGCTAGCGCGGCAAACAGAAAAGCGGCGGAAAGAAATAGTGTGACGGGGTTCATGATGGAGCTCCATTCAGTGATGCCGACTTCCGGCAAGCGTCACGAAGCACGACACATATTCGCCCGGTTGCTCTCTGGCGCCTTGGCATCTGCGATTGGGCGCCCACCCAGAACATGCGCCGGATTGCGATGCAAATCTGTACGGTGACGTACCCGGATCCGAACCTGCCGCATGAGGTCAGATCCCTCGAGATCGTTCTCTAGCGTACTGACACGCCCAGCCCCGGGGAAGAACAATGATTGACGTCACACAGGAATCCCGGAGCTGATCGTGGAATACCCCATTTTTATCACCCGACAGGAAGGCCCAGGCTATCGCGGATGGCTGCCGGATTTTCCCGGCGCGCATGTGGAGGGCAACACATACAGCGAATTGGCAAACACCGCAAACGACCGGGTCAATGAACTGTATGACCAATGCGCGCGCCTCATTCCGTTTCCTACAACGGACATGGCGGCATTGCAGGCGTCGTTCATCGACGACGGCGAGGGAATCTGGAGGTTCATCGATATTGCTCGGCCGACGTCGTGTTCGGTGGCGGTCTTGCTATGCCTTCCTAAGCAGCTCGTCGAAAAGATCGATGCAGTGGCGAAATCGCGCCATATGAGCCGCGAAGCGTTGGTGGCCGAGTGTACGGAAGGAATTGGCGTACCAGCGTTGCAGTCCTCCTGCCGCGAACTTGTCTTGGCGTAGCTACGGAACGCGACTCAGCGGATTCATCTTCCCGGGTTGCGTCGCTTCACCGGTGCGGGAAAGTGATGCATGCGCCGTTTATCGCAACGAACGACCCGCCAAAGTAAAAAGCCGGCGCTTGGCCGGCTTCGAGTTCCGCCTTGCTGGGGCGGCTCCACGTTCTGTTTGAGAGCGAGGAGTTTTGCTACGCCTACGTTATAGGTTCGGCAGAAGGCCCATGCCCAGACGTTTCCTTGCATCGGAAATACGTTTCTTGGATGTAACGGCTTTCCATGAATGAGCATGGCCTCTCTGCCGCTCAGGCTGAACCACGGGCATTCCGTCGTCGGTCGCGCGTGCCTCCGCCTGTTCTTGTTGCCCGTCCTTCGCATTTTTTTCCCGCGTCGGGTAATCGTTCATCAACATGCTCCTTCCACAACCCCGGTTTCGTCATTGATTGGCTCGCGCTGCTCGAGTCGAGATAAAACTGCGCACGCGATACGGATCGCGACAGCCCACTTCAATCACGGCGTTTCCATCTCGATGACGGCTGCGGCCGATCCGCAGTCTGTGCGTCATGTGTCAGCCTGCGCGTGCGAGCGTCTGAAGTCGGTACGTTGCCGTACGGACGGGATGGCATGGATGCTGGGCTGGCATCCGTGCCGCTTCTAAAGGCGTTCAAATCACGGAGCAGGCGGTCGAATTCTCGCCGGACCAAGCCGTAGCATTCGCACACACGCCTCTCGAGCCCGGAGCGATCCGATACCTCGATGTGCCCATAGTTGTACCGGATCAGTCCGGCATCCTGATGTGTCAGCGCAGCTTCCGTCACGCCCGACCGTCGGACACCGAGCATATTGGCGATCAGCTCCTGCGTCATTTTCAGCTCACTCGATGGCAGGCGATCGAGGCTGGGCAGGAGCCATCGGCAGAGTGGTTGATCGATCGAGTGATACCAATTGCATACGGCTGTTTGCGCCATCCGACTCGTACAGCACCTTTCCCAACGGCATGTCAACCAACGCAAGCTGCTTCGAAACATGCGCCAGATCTTCTGCCGGTAATGCTGCTGGCAGATGATTCTCGATCATGGACGGCTGACCCGACATATGTCACGCCTCCCGTGGCTGCGGCGTCTACCCAAGACGACCCGATGACGCGAAGAGTCATCGGCTTACGACTCGACCTCGCGAAGCAGACGTTGCGCGAGGATCTTGGCGCCTTAGAGCGCGAGACCGTACTGCTCTCGATGTGAAGTCGTCCAGGATGACTTTCTGCGCGTGTTCAATCATCCTGGTACTCTGCGTGAAATCGAACGGAACCGGTCAAATCCGCACAGGTCGACCAGGAAGCTGGCAAGGACGATGGCGACATCGGACCACTATGCCCGCCGCTCACTGTGCACGCGTCATGGCGTTCACTTCATCGAAATGACGTTCGATGTCCGGGCAGCGAGCAATCCTTGCGGATATTCTCCCGCCAGGATCGATGCGTGGGCTTTCCCATCATGGCTGAATCTCGTACGGCGGAAATGCCGACAGGCGTGGATCGTCCACCGCGCCACCGACGGTGAAGTGATACAGGGATTGCCAGACATGATCCTTCACGCCGAGCAATGCGTGCATTTCATCATCGAAAAAACAGCCGATCCCCGTCGCGCGCACACCGGCGGCTTCTGCTTCGAGATAGAGCGCCTGGCCAAGCATGCCGCATTCCCAGAACAGATGTCGATAACGCCATGGTTGCTTCAACGCGATTTCGAATCTCGCGATCATCCCAAGCGCAAAGCAGGAATCAGCCCCGATATCCTGGTGGCAGCAAATCAACTTTGCCGCCGCGCGCAAATCGTAAGGCAGTAGAAGATAGAGCGGCAGATCGTCCGGCCCGGTCTTTAGCCACAGCCATTCTGGACGCAGAGATCGCTTGAGATCCGGCAGTGCGCCTGGCGTTCGTACGAGCATATAGAGGCCCGGCTCCAGGCCGTCGACGCGGTGCACCAATAGCGCCGCATGCACTGCGGCAGGAGACATCAACGCATTCCAAGGCGGCGTATCGGGATGTGCCAGCAGGCACGCCAGCATGCCGAGAAAAGCCCCGTCGCTGATGCGCGTCGTGCCATCGAAATTGACAGCGCTGCGACGCTGTCTGGCGATTCGGGCGAAGCTGAGATCGAGGCCTGGCGTCGCCGGCGCTGAACACTGCCCAGGGTCCGGCGGCGAGGGTGGTTCGCGAGTATGGGTCTTGTGTGTGGCGCAATGAATCGAATCGATGTCCGGCCACATCACATGCCCCGAACTGAGTTGATTGGCGCGTCCGTGCCACTGTGCCCTGTCCAAAGCGATCAGCATGCGCTCGAGATCGGGCCGCGTGTCGGGATTCCCGATCCAGAGCAAAAGATCCGGCGACTCCAT
This sequence comes from Burkholderia sp. D-99, assembly GCF_011605345.1. Lineage (GTDB taxonomy): Bacteria > Pseudomonadota > Gammaproteobacteria > Burkholderiales > Burkholderiaceae > Burkholderia. The sequence goes on from NZ_JAAOXM010000002.1 coordinate 963,132, forward strand.
TTCGGCATCCTTGAAATCCTCGCGGCGGTCCACTCCAAGCAAGCCGGCCACTGCATCATCCGCAGCAGACTCCATCAACCGCGTCTGCCAGCCGAGCGCTGCGGCTGCGTAACTCATCGCAGCGATGACATGGCCGCAATCCTGCTGGCAGTAGCGCCAGGCGCGCATGCCGTATTTCCACGCCTCGCGCCAATGGATCGAGCTTATGCCGACCAGGACACCACTTGCCGAAAACGCCTCGGTCCATTGTGGCTCGTCCACCGCAGCGCGATGTTCAAGCGCATGATCCCGGCTCAGGTAGTGGTAGACGCCTGCGGACAAGCCGGGCAGAGCCGGACAGAGAAGATATCCCTCTGTCGGATGCAGATTTCCGCTCGAAGGGTTGCAGCGCAGTGCCCACCGCTTGGCGCCACTGGATTTCCACGCCGACAAGCCGAGCGAGAGTTCGAACAGGATTGCCAGATTGGATAGATCGAATCTCTGCGCGGGCGGCAGGGTGCCGCGGCGTAACGCGTTGTAGCGCGTGGCCAGGGTGTCTGCGGCTAACGGCAGAGCAACGCGCGGCGCCCCGTGAAATACCCGGAACGGATCCGGCTGGGTTGTCCAGTCGAGCCCCCCAGGGCCAGGAGCATAGAAGTTGAGACGGTGCTTGCTGCGTTCGTGATAATCAAGCAGCGCACGCTTTGACCGATCCATGCCCCCTCAGCCCGGAATACCCGCACACGTGGCCAGTGCAGGTCAGGAAGAAGGCGCACGTGGGGTGCGTGCGCAAACGAGGGCCACTTTCACGAGATCGTGTACCGGTTCTGGGGGCCACCCTTGTAAAGGTCCCTGGCAAGCCCCAGAATCCGGTCGCGATTACGGTCGAAGGCCGCAAGCAAGGCGGGCTCGCCAGAACCCATGTCGGCGTTCAGTTTCGCCAGCATCGCATCGTCGACCAGAAAGGTAATCTCGCGAGAATTGTCGTAGCCCCAGAAGCATACACAGTGCCTGGAAGCGTCGTAGGTGCGACTGGGATTGGGAAAGTTGAGTGTCATGGCGCTATTCCCCATCTAACCCTCCTGACAGATATAACGCCACTTGCTCGCGTTGACATTGATGCGGGCGTCATTTTCGCGCCGCTTCTCGGCACGCTCACTGTCCGCGCGCTTCAGTGCCGACGCGCGCGCCTTTTTCATGTCAACGTAATCGCTGTGCGCGGCGGGCGTGGCTGGCTTCAGGTCAGTTTGCTTAGGCATGCCGGTTCCCCAAAAAAAAATTTCAAGTTTCAGGACCGTCGCGTTGACTGAATTTCGTCGTCGCTCGCCCTATACGAGAACCGGACGACGACCCGCGGGCTTGCCGCAGACGGCATCTCTCGCGCACGGAACTGCAGGATCGAACCTCAAAGGGAGGCTCGGTTGACGCGCGAAGTTCGCCGCTTCGGCGTTCGCGCGCGGGATCGTCGTGGTGAGCTTTCGGCTTAGCTGTGCGGACAAGGGGAAGCGTATGGAGTCGAAGCAAAACCATCGGTCGCGCACATCGAACCTCACGAGAATGCGCCCTATACCACGGCCATGCAAGCGCTATCTCACATCAGGGCCATGATCGGCACGATCCCCTCAAGCAACACTACCGTCATCAACTTGGGCGTGGCCGCCGCCAGTCAGCGCTTTTTCTCGGTCCCATCCCACGACCAGGCGACGCGTAGTGCGCGCCGCGGCCTGTTCAGCGGGGCGCGCAGCCTCGGCTTCCTTCAAGATGCCGATGATTTGTTCTTCGTTGAATCGCCTTTTCATTGCGGTTCACTCTGGAACGGTCTCTACACTGTCATCGTGCCAAACGCGGAGTGCAGGGGGACACAACCCCTGAAATGTCGCCTTTTATTCAAAGACAACATATCGAGACTGCGGACATCTTTTGTGAGAACCAACAACTAGCCCCGCAGCAACCATCCCGCCCCGCATCCCCGTACCGGCAATCGTCAATCAAACTGTACCGGTACTGTACAGAAAACCCTCGCTAAACTGACCTCCATCCCAGTCCAGAACAGAATGGAGAATCCGCGATGGAATTCCTCACCCTGAGCGCGCTGCCCGCCGGCATGCTGTTTGCGCTCGTCACAACGATCACGCCCGGCCCGAACAACACGATGCTGCTCGCATCCGGCGTCAATTTCGGGTTCCGCCGCACCATGCCGCACCTGTTCGGCATCAGCATCGGCGTCGCGATCCTGATGCTTTGCGTCGGCTTCGGCCTCGGCGAGGTATTCAAGCGCCTGCCGCTGCTCTACACGCTCCTCGAAGCCGCGAGCGTCGCGTACCTGCTGTACCTCGCGTGGCGCATCGGCACGTCGGGAGAAGTGAAGGCGCACGGCGGCAAGCCGCGGCCGATGACGTTCATCGAAGCCGCCGCTTTTCAGTGGATCAATCCGAAGGCATGGATGATGGTGCTGACCGCCGCGACGACGATCCGCCTGTCCGCCGACTACGGGATGAACGCCGCGTGGATGGCCGTCGTGTTCATCCTGATCGGCTTCCCGTGCATCAGCCTGTGGGCCGCGTTCGGGCTCGGCCTGCGCCGCTTCCTGTCGAATCGCCGCGCGCTGCGCATCTTCAACGTGACGATGGCCGTGCTGCTGATCCTGTCGCTGTACCCCCTCATCGCGCACTTGCTGTCGCAGTGAGCGCTCACGGCGCGCCCGTTGAGATTCATGCGATGCAGGCGTACCCTTTCGGTACGGGCGCGCGCAACCGCTTCGCCGGTTGCGCCGCTGCTGCCGGGAGAGTGCCGATGAAACCACTGCTGAGGGTGGGCGACCACATCGAGGGAATGCACTGGATCGCCGAGTATCACCCGCTCACGCACGAGATTCGCGTGCTGCGCGAAGACATCGAGATCGGCACCTACTGCGCGCCGCCGACGATGTTCGGCGAGGAGGAAGACATGGGCGCCGCGAACCTCGCCGATCATCGCAGCCGGGAGGCCGCGCTGCACGCGTATCTGCGCAACTTCGTGAAGCAACACGACGCGGAAGAATAGCCGGCGGCCCGATGGCCGCCGTATCGGCGGGCCGGCGCATCGCACCGGCCCGCGCTTCGCTCAATGCCCGAGCGATTCGATCTTGCCTGCCTGCTGCGTCACGCCATGCGGCCGCGCCATCTGCTTGATCAGCAGCGCGATACACGCGAGCAAGCCCGCGACGGCGATCGTCGCGAACACGCCCGCGAACGAGAAATGCCGGCGCGTCAGCTCGGCGACGAGGAACGATCCCGCAATCCCGCCGAAGCGGCCGACGCCGAGCATCCACGCGACACCCGTGCCGCGCCCCTCGGTCGGATAGAACGCGGCGGCGAGCGCCGGCATCGACGATTGCGCGGTGTTCATCAGCACGCCGGCCACGAACACGACCAGCACGAGCAGCCCGACGTTGCCGGCCGCCTGCCCGATCGCATAGACGCTCACCGCCGTCAGCGCGTAGCACACGGCGATCACGCGGTTCGCGTTGAAGCGGTCCATCAGCACGCCGCACAGCACCGCGCCCACGCCGCCGAGCGGGAACAGCGCGGAGATCAGCGTCGCGCTCTTCGGCGTCAGCCCCGCATCCTTCAGCAGGATCGGCATCCAGTTGATCGACGCGTAGAAGATCACGAGCCCCATGAAGTACGCGATCCACAGCATCACCGAGCCGACGATGTACGAGCGCGACAGCACGACGCCGAGGCCCTTGCTGCCGGTCTGCGGCGCGGCTTCGGTCATCGCGAACGAGCTGGCGTTCAGCGCATCGCGCGAGATGCGCGCGAGCGTTTCGCGGATCTTGTCGACAGCATGGCCGTTGGCGACCATGAAGCGCACCGATTCCGGCATCTTCAGCAGCAACAGCACACCGAGCAGGAGCGGCGTCACGCCGCCGAGGATCAGCACGCTGCGCCAGCCGAAATGCGGAATCATCCACGCGGCCAGGAAACCGCCGAACGCGGCGCCGAGCGGGAAGCCGCAGAACATCAGGTTGATCACGGTCGCGCGGCGCTTGTCCGGGCAGAACTCACCCATCATCGTGACCGCGTTCGGCATCGCCGCGCCCAGCCCGACGCCGGTGATGAAACGCAGGATCGTCAGGTGCCCGATGGTCGTCGAGAATGCGGACATCAGGCATGCGACGCCGAACAGGAATACCGAGCCGAGCAGCAGCGAGCGGCGCCCGAGCCGGTCGGACAGCGGGCCCGACACGAGCGCACCGCACGCGAGGCCGAACAGCGCGGCGCTCAGCACCGGTGCGAGATCGGGCTTGGTGAGGTTCCATTCGCCGAGCAGCGACGGCGCGATGAAGCCGATCGCGGCCGTATCGAAGCCGTCGAGCAGCACGATCACGAAACACATGAGGAACACGAGCCATTGAAAACCGCCGAACGGCTGCTCGTTGATGAAGGTCTGGACATCGACCACGGGTGTGCGATTCATCGCTAGTCTCCTGTGTCGATCCAAGTTTGCGCTTCAGCGCTTACTTGGATCCCATGCTGCGCGGTCGACCGGAGTTTGCGCTTTAGCGCTTATTCCGGTCCCATGCTTCGCGGTCGACCTGAGTTTGCGTTTCAGCGCTTACTCTGGCCCCACGCAGCACTGATATGTTTATAAGCGACGCGGCCTCGGAACCGCGTCTTGCCTTTGTTCGCGCACCGGTCATCCGGTGCGCCGCGCGCCGATGCTCTGCCGGCGCGTTCATTCATCGTCGACGGCCCGCCAACCATCAGGTCAGCGGGCCTCGATTCAAGATCGCACTACACGGCCGCCACCTAGGCGGCCCCGTCCTGTTCCTTGAAAATCCTGTCCGCGAGATGGAACGCGGAATTCGCGGCCGGCACGCCGCAATAGATCGCGGTCTGCAGCAGCACTTCCTTGATCTCGTCGCGCGTCACGCCGTTGTTGCGCGCGGCGCGCAGGTGCAGCGCCAGTTCCTCGCCACGGTTGAGCGCCACCATCATCGCGATGGTCAGCAGGCTGCGCGTATGGCGCGGCAGGCCGTCGCGCGTCCAGATCTCGCCCCATGCATAGCGCGTGATCAGGTTCTGGAACTCGTCGGTCACCTCGGTACGGTTCTCGATCGAGCGATCGACGTGTGCATCGCCGAGCACCGCGCGACGCACCTTCATCCCTGCTTCGTAACGTTCCTGGTCGTCCATCGCATTTGCCTCACGCGGTCAGGAAATCGAGCAGCGCGCGGTTGAAGCCGTCGGTGCACTCGATATTCGAAATATGCGCAGCGTCGAATTCGACGTGCTGCGAACCCGGAATCGCGGCGGCGAGCGCGCGGCCCTGGTCGGGCGGCGTCGACATGTCCTTCGCGCCGGTCACGACGAGCACCGGCAACGCGATGCCTTTCACCTCTTCACGCAGGTCGGCCGCATTCAGCGCGTCGCAGTTCGCCGCGTAGCCGTCCTTGTCGGTGTGCACGAAGGTGTCGCGGATCGCATCGAACAGGCGCGGCTCACGCTCGACGAACGCGTCCGTGAACCAGCGCGGCAGCACGGCGTCGGCGAGCGCGGCCATCCCTTCGGTGCGTGCCTTCTGCGCGCGCGGCGCCCACACTTCCGGCGAACCTATCTTCGCGGCGGTGTTCGACAGCACCGCACGAACGATACGCGACGGGAAGCGTGCGGCCAGCGCCGCACCCGTCAGCCCGCCCATCGAGATCCCGCAGAAATGCGCGCGTTCGATGCCGACGTGGTCGAGCAGGCCGATGACGTCGCCGGCGAGCTGCTCGATCGTGTACGAACCGGCCGGTGCATCGGAATGGCCGTGGCCGCGTGTGTCGTAGCGCAGGATGTTGAAGTGCTGCGTGAGCGGACGGATCTGCGGTGCCCACATCTGCAGGTCGGCGCCGAGCGAATTCGAGAAGACGAGCCACGGCGCGTCGTCGCGCGCGGCACGGTCGATCCGGTAATGCAGTTTCACGCCGTTGACAGTGGCGAAAGGCATCGAGGTTCTCCTGGTTATTGCGCGCCCGCGTGCAACGCGAGCACGGCGTCGACGTAGGCCTGGGCCTCGCCGACGTAATGAGCGGGATCGAGCAGCCGCGCGAGCGCGTCGCGCGACAGGTGCGCCGACACGATCGCATCGGCGGCGAGCACATCGAATAGCGTTGCGCTCGTGCGCACGGCTTCCTTCGACGCATGCTCGACGACGTGATGCGCGTCGAGCCGGCCGATCTTGTCGCCGAGCGCGAGCATCACCGCTTCGCCGAGAATCAGCCCGCGCGTCAGGTCGAGGTTCGCGGCCAGGCGTTCGGTGTTCACGTCGAGGCCCGCGACGATCTGCGCGATCTGTGCCAGCGCGCCGCCGGTCAGGCGCGCGAGATCGGGCAGCGCATCCCATTCGGCTTGCCAGCCGCCGAGTGCGCGTTCATGTTCCTGGACCATTCCCGCGAACACCGTCGCGACGAGGTTCGGCGCGCGCACCGCAGCGGTGAGCACGGCCGCGCAACCGACCGGGTTGCGCTTGTGCGGCATCGTCGACGAGCCGCCCTTGCCGGCAGCGGCCGGTTCGCCAAGTTCGCCGACTTCGGTCTGCATCTGCAGCGACACGTCGCGCGCGATCTTGCCGAGCGTACCCGTCAGCATCCCGAAGCAGGACGCGGCTTCCGCAATGCGGTCGCGCTGCGTGTGCCACGGCACGGCCGGTGCCGTGAGCTTCAGGTCCGCGGCCAGCGCGGCCGTGACACCGGTCGCCTGCTCGCGCAGGCTCGCGAGCGTGCCGGCCGCGCCGCCGAACTGCAGCACGAGCACGCGCGCACGCAATTCGGCGAAACGCGTGCGATGGCGCAGCAGCGCATCGAGCCATTGGGCGAATTTCAGGCCGAGCGTGATCGGCAGCGCCTGCTGCAGCCACGTGCGGCCGATCATCGGCGTTGCGCGATGCGTGCGTGCGAGCGCTGCGAGCGACGCACACGCTTCGTCGAGCATCGGCTCGAGCACGTCGAGCGTGTCGCGCAGCTGCAGCACGGTGGCGGTATCGATGATGTCCTGGCTCGTTGCCCCCCAGTGCACGAACTTCGCGGCCTCGGGGTCGTCGGCCTTCACTTGCGCGGTGAGCTGCTTGACGAGCGGAATCGCGAGATTGCCGCCGAGCGCCGCGCCGTGGGCGAGCGCGTCGGCGTCGAGCCGGCCGGCGTCGCACGCGCGCTCGATCGGCGCGACGGCGGCGGCGGGAATCACCTGCTGCGCGGCGAGCGCGCGCGCGAGCGCGGCCTCGACGTCGAGCATCCGCTGGATCGTCGCGCGGGGCGACCAGATCCGGTTGAGCGGCTCGGTGCCGTAGATGAGGGAGGTCAGGCGGGCGCTGTCTTCGAGCATGGCATCAGATTGGGGAAACGGCGTGCGCCTATTGTCCACCCAAGCGTGCCGGCCTGCGCGCAAGCGCACGCGCCGGCACACCTACGGTTCAGGCAGCGGCCTTTTGCGTCGCGTCGATCAGCGGCACGCCGGTCAGCTTCTGCAGTTCGTCGAACGACAGGTCGGTGAAGATCTCGCTCACGGCCAGGCCATCGGCCGTCACGTCGAGCACGGCGAGATCCGTATAGATGCGGCTCACGCATTGCACGCCGGTGACCGGATACGAACACTGCGCGACGATCTTGCTTTCGCCCTGCTTCGTCAGGTGCTCCATCATCACGAACACCTGCTTCGCGCCGATCGCGAGATCCATCGCGCCGCCGACGGCCGGAATCGCATCGGGTGCGCCCGTGTGCCAGTTCGCGAGGTCGCCGGTCGCGGACACCTGGAAAGCGCCGAGCACGCAGTAGTCGAGGTGGCCGCCGCGCATCATCGCGAACGAATCCGAATGGTGGAAATACGCGCCGCCGGTGAGCAGCGTCACGTGCTGCTTGCCGGCGTTGATCAGTTCGTCGTCTTCCTCGCCGGGCGCGGGCGCGGGGCCCATGCCGAGCAGCCCGTTCTCGCTGTGCAGGAAAATTTCCTTGCTCGGGTCGAGGTGATTCGCCACCAGCGTCGGCACGCCGATGCCGAGGTTCACGTACGCGCCTTCGGGGATGTCCTGGGCGACGCGCTTGGCCATTTCATCGCGGGTCAGTCGTTTCATGTCGGGTCTCCTCGGTCAGGCAGCTTGCGATGCAGCGTGTTCGGCGGCCAGCTCGGCCGCATGCGCGGCCTGCGGCACCTCGACGATGCGCTGGACGAAAATGCCCGGCGTCACGATGTGTTCCGGGTTCAGCGCGCCGAGCGGCACGACTTCCGACACCTGCACGATCGCGACCTTCGCGGCGCTGGCCATGATCGGCCCGAAGTTGCGCGCGGTCTTGCGATACACGAGATTGCCCCAGCGATCGCCCTTGTACGCTTTCACGAGCGCGAAATCGGCGTGGATCGGCGTCTCGAACACGTACTGCTTGCCGTCGATCACGCGCGTTTCCTTGCCTTCCGCGAGCTTGGTGCCAAAACCCGTCGGCGTGAAGAAGCCGCCGATGCCGGCGCCCGCCGCGCGGATGCGCTCCGCGAGGTTGCCCTGCGGCACGAGCTCCAGCTCGATCTCGCCGGCGCGATACAGCCCGTCGAACACCTGCGAGTCGCTCTGGCGCGGGAACGAGCAAATGATCTTGCGCACCTGCTTCGCCTTCAGCAGCGCCGCAAGGCCCGTCTCGCCGTTGCCCGCGTTGTTGTTGACGATCGTCAGGTCGCGCGCGCCCTGTTCGATCAGCGCGTCGATCAGCTCGGACGGCATGCCGGCCGTGCCGAAGCCGCCGATCATGATTGTCGCTCCGTCGTGGATGTCGGCCACCGCCGACTGAAGCGATTCGAAAATCTTGTTGACCATGTCTCTTCCTGATACGAACCCGCGGCTCGATGCGCGGCCTGTCGAGGGGACACGCGCGTGCCGCGTGCCGCGCCGGGGCCGATATCGATCCCGGTTTTGTTCGCTATTCGAACCTAGATTCGATTAGCGAACGATGGGCCGATCATAGAGTCGCGCACAGCGCGTTGTCAAGGCGGGTTCCCTCGGGGGCCGTCGCGTCGTCGAACGGCAGCCCGACGTAGTTTTCGGCAAGCGCCTGCGCGGCGGCCCGCGAGCGCGTCACGTACTTCAGTTCGGCAAACTTCAGGCGATTGACGAACGGCGAATCCTCCGGCGACGAATGCAGCATGTTCGTCATGAAGTACGAGAAGTGCTCGGCACGCCACACGCGTTCGAGGCAGGTCGCGGAATACGTGTCGAGCGGCGTCGTGTCGCCGTTGCGATAGCGCGCACCGAGCGCACGGGACAGCGCGCGGACGTCGGCCACCGCCAGGTTCATCCCCTTCGCGCCGGTCGGCGGCACGATGTGCGCGGCGTCGCCGGCAAGGAAGAGGCGCCCGTGCTGCATCGTCTCCGACACGAAACTGCGCATCGGCGTGACGCTTTTCTGCGTGATCCGGCCCTCGGTCGGCGTCCAGCCCGTGTCGTTCGAGAAGCGCGTGTGCAGTTCGTCCCAGATCCGCGTGTCGGACCATTCGGTGAGGTCTTCGTCGGGCTTGCACTGCAGGTACAGGCGCGTGACCGTCGGCGAGCGCATCGAGAACAGCGCGAAGCCGTTGTCGTGATGCGCGTAGACGAGTTCGTCGAGCGACGGCGCCGCGTCGGCGAGAATGCCGAGCCACGCGAACGGGTAGACGCGCTCGAACGTATTCAGCCGCTCGGCCGGAATCGTCTGGCGCGCGATGCCGTGGAAGCCGTCGCAGCCGGCGATGTAGTCACAGTCGATGCGGTCTTCGCGGCCGTCGGCATGCTTGAACGTGACGAACGGGTGCTCGCCTTCGACGTCGTGCAGCGCGACGTCGCTCACTTCGAAATGCATCGCGTGGCCGTGCTCGACGCCGGCTGCGATCAGGTCGCGCACCACTTCGTGCTGGCTGTAGACGGTGATCGCGCGCCCGCCGGTGAGCGCGGACAGGTCGATGCGATGGCGCTGGCCCGAGAACAGCAGCTCGATGCCGTGGTGTTCGAGCCCTTCGCGACGCATCCGCTCGCCGAGACCGGCTTCGTTCAGCGTGTCGACCGTGCCCTGCTCCAGCACGCCGGCGCGGATGCGGTTCTCGCAGTATTCGCGCGAACGCGCTTCGACGAGGATGGAATCGACGCCTTGCAGGCGCAGCAGATGGGAAAGCAAAAGGCCGGACGGGCCGGCGCCAATGATGGCGACCTGGGTGCGCATTGTTCGTCTCCTGAACATTAATTCGAATGTTGGAACACATTTGAGCGCTTTCCCGACTATGCGGCAACGCGATTCAGGAGATATGTTGTATACGTTTTGAAGATACCGGCCTGGCGATGGACACGCTCGATCTGAACCTGATTCCCTACCTCGTCGCACTCGACGACACGCGCAACGTGAGCCGCGCGGGCGACCTGCTCGGCGTGAGCCAGCCACGCGTGAGCACCGCGCTCGGCCGGCTGCGCGAATATTTCGGCGATCCGCTGTTCGTGCGCACGTCGCGCGGGATGGAACCGACGCCACGCGCGCTCGCGCTGCTGCCGGCCGCCCGAGACGCGCTCGCGCAGATCGAGCGCGGCCTCGTCGCGCCGCACGACTTCGACCCGGCCGCGAGCACGCATACCTTCTCGATCGCACTGTCGGACGTCGGCGAGATCGTGTTCCTGCCGAAGCTGCTGCAGGCATTCGCGACGCGCGCGCCGCATGCGAACCTGCGCTCGGTCTCGCTCGCACACGACGAAGTCGGGCGTGGCCTCGAAGCCGGGTCGATCGATCTCGCGGTCGGCTACTTCCCCGACCTCGACGGCAACAACTTCTTCCAGCAGCGGTTGTTCACGCACCGGTTCGTCTGCCTGATGCGGCGCGGCCATCCGTTCGAACAGGCGCCGCCGTTTACGGTCGAACAGTTCCTCACGTGCGGGCACGCGGTGGTGCGTGCCGAAGGCCGCAGCCAGGAGGTGCTCGAGAAGTATCTCGCCAAGCAGCGCATGCAGCGCCGCGCGGTGCTCGAGACGCCGCACTTCATGAGCCTGCCGTTCATCCTGAGCCGCACCGACCTGATTGCGACGGTGCCGCATGCGATCGGCTATGCGTATGCGGCCGAGCACGCGTTCATCGTGCCCGTCGAGCCGCCGCTCACGCTGCCGCGCTTCGACCTGAAGCAGCACTGGCATCGCAAGTACCACAACGATCCGCGCACCGCGTGGCTGCGTGGCGTCGTCGCGTCGCTGTTCAACGACGAGCAGGACGAATGGCCGAAGTGAGCGCCAGGCCGCGCACGCGCCCTGCGAAAGCATGAAACAATGCCCGGATTCCGCGCCGCCCCGGCGGCAGCATTCGATGGAGCAGATAGATGGCTAAAAAGAAGTCCGCGCGGCCCGAGCCGGCCGCATCCCGCCCGAGCCGTGAAGAAGCGGAAGACGCCGTTCGCGTGCTGTTGCGCTGGGCCGGCGACGATCCCGCACGCGAAGGCCTGCTCGACACGCCCGCACGCGTCGTCCGCGCCTATGAGCAGTTCTTCGCCGGTTATGCGCTGGAGCCGCGCGACATCCTCGCGCGCACGTTCAGCGAAGTCGACGGCTACGACGAAATGATCGTGCTGAAGGACATCCGCTTCGAGAGCTATTGCGAGCACCACATGGTGCCGATCATCGGCCGCGCACACGTCGCGTATCTGCCGAACCATCGCGTGGTCGGCATCTCGAAGCTCGCGCGCCTCGTCGACGCGTTCGCGAAGCGCCTGCAGATCCAGGAAAAGATGACCGTGCAGATCGCCGATACGCTGTTCGATGTGCTGCAGCCGAAGGGCGTCGGCGTGATCCTCGAAGCCGCGCACCAGTGCATCTCGACTCGCGGCGTGCACAAGCCGGGCGTCGAGATGGTGACGTCGCGCATGCTCGGCACGTTCCGCACCGACCCGTCGACGCGGCGTGAATTCCTGTCGATCGTCGCGAATCCTTCTTCAGTCAACCTGACGAATACGTAATGGAGTCGACGAAGCAAGCGGCGCACGCGCCCGTCGTGCTCGTGACCGGCGCCGCGCGCCGGGCCGGGCGCGCGTTCGCCGAGTATTTCGCCGCGCACGGCTATCGCACCGCGGTGCACTACGACCGTTCGGCCGATGCGGCGCAGGCGGCGGCCCGCGCGATCGCCGAACGCGGGCACGATTCGGTTGCGTTGCAGGCCGACCTGTCCGACGCCGAACAGATCACCGCGCTGATCGACCAGGTGTATGCGCGCTTCGGGCGCCTCGACGTGCTCGTCAACAATGCGTCGGTATTCTGGCAGGACCATTTCCCGAGCTTCGACCTCGCGGCGTTCGACCAGGCGTGGGCGGTCAACTGCCGTGCGCCGATCCTGCTCACGCGCGCGTTCTACGAACGGGCCCGCGCGGCCGGTACGCAGGGTGTCGTCGTGAATGTGGTCGACCAGAAGATCAAGGAAAACTTTCACCGCGACCATTTCAGCTATACGGTCGCGAAAGCCGCGCTCGGCAACCTCACGCAGATGCTCGCGCTGTCATCCGCGCCGGTACTTCGCGTGAACGCGGTGTTCCCCGGGCTGATGCTGCCGAGCGACGACCAGACGCCGGCCGACTTCGAGCACGCGAGCCGCGCATCGACGCCGCTCGCGCGCATCGCGGGCCCCGACGATGTCGCGAGCGCGATCCTGATGCTGACGGGCAACGCGTACAACGGCGTGGATTTCGTCGTCGATGCAGGGCAGAACCTGATCCGCGTCGACCAGGACGTGCTGTACAAGCACCGCGCGCCCGACGGCAAGCACTGACCGACGCGTGCGGCGGCGGCCAGTGGCCGCGCGCCGCGTTACGGCTTATCTGCGCTCCCGCCTTCGCGAACCTTGCCCTGCGCGACGCTCGTGCCGGGCGGCACGCTGTGCGTGAGCCACACATTGCCGCCGATCACCGAGCCGCGCCCGATCGTCACGCGGCCGAGAATCGTCGCGCCCGCGTAGATCACCACGTCGTCCTCGACGATAGGGTGCCGTGCGTTGCCCTTGACCAGCGCACCTTCGCCATCGGCCGGGAAGCTTTTCGCGCCGAGCGTGACGGCCTGGTACACGCGCACGCGCTCGCCGATGATCGCCGTCTCGCCGATCACGACGCCCGTGCCGTGGTCGATGAAGAAGCTCGGGCCGATCCGCGCACCCGGGTGGATGTCGATGCCGGTGGCCGAGTGGGCGATTTCATTGATGAATCGCGCAAGCAGCGGTACGCCAAGCTGGTGCAGCGCATGCGCGAGCCGGTGGTGCATCATCGCCAGCACGCCGGGGTAGCACAGCAGGATCTCGGTGATGTGCTGCGCGGCCGGATCGCCCGCATAAGCGGCCTGGATATCGCTGACGAGCAGCGCGCGGACCGCCGGCAGCTGCCGGCCGAATTCGCGCGCGATTTCGAACGCGCGTTCGTCGAGCTCGGCGAACGGCGTATCCGCATGCTCGGGCAGGAACGGCAGCGCACGGCGGATCTGTTCGGACAGAATGCGCAGCGTGCTTTCGAGCGTGTGGCCGACGTAGAAGTCGACGCTTTCGTCGGTCAGATCCGGTGCGCCGTAATGCGTCGGAAACATCGACGCGCGCAGGCCGGTCACAATCTTGCAGATTGCATCGCGCGACGGCAATTCGCGGATGCCGCGCGGATGGCGCGTGCGATGGAGTTCCTCGCGCGACTCGCGCAAGCCGGCGACGATTTCTTCAAGGCCCCACTGACGGGCGGGTGATGTCGACATATGCCAATGCAGGCGGCCGCGCTCGGTCGCACGGCCGCTAATAAAGTGACGGGTTCCGCAAGATTACCGCGTTTTTTGCCGCGGGGCGGCACGCAGGGGATCGGCCGGACGGCCGATGGTGCCGAATCGCGGCGGCGTCAGATCGTGATGCTGCTGGCGTCGATCCATCGCACGGCCCAGTCGCGCGCGTGCGCAATCGCGTCGCCTTCGTCGTTGAACTGGAGCTCGATCGGGAAAAAACGGTTCGCCACGAGCTCCCCGTCGCTCGATCGGGAGATCACGACATAGGGCTTGAACGAACCGTCACTGGCGCGCGCGGGCGCGCAATTCAACAGATAACCGCGGTGCGTGAAGGCAGTAGTCGCTTGCATGAATCCGCCACCTCTAGTCCCTTGCTTTGTTGTTCACTACCCGTCTTTAAGGGTGCTGCGGCGCCCCCGGCGCGGGCAGAGGCGGCGCGACCGAATCCCCTGTCGCCGCTTCGCAGGAAAAGAATCATACTCTGTAGAAAACGCGTCTTCTAGCTGAAATAAATCACGACAAATCAATGCGCGTCGCGCGACCGCGGCGATCGCCCGCGCGCCTTTTCCCGTCACAGCCGGAACGGGATTTGCTTCGATCCGGAACGCTTCGCCGCCAGGAGAGCCGCGATGGAATCATCCGGTCAAACCGAACGTTCGCATCCGCACAGCGTCGAGATCGACAACGACGAAACCCACGACAGCACGGTCGATACCGATGGCAAGAACCGCGAGGCGTGGCTTCTCGCCGGCGGCGGGCCGATCTCGCCCGACCAGATCACGGGCAGCAACGCGTCGCTCGTCAATGCGATGCCCGAAGCCGGCGACGGTTTCGCCGGTTTCGACAGCCGCCCCGGCGGCAATCATCCGGCGTTCGCGCTGCGCGCCGGATACATGGTGATCGAGAAAGGCTTCGACGCGCCGCAGCCCATGAGCGATGCGCTGTTCGGCCCCGTTCACCGGATGTACGGCAGCACGTACTGGCCCGGCCACCAGCGGCGGCCGGAGCGCGTGTTCGAGCTGACGGCCGTACCGCGGTAGCCGGAGCGGCGTTTGAATCGATCGTTCGTTTGCGGACCGGCATCGGCCGACGGCCGATGGCTGAGGATCGGCGTACGCGACAGTGTGCCGGACGTGTGCCGGCAACCGCGCGATGCAGGAGCGAACGATTCCGCGCGGCGACACCGGCGGTGTCATTCATGCCGTGAATCGCACCGACGCACATGCGTTGATCGAGGTCATGTCGAAACGGCGCGATTGAGATTGAATGGCGATGCGGGTGAGGCATCCGCGTGACTGTCGCGCCGTGTCGATGCGATCGGCGTGTTCGGCGTGTTCGGCGTGTTCGGCGTGTTCGGCGTGTTCGGCGTGTTCGGCGTGTTCGGCGTGTTCGGCGTGTTCGGCGTGTTCGGCGTGTTCGGCGTGTTCGGCGTGTTCGGCGTGTTCGGCGTGGGCGGCGTGGGCGGCGTGGGCGGCGTGGGCGGTAAGTGCGTATGCGTGTGCCAAACGCGACTCAGGCGCTCGCGCATGCCTTTCCGCCGACGATGCGGACAACGGCGGCGACCACGGCGCACGCCGTGCGTCGTGCGTCGTGCGTCGTGCGTCGTGCGTCGTGCGTCCCAGCATGCGCCATGTGTATGGCGTACACCGTAGAAACTGAAGCGGCACTGCCGCGCGGCACGACCGGCACCTCACTGCAAAGTCCCCGCCATTGGTTTACTCTGCCTCGCAGCATTGCGCATTGCCCAGCCTGATCGGCCATCCGGCCGACTTCGTTTCAACCCGCCACTCGGAGACACTATGTACAAGCGTATTCTGGTTGCCGTCGACGGCAGCGACACGTCCCGCCATGCGTTCGATGCGGCGCTGGCGCTCGCGAAATCGCACGGCGCCGAGCTGCAACCGTTCTACGTCGTCGAGAACGCCGCGATCTACTACAACGTGCCCGGCTACGATCCGTCCGTGCTGCGCGACCAGCTCGTCGCGCAAGGCAACGCACTCGCGAAGGATTTCACGACGCTGATGCAGGCAGCGGGCGTGAAGGGCGAGACGCGATTGAGTGAAGCGACGTCGCTCAACGACGTAGCGTCGCTGATCCTCGACGGTGCGAAAGCGTTCGGCGCCGATCTGCTCGTGCTCGGCACGCACGGCCGCCGCGGGTTCCGCCGTCTCGTGCTCGGCAGCATCGCCGAGCAATGCGTGCGCCACGCGACGCTGCCCGTGCTGCTGATCCCGGCGGCGGCCAACGTCGACGAACCGGCCGCGTAAACGGCGTTCGGCATGCGCCGGCCGGTCGCGACGTTTTGTCACCCGACAGCGGCAAGTTGCGGTGGGACAATGATTCCGTCGATTCAACGCCGGAGTAAACGATCATGCTGACGCCCGTCGCCACACGTCCCGCCGCCACGCCTCATGCCGGTAGCTGGGCCCCTCGCCAGGCTGCGCACTGCTCGACGTGCGCGATGCGGCACCTGTGCATGCCGCAGGGCCTGGCGCCCGAAGCGCTCAGCCGCCTCGAGTCGGTCATCTGCGCGGCGCGCCCCGTCAAGCGCGGCGAAGCGCTGTTCCGCGAAGGCGACGCATTCGACAACCTGTACGCGGTGCGCTCGGGTTCGCTGAAAACCGTCGCGACGCGCCACGACGGCCGCGAGCAGGTCACCGGCCTGCATCTGGCGGGCGAAGCGCTCGGCCTCGACGGCATCTGCGACGACACGCATCCGCGCACCGCGGTCGCACTGGAAGACAGCTCCGTCTGCGTGATTCCGTATAGCGCGCTCAAGGCGCTGTGCTCGGAAGCCGGTTCGATGCAGTTGCGCATGCACAAGCTGATGAGCGAACAGATCGTGCGCGAAACGTCGCAAACGATGCTGCTCGGTTCGCTGAATGCCGAAGAGCGCGTCGCCGCGTTCCTGCTCGACGTATCGTCGCGCTACCTGAAGCGCGGTTACTCGCCGTCGGAATTCAACCTGCGGATGACGCGCGAAGACATCGGCAGCTACCTCGGCATGACGCTCGAAACGGTCAGCCGCACGCTGTCGAAATTCCAGAAGCGCGGCCTGATCGAAATGCAGGGCCGCCACGTCCAGATCGTCGATTTCGACGGCCTGCATCAAGTCTGATGCGATGCCGCGCGGCGCGCATCTCGCGCGCCGCCTGCGTCACCCGATCGATCAATCGAGGAACAGCGCGGCACGCGCCTTCAGCGCCGCACTGAAATCGTCGAGCCAGCCGATCGACAAACGCCAGCTCTGCCAGTAAAGGTCGATGTCGATCGTTCGCCCGCGCGACATGTCGACCAGTTCACCCGCCGCCAGTTGGCGATCGACCATCCGGTCCGGACACATCCCCCATCCCAATCCCGTCTCGCATGCGCGCAGATAGCCCGCGACGTGCGGTATCCAGTGCTGTGGCGGATCGAGATCCGCGCGCGTCACGCGCCGGATGAAACGTGCCTGCAGCCCGTCCTTCGGATTGAACATCACGCACGGTGCCCGGCGCAGCGCATCGCGCGTAATGCCCGCGCTGAAGTAGCGTTCGTAAAACGCCGGCGAGCACACCGCGCGATAACGGATCCGCCCGAGCCGCTCCGACCGGCATCCCTGGATAGGTTCGGCCTGTGCGGTCACGGCGCCCTGTACGCTGCCGTCGCGAATGCGCGA
This sequence comes from Burkholderia sp. D-99, assembly GCF_011605345.1. GTDB lineage: Bacteria > Pseudomonadota > Gammaproteobacteria > Burkholderiales > Burkholderiaceae > Burkholderia. The sequence goes on from NZ_JAAOXM010000002.1 coordinate 980,518, forward strand.
GGCCGTGTAATCCTGGTCGTCGATCACGAGGTCGAGCAACGTCTCGCGCTCCGTGCAGAAGGGCCCGACCGCGTCGATGAACCACGTCGCGACGCTGTCGTCGTTGACGGCCACACGCAACGTCGGCCACGCGCTCGCGATCTGGCCCGGCAACGCCGGCATCCGGCCGCCCAGCTCGGCTTCGAGCAGTTGCACGCGCTCGGTGTGCCGGCACAGCAGCGCACCGGATGTGGTCGCGACACACGGCTGCCCGCGCTTGACGAGCACGCTGCCGACCCGCTCCTCCAGCAATTTCACACGCTGCGACACGGCCGACGGCGTGACATTCAGCTCCTTGGCCGCACGCTCGAACGAACCGTGCCGGATCACGGCCGCGAGGGCATCGAGCAACGCGTAGTCGAGCATTAGATTTCCTTAATCTGCATTAGGTGAATTAGCTTCTCTTATTTTCATGCTGACCGCAGACTAGCGCTACCCGATTCATCCGTCTACCGCTTCCACTGCTGTCATCCATCATGAACTGGCTCGCTTTTTCCCACGGCGCCGCACTCTGCGGGTCGCTCATCGTCACCATCGGCGCGCAGAACGCATTCGTGCTGCGGCAGGGCATCATGCGCTCGCACGTCGGCAAGATCGTGCTGCTGTGCGCACTGTCCGACATGATCCTGATCGGCACGGGCGTCGGCGGCGCATCGGTGCTCGTCGAACGCTATCCGACCTTCGTCCACGCGGTGCTGTACGTCGGCCTCGCGTATCTCGCGTGGTTCGGCATCAACGCGCTGCGCCGCGCGTTCAAGCCGGGCCACGAAACGCTCGACGTGCGCGGCGATGCGGTCGCCCCGCCGCCGCAGAGCGGGCTCGCCATCGTGCTGATGACGCTCGCGTTCACGTGGCTCAACCCGCACGTGTATCTCGACACGTTCCTGTTGATCGGCACGGCCGGCGCACGCGAGCCGGAAGGCGCACGGCTCGCGTTCGCGATCGGCGCGATGACGGTCAGCGTCGTGTGGTTCCTCGGGCTTGGCTATGGTGCGCGACTGCTCGCGCCGTGGTTCCGCAAGGCCGTGGCGTGGCGCGTGCTGGACGGCGCGATCGGCAGCATGGTGCTGTTTCTCGCGGCCGTGCAGTTGCGCTGACCGGTTCACCGTCGCACGGGCGGCCGCTTGCCGCCCGTCGTTCCGGATGCTCCGGCGCAACGCCGGAGCATGCACTTTCCCGCCCTCCCGCCTGCTTCCACCCACGCGCCGTTCCGCGTCCCGCTGCGCCAGCGTCAACAAAAATCGGTTCCCGATCGAACGCAGCCACAAGAAGCGCTCACACAACGGACGCGGTGTCCGCCATGTGCGTCAAGCCGTCCGCCATCGCGACGGTGCGCCGCCTGCACGATTCGGAGCGATCGGCGAGAATGTCCGGCGTCCCGCGACAACGGCGTGACCGCACCACGTACCCCGTCGTCTCGCCGTGATCGCCTCGGCCCATCCCGCAGTTCCCTTCCGTCACCCGCAGAAATCGGAGCAGAACATGGCACACCGCACCCTCGGCACGTCGAACATCCAGGTTTCACCGCTCGCATTCGGCGGCAACGTCTTCGGCTGGACCGTCGACGAGAACACATCGTTCGCGCTGCTCGACGCACTCGCCGACACCGGCATCAACTTCATCGACACAGCCGACGTCTATTCGGCCTGGGCCCCCGGCAACAGCGGCGGCGAGTCGGAAACGATCATCGGCAAGTGGCTCAAGCGCTCCGGCAAGCGCGAACAGGTCGTGATCTCGACCAAGGTCGGCCTGCTCGCGACACGCGCGGGCCTGACGAAAGACAACATCCTGAAAGCCGCCGACGATTCGCTGCGCCGCCTGCAGACCGACTACATCGACCTGTATTTCTCGCATAGCGATCTCGCCGATACGGCCCCGCTCGAGGAAACGCTCGGCGCGTACCAAACACTGATCGACGCGGGCAAGGTGCGGATCATCGGCGCGTCGAACTACAGCGGCGCGCGGCTGCGCGAAGCCGCCGACGTCAGCCAGCGCGACGGCCTGCCCGCGTACCAGGTCATCCAGCCCGAATACAACCAGCTCGACCGCGCCGACTACGAGCGCGATCTCGAACCGGTCGTGCGCGACCTGAAGCTCGGCGTCGTCAACTACTACGCGCTCGCGAGCGGCTTCCTGTCGGGCAAGTACCGCAGCGAGGCCGACCTGAAGAAGAGCGTGCGCGGCGATCGCGTCGCCGGCTATCTGAATGAACGCGGGCTGCGCATCCTTGCGGCGCTCGATGCGGTGGCGGCGAAGCACGGCACGCAGCCGGCCGCGATCGCGCTCGCATGGCAGATCGCGCGGCCGACGATCACCGCGCCGATCGCGAGCGCGACGTCGCTGGCACAGCTGGAATCGCTCGGCGAAGCGATCCGCGTTCAGCTCGATCAGGACGACATTCGACGAATCGACGAGGCCAGCGCGGCCTGAGGTCGTCGGTAGCGGGCCGGTCGATCGGATCGCGCGGTCTGCGCGGTTCCGCGACCGGCCCGTGTCATGTGCACGACCTTGTCGCCGCACTCGCGGGGCCGGTAATTCGTAAGTGGCGGATGGATACAATGGCGTGCGTCCGGGCGGCCCGCCGCACGGCCCGACATGGCCGGACCGATATCCGTGACGGCCGGACCAACACCACGCACACGGACCGCCCATGCCCCGGAACACCCGTCGCACCCGCTACGCCTCCCCGTTCGCCGCCATGCTTGCCGTGCTGTTCGCGTGCGCGCCGGTCGCGTCTTACGCAGGCTGGTACGAAGTCGCGAACTACACCGGCGCGATCGGCAATGCGCCCGTCCACGTATCGCTGCAGACCTACGATGCAATCAACCGCAACGACGCGGGCCGCTGGCGCGTCGACGGCAGCTACTACTACGATGCACACCGCAAGCCGATCCCGTTGCAGGGCCACCGCGAGCCCGACGGCCGCGTGACGCTCTGCGAAGCATCGCTGCCCGCATCGAACGCCGAGTCGCCGGTCGTACCGGCCGCCTCCCCGTCGCGGCCGAAGCCCTGCCCGATCGCGTTGAACGTCGCCGGTAGAACGGCAACCGGCACCTGGGACGACGGTCGCAAGACATTCCCGATCACGCTGAACGAAGTCGGTCGACTGAACGACAACGATCAGGATCACCTCCAGCTCGACGGCACCGTCGATATTCCCATGTGGTATCGCACGAAGACGCACATGCTGGTCGGCGTCTACGCGCTTTCCGACAAGTGCGGCATTGCCATGCAGTCGCTGCGGGCCGTAAACATCGCGACGGGCCGCATCGACCGCACGATCCCGCTCGACTGCGACGCGGGAATGGTGATGACGTCGATCTACGCGAACGTCGCCGACGCGCGGCGGGCCGGCTACGTCAGCGTCGAGTACCGCGGCGGCAAGACGGGTTACGAGCAGGACGTGTCGCTCGGGCTGACGTCGTCTTCGTCAAGGTAGGCCGGCGGCACCTGTCTCCCGTGCGTAGCGAAATGCACGCCACATAGCTGAAAACCGACATCGCGTTTTGACCGAAACGGCCGCTTGTGTTGACTCAGCCGGACATCGATCGCGCCGCCGCCCGCAACGCCCCGCTGCAGCGGGTCACACGCCTGCCCCGGGTCTTTCACGGATTGACCGCGCGGTTCCACGTGCCCGAGACTGCGCCGCTCGAGCGGTCATTGGGAGAACGTCATGCCGGACACCAGCACGGAGATCGTCACGGTCTCGACGCGCGCCGTACGCGGCCACGAACGCGTCGACTTCTGGGTCGACCATGTCGCGCGCACGCTCGTGCGGATCGAATGCAGCGGCAAGTCGTCCGAAGGCATTGACGCGACGCTACGCAGGCGCGATCTCGGGCTGTTCGGTGCCTGCGACATCGTCGCGAACCGGCATGCGGTCGTGCGCACGTCGCACAACATCCATGCGGACCAGCGCGACGCCGTGTTCATCTGCCTGATGCACGCGGGGCAAGGCTATACGTTCCAGGACGTCGACTGCATGCAGCACGGGCCCGGCGACCTCGTCCTCTACGACACGTCGATGCCGTACGGTCACGGCTTTCCCGCCGACATGGCGATGACCGTGCTCGACGTGCCGCGCGACGTGTTCGAGGCACGCGTCGGCCCGTGGCGCTATCGCAGCCTCGTCAAGATCGATCGCGGCGACGGCGTCGCGTCGTGGGCCGTGCGGCAAGTCTATGCGCTGCTCGCCGCGCCTCAGGAGCCGACGCCCGATGCGCGCGAACGGCGCGCCGCCGCGATACTCGATCTCGTGCAGTCGACGCTGCGGCTGCGCGACGGCGACGCGTCCCCGACCAAGTCGACCGTCCACACGCTGTCGCGCGCGAAGGCGTTCATCGACAGCCATCTCGCCGACGACGACCTCGACAGCCAGTCGGTGAGCCGAGCGATCAACCTGTCGCCGCGCCAGCTCGCACGCGTATTCGAGATCGAAGGGATGCCGCTCACCCGCTACATCCTGGCGCGGCGGCTCGAGCGCTGCCGCGCCGACTTGCGCGACCGGTCGCTGAAGCACCTGACGGTCAGCGAAATCGCGTTCCGCTGGGGCTTCAACAACAGCGCGCACTTCAGCCGCAGTTATCGCGCGCGCTTCGGCGAGACGCCGAGCGAGTCGCGCGCGCCGGCACCGGCGCCGGCCGACGCGCGATAGTCCGCCACCGTCCCCCCACCGCCGTGTCCCTGCGAGGCAAGCACGGCGTCCGTCCCGGTCAAATGGGGCCGCATAGCGGCCGCTAAGCTGGCTTCCTGCGTGGCGGCACTCGTTTCGCCGCCGAACAGCAAGGAGAAGAAGCGGGATGGAGACGTACGACCATATCGTCGTCGGCGGCGGCTCGGCCGGCTGCACGGTCGCGCACCGGCTGGTGAAGGCAGGCAGGCGCGTGCTGCTGCTCGAGGACGGCCCGAAGGACGACAGCCTGTTCATCCGGATTCCGGCGACGTTCATCCGCGTGCTCGGCACGCCGCGCACGGTCACGTTCGAGAGCGAGCCGCAACCCGGTGCGGCGGGACGCAAGACCTACGTACCGCAGGGCCGTACGCTCGGTGGCGGCAGTTCGGTCAACGCGATGCTGTACGTGCGCGGCACGCGCGACGATTACGACGACTGGGCCGCACTCGGCTGCACGGGCTGGGGCTGGGACGACGTGCTGCCCGTGTTCAAGCGCGCCGAATCGCACCTGCGGCTCTCCGAGCCGTTTCACGGCGTCGACGGGCCGCTGAAAGTCGGCGACACGCGCTTCCGGCATCCGTTGAGCCTCGCGTTCGTGAAAGCCGCGCAGGAAACCGGCATCGCCTACAACGACGATTTCAACGGCGCCGCGCAACATGGCGCAGGCTTCTACCACACGACGATCTTCGACGGGCAGCGCGGCAGCACCGCGGCCACCTATCTCGCCGCCGCGATCGGCCACCCGAACCTGCGCGTGCTGACCGGCTGCCGCGTCACGCGCATCCTGTTCGACGGCCGGCGCGCGACCGGCGTCGAATGGCGGACGGCAAGCGGCGCAACGGGTTCGGCCGCCGCGCGCGCCGACGTCGTGCTCGCGGCCGGCGCGCTGAGCACGCCGAAGCTGCTGATGCTGTCGGGCATCGGGCCCGGCGCGCACCTGCACGCGCACGGCATCGACGTGCTGCACGACAGCCGCGACGTCGGCGCGCATTACCAGGATCATCTCGAAGTCTCGATCTACGGCCGCAGCCACGCGCCCGTCAGCCTGCTGGGCGAGGATCGCGGGCTGAAGGCGTTGCGGCACGGGCTGCAGTGGATGCTGTGCCGCACGGGCCTGCTGACGTCGAACGTCGTCGAATCCGGCGCGTTCGTCGACACGACCGGCAGCGGCCGCCCGGACATCCAGTTCCACGTGCTGCCGACGCTCGTCGGCGACGTCGATCGCGAGCCGCTGCCCGGCCACGGGCTGTCGATCAACCCGTGCCTGCTCAGGCCGCGCTCGCGCGGCTCGGTGCAACTGCGCGGCAACGATCCGGCCGCGCCGATCCTGTTCGACAGCGGCGCGCTGTCCGACCCGGCCGATGTCGATGGCCTCGTGCGCGGCGTCGCGCTCGCGCGGCGGATCATCCGCGCGCCGTCGCTCGCCCGCATCGTGCGCGAAGCCGAGACGCTGACCGATACGGCACTCGCCGACTACGTGCGGCGTCGCGCGAAAACCGTCTATCACCCGGCCGGCACCTGCCGCATGGGCAACGACGAGCACGCGGTCGTGACGCCGCGCCTCTCGGTGCAGGGCGTCGACGGCTTGCGGATCTGCGATGCGTCGGTGATGCCGCGCATCGTATCCGGCAACACGAACGCGCCGACGATCATGATCGCGGAGCGCTGCGCCGAGTTCATGCTCGCCGAATGACGCGACGCAGCGCATCGCATGTGCGCTCGTTCACTGCACTAAAAAAACGGCGCGTGAGACACGCGCCGCCGCTCCATCCGCATCGACTGCCGGAATCAGCCCCCGGCCGTACGTGCCGCCTCGCGCAGCGCCATCGGCGACGCACCATAGCGCTCGCGAATCGCACGGCTGAAGTGCGCCTGGCTCGAGAAGCCCCAGCGAAACGCGATTTCGCCGACACGCGCCTTGCGCAGCCGCGCATCGGTCAGCTCGCGATGCGCATGCGACAGCCGTTCCGACCAGATGTGCTGCGTGATCGACTCGCCTTCGGCCGCAAAGAGCCGGCTCAGATGCCGCAGCGACAACCCGACCGCGTCGGCGACGGCCTGCGGCCCGAGCTCCGGGTCACCCAGGTGCGTTGCAATGTACTGCTTCGCGGTCAGCAGATACGACAGCGACGCGCGCGATGCGCCTGCACCGTTCACCTCCGCATCGATGAGCTCCGCGATCAGCGTGCGCGTGTGTTCGGCAAACTGCGCGGCGTCGCGCTCGACCGGATCCTTCATGAACCGCTCGACACTCGCGCGCAACGTCGCGCCGAGCATCGCGCCCGCACCGGGCTTCGGCGCGATCCGCAGCGGCAGCGCCGCCAGTTCCGCATCGAGCCGTGCGTCGAACGTGGTGATCGGGATATCGATCAGCAGCTGCCGCATCGGCGTGAGGAATCCGAACAGATAAGGCACGCGCGTGTCGTAGACGACGACATCCCCGGCTTCCGCGAGCAGGCACCGGTCGCGCTGGATGAAATACGCGCGGCCGCTCAGGATCTGGCACGCGAACAGCGACTCCTTCGGCAACTGGCGCACCAGCGCGGGGCTGCGTTCGATCACGTGATCCTGGCCGCTGATGTCGGCGAGGCCAAGGCCCGGCAGCGCGATATCGGTCTTCTCGACCTCGAGCCCGGCCGGCGATAGCGACGAGCAGCGCAGGCCGACCAGCGTCGCCGCGTTGAACGCGTCCCAGTACGCCATCCGGTCGCGCGCCGGCACGTCGGCGGTCGAGCCTCGCGTGCGGGAAAAAACGGTCGAATTCGTCACGTCGCCTCCTGCTGGCGCCCGTCGTACGGAGCGGCATGCATTGCGGAATTGGGGGATGGATCGTTTAAACGTCGTGCGGTGCGATGTCCGGCCCGATCAAGCAATTCGTCCAGCCCAGTCAAGAGCGGCGCGCACCTGCTGGCTAAAGTCGAGCCCACGACACCCAAACACAAGGAGACGAACCGTGGTCGACAAAGCCGTAGCCGAATTCTGGCAAAACATCCCGCCGATTGCCAATCCGTTCAAGCCCGATGCGCTGCCCGAAGCGTACATCGCGAACGCGGCCACCGACGACGAGCGCTATTACGTTCCGTTCACCGAAACGGTTTCGTCGCGACCGCTGTGGATCTCGCCGTCGCAGAACAAATGGTGCGACATCCTGATGGCGAAACAAGCGGGGCTCGTGAACCGGCACTATCACCCGCACGAGGTGTTCGCGTACACGCTGTCGGGCAAGTGGGGCTACCTGGAACACGAATGGACCGCGACGCGCGGCGATTTCGTGTACGAGACGCCGGGCGAGGGCCACACGCTCGTCGCATTCGATCACCCCGAGCCGATGCGCGCGTTCTTCATCGTCAAGGGGCCGCTGATCTGGCTCGACGACGAAGGCAATCCCGACGGCTACTTCGACGTGCACTCGTACATCGCGATGTGCAAGGCGCACTACGAGAAGGTCGGCCTCGGCGCGCAAGCGATCGAGAAGCTGTTCCGCTGACCCGCGGCGAGGCTCACCATGACATCCCCTTCCTCCTCCAGGCCCGCATGGACGTACGAGAACAGGCTGCTGCTGATCCTGTTCATGACGTTCGGTTTCGTGTTCTTCGACCGCCTCGCGCTGTCGTTCCTGTTCCCGTTCATGTCCGCCGAGCTGCACCTGACGAATGCGCAGCTCGGCATGGTGTCGTCCGCGCTCGCGCTCACGTGGGCGCTGTCGGGCGCCGCGACCGGCGCGTGGTCCGACGCGCGCGGCACCCGCAAGCCGCTGCTGATCGCCGCCGTGATCGGCTTTTCCGTGTTCTCGGCGCTGTCGGGGCTCGTCGGCGGCTTCGCGAGCCTGATCGCGTTCCGCGCACTGATGGGCATCGCCGAAGGCCCCGTGCTGCCGCTGTCGCAATCGCTGATGGTCGAGAGCTCGACGCCGAGCCGCCGCGGGCTGAACATGGGCCTGCTGCAGGGCTCCGCCGCCGGCCTGCTTGGCGCGATGATCGGCCCGCCGGTCGTGATCGGCATCGCGACCGCGTACGGCTGGCGCCACGCGTTCTTCGTATCGTGCATCCCCGGCTTCCTGATCGCGTTCTGCATCTGGCGCTGGGTCCGCGAAGTGCCGCCCGGCGGTGCACGGCATGCGCAGGCCGACACCGTCGGCGCGCCGGCCGCGGGCGGTGCAGCGATCAGCCGCTGGGCGCTGCTGAAGGAACGCAACATCCTGCTTTGCATGCTGATCAGTTGCTTCTTCCTCACGTGGTTCATCGTGATCATCTCGTTCGCGCCGGTGTTCCTCGTCGAGAGCCGCCACCTGTCCCCTGCCGACATGGGCGTCGTGATGACCTGCCTCGGCGCCGCGTGGGTGTTCTGGGGTTTCGCGGTGCCCGCGATCTCCGACCGGATCGGCCGCAAGCCGACGATGATCGTGTTCGCGCTAATCGCCGCCGCGTGCCCCGTCGCGATGATTCACGCGAATTCGCTGGGGGCGCTCTGCGCGCTCGTGCTCGCGACCTACACGGGCCTCGGCTGTTTCACGCTGTTCATGGCGACGATCCCGGCCGAAACCGTCGCGCCCCGCTCGATCGCCAGCGCACTCGGGCTGATCATGGGCGCCGGCGAGCTGATCGGCGGCTTCGTCGCGCCGACCGTCGCCGGCTTCGCCGCCGACAAGTACGGCCTGCAGTTCGCGATGTGGACGTCGGCGACCGGCGCGATCCTCGCGTGCGTGCTGTCGTTCGGCCTCGTCGAAACCGCGCCCGCCGTGCTGCGCAAGCGCGCGCTCGCCGGCACGGCCGCGAACCGTCTCGATACACAGAACCTCGGAGGACGCTGACATGCGTGCACTTCAATGGCATGGCCCGCGCGACGTCCGTCTCGTGGAAATCGATACGCCGCGCGCCGGGCCGGGCGAGGTACGCATCGCGGTCGCGTATTGCGGCATCTGCGGCAGCGACCTGCACGAATACGCGGACGGCCCGCACGCGATTCCGGTCGACACGCCGCATGCGTTGTCCGGCCGTACCGCGCCGCTGACGCTCGGCCACGAGTTCTGCGGCACCGTCGTCGAAGTCGGCGAAGGCGTAACGACGCTGAACCCCGGCGATTGTGTCGCCGTCGAGCCCGAATATCGCTGCCACCAATGCGCGTACTGCCGTTCGGGGTCGTACAACCTGTGCGTGTCGATGGGCTTCGCCGGGCTGATGGGCGACGGCGGGATGGCCGACTTCGCGGTCGTGCCCGCCTACATGCTGTACCGGCTGCCCGACGGCGTGAGTCTCGAACAGGCCGCCGTGATGGAACCGGCCGCCGTCGCGCTGCACGCGCTGCGCCGCGCCGAACTCCGGCTCGGCGATACGTGCGCGGTGTTCGGGCTCGGGCCGATCGGCCTCCTGCTGATCCAGCTCGCGAAGCTGCAGGGTGCGACGACCATCGTCGCGGTCGACGTGTCGCCCGAGCGCCTCGCAGCCGCCGCACGCTTCGGCGCAACACACACGTTCAATGCACGCACGCTCGACGCGTCCGTGCTGCGCGACGCGATCCACGAGGCGTCGGGCGGGCTCGGTGTCGATGCGAGCTTCGAGGCGGCCGGCTTGCCGGCCACGTTCGAGGCAGCGATGCAGGCACTGCGCAAGGGCGGCCGCGTCGTGATGGTCGGCCTGATGCCCCAGGCGGGCTTCGACGCGTTCCGCGCGGTCAACGACGAACTGACCTTCACGGCGAGCGTCGGCTACCGGCATGCGTACGAGGACCTGCTGCGCATCGTCGCATCGGGCGCGCTGGATCTCACGTCGATCGTCACGCGCACCGTGTCGCTGGAGGACGCCGTCGCCGACGGCTTCGACGCGCTGCTCGCCGATCGTACGCAGATCAAGATCCTGGTTTCCCCCGCGCAGCGGCACGCGCGCTCCACCCACACCGTCGAGAGTGTCGAACATGAGTCGCCAGTGGTTATTTGAGGGCAAGACCGTCGCCATAACGGGTGGCACGTCAGGCATCGGCGCGAGCACTGCGTGGCGTTTCGCGGAAGCCGGCGCATCGGTCGTGGCGCTCGGGCTCGACGCTACCGGCCCGCATGCGCCGGTGCATCCGCGCGTCCGGTGCATGGAGCTGGACGTGACCGACAGCGACGCCCTGACACGCACGATCGCCGCCTTGCCGCGGCTCGACGTGCTCGTCAACGGCGTCGGCATCAGCCGGCACGCGGACGAATACCGGATGGACCAGTTCGAGCTCGTGCTGAACGTGAACCTGACGTCGGTGATGCGCGCGTCCGACGCCGCGTTGCCGGCGCTGTCCGCACACGGCGGCAGCATCGTCAATATCGCGTCGATGTACACGTACTTCGGCAGCAAGGACCGCCCCGCGTACAGCGCGAGCAAGGGCGGCATCGCGCAGCTCACGCGCTCGCTCGCGCAGGCGTGGGCCGATCGCGGCATTCGCGTGAACGCGGTCGCCCCCGGCTGGATCGACACGCCGCTCAGCAGCGGCCTGATGGCCGACACGCAGGCGTCGCGCCGCATCCTCGAGCGCACGCCGCTCGGGCGCTGGGGCACGGCCGACGAAGTTGCGGACGTGATCCTGTTTCTGTGTTCGCCCGGTGCATCGTTCGTGACCGGCGCGGTCGTGCCGGTGGATGGCGGGTATTCGACGGTCTAGCGCGCGGCGCACGGCGTGTCGGCGGGCAGGCAGCCGCTCCCCGATGCCCCGTGCGCGACGCGCCCCGTTCGGTTGCACCTGATCCGGGATCGTTCCGGCTCAGGTTTCTTCATATCAATCAGTAGTCCAATCAAAAATATCCGACCCGATCGGAAACATGTGAGGAGCACATTGGAGATGACGAAAAAGACCCTTCTGGCGCTCGCGGCATGCGCCATTCCCGCCGCGTCGTTCGCGCAAAGCAGCGTGACGATGTTCGGGCTGATGGATGCCGGCATCAGCTATGTCAGCAACGAAGGCGGCCACGGCAACGCGAAGTTCGACGACAACATCTTCTTCCCGAACCTGCTCGGTTTCGAAGGCAAGGAGGATCTCGGCGCGGGCACGCGCGCGATCTTCCGGCTCGTGAACCAGTATTCGCTCGGCAACGGCTCGATCATCGGCGGCGGGCTGTTCGCGCGGCAGGCCTACGTCGGGCTGGAAAACGACCGCTACGGCAAGCTCACGCTCGGCAACCAGTACGAGTTCATGGTCGATGCGCTCGCCGGCAGCGGCAACGAGATCGCGCAGGATCTCGTCGGCCTGTACGGCTTTCGCAACGGGCCGTTCGACAAGCTCGCGCTACCGAACAACCCGACCGGCGCGTTCGACTGGGATCGTGTCGCGGGCAGCAATCGTGTCGCGAACTCCGTCAAGTACACGAGCCCGTCGCTGTCGGGCCTGACCTTCGGCGCGCTATACGGTTTCGGCAACGTCGCGGGGTCGGTCGGCGCGAACAACACGGTCAGCGTCGGCGCGAGCTACGACAACGGCCCGTTCGGCGCGGGCGCGGCCTATACGAACGAGAAATACGGCGCGGCGGCCGGGCTGCCGGCCACCAGCGTGCGCAACTGGGGCGCGGGCGTGCATTACACGCTCGGCACGGTCACGGGGAAGGCGCTCGTGACGACCGTGCGCAACGCCGCGAACGGCGCGGGCGTCTGGTCGGCCGAGGCCGGCGCGTCGTGGCATCCATCGCCCGCCTGGGTGGTCGGCGCGAGCTACACGTACATGAAAGGCAACGACACGCTCGACAACGCACATGCGCACCAGTTTCTCGCCGCCGTCCAGTACTGGTTGTCGAAGCGCACGATGGTGTACGTGGCGGGTGTGCATCAGCGCGCAAATCACGGCAGCAACGCGCAGATCAACGGCGTGATGGATGCGAACGGCGCGTCGAGCGGCGCGCTGCAATCGATCGCCCGAGTCGGGTTCAGTACGCGGTTCTGACGGAGCGGGATCGGTTGCGTCGCCCGCATCGTCGGGCCGATGCAACCGATCGGTTCGGGTCGAACCGGCGCGTTACCGGGCCTTCATGCGGCAACGCGCCTGTCCTGCACTCAAAAGCGGATCGTCACGGATTTCGGTTCCGTATAAGCGTCGATGAACGCCGACCCGTATTCGCGGCCGACCCCGGACCCTTTCGCGCCACCGAACGGCACGGCCGGATCCACCAGCGTATGCATGTTCACCCACACGGTGCCCGCCGCGATGCGCGGCACATGACGAAGCGCCTTCGACAGATCGTTCGTCCAGAGGCTGGCGGTCAGCCCGAACGGCGTGTCGTTCATCATCGCGATCAGTTCGTCCTCGTCGTCGAACGGCACGAACGCGCCGACCGGCCCGAAGATTTCGTTGCGGTACACGCTCGACTGCAGCGACTTCGGCACGACGAGCGTCGGCTTCACGTAGAACCCGTCGCGTGCATATGCGCTGCCGCCCGCGACGATGTCGTCGCCCTCCGCCTTCGCCTGCGCGAATGCATCGAGGCACTTGCGGAACTGCGGCTCGTTGCAGACCGGGCCGATCATGCCCGCGTCGTCCATCGGATCGGACGGCTCGAAGCTGTCGAGGCGCGCCTTCAGTTTTCCGACGACTTCATCGAACTGCGAACGATGCACGAAGAAGCGCTCCGCCGACGCGCAGATCTGCCCGCTGTGCAGGAACCCGGCCTCGACCACGCCGTCGAGAATTTTCTCGACCGGCGTATCCGGCAGGAACGCGGCCGCGTTCTTGCCGCCCAGTTCGAGCGTGAAGCGCGTGAGGTTCGCGTTGACGGCTTCTTCGCCGATGATGCGGCCGGTCGGCACCGAGCCCGTGAACGAGACCTTCGCCACGCGAGGATCCCGAATAACCTTTGCCCCGACCTTGCCCGCACCGTTGATGACGTTCAGCGTCCCCGGCGGCAGGCCGGCTTCGGTGCCGAGCTCGGCGATACGCAGCATCGTCAGCGGCGTGAATTCCGACGACTTGATCAGCACCGTGTTGCCGGTCGCGAGCGCCGCACCGAATTTCCAGACGGGAATCATCACCGGGAAGTTCCACGGGATAATGCCGAAGACAACGCCGAGCGGCTCGCGCAGCGTAAACGACGTGTACCGCTCGCCATTCATGCTCGGAAACGACGGCGCCAGCGTTTCGCCCGCGATCTTGGTCGCCCAGCCCGCGTAGTAGCGCAGCCAGCGCGCCGACCACGCCACCTCGATCATGCGCGACACGCCGATCAGCTTGCCCGACTGCGCGGTTTCGATCTGTGCGATCTCCTCGCCGTGCGCGTCGATCAGATCGGCGAACCGCAACAGGATGCGCTCGCGATCGGCCGGTGTCATGCGTGCCCACTCGCCGCGAAACGCGCGATCGGACGACGCGATCGCGGCCTCGATCTCGTCGTCGGTCGCCTGCGCGACGGAGCCGATCACCGCTCGCGTTGCCGGGTTCACGACCTCGATCCGTTCGCCACCGCGGCCGGCCACCGCCCGCCCGTCGATGTACTGACCCTGCTCGCGCGCGAGAAACGCTTTGACTTCGTCCAGCATCTGTACCAACGCCATCTGTTGACCTCCGGAAATCGATTGGGATGAAAAATCGGTCAGGCCGCGTTCGCGATCAGGTCCGACGCCTTTTCGGCGAGCGCGATCGTCGGCGCGTTCGTGTTGCCGCTCGGGATACTCGGCATCGTCGAGCTGTCGGCCACCCGCAGCCCCGCGATGCCGTGCACGCGCAGTTGCGGATCGACGACGGACGACGCCGCGTCCGTGCCCATCCGGCACGTGCCCACCGGGTGATAGACCGTCTTCGCGGCGCCGCGCACCCAGTCCTCGATCGCGGCTTCGTCGTCGGGCGGGCAGTCCGGCGAGAAGACTTCGTCGACGAGTGCGGCGAGCGCGGGCTGGCGCAGCAGCTTCAGCGCGAGCTTCGCCGCGCGGATCTGGCCGTCCACGTCCCGGCGGTCGGACAAGTAGCGGCCATCGATGCGCGGCAAGTCGTCCGGGTTCGACGAGCGGATCGTCACGCGGCCGCGCGAACGCGGCTGCAGATGCCCCGTCTTGATGGTGATGCCGTGCGTGCGACCCCGCGTGACGCCGACCGGATCGTCGAACGAGTCGATCGTCGGCAGGAAATGAAACTGGACATCCGGTTGCCCCTGGCCGCAGGTGTCGACGAACGCGAACCCTTCGAGCACCGGCGACGTCAGGACGCCCGAGCGGAAGCACTTCCACTGGATGCCGTGCTTGAGCGCGCGCCAGCCGCGATCCTCGCCGTAGAGCGAGATCGGCGCGTTGATGGTCGCGTTGACCGACATGTGCAGGTGATCGTGGAAATTTTCGCCGACCGGCAGCACGTGCCTGACCGCCACCCCCGCGTCGTCGAGCACGCCGCGCGGCCCGATGCCGGAAAGCTGCAGGATCTTCGGCGAGCCGATCGCGCCGGCCGTCAGGATGACTTCCGCACGGGCACGGGCCGTCACCTTGCGGCCGCCCTGCCGATACGTGACGCCGGTTGCACGGCCGCCTTCGATTTCGATCCGCTCCACCAGCGCATCGACTTCGAGTTGCAGTTCCTGGCGGTGCCTGACCGACTTCAGATAGGTCGCGGCCGTCGAGCCACGCTCGCCGTTGAAGATCGTCGCCTGATAGAACCCGACACCCTCCTGCCGCTCGCCGTTGTAGTCGATCAGGTAATCGAGGCCCATCTGCTGGCCGGCCCGCACGAACGCCTGCGACAGCGGATGGCGATAGCGGATCTCGGTGACTTGCAGATGTCCGTCGTTGCCGTGATGAGGTGCAGTCAGCGACTCGTTGTTCTCCGCCTTCGCGAAGTAGCGCAGCATGTCGTCCGCGCCCCAGCCCGTGCAGCCGAATTCGTTCTCCCAACGGTCGTAATCGTTGCGGTGCCCGCGCACGTAAAGCATCCCGTTGACCGAACTCGAGCCGCCGAGCACGCGCCCTTGCGGCACCGCGATCGAGCGGCCCTTCACGTCGTCCGACGGCTCGGCCGCATACGGCCACGTGTGGCGCGGAATCGCCTTGGCGATCCCGCCCGGCATGTGGATGAACAGGTCCTTGTCGTGCCCGCCCGCTTCCAGCAGCAGGACGGTGCCCTTGCGGCGCTCCACGAGACGGGTCGCAAGGGTGCAGCCCGCCGACCCGGCGCCAATGACGATGTAATCGAAGGTTCTATCGGACATCTGATATGCATCCGCCGTCGCCCGGCGACCTGCGCCGGCCCGCGCTGCCGCGGCCTGCGTCCGTCGTCCGCCTTCGGCGGCGTCTCCTTGAAATCGGTGGTTGTTCTGAATGGCGCAAGCCGGCCCGTGCGGTGCGCCGCGACGCGGCGGGCATCGCGTTGGCGAAGGCACGCCCCGGGCGGACGATGTGTCGTCCGTTTGCCGATTCTAGGAGCGCGCCGCCCGCGCAAATCGGCGCTCCGTGCACACTTTTGGCCTCAGCGTGCAGAACCGCGCGGCACACGACCGGCGGGGCGCAATTTCGGTCAGGATGGGGGTATCGACGCGATCCGCGCCCGCCGCCGACCCTCGGCAGGCGTGGCCTGCCTACCCGCCTCGGGCATTTGCATTAACCTTGGTACGTTCCAGGATCTTCCCTCTCCCGGCCATGGCACATGAACTCGTCGTCAGCGCCAGCAACGGCAGCGCCAATCTGCGTGAACTCGTCGCGGAGAGTTTCCTGCCGCTGGTTTTCCACGACACCGGCCCTCTTTTCCGGATGTCGGTGCGCGTTGCGTCAGTGGGCGGGCTGCGCATGGCGGAGGTGGACACCACGGCCGTCCGGGTGGACCGCGATCGCGCACTCGCTGCTCGCGCGGAAAGCGACTGCTACAAGATCCTGTTCCAGATCGCCGGGCAAAGCCGCATCACGCAGCGCAACACGACGTCGACCGTCAATCCGGGGGAATGGGTGATCTACGACGCGACCCAGCCGTACCGGATCGAATCCGCGAACGCGTCGCGCTTCGTCGCCGCGCTGACGCCGCCGCGCAGCAGCACGATGTGGCGGTGGTTCGTGGAGCGGGCGGGCGTCCAGGTTCGCCAGACCGTCGGCAATGCGCGGCTGGCGCTTCAGTCCATCCACTTCCTGATGGACGGGCAGGTGCCGAACGATCCGGAAAGCCTGTTCGGCTTCGAGCAGTCGACGCTGATGCTGCTCGATTCGGTGATCCGCCGCGAAGCCGGCGATTCGCTGACCGGCGCCGACGCGCGCAGCGCGGCCTTGCGCATGAATGCCGAAATCCATCTCGCGCATCACTACCACGACCCCGACCTGTCGCCGGACCGGCTGGCAAGCGCATTGAACGTGTCGAGGCGCACGCTCTACAGCGCACTCGCCACGACCAACCAGACGCCGCAGAGCCTGATCCAGGAATACCGGCTGCAGGCGAGCCGGCGCGCGCTGGAGGATCCGGCGGATACCAACCGGAACCTGCTGGAGCTGGCGATCGCGTGCGGCTTCTCGGACATCACGCATTTCGGGCGGGCGTTCAAGGCACGGTTCGGATGCAGCCCCGGGGCTTACCGGCTCGCGCATCGAAATATTCCGGGGTCTTGAAACGCTGTTTCCGGCGGCCGCACACCCTTCCGGATGCCGTAATAAATGCGGAGCAACAACAAGACAGCGGCGATCGAAGCATGTAACGGGAATAAATCCGCCCCGGCTCCGGTATATCGGGGGTCGCCACGCCTTCGCCGCGCCGGACGTGCGGGCGTGCGACACCCCACCCGAAACAGCGAGACCGCTCATGTCACAGCCCAACCACACCGCCTACGCACGCTTCGCGATCGCCATGCACTGGTCAATCGCGATCCTGATCCTGTCGAACCTGTCGATCGGGCTCTACATGGATACGTTCCCGCACAACTCGTCGCAGTTCAACGGCATCCTGTTCTATCACGCGTCGATCGGCAGCCTCATCTTCATGCTGACCGTGCCGCGCCTCGTGTGGCGCGCGACGCACACGCCGCCGCCGCTGCCGGACAGCGTTCCGGCATGGCAGGCGCGGCTCGCCGGCGCACTGCACGGCGTGCTGTACCTGCTGCTGTTTCTCGTGCCGGCGACCGGCTACGTGCACCGCCTCGCCGGTGCGCATCCGGTCAGTTTCTTCGGCATCGCGAACCTGCCGATGCTCGTCGGCCGCGACGAACCGTTGCGGCTCCTGACCGACGCGCTGCATCGTGCGCTGGTGCTGACACTCGGCTTGCTGCTGGCCATGCATGTCGCGGCCGCGCTGAAACACAAGTTCGTCGATCGCGACGGTGTTGCCGGGCGGATGGGTATTTGAGCGGGCGCGCCGGAATCGAGCCGGCGGTCAACCGGCCGGGTCACAGAAACAGCAGTGCCGGATTCAACTCCGGTTCGCCGCACGGCTGAGCGCACCACCCGAGTTCCACCGGAACCGAATAAAGCCGTCGCGCGCCAAAACGCGGCCAAAAATGACACAGCCCCGGCGCGATGACTTGCACCACGGACAAGCCGATGTCGGGCCGCGTCTTGTCGACGACGAGCACGTCGATGCCGGCCGCCGCGATGCGCCCGACGCAATGCGCGAGCGCCGCCGGCAACGACGCGGTGTCGATCGGCTGCCACGTCGAGCGCGTCGTGCAGCGCACGCCGTTCGCCGGATACAGGAATACGGTCGCCGAAAGCTTGTCGCGATCCCACGGGTGCGGCGCCTGAGCCGCGACATCGAGCAACTGGTTGACTTCAGTCAGCGCGCGCTGCACCGCGATCCGGCCGAACGGATGGGAGCCAAAGCCGATCGAAAAGCGCCCGTCCTGTGGATTTTCCGCCAGCGCGGCCACGGTCGGCACGCCGAGATCGGTGGTGATGTCGAGCGCCCACAAACGCCACCCCAACGTCGTGTATTCGTGCACGAGCGCATCGAAATACGGATCGTCGAAACTCGCGAGATCGATGCCGGGGCGCGCGATCCGGTTGTACCACCAGATCGCGACCGCATCGCGCTCGATCAATTCGAGCATCCCCTGCAAAATCGCCTCGTCGACGCTCGATCCCGCCGCGCAGCCGTTGGGATTGTGTACGCATGCGGCGTGCGCCTGCGCACTGTCCGGCGTTTCCGCGTAGCAATAGCTCAGCGGTACGAGATGGCGCCTGCCGGTCACGAGCGACCAGGCCGGCGTCCAGTCGATGACGTCGCGCGTCGTGAAACGCGGCGGCACCTGCTTTCGAACATCGCGGGTCAATGCGTTGATCGCATCACGCGCGTCGAATTGCCGTTCGCTGAACTGCTGAAGATCGTTCACGTGAATCGGGACGGCGTCGCATGCCGGATCGGCAAGCAGGCTTGCCATGCTTCCGGTCAGCGTCGCCTCGTCGCCTTGATACACGCTGCTGAATCGTTCGAGCGCCTCGCATAGCGCGCTCACGCGGGCTTGTTCGTCGGTGCGGCCCTTGCCGGAGCAGATCCTGTCGAACCGGTTGCTGCCCGGTACGGCGGCCGGGCATACGAGAAAGCCCGATGCATAGACCTTGCGCAGGCCCGCGTGTCGCTTCGGCGTCGGGTGCAGGTACGCGATCGCGCCGCTGACCGGCGAGATCAGATGGGCATAACGCTCGAACACCTGTTGCGGGTCGGCGGTACGGTAGCCGCCGTCGGCGCGTGCCAACGGCGCATGTTCGGCGAGCCGCGGCGCCCGCGCCGCCTGTTCGCGCATCCACGCCGGATTGCCGCAGCACGGGCATTGCGGACGCTTCAGCACGCGGTGCCGTTCGGCGGCCAACGTATCGATGCGCTGCGCCACGATATGGGTTTGCAACCGTTCCGATGCCGTGCGGTTGACGGCTATCTGCTCGACCGTCGCCGCCACGAGCGCCGCCGCTGCAGCCGCCCCGGCGCGCGAGGCTGCCGGCGGCAGACGCGTCGAGTCGCTGCCGTGATGGCGCGCAAGCAGCGCCTCGACCGGCCGGTTGAGGCGAATCCAGTAACGCACGCATGCGATGCACGGCGCGTCAGCCAGCGCACCGCCGCCGGCCAGCAACGGCCCGATCAGCGTCTGCACGCCGCCGGCCGCCACGACGAGCAATGCCCCGCCGCGCGCCGCCACGCGGGCGGCGCACGCGGCGAGATCGTCGCGGTCGTGCGTATCGGTAATCGCGACGGTCAATTCGGCGTCCGGCACGACTTCGATGCCGGCCGTGTCGAGCGCGCGCCTGAGCGCCGCATCGTCGGCGCCGAACGCCTCGACCGCGACGCGCAGTCGGACGACGCGCGCACAAGCGGCATCGCCGTCGAGGCCGGCGCGCTCGAAGAAGCCACGCGCCGCATCGTCGTCGTGCGGCGAGTCGGCGCGCACGTACCCGCGACGCACCAGGTGATCGAGCCGCGCAAGCACATCCCATTCGCCGAACGTGCCGGCAAGCGACGTCACGATTTCGGCGATCGTCATCCGTGCCCGCAAGCAGGCGGCAATCCGCACGAAGATCGCGCCGGACAGCATCGCGCGTTTGAATTCGTCGACGACGAACAGCGTCTCGGGGCCCGCATCGAGCACGAGCAAATGCGGTTTGAAGCGCAACACGCGCGAAAGGTCATCGAGCATCGTCGGGGTCCGTGCGGTGGGTCAACAAACATCGCGCGGCCGGGGCAACCGGCCCGGGCCACGCGACGGGGTGCGGCTCGGCCGCGCCGGGTCAGCAGCAGGTGAACTGGTAGCTCGACCCTGCGTCGCAGTAGGCCGCGAGCGCGACGGCCTCTTCGTCCGGATCAGTCGGTTGCTCCGGTATGCCGACGGTGATCACGTTGCGCGGCAGGTTCCAGCTTCCGCTGCCGTTTCCGTGGTTCGTCCAGCCATGATCGCCGTCCGTCTTGACGATCTCGATGTCGATGATCCACGGGCACTGGTAACCGAAGTATTTCGCCAGCGTCTCCAGTGGCTTCTCCAGCAGTTCATCCTTGAACTGCGGGTTCCGCCAGGAAAGCGCGATCGCTTTCAGATAGACCTTCTGAAACTCCAGCATCGATTCGAGCGTCGGATTAGCGTTGTCCTTTGCCATGTCGGGTTCCCCGTGTCATTCCGTGATGGTGATGTGGTTCGCGTTGTACGCGGCCAGCGCCTGCTCGAATTGCGTCTCGTCCGCCGGCGCGGGCGGCAAGAACAGGGTGAGCTTGTTTTTCGGGCCGGACGCCCAGTCACCGTTGACACCCGGCGTCCAGGCCGACGACTTGGTCTGCACCTTCAGGTCGAGATTGAACGGAAAGTGATAATCGAAATGCTCGCGCAACGCGTGGACCGGATTGGCCTCCAGCTCGTCGAGAAACGCCGGGGAATGCCACGCGAGGGAGATCGCCCGGATGACGGTTTCCCGATACTCGAGAAACTGTTCGTACGTCGGTAATCGAAGATCCTTGCTCATCGCTATGTTCTCCTGATTGATGAATGAAACGACTTACGGCAACGACTGCAACATCACTCCGGCTAGCCTGGCAATGCGGCCCATGCCCGCCGCCGTTGCAACTTCGCAAGCGCGCCGGCACGCGGCCAGCGCGGCCACGCCGCCGCATCGCGGATCGGCCTGGCGCAAGTACTCGCACTTCTTCAGCAGCAGCTGTGCTTCGTAATACCGCTCTCCGGTCGACTCGCACCACGCGAGGCACTGCTCGATCTGCGCAAGCGCGGCGGGGTAGTCGCCTCGCCCGGCATCCAGCTCGGCCAGCAGCGACGCGTAGTAGGTCAGGCCGAGCAGGCCGCCCGACTGTCGCTGCGCCTCGAGATGCGCGACGACGCCCGCGCGATCCCCTTGCGCCCACGCATGAATGATTGCGGCGTAGTGCTCGACCGCGCGCAGCCGATGCCCCTCCGACAGACGGAGAATCGCTTCCGACAGCGTGCGGGCCGCGTCGCGCTCGCCCGCCAGCTGGTGCGTGCGAGCGAGGTACATCATCGTGACGCCGAGCGTGGGCAAATGATCGAGGCAGGTCGCGCAATACACAGCCTCGCGCGCCAATGCGAGCGAGGCCTGCGGATCGTCGTCCATGCACCAGCGCACGCTCGCGAGCGACGCCATCGTCCACGCGCGCGTATCGAGCCCCAGGATGCGCCGATGGCCCGCGTCGCGCCGCACGTCGTAGCCGGCCAGCGCTGCGTCGAATGCGGTGCGGGCGCGCGCATAGTCGCCGTCGACCCACAGGCTCATGCCGCGCATCGCGTCCGCCGCGACCTGAACGCCGGCATCGCCGCGCTCGGTCGCGAGCGCGTCGAGCCGCGTGCCGATCCCGCGCACGGTGGGACGATCGCCAGCGACGTGGTAGTAGGTCGACAGCGTCCATAGCGCGCTGATCTCGAGCTCCGGGTCGTCGAGCGTCTGCATCTGCCGCAACAGCTGCTCCGCCTGCTCGCGCACCTGCGGATCCGCCCAGCCGAACCGTGCCATCATCGCGTGCGTCAACGTGGCGCGGATGCGCGCGCGGTCGTGCTCGCGTTGCGCGTAGTCGGCGTCGCCGAGCCAGTCGAACACCGACTGCCCGTAGCGGATCGCGTCGTCGTACCGGGAACGTTCGAGTGCGCGACGCGCCGCGTCGATGCCGTGGGCGATCGCGTCGGCAACGGCACCCGCGCGCGCGAAGTGCTCCGCGACCCCGAACGCATGCGCACCGGCGCCGCGATCGGCTTGCGCGGCCAGCGCGCGGCCAACGCGTGCGTGGTTGCCGCGCCGCACGGCGGGCGGCATCGACTCATACGCCGCATCGCGAACCAACGCGTGGCGGAACGAATAGAACACGCGATCGCGCCGATGTTGCGCGTACACGATGCGCTCTTCGAGCAGCAGCCGCAGATGCACGTCGAGCGTGGCCCGATCGTGCGGCGATGCGTCGGCGAGCAATTGCGCATCCACGTCGAGCCCGATGGTCGCGGCAAGCTGCACGGTGTCGCGCGCGTCGTCGATCCGGTCGAACGCGAGTCCGAGCATGCCGCCCAGGCTGAGCGGAAGCGGATAAGGGTCCGTTGCCCGCAGCTCGGCAAGCGAGCCGTCCGCGCCGTTCATCGTCAGCTCGCGCGCGACGGCTTCGATGAACAGCGGGATGCCCGCCGTGCGCCGGGCGAGCTGGTCGAGCCAGGCCGGATCGAGCTCGCCCTGTCCCAGACACGCCGACATCAGGCGCTGCGCGTCGTCGCGCGGCAGGCGGCGCAGCGCCAGGCGTTCGGTTGCACCGCGCCAGCGCCCGAGCTTGTCGGGGCGCGACGTGAACACGATGCCGAGCGCCGCTGCGCGCGGCGAGCGCTGCAGGTACGCAAGAAAGTCCTCGGTCGAGCGATCGATCCACTGGACGTCCTCGACGACGATCAGCACCGGAGCGCCATTGCCGAGCGACACGATCAGTTGCTCGAGGACGTCGAACAACGCGTGTTGTTCGCGTGCACTCGACCACAGGAGCCCCCGCCCGTCGCAGGGCACCCCCAGCCAGGCCGCGAGTGCGGCACGGGCCGCCGTGTGATCGCATTCGAGCGGCGCGATCATGGTGTCGATCGCCGCGAGCGCGAGACCGGCCGGGCTGTCGGCGTCGATATGCCAGCGCGCGGCGATGAATCGCAGGATCGGAAACAGCGCGTGATTCTCCCGCTCGGGCAGGCACCCGCAATACGCGCAGGCGTAACCCTGGATCCGGACAGCCTCGCACAACTCGTGCACGAGGCGCGACTTGCCGATTCCCGCGCCGCCGACCACGAGCCGCGCCATACCGTGCGGCGCAGGCGCGCCGCGCATTGCGCGGCGATGCCGTGCGAGCGTCTCCTGCCACGCGCGCAAGAGCGCGTCGAGTTCGCGCGCGCGGCCGACCATCGGTGCCCGCATGCCGGCGTCGAGCGAATCGAACGGCGTATCGGCGCGCCGCTCGCCGAGCAATTCGTGAACCGGCCGCGGCTCGAGGCCCGCCCGCGCGAGCCGCAACGAGGTCGGCCGATAGTCCGCATGCCGTT
Organism: Burkholderia sp. D-99; assembly: GCF_011605345.1. Lineage (GTDB taxonomy): Bacteria > Pseudomonadota > Gammaproteobacteria > Burkholderiales > Burkholderiaceae > Burkholderia. Next base: position 1,004,130 of record NZ_JAAOXM010000002.1, read on the forward strand.
CGAGCGCAAGCCGCGCATCGTCACTGATCAGAATCTGCCCGGGCCCGGCAAGCCGCAGCAGCCGCGCAGCCGCGGCGGGCGTCGATACGCCCGACATGCGCGACGCACGTGCGAGCACCTGCCCGACGTGTATCGCGGCGGCCACTTCGACGCGCCAGCTTGCGTCACCGGCGTCGCCGCCGGCCGCCGCCGGCACCGGCAGCCGTGCGCGCTCGGCCATCCGCACCATGTCGAGTGCCGCGCGCGCCGCGCGCCTTGCCGGCCGGTCGATGTCGCCTTGCAGGCCGAAATGGAACAGCAGCGTGTCGCCGAGCCGTGCGTCGACCTGTGCGCCATAACCGACGGCGAGGTCCGCACACTTCGTCTGCCATTGCTCCTCGTAGCCGTCGAGCAAGTCGTCGTGATCGATTCCGGCGTGGCGTCGCCGCCCCTCTCCGGTGATCGTCACACAACAGCACAGCGTGGTGATCTGACGGTACCCGCCGACCGTTGCGATCGTCTCGATGTAGGGCGCGAACGGGCTCGGACGCGTCTGCCCGCTTGCGCGGCCGGCATCGAACTGGCCGACGAGCGCCGCGAAGTTGAGCGCGCGGAACGGCTCAGCGAGTTCGTCGGCCGACGCGGCGCGCTGCTCCGGATTCTTGCTCAGCGCGCGCCGCAATACCGCGCCGAGCGGATGCGACGCGATCGACGGCGGGAACGCGACATTCACCGGGCTGAGCTGCTGATAGAGAATGTCGGCCACGCTCGCGCCGCGCATGACGACATCGCCCGTCAGGCATTCGAGCACGACCAGGCCCCACGCATACAGATCGCTTCTGGGCGTCGGCGGCTCGTTGCGCAATTGTTCGGGCGCGCAATAGGACGCCGAGCCAAGCACCTCGGTCGCCAGCGTCAAGGTCTGGCGACCGACGTCTTCCGCGCCGGGCAGGAACACACCGATGCCGAAATCGAGGAGCTTCGCGTGCGGCCCGTCATCGGCCATCGTGATCACGATGTTCTGCGGCTTCAGGTCCCGATGCACGATGCCCCGCCGATGCGCGGCCGCGAGCGCGTCGAGCACCTCCGTCATCAACCGGCCCGTGTCGACGGCCGACAGCGGCCCCTCCGCTACGAGCCGGTCACGCAAGGTCCGGCCCTGCACCAGCTCGAATACCGCGAACAGCCGGCCGTCGGGCGCTTCCCCCTTGTCCAGCAAGGCCACGATGTTCGGGTGCCGCAGTGCCTCGCACAGGCTCGTCTCGCGCTGAAAGCGCGCACGCCGGCGCGCGCGCTCCAGCGCGGTGCGCGCGGCGTCATCGCGCATCAGCTTGATCGCGACGGCTTGTCCCGTTTCGTCGCAGGTCGCGCGAAACACCACGCCATTGCCGCCTTCGCCGAGCAACGAGCCGAGCCGGTAATGCCACTTGCCGGCAAGTTCCGCAAACGGTGCGGCGGGCTGCCGAGGTTCAAGCGCTTCCGGCACGACGGGCGCGCGGGGCACGGTCGGCAACACGGCCGGCTCTCGCGTGCTCACGAGCAATGGACTACCGGGTCCGGCGCCGGACGACGCATGCCGATACGCGGCTGGGCTGGCGGCACCGACTGGCATTCGAGATGCTCGCCGCGTATGACGCGGAACGGGAAATCGCCGAACCTGACGCTGCCGCGCCGGCGCTCGACGAGCTGGCTCGCACCGAGCCCCGGCAAGGCCGCGAACTGGCTGCGGGCGCGGTGAATCTGCACGTTGACATGGGACGTATCGATGCCGAGCATGCGCGCCAGCCGATCGAGTTCGATCCAGCCTTGCGTGGCGGCGTCGTAGCCGGCCTGCATGCCGGCCGCGCGCGCACGGGCGAGTGTGACGAGACTGTAGTGGTGGGCGCGCTCGCCGAGGTCGACCACGCCCCCGCGAACATGCAGCAGCATGCGCACGTGCTCTTCGTCCCGACTGACGAGGAATTCGAGCAGTTGTGCCGGCACGGCCGGATCGGCGGGCGCGGCGAGCATCATCGTCGAACCATTGCGCGCGAGTGCCAGGCGCCACGTGACGTCGCCGGTCGATACTTCATCGCCGTCATGGAGCGCGCGCGGCGGCAACGTGTCGTCGCACAGCCATTCGCCGGCCGGCGACCGGACGATCGTGACCGACTGCGCGGCACGTGCGGCCAGGATCTGGCGCGGCGCGAGCACGATCGGATGCGCGGCGCCTCGTATCGGCCACAGCGTATCGGCCGGATCGTCGAGCGCATCGACGCGCCACGGCGCGATGCCTGCCCTGCCGAACCGGATCACGTCGCCTGGCTGCAGCACCGCGTGCTCGCCGTGGCGTAACGGCACGCCGGAAAGCGACGTGCCGTTGCTGCTGTGATCGTGGAGCTCCCACAGCCCGCCGATCCAGCGGATATGGGCATGAACACGGGACACCGACGCATCCGGGACGACCGTATCGCAGCGCGCGGCATCGCGGCCGAACACGTGATACGCGCGGAGCAGGCACGCTTCGCCGGATGAATCGTTCTTGAGTATCGCCATGGCTGCCCCGTATCGGATTGGCCCGGATCGCTCGAGTGACGCATCGACGCCCGGGCAAACGATTGCGTCGATGATCGCGAACGATGTTGCCCGTTCGCCGCCTCGTTACCAGTTTCTTCGTCAGCTTCCTTTCGAATCGTTGCTCATCCGGCACTTGTTATTTCGGCCAATTGAATGGCCGACTGTATTGTTTTCTTTAAATCGAGCAACTTGATGAAAATCCTGCCAAATAAAATCACTCATCGCAATCGAAATGCTCAACTCCCGCTTTGATATTGCAATGCTTTACATTTTCGGAGAATTTTCAGTTTTCATATAAAGGGTCGAAAATCTTAATCGCCTCGTGAGCCCTGACAGGCTTGCGTCAGGAAGAAACAGTCACATTGGATGACAGCACGGATTTAAATACCTTTGCCAGCGCGGAAGTTTTGTTTGATTAAAAGAAAATTATTTAAATAGTTTCGAATATTTAAATAATGAACTTCGATGTTTTGGTAGATTGCATTACATGAATTACTGCGGAATTAAGGGGGTCACTGCCAATGTCTCGCGGGGGTCATCGGCAAGCGGGTAGGTACCGGCACGCCGCTGCGTCGCGATCGATTGCCGGCAACGGTTGCGGAAGCCGGCAAGGCACCGACCATCCAGCCATACGATCGTCTCGATCGGCCCGCAGCGAGGTCGACGGAACGCGTCGACCGCAATCGCCGCCGCAAGCTGCCGGTTAAAAAAAACGGGGCTGCTACGATCCATGCAAATCAATCACCCGATCATCTTCTCTGCGAACCTTCCCTCAAAGAATCAGCAGAAAAGGTGACTTTTCCCTACAGAATTCGCATAAAAATTGATCTTTGAACGGAAGGCGCTCCACACCTTCATAAAGCTCAAAGGCTTGCACTGGATTGAGCCCCGTAATCGCATCGCCGCCTGCGGATCGAATCGGCGCGACCGACAACGGCGCGAGTGTGTCGCCGATCCTCGATACGCCGGCAAACGCGAGCCCGCTGCGCCGTCGTCTTCATGCGCAATCCGTACCAGCGACGCCAGATGTTCGAGCGCTGCATCGCGAAGGCCATTGGAACGCAAGCCCTGGCATGTCCGGAACAGATAGTCGCTTGAACGACCCAATCCTCCGGACGCTTGGCCAATCGGTGGGCCACGGCCTGCTGGTCGAGATCGCCTGCGTACTGAGGCGCGGACGTATCGATGGTGAAGGTGAACGCGAAGCCCAGAGGCTCGCCATTCACGTCCTTCAGTTCAATCCAGCGTGTCCATGGTGTTACGCAATCCGAATAATCTCAGAACCCGGGAAGCGACATCGCATACGGAACCCGACCGGCGAATGCCGTAACCTTCTCGTGCCCGAGAAGCCAGCGCTTCCGGTGGACGCCCCACGCATAACCCTTCAGGTCGCCGTTGCTCGCAATCACGCGATGGCACGGCACCACGATCGCGACAGGATTGGCTGCATTGGCTGCTCCGACGTCGATCGCCGCACGGGGATCATCAAAGCCCAGCGCCTTCGCGAGCTTCCCGTACGTCGTTGTCGTGCCCGGCGGGACGGACCTCAGTGCGTGCCACACGCGCTGCTGCAGATCAGTCCCGGCAGTTGCGGTCGATAACGCGTTGATCGCTGAAAGCTCGCCTGCAAAATATTCTTCGAAGGCACTGGAGATCGATTCCGGGACCGAACGGCTCGCAAGTTCCGACACGCCATAACGCTCGCTCAAACCGCGATACAGGTGCGCAACGTGGCTCGTAAATTCGAGCGCGTGAATCGTGTCCTGTCGATCCGTGACAAGCAACATGGCACCCATCGGGGTCTCGAGACGACTCTGAAAAAGCTGCATGATTCGCTCCGGGCGGAAAGTAGGAAACGGTGTATCTACTGTAGATGCGACACGCCGCGATCGCACTCCGTCTCTTGCGCTCAAATCCCCTGCTCCAGGATTCCCCGGTACGTTATGAATGGTGTATCACCCGTCAAATCCGAACCACTGTCCAGGCGCTCGGCAAGCGGCATCGTCGGTGTCACGCCTTTATGCTCGATCAATGCCTCGTCGGCGGTGCCCCCCGCAATCAGGAGTTCGTATTGCTCCCGGGCCTTTCGCAACAGATCGAGATAACCGATATGGAAGAGATCGAACGCGCCAGGCGTGTAGCCGATGCGATACATGATCCGAGCCCCGCAAGGAAGGAACCACCGCCATCCGACGCTACTTCGCGTCGTGGAAAATGACGCCGAGCGTACGCCGCTCGCCGCGGCGCAGCCGGCTCACGCCGTGTCGGAGCCCCGCTCGATAGAATCCCCGTGACGACTTTACCGGCCGATGGTTCACTGCAAGCACGACCGCGTCGCCCTGCCGAAGCGGCACAACCTCGGCCCGGCCCGGCTTCTTCGGATCGCTTTCGGTCAACACGAGCTCACCGCCGTCGAAATCGCGCCCAGGCTCGTCGAGCAGGAAGATCGCCTGCAACGGGAACACGAACTCGCCGTACAAATCCTGGTGCAGGCAGCAATAGTCGTTCTCTCGATACCGCAGAAGCAGCGGCGTCGGCCGGGTCTGCCCCGCGTTACGGCACACGGCGTGGAATGCCGAAAGCGTGGCAGGAAACCTGAAGTCAATCCGCATCAAGCCATGCCAGCGGTTTGCAATGGGCGCGAGGCGTGAATAAAGCGATTCACGTAGTTGCCCGACGATATCCGGCAGCGGTCGTGCGAAATACTTGTACTCGCCTCGACCGAACGCGTATCGCTCCATCACAATCCGGCTGCGAAAGCGTTCGTCCTGGGGATAGTAGGCCGCTACCTCGCCGCAGAGCGAGGGTGCGAGCAATTTCGGAAGTACCGCGTAGCCATCGCGCGTCAAGTCGCGCTCGAATGCCGCCCAATCGATCGCTGCGATTCTCGCTTCGACCGAGGCGTCTACCGGTTCCCCGTCGACCTCCGCACGATCGGTGTCGAACAACAGCGTCGCCTGTCTGGTCATGAGCGCAGCTCCTTGGTGTGTGTGCTGTTCGAACGTAACGCCGCGGCCACCTTCCATGCCGCGTATTTTCCGGGCAGACAGACTGCGCACGGACGATAACCGGCCGCGACAGCGGTGTCCTCGTCTTGAAAGAACACACGGTGCTTGACGTATCCCCCGCGCGCGATCGCCTGCAGCGCGGACCGGCAATCGAGCCGGCCGTAGATGCGATTGCGTCGATGCCCGCCAAGCGTGCCCGGCGCGACGCTGTCATACGGTCTGCCGTCCCGGCCGACAAGTTTGAAGTGCCGTGGTTGCGTCATGGTCGATGTCTTCCATGCAGTCACGGGGCGTTGTGAAACGACAGCTCGATGCCGAGCCGCTCACCGTCGCGAACGCGACTGATCGCATGCTTGAGATTGACGCGGTAGTAGCCCCTGCTTCCCCTGAAGGGCCGCTGTGCCGTACTGATGATCGCGGCATCGCCTGGCGCGAGCGGCAAAACCATCGGGCGAGACTGCATCCGAGGACGCTGCTCGGTGAGCACAAACTCGCCGCCCGTGAAGTCTTCGCCGGCTTCACTGAGCAGCACGACAACCTGCATCGGAAAGACGTGCGCGCCATCGCTGCTCTGATGCAGGGCCAGATAATCGCCGGCCCTGTACCGGCTCAGATGGGACAGCGGTTGGCTTTGCCCCGCGTCACGGTTGCGTTGCAGGAAAGCGTCCAGTTCCAACGGATATCGATACTCGACATCCAGCGTCTCGTTCCAGCGATTGGCGATGGGTGCGAGGTCTCGATACAACGACGCACGCCAGGACGCCAGCGGCTCTGGCAGTTGCCCACCGAAGCGAACAATCTCGCCGCGCCCGAGTTCGAGCGAATCGAGCGACACCCAGGGTCCTGCACCGTCCGCCATGATCTGGCGTGCAAGCGCACGGGCCTCGGCCCGGTCAAACGCGCCGGGTAGCAGTGCGTATCCCTCGGCATCGAGTTGAGCGCCGATGCCGACCCAGTCCGGAGCGTCGCATCCGATGGAAGATTCAGTCATGTCGAAAGTCACGTTGCGGGTTGGATTCGGCGCGCTCACGACTTGGCTTCGCGTCGCAGGAGTTCGCGTTTGCGATCGACGCCCCATCGGTATCCGGAGATATCGCCGTCCTGTCGTACGACGCGGTGGCACGGGATCGCGACAGCGATATGGTTTGCGCCACAGGCCTGCGCGACGGCACGTGTCGCCTTCGGCGCCCCGATACGCTGAGCGATCTCCGCATAGCTCACGGTGACTCCCGGCGGAATGTCGCGCAGCGCCTGCCACACGCGCTCCTGAAAGGCCGTGCCACGAACGTCCAGCGGCAAGTTCAGGCCGATGGACGGGGCCTCTATGAACCCGACGACCTGTGCGATCAACGCCTCGAACCCGGCATCGCCACCGACGAACTGCGCTTTCGGAAACTGGTCCTGGAGATTCCGCACGAGCGCGTCAGGATCATCGCCAAGCAGGATCGCGCAGATACCCCGCTCGCTTTGGGCAACGAGGATCGCACCGAGGGTGCATTGGCCGACAGCGAACCGAATGACCGTACCGGTGCCCCCCGCTCGAAAGTCGCGAGCGCGCATGCCGAGCAGCTGGTCGGAATGCTCATAGAAGCGGCTGTTCGAGTTGAAGCCTGCGTCATAGATCGCGCTCGTCACCGACGCCCCGGATCCGTTCAATTTCGAACGCAGCTTTCGAGCCCTTGAGGCCGACGCATAGGCTTTGGGCGTCAATCCGGTTTCCGCCTTGAAAAGGCGATGGATATGGAACGGGCTCATGCCCACGTGCGCGGCCAGTTCCTCGAGCTTCGGTGGCGTCTCGGCTTCGTCGATCAACCTGCAAACCTTCGCCACTGCGTCGATACGTGCAGCTTCCGCGCTGGACTGATCGCTGCGGGCCCGGAGACTCAACCGGTACCCCGCCGCTTCGGCCGCCGATGCCGTCGCGAAAAACTCGACGTTGGTGCGTTTGGGAAGGCGAGCCGACGAGCTCGGCCGGCAATAGACACCGGTTGTTTTCACCGCATACACGAAACATTCGTCAGCGCGACGATCTCGTGTACGCACCGCTTCCCAACGTTCGTCATCCGTCGTGTAAGCGTCCATCGTCGACATGGTCGATTCCATTGCAGTTGCCCGGAAAATTTGTTCACGATCCAAGGATAGGCGCGAATTCAATCGCAAGAACTCCGATTCTTGCGGACAAACTTTATCGGGCAGGCAAGCGCCACAAGTACCACGCGGCAACCGTTCGCCATGGGCGCAACGTCTGACCGACCGCGTCCATTTCGCGAGGCGTCGGGGTCTTTTCCAGCCCCTTCAGGCGCCGGTAGCCTTCGCGCACGCCAAAATCATTCACGGGCAGGATGTCCAGTCGAGACATCGTGTAGATCAGGAACATCTCGACAGTCCACTTCCCGACACCGCGCAACGTGATCAAGCGGTCGACGATTTCGTCGTCGGAAAGGTCCTGTGCCTCATTTCTGGTGGGTACCACGCCGTCGATCCTTGCCTGCGCGATGCCACGAATGGTTTCCAGCTTGGTAGCGGAGAACCCGCAGGCGCGCTGCTTAGCGGGATCGGTATCGAGCAGTTGTTCGGGCGTCGGAAAGGTACTTTCGGGGTAAAGAGCCAGCAGCCGGGCCAGAATTGCGTCTCCCGCCTTCGCATGCAGTTGCTGATAGGCGATCGCGCGCACCAGTGCTTCGTAGGGCTCACGTGCCGGTTTGGGTTCATGTCGGCATGGACCGATGTCGGCGATATGGCGTGCCCAGTCGGCATCGACTTCCGACAAGAATCGCACAGCTTCTTCATAGACCTTCGATGAAGGAGAGGAGGTTGTCATTTCTGTGTTCTTCGGAGTTCGTTACTTGCAAGGTTCCGTTACGATCGGAGCGTATTTGCGGCCGCAGAGACGGCCATCTTCGTGTTTGAGCAATCGACGCGTTCGATGAGGCTGCGCATGCGCCGGGCGAGGCGTATGGCCGTGACGAGCGACATTTCAGCCATCGGATCTTCGACCCGATTCAGAAAGAAACGTACGATCGCATGAATGCCCTTAAAGCGCGAAGCACGAGCGTTTCGGTACCGGCCCGGGTTGTCGGGTTCGTTCGACACGATCATCTGCAGCGGGTGACACCGCCATCCCCAAACAGGTAGGCTTCGCCACTGGCCATCTGCAACTCCGTCTGTCCGTCGCTGTTGATTCGCCAGAATGCCATTCCAGCGTCAACGAGCGACTGACAATGCGATTCAACTGCGCGCTGCAGGGCCAGCTCGTCAACACTGGACGTCTCCAGAGAATCGACTCGCGAGTTTCCGTCACTCATGGGCATCACAACCTCCGTGTGCACGCCACGCGCGGGGCAATTGAGGCCGGATGCCGCGGTGATGGCAGAAGCGATCCTTCTGCGCAAGCGCCCGCTCCGATGATGTTGACCAGCATGGCGGTTACTCCAAGACACGGCTTTCCTCAATCCGCCTCTATCTTCTCAGCCTGTATTCGCATTGCCGCTTCCACGAACGTCTCGGAAAATCGCGCAGATCCCGTGTCGACCGTTGGCGACCAAAACCCGATCGATTCGAATCCCGGGCGCGCGGAAGTTGTATTTGAACGTGACGATCGGACGCGTTTTCATGGCGCTTGTCCGGAAACGGAATGCACTGAATTTACCGATGACGGCCCCGAGCCGAACTCCATTTCTTGCTGTAGAACTCGCGCAAGGCGCCCCGGTTCACCAGCCGGGAAATCTCGCGATCAACCTGATCCAGATCGCCAGGCAACCGGCGTCGCGCATATAGCGCAACGCTTCCTGCGCCAGCCACGTGCATGGCACCCGCCGTAACCAAATGGAATCTGCTCCGGACCGGTACATCCACACGATCGTTGCCGCCATCATTTGTTGTTCCGGCGCCATTGCGCGAAAAGCGGCCCGCCACTCGGCCATTTCTGCCGGGTGATGTTCCCCGGATCGCTCGTCATAGGCGGCAGGGCAAATACTCCGATGGAATTCCCCCTGGCTGCTGGAACAGAACAGTCGCGACAGTCTCAGCTCGCTGATCGCCTGCTTCAAGACGGTGAAAAAGTGCGCCGGCGTTCTCATCGTTCGAACACACGTTCCGCCGGCCAACGCTTCCAGCAAGAGAGTTTCATGGTCGTCCAGGTCCAGCGATCCCGCTACCAGCCTGTCCATTCGAACTTCATTCCTCGGCGTCGAAATCTGAGCCCGCGCGTACAGCACGCGCAGGACCATATCGGGGTCGCAGACAGCACCATCGCAGCCGGTGGCGAATCGAGCATCAATTTCCATCGCGTTTTGTTTGTGGTCCTTACAAATGAGTAGCCACTGCCAATCCACCTGACGAATCTGACAAAGGGCGCACTGTTCACCATTGATGCCGCGCTCTATTGAAGCGCCCGGCGGATTCGCAACGACTGTGGATCGATATCGAAAGCGTGATCGCCCGCGAGCCGATTGATGTTTTCGATCGTGTCTCGCAACCCGGCGCTTGTCGTGCAGGAGCGTGGCGGCAGACAGAACACGTCGACACCATACTTGTCGAGCGGAAGCTTCAAGGTTTGCGTCGCCGTCGCCAACGAACTGGACGAGTCATGGCCGATGAACAGGCGTCTGAAGTGCAGATTGCGCCAGGTATCAAGACTGGCGGCTCCGGTATCCGCAACGGCTCGATCGACAAAGCGAATGCTGCGCACGATCTCGATTCGTTCCGCAAACAGAATCACCGGCTTGATGCCGGTGCTTTGACGAAATGAGTCGTCTGTCGCTAAACGGACGTTCAGATAGTCACAACGGTCGCGTGCGTAACCGAGCACGTTGAGATGCCCAACGTGAAACAGATCGAATACGTCTGCGAGATACCCGACTATTTTCATCTCGTCCTCACCGCGCGCGAGACGATCATTCAGGGCAGTCCCCTGGCGCCCATCGGACGCTTGACAGCTACGTCCGCCATTCGCGCGATTTGTCTCATCGACGAAAACGATATCTCTTTTCGATCGTTTCTTCGCTCCGTTTCTTGCTTTCAGATTCGCACGGATCAGGGTCTGTAAAAAGATGAGGACTTCTTGAATTTCACCACAAGAAACGAGTAGAAGCGCGCAGGCCGGATCGCTATTGTTCGTTCCGAGCGGAGCACCTCCGTCTCTCCATCAACCAGGATCATCAAGGAGTCGAACATGTCGAAGGAAGACGATAACAAGGCAGTCGTCGGCCGCTGGTTCACGAATTTCTGGGGCGAGAAATGCGACCTCGGTATCGTCGACGAGATCGCTGCGCCGGACATGCTGCTGAAGTACTCGTTGCATGAACCGCGTCGCGGCCGCGAAGACATCAAGGCATTCATGACCGACTTCCGTGCCGCCTTCCCGGATCTCAATTTCTGGGGTGTCACGGACCTGATCGCCGAAGGCGACTACGTGGTCGGTCAGTGGGAAGGTGGCGGCACGCATACCGGCCCGGCTTTCAGCGACTTCCTGATCGGGTCCCTGCCTGCAGCGACCGGCCGTCGTATGCACTTCACCGGGACCACGGTTCTTCGCCTGAAGGACGGTCTGATCGTCGAAGAACTCGGCCTCGACGACGGCGTGGCGGCGCTGACGCAACTCGAGCTGATCAAGAAAGCGTAAGTGAACGCACGGTCCGAACCATCACGGATCGCCCGTCGGCGACAAGACCTGAACACGGATCGGCTGAGGCCGGTCCGTTTTTCTTCCGGCGCAAATCCCGGAAGCTTGAGATGCTGGGTGCTTGTTGGCGCGGAGCCAACAGACCACATGTCCGAAAATGGCGCACTTCGTGGGCGCCCAGGATATACGATGTCACCCATGCCTACCCCCATCGACACCCCCGACAGCGACGCCTGCTACCTGGCGCTGAAGGCGCACGACGCGCGCTTCGACGGCTCTTTTTTTGCGGCCGTCACCAGCACCGGCATCTACTGTCGTCCGGTATGTCGTGTGAAGACACCGCGTCGCGAGAACCTCCGCTTCTACCGTCATGCGGCAGAAGCCGAAGCGGCCGGTTTCAGGCCTTGCTTGCGTTGCCGCCCCGAATTGGCCCCGCGTGCGGCCTCCTGGAGCACGGAGGACGCTTCGCGCATCCTGGCGCTGCAGGCGGCAAGGTTGATGGATGAACCCGACGCATGGCGGCACATGAACTCCGCACTCCCGACCTTCGGGCAGTCGAGCGGCGGTTTGATGCCGCGCATTGCGCAGAGGTTGGGCGTGAGCGACCGCCATTTGCGCCGCATTTTCGACGCACATTTTGGTGTCTCGCCGCTCCAGTATCTTCAAACACGCCGGCTGTTGGCGGCCAAGCAGCTGATTGCCGATACCCGATTGCCGATGAGCCAGGTCGCGGCGTCCAGCGGCTTTTCCAGCGTGCGACGCTTCAACGATGCATTCTCGCGCCACTACGGCCTGAATCCCAGCGCCTTGCGCCGGGCCAAATCCGCATCGGATGGGCAAGGCGTGAGCGTGCGATTGGGCTGGCGGCCTCCCTATGACGTGGAGGCGATGGTGGGCTTTTTGCGCCTGCGTGCGTTGCCTGGCGTGGAGCAGGTCGCGGGCCTGGAGTACACACGAACGTTACGGCTTTCGCAAGGCCCGCAGGCTCGCAGCGGCTGGTTGCGCGCTCGCTTCGACGAAGATCGCGCGCAGGCCGTGCTGACGATCAGCGATTCATTGGCCGCCGCCCTGCCGGCGCTGATCAACCGTGTGCGCGCCGCGTTCGATCTGGACGCCGACCCGATCGCCATCCACGCGGCGCTGCACGCCGCCTTCCCGTTGGGCGAAGGCTTGCGCGTGCCGGGCACACTGGACGGCTTCGAGCTGGCGGTGCGCGCCGTGTTGGGTCAGCAGGTCACCGTAGCTGCTGCACGTACCCTGGGCGCGCGTCTGGTTGCCGCCTTTGGCGATCCGGTCGAAACGCCTGTCGCTGGCCTGGATCGTCTCTTTCCCACGCCTGCTGCCCTGGCCGCTGCCACTGGCGACGAGCTCGGCCAGCTGGGCATCACGCGACAACGTCAGACCGCGCTGCATGCGCTGGCGCGCGCCGTGCTGGAGGGGCGCATCGCTTTGCATCCTGGCGTAGACGTCGCGGCGACTTGCGCTGAATTGTGCGCACTGCCGGGTATCGGCGACTGGACGGCGCAGTACATCGCCATGCGCGCGCTGCGTTGGCCCGACGCCTTTCCTGCCGGCGACGTCGCGTTGCAAAAGGCCCTGGGTGTGGGTAGCGCCCGTGCCGCAGCACAAGCCGCCGAGAAATGGCGACCGTGGCGCGGCTATTCCGTGCTACGTGCCTGGCATGCGATGAATCACAGTGCTTCGGCCTGAATGCGACTCGTATCAACACCTTTCCGCGTCGCGTGACTCGTCACCACCGGAAGCGATCAATTTGCACGATGAATTCAATCACACGGATCCTGGGCACGGTACCTGCTCAGAGCGACCTGTTCGGAAGCAGTGACGCCGAATTCTCGATGGACGAGTCTTTTCGATCGGCAAGGCGTTTCGATCTCGACGCGCATTCCTGGATCGAGATCGTGCCCGGATGGATATCGGGGGCTTCGCTGCTCTACGAGCAGTTGCGCAACAGCGTCCCGTGGCTCGAGCACGATCGACGCATGTTCAACAAGGTGTTCCGCGAACCACGCATGACGGCGGTCTACAAGCATGTTGCCGATGTGCCCGACGCGCGCGTGTTGCAGGCCGTCCGTGCGCTATCGCGTCACTACGGTGTGGAATACGACGGCCTGTGGATGAACCTCTATCGCAACGGGCAAGACAGTACAGGCTGGCACCGCGACCACGGCTCCTGCCGGAAGCTGAACTGCATCGTCCCCGTCCTGACGCTCGGCACGACCCGCCGGTTTTTGATCAAGCCGATCAAGGGCGGCCGCTCCGTCGCCTTTAAACCGTCGTCCGGAGACTTGGTGGTGATGGGCGGGCGCGCCCAGCAGGACTGGGTGCACTGTGTGCCCAAGGAACCGGAAATCGAGGGTGCACGGATCAGCGTCAACTTCATGAGCTCCGCGCAGGGCGTGCGGGATTAGCAGACGAAGTTGTCGAGACCTGGCGACACTGGCGCGATCGGGAGGTATGACGCATCTGGCAGGCCGTCGATCACGACGTCTCGACATGAATACCATCCGTATCGATATTCATCTCCTCAAATTTCGACATCCTTACTTTTCAATAATAACGACAAGCTCTTATAGATCCCTGCAAGCGTGGTAGCGATTGATCCGTTCTCTTAATCATGCTGGGCAGCACCTCGCACTTGCGTAAATCGGCGGATCATCGATCGCGCGCTGCCCGCTAGTTGCAAATTCGACCGGCAGGAATCGTCGTACTTCTAGCCCGACCATCTGCGACGGAGATTTCAAGCTGAAGCCGCATTGCTATTGAACCGCGCGACTCAATAGACCCTATCAAGTGACGCAAAAGAGGTCACTTTTTTGCCAGCCTCCCCCACCCCCACCCATCATCCAACCCCAATAAATCCCCTTGACGACCTATCTTTCGATATATATCTTTAGATATGTTTTTCGACATATAGGACACGATCATGCGACACAACCCTTCCCGCGGCCATGCCCGATGCGACGGTCATGGTGCGCATGCCCGCCCTGACTGGTTCGCCGGCCTCTGGTACGCGATCGGCCGTCACCGTCGCGGCCACGATCCGTTTGGTGGCGGCGGCCCGTTCGGTGGCCGTGGCGGGCGCGGCGGCTTTGGCGATTTCGGTGACGACGGCATGCCCCGCGGCCGCCAGTTCAGCTCCGACGATCTCCAACTCCTGTTGCTGGCGCTCGTCGCCGAGCAGCCGAGCCACGGCTACGAGCTGATCAAGGCGCTCGACACGCGTTCGAACGGTTTCTACAGCCCGAGCCCCGGCATGGTGTATCCGGCGCTCACGTATCTCGAAGAAGTCGGCTTCGTCGCGTCGCAGGCGGAAGGCAACCGCAAGCGCTATGCACTGACCGACGCCGGCCGCGCGCATCTCGACGCCCAACGCGAACGGGTCGACACGCTGTTCGCACGCCTCACGCACCTCGCACGCAAGATGGAGTTCATGCGCCGTGCGTTCGCCGGGGAATCGGCAGGCAACGAAACGCAGGACGAAGCGCAAGCAGGCTGGCTGCCGGAGTTCGTCGAGGCACGCGTCGCGCTCAAGCGCGCGCTGCTGCACAAGAGCGCCGCCGGCCCCGACGAACAGCGCCGCATCGCGGCCATCATGCGCCGCGCGACGGCCGAAATCGAAGGCGTCACCGGCGCGTAATCCGCGCCGCCCCGTCAAAACCCCAGGAGAACGGATTGATGCAGAACACATCCGAGCGCACCGTCACCCGCGTGCGCCACACCCTCAAGTTCCGCTTGCTGCAGGTCCTGCGCGTGCACGCCGTGACGCCGCACCTGCTGCGCGTCACGCTCGGCGGCCCCGATCTCGCGGATTTCGAATCCGCGTCGTTCGACGATCACGTGAAGGTATTTTTCCCGCCGCCCGGCGCAGAACGGCCCGCGATGCCGACGCTCGGCGCGAACGGTCCCGAGTTTCCGGAAGGCGAACCGAAGCCGGTCGCGCGCGACTTCACGCCGCGCCGCTTCGACCGCGCCGCCCGCGAGCTCGATCTGGAATTCGTGCTGAACCACCCGGGCCCTGCGTCGCAGTGGGCCGCACAGGCACGCGTCGGCCAATGGCTCGGCATCGGCGGCCCGCGCGGTTCGTTCGTCATCCCGACCGGTTTCGACTGGCACCTGCTGATCGGCGACGATACGGCGCTGCCGGCGGTCGCGCGGCGTCTAGAGGAATTGCCGGCCGGTGCGCGCGTGGCCGTCGTGCTGGAAGTCGCGGATCGCACCGCACAGATCGCGTTCGACACGCACGCCGACGTGCATGAAATCTGGCGCTTCCGCGCCGAAGCCGACGCGGCGGACGGCGACCTGCTGCTGAATGCCGTGCGCGACCTGCCGCTGCCGCCGTCAGGCGACGGCTACGTGTGGGCGGCGGGCGAAGCGCTGTCGATGCGCGCGGTACGCCAGCACCTGACCGGCGAGCGCGGCGTCGACAAATCGCGCATCCGCGCGGCGGCCTACTGGAAGCGCGGCGCGGCGGCCGTGCACGAAACGCTGGAAGACTGAAGGAGGCGGGTACCCGGCCAAGGGGTACCCGGTTGACCGGCGGCCGACACAATCGTGGCGTCGGCGCACCAGCGGGCTTGGCACCGCTATCGCGGCTGGTATATATCTGTGGGTGCGACGCCGCTGTCGGGCGACAGCCGCCGCAGCCCGCCCAGGAGCGCCCGGTCATGACAAAAGAAAGCCACGCTTCGCCTTTCGTTCGCAACCTGAAGATCGCCGGCTATTGCGGCCTGGCCGCGGTGGTACTCGCGCTGTTCGTCGCGATGTGCGCGATCCTGAAGGAAAGCGCACTCGACCGCGACGCCGCGCAACACCCGGCCGATACCCCCGAACTGCACGACGCGGGCGGTGGGCCGTCCGCATCGGCTGAATCGGCCAAGACACCCGGCTGACGGCGTCCTGCCCGATCTCCTGCCGCTCACGGCGCGTGCCGGCGCCCCATCACGACTGCATGCACCGAATCGCCGAGCCGTTCGAGCAGCGCGATCACGCGTTGTCCGTACAGGTGCGCGGCCAGCGCGCCGGCCGTGCCGACCAGCACGCCGCCCGCCATGTCGAACGGCCAGTGCACGCCCGCATAGATACGTCCCCATGCAATCGCCGCGGCCATCGCGGCCATCACGCCCCCGGTGAGCCGGGTCGTGCCGCCGAGCATCAGCCCGGCTGCCATGCTCCACGCGAATGTCATGTGATCGCTCGGAAACGAGCTGTCCGGCGCGTGCGGAATCAGTTGCGTGCCGACGCCGGCCATGAACGGGCGCGGCGAGAACCAGAAATGTCCGATGACCTGCGCGAGCGCGAGCGCCACGCACACGCCGACGCCGGCTTCGATCGCCTGGCGCCGCGTCGGGCGCGCACCGAAGATCCAGGTCAGCAGCAGCATCGCGGGCAACGCATAGACGAGCCAGTCGGCGGCGAAGATGGCGAGGCGGGCGACGCCCGGCTGCGGCGCAACCCCGGCGTTGATGGCGGAAAAGAGGGTGAGATTGAGGGTCTGCATGAATCCGGTTGCGTGGGGCGTAAAAAAAGTCGGCCGGTTGCCCGGCCTGATACGAACGATGCTAGGGCGCAGCCGCTTAAGCGATGCTTAATGCGGCGGCCGCACGCGGCGAAGGCCGCCGCGGCGAACGCACTTGGAGCCTGCACCGCAGCACAAGTTCACACAATTGTCATATTCCCGCGCGACCGTTTCCCGGAAAGGCTCACCTGACGTCCCGTAAAGACTCACCTTTTTCACATCGTGACGTCATCGACGCGTGCGAACATCGGGACGCCGGGTGCCGTCCAGACCGTTTGCGTCATTCATCTCAATATTTACGCCGCGAATTCTACGAAATCGGCAACAATTAATTCCAAATGCGGCATCGCACAACGGCAACGCACAGGCATAGGATTACGAGCTTACGAGCACTCACCCACGAAGCGATCAACAACAAGGAGTCCGCATGAAACCCAGCGATGTCCGATCGAAAGCGTTTGCGATGCCGTTGACCAGCCCTGCCTTCCCGATGGGCCCTTACCGTTTCGTCGATCGTGAGTTCCTGATCATCACGTATCGCACCGATCCGGACCGTCTCCGCGAAATCGTCCCCGAGCCGCTGCAGGTTACCGAGCCGCTCGTTCATTACGAATTCATTCGCATGGCCGATTCGACCGGCTTCGGCGATTACACCGAAAGCGGCCAGGTGATTCCCGTCGAATACGACGGCCAGCCGGGCGGCTATACGCTCGCGATGTATCTCGACGATCACCCGCCGATCGCCGGCGGCCGCGAACTGTGGGGCTTCCCGAAGAAGCTCGCGTCGCCCACGCTGCACGTGAACACCGACCACCTGCTCGGCACGCTCGACTACGGCAAGGTGCGCGTCGCGACCGGCACGATGGGCTACAAGCACAAGGAACTCGACATCGACGAGCAGACGAAGCGTCTCGCCGGTCCCAATTTCCTGCTGAAGATCATCCCGCACGTCGACGGCACCGCGCGCGTGTGCGAACTGGTGCGCTACTACATGCAGGACATCAAGATGAAGGGCGCGTGGACGGGCCCCGCATCGCTCGAGCTGGCGCCGCACGCACTCGCGCCGGTAGCCGATTTGCCCGTGCTCGAAATCGTCGAAGCCCGCCACCTGGTCGCAGATTTGACACTGGGCCTCGGCGAAGTCGTCTACGATTACCTGGCTCAGTAACACGTCCGCAGTCCTTTCTCCCTGTCAATCCTTTCACCACGGGAATTCGAACATGAGCAACCTGAATGGCAAGACCGCAGTCGTCACGGGCGCTGCGAGCGGCATCGGCAAGGAAATCGCACTCGAGCTCGCGAAGGCGGGCGCGGCCGTCGCGATCGCCGACCTGAACCAGGACGGCGCGAACGCCGTTGCCGACGAGATCGTCAAGGCGGGTGGCAAGGCGATCGGCGTCGCAATGGACGTGACGAACGAGGAAGCCGTGAACAGCGGCATCGACAAGGTGGCCGAAACGTTCGGCTCGGTCGACATCCTCGTGTCGAACGCGGGCATCCAGATCGTCAACCCGATCGAGAACTACTCGTTCTCCGACTGGAAGAAGATGCAGGCGATCCACGTCGACGGCGCGTTCCTGACGACCAAGGCCGCGCTCAAGCACATGTACAAGGACGATCGCGGCGGTGTGGTGATCTACATGGGTTCGGTGCATTCGCACGAAGCGTCGCCGCTGAAGTCGGCATACGTGACGGCCAAGCACGGGCTGCTCGGCCTGGCGCGCGTGCTGGCGAAGGAAGGCGCGAAGCACAACGTGCGCTCGCACGTCGTGTGTCCGGGTTTCGTGCGCACGCCGCTGGTGGACAAGCAGATTCCGGAGCAGGCGAAGGAGCTCGGGATCAGCGAAGACGAAGTCGTGAAGAAGGTGATGCTCGGCAATACGGTCGACGGTGTGTTCACGACCGTTCAGGACGTCGCGCAGACGGTGCTGTTCCTGTCAGCATTCCCGAGCGCCGCGCTCACGGGCCAGTCGTTCATCGTCAGCCACGGCTGGTTCATGCAATGAAGCCGCACGCCCGCACCGAAAAGCAGGCCGTCGATGCGGCGGACCTGCATCACGAAGCCGGCGCACCGGCCCCCGCGCGCACGCTGCCGTACGAAACGATCGCGCTCGTCCTGCAAGGCGGGGGCGCGCTCGGCGCGTATCAGGCCGGCGTGTTCGAAGGGCTGCACGAAGCGGGCGTTCCGCTCGACTGGATCGCGGGCATCTCGATCGGCGCGCTCAACACCGCGCTGATCGCGGGCAATGCGCCCGAGCATCGCGTCGAGCGGCTGCGCGAGTTCTGGGAAACGATCTGCAAGCCGGCGTTCTTCCCGACGGTTCCGGCCGCATTCGAGTTCGCGCTGTTCAACAGCATCGACCAGGTCCGCACGTTCTTCACCGCGTCGCAGGCCGCGAGCGCGATGATGCAGGGCCAGCAGGGCTTCTTCGTGCCGCGTTTCCCGCCGCCGCTGCCGGGCGTGTCGGATCACCCGGAGAAAATCAGCTGGTACGACACGTCGCAATTGCGCGCGACGCTGCTGAAGCTGTGCGATTTCGACCGGATCAATTCGGGCGAAACGCGCGTGTCGGTCGGCGCGGTCAACGTCGGCACCGGCAACTTCGTGTACTTCGACAACTCGCGCATCCGTCTCGCGCCCGAGCATTTCATGGCGTCCGGCGCGCTGCCGCCCGCGTTCCCGCCGGTCGAAATCGACGGCGAGTACTACTGGGACGGCGGTGTCGTGTCGAACACGCCGCTGATGGAGGTGCTCCGCGCACGGCCGCGCCGCGACACGCTCGCGTTCCAGGTCGACCTGTGGAGCGCGCGCGGGCCGCTGCCGCGGACGATGGCCGACGTCGCCGAGCGCACGAAGGACGTGCAGTATTCGAGCCGTACACGTTTCGTGACCGACACGCTGCAGCGCGAACAGCGCTATCGCAACGTGCTGCGCCACGTGCTCGAGCAGGTGCCGGAAGAACAGCGCAAGGCGGATCCCTGGTGCGTCGAGGCCGATGCGATGTCGTCCAGCAAGAAGTACAACATCCAGCACCTGATCTACCAGCAGAAGGCGTACGAGCATCACTACAAGGACTATCAGTTCGGTCTGTCGACGATGCGTGACCACTGGTCCGCGGGTCTCGACGACATCCGCAAGACGCTCGCAGTCAAGGACGGCCTTGCGCTGCCCAACAACGACTCGGGCTTCGTGACGCACGACATTCACCGCAAACGGTAATGCCGTGCGCGACGGATCGGCGCGATGCATGCGCCGGTCCGTCCTCTTCTCCGATCAGACATGCCGATTTTCATTGCACTGTTCGCGCTCATCGCTGCCGGATGGGGCGCGGTTCACCTGTTTCACGTCATCGCCGCGCAGTTCGGCCAGCCGGTCGCGATCGCGGCCGCCGTGCTCGCCGCCGCGATCCTGATCGCGCTGGTCGCCTGGTGGATCAAGCGCCGCCGCGACATCGCGCCGAATACAAAGGAAGAAGGCTGGACCCACGTCGTGCATCGCGCGTGGGGCGAGCTGCGCGTGTCCGCGACGCAGGGGCTGCTGTGGCTGTCGCACGACGGCGCGGACGGCCGCTATACGCTGTCGCAGCTCGACGGCTGCCAGGCCGCGCCGATCGGCGGCCGCTGGCATCTCGTCGTGCGCGTGCGCGATGCCGTGCGCAGCGAATGGAAGCTGCCGATGATGGACAAGCGCGATGCGCAACGCTGGGCGCGCGTGCTGACGCTCGCGAAGGACAACCGGCTTTAAAGCGCCATGCGGCGGATGTGCAGATGCGGCCGGCACGAACGACCGGTCGCACCGACGTTCCCGCATGCCGGCGCACTATCGCGCCTTCAGCGCCCACAACGCATCGAGCACGTGCTGTGTCGCCCGCTCGACCGGCCCCGCCCGATGGGCGATACCCAGTTCACGCCACAACGCCGGGCGCAACGCCCGCATGACGATGCGTGCATCGGGTAGCGGGGCACCCGCCTCGTGCGGCAGCAGCGTCGCGCCGTAACCCGCGGCGACCAGGCTCTTGATCGCATCGTTGTAGTTGAGTTCGATCCGCGGCTCCGGCCGGTGGCCGCCGAGCGCGAACCATTCCGTCGTGAGCCGTGACAGGCGGGTGGTTGCATCGTTGAGAATCAGCGGGCGGGCGGCCAGATAGCCGGGCGTGACGCGCGCCGGAAGCGGCCAGTCGGCCGGCAGAAACGCCATCACCGGATCACGCCGCCACGCGCGGATCGATAGTCCTGCAACCGCTGTCTGCGGCAGCGCCACCAGTCCGATATCGAGCGTGCCCTGCGCAATGCGCGCCAGCGTGTCGTGCGACGTGAGCACCGCGATCTGCACGTCGATGTCCGGATGCTGCTCGCGCAACCGGGCCACCGCCTGCGGCAACAGGTGCGCGATCGCCCCGGTCGATGCACCGAGGCGTACGCGTCCGGTCAACCCCTGCACCTGGCGCTGCACATCGTCCAACGTGGACTCGACCTCGGCCAGCAGGCGGCGCGCCCGCTCGACCAGCACCTCACCGATGGGCGACGGCCGCACGTTTCCGCGCGTACGGGACAGCAGCGGCGCGCCGATGCGGCTTTCCAGCTCGGCAACGTGAAGGCTGACGGTCGGTGGCGCAAGGTGAAGCAGTTGCGCTGCGGCGACAAAGGACCCTTGGTCCGCGATTGCGACCAGCGTGCGCAGGCGGTCCAGGCTGATCTCACGCATTCCCTACCTCTCGTTCAAGAAAACTGAATCTGGCGGTCAGTAAATTCAACTTTTCCTATTCTAGGCGTTCGGCGGACGATACGGCTTTCCCGACGACCGAATCGAAGGAACGCGACCACCATGAGCCAGCCCACTGTCTACATCGACGGCGATCAAGGCACGACCGGATTGCTGATCCACGAACGCCTGCGCGGGCGTGACGACCTGCAGCTCGTCACGCTGCCGGAGGCCGAGCGCAAGGATCCCGTGCGGCGCGCCGAAGCGATCAACGCAGCCGACATCGCGATCCTGTGCCTGCCCGACGCGGCCGCGCGCGAAGCGGTCGGCTTCATCCGGAATCCGGCGGTACGCGTGATCGACGCGAGTTCGGCCCATCGCACGCAGCCGGAATGGGTCTACGGCTTTCCGGAGATGGCCGACGGGCACGCACAGGTGATTGCGCACGCACGGCGTGTCACCAATCCGGGCTGCTACCCGACCGGCGCGATCGGGCTGCTGCGGCCGCTGCAACAGGCCGGCCTGCTGCCGCGCGACTACCCGGTGAGCATTCATGCCGTCTCCGGCTACTCGGGCGGCGGGCGGGCTGCCGTCGACGCATTCGAGTCGGACGGTGCTTCACACGCGAAACCGCTGCAGATCTACGGCCTCGCCCTCGCGCACAAGCATCCGCCCGAGATCCAGCTGCATGCCGGTCTTGCGCACCGCCCAATGTTCGTGCCAGCGTACGGTGCCTATCGGCAAGGCATCGTGCTCACCGTGCCGATCGAGTTGCGCCTGCTCCCTGCCGGCGTGACCGGTGAGCAGCTGCATGCGTGTCTCGCGCACCATTACGCCGGCGCACGTCACGTCGACGTCACCCCGCTCGCCGAGACGCAAACGATCACGCATCTCGATCCGCAAGCGCTGAACGGCACCAATGACATGCGGCTCGGCGTGTTCGTCAATGCCGACAACGACCAGGTGCTGCTGTCCGCCGTGTTCGATAATCTCGGCAAAGGGGCATCCGGCGCAGCGGTGCAGAATCTCGACCTGATGCTCGGCGCGGCAAAAGCGGCGTAAGCCGCGTGCGGGCACCAGCGTCGGCCGGCCCGGCACATCGCGACCGCGATGCGTTGGTGCCTGTTCGACGCGACCGGCTCGCGACGCGGTTGCGAGCCGGAAACGGGGCCTGCCGATGTTGCGCACATGCCCCCCCGTAAAAGCTCACCTTTAGCCGGTTTCAGGCCGTCTCGTCGCCCGCTGCGGCATTCAAACCGGCCAGCGCTTCCACCAGAAAATCCACGCATACGCGCACTTTCGCCGACGCCGCGACGCGTTCCGGATACACGGCCCAGATGTTCGCGGGCTGGATCGCGTCCGGCAGCACGCGACACAGCGCACCGCGTTCGATCAGCGGCGCGGCTTCCCAGATCGAACGCAACACGATGCCGCGCCCGGCCAGCGCCCATTGCACGGCCACCTCGCCATGGTTCGTCGACAGCGCGCCGCCGACCTTCACCGTGGCCGTTTCGCCGCGCACGTTCAGCCGCCACACGCCGAACGGGTGATCGCGCTCCTTGATGGCAAGACAGTCGTGCGACGCGAGATCCGCGAGCGAGCGCGGTGACCCGCGCCGTGCGAGATAGTCGGGCGATGCACACAGCACGCGGTAATTCGCGGCGAGGCGGCGCGCGATCAGGTGATCGGCGATCTCGTCGCCAATGCGCACGTCGAGGTCGTAGCCTTCGCCCACGACGTCGACGAGCCGGTCGAACAGATCGAGCCGCACGTTCAGTTGCGGATAGCGCGCGGTGAAGTCGAGCAGCGCCGGCGCGACGATGTGCCGGCCGAAGCCGAAGCTGCTCGAAATGCGCAGCGTGCCGCGCGGCACCGTGCGCGTGGTCGAGACGTCCTCGACGAGATGATCGACGTCGTCGAGGATCTTCTCGGCGCGCGCGAACACGCGTTCGCCGGCTTCCGTGACCGTCACGCGGCGTGTCGAGCGATGCAGCAGGCGCGTGCCGAGCTGCGCCTCGAGCAACGCGATGCGCTTGCTGACATAGGCGGGCGACACCGCGAGCTGCTCGGCGGCCGCGCTGAAGCTGGTCAGGCGGACGACCAGGCTGAACACGCGCAGGTCGTCGAGATTCGGCGATTTGTTCACGATTCGTGGAAAGTCGATTTACCTTTCGCGCGATTTTAATCCGGATGGAAATAAATAGAATGACGTGACGCGCCGCTGCCTCTCCCCGCGGCCGGCCCACCAGCCAAGGAGCTTTGCATGACCGACAGGACCTACAGAATTGCCGTGATCCCCGGCGACGGCATCGGCCGTGAAGTGATGCCCGAGGGCCTGCGCGCACTCGATGCCGTGACCGCGCGCTTCGGGATCCGCTTCGACTTCGTCCAGATCGACTGGGCGAGCTGCGACTACTACACGCAGCACGGCAAGATGATGCCGGACGACTGGAAGGCGCAGTTGTCGGGCATGGACGCGATCCTGTTCGGCGCGGTCGGCTGGCCCGCGACGGTGCCCGATCACATTTCGCTGTGGGGCTCGCTGCTGAAATTCCGCCGCGAGTTCGACCAGTACATCAACCTGCGGCCCGCGCGCCTGTTCGACGGTGTGCCGTCGCCGCTCGCCGGCCGCCGCGCGGGCGACATCGACTTCATGATCGTGCGCGAGAACACCGAGGGCGAGTATTCGTCGGTCGGCGGCACGATGTTCGAAGGCACCGATCGCGAGATCGTCATGCAGCAGTCGATCTTCACGCGTCACGGCACCGAGCGCGTGCTGAAATTCGCGTTCGACCTCGCGCAGCGGCGCGCGAAGCGCCTCACCGTCGCGACGAAGAGCAACGGCATCGCGATCAGCATGCCGTGGTGGGACGCGCGCGCGGCCGAGATGGCCGAACGCTATCCCGACATCGCCGTCGACAAGCAGCACATCGACATCCTGTGCGCGCGTTTCGTGCTGCAGCCGGACCGCTTCGACGTCGTCGTTGCGTCGAACCTGTTCGGCGACATCCTGTCGGATCTCGGGCCCGCCTGTACGGGCACGATCGGCATCGCGCCATCGGCCAACCTGAACCCCGACCGCACGTTTCCGTCGCTGTTCGAGCCCGTGCACGGCTCCGCGCCCGACATCGCGGGGCAATACATCGCGAATCCGGTCGCGATGATCTGGTCGGCGGCCTTGATGCTCGACTTCCTCGGCAACGGCGCAGGCCGCGAACGCGAAGCGCACGATGCGATCGTCGCCGCGATCGAGGACGTGCTGCGCACGGGGCCGTATACGCGCGATCTCGGCGGCAACGCGGGGACGCAGGAAGTGGGCGAGGCGATCGCCGCGCGAATCGCGGGCTGACGATCACGCCCGGCGCAATCGCACGCGCCGGGCAGTGTCGGCACGAATCGGGGTGCGGTGTGCAGCACGCCATGCGTTGGCGCACGCGTGCGAATTCCTGCGCGTGCCTGGTGAAATCGAGCGGTGAGCAACGCCGCATCGCAACGCGCACGGCTCGCGCGATCCGTCGTCGACGTCGACACGATCGGTGAGTTGCACGTCACGCGCGAGCACACCGATCGTCAACCCACCGCCGGCCCCGATCGATCGGTGAGATGCATCACGCGGTGAAGCACACCGTTGCATACCGATACGCGCATCACGAGATCCCGATGCGTATGGCGCGTCCGCGTTGCCCGGTACGATGCCGCGTCGAACGGCTCGAAGCACACAGTCCGACGCGACATTTCACCTGGTCCCGAAAAATCTCACCTTCAGCGCATCGACTCCCGAATTTCCTCACCGTTGAAGCCCGGCAATGCGTTCGACGATCCATCGAGTCGACGTGCGCGTCACAGCCCGAGATCGGACAGCCCGGGATGATCGTCCGGACGACGACCGAGCGGCCAGTGATAGAGACGGTCCTGCTCGCGAATCGGCAGGTCGTTGATGCTCGCGTGACGATGCGCCATCAGGCCGTTTTCGTCGAACTCCCAGTTTTCGTTGCCGTACGAACGGAACCAGTTGCCGGCGTCGTCGTGCCATTCGTATGCAAAGCGCACCGCAATGCGATTGCCGTCGAACGCCCACAACTCCTTGATCAGCCGGTAGTCGAGCTCGCGCGTCCACTTGCGCTGCAGCAGCCCGACGATTGCGTCGCGGCCGGTCACGAATTCCGCACGGTTGCGCCATCGGCTTTGCGGCGTATAGGCGAGCGACACGCGCTGCGGGTCGCGCGTGTTCCACCCGTCCTCGGCGGCGCGCACCTTCTGGCGCGCCGTTTCGAGCGTGAAGGGCGGAACGGGCGGACGGACTTCGGGGGATGCGGACATGGATTGCTCCTGTTCAGGTTCTGGCCACGGACGACCGCGGCCGGTTCGGATTCGCTGCGTCGACTATCGTGATACCGCGTCGAGCAGCAGTTCGGCCGTCGCGCGCGCATCGCGCGCGGCGTTTGCATCGCCGCTGACGAGCGCCACGCCGATTGCGCCGTCGATCAGCACGAGCCACTGACGCGCGATGCGTGCGAGCCCGCGGCGCTCAATGCCGGTTTCATCGGCATACGCATCGAACCGCTCACGCACGAACGCCAGCAAGCGCGCCTTGTGCGCGCGTGCGACGACGCGCACGGGATCGTCGGCATCGGGAATCTCGCCCGATGCGTTCAGGAACGCGCAGCCGTGAAAGTCGGGCTGCCCGAACCAGTCGCGCAGCACCTCGAACATGCCGAGCAACTGCACGCGCGGTGCCTTGCCGCGCGCCAGCGTGGCGTCGACGAACCAGCGCATCCAGCGCTCGTCGCGACGTTCGAGCGCGGCCACCACCAGCGCCTCTTTCGATTCGAAATGCGAATAAAAGCTCTTTCGCGCCGCGCCGGATCGCTTGACGATCGCATCGACACCGGTTGCATGGATGCCGCCCGAGTAGATCAGCGCTTCGGCTGCATCGAGCAGCCGGTCGCGAACGCCCGGTTCGCCGGAAGGGTCGTGATGTGTGTTCATGGGTTTACGGTAGAACGATCGTTCTCCATCGTCAACACCTGCATGAAAAAGCCCTGTCGACGAGAGGGCTGAATCGCGACCTGGCCGCGGGACGCGGCCGCCGCGTTTACGACATTTTTTCTTGAAGCGGACGCGCGACGCTCACTACACTTCGGGCACCCTGTCTGGGCGAAAGGACATCATGCAGCGACCGGAAACCGCGCGCCCCGCGCGCGCCTATGCGGCTTATGCCAAGCGGCTCGATGGCCGCGTCGTGGTGCGGCGCTTCGACCCGCGCAACGATTCGTACGACACGTTGACCGCGCTGCTGCATCGCGCCTTCGCACCGCTCGGCGCACTGGGCTTCAACTGCCCGTGCGTCGATCAGCCAGCTTCGGCGACACGCGAACGCGTGCTCACCGGCGAGTGCTTCGTTGCGCTCGGCAACGCGCACCTGGTCGCGACGATGACGATGCGTTCGCACGATCCCGATTCCCGCTGCGATCCTTATCGCAGCCGGCACGTCGCGACGCTCGGCCAGCTGGCCGTCGATCCCGTCTGGCAGGATCGCGGCATCGGCCGTTCGCTGCTCGCATTCGCGCAACGGCGGGCCGCCGCGTGCGGCGCGACACACCTGGCGCTCGACGCACCGTACGCGGCGGTCCGGCTCATCGATTTCTATCGTCGCGAGGGATTTCAACCGGTCGACGTGATGCGCTTTCCGGGACACAACTACGACAGCACGATCCTGTGCAAATCCGTCAGCGTCATGAACGGCCGCATCGTTGCCGGCGATTCGACGCAGATCGACGTTGCTCGACATGCCGGTGCCGCCTCGTGAAACACGATATGCCGAAACGCGAAGGCGGCGACGATCACACCCGGCTCGCCGTCCGGCAGGCACGCGTGCGCGCGGCGCTGCGGCTGCGCGGCGTGTTGAAGCTGACGGTCCTCACGATCGCGATCGCGCACGCGTTGGCATTCGCGTTCGAAAGCCTGCTGGTCGTGGCCGGCTTCGCGCCGGACGCCGCAGCAGTGCTGCTGTTCCGTTTCGTGACCTGCGCGCTCGTCAGCTTCTGGCTGCAAGCGGATGCGTTGCGCGCGTATCAATACGCGGCGCAACACGGGTTCGTCATCGCGCCCGGTTCGCACGGCGGCCCGGTCGACGTTGCGCCGCAGTGTCCGAAGCGCTGGCTCGTCGTGTTGAGTCTTCAACTCGACCCACGAGGGTTGAACGGTGAGCGGATCAAGTAGCCGTCTGCGCACCGAGCGACGTCGAATGATGTCGATCGCTTCACGCATGGGTGAGTCGCAACGAGGCGCGTGGGCTCACGGTTGATGCCACGGTTCGGCACGGCATCGCATGGGGCGCATCGCGAATGATCACGTGGCAATGTAAGCAGGGAAGTGCCTGGAAGAGGAGGAGCAGGTGTCAGGCGGCGGGATGGCAAGACGGTGGGACGGCGTGATGGCGGGACGACGGGAACCGAGGCGACTGCCGACAGGTGAAGTGAACGTGCGATTGCAGGTCACCGATGTGCGATCGTGTCGCGATTCGGCACGCAAACACAGCTCCCGAATAATCTCACCTTGAGCCCGGATTCGCGCGTTTCGGCCTCGAAAACGCAGACGTAAACGAAAGCGGGGCAGGCGGCGAACACGCCGCACTGCCCCGCGGCACTCAGGCCGTCCAGTCGAGAATCACCTTGCCGCTCTCGCCTGACAGCATCGCAGCGAAGCCTTTCTCGTAATCGTCGGCCGCGAAGCGATGCGTGATGATCGGCGACAGGTCGAGGCCGCTCTGCAGCATCGCGACCATCTTGTACCAGGTCTCGAACATCTCGCGGCCGTAGATGCCCTTGATCTCGAGCCCCTTGAAGATCACCTGGTTCCAGTCGATCGCCGTCTGCGCCGGCGGAATGCCGAGCAGCGCGACCTTGCCGCCGTGGTTCATTGCCTCGAGCATGCTCGTGAACGCGCTCGGCACGCCCGACATTTCGAGGCCGACGTCGAAGCCTTCAGTCATGTGCAGGTCGGCCATCACGTCGCGCAGCGATTCGCGTGCGACGTTGACCGCACGCGTCGCGCCCATCTTGCGCGCGAGTTCCAGCCGGTAGTCGTTGATGTCGGTGATCACGACGTTGCGCGCGCCGACGTGCTTCGCGATCGCGACGGCCATGATGCCGATCGGGCCCGCGCCGGTGATCAGGACGTCCTCGCCGACGAGGTTGAACGACAGCGCCGTGTGCGTCGCGTTGCCGAACGGATCGAAGATCGACGCGAGATCGTCGGAGATCTCGGGCGGGATCTTGAACGCGTTGAATGCCGGAATCGCCAGATACTCGGCGAACGCGCCTTCGCGGTTCACGCCAACGCCAACCGTGTTGCGGCACAGATGCCGGCGCCCCGCGCGACAGTTGCGGCAGAAACCGCACGTGATATGGCCTTCGCCGGACACGCGATCGCCGATCGCGAAGCCGCGCACTTCCTGCCCCATCTCGACGATCTCGCCGACATATTCGTGACCGACGTGCATCGGTACGGGAATCGTCTTCTGCGCCCAGTCGTCCCACTTCCAGATATGGATGTCGGTGCCGCAGATCGCCGTGCGGCGGATCTTGATCAGCACGTCGTTGTGGCCGACTTCTGGACGCTTCACGCGCGTGAGCGTGAGGCCGGGGCCGCGTTCGAGTTTTGCCAGTGCTTTCATGGTCGCGCCTCCGTCAGATCACGCCGAGCGACTTGCCGACGCGTACGAACGCGGCGACCGTCTGGTCGATCTGTTCAGGCGTATGCGCGGCGCTCATCTGCGTGCGGATGCGCGCGCGGCCGCGCGGCACGACGGGGAACGAGAAGCCGATCACGTAGACGCCTTCGTCGAGCAGCTTGTCGGCCATGTTCGTCGCGAGCTGCGCATCGCCGAGCATCACCGGGATGATCGGGTGCGCGCCCGGCACGAGCGTGAAGCCGGCTTCGGTCATCTGCTTGCGGAACCGCGCGCCGTTCTCGCGCACGCGCTCGCGCAGCTTCGCGCCTTCGTCGCTGCCGAGCAGTTCCAGCACCTTCAGCGATGCCGCGGCGATGCTCGGCGTAAGCGTGTTCGAGAAGAGATACGGGCGCGAGCGCTGGCGCAGCAGCTCGACGACTTCGCGACGCGCGGCAACATAGCCGCCCGATGCGCCGCCGAGCGCCTTGCCGAGCGTACCCGTGATGATGTCGACGCGGCCTTCGACGCCGCAGTGCTCGGGCGTGCCGCGGCCGTGCGTGCCGATGAAGCCGACCGCATGCGAATCGTCGACCATCACGAGCGCGCCGTAGCGATCGGCGAGATCGCAGATGCCTTTCAGGTCGGCGATGATGCCGTCCATCGAGAACACGCCGTCGGTCGCGATCAGCTTGTGGCGCGCGCCCGCTGCGTCGGCTTCCTTCAGCTTCGCCTCGAGGTCGGCCAGGTCGTTGTTCTTGTAGCGGAAACGCTTCGCCTTGCAGAGGCGGATGCCGTCGATGATGCTCGCGTGGTTCAGCTCGTCGCTGATTATCGCGTCGTTTTCGTCGAGCAGCGTCTCGAACAGCCCGCCGTTCGCGTCGAAGCAGCTCGAATAGAGGATGCTGTCCTCGGTGCCGAGAAACGCGGCCACCGCGCTTTCCAGTTGCTTGTGCACGGTTTGCGTGCCGCAGATGAAGCGCACCGATGCCATGCCGAAGCCGTCCTCGCCGAGGCCGGCCTTCGCCGCATCGATCAGGCGCGGATCGTTCGCCAGGCCCAGATAGTTGTTCGCGCAGAAATTGAGCACGCCGGCACCGCCGGCGAGCCGCACGGCCGCCGCCTGGGGACTCGCGATCTCGCGCTCGGTCTTGTAAAAACCGTCCGCGCGAATCTGGTCCAGCGTCCCGCGCACCTGGGCGAGAAAGGCATCACGCATCGCAAAGCTCCTGACAGGGTTTCGCATTCCGCAACGCACCGCTCGTGGCGGCGGCGCAACGGCCTGCTACTGTTATAGTCGGTCGTTCGGTTGACCGCATTTATCCGATATTCCGAACTAGAATTCGAAATACCGAACAACTCTAAGCGAACGGAATCCAAATGGCAAGTTCCTCCGGTTCGCGGCGCACGCCTGCCAGCGCCGCACCGCAACCGCCGGCCGCCACGCCGCCGCGTGTCGGCGAGCAGATCCAGCGGCTGCGCAACGAACGCAAGCTGACACTCGACGACCTGTCGCGCGCGGCCGGCGTATCGAAATCGATGCTCTCCGAGATCGAACGCGACAAGGCCAACCCGACGATCGCCGTGGCGTGGCGGCTGACGAACGCGCTCGGCATCACGCTCGACGAGCTGTTCTCGCAGCCGAAAGCGCCCGAGACCATCCGCGTCGACGGCCCGCACGACATTCCGACGCTCGCCGGTCACGACGGCCGGTACCAGTTGCGCGTGTGGGGCCCGATCGACCTCGCCGGCAAGTTCGAGTGGTACGAGCTGACGCTGCCGGGCGGCGGCGCGCTGATATCGAACGCCCACGAGCCCGGCACGCGCGAGCACCTCACCGTGCTGCAGGGCGCGATGGAAATCGAAGCCGCGGCGGCAAGCCGGCGCCTGAAGGTAGGCGACACCGCGCGCTACCCGGCCGACGAGCCGCACGCGATCCGCAATCCCGGCAAGGCCGAGGCGCGGGCACTGCTCATCGTGATACACCGCTGACGGCGCGGATAGCTGGCCAAAGGGCCGATTGCAGGCCAGTTGCGGAAAACACTGTATGTTTGTACAGTATACGGACATTCCGCCATGCATGGGCCGGAGCCGGCGCACCGAGGCGCCCGCCCGGTCGACAGGAGCCTGCAATGACAGAAGAACAAGATTTGGCCGCGCTCAGCTTCAAGGCTGCCGCGCACGACCTCGAGCTGATCGTTCGCCATATTGCCGGGCGCTATATCCGCCAGCGCGTCCCGCTGACGTGGCGCCTGCTGCACGCCATCGAAGCCGAGGCGCTCGCCGATCTCGGCTTTGCCAGCCGGCACGAGGCCGGCATGCGTCAATTGTTCGAACGGCCGTCGGACATGACGTTTCCCGAAACGGACGATCCGATCGACTTCGGGCGCTCGAACGCGCTGCCCGCCGTATTTTCGTTCGCGGTTCTCGCATACGAAGCGGCGTCAACCTCGAACGACACCGCGCCTCGCGAACGTGCTCTTCGCCCGTCCAAGGCGTGGGGCGACTGACTGCCCGCCCCGGCCACCGCGCGTGGCGGCCTTGTCCCGCCTCTTGCTGCCCGAGACGTTGCGGAAAGGGCTACGATATACGCAACTAACGGAATAAATCACATGTCCCTTCCCGCCTCTCCCGACACCCCAGCACGCCCGGAGGAAACGGATCTGTTCGACCGCGGCGCGTCCGACTGGATCGTCTCGCCCGAAGCCGCATTCGATGCGTGGCTCGCCATGCAGGACTATCGCCGTTCATCGGCCGACGTCTATCGCGCGCAATGGGGCGCGTTTCTCACTTGGCTGCGTACGCACCAGAAGAATCTGGCAACGGTCGATACCGCAGCCATCGCGAATTTCGTCGGCGAGCTCCCGATCCGGAAAACCCAGCGGATGCGCTATCTGCGGCTGATCGAGCGCGTGCTCGACCACATCCGGCGTACCGAATACGCATCGACCAACCCGGCCCGGTTCATTGCTCAGGATGGCGAAGCGAACTGGCGCAAGGCGCGCGACAACGAACCTACCGGTTTCCTCACGCCAACCGAGCGAGCAACGTTGCTCGCGTACCTGTTTTCGCCGATTGGTGTATCCGGTTCCGCTTATTGGAAAGAACGGCGCGACCGTGCGCTCGTCGCCGTGTTTCTCGGTGCCGGCATCAAGACCGGTGAAGCTCGCGTACTCACGATTAGTTGCATCAATACGGCTGGAACATCGCTGCAGATCGAATCGACACATCCTGATTTCGCACGCGAAACCCACCTGGCATCGTTCGCGATCGCGCTGCTCGAAGCGTGGCTCACCGAACGCAAGCGTCAGGACATTCCGGGTGAACTCGTGTTCCCCGCATCCCACGCCGGGCGGCCGATGCACAAGGCGACGATGCTGCGCGCCATCGACGCGATCGTCGAATCCGCCGGGCTCACGTCGTCACGCACTGCGCGCGCGAGCCCGCAAACACTGCGCAATACCTACGCGGCCGAGCTGTTCGAACACGATGTGCCGCCCGAACGGGTCGGCAAATGGCTGGGCTTCATGCGGCCCATCTCGTCGAATCGCCTGCATCGCGCATGGAAAAACTGGCGCGACGGTCTGGCCGACAGCAACGGTGACGGTGACGCATCCGGCATCGACG
Organism: Burkholderia sp. D-99; assembly: GCF_011605345.1. Taxonomy (GTDB): domain Bacteria; phylum Pseudomonadota; class Gammaproteobacteria; order Burkholderiales; family Burkholderiaceae; genus Burkholderia. Next base: position 1,036,833 of record NZ_JAAOXM010000002.1, read on the forward strand.
AAACTCACTGATCCCCAAACGGCTGCTCACGCGACGCGATCCGTGAGCAGCCTTGTGTGGCGTTGCCTCACCGTTTCACAGCTCCCGAAAAACCTCACCTCAAGCTCCCCGGATCGTCTCACCTGTGCGGTGCGACCGATCCTTGCGTCACGTGTGCGCAAAGCGGGCGACGGCTTCGAATCGGGATGGCCATGGGCCCGAAGCATGCTCGCACTCGGGGCAGGCCACTTCGAAACCCTCTTTTCCGTGCGACAGTTCGGGCTCGCCGTCGCAATGCGGGCAATGGGCCGGCACCGGAATCTCTTGATCCAGTGAGGTGCCGATCGCGGCAAACGCCTCCGCATCGAGTTGTCCGGCATCGGCCAGGCGGCGGATCAGCGCGGCGATTTCCGGATCCATTCCGCGGCTCGCGCGCAGCGAACTCACATCGCGCGTCGCACGTTCCAGTTCATCGCCCTGGCTGCGCAACTGTTCCTCGAGCCGGTCGGCGCGCGCCTTGGCCGAACTCAACTGCTGCAGGAAATCGAATTCCTTGCGCTGGACGTCGCGCAAACCGCTCTGATAGGTCGACGCCGTGCTGCGGAGCGCATCCAGCTCGACCAGCATGGGCTTGACGCGGCGTTCGGCTTCGGCCACCGCGTCCTTGATTTGCTGCGCGTAGTGCTCGGTGCGCTGCTGCAGTTCGGCTTGCAGTGCATCGATACGGTCGCGCAGCGTGGCGTTCTGCGCCTGCTCGGCTTCGACACGGCCGGCTGCCGCAGCCAGTTCCTTCTCCAGTCGAGCGACTGTGGTGAGTAACGTCGCTTCGCTTGCCGAACCATGCGTCGTTTGCGACGCAAGCTGGACTTCCAGTTCGGTCACGCGAGCCTGCAATTGCTCGTTTTTCGCTTCGCCACGCGCGAGCGCGCCTTCGAGCGTTTCCTGGCGGACGGTTGCGTCGCGCAACCGCTGTTCTGCGTCCGCAACGCCGGCGCGAACCTGTTCGCGATCGCCGTCGAGACTGTCTCGCGCGGCTTTCAACGCTTCTTCATACAGTGCCCCCAACAACGCACCGGCTTTTTCCTCGACGGCTTTCGGGATTGCTGCACCGTCGAGCCTCACCTTGGAAGCGGAGCGAATGCGCTCCCAGAAATGATCGATGTCTTTCGGGATGTCGCTTGCGCTGCCGGTCTGGGTGAGATCGCGGACGTTGGCAGCCGACGGCCGGATGCCGAGATCGAAGAACAGCCGTTTGCACGCATGCAGCGACAATTCCTGCCGTCGGGCACCGTTTGCGCGCAGCGATTCCAGTTCGTCCCGAATGGCTTGGCGTATTTCGTCGAGGGTCATCGCTGTGCTCACAGACATTGAAGTGTTGCGATCATAACGAAATACGTACTTATTAATACCTTCTTCCGCTCAACGTTGTGAATTTACGTCGCTTTGCACAGAAATCGGGCCTGTGAGCGAATCTGGACGACTGTGGTTCAGGATTCCGTGAAACAAAGCGAAGAAAGTCAGCCAAGTCCTTGTCGTACAAGCGTTTTCCAGCAGATCCAGAATTTCGGCATTTGTTTCACATGACGGTGGATCCGATTGCCTGTGGGTGTTCAGGGGTTGGGGTGTCTGTGGAAAACTCTTCGGCCCATGTCTTGAGAGTATTAGAAGTAAACACCCTTGAACCCTTAGTTAAAAACGTTAACGCCACGGCACAGCCTTATGCTGCAAGGCTTTCCGGCCGACAAGGTGAAGTTTTACGGGAGCCAAGGTGATCTTCTGCGGGAGCTGAAGTGATGGGGTTCAGGGAGCTGCGTGAGCCGTTGCAGGAAAGGTCGTGAGCGGATTCGGGATCACAGTGAAACACGAGATTTCCCAAAGGTGAGGTTTTTCGGGGCCTCACAGCCACAGAACCCGCGCTGTGCCTGACTGCACAGTTTTCTGCCTGTGCAGACATAGGTGAGAACTTGCGGGACCTTCTTTGTGCCCCGATTCTGCCCATCTTTTAGGCAGTTTTTGTGAAAGGTGAGGTTTCACGGGACTCCGCGGGAGTTTGGTGTGAGGATTTCCGGGAAGCGGACGCCATTTTGCACAGCAAAAGTGCTCTCGGGGGCCTGTGATGCCCTAAAGGTGAGGTTTTTCGGGAGGGAAATGCGGGTTTTCCTGCCCGGATCCCGCTGAGGTGAGCTTTTTCGGGGCATGAATCACAGGCGGTGATTCCGGCCACAGGTGAGCCTTTCCGGGAATGGAATTTGCCCGAAAAATGGTCAAAGGTGAGGTTTTGCGGGACCTGTGAGCAGCCGAATTCGCCGAAAAGCCCGCCAGGACTGGAAGAAATCTCGTTTTTGCTGTGCCACTTTTTGGCACAGGTGAGATTTTTCGGGGGGTGACATAGGGTTGTCGTATGAAGGTTTTCGGTCGAAAGGTGAGGTTTTTCGGGGGATGTCAGCGGCGCACAGCCAGATGCCTTCTGCGCATAAGTATCGGAAGGCATTGGGGTTTTTGATACCGCGGCAGTTACGGTGAGGTTTTTCGGGAGCCATTTCCGTGGCAGTGGAGGCACAGCGATTTTTCGGTAAGGTGAGCGTTTTCGGGAGGCTTGGGTAGCAAATCCCGCGTGAGCCGGGGATTCGTCGGCATCCGGGCGAATAGAGACGCTGTGCTCAAGGTGAGTATTTTCGGGACCCGATACGGTTTGTGCGCTGTACAATGCGCGCCCGGGCCGACAAAGCTCGCTCGATCGGGTCGTGCGGGCCGGTTTCGCTGGCGCCTTCCGGGATGGCGGAGCCGATCACGATCACCCGGTGAGTCCCGCCTGTACATGCATACAGGCCGAAGCGGGCCGATCGGGAAGCGCGGTGAGGTGGGATCGCAACCCTGTGCCGAACTCACGGCGGCGCAGTCGTAAAATTACGACAAATCGAAAGGTGAGCCGATACGGGAGCACACTTCGCACGTGTCGCGCACAGGTGAAATTCTGTGAATCGGCGCATCCCGCAGCACGTCTGGACGAGTCCGGAACGCTGCAAATCCGGACTGGTGAGGGTTTTCGGGAGCGCCTGGGGTGAGTGCCGTTTTGCACGCGCACTTCACCCGCTATGGTGAGCATGTCGTTCTGGACGCACATCACCGCAGGCGCTATCCTTCCGGAAAACTTCTCCTCCGACCCGACGTATGGCCACGACGAAGCGCGCCAAGAAAACCGATGTGGATGTGGTGAGTGCCAGTTCAGCCGAATTGCGCAAGGCCGTCGAGGCGATCGCAATTCAGCCGAAGAGCGGCAAGATCACGCTCCTCACTCGCAAGCTGTTCAATGTCCTGCTGGCCGTGGCGCAGCAGGCCGACGACTCGGGCGATACGTATCGTGCGCTGCTGTCGGACATCGTCGCCAACTCCGCCTTCGATTCGAACGACACCGCGCTGGTGAAGGAACACCTGCGCCGCATGGTGTCGGTGCAGGTCGAATGGAGCACGGGGACGTCGAGCCAGAAGCCGGGCCGCAAGTGGGGGATCTCGACGCTGATCGCCGACGCCGAAATTCTCGAGGATCCGGCGACCCGCCGTGTGTGGGTCGAATTCTCGTTCGCGCCGAAGATCAAGAAAAAGCTGCTCGACCCGGTCCAGTACGCGCGCCTGAGCCTGCAGTTCCAGAGCCAGCTGCGTAGCAGCGCCGGTCTCGCGCTGTACGAGATCTGCGTGCGCTACCTGACGAACCCGAGCCACCTGACGATGCGTGAGCCGTGGGAATGGTGGCGGCCGATCCTGTCGGGCACGCCCGACACGGAAGCCGGCGACGAAGCGAAGCGCGAGTACAAGTACTTCAAGCGCGACTATCTGCGTCCCGCGATCGCGGAAGTCAACGCGGTCACCAACATCTTCGTCGAGCTGATCGAACACCGTGAAGGGCGCCGGGTTGCGGAGATCCAGTTCCGCGTGACCGAGCGCAAGCAGCCGATGCTGGCGCTCGACGAACACCCGAACGTGTTCGACAGCACGCTGGTCGACCGGATGGTGAAGCTCGGGATCCCGCTGAAGGAAGCGCAGACGCTCTATGCGGACAGCGAAGAGAATCGCATTCGTGCTGCGCTGCAGATGACCGAGCAGCGGATGCGCAGCACGACGCTGCCGCCGGTGCGCAGCGCGCCGGCGTTGTTCAAGGATGCGCTGAAGAAGGGTTATGCGCCGCCGGTCGAGTCGGTCGACGCGCTGCCTGCCGGCACGCCGACTGCGAAGCTTGCAGCGGCCCAACCGGACGACCTGAAGGCACGCCTGCTGAGCGAGTTCGCAGCGTTTCGCCGCAAGGAAGCGAAGGTGCTGTACGAAGAGCAGGGTGACGCCGAGCGCGACGTGGCGCGCGAGTCGTTCGAGTCGGAGGCGCTGCCGACGATGGGCACCCATCTGCGCGATGACTGGCGCAAGCGCGGCCTCGATTCCAAGCTGGCCGAGACCGCCTTTTTCGACTGGCTGGCCCAGAAGACCTGGGGCGAGCCGACGGACGGCGACCTGCTGTCGTTCACGCTGAATCAATCGCGGGCCGCCTGAGGCCCGCTCAGGCCCGCTGACGGGCCGCCGCCGGCCCCGCCCTCAGTTGGCGGGCCCGGTGTCCTCACCAGGCCCTGCCGGCCGTTTCCGTCACTCCGACAACAGCATCCGCTCGAGTTGCTCGAGGATCGCGTCGCGCTTGTCCTTCGGGAGACCGCGCAGGCGCAATTCGATGCGATCTTCGCCATACGATTTCAGGTCGCCGACCGACTTGCCGCCGAGCTTGATCTCGAGACGCTGCGCATAGCGCTGACGACCTGCAGCCTTCGGCGTTTCCTGCGCCGCGACGCGGCCCTTGACTATGTCCGACACCTGGCGAGTGCTGAGATCGTCCGACACGATCTTGTTGATCAGCCGCAGCGTGGCCTCAGTGCCGCGAGCGTTGTGATAGCGGCCGACCTGATACGCCATGTTCGAACCGAAGCGATCGGGGCGCGCGACCATTTCGTGCATGATCGCTTCCGGCAGCTTGCCGATCGACAGCGCGACGGCCACCGTCGATTCGTCGAGGCCAAGGTGCTCGGAGAGCTCCTTCTGGCTCTGGAAATGCTTGTCGTCGAGGAAGCGGCGCCACACGACGGCGTTGTCGAACACCGTCTGCGAATCGCGCTGGACGTTGAGATCGTAGCCGAGCTTGTAGCTCTGGATGCCGATCGGAATGTCGATCACGATCGACTTGACCGATTCCTTGTTGGCTTCCTTCAGTGCCCGCACGCGGCGGCCGCCGTCGCTGACGAAATACGTGCCCGGGTTGTCGTAATCCGGAATCACGTGGATCGCCTGCTGCTGCCCTTGCTTCGCGAGGTTGACCGCGAGCTCGGCAATCGACGATTTCAGATAGAAGTGCCGCGGATTGAACGGGCTATGCTTGATCGCCTTCAGCGACAGCTCGATCACCTGCCCCGGTGCATAGCGGTTCTCGAGACGCCACGCACGATATTGCGCAGATTCATCGATCGACGGATCGAGCGTGAGCTCGGGAGCGGGCGGCGGCGCGATGTCTTTCTTCGCGGATTTGGTCGGCGCCGGAGTGGGCGTCTCGGACTTGACGATGCCGTCGATCGCATTGAGTCGATCGAGTGCCGTGCGCTTCTCGCTCGTCGTGATATCCGGGCGCGCTTGGAATCCTTTGGCAAATTGGGAGGGTTTCATGTGACTCCTTTGTGCGCATAAAGTCAGGGCAGCATGGCGACGATTTCGTCGGCGCATGCGCGAATTTCTGCGGCAGCCAGCTTGCCGCCACGATCGTTCATCTGCAGTACGGTCTGACCGAGCGCCATCGCCTGCTTGTACGCCTCCCGGGTCGGGATCTGCGTTTTCAGCAACGGGAAGCCGAGTTCCTCGAGCGCGCGCTTGAGCTCGCGGGTCAGCATGCGCTTCTCTTCGGTCTTGTTCAGCAGGAAGACTGCGCGGAGGTCTTCGTTCATGACCTGCGCCTGCTGGATCAGTTTGACCAGCCCGACGCTCGACCAATAATCGGCTGGCGACGACGACGTCGGAATCACGGCAATCGATGCGGCCAGCAGGACGACGCCGGATACCTTCTCGGTGATCGACGGCGGGCAGTCCACGACGATGATGTCGTAGTCGTTGATGAACTTCTTGATCTCGCGATGGATCTGGCCGTCGGCTTCGGCCAGGTTGACGACCGGAAACGGAATGCCGGTGTCGCTGTCGCCGGATGCGCTCGACCAGTGAACCAGCGTGTTTTGACGATCTGCGTCGACGACGAGGACGCGCTTCCCTTTTTCATGGAACGCGGCACCGAGGTGCATGGCAATCGTGCTTTTGCCGACGCCACCTTTTTGTTGAGTGACTGCAATGATTTCCGCGGCCAATTTTCACTCCTATTTTGGTCGTTGGAATTCTACAGGACGATATTTGAATTTCAATGAAATTGTCGTTCGACAACTACGCATTAGCCATTCGGGCTATCGGTTTATGCGCATAAACGAACCAGCGATGGCTGGTGGCTCGACCGGGATGGTGTAGCGGATGCCTGCAACGTCGATGAGCGACTCGGGGGGAGTTATCGGGTGTGGCATCGTCGGTGTGAATAGCGAGTTGCCGTCGGATCGTGGTGCGCTGCCCTTTCGTTCGATGAGGCAGTCTTGCCTGAGCGCCGGGGAGTTTGTGCGCATAAACTCCGCGGAAACCGAGGCGGTCGATCGTGCGACGGGAGGCCGGCACTTCTGAGTGGGTTATGAGCGGTAAGTCGTGGCCGGGAATGCTGCGTTGAGGCGTGCCACTGACCCCGTGTACGTCGACGCAACGCGCTGCCTGGGCGCCATGTTTATACGCATAAACTGCGGCCGATGGCGATGGCGATGGCGATGGCGATGGCGATGGCGATGGCGATGGCGATGGCGATGGCGATGGCGATGGCGATGGCGATGGCGATGGCGATGGCGATGGCGATGGCGAGCGGCGAGCGGCGAGCGGCGAAGGATCACGTCCCGACTGCTCCGGAATCCAGTGCGCGGCGATCGAGCAGCGAGCATATCGACGCAGCAATCGCATCCACGTGAGGGCGTGTCCGCAATTGCCGCGTCGCGAATCGAGAGCTACCTCACCTGGCAATCGCGCTTTATGCGCATAAACCAACCGACCTACGATGTACCTGCCCGCATCCCTTGCGGCCCAAAACCCTCATCGTATCGATCTGGCGCGCGGCCCCTTTATTCGCCATCCCGCGACAGAAAGCCGCTCGCCTTTATGCGCATAAACACATCAACTCCTTGAAGCGCATCCCGAACAGCACTCCCCTCTCACGGTCCATCGCACTGCCTCACCCACCTGCCTCGGTGAAGCGGCCAACCCGCTCGCGATCCCGCGCCAACCACCCCCAGACACCCGATGCCGACTGGCTACAATACAGGGCTCTACCCACCAGGCTTGAATGATGATCACGATCTACCACAACCCCCGATGCTCGAAGTCGCGCGAGACGCTTGCGTTGGTCGAGTCGCTGAATACCACCGGCACGCCGTTGAATGTGGTCGAGTACCTGAAGACGCCGCCGACGGCCGAGGAGCTGGAAACGCTGCACCGGCAGCTTGGCCGCTCGGTTCGAGACATGCTGCGCGATGGTGAGGAACCGTACAAGACGCTGGATCTGGCCCGCGCCGATCTGACCGATGCGGAGGCTTACGCGGCGATTGCCGCTCATCCGATTCTGCTGCAGCGGCCCATCGTCGTTTATCGCGGCAAGGCAGCCATCGGCCGGCCACCCGAATCGGTGCAGGCGCTGTTCGAATAATTCTTGCCCGCCGTATTTTTCTGACTGCATCAGCCCGGCACAAGCACGGGCAATCGACGCCTGCACGATCGCCGGGCAGCATGCCGCCAACGCCCGTTGCGTAACGTGAGTGCGATCGCACTCACGCGAGCCGGGCCTAGCCTTCCCCGGACGACGCCCCGTCGTCGTCCGGCCCCCTCCCCGCCGCTGCTTTCGCGGCCGTCCGCAGCAGCGCAATCTGGCTGCGATAGGTCCTGCAGCCACTGCAGGTCGGCAGGTGTATGCGCACCTGCAGGCGCTCGTGCAGGGTCAGATGCCGGTCGAGCGCATCCGACAGCAGTCGCGTCACGTCAGTACATTTCCCCGGCAGCATCTTCGGTCGTCAGTCCTTTTTCGCTCAGGCAGGTTCGCAGGCGCGTGCGCGCCCGATACAGCAGCACGCTGCAATGATTCGTCGTCAGCGTCAATTCGCTGCAGATGTCCGTAATTTCGACGTCGAGGAATTCGCGCATCATGAACACGCGCCCGATCTGCTCGGGCAGGTGATCGAGGCAGGCCTGGAACAGCGCCCAGAACTGCTGCTGTTGCAACAGCGTTTCGGGGCGCGGCCACGGTCGCGGCTTCGCATGCGCGGCCCAGTGCCCGTTTTCCTTGAACAGCTCGCGATCGAGCACCGATTCGCCGTCGAGCTCGGCATCGAGCGCCGACAGGCTCACCGTGCGCTGCCGCGCGCGCAGCACGTCGATCAGCTTGTTGCGCAGGATACCGAACACCCAGGTCTTGTGGGCCGACAGCCCGGCGAAATCGCCTGCATGCGACCACGCGGCGGCGAGCGCTTCCTGCACGGCGTCTTCGGCCGCGTCGGCGTCGCGGAGCTGGAGTCGCGCGAAGCGCAGCAGGTCGCGCCGCAGTTGCGCGAGATAGGCGGGGTCGTCGTATGCGGACGGCATGTCTGGGTTGCGGTGTCTCGAGTCAATTGCGCGTGCGCCACCGAGCGGGCACGTCGCGGTGCGAGCAGCTTACTGGGCGCGGTGCCGGCCCGCAATGCATGTTCCGTCGCGAATTCACGAAACCGGTCGACACGCTGCGCTATGCTTGCCGAACCCTGTGTCGCGTGTCGACCACGACACGCGGCGGGCAGTTTGTAACGTCAGAACATAACGGCCGAGTTATCCACAATTTCTGTGGAAAACCTTGTGGAAAGTCGGCCGGACGGCCCCGTGGGGCGGTTCGCGGGCTGGCTTGCCTATAAACAGACCTTTGTCGCTTGTTCGGAAGCAATCGATCCGATTCCTCACTCACCGGAAGGAGAATGCCATGTCCTATCGCATCGCTGTGGTCGTCGGCAGCCTGCGTCGCGCTTCGTGGAACCGTGCGCTCGCGCACGCCGTGATCTCGCTCGCGCCCGCCGATTTCTCGTTCGAGTTCGTCGAGATCGGCGAACTGCCGCTGTACAGCCAGGACTACGACGCGGATTTCCCGGAAGTCGCGAAGCGCTTCAAGCAGTCGATCGAAGCCGCCGATGCGCTGCTGTTCTTCACGCCCGAGTACAACCGCTCGATTCCGGGCGTGCTAAAGAATGCGCTCGACTGGGGCTCGCGGCCGTGGGGTTCCAACTCGTGGTCGGGCAAGCCGGGCGCGGTGCTCGGTACGTCGCCGGGCGCGACGGGCACCGCGCTCGCGCAGCAGCACCTGCGCAACGTGCTCGCGTACCTCGACGTGAAGACGCTCGGGCAGCCCGAGATGTTCATCAAGCACGATCCGGCGCGCATCGACGATCAGGGCCAGATCGTGAGCGAAGATACCCGCAAGTTCCTGCAGGGCTTCGTCGATCGCTACACGGGCTGGGTGCGCTTGCTGAAGTCGGCCTGAGCGCCGCCCCGTTCATGCCGCCGGCGCCGGCCCGCACGCAGCGGGTCACGTGCCGGCGTGTCGCGCGTGCCGTGCGTCGCGCGCTTCGCGGATGCCCAGCAGGATCTCGTCGAGCAGCGCAATGTCGAACGGCTTCGACAGCACGCGGACATTGACGGTGCGCGTGCGGTCGAGCTCCTCCGCGTAACCCGTGACGAGAATCACGGGCAGCTTCTCCGGCCGCTTCTCGACTGCTTCGGCGAGGTCGATGCCGTTCAGGTGGCCCGGCATGTGGATATCCGAAATCACGAGGTCGAACGCGTCGTTCGCGGCTGCGCCTTCGATCAGGCGCAACGCGTCGTCGGCGGTGGGCGCGTAGGTCACGCGGTGCCCGAGCAGCGACAGCAGCGCTTCGGTGCCGGCCGCGACTTCGCCGTTGTCCTCGACGAGCAGCACGTGCAGGCCGGCGAGCGCGCTCGTACCCGTGTCGAGCGCGATCGCCGGCGGCCGCGCGACGACATCCTCGGCGCTCGCGCGCGGCAGGTAGAGGCGCACCGACGTGCCGGCGCCGACCGCGCTGTCGATCGTCGCGAGGCCGCCCGAGCGTTCGCAGAACGCGAATACCTGCGGCAGGCCGAGCCCTGTCCCCATCCCCTGCGCCTTCGTCGTGAACAGCGGCTCGAACGCGCGTGCGAGCACGTCGGGCGCCATGCCCGAACCGGTATCGTCGAGCGAGATCTGCACGAAATCGCCGGTCAGCGGAAAGCCGTCCTCGCGACGCAGCGTCACGTTGCGCGCGCCGACCGTGAAGCGGCCGCCGGCCGCCATCGCGTCGCGCGCGTTGACCGCGAGGTTGATCACCGCGAGCTCGAGCTCCGCGACGTCGACGCGGATCGGCCACACACCGGGCTCGATCGCGACGACCAGCGACGATTTCGAACCGAGCGACGTCTTCAGCAGTTCGCGGCACGTGCCGACCCACTGCCCGACGTCGATCGTCTCGTTGTGCAGCGGCTGCTTGCGTGCGACACCGAGCAGCTGGCGCGTGAGCGACTGCCCGTTCTTCAGTGCGCGCTCGATTGCGCCGAGCTCCTTGTCGAGATGCTGGACCCCGCGCCGCCGTACGATCTGCACGTTGCTCGAGATGATCATCAGCAGGTTGTTGAAGTCGTGCGCGACGCTGCCGACGAGATTGCCGAGCGCCTGCATCTTGCGCGACTGCCGGTACGCCGATTCGATCGAGCGCCGCATCGACGCTTCGGCCTGCCAGCGGTCCCACGCCTCCTCTTCCGCCTTCAGCCGCTTGAGTGACAGCCAGATCACGGACCACAGCGCGACCGACGGCGCGAACATCGAGAGGAACAGCACGCTCAGGTGTTCGTACCATTCATGCCAGATCGCCGACGTGCGGTACGCACACGTCACATAGACGGGATAGCTGCCGACCTGGCGATACGCGACGATCTCGCTGCTTGCGCCGTCGTGGCGCACCCGCACGACACCGGCGCGCGGATCGTTGCGCGCGTCGCCGAACGTGACGGCGCGATCGGTATGCGCGAGTGCCGGCGGCGGCGGATACGACGCGATCACCGCGCCGTCCGAGCGCGCGAGCGCCATCGTCATCGGCGTGCTGGCGCCGCCGAGCAGGTCGCGGTAGAACGCGTTGAAATACGACGACTTCAGCGCGATCGACACCATCCCGGCGAACGAACCGTCGCTATGGCGTCGTGCAACGCCCGTGTTGAACACCGGAATGTTCTCGAGCTTGAGCGGCCCCATCATCAGCCGCGAGATGTGTTCGATCACCTTGCCGTCGCGAATGCCGGCGAAGTCGTCGCGGTTCGCGATCGACGCATAGGGCGCCGGATAGTAGAGGCTGTTCGCGAGCAGCATCCCGCTCGCGCCGAAGATCGACACGGCAGCCACCTGCGGATAGCCGCCGCCGATCGTGTTCAGCGCTTCATGGATGTCGGACTCCCGGTTGCGCACGGTCGCGTCGTCCATGTCCTGCACGAGATCGACGATGCGCGCATCGAGCGTCTCGCTCAGGTCGAACACCTTGAGCGCGTGCTCCTCGGCAACCCGCACGGTGCGCATCGTCACGTCGCTCGCGCCGGCCTCGCGCGTCTTCAGGTCGTTGTATGCCATCACCACGACGTAGATGCAGGGCAGCACGATCGCCGCGACGAGCAGCACGATCAGCGTCACGCGGCGCACCGCGAAATCGTGCTCGGGCGCACCGGACGCGTAGTTGCCGTCGTCCTGCCAGTCGTCGGCGGGTGGGGAGGCGGGAGCGTGGGAATCGGCGGGCCGGTCGGACGTCATCGAGGAAGCGGGTGAGGCAGAGGTGCCTGCCATCATAAACGAGTTGCGACGGCCCGCCGCGCGGCCCCGGACGCACGCAATCCTGTCGATTCCGACAGGGGGAAATTGTCAGATTGAAAACGCGACGAATCCGGCAGCGCAAACGTACACAAGGAAAAATTTTGCGTGCTTATCTCGAAAATGGTCGCGCCTGTTTTCAGAATGGCGCGTGTTCGGATCGATTCTGTCCGAAATGGTGAATATGGCGAGTTGCATCGCCTCCGGTTTACTCCGAGAATCGCGCCTTGCTTTCCCTATGACAGATATCTGCGCCCGCCGGCATTCGCCGCGCGGTGCGTCGCGCGCACCCGCGTCGCGGCGCCCGCGCGCGGTTGCAAGGCGGTTGCCCGCGCCCGAACGCATTGGCGCCTCAAGAAGCGCGCCGCGCGGTCGTTAACGCGAGAGAGACCATTCCGTATACCGCTTCGCCCATGCCTTTGCCGATTGTAATTGCCGACGATTCGCTGCTCGCTCGCAAACTTCTGACAAAGGCGCTGCCGGGAGGCTGGGACGTCGATGTCGCGTATGCCGCGAATGGTCGAGAGGCCTTGGCGCTCTATCGTGACGGCAAAGCTTCCGTAATGTTTCTGGACCTGACGATGCCCGACATGAGCGGATATCAGGTCCTGGAGACACTGCGCCACGAAGACCTGAACACGTTCGTGATCGTGGTATCCGCCGATATCCAGCCGCAGGCGCAAGCACGCGTGCGCGAATTGGGCGCGATCGCATTCGTTGCCAAGCCCGTGACGTCGGAGGCATTGCTGCCCATTCTCAAGGAGTATGGGTTGTATGCCTGACTCGGTGTTCACGGCGGAGCAACGCGACGCGTTGCAGGAGATCGCCAACCTCGCAATGGGCCGCGCCGCCGCTCGGCTCGCGTTGTTGCTCGGGCGCTTCATCGAACTGTCGGTGCCGCGCGTGCGGGTCGTGAAAGCGTCCGACGCGGGCGACGCGCTGCGCGAGATGACGGGCATCCACGACAACGTGACCGCCGTGCGCCAGGGCTTTCGTTCCGACATCAAGGGCGAGGCGATCGTGCTGTGCCGTACGGCGGGCATCGCGCGGCTCATGTCGGTCGTCGACCGCACGTTCGGCGACGGCGTGTACGGCGGGATGGCGACACCCGACGAAGTCGTGTTCGACGTCGCGAACGTGCTGATGGGTGCCTGCGTCGCATCGATCCTCGACGAGCTCGGCCGCAAGCCCGTGTTCTTTCCGCCGGGACTGCTCGGCGCGAACGTGTCGTTCGACGACGTATTCCAGCCGACCGAGCTGGCATGGAGCGTGGCATTGCTGCTCGAGGTGAACTTCGGGCTCGAGGACCACGCGTTCCGGGCCCACTTCGTGATGCTGATGGCCGAGGATTCGATCCGGCTGATGGGCGACGCGCTCGACGCGTTGCTGTCCGCGCTATGACGGCCGCCACCCCGTCGCTGAGCGATCTCGTGATCGAGCGGGTGGGCTTCGGCCTGTTCGTGCTCGACCGCGCGATGACCGTGCTGATGTGGAATCGCTTCATGCAGGACCACAGCGGCATCCCGGCCGCGGACGTGATCGGCCGCAACCTGTTCGACTGCTTTCCGGACCTGCCGCGCGCGTGGCTGTCGCGCAAGCTCGAGAGCGTGTTCCAGCTCGGCAGCTTCGCGTTCAGCTCGTGGGAGCAGCGGCCCTATCTGTTCCGCTTCGAGCACGACCGGCCGATCACGGGCGGCGTCGACTACATGCAGCAGGACTGCACGTTCATGCCGCTCACGCGCGGCCGTGACGTCGAAGCCGTGTGCGTGACGATCTCGGACGTCACGCACGTGAGCGTGATGCAGCGTGAGCGCGAGGAAGCGGTCGCGAAGCTGCGCGAACATGCGAATCGCGACGGCCTGACCGGCATTGCGAACCGGCGCTTCTTCGAGGCGCGGCTCGGCGACGAATTCGCGCGCTGGCAGCGCTACGGCGGCGACATGTCGGTGCTGCTGTTCGACCTCGACCACTTCAAGACGATCAACGACCGCTTCGGCCATGCGGCCGGCGACGCCGTGCTGCGCGAGACGGCGCGCCGCGTCGCGTCGATCGTGCGCGCGCAGGATACGTTCGGTCGCTTCGGTGGCGAGGAATTCGCGCTGCTGCTGCCGTGCACGGATCTCGACGAGGCGATGCTCGTGGCCGACAAGGTGCGCGACGCGATCGGCAGCGTGCCGGTCGATGCCGAGGGCGTCAGTGTGCCGGTGACGGCGAGCGTCGGCGGCGCGTGTGCGAAGACGGGCGCGCCGACTTGCGACGTGCTCGTCAACGAGGCCGATGCCGCGCTCTACCGCGCGAAGCGGCTCGGGCGCGACCGCTCGGTCGCCTACACGTAGGCGCACCTGCCCCGCTGCGCGCGGCGCGGATGCGCCCGGCGCGTGCCGCGCTCAGCTTTTCGCGATGTCGGCCAGCACGCCGGCCAGTACGGCCGGCTGCGACATGAACGGCGAATGGCTGCTGTCGAGCTGGTGCACGTGGGTCGGGTTGCCTGGCGCGAACGCGTCGGCTTCGTCGATGAAGCGCTGCTGCAGCGCGGGCAGGATCACGCGATCCTGCAGGCACTTGATGTAGTGGCGGTCGATCGCGCCCCAGCGCGCGGGCGTCGTCGGGATCGCGGTCGCGAACGGCGCGGCCGGCACGTCGCAGGTCATCAGGTTCGCGACGGCCTCGAAGTCGGCCTGCGGCACGTCGTCGTACAGCGCGCGCTTCGCGAGCTCGCGATACGCAGCGTCACCGCTGCGCGGATCGATGCGCAGCGCACCGGCGACGCGCGGACTCGCCAGCATCAGCGGGCCGAGCATTTCCCCCTTGTTCTCCGGCGCGCGCACGTAGTCGAGGCCCGGCACACCCGACGCGGGCATGAAGGCCGCGAGATAGACGATCTTCGCGATCTTGTCCGGCGCGCGTTCGGCGGCCGCCGTGATCGCGAGGCCGCCCATGCTGTGCCCGACGAGCACGACTTTGCCGTGGCCGAGCGCGTACGCGTCGTCGACCGCCTGCATGACCTGCGTCGCGTAATCGTCGAGCGTCGTGTTCGCGACTGGCGACGGCTCGGCGCCGAACGCATCCTTGTCGAGCGGGCGGGCGAAGTAGGATGCGGGAAAGCGGGCATTGATGCCGTGCGCGGGCAGGTCACGCGCGATCGACAGATGGCCGCGCGCGGCCAGCGCGGCCGCGACGTGCGCGTAGCACCACGCACCGTGCCAGGCGCCGTGCACGAGCACGAAAACGGGATGATCGGACTGCGGGGTGGCGCTTGCGTTCGTCTCCATGGTGTCCGGGTCTTCAGATTTTGAGAAAGGTGTCATCTTAGACGAACCCGCGTGCGCCCAGACGCGCCGGATTCGATCTGTCCCTCTTGTCTCGTACAGGCCACATTTCGTCCGGATCTGATTTGAATTTATCCCGAAGCACGCTAATTTGTTGCTTTGCTCGCGGTTGCGCCCCATGAACGTCGACTATCTCTTCTACCGGAAGCCGAACAAACCCGGCCCCTATTCGCTCGACGACCTGGGCGACATCGCGCCGCCGATCGGCCCGGGCGACCTGATACGCGCGGGCATCGCGCGCGTGTTCGCGCAGATCGACTGGCAGGAATCGCCCGATGTGCCGGGTGCGTGGTTCGGCACGGGCGGCGCGGTCTTCCAGTTTACCGCGGAGCCTGACGGCCACGTGACGAGCTTCATGGGCTCGCGCCTCGAACGCCGCTCGATGCTGCAGCTCACCCGCGAAATGGGGCTCATCGCGCTCGACCTGCAGCGCGACATCGTCTACGGCTGACGCACCGTCGGCGCCGGTTCCCGCGCGGGCCGGCCGCGCTTGCCGGCCAACGGCTTCCGGCATGCCGCCGCACGCGGCGCGTGTCCGCCATCGAACTTCAAAGATTGCTATACTTTCGCCCAATTCCGGCTTCCGGCCGGTAACTTGTGCCTGTCTGCGTCGATCGTTCGCATATCTCGCACGCATTTGACACCCTGACCATCCCAGCCGGGCATGGCTTCTTCAATCGCCCCGCGTGGGTGTCTCCGTGGAGCTCGTCTTGGCCGTTTCCCATTCCGTCGTGGACGAACAAGAAACCGACGCCGCTGCCGTCACATCGGGCAGTTCTTTCTATCTCGCGATGCGCATCCTGCCGGCGACGCAGCGCGACGCGATGTTCCAGGTCTACGCGTTCTGCCGTGCGGTCGACGACATCGCCGACAGCGACCTGCCGCGCGCCGAGCGCACCGAGGGCCTCGATCGCTGGCGCGCCGACATCGACGCGTGCTTCGCCGGCCGCCCGCCGCGCCACCTGGCCGCGCTCGACCGCGAGATTCGCGCATTCAACCTGCAGCGCGACGATTTCCACGCGATGATCGACGGGATGGCGATGGATGCGGTCGAAGACATCTGCGCGCCCGACGAACCGACGCTCGACCTCTTCTGCGATCGCGTGGCGAGCGCGGCCGGCCGGCTGTCGGTGAGGATTTTCGGGATGCCTGAAGCCGAAGGGATCAAGCTGTCGCATCACCTCGGCCGCGCGCTGCAACTGACCAACATCCTGCGCGACATCGACGACGATGCGGCGATCAACCGATGCTACCTGCCGCGCGAGCTGCTCGCGCGCGAAGGCATCGCGATCGCCGACCCGGCGACGATCGTTCGCGATCCGGCGCTGCCGCGCGTGTGCGCGACGCTCGTCGAGCGCGCGCTCGAGCATTTCCGCCAGGCCGACGCGGTGATGGATACCTGTCCGCGTGCGCAGGTGAAGGCGCCGCGCATCATGTCGGGCGCGTATCGCTGCATTCTCGAAGCCGCGATCGCACGTGGCTTTGCCTTCCCGCGCGCGCCGCTGCGCAAGCCGAAAGCGCGCATGCTGATGATCGCCGCGCGCTACGCGCTGTTCTGAGTCGACCGAGTCGATGCCCAGGACCGTCCACGTGATCGGCGCCGGCCTTGCCGGCCTGTCGGCCGCGGTCGAGCTGCAACGCCGCGGGCGACGCATCGTGCTGCACGACGCGCACGCGCATGCGGGCGGCCGCTGCCGCTCCTGGTTCGACGGGACGCTGAACACGACGCTCGACAGCGGGCTGCATACGGTGTTTGCGGGACAGCCCGCGACGCAGCGCTACCTGCGCGCGATCGGTGCGGCCGACCAGCTCGCGGGGCCCGCGCTGCCTGAATTCCCGGCCGTCGACGTCGCGTCGCAGCAGCGCTGGACGCTGCGCTTCGGCGACGGGCGCTGGCCGTCGTGGCTGTTCGATGCCGCGTCGCGTGCGCCGGGCACGACGCCGCTCGACTACCTCGCGCTCGCCCCGCTCGTGTTCGCGCGCATGGGCCGCTCACTCGCACAGACGATGCGATGCGACGGCATGCTGTGGGAACGTTGGCTGCGGCCATATTTCCTCGGTGTGCTGAACGTCGAGCCGCGCCATGCGAGCGCCGAACTCGCGCGCGCGGCGCTGTACGGCACGTTTGCCGCGGGCGGCCCCGGCTGCCGTCCGCTCGTCGCGCGTCATGGCCTCGGCAGCGCATTCGTCGAACCGGCGCTGCGGATGCTGCAGCACGGCGGCGCGCAGATCCGGCTGAATTCGCGGCTTGACGCGTTCGAATTCGGCGCGCACGGCAATGCGGTCGATGCGGTCTCGGTCGGCGGCGAGCGGATCGATCTCGCACCGGGCGACGCCGTCGTGCTGGCCGTGCCGCCCGAAGTCGCGCAGCCGCTCGTGCCCGAGCTCACCGCGCCCGACACGTTCAGCGCGGTCGTGACCGCGTATTTCGCGGTCGAGACGCCGGCCGGTACGCCGCTGCAGACGGCCGTCGTGAACGGTGTCGTCGATGCGGTGCGCACCGGCGGCGGCCAGCTCGCGGCGACGATCCGCGACGCGGGGCGCTGGCTCGACACACCGCGCGACACGCTCGCGCGGCGCATCTGGGAAGACGTCGCGCGCGTGACCGGCGCGAACCCGGAAACCATCCCCGCGTGGCAGCTCGTCGTCGAGCCGCGCGCGGGCTTTGCGGCGGTGCCGTCGCAGGAAATGAAGCGTCCGGCCGTGCGTACGCGCTGGACCAATCTTGTACTGGCGGGCGACTGGATTGCCACCGGCTTGCCCGCCACGATCGAGGGCGCGATCCGCTCCGGCCAGCTGGCCGCGGACGTGCTCCAGACACAATAAGAGAGGGACCGATGAACGATCTCACCGAAATGGCTACCTTGTCCGCCGGCACCGTGCCGGCCGGCGTCGACGCGGCCGTCGCGCGTGCGACCGACGCGCTGCTGGCCGCACAGCAAGCGGACGGACACTGGGTCTACGAACTCGAAGCCGATTCGACGATTCCCGCCGAATACGTGCTGCTCGTCCACTATCTCGGCGAGACGCCGAACCTCGAGCTCGAACAGAAGATCGGCAAGTATCTGCGCCGCATCCAGCAGGCCGACGGCGGCTGGCCGCTGTTCACCGACGGCGCGCCGAACGTCAGCGCGAGCGTGAAGGCGTATTTCGCGCTGAAGGTGATCGGCGACGACGAGAACGCCGAGCACATGCAGCGTGCGCGCCGTGCCATCCACGCGATGGGCGGCGCGGAGATGTCGAACGTGTTCACGCGCATCCAGCTCGCGCTGTACGGCGCGATTCCGTGGCGCGCGGTGCCGATGATGCCGGTCGAGATCATGCTGCTGCCGCAGTGGTTCCCGTTCCACCTGTCGAAGGTGTCGTACTGGGCGCGCACCGTGATCGTGCCGCTGCTCGTGCTGAACGCGAAGCGCCCGATCGCGAAGAACCCGCGCGGCGTGCGCATCGACGAGCTGTTCATCGATCCGCCCGTCAACGCCGGGCTGCTGCCGCGCCAGGGCCACCAGAGCGCCGGCTGGTTCGCGTTCTTCCGCGTGGTCGACCATGCGCTGCGCGCGGTCGACGGCCTGTTCCCGAACTACACGCGCGAACGCGCGATCCGCCAGGCCGTCTCGTTCGTCGACGAGCGCCTGAATGGCGAAGACGGCCTCGGCGCGATCTATCCGGCGATGGCCAACGCGGTGATGATGTACGACGTGCTCGGCTACGCGGAAGATCATCCGAACCGCGCGATCGCGCGCAAGTCGATCGAGAAGCTGCTCGTGGTGCACGACGACGAAGCGTATTGCCAGCCGTGCCTGTCGCCGGTGTGGGACACGTCGCTCGCCGCGAATGCGCTGCTCGAAACGGGCGACGCACGTGCCGAGGAAGCCGTGCTGCGCGGCCTCGAATGGCTGCGCCCGCTGCAGATCCTCGACGTGCGCGGCGACTGGATCTCGCGCCGCCCGCACGTTCGGCCCGGCGGCTGGGCATTCCAGTACGCGAACGCGCACTACCCGGACGTCGACGATACGGCGGTGGTTGCGGTGGCGATGGCTCGCGCGCAGACACTCAGGCAGAACGACGCGTATCGCGATTCGATCGCGCGGGCGCGCGAGTGGGTTGTCGGGATGCAGAGCAGCGACGGCGGCTGGGGCGCGTTCGAACCGGAAAACACGCAGTACTACCTGAACAACATCCCGTTCTCGGATCACGGCGCGCTGCTCGATCCGCCGACGGCCGACGTGTCGGGCCGCTGCCTGTCGATGCTGGCGCAGCTTGGCGAGACGCCGCTGAACAGCGAGCCGGCGCGCCGCGCGCTCGACTACATCCTCAAGGAGCAGGAACCGGACGGCAGCTGGTATGGCCGCTGGGGGATGAACTACGTGTACGGCACGTGGACGGCACTGTGCTCGCTGAACGCGGCCGGCCTGACGCCGGACGATCCGCGCGTGAAGCGCGGCGCGCAGTGGCTGCTGTCGATCCAGAACAAGGACGGCGGCTGGGGCGAGGACGGCGACAGCTACAAGCTGAACTATCGCGGCTTCGAACAGGCACCGAGCACGGCGTCGCAGACGGCCTGGGCGCTGCTTGGCCTGATGGCGGCCGGCGAGGTGAACAACCCGGCGGTCGCGCGCGGTGTCGACTACCTGATCGCCAACCAGAACGAAGAAGGTTTGTGGGACGAGACGCGCTTCACGGCGACGGGCTTCCCGCGCGTGTTCTACCTGCGCTACCACGGCTATCGCAAGTTCTTCCCGCTATGGGCGCTCGCGCGCTATCGCAACCTGAAGCGCGACAACACGACGCGCGTCACGGTCGGGCTGTAACGCGTGGCGTCCCAATCCACCGGCACGCTGCCCGTCATCGCCGTGACGGGGATGGCGTTCGAGGCGCGCATCGCGCGCGGCGACGGCGTCGAAGCCGTCTTTGCCGCGCGGGCCGACCGGCTCGAACGCGCGCTGACCGAGGCGACCGCGCGCGGTTGCGCGGGCATCGTGAGCTTCGGCACGGCGGGCGGGCTCGCGCCCGACCTGGCGCCCGGCGCGCTCGTGATCGCGAACGCGATCGACGGGCCGTTCGGCCGCGTCGAGACCGATACGCGCTGGAGCACGCGGCTCGTCGCCGCGCTGCACGACACGCCGGTGTGGGCGCGCGTCACGCGCGGCACGATCGTAGCCGTGAGCGCACCGGTCGTCAGCGAACAGGAAAAGACGTCGCTGCATCGCGCGAAGGGCGCGCTCGCCGTCGACATGGAGTCGCATATCGCGGCGGCTTTCGCGGCCGCGCGCGGTGTGCCGTTCGCGGTGTGCCGCGCGATCGTCGATCCGGCGTGGCGCACGCTGCCGCGCGCGGCGACGGCCGGCCTGCGCGACGACGGCAGCACGGCGATCCTGCCGATCCTGCGTGAACTGCTGAAGCAGCCGTCTCAGCTCGGCCCGCTGCTGCAGGTTGCAAGCGACGCGCGCGCGGCGCGCACGACGCTGATCCAGGCACGGCACGCGTTCGAGCGTGCGGGCGCGATGCGGATCGTTTGAGCGGCGTTCGCCGCGACTTTCTCCCCTCTTCTCGGTTTCCCCGTTTCGTACGGACAAAAAAAGAGCGCTGCATGATGCAGCGCTCTTCGTCTTTGCGCGGCCGCCGTTGCGGCGTTACTGCGCGGCCGGACTGCTTGCAGGTGCCGCCGGTGTGGCCGGCACGGTCGCCGAACCGGACGACGCCGGCATTGCGGCCGATGCCGCAGCCGGTGCAGCAGCAGGCGCGCTCGCCGGCATCGCGTTCTCCGCACCCGGATCGTCGTACTGCGGCAACCCCGGCGCGGCCGGTGCGTTGTTCGGGGCGGTACCCGATGCGCCGCCCGATTCACCCGGGTCCTCGTAGTTCGGCAACCCCGGCACGGCAGGCGTCGCGGCCGGCACAGCGCCCGATTCACCCGGTTCGTTGTAAGTCGGCAGCGTCGCCGACTGGCTGCGATACGTCAGCGACTTGCGCTGCTGCAGGTACGCGTCGCGCACGAACGAATACGGATCGAGCGCGGCCTGCTTCAGCAGGTCGGTCGCGCCGAGCAGATCCGAACGCGCGCTGATGAACTGCGCGATGTACATCGGGTTGCGCGCGGCCGGCTCGATGTAGTTCAGCAGGTTGAAGCGCACGTCCACCGCGCGGCCGACGCCGTCGCGGAACGTGCTCGGCCCGAACACCGGCAGCACGAGATACGGGCCGGACGGCACGCCCCAGCGTGCGAGCGTCAGGCCGAAATCCTGGTGATGCTTCGGTAGCCCGGCCGGCGTCGCGATGTCGATCAGGCCGGCGACGCCGAACAGCGAGTTCATCGTCACGCGCATCAGATCCTGCGTCGCATCGGTGATGCGCAACTGCAGCAGGTTGTTCGCCATGTTGCCGAGATCGCCGAGGTTCGAGAAGAAGTTGCTGATCGCGGTGCGTACCGGTGTCGGCGTGATCTTCTGGTAACCCTTCGCGATCGGCTGGGCGATGTTCGAATCGACGGCGTCGTTGATCTTGTACATCGTCCGGTTCATCGGCTCGAGCGGGTCGTTGGGGTTGCGGTTCGGTCCCGTCGCGCAGCCGGCCAGCACTGCGCTGGCGGCAACGGTCGCCGCAATGATTCGCACCTTATTCATTGATTCCTTGCGATTGGTTCTTGGCGCGTTTGACGCGCGGTTTGCCCATCAGGACGGGCTGGAACACCACGGCGCCGATCAGCGTGCAGGTCAGGGCCAGTGCGAGCAGCTTGCCCATGCTCGACGTGCCCGGGTGGTGCGACAGCCACAGGCTGCCGAATGCGGTCGCCGTCGTCGCGGCGCTGAACAGGACGGCATGCGTGAGGCTCGAGTGCAGCAACCCGGTTTGCCCCGCGCGCCACGCCATCACGAAATACACCTTGAACGCGACGCCGACGCCGAGCATCAGCGGCAGCGCGATGATGTTCGCGAAGTTGAGCGGCATGCCGAGCACGACGCACAGTTCGAGCGTCACGACGCCCGACACGAGCAGCGGCACCAGCGTGCGCAGCACGTCGCCGAAGCGGCGCAGCGTGACCCACAGCAGGATCGTGATCGAGATGATCGACCACAGTGCCGCATGCAGGAACGCGTTGATGATCGTGTCGGCCGAATGCAGGATCGAGATCGGCCCGCCGGTCGTGCCCGGCTCCGCGGCCTTCACGGTCTTCGCGAAGCGGCGCAGCATCGTGTCGTCGTTCGGGTCGACGCCCTTCGGCACCTTCGGCGAAATCTGCACGAGCGCATGGCCGTCCGGCGCGACCCAGTCGCGCACGAGCTGCGGCGGCAGCGATTCGCGCGTGATGTCCTGCGGCTGCAGCAGCGACGCGAGCTGGTTGAGCGCGATGCGCAGCGTATCGGAGAACGCACGCTCGGCGCGGTCGCGCGTCGCGGCGTCTGCTGCGGCGAGCTTCGCGAGCGACGCGGACAGGTGCTGCGCGGCGGCCGCGCCCGGGCCCGGGTGATCTTCGGCCGCGTAGCTCAGCAGGTCCGACAGCCGCTTGAGCGCGGCGACGCGCTGCGCGTCGGTCGCGGGCGGCGCGGCCGGTTGCGTCAGCGCGGGCAGCAGTTCGCTCGCGGCCGCGGCGATCGCTGCGCGCTTGGCCGGCTGGTCGGCAGGGATGAAGGTCGACAGCGTGGTCGTGCGGCCGACTTCAGGCAGCGCGTCGAGGCGCTTCGCGGCCGCGTCGGCCTCCGCGAGCGACGGCGCGAGCAGCGTGACGTCGTTGACGGCGGCTTCGGGGGAATCCTTCAGCGCGAGCAGGGTCGCCATCGATTCGCTGTTCGGATCCTTCAGGTGCAGCGGGTTGAAGTCGAAGCGCAGGAACGCGAGCAGCGGCAGCGCGCCGACCACGACCACGAGCGTGCCGATCAGGATCGGCTTGCGATGGCGATCGAGGTAGTCGTCGACCGGCGCGAGCCACGGGAAGCCCGGCGTCTTCGATTCGCCCGGCGGCGCGAACAGGCGCAGCAGCGCCGGCAGCAGCGTGAGCGTCGTGAGCAGCGCGACGAACATCCCGACGCCCGCGATGAGTCCGAGTTCGGACACGCCGCGATAGGCGGTGGGAATGAACGAGAAGAAGCTCGCCGCGACGGCCGCGGTGGCCAGCGCGAGCGGCATGCCCATCGAGTGCGCGGCGCCGATCAGCGCGTGATCGATGCGCGGATCGCGGAAGCGCTCCTCGCGGTACTTCACGCCGTACTGGATCGAGAAGTCGACGCCGAGGCCGACGAACAGCACCATGAACGCGACCGAGATCATGTTCAGCGAGCCGACCATCGCGAGGCCGAGCGCGGCGGTCACGACGAGGCCGACGAACAGCGTGACGAGCACCGAGCCGATCATCCGCTTCGAGCGCAGCGCCAGCCACAGGATGACGAGCACGGCGAGCAGCGTGAAGACGCCGTTGAGCGCCGCGCCGTCTTCGACCGACGCGAATTCGTCGTCGGCGAGCGGCTGCTCACCGGTCAGGCGTACGGCCGCGCCGTAGCGCTTCTCGAGATCGATCGAACGAGCCGCGTCGCGGATCACCTGGCTGGTTTCCGCGCCGGCCTTCAGTGCGCCGTAGTTGACCACGGGCTGCACGGTGACGAACGCGCGCGCGGGCTGCCGCGCGGCATCGCTGTCGACCAGCGCGCGCCACGAGAATGCGGCCGGCTTGCCGGCCAGCACGTCGTCGACCGTCGCGGCGCTGCGTGCGAGCAGCTTCGCCATCGTGGGCAGTTTCACCTGGCCGGTCAGGAGCGGCTGGCCGAGCGTGGTGGAGAGTGTGGTCGCGAGCCCGGTGAGGCTCGGATTCTTCGCGAGTTCGTTGACGAGCGGGCGTGCGCTCGCGAGCTGCGACGTGGTATCCGTGACCTCCTGCGGCGACAGGAACAGCAGCCCGTTGTGCTCGAAGAACGGCCCGCCGCCGGGCTCGGCGACCTGGCCGATGCGGCCGGCTTCGGCATCCTTCTGCAGCGCTTCGGTCAGCGCATGCGCGGCGGCGTTCGCGAACTCGGGCGCAGGCGCCTCGACGACCGCGAGGATCGTGCCGTTGCGTTGCGGGAACGCGTTGTCGACGGCCTGGCCGAGCGCCGCCCATTGCGGTTCCGCATCGACGAGCTTGCTGATGTCGGTGTTGATCTTGAAATGTTGCGCAACGTAGACGCCGCTGAGCGCGGCGATGACGAGCGACAGGACGACGACCCAGACGGGGCGGCGCACCGACCATGCAACGAGTCGGACGATGAGAGATGTCACCATGTGGCGGTGGGGAGCGGCTGGCAAGGGCAAAGTAGTCAAGTATACCGGCGCAGCGTGGCGGCGGTCGTGACGTTGGGGGTTTCAGGGAGGGAAGGAGATTTGTTCGCGACGGCGGAATCGATATCGATGGCCAGCCGGTTGGTAAGGGGATATTTACATAATCGGCGCCGCGCTGCTTTTTCGCGCCGCTGCACGCCTGTGACAAAGGAACCTGAAAGGTAACAGTCGGTCACGGCGGCACACCGAGGCGTCAGGCCCGGTATACTTTGCATCGTCGGCCGGTGCAATGAACCGGTCGTTTTTTCTCATCGAGCGATATTCGTATGAAACGTCATCTGTTTGCTTTCGTCGCGGCGGCCGCCGTGTCGGTTTCCGCTTTCGCGCAGAGTGCGCCGGTCGATATCGTCCGCAATGCGGTCGAGGGCACCGTCACCGCGATGAAGGCCGATCCGGCCGCACGCGGCGGTGATATGGCGAAGGTCACGCAGGTCGTCGAGCAGCGCTTCCTGCCCGCGACCAACTTCGAGCGCACGACCCGCATCGCGGTCGGCGATGCGTGGAAGCAGGCCACGCCGCAACAGCAGCAGGAGCTGTACAAGCAGTTCAAGCTGCTGATGACGCGCACCTACGCCGCGTCGCTCGCGCAGCTCGGCAGCCAGGACGCGAAGTTCTCGTTCAAGGCCGGCGGCGCGTCGGGTGCCGACGCGCTCGTGCAGTCGACGGTCTCGACGCCGGGCGACAGCCAGTCGGTCGGCTATCGTCTCGGCAAGGTCGGCAACGACTGGAAGATCTACGACATCGACATGTCGGGCGCGTGGCTGATCCAGGTCTACCAGGGCCAGTTCAAGAGCCAGCTCGCATCGGGCGGGATCGATGGCCTGATCGCGTATCTGCAGAAGCACAATTCGCGGACGAATTGACGGCCGCTGCGCGGTTCGGAATCCGGATGCATGAAGGGCGCCCTCGGGCGCCCTTTTTTGTTGCGGGCCGCGCGTGCGGCGCCCACCTGCGATGCTTCATGCGCCGACGCCGAGCATCCGCAGGCAATCGTCGACCACCGCATCGACGAACGCGGCGCGATCCGTTTCCGGCGCCGCGATGATGTGATCGGTCGCGCCGTGCACGCCCGCATAGATCAGCAGCGCGGTGACCTGCGGGTGTGCGAGCCGCCACGTGCCGGCCCGTGCGCCGCCGTCGAGAATCGCGCCGAGCTGCTCGAGGATCGCGTTCTTGTCGGCATTCGTGCGATCGTGGTGATGGTGATTCGCGTAGACGATATCGTGCGTGCGGAAGGTCGCGGCGTAGGTTTCGATGCTGGTGCGGATCCACGCGCGCAGGCGCGCGAGCCAGTCGTCGGCGTCGCACGCGTCCACCGCGTGCTGCAGCCGGTCGAGGAACGACGCCGTGTAGCGCTGCGCGAGCGCGGCGAGCATGTCGGATTTCGATTCGAAGTAGTGATAGAACGTGCCTTTCGCGACCTGCGCGTGCTCGACGATCTCGCTGATGGTCGTCGCTTCCACGCCCTGCGCGAGGAACAGCGTCTCGGCCGCGGCCATCAGTTCCTCGAGTCGTACTTCCGCCGGCTTCGTGCGCGGCAACTTGCCCGCCGGCGCGTCGTCTTTCACTGTCGTGGTCCCTGCTTTTGTCCTGTCCGTCATCGCGCGGCTCGACGCCCGTTCGTGCAAAGCCCGCAGTTTAGGCCAGCGCTCCGTTCACGGCCAACGCAATTCATTGACCGACGGTCAGTCGATATATATGATGAGAACCATTCTCATCTTTGTGCCCGTGAAGGGCCGACCGCCATGCCTCGCTACCGTCGCGCCGCACTTGTCCTGGCCGCCTGTCTCGGCACCTTTCTCGCCACGCTCGACATCAGCATCGTCAACGTCGCGTTGCCGACGCTGCAGACGGCGCTCGATACCGACATCGGCGGCCTTCAGTGGGTCGTCAACGCGTATGCGCTCGCGCTGTCCGCGTTCATGCTGTCGGCCGGGCCGCTCGGCGATCGCTACGGGCACAAGCGCGTCTGGCTCGCCAGCGTGATCCTGTTCACGGCCGGATCGGTGGTCTGCGCATGCGCGAGCCGGCTCGGGCCGCTGCTCGTCGGGCGCGCGATCCAGGGGCTCGCCGGCGCATTGCTGATACCGGGCGCGATGCCGATCCTCACACATGCGTTTCCCGATGCGCGCGAGCGCGCCCGCGCGATCGGCGGATGGTCCGCGTTCAGCGCGCTCGCGCTGATCCTCGGGCCGCTGGTGGGCGGCCTGCTCGTCGAGCATGGCGGATGGCAGAACATCTTCCTCGTCAACGTGCCGATCGGCATCGTGACCGTGCTGCTCGGCGCGTGGGGCATTCCGGAGCGTCGGCATCCGCAGCATGCGGCGTTCGATCCGCTCGGACAGGCGCTGAGCGTGGTCTGGCTGGGGTTGCTCACGTACGGGCTGATCGGCATCGGCGAAGCCGGCGTGGCGAACGTGAAGGTGTTCGCGCCGCTGGTGGGCGCCGCGGTGGCGTTCGTCGTGTTCGTGCGGGTCGAAGCGCGCGTCGAGCGGCCGCTGCTGCCGGTCTGGCTGTTTCGCGACCGGCGGCTGGTGCGCGCCAATCTCGCGTCGTTCGTGCTCGGGTTCTCGGGGTACAGCAGCCTGTTCTTCCTGTCGCTGTTCCTGCAGCAGGCGCAGGGGCGCACGCCTGCCGCGGCCGGCTGGCAACTGATGCCGCAGTTCGTGATGACGGCGCTCACGTCGACGCTGTTCGGGCGCATCGCGGCGCGCATTCCGTTGCACGCGCTGATGGTGGCCGGCTACGGTCTGATCGGCGGGATGCTCGCGGTCATGGCAGGCTTCGGTGCGGGAACGCCGTATGTGCCGGTCGGCATCGCGCTGGCGGTGCTCGGGGTCGGCATGGGGCTCGCGGTGCCCGCGACCGGCATGAGCGTGATGGAAATGGCGCCGGCCGAACGCGCGGGCATGGCGTCGGCGACGATGAACGCGTTGCGCCAGACCGGGATGAGCATGGGCATCGCCGTGCTCGGCAGCATGATGAGCGTCGGGGCGGTACACCGGATGACGGCCGCGATGCAAGCGGCTGGCAGCCCGCAGGCGGATAAGCTGGCACGGCAGGCGGTGATGGAGCATGTATTCGCGGCGGGGCAGCCGGCGCTGCTCGGCGCGTATCGGGATGCGATGGCGTACGGGTTTTCGATCGCGGTTTCGTGTTCTGGAATCCTATGTATCTGGGTCGCGGCAATGCTGATGATGCAGCGTGAAACGAAGAAGCGATCGGAACGCGCGGCGGCGTGCGTGACGTCTTCACAGCCGGAATGACGTGGCGTGCGGGCCGGCCGCGCCTTTCGCAGCGAATTGCTGCGTCGGGTGTGCCTACCTTCGCCGATGCTCGACCGCGAACTTGATCAGCTCGGCCTGCCCTTCGATCTCGAGCTTGCGTTTCAGGTTGAGCCGATGCGTTTCCACCGTACGCACCGATAGCCCCGTCTGCTGCGCGATCTGCTTGCTCGACAGCCCTTGCGCCAGTGTGTCGAGGATGTCGCGTTCGCGCGGCGTGAGCCGGTCGAGCGGCGACGTGTTCGCGCTCGCGTGGATCATCCGCGCGGCGAGCCCTTCGCTGAAGAACGTCTGGCCGGCCAGCACCGTGCCGATCGCGCGCACGATCTCGCTCGCGGGCGAATCCTTCAGCAGGTAGCCGCTCGCGCCGGCCCGCACGGCCTGCGTCACGTATTCGACGTTGTCGTGCATCGACAGCATCAGCACGCGGATGCCCGGAAAGCGTTCGTGGAACACGCCTGCGAGCGTGATGCCGTTCATTCCGTTCATTCCGATGTCCATCAGCGCGAGATCGGGTTCGAGCGACGCGGCGAGCGCGAGCGCCTCGTCGGCGTTGCCGGCTTCGCCGACCACGGACAGGTCGGCCGCTTCGAGCCGCATCCGCAAGCCGTCGCGCACGAGCGGGTGATCGTCGACGAGCAGCAGTCGGGCGACGGGCCGGGCGGTGTCGGGGGCGCTCATGGGCAAAAGGTCTCCGGTGATGGGGGCGTCAGGCGGCGCCGGGCAGCGGCACACGCGCGGCGACGATCGTGTGGCCGACCTGCGACGTGATCGTCAGCATGCCGCCGAGCGCGTCGAGGCGCTCGCGCATGTTGCGCAGGCCGATGCCGCGGCGCGCGTCGGCCTGCGAGCGTTCGGCGTCGAAGCCGCAGCCGTTGTCGGCGATGGTCAGCGTGACGGAGTGCCCGCCGACGTCGAGCGTGACGGCCGCGCGCGATGCCTGCGCATGATGCACGATGTTGCTGAGCGCTTCCTGTGCGATCCGGAACAGCGCGGTGTTGACCGCCGCGGGCAGCGGCCGGGTGCCGCTATGCGCAACCTGCGTATAACCGATGTCGATGCCGCTTTCGGCGCCGAGCTCGCGCACCAGCTGCTCGAGTGCCGCCGCGAGGCCGAGATCGTCGAGCATCGCGGGACGCAGCGCATGCGAGATGCGCCGCACTTCACGCAGCGTGTCGCCGAGCCGCACGACGCCCGACGTCAGCGCCTGCTCGGCCTCGGGCATGCGCGCGGTACCGCGTTCGAAGCGCGCGAGCGCGGATTCGAGCATCAGCTTCGCGGACACCATCATCTGGCTGATCCCATCGTGCAGCTCGCGTGACAGCCGCGCTCGTTCCTGCTCCTGCGATTCGACGACGCGCTGCGCGAGCAGCTTGAGCTTCGCGTCGGCACTGCGCGACTCGCTGACGTTCAGCACCAGCGCGCACACGGCGATGGCGGCCGCCCCCGTGAGCGCGATCGCGGTGAGCCAGCTCATCGTGCGCTCGATGTTCGCGGACGCGCGCGCGTCGATGCGCTGCAGCGCGGTGTCGACATCGTCGAGATAGATGCCGGTGCCGACCATCCAGCCCCAGCGTTCGAGCGCGATGACGTAGCCTAGCTTCGGCGCGACGCGGCCCGTCGACGGCCGCTGCCATGCGTAGCGCACGTAGCCGCCGCCGCTCGACGCCGCGCCGATCAGCTTCTGGATCGTCAGCGCGCCCTGCGGGTCACGCATCGACCAGTAGTTGTGGCCGACACGCTCGGGCTCGCGCGGATGCATCAGCGAATTGCCGTGCAGGTCGTACACGAAGAAATACCCGTCGGGGCCGAAGTCCATCTTCTGCAGCATCGCAAGCGCCTGCGTGCGCAGCAGCGCGTCGTCGCGCGCGTTGCGGCCGCTCGCGTCGTAGAGCGGCATGATCGCGCTCGTCGCGAGCTCGACGTAGTGCTTCAGCTCGACTTCCTTGCTCGACAGGTACGCGGCCTGGATCGTCGCGTGCTGCGTGCGCGCGAGGGACGTCGCCTGCTGGCGCACGCCGAAGCCGATGCCGGCGATCGCGAGCAGGAACGGCACGATGGCCAGAAGGAAGATCTTTGCCTTGAGTCTCATGGTGGTGCGAAGCGGCCGCGTGCCCGCGCGGGCGGCCGGGCGAAGCAGCCGTGCGGCGGCGTGTCGAGGCGACATTGTCGGCGATTTTGCGCATGGGCGGCGACGGCGGCCCGGCGGCCGCCCTGCCGTCGCCCGGCGGCTGCCCGTTCAGGCCTGCCGCGCCGCGAGGCCGCCGGAGGCGGCCGCGTGCACGACGATGCGGTTGCGCCCGCCTTCCTTCGCGCGATACAGCGCGTCGTCGGCCAGCTTCAGCGCGGCCTGCATGTCGTCGTCGTGTTCGGGATAGCTCGTCGTCACGCCGATGCTCACCGTCAGGCGGCCCGACGTGCCGGCGTCGTGCCGGATGCCGAGATCGAGGATACCGGTGCGGATCGTCTCGGCGATCAACACCGCGCCGTCCGTGCTGACGTCGGGCAGCACGACGACGAATTCCTCGCCGCCGTAGCGCGCCGCGTAATCGGCCGGGCGGCGCAGGCAGCCGGCGATGCAGTGGCCGACCGCGGCGAGCGCGTCGTCGCCGGCCTGGTGCCCTTGCGTGTCGTTGTAGCGCTTGAAGTAATCGACGTCGATGAACAGCAGCGACAGCGCGTGCTGCGAGCGCGCGGCCCGGCGCCATTCGCGCGCGAGCGTGACGTCGAGCATGCGGCGGTTGTCGAGGCCCGTGAGGCCGTCGGTGCGCGCGAGCGCCTGCAGTTCGGTTTCCGCGCGGTGGCGCTTGCGCAGCTGCACGTCGAGCAGCAGCGACAGGCCGACGAAGCCGATCGCGAGCGCGGCCATCGCGGAGCCGATCGGAATCGCACGGTCGTACCACGCGGCGTAGGTATCCGCTTCCGAGCGTGCGACCATGATGATGAGCGGCAGTTGCTCGAGGTGGCGGAACACGTACAGGCGCCGCACGCCGTCGATCGACGCGGTATCGGCGAAGCTGCCTTCGCTGGCGGTCATGAACCGCCGGAACGTGCTGGCCCGGCTGATGTCGCGGCCGACGATCTTCGGGTCGTACGGCTCGCGCGCGAGCATCTTGCCATCCGTGTTGATCAACGCGATCGAGCCGCGATCGCCGAGCGACAGCCGCGAGAACAGGTTCTGGAAATATTCGAGCCGGATCGACATCACGGCGACGCCGCCGAACGAGCCGTCGGGTTTCGTGATGCGCCGGCTGAGCGCGATGCTCGGCGAGCCGCCGCGCAACCGCGAATGATACGGGGGGCTGACGTACAGGCCGATGTCGGGGTGGTCGCGGTGCACCGTGAAGTACGGCTCGTTGCCGAAATTGGCCTTGCGCGGCACGTCGCTCTTGCCGTCGACCGCGATGTCGCCCTTCGCGTCGAGCACGTAGATGCCGCCGAGGTACTTGGCCGTCGTCGCACGGTCGAACAGCACCTGGCGGCGCAGCGGCATCGGCAGCCTGACGACCTCGGAGTCGTTCTCGCCTTCGACGACGGCCTGCAGCGACAGCGAATAGATCTCGATGTTGCGCTCGATGTCCCACGACGCCATCAGCGCGAGATTTTGCTGCATCGCGGCGGAGCGGTCGCGCGCGTCGATGCGGCCTTCGTACAGCACGATTGCGCACAGGGACAGCAGCAGCAGCGCGATCAGCAGCCCGGTATAGAAGATCAGGTGCGGCAGCAGGAACCGGCGCAGATGAGCGGCGACACGGCTCGTCAGGCCGGATTCGCTGGGCATTGCGTAGTCGGTTTCTGCCATGGTCCGTGGATCGATGGGCATTGCCGCCGGGCGGCGGGCCGATGCGATTGTTCGTATGGCGTGCCGGCGGCGATCCGTCACGCGGCCATTCCGACGCCTTCCTGCTCCGGCGGAGAAAATGGGCGCCGATTTTCGGCAATCGCGGACAGATATACCAGTAAATCAAGCATTCACTGGTGACATCTGCGCCGATTCGACGATCTGACGAATCGGGCAGCGCGAATTCAACGGAGTATAACGCGCGCGTCCACGCGCGCGGAAAATGTTGCGGTCTGTTGATCCCGATCAAATTACAGTGAATTCCCGGGCTTGCGAATATCGGGCAGAGCGTTATAGCGCAAGGCTTTGCGGCATGAACGGCGAAACCGTGGCGCGCGGCTGCCGGTTCCATCGGGTTAACGGTCGGCGAGCGAAAAAAATGAAGGCATGCGATATGTGCCGATTATTCGTTTCAACAACCGGACGAACGCGAAAATGAAAACGGGCGGCCGTTGCGGCCGCCCGTTTCGTGAAGCAGGCGTACGGGCTTCCGGCATACGGGCTCCCGGCATACGGGCTTCCGGCATGCCGGAAACCCGCAGCACGCCCCTGCTTATCCGCCGTGCTGTTGCGCCTTGAACGCGAGCCGGAACCGGTGCAGCAGCGGCTCGGTATAGCCGCTCGGCTGCGACGTGCCCTGCAGCGCGAGCGCGCACGCGGCCTTGAACGCGGTCGACTGGTCGTAGCCGGGCGCCATCGGGCGATAGTTCGGGTCGCCGGCGTTCTGCTGGTCGACGACGCGCGCCATCCGCTTGAACACGTCGAGCACGAACGCCTCGGTGATCACGCCGTGGCGCAGCCAGTTCGCAATGTGCTGGCTCGAAATGCGCAGCGTCGCGCGGTCTTCCATCAGGCCGACGTCGTGGATGTCGGGTACCTTCGAGCAGCCTACGCCCTGTTCGACCCAGCGCACGACGTAGCCGAGGATGCCCTGCGCGTTGTTCTCGACTTCGCTCAGGATCTCGGCCTCGCTCCACTCGGCGCGCTCGACGACCGGCACCGTCAGCAGGCCTTCGAGCAGCGTGTCGCGTTCGCTCGCGTACGGCGTCTTCTCGAGTGCCTGCTGGACGGCCTGCACGTCGACGAGGTGGTAGTGCAGCGCATGCAGCGTCGCGGCGGTCGGCGACGGCACCCAGGCGGTGTTCGCACCGGCGCGCGGATGCGCGATCTTCTGCTCGAGCATCGCGTGCATCAGGTCCGGCATCGCCCACATGCCCTTGCCGATCTGCGCGCGGCCGCGCAGGCCGGCCGACAGGCCCGCGAGCACGTTGTTGCGCTCGTACGACTGGATCCACGCCGACGATTTCATGTCGCCCTTGCGGATCATCGGGCCCGCTTCCATCGCGGTGTGCATCTCGTCGCCGGTGCGGTCGAGGAAGCCGGTGTTGATGAACGCGACGCGCGCGGCGGCTGCGGCGATACACGCGGCGAGGTTCACGCTGGTGCGGCGCTCCTCGTCCATGATGCCCATCTTCAGCGTGTTGCGCGGCAGGTTGTACAGATCCTCGATGCGCGCGAACAGCGTATCGGCGAACGCGACTTCGACCGGGCCGTGCATCTTCGGCTTCACGATGTAGATCGAGCCCGTGCGCGAGTTGCGCTTCGCCTTCAGGTCGTGCAGCGAGCACAGCACCGTGACGACGCCGTCGAGGATCCCTTCCGGAATCTCGTTGCCGTCGCGGTCGAGCACCGCGCCGTTGGTCATCAGGTGGCCGACGTTGCGCACGAACAGCAGCGAGCGGCCGTGCAGCGACAGCGTGCCGCCGTCGGGCGTGGTGTACTCGCGGTCGGCGTTCAGGCGGCGCGTGAAGGTCTTGCCGCCCTTCGCGACTTCCTCGACCAGCGTGCCCTGCATCAGGCCGAGCCAGTTGCGGTAGAGCTGGACCTTGTCGTCGGCGTCCACCGCCGCGACCGAATCCTCGCAGTCGATGATCGTGCTGACCGCGGCTTCGAGCACGACGTCCTTCACGTTCGCGAGATCGGCGCGGCCGATCGGCGTCGATGCGTCGATCTGGATCTCGAGGTGCAGGCCGTTGTGCTTGAGCAGGATCGCGGACGGCGCGTCGGCCGCGCCCTGGTAGCCGACGAACAGTGCCGGTTGCGCGAGGCCCACGATCCCCTTCGCGGTTTCGATGGCGAGCTGGCCGTCCTGCACGCGGTAGCGCAGCGCGTCGCGGTGCGAGCCGCTCGCGAGCGGCGCGGCGTTGTCGAGCACGTTGCGCGCGTAGTCGATCACGCGCTGGCCGCGCGTCGGGTTGTAGGTCGCGGTGCGTTCGGCGCCGCCGTCTTCGGGCAATGCATCGGTGCCGTACAGCGCGTCGTACAGGCTGCCCCAGCGGGCATTCGCGGCGTTCAGCGCATAGCGTGCGTTCGACAGCGGCACGACGAGCTGCGGGCCGGCCTGCGTGGCGATCTCGCTGTCGACGTTCGCGGTGGCTGCCGCGACGTTCGACGGGACCGGTACGAGGTAGCCGATTTGTTCGAGGAACGCGCGGTACGCGGCGTGGTCGCGCACGGGGCCGGGGTGCGCGCGGTGCCAGGTGTCGAGTTCCTGCTGCAGGCGGTCGCGTTCCGCGAGCAGCTCGCGGTTGCGCGGCGCCAGGTCGTGCACCAGGGCCGAGAAACCGCTCCAGAACGCGGCCTTGTCGATGCCGGTGCCCGGCAACGCTTCGTTTTCAATGAACTGGCTCAGCGCTGGCGCGACTTGCAGTCCTGCTTGGTCGATCATCGTTAATCCTCCCGGGGAAAAATGCGCGCGCGCGGCTTGGCTGGCTATGCCACGACGCTTTGTGTGCCGGCGCGGGCGATCTGCGCGTCCTGCTCGGACTTTACGCCAGACACGCCGATCGCGCCCGCGATCCGGCCGCCGACCGTGACCGGCACGCCGCCTTCGAGCAACCCCGTCAGCGGCACGCTGAGAAACGCGGTGCGGCCACCGTTGATCATATCCTCATACGCCTTCGTCTCGCGCCGGCCGAGCGCCGCCGCGCGCGCCTTGTCCTGCGAGATGGTCGCGCTGGCCGGCGATGCGCCGTCCAGGCGTGCAAACGCGAGCAGGTGGCCGCCGTCATCGACGACGGCGATCGATACGGCCCAGCCGTGGCGCTCCGCTTCCGCGCGGGCGGCGGCGAGCATGCGGTCGGCATCGGCGAGTTCGAGTTCGGGTTTCGTCTGCATGGCATTTCTCCGGAATCAGGTCAGTTCACGAGATGGTTGTCGACGAGCTCGATCCAGTGGCGCACGGCCGTGCGGCCCGCGCCGTTCAGGTGAGTCTGGCAGCCGACGTTGGCCGTGACAATCAGGTCCGGCCGCTCGGCTTCGAGCGCGTCGAGTTTGTTGTCGCGCAGTGTCGTCGCGAGTTCGGGCTGCGTCAGCGAATACGTGCCGGCCGAGCCGCAGCACAGGTGGCCGTCGGCGACATTCGTCAGATCGAAGCCGAGCCGCGTCAGGATGCGTTCGACCGCACCGCCGAGGCGCTGCGCGTGCTGCAGCGTGCACGGGCAATGCACCGCGACGCGGCGTGGCGTCGAACCGGCCAGCGCGTCGAGCGGCTCGGCCGCGAGCACCTCGGCGAGATCACGCGCGAGCGCGCTGACGCGCCGCGCTTTCTCCGCGTAGACGGGGTCGGAGCGCAGCAGGTCGCCGTATTCCTTGACGAACGCGCCGCAGCCGCTCGCCGTCAGCACGATCGCTTCCGCACCGGCCTCGATCGCGGGCCACCATGCGTCGATGTTGCGGCGTGCGCGGGCGAGGCCGGCATCCTGTGCGTTCAGGTGATACTCGGTCGCGCCGCAGCAGCCGGCTTCGCGCGCCGGGCTCACGCTGATGCCGAGCCGGTCGAGCACCCGCGCGGCGGCGGCATTGGTGTTCGGCGACAACGACGGCTGCACGCAGCCCTCGAGCATCAGCACGCGTCGCGCGTGGCGCACAGCTGGGCGCGGTGCGGCCGCGGGGGCGGCGGCCGGGATCTTGTCCCGCAGTGCGCCGGGCAGCAGCGGGCGCAGTGTGCGGCCGGCCTTCAGCAACGCGGCGAACGTCGCCGGGCGCGGCACGACGTGACGCAGCCCCGCGCGCAGCAGGCGTTCGCGCGCGGGCCGTTGTGCCCGCTTCTCGGCTTCCACGCGGCCGATGTCGAGCAGCGTGTGATAGCGCACGCCGGACGGGCAGGTCGTCTCGCAGTTGCGGCACGTCAGGCAGCGGTCGAGATGCCGCTGCGTGCGTTCGCCGCACGGCTCGCCTTCGAGCAGTTGCTTGATCAGGTAGATGCGGCCGCGCGGCCCGTCGAGCTCGTTGCCGAGCACCTGGTAGGTCGGGCAGGTCGCATTGCAGAAGCCGCAGTGCACGCACGCGCGCAGGATCGCTTCCGCTTCGTCGGCCCGGGCGAGGGCCTTGCTTGCTTCGCTGAGATTGGTTTGCATCGGCGGGTCGGGATCGGGTTCGCGTCAGAAATCGGCGTAGAGCCGGCCGGGATTGAAAATCGCATGCGGGTCGAGCTGCGCCTTGAGCTGTCGGTGCACGCGCAACAGCGCAGGCGGCAGCGGCTGGAACGGCTCGCGCGTCGTGCCCGGCGTGAAGCAGGTCGCGTGGCCGCCCCATTGCGCGGCGAACCGCTGCACGTCTGCCGGCGCGGCGTCGCTCTTCAGCCAGCGCTGTGCGCCGCCCCAGTCGGCAAGCAGCGCGCCGGGCAGTGCGTCGAGCGGCGCGGCGGCCGGCACCGACACGCGCCACAGCGGGCGCGGGTCGTCGAAGAATGGCAGCGCAAGGTCGCGCAGCCGTGCCCAGAACGCGTCGTCGCGATCGTCCATGCGCTCGCCGCCGATCGTGTCGCGCGCGGCCTTCACCGAGCCCTCGCCGCCTTCGATCCGCACGCGCAGCACGCCGTCCGCGTGGCATGCGCCCGCGAGCGGCAGCCCCGCGCGCCGCCAAGTGGCGACACGCTGCACGGCTTCGTCCGCGGCGAGCGGCAACGCGAGATCGCACGTCGCACGCGGCTTCGGCAGCACCTTCAGCGATACCTCGGTCACGACGCCGAGACAGCCGAAGCTGCCCGCGAGCAACCGCGACACGTCGTAGCCCGCGACGTTCTTCATCACCTCGCCACCGAAGCGCAGGTGTTTCGCGTGGCCGGTGATCACGCGGCAGCCGAGCACGAAGTCGCGCACCGCGCCGGCCCACGGGCGGCGCGGGCCCGACAGCGCCGCCGCGAACATCCCGCCGACCGTGGCCGCGCCGCCGAACGACGGCGGCTCGCACGGCAGCATCTGGCCGGCCGCATTGAGCATCGCTTCGAGATCGGCGAGCGGCGTGCCCGCGCGCGCGGTGACGACGAGTTCGGTCGGGTCGTACGACACGACGCCGCGATGCGTGCGCACGTCGAGCGTGCGGCCTTCGACGGGGCGACCGAGGAATGCCTTCGTGCCGGCGCCGCGGATGTGCAGCGGCTGGCGGTCGTGGATGGCCGCGTCGACCTGGGCGACGAGCGCCGCGCTGTCGTCGATCGATTCGATGTCGCGTCGCATCAGAAGCGCTCCAGTTCGGGAAACGGCAGCTTGCCGTGATGGACGTGCATCGCGCCGAATTCGGCGCAGCGATGCAGCGTCGGGATGTTCTTGCCGGGATTGAGCAGGCCCTGCGGATCGAACGCGGCCTTCACCGCGTGGAAGAACGTGATTTCGTCGGCGTTGAACTGCACGCACATCTGGTTGATCTTCTCGCGCCCGACGCCGTGCTCGCCGGTGATGCTGCCGCCCGCCGCGACGCACAGCTCGAGGATCTTTCCGCCCAGCGCTTCCGCGCGGTCGAGTTCGCCGGGCCGGTTCGCGTCGAACAGGATCAGCGGGTGCATGTTGCCGTCGCCCGCGTGGAACACGTTCGCAACCGGCAGCCCGTATTGGGCGGACAGCGCGGCGATGCCTTCGAGCACGCGCGGCAGCTCGCGGCGCGGGATCGTGCCGTCCATGCAGTAGTAGTCGGGCGACATGCGGCCGACCGCGGGGAACGCGTTCTTGCGGCCGGCCCAGAAACGCTGGCGCTCGGCTTCGTCGCGCGCGACGCGGATCTCGGTTGCGCCCGCGTCGCGCAGCAATGCGGCGACGCGTTCGGCATCCTCGTCGACATCGGTCGGCGAGCCGTCGAGTTCGCACAGCAGGATCGCCTGTGCGTCGACCGGATAGCCCGCGTGGATGAAATCCTCGGCCGCGCGGATCGCGAGGTTGTCCATCATCTCGAGGCCGCCGGGGATCACGCCCGCGCCGATGATCCGCGCGACGGCGGCACCGGCTTCGGCGACGTCGTCGAAGCTCGCCATCAGCACCTTCACGCTCGGCGGCTTCGGCAGCAGCTTCACGGTCACTTCCGTGACGATGCCGAGCATCCCTTCCGAGCCGGTGAACAACGCGAGCAGGTCGAAGCCGGGTGCGTCGAGCGCGTCGGCGCCGAGCGTGAGCGTATCGCCGTCGATCGTCAGGATCTCGACCTTCAGGATGTTGTGCACCGTGAGCCCGTATTTGAGGCAGTGCACGCCGCCCGCGTTTTCGGCGACGTTGCCTCCGATCGAGCATGCGATCTGCGACGACGGATCGGGTGCGTAGTAGAGGCCGTAGGGTGCAGCGGCCTGCGAGATCGCGAGGTTGCGCACGCCGGGCTGCACGCGCGCGATGCCGGCATCGGGGTCGATGTCGAGAATCCGGTTGAACTTCGCCATCACGAGCAGGAGGCCCTTTTCGAGCGGCATCGCGCCGCCCGACAGCCCCGTGCCCGCGCCGCGCGCGACCACCGGCACGCCGAGCGCGGCGGCGACGCGCAGCACCGCACGCACCTGCTCGACCGTGTCGGGCAGCACGACCGCGAGCGGCACCGTGCGGTACGCGGCGAGGCCGTCGCATTCGAACGGCTTGAGTGCCTCGGGTTCGTGCAGCACGTCGAGGCCGGGCGTCGCCGCGTGCAGTGCGGCGACGAGTGTGTCGCGGCCGACGGTCGCCAGCGGGCCGTCGATCCGTTCGTCGTAGGTGAAACTCATCGGGGTTGTCTCCACCATGCAGGCGGCTGCGCGAGGCGCGGCACGCCGGAAGGGATGGATTCTTGGCGGGCGGCGCGCGCGTGTCCAGACGTGGCGAATGTGGTCATACCAGTTTTTGTCGGGACGCCAGAAGGTGGCTGTCTCGATTGCCGTAAAACTGAATGGTGACAAGGGTTTGTGGGAAAATCGCCGATATTCTCCCGAAGTGGTCATACCAGTATGGAAATGCACGAACAGGCGGGCTCGGCGCGGAACGTGGCCGACGTCGTCGCCGAGCGCATCGAGCAGCTGATCGTCGACGGCGTGCTGAAGGCGGGCCAGGCATTGCCGTCCGAACGGCGGCTGACCGAGAAGCTCGGCGTGTCGCGCACCGCCGTGCGCGAAGGGATGAAGTTGCTGCGTGCGCGCGGGATCATCGAGACGACGCACGGCAAGGGTTCGTTCGTCGCGAGCCTGACCCCGCAGCGCGAAGTCTCGCCGATGATGCATCTGCTCGGCTCGCAGCCGCGCACGCTGTACGACCTGTTCGAGGTGCGCGGGATGCTCGAGACGGAGGCCGCGCGGCTCGCGGCGCTGCGCGGTACGCCGGCTGATTTCATCCTGATCAAGCGGCGCTATGACGAGATGACCGCGGCCGATGCGCAGGATCTCGACCCGGCTGCGCGCGCGAAGCTCGATCACGCATTTCATCTCGCGATTTGCGAGGCGTCGCACAACCCCGTGCTCGTGAATACGTTGCAGTCGCTGACGGATCTGCTGCTGAGTTCGGTGTTCGCGTCGGTGAACAACCTCTATCACCGCGAGCCGTTGAAGAAGCAGATCGATCGTCAGCATGCGCGGCTTTATAACGCGGTGACGGGGCGGCTGCCCGAGCAGGCGCGCAAGGCGGCGAGCGAGCATATTCGCCAGTGCGTCGAATATCTGAGGGAGATCGAGCAGGAGGAGCAGCGGCTCGTGCGGTCGACGTTGCGGCTTGAAGGGTGGACGTGATCGCGGCTGCGCGTTGCTGCATGTGTTGACGCGTGTCACACGCGGTGGGCCGTCTGGCAACGCATGTCACATGGCTATGTCAGACTGTGAGCCATTCTTCGTGTGGCCCGCTGTCGTTCGACATGATGCGTGGCGCTGTCGCGTGAGCGGTGCCTGACGGAACCACGCCGGACGAACCGGTGCGCCACCCTTCCCGAAACGGAGGACATCGCATGTCGAACCGGACCCACGACGACGGGCACTCCGCCCGCCCCGTCAAAGCGGCGGACGATCCCGCCGATGCGCAACGCGATGCGCTGCTCGCGTTGCTGAACGAACTGCTGGAAGCCGAGCGTGCCGGCGCGCGGGTGGCGTCGGAGACGGCGGCGGAAATCGACGATCCCGAACTTCATCGGCTCGTGGCCGGTATTCGGCAGGATGAGGCGCACTGGTGTGCGGTGCTGGTCGATGCGATTCGTTCGCTTGGTGCGACGCCGACGCATGCGACGGGTGCGTTCTACGAAAAGGCGATGGCGATCGACGATCTGGCGGAGCGGCTCGCGTTCTTGAATCGTGGCCAGCACTGGGTCGTGCGCAAGCTGCAGGCATTGCTGCCGACGCTTGCGCAGCCGGATATGCATCACGCGCTTACGCAGATGCTCGTGTCGCATGAGAAGAATATCGGGGCGGTGGACGTGCAGTTGCGGATCAAGGGCGGTGGTGCCGAGTCGGGAGCGGCGTAGCGACGGTGATCTCGAGAAACGTCCATCGTGGATTTCCGTCGATGTCGCCTCTTGCCCGCACGTTGCTATCTCGCCAGATTTGCCGGTAGCGACAGCTTCGGATCGTGCAACGGTTGTTGCGATCACCTTTCTGACGGGTAAACATTCGTATGATTCTGGGTGCCTGGACAAGATTGGATTTTCGTTGATTCAATTGATCCCCGGTAAGGGTATTCAATTCATATAGGATTTTTATTAATATGTGATTTCAGATTCCAAGGAAGATTGGTGCGAGTCGAATGCCTTGTGTCTATATGCCATCGGTGGCATCAGTAATTCTGGATGTGCAGGAGGGATCGGTTATATGGAAAAATCCGAGTTGCGGAGTGATCTGGCGGAGTTGCGTGAACTCGTTCGTCAGTTTGTCGATGAGCGTGATTGGGACAAATTTCACACCCCAAAGAATCTGGCGACGGCTCTCAGCATAGAGGCAAGTGAGTTGCTAGAACCATTTCAATGGCTGGTTTCGGGCGAAAAAGCCGAACTGAGTGAGGCTAACCTGACAGCAATTCGTCACGAGATGGCTGACGTATTGGTATACCTGGTTCGTCTCGCGGACAAGATGGATGTCGATCTTTTTCAGGCTGTGCTCGAAAAGATGAAGCTCAATCGAGAAAAATATCCTGCTGAAAAAGTACGAGGCGACTCGCGAAAATACTCTGAATATAAAGATCGCGAAAAGTGATTTTGTATGTGGATCGAGTCGTCTGGGTATTTATTTTTATGGTTAATTGGTGGGTTTCATAATTACTTCATTGTGATAGGTGATGTAGGTTGCTCCAATCTTGTGTTTGCGATGAAGGGTTAATTTTGATGAATCAATTGCGATGACGCCATAATCAAGCATTACGTGGTGATTGGGGCAAAGAACAAGAATATTTTCTGATGTATCTGGTCCCTTGTGTGGATTTCCGAGGGGTTGTATGTGGTGGGCTTCGGAGTAAAACTCGCCATTGGGAAGTTTGATGGATTCCCCGCATATCTGGCACTTGTTCTTATGCAGAAGCTTTATCTGGCGAGCTAGTGCGGTATCTCGAAGGATGCGATATGTTTTTTGGTGCTGTCTTTGAGGTGTCTCGTTCCCAAGCGAATCGATGTCGGACGCCAGTGGTGTGGGTTTTTCAAAAGACCGTAGTCCCCACACCCCACCGCCGATTCCGTGAACGGAAAAGAATAAGTCATTTCCAGAAAAAACCGTTGAATCAGAGGAGTTTCGCTCAATAGCCCCTCGAACGGAGGCTCCAAGATCCGCCGGATGTGGCTTGGGTCGTATAGTCGCAACCTGCTCGTAGATTTCGGCAAGTGGGGCAATGCCGCCAAGTTGTTCTAGTGCGAGTGCTATGTCCTCGGGCCACGTTGCCATTTAATTTTTAAACCTGTTAATTTGTTATGGATGGGCT
Source organism: Burkholderia sp. D-99 (assembly GCF_011605345.1). GTDB lineage: Bacteria > Pseudomonadota > Gammaproteobacteria > Burkholderiales > Burkholderiaceae > Burkholderia. Next base: position 1,078,751 of record NZ_JAAOXM010000002.1, read on the forward strand.
GCAATTTAACATGGCACACGTTATTTGTCGTTTTATATCCCTTGTCCACGTCCAGCCACGTTTCTCGAGATTGGCGATGTCAATCTAGCTCGAGGGCGCGTGCACTTGACCGATTTTTTGTCTATCGTCGTCGACCACGGTCGACCCAGCTTGAACCTCTAACGCAAGACACCGGAATTGTTCTGCACTTCTTAGGTGATCCGAATTCGACAGCCCCCCAAAAAAAAGCCCGCCGAAGCGGGCAACCTCACGATGCGGAGGGGGAGATACGAATACGCGAGGGCGCGCGTTCAGCCCTTGGTCGCACCAAACGTCAGCCCCGCCACGAAATGCTTCTGCATCGCGAAGAACATCGCGACAGACGGTAGCGCGGCAAGAATCGACCCCGCCGACACGAGATTCCACGACGTCGTCCATTGCCCCTTCAACGCGGCAACGCCCGCCGTGATCGGTGCCGTTTCATCCCCTTGCGTGAGACACAGCGCCCAGAAGTAGTCGTTCCACACGAACGTAAAAACAAGAATCGCCAGAGCCGCCAACGCCGGCCGGATCAACGGCAACACGATCCGCCAGAACACCGTCCATTCCCCCGCCCCTTCGATCCGAGCCGCCTCGATCAGCTCGAACGGCAACTGCTTGATGAAGTTGCGCAGGAACAGCGTGCAGAACCCCGTCTGGAACGCGACATGAAACAGGATCAACGCCTCGACGGTATTGAACACGCCGAGCCTGAGCGACAAGTCCCGCACCGGAATCATCAACACCTGCACCGGCACGAAATTACCCGCGACGAACGTTCCGAACAGCGCCGTACTACCGCGAAACTTGTAGGTCGCGAGCGCGAAGCCGGCCATCGCCGCCAACGCGATCGAACCGACAACAGACGGCACCGTGATCTGCACGCTGTTCCAGAAGTAATGCAGCATCGGCGACGTCGTCAGCGCGTCGCGATAGTTCTCGATCATCGAGAAGTGCCGCGGCCAGCTCCAGTAGTGGCCTTCGACCAGTTCCTCGGTCGAGCGCACCGACGTGACGAATACGGCGATCATCGGCAGCAGCCAGATCACGAGCGCGACGGGCAACGACAGCTTGTACAGCCGGCGCGATACCGGCTTCCATTGGGTAACGGGTGTCGGAAACATGATGAAGGCATCCCCGGAAGGTCAGGTCACTGCTCGTTGCGCAGCAGGCGGCGCAACTGGAACACGATGTAGACGAGCATGATCGCGAACAGCACGACCGCAATCGACGCGGAGTAGCCGAGCCGGTAGTACTTGATCGCCTGGTCGTACATGTAATACGCAAGCACGGTCGAGCTCTCGAACGGGCCGCCGCTCGTCATCACCGAGATCAGGTCGAAGCTGCGCAGCGCACCGATCACCGTGACGACGATCGCCATGAAGGTGGTCGGCCGCAGTTGCGGCAGCACCACGTGCCACAGCAGTGCGAAGCCGCGCGCGCCTTCCATGCGTGCGGCTTCGATCTGCTCCGGGTTGAGCGACGTGAGGCCGGTGAGGTACAGGATCATGCAGTACGCGGTTTGCGGCCACAGCGCGGCGAACACGATGCCGAACGTCGCATAGCGCGCGTCGCCGAGCACCGGGATGCCGTGCCCGGCAATCAGCGCGAGCAGCCCGAACGTCGGATCGTAGAACCACGAGAAGATCAGGCCGACGACGACGCCGGACAGCACGAACGGCGCGAAGAACAGCGACTTCACGAGCCGGATGCCGCCGACCGCCTGGTTCAGGTACAGCGCGAGCGCGAGCCCGAGCGGCGGCGCGAGCATGAAGAGCGCGAGCCAGGTCACGTTGTTGCGCAGCGCGGTGTAGAACGTCGGCGCATGCAGCAGCTCCGCATAGTTCGCGAGACCGACAAACGTGCGCTCGGTCATCCCGTCCCAGTTGTACAGGCTCAGCCACAGCGTCGACAGGATCGGCCAGATCACATAGACGGCAACCATTGCGCAGGCCGGCGCGAGAAAGAGCCCCGCGGCACGCCGTTGCCGCCGCACGGCGGGCGACGGGCGGCGCGCGGGCAATGCGACAGCGGCGGGCGTCAGAGGGGGCGGCGATCCCGGAGGCCCGGCGGGCGGTTCGAGATGTCGGGACAAAATCGGACTGGACACGGCAAGGCTCCTGAACGAGCGAACGATGGGACAGCCGCAGCGGCGGAGAACCGCCGCGCGGGTCACGGCGTTACTTCTTGTAGATCCGCTTGCGGGTCTGTTCGAGTTGCGCGAGCACCGCATCGAGCTGCGCGGGATTCGCGACGAACTGCTGCATGCCCTTCATCCCCTCGTCGGCCATTTCCTTCGTCATGTCGCGGTCATAGAACTGCGCGACGCCGCCCTTCGTGTCGGCGAGGATCCGGAAGCCGATGCGCGAGACCGGATCGGCCGGCTCGGGCGATTTGCTGTTGGCCGACAGCGAACCGAGGCCTTCCGCGAGCTTCGCGCCCATCTCGGGTGTTTCGACGAACGCGAGGAACGTGTGCGCGTCGGCCTTGTTCTTCGCCTTCGTCGGGATATGCAGCGATTCGACCGGGCCATCCTCGGCGGTCGGCACCTTCGGGTCGATGATCGGGAAGCGGTAGTAGCCCATTTCCTGCTTCACGTTCGGCGGGAAACCCGCCGCGATGAAGGTGCCCATCAGCATCATTGCCGCCTTGCCCTGGAACAGGAACGGCTGTGCGCCGTCGAGATCGTAGGACAGCGCGTTGTCGATGAAGTAGCCCGCGTCGATCAGCGATTTCCATGTCGTGTAGACCCTCTTCACGCGCGGGTCGGTGTACGGCACGTCGCCGGCCATCAGTTGCTGGTGGAACGCGTTGCCGTTCAGGCGCAGGTCGAGATAGTCGAACCAGCCCGCGAGCGTCCACGCGTCGCGGCCGCCGATCGCGACCGGCGTGATGCCGGCCGCCTTCAGCTTCTTGCACGCGTCGAGAAACTGGTCCCAGGTCTTCGGCTCGTCTGCGATGCCGACCTTGCGGAACAGGTCCTTGCGGTAGAACAGCCCCCACGAGTAGTAGACGGTCGGCGCCGCGTACTGTTTGCCGTTGTACGACGATGCGTCGCGCGTCGACGCATACATCGCGCCCCAGCCGTTCTTCGCCCAGTCGCCGCTCAGGTCCTCGAACAGCCCGCGCTTCGCGTAGTAGGCCATCCGTTCCCCGGCGTGCCAGTTCACGACGTCCGGCGCGACGGTCGTCAGCCACGCGGGGAGCTGCACCTTGTACGCTTCCTCGTCGACAAAGGTCGCCTTCACGTCGATGTCGGGATGGGCCTTGTGGAATGCATCGAGCGTCGATTGCCAGACCGCGCGCTGGCTCGCGCCCTTGAACGCGATGTTGATCGTCAGCGTGCCGGCGTCGGCGGGCGCGGTCATGCCGAGCGACGCGAGCGCGACGGCGGTGGCTGCAGCGAGCCGCGTGGCGGCACGAAGGGGGCGAAGTGTCATGGCGTCTCCAGTCCTGTGCTGATTGTCGTTGTGCGTGACCGGCGCGTCGGGGCGCCGGTGGCGGTTGCTACGAACGGCTTCGATACACGGCCACGTCTTGCGGCCCGACTTGCGCACTACCGAGCACGAACGCGGACGGCGGTACTGCGTCGATCGTGTACGGTGTGTCGCCATAGTTGAATACGTAGGTCAGGCCGCCGCGCCGGCTCACGCGCACGCCGTCGCCGAGCGGCGTTGGCGCGAGGCCCGCTTCGGCCGCGACCTCGGCGAACAGTTGCGCAGTGGTCGCGTCGTCGAACAGCGCGGCCCAGTAGTGCAGCGTGCCGTGCGAGACGCAGGCAGGGTGACCGTCGGCGAAGCGCGCACGCACGACGCTGTGCGTGTCGTCGTGCAACTCGACGAAGTCGCGCCAATGGCGCGCATCGCCCGCGAGCGGCGCGCCATCGTGCAGCGTGCCGTTGATCCGCTCGGTCACGTTCGGCCGCAGCGATTCGACGCGCCACACGCGCACCGGCAGGATCGATACGAGCGGGCCGGGTGGCAGCGTCGGCGGGATCTGCAGGTCGACGGTCTTCGAGCCGGTGCGCGGCCCGAACACGGCATGCGCGCCCGATGCGGCGAGCCGTGCCGCGAAATCGTCCGGCACGATCGGCAATGGCGGCACGACGACGAGACGGTAGCCGTCGAGCGGCGCGTGCGCTGAAACGATGTCGACGTCGAGGCCGAGCGAGCGCAGCGCCGAGTAGTACTCGAATGCGAAGCGCGGATAGTGGAAATCGGCGCCCTGCGGCTGCACTTCGAACAGCCACTTCGCCTCGTAGTCGAAGACCAGTGCGACGGGGGCGCGCACAGCGCCGTCCGCATCCGCGCCGGCGTCGTGCATGGCCGCGATCTCGCGCGCGACGTGCTGCGCCTCGCGGCCGCCTTCGTCGAGTTTGTTGTCCGGCGTGTTCAGGCCCGCATGCATCTGCTCTTGCGCGAACGGTGCCTGCCGCCAGCGGAAGTACGACACGCAGCCGGCGCCGTGCGCGAATGCCTCCCAGCTCCACAGGCGCACCATGCCGGGCAGTGGCGCGGGGTTCCACTGCGCCCAGTTCACGGGCCCCGGCTGCTGCTCCATCACCCAGAACGGCAGCTTCGACATGCCGCGATAGAGGTCGTGATTGAACGACGCGAAATCCGGGTGGCCGGTGCGCAGCCAGCGCGCCTTCACGTCGGGCGTGAACCATTGTTCCTCGAGCGCGCCGAGCGGATAGCTGTCCCACGTCGCGACATCGAGGTCGCGCGCCACTTCGTAATGGTCGAACTCGGTGAACAGCTGCATGAAGTTGTGCGCGACGGGCCGGCCCGGCGAATGCGCACGGATCACGTCGACCTGCATCCGGTGATAGCGCGCGACTTCGTCCGACGCGAAGCGCCGGTAGTCGAGACGATGCGACGGATGGGCTTCGGTCACGGTGCCGACGGGCGCGTCGACTTCGTCGAAATGGCGATACTCCATGCTCCAGAACACGGTGCCCCACGCGCGGTTCAGCGCGTCGATCGTGCTGTAGCGGGCCTTCAGCCACGCACGGAAGCGCACGAGCGCGGCCGGCGAATAGCTGACGACGGTCTGGTGGCAACCCAGCTCGTTGTCGGTCTGCCAGTAGCGCACGGCCGGGTGGTGGCCGTAGCGCTCGGCGACCGCCGTACAGATGTGGCGCGACGCTTCGAGATAGGTCGGCGACGAGAAGTCGTAGTGGCGGCGCGAGCCGAACGCGCGCGGCCGGCCGTCGGCGCCGATCGCGAGGATGTCGGGGTGGCGGTCGACCAGCCATTTCGGCGGCGTCGCGGTCGGTGTGCACATCACGATCTCGAGGCCGGCCGCGCCCAGCACGTCGACCGCGCGATCCAGCCAGCCCCAGTCGTATTCGCCCGGCGACGGCTCGATGCGGCTCCACGCGAATTCGGCGATCCGCACCTGCTCGATGCCGAGCGCTTTCATCCGGCGGGCGTCATCGGCCCACATCGATTCCGGCCAGTGTTCCGGGTAGTAGCAGACTCCGAGGCGCATGCCGATCCTTATGCGTAGTGGTGAACGTGGGCGTCGGCGCACGCGGGCACTGCGCGGCCGTCTTCGGTGAAGAGATGGCAGGCCGCGGCTGGCGCATGCACGTGCACGCGTTCGCCGCTGCGCACCTGCGCGTCGCCGGGTACTTTCGCGATCAGCGGTGCGCCGCCGGGCGTGTCGAGGTGCACGTAGGTCTGTTCGCCGAGGCGTTCGACGAGCGCGACGTCGCGCGCGAGCGTTGTCGCGTCGTGCGCGGCGCCGAGTGTCAGGTGTTCGGGGCGAATGCCGAGCGTCACGGTGGCGCCGGCGCCGAGCGCCGAGCCGTCGCGCGGCAGCACGAAGGTTTCGCCGGACGGTGCGAGCGTGACGGTCGTGCGACGGGCATCGGCCGCGGTCACGACGGCCGGCAGGAAGTTCATGCGCGGCGAACCGATGAAGCCCGCGACGAAGCGGCTGGCCGGATGGTGGTAGAGGTCGAGCGGTGCGCCGACCTGCGCGATGCTGCCGTACTGTGCGGTGTCGGCGCCGGCATGCAGCAGCACGATCTTGTCGGCGAGCGTCATCGCTTCGGTCTGGTCGTGCGTCACGTAGACGACGCTCGCGCGTGCGAACTGCCGGTGCAGCCGCGCGATCTCGATGCGGGTCTGGCCGCGCAGCGCCGCGTCGAGATTCGACAGCGGCTCGTCGAACAGGAACACGCCCGGCTCGCGCACGATCGCGCGGCCGATCGCGACGCGCTGGCGCTGCCCGCCCGACAGCGCCTTCGGCTTGCGCTCGAGCAGCGTGTCGAGCTGCAGGATGCGCGCGGCGTCGCGCACCTTCCGGTCGATCTCGGCTTTCGGCACACGCGCGAGCTTCAGCCCGAACGCCATGTTCTCGTACACCGTCATGTGCGGAAACAGCGCGTAGCTCTGGAACACCATCGCGACGCCGCGCTCGGCAGCGGGCACGTCGTCCACGCGGCGGCCGTCGATCGACAGCTCGCCCGCGCTCAGGTCCTCGAGCCCGGCGATCATCCGCAGCAACGTCGACTTGCCGCATCCGGACGGCCCGAGGAACACGCAGAACTCGTGCGCGCCGATCTCCAGATCGACGTCGCGAATGACCGGCGCGTGATCGCCATAGGCTTTCTGCACGCGTCGCATCGAGATGCTCGCCATTGTCTCCGCTCCATGTTTTAATGCGCCATCATGTTTGATTAAGCGCTTAATCACCGCGATCAAAAAAAGAGGCGATGCGATCGCGGCCGAGTCGCGCCCGTCGGTCGGGCGGCAGGGTGTGCGGCGATAGTGCGCCGCTTCGGTGAGCGAAGCAAATACTGGATAGACGTCTCATATAGTGAGCAAACGATGGCAACCCTGGATGAAGTGGCGCGCCGTGCCGGCGTGACGGCCGCGACCGTGTCGAACGTGCTGCGCGACCGCGGCCGGGTGGGCGAGGCGACGCGTGCGCGGGTGCTGGAAGCCGTGGAGGCGCTCGGGTATCGGCCGCATCTCGCCGCGCGGGCGCTGGCGGAAGGGCGCGCGCCGACGGTCGCGCTGATGGTGTCGAGCATCGCGAACCCGTTCTACCCGGAGTTCGCGCTGGCGGTCGAGCGCGCGGTGCGCCGCAACGGGCAGTTCCTGATCGTCTGCAATACGAACGAAGATCCGTTGCAGGGGCGCGCGTATCTCGACCAGATCGCCGGCACGATCTCCGAAGGGATTCTCGTGACCAACGCGAACCTGCATTTGCCCGATCTGCGCGACGTGGCGGCGCGCGGCGTGCCGGTCGTGCTGTGCCTGTGGGAGCGGCCGGAGGCGCCGCCCGACGGATTGCCGTGCGTGGCGATCGATTTTCGAGAGGCGGGGCGGATCGCGACGCGGCATCTGCTCGAGCTCGGCCACGAACGGATCGGCGTGATCGTCGGCGGGTCGGCGAGCGGCGTGCAGGCGGCGCGCTACGACGGCTTCGTCGACGTGATGCGCGAAGCCGGGCTCGACGCGTCGATCGTCGCGGCCGAACCCGATTCGATCGAAGGCGGCGTGCGCGCGGCGGGTCGGTTGCTCGACGCGCATCCGCGGCTGACCGCGCTGGTCGCGACCAATGACCTGCCGGCGATCGGCGCGATGCATGCGGCGGCCGATCGCGGCAGGCGTGTGCCGGACGATCTGTCGATCGTCGGGATTACCGACATTCACTTGGCAAGCGACACGCGGCCCACGCTGACGACTGTCGCGATCCCGACCGCCGAGGCCGCCGGGCTCGCGGTCGAATTGCTCAATGCGCTGCGCGAGGCGGGCGAGCGCAGCGACGCTGCGTCACGCGTGCGGATAGCGTCGCTGCCGAAACTGGTAGTGCGTGGTACGACCGGCCGGGCGGCCGACGGGGGCGCGATGCGGTCGACTTGATGCGTGGGTGGGGCGTATGTCGCGAGGTTGCTGCCGCAATCGGCGCGGCAGGGCCCGGCAAGGCACGGCTCGGCACGGCACGGCAAGGCAAGGCACGGCATGGCACGGCGCGGCATGGCACGGCGCGGCACGGCACGGCACGGCACGGCACGGCACGGCACGGCACGGCACGGCCCGGCACGGCCCGGCAAGGCAAGGCAAGGCAAGGCAAGGCAAGGCAAGGCAAGGCAAGGCAAGGCAAGGCAAGGCAAGGCAAGGCAAGGCAAGGCAAGGCAAGGCCCGCGCGCGGTGCCGCAGCGGCAAACGCAGCGCCGGCCTCAATCACCTTCGACGAGCTGCATCACGATGCGCCTGGCCGATTCGAGATGCGCGACCGTCATCGAACGTGCCGCGCGCGCATTGCGTTCGCGGCACGCCTGCAGGATCTCCTCGTGCTCGACCTGGAACGACGGCGTATCGGCGAGCAGCGTGGCCTGCAGGCGCTCGTACCGTTCGACCTGGCTGCGCAGCTCCGCGATCGTCTTCAACTGCCGCGCGTTGCCGCAGCACGAATACAGCAACGCATGGAATTCGCGGTTCAGTTCGCCCTGCCGGCGCGGCACGGTCGCGTCGCCGAGCAGGCGATGGACGAGTTCGGCGCGCGCGAGCGTCTCGTCGTCGAGCCGTTTCACGCTTCGGTAGATCGCGTCGCCTTCGAGCAGCGTGCGCAGGTCGTAGATTTCCTGCACGTCCGATGCGCTCAGCATGCGCACCACGGCGCCGCGATTCCTGAAGATGTCCAGCAAGCCTTCGCGTTCCAGGCGCTGGATGGCCTCGCGCATCGGAATCCGGCTGATGCCGAACCGGTCGGCCAGGTCGCGCTCGACGAGCCGCTCGCCGGCTTCGAGCTCGCCGTTGATGATCATGTCGCGCAACGAGGCAGCGACCGCGTCCGCCGTGGAATCGAGTTTGGCTTCCATGCCTGTGTGTTCCGTCAATTTGGAATAATGGTATACCAAGCGAGAATCCAGTGCCAAAATGGCGATCGCAGGCGGGCTCCGTACAACGAACTCCGGCCCGGTCGAGGCAACCCACATCAATGGAGAGCGAGATGGCATCTGGCGAACACAAGTATCGCGTTGCGGTAGCGTGGACGGGCAATCGCGGCACCGGCACGTCGGGGTATCGCGAGTACGGCCGCGATCATGTGATCCGGGCCGGTTCCAAGCCGGATATTCCCGGTTCGTCGGACGCGGCGTTTCGTGGCGACGCGTCGCGCTGGAACCCCGAAGACCTGTTGCTGGCGTCGGTATCGGCGTGTCACAAGCTCTGGTACCTGCATCTGTGCTCCGATGCGGGCATTCGCGTGCTTGCCTATGTCGACGATGCGGAAGGCACGATGGTCGACAGTTCGGAGCCGGGCCGCTTCACGGAAATCGTACTGCGCCCGCATGTGACGATCCAGGCCGGCGACGATTGCGAGCGGGCGGAACATCTGCATCATGATGCGCATGCGAAGTGCTATATCGCGAACTCGGTCAATTTTCCGATCCGCTGCGAGCCGGTGATCGAGTTCGCCGCAGGCTGACGAAAATGCCGCTCCATTGTCGGAGGTCGAATTCAGACTGTCGGGAACCGCGCGGTTTCGCTAGCCGCCGCGCCGCTCGGCCTCCGTGCGATCCTCGGCGGTCACCGACGTGAGCCGCGCGAGGCGCGCGGCGAGCCACGCCCGCAGGTCGTCCATGCACGTATAGGCAACCGGCACGAACACGAGGCTCAGCAGCGTCGACGTGATCAGCCCGCCGATCACTGCGACGGCCATCGGTGCCCGAAAGCCTGCATCCGCGCCCGTGCTGATCACCGACGGCACCATGCCGGCCACCATTGCGATCGTCGTCATGATGATCGGCCGCGCGCGTTCCGCGCCGGATTGCAGCAACGCCTGGTGACGCGGCATGCCCTCGCGCCGCTTCTCGATCGCGAAGTCGACCATCAGGATCGAATTCTTCGTGACGATGCCCATCAACATCAGCATGCCGATCACCACCGGCAGGTCGATCGCGGCGCCGTACAGCAACAGCGCGCCGAGCGCGCCGCCGACCGACAGCGGCAGCGCCGTCAGGATCGTCAGCGGCTGCAGGAAATCGCGGAACAGCAACGTCAGCACCGCGAGCACCATCAGGATGCCGAACGTCATCGCTGTACCGAACCGGGAGAACATCTCGTTCATGTACTCGGCGTCGCCATACTCCGCCCGACGCACGCCGTCCGGCAGCGCGCGCATCGACGGCAGCGCATCGACCGCGTCGAGCACCGGGCCGAGCGTCATGCCGTCCGTCAGGTCGGCATCCACCGACACGCGCCGCAGCCGGTCGAAACGTTCGATGCGCGACGGTCCGCTGCCGAAATCGACGTCCGCGACCGATTGCAGCGGCACGCTCGTTCCGCTGTCGGTCGCCACGCGCAATTGCCGCAGCGTATTCAGGTCGCCGCGCTCCGTCTCCGGTAACGCGACGCGCACCGGCACCTGCCGGTCGCGCAGGTTGAAGCGCGCCGAGTTTGCATTGATGTCGCCGACGGTTGCGATGCGCGCAATGGTGCCGATCGCGTGGGTCGTGACACCTGCGCGCGCCGCTTCGTCGAAACGAGGACGCACCTGGATCTCGGGGCGCGGCAGCGGCTCGTTGACCTGCACGTTGGCAAGGCCCGGCACGTTGCGCATGTCGTGCCGCAATGCCGACGCAGCCAGCGACAGCTGCGCCGGATCGGCACCGACGAGGATGATCGACACGTCGCGCGCGGCGCCATCCGCGCGGAATGCATAGCGGATGTCGGGCACGCGGTCGAGCGCCGGGCGCAGCGATTGTTCGAACGCCTTCTGGCCGAGCTCGCGCCGGTTCGGCGGCACGAGCTTCAGCATCACGGTGCCGGTCGACACATCGGTGGTGCCCGACGCATCTTCGCCGCCCGCCGTCGTGAACGCGGCGAGCACCTCGGGCCGCAGGCGCGCCTCTGCCGCAATCTGCCGCAGTACCGCGTCGGTCTTCGCGAGCGGTGTGCCCGGCGGCAGCGTCACCTCGATCCGCGACTGGCTGACGTCGCTGGTCGGCAGGAAGCCGGACGGCAGCAGCGGCACGACCGCCAGCGATGCGGCGAAGAAGGCGGCGCCCGCGAACAGGCAGATGCGCCGGTGCCGCAGCGCCCAGTCCAGCAGCGTCAGGTAGCGGCCGAGCACACGCCCGGGCCGCCGGCCGGAGCGCGACGCGTGCGCGGCCGTGCCGGCGGGTTTCGGGTGCAACAGGTATGCGGCCAGCAACGGCGTGACGAGCCGCGCGACCAGCAGCGATGCGAGCACGGCGACCGATACGGTCACGCCGAACGGCGTGAAGTACCGCCCGACGATGCCGCCGATGAAGCTGACCGGCAGGAATACCGCGACGATCGTCGCGGTGATCGCGACCACCGCGAAGCCGATTGCGTCTGCGGCGTCGATCGCGGCCTGGAACGGCCGCTTGCCGAGGTCCAGGTGATGCTCGATGTTCTCGATCTCGACGATGGCATCGTCGACGAGGATGCCGATCACGAGCGTCAGCGCCAGCAGCGTGATGCTGTTCAGCGTGTAGCCGAACCCCAGCATCGCCGCGAAGGTCGGCAGCATCGACAGCGGCAGCGCGACGGCGGCAACCACGGTCGCACGCCAGCTGCGCAGGAAGACGAACACCACCAGCACGGTCAGCACGGCGCCCTCGATCAGCGTCGTCATGGTCGCGTTGTAGCTCGCGAGCGTGTATTCGACCATCGACGCCACTTCGCGGATCTCGATGTCGGGGCGCTGTTTCTGCAGACGCTCGAGCACCGCCTGCACACCGGACGCGACGTCCGTATCGCTCGATCCCTTCGCGCGATACACGGCGAAGCCGACCACTTCCGCGCCATCGAGCCGCGCGAGCGAACGCGCGTCGCTCGCACCGTCGCGGATCGTTGCCAGATCGGACAGTCGGGCCCATCGGCCGCCGGACAGCGCGATCGGCATCGCGGCGAGCGCGTCGACCGAGGTCGCGCCGCCGAGCGTGCGGATTGACTGCTCGCTGCCGGCCAGCACCGCACGGCCGCCCGGTACGTCGACGCTCGTGCGCATCAGTTGCGCGTTGACCTGGTCGGTCGTGATGCCGAGCGCCTCGAGCTGCTCCGGGCGCAACTGCACGCGAATCTCGCGGTCGACGCCACCGAGACGCTGCACGCGCTGCACGCCGGGCACCGCCAGCAGTTCGCGGCTGAGCGTATCGTCGACGAACCATGACTGTTCGACGACGCTGCGTCCTTTCGCCCGCAGCGCGTAGTTGAGGATCGCGCCGCCCTCGATGTCGACTCGTGTGACGATCGGCTCCTCGATCGACTGCGGCAGGTTCATGCGGTTCTGCGCGACGGCTTCGCGCACGTCGTTGACCGCGCGCGCCGTATCGACGCCGAGCTGGAATTCGACGGTCGTGATCGACAAGCCGTCGCCGATTGTCGACGTGATGTGCCGGATGCCCGCGAGCCCCGATACGGCACGCTCGACCGGCAGCGTGATCGCATGCTCGAGATCGGCGGGCGCGGTGCCCGCCTGCGCGATCGCTACCGTGACGATCGGAAAATCCACGCGCGGGTTGGCGTTGATCGGCAGCTTGAGAAACGCTGCCCAGCCCGCCACCGCGAGCACGACGAACAATACGATGGTCGGGATCGGGCGACGGATGGCCCATGACGACAGCCTGAAACTCATTTCGCCCCCGCTGCGCCAATGCCGGCCGCCTGCACGACGTCGCCGTCGCGTACCAGCGCCGAGGCGACCGCGACGACACGATCGCCTGCCTTCAGGCCGCTGCGGACCTCGATCCATGAACCATCGCGCCGGCCCGCCACGATCGCGCGGCGCGTCACGCGGCCGGTGGCGTCGACCTGCGACACGAACGCCGCGTCCTGCGCGCCGAACGTGACCGCGCGTTGCGGCACGGCGACCGGCACGTCGGCCCGTTCGACCGTGAGCTCGGCGCGCGCGAAGCCGCCGGCCCGGAAGCGCGACGTGTCGTCCAGCGCGATGCGCACCTTGCCCATCCGGGTTTGCGGGTCGATGCGCGGCGCGACGAGGCGCACGGTGCCGTCAGCGGTGCGCTGTGATTCGGGCAGTGTGACCGTCGCGCGCTGCCCCGCGCTGAGCGCGCCCAGGTCGCGTTCGACCACGTCGCCGTCGAATTCGAGTTCGCCCCGGCCGATCAGCCGGAACAGCGGTTCGCTGCCGGCCAGCGCGCCGGCGCGCGCGGCGCGGCTCGCGATCACGCCATCCGTTGGCGCGCGGACGGCAGCCTTGTCGAGTTCTGCGTGCGCCTCGGCCAGCCGCGCGAGCGCCTGCTCGCGATCCGCGCGCGCGCCGCGCAGGTTCGCAGCGGCTGCGGCGGCTTGCGCGCGCTGCTGGTCGACCTGCTGGTCGCTGACCGCACCGGAGCGGCCGAGCGGCTCGATGCGGCGCCATGCGGCCTGCGCATCGGCGTCGAGCGCCTGCTGTTGCGCGACCGCGGCCTGTGCGCGATCGACCGCCGCTCGTGCGTCGCGCAGCCGTGCGTCGAGCGTCGCGGTATCGAGCCGCGCGAGGATCTGGCCGGCTTTCACGCGATCGCCTTCGTCGACCAGCACGGCCGTCACCCGCTGATCCTGCAGCGGCGTGCCGATCGCGATGTCGTCACGCGCGGCGATCGTGCCCGTCAGCCGGATCGTGCGCGCAAACACGGCCGGCCCGGCGGCCGCGAGGGTGACACGTTGTGCAGCCGGTGCGGGCCGCGCCGCGAGTTCACCGTGCGTCGACGACGGCAGCAGGCTGGCGGCGGCGCCCGCCAGCGCCATCAGCAGCGTAAATGTCAGCGTGCTGCAGCGCGCGCGCACAACGGCTTTCCAGCGAAACAGGGCGCCCGTCGCGGGCGGTTTCCGGATCATGGGAGTCTTCACGAAAGAAAATCGGGTGGGGGATCGCCGCGCGTCATTGCGGACGCAGCATCCGCTGGATGATCAGCCGGAGCATCGGCGCATGTGTCTTCGTCTTTCCGGGGCGACCGTTCTCATCGGGTACTCCGTGCTGGACGTTGGCCTTGATCTCTAATAGACTGACTGATCGATCTATTATTCAGCGGCGGCGCCGATGCGTCAAGCCGCGTTGTCGAGGATGAACACGAACATGAGCATCATGGGTGACAGGAAACCGGGCCGGTTATGCGGCCTGTGGTTGCGTGGCATTGCGTGGCTGGTCAGTGTGGGCATGCTGTCCGGCTGTCTGTCGCCGGCGCAGTTGCCCGATGCGCATCAGCCCGTGCCGGCCGACTGGCGCAATCGCGGCGAGTCCGATTCGGCCGCCGCAGCCGCGCCGGCACCCGCCGACTGGTGGACCATGTTCCGCGACCCGGTGCTCGATGGGCTGGTTGCTACCGCGCTGTCGCACAACCTGACACTCGCGGAGGCCGGCTATCGCCTGCAGGCCGCGCGCGCGATCGCCCGGCAAGCGGCCGCGGCGCGTCTTCCGCAGCTCGATGCGATCGGCGAGCTGCAACGGCAGCAGCGTGTGTCGGGCGCGGACGGGCCCGGCGGGTTCGCGAACGAAACGGACGGCACGGATTTTCCGTCCGGCAATGTGCCGTTCGTGCCGTCCGACCGCGCCAGCGGCTACTACCAGGCCGGCTTCGACGCATCGTGGGAAATCGACCTGTTCGGCCGGCTTGCGGCCGCCGCCGATGCGGCGCGAGCGGGCGCGAGTGTCGCGCAGGCCGACTGGCGGCAGGCGCGCGTGACGGTCATCGCCGAGCTGGTGCGCTGTTACGTCGAGTTGCGCGGCGCGCAGCGCCGCAGTGCCCTGCTTGCGCAAAGCGTGAGCGACCAGCGGGAACGGATCGTGTTGACCCGTGAGAAGCGCGCGGCCGGCGTCGCCAGCGACTTCGACGTCGAGCGCGTGCTCGCCGGCGCCGCCGAGCTCACGGCCCGCCGTGCGGCGTCCGACCAGGCCGTGCAGCAGGCTGCGCAACGCATCGCGCTGCTCACCGGCGAGCCGGAACCGGACGACCGCTGGCTGGCCGTGGCCGCCCAGCCGGCCGTGCCGCCGGTCTCGCTGCGGGCCGTGCCGGCAGATCTGTTGCGCACGCGGCCCGACATCCGGCGCGCGGAGCGTGCGATCGAGCAGGCGGCGGCCGAGCTGCGCGTGTCGAACGCCGAGCTTTATCCGCGCCTGAACCTGGTCGGCGACATCGTCGTCAGCGGCAATCTGGTCGGCATGCCGCTGCCGGGACGCAGCACGGTCGGTTCGGGCGCGCTCTCCGTGACGATTCCGCTGCTCGATTGGGGGGCGCGCCGCGCCGTCGTGCGCGCCCGCGAAGCGGAGCTTGCCGCGGCGATCGTCGCGTATCGGCACGCCGTGCTCGAAGGCATCGAGGAAACCGAGAATGCGCTGAACGCGCTCGCGGCCGAGCGGCGCCGCGTGGCCGATCTCGCGCTGCATGTCGATGCCGCGCGCCGTACAGACGCGCACGCCGCGCTGCTCCGGCAGCGCGGAATGACGAGTCGGCTCGAGCGCATCGAAGTAGGTCTGGCGGCCCGCGAGGCCGACCTGGCGACGGTCGAGGCGCTCGAGAAGCAGGGCCTCGCGGTCGTCGCGTTGCACAAGGCGGTTGGCGGCGCGGTGGTCGGGCACGACGGATGAGCGGCACGTGACGACACCGCAAGCCGCCGCAAGAGCGGGCTGTTCAGATACTTCCGCAGAAGCAGCGTCCGGATCGACGCCGGAAACAGCCCTGCCGCCGCGTCAGAACTCGACGCCGTACACCTCCCGCGCAGCAGCCCGAATCGCGTCGGCCATCACCGCGACGGCCGGCGAATGCAGCCGGTCGGTGCGCGTGATGATCCCGAAATCGTCCATCCGGCAATCCATCTCCAGTGGCAGCACCGTGACGATTCCGTGCCGCGCGTAGTAGCGCGCGACGTCTTCCGCGAGCACCGCGATCATGTCGCTCTGCTCGAGCAACTGCGTGATGAACAGCAGCGCGGACGTCTCGACGAGGTTCGCCGGCGGCGCGAGGCTCGCGCGCTGGAACACGAGTTCGAAGCGATGGCGCAGCACGCTGCCGGCGGGCGGCACGACCCACGCGGCGCGCTGCACGTCCGCGAGCGACAGCGGCGCCTGCGCGAGCAGCGGATGGCCGGTTCGCACGACGGCCGCCACCGGCTCGCCGGTCAGCGGCTCGTAGCGCAGCCGCAGCTTGTCGTGTTCGGCGGAGAGCCGGCCGAGCACGATGTCGATCTTGTCCTGCGCGAGATGTTCGAGCAGCACGTTGCTGGTGTCGATCTCGACCGAGACGTGCAGGCCCGCATGCGTGCCCTTCACCGCGGCGACGGCCGGCGGCACGAGCCGCAAGCCGGGCGACGTGATTGCCCCCACCGCCACGTGCCCGAGATGGCCGGCCTTCAGCGCGGCCAGTTCCTCGTGCGCCTGGTCGAGGCTGCCGAGCGCCGCGCGCGCATGGCGGATCAGCGCGTCGCCGTACAGCGTCGGTCGCATCCCGCGCGGCAGGCGCTCGAACAGCACCGCGCCGATCGATTCCTCGAGTTCGCGCAGCAGCTTCGACGCGGCCGGCTGCGTCATGTTCAGCGCAGCCGCCGCGCGGTGAATGCTGCCTTCGTCGGCAAGCGCGACGACCAACAGAAGCTGGCGCGTCTTCAGGCGGCCCCGGTTTCCCCACGGACTGGCTTCGGGCATCGTACGGGTTTATATCGATATCGGAATCGATATCGTAATCGCCAAAAACGTCATTAGCCAGTTATCAAAATTCTGCCTAGACTGCGCCGGTATCCCGTCACCACAGGACTGACGATGTCGGCAACAAAACCCAGGCTGCGCTCCGCCCAATGGTTCGGCACGAACGACAAGAACGGCTTCATGTACCGGAGCTGGATGAAGAACCAGGGCATCCCCGATCACGAGTTCGATGGCCGGCCGATCATCGGCGTCTGCAATACGTGGTCCGAACTGACGCCGTGCAACGCGCACTTTCGCAAGCTCGCCGAGCACGTGAAGCGCGGGATCTCCGAAGCGGGCGGTTTCCCGGTCGAGTTCCCGGTGTTCTCGAACGGCGAATCGAACCTGCGGCCGTCGGCGATGCTCACGCGCAACCTCGCGTCGATGGACGTCGAGGAAGCGATCCGCGGCAACCCGATCGACGCGGTCGTGCTGCTCGCGGGCTGCGACAAGACGACGCCCGCGCTGCTGATGGGCGCGGCGAGCTGCGACGTGCCGGCGATCGTCGTGTCCGGCGGCCCGATGCTGAACGGCAAGCTCGAGGGCAAGAACATCGGCTCGGGCACGGCCGTGTGGCAGCTGCATGAAGCGTTGAAGGCCGGCGAGATCGACCTGCATCACTTCCTGTCGGCCGAAGCCGGGATGTCGCGCTCGGCCGGCACCTGCAACACGATGGGCACCGCGTCGACGATGGCGTGCATGGCCGAGGCGCTCGGCGTCGCGCTGCCGCACAACGCGGCGATTCCGGCCGTCGATTCGCGCCGCTACGTGCTCGCGCACATGTCCGGCATCCGTATCGTCGAGATGGCGCTCGAAGGGCTCGTGCTGTCGAAGATCCTCACGCGCTCGGCGTTCGAGAACGCGATCCGCACGAATGCGGCGATCGGCGGCTCGACGAATGCGGTGATCCACCTGAAGGCGATCGCCGGCCGCATCGGCGTGCCGCTCGAACTGGAAGACTGGATGCGGATCGGCCGCGACACGCCGACGATCGTCGACCTGATGCCGTCGGGGCGCTTCCTGATGGAGGAGTTCTATTACGCGGGCGGGCTGCCGGCCGTGCTGCGCCGGCTCGGCGAAGGCGGGCTGCTGCCGCACCCGGACGCGCTGACCGTGAACGGCAGGTCGCTGTGGGACAACGTGCGCGAAGCGCCGAACTACGACGACGAAGTGATTCGCCCGCTCGACCGGCCGCTGATCGCGGACGGCGGCATCTGCATCCTGCGCGGCAATCTCGCGCCGCGCGGCGCGGTGCTGAAGCCGTCTGCGGCGAGCCCCGAGTTGCTGAAGCACCGTGGTCGTGCGGTCGTGTTTGAGAACCTCGAGCACTACAAGGCGACGATCAACGACGAAGCACTCGACGTCGATGCCAGCTCGGTGCTCGTGTTGAAGAACTGCGGGCCGCGCGGTTATCCGGGCATGGCCGAGGTCGGCAACATGGGGCTGCCGCCGAAGCTGCTGCGCCAGGGCGTGAAGGACATGGTGCGGATTTCGGACGCGCGGATGAGCGGCACCGCGTACGGCACGGTCGTGCTGCACGTCGCGCCGGAGGCCGCCGCCGGCGGGCCGCTCGCGGCCGTGCGCAACGGCGACTGGATCGAACTCGACTGCGAGGCCGGTACGTTGCATCTCGACATTACGGATGACGAACTGCAGCGCCGCCTGTCGGACGTCGACCCGACCGCGGCGCCGGGCGTGGCCGGCCAGCTTGGCAAGGGCGGCTATGCGCGGCTGTACATCGATCACGTGCTGCAAGCCGATGAAGGGTGCGACCTCGACTTCCTGGTCGGCACGCGCGGCGCGGACGTGCCGAGCCATTCGCATTGAGCGGCAGGCGGCGCGATGTGCGTCGCAGCCGGTTGCGAGCCCGCTTGGGCCCGCTTCGTGAAACCGTGAACGCATGACGGCCGGCCGCCACAGCGGCCGGCGCAGGACGCGAACCATGACATCGAGCAGCACGCCGCGCTATCGCGGCATCTTCCCGGTCGTCCCGACGACCTTCACCGATACCGGCGCGCTCGACCTCGCAAGCCAGAAGCGCGCGGTCGATTTCATGATCGACGCGGGTTCCGACGGGCTGTGCATCCTCGCGAATTTCTCCGAGCAGTTCGCGATCACCGACGACGAACGCGACGTGCTCACGCGCACGATCCTCGAACACGTCGCGGGCCGCGTGCCGGTGATCGTCACGACGTCGCACTACAGCACGCAGGTGTGCGCGGCGCGCAGCCTGCGTGCGCAGCAGCTCGGCGCGGCGATGGTGATGGCGATGCCGCCTTATCACGGCGCGACGTTCCGCGTGCCGGAAGCGCAGGTCTTCGATTTCTTTGCGCACGTGTCCGATGCGATCGCGATCCCGATCATGATCCAGGACGCGCCCGCGAGCGGCACCGCGCTGTCGGCCCCGTTCCTCGCACGGATGGCGCGCGAGATCGAGCAGGTCGCGTACTTCAAGATCGAGACGCCGGGCGCCGCGAACAAGCTGCGCGAGCTGGTCCGGCTCGGTGGCGACGCGATCGAGGGGCCGTGGGACGGCGAGGAGGCGATCACGCTGCTCGCCGATCTGCACGCGGGCGCGACCGGCGCGATGACGGGCGGCGCGTATCCGGACGGCATCCGGCCGATCCTCGAAGCCTGGCGCGAAGGGCGCCACGACGACGCTTTCGCGCACTACCAGGCATGGCTGCCGCTGATCAACCACGAGAACCGCCAGTCCGGGATCCTCACCGCGAAGGCGCTGATGCGCGAAGGCGGCGTGATCGCGTGCGAGCGGCCACGGCATCCGATGCCGGAACTGCATCCGGACACGCGCGCGGAACTGCTCGCGATCGCGCGCCGGCTCGATCCGCTCGTGCTGCGCTGGGCGCACTGAGCGACCACCGAACGATACGCGAAGGAGGCATGCACGATGAGTGATCAGGTTTCGCTGGGTGTCGTCGGAATCGGCAAGATCGCGCGCGACCAGCATCTGCCGGCGATTGACGCCGAACCGGGCTTCAGGTTGACCGCGTGCGCGAGCCGCCACGCGGAAGTCGCCGGCGTGCGCAACTATCGCGATCTGCGCGCGTTGCTGGCCGCCGAGCGCGAGCTCGACGCCGTGTCGCTGTGCGCGCCGCCGCAGGTGCGCTACGCGCAGGCGCGCGCCGCGCTCGAAGCCGGCAAGCACGTGATGCTCGAGAAGCCGCCGGGCGCGACGCTCGGCGAAGTGGCCGTGCTGGAGGCGCTCGCGCGCGAACGCGGCCTCACGTTGTTCGCAACCTGGCATTCGCGCTGCGCGAGCGCGGTGGAGCCCGCCCGCGCGTGGCTCGCGACACGCACGATCCGCGCAGTGCAGGTGCGCTGGAAGGAGGACGTGCGGCGCTGGCACCCGGGGCAGCAATGGATCTGGGAGCCGGGCGGCCTCGGCGTGTTCGATCCGGGCATCAACGCGCTGTCGATCGTCACGCGGATCCTGCCGCGCGAACTCGTGCTGCGCGAGGCGACGCTCATCGTGCCGAGCGACGTGCAGACGCCGATCGCCGCCGAACTCGACTGCACCGATACCGACGGCGTGCCCGTGCGCGCGGAATTCGACTGGCGGCACGGCCCGGTCGAGCAATGGGAGATCGCGGTCGACACGGCCGACGGCGTGCTCGCGATCAGCCGCGGCGGCGCGCAGTTGTCGATTGCGGGCGAGCCGGTCGAGATCGGGCCCGAACGCGAGTATCCGGCGCTGTACGCGCACTTCCATGCGCTGATCGCGCGTGGCGAAAGCGACGTCGACGTGCGGCCGCTGCGGCTCGTTGCCGACGCGTTCCTGTTCGGGCGGCGCGTGCAGACCGACGCGTTCGGCCGCTGACCACGCGCGCGCTGCGGCGCGATCGCGCACGACGAATCATTACGGCACAAGCCGACATCAAGGAGACACCGCATGAACCGCACGACCCACACGATTCGCCGACACACGTTACGCGCGCTGCTGGCCGCGCTTTGCATCGCGCCGCTCGGCATGCAGGGCGCTGCGCGCGCCGATGCGCCGCTGAAGATCGGCTTCCTGGTGAAGATGCCCGAGCAGGCGTGGTTCATCAACGAGCAGAACGCGGCGTCCGCGCTCGGCCAGAAGGAGAATTTCTCGGTCGTGAAGATCGGCACGCCCGATGGCGAGAAGGTGCTGGCCGCGATCGACAACCTCGGCTCGCAGGGCGCACAGGGCTTCGTGATCTGCGCGCCGGACGTGCGCCTCGGCCCGGCGATCGCGTCGCGTGCGAAGCGCTACAACATGAAGTTCGTGACCGTCGACGACCAGCTCGTCGATTCGACCGGCAAGCCGCTGCCGAACGTGCCGCACCTCGGGATGTCGGCGACCAAGATCGGCAACCAGGTCGGCCAGGCCATTTCCGACGAGATGAAGCGGCGTGGGTGGAAGCCCGAGGAAGTCGGCGCGCTGCGGATCACCAACTACGAGCTGCCGACCGCGAAGCTGCGCACCGACGGCGCGACGCAGGCGTTGCTCGCGAACGGTTTCCGCAAGGAGAACATCTTCGACGCGCCGCAGAAGACGACCGATGACGAAGGCGGTTTCAGCGCGGCCGCGCCGGTGCTCGCGCGTCATCCGAACATCAAGAAGTGGGTGGTCTACGCGCTGAACGAGGAAACCGTGCTCGGCGCGGTGCGCGCGACCGAGCAGCTGCACATCCCGGCCGCCGATGTGATCGGCGTCGGCATCAACGGCGCCGGCGAGGCGTTCGCCGAATTCCAGAAAAAGGAGCCGACCGGCTTCTACGGGACGATCGCGGTCAGCTCGACGAACCACGGCAAGGACAGCACGCAGAACCTCGTCGACTGGATCCGCGACGGCAAGACGCCGCCGGCCGACACGCAGACGAGCGGCAAGCTGATGACGCGCGCGAACTGGCAGGCCGTGCGCGCCGAGCTCGGCATCTGAGTGCGCGAGGCGAGAACGCGATGACGATGCAGACGATGACGGCCGTATCCGGCAGCGACACCGGTGGCGATGCCGGCGTATCGCCGCCGGGCGGCCCGCTGCTCGCACTCGACGGCATCACGGTGACGTTCCCGGGCGTGCGCGCGCTCGACGCCGTGTCGCTGTCGGTGCGCGCGGGCGAAGTGCACGGGCTGATGGGCGAGAACGGCGCGGGGAAGTCGACGCTGCTGAAGGTGCTGTCCGGTGTGAACCAGCCGCAGGCAGGCACGCTGACGCTGAACGGTACCGAGCAGCGCTTCGCGTCGACGCGCGCGGCGCTCGAGGCCGGCGTCGCGATCATCTACCAGGAACTGCATCTGGTGCCCGAGCTGACGGTCGCCGAGAACCTGATGCTCGGGCAAGTGCCGAGCCGGCTCGGCGTGGTCGACGAACGCACGCTTGCCGCGCGCGCGCTCGATGCGCTGGAGCGGCTCGGCGAGCACATCGATCCGGGCATTCCGGTGAAGTACCTGTCGATCGGCCAGCGCCAGATGATCGAGATCGGCAAGGCGCTGATGCGCGATGCGCGCGTGATCGCGTTCGACGAACCGACGAGTTCGCTGTCCGCGCGGGAAACCACGCAGCTGTTCCGGATCATCCGTGCGCTGCGCGCGGAAGGCCGCGCGATCATCTACGTCACGCACCGGATGGAGGAGGTGTATGAACTGTGCGACCGCGTGACCGTGTTTCGCGACGGTCGTCGCATCGACACGTTCGATTCCGTGACCGATCTCGACCGCGACCGGCTGATCGGCTGCATGGTCGGCCGCTCGATCGAGGACGTGTACGGCTACCGGCCGCGCGCGGCCGGCGACGTGCTGATCGAGGCGAAGGGGCTGGCGGGGCCCGGGTTATCCGAGCCCGTGTCGTTCACCGCACGGCGTGGCGAGATCGTCGGCTTCTTCGGGCTCGTCGGCGCGGGCCGCTCGGAGCTGATGAAGCTGCTGTACGGCGCGGTGCGCCCGAGCGCCGGGCACGTCGAGCTGAACGGGAAACGCGTTGCATTCGGGAGCCCGCGCGACGCGGTGCGCGCCGGCCTCGCGCTGTGCCCGGAGGACCGCAAGCAGGAAGGCATCGTCGCGATCGCGTCGGTGGCCGACAACCTGAACATCAGCGCGCGCCGTCATTTCAGCCCGGCGCGCGTGCTGCTCGACGCGCGGCGCGAGCGTGAACTCGCGCAACGCTACATCGAGCGGCTTGCAATCAAGACCCGCGACGGCGACACGCCGATCGGCGCGCTGTCCGGCGGCAACCAGCAGAAGGTCGTGCTCGCGCGCTGGCTGGCCGAGCGCATCGACGTGTTCCTGATGGACGAGCCGACGCGCGGCATCGACGTCGGCGCGCGCGCGGAAATCTACAACCTGTTCTACGAACTCGCGGAAGCGGGCCGCACGGTGATCCTCGTGTCGAGCGACCTGGCCGAGGTGATCGGCGTGTCGGACCGGATCATCGTGATGAAGGAAGGACGGATCGCGGGCGAGGTCGCGAAGGCGCATGCGACGCCCGACGCGCTGATCAAGCTCGCGCTGCCGCGCTAGCGGCGTACTGCAACAACCGGAACGCATACGACATGAGCCAGGCCATGCAACCCCAACGCACTTCCCCGTCCCCCGATGCCGCCGCCGCGCCCGCGCGAGCGCGCGGCGGCGTGTGGCAACTGATCAACCGCTCCGGCATCGTGATGGTGTTTGTCGTGCTGTTCGCGACGCTGTCGCTGACGGTGCCGGACTTCCTTACGCCGCGCAACATCCAGGGCCTGCTGCTGTCGGTCACGCTGATCGGCTCGATCGCGGTGACGATGATGTTCGTGCTCGCGCTCGGCGAGGTCGACCTGTCGGTCGCGTCGATCGTCGCGTTCTCGGGCGTCGTCGCGTCGACGCTGATCACCGCGACGCACAGCGTCGTGCTCGGCATCGCGGCCGGCGTGCTCGCGGGCGGTGCGGTCGGGCTCGTGAACGGCGTGCTGATCGCGCGCTGGCGGATCAACTCGCTGATCGTCACGCTCGCGATGATGGAAGTCGTGCGCGGGCTCGCGTTCATCACGTCGAACGGCGACGCGGTGATGATCTCCGAGGAGCGCTTCTTCGATCTCGGCGGCGGGTCGTTCCTCGGCATCTCGTATCCGATCTGGAGCAACATCGTCGGCTTTATCGTGTTCGGCTTCATCTTGCGCCGGACCGTGTTCGGCAAGAACGTGCTGGCCGTGGGCGGCAACGGCGAGACCGCGCTGCTCGCGGGGCTGCCGGTGATGCGCATCAAGATCACGGTGTTCGTGCTGCAGGGGCTCGTGACCGGCTTCGCCGGCGTGATGCTCGCGTCGCGGATGAGCCTCGGCGATCCGAAGACGTCGGTCGGCCTCGAGCTCGGCGTGATCTCCGCGTGCGTGCTCGGCGGCGTGTCGCTGACGGGCGGCGTCGCGACGATTTCCGGCGTGCTGGTCGGCGTGCTGATCATGGGCTCCGTGCAGGACGCGATGAGCCTGCTGAACGTGCCGACCTTTTACCAATATCTGATACGCGGCGGAATTCTGTTGCTCGCGGTGCTGTTCGACCAGTATCGTCGCAACCAGCGGCGCGCGATGAAGATCTGACCCTGGCGAACGCGCGGCCGCCGGCGAAGGCGACAGACATCGGGAGACGGCATGCAACAGATTCATCCGGGCGCGGCGGCGCTGCTCGTGGACAGCCGCAATACGCTCGGCGAAGGCGCGACGTGGTGCGACGCGACGCACGCGCTGTACTGGACGGACATCGAAGGTGCGCGGCTGTGGCGCTGCCGCGCGGACGGCTCGGACGTCGCGCAGTGGCCGATGCCGGAACGGCTCGCGTGCTTCGCGCTGACGCATGATCCTGACGTGCTGCTCGTCGGGCTCGCGACGCATCTCGCGTTCTTCGACCTGCGCAGCGGCGCGTTCACGCGGATCGTCGACGTCGAGCCCGAGCTGCCGACGCGGCTGAACGACGGGCGCTGCGATCCTTTTGGCGCGTTCGTGTTCGGGATGAAGGACGAGGGCAGCGAGCCGCCGCAAGCGGTTGGCGGGTTTTACCGGCTCAATGCCGACCTCACGCTGGAGCGGCTCGCGTTGCCGCCGGCCGCGATCGCGAACAGCATTGCGTTTTCCCCCGATGGTTCGAAGATGTATTTCTGCGATTCGCTCGTGCGCGAGATTTTCGTCTGCGATTACCGCGCGGGCGGCGACGTCGCGAACGTGCGGCCGTTCGCGCGGCTGACTGACGCGGACGGCGACCCGGACGGCTCGACGATGGATCGCGACGGTGGGCTGTGGAACGCGCAGTGGGGCGGCCGGCGGGTGGTGCGCTACGGGCCGGACGGCGTCGAGACGGATCGCGTGGCCGTGCCGACCGCGCAGCCGAGCTGCGTGACGCTCGATGGCGAAGGCCGGTTGTACGTGACGAGTGCGCGGGTCGGGCTCGGCGATGATGCGCTGGTGAACGATGCCGACGCCGGCGGTGTGTTTGTCGCCCGGTCGCGCTACGGGGGGCTGCAGACCGCGCGGTTCGCGGGCGCGCCCGCGACCTGAATAGCGGATATTGATGGGAAAAGTCCATTGGCAGGCGGACAGTAATCCCAGTTGGTTCAGGTCACACCTTGCTTACAACCGCTCCTGATATTCTTCCAACCACATCCACTGGCCAGCCTCAAAGAGGTTCGTGTACTGGCCTCGTTCCGCCTGCTCCCGCGGAGTCAGTTTGCGGACGTTGGGAAATTTTTGCCCCTTTCGGATCAGATGGATATCCGAATCGGAAGTCTTGGTATATCCCTGCCATATCCCCGTTTCGGGGCATAGCATGCCGGTGCACAAATTCATCAGCCCGTATTTGTGGCGCTTCGCTTGTTGTTCTTCCAGGCGGTGCTGCTTGCGTTCCTCGGGCGTCAAGATTTTGTATGCGCGCCTTATTCTAACTTCGTCCAGTATAGGCGGAGATGAACCATCTGGCGAAGTTACATAAAAAAGTGCGACATTAACAGGAAATTTACTCCCTGGAATGTCTTTTGATCGATAGCGAAAGCCTTCCAGATTTGGTGAATCTGGAGTATGTCCTCCAACTTGGTTTCCGTATTCACGTCTCCCATGTCCGTCAACCCAATAGTCCTCCAGTTGAAGAAGTGATTTTATTTCTGTGTCGGATAAACTGGCAATTCTTGAATCAAGGACCATTCTCAATCCGGCTGGGACAATTTTTACTTTTTCTCGATCATCACTGTAATCTTCGGGGTCGTCGCCTGTTGAAAATTCAATCTCCGTTGCACGTAGTGCACGATTTCTATAAAAATAAAGAAACCCCTTTGCGGGAGGGTGTGTCCACGTTGTGTAGTTCATTCCAAAGACAATATTCTCGGGATGATATGACGCATCATCACGCAGGATCACCATTGCTGTTTTGAGAATGCTCCGCAAGATGACGCGCTGCTCTTCGTCGGTCGCCTGCATTTCAAACTCCTCCCCCAATGATTTGAAATGAAGCACTGTATTCTCCTGTGCATGTACCTGGATTCCGTACGAAAGCGCGATCAGGACGGTCCCAATAGGCTTGCACCACTTCTGCACACGCGTAGGCATCTTCTTCATGCAACTGGCTCCGGTAGCCCTCTTCGAAACTCACCATCTTGGCCGCCGTTTCTGGCGACACCCTCAACAGCTTGCAGACTTCAGTCTGTGAAATCGGCACGTCGGACTTCACGTAGGCGCCCCCCGTCTGGCTTTGAATATGTGAAATAATCCAGTAATAGTGAAAGACCAGCATGCGATGTAGCCCCGTAGCCGCCCGTGTATCATCGGGTATTTGTGCTTTCTCTGCGGCCTCAAAAATCTCTTGTGGAGAATTGACTTTGTAGACGTGCATTGCCTGCGAGAACATCGCATAGTCGCTCGGGTGTTGTTGAAGCAAGGCCATCATCCAGAATGTCTGCTGGCAATGGCGCGCTTCGTGGTAAAGCGTGTCCGCGAATGCCTTCAGAGTGCTATCCAAGGCGTCTGAATTTTTTGCCGACGCAATGATTTTTATGATTTCCGTCTCTTGAATAGCTATAGTCCATTTTGGCGTGGAAAACGATGCGCTGACGTCTGTGCGCATGTTGTATCGAGACTGTCCTTGCGTAGCGTTAACAATGTCTATTTTGGGGGTTGCTCCATTTGACTGCATGGGATCGGATGAAGAACCTTTGGGTAATCCAAATGGTCCCATGGCAAGGGTGCTGCTCAATATATTGCCAACAGCAAGCTTTATATTTGCCTTTAATTCGTTTGCTATCTCGTGGCTCAACGAATGGAACTTGTTCCATTCAATCTCGTTGAGCGCTTTTTTGACCGCCGCCGTGTAAGCCTTCGTCAGCGGATACTCGACATCGCGGCGCACGGGCATATCTGCCTTCACATCGTCTTGCTTGGCCCCGTCGATGAAGTGATGGAAGCGCAACCCGAAGTTGAGCGGATCACAAGTCGCGAACGCAGCCGGCTGATTCTCTGAGGTGGCCCCCTGTTCCGGGGTGCCGACCTTCTTGCCCTTGATGGTTGCGGTACGCTTGTCGGCGTTCGGTGCCTTCGCGGTGTAGGGTGTCGTGTGATCGCGCACGATGGCGGCCCGGTTGACGGCAATCACCTTGTCCGGATCGCTCGCCGCCAGCAGCTCCACCGTGCCGAACGCAATATCGTGACTCGTCACCACATCCGTTTCGCCCAGCTCATTACTCACACCCTCGATCACACGGCCGTTATCGAGCGTGACCCGGTACGGCTGGTTCGGCAGTGCAAACCCGCTGTCATGCTCCAGCAGCACGAAGTGCGCTGCATACTGCCCCGGATGTTCGGGCGTGACCGGCAGGCGCATCGGCCGCACCTGTGCGGCGTCCGTCTGATGACTGCCTGCATGGATCGTGTGCTCGCCGGCCGTTCGCACCACGTACCCCTGCTCGCTGATACGCACTTCGGTGCTGCCTGCATGCAGCACGATTTCCTTTGCCGCATGCAGGTGGATGCTGTCGGTCGTACTCGTGATGGTGACCGTTTTCTTCGCGGTGAGGTCGACACCATCGGTCCGCGCTTCGATACGCACTTTCCCCGCTGCGGTGACAAGCGCCATGCCCGCCTTGTGCACGAACAGCGAGAACGCGTTCGACACACTCGCGAACAGCGAACGCCCGACGGCAATTCCGACATGCCGACCGCTCGTCACCGCGACATCCTCGCCGCTCGCGATATGTGTGGTGCGCTCCGCTGCCAGACTGATCCCCGATGATGCCGACACGGCCAGGTCGCGCTCCGTCAGCTCCGGGAATTCGTCCGCCGTGCCAGTCGGGGTTCCCCGAATCGCATCGTTGCGTGCCTTGATCGCCCGGATGACATCGCTCTGATCGGCGTCGTGCTGTTGCGCCTGATGCCGCTGCGCCAGGCCCGTGAGGCTTTCCTGTAGTTCACGCGCCCGCGTGAGCCTGCCGATTGCCTCCCCGGCGTCCTTCGCATGACCGGGGCCGCCTGGTTGACCGTCCGTCGACACAAGCAAACCCTTCAACGCCCGAACGACGCCCCAATCGTCGGTTCTCAGGTCAAAGCCCTTGCCGCGCGCATCGGCGCGCCCCTTCTTTCGGGTGATGCGCCGGAGATTGCCGAGACTCAATTGCGACGTGCCCGCGTCGCTGGCAAGCTGCGTCTGGATTTGCTCTTGCGTATCGTCGATCGCCAGATGGCCGGATGCCGTGCCGTGGAGCTCTCTGCCGCGAATGACCGATACCGCGTGATTGTGTGGCTGCTCCAGCGCAGGCTGGCGGAACGCGTTGATGGCACTGCCGATAATCACCGGCAAATCCGGGTCGCCATGGTAGTGCGACACCGCCACCTCATGACCGATGCGCGGGATGAACGTCGCACCCATGTCGACGCCTTGCCATGAGGACAACACGCGCAGCCAGATGCCCGAATGCTCGTCGCGCTTGCCTTGGCGATCCCATTCGAACTGCACCTTCACTCGACCGTATTGGTCCGTCCAGATTTCCTGCCCGGCCGGACCAACGACGATAGCTTTCTCGGGGCCGCTCAGGACGGGCTTGCGGACACTGCGCTCCAGTCGGAACGGTTCGTTAGTCGGCAGCAGTTCGAACTGCGCATCGGCGCGATAGGTTTGCGCGCTGCCGGTTCGCTCTGCGATCTCCTCGATATCGAGCGTGCAGGACACAACGAGGTATTCACGGTTCGCCGCCCGTTGCGGATGACCGGCAAGCGTAAAGGTACGGCCCACCGTGAGGCCGCGCAGATGCCCGTTGCCGTTCGTGCGTCGTCCTTTGCAAAGCTTGGCCTCAAGCTGGACGCGCGCGAAATGATGGGCTTCGCGATCCACGTCGTTCGGGGCGCCTGCCAACCCCTGAGCGCCGGCCAGCGGTTGACTGTAATCCCCCCAGCCGTAAATTTCCCCGTCGGCGCTGGCCGTCGGGCGCGGGTTCTCCACGGTCGCGCCCAACCTCGCACGCGGGCGCGTGTAGTCGTAATCCGTCACGTTCACACGGCCCGGCGTGAGGCGACTTGTTACGGACAGCGTGCGAATGTGTTCCTCGTCGATGCGCTGACCGCCGGGCGGCAGATAGCGCAACGTCTCGTAGGCTTCGCCATGCGGCCGGTGACCGCCCATGGCGTCGCACAAGACCAGGCGGTGATGACCATCGTCGTGCTCGAACCACCACCAGATTCCCCATTCCTCCCAGAGGCGTTGCAGGAACGCCCAATCTGTCTCGGATGCTTGCCGCTGCACGTCGCGTTTCGGATAGACGCCCCGGAATGCGCCGAGGCGCTTGTCGACGGGGTAAGGATATTTCGAGAGCACCGCGTCGGTGATGTCGACGACGGTCATATCCTGAAACAGGCGGCAATCCTGCGTCAGCGTCGCGCGATAGAGCCATGGGCGCAACTCGAGTTCGTACAGGATCGCATTGCGATCCTGACCGGCAAGCCGTGCCGCCTCGACCAATCCGGTGATCTCGCGCGTGCCCGCGCCGACATTGCCGAGTCCTGCGTTCCCCGCCAACCCGGGAATGAAATGCCCTTTGCCTTCGAGCTGGATCGATACGGTCACGTCGGTGCCGACCATCTTGTCCAGATCGAGATCGGCGGTGCGACTTGGGGAGACTGCGTAGGCGTCGTCGGTTCGCAACGTGACGAGGTAGCGGCATTCATCGAGACGGCCGATGGTTTCGGTGCCTTGCAATCGCACCGGAACCAAGACTGGTAGCGCATCCATGCCATAGGTCGGCAGCGCTGCGCCGGCGAGTGACAGCGTGCGAGCTTGAGAAAACATCGTCATTTACGTTGCCCCGTTGTTCGCTGACCGATGACGGTCGCGCCGCAACCGGTCTTGTCGCCGTGATAGCCGACGCGCCGGCCGTGATGTGTGCGCTGGCCGCTTGCCAGCAGCGGAAAAACGCCACCACATTTCGGACACCGAACGCCATGGCCGTCGAGTGCCACGCCAATTCCAAGATGTTTCAGGTCATCCGTGCATTCGATGACTTCGCCACCGTGGTCGGTTTGGTCACCCAGGCGGACCATTTCAATGCCTTGCTCGTTTTTCATCGACGACTCGCGCGAGGAATGAAATCGTTCTTTTACCTCGCATCGAAACGCTGCACAATTTTCAAGATGAGAGTCGGCCGTTTTTGATAATTTAATTAGTAAATCGACTGATAAAGTCGTACAGATACGAGCCCATATCGAATGGGATACGCGTTGAGGTCGATGTCGCGATGATGCGATTCACAGCCCCGACCTGCTGGTAAGATGGCCCGCATTCCCATCCTGCCCGCGCCATGAGTTCCACCCCGACCAAGCCCGCGAACCCGAAAAGCACCGCGAAGAACACCCCCCGCGCGACAGGCGACAAGCCGAAGGCGCGCGTACAGCAGCGCCTGACCTACGTGATCGGTGGTCTCGACCGGCTGCTGCGCCGCCACATGACCGACGCGCTCGCACCGCTCGGCATCACGCTCGCGCAATACACGGCGCTGTCGGTGCTCGAGGCGCGCGGCGCGTCGTCGAACGCGCAACTGGCCGAGCGCTCGTGGATCACGCCGCAATCGGCGAACGAAGTGATGAGCGTGATGGCCGCCCGCGGTTTCGTCACGCGTGAAGCCGACCCGTCGCACGGCCGCATCATCCTGCTGACGCTGACCGACGAAGGCGCGGCGATGCTGCGTGAATGTGAAGCCGTCCTGCGCCCGCTCGAAACGCGGATGCTTGGCGACGTCTCCGCCGACGACGCCGCGCACGTGCAGCGCGCGCTCGAACTGTTCTCGCGCAACCTGCGCGGCTGATCGCTTACCGAATCTCTACGACGTAGGCCCGTCGGGCCCGCGTTCGCTCCGTACGCGCCATCGCCGGTCGCCTGACCGATCCCTGATTTCGTCGTTTCCTCTCGCCTTCCGCTCCGGGTTTACACCGCCACGCGTGCCGCTTGCAATATCAGGTAGCCTGATATTAAATGAAGCCGTCCGCAGCAGGAATGCTGCGCACCGAATCGCACAGGAACGAACGACAGGAACAGACATGAGCAAGTACGACAACCGCTGGCAGACCGTGGAAGTGAACGTGGAGGCCGGCATCGCATGGGTCACGCTGAACCGCCCTGACAAGCGCAATGCAATGAGCCCGACGTTGAACCGGGAGATGCTGGAAGTCCTCGACGCGGTCGAGTTCGACGACGAAGCGAAGGTGCTGGTGCTGACCGGCGCGGGCGCTGCGTGGACGGCCGGCATGGATCTGAAGGAATATTTCCGCGAGATCGACGGCGGCTCCGACGCGCTGCAGGAAAAGGTGCGCCGCGACGCGTCGGAATGGCAATGGCGCCGCCTGCGGATGTACAACAAGCCGACGATCGCGATGGTGAACGGCTGGTGCTTCGGCGGCGGGTTCTCGCCGCTCGTCGCGTGCGACCTCGCGATCGCCGCGGACGAAGCGGTGTTCGGGTTGTCGGAGATCAACTGGGGCATTCCGCCGGGTAACCTCGTCAGCAAGGCGATGGCGGACACGGTCGGGCATCGCCGCGCGCTGCACTACATCATGACCGGCGACACGTTCACCGGCGTGGACGCGGCGGAAATGGGCCTCGTGAACAGCAGCGTGCCGCTGGCCGGCCTGCGTGATGCGACGATCGCGCTCGCCGCGCGGCTGATGGACAAGAACCCGGTCGTGCTGCGCGCGGCGAAGCACGGCTTCAAGCGTTCGCGTGAATTCACGTGGGAGCAGTGCGAGGATTACCTGTACGCGAAGCTCGACCAGGCGCAACTGCGCGATCCGGAGCGCGGCCGCGAGCAGGGGCTGAAGCAGTTCCTCGACGACAAGACGATCAAGCCCGGCCTGCAGGCATACAAGCGCTGATACGAGCGCAGACGAACCGCCCACGCAACCGCAAGAGACAGGCAAGGCAGGAGACGACATGACCGACAGACGGATGCTGATCGCCGGTGAGTGGTGCACCGCCCGCGACGGTAGGACCTTCGACCGATTCAACCCCGCGACCGGCGCACTCGCGTCGCGCGCGCCGGCGGCCGGCGTGGCCGACGCCGACGCGGCGATCGACGCCGCGCACCGCGCGTTCCCCGCGTGGGCGGCGCTCGCGCCGACCGAGCGGCGCCGACGGCTGCTGAAGGCGGCCGACCTGATGGACGCGCGCATCGACGCGTTCATCGCGACGGGCGTGGCCGAAACGGGCGCGACGCCGGGCTGGCTCGGCTTCAACGTGACGCTCGCGGCGAACATGCTGCGCGAGGCCGCGTCGATGACGACGCAGATTGCCGGCGACGTGATCCCGTCCGACGTGCCCGGCAATCTCGCGCTCGCGATGCGCGTGCCGTGCGGCGTGGTGCTCGGCATCGCGCCGTGGAATGCGCCGGTGATCCTCGGCACGCGTGCGCTGGCGATGCCGCTCGCGTGCGGCAACACGGTCGTGCTGAAGGCGTCGGAAGCGTGCCCGGGCGTGCACGCGCTGATCGGCGCGGTACTGGACGAGGCGGGGCTCGGCGCGGGCGTCGTCAACGTGATCACGCACGCGGCGGCCGATGCACCCGAACTCGTCGAGCGGCTGATCGCGCATCCGCACGTGAAGCGGATCAACTTCACCGGGTCGACGCATGTCGGGCGCATCATCGCGCGCCACGCGGCCGCGCACCTGAAACCCGTACTGCTCGAACTCGGCGGCAAGGCGCCGGTGCTCGTGCTCGACGACGCCGATCTCGATGCGGCCGTCGACGCGATCGCGTTCGGCGCGTTCTTCAACCAGGGGCAGATCTGCATGTCGACCGAGCGCGTGATCGTCGCGCGGCCGATTGCCGATGCGCTCGTCGAGCGTCTCGCCGCGAAGGCGCGCACGCTCGTCGCGGGCGATCCGCTGGCCGGCCATCCGCTCGGCACGATGGTCGACGCGGCGGCCGCCGCGCGCGCGGCGTCGCTCGTCGAGGACGCTCGTGCGCACGGCGCGCAGCTGCCGCTCGGCTGCCGCGTCGAAGGCGCGACGATGCAACCCGCGATCGTCGATGGCGTCACGCGCGACATGCGGCTGTATCGCGAGGAATCGTTCGCGCCGGTGGTCGCGATCCTGCGCGCGGACAGCGATGACGAAGCGGTCGCACTCGCGAACGACAGCGAGTTCGGGTTGTCCGCGAGCGTGTTCAGCCGCGATGTCGCACGCGCGATGGCGGTCGCGCGCCGGATCGAATCGGGGATCTGCCACATCAACGGCCCGACCGTGCACGACGAGGCGCAGATGCCGTTCGGTGGCACGAAGGCGAGTGGTTACGGCCGCTTCGGCAGCCGCGCGTCGATCGCCGAATTCACCGAGCTGCGCTGGATCACCGTGCAGACCACGCCGCGTCACTACCCGTTATGAGCGAGCCGACGATGAATGTTGCGACGCCCGCGAGCGGGCCGGTGAACGACACGGGCGCCGTACGCTATCGCGCGGCGGCCGTCGCCGTCGGCGCGGCCGAGATTCGTCGCGCGGACAACGGCGCGTGGTATCTGCGCTCGCGCGAACCGCTCGGCGACTACCCGACGCGCCTGACCGACTGCCTCGTGCGCGGCGCGCAAGCGCATCCCGACCGCGTGCTGGCCGCACGGCGCGGTGCCGACGGCCACTGGATCGAGATCACCTACGCGCAGATGCTCGAACGCGCCCGCGCGATCGGCCAGGGTCTCGTCGATCTCGGGCTGTCGGCCGAGCGTCCGCTCGCCGTGCTGTCCGGCAACGATCTCGAGCACCTGCAACTGATGTTCGCGGCGATGCTGGCCGGCGTACCGTACTCGCCGATTTCTCCCGCGTATTCGCTGGTGTCGACCGACTACGGCAAGCTGCGTCACACGCTCGGCGTGCTGCGGCCGGGCGCGGTGTTCGTCGCGGAACGCGCGCCGTTCACACGCGCGCTCGACGCGACATTGCCGGCCGATGCGGCGCTGATCGTCGCGCACGATGCCGATGTCGATGCCGATGCCGATGTCGATGTCGATGTCGATGTCGATGTCGAGGGCCGCGCGGTGCCGCTGTCACGCCTGCTCGCCATCGTCCCGCGCACGATCGATGCAATCCACGCGGCGGTCGGCCCGGATCATCTCGCGAAGATCCTGTTCACGTCCGGTTCGACGAAGCAGCCGAAGGCCGTGCCGACCACGCACCGGATGCTGTGCAGCAACCAGCAGATGCTGCGCCAGACGATGCCCGAGCTGACGCGCGAACCGCCGGTGCTGGTCGACTGGTTGCCGTGGAATCACACGTTCGGCGGCAGTCACAACCTCGGCATCGCGCTGTACAACGGCGGCACGCTGTACATCGACGACGGCCGTCCGGTACCCGGTCGCTTCGACGAAACCGTGCGCAACCTGCGCGAGATCGCGCCGACGATCTACTTCAACGTGCCGAAGGGCTGGGAAGAGCTGACCACCGCGCTCGAAAGCGACGCCGCGCTGCGCGACACGTTCTTCTCGCGCGTGAAGCTGTATTTCTTCGGTGGCGCGGGGCTGTCGCAGGCTGCGTGGGACCGGCTCGACCGCGTGACCGACGCGCATTGCGGCGAGCGTATCCGCATCATGGCCGGCCTCGGGATGACGGAGGCGTCGCCGTCGTGCCTGTTTACGACGGGGCCGCTGATGCGAGCGGGCTATATCGGATTGCCCGCGCCCGGCTGCGACGCGAAGCTCGTGCCGTGCGGCGGCAAGCTCGAACTGCGCTTCAAGGGGCCGAACGTGATGCGCGGCTACTGGCACGCGGACGTCGATCCGCGCGACGTGTTCGACGACGAAGGCTATTACCGCAGCGGTGACGCGGGCGTGTTTGCCGATCCTGAGCGGCCGGAACTCGGGCTGCTGTTCGACGGGCGGCTGACCGAGGATTTCAAGCTGAGCAGCGGCACGTTCGTGAGCGTCGGGCCGTTGCGCGCGAACGCGGTGTCGAGTGGTGCGCCGTATGTGCAGGACGTGGTCGTCACCGGGATCAATCGCGACGACATCGGCTTGCTGGTGTTCCCGCGTGTCGATGCGTGTCGTGTGCTGGCGGGGCTTGCCGCCGAAACACCGGTCGCCGACATACTGCGCGCACCGGCCGTGCGCGCGGCGTTCGCGGCGTGGCTTGCCGCGCTGAACCGGCATGCAAGCGGCGGATCGACGTTCGTCGCGCGCATCCGGTTGATGGATACGCCGCCGTCGCTCGATCTCGGCGAAGCGACCGACAAGGGTTCGCTGAACCAGGCGGCCGTGCAGAAGCATCGCGCGGCGACGATCGACGCGCTGTACGACCCGGCGCGGCGCGATCCCGACGTGATTTACGCGTAAGCAGTCAGCGGGCACGAGCAGGTACAAGCAGCTACGAGCAGGCGTAACGACCGGCCGGCCACGGGGCCGGTAGGCACGCTTGCGGCCAGTGAATCAGGCTGCCTGA
Organism: Burkholderia sp. D-99; assembly: GCF_011605345.1. GTDB lineage: Bacteria > Pseudomonadota > Gammaproteobacteria > Burkholderiales > Burkholderiaceae > Burkholderia. The sequence goes on from NZ_JAAOXM010000002.1 coordinate 1,114,325, forward strand.
TAAAGACGGTCGTTCGGACGACACCTCGCGCGCCGCTTCGCCACTGGCCGGCGGCGGCGCGCGGCGGCCGTTGCAGGGCCGAACGACTACAAGACAAGACATCGGATCGCGGTGCATGGCGCCGGATGCAAAGCATGGGGCCGGAGTAAGTGCTAAAGCACTAACTCCAGCCGACATAAGTGCTGAAGCACCGACTCCAGCCGACACAAGTGCTGAAGCACTCACTCCAGCCGACCGAAGACAGGAGACAGGATGAACACTTACGTTGCTGAAAAACCCGCGGTCGCGACCACGCTCGCGCTGTGTTTCGCGATCGCCCTCCTCGAAGGGCTCGACCTGCAGTCGGTCGGCGTCGCCGCGCCGCGCATGGCGCGCGAATTCGGGCTCACCGTATCGCAGATGGGCATCGCGTTCAGCGCGGGCACCTTCGGGTTGCTGCCGGGCGCGATGCTCGGCGGGCGGCTGGCCGACCGGATCGGCCGCAAGCGCGTGCTGATCGCGTCGGTCGTGCTGTTCGGGTTGTTGTCGATCGCCACCGCGCAGGTGTCGAGCTTCGCGATGCTGGTCGTCGTGCGCGTGCTGACCGGCATCGGCCTCGGCGGCGCGATGCCGAACCTGATCGCGCTGTCGTCCGAAGCGGTCGAGCCGCGCTCGCGCAGCAGCGCGGTGGCGACGATGTACTGCGGCATCCCGTTCGGCGGCGTGATCGCGTCGCTGATCGGCGTGCTGCTCGCCGGCGATACCGAATGGCGGCACATCTTCTACGTCGGCGGCGCGGGGCCGCTGCTGCTCGTGCCGCTGCTGGTGTGGTGCCTGCCGGAGTCGCGCGCGTATCTCGACGTCGCCGGCACGCAGGCCGCGCGCGCGAGCGTCGGACGGACGCTGTTCGGCGACGGCCGCACGACGTCGACGATCGCGCTGTGGGTCAGCTACTTTTGCACGTTGATCGTCCTCTACTTCCTGCTGAACTGGCTGCCGTCGCTGATGGCCGCGCGCGGGCTCGATCGCGAGCACGTCGGCCTCGTGCAGATTGCGTTCAACGTCGGCGCGGGGCTCGGCGCGCTCGGCATCGGCGCGGCGCTTGACCGGATGCGCGCGTCGCGCGTGGTCGGCGGCATGTATGTGGGGATCGTGCTGTCGCTCGCCGCGCTCGCGGCCGCGCCCGGCTTCGCGTCGCTCGCGGCGGCCGCGTTCGCGGCCGGGATGTTCGTGGTCGGCGGGCAGTCGGTGCTGTATGCGCTTGCGGCGATCTACTACCCGACCGCGATGCGCGGCACGGGTGTCGGCGCGGCGGTGGCCGTTGGTCGGCTCGGCTCCGTCGTCGGGCCGCTCGCGGCCGCGACGCTGCTCGCCGCCGGCCGCAGCGCGCCGGTTGTGATCGGCGCGAGCATCCCCGTCACGCTCGTCGCGGCGGTCGCCGCGCTGGTGCTGATTCGCCGCCCGCAAGCCGACGACTGACATTTCCCGTTTCTTCAATGCGTGCCGTCAGAGCGCGCGATTACTCAAGGTCTGGAGACACAACGACATGAAAAAGAACACCAGGAACGGCCTGCTGGCCGCCGGCGCATGCTGCGCGCTAGCCGCCCCGGCGGCGCACGCGCAGTCGAGCGTGACGCTGTACGGGATCATCGACACAGGCATCGAGTTCGTGTCGCACGCGAACGCGGCCGGCGACCACGTGGTGCGCATGCCGGGCGTGACGGGCGAGCTGCCGTCACGCTGGGGGCTGCGCGGCGCGGAGGACCTCGGCGGCGGCTATCAGGCTGTATTCACGCTCGAAAGCGGCTTCAACGTGCGCGGCGGCGATCTCGGGCAGGGCGGCCGGCTGTTCGGACGGCAGGCATTCGTCGGGCTGAAGGGCGGCTTCGGCACGCTCGCGTTCGGCCGCCAGTACACGATGACCTACCTCGCGCTGCAGGGCGCGGACATCATCGGCCCCGACATCTACGGGCTCGGCTCGCTCGATGCGTATGTGCCGAACGGCCGCGCCGATAATGCGGTGACCTACGTCGGCACCTATCGCGGCGTGACGCTCGGCGCCGCGTATTCGTTCGGCCGCGACAGCGCGGGCACCGGCAACTCGCCGGGGCAGGGCACGTGCGCGGGGCAGGTGCCGGGCGACGCCACGCAGTGCCGCGACTGGTCGGTGATGCTCAAGTACGACAGCGCGTATTTCGGCGCGGCGGCGTCGTACGAGGAGCAACGCGGCGGCACCGGCGCGGCCGCGAACTTCTTCGACGGCATTGCGCCGGTTGCCTTCACCAGCAGCGGCGGCAAGGACGCGCGTACGCACGTGAGCGCCTATGCGCAGGCGGCGGGCGCGCGGATCGGCGCGGGCTGGATCGGGCGGCGCGTGTCGACCGGTTCGCCGGCTGAGGCCGGCGCACATTCCGATCTCTTCTTCATCGGCGCGTCGTATGCGGTGAAGCCCGATTTCGTCGTCGACGGCGAGGGCTACCGGATCGTCAACAGCGCGCACGACACGCGCGCGACGATGGCCACGCTGCGCGCGACCTATCTGCTGACCAAGCGCACGGCCGTCTATGCGCAATCGTCGTATCTGTGGAACAGCGCGCATGCACGCTACGCCGTCAGCGGCGGCGGGGCCGGCACGACGCCCGGCGAAGGGATGGGGCAGCTCGGCGCGATGGTCGGCGTGCGGCACATGTTCTGATCCGGCAGCCTGACGAACGGGAGATATCTTGAACAGGAAATCTGCATTCCTCTGCATTGTGCCGCTGTCCGCGGCGGCCATGCTTGCCGGGTGCGGCGGAGACGATTCGGTCAGCGCCACGCCGACCCACCTGAGCGCCGCGACACCGGCCGCGATGACGCAGACCTGCGATGCGCTTGCCGCGAAGCTCGCGTATGCGAACACGTCGTTCACGTCGGTGACGATCGCAGCCGCCGGTGCGCTCACGGTAGCCGGCAAACCGGTCGCCGAGCACTGCGTGATCGAAGGGAAGATGAATGAGCGTGTGAGCGCGGTCGACGGCCAGACCTATGCAATCGGCTTCGAAATGCGCTTGCCGAAGGCATGGAACGGCCGCTTCTTCTACCAGGCGAACGGCGGGCTCGACGGCAACGTCGTGACCGCGACCGGCGAGATCAGCGGCGGCGGGCCGCTGAACGATGCGCTGAACCTGGGTTTCGCGGTGATCAGTTCGGATTCCGGGCACGGTGCCGCGCAGAATCCGCTGTTCGGCGTCGATCCGCAGGCTCGCGTCGACTACGGCTACGGCGCGGTCGACGCGCTCACGCCAATGGCGAAGCAGGTGATCCGGCTCGCGTACGGCAAGGCGCCCGACCGCAGCTATTTCGATGGCTGCTCGAACGGCGGCCGTCACGCGATGGTCACGGCGGTGCGCAACCCGGCCGACTACGACGGCATCATCGCGGGCGATCCGGGCTTTCATCTGCCGAAAGCGGCGATCGGCGAGATGTACGGCGCGCAGCAGTTCGCGAAGATCGCATCGGCGACCGGATCGAACGGGCTGCCGGACATCCGCAGCGGCTTCACCGATGCCGAGCGGCAGTTCGTCGGCGCGAAGATCCTCGAGAAATGCGATGCGCTCGACGGCGCGGCCGACGGAATGGTGCAGGACGTGGCCGCGTGCCAGGCGCACTTCAGCGTCGATGCCGATATTCCGACCTGCGCGAACAGCACGCGCACCGGCGCCTGCCTGACGCCTGCACAGAAGACCGCGCTCGAGAACGTATTCACCGGCGCACGCAACAGCGCGGACACGGCACTCTACGCGGGCTTTCCGTACGATCCGGGCATTGCCGGCAGCGGCTGGGCTGCGTGGAAGCAGTCGAATTCGATCACGCTCGATCCGGCCGCGATGGCGTTCACGTTCATGACGCCGCCGAAGACCGCCGCGACGCTCGCGAACCTGCCCGGTTTCGCGCTCGGCTTCGACATGGACAACGACGCGCCGGCGATCTTCGCGACGAACGGCACATACACGCAATCCGCGTGGACGTTCATGACGCCGCCCGACGAGACGAACCTGTCAGCGCTAAAGGCGCGCGGTGCGAAGCTGCTCGTCTATCACGGCACGGGCGACCCGGTGTTCTCGTTCGACGACACGCGCGACTGGTACGCACGGGTTGCCCAGGCGAACGGCGGCGACGCGTCGGATTTCGCGCGCTTTTACCCGGTGCCGGGGATGAACCACTGCTCGGGCGGGCCGGCGGCCGACCAGTTCGACCTGCTGACGCCGCTCGTCGCGTGGGTCGAGCAGGGGCAGGCGCCCGGCGCGGTGGTGGCCGCCGCGCGCGATGCGACGAACGCGGTGCCGAATGCGGATGTGCCGGCGTCGTGGGGTGCGGGGCGTACGCGCCCGCTGTGCCCGTATCCGCAGGTGGCGCGTTACAACGGCTCGGGCGACCTGAATTCGGCGGCGAGCTTCAGTTGTCGTTGAGGTAGCCGTCGATGGGAAGCGGCCGGCGCGTGCGATTGCGTGCCGGCCGCTTCATGTGTGCAACCGCTCACTCACTCGCCGGAATCGACCGGCACGTCGAGCCCGACCTTCACGCGGCTCATGCTCACCAGCGTCTTGAACCGCTTCACGTTGTTGTTCGCGAAGAACAGCTCGCGCGTGAGCGCGTTGTACTGATCCATGTTGCGCACGGCCAGGATCAGCACGAAATCCCATTCCCCCGTCACGTAGTAGCACTGCTGGATCTGCGGGCAGCGCTCGAACGCGCGCTTCATCGCGTCGAGCTGGTCGATCTGCTCGCTTTCGACCTCGACGTTGACGACGATCGTCAGCGGATGATCGACCTTGTCCGGTGCGACGACGGCCGTGTAGCGCTCGATCACGCCGTCGTCCGCGAGACGTTTCAGACGCCGGTTCACAGCCGCGGTCGACAGGTTGACGCGCGCGCCGAGCTCGGCTTGCGGCGTCTGCGCGTCGCGCTGGATCTCCATCAGCAGCTTGCGATCGAACGCATCGAGTGGGGTGGTCATGATGGCGCGTGAAGCCTCGAAAAATGAGAAATTTTTGCGTCTGGACGGTCGATTCGGCGATTTTATTGACCGCCATGCGCAATATTATTTTCGTACCGACGGCGAACGCAACCCGCGCTTGCCCGATCCGACTCACCTGACGGGCCGCCGGCGCGGTCCTGTTCCGGAGCCTTTCGCCATGCTGATCGCCAACCCCCGCGCATCGCGCGCCGCCTATCCCCACGCGTTGCGCCGCGTGATGAACATCGCCTCGGCCGACGAAAGCGGCGCGTGGCTGTCGCACTGGCCGCTCGTCGGCAACGCGCGCACGCCGCTGCGCGCGCTGCCCGATCTCGCCGCGCGGCTTGGCGTCGCGAGCGTCAGCGTGAAGGACGAGTCGTGCCGCTCGCCGCTCGGCAGCTTCAAGGCGCTTGGGGCGCCGATCGCGCTGGTGCGGCTCGTGAAGCGCCTGCGGCGCACGCAGGATCTCGATCCGCAAGGGCTGGTTACCGGTCGCTACGCGGCGCAGCTCGCCGACCTGACGGTGATCAGCGCGACCGACGGCAATCACGGCCGTGCGCTGGCCGCCGCCGCGCGCGCGATCGGCTGCGGGTGCGTGATCGTGCTGCACGCGAACGTCGACGCCGAGCGCGAGCGCGCGATCTCGGCGTACGGCGCGCGGATCGTGCGCATCGCGGGGAACTACGACGAGTCGGTGGTCTGCGCGGCGCAACTCGCGCAGGCGAACGGCTGGTATGTCGTGTCGGATACGTCGTACGACGGCTACGAAGCGATTCCGCGCGACGTGATGCAGGGTTACGGCGTGATCGCCGCCGAGGCCGCCGCGCAGGCGGCGCAGGACGACGGGCGGCCTTTTACGCATGTGTTGCTGCAGGGCGGCGTGGGCGGTCTCGCCGCGGGCGTCGCGAGTTATCTGTGGGAGCGCGACGGCGTGCAGCGGCCGCATTTCATCGTCGTCGAGCCGCGCCAGGCCGATTGCCTGTACCAGAGCGCACTGGCAGGGCGGGCGACCAGGGCGACCGGCAACGTCGATTCGGTGATGGCCGGGCTTGCGTGCGGCGAGGCGTCGCCGCTTGCGTGGGATTTCCTCGAGATGTGCATCGACTACTTCATGCTGATCGACGACGAAGACGCGGTGCAGGCGATGCGCGGCCTCGCGGCCGGCAGCGAACGCGACGTGCCGCTCGTGGCGGGCGAATCGGGCGCGGCGGGCGTCGCGGGGCTCGAGGTGCTGATGCGCGACCCGGTGCTCGCGCGACAGGTGGGGCTCGACGCGCATTCGCGCGTGCTGGCGATCAATACGGAAGGTGCGACGGCGCCGTCCGTGTACCGGAGCTGCGTCGGCGAGGCGGCCGACGCGGTGCTCGCGCGACAGCGCGACTGGCTGGACCGCGCGGCGGTCGCGGCCTGACCGGCATCACGACCGACTACGACCGACGAGGCAAACGCAATGGACGCAATGGACGCGATGGACGCAATCGAAGAAAGCACGCTGCAGGGGCAATTGAAGACCTGGCGCCGCCACCTGCACCAGCATCCGGAGACGGGATTCGAAGAGGTGAACACGTCGGACTACGTCGCGCGCATCCTGACGACACTCGGGCTCGACGTGCATCGGGGGATCGGCGGCACGGGGCTCGTCGCGAACCTGACGGTCGGCACCGGCAAGCGCGCGATCGGCATCCGCGCGGACATGGATGCGCTGAACATCGCCGAGCACGCACCGGGCCGCGAACATGCGTCGCGTACGCCCGGCAAGATGCATGCGTGCGGGCACGACGGCCACATGTCGATGGTGCTCGGCGCAGCGCAGCTGCTGGCCGAGCGCAAGGATTTCGACGGTACGGTGCGCTTCATTTTCCAGCCGGCTGAAGAACATGGCCGCGGCGCGAAGGCGATGATGGCCGACGCTCTGTTCGAGCGCTTTCCGGTCGACGCGATCTTCGGCGCGCACAACATGCCGGGCATGCGCGTGGGGACGTTCTCGACGCGCGCGGGCGGCATCATGGCGAGCGAGGACAACTTCGTGATCCGGATTGACGGGCGCGGCACGCATGCGGCGCGCCCGCACATGGGCATCGATCCGATCGTGATCGGTGCGCAGGTCGTGCTCGCGCTGCAGACGATCGTGTCGCGCAATCTCGATCCGGGCCAGCAGGCCGTGATCTCGTGCACGGAATTCATCACCGACGGGCTGCGCAACGTGCTGCCGTCGACCGTGACGATCAAGGGTGACACGCGCAGCTATTCGCGCGACGTGCAGGCGCTGCTGGAAACGCGGATGCGCGAGGTCAGCGAAGGGATCTGCCGCACGCACGGTGCGACCTGCACGTTCGAGTACACGCACGAGTTCGCGCCGACGGTGAATTCCCCGGAGTGGGTCGACACGGCCGTGCAGGCCGCGGCCCAGGTCGCGGGCGCGGATGCGGTGAATGCCGACGTGCAGCCGATGATGATCTCGGAGGATTTCGGCGCGTTCCTGCAGGCCGTGCCCGGCAATTTCGTGTTCATCGGCAACGGCGAGGCGGGCGGCCGCGGCGGTGTGCCGCTGCATAACGCGACGTACGACTTCAACGACGAGATCCTGCCGATCGGCGCGCGGTATTTCGAGGCGGTGGCGCGGCTCGCGTTGCGCGAGCCGCGCCATGCGCGGTAAAAGACGATCGCCGTCTTTCGAAACGAAGCGCATGATCGGCGATCCGAACCGCACTGTGTCGGATCGCGACGATCTACAGGGTTAACGCGTCGTAAACCTTGCGCCCGCTGACCCAGGTCTCCATCACCTTGATGTCGCGCAGTTGATAAGGATTCCCCGTCTTGGCCTGCAGGGGATCCTGTTCCAGGATCACGAGGTCGGCCTGCTTCCCTTCTTTCAAGGAGCCGATCTGGTCGTCCAGGTGGCATTGCCAGGCCGCGTCGATGGTCACCGCACGCAGCGCTTCGGGCGGGCTCAGGCATTCGGCGTCATTCAACACTGCCTGCTCCGGGTCGGCTTCCATGACCCGCCCGATCGCCTGGTCCATATAACGCAACGGCCCCAGCGGCGAGACGAAGCGATCGCTGTGGAGGCTGATGCGAAGACCCTCGCGCAACGCCGACTTGCATCGATCGAGCTTCTGCGCGCGTTCTTCACCCAGGATGGTCTTCTGGAATGCACGCCCCCAGTAGCCGACATGGCCGATCAGGAAGCTGGGCGAGACGGACAGCCGCTTCATCGTGCGCAGGTCGTCGTCGCTGAGCAGCGACGCATGCTCGATCCGATGGCGCAGCTCGATCGGTGGCTTCACGGGTTGGGGCGGAACCGACGGCGCGGGAGGCACCTTGCTCAGCACGAGCTGGTAGGCCGCCAGGACGTTGGAGATGGCTTCGTCGCCATTGGCATGCGTCATGATCGGCCATTCGGCAGCGACGACTTCTTGCATGATTTGCGCCAGTGATTCGATCGGGTCGAAGTTGAACAGGCCGTTCGGTCCCACCTGGGGAACACTGTGTTCATCGCAACACTTGTAGGGCTGGCGTTGCAGGCCGGTCAACCCCTGGTTGGAGCCGTCGGCAATCAGCTTCATCGCGCGGATCGAGAACAATGCCTCGGGCCCGCTGTCCAGTTGAGGCTTGAAGTGCTTCAGCCACATCGACCAGAGATCGTTGTTGCCGAACAGGGCCGCGCCCAGGCGCACCGTCATCCATGGCGTTTTCGCCAGCGCCTTCATCACGACCACTTCGAAATATCCCATTCCCATCCCGAGGCCGGCATCGAACAGGGTGGTGATGCCGCGGCTGTTCGCGTCATGCAACACCTTGCGAATGCTGCCAAGCAGATCGGCCGGCTTCGGCTGCGGCATGCATTTCATTACCTCGCCGACTTGCGATTCGGTCAACACGCCGTCGTGCTCGCTGTCCTCGAGTCCGGCTGCTTGCAGCGCGGCGCTGTTGGCATAGGCGAGATGCCCGGAGGCGTTGACCAGGAACAGGCACACCTCCGTGCTGACCGTGTCCAGCCACGCACGGTCGATATTCAGCCATTCGTTCATCAACGACGGATCGACGCCAATGCCGCCCACCCACTTTTCCTGATGTTGCTTCGCGTGGTCGACGGCATCCTTGAGCCGCGTGCGGATAAACGTTTCGCCGTAGTTGGGGCGCAACTTTTGATCTTCGAAAGGCGACAGGTCCACCCACGGGTCGATCTGGAAAACCGCGCTGGGCAGGATATGCATGTGCGGGTCGATCAGGCCCGGCAGCAAGGTCTGACCGTCATCGAGCGTCTGCTCGCGCGCTTCGGGGTATTTTTCCCGTACGCGCCGACGCACGTCATCCAGCGTCCCGGTGGCGATGACCTTGTGATCGGCGATGCCGAGTGCGTCGACCAGCTTGCTGGTGTCTTCCGGGTCCGGATAGATGCGCCCACCGTGAAAGATCACGGCTTCGGGTGCCCGCTGTGCTTCCGTCCGGCTCAATTCCTCGAGTAGATCCTGCCATTCGTGTTCACCCTGGCCAAGGGCGGTTGCGACCAAATGAGGGCTGCAGCATGCACATCCGAGCTGGTGTCGATGAAACATGATTGAATCCTTTTTGGTTTCTAATGCATTGGATTGATTTATTGTCCACTACGTATAGTTTCGCAATACGAATCAATTTGAAGAAACGAATGCAGCGTGTAGCCATGTGACATCGGTGCGACTTGCTTCAGGAACTCCGCGGGCGAATGACGCGGATGCAGCATGCGACGCGAGGGTGCGGCGTCAATGCTGAATCGTATGTATAAACACCGCCTGCGCATGGATCAAGATCAAAATCCGTACGCATAACGCCATCCTGCGGGATGCGCGACGATCGGCCTGAAGGTCGCGCCGGCGGGCAGGGCACGGCTCGCTTCGACTCGCTTTGGCTCGGCAGATCGCTTGGGACAGGCTTGCCGCGGCGGCTTCGACGATTCGGGCACCCTGTAGCGCCGCGCGGGCGCGCGGCCCCGAAACCGGGGCGATGGCGGCGATCTTGTGATGCGGTTCGTGCTTGCTGCGGCGTCGGGCGGCGACATGCCGAGCGGGGCTGCAAGCGGGCCCCGAGCCGAAGACCCGCGACCCGCGACCCGCGACCCGCGACCCGCGACCCGCGACCCGCGACCCGCGACCCGCGACCCGCGACCCGCGACCCGCGACCCGCGACCCGCGACCCGCGACCCGCGACCCGCGACCCGCGACCCACGACCCACGACCCACGACCCACGACCGGCGTGACGCAACGAGCACGTGCCCGTTGCATCACGGCGTCACATCAATTCGCCGAGACACGCATCGAACTGCGCGACCAGCCGGTCGATGTCCTCGGCCGTCGTCTGCGGACACACGAGCATCATGTTGTGGAACGGCGTGATCAGCACGCCGCGATTCAGCAGGTACAGGTGCACGATGTGTTCGAGTTCGCTGTCGAGCTGTGCGCCGGCGATCGTGCCGTTGCGCGGCGGCTCGGGTGCGAACTGAAATTCGGTGCGCGCGCCGATGCGCGTCACGCACCACGGCAGCCCGTGTTTCGCGATCGCGTGTTCGAGGCCCGTCGCCAGCCGCGCGGCACCTTCGAACATGTGCGCATACGCGGCGTCGGTCGCGACCTCGGCCAGCGTCGCGCGCATCGCATGCATCGCGAGCATGTTCGCGGTGAGCGTCGTGCCGATGCCCGAATGGCCGGGCGGCGCGTTCAGCTTCGCCTGCTTCGCGCGTTCCGCGAATTCGGCGCTGAATCCGTACACCGCGCACGGCACGCCGCCCGCGATCGGCTTGCCGACCACCAGCATGTCCGGTTCGAGATCGTGTGCGACCGCGTAGCCGCCCGGGCCGCTGCTGATCGTGTGCGTCTCGTCGATCACGAGCAGCGTGCCGTAGCGGCGCGTCAGTTCGCGTGCCGCCTCCCAGAAGCCCGGGTCGGGCAGCACCATCCCGATGTTCGTCATCGCGGGCTCGGCCAGCACGCATGCCACGTCGCCATCCTTCAGCGCCGCTTCGAGCGCGGCCAGGTCGTTGAATTCGACGACACGCGTGTTCGCGAGCAAGTCGTACGACTGCCCGAGCAGGCTGTCGCGCTGCACCGGGCGGCCGTCGACGAGATCGACGAAAACGTCGTCGACCGTGCCGTGATAGCAGCCGTTGAACACGACGATCGTGTTGCGGCCGGTGGCCGCGCGCGCCCAGCGCAGCACGAAGCGGTTCGCGTCGCTCGCGCTCAGCGCGAACTGCCAGACCGGCAGCTTGAAGCGGCGCGCGAGCTCGCGCGACACCCACGCGGCGTCCTCGCTCGGTAGCATCGTCGTGTAGCCGCCCGTTGCCTGTTCGACGAGCGCGCGCGCGACGGGTTCGGGCGCATGGCCGAACATCGCACCCGTATCGCCGAGGCAGAAATCGACGTAGCGATGGCCGTCGACGTCGGTGAACGTCGCGCCGCGCGCTTCCTTCACGTACAGCGAGAACGGTGTCGACCAGTCCTGCATCCAGTGCAACGGCACGCCGAACAGCAGATGCTCGGATGCTTCCGCGGAGAGCGCGCGGGAGATCGGCATGGCTTCGGTGAAGGCACGGCGCTCGCGATCGAACAGCGCGCGGGCGCGGATGAGGTCGACTCCGTGGCGGGAAGGCAAGTGGGGCTCCTGACTGTGAAGGTGACGGAAACGATAGCGCGGGCGGCGGGGGGCTGAACAGAGGCGGAATTACCGAGGCGGATTGGCGGCAGGCGGATATTCGTGCGATCGACGCGTGTGTCCTATTTGATTTCGAGATGGCACAGGTGAATGGAGTCCGAAAAGAATCGTGCAGGTTTCCATGGATTTTTAATGGGCTTTTCGTCACCTATCGTTATTGCATGCCGTGGCGGGAGGGAGGCATCAGAGCCGGCCGGTAAAGGCGGGCGATCGCATCCTGGCGGCGATCGAGGTGGCATCCGGCCAACTCGACCGTTCGCGCATGCGGCTGGGCATATCGAATTCCACGGGGATATTGCCGGCTAATTTCGGGATAAAAAAATCCCGGATTCTCCTGCGATGACGGGATCGGGTGCCCGAATGACAACCATCCGGAATGCGGAGCAATACGATGAAGATCGGAACCCGTCTCGCTGCACTCGTCGCGTGGGGTGCATTGGCCGGCATCGCCCACGCAGGCCCGGCGTCGCCGCAAGCCGTCGTCAAGACGATCACGCTGACCGCGCACATCGGCGACAGCCTGTTCGTTTCGATGCCGGACAACTCCGCGTACGGCGTGGTCGAACTGACCGCGACGGACGGCAGCCAGCAGGCCCTTGCTGCGACGCTGCCGATCCGCGTACGCACGACGAATCCCGATATCAACGTCACGCTGTTGCAGCCGCTGCGGCTGTCGAACGGCCGCGACGACCTGGTCAACGCGAAGGTCGTGCTGACGGGCAGTGCGGGCGATGCTGAAATTGCTGCCGATGCCGCTCGCGTGCTCACGCTGGGAAAGCGCGGGCGCGACGGCTTCGACGGTTATGACGAAACCCGTCAAGTGAAGATCAGCGCGCACGCGCCCGCTGCCAGCGAGGCGGTGCCGGCCCATGGAAGTTATCATGGAGACATGGTGCTGATATTCGAGCCGGCTGCTTCCGCAGGGCGCGAGCCGGCGACGGGAGCGATCGCGGCGGCTGGCGAGTGAGCGGTCGCCCCGGTGGACGTCGCCGGGCGCGTATTTTCAATAAAAGTTTTTGCGCATAAACATTCGACAACTTCTCTCCGGGGAGGCGCCGCCAGCGGTGGGCGCCGACGAACGCGACGATCGCGACGATCGCCGGGCAGGCCGTCGGCATGACGGCCACCGGCACGCGCCGGGGCGAGACGGGGACGAGCGTTGGCGTGCGGGAGCGACCGGCGCACGCGCATGCCAACGCGATCGCCAACCCGGATGCGTCACGCCAGCGTCTTGATCATGTGGTGCTCGTCGTAGAACCGCCCGTCGAAGAACATGGAGCGCGGTTCCGTACCGAACCGCACGAACCCTTGCGATGCATACAGCCGCTCGGCATTGGCATTGACTTCGTTCACGCACAGCATCAGTTGCTTGCAGTCCCACACCTGCGCCGCGTGCGCGGTCGCGCTTTCAAGCAGCGTCTGCGCGATGCCCCGCCCGCGATACGTGGAATCGACGAACACGCCCCAGATCGTCGCCTTGTGTGCGATCTTCGCGCGCGCATCGCGGCGCACGCCGGTGATGCCGACGAGCGTATCGCCGTCGAATGCGCCGAACACGGCGCGTTCGTGGGTCGGCGTGATGCGTATCGCGAATTCGTCGACCGGTATCTGCGACTCTTCGTCGGTTGTCGGCAGGAAAGAGGTGGGCGCGGTGTCGACCGCACGCAGGCGAACGGTCTGGTAACGGGCGGCGTCGGCCGCGTCGAGCAGGCGAGTCGTGATCGTCATCGAGGGGATTCCGGTTGAGGGTCGTGCATGCCGGCGCGGGCCGCTGCGGCCGCGGGATGCATCGTACTAATCCTAATAGGAATTCGGATGGCGCGTGTCGGCATTCTGCGCATCGCGCGCGCTGGCCGCACCGTTGCGTTCAGATTGCGTCGCGCGGCCGCCGCGCATCGCCGTCGACGCAGCACGCGAGCACCTCGGCATCGGTGTCGCCGAGGCTCAGGTACACGTGTCCGACCGCGCTGTCGAAATACAGGCTGTCGCCGGCGCCGAGCCGGTACGCGTGGCCGTTCTCGAAGCGCAGCTCCAGCTCGCCGCTCAGCACGAACACGAACTCCTCGCCGCTGTGCCGGATGTAGTCGGCGAAGTCCGACAGCTTGCGCGCATGGATCCGCCCGCGCACCGGCACCATCCGCTTGCCGGTCAGGTCGTTCGCGAGCATCCCGTACGCATAGTTCGGCGTGTCGTAGACCATCTGCTGGCCGGCCGGCGTGAACGACGGCGTCATCGCGCCGGCGGGCGCGGGCCGGCCGAACATCGTGTCGAAGTCGAGCGCGAGCGCATGCGTGAGCGCCGCGAACTTGTCGTAGGTGAGCGCAATGTCGCCGCGCTCGGCCTTCGAAATCGTCGACACCGCGATACCGGAACGCTCGGACAGTTGTGCGAGCGTCAGGCCGCGTGACTTGCGCGCGTCGCGCAGCCGCGCGCCGACCGTCTGGTGGTCGAGCTGCGGCGCGGCGTCGGTGGGCGGCGGAACGGGAACGGTGGATTTGGGCATGCGGAGACGGGGCGCGACGCGCGGCGTAAATACGGGTTTTGTCGTATACGAGAATAAATTTTATCGTATATGATAATTTTCGTCGAAACCGCCGATGGTGGGCGTGACGGCCACTCTAGCATCGGACGACGCGAAACTCGCGCGACCGGTGCGGCCGGCGTGAACGACACGTGTACGAATCGGCGCTGCGCGTTCGCTTGTGCGGCGGCGGCCCGATCTTGCGCAAGGTAGGCCCGGACCGGCCGGTATGGCGGCTCGCGCGGTGATCCGCGACCGCCCGCACGTCAGCGGTCTTTCCCAGTCATTTCCCCGGCCGGTCGTGGCCGGGCCCGTGAAGGTGCAATCCATGTCCAGTGAAATCAAACGTCTGCAGACCGGCGCACGCATGAGCCAGGTCGTGATCGCGAACGGCATCGTCCACCTGGCCGGCCAGGTGCCCGATACGGCCGGCGCGCCGATCGCCGTGCAGGCGACCGAAATCCTCACGCGCATCGACGCGCTGCTCGCGTCGGCCGGCGTCGACAAGACGCGCGTGCTCACGGCCAACGTGTGGCTCAGCGACGCCGCGCACTTCGACGCGTTCAACGCGGTGTGGGACGCCTGGGTGCCGGCCGGCCACGCGCCGACCCGCGCGTGCGTGCAGGCGTTGCTGATGAAGCCCGGTCTCGACGTCGAGATCGCCGTGACCGCGCTCGCCTGAGCCCGGCGCCGCTCGCCCGCCCCGAGGCACTCCCGATGACATTCGACACGCTCGTCCTGGGCGGCGGCATGATCGGCGTCTCCGTCGCCGTTCATCTGCAACAGCGCGGCCTGTCGGTCGCGCTCGTCGATCGCAAGGCGCCCGGCAACGAGACGTCGCTCGGCAATGCCGGGCTGATCCAGCGCGAAGGCGTGTACCCGTATGCGTTTCCGCGCGGCTTCGGCACGCTGCTGAAATACGCGTGCAACCGCTCGCCGGACGTCCGCTATCACGCCGGCGCGCTGCCGAAGCTGATCCCGTTCCTGTACCGCTACTGGCGCAATTCGCATCCGGCGCGCCATGCCGAGATCGCGCGCGCGTATGCGCCGCTGATCGAACACTGCGTGACCGAGCATCGCGCGCTGATCGAAGCGTCCGGCGCTGGCGCGTTGCTGCGCGAAGGCGGCTGGCTGAAGGTGTTCCGCACGGCCGCGACGCGCGATGCCGAAACGCGCGACGCCGAGCGCTGGCGCGCCGAATACGGCGTGACCTTCGACGCGCTCGATGCGGCCGCGCTGCGCGACGCGGAGCCGAACCTGAGCCGCGCGCTGATCGGCGCGCTGCGCTACACGGGCTCCGATTCGATCAGCGATCCGAATGCGCTCGTGACCGCCTATGCGCGCCGCTTCGAGCAACTCGGCGGCCGCATCCTGACCGGCGACGCGCTGACGCTGTCGGCCGCGAACGGCTGGCGCGTCGACACCGCGCAAGGCCCGGTCGACGCGCGTGCGGCGGTCGTCGCGCTCGGGCCCTGGTCGGACCTGCTGTGCGAGCGGCTCGGCTACACGCTGCCGCTCGCGGTCAAGCGCGGCTATCACATGCACTACGCGCCGCAGCCTGGCGCACGGCTGAACCGGCCCGTGCTCGACGCCGACAGCGGCTTTCTGATCACGCCGATGACGCGCGGCATCCGCCTGACGACCGGCGTCGAACTCGGCTATCGCGATACGCCGCCGACGCCCACCCAGCTCGCCGCCGTCGAACCGGTCGCGCGCGAGCTGTTTCCGCTCGGCGCACGTGTCGACGGCGCACCGTGGCTCGGCCGCCGGCCGTGCACGCCCGACATGCTGCCCGTGATCGGCGCCGCGCCGCGTCACCGCGATCTGTGGTTCGCGTTCGGGCATGCGCATCACGGCTTCACGCTCGGCCCCGTGACCGGCCGGCTGATCGCCGACCTGATGACCGGCACGCAACCGTTCGTCGACCCGGCGCCATTTCGCGTCGAACGCTTCCTTCACGGCCGCTGAACCGGCGTCCGTGCGCTGCAGCAGGGCGGCCGGCACACGACGCCGGCCGCTCCGTCCAGCGGCCGGCCCATCCGGCTCGCCGCAACGATCAACGACTGGAGACAACATGCAACAGCACACGATGCGGCGCGAGCTCGGCGCGCGCCAGATTTCGTTCATGGCGCTCGGCATGGCCATCGGCGTCGGCCTGTTCCTCGGCTCGGCATCCGCGATCAAGGCGGCCGGGCCCGGTGCGCTCGTCGCCTACCTGATCGGCGGCGCGATGATCTTCCTGATCATGCGCGCGCTCGGCGAGATGGCCGTGCACCGGCCGGTGTCCGGCTCGTTCGGCGCGTATGCGTTCGAATACCTCGGGCCGTTCGCCGGCTACGTGGTCGGCTGGAGCTACTGGCTGCTGATGGTCGGCGTCGGCGTCGCGGAGACGACCGCCATCGGCATCTACATGGGCTTCTGGTTTCCGGAGGTGCCGCAGTGGCTGTGGGTCGTGGCGGCGATCGCCGCGATCTCGGGCTTCAACCTGCTCAACGTGAAGGTGTACGGCGAGCTGGAGTTCTGGTTCGCGATCGTGAAGGTCGTGACGATCGTGCTGATGATCGCGGGCGGCGCGCTGATCGTGTTCACCGGGATCGGTCATCACGGCGAGCCGGTCGGGCTGTCGAACCTGTGGCGGCACGGCGGCGTGTTTCCGCACGGCGTGCTCGGGGTCGTGAGCGCGCTGCCGATCGTCGCGTATTCGTTCGCGGGCGTCGAGATGATCGGCCTCACGGCCGGCGAGGCGCGCGAGCCGCAGAAGATGATCCCGCGCGCGATCAACTCGGTGCTGTGGCGCATCCTGATCTTCTACGTCGGCGCGCTGTTCATCATCATGGCGCTGTATCCGTGGCACGAGCTCGGCGAGCGCGGCAGCCCGTTCGTGACGACGTTCGAATCGCTCGGGCTGCGGCAGGCGGCCGGCATCGTCAACTTCGTGGTCGTGACGGCCGCGCTGTCGAGCTTCAACTGCATCGTGTTCAGCGGGGCGCGCATGCTGTCGAGCATGGCCGGCAACGGCCTCGCGCCCGCGTCGTTCGCGGCGCTGAGCGCAAGCGGCTCGCCGTCGCGCGCGGTGCGTGCGACCGTGCTGTTCATGTCGGTCGGCGTGGTGCTGAACTATGTGATTCCCGCGCGCGTGTTCGGCTGGCTGATGTCGTTCCTGTCGTTCGACGTGGCCGTGATCTGGGCGATGATCGTGCTGACGCACATGCGGTTCCGGCGCGTGCTGGCCGCGCGCGGCGAGACGGTGGCGTTCCGCATGCCGTATGCGTCGGTCACGTCGTGGATCTGTCTCGTGTTCGTCGCGTTCGTGTTCGTGATGCTCGGCGTCGATCCGTCGACGCGCGGGTCGCTGTATGCCGGTGCTGCGGTAATGGCGTTGATGGCGATCATCTACCGGCGATCGCGGCATCTGCAGGCGGCCGCGCGGTCGACGCGCGTCGGGCTCGGTGCCGAGCGCGTGTGACGGCCATGCGCCGGGTCGCGGCTGTCGGTGCGGGTGAGCGGTGGAGCGGTCGTGCGACGGGGGGCACTGAAGGCGGATGCCGGCGCGTGCGTCATGCGCGTCGCGTCGGCACGAAGGTGGAGGGTGACGTGAAACATGCGCGCCGTCGCGCAGGAACGGCGCCCGACGTCAAACGCGCGACGATGCGCCCGATCAGGTCAGGCGCACCGGGCCGGAATCAATACCGCGCCAGCTGATTGCCGTTGAACACGCGCGCCGTCGCGCTGAACCGGCGCCCGACGTCAAACGCGCGACGATGCGCCCGATCAGGTCAGGCGCACCGCATCCGAATCAATACCGAGCCAGCTGATTGCCGTTGATCTGCACGCGATCACCCGGGCGCAGGTTGCCCGGCGACTGCACGTCGAACGAGCGCATCGTGCCGTCGCTGACCTGCACGTCGATCCGGTAGCTGCTCGGGCCTTGCGCGGCGCCCATCTGCTGGCCGATCTGATTGCCGGCCACCGCGCCGCCGAGCGCACCGATCACGGTCGCCGCATCGCGGCCGTGGCCGCGGCCGAACTGGTTGCCCACGAGGCCGCCGACCAGCGCACCGACGACGGTGCCGGCCACGCCCGACGGGCCGACCGAACCGTTGACCGGCTGGATGTTCGAGACCGTGCCGTACTGCGTGCCGTAGCCGTTGCCGTATTGCTGCTGATTGCCGTACTGGTCATACGGCTGCGACCCGTATTGCTGCTGGTTGCCGTACTGATCGTACGGTTGCGGCGCCTGGTTCGGATACGGCTGTTGCTGCTGCACGTAGCCCGGTTGTGAATACGCGGGCGTCGCGTATTGCTGTTGCTGCGGATACCCCGGCTGCGCGCCGTAGTAACCCGGCGCGACGCACGCGGTCAGCGGAAGCGCCGCGACGGCGACGAGCGAGGCGAACAGAACGGTCTTCGTGGAAGGCATGCGCATCATGATGATTCCTGCATCGGCAACGGGTTCGCCGACGAATTCCGGGACGGGTGGCGAACTCGGCGTGAGTATAAGGAATGGCTGGTGGCGCGTCCGGTGCGGCCGGGTAACAACGTGTAAAGTCTGTTGCCGCGTAAATCGCGGCTTGCGCGGGGCGGTCGCGCAACGCCTGGCAAGGGCGGCGGCGCCCGGTCGGCAGCTTCGATGACACGCATCGACAGCGGTCCGGCAGCGTGTCTTGCGAGGCGGTCAGCCCCTCGGTGCCGGTGCCCGAAACGTCGGCTTGCGCGACGTTGCCCGACGGGCCATTGGCATGCAGGCCGTCGCCGACGAGATCGGACCCCGCCGCCGCACCTTGCTGGCGTGGCGTTTGCGACGCGCATCGCGAAATCGAATGCGCGGCATCGCGACATTTAATTGGCCTCGGGTGGCGGCGTCCGATATCGTGGCCGGATTCCCTGCCAACGGTCGCGCCGTGCCGGCTGCGGTTCCTTCCCCTGCCCGCGCCGGTGACGTGCCGCGACCGCCCCACATTCCGAGCCATGACCGATCGTATCTTCATCAACGCCGTCGACGCCGGCGGCCAGCCCATCAACCTCGTCGTCCGTGACGGCCGTTTTACCGCGATCGGCGCCGATTGTGCTGCCGCGCCCGGCGCGGAAACGATCGACCTCGACGGCCGCGTCGTGCTGCCCGGCTTCGTCGATGGCCACATCCACCTCGACAAGAGCTTCGTCGGCGATCGCTGGGTGCCGCACGAACCGGTCGGCACGTTGCGCGAGCGGCTCGCGGTCGAGAAGCGCCAGCTCGCGGCCGCACCGCCGATCGTCGAGCGCGCGAACGCGCTGATCGAGCAGGCCGCCGCGTTCGGCACGGTCGCGATGCGCAGCCACGTCGACGTCGACGCGACGACGGGCCTGTCGAACCTGCAGGCCGTGATGGCCGCGCGCGAGCAGTGGCGCGGAATCGTCGATATCGAACTCGTCGCGTTCCCGCAGGCCGGCGTCGTGACGTGCCCGGGCACCGCCGAGATCCTCGACGCAGCCGTGCGCGAAGGTGCGGACGTGGTTGGCGGGATCGACCCGACGACGCTCGACGGCGATGCGGACGGCCAGCTCGACATCGTGTTCGGCATCGCCGAGAAGCGCGGCGCGAAGATCGACATCCACCTGCACGAGCCGGGAGAAACGGGCATCGCGCAGCTGCTGCGGATCGCGGCGCGCACGCGCGCGGCGGGGCTCGGCGGTCGCGTGAACGTGAGCCATGCGTATGCGCTCGGCCAGGTGAGCGATGACGACGTGCAGCGCACCGCCGCGGCACTGGCCGAAGCCGGTGTGTCGATCCTGACGAATGCGCCGGGCGACTGCGCGTTTCCGCCGGTGCAGCCGCTGCGCGACGCGGGCGTGCACGTGTTCGCGGGCAACGACAACATCCGCGACGCATGGTGGCCGTACGGCAACGGCGACATGCTGCAGCGGGCGATGATGGTCGGCTACCGGTCGGGCTTCTACACCGACGAGGCGCTCGGTATCGCGCTGGACATGGCGACGCACGCCGGCGCGCGCGTGATCGGCAAGGATAACTATGGAATCGCGGTCGGCTGCGATGCGACGTTCGTCGCAGTGCGTGCGCCGAATGCGGCGGCGGCCGTCGCGGGCGTGCCGGCCGAGCGCTGGGTGTTCCGCCGCGGCGAAAGCGATACGAGCGCGCCATTCGCCCCTGCGCTGCGCTTCACGCGCTGACCCACCTGACCGGCGGCACGGCGCGCGCCGTGCCCCGTTCGTACTGACTGCACTGACCGACCCCACCGGAACCGACATGACGAACCTGCTGATCCGCAACGTCCGCCCGAGCGCCGACGCTGCGCTCGACATCCTGATCGAAGGCGATCGCATCGCGCGCATCGGCCCGTCGCTCGACGCGCCCGCCGGCTGTGCGATCGAGGATGGCGCGGGGGCACTCGCGCTGCCCGGCCTCGTCGAAGGCCACACGCACCTCGACAAGACGCACTGGGGGATGCCGTGGTATCGCAACCAGGTCGGGCCGCGCCTCGTCGACCGGATCGAGAACGAACGCCACTATCGCGCGACGAGCGGCCATGACGCCGGCGCCGCGTCGCTCGCGCTGGCGCGCGCCTTCCTCGCGGCCGGCACGACGCGCATCCGCACGCACGTCGACATCGATACCGAAGCCGGGCTGCGGCATCTGCACGGCGTGCTCGCGACGCGCGAGACCTTGCGCGGGCAGGTTGACATCCAGATCGTCGCGTTTCCGCAATCGGGCGTGCTCAAGCGGCCGGGCACCGACGCACTGCTGTCCGATGCGCTCGCCGCCGGCGCCGATCTGCTCGGCGGGCTCGACCCGTGCGCGATCGAAGGCGATCCGGTCGAGGCGGTGGACGTGTTGTTCGCGATCGCCGAACGCCACGGCCGCGGGCTCGACCTCCACCTGCACGAGCGCGGATCGATGGGCGCGTACTCGCTCGACCTGATCCTGCAGCGCACCGCTGCGCACGGCATGCAGGGCAAGGTGACGATCAGCCACGGATTCTGTCTGGGTGATATCGCCGAACGCGAGCGCGATGCGCTGCTCGCCCGGATGGCGGAACTCGGCGTCGGGCTCGTCACGACCGCGCCGGCGGCGGTGCCCGTGCCGCCAGTGGCCGCGTGCCGTGCGGCGGGTGTGACGGTCATCGGCGGCAACGACGGCGTGCGCGATACGTGGACGCCCTACGGGTCGCCCGACATGCTCGAACGCGCGATGCTGATCGGCATGCGCAACGATTTCCGCCGCGACGATGCGCTCGAGGTCGCGCTCGACTGCGTGACGCACAGCGCGGCGCGCGGTTGCGGCTTCGACGATTACGGGCTGCAGCCGGGCAGCCGCGCGGACGTCGTGCTGGTCGACGCGCTGACGTTCGCCGAGGCCGTCGTTGCGCGGCCGGTGCGGCGGCTCGTCGTGTCGTCGGGGAAGATCGTTGCGCGGAACGGTGCGCTGGTTTGAGTGAAGCGTGAGCGCAGCGTCACCCCGGTATGATCCGGTTTTCAGCCGAACCTCCCGGGAGACGACGATGCGACGCACGACAGCGGCACGGGCCGCACGATGGATGGCGGCGGCCCTGTTCGCCGTGAGCGCCGCGCATGCGGTGGCGGCGGGGCCGACGGACGCGCAGCAGGAAGCCAACCGGCGCACAGTGCTCGCGTTCTATGAAAAAGGCCTGAACGAGAAGGATGCCGACGCCGCGCTCGCGTACGTCGGCGATCGCTACGTGCAGCACAATCCGAACGCGGCCGACGGCCGCGACGGCTTCCGCAAATTCGTCGCGTTCCTGCGCGACAAGTATCCGCAGTCGCACAGCGAGATCAAGCGCTCGTTCGTCGATGGCGACTACGTGATCCTGCACGTGCACGCGGTGCGTGAACCCGGCACGCGCGGCAGCGCGATCATGGACATCTTCCGGCTGGAGAACGGCAAGATCGTCGAGCACTGGGACGTCAATCAACCCGTGCCCGAGCAGGCCGCGAACGGGAACACGATGTTCTGACGGGCATCGGGCATCGGGCGCGCGGGCGTGCGGGCGTGGCGATGCGCCCGCGATCGCGTCGCATCGGCCGTGCCGGCGGCACCACGGCGTCCTTTTCTTTGCCGCATCCGGCTTGCTCTTTCTTGCTACTCCTCGTGCTCCAGCATCGCCGCGAGCGTCTTCGTCAGCTCGCTGACCATCGGGTCGGCCGTCGGCCGATGCAGGATGGCGATGTCCATGTGCTCGATCGGCGCGAAACCCTGCTTCGCGGTCAGCACCGTGTGCTCGTCCGTCACCACGCGGGCGGGCAGCACGCTGATGCCGAGCCCGTCGGCGACGGCGGCCTGGATGCCGCTCAGGCTCGATGTCGTGAAGCTGATCCGCCAGCGGCGGCCGCGCTCCTCGATCGCCTTGATCATGTCGTCGCGATAGAGCCCGCGCGGCGGAAACACGACGATCGGCACCGGGTCGAGATCGATCGACGGATGCGCGGCGCTGTCGATCCAGCGCAGTTTCTCGGGCCAGCGCACGACGGCTTCGCGGCTGTCGCGGCGCTGCTTGATCAGCACGAGGTCGAGTTCACCGCGATCGTACGCTGCGCTGATGTCGCGGCTCAGCCCGCACATCACTTCGAGCTTGACCTGCGGATGCTCGCGATTGAACGCGGCGAGCGCGTGGGTCGTGCGGCCCGCCGCGAAATCGTCGGGCACGCCGAGCCGGATCGTCAGCGCGACCGTCGCGCCCGACAATGCTTCCAGCATCTCGTCGTTCAGCGCGAGCATGCGCCGCGCATAGCTGAGCACCGTCACGCCCGCGTCGGTCGGCCGGACGTCGCGCGTGCCGCGGTCGAGCAGGCGGTGCCCGGCGATTTCCTCGAGCCGGCGTACCTTCTGGCTGACCGTCGACTGCGTCGAATGCAGGCGCGCGGACGCCGTCGTGAAGCTGCCGCAGTCGGCGACCATCACGAGCGCGCGCAGCAGGTCGATGTCGAACAGGGGTCTATTCATTTCTGCACTTTTGCGGATTCGAACATTTCATTTCCAAATGCGTGCGACGACTTTTAACATGGCCGGACGCCGTGGGCAATCGCGGTTTCGCCGGACGCGGTGCGGCGCCGTGTGGCGCCACGGGGGCGCCTGACGGATCGCATTAACCGCGTGTCAGCGGTGCGTCACCCGTGCATCGGCAGGCACATCGGCAGGCGCGGCACGCAAGGAGGAAACGGGATGTTTTTCAAACGGATCGCGATCATCGGCTCGTTTGCCTTGACCACGCTCACGTCGGCCGTGGCGGCCGCCGACGGCGGCGCGCCCGAAAGCCGGCTGCGCAGCGCGGCCGACCGGGGTGACGCGGGCGAAGTGCGCACGCTGCTCGAACACGGCGCGCAGATCGATTCGCGCGACGGGCAGGGCCGCACGGCGCTGCTGCTCGCGACGCACGGCAATCACGTCGAGGCGGCGCGCGTGCTGATCGACGCGGGCGCGGACGTCAACGCGAAGGACGCGATCCAGGACAGCCCGTATTTGTATGCCGGTGCGCGCGGCTATCTCGACATCCTGCGGATGACGCTCGTGCACGGCGCGGACCTGTGCAGCACGAACCGGTATCGCGGCACCGCGCTGATTCCGGCCGCGGAGCGCGGCCATGTGGATACGGTGCGCACGTTGATCGACGCGGGCGTGAACGTCGACCACGTGAACCGGCTCGGCTGGACCGCGTTGCTGGAGGCGATCATGCTCGGCGACGGCAGCGAGCGTTATGTGCGGATCGTGCAGTTGCTCGTCGACGGGCACGCGAACGTCAATCTCGCGGATTCGAACGGCGAGTCGCCGCTGCAGCATGCGCGGCGGCGCGGATATGCGGCGATCGAGAGGGTGCTGGTGGGGGCGGGGGCGCGGTAGGTTTCAGCGGTGGCGAGACTTGTGTTCGGGCGTGCCGCCGGGAAGTTTGCGCAGGAATGCTTCGGCCAGTTCGACGCAATAGTCGAACGACGGCGTGTAGTCGAGTGTCTGGATGTCGTCGAAACGCGACTTGACGAAGGCGCGATGCTCGTTGAGCAGACGCAAAAACGTATCGCGATGCCGAACGAGAAATGCTCCGGCTTCCATCAGGCTCTCCGGTTCCCGCTCGATGACCAGACACAGATCGAACAGGTCCCGCGCGGTCGGGCGATCGCCACGGTGCCACATTTTCTTGGCGATGATTTCCGCGGAAGTCTCGACCTTGACGACGTGATCCATCAGCATCCATTCGTCGTAGCCGGGAGACATCAGATTTCGGGAGACCACGAAGTCGATTTCGCCGTCGGGCAGCACCAGTTTCACGAAACCCGCATGTTCTTCGTAGTGTGTCGTGATGTCGGATGCGGCGTCGCTGATGCGGGGATTCACGTACCCGAGATATTGTGGGTCGGGTACGAAGATGTCGACGTCCTTGCTGACGCGATGGCCGTGGCGCAGCATGAGAACCGTGCCTCCACCGAACGTCCAGAACGGATTCGACGTGCCGTGCTTGCGTATCTCGTCAACCAGCGTCACCGCGTGACGAAAAAGGCCTTGCCACGGGCCGTCGGGCAACGCGGATGGTGTGGTCATGCCCATACCTCCCGATACAGGTGAAGATCCTTCGACCATGCCGCGAGGTTTTTCCAGATGGCCCGAAGCGGGGTGCCCGAGCGTTCGGCGGCCTCCTCGGCCGCTTTCACCACGACGGGTAGCGGCACCTCGTCGAGGATGACGGAAAACTGCGATTCGTATCCTTCCGGAATGTGTCCGGTGATCAACGCGTCGGCCAGCAAGCGTTCGGTCAATTCGCCCTTGTAGCTGACGTTTGCGCTCACAACGGCCTTGTAGAGGCCATTATGGGCCTGTCGCGGCAATGCCAGGAGTTCGATGCCGAGCACGCTGAGCAACGGGATCAGCTTGTTGATTCCGAGATCCTTGACCTTGCCGGCTTCGAGCTGGTTGACGGTGAACCGGGACAGCCCGGCGAGCTTGGCAAGCTGGGCCTGCGTGAGATCGAGTTCCGCCCGCCGTTTCGCCACGGCCTGACCGATTTCATAGAGTTGCACGTTGACCTCCCGGCGCAGGTTCAATGCGTTTGAATGTAAAGTATATCTTACATCTTCGGATGGCCTGTTGTCTCTGAGCATGGTCTGGTGCGGTATAGGACGCATCGTCGATGCTATCAAGGCGAGACCGGACGATACCTGTATAGACATCGCTATTCCACGGATATCCGGAAAAACACGCTCTGTGGCGGGCGTGCATCTCACAGGGTAAACGCTCAAACAACGCGAAAATCCCTGCTCTTCACGCTCGTTTCGTGCGCAATTCCTTTCATCTCGCTCCCGCCCGGCCTTAATCCGCTGATCCCGTTTTCCCCGCTTGCGCTCAAAATTTGAGCAGTCTAGACTGCATCGCAGTTTCATCGAAGTCCCTGTCTTTCGCGCACCGCGCCGGGCGTTCCGGCGCAACGCCACCCACCGGACGCCGGCGCTTGCCCGCCGCGTCGAGACCTTCAAGGACACGCCATGAACCGCACTGCAAAGCTTCTCGTTACCGCGCTGGCGTTCGCGCCGCTCGTGTCGTTCGCGCAGGACACGTCGACGATCCGCTGGGGCATCGACCCCACGTATCCGCCGTTCGAGGCGAAGCAGCCCGACGGCTCGCTGGCCGGCTTCGACATCGACCTGCGCAATGCGATCTGCGAGCAACTGCGCGCGAAGTGCGTATGGGTCGAGCAGGGCTTCGACGGGATGATTCCGGCGCTGCGCGCGCGCAAGTTCGACGTGATCATGTCCGCGATGACGGCCACCGACGAGCGGCTCAAGCAGATCGATTTCTCGAACAAGCTGTATGCGTCGCCGGGCGCGCTCGTCGCGCCGGTCGGCTCGAAGCTGCTGCCGACTGCCGCGTCGCTCGCGGGCAAGCGCATCGGGATCGACCAGGGCACGACGCAGGAAGCGTACGCAAAGGCCGAATGGGCGACCAAGGGTGTGACGATCGTCTCGTACCAGAACCAGGACCAGGTGTACCAGGATCTCGTCAACGGCCGCCTCGACGCGACCTTCCAGGACAAGACGCAGGCCGGCTACTCGTTCCTGAAGACGCCGCGCGGCAAGGGTTACGCGTTCGCAGGCCCCGACGTGACCGACGTGCGGATCACCGGCTACGGCGTGGCGATGGGCGTGCGCAAGGGCGACGACGCGATGAAGAAGCGGCTGAACGACGCGATCGTCGCGATCCGCGCGAACGGCACGTACCAGAAGATCGCCGCGAAATACTTCGACTTCGACATCTACGGGGCGAAGCAGCAGCTGACTTCGGCACCGTGATTCAGTGATTCATTCAATCGACAGGCACACCATGACGAGTATCCAGGATCGCGTCGCGCAAGCCGTGACGCCCGAACTGATCGCCGCGTTCCGCGAGGAAGGCGCGGTCTGCATCAAGGGCATCTTCTCGCCCGACGAAGTCGCCGCGCTGCGCGCCGGCATCGACGCGAATCTCGCGCAGCCCAGCCCGCGCGCGAAAGTCGCGAGCCGGCCCGACGATCCGGGCTGGTTCTTCGAGGATTTCTGCAACTGGCAGCACAACGACGCGTATCGCGACTTCATCGTGCGCTCGCCGGCGCCGTCCGTCGCGGCCGCGCTGATGGGCACCGAAAACGTGCGGCTGCATCACGACCACCTGCTCGTGAAGGAGCCCGGCACGCGGCAGCGCACGCCGTGGCACCAGGACCAGCCGTACTACAACATCGAGGGCGACGACAACGTCAGCATGTGGATTCCGGTCGATCCGGTGCCGCTCGAATCGACGCTGGAATTCGTCGCGGGCTCGCATCTCGGGCCGTGGCTGATGCCGCGCACGTTCATGGACAAGGAAGCGAAGTGGTTTCCGGAAGGCAGCCTTGCGGATCTACCGGACATCGAAGGCGACCGTGCGGCTTTCCCGATCCGCCATTGGGCGCTCGAGCCCGGCGACATGGTGTGCTTCCGGATGCTCACGCTGCATGCGTCGGGCGGTACGCAGAACCGCCGGCGTGCGTTCTCGATCCGCTTCGTCGGCGACGATATCCGTCACGCGCCGCGCCGCTGGAAGACGTCGCCCGAATTTCCCGGGCTCGCGGAGCAACTGCCCGACGGTGCGCCGCTCGACCACCCGCTGTTTCCGGTCGTGTGGTCGCGCGGCGCGGGGCAGGCCGGCGCGATCTGACGCTGACACTGGCGCGCGTGCATGACGGACGCGGCGGCCGTTTCCTGACGAAACGGCCGCCGCGCGCTTTTGTGCGTGCGGGCGTGTGACGAAGGATCAGGTCGGGTGGCGTC
Source organism: Burkholderia sp. D-99 (assembly GCF_011605345.1). Lineage (GTDB taxonomy): Bacteria > Pseudomonadota > Gammaproteobacteria > Burkholderiales > Burkholderiaceae > Burkholderia. Next base: position 1,141,787 of record NZ_JAAOXM010000002.1, read on the forward strand.
CGGCGCCCGGCTTGAAGCGCGAGCCGAGCCGGTAGCGGTTGCCCGGATGCAGGAAGTGCACGAACGTGACGGGCTGCCCGTTCGTCCAGGTGCGGCGCGTGAGCGTGAGGCACGGCTCGTCGGCGCGCATGTCGAGCAGCCGCGCCTGTTCGCCGGTTGGCAGCGCTGCATCGACCACGTGCTCGATCTCCAGTTCGTAGTGCGACACGTTGTTGAACAGGTACTCGGACGGCGGCTCGACCTGGAAATCCTGGTCGATGAACCCGGGTGCGGCGGCCGGGTTTACGTAGCGATCCTCGAGCTGGATCGGGCGGCCGTTTTCCTCGTGCACGCAGACCACGTGAAAAACCGGCGTATTGACCGGCAGGCCGAACGCGGCCGCGACGTCGAACGACGCGGGTTCGCTCGACTGGCTCAGCACGCGGCAGCGGTATTCGTGCCCGCGCGCGCGGATTTCGTCGCGGATGTGCGCGATCATCAGCAGGTTCGACTGCGGCTTCACCTCGGCGACGAACGTGCCGACGCCCGCGATGCGCTTGAGCACGCCTTCCTCGGTCAGCTCGCGCAGCGCGCGGTTGACCGTCATGCGCGCGACGCCGAACTGCGCGGCGAGATCGAGCTCGGACGGAATGCGGTCCCCGGGGCGCCAGTCGCCCGAGTCGACGTTCTGACGAACGAGCGTCTTGATCTGCTGGAACGGTGCGGTGGCCTTTGTGACCATCGGGGATCCTTGCGCGAAGAAGTGGCGAGGCTAGTCGTCGTGACTGACGATGACCAGGATCTCCGCCTGCGCGGCGCCGAGGCTGCGCGTGCGGTGCGGGATGAGTGCGTTGAAATAGACTGAATCGCCGGTCTTGAGTTGCACCGTCTCGTTCGGAAACTCGATTTCGACGCGCCCCTTGTGCACGAACAGGAATTCCTCGCCTTCGTGCTCGCGGAACGTCGATGCGACGAATTCGTGCGGCGGATGCACGACGAACGGCAGCATCTTCTTCGGCGCGACGCCGGCCGCGATGCTCTCGAAGCGGTGCGCCTGGCTGTTGGCCGCCGCGCCCATCGCCGTGCGCTCGCCGGCGCGCGTGACCGTGATCAGCTCGCGGTTGTGACTTTCCGAGAACAACTGCTCGACGTCGACATTCAGTGCCTTCGACAGCTTCAGCGCGACCGCGATCGACGGCACGCTCAGGCCGCGCTCGACTTTCGACAGGTAGCTCTTGGTGAGGCCCGTTTCGTCGGCCAGCACGTCGAGCGTCCAGCCCTTCTGTTTTCTGAGCAGCTTCAGGCGAATCGTCATGGGGCGCCAGGTGTCCTTCGAAAAACCGATTGTAACGCATGACACAAAGTGTCCTGTGGTGTATTGTGTGTCATGTTTCTCCGGGAAAGCGGCCGCGGTCGGCGCGACCGACCCGATCCATTCAGGAGGTGAACATGGCGGAAACGCTGAATCTGACGAAGGAGGCGCTGGTCGCGCTGGCGGAGCGGCGTCTCGACAACGAGGTGGGCGACAGCGGCTGGTCCGCGCGGCAAAAGCTCGCGCTCACGTGCCGGATCCTGTTCGACGCCGGCCACGATTCCGGCCTCGCCGGGCAGATCACCTGCCGAGCGGGCGACGCCGGCACGTACTACACGCAGCGGCTCGGGCTCGGTTTCGACGAGATCTCGGCCGCGAACCTGTTGCGCGTCAACGAGGATCTCGACGTGATCGACGGAGAAGGCATCCCGAATCCGGCCAACCGGTTCCACACGTGGATCTATCGCGAGCGCCCCGACGTGAATTGCATCATCCACACGCATCCCGCGCATGTCGCGGCGCTGTCGATGCTCGAGCAGCCGCTCGTCGTGTCGCACATGGATACCTGCCCGCTGTACGACGATTGCGCGTTCCTGAAGGACTGGCCCGGCGTGCCGGTCGGCAACGAGGAGGGCGAGATCATCTCGAAGGCGCTCGGCAGCAAGCGCGCGATCCTGCTGTCGCATCACGGTCAGCTCGTGGTCGGCAAGACGATCGAGGAAGCGTGCATCCTCGCGCTGCTGATCGAGCGGGCCGCGAAGCTGCAGCTGCTTGCGATGGCGGCCGGCGAGATCAGGCCGGTGCCGCCGGCGCTGGCGCGTGAAGCGCATGACTGGATCTCGAAGCCGAAGCGCGATGCGGTGACGTTCGACTATTACGCGCGTCGCGCGCTGCGTACCCATCAGGACTGCGTCGCATGAACGCGTGCGTCGTTTCCATCTCGTCCGACAATCATTGAGGAATACACATCGTGTCCATCCTGCTGCAAGGCATCATTGCCTACCCGGTCACGCCGTTCTCCGCCGACGGCGGCGTTGACCTGAAAGCGCTCGATGCGCTGATCGAGCGGCTCATTACCGATGGCGTCCACGCGATCGCCCCACTGGGTAGCACGGGTGAGAGTGCATACCTGTCCGACGCTGAATGGGAGGCGGTCGCCACCGCGTCGATCCGCGCGGTGCGTCGGCGCGTGCCGACCGTCGTCGGCATTTCCGACCTCACCACGGCGGGCGCGGTGCGCCGCGCGCGCTTCGCCGAACAGGCCGGCGCCGATGCGGTGATGGTGCTGCCGGTGTCGTACTGGAAGCTCGGTAACGACGAGATTGTCGCGCACTACCGCGCGATTGGCGATGCGATCGGCATCCCGATCATGCTGTACAACAACCCCGCGACGAGCGGCGTCGACATGTCGCCTGACCTGATCGCGACGATCTGCCGGAGCGTCGACAACGTGACGATGGTGAAGGAGAGCACGGGCGACATCGGCCGGATGCATCGGCTCGCGCAACTGAGCGACGGGACGATCCCGTTCTACAACGGCAGCAACCCGATGGCGCTCGCCGCGCTCGCGGCAGGCGCGGCCGGATGGTGCACGGCCGCGCCGAACCTGAATGCGGCGTTGCCGCTGGCGCTGTTCGACGCGATGCGCGCGGGCGATCTGGCGCGCGCCAGGACGGTCTTTCATGCGCAGCTGCCGCTGCTGCAGTTCATCGTCAACGGCGGGTTGCCGGTGACCGTGAAGGCCGGGTTGCGCCTGTGCGGCTTCGATGCCGGCGAACCGAGGAAGCCGCTGATGCCGCTCGGCGACGCGCGCACGCGCGAACTCGAACGCGTGCTCGCGGCGCTGCCGGACGGTGTGACGACATGAGCGATCCGGCACGGCCGGCGATCTCGGCCGCTATCGGCGCGGTGCGGGTCGGTAAGAGCCGGCCGCTGGCCGGCACGCCGCACGCCAGCGCGATCGACAAGCAGCCGGTGGGCTCGCGTCTGTGGCTGGGCGCGCTCGGTTTTGTCGGCGACGAGCAGGCCGATGCGCGGCATCACGGCGGCCCCGACAAGGCGGTGCACCACTATGCGCACGATCACTATGCATGGTGGGCCGCGCAGATCGGCGCGCGCGACGTGCTTGCGCAACCGGGTGCGTTCGGCGAGAACCTGTCGACGCGCGGTGTGACCGAGCACGACGTGTGTCTTGGCGACGAGTTCACGCTGGGCGGCGCCGTGCTTCAGGTGTCGCAGTCGCGGCAGCCGTGCTGGAAGCTCAACGCGCGTTTCGATCATCCGCGGATGGCCGCGCTCGTGCAGCAAAGCGGCCGGACCGGGTGGTACTACCGCGTGCTGCAGGACGGCTGGGTGGCGCCGGGCGACGTGCTGGCGCTGCATCGACGCACCTTTCCGCAATGGACGCTGTCGACGGTGCTCGACGTGCTGTACCGGCGCACGCTCGACATGGCCGCGCTCGAGGCACTGTGCGACGTCCCGATACTGCCGCCCGGATGGCGCAAGATGCTCGACAAGCGCCGGACGGAGCGGCAGGTCGAAGACTGGGCGAAGCGGCTCGATGGGCGTTGACGGGCCGCGCCGCTCAGTGGCTCGGCAGTTCCCGCACGTCGGCGGTCGGCACCGAACCGAACGCATCGCTCAATGCATAGGCGATCAACTGTCGCGCGGCCGCCTCGGGCGTCGCGAGCGCGCCGCTCGACTTCAACTGGTCGAATTTCTCGCGCATCGGGAAGTTGTCTTCGCTGGTCGAGCGGATCGTCGCCTGCATGCCCGTATCGACGACGCCCGGCGCGACACTGCAGATCCGCAACGCGCGGTTCGCGTCGAGCGCGACTGCGCGCGCATGGTGATCGAGCGCGGCCTTGGTCGCGCAGTAGACGCTCCAGCCCGCGTACGCGTTGCGCGCCGCGCCGCTCGACACGTGCAGGATCCGGCATTCGGTGGTGGTCGATGCCGCTTGCGCGAGCGCGGCCGACAGCATCAGCGGTGCCGCGACGTTCACGCCGACCGCACGTGCGACGATCGCCGGGTCCTGCGCGGCGAGCGGGCCGATCGGATCGACGATGCCCGCGTTGTTGAACAGCAGCACGATCGATGCGCCGTCGACGAAGCGGCGCAGCGTGTCGCCGGCGAGCCAGCCCGCGACGGCCGGCGTGTCCGACAGGTCGAGTTCGATTTCGGTGAATCGGTCGCCGGCTTGCGACGCGAGCGCCGGATGACGGCTGCGCGATACGCCCAGCACGGCGATGCCTTCAAGCAGCAGTTGTTCGGCGAGCGACGCGCCGAGGCCGCGCGTGTGTCCGGTGACGATGGCGCGCACGTGCGGTACGGAAGAGGATGCGTTCATGGCGGTGAGCGGGTCGAAGGGGTGAACGGATGAGCGCCAGCGACGCGCGGCGCGTATGCGTGGCGGCATGGCGTGCGGGACGGGCGATGCGTGGCGATGCGTGCGAAGGCGGCCGCATGGCGCCGCGGACGTCAGGGTGACGCATATCGTAGCGCCCGCATGCGTGTCGCGCAAACGCCGCCGTGTGCAAGGCGGCGGAATCGCCGGCGCGGCGCGCATCCATCGCCGCGCGGCACCGGCGGGCCGACAGGTCGGACGAAAGCCGGCTGCGGCAAGTTCGCGCGCCGGCGCGGCGGGCGGCGCCGGGCGGCGCGACGCGAGCTATCATATGGCTCGCCCGTGCGCGATGCCGGACGGGCCGCGACCGTTTCCCTTCACCTGCTGCACGCTGCGACGCCACTCATGAACACCACGCCGGATACGCCCACGCCACGCGCCCTTCGCGAACTCACGCCCCTCGAGGCCCGCATTCTCGGTGTGCTCGTCGAGAAACAGCACACGGTGCCGGATACCTATCCGCTGTCGCTGAATGCGTTGACCGCGGGCTGCAACCAGAAAACCGCGCGCGCGCCGGTGATGAACGTCAGCGAGGACGAAGTCACGACCGCGCTCGACGGGCTGAAGCACCTGAGCATCGTGATGGAAGGCAGCAGCAGCCGCGTGCCGCGTTTCGAGCACAACATGAACCGTGTGCTCGGCATCCCGAGCCAGGCGATCGCGCTGCTGACGATCCTGCTGCTGCGCGGCCCGCAGACGGCCGCCGAGCTGCGCCTGAACAGCGCGCGCCTGCATGGCTTCGCGGATATCTCGTCGGTCGAGGCGTTCCTCGACGAACTCGCGGCGCGCGCGCAGCCGCTCGTCGTCCGGTTGCCGCGTGCGCCGGGCGCGCGCGAGAACCGCTGGATGCACCTGATGTGCGGCGAAGTGAACATGGCCGACTTCGCGAGCGCGGATGCCGGCGGCGCGGATTCCGTGCCGCCTTCGGAATTCGAAGCGCTGAAGGCCGAACAGAAGCGCCTCGCGGATGAAGTGGCGCGACTGAATGCGCTGGTTCTGCGGATGGCCGGCGAGCTCGGAATCGACGTCGACGTGCAAGGCGACGCGTCCTGACGCAGATGGCGGCGATGCGCGTGCCTCGCCCGGCCCCGTCGCCACGCGGCCGGGCCGGGGCGCGTGGCGGATACCGCCCGCACCGCCGCGTTACTTCAGCTTGACGCCCGGTACGAGATAGCGTGCGCCGTCCGGTCTCAGGATCGGCGCGAGCGCCGCAAACGGCACGTCGAGTTGCGGCCCAAGACAGGCGCCCATCGCGTGGCCGATCCCGGATACGACGAACGACAGCTTGCCGGGCGCATCGAGCTCGAACGCCAGATACTCGGGGAACACATCCGCGCACGACAGCGAGTCGCCTTCGCCGTCCGTCACTTGCTGACCGTGTGTTGCCTTGTCGCGCAACTGCGTAATGAAACTCACCAGCGCGGGGCTTGTTCCCGGGTCGCCGTCCTTGCCTGCCGTAGCCGCGTCGATCACGCGATTCCAGTCGAGGTACGTACCACGCAGCAGGTCGAACGTGACCGGATCGTAGTGATTGTTCGGATGAGCGCCGCCGCAGTACGTACTGCCCGATTCCACGATGCCGAGTGCCGCAGGTGACAGCCACGTGACCGTCACCTGTTCGTCGTCGTAGCCGCCGAGCGAACCGGCGGCCGGCCCGTCGTCGGAATAGCGGGTCGACGCGCATTCGAGCGCGGCGAGATTCATCTGCCAGTGCTGCTGTTCGAGCAGGCGGTTGACCCGTGCCATGACCGCTGGATCGGGATGGCGGCTCAGACGCGGATACATGAGCTTCGTGCGCGGGTCGCGCCACATCCGGTACGCGACGGTGCCGTCTCCGATCTCGGGGCCGGCCGGCTGCGCGTGCCCGTCAAGCTTCAGCGTGGCATAAGGCGCCTGCCGCATGTCGATGGCCACGCCGCTTGCGATACCGCTGCCGACGCCGCCGGCGATGCTGTTGGTGACGGCTTCGACGGAGCCGGGCGCAACCGCGTCGGGATCGTATTCAGCGATGCGCCGCAGCGTGAAGCTGCGCGTCTTGCCGGAGCGCGCATCGGTCCAGCGGCCGCGATAGCCGGCTTTGTCCCGCGTGCCCTGCCAGGTGGCCGCGGCATGATCGAAATCGGCTTGCTCGCGGAATCCCAATGGACTGCGGGCGTCGTCCGGCAACTGCGTTCGCACGAGCGGTTCGACCAGTTGCGCAGGCGTGCCGTGCAGCGGAATATCGACGCCGAGCTGTGCATAGAAGTAGCGGCCCGAGATTGAACCGTCAGCCGCCGTGCGATCGTCGAGCTCCATGACGACGGTGCCGGCGCCCTGCAGCGTGCCTTCGTAGACCGTGCGCGGCGCGGCATGCGCGAAGCCTGCGTGCAGCGCGGCCAGCACCCACGCGATCCGGATCAGCGGGCGCATCACCAGCGGCACCCGGTCTGTTCGGATGCGTCGACATCCAGCGCGCGGCCGAACGCGGTCTGCTTGCCGGTGCGCGCATTGGTGTAGGTCATCGAATAGACCATCGCGCCCTGGGTCATCATTTCGTAGCGCCCGTTGATCCTGCCGCCGACCATTTCGGCCCAGGTCGTCGTGTACTGGTGCGGACGGCTTTCGTCGAGCACTTCATCCTCCTCGTGCTCGATCACCAGCGGCAGGGCCGTTTTCGATTGCGCATACCGGACCATGCCGCCCGACCATTTGACCGCATCGTCATAGTAGGTGCGCATCTCGAAACGCACGGGTTTGTCGCCGTCCGACCGGAAGCAGAACACTTCGGTGGACACCTTGGCGAGCGCCGGCAGCGACACGCAGAGCAGCACGGCTGCGAGGACTTTTTTCATGATGGCGTGAGAGTAATGAAGCGGCACGTCAACCGACGCTGATCCGCGAAGCGCCCGCATCGACGAGCCGGAACAGCAGATCCTCGACGGCCGTTTCGGGCGCGGAGCCGAGATCCGCATTCACGCGCCACCCCTGTTCCGTGCGAACCGGTTCCGACAGGTAGTGAACGATCCCGTGCAGGCCGTCCTCGGCCGGCGTGTTCTCGTCGTCGGCATCGAACCACGCGAAGAACCAGGTCTTGAACGCATCGATTGCTGCGCTTTCGTCGAGCCCGTCGGCCTCGATCGCGGCCCAGTCCCATACGAACGGGCGGATCGACACGGCTGCCGTTTCGAGGTCGAACGCGAACGGCTCGAAATCCAGCTGCGTGGCGGAATCGACCATCGCGGGCTGGCCGGCCGCTTCGCCTTCGGTCGCGATGAGGTCGGCCCGGCACGGCAGCGCGAGCGGCCCTTCGGTGGCGAGCGTGCCGTCGGCACGCCGGTAGGCCGGTTCGACGATCACGGCCGGTTGTGCAGCCGCTTTCGCGAGCAGGTCGGCATACGGTTGGCGGATGGCGCGGAGCAGTTCGGAGACGGTCATCGTGGCATGTCGGTTGGGCAGGGAACGATCGGTCACGGTCAGGCGGTGCGCCGTGCGGCCGGCGTCGTACGACGCGGCCGCTTCGGTACCGGACAGCCGTGATCGTACGGCACTTCGGCAAAACGCGGACAGTCGGCCAAACGGCCGGTGCACCCGCATCGTGCGGCGGCGGATTTAGACGTTTTCCTTCAAACAATGGAAAACGCCCATCGAGCGCGTTCTCGATGTGCTTCAATTAATCCGGTTTGTACTCCTACTAAAATTACAGATTCAGAACAGGCCGGATTATTCATTAACAGGAGACAGTGCGATGGCACGGAAACGGTTTTGAAGCGGCACACACGATGCTCTGCAACACCGCCGAACTTCCTTCGATGAAAGCAGGTTATCCCAGGGGCTCCAACCATGTCCTCCAGACGCTTCATGCTGGCCGCGGCCGCCGTGTCCGCCGCGCTGGCTGTCGCCGCACCGCCGGCCAGCGCCGGCGCACCGGCCGTGTCCGATCCGTTCTACACGTACACCGGCACCACGCCGCTGGCATCGATTCCACCGGGCACGGTGCTCAACACGCGCAACGTCACCTATCACGTGGCCGGCATCCCGACCGCGCTGACCGCGCAGCAGTTGCTGTATCGCACCAATAACGCGCTGAACCAGCCGGTCGTCAACGTGACGTCCGTGATCCGGAGCCAGGTCAGCAACGGCCAGGCCATCTCGTACCAGTCGGCCTACGATTCGCTGAACCCGTACGACGAGCCGTCGCAGGTGATCGCCGGCGATCGCGACGTCACGAAGGTCATCAATATCGGCACGTTGCTCTACAGCGCGGAATCGATTCCGCTGTCGACCCTGCTGCTACTCGGCTACAACGTCATCGTGCCCGATACGGAAGGCCAGACGGCCGACTTCGCCGCCGGCCCCGAGTACGGGATGACGACGCTCGATTCGATCCGCGCGGCGCTCAATACGCCGTCGACCGGCCTGAATCCGTCGAGCAAGGTCGCGATGATCGGTTATTCCGGCGGCGCGATCGCGACGAACTGGGCCGCGCAGCTCGCGCCGAGCTATGCGCCCGAGATCAACCGGCAGCTCGTCGGCGCGGCGGAAGGCGGTGTGCTGGTCGACCCCGCGCACAACCTGCGCTATGTCGACGGCAGCATCGTGTGGGGCGGCGTGGCGGCGGCCGCGCTGGCCGGGCTGTCGCGCGGCTACGGCTTCGACCTGACGCCCTATCTCAGCGATACCGGCGTCGCCGTGTTCCAGGACATCCAGAACCAGTCGCTCGCGTACATCCTGCCGAAGTACACGGGGCTGCATTGGAGCACGCTGTTCAAGCCGCAATACGCGAACGACATCAACAGCATTCCCGTGTATGTGACGTACGCAAACAAGGTGAATGCCGGGCTGGCCGCATCGCCGACGATCCCGATGTTCATCGGCCAGGGCACGGCGGGCGCGCTGGACGGCACCTTCAGCAGCCAGGTGGGCGACGGTGTGATGATGGCGTACGACGTGCGCGCGCTGGCGCAGAAGTTCTGCGCCAGCGGCACGCCGGTCACGTACACCGAGTATCCGCTCGAGCATGCGGGTGCGATCGTGCCGTGGGTGGCCGGCATGCTGCCGTGGCTCTACGACCGATTCAACGGGAAAGCCGCGCCGAGCAATTGCTGGCTGACGTCGCTGCTGCCGAGCAATTCGCTGGCGCCCGAGACGCTGCACTAGCCGCAGCGCCGCACCGCACTGCACAGCAGCACTGCACAGCACGGCAGCACCCAACAGCACCGCACCGCGCGGCGCATGACCAGGCGACCCTTCATGGGTCGCTTTTTTTCATTCCGGGATTGACCGCAGTCACGTTTGCTCCGCCTGAGCCGCGCCCGTTCCTCCCGCCGCAACCCTTCGCCGTCCCGCCCGGGTGCCATAATCGAGCCTGCCCATCATTCCAGACGTCCCCCGGAGAATCACCATGCAGAACCTCGACAATCCTTCCCACGATCGCGAGGTAGGCAGCGCCGACGCGACGCAGGACACCACGCGCATCGACGACGTCCGCATCGGCGCCGTGCGCCCGCTGATTTCGCCTGCGCTGCTGCTCGACGAGCTGCCGGTGCCGGCCGCCACGCAGACGCTCGTCGAAGATACGCGCCGCGCGATCGGCGACATCCTGCACGGCCGCGACGATCGGCTGCTGCTCGTCGTCGGCCCGTGCTCGATCCACGATCACGACCAGGCGCTCGACTACGCGCGCCGCCTGAAGGTGGCCGCCGATGCGCTGAAGGACGACCTGCTGATCACGATGCGCGTCTACTTCGAGAAGCCGCGCACGACGGTCGGCTGGAAGGGTTACATCAACGATCCGCGCCTCGACGGCAGCTTCCGTATCAACGAAGGGCTGCGTGCCGCGCGGCAATTACTGCTCGACATCAACGCGCTGGGCCTGCCGGCGTCGACCGAATTCCTCGACCTGCTGAGCCCGCAGTACATCGCCGACCTGATCGCGTGGGGCGCGATCGGCGCGCGCACGACCGAGAGCCAGAGCCACCGCCAGCTCGCGTCGGGCCTGAGCTGCCCGATCGGTTTCAAGAACGGCACCGACGGCGGCGTGCAGGTCGCGTCGGATGCGATCGTCGCCGCGGCCGCGAGCCATGCGTTCATGGGGATGACGAAGATGGGGATGGCCGCGATCTTCGAGACGCGCGGCAACGACGACGCGCACGTGATCCTGCGCGGCGGCAAGACTGGCCCGAACTACGACGCCGAGCATGTCGAGGCGTGCTGCGCGGTGCTGCGCAAGGCCGGCTTGCGCGAGCAGGTGATGGTCGACTGCTCGCATGCGAACTCGAACAAGTCGCACGACCGGCAGATCGACGTCGCGCAGGATCTCGCACGGCAACTGTCGCAGGGCGAGCATCGGATCGTTGGCGTGATGGTCGAGAGCCATCTCGAAGCCGGGCGTCAGGATTTGAAGCCGGGCGTGCCGTTGAAGTACGGGGTGTCGATCACCGATGCGTGCCTGAGCTGGACACAGACGGAGCCGGTGCTCGACGTGCTGGCCGACGCCGTGCGGCAACGGCGCGTGTATTCGCGAAATGCGTGACGGGGGCGACGCCGACATGACCGATTTCCCGTCCGACGCACCGGCTATCCCGGGCGAACCCGCTGCTTCCGGTAGGGCGGCAACGGTGCCGCCCGGCAAGCTGTTCACGATGGCGGGCGTCGGCTGGGCGGCGTTCCTCGGCTCGCCGCTCGCCGGCGGTATCCTGCTCGCGGCGAACGCGCGACGCCTCGGCCACCGCGCGCTCGCGCAGCGGCAGATTCTCGTCACGGCACTCGTCACGCTCGTGTCGATCGTGCTTTACGCGGCAGTGGACATTCCGGAAACCGCGGCGGTGCCGCACGCACTCGTGCACGCGGTCGTCATTGCCGGTCTCGCGGGCACGGTCATCTATGCACGGCACGCGCAAGGCGCGGCCGTCGACGCTCATCGGGCCGCCGGTGGTGCGCTGCAGTCGAACTGGCGTGCGGCGGGCATCGGCTTGCTGACGCTGCTCGGTGTCTGGCTGTCGATCGCCGTGGTGATCGTGGTGCTGGGTGTCGCGGGCGTGCTGAACTTCGACAGCGACCTGCGGCTCGTGCGCGATTATCCGGCGCCCGCGGAGCTGCGCTTGCCCGCCGGATGGCGGGTCGCGAACCAGCCGGAGGATCGCGGCGACGCGACCTACCGGATCCGGCGTTTCAGGTTCGGGTTGATGTCGGCGGGGATCGAGTTCGTCATCGGCGAGAAGGGCGACGACACGCTGTCGAGCTTCTGCGACGGGATGGTCGATGCGGTCAAGGAAGGCGGCAGCGCGATCGAATGGTCGCACGCGGCGAACGGCACGATAGCCGGCCGGCCCGCACTGATGTGCGAGCACAAGGGAGCGCTCGACGACGAAACCGTGCACCAGGCGGCCGTGCTGACGTCCGGCGACACGAAGACCTGCGCGCTGATCTACACGGCGCGCGAGGAGAACTACGCGCGTTATCTGCCGGAGTTCGACCGCGTACGCGATTCGCTGCGGTGTCCGTAATGTTGCCGTCGCGCGGGTCGCGTGGCCGGGGCTGCGTCATCGCGTCCGATGCAGCGATTCGCGAGTGACGCTAACATGGGCCGGTGCAACGCGTCGTGCGGGAGCCGCCGTGCTTCATGCGGCGCATGCATGGCGGCGGCTCGGCCGGCCGCCGACACCGACAACAATTCACCGGAGTACACAACAGCATGGCTTTCTACAAGACCCTCATCGCAGCAACCGTCCTCGCCTCGAGCGTCAGCGCGCACGCGCAGATCGCGGGTGCGCAGCCGCTCAGCGTCACCGTCGAGCAATCGCAGGCGCTGCTCGAAGGCTGGAGCGTGAAGAAGAGCGTGCTCGGCAAGGCCGTCTATAACGACGACAACCAGAAGGTCGGCACCGTGCGCGACCTGATCGTCGCGCCGGACGGCTCGGTGTCGGCGGCGATCGTGTCGGCCGGTGGCTTCCTCGGCGTGGCCGCGCATGACGTCGCGGTGCCGATCGCGTCGCTCGACGTGCGCAAGGGCAACATCTACCTGCCGGGCGCGACGAAGGACGCGCTGAAGGCAACGCCGGCGTTCCAGTACGCGAAGGTGCCGACGCCGCCGAAGCCGAAGAAGGTCGACGACAAGCACTGATCGTCGATTCGATGTATCGCAGCCCGGCGTGCAATGCGCCCGGGCTGGCGATCGCTGGCCGTCGATGGCCATGCGAGTCGGCGCGAATCGGCGGAGGCATGGCGTCGCATCATGGCGCCGGACGAGTTGCCTCGACGATCGACGACGATGCGGCAGCGCATCGTGCGCGATTCGGCGCAGTGATCCGCAACACGCCGCGAATGCCGCATATACCGGCGATCAGATCGCCGGCTTCTCTCCGTCCACCCACACCCCGTCGAAACCGAACGCGACCGGCCCGCTCAGGAACACGCTGCCGGTGCCGTCCCATTGAACGGTGACGTCGCCGCCGTCACAGGTCACCCGCACCGTATCGTCGAGCAGCCCGCGCCGGATGCCGTTGACGACCGCACCGCACGAACACGATCCCGAACCGAGCGGCACGCCGCCGCCGCGCTCCCAGATGCGCAGGCGGATATGCGTGCGATCGATGACCTGAACAAAATGCACGTTGGTTTTCTGCGGGAACAGCGGATGCGTTTCGATGGCCGGGCCGAGCGCCGCGACATCGATCACGCGGAGGTCGTCGACGAAGAACGTGCAATGCGGGTTGCCCATGTTGCAGGCGGCCGGCGCGCCGGGTAACGGCAGCGCGAGGGTATCGAGTGCCTCGGCGACCGGCACGTCCCGCCAGCCGGTGAGCGGCGTGCCCATCCCGACGGTGATCAGGCCGTTCGCCTCCCTCGAGCACACGAGATACCCGCGGCGGGTCCGCAGCACGAGCGACGCCATGCCGGTTTCCCGCATCAGCTTCCACGCGACGCCGCGCGTCGCGCTGCCGCAGGTGTCGAGCGGCGAGCCGTCGGCGTTCCAGAACGCGACGCGGGCCGCCGCGTCCTCGCAATCCGACACGACCGCGAGCTGGTTGAAGCCGATGCCGTTGTGCCGGTCGCCCATGCGCCGTACGAGGTCGCGGTCGATCGCGTGCACGCGATCCTGATCCTGGCCGCGCAGGTCGACGATGACGAAGTCGTCGCCATTCGCGTGCATTTTCTGAAATCCGATCGGCATGGTGGTTCCGGCAGGGAGACAGGTGAACACTGTACGTGGCTCGCCGTTCACGATCAATCGCGCGCCGGACGTTGGTTTGCATAAATTTGTATCTACGACACCCCCGCCAATAGGGCATCTCCGGGATCCCGGGAACAAATTCACGAGGAGAAAATTTGCATAAAATTGTATCTCATCCCAGCATTTTGGTGATTTTGTAACTAATCCCGTGCATGCGTTTTTGATGTACTAGCCTTCTTTCGGACAGGTGTTGTCAGGACGGCGCTCAGATGAGTTGAGCGTGTCGCTCCGATGGCGAGGAGGGCGGGATGTCAGTTGAAGACTCCGAAGAACTGCCAGTGTTTTCGCAGCGGATAGTGCGAGGACGGGCCCATGACACTTCAAAGTGGGTGACGCCCGACGTAGGTACGATGACTGACTCTCGACAAGCGCTTTATTTCGCGAGGAAGAAGGCGGTTGAGCTGTACCTGGCCGGGGAATCACCCGAGTCGATCAAGAAAGCAACATCGCTCAGCGCGAAGCAGGCCTATCGGCTGATCAACGAGCGTTGCCTCGAGACTCATGAGGATGGCCGAGAGTTTGGATGGCGGGGTTTGATGCCGTACGTGCGAATGCGCCCGTACCATCGAATCAAACGGATCCACGTAGATGTCTATGGTGGCGGTGCGGCCGGTGCAATGCAGGGTATTCTCGACGCTCATCCGGAACTGAGGAAAAGTTTCGACGCCAGGATTTTGACTATCCCGCGCACGAACAAGCTTGCCGAGATAAAGCGCGCGAAGACTCGTCATCACAACTGGTTTCTTGATCAGCTTCGAGCGCTTGGTTACGAGATACGCGACGAATGGCCCTTTAACACTGTCAGTCTCGGTTATTACTCGATCAGGCGCTACGTCGAGAAAGTCCTGCTGGCGAACCCCAAAGTAATGGCGCATGAGGCAGGGGGGCCGGATATGGTCAAAAAACTAGCAACGGGCGATGGGACTAACCGCCCAGTTTCCCGGTTTATGCAGCGAGTAGAGATGGACGCGCATAAAATCGACGGGCGGTTCTGTGTGCTCCTGCCGCAGATCGGGGGCGGCTTTGTTGAGAAAATGGTCCATCGGCTCTGGGTGGTTGTCTTGCTCGAAGTTGTTTCTCGAGCGGTCATTGGGTACTACTTCAGTCTAAGACGGGAAGTGTCGACCGACGACGTCCTTCGAGCGATCAAGGCATCGCTGAACCCCTGGACGCCGCGGCAAGTGACATTTAGTGAGGATGCTTATATACCTGGCGCAGGGCTATTGTCGGTGCTCGGCCCGGACTATGTTGGTTTATGCTGGGACGAGACAAGCGTAGATGGCGCACTTGCAGAGACATGTCAGCATGTTCGCCGATCTCTGGAAGATGTCGTTCGATCCAAACTACTTGACCCATCAAGCTCGTTTTCGAAGCGACGTAGCAAAGATGATCGACCTTTCATCGAGACGTTCAATCGCCATTTGGCAGGACGTGGATTTCAGCGACTATCCAACACGACTGGCGCCAAGCCGCAAGATAAGAAAGGTCGCAATCCGGACGCCGTGGCGTTGACGAGCCGCTTCCAATACGAGTATGCAGAAGAAATTCTCGACATCCTGATCGCAAACTACAACAGCACGCCTCATCGGAGTATCGGATACCGCACCCCTCTGGAGTATGCAGCGTTCCTCTATCGCCATTCATCTTCGGTGTTGCGACATGTGGAACCTGAGATGGTCAACTCGATGTTCAGTGTTCGGAAGCTTTGTACGGTGCGGGGTGGAGCCAGCACTGGGCGACGACCGTACGTCGAATTCTTCAACGCCACGTATTCGAACGAGATCCTGGGCATTCGGCATGATCTAGCTGGGTCGAAGATATGGGTGATCGCACATAGAGAGAACGATGCTCGCATCGCAATGGGTGCCGAGATCAACGGTACTTCGTTGGGGATACTGCGAGCAGCGCCTCCGTGGAATGGATTGCCACACAGCTTGGCTGTACGTACGGCGATTTGCCAGGCAAACAGGAGCGGGAAGTTTCGCGCTTCTCCGGGGATGGATCCGGTCGAGGCGTTCGTGCATTTCTCAGAAGCGCAGCCTAAAGGAAAACTACCGGTTCATCCTGCCTACCTGGAGGCCCGTCGCATCCTGACGGCTGCCGCGGCAGGATCGGTTGGAGACACGATGCTTGATGGCGCACTGAAACGCGCAGAGGAGGCGTCAGATGACGAGAAGATTGAAACGCGTACCTCAAAAGATCGCTCATCCAGCGCTAAGCGACGGGACACTCCCTTACCTTTGCCGCCCCGTCGGATCGCCTCAACGAGGTCGTGATGACATTCTCGCTCCCAGCACATATTGACCCACGGCACTGTATCGTCACGCAGCAGTATGCGGTCTATACGCCACCCATGAACGAAATGATTTCCCAGATTGGTGATTGGATCGATCAGCAGTGCCCGGGCGCATATTTGCGAGGTGCGTCACGGCTGGGGAAGTCAAAGTGCGTCAAGTACTTCCTGTCTCAGGTGCTACGCGAGCGCTTCGAGATCGAGCTGCCGCTGGTTGTATGGATTCGCCCGCCTGATAGCCATCTGAGTGAGGCATGTTTTTGGCACATGTTGCTGCTGGCGTCTCGATTCGTACTGGTCAATGCGGCGAAGCCGCCGCCGCGTGCGGAGGGGCGCTATCTATGTCTGCAACGGTTCATCGCAATTGCCGAGTGGGCGCGTCGAAACTATGTGATCCTGCTAATCGACGAAGCGCAGGGCATGACATTGCGCGAGTGGCAGTGGTTGATGGGACTACAGAACGATCTGGATAACAAAGGGTATCTGCTGAGTGTCATTTCGATAGGGTCTCATCAACTGAACTACAAGTATGACTACTTCGCCGGAACCGGAAATGCTCACGTTTCTGCGCGATTCATGGCGTCTCATGCTCAATTCCACGGCCTCCGTACGAAGGACGAACTGGACTATGTGTTGAATGGCTACGACATTGATTCTCGTTGGCCTGAAGACAGTGAGATATCTTTCCTCGAGTACTTCGCACCCGAGTGCTTCGGCCGTGGCCGGCGGTTGGCCGAATGTGGCGCTGATATCTGGACGGCTCTTCAGGAACTATCCCCCGACAACGCGAGGCGATTTGGTGAATTTCCCATGCAACATATTGCTCGAACCATCGAGGCGACGCTCTACGAATTGGCACGTGGTGGCGAGTGGGAGGAAGTCACGTCGTATGAAAACTGGCTGAAGCGGTTGGCCAGAACGAATTTCTCAGACCATATGCGTATTATTTGTCCGCCATCTTAATATGGATTATCCAGAATTCAATTGGTGGAAAGGATGCCTGAGGCCGTACGAGTCCAAGATCAGCATTTTTTTGCGATTTTGCGAACTCAATCATGTCAATTTCCGAAAGGGCATCGATGTTTTGGCATGGCGTCCAGATCGTCCGTCTGAGTCGCCGGACGAGGAAATCGAACGGCTGGCTGCCACGCTCGGCGAGCCTGAGTCAACAGTATCTACTGTAATTCGACTTGGCCTCGGCCTGAATCAATGCGGTACCTATGGACTCGATGTTGGGGACGGAAACGAATTCACTATACGTTTCTGTCCTGAATGCGCCGAACTTGGCTACCACAGTGTGTTTCACGAAGTGGTATGGCTGGCATCGTGCCCTTTTCATGCATCTCAGTTGCAGGTTGTTCATCCCCCGCGTCACTACGGTACGATTTTAGAGGGGCGCATCGCTGCACTGCGGAACGTGATGCGCACGCATTGCGCCAAATGGCCTCTCGTCGGAAATGGGCCCACGGACGAGGGATTGGGCGAGGTGCCGAGTCGCATCTTAGGGTGGATCGGCGATGTAACGGAAGCGGCGGCTCAATATTCGAAGAAAGATATATTTATATATCATACAAGCCAAATATTTGAGTGTGCTCCCTATGCTCAGAAGCTTGGGCAACTTTATTCTATTTGTCCGCCTGCTGATTCCGTAAAGCCATATTTGCAATCAGTCAATGTGGAGTGGGAGTCTGAGCGTCAAGTGTTTGATGACCGTATTAAGCATGTCGTCGATGATAAGCGGTTGAATTATTTGTTTCGGACGATGTTTGATTTCTTCGTGCAGACAGGAGATCTGGTACCTAATCCGCCGCCATTTGTGGCTCTCTATAAACGTCTCGTCGCACCGCTCCGAGAGCGCCATGCTACTTGCCGTTGTCGTTGGTTCGGGATGCCCATTGGAGGTGACGGAATTTTTTGGCAGGAATGTGATCCTGACGCAGCCAAATATCATGACGTACGTTGCCCGTATGAAGTCGCGCTCGACGAACTGGATGTTCGTTGGGGACAGTGGACAACGGTACTGAAGGGGCGCCAGGCAGGGCAAGAGCTGGGGAGGCTGATCTGTATTGTGCAGGACCTGCTTGAATGTGATTTTGTTCGACTGGTCAAGGAGCACGACCCTTGGGCCGAACCAAACTTCAATCGCTTGCAGGACACATTCGCGAAGTACGCTTGGAATCTTGACGATTCGACACTCGATCTGCTCAACACGGCCACCGAGTGGCAACTGAGCATGGAGGTGGAGGCGGTGACAGCTTGGCTGGAGCACATTGACGACTCGCATCGTCCCGACCCGTGGACACTTCCATCTCAATGTGTGCGCATACAGCGCGACGGGAGCAATTTGGTCCTGATGCGATGGACACATAGGACTCCTGCCGCCTAGCGTGTTTGCAATTCCGCCTCGCGTGCGTCTGCCAAGAGCGTACCAATTGGGGTAGGACTATTATGAGACTGGGTCCCGCAACGCCGCGAAGGCGGACAGGAACAAGGCGCGCTTGAATACCTTGTTGCCGTGTCTGGATGGATGCTCACCGCGGATGGATGAGCCAGAGCGTCGGGTGGCCGGGGCAAGACCAGCGTAGGCCGCCAGATGAGCGGCCGAGGCGAAGGCTTTGTGGGCAACTTCGGTCAGGAGTCTGGCGGCGGTCCTGACGCCGACTCCCGGCATGCTGGTCAGGACCAGCCAAAGAGGGTGAGCAATCACCAGTCGTTCAACCTCGGCAGCGACTTCGTCGCGTTGCTGACGCAAGGCTGCAAGCTGCTGGGTCAAACGGGGCATGACGATGGTGGCGGCTTACGTGCCGGGCGCGATCACGGCTTGTTCGCTCAGTGCCTGTGACTTGAGGCGGGATTTTGTGGCCAATCAAGCAGCGAGTCTCGCGTCGTGGAATCGTTGATTTTGGCGGATTGCCTAGTGTCTACAGGCTCCTATATACAGAGGATCTGGTGGAAGGTTTCAGTTAATAGCCTCGTTCTCGTGACTTCCAGTATTCTTTCGGGAACTTCAGTGGGATCGCGATGGCAAAGGTACGAAAGACGTTCGACAGTGTGCGGGCATCTAGGGATGGCCACGAATTCCATGAGGCTTGGGTAGCCCGTAAATGTCTGGGACTGTTGTTGCCCAGAGATGATCTTGTCGGTATCGCCATCGAGGGGTTTGGCGCAGAAGATCAGAAGCTTGTCACTGCCGAGGCCAACGAAATTGCCGATGCCGTGCTGTACTTTGGTCGGCGCGCGACGTTCGCGGAAGCGAGGCAGGTCGTAGTCGTACAGGTGAAGTATTCCAAGGCTGCGGAACTTAAGCCTTTTCGTGCTTCGGATGCCAGGAAGACCTTAGATAAATTCGCGGGAATCTATCGCGCTCGCAAGCGCGACCATGGCACCGAGACGGCCCGGGACAAGCTTCGTTTCGAGCTGGTTACGAATCGCCCGATCGCGGCAGTCTTCACCGACGCGCTGCTTGGTCTGGCTCGAGGCGACCTACTCGACGGTGAGACGAAAGAACAGGCAACTCAAATCACAGCTGCTTGCAAGCTGAGAGGCAAGGATCTCGCTGAGTTCGCGGCGCGCGTCGTGATGGTCGGTTTGACCGGCGATCTGCGGTCCAACAAGGAGCAGCTGGCCATCACGCTGGCTGATTGGTCACCAGCACGTGATCACATGGCGGCCATTCGCCTCAATAGCATACGAGAGATGGCGCGAGATAAGGCTGGGCTCGCGAAGCAGCACCGCAACGTAATCGCACGCACCGATGTCTTCGCTGCGCTTCAACTTTCCGATGACCGTGACCTGTTACCTTGTCCGGCAAGCTTTCCGGAGGTGGGTGCGATCGTGGATCGCGTGCAATTGGACGATGCCATCGCTCGGATCCCCCGACTCACCAAGCCATTGGTCATCCACGCTGAAGGTGGCGTTGGCAAGACTGTCTTCATGACCTCCCTAACGGCCCGACTGTCGTCGTCGCACGAGACAGTGTTGTTCGACTGCTTCGGCATGGGGCAATACCGCGCCCCTGACGATGCCAGACACTTACCCGGACGGGGGCTCGTCCACATTGCCAATGACTTGGCTTGCCGCGGCTTGTGCGATCCGCTACTCCCTTCGACGAGCAACAGCGAAGACATTGTTCGTGCGTTTCGCGTGCGCTTAGAGCAGGTGGTCGCCACACTACGCCTCGGCTCGGCCGACCGACAACTAATCTTGTTCTTGGACGCGATCGACAACGCGAACGAACTCGCACGCGATCGTGGCCAGGATGCTTTTCCGAAGCTACTGCTCCAAAGCCTGGAACACGGGATACCAATTCCGGGCCTGCAGGTGGTGGTCAGCGCACGCAGCCATCGACGCCAGGCTGCGACAGGCGATGCGTCCTGCGAAGAACTGGAGCTTCGGCCATTTACGGAGCCCGAAACGCATACGTTTTTGGGTTCCCGTGTTTCGAAACTGACAGAAGCGAAGGTGCAGGTCGCTCAATCCCGCTCGCTGGGAAACGCACGTGTCCTCGAGCATTTAGCCAAGGAGCCTGACCTACTTGCACCGTCTGAGGTCGGGAAGCTCATTGAGCTCGACGACTTGATCCGACAGCGCATCTCGGATGCGCTGGTCGAGGCGAGGAAGTTTGGCAACACCGACACGAACATTCGAGCGTTTCTCGCGGGCTTGGCTACGCTGCCGCCACCAGTGCCTCTTAAAGAGTTTGCTCAGGTCAATGGCATGCCTGAGGGCGCCGTAAGGAGCTTCTCCGCCGACTTGGCCCCCTTGCTTGAACAAACGAGCCATGGGCTGATGTTCCGTGACGAGCCAACGGAGACCTTGATTAGGCGCGATTATGCCGCCGATGCAACGACGTTGCGTATCCTGGCGGACAATCTTCTCGCGATGCAGTCGACTTCGGTCTACGCGGCCACGACCTTGCCGGAACTGCTCCTGCAGTTGTCGGATGGCGATCGCCTGTTTCAACTGGCGTTTGACGAAAGATTGCCGACAGCTATCACCAGCAAGGTTGGGCAGCAAGCGATCCGCCACGCGCGCTTGAGGGCGGCGGTCGGGCACTCGGTTCGTGAGAGCGAACTGGACCATCTGGTGCCGTTGTTGGTTGAAATGTCTACGCTGGCTTCGGTAGATCAGCGCGGGACCCAGTACCTGCTGGATCATCCTGATCTTGTCGTGACCGCGCGGGATATCGACTCATTGCGACGCCTGTTCGAAGCTCGGACCAAGTGGGCAGGGTCTCGCCATGCACGCCTCGCTATTGCTCACGCACTTATGGGCGAGAGCGCTGACGCCGTCCGACATGCGCAATGGGTCTCCGAGTGGCGCGCGCACTACTATCAGCAAAAACCCGACCATTTTCAGGACCGTGCCAGTCCAACGGTGATGGATATGGCGGCAATCCCGTTTTGCCATTTAGCGAACGGCAACGGTGAGGCGGCGGCGCATGACTTAGAGGGGTGGATTGACTGGTACGCCTATGACGTCGCGAAGGCGACGTTTGAATTGGCGAGTCGCCCCGAATCTAGGCTCCTCTTCGCCCCCGATGTTATGGACCGGTACTTGGCCAGCCTGAACACGTTCGGGCCGCTGGCCGCGGCCGTTCGGTACGCTACTAGCGACGAGAATCGTAGGCGTGACCTCATCGTCACTCTGGCTAGAGTGTGCGCTAACGAGAAAGCGGTCGATCTGGGCAAAGACCACCATCGAACTGGCCAACCGGCAATCGTTCGAGGCCTTCTCGAGGCTGCAGCGGCCGCCATCGCGCTGGAAATGCCAGTGGAGGCCAAGGCAATTGTTGATGCGTTGCCTCCTGTGCCGCCGACACTGCACTCCTTTCGGGAGCCCCATTGGGCCGGTGAGGTCTACCCGTTTGTGGCGCGGCAGGTTATCGCCCGTATCGCGGACGGTGAGCCGATCTATGATCGGCACTTGCTACCACGCGAACTGATCGAATTTGCTCAAAAAGTTCCGGCCGACACCCAT
Source organism: Burkholderia sp. D-99 (assembly GCF_011605345.1). Classification (GTDB taxonomy): domain Bacteria; phylum Pseudomonadota; class Gammaproteobacteria; order Burkholderiales; family Burkholderiaceae; genus Burkholderia. The sequence goes on from NZ_JAAOXM010000002.1 coordinate 1,163,967, forward strand.
GGAAGCGAATTCTGCAAAGAACTTCAAGCAGTGCTCGAAGCGGAATACCGAGCGAAGGGCAAGTCGCCTGATGCCAAAGAACGGATCAGCTACGATGACAAGACGTCGGCGGAGCGCTTCCTCGATCAACACCTGTCGACTTGGGTGAAAGTCGCGAATGCGTTCGCACAGGCCTTGGGTAGTGGACACGGTCGTGCTGCGGCCACCCTGTCACCACTGACGAGTTTGTGGAAACAGCTACGCGACAAGGAAGACCATTACTCCGGTAGCAAGAATACCCAGCGACAGCACAACGCGGTTGGGGAGCGTCTATTGACCCTCGCGCTCGTTGCAAACCTCGACGTGAACCCATCGGAACTCTCGACGTTCGTTACCGCTGCCGCCGAATCCGGAACAACGCCGGTGCCGAAGATCATTGAGCTGGTGGAACTGCTGGCCGCTCGCCCGGCCTTTCAGGCATTGGCCGGTGCGCTTGCTGTCAAAGTGAGCACCGCGATAGAACAGGAAAATGAAGTGGGAGAGCGCGCGGAGCATTTTGCCCGCCTCGGCCAGGCCTTGGCTGTGGCAAGTCCCTCCGAGGCGGTTGAGTACTTCAGGCGGGGCCTAGATCAGTTGGACGCAATCGGCTCCGGTGATTACCGATTCGTGGACGGACTGATGCACCTCGCCAGCACGCTGAAAGGCGACCATATTGACGATCGAGATAGTCACGCCTTGTCCAATATCTGCGAACTCAATCTTGGGGAGGAGCGGAAGTTTCACTGGGGCATGTTCGGAAATGCGATGTCTAGGGCGTCTGGGCTGAAAGGATTGGCGAAACTGGCGCGGTGGCAAGACCGAGATCGAATTTCGCTCGATTACACTTTACTGCCCTATCTGCGAGCTTTGGTCGAAGATGACCAGCTCGATCCTGACCTCGCCGTTACTTTGCTGCGACTTTCCAACCCTGCCGAGCTCTATGTCTGTGGCACCGAGCAGTTGGTTGCCACGCTCGAGACCAAGGTCAGTAGGCAACAAGTGCTCCTGGTGCGCGAACTGGTCGCTCAGTATCTACAGAATAATCCAGGTTCGTTGAGCTCTGAAACCCCACGCGTTCTCGCACAGTTCGCTAAGAGTGTGTTGGGCGAAAATTCGCGGGAATGCGGTTACCTTTTGGCTGCAGCTGAAAGGATCGAGGTGGCGTGTGACGACTACAACACGCTCAATAACTGGCGTCCATCCGAACCCAGGCACAGTGCAGTCGAACGGCAGAGCGAGGAAGCAGCAGCTCGGACTGCTGTCTTGGCCCTCGCGGCCGATCTGAACCCACTCGATGACGTCTCGGTGGCTCGCGCGCTCGACGCGGCCTGTGCAGTGCGAATTGGGATGAGATTCTCGCGTGACGTACTTGATGTGCTGAGGGCGAAGGTCGCATTTTCGGACTGGCCGCAGTACATCAAGCTCATCGCGCGTCAAGGTTTGCTCGACCTATACGACAAGGAATATGAACTTCGGCAGTGCAAGGAGCAGTGGTCTGGCGCATCTTTGGCTGTAAGTAAGGCATTGCGGGACTGCGCGGAAATCATCGTATGCGAGAACGCGCTCGAGTTCATCTCGTCGGACTATTTGTCGACGTATCACGTCAAGGCGTTTCAGGATGTCTGTGGCGTCGATCGCTGCACGCTGTTGATGTTCCTGATTCGAGAGCTATCGCATCCGAAATCGCCCGTTCCTGCATCCGTATGGCTCAATTTTGCTGCGGAGTTCAATGAGCTGGCGATGCCGGGCGTGGGTCAGACGGCGCTGACTCGTCTGCTCCAAAGCGGTCCGGCGAAGCTTGCTTCCAGCGCCGAGGATGGTCCTTGGAAGCCAGAGCTGTATTCGAATGGCGACCCCGTCGAAACGACGGCTGGGTTGATCTGGTTTGTGTTGGGTTCGCCGGTGGGCGAGCGACGATGGATGGCAGCCCACAGTTTGCGTACCGCGATTCGGTTAAGTCGTGCTGACGTACTGGACGCTGTCATCACGCACTTCGATCGACGTTGTTCTCCCTGTTTTCAGGCGCCTGAACTGCCGTTCTACTATTTGCACGCACAGCTTTGGCTTTTGATCGCCATGGCTCGGATCGCTCTGGAAGCGCCTGCTGAGATCGCACGGCATAGCACATTTCTGGAGAAGATAGCCTTTGATCCATTGGACAAACATGTGCTTCGCAAGCACTTCGCCGCTCGGGCGCTGAACGCGTGCGTGCAACGCGGAGAGATCACGCTGTCAAAATCCAAGATGAAGGTATTGGACGCGGTCAATTGCTCCCCTTATCCGTTCAAGCGGTCGAAGGACTATGTAGGCAATTCATATCGGCGGTCGCGGCCCGAAGGTGTCGACAGACCCAAGCCGGAGTTGCATCTGGACTATGATTTCGACAAAGACGACGTCGCGCACATGGCCAACCTATTCAGACATCCGCATTGGGAAACGGTGGATGCCGTGACTGTTTGGGTGCGCCGACATGACGCCGGCATCACGCACATGCACGAAACAAAGGGCAGATTGCAGTCTGGTCGTGACTACGTCAGGGGCATCAACCCCGACTATCACACGTACGGAGAGCAGCTGTGCTGGCATGCGTTGCATGGCGTCGCTGGCGATCTACTCGCTGGGCATCCTGTCGTGCGCGGACCGTACGACGACAATGATCCGTGGGGAAAATGGCTTGGGCGTCAGGTTCTAACGCATGCGGACGGCCTATGGTTAGCAGATGGCACGGATTGGCAGCCCGTAGATACGTGGAATACGCTGCGTGTCGTGGGTCGGCAGGGTGTCGAACTGACGAGTGATCCAGTGATATTGCAGGCGTTGCTCGGGATCAAGCCGGCAGTTGGCGACTGGTTGGTTGTGGACGGAGACTGGAATTCAACGGAGGGTATTGGTATCTGCGTGATGTCTGCTTTAGCACCACGCGGCGAGAGTCTCGCTTTGGCCGAGGCCGTCGCCGCGGCAGATCCCTTTCAAGCCTATTTTCCGCGACTTCGACCGTATGAGGACGACGATGCTTCCGAGGCGCAGCGGAACGCGCCATACTTGCCGTGGATCGTGGTGCCAGAAGATGATGCTCGGCTGGATGAGGCCGATTCGTTGGGCGCGTCGGCGGCCGCCTCGCGTCGACGACTGAGCCAGGCAGCCATCGACTTTGGGCAGCTTACATCGACCGATGCGTTTGGCTGTGCGTGGGTGAACTCATCACGTGAGGTGTTGGTGCGCTCTGAAGTGTGGATGGACTCTAGCCACAGGCGAGAACGCCGAGCTATGGGAGCACGACTCCTCTGCCGCGCATCCTTAATTCACGACTATCTCGCTGATAACGACGCGGATCTGCTCTTGTTGGTTCGCTTGCGGAGCTATAACGAAGGCTACGGTCGTGAGCGTTCTCGGTTTTGGCATACCACCGGAGTGGTGCGTGTGACTCCGTCGCTCGCAATCAGTTTTTACCCGGGCCGGGCCAACGAGCTGCACGAATCGAAGTACTAGCTGCACCTGAATTGTCTCAATGGCAGGTGCTGTGCAAGCGGCTCGGCCGGACCGTTTCCCGAAGCCGGAAGGTCTATCTCGAAAAGACGGTACGACGAGCAGATGTTGTCATCGCAATGAGTGAGCGTGTCGTGGCCGCATGCGATACAAATTCAATAATATTGCGACTGATTCACATTCACTAAAAAAACAGGGAGCGGAGCATCTCGGTCTGGACGTTGTTCCGCGATTTGCTTTCCGCCCCACCTCTCCAAAGGCCCACTCGATGAGTGGGCCTTTTTTACTTGTGTCCGGCTTTTCATGTCCCTTTGTCGTGGGGTACGATTGGTGTGATCGGAGTCGAAGCAATCACACAGCGAAAGGCATGGGGAATGAAGACCATCAAAAAGCTCATACTAAAAAACTTTAAGCGTTTCAAGAAATTGGAGATTGAGTTTGACCCGGATCTGAATATTCTGATCGGGGGAAATGAAGCAGGGAAAAGTTCAGTGCTGCAGGCACTGGATCTGGTAATGAGTGCGAGTCGCAGTAAGGTCGAAGGAATTGGTCTGGAGTCTCTGTTTAATGCAGCGTGCATCGAAGAATTCATGGGTGGGGCTCGCAAGATTGTTGATTTGCCGACGATGACCGTAGAGGTTCATCTCGACGGGTTTGCCGATCCTGAGTTGAACGGCAAGAACCACAGCAAACGAGATGTTGCGTTGGACGGAATCCAACTCATCTGCGAACCTGTAGATGAGTACACCAAGCATATCGAAGAAGTCCTGAAGGATAGAAATTCGAGCTTCCCGTTCGAGTACTACGCAATCCGATTTTTGACCTTCGGTGGAAATTCGGTTCATCCTTATAAGAAACCACTTAAGCATCTGCTAATCGACAGTTCGCAGATCAACAATGAGTATGCGACGCGTGAATACACGCGATCAATGTACCAAGCTAACGCCTCCGTACTGGAGCGGAACCGTCACGGGCTGGAGTACCGGAACGCCAAGACCAGGTTCCGCGACGCCGTGTTGTCCGACATCAACGACAAGTTGCCTGACTACAAGTTCGGTGTCAGGAGCAGCCCCAGGGCCAGCATTGAAACGGACATCATGATTACTGAAAGCGATATTCCCATCGACAGCAAGGGGAAGGGGCGCCAGTGCTTCATCAAGATCGAGTTCGCGCTACGGGACCGCGAACACACGTTAGACGTTGTCCTATTGGAGGAGCCTGAGAATCATCTCAGTCACGTTCACACGCGAAAACTTGTCGACCGGATCAGTAGTGCGACAAAGAAGCAAATTTTCGTCGCTACGCATAGCAGCATGATCTGCACTCGCTTGAATTTACGGAAGGCAGTCATTCTCAGTGAGACTGATCCTTCATGCCCGATGTCGTTGAAGGAACTCCCGCCCGATACCGCAACCTTCTTCATGAAAGCTCCGGATAACAACGTACTTGAGCTAGCCCTGTGTAAGCGAGCTATTCTCGTCGAAGGAGACGCAGAATTTATTCTGATGGAGGCGCTCTACAAGAAGCACGGGGACGGCGGTTCCTTGGACAAGGATGGGGTGCATGTCATCTCTGTTGACGGTACCAGCTTCAAGCGCTATTTCGATCTCGCCAAGGTGCTTCAGATCAAGGTGGCAGCAATTCGTGACAACGACGGGGAGTATCGAAAGACATGCGTGGACAACTACGTTGACTATCAGGAGCCCACGATCAAAATATTCGCCGATCCGGACAACAAGCGCTCAACGTTCGAGATCTGCATGTACGAAGACAACAAAGACGTGTGCGAGGATCAATTCGCGGCGGGAAGAAAGAAACTTACCGTCCAGGAATACATGCTGAACAACAAGGCGGAGGCAGCGTTCAAGCTTTTGGATAAGAAATCCGATGTCCTTGTGGCGCCGGCCTACATTCAGGAGGCGGTTGCATGGATAAGACAGTAATCTTCGCCGTCGCCGGTTCGGGAAAAACATACAAGATTGTTGAGAAGCTGGACGAGGCGCGACGTGTCTTGCTTGTCACATACACGGAGGCGAACAGGGAAAATCTGAGAATCCGAATCATCCAGAAGTTTGGATATTTTCCGGCGAACATAGTCCTCTATACCTACTTCACATTTTTGCACTCGTTCTGCTATCGGCCGTTCCTGCTGGCGGAGAAGCGTACAAAGGGTGTGACATTCCAGCGGCCGCCTGCAACGGGGCCAATGTTTGGTGTCGCGGATGATCGGCGCTATATGACTTCGGGGCGCCGACTATATCACCACCGCCTTGCAAAATACGTGGAGCAAACGGGTACGGTCAAGGATGTGATCGCTCGAATCGAGAAGTACTTCGATGCCTTCTTCGTTGATGAGGTACAAGACTTTGCCGGACATGATTTCAATCTGCTGATGCTGCTGTGCCACAGCGACGTCGAGTGTATGTTTGTGGGTGACTTTTATCAGCATACGTACGATACGAGCAGAGACGGCAATGTGAACGCCAATCTCCACGTCGACTACGAAGCGTACAAGGCGCGCTTCAAAGCGGCAAAAATGGAAGTAGATCTCACGTCACTGATGAAAAGCCGGAGATGCAGCAAGTCAGTATGCGATTTCATCTCCGCGCAGATCGGGATACAGATCGAGTCGCACTCGGACACGATCACTGACGTTCGATTGGTAGAGGATCGTGCGGTCGCGCAAGAACTTTACGAAGCGCCTCATATCGTGAAGCTCTTTCTGCAAGAGCATTACAAATATGATTGCTACTCGCAGAACTGGGGGGCATCGAAGGGTCTCGACCACTACGGGGATGTATGTGTGGTGCTGCATCCTGCTGCACTAGCTGCTTGGAGGGCTGGAACGTTGGCCGCCCTCAATCCGGAGACTCGAAACAAGCTCTATGTCGCATGTTCACGAGCACGTGGTAATTTGACTTTCGTTCCAGATGCCATTTTGAAGAAACACAAACGTACGCGAGCTGGGTAGTGTTCATCGCGATGTGGGGCTAGCGTTTAGAGTTTCCGCGATAGATCGCCGGCGATCCAGGAGGATCGGCTTCTATCGTACTGAGGTATACGTTGCCATTTCTTTCTCCTTTGATGGTGTCGACGATATGATAGTGTTTCCGATTGGGCCGGTGGCAAAATTTGGTCACCAATTTCTTGACGAAGTTCTTCCTGGTTGAGTCGACACAGCGCGATGCGGCGGCTGTATGCACCCGAACTTCAGTAACTTGTCTATGGCAACCAACAAAAATCAACATTTTGTTCCTCGCTGTTATTTGCGATCGTTCACGAAGAACGAGGAAAATGTCACCATCAATTTGTTCAATATCGACAGGGCAAAATTGATTGAAAATGCTGCCGTTAAGCATCAATGTTCGGGATCGTATTTCTATGGACAAGATGACAAGCTAGAGGCCGCAATACAGGGTAGTGAAACGGCGTACGCGAGCCTGCTGCGCAGGATCCGTCAACCCGGCTATGAACTCGACGATGCCGACCGACACTCGCTCAGATTTTCTTGGGCTCTCCAGCATCTGAGAACTGAAGCCGCATCGCAGCGTGCAGTAAAAATGGCCATTTCCACTGATGCGGTGCTGGGTGAGGAGCTGCTTTCATTTCGATTTGGTATCCGAGAGGCTGTACAAATTGCGATGCAAACGGTGGTCGACGTAAGCGACTGTGTAGATGATCTGAAAGTTTGTCTCGTAAAGAACAGAACGGACGTACCGTTCTTCACTTCTGATGATCCTGCTGTTGCAACAAATCGTTGGTATCTTGAAGACCGTCGAGCTTTGGGATGTTCGTTTGGATCGTCATCCTCGGGTTTTCTGGCATTTATGCCGCTGACTCCAGATATTCTCTTTGTTGCCTACGACGGCGATGTGTATAGTGTTCAGCACAATAATGGTTGGGTCGAAACTAGGAGTCCCGGAGATGTGAAGGCGCTGAATCAGCATCAGATAATGAATTGCTTTGCTAATCTGTATATACACGACGCAAAATTTGAAGGTGAAGTGCGGCGACAAATTGCAGACTGTACTGACCGACGACTAGAGGCTAAGCATAGAGTCAACTATGCCATTTTGGATGAGGAGGGATCGAGTCACACTCACTCTAGATATCGTGTTGTTGAGCCGACAGACGAAACGCGGCAGGGCAAGGCAATTCTCCACATGCAGACACTCCACCCGCACCCGACCCGATGGCCAGCGTTCCTTCGGTGGAGGGCCCCAGGTGTTGTCTACACGAACGGGACTGGATTGAATTACATCCGATACAGCCATGTCGTTACCACGCACAGCGTTAATCCCTTTTGGAAGGAGCGTGCGCGTTGATGATGTGTTGGCGGTGGTTGCGAGATTCGTTTGCGATGGAAGTGGCAGTTTTTGTATTAACTGAAGCACGGAGAGCATAAAATCGCTCAGGTCTCTTAAATGACAGAAGAAATTACATTCTGGGATCCGTGGGTTTACATGCGTACCCACCGTTTCGGTCGCCGGCCACTCATTATTGGAGAGGCGCCGTCGCCGCAGGCACCGACGCTATCCTGGTTCGCTGATGCCAAGAGTACCAAAAACTTGGCGGCTGTTATCTTTGGGGCTGCTGCAGAGACGGACATGCTGACAAGTTGCTTCGAGATGCGCAACGTGTTCGATATCCATCCAGGGAGGAGCAAGGATGGATTCTCCGAGTTTGATTCAGATCGTGCGGCGATTACGCTTCAGAGAAACTCGGATTCTGGTCTCTTCGACGATCGAGTGACGTTCTTCTTGGGCTTGCGCGTTGCCGCTGGACTTTGCAGGACTGAATCATACGAGCCGGCATTGTCTGAGGATAGTCGGTTTGTTGCTAATCACGGATGGATTGATTGGCTGCCCGTCGAGGGGAGCACGAACCTCTTCGGGCTGTATCTCTTCGTGCCGCACCCACAGTCATACGACTTGCGCTACAAGCCGAAGGATCTTGTGAAACTGTCCGCACTATTTCGTGCCGCACTACTATTGCCGCCGCTCAACTTTCAGTTCAGGTTCTGAACATGCTTGGGCGAGATCACCCAACCAAGCTCTGCATATCGAATCGACAAAGCGCGAACACTCGTCGTGGCCTTCGTATCGAAGTGTTCATCTGATCACGGAAGTGGTCGTTAGCCGTTCGCTATTTGCCAGACTATGCACACATTTATAGCAGACGCGAGCCTGCCATCGGGCCGTGAATCTCGAGCAATCTGGGCTTCGGCAACTCGTATGCGGCGTAGGTCGGACCGTTTCGATCCATGAGCACCACCTTTTTTGGGCAGCCGTGCGCGCAAGTCTTTGATTTTAAGAACCTCTAGGCCGGGATTCGATTGGAGGTCAACTTTTCTGCGAATTTTGTAGGGAGAGGTCGTCTTTTCTGCCACATCTTTGCGGGAAAATTCGCAGAAAAGATGGCCAAATCATTGATTTGCATGGTCCGCAGAGGCCACCTTTTTTGCGAACCTACACTCCCAAAATCCGGTGCGCCTTCAACCTCGGAGCAATATTCGCGCATTTTTGAAATAGAGCCACCGTCGCTGAGCGCGGAAACGCGGTTGAGATTGAACCGTGGGAGTACTCCGCGCGGCGTAGGTGGTTTGCGCCAGCTATGCCAGAGGATCTGGCAACTCATGTGCATTAGCCGGGACTTGCTTTGACTGCTAACCTTGATCTCCATGCAATTTTCCGGTTAGAGCGATCTGGACTGCATGCGGGGTTGCGCCCCGCCACCTCTAAACATCTGTTTAAAATCAAATGGTTGCTGTCTGGATGTCAAGCCAGCGGGTTTCAGACATACCATCAAACCAACGAGTAACAAGAAATGAAGGCGCGGAAAAGGGCGCGTGGGTCGCCCGCAAGGTGATACACCGTCATCGCGACGCTTGTCGGCTCGGTTGCCGACGCGAACGAGGCGAATTTCGTAGCAACAGTCGCCTGGCGCGTCGACGGCATCGTCTCGGTGACGAACCAGTTGCAATTCGACGATCAGCCTTTGTGAGGTGAACGCGGCCACTATCTCCTTGCAACGATACGTTCATGGCGATCATCAATCGATGCTAGGTGAAGATCCACGGCCGACCTCGAATGAGAGGGGGACTCACCCCTGCCGCGACCAACCCCGCGTTGTAATGTGATGAAGCAATTTCCGCCTCCTGCCCACGGTGGAGTATTCGCAACAGTCTCGTCATCAAATCGTGTGGGGTACACCCCGTTCTAGCAATGTCCGGGCGATCTGCGCAAGGCGTCGCGGGGGAGCGAATACGAGCTAGCGATCACGCTGCTGTCTTGAGCGCAGGCACCGGCGCGGCGCCCGCCGCGTCATACCCGGCAATCGCAAGTGCGAGCACGGGATTCAGGCTGTCAACCATCGCACTGGGGATCAGGATCGTCGCGCCGCGTTCCTTCGTCGTTTCGTAGATGATGTTCATCGCTCGCAACTGAAGCGCACCTGGATGATTTTCGTAGACCTGCGCCGCTTCGACGAACTTGGTCGCGATCTCGGCCTCCGCCGAGCCGAGGATCACCCGTGCCTGCTTTTCGCGCTCGGCTTGCGCCTGGCGCGACATCGAATCCTGCAGCGCGACTGGGATCGCAACATCGCGGGTCTCGACCGAGCGGACGGTCACGCCCCAATCCACGGTCTTTCTGCCGATCTCGTCGCGCAGGTGCATGTCGGCCGCCTTGCGATCCGACAACAAGGCAGCCAGCATCGATGCCCCGATCATTTCCCGCAGCGAGGTTTGCGCAACGCGGTCGATTGCCTGCCGGTAGTCGGTGATGGCGAGCGCGGCTTTCTGCGCGTCATGGACGTGCCAGAAAATCACGGCGTCGACGTTGACGGGCACGGTGTCCTTGGTCAGCGCTTGTTCGGCGTTGAAGGCGGTGGTTTGAATGCGTTCGTCGATGATCGCGACAACATTGTCCAGGATTGGAATGATCATGAAAAAACCGGCACCCTTGACGCTTTGCAGCTTGCCAATCCGCAGGATCACGAACTTCTCCCAGACGTTGGCGACCCGCACGGACAGTGCGATCAGGACCGCGACGATGAAAAGGGGGGCCGCAAGATACAGGTGGCCCCACGCGCCGATGGCGAATGCCGCGAGGACGAACGCGGCAGATAACACGAGTGTGATGGGATTCATGGTGACGCTCCGTTTTGGTGACGACAACCTGGCGCATGAGCGATGAGGCGCACTGCATCTCGGGTCGTCTTGGGCGTTCTGGCAACAGGGGCAGAAGCCCTGATGCGAGCGTGCGCCCTATCGTCATGCCGATCGGTACGGTGCCGTACCTCGATCGCGCGCGCTGCGCTTGCGTGACCGGATAGCGAAATATCGGGCGATCCGGTGTGTGAACGACGTGCAGCGCACCACGAAACGCTTCCCGGAGACTGTTCTTCAGCGTACCGACTCGACGAGCCTGCGCGATGCACGATGACGTTCGTCACGTTCTTCAGCCGGGAGCGGTTAATGAAATATCCGATCTACATCACGCAGCATGGGCAGCCCCGCTATCGCGGCGCGCTTCCGGATTTCCCCGAGGTCGGCGTGGAGGGCGACTCGTATGGCGAGCTGCAAGCGGCCGCCGAGCAACGGGTCATGGCCCGCTACGACCGCTCCGCGCGTCTCGTTCCGCCACCGACCACGGACATGTCGGTATTGCAGGCGTCGGAAGTTGATGCCGGGGACGGGATCTGGCGGTTCATCGATCTGGACCTGAGCCGGATGACGTCGAATTCGGTGCGCATCGAGCTGTGCTTGCCAAAGCGCATCGTGCACGACATCGATCGGACGGCGAACGCGCTGCATACGACTCGCGATGCCTTCGTGTCGCTGGCGTGCGAGAACGCAGCCGTCCGATCCGCGCAGCACGGAGCGTTGCGGTGCGAACCCATCGCGAAATCGCTGTCGGAAGCGGCCTGACGGCCCGGGTGTGCCGGGCATGAAGCCGCTGCGGATGGTGCGGCGATGGGGGAGGAAGCGCCTTGAAGATTCACGTTGCGCGTGTGTCGCGACGCCGGACATCGCCATGGAGCAATGCCCGGCCGATTCGCGAGGAGTTCTTCGGCGAGGAGCGACTGGCGCAGCATGCGGGCAGCCTGGCTCGCGCGCAGAAGGTGTTGCCTGGTGTGATCTCGGGCCCGTCGCTCGCCACACGGCTGAGAGACAATGCGGATCATCTGCTGAAGGCCTATCAGAACACGGCGGCCGCAGACGCACGCGGCGAAGAGATCATGCCTGCCGCGGAGTGGCTGCTCGACAACTACTACCTTGTCGCAGAACAGGTGCGGCAGATCCGGGACGATCTCTCCCCGCGCTATTACCGCCAACTGCCCAAGCTCGGCAACGGCCCGTTCGCCGGTTATCCGCGCGTGCTCGAGATCAACTGGGCCTTCGTCGCCCATACCGACAGCCGTTTCGATCCCGACGCGCTATGCCGTTTCATGCTTGCCTATCAGGCCGTGGAACCGCTGACGATCGGTGAACTTTGGGCGGTGGCGATCACGCTGCGGATCGTGCTGATCGAAAATCTGCGGCGGCTCGCGGATCAGATCATCGACGACCGGCGCGCGCGGCTCGACGCCGACGCGCTCGCGGATCGCCTGCTCGGCGAACGCGGGCAGGCGCGGGCGGAGACGGAGCCGCTCGTCGCGCGTTATGAGCAGATGGTATCGCACGATGCGTTCGCGGTGCAGTTGATCCAGCGGCTGCACGATCCCGATCCGGCCGTCGCGCCGGCACTGGCGTGGCTGCATCGGCACCTGGCAGCGCGCGGCGCGACGCCGGACCAGATCGTCGCCTCCGTCAACCACGAGCAGGGCGCCGCCAGCCTAACCGTGCGCAACGTGATCACCAGCATGCGGCTGATTTCGGAGGTGGACTGGACCGAGTTGTTCGAGCGCATCAGTCTGGTCGATCAGGTGCTGCGCAGCCACCCGGGTTTCGCGGAGATGGATTTCCCAACGCGCAATCTGTATCGCGACGCGGTTGAAGCGCTTGCCCGCGGCGCGCCCGTCAGCGAGCTCGAGATTGCCCGTCGCGTCGTCTCCGATGCCGCGGCACAGGGGCCGAGCCACGCGCCGGCCGCCGGCGCGATGCCTGGCCGCGAGGCGGACCCCGGTTACTACCTGCTGGCGGACGGCCGCGCCGCATTCGAAGCGGAGATCGGCTATCGGCCGCCCGTTGCGTTGTGGTTGCGGCGCCTCACCCGCCACGCCGGTCTCGGCGGGTATCTCGGCCGAATCGGGCTGATTGCCGCGCTGCTGCTGACGGGCATGCTGGCATGGCTCGCTTGCATCGAGCCGCCCGGTCAGTGGCTGATCTGGCTCGGCGTCGCCGGCCTGCTACCCGCGCTGGATGCCGCGGTCGCGCTCGTCAATCGCGGCGTGATGCGCGATGTCGGCGCGAAGATCCTGCCCGGCCTCGCATTGCTCGACGGCATTCCGCCGGACCTGCGCACGATGGTCGCCGTGCCGGTGCTGCTGACAACGGAAGCTGTGCTCGGCGAGCAGATCGAGCAACTGGAAATTCATCATCTGGCGAGCCCCAACGGCGCGCTTTACTTCGCTTTGCTCTCCGACTGGATGGACGCGTCCACGCCACACGCCGACAGCGACGACAGGTTGCTGGCATCCGCGACGGAGGGCATCGACCGGTTGAATCGCCTTTATCCGGCTGCGCCGGGCGAAGGCGAGCGCTTCCTGCTGCTGCACCGCAAGCGCGTATGGAACGACGGCGAACGGTGCTGGATGGGCTGGGAGCGCAAGCGCGGCAAGCTGCACGAGCTGAATCGATTGCTGCGCGGCGCATCGGACACGACGTTCATCGCGGCGGCCGGCCGGACGCCGCACGTGCCGCCGGACGTGCGCTACGTGATCACGCTCGATGCCGATACGCGGTTGCTGCGCGATACCGTGCGCCGCCTGGTCGGCAAGATGGCGCATCCGCTCAACCGGCCGGTATTCGATTCGGCGAGCCGGCGCATCGTCGGCGGCTACGGCGTCCTTCAGCCGCGCGTCACGTCCTCGCTCGCGAGCGGCGACGAGGGTTCGCTGTTCCAGCGCGTGTCGTCGAGCGCGCACGGCATCGATCCTTACGTGTCAGCCGTATCGGATGTCTATCAGGATCTGTTCGACGAAGGATCCTATGCGGGCAAGGGCATCTACGACGTCGACGCGTTCGAGGCGGTGCTCGCCGGTCGCGTGCCGGAGAACGCGGTGCTCAGTCACGATCTGTTCGAAGGTATTTTCGCGCGGGCCGGACTGGCGTCGGATATCGAGGTTGTCGAAGCGTCGCCGTCCCGCTACGACGTCGCCGCGAGCCGCCTGCACCGATGGGCGCGCGGCGACTGGCAGCTCCTGCCCTGGTTGCTGTTCGGCCACGAACCGTTGACGGCGGTCGGCCGCTGGAAGATGCTGGACAACCTGCGCCGCACACTCACGGCGCCCGCCATGCTGGTCGCGCTACTGGCCGGATGGATGCTGCCGCTCCCCGTATCGCTCGCCTGGAGCGCCTTCGTGCTGGTGACGATCGCGCTGCCGTTCCTGTTGCCTGTATTGAGCGGGCTGGTGCCGCGCTGGCGGCGCACGCACGTGAAGATGACCACGCGCAGCGTGCTCCATGCATGGTCGATGGAGTTGCGGTTCGCGTTGACGCGGTTCGGCCTGTCGATCGTCATGTTGCCGCAGCAGGCGTGGTCGATGGGCGACGCGATCGCGCGTACGCTGTTTCGTGTGGCGATCAGCCGTCGCCATCTGCTCGAATGGACCACGGCGGCCGCAGCGGGTGCGCGCGACCGGCGGACCCTCGCGCCCACCTATCTGCAAATGCGCGGCGGCGTGACGCTCGCGCTGCTTGTCGCGGCTGCCAGTCTGATGGCGGGCTGGCGCTTCGATCGTCATACGGGCTGGCTGGCCGTGCCGTTCGTACTCGTCTGGCTTGCCGCGCCGGCGATCGCGTATTGGCTGAGCCGCGCACCACGGTCGGCGGGCGAGCTGCCGGTGGCCCCGCACGATGCGCGTCAACTGCGGCGCGACGCGCGCCGGACCTGGCGTTATTTCGAGACGTTCGTGACGGCGGACGATCAGATGCTGCCGCTGGACAATTTCCAGGAGGACCCGAAGCCCGTCGTCGCGCACCGGACTTCGCCCACCAATATAGGGCTGTATCTGTTGTCCGCCGTCAGCGCCCGCGAGTTCGGCTGGCTCGGCACGCTGGACGCGGTGGCGCGGCTGGAGGCGACCCTCGCGACGATGCGGCTGATGTCGCGCCATCGCGGCCATTTCTATAACTGGTACGACACGCGGGATCTGCGGCCCCTCGAGCCGAGGTATGTGTCGTCGGTCGACAGCGGCAATCTCGCCGGCCACCTGATCGCGCTCGGCAACGCTTGCCGCGCGTGGGCGAATCAGCCCGCCGGCGTGGGGCGGCAAGCCGCGTATGAAGGAATCGGCGATACGCTCGCGCTGCTGCGCGGCGCCGTGTGCCGGGAGGGCGACGCGCGGACGGCCCTGCATGGCGAATTCGAGCGGGCCGCGACCGAGCTGGAGGAAACGCTCGCCGCGCAGACCGGGGAGGGCGGCGCACCGGACGGTCGCGCCGCGCCGGAATGGTCCGCGATCACGATCCTCGCCGCGACAGTCGCCGATGTCGCGCGCGCGCTGATGGACGAGGTCGGCCGGGTGCGGGGCGGCGACGTCGACGATGTGCTGTTTTGGGCGCAGGCGCTGGAGCACGCGGTGCAGGGGCATGGTCGCGATGCGACGCGCACGCCGGACGAAGCGGACGTGTTGAACAAGCGTTTGCAGGTGCTGGCCGATACCGCGTTGCAGATGGCCTATGCGATGGAGTTCGGCTTTCTGCTCGACCCGGTGCGCAATCTGCTGTCGATCGGTTACGCGGTGGCCGACGGACGGCTCGATCCGGGCAACTACGATCTGCTGGCATCGGAGGCGCGCCTCGCGAGTTTCGTCGCGATCGCGAAGGGTGATGTCCCGGCGCGGCACTGGTTCCGGCTCGGCCGCCTGGCGACGCCGATCGGGCACGGCGCGGCGCTGATCTCGTGGTCGGGATCGATGTTCGAATACCTGATGCCGTCGCTCGTGATGCGTGCGCCGGACAGCAGCCTGCTCGCGCGCACCAATCACCTGGTGGTGCGTCGCCAGATCGCCTACGGCGACGGGCTGCACCTGCCGTGGGGCATGTCCGAATCGGCGTACAACACGCGCGACATCGAGCTGACCTATCAGTATTCGAGCTTCGGCGTGCCGGAGTTGGGGCTCAAGCGCGATCTCGACCAGAACCTGGTGGTCGCGCCCTATGCGACCGCGCTCGCGGCGATGGTCGCGCCGAACGCCGCCGCGCGCAACTTCGAGCGGTTGCGTGCAGCCGGCGCGTGCGGGCGCTTCGGCTTCTACGAAGCGCTCGACTACACGCCCGCGCGCGTGCCGGAAGGCATGCCAGTTGCGATCGTGCGGGCATTCATGGCGCATCACCAGGGCATGTCGATCGTGTCGATCGCCAATGCACTGCTGGGCGGGCGCATTCGCGCCTTCTTCCATGGCGAGCCGGCCGTGCGCGCCACCGAGTTGCTGTTGCAGGAACGGGTGCCGGGCCGGGTCGCGGCAGGGCGGCCGCGGGTCGACGCCAGACCCGCCGGCAGGATGCATGGCGTCGACGCCGGCGTTGCACGGCGCCTGCTGTCGGCGGACGATCCCGCGCCCGTCACGCATCTGCTGTCCAACGGCCGCTACGCCGTGATGCTCACGGCCGCGGGCTCCGGCTACAGCCGCCGCGACGATCTGGCCGTCACGCGCTGGCGGGAAGACGCGACGCGCGACGATTGGGGTAGCTATCTGTATCTGCGCGACGCCGAGAGCGGCGAGGTCTGGTCGGCCACGTGGCAGCCCACCGGCGTGGTGCCGGACAGCTACGAAGTGACGTTCACCGAAGATCGCGCCGAGTTCGTGCGTCGCGACGGCACCTTGACGACGTCGCTTGAGGTGGTGGTATCCGCCGAGGACGATGCGGAAGTGCGGCGGGTGTCGGTGGCCAATACCGGCTCCCGGCCACGCGTGATCGAATTCACGTCCTACGCGGAAATCGTGCTCGCTCCGCCCGCCGCCGATCACGCCCATCCCGCATTCTCGAAACTGTTCATCGAAACCGAGTACGTGCCTGTGTCCGGCGCGATTCTGGCGACGCGGCGCAAGCGCGCGCCGAACGAGGCGGAAGTTTGGGCCGCGCATCTGGCCGTGACCTCCGGCGAAACCGTCGGCGCGGAAGAATTCGACACCGATCGATTGCGCGTCATCGGACGCGGGCGCAGCGTTCGCCTGCCGCTTGCGCTGACCGAACAGCGTGCGCTGGGCGCTTGCGAAGGCGCGGTACTGGACGCGGCGTTCACGCTGCGGCAGCGGCTGCGCATCGAGCCGGGCGCGAAGGCGAGCATCGTCTATTGGACCATCGTCGCGGATTCGCGCGCGCAGCTGCTCGACCTGATCGACAAGCATCGCGACGGCGAATCGTTCGCGCGGGCGGCGATGCTCGCGTGGACCCAGGCGCAGGTGCAGCTGCGGCATAGCGCGGTGAGCCTCGACGAGGCCGCGTTGTTCCAGCAACTGGCCGGATACATGCTCTACAGCGATGCGTCGATGCGGCCGGGGTCCGCCGCGCTGATACGCCATGCGGCGGCGGTGTCCGCGGCGGGCGGCGTGGGCGCGGCGCCGCTATGGACTCATGGCGTATCGGGCGATCTGCCGATCCTGCTGGTGCGGATCGACGACATCGAGCACATCGCGATGGTGCGGCAGCTGATCCGCGCGCACGAGTACTGGCGGATGAAGCGGCTCGAGGTCGATCTGGTCATCATCAACGAGCGCGCGGCGTCGTACGTGCAGGATTTGCAGGCGGCGCTCGAGGGGCTGGTGCGGACCCGGCAGCAGCCGAACGAAGCCGGGCGCGGCAGTATTTTCGTGCTGCGCGAGGATCTGATGGCGGCGGCGGCGCGCGCGCTGTTTCCGGCGGTTGCGCGCGCCGTGCTCGCCGCGCGCAACGGCCGGCTGGTGGAGCAGTTGCGACGCCTCGCTGGTTCACCGCTGTCCGCCCGCCCGGATGCCGCGCGCGCGCCGCTGCCGCCGCCCGCGATTGCGGCGCCGAAGGGCGCGCAGGCCGGCGCGGGGCTCGAATACTTCAACGGTATCGGCGGATTCGCGCGCGGCGGCCGCGAATACGTCGTGATCCTGCAGCCCGGTCAACGCACGCCGATGCCGTGGGTCAACGTCGTCGCGAATCCGTCATGTGGCTTCCTGACGTCGGCGGAGGGCGGCGGCTATACTTGGGTGACGAACAGCCGCGAGCATCCGTTGACGCCGTGGTCGAACGACCCGGTCACCGATCCGCCGAGCGAAGTGTTCTACATCCGCGACGACGAGACCGGCGTGCGCTGGGGGCCGCAAGCGGCCTCGATCAGCGATGACGCGCCGGGCGCGACCGCTTTCGTGGCGAGTCATGGCCAGGGCTACAGCCGGTTTGCGCATTCCGCCGCCGACGTCGCCGTCGAGTTGCTGCAGTTCGTGCCCCTGGCCGATCCTGTCAAGATTTCCCGCCTGACCTTGCACAACCTGTCCGACCGGACTCGCCGGCTGTCCGTCGCAACCTATGCGGAGTGGGCGCTGGGTGCGTCGCGCAGCGTCGCGGCGCCGCACACCGCGAGCGAGATCGATCAGCCGACCGGAGCGCTGTTTGCCCGCAACGACTGGAGTCAGGTGTATCGCGGCAGGGTGGCGTTCGCCGATTTATGCGGCCTACAAACCTCGTGGAGCGCGGACCGGCGCGAGTTCATCGGCCGCAATGGCGTCCTGAGCGATCCCGCCGGTTTTCCGGGCAGGGCCGGCGCGTCGCCGTTGTCGGGCCGCGTCGGCGCCGGGCTCGACCCGTGTGCCGCGTTGCAGACCACGGTCGATCTCGAACCCGGCGGCAGCATCGAAATCGTCTTGCTGCTCGGCGAGGGCGCCGACGCGGCAGCGGCGCGACAGTTGATCGCGCATTACCGTCAGGCGGATCTCGACGCGATATTCGCCGCCGTGACGGCGTTCTGGGACGAGACGCTCGGCGCGATCCAGGTCGAGACACCGGACCGCGCGATGGATCTGATGCTGAACCGCTGGCTGCTGTACCAGACGCTGTCTTGCCGGATCTGGGCGCGTGCGGGCTTCTATCAGGCGAGCGGCGCGTACGGCTTTCGCGACCAGTTGCAGGACGGCATGGCGCTCGCCATCGCCCGCCCGGCCCTGGCGCGCGAGCATCTGCTGCGGGCGGCGGCGCGCCAGTTTCCGGAAGGCGACATGCAGCACTGGTGGCTGCCGGAAAGCGGCAGCGGCGTACGCACACGGATCTCCGACGACCGCGTCTGGCTCGCGCATGCGGTTGCGCACTACGTCGACGTCAGCGGCGACCGTGCGATTCTCGATGTATCGATCCCGTTCATCGACGGACGACCGCTGGCCGCCGACGAGCAGGACGCGTTCTTCATCCCGCGCATCTCGGAAACGAGCGCGTCGCTGTTCGAGCATTGCGTGCGCGGACTGGAGGCCAGTCTCGCGCAGGTCGGCGAGCATGGCCTGCCGCTGATCGGCACGGGCGACTGGAACGACGGCATGAACCGGGTCGGCGAAGCCGGGCGGGGTGAAAGTGTCTGGCTCGGGTGGTTTCTGCATGCGACGCTCACGGCGTTCGCCCCGCTCGCCGCGGCGCGCGGCTCGGCCGACCTGGCGGCGCGCTGGTCGACGCGTGCCGCCGCGTTGCGCGATGCGCTTGCCGATGCGGGATGGGACGGCGCATGGTATCGGCGCGGCTACTTCGACGACGGTACGCCGCTCGGCTCGGCCGGCAACGCCGAATGCTCGATCGACGCGATCGCGCAGTCGTGGAGCGTGCTGTCGCGCGCGGCGGACCCGATGCGCGCCGCTCAGGCAATGGACGCGCTGGAAGCGCAGTTGATCCGCCGCGACGATGGCCTGGCCCTGCTGTTCGCACCGCCGTTCGATCGTTCGTCGGTCGATCCCGGTTATATCAAGGGCTATCCGCCGGGCATCCGGGAGAACGGCGGCCAGTACACGCATGCGGCCACGTGGTCGGTGCTCGCGTTCGCGCAAATGGGCGACGGCGATCGCGCCGCGAATCTGTTCGCGCTGCTCAATCCGGTCAATCGCAGCCGCACGCGCAGCGGGGCGAATCGCTATCGGGTCGAGCCGTACGTGGTCGCGGCCGACGTATATTCCGTCGCGCCGCATGTCGGCCGCGGCGGCTGGACGTGGTACACCGGCTCGGCCGGCTGGCTCTATCGCGCGGGCGTCGAAGGCGTGCTCGGTCTGCGCAGGCATGGCGACATGCTGTCCATTCAACCGTGCATCCCGCTGTCCTGGCCGGGCTTTAGGGCCACGCTGCGTCACGGCGCGTCGCACTACGACATCGTCGTCGAGAATCCGGGCGGCGCCAGCGGCGGCGTGTCCCGCCTCGTGGTCGATGGCGTGCGGCTCGCTGCCGGCGAAGCGGCGGTGCGGCTCGTAGACGACGGTCGCCGCCACAGCGTGGTCGTGACGCTGGGGGCGGCGCAAGCGGTGCTTCTGTGACGCGGCAGATCGGCATCCGCGCCGGTACGTTAGCGGACGGACTGCGCGCGATCGACCGGCCATCATGAACCGATGTCCCGAATTTCATCGAGACGTCAGCGCATGGGCTTCCGTGCGTCGTGCCGGATCGGACGGCGCCGCGGCAACCCAAGGAGATGATCATGAGAAAGCTACATTCCGTGGCAGTCGAGATGGCGATAGTCACCATGACGATTGCCGTGCTGGCGGGTTGCGGCGGTATGTCTCGCCGCGGAACGGATACCGTGATCGGGGCGGGTGTCGGCGGTGTTGCCGGTGCAGTCCTGACGGGCGGCAGTGCATTGGGCACGGTGGGCGGCGCGGCCGTCGGCGGGGTGGTCGGCAATCAGGTCGGGAAATAGGCCGGCCGAAGGGTAGGGCATCGGCACGCGCACCCGCCGTCACGGCGAAGCGCGCGCGTGACGAGCGTGACCCGGAGTGCGACCGGTATGGCGGCATTTCTCCTGAACGGCGAGCTGAGGCTGTCCTGGTGGCAGCTTGCGTGGGTCGTGCTCGTGCTCACGCATGTCACCATCATCAGCGTGACGGTGTACCTGCACCGTTGTCAGGCGCACCGGGCGCTGGATCTGCACCCGGGCGTCAGTCACTTCCTTCGGTTCTGGCTGTGGTTGACGACGGGCATGCTGACCAAGCAGTGGGTCGCCGTGCATCGCAAGCATCACGCGAGGAGCGAGACCCCGGAAGATCCGCATAGCCCGCGCACCCGCGGCCTCGCGACCGTGCTGCTGTGCGGCGCGGAACTGTACCGGGAGGAAGTGCGGAACGAGGAAACGCTGCGCCGATATGGATCGGGTACGCCGGACGACTGGCTCGAACGCCACGTCTATGCCCGCTATCCGAATCTCGGCGTCGGGCTGCTGGTCGTGATCGACGTCGGGCTGTTCGGGCTGCCCGGCGCGGCGGCGTGGGCGATCCAGATGATGTGGATTCCGTTCTGGGCCGGCGGCGTAATCAATGGTTGCGGCCACTTCAGCGGTTACCGGAATTTCGCGACGTCCGATGCGAGCACCAACCTTTTTCCGTTGGGCATCCTGATCGGCGGGGAAGAACTGCACAACAATCACCACGCATACGTTACGTCCGCCAGGCTGTCGAACCGCTGGTTCGAGTTCGACATCGGCTGGCTGTACATCCGCCTGCTGGCGGTGTTGAGACTCGCGACCATTCGGCGAATCGCGACGAAGCCGCGCCTGCTCCCGAACAAGGTGGTGGCGGACGACGGGACGCTGCAAGCGATCATCCGCAACCGGCATGCGGTGATGGCCGCCTATGCGCGCATGCTCGAGTCGGCCTGCCGGCGGGAGCTGCGCCGCATCGAGGACATGAGCCGCGACGACAAGCGCGCGTTCGCGCTCGGCATGAAACGCTGGCTGCGCCAGGCCTGGGGCCATCGGGACAAGCCCGATCTGCGGGCGCTGAAGAGCCCCAATGCGAACCGGCGAATACGCGTGTACGTGGATATGTACGAGACGTTGCTCGAGCTATGGACGTGGTCGCACGCGTCGCACGAGCAATTGCTGGTTCAGTTGCAGGACTGGTGCCGTAGTGCGGACCAGAGCGGCATCAAGGCGATCGCCGATTTCTCGATGCGCCTGCGCCGGTATGCGTGATCGCGGCACGCCGGCGACCCGCCATGCGGGACCGGCGTGCCACAGCGCGCGGCGCATGCGCCGCTCATCTCGCGCGATTGTCGGGACGCGAGTAACGCCACTTGCTCGCATTGGAATTGATGCCGGCATCCTGACGGATGCGCTTTTCGGCGCGTTCGACGTCGGCACGGGTCAGATCGTCCCGCTGCTTTTTCCGGGTCGCGTCATCGCGTCGGTCAACCGACGTGCCTGAGTGGGATTTCATAGATCCTCCTGAATGAGGTGTGCTCGCGTCGCGAGACGCCGCGTCGAGTCGGATGCGGCGGACGGATCAGATCGCCTGAGGGGCGATCTTGCCATCCACGATGTCCTTGCCGAATTGCATCGCCAGTTCGAGTGCGAGCGCCGCCGTTTGCGGAGCGCCGTGCTCGAAAATGGTCGAGTAACGCGGTGCCGTTGCCGAGGTCGCCGGAATCGTGTCGATGCGCACGATTGAAGCAAAACGCTTCGGGCCGGGGGCGTGGGGATCGCCGAACGGCGGGAAAAGCATTTGTGAATAGACGCGGAGTTCACGTCCGCGATATTCGAGAGTGGGGATGGTCATGATTTGCTCCTGACAGAGCAACCGTTGGCGCCGAAGGATTCAAGGGCGCCGATGCCTTGACAAAAAACCGGCAGGTATGTTCAGTGTGCGCGCTTGACAATGGTTTCGCAAGAAAAACATCGGATGCCGAATCATATTTTCGATGCGGATAAATCATTGCGCTGCAATGCGGCAGTCACCTGCGGTGTCGGAAAAACCCGACTGCAAATAGTCGATACCGTACAGACCAACGCGTGTCGTTCGGTTCACGATGAAATAAACATCGAGGAGGCTGCCATGTGCATCCCACTTTCACCCGAGGTCGTCGAGACCCTCAAGTCGCTTGATCGAATTCCGGATTCCCAAGCCAATATTCCGCGCTCCATAGCCAATGAACTATTGACTCACGGGCTTGCATACGAGTCGCGCACCGGCGGCTCCATCCATATGACGTCAGCAGGCCGGCTGTGGCTGAATCGGTGCGCGTATTAGCGCGCACGGGTTGATCAGACGGGACCGGAGTTTTGTCCTGTACAACGATCCATGAATCCATGAGGCAATGATGAAAATCTCATCTACACGATGGTTTAAGCTGGACCAATATGCGCCTGTTCGCAACGGATGGTATGAAGTGCGACTGGTGAGCGGCGACACGGCATTTGCGAAGTTCGGCGACGGCGAATGGACCGAAAAGCCGATGCTCATCTTTACGCGCTGGCGAGGCTTGTGCTCCGATCCGGCCAAGTCGAGCGACCAGGAGACGATTGCCGCGGATGCGACCGCAGCGAAAGGTGTCCGGGACGCGTGGGACGCGTTCTTTCCGGGCGTGGGAGACGAGCAGCACAAACCGCTTGCCGCCGCGCATGGCGACGACACCCGACGCGTTGCGGCATCGTGACGGTCGGCTGGGAAACGGATCTCGCCGGATGCGGACGTGTGCCATCACCACCGGCGAGTCCGCCGCACGTTGCCCGATCGCGCGGCGCTTCGGACGGTTCGCGCGAACACCCTACGGCCGCCGCTTGAATTGCGCTTTCGCGTCGCCGAATGACGCTTGTGTCTTGCCGACGACCTGCTCGACCTTGCCCTGCATTCGGGTCGTTCGATTTCCCATGATCCTGCCGACCATTTCCTTCAGCCTGCCTTTTGCTTCCGCGATGCGGCCTCTCACCTGATCCCTGTTCATCACACTGCTCCTTGACATGGGTCGCCTGTTTCACCGGTACGACACCCCGAACCATCGAGGCGTCGTATCGGGCGCTTCGGCGCGGGACAACCAAGCCGCCCGAACACATGTTGCGCGCAATCGCGACGAAGGTCGGTACGTTGCCGTACGCGAATCGGCGCCGGCGTGCCGCCTGATGCATGCCGGCGGCGATTGGGTCGATCGCCGCGAAGATGGGGGGCATGTGATCATGCTTTGCGCGCTTGGTACGCTTTCGTACCGCATTCGCATTCGCCTGTGTGTAGCGTCAGGGATATCCACGAACAACCTGAGACGCATCATGCTGCGACGAACATCGAAGGTCATCAGGCTCGAGTCGCTGTAACCGGCGGCGAAGGCAGGGCGGCTTTGTATCCCTGTGTTGTTTTCAATCTTGCGGAGGGTGTATGCACATTCTCACGAGCGCGGGCCCACTGGTTTCGCTGATCGCCGGTATCCTGATTCTTGTGGTGCCCCGTCTGTTGAATTACATCGTGGCGATCTACCTGATCGTCATCGGGTTGCTCGGGCTGTTCGGAGGACATCTCCACTGAACCCGTGCCTCCCCCCGGCGAAACAGCAGGTGACGAACCGCGCACGCGGCACTCGCGATCGTCGACCCGTTGCCGTTGACAGGTCGATCGGCGGCGCGGTGCTGTTCTATCTATCGGGTCGCGGAGTCCATCGCATATCTGCGGCAATGCTCCAGGTACCCTCGTTCGTGCCTGCTCACGAGCTCGACGATGCTGGCCCACAGCCACGACGGCGCGTCGAGCACTTTTGAGCGATTGCGCCGCAGTTCCCCCCGCCAGCTTTCGCGCGTGGACGCGTCCATTTGACTGGCGTGGGCGTTGCCGACGACCCGCGCCAGAAATCGCGCGACTTTCGCGGCTTCGTCGCGCGTGAGTTGGTTGATTTCCATTTTCACGTCTTGCGGCAGCAGTTCGCGCAGAAACACCGACCGGTCGAGAAAGCGCGACGCGCGCATACGGTCGCCCAGGAATGGCGCCAGGTGGTGCGCCCCCTCGACAACGCGTGCGGCGTTGTCGCGCGGCATCTTGACCGACGGGTATCGCGGCGCCGCAGCCTGAATGGCCTCTTTGACGTCCATCAGACATAGATCATTCCCGCGGGACGATTCATGCCCAATGTCGAGCAGTTCCGCAACGCGCAGGCGGCCAAGCGAGCTGCAGCCTTTTACCCAATAAGCGGCATCGAGCACCTCCACCGACGCGCCTTCGTCGCGCGACCGCAATGAAGTGGCCAGGCCCGCAACGGCCTCGTCTGCGAAAAGCTGCGTGACCGCACGCCGTTCTTCCTTCGACAGCGGCCAGAAAGTCTTGCCAAAAGGGATCGTTGGCCGGGTGTTTTCGATACGTTCCCTGGCCAGCTTTTTCCACGACCGCTTCCATGCCTCCCGCATGACCAGCCGGATGGACTCCGGATTGTCAATGGACGCCGCGGCATCCACGCACGCATGGCTGTCGAAGGCCCGCTCATAGCCGTCCATCATCTGTTCAATCATGGCCGCGACGATCACGCCGGACAGATCGGAGCCGCGCGCAGCGGTAGCCAGCGACAATCCGAGGCGGATGAGGTCGTGGACCGGGTTGCCGACAACCGTCTGGTCGAGGTCGCGGATCTGTATCTCGACGTGCCCCCGAGCGTTCGCGATGGGTCCCAGGTTGCCGACGTGACAGTCGCCGCAAATCCAGATCGGCGGGCCTTCCGGTAACGTGTGGCGCTCCAGGCTCTCGATCCATTCGTAAAATCTGACGGTATTGCCCCGGACATAGGCGTGGGCCGACCGCGCCATCTTCTCGTTTCGGAGCGCAATGAGGGCAGCCTGCCGCCCGCGGACGGGCGTGGCTCGGCGCAGCGCGCGACCCGGGTGCGTGGTGGCTGAAGTGTGACGCATGCGCTATCGAATCGATCGATAGTCCGTTCCCGAGCGCGTGCTCGCGTCGGAACGCTTCTGCTTCGCGGTGCGCGGCCGCTCGTGAGCGAGCGGGTTCGTCAGCCTCGGTTTTTCGGGCGGGACGGGCATTCCGTCATCGGTCGCGATGTCCTGCGCATATTTCCGATGCTGTTGCGGCGTGTCGCGGGCTTGTTGCCTGGGGGCGTTCATGAGCGTGCTCCTGTGAATCCCGCTTCGCATGGATCCGATCGCTCGAACCGGATCGCGGTCGATTACATCGGCGATGTGTCGGCGCGTTGTGGCGCCGTGCGCGCATCGGCATCGGCAAGCATGCTTGCGTGCCGACCCAGAATGGGCGAGCGAACAGCGGAAGTCGGTACGATGCCGTGCAGTGGCGGTTGGCGTCGCTTCAGATCGGCAAGCAGGCGATTGGCGGCGATGTCCGCGATGACCCGCGTGCGTCCGGTACGTTGCCGGACAGACTCCCCGCCCGCATCCGTCTACTTTGATATTGAAAGCGTCGATGCACGTCCCGAACCGGGTGCATCGAGCACGCGTCCCGCATGAAGGAGCAGGGCGACCGACGTCCCGGCTAATCCGGCATTCGAGAGGCGGCACCGCCCATTTCGACGGGGAAGCGCACGGGCGCAGATCGACGGAAACATCGGTTCGATTGCATTCGGCAGCCATCGGTGCGGACGCATCGCGACATGGCCGGCCGGATTGATTGAGGAGAGACGACATGTCACTGGGACTTCTTCTACTGATCGTTGTCGTGCTGTTGATGGTCGGGGTGATCCCGACCTGGCGCTACAGCAACGGCTGGGGTTATGGTCCAAGCGGATTGCTTGGCTTGGTATTGATCGTATTGCTCATCATGATGCTGCTGGGCAGGCTGTGACGCGGGACATCATCGACGCTGCAGGTTCATCGAAAGACCGCCGCCCGGCACCGTGAGTGTCGGGTGTGGCATCGCACCGAACCGAACCGTTCTACCAACACATGCACCGTGCCACTGCGCCCGCCACGGATCTCATGCAAAACGGCGCATAAGCGGCGTGGCCGACATGCCGTGCAGCACGATCGACACGGCGATGATGGTCAGTACCCACGGAACCAGCGGCAACAGTTGCGCGCGCGGCCCTTGCTCGATCGCCAGCATCAAGTAATACAGGGAACCCACGCCGCGAATGCCGAACCAGCTGATCAACCGGCGCTGGTGGCGCGACGCCCGGGAGCCGATCAGCGCGAGCCGGGTGGCGGCCGGCCGGATGACGAACAGCAGTGTCGCGACCACGGCCGCGCCCGTCCAGGTCAGCATGTCGGCCCAATAGCGGGACACGAGCGCGCCGATCAGCAGGATCAGCACGGCTTCGGCGATGTGTTCAAGCTCGATCGTAAATCCCATGACCGATTCCGCAACGAAGGCATGGGCTTTGTCGGGATCGGTGGCGGTGGCCTCGACATCCTCGCTGTCCACGACGCCGACCGTCTCCTTCGACGTCTTCCGGCCGCTCGTTCGATGCTCGACACGCCGCATCGCGACCCCCGCGGCGAACACGGCCAGGAACCCGTAGCCATGAATGGCCAGCGCCACGCCGTACGACAGTATGATCAGGCCCAGCGCGAAAAACCCTTCGAGGCCGAGCGCCTGTCCGTGATGACTGCGCAGGAATGCGACGAGCCGGGCGGTGACGAAGCCGAGCAGCCAGCCGGCGCCCACACCGGACGCGATGCCCCATGCAATGCCACCGACCATGCTCCAGTGGAGCGCCAACGTCGTGCCGGAACCGCACAAAAGCAAGCCGAGCACCGCGCACGGGTAGGCCGTGCCGTCGTTGATCCCGCCTTCGCCGGACAACGAAAAGCGCACCAGTTCGACGTCACCCGCGTCGCGCACCCCGACGTCATGCGCGAGCACCGGGTCCGTCGGCGCGATCATCGCGCCCAGCAGTACCGCGACGCCGATGCTCAAATGCAACACCAGCACGCCGAGCGCGGCGATCGACGCGACAGTGAAGATCATCGCGACGACGCCAAGCCGCAGCGGCAGCATCCAGCGGGGATCGGCGGGCGGGACACGCAGCCTCAGGCCGATCGCGAACAGCGAGATCAGCAAGCCGATTTCTGCGGCGAAACGCAAGCGCGTGACGTCATCCGGCAAGGTCATCGACAGCAAGCCGGTGGCGGCCGGTCCGATCAGAAAGCCGATCCCGAGATACACCATGGCCGCGCTCAGCGGCAGGCGCTCGAGCGACGATCCGATGAGTCCCATGGCAATCAGCAGGGCTCCGAAGATGAGGCATCCGATCGTTTCAGTCACTTTGCATACCCAGCATGGATAACGTGACGCTCGGGCCGCCTGTCGGCGCGGGAGCGTCACGGGATGGCGATGCGCCGGTCGTACCACGTTCGCAGCGAGCCGGTCCGGCGTCTGTCCGATGGCGGACAAAGGACCGGGCACGACCATTGCGATCGCAGCGACGCGCGCCTGCGGCTGACGCGGTTGGGAAGGCCTACCCGAAGCGGCACGCATGCGATGTACGGTAGCGGGCAGAGCGGCGCGGTGCTTCGTCATAGACTGTTCGCCGTTCCTCACGACAATCGGAGCATGGCCATGGCCCACACAGCAATCGAGGGAGACCTGCGTTCACTTGAACGACTCATTGCACGCGTCGCGCTCGGTGAGCCTGTGCCATGGGCACTGTGGCGAATCCGGCTGGAATCGATTCTGGAAGACGGCTGTCCGACGCCGTCGGAACGCACGCAGTTCGTCAGCATCATCGCCCTTATCGTCATGCTCGAGCGTCGAGCGGGCACGCCGGCCACGCATTGAGCCTGGCCGGCGTGCCGGCAGTCATGGCCCATGCGCGAACGAGAATGGGGCTGTGCCCCATACAGGAGGCAGGTTGAAACCCACGACATCCGACCCGCCGGTCGCGCCGGCCGCGATGCCCGTCAGTCCGCTGGCGGGCCGGCTCGCGCCATACGCGCTGTGGATCGACGTCCCCCGCCTCGTGACCGCGTACTACACCGATATGCCGGACCCGGCCGTCCCGGCGCAACGCGTGACGTTCGGCACGTCGGGACACCGGGGCTCCGCGTCGACCCGCAGCTTCAACGAGTGGCACGTCCTCGCGATCGCGCAGGCGATCTGCCGGTATCGACGTTCGCACGGCATCGACGGTCCGTTGTTTCTCGGCATCGATACGCACGCACTGTCCGAACCGGCGCAGGCGAGCGTGCTTGAAGTACTGGCTGCCAATGGCGTCGAGGTCATGCTGGCGCCGCCGGGCGAATACACACCCACGCCGGCCGTTTCGCGCGCGATCCTGAAGTACAACCACGGACGCAGTGCCGGGCTCGCCGACGGCATCGTGGTGACGCCGTCGCACAATCCCCCGGACAACGGCGGCATCAAGTACAACCCGGCGACCGGCGGCCCGGCCGAGGAGGCCGTCACCCGCTGGATCGAAACGGTGGCGAACGATCTGCTCGAAGCGGGGCTCGCGGGGGTGAGCCGCGTCTCGTTGTCGAAGGCATCGAATGCCGCCACGACGCACCGCTACGACTTCCTCGCGGCGTATGTCGACGACCTGGCGAGCGTCATCGACATGGACCTTCTGCGCGGCGCGCCGATCCTGCTCGGCGTCGATCCGCTCGGCGGCGCCGGGGTGCACTACTGGCGCGCGATTGCCGAGCGTTACCGTTTGAATCTCGTGATCGTCAGCGAGGAAGTCGACCCGACTTTTCGCTTCATGAGCGTCGACTGGGACGGACGGATCCGCATGGATCCGTCGTCGCCGTATGCGATGCAGACCCTGATCGCGCGGAAAGACCGCTTCGACGTCGCGTTCGCGTGCGACACCGACCACGACCGGCACGGGATCGTCACGCGGAGCGACGGTCTCTTGCCGCCCAATCACTATCTCGCGGTGCTCGTCGATTATCTGTACGCGCATCGGCCGGGGTGGCCCGCGCGCGCGGCGGTCGGCAAGTCGGTCGTCTGCAGCGGGATGATCGATCGTGTCGCCCGCGCACGCGCTCGCGAAGTCTACGAAGTACCCGTCGGCTTCAAATGGTTCGTCGGCGGCTTGCTCGACGGCACGCTGGGGTTCGCCGGCGAGGAGAGTGCGGGGGCCACGTGCCTGCAGCTCGACGGGCAACCCTGGACGACCGACAAGGACGGCATCGTTCCCGCGTTGCTGTCTGCCGAAATCATGACGCGAACCGGCCGCGATCCGGCGGAGCTTTACCGCGGTCTGGCGCACCGATTCGGCGCGCCCGCCGAACGGCGGGTACAGGCCGCGGCCACACGCGAGCAGCGCGCACTGCTGGCGCGGCTGACGCCGCATCAGTTCACGCACACCGAACTGGCGGGAGAAGCGATCGTCCGGATACTCGATCGGGCGCCGGGCAATCGGGCCGCGATCGGCGGCATCAAGGTGATGACGGAACACGGCTGGTTCGTGGCCCGGCCATCCGGTACCGAGGATCTCTACCGGATCTATGCGGAAAGCTTCAACGGCGAGGAGCACGTGGCGAGCATCGTGGCCGATGCCCAGTCGATGGTCGACGCGGTGCTCGAAGCCGGTACGCACCATGCCGGCGGCGGCCCGCACGCCTGATACGCGCACGGGCCGGCTGCGGCTCAGGCGAGCAGTTTCAGTGCGCGGTCGCAGACGTTCTCGACTGTGAAGCCGAAATCGCGCATCAACTCGGCGCCCGGCGCCGACGCGCCGAAACCCGCGACGCCGAGCACGTCGCCGCGATCGCCGACATAGCGGTGCCAGCCTTGCGATACGCCCGCTTCGATCGCCAGCCGCGCGCCGACCGACTTCGGCAGCACGGCGTCCTGATACGGCTGGGGCTGGGCGTCGAACAATCTCCAGCAGGGCAGCGACACCACCCGAACCGCCACGCCGCGCGCGAGCAGCTCTGCGTGCGCCGCCAGCGCGAGCGCGACTTCCGAGCCCGTCGCGATCAGGATCAGCGTGGGGCGGCCCTCGGGCGCATCGGCCAAGACGTAGCCGCCGCGCCGCAACCCCTCGGCCGGCGCGAACCGCAAGCGATCGATGGTCGGCACGTCCTGGCGGGTCAGAACCAGCGCGGTCGGCCGCTCCCGGGCTTCGAGCGCCACCCGCCACGCGACGGCCGTCTCGTTGGCATCGGCCGGTCGAATCACCAGCAGGCCCGGGATCGCACGCAGGCCGGCAAGCTGCTCCACCGGCTGATGCGTCGCACCGTCCTCGCCGACGGCGAGGCTGTCGTGCGTGAACACATAGATCACCTGCAGGCGCATCAACGCGGCGAGCCGGATCGGCGGACGCATGTAGTCGGAAAAGATCAGGAAGGTCGCGCCGAACGGCAGGATGCCGCCGTGAGCCGCCAGGCCGTTCAGGATCGCGCCCATCGCATGCTCGCGCACACCGAAATGCAGATTGCGGCCGCCGCGGCTCCAGCCGCCGCCGTCGGAACCTTGCCGGTCGAGCGCGCTCATGCCGGCAGCCTCGAAATCGCCGAGCCCGGTCAGCGCGGTGAAGGTCGAGGGATTCAGATCGGCGGAGCCGCCGACCAGCGAAGGGACGCGGGAGGCGAGGGCATTCAGCACCTTGCCGGAAGCAACCCGCGTTGCCATGCCTTTCGGATCGGCCGGAAAAACCGGGATATCGCGGTCCCACCGGTCGGGCAACGTGCCGCGCACCGTGTTCAGCAGCGCGTCGGCCAGCTCGGGAAACGCGCGCGCATACGCTGCGAACCGCGCGTTCCAGTGATCTTCTCGTGCGCGCCCCTCCGTCAGCGCGCGACGAAAATGCGCGAGCGCCGGTGCGGGGATATGAAACGCGGGGTCGGGCGGCCACCCGAGGTTGTGCTTGGTCAGGCGCACCTCGGCGTCGCCGAGCGGCGATCCGTGCGCCTGGTAGGTGTCTTGCCGGTTGGGCGAGCCATAACCGAGATGCGTGCGCACGAGGATCAACGACGGACGCAGCAGCTCGGCACGTGCGTTGGCCAGCGCCGCGTCGATTGCGGCCAGATCGTTGCCGTCGTCGACCGTTTCGGTATGCCAGCCGTAGGCGTCGAACCGTTGCGCGCGATCTTCGGTGAAGGTGATAGCGGTGCCGGCGGACAGTGTGACCCGATTGTCGTCGTACAGGCAGATCAGCTTGCCGAGCCGGAGATGGCCGGCAAGCGATGCGGCTTCCGCTGCGACGCCTTCCATCAGGTCGCCGTCGCTGACAAGTGCGTAGGTGTGGTGATCCACGATCTCGAAGCCGGGACGGTTGTAGCACGCGGCGAGCTGCGCTTCCGCCATCGCCATGCCGACGGCGTTGGCGAAGCCCTGGCCGAGCGGGCCGGTCGACGTCTCGACGCCCGGCGTGAGGCCGCGCTCCGGATGGCCGGGCGTGAGGCTGCCCGATTGCCGGAAGCGCCCGATCTGATCGAGCGGCAGGTCGTAGCCGGTTAGATGAAGCAGGCTGTACAACAGCATCGAACCATGTCCGGCCGACAGGATGAAGCGATCGCGATCGAGCCACGCCGGATTGGCGGGGTGATGCTTGAGATGGCGCATCCATAACACATAGGCCATCGGTGCGGCGCCGAGCGGCAAGCCTGGATGGCCGCTCGCCGCTTTCTGCACGGCATCGATCGACAGGAAGCGCAGCGTATTGATGCAGAGCGCATCGAGTGCCGCCCCTTGGATTGACGGGAAATCGGTTGAGGTCATGCAACTGCTCCTTGGCGTTCGGTCACGCAACATCCCAAACGGGATGGTGGTTGCGTTGACGGCCCGTCGTCCGCGTTATCGGTCTCGGGGCCAGTAGCCGTGCTTGCCGTAGAATTCGTGCAACTCGATTTCGTAGCTTCGATGCACGAGCTGCGAGTCGTCGTAGGGAGGGCTGCGGCGGATCGCGTCGCGCGTGAGCGTGGCCGAAACCGTTTCCGTATGCCATTCCACCTGGTCAAGCCAGTGCGTCGCGATCAGGACTTCCTTGCCGGTCGACCACCAGCTCGACGTGTCGATCGCCAGATAGCGGATCACCCAGGCTTCATCGTCGTAAATGAAGTCGGACACGTGACCGATATGTCCGTCCGTGGCTTCGAGCCGATATCCGTCGACCTCGCCGGTGCTGCGCAAATGCGTATCCGCCGGCGCACTGGCCGGCGCGCCGTGCGAGAACAGCGGGCCGCCGGCATCGAGATCCTGCGACGGTCCGGCCGGATCGAAAGCCGGGTAAGCACCCATCCCCCAAAGGTTCGGGCCGCCCCAGTAAGTCGGGTAGTTGTAGTAACGCAGGTACTCGATCTCGTGCTGGCGCGATACCGGCTTGTGCGTGTCCAGATTCGGGCTGTCTCTCACCTGCTGTTGCGTGAGGCTGACGTATAACGTGCGGGTTTCGGGATCGGCATGCGTGACGGAATACGGCGAAACCAGCACCTGCCTGTCGTGCAGCCAGTCGCCCGTCTCGACGACGAGGTAGCGGATGCACCAGTTGTCATCGTCGAAGTAGGCCTGGTGGATGTGCCCGATATCGCCGTCCTTCGCTCGAACCGTGTCTCCGTGCAACCTTCGGATGCTTCGTAACATGATGTCCTCGCCAGATCGATGCTCGGCACGTCGGTGATCCGGCTGGCATGCGTGCCGTGCGGTGGCATCCAGCCGTTCGTCCGCCGATGCGGAGCGATTCCTGCCGAGCGCGTCCACTCGGATAGCCGGCATGTTTGAGACGCTACACGCGGCGGCTAGCCGATGCGGTACGAAACCGTACAAAGCGCGCACGAGGGGGAACCGTCCGTCCCGGCATGTCGCGACACATCCTCTCGAGCATCGTCATCAGGATCACGAAGCAGTGAGGGTCGCCACAGCCACGTGCCGCCGGGTGTACCCGTCCGCCGGACAGGATTCGTACGTTAACGCAGCCGCAGGGGGATGAACAGCGAGACGCCGGGCGCCGGTGCCGGCTCGTAAACCATCGGAGGCGCGGCATAAGCGTCATCCTCGCCATCGTAATAGCCGTCGCCTCCATGCCGGTGATGGTCGTAGTGGCGACCGCCCTGATGCGTCATGCGCGTGATTGCCCTTGTCCCAGCCGTGATTCATTCTCTCCGCATGCAACTGCGGTGCAACGACAAGGCAGCCGAACGCAACGATCATGCCGACGAGCCGCATGCCTGATCTCGGCGCCATCGTGTTTCGACGTGCGTGTCCGACAGAAACGTCCATCATGTTCTCCTGGGTACGATCCGGAACTATTGTTTCTTGATCAGGTGGTGACCGTTGCCACGGAAAATCGCGTCCGCGTTCTGCTTTTGCGTATCGGACATGCTGTCGTACAGCGGCTGAAATGCCGTGGTCAGTTTTTTGATGCCTTCGGCGTGCACGTTGGCGACTTGGCCGTAGGAATGAAGATCGTCCATCGCGCTCATGTCGTTCGCGTGATCGCTACGTGCCTTCCTGAGCGATTCCATCGCGTTCGCGTTATCGCGCATGACCTGCGAGACCCGCTGCCACAGGGATTCCTGGGCAGGCGTGATGCCAAGGCGCTGGTGCAGGCTGTTGATGCGCCCGTCGACCGACTTTTGAGCCGCCACGGTCATGACGTGGGGTGGTGCGTGATCCGGTGCGGGGCCGGCAGCATTCGAGAGTGGGGCGAAGACGGCTGAGCCGAGGGCGACTGTCACCGCCACGGCGAACGCGCCGGCAATCTGTCGGGGGAGGGCGAGAAGAGCGAGTTTCATGGTGGATCCTGATGAAAAATCGGGAAGGAGTCGACGTCTCGCGACTTATCCGGCCGGCAGCCCAGCTATACGCGGGGTGTGCGGGCTCAGTCTGTCCGATGCCGGACGGTTTGCCGGTGTGCGTGGCTGTTTCGCGATGCCCGGCGTTGTGCGGCGGATCACGTTCGCGCCGGACGGAATGTTCGGATCGGGTCTATGCTGGCGTCGTGACCGGAGGCGTTTCACGCTGGCGGCCCAGCTGAATCAGGCGCGGCCCGATCCGACCATTACCTCCATGGAGGCGGTTATGCGCAGCAGATATCGAGAGCAGCATACGAACGGCGGCAAGAGCGAACGCAATGTCGACGAGGCGGTGGAGGGGACATTCCCCGCCAGCGATCCGCCGTCGATCGGCGGTGTCACGAGGATGATCTCCCGCCCGGCCCATCGAAAGCATCATCGGAAGTCGTCACACATCAAGCACCGCTAGCGCAGGGGCAGCGCCCTGCGCGACCACGAAGCATCGAGTCGTCGCCGGTATCCGGCGATATCGATAAGCGCGGCGGAATCGGTCGGCGCACCGGCGAGCCGATATTCCCGGTGTACCCGGGTACGGAACCGTACCGACTTCCGATGCCGGTGCGCGCAGCGTTTTCTCGTGCGTCGAGTGCCGCTTTCGATGTCGAGGCCGTGCACGAGACGGATATTCCCGGAACTTGTCCAAGGAGGACATCATGAGGATGCTCCACACCCCCGATCGATCCGGGGATGACAGCAACGGGGGCAAGCTCGTCGAACGCGATGCCGGCGATGAACCCGCTCATATGGTGACAACCGCGGATGTCCTGAAGGGCAGCAAGATCATCGCGTCGGACGGTGAGGACATCGGCAATGTTTTCGGCATTGTGCTCGATTTGCACCACGGCAGAATTGCCTACGCGGTGGCGTCCAGCGGCGGCACGGGCGAGATGCTTTGCGCCATTCCGTGGAGCGCGATGAAATACGATGTCGGCGACAAATGTTTCCATCTGGATGTGGCCGCCGCGCATGTCAAAAGCACCCCAGGCTTCGACGACGAGCATTGGCCGGTGATGACGCAATTGCAGTGGGGATTGTCGCTTCACCAGTACTACAACCGGGCGCCTTACTGGGTCGTCGGATAAGGCGTAGTGGCGGCTAGAGTCGCTTCAGATCGGGAAGCAGGCGGTCGAATTCGCGCTTGACCACGCTGTAGCATTCGCACACGCGCTTTTCGAGCCCGGGTCGGTCCAGCACCTCGATATGGCCGTAGTTGTAGCGGATGAGGCCCGCGTCCTGCAGCTTCAATGCTGCTTCCGTCACGCCCGACCTGCGCACGCCCAGCATGTTGGCGATCAGTTCCTGCGTCATGCGCAACTGGTTCGACGGCAGGCGGTCGAGGCTGAGCAGCAGCCAGCGACACAGCTGTTGATCGATCGAGTGATGCCGGTTGCATACCGCAGTCTGCGCCATCTGCGTGATGAGCGCCTGAGTATAGCGCAACAACAGGCGCTGCATCGCGTTGCCGCGCCGGAATTCCTCCTTCAGGATGCTCGCGTCGAGCCGGTAGGCCTGCCCCGCGCTTTGCACGACGGCGCGACTCGGCGTCGTTTCGCCGCCCATGAACAGCGACACGCCGATCATGCCTTCATGGCCGACGATCGCGATTTCCGCGGACGAGCCATCCTCCATCACATACAGCAGCGACACGATCGACGTGGTCGGAAAATAGACGTGATGAAGCTGGCCGCCCGACTCGTACAGCACCTTTCCCAACGGCATCTCGACAAGCGTCAGGTGTGTGGCAAGGTGGGCACGCTCGTTCTCCGGCAGCGCAGCTAACAGGTGATTTTCGGTAAGGGGCGGGTTGTCCTGCATGCGTGGCTCCTACGCTTGCGCCCGGCTGACGAACGAGAATCCGACCGATGTGGGCGCTGCGGGAATCGGCGGACGGGGCCAACCATCATATCTTACCGATCCGACGACCAGGCGGGACAGTGGCGGCAATGTGTCCCTTTTCTCGACGAATTAGGGATGACCGTTCGAATGCGGATCTACCTTCAAAAATTATAGTGCCGACACGTGTCTCATCAAGGTGCACGGAGTCGCGCGTGCGCGATGCGGAACCGATATTTCACCGAGCAGTTGACGGGAAATCGATCGCGGTCGGCAGGCCTGAGCGGTGTCGACCGCGGAAGGATGAGCCGCGATGATGCGCGCGCGTCCGCTCCGTTGCCGGACAGGCGCCACACGAGCACGGTTACGCGCCGTTCAGGCGAGTCGAATTCAGATCCGCCGCCGCGTCCTCAGGGCGCCGCGTCTGCCGGCTCACGCTGGGCACTACAGTGTCTTCAGCTTCGAGATCTTCGTTCCTTCAAGCGTCACACCCGCCATCAACCCGCTGTTCGTCAGCACGAATGCTTCGATCGGCGCGGTCGCGGTGCTGGTGTCGACATTGCCGTTCGCACCAACTTTCAGGACTGCAACTGATGCGTCGCCGCCTGCCGACCAGCCTTCGCTGCTACGGAACCGATTAAGCGCGTCCTCGGTCATGAACAGGAAAATGATGGCTTTCGATTGTGCGCCGATCTGCGGCCCGATCGAGCCGGTCGTGGTGCTGTAGTACCCGACGGTGCTGCCGGCCACGCGCAGCGAGCCTTCACCATACTGACCGCCGATCCAGAAGCCGGCCGCGATGACCGACGGGAACACCAGCACGCCACGCGCCTTGCCGACGAGTTCATGCGAGCCGTTGGCGCTGGAGTAAAGACGTGCGAGGGTCGAGTCGACACCCGCATCGATGGTGTGGCGTTTATCGGTCTGGTGGCCGCTGGCGTCGGACGTTCCGGTCATCGTGCAACCCGAAACCGCGAGGGAAACAGCCAGGATCGATCCCGGCGTACCCCATAGAAATGTTCGTCGTAGCATCATCGTCTCCTGATTGTTGCCCGAGCTTTCGAGGCTACGTCAGGACGGCCACGGATGCGGTACGACAGCGTACAAAGGCGCAACATCCGCGTTGTCCCGCGTCGCGTTCGGCTTCGCGGCACGTGCAGCGTGTGCGGGTGAATGTCGGTCGATGCCACGCAACCGGTCCGTCTCCGCAAGCGTCCTTCACCGTACAGACACGCCATCTCGTTGTCGGGACGATGTCCTCTGCAACCATCCGTTCGTTCGTGCGTGACCTGTACACGCACATCGACGTGGTTCACGTCAGCGGTGAATGATTCCGTCATTCGTCTCCGGTCGATCAAACGAAGCAACGTGCCTGGATGCGACTGGCAAGGAGAGCAACATGCGTGCGTCTGTCTATGTCTGTCTTGCGGCTATTGCAACCGTGCTTGCCGGATGCCTTTGGGTACCCGGTGAGGGCTATCGCGGCGATCGAAACGGGGGGTATGGCGGTGCGTATGGCGGCGGTCACGAAAGCGGATGGAATCGAGGCGACACTTCGCGCGACCACATGAATCATTCCGGGCGTTCCGATGACCAGGGGCCGCATGGGGCAGGGCAACGGGAAGGATGGTAGGTCGGGGCTGCGGCCATCACATGAAAACAGCGTCCTTCCGGTGCGCTTCATCATGACCGATGCCGCGGCTTCGTAACGCACACGTCACCGTGTCGAAGTTCGCCTGTCATATCCCGTTGTACGGCGATTCTCCCAAACAGATCGATCGGAGGAAACGACCGGCAGTCGCCATAGATGGCCGGGCCGCGTCGTTCGCCATTCGATCGCGTAGTTTCGCGAAGCTGGCGACCCGGGTACCCCATCGCTCACGTCCTGCCAGACTCGAGCAGGTTCTTCAGCGCCGCCATCTGTTCCTTCTGCATGTTCAGCAATTCAGTCCATTGCTCCTCGCGCAACCCGTCCAATTTTTCATGGAGCAACATGATCTCGAGTTCGGCCTTCAGATTGATTTCGTAATCGTGTTCGGCAGAGACCCGGTCCTTGTATGACTGCCGGTTCTGCGCCATCAGGATAATGGGTGCCTGGATAGCTGCCAGCATCGAGAGAAACAGGTTGAGCAGGATATACGGGTAAGGATCGAAGGTCTTGCTGTACGTTGCCAGAATCAGCGAATTCAGACTGACCCAGACGACCATGACGACGACAAAGCACGTGATGAATATCCACGACCCGCCGAAGGCGGCAACGGCATCTGCCGCGCGCTGGCCGCGCGTTGCCGCTTCCTCCAGTTCTTTCGTGGAGTCTCTCGCTATGCGCTTTCGTTCCGAAACGAGACGTGCAACATTCTTCGAGCGCTCGTCCAATGATTCATAGGGTACGCCAAAGAATTTTTCGGCAAGCTCCGCAGGTTTATGCATGTTGCCCTCCGCGCGGTCGCGCAATCCGAACAGAATGGAATCGCAATAAGGTCACGGCAAAAGGCTGGTTGCGCAGTAATCGCGAAGCAAAGAAACCGAGACAGGCCGAACAGCGGTCTCTCCCGGCTTCGTTGCCATCCGACCCAGCAGACAAAGCCCCGTGCGATTCCGCACCCTACCGGAATCGGAGCGGTATGAACAGGCTGACGCCTGGCGCCGACTGCGGGGCATAGACCACGGGTGGTGGCGCATACACATAGTCCCGGTTGTCGTAGTAGTCGCCGCGACGGTAGTCATTGCCCGGATTTCGATAAACCTGCCGATTGCCGTGATCCCACTGATGCCCGTGGTTCTGCCAATAACCGTTACCCGTGCGATGCTTTGGTTGGCTTTGGTAATGCTGATAGCCGTCATTCGCGCCATGCTGCTGTTGGTTATCGTAGTAGTTGCCGTAGTCTGCGCCGAAAGCCGGCCCCATGGACATGCCGCCAATGGCCAAGGTCAAGCTGACCGTCGTCATGATTCTGGTCATCATCGAGCCGATGAACGCGGTGCGTACTTCTGGGGTTTTCATGATGTTCTCCTGTCTGAGATCCGGGACCTGAATGCGGCACCGGTCCGTTTCCCGCTGCGGGTGTCTCGAAATCACCCCTTCTTTGCGGAGCGGTGATGGTCAGTCCGGAAGATCAGATCGGCATTCTTCTTCTGGGCGTCGGACATGCTGTCGTACAGCGCCTGAAACGCGGGAGTGAGTTTTTTGATGCCGTCCGCATGGGCGTCGGCGACCTGGCCATAGGACTTGAGATCGTCGACGGCGCTCATGCTGTTGGCATGACTGGTTCGAGCCTGTCTGAGCGAGTCCATCGTGCCCGCATTGTCGCGCATGACCTGCGCGACCTTGTGCCAAAGTTCTTCCTGTGCCGCGGTGATCTGAAGCCTGTCGTGAAGGTTATTGATGCGCGTATCGATCTGGTCGTGGGTCGCAACGGTCTTCGCGCTTGCAGGTGCTTGAGTCTGCACGGGGGAGGCAGCGCTCGCAGGATTGGCGAATGCCGTTATCGCGAGAAAAACCGCTATCGCGAGCGCCGGTGCAGTTCGCGGTCGGGATGGAGGGGCAATGAGTCTCATGATCGATCTCCAAAGGAATTCGATGGACTCACGAAGGGATTGCCGTCATTGCGAGCGAGTTCGATCGAATGGATCATCTGTGCGCCGACGCCCGACCGACGTCTGTCCGGTGCCGGACGCTTGCGCGCTGGCGTTGCACTACCGAATCGCCGGCGTAGCGCGCGACCCGACGCGAAGACTGGCGCTTGCGCTGCAAATGCAACAGCCACATGCCCTTGTCACCGTATGCCCGTTACGGCTGCAACGCCGTCAGGCTTCGGCCCGGAGCCGAACGCGCTTGCCGTGCCGGTCGAGACAATGCATGCGTTGACCATATCCCGGACCGAAGTGGCATAGTGATCGGCGCCGATCGCACTCCGGAGATCCTCGGGCCATTGACCGGTATCGCCTGCCGGCCAGAGGCCGACGACGATCAGCGCGTCCGGCAAGCGCTGCCGCACGCGTCGCAAAAGGTAACGCAGGTGCGACGGGATTCCATTGATGGCTAGATAAAAAATGCACACTATCGTCACTGCGGTGACGTCCAGACCGTCGATCCGGACGCGCGAGGCCGCGTCATGGTTGACCACCCGACAATCGAGATCGTGCTTGCCGAGAAGCTGAACGAGAATGGCCGATGCCAACTCGTCGAGCGCCCCCCGGCCTGCTATGCAAAGGACCTGATTGTCGGCATGCCGAACCGGGCGAGCTTCGATGCCGGGCGAAGAAGCGTTCCGAGCCGGTTGGCACGATACCTTTTGTCCGGCAGCAGGCGCAGCCGGTGCGCCCCGGTCGGCCGCTGCTGCATCGGTAGCCGGATCGGTGTCCGCGAAACCGTCCAGGCCCTCGATGAGGTCGTTGACCGTGGTCTCGATTCGCGCCAGTTGTGCCGGCGTTACGCCGCCGCGCAAGACATCGTCCGCCGCAAGCTGCAAGCCCTTGAGAACGATTTCATCGTAATAGGAGGACAGCGGCCGGTCGCGAAGCAGTATCCTGGCTTGCTCTACTGCGTCATCGGGGTCGCCGGCGAGCGCTCGCTGGTAGAAATTTTCGACTGGAGACAGCGCGGGCTGGTCGCCAAGCAGCACGTCGAGAAATTCGAGCCGCGTAACATGGCGACCGAGGACCAGCAGGCAAAGTGTCAGCGGAGTGGACAGGATGAGCCCGATTGGCCCCCATATCCAGCTCCAGAAAATCGCAGCGACGACGACCGAAAACGGGGAAAGGCCGGTGCTATGGCCGTACAGCAGTGGCTCGACGGCCTGACCGGCCAGCAGCTCGACGGTCACGAAAAGCACCAGCGACCAGATCGCCATCGACCACTCCGGACTGACGGCTGCGGCTAGTGCGGTAGCCAGAATGGCGGAGATCCAGATTCCGACGTAGGGGACAAGACGCAACAGCGCGGCCAGAATCCCCCACAGCACCGGACTGGGTACGCCAATGATGAACAGCCCGGTCCCGATCACGACGCCCACGCCCGCATTCAAGCCGAGTTGCGAAACGAAATATCGACTGAGGCGCCGCGCGGCTTCGTCCATTGCGGTGGTGGTCCGATGGAGATCTCTCGAACCGAACAAGCGGATAGCCCGGTCCCGAAGATCATCGCGCTGCAACAGAATGACGATGGTGACGACAAATACGATGAAGGCTGTCTCGAGTGGACTGACGACGGGAGACAGTATGCGCCGTGCAAGCTGGAATGGTGTCTGGGCCGGCTCGCGCACCTCGACGGGAAGCGCCGCAGGCGGTTGGGTGCCGGACGAGGATGAGGAAGATTCGCGTATCGTTTTCGGCTGATCGACGGTTGCCCGTTGAAGCGCCTGACCGGCGGTACCCGCCAGCTGGTTCAATTTTCCAACCGTGAGCCCATGCACGACAGAGATCTTCTTGTCGATCGTCGCCTGATAACGGGGGATGCCGACAGCGAGGTCCGTGATCTGGGTGGCGATTATCCCCCCAAGCACGACGATCACCGAGACCGACATCGTCACCGCAAGGAGAACCGAGGCCACGTGGCCAAGCTTGATGCGGCCAAGAAGATTGGCGAGGGGAGCGACCAGGAAGCTGAGCAGAATCGCCAGCGTGAACGGGATTAGGATCTCGCGCGCAAAATAGAGCGCGGCGATGACCGTGACGCCAACGGCAAGCGTAATCAAACCCTGCACGCTGGGTGTTTCAGGAGGCTCGATGCGCGCTGCTGGCCTCGCGGGGCGCAATTCCTTGAAATCGAACATGACGGCTAACGCCCGCGATATCGTCCATTCTGATGGGTGCTTTCGGCGCGGATGCGTCCCATGCAGGCCGAAAAAACTCGACTTGCCAACCCAACCCCATTGGCGATCGGCCCGTCGATTCAGACACTGCGACGGGCGATCGACGCGTTGCGTCAGCGATCACTCTCGTGCATGTCACGCGGCGCGGCGTGGCGGGAACGATGAAAGTAAAACGGGACGATACGTATCGAACGCGATAAAACAGACACTTCGAGTGTACGGCCTACGTTGCTCGCAGTCTGGATTGAAGTCGGTACGGTGCCGTACCTGGGACACAGTCATGCCAGGGCACGCTGACGACGCGAAGAGTCGAGTTCGCTGCGGCGTTCCCGATCCCGGGGCGGCAAAACGGATATCTCGATGTCCTCCACCGTACCGACTGCGTGGCTGATCGATGTCAATTTCACTTTGCCGGGCAGGTTTCTCACTCACATTGCAGATGTCCAACGGCATCAAATTGAACTGTGCGGCGATACCTCTCGCAAGGCCCGGAAGGTTCCGGGTCCCAAGCGCGGGCGGCGACGGGTTCGTCGAAACACTGAGTCGAAAGGAGAAGGCCCATGTTGGGAACAATATTGATCGTCGTGCTGGTGCTCGTATTGATCGGTGCGATACCGACCTGGCCGCACAGCCGTTCGTGGGGCTATATGCCCAGCGGCTTGCTGGGCGTGGTGCTGCTCGTCGTAGTTGTGCTCCTCCTCCTGGGGCGGATATAGGAGGCTCGAGAATCCTGTCGGGAAAGGCCCCTTCGTGGATCATCGTTGCCGTACCGTTGCAACTCGAAACGGGTGGCCGCCGCGCATCCGTGAGACCGGGGCGGCGCGCTTGCGGTTGCCGGGTATGACGCGGCAAGTGCCGCCTTGCGCAGATCGCCCGCAATCGATTCCGACGCAAGGCGGCCGGGCAGGTGGTACGGCTAACGAGCATGGAGGACTTATCCGGTCCGCGCAGACTGTCATGAGAAAAACACTCCTCAACGCGCTGGCCGCATGCTTTGCAGGCGGAGTCGGGCTCACCCCCGCGCCGAGCCAAGCCTATGCGCTGGACGCGCAGTTCGACTGCACCACCGACGCGCACGCGTTCATCGTGCGCCTGTTCAATCACGGCTATATCGATCGCGATCCGATGCGGGTCGAACAGAATTCGGTCAACGCGTTCCGGCCTACCCGCGACGCCGCGCTCACGGTGTTCGGCTTCAGCGTCTATGCCGTGTTCGCCTATGCGCAGTATGACGCGCTGTTCAGGCAGGGAACGGGTCGACCTCTGCCGGGTTCGATTTACGGCGTCGTCGTCAAGGCGCCGATCGATTCGGTCGAAGCACATTCTCGGTTAGCGGGCAGCAAGGCCGTCGCGCATCAGGTCATTCCGTTCATCCTCACTGCCGTCGTCTGTGCAAGGCCCTGAGACTGGCCGGTTCGAGCAAGTACGGAGGCCGCTCCGGTTCCGCGCGCCACGCGCGCAAGCAAACCGTCCGGCATCGGACAGACTGAGCCCGTACATCCCGTGCATAACTACGCGGCCGGACCGAGATTGGCGCGCAGCGATGCGATTCTGTCGTCACGAGATCCGCGAGGTTTTCGCCGCCCCCAAACGGGCTGCGGCATCGCTGCACATCGGATGCCGATTGACCCGTACGTTTCGATACCGGGATCGTGCACGTTGTTCAGATCAAGTCGTTCATACGACGCATTGGAGAAAGCTCATGAAAGGGATCTTGTCGAGTCATACATCGATCCGCACTGCACTGATTGCAGTCGGGCTGGTTGCCGGGTTGGGCATCGGCGCGGCGTGCCTCGCCGCCGGCGAAAGTTCGATGTCCAAAACTGCCAGCAGCGTTGGTACCGCGATCGACGACACCGCCATCACGACGAAGGTCAAAGCCAGGCTGATGGGTGAAGAGGGTCTCGGAAAATCCGATATCAGCGTCACCACCGTCGACGGCGTGGTCACACTCGACGGAACGGTAAGCAGCTTGCACGCGAAGTCGGTGGCCGAATCGGCGGCCCGGTCGGCCGACGGGGTTCAGCGTGTCAGTGACAACCTCGCGGTGCCGATGGATGCCGGCAAGCCGGCCAAACCTGGCGCCGTCGCGAAGACGGAGCGCGCGGTGTCCGATAGCTGGATCACCACCAAGGTGAAATCCAAGATTCTTTCGGACAGCGTCAGCAAGGGTTTCGATGTGAGCGTGATGACGACGCACGGCGTGGTGACGCTGAAAGGCTCGTTGGCGAGTCAGCACGCGATCGATCACGTCAGGAACATTGCCCGAAGCGTGAAGGGCGTCAGGCATGTGAATACTGGGGAGCTCGTTGTCGCGGGGAAATAGGCCTCCGGAGCAAGTTCGCTGTTTCACTGGTCGACCGTTCGTCCCGCTCGCAGAACATGCAACTGCAGCAAAGTCTCGAGGTTCACCGGCTGGGTCAGGTGATGGTCAAACCCCGCCTCGGCTGATCGTAGCCGATCGCCCGGTTGTCCATCGCCGGTGACGGCTATCAGCAGCGTGTTTCGAGTCGCTTCGGACTCCCGTAACTTCCGCGCGATCTCGGGAAGCCGCGTCTGATTCTGACGAGCGCTGAATTACTGCGGCGAGAATCCCTCAGTCCAGCGCGTTTCCTGCGCTAATGCGCCTTTGAGATCGAGCCTGGATAGGGTTCGGTGAAGATTTTCTCTTTTCGGGGGATGGGCAAAGATGGCTATCTAACGTGCTCCCGATCGAGTTTCAGATCGGTACGGTGCCGGACCTGGATCGAACGCGTTGCACTT
Organism: Burkholderia sp. D-99; assembly: GCF_011605345.1. Classification (GTDB taxonomy): domain Bacteria; phylum Pseudomonadota; class Gammaproteobacteria; order Burkholderiales; family Burkholderiaceae; genus Burkholderia. Next base: position 1,208,650 of record NZ_JAAOXM010000002.1, read on the forward strand.
GTCTGGCCGGATAGCGCGGCATCGGGCGATCCGGTGAATGAACGGCGGGAGGACACCGCGAAACGTGTCCGGAAGACTGTACATCAGCGTACCGACTCGTCGAACCACCCCGATGCACGATGACGTTCGTCACATTCCTCTGTCGGGAGTGGCTCATGAAATATCCGATCTATATCACGCGGCACCGGAATCCCCGCTATCGCGGCGCGCTTCCGGACTTTCCCGAAGTCGATGTGGAGGGTGACTCGTATGGCGAGTTGCAGGCGGCCGCCGCGCAACGGGTCATGGCCCGGTATGACCGGTCCATGCGTCTCATTCCGCCGCCGACCACGGACATGTCGGCATTGCAAGCGTCGGAGGTCGATACCGGCGACGGGATCTGGCGGTTCTTCGACATCGACCTGACCCGAATGATTTCGAGTTCCGTGCGGATCGAGCTGTGATCGTGCACGACATCGACCGGACCGCGAGCGGACTGCACACCACTCGCGATGCATTCGTTTCGATGGCGTGCGAGCACGCCACCGTCCGATCCGCGCAGCACGGTGGGGGGCGTGGCGAACCCGTCGCGAAATCGCTGTCGGGCCGGCGTTGATTTCAGCGTAATTCCCCAGTTAGACCGATCCAGACTGCATGCGGGGTTGCGGCATGCCCACGATAAATATTCTTTTAAGATCAAATGGTTGCTGTCTGGCTGATAAGCGGGGAATTACAGTGAAATCACGGGTGGCCCGGGAAGGCCGTGCGCGCCGCGACGCGCGCGAACATTCGCCAGCAGTGTCGATGAGAGAAGTGTCTCGCTTTCGCTCCGCCTAATCCGTATACCGTCGCGAGCCTCAAGCATATCGAAGAGTGCATCTGTCGGAGGTCTAACCAGCCGCGCGCTATGCAAGGCAGGGCACGCGCATCACTCTCGAGATCACGGGCATACGCCTCGAGCGGCCGCGGGACTTCAGGGGAGCAGCGCGGTCGCCAAGGGCATGCTGCCACCGGGCACGGAGGCCGTCATCGGCGCGCCGCGCGTCGGATTCCGAAGTCTCCGGGGCAGCCTGAATGTTGCGCGCGGCCATGACTGTAGCGTGACCCCGGATCGTCGAATTCAAGAGGGCGTCTTGAGACTACTTATCCCCGAATTTTCCCTCGTCGATAAGCATGTGACAGTAGGCGTCGGAGGCGTCTCGCGCCAAGTCCTCGGAGATGAATGTGCCAGGCACATTCATCTCCGAAATCAAGGTTTCTGTAGTGCCGTTCCAATGACGCCGAAGAACGTCAATCGTGCTGCGCCACTGGCCATCCTGGCTGCAATTTGCAGAGACTCGATAGAAGTAGCCGCGATATGGCTTGAATCCGTCCAGGTCCATTGCTCCCCCCTCGATCACGCTGTGATGATCGTAGCACGCGACGGAGACTGGGATTGCAGGAAGCAGCAGAAGGGATATCGGAAGTGACCCGGAAAACTGGCGACTGCTCCATTAGAGCTGTTTCGTCGCTGTCGGCCTTGAAGCATTGGATTTGATTGTTTATTGTTTTAGAGACTGATCGTGGCGCACCCAGATCGGTCTACGTCGGTAACGTGCATCGGAATCAATGGGGACCCAATCCCGCGTGCCTTCGCTAGGGGTGAACGGCGGCCACGCGTTCGGCAAGCTTTGCGTCGTAGCTCGAGTGCACATGCACACGCTTCTTGTCGGGAAACGCATAAGCGTATGCCTTGCGCAGTGCGAGCGAAGCCTCATGAAACCCGGACAGGATCAGTTTTTGCTTGTTCGGGTAGCCCGCGATGTCACCTGCCGCGAAGATGCCAGGCCGTGAGCTTTCGTAATACGATGTGTCGACGACAATCCGTCCGGCCTGTACGGCGATCCCCCAGTTTGCGATCGAACCGAGATCCGCGACGAGTCCGTACAGCACGAGCAATTGATCTGTTTCGAGGCACACCGAGCCACCGATCTGGCGAACCTCGATCGATTCGAGCGCCCCCGCGCGCGCGTTCAATCCAGCAATCGTGCCGACCACGAAATCCATTTCACCTGCCGCGACCGCTTGATGCAATCGGGCGACGCTCGAGTCCGTTGCGCTGAAGCCGCTGCGTCGATGGACGAGCGTGACGTGCTGTGCGACCGAGCGCAGTGCCAGCGCCCAGTCGAGCGCGGAGTCGCCGCCCCCAGTGACCACGACGTTCTTTCCGGCAAGACCGTTCATGTCAGAGACGCTGTAATGGACACATCTGCCTTCAAGGCGTGTCGCCTCGTCGAGGGCCAGTCGCTGCGGCACGAATGCACCATTGCCGGCGGCAATCAGAATCGCCGCGGCGTCAAACGCATGCCCCTTGTCGGTGCGCGCAAGCCATCGGCCTTCCTCTAGCGGATCGACCGCCACGATACGGTGACCGAGATGCATCGGAGGATTGAAGGGCCGGCATTGTTCGATCAAGCGATCGACGAGATCACGCGCGGTGCACGACGGTATGGCAGGGATATCGTAGATCGGCTTGTCCGGATACAGTTCGATGCACTGGCCGCCGGGGCGCTCGATCCCGTCAACGATCCGGCATGAGAGTCCGATCACGCCTGCCTCGAACGCGGCGAACAGACCCACGGGACCTGCGCCAACGATCAGCACGTCAGTTCGTAAAGGATTCGAGGTCGACGAATTTTCCGGAGATGTCACCGGTATTCTTTAGAGGCCAGTTCAAAAAGGCCGCTCAGATCGGCCGAAGATGTTCCAGCAGACGAGCGAGCAGGCTAGTTTGAGGAATGCTTCGTGAATGTCAGATCGGCGTTCGAAGCGAATGCGAAGACGACGGAAACCATGGAGCCACGAATGAGTCCGTTCGACGACCCAACGGAATTTGCCGAGGCCGCTGCCGTGTTCGGTGCGGCGCTTGGCGATGACCGGTCTGATGCCGCGCTCGCGAAGTCGGCGGCGATGCGAGTCGGAATCGTAGCCACGGTCGGCGTAGATGACCTTGGGCTTGCGAAGCGGTCGGCCGCGAGTGCCGCGAATCGGCGGGATCGCGTCGACCAACGGCAGCAGTTGCGTGACATCGTTGCGGTTCGCGCCGCTCAGGATCGCGCTGACAGGAACGCCGTTCGCGTTTACGAGGACGTGGTGTTTGGACCCTGGTCGTGCGCGATCGGTGGGGTTTGGTCCAGTTTTTGGCCTGCCCCAACGGCTCGCACTGACGATGAATCGACAGCCGCATATGAGAAATCGAGCTGGCCAGATTCGCGCAGCTTGTCGAGCAGCAGTCCGTTCAGCTTGTCCCACACCCCGGCCTGCTGCCAGTCGTGCAGCCGACGCCAGCAAGTCGCTCCAGAGCCGAAACCCAACCCGGTCGGCAGATGGTTCCATCGCATCCCTGTCTTCAGCACGAGCAGGATGCCATTGAGTGCTGCACGGTCCGAGACCGGCAGACGCCCAGGGTATCGCTTGCGTCGCGGTTTGGGCGGTGGAAGTAGTGGTTCGATCAGTGCCCACAGCTCGTCATCGATGATAGGTGCCGGCATTCCTTGATCCGTTGTTCAGGCATCCAAGGTTAATCGTTTCGTCAGAAAGTAAACAGCCCTTCCGGGCTCTTTTTGAACTGGCCTTTTACGAGAAACGGAAGGGGGGCGTTCCGGCACGCGCCGTGCGGAAGTTCATGCAGGCGCCGCTCTGCACATCGCGGGGATCAGAGCGATTTGAGTCGCGTGACCTTGGTTCCCTGAAGCGACACACCAGCCATCAATCCGCTGTTGGTCAGCACGAATGCGTTGACCTGGTTGCTCGCGCTGCTGGTGTCGATATCGCCGTTCGCGCCGACCTTCAGCACCGCGACCGACGCATCGCCGCCTGCCGACCAGCCGTCCATGTTGCGAAAGCGGGCGAGCGACTCTTCCGTCATGAACAGGAACACGATGGCCCGCGATTGCATGCCGGCCTGGAAGCCGATGGAGCCGGTGATCGTACTGTAGTAGCCGGTGGTCTGGCCGCCGACACGAAGCGATCCTTCGCCATACTGACCACCGATGATGAATCCGGCGTCGACGACGGACGGGAACGTAAGCACGCCGCGCGCTCTGCGAACGAGTTCGCGCGAACCATTGGCGGTGCCATACAGGCGTGTCAATGTTGAATCGACGCCGGCGTCGATCGAGCGACGCTTGCCGGCCTGGCCGTTCTCACTGTCGGCCATCGTGGTGGTCGTGCATCCGGTCACCCCGATGCCCAGTGCCAACACGGCCCCGGATGTGCTCCATATGAATGTGCGTCTTTGCATGATGCCCTCCTGGGCTTCGATAACGCCTCGACACTACGCGCCCGCCGTGCGCAATGCGGTACGAAGCCGTACCGATTACGCATCGGCATCGAAGCGTGACAACGTGAGCAGCGCCTAATAGCGGTCGTGATCCTCGTGGTAGCCGCCACCGTGATGATGGTCGTCTCGTCCGACCGGAGCGAGCAGGCATGCGCCCAGGCTGCGACCAGCAGTCGCAACAGCATTCGGTGTTTCATCTGCATTCCTTTCGTGACCGGCCGCTCCTCTGTCGATACGACAGGCCGAAAGGGCGATCAGAGAAGCTGCCGGATGCAGGTTGCCTGTCCGATGTCTCCCTGGCCGCAAGAACACGTTGCCCCCAACCCGAAGCGAAGTCGGTACGCTTCCGTACCCGTTGCGCGGCGCCGGGCAGCGTGCGGAGGATGGCGCTATCCGGAGCCCACTAGCCTCAGGTCCGGCTCGACCAGGAATTGGGATTTCACATGATCGACGACGTAGATGACCACGCCGCTCGCCCGACGCGTCCTTGGCGAATAGTCGAACTCGGTCGCATCGGCGTCGACGGATGTCGGCCTCGCGAGAAATACGTGCATCCCGGCCTTGAATACATGATGCGAGGGCAGGCGCTGATTGACCAGCTCGATGAATTGCGTGGCCGAGATGACGGGCATGAAAGCGGACATGGAACTTCTCCCGTATGAACCGATAAAGCATTCAGGACGGACGAGCGTGAGGATTGCAGGGGCATCACGCAGTCCGAGGCTGCGGCGTCAAAGCGCGCCGCGGGCCGTGGACGATTCGGCATTCAACCAGTAACCACGCTTGCCGTAGAACTGATACAACGCAATCTCGTCGCTTCGATAGACGGGCTGCGAATCGTCGTATTCGGGGCTCTGGCGAATCGCGTCGCGGGTGAGCGTGGTTGATACCGTTTCCGTGGACCAGTCCACCTGGTCGAGCCAGTGCGTCGCAATCAGGACGTCCTTGTTGGTCAACCACCAGTTCCGCGTCCTGATTGCGAGATAGCGGATGACCCAGGCTTCGTCGTCGTAGATGAAGTCGGTCACGCGGCCGATGCGTCCGGCCGTGGCTTCGAGCCGATAGCCCTTGACCTTGCCGGTGCTGCGCAGATGCGTATCCGTCGGCGCATCGGCCGGCGTTGAGCGGGTGGGCAGCGGATGTCCAGCCTCGAGATCTTGCGACACGGTGGCGGAATGGAACACGGGGTATGCGTCCACGCCCCACAGGTTCGGGCCGCCCCAGTAGGACGGGTATTGGTAGTAGCGCAGGTATTCGATCTCGTGTTGGCGGGATACCGGCTTGTGTATGTCCAGATCCGGGCTGTCTTCCACCTGATGGCGCGTGAGATCGACATGCAGCGTGCTGGATCGGGAATCGGTGTGCTTGACGGAGTAGGGCGAGATGAGCACCTGTTTGTCGTGCAGCCAGTCGCCCGTCGCGACGACGAGATAACGGATGCACCAGTTGTCGTCGTCGAAGTAGGCCTGATTGACGTGCCCGATGTCGCCGTCCTTCGCGCGAACCGCGCTGCCGTGCAATTCCTTGATGCTTCGTAGCATGATGTTCTCGTCAGATCGATGCGCGGCATGTCGATGATCCGGCTGAACCGCGTGCCGTGCAGTGGCGTCCAGTCGTTCGCCCGGAGATGCAGAGCGATTTGTGCCGATCTCGTTTTTGTGCGCGGTACACAGTCTGGCGTGGCGTCGCGACGGATATCCGGCATGCTTTCACGGTACTGGAAACGGACGGCCGATGCTGTACGAAAGCGTACATTGCGCGTGCCTGATCGTTACAAATAAGGATACCGAATCGACTGGAATAGAAACGCTGACGCGTGTTCGGGTGAGCGCGCCAGCCGGAGCGGGATCGTGCTTCAATGCAGCGGTAGCGACAGGAACAGGGGGTTGCCCGTTATGCGCGTGATCCGTGGGCACAGTCTGTCCGTTGGCGCACATTCCACTTGCGCGCGTCGCGCGCGATTTCGGGCGCGTTGCATTACGGCAAGATCATCGCAAAAGGACGCTGCACCGACAGCCGCCCGTCCTCCGAGAGGCGGGTGCTCATGTCTACATGAACCAGGTGAACGTATGGCGTGCGGGCCGGGATGCCGAAATGTTCACGATGTATCGCTCGGACTGGCCGTTGTAGCTGGCATTGATCGCATAACGACCGTTCTTCAGATTGGCCAGCATGAACGGGCCATCCGACGGTGTCTCCAGAACCGTCTTGCCTTTCATGTCCGTGATTGTCACCAGTACGTCGGACAAGTATTCGTTTCCGCTTGGGGCTCGGCGGACGAAGGTGAGCACGAGAGCGTAGTCTCGCATGGCGCCTTTGATGGCGACCGATTGATCGAGTCCGATACCGCCCGACAAATAGGTGACCTGTTCGGTGCGGTGCATCGGAGGAAGGTTGTCGTCGGCTGAAACCGGAGCGACTCCAACGAACGGGGCGCTCAGAAGGAATGCAAGAATTAGGGATACGGAAGTTTTCATGAGGGATCTCCTGGAGGATGCGGCGGGGAGTCGTGATGTGGCGACAGCGCCGGTCCGACCGACAGGGCCGGCTCGCCTTTTACCAATGCGGCTATTCGCGCAGCATGTCTGTCCGGTGCCGAACGCTGGGTCTTCATCCCATTGCATACCGTCTCAAGACGGTGGCTAACAGCAAGATAAGCACGCCGATTTCGGCGGCGATGCGCAAACGCATGACGTCGTCCGGCAATGTCATCGACAGGAGGCCGGTGCCGGCCGGTCCGATCAGAAGACCGATCCCGAGATACACCATGGCCGCGCTCAGCGGCAGGCGCTCGAGCGACGATCCGATGAGTCCCATGAAAATCAGCAGGGCCCCGAAGATGAGGCATCCGATCGCTTCGGTCACGTTGCATACCCCGCATGAATGACGTTGCGCTCGCCGCGCTTCGGTTGCAGGTGGCCATGTGGCGTCGCGGAGGCTGTACGCGCGTGCACAAGACGCGGCGTCGATGCCCCACACTCGTCGCACAGTATCGCGCCGATCGCCCCACGTTCGCAGCGAGCCGATCCGGCGTCTGTCCGATGGCGGACAAAGGACCAGGCACAACCATTGCGATCGCAGCGACGCGTGCCTACGGCCCAAGCGGCCGGGAACGCGTACTAGAAGCGGTACGCAGGCGATGTACGGTAGCGGGCAGAGTGGCGCCGTGCGTCGTCATAGACTGTTCGCCGATCCTCACGACAACCGGAGCGTTGCCATGGCCCACTCAGCAATCGCGGGAGACCTGCGTTCGCTTGAACGACTCATTGCACGCGTCACGCTCGGTGAACCTGCGCCATTGGCACTCTGGCGAATTCGGCTGGAATCGATGCTGGAGAACGGCCGTCTGACGCCCCCGGAACGCATGCATTTCGTCAGCATCATTGCCCTTATCCTCATGCTCGAACGTCGAGCGGGCAAGTCGGCCGCGCCTTGAGCATGGCCGGCGCGTCGGCTGACGCCCGGAACGGGAGACGCGTCACCGCGTCGCGCGTCCGGGTGGTTTCGGAATGCGGCGGGCGCATGCCGGCGGTCATGGCCGGTGCGCGAACGAGAAGGGGCTGCAACCCATACCCGCGACGCCGCGCTCACGGTGTTCGGCTTCAGCGTCTATGCCGTGTTCGCCTATGCGCAGTATGACGCGCTGTTCAGGCAGGGAGCCGGACAACCTCTGCCGGGTTCGATTTACGGCGTCGTCGTCAAGGCGACGATCGAATCGGTCGAGGCGCATTCCCGGCTTGCCGGCAGCAAGGCCGTCGCGCATCAGGTTATTCCGTTCATCCTCACTGCCGTCGTCTGTGCAAGACCCTGAGACTGGCGCTGCGCAACCGCACTAACGGTGCTTGATGTGCGACGGCTTCCGCTGATGCTTTCGACGGACCGGTTTGGAAATCGTCTCGGTGACGCCGCCTATTAACGGCGGACCGCTGGCGGGAAACGTCCCTTCGACCGCCGCGTCGACACGCGTTCGCTCTTGTCGCGGTTCATATGCCGTGCTTGGACCTGTTACGCATAACGGCTTCCACAGAGCATGACCGTCAGATCCGGTTGCTCCCGAATTCGCCCGGCCCAAGTAGTCGCGCATGGCCGGTCCGAGCCAATACGGAGGCTGCTTCGGTTCCGCGTGCCACACGCGTGAGCAAACCGTCCGGCATCGGACAGACCGAGCCCGTACATCCCGTGCATAACTACGCGACCGGCCTGGTGCGTGGCATGAATGGCTGTTTCACTCCTTTAATCAACAGTTGTCGCGCCACGCGGGCGTTCATGGAATACGACATGGTTCCGTCCACAAAACTCGACAGCGATATCGACAGCCAGGCGGATTCGTGGCTGACGAAGCTCGGTCCAGGACTGATCACGGGCGCAGCGGACGACGATCCGAGCGGCATCGCCACCTATTCGCAGGCGGGTGCGCAATTCGGCTTCAACATGCTGTGGACCGTTCTGCTGACCTATCCGCTGATGGTCGCCATTCAGGTCGTGAGCGCGAGAATCGGCCGGGTAAGCGGCCACGGTCTCGCGACGAACCTGCGACGTCATTACCCGCGGTGGCTGCTGTATGTCACCGTCGTCCTGCTGCTGGCGGCGAACACGATCAATATCGCAGCCGACCTGACAGCCATGGGTGCCGCCGTCCATCTGTTGGTCGGCGGCCCCACGCATACCTATACGGTCGGCCTGGGCGTGTTTTCGCTGGTGTTGCAGATGTTCGTGCCGTACCGCAGGTATGTCCGCATACTCAAGTGGCTCACCCTGGCACTGTTCGCCTACGTCGGCGTGATTTTTGCCGTCCAGATCCCATGGGCGACCGTGGCCCTGCGCACGATACTTCCGCACGGCTCGTGGAGCGCCGGCTACATCACGGCGGTGGTCGCCGTGTTCGGCACCACCATCAGCCCGTATCTGTTCTTCTGGCAGGCGTCCCAGGAAGTCGAGGAACTGCAGGCGAAGGATGGACAGCAGGCGTTGACAAAAAAGCCGTCGCAAGGGCCGGCAAACCTGAGCCGCATCCGCGTTGATACGTCGATCGGCATGGCATTTTCCAATCTCGTTGCGTTTTTCATCATTCTCACGACCGCGGTCACGCTGCATGCGCACCATATCACCGACATCCAGACGTCGGCGCAGGCCGCCACCGCATTGAAACCGATCGCCGGCCAGTTTGCGTTCCTGCTCTTCAGTCTCGGCATCATCGGCACGGGGCTGCTCGCGCTGCCGGTGCTGGCCGGCTCGGCGGCCTACGCGATGGCCGGCACGTTCCAGTGGAAAAACAGCCTCGCGCTCGAGCCGCAACTGGCGAAACGGTTCTACGCGATCATCGTGCTCGCGACGGTCGTCGGCCTCGCACTCGATTTCACGTCGATCGACCCGATCAAGGCGCTGTTCTGGAGCGCAGTCATCAACGGTGTCACGTCGGTGCCGATCATGGCGCTGATGATGCTGATGGCGTCGAACCGGAAGGTCATGGGCACCTTCGTCACGCCCATGCTGCTGCGGCTGGCGGGGTGGCTTTCCACCGGGGTGATGGCCGCCGCCGTGATCGCGATGTTCCTGTTCATCTGAGCACCGGCCGATTGTTCCTTTTCGCGACCCGGTACGGCGCCGTACCGACTTCGTATCCCGGCTGCGCGCATCGTTGCCACTCGTTCTCGGTGTTCAATGCCATGGGTTTCCCGCGTGAGCGGCAGGTGCGCAACGAATATGGTGACGAGGGGCGATGCATATCGCGTGACCGGTATGTGCCGTCCATCATGGCGATCCGGCGATCCGCGCCGGTATCCCGCGAAATGAACCCAGGAGAAAATCATGACGATATCGGACCCGACCCATCGGCCATCGACCAGCGATACAGGTGCCGCGATTATCGGCAGCGGGACCGGCGACGGGCCAGGCCCCAACGTGATGGAGGCCGATACGCTCAAGGGCAACAAGCTTTTCACGTCCGACCAGGTGGAGATCGGAAAGATTTCGGAAATCATGCTGGACGTACGCAGCGGCCGGGTCGCCTATGCCGTACTGTCGAGCGGCGGCTTTCTCGGCATCGGCGGAAAACTCTACGCCATTCCGTGGAGCGCGCTGACTCTCGACACCGACGAAAAATGCTTCCGGCTCGACGTCACTGCGGATCACGTGAAAAATGCCCCCGCGTTCGACAAGGACCATTGGCCCTCGATGGCAGACGAACAGTGGGGGTCGTCGCTTCACCAGTTCTACAATCGGCAGCCGTACTGGATGGCGACGCGCGACGTTGTCGCGAATCGTCCGCCGGAACCCTGAAGCGCACTCGCCAACCGGGAAAACGATCGGGACAACAGAGGATTTTTATCGAAAACCGATCCGTCGGTCAGCCCCAGTGATCGCCTGACGGCAAACGATAGCAGCATCATCCACGAACCAGTTACGTATTGGAGCTCTACCATGAACAAGGATCAAGTCAAGGGAACTGCGGAGAAGGTAAAAGGCAAGGTGAATGAAGTCATTGGCCGAGCCACGGGTAACGCGAAGCAGGAAGTCAAGGGTGATCTCCAGCAGGCGGCCGGCCAGGCGAGAAAGAATCTCGGCGACGTGAAGGAATCCGTCAAAAAGACCTGATCGAACACGGAGGCTTAGCGGGGGGGGCATACCCCCTCGCACCGTGCCTCACGCCGGGAGGCTGTATCGAACGGACGTGCGGCTACTGCCGTACAGACATACGCTGTCGGATGCGAAAACGTCAAGTTGCGTCCTTCGCGCACCGGGATTCCCGCCCCTCTGCCGCGACGCACGCAGCGGATCAGGTCAGTGTCTAACTTGAGGGGAGTTGCCATGTACAACGTTGTTTGGCTCGTTGGAGCCGTGGTTATCGTTCTGTTCGTCCTTGGCTATTTCGGATTGAGATAGGGCGTCTCGTTCACGTGCCCGTCACGCGATGGTAGGTCAACGACCGCTATGACACCGGCGGCGGTAAAACCGCAAAACGATCCAGATCGCGACAACCATCGTTTATCGCAGGAAGCAAAATGAAGACGCTCAGGATCATCGGCTATCTGGGGCTCGCGGCAGTCGCGATCATGCTGCTCGTCGCGATGTGCGCGATACTCGAGGACGGCGTGATTTCGCGCGATGCGCAGCGACCGGGACTGACCGGCAACACGCTTTCCAGCCCTGGATCGCCGAATCGCATCGGTTAAGTCGGCCGTCACCGATTGACCGTTCCCAACTTCCTTTGAGCGACTCCGGCACGCGCGGTCGGAGCCCGCGTGCACCGTTGTCGATGTCCGCATGAGCCGAAAATCGGCCTGCCATTTGCAATCGACGCTCGAGATCACGGCAGCGCCGCAACAGGCGATCGGCTGCCGCTCCCGCGATGCAACCGCATCACAGCCGTTCCCGTCTGGGTACGGCAGCGTACCGACTCCCGGGTTGCTCGCGCATAGGGTAGGTTGAACTGATCGGAACGCATGTCGCGACCGTTCGCGATGTGTTCTCTAGCCGCGTGCTCGATACGCGACCAGAGCACACATCAGCGCCGGGCGCCGCCGGCATGGCACATCGAAGCACATCGCTCGTGCGCTGCGCTTCGAATGTCATCGCATCGACAGCAGTGGACACCGGCGCCGCAAACCGGTGCTGCTCGAAGCGATGCGTAGTGCGATACCGCAACGATTCAGGCGGGGCATGTCGCCGAAACTCGCGTGCATGCCAGCACGCAACATTGCTCCGATCGAGCATGTTGTTCGGCCCGCATGACGGCGGGCGATTGCAGGCGAAGCGCGCTGTGCGCGTCGCACCGTCACACTGGCCGGCGAGGCTCGCCGGCATTTCGCGAAATGATCACAGGAGTGGGTCATGTCACTCGTTTCTCCCAGCAATCAAGCGCCGAGCAACAGCAGCGGCGCCCGGATCATCGGTCACGCAACCAGCATCGGCGGGGCCGGCCCCAACGTCATGGCGGCCACCACGCTGACTGGCGACAAGGTTCTATCGTCCGACGGCAAGGAAATCGGGAAGGTTATCGACATCATGTTGGACGTATGCAGCGGCCGGATCTCATACGTCGTGTTGTCTTGCGGAGGCTTTCTCGGGATGGGCGACAAACTTTTCGCCGTGCCGTGGGGAGCGTTTACCCTGGATACCGACGAGAAATGCTTCCGGCTCGATGCGACCGAAGAGCGGATGAAGAGCGCCTCCGGATTCGACAAGGACCATTGGCCTGCAATGGCGGATTCGCAATGGGGGTGGGCACTTCATTCGGGTAACACGCCGCTGATGTAGCGACACGTCCGCAGGAAGCCCGGCCGGCATGCGGCCATGCACGCACCAGCGTGACGGCGCAATGCGGTGAGCGATTGCTGCTTTTTTCGGATCCTGCCGTATCGCGTGCATTGGCCGACGCGCCGATCGCGACGGGCGGCAGGTCATCCAGCCAGCAGGTGTGACCGGAGCATTCATCATGAACAAGGATCAAGTCAAGGGCGTCGCAGAGAAGGTAAAAGGCAAGGTCAACGAGGTGATTGGCCGAACCACTGGCGACACGAAGCAGGAAGTCAAAGGCGATGCCCAGCAAGCAGTCGGCGAAGTGCAGAAAAAGTACGGCGACGCCAAGGAAGCGATCAGGAAGCACGCGAAGAACGTGCATGGATCGCGGCGTCAGCCGTGACCGAGAGGCGTCGTGATGCTGAGACTTTCGCCGGTGGCGCCGACGCGCGACGTGTCTCGCGTTCGATCCGCCAATCCGCACGCCGTCACGAGCCGGAGCCTATCGATGAGTGCACCTGCCGGAAGCCCGATCAGCCGCGCGCTACGCAACGCGGCGCTGATGGCGTCGGTGCTGATGGCGTGCAACCTGCCATGCCTGGGAGGAGCGCCTGCGGACGAGGCGGCCAGCTTGCGCGATGCATACCGGAAGCTGATTCCCCGCCTCGATCACAACGCGTTCAAGCGCCCGTTGTATCTAGATTCCGAGGAATCGTCCTCCACGCTCAAGGGCGAGGTCTACGCGGTGATGGCCTACCCGTTCGCGACCGTCAACGGCGCGTTCAATGACCCTGCGCGAGCCCCGTCGAACTGGTGCGATGCGTTGATCCTGCACCCGAACATCAAGTATTGCCGTGCCACCAGCGGCGACGGCAAGACACTGATCGTGAACGTCAGCAAGAAGGAAGTTGCCGAAGAACTCAGCACGACCTATCGGGTGCAATTCGAATACGACGCGACGACCACCGGCCCGGGTTACTTGCAGGTCAGGCTCCATGCGGCCCAGGGGCCATTGAACACCCGCGATTATCGGATCGCGCTGGAAGCGGTGGCGCTTGGCGGCGACCGCACGTTCCTACATCTGACCTATGCCTATAGCTACGGTCCGATCGGCCGTCTGGCGATGAAGACCTATCTTGCCGCCTTCGGCCGCGGCAAGGTCGGCTTCACCGACATCGCCGATCCGTCCGCGGCTCAAGCGGAATACATCGGCGGGATGCGCGGCCTCATGGAGCGCAACACGATGCGCTACTACCTGGCCATCGATGCATATCTCGGTGCATTGTCCAGCCCGCCCGACAAGCAGCTGGAGCAACGCCTGACCGACTGGTTCGACGCCAGCGAGCGTTATCCGCGGCAACTGCATGAGATGGATCGCCAACAGTACATGCAGATGAAATACGAGGAATACCAGCGCCAACAGACCATGCAGTAGCTTCGGGGGATGAGCAGGCCGGATACGCAAGCGCCGGCTTCCGGGGGCACTGCGCTTCGTCACGGCAATCGTTGCGCACACGTGGGGAGAGGCGGCACGGTGCCGCGTCGTGCGACGAGATAACGCCAGGCAGGCCGTACGGGTTTTTCGGGAACGTCGATGATGATTCGGGCGCTGACAGGGATAGCGACAGCCGCCTGCTGCCTGGCGAGCGCAGGCGGTTGCGCGAGCTTGCCCGATACTCAGTTCCTGAGCCATCGCTACGCCACCCAGGCGGCCCGCTTTGAAAACGCCTGGGGACCGTTATCGGCGAAGCGTAGCGCTACCATCGTCACGGATCTGAAGCGCAATGCCGGGGATACGGCGCTTCTCGACAAGCAGATCGCACTCGAGCAAGCCATCGGCGGCAGCCCGCTCGTGGTCGGCAATGAGGTCCGCTTGTTGCAGGATGGTCCGGCAACGTACCAAGCCATGTTCGCGGCCATGGCCTCGGCGAAAGATCACATCAACCTGGAGACCTTCGGCATCGACGACAGCGACGTAGGGCGGCAATTCGCCGATGCGCTGATCGCCCAGCAGTCGCGCGGCGTCCAGGTGAACCTGATCTACGACAGCGTGGGCGCACTCGGCACGCCCAGCACCTATTTCGATCGACTGCGGGTCGCCGGAATACGGGTGCTGGAATTCAATCCGGTGAATCCGTTGTCGACGCGCAAGCCTTGGGCGTTGAATCATCGCGATCACCGCAAGCTCCTGATCGTCGACGGGCGGATGGCATTTCTGGGCGGCATCAACATCAGCAGCGTCTACTCGAGCGGCTCTTCCGGCAGGCATCGGTCGGAGTCGACCGACGACGCAGGCGCGACGCGCGGATGGCGCGATACCGACGTGCAGATCAGAGGCCCGGTCGTTGCCCAATTTCAGAAACTGTTCCTGCAGACCTGGAACACGCAAAACGGAAAACCGCTGGCCGAGCTCCACTATTTTCCGCAGCTGTTGTCGCAAGGCCCGGAAATCGTTCGCGCCGTCGGAAGCACGCCGGACGATCCGTTCAGTCTCATTTATCTGATGCTCATCGCGGCAATCGGCAATGCGGAGCAGCGTGTGTATCTCACCAACGCCTACTTCGTCCCGGATCCGCAACTGGTCGACACGTTGGTCGACGCGGCGAAGCGTGGCGTCGATGTTCGAATGATCCTCCCCGGCCGCTCCGATTCGGCGCTGGCATTTTATGCCGGCCGCTCGCACTACGCCGATCTGCTGGAAGCGGGCGTCAAGATCTACGAGAGGCGGGGCGCACTGCTGCATGCCAAAACCGCGATCGTGGATGGCGTCTGGTCATGTGTCGGTTCCAGCAACCTCGATTGGCGCAGCGCGCTGGACAATGATGAAATCAATGCAGTCGTCCTGGGACAGACATTCGCACAACGCATGGAGAGCGCTTTTGCCGAGGACATGGCCGCTTCCGATGAGATCGGCAGGGAAGGCTGGAAGCACAGGTCAATACTGCTGCGTGTCAAGGAGTGGACCGCCCGGCTGTGGGGCCATCTTTTATAATCGCCCGAGGGCGCGGCGTTAGATCGGACATCCGTCGAGTAAATTGCCAAGACCCGAAAACCTGGTGCCTATAAAGCTGATGAGCGGCCCCTGCATGTCAGTCGCTGCTCGTGTTCTGCGAGCCTCGTACAGTCAAACCGGAACGGATTCGCCTATTCGTCTGTAATGTTCTGGGTTCGGGCGAATCGGACCAGTTTCGACCTCGATGATATGAACTCTGATGGCTTCGAAAACGCGATGCTGAGAGCGAAGTCCAGGTGTGGCCGGCAGCAGGAACAAATTACAATAGAAACGGGAACAGCTTTACGGGAAAGAGCGTCCGCGGCACGCGGATTCCATTTCAATAACTTCTATTTGACATAAGCTAAACCTAGCAATTTTTTGGGGTCGCAAGAAAAATATGGCCTCTGAGCCCGATTCAGGCGAACGCGCTCGGCGCGGCCGGAACGATCGCGGCTCACCCGTTTTGTTGCCCCAACTCTTTTTCGTTCCGACACCGTTCTTAGAGGCCAGTTCAAAAATCCTGCTCAGCACGTCTGAAGATGTTCCAACAGACGAGCGAGCAGCCGAGTTTGAGGAACGCTTCGTGAATGTCCGCGCGACGATCGAAGCGAATGCGTAGACGACGGAAATTGTGGAGCCAAGAGTGAGTGCGTTCGACGACCCAACGATACGTGCCGAGTCCGCTACCGTGTTCGGTTCGACGCTTTGCGATCACGGGCTTGATGCCGCGTTCGCGCAGCGCACGCCGGTGTCGCTTGGAGTCGTAGCCACGGTCGGCATAGACAATGCCAGGTTTCTGAAGCGGTCGGCCACGCACGCCTCGAATCGGTGGAATCGAGTCGACGAGCGGCAGCAGTTGCGTGACGTCGTTGGCGTTTGCGCCGGTCAGGATTGCGACGACGGGAATGCCGTTGACGTCTACGAGGATGTGATGCTTGGAACCCGGACGCGCGCGATCCGTGGGGTTCGGGCCAGTTTTTCGCCCGCCCCAACAGCGCGTATCGACGATGAATCGACCGCTGCATATGAGAGGTCGAGCTTGCCCGTCGCACGCAGCTTGTCGAGCAGCAATTCGTGCAGCCGATCCCACACGCCAGCCTTCTGCCAGTCGGCCAGTCGACGCCAGCAAGTCGCACCCGAGCCGAAGCCGAGCCGGGTCGGCAAGTGGTTCCAACGGATGCCTGTCCTGAGCACGAACAGGATGCCGTTGAGCGCCACGCGATCCGGCACACGCGGACGCCCCGGATCGCTCTTCGCGCGAGGCTTCACGACAGGCAGCAAGGGTTCGATCAGTTTCCACAGCTCGTCGTCAATGATCGGCGCTTCCATCCTTGGCCCACGTTGTTCCGGTGCCCAAGGTTAACAAATCGCCGAGGAAGTAAACAGCCCCCTCACGGGGAATTTGAACTGGCCTCTTAGGCGTTCGACAGCTACAGCCGCCATCCTGACTTTCCCCGTAGCACCTCAATTTTTGCCTCGCTACGCTTGGCTGCTCTCGTCATCGATGCGGAGCCGCTGATGGACCACTGGCGATTGGCTTATCTCGGGATCCGGCAGGTGCGCGCGAGTTGAGCGAATTCGAGCTCGCCACATTCTTCACGTTCTCCAAGCGGGAGCGTGTTGCCATTGATTCAAGACGCACCGATCTCTTTCGGCTCGCGGTCGCGTTGCACATCGGCTTTCTGCGCATGACCGGCCGGCCGCTCGGCTCGTACAAGCAGATCCCGACTGTTCTTTGGCGACATCTTGGCCGACAGCTGAATGTGAAGCCGCCAGACCTCGGGACGCTACGTTCGCTCTACGATGGCAACCTCAAAACCTTATCCGACCACCAGCGCTTTGCGCGGGACGCCATCAATTTTCGAGCAATCGCGGAACATCAGCGTCGGTATGTCATCCGTTGGCTCAAAGAGCAGCTCACGGGCCGGCCAGAGCGTGCGCAGTTGACGAATGATCTTAAACATTGGTTCTACGAGCATCGCATCGTGATACCTCCGGAGCGCATGCTCAGGCAGTTTGTCGTCCAAGCCGTACGCGACATCGAGGACCAACTACACGACGCGCTTGAGCGTGCCGTCAGCATCGAAAAACTCGAGAGTTGGGCGCAAATTCTCCCTCAACCACACGGTGAACATTCAAGTCTTCAGCGATGGCTATGGGCCGTTCCACTTCGCAACTCAACCCATCAGATGAGCGAGATTCTTGACAAGATCAACTTGCTCACGATGCACGATGCTGCAACGAGCTGGCCGATTGAATGCAACGATGCCATGGTGCGCCATTATGCCCGCCGCTGCGCGAGCCGCCCGCCATCGATTAGTAAACGGATCGAACCGCAGGGTCGACGGATCGAGGCCGCGTGTTTCATGCGGTATTCGCTTTGTACCGCGACTGACCACCTACTCGAGATGCTTCGGCGATGCTGTCGCCCGGCCAGGGTAAGACGCATCGAGCTTACCTGTGGGCGTACAGCACGACGCCATTCGTCGATCCGAAGGCTGTGCTACGACTTCGCCGGCAGCCGTGCTGGCGAACATGCCCGAAAGTTCATGGGAACGTGGCGTGACAAGCTCATGTGGGATGACTATGGCGGCTACAAGGCTGGATTCAAACTGGGTATCACGGAAATCGGATGTGCCGCTCACGCGCGCCGGAAATTCTACGAGCTGCACGTCAACAACCAGAGCCAGATCGCCGAACAGGCGCTGAAATATTTCGGCGCACTCTACGACGTCGAGCGTGACATTGCCGAACTGAAGCCTGATCGAAGACAGGCCAGCCGCCAGCAGCGATCCAGACCCGTTGTCGATGCGTTGCACGCTTGGATGGTGGCCCAGCGCAAGCTCGTTACCGAAGGATCGGCGATCGCGAAGGCGCTCGACTACAGCCTGAACCGTTGGGAAGCGCTCACGCGCAATCTCGACGGCGGGCATGTGCTCATCGACATAAATGGCTGGAGAACCAGATTCGACCATGGGCGACTGGCCGCTCGAACTGGCTGTTCGCCGGCTCACTGCGCGCGGGGCAAGGTGCAGCCGCGATCATGAGCCTGATCCGATCGACGCAGCTTGCCGGGCATCGTAAGCAACGCCGCAGGCGTACCGTCGACGTTGACGTGTGGTGTTGATGACAGATGGACGATGCCGGAAGCGCCGCGTTGCCTGCTGTTCGATCACGAACTGGCAACCGTTGAGCGCATTCCCGTCTGGACTTGCCCCTGTATCTCCAGACACCCGTTATTGTAAGTGAGGGACTGTGTTCGGTGTTTCAGGGGGCTGCTCCACCGTCATCCACGACGAGCAGCTTGCGACGATCCCGTCGCATCACTATCTGGATGCCTGGGAGCGGCGGTGACAGGGCATCACGAACCGCAAGCGCTTGCCGATTGCGGCCGTATTACGTGCCTAACCATTACGAATTGAAATAACTTTGTCAGCAATTTGATGATGACGGACAGATAAGGATTATTATCTGCCTATCATCGAAAATCATCTAAACTGGTGATCATGAAAACGCGTCAGTCCCATGCCGCCGCCGACGAAGCCACGCCCGACTTTCCGGACGAGGCGGAGCTTGCCGCACTACGCAGCTGGTACGCCGGTCTGGAGGCGCGGGCCGCAGTTTCTCGTTACCTGGGCGAACGCCGGGAAACTGGCGCATCGTCGCGTAGCATCCTTGGGCGCATTCGCCGGCGACTCGTGGCGTTTGCTCGAGCTCGTCATCGCGAGGATCTCGCGGCCGCGTTCGTCGATCGTCCTTCTCAAGCTGGGGTGGACGCTGTCGTCCAGGCCATTGATGTACTGCGTCATCTACCCGTTCCCCAGCCGCTCATCTCGGATGAAATTGGCCAATGGTTGCCACCACGTGTCGTCGTGGCCCTGCAGGCGCACGGGATCAGAACGCTTGCGGACCTGACCGTCCGAATTCCACGTCGGAGCCGCTGGTGGGCGACGATCGATGGTCTTGGGGCCGCCGGCGCGCGGCACGTTGAAGCGTTTTTTGCTGCGTACCCGGCCTTGACCGAGCGCGCGCGCGCGTTGATCGCTGCGGTACCGTCCGGGAACATCGTTCCGTGGGAACGAATGCACGTGCCGCATGAGGTTGACGGCACGTGCGGAAAATTTCGAGCACCGCAGGCGGCCTGCCTGCTGAGCGCATCGAACGACTATGAGGCCGTTCTGTCCTGGCTGTCGCTGCATGAATCGGTGGCCACGCAGCGTGCCTACAGGAAAGAGTCCGAGAGGCTGATCCTATGGGCGATCGTCGAGCGTGGTCGAGCGTTGTCGTCGCTCACGACGGATGACGCGATTGCGTATCGCGGTTTCTTGCGGCGGCCGACACCGCGGGAGCGCTGGGTGGGGCCGTCTCGGCCACGACAGAGCGTCGAGTGGCGGCCATTCAACGGTTCACTATCGGCGCGGTCGACAGCGCATGCGTTGACGGTGCTATCCGCGATGTTTCGTTGGCTGGTCGAGCAGCGCTATGTACAGGCGAACCCATTTGCTGGCGTCAAGGTGCGGGGTGGCGTGTTGCATACGGGACTGGACGTCTCGCGCGGCTTTACAGAGGGTGAGTGGTTGTTGGTCCGCACACTGGCCGACGGGCTTGAATGGTCGTACGGCTGGAGCGAGCCAGCTGCTCAGCGCTTACGCTTTCTGCTGGACTTCGGCTACGCGACGGGGCTGCGTGCCGGCGAACTGGTTGGCGCCACGCTGGGCGATATCCGCCGCGACGAACATGGCGATCACTGGCTGCACGTGATCGGGAAGGGCGGGAGGCCCGGTAAGGTTGCGTTACCGACACTGGCGCGAACCGCGTTGGATCTTTGGCTCATGCAGCGCGGGTTGCCGGTGACGCCGTCTCGCTGGATTCCTTCTACTCCGCTAGTTTCAAGTCTTGAGGAAGACGCTGCCGGCATTCAGAGTACCCGTCTTTGGAGGGTGATCCGTCGCTTTTTCCTGCTGGTGGCCGCTGCGATCGAGGTTGAGCAGCCGGCAACTGCCGAGAAATTGCGCCGGGCGAGTCCGCATTGGATGCGTCATACACATGCCACGCATGCGTTGGCGCGTGGCGCGGAACTGATCATGGTGCGCGACAACCTACGGCATGCGTCAATTTCGACAACGTCGACTTACTTGCATAGTGACGAGGCGCAGAGGGCGCGGCAGTTTGACCGGGCGTTTTGCTCCAGGAGTTCGAAATAAAAATGACCGCGCAGGGGCGGTCAGAGATTGCAAAGAAAGCCATCGTGAGGACTGGGGCGTTATGTGTCGGTGGCGCCGCCTACGGACGAATCGATGGTGCCCGCTAGGTCAAGTTCCTGTTGATCCCCAAAGCGACGTGTAATCTGCGGTGGACTAGACTAAATCTGACAGTGGTTGGTTTTTCATGCTGATCCGCGACGACCGGACTCCGGAAAAGCGTGCTCAAGACGTGCTCTACATTCACGATGCGATGCTTCACTTCGTGAGCACGATCGAGGATGAGCTGATCCCGATCTGGAAGCGCTTGTATGGCACGATGACGGAGGCACACCGGAAGTCGGTGAGATCCGGTGTCGACGAGCTATTCACGGAAGTCAACGACATCATTCGCGCCGCGATCGAAATTGCGCAGCCTGAGCGCAACATCGATCCGGAAGATATGCTTCGGCTCTGTCGTGATGGTTTCGACGAGCTATTCGGCGAGGCTGGATAACAGTAAGGGGCAGTGCCCCTTTTGCATAAGGAGTTTGAGAGCCGGTCGACTCTTCGCCAGTCGGATCAAAAGCTGCTGCGATCGCCCCAGAGCTACCTCGTTACAAACCTGCCGAAGCGAGAAGCTCCGAAGGTCGCCAAGCAAGCGCTCGAGAGATTCTCAGAAGATTCAGCAACGTGACATTTCGTTCGCCCCTCTCGATTTTGCCCATGTGGCTTCTGTCGATGTTCGCGAGGTGGGCGAGTGACTCTTGGGAAATGTTGAGCGCGAGTCGGCGTGCACGGATCGACCTCCCTATCTGCTTGAGGTGCGCTTCTGTGTCGCTTCGACCCGATACCCTTTCCATGCAGGTATGGTCGAGGTATCATCGCCGACTGGCCACGGCATTTACGACCCATTAATGCCTGACAAATAGAGCGACGAAGTGAATGCAGAGCGGGTGTTGTCCCGATCTTGCCGTCAATGAATGATGGAGTAGTTAGCAGTGGTGTATGGCGATGGAGCGCTGTCGGATGTGCAGTCGGTAGTGAGCGATGTAGTTGGCGGGCTCACCGAAGTCTCGGAAATGCTTTCGTTGTTCGACGCTGGAAAAAAGAATGTGTCCCACGGGCATGCCGAGATGGTTGCGACCACGTTATTGAACGGATCGGTCGACGTCTGGTACCGAGGCCGATACTTGACGGTGCCCCTTCGTCAACTGACTGCGTGGTTCCGAAATCCCGTTGAAATTGGCGCAGAACGCTTCCATGTTGCCGAGCCCGTCTTTCGACGTTGGATGGACAGCGAGCAGGAGCAAGGGGCTGGCCATCTTTTTCTGCAATGCAGCCATGCAGATTGCAAGCAGCGTCGGATGTTGACCTTTTACGACCCGCGTGAGATGCAACAGATGGAGCGTCGCGTTGCTTCGGAGATTTGGTACTGTCACCGCCATCGCCTTGTGGCGTGGGAGGCGTCCCAATCTCTAAGTGACGAATATCGGGAACTACTTGCTCTCGTGTACCGTTCCCCCGGATGCAACCGTGAGCAGCTCAAATGCTTGAAGCGCGACACTGACTTTCTGATGTCTATTGGACTATTGACATCGGCGCCACCAGCAAGTGGAGGTCGAAAAGCATATGCATTTCGCTTGACCTCGCAAGGTACGGACATCGTTCGTGCGCAGGGTCAGTAACTGGTGAGAACATCAATGTCCTGTAAGCGCGATTCCGCAACCGCGTCTTGGTCATTTTCCCGGTTGGCACAGCATCTGCGCGTTATCAGGGCAGCCATGGCCGTTTCCGGAAAACTATGGATTGCGCTTGAGTGGTATCGGCATAAGTCGCTGCCAGAATTCGATGGCAGAACTGCCCAATGTCTGGTGGCGGATGGCCGAGAAAAAGCCGTGCTGGCTTACTTGGCCTCAATCGAGGCGGGTGGGCCGGATAGCCGGACCGCGATTGGTCGACTAGTGATCATCACACTGTCTGGCCGCTAGCTAATCCGATAGAGAGGTGGGGCAGAGAATGGTGCGGGATTATCCTCAGCCACCAAGCTCCGCTCCCTGTTTTTGGTTCTGAGGCAGAAAGCGTACTTTGCACCGTCAATTATAAACGGGTTCCACGAAGGGCGTCAGGATCGCTAGTCTTGGGCATTGATCGGAACCATGGTCCGTTAAGCGCAGCATTAGATATCGCTCGTCAAATCGCCTGCAACACAGATATGTCCAGCACCAAGAAAGCCAGCAGCAAGGATTTGCCACTGTCGGGTTCAGATCAACAAAGCATCCCTCCTGGCGTCGTGGAGATGCTTGCTGTGCAGGTTCAGAGGATGGTCGAAGAATCCGGAAATCCGGATGGCTTTGATGTACGGCCCTGGCTTCTCAACTGGCTTCATTCGCCGACCCAGGCCCTCGGTGGAAGATGTCCTGCAGACTACCTTCATACTCCTGAGGGCGTAGATCTGATTGCGAGGTTTCTTGCGAGCGCGCAAACAGGGGCTTATTGGTAGGCCTTTCGGATTGTCGCGCAGTGCTGCTCGAAGTGATTCACAACGCTAAGCTCGGCCCCAGTCTTCGATACAGGGGCAATGCGACGTGAGATGTCGACTTGCCGTGCGCGATGCGTCTGCGCGTGCTTTGCCGCGCTTGGGCACAAGCGCGGCTGGATGTGGTGAGGCTATCGATCGGGAATGGGTGGAGCCCGGGGGCGCCCAAACACAAATGCAGTAGTTACGTTGGGGCAGGGGAGGGGGCTAGGAACAAATTTATGCAAAATTTGGGAACAAATTTATGCAAACCAACGCCGGACGATGTACACGCAACCAGCATCTACGTAATTCTACGTAGCTCCACATACGTAGTTAACCGCTTGTAAGCCGCCCCCGTCGCACGGAATACTACGGCCCATCGTCGCGGCCTTTGCGAGGCGGCGGCACGACGCATCGACGTCACGCGTATGCGGCGCCTTCGCCGCATGCCATCTAAAACCACATTGGAGACCAGGAGACGCCATGAATCGGGCTTCCAGTACCCTGCTCTGGATCGCGGTCGCGCTGCTCGGCGCGTTCTCGTTCGGAACGATCGCACTCGCACACGGCGAGCGCGTGAGTGCCCTCTGGATCGTGATCGCCGCAGTCTGCGTGTATCTGATCGCGTATCGTTTCTACAGCCGTTTCATCGCCAGCAAGGTCATGCAGCTCGACGGGCTGCGGATGACGCCGGCCGTCAAGTACAACGACGGCCTCGACTACGTGCCGACCAACAAGTACGTGCTGTTCGGCCATCACTTCGCCGCGATCGCAGGCGCCGGTCCGCTCGTCGGGCCCGTGCTCGCCGCGCAGATGGGCTACATGCCCGGCATGCTGTGGATCCTGGCCGGCGTCGTGTTCGCCGGTGCGGTGCAGGATTTCATCGTGCTGTTCATCTCGACGCGCCGCGACGGCCGTTCGCTCGGCGATCTCGTCAAGATGGAGCTCGGCACGGTGCCCGGCGTGATCGCGCTGTTCGGCGCGTTCCTGATCATGGTGATCATCCTCGCGGTGCTCGCACTGATCGTCGTGAAGGCGCTGACCAATTCGCCGTGGGGCACGTTCACCGTCGCCGCGACGATTCCGATCGCGCTGTTCATGGGCGTCTATACGCGCTACATCCGTCCGGGCCGCATCGGCGAAGTGTCGATCATCGGCTTCGTGCTGCTGATGGCGTCGATCGCGTTCGGCCAGCATGTGCACGATTCGCCGACGCTCGCCGCGTGGTTCACGTTCACCGGCACGCAGCTCACGTGGATCCTGATCGGCTACGGCTTCGTCGCATCGGTGCTGCCGGTGTGGCTGCTGCTCGCGCCGCGCGACTACCTGTCGACGTTCCTGAAGATCGGCACGATCCTCGGTCTCGCGATCGGCATCCTGGTCGTCGCACCGGAACTGAAGATGCCCGCGCTGACGAAGTTCGTCGATGGCTCGGGCCCGGTGTGGTCGGGCGGCCTGTTCCCGTTCCTGTTCATCACGATCGCGTGCGGTGCCGTTTCGGGCTTCCACGCGCTGATCTCGTCGGGTACGACGCCGAAGCTGATCGACAACGAAACCAACGCGCGCTTCATCGGTTACGGCGCGATGCTGATGGAATCGTTCGTCGCGATCATGGCGCTGGTTGCTGCCTGCGTGATCGAGCCGGGCATCTACTTCGCGATGAACGCGCCGGCCGCCGTGCTCGGCTCGACGCCGGAAGCGGTGGCCAGCACGGTCACGCAATGGGGCTTCGTGCTGACGCCTGACATGCTGACGCAGACCGCGAAGGCCGTCGGCGAAACGACGATCATCGCGCGCGCGGGCGGCGCACCGACGCTGGCCGTCGGCATGGCGCACATCCTGCACCAGGTGATCGGCGGCGAAGCGATGATGGCGTTCTGGTATCACTTCGCGATCCTGTTCGAAGCGCTGTTCATCCTGACGGCCGTCGACGCCGGCACGCGTGCGGGCCGCTTCATGCTGCAGGACCTGCTCGGCACGTTCCACCCGGCGCTCAAGCGCACCGAGTCGCTGCCCGCGAACCTGGTCGCCACCGCGCTGTGCGTGGCCGCGTGGGGTTACTTCCTGTACCAGGGCGTGGTCGATCCGCTCGGCGGCATCAACACGCTGTGGCCGTTGTTCGGCATCTCGAACCAGATGCTTGCCGCGATCGCGCTGGTGCTCGGCACCGTCGTGCTGTTCAAGATGAAGCGCGAACGCTATGCGTGGGTGACGATCGTGCCGACCGTGTGGCTGCTGATCTGCACGCTGACCGCCGGCTGGCAGAAGATTTTCGACGCGAACCCGAAGGTCAGCTTCCTCGCGCACGCCGCGAAGCTGCAGGCCGCGGTGGACGAAGGCAAGGTGCTGGCTCCGGCGAAGTCGATCGCGCAGATGCTGCGGATCATCTTCAACGACTACATCGATGCGGCGCTGGCCGGCCTGTTCATCTTCGTCGTCGTGGCGATCGCGGTGTACGGCGTGATCGCCGTGCTGCGCGCGCGCCGCGAGTCGAAGCCGACCGTGCGCGAGACGCCGTACGAAGCGATGCCGGCCGCGCAGGCGCTCGGCAGCGGACGTTAAGGGGAGGCCGCGATGTTCAGCGATCTTGGCAGCGACCTGCGCACCGCGGGGCGTTACCTCGGGCAGGCGTTGCGGCTGATGGTCGGCCTGCCCGACTACGACACCTACGTCGCGCACATGCGTGAGACTCATCCGGACCGCGAGCCGATGACGTACGAGGAGTTTTTCCGCGAGCGTCAGAATGCGCGGTACGGGTCGGGTGCAGGGAAGTGCTGTTGAGCGGTTGAAACGGCAGGAACGACGAGAGAAGGCGTCATGGCGTGAGAGTCATGACGCCTTTTTTCATGCCGTCGCAAGGCGATCGGCTCGTGCAACGCTTCTCCTCGCGCGAAGCCGTCAGTCGTTGTCGTGACGGAGCGCAAGAACCGCAGCGGCCCCCGCGGCGAGCGCGATCAGGGTCAATGCGACGGCGAAACCGGTCGCGCCTGCGGTGAAGCCGACGCGATCGATCGCGTACCCGGTCATCACGGCTCGCGCGAAGCCGTCAGTCGTTGTCGTGACGGAGCGCAAGAACCGCAGCGGCGCCCGCGGCGAGCGCGATCAGGGTCAATGCGACGGCAAAACCGGTCGCGCCTGCCGTGAAGCCGACGCGATCGATCGCGTACCCGGTCATCACGGGCATCAGTCCCGCCGGGAGGTAGCCGCCGATGTTCATGACGGCGTTCGCCTCGGCGCGCCGTGCGTCCGACACATGCAGGCCGATCAGCGTCAGGCCGCCGAGCTGCCCGAGGCCCTGTCCCGCGCCCGCGAAGAGCGCCGCGGCGACGAGGACGGCGGCCGATGACGCATGCACGGCGACGCACAGCATCACCATCGACAGCATGGTGGCGACCGTGCCCGCAACGAACGTCGTACGGATCGATCCGCGCCGCGCGACGAACTGGACACCGGTGGCGGCGATGAACATCGCGCAGGCCATTCCGCCCGCGAGCAGCGGGCTGCGCACGTGAAGCAGGCGTGCCAGCAACGACGGACCCAGCGCAAGCACGAAGGAGGTCGCGGTAATGCCCGGCCCGAACACGGCGATACCGCTGGCGACATGGCGCCGGTTGCGGGCCGGTACGGACGGCAGGCGTAGCGGCGGTGTGTCGCCTTGCGCCTGCGCGGGCCGGGTGCGCGGCAGCCGCAGGGCGACGGCCAATGCGCTCAGCAGGATCACGAACTCGACACCGAAGACGACGGCGACCGGATGCGCGGCGGTTTGCGCGGCAATCCCGGCGAGCAACGGTCCGAGCCCCGCGCCGAGCACCATGGCGACCGATGCGAGCAGCGCGGCCTTGCGCCGCTCGGTGCCCGCGAGATCGACCACCGCGGCCATACCCGCCGACACGATCACGCCGACCGCGATGCCCGTCAGCAAGCGGGCGACCGCGAGCATGGCGACGGACGACGCGGTCGCGAACAACGCGCACGCGATCAGCGCCGCGACGAGGCCGGGCAGCAGGACCGGCTTGCGCCCGTAACGGTCCGAAAGCTGGCCGGCGACGAGCAGCGTACCCAGCAGGCCGGCGATATAGAGCGCGAAGATGACGGTCAGCATGCCGGACGAGAAGCCGAGTGCGCGCTGCCAGGCAACGTACAGCGGCGTCGGTGAGTTGGACAGCATGAACACGGCGGTGACCATCCAGGCGGCGTGCGCCATGCGGGGCACGGGACGCGAGGCTGCGGGTCGCGATTGGGGAACGGCGGTGTCGGACATGAGCGCACTCCTTGTACGAGTTTTTTCGAACTATAGCCTAGTTCGAAAAAACTCGTACAGGGTGATATGCTTGCGGGCATGAAACGAGTCCACCCTGAACGGGCGGCCGGCATCGCGCCGGCGCCTGCGGATTTGCCCGACCCGCTGCCGGAGCCGGACGTTGCCGAGCTCCGCCTCGAAACCATTCTTGGCGCGCTGGCCGATCCGTTGCGGCTGACGATCGTGCGCAAGCTGATGCTGGAATCCGAGGCTTACGACCATCCTTGCGGCTGGTTCGGCTTCGATCGCCCGAAATCGTCACTCACCCATCATTTCAAGGCGCTGCGCGACGCGGGCGTGCTGCGCCAGCGTCAATACGGGCTCGAGCGGCGCAGCCGCGTGCGCACGGAAGATCTCGATCTGCGCTTTCCCGGCCTGCTGAAGCTCGTGGCCGAGTGGGCGCCGCCGGCAGACAACGACCGCTGACCGCTGCCGGGAGGGTCGCCTGGCGGGACCGGCAGGTTTGCCGTGCGGCGGCGAGCGTGATGCGCCGGGCACGCAGCGCTGCGAAGCCGTTCGTGTACCGGGCTTGATCTGTCCGCAACCCGGCTTCGTTTCCCGGCCGGTATCATGTGAGCCATTCAACCCCGATGAACCCGCACAGGAGGAACCCGTCGTGCATGCCGGTGAGCGTTTCAACAGCATTACCCATCTCGTCGGCGCGGTGCTATCGGTGGCAGGGCTGGCAACACTGGTGACGATGGGCGCGCTCGAAGGCGACGCCTACAAGGTGGTGAGTTTCAGCGTCTACGGCGCGATGCTCTTCGTGCTCTATGCGATCTCGACGCTGTATCACAGCGTGCGTAGCCCGCGCCTGAAAGCCATCCTGCAGAAGTGCGACCATTCGGCGATCTACCTGCTGATCGCCGGCAGCTATACGCCGTTCACGCTGGTCACGCTGCGCGGCCCGTGGGGCTGGTCGCTGTTCGGCGTGAGCTGGGGGCTCGCCGTGTTCGGCATCGTGCAGGAACTGACGCTCGGGCGGCGCACGCGGATGCTGTCGATGATCCTGTACGTGGCGATGGGCTGGCTGGCGCTCGTCGCGGTGCGTCCGCTGATCCATGCGCTGCCGCCGGTCGGCACCGCGTGGCTCGTGGCGGGCGGCCTCATCTACAGTGCTGGGATCTACTTCTTCATCAACGACGAGCGTATCCGTCACGGGCACGGTATCTGGCATCTGTTCGTGCTGGCCGGGAGCCTGTGCCAGTTCGTCAGTGTCGCGATGTACGTGGCGTGAGCGGAAGGCGGCGTCAGCCGTCGCCGGCCCTGCGTCGACCGATCCCTGGTCGACGATCGCACGGGCATCGGGTTGGCCCGGGGACTCATATCTCGACGTTGACGATTGTCTGGTATTCGCTCCCCGGCTTCTCGGAAACGATGTGGTGGGAGATCTTCAGCGCTTCCATCTTTTCCACCACTTTCTTGTGAGGATGCTTCGTGCTTTTTGAATCCGCGCAGGAGAGCATTGATGCATGAGAAAGGCGCTTCAGGACGCTCTGGTCGATGCTGTAGTCACTTCCGTGATGCGGGAGTACGAACAGGCCAACCTTGTCGAACACGTCGGCATAGCGCTCCATCCATGGCTTCTGGATCCAGGTGGCTTTCAGTTTCGCATCGCCGGTGGTCAGCCATCCGGCCTGAGGGGTGGGGAAGTCGGGCGTTTTCACCGCCAACTTGGGGGCAACGGCCGGCGGGCCGCTATATAGGCTTAACGACGGCACATTCCCGTCGTTGTCGAGAATCCGGTAGCAGGCCTTGAGTACGTCTCGTTCGGGCTTGTTCTTGATCGCTCGCAATATGGCTGGCGTGACGGATGGATCGGCCGCCGCGCCAGGTTTGCGCATGCCCTTGATCACGGTTCCCGCTGCGGCATGGAATGCATTGACGAGCTTGTCGTCGAATGGATGGTTGTAAGGAATCAGTGTCCAGAGGGCCGTCGATGTATCTTTCGACGATGCGATATCGATAACGGTGTCGGCATCGGCTTCGATCAATTCCGCGGTCTTTGCTGCCTGTGCCGATATCGTCGACAAGTTGCGTGATTGCAGCGTCACGGTCAGACCATTCCGGAAATTTGGATTACTCAGCCTGATCGAGGCGCTCCTTCCGGTGCCGGGCCGCACCTGTATCTCGTCGTCAGTCGGGCGCCGCAAGAAAATGACCCGTCGCACATTGCGCTCACCGAACCACTTTGCCGGATCGCTCAGCAAATTGCCGAATTCGGTTGTCATCTCTGCCTTGCTCGCTTCGGCGAGAACGTAGGCGGCGATGGTCGTGGAATCGAGGCACGGCAGCACTACAGTGTCGATCGACTCGAGGTGGTGCGTCAGCATGTCGACACCGTTGACATGATCCCCGTCCAGATGGGAAATGAACAGAATGTCGACCTTTTTCTCGTCGAGTCGTTTGAACCCGTTGTTCAGATGCAGGCGATTGAGCGATCCGCAGTCGAACATGAAGGTGAAAGGCGCCGATGACGCATCGACTGAGTTCTTGACGAGCGAAATCATCATTCCACCCTGACCGACAGGGAGTTGGCGTGTCGTGACGCTGATTTTTGGCATTGTTGTTTCCCCGCGCTGATGTGCTGTGGCGGCTGATATTGTGGCGGAACGCACGTCGGCACACCAGTACGCGAGATCGTTGTGTTCGCAACGCGGATGTCGACGGTTCGCGATGAACCTGGGGATGTGTCCAGGAAGATCCGTCGGCGCGCGGCGCTGTTCGTCGTGACACGCTGTCGCTTCGGGCTAATGAACTACTCGCCTTCTGCGACACGAATCCCGGCCGTGTGAGCGCCGACTTTCGGCGCTTTGCTTATCCTTGTCGCGATCCACCACACCGGCACGGCAGACGCCGATATCACCACGGCGGCCAGCAACGCCACCCGCATCGCCACCGGAAACGGCTGCAGCGTCGCGATGCACCCGCCGAAGATCGCCACACCGAGCGCCGATCCGCTCTGCCGCGCCGCGTTCAGCGCGGCCGCCGCCACGCCGGCGCGGCGGCGGTCGACCGTCCCGAGCGCCGGCGACGTCGCGGCCGGCGAGATGAATCCCGATGCAAATCCGATCGCGAGCATCGGCGCGACGGCGAGCCACGCCGGTGTCGTCGCACCGATTCCCATCATGCCGAGCGCGCCGGCCGCATAGAGCGCGAACGCGGCGCACATCGAGCCGAGTGCACCGAAGCGCGCAACGAGCCTGCCCGAGCACAGTCCGCCGAGCGCAACCATCGCGGTCATCGGCAGGAATGCGAGCCCGGTGTCGAGCGGGCTCGCGCCGCGGACTTGCCGATAGAACAGGCTGAGGACGAACAGCAAGCCGTAGAACACGAACGCCGAAGCCATCGACACGAACGTCGATCCGGCGAACAGCCGGTTGCGGAAGAACGCGAGCGGCAGCATCGGTTCGCGGCTCCGCGCTTCGATCGCGATGAACGCGATCCACGCGACGGCGCTCGTCGCCGCGCCGCCGACGATCGGCGCCGAGCGCCAGCCGAGCGACGGGCCTTCGATCAGCGTGCCGATCAGCGCTGCGATCGCGACGATGGCCGCGACCTGGCCGCCCCAGTCGAAATGCCGCGATGCGTCGCCGGCGGCGCGCGCGACCGTGCGGCCGAGCCAGATGCCGGCAAGCCCGAGCGGCAGGTTCACGAAGAAGAGGCTGCGCCACCCGAACAGATGGATCAGCAGGCCGCCGATCAGCGGGCCCGACGCCATCGCGATGCCGCCGCAGCCCATCCACAGGCTGATCGCCGATGCGCGCGCGGCCGGCTCGGGGAATGCGCGGTTGAGCATCGCGAGCGAGCAGGGCACCAGCATCGCGCTGCCGACACCTTGCAACGCGCGGGCGATCGCGAGCGCCGGGAGGGTCGGCGCGACGCCGCAAAGCGCGGATGCGGCGACGAATATCGCGAGCCCTGCGACATAGACGGTGCGATCGCCGAGCCGGTCGCCGAGCGTGCCGCCCGTCAGCAGCAGGCTCGCGAACGCGAGCGTGTAAGCGTTCACTATCCATTGCAGGCCGGCCACGCGGCTGCCGAACGTGTGGGCGATGTCGGTGAGCGCGACGTTGACGATGGACGCATCGAGCAGCACGAGCGTGTAGCTCAGGCAGGTCGCGGCGAGCACGCGGTGGGCCGCGGCACGGTTCGGCGCGGCGGCCGTCATGCGCGGTCGGGCGCCGGCGCGGCGGCCCGCAGCGCGAGAAACCCGACCCATCCCCAGTACACGCGATGATGCGCGATCAGCCCGTCGCGCAAGTCCATCACCTCGACGAGGTCGACCTGGTCGCCTTCCGGCGTCGCGCGCGGATATTCCCACGTGAGCTGGCGGCCGTTCGAGAAGAACAGCCCGGTGCGGTACCAGCGCCCGAGCCTGTTGCCCGGATTGCGCAGGCCGGCCGCGAAGAATGCGCGGATCGCGGCCTTGCCGTGCAGCACGCCGGAGCCGTGATCGGGCAGCGTGACGACGATCAGCGGCGTTTCGAGCACCGCGTCGTCGGCATACAGCGCCATCAGCGCATCGAGGTCGCGCGCGACGACGGCCGCGTGCCAGCCTTCATAAATGTGCCGGGCATCGGCGTCGGCGTGTGTCATGACGGGTTCCGGAAGTATCGATAACGGAACCTACTGTATGGGCGCGCCGTCGCGAGACGTTTCACGTCGACCCGAAACGTGGATGTCGCCGCGACGAGGGCGGCGCGTGCCGGCTGTTATCCGGCCAGCGCGTCGAGGTTCAGCACGTACGACTTCCCGATCCACACCGCGCAATCGCGATGGTCACGCAGTTCGTCGCTCGTATTCGGATGCAGGAAGATATCCAGCGTGCCGTGGTTCAGCACGAGCCACGGCACGATGTCGTCGAAGCGCGCGGCGTCGAACGCGATCTGGTACGACCACGCCGGGTGCGGGCCGACGGGGCGTTCGTGAAAGCGGCCGAGTTCGATGACCGCGCCGAACCGTTCGTCGACGACCTGGCGAAACGCCCAGGCCGCGTCGCGGCTGGCTGCATCGAAATAGACATGCGCGTGCCAACTGTGGATGGCGGTGGTGTCGAGGGCAGCCATGGCAGGACTCGATGAAAATGGGAATGCATGAAGTGCCGCGCGAAACGGCCGATGCGTGATTATCGCGCGTCCTTGCCGCACGCGTCGTGTCGCAATCCGGCAATCCGGATGCGAAGGCTTGTCCTGAATCACAAGAACCGTTCGATCGGACAAGGCCGAGGTTTGCGATATCCGGAGATATCCACACGCGCGATATCACGCCGGAAGCCTTGTCGGCAGGTGCGCCGGCGCGATCGCATCGGCAACACGTCATTTCGGAAATTGAAAAAGCGCTGGGTGTACCGCCTCGGATCGTCTGAACAAATGCGATCAGGACGTTGAATGAAATAAAGAAATTCCGGTTTGGCGGGATTCGCGCGCGACGCGGTTTGCGCGCCGAATTCCGAAGCCGAAAAAATCAATTGCGGATTCGGCTATTCAAGCGGAATGCAGCGCGACATACGATGCATTCAACGCATCGTCGAACACGATCGATGCGGGGACAACCACCTGGAGGCCACTATGCGATCCCTCGTTCCCGTTGCTGTACTTTCCTGTGCACTCGTTGCGCTGCCCGCGGTCAGCTTTGCGCAGTCGGCCGTTTCCGACGGGGCATCGAATGCCTCACTGTCGAGCTGGTGGACGGCGCGTGCCGAAACCGACGCACAACTGATGCAGATGACGCGTGCCGGCTATCGCGCGACGTCGGCCGGCAACCAGGACTATCCGCTCGCGATGCAGCGTGCGCTCGAACGTGTCCGCAATCCGGTGCCGGACCGGTCGCGCGAAGAGCGGGCCGAGATGCAAGCGCGCGCCGCACGCGACGTGCAGGGCGGCCATCCGATCAAGGCGTTCTTCGTGAAGACCGCGTACTACCTGAAGGGCGAGAACACGTTCTGATGCAAGAGACGAGCATGGCTTGCCCGATCCGATTTGCCGCCGTCGTGCGTGCGTCGGCGCCGCGCCGGTTGCCGGCCGCGCGCGCGACGCAGCGGCGCGACGATGGGCACGGCGCGCGGCGTCGTGCGAAGTACCCCCGCCAAGCGCGCCGTGATGCCGTTGCGTGCCGCATCGCATGCCCGGCCGTCGCGGCGAGCGATGCGCCCGCAAGCGGGAGGCAATCATGAAAAGTACCCGGAAGCACCGCCGCCACGTGCCGCTGACCCGCGAGTGGCTGCTGCCGCTGCCGCCCGTGCATGCACGCGACATCTCGCTGAAATGCCATATGGCGCTCGTCGCGCTGCGTGGCGGGCATGGCAACGAGGCGCTGCTGATGCGCTTGCGCACGAGCGTCTACCTGGTGTTCCTGGCGCTCGACGATGCGGTGTGCGCAGAGGCCGACATCGACCTGTGCGTCGACGCGGAGCGTGCACTCGATGCAGGTGTGGCGCGCGCGGCGCAAGGCGGTGCATGGACGTTGCACGACGACGAATGCGCGGTGCTCGAGCACGTGCTCGCGGCGAACGACACGTGCGTCACGACGCTCACGCGGCATCGGCTGGCCGAGCTGTGGGAGCACGTCTGCACGTTCGCGTCGAGCGGCCAGCCGGCGCTCGTCGCGGGCGCGGCGGAGAAGATGCGCGTGCATATGGCCGATTCGCTGGCCGTGTAGCGTCGCACCGGTTTCGCAGGGAGGATGGAGGAGACAGGGCCGGTCGCACCGGCGCGGCCGCCGCAATCGCCGAAGCAGCGATTGCGCGGCTGTCGCGGCCATACGGTGACGGCGGAACGCGACTCGACACCGCGGCCCAAAACAAAAGCGCCACGGAGCAGGCTCCGTGGCGCTTCATTTTTTCCGCCGGCGCGGAGGCAAGGCCCCCGCGTGGCGAAACGCGCTTAAGCGGCGGCTGCCGGCTTCGCCGGCTTCTGCAGCTTGCCCTTGCCGGCGCGCTGGATTTCCTCGAGCTTGATCTCGACGTGGCGCGAGAACACGTACTCGGCCGGACGCTGCTTGTCGATCGGAATGTCCGGTGCGAACGGGCCGTCGGTCTTGATGCCCTTGCGGCTCACGGCGAACGCCTTCAGCGGATGCGCCATCGTGTCCATCACGGCGGTCGCTTCGAAGCCGCAGTGGACCATGCAGTCCGCGCACTTCTCGTAGTTGCCGACGCCGTAGTTGTCCCAGTTCGTGTCTTCCATCAGTTCCTTGAAGGTCTTCACGTAACCTTCGCCGACCAGGTAGCACGGCTTCTGCCAGCCGAACACCGTACGCGCCGGGTTGCCCCACGGCGTGCACTTGTACGTCTGGTTGCCGGCCAGGAAGTCGAGGAACAGCGACGACTGGCTGAACGACCAGCGCTTGCCGCCTTCGCCGCGCTTCAGGATCTCGCGGAACAGGTTCTTCGTCTTGTCGCGGTTCAGGAAGTGCTGCTGGTCCGGTGCGCGCTCATACGCGTAGCCCGGCGACACGGTGATGCCGTCGACGCCGATCGGCCCCAGCGTATCGAAGAACTTCGCGACGCGCTCGGGCACTGCATCGTTGAACAGCGTGCAGTTGATGTTCACGCGGAAGCCGCGGCGCTTCGCTTCCTTGATCGCCGCGACCGCCTTGTCGTACACGCCTTCCTGCGACACCGAGTGATCGTGCGCCTGCTGGTCGCCGTCGAGGTGGACCGACCAGACGAAGTACGGGCTCGGCTGGTAGTCGTCCATCTTCTTTTCCATCAGCAGCGCGTTCGTGCAGAGGTAGACGAACTTCTTGCGCTTCATGATGCCGCGGACGATTTCCGGCATTTCCTTGTGCAGCAAAGGCTCGCCGCCGGCGATCGACACGATCGGTGCGCCGCACTCGTCGACCGCTTCCAGGCATTCCTGGACGGACAGACGCTGGTTCAGGATGGGATCCGGGTAATCGATCTTGCCGCAGCCGTTGCACGCGAGGTTGCAGCGGAACAGCGGCTCGAGCATCAGCGCGAGCGGATAGCGTTTGTTGCCGGACAGGTGTTGGCGCGTGATGTACGCGCCGACGCGGACTTGCTGGAGCAGCGGAATAGACAAGAGATGTCCTCCTTAAACTTCGCGGGCGACAGCTTGCGTGAGCTTCGCCGGCAGCTTGAATTCGACTTTTTCCTCACGGCCCGCCATCGTCGTGACGTCGACGGGACCCAGTGCGCGCAACGCGCCGATTACATCTTCGACCATCTCCTCGGGCGCGGACGCCCCGGCGGTCAGGCCCACGGTCTTCGCATTCGCGAACCATTCGGCCTTTACTTCCGAACCGTCGGCGACGAGGTAGCTCGGCACACCGCTTTCGGTGCCGATCTCGCGCAGGCGGTTCGAGTTCGAACTGTTCGTCGCACCGACCACGAGCAGCACGTCAACCTGTTCGCTCAGCTCGCGCACGGCAGCTTGACGATTCTGCGTGGCGTAGCAGATGTCACGCGTGTCCGGGCCGACGATGTCGGTGAACCGGCGCTGCAGCGCCTCGATGATGCCGCGCGTATCGTCGACCGACAGCGTGGTCTGCGTGATGTACGCGACCGGCGTGTCGACGGGCAGCGTCAGCGTATCGACTTCTGCTTCGCTTTGCACGAGGATCACCTCGGCCGGAATCTGGCCGATCGTACCCTCGACTTCCGGGTGGCCCGCATGGCCGATCAGGATCAGCCGGCGGCCCGCCGCGACGTACTGGCGGCCCTGCACGTGCACTTTCGTGACGAGCGGGCAGGTGGCGTCGAGCACGTCGAGCCCGCGCGTTTCCGCGTCGCGCTCGACCGTCTGGGCGACACCGTGCGCGCTGAAGATCGCGACAGCGCCGTGGGGCACCTCGTCGAGCTCCTCAACGAATCGCGCCCCTTTATTACGCAGATTTTCGACGACATGCCGGTTATGCACGATCTCATGACGCACATAGACCGGCGCACCGTGCTGTTGCAGCGCGCGATCGACGATTTCGATCGCACGGACAACCCCCGCACAAAAGCCACGGGGCTGGGCAAGGATGACTCGCATAGGTGAGCGAACTCCGACGACAGACGCCGGGGTTCAAGGAGCTGGCACTCGCTCGCTCGCCCCGGCTTGATGTTATGAAGGCAGGAACGAACCGGCCGGCCAGGCCCCGGAACCCCGAATTAATCGCGCATTTTAACTCTATCGGGCCGTCCTTGCTTTGGCGCTGTGTCTGCCGTGTTGCATTTGCGGGAGAGCCGCGTCGGCGCTGGCGCGCGCGGAACCCAGTAAACTATGCGGTTTCGCGGGCAGCCGCTCCGGCTGCCCGGCGTCGCGCTCATTTCAAGGCCATTCGATGACCGTCGATTCTTACGCGTATTACCCGTCCGCCCGTCCGGTTTCGGGTGCTTTGTTCCTGACCCCCATTGATTTTGCCGAGGCTGGCGCCCGGCTGGAGGCGTGCCGATGATGCTGGTTCTCGCTTTCCTGGTGTCCGGCCTGTCGCTGATGATCTGGATCGTGCTGCTCGTCGCGCGCGGCGGCTTCTGGCGCGCACAGCCCGCGCGGCCGCTGCCGCCCGAGGCGCGCGGGGCTGCTGCCGAGGCCGGCTGGCCGGCCGTCGTCGCGGTCGTGCCGGCACGCAACGAGGCCGACGTGATTGCCCGTGCGGCGACTTCGCTGCTCGAGCAGGATTACCCGGGCAATTTTCATCTGATCATTGTCGATGACCACAGCGACGACGGTACCGCCGACGCGGCCCGCGCGGCCGCGCTCGCCGTCAATCGCGCCGACCGGCTGACGGTGCTGGCCGCGAAGCCGCTGCCGGCCGGCTGGTCGGGCAAGGTGTGGGCGCAGTCGCAGGGGATCGCCGCGGTGCAGACGCTCGGCCTGCCGGCCGACTACCTGCTGCTGACAGATGCCGACATCGGCCATCCGCCCGACGCCGTCGCGCAGCTCGTCACGCGCGCGCAGGCCGAAAACCGCGATCTCGTGTCGCTGATGGTGCGGCTGCGCTGCGATTCGTTCTGGGAAAAGGCGCTGATCCCGGCGTTCGTGTTCTTCTTCGCGAAGCTCTACCCGTTCTCGTGGATCAACAACCCGCGCAACCGGACGGCCGGCGCCGCGGGCGGCTGCATGCTGGTGAAGCGCACGGCGCTCGAGGAAGCGGGCGGCATCGAGTCGATCCGCGGCGCGCTGATCGACGACTGCAGCCTCGCCGCGCAGATCAAGCACCGCGGCAGCGGCCGCCATCCGATCCGGCTCGACCTGGCCGACCGCAGCGTGTCGCTGCGCCCGTACGACAGCTGGCGCGACATCTGGAACATGATCGCGCGCACTGCGTTCACGCAGCTGCACTATTCGCCGCTGCTGCTGGCCGGCACACTGCTCGGGATGACGATCATCTATCTCGTGCCGCCCGCCGCGGCGCTCGCGTACGGCGCGCACGCCTGGCCGGCGTGGCTCGCGTGGGCGTCGATGTGCGCCGCGTATGCGCCGATGCTGCGCTACTACCGGCGCTCGCCGCTGTGGGCGCCCGCGCTGCCGCTCGTCGCGCTGTTCTATGTGGGCGCGACGTTCGCGTCCGCGTGGCGCTACTGGCGCGGCAAGGGCGGCCAGTGGAAGGCGCGCGTGCAGGCGCCGGTGGATCGCTGAGCGTTTCCCGGGAGGCGTGCCTCCCGGCCCCGGCAGCCGCAAAACGAACAGCCCGATCGGTGGAAACCGGTCGGGCTGTTTCGTTTTCGGCGGTGCGGCTTGCCGGTGCTTAGCGCTGGGTCAGCATCATGTACATCTGGACCACGATGTCCGGCGAGAACGTGAACGGCACCCAGCCGTAGCCCGTGTGGCGGGCGACCAGCAGGCGGTCGCCGTTCGACTGCTTCTGCACGGCCATCATCGGGTTCTTCGTCGTCACGAAGCGCCAGCCGGCCGGGATGCCGGACGGCGGCTCCGGCTGCATCGACGCGCGCGCATGCGCGAGTTCCTCGATCAACTGGCCCAGTTGCTCCGGATGCAGCGTGATCGATTCGCCGTTGACGGTCAGCGTAAGTTCGTTCTGCGTCGGACGCGACACGTGCAGCGTCGATTTGTCGGACGGGGCCGGGGGGGCGGCGGCGTCGGCTTCGGCTTCACCATCAACCGGCGTTTCGGCTTGCGCCGTCGCGACGATTGCCGTTTCGGCGTCGGTCGTTGCCTCCACTGCTTCGGCTGCGGCCGGCGCGGGCACCGGCGCGTTCACGGCCGGTTCCGCCGCCGGCGTATCGGCCGGTGCAGGTTCGACGGCTTCCGCCGCAACGGTCGTGGCGGCAACGGCGCCCGTCGCGGCTTCCTTGACGACGGCCTCGACCAGCGCCTCCGCGTCGGCGATGGCCTTCGCGTGGTGCTGCGCAGCCGCTTCGGCTTGGGCGATCGCTTCGGTATGGCGTTGCGTGACGGCCTCGGCCTGCGCGGTGGCATCGGCGTGGCGTTGCGCGGCCGCCTCGGCCTGCGCGATCGCTTCGGTATGGCGCTGCGTGACGGCTTCGGCCGCGGCGGTGGCGTCGGCATGACGCTGCGCGGCGGCCTGCGTTTCCGCGATGGCCTGCGTGTGCTGCTGCGCGAGCGCTTCTGCTTCGGCGATCGCAGCCGTGTGGCGCTGCGCGGCGGCTTCGGCTTCGGCGATGGCGGCCGCGTGACGCTGCGTGGCCGTTTCGGCTCCGGCGGTCGCTTCCGCGTGACGCTTTGCGGCGGCCTCGGCTTCGACGGTCGCGGCCGCATGGCGCTGCGCGGCCGCATCGGCTTCGGTGGCGGCAGCGTGATGACGCTGCGCGGCGGCCTCGGCTTCGGCGATCGCTGCCGCGTGGCGCTGCGAGGCAGCCTCCGCATCCGCGTGACGCTGTGCGAGTGCTTCGGTCAGCGCGGTGGCTTCCGCATGGCGTTGCACGGCGGCTTCGGCTTGCGCGGTGGCATCGGTATGACGCTGGGCGGCGGCTTCGGCGGCGGCGGTCGCGCTGGCGTGGCGCTGCTGCGCGGCCTCGGCATCGGCGGCGG
This sequence comes from Burkholderia sp. D-99, assembly GCF_011605345.1. Taxonomy (GTDB): domain Bacteria; phylum Pseudomonadota; class Gammaproteobacteria; order Burkholderiales; family Burkholderiaceae; genus Burkholderia. The sequence continues at coordinate 1,248,147 of NZ_JAAOXM010000002.1, forward strand.
CGGCCGTGTGGCGTTGCGCGGCGCTCTGCGCTTCGGTTTCCGCGGCGGCGTGACGTTCTGCCGCAGCCTGGGCTTCCGCCGCTGCGGCGCGCGCGAAGGCTTCCGCGCTACGGGCCGCCTGCTGCGCGGCGTGGTGATCGTGGAGCAGCTGATCGACGCCCATGGTGAGCGAAGCGATCTGATCGTTCAGGTTCATGCGTGTCTTCTCTGCGTAAGACCCGCGATTTTACCCGCTGCGCCGGTACCGGGCCGCGCGGGTCGTGTAACAAAGTGCGCAAAGCGGCGTGAAGCACGCCGCTTTGTGTTACTTCAGGTAGCCCGCAGAGCCGAACCAGTCGAGCGCATCGCGCAGCCCTTCGCGGTACGGGCGTGCACGGTAGCCGAGTTCGCGCTCGGCCTTCGCGGACGTGAAATACATCTTGTTCTTCGACATCCGCAGCCCGTCCACGGTGACGAACGGCTCCTTCTTCGTGAACTTCGCGACCGCTTCCGCACCGATCGCGAGCGGGTAGAGCGGCCAGCGCGGCAGCGCGATCGTCGGCGCCTTGCGGCCCGTCATCTGCGCGATGTCGGCGAGCATCTGCTGCAGCGGCAGGTTCTCGCCGCCGAGGATGTAGCGCTCGCCGATCCGGCCGCGCTCGAGCGCGAGGAAGTGGCCGTGCGCGACATCGTCGACGTGCACGAGGTTCAGCCCCGTGTCGACGAACGCGGGAATCTTGCCGAGCGCGGCCTCGACGATGATGCGGCCGGTCGGCGTCGGCTTCACGTCGCGCGGGCCGATCGGCGTCGACGGGTTGACGATCACGGCCGGCAGCCCTTCGTCGGCGATCATCCGCTCGACCGCACGTTCCGCGAGCACCTTGCTGCGCTTGTAGACACCGATCGCCTGCTCCGCCGTGAGCGGCCGGTTTTCGTCGGACGGATCGCCGGCACTCGTCACCTTCAGCGTCGCGACGCTGCTCGTGTAGACGATCCGCTCGACGCCTTCCGCGCGTGCCGCGCGCATCGTCGCGACCGCCCCCTCGAGGTTCGCACGCTCGATTTCGTCGGGATCGGGCGCCCATAGCCGGTAGTCGGCCGCGACATGCAGCAGGTAGCGCACGCCGCGCAGGGCGGCGCGCATCGATGCCTCGTCGCGCATGTCGCCGGTGACGATCTCGGCGTCGAGATCCGCGACGTTCGTGCGCGGGCTGGTCGGGCGCACGAGCACGCGCACCGCATAGCCTTTCTGCTGCGCAATGCGCGCGACGGCCGAGCCGACGAAACCGGACGCGCCGGTGACGAGAACGAGATCGCGGGAGGTATCAGTCATGCGTTTCCTTCGGGGCCGCGCGCGAGCGGCGCGGCGGTTGAGCGTCGGCGAGATTGTACGTGGTCGGCGCGCGCGGCGACGCAAGGCCGTGACGGGTGTGAGCAGGCCCTGGCCCGTGTGCGAAGCGGCCGACGCGACTACAATGCCGGGCTTGAATGCAACGGGAGGGCGACGCGATGAGCCGCAATGAACTGGACGAACGGATCGAGACCTACTACGTGCGGGTGCGCGGCGTCGTGCAGGGCGTCGGCTTCCGTCATGCGACGGTGCGCGAGGCGCATGCGCTGAAGCTGCGCGGCTGGGTCGCGAATCTCGAGGACGGCACTGTCGAAGCGATGATCCAGGGCCCCGGCGCGCAGATCGACCGGATGCTCGCGTGGCTGCGTCACGGGCCGCCGGCCGCGCGCGTGACCGAGGTGACGTTCGAGGAGCGCCTGACCGAACGGCGCTTCGAGCGCTTCCAGCAGCAATAAGGCGGCGCGAACCCCATGACGGGATATCCGGAGGCCGGGCGCGGCCTCATGCTGTCGGTGATGGCGTCGATGCTGTTCGCGCTGATGTCGGCCTACGCGAAACTGCTCGCGCCGCTCACGGGGCTCGACATCTTCGCGTGGCGCGTGTTGTGGACCGCGCCGGGCGCGCTCGCGCTGATCGCGCTGCGCGGCCGCTGGCCGGCACTCGTCGAACTCGTGCGCCGCTGTGTGCGCGACTGGCGTCTGCTGATCGCATTGCCGGTGAGTGCAGCGCTGCTCGGCGTGCAGCTGTGGCTGTTCCTGTGGGCGCCGCTGCACGGCCGCATGCTCGAAGTGTCGCTCGGCTATTTCCTGCTGCCGCTGACGATGGTGCTCGTCGGCCGCTTCTACTATCACGAACGGCTCGATCCGCTGCAATGGGCGGCAGTCGCGTGCGCCGCGCTCGGCGTCGCGCACGAGGTGTGGGCGACGCGCGCGTTCGCGTGGCCGACGCTCGTCGTCGCGCTCGGCTATCCGCCGTATTTCGTGCTGCGTCGGCGGATCAACGCCGATTCGCTCGCCGCGTTCGCAGTCGAGATCGCGCTGCTGTGCCCGATCGCGTTCGCGATGGTCGCGACGAGCGCGACGCGCGTGGCCGACCATCCGGTGCTGTGGGCCGCGCTGCTGCCGGGGCTCGGCGTGCTCAGCACGCTCGCGCTCGCGAGCTACCTGAAGGCGAGCCGGATGTTGCCGATGGCATTGTTCGGGATTCTCGGCTACGTCGAGCCCGTGCTGCTCGTCGCGGTGTCGCTACTGCTGCTCGGCGAAACGCTGAGCGTCGCGAAGCTCGCGACGTACGGGCCGATCTGGGTTGCCGTGGCGCTGACCGCGTGGCACAGCGCGATGCTGATGCGGCGCCTGCCCGCACGCGGATAAGCGTCGATCGCGATGCGGCGGCGGCGCGGAACGTGCCGCGCATCGCGCATCGCATGGCAGTCGCGCGGCGGTCGCGCGGCGGTCGAACACCTCATGCTGACCGCAAACTGGCGTCGCGCTGACGTGAGTCTGGCGATGCTGCCTGCTTTGCGCCACAAGGCTCGCGCGTGTAATCGAACAGAAGATTCGGTTGCACTTTGTTACTTAGGGTCGCTCCTGATCGGCCATTAGACTGGCCTCACCGACTTCCCTTCGTATGCAGCCTTTCAATGAACGGTCATCCCCGTGCCTGGCCGGCCGGGTTGGCGCGATACGGGCATACGCGTATCGCGGCTGATCCCGCTCGCCTTCTCCTTCCCGATCCATTCCCCGGTGCGTGCCGCACCACTGTCGTGCAGGTGCGCTCATGGCGTTGAGCGTGCCGCCCGCCACGGTTCAGCCGTCACGCAGCGGCCGCCTGATCGAAGTCGATTTCTTCCGCGGCATCGTGCTGTTGATGATCGTCGTCGATCACATCGGCGCGAGCGTGCTGTCGCGCGTCACGCTGCACGCGTTCGCGCTGTGCGACGCGGCCGAGGTCTTCGTCTTTCTCGGCGGCTTCGCGACCGCGAGCGCCTATGGCGCGATCGCCGAACGGCACGGCGCGCGTGCTGCGCAACGGCGCTTCGTGCGCCGCGCGATGCAGATCTATCGCGCGTTTCTCGCGACATCGACGCTGATGCTCGTCGTGTCGGCCGTGCTCGACCACTACGGGATCGATGCGCCGAATCTCGCGCTCGACGACGTCAGCGTGATGCTCGCCTCGCCGCTCACGGGCGCAGCCGAGCTGCTGACGTTCCAGCGCCAGCCGTATCTCGCGTCGGTGCTGCCGATGTACGTGCTGTTCGCACTCGCGTCGCCGGTGCTCGTGCCGTTCGCGCGCCGGCATCCGTGGCTGCTCGTCACGCTCGGCATCGCGTCGTGGATCGCGGCGGGCTGGCTCGGCCCCGAGCTGCTGGATACCGACGGATTCCGCTGGAGTTTCAATCCGTTCGCGTGGCAACTGATGTTCGTCGCCGGCGTGCTCGCGCGCTGCCAGCCGTTCTACCGGCGCATCGCGCTCGGCCGCTGGGGGGCCGCGGCGACCGGGCTCGCATGCGCGGTCGTGCTCGGTTGCGCGAGCTACAAGCTGTTTTCGGATCTGCCGTTGCCGGAAGGCGTGTTCAAGCGCGATCTCGCGCTGCCGCGCGTCGTGAGTTTCGCGGCCATCGCGTGGCTGATGGCCGATTGCGTGCGCTTCGGCTGGATCGCGCGGATCGCGCAGGGCGTGCGGCCCGTCGTGGCCGTGGGGCAGCGCGGGCTGATCTGCTTCGTCGCGGGCGCGGCGATCTCGCTCGTCATCGATTCGCTCTTGCATCCGGTCGTGCGCAGTGCCGACCTGCGGCATGTCGGCGTGGGCCTCGCGGCCGACGCGTGCGCGCTCGGGCTGATGATGGCCGTGGCCGGTTCGGGAACGTGGATCGCGCGGTGGCGCAGCGCGGCCGCGTGAGCGGCGCGGGAGGGCACGGAACGTGCCGCGTAGCGTCAGTGAGGTGAGCCGATACGGGAGCGGGGAACGGCGGTTGCGTCGTCGGATTCGGCGTCGTCGCATTCGTCGGGCGCCGGATCGTCGCGTTCCGCGAGTACCGCGTCGGCTTCGGCAGCCGCCCGGGCGGCGCGCAGCGCAGTGCATCGCTGCGCGTACCGGATGTCCGAGAGGATCCTCAGGAGCCTCGTGGTCTTGCTTTTCATGGTCTTCTCCCGCCAGTGCGCATCGCGGCGGATGCACTGCTTGCAACCAGTGTAGGACGCAATTGCCCAGCTGGCGGGAGAATGTGGCGTGCAGGCCGCACGCCGAGGGATAGCCCTTACTGGGCCGTGGCGACGCCCTGCGCCTGCAGCGATTCCTCGCGGCGCTCTTCTGCACAACGCTGGTGCTGGCGCGACAGGCGGTTCATCAGCGGCAGCAGCAGCAGCGCGAGCAGCATGCCGATCGCGGCGAGCCAGCCGAGCTTCTCGAACAGCGACAGGTAGAGCGGCAGCGATTCGGTGGCCGGCAGTTCGTGCGACGGCATCTGCGCGAAGTTCGCGACGACGCTGCCCAGATACTGCGACACGCCCGTCGCGACGAAGTACGCACCCATCATGAAGCCGCTCATGCGCGCCGGCACGTAGCGGGCGATCATCGCGAGGCCGAGGCCGCTCACCAGCAGTTCGCCGAGCGAGTAGAGGCCGTAGCCCCACACCATGAACCACGACGACACGCGGCCGTCGACCGCGTAGCGGCCGCTGATCGTGAACACCAGGTAGCCCGCGGCCACTGCGCCGAAGCCCAGTGCGTACTTCGCGGCGACCGGCAGGTCACGGCCGCCCTTCGCGACGGCGTTGTAGACCCACACGAGCACCGGGCTCAGCAGCATGATCCAGATCGGGTTCAGCGCCTGGAACTGCGCGGCGCTCCACGTGAACAGCGTCGTGCCGAACAGCATGAAGCGCGGATCGACGTTGCGCAGCGCGAACAGCGTCAGCGACGTCGACATCTGCACGTAGAAGATGAAGAACAGGATCACCTGGCCGATCAGCACGAGCGCCGCGATCAGGCCCGCGCGCTCCGAGCGCTCCGACTTCGCGATCATGTATGCGAAGATCGCGAGGATCGCGAACGCTGCCGTCCACACGCTGGCGACCGCGAGCTGCTTGTGCTGCAGCACGTACAGCGTGACCAGCGCGAGCCCGACACCGCCCAGCGCGACCGCGCCGAGGCGTTTCCAGCGGATCGGCTGGTCGTCGGGCAGCGAGCCGACGTGCGCGAGCGTGCGATGCATCAGCATGAAGTTGAAGATCGCGAGCAGCATGCCGCCGCAGCAGACCGCGAACGCAGCGTGCCAGCCCCAGTGATCCTTGATCCACGGCGTCGCGAGCATCGACACCGTCGAGCCGATGTTGACCGCCATGTAGTAGATCGTGAACGCGCTGTCGATGCGCGCGTCGTCGCCTTCATAGATGCGGCGCACGAGGTTCGCCGCGTTGGCCTTGAACAGGCCGTTGCCGACGACGATCACGCCGAGCGACGCATACATGTACGTCAGTTGGTCGTTCGGTACCGAAAGCATCAGGTAGCCGGTGCACAGCACGGCAGCGCCGATGATCATCGTGCGGCGGGCGCCGAGCACCTTGTCGCCGATCCAGCCGCCGATCGACGGTGCGGCATAGACGAGTGCGGTAAACGCACCCCAGGTCAGGTTCGCATGGCTGTCGGTGAAACCGAGCCGGTCGACCATGAAGAGGACCAGGAGCGCGGCCATGCCGTAGTAGCCGAAGCGCTCCCACATTTCGATGAGGAAGACCGTCGTGAACGATCGGGTTTGTGAAACGGGTGGTTGCATCATCAATCTCGTTTGAAACGGACGGCACGGATCGCGCGTCGTCTTGGGGTCGAACTGGTGCCGGTGCACAATGGGGCCGGGTAGGCTTGGCGCTGGCGATGGATCAGTCGGGCGGTTAGCCCGGGCCGGGGTCGGTCTCCGCCTGGTGTGGCGGGGAGGGGCCCCGACCGGCGCGCGCATGGTAACGGCTGCCGGTCCGGTGCGTCACGTATCTGCCACCTAGGGAAACTCCCAATGTGGCAGTAGCTTTCAGGAACATTCGTCTCATCATCTATTTGTAAGCTTTCGTGCCGGCCCTCCGAAGATTCCCGGAGAGCCGCTTGCAGCTTGCCTGTGAAGCCGGCGAGTCTGGCAAGATAGCGCGTCATTTCGCTCGCTTCGTGTCCCGTTTAGTGCACCGGGCTCAACATCGAAGACGTATGCGAACCCGAAGACTAAGCTATATCGTTCTAACTTAGTTATTTTCCATCAAACATTTTTTGACGATCACTTTTCGGCCTGCTATGGTTCCCCCCACTGAAAACTCGCGGGCTGCAGACGCTGCCGCCGCTCTGGGCAGCAAGATTCGCGCGTTGCGCCAACGACTCAAGCGCACGCTCGACGACACCGCTACCGCCGCGGGGATTTCGAAGCCGTTTCTGTCTCAAGTCGAACGCGGGCTCGCGTCGCCGTCGCTGACATCGTTGGCCGGTATCGCGCACGCGCTCGGTGTGACGGTGCAGTACTTTGTGGATACGCCGAGCGAGGAACGCTCGGTTTGCCGAGGCGAGCAGCTGCGCTTCTTCGGGTTCGCCGATTCGGCGAACCTGTTCGCGAGGCTGACGAACGTATCCGAAGGGCGCCAGCTGGAGGCGATCCTCGTGAGGATGCCGCCGGGGCAGAAGCGGTCGGAGGTGACGACACATGCAGGAGAGGAGTTCCTGTATGTGATTGAAGGGGAAGTGTCGCTGACGCTGGAAGGCAAGACGTTCGTCCTGCAGGCCGGCGACAGCTCGCACTATCAGTCGACGGTCCCGCACAGCTGGGCCAACACCGCGAAGATCGAGTCGGTGGTGGTCTGGGTCGGTACACCGAGGCTGTTCTAACGCACAGGTATTCCTTCGTTTCGAAGACGGAATACCTGTCGAAAGAAACGTAAGGAATACTAAAATGCAATACGAGAATCACGGGCCTCCTCAATCGCTGCACCCGTCAGCGTCTCACGCGTAAGCCGCGGCATCCGCCGCGCGACGCTCACCGAACAACCCTTCTCAAGACTGCCACGATGAAATCCTTGCATGCCATGTCGGCCGTGCTGGCCGCGCTCGCCCTGACGCCTGTCGCCCACGCCGTTTCCGTTCCGTCGAACGTCGCGCTCGCTCCTCAACAGGACCTGACGCGCCAGGTGCCCGCCGAAGTCGAGTCGCTCGACCCCGCGCACATCGAGTCGTGGACCGGCAACACGATCGGCCTCGACCTGTTCGAAGGGCTGGCGCGCATCGACGCAGCCGGCCAGATCGTCCCGGGTGTCGCGCTGTCGTGGGAACGCAAGACGCCGACGACGTGGATCTTCAAGCTTCGCCATGACGCGAAGTGGAGCAATGGCCAGCCGGTGACGGCCGCCGATTTCGTTTATGCATGGCAGCGCCTCGTCGATCCGAAGACGGGCTCGAAGTACACGATCCTCGTCGAGTTCGTGAAGAACTCGAAGGACATCATCGCGGGCAAGGCCGCGCCGTCGACGCTCGGCGTGCGCGCCGTCGATCCGTACACGCTGGAAGTGACGACCGACGTGCCGGTCGCGTTCTTCCCCGAGCTGACGGCCATGGTGCCGCTCGCGCCGGTGAACAAGGACACGGTGACGAAGCTCGGCGACGCGTGGACGCGCCCGGGCAACATCGTCAGCAACGGCGCCTACCAGCTCGTCGACTGGCAGCCGAACAACCGCATCGTGATCTCGAAGGATGCGAAATACTGGAATGCGCCGAAGGTCGTGATCAACAAGGTCACGTACCTGCCGATCGAGAGCGACGAGACGGCGATGCGCATGTACCAGGCCGGCCAGATCGACTACAGCTACTCGATCCCGTCGGGGATCTTCCAGCAGGTCAGCAAGCAGTTCGGCGGCGAACTGCGCCAGGGCCTGCAGCTCGCGACGTACTACTACTACCTGAACAACAGCGATCCGGCACTGAAGGACAAGCGCGTGCGCCAGGCGCTGTCGATGGTGCTCGATCGCGACGTGCTGACCCAGAAGCTCACGCAGGCCGGCGAGAAGCCGATGTACGGCCTGATGCCGAACGGCACGAAGGGCGTGCAGCCGTTCACGCCGGACTGGGCGTCGTGGCCGATGGCCAAGCGTGTCGCGACCGCGAAGGACCTGCTGAAGCAGGCCGGCTATTCGGACGCGAAGCCGCTGTCGTTCACGCTGACCTACAACACCAACGACCTGCACAAGAAGGTCGCGCTGTTCGCGGCGTCCGAATGGCGCACCAAGCTCGGCATCGACACGAAGCTCGAGAACGTCGAGTTCAAGGTGCTGATGAAGCAGCGTCATGACGGCAAGGTGCAGATCGCGCGCGACGGCTGGTTCGCCGACTACAACGACGCGATGACGTTCTTCGACCTGCTGCGTTGCGGCAGCGCGCAGAACACCGTCGGCTACTGCAACAAGCAGGCCGACGCACTCGTCGAGGAAGGCAACCAGAAGCTCGACGACAAGGCGCGCGCCGCGCTGCTCACGCAGGCACACGACCTCGCGCTGAAAGACACGCCGATGGTGCCGCTGTTCCAGTACTCGGCCGACCGTCTCGTGAAGCCGTACGTCGGTGGCTACTCGCTGAAGAACGTGATCGACATGCGTGCTTCGCAGGACATGTACGTGATCAAGCACTGAGCGGAGCGATCATGCTGGCCTACGCATTGAGGCGTACGTTGTGGGCGGTGCCGACGATCCTCGCGGTCGTCACCGTCTGCTACCTGCTGCTGCACCTGACGCCCGGTGGCCCGTTCGATACGGAAAAGCAGCTGTCCGCGGCGACGCTCGCGAACCTGAACGCGAAGTATCACCTCGACCAGCCGCTGTGGAAGCAGTACCTGATGTACCTGAACGCGCTGCTGCACGGCGATCTCGGTCCGTCGTTCCGTTACGTCGACTGGTCGGTGAACGACCTGGTGCGCAAGGCGCTGCCGGTGAGTCTCGGCGTGGGCGGCCTGTCGATCCCGATCTCGATCGGGCTCGGCGTGCTGCTCGGCACCGTCGCGGCCGTGCGCCGCGACAGCTTCATCGACCGCATCGTGATGCTGATCGGCAACATCGGCAACGTCGTGCCGCCGTTCGTGCTCGGCCCCGTGCTGGTGTGGATCTTCGCGATCCTGCTGAAGACGTCGGCCGGTAACGGCTGGCTGCCGGCGGGCGGCTGGGGCGACGGCGGCTGGCAGTACCGGCTGCTGCCGATCGTGCTGCTGACCTTCATCAACATGTCGCTGCTCGCACGCGTGATGCGCGGCTCGATGATCGAGACGCTGTCGAGCAACTACATCCGCACCGCGCGCGCGAAGGGCCTGCCGGGCTCGACGATCGTGCTGCGCCACGCGCTGAAGCCGGCGCTGATGCCGGTCGTGTCGCTGGTCGGCACGGTCTGCATCTCGTCGATCACCGCGGCCGTCGTTACCGAATCGGTGTTCGCGCTGCCGGGCCTTGGCCAACTCGTCGTGAACGGTGCGATCAACCGCGACTACACGCTCGTGCTCGGTCTCGTCGTGCTGACCACCGTCTGCGCCGTGCTGTTCAACCTGCTGGTCGACCTCGCGTACGCGTGGCTCGATCCGCGCATCCGTTATTGAGCGAGGCACCGCGATGACTCCGACTACTCCTGTCGTCGGCCTGCCCGTGCAGACCGACACGCCGCCGCGTTCGCGCTCGCCGCTTTCGCTCGCGTTCGCCCGTTTCCTGCACAACCGCGCGGCCGTGTTCAGCCTCGTCCTGCTGGCGCTGATCACGATCGCGTGCTTCGTCGGCCCGTGGCTGCTGACCGCCGACCCGGCCGCGAGCGACTGGGGCGCGATCAGCCTGCCGCCGACCTGGGCCAACCAGCACTGGTTCGGCACCGACGAACTCGGCCGCGACCTCCTCGTGCGCACGCTGATCGGCGGGCGCGTATCGATCGAGGTCGGCGTGCTCGGCACGCTCGTGTCGGGCCTGTTCGGTGTCGCGTGGGGCGCGACCGCGGGCTTCGCGGGCGGCCGCACCGATGCCGTGATGATGCGCGTCGTCGACATGATGTACGCGATCCCGTACCTGCTGATCGCGATCCTGATGATGACCCTGTTCGGCCGCTCGTTCATGCTGGTCGTGCTGACCATCAGCGCGTTCTCGTGGATCGACATGGCGCGTGTCGTGCGCGGCCAGACGCTGTCGCTGCGCAGCCGCGAGTTCGTCGATGCGGCGCGCGCAATCGGTGTGTCGCCGGCATCGATCGTGCTGCGCCACGTGGTGCCGAACCTGCTCGGCGTGGTCGTCGTGTACGCGACGGTCTCGGTGCCGGGCATCGTGCTGACCGAATCGGTGCTGTCGTTCCTCGGCCTCGGCGTGCAGGAACCGATGACGAGCTGGGGCGTGCTGATCCAGGACGGCGCGCAGAAACTGGAATCGATGCCGTGGCTGCTGCTGGCCCCGGCCGTCATGCTGTGCGTGACGCTCTACTGCGTGAACTTCGTCGGCGATGGCCTGCGTGACGCGCTCGACCCGAAGGATCGCTGAAATGGGTGCACTGCTTGAAGTAGACAACCTCGGCGTGCGCTTCACGCGCAAGGACGCGCCGCCGGTCGACGCCGTGAGCGGCGTGTCGTTCTCGCTCGAAGCCGGCAAGACGCTCGGCATCGTCGGCGAATCGGGCTCGGGCAAGAGCCAGACCGTGATGGCGCTGCTCGGCCTGCTGGCCGGCAACGGCACGACGACCGGCGCCGCGCGCTATCGCGGCGACAACCTGCTCGAGATGAACGGGCGCGCGCTGAACAAGGTGCGCGGCGACCGGATCGCGATGATCTTCCAGGATCCGATGACGTCGCTCAATCCGTTCCTGACGATCGAGCGGCAGATGACCGAGACGCTGCAGCTGCATCGCAAGCTGTCGCGCCGGGAAGCCACGAAGCGCGCAATCGAGGCGCTCGAATCGGTGCGTATCCCGGACGCGGCGCGCCGTATCCGCATGTATCCGCACGAGTTCTCGGGCGGCATGCGCCAGCGCGTGATGATCGCGATGGCGCTGCTGTCCGAGCCGGAAATCCTGATCGCCGACGAGCCGACCACCGCGCTCGACGTGACCGTGCAGGCCCAGATCATCGACCTGCTGCGCGAACTGAACCGCGAGCGCGGCACGGCGATCGTGCTGATCACGCACGACATGGGCGTGGTCGCGGGCCTCGCGGACGACGTGATGGTCATGTATGCGGGCCGCACCGTCGAATACGCGCCGGCCGAATCGATTTTCGCGGCGCCGTCGCATCCGTACACGATCGGCCTGCTCAACGCGCTGCCGCGCCTGACGGACGCGGACGATGCGCCGCTCGTCGCGATTCCCGGCAATCCGCCGATGCCCGGCAGCGCGCCGGCCGGCTGCGCGTTCGCGAAGCGCTGCACGTATGCGGAAGAACGCTGCGGCGCGGCGCGCCCTGCGCTCGAAACCTATGGCGCCGTGGGCGCGGTGCGCGCGTGCCACCGGCCCGTGGCCGATCTGACGGGAGGTCTGCGATGAGCGTCAATGAACGCCGCAATGCCGGCGCGACGGACGACACGCTGCTGTCCGTCGAGGGTCTGAAAGTGCATTTCCGCGTGCCGCTCGGCGGCTATCCGTGGTCGCCGAAGGGGACGCTGCGCGCCGTCGACGGCGTGTCGTTCGACGTGAAGCGCGGCGAGACCGTCGGGCTCGTCGGCGAATCGGGCTGCGGGAAGTCGACGCTTGCGCGCGCGCTGATCGGCCTCGTGCCGATGACGGCCGGCGCCGTGAAATGGCGCGGCGAAGCGGTGGCGCCCGATCACCTGCGCGGCTCCACGATGCGGCGCGAAGTGCAGATGATCTTCCAGGATCCGCTCGCGTCGCTCGATCCGCGCATGACGATCGAACAGGTCGTCGCGGAGCCGCTCGTCACGCACCGGGCCGGCCTCGGCCGCGCCGAGGTACGCCGCCGTGTGGTCACGATGCTGGAGCGCGTCGGCCTGAACGCGCATCACCTGCTGCGTTATCCGCATGAATTTTCCGGCGGACAGTGCCAGCGCGTCGGCATCGCACGCGCGCTGATCGGCGAGCCGAAGCTTGTGATCTGCGACGAGCCCGTATCGGCGCTCGACGTGTCGATCCAGGCGCAGATCGTGAACCTGCTTCGCGATCTTCAACGCGAACTGTCGTTGTCCTATCTGTTCGTTGCACACGATCTCGCCGTGGTTAAGGCGATCAGCCAGCGTGTGCTCGTGATGTATCTCGGCCGCGTGATGGAGTTCGGCACGCGGCATGACGTGTACGGCGTGCCTCAACACCCGTACACGAAGGCGCTGCTCGATGCGGCGCCGACGCCGGAGCCGGCGCGCGAGCGTGCTCGCCGCCCGATGCTGCTGGCGGGCGAGATGCCCTCGCCACTCAACCCGCCGTCCGGCTGTGCGTTCCGCACGCGCTGCCCGGTTGCGATCGATGCGTGCGCGCAGGACGTGCCGCTGCCGGAAGTTCGGCAGGGGTCGGCCGCGTGTGTCGCGTGCATCCGCGCGGGTGTGGCGTGAAGTGACGCAGCAAACATAACCAAGGCAGGTCAACAGGGGTAGGTGCGGCGCGAACGATCTTCGCGCCGCGGGTACAGGCGCGTCCTTAACCGGGCGCGCCGGGGGGCCGGGAGCGGATCGCAACCGGCGTGGACGATATCAACACAAGACGAGAATTACGATGAAAAAACAGAAGACGATCGGGACGGCATCGAAAATGCTGCTTGCATGGGGGCTGCCGGCACTCGCCGGTGTCTCGCTGACGGGCGTCGCGCACGCCGACGACGCGGCCCCCGCACCGCTGACGGTCGCACAGGCCGCACCGGCCAACGGCACGGGCGCACCGACACAGAACGCCATTGTCAATGCCGAAGCGACCCAGGCCGTCACGCCGCCCGATGAGCCGTCGGCCCAGTCGAAGTCGAAGGGCTTCATTGCCGACAGCCATCTCGACTTCCTGTTCCGCAACTATTCGGACGTGCTCGATAGCAAGGGCGGCCCGCATCGCCACGCATGGGTGCAGGGCGCGATGGCGAACTTCGAGTCGGGCTACACGACGGGCCTGATCGGTATCGGTTTCGACGCATCGCTGTATGCGGCGTTGAAGCTCGATGGCGGCCAGGGCGCCGGCAGCATGGTGCACATCGCGAAGGGCGGCGGCGGCGGCAACCAGCTCGCGTGGGCCTATCCGGGCATCTACGACATCAAGGCGCGCATCTCGAACACGGTGATCAAGTACGGTCTGCAGGCCGTCGACAACCCGTTCATGGAGCAGCACGACAACCGTGCGCTGCCGCCGACGTTCCTCGGCACGACGATCGTCAGCAATGAATTCAAGAACGTTATGCTCGAGGCCGGCAGCTTCACGAAGACCAACGCGCGCGGTCACACGACGCTGACCAACCTGACGACGCAATACGGCGGCACGCGCATCAATCGCCTGTCGTATGTCGGCGGCACGTGGGACTACTCGCCGAACGGCGAAGTCGCGCTGTACGCGAACCAGGCCGACGACGTGTGGCACCAGTACTACGCGTCGGTGAAGCACAGCATCGGCAGCCCGCAGACGATCAAGTGGACGGGCTTCGGCAACGTCTACTCGACGCACGACACGGGCGATGCGCTGCAGGGCAAGATCGACAACAACGCATACAGCCTGTCGGTGGCCGCGCAGCACGGCCCGCACGAGCTGCTGCTCGGTTTCCAGCAGGTGCTCGGCGACCAGTTCTTCGACTACCTGAACGAAACGAACGGCATCTTCCTGACCAACTCGATGGACGTCGACTACAACGCGCCGCACGAGAAGTCGCTGCAGCTGCGTTACACGTTCTACGGCAAGGAAGCGGGCCTGCCGGGCTTCAAGGCGATGGTCTGGGGCGTGACGGGCTGGGGTGCGGACGGCAGCGCGGGCGCGGCGAACGACCCGAGCAAGTCGAGCATCTACTGGAGCAACGGCGCGCCGGTGCAGGGCCGTCACCACGAGTTCGGCTTCATCCCGTCGTACACGTTCCAGAGCGGCAAGCTGAAGGATACGAAGGTCACGTTCATCGCGATGTGGCACAACGGTTCGGCACACTACTCGGACGCGACGAACCGCGAGTACCGTCTGGTCGTGAACCTGCCGCTGCACGCGTTCTGATCGAAGGGGGCGCAGGCGCCCCCGCATCGCACGGCCGGCCTGCGATCGAAACGATCAGGCCGGCTTGTGCAGCCCCGCGACCGGATCGTTCGCGGCCGGCATGTCTTGCACGAGCGACGTGAGCTGGCGGCCCGTATCGCGCCATGCGTCGAGGCCGCCGCGCAGCGCGAGCGCATCGGTGAAGCCTGCGTCGAGCAGGCGCTTCGCCATCAGGGCGGCCGTCACTTCGTTCGGGCACGAGCAGTACACGACGAACTTCTGCGAGAGCGGATAGCGCGCGACGATGTCGCCGATCTGCCGATCGTCCGCGAATTGCGCGCCGGGAATCGTGAACGGGTCGAGCTTGCGGTGCTCGGGCGAGCGCACGTCGAGCACGACCGGCGCGGTGGTGTCGCGCAGCAGCAGGTCGAGTTCGTCGACGCTGATCCGTGCATGGGCGAGCTGGCGGATCAGCGCGCGGCGGCGCATCCAGCGGATGGCCGCATACACGGCGAGCAGCGCGACGATGACCAGCAGCACAGCGCGGCCGAGGTGGCTCGCGCCGGCGAACAGCCAGTCGATCTGCCGGTAGAACACGAGCCCGGCCACCAGGCCGACGATCGTCCACAGTGCGGCGCCGAGTGCATCGTAGCCGGCGAACGTGCGGTAGCGCGTGCCGAGCGCACCGGCCATCGGCACCGACACGAGCGACAACCCGGGAATGAAGCGCGCGACCGCGAGCACGCGCACGCCGTAGCGGCCGAAGAAGCGTTCGGTCTTTCTCACGCAGGTATCCCGCGACAGCGACAGCCGGCAGATCGTCTTCAGCGTCGTGCCGCCGTAACGGCGCCCGGCGACGTACCAGACGGTGTCGCCGATCAGCGCGCCGAGCACCGACAGCGCCACCACCGTCACCAGTTGCGAGCCGATCATCTCGGGATGCATCGCGGACATCGCACCGAACAGCACGAGCGTCGGCATCGCGGGCACCGGCAGGCCGATGGCCGCCGCGAGCACGTTGGCGAAGACGAGAAGCGGCCCGTACTGGGCGACGAGGTCACGGAGCATGACGGCTGGCCGAAAAGGACATGCGTGGGCAGAAAACGCAGATGGGCCGATTATCGGCCTTTTTCAAGACAACAGCGGGAATGACGGAAAGCGCCTGAAGGCGGCAGGGGGATGTTGGTGAGCCGGCACGCTGCGAGCGGCTCACCGTTCGGAATCAGGAGGAGGTGCGGGCGAGCGATGCGGCGCCGTGGTTTTCGCCGGGCAGCTCGGCGCCGTGCGAGCGGATCGCCGCGATCAGTTCGGCCGGCGTGATCTCGTAGCGGACTTCACGGTGGATGCCGGGCTTGCGTTCGTCGATCTCGATCAGCAGCACGCTCTTGCCGTCGCCGGTTGCCTCGAGCCGGAGCGAGCGCAGTTCGCGGCCGTCGGCCGGGTCGTGTTCGGTGAGCAGGGTCATTGCCCCGGATGAGCCGGTAGTGCGCATCGAACGTATCCTCGTATCGTGGATGCCGTAGTGGCGAAGATGTCTTTGTTGAATACAGCTTGCCGCAGTTTAACGCGAACGGGCCGCAATTCGGAGCATTTTCGTGAGGTGAAATGAGGGATGAACCAGGGATCCTTCTGATGTTTGAGCCGCGCGGGGCGGGCGTTTGCGCCGGATCGGGCGCCGCCGCGGCCGGCGCCTGAGCAGCGTTCGCGGCCGGACCGGCGCGCTCGGCGACACGCGGTGCGACGCGTGTCGCCGCGGCGGCATCAGAAGCGGTCGGCGAGCCCCATCGCCGGGTCGCTGACCGAGTGGCGGCCGGTTTCGACGCGGCCGGCGACGCGGCGCGAGAAACTCGCGTCGCTGTCCGCCGTGACGATGAAGTCGTACCAGTGGCCGGTCGTGTCGAGCTTCCAGTGCAGTTCGGCCTGGTCGCCGGCGCGCACCGTGACCGTCCACGTGGTACCGGTGCCGTGACCCTGGCTGTTGCCGTCGTCGTTGCCATGGCCATGACCGCGATCGTCGTGTGTGCCGCGGCCCGACAGCGGCCCGTAGACCTGGTTCGACTTCACGGTGAAGCGCACCGTGCCGCCGCCGTGGTTGCGCAGCTTCAGGTGGAGGTTGCCGCTCGCACCCGCATAGCCGACGCGAACTTCCGGATGAGGCGCGCGTGCGCCGGCCAGGCGGCTCAGGTCGCCGGTGAAGCGGCGGTGATAGCCGTTCGGGCCCAGCACCCACAGGTCATATTTACCGCCATTGTCGGCACGCGCAGCCCAGTCGCCGTGCAGCGCCTTGCCCGGTTCGACGACGTAGCGCTGCGGCAGGCGGTCGAGGTGCAGCTTGTCATAGACGTGAAACACGGCGGCGGCGCGGCCCGTATTCGCGAACTTCACCGTGAGCGTGCCGGTGCCGGCATCGGCACGCGCGCTCGCATGCAATTCGTAAGGCAGCGCGCGCGACGGGCGCACGCCGGGCGCCTGCGCGGGCAGCGACGGCGCGGCCGGCGGCACGATCTTCGGCGCGGCCTGCTGCGCGGCGCTCAGCGCGTCGACCTGGCTTTTCGTCGTATGGCCCGCGAGCGTCGGCAGCGGCTCGTTGTTCGGCGAGCGGAAGTTGAACGCGCTCGTCAGGTCGCCGCACACCGCGCGGCGGTACGCGCTGATCTGCGGCTCCGCGACGCCGAAGCGCTTTTCGAGGAAGAGCAGTGTCGACGTATGGTCGAACACCTGCGAATTGACCCAGCCGCCGCGGCTCCACGGCGACACGATCCACATCGGTACGCGCGGGCCCGGGCCGTACGGGCGGCCGTCGATCGCCGGCTGGCTCGACGTGGCCGGCGTGAAGTCGTGGTACTCGGCGGCGACGTCGGCGTCCCGCAGCGTATGGCCGCCCGCGAGCGTGCCGTCGGTGTTGCGCGACGGCACGGCCGGCGACGGCATGTGGTCGAAGAAGCCGTCGTTCTCGTCGTAGTTGACCAGCAGCACGGTCTTGCTCCACACCTCCGGGTTCGCCGTCAGCGCATCGAGCACCGCCTGCACGTACCAGCCGCCCTGAGCGGGGCTCGACGGCCCCGGGTGTTCGCTGTACACGGACGGCGGGATGATCCACGACACTTCGGGCAGCGTGCCGTTGCGGATGTCGTCGCGCAACGTTTCGAGGAAGCCGTACGGCATCGTGTTGCCGAACCCCTTCGCGAGCGGGCTCAGCGGATCGTCGATCGCCGGATCGTAGAACGCGCCGGCCGCCGTCACCGGCTGCGTGATGTCGGTCGATGCAACGTAGGCAGGCCGGCGCGCGGGCGGCATCTGCTCGATCGCCGCGCGCCAGTGGCGGAAGCTCATCATCTCGTTGCAGCCGAAGTTGTCGATCAGGCTCTGGTAGACCTTCCAGTTCACGCCGGCCTGCTGCAGCCGGTCGGCGTAGGTGGTCCAGGTCCAGCCCTGGCTCGACGGGCCGATGTCGTTGCCGCCGTTGAACTGGTTGTTCAGCGCGGCGATCTTCACGCGGCTGCCGTCGGCCGGGCTGATGCCGTTCGGGCCGTTGGTGCCGCTCCAGTAGAACAGGCGGTTCGCGATCGTGCCCGTGTGCATCCCGCAGTGGTAGTGGTCGCACAGCGTGAACGCGTCGGCGAGCGCGCGCTGGAACGGGACTTCCGCCGCGTCGTAGTAGCCCATCGACAGCGGCGTCTTCGCGTCGGGCCAGCGATTCATCCGGCCATGGTCCCAGGCGGCCTGCGCATCGGCCCACGTGTGCGGCGTGCCGCCGGCGCGCTGCGCGTTGCCCTGGCTCGCGTCGAGGTGATACGGCGTGACGGTGGCGGCGGGCGTCGGCTTCGTGTACGTCTGGTAGAACACGTTGCGGCCGTTCGGCGACGGCACGGCAAAGCGGTCGCCGTAGCCGCGCACGCCCTTGAACGTGCCGAAGTAGCTGTCGAATGCGCGGTTCTCCATCATCAGCAGCACGACGTGCTTCACGTCCTTGATGGTTCCCGTTTCGTGAAACGCGGGAATCGCGAGCGCGCGGCGGATGCTCGGCGGAAACGCGGCAAGCGCGGCGGCGGCGAGGCCGGAAGTGGCGGTCTGCTGGAGGAATTTGCGGCGTGATGTCATGGCGTTCGGATCCTGTGATGATGGGAGCGTTCGTGACTTCGACTGGAGGCGCCCGTGCGTCGCCCCCTGGGACGATTCGCGCGGCATGGGCGGTCGGGTGCATCGGCCGTGCGTGTCGGAAGTGCGTGCGTCGCGCGCGATGCGTGGCGTCGCGCGGATGCGTTGGCCGTTGCCGCGAACCTGCGCGACGCGCGCTCGTGATGCGCGGGCCGGGACGTCGGCACACACCGGCCCGGTGCATGCCGGGTTGGGCGGCGCCCAGTCTAGGGAGACGACGTGACGTCGACGTGATGAAGACATGACATCGCATGTCGCGCGCGTGACGTTGCGTGCGCAACGATTGATCGGGAAGCAATGCGTGACGGAAGCGGGTAAGGAATTACCGATTTCCGTTTGCGGGGCCGGTCGGATTTTTCCTGCTCGTGGCGCGGTAGCGCGATCGCCTGTCGTTGCGGGTGCAACGGCATCGCATGACGGCCATGTTTCAAATGCGTGAAATCGGATAAGCTCGATCCGTTGCTGCGCATGTGCGCAGCCCGCGCCGCTGGCGCGACTTTTCGGAACCGGCCCACCCATGACCGACATCAAGATCCGGCACAGCGAGACACACGACGTCGACGCGATCCGGCAGATCGCCGCGCACCCCGCGGTGTACATGTATACGCTGCAGTATCCGTTTCCATCGTTCGAGAAATGGCAGAAGCGGCTCGCAAACGCGCACGAGCGCGGCGCGAGCCTCGTCGCCGAAATCGACGGCGAGGTGGTCGGCCATCTCGGCCTCGAGTTCGAACCGAATCCGCGCCGGCGCCATGCGGCGGGGCTCGGCATGATGGTCGACGCGACCCGGCACGGGCGCGGCATCGGCAGCCGGCTGCTCGCTGCCGCGATCGATCTCGCGGAAGGCTGGCTGAACCTCACGCGTCTCGAGCTGACCGTGTTCACCGACAACCGCGCGGCAATCGCGCTCTACGAGAAGCACGGCTTCCGGATCGAGGGCGAATCGCCGGGCTATGCATTGCGTGACGGCGTGCATGCATCCGTGTATCACATGGCGCGGATCAAGGGCCGGGAGTGAACGCGCGGCGACGATGTCGCGCGTCATATTCATTCAAGAATTCGTTCGTTTCCCGCCGGCTGCGCGGGTCGTATCGTTGAAGGATTTGCCGGCTGCTTCGGCTGGCGTTGGCGGTTTCCGCGTCGATGCGCGCGGCATGCATCGACGCACGCCGGCTTGCGCCACGCCGCATGTCGGTGCGCTTCATCGCTTCATGAACCTCGCTTCATGGTCGTCGCTTCAGGTCGTTGCTTCGCACGACAACTCTTCCCGCAACCGCCTCTTTCAACGGACCCGCTTCGATGAAAACCGCTCTCCGGAATCTGACTGCCGCCTGCCTGTTCGCCGCCGCGGGTGCGGCGTTTGCCGCTGCCACGCCCACGGGCGCCCCGGTGGCGAGCGCGTCGCCTGACGGCGCGCACCTGCCGCCCGGCATCGCGTGGCAGCACGGCGACGTCGACGCCGCCTTCGCGTTGGCGAAGCGCACCGGCAAGCCGCTGCTGCTCTACTGGGGCGCGGTGTGGTGCCCGTCGTGCAACCAGGTGAAGTCGACGATCTTCAGCCAGCAGGCATTCAAGACCCGCTCGTCGTTCTTCGTGCCCGTGTATCTCGACGGCGATACCGAAAGCGCGCAGAAGCTCGGCGAGCGTTTCAAGGTGCACGGCTATCCGACGATGATCCTGTTCCGCCCGGACGGCACCGAAGTGACGCGGCTGCCGGGCGAAGCCGATCTCGATCGCTACATGCAGGCGCTGTCGCTCGGGATGACGGCCGCGCATCCGGTGCGGCAGACGCTCGCGACCGCGCTGAAGAACGGTGCGTCGCTGACGCCGGACGAATGGCGCCTGCTGGCCGACTATTCGTGGGACACCGACGGCGCGCTGCCGGTGCCGGCCGATCGCGTCGCCGAGACGCTGCAGTCGCTCGCGCAACGCGCGCGGGCGGCCGGCGCGAAGGCCGAATCGGCGCGCTTCGCGCTGAAGTCGGCCGTGGTCGCCGCGTCCGACGATCCGGCGCAGGCCGGCGCGCTGGACAAGACGGCGCTTGCCGATTCGCTGCGCACGGTGTTGCAGGACCCGGCATGGTCGCGGGCCGATTCGGACGTACTGGTCGCAGCGCCCGCGCGCGTGGTCGCGTATCTCGGCGGCGGCGACGCGCCGCGCGCGAAATTGCGCGGCGCGTACGACGCGGCGCTTGCGCGCCTGTCGACCGACACCACGCTGTCTTCGATCGACCGGCTGATGGCGCTGCACGGCCGCGTGCTGCTCGCGCGCGGCGATGCACGCAAGGGTGCACCGCTTGCCGCGCCGGCGCTGGCCGACACGGCGCGCAAACAGATCGCCGCGTCGGTGCAGGGCGCCGCGAATGCATACGAGCGGCAGGCACTCGTCAGCGAAGGCGCGGACACGCTGACCGACGCGGGGCTGTACGACGAGTCGGAGGCGTTGCTGAAGGCCGAGTTGCCGCGTTCATCCACGCCGTACTACTTCATGTCCGGGCTGGCCGCGAATGCGAAGGCGCGCGGCGACAAGGCCGCGGCGCTCGACTGGTACCGCAAGGCATACGACGCGGCGAGCGGGCCGGCGACGAAGCTGCGCTGGGGCGCGACCTATTTTGCGAATGCGGTCGAACTGGCACCGGACGATTCGGCGCGCATCGAAGGGATCGCCGCGAGCGTGCTCGCGCAGGCCGACAAGACGCGGGACGCGTTCTACGGCGCGAACCTGCGCGCGTTGACCAAGGTCGTCACGCAGTTGAACCGCTGGCGTGGCAGCGGCGCGCACGATGCCTCGGTCAGGTCGATCGCGAAGCAGTTCGACGGCATCTGTGGGAAACTGCCTGCCGGCGATCCGCAGGCAAGCGCCTGCGAGCGCCTGATCCAGCCAGTCAAGGCATAGATCCGGTGGCGCTGCGTGGGCTTTCGGGATGCCGGCCGGCGCTTTTCCCGATACCAACGAGGCCACCGACACCATGCCCCACCTGACGCTCGAATATTCCGCGAACCTCGACGGGTTCGACGCTGGCGCGACACTGCGCGCGCTCAATGCCGCGCTTGCCGCGTCCGGCCATTTCGACGAGCTCGATATCAAGAGCCGCGCGCAGCGGTTCGATACATTCGCGGTCGGCACGTCGCCGGCGCCGCGCGCGTTTGTCCACGCGAAGCTCGCGGTGCTGAGCGGCCGGTCGATTGACGTCAAGCGCGAATTCTCGGAGCAGGTACTGGCGGAACTGAAGCGGCACGTCGTCGCGCCGCCCGGCACGCACCTGCAACTGTGCGCGGAAATACTTGAGCTGGAGCGCGAGTCCTACGCGAAAGCGAGCATCGAGCCGCGCTGACCGGGCCGGGAACGTGGCCCTGACGCGAGCGCCGCCCGCAAGTTCGAAACCCGACTATTGGCCCGTGGAGTACGCGCCGCGATTGCCGTAGCCGGCGCCCACGGCCTGCGGCGCACCTTGCTGCCGGGCGATCTTCGCCTCGGCGGCCTGGATGCTGGCAGGGTAGAACCAGTCGCTCGGCTGGAAGCCGGCTTTTCTCAGTGCAACCACTTCGGAATGAACCTCGGCGCGCGTGAGCGGCGGGCTGGCTTGCGCCTGAGCGGCGACGGGGGCGGCGAATGCGGCCGCGAGGGCGATTGTGCGGATCAGCGGGTTCATGAGCGGGTACCTCCATGTTTTCGACGGTACCGATCGCATGCGGTGACCGTCGAAAGCAGTGTAGGCCTCGCCCGACGCGCGAAAAATGCCGCTGCGCCCAACTTAGTGTTCTGCCGAAGACAACAATGAGCGGCGGGCGCGAGCCCCTGGAAGGCGCTCGGCAAAGGGGGAGGGGGAGCGGGGAGAGAAGCCGGCCGCAGCGACGTGGCCGGCGGGCAGCGGCCCGGAGACGGGCCGCCGCGCGGGGGGATTACACGAGCCCCGTCGTGTAGTACACGGCGATCACGAAGAACACCGCGAGCGTCTTGATGATCGTGACTGCAAAGATGTCGCGATACGATTCGCGGTGCGTGAGGCCCGTGACCGCGAGCAGCGTGATCACCGCGCCGTTGTGCGGCAGCGTGTCCATGCCGCCGCTCGCCATCGCGACGACCCGGTGCAGCACGTCCAGCGGGATGTTGGCGGCCTGCGCACCCTTGATGAACAGATCCGACATCGCGGCGAGTGCGATACTCATGCCGCCCGATGCCGAGCCCGTGATACCGGCGAGCGAGCTGACCGACACGGCCGCGTTGACGAGCGGGTTCGGGATGCTCTTCAGTGCATCGCTGACGACGAGGAAGCCCGGCAGCGCGGCGATCACGCCGCCGAAGCCGTATTCCGACGCGGTGTTCATCGCGGCGAGCAGCGCACCGGCGACGGCAGCCTTCGAGCCGGTCGCGAAGCGCCCGCTGACGCGTTTGAACGCGGTCAGCACGACCAGCACGATACCGAGCAGCAGTGCAGCCTCGACCGACCAGATCGCGACGACGGTCTTGATCGACGTCGTGACCGGCGCGTGCACGCCGGGCAGCACTTCCGGCGCGACCGTGTACGACGCGGCGCCGTACCACTGCGGAATCAGCTTCGTGAACGCGAAGTTCGACACCCCGACGAGGATCAGCGGCAGGATCGCGAGCGCGGGGTGCGGCAGCGACTTCGTCTCGACGCGCTCCGGTTCGTTGACGAGCGACGTGCCGTAGCCTTCACCCTTTGCCATCGCCGAACGGCGGCGCCATTCGAGATACGTGAGGCCGACGACGATGATGAACAGCGAGCCGATCGTGCCGAGCGCGGGCGCGGCCCAGGCGGTTGTCTTGAAGAACGTGGTCGGGATGATGTTCTGGATCTGCGGCGTGCCCGGCAGCGAATCCATCGTGAACGAGAACGCACCGAGCGCGATCGCGCCGGGCATCAGCCGTTTCGGGATGTTGCTCTGGCGATAGAGTTCGGCCGCGAACGGATAGACCGCGAACACCACGACGAACAGCGACACACCGCCGTAGGTGAGCAGCGCGCACACCGCGACGATCACCGCATTCGCGCGTGAGCGGCCGATGTAGCGGATCGCCGCGTGGACGATCGACTCGGAGAACCCGGAGAGTTCGATCACCTTGCCGAACACCGCGCCGAGCATGAACACCGGGAAATACAGTTTGACGAATCCGACCATCTTCTCCATGAAGATGCCGGAGAAGACCGGTGCGACGGCGGCGGGTTCGGTCAGGAGCACCGCGCCGAGCGCGGCGATCGGCGCGAACAGGATCACGCTGTAGCCGCGATACGCGGCAAACATCAGGAACGCCAGCGCGGCGAGGACGATCACGAAAGACAAGGGAGTCTCCTAATGGCTTTGGTTGTTGTTCGATCGCGCGGCGCGCCGCGGACCAGCTCAGGTTCGTGCAGGTTTCGTGCCATCGGCCGGATTGCGCCGCCGGACATGGGTCCGCCGGAAACCGGCGGGCCCGCGCCGGTCGTTGTCTGACGATTCTACATAAAACGTCTCCATCCAGAGACGAAATGGCCGTCCGGCCAGCCCGTGGAATCGGGCAGGGCATTCCCGGACAACGCATTGCGGCGTGTCTCCAGAGTGAGATAATCCGTCTCGTTCCGGAGACAGCCGGTCGAAAATACACGGAGACGAAGACACGATGATGAACGACTGGGCCCGCCTGCCCGTCAACTACGGCGACGTGCTGCGGCGCGCCGCCGAGTCGCTGTTCCGGACCTTCGAGGATTCGAGCGCGGGCACCGTGGTCGTCGATCGCGATGCACGCGTCGTGTGGATGAACGAGCGGTATGCGGCGCGCTTCGGTTTTGCCGATCCGCAACAGGCCGTCGGCCTCGACTGCGAAGCCGTGATCCCGAACAGCCTGATGCGCGAGGTCGTGTCGACCGGGCAGCCGATCCTGCTCGACATCATGGAGACGGGCCGCGAGCCGCTCGTCGTCACGCGCCTGCCGCTGAAGAACGAGGCGGGCGAGACGGTCGGCGCGATCGGCTTCGCGCTGTTCGATCAGTTGAAGACGCTCACGCCGATCTTTTCCCGCTATGCACAGCTTCAGCAGCAACTGATCGCGACGCAGCGTTCGCTCGCGCAGGCGCGCCGCGCGAAATACACGTTCGCGAGTTTCGTCGGCACGAGCGCCGCGAGTCTCGAAACCAAGCGCCAGGCGCGCCGTGCCGCGCAGGTCGATTCGCCGGTGCTGCTGCTCGGCGAGACGGGCACCGGCAAGGAGTTGCTCGCGCACGCGATCCACGCGGCGTCGGCGCGCGCACTCCAGCCGCTCGTGACCGTCAACGTTGCCGCGATTCCCGACACGCTGCTCGAAACCGAATTCTTCGGCGCGGCGCCCGGTGCGTACACGGGCGCCGACCGCAAGGGGCGCATCGGCAAGTTCGAACTGGCCGATCGCGGGACGCTGTTTCTCGACGAGATCGGCGACATGCCGCTGCCGCTGCAGGGCAAGCTGTTACGCGTGTTGCAGGACAAGGAATTCGAGCCGGTCGGCTCGAACCGGATCGTGCGCGCGGACGTCCGGATCATCGCTGCCACGAGCGCCGACCTGCCGGCGCTGGTCGCGGCCGGGCGTTTCCGCGCTGATCTCTATTACCGGCTGAACGTGCTGACGATCCACGCGCCGCCGCTGCGCGAGCGTGCATCCGACATCGCGGCGCTCGTCTACGCAACGCTCGAGGAACTGGCCGCGCAGCACGGGCGCGCTGCCCATTGCGAGCTGACCGACGATGCGTTGCAGATGCTGTGTGCGTATCCGTGGCCGGGCAACGTGCGCGAGTTGCGCAATACGCTCGAACGCGCGCTGATGCTGTCGGACCGCTCGGTGATCGATGCGTGTGCGCTCGCGCAGTTCCTTGGGCCGGTGCGAGTATCGACGGACGGCGCAGCACCGGCGCAGCCGGTGGCCGTGTCGCCGGTCGAGCGGCGCGCGGGCGAAGTGCCTGCTGCGCCGGCCGCATCGTATGCCGATGCATTGGCGGCGTGGGAGCGCCAGTTCCTGACCGATGCGTTGGCGGCCTGCGACGGGAAGGTGGTGGAAGCGGCCGCGCGCATCGGGATCGGCCGCGCGACGCTGTACAAGAAGCTGGCCGCGCTGGGCATCGACCGGTAGGCCGATCGGCAAAGCCGATGCGGCCGGACGTGACGCATCGAACAGGAGATCACGATGAAACGGATCGGCATCGCAGGGTGGCTGGCCATGGTGCTGGCGACCTCCGCGCTCGCGCAGTCCGGCGACGCCGACGCGCCCGAGGCGCGGCGCAACTGGTACAACGATCCGTTCATCGCGCTGTCGCAGGACGTGGCCGAATGCCCGTTGCCGCTCGGCCCGTGGATGACCCGTGCCGAGATGACGGACGATGCCCATTACCGTGCCGAACGCGGCACCACCTGCTGGCTCGCGCACCGCTGCACGAAGCCGAACTCCTACATGTATGACGCACCGATCGCCGACGCCGTGAAGGCGCACTTCGCCGGCTCCGATCGGCTGCATGGCACGAGCCTGTGGATCACCGTGCAGCGGCGTTTCATTTACGTCGAAGGATGTGCCGATACGGCGTTCGATCGGCAGGCGTTGCAACGCGAACTCGAGGCGCTTCCGGACGTCGAGCAGGTTTTCGTTCGCATCACCGACGATCCGCGCAAGCGCTTGCCGTACAAGGCGCGCGGACAACCCGGTCGTATGCCGAACTGACGGCGGAAGGGCCGCGCATGGCATACTCGCGACATTCAAAAAAAGGTTGACGGGAAGAACAATGAAACACATGCTTGCGTCGGTCTGTCGGTGGCCTCGGGCGGCCGTCGTGTTGGCTCTCGTTGCAGGGCTCGGCGGGTGTGGCGGTAGCGCGCCGCTGTTCACTTCGGACGGGCGTCCGACTACCCAGGTGCAATGCACCGGCAACGACTGGAGCAATTGCACGGACAATGCCCGGGCGATCTGCAACGGGGATTTCGAAGTGCTTCAGCAATCGACCGATGACGCCACGCGAAATCTTCTCTTCGCGTGCAAGAAGAAGAGCGGTTATTGATCTCGAGATAACCGGCTGAGGAGACCACGATCGGGCGAAGCGCTTTTCTGTTTGCTGAGAGTCATCTATTTTTCACGAATAACACTCACGGAGTCCCATCCATATGGCGACCTACAGGCAACTGACCGCGCAGCTCGAACGGCTTCAGCAAAAGATCGACAAGGAACGCGAAAAGGCGATTGCCGACGCGATTGCCGATATCCGCGCGAAAATCGAGGAATACGACATTACGCCGGAAGAGCTCGGGTTTCGTCCGGCAGGGGCGGCCGCTGCTGCCGCGAAGCCGAAGCGTACGTCGCCGCCGAAATACCTGAACCCGAAGACGGGCGAAACGTGGAGTGGCCGTGGGCGCTCGCCGACGTGGCTCGGCAAGAATCGCGAGCGTTTCCTGATCAAGGACTGACTCCCGAAAATTCTCACCTTTCGCGTGCCGACTGACGGTGCGAACGGCCCTGCGGCCGTCGCACCGTTTTGTTTTTGTGCATTCCCGGCGCGATTCCCGACCGCGTATTGAACAGCGACGCCGCGCAATTAACGGATCCCGTTTTGCGAATTCGCTGCGATTCGGCGGCATATCGCGGCGAATTCCGGTAAACAGCGCTGCAATGGCACCGCACGGGCGCATTGGTTCGCGCCATTCTCGCGGTGCACGCGTGCCGCGAATTCCGATCACCTTTCGCGTGTTTGCGCGTGGCGTCGTGCAATTCCCGAAGATACTCACCATGGCTCCCGTAAATCCTCACCTTTGACGAAGCGGACGCAGCACCGCACCGCATGCGTGCACCGCGCGCGCCGAGCGAATGTGTACGCCCGGCGCGTGGCGATGGCTTCCGTGCTCGTGTTACAGGCCCATGGTGCGAGCGTTGACGTGTGTCGAATAGTCGGCCGTTCGGCATATAGGCAGCCGCATGCGCTTCGCCTATGCTTGGGGTTCGCGTCGATCGGTGTATGGCACTGTCCGTGCCGCAGGCCGATCGGGTCGTCTTTCGTTATCGCAGGGAGCCGATGTGACCGTTCGCCATCTCGATGCTTTGTTCCAGCCCAAGTCCGTTGCGGTCGTCGGCGCGTCGTCGCGCGCGGGCAGTATCGGCGCGATGGTGTGGTCGCGCGTGCTCGACGGAGCATTCCAGGGGCCCGTGTGGCCCGTCAATCCGAAGTATCGTGACCTGCACGGGCATGCGGTTGTTGCCGATGTCGACCGGTTGCCCGCGCCGCCGTCGGTTGCGGTGATCTGCACGCCGCCCGCGACCTGGGCCGGTATCGTGCGCAAGCTCGGCGAGCTCGGCACGCGCGTGGCAGTGATCGTCGGCGAGGCGCGCACGGACGCCGATCGCGCCGCGCTCGATCGCACGCTGAAGGCGGCGAAGCCGTTCGTGCTGCGTATCGTCGGGCCGGGCAGCCTCGGCGTGCTGTCGCCCGCACGGCATGCCCATTTCGGCGCGCCGGCCTATACGGCGCGATCGGGCGGCGTCGCGTGGGTGTCGCAATCGAATGCGCTGACGAACGCGGTGCTCGGCTGGGCCGATGCGCGGGGCCTCGGTTTTTCGCATGTCGTCGCGCTCGGCAGCGAGTCTGACGTCGATGCGGGCGACGTGCTCGACTATCTCGCGAGCGACCCCGGCACGCGCGCGATCCTGCTCGAACTCGATACCGTGCGCGCGGCGCGCAAGTTCATGTCGGCCGCACGCGCGGCCGCGCGCAACAAGCCGGTGCTCGCATTGCGCACCGGCCGCGCCGATCCCGGCGACGCGCTCTATACGGCAGCGTTCCAGCGCGCGGGGATGGTGCGTGTCGATGCGCTCGACGATCTGCTCGACGAGATCGAGACGCTCGGCGTCGGCCGCGTCACGGCGCGCGGCGCGGCCACGCTCGTGACGAGCGATGCGGGCGTCGCGAAACTCGCGGTCGATGCGGTGGCCGAAGTGCGCGTCATGCTGGCCGACTGGTCGCCCGCTGCCACGTCGGCCGTGTCGGCCGCGCTGCCGCATCTCGCATCGCCCGGCAATCCGCTGACGCTGGGCGACGATGCGCGCCCCGAGCATTTTGCCGCGGCGGTCAAGGCGCTCGCGCCGTTCCCGCAAACAGGCCCACTGTTCGTCGTCCATTCGACTTCGCACAGCGCGCCAGCCGATGCGGTTGCGCACACGTTGATCGAAGCGCGGCAGTACGCGCATCGAGGCATCCTCGCGTGTTTCTTCGGCGCGGTCGACGCGGCGACGCGCGACGCATTGCATGCGAACGGCATTCCCGTGCACACCACGCCGCAGCGGCTCGCACGCGCGTATGCGCGTCTCGTCGACTACAACCTCGGGCGGCAACTGCTGATGCAAACGCCCGAGGGCACGCCGTCGCAGCCGGCCGAGTGCGTTGCGTCCGCACAGGCCGACGCGCGCCGGATGGTCGAAGCCGGCCAGCATGAGCTGACCGGCGAAGCCGCGCTGCGCTGGCTGTCCCATTTCGGCCTGCAGGATGAGCAGGCCATCGAGCCGGCCGGTACGAAAGTCGTCGATGTCACGGTCGACATGTACGACGACTCGAACTTCGGCCCGGTGTTTCGCTATGCCGTGCCGCCCGCGGACGGCGTATCGGCGCCGTTCGTCGTCTATGGCCTGCCGCCGCTGAACACCGTGCTCGCCCGCGCGGTGATGGAACGCTCGCCGTATGCGCGCAGCACACCCGTCGAGCCGACGCTCGACGCGTTGACGGCGCTGTCGCAGGTCGTCTGCGACGTGCGTGAAGTCGTCGCGATGTCCGTCACGCTGCGCGTGCGGTCCGACGGTGCGCAAGTGATTGCACCGCGCATCACGCTGGCCGCGGGGCGCAGCCGGCTCGCGATCATGCCGTATCCGCGCCACCTCGAGCAGACGCTCGAGTGGCGCGGCGAAACGGTGACGATCCGCCCGATTCGTCCGGAAGACGAGGCCGCGCACAACGAGCTGCTCGGCGCGATGACACCGGACGATCTGCGGATGCGATTCTTCGGTGCGGTGCGCAGCTTCGATCATTCGCAGGTGGCGCGCATGACGCAGATCGATTACGACCGTGAGATGGCCTTCATCGTGTCGTTCACCGATGTGTCGGGGCGCGACCACACGCTCGCGGTGGTGCGCGCGGTGGCGGATCCCGACAACGAGACGGCGGAGTTCGCGATCGCGGTACGACCCGATCAGAAGGGCAAGGGGCTTGGCCGGCTGATGATGGCCCGGATCATCGACTATGCGCGCTCGCGCGGAACGGCGTGGATGATCGGCGAGGCGCTACGCGAAAACTCGGCGATGATCTCGCTTGCGAAGTCGTGCGGTTTTGCCGTGTCGACGACGGAGGAGCCCGGCGTCGTGGGCTTCAGGATGAAGCTGCAGCCGTAGCGTCCGTCGGCGGCCCGACGCCCGGAGACGTTGCATGCAGTCGATGTCCCCGGCCTTCCGGCATGTTGCAGATGTTTTAAGTCAGGAATGCAGAGCATTCGAACCGGTCTCGCGCGTGAAGCAACCGCGAACGTGTCGGTGCCCGTTCGCGACGGAAATATCGACGCACATATGGCCCCGCGACACGCGTATCGCGGGCCGCGATATCCGACCCGCGTCGCAGTTTTCCACGAGGTGTCCACACGCATTTACCGCCGTATTCCAGCCTCGAAAATTCGAATTTGCCCAAAAGGTGAGACTTTTCAGGAGCCGGCAGTGAGCTTCTTCGGGAGGGCTGGGGTGAGCCGATACGGGAGCACTCGGTGAGCCTTCCCGGGAGTTGCCGGTGAGTATCTGCGGGAGGTGTCGGTGAGCCTTTGCGGGGCGCATCGGTGAGGGGCTACGGGAAGTGCCGGTGAGGACATCCGGGAGACTTGGGTGAGGGTTTTCAGGAGCCTTGGTGAGCTTTTTCGGGAGGCGTGGGTGAGGGCTTGCGGGACGTCAAGGTGAGGCTTTTCGGGAGCATCCGGACGGACGGCTCGCGCAAGCGCAGCGCCGGCCAGGGCCGGCGTCACGCAGGGGGCGGGCACGCATGAACCGTGCCCGCGGTTACATTCAGGCAGCGAGTTTCGACGCCGCGTCGTTCACCTGGTCGCGCGAAATCGCGAGTTCCTCGAGGTGCGGATCGGCATAGACGGCGCCGGTTTCGCGCTCGAGGCGGGCGATCGTCAGTGCACAGCGCGCGGTGTCCTTCGGCATCGCGATGAAGCGCTTGACCGATTCGCCGGACGTGAATGCCTCGAACAGCGCGCCGCGCACGTCGTCCGGAAGCGTCTTGGTCCACTGGTACGGCTTGCCGTTGAACGTGATCGACGGCGGCAGCGTGCGTTCCTTCTTGGTCGCCGTGATGAGCCCGTAGGTGCGGGCCGCGTCGCCGATCTGCTCGGGCGAGAAGAGTTCGTCGGGCGTGATGTCGAACTGCTCGATATAGCTCTCGATCGCCTGCATCGCGGCCGTACGATCGTCGCGCTTCTTCTGCGCGCGCGCGACGATATCGCGCAGTTCGTCCGCCTCCTCGGGCGTGATCGTGAAGCTTGCCTGCTTCTGCTGAAGTTCGGAGAAACGCTGGAATTCTTGATCGTTCAGAAGTTTGGCCATGAC
The DNA here is from genome assembly GCF_011605345.1 of Burkholderia sp. D-99. GTDB lineage: Bacteria > Pseudomonadota > Gammaproteobacteria > Burkholderiales > Burkholderiaceae > Burkholderia. The sequence continues at coordinate 1,279,339 of NZ_JAAOXM010000002.1, forward strand.
ATCCATCGGACACGACGGCCGCGACAACCGGCCGCCGTAGTTTTTGAGAGGGCCGCTATTTTAGCGTAGCGCCGTGGACGCCCGATATGGCACCGTGCGTCGCGCCCCGCATCGGCGTGGTTGTGTGCGACCGGGATCGACGCAATGGCGCCGTACCCGGTGCGTTCCGACGCGCCTGCGTGTCAGCAGCGTCAGCAGGTTTCGGCGCGGCACATCGACAGATGGGCGGCGATGTCGCGTAACCCTTCGACGACCGCGTCGACCGACGGCGCCATGTGCGCATCGATCCGGCGCATGTACGGGCAGGTCAGCACCGCGATCGCATGGCCGGACGGCCCGAGGATCGGCGCGGTCAGGTCGGTCACACCGTACGCCTGGCGGCTGTCCTGGCGCAGGTAGCCGGCCTGCCGGATGGACTGGCACGCGTACGCGAGTTCCTGCTCGTTCAGCGGCGCTTCGCCCTTGACCTTGCGGTGCTCGGCGAGCATGTGCGCACGCTGTTCGGCGCCCTGGAACGACAGCATCACGCGCCCCGATGCCGTATCGGCGAGCCCGACGCGCGAGCCGAGCCGGACCGACACGCCCCACGGGCCGGGCCCGTCGACCTGCGCGATCACGAGCAGGTTGCCGCGATCGAGGACGGACAGGTGGCACGACTGCTCGGAGGCGTCGGCGAAGCGCTGCATCGGCGGCAAGGCCTCGGCGATCAGCCGGCTCATCGGCGGATGCCGGTGCGCGAGCGAGAACAGCTTGAGGCTGAGCGAGTAGCGGTCGCCGCCGGTCGAGCGCATCACGTAGCGGCGCGCGACGAGGCGTTCGAGCATCCGGTAGATCTCGCTCGCGTTGCGGCCGAGTTCCTTCGTGATTTCGGTGCGGGTGAGGCCTTCTTTCTGCTCCGACAGGAGTTCGAGAATGTCGAGACCCTTGTCGAGCGCGGGTGCACGATAGCGGTCGATTGCGCCCATCGATTCCCGAGCGTCGCAGCCGGGAAGCAGGTCGTTGGTTGTTTGCATTGTTGGTGTGAGGTTGGGGGATTGCCGTTGATCGATTGGCGACGCACGCTGACCGATTCTGCAACTCGCTTGTGTCGGGCCCGCGTGTGGCGACGAACGCCATCCGTTTGAGCTTAACAACAAACATTTAGTGTGCAATGCAGCGTCTTTTTACCGATCGTTACCGGACAAGAACGGATCGATTCGCTTTCAGGATGACAGGGAAGCTCCGAATACCCGGTATTCATGACAGGTGGCACCGGTTCAAGGTTGTCGAAAGGAAATCGGGCTGTGGTGCCGCCCGCGATGCTGCGCCGCAGCGTCCGCGGGCGCACCAATAGTCGGTATCCGTCGCGCGTCATTTCATGGCGCGCGGCCGATGGTACAAAGACTGGCGGGCCAGCGACGGTGCGGCTGCGCGTGAAGCCGGCCGGTACGGGCCGGACCATGTCGCGGGTGCCGGGCCGTCGTCGCCGATGCGCAGACCGGCGGCCGCCCGTTCGATGCGCACCGTACTTCCGTGCGGTGTCACGATCGCTGCGCCCGCGCGACCCTTGCACGTCGAACGGCATGCCGGATGCGGCGCCGGCGCGTGCAATCGACGATCGACAATCAGTCCGGCGCGCGGCTGTGAAGGGCCGCGTCGGCCGGTATCCTGTCCCATTCGACTACAGAGGTTGAGCACGATGAAACTGCTTCGCTATGGCCCGTCCGGCCAGGAAAAGCCCGGCATTCTCGACGCGGACGGCCGGATTCGCGACCTGTCCGCGCATGTGCCGGATCTGTCCGGCGACGTGCTGTCCGACGCGGGTCTCGCGCGGCTGCGCGCGATCGATCCGGCCACGCTGCCGCTCGTGTCGGGCGAGCCGCGCATCGGCGCGTGCGTCGGGCAGGTCGGTAAGTTCATCGGCATCGGCCTGAACTATGCCGATCACGCTGCCGAAGCCGGCATGCCGGTACCGAAGGAGCCGGTCGTGTTCGGCAAGTGGACGAGCTCGATCTGCGGCCCGAACGACGGCATCGACATCCCGAAGGGTTCGGTCAAGACGGACTGGGAAGTCGAGCTGGGCGTCGTGATCGGCGCGACCTGCAAGGACGTCGACGAAGCGCGCGCGCTCGATTACGTCGCGGGCTACTGCGTCGTCAACGACGTGTCCGAGCGCGAGTGGCAGATCGAGCGCGGCGGCCAGTGGGACAAGGGCAAGGGCTTCGACACGTTCGGCCCGATCGGTCCGTGGCTCGTCACGCGTGACGAGGTGCCCGATCCGCAGCGTCTCGACCTGTGGCTCGAAATCGACGGCCATCGTTATCAGAACGGCAACACGCGCACGATGGTATTCACCGTCGCGCAGCTGATCGCCTATCTGTCGAGCTGCATGACGCTGCAGCCGGGCGACGTGATCACGACCGGCACGCCGCCGGGCGTCGGGATGGGCATCAAGCCGTCGCCGGTGTTCCTGAAGGCCGGCCAGACGGTGCGCCTCGGGGTCGAAGGGCTCGGCGAGCAGTTGCAAAGCACGCGCAACGCGCAATAAGCATGTGCCCGGCGCGGGCCGGATCGCGGGTGCAATCAACCGCAACCCGGCCGCGCCGTCCGGTCATTGGCGTGCTTGCCTGCGGCGGCCGTCGCGAACCAGGCATCGATGCAGCAACGACAAGGACAAGGGCCCGATTCCGCGCGATGCGGAATCGGGCCCTTGTCGTTCACTCGCGTCCGTACGAACCGGATCAGACGACGTTGTCGAGCTCGCAATGGGCTTCGAGCCGGTATCCGTCGGGATCGACGACGAACGCGGCGTAATAGCCGGGGCCGTAGTGCTCGCGCTTGCCGGGCCCGCCGTTGTCCTGGCCGCCGTGCTCGAGCGCGGCGCGGTAGAACGCGTCGACCTCGACGGGCGACGCGGCCTTGAACGACAGGTGCAGCCCCGAGTCGAGGTCGGCGGCGATGGGGCGAGCCGCGTGTTGCAGCCACAGTACCGGTTCGGTCTCGCCGTAGCCGATCGAGCCGTCGTCGCTATATAGACGCTTGTAGCCGAGCGCGCCGAGAGTGCTGTCGTAGAACGTGCGGCTGCGGCCGATGTGGGCGACGCCGAAGGAAAGGTGATCGATCATCTGTGGGCTCCTTGAACTGAATGGGACGTCAGTACGGCAACCTGCCTACAAGCACCATGCCAGTCGCTTGTAGCGAAGCGCGCCGAGCGTGCTGTCGTGGAACGCGCGGCTGCGGTCGTTGTGGATAACTCCGAAGGAAAGGCGATCGATCATCTGTGTCTCCTTGAGCTGAAAGGGCGCAGTGCAGCGAACCTGTTTTTAACCACCATGCTGGTTATGTTAGAAAGCGTCCGGATGCTTGTCAACCGGCATGATGGTTAGATACGATCGCGTCATGACCAAAATGCAACCTTCCGTCACGACGGACTGCCTGATTCCGGCGCCGCCGGAAACGCTGAGCATCGATTTCGCGAACACGCTGTACTGGCGCGGCACCGACGCGCCGACGGAGACCTTCGGGACGCTGGACGACCTGTTCATGTGGTGCCGCGAGCAGGCGGGCGTACCGGCCGGCCTGGCCGACGCGTGTCGCGTACGGGAGAGGGGTGACGAGCCGGCGACGCTCGCGCGCGCGCTCGCGCTGCGCGAGGCGCTGTATCGGCTCTTTCATGCGCAGGCCGAGCAGCGTGAGCCGCACGCGGACGATCTGGCGCTGCTCGGCGGCTTTCTCGCGGAAGCGGCGCCGCGCGTCGCGCTGGCGCGCATCGACGGCGGATATGCGTGGCGGATCGGGGAGGGGGGCGCGACGTTGGCCGGGCTGCTGAGCCCGGTCCTGTGGTCGGCGATCGACCTGCTCGGCGGTGCGCGGCTCGCGAAGGTCAAGCGTTGCGCGAACGACGCCTGCCAGTGGCTGTTCATCGACGACAGCAAGAACGGTAGCCGCCGCTGGTGCTCGATGTCGTCGTGCGGCAATCGCGCGAAGGCGTACCGCCATTATCACAAGGCCGAGTGACGGGCCGCTTCAGCCAGGCGCGCGCCGGCGCGTCGAAGCCACCCTGCTTATTTCGCCGACAACTTCCGCCACAGCGTCGTCTTGCTGATGCCGAGCATCGCGCACGCGCGGTCACGGTCGCCGCCGCAGGCGTCGAGCACCGCGCGGATCTCGTCGGCTTCCGCACGGCGGCGGCGCGCGTGCAGCGTCTGCGCATCGTCGGTGTCGGCCGCGTCGGGTGGCGCCGCGAACAGCTCCGGCGCGATCGCCTGAAGCGCGTCGGGATCGAGCGCGCCGCACGCGGCCGTGGGATCGTTTTCATCGGCTTCTTCGGCGAGTTCCACCGCGATCCGCTCGATCACGTTCTGCAGTTCGCGCACGTTGCCGGGCCACCGGTAGCGCGCGAGCGTGGCCTGCGTCGCGCCGAGCACGCGCGCGGCATCGGCGGCGTCGCGCAGGCGGTCGGCGAGGCGCGGCTCGCGGCGTGCGGCCTGCACGAGCAGCGTGGCCGCGAGTGCCGGGATGTCGGCTGCGCGCTCGCGCAGCGGCGGCAGGCCGACGTTCAGGATGTTGAGCCGGTAATAGAGATCCGCGCGGAACGTGCCGGCCTCGACGGCCGCGAGCAGCGGACGGTGCGTCGCGGCGATCACGCGCACGTCGATGCGGATCGGCTCGGTCGAGCCGAGGCGGATCACCTCGCGCTCCTGCAGTACGCGCAACAGCCGGCTCTGCAGCGACGGCGGCATCTCGCCGATCTCGTCGAGAAACAGCGTGCCGCGGTGCGCGGCCTCGAACAGGCCGGTCTTGCCGCCGCGCCGCGCGCCGGTGAACGCGCCTTCCTCATAACCGAACAGTTCGCTTTCGAGCAGCGCTTCCGGAAACGCGCCGCAGTTGACCGCGACGAACGGGTAGCTGCGCCGCGCGGACAGCGCGTGCAGGCTTTGCGCGATCATTTCCTTGCCGGTGCCGCTTTCGCCGAGCACGAGCACGGTCGCGTCGGATTTCGCGTAGCGGCGCACGAGATCGCGCACGCGCGCCATCGGCGCCGATGCGCCGACCACGTCGTCGAGCGCGTAGCGCGCCGCGAACTGCTGCGTGGTGGGTTGCGAACGCAGCGCGCGGTCGAGCCGTTCGACCGCACGCGACTCCTGGAACGTCAGCACGCTGCCCGACGTGACGCCGCGATCGACGAGCGGCCCGCGATGCACGACGTAACGCACGCCGCGCACGGTCGCGAGCGCGTCGCCGTCCTCGCCGCGCAGCGTGCGCAGCTCGGGCCGCAGGTCGACGAGCGCGCGGCCGACGGCCGCCGCGGGTTCGACCCCGAGCGCCGACGCGAGCCGCTCGTTGATCGCCTCCACGCGGCCGCGCGCGTCGAGCGCGACCACGCCGTCGCGCAGGTGCTGAAGCAGGTTGTCGAGCCGCTGGCGGCGGAACGCCTCGGCGTGTGTCGCATACGCGACTTCGAGCGCCGTATCGACAGCCTTGCGCACCGACGCATGCGAATACAGGAACACCGCGCCCATGCCTGCGCTGGCCGCGAGATCGGTGACGAGGCCGGGGCCGACGATCGTCTCGATGCCGCGGTCGCGCAGCTCGTGCACGCAGGCTTCCGCTTCCTGCGCGGACTGATATGACGCAAACTGCACGTCGAGGCCGTATGCGGCGACGAAGCGGCGCACTTCCGGCGGCGTTTCCCCGGCGCTGACGAGCGCGATCCGCGACGCGTCGCGCCGGGCGCGCGCGAGCGCCTGCATCACGTCGAAACCGGTCGGCGATACCACCACCACCGGCACCTGCGCACGCGTCTTCAGGAAGCCGCCGTTCGAGCCGGCCGCGACGATCACGTCGGGCCGCGCGGTGCCGGCCTCCGCGATCGCGCTGAGCGCATCCTCATAGGCGCGCGTCACGATGCGCACGTCGGCGCGTTCGTCGAATTCGCCGGCGATCTCGCGAAAGAGATCGCGCAGGCGGCTGATGCCCATCGCCCAGATGCGCGGGCGCGCCGCGCGATCGGCCGGGCCGACGGGCTTGGTCGAGGAGAGGTCCATGGCGGTCGATTATGCGCGCGCGATTTCATTTTTGAAACATGAGATTGCCGAATTGAAATCGCCGGGCATGGCATCGCCCGTGCCGGTTGCTTAAGAATCAGTGGGTTAGCGACGTTCCGCGAGCTGGCCCGGTCCTTGCTGTTATCGGGCATTCCATCAGGAGGCCGTTCATGAGCAATACGCATCTTCAGAGCGCCGGCGCGAAGTTCCGCGCGGCAGTCGCGGCCGAGCAGCCGCTGCAGGTGGTCGGCGCGATCACCGCGTACGCGGCCAAGATGGCGCAGGCTGTCGGCTTCAAGGCCGTGTACCTGTCGGGTGGCGGCGTCGCCGCGAACTCGCTCGGGATCCCCGACCTCGGCATCAGCACGATGGAAGACGTGCTGATCGACGCGAACCGGATCACCAACGCGACCGACCTGCCGCTGCTGGTCGACATCGATACGGGCTGGGGCGGCGCGTTCAACATCGCGCGCACGGTGCGCTCGTTCATCAAGGCCGGCGTCGCGGCCGTGCACCTCGAAGACCAGGTTGGCCAGAAGCGCTGCGGCCACCGTCCGGGCAAGGAAGTCGTGCCGACCGACGAAATGGTCGATCGCGTGAAGGCCGCGGTCGATGCGCGTACCGACGACCAGTTCGTGATCATGGCGCGCACCGATGCCGCCGCCGCCGAAGGGATCGACGCCGCGATCGAGCGTGCGATCGCTTATGTCGAAGCCGGCGCGGACATGATCTTCCCGGAAGCGATGAAGTCGCTCGACGACTACCGCCGCTTCAAGGCAGCCGTGAAGGTGCCGATCCTCGCGAACCTGACCGAGTTCGGCTCGACGCCGCTGTTCACGCTCGACGAACTGCGCGAGGCGAACGTCGACATTGCGCTGTACTGCTGCGGCGCGTATCGCGCGATGAACAAGGCCGCGCTGAACTTCTACGAGACGCTGCGCCGCGACGGTACGCAGAAGGCGGCCGTGCCGACGATGCAGACGCGCGCCGAACTGTACGACTTCCTCGGCTATCACGAATACGAGCGCAAGCTCGACGAGCTGTTCGCGCAGGGCAAGAAGTAACGCGGCCCGCGCGCCGGGCACGGTTCCCGGAACGCTTTGCATGAAACCGGGCCGCGCGCACCCGTGCCGCGCCCGGCGGACATGACACCCCCGATACACATTGGAGAGCAGAAACATGAGCGAGACGAAAGACGCAGCAGCACCGGCCGCCGCAGGCGCATTCAAGCCGAAGAAGTCGGTGGCGCTGTCGGGCGTGACGGCCGGCAACACGGCGCTGTGCACGGTCGGCAAGACCGGCAACGACCTGCACTACCGCGGCTACGACATTCTCGACGTCGCCGAATCGTGCGAATTCGAGGAAATCGCGCATCTGCTCGTGCACGGCACGCTGCCGAACCTGACCGAACTGGCCGCGTACAAGACCAAGCTGCGCGCGCTGCGCGGCCTGCCGAGCGCGCTGAAGGTGGCGCTCGAGCAGATCCCGGCGTCCGCGCACCCGATGGACGTGATGCGCACGGGCGTGTCGGTGCTCGGCACCGTGCTGCCGGAGAAGGACGACCACAACCTGCCGGGCGCGCGCGACATCGCCGACCGCCTGATGGCATCGCTCGGCTCGATGCTGCTGTACTGGTATCACTTCTCGCACAACGGCAAGCGCATCGAGACGGAAACCGACGACGACTCGATCGGCGGCCACTTCCTGCACCTGCTGCACGGCAAGACGCCGTCGAAGTCGTGGGTCGAGGCGATGCACACGTCGCTGATCCTGTACGCGGAACACGAATTCAACGCATCGACGTTCACGGGCCGCGTGATCGCGGGCACGGGCTCGGACATCTACTCGGCGATCACCGGCGCGATCGGTGCGCTGCGCGGGCCGAAGCACGGCGGCGCGAACGAAGTCGCGTATGAGATCCAGAGCCGCTACAGCTCGCCGGACGACGCGGAAGCCGACATCCGCCGCCGCGTCGAGAACAAGGAAGTCGTGATCGGCTTCGGCCACCCGGTCTACACGATCTCCGATCCGCGCAACAAGGTGATCAAGGGCGTCGCGCACAAGCTGTCGAAGGAAGCGGGCGACGTGAAGCTGTTCAACATCGCCGAGCGCCTCGAATCGGTGATGTGGGACGCGAAGAAGATGTTCCCGAACCTCGACTGGTTCAGCGCGGTGTCGTATCACATGATGGGCGTGCCGACCGCGATGTTCACGCCGCTGTTCGTGATCTCGCGCACGTCGGGCTGGAGCGCGCACATCATCGAGCAACGCGTCGACAACAAGATCATCCGCCCGAGCGCGAACTACACCGGTCCGGAAGACCTGCAGTTCGTGCCGATCGAGAAGCGCTGATCGCCCGCCGCGCATGCCGGCACCCGTGATGCGGGCCGCCGGCGCGCGTGGAACGTCATACCCAGATTCCCGCCCCACATCATGAATACCGCCAACCGCAAACCCCTGCCCGGCACGTCGCTGGACTATTTCGACGCGCGTGCCGCGGTCGACGCGATCGCGCCCGGCGCCTACGACACGCTGCCGTACACGTCGCGCGTGCTCGCCGAAAACCTCGTGCGCCGCTGCGACCCGGCGACACTCGCCGATTCGCTGAAGCAGATCATCGAGCGCAAGCGCGAACGCGACTTCCCGTGGTTCCCGGCGCGCGTGGTGTGCCACGACATCCTCGGGCAGACGGCGCTCGTCGACCTCGCGGGCCTGCGTGACGCGATCGCCGACGGCGGCGGCGACCCGGCCAAGGTGAACCCGGTCGTGCCCGTGCAGCTGATCGTCGACCACTCGCTCGCGGTCGAATGCGGGGGCTTCGATCCGGACGCGTTCGCAAAGAACCGCGCGATCGAGGATCGCCGCAACGAGGATCGCTTCCACTTCATCGAGTGGACGAAGAAGGCGTTCGAGAACGTCGACGTGATCCCGCCGGGCAACGGCATCATGCACCAGATCAACCTCGAGAAAATGTCGCCGGTGATCCAGGTCAGCGGCGATGGCGTCGCGTATCCGGACACCTGCGTCGGCACCGACAGCCACACGCCGCACGTCGACGCGCTCGGCGTGATCGCGATCGGCGTCGGCGGCCTCGAAGCGGAGAACGTGATGCTCGGCCGCGCGTCGTGGATGCGCCTGCCCGACATCGTCGGCGTCGAGCTGACCGGCAAGCGCCAGCCCGGCATCACCGCGACCGACGTCGTGCTCGCGCTGACCGAGTTCCTGCGCAAGGAAAAGGTGGTCGGCGCGTACCTGGAATTCCGTGGCGTTGGCGCGGCGAGCCTCACGCTCGGCGATCGCGCGACGATCTCGAACATGGCGCCCGAATACGGCGCGACGGCTGCGATGTTCTTCATCGACGGCCAGACGACCGACTACCTGCGCCTCACCGGCCGCAGCGACGAGCAGGTGAAGCTGGTCGAGACCTACGCGAAGGCGGCGGGCCTGTGGGCCGATACGCTCGCCAACGCGCAATACGAGCGCACGCTCACGTTCGACCTGTCGAGCGTCGTGCGCAACATGGCCGGCCCGTCGAACCCGCACAAGCGGCTGCCGACGTCCGATCTCGCCGCGCGCGGGATTGCCGGCCAGTGGGAAGAGAAGGCGGGCGAGATGCCCGACGGCGCGGTGATCATCGCCGCGATCACGAGCTGCACGAACACCAGCAACCCGCGCAACGTGATCGCCGCGGCCTTGCTCGCGCGCAACGCGAACGCGAAGGGCCTCGTGCGCAAGCCGTGGGTGAAGAGCTCGCTCGCGCCGGGCTCGAAGGCGGTCGAACTGTATCTGGAAGAAGCGAACCTGCTGCCCGAACTCGAGAAGCTCGGTTTCGGCATCGTCGCGTTCGCGTGCACGACCTGCAACGGGATGTCGGGCGCGCTCGACCCGAAGATCCAGCAGGAAATCGTCGATCGCGACCTGTACGCGACGGCCGTGCTGTCCGGTAACCGCAACTTCGACGGCCGCATCCACCCGTACGCGAAGCAGGCGTTCCTCGCATCGCCGCCGCTCGTCGTCGCGTATGCGATCGCCGGCACGATCCGCTTCGACATCGAGAAGGACGTGCTCGGCCACGATCAGGACGGCAAGCCCGTCACGCTGAAGGACATCTGGCCGACCGACGAGGAGATCGATGCGATCGTCGCGTCGAGCGTGAAGCCCGAGCAGTTCCGCAAGGTCTACGAGCCGATGTTCGCGCGTAGCGCCGATGCGGGCGAGCGCGCGGCGCCGCTGTACGACTGGCGCGCGCAGAGCACGTACATCCGCCGTCCGCCGTACTGGGAAGGCGCGTTGGCCGGCGAGCGTACGCTGCAAGGAATGCGCCCGCTTGCGGTGCTCGGCGACAACATCACGACCGACCACCTGTCGCCGTCGAACGCGATCCTGCTGGACAGCGCGGCCGGCGAATATCTCGCGAAGATGGGCCTGCCGGAAGAAGACTTCAACTCGTACGCGACGCACCGGGGAGACCACCTGACCGCGCAGCGCGCGACCTTCGCGAACCCGACGCTGATCAACGAGATGGCGGTCGTCGACGGCGCGGTGAAGAAGGGCTCGCTCGCGCGCGTCGAGCCGGAAGGCAAGGTCATGCGGATGTGGGAAGCGATCGAGACGTACATGAATCGCAAGCAGCCGCTGATCGTCGTGGCCGGCGCCGACTACGGCCAGGGCTCGTCGCGCGACTGGGCCGCGAAGGGCGTGCGGCTCGCGGGCGTCGAGGCGATCGCCGCCGAAGGCTTCGAGCGGATCCACCGCACGAACCTGATCGGGATGGGCGTGCTGCCGCTCGAGTTCAAGCCGGGCACGAACCGGACGACGCTCGGCATCGACGGCACCGAGACCTTCGACGTGATCGGCGAGCGCACGCCGCGCGCCGACCTGACGCTCGTGATTCACCGCAAGAACGGCGAGCGCGTCGAGGTGCCGATGACGTGCCGGCTCGATACCGCCGAGGAAGTGTCGATCTACGAAGCGGGCGGCGTGCTGCAGCGTTTCGCGCAGGACTTCCTCGAATCGTCGCAGGCGGCCTGACGGGCGCACAACGGGAACACAGACATGGCTCATATTCCTCAAATCAGGATTCCCGCGACCTATATCCGCGGCGGCACCAGCAAGGGCGTGTTCTTCCGGCTGCAGGACCTGCCGGACGCCGCGCAGGCGCCGGGCGCCGCGCGTGACGCGCTGCTGCTGCGCGTGATCGGCAGCCCCGATCCGTACGGCAAGCAGATCGACGGGATGGGCGGCGCGACGTCGTCCACCAGCAAGACGGTGATCGTGTCGAAGAGCACGCGGCCCGGCCACGACGTCGACTACCTGTTCGGCCAGGTCTCGATCGACAAGGCATTCGTCGACTGGACCGGCAACTGCGGCAACCTGTCGGCGGCGGTCGGCCCGTTCGCGATCAGCGGCGGGCTCGTCGATCCGGCGCGCGTGCCGCGCGACGGCGTCGCGACCGTGCGGATCTGGCAGGCGAACATCGGCAAGACGATCGTCGCGCATGTGCCGGTCACGAACGGCGCGGTGCAGGAGACGGGCGACTTCGAGCTGGACGGTGTCACGTTCCCGGCCGCCGAGGTGCAGCTCGAGTTCATGGACCCGGCCGCGGAGGAAGAAGGCGCAGGCGGGTCGATGTTCCCGACCGGCAACCTCGTCGACGATCTCGCGGTGCCGGGCGTCGGCACGCTGAAGGCGACGATGATCAACGCGGGCATCCCGACGATCTTCGTCGAGGCGGAAGCGATCGGCTATACGGGCACCGAGTTGCAGGACGCGATCAACGGCGATGCGAAGGCGCTCGAGAAGTTCGAGACGATCCGCGCGCACGGCGCGCTGCGCATGGGCCTGATCGATACGCTCGATGAAATCGCGACGCGGCAGCACACGCCGAAGATCGCGTTCGTCGCGAAGCCGGCCGATTATGTTGCGTCGAGCGGCAAGCGCGTGAACGCGGGCGACGTCGACCTGCTGGTGCGCGCGATGTCGATGGGCAAGCTGCACCACGCGATGATGGGCACGGCGGCGGTCGCGATCGGCACGGCCGCGGCGATCCCCGGCACGCTCGTCAATCTGGCGGCGGGCGGCGGCGAACGCAACGCGGTGCGCTTTGGCCATCCGTCGGGCACGCTGCGCGTCGGCGCGGAAGCGCAGCAGCAGGAGAACGGCGAGTGGACCGTCACGAAGGCGATCATGAGCCGCAGCGCGCGCGTGCTGATGGAAGGCTGGGTGCGGGTGCCGGGCGACGCGTTCTGATCGTTGCTGGCGGTATCGATGGAGATGCGGGCGGCTTCGGCCGCCCGCGTCGTTTCAGTCAGCCGTGCAGGAAGCGGCGCAGCGCGTCGTGGCTCAGTCGGCGCGCCGTTTCGGACACACGTGCGCCGGGCACGATGTCGAAACCGTGCACGCCGCCGGGCAGCACGTGCAGTTCGGTCGGCACGCCCGCGCGGAGCAGGCGCTGCGCGTAGTCCAGATTTTCATCGAGGAACAGGTCGAGCGAGCCGACCGACAGGAACGCGGGCGGCAGGCCGTCGAGCCGCGTGGCGCGTGCAGCCGCAGCGTATGGCGACACGCCGTCGATGCCCGGCGCGTGACCGAGCAGCGAGGTCCAGCCGAACCGGTTGTTGGCCGCGTGCCAGACGAATTCGCCGGCATGTGGATGCGGCGTGCGCGTGCAGGTGCGATCGTCGAGCATCGGATAGACCAGATGCTGGAACGCGAGCCGGTATTCGCCGCGGTCGCGGGCCAGCAGCGCCAGCGCGGCGGCGAGCCCGCCGCCCGCGCTCTCGCCTGCCACGCCGATGCGGGCCGCGTCGATGCCGAGCGTATCGGCATGGCGGAAGACCCATGCGAGCGCCGCGTAGCAATCCTCGATCGCGCCGGGAAACGCGGTCTCCGGCGCGAGCCGGTAGTCGATCGAGATCAACGCGCAGCCGAGCTGCGTCACGAGAGACCGGTGCACCGCCTCGAGATCGTTCGCCTTGCCGCGCACAAAGCCGCCTCCGTGCATGTGAACGATTGCCGGGAGCGGGGGCGCTTGATGGTCGGGCAGGTAGACGAGGACCGGGACGTCCGGCGCGCCGGCAGGGCCGGGCACCGTGCGGCGCTCGAGCGTGCTGCCGGCAAGGTCGGGCGGCGGCAGCGGCAGCACGCGTTCGCGCGACTGTGCGAGGTTGTCGAGGCCGAGCGTGACGGTCGGCCAGGTGTCGAGCAGCGGGCGGATTTCAGGATCGACGAGATGCAGGGTGTCCAACGCGTAGCTCCATCGTGAAGGTGGGCGGTGCACCGCGGTCAGAGCACGCTGCGCGCGATGACCCAACGATGCACCTCGGTCGGGCCTTCGAAGATGCGCATCAGCCGCGCTTCGCTGGCCATCTGCTGCAACGGCATTTCCTTCGTCATGCCCATCGCGCCGAGCGTCTGCATCGCATGATCGATGACGCTCGATGCCATTTCGGTGGCGAACACCTTGACCATCGAGATCTGCGTGCGTGCATCCTGCCCGGCATCCACGCGCGCGGCCGCTTCGTAGGTCATGAGGCGGCACGCGTGGATCTGCGTGAGCGCGTCGGCGACCCACCACTGGACCGCCTGGCGTTCCGCGAGCGGCACGCCGAAGGTCTTGCGCTGTTTCGCATGGTCGCACAGCATCGCGACCGCGCGCTCGGCGCGGCCGATGCACCATGCGGCCATCTCCAGCCGCCGGTTCGCGAGCCGTGCCTGCATCGGCGCGAAGCCGGCACCTTCCTGGCCCAGTAGTTGCGCGGCGGGAATGCGACAGTCGTCCAGCACGATTTCGTAGGTCGACAGCCCGCCGATCATCGGAATCCGCCGTTCGATGACGAAGCCCGGCGTATCGCGGTCGACGATGAACGCCGACATGCCGCCGCGTTTGCCCTTGCTTCGATCGGTGAGCGCCATCACGATCGTCCAGTCGGCTTCGGGCGCGTGGCTGATCCAGATCTTCCGTCCGTTCAGCACCCAGCTGTCACCGTCGCGCACGGCCGTCGTCGACAACGCGCCCGGGTCCGAGCCGGCGCCCGGCTCGGAGATCGCCATCGCGGCACGCGTGAGCCCGCGTGCGTACGACTCGAGATAGCGCGCGCGCTGCGCGTCGTCGGCCACTTCGCACAGCATCCGCAGGTTCGGTGAATCGGGCGGCAGGATGTACGGCGTCACGGTCGTACCGATCGCTTCGTTGACGCCAACCATCGCGACGGCCGGCAGGTCCGAGCCGCCGGCGTCGAGCGGCGCGTCGAGGCCCCACAGGCCGAGCTGCCGGGAACGCTCGTCGAGGTGTGCGCGTTCTTCGTCGAGCAGCCCGAAGCGCTGGCCGTCGGCCTCGCGGGCCATGACCGCCGCTTCGAGCGGAATCAGCTCGTCCTGCACGAAACGTGCGACGAGGTCGCGGATCATCCGGTGTTCGAGTTCAAGGTCGAAATTCATGGGAGTCGATGTGTGTGAGAAAAGGGAGGTCGATGCCGTCAGCCGGCGTTCGCGCGCGACACCGCGCGGGTGCGCAGCGTGCCGAGCAATGCGATGGCGCCGGCCGCCAGCAGCGCTGCGTTGAAATAGAGGCCGCCGCGCATCGACCCGGTGGCCGTGTTGAGCACGCCCATCAGGAACGGGCTCGCGAACCCGCCGATCGCGCCGGACATCGTGATCGCCGCGATCGCAACCGCCATCGAGCGCTTCGGCAGCGCGAGCCCCGGCAGCACCCAGAACGCAGGCAATGCCGCGGCGTGCGTGGCGACCGCGACGCAGAGCGCGATCATCAGGTGCGATGTGCCGGTGGTGCTCGCCAGCCCGGCGAGCGCGGCCGCGCACGCGAGCATTGCGACTGCGCCGTGCCCGCGCCATTCGCGCCGGCGCTCGGTGCGCCAGCCCATCGCGAGCATGCCGACGATGCCGCACAGGTAGGGCAACGCGGATAGCAGGCCGATCTGCATCGCGCCATGCAGGCCGCCGCGATGCAGGATCACGGGCATCCAGAACACGAGCGCGTAGCCGGCTGCCGCGATCGCGAAATTGGCCGCGCACAACAGCCAGAAGTCGCGGTGCGCAAGCAGCGGCCGTGCCGTGTTCGCGTCCGGCGCGCCGGCTTCGGCGTGGATGTGCGCGGCGCGCAGTGCGGCCTTGTCGGCGTCCGACAGCCAGCGCGCGTCGTCCGGCCGGTCGTCGAGAAAGCGCAGCGCGACGAGGCCGAGCACGCTGCTCGGCAGCCCTTCGACGACGAACAGCCATTGCCAGCCGCTCAGGCCGGCAGCGCCGTCGAAGTAAGAGAGGATGGCGCCCGATACGGGGCCCGCGATCAGTCCCGCGAGGTACAGCGCGGTCATGAACAGCGCGAACGCCTTCGCGCGCTGCCGCGGCGGATACCACGCGCCGAGATAGAACAGGATGCCGGGGAAGAAGCCGGCCTCGAACACGCCGAGCAGAAAGCGGCACGCGTAGAACTGCGCGGGCGTCGTCACGAACATCGTCGCGGCCGAGCCGAGCCCCCACAGCACCATGATCCGGGCAATCGTCTTGCGTGCGCCGATCCGCGCAAGCAGTGCATTGCTCGGAATCTCGAACGCCATGTAGCCGATGAAGAAGATGCCCGCGCCGAGCCCGTAGACGGCGTCGGAGAAGTGCAGTTCGGCGGCCATCTGCGCGTGCGCGAAACCGATGTTGATCCGGTCGATGAACGACAGCGTGTAGCAGAGGATCAGGAACGGCAGCAGCCGGCGCGAGATCCGGCGGTAGAGCGCCTGCGTCGCACGATCGTCGACGGCGGCCGGGTGAGTGGAAAGGGTCGGGGTCATGGGCACTCCGTCAGAAGCGGTGAACGATGCCGAGCGCGAACACCTGCTCGGTGCCGCCCGGTTGCGGCTGCAGGCCGACGACGATCGTGTTGCGGGCGTCGCCGCCGTTCTTCATGTACAGATAGCGCGCGTAGAGCGACGTGCGCTTCGACAGCGGATGGTCGTAGCCGACGCCGAGCGCGGTCGCGTCGTTCGCCGAGCCTTTCACGTCGCGGCGCACGACCGAGACGAGCACGCGATCGAGTGCGCCGACGTTGATCGACGCGCCGACGCTCGCCGTCGAGAACGCGGGCAGGTGCGGCGCCGTGCCGACGCCGTACAGAAACGCGGCGTACAGCTTGACGCGTGCGAATGCGTAGTTGGCCGCGAACACGTAGTGGCGCGTCGTCGACGGCGAGACGACGGGCGCCAGGTTGCCGGCCGACGTGTCGCCCTGGAAGCCGGCGCCGAGGTAGAGCCCGCCGATCCGGTACTGAAGCCCCGCGCCGTAGTTGCGCCCGGCCTGCGTGGACAGCGCGTTCGGTGTCGGAAAGCCGTACGTGGCCATCACGCGCAGGCCGTTCCAGTCGGGGCTCAGATACGACGCGGCCTGATTGAAGCGCGGAATCGGTGGCGTCGTGTTGCTCGTGATCGTGTCCGTCGACGTCGCGAGCAGCGCGAGCGGGGACAGCCGTTCGTTGAGCCCGAACGGATCGCCGTCATAGACGATGTAGAACGCGGGCGTGTATTGCCGGCCGAGCCGGAGGTCGCCGTAGCGCGTGTTTTGCAGCGACACGTAGGCCTGCCGGTAGAACAGCGTGCCGCCCTGGAACGATCCGTCGGCCGGCGAGAAGCCGCTTTCCAGCACGAACTTCGTCGATGTGCCGCCGCCGAGATCCTCGACGCCGGTCAGTCCGAACCGGCTCGTCGACGAGCCGCCGCCGCTTTGCCGTAGGGTCGACAGGCTGCCGATGCGATCGAATTCGACGTAGCTGTCGACGATCCCGTACAGCGTGACTGACGACGCGTGCGCCGATGTGGCGCACAGCACGCACGCGCCGATCAGGAGTGCTTTCCGTTGCATGAAGGTGTCTCCGTTCCATGTCTTTTTTGTGGCGCGCCCGCGTTCTGGGAGCGGTTGCGCGCGTGGTGCGGCCTTGCGTGCCGGGTTCAGCGTCCCTTGAACACCGGCTTGCGCTTCTCGAGGAACGCGCGGGCGCCCTCGATCCGGTCCTCGCTCGCGTAGACGTCGGGGCCGACGTCCAGCCGCAGCGCGGCGGCCACCGGCAGTCCCTGGCTGCGCGTCGCGGTTTCCTTGATGCGGCGGATCGTGAGCGGCGCGTTCGCGGCGATCGTCTGCGCGAGTTCGCGCACGGTGTCGTCGAGCGCGGCGCCGGGGACGACGCGGTTCAGCAAGCCGGCGCGCTGCGCCTCGTCCGCGTCGAAGCGGCGGCCCGTGAACAGCAGCTCCATCGCGATCGCGCGCGGCAGCATGCGCGGCAGCAGCACGCTCGCGAAGTTCGCACCCATCCCGACCCGCGCTTCGGGCAGCGCGAAGGTCGCGTGATCGGCGGCGATCCGCAGGTCGCAGGCGAGCGCGATTTCGCAGCCGCCGCCGATGGCGTGGCCGTTGATTGCCGCGATCGTCGGCTTGCGCAGTTCGAGGATCAGCTCGTGCACGTTGCGAGCGAGCCCGCGCATCGGCTGCATCCCGCGTATCTCGGGATCGCCGAGATCGACGCCCGCGCTGAACGCGCGTTCGCCCGCGCCGCGGATCACGATGACGCGGATCGACGGGTCATCGTCGAGCGTGACGAGTTCGTCGCACAGGCGCCGGATCGCGTCGGCGGACAGTGCATTGGCGACGTGCGGGCGATGGATCGTCAGCCACGCGATGCCGTCGTCGTCGTTGCGAAGGATCGACGGCGCGTCGTCGCCCGTCAGCGAGGAAAACGAGCCGGATGCGGTCATGACGTGCTCCCGGTGGCGTCGGCGCGCGTGTCGTGGAGCACGCCTGCCTGCCGCAACGCGTCCCGGCGCGCCGCGTCGATGCCGAACGCGCCGAGCACGGCGTCCGTATCGGCGGCGAACGGTTGGGGCGGCCGGCGTATCGAGCCGGGCGTGCGCGACAGTTTGGCGGGGATGCCTGCGCCGGTGTACGTGTCGGTGTCGACGAACATCGCGTTGCGCGCGGCCTGCGGGTGGCCGAATGCATCCGCGACGGTATTCACCGGTCCTGTCGCGACGCCGGCCTGCAGCAACCGTTCGACGACGTCGTCGGCGCGCAGCTCGGCGGTCAGCTGGCCGAGCAGCGTGTCGAGCGCGTCGCGATGCGCGACGCGCTGCGCGTTGGTCGCGAATCGCGGATCGCGCGCCAGCTCGGGCACGCCGAGCGCGTCGACGAGCCGCGCGAACGTGCGGTTGTTGCCGGCGCCGGTCGCGACCGGCTTGTCCTTGCACGGATAGACGCCGTACGGCGCGATGGCGCCGTACACGTTGCCGGTCGCGACGGGCACCTCGCCGGTCGCCATCCAGCTCGTGCTGACCGGATGCAGCATCGACAGCGCCGTGCTGAACAGGTCGATGTCGACGTGCTGGCCGAGGCCGGAGCACGTCCGTTCGACCAGCGCGAGCAGGATGCTCGACACGGCGCTCAGGCCGGCCGCAAAATCGACGACCGGAAACGGCACCTTGAGCGGCATGCCGCCCGGCTCGCCGTTGATCGACATGAAGCCGGCGAGGCCTTGCGCGACGGCGTCGTAGCCCGGAAACCGCGCGAGCGGGCCGTCGGTGCCGTATCCGGAGATCGAACAATGAACGAGGCGCGGGAAGCGTTCGCGCAGGTAGTCGTCGTAGCCGATGCCCCAGCGTTCGAGCGTGCCCTGCTTGAAGTTGTCGATCAGCACGTCGGCCGTTTCGAGCACGCGGAACAGCACGTCACGTCCGTCGGGATGCGACAGGTCGAGCGCGAGATTGCGCTTGTTGCGGTTGAGCCCCCAGTAGTAGCTGGAAAGGCCGTTCGGCATCGCGGGCCCCCAGTCGCGCGTTTCGTCGCCCTGCGGCGGTTCGATCTTGATGACGTCCGCGCCGTGGTCCGCGAGCGTCTGCGCACAGAACGGCCCCGCATAGACGCGGCTCAGGTCCACCACGCGCACGCCTGCGAGCGCGCCTTCCTTACTGCTGGTCATGACGATGTCTCCTTCGATGTGGATGTGATGGGCCGGCAGGCCGGCACGCGCCGGCTGCACGGCCGCGATGCGTTGCGGGTTCAGCCGCGCGCGGCGAACAGCGCGTTCACCGCCGCGCGATGTTCGGGCGTCGCGTGCGCGAACGCCTGGTACGACGCTGACAGGTCGAGCAACGTGTCGAGGCTCGTGTGGCGGCCTTCACGCAGCAGCCGCTTGGTCAGGCGCAACGCGGTGCCCGAGTGACGGGCGATGCGGCCGGCCAGTTCATGTGCGTGTGCCAGGAGGTCGCTGTCGGGCACGACGCGCGACACGAGCCCGCAGCGCAGTGCGGCTTGCGCGTCCAGCGCATCGCCCGTGAACGACATTTCCGCGGCGACGGCGGCGCCGACGATCTGCGGCAGGAACCATGCGCCGCCGTCGCCGGGCACGAGTCCGAGGGCGATGAAGCTCTCGGCGAAGCGTGCGCGGTCGGCAGCGATGCGGATGTCGCACATGCACGCGAGATCGGTGCCGGCGCCGATCGCCGGGCCGTTGACCGCCGCGATGGCCGGCACTTCGAGTTGCTGGAACGCCTGCGCAAGGCGCTGAATGCCGCGGCGGTAGCGGGTCCGGATCGCGGCAAGATCGTGCGGGTCCGATTCCATGAACGCGCGCATCGCCTTCACGTTGCCGCCCGACGAGAACGTCGTGCCGGCGCCGGTCAGGACCAGCACGCGGATCGATTCGTCGCGGTTCGCGTCGTCGCAGCATTCGGTCAGTGCGTCGATCGCATCGGTGTCCGAAATGGCGTTGCGGGTTTCGGGACGGTTCATCGTGACGGTCAGGATCGGGCCCTGCCGTTCACGGATCAGAAAGGCTGCCATGGTGTCTCCGTGTGTTCTGTGCCGCGGGACTTCACGCCGCGGGCCGAAGCCTAGTATCGTCACGACGGTTGGCGGCGGGAAATTCCGTTCCACGTATGTGGAAGGCCCGTCCCGGTAGCTGCGGAGAGGGCGGGATGAGCGGAAACGTGGTCAAGAGCGCGGCGCGCGTGTTCGAGGTGCTGGAACTCTTCAGCGCATTGCAGCGGCCGCTGAGCGTGCGCGAGATCGCCACGCGCTGCGGCTATCCGGGGTCGAGCGCGGCGGCGCTGCTGACCAGCATGAAGGCGCTCGGTTATCTCGCGTACGACGACGCGACCCATGCGTATGCGCCCACCGCCCGGCTCGTCAATCTCGGCGAAGCGCTGGTCGATTCGGCGGCCGGCAGCCGGCGGCACTGGCATGCCGTCGCGAAGCGGCTGGCGGTACGCACGCACGAGGCGGTCGTGATCGCGGTGCAGAGCGATCTGTACGTGCAGTACATCGATGCGGTCGAGGGCTCGCATACGATTCCGATCCAGTTTTATGCGCCGATCGGCACGCGTCGCGAGATGTGCATGTCGGGGCTCGGCTGGGCGCTGCTGAGCCTTCAGCCCGACAGCACGATCCGCCGGCTCGTGTCGCGCAGCATCCGCCGGATCGGGAAGTCGGGCAGGACGATCGACGAGGACGTCGTGCTCGACAAGGTCGAACAGACGCGCCGGCTCGGCTATTCCTATTCGGCGCACACGGTCACGCAGGGCGCCGCGATGATTTCGATGGTGATCGCGGACGGCTGGAACGGCCTGCCGCTGGCGATGGGGGTGGCCGGGCCCGTCGAGCGGATCGACGCGCGTCGCGACGCGATCGTGCGGGCGATGCGGGAGGCGCTGGATGCGCAGCGCCCGGATGCGGCGTCCGGCTAGCCGGACGAGGCCGGCGCGCGCAGGCATTCGCATAGAATCGGGAGGTTTCGCCGCTCCTGTTCCGGCTGTATTTCAGCGAGGTCGCCATGTCATTGAACGCGCCGCTTTCCGGCATCCACATCGTCGAATTCGAAGGTCTCGGCCCCGGCCCGCTCGCGGGCTGGATGCTCGCCGGGATGGGCGCACGCATCACGCTGATCGCGCGTCCGGCCGGCCGCACCAGCGCGCCGGACGCGTTGAAGGCCCGCGACGGTGACCTGCTGCGCGAAGGCAAGACGATCGTCGAACTCGACCTGAAGTCACCGGCCGGCCATGGCGCGGCGCTCGACCTGATCGCGCAGGCCGATGCGCTGATCGAGGGCTTGCGGCCCGGCGTGATGGAACGGCTCGGCCTCGGGCCCGACGATTGCGCGCGTCGCAACCCGAAGCTCGTGTACGGTCGGATGACCGGCTGGGGCCAGCACGGCCCGCTCGCGGCCGCGGCCGGGCACGACCTGAACTACGTCGCGCTGACGGGGCTGCTGTCGCTGTCCGCGCCGCGCGACGGCCGGCCGGGGCTGCCGCCGACCGTCGTCGGCGATGCGGGCGGCGCGCTCGGCCTCGCGTTCGGGATCGTCTGCGCGCTGTTCGACGTGCGCGGTGGCGGGCCGGGGCGCGTGGTCGACGGCGCGATCGTCGACATCGTGTCGATGCTCGGCTCGCTTGCGCTGTGGGCACGCGCGAACGGGCAGCTCGACGGCGCGCAGCCGAGCCTGTTCCACGATGCGCCGTTCTACGACGTATATCGCTGCGCGGATGGCGAATGCGTGACGATCGGCGCGCTCGAACCGCCGTTCTATGCGTTGCTGGTCGAACGGCTCGGGCTGACCGACGTCGATCCGGCGTCGCAGTACGACCGCGCGCGCTGGCCGGCGCTGAAGGCGCGTTTCGCCGACGTGTTTGCACAGCAGCCGTCCGCGCACTGGCGCGCGCTGCTCGAAGGCACCGACGCGTGTTTCGCGCCGCTGCTGAGCGTAGCCGACGCGGCCGCGCATCCGCACAACGTTGCACGCGGGATCTATCGAACTGACGAGAACGGGAACGTGCGGGCGCGCGTGGCGCCGCGGTTTTTGCCGCTGGTGGGGGATGAGGCAGATCCGGCGTAGTGTGCAAGTCGATCCGGCCTTGTGCTTGCAAAACCGAGCTTCGACGCAGTAACGGCGAATACCATTGGTGCTAATTTTGGTGCTAAATTTCGCATCAAATGGAGTACGATCGATGCCTTGTTGAAGAAGGAGTCGACATGCCTCACACCATTCTGGCCAGCGTGACCGCGAGCGTTTCGGAGCTGAAACGGGACCCGATGGGGACGGTCGCGGCAGGCGAGGGCTTTCCGGTCGCGATTCTGAATCACAACGAGCCTGTGTTCTATTGCATCCCGGCGAAGACGTGGGAAGCCATGGTCGAACGTCTGGAAGACATCGAAGACAATGCATTGGCCGATTCGCGCGCCAAGGAGAAGGTCGTCAAGGTCAAGCTGAATGACCTTTGAACTAGCCTTTCTCGAACCTGCATTGAGGGAGTGGAAGAAGCTCGATCGCACTGTTCGCGATCAATTCAAGACCAGGCTCGCCGAGCGACTCGAGAATCCTCGCACCCCATCGGCGAAGCTGAATGGCCACCCGGATCGCTACAAGATCAAGCTGCGCAGTGTCGGTTACCGACTTGTCTACGAAGTGCGCGATGCGGAAGTCGTCGTTCTCGTCGTCGCAGTCGGGCAGCGTGAGCGCGATGCCGTCTATCTTGCCGCGATGAAACGTTAGAGCAGGACGCGCTGTACATTTGCGCGGTCTTGCTGCCCTGCCGGGGGATTGGTTTCGAGTTCACGCACGTCGTTCGGCGTGCCGACAATCGCTTCAGGCCGTCTCTTCCGGCGTATCCGGCATCTTGCCGTCACCGACGCGGTTGATCGTGCCTTGTGCGATCGCAACGAGCCGCTCGTGATCGCCGTCGATGACGAACACATGACACTGGCAGGTTGCCTGGTGCCGGCCCGCATACACGAGCTTCGCACGCGCGACGAGCGTGCCGTTCACGGCCGGCCGCAGGTAGTTGATCTTGTATTCCGCCGTGATCACGCGCGGGCCGAGCACGAGCGCGCCGGCGAACGTCAGCGCGTTGTCGGCGAGATAGCTGATGACACCGCCGTGCACGAAACCGTGCTGCTGCCGCAGTTCGTCGCGCACGTGCAGACACAGCGACACTTCGTTGTCGCCGATATGCATCAGCTCCGTGCCCAGCAGCATGCTGAACGGTTGCGCGCGCAATGCGCCGCGCGCGTGATCCGTGATGTCGGTCATCGAACTTCCTTCGAAATGAGTGCCCGCTTGCGCTGAACTCTAGGAAGGGGGCTGCGGATAAGCAAGGAAATTCGTCCGCGTTTCCTGCGAATTCCGGCCCGATGCGACGCGATTATTGCGTCGAATACCGAAGATCTCCCGGTTTGCGGGCGATTCCGCGGGAATGCGTGGGCAACGCGAACTTTGCCGCCGTCCGTTCCTAAAGTCCGACGAAGAAATGCCGCTAATGCCGGGGCATTGCCTCATCGTCCGCTTTCCAGGAATCTCCCCCATGTTCGGAAAAATCAAGCTCGCGTCGGGTCTGCTCGGCGTGTTGACCGTGTTTTGTCTCTTCCTGTTCGCGATCGAGGCGCTCGGCTTCTGGGCGCTCACGTCGACGCGCGGCGGCGTCGACGATCTGTCGAACGTCGCGATCACGCAGGTCGGTGCGGCGAGCCAGGCAACCCAGCAGCTGCTCGACGCGCGCATCAACCTGTCGCGCGCCGGCACACGGATGGTGCGCGGCGGCCCGAAGCCGGACGACATCATCCGCCATGCCGGCGCTTCGCTCGCGGAAGCCGACAAGGCATTCGCCGCGCTGACGGCCGCGCAGCCGGTCGACGAAACCAACCGCGCGCGCGTCGCGGCGCTCACCGAGCGCTATCGCGCGCTGCGCGGCGCGCTGGGCGAACTCGTGCAGTTCCTCGACGCCGACAACATCCAGGCCTTCCTCGACCAGCCGACGCAGAGCATCCAGGACGCCTATATCGCCGAGCTGCACCGGTTCACCGACTATGGCGGCGCATCGAGCCGCACGGCGCTCGACACGATCGACGGCGGCATGCTCTGGTTCAAGTCGGTCGGCATCGTGCTGCTGGTGGCGATGCTCGTGGCGAGCGCGGCGATCTACGCGGCCGCGCGGCGCGCGGTCGTCGCGCCGCTGGAAGAAGCCGGCCGCCATTTCGAGCGGATCGCGCAGGGCCGGCTCGATGAAGTCGTGCGGGCAGGCGGTGTGTTCGAGATCGACCGGATGCTGCGCGGCCTCGCCACGATGCAGACGAGCATCGCGGGCACCGTGCGCACGGTGCGCCACGCGTCCGATGCGATCCACCTCGGCGCGGGCGAGATCGCGGGCGGCAACGCCGACCTGTCGGCACGTACCGGCACCCAGGCCGCGTCGCTCGAGGAAACGGCCGCGAGCATGGAGGAACTGACGGCAACCGTCCGGCAGAACACCGACAGTGCGCGCGCGGCGAGCGCGCTGGCCGACGCGGCGCTCGAGGCGACGAGCCACGGCGGCGGCGTGGTCGACAGCGTGATCGACCGGATGCGCGGCATCGCGCAGAGCTCGGGGCGGATCGCGGAGATCATCTCGGTGATCGACGGCATCGCGTTCCAGACCAACATCCTTGCGCTGAATGCGGCGGTCGAGGCCGCGCGGGCCGGCGAACAGGGGCGCGGCTTCGCGGTGGTCGCGGGCGAAGTGCGCTCGCTCGCGCAGCGCAGCGCGCAATCGGCGAAGGAGATCAAGGCGCTGATCGAGGATTCGGTCGCGCAAATCAACGGCGGCGCGGAGCTCGTCGAGCGCGCCGGCGACGCGATGCGGAAGGTGTCGTCGTCGATCACGCGGGTCGTGCAGACGATGTCGGAGATCACCGCGGCGTCGGTCGAGCAGAGCGTCGGGATCGAGCAGGTGAACCAGGCCGTCACGCAGATGGATCAGCTCACGCAGCAGAACGCGGCGCTGGTGGAGGAGGTCGCGGCGGCGGCCGCGTCGCTGAACGACCAGACCGCGCACCTGATGCAGGCGGTGTCGGTGTTCGAACTGGGCGACGGACGTGCCGCACGCGGCGAGCGTGCGGCGCCGTCGTTCGCCGGGACGGGTTACGAACCGGCCGGCAGCGCCGCGTAGGCGGTCGCGAGGTGGTAGGGCGTCGTCGACGGCATGTCGGCGCGCGACACCTGCCCGTCAGCCGTCTTGCACTCGAACCAGCCGCGCGGATGCAGGAAGCGCGCGGCGAAGCGTTCGATCTGCCGCGCGAGCGGCGCGGAGGCCGGCGTGCCGCCGTGCGTCGCGAGCGCGCGCAGGTATTCGGTCTGCGCCCAGATCCGCTGCGTGCCGTCGACGCACGCGCCCTGCGCGTCGAGCGCCGCGCAGACGCCGCCCGTCTGCGGATCGACGCCATATTGCTCCGCGAACATGAACGCGCGCGGCAGCGCGGCGGGGAGCCCGGTCTGCGCGAGCCGCGCGCCGGCCGCATCGACCAGATAGAACCACTCGAACTGATGGCCGGGCTCGAAACGGTTGTCTGCCGAGCCGAGCGGCAACTCGGCCACGCAGCCGGTCGCCGCGTCGACGAACGTGCGCTCGACGGCCTGCGCAGTGTGCGCGAGCGCATCGTCGAACGCCGCATCGCCGAATGCATCGGCAGCCGCGAGCCACGCTTCGGTCAGGTGCATCAACGGATTCTGCAGCGCCCCGCTGCCGGATGACGAGAAATCGGCATGGCGCGCCGCATCGAGCAGCGCGTCGCCGGGGCGCGGCGCGAAACGGTCCCGGATGAGCGCGGCGGTCTCCTCGGCCGCCTTGCGCGCGGCGGCGTCGCCCGACGCCGCATACCACGCGGCGCACGCGAACACGATGAATGCGTGCGTATAGAGATCCTTGCTCGTATCGAGCGGCGCGCCCTGCGCGTCGACGCTGTAGATCCAGCCGCCGTGGCGCGTGTCGCGAAAGCGCCGGTCCAGCGCGTCGAACAGCGTGGCCGCGTGCGCGGTGTCGCCGGCCTGCGCGAACACGAACAGTTGCCGTGCGCAGGCCATTGCGCGATAACGGGTCACGGGCAGCGGCGCGTGGGTGGCCGGATCGACGGCTTCGAACGGCAACTGCAATGTCTGGTCGAACCCTGAACCCCGCCAGATCGGCAAGACGACGTGCGCGAAATGGTGGCGCAGCTGGGCGGCCTGGGCGGAAGCGGAGTCGGAAACGGACATGACGGGGTTGAGCGCTGGGTTCGAAACGTGTCGGCGCGGCCCGGAGGATCGGCGCGGCCGGGGCCAAGGATAAAACATTCCGCGCGGCCGGCACCAAAAAAGGAGATAAATCGCATGCTGAGCAACCTGGAACTCGTGATGCGGCTCGTTCTCGCGGCGGCGCTCGGCAGCGTCATCGGCTTCGAGCGCGAGCGTCTGTCGTGGGCGGCCGGCCTGCGCACGCACATGCTCGTCTGTGTCGGTTCGACGCTGATCATGATCGTATCGGCGTTCGGGTTCGCCGACGTGCTCGGCAGCAGCGAGCACATCGTGCTCGATCCGTCGCGGATCGCCGCGCAGGTCGTGTCGGGCATCGGCTTCCTCGGCGCGGGCTCGATCCTGCTGCGCGGCGAGATCGTGCGCGGGCTGACGACCGCCGCGAGCCTGTGGTCGGTCGCCGCGATCGGCCTCGCGGTGGGCGGCGGGCTCTACGTCGCGTCGATTTCGGCGACGATCATCATCCTGATCATCCTGGCCGGCATCAAGCCGCTCGAGCGCCGCTATTTCACGGTGCGGCAGCGCCGCCAGCTCGCGTTGACGGTCGTGAGCGGCTCGCTGAACTTCGATTCGCTGCATGCGGCGCTCGGCCCCGACAGCGCGCGCGTGAAGCAGTTCATCGTGCAGCGTGCCGACGACACGGGCGAGCACGACGAGGTGCGCATCGCGCTCGCGCGGGTGTCGGAACTCGAATACCGGGCGATCTGCGACAAGCTGCGCGTGCTGAAGGGCGTGACGCGCTTTGAAGAGGGCAACGGGCTGTCGGGCGACGAATAGGCTGAATCGGCAACGGGGCATGCGACAATGGCCGACCACCGATTCCGTTCGACATCCGGTTCCGTGTTCGCGGGCCCCGCTATCCGATCTCCATGACCGAATCCGTTTCCTCGCCTCGTTCCCGTTCCAATCGTTCGTCGGCCCGTTCCCGTCAGCGCTCGGCTGCTGCCGCGGGGAGTACGTCCGCGAGGGCGACGGCACGGTCCGGCAGTGCGCCGGCCGGCGACGTGTCGCGGGACGAGCGAACGCTCGACCTGTTCGGCGATCCGGTGTTCGAGCCAGGCGAGCGCGCGCCGGTTGCGGCGCGCGACGAAACGGGTGCGCAGGCCGATGCAGCGGTCGATATCGCGGACGATGTGGCCTCCGGGCGGCAGGCTCCGCTGGTCGGGTTCGGCGCGCCGGAGAGGTCAGCCGCGGCGGGACAGGCGGAAGCCGTGGAAGGTGGGGAGGTTGCAGTCGTCGACGTCGTGCCAGCCTCTGGTGCTGTTGCGATGAAGGCGGTTGATGTTCCTCCGGCCGGTGGTATTGCAACGAAGGCGGTTGATATTCCCGTGGCCGATGGTATTGCAGCGAAGGCGGTTGATGTTCCTCCGGCCGGTGGTATTGCAACGAAGGCGGTTGATGTTCCTCCGGCCGGTGGTATTGCAACGAAGGCGGTTGATGTTCCTCCGGCCGGTGGTATTGCAACGAAGGCGGTTGATGTCCCGCCGGCCGGTGGTATTGCAGCGAAGGCGGTTGATGTTCCCGTGGCCGATGGTGTTGCAGCGAAGACGGGCGATATTCCCCTGGCCGATGGCGTTGCAGCGAAGACGGGCGATATTCCCCTGGCCGATGGCGTTGCAGCGAAGGTGGTCGATATTCCCGTGGCCGATGGCGTTGCAGCGAAGGCGGGCGATATTCCCGTGGCCGATGGTGTTGCAGCGAAGGCGGGCGATATTCCCGTGGCCGATGGCGTCGCAGCGAAGGCCGCCGATGTGCTTGCGGTCGACGCCGTCACGTTGGTGGCGACCAAGCTGCAAGCGGCCGATGGTGCAGCGGCGAAGGTGACCGAAACGCAAGCGACTGGCGGTGAAGTCGAGAAGGTGGGTGTCGCCGCCGTCGTCAAATCCCGCGAAGGGCGATCCTCCGGCGACGCCGTGAAGGAGCGTCGTGCGTCGTCGGGCGGCAAACGCCGGGCGGCTGCCGGGGCAAGCGGCGCGACACCGGAGCAATCTGCGCCGGTCGTGACGAGCGTCGACACGGCGCCAGAGCCGGCCGGGTCGAGTCCGGCACCGGACGCGGTGTCGACGGTCGAGCCGCAGACGTCGGCGCAGCCGGCCAAGCCGTCAATCGCCGCGAACACGGCGAACCCGGCGAACCCGGCGAACCTCGCGAAGGCCCCAGACGCCGTGCCGCGAGCCGACGCCACCGTATCCCCTGTCACGCAGCCAGTGACTTCCGCTGCATCCTTTGTCACGAAGCCGTCGGCGGAGCGCGCGCAACCGGCCGCGCCGGCCTTCGATCCGGATACGCATCTGCGCCCGCTGACCGACCGGCTCGCCGCGCTGCAGGGCGACGTGGACGGCCTGACGGGCGCGGCCGATCGCGAGATGCGCCGCGTCAACCGCCTGCTGCTGGCGTTGGCCGTCGTCGTGCTGGCCGGGCTCGTCGCGCTGGTGTTGCAGACGCGGCAGATCGCGCACCTGAAGCAGGACGTGGCGGCGAAGCAGCAGCGGATCGATCGCCTGGCAGCCGATCTGTCGACGCAGCAGGCAACGCTGATGACGCTCGAGGAGCATCACGAGGCGCTTCTGTCGCAAGTCGACCGGCTTCAGCGCAACGCGAATCGCGAGGCGGCCGTCGCGAAGCGCCCCCGCCGCACGCGTTAATCGATTCGACCCTATCCTGGAAGCCCGACGGAGCAAGGATCGCCGTTCTGCATCGGCGATCGGCCGTCGTGCGCATGCGGCAAACTGATGCGGTGCGCTGGCAGAGTTCAGGGAAAACCCTTAGAATAGAGTCCGTTTAAGGGAAAACCCTAGCTACATCTGTCAGGAGTCTCACATGAGCTTCATCCTCGCCCTGCTGCAAAAGATCGACGACCTGTTCGTGTCGCCCCACCTGCCGCTTGACGCCGAATACTCGTACGCTGCGCGTCGTGCCGAAGCCGAGCGCGTGCGCCGCGCGCACCTCGTGCCGATCGTCCTGTATCGTCGCTGATTCGCTGATTCGCTGATTCGCTGATTCGCTGATTCGCTGATTCGCTGATTCGCTTTCAGCGCGGCGCCCGCAGCACCGCGCCCGCCCGTTTTCCGCCGCCGCATCGCGCGCCGGCGCGACCGTCCCGCTACACTGGAAGTCCGAATCCGTTCACGGTGACCGGACCATGCTGCAGATGCGGCCGATGACGGCCAGCGAATTCCACGCGTACCGCACGCGAGCCATTGACGGCTACGCGCGCGATCTCGTCTCATCCGGACAAAATGCTGTCGAAGACGCGGCCAGCCGTGCGCGCGCCTGTTTCGACACGCTGCTTCCGGACGGCTTGCGTACCTCCGGCCAGATCCTCGTCGTGCTCGTCGACGGCGCCACCGGCGACGCGGTGGGTGACCTCTGGTACGCGATCGTGCCCGAAGGGCCGAACCGCACGCTGTTCATCTACGATCTCGACATCGATCCATCCCGTCGCCGTCAGGGCTGGGCCACGCGCACGCTCGAAGCACTCGATGCCGAGGCGCGCCGGTACGGCGTCACCGAGATCGGGCTGTCGGTGTTCAATCACAACGCTGCGGCCCGCGCGCTGTATCGTGCGTGCGGTTTCGCGCCGATCACGACGACCTTGATCAAGCCGGTCATTCAGGACTGAATCAGTTGGCCGGCGCTCGGCTGTCACTTGCGGTCAACCGGGTCCGCCGCCGACGACCTGCACCAGCCAGTCTCCCGATCTTCCCTGCTCGCCGAACGCCGAACGCCGAACGCCGAACGCGGAACGCCGAGCACCGAGCACCGAGCACCGAGCACCGAGTACCGAGTACCGAGTACCGAGTACCGAGCACCGAGCACCGAGCACCGAGCACCGAGCACCGAGCACCGAGCACCGAGCACCGAGCACCGAGCACCGAGCACCGAGCACCGAGCACCCAGCACCCAGCACCCAGCACCCAGCACCCAGCACCCAGCACCCAGCACCCAGCATCGACCGTCAAACACCGACGGCCGAATCGCCATCCGACCATTCGGCCGCCCTGCACGCGCGCCCCCCTCAGTGCGCGCGCCCTTTCCATCTCCGCAGCAGCAACGCGTTGGTCACGACGCTGACGCTGGAAAACGCCATCGCCGCGCCCGCGATCACCGGGTTCAGCAATCCGAGCGCCGCGAGGGGCACGCCGACCAGGTTGTAGACGAACGCCCAGAACAGGTTCTGCTGGATCTTCCGGTACGTGCGTCTGGAGATGTCGATCGCGTCGGCGACGAGCGCCGGGTCGCCACGCATCAGCGTGATGCCGGCCGTGTGCATCGCGACGTCCGTGCCGGTCGCCATCGCGATGCCGACATCGGCCGCGGCAAGCGCGGGCGCATCGTTGATGCCATCGCCGACCATCGCGACGATCCCGCCGTGCGTGCGCTTCAGCTCGGCGACGACACGCGCCTTGTCGTCGGGCAGCACCTGCGCATGCACCTCGCCGATGCCGAGCGACGCCGCGACGGCCGCCGCGCTGCCGCGGTTGTCGCCTGTCACGAGCACGCTCGCGATGCCGCGCGCCGACAGTGCCGCGATCGCGTCGCGGGCGCCCGGCTTCACGGTGTCGCCGAAGGCGATCAGCGCGAGCAACGTGCGCGGCGCATCGGCGCGCATCAGCCACGAGATCGTGTTGCCCGCGCGTTCGAGCTCCGCCGCGCGGGCGTCGAGCGCGGGCGGTACCGCGATGCCGAGCTCGTCGCGCCAGCGTGTGCTGCCAAGCGCGAGCAATTGCCCGCCGACCCGCGCTTCCACACCGCGTCCGGCCACCGCGCGCGCATCGGCCGCGACTGCCGACGGCACCGCACTGCCGCGCGCGGCAACGTCGGCGTCGTGCGCCGCGACCACGGCGCGCGCGAGCGGATGGTCGCTCTGACGCTGCACCGCCGCCGCGAGCGCGAGCGCTTCGTCATGCGGCACGCCGACGGCTTCGAACGCCGTCACGGACGGCTTGCCTTCGGTCAGCGTGCCGGTCTTGTCGAACGCGATCACGGTGGTGCGCTGCGCGAGTTCGAGCGCCTGCGCATCCTTGATCAGTACGCCGTGCCGGGCCGCGACGCCCGTGCCGGCCATGATCGCGGCGGGCGTCGCGAGGCCGAGCGCGCACGGGCATGCGATGACGAGCACCGCGACCGCGTTGAGGATCGCGGTTTCCGTCCCGGCGCCGGCGATCAGCCAGCCGACCAGCGTCAGCACGGCGATGCCGAGGATGGCCGGCACGAACACCTCGCTCACGCGATCGACGAGCCGCTGGATCGGCGCCTTCTCGGCCTGCGCGGATTCGACGAGGCGGATGATGCGCGCCAGCGTCGTCTCCGCGCCGATCGCGGTGGTTTCGACGACGAGCGCGCCTTCGCCGTTGATCGAGCCGGCCGTGACGGGGTCGCCGTCGTCCTTCGGCACCGGCAGGCTCTCGCCGGTGATCAGCGATTCGTCGATGTGCGAGCGGCCCGACACGATCCGGCCGTCGACGGGCACGCGCTCGCCGGGACGGATGCCGACGCGGGTGCCGACGCGCACCTGCGCCAGCGGCACGTCGCGCTCGACGCCGTGCTCGACGACGCGGGCCCGGTCGGGACGCAACGCGTTCAGCGCGCGGATCGCGTCGGTGGTCTGGCGTTTCGCGCGCGATTCGAGCCACTTGCCGAAGCGCACCAGCGTGACGATGACGGCCGACGCCTCGAAATACAGGTGGCCGGGATCGGTGGGGTTGCGCAGCAGCATCCACAGGCTCAGCCCGTACGCGGCCGACGTGCCGAGCGCGACGAGCAGGTCCATGTTGCCGGTGCGCGCCTTCACCGCATGCCAGGCCGCGCGATAGAAGCGGGCGCCGAAGCCGAACTGGACGATCGATGCGAGCACGAGCTGTTGCCAGCCGTTCGGCATCAGGTGGATGCCGAACGGCTCGACGAGCATCGGCGCGACAAGCGGCGCGCTCAGCACCGCAGACCAGATCACCAGATCGCGTTCGCGAATCGCTTCAAGGCGCTTGCGCGCATCGGGATCCTGCGCGGCGCTGGCCGGTTGCGCGTCAGCGCCGCCCGTGGTGCCGGCTGACGACGCGGCGGTGAGCGACGCGCGGTAGCCGGCGGTGGTGACGGCCGCGATCAGCGTGGCGGCGTCGAGGGCGCCTGCGCCGTGCACCGATGCGCGCTCGGTCGCAAGATTGACTGAAACGTGTGCGACGCCCGGCACGGCGGCCAGCGCCTTTTCGACGCGGCCGACGCAGGACGCGCAGGTCATGCCGTCGATGTCGAATTCGAGATCGGCGGGGGCGGTTGACGCTGCTGGCGGGATGGCCGCGCCCGCAACCGGCGTCGCGCCGTAGCCGGCTTGTTTCACGGCTTCGGCGAGCCGGGCGGCGGTAATGTCGGGCGCGGCGTCTACGGTAGCCCGTTCGGTCGCGAGATTGACCGACGCGCGCGTGACGCCCGGCACCTTCGCCAGCGCTTTCTCGACGCGCGAAACGCAGGACGCGCAGGTCATCCCGTCGATATCGAGTTCGATGGGGGCGGGCGCAGCAGGCGAGGAAGGTGCGAACGCGGTGAAGCGTGCATCCGTTACGGTCGGCGTCGCGCCGTAGCCGGCCTGTTTCACGGTTTCCACCAGTTGTGCGGCGGAAACGCCGGCCGTGACATCGACGGTAGCCCGTTCGGTCGCGAGATTGACCGATGCGCGCGTGACGCCCGGCACCTTCGCCAGCGCCTTTTCGACGCGCGACACGCACGACGCGCAGGTCATCCCGTCGATATCGAGTTCGACGGTGCGGTTGGCCGGAAGCGGGTGGCCGGCAGTCGAAGCGGCTGCGGCCATCGGCGTGGGCGATGCGTCGACGGGATGCGCATGCGCAGCCGCGGCGACTTCGAGCACCGGTGCGCGCACGGCGGCGCGGTAGCCGGCTGCGCCGACCGCCTCGACGAGTTGTGCGGCGTCGACCGCTTCCTGCGCAGTCACCGTCGCCGCGTGCGCGTCGAGGTCGACCGCCGCGTCGACGACGCCCGGCACCGCGGCCAGCGCCCGTTGCACACGGCCTGTGCAGCCGCCGCAATGCATCCCGTCGACGCTCAGCTCGATCGTGTGCAGCGCTGCGGAGGCAAGTGATTCAGTCATGTCGGATTCCCTGAATGCGCGGCTCATGCCGCGAATGGATCCAGTATCAACATTCCCATAATGGGAAGGTCAAGCGGTGGCAGCGCATGCCGATACACACAGGTTGTCACAACGCGGAAAAAACAATCGCCCGGATGTCAGACCGACATCCGGGCGGGTCGTGCCGTTGCGCTCGACTGCGCGATCAGGCGCAGAGCTTTGCGCTCGCGAGACGATTCAGGCTGACGCCCTGCTCGGCGGCCTGGATCACCAGCGCGCGGTGTGCCTGCGGCGGGATGCGAACCTTGAATTCACCGCTGTAGGTGCGGTCGGCGATCGGCTCGGGCACCTTTTCTCCGTTTGCGGCCATGTCGCGAATGACATCGGCGACGAGCCGGCGAATACCGGCCAGCGCACCTTCCGGCGTTGCGTCGAGCCACGAAAGAGACGGGAACTCCGCGCACAGGCCAACGTGCTCCCCGTCCTCCGGGGACCACGTTACGCGGTACGTAAAGTGGTCTTGAGTCATGATTTCTGTTCCTTCAGTCGATCGATCGCGTCGAGGACCTGTCGCACCTGATAGGCCTTTGCTTTCCCGCGATCATTCTGGATATTCGCGCGAGGATCGCCTTGCCACGGTGTCTTGAAAATGGCATGGCTCGAACCGGATTGGCGGGCCGCTCCGAAATGCACCTCGCATACCTTGTACAGGTCGTTGAATCGCACGTTCGCGGGCTCGCGCCTCATGAGTTCGAGGACCTTCCATACGCTAGCCCTATCGAATGGTGTCATTAGTGACACCATTCGTCAATCGACCAACCGGCCCCTGCGTTCGAGATTGTTTCGGCTTGAGCGTGTGTCGCCCGGGCATCTCTGATTTTGTTGCGAATCACCAGAACTATTTCGAATCTGTCGACAATTCACTACCGTTTGGTCGGCTATTCGGCATATTAGGGGATGCCCGTAGGCGCTATGATACCGGCCTGACATCAGCGCCCGCCGTTATGGACCGTAGCAAAACGGTTATCCGGGCAGGCTGGGGTGCCTTGATTTCGCCATTCGCGCGTCGCACAAGGCGTTAACTGAAAAGAACGATATTCGGCCAGTAATCGATGATTGAAAACCAGCAGGAATCAGTTGCCCTACGGCGCGTGTGCGCGTCGCTGGCCATGGCGGCGTTGCTAGCGGGGTGTGCATCGCAACCGGACGCAATCCAGCGGAAAACCGGCTGGATGCGCGCGGAAGTCGCCGACTCCTATGTATACGCGTATCCGCTCGTGCTGATGGACGTCGCGAAGGAGGCGGCGACGGGCGGTGACGGTGCGCAACCGGGGCAGGCGCCGCTCAACACGCTGCGTCACGCGCAGGCGCTGCCGCCCATCGGCGCGGTCAATCCGCCGCTGCCGGGCGTCGACACGCTGGACTCGACCGGCTGGCTCGACGTCGCCGCCGAACCGGTGATCGTCACGCTGCCCGATACACGCGGCCGCTACTGGGACGCACGCGCGCTCGACATGTGGACGAACGTGCTGTGGTCGTCGTCGAGCGTGGCCACACGCGGCGCACGCGGCGGCGCGCGATCGCAAACGATTGCCTTCGTCGCGAAGGACTGGCAGGGCACGCTGCCGAAGGGCGCGGTCCGGATCGACGTCCCGTCGGCCAACGCGTGGCTCGAAGTCCGGCTGCAGACGAGCGGCGGGCGCGACCTGACGAACGTGAAGAAACTGCAGCGCGCGATCCGTGTGGTGCCGCTGTCCGTCTACACGGGCGCGGCGCGCGGCGCGTCGGTCGCGGTCCATGCGGGCAGCGCGCCGTCCGAGGCGGTAAGCGGCGGCACGCCGGCCGAGCAGGTGGCCGCACTCGACCCGAAGGCGTTCTTCGCGCGCTTCGCGCAGGCGCTGCAGGACAACCCGGCGCCGGCCGACGACGCGCACGCGCAGGCGTTGCTCGGCGACATCGGTGTGTCGGCCGGCTATCCGGTGCTGTGGACGGGCGACCGCCTCGCGGCCGCGACGGCCGGCGTCGCCGAGGCGCGCGCGCGGCTCGCGACACCGCCGTCGAACCTGCTGAACGCGAACGGCTGGAGCTGGATCGGCGATACGGCCGGCAAGTACGGTCAGGACTACACGCTGCGTGCGTACGCGGCCTACACGCAATTCGGCACCGCGACGCGCGACGACGAAACGCTCGCGGTCGTGCGTGTCGACAGCGACGGCCATCCGCTGAACGGTGCGAACCGCTACGTGCTGCATTTCGCGCCGGGCGCGCTGCCGCCGGTTCGTGCGTTCTGGACGCTTACGCCCTATACGACGAACGGCGCGCTGCCCGACGTCGGGTCGGCGCGCCGCTCGCTCGGCGATCGCGACCGGCTGCGCCGCAACCACGACGGCTCGATCGACGTCGTCGTGTCGGCGTCGCCGGGCGGCACGCATGCGGGCAACTGGCTGCCGGCGCCGCGCGCCGATTTCGCACTCGCGTTGCGCCTGTACGCACCGAAGCCGCAGGCGAGCGACGGATCGTGGATGCCGCCCGTCGTCGTCCGGAAATGAACGGATGACCGGCGGCGTTGTCCGACCGGCGGGCGCGACGGCGCCCGAATCCCGTACCGTCACCTCCTGAGCCTATACTTTCGGGATAGCGTGCGTGGCCGCCCGGTTCTCCGGTGCGGCCCGGCATCCATTCCCGAGGCATTCAAGCATGGCAAGCGCAGACAAAGAAACCGTATCCTCGACCCTCCATGCCCTCGGTGGCGTTGCACGCTCGCGCCGGACCCGGCGCATCGGCATCGGCCTGCTGATCTTCCTCGTTCTTTTCGGACTGCTCGGATTCTTCGCGGCGCCGCCGCTGATCCGCCATATCGCAGAACAGCAGTTGAGCCAGCAGCTCGACCGGCCCGCGACGATCCAGCGCATCGCGCTGAACCCTTACACGCTGAACCTCGAGGCCGACGGCATCCATCTCGGCGACAAAGGCGGGCAGGGCGACTTCATCGACATCGCGAAGCTCATCGTGCGGCCGTCGTGGTCGTCGCTGTTCCGCGGCGCGCCGATCGTCAATGAAGTCCGCCTCGACTCGCCGCGCTTCCATATCGTCCGCTACGATGCGCAGCGCTTCAATTTCACCGACCTGATCGAGAAATTCTCGACGCCGTCGCCCAAACCCGAAAGCAAGCCGACGCAGTTCTCGGTGTCGAACATCCAGGTCAACAACGGCCGGATCGATTTCGACGATCGTCTGCTGAACGAAAAGCACGTCGTCGACAACTGGACGCTCGGCATTCCGTACATCGCGACGCTGGCATCGAAGACCGACATCTTCGTCGAGCCGAAGCTGCGTGCGCGCTTCGACGGCAGCCCGATCTCGATCGACGGCAAGACCAAGCCGTTCGCGCAGTCGCGCGAATCGGAGATCGCGCTGAAGTTCGACCGCCTCGACGTGCCGAAGCTGATCTCGTACGTGCCGGCGAAGCTGCCGGTGGCCGTGACGAGCGGCCTGCTGAGCAGCGACCTCAAGGTCAATTTCGTGATGAGCGGCGAGACGCCCGCGCTGCGCGTATCGGGCACCGTCGACCTGAACGACGCGAAGGTGACGGACCACGCGGCCGCGCCGCTGTTCGCCGCGCGCGGCGTGCATGTCGCGGCGGCGAGCCTCGAGCCGCTGCGCAACGCGATGCACTTCGACGAGATCCGGATCGACCAGCCGGTGGTCGACCTGTCGCGCGACAAGCAGGGCGTGCTGAACGTCGAGAAGCTCGCCGCGCAGCCGCCGGCCGCATCGAACGCCGCCGAGGGCAAGCCGGCGGCGTCGGGCGCCGCGGGCGCTTCTGCCGCTGCAGAAGCCACCGCCAGCGGCGCAAAGGTCGAAGCCGACGCGAAGGAGGCGCCGCCGCTCGACCTGACGATCCGTCATTTTGCGATCGACGGCGGCACGGTCAACGTCGACGATCGCGTGCCGGCAACGCCGACCGCGCTGTCGCTCACGAAGCTCGCCGCGACGCTCGACGGTTTCTCGATGCAGGGCAAGACGCCCGCGAAATACACGCTGTCGACGTCGCTGTCGCGCGGCGGTGACGTGACGGCCGAAGGCGCATTCAATCTCGCGGAGAAGCAGGCCGACAGCAAGCTGACGGTCGCTGCCCTCGCGCTGCCGGCGCTGCAGCCATACCTCGGCGAGGCCACGCGTGCACGTGTGCTCGACGGCACGCTCGGCGCCACCGTCAACACGACGGCCGACTGGGGCAAGACGCCGCTCGCCGCGCAGGTCACCGACAGCACGGTCAGCCTGAAATCGCTGAAGATCGCGACGCCCGACGCGAAGGCGCCCGCGATCGTGCTGCCCGACGCAAGCGCGAAGATCGCGAAGGTCGACGTGGCGACACGCATCGCGGAGATCGCGAGCGTCGACGTCAGCGGGCTCGCGCTCGACGTGCAGCGCCTGAAGGACGGCAAGATCGACCTCGCGGCGCTGGCCGAACCGGCACAGGCGTCGGTGCCGAAGCGCACGGTCGCGCGCAAGGCCGAGGCCGCCGCGCCGTCGTGGCATTACCGGATCGATGCGCTGAACGTGAAGGATGCGTCCGCGAACTTCACCGACCTGTCGACGCCGCGCCCGGTGAAGCTGGCGATCAAGCCGCTGGAACTGTCGGTGCAGAAGATCAGCGACGACATGACCAAGCCGCTGCCCGTGCAGTTGAAGGCGACGCTGAACCGCAAGGGCTCGCTGAACGTGACGGGCGACGTGACCGCGCAGCCGCTGAAGCTCGGCCTGAAGATCAACGGCAACCGCCTCGACGCGGCCGCATTCGAGCCGTACTTCGGCAGCGCGCTGAACGCGACGATCGCCAGTGCGCTGCTCAACGCGCAGGGCAACCTGACGTTCGCGCAGGTTAAGGACGCGCCGCGCGCGACCTATCGCGGCGACGTCGCGCTCGTCGACGTGCGGATGCTCGACAAGGCGACCTCCGACCCGTTCGCGGGCTGGCGCTCGCTTGCGCTGACGAACCTGAAGGCGAACTACGACGAGAAGGGCACCGACGTCGACGCCGCGCGCGTGACGTTCTCGAACTTCTACGGCCGCGTGCTGCTCGACGCGCAGGGGCGCCTGAACCTGAAGGACGTGGTCGCGAAGCAATCGGGCCCCGCACAGTCGCTCACGCGTGACGCGAGCAAGGGCGAGCCGGTGCCGCTGTCGCCGGGCATGACGCCTCCGGCTGCCGCCCAGGCCGCACAGCAGGCGTCCGCGCCGGCCGCCGCGTCGGCGACGGTCGTCGTGAAGGCCGCGACGCCGCCGCAGAACCCGGTGCGGATGCACTTCGGCGAGTTGCTGCTGCAGAACGGCCGTGTCACGTACACCGACAACTTCATCAAGCCGAACTACACGGCGAACCTCGTCGCGATCAAGGGCACGGTCGGCGCGTTCGGCACGGATTCGACGACGTCCGCGCCGGTCGACGTCGCCGCGAACCTCGCGGGCAACGGGCCGATCTCGATCAAGGGTTCGGTGAACCCGCTGATCGAGAAGCCGGCGCTCGACCTCACCGCGACCGCACACGACATCGAGCTGACCAACCTGACGCCGTATTCGGCGAAGTACGCGGGCTACCCGATCACGAAGGGCAAGCTCAACGTCGACCTGCACTACGAGCTCGCGAACGACCAGCTGAAGGCGAACAACCACATCTTCATCGACCAGCTCACGTTCGGCGACCGGGTGGAGAACGACACGGCGACCAAGCTGCCGGTGAAGCTCGCGATTTCGCTGCTGAAGAACACGCGCGGCCAGATCGACGTGAACCTGCCGGTGTCGGGTTCGCTGTCGAATCCCGAGTTCAGTGTCGGCGGGCTGATCTGGCGCGCGGTGCTGAACCTGATCGCGAAGGCCGTCACGTCGCCCTTCTCGCTGCTCGCGCATGCGTTCGGCAGCGGCGGCGAGGATCTCGGCTACGTCGAATTCGCGCCGGGCTCGTACCAGCTCGACGATGCGCAGCAGAAGAAGCTCGACACCGTCGTGAAGATGCTGACCGAGAAGCCGTCGATCCGTCTCGACCTGATCGGCCGCGTCGACCCGGCGAAGGACACGTCGGGCCTCGGCGACGCGTACGTCGAGCGGCTGGTGCGCCAGCAGAAGCTGAAGGACGTGGTCGGGCAGGGCGAGAGCATCGACCCGATGTCGGTGAAGGTCGAGCCGGCCGAGTACAGCAAGTACCTGACGCGCGCGTACAAGGCCGCCGACTTCAAGAAGCCGCGCAACATGATCGGCTTGCAGAAGACGCTGCCCGATGCCGACATGAAGAAGGCGCTCGCCGACCATGCGCCGGCCGACGACAACGCGCTGCGTGCGCTCGCGCAGCAGCGCGCGCAGGCCGTGCGCCAGTACCTCGACGGGAAGATCGATTCGAGCCGCGTGTTCGTCGTCGCGCCGAAGCTCGATGCGAAGGGCATCGACGACAAGGGCGCGACCACCCGCGTCGACTTCGGCCTGCAGTAAGCAGGCCATCCGCCGCCGCTGCGTCCGTTCCTCCGTTCGGGCGCGGCGGCGTGCTTCCTTCAGCGCGCGGCGATCGCCGGTTCTTCGCGCTTGCCCAATTCCTTCTTCGCGGCCAGCGGCAGACGCGCGTCGTCCCACTGCGCCAGCCATTCGAGTTCCTTCGCCGTGAACACCTGTCCGTAGTTGCGCAACGCGTACTGCAACGCGTCGACGACGTGGTGGCGAATGATTTCGGGGGTGCGTGCATCGTCCAGCACGAACCGGAGGGCTTCCAGGGTCGACATACTCGTGCTCCGGGTCAGGGAAAACCCTTTATCACACGCCAATAGTCGCGCGCCAAGCCGGAAAAAAAATCGCGCGGCGGGTGACGCCGCGGACGAATTGACCGATGCACCGGCGCGGTGCCCGCAGGTGAGCGCGCCCGTCGCAACGTGCGCCAGGCCACCTTGCATTGCGACCGGCTCGTGTCACTTGCGATTGGTTACGTTTGACAGAAAACAGAAAGCCCCGCTTCATGCGAGCGCCCCACGATCCGGCGATATTTTGCGCGCCTGATGGCAAGTCACGCAGTTCAACATCAATCGATGAGGTGGGGTAATCATGTCTTTCCTTGGTAAGCAGCGGAAGTTGGTGGCGATGGTGGCGGGCGCGCTGGCGCTCGCAGGCGCAGGCGCGCACGCGGCGCAGCAGGACGGCAACAGTCAGGGCGAGGACCGCGGCCACGCAAGCCGTGTCGTGAAGCACGTGCTGCTGATCAGCGTCGACGGCCTGCACGAGCAGGATCTCGCGCGCTGCGTCGGCGCGAACACGTGCCCGAACATCGCGGTGCTCGCGAAGAGCGGCGTGACGTACACGAATGCCTATACGCCCGGCCTGTCGGATTCGTTTCCGGGCCTCGCCGCGCTCGTGACCGGCGGCTCGCCGAAGACGGCCGGCCTGTTCTACGACGTGTCGTACGACCGCAACCTGTACGCGCCGGGCGACACGAGCTGCTCGGGCAAGCAGGGCTGGAACGTCGTGTTCGACGAGACGACCGGCATCGACGCCGAGAACGGCGGCGCGCTGGTCCATCTGAACGGCGGCGGCGCATTCAATCCGCAGGCGATCCCGAACGCGAAGGTCAACGGCAAGTGCGTGCCGGTCTATCCGCACAACTACGTGAAGACCAACACGGTGTTCGAGGCCGTGAAGGCCGGCATCCCGAACGCGACCACCGCGTGGGCCGACAAGCACGCATGGGGCTACGACTGGCTGAACGGGCCGTCGGGCACCGGCGTCGACGATCTCGCGCGCACCGAGATCAACTCGATCGACCCGGCCACGGGCACGAACTACACGGACGTCTATTCGCACACCGCGCGCTTCGACAACCTGCACGTGCAGGCGCTGATCAATCAGATCAACGGCCG
Organism: Burkholderia sp. D-99; assembly: GCF_011605345.1. Classification (GTDB taxonomy): domain Bacteria; phylum Pseudomonadota; class Gammaproteobacteria; order Burkholderiales; family Burkholderiaceae; genus Burkholderia. Next base: position 1,320,424 of record NZ_JAAOXM010000002.1, read on the forward strand.
TGACTCGACGGGCACGAAGAGCGCGCCGGTGCCGACGCTGTTCGGCGCCGACTTCCAGACGCTCAGCGTCGCGCAGAAGGCGACGGTCGCGACGGGCGGCGGCTATCTCGACGCGAATTTCACGCCGAACGGGCAGGTCGCGAACGCGATCACGTACGTCGACAACTCGATCGGCCATATCGTCGCGGCGCTGAAGCAGGCGAACCTGTATTCGTCGACGGCCGTGATCGTCACGTCGAAGCATGGCCAGTCACCGACCGATCACACGAAGCTCGTGAAGAACGGCGACACGCTGACGAAGCTGCTCGAAGCGAACAACTATCTCGACCCGAACGGCAACTTTGGCCAGAACAACACGAAGACGGGCAACCTGAACGACGGTTCGGGCCTGGTCGACACGGGCTTCGTGCAGACCGACGACGTCGGCCTGATCTGGCTGCGCGACCGCAACCAGCGCACGGCCGTGGTCCAGACGCTGAAGGCGAACCTGAGCTGCAACGCGCCGGGGATCTGCGCGGACGGCTCGCAGGCGTACATCCTGTACGGCGCGGCGCTCGCCGAGCGCTTCGGCGATCCGGCCAACGGCCGCACGCCGGACATCATCGTCCAGCCGAATCCGGGCGTGATCTACACGTCGAGCACGAAGAAGGACGAAGAGCACGGCGGCAACGCGCCGGACGACAGCCATCTCGGCCTGCTCGTGTCGTATCCGGGCGTCCATCGCGCGCGCACCGTGACCGACGTCGTCGGCACGAAGCAGGTCGCGCCGACGATCCTCGGGCTGCTCGGTGCCGACCCGCGTCTGCTGCATGCGGTGGTGGCCGAGAACACCGGCGTGCTGCCGGGGCTCGGTATCGGTCGCTGAACCACGCGACGCCGTAGGACTGCCCGCCGCCGGCCGCGCGGCGGGCTGCCTGTGTGCTGCCTGAGGTGCTGTCCGCGTCTACTTCGCGAACAGCACCGGCATCATCTGCAGCGCGCAATCGTGCATGCGCTTGCCGATCGCCTGCACGTCCGGCTCGTCCCGCGCCATGAGCGAATCGCCCGCGCGTTTCATCGCCGCATAGCTGCCGCGCATCGCCGCATACAACGGAATCGGCGACGTGGCGCCGGGGCTCGGCCCTTCGAAATAGCCGGTTGCGGCGAGTTCGCCCAGGTAGTAGGTGTACAGCGCACCGACGTGGTTCGCCTGCAGCCACGCCATCAGCTGGATACGCCGGTAGACCGACACGAGGTCGTCTTTCGGGCGCGAGCCGAGCGCGACGAAGATCTGCAGCCGCGCGAGCCAGTTGCCCTTGCGCGCGGCCTCGACGAGCGCCGTCCACTGCGCGGGCGTCGTCGAGCCCGGTTCGCGCAGGCTGCTCATGTAGTCGATCACGGCCTGCTGGTCCGGTGCCGGGCCGATCTGGTCGGGCGACCTGCACACGAAGCGGGACACGTCGATGTCGGTATCGCCGAGATTGTCGAGCTCGTGCTTGATCTTGCCGTACACGTCGTCGAGCTGTTTCTGAACGTCGTCTCTCGACCATTCGGCCGGCAGCGGGCCCAGCCATACGAGTTCGTCGTCGTTGGCAGCCGCGGCCGCGCGGTAACGGGCGAGCGCGGCATCACGGCGCTTGGCGGCGGCAGCCTGTTCGTCGCGCGCGTCGTCGGCCATGCGCTGCGCGACCAGGTTGACGGCGTCGGTCAGCTTCGCGCAGCGGGCGAAGGCGGCGTCGCGGCGCGCCCAGCACGCGTTGTCGACCGTGTAGATCCAGCGGGTGTTGACGGTCTCCAGTACGTAGTGCGTCTCGCCTGCCTGCCGTGCCACGGCGGCGCGCCCCTTGTCATCGGTCACGCCTTCGGCCAACACCTTGCCGTCGTGTGTGGTCCAGCTGTAGGGCTCGTTGCTCAGCGGTATTTCGCTGCCGCTGTCGCCGGTCAGGTTGATCGCGTAGCGCGTCGTCGGCTTCGTTTCGGCGTGCGCGACGCCGACGGCGGTGAAGGCGGCGAGCGCGACGGCCGCGCAGCGGTGCCAGGCTTTCTTCGGGTGCGTGATGGCGGGCCGCGAGTGGCCGTGGTGTGACGACGGGGTGTTCATTGCCCTCTTTCTCCGTTGTTGTTCTGGTCATGCTTCGCTTGAAGACGCGCGAGTGTAGCAGGCGGGTATCGCGACGGACGGCTTGAATTCTGTCGCCGGTACCGGCATATTCGCCACGCATCACCCGTTCAACGACGCACCGAGAGGTTTGTTCATGCGCCTTCTGCTTGCCCTGCTGCTGCCGTGGTTCCAGTTTTTCACGATCGGCCGCCCGATCGCCGGGATCATCTGCCTGATTCTGCAAATCACGATCATCGGCTGGCTGCCGGCCGCGATCTGGTCGGTGTATGCGCTGAGCCAGTACAAGACCGATCGCAAGATCGAAGCGGCGCTGCGCGGGCAAAAGTAGGTTCCCCGGGGCGACGAACCGCAGATCCGGCACACCGGGATTGAAGCCCGGTGTGGTGAGCCTGAACAGGTAGCAGGACGTGACTGCGCATCTGTCCGGTCGACGGCAGCGCATCCGCATCCCAGTCAGGCTGCGTCGCTGGTTGCCGCTTCCCTGCGCCTTGCCGGCTATCCCGGCGGCACCCCCTCCAGCGCCTCCGCCCGCGCGAACAGCCAGTCGACGAACGTGCGCAGCGACGCATCGTCGTCGTCGCGATACAGGCAATGAAACGGCGGCCCTTCCAGGTGGACTTCCGGAAACAGCGCGACGAGCCGCCCGTGCTCGAGGTCGTCGCGCACGACCGCACGCGGCGCGAGGCACACGCCGAGCCCGCTCGCGGCAGCCTTGGTCATCAGGAAGAACTCACGATAGAACGGCCCGCGCAGCGTCTCGGTGACGACCGAGCCGGCCTGGTGGAACCAGTATTGCCACGCCTGCGGCAAGCCCGCGTAATGCAGTAGCGGCGCGTTGCGCAAGTCGGCCGGCGTACGCGCCTGTTCGAGCACCGGGTGGCCGGGCGCGCACACCGGCACCGCGACGGTCGCGAGCAGCGGCCGCGACACGAACCCCTTGCGGCGCAGCTCCGGCGTATAACGGCGGACCACGATGTCGCAGGTTTCGTCGATCTGGTCGCGCTCGTTGTCGGGCGTCGTGACGAGTTGCACGTCGATGTCCGGATGCTCGGCCTGGAACGCGGCCAGTTGCGTGAGCAACCATCCGTGCGCGAACGATACCGACGCGTTGATCCGCACCGGATGGCCGTCGACCGGTTCGAACATCTGCCCGGTCGCCTGCGCGAGCCGGCCGAGGCAACTCGCGACGTCGACGAGGTAATGCCGCGCGCGCGGCGTGAGCCGCAACGAGCGTCCGTCGCGTTCGAACAGCTTCTGCCCGAAGAACGATTCGAGCACGCGGATCTGCTGCGCGACCGCGCTCTGGGTCACGTTCAGCTCGTCGGCGGCGAGGGTGAGGCTCTGCAGGCGGCCGGCAGCTTCGAAGCTGCGCAGCGCGTTCAGGGGCGGCAATCGGCGCATCGTGAGATCGCGAAGAAAAGCTACACAGTGGGTCAAAAAATGTCGTTTGTGGCGGCCGGGGCGCCTCCCTATCATGGCGCCGACAGGAGAAAACGCCCCGATGACGATCATATCGCCACCCGACGCCCGGGCAACCGGAATTCGCCACCGTATTCGCCTCCGCCGCGCGGCGCGGCGTGCGACGCGCTACCCGGCTGCGGTGCCGTCCGTGCGCGGCCGTGGCGCGCTGGCGCTCGCCTGTGCCGGACTGTTCGCGGCGCTGGCCGGATGTGCGACGAAACCCGAGAACGAGCGGCAGATCGGCAACGGTGGATCGCTGGTGCGCTACAGCTCGAGCCAGACCGAAGTCGACCTGACCGATACCGAGCAGCAGACGCTGCGCATGCTCAGCGACCGCCGCTATGCGGATGCGACGCAGGCGCGCATGCTCGACGCGGTGGCCGGCGCGTTGCGCGCGCAGGGTTACGCGCCGGTGACGGTCGATCGCGATTCGGGGCTGGTGGAGGCGGGGCGCAGCGACGCGCTGATCCCGAAGTGGCGTCAGCTGTTGCGCGGCGCGCTGAAGGCGCGCATCGGGATGCTGCCGACGAAGCCCGATCATGAACGCGTGGCCGCGATCGTGACGGTTCGGGCGGGACAGGACGCGCACGTCGCGATCGTGCGTGCACGATTCGATCGCACGGTGTGGGACAGCGCCGGCGATTCGCGTACCAAGACCGTCATGGAGCCCGAGTACTACCAGGCGTTCTTCACGGAAGTGGACAAGGCGATGTGCACGACGAAGTGCGAACGGTGAGCGGGAGGGTGCGCGCCGGCTTGTGACACTGCGCGTGACTGCCGGGGAGGGCGATCGCCACGGCAGCGCGCCGGCAGCGAAGGCGGGTGCGCCGGAGGCGGGATGCGCGGAATGGATCCGGCATGCGCTCCGGCGTGCAACGCAGTGGGTGCCTACTTCACCGCAAACAGCGTCAGGTTCATGAAGATCTTGAACGCGTAGCCGAGCGTGACGGCGCCGATCACGCCGCCCGCCCACAGGACGACGAACCACATCCAGCCGCGCATGCGCGGCTTCGGCGCATCGGGCTGGCGATCGGTGGAATCAGTGGTGGTAGTAATGCTGGTCTTCATGGCGCACCTTGCCTCGGAATACCCAGTAACCCATCGTCGTGTAGGCGATGATGATCGGGAGGATAACCGCTGCGCCGACCAACGTGAAGGTCTGGCTCGAACGCGGTGCCGCCGCTTCCCAGATCGTCATCGTCTGAGGAATCGCATACGGGAACAGCGTGACGAGCAGGCCGACATAGCCGAGCAGCACGAGCGCCAGCGCGAGCACGAACGGCGTCATGTCATGCCGGGCGCGCACCGCGCGCCGCATCCATACCGCGCACCCGGCGACCAGGAACGGCACCGGCAGCAGGCGCCAGAACAGCCCCGAATCGAACCAGCGCTGCGCGATGGCCGGATCCTGCAGCGGCGTCCACAGGCTGACGACCGCGATGAAGCCGAGCAGCACGACCGTCAGCGGCCACACGACGCGATGGAGGCGCCGCTGGAGGTCGCCTTCTGTCTTCGCGACGAGCCAGCAGCAGCCGAGCAGCGCATAGGTCACGAGCAGGCCGAGGCCGGTCAGCAGGCTGAACGGCGTGAGCCAGTCGAAGGCATCGCCCGCGAATACGCCGTCCTTCACGTTGATGCCCTGCAGGAACGCGCCGAGCGCGATCCCCTGGAACAGCGTCGCACCGGCCGAGCCGCCGATGAACGCGAGATCCCACAGCTGCTTCGTGCGCCGTGCCTTCGCGCGGATCTCGAACGACACGCCGCGGAAGATCAGGCACACCAGCATGAAGATCAGCGGCAGGTACAGCGCCGACAGTACGGTCGAATAGACGATCGGGAACACCGCGAACAGCCCGGCGCCGCCGAGCACGAGCCAGGTCTCGTTGCCGTCCCACACGGGTGCGACCGTGTTCATCATCAGGTCGCGTTCCTTCTCGTCCGGGAAGAACGGGAAGACGATGCCGATGCCGAGGTCGAAGCCGTCGAGCACGACGTACATGAAGAGCCCCAATGCGATGATCGCGGCCCAGATTACGGTGACGTCCATAGGGTTTCTCGTGTGCGGATAGGGTGGGCTCAGACGGTCTCGAGCGGTTCGTCGACGGCCGACATCGGGCGGCGCGCGGTGTGGTCGGGGCGCGTGTCGGGCGTGTCGTCGTGCTTCACGTCGGGCAGCGCGGGGCCGGCCTTCATCAGCTTCAGCATGTAGTACACGCCGGTGCCGAACACGAGGAAGTACACGATCACGAACGTCATCATCGACAAGCTGACCTGCTGCACCGACAGCGGCGACACGGCATGCGCGGTACGCATCACGCCGTACACGACCCACGGCTGGCGGCCCGCTTCGGTCGTCACCCAGCCCGCGAGCAGCGACACGAAGCCGGTCGGGCCCATCACGATCGCGAAGCGCTGGAACCACTTCGATTCATACAGGCGGCCGCGGCGGCGCAGGAACCATGCGAGTGCCGCGAGGCCGATCATCGCGAAGCCGAGGCCGACCATGATCCGGAAGCTCCAGAACACGACCGTCGAGTTCGGGCGGTCTTCCGGCGGGAAGTCCTTCAGCCCGCGGATCTCGCCGTCCCAGCTGTGCGTGAGGATCAGGCTGCCGAGGTGCGGCACCTTCACCGCGTAGCGGGTCGTTTCCGCCTTCATGTCCGGAATGCCGAACAGGTTCAGCGGCGTGCCGCCCTTCTCGGTTTCCCACAGCCCTTCGATCGCGGCGATCTTCGCGGGCTGGTGCTTCAGCGTGTTGATGCCGTGCTGGTCGCCGATCACGGCCTGCAGCGGCGCGAGCACGAGCAGCAGCCACAGCGCCATCGAGAACATCTTCTTCACGCCCTTGTCGCGGCGGCCCTTCAGCAGGTGCCAGGCGCCTGTCGCGGCCACCACCAGCGCGGCGACGATGAATGCGGCGATCGCCATGTGGAACAGGCGGTACGGGAACGACGGGTTGAAGATGATCGCGAACCAGTCGGTCGGCACGACGCGGCCGTCGACGATCTCGAAGCCCTGCGGCGTCTGCATCCAGCTGTTCGACGCGAGGATCCAGAACGTCGAGATCAGCGTGCCGATCGCGACCATCAGCGTCGCGCCGAAGTGCGCGCGCGGGCTCACGCGGTTCCAGCCGAACAGCATGATGCCGAGGAAGCCGGCCTCGAGGAAGAACGCGGTCATGACCTCGTACATCAGCAGCGGGCCGGTGACGGCGCCGGCGAAGCTCGAGAAGCCCGACCAGTTCGTGCCGAACTGGTAGCTCATCACGACGCCGGAGACGACGCCCATCCCGAACGCGACCGCGAAGATCTTCGACCAGAACAGGCAGAGGGTTTTGTAGTACTGCTTGCCGGTTTTCAGCCAGCGATATTCGAGGACGGCGATGAAGCTGGCGAGGCCGATGCTCAGCGCCGGAAAGACGATGTGAAAGGAGACGGTGAACGCGAATTGCAGGCGGGCCAGATCGAGGGCCGAAAGAGCGGTGTCCATACCAGTTGACCGAGGCTGACGATACCCGCCGACGGGTGCCGGCGGACCCCGGCGGACGGGCGTCGGGGTTGGCTGGAGTATGGGCCGCGATGTTGCACCGCGAAATGCGCCAACTCGTCGCAGATGTCCAGCCCGCCGCGCGCGATTCCGGGGTAAATCGTTGATTCGTATCAAGAAGACTGTTTGCCGCGCGCGCAGCCGTGGCGTGGCGGTCTGACGCACGTGCGTCAATATGGCGCGTCGCGTCATCGGAACGGTTCGATGCGGACGCAAATGCTGCGTGAGACCGCGCGACATCGCGCGACACGTTGCCCGCGCGCGGCCGAACCGTTGCGGTGCGTTATCGCGTAATGCGCGCAGTCGTGCCGGCGGGCCGCTGCCGATGGGGTCTGTCACATTGGTAACGCCGCGCAACATTGGCGCGCTCGCCCGTAATGGATGACGGATCGCACGCGGCGTAGCGTTCGGTGTGTCGGGTTCGCATCGACGAACCACCAGCCGGAGAACGTGACGTGAATGGATTGAAGCTCGCACTGGGCGCGGTGGCCGCAGTGGCGATCGCGACGGGCGGCGTGGCGCATGCCGCCCGGGTCGGGGTCTATATCGGCCCCGGCTACCCGTATTACTACCCCGTCGTCCCTGCGCCCTACTACTATCCGCCGCCCGTCGTCGCGGTGCCCGTCGACCCGGGGCCGCCGCCCGAGTACGTCGAGCAGGGACAGCCGCAGGACGACGGCGACGCGAACGTCTGGTACTACTGCGACGCGTCGAAGCATTACTACCCGCATGTGAAGACCTGCAAGTCGGGCTGGCGATCGGTGCCGGCACGGCCGCAGTGACGGAGGCGCGACGATGAAATCCCTATTTCGACCGCTGCGCGTGCCGGCCGCGCTGGCGCTGGCCGGCCTGCTCGGCGCGTGCGCGTACATGCCGACCGGGCCAAGCGTGATGGCGCTGCCCGGCACCGGCAAGTCGTTCGACCAGTTCCGCGCCGACGATGCGAACTGCCGTCAATACGCGTTCGAGCAATCGGGCGGCGTGAGCGCCGGGCAGGCATCGACCGCGAGCGCGGTCGGCAGCGCGGCCGTCGGCACCGCGCTCGGGGCGGCAGCCGGTGCGGCGTTCAACGGCGGCACGGGTGCGGCCGTCGGCGCCGGCGCGGGGCTGCTCGCGGGCAGCGTGGTCGGGGCCGGCGCCGCGCAAGGCTCGGCCTACGACATCCAGCGCCGCTACGACTACGGCTACCTGCAATGCATGTACGCGACCGGCAACCGCGTGCCGGTGCCGGGCGGGATGAGCGGCGGAGGGGGGGGAGGGAGTGGAGGTGGCGGTGGATATGGCGGTGGCGGATACGGCGGCGCACCGCGCGCGGCGCCGCCGATGCCGCCGGCTGGCGTCCAGCCGCCGCCGCCGCGCTACTGACGGCGGCCCGGGCGGCGTCGTGCCGCATGGCGTGCAAGTGCGCGATGCGGCACGACCGTCGGCACACACACGCTGCGTGAATTGCGTACACTCTGAGTCTCGTTTCGGCGGGGCCGGGCGCATCGGTTCCGGTCCGCGTTTACCCAGGACTCAGCGATGATCGATTTACGCAGCGATACCGTGACACGTCCGAGCCAGGCAATGCTGGCCGCGATGACTGCCGCCGAAGTCGGCGACGACGTATGGGGTGACGACCCGACCGTGCTGTGCCTGCAGGCGGTGACGGCCGAGCGGGCCGGCAAGGAAGCCGGCCTGTTCTTCCCGAGCGGCACGCAGAGCAACCTGGCCGCACTGATGGCCCATTGCGAGCGCGGCGACGAATACATCGTCGGCCAGCTTGCGCACACCTACAAGTACGAAGGCGGCGGTGCGGCCGTGCTGGGCAGCATCCAGCCGCAGCCGATCGAGAACGCGCCGGACGGCACGCTGCCGCTCGCGAAGATCGCCGCGGCGATCAAGCCGATCGACAATCACTTCGCCCGCACGCGCCTGCTCGCACTCGAAAACACGATCGGCGGCCAGGTGTTGCCGGAAGGCTATGTGCAGGAAGCCACCGCGTTCGCGCGCGGCCGCGGGTTGTCGCTGCACCTCGACGGCGCGCGCGTGTGCAACGCGGCCGTCGCGTCGGGCCGTTCGATCGCCGAGCTGTGCGCACCGTTCGACAGCGTGTCGATCTGCTTCTCGAAAGGGCTCGGCGCACCAGTCGGCTCGGTGCTGGTCGGCAACCGTGCGCTGATCGAGCGTGCGGCGCGCTGGCGCAAGGTGCTCGGCGGCGGGATGCGGCAGTCGGGCATTCTCGCGGCGGCGTGCCTGTATGCGCTCGACCACAACGTCGAGCGGCTCGCGGACGATCACGCGAACGCCGCGCATCTCGCGGCCGGTCTCGCGCGCATCGACGCCGTGAAGGTGCTGTCGCACGCGACGAACATGGTGTTCGCGCAATTCCCCGAAGCCGATTGCGCGCCGCTCGAGGCGTGGCTCAAGGAGCGCGGGATCCTCACGCAGATGCTGTACGCGTCGCGCTTCGTCACGCACTGCGACGTGTCGCGCGCGGACATCGATACCTTCATCGACGCGGTCGGCGCGTATTTCGCGCAGCGCCGCGCGTAAGGTGGAGTGCGCCGGCCGGCGGGAGGCGCCGGCGCGATGTGGCGCGAAGCAGGGAGCGAAGAGGCGACGGGGGCGACGTGGCGATCCGTCTGTCGATATCGGGCGAGCCGGCGGATTACGCTGGCCGCGGTGCGTCGGCGGGTGGCGTGCCGTCGCGGAACAGTGCTTTCAGTTGCGTGCGCAGTTCGGCGCTGTCGGTGTGCTGGTGCACCAGCACCGCGTGTTGCACGGCGGCCTCCAGCAGTTCGTTGTCGGAGTCGGCGGAAATCGCGACCGAGCAATGCGTCGCGCTGGGAAACTCGCGGCAATCGATATAGCGGCGGGACATGATGTTCTCCTTGCGGGAAAGGGAACGGCCGGATTGGCGTGATCGGCCGCGCGGCGCGTTCGCGAGGCCGATGGAAAAAGTATAGGCGGCGCGGCAGGGTTTCTCGCCACGGGGCGTACCACACCGCGTGCCGCGTGCCGCGTGCCGCAGACCGCAGACCGCAGACCGCAGACCGCAGACCGCAGACCGCGTGCCGCAGACCGCGTGCCGCAGACCGCACACCGCGCACCGCCGACGCGCACCGCGCACCGCGCACCGCCCACCGCCCACCGCCCACCGCCCACCGCCCACCGCCCACCGCATCGGCGGTGCTGCTCACCCGCGCGTCACGGCAGCGGCGCGAGCAGCCGGCGCGCCGCTTCGACGACGCGTTCGGACAGTGACGCCATCGTCGGCGACTGCACGGTCCACGCGTGCCAGTACAGCGTGACGTCGGTCGGATGCGCGGGCGCGAGATCGACGAGCCCCTGCGCGTCGAGCGGCGCGGCGCCGATCAGCGGCTCCGGCACCATCGCGTAGCCGAGCCCGTGCCGCACCGCGGCGAAGTGCGAATGGGTGCCCGGCACGTAGTGACACGGGTAGGCGCCCTCGGGCAACCCGAACTTCTCTTTCAGGAACGACGACTGCAGCGTATCGCGCCGCGAATACGCGACGACGGGCGCTTTGCGCGCGCTCGTGCGGTTCAGCCCGCGCGGGAACCAGCGCACCGCGAATGCGGCGGCCGCGAGCAGCCGGTAGCGCATCGTGCCGAGCGGCGTCGCGAGGCAGCCGCGCATCGGCTTCGGCTCGGTCGTCACGCAGCCCACCGCCATCCCGCTTTCGAGCAGCGCGAACGTATGGTCCTGATCTTCGACGATCAGCTCGAACAGGATGCGCTCGCCCGCGAGCACGGAGGTCAGCGCCGGGAGAAACCACGTGCCGAGGCTGTCGGAATTGAGCGCGATCGTGACCGAGATCGGCGATTCGCGCTCGGTCGCGAGCGTGCTTTGCAGGTCAGCCTGCAGCAGTGCGACGCGGCGCAGGTGCTGCAGCACGCGCTGCCCGGCCACCGTCGGGCGGCACGGCCGCGTGCGCAGCACGAGCGGCGTGCCGAGGCTCGCTTCCAGCGCGCGGACCCGCTGCGTGACGGCGGAAGCGGTCACGTGCAGGCGCACGGCCGCCTGCTCGAAGCTGCCCGTGTCGGCGACGGCCAGCAGCGCGGCGGCCTGCTTCGGATCGATCGTCATCGACATGTCGGTGGCATTCCTGTGAACGTAAGACGAGAACAGCCGCTAGTGTAAGGCAGCCCGCGCCAGCGACCGGTCGCGACACATCGTGCTGCCGTGCCGCATTCGTCGTTGGAATCGGCCAGGGTATGACGCATGCCGCACGCCGCATGCCGGTAGCGCGCGCATTTTGAACTAGGCTATATGAACGCGCGGAACCCGGCATGTGCCATGCCTGCCCTTCGCGCGTGGACGATCGCGCGTCGCGCGCAAGCCGCGGCGCGGGCGTCGTGACGATTCCCATTTGACGGAGACGAACATGTCGATTCGACTAGGCGAGGACGCGCCCGATTTCACCGCGGAGACCACCGAGGGAACGATCCGCTTTCATGAATGGATCGGTGACCACTGGGCGATCCTGTTTTCCCATCCGAAGGATTTCACGCCGGTATGCACGACCGAACTCGGCTACATGGCCGGGCTCAAACCGGAATTCGACAAGCGCAACACCAAGATCATCGGGCTGTCGATCGATCCGGTCAGCGATCACCGGAAGTGGGTGGCGGATATCGCCGAGACGCAGGGTCACGCGGTCAACTATCCGCTGATCGGCGACGACGAGCTGAAGGTCGCGAAGCTGTACGACATGATTCATCCAAATGCGAGCGGCGGCGCGCGCACGGCGGTCGACAACGCGACCGTGCGCTCGGTGTTCATCGTCGGGCCGGACAAGAAGGTCAAGGCGATGCTCGTTTATCCGATGAGCGCGGGACGCAATTTCGACGAGGTGCTGCGCCTGCTCGACGCGTTGCAGCTCAACGCGCAGCATACGGTGGCGACGCCGGTCAACTGGCGGCCCGGTGACGATGTCATCATTCCGACGTCGGTGTCGGACGATGCGGCGAAGCAGAAGTATCCGCAGGGCTTCCGGACGCTGAAGCCGTACCTGCGCTACGTGAAGCAGCCGGGCTGACGCGCCGTGCCGGCCGGATGCCGGCAGGGCAGGACCACGACGGGGTGGCCCGCGCGGCAGCCGCAGTGACGGCGGCGGCGCGGGCCGGACAATACGCATCAACCAGCGACGGAGCGACTTCGCGATGATCTTCCGGCAACTCTTCGACCCGCAATCGTCGACGTACACGTATCTGCTCGCCGACCGAGCGTCGCGCGAAGCGCTGCTGATCGATCCCGTGTTCGAGCAGGTGCGCCGCGACGCGGCACTGCTCGACGAGCTCGGGCTGCGGCTCGTCGCGACCGTCGACACGCACGTGCATGCCGATCACGTGACGGGCGCGTGGCTGCTGAAGCAGCGCACGGGCAGCACGATCGCGATCTCGGCCGCAAGCGGCGCGCTGGGCGCCGATCGTTACCTGAACGACGGCGATCGTTGCGCGTTCGGCACACGCTACCTGACCGTACGCGCAACGCCCGGCCATACGAGCGGCTGCATCAGCCTCGTGCTCGACGACGAATCGATGGCGTTCACCGGCGATTGCCTGCTGATCCGCGGCACGGGCCGCACCGACTTCCAGCAGGGCGACCCGCGCGCGCTGTATCGTGCGGTGCACGGCCGGCTCTTCACGCTGCCGGCCGCGTGCCTGCTGTATCCGGCGCACGACTATCGCGGGCTCACGGTGACGAGCGTCGGCGAGGAGCGGCGCTTCAACCCGCGCCTCGGCGGCGATCTGAGCGAAGACGATTTCGCGGGCTACATGCGCAACCTCGGGCTCGCGCACCCGCGCCAGATCGACGTCGCGGTGCCGGCCAACCTGCAGTGCGGCGTCGCCGCGAACGCGCCCGACGTGCAGGCGGCGCCCGACTGGGCGCCGCTCGTCTATACGTTCGCCGGGTTCTGGGAAATCGATCCGCAATGGCTCGAGGATCATCTGCCGGCGGTGCAGGTCGTCGACGTGCGCGAGCCGGACGAATTCACGGGCCCGCTCGGCCACTTGCCCGGCGCGACGCCGATTCCGCTTGGCGAACTGGCCGCGCGTGCCGGCGAGATCGCGCGTGACCGGCCGGTCGTGACCGTGTGCCGGGCCGGCGGGCGATCCGCGCAGGCGACGGTGATCCTGCTGAAGGCCGGCTTCGATACGGTGGCGAATCTCGGCGGCGGGATGCTGCGCTGGCGTGCCGAGGGGCGCGTCGTGATGGACGGCCGGTCGTAACGGCCCGAGTCGCACGACAAAAAATTTCCGGACCGCTGTCGAAACGGCCGGGTGCCGTTCGTCGTCAAGGTATCCGATCACGCGGCGCCGCATGACGCGGCGCCGAAACCCTGAGAGACCGCACGATGATGCCGACCCTTTACGCCCATCCCTTTTCGTCCTACTGCCAGAAGGTGCTGACCGCGCTGTACGAGAAAGGCACGCCGTTCGAGTATCGCGTGCTCGCGCACGACGATCCGAAGCCGATGCAGGAGCTGACCGCGCTGTGGCCGCTGAAGCGCTTTCCGGTGCTCGTCGATGCCGGCCGCACCGTGGTCGAGGCGTCCATCATCATCGAGTACCTCGGCCTGAACCATCCGGGCCCCGTGCGGCTGCTGCCCGACGATCCGCATGCGGCGCTCGAGGTGCGGATGATGGATCGTTTCTTCGACAACTACGTGTCGACGCCGCAGCAGAAGGTCGTGCACGACGCGTTGCGGCCGCAAGCCGAGCGTGATGCGCGCGGTGTCGCCGACGCGCGCGCGATGCTCGACACGTCGTATGCGTGGCTGGACAGGAAGATGGCGGATCGAGAATGGGCGGCCGGCGACCGCTTCAGCCTCGCCGACTGCGGCGCGGCGCCGTTCCTGTTCTATGCGGACTGGACGCACCGGATCGATCCGTCGTTCGCGAACGTGATCGCGTACCGCAAGCGTCTGCTGGCGCGGCCGTCGTTCGCGCGCGCGGTTGACGAGGCGCGGCCGTATCGCTCGTTCTTTCCGCTGGGTGCGCCCGATCGCGACTGAGCGGCGCAGGTGTGGCGCGGCGCGCCGCCACCGCGCACGGCCGGCATCGCGTGCCGGGGTGACGAAACGAAAACTGCGGCAGCATCGCGGCGTCTCCCCGTTACATCGTGTGGGTGGCCGACTGCGCGAGCGTCAGCAGTTCGTCGAACTGCGTGATCAGCTCGAAGCACAGCAGGAACGCGAGCGTATAGGCTGGCGCAGGGAAGCGCCGGATCATCGCCAGCACCTGCGGCGCGAAGCGCGAGCGGACCGCGTCGCGCGTCAGCAGCCACGCGATCGCGATGCCGATCGCGGCGCCCGCGATCAGGTCGGTCGGGTAGTGAAAGCCGAGATAGGCGCGCGGCAGGCAGATGAAGACGACCGAATACAGCAACGCGACGATGCCGATGCGGCGCGCGATGATGAAGATGCCGGTTGCGATCGCCATCCACAGCATCGCGTGATCGCTCGGGAACGAACTCCATGCCTGCAGCGTGGCCGCGCGCAGCCCTGCCGACGGGAAGTGCAGGTGCAGCTCGGGGTTGTAGATCGGCCGCACGCGGAACGGCAGCACCTGGGCGAGCAGCCGGCCGAACGCGAGCGCGATGAGTCCGCTCGCGATCGTCGCGACGACCAGCTCGCGCTGCCGCTCGCGGTTCGGGCCCGGCTGGAACCACAGCCAGCACAGCACGGGAATGAGTACGAAACCCTTGAACGTGTACAGGCCCGCGATCACGCGGATCGCGTGATTCATCAGCGGTCCGAACGTGATGTGGGTGAGGAATATCTGGATCGTGGTGTCGAAATTGTTCATGTCGTGCGACCCCGGCGGACGCCCGATGCATGACGCGCGGCCGACAGGATCTGGAAGCGCGCTCGCACCGGAGCGCAACGGGGGGCAAGTATGTCACCCGTTATTTCGAAGAAAATGCGAAAAAATACCGGGAATCCCCTGATAAAACGGGGCAGTGCGGTGGGGCCGGATGGGCGAGCGCCGCGCGGCGGGGGGGCATGCGATTCGTCCGATGTTTCTGCATCGATGCGCATGGCCGCTACAAAAATAATTGGTTGAACTGGACAATCGTGCGGGCCGGTGCGGACCTTGCACGGGATGAGTGCTTCTCGCGCCGGATGCGCGCGAATCTGCCAGACTGCGCACCGTCATGCGAGCACCGATCGAAAATAAAAGAAAAGGCGGGCAAGCCCGGTGGGCCTGCCCGCCATGTGCGTGGGTGCGGAAATTCAGTGGCGCCGGATCCGCACGGCGAGCGCGGCCAGCGACGTTGGCAGGCCGCGCCGCTGCCCGTCTACCTGACCTACCCGCATGCGCAGTTCTATCCGTCGCGGCTCGTGCGGTTCGCCGCGATGATGCGCGAGGCCGTGCCTGGGCTCGTCGAAGGGCGCAACGCCTGACACGTGTCGCGCGTTGCGCAACGTGAGACGCGGGACGCACCATGAGCGTCGCCCGGCGGCGGCGGCGCCGTCAGCCGCGCCGGATCCCTTCGGGCAGCGCACTGATGCGGCGCACCTCGGGCGAATCGAGCCACGCGCGCGACGTCGCGCAGTCGGCGAACATGTCGGTCGCATCCTCGCCCCAGAACAGGTCGCCGTCGAGTTCGAAGGTCGGCACGCCGAATACGCCGTGCGCGATCGCATCGTCGGTGTTCGCGCGCAGCGCGTCCTTGACCGGCTGGGCTTCGACGGCCGTCACGCCTTCCGGAAAGCCGACGGCTTCGCAAAGTGCGGCGAAGCCTTCCGGCGTCGACACGTCCTCGCCGTCGCGCCAGATATGCCGGAAGATCCGGCGGATCGCGTCGGGTGAATTCCCCATCGCGATCGCGAGGCGCAGCGGCTTGATCGGATTGAACGGGTGCGCGGGCGGCATCCGGAACGCGATGCCGAGTTTGTCCGCGCGATATTGCGCGTGGCGATAGGTGAAGACGCGTTTCGCCGCGATTTCGGCCGGTGCTTTCTGGCCCCAGTGTGCGAGCAGCGCGCCGAGCACGATGGGCCGCGGCTCGAACACGGCGGCGGCCGGCAACCGGTCGAACCGTTCCTGCTGCAGGTAGGCGAACGGCGATACGAAATCGAAATACCAGGTGGCGGTGCGCGCGGCGTTCATCGGGAGCGTCTCCTCTTGCGGGTCCGGATGGATCGGGTGCGGAGCAGTGTCGCACGCGCCGGCGTTTCGCGCCGCCGCACCGCATTCCCGCCACCGGCGCGAACGGGCCGCTACCCGGCCTCCACCAGCGCCGCCAGCCTCGCCAGCGCCATTTGCCAGCCGGTCTCGTTGTCGGCGGCCGGCACGCCGGGCGGCACCCCGTCGTGCACGGCGTCCACGCGCGTGCCGCCCGCTTCGTCGGACAGCGTGATCGTGATCGTCATTGCGCCGCGCAGCATCGGATCGTCGGTCTCGAACACGTCGATCTCGACGATCTGCTCGTCCGGCACGAGCGTGACGAAGCGGCCGTGATAGGTATCGGTGCGCGCGGAGGTCTTGCCGGTGCCGGCCGACGGCGCGTCGTAGCTCAGCGACACGCGCAGCGCGCCGCCTTCGCGCGCGTCGTACGCATACACGCGGCACGTCATGCCGTCGGGCACCTTCCATTGCTCGACGGCGTGCGGATCGAGCAGCGCGCGGTAGACGCGACCGCGCGGGGCGTTCAGATGCCGGCTGACCCGGGTCGAATGCGTGTGCATGTGCAACATGTTGCCTCCCGCGGAGCGCGCGCGACGGTGCACGCCGGAGGCCGGCGTGTCGTCATGCTTCCTTCAGGAATCCTAGGCGCGTGCGAGGCGGCATGCAATGACCGCACACCCGGCCGCGCTCAGCGCAGTGCGGCCGCGAATGCGTCGAGCTGCGTGATGCAGGTGTTCCAGCCCTCGAAGAAACCGAGCGCTTCATGGCGATCGCGCGTGGCGGCGTCCGGATGCATCACGCGCGCTTCGTAGCGGCTGCCCGCATCGTCGTCGGCCATCGTGATGATCGCCGTGAAACCCATCCACGGCGCCTGCGGCCGCCAGCCGCCCGCGAGCATCGACGTGAACGCGATGCGCGATTCGGGCACGATTTCGAGGAAGCAGCCGGGATTGTCGCTCGTGCCGCCGTCGGGGCCGCGCATGTACGTGTGGAAGGCGCCGCCCGGACGCAGGTCGAACGCGCGCACTTCGGTGGTCCACGGTTTCGGGCACCACCATTGCTTCAGCAGTTCGGGGTCGGTCCACGCACGCCACAGCGCGTGGCGCGGCGCGCGCAGCGTGCGCGTGATGACGAGATCGTGGGCTTCAGCGGGGTCGACGGGGCTGGCTGACATCTTGCTCCTCCTGGTGACGGCGTTCGACGAATTCGACGAGACGATCGGATCGTGCTTCCCACAGCGCGCGTTGCGCGGCGAGCCATGCCTCGGCCTCGGCGAGCCGGCTGCCGACCAGCGCGCAGGTGCGCGAGCGGCCGGTTTTCCGGGTCTGCACGAGGCCGCTGCGCTCGAGCACCGCGACGTGCTTCATGAACGACGGCAGTGCCATGTCGAACGGCTCGGCCAGTGCGGAGACGGTCCGCTCGCCCTGGCCGAGCGCGCCGACGATCGCGCAGCGCGTCGGATCGGCGAGGGCGTGGAAGACGTCGCTGATGCCGGGTTGAAAGTTAGCCATGTGGCTAAGTGTAGGAGAAGCGAACGGCGATGCAACGGAAATTTTCGTCGCGTAGGATGATGGGGCGGTAACACGCGCCGACCGGGTGCGGCGTTGCCGCGCGCCTGCTGCCGTTGCGCGAGCCGCGACGATCGGCCGGTGTTCTTTCCGATCCGGACGCACGCCGAACCCGCGCGGGCGGTCCACCTATTACCGGAGATGGCATGACCGAATCTGTTACCGTCCGCCGCGTCGACGCGGGCGAAGCGATGACCTGCGTCGATGCGCTGTCCGACGTGCTGATCGATTGCGTCGAGGGCGGCGCATCCGTCAGCTTCATGTTGCCGATCGAGCGGCCGACCGCCGTCGCGTTCTGGACCCGCGTCGCCAACGGCGTCGCGAACGGCGAGCGCATCCTGCTCGTCGCCGAGGACGCAGCCGGCCGGATCGTCGGCACCGTGCAGGTCGTCACCGCGCAGCCCGAGAACCAGCCGCATCGCGCGGATATCGCGAAAATGCTCGTGTCGCGGCACGCGCGCCGGCAGGGCGTCGCCGCGCGGCTGATGGCGGCGGCCGACGCGGCCGCACGCGACGCCGGCAAGACCGTGCTCGTGCTCGACACCGTGACGGGCGGCGACGCCGAGCGGCTGTACGAGCGGGCCGGCTGGCAGCGCGTCGGCGTCGTGCCGAACTTTGCGTTGATGCCCGACGGCGCGCTCTGCGCGACGACGTATTTCCACAAGCAACTCGCATAGCAGGGTGCGCGATGCATCCCGTCGCCCCGGCGCTCCTGTTCCTCACGCTCGCGGCCGGTCTGGTCGCGCTGCTCGCGCCCGCGTGGCTCGCAGCCGCGTGGCGGCGCCGCACGCAGGTGCCGCTTCGCGTGTTTTTCTACGGCATGCTGACCTTCTTCGTGTTCCAGCCGGTATTGCGCATGTCGTGGCAGATTCCGCTGTACCGCTGGCTCGCTCACGATCCGCGCTGGCACCTGCCGATGCTCGTGTTCGCGGCGTTGACGGCCGGGCTCTTCGAGGAATGCGGGCGCTGGGTCGCCTTCCGCTATCTGCTGCCGAAGCGGCATGATGCGCCGACTGCCGTGATGCTCGGGCTCGGGCACGGCGGGTTGGAGGCGATGCTGCTGGTCGGCGTCGGGTTTCTCGCGCTCGGCACGGTCTATCTGCTCGCGCACGCGGGTGTCGTGGTGCCCGAGGGCGTGCAGTCGCTGGTCGGGTCGCAGTTCTCCGGCATGACGTTCGCGTCGCCGTTGCTCGCGCTGCTTGAACGCACGAGCGCGCTGGCCGCGCATGTCGGGCTGTCGCTGATCGTGCTGCAGACGTTCGTGCGTGGCACGAAACGCTGGCTGGCGTATGCGATTGCGCTCCATTTCGTGTTCGACCTCGTCGTCGTGCTGCTGACGCGGCACTGGCATGTCGATACGGTGCTGGTCGAGGCGACCCTGTTCGCGTGCAGCGCCGTGCTCCTGTTGCTGGGCATTCGCTGGAGCCGCTGGCCGACGGGTGCCGGAGGCGCGAGCACGGAGCACATCGCCTGATGGGCAGCGCTCGTTTCAGCCGTTTGCAGCAGGGTTCGGCCGCCGGATGGCCCGCGCATCTGCCGATCGCCACCGGCTGGCGAGGCTCAGGGCCATGCCGGCCGTGACGATGGCGATGCCGGCCAGTGCCGGCGCGTGTGGCCGTTCGCCGAGCAGCAGCATGGCCTCGAGCGTGGCGAGGAGCGGCATCAGCGCGGCGAAAGTCGCGCCGATCGCCGGGCCGAGCGCGACGACGGCCCGGCTGAAGCAGTAGAGCGCCAGCACCGACATCAGCACGCCCTGGTAGATCGCCTGCGTGGCGATGGCTGCGACCGGCGCATGCAGCACGGCGCCACCGCGCATGGCCAGATAGAGCGGGCAGTAGAGCACCGCGGAGCCGACCGACACGACGGCCGTCGCGTGCAGCGCACCGGCGGCGGCGCGTTTCGTCGTCACGTTGTAGACGGCCCATAGCAGGCCACCGAGGATGAACAGCACGAGGGCCGGTAGCCCGATCGCGCCGCGCAGCGCATCGGACGCGGCCAGTGCGATGCCGGCCAGGATCGTGACGATGCCGGCGACCTGCGCGGCGCTCAGCCGCTCATGCGCGACCTGCCGGCCGAGGATCGCCGTGAACGCGATCATGCTGCCGGGCGTCAGCGCGAAGTAGCCGACCGGCGCGCAGCTCAACGCTGCCGCGACGGTCAGGATGTAGGGCGCGCCCGCACCCGTCACCATCAGCGCGACCGACGCCGGGCGCAGCGTGCCGAGGCCGCGGCGCAGCAGGACGGGCAGCAGCAGCGTGCCGGATACGATGAAGCGGATGAACGCGACGTCGTAGGCGTCGAGGGCCGAGTGCGTGACGCCGATGCGCGTGACGACCGGAAAGCCGCCCCAGATGAGCGCTGCGAGCAATCCGTAGCCGATACCGGCGAGCCGTTCGTTTCCGTTCATGTCCTGTCCTTGTCGTGCGGCCGTTGCGAGCCGGCAGAGGGCAAGGATGCGGTGCGCCCGGTAATGCGTCCAATATATTATTTGGGCGGAATTAGGTCGCAAAAAGTCTTTATTGCAACAAAATGGCCGATCGCAACGGCAAGCGCGGGGGCGCCCCCGTTCGCGGCGAGCGCAGGCTGGCGGCCGGGCTCCGTCCGGGAATCCGGCAGGGCCGGAGACGTCGCCAGTCCGATATATTCACGCAGGAAGATTTCTGCAGGACGCCCCGGAACCCCCGCCTCGATGAAACGCTCCCATGTCGCTTTCGCCCTCACGGGCCTGCTCGTCGCGCTGCCGATTGCCGCGTATGCGCTCGTCAAGCCGCTGCGCGTCGTCGCGCCCGCGCTGGTCCCCGGCGTATCGTGCCCGAGCGCCGATATCTGCACGGACGATGCCGCGAAGCTCGGCGATGCGCGGCAGCTCTATCGCAGCGGCTATGCGCGCGTGGCGGCAGCCGTGGGTGCATTTCAGGGAACGCCGCGCGTTGTGTTCTGTTCGACCCGCGCGTGCGCCGATGCCTTCGGCCTCGGCCAACGCGCGGCGCTGACGCTCGGGAATTTCGGCGTGGTCGTCGCTCCGCGCGGCTGGCAGACCTACTTTCTCGCGCACGAGCTGATCCATCACCGCCAGGCGGAAGTGCTCGGCAACCTGGCGGTCGCGACCAAGCCGCGCTGGCTGATCGAGGGGATGGCGTATTCGCTCAGTGACGATCCGCGCCATCCGCTGGCGGAGCCGTTCGAAGCGTGGCGCGCGCGTTTCGATGCGTGGCATGCGGCGCTGGGCGGGCAGCCGCTGTGGGAGGCCGCGCGGGCGGTCGAATAGCGCGGGCAGGGCGCTGAAACGCAGCCCCTCAAGCCGACACGCCATTACGCGCCTAAGCGCCTAAGCGCCCAAGCGCCTAAGCCGGCGCGCCCGAATCATTGCGCTCTACGGTGAGCGTGTCCCGCCCTGCGGCGAGGATCTCGTCGGCCAGCGCGGGATCGGTACCGGCGATCGCGCGCGACAGCACGAGCGCGCCGACCATCTGGCTGAAGACCGCGATCGCATCGCGACGCGTCTGCGCCGGCGTCCCGCCTTCCACGGCCACCATCCGTTCCAGCCGATCGAGATAGGTGGCGAGGCCGTGCGCATAGCGCGCACGCGCCGTATCGGTCAGTCGCGGCGCATCGCCCGCGAAACCGGACAGCGGGCACCCGGCCTCGACGTTGTCTCGATGCGCGGCAGACAGATACAACGCCACCTGCGCGTCGAGACTGCCGGCGTTCGGCGAATCCGCGCGGTCCTGCATGGCCTTTTCCATCACCTCGGCAACCAGCGCGTCTTTCGACTTGAAGTGGTTGTAGAAGCCGCCCTGCGTGAAGCCGGCTTCCTTCATCAGCTCCGTGAGTCCTACCGCGTCGACGCCGCGCGCGCGGAACAGCCGCTCGGCGGCCGCAACGATCGCGCTCCGGTTCTCTGCGGCCTGCTGTCTTGAAACGCCCATCGATCTCTCCCTGATTTTTGTAGATCGCGTCTTGCCGATCGCGTCGATTGAAAAACACAATGTCGATCACCATTGACATGGGCGGGTTGCGTGAACACAATGCACTGCAAAGACAATGGCGATCGACATTGACATCGAGTGTAGCCGACTTGGCGGAGGGTGCAAAGCCACGGCCGGAACATCGGACGGCAATCGATCGGCGTCTTTGGCGCCGCCGGGCCACGGGCAGCAGGAGATGTGCCGCCTGCCGGCGGTGCACCGGTTCGGTACGTAATGGCAGCCCGGTTTTCCACCGGATCTCACGCGCGCGGCGAGCCGGCGCGCATGCGATCCATCATGCGAAAGGAACGGATCATGAAGATCGAAGGTGCAGTGGTGTTCGTCACGGGTGCGAATCGCGGGCTCGGGCTCGAGTTCGCGAAGCAGGCGCTCGCGAGAGGGGCGCGCAAGGTCTATGCGGCGGCGCGCGATCCGGCCACCGTGACGCTGCCGGGCGTCGTGCCGGTGAAGCTCGACGTGACCGATCCGGCGGCCGTCGCGGCGGCCGCCGACGCGGCGCGCGACGTCACGCTGCTGATCAACAACGCGGGCATCGCGCGGCTCGGCAGCCTGACGGACGACGGTGCGGCCGACGCATTGCGCGATCACTTCGAAACCAACGTGTTCGGGATGCTGGCGATGTCGCGCGCATTTGCGGGCATCCTCGCCGGCCATGGCGGCGGCGCGATCCTGAACATCCTGTCCGTCGCGAGCTGGGTGAACCGGCCGATCCTGTCGGGCTACGGCGTGTCGAAATCGGCCGCATGGGCGCTGACCAACGGGCTGCGCCATTCGCTGCGCGAGCAGCGCACGCAGGTCGTCGGGCTGCATGCCGGCTTCATCGATACCGACCTGACGGCGGGCCTCGACGTGCCGAAGGCGACGCCGGCCGACGTCGTGCGCCAGGCGTACGAAGCGATCGAAGCGGGGGAGGAAGAGGTGTCGACCGACGAGTTCACGCGGCAGGTGAAGGCCACGCTGTCGTCGGGCGTCTATCTGGAAGAACCGGCGCCGCGTTGACGCCGCCGGAACCGCGAACCCGCCACCCGCGCTGCGCGCGCGGCGTGAGCGGCGGGCCGGGGCGTCAGACCGTGGTGTCGATGATGCCCGGGATCTTCACGTCCGGGTTCACGTCCGCGTCGTAGTCGACGCCGGCGATCTCGAAGCCGAACAGGCGCAGGAACTCGGTCTTGTAGCCGGCGAAGTCGGTCAGCTCGTACAGGTTGTCGTTCGTCACGTGGTTCCACTGCGCGACGACCTTCGCCTGCACCTGCGGGTCAAGCTCCTTGTAGTCCGCGCGCAGGCGGCCTTCTTCGTCGATGTGCGGCGTCGCGCCGTACAGGCTGTCCTTGAACAGGCCGTACACCTGCTCGATGCAGCCTTCGTGCGTGCCGGTTTCCTTCATCGTCTTGAACAGCAGCGACAGGTACAGCGGCATCATCGGGATCGCCGAGCTCGCCTGCGTGACGACGGCCTTCAGCACCGACACGCGCGCATCGCCGCCGTGCGCGGCCAGCTTGTCGCGGATCGACAGCACCTTCTTGTCGAGATCCTTCTTCGCTTCGCCGATCGAGCCGTTCCAGTAGATGTCGTGCGTGATCTGCTCGCCGAGATACGTGAACGCGGTCGTTTTCGCGCCGTCGGCCAGCACGCCGGCTTCATCGAGCGCGTCGATCCACATCTGCCAGTCCTCGCCGCCCATCACGGCGACGGTGCCGTCGATCTCTTCCTGCGTCGCCGGTTCCAGCGTGACCTCGCGGATCACTTCCTTGTCGGTGTCGAGGCCGCGGAACGTGACCGTCTTGCCGATCGGCTTGAGCGTCGAGCTGATGGTTTCGCCCGTCTTCGGATGCGTGCGGCGCGGTGCCGCGAGGCTGTAGACGACGAGATCGACCTTGCCGAAATCCTGCTTGATGGTGTCGATCGTGACCTGCTTGACCTTGTCGGAGAATGCGTCGCCGTTGATGCTGCGCGCATAGCGCCCCTTTTCGGCGGCGAATTTCTCGAACGCGGCGCTGTTGTACCAGCCGGCCGTGCCCGGCTTCGTTTCGCTGCCGGCGCGCTCGAAGAACACGCCGAGCGTGTCCGCGCCCGAGCCGAAGGCGGCCGAGATCCGGGCGGCGAGGCCGTAGCCGGTCGACGCGCCGATCACGAGCACCTTTTTCGGGCCGTTGGCGATCGTGCCGTGCGAAGTCACGTAGTCGATCTGTTCCTTGACGTTGGCTTCGCAGCCGACCGGATGAGTCGTCACGCAGATGAAGCCACGCACGCGCGGTTTGATGATCATGGAAACCTCTAGTGAGAAAGGCGGCAACGGCCTGAAATCGGAAAAATCCCGCGCATTGTAATGGAAGCGGCGGATCGCGGGCGGGCGCGGCCGGAACCCGGCAGATCGTCCGGTTATTTCTCTCTTGACAGAAATAACTGAAATGCCTAAATTTCACGGCATGGAACTCACACCGATTGCCGAACGATTCATTCTCCACTGGGGCGAAATGGGCTCACGGTGGGGCGTCAACCGCACTGTCTCGCAGATCCACGCGCTGCTCTACCTGGCCGGAAGGCCGATCGCAGCCGACGAGATCGCCGAGACGCTCAACGTCGCGCGCTCCAACGTCAGCACGAGCCTGAAGGAGCTGCAGGCGTGGCGGCTGGCGAAGGTCGTGCACGTGCTGGGCGACCGCCGCGACCATTTCGAGACGTCGACCGACATCTGGGAACTGTTCAAGCTGATCGTCGAAGGGCGGCGGCAACGCGAGATCGAGCCGACGCTCACGGTGCTGCGCGATTGCCTCACGAACCCGGAGATCGCCAACGAGAGCCGCGAGACCGAACAGCGCATCCGCGACACGCTGCAGTTCGTCGAGACGCTGACGACCTGGTCGGACGAGATGCTGCGGCTCAAGCCCGATACGCTGATGAAGGCGCTCGGCATCGGCGCGAAGATCAGCCAGACGGTCAGGCGCAAGCCGTCGAAGTAAGCGTGACGCGCAATGCGGGCAGGCAGCCCGCTTTTTTCGGGGTTGTTATTTCTGTTTGTACAGAAATAACTGTAAATAGAGGATGAAAATGAACACCGTCTTGCCGTCGACTTGCCCGCATGGCCGCACCGGGGCGCGCAGCATGACTGTCCTCGTGTGCGGCGCGAACGGGTTCATCGGGCGGGCACTGTGCGCGCAGCTCGAAGCCGGCGGCCATCGCGTGCTGCGCGGCGTGCGTCATGCGGTTGGCCCGAGCGACGTCGCGATCGACTTCGCCACGGACATCGATCCCGACGCGTGGCTCGCGCGGCTCGCGGGCGTCGACGTAGTGATCAATGCGGTCGGCATCCTCGCCGATCGGCGCGGCGCGACGCTCGACGCCGTGCATCGCGCCGCGCCGTGCGCACTCTTTACCGCGTGCTGCCGCGCAGGCGTGCGGCGCGTGATCCAGATCTCGGCGCTCGGTGTCGAGCGCGGCGACACGCGCTACTTCGCCAGCAAGTACGCCGCCGACCGTTTCCTGCAGACGCTGCCGATCGACTTCCGGATCGTGCGTCCCGCGCTCGTCTATGGCACGGCCGGCGCGTCCGCGCGGTTTTTCCGGATGCTCGCGAGCCTGCCCGTGCAGGTGCTGCCGGCGGGCGGCCATCAGCGGCTGCGCCCGGTGCACGTCGACGATCTCGCCGAAGTCGTCGCGCGGTGCGTCGTGCAACCGGGCGATGCGCCGGCGGCCGGCCGCCCGGTGATCGACGTGGTCGGCACCGACGAAGTCGAATACCGCGAGATGCTGGCCCGCTACCGTGCCGCGCTGGGGTTTGCGCCGGCGGCCCGCGTGACGCTGCCGGGCCCGCTGGCCGGCGCGGCGGCCGCGTTGCTCGGCGTGCTGCCGGGCGCGATGTTCACGCGCGACACGTGGACGATGCTGCGAGGCGGGAATACCGGCGATCCGGCCGCCGCCACGGCCATGCTCGGCCGGCCGCCGCGCGGGATCGACGGCTTCATCGGCACGGAAGCCGCCGCGCTGCGTCGCGATGCGCTCGCGATGTGGCGTCGTCCGTTGCTGCGCGGCGCGCTCGCGATCGTGTGGATCTGGACGGCCATCGCCAGCGCGTTCATCCATCCGCTGCCCGCGAGCCTCGCGCTGCTTGCGCCAGCACATCTGACGGGGCTGCCTGCGCTGATCGCGCTCTACGCGGCCAGCGCGCTGGACTTCGCGCTCGGCATCGCAACCGTCGCCGCGCCGTCGCGCCGCCTGTGGGTTGCGCAAGCGGCGCTGATCGTCGCGTACTCGGCCGTCATCGCGCTCACGATGCCGGGGTTGCTCGCCGAACCGTTCGGGCCCGTGCTCAAGAACGTGCCGATTCTCGCGATCCTGTTGATCCTTTTTTCAGAAGAAGAACAAGCATGAATACCTATCTCGTCATCAAGGCGCTTCACATCCTGTCCTCGGTGCTGCTGGTCGGCACGGGGTTCGGCACCGCGTTCTACCTGTTCTTCGCGAACCGCACGCAATCGGTGCCCGCGATCGCGGCCGTGTCGCGCCTCGTGGTGCGCGCGGACTGGTGGTTCACGACGCCGGCCGTGATCTTCCAGCCGGCCTCGGGGCTGTGGCTCGCGCACACGGCCGGCTGGCCCTGGCATACGCCGTGGCTGCTCGCATCGATCGTGCTGTACGCGATCGCCGGCGCGTGCTGGCTGCCGGTCGTGTGGCTGCAGGTCGAACTGGCCGCGATGGCGAAGCTCGCTCACGCGAACGGCGCCGCCGCATTGCCGGAGCGCTACTGGCGCTATGCGAAGCGCTGGGAACTGCTCGGCTATCCGGCGTTCTTCGCGATGCTGACCATCTATTTCCTGATGGTGGTCAAGCCGATGTAAGCGTGTCGCCGCCGTACGGGAGCGGCGGTTCGAAGCAACGGAATGCAGTCAATGGATCGATTCATGATGCCAGCCACAACAAGAAGGAGTACGAATCATGGACTCAAGTGAACTGGTGCTGTACTTCGACGGACGATGTCCGTTATGCGTCGCGCAGATACGGCGTCTCGGGGCCCGCGACGCGCGGCAGCGGCTGGCTTTCGTCGATATCGCCGGGCCGGGCTTCGATCCGTCGCCGCTGGGCGTCGACCTGCCCGCGCTGAATCGCGAGCTGCACGCGCGCCTGCCCGACGGACGCATGCTGACCGGTGTGGAGAGCATCCTGGCCGCCCATGCGCTGACCGGGCGCCGCTGGCTCGTCCGGCTGCTTCGCGTGCCGGTCGTGCGCAGTGCGCTGGCGCCGCTGTATCGCCGCTTCGCGCGCAACCGGCATGCCGTCTCGCGCTGGCTCGGCTATCACGCCGAAGCACCGTGCGACGGGGCGGCGTGCGGCAGCGACCGTGCCGCCGAACATACGGCGGATCGTCCCGCACGTGATGACGCGCGACGCATCGTAGTGACCTGGATGTACGGCGCAGCGATCGCACACCTGCTCGTCGGCATTGCCGTTCCATGGGTTGCCGGCACGCCATGGCTCGACGCGTATCACCGCGTCATCGAGCTGCATTTCTGGGCGGGCACGGCGCCCGAACCGGCGCGTGCGCAGCAGATCTGGTGGATGTCGCTGATCGGTGCGACGGTGCAATGCGCGTCGGTCTGGATGCTGGCGCTCGTCCACCTCGGCAACCGGCTGCGCCGGCGGGAAGTGTGGGGATGGCTGCTGGCCGGCCTGCTGATCTGGGCGCCGCAGGACATGCTGTTTTCATTGCAGGCCCGTGTCTCGGGCCACGTGGCGATCGACGCGGCGGCACTCGTCGCGATGGTGCCGCCACTCGTCTGGCTGTGGAGGAGGGACACCGTATGAACACCTTGGCTGCTTACGACTGGGCGCTCAACCTGCTGATCGTGCAGGGCGCGATGGGCGCATTCGATACGCTTTATCACCACGAACTCACGCAGGATCTGCCGCACAGCCCGCGCGCGCGGCTCGAGCTGGCGATTCACGCGGTGCGCTCCGTGCTTTACGGTCTCGTGTTCGCGTCGATCGCGAACGTCGCCTTTCACGGTGCCTGGGTCGCGGCCATCGCGGCGGTGGTGGTCGTCGAGGTGGGTCTGACGTTGTGGGATTTCGTCGTCGAGGACCAGAGCCGCAAGCTGCCGGCGACCGAGCGCGTGCTGCACACGCTGCTGGCCGTCAACGGCGGCGCGCTGTTCGGGATGATCGCGATGCAGCTGGCCGTCTGGGCGCACGAGCCGACCGCGCTGCAGGCGCTCGATCTCGGCTGGCGCGGCGGGTTGTTGAGCGTGTTTGCCGTCGGCGTGACGGTATCGGGCATCCGCGACGGGATCGCGGCCTGCCGGATCGCGCAACGCGCGCCGGCCGCCAATCCGTTCGCGGGGCAGCCGCCGGGGAACGTGCTCGTCACCGGCGGGACCGGCTTCATCGGCGAAACCCTCGTGAACGGGCTGCTCGATGCGGGGCATGTGGTCACGTTGCTGGCGCGCGATCCGCTGCGCGCGGCCTACCAGTTTCATGGCCGCGTGCGCAGCGTGACGTCCGTCGAGCAACTGCAGCCGCACGAGCGTTTCGACACGGTCATCAATCTCGCGGGGGCGCCGGTGCTGGGCGCGCGCTGGAGCAAGCGCCGGCAGGCGTTGCTGCTCGCCAGCCGCGTCGGTGTCACGGAATCGCTGATGCGCTGGGTCGAGACCGCCGAGGTCAAGCCGCGCACGTGGATCCAGTCATCGGCGATCGGCTACTACGGCGTGCGTCCCTCCGACGAGCGGCTCGACGAGCACAGCAGCGCCGGCACCGGCTTCATGTCCGAGCTGTGCCGGCGGTGGGAGCAGTCCGCGCAGGCGCTCGAGCGCCACGGCGTTCGCTCGGTGGTGCTGCGGCTGGGCCTCGTGTTCGGGCCCGGCGGCGCGTTGCGTTCGATGCTGCTGCCGCATTACTTCGGGATGGGCGGCCGGTTCGGCGACGGCACGCAGGTGATGAGCTGGATCCACCGTGACGACGTGCTGCGGATCATCGCGCGCGCGATGGCGAATTCGAGTATGCACGGCGTCTACAACGCGGTCGCACCCGCGCCGTTGACCCAGCGCGAGTTCGTGCAGGTCGTGTCGAAGGTGCTGCATCGTCCGGCCTGGCTGCACGTGCCGGCCGCGCCGCTGCGCATCGCGATGGGCGAGATGGCCGAGCTGCTGCTGGACGGGCAGCGCGTGATGCCGGCGCGGCTGCATCAGGACGGCTTCATGTTCCGGTTTCCGACGGCCGAGCACGCGCTGCGTGACCTGACGAATCGGCCGCACGCGGATTTTCCGCGTACGGCATGTCGTTTGCCGCGTGGTCGTGTTTGACTACGCTCCCCCTGAGAGAAGGCGATTCCGACTTCACTGGATGCGACCCGACATCGCCTCAAAGAGACATGGGACTTACGCTTTCTCCATGGGCTGGCGCCGCTGGTCCGGCGGCCAAAATGTGACGCGCTGCGTCGATGTCGATGGCGCGGTCGTGGGGCGTCCCGCATTTGGGGCAAACCCACGCGTGCACTTTCAACAGCAGTTTGGCCACAGTCCCTTCACTCCCCGCCCCGCAGCCCGAAGGAAGTTCCCCAGGGGAAAAGGACGAGGGTTCTCGGAGCAAACCTGATAAATTCGACGTGAATGCGTTCGGGGCGTGTCGTGCGCCCCGGATGCTCCGCATCCGACCTCACAAGGAGACTGCATGCTGCACATCCTCGGCAAGATCCCGTCCATCAACGTCCGCAAGGTGCTGTGGCTGTGCACCGAGCTGAACCTGCCGTTCGAACAGGAAGACTGGGGCGCGGGCTTCCGCACGACCAATGATCCGGCCTATCTCGCGCTGAATCCGAACGGTCTCGTGCCGGTCATCAAGGACGACGATTTCGTGCTCTGGGAATCGAACACGATCATTCGCTACCTCGCGAACCGTTACGGCGGCGATGCGCTGTATCCGGCCGAGCCGCAGGCGCGTGCGCGGGTCGATCAATGGATCGACTGGCAGGGTGCGGACCTGAACCGCTCGTGGGTCGGTGCGTTCCTCGGCCTCGTGCGCAAATCGCCCGATCACCAGGATCCGGCCGGCATCGCGCAGTCGATCGCAGGCTGGACGAAGCACATGCGCGTGCTGAACGCCCAGCTCGAAACGACGGGCGCGTACGTGGCCGGCAACACGTTCACGCTCGCGGACATTCCGATCGGCCTGTCGGTGAACCGCTGGTTCGGCACGCCGTTCGAGCATCCGGATTTCCCGGCGGTGTCGCGCTATATCGAACGTCTCGCAACGCGCGAAGGCTTCAAGCAATACGCGGGCAGCGCGAATCCGTAAGCCCAGGCAGGTAGCGCGTGAAGCGGCTGTGTTGCAATCGCTGCCGCTTCACGCCTGATTCATCGATCCACGTACCCGCCGTCACGCGCCGGGCGCCGGCACCGCGGCGAGCACGCGCGCGAGAAACGCCTCGTGGTTCCACGCGGCTTCTGGCCGCGACAGCCCGAGCCGCACGACCACCAGTTGACGGCTCGGCACCACGCTCACGAACTGGCCTTCATGGCCGACCGCATGAAACGCGTCGGCCGGTATCGCGTTCGCATGCGGATCGCGATCGTTGAACGGCTCCGGCACCTTGACCCACAGCTGCGCGCCGTACTCCTGGCGCTCCGACTGCGGTGTCGCGCGCGTCAGGTAGCGTACCCAGCCTTCCGGCAGCAGCCGCTGCCCGTCCCACACGCCGTCCTGCAGCAGAAGCTGCCCGAAGCGCGCCCAGTCGCGCGCGCTCGCATACATGTACGACGGGCTGACGAGTGTGCCGGACGCGTCGGGCTCGAACACCGCGCTGCGCATCCCGAGCGGCGCGAACAGCGCGCGGCGCGGAAACGCGAGGTAGTCGTCCTCGCTCCCGCCCAGCGCTTCGCGCATCACGCGCGCGATGATTGCGCTCGTGCCGCTCGAGTAGGACCACTGCGTGCCGGGTGTCGCGGCGAGCGGCTTTGCCGATGCGAACCGCGCGGTATCGGGCTGCGTGAACAGCATCAACGCGACGTCGGACAGCGGGTCGTCGTAGTCCTCGTTGAATTGCAGGCCGCTCGTCATCCGCAGCAGCTCGTCGAGCGTGATGGCCGCACGCGGATCGCCGCTGCCGCGCCATTCGGGCAGCAGCGCCGCCGCGTCGGGCGACAGCTTGTGCTGTGCGACGAGCATGCCGACCAGCGCGGCCGTCACGGTCTTCGTCATCGACCAGCCGGGCAGCGGCGTGTCGGCCGTGAAGCCGGGCGCATAGCGTTCGGCGATCACCTGGCCGCGCCACATCACGACGACCGCGCGCGTGCGCCGCGGCCGTGCCGGATCGGGCTCGTCGAACGCGCGGTCGAGCGCGGTCCGCAGCTTCTGCGCGTCGATGCCGGCCGGCGGCGTGGCCGGCGCGGGCTGCGCGGGTGGATCGGGGAGGGGCGGCAGCGCGGCCGGCAACGCGCCGGACGACGGCCCGATCGCGAGCGTGCAGCCGAGCCCGGGCCGGAACTCGGCTTCGCGCCCGGCGAAGCCGGCGAAGGTCGCCACGGCGCGACGATGGTCGGGATCGATCGACGGGCGTACCAGTTTCAGCAGAGGATGCACGCCGGCCATGATGTCGACGTCGATCACGGACGCGGCGGGGCGGCCCGATACGTACACGCCGGAACACAGCGCCTTCGCCGCATAGCCGGTCGCGATCGGCGCGAGCCGGGACAGCATGTGGCCCGTGTAGCCGATCGCGGCGATGACCGCGAGCGCGACGCCGCGCAGGATCAGCTTCTTGAGGGGGATCGTCATGCGCGGGCGTCCTCGGTTGTCTGCAGGCAGAACATGAACCGGCAGTGTCGCAGGTTCAGGCCGGCGGTGGCAATCGCGAGGGCTTGCGATGCCGGGCGGCGTCGACGGCACGCAGATTGCCCGGCGTGTGCGAATCGAATGTGTCGATCGCCGATGTCGAACGGGCCCCGCGCGGCCCGTTCAAGTGGCGCGTCACTGCGCGTTGTTGTTGTCGGAGCGCAGGGTCCAGACCGTCGCGGTATTCGTGTTGTCGTCGACGGCCGCGAATTGCGGCTGGCCTTTGCTGCCTTGCCCGAACGCAATGCCGAATGCGGCCCCCGCCACGGAGTCGACCTG
Source organism: Burkholderia sp. D-99 (assembly GCF_011605345.1). Classification (GTDB taxonomy): domain Bacteria; phylum Pseudomonadota; class Gammaproteobacteria; order Burkholderiales; family Burkholderiaceae; genus Burkholderia. The sequence continues at coordinate 1,352,330 of NZ_JAAOXM010000002.1, forward strand.
AATCTGTGCGACGAAGCGCCCGTCCACCGTGAATTCGACGATCTCGCTCGGCTGCAGCGGGTCGGCGTTGACCGCGTCGCCGTTCGCGGTCACGAGATGGCCGTTCGGGGCGAGCGCCAGCGCGAGCGGGCCGTGCAGGTGCACTGCGTCGAAGTAGATCATCCGGCCGACGCCGCTGTTGCGATTCGTCGACGCGGCGTTCTGGATCGCGAACACCGCGTTGTCGCCGGTGGAGGCGACATACAGCACGTCGATGTTCGGGTCGTACGCGAGGCCGGTCGGGCCGACGACGAGTGCATTGGGATCGGTTCGATTCACGTAGCCTGACGCGATGACGCGCGAGCCCGGCAGCATCGTGACACCGTCGTTGCCGATCGCCAGTTCGATGCGTGAGACCGTCCCGTTCAGGACGTTCGAGACGAACGCGGTCACGCGCTGGCCGCGATCGATCACGGTCATGTCCCACGGCCCGTCGAGCAGCGTCGAGCTGACCAGTTGCTTGACGAGATTGCCTTGCGGGCCGATGACGAGCAGCGAGCCCGGGGGGACGACGGTCTTGCCGTCCGGCGCCGGGACGTTGCCGACCAGTACGAAGCCGCTGCGCAGCACCGCGAGCGCGGTCGTCAGGCCGAGATTGCTGCCCTGGAAGAACGTCGCCGGCGTCTTGCCGGGCGACAGCTTCACGATCGTCGTGCCGGTGCCTTGCGTGTTCGACGCCGCGTTGAAGTTGGACACGACGACGTCGCCGGGTTTCAGCGTGCTCCAGGTCGGCACGCCGCGCGGCACGAACGCGATGCCGTAGGGATTGACATCGCCGTTGGCGGGCACGGTCGAAGCGGTGACCGACGCGGTCGGCAAGATGATGTCGCTGCCGCCGGCCCACGCGAAAGCCGACGACAACGCGACCAGCCCGGCGCCGCAAGCCGCGCGGCATAGCGTGTGCGCAAGCGTGCGCCGCGCGCGCGCGAGCACGGGCGGATCAACCGCGAACATAGTCGCGGCGGGTGAACGACAGGAGGGGAGAGGGTCCATGGCATGACTCCGGTTGATGATCGCGATCAGTCATCCCGGCTGCCGGCCTGCGCAGCCGACGGGTGTCCGGCGCGGGTTCGCGGTCGTACGGTTGTCGCGCGAACCCGCGCTTGAAATGAACGGATGGCGACGGCCGGATATTCCAATCTGTTACAGCACGTTGCGTGCGCACCGGCGTTCATTGTTCGCCGCAAGGGCGGACCCGGCCTGACAAGTTGAAATCCGACCCGCCGTCGGCCGATAATCGTCCGGCATTGCTCTCCCGCTCTCCCGGTCCAACCCTCATCGGAATACGCCATGTCCTACGACAACAACAACCCGTTCGCCAAAATCCTGCGCGGCGAACTGCCGTGCGTGAAGGTCGCTGAAGACGACGCGACGCTCGCGATCATGGATCTGATGCCGCAGGCCGACGGCCACGTGCTCGTGATCCCGAAGGAGCCGGCCGCGCAGATCTTCGAATTGTCCGGCGACGCAGCCGCGGCCGGCATCCGCATGACGCAGCGCGTCGCGGCGGCGGTGCGCGCGGCGCTCGAGCCGGACGGCGTGTTCATCGGCCAGTTCAACGGCGCGGCAGCCGGCCAGACGGTTCCGCACGTGCACTTTCACGTAATCCCGCGCTGGGAAGGTGCCGAGTTGCGGATGCATGCGCGCGAGATCGCCGACGCGGCGACGCTCGAAGCGCTCGCGCAGCGCATTCGCGCGCGCTTCGTGTAACGCATCGATTACGCACGGCGCGGCGCAGCATGGCGCGGTACGGCACGCCGGCTGCCGCGCCATCGCCTGTTTCGGCGGTCATGCGAGGTAACACGTGTAACCGCCGGCGAAACTCGGCCCGGCCCACCCGGCGCTAGACTCGGCGCATTGCTTCATCGAGCGACAGGAAGGGCGGATTGCCTCTTCGTGCCGGCCGGCGCATCCCGCGGCGGCGCGGCTTTCGCGAGGTGCCATTCGTCTTTCGCGCCGGGAATCGAGCCATGTCCAGACTTCTCATTACGCTTGCCCTGATCGGCGGCCTGTCCGGCTGCTACATCGCGCCGCCGTACGGCTACGCGCCCGCGCCGGCCTACTACGGCTATGCGCCGGCGTATTACGCGCCGCCCGTCAGCGTCGGGATCGGCGGCAACTTCCGTATCCGCTGATCCGGCACCGGGCGCGGGCCCTGGCCGCATCGGTCAGGTGCGCCGCGTTGCGCCGGACGATGCGCGCGGATTCGCGCACCGCATGACGGCGGCGCGCTACGCGACGTGTGCGCGGTTCCTATACTTCACAGGAAAGCGCATTCCGGTGAGGCAACCATGACAGTCACCCGCAAGGTCGCCGCCCTGTCGGGCATCTCCACGCTCGTCTATCTCGGGCTTGCGGTGCTCGGCAGCGGCGGGTTCGCTGCCTTCTTCTCGCATCCGCCGCTGACCGTCGTCGCCGTCGCGACACTCGCGATGGTCGTCGCGGCGATGTTCACCGAAGCCAACCTGAGCAGCGGCGAGCGCGAGAACCGCGACAACCGCTGGGTGCTCGCGGCGTTCGGGGTGAGCGGGCTCCTGCTGGCGTACCTGCCCGCACTGACCGACCGGCTCGATTTCTGGACCTTCGGCGGCGATGCGGTGCGCTGGACCGGCGTCGCGCTGTACATCGCGGGCGGCGGGCTGCGCATCTGGCCCGTATTCGTACTCGGCAAGCGCTTCAGCGGGCTCGTCGCGATCCAGTCGGGCCATACGCTCGTGACCGACGGCATCTACCGCCGCATTCGCAATCCGAGCTATCTCGGCCTGCTCGTCAATTCGGTCGGTTGGGCGCTCGCGTTCCGTTCGGGCGTCGGCGTGCTGCTGGTCGTGTCGATGTTGGTGCCGCTCGTTGCGCGCATCCGCTCCGAAGAGGCGCTGCTGCGTGCGCAATTCGGCGCCGAGTACGACGCGTATTGCGCGCGAACCTGGCGGTTGCTGCCCGGCGTGTACTGACCCTCTTCATTGCTCCCCGGCCGTCGTTTCGGGGTCCGCTCACGATACGTGCCCGATGTGTTGCCACGTGTGTCGCAAACGTGCGACGCCGCGCGTGGGCGGCCAGTCTTTCCGCCGGGTCGAATAGTCCGTGGAGCCAATGCCGGCGCGGGTTTGCGGGCATTCTGGCGCGGGCGTTCCAGGTCCCTTATTCGTAAACAACTTGTTACCAGAATGTCCACGGCAAGGATGTGGGACCGGTGCTATTCTTCGCCGCAAGCTCATTGAAATGAATTGGTCCGCGGTTCGGCACAATGCCTGACCCGACGTCGATCGATTCAGATCGTCGTACCGAGCGGACCTTCGATAACCAGATTGCGAACAAGGAAGAATACGGGAATGTGGAAGAAAATCGCCCCCGCTCTCGTCGTCGCCGCGCTGACCGGCGCGACTGCGCTGCCGGCCCTGGCTGGTGACATGAACAACGCGCTTGGCGGCGCGCTCGGCGGGGTAGCCGGCGCAGCGGTCGGCGGTGCCCTCGGCGGCAGCACGGGCTCGGTGATCGGCGGTGCCATCGGCGGCGGCGCGGGTGGCGCGGTGACGTCGAACCGTCGCGAGCGCACCGGCGCGATCATCGGCGGCGCCCTCGGCGGCGGCGCAGGCACCGCGGCAGGCAACGCGATGGGCGGCCGCACGGGCGGCCTGCTGGGTGCGGCTGTCGGCGGCGGCGCCGGCGCGGCGCTCGGCGGCAACATGTCGCGCAGCTCGTACGAACGCGATCATGGCGATCGTGGCTATCGCCACCGCAAGCATCGTCACCACCGCGACTGGGACTGATCGCCGCTGGCGCGGCACGGTGCGCGAACGGCGCACTGTCGCGTCGACGGCGTCGGCATCCGACGCGAGATTCGGCCCGGCGGCCCGCCGGGCCGCCATCGCCGACCAGACCGGCGAACGCTTTCCGGCTTCATCAGCCGCGGCCAGATACCCGATCGACGGGCAGGCAAGTTTCCCTCCTCGCTGTATTTCCCCGTTTCCCGACTACACCGCCTCTCGCGACCGAATGCGTCCGGGCAGCGTCGACCCCATTCGCGTTACGTTCGACCTCGTTGGCCCGTTCCGGCCTGACGGCGGCGCATGATCGGCGCGGAGCGGCTTTGCAGCCTCGCACGCGTCGCTGCCTCCAATCTGCGTAACCAGATGTATCGCGACCCGCGTGCGCGACTGGAACGGCGGCGGTTACTCGCCTGCGCTTCAAGCGTCCTGGCGGCCGTGCGCATTGTCCCGCCCGTCAGGTTTTCCCGGATAGCCGGGCCGCCGCGCCGCGCTACCTCACCGCGTATCGCGGGTGCCGGCCGGTAGTGGAAAATCGAATGGAATCCATCGCAACATTTAATTGGTCGATTGCGAACGACTTCGCTATCGTCGGCAGTGCTCGCGTACGGCGTCGACCCGTGCCGCAGGCCGCGCCTCGCCGCATGAACGCGAGCGCCACGGCCCGGTCGCCGGCCCCACAAGCATGGGCCGCTGCGTCCGATGCACCGGACGAACCCGTCGCGAAGCCTGGCCGACCGAACGAAGGCGCGTGCGCCTTCAAGCCACCCCGGCAACGATGTCCCGCCGCCGCCTGCGCGCCCCACGCGCGTGCGTGCCGCCCGATGCCGTTGCAGCCCGGGGCCGGACCAACCCATTGCCTGGATGCACTATGTCTAAGACAACGTATTACGCGCCGCATGGCGGCCACCCGCCGCAGACCGATCTGCTGACGGATCGCGCGATGTTCACCGAGGCGTACGCGGTGATCCCGAAGGGTGTGATGCGCGACATCGTCACGAGCTGGCTGCCGTTCTGGACGAACACGCGCCTGTGGGTGATCGCTCGCCCGCTGTCGGGTTTTGCCGAAACCTTCTCGCAGTACATCGTCGAAGTGAACCCGGGCGGCGGCAGCGACAAGCCGGAGCAGGACAAGAACGCCGAAGCCGTGCTGTTCGTCGTCGAAGGTGAAGCCGAACTGACGCTGCAAGGCACGAAGCACACGCTGAAGCCGGGCGGCTACGCGTTCATTCCGCCGGGTGCGGACTGGACGCTGCACAACGTCAGCGATGCCGCGGTGCGTTTCCACTGGGTGCGCAAGCATTACCAGGCCGTCGACGGCATTGCGCTGCCGGAAGCCTTCGTGACCAACGAGCAGGACGTCGAGCCGATCCCGATGCCGGGTACCAACGGCGCATGGGTGACGACGCGCTTCGTCGACATGAGCGACATGCGCCACGACATGCACGTGAACATCGTGACGTTCGAGCCGGGCGGCGTGATTCCGTTCGCTGAAACGCACGTGATGGAGCACGGGCTGTACGTGCTGGAAGGCAAGGCCGTCTATCGCCTGAACCAGGACTGGGTCGAGGTCGAAGCGGGCGATTTCATGTGGCTGCGCGCGTTCTGCCCGCAGGCATGCTATTCGGGTGGCCCTGGCCGCTTCCGCTACCTGCTGTACAAAGACGTGAACCGTCACATGAACCTGACGCTGAACCCGGCGCGTTAAACGCCGCGTCGGCAGTCGAATGTGAAAGCCCGCCGGTGCATGCCGGCGGGTTTTTTCATTGCGCGGCGTTTGTACGAGGTGCCCGGGTGCGCATGTCGATTGCAAGGCCCGCAGCTCAGCCGTGCCCGGATGACGGCGCGGGCCCCGTGCGTCAACCCGCACGTCCTTCGCTCAACGGTGCATCGACCAGCCGCAGCTCCTGCGCCAGGTCGATCAGCGCGCGCAACCGCGCGGGCACGAAGCGATGGCCCGAATAGTAGAGCCGCAGCCCGCCGAACGACGGGCACCACGGCTTCAGCACCGGCACCAGCGCGCCGGTCTTCAGCTCTTCGTCGATGAACCATTCGGAAATGAAGCCGATGCCCAGCCCGAACAGGATCGCCTGCTTGATCGCGGCCAGTTCATTGAGCGCGAACCGCACGGGCAGGTCCATCTGCAGCTTCTGCCCGTTGCGTTCGAGCTCCCAGTGATAGATGCCGCCGTGGGACATGCGCATGCCGATGCTCTGGTGCTCGAGCAGGTCGCGCGGATGGCGCGGCGTGCCGTGGCGCTTCAGGTACTCGGGCGTGGCGACCACCAGCATGCGGATATCGCGCGACAGCGCCACGGCGATCATGTCCTGCGGCACCGATTCGGCCAGACGGATGCCGGCGTCGAACCCTTCGGCGACGATGTCGATCAGGCGCGATTCGCTCACGATGTCGATGCGGACCTCGGGATAACGCTGCGCGTACGGATGGAACAGCGGCCCCAGCAACAGATGCGCGGCTCCCTGCGGCGCGTTGATGCGCAGTGTGCCGCTCGGCGTGCCGGGCCCGGTGGCGGCTTCCTCGCCGGCGCTCGTGATCTCGGCGAGCGCGGGCGCGATGCGCTCCACGTAGCGCTGGCCCGCATCGGTCAGCGACACGCTGCGCGTCGAGCGGTTGAACAGGCGCACCTTCAGGCGCGCTTCCAGCCCGGCCACGGCGCTGCTCACCGCCGTCGTCGACATGCCCAGCTCCAGCGCCGCGCCGCGAAAGCTTGCGCGGCGCGCGACGGCCAGGACCACTTCCAGCTCGGTCATTCCGGTGCGGTGCATCGATTGTCCTGATTTTCGGGATGAGTCATCAGCGATAAGGCAGCTTATCAGAACAGTAATGGTTTCCTAGACTGCGTGTCATGACGGCTTGTCGGACACGCGAACAGGAGTACGCACCATGCAACGCATCGAACAGATCTACATCAACGGCGAATTCGTGACGCCGCACGGCGACGAATGGTTTGACCTGCACGACCCGAGCACCGAGCAGGTGATCGGCCAGGTTCGCCTCGGCGACACGCAGGATGCCGAGCGGGCGATCGCCGCGGCCAAGGCTGCGTTTCCCGGCTGGTCGCGCACCACGCGGGAAGAACGGATCGCCGCGCTCGAGCGCATGCGCGACGCCGTCGTCGCGCGGGAAGACGACCTGATGGAGGCGGTCGTGACCGAATACGGCGCGCCGGTCGAGCGCGGCCGCTGGATGGCGACCTATCCGGCCGACACCATCCGGCAGGCCATCGCCGCGCTGGAGACGTTCAAGTTCGAGGAGCAGGCCGGCTCGGCCCGCGTGATCATGACGCCCGTCGGCGTGGCCGGCCTGATCACGCCTTGGAACAGCGATGCGGGGTTCATCTGCAACAAGCTGGCCACCGCGCTGGCGGCAGGCTGCACCGCGGTCATCAAGCCCAGCGAGATGAGTGCGATGCAGACGCAGGTCATCACCGAGGCGCTGCATGCGGCGGGCTTGCCCAAGGGGGTGTTCAACATCGTCAACGGGCGCGGCGACGTGGTTGGCGACGCGATTTCGCGCAGCCCCGATGTCGCGAAGATTTCGTTCACCGGCTCGTCGGCGGTGGGCCAGCATCTGGTGAGCGCCGGCGCGGCCACGATGAAGCGCGTGACGCTGGAGCTCGGCGGCAAGTCGCCGACGGTGGTGCTCGACGATGCGGATTTCGCAGCCGTCGTCCCGCTCGTGCTGCAGGCGGGATTCATGAACAGCGGCCAGGCATGCATCGCGGGTACGCGGGTGCTGGTGCCGCGCCATCGGCTCGCGGAATTCGAAGCGGTGATCACGCAGGCGGTGGCGCACGTGCGCTCCGGCGATCCGCGCGATGCCGGCACCGACATCGGGCCGATGGTCAGCGCGAAGCAATGGGAGCGGGTGCAGCACTACATCCGTATCGGGCAGGAAGAAGGCGCAGTGCTGCTGGCGGGCGGTGAGGGGCGGCCGGAAGGTCTGCACGCCGGGTGGTTCGTGAAACCCACGGTCTTTTCCCGGGCGAACAACCGGATGCGGATCGCGCAGGAAGAAATCTTCGGCCCGGTGCTGACCATCATCCCTTACGAGGACGATGCCGATGCAATCTCCATTGCCAACGATACTCGCTACGGCCTGAGCGCGGTGGTGCTGGGCAAGGACCCAGAACGTTGTGAGCGCGTGGCGCTGCAGATCGATTCCGGCCGGGTGCTCGTCAATACGCTGGCCCATGAGCCGCTTGCACCGTTCGGCGGCTTCAAGCATTCGGGGCTGGGGCGGGAAATGGGCCGGTGGGGCATCAGCGCTTATCTGGAGCCCAAGACCCTGATCGGGAGCGCAAGCCGCGGTGCGTGAGCAGGCACTCGCATTAGATGCCCCTGTACGTCGTGCAGGGGCGTTTTCGTCTCTCATGCTGCTGCATCACACATGTATCGCAGGAGATCGGGAGCGCAAGCCGGGGCGTGTGAGCAGGCACTCGCATTCGATGCCCCTGTACGTTGTGCAGGGGCGTTTGCGTCTCTCATGCTGCTGCATCACACATGTATCGCCGGTGATCGGGAGCCCAAGCCTCGGTGCTTTAGCAGGCGTTCGCATTCGACGCCCCTGTACGTCGCGCAGGGGCGTTTGCGTCTCTCATGCTGCTGCATCACACATGTATCGCCGGTGATCGGGAGCCCAAGCAGAGGTGCGTTAGCCGGCACTCGCATTCGACGCCCCTATACGTTGCGCAGTGGCGGTTGCGCATCTCATGCGGCTGCATCACACACGTGTCGCAGGTGAAAAGGCGCTGCCGGTGATGGCAAGCCTCGGAGGCGGAACAGACGCATGTGGCGCGTCCAGACGATGCACGGCCACTGGCAAATGTTGCTGCGTTGCGCGCCTACAAGCCCAGTGCGTGTGCGGCGAGTTGCGCGACCGCCAGCGACGTATCGGGCGGCAGGTCGTCCTCCCTCAGCCACACGGCCGACAGGCCCGCCCACGCCAGAATCCATTGCAGCAGCCGGCGGCGATCGAGTTGTGCGGCTTCGGCCACACACACGACGCGTTGCGCGAAGCGCACCGGATCGACCGCGATGTCGTGCGCGGGATTGCAGAACAGGTTCGCGTAGTCGAACGCGCGATCGCCGCGCAGCGCTTTCGGGTCGATCGCAAGCCAGCCGCGATCGCCGAAATGAAGAATGTTGCCGTGATGGATGTCGCCGTGCAGGACGACTTCGTCGACGCCAGGCCCGGCCAGCAGCTCACGCGCGATCGCCGCCGAGCGGCGCAGCACGTCGTTGTCGGTGTCGTCCGACAGCAGCGAACGGAACCAGTCGTCGAGCGGCACGACCGAAACCGGCCCCGGCGCGTGATGCGCATGCAGCCGCGCGACGACGCTGCATGCGATGCGCATCGTGTCGTCGTCGTGGCCCGATGCCGACAAGGCGGCCAGCGTCGGTGCCGGTTGCGCGCGTTCGAGCAGGACTGCGTCGCCGTCGTGCCGCCACACGTGCGCGGCGCCATGCCCGTTCCACCAGTTCATCAGCGCGTTGCCGCGACGCTCTTCGTCGCAGGTGGCGACCTTCAGCATCGCGGGCCGTGCTTGCCAGACGACAGGCAGCAGACCGCCGCTCGCGGTCAGGATTGGGCCGCCGTCGGGTACGAGGCCCCACAGGCCGAGGTATCGATCGAACATCACACGATGCTACAGGCGAACCGGATCGCGTGCAGCGCGGTTCGTCCGACGGTGCGTCACGCGGTCGCAGGTGTGGCGTGACCGGCCGCGGCACGCTTTCCTAAATAAAATTTAGCCAGCCAAACTTTGGCTAAAGAATGTTCCGGTTTCGCGCGATCCCTTCGACAATGCGCGCCTTTCGTGACCGGTCGGCACCTATTGCGTGCCGGCCGTCGCAGCATCGAAGAAGGAGCCCGTATGACCGACCACACCGCATCCCCTCCGCCGCCGCCGCGCCGCCGCCGCGTATGGCGCACGCTCGCGGGCGTGCTGCTCGGCCTGACGTTCGCGTGCGCGGGCATCGGCGCATGGACGATCCAGCGCATCTGGACGCAACTGCCGTCCGTCGAGCACCTCGCCGTCTATCGTCCCGCGCTGCCGCTGCGGATTTTTTCACGCGACGGCGATCTGCTCGCCGAATACGGCGTCGAGCGGCGCGAGTTCGTGCCGCTCGAACGCATCCCGCCGCTGATGCGGCAGGCGCTGCTCGCGGCCGAGGACGCGAAGTTCTACCAGCATGGCGCGGTGGATGTCGGTGGCCTCGCGCGCGCGACGTTCGCGAACGTCGTAACGGGGCAGCCGGGGCAGGGCGGCAGCACGATCACGATGCAGGTCGCACGCAACTTCTACCTGACGCGCGACAAGGTGCTGAGCCGCAAGCTCGCCGAGATCCTGATGGCGACCAAGCTCGAACGCGAATACAGCAAGGACAAGCTGCTCGAGCTGTACATGAACGAGATCTATCTGGGCGAGCGCGCGTACGGTTTTGCAGCGGCCGCGAACGTGTATTTCGGCAAGCCGCTCGACGCGCTGAACGCGGGCGAGGCGGCCGTGCTCGCGGGGCTGCCGAAGGCGCCGTCCGCGTTCAACCCGGTCGTCAATCCGGCGCGCGCGACCGCGCGGCGCAACTACGTGCTCGGGCGGATGCATGCGCTCGGCCAGCTCGACGACGCGACGTACCGCGCGGCCGTCGACGCGCCGATCGCGCTCGCGACCACGCCGCCGCCGGGGATCGTCGCCGCGCCGTACGTCGCCGAACGTGCGCGCCGCATGATGGTCGAGCGCTTTCACGACGACGCCTATACGCTCGGCCTTGACGTGACGACGACGATCTCGATGCGCGACCAGCGCGCGGCCGAAGCCGCGCTCCAGCGCACGCTAAGCCGGCAGCCGGCCGCGAAGCGCGACGCGCGCAACGGGCTCGAAGGCGCGCTCGTATCGCTCGACGCGGCCACCGGCGACATGCTCGCGCTCGTCGGCGGCGCGGATTTCAACCGCAACGTGTTCGACCATGCGCTGCAGGCGTATCGCCAGCCGGGTTCGAGTTTCAAGCCGTTCGTCTATTCGGCCGCGCTGGAGAAGGGCTACTTCCCGGGCGTGCTCGTCGACGATACGCAGCGCACGCTCACCCATGAGGAAACCGGCGCGCGGCCGTGGCGTCCGCGCAATTTCGCCAACAACTACGAGGGCTTCATCCCGGTGCGGCGCGGGCTCGTGCGCTCGAAGAACCTGGTCGCGGTCAGCCTGATGCAGGCCACCGACGCGCGCTACGTGCAGCAGCACGCGGTGCATTTCGGCTTCGACGCGCAGCGCAATCCGGCGTCGCTGCCGCTCGCGCTCGGCGCGGGCGCGGTGACGCCGCTCGAACTCGCGAGCGCGTACAGCGTGTTCGCGAACGGCGGGACGCGGATGGAGCCGCGCCTGATCCTGTCGGTGAAGCAGCGTCACGGCGGCGCGATGTACGAGGCGACGATGCCTGAAGGCGCGCGCGTCGTGTCGGCGCGCAACGCATTCATGATGGACAGCATGCTGCGCGACGTCGTGAAGGCCGGCACCGCGCGCGGTGCGCTCGCACTGCGCCGCGACGACGCGGCCGGCAAGACGGGCACGTCGAACGGCTCGAAGGATGTGTGGTTCGCCGGCTACTCGTCGGGCATCGTCGCGGTCGCGTGGCTCGGCTACGACACGCCGCGTCCGATGGGGCGTGCGACCGGCGCGACGCTGGCGCTGCCGGTCTGGCTCGACTACATGAAGACGGCCGTCGACGGACGTACACCGGTGGACGCGACGCCGCCACAGGACGTCGCGCTCGTCGACGGCGATTTCGTCTACGCCGAATACACGCGCGGCACGTGCACGGCCGACGTGCCGTCGTACATTCGCAGCCGGTTCGCGTGCGGCGGTGTGGCGACGGCGGATGCCCCCGATGCACCGGCCGGCAGCGGCAAATCCGACGAGCCGATGCCCGCGGCCGTCGACGCGACCGAGCGCGAACGCGTGCTCGACCTGTTTCGTACCGACGACTGACGCGCACCATGCATACGCTTTATCTGATTGCGATCGTCGCGGAAGCGATGTCGGGGGCGCTGATGGGCATGCGGCGCGGGATGGACCGCTTCGGGCTCGCGCTCGTCGGCGCGGTGACGGCGCTCGGCGGCGGCACCGTGCGCGACGTGCTGCTCGGCCACTATCCGCTCGGCTGGATCGCGCATCCCGAATATCTGGTGATCACGCTCGTCGCGGCAACCGTCGCATCCTGGGTCGCCCGGCATGTCGCGCGAATGAAGACGCTGTTCGTCACCGTCGATGCGATCGGCCTCGCCGCCTTCACGATCATCGGCTGCGACATCGGTGCATCGACGGGCACCGCGCCCATCATCGTCGTGCTGGCCGGTGCGATTACGGGTGTCTGCGGCGGGATGCTGCGCGATCTGCTGTGCAACGAGATGCCGCTGATCCTGCGCGAGGAACTCTATGCGAGCGTCGCGTTCGTCACGGGCGCGCTGTATGTCGGGATGCAGCACCTCGGTATCGATGCGGGCATCGCGACGGTTGTCGCACTGGCGGCAGGGTTCTCGATGCGGATGCTCGCCGTGCGGCTCGGCTGGAAGATGCGGACGTACGGCGCGGCGGACCTCGAGCATTGAGAAGGGGGCTCGCCACCCGCGCGGCGGGTGACGGCGCGAGCGGCGCCGGCCCGGGCGTTCGGGTGAGCGCCCGGGCCGGCCGGAACGTCAGTCGGCCTGCATCACCTGGAAGACGTTGCCTTCCGGATCGATGCCGTCGTACAGCGTGTACGCGAACCCGTCATAGCGCTTGAGATCGCGCACCGTCACGCCGTCGCCGGCCAGCCGGTTGCGATGCACGCCGATGTCCTGGCCGATCGAGAACACGAACTTCACGTGACTGGTTTCCGCGTGCGCTTTCGCATCGGCAGGGACTGCGTGGCGGAACGCCGGGCCGGCGAGATGAAGCGCGAGCTCGATGGTGCCTGCGCCGAGCACGACCCACTCGTTTTCGATTTCCTCGATGACGGGCAGATCGAAATACCGTTGGTAGAACGTCTTGAGCAACGCGACGTCCTGGACGTACAGGATGATGCGGGTCATCGGAAGCGGCACGTGGGTCTCCTTGACGGGATGCGCGAAGCGCGAATGATGCGTTGTAAAAATCGTTGCTGTCGATCATGCATGACGTCGCGCGACGCCATGCCCATGCGGCACGCGCCCGCGCTACGCGGGCACCATCACCGGCGGCGCACCGTCGCCGGTTTCCACCATCTTCACCGAAAACCCATAGCACTGCGCGATATGCGCGGGTGTCATCACGTCGCGCGGCGTGCCGTGCGCGACGATCGTGCCGTCGGCGAGCATCGCGATCGTATCCGCGTGGCGCGCGGCGAGGTTCGGATCGTGGACGATCGCGAGCACGCCGAGCCGCCATTCGCGCGCGACCGAGCGCACGGTATCGAGCAAGCGGTGCTGGTGCGCGAGATCGAGCGCGGCGGTCGGCTCGTCGAGCAGCAGGTAGCGCGGGCCGCTTTCCGTGGCGTCGTCGTCGGGCCATAGCTGCGCGAGTACGCGCGCGAACTGCACGCGCGCAAGTTCGCCGCCCGACAGCGTCGTGACGTCACGGCCGACGAGTGCATCGGCGCCCGCGCGTTCGAGTGCGCGCCACGCGATGTCGCGATCGCGGTGCGACGTCGCACCGCTGCGCCGCGCATGCGGATAGCGGCCGAGCAGCACGATTTCGTCGACGCTGAACGGAAAGGCCGGCTGCGCAGCCTGCGGCAGCACCGCGCGCAGGCACGCAAGGCGCGGCGCGTCGATGCGCGCGAGCGGCTCGCCGTTCAGCGTGATGTCGCCGGTCACGCGCACGCCGGTCGGCGCGACGCTGCCGGTCAGCTCGCCCGCGAAGGTCTTCAGCAGCGTGCTCTTGCCCGCGCCATTGCGGCCGAGCAGCGCGGTCACGCGGCCGGGTTCGATCGACAGCGACAGGTCGCGGAGGATGGCGTTGTGTCGGCGCGCGACGTCGAGGTGATGAGCGGTCAGCATGGTCGTCGTGAAGAAAGGGTTACCCGCCGAGCGCGCCGCGGCTTTTCCACAGCAGCGCGAGAAAGAACGGCGCGCCGAGCAGCGCGGTCAGCACGCCGAGCGGAATTTCGGCCGGTGCCGCGACCGTGCGCGCGGCGAGATCGGCGGCGAGCGTCAGCAACGCGCCGAGCAACGCGGCGCCGGGCAGCACGACGCGCTGGTCGGGGCCGCACGCGAGGCGCACGCAATGCGGCGCGACGAGCCCGATGAAGCCGATGATGCCGGCGCACGACACGAGCGCGCCGACCGCGAGCGCGACCGCGACGAGCACGCGCCGCTTCAGCCGCTGCACCGGCACGCCGAGGTGCAGCGCTTCGGTTTCGCCGAGCTGCAGCGCATTCAGCGCGTCGCGTTCGCGTGCGAGCAGCACGCAGCCGATCGCGACGCATGGCGCGACGGCCGCCAGCGCGGACCATTGCGCGCCGCCGAGGCTGCCGAGGCTCCAGAAGGTCAGCGAGCGCAGTTGCGCATCGTCGGCGACGAACGTGAGCAGCCCGATCGCCGCGCCGACCAGCGCGTTGATCGCGATGCCGGCGAGCAGCAGCAGCGGCAGCGCCAGCCGGCCGCGCGACGCGGCGAGCCGGTAGACGAGCGCCGCGACCGCGAGCGCGCCTGCGAAGGCGGCGACGGGCAGTGCGGCTGCGCTCACGTGCGAAGCAAAGAGGGCGGGGCCGAGCACGATCATCGTCGTCGCGCCGAGTGCTGCGCCGCTCGATACGCCGACGAGCCCCGGATCGGCGAGCGGATTGCGGAACAGCGCCTGCATCGCGGCACCGGTCGCACCGAAGCCGCCACCGACCAGCAACGCGAGCGCGACGCGCGGCGCGCGGATGTCGAACAGCACCGCGCGCGCCTGCTGCGCGGCCGCATCGCCGGTCAGCGCGGCCCAGGCTTCCGCGAGCGGAATGCGATACGCGCCGACGCACAGCGCGGCGACGGACATCGCGCATACGAGGCCGGCGAGTGCGGCCAGCGCGAACGGCGCAAAGCGGCGTGACGTGCCGATGCGCGCCGCGCCTGCGCGCGATGCGTGCGACGACGCGGGAAAAGGCGAAGCATGAGCGCGCATCGGGTCGATCCGGAATCAGGCGAGCGCATCCGACAGCCGTCGGTGCAGGGTCGTGACGGCGAGCGGCAGGCGCGGGCCGAAGCCGAGCAGGAACAGCGCATCGAGCGACACGACGCGCTGCGCGCGTCCGGCCGGCGTCGCGCCGAAGCCGGGCGTGGCGAGCAGCGCCGCGCGTCCGCCGACGGCCGCGAGCCCTTCGTCGGAGATCAGCACGACATCGGGCGCGGCGGCGGCGAGCGCCTCGGTCGTCAGCGGCTTGTAGTGATCGAAGCCCTGCATTGCGTTGCGCGCGCCCGCGTAGCGGATCATCGCGTCGGCGGCCGTGCGCTGGCCTGCGACGAGCGCCTGGTTGCCGGTATGGTTCAGCACGAACAGCACGCGCGGCGGTTGTGCGCCGCCGGGCGAGCGGGTAGCGACCACGTCGCGCGCGGCCTGCCAGTCACGGTCGAAGCGTTGCAGTAGCGCGGCGCCCGCGTCGCGCACGTCGAGCGCCTGCGCGACGCCGGTGATCTTCGCGCGCACCGATTCGACGTCGTGGCGTTCGTCGAACGTCGTCACCGCGACGCCGGCGCTTTTCACCTGCGCGATCGCCGTGGGCGGGCCGGCTTCCGCCGAGGCGAGCACGAGATCGGGCCGCAGCGACAGCAGCCCCTCGGCCGACAGTGCGCGCTGGTAGCCGACTTTCGGCAAACGCTTCGCGGCATCGGGATACGTGCAGGTCGTGTCGGCGCCGACCAGCCGGTAGCTGCGCGTCTCGGCGCCGCCGAGCGCGAACGCGGTTTCCGCGAGTGCGCCGCCGATCACGACCACGCGTTTCGGCGCGGCCGGTGCAACCTGGGCGAGCACGCTGCCGGGCAGCGCGCCGGCGAGCGCGCCGGCCGCCGCGCTCGCCAGCACGGCGCGGCGGCGCGGATCGAACGATCGCGCGCTCACCGTGCGTCTCCACGTGCCGCAGGCGGCAGCGTCGCGACGAGCGCGCGCCAGTCGTCGCGTTCGACCTTGCCGGGCTTGCGCTCGCCGAACAGCAGCGCGACATGGTCGCCCTGCCGGTCGAACAGCTCGAGCGACGTGACGATGCCGTCGCTCGTCGGCTTCTTCACGACCCACGCGGCGGCGATCAGATCGTCGCGCACGTGCAGGTTGAAACCCGGGTCGAGCACGTTGATCCATGCGCCGACCTCGCGCACGTTCGCGACGGGGCCCGTATGAATCTGGATCATCCCCGCATTGCCGACGAACACCATGATCGGCTGGCCGCTTTGCGCGGCCCGTTCGAGCACGTGGCGCAGCGCATGCGCGGTTTCGACCGGGTACGCGTATTGCGGATCGGCGAGTCGCAGCGCCTGCATGCGGCTCACGCCGAAACGCTGCGTGATGCCGAAGAACTGGTGCGTGTCGGTCATCGCGTCCCACGCGGCGCGGAAGCCCGCGACGTCGATCTCGGTGTCGGCACGCTCGGGCGTTTTCGGCGCGGCGGGCGCGACCGCGAGGCCCGCCTCCTGCGACGGCGCGCGCCAGCGCTCGACGAACGCGTCGTACGCGGCGTGGTCGCTGTGCGCGCGCAGGTAGACCTTGTGGATCGCATGGCCTTGCGCATCGAAGAACTGCAGGCTCTTCAGCGGGCCGTGCGCGGTCTCGTCGCGCACCGCGAACGCCGACACCCAGTGACGATAGAAGATGCGCAGGTCGATGTCGCCGAGCGCGAGGCCGACGGGGCCGTCATGACTCATCTGCGCATATTCGCCGTCCTTTTCGTGGACGGCCGTGTCGTTGCGCGTGAGCGCCATCACGCGGCCGAGACGCGGCATTTCCTCGAACATCGCCGGAAAGCGTGCGTCGAGCCGCACGACGTGCTCGCCGACGAACGCGGCGAGCGCCTCGCCTTCGCTGACGCCGAGCGCCTGTGCGACGTCGCGGTTGCGCAGCTGGCGCTCGGTCTTGAGCTTGATGAACGCGTCGCGCAGCGCGGCGGCCGCGCGGGCCGGCGTGGCCGGTTGACCGGGAAGGGCGGATTGCATCATGTCGGACTCCTTCAAGTAACGGTTGGGGTGGCAGCGCGCGCGGCGCGCATCAGAAATCCACTTTCATGCTGACGGCGACCGTGCGTCCGGACGACGTATAGGCATCGAGCACCTGCGAATCGGCCGCGATGCCGCGCACGTCCGACCAGTTCCAGTACTTGCGGTCGAACAGGTTGCGGATGCCGATCGTCGCGCTCACGTGCTTGTTGAAGCGGTAGCCGCCGCGCAGGTCGACGACGAACGACGACGGCGGCGAGAAGCACGCCTTGTTCGAACAGTCGGACTTGTCGATGTCCTTGTCGCGTTTCGCGGCCTGGAACAGCAGGTCGGTCTGCACGAACCAGCGGTCGGTCGGCTCGTAGCGCACGCCGAACACGGCGGAGAACGGGTTGACGGTGTTGAGCGGCTGGCTGGCCGCGCCGTCGTTCTGCGTCGAGCCCTTCGTGAACGCCATCGCCGTCTTCAGCGTGATGCCGTTCGGCATCACCCATTCGGCGCGGCCTTCGAGGCCGTGAATGCGCGCGTCGGCGAAGTTCACGTACTGGAACACGAACGGGTCGGCCGGCCGGCCGCTGCCGGCGATCGTCGTGCGCGAGATGAAGTTGCGGTAGCGGCCCGTGAACGCGGCCGCGCTGTAGCGCACGACGCCGTAGCCGGTGCCGGCCTTGCCGCGCAGGCCGGCTTCGAACGTGTCGCTCGTCTCGGGCTTCAGGTTCGGGTTGCCGATCGACGTGTAGCCATACACCGGGTTCGAGAAGCTGCTGTTTACCTGGTCGGGCGTCGGTGCGCGGAAGCCGTGCGCGTACTGCACGTACGGAATCACCGCGGGCGTGATCTCGTAGAGCACGGCGACGCGCGGCGACAGTTCGTTCGCGCTCGTCGACACGGCCTTGCCGGTGAACAGCGGATCGTTTTCGGTCGGGCTCAGCCGGTACGTGTCGAAGCGCAGGCCCGGCGTGACGAGCAGGCGGCCGTAGCCGATCTGGTCCTGCACGAACGCGCCGAACAGCGTGTAGTCGGTGTCGGGGAACGCCTTGTTCGGGAACGCCTCGCCGACGCCCGGCACCGTGCCGTCGCGCAGGTTCGTCACGCGCGACACGCTGCCGTCGACGCCATACAGCAGCTTGTGCGCGAACGGGCCGGTCGCGAAGCCGCTTTCGGCGAACGCGGAGCCGCCGAACGTGCGTTCCTTGTACTGGTTGTCGCGCGAGCGCGAAGGCTGCTTGCCGCGTGTCTCGAACGCGTACTGGTCCTGCTTCGCGTCCTGGTAGTAGAACTGCACGTGTGCGGTCTGGAACCAGCGGAACGCATCGTCGCGGAAATCGTAGTCGACGCTGAAGCGGTTGCGCTCGAGCCGGTCGTAGGTCGTGAGGCCGAGCGTGGTCGGCGGGCTGATCGCCGACAGCACGTCGGTGCTCACGCGGCGTTGCACCGTTTCGGCGGTGAACTTGATCGTGTCGCGCGTGGTCGGCGTCAGCACGAGCTTGCCGAGCAGCGATTCCGAATAGACGTCCTGCGGGTTCGACGTCGTGCGCAGCGTGCTCGCCGAGTTGTTGCTGCCGCGCGTGTCGACCTCGTGGCCGCGCCGGCCGTCGGCGATGATCATCCCCTGGATGCGATCGTTGCCGCCCGCAGCCGACACGGTCGCGCCGATGCTGCGGTCGGCCGAGTCGTAGCTCGGCCGGAACGAGAAGTAGTAGGGCTTGTTGTAGATCGACAGCAGGTCGCGCGGATCCTTCGTGATGAAGTTCACCGCACCGGTCAGGCCGTCGCTGCCGTAGAGGGCCGAGGCCGGCCCGCGCAGGATCTCGATGCGCTTGAGCGTGTCGAGATCGGCGTAGTCGCCGCGCCCCGCTTCCAGCGGGCCGAATGAAAACGCGTTGGGCAGGCGGATGCCGTCTTCCATCAGCAGCACGCGATTGCCTTCGAGGCCACGGATGTTGATGCTCGAATCGCCGTCGCGGCCGCCGCCGAGGGCGGCGCTGCCGGGCCGGTACGCGGTGCGGCGCACCGTGATGCCCGGCTCGTAGCGCAGCGCGTCCTTGATGTTGGTGGCCTGCTGTTCCTCCAGGTCCTCGTCGGTGATCACCGAGACGGACGCAGCCGTGCGGCTCGCGGCCGTCGCGGTGCGGTTGGCCGTGACGGTAACGGGGTCGAGCAGCGCCGCATCGCCGCGCGTGGACGCGGCGACGAGGAGGGTGGAAGGCAGGGTGGCGCCTTGCGGCGACGAATCGGCGTGAGCCGGGGCGGCGGACAGGCCGAACGCGCCGAACAGCGCGGCACAGATCGGCCGCCGCGCCAGCGTATAGCAATGCACAGGTGGTCTCCCATTGACGA
Organism: Burkholderia sp. D-99; assembly: GCF_011605345.1. Taxonomy (GTDB): domain Bacteria; phylum Pseudomonadota; class Gammaproteobacteria; order Burkholderiales; family Burkholderiaceae; genus Burkholderia. The sequence goes on from NZ_JAAOXM010000002.1 coordinate 1,371,631, forward strand.
AAACAAGCCCGAAGGCTGGCTGGGTGACGCGTTCACCTGGCTGGCCCGCCCGCGCGCGGAATGCGGCGAGCGGCGAATTGAAAGGCAACTGATAATTTTACCAGTGTAAATGAGAATTATTATCAATACAAGAACGGAAAGCGGCTCGCGTGGGTGAGCGCTCACCTGCGCGGCTCGGGCGAGCCGCGGCGGGAAACAAGGGAGAAACGCGAGCCCTGGCGCATGCCCGTTATTCGCGTGAACAGGCCCTACGCGAGTGCTTCGATACGGATCAGCAGGTTGCGCGCATGCGCGATGAACGCGTCGTGCGTCGCGCGATCGCCGTGGCCTTCGAGGCCGGCCTGTTCGGCGAACGCGATCTGTTCGGTGTAGAGATCGACGAGCGCTCGGCGTGCATCAGGGGGAAGCGCGCGGATCATCGAAACGATCAGCAGTTCCTGCGCGCGAAGCGTGCCGGACAGCGTCTGGACGTTCATGCTGGCCTCCTCGGACGATGCGGCGGCGAGCCGCTCTTTCCATACTAGGCGGTCGGCGTACGCAGCGCAGGCGAGGTGGTGGTGGAACGTGATTCGACGGCGCAATCGAGGGCGCCGTTGCGCGACGCGAAACGCGCCATGCGCGGCCGGGCACCGCGCATGGAAGCGTGCAGGGATGCGAACGGAATCAGCCGGCCGTCGTTGCGGCCTGTGCATCGCGCACGACCTGCGCGACGCGTTCGACGAATTCGACGTCGACGCTCGACAGCGCTTCGCGCTTGCCGTCGGGCATCTCGACCATCAGGCGATACGTGATGTCCTGCGTGGCCCACGCGAGATAGCCGACGACGGCGAGCATCACGCCGACGACGAGCGCGGCGCTCGATGCGCCGATGCCGCCTGCGACGGCGATGGCCGCGCCGATCAGCGAGATCAGCGACGGTACGAGGCGGTTCTTCGGAATCTTGACGACATCGACCTGGCGGATGTCACGCAGCGCGAATACCTGACCGGCGGCCGACAGGCCATTGCGCGTGATCATCACGCCGCGTTCGTTGAATGCGTTTTCCATCGTGTGTTGCGTGGACGAAAACGCGCAGCGTAGCAGGTTTCGGTGCTGCATCAAACGAGACCGACTGCCGCACGATGCGTGCGGCGCGGCCGAAAGACGGGCAGCGGGTGGAACAGGAAGGCGTTCAGAACTGCAGCCGGCCGTCGCCGTAAAGCCGGCCCGGCACGTGCGAGGCGACGACCTCGGCGATCTCTTCGTCGGTCGATTCAGCCGGCACGATCTGGCGCCGCGCGGGCGCGTCGAGATGCATCGTCCATTCGACGAGCCGGTACGGGCGGCCCCACGGGCGCTGCATTTCGACCGATACGCGGCAGCTCTGGACCGGCATCGAGTGTTGGCACGTCAGAATCGCGTGCAGATGGCTGAAAACGGTATCTTCGATCATCATGGCCTCCGATCCTGTCTTGTGGGCAATCGATGGCGGCGCCGTCGGCATGTAAAAAAAAAGCCGCCGATGCTCAGGCGGCCAACAGGGGGGGTGAGAGCATCCTCTCAGCCCAGAATTAAGCGAAACTTAAAAGCACATAAAAAAGCGCCCCGCGTGGAGCGGGGCGCTTCTTGCCGTCGTGATCCGCGAGTTAAGCGGATGCTTTAGAACTTGTGACGGATACCGATACGTGCGGCGATCTGGTTCTTCGAACCCGTGCCCGACGTGTTGAAGTAGCTCGTGCTCGAGCCGATCTGCGCTTGCACGCCCTTGCCCGATGCCTGCTGGTACACGACCAGGCCGTACACGTCCGTACGCTTGCTGAGTGCGTAGTCGGCGATACCGTTGACCTGGTTCCAGTGCCACGAATTGCCGCTCTGCGTCGCGTTCGTGTACGTGTAGCCGAGGCCACCCGACAGAGCCGGCGTGAACGCGTACTTCGCGCCTGCTTCATACGCGTTGTAGAACGTGCCGCCCGCGCCCGACACGGTCGAGAACTGCGTACGCGTCCACAGCAGCCATGCCGTTGCCGGGCCCCAGACGTAGCGGCCGCCCACGCCGTAGGTGCGCAGGTCGCGGACGTTGCCCGTGCTCAGGTTCGCGATCGACGTCGAGAATGCCGGCGTCGACTGGCTCGGGAAGCGGATGTCCGTGTAGGCTGCGCCGACCGACAGCGGGCCGTTCGCGTAGTTCAGGCCGAAGCTGTATGCGCGCGACGAGCCTGCCGTCGTCGTCGTGCCCGACGTCGTCGCGGCTGCGCCGGCGAAGTCCGTCGAGTTCGAGAAGCCGTACAACGCGCCGAACGTGAAGCCCGAGTAGTTCGCGCTCTGGAACTTCACGGCGTTGTTGATGCGGCTCGACGTGAGCTGGTCGATGTCGTTCACGTGGTAAGCGTAGTTACCCGCGACCGTGTTGCCACCCGTCGAGTAGTTCGAGCCGAGGATGTCGGTCGAGAACGAGTATTGGCGGCCGAACGTGACCGTGCCGTATTGCGACTGGCTCAGGCCGACGTAAGCCTGGCGACCGAAGATTGCGCCGCCCTGGCCGATCGTGCCGTTACCGCTGTTGAAGCCGTTTTCGAGCACGAAGATCGCCTTCAGGCCGCCACCGAGGTCTTCGGTGCCGCGCAGGCCCCAACGGCTGCCCTGGGCAACGCCGTCGTCATACTTGAACAGCTTGCCCGTGCCGCCGTTGGCGGTCTTGCTGTGGTTCACGTAGCTGATACCGGCATCGATGATGCCGTACAGGGTCACGCTGCTTTGTGCGTGCGCCGTGCCGGCCGTTGCTGCCAGGACGGCGATGGTCAACAGTTTCTTGTTCAAAGGATTCTCCGAGCGAAATAAATGGCGTGTCCAGTTGCGGTTTCGGCGCTCTCTGTGGGCGCTTTCACGTACCGGCGGCAACTTTATCGAGGGGCCACGTAATGAATATGACAGCGACTGTCATATGAAGAATGTGTGGCGCCGATGCGACACTGAATTCTGCCCGGTTGCGCTATCCGGGGTTATACCGAATTCGGCTGAGAATCGATCCGGATCAGGAATATGCACATGAAATAAGCTTGGTTGGTGGCGTTCCGGCCCCATGCCACGATCCGTGCTCCAACAAACGACACGGGACAAGAGGACACCATGCGACGTTCATTCCTGACCGGCCTCGGCGCGCTCGCAGCCGCACTGGCATTCGCGGCGCCCGGCGCGCACGCCGACCCGCAAACGCTGAAGATCGGCACGATGAGCGGCCCCGACGCGCAGATCTGGACCGAGGTGACGAAGGTCGCCGCGCGCGAAGGCCTCGCGATCAAGGTCATCGAGTTCAACGACTACGTGCAGCCGAACGCGGCGCTCGATTCAGGCGACCTGGACGCGAACGGCTTCCAGCACCAGCCGTTCCTCGACAGCCAGATCAAGCAGCGCGGCTACAAGATCGTCAACGTCGGGCTCACGTACACGTCGCCGATGGGCTTTTATTCGAAGAAGCTCAAGTCGCTGAAGGATTTGCCGGTGGGCGCGAAGGTCGGGATCCAGAACGATCCGTCGAACGGCAACCGCGCGCTGTTGCTGCTGCAGAAATACGGCGTGATCAAGCTGAAGGCGGGCGTCGGCACCAACGGCGTGAACGCGACGCCGCTCGACGTCGCCGAGAACCCGAAGAAGATCAAGATCGTCGAACTCGACGCCGCGCAACTGCCGCGCGCGCTGCCCGATGTCGATGCCGCGTCGATCAACACCGACTACGCGGTGAAGGCCGGGCTCACGCCGGTGAAGGATGCGATCGCGATCGAGGACCTGCGCGGGCCGTACGCGAACCTGATCGCCGTGCGCGCGCAGGACAAGGACAAGCCGTGGGTGAAGAAGCTCGTCGCGGCCTATGAATCGGACGACGTGCGCAAGTTCATCGACCAGAAGTTCGGTGGCGCGATCGTGCCGGCGTTCTGAACGCCCGCGTGTGCCGCCGCCCGGCCGGTGGGATCGCCGGGCGTTCCGGAAAGCAAATCGCCCGCGCAAGCGGGCGATTTCGTTGGTGAGCGCGGGGTGAGCGCAGGGTGTGCACACTACGCGCCGTGACCCGGCGCGCGCGGGCCGGCCGCTCAGGCCGACAGCAGCGAACCCGTGCGGATCGCGGTCGCGCCTGCGATGCGCGCGACTTCCATGCCGGCCGTCGCGAAGCGCACGATCTGGCGCGCGTACAGCACGCCCGACACACTGCTCTTCAGCGTGACGACGCGATCGGTCAGCGGATCGACGATGTCGGCCACGGCCTGGCCGGCCTCGATCATCGCGCCGACCGGCGTGCGGAACACGATCACGCCCGACACGGGCGCGACGAGCGGATCGGTGCCCGCGAGCGGCGTGGCCGGATGCGCGAGCGGCGGCAGCGGCGCCGGCGTGCCTTCGACGACACCGCGCTCGGTCAGGTATTCGACGATCGCCTGCGCGTCCTTTTCGGCGAGCTCGTACGACACGTCGCGCTCGCTGCGCAGTTCGACCGTGACGGAAATCGCGCCGTTCGGGATCGGGAAGCGGTCGCCGAAACGGTTGCGCAGGTCCGACCAGCAGAAGCTGTGGATCTCGTCGAACGGGTTGCCGACCGAATTCAGCGCGAGCAGCGACGCCTGCGCGTCGAGATAGCGCGACAGCGGCTCGACGTCGGGCCACAGATCGGGATTCGTATAGAGGTGCATCACCGCATCGCTGTCGCAGTGCAGGTCGAGCACGATATCGGCGTCGAACGACAGCTTCTGCAGCGCGAGGCGCTGCGAGTCGAGCTCGGTGCGCGGCTTCTGCTCGTCGAGCGCTTCGCGCATCGCGGCGCGCACCGCGACGAGGTTGTGCTGCGCGTCGTGCGTGAGGCGGTGTTCGACACGCGGCAGCACGAGCGCCGCGAGATCGTAGAAATTGCGGTTGAAATTCTGCATCGAGCCGAGCTCGAAGCGGCCGAGGTGATCGCCGAACACGTGCTGCGACAGGCCGATCGGGTTCGGTACGGGCACGATGACGACTTCGCCGCGCAGCTTGCCGGCCGTTTCGAGCGCGGCAATCTTGCGGCGCAGCAGCGTGGCGACCAGCATGCCGGGCAGTTCGTCCGCGTGCAGCGACGACTGGATGTAGACCTTCTTGCCGCCGCGCGGGCCGTAGTGAAAGCTCGTGATCTGGCGTTCGGTACCGACGGCGGGGGAAATCAGCGGATGGGTCTGCGTTTGCATGATGGGGAGTGCGGCGCAGCCGCGAATGATCCGGTGTGCGTGGAAGATCGATTGTACGTTGCCTTCCTCGCCGCCATCAAACCGGCGCCAGAGCACGGCGATTCTCGTTGAGAATCATCAGCTTGGTGCGGAAAAAATAACGCTGCGGCCGCGGCGCACGAAAAAAAACGGGCTCCTTGCGGAGCCCGTTCGTGCCGAAGCGAAGCGTGCGCTTGCCTGGCGGATTACTTGCCGTAGACGTCGAAATCGAAGTACTTCTTCGCGATCTTCGCGTACGTGCCGTCCTTGCGCATGCCGGCGATCGCGCCGTCGATCTTCGTCTTCAGGTCGGTGTCTTCCTTGCGCAGGCCGATGCCGGCGCCTTCGCCGAGCGTCTTCGGATCGTCGATATCCTTGCCGGCGAAATCGAAGCTTGCGCCGCGCGGGGTCTTCAGGAAGCCGATTTCAGCTTGCACCGCGTCCTGCAGCGCGCCGTCCAGACGGCCGGAGATCAGGTCGGCGTAGACCTGGTCCTGGTTCTGGTAAGGCACGACGTTCACGCCCTTCGCGGCCCAGTACGTCTTCGCATAGGTTTCCTGGATCGTGCCCTGCTCGACGCCGACCGACTTGCCCTTCAGCGATTCGGCCGTCGGCATCAGGCCGGCACCCTTCTTCGTGACGAGGCGCGTCGGCGTGTTGAACAGCTTCGCCGAGAAGGCGATCTGTTCCTGACGCGCCGGCGTCATCGACATCGACGACAGCACGCCGTCGAACTTGCGGGCCTTCAGTGCCGGAATCATCCCGTCGAAGTCGTTTTCGATCCACACGCACTTCGCGTTCATGCGGCGGCAGATTTCGTTGCCGAGGTCGACGTCGAACCCGACCACCTTGCCGTCAGCGCCTTTCGATTCGAAAGGCGGGTAGCTTGCGTCGACGCCGAACCGCACGGTCGTCCAGTCCTTCGCATACGCGCTGCCGGCCGATACGGCGAGCAGGGCTACGGTCACAGCCGCAAGAATCTTTTTCACTCGGTGACTCCTCGTTTTGTTCGATGGGTGCGCGGTTGTGCCGCGCCGTAAGCCTTCGGCCCGCCGCGGCTTCGCGTCGGGCTGTCCGTTTCGCCCACCCGATGCGGGCGCGCGACGTGCGCAAGATTATCAAGACAAAATACCGGCAGGGCGCCTAGGACAAGCCCCGATACCGGGCCCGGCGGCGGCGCGCTGCGTGCGCCGCCGTTTCAGACACAGGAACGATTCAGCCGAGCGTTTCGTTGACCGCACGCTGCAGGCACGTGACGAATTGCGAGACAGCGGGCGTGGGCAGCATGTCGCGCCGCGCGATGATCGACAGGTCGAAGCGCGGCATGCTTTCGTCGAGTTCGGCCGTGCGGATGCCGAGCGGCGCGACCATCGCGGCGAGCGGGCGCGTGAAGCAACCGATCACGTCCGAGCGTGCGACGAGCCCGAGCGTCACCGCGAACGACATCGGCGAGCGCAGCAGGCGCTTCGGCAGCGGCAGCCCGCGCGCCTCGAACATCCCGACCATCACGCTGTGCGGAAACTGCTCGGCGCCGACGGTGACGATCCACTCGGCATCGAGCAATTCCTCTAACCGGCGCGCGTGCGCGAGCGGGTGGCCTTCGCGCATCACGACGGTGAATTCGGTCGACAGCAGCGGCGACTGCGTGAAATCGCGATCGAGCGCCGGCACATGGTGCATCGCAGCGATGTCGAGCGTGCCGTTGCGCAACTGCGCGAGTGCGTCGGGCACCGTCACTTCCTCGAGATGCAGGCTCACGTTCGGCATCGACTGGCGGAAGGCCGTGACCGCATGCGGCAGCGCGGTCAGCGCGATCGACGGCATCGTGCCGACCGCGACGCGCCCCGACATCTCGCCCTTCACCTGTTCGACGGCCTCGACCGTGCGGCGGATATCGCCGAGCAGTTGCTCGGCGCGCGGCAGCAGCGCCTGACCGCACGCGGTCAGCTCGACGCCGCGCACGCTGCGCGCGAGCAGCTCCGCGTTGAGCGCCGTTTCGAGCTCGCGGATCGTATGCGTGATCGCGGGCTGCGTGACGCCGAGTTCGCGCGCGGCGGCGCGCAGGCTCTTGTGATGCGCGGCGGAGACGAACGCCTGGAGCTGCGCGATGTTCAGGGGGTTGCGGATGCGGGTCATCGATCGGGTCAGGTTGGCGCGATACTGTGGCAGGCGACGGGGTGCGGCGGCATTCGGTAGCGATCCTGATGGTTGCGTGCGCATGGTTTGCGCCGCCGGGGCGAAGCATCGCGAGCCGAGGCGCGGTGGGTGACGACGCAGCGACATCATGCGCCGGATCACGCGCGAACGCCTGACGATACCGCTGCGGCGAGGTGCCGACGAGGCGCGCGAACCGTTCGCGAAACGCGGTGACCGAACCGAACCCGGCCTCCGCCGCAACATGCTCGATCGACGGCGCCGTGACCTCCAGCGACTGCTGCGCATGGCTGGCGTGTGTGGTCTGCAGCCGTTGCCGCGGCGATGTGCCGTCTGCTCCTGGACGCGCTGCGTCAGGGTACGCACCTTCGTCGCCGCGTGGCGGGCCCTATGCCAGCGCCATCTCGACGGCCGCCAGCGTGCGGCGCCGGATCCAGCCGCTCGCCATCCGGATCGTGAGCCAGTACGGCATGAACAGCAGCCGTGTGCGGGCGGTCGGGCAATGCACGAAGGTTTCGGTGCGCAGCATGTGCGCACCCGACGCGAGCCCGACGACTTCGAAGCGGAGCACCAGTTTCGCGTCGCGCGGGTCGTCGTGCCGCACGAAGGCCGCCGCGTCGGCGATCGTGCGCACGCCGAGGTCCGGGCGCCAGAAGCGGCCGACGAGGCCGAGCGACAGCGATATCTCGTCGCGATGCAGCGGCGTGAACGCATGGAGGCCGAAGCGTTCGCGTTCGCCTCGCGCGGTGCCCGTGCTGCCGGCACGCAGCGAGGCGGCCAGGGCGGCCGGGAATTCGCGGACGTTGAGCAGCGTATCGACGACCGGATCCGTGCGCATGTCGAGCGCGGTGACCGCGTCGATGATGCGTGCCGGAGCGGCGTCGATCGGCTTCGATTCGTGCACTTCGTGGAAGCCGAACGACGGAATGAACGGCGGCTTGCACGCCGAGGTCCGGGTGCTCGATTCGGAGACGATGCCGAGCGCGTTCATGGGGGCTCCTGAAGGCAAAACGCGATCGTAGCACCGGGTGTGGATTCGTGTCGCGTCTCGTGCCTGCTGCACGCCGCGCCGTGGCGCATCGACAAAAAAAGCCTGGAAACTTGCGTTTCCAGGCCTGGAGACCATCAGCGATGATGGTGGAGGAGACGATGTCGTCCCGATGCGCGCCGTCCTTCTGCCGGCGACGTCGCGCATGTGTCGCGGTCAGATCGCCCAGCCGCCGAGATAGAACGTGACGAGCACGGCTGCGATCAGCACGGTGCCGACGTTGAGCTTGCGGAATTCGCCGCTGGCGATGCGGCCGATCACGAGCGTCGAGAAGCCGAGCATGATGCCCGTCACGATGTTCGCGGTCAGCACGATGAACACCGCGCACACGAGGCCCGACATCGCGTCGACCATGTCGTCCATGTGCAGCTTGCTCACGCTGCCGAGCATCAGCAGGCCGACGTACATCAGCGCCGGTGCGGTGGCGTACGACGGCACGAGGCCCGCGAGCGGCGAGAAGAACATCACGACGAGGAACAGCAGGCCGACGACGGCGGCCGCGAGGCCCGTCTTCGCGCCGGCGGCCACGCCGACGCTCGACTCGATGTAGGCCGCCGCCGGCGCGCCGCCGAGGAAACCGGAGAAGATCGAGCTGAGCGAATCGGCGGTCAGTGCGCGGCCGCCGTTGATGATGCGGCCGTTCTCGTCGAGCTGGCCGGCTTGCCCGGCAACCGCGCGGATCGTGCCGGTCGCGTCGAACACGGCGGTCATCACCAGCGCCAGCACGCTCGGCAGCACGGCCATCGACAGGGCGCCCTTGATGTCCATCGCGCCGATCAGCGAGGCGTGACCCGGTGCGCTCAGCGACGGCAGCGCGAAGATGCCGTGGTACTTCACGGCCGGATCGAAGATCAGCCCGAAGATCGAGATCGCGATCACGACGAGCAGGATGCCGCCCGGCACGCGACGCTTCTCGAGGCCGAAGATCGCGGCGAGGCCGACGACCGACATGATGACCGGGAGCGAGGTGATCTGGCCGAGCGAGACCGGCAGGCCGGCGCCCGGGTTCTTGATCACGAGGCCGACGTCGTTCGACGCGATCAGCAGCAGGAACAGGCCGATGCCGATGCCCGTGCCGTGCGCGACGCCCGCGGGCAGGTTGCGCAGGATCCACGAACGCACGCCGGTGACCGAGATGCCCGTGAACACGAGGCCCATCAGGAACACGGCGCCGAGCGCGACCGTCGGATGCAGGCCCTTGCCGAGGACGAGGCCGAACGCGGTGAACGCGGTCAGCGAGATCGCGCAGCCGATCGCGATCGGCAGCTTCGCCCACAGGCCCATCAGCAGCGAGCCGAACGCGGTGGTGAGGCAGACCGCGACGAACACGGCGCTCGTGTCGAAGCCGGCCTTGCCGAACATGCCGGGCACGACGAACACGGAATAGACCATCGCGAGGAAGGTGGTGACACCGGCAACGATCTCGGTGCGTTGCGTGCTGCCGCGCGACGAAATGCCGAAGTACCGGTCGATGACTCCCTTGGTGCCAAAGTCAGTTTCTGCCGAGCCGACGTCGACCGTCGGCTGCACCGGGGTATCACTCATGAGCTTGCTCCTTTATCAGCATGCTGAAACGGCCCGTAGCGAACCGTCGTCAGGGTGTCTCGTATCTAGTTGGGATTTGTCGGCAACGTCGTGGGGACGAATGACGCGTGATTCGTGTCGTTACGTGAGAATCGAAACGATCGCGAGGGTGTCGCGTCGGACGACGCGTGGTGTGGTCGACCCCGTCACGTGTGCTTTGCCGTAGCGAAGGTTAGGCGAGCCGCCCATCACGTCCCATCGGGGGAAGAGCATGCAGCGCATGTCGCAGCGCTTATATCGGCGTGCAACCGGGCTCCGTCGCGGCGACACGCGTGTATACGCCTAGTTCGAATCCGTTAAGGCGACTATTTGAATGCGGGGTCGGCGGGCAGGGCGGGAGCGGGTGAGGCATGGAGTATTACGAATATCTTTCATTGAGGCGATGCACGCGCATGCGGACGACAGCGGCGGCGTGTGACGCGATGCGCGGCCGTGCGCAAGCGGCACCCGGATGATACCGGTGCCGCGCGCCGGCTGCGCTCGCGCACGTTCTGGCCCTCGTCGCGTCGGTCGCGTCAGTCGCGCGCGAGATGCGCGAGGTACGCGCAGATCATGTCGGCCGTCGCGGTCGAATAGGCGTCGATTCCCGCCGGCGTGCGTTCGGTTTCCGAGAACGCGTTGCCGCCCGCCGTGAGCGTCGTCATGACCAGCTCGCAGGCCGGCGCATGCGTGGTGTCGGACACGTCGGGCAGCGCTTCGCGTATGAACGCACTGAAGATCCGGTTGCCCCGGCCTTCACTTCCCGGGCCTCGGGCGCGTCGCGATAGAGGGGCGCGGCGTCGTCGAGTGCGATGCGGATACGCTGAGCAGGCGCAACGAGGGGGGCGACGATTTCACGCTTCCACGCATGACAGATAGGAAGGCTGAATAAATGATGCCTTGGCGAAAGAAACCGGGATGATGCCCGGTGCTGGCGGCGCCGGGCACTTCATTTCACTTCAGGAACACATAGCGCGCGAAGTAAGGAAAGCGTCCGACCGCATGCTCGGTCGTGCACGTCGCGGCCGGCGGCGTGCCGCCTGCCGTGTCGAGCCGTTGCACGAAGCGCACGCCGGCCAGCGTGCCCGTTGCGGCCGGCGTCGCGGCGAGCAGCAGTTGCGGAATGCTGCCCGGGTGCTCGCTCGGGGCTTCCGCGAGCTTCTTGCCGGTGATGCGGCTGCCGTCGAGTGCTTCCCACGACGGTCCTGCGCCGTGCCGGATGACGAGTGTGCCTCCTGCATCGAACAGCAGCGCTTCGGGGTATTTGAATGTCCACGCGAGCTGGTGCCCGGCATCGTATTCGCACGCGTAGACCTGCATGCCGCTCGCGGTGGTCGACAGCACCGGCGTGGCCGGCTCGGGCGGCGCGAGGCCGGCAGCCTCGTCGGCATGCACGGGCGCGGTGAGCGCCGCGAAGGAAAGACCGGCCGCAAGGGCCAGCAGCATGTCGCGTGTCGGGGAGCGGCTTGGCATGGAGGGGCGTCCTTTCAGGTCGGGTGATGGTCGTGTGAAGTCGATCCCGTCAACACTAGACGCCGATTGCGCAGGCTGCAACCCGGAAATGCCAATCGCGGCGATAGTCGCCGCGATTGCGATGGAGCGGATGCGCGCGGCCGCGCGTTGCAGCGGCCGTGCGCAAGCGGCTCAGGCTGCGCCGGCCGGCGTCGGCGCGTGTTCGGCGATCAGGCGCTCGGCCTTCAGCGTGTCCCACAGTGCGGACGGAATCGGCGCCGCGGCAAGCCGCAGGTTCTCGTCGATGCGATCGGGCCGGCTCGCGCCGGGGATCACGGCTGCCACGGCCGGGTGCGCGAGCGAGAACTGCAGCGCCACCGCGCGGACGTCGACACCGAACCGTTCGCTGATCCGGCGGATGCGCGCGACGCGATCGAGCATCTCCTGCGTCGCCGGCTGATACTCGAAGTGGGTGCCGCCGGCGAGCACGCCGGAGTTGTAAGGACCACCGACGATGATGCCGAGCCCGCGTGCGGCGCTTTCCGGCATCAGCCGTTCGAGTGCGCCCGCATGGTCGAGCAGCGTGTAGCGGCCGGCCAGCAGGAAGCCGTCGGGATCCGAGCGTTCGAGCGCGAGCTCGCACGGTTCGATCCGGTTCACGCCGAGCCCCCAGCCCTTGATGACCTTCTCGTCGCGCAGGCGCGTGAGCGCCTTCGCCGCGCCCGACATCGCGACGTCGAACACGTCGAGCCAGCGTTCGCCGTGAAAGTCGATCGCCGGATCGTGGATCCACACGGTGTCGAGCCGGTCGGTGCGCAGCCGCTTCAGGCTCGCGTCGATCGAGCGCAGCGTGCCGTCCTCGGTGTAGTCGTAGACGATCTTGTTCGGCAGGCCATGGCGGAACAAGCCGCCCTTTTCGCCGAGATCGCGTTGTGACGCATCCTCGTGTTCGTCGAGGACCAGCCGGCCGACCTTGGTGCCGAGCGAATACGCATCGCGCGGCCGGCCGGCGAGTGCTTCGCCGAGGCGCAGCTCGGCGAGGCCGGCGCCGTACAGCGGTGCCGCGTCGAAGTAGCGGATACCGCTTTCCCAGGCCGCGTCGACCGTGGCCAGCGCTTCGTCGTTCGGGATGTCGCGATACATGTTGCCCAGCGGCGCCGTGCCGAAACCCAGGCGGGAAGGGAGCGTGATTCTCATGTTGAAATCCTGTGGGTCGTTCACGCCGCGGCTTGCGCGAGCGTCGGATAGTCGGTCAGGCCCGGTGCGCCGCCGCCGAACAGCGTGTTGCGGTCGTGCGGCGCGAGCGTGGCGCCGGTGCGCAGGCGCTCGGGCAGGTCGGGGTTCGCGACGAACGGGCGGCCGAATGCGACGAGGTCGGCCCAGCCGGCCGCGATCGCTTCGCGCGCACGCTCGGCGGTGTACGCGCCGGCGTAGATCAGCACGCCCGGGTACGCGGCACGCAGTTGCTGCTTGAATGCGACCGGCATCAGCGGCGCGTCGTCCCAGTCGGCTTCCGCGATGTGCAGGTAACCGACGCCGAGTTCGCCGAGCAGCTTCGCAGCCGCGAGGTAGGTCGTTTCCGGATCGTCGTCGACGCAGCCGTTCAGCGTGGTCAGCGGCGCGAGGCGAATGCCGACACGCGATGCGTCGCCGGTGCCGTCGATCAGCGCCTGCGTCACTTCGCGCAGGAAGCGCAGCCGGTTTTCCAGCGAGCCGCCGTAGATGTCCGTGCGCGTGTTCGCGTTCGAATCGATGAACTGGTTCACGAGGTAGCCGTTCGCGCCGTGCAGCTCGACGCCGTCGAAGCCGGCTTCGATCGCGTGGCGCGCGGCGGCGCGGTACTGGCCGACGATCTCGCCAATTTCGTCGATCGACAGCGCGCGCGGCTCGGACGCCTGCACGAAGCCCGGCGTGCTGCCGTCTTCGCCGGCGACGAACACGTTCACGCCCTTCGCCTGGATCGGCGACGACGATACGGGTTGCATACCGCCGAGCAGGCTCGTGTGGCTTAACCGGCCGACGTGCCACAGCTGCGCGAAGATGCGGCCGTGCGCGGCATGCACGGCGTCCGTCACCTTGCGCCAGCCGGCGACCTGCGACGGCGTGTGAATGCCGGGCGTCCATGCGTAGCCCTTGCCGAGCGGCGCGATGTAGGTGCCTTCGCTGACGATCAGGCCCGCGCTTGCGCGCTGGGCGTAATACGCGGCCATCAGTTCGTTGGCTTCATCGCCGGGCTGGCTGGCGCGCGAACGCGTCATCGGCGGCATCACGATGCGGTTCGGCAGCGTCAGCGCGCCGAATTGCAGCGGTTGGAAAAGCGGGTCCTGGGTCATGGTGGTGTCCTGTCGGTGCCGCGGCCGGCTGGCCGTGTGCGGGTCGATTGAAGGTGCGGCGCGCTTAGTCCCACTTCGGCGCGAGGCCGGCCGGGTCGACTTCGCGGCCGTTGCGCTCGAGCGCGGCGATCTGCGCCATGTCCTCGTCGGTCAGGCGCAGCGTCTGCGCGAGCAGGTTGCTCGCGAGGTTCTCGCGCTTCGTCGACGACGGGATCACCGAGTAGCCGAGCTGCAGCGCCCAGGCCAGTGCGACTTGTGCCGGCGTCGCGTCGTGACGCTGTGCGATCGCGCCGATCACCGGGGCGCCGAGCACCTTGCCGTACGCGAGCGTCATGTACGACGTCACGTGGATGCCTTCGGCGTTCAGGAATTCGACGAGCTTGCGGTTCTGCAGGTACGGGCTCAGTTCGATCTGGTTCGTCGCGATCGCTTCCTTGCCGACGGCCGCGATGGCTTCCTTCGTCAGTTCGATGTTGAAGTTCGAGATGCCGATCTGGCGCGTGAGGCCCTTCGCCTTCGCTTCGGCCAGCGCGGTCATGAACGCCTGGATGGACACGCCGTTGCCCGGGGCGGGCCAGTGGATCAGCGTCAGGTCGACGGTGTCGGTGCGCAGCTTGCGCAGGCTTTCCTCGAGGCTGGCGACCAGCTTCTCCGGTGCGTAGTTGTCGACCCAGATCTTCGTCGTCAGGAACAGGTCCTCGCGGCGCACGCCCGACGCGGCGATCGCTTCGCCGACTTCGGCTTCGTTGCCGTAGATCTGCGCGGTGTCGATCGCGCGGTAGCCGACGTCGAGGCCGTTGCGGACCGAATCGATGACAACCTGGCCTTGCAGGCGGAACGTACCGAGGCCGAATGCGGGAATGTTGCTCATCATGTGCTCCTGAAAGGGGTGGAACGGTTGCGGTATGGAAGTCATTCTGGCGCTTGAGACTGATGAGATAAACGCCTTTAGAGGTCAAAAATATTTGATTTGAAGTCAAATATTGGTCGTGAGTTGGAGCAACTGCCGGCGTGCCGGCGTGCCGGCGTCAGGCGGTGCGCGTCCGTGCGTTCGCGTCGGCAGCGGCAATGGCGTCGGCATTTGCATTCGCATGGAATGCCGGCAGCACGTCCGACGCGATCTCGGCCATCGTCTCGTCGAGCGGGCGGCGGTTGCGGCGGAAATGCAGGCCGATGTGCCGTACGCCCGCGTCGCGCATCGCCGCGAGTTCTTCCGTCAGTGCGAGGCGGCCCGCGCGGGCGCCGAAGCGGTGCCGCTGCAGCGGCTCGTGCGGGTCTTCCGCGAGGTCGAGGTGGATGAAGCTCACGTACGGCTTGTCGCCGGCCACCGCGCGCCAGTTCGCGGCGCGCTGCGCGTGGTCGGCCGGCGTGCCCGGGTACGCGAGGCAGCCATCCATGTGTTCGCCGATCCACGCGGGCGTCTGCTGCGCGAGACCCGCGACGAGCAGCGGTACCGGCGAACGCGCGGCGGGCAGCACTTCGAGGCCCGGCGGCAGGTGGCCGCGCGCGCCGTCGCGCAGCAGCGCGACCTGGTCGCGGAAATTCGCGCCGCGCGACGCGAAGTCGCGGCCGAACAGCGGATATTCGACCGGCCGGTCGCCGCTCGCGACCCCGAGCATCAGGCGGCCGCCGCTCAGTTCCTGGATCGTCGCGGCCGATTTCAGCGTCAGCAGCGGCTCGCGCAGCGGCAGCACGACGGCCGCCGTGCCGAGCAGGATGTCGTTCGTGATGCCGGCGAGGTAGCCGAGATACGAGAACGTTTCGAACACCTGCGCGGCGTCGCCGAACGACGGGTCGTACACCGGCACGTCGCGCACCCAGAGCGCGCGGAAGCCGAGCGTGTCGGCCAGCTGCGCGAGCTCCGCGTGGATCTCCAGGTCGGGCACGCCGGGGCGGCGGCCCTGGTGCTGGCGCTTCGCGTCGCCGGCCGGCGACCAGTCGTTGTCGAGCGGCAGTTCGATGCCGACGCTGAAGCCGCCGTCGGCGAGCTTGTCGAGTGAAGTGGGCATGGTCGGGCTCCGTTCAGACCGCGCGCAGGCTGCCTTCGAGGCGATGGAAATCGAGCGACGACGCGGTGAAGAACGCGCGCGACGTGCCGGCGGCGAAATCGTCGATGTGCACGACCGTCGCGCGGTCGGCTTCCTGCCACGAGATCGCGTAGGTGTCGCCGGCGACGCGCTGCCACGTGTATTCGACTTCGCCCTTCGCGCCCGCGTACGGGCCTTCGGTGATCTCGTAGCGCATGTGGAGGCCGTCCTCGTCGTACGCGTTGAGCGCGGTGAGGCCGTCGTAACGGACTTCGAAAGTCTTGCCGGCGAACGGCGGACGTTGGGTCGATGCGTTCATGCTGAATGGCTCCTGCAACAAGTGACGTTCAATGGGCGAGTTCGACGGGTTCGGCCGTGCGTTCCGGCAGCCCGTGGCGGCGGTCGAGACGGCCGCTCAGTGCGGTGAGCGCGAATGCGCCGAGCGTGACGACGGCGGCGATCCACGGCGTGTGGCCGAGGCCGACGTGCGCGACGATCAGGCCGCCGAGCGACGAGCCGCCGGCCACGCCGAGGTTGAAGGCGGCGATGTTGAAGCCCGATGCGACGTCAGCGGCGTCCGGCGCGAAATGGCGCGCCTGCTTGACGACGTACACCTGCAGCCCCGGCACGTTGCCGAACGCGACCGCGCCCCACGCGAGCATCGTCAGCACCGCGAGCCATTTCACGTGGATCGTGAAGGTCAGCGCGAGCAGCACGATCGCGAGCAGCAGGAAGATCCGCTTGAGCGCCTTCACGGGGCCGACGGCGTCCGCGAGCTTGCCGCCCCACACGTTGCCGAACGCAACCGACACGCCGTAGCCGACGAGCACGAGGCTGACCTGCGACGGTGTGAAGCCGGCGATCTGTTCGAGCAGCGGCGCCATGTACGTGAACGCGATCAGCGAGCCGCCGTAGCCGACGGCCGTCATCGCGAAGACGAGCAGCAGGCGCGGCTGGGTGAGCACGCGCAGCTGGCGGGCGAGCGGCGCCGGCGGCGTCCGCGGCAGCCCGCGCGGCACGAATGCCACGGCGCCGAGGAACGCGACGAGGCCGAACAGCGCGACGATCAGGAACGTCGCGCGCCAGCCGAAGTGCTGGCCGATGAAGGTGCCGAGCGGAATCCCGGCGACGAATGCGACGGTCATCCCGCTGAACATCGTCGCGATCGCGCTGGCGGCCTTGTCCTTCGGCACGAGTGTGGTCGCGATGATCGAGCCGACCGAGAAGAACACGCCGTGCGCGAGGCCGGTGAGGACGCGCGCGACGATCAGCGATTCGTAGCCCGGCGCCTGCCACGCGACGAGGTTGCCGACGGTGAAGAGCGCCATCAGCCCGGCGAGCAGGGTCTTGCGCGGCACGCGGCCGGTGAGCGCGGTGAGCAGCGGCGCGCCGATGGCGACGCTCAGGGCATAGAGGCTGACGAGCAGGCCGGCCGACGGCAGGCTGACGCCGAGATCGGCGCCGATCGTCGGGATCAGCCCGACGATCACGAATTCGGTCGTGCCGATGGCAAAGGCGCTGATGGTCAGCGCAAGCAGGGCGAGTGGCATGAGGGGATCCTGGTTCCAGTAAGGATGGATCGCAGTGTGCCGACTTTACTTTTGCGGAAAAACTGGTCTATAAACCAAATTGTTTTGATTTCAAATCAACAATGAAGATCACGCTCGACGAACTCCAGGCCTTTGCCGCCGTGGTCGACACCGGTTCGATCACCGCCGCGGCCCAGCAGCTCGACCTCACCGTGTCGGCCACGAGCCGCACGCTCGCGCGGCTCGAGGAGAAACTGAAGACCACGCTGCTGCGCCGGACCACGCGCCGGCTCGAACTGACCGAGGAAGGGCGCGCGTTCCTGCAGGACGCGCGCGCGATCATCGAGTCGGTCGAGACCGCGGAAGAGCAGATGCTCGCGCGGCGCGAAATGCCGTCGGGGCGGCTGCGCGTCGACGCGGCGACGCCGTTCATGCTGCATGTGATCGTGCCGCTCGTGCGCGGCTATCGCGAACGCTTCCCGAAAGTCGAGCTGGAGCTGAACAGCAACGAGGGCATCATCGACCTGCTGGAGCGGCGCACCGATGTCGCGATCCGGATCGGGCGGCTGAAGGATTCGACGCTGCACAGCCGGCGCATCGGCAACAGCCGGCTGCGCATCTTCGCGAGCCCCGCGTATCTCGACGCGCACGGCCAGCCGCGCAAGGTCGAGGATCTCGACAAGCACACGCTGCTCGGCTTCACGCAGCCCGAATCGCTGAACGTGTGGCCGATCCTCGGCGCGGACGGCGAAGCGTGCCGCATCGAGCCGGACATCTGCTCGTCGAGCGGCGAGACGCTGCGGCAGCTCGCGCTGGAGGGCGCGGGTGTCGTCTGTCTGTCGGATTTCATGACCGCACAGGATCGCGACGCGGGCCGGCTCGTGCAGGTGCTCGCGCGCCAGACGCTCGAGGTCCAGCAGCCGATCCATGCGGTGTACTACCGGAACACCGCGATCTCGTCGCGGATTGCGTCGTTCGTCGACTACATGATCGAGGTACTGGGCGGCAGCAGCGGCGGCGATGCGCCGGCGCGGCGCAAGGCCGCGTGGATGGAACCGCAGTAGCAGCGGGTTCGCGGGGAAGCGGGGTGAGCGGCGCCACGGATGATTCGGCGTGCCGCGCGGGCGGCACGCCGTCGTGCGGCGGTTACGCTTCTTCGGACCAGGACATCCCGTCGCGCGCGAGCAGCGCCGACGACGCCGCGGGCCCGAACGTGCCGGCCGTGTACAGGCGCGGCCGGTCGCCGAGCTGCTTCCAGCCGTCGAGGATCGGCTCGACCCACGACCATGCGGCTTCGAGCTCGTCGCGGCGCATGAAGTGCGTGAGGCGGCCGCGGATCACGTCGATCAGCAGGCGCTCGTACGCTTCCGCGCGCCGCTCCGGAATCGCCTGCTGCAGGTCGAGGTTCAGGCTTACGGGCACCATGTTCATCCCGCTGCCCGGTTCCTTCGCCAGCATCTGCAGCTGGATCGACTCTTCCGGCTGGAGCTGGATCACGAGGCGGTTGCTGTAGTGGCGCGGGCCGGTCGGGATGATCGAGAACGGCATGTCCGCGAACTCGATCACGATTTCCGACTGGCGGCGCTGCAGCCGCTTGCCGGTGCGCAGGAAGAACGGCACGTTCGCCCAGCGCCAGTTGTTGATGTGTGCACGCAGCGCGACGAAGGTTTCCGCGCGGCTGTCCGCCGGCACGTTGTCTTCCTCGAGATAGCCCTTCACCGGCTGGCCGTCGACCGCACCGGCCGTGTACTGGCCGCGCACCGTGTCGCGCGCGACGTCGGCGACCGCCATCGGCCGCAGCGAGCGCAGCACCTTCAACTTCTCGTCGCGCACCGCGTCCGGGTCGAGCGACACGGGCGGTTCCATCGCGACGATGCACAGCAGTTGCAACAGGTGGTTCTGCACCATGTCGCGCAGCGCGCCGGTATGGTCGTAGAAGCCCGCGCGGCTACCGACGCCCACCGATTCCGCCACCGTGATCTGCACGCTGCGGATGCTCGGCGCCTGCCACAGCGGCCCGAAGATCGGGTTGCCGAAGCGCAGCACCATCAGGTTCTGCACGGTTTCCTTGCCGAGATAGTGGTCGATCCGATAGATCTGCGATTCCTCGAAGTGCTTGCCGACCGCATCGTTGATCGCCTTCGCGGACGCGAGATCGTGGCCGAGCGGCTTTTCGAGGACGACGCGCGAGTGCCGGTCGACGAGATGCGCGGCCGACAGGTTGTCGCAGATGGTGGTGAACAGCTCCGGCGACGTCGACAGGTAGAACACGCGGATCGCGTCGCCGCGCGCCGCTTCCGCGAGCCGCAGGTAGTCGTCCGGCGCGTTCACGTCGATCAGCACGTACTTGAAGAGATCGAGGAAACGGCTCCAGGCGGCGGGATCGAATGCCTTTTCGTCGATGAACGGGCGCGACTGCTCGTCCATGAACTTGCGATAGCCGTCGATGCCCCAGTCGCGGCGGCCGACCGCGATGATGCGCGTCTCGGGCGGAAGGTTGCAGTGCAGGTGCGCCATGTACAGCGCGGGCAACAGCTTGCGGGCGGCCAGGTCGCCGCCGCCGCCGAAGATGATCATGTCGACGGGCCGGTCGGCCGCGGTCGGGGTAGGCTGATTCGTCATGGGAGGTTCGCGTCTGAAACGGTGAGCGTGGAACGAACGTCGAAGGCGCCGGGCGCCGGTACGGCAAAACCCTAATAGTGCACGCATTTGATGGATTGCGTGTGTGTCCGTTTCCTGTCGCGAAGCTGGCGGATGGGTTGCAGGCGGGCTGCAGGCGTTGAAGGGGCCGGGCAGCCGCAGGAGCGGGTGAGCGGCCCGGACGGCCATCCGGCGGCCGGCTCGCAGTCCGGGTGTGGCGGCGCTGCCGTCCGGTCGGCAGCGTCGACTTACTCGGTCGGTACGACGACCGGCACGCGCATCCGGTACAGCGACACGGCCTGGATCGCGAGCGTACAGGCGATCGCGAACCCGTAGGCCGGCACCAGGTCAAGCCGCGTGAGCGTCAGGCTCAACACGTGGAAGAACGCGGCGAAGCCGAGCAGCCCGGTCGCCATCCCGCGCATCAGTTGCTGCGCGGCCGCCGGGCCGCTCATGCGCTGCGCGAACACCGCGAGGATGATCACCATGAACGGGAACGACGCCAGCACGCCACTCGTTTCCGGCCCGACATACGGCGCGATCATCGTCACGCCCACCACGAGGCCCGCGATCAACGCCATGCGCAGCGGCAGGTCCCAGCGCGGCGAATCGAGCCGCGCGGCCCTGACCGGGGCGGCGGGCACGACGCTCAGCACGAGCGCGACCGCGAGGATCGCGATCAGGAACAGGCCGGTTTCCGGCAACGCGCTGGCCTTCAGCAGGAGCGCGACGACGGAAAACGCGGCGGCCGCACCGGCCAGTGCGATGGGCCAGCCGCGTTTCGCCAGCCGGCAATACGCGATACAGAAGGCCGCCTGCCCGGCGGTCGCGACGAGCGAACCGGCCGTCGCATGCGCGGCGAAGGCGGGGCCGTGCTCGAGTGCGAGAAACACCGAAACCGGCCCCGACGTGAGCGGCAACCCGACCAGCAGCCCGCCGATCGCCTCACCCCAGCGGCGCGCGGCGAACGTGGCGGCGGCCAGGAGCAGCGGGGTGGCGACGAGCTTGAAAAGAAGATGATCCATGATGAGCGGCACGACCCGGCATACACGTGCCCCGGACGAAGCGCGCGCCGGGTGTCGCGGCTTCAGGCATGAAGCGCAGCCGCGATTCCGGTCGTGATGCATGACGGAAAAGCGGCGCACGGACGCAATCGGGACATCGGCCGGCACGGCCATCGACCTCAGCGCTTGCCTTCGATATTGCGAGCCGCTGCGAGCCCTGACAAACCATTTATCGACATACAATGCGTGAGTACAACTCACGCGTAACGTCATCGTGTTCGACCGGCTTCCCCCTTTGCAAACGCTGCGCGCTTTCGAGGCGACCGGCCGGCTGTTGAGCATGACGCTGGCGGCCGAGGAGCTGCACGTCACGCACGGCGCCGTCAGCCGGCACATCAAGAACCTCGAAGCCCATCTCGGCGTTACGCTGTTCCAGCGCCTGACGCGGCGCATCGTATTGACCGAGGCCGGCGCGGCCTTCCTGCTCGACGTGAGCCGTACGCTGGGCGACCTGACGAAGGCGGCCGAACGGCTGCGTGCGCACGACAGCGTCACGCGGCTGAAGATCAACGCCAGCGTGTCGTTCGCGAACAAATGGCTCGCGCCGCGATTGCATCGGTTCAAGGCGCTTCATCCGGAACTCGACATCCATCTCGACGTGACCGACACGCATGTCGATCTGAACGAAGGCGAGGCCGACGTGGCGATTCGCTACGGCAGCGGGCGTTATCCGCGCGTGCTCGCCGAGCGGATTCTCGAGGAGACGGTGACACCCGTCTGCAGTCCTGCGTATCGAGCGAAGATGGGCGGGCTTGCGTCCGTCGAGCGCATCGTCGGCTGCACGTTGCTGCACGAGGACCGGATGCTGGCCAACTGGGAGCAGTGGTTCGCGCTGGCGGGCATCCGCGGCGCGCGCAGCGATCGCGGGCCGGCATACAGCCACGGGAGTCTCGCGATCGAGGCGGCGATGCGCGGCGAAGGCGTTGCGCTGGGGCGCAGCGTGATCGTCGCGGACGATATCGCGGCCGGGCGTCTCGTCGCACCGTTTCCGCAGCACGCGCTGCGCGCCGAGCGCGGGCACGATCTGATTTACCGGATCGGCAGCCAGGACGATCCGAAGGTGTGCGCGTTGCGCGACTGGCTCGCGGACGAGATTCGCGTGTTTCTGAGCGGGACGAACTGAACGACGGCGGCCTCGGCCGCTCAGGCGAGCGCGGCGTGCACCTGCGCTCGCGTCCGCCAATGATCAAGCGTCCGCCGCGTCCCGCCCGCGTGACCGCCCGACCGCCCGCTGAGCGCTTAGCGCCCCAGCGCGTAGAACTCCGCGTTCGGCCGCATGTTCGTCACGTTCGCGATGCGGTTGGACATCCCGAAGAATGCCGAGATCGCCATGATGTCCCAGATGTCCTCTTCGACGAATCCCTGCGACTTGAGCGTGTCGAAATCCGCTTCGCCGACCAGGTGCGCGGCCTGCGACACCTTCATCGCGAAGTCGAGCATCGCCTTCTGCCGGTCGGTGATGTCGGCCTTGCGGTAGTTGGTGGCGACCTGGTCGGCAATCAGCGGATCCTTCGCGCGAATGCGCAGGATCGCACCGTGGGCGATCACGCAGTACTGGCACTGGTTCACGCTGCTGGTGGCCACGACGATCATTTCCCGTTCGGCCTTGCTCAGGTTGCCCGGCTTGTCCATCAGCGCGTCGTGGTAAGCCATGAACGCGCGAAACTCGTCCGGGCGATGCGCGAGGGTCAGGAATACGTTCGGGATGAAGCCCGACTTTTCCTGGACGGCCGCGATGCGTTCGCGAATGTCCTCGGGCAAGTCTTCGAGCGCGGGCACGGGAAAGCGGCTGACGGGGGCGGTGTTTGCGGCAGTCATGAGGTCTCCTGGATAAAGTGGCACGGCCGCTCTCGTTGCGCGAGCCGCCGTTCGAACAAAGAAACGCCGATGGTCGTCAGCGGCGTTACGCGTTGACGTCGACGACGATACGGCCGCGAACCTTGCCGTCGATCAATGCCCCGGCGAGCGGGATGACGTCGCCCAGGCCGACCTGGTGGCTGATCGCGCCCAGCTTCTCGACGTCGAGATCGGACGCGAGCCGGCGCCACGCCTCCAGGCGGTCGGCGCGCGGGCACATGACGCTGTCGATGCCGACGAGCGTGACGCCGCGCAGGATGAACGGCATGACGGTCGCGGGGAAATCCATGCCGGCAGCGAGGCCGCAGGCCGTCACGACGCCGCGGTACCGCGTGGTCGCGCACACGTTGGCGAGCACGTGGCTGCCCGCCACGTCGACCGCGCCGGCCCATCGTTCCTTGCCCAGCGGCCTGCCGGGCTCGCTGAATTGCGACCGCTCCAGGATCTCCGCCGCGCCGAGCTGCCGCAGGTAGTCGGCATCGGCGGGGCGGCCGGTGACGGCGACGACGCGGTATCCCAGCTGCGCGAGGAGGGCCGTGGCGACGCTGCCTACCCCGCCGGCCGCGCCGGTCACCACGATCTCGCCGTCGTCCGGGCGCACGCCATGCCGCTCCAGCGCCATCACGCACAGCATCGCGGTGTAGCCCGCCGTGCCGATGGCCATCGCCTGTTGCGGCGAAAAGGCGGACGGCAGCGGCACCAGCCAGTCGCCATCGACACGGGCTTTCTGCGCCAGGCCGCCCCAGTGCGTTTCGCCGACGCCCCAGCCGTTGAGCACGACCTGGTCGCCGGGGCGATAGTCCGGGTGCGTGCTGTCTTCGACTTCCCCGACCAGATCGATGCCAGGCACCATCGGGAACTTGCGGACCACCGGGCTCTTGCCGGTGATCGCCAGCCCGTCCTTGTAGTTCAGCGTCGAATAGCCCACGCGTACCGTCACGTTGCCCGCAGGCAACTGCGCGTCGTCCAGCGTCTGGAGCCGGGCTTGCTGGCCGGTTTCCTGCCTGTCGATCACGATGCCTTGAAACATGTGTCCTCCTTTCTAGACCGATCGTCTAGTTAATGGCAAAAAAATTCAGCGGCGAGGCAGTCCATTGAAGAAGAACTGCGCGAACAGGGCCAACGGCTGGTCGCTGCGCTCCAGCTTCGCGCGCAGCACGGCGCCTTCCCAGCCGATCCAGAAGCATGCGGCGAGTTCGGCAGGCTCGGCCGAACCGGCCAGTTCACCGGCTTGCTGCGCGGCGACCAGGCAATCGGCGAGGCGGCGTTGCCAGTCCTCGAACGTGGTGCGCAGGCGTGCGCGGAAACTTTCCGGCAGCGCGCCCATTTCCTGCCCGAGGTTGCCGATCAGGCAGCCGCGGCTGTAGTCGTAGCGGGCCATGCCGTCCCGGGCATCGTCGACGAATGCATGTACGCGCTGCAGCGGCGGGCGCGCCGGGTCGCTGAAATGACGGTCCAGCTTGCGCGCGAAGAAGTCGGCATAGCGGTCGATCAGTTCGAGGCCGAACGCTTCCTTGCTGTCGAAGTAGTGATAGAAGGAGCCCTTGGGCACACCGGCGCGCCCGAGGATCTCGTCGAGCCCGGTGGCCGAAAAGCCCTTCTCGGTGAGCACTTCCAGCCCGGTGCGCAACAGCATGTCCCGCGTGGCGACGAGGTCTTCATGCTGCTTCGGTGGCCTGCCGCGACGGCGAGGCGGATCAGATCGAACGTCCATGCGCGAATAATAGACCGTTCGTCTCAAAAATCAACGGGTCGCGTGTCGATCACGACCGATGAGGCCGCAGACGGCGAGCGGCGCTCGTATTAACCCTGATTAAAAAATCTTATCGCGGTGAAAAATTCCGCATCTTATTGAACCGATATCGGCTCGATATAGTGGCTCGCTTTCCCGCACGCAGGTGTTGCGTGCGCAGACAAACAGCAGGAGCCCCTTGATGACCACCGATACCCGATTCACCGAAGTCGAGGATCTGATGCCCGCCGCCGGCGGGTTGCGCGAGATCCGTCACCATATCCATCACCACCCCGAACTCGCGTACGAAGAGCACGACACGGCCGCGCTCGTCGCCGAGAAGCTCGAACAGTGGGGCTGGCAGGTGACGCGCGGGGTCGGCAAGACGGGCGTGGTCGGCACGCTGCGCGTGGGCGACGGCACGCGCAGCATCGGCATTCGCGCCGACATGGACGCGTTGCCGATCATCGAGGCGACCGGGCTGCCCTACGCGAGCGGCACGCACGGCAAGATGCACGCATGCGGCCACGACGGCCACACGACGATGCTGCTCGGCGCCGCGCAGCAACTCGCGAAGACACGCAACTTCTCCGGCACCGTGCACCTGTATTTCCAGCCGGCGGAAGAGCATGGCGTCGACAGCGGCGCGAAGAAGATGATCGACGACGGCCTGTTCGAACGCTTCCCGTGCGACGCCGTGTTCGGCATGCACAACCATCCGGGCGCAGCGCCCGGCGTGTTCCTCACGCGGCGCGGCCCGTTCATGTCGGCCGGCGACAAGGCGATCATCACGATCGAGGGCGTCGGCGGCCACGCGGCACGACCGCACCTGACGGTCGACCCGGTGGTCGTCGCGGCGAGCATCGTGATGGCGTTGCAGACGATCGTCGCGCGCAACGTCGACCCCGCACAGCCGGCGGTCGTTACGGTCGGCTCGATGCACGCGGGCACCGCGAACAACGTGATCCCGAACGGCGCGCGCCTCGAACTCAGCGTGCGCTCGTTCAGCCCCGACGTACGCGCGCTGCTCAAGCGCCGCATCGCCGAGCTGGCCGAAACGCAGGCCGCGAGCTACGGCGCGAGCGCGAACGTCGAGTACATCGAAGGCTATCCGGTCGTCGTCAATTCGGACGCCGAAACGGATTTTGCCGCGCAGGTGGCGCGCGAGCTCGTCGGCGACGCGCACGTGGTCGAGCAGACCGACCTGCTGATGGGCAGCGAGGATTTCGCGTTCATGCTGCAGCAGCGGCCGGGCTCGTTCGTGCGGCTCGGCAACGGCGAAGGCGAGGATGGCTGCATGGTGCACAACCCGAAATACGACTTCAACGATCGCAACCTGCCGATCGGCGCGGCGTACTGGACGCGTCTCGTGGAGCGTTATCTCGGGCGGTGATGCCGGCAGCGGGGCGGGCGGCCGGCGCTTCCGGCCGCATTGAGAGGAGACGACAACGATGCAGAAAGACCATCTCGCGCTGCACCCCGCATCGACGGGGGCGGCCGAAGTCGGCACGCCAGGCGCACCGGCCGTCACGCGGCGCGGTGCGATCGCCGCGGCCGTGATCGGCAACTGGCTGGAATTCTTCGATTTCACCGTGTACGGCTTCTTCGCGGTGCTGATCGGCAAGCTGTTCTTCCCGTCGAGCGACCCGACCACGTCGCTGCTGCTGTCGGTCGCGACGTTCGCCGCCGGCTTCTTCACGCGGCCGCTCGGCAGCGTCGTGCTCGGCGTCTACGCGGACCGCAAGGGACGCAAGGCCGCGCTGAACCTGACGATCATGCTGATGGCGCTCGGCACGGGCCTGATCGCGATCGCGCCGACGTATGCGCAGGTCGGCGTGGCCGCACCGCTGCTGGTCGTGTTCGCGCGGCTGCTGCAGGGCTTCTCGCAGGGCGGTGAATTCGGCGCGGCGACGTCGACGCTGCTCGAACAGGGCGGCACGTCGCGTCGTGCGTTCCGTGCAAGCTGGCAGCTTGCGACGCAGGGCGGCGCCGCGCTGATGGGCTCGGGCTTCGCGGCGCTGCTGTCGAACACGATGACGAAGGACGCGCTGGAAAGCTGGGGCTGGCGGCTGCCGTTCCTCGTCGGCGTGCTGATCGCACCGGTCGGCATGTATCTGCGCCGCCGGCTCGCCGACGATGCGCCCGGCGACAGCCATCACGGCATCGAGCGCGGCGTGCTGCACGAGCTGTTCTCGAAGCACACGCGCACGGTGCTGCTGCTGATGCTCACGGTGATGGGCGGCACGGTGTCGACCTACATCCTGACGTTCTACATGCCGACCTACGCGATCCACACGCTTGGCCTGCCGATGAAGCTGTCGATGTTCGTCGGCGTCGCATCGGGCTGCGTGATGCTGCTCACGTGCCCGCTGTTCGGCTGGCTGTCGGACCGGCTCGGCAGCCGGCGCCTGCCGATCTTCGTCGGTCGCGGCGTGCTGGTCCTGCTGCTGTTCCCGGCGTTCTGGCTGATGAACCACCACCCGACGCTGTCGGTGATCCTGCCGCTGACCGCGCTGATGCTGCTGTTCTATTCGCTCGGCTCGGCGTCGGAAATGGCGCTGATGTGCGAGTCGCTGCCGCGCCACGTACGGGCGACCGGCATCTCGATCGCGTATGCGCTCGCGGTGACGATCTTCGGCGGCACCGCGCAGCTGATCGCGACCTGGCTCGTGAAGACGACCGGCAGCAAGCTCGCGCCGGCCGGCTACGTGGCGGCGTGCGTGGTGCTGTCGCTGATCGCGGTCGCGATGCTGCGCGAGACGGCGCGGGATTCGATCGACTGACGCGCGGCGCGGCGCGGCGGGCAGCAGGCAGCAGGCAGCAGGCAGCAGGCAGCAGGCAGCAATACGCGCTTACCGCCCGCGCACCATCCGCAGGTAAGACGCGAGCATCGTCGCGAGTTCCTGCGCGGCCGGCGTCAGCGGCACGGCCGCGCGCTGCAGCAGGCAGATATCCTGCGATTCGGCCTGCTCGCGCACGGGCACCTTCGCGAGCGCGCCGGCGAACGGCCCGTGCCGCGTGATGGCTTCGGTTTCGAGCGCCAGCGAATCGGTCTGCGTGACGATCTGCAGCGTCTCGAACATGCCTTCGACGGTCGCGAGAATCTTCGGCGGCGGCTGGCCGTGCGCGTCGAAGTACGCGAGCAGCCGGTTCACGACCGGGTCGGCGCTGAGGTTCGGCGAGCGCGTCGACACCCACGCGTAGCCGGCCAGTTCGGCGAGCGATTGCGCGTGCATCGCCGGATGCCCGTTGCGGCACACGACCACCGGCGCGGAAGCCCGCAACGGCGTGACCGCGAGATCGGTCGTGTCGGTCTGCTTCGCGACGAGTGCGATCGCGAAATCGACCGCGCTTTCGCGCAGCCAGCCGATCATCATTCGCGACGTGCCGGTGCGCAGGTGCACGTCGACCTTGTCGAAGCGCGCGCGGAACGCGCTCAGCACGGGCGCAAACGCGTCGATCAGCGGTTCGGCCACGAGGCCGAGCGTGACGGTGCCTTCGTATGCGCCGCTCAACTGCCGGATCTCCCGCTCGACCTGCTCGCATTCGCCGAGGATCGAACCGGAGCGCGCGAGCAGCCGCTGGCCGACGGCCGTCGGCACGATCCCGCGATTGGTGCGCGTGAACAGCGTCGCGCCGAGCGTCGCCTCGAGGCTCTGCAACTGCTGCGTGACGCCGCTCTGCGCGAGATCGAGCGCACGTGCGGCGGCGCGCAGGCTGCCGTGCTCGACGACGGCCTGGAAGATGCGGAGCTGGGAGAGCGTGAACGCCATGGGCGCGCGACGAGGCCGGTGATCGGAAATACCGATCATGATAAGGCAGTCGATGGTTCCAGCGGCGGCCCGTGCCGCCTACGATCGCAGGCAGTCCGGCTGATGCCGTTTGCCTTTCTTCCTGCCCTCCGTCGACCATGAAACGTTTCCTCGTCCCGCTCGTTTCCCTGTGCCTTGGCCTGGCTGCCACGTCCGCGTTTGCGTTCGATGCGCGCCCCGTGCGCCTCGGCATCGATCCGACCTATCCGCCGATGGATTCGAAGGCGCCCGACGGCAGCCTGAAGGGCTTCGACGTCGATCTCGGCAACGAGATCTGCCGCCGCGCGCAGTTGCGCTGCCAGTGGGTCGAGCTCGAATTCTCCGGGATGATTCCCGCGCTGCAGGCGCGCAAGATCGACGCGATCCTGTCGTCGATGGCGATCACCGGGAAGCGGGAGAAGCAGATTCTGTTCTCGTCGAAGCTGTTCCGCTTCAAGTCGCGGCTCGTTGCGCGGCCCGAGAGCGGCCTCGGCAGCACGACCGCATCGCTGGCCGGCAAGCGCGTCGGCGTGCAGTCGGGTACGCAGTTCGAATCGTGGGCGCTCGCGCACTGGGCGCCGGCCGGCGTGAGCGTGGTGCCGTACAAGAGCCAGGACGATGTATTCGCCGATCTCGTCAACGGCCGCCTCGACGCGGCGCTGCTCGGCACGGTGGAAGCCGACTACGGGTTCCTGCGCCAGCCGCGCGGCAAGGGCTTTGCGTTCGTCGGCGCGCCGCTCGACATGGGCGATCGCGGCGTCGGCATCGGCATGCGGCAGTCCGATACGGCGCTCAAGGCGTCGATCGACGGCGCGATCGCGTCGATGCTGAAGGACGGCACGTACGACCGGATCGCGAAGCAGTATTTCGACTTCAACCCGTACGGCGACTGAGCGCCGAGCCTCCTTGCCGTTTCACCTGCGGCCCCGTTTTCATCCGTTCGAGACCATCGATGCAGATTCGCACCACGCCACTCCTGTCGCCGTCGATCGGCACGCAGCGCACGCTGACGAGCTTTCATTTCGGGCCGGCCGGCACCGGCCGCAAGATCTACCTGCAGGCCGCGCTGCACGCGGACGAGACGCCCGCGATGCTCGCGGCGTTCGTGCTGAAGCAGCGTCTCGCGCAGCTCGATGCCGAAGGCCGGCTCGCGGCCGAGATCGTGCTCGTGCCGGTCGCGAACCCGGTCGGCCTCAATCATCATCTGCTCGGGCAGTTCATCGGCCGTTTCGACCTCGCGAGCGGTCGCAACTTCAATCGCGGCTTCCTGCCGCTCGCGGAGATCGCCGCACGTGCGCGCGACCGGCTCGGCGACGACGGCGAACGCAATCGCGCGATCGTGCGCGAATGTGTCGGCGCGGCGCTTGGCGACATCGCACCGCGTACGGAATTCGAAGCGCTGCAGCTGGCACTGCTGAAGCTGTCGCACGACGCGGACGTCGTGATCGACCTGCATTGCTCGCTCGAAGCAGTGATGCACGTGTACACGAGCGATACCGCGTGGCCGGACATCGAGCCGCTCGCGCGTTATCTCGGTGCGGAGGTGTCGCTGCTCGCCGAGGATTCGGGCGGGCACGCGTTCGACGATGCGCATCACCTGCTGTGGTCGCAGTTGCGGCAGCACTTGCCGGCAGGCACGCCGATGGCGGCCGGCACGGTGGCCGTGACGGTTGAGTGCCGTGGCCAGCGCGACGTGACGTACGAATACGCTGAACGCGATGCCGGCGCGCTCGTCGACTATCTCGTCTGGTGCGGCGCGGTGCGGGGCGAACGCACGCCGTTGCCGCCGCTGGCCGCGCCGGCCACGCCGCTCGCGGGCAGCGAGCAGTTCTACGCGCCGGTGAGCGGGATCCTCGTGCATCGCGCGGCAATCGGCGCGACGATCCGTGCGGGCGATGCGCTGTTCGACATCGTCGATCCGCTGACGGATGCGATCACGACGATCACGAGCGCGACCGACGGCGTGTTCTACATGCGGCGCGCGATCCGCTTCGTGACGGCCGGCGCGCCGCTCGGCCGCGTGACGGGCACGGTGCCGGTGCGCACGGGGATGCTGCTCGGCGCGTGACGAGCGGCGCGCGCGCCGAACCTGATCCGTACGAAAACGGCGAGAAATTTCGGGTTCCTCAAATAATCCCTTGCCGCTCGATGTCGGCTTGCGCCAGGTCGACCGACTTTCCGCAGCCGGCGAGGCGGGCTTCATCGTCGGCGGGGACAGTCATGACCCGCCGTGATTCCCCGCCGACCGCCTGCCGGCCTTGCCGCGCGCCGTTGTCTTGCCGTTGCGCCCGCCCGCGTTCGAAAACATCTTCATGTCCCGAAGGATGCCGCGCAGCAGCGTATCGGCTGCCACCCCGAGCGTGCGCCCGGCCTTGACCAGCAGCCGCGCGTTGGCTGCCTCGAGCAGCGGATGCGCGACGGGAAGCGCGACGAGTTCTCCCGCCTCCAGTTCCTGATACGCAGCGAACGCGGCGAGCAGCGTGACGCCGTTGTTGCGCTTGACGAAGTGGCGCAGCACGGCAAGCGAGTTGGTGGTGAGCGTCGGGTGGAGCTGGATGTTCTCCGCGTACGCGAGCATCTGCACGGCTTGTCCGAGGCCGAACGCCGGCGGCATCAGCGCGAGCGGATACTCGGCGAGTTCGCGTACCGCGACCGGTCGGCCCCGCACGGCGAGCGGGTGCCCGGGATGCACGAGCGCCACCACCGGCTGCGACGCGGTGGCGACGCACTCGATCTCCGGATGCGCCGGGGGATTGTAGGCCAGGCCGATATGCGCGCGGCTCTCAGCGACTTCCTGGAGCAACTTGCTGACCGGCAGGAGATCGACGGTGACATCGAGCTTCGGATAGCGCGCGCAAAAATCGGTGAGTACCTCGTCCATCAGGCAGTCGATATAGCCTTCGCTGGTGGCGATGCGGATCTGGCCGTGTTGCAGGCCGTGCAGCGCCTGCAGGCGGTCTTCGAACAGTTCCTGCTGGGAGCGGCAGCCGTGCCAATATTCGAGCAGGTGCGCCGCGGCCTCGGTCGGCCGGACGCCGCGAGGCTGGCGCTCGAACAGCGGCGCCCCGATTTCTTCCTCGAGCAAGCGGATCTGCCGCGTGATGACGGACGGCGACGTGTTGATGCTGTCGGCCGCGCCGCGGATGGAGCCGTGCGTCAGGACTTCATGGAAATAGCGCAAGCGGCGCTGGTTCAGTTCGCGCATGGTGTCGGTCGGTTCGTCGGTGAGGTGTTGCCGGTTGAGCAACAATAACTCGCCAAAGTTGCTCTTGCGCCGCTTTTTCGGCTCCTCGACGATTCGAACAGAGTCGATCATCGATGCGGGATTCGAAGCAATACGCCCTAAAGGAGAGCGCATGTCCGCCATTCCATCCCCTCAAGACCCGGTCGCGCCCGACAGCCCGGCGCATCAGGCCCTGTACCGCAAGCTGAACTGGCGCCTGCTGCCGTTCCTGCTGCTGTGCTACACGTTCGCCTATCTCGATCGCGTGAATATCGGGTTCGCGAAGCTCTCGATGCAGAGCGACCTGGGTATCTCCGATGCGGTGTACGGGCTGGGCGCGGGCATCTTCTTTCTCGGCTATGTGCTGTTCGAGATCCCGAGCAACCTGCTGCTGCCGCGGATCGGCGCACGCAAGACCATCAGCCGGATCATGGTGCTGTGGGGCCTGACCTCGGCCGGCATGATGTTCGTCCATAACGAGACCACCTTCTACGCGATGCGCTTCCTGCTCGGCGTGTTCGAGGCCGGCTTCGCGCCCGGGATGATCTTTTACCTGACCTACTGGTATGGTCAGCGCCGCATGGCCGGTGTGATGGCGGTCGTCATGCTCGCTGGCCCGATCGGCGGCGCCTTCGGGTCGCCGCTGTCGGCATGGCTGATGACCGGGCTGTCCGGTGCCCACGGCCTGGCCGGCTGGCAGTGGATGTTCGTCGTCGAAGGTCTGCCGTGCGTGCTGTTCGGCGTGCTCGCGCTCAAGGTGCTGTCCGACCGGCCGGCCGACGCGAAGTGGCTGACCGACGACGAGAAGCGGATGCTCGCCGCCGAACTGCACACGTCCGGCGCCGGTCATCACTCGTTCGGACAGGTGTTGCGCGACCCGCGCGTGTACCTGCTGGCGTTCGCCTATTTCACGATCATCTGCGGGATCTACGCGGTGAGTTTCTGGCTGCCGTCGATCATCAAGGCCGACGGCGTGACCGATACCATGCAGATCGGGCTGTACTCGATGATCCCGTACGTCTGCGCCGCGATCGCGATGGTCGTCATCGGCCGCAGGTCGGACCGCCGCCGCGAGCGCCGTTTCCACAGCGCGGTGCCGGCCCTGATCGGCGCGATCGCGCTGGCCGTGGCGACGACTGCCAACGGCAATCTCGTCATTTCACTGGTCGGCATGACGATCGCCACGTCGATGATCTGGGCTGCGTACACGGTGTTCTGGGCGATTCCGTCGCAATACCTGAAGGGTGACGCGGCCGCGGGCGGCATCGCGCTGATCAATACGATCGGCCTGATCGGCGGCTTCCTGAGCCCGACCATCATCGGTGCGATCCACTCGGCGACGGGCAGCATGGCAGCCGGCCTGCTGGTCATGGTCGCGCTGCTGGTCGCGGGCGCCGCGGTACTCGTGGCGAACCGGCTTCCCGCGCCGCACGACGCGTTGGCGACAGCGTGACGTCGCGGGCGCACAAGCGTCCGTGACATCCATCGCGGTGCGGGGCTGACGGCGCTTGGTGCCGGTGCATCGACTCACTATTTCCGGAGACACGTTTTTGAATACGCGCATTTTGATCGCCGGCTTTCAGCATGAAACCAATACGTTTGCGCCGTCGAAAGCCGCTTACGTAAACTTCGAGCGCGGCGAGGGCTTCCCGGCCATGGTGCGGGGCGACGACGTGCTTGCGCTGCGCGACGTCAACATTCCCGCGGGCGGATTCATCGTCGCGGCGGAACGGCGCGGCTGGATCTTGCTGCCGGTCATCTGGGCGGGCGCGAGCCCGTCGGCCCACGTGACCGAGGATGCGTTCGAGCGCATTGCCGGCGAAATCCTCGCGGCGGTTCGCAACGGAGGCTACGACGCGGTGTACCTCGACCTGCACGGCGCGATGGTCGCCGAGCATACCGACGACGGCGAAGGCACGTTGCTGGAGCGCGTACGCGCCGCGGTCGGCCCGGACGTACCCGTGGTCGCGTCGCTCGACCTGCATGCCAACGTCACCGGGAAGATGCTGCGCGAGGCCGACGCACTGGTCGCCTTCCGCACCTATCCGCATGTCGACATGGCCGAGACCGGCGAACGCGCGGCCGTGCTGCTCGAGCGCTTGCTTGTCTTACGGGCGGCGGGTGGCCGCCCCCTGCATCGCGCGGTGCGCCGGCTGCCGTTCCTGATCCCGATCAACGGCATGTGCACGCTGCTCGAGCCCTCGCGCGGCATGTACGCGCAACTCGCGGCGCTGGAAACCGGGGCCGTGGCGTCGCTGTCGTTTGCGCCGGGTTTTCCGGCGGCCGATTTTCCCGAATGTGGCCCGGTCATCTGGGGTTACGGCGATGACGCCGCGTCGGCCGAGGCTGCCGTGCAGGCGCTGTACGACAAGATGCTGGCTGACGAGGCCGCGTGGCAGGTGCCGTTCCTGTCGCCCGACGCTGCCGTGCGCGAAGCCATGCGGCTCGCCGACGGGGCCGGCAAGCCGGTCGTCATCGCCGATACGCAGGACAATCCCGGCGCGGGCGGCGACTCGAACACGACGGGCATGCTGCGGGCGTTGCTGCGCAATGGCGCGAGAGATGCGGCGATCGGTTTGATCTGGGATCCGGCTGCCGCGGCGGCGGCCCATCGCGCCGGTGTCGGCGCGTTCATCGATGTGGCGCTCGGCGGTGTCTCCGGCGTGCCCGGCGACGAGCCGGTCCACGCACGTTTCGAGGTCGTGAAGCTGTCCGACGGCGTATGCCGGTACGACGGCCCGATGATGAACGGCATGCGTGCGGATATCGGGCCTGTTGCCTGCCTGCGGATCGATGGCGTGCTGATCGTGGTGAGCAGCGGCAAGGCGCAGATGCTCGACCGCAATCTCTATCGCGTGGGCGGCGTCGAGCCGGAAGCGATGCGCATCCTTGTCAACAAAAGCTCGGTGCACTTTCGCGCCGACTTCCAGGGGATCGCCGAGGCGGTGCTCGTTGCCACGGCACCGGGCCCGATGACGGCCGATCCGGCCGAGTTGCCCTGGACCCGGCTGGCCCCGGGCATCCGGACGAAGCCGATGGGCAACGCATTCGCCGGCAACGGCTGAAGCAGGGCACGCCGCCGGCGTGCCGGTACGGCGGCGAGTGGGCGGCTGTTCCGGACAATGCCGTCGCGGCGGCCAACACATGGCGCCGCGCGTCGTTTCACGCCGCGCGGCGTGGACGCACCCGTACCCGCGCGCGGATCGGCATTCACCCCCTTCGTGCCACCAGCTCCGACACCGTCTGCGCGGCCTGCTGCAGCGGCCCGAGAAACTCCTTCACCATCTGCTTCGCGGTATGCCGTTGCGCGTTGCCGCTGATGTTCATCGCCGCGATGATCTGCCCGCGCCGGTTGCGGATCGGCGCGGACAGCGACATCAGGCCCACTTCGAGTTCCTGGTCGACCACGGCCCAGCCCTGCTGGCGCACCTGTGCGATCGCCGCCTTCAGTTCGCCGAGATCCGTGATCGTGCGCGGCGTATGCGCGCGGATGCCGCTTTGCGCGAGCGTTTCGTCGAGCGCGGCGTCGTCGAGCGCGGACAGCAGCACGCGGCCCATCGACGTGCAGTACGCGGGCAGCCGGCTGCCGATCGACAGGTTGATCGTCATGATCTTGCGGGTCGGCACGCGCAGCACGTAGACGATCTCGGTGCGGTCGAGCACGGCCGCCGAGCAGCTTTCGTGGATCTGCTCGGACAGTTGCTCCATGACCGGATCGGCGAGATTCCAGAACGGCATCGACGTGAGGTACGCAAAGCCGAGCTCGAGGATCTTCGGCGTGAGCCGGAACAGCCGGCCGTCGGCCTCGACATAGCCGAGCGTCTGCAGCGTGAGCAGGATCCGGCGCGCGCCTGCGCGCGTGAGCCCGGTGGCCGAGGCGACCTCGGTGAGCGTCTGCTCCGGACGGGCCGCGTCGAACGCGCGGATCACCGCGAGGCCGCGCGCGAACGACTGGACGTAGGAGTCGCCGGGTTTCGTCTGAGTATCTTCGGTTGTCATGAGCGCCAGGAATATCGTGCAGCCGAGAAGATAGCGCATGGGGCCTGACACGCCAACCGCACGGCGGACCGGGCGCTTGACAGGTCGTCCCCGCACTCCCTATGATGCGTTGAACGTTCGATACACGATCTTATGTTCGTATATAGAACATTTAAGCGCATCCCGGCGGGCAATGCAAGGGGCGCGCCCTGTTCATTTCCCACCCAGTCCTGGGACCGGAGACACTGATGACCGAAGCTTTTCTGTGTGATGCGATCCGTACGCCGATCGGGCGTTACGGCGGTGCACTGTCCGGCGTGCGCGCCGACGATCTGGGCGCGGTGCCGCTCAAGGCGCTCGTGGAGCGCAATCGCGACGTCGACTGGACGGCGATCGACGACGTGATCTACGGCTGCGCGAACCAGGCCGGCGAGGACAACCGCAACGTCGCGCGCATGTCGGCGCTGCTCGCGGGGCTGCCGCAGGGCGTGCCGGGTTCGACGATCAACCGCCTGTGCGGTTCGGGGATGGATGCGGTCGGCGTGGCCGCGCGTGCGATCAAGTCCGGCGAAGCCGCGCTGATGGTCGCGGGCGGTGTCGAGAGCATGACGCGCGCGCCGTTCGTGATGGGCAAGGCCGCGAGCGCGTTCGCGCGCCAGGCCGACATCTACGATACGACGATCGGCTGGCGCTTCGTCAATCCGTTGATGAAGCAGTTGTACGGCGTCGACTCGATGCCGGAGACGGGCGAGAACGTCGCCACCGATTACAACGTCAGCCGTGCCGACCAGGACCTGTTCGCACTGCGCAGCCAGCAGAAGGCCGCGCGCGCGCAGCAGGACGGCACGCTCGCCGAGGAAATCGTCGCGGTCACGATTCCGCAGAAGAAGGGCGACCCGGTCGTCTTCTCGCGCGACGAGCATCCGCGCGAAACGTCGCTCGAAGCGCTCGCGAAGCTGAAGGGCGTCGTGCGTCCGGACGGCACGGTGACGGCCGGCAACGCGTCGGGCGTCAACGACGGTGCCGCCGCGTTGCTGCTCGCGAACGAGGAAACCGCGAAGCGCTTCGGCCTGACGCCGCGCGCACGTGTGCTGGGCATCGCGACGGCCGGCGTCGCGCCGCGCGTGATGGGCATCGGCCCTGCGCCGGCGACGCAGAAGCTGCTCGCCCGGCTCGGGATGACGATCGACCAGTTCGACGTGATCGAGCTGAACGAGGCGTTTGCATCGCAGGGTCTCGCGGTGCTGCGCATGCTCGGCGTTGCCGATGACGATCCGCGCGTGAACCCGAACGGCGGCGCGATCGCACTGGGTCATCCGCTCGGTGCATCGGGCGCCCGGCTCGTGACGACCGCGATGTACCAGCTGCATCGCACGAACGGCCGCTTTGCGCTGTGCACGATGTGCATCGGCGTCGGCCAGGGCATCGCGATCGCGATCGAACGCGTCTGATCGGCGTGACGTGGCGAAGCGGCTGCGCACGTGCCGCCGCTTCGCGGCTTCACCGCGTCGCCGTATCCGAATCGATGCGCGGCACGAGGGTTCTCGTGCCGCGCATTGTCGTTAACCGGCCTGCGACAGTTGCTTGAGGCGCGCATCGAGCGCGTCGATCTCGGTGTCCGCGAACACTTCGATCCCATGCTCGCGCAGCAACGCCGCCGTGACACCGGCGCCCGCGTGCCGCCGGTTCTCGAAACTCCCGTCATAAATGAACGTGCTGCCGCACGACGGACTGCCGTCGGCCAGGATCGCGAAGCGGCAATCGTGCGTGCGCGCGAGGGCCAGCGCGGTTTGCGCGCCGGAGACGAACGGCGCCGTCACGTCCGTTCCGTTTACGTCGACGATGCGCGCGGCGCCCGACAGCACCTGCTGCCCCGATTCGCCGCCGGCGATTTCGGCGGGCGGGCGCGGCACGCTGAAGCCGCCGGCCAGTTCGGGGCAGACGGGCACGAGGCGCCCTTCGCGCTGCCACCGTTCGAGTGCCTCGTGCGCGGCAGTCTTGGCCGAGCCGTTGTAACGGACCGGATGACCGACCACGCACATGCTGACGAGGATCTTCGGCATGGCTTGCGGCTGTGCTTCGTTCTGCAATTTCGCTCTCCGTGATTCCGTGATTCCGCGACGGCCGATCGCGGCTGGGGCAACGCGGGAATGTCCACGCTTCACCCGTGTGCCGGTGCGTCAGGCCGCCGGTCCTTCCAGATGAATGTCTTCCGGCTCGAGCGCGTAAAGCGCCGGGTCGGGCGATGCGCTGACCGTGAAGCCGAGCCGCAGGTAGAAGTCGATCGTACGCTGCGACGGCGTCGCGGACACATACAGGCGTGCGGCGCCCATCGCGCGCGCTTGCTCACGGGCCGCGCGGTAAAGCTGCTCGCCGAGGCCGCAGCCGCGCCAGTCGCGGCTCACGTGCAGGAACTTCAACTGCAGCATGTCGCGGTGCGGGCCGAGCGGCCGGCTGTCGACGACGACCGCCGCGACGAGCCGTGCAC
Source organism: Burkholderia sp. D-99 (assembly GCF_011605345.1). Lineage (GTDB taxonomy): Bacteria > Pseudomonadota > Gammaproteobacteria > Burkholderiales > Burkholderiaceae > Burkholderia. Next base: position 1,409,708 of record NZ_JAAOXM010000002.1, read on the forward strand.
CGTCGAACATGCCGAGGCACCAGCCGCCGCGATCGTGACAGTCGAGCAGGATCGGCGTGTAGTGGTCGGCTTCGCCGTCCGGCCAGCCGCCGACGTCGTAGAACTCGGGAACGAGATGCAGCGCGCCGTCGCGCAGCACGTACAGGTGCTCGATGATCTCGCGTCGGTCAATGGTCCACACGAGCGGCACCTCGTCGCGTGCGAGCGGGCGTGCGGAAAGCGCGTCGCGTTCGGCGGCGGTGCGGCGCGTCATGCGGCCTCCCGATGCGCGGCGATCGCATACATCAGCGGCAGGCTCGGCATGTGACCGGGCGGCATCATCCGGCGGCCGTCCAGCTCGCGCATGCCGTCGAAGCCCTTCCAGCCGTTCGCGTACGGATATTCGGTCAGGCGGTCGATCGCGAGCCCGGCCGACACGAGTGCGTTCACGACTTCGCCGATGCCCCACATGAACTCGTAGCTCGGATGCGGGTTCGCGAAATCGATGACACCCGGATGGTCGTGCTGCGCGCCGAGCCCCGTGCCGGATGCGGCGACGTAATCGCCGACGCCTGCCGGCTCCTCGGTCGCGTCGCTCTTGAAATAGTCATAGTGCGGCTTCCAGTGTTCGTCGAAATACAGCGCGAACGGATGGAACTCGACCATCGCGAAACGGCCGCCCGGCGCGAGCAGCGCGGCGATCCCGCGCGCCCACGCGTTCAGGTCGGACAGCCAGCAGATCGCGCCGTACGACGTGAACACGCGATCGAAGCGCTCGCCGCGCGCGGCGGCCTCGGGCATCCAGTCGAGCACGTCGGCGCGCTCGAAACGCGCGGGCAGGCCCGCGTCGGCCGACAGTTGCCGTGCGAAGGCGATCGCTTCGTCGGAGATGTCGACGCCCGTCGCATCCGCGCCGTCGCGCACGAGGCTCAGCGTGTCCTGCCCCGCGTTGCACTGCAGGTGCAGCAGCCGCAGCCCGCTGACGTCGCCGAGCATTTCGCGTTCTTCCGGAAAGAGCGTCGAGCCGCCCGCGCGGAAAAACGCGGCCTGGTCGCCTTTATGGCTGTTATGCGCGACTGTCGCCGTATTCCAGGACAGCCGGTTCAGTTCGTGCAATGCCTTTTTCATCGAATTCGAATGCCGGTTGAATGGAGCAGGATAGACGGAATCGTTTCGCCGCGTGCAATGGCCGACGGCATTGACCTGCCGCGCGACGTGGCAGGGCAGCGTGACGTGACATCCGGATGAACATGCGCGGCGATTATTGCCGGATTATTTGATCGAAATCATGGCGGCGGCCGAAATGAATATTTTATGCGATGAAGGGGTAAGGTTTTTCCCCAATATACCGACAGTAAGATGAAGACTGTCGTAAAGCGATAAACCGTTTTTCGGCTACTGAGCGTGATTTCAGCGCGACGCGGACGATAGATCCGCCTTTCGGAGCCATGCATGCGCAATAACCAGCCCGTTACCCAACAGGAATTCGATTTTCCCGACGACGTCACCCTGATGTCGACGACCGATGCAGACAGCAACATCACCTACGCCAACACGACGTTCGCGCAGGTGAGCGGCTTCACGAACGAGGAACTCGTCGGCCAGCCGCACAACGTGGTGCGCCACCCGGACATGCCGCGCGAAGCGTTTGCCGACATGTGGGCGACGCTCAGGCGCGGCGAGCCGTGGACCGCACTCGTGAAGAACCGCCGCAAGAACGGCGATCACTACTGGGTGCGTGCGAACGCGATTCCCGTGATGCGCAACGGCGAGCCGCAGGGCTACATGTCGGTGCGCACGAAGGCGCCGCACGACGAGACCGAAGCCGCCGATGCGGTGTATCGCGCGTTCTGCGAAGGCAAGGCCGGCCAGCGCCGGTTTCACAAGGGGCTGGTGATCCGCACGGGTCTGCTGCGCATCGCGTCGCTGTCGCAGACGATGTCGGTGCGCGCGCGCGTGCATTCGGCGCTGTGCGTGCTTGCCCCGGCGGTGGTCGGCGCGGGCTGGGCATGCGGGCTCGACGGCGGCGGGCTCGCGGCGTTTGCCGGCGTGACGGTCGGCGTGGCGGCGGCGGCCGGCCTGTGGCTCGATGCGCAGATCGTGCGTCCGCTGAAGCGGCTGCACGATCAGGCGCTGAACGTCGCGACCGGCGAAAGCCGGCGCGGCGCGCGGATGAACCGCGTCGACGAGATCGGCATGACGCTGCGCACGATCAACCAGCTCGGGCTGATGTTCCGCTGGCTCGTCGACGACGTCAGCGAGCAGGTGCACAACGTGCAGCGCGCGAGCAACGAGATCGCGCAGGGCAACAACGACCTGAGCGCGCGCACCGAACAGGCGGCGTCGAGCGTGCAGGAGACGGCCGCGTCGATGGCCGAGATGACGGCGACCGTGTCGAGCAATGCGGAGACGGCGCTGCAGGCGAATCAGCTGTCGGTTTCCGCAAGTGACGCGGCCGAGCGCGGTGGGCAGGTGGTGGGCGAGGTCGTCACGACGATGAGCGACATCACTGCCAGCTCGCGCAAGATTGCCGACATCATCGGCGTGATCGACGGCATCGCGTTCCAGACCAACATCCTTGCGTTGAACGCGGCCGTTGAAGCGGCGCGCGCAGGCGAACAGGGGCGCGGCTTCGCGGTGGTCGCGGGCGAGGTGCGGGCGCTCGCGCAGCGCAGCGCGAACGCGGCGAAGGAGATCAAGACGCTGATCGGCGCGAGTGTCGATCGCGTCGAATCGGGTGCGCGGCGTGTGGACGAGGCGGGCAAGACGATGGAGGACATCGTCACGCAGGTGAAGCGCGTGTCGGATTTGATCGCGGAGATTAGTTCGTCGACGGCCGAGCAGAGTACGGGCGTCGCGCAGGTCGACCAGGCGGTGGTGCACCTGGACAACATCACGCAGCAGAACGCGGCACTGGTCGAGCAGAGCACGGCGGCGTCGGAGAGCCTGCAACAGCAGGCGACGCGGCTGGTGGATGCGGTGAACGTGTTTCGGTGATGGCGCGAACGTGCGAGGCGGGAGGACGGCGGCCCGCATCGCGCGGGCCGGTGTGAGTACGTCGTGCTACGTCATTGCGCCCTGGGTATGGGATTCAGGTTCGGGCAGCAGTGGTTTGGGCACCCCGGACCGAATGTGATCTCGACGCGCCGCCCGTTGTCGTCAAACTCGCTTGCGGGAAACGGCAATTTGTAGAGTCGCGCGATCATCGAGTTTCGTTCGCCCCGAATCAAAAACTGATCCAACGCGCTCTTAACGTTCGCTGCACGTCGGTGCGCAAGCTCTTGCGCGTTTCGTTCCGTCGGTTCGGCTAATCCGATAACTGACACCACATCGACAATGGGGAAGCGATTGCGCATGTCGTTCGACCATACGGAAAGCTTCGCCAGTTCGGCGGTAGATAGGTCGCTTGAATTGTTGTCGAACCGGACATCAAAATCCCAACCGGGCATGTTCGAAGGACCGTCGCACGCGAACGCCGTATGTGCGCAGCTCAACGCGAGTGCGGCGGCAGTGACGAGCTTATTCAATGTCAACGACGTACCCCGCGATGCTGTCGGCGTTGTGGAGCAAGAACGCCCGCGTCCGAGGAGGTTCCGTGGTCAATTGCGAGCGCTCGCGCAGCGCGCACGCGGCCAAGGAGATCAATACGCTGATCGGCACGAGCGTCGAGCGGGTCGAATCGGTTGCGCGGATCGTCGACGGCGCGAGCAAGACGATGGAGGGCATCGTCACGCAGGTGAAGCGTGTGTCGGATTTGATCGCGGAGATCCGTTTGTCGAAGGCCGAGCAGCGTGCGGTGGCGTCGGAGAGCCTGAAGCAGCAGGCGACGCAGCTGGCGGAGGCGGTGAACGTATTTCGATGATGGCGTGAACGCTCGAGGTAGGAGGAAGGCGGCTCGCATTGCGTAGGCCGATGTTGTGGGTGTCGCGTACATCATTGCGCCCTGGGTATGGGATTCAGGTTCGGGCAACAGTGGTTAGGGCACCCCGGACTGACGTTCACTTCGACGCGCCGCCCGGATTGACCGAACTCATCCGGCTTGAAAATTTTTCCCGCCAAGGCGCTTTTCTCGCCACGGATCGAATGCCGATCCAGAACAGCCATCACGTTTTCTGCTCGTCGCGTTGCAAGCTGTTGCGCGTCGCGTTCGGTTCGTTCGGCCAGTCCGATAAGCCATATCGTGTCAATGCTCGGAAAGCGCCTGTGCATGTCGCTCGACCATGCCGATAACCTCGACAGTTCGGTCGGAGAAATCGCACTCGAATCCGCATCGAAAACAATATCGATGTAATGGGCGGGCATGTTCGACGCACCGTCACAGGCGAACGCTGCATGTGCGCAGCTCAACGCGAGCGCGGCGGCGGTTAGGAATTGAGTCGCCATCGATATCGTACCCGCAGCGCTGTTGGTATTTTGGAATGAGAACAGCCGCATACGCGAGCGTTCCGTGGTCATCGATTGATGAGCTTGCTGTGTGGCGTTACGCGAAGGTCGTCACACATCCATGCGCAGCTACCTTTACATATCGGCGTAAATTCCACGATTATTTGATTGGTTTTTATTGTTCCGTCAGGTCGTCTCGTAATCATTTCGTCAGTGAATGTCTTTTTGTCGATAACGATATGATCGACGCTGATTCCAAGGTGTTGCAAGTATTCCTTTACGTTTTCTCCACGCGTATCCTTCAGTATTTCGATGTTCTTCTCATAAACGAAGGCGCCTGCAATTATTGTTGCTTGAATTTTCACATTCGGCCAACTCTTTGCCGCGATGACGCTATCGGCTATCGCCACTCTGTCTGCATTAGAAAGTGTGGTTGTGTTGAATGGAAGTTGCAACTGCGCTTCCTCGCCTATCGTGCATGCCATCGCTACGTTCGACAGCATCGACGACAGCGTGAAAAGGAACGCAGCAACACCGTATCGAAGTGAGTTCATGTTCATTGTGTGATCGTGTCGTCAGAGGTTGCACTGTAGCCAGTGAAGCTGCCGCCATACATGAGGTCATCGGAATCGAATGTGTCTGGATAGTAGGTGCATTCGTGGATCAATACCTTTTACAGACAGTGGCCGGCAAGATTTTCTCTGTCTATAGAACGAGTACGATTCTTATTTTGGAATCCGACGAAAGTCGATGATGTGAACCGTCATCGAGGCTGAAGCGAAGGGAGATCGAGCAGAACACGGCCGGATGTGTAACCTCCCGTACGTCATGCCGGCAACTGTTGACGTGTGTCACGGCACCACCCGCTGCAACGGTGCCTGACTGCACAGACTCTGCACACACCGGGCCGTCGGCTGAAGTGTTCATACGCGGGCAAACCAGATCGAGGCGGAACACTCAACCCAGCGGCATGCAGCGAAATGAGAAACGAGACTTGAACGAAATTGGCGCGCGATATGGGGTATCGGCGGATACAGCGATCGAAATCGGGTGCGCAGAGCGGGGCGATCTCGTGCGTATGAAGATGACGCGGGCACGGCGGAGAGGGACACCGGCCCGCGTCGGACCGCCCGGTTCCGGCCGGGCGGTCAGGGCCTGCCACTGACGCGGCAGGCCCTGAACCGTCAGACGGCGAGGCAGAGGTACTTGATCACGACGTAGTCGTCGATGCCGTAGTGCGAGCCTTCGCGGCCGAGGCCCGATTGCTTCACGCCACCGAACGGCGCGACTTCGTTCGAGATCAGGCCCGTGTTCACGCCGACCATCCCGTATTCGAGCGCTTCCGCAACCTTCCACACGCGACCGATGTCGCGGCTGTAGAAGTACGCGGCGAGGCCGAACTCGGTGTCGTTCGCGAGACGGATCACTTCATCGTCGCTGCCGAACTTGAACAGCGGCGCGAGCGGCCCGAACGTCTCTTCCTTCGCGACCTTCATCGCCGGCGTGACGCCCGTCAGCACGGTCGGCTCGAAGAAGCCGTGGCCGAGCGCATGGCGCTTGCCGCCGGTCACGACGGTCGCGCCCTTCGCGAGCGCGTCCTCGATGTGCGCCTCGACCTTCAGCACCGCCGCTTCGTTGATCAGCGGGCCCTGCGTGACGCCCGGCTCCGTGCCGCGACCGACCTTCAACTGGCCGACGGCTGCCGCGAGTTTCTGCGCGAACTGGTCGTACACGGCCTCATGCACGTAGAAGCGGTTCGTGCACACGCAGGTCTGGCCGCTGTTGCGGTACTTCGATGCGATCGCGCCCTGCACGGCCGCGTCGAGATCGGCGTCGTCGAACACGATGAACGGCGCGTTGCCGCCGAGCTCCAGCGACACCTTCTTGACCGTCGCCGCGCATTGCGACATCAGCAGGCGGCCGACCGGCGTCGAGCCGGTGAACGACAGCTTGCGCACGATCGGGTTCGACGTCATTTCGCCGCCGATCGCCTTCGGGTCGCCCGTGACGACGCTGAACACGCCGGCCGGCACGCCCGCGCGCTCGGCCAGCACGGCCATCGCGAGTGCCGAGAACGGCGTCGCTTCAGCCGGCTTCACGACGATCGGGCAGCCTGCGGCGAGCGCCGGGCCGACCTTGCGCGTGATCATCGCCGCCGGGAAGTTCCACGGCGTGATCGCCGCGCACACGCCGATCGCTTCCTTCGTCACGACGATGCGCTTGTCGCTCGCCGGCGTCGGGATCGTGTCGCCGTACACGCGCTTGCCTTCCTCCGCGAACCATTCGAGGAACGATGCGGCATAGCCGATCTCGCCCTTCGCTTCTGCCAGCGACTTGCCCTGCTCGGTCGTCAGGATCAGCGCGAGGTCGTCGGCGTTTTCCATCATCAGGTCGTGCCACTTGCGCAGGACGACCGCGCGTTCCTTCGCGGTCTTCTTGCGCCACGCCGGCCATGCGGCGTTCGCGGCTTCGATCGCGTGACGCGTCTCGGCCGTGCCCATCGCAGGCACGGTGCCGAGCAGGCCGCCCGTCGCCGGGTTGCGGACGTCGAACGTCTCGCCGTTCGTCGCGCCTTGCCATTCGCCGTTGACGTACGCCTGCTGGCGGAACAGCGACGGGTCTTTCAGTGCCAGGGTTTCCTGAACCGTGCTCATATGAATCACCTGCTTCGAAAAGGACGGATAAAACGGCCGCCGCCGTCGTGAAGACGGCGGCGGCGCATTCAATTGAAGTCGACGGGAACTCAGGCCGGCACGCCGACCGTTTCCTTCAGCACTTCCTCGAGGATCACGAGCGCTTCGTCGAACACGGCTTGCGGGATCGTCAGCGGGAACAGGAAGCGCACGACGTTCGAGTACACGCCGCACACGAGCAGCAGCAGGCCGCGCTCGAGCGCGCGCGTCTGCACGCGCTTCGTGAACTCGGCATCCGGCTCGCCCGAACCCGGCTTCAGGAACTCGACCGCGATCATCGCGCCCGGGCCGCGCACGTCGGCGATCTGCGGCACGTCGGCCTGCAGTGCGTTCAGCTTCGCCTTCAGCACGTCGCCGAGTTGCGTCGCGCGCTCGCACAGCTTCTCTTCGTCGATGATCTCGAGCACCGCGTGCGCCGACGCAACGGCCAGCGGGTTGCCTGCGTAGGTGCCGCCGAGGCCGCCGGGCGCTGCAGCGTCCATCAGGTCCGCACGGCCGACGACGCCCGACAGCGGCATGCCGCCCGCGAGGCTCTTCGCCATCGTGATCAGGTCAGCGAGCACGTCGTAGTGCTGCATTGCGAACAGCTTGCCGGTACGCGCGAAGCCCGTTTGCACTTCGTCGGCGATCAGCAGGATGCCGTGTTCGTTACAGATCTTCCGCAGTGCGCGCACGAATTCGGCCGGCGCCGCGTAGAAGCCGCCTTCGCCCTGGACCGGTTCGAAGATGATCGCGGCGACGCGCTTCGGATCGATGTCGGCCTTGAACAGCATCTCGATCGCCTTGATCGAGTCGGCCGTCGTCACGCCGTGCACGGCGTTCGGGTACGGGGCGTGGAACACGTCGCCCGGGAACGGGCCGAAGTTCAGCTTGTACGGGGCGACCTTGCCGGTCAGCGCCATGCCCATCATCGTGCGGCCGTGGAAGCCGCCCGAGAAGGCGATGACGCCCGGACGGCCGGTAGCCGCACGTGCGATCTTGATCGCGTTCTCGACGGCTTCGGCGCCGGTCGTGAAGAACGCGGTCTTCTTCGGGAAATCGCCCGGCGCGCGGTCGTTGATCTTCTCGGCCAGCTCGACGTACGACGCGTACGGGACGATCTGGTACGCGGTGTGCGTGAAGTTGTTCAGTTGATCCGAAATTGCCTTGACGATCTTCGGGTGGCGGTGGCCGGTGTTCAGCACCGCGATGCCGGCGGCGAAATCGATGAAGCGGCGGCCTTCGACGTCCCACAGTTCCGCGTTCTCGGCGCGGGCTGCGTAGAAATCGCACATCACGCCGACGCCGCGCGGGGTGGCGGCGTTCTTGCGGGCCTGCAGGTCGGCATTCTTCACGGTCATCTCCTTGATGTTCTATCCGGTGAGTAGGGAATCGGGCGCGTTGGCAGCCCATGGAGGCGACTATAATCACATTTGGCTCTGGCAATCAGAGCCATTTCAATAAATATTCAGGAGCCAATCATGCGCGCGAGCGTGTTGTCGGACTGGCTGGCGCAGCGCCTCGTGCGCGGCGGCGAACAGCCGATCTACCGGCAGCTTCACCGGCTGCTGCAACAGGCGATCCTGTCGCGCGAACTGCCGGCCGGCACGCGTGTACCGTCGTCGCGGCTCCTCGCCGCCGAACTCGGGATCGCGCGCAACACGGTCACGCAGGTTTACGAACAGCTTGCGCTCGAAGGCTATGTGAACTCGGCGACCGGCCGCGGCACCTTCGTCGCCGACAGCGCGCCGGACGAGATCGTCGGCGCGCCGTCCGACGCGGCCGCCGCACACCCGGCGCTCGTGCAGCCGTCCGCGCGGCGGCTGTCCGCGCGCGGCACACGGCTCGTCGAAGGGGCCGGCGTGTCGAAACGGCAGGGCGGCGCGTTCATGCCGGGCGTGCCCGATGTGTCGCGATTTCCGGCGCGCGTGTGGACGCGGCTGCACAACAAATACTGGCGGCGGTTGCGCCCCGACCTGCTGACCTACGCGCCGGGTGGCGGGCTCGCGCTGCTGCGCGAGGCGCTGGCCGACTACCTGCGCACGTCGCGCTCGGTGCGCTGCACGCCCGAGCAGATCGTGATCACGACCGGCATCCACCAGTCGATCGACCTCGCCGTGCGGCTGCTGACCGACCCGGGCGACGCGATCTGGACCGAGGATCCCTGCTACTGGGGCGTGCGCAGCGTGCTGAACGTGTCGGGGCTGACGACGCGGCCGATCCCGGTCGACGAGGAAGGGATCGCGCCGTCGGCCGCCGATCTCGCCGAACCGCCGAAGCTGATGCTCGTCACGCCGTCGCACCAGTACCCGCTCGGGATGGTGATGAGCCTCGCGCGGCGGCGGATGCTGCTCGAATACGCGCGTCAGCACGGTTGCTGGATCATCGAGGACGACTACGACAGCGAATTTCGTTACGGCAGCCGGCCCCTCGCGTCGCTGCAGGGCCTCGACACGGCCGGGCAGGTGATCTACGTCGGCAGTTTCGGCAAGACGCTGTTCCCGGGGCTGCGGGTCGGCTACCTGGTCGCGCCCGAGCCGCTCGCGGAAAGTTTCGCGACTGCGAGCGCCGAGCTGTATCGCGAAGGGCAGTTGCTGCAGCAGGCGGTACTTGCCGAATTCATCGCGGAAGGGCACTTCGTGTCGCATATCCGCAAGATGCGCACGCTGTACGGGCAGCGCCGCGAGATGCTGCTCGACGCGGTCGCGCAACGCTACGGCGACACGCTGCACGCGCTCGGCAGCGATGCGGGGCTGCATCTCGTCACGCAGTTGCCGGAGGGTGTCGACGATCGCGCGGTCGCGCAGGCTGCGCTCGAACGCAATATCGTCGTGCGACCGTTGTCGGGCTACTACGCGGACCGCGAACGTGCGGCGTCGGGGTTGCTGCTCGGTTATGCGTGCGTGCCGGAGGACGAGATCGCGACGGCGTTCGCGACGCTCGCCGAGGCGATCGACGAGCGGGCGTTCGGTGGAGCGGTAGCGGTGGCTTGAACGGCCCTTTCGGTTGCGGCATTGGGTTGCGATGCCCGCCGCCGCCATCGAGCCGGGTAGGGGGCACGCGCTGCGCACCGCCGAGCGCACGCGCGTTTTGCCGACCCTGTCGCGAACCTCAATACCCGATCCACACCGCGAACGTCAGCACGACGCACGACAGCGCGAGCAGCGTCAGGAACAGCGGCAGCACGAAGCGGATCCACGCGCCGAAATCGACGCGCGCCGTTGCCAGATACGCGAGCAGCATCCCGGACGTCGGCGTGACGAGGTTCGTCAGCCCGCCGCCGAGCACGAACGCGAGCACCGACGTCTGCCCGCTCACGCCGGAGAGCTGCGCGATCGGCCCGATGATCGGCATGCTGACCGCGGCCTTGCCCGACACCGACGGAATGAAGACGTCGAGCACCATTTGCACACCCATCAGACCGTTCGCGACCCACACCGGCGATTGCCCGTCCGCGAGCCGCGTGAAGAAATGGATCAGCGTGTCGAGCACGAGGCTGTTCTGCAGCAGCAGTTCGACGGAAGCGGCGAGCCCCATCAGCAGCGCGGCGAGCATCATGTTCTTCATCCCGTCGACGAACGCATCGGCCGCGCTGCGCGAATCGAGCCGGCCGATGACGGCCGTCGCGATGCTCACGGCCGCGTAGAACGCCGCGAGTTCGACGTTGCCCCATTTCAGTTCGCGCGTGCCGTAGATCAGCATCGCGACCGCCGCGGCGAACACCAGCAGCGTCGCCTTGTGACGCAGCGACAGCTTCGCGGCCGCTTGCGCGGCGTGGCCCGCCGCGGTCTGCCCGGCCCGATAGCCGGTGTTGCGCACGTAGCGCAGCAGGTACAGGATGCCGATCGTCAGGAATACGACGAATACGGCCGCGCGCAGCGCAACGCCGCTGAACAGCGGCACGCCGACGAGCGGCTGTGCGACGGCGAGCGCGAGCGGGTTCGTGACCGACGCGATATAGCCGATCTTCGCGGCGAGCGCGACGAGCGCGACCGCGAACAGGTCGGAGAGCCCCAGGCGCCGGGCAATCACGACCACCATCGGAATGATCACGAGATACTCGGAGATGAAGCCGAGCAGCGTGCTGCCGAGCCCGATCAGGATCATCAGCAGCGGCGTCAACAGGTACGCATTGTTGCCGGTGAGCTGCAGCAGCCGGTCGATGCCGGCATCGACGACACCCGTGCGGCGCATTACGCCGAACATCCCGCCGACGAACATCACCATCACGATCAGCGGTGCGTTCTTCAGCAGCCCTTGCGGCACCGCGACGAACGCGGAGACGAGGCTTGCCGGCAGCGCCTGCGCGGACGTGCTGTGGCTGACGGCCGGCGCAACGAGCGTCGTGAGCGCAGTCGTCTTCGGTACCATGTGATAGGTGCCGGGTACGACGAGCCGGCCGTTGCGGGCGAACTGGCCCGAGTCGACGAGCCACGTGAGTGCGATCGCGGCGGCGAGCACCCACAACATCATCACGACGGGGTGCAGCATCTTGCCGTGCGGATGCGGCGCGTGAGCGGCAGGCGCCGCGGGATCGTCGGCCGCACGTGCGGCGGTGTCGGTGCCGGGCGCGCCGGCCGGGTTCGGGGAAGAAGCGGACATCGGATCCTCGTCGAAGAAGAAGCGGGCCGTCAGGCCGGTTGCAGCGCGGCGCGCGCCGGGACGTAGCCGAGTTCGGCGGAAATGGCGAGGCTGCACGCCTGCAGGCGTTCGAGATAGTCGGGAATGTCGGCGTGGCTCACGCGCACCTCGGGCCCCGTCACGCTCACCGACGCGACCGTCGCGCCCGTCAGGTCGTGCACCGGCACCGCGATCCCGACCGCGCCGGGCGTCACCTCGCCGCTGCTCACCGCGTAGCCCTTGCGCGCGACCGCGTCGAGTTCGGCGGCGAGCTTCGCCGGGTCGTCGGCCTGGCCGTTGCGGCGCAGTTGCGCGAGATATTCGTCGCGCACGGCATCCGGCGCGAACGCGAGCAGCACCTTGCCCGATGCGCCGAAATTGATCGGCCGGCGATTGCCGACCGCGCCGACGGTACGCACCGCGTGCGTGGTTTCGCATCGCGCGACGCACACCGATTCGAGCCCTTCGCGCACACGCAGCACGATGGTCTCGTTGATCGCCTGGTTGAGCGCGAGCATGTGCCGGTGCGCGGCGCGCACGAGCGCGTTCTGCTGCGATGCGGCCACGCCGATCACGAACGCCTGCGGGCCGAGCGCATAGGTGGACGTGCGCGGGTCCTGCACGACGAAGCGGTGCAGTTCGAGCGTGCACAGCATCCGGTAAGTGCGCGACTTGTTGATGCCGAGTTGCGACGCCAGCTCGGTCACGCCGAGGTGCGGATGCTCGGCCACGTAGGTCAGCAGCTTCAGCGCGCTGTCGACGGCGTCGACGATGTAGGTCGTCATGCTGTCTCTCCCTGCGGTGCGATGCGCGCGCGGACGTAATCGGCGAGCGCGTCGAGATACGCGTCGACCGAGCGCTTCAGCGTGGCGAAGCCCGCGTGTTTCGCGAACGCGGCCTCGTCCATGTACAGCGCGCGGTTGAATTCGATCTGGATGCTGTGGCGCTGCCGGGCGGGATCGGCGAGCGCGGTCAGCAGGTCGCCGCCCTGGTACGGGTCGTTGACCTGCACGCGATAGCCGGCATCGGCGAACCATTGCGCGGTCCACGCGGTGAAGGCGGGATCGGCGGTCGTGCCGCGCCGGTCGCTGACGACGACGTCGGGCCGCAACGCACCCGCGTCGACGTTCATCGCGTTGCCGCGCGACTTCATCGAATGGCAGTCGATGTGCCACAGCGCACCGTGCGCGGCATGCAGCGGCTCGGCGATGCCGGCGAGCGCGCGGCGGTACGGCAGGTAGTACGCGTCGATCCGGTGACGCACTTCCGCGAGCGACAGCTTGCGGTCGTACAGCGGCACGCCGGGCAACGCGTCGCGCCGGATCAGCCCCATCCCGCGCTGCGTATACGGCTGCGGCGCGAGCGGCTCGGGCCACGGCTCGGCGAGCAGCGTCGCGTCGATGTCGGTTTCCGCGCGGTTCGGATCGATGTACGCGCGCGGAAACGTCGCGCCGAGCAGCGTGCCGCCGCGCGCGGCGGCGCCGGCCCACAGTTCGTCGATGTACGCGTCCCAGGTCGTGCGGATCGCGTCGTCGGGCGCGACGGTGGCGAAGTCCGGCGGATAGGCGATGCCGCTGTGCGGCGAGTCGACGACGATCGGCAGGGCCGGCACCGTCGGCGTCGCGACGAAATGCGAGGGCGATGCGCCGGCAGTCGCGTTGTTGCAATTAAACGTCAGCATGGGGATCAGGTTCTTTACCTAGTTTCTTGGAGCGTCTCGTTCGTTTGTTTTAATCATTAAAACAGCGTATCAATATTTCACAACGACTGAAAATCGCGGTCAAGGGCTTTTTGCGATACCGGGATTACGCGTCGCGACCGGTCTGTCATGCCCGTGGTTATTGGGCTTGTTTCGTTCCTCGAAACGCGTTGCGATTCAGGGGTATTTGACTCCCGCGTGCGATTTTTGGCATCGCTTGACGCTTCAAATCGCCGAATTCGACAATTAATAAGACGATGTTTTATTCAATAAAACACGTTAAGGGCGAGATAAATCGCTCCCCATATTCAATCGACAAAAAGGGGTCGGAGATGAAGCGGAAAGGGATGACGGTCGCGCTGGCGGGTATCGCAATGGCGGCAGGCGCGACGCATGCACAGGCGCAGTCGAGCGTGACGCTGTACGGCGTGGTCGATTCGGGGATCACGTACACGAACAACCAGAACGGCCACGCTGCGTGGCAGGCGACCGGCGGCAACGAGCAGGGCACGCGCTTCGGGCTGCTCGGCAAGGAGGAACTCGGTGGCGGCACGCGTGCGGTGTTCCGGCTAGAGAACGGCTTCAACATCGAGTCGGGCGCGGCGAGCCAGGGCGGCCGGCTGTTCGGGCGCCGGGCGTACGTCGGGCTGGAAAACGACCGCTGGGGCACGCTGACGATGGGCCGCCAGTACAACGCGGCGCAGGAAGTGCTGGAGCCGCTGCAGATCGGCGCGACCACCGCGCTCACGCAGTACGCGCTGCATCCGTTCGATACCGACGACCTGAACAACACGTTCCGCACCAACAACTCGGTGCAGTACCAGACGCCCACGTGGTACGGGCTGCGCGCGGTCGGCCTGTACGGCTTCTCGAATTCGACGTCGTTCTCGCAGAACCGCGTGTGGAGCATCGGTACGAGCTACGAGAACGGGCCGCTGCAACTCGGCGCAGCGTACGTGCGCGTCGATCATCCGGCGCTCGACACGACCGGCGCGGCGGCGTCCGACAACTACTACACGTTCATCAAGGGCGTGACGCGCCAGCAGATCTGGGGCGCGGGCGGCGCGTATGCATGGGGTGCCGCGACGTTCGGGCTGCTGTACACGAGCTCGCTGTTCAACCTGCAGACGGGCGGCGCGATGCGCTTCAACAACTACGAAGGCAGCGTGCGCTACCTGATGACGCCCGCGCTGCAGTTCGCGCTCGGCGAAACCTATACGCAGGTGCTCGCGTCGCAGGGGCCGAAGCCGAGCTCGCACTACCTGCAGACGAGCGTCGGCGCGCAGTATTTCCTGTCGAAGCGCACCGATGTCTACGTGAACGCGTTCTACCAGCGCGCTTCATCGAACACGGTGGCCGCGATCGAAGGGATCTCGAATCCGTCGAGCACGCGTACGCAGATCGTCGCGGTGACAGGTATCCGCCACAAGTTCTGACACGGCGGCGGGCAGCGGGCCGGGCGCGCCGCCTAGAGGCGGATCAGCGCCGCGCCCGCGACCACCAGCGCACACGCGGCGAGCCGCTGCGCGCCGGGCCGCTCGCGCATCACGAGCCAGCCGATCGCGACCGCGAAGATCGAGCTCGTTTCGCGCAGCGCCGACACCGTCCCGACCGGCAGGTACCGGTACGCGAGGATCACGATCCCGTACGCGGCGAGCGAGATCGTGCCCGCGATCGCGCCCTGCGTGAGTGCGGTGCGCGAGCCGAGTACCGCGCGCGGGCCGCCACGCACCGCGCAGACCAGCACGAACTGCGGCACGCTCCACAGCACGTACACCCACGCGATGTAGCCGAGCGCACTGCCGGATGCGCGCGAGCCGATGCCGTCGCAGATCGAATATGCGGCGATGAACACACCCGTGAGCAGCGCAAACGGCACGCCTTCGCCGGAGAACCGGAAGCCGCGCCGCAGCGCGAGCGACATGATGCCGAACGACACGAGCGCGATGCCAGCGAAGCCGAACGGTGTCGGCTGTTCGTGGAGGAAGGCGAGCGCGAGCACCGACACGAGCAGCGGCGAGATCCCGCGCGCGATCGGATAGATCTGGCCGAACTCACCGCTGCGGTATGCGCGCGCCAGCGTGAAGCAGTACGCGACCTCGAGTGCGGCCGACGCGGCGATGTACGGCCACGCGGCGGGGGCCGGCGCGGGCAGCAGCGCGGCGCCGACCACGCCGAACGCAAAATAGGGCAGCGACATCGTGCCGAGCTGGACGAGCCGGTCTTCACTGACGTGGAGGAAGGCATTCCAGATGGCGTGCAGTAACGCGGAGCACAGCACGAGGCCGATGAAGAGGTGGTCCATGGACAGAGGTATGGAAGGCGGCGGGAGCGGGGAGCGCGCTGTCATTATGTGGGTATCGGGCGCACTCGCACGGAATTGTCGATAATGGCGTGTTGTTATTCACCGGATGCCGACGATGACCGAAGCCACCCAAGCCCAGCCTGCCGTTCCGCGCCTCACGAGCCTGTCGCATGGCGGCGGCTGCGGCTGCAAGATTGCGCCGGGCGTGCTGTCCGAGCTGCTGAAGCGCGCGACGCCGCCCGCGCTGTTTCCTGATCTGCTGGTCGGTACCGAGACGTCCGACGACGCGGCCGTCTACCGCCTCAACGACGAGCAGGCGATCGTCGCGACCACCGACTTTTTCATGCCGATCGTCGACGATCCGTTCGACTTCGGCCGCATCGCCGCGACCAACGCGCTGTCCGACGTCTATGCGATGGGCGGCAAGCCGATCCTCGCGCTCGCGCTGGTCGGCATGCCGATCAACGTGCTGCCGCACGAGACGATCGCGGCCGTGCTGCGCGGCGGTGAATCGGTGTGCGCGGACGCCGGCATTCCGGTGGCGGGCGGCCATTCGATCGATTCGGTCGAACCGATCTACGGGCTCGCGGCGATCGGCGTCGTGCATCCGTCGCGTGTGAAGCGCAATGCGGCCGCGCGTGCGGGCGACGTGCTCGTGCTCGGCAAGCCGCTCGGTGTCGGCGTGCTGTCGGCCGCGCTGAAAAAGAACCAGCTCGATGCCGCGGGTTATGCGCAGATGGTCGCGACGACCACCAAGCTGAACCGCCCGGGCACCGAACTCGCCGCGCTGCCGGGCGTGCACGCGCTGACCGACGTCACGGGCTTCGGGCTGCTCGGCCATACGCTCGAGCTCGCGCGCGGCGCGCACCTCACCGCCCGCGTGCACTATGCGTCGCTGCCGTGGCTCACGGGCGTCGAGGCGTTCGTGGCCGACGGCGTGTTCACCGGCGCGTCGGGCCGCAACTGGGCCGCGTACGGCGCGGACGTGCAACTGGCCGACACGCTGCCGCCCGTCGCGCAGGCGCTGCTGACCGATCCGCAGACGTCGGGCGGCTTGCTGGTCGCATGTGCGCCCGAGGCCGTCGACGACGTGCTCGCGTGCTTCCGTGCCGACGGCTTCGACCGCGCGGGCGTGATCGGCGAGATGGTGGACGGGCCTGCGCGCGTCGATGTCGCGTGACGCCGAATCGCCACAGCGGATTATTGTGCGGTCGCTAGAATCGATGCCTTCCATCGAAGGCATCGACGACCGATGAACGATTTCCTGTTCGGGCTGATGATCGCGCTGTCGGTCGGGCCCGTCGCGCTGATGATCGCGAACTACGGGATGCGCGCCGGCACCGCCAGCGGCGTGCGCGCGGCGGTGGGTGTCGCGACGGCCGACGGCTGCTATGCGGTCGTCGCGTTCACGCTCGGCGCGATGCTCGCGAGCACGCTCGCGGCGCACCTGTCGCTGTTTCGTCTGGTCGGCGCGCTCGTGCTGCTCGCGATGGGGGCGCGGATGCTGTGGCAGGCGCTGCGGGATCGCCGCCGCACGCTCGACGGCGAAGCGCGGCCGCCGGGCAGTCGCCCGTTTGCATCGATGTTCTTCGTCACGCTGGCGAATCCGCTGACGATCCTGTTGTTCTACGGGTATGCAACGGCCGCCGCCGGCGCGCATCGGCACTGGCTGCTCGGTGCCGCGTGCGTGTTTGCAGGCAGCCTCGCGGGGCAGCTCGTGTTCGCATTCGGCGGCAGCGTGATCGGCCGCATCGTGAAGTCGCCGGGGTTGCTCGCGGCGAGCCATGTGGTCGCCGCGCTTGTCGTGCTGGGCTACGGGGTGGCGGGGCTGGCGCGGCTGTAGCGTTTGCCGGACGACGAGCGTGCAGGTGCGATCGACGTATCGTTGTCGATCAACCGGATAGTATTCCTGAAGGTATGCCGGCGCGCGGAGGGCATTTCATGTGCGATTCCCGCGCGCACCCGCACCCGCCGTCGTTTCGTAGTCGGGTTCCGCATCGGGCACGCCCGTTCTATACTCCGTCGCGCAGTCTACGAGAGCCGTTCTCACCCAACATCCTCGAAACAAGGAACGCCGATGCTGACTCGCTCCATTCTTTCCGCCGCTGCATTCTCGCTCGCAGCCTGTGCGACCGCGCCGTCGATCGCGCAGGACAACCAGGGCAACAACGCGGGCAACAACGCGGGCAACAATGCATTCGCCGAGACCGGTGCACAGGGCCGCCCGGTCAAGGTCATGATCATCACGATGTTCGGTCCGGAGGGCCAGGCATGGCTCGACCGGATCGGCCCGTGGCGCGACATCGCCGTGCCCGGCCTGTCGCCCGACTACCCGAACGTTCATTGCAACAAGCAGGACGTGTGCGTGGTCACGACCGGCATGGGCTACGCGAACGCGTCGGCGACGATCATGGCGCTCACGTTCTCGCAGCGCTTCGATCTGCGCCGCACGTATTTCCTGATCTCCGGCATCGCGGGTGTCGACCCTGCGCAAGGCACGGTCGGTTCGGCCGCTTGGTCGAAGTACCTCGTCGATTTCAGCCTGCAGTGGGAGCTCGATGCACGCGAGATTCCGGCCGGCTGGAATACCGGCTTTCTTGGCATCAACACGAAGAGCCCGAACGACAAGCCGCCGCTCGACTATCGCACCGAAGTGTTCCAGCTCAACCCGCAGCTGACCGACGCCGCTGTCGCGCTGTCGCGCAACGTCGTGCTCGCCGACAGTGCACAGGCGCAGGCCGCGCGCGCGAAGTTCACGTATGCGCCGGCGAACCGGCCGCCGACGGTGATCCAGTGCGATACGTCATCAGGCAACACGTGGTTCTCGGGCACGCTGATCGGCGAGCGCGCGCGCCAGTGGACGAAGATCCTGACCGACGGCAAGGGCACCTACTGCATGACCGCGCAGGAAGACAACGCGACGTATGAAGCGCTCAAGCGTGCAGCGAGCGTGAAGCGGGTCGACCTGTCGCGCGTCGCGTTGCTGCGCACCGGGTCCGATTTCGACCGGCCGTATGCGGGGCAGACGAGTGCCGACAACCTGCTGAACTACGCGGACCAGGGCGGCTTCGCCCCGGCGACCGAAAACCTGTATCGCGCGGGCAACCCGCTCGTGCAGGACATCGTGACGCACTGGGGCGAGTGGCGCGATGGGGTGCCGCGCCGCTGAGTTGATGTAGCGACGCGCGGGAGTCACTCGACTGATCGCGCGTGGTCGGGCTCCGGGCGATTCAGTGTCGCCCGGGGCAACCGGACCCCAGGCCCCGGGGGCCGGACGCAGGGACTCACCGCGTGGGCTGGGCGAGCTTGAGTTCAATTCGCGTATATTCAGGCCCCAATAGCTGCACAGTCGCGGTCTGGCCGCGCTCATCCGTCATTCCGATGTATTGCGCTGCGCTGGTGCTGATCCGATAGCAGATATGTGCGAGCGGCTTCTTGTATTCATCCCGTAAAAACAAGGTCTGGTTACGTGTGCGAGCGGTCCAGTGCTCCGATGTCGCGAAACGCGCTGGCGTGGGCTCCCTGTTGTCGTTGCACGTAAAGCGATTCGAGCCGGGCGCGGGGCCGGGGGTCTCGGGTGTCAGTGCGTAACTGGCGACGCCCGGTGTAGCAGGTGAATTGCAGAGACTCTGGCACCCGGCGGGCGGGCATTTGGGAACGAATTGAACCCAAAGCTGCTTTGCATCGTCGGGATCGAGCTTGCCGTTCCTGCGAGACACGATGCGCTCGCTGACGTAGATGTCTTCGTGCCGCATGCCCAGTTGCACGAGAAAGGACCTCATCCGGTCCCCACGTTGCCGCGCCAGTTGCATGGGGTTGTGTTCCGAATCGTAGGCCGCCGCCTCCACCGATGCCGTTGCACCTTCGCGCGTCCATTCCCTGGACGTCAGGTAATGCCTGACGACCGAGAGCCTGTCGGCATTGCTGATTTCGGATGAATTCATTGGCAGTTGCATGCCATCGGTCAGCAGGATCTTGCATGCATCCGCCTGTATCGGGAGTAACAGGACAGCGCTCAATATTGTCGGGAAAGCATGTCGCATGGGTTCTCCGATCTACCGCGCCAGAATGAACCAGGCGATATTGTCCGCATTGCTGATCGCCTTGTCCGGATGACGCCTCGCGAACTGGGCGCAAGCCGAACGCCCGTATGCGCCGGGATGGTCGTCCGCATCGAATGTGTCTGCAAAATGTGCGCATTCGTGAACGATCGTCAGTTGCTGCGACGAGAGATTGCCGGCCGATCGTTGAGGCAGTGAGCAAAAAGGGAGATTGATGGCGATGGTATGGGTTGACGTGTCCGGACGACAGACGTGTGCGACCTCGGCGTCGACATGCTTCGTGTTCGGCAGACATCCTGTTGCGCGATCGGCCTCGGAGCCGATGCGGACGAAGTTTCGTGGGCCGAGACTAGCCATTACGCTGGCCAGCGCGCCGAGTCCCAATATCAGCCTTCGTGTCGTATCGAAATGCGCCGAGCCGAACCACTCGACAACCCGAGCTTCAGTGGCGGGGCTCCATCGAACCAAATCCCTCCGGCGCTGCTCGGTGATCGTCACCGCCTCGTCTCGCAATTCAAGTATTCGTTTCCTGAACTCCGAATCCGGCATGCTCGGGCATATCGTGGGCACGCCGAGCGATACACCCGGCTCTGACGACGTAGTCATGGGTACTCTCCGCATGGAACTTGTTGGGAGTGCTCATGCTAGGCATCAGGCGTCGACCGTCAGCGCGCCAAATTGCCGTTGACGAGGTGAACAAATCTTGGGAAGTGTGAATCGGGAGGAGCGCAAGCTCCCAAACCTCTCGCAACGAAGAGGTGTGCGTTCACAGGCTCAACCTGAGTGGCGGTTGCACCGAACTGCCTGGACTTGCCGTGTGCGCTCGTTAGAGCGTCGAGTGTTACGTCACAGCATGATCCGGCATATGAATGCCCCCGTGTCAATTGACGTGTCGGGTATTGGCACGACTTGGTTGCTGGATTTCCAGCGGGCAACGTCACGAATCGTGTCGCTGCGATGGATGTCGTGGCAGCAGCATCGGCTCGACGCGGACACGTCGAAGCGACAAGGGAAAATCTGCTCGCTGCCGAGCGCGTGAAACCATCATCACGCCGGCAACCTGCTCATGCAGGACATCGTCACGCACTGGAGCGAATGGCGCGACGGCGTGCCGTGTCGTTGACGGCCGCCGGATGAGGGCCCGGCGGCAGAGAGGTCAATGCGCGTGCGGGGCCGAACGGAACGGCGTCCACACCGGCGTGGTGTCGTCCCAGTGATCGAGCGGCGAAGGAAGTTGATCGTTCATCATGTGCTCCTGCAACTAACTATCTAGCTGAATGACTCGGCGAGTCGTCGAGAGGGGAATCGCGACGCCGTGCACGGGGCAACCCGTTGCACGGCGTTGCGCGTTTACCGGCCTCCGCCGGCGAGCTGGTTGCTTTCCGGCATCGAGCGATACGGGCCTTGCGCCAGTTCGAGCCCTTGCGGATACGAATTTGCCTTGCGCAGGTAGGCGAGCGTGCCGTCCTTGCGTGCTTGCTCGACTTCCGCGTTCACTTCGGCGCGCGTGCGCGGGCCGTAGTGCTGCGAGTACCACGACGTATTGCCGTAGTCGCCAGCGTGCGGCGTGCCCGAATCGGCGAAGGCCGGAGCGGACACGGCGAGCGTAAGCGCGAGGGCGGAGAGAAGATGGCGGCGGTTCATGGTGTAGCTCCTGTGTCGATATGAGTTAGCGCTTCAGCGCTTACTCAGATCCCATGCTTTGCGCAGTCGGAGTTGGCGCTTCGGCGCTTACTCCGGTCCCATCAAGCGGGATCTGTTCGATGCGCAACGAGGTGCGCGACAGGGTTTACTCTAGGTATCTGTTCCGTCGCGATAAATGCGGCAGATGCGAATTGAATTGTCGCGTCAGTGGAACAATCGACATCCGCACGCGTGGCAGGGTTATGCGGAAATCGCTCAAACCCGCTTGCAGTGGGCCTCGCAAGGGTGCGGCGACGGCGCGTAACGACGCATGCGAACGATTGCGTCGCACTGCACAAAGGTTTGCTGCGGATTCGGGAAGGATCTGGCGCGCCGGGCGGGAGCGTGGCGCGGAGGCGGGACGACGCGCCGGCCTCGCAGCCCGCGCGTCTGGTTCAGGTGCGCAATTCAGTCGCGCGGTTCAGCCGCGCGGTTCAGTCGCTTACGCGACCCACTCGTTGATGACCGGCGTGTCGAGCACCGGCGCGCGTTCGGCTTCCTCGAACGTACGCTTGCTGCACGTTGCGTCGAGGCTGCCCTTGCCGCTCAGCAGCGGGCAACGGTCGAACACCTCGGCGACCCAGTCGACGAATACGCGCACTTTCGGCGACAGATGACGGCTGTGCGGATACACGACGGAGATCGGCATCGGCAGCGGCTTGACGCCGGGCAGCACTTCCTTGAGCCGGCCTTCGCGCAGATGCGGCAGCACCATGAAGAGCGGCGGCTGGATCAGCCCGAAGCCTTCGATCCCGCAGGTCACGTACGCATCGGCGTCGTTCACCGACACGATGCCCTCCATCTTCATCTCGACTTCCTCGCCGCCGGTCAGGAACGTCCAGTCGATCGTGCGGCCGGTGCGGCTCGAGAAGTAGTTGACTGCCTTGTGCTGGCTCAGGTCGTCGATCGTTTTCGGCTCGCCGTGGCGCGCGAGATAGTCGGGCGACGCGACCGTCACGCATTCGAACAGGCCGACCCGGCGCGCGACGAGCGACGAGTCCTGCAGTGCGCCGACGCGGATCACGCAATCGACACCTTCCTGCAGCAGGTCGACCGGCCGGTCGGACAGGCCGAGCTGCAGGTCGATGTCCGGGTAGCGCGTATGAAATTCGCACAGCGACGGAATCACGAGCAGCCGCCCGATCGAACCCGGCATGTCAATACGCAACTTTCCGTGCGGCTTCCGGTTGTTCGCCTGGAAGCTCGCCTCGGTTTCCTCGACGTCTGCGAGGATCCGCACGCATCGTTCGTAGTATGCGGCGCCGTCCGGCGTGAGCGACAGCCGGCGCGTGGTCCGGTGCATCAGCCGCACACCGAGGAATGCTTCGAGATTCTGGATGATCGTCGTGACGGACGCCCGCGGCAAGCTGAGCGTTTCTGCTGCCTTGGTGAAGCTGCTTGTATCGACGACGCGAGTAAACACCTGCATGGCCTGAAGCCGGTCCATCACAACCTCCGCAATCTAATTTGCCGCCGGAACAACAAGGCTGCGCTACCTCGTGGGTAAACGCAGCCTCGGATTGTTCGGGGGCGTTGAATTGTGTTGCCGGATTATAGGCATTTATCCCAATGTCTGCCGGACCCAGAATTCGTTCCATCTCGAAATGGATGCTGCATCGTCATGGACGCTTCTGAATTCAGCAAATTCCTGAAAGCCGCGTTGCCCGCGCAAGCCACGGCGGGCGCGGCGCTGACGGTCGCCGAAGTGGAAATTCCCGGCTACGCGCAGGACATCGTGCTGCGCCTCTACCGGCGCCCGGACAAAACCGGGTTGCCAGTAGTGCTTTATTTCCACGGCGGCGGCTTCGTTCGCGGTTCGCTCGAAGACGCCGATTTCGCCGCGCGTTTTTTAGCAGAACGCTTACCAGCTCTCGTAGTGTCGGTCGATTATTCGCTCGCGCCGGCCTATCCCTTTCCGGCCGCGCCGGAGGATGCGTATCGCGCTGCCGTGTGGGCCGCGACGCGCGCCCGCGCGTTCGGCGGCAACCCGAAGAAGATCGGTGTCGCCGGCCATGATGCCGGTGGCCAGCTCGCGAACTGCCTGGCATTCATCGCACGTGACCGCGGTGAAGTGTCGATCGTCGCGCAGGCGCTGTTCGGGCCGATGCTCGACCCGAGCATGACGCGCATCGGCGACGCCGAGCGCCTCGCCTCCGACATCACCGCGCGCGAATGCGCGGCATGCTATCGCGCGTATCTGCCGCAGGCCGCACAACGCATGCATCCGTACGCGGCGCCGCTCGAATCGGTGCGCCTCGCGGGCCTTCCGCCGACGCTCGTCGTCACCGCGCAGAACGACGTGCTGCACGTCGAGGCGGAGAAATATGCGGGCTGCCTGATCTCGTCGGGCGTGCTCACGCAGGTGATCCGCTATCCGGACATCACGCACGCCGCGCTCGCGACGCACGAAGCCGCCTTCGAGGAAGCCGTGCGCTTCTTCCAGTGCCGCTTCCAGGCGCGCCAGCCGAACCGTTCCGAATAACCAAAACCAATCCACGTTTACTGGAGATCCACATGGCCATCCTACGCACCTCCCGCTCGCGAATCGCCACCGCGGCGATCGTGACGCTCGCCGTCGTCGGCCTCGGAACGTTCGGCGCGATGCGCGTGAACGCGAACGCGCCCGAGAAATCGGCAGCGCCGCTTCCCGAAGTCGATGTCGCGACCGTCGTGCCGCAGACCGTCACCGACTGGCAGAGTTATTCGGGCCGCCTCGAAGCGGTCGAGAAGGTCGACGTGCGCCCGCAGGTGTCGGGCACGATCGTCGCGGTGAATTTCAAGGACGGCGCGCTCGTGAAGAAGGGCGACGTGCTGTTCGTGATCGATCCGCGCCCGTACCAGGCCGAAACCGATCGCGCGGCCGCGCAGCTCGCGGCCGCGCAGGCGCGCAACGGCTACGCGCAGACCGACTGGCAGCGCGCGCAGCGGCTGATCGGCGACAACGCGATCGCAAAGCGCGACTACGACGAGAAGCAGAACGCGGCGCGCGAAGCGGCGGCGAACCTGAAGGCCGCCGACGCTGCGCTGGAAACGGCGCGCATCAACCTCGGCTATACGCGGATCACCGCGCCTGTTTCGGGCCGCGTGTCGCGTGCGGAAATCACGCTCGGCAACGTCGTGTCGGCCGGCGCGTCGGCCGCGCCGCTCACCACGCTGGTGTCGGTGTCGCCGATCTACGCGTCGTTCGACGCGGACGAACAGACCTACCTGCAATACATCAACGGCGCGCGCAACGGCCGCAAGGTGCCGGTCGAGCTCGGCCTCGCGAACGAAACCGGCTACTCGCGCAGCGGCGAGATCGACTCGGTCGACAACCGGCTCGACACGTCGTCGGGCACGATCCGCGTGCGCGCGCGCTTCGACAACACGGACGGTGCGCTCGTCCCGGGCCTGTACGCACGCGTGAAGGTGGGCGGCAGCGCGCCGCACGAGGCGCTGCTCGTCGACGACGCGGCGATCAACACCGACCAGGACAAGAAGTTCGTGTTCGTCGTCGACCAGCAGGGCCGCGTGTCGTACCGCGAAGTACAGCAGGGGATGCAGCACGGCAACCGGCGCGTGATCGTGAGCGGCCTCGCGGCAGGCGATCGCGTGGTGGTGAACGGCACGCAGCGCGTGCGCCCCGGCGAACAGGTGAAGCCGCACATGGTCCCGATGACGGGCGGTGACGCGCCGTCCGCGCCGCTGGCGGACAACGCGAAGCCGGCCGCACCGGCGAAGGCGGATTCGTAAGCGGCCCGCCGCTTCGCATCCGCGTTCAACCAGACAGAGTCACACATGAACATTTCAAAATTCTTTATCGACCGGCCGATCTTCGCAGGAGTCCTATCGGTGATCATCCTGCTCGGCGGGGTGATCGCGATGTTCCTGCTGCCGATCTCGGAGTATCCGGAAGTCGTGCCGCCTTCCGTGATCGTGAAGGCGCAGTACCCGGGCGCGAACCCGAAAGTGATCGCCGAGACGGTCGCGTCGCCGCTTGAAGAGCAGATCAACGGCGTCGAGGACATGCTCTACATGCAGTCGCAGGCGAACAGCGACGGCAACATGACGATCACCGTCACGTTCAAGCTCGGCACCGATCCGGACAAGGCCACGCAGCTCGTGCAGAACCGCGTGAACCAGGCGCTGCCGCGCTTGCCGGAAGACGTGCAGCGGCTCGGCATCACGACGGTGAAGAGCTCGCCGACGCTGACGATGGTGGTCCACCTGATCTCGCCGGACAACCGCTACGACATGACCTACCTGCGCAACTACGCGCTGATCAACGTGAAGGATCGCCTGTCGCGGATCCAGGGCGTCGGCCAGGTGCAGCTGTGGGGTTCGGGCGACTACGCGATGCGCGTGTGGCTCGATCCGCAGAAGGTCGCGCAGCGCGGGCTGTCGGCCGAGGACGTCGTGCAGTCGATCCGCGAGCAGAACGTGCAGGTCGCGGCCGGCGTGATCGGCGCATCGCCGTCGCTGCCCGGCACGCCGCTGCAGCTGTCGGTGAACGCGCGCGGCCGCCTGCAGACGGAAGACGAGTTCGGCGACATCGTCGTGAAGACGACGCCGGACGGCGGCGTCACGCGCCTGCGCGACATCGCGCGGATCCAGCTCGACGCGTCCGAATACGGGCTGCGCTCGCTGCTCGACAACAAGCCGGCCGTCGCGATGGCGATCAACCAGTCGCCGGGCGCGAACTCGCTGCAGATCTCGGACGAAGTGCGCAAGACGATGGCCGAGCTGAAGCAGGACATGCCGGCGGGCATCGACTACAAGATCGTCTATGACCCGACGCAGTTCGTGCGCTCGTCGATCAAGGCCGTCGTGCACACGCTGCTCGAAGCGATCGCGCTGGTCGTGATCGTCGTGATCGTGTTCCTGCAGACCTGGCGCGCGTCGCTGATTCCGCTGATCGCGGTGCCGGTGTCGATCATCGGCACATTCTCGCTGCTGCTCGCGTTCGGGTATTCGATCAACGCGTTGTCATTGTTCGGGATGGTGCTCGCGATCGGGATCGTGGTCGACGATGCGATCGTGGTGGTCGAGAACGTCGAGCGCAACATCGAGAGCGGGATGAACGCTCGGGCGGCGACCTACAAGGCGATGCAGGAAGTGAGCGGGCCGATCATCGCGATCGCGCTGACGCTGGTCGCCGTGTTCGTGCCGCTGGCATTCATGTCGGGCCTGACCGGCCAGTTCTACAAGCAGTTCGCGATGACCATCGCGATCTCGACGGTGATCTCTGCGTTCAACTCGCTGACGCTGTCGCCGGCGCTGTCCGCGATCCTGCTGAAGGGCCATGGCGAGAAGGAAGACTGGCTCACGCGCGTGATGAACCGCGTGCTCGGCGGGTTCTTCCGCGGCTTCAACAAGGTGTTCCATCGCGGCGCGGAGAACTACGGCCGCGGCGTGCGCGGTGTGCTGTCGCGCAAGACGGCGATGCTGGGCGTGTACCTCGTGCTGGTGGGCGCGACCGTGCTGGTGTCGAAGGTCGTGCCGGGCGGCTTCGTGCCCGCGCAGGACAAGGAATACCTGATCGCGTTCGCGCAGCTGCCGAACGGTGCGTCGCTCGACCGTACCGAGAAGGTGATCCGCGACATGGGCTCGATCGCGCTGAAGCAGCCGGGTGTCGAGAGCGCGGTGGCGTTCCCGGGGCTGTCGGTGAACGGCTTCACGAACAGCTCGAGCGCGGGCATCGTGTTCGTCACGCTGAAGCCGTTCTCGGAACGGCACGGCAAGGCGCTGTCGGCCGGCGCGATCGCGGGTGCGCTGAACCAGCAGTACGGCGCGATGAAGGACTCGTTCGTCGCGGTGTTCCCGCCGCCGCCGGTGCTGGGCCTCGGTACGCTCGGCGGGTTCAAGATGCAGATCGAGGATCGCGGCGCGGTTGGCTACGCGCGGCTCGCGGATGCGACCAACGATTTCATCAAGCGCGCGCAGCAGGCGCCGGAACTCGGCCCGCTGTTCACGAGCTACCAGATCAACGTGCCGCAGCTCAACGTCGATCTCGACCGCGTGAAGGCGAAGCAGCTCGGCGTGCCGGTGACCGACGTGTTCAACACGATGCAGGTGTATCTCGGCTCGCTGTACGTGAACGACTTCAACCGCTTCGGGCGCGTGTATCAGGTGCGCGTGCAGGCCGATGCGCCGTTCCGCCAGCGCGCGGACGACATCCTGCAGCTGAAGACGCGCAACGACAAGGGCGAGATGGTGCCGCTGTCATCGCTGGTCACGGTGACGCCGACGTTCGGCCCGGAAATGGTCGTGCGCTACAACGGCTACACGGCGGCCGACATCAACGGCGGCCCGGCGCCGGGCTTCTCGTCGGGTCAGGCGCAGGCCGCGATCGAGCGCATCGCGCATGAAACGCTGCCGCGCGGCGTGCGGTTCGAATGGACCGACCTCACGTACCAGCAAATTCTTGCAGGCGATTCGGCGATGTATGTGTTCCCGATCAGCGTGCTGCTCGTGTTCCTCGTGCTCGCCGCGCTGTATGAAAGCCTGACGCTGCCGCTCGCGGTGATCCTGATCGTGCCGATGAGCATCCTGTCGGCGCTCACGGGCGTGTGGCTCACGCAGGGAGACAACAACATCTTCACGCAGATCGGCTTGATGGTGCTGGTGGGGCTGTCGGCGAAGAACGCGATCCTGATCGTCGAGTTCGCGCGTGAGCTCGAACATGACGGCAGGACGCCGCTCGAGGCCGCGATCGAGGCGAGCCGGCTGCGGCTGCGCCCGATTTTGATGACGTCGATCGCGTTCATCATGGGCGTGGTGCCGCTCGTCACGTCGACGGGCGCCGGTTCGGAAATGCGCCATGCGATGGGTGTCGCGGTGTTCTTCGGGATGCTCGGCGTGACGCTGTTCGGGCTGATGCTGACGCCGGTGTTCTACGTCGTGCTGCGTACGCTCGCGGGCGGGAAGATCCACGTCGCCGGCAAGGACTCGGCGGGTTATGGCGTGACGCCCCCCGGCGTACCGGCTCCGGATGCTTGAGGATAAAAAGATGGACTACATGCACAACACGAACGGCCTGATGCGCTTCGCGAAGGTGGCGGCCGCGAGCACCCTGCTCGCGACGCTGCTCGCCGCGTGCGCGGTGGGGCCCGACTACAAGCGCCCGGATGTGTCGACGCCCGCCGCGTTCAAGGAAGCGCCGACGCTCGCCGCAGGCGAACAGGCCGGCACGTGGAAGACGGCCGAGCCTTCGGACGGCGAACACCGCGGCGAATGGTGGAAGGTGTTCGGCGACCCGGTGCTCGATTCGCTCGAGACGCAGGCACTCGCCGCGAACCAGAACCTGAAGGCCGCGGCCGCGCGCGTCGAGGAAGCGCGTGCGGCGACGCGTACCGCGCGCTCGCAATGGTTCCCGCAGGTCGGTGCCGGCTTCGGGCCGACGCGCGAAGGGTTGTCGTCGGCGTCGCAGTTCCAGCCGCAGGGCACGGGCCCGACCAATGCGACGCTGTGGCGCGCGCAGGGTACGGTGTCGTACGAAGCCGACCTGTTCGGCCGTGTCGGCCGCAACGTCGAGGCGTCGCGTGCCGACCAGGCGCAGAGCGAAGCGCTGTTCCGTTCGGTGCAGCTCGCGCTGCAGGCGGACGTCGCGCAGAACTACTTCGAACTGCGCCAGCTCGATTCCGACCAGGATCTGTACCGCCGTACGGTGGAGCTGCGCGACCAGGCACTGAAGCTCGTGCAGCGCCGCTTCAACGAAGGCGACATCAGCGAACTCGACGTGTCGCGCGCGAAGAACGAGCTGGCCAGCGCGCAGGCCGATGCGGTCGGCGTCGCGCGCCGGCGTGCGGCGTCCGAGCATGCGCTCGCGATCCTGCTCGGCAAGGCGCCGGCGGATTTCGGGTTCAAGGAAACGCCGATCGTGCCGGTCGCGGTGAAGGTGCCGCCGGGCCTGCCGTCCGCGCTGCTCGAACGCCGTCCGGACGTATCGGCGGCCGAGCGTGCCATGGCGGCCGCGAACGCGCGGATCGGCCTCGCGAAGTCCGCGTACTTCCCGAAGCTCGATATCACCGGGGCGTTCGGTTATGAAGCGTCGACGCTCGGCAACCTGTTCCTGTGGTCGAGCCGTACGTTCCTGCTCGGGCCGTTCGCGGGCACTGCGCTGACGCTGCCGCTGTTCGACGGCGGACGCCGTGCGGCCGGCGTGCAGCAGGCGCGCGCGCAGTACGACGAGCAGGTCGCGAACTACCGGCAGCAGGTGCTCGTCGCGTTCCGTGAGGTCGAGGACAATCTCGCCGACCTGCGCCTGCTCGACGACCAGATCCGCGCGCAGGATGCGGCCGTCAATGCGTCGCGGCGCGCGGCGACGTTGTCGCGCACGCAGTACCAGGAAGGCGAGGTCGCCTATCTCGACGTGATCGACAGCGAGCGCTCGGTGCTGCAGTCGCAACTGCAGGCGAACCAGTTGACCGGCGCGCAGGCCGTATCGACCGTCAACCTGATCCGCGCGCTCGGCGGCGGGTGGGGTGCGGCACCGACGGCGGTCGGTGATGCGGCGTCCGTCAAGGCGGAGGTCGCCGCGCGTTGAAGCAGCGGCCCGCCAAGGGTCGTTCAAGCAGATGGCTGATATGGCTGATCGAAGAAGAACCCCGGTCCGTGGCAACGCGGACCGGGGTTTTTTATTGGCCGCTCGTGCGCGTCATGGCTGCTCCTCGGGCTTCACGTCCGTGCGCTCGGCGATGACCACCGCGTAGCGGCCGACCGCATCGGCGATGCGCTGCGCCAGTTCGGGATCGCGCACCGCGCGCGCGAGCGTGACGCCGCCCGACAGCAGCGCGAGAAATGCGATCGCGCGGTCGTCGTCGGGAGTGTCGCCCATCCCGGCCGACACGTCGTCGACGATCTGCCGCAGCGCTTGCTCATAGGCGTCGCGCGTCTCGTCGTCGGCGCGCATCACTTCCGGGGACAGGCTCGGCAGCGCACAGCTCTCGCCGAGTGCGCAGGTGCGCCGTGGCCCGAGGTAGAACGACACGAACGGGCGCCGCCAGCGCGCGCCGTGCTCGGCCTTGAACGTCGAGACGCCTTGCCGGAGCTGGTCGAGGCCATCAAGGACGACCTGCCGGAACGCTTCGCCCTTCGTCTTGAAATGCCCGTAGAACGCGCCGTTGGTGACGCCCGCCGCCTTCGTCAGCGGACCGATGCCGGAGCCGCCATAGCCTTCCTCGCGGAACAGGCGGCTCGCGGCCTCGAGGATGCGCGTGCGGGTTTCGTGTTTGTGCTCGACGGAATAACGCATGACAGGCTCGCTTCAGAGCGATCGCTCTTTATCGCTTGCATAGAGAGCGATCAGTGTCTAATGTATAGAGAGTGACTGGTATTTATATCACGTCACGATTCCGATGACCTGACCTGGAGAAAGTGCGATGCCGATTACGCTGACAGTATCCGAAGGGGTTTTCACGCAGGACGACGAGGGGCCGGTGTTTGCCGAGTTGACCGATGCGCTGCTGGACGTCGAAGGGTTGACCGGGAACGGCTTCCTGGCGCCGAACGTGGTGGGCACGCTCAACGTGCTGCCGCGCAACCGGACCTTCGTGCACGGCCGCGCGGAGCCCGCCGCGTTCGTCGAGCTGAAGCTGCCTGCCGTGGCGCTCGCGGCGCCCGACAAGCAGCGGCAATTCGTCGAACGAGCGACCGAGATCGTGCTGCATCGGGCGGGCGGGCGGCTGACGCCCGCGCAAGTGTGGGTGAACGTCGTGCATGCCGTCGATGGCGGATGGGGCATTGCCGGGCGACGGTACGACAACGCTTCGCTCGTCGATTCGATCCAGAGTGCGGCGGCTGCCTCGCATTAACTGCGATTAGCTGCAACTAACGGTCAAGCCCTCGGGCGTTGACCGACGGTGCGGCGGTACCGCCGCCGCACCGGTTACCTGCAGTCGCATGCAGTTCGCAGTGCGCGAATCAGTTCGCTCGCCGCTTTGCCGAGCCCCGTATGCTTCGGCCGCCGCAGGTACACGGGCAGTGGTAACCCGTTGCGGATGTTCTCGAACACGAGCGGCGCGAGTTCGCCGTTGGCGACGTACCCGCCGATCACCGATGCAGGCAGGTTCGCCCAACCGTGACCGGCCTTCACGAGCGCGATCGCGGTCGCCATGTCGGTCACTTTCCACGTGCGGTTGCCGATCAACGGCCGCACGTCGGTCAACGGCCGCTCCGGATCGGCGATCACGATCTGCCGGAAGCCCGACAGCCGCTCGATCGCTTCCGGATGCGCGCCTTCGGCGATCAGCGGATGGGCCGGCGCGGCGACGGCAATGAGCGTCTCGGTCCACAGCGCGTGGATCTGTTCCTGCGGATGGAGGTCGAGCCCGCAGTACGCCACACAGAGATCGACGGCGGCGCGATGCAGCGCGTCGACGATCGCGTCCTGCGGCGCCGTGACGACACTGACCGCGAGCGCCGGATACTTCGCGGCGACTGCCGCCAGCGCGCGGGCGACGGGCGCGCTGTCGATTTCGGCCGCGACGCCGAGCCGCAGCGTGTCTTCGACACCTTCCGACAAGTGCTGCGCGTGTGCGCGCAGCACCTGCAACTGCTCGGCGATCGAGCGCGCGTCGGGCAGCAGCGCGGCCATCGCGGCGGTCGGTGTCGGTTCGCGCGTGCCGCGGTCGAACAGTACGAGGTCGAGTTCGGCCTCGAGGTTCGCGATCGCCATGCTGATCGCCGACGGTGTGCGGCCGAGCGCACGCGCGGCCGCGGAAAACGAGCCTTTGTCGATGACGGTCAGCAGCATGTCGATGTGGTCGCTGGTCAGCATGCGCCGCCTCCTGTCAGAAAAATTGAAAGGACCTGACTTTGGCGGACGCAGGCCCGCTGATAGTCTCGCCACCTTGTTCGAGATGAAGGTGGATGGTCATGCAAGGGTGGAAGAGACGCGTAGTTTACGTCGTGATGTTCGAGGTGCTCGGCATTCTGGTCGCATCGTCGGTGCTCGGCATGCTGAGCGGCGCGAGCGCGGCGACGAGCGGCCTGTTGGGCGTGATGATCTCGACGACGGGCGTCACCGTCAATTTCCTGTACAACCTCGCGTTCGAGGCGTGGGAGCGGCGCAGCGCGGCGACGACGCGCACGGTCGGTCGCCGCGTGCTGCATGCGATCGGCTTCCAGGTCGCGCTCGTGACGTTCCTGATCCCGTTGATCGCGTGGTGGCTCGACGTGTCGCTGCTGCAGGCGTTCCTGTACGACGCGGTGCTGATCGTGTTCTTCCCGATCTTCACGTTCACGTACAACTGGGCGTTCGACAGCGTGTTCGGGCTGCCGGATGCGGTCACGCGCAAGGTCGAACCGGCGGCTTGATGCGGCGCGCAGCGTGCGTGACGAAACGGATGCGCCGACGACACACGCCGGCCGATGGAGAAGCGATGCGGGCAGTGCCCGCATCGTCTTGGGAGAGGCTTGCAGCAAGGCAGCTCTGAAGCTGCCTCATGCGACGGTACTTACGCGGCGACGAACTCGTGCACGAAGCGGTTGAACACGGCGGGGCTCGCCGCATTCATTCCGTGCGACGCACCGGCAACGGTCTGTCGTTGCGCATTGCCGATCCACTGCGACAGCGTGTCGACGTTGTTGCGGAACATCTTCGGGCTGCGCTGGCCGTCGATCAGCAGCGTGCGGCACGCGATATCGCCGGCCGTGTGCTGCGAGTACGCGGGCAGCGGGTCGCGCAGCTGCTTCGGCAGCGTGCTCGCGTTGTCGATCGCCATCGTGCGGAAGCGCGACGTGCTTTTCTTCCACGCGCCGGGCAGGCTCACGGAATCGACGAACATCTCGAGGCCCGATTCGACGTCGCCTTGCCCGATCAGGTTCACGGCCTTCGTGCGCAGCGCGAGTGCGGCGGCCGGCAGCGCGGCTTCGCGCACGCCCGCCTGTTGCAGCGGGCCGCCGGGATCGGCGAGCGTCAGCGACTCGACGAGGTGCGGATGCTGGCGCGCGACGTTGAACGCGACGCTGCCGCCGCGCGAGTGGCCGACCAGATGCACGGGGCCGAGATCGAGCGCGTCGATGAATTCGGCGAGCTCGTCGACGTGGTTCTGCCAGCTGAACTCGTCCTGGATGCCCGCTTCGACGGCCGGCCAGTAGTGGCTGAGGCTCGGCGCGATGCAGCGGTAGTGGGCCGACAGCGATGCAAGCTGCGGATCCCAGTAGCGGTAGTCGCACAGCGAGCCGTGCACGAACACCATCGGCGCACCGCTGCCCCGCTCGACATACGGCAGGCTGATGCCTGACGAAAGCGTCGCAAATTGCAGGTCGGGGTTCGCGAGCACGGACGGCTCGATTCGCATGTTCATGACTGAAAGACTCAAAGGTGCGTCAACACGACGCAACTATGCATCACGGCGACCTGCAAGGAAAACGCATAATTTTCATCGTGACGATCAATTTTATTGATGGCTCGGCCGCAAACCCTTGTCGGAGGGGGATGGGTGTCGATGCTTTCAATCATCTAACGATTGGTCGTGAAGCCGGACACGCCTGGAAAGGGCGTGTGACGGCCTGCGCTCCTTCGCATCGCAACCGGGAAAAGGGAAGGGCGCGAGCCGCGAAAGCGGCCCACGTTTCAGCGCACCGCCAATGCAGGCGCAGTCTGAAGTTCGACGGGAAGGTCGTTGTCGGCCGCGAACTGCATCGCGAAGTCGAATGCGTCCGCGCAGACGGTGCGCAATTCGTCCGACACGAACAGGCATTTGACGTTGCCGTCGACGACCGGCATCGCGAGTCGCGACAGCGCGCACGGATAGCCGGGCCGCCGCTCGCCGACGAACAGCGTGATGACGCCCGCGAGGCGCTCGGGCCAGTCGCTCGGCCGGAAGGTTTTCTGCGCGCGCGTGACGCCGCGGATCAGATGGCCGGTGACGCGGCCGTGTTCGGTGACTTCGATGCGATCCATGCTGTTCTGCGTATCCTCGTTCGCGTCATTCGCCGCCGTCGGCCGCCGCGTCACCGCGTGCGGGAATCCGCAGGTTGCGCAGCTTGTGATAGAGCGTTTTTTTCGGCATGCCGAGCGCAACGCTCGCATCCGCGACGTTGCCGTTGTGACGCTGCAGCATGTCCTCGATCAGCATCCGCTCGAAATACGCGAGCTGTTCCGCGAGCGTGCCGCCCACGGCCGGCGCTTCACCGGACGACAGCAGGCTGTCGCCGGTCAGCCCGAGCACGAAGCGGTCGGCCACGTTCTGCAGCTCGCGCACGTTGCCGGGCCACGCATGCGTCATCAGTTCGGATACCTGCGCAGCCGTGACGACCGGCGCAGGCTGCCCGAAGCGCCGTGCGGCCGCGAGCACGAAATGCTCGAACAGCAGCGGCACGTCTTCGCGCCGCTCGCGCAGCGGCGGCAGTTCGATCTGCGCGACGTTGAGGCGATACAAAAGGTCCGCGCGAAAGCGGCCGTCGGCCGCGAGCTCGGCAAGATCGGCCTTCGACGCGGCAACCACGCGGCAGTCGACCGGAATCAGCTCGTTCGCGCCGAGCCGCTCGACCACGCGCTCCTGCAGCACGCGCAGCATCTTGACCTGCAGTGGAACCGGCATCGTCTCGATCTCGTCGAGGAACAGTGTGCCGCCGTCCGCCCATTCGATCTTGCCGATGCGTTTCTTGATCGCACCGGTGAACGCGCCGGCCTCGTGGCCGAACAGCTCGCTTTCGAAGACCTGTTCGGGCAGGCCGCCA
Organism: Burkholderia sp. D-99; assembly: GCF_011605345.1. GTDB lineage: Bacteria > Pseudomonadota > Gammaproteobacteria > Burkholderiales > Burkholderiaceae > Burkholderia. The sequence goes on from NZ_JAAOXM010000002.1 coordinate 1,444,775, forward strand.
CAGTTCAGCGCGACGAAGTGCGCGTCGCGCCGGCCGCCGAAGTCGTGCAGGCTGCGCGCGATCAGTTCCTTGCCGGTGCCCGTTTCGCCGGTGATCAGCACCGACACCGACGTACCGGCGAGGCGCAGGATCTTCTTGCGCACGTCGGCCATCGCGGGCGACTTGCCGAGCACGAACGCCTCGATGCCCTGCCAGTTGTTCAGCGCCGCGCGCAGGCCCTGCACCTCGAGCGTCAGGCGGCGCTTCTCGACCGCGCGCGCGACGCGCCCTGCGATCACGTCCGACGAGAACGGCTTCTCGATGAAGTCGTATGCGCCGACCTGCATCGCACCGACGGCTGTCGAGATATCGGCATGGCCGCTGATCAGCACGACCGGGATCTGCGCGTCGATGGCCATCACGCGATCGAGCAGTTGCAGCCCGTCGATGCCCGGCATCCGCACGTCCGACACGATCACGACCGGCGCGCCGGGCGCGACGTGATGAAGCGCGTCGGCGGCCGACGCGAATGCATCGACCGCGAAGCCGGCAAGCGCCACCGCCTGCTCGACGCCGATCCGGACGTTTTCATCGTCCTCGACGACCAGCACCCGAATCTCATCTTCCATGCTCTGTCCTTTGCAGCGTGGCCGCCGCGAATTCGATACTGAACTGCGCGCCGCCTTCGTCGCGGTTCGTCGCGGCGATCTTCGCGCCGAACGCCTCGACGATGCGCGACGTGATCGCGAGCCCGAGCCCGAGGCCCTGGCCGCGCGGCTTGGTCGTGACGAACGGCTCGAACAGGTGCGGCAGCACCTCGGGCGCGATGCCCGCGCCGCTGTCGGCGACCGTGAAGCGCACGCGGCCGGCGTCGTCCGGCCCGGTGGCCTCGATGACGATGCGGCGCACGGGCGCATCGTGCACCGCGTCGAGCGCGTTGCCGAGCAGGTTCACGATCACCTGCTGCAACTGGCTCGACTCGGCCGACACGGCGGTGCCGGGCGCGATGTTCACGTCGAGCCGCACGCCTTCGTCGCGAATCCGCGCATCGTAGATGAGCCGCGCATGCGCGACGGCCTCGTTCAGCGAGACCGCGACGCGCTCGACGTCCGGCTTGCGCGCGAAGGTCTTCAGCTCGCCGGTGAGCACGGCCATGCTGTCGACGAGCTTGCCGATCCGTTCGAGATTGGCGAGCGCCGGCGCCGGCTGGCCGCGCTCGAAGAAGGTGCGCGCGTTGTCGCACAGCGTGCGGATCGCGACGAGCGGCTGGTTCAGCTCGTGCGTCAGGCCGGCGGCCATCTGCCCGAGCACCGCGAGCTTGCCCGCATGCACGACTTCCTGCTGCGACGCGCGCAGCCGCTGCTCGGTGCGCTCGCGCTCGACGATCTCGCGCTGCATCTGTTCGTTCGCGGCCGTCAGCGCGGCCGTACGCTGCGCGACGGTCAGCTCGAGCCGGTCGTTCGCACGCCGCAGCGCGTCCTGCGCGTTCAGCCGCGCGACGATCGCGCGGCGGCGCTGGATCGCGTAGCCGGCCAGCAGCGCGGCGATCAGGAACGCGCCGGTGACGAACACGAAGGCCGTCTGCTGCTGGCGCCGCGCACCCGCGATGTCGAGCAGCACCATCAGCGAATCGCCGGTCTGCGGCGCGGGGCGTGACATCACGAGATAGCGCGTGGTGCGGCCGGTGTGCCGGGGATCGGGGAAGGTGCCGAACCACGAGGCCGCGCTGCGGTCGCCGATGCGGCGGTACGGCAGCGCGTCGACCGTGCGGCCCGCGTATTGTCGCGACGCCTGGATGTCGCGCTGCTGCTGCGCGGTGATCGGGCGCAGCGCGGTGAATTTCCACGCGGGTTCGGTCGAGATCACGACCACGCCGTTGCCGTCGACGACCATCGCGGCGACGCCCGGCGCGCGCCATGCGGATTCCAGCGGGTCGACGCTGATCTTCACGGCGGCCACGCCGATCGGCACGCCGTCGTCGCGCACCGCGCTGGCGAAGTAGACGCCCGGCACGCCGGTGTTGGTGCCGATGCCGAAGAAGCGGCCGCTGCCGCGCGCGAGCGCGTCCTTGAAATACGGCCGGTACGACACGTTGGTGCCGACGAAGCTGAGCGTCTCGTTCCAGTTGCTGGCGGCGATCACGTCGCCTTGCAGGTCGATCACGTCGACCGCGCCGCTGCCCGCGTCGCGGTTCACGGCTTCGAGGTAGGTGTTGACCGTGTGCACGAGCTCGGGGGCGTCATGCGGCGCGGCTTTCAGCATCGTGCGCACGCCGTCCTGCCGCGCGACCAGGCCGGGCAGGATCTCGAAGCGGCCGAGTTCGCTCTTCAGGCTCGACGCATACAGGTCGAGCCGGTGCGCGCCGGCTTCCTCGAGCGCGTCGATCGCGCGTTCCCACGCGAAATCAACGGCCGCGGCCGCCACGCACCCATACAGCACGCCGGCCGATGCCCAGCCCCACCACGGGATTCCCTTGAAGCTCTTCTGCACGTTCGCCCTCATCGAAGCCCGCAACCGGCCGCTCCGAACGACGCCCCGAACGACGCGCGCCGCGCGCCGGCAAGGCCGGCGGCGGCGCGTGCGAAGCGGCCGGCGCGACGGTGCGCGCGGCGGCGCGTCATCCGAAGTGTGCGATCAGGATCAGCGTGACCGTGACGACGATCGCACCGCCGATGCGGGTCGCGATCTGCGCGAACGGCATCAGCTGCATCCGGTTCGCGGCAGTCAGGATCGCGACGTCGCCGGTGCCGCCTTGCCCGCTGTGGCAGGCGTTCACGATTGCGGTGTCGATAGGGTACATCTTCATCAGGCGGCCGACCACGAAACCGGTGCCCATCAGCGTCGCGACGGTCGACACGATCGTGACGACGTTGACGATCGTGAACGCGGCGGTCAGCTTGTCCCACGGCGTCATCGCGACACCGATCGCGAACAGCAGCGGATACGTGACGGCGGTCGAGAAGAACTTGTAGACGACGAACGCGCCTTCCTGCAGCGGCGGCGACACCGCGCGCGCAAGCTTCACGAGCACCGCGAGGAACAGCATCGCGACCGGCGCGGGCAGGCCGAACAGCTTGAACGCCATCAGGCCGACGAGGTACAGCGTGATCGCCGTGATGCCGGCGCCCGCGATGTGCGTGACGTCGACGTGGCCGCGGATTTCTTCGCTTTCCGGCGTCATGTCACCCGATTCGCCGACCTGCAGGCGGCCGTTGCCGGTCAGGTGCGGCATGCGCTTGCCGAGCATGTCGAGCGCGCCCGACAGGATGATCGCGGTCAGGCTGCCGAGCATCACCGGCGGCAGCACCATCGCGAACATCTCGCCTTGCGGCAGGTGCATCAGTTCCGAATAGCCGATCGACAGCGGAATCGCGCCTTCGCCGACGCCGCCCGCCATGATCGGCACGACGATGTACAGCAGCGTGTGGCGCGCGCCGAGGCCGAGCGCGGTGCCCACCGCCGTGCCGACGATCGCGGCCGCGACCGAACCGGCGGCCAACGGGATGAAGATCTTCAGGAAGCCCTGGATCAGCACGCGGCGGTCCATGCTCAGGATGCTGCCGACGATGATCGACGCGATGAACAGGTACAGGAAGTTGGTCGACTTCGTGAATTCGACCGTCAGGTTCAGCACCGGCTTCGGCAGCAGGTGGTAGTACGTGAGCGCCGACGGCACGAAGGTCGCGAAGATCGCGGCCGCGCCGATGTTGCGCAACAGCGGCAGGCGCTTGCCGAGTTCCGCGCACGTGAAGCCGAAGAACGCGAGCACGGCGATCGCCATCGAGATCTCGCCGGGCACCTTGCCCGTCACCGCGAAACCGACGATCAGCGCGAGCAGGATGAAGTAGACGGGCAGCGGAATGATGCCGATGCGGATTTCCATCAGTTTCCACCAGCCTTCCGGCCAGAAGCGCTCGCGCGGGGTGGCGACGGCGTCGGAAGCCGGCTCCGGATGGGACGGGGTATGGATAGAGGTCTGCAAGACGTGTCTCCTGATGTTGGAATGCCTGCATGGCTTCGCGGCATCGTGTGCCGTCTATTACGCAACCCTCGTGCCAGGAATCCGGCCTGTCGCAGATTTTTTAATGCATTGATTTATAAGGCGTTTGTTTCGTCTGTGGAATGTGTGGCCCGACCGGCTGGCCGAGATTTCGGAATTCGCCCGGCGCCCTGGCCGAGATTTCGGCCACGCGGGATTCGGGCGCCCGGTCTGGCCCCCGATCCTGCATGGCCGCCCGCCATATCGTCGCGCGCGATTTTCTTCGCACAATCGCTTCGTAGACCGTCCCCGCGCCGCTCTCTATCATCGGCTGATCCTTTTCCGACGTGATGCCCCCTGTCCGGAGAACGCCCGCGCGTTCGCCGCGGCGTCGCGCATCCGTCGATACCGTCTTTGGACAGGAGAGTGGTTTCCATGCTGCATGCCGTTTTTTCCGCCCGCTTTTCCGCCGGCCGCGTCACGCGCCTGCTGGCCGCCGCGCTGCTTGGCGTCGCGCTGCTCAATGGTGCGCAGGCCGACACCGCGCCGCTGAAGGTCGGCATTTCGACCAGCCCGCAGATCGAGGCACTGAAGGTTGCCGCCAAGGAGGCGAAGGCGCAGGGGCTCGACGTGCGGATCATCGAATTCACCGACTGGAATACGCCGAACGCTGCGCTCGCGAACAAGGACATCGACGTCAACTACTTCCAGCACATCCCGTTCCTCGAGAACGCGAACAAGCAGGGCGGCTACAACTTCGTGTCGATCGCGCCCGGCACGATCATGAAGATCGGCCTCTATTCGAAGAAGGTGAAGAACTTCAGCGAGCTGAAGGACGGCGCGAAGGTCGCGATCGCGAACGATCCGGTGAACGGCGGGCGCGGGCTGCTTCTGCTGCAGCGCGCGGGGCTCATCACGCTGAAGCCGGGCGCCGACTACCGGGCGACGACGCACGACATCGTGGCGAACCCGAAGCACCTGAAGATCATCCCGCTCGAGGCGTCGCAACTCGCGCGTTCGCTCGACGACGTCGATCTCGCGCAGGGCTACCCGAGCTTCATCAAGCTCGCCGGCACGACCGACCCGAACAGCGCGCTGCTGTTCGACGGCACCGAGAACAAGATCTTCGCGATCCAGTGGGTCGTGCGGCCGGACAGCGTGAACGATCCGCGCATCCGCAAGTTCATCGCGATCTACCAGCAGTCGCCGGCCGTGCGCCGTGCGCTCGACAACGCGTTCGGCTCGCTGTACGCGATCGCGTGGTGATGGAGGCGGGTATATGACGACGGCGAACCGCAAGAAGATCCTGCTCAACGCGTTCAACATGAACTGCGTCGGGCACATCAACCACGGGCTGTGGACGCATCCGCGCGACCGCTCCGCGCACTACACCGATCTCGACTACTGGGCCGACCTCGCGAAAACGCTCGAACGCGGCAAGTTCGACGGGATCTTCCTCGCCGACATCGTCGGCGTGTACGACGTGTTCGGCGGCGGCCCCGATGCCGCGCTGCGCGAATCGGTACAGGTGCCCGTCAACGATCCGCTGCTGCTCGTGCCGGCGATGGCGCAGGTCACGAAGCATCTCGGCTTCGGCGTGACCGCGAACCTCACCTACGAGCCGCCTTACCTGTTCGCACGCCGCACGTCGACGCTCGATCACCTGACGAAAGGGCGCGTGGGCTGGAACATCGTCACCGGCTATCTCGACAGCGCCGCGCGCGGCATGGGCCTCGCGCAGCAGATCGGCCACGACGACCGCTACGCGCGCGCGGACGACTACATGGACGTCGTCTACAAGCTGTGGGAGCAGAGCTGGGACGACGACGCGGTGATCCGCGATGCGCAGGCGCGCGTGTTCGCGCAGCCGGGCAAGGTGCGGCGCGTGAAGCACGACGGGCCGTTCTATTCGATCGACGCGATCCACCTGAGCGAGCCGTCGCTGCAGCGCACGCCGGTGCTGTACCAGGCCGGGGCGTCCGCGCGCGGCGTCGAGTTCGCGGGTCGTCATGCCGAATGCGTGTTCGTGAATGGCCAAAGCAAGGCCGCCGCGCGTGCGGCGGCGCTCGACATCCGTGCGGCTGCCGCGCGGCAGGGGCGCGACCCGGCATCGATCAGGATCTTCGCGGGCGTGAGCGTAGTGACGGCGGAGACCGAGCTGCTCGCACGAGAGAAGTTCGACGAATACCGGCGCTATGCGAGCCCGGAAGCAGGCCTCGCGCATTTCGCGAGCTCGACTGGCATCGACTTCGCGAAGTACGGCCTCGACGAGCCGATCTCGTATGTGAAGACCGACTCGATCCAGTCGGCCGTCGACGCGATCTCGCGCAAGAGCACGGCCGGCACGTGGACCGTGCGCCGCATGCTCGAACAGATGTCGCTCGGCGGGCGCTATGCGCCGATCGTCGGCTCGCCGTCGCAGGTCGCGGACGAACTGCAGTCGTGGATCGACGAGACAGGCATCGACGGTTTCAACCTGACGCGCACCGTGATGCCGGAGTCGTTCGAGGATTTCGTCGACTGGGTCGTGCCCGAGCTGCAGAACCGCGGCGTCTACAAGGAAGACTACGATCCCGCGCCGACGCTGCGCGAGAAGCTGTTCGGCGCGGGCCCGCGCCTGCCCGCGTGGCACACGGGCGCGCAGTACCGGCCGGCCGCCGCGCCGGCAACGGAACCCGCGCATCCCGCGCATGCCTGAACGTGACGGAGCGAAGCGATGACGCAATTGTTCGATACGCTGGGTTTCATCGACGCATCGGCCGCGCGTGCCGGTGCCGCTGCCGCGACGCGTGACGCAGCGGCCGTGTCGGCCGAATCGGCCAGCGGCGCCGCCGTGTCGCTGGAGCAGGTCGGCAAGGTGTTCGCAACGCAGCGCGGCCAGGCCGCCGCGCTGCGCGACGTGACGCTCGACGTGCGGCGCGGTGAGGTCTTCGGGATCATCGGCCGCAGCGGCGCCGGGAAGTCGACGCTGCTGCGGCTCGTGAACGGGCTCGAACGGCCGAGCTCGGGCCGCGTGCGCGTGCAGGGCGTCGACGTCGGTGCGCTCGACGAAGACGGGCTCGTCGCGCTGCGCCGCCGCACCGGCATGGTGTTCCAGCATTTCAACCTGCTGTCCGCGAAGACGGTGTTCGAGAACGTCGCGCTGCCGCTGAAGATCGCCGGCGTGCCGAAGGCCGAGCGCGTGCGCAAGGTCGAGGCGCTGCTCGAACTCGTCGGGCTGGCCGCGAAACGCGACGCATATCCGGCCAGCCTGTCGGGCGGGCAGAAGCAGCGCGTCGGCATTGCCCGCGCGCTCGTGCACGATCCCGAGGTGCTGCTGTGCGACGAGGCGACCTCGGCGCTCGATCCGGAGACGACGCAGTCGATCCTCGCGCTGCTCGCCGACATCAACCGCCGCCTCGGGCTGACGATCGTGCTGATCACGCACGAGATGGAAGTGATCCGCGCGGTGTGCGATACGGTCGCGGTGATCGAACAGGGCGAAGTCGTCGAAACGGGCCCCGTGTGGCGCGTGTTCGGCGATCCGCGCCACGGCGCGACGCGCGCGCTGCTCAGCACGCTCGTGCACGACCTGCCGGCCGAACTGGCCGCGCGCGTGCAGCCGTTGCCCGAGCAGGCCGCGTTGCCTGAAGGCGCGCAAGTCGTGCTCGACGTTCGCTATACGGGCGAGAGCGGCGGCGAGCCGGATGTCGGCGCGCTCGCGGCGGCGCTCGGCGGCTCCGTGCGGTTCCTGCACGGTGGGATCGAGCGCATCCAGGGGCATGCGCAAGGGCGGCTCGTGATCGCGGCAGCACCGCGCGTGGATGATGCTGACCAATCGCTGGCCCGCGGCGGCGCGGTGGCCGCACTGCTCGAACGCGCGCGCCGCCACGCGAATCACGCGGAGGTGCTCGGCTATGTTTGACCTCTGGTGGCCCGAACTGCTCGACGCGATTCGCGACACGCTGTCGATGGTCGCTGCGTCGGCCGCGATCGCGGCGCTGATCGGCATCCCGCTCGCGGTGATCCTCGTGACGACCGCGCCCGGCGGCATCTACGCGCGGCGCGGCGTGAACGCGGTGCTCGGCGCGCTCGTCAACGTGTTCCGCTCGACGCCGTTCATCATCCTGCTTGTCGCGCTGCTGCCGTTCACGCGCGTGCTGATCGGCACGACGATCGGCGTATGGGCGGCCGTCGTGCCGCTGTCGATCGCCGCGATCCCGTTCTTCGCGCGGATCGCCGAGGTCAGCCTGCGTGAAGTCGATCGCGGGCTGATCGAGGCCGCGCTCGCGATGGGCGCGAAGCGCCGCCACATCGTCTGGCACGTGCTGCTGCCCGAAGCGCTGCCCGGCATGCTCGGCGGCTTCACCATTACCGTCGTCGCGCTGATCGGCTCGACCGCGATGGCGGGCGCCGTCGGCGCGGGCGGGCTCGGCGACCTCGCGATCCGCTACGGCTATCAGCGTTTCGACACGACCGTCATGGTGACCGTGATCGTGATCCTGATCGCACTCGTTTCGGCCGTGCAAATCACGGGCGACCGCCTGGTCCGACGCGTGACCCGGCGTACCTGAGCGACGCCACAAGCGTCCGCTCGCCTTATCAACGATCCTGAGAGACCGATACATCATGACTTTGCCCATCGGCGCGCCGCGCGAATGGAACGGACAATTCGAGGAAGCGCTGTTTCTCGACGTGGCGCGACGCCATCGTCCGGGCTTCCCGGCCAAGCTGGTCACGCCGCCGCGCGAGCCGCGCAATGACGACGAGCTGGCCGCCGTCGCCGACTACTACACGAAGATGGCATCGCACGACCTGTTCATCGTGCAGGTCGTCGCGAAGGCGATCGACACGCTGTTCCGCGACGATCCGCATTTCCAGCTGATCCTGTCGCGCCAGCTCGGCGACGACGGCGCACACGCGGTGATCGGCCGCGAGCGCGTGACCGAACTGACGGGGCGCGATCCGCTGCCGGAAGTCGACCGGCTCGTCGCCGCGCACTGGGCGCGCATCGGCGATATCGCGGTGCGCGACGTCGCGGGCTTTCTCGCGTTCGAGTGGCATTACGAGCTGCACATCCTCGCGAAGCTGTGGATCCAGCGCAAGACCGGCCGTATCGGCGACAGCGCGATGCGCGAGCATGGCGAGAACCGGATCCGGCCGGACGAGGAGTGGCATCGCGTGCAGATCGTCCAGTGGTGGTTCGACACGTTGAAGGCGCTGCCGGCGGCCGAGCGCGACGCGCTGATCGATCGCGTGATCGCGGCCGACGAGGAAACACAGGCGCGGCTCGACGGTTATCTGCACGACGAGTATGCGCACACCGCGCACGTGTTCGGTGCGGATATCGCCGACTACCGCGCGATCTACGACGACTGGCGGCGCGAGATCCTGGCGCGGCTGACCGGCCGCCGGCTCGACGCGCTCGTGCCGCTGTCGGGTGAAGCCGTCGAACAGGAAGCCCTCGCATGAACGATCCACGCGGCCCGGCAACATTCGCGCCGGATTCCCGTGCGCGCGCGTTTGACCGCGATGCGCTGGCGCGTGCGATCGACGCGCTGCGCACGACCGCCGCCGCCCGCGACCGCGCGGGCGGTCATGCGGCGCAGGAGAAACAGTGGCTCGCCGACGCGGGCCTGCTGACGCTTGCGGTGCCGCGTGCATTCGGCGGGCAGGACGCCGCGTGGCCCGAGATCTACGAGGCGATCCGGCGGATCGCGCGTGTCGACAGTGCGCTCGCGCATCTCGTCGGGTTCCAGTGCCTGCAGGTGGTGAGCGTCGACGTGTGGGGCAGCGCCGCGCAGCGCGAACGCTATCTGCGCGGCACGGTCGAGCACGGCTGGTGGTGGGGCAATGCGGTCAATCCGCTCGACACGCGGCTCGTGGCCACGGCGACGCCCGACGGCGGCTACCGGCTCGACGGCGTGAAGGGCTTCTGTTCCGGCACGCGCGGCTCGCAGCGCATGACGGTGTCCGCGCACGATCCGGACACCGGCCGCACCGTGTTCGGCGTGGTGCCGACCGATCGCGCGGGGATCACGGTCAACGAAGACTGGGATCCGATCGGCCAGCGCCAGACCGACAGCGGCAGCGTGCGCTTCGACGGCGTGACGCTCGCGCCGGACGAGGTGCTGCACCGCTCCGAAGCGCCGCCGACACCGCGCGCGACGCTGCGCACGCTCGTGTCGCAGCTCGTGCTGACGAACCTGTTCGTCGGGCTCGCGGAAGGCGCGCTGGCGGAAGCGCGCGACTACGTGCTGAAGCATGGTCGCCCTTGGATACAGTCGGATGTCGCACAGGCGAGCGACGATCCGTACACGCTGCAGCGCTTCGGCGACATGCGCGTGCGGGCGCTCGCCGCGGCGGCGCTGGCCGATCGCGCGGCCGCTGCGTTACAGCACGCTTGGGCGCAACAGGATGCGCTGACGGCGGACGAGCGCGCCGAGGCGGCGCTCGCGGTATCGGAGGCGAAGATCGTCGCGCAGCGCGCGGCGCTCGACAACGGCGAGGCGCTGTTCGATGCATGCGGCGCGCGTGCGACGGCCGCGTCGCTCGGGCTCGACCGCTTCTGGCGGAACGCGCGCACGCATACGCTGCACGATCCGCTCGATTACCGGCTGCGCGATGTGGGCCGGTTCGCGTTGGCGGGCGAACTGCCGCCGGCGTCGCTCTATACGTAAGCGGGCGCGCGCCGGGTCATTGATCGCCGGGAGGCGTGCCTTCCGGCGGCGCCGCTGCCGGCGCGGGCTGGGCGGCCAGCGGCGCGCTGCCTTCCGTTCCCGCGCGCCGGTACGACGCCAGTTCGTTCGAATAGCGCGCGGTGCGCACGCCGTTCGTGTCGTAGTACTCCTCGACCGACTTCACCCAGCGCCCGACCGCCGGCACATACCAGAACGCCTTGTAGGTCTTGCCGGTCTGTTCCGCCGTGCCGTTGTTGCGGCTTTGCATCACGATCGTCGAGCCATTCACGTTGCGGGACACGCCGGACGTGATCGACTGCCCCGGTGCACCTTGCGCCTTCCACGTGCCTTCGGCCTCGATCTTGATCGCATCGAATTTCCCGCCCTGCACCGTGACCGTGTCGGGGCCGACGACCTTGTAATGCGTGTCGTACGCTTCCGACGCGTGTTGCGGATTCGGGTGCGACTCGGAATAACTGATCGCCCAGGTCTTGCCGACCGTCAGCGGAAACGCGAGCGGGCGGTTCACCACGGTTTCCGTGCCGTTGACGCTGCGCGCCCGGCTCCAGTCCGCGTCGACGATCAATTCGCGCGGCGCTTGCGTCGTGCCGCTTTGCCGGGTTTCGACGTAGATGTGCCCGGGTGTCGTGCGCTGCACGGAAATCTCGTCACGCGACTGGCGCCAGCCGTTTGGGCCGAGTTCGACGGTGTTGATGTAGGTCCAGGTATCGCCGGGCTTCAGCGTCGGGGCTGCGATGGATTGGGCGAGCGCGAGGCAGGGCAGCGCGGCGCAGAGTGACAGCGCGGACAGTATTTTCTTGTTCATCGTGTGGGGAGTCGGCCAACGGTCTCGCCGGCAAGCTTATCAACCACACCTTTCAATCGGCATGCCACGTGCGGTGCGGATGCCGCCGTCCGTTCGTGCGAAAGCGATGCCTCGCGACCGATCTGCTGGACGCCCGAAATGATATGTTATATCGTTGCGATACAATGTATCACTCGATGATCGTCCACGTCCCTTCCGGAATCGCCCGATGAGCCCCGCACTCCCTCCGTCCACGCGTCTTCCCGTGACCGTCCTGTCCGGCTTCCTCGGCGCCGGCAAGACGACGCTGCTCAACCACATCCTGAACAATCGCGAGGGCCGGCGCGTCGCGGTGATCGTTAACGACATGTCCGAGGTCAACATCGACGCGGCGCTCGTCCGCGACGGCGGCGCGGGGCTGTCGCGCACCGACGAGAAGCTGGTCGAGATGAGCAACGGCTGCATCTGCTGCACGCTGCGCGAGGATCTGCTGATCGAGGTCGACCGGCTCGCGCGCGAAGGGCGCTTCGACCAGCTCGTGATCGAATCGACCGGCATCTCGGAGCCGCTGCCGGTGGCCGAGACGTTCACGTTCGAAGGCGAAGACGGCCGCTGCCTCGGCGAAGTCGCGCGGCTCGACACGATGGTGACGGTGGTCGATGCATTCAATTTCCTGCGCGACTACGCATCGCGCGACAGCCTGCAGTCGCGCGGTGAATCGATGGGCGACGAGGATGCGCGCACGGTGGTCGATCTGCTGATCGACCAGATCGAGTTCTGCGACGTGATCGTGATCAACAAGATCGACCTGATCGACGACAGCGCACGCGAGCGGCTGGTCGCGCTGCTGCGCGGCTTGAACCCGCGGGCACGGATCGAGATCGCCGAATTCGGCAAGGTGCCGCTCGAGCGCGTGCTCGACACGGGCCTGTTCGATTTCGACGCGGCGTCGCGCGCGCCGGGCTGGCTGCAGGAGCTGCGCGGCACACACACGCCCGAGACCGACGAATACGGCATCCGCAGCTTCGTCTACCGCGCGCGGCGGCCGTTCCATCCGCAGCGCTTCTTCGATCTCGTCGAAAGCGAATGGCCGGGCGTCGTCCGCTCGAAGGGGTTTTACTGGCTCGCCACCCATCCGACCGTCGCCGGTTCGTGGTCGCAGGCCGGCGCGGTCGCGCGGCACGGGCCGGCCGGCCACTGGTGGGCGGCCGTGCCGCCCGAGCGCTGGCCGCAGGACGCGGAAGCCGTCGCGCAGATCCGCGCGCGTTGGGACGAACGCGTCGGCGACGCGCGGCAGGAGCTGGTGCTGATCGGCATGGACATGGACGAGCCCGCGCTGCGCGCGCGCTTCGACGCGTGTCTGCTGACCGACGCCGAGATGGCGACCGGCCCCGAACACTGGACCACGTGGGACAACCCGTTTCGCGACTGGCCCTGACCTGAACGCGCTTCCTGCATCGATCCGGATGGAGAAGGCGCTCCACCGGATCCCGAGCATGAACGCACCTCTTCCCGATGTTTCCCTGACCGATGCCGCGCCGGGCCGCCGCCCGCTCGAATGGGTCGGCATGCAGGGCATCGACCTGCCCGTTGCGGTGGCCGAGCCCGGCTGCCGCCGCGACGTGCATGCACGCGCCGACGTGCAGGTCGACCTTCCCGCGCCGCACGTGAAGGGCATCCACATGTCGCGGCTGTACCGGCTGCTCGACGGGCTCGGCGATGGTGCGGCGCTGTCGCCGGCCGGCCTCCGGCATGTGCTGCATGCGATGGTCGACAGCCATCGCGACTGCGACACGCGCAGTGCGCGGCTACGGCTGCGCTTCGACCTGCTGGCGCGCCGCGCCGCGCTGGTGACTGACGGGCTCGCCGGGTGGAAGGCCTATCCGGTTCGGATCGACGCGACGTTGACCGACTTCGGGTTCGAGTTGCGCACGGAGGTGACGGTCGTCTATTCGTCGACGTGCCCGTGCTCGGCCGCGCTGTCGCGGCACTGGATCGAGCAGGCGTTCCTGGCTGCGTTCGGCCGCGACGATCGCGTGGAACCGGAGGCGGTCGCCGCGTGGCTGAAACGCCATGCGACGGCGGCCACGCCGCACAGCCAGCGTAGCGAAGCCGTCGTCAGCGTCGGGCTGCCGGCCGATGGCGCGACGCTGGGGCTGATCGACCTGATCGATCGCATCGAGCACGCGCTCGGCACGCCGGTGCAGACGGCCGTCAAGCGCGCGGACGAGCAGGCGTTCGCGGTGCTGAACGGCGGGAACCTGATGTTCGTCGAGGATGCCGCACGCCGTGTCCAGGCCGCGCTCGACGGCCGCCATGCGAACCCGCGCGTGCACGTGCGCCATCTGGAAAGCCTGCATCCGCACGATGCGGTGGCCTGGGCCGCGCCGGTTCGCGAAGGCGCCGACGCATGCTGATCCGCAAGTTGTTCCGGTTCGAGAACGCGCACGTGGTGCGCGGCTGCAGCACGCGGCGCTGCTCGCATTCGATCCATGGTCATTCGTATCGTGTCGAGCTGTTGCTCGAAGCGCATGCGCTGGACCACGGGCAGATGATCTACGACTTCGGGCTGCTCAAGGGCGACGTGCGCGACCTGATCGACGCGTTCGACCATGCGGTGACGCTGTGGTCGGATGACGATCCGAGCTATGTCGAGAGCATGCGCCGGAATTCCGAGCGCTGGGTGCTGCTGCCCGTGTCGCCGAGCGCCGAGCAGTTCTCGCGCGTGTTGTTTCGCCTCGTCGATGCGGCGCTGTCCTGCACGCGCATGTCGAACGGCGAAGCCGACGTGCGGCTGCATTCGATCATCGTTCACGAGACCGAAACCGGTTACGCGCAGTGTTTTCGCGACGATGCGTTCAACCCGCGCATGGGCCGCATCGACCTGGACGACATCGTGTTCGCGCCGGCCATCGCCGGGCAGTGGTGCGATCCGGGCCTGTTCGAGCGGATCAAGCGCGGTCGCTCCATTTCAACGCAGGAATCCTGATGATCAGAAAAAATCCGCGCGGCGACCTGCCGCAGATACATCCGAGTGCATTCGTCGATCCGACCGCCATTCTGTGCGGGCTCGTGATCGTCGAGGAGAACGTGTTCATCGGCCCGTACGCGGTGATCCGCGCCGACGAAACGGACGACGGCGGCCGGATCGCGCCGATCGTGATCGGAGCGCATTCGAACATCCAGGACGGCGTGGTGATCCATTCGAAGTCGGGCGCGAGCGTCACCATCGGCCAGCACACGTCGATTGCGCACCGCGCGATCGTCCACGGGCCGTGCAAGGTCGGCAACGGCGTGTTCGTCGGCTTCAACAGCGTGCTGTTCAACTGCACCATCGACGACGGCTGCGTGGTGCGCTACAACGCCGTCGTCGACGGCTGCCACCTGCCGCCGGGTTTCTACGTGCGCTCGACCGAGCGCATCGGGCCGGAAACCGATCTCGCCGCCTTGCCGCAGGTGACGGCCGACGCGAGCGACTTCTCCGAGGACGTCGCTCGCACGAACAATGCGCTGGTGCTGGGCTACAAGCACATCCAGAACGAGTTCTGAGTCATGGACGATCCCGTTCGACGTGAAGGAGGCGCGACCGACGCGCTGAAGCGACGCCATGTCGACCTGCTCGTGCACGGTGGCACGGCGATGACGCCCAACGGTGCCGAGCGGATCGACGTCGCGTGCGTGGACGGCCGCGTCGTCGCGCTGGGTGCGTTGCACGGCACCTGGAGCGCCGACGTCCTCCTGGATGCCGGCGGCCTGCATGTGCTGCCGGGTGTCGTCGACAGCCAGGTGCATTTCCGCGAACCGGGCCTGACGCACAAGGAGACCATCGAGGCCGGCACGCGCGGCGCGGTGCTCGGCAGCGTCACGACGATTTTCGAGATGCCCAATACGCATCCGCTGACGCTGACCGCGCAGGATCTGCAGGCCAAGCTGGAGCGGGCGCGCGGCCGTGCGTGGTGCGACTACGCGTTCTACATCGGCGGCTCGGCCGTGAACGCCGAATGGTTGCCGACGCTTGAAACCCTGCCGGGCTGCGCGGGCGTGAAGGTCTTCATGGGCAGTTCGTTCGGCGACCTGCTGGCCGACGACGAAGCCGTGCTGCGCCGGATCGTGCGCAACGGGCGGCGGCGCATGGCCGTGCACGCGGAGGACGAAGCGCGGCTACGCGAACGCCGGGCGCTCGTGGAGGCAAGCGGCGACGTGCGCGACCATCCGCGCTGGCGCGACCCGCAAAGCGCGCTGGATGCGACGCGGCGCATCGTCGGGCTGGCCGCCGAGACGGGCCGCCGGCTGCATGTGCTGCACGTGTCCACCGCCGAGGAAATGGCGTGGCTCGCTCGGCATCGGCGTCGCGTGACCGTCGAGGTCACCCCGCATCACCTGAGCCTGCATGCGCCCGATTGCTACGAACGGCTCGGCACGTTCGCGCAGATGAATCCGCCCGTGCGTGAGCGGCATCATCAGGACGCGCTGTGGCAGGCCGTTCGCGACGGCGTGGTCGACGTGATCGGCAGCGATCACGCGCCGCATACGCGCGACGAAAAGCGCCGGCCCTATCCGCAGTCGCCGAGCGGGATGACCGGCGTGCAGACGTTGCTGCCGCTGATGCTCGATCACGTGCATGCGGGCCGCCTGAGCCTCGAACGGCTGGTCGACCTGACCAGCGCCGGGCCGGCGCGCGTTTTCGGCATCGCGGGCAAAGGGCGCATTGCGGTGGGCTACGACGCCGATTTCAGCATCGTCGACCTGCACGCGCGGCGGATCATTCGCGACGAATGGATCGCCAGCATATGCGGCTGGACACCGTACGACGGGTGCGCGGTCACGGGCTGGCCCGTGCATACGGTCGTGCGCGGGCAGGTCGTGGTGCGCGACGGTGCGCTGAACGGGGAGCCGCAGGGGCAGGCCGTGACGTTCCTCGACACCTAGATCGGCAAGCGCACCGTCTGCTTGATGCGCTTCAGCGGAATCTCGGTCTCGACGTTGCGGACGCCTTCGATCTGCGTGAGCGTCTCCATCTGGAAGCGTTGGTAATCGTCGAGATCGCGGGCGATCACGCGCAGCAGGTAGTCGTAGCTGCCGGCCATCAGGTGGCATTCGAGCACTTCGGGCGCTTGTTCCATCTCGCGCGCGAAGCGTTCGACCGTCTTCTTGTCCTGGCGCTCGAGCGTGACGCGCACGAACGCCGTGAATCGCAGGTCGACGGCGGCCGGGTTCAGCAGCGCGACATACGCGTCGATCACGCCCTGTTCTTCGAGCAAGTGCACGCGGCGCAGGCAGGGCGTGGCGGACAGCCCGGCCTGTTGCGCGAGTTCCGCATTCGTCTGGTTCGAATTCTGTTGCAATGCACGCAGAATGCGCCGGTCGATCGCGTCCAGTTTGGTTGGCATTTTTGACTACTCGATCGGTGAATGCTAGAGAATAGCGCCAATTACGAGAGTCGAAGTAGCCGAATACGCATCCAATCTCCATGGGAAGGCGCCGATAATCTGACGACAGGCCGGGCGATTCCCGCCCGTCGGCCATCCGGTTCAGGAGCTATCCCATGTCGCATCTATCCTGGCTTCCATTCATCGCAACGTCGCTGCTGATCATCGTCACGCCGGGCCAGGACATGGTTCTCGTGATGTCGCGCACGCTGTCCGGCGGCACGCGCGCGGGCCTTGTGACCGCCGCGGGCGTCAGCGTCGGACTGCTCGTGCACACGATGCTCGCGACGCTCGGGCTCGGCGCGCTGCTTCAGGCATCCGCATGGCTTTTCACGGCGCTGAAGGTGGTCGGCGCGTTGTACCTGCTGTACCTCGGCATCACGCTGTTGCGCTCGTCGGGCGAACTGACGCTCGCGAGCGGCGTCGGCGCGCAGGCATCGCGGCTTCGCACGTTCGCGCAAGGCGCGCTGTCCAACGTGTCGAATCCGAAGGTCGCGCTTTTCTATTTCGCGTTCCTGCCGCAATTCGTGCAGGCGGGCGCCGCACATCCGATGCTGTCGCTGTTCGTGCTGGGTGCGACCTTTGCCTGCCTGACGTTTCTCGTCAAGGGGCCGGTTGCGGTGTTCGCCGGCCTGCTGTCGGCATCGATCCGCCGCAACCCGCGGATACTGACGCGCATGCACCGCGTCAGCGGGGTGGTCTTGCTCGGGCTTGGCGTGAAGCTGGCGCTCGAGCGCCGCTGATCGCCGTTACCTCGTACGCGTGCCGCCGGCGCGATGGCGCCGACAGCACGCGTTACTGCGCCGGCAATGCGTCCGCCAGCGCCCGCATTGCTTCCACCGTCTCCGGATTCGCGGGAAAAAACGCCTCGATCGCCAGCTCCGACAGTGTCACGTCGACCGGCGTGCCGAACACTGTCGTTGTGCTGAAGAACGTCAGCTCGCCGGCCGCCGTGCGCAGCCTTAGCGGCACGGCGATATCCGCGAAGTCGGCGTGCGCCGGCGGGTCTTCGGGTTGCCCGGCCGGCGCCGGATACGCGGCGAGCTCGTCGCGTAGCGCGTGCAGCGTGCGGTCGCCGCTTGCATCGATCTGCCGCTGCAGCCGATGCAGGATGTGCGCGCGCCATTCATGCCAGTTGACGATCTGCGATGCGATTCCATCCGGATGCAGGCTCAGCCGAAGCACGTTGACGGGCGGTTGCAGCAACGACGGATCGGCCTGCGCGACCAGGGCGCCGAGCATCCGGTTCGCGGCGAGCAACGTCCAGTGGCGGTCCACGGCGAGCGCCGGGTAGGGCTCGTGGCCGCGCAGCACGGCTTCGACCGCATGGCGCGCGGCATCGAGCTGCGGATCCGAAAACGGCCGTTCGCGAAACAGCGGCGCGAAGCCGGCCGCGACGAGCAGCGCATTGCGTTCGCGCAGCGGCACGTCGAGACGCTCCGCGAGATGCAGCACCATCTCGCGGCTCGGCTGCGCGCGGCCCGATTCGACGAAGCTCAGGTGACGCGCGGAGACCTCCGCATCGAGTGCGAGCGCCATCTGGCTCAGGCGCCGGCGCTGGCGCCACGTGCGCAGCAGCGGGCCGATGCCGGCTGCGCGGCCGGCGGACGGGGAGGGCGAATGGAGGGCGGCGGTCGGGTTCATGCAGCAGATGATAGGCAATCCCGCGCACCTTGGGCATTACCTGCGACGTAAGCGTCGCGCCGTTCCCCGGGCGTATCACGGCGCTGCGTTACCATAGCCCCCGTGCCAACTGAGAGACGACGCCGGACCCGCGATTGAAAACGCATGGGCCGACGCCGTGCATATTTACGACAAGGCATTCCAGGGGAATCCAACAATGAAAAAACTTGCCGTCCGGCTCGCCTGCGTGGCGACGCTTGCATTCACCGCGATCAGCGGCCACGCGCAGACCGAAGCTGCGCAGGTGGAAATGAGGGCCGCTGCCGCAGCCGCCAACGATGCCGTCGTGAAGGGCCCGACCGACATCGATGTGAAACACGAAGCCGTGCTGAAGCTGAAGGCCGGCGAGTCGTTCGTGCCGGCTGCCGAAGCCGGCCGCTACCTGCGCTCGATGGGCAACTCGATCGACGAAACGAAGCTGGTCGGCCTCGTGCTGCCCGACGATCCCGACGCCGACTGGATCTCGGTCGTGTCGTTCGAGCCGAGCGGCTATATCCGCGACGACGACGCGAAGGACTGGAAGCCCGACGAACTGCTGAAGAGCCTGCAGTCCGGCACCGAGGAAGACAACCCCGGGCGCAAGGAACGCGGCCTGCCGGAAACCGAGGTGGTCGGCTGGGCGAAGGCGCCCGCGTACGACGCGGCCACGCATCGGCTCGTATGGTCCGCGATCATCCGCGACAAGGGCGCGGCGCCGAACGCCGAGAACGACGGCGTGAACTACCGGACGCTCGTGCTCGGCCGCGACGGCTACCTGTCGCTGACGATGGCGTCGACGCTCGCCGATATGCCGAAATACAAGGCGTCGGCCGACGAGCTGCTGTCGAACATCAGCTTCAACGACGGCAAGCGCTACGCCGATTTCAACAAGTCGACCGACCACGTCGCCGAGTATGGCCTCGCGGCGCTGATCGTCGGCGTCGGCGCGAAGAAGCTCGGCCTGCTCGCGCTGATCGGCGCGTTCGCGGTGAAGTTCTTCAAGGTCGGCGCGGTCGCGCTGCTGGCCGGCGGCGCGGCGCTGAAGCGCTTCTTCGGGCGCAAGCCGAAGCCGGCCGCGGTGCCGGCCGTCGCCGACGCATCCGGCGTGTCCGACGCGTCGGGCACGGAGCGCAAGGAATGACGAAGCTGTTGCTGCTGATCTTCGGCGGCCTCAAGCTCGGCAAGGTGCTCGTGTCGGCGGGCACCATGCTGGCGTCGATCGCGGTCTACGCGCTGTTCTACGGCTGGCGGTTCGCGGCCGGTTTCGTTGCATTGCTGCTGGTGCACGAGGCCGGCCACTACATGGCCGCACAGCGGCGCGGGCTCGACGTCGGGCTGCCGACCTTCATCCCGTTCGTCGGCGCGTGGATCCAGTTGAAGGAGATGCCGCACGACGCGGAAACCGAGGCGTACGTCGGGCTCGCCGGGCCGTTCGTCGGCACGCTCGGTGCGCTGGCCTGCTACGCGGCCGCGCGCCACTACGACAGCAACTTGCTGCTCGCGCTGTCGTATACGGGCTTCTTCCTCAACTTGTTCAACATGATTCCGCTGTCGCCGTTCGACGGCGGGCGGATCACCGCGGTGCTGTCGCCGCGTATCTGGTTCGCGGGCGTGCCCGTGCTGATCGCGCTGTTCGCGTATCGTCCGAGCCCGTTGCTGATCGTGATGGCGATCCTCGCGCTGCCTCAGTTGAAGCGCGCGTGGCGCTACGATCCCGATGCGCCGGAGAACCGCGTGTACTACGCGACGTCGATCGAGACGAAGACGACGTACGCGCTGTGCTATGTCGGCCTGCTCGCGTTTCTCGCGCTGATGACGTCCGGCGTGCACGACATGCTGCGCGTCGCGCATTCGTCGACCTGACGCAAAAACGGCGGCCGTTTTCGCGGCCGCCGTCGTGTTCCATTTCCTTCCTGTTCGTCGCATCTCACGCGTCGCGATGGCGCAATTCGACGCGCCTGATGTCCTTCACGATCACGAGATAGCTGAACACGGTGACGAGCGCGTTCAGCCCGACGAACACGAGCGCGCCGTTGAACGAGCCGCTCGCGCCGACGAGGTAGCCGATCGCGATCGGCGCGACGATGCCGGCCGTGTTGCCGAACATGTTGAACAGGCTGCCAGACAGGCCGATCGCTTCCTTCGGCGCGGTATCCGCGACGACGGCCCAGCCGAGCGAGCCGATGCCCTTGCCGAAGAACGACACGGCCATCAGCACGATGACGAGCGCTTCGCTGTCGACGTAGTTGCAGCCGATGATGACCATCGACAGCGCCATCCCGCCGACGATCGGGATCTTGCGCGCAAGCGTGAGCGACACGCCGCGGCGGATCAGCCCGTCCGACAGCATCCCGCCGAGCACGCCGCCGAGGAACCCGCAGATCGCGGGCAGCGACGTCATGAAGCCGGCCTTCAGCAGCGACATCCCGCGCGCCTGCACGAGGTAGATCGGAAACCACGTGAGGAAGAAGTACGTGAGCACGTTCACGCAATACTGGCCGAGATACACGCCGATCAGCATCCGGTTCGACAGCAGCTGGCGCACGTAGTACCAGCCGGCGACGCGGCTGCCTTCCGAGCGCTGGCCGTCGGTGCCGCGTACGGTCGTGCGCACGAGGCCGCCGCCCTGCTCGATATGGTCGAGTTCCGCGCGGTTCACGGCCGGATGGTCGGCCGGGTCCTTCATCACGCGCAGCCACAGGAACGCGAGCGCGATGCCGGCCAGGCCGAGCCACAGGTACACCTGGTGCCAGCCGTACGCATGCGTGAGCCACGCCATCAGCGGCGAGAACACCACGGCCGCGAAGTACTGCGCGGCGTTGAAGATCGCGGATGCGGTGCCGCGCTCGGCGGTCGGGAACCAGCTCGCGACGACTTTCGCGTTCGCAGGAAAGGCGGGTGCTTCGGCGATACCGACCGCGAAGCGCATCGCGAACAGCGCGGCGACCGCGAACGCGGCGCTGCCGCCGAGGCCGATCGTGCTCTGCAGCAGCGTGAATGCCGACCACAGGAAGATGCTGGCCGCATACACGCGGCGCGCGCCGAAGCGGTCGAGCAGCCAGCCGCTCGGCAGTTGCGCGAGCACGTAAGCCCAGCTGAACGCCGAGAAGATGTAGCCCATCGTCACCGGATCGATGCCGAACGCCTTGCGGATCGGCGTGCCGGTGATCGACAGCGTCGCGCGGTCCGCATAGTTGAGCGTCGTGACGACGAACAGCATCGCCAGGATCCAGTAGCGCACGGCGGTTCGGCGCGCGGTGCGCGCGAGGTCGAGCGGAAGGTCGCGGGAGGTGGTCTGATTAGGCACTTTAATGTACGTCGTCGTATGACATGGAGGCAGTTTATTGGCAATAATCAAACGCAGAAACCTCGGGTTTTCCCTCGCGATGATGATGTGAAATGGTAATAACTCCGGGGATTCTCCCGTGGAATAAGGATTTCTCGTGCATTGGCGCTGGTCCGGCAGTTGGCGTGAATATTGATGTTTGGTGGGCGGACATCATATCTGTTGAGCTACAATGAGCCACCTATTCCCGAACCACGGAGCACACCCATGCAACTGACAGGAGAGATGCTGATCGGCGCCGAAGCGGTAGTCGGCTCGGCCGGTACCTTGCGCGCGTTCGACCCGTCGAAGGGCGCGCCGATCGACGCGCCGGCGTTCGGCGTCGCGGCGCAGGCCGATGTCGAGCGCGCCTGCGAACTCGCGCGTGACGCGTTCGACGCGTACCGCGCGCAGCCGCTCGCGGCCCGCGCGGCGTTTCTCGACGCGATCGCCGATGAAATCGTCGCACTCGGCGACGCGCTGATCGAGCGCGCGCACGCTGAAACGGGCCTGCCCGTCGCACGGCTGCAGGGTGAGCGCGGCCGCACCGTCGGCCAGCTCCGGCTGTTCGCGCGCGTCGTGCGCGACGGCCGCTTCCTCGCCGCGTCGATCGATCCCGCGCAGCCTGCCCGCACGCCGCTGCCGCGTTCGGACCTCCGTTTGCAGAAAGTCGGGCTCGGGCCCGTCGTCGTGTTCGGTGCGAGCAATTTCCCGCTCGCGTTCTCGGTGGCCGGCGGCGATACGGCGTCGGCGCTTGCGGCCGGCTGCCCGGTGATCGTGAAGGCGCACGAGGCGCACCTCGGCACGTCCGAGCTGGTCGGCCGCGCGATTCGCGCCGCCGTCGCGAAAACCGGCATGCCGGCCGGCGTGTTCTCGCTGCTGGTCGGCCCCGGCCGTGTGATCGGCGCCGCGCTCGTCAGCCATCCGGCGGTCCAGGCCGTCGGCTTCACGGGGTCGCGGCAGGGCGGCATGGCGCTCGTGCAGCTCGCGAACGCGCGCCCGCAGCCGATTCCCGTCTACGCGGAAATGAGCAGCATCAACCCTGTCGTGCTGTTCCCGGCGGCGCTCGCCGCGCGCGGCGACGCGATCGCGACGGGCTTCGTCGATTCGCTGACGCTCGGCGTCGGCCAGTTCTGTACCAACCCGGGCCTCGTGCTCGCGATCGACGGCCCCGATCTCGACCGCTTCGAGACCATCGCCGCGCAGGCGCTCGCGAAGAAGCCGGCCGGCGTGATGCTCACGCGCGGCATTGCCGATGCGTATCGCAACGGCCGCGGCAAGCTGGCCGAACTGCCGGGCGTGCGCGAAATCGGCGCGGGCGAAGCCGCGCAGACCGATTGCCAGGCCGGCGGCGCGCTGTACGAAGTCGGCGCGCAGGCATTCCTGGCCGAGCCGGCGTTCAGCCACGAGGTGTTCGGGCCGGCGTCGCTGATCGTGCGTTGCCGCGATCTCGACGAAGTCGCGCGCGTGCTCGACGCGCTCGAGGGCCAGCTGACGGCCACGCTCCAGATGGATGCCGACGACAAGCCGCTCGCCCGCCGCTTGCTGCCGATCCTCGAACGCAAGGCCGGCCGCTTGCTCGTGAACGGCTACCCGACCGGCGTCGAGGTGTGTGACGCGATGGTGCATGGCGGGCCGTTCCCCGCGACGTCGAACCCGGCCGTCACGTCGGTCGGCGCGACTGCGATCGATCGTTTCCTGCGGCCGGTGTGCTACCAGGATTTCCCGGACGATCTGCTGCCGGAAGGGTTGCAGGAGAAGAATCCGCTCGCGATTCCGCGGCTGCGGGACGGGAAGGCGGAGTGACGGGCAGGATCGGCTGAGGGCGGGATTCCCGGCGGCCGGTGCCTCGGGGTCGGTGTCTGCACGCGGAAACCAAAAGGCGGAAGTGGCCGGTGGGCCGCTTCCGCCTTTTTTGCATGATGGATTTCGGTGCTGCCGGGTTTGTTCGGTCAGTGAGCGGGGTGGGCGGCGAGTTGCAGGCGTTCGGCCGCAGCCAGCAGACGGCGGTCGCGTGTCCACAGCTTGCTGCCGCTGGTCAGTCGGACCGACGCGAGCAGGTGGGCATCGACGTAACCGATGCCGAGTCCGTAAAGTGGCGCGACGTCGATCATGCGTTGAACTTCGTCATCGGTTGCTGCCGCGGCGGCGGGGAGGTCGCGTAGCGCATCCAGCACGGTTTCGCGATCACGCAAGCTGCCGAGCGCAAGTTCGCCGACGACGAACGGATGGATCAATACCCGTTCGGCTTCCAGCAGCGTGGTGAGCGTTGCATCGCCAGCGCTCAGGTGATCGATCCAGACCGAAGTGTCGACAAGAATCATGCTGGCTCCGATGGACGGCGCGGGACGGATTCGAGATCGGGTTCGGTGCCGCCGAGGCGCGCCAGCCGTCGTGCGCTTTCACGAGCAATCAGCGCACGCAGCGCTTCTCTGACCAGCGCCGATTTTTCGGTGACGCCGGTCAACTGCTGCGCTTTGGCGAGCAGGGCGTCGTCCAGCGATAAGGTGGTGCGCATGATCGGCTCCGAAAAGATCGAGGCATCAATTATGTCACCGATTGATGTCGATCGTGATGCGGTGTGCCGATAGGGGGTGAGCAGGCGTGGTGTCGGATCGGGTGGTCGGCGTGGCGGTACCGAGTGCAAAACGGTCGTAAATGGCGTCTTCCCCGTCCCCCTAATTTCTCCTACAGTAGCGAGGCCTCGGCCCAGCCGGCCCGCAGGCAAGCCTGAGAGACCGAAAAAAACACCGAGGGAACCCCCAATGAACATCAACAAGCGTGGCGATCACCTGTTCGCGGCCGGATTGTGGAAAGCGATCGGCGACGTCGCGAAATCCGTGCGCACCCAGATCGGCCAATATAGCGAAGGGCGCGTGCTCGCGAATGCGCTGCTGGAATTTCAGCGCGACTTGGGCGGCAGCGAATTCGACGTGACGATTAACCAGGGGCGGCTCGTCACGGGCGCCGACACGCATTCGCTCGTGTTCGGGCAGGCCGTGCGCCGTTTCCGGCAGGACATGGAAGCGCTGGTGTTCGCGCTCCAGTATCGGCGCGGCATCGACGAACGCGACTCGAGCCTGCGCACCGAAGCGTTGATGCAGGCGAACAGCCAGCTCGCGACTGCGAAGCAGTCGGCGACGATCACGGTCGGCCGGTTCTTCGATGCGGTCGTCGACCGCGACGTGCTCGGACAGATCCTCGACGGCGAGTCGAATACGCGCGCGCGTGCGGGCACGCAGGGCCAGATCGAGGCGACACGGGTCAGGCTCGCGAACGTGCGTCACCGGATCGTCGGGATCATCGCGCAGATGTGACGGGGCCGGACGGCCTGCAAGGCGGGGCGGCGTCAGGCGAAGCGCTGCGCCGGAGGCGGCGCGCATCGCGGCGGGTGCGTGCGCGGATAGTGCTGCGAACGGTCGCAACACCGTCGAACCGGCGCGCGACGCAACAACCGGCCGGCGCGGCGCCGATCAGGGCCCCGCGCCGGCCATCCCCGCTTACTGCGGGCCCATCTTCTTGATCAGCACGTCGAGCTGCGCGACTTCTTCGTCGTTGAGATCGACGAGCGGTGCACGCACCGGGCCTGCGTCATGGCCGACGAGCTTCGCGCCCGCCTTCACGATGCTGACCGCATAGCCCGCGCGGCGATTGCGGATCTTCAGGTACGGCAGGAAGAAGTCGTCGATCAGGCGGCCGACGGTGGTGTGGTCGTCCTTCGCGATCGCTTCGTAGAATTCCATCGCCGTCTTCGGGATGAAGTTGAACACGGCCGACGAATACACCGGCACGCCGAGCGCCTTGTACGCGGCCGCATAGACTTCCGCCGTCGGCAGGCCGCCGAGATACGCGAAGCGGTCGCCGAGGCGGCGGCGGATCGTCACCATGCTCTCGATTTCGCCGACACCGTCCTTGAAGCCGATCAGGTTCGGGCAACGGTCGGCGAGGCGCTCGAGCATGTCGGCATTCAGCTTCGAATTCGCGCGGTTGTACACCACGACGCCGATCTTCAGCGCGCGGCACACCTGCTCGACGTGATCGGCGATCCCTTCCTGGCTCGCCTCGGTCAGGTAGTGCGGCATCAGCAGCACGCCGCTCGCGCCGAGGCGCTCGGCTTCCTGCGCATACTCGATCGCGACGCGCGTCGCACCGCCCGCGCCGGCGAGGATCGGCACCTTGCCCTTGCAGGTTTCCGTTGCGACGCGGATCACGTCCGAATACTCGCGCTGCGTGAGCGAGAAGAATTCACCGGTGCCGCCGGCCGCGAACAGCGCGCTCGCACCGTACGGCGCGAGCCATTCCAGGCGCTCGGCATAGGTGCTCGGGCGGAAGCTGCCGTCGGCGTCGAAATCCGTCAGCGGAAACGACAGCAGGCCGTGGGAGATGATCTGTTTGAGTTCTTGCGGTGAAGTCATGGTTGGGGTCGTCCGTCTAGCGCGAGTGCTGGGTTCGTCGGGAACGGCATACGAGCCGAATTGGCGATGTCGTTGTATGTCATCGTACAACGAGGGGAAAGGTGACGCAAGCGGTTTGCTGGTCGCTCAAGGGTAGGGTCTTTCCGGATAAGGGTTTACGCAGCATCGCCGGGTGAGGTTGAATGTCGTATGATGACTAACAATATGGCCGATAGCCTCCAGGAATTGCAATGACTGCTTCCCCTCTCTACATCCGCGTGCACCCGGACGACAACGTCGCGATCGTCGTCAACGACGGCGGCCTGCCCGAAGGTGCGACGTTCGCCGACGGGCTGACGCTGTGCGAAGGCGTACCGCAGGGGCACAAGGTCGCGCTCGTCGATCTCGCGGCCGGCGACCCGGTCGTCCGCTACAACGTGGTGATCGGCTACGCGCTGACCGACCTGCGGTGCGGCAGCTGGGTCAACGAGCGCACGATGCGCATGCCGGAGCCGCCGGGGCTCGACGACCTGCCGCTTGCGACCCGTGCCGCGCCGCCGCTGCCGCCGCTCGAAGGCTATACGTTCGAGGGCTTCCGCAATGCCGACGGCTCCGTCGGCACGCGCAACATCCTCGCGATCACGACGACCGTGCAGTGCGTGTCGGGCGTCGTCGAGCATGCGGTGAAGCGGATCAAGGACGAACTGCTGCCGCGCTACCCGAACGTCGACGACGTGGTCGGGCTCGAGCACACGTACGGCTGCGGCGTCGCGATCGACGCACCCGACGCCGACATTCCGATCCGCACGCTGCGCAACATCAGCCTGAATCCGAACTTCGGCGGCGAGGTGATGACGGTGAGCCTCGGCTGCGAGAAGCTGCAGCCCGAGCGCCTGCTGCCGCCCGGCACGATTCCGGTGGCCGCCGACGGCGCGACGGACAACGGCGGTGTCGTGTGCCTGCAGGACGCCGCGCACGTCGGTTTCAACTCGATGATCGACTCGATCATGAAGATGGCCGAATCGCATCTCGAGCGCCTGAACCGCCGCCGCCGCGAGACGTGCCCCGCGTCGGATCTCGTCGTCGGCGTGCAGTGCGGTGGCAGCGACGCGTTCTCGGGGCTCACAGCGAATCCGGCCGTCGGCTTCGCAGCCGACCTGCTGGTGCGGGCTGGCGCGACGATCATGTTCTCCGAGGTGACGGAAGTGCGCGACGGCGTCGCGCAGCTCACGTCGCGTGCGGCGAACGAGGACGTTGCGCGCGAGATCATCCGCGAGATGGACTGGTACGACCGTTACCTGCAGCGCGGCCGCGTCGACCGCAGCGCGAACACGACGCCCGGCAACAAGAAGGGCGGCCTGTCGAACATCGTCGAGAAGGCGATGGGCTCGATCGTGAAGTCGGGCAGCGCGCCGATCGCCGGCGTCGTGCGCCCCGGCGATCGCGCGAAGCAGAAGGGGCTGCTGTACGCGGCGACGCCCGCGAGCGATTTCATCTGCGGCACGCTGCAGCTCGCGGCCGGGATGAACCTGCACATTTTCACGACCGGCCGCGGTACGCCATACGGCCTTGCGCAGGTGCCGGTGATCAAGGTCGCGACGCGCAGCGATCTCGCGCGCCGCTGGCACGACCTGATGGATCTCGACGCGGGGCAGATCGCGACCGGCGCGGCGACAATCGAGGACACCGGCTGGGAACTGTTCCGGCTGATGCTCGACGTCGCGAGCGGCAAGCGCCGCACGTGGGCCGAGCAATGGAAGCTCGCGAATGCGCTGACGCTGTTCAATCCGGCGCCGGTGACCTGACGCGCGCGGCCGTTGCCGCCGGACGATGCGGGCGCCCTAGGGCGCCCGTTTTCATTGCGGCGCGTGTGGCCGCGACGGGCGATCGTTACGCGATGTCGATCGGCAACGACAGCCCGACCTTGACGCGCGACATCACGACCATCGTCTCGAAGTGACGAATGTTGTGGTGCTGCCGGAATACACGCGTGGAAAACTCCTCGTAATGGTCGATGTCGCGCATCGCGATCATCAGCACGAAATCGGCGCGCCCCGTCACCACATAACACTGCATGACTTCCGGCAGCGATTTCAGGAACCGCTTGAATTCGTCGAGCAGGTCGACCCGTTCGCGCTCGACCTGCACGAGCACGAGCATCGTCAACGGGAGGCCGACCTTGGTCGGATCGACGACGGAAACGTCCTGCTGGATATAGCGCTCGTCGCGCAGCCGCTTCACGCGGCGCAGGCACGCGGGCGGGCTCAGGCCGATCTCGGCGGCGAGCGCCTGGTTGGTGATCTGGTTGTCATGCTGGAGGCGGGCGAGGATCCGCAGGTCGAAGTCGTCGAGCGGCGCGGCGGCGGGATTCATCGGATTTCCTTCGGAGAGAAAAAACGAAACAAACGCACGAATGAGGTCGCCCGATGTTTATCGGATTTCGCGACGGCTGCCGATAATCGTAGCATCCGTCAACGACGAAGCTGCGAGGAAAACATCATGCGTTCCCGACGTCTGCTGCTGGCGCCGCTTGTGCTGCTGGTGCCACTTGTGTCGCTTGTGCCGGCCGTTCCCGCGTTCGGCGCGGATACGGTCGTCGTGGGTTTTGCCGGCGCGCTCACGGGCGCGCAGGCGCATTTCGGCGAGGACAGCGCGCGCGGCATCCGGCTCGCGATCGACGAAATCAACGCGGCGCATCCAAGCGTCGCCGGGCATCCGGTCACGTTCGCGCTCGACGCGCAGGACGACCAGGCCGACCCGAAGGTTGCGACGACGGTCGCGCAGCGCTTCGTCGATACGCACGTCAGCGCCGTGATCGGCCACCAGAATTCGGGGACGTCGATCGCCGTCGCGCGGCTCTACGCGACGGCGAACATTGCGGAGCTGACGCCGTCGGCCACCAATCCGGCGTTCACGCGTCTCGGCTATCGCACCACGTTCCGGATGCTCGCGAATGACGACTTCCTCGGGCAGGCCGTCGCCCGCTATGCGGTCGAGCAGCTGCACGCGCGCCGCATCGGTGTCGTCGACGATCGCACGGCCTACGGGCAGGGCATCGCGGACGTGTTCGCCGGCGGGCTCGGGAAGACCGGCGCCGCCGTGGTCGCACGCGAATACACGACCGACAAGGCGTTCGACTTCGGCGCGCCGCTGACGCTGATCAAGGGCCGTGCGCCCGACGCGATTTTCTTCGGCGGCATGGACACGCAGGGCGGGCCGATGCTCAAGCAGATGAAGAAGCTGCGGATCGCCGCGCCGCTGCTGGGTGGCGACGGTCTGTGCACGCACGAGATCCTGAAACTGGCCGGCGATGCGCTCGACGGCAACCTCGTGTGCGCGGACGGCGGCCGAAGCCTCGCGAAGATGCCGGGCGGCCCCGCGTTCGCGGCGCGCTTCACGCAGAAGTACGGCGCCCCCGTGCAGCTC
Organism: Burkholderia sp. D-99; assembly: GCF_011605345.1. Taxonomy (GTDB): domain Bacteria; phylum Pseudomonadota; class Gammaproteobacteria; order Burkholderiales; family Burkholderiaceae; genus Burkholderia. The sequence goes on from NZ_JAAOXM010000002.1 coordinate 1,474,433, forward strand.
TACGCACCGTACGCCTACGACGCGATGATGGCCGTCTACCACGCGGTGATGCTCGCGCAGTCCACCGATCCGGCGAAGATCGTCGACGCGCTGCATCGCGTCGACTTTCAGGGCGTGACCGGCCGGATCGCGTTCGACGCGAACGGCGAGCTGCGCAACCCGGCGGCGACGATTTCGACGTTCAAAGGAGGCAACAAGGTGACTTTGTCGGAGGTAGTGAAATGAATACGCGGATTCTTCCCGTGGGCACCGCTTCGCTGCGCGACGTCGCGCGGCCGGTCGGCGACGTTACCGATCCCGCCGTGCGTGAAGCGGCAAGCGCACTGCGTGCCGCGCTGCGCGCGTTTCGCGACGAACACGGTTTCGGCCGCGCGGTCGCCGCGCCGCAGATCGGCGTCGGGCAACGGATGATTGCGCTCGCGCTGGACGGCTGGCCCGACGTGATCGTGAACCCCGAGATCATGTGGCGCAGCGAGGCGCGGATGACGCTGTGGGACGACTGCATGTGCTTTCCCGACCTGTTCGTGCGTGTCGAGCGCCATGCGTCGGTGAGCGTGCAGTACACGACGCTCGACGGCGAGCTGCATCGGCGCGACGCGCTGTCGCCCGATGTGTCGGAGCTGATGCAGCACGAGATCGACCACCTCGACGGCAAGCTGTCGTTCGATCGCGCGGCGGGGCCGAATGCGGTCGTGCATCGCAGTGTGTTCGACGCCGATCGCGCGTCGTTTGCCGCGCAGGTCGACTACGCGCAGCACGCGCCCGACGCGAAACGTACGGCGCCGGAGAGCATTCAGTCTGCCGCAGCACCTGCGTATCCACCGGGCGCCGCGTACATGAACGGCCGCTTCATTCCGATTGCCGACGCGCGCGTGTCGGTGCTCGACTGGGGCTTCCTGCATTCCGACGTCACGTACGACACCGTGCACGTGTGGAACGGCCGTTTCTTCCGCCTCGACCAGCACATTGCGCGGTTCAGGCGCTCGCTGGCGAGGCTGCGGCTGGACGTACCGTTGAGCGACGACGCGCTGCGCGACATCCTCGTCGAATGCGTGCGCCGCTCGGGCCTGCGCAACGCGTACGTCGAAATGCTGTGCACGCGCGGCGTATCGCCCACCTTCAGCCGCGACCCGCGCGACGCGGTGAACCAGTTCATCGCGTTCGCGGTGCCGTACGGCTCGGTTGCGAACGAGCGGCAGTTGCGCGAGGGCCTGCACCTGCATCTGGTCGACGACGTGCGGCGGATTCCGCCCGAATCGGTCGATCCGCAGATCAAGAACTACCACTGGCTCGACCTTGTCGCGGGGCTGCTGAAGGGTTATGACGCGGGCGCGGAGTCGGTCGTGCTGAAGTGCACGGACGGCAGCATCGCCGAAGGGCCCGGGTTCAACGTCTTCATCGTGCGCGACGGCCGGCTTCGGACGCCCGAGCGCGGCGTGCTGCACGGCATCACGCGGCAGACCGTGTTCGAGCTGGCGGCGTCGATGGGCATCGACGCGCAGGCCGGTCGCGTCGACGATGCGCAACTGCGCGAAGCGGACGAGGTGTTCATCACGTCGACGGCCGGCGGGATCATGCCCGTCACGCGGCTGAACGGCGTACCGATCGGCGACGGCCGGCCGGGCCCGATGACGCGCCGGCTGTTCGATGCGTACTGGGCGAAGCACGAGGATCCCGCGTGGAGCCTGGCGGTCGACTACGCGGCCGGCTGATCGCGGCGGCGCGGGCGCGATTTCCTTACCTCGTACGTAATCGACCGCCCGCGCGAGGCCGGCGACGATGACTGCACGCGAATACGAAACACGCAACGTTCGCGACACCGTCACCTCATCGACACAAGGAGCCTCGCCATGAACACCGCCCAATCCGCTTCGTCCGTTCACGCCGACCTGATCGACCGCTACTTCGACGCATGGAACGAACCCGACGTCGCACGCCGCCGCGCGCTGATCGATGTGACCTACGCGAGCGACGCGGCCTATCGCGATCCGTTGATGGCCGGCGACGGCCATGCGGGCATCGACACGATGATCGCGGCCGTGCAGGAACGCTTCCCTGCATACCGCTTCCGCCGCACGACCGACGTCGACGCGTTCGGCCAGCACCTGCGGTTCTCGTGGGCGCTCGTGTCGCCTGACGGCGCGGCGATCGTGAAGGGTTCGGACTTCGGCACGGTCGACGCATCGGGCCGCCTCGCGACGATCACGGGTTTCATCGACGAAATGCCGGCCGCGGCGTCGTGACGCGAGCGATGCATGCGCAGCAGCCACCGGGATCGGGTAACGTTACGCGGTTCGTTCCTGATCCCGGAGACTTGCCGACATGCTGAAAAATCTCGACCCGCTGCTGCACGCCGACATCCTGCACACGCTGCGTGCGATGGGCCACGGCGATGAAATCGCGATCTGCGACGCGAATTTCCCGGCGGAATCCGTCGCGGAGCACACGGTGGTCGGCCGCGCATTGCGGATCGACGGCGCCGATTCGGCGCGCGTCGTGCGCGCGGTGTTGTCCGTGCTGCCGCTTGATACGTTCGTCGACACGCCCGCGTGGCGGATGGAAGTCGTCGGCGATGCGGCGGCGGTGCCGCCCGTGCAGCGCGAAGTGCAGGCCGAAATCGACCGCGCGGAAGGGCGTTCGGTGCCGCTCGCGGGCATCGACCGGTTCGCGTTTTACGAGCGCGCGCAGCAGGCATACGCGGTGATCGTCACCGGCGAGCTGCGCGGCTATGGCTGCTTCATCTTCAAGAAAGGCGTGCTGTTGAGCGACGCGGAGTAAACGCCTTTTCCCTGCCGCGCCTTCGGGCCGCGCGGCCGCCGCCGTGTAAAGATTTGCTACAACCTTTTTCTTGGACACGGCCGAAACTCTGTCTATGCTGGCCCATTTGCCGCGGACCCCGCAGGGTCGCGCGGCGCCAGGCCGTCAGGGCATGCCCCGGGCGGCCGCGGCCGAATTGCATACGAGGAGAGAGGCATGACGCGTTCCGTCGATTCCGGCGTCATTTTTTTCGCGCGCCTGGCGCTGGCGGCGTTGTTCCTGTGGGGCGGCGTGATGAAGCTGCTCGGCTACGGCGATTTCATCGGTTACCTGCATGGGCTGAACGTGCCGTATCCGCAGGTGATCGGGCCGATCGTCGTCGCGATCGAGGGGCTCGGCGGGCTGTTGCTGATCGTCGGCTACAAGGTGAAGCCGCTCGCGCTGCTGATGGCGTTCTACACGGTCGCGACCGCGATGGTCGGGCACAATTTCTGGGACGCGACGGACGCCGCGGTCCAGCACGACATGGTGATCCATTTCTGGAAGAACATCGCGATCGCCGGCGGGTTCCTGCTGCTGTTCGTCACGGGCGCCGGCGGCGCGAGCATCGACGGCTTGCGCCGGCCGAGTTCGACGTACGGCAGCCTGCGCTGATCGCACGAGCGGCGTTGCCGTCCCGCTGAAGCAAAACAAAAGGGCCGAATCCCGCGGGATTCGGCCCTTTGTTCATGCATTCACGAAGCCGCGTGCGCGGCGGTGCTCAATGCGTGTCCTTCGCGTCCTTCACGTCCTTCGCATCCTTCGAGAACTGCACGGCGATCGCGCCGAGCACGCAGATCGCCGCGACGTACACGACCGGCGCGAGCGGATTCGACTTCATCATCAGCGACACGATTATCGGCGTGAGGCCGCCGAAGATCGCATACGCGACGTTGTACGAGAACGAGATGCCCGAGAAGCGCACGACAGCCGGGAAGCTCTTGACCATCACGAACGGCACCGCGCCGATCGTGCCGACCATGAAGCCCGCGATCCCGTAGTAGAGCGGCAGCGTCGACGTGTCGGCCGCGACCTGCACGAACAACAGGTAGTAGCATGCGGCCAGCCCGATGCCGCCGATGCCGAGCACGCGCTTCGCGCCGATCCAGCCCGCGAGCGAACCCGCGGTGATGCAGCCGGCCGTCAGGCACAGCGTCGCGACGCTGTTCGCGAACAGCGTCGTCGCGGGCGTCAGGTGGAACTGCTTTTGCAGCAGCGCGGGCGTCATCAGGATCACGACGACGATCGCGGCCGACAGCATCCACGTGAGCAGCATCGACACGATCACCGCGCGGCCGTGGTCGCGCAGCACGGCCTTCAGCGGAATTTCGGCCGCGAGCGCCTTCTTCGCCTTCATCTCGGCGAATACCGGCGTTTCATGCAGCCAGCGACGCAGGTACACGGAGAACAGCCCGAACACGCCGCCGAGCAGGAACGGGATGCGCCACGCGAACGCACCGACTTCGGCGGCCGAGTAGCGGCTGTTGATGCCGGCCGCGACGAGCGAGCCGAGCAGAATGCCGGCCGTGAGGCCCGCGGTCAGCGTGCCGCATGCATAGCCGATGTGGCGCGACGGCACGTGCTCGGACACGAACACCCACGCGCCCGGCACTTCGCCGCCGACCGCCGCGCCCTGCAGCACGCGGAACAGCAGCAGCAACACCGGCGCGAGGATGCCGATCGTGTCGTAGGTCGGCAGCAGGCCCATCAGCAGCGTCGGCACGGACATCATCAGCACGCTCAGCGTGAACATCCGCTTGCGGCCGAACAGGTCGCCGAAGTGCGCCATGATCACGCCGCCGAGCGGGCGCGCGAGATAGCCGGCCGCGAAGATGCCGAACGTCTGCAGCTGGCGCAGCCAGTCGGGAATGTCGTGCGGGAAGAACAGTTGCCCGATTGCCGGCGCGAAGAATACGAAGATGATGAAGTCGTAGAACTCGAGGGCGCCGCCGAGTGCGGCAAGGCCAAGGGTCTTGTAGTCGCTGCGCGTGAGCGCGCGTTCGGCGGCGCGAGGCACGCCGCTCAATTCGGAAGCTTGCATGGTCAGGACGATCGGTTTTCGAATGTTGTTGTCGGTGCTGCGTCTCCAGGGCCCGCTATCGGCATGGACTGACAAGGCGCGGCTTGCGTCGTCGAAGCGTGTCGTGTGCCGGGTGAGGCACGAAACACGCGCCGCCGCACCGGGATGGGGCGCGGCGGGGACGAAGCGTCAAAGCGGGTGGGGGGATTCTACAGGAGCGCGAAATGCGCGCGCGGGTGTGCGCCGGGGAAGGTTTCGAAGCGTGCGCCGAAGCGCGCGCGGCGCGGGCGGCCGGTGAGCCGCTGACGCGCCGCGCAGGGTCCAGTGCTGTGTTCGGCGCCAATCGGCACTTATGAGCCGCGCCTTCGCGCCCGTGGCGGCGTTGCAAATCCTCGCGATGCCACTGGGCATCACTGCGGTTTGCGCGTTGCCGCGAACGCGAATCCTCAGGCCCCTAAGCACCGCTTGGCACCGAACACTACACTCGCGTGTCAGTTGCCGGCGATCGTATCGACCGGTTTGAACGCGCCGTGCTCGACCTTGTAGATCGTGACCGGTGCGTCCTTCAGGTCGCCCTTCGCGTCGTACGCGATGCTCGGGGCCGACACGCCCTTGACCGACACCTTGCCGAGATACGGCGTGTACACCTTCGGGTCGGTCGAGTTCGCGTCCTTCATCGCGGTGAGCAGCGCGATCGTGCCGTCATACGAGTACGGCGAGTAGGTGATCACGTCTTCGTTGAAGCGCGCCTTGTAGCGTGCCGCGTAGCCGGCGAAGCCCGGCATCTTCTCCTTCGGCAGGCCACCCATGTAGACGATCGCGCCTTCGGCCGCGTCGCCGCCGACTTTCAGGAACGTCGGCGAGCGCGACATCTCGCCCGTCACGAACGCCGCCTTGATCCCGAGCTGGCGCATCTTGCGGATCATCGGCGACGATTGCGCGTCGCCGCCGCCGTAGAAGATCGCGTCCGGGTTCATCCCCTTGAGGTTGGTCAGGATCGCGGAGAAATCGAGCGCCTTGTCGTTCGTGAAGTCGCGCTTGATGATCGTGCCGCCCGCCGCCTCGACGGCCTTCGCGAATTCGTCGGCGATGCCCTGGCCGTAGGCCGTACGGTCGTCGATGATCGCGATGCGCTTGAAGCGCAGCGTCTTCACCGCGTACGTGCCGACGATGCGGCCCGCTTGCGCGTCGCTCGTCAGCAGCCGGTAGGTTGTCTTGTAGCCGCGCGCCGTGTATTGCGGCGACGTGGCCATCGAGATCTGCGGCAGCCCCGCGCGATCGTACAGGTCGGACGCGGGAATGCTCGTGCCCGAGTTGAAGTGCCCGATGATCCCGCGGACGTTGTCGTCGATCAGCCGCTGCGCGACGGTCGTCCCGGTGCGCGGGTCGGCCTGGTCGTCCTGCGAATCGAGCTGGAACGTGACGGGCTTGCCGCCGATCGTCGGACGCGTCGCGTTGAAATCGGCGATCGCGAGCTGCACGCCCTTCTGCATGTCCGTGCCGTAGTTCGACTGCGGGCCGGTCAGCGGTGCGGCGAAACCGATCTTGACGACGTCGGCGGCAATGGCGTGCGCGCCCGACAGTGCGCAGGCAGCGGCCAGCGCGACGTGCGATACCTTCAGCTTCACTTTCACTTCCCCTTGATGGCGTGGTTGGGCCGCCGCCGGCTGGCGGGCCGGCACCGGTAAACCGGGCGAGACGGTTCGGTCGGCAGGCCGATGCGAGGGCCGTGCGTGCTTGCCGCGGGCTGCCCGGGCTGTGCCGGAATCGGCGCGCATGATGGCCGATGCCGCAGGCCGTGCACGCCGATTGCTGCCGCGGCGGAAGGTCGTCTCGTGACCGTGAAGCGAAGTCTAGATAGCGAAAATGCGGGCGTCTTGCGCGTTCGGTGCGCGGGCGGCGACGATATCGGCATATCGTCGATAACCCTGATATGTGCCGAAATCGTCATGGAGAATGCGCAAACGCGCCAAGACGCTGCGCCGTCTCATTTTTATGCTGGCGAGTCCGGGCGCGCGGTGCCGGTGCGTCGGTGAGCCCATGTGCTCATGGCAGGCCGGCATCGGCGTATGCGTTGCTGCAGCGTCGACCCAAGCGGATCCGTGGCCGGCCGCCATGCGCGCGGCGCAGTGGTTGTGCATGCAACGAATGTCGCATGTCGATGCCGGTCGATCGGCGGCGCGACGTGACGGTCACCGCCAACTTGCCCGCCTTTGCGATCGGCGCGACGCGATCGAAGGGGCGTTTCTATAATCGACGCCATCTGCCACTCGCATTGCGGTTGCCGGGATGACGACCTTGCTTGCCGTACCGCCCATGAGCCTGTCCGACACGTTGCGCTACCAGCCCGACAACGCCGATCTCGGCGCGATGCTCGCGCACTTCCGCCTGCTCGAACCGGTGTTCGATGCGCTGCCGGACGTCGCGTTCTTCGTGAAGGACGCGAACGGCCGCTACGCGCTCGTCAATCGCACGCTGGCGATGCGTTGCGGCTACAAGGACAAGCGCGACCTGCTCGGCAAGACGACCGACGAAGTGTTTCCGCGCCGTTTCGGCCGCAGCTATTTCGAGCAGGACATGGCGACGATCAACGCCGGCCAGCAACTGATGGACCAGCTCGAGCTGCACCTGTATCCGGGCCGTCAGCCGGGCTGGTGCCTGACCTGCAAGGAGCCGCTGCGCGATGCCGCAGGCAGGGTGGTCGGCCTCGCGGGCATCTCGCGCGACCTGAAGGCGCACGAGGGATCGCATCCGGCGTACAGCCGGCTCGCCGACGTGGTCCAGCACATCCAGGATCACTACGTGCAGCCGCTGAACCTGAAGCAGCTCGCGCAGATGGCCGGGATGTCGGTCGCGCAGCTCGAACGCTACTTCCACAAGGTGTTCCACCTGACGCCGCGCCAGGTGCTGCTGAAGACGCGGCTCGATGCGGCCACCGCGCTACTCGTCACGCATGACAAGGTGACCGACGTCGCGGCGCTATGCGGCTATACGGATCACAGCGCGTTCACGCGCCAGTTCAAGGCGACGGTCGGCGTGACGCCGACGGAATACCGGTTGATGTTGCAGGAGCGGGCAGGGTGACGCGACACGCCGGAAGAGCCGACGAGTCGCAGGGATCGGGGCGATGCGGGGAAACGGGGAAACGGGGTAACGGTGAAGCGGTGAAAACCGCGGCTCAGCGGTAGCCGAGCCCTTTCAGGACGGCGGTGCCGTTTTCGGTCAGCCGGAAGCTGGGTGCCGTATCGGCGTCGAGCTTGACCATCTCCACGAGGCCGGCTTCCTGCAGCGCAGGCAGTTCGGGTTTGGCGTTTGCGCCGATCGGTGCATGCAGCAGCACGAGCAGCGTCGCGATTTCATGATGACTGAGCAGGCGGCGCAGCATCGTCTTCTTTGCAGGGGGCGCGGCCTGGCGGCCCGCGGGTGCTTCTACGGCGCTCATCGCTTTCCTCCTTTTCGAGATAACTATCGGGTACTGGTTGCGGATGGTGCCGTCGAAGACTTAAGCGATTCTTAAAACCGTGGCGGGCGACGGGATGCTGCGCTGCGGTATGGGTTACGGGATGTAACGTCATACGGCGCGCGGCTTCCGGCCCGATCGCGGCAAGCCGCGCGGGCGGGTGCGTCGCCGCGCAATTCACCACGATGGTGCGCGCGGGATGCGGCCCTTTAAGTTAGCTACGGGCTGTCGATACGGTTTGGCCCCAAAATTCCGTTTCTTTTCCTTCTCTTATTTCCTGCGCTGAGCCTGCGCGGCCAGGCGTACGGCCGCGTTTGCCGCGCCGTAGCCGTCGTATCCGCCGCGCCGCTCGACGATCTCGAGCGAGAAGCGGTTGTCGACCAATTCTGTATACGCGTGCAGGAATTCGCCGCCGTGCTCGTCCCGGTCGTACAGCAGGTGATGCGTGCTCAGCGTGTCGATCAGTTCGTCCGGCAGCGCGTAGCGTGCGGCGAGGTCGTCGTAGTAGTTCGGCGGAATGCGCAGGAACGGGATGCCGTCGGCCGCGAACGCGGCGACCGTCTTCACGATGTCGTCCGTGCGGAACGCGACGTGGTTCAGCCCCGTGCCGTGGTAGCGGTCGAGCGATTCGGCAACCGCCGTGTGCCGGTCGACCGACGCGTTCAGCGCGATCCGCACCGAACCGTCGGCGCTGCGCACCGCGCGGCTGCGCATCAGCCCGTACGGGTCGGGCACGAGCCAGCTGCGCTCGGCCTCGAAGCCGAACGCCGTCTTGAAGAACAGGATCCACGTATCGAGCGCGTCGGCCGGCAGCGCGAGGCACACGTGGTCGATACCGGTCAGCGGGCCGACTTCGCTCGGGCCGTCGATGTCGGTCAGCACGAAATCCGATTCATACAGCGTCGGCGCGTTCGGCGCTTCGTCGACGAAATACTCGAGGCTGCCGTCCGGCGCCTTTACGCTCGGCAGCACGCGTTCGCTCGGCCCGACGCGGCCGGAGAACGGCGCATAGCCGAAGCCGGCCGCGCGCTCGAACGCCACTTTCGCGTCGTCGACGCGGAATGCCGATGCACACAGCGACAGCCCGTGCTGCTGGAAGAACGCATCGGCGAACGAGTCGCGCTCCGCGTTCAGCACGATCGACGCGGCGCCGTGCTGGAACAGCGTCACGTCCTTCGACCGGTGCCGGCCCGCGAGCCGGAAGCGCATCCGGCCGAGCCATTCGCCGACGGTCGCCGCCGCCTGTGCGTCGACCGCGAATTCGATGAACTGGAACCCGACGTGCGCGGGCGGCGCCGGCGGCGCGAACAGCGGCTGGCTGGCGGCCGGCGCGCGGCCGTCCTGCGCGAGCCGCTCGCGCGTCAGTTCTTCCAGATAGAGCAGCGAGCGATGGCCGTCGGCGGCGGTGGCCGTGGTCGGCGCGGCGCGGAATCCGTCGTTGAAGATCTCGAGCGACAGCGGCCCCGTATAGCCCGATTCGATCACGCGCGCGGTGAAGCGCGCGAGGTCGAAGTCGCCCTGGCCGGGGAACGAGCGGTAGTGGCGGCTCCATTCGAGCACGTCCATCGCGAGCTTCGGCGCATCGGCGATCTGCACGAACGCGATCCGGTCGCCGGGGATGTCGGCGATCGCGTCCGGCGAGTCGTCGAGCGACAGCGTATGGAAGCTGTCGAGCGCGAGGCCGAGGTGCGGACTGTTCACGGCATTCACGAGTTTCCACGCATGGCCGTACCGCTTCACGACGCGGCCCCACGCGAGCGCTTCGTACGCGGCGACCACGCCGGCCTGCCGCGCGGCCTCGGCGAGCGCGCCGAGCTGGTCGACGAGTAGTCCGTCGTCGGCGATCGTGTCGGCCGACACGTTGCTGCACACCAGGATGCGGTCGGTGCCGAGCGCATGCATTACGTCGAACTTGCGCTTGATCCGGTCGAGGTTGCGGGCGAGCTGGGCCGCGCTCACGCCCTCTAAGTCGCGAAACGGCTGGAACAGCACGATGTCGAGGCCGAGATCGGCGGCCATGCGCCGGACGTCGGCCGGCGATCCGTCGAAGTAGACGAGGTCGTTTTCGAAGATTTCCACGCCGTCGAAGCCTGCGGCCTGGATGGCGGCGAGTTTCTCGGCGAGCGTGCCGGAAAGTGACACGGTGGCGATCGAGCGCTGCATGGGCGAATCCTGCGGATGAGCGGGGCATGGCGTCGATCGAACCGGCCCTGAATGAACCAGTCGTTGAATTCCCGGAGAACGCCATATCCCGAATTTACTGGGCTAGTGATGTGTATTGTACAAACTAACTAGGTGGTACAAATTAGCGAAAACCCGAAAAGACAGTCCGCATTCCCGGGCGCACACTAGCGCCAAATTCCGATGTTTTCGGGGCGATGCCGGTCACGGTCCGCCCCTGTTTTAGGAGCAGAATCATCATGAGCAAGCACAAGGTGCTGGTGCTGAACGGCCCGAACCTGAATCTGCTGGGGACGCGCGAGCCCCATATCTACGGCGCGGAAACGCTCGCCGACGTCGAGCAGCGCTGCCGCACGGCGGCAGAGGGGCTCGAGCTGGACATCGACTTCCGCCAGTCGAACGCCGAGCACCAGTTGATCGACTGGCTGCATGCCGCGCGTCACGACACGCACGGCATCGTGATCAACCCGGCTGCCTATACGCATACGTCGGTGGCGTTGGCCGATGCGCTTTCCGCGATCGCGAAGCCGGTGATCGAAGTCCATATCTCGAACGTGCATCGTCGCGAGGCGTTCCGTCACCATTCCTATGTGTCGGCGGTTGCCGAAGCCGTGATCTGCGGCTGCGGCACCGAAGGCTACGTCTTCGCGCTGCAGCGTCTGGCGACGCTGTTCGCGCAGGGAGCCGCACGATGAGCCGCCCGTCGTTTCTGATCGGCCTGATCGGCCAGGGCATCGGCGGCTCGCTGTCGCCCGCGATGCACGAGGAAGAAGGATTCCGCCAGGGGTTCGGCTATGTCTACCGGCGCATCGATCTCGACGCGCTCGGCGTGACCGCCGACGCACTGCCGCAACTGCTCGATGACGCGCAGCGGATGGGCTACAACGGCCTGAACATCACGCACCCGTGCAAGCAGCGCGTGATCGGGCACCTCGACGCGCTGTCGGACGATGCGCGTGCGCTCGGCGCAGTGAACACCGTGCTGTTCAAGGACGGCAAGCGGATCGGCCACAACACCGACTGGTCGGGCTTCGCGAAATCGTTCCGACGCGGGTTGCCCGACGCGTCGCTCGAACGCGTCGTCCAGCTCGGCGCGGGCGGTGCGGGCGCGGCCGTGGCGCATGCGGCGCTGCAGATGGGTGCGGCCGAACTGACGATTTTCGATGTCGACGGCACGCGCGCCGCCGCGCTCGCGGCTGAGCTGCAGCAGCGCTTCCCCGCGGCACGGGTTGTACAGGGCGGCGATCTCGCGGACGCGATGCGTGTCGCGACGGGCCTGATCCACGCGACGCCGACCGGCATGGCCAAGCATCCGGGCCTGCCGTTGCCGGCCGAGCTGCTTCGCGCGGGCATGTGGGTGGCCGACATCGTGTACTTCCCGCTCGAAACCGAACTGATCCACGCCGCGCGCGCGGCCGGCTGCGCCACGTTGCCGGGCGGCGGGATGGCCGTCTACCAGGCGGTCGACGCGTTCGAGATCTTCACCGGACGCCCGCCCGATGCCGAGCGGATGTTCGATCACTTTCAGTCGCTCGTCACGCGCTGACCCCTTACAGAAAGAGAGACCAGGAGACGACCATGCAGCACACCACCCACACGAGCGCCGCGCCGGCGCAGGCGGCCGGCACGGTCCGGCGCACCTCGGCGCGCTACAAGATTCTCGCGCTGCTCGCGATCGGCACGATGATCAACTATCTCGACCGTACCGTGCTGGGGGTGGCTGCGCCGCAGCTCACCAAGGAGCTCGGCATCAACGCGGCCGTGATGGGCATCATGTTTTCCGCGTTTTCGTGGACGTACGTCGCGATGCAGGTGCCCGGCGGCCTGTTCCTCGACCGCTTCGGCAGCAAGATCACCTATTACTGGTCGATGACGCTGTGGTCGCTGTGCACGTTCCTGCAGGGCTTCGTGCCGGGCATCGCGACGCTGTTCGCATGCCGGCTCGGGCTCGGCGTGACAGAGGCGCCGTGCTTCCCGACCAACAGCCGGGTCGTTGCGACGTGGTTTCCGCAGAACGAGCGCGCGATGGCGACCGGCACTTATACCGTCGGCGAGTACATCGGCCTCGCGTTCTTCAGCCCGGTGCTGTTCGCGCTGATGGGTGCGTTCGGCTGGCGTTCGCTGTTCTGGGTCGTCGGCACGATCGGCATCGTGTTCGGCCTGGTCTGGTGGAAGTTCTATCATGAGCCGCGCAACCATCCGGGCGCCAACTCGGAGGAGCTCGCGTATATCGAGGCGGGTGGCGGTCTCGTGCACGGTGCACGCAAGGACGGCGACAAAGGCGGCAAGGGCGAGCAGAAGAAGTTCAGCTGGGCGATGGCCGGCAAACTGCTGAAGAAGCGCCAGCTCGCAGGCATCTGCCTCGGCCAGTTCGCTGGCAACTCGACGCTCGTGTTCTTCCTGACCTGGTTCCCGACCTACCTCGCCACCGAGCGCCACATGGGCTGGCTGAAGATCGGCTTCTTCGCGGTGATGCCGTTCATCGCGGCGTCGGTCGGCGTGATGTTCGGCGGGATCTTCTCCGACTGGCTGCTGCGTCGCGGCAAGTCCGCGAATCTCGCGCGCAAGCTGCCGATCATCGCGGGCCTGCTGCTCGCGTCGACGATCATTCTCGCGAACTACGTGCAGAGCAACGAGGCCGTGATCGCGATCATGTCGGTCGCGTTCTTCGCTCAGGGGATGGCCGCACTCGGCTGGACGCTCGTGTCGGACATTGCGCCGGACGGCCTGCTCGGCGTGACGGGCGGCATCTTCAACTTCGCGGCGAACCTCGCCGGGATCGTCACCCCGCTGGTGGTCGGCTTCATCGTCGCGTCGACCGGCTCGTTCGTCGGCGCGCTCGTGTTCATCGGCGTGATCGCGCTGGTCGGCGCGGCGTCGTACATCTTCGTCGTCGGCGACATCAAGCGGATCGAGCTGTAAGCACCGGCTCCACGCACATCCAGTGCGTTAGCCCGGCAGCCGCAAGGCCGCCGGGCTTTTTTGCTTGCACGCGCCGGCGGATCCGCCGGCTCGCATAGTGCCGCGCTTATGCGCGCTGCACCGCGATGCCGAGCGATTCGACCGCCTGCGCGATCGCCGCGACCGCGCGCCGGATATCGTTCGAGTCGATCGCGCCGATGCAGCCGACGCGGAACGTCTCGAGCTGCGTGAGCTTGCCCGGATACAGGATGAAGCCCGCGTCACGCACCGCGTCGTAGAAGCGGCGGAAATCGTAGGCCGGGTGGTCGGGCGCATGGAACGTGACGATCACCGGCGCCTGCACGCTTGCGTCGAGGAACGGCGTGAAGCCGAGCGCACGCATCGATTCGACCAGCGTCCGGCAGTTGTCCACGTAGCGCGCGCCGCGCGCCGGCTGGCCGCCTTCGGCGAGGTACTGGTCGAGCGCGGCGCGCAGTGCGGCGATCACGTGCGTCGGCGGCGTGAAGCGCCACTGGCCCGTCTTGCGCAGGTACGCGTACTGATCATGGAGATCGAGCGCGAGCGACGGCGAGTTGCCTTCGCTCGCGTCGAGCGCGTCGCGCCGCACGATCGCGAACCCCATCCCCGGCACGCCTTCTAGACATTTGCCGCTCGCCGAGATCAGCGCATCGATGCCGCTGCCGGCCAGCGCGATCGGCAGCGCGCCGAACGAGCTCATCGCGTCGACGATCAGCCGCTTGCCGTGACGCCGGCACACGGCGGCGATGTCGTCGAGCGGGTTCAGGATGCCGGCGCTCGTCTCCAGATGCACCTGCGCGACGTGCGTGATGCGCGGCTCGCGTGCGAACGCGGCTTCGATCGCGGCCGGATCGACGGCCGCGTCCTCGCCGAACGGCAAGGCGATCGCTTCGATACCGAGCCGGCCGAGGATCTTCAGGATGCGCGTGCAGTACGCGCCGTTGTCGGGCACCAGCACGACGCCGTCTCGCGGCACCAGCGTGCCGAGCGCGGCTTCGACCGAGAACGTGCCGCTGCCCTGCATCGGTACGCACACGTACTCGTCGCCGCCGTGCGCAATGGCGACGAGATCCGCGCAGACGCTGGCCGTCAGTTGATTGAAAGCGGCATCCCACGAGCCCCAGTCATGTTGCATTGCGTGGCGGGTTGTGGCGGACGTGGTGAGCGGGCCGGGCGTAAGAAGAATCGGATCGGACATGGTTTTCCCTTGCAAAGGTCGGAAGAAACGCCGGGCGGCATTTCTGAATGACTTGCATGATATTGGCAAAATGTGTCATTTTTTGGAAATTGTGGCACTCGTCACGGGTTTGTCATCGAACGCTGTGATCCTTCGCTTGCCGCGAGAAACCAGACTTCAGCGCGGCGGCGAGGCAGGCCGTTGATCGGCCTTGCCCGAGATAACAGGAGAGCCGGATCGTGCCCCGGCCATTTGGTGTTCCGCCTACGGAGAAGTGAGATGACACTGCAGAATTCCTCGCGCGCCGCTGCCGGCGCGTTCCGCAAGCTTGCGCTGGCCGCCAGCGTCGCCGGTCTGATGGGCGCCGCGTTGCCCGCGCATGCGGCGAGCGCGGTCGTGCTGTATACGGCAGACGGTCTCGAGAACCTCTATCGCGATGTGCTGCCGGCCTTCGAGAAGAAGGAAGGCGTCAAGGTCAACATCGTGACGGCGGGCAGCGGCGAAGTCGTCAACCGCGCGAACATCGAGAAGAATTCCCCGAAGGCCGACGTGATCGTCACGCTGCCGCCGTTCATTCAGCAAGCCGGCCAGATGGGCCTGCTGCAGCCGTACCAGAGCGTGAACTACAAGAACGTGCCGGCCATTGCGAAGGCGGAAGACGGCACGTGGGCGACGTTCGTGAACAACTACTTCTCGTTCGCGATCAACCCGGACGTCGTGAAGAACCAGCCGAAGACGTTCGCCGACCTGCTGTCGCCGGCCTACGCGGGCAAGGTCGCGTACTCGAACCCGGCCACGGCCGGCGACGGGATGGCCGTGCTGATCCTGACGACGTCGCTGATGGGCGAGGACAAGGCGTTCGACTACCTCGCGAAGCTGTCGCAAAGCGTGAAGTTCCACACGAAGGGCACGGGCTACCTGAACGTGCTGCTGTCGCGTAACGAGATCAGCGTCGCGAACGGCGACCTGCAGATGGACCTCGACGACGCCGAACACGGCGCGCTGTCCGTCAAGCCGATCTTCCTGGCCGCGAAGGACGGCGACCAGCCGACCACGTTCCAGCTCCCGTACGGCATCGGCCTGATCAAGAGCGGCCCGAACCAGGACGCCGGCAAGAAGCTGATCGACTACCTGATGTCGACGGAAGTGCAGTCGAAGGTGCCGGACATGTACGGCATCCCGGGCCGCACGGACGTGCCGCTGGCGGGCAAGAACGGCGAAGCGGTCAAGAAGGCGATCGCGGGCGTGAAGCTGATCCCGGTCGACTGGACCCAGGTGATGGCGAAGAAGCCGGTGTGGATCGAGCGCTGGAAGAAGGACGTGATCGGCAGCTCGGGCAAGCAGCTCGACGTCGTCAAGCCGAAGTGATCGGCGCACGCCGCCTGTATTAGTGAGCAAGAGGATGAACCCGGTGGAAACCACCCTGACCCATCCCGGCGCATTCGGCGCCGCCGAACCGCAAGCAACGCTGCGGTCCGGCGCGCCGGGCGGCGTGCAGATCGAACACCTGAGCGTGCGCTACGGCGCACGCACGGTGCTGGAAGATCTGTCGCTGTCGATCGGTGCCGGTGAATTTCTGACCGTGCTCGGCAAGAGCGGCTGCGGCAAGACCACGCTGCTGCGCTTCATCGCCGGGTTCGTGAAGGCCGACGGCCTGACCGGCACGCTGACCGTTGCCGGGCGTGACCTGACCTATGCGCCGCCGCACAAGCGCAACCTCGGTCTGTTGTTCCAGAATTACGCGCTGTTCCCGCACCTGTCGGTGTTCGAGAACGTCGCATTCGGGCTGCGCGCGCGCGGCATGGCGTCGTCGGAAGTGACGCGCCGCGTCGCCGATGCGCTGAAGCTCGTGCAGCTCGGCGATGCGGGCCATCACCTGCCCGCGCAGCTGTCGGGCGGGATGCAGCAGCGCGTTGCGCTGGCGCGCGCGCTCGTGATCGAGCCGGACGTGCTGCTGCTCGACGAGCCGTTGTCGGCGCTCGACGCCAATCTGCGCGCCTCGGTGCGCAGCGAACTGAAGGCGCTGCACGAGCGCCTGCCGAACCTGACCGTCGTCTGCGTGACGCACGACCGCGACGACGCGCTCGTGCTGTCCGACCGCGCGCTGCTGATGCGCGACGGCCACATCGCACAGCTCGGCACGCCGCAGCAGCTGTACGACGCGCCGCAGGACGGCTACGTCGCGCGTTATCTCGGCCCGGCGAACCTGCTGCCGCCGCACGTGATCTTCCCGCTCGGCGATCCGCGTCATGAAGTGCGCGGCAAGGTGGCTTGCGTGCGCCCCGAGCGCCTGACCGTGATGCCGCCCGCCGCGGGCGGGCTGCACGGCACGGTGTCGTCCGTCGAATGGCAGGGCGCGGATCTGTCGATCGCGGTCACGATCGATGCGGCGCCCGACGAGCCCGTGCGCGTCACGATGCAACGCGGCCGCGGTGCGGCTCCCGAGCGCGGTGCGCGCGTTTCCCTGCATTGCGAGGCAGACGATGTCGTCCTTATCGAGCCCTGAAGCCGGCCTGCCGCCGCACGTGCTCGCGTCGGCCGCCGCGCACGCCGCCGCCGCGCGGCGCCGCAAGCGCATGGGCGACCTGCACCTGGCCGCGCTCGCGATCGTCGTGCTGGGCCCGCTCGTTGTCTACCCGCTGGTGCGGCTCGTGCTGCTGAGCGTGTCGGGCGACCACGGGCTGAGTTTCGCCGCGTACCGCACGTTCTTCGGCAACCCCGACACGCGCAACGTGCTGCTGACCACGCTCGGCGTGCTGTTCGCGAGCGCGGGCACCGCGTCGGTGCTCGGCGTGCTGCTGGCCGCGCTGCTGTTCTTCAAGCCGTTTCCGGGCGCAGCGCTCGTCACGCGCTTCCTGGAGCTGTACGTCGCGTTCCCGTCATTCCTCGTCGCGTTCACGCTGATCTTCCTGTACGGCTCGCAAGGCTCGATCAGTATCGCGCTGCAGCACCTGTTCCATCTCGAGAATCCGCCGCTCGATTTCCTGTTCGGCATCGGCGGCGTGATCCTCGCGCAGACCGTGTTCTATACGCCATTCGTCGTGCGGCCGACGCTCGCGTCGTTCGCGACGCTCGATTTGCGGTTGATCGAAGCCGCGCGCAGCCTCGGCGCTTCCGGCTGGATGCTCTCCCGCCGCGTCGTACTGCCGATCGCGTGGCCGGGCATCGCCGCCGGCACCGTGCTGTGCTTCCTGCTGACGCTGAACGAATTCGGGATTCTGCTCGTGCTCGGCAGCGCACGGCTGGTAACGCTGCCGGTTGCGATCTACAGCAGCGCGACCGTCGACCTCGACCTGCCGACCGCGTCGGCCGGTGCGGTCGTGATGCTCGCGCTGTCGCTGGCACTGTATGCGGTTTATCGCCGGGTGAACCGGCGTGCGACGGGAGGGAACGATGTCCGCTGAGTTCCGTATGGGGCAAGCCGTGCCGCGCCACCAGATCGGCTGGGGCGACACGGTGCTCAAGCATGCGTCGCGCGCGGCGCTCGCGCTGGCCGCGTTCGCGTGCTTCTGGTTGTTCGTGTTGCCGGTCGTCGTCGTCGCGCTGTCGAGCGTGTCGACCCAGTGGTCGGGCACGATTTTGCCGGCCGGCTACAGCCTGCGCTGGTTCGAGCGGCTGGGGTCGCCGGAATACGACGCGCTGCTGACGAGCCTCGAAATCGGCTTCGGCGTGTCGGCGGTCGGCACGATCCTCGGGCTGTGGCTCGCGCTGGCGCTCGAAGGGCGCGACCGGCGCGGCCTCGGCGCGGTGGTCGACGCGCTCGTGATGGTGCCGAACGGTGTGCCGAGCGTCGTGCTCGGGCTCGCGGTGCTGATCGCGTATCACCAGAAGCCGGTCGACCTGTCGAGCTCGGCGGCGATCGTCGTGTTCGTGCAGCTCGCGCTGATCTTGCCGTTCTGCTATCGCTGCGCGGCCGCCGCGCTGCGTCCGGAACTGACCGTGCTGCGCGAAGCGGCGGCGAGCCTCGGCGCGCCGCCCGCGATGGTGCTGCGCCGCGTGCTGCTGCCGCAGCTGGTGCCGGCGCTGCGTGCGAGCCTCGCACTCGGCTTCGCGCTGTCGCTCGGCGAGCTCGGTGCGACGCTGACGGTTTATCCGCCCGGCTTCGCAACCGTGCCGATCGTCGTGATCGGCCAGGTGGAGCGGGGGTATTACCTTCCGGCATCGGCGCTGTCGCTGCTGATGCTTGGCGCGTCGCTCGCGGCGTTGCTGTTGATCGCCGCGCGCGTGCCGCGCGGCAAGCGGAGGGCATCATGAACGCCGCGTTTGCATTGCGCCAACCCGGTGACGTGTCGGCAGCCGGCGCAGCGACGGGTCTCGCGGGACGCTCCGTCGACGTCAACGGCCGGCACTACCGGCTGCCGGTCGAGCCGACCGTCGTCGTCTGCGTCGACGGCTGCGAGTACGACTATCTCGAACAGGCGGTGGAAGCGGGCGTCGCGCCGTTCATCGGCCGGATGATCGCGGAAGGCACGGCCTGGCGCGCCGATTGTGTCGTGCCGACCTTCACCAACCCGAACAACCTGTCGATCGTCTGCGGCGTGCCGCCGTCGGTCCACGGGATCTGCGGCAACTATTTCTGGGACCCGGCCGCCGACGGCGGGCGCGGTGCCGAAGTCATGATGAACGACCCGGCCTACCTGCGGGCCGGCACGCTGCTCGCGGCGGCGTCCGACGCCGGTGCGCGGGTCGCCGTCGTGACGGCGAAGGACAAGCTGCGCCGGCTGCTCGGCTGGCAGCTGAACGGCATCTGCTTTTCGGCAGAGAAGGCCGCGCAGGCGAATCTCGCGGAAAACGGGATCGTCGACGTGCTCGACTGGGTTGGCCTGCCGTCGCCGGATGTCTACAGCGCGGCATTGTCCGAATTCGTGTTTGCAGCCGGCGTTCGGCTTGCGCAGACGCGCCAGGTCGACCTGATGTACCTGTCGACCACCGATTACGTGCAGCACAAGTGTGAGCCTGGCAGTGCGGGCGCGAACGCGTTCTACGCGATGATGGACGGCTATCTCGCGCAGCTCGACGCGCTCGGCTGGGCGATCGGTCTGACGGCCGATCACGGGATGAACGCGAAGCACGATCCTGCGACGGGCCGGCCGAACGTCATCTATCTGCAGGATGCATTCGACGGCTGGTACGGCGCGCAGGCTGCGCGCGTGATTCTGCCGATCACGGATCCGTACGTCGTGCACCACGGCGCGCTCGGCTCGTTTGCGACCATTTATCTGGCGCCGGGCGTCGACCGGGCCGAGGCGATGTGGCGCGTCGGCAGCCTCGACGGCGTCGAGCTCGTGCTCGACAACGCGGAAGCCGCCGCACGTTTCGAGCTGCCGGCCGACCGGATCGGCGATCTCGTCGTGATCGGCCGCCGCGACATGACGCTCGGCACGCGCGAGCGCGAACACGATCTGTCGGGCCTCACGGTGCCGCTGCGTTCGCATGGCGGCGTGTCGGAGCAGGAAGTGCCGCTGCTGTTCAATCGCCGTATCGAGCCGGTCGATCCTGCGCGTCGCCCGCGCAACTTCGACGTGTTCGATTTCGTGCTGAACCGGGTCGCGACATGATGGCTCATCCCCGACACGATCATCCGGCGTTTCGCGCGGAGGCGCTGCGCTGGTGCGGCACGCGCGCGACGCGCGAACGCACGCTCGACGTCATGGACCCTTACACGGGCACGCGTGTCGGTACGGTGCCGCTGGCGAGCGTCGACGACGTGCGCGCGGCATTCGACTACGCGATGGCGTATCGGCCGAAGCTCACGCGTTACGAGCGTTCGCAGATCCTCGAACGCGCGGCCGCGCTGTTGCGCGAGCGCATTGAAGAAGCGTCCGACCTGATCACGCTCGAATCGGGGCTGTCGAAACAGGACTCCCGCTACGAGATCGGCCGCGTTGCCGACGTGTTGAAGTTTGCGGCGGTCGAGGCGCTGCGCGACGACGCGCAGAGTTTCTCGTGCGACCTGACGCCCCATGGCAAGGCGCGCCGCGTGTTTTCGCAGCGGCAGCCGCTCGACGGCGTGATCGTCGCGATCACGCCGTTCAATCATCCGATGAACCAGGTGGCGCACAAGATCGCGCCGGCGATCGCGACCAACAACCGCGTGATCGTGAAGCCGTCGGAGAAGGTGCCGCTGTCGGCGTTCTACCTGGCCGACCTGCTGGTCGAAGCCGGGCTGCCGGAGCCGATGCTGCAGGTGCTGACCGGCGATCCGCGCGAGATCGCGGACGAGCTCGTCACGCACCCGCATGCGTCGCTGATCACGTTCACGGGCGGTGTGGCGATCGGCAAGGCGATTGCCGCGCGGGCAGGCTACCGGCGCATCGTGCTGGAGCTGGGCGGCAACGATCCGCTGATCGTTCTCGACGACGCCGACCTCGAACGCGCGACGTCGCTGGCGGTGCTCGGCTCGTACCGGAATTCGGGCCAGCGCTGCACGGCCGTCAAGCGGATGCTGGTGCAGCGTTCGATTGCACCCGCATTCACCGAATTGCTCGTCGAGAAGACGCGCGCATGGAAGTACGGCGATCCGTTTGATCCCGCGAACGAAATGGGCACGGTGATCGACGAGGAGGCGGCGCGGCTGTTCGAGGCGCGCGTCGGGGAGGCGGTCGCGCAGGGCGCGCGCCTGTTGACCGGCAACGTGCGGCGCGGCGCGCTGTATTCGCCGACCGTGCTCGACAACGTCGATCCGTCGATGACGATCGTGCGCGAGGAGACCTTCGGGCCCGTGTCGCCGGTGATCACGTTCGATACGATCGACGACGCGATCCGGATCAGCAACGGGACGGCGTTCGGGCTGTCGTCGGGTGTGTGTACCGACAGCACGGCGGCGGTCGTGCGGTTCGTGAACGAACTGAACGTCGGCACGGTGAATGTATGGGAAGTGCCTGGATACCGGATCGAGCTGTCGCCGTTCGGCGGGATCAAGGATTCGGGGCTCGGTTACAAGGAAGGCGTTCAGGAGGCGATGAAGAGCTTCACGAACCTGAAGACGTTTTCGCTGCCTTGGGAGTGAATGAATGGCATTGACGGTGGAAGAGATCCAGGGGCTGTATCGCGAGCATGGCCATGTGGCCTATAGCGGTGAACCGGTGACGCAGCTCGAGCATGCGTTGCAGAGCGGATTGCTGGCGGAAGAGGCGGGTGCGGACGAGGCACTGGTCGCGGCGGCGTTCCTGCATGACCTCGGGCATCTGTTGAATCGCCAGGGTGAGACGCCGAGCGCACGCGGGATCGACGACCTGCATCAGTATTACGTGCTGCCGTTCCTGCGGCCGCTGTTCTCCGACGCGGTGCTGGAGCCGATCCGGCTGCACGTCGACGCGAAGCGCTGCCTGTGCCGCACGGACGCCGGCTACTTCGAGAGCCTGTCGCCGGACTCGGTGCGCAGCCTCGCGCTGCAGGGCGGCATCTTCAGTGAAGAGGAGACGGCGGCATTCCTGCAGCGCCCGTTCGCGGAGGACGCACTGCGTCTGCGCCGCTGGGACGATACGGCGAAGGAAGAAGGAAAAGTGACGCCTGATCTCGATCACTATATGGAGATCGTCGCGCGCCAGGTGCGTGCAGGCTGACGGTTGGGCTGCTTCTATATAGGCCCCGCACGCGACAGCGTGCGGGGCCTTATATTTTTTTGAGAAACCCCTTGCGCAGTTCGAAGAGCGTGCCTACAATCACGCCTCTTTCGCGCTAACGGAAACGCGGCGCGGAAGAGGGAAGCAGGGTTGGCGGTGTGCTGCAGTCTGGGGCGCGCAACTGGCCTGGAAGTTGAACCCCGCAGTCGCAACGAAGTAGTTCAAAAAGTTGTTGACGATCTGCGAAACACGGTTCATAATCTCGCTTCTCTGCTGCTGAAAACGCAGCGCTGCTGAGAAACACGAAGTTCCTCGCAGAAATGTTCTTTAAAAATTAACAGCCGATAAGTGTGGGCGCTTGATGGCAGCGAGCTGATCCTCGGATCAGATAGCGAAAGTATCAAGAGTCTCACACTAAAGTAAGTCAGGTTTATGAAGTGATTCATATTCCTGTCAGCTTTGAGTGAGCGACCGGTTCTTAACTGAACCGAAAACAGTAACAGGTTTAAACTGAAGAGTTTGATCCTGGCTCAGATTGAACGCTGGCGGCATGCCTTACACATGCAAGTCGAACGGCAGCACGGGTGCTTGCACCTGGTGGCGAGTGGCGA
>NZ_JAAOXM010000020.1 GCF_011605345.1 Burkholderia sp. D-99
CACGTCGACCTCGACCGGTATCAACTCGCTGTCCACCGGCATTAGCTCGGCCAACAGTTCGGTTACCTCACTGTCGACCTCCACGTCGACGGGCCTGTCGTCCGCCAACAGCTCGATCGGTTCGCTGTCCACGTCGACCTCGACTGGCATCAACTCGCTGTCCACCGGCATCAGCTCCGCCAACAGCTCGGTCACTTCGCTGTCGACTTCCACGTCGACGGGCTTGTCGTCGGCCAATAGCTCGATCGGTTCGCTGTCCACCTCGACCTCGACCGGCATCAACTCGCTGTCCACCGGCATCAGCTCGGCCAACAGCTCGGTCCTGTCGCTGTCGACCTCGACGTCGACGGGTCTCTCGTCGGCCACGAGCTCGATCGGTTCGCTGTCCACGTCGACCTCGACCGGCATCAACTCGCTGTCCACCGGCATCAGCTCGGCCAACAGCTCGGTCCTGTCGCTGTCGACCTCGACGTCGACGGGTCTCTCGTCGGCCACGAGCTCGATCGGTTCGTTGTCCACCGGCCTGAGCACGGTCACGGTCAAGACGGACAACCTCGGCACCAGCACGGCATCGGCACTCGGCGGCGGCTCCACGTACGACCCGACGACCGGGACGGTCTCCGCACCGGCATACACGACTTACAACGCGAACGGCACGACGTCGACCGCGAACAGCGTCGGCTCGGCGATCAACAACATCAACAGCCAGGGCATCAAGTACTTCCACGCGAACTCGACGGGCCCCGACAGCACCGCGACCGGCACCGACGCCGTCGCGATCGGCAGCGGCGCCGTCGCCAGCACGAACAATTCCGTCGCGCTCGGCGCCGGCTCGCAGACGGCCCCGGCCGTTGGCACGAGCAGCGCGACCGTCGACGGCGTCACGTTCGGCGGATTCGCAGGCACCTCGCCGGTTGGCACCGTCAGCGTCGGCAGCGCCGGCAACGAACGACAAATCACCAACGTCGCGGCCGGCCAGGTGACGTCGACCAGTACCGACGCGATCAACGGCAGCCAGCTCTATTCGGTCGCCCAACAGGTTGGCACCGCAACCAGCGCCATTTCGTCGCTGTCGACTTCGACGTCGACTGGGCTGTCGTCGGCGAATAGCTCGATCACGTCGTTGTCGACGTCGACCTCGACGGGCCTCTCGTCGGCTAACAGCTCGATCGAGTCGCTGTCGACTTCGACGTCGACTGGCCTGTCGTCGGCGAATAGCTCGATCACTTCGCTCTCGACCTCCACGTCGACCGGTCTGTCGTCGGCAAATAGCTCGATCACGTCGCTGTCCACGTCGACCTCAACCGGCCTCTCGTCGGCCAACAGCTCGATCACGTCGCTGTCCACCTCGACGTCGACGGGCCTCTCGTCGGCTAACAGCTCGATCACGTCGCTTTCGACTTCCACGTCGACCGGCCTCTCGTCGGCCAACAGCTCGATCACGTCGCTGTCGACTTCGACGTCGACTGGCCTCTCGTCGGCCAACAGCTCGATCACGTCGCTGTCGACTTCGACCTCGACCGGCCTCTCGTCGGCGAATAGCTCGATCACGTCGCTTTCGACCTCGACCTCGACCGGCCTCTCGTCGGCGAATAGCTCGATCACGTCGCTTTCGACCTCGACCTCGACCGGCCTGTCGTCGGCTAACAGCTCGATCGACTCGTTGTCGACTTCGACGTCGACCGGTCTGTCGTCGGCCAACAGCTCGATCACCTCGCTGTCCACCTCGACCTCGACGGGTCTGTCGTCGGCGAATAGCTCGATCACTTCGTTGTCGACCTCGACCTCGACCGGCCTGTCGTCTGCCAACAGCTCGATCACGTCGCTGTCCACGTCGACCTCAACCGGCCTCTCGTCGGCTAACAGCTCGATCGATTCACTGTCCACGTCGACCTCGACCGGTCTGTCGTCCGCGAACAGCTCCATCACGTCGCTGTCGACCTCCACGTCGACCGGTCTGTCGTCCGCGAATAGCTCGATCACTTCGTTGTCGACCTCGACCTCGACTGGCCTCTCGTCGGCGAACAGCTCGATCGATTCGCTGTCGACCTCGACCTCGACTGGCCTCTCGTCCGCGAACAGCTCGATCACGTCGCTCTCGACGTCGACCTCGACCGGCCTGTCGTCCGCGAACAGCTCGATCACGTCGCTCTCGACCTCCACGTCGACCGGCCTGTCGTCGGCTAACAGCTCCATCACGTCGCTCTCGACCTCCACGTCGACCGGCCTCTCGTCGGCTAACAGCTCCATCACGTCGCTGTCGACTTCCACCTCGACTGGCCTGTCGTCGGCTAACAGCTCGATCGATTCGCTGTCCACCTCGACCTCGACGGGCCTGTCGTCGGCGAATAGCTCGATCACTTCGTTGTCGACCTCGACCTCGACCGGCCTCTCGTCTGCCAACAGCTCGATCACCTCGCTGTCCACCTCGACCTCGACCGGCCTGTCGTCGGCTAACAGCTCGATCACTTCGCTGTCCACCTCGACGTCGACCGGCCTCTCGTCGGCTAATAGCTCGATCGACTCGCTGTCCACGTCGACCTCGACGGGCCTGTCGTCGGCGAACAGCTCGATCACTTCGCTGTCAACTTCGACGTCGACCGGCCTCTCGTCGGCGAATAGCTCGATCACGTCGTTGTCCACGTCGACCTCGACCGGCCTCTCGTCGGCGAATAGCTCGATCACGTCGCTGTCGACTTCGACGTCGACCGGCCTCTCGTCGGCGAATAGCTCGATCACGTCGTTGTCCACGTCGACCTCGACCGGCCTCTCGTCGGCGAATAGCTCGATCACGTCGCTGTCGACTTCCACCTCGACCGGCCTGTCGTCCGCTAACAGCTCGATCACGTCGCTCTCTACTTCGACCTCGACCGGCCTCTCGTCGGCGAATAGCTCGATCGATTCGTTGTCGACCTCGACCTCGACTGGCCTGTCGTCGGCGAACAGCTCGATCACCTCGCTCTCGACGTCGACCTCGACCGGCCTCTCGTCCGCGAACAGCTCGATCACGTCGCTGTCGACCTCGACCTCGACCGGCCTCTCGTCGGCGAATAGCTCGATCGACTCGCTGTCGACTTCGACCTCGACGGGCCTGTCGTCCACGAACAGCTCCGTCACGTCGCTGTCGACCTCGACCTCGACCGGCCTCTCGTCCGCGAACAGTTCGATCACCTCGCTGTCGACCTCGACCTCGACTGGCCTGTCGTCGGCTAACAGCTCGATCGATTCGCTGTCGACTTCCACGTCGACGGGCCTCTCGTCGGCTAACAGCTCCATCACGTCGCTGTCGACTTCCACCTCGACCGGCCTGTCGTCGGCTAACAGCTCGATCACTTCGCTGTCGACTTCCACCTCGACGGGTCTGTCGTCGGCCAACAGCTCGATCACCTCGCTGTCGACTTCGACGTCGACCGGTCTGTCGTCGGCCAATAGCTCGATCGACTCGCTGTCGACTTCGACCTCGACGGGCCTGTCTTCGGCCAACAGCTCGATCACATCGCTGTCGACTTCCACGTCGACCGGCCTGTCTTCGGCCAACAGCTCGATCACATCGCTGTCGACCTCCACGTCGACCGGCCTGTCGTCGGCCAATAGCTCGATCGACTCGCTGTCGACTTCGACCTCGACTGGCCTGTCGTCCGCGAACAGCTCCATCACGTCGCTGTCGACTTCCACGTCGACCGGTCTGTCGTCGGCGAATAGCTCGATCACTTCGCTGTCCACGTCGACCTCGACCGGCCTGTCGTCCGCAAACAGCTCGATCACGTCGCTGTCGACTTCCACGTCGACCGGCCTGTCGTCGGCGAACAGCTCGATCACCTCGCTGTCGACTTCCACGTCGACCGGTCTGTCGTCGGCGAATAGCTCGATCACGTCGCTGTCGACCTCCACGTCGACCGGCCTGTCGTCGGCCAACAGCTCGATCACCTCGCTGTCGACTTCGACCTCGACCGGCCTCTCGTCGGCCAACAGCTCGATCACGTCGTTGTCCACGTCGACCTCGACGGGCCTGTCTTCGGCTAACAGCTCGATCGATTCGCTGTCGACTTCGACGTCGACCGGCCTGTCCTCGGCCGACAGCTCGATCACCTCGCTGTCGACCTCCACGTCGACCGGCCTGTCCTCGGCCAACAGCTCGATCACGTCGCTGTCCACGTCGACCTCGACCGGCATCAGCTCGCTGTCCACCGGCCTGAGCTCGACCAACAGCTCGGTGTCGTCGCTGTCGACCTCGACCTCGACGGGCCTGTCGTCGGCGAACAGCTCGATCACGTCTCTGTCCACGTCGACCTCGACCGGCATCAACTCGCTGTCGACCGGCCTGAGCTCGACCAACAGCTCGGTGACGTCGCTGTCGACTTCCACGTCGACGGGCCTGTCGTCGGCCAACAGCTCGATCACCTCGCTGTCGACCTCCACGTCGACCGGCCTCTCGTCGGCGAACAGCTCGATCACCTCGTTGTCCACGTCGACCTCGACCGGCATCAGCTCGCTGTCCACCGGCCTGAGCAGCACGAACAGCACGATCCTGTCGCTGTCCACGTCGACCTCGACCGGCATCGGCTCGCTGTCCACCGGCCTGAGCACGACGAACAGTTCGGTAACGTCGCTGTCGACTTCGACCTCGACCGCGATCAACGCTGCGAAGACGCACTACTACAGCGTCAACGACAACGGCGTGCAGCAAAGCAACTACGCCAACGACGGCGCCACCGGCACCAACGCCCTCGCGGCCGGCGTCAACGCCAGCGCGGCGGGCACCAGCAGCGTCGCAGTCGGCGACGGTTCGAACGCGCAGTCGGCAGGTGCGGTCGCGATCGGCCAGAACGCATCGGCCACGGGCGGCAAGGCCGTGTCGATCGGCTCCGGCAACACGGCAACCGGCGACGGCGCAGTCGCGATCGGCGACCCGAGCATCGCGACGGGCACCGGCGCGGTGGCGATGGGCGCGAACGACACGGCGACCGGCAACGGCGCAGTGGCGCTCGGCAACGCGAACACCGCAACCGGCGCGAGCGCACTTGCCCTCGGCAGCTCGAACCAGGCCACCGCGGACAACACGATCGCGCTGGGCAACCAGTCGACGGCCAGCGCCGTCGGTGCACAGGCCTACGGCTCGAGCGCCACGGCCAGCGCGGCCAACGCGCTCGCACTGGGTTCGAACGCCACCGCGAACGTCGCCAACTCGATCGCACTCGGCGCGAACTCGGTCACGGGCAACGCAGTCGGCACGTCGAGCGCCACGATCGGCGGTGTCACGTACTTCTTCGCGGGCAGCTCGCCGGTCGGCGTGGTGAGCGTCGGCGCACCGGGCCAGGAACGCCAGATCACGAACGTCGCCGCCGGCCAGATCTCGGCCACGAGCACGGACGCGATCAACGGCAGCCAGCTCAACGCGACGAACAACGCGGTCAACGCGCTGTCGACGTCCACCGCCTCGAACGTCGCATCGCTGTCGACCGGCATCAACTCGCTGTCGACGGGCCTGAGCGCGACGAACAGCTCGGTGTCGTCGCTGTCCACGTCGACCTCGACCGCGGTCAACTCGCTGTCCACGGGCCTGAGCACGACGAACAGCAACGTCAACTCGCTGTCGACGTCGACCTCGACGGGCATCGGTTCGCTGTCCACCGGCCTGAGCACGACGAACAGCAACGTGGCCTCGCTGTCGACCGGCGTGACCAACATCAACAACACGTTGAACTCGCTGTCGACGACGATCAACAACAACACGACGCGCGCCGCCAACAACAACGGCGTCGCCGCCGACATGAACGGCACGGGCTCCGACGCACCGAAGGTCACCGCCGGCTCGAACTCGGTGGCGATCGGCGCGAATTCGAATGACGGCGGTCGTTCGAACGTGGTGTCGGTCGGCAGCGACACGCAGCAGCGCCAGATCACGAACGTCGCGCCGGGTACGCAAGGCACCGACGCGGTGAACGTGAACCAGCTGACGCAGGTGCAGACGACGCTGTCGACGGCACTGTCGGGCCAGCAGGCGCAGATCAACTCGCTGGGTTCGCAACTGCAGCAGACCGACCAGATGGCGAAGCAGGGTATCGCGGCCGTCGGCGCGATGGCGTCGATCCCGCAGCTCGATCGCGACGCCAACTTCGGGATGGGTGTGGGCACGTCGACCTTCCTCGGCCAGAAGGCGATGGCGGTCAACATGCAGGCCCGCATCACGGAGAACCTGAAGGCGTCGATCAACGGCGGCTTCAGCGGCGGTCAGAAGGTGATCGGCGCCGGCATGCTGTACCAGTGGAAGTAACGCGTCGCGCCGCCAGGCCGCCCGGCTCGCCAGCCGGACGGCCCGCGGCGGCCCCGACGGCCAGACGAGCCCGCCGCGCAACCCGTGGCGGGTTTCAGTCAACCCAAGCATTGAGGATGTAACCGTGAACAAACTCGCTCTTGCGCTCGCGCTTTCCGCAACGGCCCTCGCCGCGTGCTCGACCGCATCCGGCCCGACCTACAGCGCTTCCGAACTGCAGCCGCGCGACGGCGTGCGCACCTTCCAGGTGGACTGCCATGGCCTGTTGTCCGGCCCGCAGACGTGCATGAAGGCTGCCCGCAAGATCTGCGGCGAAGAGCCGGTGCGCGCCGTCGACTCGGCGCGCGCGCTGCGCGACAAATCCGATCCCGCGACGCTCGTGTTCCAGTGCGGCGCGGCACCGGCCGAAGCGGCCTCGGCCGCCACGCCGGCGGCTGCCGTCGTCGAACAGATCAACCTGTCGGGCGACGCGCTGTTCGCCACGGACCACGCGACGCTTGCCCCGACCGCGCGCGAATCGCTCGACCGTTTGCTGAGCGAGCGTGCGGACCACACGTACTCGCAGGTGAGCGTCACCGGCTTTACGGATTCGGTGGGCAGCGACGACTACAACCTCGCGCTGTCGAAGCGCCGCGCCGAATCGGTCGCGGCGTACCTGAAGGCACACGGCCTGAAGACCGACTCGCTGACGGTCTCGGGCCGCGGCAAGGCCGACCCGGTCGCGTCCAACGCGACGCCGGAAGGCCGCGCCAGCAACCGCCGCGTCGAAATCCGACTGCAGCACTGAGCGGGCCGCCGCCGCGCGCGGCGCCCCGATCCGGCCGGCCGCCAGCGCCGCGCCGGACCCGCATCCGACCTCCGCCGGACAACCCGGGCGCCGCTTCGCCGGCACCTGGCTCCCATTGACCGGCGGCTATGTCAAAGTTCGTCACACCCCGCCAAAACCGGCGGTTTCCGTGCCACAATCGCCGCAGACAGTCGCCGGGGCAACCTGCCCGAATCGCGCGCCGTGCCAGGCGTGCCCGATGACATGCCGGGAACCGGCTGCCGCCTTCGCGAACCAGGTCGCCCGATTCGCCCGCCGCGGCGCACCGGCGCAACTGCAACCATGACAATCCACGGCGCGCCGCTTCCAGGCCAGACGCTCGACGCGATGCCCGGACGCACGCCGCCGCAGAGGAAACCAACCGGTGACGGACATCAATGAAGCCGCCTCGGGCGGCACCCGCAAGCAACGGCCGGCCGTCGGCATCTCGCTGTTTGCGCGGGACGGCCAGGCGATCTGGGAAAACGGGATACACCAGAACATCGCGTTCCTCGCGATGATGCTCAAGCGCTCGGATCGCGTCGGCCCCGTCTACTTCCTGAACGGCGGCGACGCCAACGCGCTGCCGGCCGGCCTCGAACTCGACGGCCTCGACATCCCGCTCGTGAAGCCCTCCGACGTCACGCACGAACTCGACGTCGTGATCGAAATGGGCGCGCAGCTGCCGGTGGAGTGGCTCCGACACATGAAGGCACTCGGCAAGAAAATCGCCGCGTTCTTCTGCGGGCACGTGTACGCGGGCCTGTGCGAAACCCCGATCTTCGGCAAGCCGTCGGGGCACGTCTTCAACGGCGCGCCGTTCGACGAAGTATGGCTGCTGCCGCAATACGACAAGACCGCGGCGCCGATGCTGCAGACCATCCTGCGCGCGCCCGTCCACCTGATGCCGCACATCTGGTCGCCGTACTTCCTCGAGCGGCGCATCGCCGCGCTCGCCGCGGAAGGCGCGACGTTCGGCTATCGGCCCGGCCGCCGCCCGTGGTACCTGGCGATGCTCGAGCCGAACATCTCGGTCGCCAAGTCCTGCCACTACCCGATGCTGGCATGCGACGAGTTCTATCGCGCGCGACCGGACGCGGTGCAGCACATGTTCGTCGTCAACGCGATGCACATGAAGGAGCATCCGACCTTCGTGCACTTCGCGAACAGCCTCGATCTCGTGCGCCAGCACAAGGCGACCTTCGAGCCGCGCCTCGACCTGCCGGGCTTCATGGCGCGCCACGCGGATGCGGTCGTGTCGCATCACTGGGAAAACGGGCAGAACTATCTGTATTACGACGTGCTGTACGGCGGCTATCCGCTGATCCACAACTCGACGCTGATCGGCGACGCCGGCTATTACTACCCGGACTTCGATTCCGCCGCGGGCGGCCGTGCGCTGCTCGACGCGTGGCTGCATCACGACGAACGCCTCGACGACTACCGCGCGAAGGCCGGCCGGCTGCTGCAGTCAGTCTCGATCGACAACCCCGCGAACCTCGACGCGTTCGTCTCGCGTCTGGTCGCCTGAACCGGAGAATACGCATGTCGGACTCCAATGCCCGTCAAGCGCCCGGCGAGGGCAAGCGTCTCGTCGTCGGCGTGTCGCTGTTCGTGCGCGGCGCCGGCCAGTCGCTGTGGGAAAACGGCATCTTCCAGAACTGCCTGCTGCTGATCCTGCTGCTGCGCCAGTCGCCGCTCGTCGCTCAAGCCGTGATGGTGAACGGCGGCGAACAGGTCGCCGATCCGCAGATGATGCTCGGCGAATGGGACGTGCCGTTGCTGTCGATGGACGAAGCGCTGGAACGCTGCGACGTGCTGATCGAAATGAGCGCGCAGTTCGGCGCGGATTACCTGCGCGCGTTCCGCGAGCGCGGCGGCAAGGTCGTCACGATGCGGGTCGGCAACGACTACGTGATCGACATCGAACGCGCGATGTTCGACAAGCCGTCGGGTTTCCTGTTCTCGGGCGCGCCGTACGACGCCGTGTGGACGATTCCCGAATTCGAGCGCTCGTGCCTGCACTATTACCAGACGGGCCTGCGCGCGCCCGTGACGATCGTCCCGCACATCTGGCACCCGATGCTGTTCGACAAGGCGCGCGCAACGCTCGGCGCCGGGCTGTCGTTCGGCTATGAGCCCGGCAAGCCGCGCTGGCGCGTGACGATGTTCGAGCCGAACATCTGCATGGTGAAGACGAGCGTCATCCCGATGCTCGTGGCCGAGGAAGCGTATCGCGCGAAACCCGATTTCCTCGAGTTCGTGCGCGTGTGCAACACGCTGCACCTGAAGGAACATGCGACGTTCGTCCATTTCGCGAAGAGCCTCGACATCGTGAACCACGGGATCACGACGTTCGAGAGCCGCTACGCGGTGTACGAGTTCATGGCCGCGTACGGCGACGCGGTGGTGTCGCACACGTGGGAAAACGCGCAGAACTACCTGTACTACGAGCTGCTGTACGGCGACTACCCGCTGATCCACAACTCGCCGTTCCTCGGCAAGGCCGGGTATTTCTATCCGGACTTCGACTGCCAGGCCGGCGGCCGCGCGCTGCTGAAGGCGTTCGCCGAGCACGACGCGAACCTGGAAGCGTACCGCGAGCAGTCGAAGCACGTGCTCAGCTCCGTGAGCATCTACAACCCCGCGAACGTCACCGCCTATACGGACGCGATCGCCACCCTCTATCGCGACGCGTGACGCGCCGCCTTCTTCCGGACTCCGACATGACCGCACGCACGACCCTCACCCGCGCCAAATGGCTGATCGGCTGCGCCGTCGCTTCGATCGCGATCGGCGCGCATGCGCAAGCCGAAGGCGAATCGGCCGACGCGCTGCTCCGCGACTCGGACGCCGTGTTCAAGCAGCTCGACGCCAGCCAGTACAGCGCGGTGTGGACCGATGCCGCCGGGTTCGTGAAGGCGCGCATCAAGCAGGACCAGTTCGCGTCGGACATGCAGCGTGCGCGCCAGTCGGTCGGCACGGTCCGCCATCGCGGCTGGGCGCAGATCACGCGTATCCGCTTTACCAACGCGTCGACGACGCCCGACGGGCTCTACGCGAACGTCGATTACGCGACGACACTGACGAGCGGCGCGACCATGTTCGAGAAGCTGAGCTTCCGCCTCGAGGACGACGGCCGCTGGCACCTGACCGGCTATGTGCCGCGCCAGTCGCAGAACTACACGCCGTAAGCCGCGCAACGCCCGCACCACGGAGCCGTCATGAAACTCAATGTCGCGATAACGATGAACGTGCAGCGCGACGCGACGCAGTCGATCTGGTACAACGGCGCGAACCAGCACTGCGTGTACCTGTACATGCTGCTGAAGCAGTCGCCGCTGATCGGTGAGGTCTGGCTCGCGCACGACGAAGGCGTCACCGAGTATCCGCAGGCGCTGATGATGGACGCGTTCGGCGACGCGCTGCGGCCGCTGTCGGCCGTCGTCCACCAGACCGACCTGCTGATCGAGATGAACGCGTTCATCGACTCGTCCCACACGGAAGCCGTGCGCCGGCGTGGCGGCAAGTGCGTGTCGTACCGCTTCGGCAATGACTACGTGATCGCCGTCGAGACGATCAACTTCGAGAAGAACCAGTGGCGGCCGAACCCGCACCGTGTGCAGTTCGACGAGATCTGGACCAACCCGCAGCACATGCACACGTGCGCGGCGTATTTCCAGGCCGTGTACCGCGCGCCGGTGATCGAGCTGCCGCACATCTGGTCGCCGTATTTCATCGAGCGCAGCCTCGATGCCGATCCTGAACTGAAGGCGCGCTTCGGCTATCGCAACCACGGCCCCGCGAAGCGCATCGCGTTCTTCGAGCCGAACCTGAACGTCGTGAAGAGCTCGATCGTGCCGATGCTCGCCGCAAACGCGTGCTACGTCGAACATCCGGAGCTCGTCGAGCACGTGTACATGACCAACACGTTCGACAAGAAGGAAAACGTCGCCTTCAAGCATCTCGCGCTGGGCCTCGAGATGGTGCGCGACGGCAAGGCCACCGCCGACGTGCGCGCGCCGTTCGTCGCGTGGGCCGCGCATCACACCGACATCGTCGTGTCCCATCACTGGGAAAACGGCCTCAACTACCTGCTGTACGACGCGCTGTACGGCAACTACCCGCTCGTGCACAACTCGCCGTTCCTGCGCGACGTCGGCTACTACTATCCGGATTTCGAGATCTTCGATGCCGCACGCGCGATCGCAACCGCCGCGCAGACGCACGACGCGCGGCTCGACGACTACGCGGCCGCGGCCCGCCGCTGCCTGCACCAGGTCGACACGCTCGCCGAACACAACGTCCGCGCGTATTCCGCGCAAATCCAGCACCTGTTCGCCGATCGAGTGCTCGGCTGACCTCATTCGTCCCCGCTACCGCCCATGAATCAGACCGTCCGCAATTTCGTCGTGATCGATTCGATTCACGGTCCGTTCGTCATCAACCGGCACTGCGCGTATCAGGCCGAGGCACTGATCAAGACCGGGCGACCGCACATCCAGGCCGAGCTCGACACGATCCTGAGGGTGATCGACCAGTTGCCGGACGATGCGATCGCTGTGGACGGCGGTGCGAATGCGGGGCTCGTATGCGTGCCGATCGCCCACCGGTTGCGGGCGCGCGGCGGCCGCGTGTACGCGTTCGAGCCGCAGCGCACGCTGTTCCATGCGCTCGGCGGCACCGTCGCGCTCAATCAGCTCGACAACGTCCACCTGCTGAACATGGGGCTGGCCGGCGCCAACGGCACGATGAAGGTGCCCGACGTCGACTACGGACAGGACGCCGACTTCGGCCAGGTCTCGCTCGTCGACGCGCACGCGGAAGGCGGCACGCCGACGCCCGTCATCAGGCTCGACTCGCTCGGCCTGCCGCGGCTGGATTTCCTGAAGCTCGACATCGAAGGCATGGAGATCGACGCGCTGCGCGGCGCACGCGGTCTGATCGAGACGCATCTGCCCTGGTGCTGGATCGAATACTGGAAAGTCGGCGAGGCGCCGATCATCGCCACCTTTGCCGGCCTCGACTATACGTTCTACCGGATCGACCGGCTGAACCTGCTTTGCGTGCCGAACCCGCGCTGGGACCGGCAGCGGTTGGTCATCTCGATCGAGCCGATCGCCGTCGCATCGCCGGCCGAAAACGATACGAACCCCGCGGCAGCCGCTGACACCGACGCACCTGAAACGAACTGGAACCGCGCGCTCGACCATGAGTCGCGCTGCGAGTGGGGACATGCAATCGGCCGCTGGCAACGTGCGCGCGGCCGCGGGCTCGACGACGATGCGATCGCGCTGCAACTCGCGTCGTGCTACGGCTTCGCCGGGGCACCCGACGCCGGGCTCGCGGCGCTCGAACACTTCGGCGATCCGGCCGCGCTACCCGACGCAACGCGCGGACGCATCGAGCTGTCGCGTTCGTTGCTGCTGCTGCGCGCCGGCCGGCGCGACGAAGCGGCCCGCGCCACCATTGCGAGCGAAAACGTCCTGACGGCCGCGCAGTTCGGACTGCCGACGGAGCGGCTCTACCAGGGCCAGCCGCTGCAGGGCAAGCGGCTGCTGGTGCTCAGCTACGGCGGCGTCGGCGACCAGCTCCAGTACGCGCGCTACCTGCATGCGCTCGACTCGCTCGGCTGCGCGAGCGTGACCGTCGTCGTTCCGGACGCGCTGACGGGCCTGATGCGTCATTCGTTCCCGCACATCGAATTCATCGGCGCGCACGGCGCGTGGGTCGACGCGTCGCAGATCGCCCACGACTACTGGTGTTCGTTCCTGGTGCTCGCCGCGCAGTTCGGCTACGCGCCGGCGCCCGCAGGATCGGCGGCCGCGTACCTGTCTTGCCCGCCCGAGCACGCGGCCGCGTGGCGCGAGCGCGTGTCACGCGACGGCCACGCCGCCGGCATCCGTCGCATCGGGCTCAACTGGCGCGGACGCGACGAAAGCGACGCGCGCTTCCATCGCGCGGCCAGCCTGCGCGACTTCGCGCCGCTGACGCGGATGCACGGCCACGCCGCGTACTGCATCAACCGCGACCTGTCCGCGCAGTCCGAGCAATCGGACCTGCCGGTGACCTTCCCGCATCAGGCGATCGGCGATTTCAGTGACCTGGCGGCGTTGATGCTCGCGCTGGACGCCGTGGTGACCACCTGCACCGCGCACGTCCACCTCGCCGGCGCGCTCGGCGTGCCGGCCGTGCTGCTGCTCAGCCCGAAAGCCGACGCGCGCTGGGAAACCGGCTCGCGCACCGCCCTGTATCCGGGGGTCCGGATCGTGCGCGCCGCGCACGTCGGCCAATGGGACGACGCGGTCGACCGCGCGATGGCATTCGTGCTCGGCGGATTCGGGAAGGATTGATCGGTTTGCCGGGAGGTTTGCCGCGAGTCCGGGCCGCTACGCGCGAATGATGCCGACGCGGGACGCGCGCTTCACGCTGTGCCGGGGCACGCCACCGGCACGAACAGGCGTGAAAAGGCGCTACACCAGCACCCGGTCGCCGCTCTGCGCGGCGAACACACGGCCGTGCCGCCGGCCCGTCCGTGCGAGCACGGCGAAGCAACGCGCCACCAGCCGGCTGGCGCCGCCGGACTGCTTGACGAGGCTGTCGGATACACCACGCGCGATCGCCGAATCGTCGCCGCACGCGCCCGCGATCACACCCGCGTAATAGTGCCGCGCGGCCAGTTCGCGGCCGCCGGCATCGAGCGGCTTCATCCGCCGAATGCGACGCGCAATGGCTTTCAGGCCGTCGAGATACGGCGCGACGTCGATCGGCACTTCGGTCGATTCGGCGCCCAGCTGCCACAGCATGTCGGCCAGCTCGGCGATCGCGACGAGCTCGCGTGCACCGGCCACCTGCGTGCCCGTTCCGCCTCCGGCCTTCGTCCCCGCCATGCCCATGCCCCTTTGCGATTCGTCCCGGCCACGCGCCGGCCACGCCCGACACCGGCGTGCATCGTGCACGCCGCCCCGCCTGTTACCGCGCCGTCACGCGGCGGCCGGCGACCGCCATGAAAAGCGGATGCCCTGCGCCCAGGCGACACCGGCATCCACGATGATCTGCCGGTCGATCTCGCTTTCCACGCCTTCGACGACGACGTGCCGCGCGCCTTCATGCGCGAACGCGATCAGCCTGCGGAACTGGTAGCGCCCGATCGCGTTGCGCTTGATCATCGACAGGATCGACCGGTCAAGTTTCACGATGTCGGGATTGCCGACCACCAGATTGTTCAATGCGCTGAAGCCGACCCCGAAATCGTCGATCGCGATGCGGCACCCGGCCTGCCGGAAGCGGTTCACGAACGAACGACCCGCGACGGGATTCAACGGCCCCGTCTCCGTGATCTCGACCACCAGCCGCGCCGCGACCGACGGCTCGCGCTCGAGCCGCCTGAAGATGGCCAGCCACGCGTCGTCGACGACCGCGCTCGTCGCCGCCACATTGCAGCCGTAGACGGCAGCCGGATCGGCGCGCAGCGCGTCGATCGTCCGGCCGACCACGAGCCGGTCGAACCACCGCATCAGCCCAAGCGCCTCGAGGCGCGGCAGGAACGCTAGCGGCGGCAGCGCATCGCGCTCGCCCCACCGCAATCTCGCCAGGCATTCCTGGTACAGCACACCGCCCGACAGGTCGGCCCGGCACACGGGCTCTTGCGCGAACCCGAGCCGGCTTTCCACGAAACTGCGTACCGACGCGAGGTCGGGATGATCGTCGGGGGAGCCGAACACGAGATCGATGTCGTCACGATTCGCTTCCCGATTTGCTTCCTGATTCGCCCCCTGGCGAGCTTCGACCGCATTCATCCGGCGCTCCGGCAAATGGCGAGCCGCCGATCGCGGCTCGACCTCAAGAAACATGCGGAGCAAGCCGACCATGACGCGCTCCGCCGCCTACCCGGCCCATCCTGTTATGTCGATCTTTTCCGGGAGCGTACTTTTCGCTTCGGCGCGCCGTCAAATTCGATATTTTCAACGATATCCAGTTACTGGAAATACACCATGCATGCACGATACCGAATGTGCGACAGGTCACACTAACGCAAATCATGGAACCCCGATCCGGATATTGTTTATTCCAATCGCCTAAACAAGCTTATCCGAATCAATTCCCACGTAATTTGCGGGCCTCGCAAATCGGGAAATCTTCAATTAATCTGATAAATACCGGCCTGTGAAGCACCGCCCCGCTCGCTATCATGCCGGCCGTGAAGGCTGGCCACCCGGTTTTCTCTTCGCTGAAAACCGGCCGCCGCACGTCATTCGATCATCGCAGCGTTCAATTTTCCCGTTTCAAACGAATTATTAAATTTCTAAACCGAATAAAACGGCCTTTAATCGATAATATCAAGTTAAATCATATGATGATTATCAATTGAACCATTTTTAACAATCTTAAAGACTTGTTAACCTCTAAAATGATTTCCGACGGACTTCCCTCGGAGCCGTCAATTTCGTGCCTTCAAAAACCGTCGAACCGATCGGGTTCGGCGGTTTCTTTTTTAACGGCATTATTTCGTCAGACATTAGGGCGGGACAATCCCGATGGCGGACCGCGGCGCAACGGTGTGCGCCGCGTGAAAAATCGGGCCTTATGCGGCCGATGCGCCGACCAGGTTCGCGAGCAGTGCGTCGTATTCGGCGACGAGCGCCGGATTCGCCGACGTATAGCGGCCAAGGATTTCGCGCTGGCGCCGCGTGTACGCTTCCCAGTCGTCATCGTGCGTATGTAGCGCACGCAACAGCGCATCGGCGCCCTGCTGCACTTCGTTGTCCGGATAGTAGTAGCCGAGATCGGGCGCGAGGCTCGCGTTGTGCACGAGCGGATAGCCCTGCCAGCACACGTCGAAATAAAAATAGTTGAGCGGGTTCGACCATTGGTGCGACACGACGATATCGGTCAGGTCGGCCAGGAACAGCGGCGTGTCGAAGCGGCCGACGAAGCTCGCCTTGCCCGCGCGCACGATGTCCAGGTAATTCATCAGCATCACGAACTCGGGGCTGTCGTGCGCGAGGCGATCGGCGTTCGTCACGTGCGTGAAGCAGATCGCGTCGGGGTCGCGTCGATACGCCTCGTCGATGATCAGCATCGGATACACGCAGAACTTCACGACGTTGTGGTTCGGCTCCATCACCGTCAGCCGCTTGCCCGGCTCGCTGCGCGGCCGGTATTCGCCCTGCTCCGGCAGCGACTGCGCACGCGTGTTCAGGCACATCGGATCCCACACGAACGGCACGACGCGCCCCGGGCAGCGGCGCAGCGACTGCAGGAACGGCAGCGACGACGGCGCGATCTGCGGAATCGCCCACACCTCGTCGTAGCCGCGGTTGATGAACAGCGAATCCCACAGCCGGCGGCCGAACAGCATCGATTCCATCGCGTTGATGTACTCGACGCCGCAGCAGTAGCTGACGAGCTTCGCGCCGCGTGCTTTCAGGTAGGCCGTCTGCTCGGCGTCGATCTGCCCGCCGAGCTCGATCACCACGTCGAGCGAATCCTTCATGTCGGCGAACGCGCGCGTGTCGAACACGTTGCGATCCCACGGCAGCGCGTCGGTGAGCGGCACGTCGGTGGTGTTGACCAGCGTCACGCGGTAGCCATGCGGCGAAGCCATCAGCAGCTTCGCGAGAAACAGCGCGTTCTGCTTGATACCGTTGATCCACAGGCTTTCGTCGGGGGCACGCAGTCCGATCGTGATACCGATGCGCAGGCCGTTCAGGACAGGAGACGTCATCGTCGGCGGGATGAGAGGTTGGATGGGGATGGAATGGATGCAGTGTAGCGCGTGAAGCGCTGCCCGCGTCAAGCGGCGCACGCCGACGGCAACCCGGCATTTTAGCGGAGCACCGGCCGCATACTGTCAGGGATGGTCAGCGCCCGGCCGGCGCAAGCAAATCCGCGAGATGGTTGTGCGATACTCGGGCGACCCGCCGCGCCACCGGGTTGCCGGGCGGTATCGGCACCGGGGCCGGCAGAAAACGACCTCGCAGCAACGCTGCTGAAAAATGGCTGACAGAATGGAACGCGACGCCGCGCAAGTCTTCCGGGCAATCCGTCACGAGCAGGGGCGGCACGCGCGACAAAGCATGCCCGGCCGCGAAGCCGCGCCGACACGCACCGCGCCCGGCGCCCGCCGTCCCCCGCTGCGCGACCTTCGGAGCGCACGATGATCGTCCTCAGCCATTTCAGTCAGGCCGCGCCCGCCAGCCTCGAGAATCACCGGCAATACGCACAGGCGCACGGATATCGCCACGCATTCGTCGACGCCTGCGCGATGCCGCAGGCGCTGCCGCTGCGGCCGCTGTATCGCTACGAATCGCTGCTCCACGTGCTGCGCGGCGCGCAGCCCGACGAACTCGTGCTGCTGCTCAGCGAAGACGCGGCGATCATCGAGCCCGTCGCGCTCGATCGCCTGATGCGCGGCCGCGACATGCTGTTCGTCGACGCGTTCGCGCCCCCGCTGCCGCAGGTCGACGTGCAGATCTGGCGCAATACGGCGGCCGTGCGGGCGATCGTGATGCAACTGGTGCAGCGCTGCAAGCTCGGCAGCGAACCGCGGCTGACCTCGGAGGCCGCGCTGTTCGCGGCGCTCGACACGCATCACTACATGACGCAAATCGACGGGCTGTATCCGGTCATGCCGTCCAGCCCCGACCTCGATCCGATGTGGAGCCGCGAACCGACGTTCGCGATCAGCATCGACGACACCCCGCACGATCCCGAACGGAAAGGCGCGACGCCCCGCTTCCGCGACACGCTCGTGGCGTACGTCAATC
This sequence comes from Burkholderia sp. D-99, assembly GCF_011605345.1. Classification (GTDB taxonomy): domain Bacteria; phylum Pseudomonadota; class Gammaproteobacteria; order Burkholderiales; family Burkholderiaceae; genus Burkholderia. The sequence goes on from NZ_JAAOXM010000020.1 coordinate 17,849, forward strand.
GATGCCGTGCGGCCGGCCGGCCGATGTTCTCGTTCGATCACGACGCCGCGCGCACGCCGGACGAAGCCGCCGAGCGCAGCACCTACAACCCCGGCCGTTCGATTGCGCTGATGACGCTCTACACGCCGAACATCGGCAGCTATGCGCGCATCGCCGAACGGAACTTCCGGCGCTACTGCGACGCGCACGGCTACACGCTCTACGTGCATCGCGACACTCCCGCCGAGATCGGCATGAACGCGACCGGCAACTGGTTCAAGCCGTGGCTGCTGCATGCGTACCTGCAGCATCATGAATGGGTCGTGTGGCTCGATGCCGACGTGCTGATCGCCGATCAGCAGCAAGCGCTGGAACCGCTGCTCGAAGGCCGCGACTGGCTGCTCGCGCAGGACATCGGCCAGTGGGCGTTCAACTCGGGCGTGATGGCATTCCGCCGCACCGGGCGCAACGACGCGATGCTGCGCGACATGATGGCGACGATCGCCGCGCTGCACGACCGGTCGAGCGTCTATGCGAGCGACGGCGACCAGCTGCATTTCATTCGCGCGATGGAGCGCGACGGGCAATTGCACGGCGAAGGCGTGGCCGATCTCGTCAGCTTCAACACGCCCTGGCTGTTTCGCCGTGCGGACAGTTACATCGTGCATTACTACGGGATGTGGTCCGCGATGCGGGCGCTGATGATGGCGCAGGACGACGGGCTGCTACGCTGACGCCTTCGTCCGGAGCGGCTCGCACGACTGGACGTTTGTTCTATCCCGCCGCATGGGTTGTCGCATGTCGGGAAGAAAGACGAGCAACGCAGTGTGATGGATCCTCGAACCGTTGATCGCGGCGTTTGCGACTGCGCACGAATGAGTGGATCCGTTACATCGATACGATCATTTTTTCGAACCAGCCTTGATGGGAGGTCAGATTGGAACAGATCGGGTATTCATGGCCCACGTTTGATCAACTCACCCAGCACCTGGTCAAGTCGATCAATCCGAGCAATATCCTGGATATCGGGGCCGGAGGCGGGAAATACGGGCGCCTGCTCAAGAAGGTCGTGCCGGATTGCCGTTTCACGGCGCTGGAGTGCGATGAGGAGACGCATCCGTTCCTGATCGAGAACGGGTACGACGACATCATTTCCGGTGTCAGCGACACGCTGTATGAACGATCCGGCGACGCGTACGACACGGTCATCCTGGGCGATGTCATCGAACACATGCGCCACTCCCACGGTCGCGATTTACTGGAATTTCTCAACTACCGATCGCGATACATCCTCATCTCGACCCCCGAGTGCATGCCGATGAGCACCGCATCGTACTTCGAGAGCCACAACTCCGTATGGCGGCCCGATTCATTCGCGTGGCATGACTTCTGGGCGCATCAGCAATGCGGAATCATGCATTTTTATTTGCTCAGGGGGCACCTCGACTGGAACGCAACGCGCCTCGACGCTCTCGTGAACTCCGCAAACGCTTCGAGCCTGTTCAATACGCGCGCCAGCAGCGAACTCGAGGCCACCAACGAGAAATTGCTCCAGCCAGTCAACCTGACGCTCCATGACTCCCGGTACATGGAAAAAATCGATGGCGACCAATATGCGGTCTTTCGCCCCATGTGATTGCGTGACCCTGAATGAGAAAGGCGCCATGCGGCGCCTTTCTCATTTCCGACATGCCCTCATCGCGTGCCGGCGCGGGGCCGGCACGCACGGATAACCGTCAGATCGGCGCGGTCGTCGGCGCCACGGCGGCCGGGTCGGTGATGCTGGCCTTGCCGGTTTCGACGTGCCCCGCGATGCGGCGCGTCCAGCCCGTATTCCCCGCCACTGCGAACTGCAGGTCGTACCAGTGGCTGCTGCACGACAGATCCCAGTGTGCCTCGACGCTCTTGCCCGGCGGAATCGTCAGCGTGCGTGCCGCCGTGCCGTACGCGACGTCGGTCGCCGTGACCGTCAGCGCGCTGGCGCCCGCATTGGCGAGCGTCACGTACACGTCGCCGTTGGCGACGTCGTAGCACGCGGTGATTTCAGGCTTCGCGCCGGCATCCGCGGCGGCCGAACCCGCGAAGCGCCGGAAATAGCCGTTCGGCCCCCACACGCTCACCAGGTAGTTCCCGCTCGCATCGAGCGCCCACGTATCGGTCAGCTGCTTGCCCGCTTCGACCGTGTAGCGGCGCGGCATCGCGGTGGGGTCGCCCGTATAGGCCCAGAAATGCGCGCCCTGCGTGCCGGTGTTCGCGAACGTCACCGCGTAGCCTTGGGCCTGCAGCTGGCCCGTCACGTGCAATTCGTACGGCAGCGCGCGCGCCAGCCGCGTGCCGGGCTCCTGCGCCGTCACGACCTGCTGCGCGGTGCTGGCCGGTGCGGTCTGCGACGACGCACGCGAACATTGCAGGTCCGCCTGCGCGACATACGCCTGCGTGCTCGGCAGGGTCGGCAACGTGGCATCCGATTTCGAGAAGTCGAGCGCCGACGTCAGGTCGCCGCAGATCGCGCGGCGCCACGGCGAGATGTTCGTTTCCATCACGCCGAAGCGCTTCTCGATGAATTGCAGCACCGACGTGTGATCGAAGACCTGCGAGCAGACGAAGCCGCCCTTCGACCACGGCGAGACCACGAACATCGGCACGCGCGGGCCGAGGCCGTACGGCAGGTTGTCGGCCGTGTAGGTGCCCGTCTGCGTCGAGGTCACGACGTTGTGCCGCTCGAGCGACACGTCCACGGTGCTCATGCCGGAGCCCGGCAGCGTCGGTGCCGACGGCGGCACGACGTGATCGAAGAAGCCGTCGTTCTCGTCGTACATGACGAGCAGGACGGTCTTGCTCCACACGTCCGGATTCGACGTCAGCGCATCGAGAATGGTCGACAGGTAGTACGCGCCGTAGAGCGGCGTGAACTTCGGATGCTCCGAATACGCGGCGGGCGGCAGCAGCCACGAGACCTGCGGCAGCGCGTTCGCCTGCACGTCGGCCTTCAGCTGCGTGATCGGGCGCGTGCTCATCCCGCGCGTCTGCAGCGACGAACCGGCCGGCGCATTCACGAAGTTGTTGAAGCACGCGAGCATGTTCGTGCCGTAGTTGCCGGTGAAGTTGTCGAACCCGGTGCCCTGCTGATAGATCTGCCACGAGATGCCAGCTTTCTCGAGGCGCTCCGGATACGTCGTCCAGCTGAAGGGCGGCAACTGGATCTTGTCGAACTGGTTGTCGATGTAGTCGGTGTTGTCGAGCAGCGGGCCGCCGCCCGTGCCGAGCGGGTCGACCATGCCCGTCATCAGGTACATGCGGTTCGGGTGCGTGTTGCCCGGGATCGAGCAGAAGTAGTTGTCGCACACGGTGAACGCATCCGCGAGCGCGTAATGGAACGGGATGTCGTCGCGGACGTGGTAGCCCATCGTCATGTTGGACTTCTGAACCGCCCATTGATCCGCGCGGCCGTTGTCGATCGCGCCGTGCGTCGTCGCCCACGTATGCGGCAGGCCGCCGATGCACTGCGCGTTCACGCCCGGGTTGGTCGTGTCGTAGCGGAACGGCGCGATCACGCTCGTCTTGTCTTCCTGCCGCGGCTGGAACCACACCGGCTTGCCGTTCGGCAGCGTGACCGGGAAGCGGTCGTTATAGCCGCGCACGCCGCTCAGGTGACCGAGGTAGTGGTCGAACGAGCGGTTTTCCTGCATGAACACGACGATGTGCTGGACATCCTGGATCGTGCCCGTCACGGTATTCGGCTCGATCGCCAGCGCCTTGCGGATCGATTCGGGAAGGAGTGCGGTGGCGGCGGTCGCGCCGGCGAGGCCGGCGGAGAACTTCAGAAAATCGCGTCGCGAATGGGTGGCCATGCTGGTTGCTCTTGATTGGATTTCTGGTGGAAACGGCCGGGATCAGGAAGCGGGCGACGAGGCAGGCGCGGTGAAACCGGGCGGGCAGTGCATCTGCGCGGTGGCGACCACGCCGCCGCCGCATGCGGCCTTCTGCTGCGCTACAGGTGCGGCGGGTGCAGCCAGGTCGTCGTTGCAGGCACCGAGGAGTGCTGTCAGCGCGATCAGACCAACGACCGCGAAAGGCCGTAGGGCCGACTTTCGCATAACTTCTCTCCGTGGATGTGATGACGTGACACAGGCGCGGGTGCGCACCGGTCATATCGACGGCGAGATGCTAATTACGACGTGTTACACGACGGTGTCGCGTCAAGAGGCGCGCTGCGTGCATGCGGGGAGCGGCACGTGTCGCAGCGGAAGGGATAGCGAAAAACGTAATGCAATCGAAAGATTCGTATTGCTTCGTTTTTGCCGATGCGATCGAAGCAAGTCCGTCGCAGTATCGGTCGCGCAACGAATCGCGACGCTTTCTTGCGGGCCGGCAGCCGCAGCAACCGGCCCGCATACAGCGAAACAGGCCTTGCTCAGCCTTCCGCCATCATCAGCAACTGCGCGCCGTCCGAAACCTGGTCGCCGACGCCGTACAGCACTTCCGCGACGACGCCCGCGCTCGGCGCGCCGATCGTGTGCTCCATCTTCATCGCTTCCATCACGATCAGCGGCGTGCCCGCTTCGACCTTCTGGCCCGGCTCGACCAGCACCGCGATCACCTTGCCGGGCATCGGCGCGGTCAGACGGCCGCCGCCCTGCTCCGTGTCACCCGCATGCGCGAGCAGGTTGCGCCATTCGAACGACTCGGCCGCGCCCTGCGTGAACACGTGGAAGGTGTCGCCGTCCGCAACCACGCGGCCGCTGCTGCGCACGCCGCCGAGCGTCACGTCGAAATCGAGCGGCGTGGCGCCGCGCGTCCACACGAACGGTTGCGCGGCTGCGTCGCCGGCCGCGAGGCGCACGACAGCGCCGTCGTCCTCGTACGTGACCGTCAGGTCCGCTTCGCGCTCGGCCGCATGCCATTCGAGCGTGCGGCGATAGCCGCCGTTCAGTCGCCAGTCCGGCAGCGCGCCCCACGGCGATGCACCCTGCGCGGCCGCGCCGCGTTCGCGCGCGAGCAGCGCCGCGCACGCGAGCGCGAGCATGGCGCGCGGCGGCTCTTGCGGCGCGAACAGCGCATCGTGGTTGCGCTCGATCAGGCCCGTGTCGAGATCGGCCGTCGCGAACGGTGCGCACGCAACGATCCGCTGCAGGAACGCGGCATTCGTGTGCAAGCCGACCACTTCACATGCACGCAGTGCGCGCAGCATCAGGCTCAACGCTTCCGCACGGTCCGCGCCATGGACGATCAGCTTCGCGATCATCGGATCGTAGAACGGCGTGATCGCATCGCCTTCGCGCACGCCACTGTCGACACGCACCGATGCACCGATCGCGAATTCGACGCCTGCCGGCAGCCGCAGGTGCTTCAGCGTGCCCGTGGACGGCAGGAAGCCGCGCGCCGGGTTCTCCGCATACAGGCGCGCCTCGAGCGCATGGCCCTGCACGCGCAGTTCGTGCTGCTGCAGCGGCAGCGGCTCGCCGGATGCGACACGCAGCTGCCATTCGACAAGATCGAGCCCCGTGACCATCTCGGTGACCGGATGCTCGACCTGCAGGCGCGTGTTCATTTCCATGAAGTAGAACGCATCGCCCGTCATGATGAATTCGACGGTGCCCGCGCCGACATAGGCGACTGCGCGCGCAGCCGCGACGGCTGCCTCGCCCATCGCACGGCGCAGGTCGTCGGGCAGGCCCGGCGCCGGCGCTTCCTCGAGCACCTTCTGGTGACGGCGCTGCACCGAGCAGTCTCGGTCGAACAGGTACACGGTATTGCCGTGCGTGTCGCCGAACACCTGCACCTCGACGTGGCGCGGGCGCGTCAGGTATTTCTCGATCAGCACGCGATCGTTGCCGAAGCTGCTCGCGGCTTCGCGCTGGCACGACGCGAGCGCCGCCGGGAAATCGGCGGAGCGCTCGACCACGCGCATGCCCTTGCCGCCGCCGCCCGCGCTTGCCTTCAGCAGCACCGGGTAGCCGATCTCGTCGGCTTCGCGATGCAGGTTGCCGGCATCCTGGTCGTCGCCGTGATAGCCGGGCACGAGCGGCACGGCGGCCGCGTGCATCAGCGCCTTCGCGGCGGCCTTCGAGCCCATCGCCGCGATCGCGTCGACCGGCGGCCCGATGAAGACGATGCCGGCCGCTTCGCACGCATGCGCGAAATCTTCGTTCTCCGACAGAAATCCGTAGCCGGGGTGGATCGCCTGCGCGCCGGTTGCACGCGCGGCTTCGATGATGCGCTCGATGCGCAGGTAGCTGTCGGCGGCGGCCGAGCCGCCGATGTGCACGGCTTCGTCGCACGCGGCCACGTGTTTCGCGTTCGCGTCCGCGTCGGAATAGACGGCGACGCTCGCGATCCCGAGACGTTTGCACGTCGCGGCGACGCGGCACGCGATTTCGCCGCGGTTGGCGATCAGAATCTTGTCGAACATGGCTTCGGTGTCGTCCGGAAAGAGGGGGTCACGCGTTCTGCGCGATCATTCACGCCACGACGGCGTGCGCTTTTCGAGGAAGGACGCAATCCCTTCGCGCGCTTCCGCGCCGGCGCGGGTTCGCGCGATCCAGTCGGCGGTCTGCTCGATCAGCGTCGCGTCGAGCGCGCGGCCGGCCACGTCGGCGACGAGCCGCTTGCACGCCTTCACCGCGTCGGGGCCGTTCGCGACGAGCGTCGCGGCCAGCTTCGCGACGGTTTCATCGAGCGCTTCGGCCGGCACCGCTTCGTGAATGAAGCCGAGCGATGCCGCGCGCGTGCTGTCGAACACCTCGGCCGTCGTGAAGTAGCGGCGCGCCGCGCGCTCGCCCATCGCGCGCACCACGTACGGCGCGATCGTCGCGGGGATCAGCCCGAGCCGCGCTTCCGACAGGCAGAACTTCACGCCGTCGGCGGCAATCGCGATATCGGCCGCGGCCACCAAGCCCACCCCGCCCGCGTAGGCATCGCCATGCACGCGGGCGATCACCGGCTTGCCGCAGCGATGGATCGCCTCGAGCATCCGCGCGAGCTTGCGCGCATCGGCACGGTTCTCGTCGTCCGAGTAACCGGCCATCTTCTTCATCCAGTTCAGGTCCGCGCCCGCGCAGAATGCCGCGCCTTCCGCGGCAAGCACGATCGCGCGCACGCCTTCATGCGCGTCGAGCCATTCGAACGCGGTGGTCAGCTCGGCGATCGTCGTCTCGTTGAACGCATTGCGCACGTCGGGACGTGCGAGCGTGACGGTCGCCACGCGGCCGGCTTCGCTTACCTTGATCGTTTCGTATCGCATCGTTCAGCCCTCCCGGCCGTTACATGCGGAACACGCCGAAGCGCGTCTCGTCGATCGGTGCGTTCATCGACGCGGCAAGGCCAAGGCCCAGCACATCGCGCGTCTGCGCGGGGTCGATCACACCGTCGTCCCACAGCCGCGCACTCGCGTAATACGGATGGCCCTGACGCTCGTACTGGTCGCGGATCGGCTGCTTGAACGCGTCCTCTTCCTCGGCGGACCACGAACCGCCCTTCGCCTCGATACCGTCGCGACGCACCGTCGCGAGCACCGACGCGGCCTGCTCGCCGCCCATCACCGAGATGCGCGCATTTGGCCACATCCACAGGAAACGCGGGCCGAACGCGCGACCGCACATCCCGTAGTTGCCGGCGCCGAACGAGCCGCCGATGATCACCGTGAACTTCGGCACCTTCGCGTTCGACACGGCCGTCACCATCTTCGCGCCATGCCGCGCGATGCCTTCGTTCTCGTACTTGCGCCCGACCATGAAGCCCGTGATGTTCTGCAGGAACACGAGCGGGATCTTGCGCTGGCAGCACAGCTCGATGAAATGCGCGCCCTTCACCGCCGATTCGGAAAACAGGATGCCGTTGTTCGCGACGATCCCGACCGGGTGGCCCCAGATGTGCGCGAAACCCGTGACGAGCGTCGTGCCGTAGCGCGCCTTGAATTCGTCGAACTCGGAATCGTCGACGATGCGCGCGATCACCTCGCGCACGTCGAACGGCTTGCGCGTATCGACCGGAATCACGCCGTACAGGCTCTTCGCGTCGTAGCGCGGCGGCTTCGGCTCGCGCAGCGCCACCGGCGATGCGATCTTCGGCGCGAGATGATCGACGATGTTGCGCGCGATCGACAGCGCATGCGCGTCGTTCTGCGCGAGATGGTCGGCCACGCCCGACAGGCGCGTATGCACGTCGCCGCCGCCGAGATCCTCGGCGCTCACTTCCTCGCCGGTCGCGGCCTTCACGAGCGGCGGCCCGCCCAGGAAAATCGTGCCCTGCTCCTTCACGATGATCGACTCGTCGCTCATCGCCGGCACGTACGCGCCGCCCGCCGTGCACGAGCCCATCACGACGGCGATCTGCGCAATCCCTGCAGCCGACATCGTTGCCTGGTTGAAGAAGATGCGGCCGAAGTGGTCGCGGTCGGGAAACACGTCGTCCTGGTTCGGCAGGTTCGCGCCGCCCGAATCGACGAGGTACACGCACGGCAGCCGGTTTTCCGCGGCGATCTCCTGCGCGCGCACGTGCTTCTTCACGGTGACCGGGTAGTAGGTGCCGCCCTTGACCGTCGCGTCGTTGCACACGATCACGCATTCGCGGCCGGCGATCCGGCCGATCCCGGTGATGACGCCCGCGCCCGGCGCGTCGTCGTTGTACATGCCGTTCGCCGCGAGCTGCGAGAACTCGAGGAACGGCGCACCCGGATCGAGCAGTTGCGCGATGCGGTCGCGCGGCAGCAACTTGCCGCGCGACAGGTGCTTGTCGCGCGCGGCCTGGCCGCCGCCCTGCGCGAGCTGTTCGATCTTCGCGCGCAGGTCGGCGACGACCGCCTCGAGCGCCGCGGTATTCGCGCGGAAGTCTTCCGAGCGCGGGTTCAGTTTCGATTCGATGATCGGCATCGACGGGGCTCCGTTCGCGTGTCGTGGGGCGTTACATCGTTTCCGCGAACAGCTCGCGGCCGATCAGCATCCGGCGGATCTCGCTCGTGCCGGCGCCGATCTCGTACAGCTTCGCATCGCGCCACAAGCGCCCGACCGGGTATTCGTTGATGTAGCCGTTGCCGCCGAGGATCTGGATCGCCTCGCCAGCCATCCACGTCGCCTTCTCGGCCGTATAGAGGATCACGCCCGCGCAGTCCTTGCGCACCTGGCGGATGTGGTCGCTGCCAGCCGAATCGAGGTGGCGGCCGACCGCGTACAGGTACGCGCGGCATGCCTGGAACGTGGTGTACATATCGGCGACCTTGCCCTGGATCAGCTGGAATTCGCCGATCGACTGGCCGAACTGCTTGCGGTCGTGGATATACGGCACCACCGCGTCGAGGCACGCGGCCATGATGCCGGTCGGGCCGCCCGACAGCACCGCGCGCTCGTAGTCGAGGCCGCTCATCAGCACCTTCACGCCGCCGTTGAGCTGGCCGAGGATGTTCTCCTCCGGCACTTCGACGTCCTGGAACACCAGCTCGCCCGTGTGCGATCCGCGCATGCCGAGCTTGTCGAGCTTCTGCGCGACCGAGAAACCCTTCATCCCCTTCTCGACGATGAACGCGGTGATGCCGCGCGAGTTGGCTTCGACGTCCGTCTTCGCGTAGACGACGAGCGTGTCGCAATCGGGGCCGTTGGTGATCCACATCTTCGTGCCGTTCAGCACGTAGCGGTCGCCGCGCTTGTCGGCGCGCAGCTTCATGCTGACGACATCGGAGCCGGCATTCGGCTCGCTCATCGCGAGCGCGCCGATGTGTTCGCCCGACACGAGCTTCGGCAGGTATTTCTGTTTCTGCGCGTCGGTGCCGTTGCGGTGGATCTGGTTCACGCACAGGTTCGAGTGCGCGCCGTACGACAGGCCGATCGACGCCGATGCGCGCGAGATCTCTTCCATCGCGACCATGTGCGCGGTGTAGCCCATGTTCGCGCCGCCGTATTCCTCGGCCACCGTCATGCCGAGCACGCCGAGATCGCCGAACTTCTTCCACAGATCCATCGGAAACTGGTCGGTGCGGTCGACCTCCGCCGCGCGCGGGGTGATTTCCTTCGCCGCGAACGTCGCGACGGCGTCGCGCAGCATCTCGATGTCTTCACCGAGCATGAATTGCACACCGGGCAGGTTGATCATGTCTCCTCCGTCTCCAGAAAGTGTGTGGCACTCACCGATTTCTGAGTTTCGCTCAAATCGAATGAATGCACCGATTCATTGACCAATACAGCGTAAATTTTGCACAGTTTCGCGCCTCGTCGGGTTCGGCGTCAATAGTTTTTTGAGTGACACTCAGATATCATGCCGAGATGACAGCCGCTACCGCCGACACCATGACCGCCACCGTCAAAGCCGACCGCGCCGACACGTCGCGCGCGCCCGCCGGGCGCAAATCCCAGCAACGCGTGCAGGACATTCTGCGCGCCGGCCGGGAAGTGTTCGCCGAAAAAGGTTACGAGCATGCGACGGCCGCCGAGATCGCGCAGCGCGTGGGCGTATCGGAGGCGACGGTGTTCAGCTACTTCCGCGGCAAGCGCGAGCTGTGCGCGCGGGTCATCGCGGATTGGTACGACGAAAACATCGCCGCATTCGAGGAAGGGATGCCGCAGGACGCGTCGGTCCAGCAGCAGTTCGCGTTCATCGTGCGCACCCACCTGCGGCTGATGCTGGTGAACGGCACGGGCCTGTGCGCGCTGGTGCTGTCGGAGGGCCGCGCGAAGCAGCATGCGCTGAGCGACGAACTCACCGCGCTGCAGCGCCGCTACACCGCGCCGCTGATGGACGTGCTTGCGCGCGGCCAGGCGGCCGGGCAGGTGCGCACCGACCTGCCGCTGAGCCTGTTGCGCTCGATGGTGTTCGGGCCGATCGAGCACGTGCTGTGGGATGCGATCCTCGGGCACCGCAAGCTCGATACGGAAACGACGGCTACGCAGCTCGTCGACATGCTGTGGGCCGCCGTGCAGCCGCCGGCGCCGGAGCAGGCGGCGCTCGTGCGGTTCAGGAATGAAGTGGCGGAAGCCGTGCGGCGGCTGGAAGGGGAAAGCACGCGCGGGTGATACGCGGCAGGCAGCGCGCCCGTCGCCCCGTCGCCCCGTCGCCGCTTTCGGCTTTCGGCTTTCGGCTTTCGGCTTTCGGCTTTCGGCTTTCGGCTTTCGGCTTTCGGCTTTCGGCTTTCGGCTTTCGGCTTTCGGCTTTCCGCTTTCCGCTGTCGCGCAGGGCTCGGGGCTCGGGGCCGCTACGACTCGTCGCCGACGCGCAGCGGCGCGCGGCTCTGCTCGTTGTTCAAGTGGACAAACTTGCGCAACAGGCGCACCAGTTCCTGCGAATCGTCCTCTCCCATCCCGTCGAACAGGCCGGCACGCAGTTCCTTCACCGACGGAATCAGGTGCGTGAGCAGCTCGACGCCAGTCGGCGTCAGCAACAAGCGGCGCTGACGTCGCGGCAACACTTCCCGCACGATCAATCCTTTCGCTTCGAGCCGGACCGCGAGATCCGCGGTCGTGGACGTGTCGAGCGCCACCCGCTGCGCCAGCGTCACCTGATCGAGCCCCGGGCACTCATAGAGCATCCGCAGGACGGCGTACTGCACCGGCGTCACGTCCCGGCCCAGCTTCTCGTAGAACATCGCGACGGCAATCTGGTGCGCGCGCCGGATCAGGTGCCCGGGCTCGTCGTACAGGTCGAGCGGGAAAGCCGGCGCGTCGGCGGGATTCGTTTTTTCCATGAATGAGTCGATGACAGAGGCGACGCGCGCCGGTTGCGCGCGCCGACGGCATGGCGCTGCCTCGCGCCATTTCCCGGGAAAACCAGTATACCGCTCGCCTTGCCCCAGCCAATCTCGATGAGTACACTGAATCTCATTCAGTACACGGAATGAAGAAATGCCGCATACCAGCGGCACCGCCCTGAAGGAGACGAGGAACGTGTTTCTCAAGAACGCTTGGTATGTGGCGTGCACGCCCGATGAAATCGACGGCAAGCCGCTGGGCCGCAAGATCTGCAACGAGTCGATGGTGTTTTACCGCGCGGCGGACGGCCGGGTCGCCGCGCTCGAGGATTTCTGCCCGCACCGCGGCGCGCCGCTGTCGCTGGGATTCGTGCGCGACGGCGTGCTCGTGTGCGGCTATCACGGACTGGAAATGGGCTGCGACGGCAAGGCGACCGGCATGCCGGGCCAGCGCGTCGGCGGCTTCCCCCCGATTCGCAGCTTCCCGGTGGTCGAGCGGTACGGATTCGTGTGGGTCTGGCCGGGCGAGGCGTCCGCCGCCGATCCCGCCAAACTGCCCGCCCTGGCGTGGGCCGAGAATCCGGCCTGGGCGCACGGCGGCGGCCTTTATCACATCCGTTGCGACTACCGGCTGATGATCGACAACCTGATGGACCTCACGCATGAGACCTACGTGCATGCGACGAGCATCGGCCAGAAGGAAATCGACGAAGCGCCGCCGAAGACGACCAGCCACGGCGACGAAGTCGTCACGAGCCGCTTCATGGAGAACGTGATGCCGCCGCCGTTCTGGCAGATGGGGTTGCGCGGCAACGGTCTGGCCGACGACGTGCCGGTCGACCGCTGGCAGATCTGCCGCTTCACACCGCCGAGCCACGTGATGATCGAAGTGGGCGTCGCGCACGCGGGTCACGGCGGCTACGATGCGCCGGCCGGGTTGAAGGCATCGTCGATCGTGGTCGATTTCATCACGCCCGAAACGGACACCTCGATCTGGTATTTCTGGGGCATGGCGCGCAACTTCCGGCCCGACGATCACGTGCTGACCGCCGAGATCCGCGAAGGCCAGGGCAAGATCTTCGCCGAGGATCTCGAGATGCTCGAGCGCCAGCAGCTCAACCTGGAAAAGTGGCCCGACCGCAAGCTGCTCAAGCTCAACATCGATGCCGGCGGCGTGCTGTCGCGCAAGGTGATCGAAAGGCTGCTCGCCGAAGAAAACGCGGCGGGCCCGCAGCGGCCCGTGATTCCGGTCGCGCAGATCAAGGAGGCGTCATGAGCGCCTCGACATTGACCGTCCGGGTGGCGCGCAAGTGGCAGGAAGCGCGCGACATCTGCGGCTTCGAATTCGTCGGCGACGACGGTTCGCCGTTGCCGCGCTTCGACGCCGGCGCCCATATCGACGTACATCTGCCCGGTGGCTTCGTGCGCCAGTATTCGCTGTGCAACCACCCGGAGCGAGGGGATCACTATCAGATCGCCGTGCTGCGCGACGCCGACGGTCGCGGCGGGTCGCGCGCCATTCACGACGAAGTCCGACAAGGCGATACCGTGCGGATCGGCGTGCCGCGCAATCAATTTCCGCTCGCCCCCGACGCACCGCACCACCTGTTGCTCGCGGGCGGAATCGGCGTCACGCCGATCCTCAGCATGGCCGAACGGCTGTTCTCGTCGGGCATGCCGTTCGACATGCACTACTGTGCGCGTTCGACCGACCGCATGGCCTTCGTCGAACGAATCAACGCAGCCGGGTTCCGCGATCGCGCCCGCTTCCACGTCGACGACGGTGCCCCCGAGCAACGCTTCGACCTGGCCGCCGCGCTCGCCGCGGCGCCCGACGGCACGCACCTGTACGTATGCGGCCCGCGCGGCTTCATGGACGCAGTGCTGAACGCCGCGCGCGAGCGCAACTGGGGCGAAGCGCGCCTGCACTACGAGTTCTTCGGCGGCGCAGTTGCGTCGTCCGGTGCGGACCGTGCGTTCCAGGTCCGGATCGCGAGCAGCGGCAGGGTGATCGATGTGCCGGCCGAATGCACAGTCATCGCGGCGCTGGCCGCGAACGGCGTCGACGTGCTGACGTCGTGCGAGCAAGGCGTATGCGGCACCTGCGCGACGCGCGTGCTCGAAGGCGAGCCTGATCATCGCGATTCGTATCTCACCGAAGCGGAACAGGCGGCCGGCGACCAGTTCATGCCCTGCTGTTCGCGATCGCGAAGCGACCTGCTGGTACTCGATCTGTAGATCTGTAGACGGACCGCCCGACACGCGGCGGCCAACCACAATACTGGAGACGATCAATGGAGCAACATGCCCGACCACCGATCAATACTACTAAGTTCCCGATGGGCCGATGGTGGGTTGCCGCGCTGTCATCCGAACTGACGGACAAACCCGTCGCCCGCACGCTGCTCGGCCGTCCGGTCGTCCTGTTCCGGTTGCCGTCCGGGGAAGTCGGTGCGCTGGAGGATCGCTGCTGCCACAAGTCGCTGCCACTGTCGTGCGGCTCGCTCGAAGCACGCGGCCTGCGCTGCGGCTATCACGGCCTGCTGTTCGACCGCGGCGGCACGTGCGTGGAAATTCCCGGCCAGGAGCGCATTCCGGCGAAGGCGTGCGTGTCGTCGTATCCGGTGCAGGAACAGGACGCGATCGTATGGATCTGGATCGGCGCCGACGCGCACGCTCAACCGACCTGCGCGCCGCCGCGCTACGCGTTCCACGCGGATCCGCAATACCGGTTCGGCGGCGGCCACTACCATTACGACGCGCCGTATCAACTGATTCACGACAACCTGATGGACCTGAGCCACCTCGGCTATGTCCATCTGAAAACGATCGGCGGCAACGCGCCGCTGCACATGGGCGCGGAAACCCGCGTCGGCAGCGACGGCGACACGGTGACGCTGGTTCGCCGGATGCCGGATTCCGACCCGCCGCCGACCTACACCGCTGCGTGGCCGTTCGCAGGCCGCGTCGATCGCTGGCAGGAAATCGAATTCCATGTGTCGCACATCCGGATCTGGACCGGCGCGATGGACGCCGGCACCGGCGACCTGCACGATCCGGCGCGCGGCGGCTTTCACATGCGCGGCTTCCACGGCATCACGCCCGAGACGGACACCACGACGCACTACTTCTGGACCGTCGCGACCAATCCGCAGCACGACGTCGAGCGCGTCGCGCAAACGGTCATCGAGCAATCGGCGGCGACGTTCGATGAAGACAAGACCGTGATCGAAGCGCAATACAGGAACCAGCTGCGGTTTCCCGGCGGCCACCAGATCGACATACACGTCGACGCGGGCCCCAATCGCGCGCGGCGCGTGATCGAGCGGTTGCTGCTCGAACCCGCGTAAGCATCGCGCCGACGACGCCCGCCAGCCGACGGTCGCGACGGGCGTTCCACGGGTTGCCCGTCAGCCCGTGCAATCGCTTTCGTCCCATTCGCCGTGTCCGGCTTCGATGTCATCCCATTTAATTAGTCATACTATTCACAAGGATCTTTGACGTGAGCGCAAACATCCGCAATACGATCGACGAATCCCCGATGAGCGCGTTCCAGACGATGGCGGTCACGGCCTGCGTCGTGCTGAACATGCTCGACGGCTTCGATGTACTGGCCATCGCGTTCGCCGCGCCGCACCTGGCGGCCGAATGGAAGCTGAGCGGCAAGGAAATCGGCCTGCTGCTGAGCGCCGGGCTGGCCGGCATGGGCATCGGCTCGGTGCTGATCGCGCCGCTGGCCGACCGCGTCGGCCGCCGCCGCATCATCCTGCTCTGCCTCGCCGTGATCTCGACCGGGATGCTCGCCTGCGCGGCCACGCACAGCACGCTGCAACTCGCCGTCGCGCGTGCGTACACGGGGCTCGGCATCGGCGGCATGCTGGCAAGCCTGACCGTCATCAGCGGCGAGTACGCGTCGAACAAATGGCGCAGCGCCGCGATCGGCATGCAGTCGACCGGCTACGCGATCGGCGCCACCGCCGGCGGCGTCATCGCCGGCTACCTGCTGTCGACGTGGGGATGGCGCAGCGTGTTCGCGTTCGGCGGCATCCTGACCTTGCTGTCGATCCCGATGGTGCTCGCACTGCTGCCGGAATCGCTCGACTTCCTGCTGGCGCGGCGTCCAGACAACGCGCTGCGGAAAATCAATCGCATCCTCGCAAGAATGAAGCGCGCGCCGATCGACACGCTGCCGGCCGCGACCTCGCCCATCGATACGGCGAACCCCGCGTCGAGCTGGATGGCCGTGTTGCGCGCACCGCTCGCGCGCCGCACGATCGCGTTGTGGATCGCGTTCTTTCTCGTGATGGGCAGCTTCTATTTCGTCGTGAGCTGGACGCCGAAGCTGCTGGTCCAGGCCGGGTTGTCGGCATCGCAGGGCGTGACCGGCGGCGTGCTGCTCAACCTCGGCGGCATTGCGGGCGCTTCCCTCTTCAGCCTGCTGTCGACGCGGGTCGGCCTGCGCAACCTGCTGGGCGCGACGCTGCTGCTCGGCGGCGTACTGATGGTCGTGTTCGGCGCGAACACCGGCTCGCTCGGCATCGGGATGACGGTCGGGGTGTTCCTGGGCGCCGTGATCAATGCGTGCGTGGCCGGCATGTATGCATTGTCGCCGACGCCGTACCCGGCCGAGATCCGCACGACCGGCATCGGTCTCGCGGTCGGCATCGGCCGCCTCGGCGCGATTCTTTCGCCGATGACGGTCGGTGCGCTGCTGGACGACGGCTGGTCCGTGTCCCACCTCTATCTCGCGTTCCTCGTGCCGATGGCCGGCGCGGCAATCGCCGTCGCTGTGGCGGCCACGCGTACGGCGGCACCACGCCGGCAACGCGACCCTGCGATGTCGTAACGCGCGACGCCCGCAGTCTTGCCGATACCCGTCGGCATCCCGGATACGTCCGGGTCATTAAAACAATCGATAAGCATATCTACATACTGTTTGGAGACAGCCATGAAAACGAAACTGGGTGCCGCACTCGCGACGACGGCGCTGGCGCTGACCGGACCGGCCTGCGCGCAAAGCAGCGTGACGCTTTACGGGATCATCGATACCGGCGTGTCCTACTACAACAACGCCGCGCACGGCGGATCGTTCACCGGCATGCCGACGCTGACCGGCGAAGTGCCGTCACGCTGGGGGCTGCGTGGCACGGAGGATCTCGGCGGCGGCTACCAGGCTTTCTTCGTGCTCGAAAACGGCTTCCAGCCCGGCACCGGCGCACTGAACTATGGCGGGCGCCTGTTCGGACGACAGGCGAACGTAGGCGTGAACAGTCCGTTCGGCGCGCTGACCCTCGGCCGCCAGATGAACATGTCGATGATCGTGCTGACCAACGCCGACGTGATCGGCCCGTCGATTCATTCGATGGCGGATTTCGATTCCTACCTGCCCAACGCGCGCAGCGACAATGCGATCGGCTACAAGGGCACGTTCCACGGCGTGACGCTAGGCGCCACCTACAGCTTCGGCCGCGATGCGGCCGGGCCGGCAGGTCCGTCAGCGACGGGCTGCGCCGGACAGGTGCCCGGCGACTTCGTCGCCTGCCGCCAATACACGGCGATGCTCGCCTATGACGCAAGCAACTTCGGGCTGGCCGCGTCTCACGACGTGATGCGCGGCGGCGGCGGTGCGCTCGCGCCGCTGAACAATCCGGCGTACACCGACACGCGCGACATCGTCGCCGGCTACGTGAAAATCGGCCCCGCGAAACTGGGCGCCGGGTGGATTCGCCGCAACCTCGCGGCGGCCGAACACCTGCAGGCCGACATCGTGTTCGCCGGCGGCACGTACTACGCGACGCCCTACCTCGCACTCGACTTTCAGGGCGTGCGCTACCTGCAACGCCGAGAGAACAGCGAAGGCGGCACGAATGCCACGCTGCTCGTCGGCCGCGCGAACTATTTCCTGTCGAAGCGGACGACCGTCTATACGTCGGTGGGCTACATGTTCAACAGCACACTGGCCGCGAACGCGGTCGCCGCCGGCGGGACGGTCGGTACCGGGATGAACCAGCTCGGCGTGATGGCCGGCATCCAGCAGAAGTTCTGAACGCCGGACGCTCGCGCGCCGGTCAGTTGGCGAGACGGCAGTGCGCCAGCTTCAGACCCGGCAACACGGGTGCATCGATATAGCCTTCGTTCACGCAGCTGAAGCGGAAAGCCGTCGACGTGACGAACGGCTTGATCTCGCCGCCGGGGAATTTCGGCTTCAGCGCATCCTGGTCGGCCACGTCGAAATGCGTATCGAACTGCTCGCCGTCGGCCGTCAGCGCGCCGAAGTACGTGCCGCCCGGGTCGCCGCCCATCCGGATCACGGCGCCGACGAACGCGAGGCGCTTGCCGTCGTACTTCGCCTTCGCGGCGGCCATGTCCTGCGTATAGGCCTCGATCACGGCGCCGTAATGCGCGTCGATCGCGAGTTCGGCGTCCGAAGCCGCGCAAGCGGCCTGCTGAACGCCCGCCAGCAGCGTGCAGGCCGCAAACGCGGCCGCCGCGAACGGCGCGGAAATCTTCTTCATGGGTGGTCTCCCGTCTAGCGTGGTGGTTGAAGTGATTGAAGCCCGGCGCAACGCCGGATGAATTCGCTTCCGTTGCTTTAATCGTTCGAATGGCGGAATACGGCTGCGATCACTTCATCGCCCGCATGGTCGTGCGCGGTGCTTGGCGCCGCGCGAAACGCGACGTGACAGGAAGATGACATGGTGCGGCCCCCGGCTCTCTCATTGAATTTCACTGCGTCTGATTTTGGTCGCTACGGTAGCAGACGGCCAACGGCCCGGCAACCAACGTCCGCGCGCCGCCGGGCCGCACCATTACAATTGCAAATGATTCTCATTACATATATCATGCGGACCTTGGTCGCCACGAAACGCCGCGGCCCGCAACACGATCCTTAGCACTCCGTCCTGCATCGATTCATGCCATCCCGTCGAACGCCCTGCCGCGTCCGGACCCTGCGTCCGTGGCGCTCGAGCCTGCCTGCCCTGATTTCCCTTTGCGTCGCGAGCGGCGCGCATGCGGCCAGCACCGAAGCCGCTGCCCCCGCATCGGCGCCCGCGACGCCCGCCGGGAAAGCACTCCCGGCCATCAACGTCAACGCATCGTCAACCGTCGACCCGACAATCGGCTATCAGCCGCGCACCACGAGCATCGCGGGCGGCAGCGACCGTCCGCTGAAGGAGATTCCGCAATCGGTCGCGGTGGTGAGCAGCAGCGTGATGCAGGACCAGCAGGCGCGCTCGCTCGACGACGTGCTCGGCAACATCAGCGGCGTCACGCAGACGAACACGCTCGGCGGCACGCGTGACGCGTTCATCAAGCGCGGCTTCGGGTCGAACAACGACGGCTCGGTGCTCGTCGACGGCGTGCGCACGCCGGTGCTGCACAGCTACCTCGCGACGATCGACCGCGTCGAGGTGCTGAAGGGCCCGGCCTCGCTGCTGTACGGGATGCAGGATCCGGGTGGCGTGATCAACCTCGTCACCCGCAAGCCGGAAGACACGTTCGGCGGCTCGATCTCCGCGTCGCGCACGAACCACGGCGGCAGCAGTGCACAGTTCGATCTCACGGGCCCGCTCGGCAAGCCGGGCCAGGTCGCGGGCGGCACGCTCGCGTTCCGGCTGACCGGCGAATACGACACCAGCCGCTACTGGCGCAGCTTCGGCCGCGAACGCAACGCGTTGATCGCGCCCGCGCTGTCGTGGCACGACGCGAACACGTCGATCGACGTCAGCTACCAGTACGTCGACTACACGATGCCGTTCGATCGCGGCACCGTGCTCGTGAACGGCCAGCTCGACGACGCGTTGCGCTATCGCCGCTACGAGGAAGCGTGGTCGCAAAGCAGCGGCATCCAGGAAACGCTGCGTACGCGCATCGAGCACCGCTTCTCCGATGCATGGCGCGTGCGCGCGACCTACGGCTGGGGCCGCGATCGCTACGACCAGTACATCACCCGCGCGACCGCGTTCAACAGCCGGACCGGCGCGATGACGCGCTCGTCCGATGCGAACCTCGGACGCAACGACTCCGACCAGATCGCGACGCTCGGCCTGCTCGGCAACGTGACGCTCGCGGGGATGAACCACGCGATCTACATCGGTGGCGAATACGAACGGCAGCGCAGCTTTCGCGGCGACACGATCCGCGGCAAGGCGACGACGGGCTTCAATCTCTACGATCCCGTGTACGGCCTGCTCGCAGCGGGCGGCATACCCAACGCGAAGCAAAGCGATTCGCGCTCGGTCGTGCATGCGTACTCGACGATCGTGCAGGACTCGGTGAAGATCACCGACCGCCTCACCGCGGTGGGCGGGTTGCGCTGGGAAAACTGGCAGCAGGAATCGGGGATGGGGCGGCCGTTCGCGTTCGCCGACCGCTCGCGCGGCACCGTCTGGCTGCCGCAGTTCGGGCTGGCGTATGCGCTCACGCCGGCGCTGACCGCCTACGCGAACGTGAGCCGCTCGTTCAAGCCGAACGTCGCAACGAATGTCGCCGCACCGCTTGCGCCGGAATACGGCCGTGTGCTCGAGGCCGGGCTGAAGTTCAGCCTGAAACCCGCGATCACCGGCACGCTCGCGGTCTACCAGATCGACAAGCGCAACGTCGCGGTCACGGTCGGCGACATCACGTCGACGATCGGCACCGCGCGCTCGCGCGGGATCGAGCTCGACGTCGCCGGGCAGATCACGCGTCATCTGAGCGTGATCGGCAGCTATGCCTATACGAATGCGACCGATCGCGACAGCAACACGCCGCTCGCCAACGTCGCGCGCCACACGGGCAGCCTGTTCGCCGTGTACGACACGGCCATCGCGAATCTGCCCGGCCGCTGGCGCTTCGGCGGCGGCGCACGCCTGGTCGGCGCACGCTCCGGCGACACGGCGAACAGTTTCACGCTGCCCGGCTATGTGACCGTCGACGCCTTCGCAGCCTACGAAACGACGATCGGCAAGTTCCCGACGCGCTTCCAGCTCAACGTGAAGAACCTGCTCGACAAGACCTACTACCCGTCGAGCAACAACAACCTGATCGTCGCGGTCGGCGAGCCACGGCTCGTCACGCTGACGACGACGGTGTCGTTCTGACGCTCTGATGCTCTGATGCTCTGATGCTCCGACGCTCTGATGGCCTGATGGCCTGATGCGTGCGTGGGCCGGCCCGAATACGGCGGCCCACGCGCAACGCCCGCATTCGCGGCCGCTCGCTACGCGTAGCGGCTCGCCCCTTCTCCCCGGCGCAGCATCCCGGCCGCTTCGTGATCGGTCACTGCGAATCCGCCCGCGTTGTGCCGGACAACGCGGACAACAACGCGGCGACGAAACTGCGCCCGATCATCCGGCGAAACACGAACGACAGCGAATCACCCCGTTGCTCGCCGCCAACACCCTCGCCCGATTCTTCTTGACCGGCGCTTCGCGCGACACCTGGCGCCATCATCCACACGCCTCCCCGGCCCCCGCCTCCCCGCCCGCAAAAATGCATCCGGGCGATGCAATTCCGCCCGCTCCCGAACCACATCGCACGCCGTATGATCGCCCCGGCCTTTTCTCGAGGCGGCCCAATGCGCGCCGCCATCTGCATCCGCTCACGCGCTCCGCCCCAACCACCCAGCGAACATGTCCAACTTCTCACTCATCCTCGTCGTCTCCATGTTGAGCGCCTTCGGCCTGATCGCGTCCGACGTCTACCTGCCCGCGATGCCGTCGATGGCCCATGAGTTTTCGATCGGCGCCTGGCAGATGCCGCAGACGGTATCGGCCTACCTGATCGCGCTCGCCTGTGCGCAACTGGTCTACGGCCCGCTCTCCGATCGATGGGGGCGCAAACCCGTGCTGACGGCCGGCATCCTCCTGTACATCGTTGGCTCGATCGGCTGCGCAAGCGCCGGCGGCTTCGCAAGCTTTCTCGGATGGCGCGTGCTCGAAGCGCTCGGCGCGGCGTCCGGCCTCGTCATCGGTCGCGCGATCATCGCCGACACCTGCGACAAGCACGCATCCGCGAAGGTCTACAGCATCGTGTATCCGCTCGTGTCGCTGTCTCCGGCACTCGCCCCCGCAATCGGCGGAAATCTGGCTGCGTGGTTCGGGTGGCGGAGCGATTTCATTTTCGTCGCCGCGTTTGGCATCGTCGCGCTCGCGCTCGTTCAGGTTCTGCTGAAGGAAACCCGACCGCCCGTCGCGCCGGGGCAACATCGCGCCGCGCCGCTGGCCGGCTTCACCGACGTGCTCGGGGACCGGGCATTCATCCGCTACACGCTCGTCGTCTGCGCGATCTATTGCGCGTGGTTCGTCTACCTGACGCAGTCGCCGTTCATATTCTCCGGCCTTGGCCTTTCGAAACAGCAAAGCGGCTGGCTTTACCTGCCGCTGACCGCCGGCATCATTTCCGCCAACATGATTGCGCGCCGCATGCTCGACCGGATGTCCTACGACTCGATCGTCGTGGCCGGCGTGGGCTGCTTCGTTGCCGGCGGCATGGCGTTCGCCCTGTGCGAATCGTGGCACGTCAAAGGCATCCTCGCGATCGTGATGCCGATGTTGCTCGTCAGCCTGTCGAATGGATCGTCGCTGTCGCTCGCGGTCTCGGGCGCCATTGCGAGCGAACACGGGCGCGCGGCCACGGCGTCGGGGCTGGTCGGCTTCTTCCAGATCGGCAGTGCCTCGCTCGCTGCCACCGTGTCCGGCGGCCTGCTCGGCACCGGCAGCCACGTGCTGGCTGTGGCCATCCCGTTCTTCGCGATCGTCGCGGCAATCGCGATCGTGCCACGCTGGTACGCCGCGCGGCGCACGCTCTCGACGCGCAACACCCTGACCCGTTGAGCACCCGCGCCTGCACCGGCATGATTCCGGCGTGATCCCGGCCGCTATCGATAGCGGTCGAACGAGGCCGCGATCTCGGCGGTAACCGCCCGAACGCGCGCCGTCCGGTTCAGGTCGGTATGCGATACGAGCCAGACCTGATACGGCGCGGCTCGCGTCCTGTCGGGCCAGAGTCGCACGAGCGAATCGTCCTCTTGCGCCATATACACGGGGAGTTCGCCTATACCGATACCCGACCGGATCGAGGTCGCCAGCATCAGGCTCGAACCCACTTGCGCAACGATGCGCCCGCGTTCCATCGACTCGCCGCACAGCGCGTGGCCCTGGTTGGACGTCGTGCCGGGCTGGTAGACGACCAGGTCATGCCCTTCGAAAGCGGACCCGATCGCGGGCGCGCCATGCGCATCCAGATACTCGCGACTCGCGAACAGCCCGACGTCCCATTCCGCGAGCTTCCGGCGCACGAGATCGGGATTTTCCGGCATCACGGTGCGAATCGCGAGATCCGCATCGCGTCGCGTCAGGTTGAGCACCTGCACGGACGTTGTCAGGACCACGTGTATCGCCGGACATTTCCGGCGCAACTCCCGTATCGCGGGAACGACGAAATCCATCGCGAGGGAATCGGTCGTCGTCACCCGAACCTCGCCTTCGAGGCGATCGTCCGAGCCCTGGACACGACGCTCGAATTCGCACGCCGCTTGCTCCATTGCTTGCGCGGCCTGCAGCGAATGCTCGCCGATCTGCGTCACGACATAGCCGGACGACGTCTTGAGAAACAGCTTCGCCCCGAGTGCCTTCTCCAGTGCCGTCAACCGTCGCCCCACGGTGGCCTGATCGACATCGAGAACGGCCGCGGCCTCGCGCAGCGTCCCGGTTCGATGAACTGCCAGAAAAACGCGGGCATCGTCCCAATTCATGAGTATCGTTCTCTCTCAGCAAGGCATGTGTGAATTCCAGGGAGGAAATTATACAAGTCGGTCCTCTGCTACCCATCACACATAATCAGTCGTCCATATCAACAGGATGATCGACTCTCCGATCGACTCTCCGATCGACTCTCCGATTGACTCTCTCCGATCGACGCCGAAACCGAAACCGTCCGCAGGAAGCCCCTTAACGACTCGCGCGCCGACAGAGGCCGGTTGCAACGATCGAACTGATGGCCGTTGCACCGACCGCCCCGCCTCCAGCCTCCAACCTCCAACCTCCCGCCCAATCATCAGACCCCCGAATATCTCCCATCCGATATCGCGATTTTCCGTACCGGGCGCGCGCCGCTAGACTGGCTACGCATTCGCGACGCCGCGTCGCTGCACGGCAACGCGACACGCCCCCACAAAAACGATTCCGGGAGATACCCATGTCCGACCGGCACGCGCGCCGAGGCGCGCTCAAGACACTCGGCCTCGCGGCCGGCACTGCGCTGCTCGCCGCCGCCCGCCCCGCTCACGCCGCCACATCTGAAACCGGCGCGCTGCTGCCCGGCGGCGCCACGCACCTCGCCGACCTCACGCGCCGCCTCGCGGCCGCGCCGCGACGGCGCGACTTCAAGACGGTGCCGATGATCCTCGAACGCCCCGACCAGTGGGATCACGCGGCGCTCGCCGAACTGACCGGCTACCGCGGCGGCCCGAAGCAGGTATGGGACAACACCGAGCTCGGCGGCCCGTGGCTGAACCTGATGCGCAATTCGCTGAACGCGCAGATCTGGTCGTACCGCCATCCGGATTTCCTCGTCGTATCGGCCACGCACGGCAGCGCGCACCTCGCGCTGTTCGACCAGGCCGCGTGGGACAAATACGGCCTCGCGACATTCGCCGGCGCCGCGTTTCCGGCCAACACGCTGCTCGACGCGAAGCCCGCGCAATCGAAGGGCGCACAAGACCACGAGTTGCCCGACGGCGCATTCTCGTCGCACGACAACAGCATCGCCGCGCTGCAGCAGCGCGGCGTCGTGTTCCTGTCGTGCCATAACGCGATCTGGGAACTCGCGGAACGGCTCGACGGCGCGAACGCGAACCCCGACAAGCTGCCGCTCGATGCGCTCGCGGCCGACCTGACCAACCACGTGATCCCGTCGGCAATCGTCACGCCCGGCGCGGTCGGCACGCTGCCCGAACTGCAACAGGCCGGCTTCACGTACGCAAAATGAACCCCTCGATGACATCGATCCCCATGCAACCGCCATCGCCATTGCACCGCCGTCGGCGCACGCTGCGCGCCGCGCTGGCTGCCTGGCTCTGCTGCGCATCGGCGCTGTCGCTCGCCGCGCCGGCCGGCCCCGCCGCGAACATCTTCCCGCCCTGGCAGGACGGTCGCAACAACGACGCGACGCACCGTGGCCTCGAATTCACGGTGCCGCAGGTCGACGTGCTCGCCGATTTCCACGGCGACCTCACTGCGCCGAAGCTCGTGCTGTTCGTGGGCGGCAACTATTTCTTCGCGATGGCGCCGCTCGTCGCGAAGTTCGAGGAAGACCATCCCGAGTACCGCGGCCGCATCTACTGGGAGACGATCCCGCCCGGCCTGCTCGTGAAACAGATCCAGGCGGGCGGCACGATCACCGTCGGCAACATGACGTGGACGGTCAAGCCCGACGCGTATTTCGCGGGGCTCGGCAAGATCAACGGGTTGATCGCGGACGGCACGCTCACCGGCCCCGCCGTACCCTACGTGACGAACCAGCTGACGATCATGGTGCGCGCCGGCAATCCGAAGCGCATCGCGTCGCTGAACGACCTCGCGCGGCCCGACGTGCAGCTTGCGATGCCCAATCCGGAATTCGAAGGCGTCGCGCGGCAGATCCGCGCGTCGCTCGCGAAGGCCGGCGGCGACGCGCTCGCGCGTACCGTCTACGACGACAAGGTGCGCGCCGGCACGACCGAGCTCACGCATATCCACCATCGGGAAACCGCGCTGTTCCTGATGCAGGGGCGCGCGGACGCGGGTGTGCTGTGGCAATCCGAAGCGGCGTTCCAGGAACAGGTCGGGCATCCGCTGATGCACATCGACATTCCGGCCGAGCAAAATACGACTGCAATCTATGCGGGGGCGATGGTGAAGGACGCGCCGCATCCGGAAGCCGCGCGCGCATGGCTCGCGTTCATCCGGTCGCCGGAAGCGTTCAGGATTTTCCAGCGCTACGGCTTCGGCCGATATGATGCGGCGACACCGGCGCAGCATCTCGCGCCGGAGCAGAAGGAGAAGCAGCCCGACGCGGGCTGACCGCGCGGCCGCACCGGCAGTCCGGCGGCGCACCCGCGGCCTACAACAAGGAGGGGACACGTGAACGATACGGTGGACACACCGCGGCGCCGGTTCGCGCCGCTGCTGCTCGCTGCGGCGACGCTGCTGGCCGGCCACGCGCGCGCAGACGACGCGACACTCGGCAAGACGCTCGCGACACAGGGCTCGACGACGGGCGTCGCCGCCTGCATCGGCTGCCACGGCAGCCAGGGCGAAGGCAACGCGGCGGCCGGCTTCCCGCGCCTCGCGGGCACGAACGCCGCGTACCTGTCCGCGCAGCTTGCCGCGTTCGCCGACGGCAGCCGCCAGAATCCCGTCATGCAGCCGCTCTCGAAACTGCTGACGCCGCACGAGCGCGATGCGGTATCCGCGTACTTCGCGAGCCTGCCCGCGCCGGCCGGCATCGTCGCCGCCGACGACACGTCGATCGATCCGGCGAACGCCGGCGCATGGCTCGCGACGCGCGGACGCTGGTCGCAGGGCCTACCCGCGTGCGCCCAGTGTCACGGCCCCGGCGGCCTCGGCGTGGGCACCGCGTTTCCGCCGCTCGCGGGCCAACCCGCCGCCTACATCGCCGGCCAGTTGAACAGCTGGAAACACGGCACGCGCCCGCCCGGGCCGATGGCGCTGATGCCGGCGATCGCCGGCAAGCTGTCCGACGCCGACATCGACGCGGTGGCCGCCTACTACGCGCGCGGCGGCGCCGCACAAGGAGACAAGCGATGATCGACCGCACGACGCTGATCCGCCGCACCCGCGCGGCACTGCTCGGCGCGGCCTGGATGCCCGCGCTCGCGTTCGCGGCCGCACCGCAGGATGCACCGGCCACCGCTTCCGCACCCGCGCCTGCCGCCGTTGCGACGGCAGCCAGACCGTTCGCGCCGCCCGCCGAATCCGCGATACCCGCGGACGAGTTCGGCAAGACCGTGAAGCTCGGCGAGCAGATCTTCCTGCACACGCCCGAGTTCGCGGGCAAGTACGTCGGCAACAAACTGACCTGCGCGAGCTGCCACCTCGACGCGGGCCGGCGGCCCGACTCGAGCCCGATGTGGGCCGCATACCTGCTGTATCCGGCGTACCGCAGCAAGAACGGCCACGTGAACACGTTCGCCGAGCGCCTGCAGGGATGCTTCCGCTACAGCATGAACGGCAAGGCGCCGCCCGCCGGCGACCCGATCCTCGTCGCGCTCGAAACCTATTCGTACTGGCTCGCGAAGGGCGCGCCGGTCGGCACGAAGCTGCCGGGGCAGGGTTTCCTGAAACTGCCGCCGCCCGCGCAGAAGGCCGACTATGCGCGCGGCGCCGCCGTCTACACGCAGCACTGCGCGCTGTGCCACGGCGCGGACGGCCAGGGGCAGTCGGGCGGCGGCAAGGCGGTCTTCCCGGCGCTGTGGGGCGCGCGTTCGTTCAACTGGGGCGCGGGGATGGGCGACATCCGCAACGCGGCCGGCTTCATCAAGGCCAACATGCCGCTCGGGCTCGGCGGCACGCTGACCGATCAGGAAGCGTGGGACGTCGCGACCTTCATGGACAGCCACGAACGGCCGCAGGACCCGCGCTTCACCGGCTCGGTGCAGGACACGCGCGCGAAGTTCCACGATTCGCCCGATTCGATGTACGGGCTGAGCGTGAACGGCCGCGTGCTGGGCGCGCCGTGACGCGGGCGCCGAGCAGGCCCTACGGCCTGCTCGGCCCGCACGGCCTGCGCGTTCACGGATGCCAGCGATACACGATCATGCTGGTGCCGTTGTAGTTGTCCTTCGTGATCACGTATTCGCCGGTCGAACGCAGGTACGCGCGAATCCCGTACATCGAGTCGACGTCGTTGCCGACGTCCATCGCCGACGTGTTCGAGTTGGTCAGCGTCGTGACGAGGGCGCCCGTGTTGAGGTCGAACACGTCGACGTTCGGCACGGTGTGCACGTAGCCGACGAACAGGTAGTGGCCGGCCGCCGCGATCGATTTCGGGTTCGCGCTCGTCAGGTTGATCACCGGGTTCGGCGCGCTCGTGTTGCCGTTCTTCCAGCCGTGATAGACCTCGATGTGCCCGTTCATCGCGGTCCAGTCCCAGTTGCCCGCGAGGCCCTGCGCGAGGATCATCGTGTCGCTGTCCGCCTGGTAGAGGATGCGCGTGACCGGCGCCACGGTGCCCGGCACGGCCGTCGTGACCGGCTTGCCCCACGACGGCTTGCCGGTCGCGTCGAAGCCCGTCATCGGGTAGCGGGTAATCACGTTGGAGCCGTTCAGTCCGGCCCACACGTCGCCGTTGCCGTCGATGTCGAAACCGGCCGTGACCTGCAGCGTCGTGTTGAACGGCTTGCCCGGCAGCGAGCCGGCCGGATTCGCGATATAGCCGGTCGCCGGCGTGAAGTAGTAGAAGTTGAAGTTGCCGGGGTTCTGGCCCGACGCGACGAGAATCCGGTTGCCGCCGACCGTCACGAGCTGGCCGAAGTGCTGGCCGCGCTGGTAGTCGTTCATGTCGAGGCGCGGGTCCTTCGGATAGGCGAACGGATCGACCGTGTTCGCGACGAACGTGCCGCCCGCCGAGCCCGTATACACGTTGTTGCCGCTGTAGAAGAACGCGCCGTCCGTCGCCGGATCGGGCGCGGCAATCGCCTCGAAGTTCAGCGCCTGCAGCTTCCATTGCAACGCGCCCGTCGGGCCGTATGAATGCAGGTCGGTGCTGCCGTTGCGCCCGAGATCCCAGCCCCCGCCCCACGCGTTGTTGAGCACGTACAGGTTGCCGCCGGAATCCTTGCCGATGCCGACCACGCGCGTGAAGCGCTTGTCGCCGACCTGCCCCTTGATGCCCGACGTCGTGTCGAGATAGCCGCCCTGCACGCCGAACGTGCCGACCTGCTGCGGCAACCCGGCGAGGCTGTAGCGCTTGATGTTCATGTCCGGGCCCTGGTCGCCCACCAGCAACTGTCCCGTCGACGCATCGAAATACAGGGCCGACGGCCGTGCGCCGGCCGCCATCTGGAGCGTGTTCATCAGCGTGCCGGTCGCGCTGTACTGCACGACCACGCCCGCGCTCATGCGCGCAACCCACAGGTTGCCCGCCGCATCGAGCGCCAGCGCGCCGGGCCCGGTCACGCCGATGTCGCGCTGCCAGACGCCGTCGGTCGTATAGACGCGCACGCGGTTGCCGTAGAAATCGCTCGCATACAGCAGGTTGCCGGCCGTTGCGAGGCCGGTGATCACGTCCGGGTTCGGGAGGCCCGTCCACGTGCTGACCGGGATGCGCAGGTCACGCTGGTTCGTGCCGCGGTTGTAGCGGCCCACCGAGCCGCTGCCGAAGTTGCGGTTGTAGCCGAGCGCAACGAAGATCGACGTCGCGTTGCCGGTGATCGCGCCGCCCTGGAATTCGTCGTGGATGCCGATGGTGCCCATCGGCTGGCCGTTCTGGTAGAGCGCGACGCCGCCCGCGTTCTCGTCCCAACGCGACGCCGTGTAGATCACGCCCTCGGGCGCAACCCACATCGAGCGCGCGGCGTTGCCGACGTGCTGGGCCAGCGTGCCGTACGTGTTCGCGAGCCAGTCGGTCGAGTATTGCGCCTGCGCGTGACTTGCCGGCGCCAGCATCGCCATGCACATTCCCAGCAATGCCGCCCGAATTTGTTTCATTGACATGAATAATGCTCCCGAACGTTCAATTGTCGACACTGTAAATCGCGGCACATGAAATATTGGTGATTACGGCTAAATCGCATTCGCCGTCATCCCGAATTATTCACTCCGCTCTTTTTGCCGTCCGGCGCATTTCCGTCAACGATGGTCAAACCCGCTCACCGCGCCGTAACGGCTTGCCGGCCGCACGATTTCGGTGCTTTTTCCCCGGCATTTTCTTCCGGATTGTTCAATACGGATGCGTCATTTTTTCTGAAATGCCCGCATTGCCTTTTTCATTCCCCGGAAATGGGCTCGATGATTACAAATCGAAATTGAAATGAAAGAGAAAAAATATTATCCGGCGCGATCGCGTCGATGCGATTCAGTGCAGCGGCATGCGGCGGGAGGAAGGGAGGAGAAAGCGGGATACGGCGGAGAGAACCGCGCGCCAGCCGTGCCGGCACGCGGCCGCGATCGTTCAGTTCGCGTCGTCGAGCGTCGGGCCGTCCCAGCCGTCGAGGAATTTCGGCAGCGCGTCCACGACGTCGATCACGCGGTGCCGGTAGAACAGGTGCATCGTCGGCTGCAGGTCGCCGGGCAGTTGCCCGCCGTGCGCACGCGCCGCCAGGCTGTTCGGTACGACGCGCATGCCGAGCCGGTTGGTGCCGAACACGATCTCGCCGCAGGACGCGCAATACGTGCGCGACATCGACTTCGCCGGATGCGGGAACGTCGCATGGCCGCCTTCGACGGCAACCTGCTCCGGCGGCCACGCGGTCGCGGACAGCACCGGCGTGCCGTAGAAGTCGCGGCAGGTCGCGCAATGGCAGTTCGCGCGCGCCGCCGGCTCGCCACGCAGCGTCACGGTGACGGTTCCGCACAGGCAACTCGCGGAATGCGTTCGGGTCATGTCGTCTCCTCGAAAAAGGGAGGCGACAGTATAGGAGCATGCGTACAACGTTGCCTGCATCAGCTACGGGCAACGTTGCGGCCGCAACGATTGACGCGCGTCAGAACTTCTGGCGCAGGCCGAGGCTGACGATGGCCTGCGAGCGCGAATCGGACGAGTGGCCGTTCGCCTTGTCGGATACCGACGCGGTCGCGGCCACCGGCCGGCCGAGCGCGTCGAGCGTCATGCCCGACGCATGCTGGTACGCGCCGAGCAGGTACACGCTGGTGCGCTTCGACAGGTCGTAGACGGCGCCGAGCGTGACGTTGTGATACTGCGCGCGGTCGTCCACGCCATCGACATCGCTGCCGCGCGTGTAGCTGTAGCCCGCGAACAGTTGCGTCTGCGGGCGCACGTTCCAGCGCGTGAACACGCCCGCGACGTTGAACGTCGCGTGGCCCGTGAACAGCGACTGGCCGCCGCTGCGGTACTGCACGTTGCTGTAGTTCACCCCGACGACGGCCGGGCCGAAGTCGTAGGTCGCGCCGGTCGCGATGATCTGCTGCGACTGTGCGCTCGCATAGCCTTCGTTGATCGACGAGTTGAACAGCCCGTCGTCGGTGCTCTGCCACTTGCCGGCCGTCGGGTCGGTCGCGCCCGTCTTGCTGTTGTCCGAACGCTCGTAGCCGACACCGACGCGCAGCGGGCCCGCGGCGTACGCCGCGCCGACGCTCCACGTGTTGCGCTGCTTCATGCTGCCCGGCTGGCTGCCGAAGCCGTACAGCGCGCCGAACGTGAAGCCCGAGTAGTTGGCGCTCGTGTACTTGATCGAGCTGTCGACGCGCGCCGTCTGGTCGAGGTCGTCGATGTCGCCCGGGTGTGCGCCGAAGCCGCCGATGTACGACGACGGGCCGACCGGGCTCACGAAGTCGTCGAGCGACGTGTACTGGCGGCCGAGCGTGACCGTGCCGTAGCGGTCGCTGCCGACGCCGACGAACGCCTGGCGGCCAAACTGGCGGCCGCCCTGGCCCGACGTGCCGTTCGTGATGTCGAAGCCGTTCTCGAGGACGAACAGCGCGCGCATCCCGCCGCCGAGATCCTCGGAACCCTTGATGCCCCAGCGGCTGCCGGACAGGTTGCCGGTCGTGAGCCCGACGCTCGAATGGCCGGTGTACGCGCCCGCGGAGCCGACCCGTTCGTTGCTGCGATAGGTCACGCCCGCATCGACGATGCCGTACAGCGTGACGGAGCTTTGCGCGGCGGCGATGCCCGCGAACGAGAGCAGCAGCGGGGCTGCGATCAGTTGCTTGTTCATGATTGTCGTGTCTCCGGGCGGTGAACCCGTTGTTCTGGCTGTCAGTTGCGAGTAGCGCGCGGGCGGCGAGATCCGCCGGCGGTGCGAGGCCGGCGGCGTCCGCGCGCGACGACGCGGCGGGCATGCCCGCTGCGGCCTCCATGCTAAATGGAACCGGTTTCAATCGATAGCGGAATAATGAAAACAGTTTCTTGCCAAAATCGAGATAGTCGAACGGGCGGCCGTGTGCGCAACCCGCCGTCCCTGTACAGCCCGTGAGGGCGCAGCCGATAATCGAACCCGCGCCGTCCATCCATCGGGAGTGCCTGCATGCATGAAACGACCCTGCTGATCTTCGCCGCCGTCGCCTTCGTCGGCATCGCGACACCCGGCCCGACCGTGCTGCTCGCGCTGACCAACGGCTCGCGCTACGGCGTGCGCCGCGCGGCCTACGGCTTCGCGGGCGCGATGCTGTCCGACTTCGTGCTGATCGTCGCGGTCGCGCTCGGCCTCGGCGCGCTGCTGATGGCGTCGGCGTTCTGGTTCTCGGTGGTGAAGTGGCTCGGCGCCGCGTACCTCGCGTACGTCGGCATCCGGCTGCTGATGTCGAAGGGCTCGCTCGACGTCTCCGCCGCGCACGGTGGCGCGGCATCCGGGCGCAACGCGTCGATCTTCGCGAAGAGTTTCCTCACAGCGGTGACGAACCCGAAGGGCTATCTGTTCTTCTCCGCCTTCCTGCCGCAGTTCCTCGATCCGTCCGCGCCGCTCGCGCCGCAATACGTCGCGCTCGCGGTCACGTTCGCACTGCTCGACGGCGCGGTGATGTTCGGCTACGCGCTGCTCGGCGCACGCGCGGTACGGCTGCTGAAGCGCGCGGGCGCGCTGTGGCTCGAACGCACGTGCGGCGCGATGCTGCTTGCGCTCGCCGGATCGCTGGCGCTGTACCGACGTCATGCGTCGTAGGGGCGGATGCCGATGAAAATCGCTGCGCCGCCCCGCTCCGGCTTTCCTGGCCTGTCGCTCCGCCAGCTCGAACGTGCCGACCTTGACGCGTGGTACGCGTACCTGACGAACCCCGACGTGTTCCGCCACACGAGCTGGAACCTGCGCTCGCCCGACGATCTGCTGCCGCTGTTCGACACCATCGAATCGACGGACCCGGATTCGGTCCGGCGACTCGCCGTGATCGACGACGCATCGGGCGCGCTCGCCGGGACGATCGGCCTGCATACCGTATCCACCGTGAACCGCTCGGCGGAGATCGCGTACGATCTCGCGCCGTCGCACTGGGGGCGTGGAATCGCGAGCGCGCTGTGCACGGCCGTCACCGAGTGGGCATTCGCCGACGGCGGCTTCATGCGGATGCAGGGCGTCGTGCTGACCGGCAACGCGGGCTCCGCGCGCGTGCTGCAGAAGTGCGGCTACCGCTACGAAGGGCTGTTGCGCGCATACAAGATGGTGCGCGGCACGCCGGGCGATTTCGCGATGTACGCGCGCCTCGCCACCGACTGACGCGCCACCCGCGGCTTCACGCCAAACCGCTCACGGCTCACGGCGTCGCATGCGCGCGCCATTGGACGGCCTGCGCCGAATTGGCGACAATCGCCGTTCCCTTCCCCGACGATCCGCCATGAAAATCGCCGCGCTGTCCGACATCCACGGCAACCTCGCCGCGCTCGACGCGGTGCTCGACGACATCCGCCGCCTCGGTGCCGACGTAATCGTCAATCTCGGCGACATCCTGTCGGGCGCGCTCCATCCGCCCGAAACGGCCGACCGCCTGATCGCGCTCGACCTGCCGACCATCAAGGGCAATCACGAACGGCAACTACTCACCGGCGATCGCGAATCGATGCGGCTGTCGGATCGCTGGGCGCACGACACGCTGCGCGCCGATCATCTCGACTGGATCACCGCACTGCCGGAACGCATGACGCTCGGCGACGACGTGCTGATGGTGCACGGCACGCCAGACAGCGACCTCGTCTATTTCCTCGAAACGGTCACGCCCGACGGCTGCCGCGCGGCCACGCCCGACGAAATCGCGCAGCGCGCGGGCGACGAACCGGCGTCGCTGATCCTGTGCGGCCACACGCACATCCCGCGTACGGCGAAGCTCGACGACGGCCGGCTGATCGTCAACCCGGGCAGCGTCGGGCTGCAGGCATACGCGGACGACCTGCCGCATCCGCACCGCATCGAGACGGGTTCGCCGCATGCGCGCTACGCGATGGTGTCGCGCACGGCGTCCGGCTGGAACGTCGAATTCCATGCGGTCGAATACGACTGGCACACGGCCGCGGCCACCGCGGCAACGCGCGGACGCGACGACTGGACCGTCGCACTGCACACCGGCCGGTGCTGATGCCCGCGCTGCCCGATCACCCCGCTTCGCTTCTTTCGAAAGGAAACCGAGCGCCATGCCCGTTCCGTCGCAACTGCTGTTCCTGCCCGGCGCATCGGGCAGCACCGCCTTCTGGCAACCGCTCGCCGGGCGCCTGACACATCCGGCCGAGCGCCGGATCATCGGCTATCCGGGTTTCGGCGACACGCCGCGCGATCCGGCCGTCGACGATTTCGACAGCCTCGTGCGTCATGTCCTGGAAACGATCGACCGGCCGACCGCCGTGATCGCGCAATCGATGGGCGGCGTGATCGCGATGCGCGCGGCGCTCGACAAGCCCGGCCTGATCACGCACCTCGTGCTGACGGTCACGTCCGGCGGACTCGACATGGAAGGGCTCGGCGCGCAGGACTGGCGCACCGGTTTCGCGCAAGCCAACCCGCAGCTTCCCGACTGGTTCCTGACGTTCCGTGCCGACCTGTCGCGGGATATCGGCCGCATCGCGCAGCCGACGCTGCTGCTGTGGGGCGACGACGATCCGATCAGCCCCGTCGCGGCCGGCCGGCGCCTGCTCGAACGGTTGCCCGACGCTCAGCTGCATGTCGTGGCGGGCGGCCGGCACGATCTCGCGGCCGTGCATGCGCCGGCGCTCGCGCCGCTCGTCGATGCGCATCTGCAGCGCGTGTGATCTCGCGCGCGTCAACGTCAGCTTCGGTTTCGACGTCGGCTTAGGCTTAGGCTTAGGCTTCGACTTCGGCTCCGACTTCGACTTCGACTCCGGCTCCGGCTCCGGCTCCGGCTCCGGCTCCGGCTCCGGCTCCGGCTTCGGCTTCGGCTTCGGCTTCGGCTTCGGCTTCGGCTTCGGCTTCGGCTTCGGCTTCGGCTTCGGCTTCGGCTTCGGCTTCGGCTTCGGCTTCGACTCCGGCTCCGGCTCCGGCTCCGGCTTCGGCTCCGGCTCCGGCTCCGGCACGAACCTGACACTACGCGGCTCGCGCACCGCTCCCCGTCACCCCGCATTGCGCAGCGTGAGCCGCGCCTCCAGCCCGCCACCGTCCGTCCGGTTGTTCAGCGTGAGCGTGCCGCCCATTGCGAGCGCGAGTTGCCGCGCTATCGCGAGGCCGAGCCCCGTGCCGCCCGTCTCCCGGTTGCGCGACGTCTCCACGCGCCGGAACGGCTCGAACACCGCGTCGAGCTGATCGTCCGGAATGCCAGGCCCGCGGTCGAGCACGGCGATCACCGCGCCGCCGTCCGGCGCGACGTGCACGTCGATCTCGGCCGCGCCCGCGAACTTCAGCGCGTTGTCGACGAGGTTGCCGACGATGCGGCGCAGCGCCTTCGGCCGCGTGACGAGCGCGAGCGGCGCGCGGGCGTGCAGCGCGACGTCCTGCCCCGCATCCGTGTAGTCGCACACGATGCTGTCGAGCAGCGCATCGAGATCGATGCGGCGCGCGGCCTCCTCGGTGCCGTGCAGCGTACGCGCGTACGCGACGCCCTCCTTCACCAGATGCTCCATCTCGATCAGGTCCTGGCGCAGCTTCGCACCCTGCGTATCGTCGTCCATCACGTCAACGCGCAAGCGCATCCGCGTGATCGGCGTCTGCAGGTCGTGCGAGATCGACGCGAGGATCTGCATGCGCTCGGCCATGTACTGCGCGATGCGATCCTGCATCGCGTTGAACGCCCGGGCGGCGCGCGCGACTTCCGACGGCCCGCCCTCGTTCAGCCGCTCGCCCTTCAGGTCGGGGCCGAGCGCATCGGCGGCCTGCGCGAGCTGCTTGAGCGGTCGCGTCGCGAGCCGCACCGCGAGCCAGCAGCACGCGGCCAGCACCGCGAGCTGCAGCACGAGCACGACCGGCAGCCAGCCCGACAGCGGCACCGTCGACATCGGATGGATGTCGATCGTCAGCGGCGACCCGTCGGTCAGGCGCAGATGCACCTGCAGATGTTCGCGGTCGCCGGGGATCGCGTTCGCGGTCAGCGGGTAGTCGCCGCCGATGCCGTCGGAAATCGACCGCTCGACGCGCGCCGACAGCCGCGCTTCCGGCGGCGTGCCGGTCTCGCCGGGCCCGAGGATGAACGCATAGCTGCGCCGCGCGAGGCGCGGCAGCCACGCGGCCCGCTCAGCCGGCGGCAGGTGGTCGAGCAGCGCGACCGAGCTCGCGACCTCGCGCTCGATGTAGCCCATCATCAGGTTGGTGGTCGCCTGGTCGCGCTCGGTGACGGTGAGCCAGAACGACAGCGTCTGCGCGAGCGCGAGGCCCACGCACAGGATCAGTGCGAGCCGCGCGAACAGCGAGCGCGGCCAGTGCCACGACGTGCGCGCGCTCATGGCGTACCGTCGACGGCGGTCACGGCCGACGAGAACACATAACCCTCGTTGCGCAGCGTCTTGATGTAGCGCGGTTCGCGCGCGCCGTCGCGCAGGCGCTGGCGCAGCCGGCTCACGAGCAGGTCGATCGACCGGTCGAACGGGTCGGACTGCCGCCCCTGCGTGAGGTTGAGCAACTGGTCGCGCGTCAGCACGCGCTGCGGGTTGTCGAGGAACACGCGCAGCAGCCGGTATTCGGCGCCGCTCAGCGCGACCAGCGTGCCTTCGGTATCGAGCAGGTGGCGCCCGGTCGTGTCGAGACGCCATTCGCCGAACGCGAGCATCGCGGCCGTTTCCGTCACCTGCATGCCGGGCGGCAGCATGCGCGCGCGGCGCAGCACCGAGCGGATCCGTGCGAGCAACTCGCGCACCGCGAACGGCTTGGCCAGGTAGTCGTCGGCGCCCATCTCGAGGCCGATGATGCGGTCGGTTTCCTCGCCGCGTGCGGTCAGCATCAGCACGGGCACCGTGCGGAACTTGCCCGCCCGCAGGTCGCGGCACAGCGTGAGGCCGTCCTCGCCCGGCATCATCAGGTCGAGCACGATCAGGTCGGGCGCGCCGTCGTCCAGCACGTTGCGCATCTCGCGGCCGTTCGCGGCCAGCGACACGCGCATGCCGTTCTTCTCCAGGTAATCCGCGATCAGTTCGCGGATCGCGCGATCGTCGTCGACGATCAGCACGTGGTCGATCTTGTCCATGGGTCGTTTCGGTATCGAGATGTCGGTGTGTCGAGGCAGGCGATGTCCCCTTTTATACCGCACGGCGGGCACGCGTTTGTATCCCAATGTATCGCGCCGCCGTGACGACACACAACATTGCACACGCGCGGCTTGCCGGACACATCGCAGATACGTCGGCGCCGCCTAATGGGGCCTGTCGAAACCCGTCCGGCCGCCGCCTCCGAGCGACGGCCTCCCGCTCAGGAGAACGCCATGCTGCCCCGACTCAAGACCGCCGCCCTCGTCATCGCCCTCGCTGCCACGGCCGGGCTCGCCGCGTTCGCCGACGCCCGCGACGACGCGAGCATGCCGGCCTCGCAGGCCGGAACGGCGGCACCCGATTTCACGGGCATCGACCGCTGGCACAACAGCGCGCCGCTGACACTCGGCCAGTTGCGCGGCAAGGTCGTGCTCGTCGATTTCTGGACGTATTCGTGCATCAACTGCATTCATACGATTCCGTACGTGAAGGAGTGGGACCGCAAGTATCGCGACCAGGGGCTCGTGGTGGTCGGCGTGCATACGCCCGAGTATCCGTTCGAGCGCGACGCGGGCAATGTCGCCGATGCGATCCGGCGCTTCGGCATCCGGTACCCGGTCGCGCAGGACAACCGCTACGACACGTGGCGTGCGTACGGCAACCAGTACTGGCCCGCGCTGTACCTGATCGACGCGAACGGGAAGGTCGTTTATACGCGCTATGGCGAGGGCGGGTACGACAAGACCGAGGCCGCGATTCGCGGGGCGCTCGCGCAGGCGGGAGAAGGCATGAAGGGCGCGACGCGTGCGCAATAACGGGCGGCGAGCGGGGGTGGCACCCACCCGCGCTCGCCCCGCGCGTCATGCACGTCATGCACGTCGCTTGCGCGTCACTCGCGTTTCGCGTCAGCCGCCGCGAGCATCGCTTCGCCGATCGCGAGGTTGCCGTCCGCGACCAACGCTTCGCCGGCGCCGCGGATATCGGCCTCGGCCTTGTTCTGCCCGAGCTTGCGCTTGCCGACGAACCGCGTGATCTCGATCTGCAGCCCGACGATCGACTCCAGCATCATGTCGATGTAGTCCTTCGGCGCGTCGCCCATCTTCCACGGCACCGGCTGCGACGCCTCGTGCGTGCGCGTCAACCGCGCGACCACACCGCGCACGAACTTCTCGTCGTCGCGCACCGTGATGCGGCCGTGCGCATGTACGACCACGTAGTTCCAGGTCGGCACCTGCCGGTGCGCCGCATGCTTGCTCGGATACCAGGTCGGCGAGATGTACGCGTCGCCCGCGCGGAAGATCGCGAGCACCTCGTCGCCGTTCGCGACCTCCTGCCAGACCGGATTCGCGCGCGAGACGTGCGCGTGCAGTTCGCCGAGCCCGCCGTCGGCGGGCAGCAGTTCGAACGGAATGTGGTTTGCGTCGAGCCCGTTCCTGCCGTGCGTGATCAGGCTGCCGAACGGATGCTGCACGATCAGCTCACGCAGCGCGTCGGGATCGGGTTCGTTGAAATCGGCGGGGACGTACATGTCGGCTCCACGGTCGTACGGGTTGGAAATGGCGCAGGCGCGAGCCCGTCATGCGGCGATTGTGATCCCAAACTGGTTTATGCTGTAGAGCCGGTTTGGAACAATTTCAGCAGACCAGAATCATGGCAAGAACGGCCCGGATCGTCGAAATCCCGTCGCTCGGCGCGCTCGACCGCGCGGCCGGCGACCTGAGCCGCCAGCTCGCGCAGGCGCTGCGCGAAGCCGTGCGCCGCGGCGACGTGCTGCCGGGCGACACGCTGCCGTCCACGCGGCTGCTCGCAACATCGCTGCAGGTTGCACGCGGCACCGTCGTCGATGCGTATGCGCAGCTCATCGCCGAAGGCTTTCTCGAATCGCGCGGCGGCGCGGGCACGCGGGTCGCAAACGCGCTCGCCGAACCGCCGCCCGGCAACGAACCCGCCCCGCCGGCGCCACGCCAGCGCCCGGCACACGCGGGCCTGCCCGAGCCGGCCGCCGCCTTCGCGCGAATCGCCCGCGAATTCCGTCCGCTGCCGGCGATGCCGTTCGCGATCTCGGTGCCGATCGGCCTTACCGCGCCCGACGACATCTGGCGCCGGCTCGGCAACCGCCTGCGCGCGCGCGGCGCCGGCGCACCGTCCGGCTATGCCGATCCGCAAGGTGCGCTGCCGCTGCGCGAAGCGATCGCCGACTACGTGCGTCGCTCGCGCTCGGTGCGCTGCGATGCCGGCCAGGTCGTGATCACGAGCGGCACGCAGCAGGGGCTGCATCTCGCGAGCCAACTGCTGCTCGGCACGGGCGACCGGGCCTGGGTCGAGAACCCGGCCTATCGCGGCATCACCGCGCTGCTCGAGAGCACCGGGCGACACGATGCAATGGTGCGCGTGCCGGTCGACGCCGACGGTCTCGACGTCGACGCCGGTATCCGCCTCGCGCCCGATGCGCGCGCCGCATTCGTCACGCCGTCGCACCAGTATCCGCTCGGCATGCCGCTCAGCATGGCGCGGCGCAATGCGCTGCTCGCTTGGGCGCGTGCTCGCCACGCGTGGGTGGTCGAGGACGATTACGACAGCGAGCTGCGCTATGAAGGCTATCCGTTCCCGTCGCTGCAGGGTCTTGCCCCCGATCGTGTGATCTACCTCGGCACGTTCAGCAAGATCCTGTTTCCGTCGCTGCGGCTCGGCTACGTGATCGCACCCGACGATCTCGTGCCCGCGTTCTGCGGCGCGCGCGTACTGATGGATCGCCACGTGCCGACCGCCGACCAGCACGTGCTGGCCGCGTTCATCGCGGAAGGCCATCTCGACCGCCACATCCGCCGCGTGCGCGGCGTGTATGCGGAGCAGCGCGCGCTGCTGATCGACACGCTCGGTGCGCGGCTGCCGCGCGAACGCGCGTGGGTACAGCCGGGCGATCAGGGCATGCACGTCGTGCTGTGGCTCGCGGAAGGGATCGACGATCTCGACGTGGTCGAGCGCGCCGCGCAAGCCGGCGTCGCGGTGCGCGCGGTGTCGCCGATGTTCGCGCCGGGCACGGCCCGCCCGGGGCTCGTGCTGGGCTTCGGCGGGTTCGGCCGCGCGCAGATGGAAGCGGCCGCGCAGCGGCTCGCGGCGGTGGTGTCGTCAGCGGAACCTTGATCAGCGCTCATGTCCGCCGCCATTCCAGGCCGCATCGGCCAAGGCCAGAAGTTTGCTGGCAGGTGCCGAAAGCGGTGTCGACATGTTGTGAATTGCAAGGGTGTTGAACCATATGGGTTCGTCGACCTCGACGAACTTCACTCCGTGCCAGTCGAACATCTCGACGGAAAGCGGATCGACCACCCCTATGCCTGCACCATGACACACCATGGATGCAACGGTCAGCGCGTAGGCGACCTCGATGACGACATTGAGTTTCTCGCCCCGATTCGCCAGCAATGCATCGAGTTGACGGCGTGACGTATCCCTCGACGAAAGCGCAATGAACGGGTAGTCCACCAGATCGAACAGCGACACCCTGGATTGTTGTGCAAGGACATGATCCGCTGGCACTGCAAGGACTGCTCGCCGCCTTGCGATCGATCGGGCAACCAACCCATGCGTATCGATCAATTCGGCGGCAAATCCTACGTCGCATTGCCCGCTCGAAACACGCTCGCGTACTTCCTGGGACGAGTAAATTTCATAGCGGACAAGCAGATCCGGCATGTCGCATCGCAATTGCGTGATCAAGGCAGGCAACGGCCCGTATCCCAGCGCGGGCAGACTCGCAATCGTCAGGATTCCGCTCCGCCCTTCCCGCAGACTCGTTGCCCGCTCCCGGATCACATCCATCCCGGCGAACATGCGATCGACTTCGATCAAGAGCGCCTTGGCCTCCGGCGTCGGGCGCAGCCGGGCGCCATCCCTGTCAAACAACTTGAGGCGCAACGTCGCTTCCAATTGGCTGACGAGTCGGCTGATCGCCGATTGCGACGTGTGCATCAGATCCGATGCGCGGGTCGTCGTGCCGGTCGTCATGACAGCCCGGAAAGCTTCGAGTTGGCGTGGATTCATCGACATCACCCATATCAATGGCGACTACCTGCAAGTCAAAACCGCATTGGGAACGAAGTATCTGATCACGCATTATCTACGCGTCAGGTATCCACTATCGATATAGATCGGCCAACAAGGTCGACATGACCGAGAGCGCTTTTCGAATCGACAGGCAATGCAGATTCCCCGAGGACTGGCCCCATGAGCGTATGTATCGACGAAACGGAAATGCTTCGGCAACTCGAACCTGCAGATGCCGCACGCGCACGACCTGCTATCCAACTACGAAACCGCCATACAGCGCTTCATCAGCGAAAAAGGAGTGGGCAATTGTCATCCGACCATCCTTCAAGAGACCACACAGGCACAGGCGGCAACGATCTACCGTCAATGGTCAACGACCTTTGGAAAAGCGGAGTCCTGCTAGCGGTCCTGGCCTCCTTCACCTTCAGCATCATGAATGCGCTGGTAAAGGAAATCAGCGCGACACTGCCACCGGCCGAAATCGGTTTCTTTCGCGGCACGATTGGTGCGGTACTCGTGTACCTGTTGATGCGACGCGGCAACGTGTCATTTTCCCGCAGCGACCTGTCGATGCTGATCGTGCGCGGGTTGCTCGGCGCGTTCTATCTCGTCTGTTACTTCTATGCAATCGCGCATATTCCGCTCGCCGATGCGAGCATCCTCGCGCACCTTTCCCCGGTTTTCATCATCCTGCTCTCGGCCGTCTTTCTGAAGGAGCATATTCCCAGGCCAGTGTGGTTGCTGCTCCCGGTCATCCTTGCCGGCGCCTTTCTGATCATCAAACCCTACCAATACTCGAGCTACTCGATCTATGCAGGGCTCGGACTGTTGAGCGCGGTGTTTGCGGGGGGCGCACACGTCGCCATTCGCCAGCTCAGCACCAGGCATCACGCGTACGAGATTGTTTTCTACTTTCTTGCCATTGCGGCGCTCGTTTCGATTCCGCTGATGTGGAAAGATTTTGTCTGGCCGGATACGCCGCGCCAATACGGCCTCTTGCTGGCACTCGGAGGCGTTTCGCTGTTCGGGCAATTGTTTCTCACAAAAGCATTTACGCACGAAAAAGCATCCGTCGTCGCTGTAACACGCTACATCGGCATCGTGTTCAATGCGTCATGGGGCTGGATCTTCTGGCATGAATCGATGGACACGGGATCGATCGCCGGCGGCATCCTGATCATCGTTGCCTGCATCAATTTGTCTCGACTCAAAACCTGAATCGTCGTGATGGCCTGTCCGGATCTGTCGGGACCCTTGCACATCGGCTCCGACCACCGCTTTGCGTCCGGCCTCCCGAGTATCGCGAGGGCTGCCGGCGCGCGTGCGTTCATCCAAACCAGCCCGTTCTCGTTTACACCGGAACCGTAAGCCGACGAATACACCTGTCCACCAGGAAAATGTGAAGTAGACGTAGACGGCCAGCACCGGCAGCGTACCGACGCCAGCGGCTACCCATGCGCTTTTGAGACCGGTCAGCGGAGCAGCGCACTGATGGAGGCCGCCGCGCAGCGGCTCGCGGACGTGGTTTCGTCTGCGGAATCGCGGCCGCGCGCGCCGCAAAAGGTTGTCGGCAGGCAACAAACGTAATCGTCTGTAAATCCTGCAAGCAAACGGCCGTTTTGGCCCGCGTCGCACGTGTGTCGTTTGCTAGGATCGCGCCTCTTCCATCCGCGCTCCTGCCGCCTTGAACCGCTTCGTGCCGATTCTTCGAGACGCGTGGCTCCGTTGCCGCGCCCGCGTCGCCCCGTTCGCCGCCGCCCGCGGCGCGCGCCTCCGCGCGCTGTGCGCCGGCGCGCTGCACCGCCTGCGTCATCCGACGCGCCGCGGCGTCGCGCTGACGCTCGCCGCGATCCCGGTGCTGGGCCTGCTGGTGCTGCTCGCGTTCGTGCCGTTCACGCCGAGCATCGGCGACATCCGCAAGGCGCGCATCGACCGCCCCGCGCGCGTGCTGTCGGCCGACGGTCAGGTCATCGCCGAGTTCCGGCCCGTCAACCGCGAATGGGTGCCGCTCAAGCAGATCTCGCCGCACATGGTCGACGCGCTGATCGCGACCGAGGACCACCGCTTCTACTCGCATCACGGCATCGACTGGCGCCGCACGCTCGCGGCCGGGCTGCATACGTTCTCGGGCAGCCGCCAGGGCGGCTCGACGATCACGCAGCAGCTCGCGCGCAACCTGTATCCGGACGAAGTCGGCCGTTCGCTGACGCTCACACGCAAGGTGAAGGAACTGATCACCGCGTTCAAGATCGAGTCGGTGTACAGCAAGGACGAGATTCTCGAGACTTACCTGAACACCGTGCCGTTCCTCTACAACGCGTACGGCGTCGAGATGGCCGCGCGTACCTACTTCGGCAAATCGGCCGACCAGCTCGACATCGTCGAAAGCGCGACGCTCGTCGGGATGCTGAAGGGCAACAGCTACTACAACCCGGTGCTGAATCCGGAGCGCGCGGTCCAGCGACGCAACATCGTGCTCGGCCGGATGGCGGCGATGGGCATGCTGTCGCCGCGGCAGCTCGCGCAATTGCAGCGCCGGCCGCTACGCGTCGACTTCGAGCCGCAGACCGCGCAACCGGGCCCGGCGCCGCACTTCGCGGTGCAGTTGCGCAAGTGGCTGATCGCCTGGGCCGACCGCAACAACTACGACCTCTATTCGGACGGCCTCGTCGTGCGCACGACGCTCGATGCGCAACTGCAGGACATGGCGACGCAAGCGCTGACGCAGCAAACCGACCGCCTGCAGGTGGTCGCCGACAGTGCGTGGCGCGGCCCGTCCGGCTGCGGGCTGCGCAACGACCTGTTCCGCGGCTTCATCCGCCAGACGCCCGACTATCGGCAGGCTCGCGACACGGGGCTCACCGATGTCGCCGCGCTGAAGCAGCTCGGCGCCAACCGGACGTTCATGCGCGCGCTGTGCGAGCGCAAGACGCAGGTGCAGGCCGGCTTCGTCGCGATCGATCCGCGCAACGGCGCGATCCGCGCGTGGGTCGGCAGCCCCGATTTCGGCAGC
Source organism: Burkholderia sp. D-99 (assembly GCF_011605345.1). Classification (GTDB taxonomy): domain Bacteria; phylum Pseudomonadota; class Gammaproteobacteria; order Burkholderiales; family Burkholderiaceae; genus Burkholderia. The sequence continues at coordinate 61,831 of NZ_JAAOXM010000020.1, forward strand.
GAGCCGTTCGATCACGTCGTGCAGGCGCGGCGTCAGCCCGGCTCCACGTTCAAGCCGTTCGTCTATGGCGCCGCCTTTGCCGACGGCATGCGCCCGGGCGATACGTTCGTCGATCGCCCCGTCGCGATCCCGATCGGCGCACACGCAGTGTGGCGTCCGACCGATGCCGAGCCGCCGACCGACGCGCCGATGACGCTGCGCGACGCGCTCGCGCTGTCGCGCAACCGCATCACCGCGCAGGTGATGCAGCGCGAAGGCGCGGCCAGGGTCGCGCAGCTTGCGCGCGCAATGGGCGTGCGCGAGAGCCCGCTCGACGCGGTACCGTCGCTCGCGCTCGGCACGAGCCCCGTCACGCTGAAGGAAATGGTGTCCGCATACGGGACGATCGCGAACCGTGGCGTGTACGTCGCGCCGCAGATGATCACGCGCATCGAGGATCGCGACGGCAAGGTGCTCGCCGCATTCAACAGCGCGCCGCCCGAGCGCGCGTTGCCGGTGGTCGCGGCGCAGACGCTGGTCGACGTGATGCGCGGTGTCGTCGATTACGGGACCGGCGCGGACATCCGGTCACGCTACGGGATCCGCGCCGACGTCGCGGGCAAGACCGGCACGACGCAGGACAACACGGACGGCTGGTTCATCCTGATGCATCCGCAACTGGTGGCCGGCGCATGGGTCGGCTTCGACGACGGCAGCGTGACGCTGCGCAGCGACTACTGGGGGGCGGGCGCGCACAGCGCCTTGCCGATCGTCGGGTCGTTCTACGACGCCGCACTGCGTGCGCGCGCAATCGATCCGCATGAGCAGTTCTCGCCCGACTTCCGGCCGCGCAGCGCACCGGCGCCGACGCCGAGGCGGCGTCCGCATCCCGGCCTGTTCGACTGGCTGAGAATTTTCCGCTGAACGTGCGGCCGGCGGATCACGCCGGCCGCACGTGTCATCGACGCGACGTCGACACGTGACCGTCCGCGTACAGCCAGACGGGCACGTCGTCGTCGCGTAACGCCGCAACCGGTTCGCCGCTGCTCCAGTTCCGCGCGATCGCGACGCGACGCACGAACCACGGCATCAGCGTCGTACGCACCGCGTTGCCGTCGAACAGCGCATCGTCGCCGATGCGCGTGTAACGCGCGGGGTGCAGCTCGGTGCCGTCCGCGCGAAACACGGCCACCCGCACGTCGTCGCCCGCTTCGTCCTCCACCCCGGCCAGCCAGCCGTGACCAGTGCCCCAGTACAGCCCGGACACCTCGTCACAGCGTCCCAACGCGATCGTTGTGCCCGCATCCAGATCGCAGATCGCGACCCGTATCGGCTCGTCCGGCAGGATGCCGATCGCATGACGCCTGAGCAGCGTGTGCGGCACGGTGCCATCGTCGGGCAACCACGACAGCGCGCCCATGTTCACGAAATCGAACGGCGTCAGCACGCGGCCGAGCGCGTCGACGATCGCGCAGCGCCCGTCGTCGCGCCGCACGATATGGCGAATCGCGCCGAGTTCGGCCACTGTCTCGGTCCGTTCGCCATCGATCAGCCGGGCGATTTCCGCGTAACGCGGCTCGACGACCACGCGGCCCTTCAGGTCGACGAGGCCGACGTGATCGTCACGCTGCGCGAGAAACGCGCCGTGCTCGAACGACCATTCGAGCGACGCCCATTCGGGCCGCGCCAGCCATTGCCCATCGCGACCGACCAGCCCCCAGCGCTCGCCTTCGCACACCGCGACGGCGGTGCCGTTCACGAATTCCTGCACGTCGTCGAAACGCGGCGGAATCACCCATGCGCCGTTCGTGTCGACGAAGCCCCAGCGGTCGTCCACGCTCGCGGACGCGAGCCCGTCGGAGAATTCGCCGAAATCGTCGAGCGACGGTTCGAGCACCCACGTGCCGTCCGTGCGCACGAGCCCGAACCGCTCGCCGACGCGCACGCATGCGATGTCCTCGCTGAAGTCCCACACGGCGTCGAACGCCGGCTCACGCACGACGCGCGCGCCGGCTTCATCGGCGAGCAGCAGGCCGACCTTGCCGTCGCGCGCCACCCATAGCAGCCGGTCGTCGTGTGCGCCGCTGCGCCACAGGTTCGTCCACTCGGGCGGCACGATCACGTCCCACGCATCGTCGGTTTCACGCCGCACGCCCCACAGGCCGTTGCGTCCGCGAAAGCTGAACGTGTTGTAGTCGAGCCAGTTTCCATGCACTTCGCCGGCGTCGAACATCTCGGCGAACGTCACGCCGCGCGGCGGCTCCTGCTGGTCGAAATAGTGATGCGACACACCGCCGAACCCGAAGCCCCACGCCCAATCGGGCCAGGCGGCGGGCGTGCCGATCTCCAGCGCAGCGCGCACGCCGCGCACGTCGCGGAAGTCCATGCAGTTCGCGACCTGCCACCACAGGCGCGTGCAGTTGGCACGCTCCCGCTCGATGAAGTCGGCCGGATCGCCGCCGTCGAGCCACGACAGCTCGTCGAGGTTCGCGGAAAAACGCGGCGCATCGTGCACATCACCGAGCACGTCGATCGACTCGCCGAGGTGACGCACGAGCGCGTCGAACTGCCGTGCGAGCGCCGGATCGTCGCCGGGCAGCGGATGCGCGACGACGAACGACGCGAGCCGGCTGATTCGCGCATGCGCCGCGCGTGCGTCGCTGGCGAGATTCGGCGTGCCGGCGTCGCCGAACACGCGCTGATCCGTAATCGCGTCGCCCGCGCCACCGTCGGCGAGCAGCACGCGCCACAGCAGCGGAAAGTGATTGTTGGATTCCGCGAACTCGATCGTTCGCGCGTCGTCGCCGTCACCGGACTGGAGATAGAGCCATGCTCGATTGCCCATCGGAAGGGTCGCCCTCGTCGTTGTGTCGTCGTGCGTCGCGGTACGCCGGGTCGGGCGCCATCAGCGCGCCGCAGCCGCCTTCAGCAGCCGCAGGATCTCCGGATCGTCGCCCGCATCGGCCAACACCTTCGCGGTCGGCTTCACGCCGACACCCAACAGCCGTCGCACGCCCTCGACATGATGCTCGATCACCTCGCCGCGAAGCAGCGTGTCGCTCTGCAGCACCACCGGGTTCGTATCCTTCACGAGCAGCGCGAACACCGCCGCCGACACGGGCGGATTCAACGCGTCGGACAACGCGGCGTCGGCGAGATGGTACGGATTGTTGTCGTGGATCTGCCAGCCCAGTGCGCCGCTCGCGTGCAGCTTGCCGAGCGCGGCAAGCGCGTCCGCTTCCGGCAGCTTCACGAGCTCGGTGACGAGGTCGCTCGCCTGCTCCTCGCGGCCGTCGCGCAACGTGTCGGGCGGCGGCAGGTTCGGCACCAGCAGGTCCAGCACGAGCGCCTGCCGGCGTGCGCGGTCCGGCGACGCCTTGGCACCGTCGTCCGAACGGTTGTGGCGCAGCAACTGGCCGGCCACGCGCCAGCGATCGTCGCTGCCATGCTCGTCGCGTGGCACCTGGTGTGCACGCAGCATCACGTCGAGCCAGCGCCACATCGCATCGACCGTCTTCGCGTCGTTCGACGACACCCCGTCGCCGACGATTTCGTCGAGCGTCTGCCCGCACACGAACGCGCGCTGCTGCACCGGGTCGAGACCGGCGAAGTAAGTGTGCACGCGGCCCGACAGTCCATCGAAGTCGGCCTGGCTCATGTCGGGCGCATGGTAGCCGGGGCACGGCCCCGCGCTGGCGACCTCGCGGCCCCGCACCGCCTTCACCGCGGCCGGCGGCGAATCGCCGCTTCGTGCGACCGGATACAGCTCGATACCGTCGACCTGGAAGCCCTGCTCCATGCGCAGCAGGACGCCCGTGGTCGAATGTTTCGTCGTGAAGTTGCTGCCCGTGATCGACGTGACCTGATACGGCGCGCCGATCGGCATCTTGATCAGCTCCCCACCCGGCACGTCGAGCACACAGGCGCCCGGCGGCGCCTTGTCAGGGCCGTCGGTTTCCAGCTCGGCCTCGTGCGTCGGTGCCGTTTCGACACTCCACCGGCCGGCGTCGCGCCCGCGCAGCACGATCTCGCCGCCCACTTTCTCGACGCGCAGCGTCGCGGGTTTGCCGGCGGCCGGCGCGTAATCGCCGAGCAGCCCGTCGCAGGCACTGCCGGCTCGCGCGGACAACGAGACGAACATCATCAGACAGAAAACAGGAATGCGCACGGCGGGCCTCTCAGGATTCGAATTGTTGTCGGAATGCCGGCGCGGACGCGCACGGCGGCAGCGACACGACCGGGCGCCGCCGGACGCCAATATAGCGAACGCGACCGATGTATGCCAGCCCGCAAGGCGGCATGTCGCGCAACGCGGCGCGCAGCGATGACGCAACGCGTGCGCGGCATCGTGCCTGAACGATGCGCCACCTTAGTCCACCTGGACGAAGCGGCCCGGCCACGCACCGCGCACCATCGCCGTCATCGTCCATCGATGCCGGAGGCCGCATGACCGCAAGCGCTGTCGAAATCGCGAACCTGCTGTACCGCTACGCGGAATTGCTCGATGGCGGCGACCTGCCGGGCGTCGCCGAGCTGTTCCGGCACGCTCGCATCAAGACGAAGGAAGGGGCGCCGACGATCGGCGCGGATGAATTGCTCGCGCTGTTCAGCGCGAGCGTGAAACGCTACTCGTGCGGCACACCGCGCACGAAGCACGTGATCACGAATCCGGTCATCGAGATCGACGAAACCGCGCATCGCGCGACGGTGCGCTCGTACTACACGGTGCTGCAGGCCGTCTCGGGATTCCCGCTTCAACCGGTCGCGGCAGGCCGCTATCACGACGCATTCGAGCGCGTCGACGGCGTGTGGCGTTTTTCATTTCGCGACTACACGCTGTTCGATTTCGCGGGCGACCTGCGTTTCCACCTGAACCTGAACGAACCGCCGGCCGGTTGACGCACCGGCCGGCAGCCAACACGGTCGCGCTCAGCCCGCCGCGAGCGTGGCGGCCAGCGCATCGAACTCCGGCGCCCATGCCGCGCGCCACGCGGCCTTCGTCGCATCATCCGCCCACGCGCCGTCGATCCCGTTCAGCATGAACTGCTTCAGCTCGGCGACGGTAAAGCCGAAATGGCTGAACATCAGCTCCCATGCCTCAGACGGGTTCACCTTGTGCAGCGTCGGATCGTCGGTGTTCGGATGGATCTTCAACCCGAGGCCCGGCATCTTGCGCATCGGGTGCAGTTCCGCCCACTGCTCCGGCGGCAACGTACGCAGGTAATACGAGTTCGTCGGCACGACGGTGAAGACGATCCCGCGTTCCGCGTAGCGTGCGCACAGCTCGGGGTTATCGACGATCGTATAACCGTGATCGACACGATCGACCTGCAGCAGATCGACGGCCGTCTCGACGTTGCGCCACGGCATCCCGAACTCGCCCGCATGCGCGGTCGTGCGAAAACCGGCCGCGCGCGCGTTGCGGTAAGCCTTCCAGAACAGTTCCGGCGGCCGGTCGTTCTCGCGATAGTCGATCCCGAGCCCCGCCACTTCATCCGCGCGATGCGCCTTCATCCATTCGACGATCGCCACCGCCTCGTCGGGATCCTGCTCGCGGTCGATGCTCGGGATCAGGCGCGCGCCGATCCCGAAGTCGCGGGCGGCGTCGCGGATCGCCGTCACGATCGCGGCCTGCGCGTCCGCATACGCGATGCCCGACACACGCACCGTGCCCGTCGGATTCCAGAAAAATTCCGCATGCCGAACGTTGTGCGCGGCCGCATCCTCCAGATACTCGTAGGCGATGCGCCGCAGGTCGTCGGGCTGCGTGAGCAGATACTTGTCGAGCGCGCGCAGCACGTGCAGCACGCCGACCGGCTTCTCGCCGCGCGCATAGAACGCGTCGATCTCCGCGCGCTCGATCGGCGCGCCGCTGCGCTCGGCGAGCGCGACGAACGTGTCGTGCCGCACCGCGCCGAGCAGGTGGCAATGCAGCTCGACCTTCGGCAGCGCGTGGAAGAAGGCCCGATGGGCCGGCGTGATGTCGATGCCCGTGCGCGCGGCCGGGACGTTGCCTGGTGTTCCCTTCATTTCAGTCTCTTTTGCGGTAGTGCCATTGCATCGCGAATGCCGTCTCTCAATGCGGCTTCACGACGGTCCAGAAGTAATAGCCGAGCGGCAGCGCGAGCACGACGAGCCCCCACGACACGTCGCGCCAGCGGCCGGCCAGCAGCTTGACGAGCACGTAGCACAGCAGCCCGCCCGCGATGCCGGTGCCGAAGCTGTTCGACATCAGCGTGAGCAGCACCATCGACATCACGGGCAGCGCATCGGTGAAGTCGTCGAAATGCGTATGACGGATCGTCGCGAACATCGACAGCCCGATCAGGATCAGCGCGGGCGCGGTCGCCTCTTTCGGGATCGCGAGCGCGACCGGCACGAACAGCAGCATCGCGGCGAACAGCACGGCGGCCGCCAGCGACGACAGCCCGCTGCGGCCGCCGGCCTCGACGCCTGCCGCCGATTCGATCAGCGCGGTCAGCGCGGGAATGCCGAACACGGGCCCGATCGTCGCCGCGAGCGAATCGACGAGGAACGGCCGGTTGATGTTCGGCAGGTTGCCCTGTTCGTCGAGCAGGTTCGCCTTCGCGCCGACCGCGAGCGCGGTGCCGAGCGTCGAGAAGAATTCCGCCGCGAAGAACGCGAACAGGTACGGCGCGGCCGCGAGGCTCAGCGCGCTGCCGATGTCGAGCTTGAACGCGATCGGCGCGATGCTGTGCGGCAGCGACACGAACGACGCGGGCAAATGCGTGACGCCGAGCGGCACGCCGGCCGCTGCCGCGACGAGGATCGCGATCAGGATCGCGCCGGGTACCTTGCGTGCCTGCAACACGATCGCGATCGCGAGGCCGATCAGCGCGACGAGCGCACCCGGCCGCGAGAAATCGCCGAGCGCGAACGCGTTGGTCTTCGCGTTCGCGACGACCATCCCCGCATTGCGCAGCCCGAGCATCGTGACGAACAGGCCGATCGACGCGCCGAGCCCGAGCTTGATCTGCACCGGTATCAGCTTCATCACGACGCCGCGCGCGCCGAGGATCGTCAGCAGGAAGAACAGGATGCCCGACACGCAGGCGATGCCGAGGCCCGTCTGCCAGCCCACATGCTCCGTCGTCGCGAGCGTCACGCCGATGATCACCGAGCCGCCGATGCCGGGGCCGACGAGGAACGGCAGGTTCGCGTAGAGCCCCATCAGCGTCGTGAACAGCACGAACACGATGATCGTCGCGGTCGTCGCCGCGCCGCGCTCCATGCCGCCCGTCGCGAGCAGCGACGGGATCACGACGAGCAGGTACGCGGCCGCGAGAAACGACGTGACGCCCGCGATCGTCTCGGTGCGCACGCTCGTGCCGCGCGCGGCGAGCGCGAAGCGGCGTTCGAGCCAGTTGGCCGGCGCTCGCGCCGGGATCGTGTCAGTCGCTGACATGGTGGTTCTCCTGTGATTCCGAATATTGTCCTGTGTCGATTCACGCAGCGCGGTCTTATACTGCCGCGTACCGCATCCCGACCGTTATTGCCCGATGTCGTCCGACCGCTCGTCGCTGCTGCCCGCGCTCACGCTGCGGCAGGTCCAGCACTTCGTCGTGCTCGCGCACGCACGCAGCTTCACGCAGGCCGCGCAGGCGCTGTCGCTCACGCAGCCCGCGCTCACCGCGTCGATCCGACAGATCGAGTTCCTGCTCGGCGGGCGCCTGTTCGCGCGCTCCGCGCACCGGCTCACGCTCACCACCGCGGGCGAGGCCGTGCTGCCGCTCGCCGAACGCCTGCTCAACCAGGCGCGCGGCACCTTCGACGACATGACGCGGCTCATCGGCGAACGCATCCAGACCGTGCGCATCGCGTTCATCCCGTCGGTCGCGGGCCGCCTGCTGCCCGCGCTCAACGCACTGCGCGACGCCCACCCGACGCTGCGCTTCACGCTCACCGACCTGCCGAACAGCGCGCTCGTCGAAGCCGTGCGCGACAGCGTCGCGGATCTCGGCATCGGCGTGCGCGAGCCCGACAGCGACGACGGCACGCTGCGCTACCGGCAGCTGTTCGAGGACGAGATCGTGATCGTCGTGCGGCACGACGATCCGCTCGCCCGCGCGAAGAGCGTCACGTGGGCGAAGCTCGTCGATCGCGAGCTCGCGGTGTTCGTGCGCGGCAGCGTCAGCGAATCGCTGCATCGCACCGGCGGCGCCGAGAAGCTGCGCCTGAACGTCACGTACCGGATGGAATACACCGAGCCGCTCTACGCGCTCGCGCGCAACGGCCTCGCGACCGCCGTGCTGCCGAGCCTCTACACGATGCATCTGCACGATCCCGAACTCGTCGCGCTGCGCGTCGACAAGCCGCGCGTCACACGCGCGATCTCGCTGATCTCGCTCGCCGGCGACGATCGCGGCCCGCACGTGCGCGCATGCCGCGAGTGGATTGCGAAGCACATCTGATTGCGTTGACCGTTCGCCGTTCGCCGTTCGCCGTTCGCCGTTCGCCGTTCGCCGCGTGACCGCCAAGGCTCAGGGCAGCTTCGCGATACGCTCGACGAGCGTCGCGTAGAAGCGGTCCGCGTCGACCTCGTTGATCCACGTCGCGTTCGCCGCGCGGCCGCTGCGCCCGTTCCAGTCGACAACGGTTTCGCCGAGCGTCCACTGCCCGGTCGTCTCGACCATCACGTTCACCTTGCGCCCGCCGAACAGCGTCGGATCGACGAGGTAGCCGACCGCGGTCGGGTCGTACATCGGCGCGTCTTCGACGCCGCGCCGCTTCTTGTTGTACGCAAGCTCGGCATCCATGATGTCCGCGACGATCGCGCCGCAGCGGTTGCCGAGCGCGCGGAACGGCGCGACGCGTGCCGGCGTGATCGGCGCCTTCACCGCGACGTCGCGCGGCAGCACGACGATCGGCACGCCGCTGCCGAACACGACTTCGGCCGCCTGCGGATCGACGTAGATGTTGAACTCGGCGGCCGGCGTGATGTTGCCGCGCTCGAAGAACGCGCCGCCCATCAGCACGATCTCGCGCAGCGCACCGCGAATCTGCGGCGCTTCGACCAGCGCGGTCGCGAGGTTCGTCAGCGGCCCGAGCGCGCACAGCGTCACGCTGTTCGGCGCCGCGCGGCTCAGCGTATCGACGAGATACGACACCGCGTGGCCGGCGGCCAGCGGCGCGCGCGGCGCGTGCAGCTCGACGCCTTCGAGCCCCGTCTTGCCGTGCACGTTCGCGGCCGTCACGAGGTCGCGCACGAGCGGCCGCGGGCAGCCCGCGTAGACCGGCAGCGTCTTCGTGCGGCCGGCCCAGTCGCGGATGATCCGCGCATTGCGTTCGGTCAGGTCGAGCGGCACGTTGCCCGCGACGGCGGTCAGCGCACGCACGTCGAGGCAGTCCTGCGCGCCCAGTGCGAACAGGATCGCGATGGCGTCGTCCTGCCCCGGATCGGTATCGATGATCACCGTGCGGCGCGCGGCATCGCCGCCGGCGGCGAACGCGCCCGTTTCGGGCAGCAGCGCGGTACCGGCCAGCGCGGCGGACAGTTTCAGGAAGGTGCGGCGGGATGCGATCGGATGGGTCATGGTCGGGCGCTCAGAAAACGTGCCGGACGCCGAGCGTCGCCATCATCTGGCGCGTGCCGGTCGAGCGCGCATACGCGAAGATCTGCGCATGGTCCGCGTCGCCGGCCGCCTGCTGCGCGATCACCGTCAGCGCGACGTCGGTGCGTTTCGACAGGTAGTAATCGGCCTGCAGGTTCACCTGGTGCCATTTCGGCCGCTTGTCGATCACGTCGTACTTGCCGTTCGTGAACGCATACGCGGCGCCGAGAAAGAGCTGCGGCGTCATCGTGTAGACGACGTTCACGCCGAGGTTCTGCAGGTGCAGGTGCGAATTGTCGAGGTAATCGTAGCGCACGTCCGTAAACATCGCGGCAAACTGTGCGCGGCCGATCGTGTAGAAGCCGCCCGTGCCCGCGATCCGCTGCCGGCTTGCGTAAGCCGCGGGCGACATCGCGCTCTTGCTGAAGATCAGCAGCGGCGATGCATAGTCGTTCGCGATCGCACCGTCCTGGTTCGTCGCGCTGTAAGGATGGTTGTACTGCGCGTAGACCGCGCTCCAGCGCAGCGGGCCCTGCTCGTAGCCGAGCCCGAAGCTGTAAGCGCTGTTGTTCGCGAAGCCCGTCGCGTTGCTGAAGCCGTACAGCGCGGTGAATTTCAGGCCGTAGTAGACCGGGCTCACGTACTTCACCGAGTTCTGCACGCGGATGTCGTTGTAGCCGTTGTCGTTGTCGCCGATGTTCACGCCGTTGCTCGCGATGATCACCGGCCCGATGTAGTCGTGGATCGCGTCGTACTGGCGGCCGAACGTGAGCGAGCCGTAGGTGCGGTCGGCAAGGCCGACGTAGGCCATCCGTCCGAATTCGCGACCGTTCTGCGCGGCCGTGCCCGTCATCACGTTGAAGCCGTTCTCCAGCTGGAAGATCGCGGACAACCCCTGCCCGAGATCCTCCTTGCCCTTCAGCCCCCAGCGCGGGTTCTGGTTCGTGCCGGACAGTGCCTGCCAGGCGTTCTTGCCGCCCTGGTTGGTCGCGAACCCGACACCGGCCGAGATGAGACCGTACAGTGTGATGCTGCTTTGCGCACAGGCATGCGTCGCGAAGGCGCCGAGCATCGCGAGCGGAGCGAGCTTGTAGAGAGTTTTCATGCGGGTCGTGTGATCGGTGGTGGTCCAGGCGCGGCAGGGTTCCGCGAAACTGGCCTCGACTATACGAACCCGGATCGGATAATAAAAGTTTGCTTTTCTTATGTATCAATAAAACGGATTTATTCTCATCCTGGCATCGCCCGCCCCCGGCGGGCCGGCGGTCAATCCGCCGTGTCGCCGCCCTTCGGCACCTTCGACCACGCCTTGTGCCCCGGCATCGGCGACCAGGCCGGGCGGGCCTTGCGCGCGCTGTCGATCACGACCAGGTAGCGGCCCGCGATCGGCGTGATGTCGCGGTCGCGCCGCAGCACCCACAGCGACTTGCCGGCCTCGACACGCGCCTGGTAGTCGTCGTCGAGCAGACCGTGGCGATCGAAGAACGTGTTCAGCGAGGCGGGAATCCGCACGCAGCCCTTCGAATGCCGGATGCCGAGCAGCGATTCGAGCCGGTCGGGATCCGTCGCATGCATCTGGAAGCGCATCGGCGACACGCCGCCCTTGCCCCAGCCGCGTTCGCCGTCCACCCAGCCGAAGTCATAGATGCGCATGTCGCGGCGGCCGTAGCCGCGAATGCCGTTCTCGTTCGTCGTGCCTTCCGCGCGGAAATCCATGTTGTCCGGCGAGTGATGGAACACGCCGAGCGGCGTCAGGAAATGGTCATACTTGCCCGGCAGCCCGGTGCCGACCGGCGAAGCGCCGATCATCAGCCATGCGTTGGCCGGCGTTGCACGGAAGTAGATGAAAAGCGCCTGCACGTTCGGCGCGCGGTCGACCACCGCGACGTATTCGCCGGCGAGGTCGCCGAGATCCGCGTCGGTGAGCGCCGCCTGGAGCCGCTGGCCGTAGGCACGCTGCTCGCTTGCCGGCACGTTCAGGCGCCGCGTGACTTCCTGCGTGAAGCGCTTGCGCATGTCGATCGCGCGCGCCGTCGCATTTTTCGCTTCCTCGGCCGATAGCGGCGGATGCTGGCGCGGCGGGGTTGGCGCGGGCGTCTCTGCCTCGCTGGCCGGTACGGCGGATGCAGCCGACGCAGGGGTGGCAGCCGACGCGGCGGAAGCCGCCGACGAAGGCGCTGCAGTGGACGCGGCAGAAGCCGCCGATGCGCCCGACGCCGCGCTGGCAGGTTCCGCATGATGCGCATGCGATGCCGCGGGCGCGGGCTGCACGGCCGATGCGCCCGACGATACATGCGCTGGCGACGCCGGATGGACACGGGAAGCCGAAGACGCGGGCGACGCAACTGCTGAGGATGACGTAGCAGCGGACGACGGTACGTCGGACGCGGCAAGGGCAGGCCGCTCGGCAAGAACGGAAATCGGCAGTGCGACAGCGAGCCATGCATACGTGGCGACTGCGCGGGTAAGGCAACGCGGCTTCGCAAATCGCCGCGTCAGATTGGAAAGCATCATACGTTCGAAGCCATCGGCCGATCCGGCCGCCGCATGCTGCTGTTGCGAGCGGCGCATCTTCCGCGCGAGCCATCGACACGTCCGGCGCATCGTGTGCGCCCGGCGCCGACGCCTCTTCGCGGCGGAGCCGATCGCTGATGCAACGCGTACGGTCCGATGGCGGCTAATGAGTCGTCAGACGTTTCATTCTACTCGTCTGCGCAAGAATCGGCAGCGACGAAAGCTGCGGTTTCACGGCGGATTTGCGCTTCGTCACGCTTTGTTTCAACTCGTTTCCGCTCGCTTTGTCGTTGCGTGGCAAGCTTGTTTTTTGGGCGTTTTGGCGTGTACCGGGATGCGAGCCGTAGGCTTGTATTTTTCGCTACGATGCGATGTCTTCTCCACATCGATTCGCATGCCAAATCATTTTAGATGCGGCTTGTTCAGTGCAATCACACTGCACGCATGCCGCACTAACCATGCGACATGCGTGCACATCCCTTGACTACTTCGAGATGGTTTCGAGCGCGATGCCCTTCGTGCGCGGCCCCATGAGCCCGATCGCGGCCATCACGACCACCATCGCGCCCGCGATGAACGCGAACACGCCGAAGGTGCCGAAGCCCTTCAGCACGGCCGCGATCACGAACGACGAGAAGATCGCCGAGAAGCGGCTCCACGAATAAACGAAGCCGACGGCCCGTGCACGGATCGACGTCGGGAACAGCTCGGCCTGATACGCGTGGAAGCTGTACGACATGATGTTGCTGGCAAGCGTGAGGCCGATGCCGAGCACGATCAGGAATGCGCCCACCGTCGTCTGGCTGAACAGCAGCCCGCAGACGACGATCGCCGCCGCCATCGCGACGATCACCGACTTGCGCTCGAAGCGGTCGGCGATCACGAGGCCGATCAGCGGGCCGATCGGCGCGGCGAGTGCGATCACGCTCGAATACATCAGGCTCGACGTGATCGTGATGCCCTGCTTGATCAGCAGCGTCGGCACCCAGTTCGCGAAGCCGTAGAAGCCGACTGTCTGGAACACGTTGAAGATCGTCATCATGATCGTGCGGCTGCGATACGGCTGCACCCACATGTCGCGGAACCTGCCGCGCGGCGGCACGGGCTCGGCGGGCGCGGGCGGCGGCAGCGGCCGGCCGTACTCGGCTTCGACCTTCGCCTCGAGCGCGCGCATGATGCGGTCGGCTTCGTCGACCCGGCCCTGCTGCGCGAGCCAGCGCGGGCTTTCCGGCAGTTCACGGCGGATCCACCACACGAACAGCGCGCCGTGCGCACCGATCAGCACGACCCAGCGCCAGCCGTCGAGGCCGAACGGTGCATGCGGCACGAGCAGGTAGGCGAGGAACGCGACCACCGGCACCGCGACGAAACCGACCGCCTGCTCGCACGCGAATGCGCGGCCGCGGATCTGCTTCGGTACCAGCTCGGAGATGTACGTGCCGATCGTCACCATCTCGACGCCCAGGCCGAGACCGACGACGAAACGCCAGAAGTTCAGCCCGGCGGCGGTGTCCTGGAACGCCATTACGACGTTCGCGGCGGTGTACCACAGCAGCGACCACGTGAAGATCGCGCGGCGGCCGAAGCGGTCGGCGAGAAAGCCGCATGCGATCGTGCCGATGAAGAGCCCGGAGAACAGCGCGGCGATGAAGCTCGCGACGCCCGTGGTGCCGAACAGGCCGTGCGTCGTCGCCGAGAGGATCCCGCTTTTCACGAGGCCGGGCGCGACGTAGCCGCTATAAAGCAGGTCGTAGAGCTCAAAGAAGAAGCCGAGGCTGAGCAGGACGACGAGCTTCCAGACGGTACGTGTGGGCGGCAGGCGGTCGAGGCGGGCCGAGATGGAGCCGGGGTCGATCGCCGCAGGGTGGGCGGCGCCTGCTGCGGTGAGCGAGTCGGGCTGGGTGGATGCCATGGTGGCAAGTCTCCGGATTCTTGATTGTCTTTGGCGCTGGCAGAGGGGAACTGGCGAGCGGCTTCGCGCATTTTAGCGAGGCGCGCGTGAGCACATCAATCGGCTGAAGCACGGCCCGCGCGACAGGTTTTCCTACCACTGGAAATATCCGACACCGACACTCGCGGCATCCTGATAGTACCGGTCATACAGCGCGCCATTCAGCATGCCGACCGGGCATCCCGGTGCCGCACGTTGAGACAGGACGTAATACCTCACGATAGGCTGCTCCTCACCTGACAAGCCCGACGATCGCCGATCATCGACAACGGACGGCGATTCCGAAGCGGGACGTGTACTGTTCGCCCCGCATCGGTTCGATGGCTCACACGGAACCTTCCTGACACTGCCGCCCGGTCCGGCGTCAACCGACCGGCGGGATGCCGGTGGTGAACCTGACACCCTTGTTCGCGGCGCGCAGTACCGCATCGGCCAGTTGATCGCCGACGACGATGTATGACGCGGAGTCGCATTGTCGGCCCATGCCGTTGGCCGGAAAGTCGGCGCGCAAGACCAGCCTTCTGAAACCGACCGTGGCGTCGGGGAACCCCGGGATTTTCACCACGATCGGCTCGGACGCGTCGCGATCGACCACGTCGACTGTCGTCGTCGGGTTGAGCAGGAAATACGAGCCTTCAATCGCCTCGCCGCCCGATCTGATCACTGCCGGGACGAACTGCACATCATCGTTATCCACCCGCGCTTCGATCGCCATACGTACCGCTTCGTTGACGAGCGGAACCAGGATGTCCGACCAGATGACGCCGTAATCCCGAATCCTCGACCGCCCGTTTCGCGGCAGTTCGAACGACAGGGGCACGGGTGTAGCGACGCGCGTTGCCGCCTGCAGCTCGAACCGATCCATCCTGCTCACGGCCTCGTCGTAGCGGGCCATTCGGCTTGCCGGATAGTCCGCTTCCGTGGTCCAGATTTTCGTCATGTTTCCTCATCCGGTTCGGACGTGACCGTCGCGCTCACCCCATCATTGCCCCCGAACCTCGGTGCGATGTTCCACCGGCCCCGGTTCATGCAGAACGATCCAATGCATTGGCCGGCCGGGGCGCCGAGTGAATGACTTCGCATTGATTGACGGAATACCCCGTGCACCACCCTCTCGACCCGATTCGTGACCGGTAACGGGCGCGCATGAATTTACTCATACTGCGTCAACTCCGCGCGGATCGACGCCAGCAGATCGAGCGGCAATACAAGCGACCCGCTGTCTTCCGGCGTCGGAAAAACGGCACATACCCTTTGATCCCTTCCCATCCCGGGCAACCAACGCGACAGAAACGCGTCGAGAGGAATCGCCTGCGCATGAAAGCCCGCCCATTCGTCACCGGCACAGATCGCCGCGAAGTCCTGCTCGGGCCAGAATGGAATCACGATGCACCCCTCCGCGGCCGCGGTCGCCCAACCCGTATCGAACAGACCCCAGACGACTTCAGAGTCGGCAATCTTGCGAATGAAATAATCGGATCGGGCGTGAGTGTCGAGTCGCAGAACGCTTTCGATCTTTCGCGGGTGAGCCGCCATCAAACGCCTCCGCGTCGATGTCGAGCCTGGCGGAAAGCGGCGGCGGGCTTGCTCGGGATCGACATCGCGTCGGCCGCCGGCGCCGGCCGTCCGACGTTCGCACGGCCGATACGCCGCGTGCCACTGTCACCGAACGGCTCGATGCCGTCCGAACCGGCATCGGTCGGCCACGGCGCAGCCCGTTCGTCCGCCGTGCCCACCGGAAGTGTTTGATCTGCCACGCTCTCAGGATGCCTGTCGTTGTTCGTGTTCGGATGCCCGGCGACGGCTTCCGCGTCTCGTGCCGCGGACGACCTGCCGGCGGCTCGCGGCATTGTACGACGGCCACGCAGCCGGAAAATGTCCGGTCGCCGGTCCGCCCCGGGGCCCCTCACGGAGATCATGCCCCGTTTATCCGGCTCATCGGCGCGCCGACTTTATGTAAATGTCGTAACCGTCTGTCCCGCCGCTTGCCCCGACCGACTGCAGAAAACACGCCCTTTCCGCCGCGACTCGCGCCGACAGACCCCCGGTAAAACAAGGCGACCGGGATTTCCCGTAGTCCGTCGCGCATGCCTACCCCGGAGACGCCACAGATGCAGATTCGGAAATGGTTCGCCCCACACCCCGGTAACATGCTACCGGGCCAATCACCGGCTTCCGGCTGCCTTTCGGCACCCGGCACTGTCGGCAAATCGTAAGCATTCATGTTCATACAACGACTATCCACGTACGCCCGCCGGATCGCGCTGATCGCGCTGCTGCAGTTCGCGGCGATCGCGACCGCGTCGGCGTTTCCGGAGGCTGCTTCCGCCCCGGGCGCAAGCGGCGTCGGCGCGCCCGTGCCGGCCATCTCGCTGAACGACGCCGTCGCGCAGCTCAAGCAGATGCAGGTCGAGCTCGACCGCATCAAGCAGCAGACCTCGACCGCGTCGAGCAGCAAGGAGCTGGACGGGCTCGACGACTCGGCGCAGGAGCTGAGCACCGACGTCGTGAAACTACAAAGCGATCTCACGCCGCAACGCGCCCAGATTCAGGCACAACTCGACGTGCTCGGACCGCCGCCCGCCGAGGGCGCTGCGCCGGAAACGGCAGCCGTCGCGAAGCAACGGGCCACGCTGAACGCGCGCAAGACGCAGCTCGATGCGGCGCTGAAGCAGGCCGCCGACCAGAAAACCGGCCTGACGAACCTGGCCGAACAATTCGCAAAGCTCCATCGCGGCCTGCTGAAGAACCAGCTCGCATTCCGTTCGGGCGGCATTTTCAGCGCGCAGTTCTGGCTGCCGCTGTTCCATCTTTCGCCGGACGACACCCAGCGGCTCGGAGATTTCGACGAAGAAATACACGACATGCTGCGCTCGTCGTGGGTGCCCGGACAAAAGGCGATCACCGTGCTGCTGCTGATCGCCGCGTTCGCGGCATGGATGGGCGGCCGCCGGCTCATCGAGCGCGGGCTCGCCTGGCTCTGCGTCAACCGCCTGCCGGCCACCCGCTTGCGCCGCAGCGCACTGGCGTTATCCATCGCGCTGTCGACCCTGCTGGCGACCGCCATTGCCGTTCAGATCCTTTATCTCGCCGTCGCGCGCCGTTACGACCTCACGTCGGGGCTGACCGATCTGTGGGACCAGTTCGCGAAGCTCGCCGCGACCTGCGCACTGATCGCCGGGCTCGGCCGCGCACTGCTCTGCACGAAGCATCCGTCGTGGCGCCTGCCCGCGCTCGCCGATCCCGTCGCGCTCGCGATGAAGCCGTTCCCCGGCATCCTGGCCGCGCTGCTGCTCGTGTCCGGCACGCTCGAATCGATCAACCGGATCGTCGACACCAGCCTGTCGGTCACGCTGTTCGGTCGCGGCATCGTGTCGCTCGTCGTCACGCTGACGGTCGGCGCGTCGCTGTTGCGTGCCAACCGCGCGCGCAGCGTGCTCGCGGCGGCGGGCGAGGCACCCGAGCAGCGCTCAACGCTCGCGGGGCTGATCCACGCCGGCGTCACGCTGGCGATCGTCGCATCGCTGATCGCACTCCTGATCGGTTACATCACGGTCGCGCGCTTCATCACGTACGAGCTCGTGTGGTTCGAGATCGTGCTGTGCACGACCTACATCCTGATCCAGCTGACGCGCGACGCGAGCGAAAGCCTGTTCTCGTCGAGCCTGGCGACGGGTCAGCAGATCAAGCACCTGTTCGCGCTCGAGGATCGCCACCTCGACCAGGCGCGCACGGTGCTGTCCGGTTTCGGCACGAGCCTGCTGATGCTGATCGCGGCCATCGCGCTGCTGACGGGCGGCTTCGGCACGACGCCGAGCGACCTGCTCGACAGCGCGGTCGCGATGATCGGCAGCCAGCGGCTGCAGAGCCTGAACATCATGCCCGACCGGATCCTGAACGCCGTCATCGGGTTCGCGATCGGCTTCTACCTGTTGCGCTCGCTGCGGCGCTGGCTCGACAGCGAGTTCATGCCCGCGCTCGGCATGGATACCGGGATGCGTGTATCGCTGATCACGCTGTTCACCAACGTCGGCTACGTACTGCTCGTGCTGATGACGCTCGGGCTGCTCGGCGTGCGGTGGAACAACCTCGCGTGGATCGTCAGCGCGTTGTCGGTGGGTATCGGCTTCGGCCTGCAGGAGATCGTGAAGAACTTCGTGTCGGGGCTGATCCTGCTGACCGAGCGTCCGGTGAAGGTGGGCGACATGGTCAGCATCGCGGGCGTCGAAGGCGACATCCGCCGCATCAACGTGCGCGCGACCGAGATCCAGCTCAGCGACCGCTCGACCGTGATCGTGCCGAACTCGCAGCTGATCTCGCAGAACGTGCGCAACGTGACGATGGGCAACAGCACGCAGGGCGTCGCGACGCTGGTGCTGACATTCCCGCTGAACACCGATCCCGAGCAGGTGCGCGACCTGCTGCTCGATGCATATCGCGAGCACCAGGCGATCCTCGAGAAGCCGGCGCCGTCGGTGACGTTCAGCCAGCTCACGCCGGACGGAATCACGCTGAGCGTGACGGGTTATGTGGCAAGCCCGCGGATCGCGAGTTCGACGAAGAGCGATCTGCTGTTCGAGATCCTGAAGCAGTTGCGCGCGGCGGGGATCACGCTGTCGAGCCCGCAGATGCTGGTCGTGCAGAACATGCCGGCGGCGGCGGAGAAGTGATGCAGGCTACGCGCCGGGTGGCGTCGCGCTGAACGGTCGGGTCGGCCGTCCGCGGTCGATGCGCAGGTTCACGACATCGTCTGCGGATACCACCCATGCATCGCCGGCCTGCGTCACGAATGCGATGGCGCCGTCCGTACGCCGGGCGGCGACGAACGGGTCCGACGTCGTCGACATCACGACCCAGTCGACATGGCTTCCCGTGCGCTTGTAGAAGAATCCGTATGACCCGTGCGACGCGCCCTCGCCGCCTGCATAGATCGCGCCGTCGATCTCGATCGAGAATCGTTCGAATGCATCGGTGACATCCGATTCGTCGATACCGATCAAATCATCCAGCGCCAGTCGCGCACCAGCAATCGTGTAGCCGATCACGCGCGTGCGGCTCAACGCGATGCAGTCCGCGTAGAAAAGCGATTCGCTTCGTATCAGATCCGCGAGCGTGTCCATTCGTGTCCCCGTCCCGATCGGTCAATCGACCGTGACCGTCTCTTCCCAGCCGTAGACGATCTCGTCGCTCGCCTCGTCGTCTTCGTGACAGGTAATCGTGATCAGGTTGTCGCTCGGATCGCGCAGATGCGCCGCTTAGCCGGCAATCATCCGTGCCACCACGTCGAACCGTCCGCCGCATCACACGCACGCACGCGGCGGTAGCGGCAGCGGAATCCCACTCTGTTCCAGAACGGCGATCGCCTTGCGAAGAAACGCCAGCGGAAGATCGGTGTTCGCGCCGTACAGATCGACGATTCCAACCTCGACGACGGCTTCGACCAGCGCCGCGAATCTCTGCGACTCGCCATCCGGCAGCGCCGATTCGATGGCTGCCGGAACGGGATCGCCTCTGCCGTTCAGTTCGAGCAATGCACCTTTCCGCTCCCACTCCGGCAGGCTTCGAGCACCCGCGACGGCGTCGAGATGAGCCAGGAGCGCATCGATGGCCGCGTGCGACACTCCTTTCGCGTCGCAATAGCGACGCAAACAGGAAGACGCATAAACCTGCATGCCGACGAGCGACAACCCCGCCAGGCTCGCAAGACATTCATTTCCGTTCACGATCTCGGCACCGTCAACCCGGGCCGGCACGCACGCGCGCCGCTCCCGGCATGTCATCGAAAAAGCACCGGCGCCAAACGACGCCAACGCGCACGATACCGCATTGCGCCGCGCCAAACACAACGGGCCGGCACCGCATCGCGGCAACCGGCCCGTTTCATCGTCAGGCGGTGCAACACGCACCGCGCGACATCACACGTCGAACTTCACACCCTGCGCCAGCGGCAGCTGCCGGCTGTAGTTGATCGTATTCGTCGCGCGGCGCATATACGCCTTCCACGCATCCGAACCCGACTCGCGGCCGCCGCCCGTTTCCTTCTCGCCGCCGAACGCGCCGCCGATCTCCGCGCCGCTCGTGCCGATGTTCACGTTGACGATCCCGCAGTCGCTGCCCGCTGCCGACATGAACTGCTCGGCCTCGCGCATGTCGTTCGTGAAGATCGCCGACGACAGGCCTTGCGGCACTGCGTTATGCAGTTCGATCGCGTCGTCGAAGTTGTCGTAGACCATCACGTACAGGATCGGTGCGAACGTCTCGCGCTCGACCACGGCCGATTGCTTCGGCATCCGCACGATGGCCGGACGCACGTAGTACGCATCCGCGTGACCGACGTCGACGCGCTCGCCGCCCTTCACCTCGCCGCCCTGCTCACGTGCATCGCCCAGCGCCTTCTGCATCGCATCGAACGACGCGCGATCGACCAGCGGGCCGACCAGCGTGCCTTCTTCGAGCGGGTTGCCGACCTTCACCGACACGTAGGCCTTCTCGATGCGCGGCAGCAGTTGCTCGACCAGGCTGCGATGCACGATCAGGCGGCGCAGCGTCGTACAGCGCTGGCCGGCCGTGCCGACCGCCGCGAACGTGACCGCGCGCACCACGAGGTCGAGATCCGCGCTCGGCGCGACGATCATCCCGTTGTTGCCGCCGAGTTCGAGGATGCCGCGCGCGAGACGCTGGCTCAGCACCTTCGCGACTTCCTGGCCCATCCGCACGCTGCCCGTCGCACTGACGACCGGCACCTTCTTCGACGCCGTCAGCACCTCGCCGACGTCGCGCATGCCGAGCACCAGCTGGCTCAGGCCCTTCGGCGCGACGCCCGGATGCGTCTTCTCGAACTCGCGCAGCGCCTTCTCGAGCAGCACGTGGCACGCGATCGCGGTGAGCGGCGTCTTCTCGGACGGCTTCCACACGACCGAATCGCCGCACACGAACGCGAGCGCCGCATTCCAGGCCCACACCGCAACCGGGAAGTTGAACGCCGAAATCACGCCGCACACGCCGATCGGGTGCCACGTTTCCATCATCCGGTGACCCGGGCGCTCCGACGCGATCGTCAGGCCGTAGAGCTGGCGCGACAGGCCGACCGCGAAATCGCAGATGTCGATCATTTCCTGCACTTCGCCGAGCCCTTCCGACGTGATCTTGCCGGCTTCGAGCGTGACGAGGCGGCCCAGTTCGGCCTTGTGCTCACGAAGCACGTTGCCGAACACGCGCACGAACTCACCGCGCACCGGCGCCGGCACCGTGCGCCACTTGAGGAATGCGTCGTGCGCGGCGTCGATCTTGCGCTCGGCGTCGGCGGGCGTGTCGACGGCCAGCGTCGCGAGCGTCGCGCCGTCGAGCGGCGAACGCGCGGTCAGCGCATTGCCTTTCCACTGGGCGAGATCGATATCGAGCGCGGCAAGAATGTCGTTGAATTGCATCACTTCCTCTTCAGGGACAGATTGATCGGTGCGGCGGCAGCGCCGCCCGCGTGATTCGATTGGAGCGCGTTCGCGCGCCCGGTGCAAGCGGATGCGCAGCGCGGCGGGCCCGGTGCGCCGTATGGCGCATCGCGCTGCGCCGCCGCCGGAAGCCCGGCCGGACGGCGCGCTCCCGCCTCGCAGGGCACGATCCATGAAACACATTGTCGGTGGCCACAAGTCGGGCCGCTATTGATATTAACTCACGACTTCATTCCGAAAACGCAACAACTCGATAGGCCGACCCCACGCGCTTCTGCGCCGATATAGGACGTTTCCAAAGCCCGTAGCCGGGCCGTCGGACGCATCGCGACACGATGCAAGTTGATGACAAACCTGCATCACCCTGTGCGGAAATATCGTTTGCCGGCCGTGCATCGGGCACACACAATCGTTGCGACGTCGAGGTGCAACGCACCCCGCGCGCCGCCGGCCGCCACGACTGCAGCCGGACGCCAGACGAAGGCGACACGCATCGCGATCCGGCTCATCAGGCCCGCTTCCGCACCGCATCACCGCTGCCCGGCCCAAGGCCGGCAACGCGTCGCGCTTCGTCACCAAAAAACAATCCCGGAGACAGCGCCCAGCGCCCGCCATGCATTCAGATGCCCGCCCCGATTCACCCCGTCCGTCCGGCTCGCCGCCCGCGAAGCCGTCCCTCCACCGTGCGCTGCAGGCACGCCATCTGCGAATGATCGCGATCGGCGGCTCGATCGGCACGGGCCTGTTCGTCGCGTCCGGCGCGTCGATCTCGCAGGCCGGCCCCGGCGGCGCGATGCTCGCGTACATGGTGATCGGGCTGATGGTCTATTTCCTGATGACGAGCCTCGGTGAAATGGCCGCGTTCATGCCGGTGTCGGGCTCGTTCGCGACCTACGGCGCGAAGTTCGTCGACGAAGGCTTCGGTTTCGCGCTCGGCTGGAACTACTGGTACAGCTGGGCCGTGACGCTCGCGGTGGAGCTCGTCGCCGCGCAACTCGTGATGAACTACTGGTTTCCGCACGTACCGGGCATGTGGTGGAGCGCGCTGTTCCTCACCTTGATCTTCGCGCTCAATGCGTTGTCGGTGCGCGGCTTCGGCGAAGCCGAATACTGGTTCGCGCTGATCAAGGTGCTGACGGTGCTCGCGTTCGTCGGCGTCGGCCTGCTGATGATCTTCGGGATCATGCAGGGCGGCCCGAGCGCGGGCTGGGGCAACTTCACGATCGGTGACGCGCCGTTCGCCGGCGGCTGGGCGACGATGCTCGGCGTCGCGATGATCGCGGGCTTCTCGTTCCAGGGCACCGAAATGATCGGCGTCGCGGCCGGCGAATCGGAAAACCCGCGCACGACGATCCCGCGCGCGGTGAGCCAGATCTTCTGGCGGATCCTGCTGTTCTACGTGTTCGCGATCTTCGTGATCGGCGTGCTGATTCCCTACACCGACCCGAGCCTGCTGAAAAGCGACGTGACCGACATCGGCGTGAGCCCGTTCACGCTCGTGTTCCGCCACGCGGGCCTCGCATTCGCGGCCGGCGTGATGAACGCGGTGATCCTCACGGCTGTGCTGTCGGCCGGCAACTCCGGCATGTACGCGTCGACGCGGATGCTCTACAACCTCGCGGTCGAAGGCCGCGCGCCGAAGATCTTCGCGAAGCTGTCGCGCGGCGGCGTGCCGCGCAACGCGCTGTATGCGACGACGGCCGTCGGCGCGCTGTGTTTCCTCACGTCGCTGTACGGCGACAAGACCGTGTACCTGTGGCTGCTGAACACATCGGGCATGGCCGGCTTCATCACATGGCTCGGCATCGCGGTCAGTCACTACCGGTTCCGCAAGGGGTTCCTGAAGCAGGGCTACCGGCTCGACCAGCTGCCGTACCGGTCGAAGTGGTTCCCGTTCGGCCCGCTGTTCGCGTTCGCGTTGTGCGCGGTCGTCGCGCTCGGCCAGGATTACCAGGCGTTCCTCTCCGACAAGATCGACTGGGTGGGTATCGCCGCGACCTACATCGGCCTGCCGTTCTTCCTCGCGATCTGGCTCGGCTACGCGCTCGTGCGCAAATGCCGCCTCGTGCGCTACGAAGACATGGAGATCGCGCCGTGGATCGAACGCAACGCGACGCCTGAAACCACACCGCAGGCCGAAACCGGCTACGCGGGCTACGTCGCCCGTCCGGCCAACCCGACGCAGGGCGCCTGAGCGTCCGAAGCGGCCCGCATCGGCCGACTTCGCACCGGCCGCCGCCCACGCGCGGCAGCCGGTGCGCTGCCCCCCCATTCGACGCGGCGCGCGCGTTCAGGCAAGATCGACGCGCGCCGCCTGTTTTTCCGCCGTTACGAGTCAACGAAATCGCATGCAGAACTTCTACGAAGCCACCGTTACCCGCCAGCCCTACCCGCAACTGACCGGCACGATCGACACGCAGGTCTGCATCGTCGGCGGCGGCCTCGCCGGCCTGTGCACGGCGCTCGGCCTCGTCGAGCGCGGCGTGCATGACGTCGTTGTGCTCGACAGCGAACGGGTCGGCTTCGGCGCATCGGGCCGCAATGGCGGCTTCGTCTTCGGCGGCTACAGTCTCGACAACGCCGACCTGCTGCGCACGCTCGGCCGCGACGAAGGGCGCCGGCTGTACCGGCTCACCGTCGATGCGGTCGAACTGATCCGCGCGCGGATCGCACGCTACGACATCGACTGCGACATCGTCGACCAGGGCGTGATGCTCACGAACTGGTTCGACGATCCTTCGCGGCTCGACAGCGTGCGCACGCTGATGAAGGACGAACTCGGCGTCGACTGGGAACCCGTTTCGACGGACGCATTGCGCAAGCGGCTGAAGACGCAGCGCTATTACGGCGGCCTGTTCGAGCCGAACGCCTTCCACTTCCATCCGCTCAAGTACGTGCTCGGCGTCGCGGCGGCCGCATCGCGCGGCGGCGCGCGCGTGTACGAACGCTCGGCCGCGCTCGGCATCGCGCGCGAAGGTGCCGGGTACGTCGTGCGCACGGCGCAGGGCACGGTGCGCGCGAAGGACGTCGTGTTCGCCGGTGGCGGTTATGCGCGCGGCGTGTCGCCGCGCATCGAGCGCGCGGTGCTGCCGATCGCGACCTACGTGATCGCGACCGAACCGCTCGGCGCGCGCCTGCCGGACGCGATCGACGCACCGTACGCGATCTACGACACGCGTTTCGCGTTCGACTATTACCGCCCGCTGAAGGACACGCGCATCCTGTGGGGCGGCCGGATCTCCGTGCTCGACCGCGGCCCCGACGCGATCGCCCGCCTGCTGCGGCGCGACCTGCTGCGCGTGTATCCGCAACTGGAAGGCGTGAAGGTCGACTACGCGTGGGGCGGGCTGATGAGCTATGCGCGGCACAAGATGCCGCAGATCGGCCGCGACGCGGACGGCGTATGGCACGCGATCGCGTTCGGCGGCCACGGGATGGCGCCGACCACGGTCGCCGGCGAAGCGCTCGCGGCCGCGCTGGCCGAAGGCCGGCCGGTGCCGGAAGGCTTCAACGCGTTCGGGCTCACGCGCACGTTCGGGCTCGCGGGCCTCGCCGCCGCGCAGCTCACGTACACGGCGTACCAGGCGCGCGACGCGCTCGCATCCTGCCGTCGCTGAGCGGCGGCCACGGCGGCCGAAACCGCCCTGCCGATTAGAGCGGAAGGTCGGCCGGGCGGGGATTTCCCACATGCTAGAATGGCTTTTCCAAGCCGCCGAAGCCACAATAAATTCACATGAAAGCAGGAAGCAAGGCCGCCACGTCCGACACCCGCGCGCTTCCGTCCGATACGCGGCGCAAATACGATCCCGAGCAAACCAAGCGCAACATCCTCGACGTCGCCACGCAGGAATTCTCCGCGATGGGGCTCGCCGGCGCGCGCGTCGATGCGATCGCCGAGCGTACCAACACGACGAAGCGGATGCTCTACTACTACTTCGAAAGCAAGGAAGGCCTGTACGAGGCCGTGCTGGAGAAGGTGTACGGCGACATCCGCGCACTCGAGCAGGAACTGCACGTCGGCGACATGGAGCCGCGTGAAGGCATGCGCCGCCTCGTCGAATTCACGTTCGACTATCACGACAAGCATCGCGACTTCGTCCGCCTCGTGTCGATCGAGAACATCCACGGCGCGAAGTATCTCGAACAGCTCAAGTCGTTCAAGAACCGCAACGTCAGCATCATCAAGACGCTCGAGGAACTGGTCGAGCGCGGCGCGGCGAGCGGCGCGTTCCGCCAGGACATCGACGCGTTCGACCTGCACCTGCTGATCAGCTCGTTCTGCTTCCACCGCGTGTCCAACCGCTACACGTTCGGCGCCGCGTTCGGCCGCGACCCGTCGGCGCCGCGCCTGCGCGCACGGCATCGCGACACGATCGCCGACGCCGTGCTGCGCTACGTCGCCGCATAAGCGGCGGCAGCCGGTTTCCCGGCCAGCCTCACGTCGGGCGCGCGACATCCGCGCCCGTCGCTCTGCCGTACCTCAGTCCGTCGGCGCGGTCGACGCCAGTGCGATCCGCGCCTTTTCTTCCGGGCTTCCCGCCACGTAATACTTCTTCGCCCAGCTCGAATCGGGCGCAAGCGCGAGCCGCGCATGCGTACCCGTGCTCGTATCCGTGCCCGTGCCGTGCTGCTTCGCATTGATCGCCAGCGCCCGCGCGCGATAGTGCTCGTAAAGCCGCAGGAATTCCGCGAGATAGATCGCCGAGATCCGCGAGTCGCGGATCTCGAGCAGGTTCTCGTCGTTGTACTGCTCGGAATTGCGGCTCATGTTCGCCGAGCCCGTATAGACGACCGGGTTTGCGCCTTCGGCATCGATCACGATGAACTTGTGATGGATCACGACGGGCGGAAAGGCCGGTGCCGGTTCACCCGGGAAGAGGCGCAGCTCGGGCTCGAAACCCTCCGGCACGGTGGCCGGCGAGAAATACGCGGCATCGATCACGTCGTGGTTGTCGCGGCTGCGGTGATACAGCTCGAGGTTCGCGAGCGTGGCTGCATCGAGCGTCTGCCCGGCCTGCTGCTCGGCATCCGCCTTCGTCGCGCTGCCTGCGTTGATCTTGTTCACCAGGCCGAACATCATCAGCCCGCGGTCGCCGGCCGCGAAGCACGCATCGCGCAGCGCCGCGTCGGTCGGCATGAACAGGCAGAACGAGACCGAATGCTTCGCGGCCGCGATCGCGGCGACGATCGTGTCGATCTCGGTGCGCTGCCCCGCCGGCTCCGGCGAAAACGCGAGCCGCACCTGTGCACTGCCGATCGTCATCGGCTCCGACCAGCCCGGCGACAGCTTCGCCGTCTCCGCGATCGACGGATTCCCGGCCAGCGCCTGCGCGCGATCGTTGTACAGCGCGGCAAGCGCGGGCGAATCGAACGCGTGCAGCACGTTCGCCTGTTCCGTGAGCCCCTCGGTCGTGAAGTTCGCGGAGCCGGTCAGCACGCGTGAGGGCACCGCGTTCGACGCCGCATCGGTCACGATGAACTTGTCGTGCATGATGTGCGTCTTGTCGCGCGGCGCGAGCGTCGCGAGCCCCTGCAGCGCGTCGACGGCCGGCTGGTTCGGCGACGGCAGCGGCGGCTTGCCCTTGCGCGCCGTCGTGTGCGCGTCGTAGACGATCGCGAGCGACGCTTCGCCGTGCTGGCGCCCGAATGCTTCGAATGCGGGCAGCGCCCACAGCGTGTCGGTCAGGTGATAGACGGCCGACGCCGCGCGCGACGCGGGGTCGAGCATCTCCGCGAACACCTGCTCCATGTCGTTCGCGAGCCACGTGCGCAGCTTCAGCGCCTGCGCGTCGCTCGGTGCCGCATTCGGCGCGAGGCCCAGCGCCGCCACCTGCTTCGCGAATGCCTGCGAGCTGACCACCGCGCGGTTGAACCACGTGCCGATGCCGTCCTCGACATGCGCGGGCAGCACGACGTTGCACACGCCGGCTTGCGCGTCGAGTACCTGCAGGTTCGCCGGCGTGCCGACGACCGGATAGACGTCGTAGCGGAACGACGCACCGCGATCCTGCGGATCGATGCGCGCGTCCCACCACATGAATTTCTGGATCGGCGCCTGGTCGGTCGGCGCGTCGCCCTGCGTGTGCGCGGCCGGGCCGTCGAACGTCAGGCGGTTCGGCAGCCAGCTGTCCGGCGCGCGCGTCTTGCCGTCGGCCGACCAGAAGCCCGGCGTGCGCCGGATCGCGAAGCCGAGGAAATCGGCACGCGACGCCGCATCGGGCCAGTCGAAGGCCAGCAGGACCAGGGTGGGGGAAAGATAGCTGCGCACACTGACGGTCATTCGTTGCTCCCTGGCCTTGCGGCCGGTCGAGATGAATGGGTCAGTCTTGACGGCGGTTCTTCCCGCGCAATGACGGTTCGATGAACCTTGTATGTCGGACGCGCGTCAGTCGCACACGAGCAGTTCGATCCCGCGCGCGGTCAGCGCGCGGCGCACGGCCTTGTCGGGCGCGCGTTCGGTCACGAGATAGCGGGCAGCGGCCGTGCCGTTGATCCGCACCGGCGTCACGCGGCCGAATTTCGAATGGTCGGCGACGATCATCGCGGTGCCGGCCGCCGCGATCATCCGGCTGCGCACCTCGGCCGCGAGCCGCGAGTAGTCGGTGCATTCGCCGTCGGGCGTGATGCCGCCGGCGCCGACGAACGCGAAATCGACGTGGTACTGCGCAAGCTGCTGGATCGTGTCGAGCCCGAAGGTGGCGTCCTCGTCGTCGGACAGCTCGCCGCCGAGCAGCGTCACGCGATTGCCGTTGCGCCGCGCGAGCACGAACGCGGTGCGCCAGTCGTTCGTGTAGATCGACAGCCGGTGCCGGTCGGCAAGCGCGAGCGCAACCGCATGCGGCGTGCTGCCCGAATCGATCAGCACCGATGCATCGTCGGGCACGAATTCGGCCGCGCGCCGCCCGATCGTGCGCTTCGCTTCCGCGTTCGCGGCTTCGCGCTCCGACAGGCTCGGCTCGCGGCGATCCGCGGCCAGCGCACCGCCGTGCGTCATCACGAGCAGGCCGCGTGCGGCCAGTGCGTTCAGGTCGCGCCGCACGGTCTCGCGCGACACGTCGAGCGAGCGGACGAGTTCCGCGACCGACAATGCGCCCGACCGTCCGAGCTCCGACAGGATGAATTGATGACGTTGTTCCGCCAGCATCGCGTGTGCGCCCGAGGCGACTGGTAATGGGTAAGCCGACCATTGTATTACGGCCGTTTGACCGGCATTTGACTGCGGCGGGAAACCGGGCAGGCCGCGTTTCCCGAAACCGAAATTCTGTATTGCCTGACGCGCGCGAATCGGCGCGGCGCCGGTTGCTACACTTTGCGCTTCGCCGAATGACAGACCAAGCAAAGGGGCTCGCGCCATGTATCGCAAAGGCAGTGTGATCGAAATCCAGTTTCCGCCCGAACGTCTCAACGATGCGGCCGGCGATCCGTACTGGATCGACCTGACGCTCGACGAGGCCCGCCGGCTCTACGAACAGCTCGCCGCGCGCTTCGCGACCGACGCACGCGCCAACCAGCCGCTCGACACGTTCTCGATCGACTGATCTTCGCTGCTTCACGCTCGCCCGCTCCGCATGCCGGGCGGCGCCCCTCTCCTTCCCGCGGCATCGCCCGGCCCACACCGACGGCCGCATGTGCGACACATTCGACGCGTTCGACGCGTTCGGCACATTCGGCACATTCGGCACGTTCGGCACGTTCGGCACGTTCGGCACGTTCGGCACGTTCGGCACGCAGCATGAGTGCAGGATCCGACAAGACGCCAGCATCGCTTCCCCCGATACTGGCCGACTTCACGATTCTGTCCGGCCGCATCGCGGCCCGTCACGCATGCTTACCTCGATCGTCGCCGCCGCTTTCGTCGCACTCTGGTCCACCGGCTTCATCGTTGCGCGGGCAATCAAGCCCTACGCCGATCCCAACCTGTTCCTGCTCGCGCGTTTTGCGGGCACGGCCGCGCTGTTCGGCGTGGTGGCGCTCGTCGCGCGCGCGCCGTGGCCGGCCCGGCGCGAATGGCCGCGTCACCTGATCGCGGGCGCGCTGCTGCAGGGCGTCTATCTCGGCGCGAGCTACTGGGCCGTCGCGCAAGGGCTGAACGCGGGCGTCATGGCGCTGCTCGGCGCGCTGCAGCCGCTCGCCACCGCCGTGCTCGCCGTTCCGCTGTTCAACGAGCGCCTGCCCGCGCGCGGCTGGTTCGGGATGGCGCTCGGGCTCACCGGCGTCGCGCTCGTGCTGGCGCCGAAGGTCACGGGCGGTGTCGCGACGCCGCCGGGCGCCGCGCCTGCCTGGCTCGTCGTCGCCGTCTCGGTGCTTGCGGTCGGGTCGATCACCGCCGGCTCGCTGTACCAGAAAGGCAAGCTCGCGAAAAGCGACCTGCGCACGGCGGTTGCCGTCCAGAACTTCGGTGCGGCAATCGTCGCGGCCGTCTTCGTCGCGCTGCTGCACGAGACGCGCTGGATCGGCGCGCCGGCGCTGTGGGTCTCGCTCGTATGGGGTGTCGTGTTCCTGTCCGGCGGCGCGGTCACGATGCTGATGTGGATGCTGCGGCGCGGCAACGCCGCGCGCGCGACGTCGCTGCTGTTCCTCGCACCGCCGCTTGCCGCGCTGCAGGGCTACTGGCTGTTCGGCGAAACGCTCGCGGCCATCCAGCTCGCCGGCTTCGCGCTCGCGCTGGTGGGCGTCGTGCTCGCGCGGCGCTGACGCACACCGCCGGGCCGATACCCGCATCGGAGTCGTGCGAAAGGAGGCCCATCGCGCGGCATCCTGCACTCCCCCGGCGCACCGTGCACCACGGCGATGCAGCGCGTCTCGCCGAAGCAACGCGAAACCGCCGGAACGCACGCCCGGCGCGGCGCCGCGCCACGATTGCGCTTATGATGGGCGCCTTGCATTTCGTTCCGGAACTCCCTTCATGACATCCGCCGATTACGCCAGCCGCCAACGCGCGATCATTGCCGAACTGAACGTCGCCCCGCACTTCGACGCCGAGGCCGAGATCGCCCGCCGCGTCGAATTCCTCGCGCAATATCTTCGTTCGACCGGCCTGCGGACCTACGTACTCGGCATCAGCGGCGGCGTCGATTCGTCGACGGCCGGCCGGCTCGCGCAACTGTCGGTCGAGCGCCTGCGCGCCGACGGCTACGATGCACGCTTCATTGCCATGCGCTTGCCGAACGGCGTGCAGAACGACGAAGCCGATGCGCAGCGCGCACTCGCGTTCATCCGCGCGGACGAGGAGCTGACCGTCAACGTGAAGCCGGCCGCCGATGCAATGCTCGGCGCACTGGCCGCGTCCGGCCATGCCTTCGAGACGCCGGCGCAGCAGGACTTCGTGCACGGCAACATCAAGGCGCGCGAGCGCATGATCGCGCAGTACGCGGTGGCTGGTGCGCGACGCGGCATCGTGATCGGCACCGATCACGCGGCGGAGTCGCTGATGGGTTTCTTCACGAAGTTCGGTGACGGCGGCGCGGACATCCTGCCGCTCGCGGGACTGAACAAGCGTCGCGTGCGCGCGGTGGCCCGTGCGCTCGGCGGCGAGGAACTGATCGTGATGAAGGTGCCGACGGCCGACCTCGAGGAACTGCGCCCGCTGCGCCCCGACGAGCACGCGTACGGCGTGAGCTACGACGAGATCGACGATTTCCTCGAAGGCAAGCCGGTCAGCGACCATGTGTACGAGACGGTGCTGCGCTTCCACGAAGGTTCGCGCCACAAGCGCGCGCTGCCGTACACGCCGTTCGACTGGCCGACCGCCTAAGCGGCTAGCGCGGCGGAACGACCGCAGCGTCGCAATCCGGCGCTGCGGCCTGGCAACCGGCCGGCGGCGTCGTGGCCCATCCGCCGCGCGCGGCCGTGACGGCCACACGCGGCAGGGCACCGCTACGCGTGCCCGCCCGTCTTCGTCGCCTGCAGCGCGCGAATCCGCATCCGCGCACCCGTGTCGCTGACCGTCGCGTCGTACATCGTCGCGAGATCGCGCTTGAGCGCGGTACGCGAGCCGCCGTCGAGATACACCATGTGCCCCGACGGATAGAAACGCGCGGACAGGTTCTGCCGCACCTTCTGGTCCTCGAGCGGCATCTGCTGCAGGTCGATCACGGTCTGGTAGAACGGCGTGACGAAATCGTAGAAGCCGTTCGCCGACAGTACCTTCAGGTCGACGTTCAACGCCATCACCGCGGCGAGATCGCCGGCCGTATAGAGGATCACGTTCCCCTGCGCATCGATGCCCTGCTGCGCGCCGGTCGGGTCGATGTGGCTGAAATCCCAGTTCTGGAAAGCCTGGTCGTTCAGGTCCGTGAACGCGGAATTCGACGTGAACTTCAGCTGCTCGTTCAGGTAGCTGTTCCACATCGCCGTGTAGACGCCCGTCACGGCCGTCATCGTCGGATCGTTGCCGCCCGAGTTCGGGTCGATCTTGCCGGCGATGCCCGACGAGATCCCGGTCACGCGGCCGTCGTACGAGCCGAGCGCGAGCCCCTGCGCATGCAGCAGCGTCGTCAGGAACAGCGAATTGCCGCGTGCGTCGTAGCCGGCGATATTGAGGCTCCACGATTGCAGCGTCGCGGTATCGATGCCAGTGTATTGCGACAGTTTCTGCACGGCGGCCGGGTCCGCATGCGGGACCGCGCGCAGCGCGTTCAGGTAGTCGGTGCGCGAGAACTGCGCGACTTCCTCGACGAACGCGCCGAGATCCGTCGGTGCCGGCGTGACGCCGAGTTTCTTGTGATACCACGCATCGGCGGCCGCAGTCGGCAGCGCGCCGACCGGGTTGCCGGCCTGCCGGTAGTCGAGGATCGACGATTGCAGCGTGACGCCGTTCAGGTCGACACCGTCCTCGTGCAGCTTGTACGCGAGCACGCAGCTGCGCGCGGTGCCGTACGATTCGCCGAACAGGTATTTCGGCGAATTCCAGCGGTTGTTCTTCGTCAGGTAGCGCTTGATGAACTGCTTCAGCGAATCCGCATCCTGGTCGACGCCCCAGAAGTTGCGGTTCTTGTTCGGCGCGACGGCCGCCGAATAGCCGGTGCCGACCGGGTTGATGAACACCAGGTCGCTGTGGTCGATCATGCTGTCCGGGTTGTCTTCCATCTGGTACGGCGCGGGCGGCGTGAACCCCGGCATCGACGTCTTGATGCGCTTCGGCGCGAACGAGCCCAACAGCACGAACACCGACGACGAGCCGGGCCCGCCGTTATAGAAGAACGTCACGGGCCGCGTTTCTTCCTTCGCGCCGTCGGCCGTGAACGCGACGTAGAAGAGCTTCGCGGCCGGCTGCGAACTGCTCGGGTCGACCGTCACGAGATGGCCGGCCGTCGCCGTGTAGGCAATGCGCTTGCCGTCGATCAGGATCGTGTGATGCGTGATCGCGGCCGCCTCGGTCGTGTCGGTCACCGAGTCGTCGGGGCCGTTGCCGTACGCGACCGGATCGAAGAACGGCTGGTCGCGGCCGTGGGCCAACGCGACCGGATTGACGGTCGGCGACACGCCATGCGAATTGTGGTCGCCGTGATGCAGCGGATACACGCCGCCGGAAGATGCGGAATCGATGCCCATCGTGCTGCTCCTGGAGGTGAGAAAAAGGCGCGGGCAGGCAGCCCGCGCCATACGGAAAGCCGTGTACCGCGGCCGTCAGCTCGACGGCTTGCGCACAAGGATCGCGGCGAGCTGCGCGCCGTTCGGGCTGCCGAGGCCCGTGCAGGCATCCCAGCCCTGCGCGGCCGCGTACGTACCGTTCGAGCCCTGCGTGATGTCGCGCAGCGCACCCGGATTCTTGTACAGCACCGGATTGACCCAGCCGGCGGCCGCACCGCCCGCCGCGCTCGCCGCCGCATTGATCCGCGCGATCAGCGCGGCCCACAACGGCGCGACCGCACTCGTGCCGCCCATCACCGTGGCCGTGCCCGCGATCGACACTTCGTAGCCCGTCTGCGGCGACGCATCGCCTGCGACGTCCGGCACGCCGCGCTTCGCGAGCGGTGCGCTGCTGCCATCGGCGCGCGTGACGGTCAGCCCCTGCTGCCAGGCCGGCAGGTCGAACAGCGTGCTGACGCCGCCCCCGCCCGCGCCGCCGCCGGCCGCCTCGTCGTTCCACGTGACCTCGCTGCGGATGCCCTGCCCGGGCAGCGCGTCGAGCTGCGTGCCGCCGCAGCCGAGCACGTACGGGCTCGATGCGGGGAAGTCGACATGATCGGCGCCGTCCTGCAGCCCGTCACCCGAGCCGCTATCGCCGGATGCCGCGCACACCGTGATGCCCTGCGCGGCCGCCGCCTGCAGCACGCGGTTGAACGCCTGCGCGGACTGTGTCTGCCAGATCGCCTCCGGGCCGCCCCAACTGATCGAGATCACCGACGGCTTGTTGGTCGTGTCGCTGACGGCCGCGTTGACGGCCTGGATGAAGCCCGCGTCGCTGTTCGCCGCGAAATAGACGGCGATCTTCGCGGCCGGCGCGATTGCGCCGGCGATCTCGATGTCGAGCGCGACTTCACCGTCCGGGCCGCTCGGGTCGCCGGTCGGCGTGTTGCGGCCGGTGCCGACGTTGACGTCGACGAGCGTCGGCGGCGTCGTGATGCCGAGCCCGCGGAAATACTGCTGGATGTCCGCCGCGCGGTAACCGCCGCCGAGCTCGATGATCGCGATGCACTGCCCGGCGCCGTCGCCGGCCGGAAAGCCGTACAGCGATGCCAGCTGGATCGGGGTGAACGTGACGCCCGCCGCGCCGCCGCGCGCAGGCTTGAACGGTGGTCGCAGCCGGAAGTGCGGCCGCGCCTGCGGACGGCTGTCGAGGCCGAGCACGGCCGTGACGGCGTCGCCGAGATCGTCGGGCAGCGCGATCGGGCCGGAGCGGCCGCGATACTGGCCGATCGACTGATGCTCGAAGCGCTCGAGCTTGACACCGAACGCGGCTTCGAACTGCTGGATCGTGCCGGACAGCACGACGACGCTTTCGACCGGATCGACGCGATCGACCGTCAGCTGGTGGCGACGCGCGAAGTCCTCGGCCTTGCGAATGTCGTCGGGATTGGCGGAAAAACGTTGCGCGAAGGTTTCGCGCGACACCGGTTTCGCTTGCGCGTCGCCGGTGGCGAGCTGGTGAAGCAGCGTATCGAGTTGCCCTTCTTCCTGCCGCCGCAACATGATCGTGACGTGGATGCGTTCTGCCGGATCGCACGGACCGAGGCACTTGGACTCGGCGACGATTCGGGGTTCACGGTCGGCGTGAAGATGCCTTGCCATGTTCAGACCCTCCTTGGTACCGCGTTGCACGGAACAGCCAGGAAATCGGACAGGGCCGGCGGGAGACGGTTCCGTTCGGTCGGTCGGGTTCGCGACAGCGCGAAGTAACAGGGAGTTTAGAACAGTCAGACGATTTGCGCGCACGTCCTTCTGCGACGGGGCGCACGCGCGGGCCGGCGTTGCGCGCGGCCCTCATCCGCTGCGGCGACACGCCGCGCGACCTGCGCGGGCGCGACGCCGCAGCGGCACTCAGTCCATCGACAGGCGCAGCGCGAAGCCGATCAGCGCCGCAGAAAATGTCCAGCGCTGCACCGTCTGCGCGAGCGGATGCGCACGCATCCACGCGGCGATCCGCGACGCGCCGAACACGCACGCGAGATCGAAGCACACGCCGGCGGCCACCAGCAGCGCGCCCAGCTCGAACATCTGCAACACGACCGGCCCGGCCTCGGGGCGCACGAACTGCGGCAGCAGCACCGAGCAGAACAACAGCGCCTTCGGGTTCAGCAGGTTGGTGAGCAGGCCCTTCACGAACGACTGGCGCAACTCGCCCGCCGTGGCCGCCGCTTCGCCGTCGCCGAGCGCGAACACGGGCGAACGGAACACCTGGATCGCGACGTAGGCGAGATAAAGCGCGCCGCCGTAGCGGATCA
This sequence comes from Burkholderia sp. D-99, assembly GCF_011605345.1. GTDB lineage: Bacteria > Pseudomonadota > Gammaproteobacteria > Burkholderiales > Burkholderiaceae > Burkholderia. The sequence continues at coordinate 97,181 of NZ_JAAOXM010000020.1, forward strand.
CTTCGTACAGCCACGGCGCGCTGCGGATCAGCGCCGCGACGCCGCAGGCGGACAGCGTCACGTGCGCGGTGCGGGCGAGCGACAGGCCGGCGGCCGCCGCCATCCCCGGCCGCACGCCGCGGCCGATGCTGGTCTGCAGCACGAGCGCCATGTCCGGCCCCGGCACCGCGTAGATGGCCGCCAGCGCGGCGAGATAAATCAACAGCAAATGCGTGGAAATCATGGTCTGCCCCTGTCCTCTTACGGCGATATGTTGCCGCCAGAGTGCGAGGGATTATTGGCCATCTTTGGTTCAGGATTGGCGATTCGTAGGGGAATCCGCCACAATCGTCGAATCCGCACCAGGAATCCGCCACCATGACCGAACTCGACAAAACCGACCGCGCCATCCTTGCCGCGGTGCAGCGCGACGGCCGCCTGCCGATCGCCCGCCTCGCCGACACCGTGGGCCTCTCCGAGACCCCTTGCGCGCGCCGCCTGAAGCGCCTCGAAAACGACGGCTACATCGAGCGCTACCGCGCGCAGTTGTCGCGCCAGGCGCTCGGCTTCGGCGTCGTTGCATTCGTGCTCGTGCGGTTCGCGACGCACGACCGCAAGACCGCCGATCGCTTCGAGCGGGAAGTGCTCGGCATCGAGCGGATCCTGGCGTGCCACAACGTGGCGGGCACCGCCGACTATCTGCTGCAGGTCGTGGCGCGCGATCTCGACGATTACGGCACGTTCCTGCGCGAATCGCTGCGGATGCTGCCGGGTGTGACGTCGATCGAATCGGCACTGTCGCTGCGCGAGGTCAAGCACGACGCGGGGCTGCCGGTGCCGTGATGCCGGTGGGTCGACGGCACACGCGAGCCGACCCTAGCGCCCGGTTCGTCACTTCGACGCCGATCGATGTGGGCCGCATCGGGCCGCGCCGCTGCAACACTCGCTGACATTGTTGATGCCGGCGGGCCTACGCGATGTCGGACGGTTGGTGTGCGCGTTCGAGATCCTCGAGAAACGCTTCCACGAGCGGATTGCCGCGCCCGTTGCGCGCGACGACCATGTGGAACGTGACGTCGTAGCGCAGTTGCTCCGGATTGAGCGGCGTGAGCAGCCCCTGCGCGACGTAAGGCGCCGCGAAGTGCTGCGGCAGATAGCCGAGGTGGTGGCCGGACAGGATCAGCAGCGCGACGGCCTCCATGTTGTCGGCCGTCGCGGTCACGCGGTCGGGCGTCGTCGACATCTGCGCTTCGGGCAACGGATACGAGCGCCACGCCCATTCGAAGCCCGCGACGTCGGCCGGCGTCAGCGCGCCAGCGCCGTCGAACAGCGGATGGCCACGCCCGCAGTAAGCGACCTGGCGCTCGATGAACAGCGGCGTGTAGTGCAGCGACGGCACCCGGTGCCAGAAGTAGCCGACCGCGATCTGGATCTCGTCGCTCAGCAGTTTCTCTTCGAGATCGCCCGGCGCGCGCACGGAGATCGAGAAACGCACGGCCTCGTCGCGCGTGCGGAAGGCGGCGATCGCCTCGGCGATCCGCGCGTTCTGGCTCACCGGCGTATGACCGATCAGGCCGATGTGCAGCGTGCCGACCAGCTGGCGGTCCATGTGCCGCGCGGCCATCCCGAATTCGTCGAGCGCCGCGAGCAGCTTGCGGCTCATCGCGTGGAACCGCTCGCCCTTCGGCGTGAGCCGGAAACCGCTGCGGCCGCGCTCGCAGAGCCGGTAGCCGAGCCGCGTTTCGAGCGACGAAAGCTGCGCGCTGATCGTCGACTGCCCGACGTTCAGCACGGCCTGCGCGGCCGACACGCCGCCCGCGTCCGTGACCGCGAGAAACACGCGGATCAACCGCAGATCGAGGGTCGACAGATTTCCCAGCACGTTCATCCCCTTCCATACATCGATGAAAATCGATGTTTACGTCGATATCTTCGCATTCTTCTTTCCCGGCTGAGCGCGTAAAACTGTGCGCCAAGCCGCGTCGGATGATACGGCAACCCCACATCGGAAGAGACAGCCCATGAACGACCACACCCATTTCCAGCCGCTCGGCGGCAATGAAATGCCGCGCTGCGGCGGCATCGCGACGATGATGCGCCTGCCGCACGTGGCGAGCGCCGAAGGCCTCGACGCCTGTTTCGTCGGCGTGCCGTTCGATCTCGGCACCTCCAACCGCACCGGCGCGCGCTTCGGCCCGCGCCAGATCCGCACCGAATCCGTGCTGCTGCGCCCGTACAACATGGCGACGCGCGCCGCGCCATTCGATTCGCTGCAGATCGCCGACATCGGCGACGTCGCGATCAATCCGTACAACCTGCACGATTCCATCGCGCGCATCGAAGCCGCGTACGACGCGATCCTCGAACACGACTGCAAGCCGATCACGCTCGGCGGCGACCATACGATCGCGCTGCCGATCCTGCGCGCGATCCACCGCAAGCACGGCAAGGTTGCATTGATCCACGTCGATGCACACGCCGACGTGAACGACACGATGATGGGTGAAAAGATCGCGCACGGCACGCCGTTCCGCCGCGCGGTCGAGGAAGGCCTGCTGCACGGCGACAAGGTCACGCAGATCGGCCTGCGCGGCACGGGTTACGCCGCCGAGGATTTCGACTGGTGCCGCGAGCAGGGCTTCCGCGTCGTCCAGGCCGAGGAATGCTGGAACAAGTCGCTTGCGCCGCTGATGGAAGAAGTGCGCGCACGCGTCGGTGACACGCCCGTCTACATCAGCTTCGACATCGACGGCATCGACCCGGCCTACGCGCCGGGCACCGGCACGCCGGAAATCGCGGGCCTCACGGTGCCGCAGGCACTCGAAATCATCCGCGGCGCGAAGGGGTTGAACATCGTCGGCTGCGATCTCGTCGAAGTCGCGCCGCCGTACGACCCGTTCGGCACCACGGCGCTGCTCGGCGCGAACCTCGCGTACGAGCTGCTGTGCGTGCTGCCGGGCGTCGCGTACCGCGACTGATCCCGGCCCACCACTATTCCAAATCAAAGGATTCCAGAGGAGCACACATAAAGATGGGGACTTCCGTCAAGCAACCCAAGCGGGCGGCGCTCGCGTCGTTCGTCGGCACCACGATCGAGTGGTACGACTTCTATAGCTATGCGACCGCCGCCGCCATCGTGTTCGGGCCGCTGTTCTTTCCCGGAGAAAACCGCTTCATCAGCCTGCTCGCATCGTTCGGCTCGTTCGCGGTCGGCTTCTTCGCGCGGCCGCTCGGCGGCGTGATGTTCGGCTATCTCGGCGACCGCTTCGGCCGCAAGCGCTCGCTGCTCGCGACGCTGATGCTGATGGCCGTGTCGACGGTCGCGATCGGCCTGCTGCCGACCCATGCGCAAGCCGGCGTGATCGCACCGATCCTGCTCGTGCTGATGCGGGTGCTGCAAGGCATCGCGGTCGGTGGCGAATGGGGCGGCGCGGTGCTGCTCGCCGGCGAGCATGCGCCGGAAGGCAAGCGCACCTTCTTCGCATCGTTCGCGCAGCTCGGCAGCGCGAGCGGACTGATCCTGTCGATGCTCGCGTTCGGCGCGATCAGCACGCTGTCGAAGGAAGACATGATGAGCTGGGGCTGGCGCGTGCCGTTCCTCGCGAGTTCCGTACTGCTGATCGTCGGCTTCGTGATCCGCGCGAGCGTTTCCGAGTCGCCCGAGTTCGAGGAAATCAAGAAGAGCGGCAACATCGCGCAAAAGCCGCTGCGTGAAGCGCTCAGGTACTGGCCGCTGCTGCTGCTCGCGATCGGCGCGAACGTGTATGGCATCGCCGGCGTGTATTTCAGCAACATCTTCATGATCAGCTACGCGACGCAATTCCTGTCGCTCGACCGGTCGATGGTGCTGCATTGCATGACGATCGTCGCCGTGCTGCAGTTCGTCGTACAGCTCGCGGCCGCGTTCCTCGCGCAGCGCTTCGGCACCACGCGCGTGCTGCTGATCACCGGCGCTTGGGCCGCGATCGTCCCGTTCGTCATGTTGCCGCTCGTGCACATGGGCACGCCGCTGTCGATCACGGTCGGCGTCGGCCTCGCGACACTCGCGGAATCGGGCTATTACTCGGTGGTCGCGGGCTTCGTCAGCGGCATCTTCGTCGCACGCATCCGCTACACGGCGATCTCGATCGCGTACCAGGTGTGCGGCGCGCTCGCCGGCGGCCTCACGCCGCTGGTGGCGACCATCATCGCGCAGAACACCGCGCCGCAATGGTGGCCGCTCGCGATCCAGTACACGAGTGCCGCCGTGCTGTCGTCGCTGTGCGTGTGGCTGATCTCGCGCCGCGTCAGCATCGACGATGCCGGTGCGCCCCGCAAGCAGGACGACGCGCTACCGCGCGGCGCGCGCACCGTGTAAGACCCGCACACCGGCGCAGGCAGCTTCACCCGCCTGCCCGGTCATCGCAAGCAAGGGCAGCGCACCGCGCTGCCCTTTTTCATTTGCCCGTACGGAAGTCCGCGTGCAAGGCAGGCATCGCGTTGCGCGTGCCGCCGAGCGCGCAATACGACAGGCCCGCGTTATTGCACCTGGCTGCGCAGCGTCTTCGCGGCGGCGACCATGTTCGTCAGCGCCGGGATCACTTCCGCCCACTGGCGCGTCTTCAGGCCGCAATCCGGGTTCACCCACAGGCGCTCCGCCGGAATCCGTTCGGCCGCCTTCTTCATCAGGCCGACGATGTGCGCCTGCGTCGGGATGTTCGGCGAATGGATGTCGTACACGCCCGGCCCGATTTCGTTCGGATACTTGAAGTTGTCGAACGCGTCGAGCAGCTCCATGTCCGAGCGCGACGTCTCGATCGTGATCACGTCCGCGTCCATGTCGGCGATCGACGCGATGATGTCGTTGAACTCCGAATAGCACATGTGCGTGTGGATCTGCGTATCGTCCTGCACACCGTTCGCGGTGATGCGGAACGATTCGACCGCCCAGCGCAGGTACTCGCCCCATTGCGCGCGGCGCAGCGGCAGCCCTTCGCGCAGCGCGGCCTCGTCGATCTGGATCACGCGCACACCGGCCTTCTCGAGATCGAGCACCTCCTCGCGGATCGCCAGCGCAAGCTGGTAGCACGACACCGAGCGCGGCTGGTCGTCGCGCACGAACGACCAGTTCAGGATCGTCACCGGGCCGGTCAGCATGCCCTTCATCGGCTTGTTCGTCAGCGACTGCGCATACGTGATCCATTCGACCGTCATCGCCTTCGGGCGGCTGATATCGCCGAACAGGATCGGCGGCTTCACGCAGCGCGAACCGTACGACTGCACCCAGCCGAACTGGCTGAACGCGTAGCCGTCGAGCTGTTCGCCGAAGTATTCGACCATGTCGTTGCGCTCGGCTTCGCCGTGCACCAGCACGTCGAGTTCCAGTGCTTCCTGCTCGCGCACGCTGCGTTCGATTTCAGCCTGCATCGCGGCCCGGTAGCCCGCATCGTCCAGCGCGCCGGCCTTGAACTGGCTGCGCGCGTGACGGATTTCGCCGGTCTGCGGGAACGAGCCGATCGTCGTCGTCGGGAACGCCGGCAGGTTCAGTCGCGCCGACTGCTTCGGCGCACGCTGCGTATAGGGGCTCACGCGGTTGCCGAGCTGCGCGTCGATCCGTGCGATCGCGGCCTTCACCGCCGGGTTGTTCACGCGCGGCGAGTGGCGGCGCGAATGGATCGCGGCAGCGTTCGCGGCCAGCGCATCGGCCACCTTGTCGCGGCCTTCGTTCAGCGCGGTCGCGAGCACCTTCAGCTCGTCGAGCTTCTGCAGCGCGAACGCGAGCCACGAGCGGATTTCCGCATCGAGCTTCTCCTCGCTCGCGAGATCGACCGGCACGTGCAGCAGCGAGCACGACGGTGCGACCCACAGGCGCTCGCCCAGCTGCTTCGCGAGCGGTTCGAGCCAGTCGAGCGTCGCGTTCAGGTCCGTCTTCCAGATGTTGCGGCCATTGATCGCGCCAACCGACAGCACGCGCCCGGCCGGCAGTTCACGCACCAGCGCGTCGACCTCGTCGCGTGCGTTGATGGCATCGACATGCAGGCCGTCGACCGGCAGCGAAGCCGCGAGCGTCAGGTTGTCCTGAAGCTGGCCGAAGTAGGTGGCGAGCAGCAGCTTGATGCGGCGCGTTTCCAGCGCCTCATAGGCGGTGCGCAATGCCTGACGCCACTCGGCGTCGAGTTCGGTGACGAGAATCGGCTCGTCGATCTGCACCCATTCGACGCCCTGTGCGGTCAGCGTGTCGAGCAGCGCGCCGTACACGGGCAGCAGCTTCGGCAGCAGCGCGAGGCGGTCGGAATCGTCCTTCGCTTTGCCGAGCCACAGGTACGTGACGGGGCCGATGATCACCGGCTTCGCGTTCACGCCCTGCGCCTTCGCTTCAGCCAGTTGCTGCAACAGGCGCGACGGGTCGAGCGAGAAGTTCGTGTCCGCGTGGAATTCCGGCACGATGTAGTGGTAGTTCGTATCGAACCACTTCGTCATTTCGCCGGCCGCGACGCCACCGCAGCACGCCGCATGCTCTTCCGCCGACTGCGCCGAACGGCCGCGCGCGACGCGGAAATAGTTGTCGAGCGCATCGCCGTGGAAATCCTGCACGCGCTTCGGCAGGTTACCGAGCGTGAAGCTCATGTCGAGCACCTGATCGTAGAACGCGAAGTCACCGATCGGGGCCAGGTCCAGGTCGCGCTGGTCGTTCCAGTGACGCTGCCGCAACTCGGCGCCGAGCGCCTTCAGCTCGTCGCGCGACGATTCGCCCTTCCAGTAGCGTTCGAGACCGAACTTGAGTTCGCGCTTCGCACCGATGCGCGGGAAACCGAGGTTGTGTGTCGTGACCATGAGCTGCCGTCCAGAAGAAGTGAAGATCCGGCAGCCATCATAGGGATTTCAAACCATGAAATAAAATGGCATTATTTCATTCATCCATTAAAATTGTTCATGCATCTGTTACGCGAGCGATATCCATGCTGGAACGATTCCATCTCGTCGTCATTCGTGAGGTCGAGCGTCAGGGCTCGCTGACCGCGGCCGCCAATATGCTGCACCTCACGCAATCGGCACTCAGCCATACCGTCCGGAAAATCGAGCAGCAGCTCGGCACGCCGATCTGGGATCGGGAGGGTCGCGGCCTGCGGCTTACCCAGGGCGGGCAGTATCTGCTGAAGCTGGCAAACCGGCTGCTGCCGCAGTTCGAGCTCGCCGAGGAGCGGATGAAGCAGTACGCGAAGGGCGAGCGCGGCACGCTGCGCATCGGGATGGAGTGCCACCCGTGCTACCAGTGGCTGCTGAAGGTCGTGTCGCCGTACCTGTCGCGCTGGCCCGACGTCGACGTGGACGTGAAGCAGCGCTTCCAGTTCGGCGGCATCGGCGCCCTGTTCGGCTATGACATCGACGTGCTCGTGACGCCCGATCCGCTGAACAAGCCGGGCCTGCGCTTCGACCCGGTGTTCGACTACGAGCAGGTGCTGGTGGTCGCCGACTCACACCGGTTCGCGAACGCCGACTACGTGACGCCCGAACAGCTGACCGACGAGATCCTGATCACCTACCCGGTCGAGACCGACCGGCTCGACATCTACAACCAGTTCCTGACGCCGGCCGGCATCGTGCCGAGGCGGCACAAGTCAATCGAGACCACCGACATCATGCTGCAGATGGTGGCGAGCGAGCGCGGCGTGGCCGCGCTGCCGAGATGGCTGGCCGACGAATACGCCGACCGGATGCCGGTCGTGCCGGTCAAGCTCGGCAAGAAGGGAATCGCGAAGCAGATCTTCCTCGGCATCCGCGAGGCGGATGCGTCGATCGACTATCTGGCCGCGTTCGTCGCGCTGGCGCGCGAATCGACCGGGAGCGCGCCGCGCATGCTGCGCTAGGCGCGCCCCGTTGCAATCCGCGTCAGGCGGCGCGCAGGCCGGTGCGTTCGCCGCGCTCGACCCATGCGCCGAACAGCAGGCCGATCGTCGTCCACATGATCACCTGCATGCCGATCGCCGCAACGCGGAACTTCCACAGCAAGGCCGCCGGGAAATCGGCCGGTAACTCGCTGATCGACGGCAGCCCGATCTGCACGGCCGCGATGATCGCGACAAACACGAGCCCGGCGACGATCGACGCGTTCCACTGGCCGAGCTTCGCCAGCAAATGGCGGCGCACGCTGACCGAGAACACCATCGTCGCGACCGAGATCGCGATCATCAGGAAGAACAGGCCCGTGCGATAGCCGATCGTGTCGGGATCGCCGACCGACGGCGGATTGGCCGGGTACTTGAGGTTCGGCACGATCACGAGCGCGACGAATGACGCCAGTGCGAGCCAGGCGGCCAGCGGCCGTGCCCGGAGGCGGCTGCCTCGCCCGTAGGCATACGCGAAGACCAGCGAGAACAGCCCGCCGAATGCCGCGCCGTAGGTCACGACGCCCGTCAGCAGACCGAGGCCGGCCTGCGTGTGGCGGCTGACCAGCTCGGGCTCCGGTGCGTCGCCCTTGGCGGCGTCGGCTTTTTCTTCAAAGGAGATTGCCTGATCGACTTGCGGTTCGCCGACGACTCTCGCGAAACCGAACGTGAGAAGGCCTGCGGCGATGCCTGCGAGCATCCCGCGCATGAGCAGCTTTCCGACCATCATGAACTCCGCGTCAGTGGCAGGGGAAGCCGAGCAGATGGCGGCCGTCGTGGACGAATTCGTGGACGTACATGCCCGGCACGAGTGACGTCGCACCTTGTTCCGCGCCCACGAAATAAAGGGCGAGCAACAGGATCAGGCCGACGAACACGGCCCACGGCAACAGTTCACGGACGGGGATGGGTGCCGGCACGACTGCCGGCTTCAGCACTGCTTCGCTCATGGATGCACCTCAGGGGAATCGCGCCCCGGCAAATGTTGAATGGGTACGAAGGCAGGTCTGGCTTCCGGGATCATGGATTCCCCGGTTACAGTGGCGCGACCGCGCCGGAATTGCACCGGCTTCCGCGTTTCGTATCGGGCGAATTGTACGCGCGAACGTTCGCGTATTGAAGTGATCGCACGGTGGCGATCGCGTCCCGCCCCGGAGCCCTCGAAAACCGACATGAACATGCATGCCTCGCTGCGCCTGATCGCACACGCATCGACCCGGGCGATGCGCACCGGCACGTTTCCCGACGACGATCCGCTCGACGCGCACGGGCTCGCCGAAGCCGCGGCACTGCGCAACCGCTGGACGGACGTCGCCGGCTCGCTCGTGCTGTGCAGCCCGGCCCGCTGTGCGGTGCAGACCGCCGATGCACTCGGACTGCGCGCCGACATCGACGACGCACTGCGCGACGTCGACTACCGGAACTGGCGCGGCAAGCGGCTGCACGACCTCGCGCGCGACCTGCCTGACGAATTGAGCGCGTGGATCGGCGATCCGTCCGCGTCGCCGCACGGAGGCGAATCGTTCGACGCAGCCATGCGCCGCGTCGGCGCATGGATGAACGCGCTGCAACACGGCCGCGACATCGTCGCCATCACGCATGCGCCGATCGTTCGTGCGGCCGTCGCGCATGCGCTGCGGTTGAATCCCGACGCGGCGACCCGAATCGACGTTGCGCCGCTGTCGTGCACGACCTTCGCTGCGTCGCCACACGGATGGAGGTTGATCGCCGACGACGATCGGCGCGACACTGCCACCTAGCCTCCTGCCGTGTTGCGTTCGCGATATCGCGCACGACGCAAGCCGACGTGCCGCGTCGTATCGCAATCGCATGGCGACGATCACCTTACGTCGCCGTAAGACATACCGTTCGCCATCCCTGCTGTCATCAAACTGACTGCTAGCCGAAGCTAGGATCAGTCGCGGTTCCCTTACGAGATACCGTCATGAATCAACCTGCTTCGTCTGCCCCGAACTCGCCGGGTTCCGTCGAACGCACCAGACAGCTCGGCTATGCCGTCTTCCTGCTGGTGCTCGCGATCGGCGCGATCTATATCGCCACGCACCTGATCGACGATCTGTCGCCGGTGCGTGAAGGGTCGCTGTTCCCGTACCTGATGCTCGGCGCCGCGCTGCTGATCGCGCTCGGCTTCGAATTCGTCAACGGTTTCCACGACACCGCAAACGCGGTGGCCACCGTGATCTATACGCACTCGCTCACGCCGAACGTCGCGGTGATCTGGTCCGGCATGTGGAACTTCCTCGGCGTGATGGTCTCGAGCGGCGCCGTCGCGTTCGGCATCCTGCAGTTGCTGCCGGTCGAGCTGATCCTGCAGGTCGGCAGCGGCGCGGGCTTCGCGATGGTGTTCGCGTTGCTCATCGCCGCGATCGTGTGGAACCTCGCGACCTGGTATTTCGGGTTGCCTTCGTCTAGCTCGCATACGCTGATCGGGTCGATCATCGGCGTCGGGCTGATGAACCAGCTGATGCACGGGCCGTCCGGCACGAGCGGCGTCGACTGGGGCCAGGCGCTCGGCGTCGGCAAGTCGCTGCTGTTCTCGCCGATCGTCGGCTTCCTGTGCGCCGCGCTGTTGCTGCTCGTGCTGAAAGCCCTCGTGCGGGTTCCGGAGTTGTACAAGGAACCGCCGAAGGATCAGCCGCCGCCGTTCTGGATTCGCTGCCTGCTGATCCTGACCTGCACGGGCGTGTCGTTCGCGCACGGTTCGAACGACGGGCAGAAAGGGATGGGCCTCATCATGCTGATCCTGATCGGCACGGTGCCGACTGCCTATGCACTGAACAAGGCCGTCACGCCGGCCGAGACGCAGACCTTCGTTGCGGTTGCAAACCAGGCAGCCGCGACGTTCGGGAAGTACACGAACGGCGTCGCACCGTCTGCGAACCCGCGCGCCGACGTCGAGCTTTACGTACAGCATCGCGAACTGACGCCGGCCGTGATCCCCGCCGTTCAGCAGTTGTCCACGTCGCTCGCGACCGCGGTTGGCGCGTCGGGCTCGATGGCGGCCGTGCCGCAACACGACATCGACAACGTGCGCAACACGATGTATCTGGTGTCCGAAGCAATCCGCCTGATCGAGAAGTCGGGGCAGCCCGCGTTCGCCGCCGACGACAAGCTCGCGATCGACAACTATCGCAAGCAGCTCGACCACGCGACCAAATTCATTCCGACGTGGGTGAAGGTTGCGGTCGCGATCGCACTGGGCCTCGGCACGATGGTCGGCTGGAAGCGGATCGTCGTGACCGTCGGCGAGAAAATCGGCAAGCAGCATCTGACGTACGGACAGGGCGCGTCGGCCGAACTCGTCGCGATGCTGACGATCGGCGCGGCCGACGTTTACGGATTGCCCGTGTCGACGACTCACGTGCTGTCGTCAGGCGTCGCGGGCACGATGGCGGCGAACGGCTCCGGGCTGCAATGGAGCACGGTGCGCAGCCTCGTGCTGGCGTGGGTGCTGACGCTGCCGGCGTCGATCGTGCTTGCCGGCGGGCTCTATTGGCTGTTCCGGTCGGTGGCCTGATTCGCGTTGCGACGGGTGGCCGGTGTGAGCCGGCCGCCTGTCGTGGAAGATTCGCCGCTCGCTTCTCCGCTTCTCCGCTTCTCCGCTTCTCCGCTTCTCCGCTTCTCCGCTTCTCCGCTTCTCCGCTTCTCCGCTTCTCCGCTTCTCCGCTTCTCCGCTTCTCCGCTTCTCCGCTTCTCCGCTTCGGTCCGTCGCCGCGTCAGGCGCGGCCGTGCTCCGTCGCAAGCTTTCCCCTTCACTTCCCGAATTGAAGCGCAAGATCTGGAGCGCGCCGACACACTGACGTCGCTAGACTCGGCTCATCAACGCTCATCGTGGATTCAACCGTGCGCAACGCTTCAACAGCATTCCGCGCAGCGCCACATTGCCGACGAACCGAGGTACGCCCGTGAACATTGCCGCCCTGCATCCTGCCGTCGAATCGCCGGATATCGCGCAACGCGTCGACGCGATCGACTGGACGACCGTCGACGCCGATCTCGATCGCTACGGATGCGCGCGCGTGCCGAGCCTGATCTCGGCAAGCGAGTGCGCAGCGCTCGCATCGCTCTATCCGCGCGATGCGCTCTATCGTTCACGCGTCGTGATGGCGCGGCACGGATTCGGCCGCGGCGAATACAAGTATTTCGCGTACCCGCTGCCCGCGGTCATTGCCGAGCTGCGCGCGACGATCTACCCGCATCTCGCACCCATCGCGAATCGCTGGAACCAGGCGCTCGGGATCGACGTCCGATATCCGAAAGACCACACGACATTCCTCGATCGCTGCCATGCGTCGGGGCAGACGCGACCGACACCGCTGATCCTGCAATACGGTCCCGACGACTACAACTGCCTCCATCAGGATCTCTATGGCGAGCACGTGTTTCCGCTGCAGGTTGCGATCCTGCTGTCGGCGCCCGGCCGCGATTTCACGGGCGGGGAATTCATGTTGACGGAACAGCGGCCACGCATGCAATCACGGGCGGAAGTGGTGCCGCTGATGCAAGGCGACGCGGTGATCTTCGCCGTGCACGGCAGACCCGTGCAGGGGACGCGCGGCGTCTATCGCGTCAACCTGCGCCACGGCGTGAGCCGGATCCGCAGCGGCCACCGTCACACGGTCGGCATCATCTTTCATGACGCGCAGTGACGGCGATCGGGATAAGCACGACGCTGCCATGTCGTCCATCACACGCGCGGATCCGCGCGGGAAATGCCGCGCATCTGACATGCCAATCGCGCGTGATCGATCAGGGTTCTTAGCGAACGGGTATCACCGCGCGATCAGCTCATTCATCCGCTGTGGTGGATGACCGCTTTCGCTTCCCGCGATACCTTCACGACACGATAGATCGACGTTCCGAGTGAGCGACAGTGAGCCCAGGCACTCACTTGTCGCAGCACAAAGTCGGCGGAAAATCGGCCTATCCTCGCGCTACATTAACCCGCAGTCTGTCTCCCGAATCGGGAAGTGAGCGACAAGGAGCCCAAACACGCACCTGTCGCAGCACAAAGTCGGCGGAAAATCAGCCTATCCGCACGCTACATTAGCCTGCAGTCTGTCTCCCGAATCGGGAAGTGAGCGACAAGGAGCCCAAACACGCACCTGTCGCAGCACAAAGTCGGCAGAAAATCAGCCTATCCGCGCGCTACATTAGCCCGCAATCTGTCGCCCGCATCGGAGGCGAGCCGTGCATAGCCCGGCAACGTCAGCAGCGCGAGCACGCCCGCCGCGACGAACGCCCAGCGGAAGTCGTCAAGCACGTAGTGCATGCCGGCCGCATCGCCGCGCACCAACGCCGCGAGCCGCAGCGACAACGCACCGAACGCGATCCCCATCCCGATCGTCATTTGCTGTGCGGCACTCCACAGCGTGCTGGCTGCACTCGTCTGATGAGCAGGGATATCCGCATAGGCGAGTGTCGCGAGCGTCGTGAACTGCATCGACCGCGTGAGTCCGTAGACGAATACGACGAGCAGCGTGATCGTCAGCGGCGTCGACGCGGTCAGCCAGCCGCACGCAATCGTGAAGATGCCGACAATTGTCACGTCGACGAGTGCAACGCGCCGGAAGCCGTATCGGTCGAGAATCCAAGACGTTCCCGCCTTCATCCCCAGATTGCCGAGCGCGCTCGCGAGCAGCAACAGGCCGGACTGGAACGGCGACAGCCCGAAGCCGATCTGGAACAACAGCGGCAGCAGGTACGGCACGGCGTTGATCGCCATCCGCGTGATCGAACCGGTGATCACCGTCACCGAGAAGGTCGGCACCTTCAGCGTGGTGAAGTCGAGCAGCGGATGCGCGCAGCGTCGCGCATGCAACCATGCTGCCGCGCCGAACAGCACGCTCGCACCCACCAGGACGCCCGCGCGCGTGAAGTCGACATCCTGCTGGCCGGCCGCTTCGGTACCGATCAACAGACAAGTCAATGCGCCACCGGCCAGCACGAATCCAACCCAGTCGAGCGGCCGTTGCTCGTCGGCCCGCGTGTTCCGGACGATCAGCCAGGTACAGACGAGCGCGGCAATACCGAACGGGACGTTCAGCAGGAAGATCCAGCGCCATGACGCATAAGTTGTGATGAAGCCGCCGATCGGCGGCCCGACGACAGGCGCGACGATGCCCGGCCACGTGATCGTCGCGATCGCTCGCATCAGCTTGGCCTTTTCGGTGCTGCGCACGACGATCATCCGTCCGACCGGCACCATCATTGCCCCGCCCACGCCTTGCAGCAGGCGCGCAGCCGTGAACGTCATGACGCCCTCGGACAGCCCGCACAGCACCGACGCACCGGTAAAGACGACGATCGCACTCGCGAATACCGTGCGCGATCCATAGCGGTCCGCGATCCAGCCGCTGATCGGGATGAACACCGCCAGCGCCAGCATGTAGGCCGTCATCCCCAAGCTCAGCGCGTTCGGCCCGACGCCGAACGAGCGCGCCATTTGCGGCAGCGCAGTCGCGATCACGGTCGTGTCGAGGTACTCCATGAAGAACGTTGCGGCGACGAGATACGGCAAGAAGTCGGTCGTCCGACCACCTTGGGCAGGGCTGTCAGTCATGAACGATGCAGGAGACGGAATGCGAAAGACACCGATCGCCGGCAGATGTGGACAAGCGCCGCGAATCGGGACGAATGGCGATATTACCCCGAAGGGCTTGCACCCCGCTCTGTCGGGCATGTTGCGCGAATGGACTTTATGCGCATAGATTTCCATGAGGAATTCAGTCCGTGCTCGCCGAGTGTCGCCTGCGATCGGGTCGACGCAGCGCGTCGAAAGATGGATGGCTCAAGCAGCCCTTCGCCAATGCGCACCATTCGTTGCGCATTTTCGACGAACGTCGTGCATCGTCCGTCATTACAACTTCACTTGTAGACAGAACGATATTGGCTGGGCGCCAACTGAAGGAGTCAGGTATGTGCTGGGGCCGCCGCTTGACCTGATCACCATTGTCGTGGACAGCGGGTGGCTGGATGTTTGAATGGTGGTCTCGGCCCACGCCGGCTAGCGGTGCGCGGCCAGGCCGATCGGGCCGACCACCTTTTGCGCCATCCAGTAGATGG
>NZ_JAAOXM010000021.1 GCF_011605345.1 Burkholderia sp. D-99
CCGTGAAACGACTCTACGCCGATGATAGTGCGGATTCCCGTGTGAAAGTAGGTAATCGTCAGGCTCCCTAAGCCAGAAACCCCCGCCCGAAAGGCGGGGGTTTTTGCATTTCGGCGACGGAAATGCGTGGAGGATCGGGATGGGCGGCCTGGCTGCAGCTCGAGCTGGGGCCGGGGTGCGGATTCTCCAGGATTGCCATCTACTGGATGGCGCAAAAGGTGGTCGGCCCGATCGGCCTGGCCTGGCCTGGCCTCGCACCGCTAGCCGGCGCTGGCCGGGACCACCATTCAAACATCCAGCCGCCCGCTGTCCACGACAATGGTGATCAGGTCGAGCGGCGACCTCGGCGCGTACCCGACTGCCTCTCGCCGCAGGAGGTGGTCGACCCGATCGGCCTGGCCTCGCACCGCTATCCGGCGCTGGCCGGGACCACCATTCAAACATCCAGCCACCCGCTGTCCACGACAATGCTGATCAGGTCGAGCGGCGACCTCGGCGCGTACCCGACTGCCTCTCGCCGCAGGAGGTGGTCGACCCGATCGGCCTGGCCTCGCACCGCTATCCGGCGCTGGCCGGGACCACCATTCAAACATCCAGCCACCCGCTGTCCACGACAATGCTGATCAGCTCGAGCGGCGACCTCAGCACGTACCTGACTGCCTCTCGACGCAGATTTGAGTGTTGCTGGTTGCGGCCTGGAGCGGCATCGCCAACTGCTCGATTACCGGTTATCGTGCGCCGTTTATCGATGTATTGAGTTCATCCTCAGCCAAAAATCAACTTTGCGATTTCGTACCCAAAGGGCGGGGCTGGCGGTCCCCGGCACGCCCGTGAGCGGTCGGCGTGATCCGGGTAACGAGTCGTGTATTCCTGGCGTTTGGCGTGTTTTGGCGCGTAAGCGCCGAGCGACTGTTGCCACTCGAGAGCGCGAAGTCGGATTGCACCCAAAACGACATCGTGTAGTCATTATGAGTCTTTTGTGTCTCAACTTGTCGCATCCTCTCTCAAGCTGACTCGCGCGAAGAAACGGCCGCGTGCGGCCCGCCGCACGGAAACCCTCGACGCGTAGCGCGAACCGGACGTACGCGAGTTCCTCAATCGGATGGCGTCGGAAATCCGCGCTGTTCCTTTTTTGGTGAGCGCGGGCTGCATGTCTCTCAACATGTAGATTTCTTTGACGAGTGAATAGGAGGCGCCACCAAGGCAGTCTCGCCCATCGCCCATCGCCCATCGCCCATCGCCCTTCGCCCTTCGCCCTTCGCCCTTCGCCCTTCGCCCTTCGCCCATTGGCGCGAAGGGCGTGCCGCCCGCGTCGACGCTGGTCGATCGCACTGCGCATGCGGTACCCGTATCGCTGAGTGCGGAGTCATCGCCCGGCGAAAACCGAGGCGTCGTGTTCCGGCCTTGATCTCGAGTCAGCGAGGGCAGAGCTGGGCAGCGAGCGGTGGTCGTTAACGACCGGATGTCGCACGCCAGCTTTCCCGTGTTTTCGGATGAGTGCGGCGCGGAGAGCGCGCCGGTGTCGAGTCGCACGCAGGTATTGGCGTTTAGCTGCACGGGGCGGGCATCGTACGGGCATGCGGGATGTGTCGCGGATTCGCCGCGATAGGTTGACCAGATGCTGACGTTGGCCGGTTTGCGCGACGCCAAAACGCATTGGGCAGCGTACGGCAGAAAGTTCGTCGAGATTGCTGCAACAAGCCTGGGCGGCAGCCGTTGGCGCGGCCTTATGCCGTCGCCGAGTAACGGCTGCTATGCGTCGATCCAGGCTGGGCTGCCCAATTCATTTGGCGACGCGCCATCACAGGCGCCGGAGGCGTTGAGGTCCGTCGACGCACTGTTGCTCAACCACGCATGGGCGATCGCATCCTCAGTCCACGAGGGCGCGTCAATCGAATCGAGGCACTCGGCAGTGAGCGCGGGCTTGAACCTGCCATATGCGGCGAGCGCCGCAGTTGCTGGCGGTCGTCTTTGGGGTGCGCCGGTAAGTCAGGGCCTGCTGACAGAACTGGGCGATCATGCTCAAGCGACACCAGGCGCTTGCCGGGCCGGTGGCATGTGCGGTCAAAACCATGAAGACCATCAAAAGGGCGGACAGACGCTTGAGGATCCGAGTCGCGAGGGGCGAGCAGGAGACCCGGGATCGTATCCCGCCTGTCGCTGAAGTTGGCAAAGACCAGCGCCGCGACCAAGATTTCTCGTTGGATGCCTCGGCGCGAACTCCTGGTGCGACTGCTGCGAACCGCTCGAAAGCCTTGTCGCGTATAGCGCGGCGAGTCTGGCCAGGCAACCCGTGAAATCGGCAGTGAAGTCCCGCGAGATATCTGAAACAGATCATTGAAGTCGCCCGGCACGAAATTTGCAAAAAATTTGCGTCTGCCCGCTTGGCAGAGTGCTCAAGAGGTCGTATGATGGCGGTCTTTCGTTTTCAGCGTAGATGCAGATCGACGTTGAGGGCGGAGTCTGACGAAGATGTGGCACTGATCGGTAGTACCCATGCTTGCCTTAGCCGGGCAAGGGCGGGAGATCGGTGGTTAGGTAGGTGTCGGGAAGAGAGTGAAAATAATCTTCCGGATGTGCTTGACAGAGGTGCGATGCACCCCCATAATCGTCAGTTCTCTACGGAGGGGTGCCCGAGTGGCTAAAGGGGGCAGACTGTAAATCTGTTGGCTTACGCCTACGTTGGTTCGAATCCAACCTCCTCCACCAAGATATCAGCGCAGTGAGTGGTAAGGAATCGTTTGTGGCCCGTGCGGGTGTAGCTCAATGGTAGAGCAGAAGCCTTCCAAGCTTACGACGAGGGTTCGATTCCCTTCACCCGCTCCAGACCGCGAAGTTGAAGCGTAAAGCGCCCATGTGGCTCAGTGGTAGAGCACTCCCTTGGTAAGGGAGAGGTCGGCAGTTCGATCCTGCCCATGGGCACCAGCAGTACAAAGTCAGTGTCTTGTTTGCGCGCGGCGCAACCTGTGAAATTCCTTTTGGGAGTCGAAAATGGCCAAGGGTAAATTCGAGCGGACCAAGCCGCACGTGAACGTTGGTACGATTGGTCACGTTGACCACGGCAAGACGACGCTGACGGCAGCGATCACGACGGTTCTGACGAAGAAGTTCGGCGGCGAAGCGAAGGCATACGACCAGATCGACGCGGCACCGGAAGAAAAGGCACGCGGCATCACGATCAACACGGCACACGTCGAGTACGAAACGGCTAACCGCCACTACGCACACGTCGACTGCCCGGGCCACGCTGACTATGTGAAGAACATGATCACGGGCGCAGCGCAGATGGACGGCGCGATCCTGGTTTGCTCGGCAGCAGACGGCCCGATGCCGCAAACGCGTGAGCACATCCTGCTGGCACGTCAGGTTGGCGTTCCGTACATCATCGTGTTCCTGAACAAGTGCGACATGGTGGACGACGCTGAACTGCTCGAGCTGGTCGAGATGGAAGTTCGCGAACTCCTGTCGAAGTACGACTTCCCGGGCGACGACACGCCGATCGTGAAGGGTTCGGCGAAGCTGGCGCTGGAAGGCGACACGGGCGAGCTGGGCGAAGTGGCGATCATGAGCCTGGCCGACGCGCTGGACACGTACATCCCGACGCCGGAGCGTGCAGTTGACGGCGCGTTCCTGATGCCGGTGGAAGACGTGTTCTCGATCTCGGGCCGTGGTACGGTTGTGACGGGTCGTGTCGAGCGCGGCATCGTGAAGGTTGGCGAAGAAATCGAAATCGTCGGTATCAAGCCGACGGTGAAGACGACCTGCACGGGCGTTGAAATGTTCCGCAAGCTGCTGGACCAAGGTCAGGCAGGCGACAACGTTGGTATCCTGCTGCGCGGCACGAAGCGTGAAGACGTGGAGCGTGGCCAGGTTCTGGCGAAGCCGGGTTCGATCACGCCGCACACGCACTTCACGGCTGAAGTGTACGTGCTGAGCAAGGACGAAGGCGGCCGTCACACGCCGTTCTTCAACAACTACCGTCCGCAGTTCTACTTCCGTACGACGGACGTGACGGGCTCGATCGAGCTGCCGAAGGACAAGGAAATGGTGATGCCGGGCGACAACGTGTCGATCACGGTGAAGCTGATTGCTCCGATCGCGATGGAAGAAGGTCTGCGCTTCGCAATCCGCGAAGGCGGCCGTACGGTCGGCGCTGGCGTCGTCGCCAAGATCATCGAGTAAGCCAGTTATTCGTTGATCGACAGTTTTGGGGCTGGTAGCAGCCAGCCCCAACATGGTTTAGGGGTATAGCTCAACTGGCAGAGCGTCGGTCTCCAAAACCGAAGGTTGGGGGTTCGATTCCCTCTGCCCCTGCCAAAAAATAGCCACGTGTCCTACGTGGCATTTGTTTTAAGGTGTTATGGCGAATCCATCCGTCGAAACTGTAAATACCTCCGGCGATAAGCTGATGCTGGCCCTGGGCGTATTGTTGGTCTTGGCCGGATTCGTGGGCTTCTTCTGGCTGGCCAATCAGCAGTGGTATGTCCGCGGTGCCGCGTTGGCGGTAGGTATCATCGCCGGCGTGGCCGTCGGGCTGATGTCCGCCCCTGGCAAGAGCCTCATCGCCTTTGCCAAGGATTCGTACAAGGAAGTCCGGAAGGTCGTTTGGCCCACCCGCAAGGAAGCAACGCAAACCACACTCGTCGTGTTCGGTTTCGTGCTCGTAATGGCGATTTTCCTCTGGTTGAGTGACAAATCGATCGAATGGGTGATTTTCTCGGCGATTCTGGGTTGGAAATGATATGAGCGATACTCCGGCATCCCCGAGCGGAAAGCGATGGTACGTCGTGCACGCCTACTCCGGTATGGAGAAGAGCGTGCAACGTGCGCTTCAGGAGCGCATCGAACGTGCTGGCATGCAGGACAAATTCGGTCAGATCCTGGTTCCGACCGAAGAAGTGGTCGAAGTCAAAGGCGGCCACAAGGCAGTAACCGAGCGTCGATTCTTCCCCGGCTACGTGCTGGTGGAAATGGAAATGACGGACGAAACGTGGCACCTCGTGAAGAACACCGCGAAGGTCACCGGTTTCGTTGGCGGTGCACGTAATCGCCCGACCCCGATTTCCCCGAAGGAAGTCGAGAAGATCATGTCGCAGATGCAGGAAGGCGTCGAAAAGCCGCGCCCGAAGACCCTGTTCGAAGTCGGCGAGATGGTGCGTGTCAAGGAAGGCCCGTTCACGGACTTCAACGGCACCGTCGAAGAAGTCAACTACGAAAAATCGCGCGTGCGTGTGTCGGTCACCATCTTTGGCCGATCCACTCCGGTCGAACTCGAGTTCGGCCAGGTCGAAAAAGTTTGATCCCGATTCGGTGGGCAGCCTCGGCTGCCCACCTTCGCGCTTACGGCCCGCGTCATGGCCGTTGAGGAGCGTCAGTAGCCAGAGGCGAAAGCGCGTTATCACTCACCGAACGCCCTTCCGGCGTTCCAATGAGGTTCACAAATGGCAAAGAAGATTATCGGCTTTATCAAGCTGCAGATCCCTGCAGGTAAAGCCAACCCGTCGCCGCCGGTCGGTCCGGCACTGGGCCAGCGCGGCCTGAACATCATGGAGTTCTGCAAGGCGTTCAACGCGCAGACTCAAGGTATGGAGCCGGGTCTGCCGGTGCCGGTGGTCATCACGGCATTCGCTGACAAGAGCTTCACGTTCGTGATGAAGACGCCGCCGGCGACCGTCCTGATCAAGAAGGCGGCGAAGGTGGACAAGGGCTCGAGCAAGCCGCACACCGACAAGGTCGGTTCGATCACGCGGGCTCAAGCTGAAGAAATCGCAAAGACCAAGATGCCGGACCTTACGGCAGCTGATCTGGACGCAGCTGTTCGCACCATCGCTGGTAGCGCACGCTCGATGGGCATCACTGTGGAGGGCGTGTAAATGGCTAAGATCTCCAAGCGCCGTCAGGCATTTGCCGCCAAGGTTGATCGTCAGAAGCTGTACGCGATCGAAGACGCACTGAGCCTCGTGAAGGAATGCGCGAGCGCGAAGTTCGACGAGTCGATCGACGTCGCAGTCCAGCTCGGCATCGACGCGAAGAAGTCGGACCAGGTCGTTCGTGGTTCGGTCGTTCTGCCGGCAGGTACGGGCAAGTCGGTTCGCGTTGCGGTGTTCGCGCAAGGCGAGAAGGCCGAGCAGGCACGTGCAGCAGGCGCGGAAATCGTCGGTATGGAAGACCTGGCTGAGCAGATCAAGGCTGGCCAGATGGACTTCGACATCGTGATCGCTTCGCCGGACACGATGCGTATCGTCGGTACGCTCGGCCAGATCCTCGGCCCGCGCGGCCTGATGCCGAACCCGAAGGTCGGCACGGTCACGCCGGACGTCGCAACCGCCGTCAAGAACGCGAAGGCTGGTCAGGTGCAATTCCGTGTCGACAAGGCCGGTATCATCCACGCGACCATCGGCCGTGCATCGTTCGAGCCGACCGCACTGCGTTCGAACCTGTCGGCACTGATCGAAGCGCTGCAGAAGGCCAAGCCGGCAACGAGCAAGGGCGTCTACCTGCGCAAGATCGCACTGTCGAGCACGATGGGCGTTGGCGTGCGTGTCGACCAGGCTACGCTGGCAGCACAGTAAGCAAGTATTCGGGCCGCTTCGTTCGCGAAGCGGCCTACATGGGCTTTGGGCGGTTGTTCGTGCAGCAAGGCGGGCAACCGGTTATCAAAGACCGTTGGTGGGGCGCAGCAGTCAGGTGATCCCTTAATTCAAGCCAACGCAGATGGCGAACCCGAAAAAGTTTTGCAGTGGTGAAGCCGCAGGTCATGAAGCGATTCGTGGCATGAGGTGGAAATACTCCTAACGAGGTCGGACGCCGTTGTTGAACGAGGTACGTGAGGTTTCGTGCCGAACGTATCGTTTCTGGAGGCTAACCGTGCCGCTTAATAGAGAAGACAAGCAAGCCGTCGTCGCTGAGGTTTCCGCGCAAGTCGCGAAGGCCCAGACCGTTGTGCTGGCTGAGTATCGTGGAATTGCGGTTGGCGATCTGACCAAGCTGCGCGCGAAAGCGCGTGAGCAACAGGTTTACCTGCGCGTGTTGAAGAACACGCTGGCGCGTCGCGCTGTCGAAGGTACGCCGTTTGCTCCGCTGGCAGAGCAGATGACTGGTCCGCTGATCTACGGCATCTCGGAAGATGCAATTGCTGCTGCTAAGGTCGTCAACGACTTCAGCAAGAGCAATGACAAGTTGGTCATCAAGGCTGGTTCGTTCGATGGCAAGGTGATGGACAAGGCTGGCGTGCAAGCGCTGGCAAGCATCCCGAGCCGCGAAGAACTGCTCTCGAAGCTGCTGTTCGTTATGCAATCGCCTGTTTCGGGCTTCGCGCGTGCTCTGGCCGCGCTGGCCGAGAAGAAGCAAGCGGAAGCTGCGTAATCGAGCGTGCATCAGCGTCATTGATCGCTGGCTGTATCCGAATTCAATTTAGGAGTATTTCAAATGGCAATCGCAAAAGAAGACATCCTGGCAGCAGTCGAAGGGATGACCGTTCTGGAACTGAACGAACTGGTCAAGGCGTTCGAAGAGAAGTTTGGCGTGTCGGCAGCTGCAGTGGCAGTCGCTGGCCCGGCAGGCGGCGGCGCTGCTGCTGCTGCTGAAGAACAGACCGAATTCACGGTCGTTCTGGCTGAAGCAGGCGCCAACAAGGTTTCGGTCATCAAGGCCGTTCGTGAACTGACGGGCCTGGGCCTGAAGGAAGCGAAGGACCTGGTTGACGGCGCACCGAAGGCTGTCAAGGAAGGCGTCGCTAAGGCTGCTGCTGAAGAAGCGAAGAAGAAGCTGGAAGACGCAGGCGCGAAGGCCGAAATCAAGTAAGTTTCGGCGCGCTGTGCGAAGGCTGGCGGTATTTTCACCGCCGGCCTTTTTGTGCTTTGTGGGGACGTTATTCTGGCACTCATTCGGGAGCCCGAATAATCGGCCCCAGAGGCCAAAGAAAACCGCCTAATCGGTGTCGTTGGTCACGATTGGCGTTTCTCTTTGTCTTCTGAAGCGACTGCAGAAGGCAAGTTTGGTCGGGTAGCGGGCAACACAGGCATCCGCTGCCGTCAGCCAGCGGTTGGTAGCGGCCAACCACCAAGCTTCTCGGCTCGTTCAAGCCGTCGGACGGCCATCGGGTCTCAGTCGGTGAACACTCGGGTTTGAAACGTCCAGGTATTCCGCCTCGATAGCACCCGCCGTGATTCGGAGATCGTATGCAATATTCCTTCACCGAGAAGAAGCGCATTCGCAAGAGTTTCGCGAAGCGCCCCATCGTTCACCAAGTTCCTTTCTTGCTGGCTACCCAGCTTGAATCATTCAGCACGTTTCTGCAAGCCGATGTGCTCGCGACGCAACGCAAGCCTGAAGGTTTGCAGGCTGCGTTCACATCGGTATTTCCCATTGTTTCGCACAACGGCTTCGCGCGCCTCGAGTTCGTGAGCTATGCGCTGTCCTCGCCGGCATTCAACATCAAGGAATGCCAGCAACGGGGCCTGACGTACTGTTCCGCGCTGCGCGCGAAGGTGCGCCTTGTCATCCTCGACAAGGAATCGCCGAACAAGCCGGTCGTCAAGGAAGTGAAGGAGCAGGAAGTGTACATGGGCGAAATTCCGCTCATGACGCCGACGGGCTCGTTCGTCATCAACGGCACCGAGCGAGTCATCGTCTCGCAGCTGCACCGTTCGCCGGGCGTGTTCTTCGAGCACGACAAGGGCAAGACCCACAGCTCGGGCAAGCTGCTGTTCTCGGCGCGGATCATTCCGTACCGCGGTTCGTGGCTCGACTTCGAATTCGACCCGAAGGACATCCTGTACTTCCGCGTCGACCGCCGCCGCAAGATGCCGGTCACGATCCTGCTGAAGGCCATCGGCCTTACGCCGGAACAGATCCTCGCGAACTTCTTCGTGTTCGACAACTTCACGCTGATGGACGAAGGCGCGCAACTCGAGTTCGTGCCCGAGCGCCTGCGTGGTGAAGTCGCGCGTTTCGACATCACGGATCGCGACGGCAAGGTCATTGTCCAGAAGGACAAGCGGATCAACGCGAAGCACATTCGCGACCTCGAAGCCGCGAAGACCAAGTTCATCTCGGTGCCGGAAGACTATCTGCTCGGCCGCGTGCTGGCGAAGAACGTCGTCGACGGCGACACCGGCGAAGTGATCGCGAGCGCGAACGAAGAAGTCACGGAAAGCGTGCTCGAGAAGCTGCGCGAAGCGGGCATCAAGGACATCCAGACGCTCTACACGAACGATCTGGACCAGGGCCCGTACATCTCGTCGACGCTGCGTGTCGACGAAACGACCGACCGGACCGCCGCGCGCATCGCGATCTACCGCATGATGCGTCCGGGCGAGCCGCCGACCGAAGAAGCGGTCGAGGCACTGTTCAACCGTCTGTTCTACAGCGAAGAAGCGTACGACCTGTCGAAGGTCGGCCGCATGAAGTTCAACCGCCGCGTCAGCCGTGACGAGATCACCGGCCCGATGACGCTGCAGGACGACGACATCCTCGCGACGATCAAGATCCTCGTCGAGCTGCGCAACGGCAAGGGCGAAGTGGACGACATCGACCACCTCGGCAACCGTCGCGTGCGTTGCGTCGGCGAACTGGCGGAAAACCAGTTCCGCGCAGGTCTCGTGCGTGTCGAGCGCGCAGTCAAGGAACGCCTCGGCCAGGCCGAAAGCGAAAACCTGATGCCGCACGACCTGATCAACTCGAAGCCGATTTCGTCGGCGATCCGCGAGTTCTTCGGTTCGTCGCAGCTGTCGCAGTTCATGGACCAGACCAACCCGCTGTCGGAAATCACGCACAAGCGCCGCGTTTCCGCACTGGGCCCGGGCGGTCTGACGCGTGAGCGCGCAGGCTTTGAAGTCCGCGACGTGCACCCGACCCACTATGGCCGCGTGTGCCCGATCGAAACGCCGGAAGGTCCGAACATCGGCCTGATCAACTCGCTCGCACTGTACGCGCACCTGAACGAGTACGGCTTCCTCGAGACGCCGTACCGCAAGGTCGTGGACAGCAAGGTGACCGACCAGATCGATTACCTGTCGGCGATCGAGGAAGGCCGTTACATGATCGCGCAGGCGAACGCCGCGATCGACGAGAACGGCACGCTGATCGACGAACTCGTGTCGTCGCGTGAAGCCGGCGAAACGATGATGGTCACGCCGGACCGCATCCAGTACATGGACGTCGCGCCGTCGCAGATCGTGTCGGTTGCAGCCTCGCTGATCCCGTTCCTCGAGCACGACGATGCGAACCGTGCATTGATGGGTTCGAACATGCAGCGTCAGGCCGTGCCGTGTCTGCGTCCGGAAAAGCCGGTCGTCGGTACGGGTATCGAGCGCACCTGCGCGGTCGACTCGGGTACGACGGTTCAGGCGTTCCGCGGCGGCGTCGTCGACTATGTCGACGCAGGCCGTATCGTGATTCGCGTGAACGACGACGAAGCGGTCGCAGGTGAAGTCGGTGTCGACATCTACAACCTGATCAAGTACACGCGTTCGAACCAGAACACGAACATCAACCAGCGTCCGATCGTGAAGATGGGCGACAAGGTCTCGCGCGGCGACGTGCTGGCCGACGGCGCCTCGACGGACCTGGGTGAGCTCGCGCTCGGTCAGAACATGCTGATCGCGTTCATGCCGTGGAACGGCTACAACTTCGAAGATTCGATCCTGATCTCGGAGAAGGTGGTTGCGGACGATCGCTACACGTCGATCCACATCGAAGAGCTGAACGTCGTTGCACGCGACACGAAGCTCGGGCCGGAAGAAATCACGCGCGACATCTCGAACCTGGCGGAAGTCCAGCTCGGCCGTCTCGACGAATCGGGCATCGTGTACATCGGTGCCGAAGTCGAAGCGGGCGACGTGATGGTCGGCAAGGTCACGCCGAAGGGCGAAACCCAGCTGACGCCGGAAGAGAAGCTGCTGCGCGCGATCTTCGGTGAGAAGGCTTCGGACGTGAAGGACACGTCGCTGCGCGTGCCGTCGGGCATGAGCGGCACCGTGATCGACGTCCAGGTGTTCACGCGTGAAGGCATCCAGCGCGACAAGCGTGCGCAACAGATCATCGACGATGAACTGAAGCGCTACCGTCTCGACCTGAACGACCAGCTGCGCATCGTGGAAGGCGACGCGTTCCAGCGTCTCGCGCGCATGCTCGTGGGCAAGGTCGCGAACGGCGGTCCGAAGAAGCTCGCGAAGGGCACGAAGATCGACCAGGCTTACCTGGAAGACCTCGACCACTACCACTGGTTCGACATCCGCCTGGCGGACGACGAAGCAGCGGCGCAGCTCGAAGCGATCAAGAACTCGATCGAAGAAAAGCGTCACCAGTTCGACCTCGCGTTCGAAGAGAAGCGCAAGAAGCTCACGCAAGGCGACGAACTGCCGCCGGGCGTGCTGAAGATGGTCAAGGTGTACCTTGCGGTGAAGCGTCGTCTGCAGCCTGGCGACAAGATGGCAGGCCGTCACGGTAACAAGGGTGTCGTGTCGAAGATCGTCCCGATCGAAGACATGCCGTACATGGCCGATGGCCGTCCGGCTGACGTCGTGCTGAACCCGCTGGGCGTTCCGTCGCGGATGAACGTGGGTCAGGTTCTGGAAGTGCACCTCGGCTGGGCCGCGAAGGGCCTCGGCTGGCGTATCGGCGAAATGCTGCAGCGTCAGGCGAAGATCGAGGAAATGCGCGTGTTCCTGACGAAGATCTACAACGACTCGGGCCGCCAGGAAGATCTGGAAAGCTTCACCGACGACGAGATCCTCGAACTCGCGAAGAACCTGCGCGAAGGCGTGCCGTTCGCAACGCCGGTGTTCGACGGTGCGACCGAGGAAGAAATGGGCAAGATGCTCAACCTCGCGTTCCCGGACGACATCGCTGAACAGCTCGGCATGAACCCGTCGAAGAACCAGGTCCGTCTGTACGACGGCCGCACGGGTGAAATGTTCGAACGTCGCGTGACGCTCGGCTACATGCACTACCTGAAGCTGCACCACTTGGTCGACGACAAGATGCACGCGCGTTCGACCGGCCCGTACTCGCTCGTCACGCAGCAGCCGCTGGGTGGTAAGGCGCAGTTCGGTGGCCAGCGTTTCGGTGAAATGGAAGTGTGGGCGCTCGAAGCGTACGGCGCGTCCTACGTGCTGCAGGAAATGCTGACGGTGAAGTCGGACGACGTGAACGGCCGGACCAAGGTGTACGAAAACCTGGTCAAGGGTGATCACGTCATCGATGCAGGCATGCCGGAATCCTTCAACGTGCTCGTGAAGGAAATCCGCTCGCTCGGTATCGATATCGATCTCGACCGCAATTAATCGGACTACGGAGAGAAAGCAATGAAAGCTCTGCTCGATCTATTCAAGCAAGTCCAACAGGAAGAAGTTTTCGACGCGATCAAGATCGGTCTGGCTTCGCCTGACAAGATCCGTTCGTGGTCGTTCGGCGAAGTGAAGAAGCCGGAGACCATCAACTACCGTACGTTCAAGCCGGAACGCGATGGTCTCTTCTGCGCGAAGATCTTCGGGCCGATCAAGGACTACGAGTGCCTGTGCGGCAAGTACAAGCGCCTGAAGCACCGCGGCGTGATCTGCGAGAAGTGCGGCGTCGAAGTGACGCTGGCGAAGGTGCGTCGTGAACGGATGGGCCACATCGAGCTGGCCTCGCCGGTCGCGCACATCTGGTTCCTGAAGTCGCTGCCGTCGCGTCTGGGCATGGTGCTCGACATGACGCTGCGCGACATCGAACGCGTGCTGTACTTCGAAGCCTATGTGGTGATCGAACCGGGCATGACGCCGCTGAAGGCGCGGCAGATCATGACCGAAGAGGATTACTACAACAAGGTCGAGGAATACGGCGACGAATTCCGTGCCGAAATGGGCGCGGAAGGCGTGCGTGAACTGCTGCGCGCGATCAACATCGACGAGCAGGTCGAGACGCTGCGTACCGAGCTGAAGAACACCGGCTCGGAAGCGAAGATCAAGAAGTACGCGAAGCGCCTGAAGGTCCTCGAGGCATTCCAGCGCTCGGGCATCAAGCCCGAGTGGATGATCCTCGAAGTGCTGCCGGTGCTGCCGCCGGAACTGCGTCCGCTCGTGCCGCTGGACGGCGGTCGTTTTGCGACGTCGGACCTGAACGACCTGTACCGCCGCGTGATCAACCGTAACAACCGGTTGAAGCGCCTGCTCGAGCTGAAGGCACCTGAAATCATCGTCCGCAACGAAAAGCGGATGCTGCAGGAAGCCGTCGACTCGCTGCTCGACAACGGTCGTCGCGGCAAGGCGATGACGGGCGCGAACAAGCGTCCGCTGAAGTCGCTTGCCGACATGATCAAGGGCAAGGGCGGTCGTTTCCGTCAGAACCTGCTGGGCAAGCGCGTCGACTACTCGGGCCGTTCGGTCATCGTGGTCGGCCCGACGCTGAAGCTGCACCAGTGCGGTCTGCCGAAGCTGATGGCGCTCGAGCTGTTCAAGCCGTTCATCTTCAACAAGCTGGAAGTGATGGGCGTCGCGACGACCATCAAGGCTGCGAAGAAGGAAGTCGAGAACCAGACGCCGGTGGTGTGGGACATCCTCGAAGAGGTGATCCGCGAGCATCCGGTGATGCTGAACCGTGCGCCGACGCTGCACCGTCTCGGTATCCAGGCGTTCGAGCCCGTGCTGATCGAAGGCAAGGCGATCCAGCTGCACCCGCTTGTCTGCGCGGCGTTCAACGCCGACTTCGACGGTGACCAGATGGCCGTTCACGTGCCGCTGTCGCTCGAAGCGCAGATGGAAGCGCGTACGCTGATGCTGGCGTCGAACAACGTGCTGTTCCCGGCCAACGGCGATCCGTCGATCGTGCCGTCGCAGGATATCGTGCTGGGTCTGTACTACGCGACCCGCGAAGCGATCAACGGCAAGGGCGAAGGCCTGTCGTTCACGGGCGTGTCGGAAGCGATCCGTGCGTACGAGAACAAGGAAGTCGAGCTCGCATCGCGCGTCAACGTGCGGATCACCGAAATGGTCCGCAACGAGGACACGTCGGAAGGCGCGCCGCAGTTCGTGCCGAAGATCTCGCTGTACGCGACGACCGTCGGCCGCGCGATCCTGTCGGAGATCCTGCCGCACGGCCTGCCGTTCTCGGTGCTGAACAAGCCGCTGAAGAAGAAGGAAATCTCGCGCCTGATCAACACGGCGTTCCGCAAGTGCGGTCTGCGCGCGACGGTGGTGTTTGCCGACCAGCTGATGCAGTCGGGTTTCCGTCTCGCGACGCGCGCCGGTATTTCGATCTGCGTGGACGACATGCTCGTGCCGCCGCAGAAGGAAACGATCGTCGGCGACGCCGCGAAGAAGGTGAAGGAATACGACCGCCAGTACATGTCGGGTCTCGTCACCGCGCAGGAACGCTACAACAACGTGGTCGACATCTGGTCGGCAACGTCGGAAGCGGTCGGCAAGGCGATGATGGAGCAGCTGTCGACGGAGCCGGTGACGGACCGCGACGGCAACGAGACGCGCCAGGAGTCGTTCAACTCGATCTACATGATGGCCGACTCGGGCGCCCGGGGTTCGGCGGTTCAGATTCGTCAGCTGGCCGGTATGCGGGGCCTGATGGCGAAGCCGGACGGCTCGATTATCGAGACGCCGATTACCGCGAACTTCCGCGAAGGTCTGAACGTGTTGCAGTACTTCATCTCGACCCACGGTGCACGTAAGGGTCTGGCTGATACGGCACTGAAGACCGCGAACTCGGGTTACCTGACGCGTCGTCTCGTCGACGTCACGCAGGATCTGGTCGTGGTGGAAGACGATTGCGGCACGTCGAACGGCGTGGCGATGAAGGCACTGGTCGAAGGCGGTGAAGTCGTCGAAGCGCTGCGCGACCGTATCCTCGGCCGCGTTGCGGTTGCGGACGTCGTGAATCCGGAAACGCAGGAAACGGTGTACGAATCGGGCACGCTGCTCGATGAGACGGCGGTCGAAGAAATCGAACGCCTCGGCATCGACGAAGTGCGCGTGCGCACGCCGCTGACCTGCGAAACGCGCTACGGCCTGTGCGCAGCCTGCTACGGCCGTGACCTCGGCCGCGGCTCGCTCGTGAACGTCGGCGAAGCAGTCGGCGTGATCGCGGCCCAGTCGATCGGTGAACCGGGCACGCAGCTGACGATGCGTACGTTCCACATCGGTGGTGCGGCATCGCGTGCGGCAGTGGCTTCGTCGGTCGAAGCGAAGAGCAACGGTATCGTGCGCTTCACGGCGACGATGCGCTACGTCACGAACGCGAAGGGCGAGCAGATCGTCATTTCCCGTTCGGGCGAAGCGATGATCACCGACGACTTCGGTCGCGAGCGCGAGCGTCACAAAGTGCCGTACGGCGCGACGCTGCTGCAGCTCGACGGCGTGACGATCAAGGCAGGCACGCAGCTCGCCACGTGGGATCCGCTGACGCGTCCGATCATCACCGAGTACGGTGGTACGGTGAAGTTCGAGAACGTCGAGGAAGGCGTGACCGTCGCGAAGCAGATCGACGACGTGACCGGCCTGTCGACGCTGGTCGTGATCGACGTGAAGCGTCGCGGTTCGCAGGCTTCGAAGAGCGTGCGTCCGCAGGTGAAGCTGCTCGACGCGAACGGCGAAGAAGTGAAGATTCCGGGCACGGAGCACGCAGTGCAGATCGGCTTCCAGGTCGGCGCACTGATCACCGTGAAGGATGGCCAGCAGGTGCAGGTCGGTGAAGTGCTCGCACGTATCCCGACGGAAGCGCAGAAGACGCGTGACATTACCGGCGGTCTGCCGCGGGTGGCGGAACTGTTCGAAGCGCGTTCGCCGAAGGATGCCGGCATTCTCGCGGAAGTCACCGGTACGACGTCGTTCGGTAAGGACACGAAGGGCAAGCAGCGTCTCGTCATCACGGATCTCGAGGGCAACCAGCACGAGTTCCTGATCGCGAAGGAAAAGCAGGTTCTGGTTCACGATGCTCAGGTCGTCAACAAGGGCGAAATGATCGTGGACGGTCCGGCCGATCCGCACGACATCCTGCGTCTGCAGGGTATCGAGGCGCTGTCGCGCTACATCGTCGACGAAGTGCAGGACGTGTATCGTCTGCAGGGCGTGAAGATCAACGACAAGCACATCGAGGTGATCGTTCGCCAGATGCTGCGTCGTGTGCAGATCACCGACAACGGCGATACGCGCTTCATCCCGGGCGAACAGGTCGAACGTTCCGACATGCTGGACGAGAACGATCGCATGATCGCCGAGGACAAGCGTCCGGCTTCGTACGACAACGTGCTGCTCGGTATCACGAAGGCATCGCTGTCGACCGACTCGTTCATCTCCGCGGCATCGTTCCAGGAAACGACCCGCGTGCTGACCGAAGCGGCGATCATGGGCAAGCGCGACGATCTGCGTGGCCTGAAGGAAAACGTGATCGTCGGCCGTCTGATTCCGGCCGGTACGGGTCTCGCGTTCCACAAGGCACGCAAGGCGAAGGAATCGTCGGATCGCGAGCGTTTCGACCAGATCGCAGCGGAAGAAGCATTCGACTTCGGCACGCCGAGCGCGCCTGCCGCGGAAGAGCCGCAACAGCACCCGGCAGCCGAGTAAGCGCGGGCGGCGCGAGCCGCCTTGCCTCACGACGCTGTCACCGAAACCGCCCGGTTCTGCCGGGCGGTTTTTTTTCATCTGTCGTTCGCGCGCATGACGCGCCTGTGCCGTGCCGGCCGAGCTTGCTTGCGAGCGATGTCCGGCCTGACTGCAAGCGCTGCCGACGCATCGCAATCACCTGCGGCGCGGCCGTGGCAGGCCCGTCATGCGCGCGAACGAACCCTGGCCGATCGGCCAAAACCGCACGATTCGCCACGCGTCGCGCGAGCGGGTTGTTAAAATCGCGGTCATCGTTTAGCCGTCCCTGTCCTCTTTCATGTCCCGCGCCCTCGAAATCCTCGACGAAGTATTTGGTTATCCCGCCTTTCGCGGCCAGCAGGGCGAAATCGTCGAGCACGTCGCCGGCGGCGGCGATTGTCTCGTGCTGATGCCGACCGGCGGCGGCAAGTCGCTGTGCTACCAGATTCCCGCGCTGCTGCGTCGCGAGGCCGGACAGGGTGCCGGTATCGTCGTGTCGCCGCTGATCGCGCTGATGCAGGACCAGGTCGCCGCACTGCGAGAAGTGGGCGTGCGCGCGGCGTACCTGAATTCGACACTGTCGGGCGCCGAGGCCGCCGCGACCGAGCGTGCGCTGCGCGAAGGCGAAATCGACCTGCTGTACGTCGCGCCCGAACGGCTGATGACCGGGCGCTTCCTCGACCTGCTCGAGCGCGCGAAGATCGGCCTGTTCGCGATCGACGAAGCGCACTGCGTGTCGCAATGGGGGCACGATTTCCGCCCGGAATACATCCAGCTGTCGGTGCTGCACGAGCGATTCCCGTCGGTGCCGCGCATCGCGTTGACCGCCACGGCCGACGCGATCACGCGCGACGAGATCATCCACCGTCTCGCGCTCGACGACGCGCGCGTGTTCGTGTCGAGCTTCGACCGCCCGAACATCCGCTACCGGATCGTCGAAAAGGACAACGCGCGATCGCAGCTGCTCGATTTCATCCGCGCCGAACACACGAATGCCGACGGTACGACGGATGCGGGGGTCGTCTATTGCCTGTCGCGTCGCAAGGTCGAGGAAACGGCCGAATGGCTGAAGGCGCAGGGTGTGCGTGCACTGCCGTATCACGCGGGGATGGAGTTCGAGGTGCGGCAGAAGCACCAGGAAATGTTCCAGCGCGAGGAGGGCATCGTGATGTGCGCGACGATCGCGTTCGGCATGGGCATCGACAAGCCGGACGTGCGCTTCGTCGCGCACCTGGATCTGCCGAAGAGCGTCGAAGGTTACTACCAGGAAACGGGCCGAGCGGGCCGCGACGGGATGCCCGCGAATGCGTGGATGGCGTACGGTCTCGGCGACGTCGTCCAGCAGCGCAAGATGATCGACGAGTCCGATGCGGACGACGCACACAAGCGCGTCCAGACGTCGAAGCTCGACGCGTTGCTCGGGCTGTGCGAGACGATCTCGTGCCGCCGCGTGCGGCTGCTGAACTACTTCGGCGAGGAGAGCAAGCCGTGCGGCAACTGCGATACGTGCCTTGAGCCGCCCGCCTCGTGGGACGCGACGCGTGAGGCGCAGATGGCGCTGTCTTGCGTGTTCCGTGCGCAGCGGGCAAGCGGCTTCAATTTCGGCTCGAGCCACCTGATCGAAATCCTGCGCGGCGGGCGCACCGAGAAGGTGTTGCAGCGGGGGCACGACCAGCTGACGACGTTCGGGATCGGCGCGTCGCTGTCGGAACCCGAGTGGCGCGCGATATTCCGGCAGCTCGTCGCGTACGGCTACCTGGCCGTCGATCATGGCGGCTTCGGCGCGCTCGTGCTGACCGAGGCCGCGAAGCCCGTGCTGAAGAACGAGGAGAAGGTCACGCTGCGCCGTTACGTGAAGCCGCAGCGCACGCGCCAGTCGTCGAGCCGCAGCGGTACGCGCGTCGATCCGACGGCCGGCATGGGCACGCGTGAGCGCGCACGGTGGGATGCGCTGCGCGCATGGCGCGCGGAAACGGCGAAGACGGACGGCGTGCCGGCCTACGTGATCTTCCACGACGCGACGCTCGCCGAGATCGCACGCAACGCGCCGGAGACGATCGACGACCTCCGCCATATCCCCGGCATGGGTGTGCGCAAGCTGGAGCGCTTCGGCGACGAGATCATCGACGTCGTCGAGTCGGCCTGACACAGGCGTTCCGACCCTTCCGGTAAACCACGTGTCCGGCCGGCGAATCACGCAAGCCGTTGACTTAGTTGGTATTTCCGGAATATGATGCTGGGTTCCGGTATTCGGTGGGCCGTGTTGCGTTCGAAAGCTCGCACCCGATTCACCGGTTCGGAAGTCAACTGTGCGCCGATTTTCGCTTTGCCCGAAATCGATGCGCAGATTTTGTTCAATTTCAGGAATAAACAATGCCAACCATCAACCAACTGGTTCGCAAAGGCCGTCAGTCGGAAACGACGAAGAGCAAGAGCCCGGCCCTGCAGGACTGCCCCCAGCGTCGCGGCGTGTGCACCCGTGTGTACACGACGACGCCGAAGAAGCCGAACTCGGCACTCCGTAAGGTCGCCAAGGTTCGTCTGACGAACGGCTTTGAAGTGATTTCGTACATCGGCGGTGAAGGCCACAACCTGCAGGAACACTCGGTTGTGCTGATCCGCGGCGGCCGTGTGAAGGACTTGCCGGGTGTGCGTTACCACATGGTTCGCGGCTCGCTGGATACCCAGGGCGTCAAGGACCGTAAGCAAGCGCGCTCGAAGTACGGCGCGAAGCGTACAAAGGCTGCCAAGTAAGCAGTTTTTGATCAGGGATCGCCGCAGGGCGGTCAAGGCGGGAGTGCCGGATTGCCGGTGCTGTCGAGTAAGTGGTCACCCGGCCAAGCTGGTTAGTCGTGAAGATGTGATCGGGTTTGTTGGTGGCCGCGGAGCTGGAACCAGCTCCAACTGAACAAGTAAAGGAAGAATCATGCCGCGTCGTCGCGAAGTCCCCAAGCGGGAAGTGTTGCCGGATCCGAAGTTCGGTAACGTTGATGTTGCCAAGTTCATGAACATGCTGATGCTGTCCGGCAAGAAGTCGGTCGCAGAGCGCATCGTTTATGGCGCATTCGAACAAATCCAGACCAAGGGTGGCAAGGACCCGCTGGAAGTGTTCACGGTTGCGCTCAACAACGTGAAGCCGGTGGTCGAAGTGAAGAGCCGTCGCGTTGGTGGTGCCAACTATCAAGTTCCGGTCGAAGTGCGCCCGTCGCGTCGTATGGCATTGGCGATGCGCTGGCTGCGTGAGGCTGCGAAGAAGCGTAGCGAGAAGTCGATGGCCCTGCGCCTGGCAGGTGAACTCTCCGAAGCGGCCGAAGGCCGTGGCGGCGCGATGAAGAAGCGCGACGAAGTTCACCGCATGGCAGAAGCCAACCGCGCGTTCTCGCATTTCCGTTTCTAAGCGCCTGGCTGGGCTGTTAGCGGAAATAAATTCCGGGCGGGTGCGCTTTTCAGGCGCCTCGCCCGTTTGTGTTGAAGCGTGATGCAGCAGGGCTGCATCACGTCATCCCAGTAGAGGATCAAAGTGGCTCGCAAGACTCCTATCGAGCGCTACCGCAATATCGGTATTAGCGCTCACATCGACGCCGGCAAAACGACGACGACCGAGCGCATTCTGTTTTACACCGGTGTGAACCACAAGATCGGTGAAGTCCACGACGGCGCAGCCACGATGGACTGGATGGAGCAGGAACAGGAGCGTGGCATCACGATCACGTCCGCTGCTACCACGGCCTTCTGGAAGGGCATGGGCGGCAACTATCCGGAACACCGCATCAACATCATCGACACCCCGGGCCACGTCGACTTCACGATCGAAGTGGAGCGTTCGATGCGCGTGCTCGACGGCGCGTGCATGGTGTACTGCGCAGTGGGCGGCGTGCAGCCGCAGTCGGAAACGGTGTGGCGCCAGGCTAACAAGTACAAGGTGCCCCGTCTCGCGTTCGTCAACAAGATGGACCGTACCGGCGCGAACTTCTTCAAGGTCTACGACCAGCTCCGTCTGCGCCTGAAGGCGAACCCGGTTCCGGTCGTGGTGCCGATCGGTGCGGAAGAAGGCTTCAAGGGCGTCGTCGATCTGATCAAGATGAAGGCGATCATTTGGGACGAAGCGTCGCAAGGCACGAAGTTCGACTACGTCGACATCCCGGCGGAACTCGCCGACACGTGCAACGAGTGGCGTGAAAAGATGGTCGAAGCTGCCGCCGAGTCGAGCGAAGACTTGATGAACAAGTACCTGGAAGCAGGTTCGCTGTCGGAAGACGAGATCGTGAAGGGTCTGCGTGACCGTACGATCGCGTGCGAAATCCAGCCGATGCTGTGCGGTACCGCGTTCAAGAACAAGGGCGTTCAGCGTATGCTCGACGCCGTGATCGACTTCCTGCCGTCGCCGGTCGACATTCCGCCGGTTACGGGCGAACTCGAAAACGGCGAGAAGACGGAGCGTCGTGCTTCCGACGACGAGAAGTTCTCGTCGCTCGCGTTCAAGATCATGACCGACCCGTTCGTCGGCCAGCTGATCTTCTTCCGCGTCTACTCGGGCGTCGTCAATTCGGGCGACACGCTGCTCAATGCGACCAAGGGCAAGAAGGAACGTCTCGGCCGTATTCTGCAGATGCACGCGAACCAGCGCGAAGAAATCAAGGAAGTGCGCGCAGGTGACATCGCTGCAGCGGTGGGCCTGAAGGAAGCGACCACGGGCGACACGCTGTGCGATCCGGCACATCCGATCGTGCTCGAACGCATGATCTTCCCGGAGCCGGTGATTTCGCAGGCCGTCGAGCCGAAGACGAAGGCTGACCAGGAAAAGATGGGCCTGGCGCTGAACCGTCTGGCTCAGGAAGATCCGTCGTTCCGCGTGCAGACCGACGAAGAATCGGGTCAAACGATCATTTCGGGTATGGGCGAGCTCCACCTCGAAATTCTGGTTGACCGGATGAAGCGTGAATTCGGCGTGGAAGCGACCGTCGGCAAGCCGCAGGTTGCTTACCGCGAAACCATCCGCAAGTCGGCCGCGGACGTCGAAGGCAAGTTCGTCAAGCAGTCGGGCGGTCGCGGTCAGTACGGCCATGCGGTCATCACGCTCGAGCGCAGCGAACTGGGCAAGGGCTACGAGTTCATCGACGCGATCAAGGGCGGCGTGATTCCGCGTGAATACATTCCGTCGGTTGACAAGGGTATCCAGGAAACGCTGAAGAGCGGCGTGCTGGCAGGCTTCCCGGTCGTCGACGTGAAGGTCACGCTGACGTTCGGTTCGTACCACGACGTCGACTCGAACGAAAATGCGTTCCGCATGGCTGGTTCGATGGCGTTCAAGGAAGCAATGCGCCGCGCGGATCCGGTTCTGCTCGAGCCGATGATGGCCGTGGAAGTGGAAACGCCGGAAGACTTCATGGGTAACGTGATGGGCGACCTGTCGGGTCGTCGCGGCATTATCCAGGGCATGGACGACATGGTGGGCGGCGGCAAGATCGTGCGCGCCGAAGTGCCGCTGTCGGAAATGTTCGGCTATTCCACGTCGCTGCGGTCGCTCACGCAGGGTCGCGCAACGTACACGATGGAGTTCAAGCACTACGCTGAAGCTCCGAAGAACGTTGCAGAAGCGATCATCAGCGCGAAGTCGAAGTAATTCGCTATCACAATCGATTATTTTTGAAAGAAGAGAATCATGGCAAAAGGTAAATTCGAGCGGACCAAGCCGCACGTGAACGTTGGTACGATTGGTCACGTTGACCACGGCAAGACGACGCTGACGGCAGCGATCACGACGGTTCTGACGAAGAAGTTCGGCGGCGAAGCGAAGGCATACGACCAGATCGACGCGGCACCGGAAGAAAAGGCACGCGGCATCACGATCAACACGGCACACGTCGAGTACGAAACGGCTAACCGCCACTACGCACACGTCGACTGCCCGGGCCACGCTGACTATGTGAAGAACATGATCACGGGCGCAGCGCAGATGGACGGCGCGATCCTGGTTTGCTCGGCAGCAGACGGCCCGATGCCGCAAACGCGTGAGCACATCCTGCTGGCACGTCAGGTTGGCGTTCCGTACATCATCGTGTTCCTGAACAAGTGCGACATGGTGGACGACGCTGAACTGCTCGAGCTGGTCGAGATGGAAGTTCGCGAACTCCTGTCGAAGTACGACTTCCCGGGCGACGACACGCCGATCGTGAAGGGTTCGGCGAAGCTGGCGCTGGAAGGCGACACGGGCGAGCTGGGCGAAGTGGCGATCATGAGCCTGGCCGACGCGCTGGACACGTACATCCCGACGCCGGAGCGTGCAGTTGACGGCGCGTTCCTGATGCCGGTGGAAGACGTGTTCTCGATCTCGGGCCGTGGTACGGTTGTGACGGGTCGTGTCGAGCGCGGCATCGTGAAGGTTGGCGAAGAAATCGAAATCGTCGGTATCAAGCCGACGGTGAAGACGACCTGCACGGGCGTTGAAATGTTCCGCAAGCTGCTGGACCAAGGTCAGGCAGGCGACAACGTTGGTATCCTGCTGCGCGGCACGAAGCGTGAAGACGTGGAGCGTGGCCAGGTTCTGGCGAAGCCGGGTTCGATCACGCCGCACACGCACTTCACGGCTGAAGTGTACGTGCTGAGCAAGGACGAAGGCGGCCGTCACACGCCGTTCTTCAACAACTACCGTCCGCAGTTCTACTTCCGTACGACGGACGTGACGGGCTCGATCGAGCTGCCGAAGGACAAGGAAATGGTGATGCCGGGCGACAACGTGTCGATCACGGTGAAGCTGATTGCTCCGATCGCGATGGAAGAAGGTCTGCGCTTCGCAATCCGCGAAGGCGGCCGTACGGTCGGCGCCGGCGTCGTCGCCAAGATCATCGAGTAATATCGACGATCCGCGGATCCCGACGGGGTCCGCGATTCCGCGGTATGCAAGTCGTACCGTCGAAACCGGGTGTCCAGCTTGCGCTGGCACCCGGTTTTGTTTTTCTGGTGCATCGCGTGGAACGACAAACTCGCACCATCGCTCCAGAATTTCGTGTAGAATCGCGGGCTTAGCAGTGGAAGTACCGTTCGGAACCTGATGTCTCGCTCCCCGCAGGCGTCATGTTTCACGTTCTTTTGGTGTCCGGCGATGCAAGATCGCCTCGCTCTTTTCAAGGAATCGTCATGCAGCAACAGAAAATCCGCATTCGCCTGAAGGCTTTCGACTATCGTCTGATCGATCAATCGGCTGCCGAGATCGTCGATACCGCGAAGCGGACTGGCGCAATCGTCCGTGGCCCGGTGCCGCTGCCGACGCGCATTCAGCGTTTTGACATCCTGCGTTCGCCGCACGTCAACAAGACGTCGCGCGATCAGCTCGAAATCCGCACCCACCAGCGCCTGATGGACATCGTCGATCCGACCGACAAGACGGTTGACGCGCTGATGAAGCTCGACCTGCCGGCTGGCGTCGACGTGGAAATCAAGCTGCAGTAAGGCTTTCGACGCCAATCGGCTTGCCGGTCGGTGCTAAGTCTTTGTATTGCTTGCGGAAATCGCGAGGTCGGGCTATACTGCTTGGCTTTTCGCGTATTCGCGTAAAAAAGTTGGGCCTTGCGTGCCCGGCATTTTGTAAATCAGCCCCGACCAATCGCAGTCGGGAATGGAGAAAATGATGAGCCTTGGACTCGTAGGTCGCAAGGTTGGCATGACCCGTATCTTCACGGCGGAAGGGGATTCGATTCCCGTCACCGTGCTGGACGTGTCGGACAACCGCGTGACGCAGATCAAGACTGTTGAAACCGACGGCTACACGGCCGTGCAGGTTGCATTCGGCTCCCGCCGCGCATCGCGCGTGACGAAGCCGCTGGCAGGTCATCTCGCCAAAGCCGGTGTCGAAGCCGGTGAAATCCTCAAGGAATTCCGCATTGACGCGGCCAAGGCAGCTGAGCTGTCGAATGGCGCCGTGGTCGGTGCAGATCTTTTCGAAGTGGGCCAGAAGGTCGACGTGCAAGGCGTGTCGATCGGTAAGGGCTACGCCGGTACGATCAAGCGTTACAACTTCTCCTCCGGCCGTGCCACGCACGGTAACTCGCGCTCGCACAACGTGCCGGGCTCGATCGGTATGGCGCAGGATCCGGGTCGTGTTTTCCCGGGTAAACGCATGACGGGTCACATGGGTGATGTGACGGTGACGGTGCAGAACCTCGAAATCGCTCGTATCGACGCAGAGCGCAAGCTGCTGCTCGTGAAGGGTGCGATTCCGGGCGCGAAGGGCGGCAAGGTCTTCGTGACGCCGGCCGTCAAGACCAAGGGGGCGAAATAATGGAACTCAAGCTCCTGAACGAAAATGGTCAGGAAGGTGCAGTGGTCAACGCATCGGACGTCGTGTTCGGTCGTGACTACAACGAAGCGCTGATCCACCAGGTCGTCGTCGCTTACCAGGCGAATGCTCGCCAAGGTAACCGCGCACAGAAGGACCGTGAGCAAGTCAAGCACACGACCAAGAAGCCGTGGCGCCAGAAGGGTACGGGCCGTGCTCGTGCCGGTATGTCGTCCAGCCCGCTGTGGCGTGGCGGTGGTCGTATCTTCCCGAATTCGCCGGAAGAAAACTTCTCGCACAAGGTCAACAAGAAGATGCATCGCGCAGGCCTCTGCTCGATCTTCTCGCAGCTGGCCCGTGAAGGCCGTCTGTCGGTTGTCGAGGACATCATCCTCGGAGCGCCGAAGACCAAGCTGCTGGCCGAAAAATTCAAGACCATGGGTCTCGACTCCGTGCTGATCATCACCGACACGGTTGACGAAAACCTGTACCTGGCATCGCGCAACCTGCCGCACGTGGCAATTGTCGAGCCGCGCTACGCTGACCCGCTGTCGCTGATCTACTTCAAGAAAGTGCTGGTCACGAAGGCTGCGGTCGCCCAGATCGAGGAGTTGCTGTCATGAGCGAGATTCGCAAGAACGATCATCGTTTGATGCAGGTCCTGCTCGCACCGGTGATCTCGGAAAAGGCGACGCTGGTTGCCGACAAGAACGAGCAAGTCGTGTTCGAAGTCGCACCGGATGCCACGAAGCAGGAAGTGAAGGCGGCTGTCGAGCTGCTGTTCAAGGTTGAAGTTGATTCCGTCAACGTGCTGGTTCAGAAGGGCAAGCAGAAGCGCTTTGGCCGTTCGATGGGCCGCCGCAAGGACGTGAAGAAGGCGTACGTTTGCCTGAAGCCCGGCCAGGAAATCAACTTTGAAGCGGAGGCCAAGTAATCATGGCAATCGTTAAAGTTAAGCCGACATCGCCGGGTCGCCGCGCGATGGTCAAGGTGGTCAACAAGAACCTGCACCAGGGCAAGCCGTTCGCGGCACTGCTCGACTCGCAGAGCTCGACCGCCGGCCGTAACAACAACGGTCGTATCACCACGCGTCACAAGGGTGGTGGTCACAAGCAACACTACCGTATCGTCGATTTCCGTCGCACGAAGGATGGCATCCCGGCAAAGGTCGAGCGTCTCGAGTACGACCCGAACCGTAGCGCGAACATCGCGCTGGTGCTCTACGCAGACGGCGAGCGTCGCTACATCATCGCCCCGAAGGGCCTGACGGTCGGCCAACAGCTGATGTCGGGTTCGGAAGCGCCGATCCGTGCAGGCAACACGCTGCCGATCCGCAACATTCCGGTCGGTACGACGATCCACTGCATCGAGATGCTGCCGGGCAAGGGCGCGCAAATGGCGCGTTCGGCTGGTACGTCGGCCATGCTGCTCGCACGTGAAGGCGTCTACGCGCAGGTTCGTCTGCGTTCGGGCGAAATCCGCCGCGTGCACATCGAGTGCCGTGCAACGATCGGTGAAGTCGGCAACGAAGAGCATAGCCTGCGCCAGATCGGCAAGGCTGGCGCGAACCGCTGGCGCGGTATCCGCCCGACGGTGCGTGGCGTTGCGATGAACCCGGTTGATCACCCGCACGGTGGTGGTGAGGGCAAGACGGCTGCAGGTCGCGATCCGGTTAGCCCGTGGGGTACTCCGGCTAAGGGTTATCGCACCCGTAGCAACAAGCGCACGACGACGATGATCGTCCAGCGCCGTCACAAGCGTTAAGGAGTAGGCAATGGCACGTTCTGTTAAAAAAGGTCCGTTCTGCGACGCCCATTTGCTGAAGAAAGTTGAGGCGGCTGCAGCTTCGCGCGACAAAAAGCCGATCAAGACCTGGTCGCGTCGCTCGACGATTCTGCCGGATTTCATCGGCCTGACGATCGCTGTTCACAACGGCCGTCAACACGTTCCGGTGTACATCTCGGAAAACATGGTCGGCCACAAGCTTGGCGAGTTCGCACTGACCCGTACGTTCAAGGGTCACGCAGCCGACAAGAAGGCCAAGAAATAAGGGGCAATCAAGATGGAAGTGAAAGCAATTCATCGCGGTGCCCGCATCTCGGCGCAAAAAACGCGCCTTGTGGCTGACCAGATCCGCGGTTTGCCGGTCGACAAGGCGCTGAACGTTCTGACGTTCTCGCCGAAGAAAGCGGCTGGCATCGTGAAGAAGGTTGTGCTGTCGGCAATCGCGAATGCGGAGCACAACGAAGGCGCCGATATCGACGAGCTCAAGATCAAGAGCATCTACGTCGACAAGGCTGCATCGCTCAAGCGTTTCACCGCGCGCGCCAAGGGCCGCGGTAACCGCATCGAGAAGCAATCCTGTCACATCACTGTGACGGTCGGGAATTAAGGAGCCATACGATGGGACAGAAAATTCATCCGACTGGCTTCCGCCTGGCTGTCAGCCGTAATTGGGCTTCGCGTTGGTACGCGAACAACAACAATTTCGCGGCGATGCTGCAGGAAGACATCGGTGTTCGTGAATACCTGAAGAAGAAGCTGAAGAACGCTTCGGTCGGTCGGGTCGTCATCGAGCGTCCGGCGAAGAACGCGCGCATCACGATTTACAGCTCGCGTCCGGGCGTGGTCATCGGCAAGAAGGGCGAGGATATCGAGCAGCTGAAGACGGAACTGCAACGCCGCATGGGCGTTCCGGTTCACGTCAACATCGAAGAAATCCGCAAGCCGGAAACCGATGCTCAGCTGATCGCTGACTCGATCACGCAACAGCTCGAGCGCCGGATCATGTTCCGTCGCGCGATGAAGCGTGCGATGCAGAACGCGATGCGTCTGGGTGCTCAAGGCATCAAGATCATGAGCGCGGGCCGTCTGAACGGTATCGAAATCGCTCGTACGGAGTGGTATCGCGAAGGTCGCGTGCCCCTTCACACGCTGCGTGCCGACATCGACTACGCGACTTCGGAAGCGAAGACGACTTACGGGATCATCGGCGTCAAGGTGTGGGTCTACAAGGGCGATACGCTCGGCCGCAACGACGCACCGGTGGTGGAAGAAGTAGCCGAAGACAAGCGTCCGCGTCGCAATGCGCGTCCGGGCGACCGTCGTCCGCGCCGTGATGGCGAAGGCGGCGCTCCGGGTGCTCGCCGTGGCGCACCGCGCCGTGGCGCCGGCAAGCCCGAAGACGGCAAGACTGGAGAATAACGATGCTGCAACCGAAACGCAGAAAGTATCGTAAAGAGCAGAAAGGTCGTAACACCGGCAAGGCGACGCGCGGCAACGCAGTGTCGTTCGGTGACTTCGGCCTGAAGGCTATCGGTCGCGGTCGTTTGACCGCACGCCAGATTGAAGCGGCGCGTCGTGCAATGACGCGTCACATCAAGCGTGGCGGCCGCATCTGGATCCGGATCTTCCCGGACAAGCCGATTTCGCAGAAGCCGGCCGAAGTGCGTATGGGTAACGGTAAGGGTAACCCGGAGTACTACGTCGCCGAGATTCAGCCGGGCAAGATGCTCTATGAAATGGACGGCGTAACCGAAGAACTGGCACGCGAAGCGTTCCGTCTGGCTGCAGCCAAGCTGCCGCTCAAGACGGCATTCATCGTGCGCCAGCTCGGCGCCTAAGGAGAAAACATGAAGGCTTCCGAACTTCTCCAGAAAGACCAGGCCGCGCTCAACAAGGAGCTGGCGGACCTGCTGAAGGCGCAATTCGGCCTGCGCATGCAACTCGCGACCCAGCAGCTCACGAACACGAGCCAGCTGAAGAAGGTTCGTCGCGACATCGCACGTGTGCGGACCGTCATGACTCAGAAGGCGAACCAGAAATGAACGATAGCGTGAAAACCTCGCTGAAGCGGACGCTGG
Organism: Burkholderia sp. D-99; assembly: GCF_011605345.1. Taxonomy (GTDB): domain Bacteria; phylum Pseudomonadota; class Gammaproteobacteria; order Burkholderiales; family Burkholderiaceae; genus Burkholderia. The sequence continues at coordinate 28,713 of NZ_JAAOXM010000021.1, forward strand.
TCGGTCGGGTCGTCAGCAACAAGATGGACAAGACCGTCACCGTGCTGATCGAGCACCGCGTCAAGCACCCGATCTACGGCAAGTATGTCGTGCGCTCGAAGAAGTACCACGCGCACGATGAAGCGAACACCTACAACGAAGGCGATCTCGTCGAAATCCAGGAAACTCGTCCTGTTTCGAAGACGAAGGCCTGGACGGTGTCGCGCCTCGTCGAAGCGGCTCGCGTGATCTAAGCGGGGCCGTGCAGTAGGCAGCAACAGGCACTTCTCCACGAAGTGCTTGAAATCGCAAAGTTTTTGCTTGCGTGACCAGGATTATTTGTTATAATCCTGGTCTTCCCTCTTTATGGGAGCCCCGTCGCGGGCGAAGTTGGTGGGGGAAGCGGACTGGCGCCAGCCTGTCCGAAAGATTCACCGAATTGCGATGGCGGGTTTCGTTTGCCGTCGCTGCTGTTCCAACCCAAGCAGCCGATTGGCTGACGGGACCAAGACTGACCGAATGCATCATGGTGGTGCATCCGGATTAAGTTGGGAAAGACAAACCATGATCCAGACCGAATCTCGGCTCGAAGTAGCCGACAACACGGGTGCACGTGAAGTCCTGTGCATCAAGGTGCTCGGCGGCTCGAAGCGTCGTTATGCCGGCATTGGCGACATCATCAAGGTGAGCGTCAAAGAGGCAACGCCGCGCGGGCGCGTGAAGAAAGGCGAAATTTACAACGCCGTGGTGGTCCGCACCGCCAAGGGCGTGCGCCGTCAAGACGGCTCGCTGATCAAGTTCGACGGCAACGCCGCTGTGCTTTTGAATAACAAGCTCGAGCCGATCGGCACCCGTATCTTCGGGCCGGTGACGCGTGAGCTGCGTAGCGAACGATTCATGAAGATCGTTTCGCTGGCGCCGGAAGTGCTGTAAGGAGTCGCGATGAACAAGATTCGCAAGGGTGACGAAGTCATCGTCGTCACCGGCAAGGACAAGGGCAAGCGCGGCGTCGTGCTGGCTGTCGGTGCTGAACATGTGACGGTTGAAGGTATCAACCTCGTCAAGAAGCATGTGAAGCCGAACCCGATGAAGGGTACGACGGGCGGCGTGGAAGCGAAGACGATGCCCCTGCATATTTCGAACGTCGCACTGGTCGACGCGAATGGCAAGGCGTCGCGTGTTGGCATCAAGGTCGAGGAAGGCAAGAAGGTTCGCTTCCTGAAGACGACCGGTGCCGTACTGAGCGCCTGACGCAGCGGAGTAAAAAATGGCTCGTTTTCAAGAGTTTTACAAAGAAAAGGTTGTGCCCGGCCTGATCGAGAAGTTCGGTTACAAGTCGGTCATGGAAGTGCCGCGTATCACCAAGATCACGTTGAACATGGGTCTTGGCGAAGCGATCGCTGACAAGAAGATCATCGAGAACGCCGTTGGCGACCTCACGAAGATCGCTGGTCAGAAGCCGGTCGTGACGAAGGCACGCAAGGCAATCGCAGGCTTCAAGATCCGCCAGGGTTACCCGATCGGCGCGATGGTGACGCTGCGCGGCCAGGCGATGTATGAATTCCTCGACCGTTTCGTGACCGTTGCCCTGCCCCGCGTGCGTGACTTCCGCGGTGTGTCGGGTCGTGCCTTCGATGGCCGCGGCAACTACAACATCGGTGTGAAAGAGCAGATCATTTTCCCCGAAATCGATTACGACAAGATCGACGCACTGCGTGGGCTGAACATCAGCATCACGACGACTGCGAAGACCGACGACGAAGCAAAGGCTCTGCTCGCCAGCTTCAAGTTCCCGTTCAGAAACTGAGGTTACCGTGGCTAAACTGGCACTGATCGAACGTGAAAAGAAGCGCGCCCGCCTGGTCGCGAAGTTCGCAGCAAAGCGCGATGCGCTGAAGGCGATCGTCGAAGACCAAAGCAAGTCGGAAGAAGAGCGCTACGAAGCACGCCTGGAGCTGCAGCAACTGCCCCGCAACGCAAACCCGACCCGCCAGCGTAACCGCTGCGCGATCACGGGCCGCCCGCGTGGCACGTTCCGTAAATTCGGCCTCGCGCGTAACAAGATTCGTGAAATCGCATTCCGTGGCGAGATTCCTGGCCTGACCAAGGCGAGCTGGTAATAGGAGAAACGTAAATGAGCATGAGTGATCCTATCGCCGATATGCTGACTCGCATCCGCAACGCGCAGATGGTCGAGAAGGTATCGGTCGCGATGCCCTCGTCGAAGGTCAAGGTTGCAATCGCGCAAGTCCTGAAGGACGAAGGTTATATCGACGATTTCGCCGTGAAGGCGGAAGGTGCGAAGTCCGAACTGAATATCGCGCTGAAGTACTACGCTGGCCGTCCGGTCATCGAACGCCTCGAGCGCGTGTCGAAGCCTGGCCTGCGCGTCTACCGCGGTCGTAACGACATTCCGCAGGTCATGAATGGCCTCGGCGTGGCAATCGTGTCGACGCCCAAGGGCGTGATGACCGACCGCAAGGCGCGCGCTACCGGCGTCGGCGGCGAAGTCATCTGCTACGTCGCTTAAAGCCGAGGAGAGAGAAACATGTCTCGAGTAGGTAAGAGCCCGATCGCGCTGCAAGGCGCGGAAGTCAAGCTGGCCGACGGTGCAATCACCGTCAAGGGCCCGCTGGGCACCATCACGCAAGCGATCAATCCGCTCGTGAACGTGGCGAACAACGACGGCACGCTGAACCTGTCGCCGGTGGACGAAAGCCGCGAAGCAAATGCACTGTCGGGCACGATGCGCGCGATTATCGCGAATGCCGTGCACGGCGTGACCAAGGGTTTCGAGCGCAAGCTGACGCTGGTTGGCGTCGGTTATCGTGCGCAAGCGCAAGGCGACAAGCTGAACCTGTCGCTGGGTTTCTCGCACCCGGTGGTGCACCAGATGCCGGAAGGCGTCAAGGCAGAAACCCCGACGCAAACCGAAATCGTGATCAAGGGGATCAACAAGCAACAAGTCGGTCAAGTAGCTGCGGAAGTTCGCGGTTACCGTCCGCCGGAGCCCTACAAGGGCAAGGGCGTGCGCTATGCCGACGAGGTTGTGATCCTCAAAGAAACGAAGAAGAAGTAAGGGTGCGCAATCATGGATAAGACTCAATCTCGCCTGCGCCGCGCTCGCCAGACGCGTATCAAGATCGCTGAGCTGCAGGTCGCGCGTCTCGCCGTGCATCGCACGAACACGCACATCTACGCTCAAGTGTTCTCGCCGTGCGGCACCAAGGTGCTCGCCAGCGCGTCGACGCTCGAGGCAGAAGTGCGCGCCGAGCTCGCCGACAAGTCGGGCAAGGGCGGCAACGTTAACGCCGCGACGCTGATCGGCAAGCGTATTGCCGAGAAGGCAAAGGCCGCCGGCATCGAATCCGTCGCCTTCGACCGCTCGGGCTTCCGCTACCACGGCCGCGTGAAAGCGCTGGCTGAGGCAGCTCGCGAAGCTGGGCTCAAGTTCTAAGGAAGGAATTCGTCATGGCAAAGATGCAAGCGAAAGTTCAGGCTGACGAGCGCGACGACGGCCTTCGTGAAAAGATGATTTCGGTCAACCGCGTGACCAAGGTCGTGAAGGGTGGCCGTATTCTCGGCTTCGCCGCACTGACCGTGGTCGGCGATGGTGATGGCCGCATCGGTATGGGCAAGGGCAAGGCGAAGGAAGTGCCGGTCGCTGTCCAGAAGGCAATGGAACAAGCTCGCCGCAACATGTTCAAGGTGCCGCTCAAGAACGGCACGCTGCAACACGAAGTGCACGGCAAGCACGGCGCATCGGCTGTCCTCCTCGCCCCGGCGAAGGCAGGTACGGGCGTGATCGCCGGCGGCCCGATGCGCGCAGTGTTCGACGTGATGGGCGTTCAGAACGTCGTGGCGAAGAGCCACGGTTCGACGAACCCGTACAACCTCGTTCGCGCCACGCTGGACGGCCTGCGTAAGCAGTCCACCCCGGCAGACATCGCGGCGAAGCGCGGCAAGTCCGTCGAAGATATTTTGGGCTAAGCCCGGGTGGTCACCATGTCTGAAAAAACTGTCAAGGTTCAGCTCGTTAAGAGCCTGATCGGGACCCGCGAATCGCACCGCGCGACCGTGCGTGGCCTGGGCCTGCGCCGACTCAACTCGGTCAGCGAGCTTCAGGACACGCCGGCGGTCCGCGGCATGATCAACAAGGTCTCGTACCTCGTTAAGGTCATCGCGTAAGCGGCCCTACGGATCAAGGAGTTGATATGGAATTGAATAACCTGAAGCCGGCAGCTGGCGCCAAGCACGCCAAGCGTCGCGTCGGCCGTGGCATCGGTTCGGGCCTCGGCAAGACGGCTGGCCGTGGTCACAAGGGTCAGAAATCGCGTTCGGGCGGCTTCCACAAAGTCGGTTTCGAAGGCGGTCAGATGCCGCTGCAACGTCGTCTGCCGAAGCGCGGCTTCACGTCGCTGACGAAGGAATTCGTCGGTGAAGTGCGTCTGGGCGACCTCGAGAAGCTGCCGGTCGATGAGATCGATCTGCTCGCACTGAAGCAAGCCGGCCTGGTCGGCGAGCTGACGAAGAGCGCAAAGATCATCGCGACGGGCGAACTGAAGCGCAAGATCGTCGTGAAGGGTCTCGGTGCCACCAAGGGTGCGCGCGCTGCGATCGAAGCGGCTGGCGGTTCGTTCGCCGAGTGACACGCGTAGCGCGTCGTCACTTGCATTCATCGGAGAAGGTACTTGGCTAACAGCCCGAGTCTTGCAAAACCCGGTCGAAGCACGGCGAAATTCGGCGATCTGCGTCGGCGAGCGATGTTCCTGCTCCTGGCGCTGATCGTCTATCGCATCGGCGCGCACATTCCCGTGCCGGGCATCGATCCGGATCAACTGGCTAAGCTGTTCCAGAGCCAGGCGGGTGGCATCCTGGGCATGTTCAACATGTTCTCGGGTGGCGCACTTTCCCGCTTCACGATCTTTGCGCTGGGGATCATGCCGTACATCTCGGCGTCGATCATCATGCAGTTGCTGGCAATCGTATCGCCGCAGCTCGAGGCGCTGAAGAAGGAAGGGCAGGCAGGGCAACGGAAGATCACGCAGTACACGCGGTATTTCACCGTGGTGCTCGCGACCTTCCAGGCTTTCGGTATCGCGGCTGCGCTGGAAAACCAGCCAGGCCTCGTCACTGATCCCGGCATGCTGTTCCGTCTGACGACGGTCGTGACGCTGGTTACGGGCACGATGTTCCTGATGTGGCTCGGCGAGCAGATTACCGAGCGTGGTCTGGGCAACGGTATCTCGATCATCATCTTCGGCGGGATCGCAGCAGGGTTCCCGAATGCCGTCGGTGGGTTGTTCGAGCTGGTGCGTACGGGTTCGATGAGCATCATTTCGGCGATCATCATCGTCGTTCTGATTGCCGCGGTGACTTACCTGGTCGTGTTCATCGAACGCGGTCAGCGCAAGATCCTCGTGAACTACGCGAAACGCCAGGTCGGCAACAAGATCTACGGTGGGCAGTCGTCGCATCTGCCGCTGAAGTTGAACATGTCGGGTGTGATTCCGCCGATCTTCGCATCGTCGATCATTCTGTTCCCGGCAACGATTCTCGGCTGGTTCAGTACCGGTCAGCCGACGGGAAGCTGGATTTCCAATACGTTGCATAACGTAGCGGAAGCGCTGAAGCCGGGCCAGCCGGTCTATGTGCTGCTGTACACGCTGGCGATCGTGTTTTTCTGCTTCTTCTACACCGCACTGGTGTTCAACAGCAGGGAAACCGCAGACAACCTGAAGAAGAGCGGCGCGTTTGTTCCGGGCATCCGTCCGGGCGATCAGACCGCACGATATATCGACCGCATCCTCACGCGTCTGACGCTGGCCGGTGCGATCTACATCGTCTTCGTGTGTCTGCTGCCGGAATTCCTGGTGCTGCGCTGGAACGTGCCGTTTTATTTTGGTGGAACGTCGCTGCTGATCATTGTCGTCGTCACGATGGACTTTATGGCGCAGGTGCAGTCGTACGTTATGTCGCAACAGTATGAGTCACTGCTCAAGAAGGCGAACTTCAAGGGCGGCAACATCCCGATGCGTTAAATAGGACTATGGCCAAAGACGATGTAATCCAGATGCAGGGTGAGGTGATCGAAAACCTCCCGAATGCGACCTTCCGTGTGAAGCTGGAAAACGGCCATGTCGTATTGGGGCATATTTCCGGAAAGATGCGGATGCACTACATCCGCATTCTCCCGGGCGACAAGGTGACGGTTGAGTTGACGCCTTACGATCTGTCTCGTGCGCGGATCGTGTTCCGGGCGAAGTGATTTGAAAAAAGGGTATTATCATGAAAGTGATGGCATCGGTTAAGCGCATTTGCCGCAATTGCAAGATCATCAAGCGCAAGGGCGTCGTTCGCGTGATCTGCAGCTCGGATCCGCGCCACAAGCAGCGCCAAGGCTGACCGCGCGTTTGTTTGCGCTTTTTGTTTGAGGAAAAACAATGGCTCGTATCGCAGGGGTTAACATCCCGAATCACCAGCACACCGAGATTGGCCTGACGGCTATCTTTGGTGTCGGCCGCACCCGTTCGCGCAGCATCTGCGTGGCAGCTGGCGTCGATTTTTCGAAGAAGGTCAAGGATCTGACCGACGCAGACCTGGAAAAGCTGCGTGAAGAAGTGGGCAAGTTTGTCGTCGAAGGCGATCTGCGCCGTGAAGTGACGATGAACATCAAGCGCCTGATGGACCTCGGTTGCTACCGTGGCGTCCGTCATCGCAAGGGCCTGCCGATGCGCGGTCAGCGTACGCGTACGAACGCACGTACCCGTAAGGGTCCGCGTCGTGCAGCGCAAGCGCTGAAGAAGTAAGCGGAACTGACAGTTACAGGAAAACGTAATGGCTAAGGCTTCGAACACCGCGGCGCAACGCGTTCGCAAGAAGGTTAAGAAGAACGTCGCTGAAGGCGTGGTTCACGTTCACGCGTCGTTCAACAACACGATCATCACGATCACCGATCGCCAAGGTAACGCACTGGCATGGGCGACGTCGGGCGGTCAGGGCTTCAAGGGCTCGCGCAAATCGACGCCGTTCGCTGCCCAGGTCGCAGCCGAGTCGGCTGGCCGCGTCGCGATGGAATACGGCGTGAAGAATCTGGAAGTGCGGATCAAGGGCCCGGGCCCGGGTCGTGAGTCGGCAGTGCGCGCACTGCACGGCCTCGGCATCAAGATCACCGCGATTTCGGACGTCACCCCGATTCCGCACAACGGCTGCCGTCCGCCGAAGCGTCGTCGTATCTAAAGATGTGCTGGCACGTTCGTGCTAGCACATTGCCTGTCGCCGCTTAGCGTCGACGGGCGTTGCTTTTTTGATTGACTAAGCCCACCGTTCGCCCCAAAGGGAGCGGACTAGCGCGGATTTCGATCCGCGTGACTGATTGATAAAGGAATGCAAAGTGGCACGTTATATCGGCCCCAAAGCCAAGCTGTCCCGCCGTGAAGGCACCGACCTGTTCCTGAAGAGCGCGCGCCGCTCGCTCGCCGACAAGTGCAAGCTCGACAGCAAGCCGGGTCAGCACGGCCGTACCTCGGGCGCACGTACGTCCGACTACGGTACGCAGCTGCGCGAAAAGCAGAAGGTCAAGCGCATCTACGGCGTGCTGGAGCGTCAGTTCCGCCGCTACTTCGCTGAAGCCGACCGCCGCAAGGGCAACACGGGTGAAAACCTGCTGCAACTGCTCGAGTCGCGCCTCGACAACGTCGTGTATCGCATGGGCTTCGGCTCGACCCGCGCTGAAGCGCGTCAGCTGGTGAGCCACAAGTCGATCACCGTGAACGGCGTCGTCGCGAACGTCCCGTCGCAGCAAGTGAAGTCGGGTGACGTCGTCGCGATCCGCGAAAAGGCGAAGAAGCAAGCGCGTATCGTCGAAGCGCTGTCGCTGGCCGAGCAAGGCGGCATGCCGAGCTGGGTTGCAGTCGATGCGAAGAAGTTCGAAGGCACGTTCAAGCAAATGCCGGAACGCGCTGACATCGCAGGCGACATCAACGAAAGCCTGATCGTCGAATTGTATTCGCGTTAATCCGATTGACGGCCGAGGTACCCCGATTGCGTTGCGCAAGGAGGGGCCTCGGCTGTTTATTTTCTGGTTGTTACCGGTCAGCCTTATCGGTGTAACGAGCCGAGGGTATTGAAAAGGAAAGCCCATGCAAACCAGTTTGCTGAAACCCAAGATCATCGCCGTGGAATCGCTGGGCGAGAACCACGCGAGGGTGGTCATGGAACCGTTCGAACGCGGTTACGGCCATACCTTGGGCAATGCGCTTCGCCGCGTGCTGCTGTCGTCGATGGTTGGCTACGCGCCGACCGAAGTGACGATCGCGGGCGTGGTGCACGAGTACTCGACGCTGGATGGCGTGCAGGAAGACGTCGTCAACCTGCTGCTGAACCTGAAGGGCGTGGTGTTCAAGCTGCATAACCGTGACGAAGTGACGGTTACGCTGCGCAAGGAAGGTGAAGGCGTTGTCACGGCCGGCGATATCGAGCTGGCTCACGACTGCGAAGTCATCAACCCGAATCACGTGATTGCGCACCTGTCGAAGGGCGGCAAGCTCGACGTTCAGATCAAGATCGAAAAGGGTCGCGGCTATGTGCCCGGCAACGTCCGTCGCTACGGCGAAGACACGGCCAAGATCATCGGCCGCATCGTCCTCGACGCATCGTTCTCGCCGGTTCGCCGTGTGAGCTACGCTGTGGAAAGCGCACGTGTCGAGCAGCGTACCGACCTCGACAAGCTTGTCATGAACATCGAGACGAGCGGTGTGATCACGCCGGAAGAAGCGATCCGTCAATCGGCCCGCATCCTGGTCGACCAGCTGTCCGTGTTCGCGGCGCTGGAAGGCACGGAAACGGCAGCCGAAGCGCCGTCGCGTGCACCGCAGATCGATCCGATCCTGCTGCGTCCGGTGGACGATCTCGAGCTGACGGTTCGTTCGGCGAACTGCCTGAAGGCCGAGAACATCTACTACATCGGCGACCTGATCCAGCGCACGGAAAACGAGCTGCTGAAGACGCCGAACCTCGGTCGCAAGTCGCTCAACGAGATCAAGGAAGTGCTCGCTTCGCGCGGTCTCACGCTGGGCATGAAGCTCGAGAACTGGCCGCCGGCTGGTCTCGACAAGTAAACCCGCTTGTAGCCCGGCTGTTGCTGTAGTTGGCAAAGATGCGGATTTTCCTTTAAAATCCGCATCTTGCTTTTTTTCGTTACCGGCCCGTGCACCCTTCGAGGTGCGATAGAAGAGCTGGACCAAAACTTTGAATCAAGGAAACTGAAATGCGCCATCGTCATGGTCTGCGGAAACTGAACCGCACGAGCAGCCACCGTCTGGCTATGCTCCGTAACATGTCCAACTCGCTGATCGAGCACGAAGTCATCAAGACGACGCTGCCGAAGGCGAAGGAACTCCGTAAAGTCGTCGAGCCGCTGATCACGCTCGGCAAGAAGCCGTCGCTGGCAAACCGTCGCCTGGCGTTCAACCGCCTGCGCGATCGTGACTCGGTGGCGAAGCTGTTCGACGTGCTCGGTCCGCGTTTCGCGAACCGTCCGGGCGGCTACCTGCGCGTGCTGAAGTTCGGCTTCCGCGTCGGCGACAACGCACCGATGGCACTGGTCGAGCTGCTCGATCGTCCGGAAGTCGACGAAACGGAAAACGTGCAAGAAGCTGAGTAAGCTTCCGGTACGCAGCAGTATCTGAAAGGGGCCGAGCAATTGCTTGGCCCTTTTTGTTTTTGAAGCGTCGGCTGCGATCGATTGTCGCAGGGCGGTGCCGGCAGGGTTGCGCGGGCTGCGCTACGATACGGGGCAGCCGGCGCGTGCCCAGGTGGGCAATCCGTGCCGGCAGGTGCCGATAGACCAGCCAGGAGGGCGCGGATGATAGTGGTGCTGATGCTGACGACGGTGCCCGATGCCGCGACTGCCAAAGCGCTTTCCGACGGTGCGCTCGACGCGCGGCTTGCCGCGTGTGTGTCGGAGCTCGGTGCGATCAAGTCGCGCTACCACTGGCAAGGCAAGGTCGAAACGGCCGACGAGATCCAGTTGTTGTTCAAGACGAGCCCCGTGCGGGCGCTCGAACTGGAGCGATTTATCCTTGCGCATCATCCTTACGAGACGCCCGAAATCGTCTCGTGGCAGGCGACGGCATCGGCCGCGTACGGCCAATGGGTGACCAGCGAAACTCAACGTCTATTTCATGTTTAACGGTATGGCGCTTCCCGTGCGCGTGCGCGCGCTGCGGTTCCTCGCAGTCCTGTTGTCGTTCATGCTCGTGCTGGGCGGCCTGTCGGTCGCGCGCGCGGCCGACGATTTCCTCGATCCGTCGGTCGCGTTCAAGTTCAGCGCGAGCGAATCGCCGGGGCAGGTGGACGTCCGCTTCAAGGTTGCCAACGGTTATTACCTGTACCGTGAGCGGTTCGCGTTCGCGGTGAAGAGCGGGCAGGCGACGCTCGGCGAGCCGCAATTCCCGGCCGGCCACGTGAAGTTCGACCAGACGTTCCAGAAGAACGTCGAGACCTACCGTGATGAAGTCGTCGTTCACGTGCCCGTCAAGCAGGCGTCGGGGCCGTTCGAGCTTGCGGTGACGTCGCAGGGGTGTGCGGACGAGGGCATCTGCTATCCGCCGGCCGAGCACCTCGTGAAGGTCGACGGTGCCGCGCTGGGTGCCGCCTCGTCGTCTGGCGATGCGGCTGCCGCGGGCAGTTGGTTCGACAAGGTCACGAGCGCCGATTTCGCGCAGTCGCTGCTCGAAGGGCATGGCTTCTTCACGATCGTCGCACTGTATTTCGTCGCCGGCGTCGTGCTGAGCCTCCTGCCGTGTTCGTACCCGATGATCCCGATCGTGTCGGCGATCATCATCGGCCAGGGCACGCGCGCGACGCATGCGCGCGGCTTCGCGCTGTCGCTGACCTATGTGGTCGGCATGGCGCTGGTTTATACGGTGCTCGGCATCGCCGCGGCGCTGGTCGGCCAGAGCCTCGGCGCGTGGCTGCAGAACCCGTGGGTGCTCGGCGCGTTCGGCGTGCTGCTTACCGCATTCGCCGTTTCGCTGATTTCGGGCAAGGACATTGCACTTCCCGAGCGCTGGCAGAACGGCGCGGCCGAGAAATCGAGCGCGCGCCAGGGCGGCCACTTCGTCGCGGTCGCGGCGATGGGTGCATTGTCGGCGCTGGTCGTCGGCGCATGCATGACGGCGCCGCTGTTCGCGGTGCTCGCCTTCATCGCGCATACCGGCAATGCGCTGCTCGGCGGTGCCGCGCTGTTCGCGATGGGGCTGGGGCTTGGCGTGCCGCTGCTGGTCGTCGGCGTCGGTGCCGGCACGGTGCTGCCGCGCGCAGGTGCGTGGATGGATGGCGTGAAGGTGTTCTTCGGCATCGTGCTGCTCGCGGCCGCGCTGTGGATCGTGTGGCCGGTGCTTGCCGGTGGCCTGAAGATGGTGCTCGCTGCCTTGTGGCTGCTTATCGCGGCCGCGGCGCTCGGCCTGTTCACGCCGAATGCCGGCGCCGCGCCGATCTGGCGCCGCCTCGGCCGTGGCCTTGGTGCCGCGCTCGCAATCTGGGCGGCGACGCTGCTCGTCGGTCTCGCGGCGGGCTCCAACGACCCCGTGAAGCCGCTGGCCATCCTCGCGGCGCGTACCGTTGCGTCGGGCGATGTGTCGGCAGCCGGTGCGGCTGCCGGGCAGCAGGGGCCCGCATTCGCTTCGGTGCGCTCGAGCGGCGAACTCGACGCGCTGCTGAAGACGTCGGGCCAGCCCGTGATGCTCGACTTCTACGCGGACTGGTGCGTGAGCTGCAAGGAGATGGAGCATCTGACGTTTACCGATTCTCGCGTGCAGGCGCGGCTCGCGCAGCTTCACCTGGTACGTGCGGACGTCACCGCGAACAATCCGGACGACCAGGCGCTGCTCAAGCGCTTCAACCTGTTCGGGCCACCGGGCATCATCTTTTTCGATCGCAACGGTAACGAAATCGGTCGTGTGGTCGGTTATCAGGCGGCCGAGACGTTCCTGCGCAGCCTCGATCGCGCGGCGGTACCGACGGTATGACCCTGCGTGTCGGGGGCGTGCCGGTGGCGAGCAGGCACGCTCGCGTGGCATGAGCCGACAATCGACAAGGGCAGGCGGCCCTGATCGACGGCAAACAAAAAACGGCGGGACACCGAAGTGTCCCGCCGTTTTTCCTGGTGCCTGCCGGCGCGCGGCTTAGCGTTGCGCTTTCAGCAGACGCGCGGCGTCGAGTGCGAAGTACGTGAGCACGCCGTCGGCGCCCGCACGCTTGAACGCTAGCAGCGATTCGAGCACGACCTTGTCGTGGTCGAGCCAGCCGTTCATCGCGGCAGCCTTCAGCATCGCGTATTCGCCGCTCACCTGGTACACGTAGGTCGGGAAGCGGAACTCGTCCTTCACGCGGCGCACGATGTCGAGGTACGGCATGCCGGGCTTGACCATCACCATGTCGGCGCCTTCGTCGATGTCGAGGCGCACTTCGCGCAGCGCTTCGTCGCTGTTCGCCGGATCCATCTGGTAGGTCATCTTGTTGCCCTTGCCCAGATTGGACGCCGAGCCGACCGCGTCACGGAACGGGCCGTAGAACGCCGATGCGAACTTGGCCGAATAGGCCATGATTCGCGTATGGATATGGCCGTCGCTTTCCAGCATCTCGCGGATTGCGCCGATACGGCCGTCCATCATGTCCGACGGCGCGACGATGTCGACGCCGGCTTCCGCCTGCGCGCGCGCCTGATCGATCAGGATCTCGATCGTGTCGTCGTTGATCACGTAGCCGTTTTCGTCGAGCACGCCGTCCTGGCCGTGGCTCGTGTACGGATCGAGTGCGACGTCGGTCAGCACGCCGAGTTCGGGGAAGCGCTTCTTCAGCTCGCGCACCGCGCGCGGGATCAGGCCTTCCGGATTGGCTGCCTCGCGGCCGTCAGGCGTTTTCACCGACGGCTCGATCGCCGGGAACAGCGACAGCACGGGCACGCCGAGTTCGACGCATTGCTCGGCGACATGCATCAGCAGATCGACGGACACGCGCTCGACGCCCGGCATCGACGGCACCGGCTGCCGTTCGTTGGTGCCTTCGACGACGAATACCGGATAGATCAGGTCGTCGGTAGTCAGGCGGTTTTCGCGCATCAGGCGCCGGGAGAAGTCGTCGCGGCGCATCCGGCGCGGACGATGAAGCGGATGGAAGCTCATGGCGATTGGGTAGAAATCAGGGCAAGAAGGACCTTACGGAACCCTTCGGTCATTTTTGGGAGCGTTGGTATATGATAGCGATCGAGCGGCACGCGTCGCGTGCAGCTCCCCGCTTCTCCTCCCTGAGCGGGTGCCTGTCGTTTTTCGATTAGGCTGTTTGACCCGCCGTTCAACGGCGGGTTTTTTTATGAGCCGGCCGAATCCGCAGGCGCCGTCAGGTGCGCGCCGCCGATCCCGGCCGCGCGTTGCCCGATCATTGTGCTACAGGCGCGCTTTCTTCGTCGGCGACGGACGGCCGCAGCCAGCTCTCGATCAGCTCGTGCGCCTCGTCGAGCCCCGTGCGCTTCAGCGCGGAGAACAGCTGGACCGTCAGCTTGCCCTGGACGCCCTGGTCACGATACGCATCGAGCCCCTTTTGCGTGGTCCGCAGCGCGTTGATGCTTTCCTGCCGCGTCAATTTGTCGCACTTCGTCAGCAGCGTGTGGATCGGCTTGCCGGTCGGCGTGAACCACTCGATCATGCGGCGATCGAGGTCGGTCAGCGGACGGCGCGAATCCATCATCAGGATCAGGCCGCAAAGCTGCGAGCGGGTCGCGAGGTAGGACGACAGCAGCATTTCCCAGTGGGCCTTGGCGGCACCGGGCACTTCCGCGTAGCCGTAGCCGGGCAGGTCGACGAGATTCGCGACGGGCTCGGCGGCCGGGCCGACGGAGAAGTAGTTGATATGCTGCGTGCGGCCGGGCGTCTTCGACGCGAAGGCGAGCCGCTTCTGGTTGCACAGCACGTTGATCGCCGTCGACTTGCCGGCATTCGAGCGGCCCGCGAACGCGATTTCCGGCTGAACCGTCGGCGGCAGGTCGCGCAGATGGTTGACGGTCGTGTAGAAGCGGGCTTGATGGAGCAAAAAGGCCATGGGAACCGGAAGGACGGGCGGCGCAAGCCGCTTGGTGGAGGCGGGGTAGCCCCGATAGGCGCGGGAGCTTTCAACACGATATTGTACAATACGGCGGTTTTACCGAAGGCCACCGGGCGCCTGCCTCGCGCTTTTATGTGGCTTCTGCGGTAGACTGAACGCCGTCGTTTTTTGCAGAACCTCAAATTCCCACAAGACGAAACAGGGTGTGCGAATGAATCGACTGTGCAAGTCTCTGATGGTGCTTCAGGTTGCAGCAGGGTTCGTAGGTTTCGTAGCGGAGGCAAACGCGGCGGATGCGGCAAAGCCGGATCTCGACCGCGGCAAGGCGATTGCCGGGCAGGTTTGCGCGTCGTGTCACGGCGCCGACGGCAACAGCGCGTCGGGCAGTTTCCCGAAGCTTGCCGGCCAGCATCCCGAATATCTGGTCAAGCAGTTGAACGATTTCAAGGCGCAGCCGGGCGCGAAAGGGCCGGTCCGTACCAACGCGGTGATGGTCGGATTCGCGAGCGCGCTGAGCGCGGACGACATGCGTAACGTCGCCGCGTACTATGGGTCGCAGACGACGAAGCTCGGCACCGCACGCGATGCGGCGACCGTGCCGGTCGGCCAGAAGATCTATCGCGGCGGCATCGCGGAGAAGGGCGTACCCGCCTGCGCGAGCTGCCACGGGCCGACGGGGCAGGGGATCCCGGTCCAGTACCCGCGTCTGTCGGGGCAATGGGCCGATTACACGGTCGCGCAGTTGACCGCGTTCCAGCAGGGTGCCGGCGCGCGCAACAACAACGAGGCGATGCATCAGATCGCGACGCGGCTGTCGGACAACGAGATCAAGGCCGTCGCAGATTACATCGCGGGCCTGCGTTGAGCGGTCAGCCGCGAACGGAATGACCGGTCGCCCGAAGGGCGGCCGGAGTCAGAACAAGAAAAGGGTGGGGCGCCGCGCTAGTGCGGCCGCCTTGCCCTTTTTTGTTGTCAGTCGGAGTTTGAATGAGCGTTACCACGTCGGGGTTGCAGTCGAAGTCGGGTCAGGGTGCGTCGAAGCGCGCGGTCGAGCTGTTGAGCTCGATGCGCTTCGCGATCGCGCTGCTGGTGGTGCTGTCGATTGCGAGCATCATCGGCACGGTCCTGACCCAGGATGATCCGTATCCGAATTATGTGAACCAGTTCGGGCCGTTCTGGGCGGACATCTTCCGCTCGCTCGGCCTGTACAACGTGTACAGCGCGTGGTGGTTCATGCTGATCCTGATCTTCCTCGTCACGTCGATCTCGCTGTGCGTGATCCGCAACGCGCCGAAGATGCTCGCCGATGCGAAGAGCTGGAAGGACAAGGTTCGCGAAGGCAGCCTGCGGGCTTTCCACCACAAGGCCGAGTACACGGCTTCCGGCACGCGCGCGACCGTCACGGCGACGCTCGCCACGTTCGTCACCAAGGCCGGCTACAAGCACGTCGTGCGTGAAAACGACGGCGCGACGCTGATCTCCGCGAAGCGCGGCGCGATGACCAAGTGGGGCTACATCTCCGCGCACCTCGCGATCGTCGTGATCTGTATCGGCGGCCTGCTCGACAGCAACCTGCCGATCAAATTCCAGATGTGGATGTTCGGCAAGAGCCCGGTCAATACGAGCGCGACGATCAGCGAGATCTCGCCCGACCATCGCCTGTCCGCGTCGAACCCGACGTTCCGCGGCTATGCGTGGGTGCCCGAGGGCCAGTTCGTGTCGACCGCGATTCTGAACCAGCCGAGCGGCTCGCTGATCCAGGACCTGCCGTTCTCGATCCAGCTCAACAAATTCATCGTCGACTACTACACGACGGGTATGCCGAAGCTGTTCGCGAGCGACATCGTCGTGATCGATCGCGAGACCGGCCAGAAGATCCCGGCGCGCGTCGAGGTCAACAAGCCGTTCACGTACAAGGGCGTGTCGATCTACCAGTCGAGCTTCCAGGACGGCGGCTCGCAGATGCAGATGACGGCCTACCCGATGACGGGCGGCAACGCGAAGACCTTCCCCGTGCAGGGCACGATCGGCAGTTCGGCGCCGCTGCAGATGCCGGGCAACGACGGTGACACGATCGAGTTCTCCGATTTCCGCGCGATCAACGTCGAGAACATGGCCGACGCGAACGGCAAGCCGGACGTGCGTGGTGTGGCGACGACGAACTCGCTGAAGGAAGCGTTCGACGAACGGCTCGGCTCCGGCGCGAAGACGTCGAAGCCGACGCAGCTCCACAACATCGGCCCGTCCGTGCAGTACAAGATCCGCGGCAAGGACGGTCAGGCGCGCGAATTCAACAACTACATGCTGCCCGTCGACATGAACGGCGAGCGCGTGTTCCTCGCCGGCGTGCGCGCGAGCCCGAACGACCCGTTCCGCTACATGCGGATTCCGGCCGACAGCCAGGATTCGATCGGCGATTGGATGCACCTGCGCGCCGCGCTCGAGGATCCGTCGGTGCGTGCCGAAGCCGCCTCGCGCTTCGCGCAGCGTTCGTTGCCGGGCACCGATGCATCGCTGCGCAGCCGCCTGCAGGACAGTGCATTGAAGGTGTTGACCCTTTTTGCGGCGAGCGACGACAGCATCGGCCGCGGTGCCGACGGCCAGCCGATCGGCGGCTTCCAGGCCGTGGCGACGTTCATCGACCGCTCGGTGCCCAAGGCCGAGCAGGAGAAGGCCGCGAGCCTGCTGCTGCGGATGCTCGAAGGCTCGATGTGGGAGGTCTGGCAGATCGCGCGCGAGCGAGCCGGCGAGCCGGCCGCCCAGCAGGGCACCGACACGATCCGCTTCGTACAGAACGCGATCAATGCGCTATCCGACAGCTTTTTGTATGGATCGCCCGTCTATTTGCAGCTTGACTCATTCAAGCAGGTGCAAGCTTCGGTATTTCAGTTGACGCGCGCACCCGGCAAGAATCTGGTGTATCTTGGCAGCCTGCTGCTGGTCGCCGGCATCTTCTCGATGTTCTACGTGCGCGAGCGGCGCCTCTGGTTCTGGCTGAAGGACGCCGGTTCGGGCGTCGATGTGGTGATGGCAATGTCCACGGCCCGCAAGACCTTCGATTTCGAGAAAGAATACGTGCAGACGCGCGACGCGGCCGGTGCCGCCCTGCGCGCAGCACCTCGCGATGCCGCACCGGCCGGTGCAGCATCGACGGCCCGTCCGCCTGCCGGCGGCGGTTCCGATTCCGAGAATTCCACCCGGTAACATCATGGATCTCACGCAAGTTTCCTCTTCCCATCGGGCGTCGGCCCAGGTTCCGGTTACGGCGCCGCTGTTCGACGAACGTCCGTTTCTCGCACGGCTGTCGTTGCTCGACTGGCTGTTCGCACTGGCGCTCGTGGCGGGCGCGGGCTATGCGCTCGTGCACTACAACGCGCACATGGATTACTACGACAAGGCGGTGATGATCGGCACCGTGCCGGCGCTCATCACGCTCGGCTGGCGCTGGAAGCCCGCGCGGCTGATGATGGCGTCGATCGCCGTGCTGGCGCTGCTGTCGATCCAGATCTACCAGGGCGATCTCGCGCGGGCCGATTCGGCGTTCTTCCTCAAGTACTTCCTGTCGAGCCAGTCGGCGATCCTGTGGATGAGCGCGCTGTTCGTGCTCGCGACGATCTTCTACTGGATCGGCTTGCTCGCGCGCTCGGAATCGGGCTCCGCGATCGGCCAGAAGCTCACGTGGGTCGCCGTGCTGATGGGCTTCACCGGCCTGATGGTGCGCTGGTATGAGTCCTACCTGATCGGCGCGGACGTCGGGCACATTCCGGTGTCGAACCTGTATGAAGTGTTCGTGCTGTTCAGCCTGATCACCGCGCTGCTGTATCTGTATTACGAAGGCCATTACGGCACGCGTTCGCTCGGCGCGTTCGTGCTGCTGGTGATCAGCGCGGCGGTGGGCTTCCTGATGTGGTACTCGGTCGCGCGCGATGCACAGCAGATCCAGCCGCTCGTGCCGGCGCTGCAGAGCTGGTGGATGAAGATCCACGTGCCGGCGAACTTCATCGGCTACGGCAGCTTCGCGTTGTCGGCGATGGTGTCGGTCGCGTACCTGATGAAGGAGCGCGGCGTGCTCGCTGATCGCCTGCCGACGCTCGAAGTGCTCGACGACGTGATGTACAAGTCGATCGCGGTCGGTTTCGCGTTCTTCACGATCGCGACGATCCTCGGCGCGCTGTGGGCGGCGGAGGCATGGGGCGGCTACTGGAGCTGGGACCCGAAGGAAACCTGGGCGCTGATCGTGTGGCTCAACTATGCGGCGTGGCTGCACATGCGCCTGATGAAGGGCCTGCGCGGCACGGTGGCCGCATGGTGGGCGCTCACGGGGCTGCTTGTGACGACCTTCGCGTTCCTCGGTGTCAACATGTTCCTGTCCGGGCTGCACAGCTACGGCAAGCTGTAAGATTTCCGCTGCTCGTCCGACTATGAGACCGCCGGTGCACTGTGTGCCCGGCGGTTTTCTTTTGGAACGGGCGGGCGGTCCGGGCGTCGAACGGCGCAAGACGGGTCGGGTCGAACGCTCATGAAGCTGCGCGCGGCGCAGGCAGGAGGAGCAGCACGATGTGGATCAAACGCCCTTTGCTAAACGTACTGACCGGCGGTGATATTGCGCCAGGCGAAATCACGCCGCGCACGGTCTTCGAGAACCGGCGGCGCGTGTTGCAGGCGGCCGGCCTCGCGGCGGCGGGCGGGCTGCTCGGCGGCAGCGGTGCAGCATTTGCCGCCTATGCGTCACCCGACGCGCGGGCCGCGAAGCTCGCGGCGAAAACGAACCCGAAATTCGTCGCGGCCGACAAGGTGACGCCGTTCAAGGACATCACGTCCTACAACAACTTCTACGAATTCGGCACCGACAAGAGTGACCCCGCGCAGAACGCAGGCACGCTGCGGCCGCGCCCGTGGCGCGTGAGCGTCGAGGGCGAGGTGCTGCATCCGAAGGTGTTCGATCTCGACGAATTGCTGAAGCTCGCGCCGCTCGAGGAGCGCGTGTACCGGTTGCGTTGCGTCGAGGGATGGTCGATGGTGATCCCTTGGATCGGCGTGCCGCTGTCCGAGCTGATCAAGCGGGTGCAGCCGACCGGCAACGCGAAATACGTGCAATTCATCACGCTGGCCGATCCGTCGCAGATGCCCGGCCTGTCGACACCCGTGCTCGACTGGCCGTACTCGGAAGGGCTGCGGATGGATGAGGCGATGAATCCGCTGACGCTGCTGACGATGGGCGTCTACGGGCAGGTGCTGCCGAACCAGAACGGCGCGCCGGTGCGTATCGTCGTGCCGTGGAAGTACGGCTTCAAGAGCGCGAAGTCGCTCGTGAAGATTCGCTTCGTCGACAAGCAGCCGAAGACGAGCTGGAACACGTACGCATCGAACGAGTACGGCTTTTATTCGAACGTGAACCCGAACGTCGATCATCCGCGCTGGAGCCAGGCGACCGAGCGGCGCATCGGCGCGGACGGCTTTTTCACGCCGAAGCGCAAGACGCTGATGTTCAACGGCTACGGCGATCTGGTCGCGTCGATGTATCAGGGCATGGACCTGAAGAAGAATTTCTGAGGGCGACGGTGAGAAACGACATGCCTCCTTCGACGCTGACACCCGCGCCTGCAGCGGGCACCGGCCCGGCTGCACGCGCCGCGCGGGCCGGCGCGGTCCGCCCTGCCGCGCCGCGCTGGCTCGCGCCGGCCAAGGTGCTGGTATTCGCCGCAGGCCTTTATCCGCTCACGCGTCTCGTGCTGTTCGGGCTGACCGACCGGCTCGGCGCGAATCCGATCGAGTTCATCACGCGCTCGACGGGGCTCTGGACACTCGTGATGCTGTGCGTCACGCTCGCCGTCACGCCGCTTAGGCGCATGACGGGGTTCGCCACGCTGCTGCGCTTTCGCCGCATGATCGGGCTGTTCGCGTTCTTCTACGCGACGCTGCACTTCACGACCTATCTATGGTTCGACAAGTGGTTCGACGTCGTCGCGATCCTGAAGGACGTCGGCAAGCGCCCGTTCATCACGGTCGGTTTCGCCGCGTTCGTGCTGCTGATTCCGCTCGCGGCAACGTCACCGCGCGCGATGGTGCGCCGGCTCGGCCGCCACTGGGCGACGCTGCACAGCGCGATCTACGCGATCGCGCTGTTCGGCGTGCTGCACTTCTGGTGGATGAGGGCCGGCAAGCACAATCTCGCGCAGCCGAGGCTTTATGCGGCGATTGTCGCCGCGCTGCTCGGCTGGCGGCTGGTTGCATGGGGGTGGCGGCGCGTGCGCGCGTGACGGCGCAGCCAAATAAACAAAAGGCGATGACCGGGAAGTCACCGCCTTGTTTCGCGAGCCAGTGCCGGGGCGGCGCGTCGTTACTTCGCGACGGCCGGGCTCGACGCCGGTGCGGGCGTGGCGGATGCCCCGCTCGACAATTCGGGCGACAGCATGAGCGGCGTGCCGGACGAATCGGGCACACTGTCGGACGACGCGTTTTCATCGGTCGGCGTCACGTCCGACGGCGGCGTGTCCTGCTGCTGGAGTGGCTTGGGCAACGGAGGCACGGTGGGCAGATAGAGCGCGCCGCTTTGACCGCAGCCGGCAAGAATCGCCAAAGCCGCTACAATCGCGCTCATCCGGAAAACGACTCGCATGATCGTCCCTGAACAATTGAACCGATAGAGTTTAGCATGTCCGATACCGAATACCTGACCCGTGCCGAGGCCGTGCTGGTGGCCGTCGAGCGTACCGTCGACGACGCCAACGACGGCGATCACGACATCGATCTGGAGCGCAACGGCAGCGTCCTGACGCTGACGTTCGAGAACGGCTCGAAGATCATCGTCAACCTGCAGCCGCCGATGAAGGAAGTGTGGATCGCCGCGAAGGCGGGCGGTTTCCACTACCGATTCATCGACGGTGCATGGCGCGATACGCGCACCGGCACCGAGTTTTTCTCGGCGCTCACCGAATACGCGACGCAGCAGGCCGGCCTGCCGATCACGTTCAGCGCGTGACGATCGGGGCCCGGCCCCGACGCGTGACCCAAAGAAAAAGCGCCCCAGCGGGGCGCTTTTTTCGTGTCCGGGGCGATGGTCAGTGCGCCTGGAACAGGTTCATGATGTCCTGCTTTTCCTGCTCGTCGACGTGTGGCACGGTCGCGTCGACGTTCTGCGCGGCCGGCGCCTGCGGCACGCCGACCGTCGACACGAAGCCGTGACCCGGCGCGAACTCGGTGAAGTACAGCTCGCCGCCGAGTGATTCGACGCCGTCCGGCACCGTCGGCTTGAACTCGGGCACGCCCTTCAGCGCGGCGCCCATGTAGTCGATCCAGACGGGCAGCGACAGGCCGCCGCCCGTTTCCCGATCGCCGAGGCTGCGCGGATTGTCGTAGCCGATCCACGCGATCGCGGCGAGCGAGTGCTGGTAGCCGGCGAACCATGCGTCGTGCGAGTCGTTCGTCGTGCCGGTCTTGCCCGCAAGGTCGGTGCGCTTCAGCACGTTGGTCCGTGCGCCCGTGCCGCGCTGCGCGACACTCTGCAGCAGGCTGTTCATCACGTACGCGTTGCGCGCGTCGATGGCGCGCGGCGCATTCTGCTCGGCGACGAGCGGCTGCGCGCGCACGACGATCGCGCCGTTCGGATCGGTGACTTCCGCAATCAGGTACGGATTGACGCGGTAGCCGCCGTTCGCGAATACCGAGTACGCGCCCGCCATCTGCAGCGGCGTGACCTGGCCCGCGCCGAGTGCCATCGGCAGGTAGGCAGGATGGCGTTCGGCGTCGAAGCCGAAGCGCGTGATGTACTGCTGCGCGTACTTCGTGCCGATGTGGTTCAGGATCCGGATCGACACGAGGTTGCGCGAGCGCTGCAGCGCGGTGCGCATCGACATCGGGCCTTCGAAGCCGCCACCGTAGTTCTTCGGCTCCCACGGCTGGCCGCCCGTTTCGGCCGCGCTGAAATACAGCGGGCCGTCGTTGATCACGGTTGCCGGCCCGAGGCCCTTGTCGAGCGACGCCGAATAGATGAACGGCTTGAACGACGAACCCGGCTGCCGCCACGCCTGCGTGACGTGGTTGAACTTGTTCTTGTTGTAGTCGAAGCCGCCAACGAGCGAGCGGATCGCGCCGTCCTGCGGGACGATCGACAGGAACGCCCCCTCGACCTGCGGCAACTGCGTGATCGACCATTTGCCGGTGTCGTTCTTCACGACGCGGACGATCGCGCCCGGGCGGATGCGGCGATTCGGCTGCGCATTGGCCGACAGTGCGCCCGACGCGAAGCGCAGGTTGTCGCCTTCGATCGTCGCATTGCTGCCGTCGATGAACGCAACCGTGATCTGGCGCGGGTTTGCGGCCGTGACCACCGCGGCAATCAGCTCGCCGTTGTCGGGGTGTTCGAGCAGCGCATCGTCGATCGCCTGTTCGCGGTCGTCGGCACCGGCCGGCAGCTCGATGAAGCCTTCCGGCCCCCGATAGCCGTGCCGGCGTTCGTAATCCATGATGCCCTTGCGCAGCGCGGTATATGCGACCTGCTGGTCCGCGGAGTCGATCGTCGTGACGACGTTGAAGCCGCGCGTGTAGGTTTCCTCACGGTACTGCGCGTACATCATTTGTCGGACCATTTCCGCGACGTACTCGGCGTGCACGCTGAAATCGCGGCCCGGACCCTTGACGACGAGCGGCTGTGCGACGGCCTCGTCGTATTGCTCGCGCGAGATGAAGTTCAGCTCGAGCATCCGTTGCAGGATGTATTCCTGGCGTACCTTCGCGCGCTTCGGATTCACGACCGGGTTGTACGCGGACGGCGCCTTCGGCAGCCCGGCGAGCATCGCCGCTTCGGCGAGCGTGATGTCCTTGAGGTCCTTGCCGAAGTAGACCCGCGCGGCGCTCGCGAAGCCGTACGCGCGCTGGCCGAGATAGATCTGATTCATGTAGACCTCGAGAATCTGATCCTTCGTCAGCGCACGCTCGATCCGGTACGCGAGCAGCATCTCGTAGATCTTGCGCGTGTAGGTCTTCTCGCTCGACAGGAAGAAGTTGCGCGCGACCTGCATCGTGATCGTGCTCGCGCCCTGCGACGCATGGCCGTTCGTCAGCGCGACGAAGCCGGCGCGGACGATGCCGGTGAGGTCGACCCCGCCGTGATCGTAGAACCGCGCGTCCTCGATCGCGAGGATTGCCTTCTTCAGCGAGTCGGGCACGTCCTTGAAATGGACGACGTCGCGGCGCTCTTCGCCGAATTCGCCGATCAGCACGTGATCGGACGTATAGATGCGCAGCGGCACCTTCGGGCGATAGTCGGTCAGCGCGTCGAGCGACGGCATGTTCGGCCACGCGACGACGAGCGCGTAGCCGAGCACGAGGCCGCCGGCCACGACGAGCGCCACGCACATCGTGGCGAATCCGAGCAGGACTTTTTGCCACCAGGGCCGCTTCTTCGGCTCCGGGGCAGGAGGCGGGGACGTAGGAGTCGTGGATTGCATAGGCATACCGGAAAACAGTCCCGCGATTATAGCTGCCCGGTAAGACCGGTCCTGACGCGGGGGCCGCCCGCCGTGAAGCAGTGGGCTGGCGTACCTCCAGCATAGCCCGCGCACGGCCGCCGCGAGCGGATGCTGGCCGTTAGGCCGACTGTCGGCAATACGCGCCGCTTTGCAGAATCAGTCTCGGAAACGCGGCGTGGGCCGCGACGATATCGGGAGGCTGGGATGGCGGGACGATGGGGAGCGCGGTTTGCGCAAGGCGGGTACCGGTCGACGGGAATCGACGTCGGTGCGGACGAGGTGAGGGTGGTCGTGCTGAGCCGGCGCGGCCGGAGCGCCGAGGTGTGCGTCGAGGGGCTGGAGCGAGAACCGGTCGGGTTGGCGGGCGGGCCGGAGGATGCGCGTTGGGCGGCGGTCGCGCGTGCGCTGGCCGCGGCCGTGTCGAGGCTGTCGGCGGCCGACGTGCGGTGCGACGCGCGCGGCGTGATGGCGTTGCCCGATGACGAGATGCGCACCGCGACGCTGGACCTGGCCGGGCGGGACGACATCGAGGACGCCGCGCGGCAGGCGGCCGAACGCATCTCGGGGCTGGCGCCGGACAGTCTCGCGTTCGACTGGCGGCAGGATGGCGATGCGGCGTCGGGCGAGATCGAGGTTGCCGCGGCTCCGCTGGCGCTGCTCGAACGGCGAGTCGACGTGGCCGCCCAGGCTGGTGTCGATCTGACGGTGGTCGACGGCGAATCGGCTGCAGCGCTGCGTGCGTTGCGCTATGCCGCGCAATTCGAACTCGACACGCAGGAGGGCCCCTACGCGGCGCTCTGGTTCCATGACTCTGGCGTGCACGGCTGGCGAATCGACGGCCCGTTGGCCGCACCGGTGCTGATGCTGTCCGGCGCCGAGCCGGGGGCGTTTTCCGATGCATTGCGCCGGAGCGCGCTCGGGGCCGTGTGTTGCGTCCTCGTGGCCGGCGACGAGCGGTGTATCGCCCGCTTCGATACGTCCGTTGCCGAGATTGGAGATCTGGTCGGCGCGGTTGCGGTGTCGTTCGACTGCACGGGCTGGAGCGGGCAACCGTGCCTGCCCGCCGGCATGCCGGGCGGCCCGGCATTGGCTGTCGCATTCGGGCTGGCCTTGCGCGGGGTGTGGGAATGACGACCTGTCGTATAGAGTTGCGCGGCTTCAACCTGTTGCCGTACCGGGAGCGGCTGGCGCAGGCGCTGCGACGTCGCCGGATCGCGCAGTGCGGTGCGGCGATTCTGTTCGGTGTGCTCGGCGCAGGCCTGTGGACGGGCGTCGCCACCGGGGCGCGGTGGCGTGTGGATGCGGAGCGCGCAATAGTGGAGGCGCGGCTGCGGCAGTTGCAGCCGCAGGTCGGCGCCGCGACGCGCGCCGCCAATGCAGCGGCCGTCGTCGCGCAGCGTGACGCGCAGGCGGCCGTGAGTGCGTTGCCTTACCGGCACGTCGCAGCGCTGCTGGCGACCCTGGCGCAGGTGCGCGATGGCACCGTTCGGCTCGACGCGCTGCGCACGACATCGGCCGGTGCCGTGCTCGATGCCCGCGCCGCAAGCTACCGGGCGGCCGCGCGATGGCTCGCGGGGATGGCGCGCGAGCAGCGTGGCTGGCGAATCGATATCGATGCGTTGAAGCCGGCCCCGGATGCTCCGGTCGCTGCGGGCGGGATGCCGTTCCGGTTCTCGGTCCAGTTGCGCTGGCACGACGCGATGCCGTCCCGGAAAGCGTCGGGAGGTGGCGCATGACGGCGCTCGCGCATCGGCACGCACCGCGTGGCGACGGATGGCGGCGCGGCGTGCGGCGCGTGTCGCCGGCGGCTGCACACATCGCGGGCTGCATGCTCGCGTTCGCGGCCGTGCTGGCTGGCGGCATTCATCTGGCGAATGCCGTCGACTGGAGCGGGCTCGCGCACAGCCGCACGTTGCTGGCAGCGGCGCAGCAGCGAGAGGCCGACGCGCAGCGTGTCTTGGCAGCCGCCGCACGGCAGCGCGACGGGCATCCGGCGGCGGCAGACGGCGACCCGGTGTCGCGTGCGCCGGAATGGGCCGCGTTGATGCTGGAACTGGCTGATCGCGCCGCGTCGAGCGGGCTGCGCGGCGTATCGATCGAGCCGCTGCGCGCCGATGGCGCGATGCCGGACGGCCGGCGCACGGTGCGCATCGTCGCCGATGGCGGGTTTCGTGCGTTGCTGCAGATGGTCGGCTGGCTGGCGCGTTTCCCGGTGTTGGCGGTGCCGACCGCGCTGCGTGTCGAACGAGGAAGGGAGGCCGCGCGCGTGGAGATGTCGGTCGACGTGTTTCCGGGATTACCGGCGACAACGTCCAAGGGCGGGGAGACGCCGGTTCTGGCCGACGCGCCCGGCGCCGATCCGTTCGGCGAGGCCGGCTCGTCTGAAGCGCAGGGGGCGGCTGCCCGCCTGGCCGGCACGATCCGCGACGGGCGTGCCGGTCTCGCGCTGTTCGATGACGGTGACGGCGCGTTCACGGCCGTAGTGCCCGGCGAAGCCCTCGGGGCCGCACGGGTGGTGCGAGTCGATCCCGTCGCGGTGATGCTCGCGACGGCGGATGGCGCGTACCGAGTCACCCTGGACGACGGGAGGCGGCCATGAGGAAGCATGGGTGTCGGGTACTCGCCGTCTGGGCCGGATTGACGGCGGCCGGCGCAAGCGCCTCGTTGCCGCCGCTGCCGGCCGTCTGGCCTGCCGCATCGATGGAGATGCCGGTGCCGGGCCTGCCGTTGCCCCAAGGCACGCTGGACGGTGCGGATCACACCGTCTCGGCGGAGGCCGGCCCGCCGCCGTTCGACCAGGCAGCTCGCACGGGGCTTCAGGCGGAGGCCGCCGCCCCGGCACCCGCGCTGGAGGGGCCGCCGATCCCGTTGGCGCCGCCGGCCCGGATGGGCGACGCCGCGGCACGGCAATCGGGCGATGCGGACGACGCACGGCGGATCTCGCTGAATCTGCAGGGAGCCGGGCTCGCCGCCGCGTTCGACGCGTTCGCGCGGTTCACCGGACTCAACATCGTCGTCGGCGAGCAGGTGCGCGGCACCGTCACGTTACGTCTGAACAATGTCCGCTGGCGCGATGCCTTCGATACGCTGCTCGACACGCACGGGCTCGCGATGTCCCGGCGGGGTAACGTGATATGGGTCACGCCGGCGGCCGAGCTGGCCGCGCGCAAACGCGAGCGCTTCGAAATGCACGCGCGGGCCGCCGATCTGGAGCCGCTTGCGAGCCGGACGTTCGCACTGCACTACCCGCGCGCGCAGGACGTGCAACGGTTGCTGGCCGGCGCGACCGGCCAGCGCCTGCTGTCGAAGCGCGGTGCCGCGGCCGCGGATCCGCGCACGAACCTGCTGTTCGTCACCGATCTCGCGCCGCGTCTCGACCAGATCGCGAGCCTGATCGATGCGATCGACCGGCCGTCGCGGCAGGTCCGGATCGAGGCCCGCATCGTCGAGGGCGAGCAGGGTTTTTCGCGTAATCTCGGCGCACGCGTCGCGCTGCGGGCGCAGGCGCCGCCGTCGTCGGGCGAGAGCGCCACGTTCGCGGCCGGCGCGCGCAACGCGCTCGACCTTGCTGCGCGGCCGCTCGGCGGCTTCGAGGCGGCGACTGCCGGCTTCACGCTGTTTGCCGCGCCGCTCAGCCGCGTGCTCGACGTCGAACTGAGCGCGCTCGAGGCGCAGGGGCGGGGCCAGATCGTTTCGAGTCCGCGCGTGGTGACCGCCGATCGCGTCAAGGCCATCGTCGAACAGGGGTCGGAGCTGCCGTACCAGGCGAAGGTCGGCAATGGCGTGAGCGGCGTGCAGTTCCGCCGGGCGACGCTCAAGCTCGAGGTCGAGCCGCAGATCACGCCGGACGGGCGCGTCGTGCTCGACCTGGACGTGACGAAGGACAGCATCGGCGAGCCGACGGCGGCCGGCCCGGCGATTCATACGAAGCACGTACAGACGCGCGTCGAGGTCGAGAACGGCGGGACGGTCGCGATCGGCGGGATCTATGAGCAACTGAACCGGAACGATGTGACGCGCGTGCCGCTCTTGGGCAAAATACCGATTCTGGGCGCGCTTTTCCGGCACCGCGCGCAACGCGACCAGCGCAGCGAACTGGTCGTCTTCATTACGCCGACCGTCGTCGATGCACGCTGCGATGCACGCGGCGCGGGCAGTGCGGAAGCCGAAAAAACGGGGCCGGAAGCCGCCGGCGCAGGCTCGACAAGGCAGCCGCTTTGCCAGTAAGCTGCGCCACACCAGCAAGATTCAAGCAGAGGAAGCCGTTGCAAGCGCGGGACCCACATGCAAACGTATTTTTCGTCGGCCTTATGGGAGCGGGTAAGACCACCGTGGGCCGTGCAGTCGCGCGTCGTCTCGACAGGACGTTCTTCGACTCCGACCACGAAATCGAAGCCCGCACGGGCGCGCGCATTCCGGTGATCTTCGAGATGGAAGGCGAGGCCGGGTTTCGTGATCGTGAAACGCAGGTGATCGCCGATCTCACGCAGCGCGAGAACATCGTGCTCGCGACAGGCGGCGGCGCGGTGCTCCGCCAGGAAAATCGCGACTGCCTGAAAAGCAGCGGCATCGTCATCTACCTGCGCGCCAACCCGCACGATCTGTGGCTGCGCACGCGCAAGGACAAGAACCGCCCGCTGCTGCAGACCGAGGATCCGAAGGGGCGTCTCGAAGCGCTGTACGAAGCGCGCGACCCGTTGTACCGCGAATGCGCGGATTTCGTCATCGAGACCGGCCGCCCGTCGGTCAATGGTCTCGTCAACATGGTGCTGATGCAACTCGAACTGGCGGGCGTCATCGCCAAGCCGCTACAAGCATGATTACTGTCAACGTCGACCTGGGCGATCGCGCCTATCCGATTCACATTGGCGCCGGCCTGATTGGCCGCGCCGAGCTGTTCGCGCCTCACATCAAGGGGTCGTCCGTCACGATCGTCACGAACACGACGGTCGATCCGCTCTACGGCGACGCGCTGCGCGCGACGCTCGCGCCGCTCGGCAAGCGTGTATCGACGGTCGTGCTGCCGGATGGCGAGGCGTACAAGAACTGGGAAACGCTGAACCTGATCTTCGATGGCCTGCTGACCGAGCGCGCCGACCGCAAGACGACGCTCGTCGCGCTCGGCGGCGGCGTGATCGGCGACATGACGGGCTTTGCGGCCGCATGCTACATGCGCGGCGTGCCGTTCATCCAGGTGCCGACCACGTTGCTGTCGCAGGTCGACTCGTCGGTCGGCGGCAAGACGGGCATCAACCACCCGCTCGGCAAGAACATGATCGGCGCGTTCTACCAGCCGCAGGCCGTGATCGCGGACATCGGCGCGCTGACGACCCTGCCTGACCGGGAATTGGCGGCTGGCGTCGCCGAGATCATCAAGACCGGCGTGATCGTCGATGCGGAATTCTTCGACTGGATCGAGGCGAACGTCGGCGCGCTGAACCGTCGCGACCCGGTTGCGCTCACGCACGCGGTGAAGCGCTCGTGCGAGATCAAGGCGAGCGTGGTGGCGGCCGACGAACGCGAAGGCGGCCTGCGCGCGATCCTGAACTTCGGCCACACGTTCGGTCATGCGATCGAGGCCGGGCTCGGTTATGGCGAGTGGCTGCACGGCGAGGCGGTCGGCTGCGGGATGGTGATGGCGGGCGACCTGTCGGTGCGGCTCGGCCTGCTCGACGAAGCGTCGCGGCAGCGCCTCGATGCGGTGATTTCGGCCGCGCACCTGCCGACCCGCGGGCCCGCGCTCGGCGACGCGCGCTACATGGACCTGATGCGTGTCGACAAGAAGGCGGAGGCGGGCGAGATCAAGTTCATCCTGCTGAAGCGATTCGGCGATACCTTGATCACGCAGGCGCCCGACGAAGCCGTGTTCGCTACACTGGCACAGACAACCCGCTAACGGCGGCCCGGATGCCCCGGCGCCCCTGACATGGAGGAGACGTGAGCGAGACATCCAGCAGCACACTGCCCGAAGCCGGCCGCGTATCCGCTGCGCCGGTGGCCGAGCCGCCGACACTGGCGGCGCTGGAAGCCCATCTTGCTCCGTATGCCGCACACGCGTCGCAGTCGCGCGGCCGCCGCCATCCGGAAACACCGCCGGCGGCCCGCACCGAATTCCAGCGCGACCGCGACCGCATCGTCCATTCGACCGCATTTCGCCGGCTCGAATACAAGACGCAAGTGTTCGTCAATCATGAAGGCGACCTGTTCCGCACGCGTCTCACGCACAGCCTCGAAGTCGCGCAGATCGCACGTTCGGTCGCGCGCAACCTGCGCCTGAACGAGGATCTCGTCGAGGCGATCTCGCTCGCGCACGATCTCGGCCATACGCCGTTCGGCCATGCCGGGCAGGACGCGCTGAATGCCTGCATGCGCGAGCATGGCGGCTTCGAGCACAACCTGCAGAGCCTGGCGGTCGTCGACGAGCTCGAGGAGCACTACGGCGCGTTCAACGGGCTGAACCTGTGCTTCGAGACACGCGAAGGCATCCTGAAGCACTGCTCGCGCGAGAATGCGCGCAAGCTCGGCGCGCTTGGCGAGCGCTTCCTGCAGGGCCGCCAGCCGTCGCTCGAAGCGCAGCTTGCAAACATCGCGGACGAGATCGCGTACAACAACCACGACGTCGACGACGGCCTGCGTTCCGGCCTGATCACGATCGAACAGCTCGCGGAAGTCGAGCTGTGGCAGCGCCACTACGAGGCCGCGCTCGCCGAATTCCCGCAACTCGACGGCCGCCGTCTCGTGCACGAGACGGTGCGCCGCATCATCAACACGCTGATCGTCGACCTGATCGACGAGACGACGCGCAATCTCGCGCGCGTCGCGCCCGCGTCGCTCGACGACGTGCGCGCCGCGCCGCCGCTCGTGTCGCACAGCGAATCTGTTGCCGCCCAGGCGGCCGCCCTCAAGCGTTTCCTCTTCAAGAACCTCTATCGCCACTACAAGGTGATGCGCATGGCGAGCAAGGCTCAGCGTGTCGTCACCGGGCTCTTCGATGCGTTCATCGACGATCCGCGCCTGCTGCCGCCGCCGTACCAGTCCGACGACGCCGCGCAGCAGCCGCGCCTCGTCGCGCACTACATCGCCGGCATGACCGACCGCTTCGCGCTGAAGGAGTATCAGCGCCTGTTCGTCATCAGCGACAACTGACTGTCACAAACGATCACTAGACTTCGCCGGTTCAATGGCGACGGGAATGTTGCACACGCTGTTGGTAACGTTTTCATAGGGGAGAGGTCGATGAAGAAGAAGCCTGCGGGGACCATGGTGCGTTCGATCGCGCTCGGCGGCGCGCTGTTGTTCGGCGTGCAGCACGCGGCGCTCGCCGCGACGGAAATTCAGTTCTGGCATGCGATGGAGTCCGCGCTCGGCGAGCGGGTCAACGCGATCGCCGACCAGTTCAATGCGTCGCAGAGCGACTACAAGATCGTGCCGGTCTTCAAGGGCACCTACGACCAGGCGCTCGCGGCGGGCATCGCCGCGTATCGCAGCGGCAACGCGCCGGCGATCCTCCAGGTGTACGAAGTCGGCACGGCCACGATGATTCAGGCGAAGAAGGCCGTCGTGCCCGTCTACGACGTGTTCAAGCAGGCCGGCGTGCCGCTCGACGAGAAGGCGTTCGTGCCGACCATCTCGAGCTACTACAGCGACGCGAAGACGGGCCATCTCGTGTCGATGCCGTTCAACAGCTCGACGCCGGTGCTGTACTACAACAAGGACGCGTTCAAGAAGGCCGGGCTCGATCCGAACCAGCCGCCGAAGACGTGGGCCGACGTGCAGGCCGATGCCGAGAAGCTGCGCAAGTCGGGGATGGCATGCGGCTTCACGACCGGCTGGCAGGGCTGGATCCAGCTCGAGAACTACAGCGCCTGGCACGGGCTGCCGTTCGCGAGCCGCAACAACGGCTTCGACGGTACCGACGCGGTACTCGAATTCAACAAGCCGCAGCAGATCGCGCACATCTCGTTCCTGCAGCAGATGGCGAAGGACGGCACGTTCACGTACGCGGGGCGCAAGGATGAAGCGTCGGCGAAGTTCTACAGCGGCGACTGCGGGATCATGACGACGTCGTCGGGCGCGCTCGCGAACGTGCAGAAGTTCGCGAAGTTCAGCTATGGCACGGGCATGATGCCGTACGACGCGAACGTGAAGGGCGCGCCGCAGAACGCGATCATCGGCGGCGCGAGCCTGTGGGTGCTGGCCGGCAAGGATCCGGCGACCTACAAGGGTGTCGCGAAATTCCTCGCGTACCTGGCCTCGCCGGCCGTCGCCGCGAAGTGGCACCAGGACACGGGCTACCTGCCGGTTACTACTGCCGCGTACGACCTCACGCGCCAGCAGGGCTTCTATGCGAAGAACCCGAGCGCCGAAACCGCGATCAAGCAGATGCTGAACAAGCCGCCGCTGCCGTACACGAAGGGGCTGCGCCTGGGCAACATGCCGCAGATCCGCACGGTGGTCGACGAGGAGTTCGAACAGGTCTGGGCGCAGAAGAAGTCGCCGAAGGACGCGCTCGATTCCGCGGCTTCGCGCGGCGACGAACTGCTGCGCCGCTTCGAAAAGTCGGGCGGCTGATCCCGCATCGCTTCGCGCCGCCGCTCGCGCCGCGCTCGCGCTCGTGCGCGTGCCGGCCGGCGGCGCGGTTTCCTTTCCGTTGCGCCTGACCGGATATCCGCGATGCAATCCCGTTCCCGTTTCGGTACGAGCCTGGTGCCGTACCTGCTGATCGCGCCGCAGCTCGCGATCACCGCCGTGTTCTTCCTGTGGCCGGCCGGCGTCGCGCTGTGGCAGTCGACGCAGATGCAGGACGCGTTCGGCACGTCGAGCGAATTCGTCGGCTTCGCGAACTTCACGCACCTGTTCGCCGATCCGCTGTATCTCGATTCGTTTCGCACGACACTCGTGTTCAGTTCGCTCGTCACGGTGAGCGGGCTCGTCGTGTCGCTGGTTCTCGCCGCGTGCGCCGATCGCGTGATCCGCGGCGCGCGCGTGTACCGCACGCTGCTGATCTGGCCGTACGCGGTCGCCCCGACGATCGCCGCCGTGCTATGGGCGTTCCTGTTCAATCCGAGTATCGGCCTGATCACCTATGCGCTCGCGAAGAGCGGCATCGTGTGGAACCACGCGCTGAACGGCGGCCAGGCGATGTTCCTCGTCGTGCTGGCATCGGTGTGGAAGCAGGTGAGCTACAACTTCCTGTTCTTCTACGCGGGCCTGCAGGCGATCCCGCGCTCGCTGATCGAGGCGGCGTCGATCGATGGCGCCGGGCCGGTGCGGCGCTTCTTCAACATCGTGCTGCCGCTGCTGTCGCCCACCAGTTTCTTCCTGCTGGTGGTGAACCTCGTCTACGCGTTCTTCGACACGTTCCCGGTGATCGACGCGGCCACCGGCGGCGGCCCGGCGCAGAGCACGAAGACGCTGATCTACAAGATCTTCGCGGAAGGCTTCCAGGGGCTCGACATCGGCAGCTCGGGCGCGCAGTCGGTCGTGCTGATGATCGTCGTCGTCGGGCTCACGGTGATCCAGTTCCGCTTCGTCGAACGCAGGGTGCAATACGCATGATCGAAAATCGCAAGGGTTTCGACCTGTTCTGCCACGCGGTACTGATCGCGGGCGTCGTGCTGATCGTGTTTCCCGTCTACGTTGCGTTCTGCGCGGCGACGATGAACGCGCAGGAAGTGTTCACGGTGCCGTTGTCGCTCGTGCCGAGCACGCACCTGTTCGAGAACATCGCGTACATCTGGGGGCACGGCAGCGGCGGCACGACGGCGCCGTTCGGCCGCCTGCTCGTGAACAGTTTCGCGATGGCGCTCGGCATCGCGGTCGGCAAGATCGCGGTGTCGATCCTGTCCGCGTACGCGATCGTCTATTTCCGCTTCCCGTTCCGCAACACCGCGTTCTGGCTGATCTTCGTCACGCTGATGCTGCCGGTCGAGGTGCGGATCTTCCCGACCGTGCAGGTCGTGTCGACGCTGCACCTGACGAACACCTATGCGGGGCTCACGCTGCCGCTGATCGCATCGGCGACCGCGACGTTCCTGTTCCGCCAGTTCTTCATGACGCTGCCCGACGAACTGATGGATGCCGCACGCATCGACGGCGCGGGGCCGCTGCGGTTCTTCTGGGACGTCGTGCTGCCGCTGTCGAAGACGAGCATCGCGGCGCTGTTCGTGATCACGTTCATCTACGGCTGGAACCAGTATCTGTGGCCGATCCTGATCACGACGGAGGCATCGCTGTCGACGGCGGTGGTGGGCATCAAGACGATGATCGCGAGCGGCGACGCCGCAACCGAATGGCAATACGTGATGGCGGCGACGCTGCTGGGGATGATCCCGCCGCTCGTCGTCGTGCTGGCGATGCAGCGCTGGTTCGTGCGCGGCCTCGTCGATTCCGAGAAATAAATGACGGACGGCAACCGGGAGAAAGACCAAGTATGGCTGCGCTGAGCTTGAAGGGCGTCAGGAAATCCTACGACGGCAAGCAGCACGTGCTGCATGGCATCGACGTGGAGATCGCCGACGGCGAATTCATCGTGCTGGTCGGCCCGTCGGGCTGCGGCAAGTCGACGTTGCTGCGGATGATCGCAGGGCTCGAGACGGTGACGGACGGCGAGATCGCGATCGGCGAGCGCGTCGTCAACACGCTGGAGCCGAAGGATCGCGACATCGCGATGGTGTTCCAGAACTATGCGCTGTATCCGCACATGACGGTTGCGCAGAACATGGGCTATGGGCTGAAGATCCGCGGGATCGAGCGCGCGACGATCGATTCGCGAGTGGCCGCGGCCGCGAAGATCCTCGAGCTGGAGCCGCTGCTTGCGCGGCGGCCGCGCGAGCTGTCGGGCGGCCAGCGGCAGCGCGTCGCGATGGGGCGCGCGATCGTGCGCGAGCCGTCGGTGTTCCTGTTCGACGAACCGTTGTCGAACCTCGACGCGAAACTGCGCGTGCAGATGCGGCTCGAGATCCAGCGGCTGCATGCGCGGCTCGCGACGACGAGCGTTTACGTGACGCACGACCAGATCGAAGCGATGACGCTCGCGCAGCGCGTGATCGTGATGAACCGCGGCTACGCGGAGCAGATCGGTGCACCGGTCGACGTGTACGAGAAGCCGGCGACGGTGTTCGTCGCGGGCTTCATCGGCTCGCCGGCGATGAACCTGATGCACGGCCGGCTGTCGGAAGACGGCGCGACCTTCACGGTCGCGGGCGGCGGCCCCGCGCTGCCGGTCGCCGGCGCGCCCGGGATCGGTGCGGAGATCGCCACCGGGCGCGACTGGGTGCTCGGCGTGCGTCCCGAACACATGACGCCGCAGCCGGGCGTCGCGCAGGCGACGCTGCCGGTCGACTCGTGCGAGCTGCTCGGTGCGGACAATCTCGCGCACGGCCGCTGGGGCAATCACGACGTCGCGGTGCGTCTGCCGCATGCGGACCGTCCCGCGCGCGGCACGGCGCTGGCGGCCGCACTGCCCGCGCACCGGCTGCATTTCTTCGATCCCGAGACCGGCAGGCGTGCCGGCTGAACCTGATGCACCTGCCGAGAGACCGACGATGACAACCCGTACCGACTGGCCTTATCCGCGCGTCGTCGCCCATCGCGGCGGCGGCACGCTCGCGCCGGAGAACACGCTCGCCGCGCTCGACGAGGGCGCGCGCCGTGGCCACCGGATGGTTGAATTCGACGCGAAGCTGTCGGCCGACGACGTGACGTTCCTGTTGCACGACGACACGGTCGACCGGACGTCGAACGGTCACGGGCCGGCGGCGGGCATGCGGTATGCGGCGCTGGCCGCGCTCGACGCGGGCACGTGGCGCGACGCGCGCTTCGCGGGTGAGCGGATGCCGACGCTCGAGGCGGCGGCGGCGCGCTGCATCGCGCACGGCCTGGCTGCCAACGTCGAGATCAAGCCGTGCCCGGGGCGCGAGCGCGAGACCGGGCAGCGCGTGGCGGCCGACGCGGCCGCGTATTGGCGCGATGCCGCGGTCGCGCCGCTCCTGTCGTCGTTCTCGTTCGACGCGCTGCAACAGGCGCGTGCGACCACGCCGGCGCTGCCGCGCGGGATGCTCTACGAGGCCGTTCCGGACGACTGGCATGCGCAGGTCGTCGGCGCGCTCGATTGCGTATCGTTGCATGCCGACCACAAACGGCTCGACGAGCCGCTCGTGCGCGCGATCAAGGCGGCCGGGCTGCGCATCCTGGTGTACACGGTCAACGATCTCGACCGGGCACGCGAACTCGTGCGCTGGGGTGTCGACGCGGTCTGCACGGACCGGATCGACCTGATCGGCCCCGACGCGCTGAACGATATCGCGTAGCGCGCGGGTCCCGCGCGACCGTGGGTGCGGGAAGACCCTGAGACAAAAAAACGACGCCCCGGCGGGAATTCGCCGGGGCGTTTTGCATCGTGGAGACGTTACGTCTGGAAAAATCCGCTACAAATTGCAGCAGGATTAACCATTCCCCAAATATTCGACTACGCTTAGAAGCGGTAGCCGACGTTCAGGTACGTGACGATCGGGTTCAGCGAGATGTGAGCCTTCGACGTTTCCGTCAGCGTACCGACCGGCGTCCGGCGTGCCGTCGTGAAGGTCGCGGTCACGCTGACCGGGATGTACGACATCGAGAAGCCGGCGAACCAGTGTTTCGTGAAGTTGTACGTGAAGCCGGCGTTGAACACGGGCGCCCACTGGTTGCTGGTCTGCGCACTGGTCGGGCCGCCGAGCACGCCGTTCTCGAACGCGCTGTTCGTGATCTTCGCGCCGGTGAACCAGATATACGTCGCGCCAACGCCGACATACGGACGGAACTTCGCGTTGGCGTCGTTGAAGTAGTACTTGAGGAGGAGCGCGGGGCTCCACTGGTACGCGCGGCCAAGCGTACCAAAATTCGAGAACTGGCCCTTGCCGGTGATGTCGAACTTCGGCGGAATGCCGGCGATGAACTCGGTGGCGATGTGGTCGGTCACGAAGTAACCGGTCGCCAGTGCGAGCGTGTCGGCGTCGCTGATGCCGGCGCCCGTGTTGGGAACCGATTGGTTGATGGGCGTGCCGCCGACGCCGTAGAGGAACAGCGGGTCACTGCTGTCCTGCGGCGCAAGGTGCAGCCAGCCGGTGCTGACGTAGAAATCACCTGCGGATTGTGCATGTGCCGTACCGCCCGCGAATGTGAATGCGAGCGCTGCGGCCCCCGTAATGGCCAGTTTTCGTTTCATTGTGTCTCCTCCGATCAAAGGCGTGCTCATTATGACGACTGCGTTTAAAACCAAACAAGCTCGTAAGTTAGAGTTTTCTCCCTAGGATTCGTACGACCGTACGCTTTCGCGCCCCGCGGGGACAGGCATTCTACGCAGGTGCGCATTTTCGGACCTCCGGGTATTTCCTAACGCGTTCAAACGGACATTCAGCATGGCACGGTTAGCACGACTCTACGTTCCCGACCAGCCGCAGCACGTGATACTGCGCGGCCTGGATCAGCAACCCGCGTTCGTCGACGACCAGGACTACGAACTCTTCATCGATTGCCTGAAGGCCGCCGCACGCGATCATCACCTGTCGGTGCACGCCTATGTGCTGCTGCCGCGCCAGGTGCAACTGCTCGTGACGCCGAGCGACGAAGCAAGCCTGCCGAAAGCGATGCAGGCTGTCGGCCGCCGCTACGTCGCGCATTTCAACCGGCGCTATTCGCGGCGCGGCACCCTATGGGAAGGCCG
The DNA here is from genome assembly GCF_011605345.1 of Burkholderia sp. D-99. Lineage (GTDB taxonomy): Bacteria > Pseudomonadota > Gammaproteobacteria > Burkholderiales > Burkholderiaceae > Burkholderia. The sequence goes on from NZ_JAAOXM010000021.1 coordinate 65,970, forward strand.
CTATCGCGCGACCGTGATCGAAGGCGAGCGCTATTTCCTGCTCGCGAGCCGCGTGGTCGAGATGAGCCCGGTGCGCGCGCAGCTGGTCGCGACGCCAGAGGCCTATCGCTGGTCGAGCTACCGGCACCACGTCGGCCTCACCGTCGACAGCCTGATCACCGACCATCCGCTCTACTGGGCGCTCGGCAATACGCCGTTCGACCGCCAGCGCGCTTACAAGGAGCTGTGCGAGCAGCCGCTCGACGAGCGGCAGGCCGACCAGTTGCAGCAGGCGACGTTGAAGGGCTGGGTGCTCGGCGGCGAGAATTATCGCGAGTGGGCGGCGCGCACGGCGAACCGGCGTGTGTCGCCGCTGCCGCGCGGACGCCCCAGAAAGGTGCGTGAAAATACGCCGCCGATCCAGCAGTAATGCCGGAACGGCGGTTCGGGAGGCGGCGCTGCGGGCGCCGCTTCTTTTTGCACCAAAACGATACGGCCCCAATAAAACAGCACCAGATCGAGGCATCCGTTTAATTGGGGTTCGATCAACTGGTTTTTGTTGCTATTCCTTTGATTCGTCGCGTATATTCCGAATTCCGGTGGCCCGGGCGAAGCATGCCCATCCACTGTCGGCCGCGCCGTCTCCCGTCGGGAGCGGGATCGACGGCAACAAGAAAATGGTTCAACGGCCTCCAGGCCCCCTTTACGACGGTGTCCCCATGAACGACCACCAGCAGCCGCTCGCCGCGGTGCCCGCCGCACAAGGTCTGTATGACCCGCAAAACGAACATGACGCCTGTGGCGTCGGCTTCGTCGCTCACATCAAGGGCAAGAAGAGCCACGAGATCATTCAGCAGGGTCTGAAGATCCTCGAGAACCTCGATCACCGTGGCGCGGTCGGCGCCGATCCGCTGATGGGCGACGGCGCGGGCATCCTGATCCAGATTCCGGACGCGTTCTACCGCGAGGAAATGGCGAAGCAGGGCGTGAACCTGCCGCCGGCCGGCGAATATGGGGTCGGCATGATCTTCCTGCCGAAGGAAAACGCCTCGCGCCTCGCGTGCGAGCAGGAGCTCGAGCGTACGGTGAAGGCGGAAGGCCAGGTCGTGCTCGGCTGGCGCGACGTGCCGGTCGACCATGCGATGCCGATTTCGCCGACCGTGAAGGCGAGCGAGCCGCTGATCCGCCAGATCTTCATCGGCCGCGGCAAGGACATCATGGTGACGGACGCGCTGGAGCGGAAGCTGTACGTGATCCGCAAGACGGCGAGCCACCGCATCCAGGCGCTGAAGCTCAAGCACGGCAAGGAGTACTTCGTGCCGTCGATGTCGGCGCGCACGATCGTCTACAAGGGGCTGCTGCTCGCGGGCCAGGTCGGCGTGTACTACCGCGACCTGCAGGACGCGCGCGTCGTGTCGGCGCTCGCGCTCGTGCACCAGCGCTTCTCGACCAACACGTTCCCGGCGTGGGAACTGGCTCACCCGTACCGGATGATCGCGCACAACGGCGAGATCAACACCGTGAAGGGCAACGTGAACTGGCTGAACGCGCGTACCGGCGCGATCGCGTCGCACGTGCTCGCCGACGATCTGCCGAAGCTGTGGCCGCTGATCTACCCGGGCCAGTCGGATACCGCCTCGTTCGACAACTGTCTCGAACTGCTGGTGATGGCCGGCTACCCGCTCGTGCACGCGGTGATGATGATGATCCCGGAAGCGTGGGAACAGCACACGCTGATGGACGAGAACCGCCGCGCGTTCTACGAATACCACGCCGCGATGATGGAGCCGTGGGACGGCCCGGCCGCGATCGCGTTCACCGACGGTCGCCAGATCGGCGCGACGCTCGACCGTAACGGCCTGCGCCCGGCGCGCTACATCGTGACCGACGACGACCTCGTCATCATGGCGTCGGAAGCCGGCACGCTGCCGATCCCCGAATCGAAGATCGTCAAGAAGTGGCGCCTGCAGCCGGGCAAGATGTTCCTGATCGACATGGAACACGGCCGCATCATCGACGACAAGGAGCTGAAGGACAACCTCGCGAACGCGAAGCCGTACAAGAGCTGGATCGACGCCGTGCGCATCAAGCTCGACGAGATCGAGCCGAAGGCCGAGGACGTCGCGGCCGGCCGCACGCAGGGCGCTGCGCTGCTCGACCGCCAGCAGGCGTTCGGTTACACGCAGGAAGACCTGAAGTTCCTGATGGCGCCGATGGCCCAGCAGGGTGAAGAGGCCGTCGGTTCGATGGGCAACGACTCGCCGCTCGCGGTGATGTCGAACAAGAACAAGACGCTCTATCACTACTTCAAGCAGCTGTTCGCGCAGGTCACGAACCCGCCGATCGACCCGATCCGCGAGAACATGGTGATGTCGCTCGTGTCGTTCATCGGCCCGAAGCCGAACCTGCTCGACACGAACAACATCAACCCGCCGATGCGTCTTGAAGTGTCGCAGCCGGTGCTGGACTTCAAGGACATCGCGAAGATCCGCGCGATCGACCAGTACACGGGCGGCAAGTTCAGCGCATACGAACTGAACATCTGCTACCCGGTCGCCTGGGGCAAGGAAGGCATCGAGGCGCGCCTCGCGTCGCTGTGCGCGGAAGCCGTCGACGCGGTGAAGTCGGGCTACAACATGCTGATCGTGTCGGACCGCAAGACGGACGCCGAGCACGTCGCGATTCCCGCGCTGCTCGCCACGTCGGCGATCCACACGCACCTCGTCCAGCAAGGGCTGCGCACGAGCACGGGCCTCGTCGTCGAGACGGGCTCCGCGCGTGAAACGCACCACTTCGCGCTGCTCGCGGGCTACGGCGCGGAAGCCGTGCACCCGTACCTCGCGATGGAAACGCTCGCGAAGATGGCCGAGGGGCTGCCGGGCGACCTGTCGCCGGAGAAGGCCGTCTACAACTTCACGAAGGCGGTCGGCAAGGGCCTGCAGAAAGTGATGTCGAAGATGGGCATCTCGACGTACATGTCGTACACGGGCGCGCAGATCTTCGAAGCGCTCGGCCTGTCGAGCGACCTCGTCGAGAAGTATTTCAAGGGCACGGCATCGAAGGTCGGTGGCATTGGCCTGTTCGAAGTCGCGGAAGAGGCGATCCGCCTGCACCGCGACGCGTTCGGCGACAACCCGGTGCTGCGCGACATGCTCGACGCGGGCGGCGAGTACGCATACCGCGTGCGCGGCGAAGACCACATGTGGACGCCGGATTCGATCGCGAAGCTGCAGCACGCGACGCGCAGCAACTCGTACCAGACGTACAAGGAATACGCGCACCTGATCAACGACCAGACCAAGCGTCACATGACGTTCCGTGGCCTGTTCGAGTTCAAGGTCGAGCCGACCAAGGCGATCCCGATCGACGACGTCGAATCGGCGAAGGACATCGTCAAGCGTTTCGCGACGGGCGCGATGTCGCTCGGTTCGATCAGCACCGAAGCGCACGCGACGCTCGCGATCGCGATGAACCGGATCGGCGGCAAGTCGAACACCGGCGAAGGCGGCGAGGACCAGAAGCGCTACCGCAACGAGCTGCGCGGCATTCCGATCAAGGCCGGCGAGACGCTGAAGTCGGTGATCGGCGATGAAATCGTCAGCGACATTGCGCTGAAGGACGGCGATTCGCTGCGCTCGAAGATCAAGCAGGTCGCGTCGGGCCGCTTCGGCGTCACCGCCGAGTACCTCGCGTCGGCCGACCAGATCCAGATCAAGATGGCGCAGGGCGCGAAGCCGGGCGAAGGCGGCCAGCTGCCGGGCCACAAGGTGTCCGAGTACATCGGCAAGCTGCGTTACTCGGTGCCGGGCGTCGGCCTGATCTCGCCGCCGCCGCACCACGACATCTACTCGATCGAGGATCTGGCGCAGCTGATCCACGACCTGAAGAACGTGAACCCGAGCTCGAGCATCTCGGTGAAGCTGGTGTCGGAAGTGGGCGTCGGCACGGTCGCGGCCGGTGTCGCGAAGGCGAAGGCCGATCACGTCGTGATCGCCGGCCATGACGGCGGCACGGGTGCGTCGCCGCTGTCGTCGGTCAAGCATGCGGGCACGCCGTGGGAACTCGGCCTGGCGGAAACGCAGCAGACGCTGGTGCTGAACCGCCTGCGTGGCCGGATCCGCGTGCAGGCCGACGGCCAGATGAAGACGGGCCGCGACGTCGTGATCGGCGCGCTGCTCGGTGCGGACGAATTCGGCTTCGCGACGGCGCCGCTCGTCGTCGAAGGCTGCATCATGATGCGCAAGTGCCACCTGAACACCTGCCCGGTCGGCGTCGCGACGCAGGATCCGGTGCTGCGTGCGAAGTTCCAGGGCCAGCCCGAGCACGTCGTGAACTACTTCTTCTTCGTTGCCGAGGAAGTGCGCGAGATCATGGCACAGCTCGGCATCGCGAAGTTCGACGACCTGATCGGCCGTGCCGACCTGCTCGACACGCGCAAGGGCGTCGAGCACTGGAAGGCGAAGGGCCTCGACTTCTCGCGCGTGTTCTACCAGCCGGAAGAGTGTGAGGACGTCGCGCCGCGTCACGTCGACGTGCAGGATCACGGCCTCGAGCGCGCGCTCGACCACGTGCTGATCGAGAAGGCGAAGGCCGCGATCGAGAACGGCGAGCATGTGTCGTTCATCCAGCCGGTGCGCAACGTGAACCGCACGGTCGGTGCGATGCTGTCGGGCGTGATCGCGAAGAAGCACGGCCACGACGGCCTGGCCGACGACGCGGTGCACATCCAGCTGAAGGGCACGGCCGGCCAGAGCTTCGGCGCGTTCCTCGCGAAGGGCGTGACGCTGGACCTCGTCGGCGACGGCAACGACTACGTCGGCAAGGGCCTGTCGGGTGGCCGGATCATCATCCGCCCGACCAACGACTTCCGCGGCAAGTCCGAGGAAAACATCATCTGCGGCAACACGGTGATGTACGGCGCGATCGAAGGCGAATCGTTCTTCCGCGGCGTTGCGGGCGAGCGCTTCTGCGTGCGCAACTCGGGCGCGACGGCGGTCGTCGAAGGCACGGGCGACCACGGTTGCGAATACATGACGGGCGGCACGGTCGTCGTGCTCGGCGAGACCGGGCGCAACTTCGCGGCCGGCATGTCGGGCGGTCTCGCATACATCTACGATCCGGAAGGCACGTTCGCGGCGAAGTGCAACAAGTCGATGGTCGCGCTCGAGCCGGTGCTGCAGCAGGCCGAGCAGGAGCGCACGGTCGACCGCGCACTCTGGCACGCAGGCACGACGGACGAAGCGCTGCTCAAGGGGCTCATCGAGCGTCATTTCCAGTTCACGGGTTCGCCGCGCGCGAAGTCGCTGCTGGAAAACTGGGACGCCGCGCGCCGCCAGTTCGTGAAGGTGTTCCCGCACGAATACAAGCGCGCGCTGGGCGAGATCGGTGCGAAGAAGGCGGCGAAGGAAGAACTGGCCGCCTGAGCGACGAACGACATAGCGACTGCCGCGCGCGCATGACTGCCGCGCGCGGCTCCCCCACCCGATACACCGAACAGAAGAGCACCTTATGGGCAAGGCAACCGGTTTTCTGGAGTTCGAACGCCGCCACGAGGCGTACGAAGCACCGCTCACGCGCGTGAAGCACTACAAGGAATTCGTCGCGGCACTGACCGACGCGGACGCGAAGGTCCAGGGCGCACGCTGCATGGATTGCGGCATCCCGTTCTGCAACAACGGCTGCCCGGTCAACAACATCATTCCGGACTTCAACGATCTCGTTTACCGCCAGGACTGGCAGCAGGCGATCGAAGTCCTGCATTCGACCAACAACTTCCCGGAATTCACGGGCCGCATCTGCCCGGCGCCGTGTGAAGCGGCGTGCACGCTCGGGATCAACGAAGACCCGGTCGGCATCAAGTCGATCGAGCACGCGATCATCGACAAGGCCTGGGCGGAAGGCTGGGTGAAGCCGCTGCCGGCCGAGCACAAGACGGGCAAGAAGGTCGCGGTCGTCGGCTCGGGCCCCGCGGGCCTCGCCGCCGCGCAGCAGCTCGCGCGCGCGGGCCATGACGTGACGGTGTTCGAGAAGAACGACCGCGTCGGCGGCCTGTTGCGTTACGGGATTCCCGACTTCAAGCTCGAGAAGTGGCTGATCGACCGCCGCATGCGCCAGATGGAAGCGGAAGGCGTGACGTTCCGCACCAGCGTGTTCATCGGCAAGGATCCGCTGCCCGAGTCGATCGGCAGCCTCGCGAAGGAAACCATCTCGCCGGACACGCTGAAGGAAGAATTCGACGCGGTCGTGATCGCCGGCGGTTCGGAAACGCCGCGCGACCTGCCGGTGCCGGGCCGTGAGCTCGCGGGCGTGCATTACGCGATGGACTTCCTGCCGCAGCAGAACCGTGTGAACGCGGGCGACAAGCTCGTCGACCAGCTGCTCGCGAAGGGCAAGCACGTGATCGTGATCGGCGGCGGCGATACGGGTTCGGACTGCGTCGGCACGTCGAACCGTCACGGCGCGAAGCAGGTCACGCAGTTCGAGCTGCTGCCGCAGCCGCCCGAAGAGGAAAACAAGCCGCTCGTGTGGCCGTACTGGCCGATCAAGCTGCGCACGTCGTCGTCGCACGAGGAAGGCTGCGAGCGCGACTGGGCGGTCGCGACGAAGCGTCTCGAAGGCAAGAACGGCAAGGTCGAGAAGCTGATCGCGGCGCGCGTCGAGTGGAAGGACGGCAAGATGCAGGAAGTGCCGGGCTCCGAGTTCGAACTGAAGGCCGATCTCGTGCTGCTCGCGATGGGCTTCACGCAACCGGCGGCGCCGGTGCTCGAAGCGTTCGGCGTCGCGAAGGACGCGCGCGGCAATGCGCGTGCGGCGACCGAAGGCGATCGCTCGTACTACACGTCGGTCGACAAGGTGTTCGCGGCAGGCGACATGCGTCGCGGCCAGTCGCTCGTGGTGTGGGCGATCCGCGAGGGCCGCCAGTGCGCGCGCTCGGTCGATGCGTACCTGATGGGGCATTCGAACCTGCCGCGCTGAGCCGAATATCGCGAGCGGGTTTCGATGGAAGACGGGCGTCCGGAAGGGCGCCCGTTTTTTTATGCGTGCACCGGATGGCGGTTGCCCCTTAACATGCGCGAAACAGGGTGCAGGTCTTCACCGAGCGACGGTCGAAGCCTGTTTCAGCCACGAACGCGTCGCGCAGTTTATGTCTCGAGAAAACGCCCCGGAAATCACCCGACCGTGCTTTACCGACGACGGCCAGCGCGTCCGGCTGGACGAGGTCGTCGCGCTGCTGCTTCCGTTCGGGCCAGGTCTTCACGTCGAGGATCACGCATTCGTCGGACGGCAGCGGCCGGTCGAAGTCGCGCAAGACATTGCCGACGTCATCCAGGCCCGGGTGGCGCTGGAGGGCTTCGCCCAGTTCACCCCGGGCGACGACGTGCGGAGCACCCTTCCGCTCGCGGCGATGCGCGACATGGTGACGGGCCTCGTGCAGGCCGGCATTCCGCCGGTGTTCGCGTTCGTGTGCGACGAATTCTGGCTCACGTACTGGCGGTTGCACCGGATCGTCCAGGCGGCGCTGGGCGCCGACACCTACCAGTTGATGCCGGATTTCTGGGTATGGCACGTCCGCGCGGACGCGGGGCAGGCCGGCTGGAGCATGCACCGCGATGCGGGGGCGAGATCGCTGCTGCCGGACGGTCGCGCCGGTGCGCTGTCGCTGTGGATCCCGCTGACGCCCGTCGATTCGACCACCGGTTGCGTGATGCTGCTGCCGAAGCATCGCGATCCCGACTATGGAACGGATCGCGTTTCGCAGGCCGAATTCGATGTGCGGGACATCCGCGCGCTTCCCGGGCTCGCCGGCGACCTGATGATGTGGAGCCAGGCCGTGCTGCACTGGGGCAGCCGCGGCAGTCCGCTGTCGGACGTGCCGCGGATCAGCATGTCGATGGGCGTTCAGGTCGATAGCCTGGGCCCGCTGAACCCGCCGCTGCTGAAATTCGATGTGTTGCCGGATGCCGGGCTGCGGCTCGAGCTGATCGCCAAGCAGATCCTGCAGTACGAGCGATTCGCGTCCATCGAACCCGCCTGGGCGCATTTTGCGCGCGTCTTGCTCGCAAGCGGCTTGTCCGGGCTGGTGTTCGACATCCCGGTCGAATGGCGGCTTCCCTGACGTGTTGAACGCGTAGTGGGGGATCACCGGTAGCTTCGGCCGGGATCGACTGCGCTCGGTTCGATGCCGGCAGGCGAATGGCCTCGTTGCAATGGCGTCGCGGGTTCGAGCGGCAGCATTTGAATCGTCCCGAAGCCGATGACGCGACGCGCGCAATCGATCGTGGCCACATAGCGCGTTTCGCCCGACTTCAGGTCGAATCCCCACCGGCCGAACTTGTCTGCATCGTAAAGAGGCATGCCGACGAACTCGATTTCGTCGGGACGCATGTCTTGCGCTTCGGCGAACGCGAGAATGCTCGCTTCTAGCTCTGCGAGCGGCGCGTCGGGGCAATAGCCGCTCGCGGGCTCGTATCGCGCAATCACGACGATGGCAAGAAGCAACACGGCAAGCACGATGGCTGCCGCGACGAGACCCAGCGCGAGACGACTCGCGTAGCGAATGACGGTTGGGATCATGAGCGCGTACGGATACTTCCCTGGTTGGTGACGTCGTATCCCCTCGCGTCCTGTTCGGGCATTCCGGGCAGTGTCCGGTCTGGTGTCGGGCGAGCGGCATCCGAAAGAGATTTCGACGTCCCGATTGTCCAGCCGAGTGGTCGTGAGCCGGGTGCCCCGGCCGGCAGGATCGCCGCGTCAGCGCCCCGCATTTTCGCGAAGCGTCGTCTAACCTGATGACATCCCGCTGCAATTTCTCGGCATCTCTATTTCTTTCGTTTTGTAATATTCCTTGCGAACTGTCATATCATGTCGTCCCTCGGGCCGTGTTCGCGGCGGTTGCATGTGACTGACCCTATTTACAAGGACTCTGGATGGAAGCATTCGTGCATGGGCTGATCGACGCCGTCAACGGCGTGTTGTGGAACTACGTGCTGATCGCGCTGCTGCTCGGTGTCGGTGCGTGGTTCACGTTGCGGTTCCGGATGATCCAGCTGAAGGCGCTGTTCCTCAGCATGAAACTGGTCCGCAGCAAGGGCGAGCCGGGCAGCATCTCGTCGTTCCAGGCGTTCGCGACCGGGCTCGCGAGCCGTGTCGGCACCGGCAACATCGCCGGCGTCGCGGTCGCGCTGACGGTCGGCGGGCCGGGCGCGATCTTCTGGATGTGGATGACGGCGCTGGTCGGGATGTCGTCCGCGTTCGTCGAGGCGACGCTCGCGCAGATCTTCAAGGTGTCGCACCCGGACGGCAGCTATCGCGGCGGCCCCGCTTACTACATTCAGACCGGCCTGCGGTCGCGCGGCTTCGGCGTGCTGTTCTCGTTGTCGCTGATCCTCGCGTTCGGTTTCGTGTTCAACGCGGTGCAGGCGAATGCGATCGCCGACGCGTTCCATACGTCGTTCGGCTGGAGCCGCGAGACGGTCGGCCTCGGCCTCGTGCTGCTCTCCGCCCCGATCATCTTCGGCGGCATCCGCCGCATCGCGACGGTCGCGCAGGTGATCGTGCCGCTGATGGCGATCGGCTATCTCGCGCTCGCGGTCTATGCGGTCGCGACACACATCGCGCTCGTGCCGGACGTGATCGCGCTGATCGTGAAGAGCGCATTCGGTCTCGAGCAGGCGGCAGGTGGCCTGACCGGCTATGCGGTCAGCCAGGCGATCGCGATCGGCGTGAAGCGCGGGCTGTTCTCGAACGAGGCGGGGATGGGCAGCGCGCCGAATGCGGCCGCGACCGCGAGCACGCGGCACCCTGTCACGCAGGGGCTGATCCAGATGCTCGGCGTGTTCGTCGATACGATCGTGATCTGCAGCGCGACCGCGTTCGTGATCCTGCTGTCGGGCCAGTACGAGGTCGGCACCGGGATGGAAGGCGCGGCGCTCACGCAGCGCGCGATCTCGAGCCACGTCGGCGACTGGGGCGGCATCTACATGGCCGTCGCGATTTTCTTCCTTGCGTTCTCGTCGGTGATCGGCAACTACGCGTACGCGGAAGGCAACGTCGAATTCATCACGAAGCGGCGCGGCGTGCTGCCGCTGTTCCGTGTCGCGGTGCTCGGCATGGTGATGTTCGGCAGCGTCGGCCAACTGCCGCTCGTGTGGGCGATGGCCGATACGAGCATGGGCCTGATGGCGATCATCAACCTGATCGCGATCCTCGCGCTGGGCAAGTATGCGCATGCCGCGTGGGCCGACTATCGCCGCCAGCGCGCGGCGGGCATCGCCGATCCGGTGTTCACGCGCAACACGATTCCCGAGCTCGCGCGCGTGCTGCCGGCCGACGTGTGGGGCGAGCATGGCCCGCTGCCGCAGCGCCCCGCTGCGGCGGAAACGGCACGCGCGCCGCGTGCCGCGGTGAGCGAGTCATGAACGGCGACCGGCTCCGTGCGTTCGTCGCGCTGATGCCCGATGCGGCTTCGCGCGACGCGCTGCACGCGTTGCCGGTCACCCGTGGCGCGCGGCGCACGCTGCCCGCGCAACTGCACATGACGCTCGCGTTCATCGGCGCGATCGAACGGGAACGCTGCGAGGTGCTGGCCGCCCATCTGCCCGCACTCGCGACAGCCCATGCGCTGCCGTTGCTGCCGGTCGAGCGGATCGCGTGGTGGCCGAGCCTGCCGCGCGCGAGGCTGATCGTCGCGGAGCTCGAGGCCGATCCTGCCTGTGTGGCGCTGAATGCCGGGCTGGAGGCGCTGCTCGACGAACTGGGCGTGCCGGCCGATCGTCGGCCGTTTCGGCCACACGTGACGCTCGCGCGGCTGCCGCGCGATGCGGTCGGCCAGCCCGCGCACGGCGGTGCGCCCGGGCGGGCGGTCGCGGTGCGTGTCGAAGCGCTGACGTTATTCGAAAGCCGTCTGTCGCACGAGGGCGTGTCGCATCGGCCGATCGTGTCTGCGCCGATCGCATGGGCGGACGGTGAGGCGGACAATCAGGCGGTGCAATGAGCGGCTAGCGCGCCGCGTAGCGATTGCCGGGCGCCACGCGTATCGCGCCCGCGCATCCCGTCGACGATATGATCCGGCCTGCCGGGCCTGCCGGGCCTGCCGGGCCTGCCGGGCCTGCCGGGCCTGCCGGGCCTGCCGGGCCTACCAAGCTTGCCGGGCGTAGCAGGCCACCAGGCCTACCGGCCGTAACGCGCGAGCGTCAGGCCCGACAGGTCGATCTCCGGTTCTCGCCCCGTGACGAGATCCGCCACAACCTTCCCCGACCCCATCGACATCGCCCAACCCGTCGAGCCGTGGCCGACGTTGAGCCAGAGCCCGTCGATCCCGCTCGCGCCGAGCAGCGGCGGCCCGTCCGGCGTCATCGGCCGGCGGCCGACCCAGAAGCGCGCCGATGCGCGATCGGCGGCGTGCGGGAACCAGTCGTCGAGCACTTTCATCAGCGTATCGAGCGCCTGCTGGCGCAGCGCTGCATGCCGGTTACCGAGTTCCGCGGTACCCGCGACGCGCAACGTCGGGCCGAATCGCGTGATCGCCGTCTTCAGCGATTCGTCCATCAGCGCGGCGTGCGGGGCTTTTTCGTCGTCGACGACGGAGAGCGTCGCCGAGTAACCCTTCACCGGATACAGCGGCACGTCGATGGCGTGCGGCCGCAGCAGGCCCGCGCTGTCGACGCCGAGCGCGACGACGATCGCGTCGGCGGCGAGCCGCGTGTCACGGTATTTGTCGCCGGCGTTCGATGCGCGCGGATTCGGTCGTGCCCGATCCTGCGTATCGCCATCCTCATTGCCGTGACCGACGATTCGCACGCCGCGCACCTGGCCCGCTTCAACGTCGAGCGCCTGCACTTCCGTGCGAAAGCGGAACGTCACGCCGTTCGCTTCGCACAGCGCCCGCAGTTCATGCGTAAAGCGTGCGCAATCGCCCGCTTCGTCGTCGGGCAGGTAGATGCCGCCGACCGGCGCCTGCCGCGCCCAGCGCAAGCCCGGTTCGATCGCCGTGCAGCCGGCCGCGTCGAGCTCGCGAAACGCGATGCCGGCATCGCGCAGCACCTTCAGCGCGGGCTGCACCATCTCGACGTCGAACGCGCCGCGCAGCAGTTGCAGGTAGCCGCGGCTCGCGCCGTAGTCGAACGGGTGACGGTCGCGAAACGCATGCAAGCATGCACGACTGTAATACGCGATGCGCTGCATCCGCTGCTTGTTCACGCGGAATCGCTCGAATTCGCATTCGCGCAGCCAGCGCGCGATCCAGCGCCACTGCGCGGCATCGAGCGTCGGCCGGAAGATCAGCGGCGACGCGGGCTTGAACAGGTACTTGAGGATCTTGCCGGGCATCCCGGGCGCGGCCCACGGCGTCACGTAGCCGGGCGCGATCACGCCCGCGTTGCCGAGGCTCGTCGCCTGCGCGACATCGGCCTCGCGTTCGATCACGGTGACGTCGCAACCTGCTTCACGCAGATGCCAGGCCGTGGTGACGCCGATTACGCCGGCGCCGAGAACGATCACGTGCATGTGGTTTCCGGAACGAAGCGGTGGCTCACGACGCGACGGCCGGCTCGTCGACGAGCGACTTGCCACGCGTTTCCGGCAGGACCAGCGCGGCGACGATCACGAGCAGGTAGCCGCCGCCCGCGACGAGGCCGATCGCCTTCACGAGCGACATCGATTGCGACAGCGAGCCGACGAGGATCGGGAAGAACGAGCCGAGCCCGCGCCCGAGGTTGTAGCAGAAGCCCTGGCCCGAGCCGCGGATCGCGCCCGGATACAGCTCCGACAGATACGCGCCGACGCCCGCGAAGATCCCCTGCACGACGATGCCGAGCGGGAAGCCGAGCAGCAGCATCGCGGTATCGGTGATCGGCAGCATCGTGTACGCCATGCCGAGCGAGAACGAGCCGATCGCGAACAGGATGAACGACGCGCGGCGGCCGAGCCGGTCGGACAGGATCGCGCCGACTACGTAACCGACGAACGAGCCGACGATCAGCACGACGAGATAGCTGCTCGTGTTGAACACGGACAGGTGTCGAACCGTTTTCAGGTAAGTGGGCAGCCAGGTCGTGATCGCGTAGTAGCCGCCGAGCATCCCGGTGCACAGCGCGCTGCCGAACAGCGTCGCGCGCAGGTGCCGCGGCGCGAAGATCTCGAGGAAGTGGCCCGACACGCGGCCTTCGTCGCGCGCGCGGCGGGTGGCCGTGTAGATGTCCGGATCGCTGACGTTGCGGCGGATGTACAGGATCCACAGCGCGGGCACGATGCCGATCCAGAAGCAGGCGCGCCACGCGACCTGCTCGGGCAGCAGCGCGAAGAACGCCCAGTAGAGGATCGCGGCCGCGCCCCAGCCGAACGACCAGCTGCTTTGCACGGTGCCGACGGCTTTCGCGCGGTGCTCGGGCGAGCGGATCGTCTCGGCCATCATGATCGTCACGACCGACCATTCACCGCCGAAGCCGAAACCCTGCAGCGTGCGCGTCGCGAGCAGCTGCCAGAACGAATGGGTGAAGCCGGACAGGCACGTGAACAGTGCGAACGTCGCGATCGTCCACTGCAGCACGCGCACGCGGCCGTAGCGGTCGGCGAGGATCCCGGCGACCCAGCCGCCGACGGCCGACGAGATCAGCGAGCTCGTCGCGATCATCCCGGCCTCGCTCTTCGTCATGCCCCACGTGGCGATCAGCGTCGGGATCAGGAACGTGTAGATCATGAAGTCGAACGCGTCGACCGCGTAGCCGCCGAATCCGGCGTACAGCGTCCTGCGCTCGCGTGTCGACAGTTCGTCGAACCACTGGAATGCCCGCATGCTTGCCGCCCCCTGTTGTCTCGTATCGCGCTGCCGCGTGGCGGTTATTTTACGGGCGGGGAGCGGGGCGCCAAAAAGACGGGAACGAGGGTGTGATGGCGCGGCGGGCGGTGAGGGTGGCGAGGGCGACGAGGGTGATGAGGGTGATGAGGGTGATGAGGGTGATGAGGGTGATGAGGGTGATGGGGGTGACGAGGGTGATGAGGGTGATGAGG
>NZ_JAAOXM010000022.1 GCF_011605345.1 Burkholderia sp. D-99
GGCGGCGGGCGGCGGGCGGCGGGCGGCGGGCGGCGGGCGGCGGGCGGCGGGCGGCGGGCGGCTCGATGGTGCGATGGGATGGAAGAAGATGGGGCCGTGCGTCGGTGTGGTGTCGGCGGCCCACCGTCGTTCATGACAATGGGCCGCCTGACCGGTCAGTCAATGCGGCGGCCCGGCTTTGCCGCCCTCGACAGCATCGAAACTCACGATAGGTTCGCCGCATGACACGTTCGGCCCGAACACGTGCCGGGTTCATGCAATCCGGGGCATAGCAGATACGCCGCCAATACCGCTTGTCTCGACGCGTACGCATCGCAACAAGCCGACCTTACTTGCAGCCACCGTGCGCCGCCGCACGCTTCCCGCCGAACCCATCCGCGAGCAGCCGCCTGTACAGCACACCATGCCCTCGCGCACCGCAAGCCGCGGACGGCACACCGCGTGCACTATTGCGCAGCGATCCGACGGCGGAAATGCTCGGTGCCGGCCACGATCTTGTCGAGCACCGCATCGAGTGCCCAGAATCGTTCACGCACGTCGTAGTCGATCGCGCGGCAGCGGATCGACGCGAAGGTGCCGATCCGCTGGTGATAGAGCTTCGCGAGCGCCGGATACCCCAGCGCCTCCGACACCGCCGAGACGACCAGGAACGTCGAGAGCTCGTCGGCCAGCGCCGGATGCGTATCCCCTTGCGTGCGCAACCACCGGTACAGATCCGGATGGAAGTTGGTGAACACGCCGTTGAAGCCGGCGGAACCCGCCTTCATCGCATCCCACGCAATCGCGGCATTCGCGTTGAGGATCTTCAACGGCGAACCCTCGGCGAGCGCGACGCGCCGCTTCACCGTCTCCAGGTCGCAGCTCACGTCCTTGAGCATCACGAACCGGCCCGTGTCGATGCACGCGCGCAGTTCGTCGTCCGACAGCAGTCGCCGGTAAGGCGCCGGACACTCGTACAGCCCGAGCGGCAAATCCGACGGCAATCGCGCCAGCAGCCGGTGAAGATGGTCGAGCAACGCGGCACTGCCCTTGCGCTGCGGATCGAGGCGGTTGGTCACGAGCACAACGCCCTGCGCGCCCGATTCGGCCGCCGCGCACAACTCCGCGACCTGCGCGTCGAGATCGTCGCTGATGTGCCCGGACGCGACGACGGGCACGCGCCCGGCCACCCGTTCGACCACGAAGCGCGCGAGCTCGGCGCGTTCGGCCAGACTCAGGAACTGCATCTCGCTCGATTGCGCGACCGCGAACAACGCATCGGCGCCGTGCGCCAGATACCACTCGATCAGCCGCTCGAGCCCTGCGTAGTCGATCGCGCCGGCATCGTCGAACGGCGTCAACATCACCGGCACGATCCCCTCGATGGTCACGTTCGATTGCTGCGGGTGTTGCATCTGTTTCTCCTTGCTTCAGTGAATGCGGGTGGGCGGGCTCACGCCGGCAACGGTCCGGACGCGGCGTTCGCGGCCTGCTCGGGAATCGGCTTGCGCACCAACAGAAGATAGGCCATTGCACCAGCGAACGCGATCGCCGCGGCCGCCAGCAGCGCCGGCACGAACGACCACTTCTGCGCAATGACGCCCGTCAGGATCGGCGCGAGCGCGCCGCCGATGAAACCGCCGAAATTCTGGATCGCGCCGAGCGATGCGACGCGGTTCGGCGGCGCGGCCGCCGTCGCAAGCGCCCACGAGCAGGCCGACGCCGCGTTCGCGAGAAAGATCACGACCGAAATGCACGCGAGCGCCACCGTGTTGCTCTGCACGAGCGCGGCGGGGATCGTGAAGGCGACCATCCCGAGCATCGCGACCACCACCGCATTGCGCCGGCTCACGACCGGCGAACGGCTGCGGCGCGTGATCAGGTCCGACAGCCAGCCGGCGACCAGCGAACCGACGAACCCGCACAGGAACGGCACCGACGCGGCAAAGCCGGTACGGATCAGGCTCATGTGCCGTTCCATCGTCAGGTAGCCAGGCAGCCAGGTCAGGTAGACCCAGTTCAGGTACACGGATCCGAAGTAACCGATCAGCATTCCCCAGGTCGTGCCGTGCGAGAACAGGCTGCGCCATTCGCCGAAAGTCAGTTTCGGCGCCGCGGCCACGCTTTGCGCGTCGGCATCGAGATAGCTGCGCTCGGCGGCGGACAGTTGCGCGCGCACCGGATCGCGATACAGCGCGAACCAGACGACGGCGACGACAAGACCGAGCGCCCCCGTCGCGATGAATGCCCAGCGCCAGTCGAACGACGCGACGAGGATCGACAGCAGCAACGGCGCGAGCGCGGTGCCGAGCGGCGACGCGGCGTTGAAGATCCCGGTCGGCGTGCCGCGCGCGCGCAGCGGAAACCAGTTGCTCACCACCCGCGCGGCCGACGGAAATTGCGGCGCCTCGCCGATGCCGAGCACGATGCGCGCGACGATGAACCAGCCGAAAGTCGACACGATGCCGCCCGACGCCTGCGCGAACGACCAGACGATCAACCCGACGCCGAGCAGCCGGCGCGGCCCGATGCGGTCGACGAGCCCGCCGACCGGGAACTGGCACAGCGCATAGCTCCACGAGAAGGCCGACAGCAGCAGCCCCATCTCCGAGAGCGACAAGCCGAGATCGCCGCGGATTGCCGAGCTCGCGACGGCCAGCGTGCCGCGATCGAGATAGTTGACGATGCCGCTCGCCATCAGCAGCGCGAGCGCGATGCGTTGCCCGCGCCGGATACGCGGCGGTGCGGGCGGAACTGTCGGGGATTCGTTCATTGCGGTTGTCTCCATGTCACTGGTATCGGCCGGTTCCGGCCTGTCCGTCTGATGCGGAATTCAGGGGTGCAGGCGCGCCACTTCCTCGCGCGTCGGGATCGAAGTCTGCGCGCCGTAGCGCGTCACGCTGATCGCGGCGGCGCGCTGGCCGAAGCCGATCGCGTCGTCCATCGACGCGCCGCCCGCGCGGGCCGCCGCGAACCCGCCGACGAACGTGTCGCCGGCCGCGGTCGTATCGACGGCGACCACCGTCATCGCCCGCACGCGGCCGTTGCCTGCACCGCCGCGCCAGCAAACGCCCCGCGCGCCGAGCGTGACCAGTACGTTGCCGGCACCCTTCGCGCACAGCGCATCGGCGGCGCGCACGGCCGACGCATCGTCGTCGACGGCGATGCCGGTCAGCGACTCGGCTTCGGTTTCGTTGACGACGAGGTAGTCGACCCGTGCCAGCAGCGCGTCGAACAGCGGCTGCGCGGGCGCGGGATTGAGCAGCACCGGCGTGTGGTGCGCGGATGCACAGGCAATGGCGCGCGCGACGGTGGCAAGCGGCACTTCGAGCTGGCACACGAGCAGCGCCGCCCCCGCGATCGCTTCGCGCGCCGCGTCGATCCGGTCGGCATCGAGACGCGCATTCGCGCCGGGCACGACCACGATGCTGTTCGCGCCGCCATCGTCGACCGTGATCGTGGCCACCCCGGTCGCCGTGCCGCCGATCCGGTCCAGGTGCGTCACGTCGATGCGTTCGGCCGCCAGCGCGTCGTGCAGGCGTGCACCGAACGCGTCGTCACCGACGCAGCCGATCATCGCGACCGACGCGCCCAGGCGCGCGGCCGCGACCGCCTGGTTCGCCCCCTTGCCGCCATGAACGGTCTGGAAATCCGTGCCGAGCAGCGTCTCGCCCGGCACCGGCAGGCGCGGCGCGCGCGTCACGAGGTCGATGTTCACGCTGCCGACGACGGCGATGCGCGGTGAATGAGCGTCGTTCATTTCTCAATGTAATCGCTTACATTTGCAGCGGACAAAATGACCGGAACGGCCGTCGTCGATGAAAATTTCACGATATGGATAGAATATGTGTCTGACATAATACGGAAGCACGCCAAGATAGCGCTTACATTCTCACAGGGTCGATCGGGAATGCAAGCGGTGCCACCACGAATCGAGGGTAAACAACGATGCATCTGACAACGCGCGGTGCCGTCACCGCCGCCACGCCGGGAGACGGCCGATGAGCGCGCCTCCGTCCCGCGCCGGCGCGCCCCGGGCGCGCCGCGGCAGCGGCCGCTCGGTGCTCGGCGACGTCGCGAAGCTGGCCGGCGTATCGACCGCAACCGTTTCGCGCGTGTACAACGATCCCGGCAAGGTGTCGGCCGACGTGCAGCAGCGCGTGCGCGACGCCGCACGCACGCTGAACTGGATTCCGAATGCGGCGGGCCGCGCGCTCGCGTCCACGCGCACCCACATCACGGGCGCGATCATCCCGACGCTCGACGACCAGGTGTTCGCGTCGCAGGTCGCCGGCATGCAGACGGTCATGGCCGAGCACGGCATCACGCTGTTCCTCGGCTGCTCGAACTACGATCCCGCGCAGGCGCTGGCCCAGGTGCGCGCGATGCTGTCGCGCGGCGTGGAAGCCGTGTCGCTGGTCGGCGAAGCGTATCCGCCGGAACTGTTCGAACTCCTTGCGATGCACCGCGTGCCGTACGTCGTCACTTATGCGTATCGCGACGACAGCCCGCACTGCTGCATCGGCTTCGACAACCGCGCGGCGTTCGCGCGGCTCACCACCCACCTGCTCGACCTCGGCCATCGCGATTTCGCGATCATCATGCAGCCGTCGGCCGACAACGACCGCGTGCAGGCCCGCCTGCGCGGCATTCACGACACGCTCGCCGCGCGCGGGCTCGCGGTGCGCCCTGTCCATCAGCACGAAGGCGCGGCCACGATTGCCTTCGGGCGAGCGAGCCTGCGCGCGATCGCCGGCAGCGACGCGGCGACGCGGCCGACGGCCGTGATCTGCGGCAACGACGCACTCGCGCTCGGTGCATTGCTCGAAGCGCAGGCGCTCGGCATCGACGTGCCCACGCAATTGTCGATCACCGGGTTCGATGACATCGCGCTCGCGCGCGAGATCCAGCCGCCGCTGACGACGATGTGGGTCGACACCGACGCGATCGGGCGCCAGGCCGCACAGGCATTGCTCGACGCGCTCGAGAACGGCGCAGCGGGGCCCGGTCATGCCGTCGTGCCCGAATTGCGTACGCGGGAATCGGCTGCACCACCGGCGCAGGCACGCGCAGTGCGAAAGAAATGAAGAGGCACGCGCCGGGCGGCTCAGACTGCCCGGCCCGCTCGTCATTGCATCACGTCGACCGGCAGCGTCTTGTCGAGATTGTCGTGCCACGCCTGGATGGTCTTCGGCACGGTTTTCTTCCACGCCGGCACGTTCGAGTAATAGCGCATCCGGACGTTGTTCTGCGCGTCGAACACGAGCAGCCCGATCCACAAATCGTTGCCGCGGCGCATCACGATCGCTGCGTTCGTCGTTGCGATGCCGCGCACCCAGTACGACGCCACGTGCGCGTTCAGCCCGTCGAGATCCTTTTCGTCGACGCTGTAATTGATGATGTCGACAAGCGTCTGGTAATCGCCACCGAGCAGTTTGTGCGCGGTCGCGTTCTGCGTCGCATTGGCGAGCACATCCAGGCTCACGAGATCCGCCGGCGGCTTCGCCTGCATCTGCGACGCCGTCACATAATCGCCCGAGTAGACGACGCCCGAACCGGCGCCACATTCGCCGTCGGCGCCGTGCTGCGCAACCTGAACGCGTGCACCCTTGCGGCTGAAATCGAGACGGCATTGGTCGTGACGAAACGTGCCGCTATTGCCGTGCAGTTCGATATCGCCACCAAGTTCGCCGGTATTCGCGCCGTTGTTGCCACTCAGCTCGAAATGCAAACGTGGCGCCGTGCCAGTGAACGTCAGCACGCCACCGAACGACGGATTATCACTGTCGCGATACCACGTCTGCTGCCAGCGGTCGGCGGCCAGCGGCCTGCCGTTCAGGCTCGCGAGCCGTTCGCGGTAGCGGTCGCCCAGGCACCACGCGTCGGTGCCGCACTGGTCGCGCTGCTTGAGCCACTTCAACTGCGCGGACTTCAGCACGGCCGTATCGCCGCCTTTCGCGAGTGCCTGCTTCCACGCCGCCGCGAGGTCGCCGTCGAGCTTCGACAGCGCGGCATCCGCACAGATCGTCTTCTCGGTTGGCGAAGCGGCCTTCGCGCAGTCGAAGCCGGCCGCGTGCGCGGCGACCGGTAACAGCGCCAGCGACAGCAGCGCGGCCACCCCGACGGATCGCAGACGCAGGTGCGAGGCATCGCTGGCGGGAATCGCGGTTTGCCCGCGTGCATTCGATCGGTTCTGGAGGGTCATCGGCTTGGATCGTCGCTGGATCGCGCGCCTGTAGAAGCTACCTGCACGCGGCATTCGAGGTAAAAACGCCCGGCCCGGCATGCGGCGCATGCCGTTGCTCGCCGAAGCCTAACCCGAATGCGCGACGCCGATCAATCGACGTTCGATGTCGGCGCAACCGTCGGAGCAGTCACGCTGCATTGCACGATGCCGTCGCGCAATGCGGCTTCCACGGCGGCCTCGAGGAACAGGATCGATGCGCACGCAACGACCAACTCGAGCCCGCGGTTCGCATACTGCCCCTTGACCCGGTCAGGCAGCGTGATCGCGTTGTGGCGCTTGCCGGCCCCCCGGATCGTCGGGCCGACGAAATACAGCGGTCAACCGTCGAACGGCACCAGCTCGTAACTCGTGCTCCGGCCGCCGGACGACGAGCGTTGCAGCACGCCGCGCTCGACGAGTTCAGTGATGTCACGCAGCGCCGTATCCTGCGAGCACTTCGCGAGGGCCGCCCACTTGGTGGTCGTCAGCTTCCCTTCGAAGCCGTCGAGCAGACGATTCATGACCTTGACCTGACGTGCGTTCATCGCGAAGCCGGCGCATCGCTGCCAGAAGCGCGCCTTGACCAGCACCGCGTCGAGCGTCGTGTGCGCGTGCTCGATAGCCCGGTCCAGCGTGTTCAGGAACCACGCGAGCCATTCCGTGACGTCGAGCGAACCGCGCTGCGTACGCTCCAGCACGTCGTAATACGCGTTGCGCTCGCGCTGGATCTGCGCCGACAGGCTGTAGAAGCGCTGCGGACTGCGGTCGGCACGCGCCAGGACCAGATCCCCGAGCGCGCGCGCAATACGGCCGTTGCCGTCGTCGAATGGATGGAGCGTGACGAACCACAGGTGGGCCAGACCGGCCCGGATCAGCAAGGGCTCGACCGGTGCGGCATTGAACCACGCGAGAAAGCGCCCGATCTCGTCGGCGAGGCGCGGGGCGGGCGGCGCCTCGAAATGCACGCGCTGCCGGCCGATCGGCCCGGACACGACCTGCATCGGCCCGGTCGCATCCGTTCGCCACCCACCGACCGTGATCCGCGACATCCCCGAATAGCCAGTCGGGAACAGCGCCGCATGCCACCCGAACAGACGGGCTTCGGTGACGGGCGCCGCCGCATGGGTCGTCGCGTCCAGCACCATGTCGACGACGCCCTCGACGTGGCGATCGACCGGCGCCAGCGCGCCGATATCGACCCCGAGCCGACGTGCGATCGACGACCGCACCGACGCCACGTTCAGGCTTTCGCCCTCGATCGCGCTGGTCTTGACGACGTCCTCCGTCAGCGCGGCCAGGCTAGCCTCGTCGCGCAGCGCCAGGCCGACATCCGCCAGCCGCCCGGCCAGTACGCCTTGCGCACGGCTGACATCGGCGAGTGGCGTCGCCAGTGCCGGGAGGTCGAAGCGCCATGCAGGCCAGCCGGCCGACTCCCAGATGAAGGTGTAATCTCCGCTCATGATGCGGAGATTATCCCACCGATTCACCGCACGACTCAATATTCTCCGCAAATTCTGCGGAGAATAACGCCCCCATTCACCGCAAACCCGCCCGCTACCTTGCCCGGCCCGCCCTGCCCTTCGTCGCGGGCGCCGCCTCCCCGAGCCGTTCCGCGAGAAACCCGATGAACGTGCGCAGCGTGACGAATCCTTCCCGATGCTGCGGGAACACCGCGTTGAGCGTGATCGGCGACGGCGCGTACGCGTCGAGCACCGGCACGAGCGCGCCGCTGTCGAGCGCCGCGCCGACGATGAAGTGCGGCAGCAGCGCGATGCCGAGCCCCGCGATCGCCGCGTCGCGCACCACTTCGCCGTTGTTCGCGACCAGCGGCCCCTGCACGTCGAACGTGCGCGCCGCGCCGTCGACGCGGAATTCCCAGCCGATGCGCCGCTCGCGCCCGTACAGCAGGCACGTGTGGCCGGCGAGATCCGCCGGCGTCTGCGGCGTGCCCTGCCGCTTCAGATAGGCCGGGCTCGCGCACGCGATCATCCGCCATGCGCCGAGCGGCCGCGCGATCAGCGTCGAATCCTCGAGCGAGCCGATCCGCAGCACGAGATCGAAGCCCTCGCCGATCAGGTCGACCCGCCGGTCGGTCAGGTCGAGGTTCAGCCGCACGGCCGGGTGCGCGGACAGGAATTCGGCGATCAGCGGCGACACGTGCGTGATCCCGAACGACAGCGGCGCGCTGATCTTCAGCGACCCGTGCAACTCGGTGCTGCGCACCGACATCGCCTGCTCGGCGTCGGCGATCTCCGCGAGGATCCGCTGCGCGCGCGCGTAAAACTCCTGCCCCGATTCGGTCACCGCGAGATTGCGCGTGTTGCGATGCAGAAGCCGCACGCCGAGCGACGCCTCCAGCGCCATCGTGCGCCGGCTGACGAACTGCTTGGACAGCATCAGTTGATCGGCCGCCGCCGTGAAGCTGCCCGCATCGACCGTCGCGACGAAGATTCTCAGATCGTTGAGTTCCATATTATCCACTCCATAGCGACAGTCATTATCTCCACGGCCATTTATTTGTCAAATCGATTGACCTAAGATTCATCTCAACGAACGGCCGGTCCCACTTCCGAGGTCCGGCGTCTTGAGGAACAAAAATCATGATCGAAATCCGTGCAGCAAACCAACGTGGCCGTGCGGAGCATGGCTGGCTCAGCTCCCGTCATACGTTTTCGTTCGCGAATTACTACGATCCGAAGCAAGTCGGCTTCTCCGACCTGCTCGTGATCAACGACGACCGCGTTGCCCCGGGCCGCGGCTTCGGTACGCACCCGCACCGCGACATGGAGATCCTGTCGTACGTGCTCGACGGCGCGCTGGAACACAAGGACTCGATGGGCACCGGATCGGTGATCGTGCCGGGCGACGTGCAGCTGATGAGCGCGGGCACGGGCGTGCGCCACAGCGAGTTCAACCACTCGCCGGAAACGCCGGTCCACTTCCTGCAGATCTGGGTCGGGCCGGCTGAAAAGGGTGCCGAGCCTCGCTATCAGCAGACGAATGTCGCCGACGGCGACAAGCGCGGCAAGCTCGCACTCGTCGTGTCGCCGAACGGCGACGCCGGTTCGCTGAAGATCCGGCAGGACACCCGGATTTACGCGGGCCTGTTCGACGGCGATGAAAGCACTACGCTGGAACTTGACCCGAGCCGCTTTGCTTACGTGCACGTGGCACGCGGCAGCGTGACGGTCAACGGCGTGACGCTCGGCGAAGGCGACGGCGCGCGCATCCGCGGCGAACACGCGCTGAGGATCGCCGACGGGAAGGATGCCGAAGTGCTGGTGTTCGACCTGCGTCCGGTCGAAGTAACGGCCGAGTGGGCATAACGCCCGTTCGGGAAACCGGGCCCCGCTGAATGCGGGGCCCTTTTAATCGGAGATTCGCAACATGGCCAAGGTACTCGTTCTTTACTACTCGTCCTACGGGCACGTCGAAACGATGGCGCAGCACATCGCGGAAGGCGCGAAGTCGGTGCCCGGCGTCGAGGTCACGCTCAAGCGCGTGCCGGAAACGATTCCCGTCGACCAGGCCCGCGCGATCGGCGTGAAGGTCGACCAGGCCGCACCGGTCGCGACGGTGGACGAACTCCCCGAATACGACGCAATCATCTTCGGCACGCCGACCCGCTTCGGCAACATGGCCGGCCAGATGCGCACGTTCCTCGACCAGACAGGCGGCCTGTGGATGAAGGGCGCGCTCGTCGGCAAGATCGGCAGCGTGTTCGCGTCGACCGGCACGCAGCACGGCGGCCAGGAAACGACGATCACGTCGTTCCACACGACGCTCCTGCACCAGGGGATGGTGATCGTGGGCGTGCCGTATGCGTGCAGCGGCCTCGTCAACATGAGCGAAATCACCGGCGGCACGCCGTACGGCGCCACCACGCTCGCAGGCGCGGACGGCAGCCGCCAGCCGAGCGCGAACGAGCTCGACATCGCACGCTACCAGGGCAAGCACGTCGCGGAACTCGCGAGCAAGCTCGCGTCGTAACGCGCCGCCTGCGCGGCCCCGCACACGCGCAAACGGCGCCGGTCGACCCGGCGCCGTTTGCGCTGTGCCCGGCGCCCGGCCGTTACTGGCCCGACGCCGGGGCGGCCGGCGCCGCCTTCGTCGCGGGCGCCTTCGGTGCGGCGTTCTGCGGGTAGTTGCTCTGGTCGTTGGTCAGCCGGTAGCCGCTGCCCGTGCCGATCGCCTTCAGGTCCGACGCGTGCCGCGCCCGGGCGGCCTTGCGGGCCGCCTTCTTCTGCGCCTTGTCGACCTGCTTCTGCGTCGGCGCGGACGCCGGATCCTGCGCGTATGCCGCCGGCGCGGCGGTCAACAGCAGACCGAACGACGCCGTTACTGCTACTGCCACCGAAACCACGCGAGACTTCTTCATGGCCGGATCTCCTTGTCGATTGTTGGTTGTGGGTAGGACACCGGCGCGCACACGACCGCTTGCGACAACGGCGCCGATGCAACGTTAGCCGAACAGTATGCACTTGTCCCTGTGCGTTCCTGAATTCTCCCGATAACGGCCACGATACGTGCGCACCGCGTACGCCGTCGTTCCGGCGCCTCGCCTGCGCCATCAGGGAAACCGATAACCCGGCCTCTGGCCCGGCCGGCGCTCAGACCCAGCGCGACAGCACCGGCAGCAGGATCGGCACGACGAAAGCCGTCAGCACGCCGTTCAGCCCCATCCCGAGCCCGGCGAACGCACCGGCCTCCTCGCTGACCTGGAACGCGCGCGCGGTGCCGATCCCGTGCGACGCGACGCCGAGCGCGAACCCGCGCACCGCCGGTTCGTCGACGCGCAGCACGTTGAGGATCCCGCGCGCGCACACGGCCCCGAAGATCCCGGTCGAGATCACGAGCACGGCGGTGAGCGAAGGAATGCCGCCGATTTCCGCCGCGACGGCCATCGCGATCGGCGTCGTCGCCGATTTCGGTGCAAGCGACGCGATCGTCTGGTGCGACGCCCCGAACAGCGCCGCAATGCCGACCGCCGACACGATCGCGGTCAGCGAGCCCGCGAGCAGGCCGACCAGCAGCGGCACCGCGGCGCGGCGCAGCTTCGACCACTGACGGTACAGCGGCAGCGCGAGCGCGACAGTCGCGGGGCCGAGCAGGAAGTGGACGAACTGCGCGCCTTCGAAATACGTCGGATACGGCGTGTGCGTGATCGTCAGCAGCACCACGATCAGCGCGACCGCGATCAGCACCGGGTTCGCGAGCGGGTTGAAGCGCGCCCGCGCATAGACGCCCTGCGCGAACAGATAGGCGATCAGCGTGATGGTCAGGCCCAGCAACGGGCTCGCGGCGAGATAGACCCAGATCGCGCCGAGTTTCGGAAAGGCCGTCATGGCGTGCCCTCCGCCGCACCGCCCGCGCGCCGCTGGCGCCGCAGCAGCGCACGCGTGACGAGCGCCGTCACGGCGATCGCGAGCGTGGTACTGACGGCCAGTGCAACGACGACCGCGAGCGCATCGCCGCGCACGCGGTCGGCCGACACCATGATGCCGACGCCGGCCGGCACGAACAGCAGCGACAGGTGGCGCAGCAGCTCGAGCGCGGTCGGCTCGATCGCGTCGGCCACTTGCGGGCGCAGCATCACGAAGCCGAACAGCAGCAGCATGCCTATCACGGGGCCCGGCACCGGCAGGCCGAACAGATAGGACACACCTTCCCCGAGACACTGGAAGGTGAGCAAGACCGCAAACGCCTGCAGCATGAAGCGCTTCTCCCGAAGGTGGCTGCGCTGCCCGGCGGCTGCGCGACCGATGGCCGGCGGCTTGCGGCGCCGGCGTGGACGATACGCGCGATCGTACCAACAATGCCCGCGGCGCGGGGCTTCGCGGGCGCCGGGGCCACCGCCACGCGGTGCAGCACCGCGCAAAGCCGGCGTTGCGGCGCGGTTCGTGAAGGAGATCGTGTTGCCGAACCGGGACGGAAAATCGCGGACGGTCGGAGCGCGCGGTGTGCGGTGTGCGGTGTGCGGTGTGCGGTGTGCGGTGTGCGGTGTGCGGTGTGCGGTGTGCAAGCCGCCACATTCGCCCGACTCGCCCGCCGCATGCAACAAAGGCGGGCATGTGCCCGCCTCGTCGTCGCAAGCACTCGCGCTGCCCCGTCTCGTGGGCAGCGCGAGCCTGAACCCACCGCTTACTTCAGCCGCGTCGCGATTTCATTCGCCATCGCCCTCATCGCGGCCTTGGTCGGCGCATCGTCGGCCAGTGCGTTCAGCAAACCGAAATCATGGATCGTGCCGTCGTAGCGCGTGGTCGTCGCGTCGACGCCGGCCGCGTCGAGCTTGCGTCCATACGCTTCGCCTTCGTCACGCAGCACGTCGAACTGCGCGACCTGGATCAGCGCGGGCGGCAGGCCCTTCAACTGCGCGGTGCTCGCGCGCAGCGGCGACGCGTAGATCTCGTTGCGTTGCGCTTCGTTCTTCGTATAGGCGTCCCAGAACCACTTCATCATCGGCCGCGTCAGGAAGTGCCCTTGCTGATACGCGTTGTACGAACCCGTGTTGAAGTTGTGGTCCGTGACCGGCCACATCAGCCCCTGGAAGCGGATCGCGGGGCCACCCTTGTCCTTCGCCATCAGCGCCACCACGGCCGCCATGTTCCCGCCGACGCTGTTGCCGACCACCGCGAGGCGGCTGCCGTCGACGCCGATCTCCGCGCCATGCGCGGCCACCCACTTCGTCGCCGCATACGCCTGGTTGATCGCGACCGGATAATGCGCTTCCGGCGACGGCGTGTAGTTCACGAACACCGCAACGGCCCCCGATTGCACGACGAGATCGCGCACGAGGCGTTCATGCGTCGGAAAATCGCCGAGCACCCAGCCGCCGCCGTGAATGAACACGAACACCGGCAGCGTGCCCGTCGCGCCTTGCGGGCGGACGATCGTGACCGGTACGGACAAGCCGTCCTGTTCGATCGTGCGGTTCGACACGTCGATACCCGACAGGTCGACCTTCGCGCCGTTCTGCGCATCGACCAGCACCTGGCGCGCCTTCGCGGGGCTCAGCGTTTCGAGGCCCGGGCCCTTCTGGCCGTTCAGCGCGGCAAGGAAGGTGCTCGTCGTCGTATCGGGACGGACGGCATCGGCGCCGGCGGCGAATGCGGTAGTCGTGGCGGACAGTGCAGTGGCGACGGCGGCAGCGATCAGCAGCGGCTTGACGATCTTCATGATGGTGTTCCTTGGCTTCAACCGGTGAATGATGATGGATGATTCGATGTGCGATCGATCAGGCAAGCGTGAGCGTGACGTCGATGTTGCCGCGCGTCGCGTTCGAATACGGGCACACGAGGTGCGCGCGGTCGATGAGCGTTTGCGCGATGTCGCGATCGAGGCCCGGCAGCGAGATCTTCAGTTCGACTTCGATGCCGAAGCCGTTCGGGATCGCACCGATGCCGACGCTGCCTTCGATGGATGCGTCCGCGGGCATCGCGATCTTGTCGCGGGCCGCGACGAACTTCATCGCGCCGATGAAGCACGCGCTGTAGCCGGCGGCGAACAGTTGTTCGGGGTTCGCGCCTGCGCCGCCCGCGCCGCCGAGCTCGCGCGGCGTGGTCAGCTTCAGGTCGAGGTTGCTCTCGGGCACCGTGGCGCGGCCGTCGCGGCCGCCTGTGGCTTTTGCATGGGCGCGGTACAGCACTTTTTCGATCGACATGACAGACTCCTTTTCAACAAATGAATGAAACAGCCTTCGAACCGGGGACCGCGTGCCGACAGCCTTGCTGCCGGCGTTGCGCTTATTTATCTACTCATAGATAGATAAACGTCCCCAAAAAATGCAGAGGGTTGAACCATCTGCGCCAACAATCTATCTACCTGAAGATAGACAAAGAGATCCAATAAAAAGGCGGCGAACCGCCTCGCTGCTTGCGCGCTCCGTCAGGACCGCGTTTTCCAGACGGCCTCGACATCCTCGAGGCGCGCCCGCGTATGAAACAACCGGCTGGCCAGCACACTGCCCTGGAACGCCGCGTACAACGTGCGCGCGGCCGTTTCGGGCTCACCGCTGAACTGCAACGTGCCTTCCTGCGCGCCCTGCGCCAGCAATTCCGCCAGCCAGCTCTCGTTGGCCTTGAAGAACGCCTGCACGGCCTGCCGCACGTTCTCCGGCAACGTTTCGATGTCGGCCGCGAGCATCCCGCACAGGCAGATCAGGTTGCCGTCGCCCAACGTGCGGCCGAACATCTTCGTGTACAGGCTCAGCTTCACGTCGGCCGGCAACGCCGGATCGATCGCCCGCATGGCCGAGAGGACCTCGTCGCTATAAACCGCCACCGCTTCCAGCACGAGGTCGTCCTTCGACGGGAAGTAATAGTGGATGCTCGACGTCTTCACGCCCACCAGGTCGGACAGGTCTCGGTAGCTGAAGCCGTTGTAACCGCGCAGCATCATCAGCGTGATCGCGTGGTCGAGAATCTGTTCGCGGACGGTCGGTTTCGTTTCCATGGAGCGAACTTTATCTACTCATAGATAGACAGTCAAGGGATTTTTTTGGGGCGCGATATGCGCCCTGTCCAGCGCCCTACCCGCGCTCGCCCTCCAATGGCTGCCCAACGCATGCGCCCGGCTTGGAAAGCGTCCGAACCGGCGTACGTCAAACAGGCACCGTCATGCTCACTGCGGCTTCAACATCCGCTGAATGATCGTCCGCAACATCGCGCGATGCGCGCGCGGCTTGAACCCCGGCTCGAACACGACCCGCCCGACCGCGCCTTCCGCGAGCGCGAGCAGCCAGGTCGCGACAAGATCGGGCTTCAGGCTGCCGTCTATCTTCCCTTGCGCCACACCGCGCTTGATCAGCGCGACCATCCGCCCTTTCACCTGCGCCTCGTTCGCCGCGAACAGCGCGGCAACATCGGGATTGCGCGTCGCTTCCGCCGCCGTCTCGATGCTGATGCGCGCATAGACGGGATCGCTCGACAGTTCCATCAACGCCAGTGCGATCTCCTCGATCGCGGCCAGCGCGTCGTCGGCGTCCGCATGCCGCGCGAACAGGTCGGCCATCTCGCGCTGGTCGTCCTGCGCGATCGCCTCGATGATCGCCGCCTTCGTCGGGAAATAATGAAACAGGTTGCCGGGGCTCATGCCGGCCGCCTTGCAGATCGCGGCCGTGGACGTCGCATGGAAGCCGTCGCGCGCAAAACACTCGATCGCGGCATCCAGGATCTGGCGCCGCTTCGCTTCCACTCTTTCAGGGTCGATCTTTCTCAACAGGCACTCCGTACTCGACGATGACTCAAATATTTATTAGACTAACCAGTCGATCTATTATCGTGGCGATGCCCCGCAGGCGTCAAGGTAGCGTGCCGATGTCCGTGCCGCCTGCGACATCCGCTCACACCACCACACCGAGGGTCTCTTGAAACGAATCGTCATTGCCGGCATTGCGCTCGTCCTGTTCGTGTTCGCCGCCGGTGCGCTCGTGCTGCGCGGCCTGGCCGACTTCGAGCTGAAGGGCGCGAGCGTGTCGACGCTCACGTTCCGCGCCGGCGGCGCCGACCTCGTCGGCACGCTTGCGCTGCCGGCCCATGCACCCGGAGCGCCGATTGTACTGCTCGTCCACGGTGACGGGCCGCGCACCCGCTTCTCCGACGACACAATGCTGCCGCTCGTCAACAGCCTGCTCGATGCCGGCATCGGCGTGTTCGCATGGGACAAGCAAGGCACCGGCCGCAGCGGCGGCGACTGGCTCGCGCAATCGATGCAGGATCGTGCGAACGAAACGATCGCCGCGATGGCGCGCGTGCGCGCCACCGTCGGTCCCGCGCACAAGATCGGCCTGCTGGGCTTCTCGCAAGGCGGATGGGTCATTCCGCGCGTCGCGAATGCAGTTCGGCCCGCGTTCTCGGTGATCGTCGGCGGCGCCGTCAGCTGGCGCCGGCAAGGCACCTACCTGACGCGGCAGCAGCTCCAGGCAACCGGCCTGCAGCCGGATCGAATCGATGCGACACTGGCCGCCGAGCGACGCGACAACGACGAAATCTTCGGTCGGTCGAACGTGCCGGCCGATCCGAACCGCCGCCCCGACATCGAGCCGCGCCGCTTCGGCTTCATCGCACGCAACTACCTGGAGGATTCTTCGCAGGCGCTCGCGACGATGCAGGGGCCCGTGCTGGCCGTATGGGGCGCGCTGGACCGCAATGTCGATCCGGTCGACGAGGCGAACGCTTACACGCATGCCTTCGCGAACCGGCCCGACCGGCGCGTGATGGTCGTGGCCGGTGCGACGCACGGGCTGCTGCGCGCCGGCTGGTTCGACTACCAGCTCGAGTCCGACTGGCCGACGTGGAAGACATGGCTGTACATGGCGCTCGGCCGCCACGCGTATGCGCCTGGCGCGCTCGGCCCGATCGAAGCCTGGGTCCGTGCGCAATGAACACGTGTGCAACATGGCGGCATCGCGACTGGCGCCGCGCATGAAGCACGCAGTACCGGCTGCGCCGATCGGCGCAGCCGCATCAAGGAGAGGTTCCAATGTTTTCGTGGTTTGAACGGCGCCTGCCGACTTTCCCGCTCGAAGATCCCGCCACGCCGCCGAAGGGATTCTTCTCGTTCGTCTGGGCGTGCACGAAAGGCGCGCGCAGCTGGATCCTGCTGATCGCGCTCACCTCGGCTGCGCTGGCCGCATACGAAGCCGCGCTGTTCGCGATGATGGGCCGCGTGGTCGACTGGCTCGCGTCCGCGACACCGGCGGAGTTCGGCGGCCGGCACTTCGGCACGCTCGCCGGTTTCGCGGCGATTCTCGCCGGCAGCACGTTGCTGATCGCGCTGCATACGATGGTCAAGCACCAGGTGCTCGCGATCAACTTCCCGATGCGGCTGCGCTGGCTGTTTCACCGGCTGATGCTCGACCAGAGCCTGTCGTTCTACGCGAACGAGTTCGCGGGCCGCGTGACGACCAAGATCATGCAGACCGCGCTCGCGGTGCGCGATGCGCTGTTCATGTCGGTCGACGTCGTGATCGGCGTCGCCGCGTACCTGATCGGCATCCTTGCGCTCGCGGCCAGCTTCGACTGGCGGCTGATGATCCCGCTCGTGCTGTGGGCGCTCGGCTACGGCGCGGCGTGCGCGTTCTTCGTGCCGCGCCTGGGCGCCGTCGGCAGCCGCCAGGCCGATGCGCGCGCGCTGATGACGGGCCGCATCACCGACGCGTATTCGAACATCACGACCGTGAAGCTGTTCTCGCATACGCGGCGGGAAGCCGATCACGCACGCCGCGCGATGGAAGCGTTCAAGGCGACCGGCGACGCGCAGATGCGCCTCGTCAGCGCGTTCGAGGTCGTCAATCACCTGCTGTCGACGCTGCTGCTGGTCGGCTCGACCGGCCTCGCGCTGTATCTGTGGATGCACGGCGAGGTGAGCGCGGGCGTCGTCGCGGCGGTGATCGCGATGGCGCTGCGCCTGTCGAGCTATTCGCACTGGATCATGTGGGAGATGACCGAGCTGTTCGAGAACGTCGGCACGATCCAGGACGGCATCAATACGCTGACGAAGGTGCGCAGCGTGGTCGACGCGTCCGATGCGAAGCCGCTCGCCGTGCAGCGCGGCGGGATCGTGTTCGACAACGTGCAGTTCGCGCACGAGGACAACGACCGCGCCGTGTTCGACGGGTTGAACCTGACGATCCGGCCCGGCGAGCGGATCGGCCTGATCGGCCGCTCGGGTGCCGGCAAGTCGACGCTCGTGAACCTGCTGCTGCGCTTCTACGACGTGGGCGGCGGCACGATCCGGATCGACGGGCAGGACATCGCGCACGTGACGCAGGACAGCCTGCGCAGCGCGATCGGGATGGTCACGCAGGATACGTCGCTGCTGCACCGGACGATGCGCGAGAACCTGCTGTACGGGCGCCCCGACGCAACCGAGCGCGAGATGCACGAGGCGGCCGTGCGCGCGGAAGCGTCCGAGTTCATCGACCGGCTGCGCGACCGCCACGGGCGCAGCGGCTACGACGTCGAGGTCGGCGAACGCGGCGTGAAGCTGTCGGGCGGCCAGCGGCAGCGCGTCGCGATCGCGCGCGTGATGCTCAAGGACGCGCCGATCCTCGTGCTCGACGAAGCGACCAGCGCGCTCGATTCCGAGGTCGAAGTCGCGATCCAGCGCAGCCTCGACGGCCTGATGAGCGGCAAGACGGTGATCGCGATCGCGCACCGGCTGTCGACCATCGCGGCGATGGACCGGCTGATCGTGCTCGACGAAGGGCGCATCGTCGAGGAAGGCACGCACCAGCAGTTGCTGCAGGCCGGCGGCATCTATGCGGCGCTGTGGGCGCACCAGAGCGGCGGGTTCCTCGGCGAAACGGCGGACGTGGAGAAGGCGGAGCAGTAGGCGGGACCGCTGTGGCAACATGGCGGCACGGCGATCGCCGGCCGGTTCGGCCACGATCGCTTTCCCGACGGCCGGACGCCAGCGCCCGGCTTCCCGCCGCCCGACACAGATCCAAGGAGCCCGTATGACCACGCGACCGGATATCGCCACTGCGCTCGACGCGCCCGATTCGGCGCTCGAGGAAGACGAGCAGCGATTCGTGAGCCAGATTCGCCAGCACGGATGGTTCCGCACGGAAGTGTTTGCGGAAGGGGACGATCCAGGGTTCTCGTTCACGACCGGGCTGTGGGTCAATCACGGCTTTCCGGAAATCATCGTGTTCTCGTTGCCGGCGCGCATCGTCCACGACGTGCTGTGGGACGTCTACCGGATGGTCGCGGCCGGCACGCCGCCCCCGGTCGGCGAAGTCACCGCATCCGTCTACGCCAAGGCGAACGCGCTCCTCATGCCGGTCGAAAAAGCCCACTACGAAGCCCATCTCGGCTGGAACCGCTGGTTCTACGGCAACGACGACTTCCCGTGCGTCCAGCTGCTGTGGCCCGACCGCGACGGGGTTTTCCCGTGGCAGCCGGAAGCGGACGACGCGTTGAACGCCGCGCAGCCGCGGCTGTTCGCAGCGGGCGACGCCTGACGCTGATCCGCGCACCGGATTGCGCTGCACGCCGCTCGCGTGCCGCGCCACCCAACGCTACAACCGCACGACCGTCGACTTCAGCTCGGTGTACTTGTCGAGCGCATGCAACGACTTGTCGCGACCGTTGCCCGACTGCTTGTAGCCGCCGAACGGGAAGTTCAGGTCGTCGCTGCCGTCGCCATAGCAGTTGACCCACACGGTGCCCGCACGCAGCCGCCTCGCAACGGCATGCGCGGTCGAGAGATCGGCCGACCACACGGCTGCGGCCAGTCCGTAGTCGGTATCGTTGGCGATCCGCACGGCCTCGTCGACGTCGTCGAACACGATCACCGACAGCACGGGCCCGAAAATCTCCTCGCGCGCGATCCTCGCATCGGGTTTCACCTCGAACACCGTCGGCTCGACATAGAACCCGCCCGTCTCCTCGCGCACGCGCGCGCCGCCCGTCACGAGGCACCCCTCGTCGCGCCCGGCGCCGATATAGCCCATCACGCGATCGAGCTGCATGCGATCGACGATCGCCCCCATCGTCACCGACGGATCGAGCGGATGTCCGGGCGCAAAGCGCCGCGACGCAGCGACCAGTTTCGCGACGAATGCCTCCTTGATGTCGCGATGCACGAGCAGGCGCGAGCCGGCCGTGCACACTTCGCCCATGTTGAAGAAGATCGCGTCGGCGGCCGCCTGCGCGGCGCGGTCGAGATCGGGGCAATCGGGCAACACGATGTTCGGCGACTTGCCGCCGAGCTCGAGCCAGACGCGCTTCAGGTTCGACTGCGCGGCGCACGCCATGATCTGCTGCCCCGTGCGTGTCGACCCGGTGAACGCGATGCAGTCGACGTCGCGATGCAGCGCGAGCGCCCTGCCCGGCTCCGCGCCGCCCGGCACGACGCTGAACACGCCGGCCGGCATACCGGCGTCGCACGCGAGCTGCGCGACGCGGATCGCGGTGAGCGGCGATTTCTCGGACGGCTTGAGCACCACGCTGTTGCCGGCCGCGAGCGCCGGCGCGAACTTCCAGGCGGCCATCAGCAGCGGGAAATTCCACGGCACGACGGCCGCGACGACGCCGATCGGCTCGCGCGTGACGAGCCCGACCAGATGATGGTCGACCGGCGCAACTTCACCGCCGACCTTGTCGATCGCTTCCGCATACCATTCGACGCAATGCGCGGCAGCCGGCACGTCGATCGCCGTGGTATCGGCGATCGGCTTGCCGGTGTCGAGCGTCTCGAGCAGCGCGAGTTCGTCGAGGTGCTCGCGCATCAGCGCGGCCCAGCGCTGCAGCACCGCCTTGCGGGCGCGCGGGTTCATGCCGGCCCAGCTCCGGGCGTCGAACGCGCGGCGCGCGGCCGCCACCGCGAGGTCGACGTCGTCGGCGCCGCAATCGGCCACGTGCGCGAGCACGCCACCGTCGATCGGGCTCACACAAGCGAAGGTCGCGCCGGTTTGTGCGTGGCGCGCCTCGCCGTCGACGAACGCGCGCCCTTCGATCCGCAACACGGCCGCGCGGGCCTGCCAGTCTTCGAATGTCGGTTGATTCATGCGTTTCCTCGTGAAAAGTCGCGCATCACGACCCGGTGAACGGATCGATCGGCGTGAAGATGCCCGCGCGTGCCTCGATCGCTTCGCCCGCGGCGAGACACAGCGCTTCCTGAAAGCGTCCGGCGACGACCTGCACACCGGTCGGTACGCCATCGCGGATGCCGGTCGGCACCGACAGCCCCGGCAGCCCGAGCAACGCGGTCGCGAGCAGCGGCCCCTGCCGGTCGATGATCGCGCGCATCGCGTCGTCGCCGTGCTGATCGGCGTCGATCGCGAACGGCCGCGCGCACGACACCGGCATCAGCAGGAGCGGATAGCGCACGAAGAACTGCTGCCAGTCGCGCAGCAGCGCAGTGCGTCGTGCCAGGCCGCTCATGTAGCCCTCGAGGTCGAGCGGCGTCGCGAGACGGCGCTGGCTCGCGAACGCGGTACGGATCGTGGTGTCGCCGTGCTCCATGATCACGTCGCCGAGGCCGCTGCGCGCTTCGTTGGTCACCAGGTCCAGCCACAGTTCGCACGCTTCGGTGAAGCGCGGCGGCTCCGCTTCCTCGACGATGCAGCCCGCGTCCTCGAGCCAGCGCGCGGCCTGCCGGATCGCATCGACCACCACCGGATCGGACGGCACGCCCGGTAGCGCCGGGCACACGGCCACCCGCGCGGGGAACGCGGCTTCGTGCGCCATCGGCGCGACCGGCATCCACCATGCGTCGCGCGCGTCGCCCGCCGCCATCGCGTCGAGCGCGAGCCGCAGATCGCCGACCGTGCGGGCGAGCGGCCCCTGTACGGAGGCGAGCTGCACCGCGAGCGTGCGGTCCTTCGACTGCGTCGGGTTGTACGCGGGCACGCGCCCGGTGCTGGGCCGCAGCCCGGCGACACCGCACGCGTAGGCCGGGTAGCGGATCGAGCCGCCCAGGTCGTTGCCGTGCGCGATCGCGCCGATGCCGGCGGCCACGGCCGCGGCGGCTCCCCCGCTGGACCCGCCCGGCGTGAGCGACGAATTCCACGGATTCGACGTGCGGCCGTGCAGGTCGTTGTCGGTGAACCAGCGGTACGAAAACGCCGGTGCATTGCTGCGCCCGATCACGATCGCGCCGGCCTTGCGCAGGTTCGCGGTCACCGGGCTGTCCTCGTGCGCGATCAGGTCTGAAAACGCGCGCACGCCGTTGGTCGTCGCGCGTCCGGCCGTGTCGACGTTGATCTTCACGGTCACCGGCACGCCGTGCAGCGGGCCGACCGGCGCGCCGCGCGCGATCGCGGCATCGGCAGCGGACGCGGCCTGCAACGCGCTGTCGGCCATCACGTCGACGATCGCGTTGATGACGGGGTTCACCGCCTCGAGCCGCTGCAGGCAGCTGCGCGTGAGTTCGGTGGCAGACACGTCGCGACGCGCGACGCGCTCGGCCATCTCGGCCGCGCTGAGACGCCACAATTCCTGGGTCATGAGTTGCTCCTCGTTGATCTCGATGGTTATCCGGAACCGGCCGCGCGCTACGCGCCCGGCTGTCCGACCTGCGGTGCGTGCGACGCATAGATCTTGCGGCACGTTTCGACGACTTCCCACGTGCCGCGAAAACCCGGTGGAATCACGAACCGGTCGCCGGCGCGCAGCACGCGTTCGCGGCCGTCCGTATCGCACACGATCGCGACGCCGCTCAGCATCTCGCAATACTCCGACTCGTCGTACTCGATCGTCCAGCGGCCGGGGGTGCATTCCCAGATCCCGCAGCTGAACTGCCCGCACGGGCTGATGTAGTGATGCGACAGCGTCTGCAGCGGATTGCCGTCGAGCAGCAGCCCGCTCGGCACGCGGCTCTGCGTGAGCTTCGCCGGTGCCCGCATCAGGTCGACGAGATGCGTGATGTTGGTCATGAGTGCCTCCAGGGCATGAGTGATTCGAAACGTTTCGGTGCCGCGCGGACGGGCCAGCCGCCCCGCGCGGGTCAGAGCAGGTCCATCATCCGGTGCCAGGCCATCGCGAGCGCCAGCATCGGCGTGCGCAGCGCCCGCCCGCCCGGAAAGTCGCGATGGCGAATCCGGCCGAACAGGTCGAAGCGCGCGGCCTGCGTGTCGATCGCTTCCGCGATCAGCCGCCCCGCGAGGCCCGTCACGTTGACGCCGTGCCCGGAGAAGCCCTGCGCGAAATACACGGTCGGCTCGAGCCGGCCGAAATGCGGCGCGCGATTCATCGTCGCGTCGATCAGGCCGCCCCACGCATAGTCGATTCGCACATCGGCCAGCTGCGGGAACGTCTTCAGCATGTCGCGCCGCATCGCGGCCGCGAGGTCGCGCGGCGTGTTCGTCGAGCTACTGGCCTTGCCGCCCCATAACAGCCGGCGGTCGCGCGTCAGCCGGAAATAATCGAGCGCCGAATTCGTGTCGCAGATCGCCGCATCGGCCGGCATCGTCTCGGCCGCGCGCGCGTCGCCGAGCGGCTCCGTCGCGATCAGGTACGTCGCGACCGGAATGATCTTGCGCGCGAGCGCGGGCGCCAGCCGCCCCAGGTACGCATTGCAGGCCAGCACGACATGACGGGCATCCACGTGCCCGCGCGCACACGTCACGCGGTGATGCGGCGCGGCGTGATCGAGCGCGAGCGCGGGCGTGTCCTCGTGGATCGTCACGCCGGCTTCGCGCGCCGCCCGCGCGAGGCCGAGCGTGTAGTTCAGCGGATGCAGGTGGCCGCTGCCTTCGTAGCGGAGGCCGCCGACGTAACGATCCGATGCGACGAAGCGATGCATGTCGGCGCGCTCGACGAATTCGTAGCCGCGATAGCCGAAGCGGCTCGCCGCGGTATCGCGCCACGCGCGCAGCGCATCGAGATGGCGCGGCTTGTTCGCGGCGGTCAGGTAGCCGAAGGTCAGGTCGCAATCGATGCCGTACCGCTCGACCCGCTGCCGGACGATATCGACCGACTCCAGCCCCATCGACCATACGCGCCGCACGTCGTCTTCCGGCAGGTAGGCCGAGAACGTATCGATATCGCACGCGTAACCGGCGATCAGCTGGCCGCCGTTGCGTCCGCTCGCGCCCCAGCCGATCTTCGACGCCTCGACGAGCACGACCGAATGGCCGCGTTCGGCGAGCTCGAGTGCCGCGGACAGGCCCGTGAGCCCGCCGCCGATCACGCACACGTCGGCCGTCACGGCCCCGTCGAGCGACGGGTGCCGCGCACGGTCGTTGGCTGTCGCTGCATAGTAGGACTGAACATGTTGCTGGTTTTCGAACTTGAGCATGTGCAAGACTCGCGAACGGCGTCGCGTCAGAACGCGTAGATGAGTTGAGTGGCAAGCAGGTCGTTCGACTTCTCGTATGACCCGTCGTGGCGCAGGAACACCTTGTTGCTCGCCCAGTCGTGCCGGTATTCGACCTTCACCGTCACTTGCTGGGTCGGATAGAACAGCAGGTCGAACGCGGCGGCCTGCCGCGTCGCGCCCTTGCACTCGAAGCCGACGCCGCCGTTCGCCTTCGACAGCGCGAGGCAGTCCGCATCGATGCCGAAGCCGTTGTACGGATCCATCCCGTTGCCGTTCAGGCCGATCGACGACCCGCCGCCGCCGTTCTTCCGGTTGACGAGCAGGTCGTAGCGCAGCGTCGCGCCCATGCGGCCGACCACCGGCGCATTGAACTTGCGGTGCGCGAGCAGCGACAGCCCGAACCACTGCGCGAGCCCGCCGTTGAACGCGCCGTGCTGCTGCTGGCCGTAGTCGAGCTCGGCGTTGTACTGCGCATCGGCGAGCGTGTAGGTCGCATCGGCTTCGCCGAAGAAGAACGCGCCGTACGCGCTCGGTGCGTTGCCGCCCACGCCGTAGCGCACGTTGCCGGTCGCCGGATCGACCGCGCTCGGCAGCGTCTGGCGGCCGATGCTGATCGAGCCGCCGACGTCGAGCGCGCTGCCGCGCAGGTAATCGACGCGCGCGGTGAAGGTCGGCACCTTGTTGCTCGTCGTGATCGGGTCGCCCAGCGCGTTGACGCCGGTCTGCGTCACCGCGCCCGCGCTGCGGAACTGCTCGTTGCCGACGAAGAACTTCCACGCCCAGTGGCCGTCCGCACTCTGGTAGTTGACGCCCGCGCCGATCGACGAGCCCGGATCGGAGAAGTCGTACAGCAGGTTGTGCGTGAGCGTGAGCATCTGGCTCGACTGCTGGTACTCGTAACCGGCGAACCCCGTCACGAGCCCGCCGACGAACGCGGTCGTCCCCGACAGCGGCACCGTGACGACCGCCGTGTTCACGATGTCGAGCCCGCTCGCGCCGCTGCCCGTCATCATCGACAGGCCTGCGCCACGGTTGGGCATCAGCGTGATTTCCGCGGACGGCGCGCTCGGGCCGACGCCGAACGTCTTCTTGATGTCGAGGAATACGTCGCCGAACGTGCTGTTGTAGTAGGTGTACGCGTTCTCGTGGTTCGCGAACTGGAACGACGACGTGCCGGCGCCCCGGTTGACCACATACGTCGGGTCGAGGTAGCCCGTCACCGACAGCCCCGCGATCGGCCCCGTGCGCGCGGCGTCGGTCAGCGAATCGACCTTCAGTTGCTGGTTTGCGACCTGCTGGCGGATTTCCGACACGTCGTCATTGGTCAGCACGGCGGTCGCCTGCCCGTAGCCAGGTGTGGACGGGTCAGCCGCAGCACCGGTCGCCGCGTTCGACGCGTTCGACGCGTCCGATGCGACCGGTGCGGCCGAAGGCTTCGCGCCGAGCTGCGATTGCAGCGCGCTCATCTGCCGTTGCAGCACAGCGATCTGCTGCTGCAGCGTCCGGATCTGGTCGGCGCTCGAGTTCGCCGCGGCCAGCCCCGGCAGCGCTCCGGCGATCAGCGCGCAGAGCATCTTCTTTTTCATGGAATGTCTCCTGGTCGTTCGTCACTTCGTGGGATGCGGGAGGTGGTCGTGCAGCGGCGGCGCGGCCGGTGGGCGCGCGGGCGGCACGACGGATGGCGACGCGGGGGGGCCGGATGCCTCGGACGCGGATGCCGCGTGCCACATCCGCGTGTCGCGCGCCTGCCGCCGCTCGCGGGCCAGCATCGCGCGGTTCACGACGACGACGCCGATCGTCACGGCCGTGATGAACACCGTGGCGAGCGCATTCATCTCCGGATTCAGCCCCATTCGCACACGCGAGAACACGACGAGCGGCAGCGTCGTCGACCCGGGGCCCGACAGGAACGCGGACAGGATCACGTCGTCGATCGACACCGTGAACGCGAGCAGCCAGCCGGACACCAGCGCCTGCGCGATCAGCGGCAGCGTGATCACGAAGAACACCTTCCACGGCCGCGCGCCGAGATCGAGCGCGGCTTCCTCGATCGAGCGGTCGAGCTCCTTCACGCGCGACTGCACGATCACCGCGACGAACGACAGGCACAGCATCACGTGGCCGATCCAGATCGTCAGCCAGCCGCGCCCGGCCGGCCAACCGAAGGTCTGTTGCATCGCGACGAACAGCAGCAAGAGCGAGATGCCCTGGATCACCTCCGGAATCACGAGCGGCGCATTGATCATCGCGGCATACAGCGTGAAACCGCGAAAGCGCCCCATGCGGGCGAGCACGAAGCCGGCCCAGGTGCCGATCGCGACCGACGCGGTGGCCGTCAGCAGCGCGATCTTCAGCGACAGCCACGCGACCGCCAGCAGTTCGCCGTCGTGCAGCAGCGCGCCGTACCACTTCAGCGAGAAACCCGTCCACACCGTCACGAGCTTCGACACGTTGAACGAATACACGACCAGGCTGACGATCGGGATGTACAGGAACAGGAAGCCCGCGCCCAGCACGCACGCGGACAGGATGCGATTCGCGCGGGTCATGGCTTTGCCTCCGCTTCGGTCTGGCTGTAATGGAGCAGCGCCATCGGCACGAGCAGCAGCAGCACCATCGTCACCGTCACCGCGGACGCCATCGGCCAGTCCATGTTGTTGAAGAACTCGTCCCACATCACGCGGCCGAGCATCAGCGTGTTCGCGCCGCCAAGCAGCTCGGGGATCACGTATTCGCCGACCGCCGGGATGAACACGAGCAGGCTGCCCGCGACGATGCCGTTCTTCGACAACGGCAGCGTGATGCGCCAGAACGCGGACCATGGCGTTGCGCCGAGATCGTTCGCGGCCTCGAGCAGCGTGAGATCCATCTTCACGAGGTGCGCGTACAGCGGCATCACCATGAACGGCAGGTACGAATAGACCATCCCGATGTAGACACCCGCGTCGGTGTGATACAGGCGCAGCGGTGTCGCGATCACGCCGAGCGCCGCCAGCACGTGGTTCAGCAGCCCGTCGTCCTTCATGATGCCGACCCACGCATAGACACGGATCAGGAACGACGTCCAGAACGGCAGCATCACGGCCATCATCAGCAGGTTGCGGCGGGCCGGCGCCGCACGCGCGATGCAGTAAGCGATCGGATAGCCGGCCAGCAGGCACATCAGCGTCGACGCCGCAGCCATCTTCAGCGAACTGACGTAGGTGTTCAGGTACAGGTCGTCCTGCAGCAGCAGCGCGTAATGCTTCAGCGACAGCACGACCTGCACGGTGCCGGCCTCCAGCCGCGCGAGTGCGGTGTACGGCGGGATGCCGAGCATCGAGTCGGCGAAGCTGATCTTCAGCACCAGCACGAACGGCAGTGCGAAGAAGACCGCGAGCCACATGAACGGCACACCGATCGCGACGCTGCGGCCCGACGGCAGGAAGCGCGACAGCGCAGCAAAGCGGCCCGGGCGGGCGCGGCGGGCGCCGGCGCTCGCGGCGCCGCTCGGCACCGGCGCGGACGGATTGGAAGCGGAGGTTCTCATCGTGGCGTCCTCACTGCGTCAGCACGACGCCGCTGGCCGGCGACCACGACACGAACACGTCGTCGTGCCACGCCGGTGCGTTGTCGTTCATCAGGTGCGAGCTCGACAGGTTCGACACGACCGTCTTGCCGCTCGGCAAGCGCACGTGGTACAGCGAGTAGCTGCCCATGTACGCGATGTCGGTCACGACGCCGCGCGCCCAGTTGTGTTTCGAGCCCGGCTTCTCGCGCGACACGTGGATGCGTTCCGGGCGCACCGAGAT
Organism: Burkholderia sp. D-99; assembly: GCF_011605345.1. Taxonomy (GTDB): domain Bacteria; phylum Pseudomonadota; class Gammaproteobacteria; order Burkholderiales; family Burkholderiaceae; genus Burkholderia. The sequence continues at coordinate 27,763 of NZ_JAAOXM010000022.1, forward strand.
GCCGACCGGCATCCCGAGCGGGCCCGTGATGCCGTGGCTCACGACCATGCGTGCCTCGAGGTCTTCGCTCTCGACGAAGATGTGATCGGGTTCGTCCTCGACCACGCGGCCTTCGAACAGGTTGGTCGAGCCGATGAATTCGGCCGAGAAGCGGCTGTTCGGGAATTCGTACACTTCGCCCGGCGCGCCGATCTGCACGATCTTGCCTTCGCTCATCACCGCGAGGCGGCTGGCCATCGTCATCGCCTCTTCCTGGTCGTGCGTGACCATCACGCAGGTTACGTCGACCTTCTCGATGATGTTCACGAGTTCGAGCTGGGTTTTCTGGCGGATCTTCTTGTCGAGCGCGGACATCGGCTCGTCGAGCAGCAGGAGCTTCGGACGCTTGACGAGCGAACGCGCGAGCGCGACGCGCTGCTGCTGGCCGCCTGAAAGTTGATGCGGCTTGCGCTGCGCGTACTTGCTCATCTGCACGAGCGCGAGCGCATCGGCCACGCGCTCCTTGATCTCGTTCTTCGGCGTGCCTTCCTGCTTCAGGCCGAACGCGACGTTCGATTCGACCGTCATGTGCGGGAACAGCGCGTACGACTGGAACATCATGTTCACCGGGCGGCGGTACGGCGGTAGCGATGCGAGGTCCTCGCCGTCGACGAAGATCTTGCCGGTGGTGGCCGTCTCGAGCCCGGCGAGCATGCGCAGCAGCGTCGACTTGCCGCAACCCGAGCTGCCCAGCAGCGCGAACAGCTCGTTCTTCGCGATCGTCAGGTTCACGTTGTCGACGGCCGCGCTGTCGCCGAATTTCTTCACGACGTTTTCGATGCGCACGAAGGCGTCCGCATCGTGGCGGGCACCGGTCGCGACCGATACGGCAGGGAGCGTATGGATCATCGTCGTCTCCCTCAACCGCCCGACTTCAGTTGCAGCCACAGACGGTTCTGCATCCGTGCGATATCGGCGCTTCGCGGCATCGCGAGCGACGTCTTCGCGATCGTGGCATCGGACAGGTAGACGCTCGGGTCCTGCGCGATCGCCGGCGTCACGAACGTGCGCGCAGCCTTGTTCGCGGTCGGGTAGAAGATCTCGTTCGTGATCGCCGCGTTGGTCTTCGGCTCCTCGATGTAGTTGATCCACTTCAGCGCGGCTTCGGGATGCGGCGCATCCTTCGGGATCGCCATCACGTCGAACCACAGCAGGCCGCCTTCCTTCGGGTTCACGTAACGGATTTCGTACGCGCGCTTCGCATCCAGCGTGCGCCGCCGCGCGATGCCGACGTCGCCCGACCAGCCGAGCACGACGCAGACATCGTTGTTCGCCAGGTCGTCCGCATAGCCGGCCGAGCTGAACTGCGTGACATACGGGCGGATCTTCTTCAGCACGTCGTAGGCCGCCTGGTAGTCGGCCGGGTTCTTGCTCTCGGGATCCTTGCCCATGTACTGCAGCGCCGCCGCGAACGCGGCGTCCGGCGCGTCGAGCAGCGAAATGCCGCAGCCTTTCAGCTTCGCCGCGTTCGCCGGGTCGAACAGCAGCGCCCAGCTGTCGGTCGGCGCGTTCTCGCCGAGCCGCTTCCTGACCGCCTCGACGTTGTAGCCGATCCCCGTCGTGCCCCACGCCCACGGCACGCCGTACTGGTTGCCCGGGTCGGCCTTCGCGACCATCTTCATCAGCACCGGGTCGAGGTTCGCGAGATTCGGCAGCTTCGTCTTGTCGAGCTTCTGGTACACGCCGGCCTGGATCTGCTGCGCGAGATAGTTCGACGTCGGCACGACGATGTCGTAGCCCGAGCTGCCCGCGAGCAGCTTGGTCTGCAGCGTATCGTCGCTGTCGTAGCTGTCGTAGCGCACCTTGATGCCCGACTGCTTCTCGAAGTTGGGCACCGTGTCCTTCGCGACGTACTCCGACCAGTTGTACACGTTCAGGTTGGCATCGCCGGCATGGGCGGACAGGCTTGCCGCGAAGGCCAGCATCGCCGACGTGACAAGCGCGGCGCGCAACGCCGGTTGACGACGGATACGGATACGCATGGGGATTCTCCTTGTGATGGGGATCGGCCGTTGCGCCCGGTCCGGGTCCGGACTCGCGTCAACGCCGTCAAGCGGTGTTCAGCACAAGGGTCAATGTAGAGATCGCGGCCGGCAGCGTCAGTCCCGAAAACCGGGACAAACGGCGACGTCGGCCAGCGCCGTTTGGGTAGATTCCCGCGTAGGCAGTCGAAAATATTCGTGATACCTGTAGCGCCACCTGAAAATCTTCGACACACGACGTCATGAGCGCTGCGCTGCCCGCCCCCGATCTCCCGCTGAGCCACGTCGCGTTCGTGACCGAAACGCTGGGCGACATCGCCCAGGCCGTCGGGACGCCGCAGTTCATGCGCGCCGTCTACGACACGCTCGTGCGCTACGTCGACTTCGACGCCGTGCATCTCGACTACGAGCGCAGTGCCGCGTCCGGCCGGCGCAGCGTCGGCTGGATCGGCAGCTTCGGCCGCGAGCCCGAGCTGGTCGCGCAGGTGATGCGCCACTACTACCGCAGCTACGCGAGTGACGATGCAACGTACGCGGCGATCGAAACCGACAACGACGTGCAGTTGCTGCAGGTGTCCGCGCAGCGCGTCGCCAGCGAGCTCCGGCATCTGTTCTTCGATGCCGGCGACATTCACGACGAATGCGTGGTCGCGGGCGTGACGGGCGGCACGCGTTACTCGATCTCGATCGCGCGCTCGCGACGGCTGCCGCCGTTTTCGCTGAAGGAGCTGAGCCTGTTGAAGCAGCTTTCGCAGGTCGTGCTGCCGTTGGCCTCCGCGCACAAGCGCCTGCTCGGCGCGATCTCCGCCGACGACGCGCCACGCGACGAACTCGATCTCGACCTCGTCGCGCAATGGCTGCCGGAATGGCAGGAGCGCCTGACCGCGCGCGAAATGCACGTGTGCGCGTCGTTCATCCAGGGCATGACCTCGGCGGCCATCGCGCAATCGATGGGGCTCAAGACGTCCACCGTCGACACGTACGCGAAGCGCGCCTTCGCGAAGCTCGGTGTCGATTCGCGCCGGCAACTGATGACGCTCGTACTGAGAAACGCGTCGCGGCGGCACGCCGCATAGCGTCCCCGTGCACCGTCCGCCGGCCGGTTGCGCGCGCATCCATCTGCGCGCCGCCTCATAACGATCCGACAATTTATTGGTTCCCTCGACGATGCGCTATCCGTATCGTTCACCGACTCGTCAGACCAATCGACCAACGGGGGAATCCAACAATGAAACAGATCCGTTCATTCGCACTGCTCGCGCTGCCGGCCGCGCTCTATGCCGCCGGCGCCCACTCGCAAAGCAGCGTCACGCTGTACGGCATCGCCGATGCCGGCATTGCCTACGTGCACAACGCGCAGAACGCGAACGGCAGCAACGCGTCGAGCCTCGTCAAGTTCAGCAGCGGCAACCTGTCGGGCAGCCGCTGGGGGCTGCGCGGCACCGAGGATCTCGGCGGCGGCCTGGCCGCGCTGTTCCAGCTCGAGAACGGCTTCAACATCGGCACGGGCGCACTCGGCCAGGGCTCGCGCGAATTCGGCCGCAAGGCTGTCGTCGGCCTCGCGAGCAGCACGTACGGTACGGTGACGCTCGGCCGCCAGTACGATCCGGTCGTGGATCTCGTGCAGGGCCTCACGCAGGACAACTACTTCGGCGGCGTGTTCGCGACGCCGGGCGACCTCGACAACTACGACAACAGCCTGCGCGTCAGCAACTCGGTGAAATACACGAGCCCGCTGATCTCGGGCTTCCAGTTCGAAGGCCTGTACGGCTTCGGCGGCGTCGCGGGCGCCACCGGCAGCGGCCGCACGTACAGCTTCGGCGCAAGCTACGCGAACGGCCCGCTGTCGCTCGGCGCCGGCTTCTTCTACGCGAACGGCGGCTCCACGGTCGCGAACGGCGTGCGCACGTGGTCGAGCAGCTCGGACACGTTGTTCAACACCGTGATCAACCAGGGCTTCTCGAGCGCGAAGTCGATCCAGATCGTGCGTGTGGCCGGCCAGTACGTGGCCGGGCCCGCCACCTTCGGCCTCGCGTATTCGAATACGCAGTACGGCGCGGACACGCTGTCGGCATTCAGCCAGAACGCGAAGTTCAACAACGGCTCGGCGTTCTTCAACTGGCAGTTCTCGCCGGCGCTGCGCGCGGGCGTCGGCTACAACTACACGTCGCTGACGGGCCCGTCTTCCGCGCACTACAACCAGGTCAACCTCGGCGCGGACTACGCGCTGTCGAAGCGCACCGACCTGTATGCGCTGTTCGGCTACCAGAAGGCGAGCGGCAACACGCTCAACGCGAACGGCGCGATCGTGAAGGCCGCCGCGTCGGTCGGCTCGTACGGCGTGAATTCCGGCACCGATACGCAGGAACTCGCGATCGTCGGGATTCGCCACAAGTTCTGATCGCGTCGCAACACGACGACAACAACAACGACAGCCGGCAGGCGCGCACCGCGGTGCGCGCCTGCGGCGTTTACACTGTCGCGTTCACGTTCCGCACGACACAAGGAGGCCGGCATGCTGACCGTATGGGGGCGCCGCAACGCATTCAACGTCCAGAAGGTGATGTGGCTCGTCGACGAGCTCGCGCTCGCGCATCGGCACGTGCCGGCCGGCGGGCAGTTCGGCGTGCTCGACACGCCCGGATTTCTCGCGATGAACCCGCACGGGCGCGTGCCCGTGATCGACGACGGCGGCACGGTCGTCTGGGAGTCGCACAGCATCCTGCGCTACCTCGCCGCGCGTTACGGACGCCCCGGTTTCTGGCACGACGATCCGGCCGTACAGTCGCGCGCCGACCGCTGGATGGACTGGTCGCAAACCACGCTGCAGCCGACGTTCCTGAACGGCGTGTTCCGGGGCTTCTACCGGACGCCGCCCGAGCAGCGCGACACGGCGCGCGTCGAGCAAAGCATCGCGCAGTGCGCGCAACACTTCCGGACACTCGATGCGGTGCTGGCCGGGCAACCGTTTCTCGCGGGCGACGCGCTCACGCTCGCCGACATCGCGGCCGGTACGCATCTATACCGCTATTTCGAACTCGACATCGCTCGGCCGGATATACCCCATGTGCAAGCGTGGTACGAACGGCTGAAAGCGCGGCCCGCGTATCGCACGCACGTGATGATTCCGTTCGACGACCTGCGCGGCAAACTCGACTGAGCGGGCGCCGCGCCAACGGCGGGACGGCTTGTTGGAAGGTTGTAAGAACAACGGTGTAGGGTGCCGACCTGTACGCCCGCCGGATATGCATGCGTCGTCGCGACCGGGATCGTCGCCAGGCGGGTCATGGCTGACCAACCACGCAGGCAAGGTGATGAGCGCTCACGACGTTCCGGTCGACTTCGCTTTTCAGCAAGACACGGCGGCGGCCGTCCATCGAAACGCCGGCCTCGACGCATTGCGCGCGTGCCTGACGTTGCTGGTGGTCTTTCACCACTGCGCGATCACATACGGCGCGCTCGGCGGGTGGTACTACCACGAGGTGGCTGCCGGCCCGTCCGTGGAATCCGCACTGCTGACGCTCTTCTGCGCGATCAACCAGGCTTTTTTCATGGGCCTGTTCTTTTTCCTGGCCGGCTATTACACGTCGCCATCCATCGATCGCAAGGGCGCCGCGCGTTTCCTCGCCGACCGGTTCATCAGGCTCGGCCTGCCTCTGCTGGTGTACGGCTTCGTGATCGGCCCGGCAACGATCGCCCTTGCGCAATCGGGCGCAGGCCACCCGTTCGCGGATACGCTGGGCCGCCTGTGGCGCAAAGGCACGTTCGAGAACGGCCCGATGTGGTTCGCCGAGGCGCTGCTGATGTTCAGCGCAGTTGCAGTGCTCCGGCACATCGCTTTCGGGCGCACCGTGGCACGCGATACGAACCACCCCGCCCGGCACCCCTTTCCTTCCGACACGACGTTGGCCGCCGCGGCGTTGCTCACGGGTATCGCGGCACTGGCGTTGCGGTCCCGATGGCCGGTAGGTACCAACGTATGGGGGCTGCAGCTCGGCTACTTCGCGAGCTACGTCGTGTTGTACGCAGCCGGGTGCCGGACCGCGCGCGTGCACTGGATCGCGCATCTGCCGGCCCGGCAGGTCGGACTGTGGTGGCGCATCGCACTGCTGGCACTCCCTGTCCTGCCGATCGCTTACCTGCTCGCGAAGCACGTTCCTGCGTTGCGCGGCCGCCCGCAGGCCGTGATCTACGCGTTCTGGGAGCCGCTGGTCGCGTGGGGAACGAGCCTGTTTCTCGTCAGCCGTTTCCAGCGGCATTTCGATCGACTGACGGGCGCATGGCAGTCGCTGTCCCGTCGCGCGTACACGATCTACATCATCCATCCCCCGGTGCTGGTGGGTGTCGCCCTCGTATGGCGAACCGTGCCGGTGTCCCCGTTCCTGAAATTCGCCGTGACCGGCGGTGTCGCTTGCTTCACGTGCTACCTGATTGCCGGCCTCCTGCTCCGGGTGCCGAGACTCGCGTCGATCCTGTAAGCGTAGCCATGCCTGACGCGGCTGGGAGAAGGCGCACGATCAAGCCGGAAACGCCAGCCTAATGTCGCCGCATGCCACCCGCTCCGCCCATGCCGCCGAACGCGTGCATTCCGCCGAATTCGCGATGCGCGCCGACCGGGAACGCGCCATGGTGAAAACCGGCGCCGATCGGCAGGCCGAAGCGGCGATGTTCCATCCCGTTGACGTGAACGACCTGATCGGCGTGATGGAAATGGTGGAAGCGGTGGAAACGATCGATGAAGACGAAGCCCACGCCCGCGCCGATGAAAAGCGGCGGCCCCCAGTACCACAGGTCGGCATACGGATAGTCCACCGCCGGATACCATAGAACACTACCGTCGGGACTCTGCACGAACTGCCATGTGCCATCGTCCTGCAGGCACGCACGCCCCACGATTTGCTGCTCCGTGCCGTCGATGTTCGCTCGCGCGACGACCGCACGGCAGTTCGCACTGTCGTCCGCCAGATCGTCGTACGTTTGCGCAAAGACCGCCACGGAACAGCCGAGACAGACGAACCCTATCCCGGATCGAAACAAGTTGCACATGATCGGCTCCTGCCTGATTGCCCCCGACCACTCGATCGCGTGGCGCCGCTGGCGGCGCCCGACACATCGGATTGCTCGCACACGATTCACCACGCGGCGGCAACGCGCCGCCGCTTCGTACAGGGTCTCCTGCCGGCTAAACGATGCGGCGCGCCCGCTTATTCCAGGGGTCTGGTGCGATTGAGCAACGCGGAAACCTTCAACAGTCGATGCCGCGGTTGACGTCCGGTTCAGCGCGTCGCGAAGCGGTAGGCGGCCGCCGCCGTGATCCCGAACACCAGATGGGCCACCAGCGTGATCGCACCACGGACCGGAATGAACCACGGGAAGATCGCGGTGAAGGCGTACAGGTTGACGGCGTACAGGATGAGGCCGAACGCGCCGCCCGCGAGCAGCGCGGACGCGAGCGACAGGGTGCGGATCGCTTTCGCCAGCACGGCCGCATAGACGAGCGACAGCACCAGATGCACGAGGGTCGCCACCGCCATGACCAGCGGATCGAAGCCGGCGGATGCGCCAAGCACGCGGCGCCCCATCACGATGGCCGCCGTGAGGCGTGCGTCGCGCAACAGGTTCCCGATCGCGTCATCGCCGACGATCGGCCAGAGCAGCAGCTCGACGACGGTCGAGCCGACCGCCGCACCGAACGCCGCCCAGAGAATCGGGACGACACTGGCTCGTTTCAATTGGCGCCCCCAATCGCGACCGGCCGAGGCATCGAAGCGGCGTGCACCCCACCCGCTCCGGCGCCGGTCGTGCAGCGTGTGCCCGCGATACCGAACCGGGCGGCCACGCAACCTTACGAAACCCGTTCGCAATCCGTCCAGTAAGCGAAAGGATCGCGATGCTTCGGATAGTTTTCGTCCAGCCATTTCAGCAACGTCGCCCGCGCATTGTCCATGTCGGCTTTCAGCGACGAAGTCGTCAATTCATGCACTTCGATGGACTTTTCGCGATCGACCACGAAGCAGTTCCAGTCGGGGCCGTCCAGATCCGGATCGTCGGACGCCTTCGACGACTTGCCCCAGCCGAGCCCCTTGCGGGCGTCGATGTAGTACCGCGGATGCACTTTCAGGTACGACATCTCGCCGCCCTGCAGGCTGCTCTCCGCGCGCAGCACGTCGTGTCCGTCGACGATCTGCGTGACTTCCGGAAGCCGGCGCGCTCGCCATCCGGCAGGCAGCGTCGCGATGGCCTTGACGCTGTCGTACATCCCCCACTCCAGCCCCCACGCTTCGGCCATGCGCTTCATGAATGCGTCCGCATTCGGATAGCCGCGCAACTGGATCCGGGTCGACAGCGTGACTTCGATACCGCCGCGCCCGCCCGTGCCGGCGGATGCCTCGTCTGCGCTCGCTTCAAACGGATTGCCCGGACGTGACGCGCGCGTCGCATCCGCGGGCGCCATGCCCGAAAACAGCTGGTCGAGCGCGGCACGCGCTTTCGACGACTTGTCCGGCTTGTTCATTGTTGACCTCGCTTGCATCCGAACGGATGCATGCATTCTCGATTTTCGTTCATCTCTCTACCTCATCGTTTTCGCGGTCGCATTGTCGTCGATCCGGCGGCGCCGGCCTAGTGTTTCGAATCGCACACCACGTCCTTCGCACCAACCGGCCCGCCGTGGCGGGCCGCCACGGCCATGCCGGCTAGCCGCCGGCCGCCACCGCCGCCCGCATCCGCTCCATCAACGCCAGCACCTCCGGCCGATTCTCCCCCTTCGCGTGCACGAAGTAATACCTGAGCACCGAATCGACCTCGTGCCGGCTCACGCGCACGAGATCGCTGCGCTTGAGATAGGCATCGGCAAGCGGTACGCGCGCCAGCGCCACGCCGAGCCCTGCCTCGGCCGCGGCCAGCACGAGGTTGTAATCCTCGAAACGGCGATCCTGTGCGCGCGGCTTGAACGGCACGCCCAATGCATCGAACCACGTGCGCCAGCCGGTCACATCGGAATCGTGCAGCAACGGCATGTCGAGCAACGCGGCATCGCCGCGCCGGCGGCGCTCCGCGGCCAGTTGCGCGGCGAGCCGCGGATGCGCGACCGGATAGAGCCGCTCCGGCATGAACGCACGGGTTTCGAGCTGGCGCCAGTTGCCGCGCCCGTACCGGACCGACAGGTCCGCTTCGCCGCCGGCGATATCCACGTTGCGCAGATCGATGCCGAGTTCGATCCGCAACGCGGGCGCCTCGCTCTCGAGTGCATGCTGCCGCTCGAACAGCCACAGCTGCGCGAACGCCGGCACCACGCTCATCCTGACCAGTCGCGGCGCACGCGGCGAGCGCCACTGATCGGCCGCACTGTCGATGATCGCGAACGCCTGCTCGATCCGGCCGACGAAGCGCTGCCCGTCCGGCGTCAGGCGCACGCCGCGCGCATGACGTTCGAACAACCGCAGGCCGAGCCAGTTTTCAACGGCGGCCACCCGCCGGCTGATCGCGCCGTGCGTCACGCCCGACACGTCGGCCGCGGCCAGGAACGAACCCTCGCGCGCGACCGTGCACACCGTCTCCAGGCTCGCGAGCGGCGGCCGCGAACCCGGCGCCGGCACGGCGGAGGGCAACGCCGCCGGGCCCCGCTTCGCGCGGACTGAAGCGCCGGTCGGCCGCCGGCTCGAGCTGTGAATCATGGTCATATCCGCATGCTGGTCTGTGCGCTAGCTTAACATCTCGCCACGCCGCATCATCGCCGCATGAACACACTCTCCACACCGTCGTCGCGCGCTGCGCGGCAGCCGCTGGTCGCGGCCGGCGCGGTCGCCTTCACGATTGTGTCGTGGGCGTCCGCTTTCCCGTTCATCCGGATCGGCCTGCATGGCCTGACCCCGCTGCAGCTCGCGGCGGCGCGTTTCGCCACCGCGACCGTGCTGATCGTCGCGTGGTGGGTAGTGCGGCGGCCGCGCATGCCGACACGGCGCGACGCGCTGCGCTTCCTGCTGTGCGGCTTTCTCGGCATCGCGCTCTACAACGCGCTGCTCAATACCGGCGAGCAGACCGTGTCGGCCGGCGCGGCGAGCTTCATCGTGAACACCCTGCCGATCTTCACGGCACTGCTGGCCGCCGTGTTTCTCGGCGAGCGCTTCAATCGCTGGGGCTGGCTCGGCTCGCTGGTCAGCCTCGCCGGCATCGCGGTGATCGCGTGCGGGCAGCCGGGCGGCCTCGTCCTCGGCGCGGGCAGCACGCTGATTCTCGGCGCGGCCCTGTGTTCGGCCAGCTATTTCGTGCTGCAGCGGCGGCTGATTCCGGTCTACGGCGCGCTGGCCTGCACCGCCTACACGCTGCTGGCCGGCGCGCTGCTGCTTACGCCGTGGCTGCCGGGCGCGCTCGTGGCGCTGGGCAGCGGGTCGCGCGACACGACGCTGGCCGTCCTGATGCTCGGCATCTTCCCTGCCGCGCTGGGTTACGCGACCTGGACCTTCGCACTCGGCTACTTCGGCGCGGCGCGCGCCGCCAACTTCCTCTATCTGACGCCGGCGGTCGCGACGGCCCTGTCGATGGTGCTGACGGGCGAGCAGCCGGGGATCGAGACGGTGTGCGGCGGCCTGCTGGCGATTGCCGGTGTGATCTTCGTCGCGTTGCGCGGACGCGCTTAGGAGCGATGCCGCATCGGCCCGGCACGGTCGGCCCGATGATCGCGCAAGCGAGCCGGTCGGGACGAACCCCGGCATCTGCGAAGCCGATCGTGCGGCGCCGGTTGCCGACTCGCGCCAGTTCGTCAACGCCGCCGGACTTGACCGTTAGTTGCGCTCAAACGAGGACACCCATTCCGATGAAACATGGCCGTTCAACCGGATGCTCAATCGCAACCGTCCAAACTGTGCAGACAAATCGACCGAACAGTTCCGGATTGACCGTGCATCAGTGTCCATGGCTTCGTCCCGGCCGCCGGCCGAATAATGGATGCGGCCGTAAGGCCGTCGACAGCGAATCGCAGCCTGTGGCGTGCCGCGGCGCACGATTTCCGGCATCCGGCGCCCTCGCACTTGGGGCGCCAGTCGTACCGTCGAGCAATTCGCTGCAGCGCGCAAAATCGGCTTCATATATATTCATACGAATTGCACGCTGTCAGGCCCCGGCCGGCCCGTTCACCCGGGCGTCACGCCGGCGGGCAGGACGCGATGCAAGTGAAGCCCATGATGGGTATGGAGACTCGTCCGATCGCCCCGACCTCGCCGTCGGCCGGTCGAGACGTCAATAGAAAGATCATTCAAATCGGAGATGGCAGATGGAACGAAGCACTGTCGGCATGCGCTGCAAACCCCTGATCACCGTTGCACTGGCTGCCGCCGCGTTTGCGGCCGCGTCGAGCGCGATGGCTGACCAGGTCGTCAAGATCGGCAGCGTCGAACCGACGACGGGCGGCATCTCGCACCTCGGCAAGGACAACGAGAACGGCGCACGCCTCGCGGTCGAGGAAATCAATGCGAAGGGCCTGACGATCGGCGGCAAGAAGATCACGCTGCAACTCGATGCGCAGGACGACGCGGCCGACCCGCGCCAGGCCACGCAGGTTGCGCAGAAGCTGGTCGACGACAAGGTCGTCGCCGTCATCGGCCACCTGAACTCGGGCACGTCGATCCCGGCGTCGAAGATCTACAGCGACGCGGGCATCGTGCAGATCTCGCCGTCGGCCACGAACCCGACCTACACGCAGCAAGGCTTCAAGACGACGTACCGCGTGGTCGCGACCGACGCGCAGCAAGGCCCGGCGCTCGCGAGCTACGCACAGGCGAAGGGCGTGAAGAGCGTGGCGGTGATCGACGATTCCACCGCGTACGGCCAGGGCCTCGCGAACGAGTTCGAGAAGAAGGCGAAGGCGCTCGGCCTGAAGGTGCTGTCGCACGACGCGACCAACGACAAGGCCGTCGACTTCCGCGCGATCCTGACGAAGGTCAAGGGCGAGAACCCGGACGCGATCATGTACGGCGGCATGGACGCAACCGGCGGCCCGCTCGCGAAGCAGGCGAAGCAGCTCGGCCTGCGCGCGAAGATCCTGTCCGGCGACGGCGTGTGCACCGACTCGCTGGCCGACCTGGCCGGCCCGGCGGCCGACAACGTGCTGTGCTCGCAGGCAGGCGCTGCGCTCGAGAAGATGCCGGGCGGCGCGGACTTCCTCGCGAAGTACCAGAAGCGCTTCAACCAGGGCATCAAGTTCGATGCGCCGTTCGCGTATGACGCGGTCTACATCGCGGTCGACGCGATGAAGCGCGCGAACTCGACCGACCCGGCGAAGATCCTCGCAGCGATGCCGGCGACGAAGTACGAAGGCGTGATCGGCACGACGACGTTCGACGCGAAGGGCGACCTGACGCACGGGATCATCTCGATCTACGGCTACAAGAGCGGCAAGAAGACCTTCCTCGACCAGGTGAAGATGTAACCCGACGCGGCGCCGGCACGACGGGAACGCCACCCGTCGGCGCCGGCGCCGCGCGGGCCGATTTCTGATTCACGGAGACGAAGCATCATGTGTGCAATGGCGTATGCGGAATTTCAACAGGAGTTGAAGAAGGCACAGTTGACGGCGCGCGAGTTCGCCCGCCTGATCCGGATGAACGAAAGTTCGATCACGAATTATTCGAGCAAGGGCACCGTCCCGTCCCACCTCGCGGTCATCGCGAAACTGATCGGCACGCTGGCCGCGCACGAGATCGATTTCCGGCGCGTGATCCGGCAGATGCGGATCGAACCGAAACGGCCGCGCGGCGTCGGCGTGTTCCCTGCGGCGGACAAGCCGCGTTCCAGAAAGACGGCGAAAGCCGACGCCTGAGCACAGGCACGCGTCGACAGCGGCACAATGCTTGCCGCCCGACGCAGGAAAGAAGTCATCTCACGGGCACCGCGACACGCGACGCCCGGTCATCCCCCCGCCGCCCGCACGTGATCGAGCAGCGCCTGCAACGGGTGGCGTACCTGCTTCGAAGACATCCGCTTCACCTGGCTGCGGCATGAATAGCCGGTCGCGAGCGCCTCGCCTTCCATATCCGCCGCATCGACCTGCGCCGCCCACGACTGCGCATAGATCGTCTTCGACGTCTCGAGATTGCGCGCCTCGTGCCCGTAGGTGCCCGACATCCCGCAGCACCCGGTCGCCTGAACCTGCAAACGCAGCCCGCGTCGCGCGAACACCTGTGCCCATTGCTTGCCGCTGTCGGGCGCATTGGTCTTCTCGGTGCAGTGCGGCAGCAACCGGTAAGAACCGGCGACGCGCGGCACGCTGTCCGTGGCCGCTTCCGGCAGCGCCTGCAGCAGCCATTCCTGCGGCAGCGCCACCTTCGGCACATCGGCGAGCCCCGTCACCTTCAGGTATTCCTGCCGATACGTGAGCGTCATCGCCGGATCGAGGCCGACCAGCGCGACACCCGAGCGCGCGAGTGCCGCCAGTTGCCCGGCATTGCGGATCGCCGCCTTCTCGAACGCCCGCAAAAAGCCTTGCACGTGCAGCGCCTTGCCGTTCGGTGCGAGCGGCGCGAGCCACACCTGAAAGCCCGTGCGCGCCGCCAGCTCGATCAGCGTCGCCAGCTGCTCGGTATCGAAATAGCGCGTGAACGTGTCCTGCACGATGACGACGCTGCGTGCGCGCTGCGCGTCGCTCAACGCGGCGAGCGCCTGCGGGTCGGCCGGCTTCACGCGCCATTCGCGGATCACGGCCGCGAGATCGAAGCGGCTCAAGAGCGGGCTGTCGACCATGCCGACGTGCCGCTCCAGCAGCGTGCGCACCCAGCCGGCGCGCATCAGCCCGTTGTACAGCGCGGGTACGCGCGCCATCCACGGCATCGTGAATTCGAGTGAGCCGATCAGGTAGTCGCGCAGCGGCCGCAGGTAGCGCTGGTGATACAGCTCGAGAAAGCGCGAGCGGAACTCGGGCACGTTGACCTTGACCGGGCACTGCCCGGCGCACGATTTGCAGGCGAGGCATCCGGCCATCGCGTCGTACACCTCGTGCGAGAAATCGGCCTCGCCGTTGCGCGCCGCGCGGCTGTTGCGCCAGCGCACGGCCAGCCCGCGCAGGAACGGCTGCCGCGCGCGCGCCGCCGCGACGACGTCGACGCCGGCCTGCCCTTGCAGGCGCAACCACTCGCGCATCAGCGACGCACGCCCCTTCGGCGATTGCACGCGTTCGCGGGTCGCCTTCCACGACGGGCACATCGCGTCGTCCGGATCGAAGTTGTAGCACGCACCGTTGCCGTTGCAGTGCATCGCCGTGCCGTAGCTCTGCCACACACGCTCGTCGATCTGCCGGTCGTGGTCGCCACGCGTCGGCACTTCGTCGATCTTCAGCAGCCGCATCGTGTGATCCGGCGGCGTCGCGATCTTGCCCGGGTTGAACTGGTTGTGCGGATCGAACGCGGCCTTCAGTTGCTGCAGCGACGGATACAGCTCGCCGAAGAACGCCGGCGCATATTCGGAGCGCACACCCTTGCCGTGTTCGCCCCACAACAGGCCGCCGTGGCGCTGCGTGAGCTCGGCCACCGCATCCGACACGGGCCGCACCAGCGCCGCCTGCTTCGGGTCCTTCATGTCAAGTGCCGGCCGCACGTGCAGCACGCCCGCATCGACGTGCCCGAACATCCCGTATTGCAGCCCGTGGCCGTCGAGCAGCGCGCGGAATTCGGCGATGTACGCGGGGAGGTTCTCGGGCGGCACCGCGGTGTCCTCGACGAACGGCTGCGGGCGCGCCTCGCCCTGCACGTTGCCGAGCAGGCCGACCGCCCGCTTGCGCATCGCGTACACGCGCTTCACCGCATCGTCGCCGGCCGCGAGCGTGTGACCCAGGCGCTCCACGCTGGTATCGGTGCGCAGATGGTCGACGAACGCACGCACGCGTGCGTCGACGTCGTCGGCATCGTCGCCGCTGAATTCGATCAGGTTGATGCCGAGCGTCGGACGCGCGTCATCCTGCGGGAAATACTCTGCGACGCTGCTCCACACGAAGTCCTTCATCGCCAGCATCAGCACCTTCGAGTCGACCGTCTCGATCGACAGCGGCTGGTGCGCGAGCAGCGCGCGCGCGTCGCGCAGCGCGTCCATGAAGCCCGCATAGCGCACGTTGACCAGCACCGAAACCTTCGGGATCGGCAGCACGTTGAGCTTCGCCTCGACGACGAAGCCGAGCGACCCTTCGGCGCCGCACAGCACGCTGTTCAGGTTGAAGCGGCCGTCGGGTTCGCGCAGGTGCGCGAGGTCATAGCCGGTCAGGCAGCGATTGAGCTTCGGAAACTTCGCGTCGATCAGCGCCGCCTTGTCGTCGCTGATGCGCCGCGCGGTGCGGTACACCTTGCCGATGCGGTCCTGCCGCGCGCAGCGGCGTTCCAGCTCGTCGTCCGCGAGCGCGTCGCTGTGCAGCCGCTCGCCGCCCATCAGCACGAAATCCAGTTCCAGCACGTGATCGCGCGTCTTGCCGTACGTGCAGCTGCCCTGCCCGCTCGCGTCGGTGTTGATCATCCCGCCGACGGTCGCGCGGTTCGACGTCGACAGTTCCGGCGCGAAAAACAGCCCGTGCGGCTTCAGCGCCGCATTGAGCTGATCCTTGACGACGCCCGCCTGCACGCGCACCCAGCGGCGCTCGACGTCGATTTCGAGGATCCGGTTCATGTTGCGCGACAGGTCGACGACCACGCCGTCGGTCAGCGACTGCCCGTTGGTACCCGTGCCGCCGCCGCGCGCGGCCACCGCGACGTCGCGATGCGCGGGCTCGGCGAGCAGCCGCGCCAGCAGCCGGACGTCGTCCGCATGCGCGGGACAGATCACCGCTTGCGGCAGGCGCTGGTAGATCGAATTGTCGGTGGCCTGCACCGTCCGGTTCGCATGGTCCGCGCGGATTTCCCCGGCGAATCCGGCGGCCCGCAGCGCGGCGAGAAAGTCACGGTACGTATGCGCGGGCGGGCTGGCGGGGCGGGGCAACGAGGCGATCGACATGGGGCAAAGGCGCAGTGTGAGTGGGGCCGGCCGGTTCGCGTGTGCGGAAACATGATTTTTTAGCAAGTTTCCACACAACCGGGAATTCCAGTATCTTTGGAATTTCCGTGAGAAACAAACGAATTCTCCCCCGGCGAATATTGCATAAAACTCATGAATTACCGTCGCCTCACCCCGTCCATGTCGCTGCTGCTCGTGTTCGAGGCTGCCGCGCGGCATGAAAGCTACACGCGCGCGGCCGAGGAGCTGTCGCTGAGCCAGAGCGCGATCAGCCGGCAAGTCCAGACGCTCGAGGATCAACTCGGCGTGCCGCTGTTCCGGCGCGAGGGCCGCTCCGTGAAGCTGACCGAGGTCGGGCGCCGCTACTTCACCGAGCTGAGCGGCGCACTCGGGCGCATCCGCGGCGCGACGCTGCAGGCGATGTCCCACCAGGCGGGCGCCGGCACGCTGCGGCTCGCGACGCTGCCGACGTTCGGCTCGAAATGGCTGCTGCCGCACCTGCACGACTTCTACGCCGCGCATCCGGGCGTGACCGTGCACCTGCATTCGCGGATCGGCGCCATCGATTTCCTCAACGACGACCTCGATGCGGCCATCACCGTCGGCGCGGGCGACTGGCCGGGTTTGCACGCGCACCGGCTGTACAACGAGTTCCTGATCGCGATCGCACCGCCGGACACCGGCCGCCGCCGCAAGGCCGACGCGCATTCGCCGGCGTGGGCCGCGAAGCAGACGCTGCTCGGCGTGACGAGCAACCAGCAGGCGTGGGCCGAATGGTTTTCGCACTACCGGCTCGACCATCGGCAGATGCGCATCGGCCCGAGCTTCGAGCTGACGTCGCACCTGATCCAGGCCGTG
Source organism: Burkholderia sp. D-99 (assembly GCF_011605345.1). GTDB lineage: Bacteria > Pseudomonadota > Gammaproteobacteria > Burkholderiales > Burkholderiaceae > Burkholderia. The sequence goes on from NZ_JAAOXM010000022.1 coordinate 44,607, forward strand.
CGGGCCGGGATGGGGATCGGGCTGGTGCCGAAGGTGCTGGTGGAGGACGAGCTGAGCCGCAACGAGCTCGTGTCGATCGGCGACGCGATCACCAGCCAGCGCAGCTACTACCTCGTCTATCCGCCGGGGAACGAGACGCTGCCATCGCTCGTCGCGTTCCGCGAATGGCTGCTGAAGTCGTGTTGAAACACGGCCGCCGGCATGCCACTCGGGTTCAGGTACGCCATTCGCCGAGAATCTGCTCGGCCAGGTAGTCGCACGGCGGCCGCGCGGACTGCGCGCTGCGCGCGAGCACGACTTCGAGTTCGCCCAGCGGCGGCAGCCCGTGGCTTTCCGACAGCTGCACGAGATGATCGGGAATGCAGCAGCGCGCCAGCGGCGCCACCGCGAGCCCGGCCTCCACCATGCTGAGGAGGCCGAGGTGGCTCGGGCTTTCGTACGACATCCGGTACGGGATCTTCCGCCGGTTCAGCGCCTTGACCGCCTGATCGCGCGCCATGCTGCCGCCGTGCGTGAAAAAGGCCACCGGCAGCGGCCGCTCCTCCCATACGTTGCGTTTCGGCGACCCGGCCCAGACGAGCGGTTCGAGCCGGATCAGCTCGCCGGTCACGCCCTTGATCCGCGTGAGGCACGCGAGGTCGACCGTGTTGTCCTTCAGCATCGGCACGAGCGCGCTGCTCGGCTGGCCGATCACGCGCACTTCCACGCGCGGATGCATCGCGGCGAACTTGCCGAGCACCTGCGGCAGCAGCGACGAAATGTAGTCGTCGGGCACGCCGATCGTCACGCGGCCGCGAATCTCCGGACGCACGACCGACGCCCATGCCTCGTCGCGCAACGCCAGCATCCGGCGGCCGTATTCGGCGAGCATCGTGCCGTCGCCGGTCGGCGTCACGTTGCGCGTGTCGCGGATGAACAGCGGCTTGCCGAGCGCGTCTTCCAGCGCCTTGATCTGCATGCTCACCGCCGACGGCGACCGGTGCACGGCCTGCGCACCCTGAGCAAACGATCCGGATTCCGCGACGACCACCACCATCGCGAGCACATCGAGGTCGAGCTTTTTCATCGTATTCAGAAAAACTGATCAATCGATTCAGTTTATCCCGTTTTACTGTTCCCCTCCACGGTCGGACAATGACTCCCGTCAGCCCTCACTTGTTGCAGGAATCATCAGACATGCATACGTCCGGATCGCTCTACGGATTTCTCGTCATCGGCGGCATGCTCGCGGTCACGCCCGGGCCAAACATGGTCTACGTGATGTCGCGCTCGATCGCGCAGGGCCGCACGGCGGGGCTCATTTCACTCGGCGGCGTGATGATCGGCTACCTGTTCTACATGTTCGGCGCGGCGTTCGGCATCACGACGCTGTTCATGAGCGTGCCCTATGCGGGCAGCGGGCTGGCCGTGGTCGGTGCGGCCTACCTGTTTTATCTGGCGTGGCAGGCCGTCAGGCCCGGCGGCCGTTCACCGTTCGAGGTGCAGGCATTGCCGAGCGAGCGGCCGCTTCGGCTGCTCGCGATGGGCGCGACGACCAGCGTGCTGAACCCGAAGCTCGCGATGCTGTTCATTTCGTTGCTGCCGCAGTTCATCGACTACCGGAACGGCAGCGTGCTCGGGCAATCGCTGTTTCTCGGCTCGCTGCTGATCACCGCATTCGCTTGCGCCAACGGCACGGTGGCGATCTGCTCCAGCAGCATCGCAAGGTTCCTGCACGGGCGCCCGACGCTGCTGCTCGCCCAGCGCTGGGCGATGGGGCTCATCCTCGGCGGGCTCGGCGTGCAGATGGTGGTCGATGCATCGAAGATGGCGGGTATGGCGTGACGTCCGCGCGCGAGGCCATGAAACGGAATCGGAATCGGCCGGCCGGCAGCGTCGCCGGCCGGCCGCCACGCCGGGAACCCGCCGCAGACGCGGCACGCGGCACGCTCACTTCGTCAGCAGCTCGGCCTCCAGCTCGCGCAAGCGCTCCGGAAACCGGACGCGCAGCACCAGGAACCACCCGAGCCCGATCGTCAGCAGCGCGACGAACACATAAGGCAGCCACGCATAAACGCCCTCCGGCACCGGATACACGCTGCCGGCCAGCGGAATTGCGAGCAGCACGACCGCAATGACGCTGATCGCCACATGCCGCGCGCGAAGCCGGCCCCGGCGACGCAGATAAAGCGGCGCGCCGATCGCCACCAGCACGTACGCAAGCAGCCAGCCATACGTCGCGATTGAGCTGAGATAGCCATACGAATCGAGCAGCGCGGTGCCACGCGCGGTGAATACCAGCGCGGTGGCCAGCGCCAGCACCGCGATCAGCGCCACCGCGACGTGCGGCGTCGCATTGCGCTCGTGCGCCTGGCCCGTCGACGCATGCAGCACGCCCTGCCGCCCGAACGTATAGACGATCCGCGCCGCCGCGTTGATCGACGAGAAGAACGCCGCGAAGAAACTCAACGCCACGCCCGCGTCGATCAGCACGCCGACCCAGCCGGCCCCGAGCCGATGCGCGAGCACCGCGAGCGGGCCGTCGACCCGGTCGAGCGACGGCGTCTGCCCGTGGAACGCGCTCACCATCCCGTACGCGCCGATCACGAACAGGATCGCCGGCCCGACGACGCTGATCAGCACCGCGCGCGGGATCGAGCGGAACGGGTCGCGCGCTTCGGCGCCGAGCACGGTCGCACTCTCGAAGCCCGTGAAGCTGAAGAACGCGAGCACCATCCCGAGCTGCAGCTGGGTCGGCTTCACGCCTTCGAGCGTCAGTTGCGCGCGATCGACCGGATGCCCGCCGAACGCGATCGTCCCGATCACGACGACGGCGATCAGCAGCAGCGTCGCGAGCTCGACGAACAGCGTGAAGCGCGTGGACAGCCGGATGTCGCGAAACGCGATGTACCACGCGGCGAACGCGGTGACGACCGTGAGCCCGAGCACCGCGCCGACCGGCGTCGCGCTGCCGAGCAGCCCCGTTTCGCGGCCGAGCACGAGGAATGTATTGATCGTCCCCTGCAGGATGCCCGCGGCGGCCACCGCATAGGCAATCAGCAGCGACCACCCGCAGATCGCGCCCCAGACCGGCCCGATGCCGGCCGACACGTACGCATACAGTGCACCCGGCGACGCCGAGTCGCGTGCGAACACCGAGATGCTCCACGACGCAAACAGCAGCGCGACGATCGCGAACAGGTACGCGAGCCACGTGCCGTTGCCGGCCGTCGCGAATACGGCGGGGATCAGCACGCCGATCCCGCCCGACACACCGACGAGGCCGATCGACTGCGCGATCAGCTCGGGCAGGCTCAGGTAATTACGCCGCAGGCCGCCTGCCTGCGGCACGGCATGCTGCGCGGGCAGTGCCTGCGCGGGGCTTGCTGGATGACTCATCGATTGACCTCGTCAGGAATGAAGCGGCGCCGCGTGCACACTGTCCGCCTCGGTGGCGTGATGCGCGTTCGCGGCGTACGCGTTACCGCACGGTGACCGTCACGAAGTCGATGGCCGACGTCACTGCGTTGCAGCCGGACAGCGGCGACAGGTCGCGGTCCGGATCGTCGTAGCCGCCGGCCCGGCCCATGGACGGCATGTCGTGCCGGCCGTGCTTCGCTTGCCAGGTCGACTTGCCCGGTGCGATCACCTTGGTCTCGGCCTTTTGGACGAAGATAAAAAAGGTTCATCGAGGATTACCGGGGAACGCGGCGCGGATCTTGAGGAAGAAGTATTCCTCGTCGCGGTACCCGTAAGCTCGACGCTTGATGACCTTGATGGTGTTGTTGATACCTTCGACGACG
>NZ_JAAOXM010000023.1 GCF_011605345.1 Burkholderia sp. D-99
CCCGACGAACAGCCCGACGAACAGCCCGACGAACAGCCCGACGAACAGCCCGACGAACAGCCCGACGAATAGCCCGACGAATAGCCCGACGAATAGCCCGACGAATAGCTCGACGAATAGCTCGACCAACAGCTCGACCAACAGTTCGATGGCCGCCGGCGCCGCGGGCTTTCCGATTCCCCCGGCAGCGCCGTGGCCGTCATCCATGCGGTGCGCCCGTCGCGGCAACAGGGCCGGCAACGGGCGCGGTCGAAACGGTGGCGGGAGCCGGCAGCGGGACCGCATGCCGTCCCGAACGCCCGCACTGCCGCGATGCTTACTTCACGGGTGGGAAATCGACGACCGTGTCGTTGATGCGGTTGAACGTGTTGGTGAAGATCGTCAGTGCGATCGCGAGCGAGATTTCCGCGAGTTGCGTGTCCGTGTAGCCGGCTTCGCGAATCGCCGCGAATTCGTCGTCGGTGATCGTGCCGCTCGTTCGTTGCAGGTTCAGCACGAAACGGATCAGTGCGTCGCGCTTCGCGTCGCCGGTGTTCGGCTCGCGCGAACGGATCGCGCGCAGTGCGTCGGCCGACAGGCCGGTCATCTTGCCGAGCAGGTTGTGCGCGGCGACGCAGTAGTCACACCCGGTATCGGCGCTGACGAGCAGCTTGATCGTTTCGAGATCCTGCCTGGAGAGTGTGCCGCCGGCGAGCACACCTTCGGCGTTGAGCACCGCCGCGAGCGCGTTCGGCGCGAGATGGCCGACGGCGGCGAACAGGTTGGGGACGGTGCCGCCGGCGACCTTGCGGACTTGTGCGTACACGTCGGCAGTTGCACCGGTGGCGGTTTCGATGGCGGGGATGGCGATGCGGCTCATGACTGGCTCCTTGATCGGAAAGTGGGCACCCGTTCGTTCGGGGTGACTCCACTTTAGAAGCGCGGAGCGATCCTCATAAGGCGGAAAATCGCCATTGTGATGCTCAAAAGGATCAAGCTGATTCGCTGCCGCTTGCGATCTACTTCCGGCTTTTTAGGAAAGTCCGCCCTTCGGGCGTGATCGACGCGCCGGAGCGGCCGTGTGCGGAATGGCTGACGAAGCCCGCGCCGACGAGCTCCCGCGCGATCGACCAGCCGAGCGCGGGCGCATCGCGCCCGTAGCGGACGTCGGCGAGGCGCTCGAGCGCCCAGATGGCAGAGGCCGACAGGTTCGGGGTGTTGGACGTGAAGTTGTCGCTCATCGCTTCCTCGTGAAAAGGGGATTCGGGGTGGGCGGGATGCCGTGACGTCGGGTGGTGCACGGGTCAGCGGGCCTGGAGCACGGGCAGCAGCGCCTGCAGTGCCGCCTGCTCGTCGGGGCCGGTGGCCAGTACCTGCGCGGACGTGCCGCCGTGCACCTGCAGCGCCGCGACGGCGGCGCTGTCCTTCGCATCGCTGCTGATCCCGTTCGCGATCAGCAGGATGTCGCTTTCGAAGCCGCGCGCCGCGTCGACGGCTGCTTCTCGTGCGGCTCCGCCGCGGTTGCGGTTCCAAGCAGGGCCGATTTCAACATACACAACGGTTGCCACGATGTCGGAAAGCCTCTGGACGGGGGAATCGGTGTGTGGCGCCGGGCCGGCAATACGCCAGGCACGTGTGAAATACGCTTTCCGGCACGACTCAGGGGCGCCGGCAGCGAGGCCGGGGTGTGTCATCCTGCTTGGATGTGCCGGCATTCTCGGTGAAACGGGGCGCAAGTCCGGCGAATTGCGCGAAAGCGGTGATTATAATACAGCGTTTAAGATATGTGTATTGCATTATAATGTCGTGTGCGCCGATGGCGGCCCGCCGATCCGTCGGCGCGCGCCGCCAGGCCGGCCGGGCGACGCTGCCAGGCTCACCCGGCATTTTTATCGACGATCCACCTCCTCCTGAATGGAAGCTGCAATGAACGCCGCCCCCGCCTGCCCGCAATGCGCGATGGAAAACACTTACCCGGACGGCACGCTGACCGTATGCGCGGACTGCGGCCATGAATGGTCGGCCGGCGCCGGCGCCGAAACGGGCGACGAGCCGGCGGGCGACGTCGTCAAGGACGCAAACGGCAACGTGCTGTCGGATGGCGACTCGGTCGTGCTGATCAAGGACTTGCGCGTGAAGGGCTCTTCGATCACCCTGAAGATGGGAACCAAGGTCAAGAGCATCCGGCTCGTCGGCGGCGATCACGAGGTCGACTGCAAGACCGACATGGGCGGCTTCATGCTGAAGGCCTGCTACCTGAAGAAAGTCTGAGCGCTCACACCCCGATCGACCGTTCGCAATCGACTGCCCACCCATGGCCGAGGAACGAATTTCCTACGACGCGTTCGTCAGGTTCCTGGCGACGCCGCTGAACGACGGCCGGCCTTTCGTGCTGGAGACGCAGCACGCGCTTTCGCTGCACTTCGACCATTTGGGCACGCAGAGCTTCATGTCGCTGCGGGATCCGGGCCGGCTCGAGCTCGGCTATACGCGCGTGATGATGGGCTTTCTGTTGCTGCAGCCGGTGCCCGCGCACATCTGCATGCTCGGGCTCGGCGGCGGTTCGCTGGCGAAGTACTGTTACCGGCACCTGCCCGGCGCGGCGATCGACGCGGTCGAGATCAACGCGGACGTGATTGCGCTGCGAGACGTATTCAGGATTCCTGCCGATGACGGCCGGTTCACGGTGGTGTGCGCCGACGGCGCGGATCATCTGGAAAGGACGGATGTCAGGACGGACGTGATCCTGCACGACGCATTTGTCGCGGACGGCATGCGGGGCCGGTGTACGGGTGCCGCATTCCTCGCGGCATGCCGGGCGCGCCTGAGCGAAAACGGCGTACTGGCGATCAACTTCATGGACGACGATCCGGCGTTGCCGCAGCATCTCGAGCAACTGCGAGCGGTGTTCGGCGCCTCGTATACGCTGGTGCCGTGCGGCGACGACAACAACTTCATCGCGTTTGCGTGGAAGAACGGCAACCGGCTGCCGTCCTTGCGTATCCTGCTCGAACGCGCACTTGCGTGCGCACAGGCCGGCGAGCTCAAGCTGGCGGCCACGGCGAGGCGGATGAAGGCCGGCGAGGGCGTCGAGCCGCGGCGGCTGGTGCTGCGTGCGCAGCCGCACGGGCGGTGGGAGATCGGCGCGTAACCGGCACGTAATCGGCACCGCGCGCGTGGCCGGGCGGCCGCGCTTACTTCACGCGCTTGCCGAGCGCGCTCTTGGTCTTGTACGTCACGCCGTGACGGTCGAGATACTCGCGGATCAGTTGCCGCACGACTTGCGAAGGCGTGAGATCCTGCTCTGCGCAGAGCATCTCGAAGGCTTCCTTCTTCGCGGGGTCGATCAGGACGGTCAGGCGGGCGGTTTTCGTTTCCATTGCGAGGCGAGGGTGGTCGGTATGTTAATCAAATTATAATCGATCAGCCTGCTGCGCCGCTGCCGGAAACGCTGCCGGATGTGCGATCAACGCTTGCTTCGGAGCAGCACGAGCAGGTCGTCGATCACCGGTACGATCGCGAGCGTGACGAGCACCGCGGCGAGCGGCACGGTCGATACGTAGCCGGCATGCTTGAAGCCGATCGCGCCGGCCAGGCCGCCGATGAAGAACGATGTGAGCATCGTGGCGTGAATCCGCAGTTTCGAACGGTTGGCGACCACCGCATGCGCGTCGACGTCGATCGCCGCCCGGTTCCAGTAGAACAGCTTCCCGAGCTCGATGCCGAGGTCGGTCACGATGCCGGTCATGTGCGTCGTGCGGATCTCCGCGCCCGACAGCTTCGTGATCGTCGCGTTCTGCAGCCCCATGATGAAGCACAGCAGCGTCACCGTCACCGGCACGAAGAAGGTTTCCCACAGCGCGAGGTGGCTGCCGAGCAGCCCGAACAGGAGCAGCAGCGCGGCCTCGACCAGCAGCGGCAGCATGAACTGGCTGTGCAGGCCGCGGCGGCGGCCCCAGTTGACGAGGATCGCCGAGCAGCTGGCGCCGATCAGGAACGACCCCAGCGAGCTGATGCCGGCCAGCGCGAGCCGCACGTCGCCGAGTGCTGTCTGGTCGGCGATCGCCGATACGATGCCGCTCATGTGCGACGTGTATTGCTTGACCGCGAGGAAGCCGCCGGCATTGGCCGCGCCGGCGACGAACGCCAGCGAAAACCCGAGCTGACGGTTCGCGGTCGCGCTGCGGTGTTTTCCGGTCAGGTTTCGAAAATACTGCGCTGGCATAGGGGCTTCGCTCAATCGCCGCGGATCGCGGGCACGGACGTGACGAGCGGTGCCGGGCAGCAGGGCGGGCACGCCACCTGCGCGCAGGCACCGGGTCTCTCGAATCATGTGACGAACATGATAATGCCATTATCATACTCTGTTGGCCCGATGGGGCTTTCAGTACAATGTCATGCGGCGCGGCCTGACGGCGAATTCGCTGCCGCATTGCCGCGCCGCCCGCGTTTGCGATCACTTCTGCCTACCGTTTCATGACCCCGATCAAGTTCATTCTTCGCTACACGGCGATCCCGTTCACGGCCATCGTGGCCGTGGTGATCTGGACTGTCATACCATCGTCGAAAGAGATCGATGCGAGACAATACGCGGCGCTGTCGCGCGCGTACGCGAGTTTCCCGCTGCCGTTCCGGCGCGAGATCTCGGAAACGATGGACCACGGCCGGATCAACGACCGGCGCTACCAGGCGCTCGTGCGCGATTCGCTGGGCAATGGCGTCGCGCTGGACTGGCCGGCGTCGGGCGTCGGCGAACTCGCCGACGAGCGGCAAAAACTGGCCGAACTGATTCAGGCCGATTCCGATCTTCAAGGGCATCACCAATGAAAACTCTGCTGGTTTCCGTGGCATTCGCGATGATCATCGCAAGCCTGATCTTCGCGCTGTATTTCATGAATCACGATCGCGGCAAGTCCAAGCGGATGGCATGGTCGCTCGCGGCACGCGTCGGGCTGTCGGTCACGCTGTTCCTGTCGCTGCTGATCGCTTACAAGCTGGGCTGGATCGAGCCGACGGGGTTGCCGATCGGGCGCTGAACGACGGACGCCCCGTTGCATGCGGGGCGTTTTCACAAACTCAAGTTTGAGTCTTTGATCAGGCTATTGTGATAAGAATACTTATCCCGACAGCGCGACCAGATCGAAGAGCCAGGAATTTGGACAACGCTCGACCATCAATTTCCTCGCTGCGACAGGGCGGCGAGCAGTTGACGACTGACCCGCGGCGGAATTTTGTTGCCAGTCAAGCAGTGAGTCGCATGTCGATATTATCGGACGCCAGCCAAGCTCGACGGACCGTGGCCGGAGGTTGGTAGCGGGGAGCTATGCGGGCGTCGCTCGTTGTAAAGCTGTCGCCACTGCTCGATGAGCACCTTGGTTTCGGCGCGGATGCGGAACCATTCGCGATTCAGCAACGCGTCGCGCAGCTTGCCATTGAAGCTTTCAACGAAGCCGTTTTTCCATGGGCTACCGGGCGTGATGAAGGCCGGGCCGATAGACGCATCGCGCAGCCAGCGTATGACGCGGGCAGCGGTAAATTCCGCGCCGTTGTCCGACCGAATGAGCGCCGGCTTGCCATACAACCGCATCAACCTCGACAGCACCAGAATCACGTCCTGCGAGTGCAGGCTGGCGCCGACCTCGATCGCCAGACATTCCCGCGTGCATTCATCGATTACGCACAGCATCTTCAAGACCTGGCCGTCCACCAGCTGATCATGGACGAGGTCGTCGCTCCAGACCGAATTGGGCCACGTCGCACCGGGCAGGCGAATGTCGCTGTCGCAGCGTCGCCGGCGCGGACGCCGTCTCGGAATGCTCAGCTTCAGGGCTCGCCACAGGCGACGCACCCGCGACTCGCCCAACGACAGCCAGCCGAGATACGGCGATACCCAAAGCGCGGCACCTCCCGAGACGCCGCGATCAACTGCTCGCCCAGAAGCCGATCTTTCTCTGGCTGCTTGGGTTCATAGGCCGGCACCCGGCAACTCAACCCCAGGTAACGACATGCCTTGCGTTGTGACAGCCCCCGCCGGATCAGGACTTCCAGCGCTTCGCGCCGGCCCGTCGGGGTGTTCTTTTTTTCGGCTGAACGCCTTCAGACCATCGATCACCAGCAGTTGCTCGGCGACCAAGCGCTTGAGCTGCTCGTTTTCCGATTCAAGTTCTTTGAGCCGACGGACTTCAGCCACATCCATGCCGCCGAATTTGTTTCGCCAGCGCTAGAACGTTTGCTCCGTGATGTTGTGCTGCTTGCACAGATCTTTTACGGCTCTTCACGGCTCTCGGTTTCCCGAGGAATACGGATGGTGTATCGCTTCTTCGTCGAGTTCTCCTTGCCTCCAGGATAAGAGAACTCACTTGCCGTTTGGCTACACGATCCATCTCAGGTCACATCCCCGTGATTTCAATGCAGATTACGACGGTAGCGCCATCCAGGCGTGACAATGACTAGCGGTCGCCGATCCAATATTATTTTCAATAAAATCAGATAGTTTCTGTCTGGTCTTTTTGTGTCGCTTGAGAAACGGTCTGGAGGGGATTGTCCGGCTGTCAGGTGCCTGGACGGGCGTCATGTGGCATGTTTGGCATGTGTTAATTGATAAATTAATCGGTGCAACGGTGGTGGCTTTAATTACGGTTTACGGCAATGCCGGAAATATTCCCCGGCTCGCCAACGTATCTGTATACCATTGTCGGATATACATCGAACCGCACTCCTGGTGAGTGTGCAAATTGATTCAGATTCAATAGCGCCACGCTCTCCCCACCTCGATCGCACCGGATGCCATGTCGACCTGTCTTGCCGCCGCAGTCGATCCGGAACTTCAGCGCAAACTTGTCGACAGCGAAAGGTCGCTGCTGCATGTCAATCCCGCCGCAGCCGGCGTGGTATCGACAACGCGCACCCCGCCGGCCGTGCTCGACGACTGGCGCGTACTTGCAGCGGTGCGCTTCATGGAGCAGCACCTCGATGCCCGGATGCGACTCGAGGATATCGCCGCCCGGGCGGATCTCAGTCCGCATCACTTCCAGCGCTACTTCAAGAAGCTGTTGGGGCAGTCGCCGGCCGCCTATCGCCGCCGTATCCAGCTGGAGCGTGCCGCCCTGCATCTATGGATCACCGGCCATCCGGTGATCGATATCGCGTTCATGGCGGGATATGCGAGCCACGAGGCGTTCGTCAGAGCCTTCCATGCCCAGTTTGGGCGCGTTCCGTCGGAGTACCGCAACCATGCTCGCCAACAGGTCAGTTTTCCGACTGGCGAGGAGCGGGGACGCGTGGCGGAAATCCGGGTGTGCGAGCAGCAGCAGGTTCCGTTGCTGGCGATGCGTTTTTATGGACCGTATGCGAGTGTGGAAACGCACTGGCAACGGTTCGTGGAACGCCTGCACGTATTGGGGATCGCACCCGAACGGTTCCAGGCGATCGGCATTGCGTACGACAGTCCGGAGATCGTGCATAACGCATTTATCCGCTATGACTGCGCGATTGTCACGTCCGATTACGATCATCGCCGTTCGGGCCTGGCGCGACTGCCGTTCAGAGCAGGAGCCTACGGAGTGCTCTCGCACGATGCGCCGTACGACCGGATATTTTCGACCTATCGCGTATTGAGCACCGCTTGGCTGCCGACGATGGCGGACGAATTGCGCATGGAACTCACCTGTGTATACGAGTGTTACCGCGAACCGCCGTGGTTGAATGTGGGCGGTTCGCAGCGCTTCGATCTGATGCTGCCGGTTGCCTGGCTGCGAGCACCGCCGCGACCCACAGGTGCACGCGCCAGGACCGGAAACGTGGTTTAGCCGCCGACCACGGGAACGCAGGCTGTCACGCGGTCACGCCTGAAACGGCGCTTGTGCCGGCCTGGCCGGCTTCGCCGAGCGCGCGGGAAAACTCGATCACCGAGAGATCCTTCACGCCGCCAGGTATGCCAGGTGTGTCGTCGTTTCTTCCACACATGAAGAGGGTTAGATTCGACGCTCCCGTCACGATGCTGCCCGCCCCGTAACGAAAATGCGGGTCCCTGATCTTCGTCCGGTTTTCCGCCAGGACATGCCGGTTCGACAGCAACGTTATCGCGCGCTTGTCGAGGTCGATGCGGTACAGACCTGCCCAGTCGTCGATCGCCTTGGGGTTCAAATCGCTGCCCTCCAGATCGCCCGCCAGACTCAGCAGATAGAGCGAACCGTCTTCGGCCCTCAGCAGATTCATGTTATCCGAGCCGTGCTCCGTTCGCGCCTCGAACAGCGGCTCGAGCGCGAATTCGGGGTCGTCGAGAAGACAATTGTTGCTGAGATAAAAATGGACGTTCTTTGACTGGTTGATCGCGACAAGGTATCGCAGATCGTCGAACGAGCCGACATCGACGACTGCGATCGACGCGACACTGATACCTGGTTCGAGCAGCGCCGGCATGCGGATCGGACGATGCAGGTCGCTCAGACCGCCAAGCCAGAAGATGTTCAGGTAGCTCGAGCCCGGATCGGTGGCCGGCCACACGCGCTCCACTTCGACAAGCAGGTAGTCTCCCACCAGTTGACAGCCACCCGGATGATTCCACCAGTCCGGCTTCGTCGTGGTTCGAAGCTCGCGTCGTTCGACGGCCGCGTCGCGATTCACGATACGGATTTCTCCGTTCGGCTGGGTGATGTCGCGGGAGTCGTGGGTGAGAAGATCGAACTGGTTCCAACGGGCCATGCCCTGATAGTGGCTAATCCCGAAGTCGTATTCCATGTGGGTGTACCTATGCCGATAGACGCCGGAGCTGTCGATGTTCAGCCGCTCGAAAGCCTGTCTCGGATCGGTCAGCCGGTTCGCGGAGAGCCGCCCCGTGTCGGAGCTTTGCGCGAGGCTGCGGCCGTCGTTGTGCCAGAGGCCGCCGGGCACGTCAGTCCGGTTGTCGCACCACATCACGACGCGCGGCTCCTGATTGTTGTCGATGCCGAGCACCTGAAGATTGCCGTCTGCGCCGCCCGCGAGCCTGACGGAGATCGCCTGCGTCGATGCGGGTTGCGCTTTGGGCGTCTGCCACTTGCCGTCACCGTCGGTCCACGCGAGCGGCAGTGCGCGACCGCCGCCCTGGACGCCGACGAGATACGCTCGCTTGCCGAACAGGATCGAATGCATCGCCACATAGTTATAACCTTGCAGCGTGACCGGCGTGAACTCCTGGTGCCAGTTACCGTCAGCGTCTTGACGGGAAATCCTGACGATCTGTCCTTGGTTCGTTAGTCCGAAGACATAAAGATTGTGATGAATGTCGTGCTGAACGAGGATCTCCCGATAGGACGCGCCGGCGTTGGAGCCGAGACGCTGGTTGCGCTCGCCCACCGGATTCCATTGGTGCGAGCTGTCCTGCCACGCGATCAGGTAGGCGAAGCCGTCCGTTGCGCCTATTCCGACCAGTTGCGGAAGATCGTAACGTCCGCTGCCGCTACCGACGCCCAGCTGAAGTGTCCGGTACTGCCGTTGACGCGTCAGTGGCTCGTTGCCGCCTGCGTGCCAGCTACCGTCATTCGACTGCGTGACGGCAAGGTACGGAAGCCGGTCACGCTGTCCCAGGCCGATGACTTGCAGACCGTTGGTGCCGGGCCCGCAGGCTAGCTGTTCGACGTAACCGCGATCGGGGCCCAACGGGCCAGCCGCATAGCCGCTGGGCGCTCGCCACTCGCCGTTGTAGTACGCCGCCAGGTAAAGGCGGTGCGTGGACGAATCGGTGCCCAACGCCTGGAGATATCCGCCGTTGCCCGCTACGAGCTGAATCTGACCGTACGACCGCCCGCCGGCGAAGGCGAGCGCGTTGTAGCTCGGCATCATCCACGCACCGGACTGCGCCTGCCACGCGTAGCCGTAGAGTCGCCCGGGCGACTGGGGATCGTTGCCGATTCCGATCAGCTGGACTATGAAAGGGTCATGGTCCGGCCGGTCGCCGAACGAACCCGCCGTTAGACTGACCGCGGTGGGGAATTGAGTGCGCATGTCTTTCTCCTTGGCAAAGATACGGTGAGCACGTGGAGCTGTGGAGCGCGCCACCTGCGATGCCGTCGAGCGGACGCGGGGCGTGTCGGTCGCGAATCTATCAAGCGGTTGAGGGCGCGGCTTGATAATTCTTGCGATCCGTATCGGGCCGGGCAGCGCGTATGCATTGCGGGTACCTTGATACTGCAGCCGGGTCTCGTTGGTGGATGCCTGAAAACAGGCATGGACCGCACGCGGGTGACCATCCCGCTGCTGAAGTCCGTCATCTGTCTGGCTTCAATCCGATTCGGCGGCGCGGCGGCGGCAGCCTTTGTACTCGCCTCGGCCGGTGGGGCTTGGTGGCGGCTGCGGCCCCTGTCGGCTGGTGGTCGTGGCTGGCCAGGCCGGTCCCCAGGAATGCCGAAGCCGGCGGTGGCCTGATGGTGGCTGTGATCCACCCCTCTATCGCGCTGGCCTCCACTGTCGGTGGCGTCCTGTTCGACGGCAGCGGATATCGAGGCACCTTCGTGGCGAGTGCCGTATTGCTGGTGGTCGCCGCTGTCCTAGCGCTCTTTACCTCGCGGGCCGCAGTGCCGCAGGCCACCTGATGGCCACACGCCGACCCAGGCGAAGTACGTGATGACTGCGCATGACGCACGTCGTCGGCTACTTTGTGTTGGAAGCGGCTTTCAGCGCGTACGCGGCCGGAAGGTCAGAGGAGGGTCGCAAAGAGCCCTTCAGGCGGCTCGACAACAGCCACTCGGTGTCGCGCGTGGCTGTTTGCAGACATCGCAGAACGGCACGATAACGAGATATTTTCCTTTTTATTCCGACGGTGTTGATCCGAATGAATCCCATCGGGGGATGGCAGCAGCGCTTGCGTGACTGAAACGGGTGTTGAGCACCAGCAGAAGCGGTCGCATCCCGTGCGACGACGCTAGCCGCCCGACTCGCTCGTGATGTCGTGGCGATAGGCGCGGGGAGAGCAACCCGCGATGCGCTTGAACGCGTGTCCGAACGCGCTATCCGAGTCGTAGCCGAGCATTTGCGCAATCGCCGATATCGATGCGTTCGAGCGTCGCAGTTCCCGCATCGCGAGTTGCACGCGCCAGCGCAGTACATACTCGAGCGGCCCGAATCCCAGCCGCCGCTTGAAATGCAGCGCGAACGTCGAACGCGATACGTGGCAGCAGGTCGCGAGTTCGTCGACCGTCCAGCGTCGCGCGGGCTCCGCATGAATGGCGACCAGTGCCGTGCTCACCCGGGAATCCGCGAACCCGGCGAGCCATCCGACATCGCTGTTCGCGCCGTCGTCCACGTAGCGGCGCAGGATCTCGACCAGCATCATGTGACCGAGATGTCGAACCATCAACGACGCCCCCGGCGATGGCTTGCCGAATTCATGTGCGAGCCGCTGTAGCGCCCAGCGCAACACCGCCGCCTGCTCGGAGTCGCCGCTCACGACCACCACGGGCGGCAGGCTGCCAAGCAGCAGCGGCATGCCTTCCTCGTACGAGAAGCGGCCACCGATCAGAAAGCAGTTCACGGGTTGGCCATAGTGCGCGATGCCGCGTTCGAGGTTCCGGTACACGTCGGCGGCAGGGACCGGCATCACCGATGGATCGCTCGCCAGCGAAAATGCCCGCGGCGCTGCGAGCAGGAAGCAGTCTCCCGTGCGCAGCCGGATCGGCGCTCCGGCGCCGTCGACGGTCAGCCAGCAACTCCCTTCTACAACCGCATTGAACTTGATTCCCTCGGGCGGGGGAATGGCAACCGCCCACGGGCCGCCGGCTCTCAGGCCGGTGAAATACGAGTCGCGCGTTTCCAGCAGCGACAGCACTTCCGATAGGGGATCCACGCTCAAGCTCCGGACGATCTCGACGAAAAACCGGATTCTATTGCATTCACAGTCCGGGGGCGTCGCCGGAAAATGGCCTCGTGCAGTGACGCGACCGACAGGCGGGCGCGTGCTTCACGCATCGTTCCAGGAGCCTTCGATGACGAGCAGGCAACACCCCCTTCATTCCGGATTCGGCGCCGCATCGACGGCAAGCGACGTACTGGCCGATCTCGACCTTCGCGGCAAGACCGCCATCGTCACGGGCGGCCATTCGGGTCTCGGCCTGGAAACGACGCGCGCACTGGCGCAGGCCGGTGCGACCGTCGTCGTCGGCGCACGGCACGTCGATGCCGCGCGCGACGCAACGCGCGGGATCGACGGTGTGGAGATTGCGGCACTCGACCTCGCCGATCTCGCGAGCGTGGCCGCATTCGCGGCGCGGTTCGTCGATGCGCGGCGCGACGTGGACATCGTCATCAACAGCGCGGGCATCATGGCGTGCCCGGAAACGCGCGTCGGCGACGGCCGGGAAGCGCAGATGGCCGTCAATCATCTTGGCCATTACGCGCTCGTCAACGGGCTGTGGCCCGTGCTCGCGCAGGGCGGCGGCGCCCGCGTGGTCGCGGTGTCGTCGCTCGGGCACCGGCTGTCGCCGATTCGCTGGGATGACGTCCAGTTCGCACACGGCTACGACAAATGGCTCGCGTACGCGCAGTCGAAGACCGCCAACGCACTGTTCGCGGTGCAGCTCGACGCACTGGGCGCCCCGTTCGGTGTCCGCGCCTATTCGCTGCATCCGGGCAAGATCGCGACGCCGCTGCAGCGTCACCTGACACGTGAAGAGATGATGGCGCAGGGCTGGGTGGACGAGCACGGCGTGCCGGTCGATCCGACTTTCAAGACGCCGGCCCAGGGCGCCGCAACCCAGGTATGGGCGGCAACGTCGCCGCGCCTTGCGGCGATCGGCGGCGTCTATTGCGAGGATTGCGACGTCGCGGTCGTCACGCAGGGAAACGAGGAATCGGGCGTGCGGCCGCATGCGATCGATCCGGAGGAGGCGGCGCGTCTGTGGGCGTGGTCCGCTAAGCTCACCGGAATCGATGCCTTTGCGGCGCGCCGCTGACGCAGGCGTCGGTACGAAACGATGCGTCGTGGCCTGGCGCCGTACGATATCGTCAGGTTTCCGTACGAAATCAGAGGCGCCGGACAGGCATTTCGCGCGCCGACCGTCATGACATCGCGGCTGGCGCGCGAGCGCCGGGGGCCGGCAGCCAGTTACCCGCGCCCCTGCCGCAGCGCGCGGCCCATCTCCGCGATCGGCATCGAGACGATCGAGTTCAGCAGGCGCATTTCCCCGGCATCGGGGCGCGCGACCTCGCGCACTTCGTCGAGCGTCTGCGCGACGCTGCGATCGAGCGGTTCGAGAAAGCGCAGCAGCTCGTTTTCGGCTGCCTTCTCCCTGAGCCCGAGCGCGTTGCCGAACGCGACCAGCGCGCCCGTGTCGATGTCGGAGAAGCGCGTCGCGGCGCCGAGCGGCATCGTCAGTTCGCAGTGCGGCCAGTGATCGCCGCGATGATCGGGCCGGTGCGTGGGCGTGTGATAGACGACCGTGCTGACGATGTCGTAGAACGGCGCAAGCCGGTAGCCGCGCGCGTCGACGAAGAACGACAGGTTCTTCAGGTGCGCGTCGCCGTTGCCGACCACCACGTTGAAGATCGTCCAGCGGAACACCGACAGGCGCGCCAGCGCGCGCGTGCTGGTCTGCCCGATCGCGCGGCCGAGTTCCTCCGCGTTTGCGCGCTGGTACTTGAAGCCGCGATCGTAGTTCAGCAACTGCATCGTATCGATCGTATGCAGGCGCGTGGCCGGCTCCCATGCCGTATCGCGGTCGAAGCGGTCGATCACGTAGCACGCGGACGGCACGCGCAGAAAGTGCACGTCGGGCACGTCGAGGCCCATCCGCTTCGCGAGCTTCATGCAGAAAAACTCGTTGATCGCCGAATGCGGATAGCCGGCGGCGCGCATGTCCGGCTTCAGCAGGTGCATCGACGGCTCGCTGCCGACCGGTTCGAACAGCGTGTAGTCCGGCGCGTCGCCGTGCAGGATCAGCAGCAGCTTCTGCTGTGCGCCGGCCGCCGACATGCGCTTGGGCGCGGTGGCCGTCAGCGCGCGCTCGGGCATCGCCTGGATGCGGCGTTCGAGTTCGTCGAGCGGGAGCGGCTGCATGCTGCCGGTCGCTTCCTGTTCGCCTTCCGCGAGCAGCGTGAGCGCACCGGCCGATTCGCGCCCGAAGTACGCGAGCAGGCCCCAGGCGTCGGCGGCGTCGACCCTGGCCTCGCGCGCAAGCGACGTGCGCATGCCTTCCTCGGGCAGCAGGTTGTCGAAGAACCACTGGACCGGGCGATCGGTCGAGGTGTCGGTGAACGTGCCGGCGCGCAGCGGGAACGCGGGTGACAGCGGGTACGCGCGTGGCGAAGCCAGCCACTGGGCGTCGTACGTGAACGACCAGACGCCTTTGTCGTCGGCCAGCGTGCCCATGCGCAGCCCGTTCGCGGATGCGGTCAGCGTTCTACTCGCCATGGCGGCTCCTGCGGCGTTGCGCGGCCTTCAGGATGTTTTCCGCCGAAATCTCGATGGACGATTGCGCGAACAGGCTGATGCCCAGTTCGCCGAGCAGCAGCAGGATCTTGCCGACTTGCGCGGTGGGTTTCCCGGCTTCCACCTGGCTGATGAATTTCGGCGAAAGCCCCGTGGCGTTCGCGAGCGCGTCACGCGTGAACCCCTGCTGGAGCCGAGCCGCGCGGATGAGGTTGGCGAGTGCGCCGATCGTGCTGACAGGCAGGATCTCCTGCATGACGTCCTCCGTGCTTCGTATCTGATCGGGAACAGTATTGCACAACTCGCTGGTACGGGCAGCAATTCGTATCCGTACGGAAACGAATTTCTCGTATGGGCAACGGAATGTCTGTTTCGTTCCCGATCGGGAACCAGATGTAATGAAACGACGATCGGCGGCATGTTCGTATCCGAACGGATACGCGATGGAGCGACTGAATGTCCCGAAGGCGGCCCGGGGCAGCGCACGTCGCCATGGTTGGAATGACCGCCGCACATCCGTTCATTCCGTGGCCCGCTACCGGGCCGACATGCGCCCATGACCCTGCAAGAACTCGAAAAACTGATCTGCGCCGGCGTGCGCAAGCGCGGCATCGACGAGCCGGCCGGCGTGGTCAGCCTCGGCTACCGGTATGCGCGGCTCGGTACGCAGATCCTTTACGACGGCAAGATCGTGACGAAGCCCGGGCGCGTCGACGTCGAGACCGCGCGCGGTGTCTTTCACGACATGCTGATCGACGCCGACGGTCACGTGCTGTTGGGAAAGAACTACCGCAAGCCGTTGCCGGGGATCGACGCCCGAAGCCTGCGCTTTCTGAACTGGGCGTTCGCGGTCGACGACCAGCGCGTGTACTACCGGACCAACACGAACCTGGCCGTGTGCGAAGGCGTCGACCGTGCGAGCGCGGAGATCGTGCCGCCGATACGCATCCGCGACAAGCACGGGCTGATCGACATCCGGTATCCGGAGGGCGCCGTGCACGTACCCGCCCCGTCGACTGAGTCGTGACGGTCGTGACGGTCGTGATCGACCGGGTTCGGGTTCGCCACGCGCGACCGTGCTGCTCCGGGGCATCGCGCGACGGCTCGACGGCGCAATGACGTAATGACGCAATGACGCGATCGCGCGCGACCATTCCCGGCGCACGCATAACAAAAGCTGAAATCGGTTTTTCACGCGCGCCGGGGGCGTCCCTATACTTTGCGGTGCCGACCGTGCGCCGGTTCGCGGATGCCGCGATTACGCCGCGCGGCGGCATTCCCGAACTTTTCGTACAAGGAACCACCGAATGACCGCCCGTGATGCCGTCGATCCGCGCGACGCGTTGCGCGATGCGCTCGCCGCACTCCCCGATCTCGCGAACGCGATCGGGCACGATGCCGCGCAACGCGAGGCGCGTCGCGAACTGCCGTTCGAAGGGTTCGCGATCTTCCGGCGCTCGGTACTGGGCGTGCTGCGGATTCCGGTCGCGCGCGGCGGCCTCGGCGGCACGCTGGTCGACCTGTTCGACACGATCGCGACGCTGGCCGCCGCCGATTCGAATCTCGCGCACGCACTTCGCATCCACTACGACCAGATCGAGACGCTGCGGCTGTCGCCGCGCACACCGTTCAACGATGTGCAACTCGAACGGGCGCTGGCCGGCGCGATCTTCGGCGGCGCGTCGACCGAGCGCGGCACGTCGCGGCCGGGCGAGAACACCACCGTGCTGCGCCGCGACGGTGAGCACTATCGCGTGACGGGGCGCAAATACTATTCGACCGGCACCGCGTTTGCCGATTTCGCGCGCATCAACGTGGAGAACGAGCAGGGCGACGCGGTCGCCGTGATCATTCCCGTCGCGCGCGACGGCGTGCAGGTGCTCGACGACTGGGACGGCATGGGCCAGCGCATGACCGCGAGCGGCAGCCTGCTGCTCGACGACGTGCAGGTGTTCGCGGACGAAGTGGCCGCGCGCGACGGCTCGACGCTCGTCGGCCGCCATTGCGGCGCGCTGCGCCAGCTGCATCTCGTTGCGACGGGCGCAGGCATCGTGCGCAACGTGGTTGCCGATGCGCGCCGCTATGTGCTCGCGCACGGCCGCCCGGTGCTGCACAGCCCGGCACCGACCGCGCGCGACGATCATTTCATCCAGCAGATCGTCGGCGAGCTGTCCGCGCACAGTCACGCGATCGATGCGCTCGTGCGCGAAAACGCGCGGGCGCTCGACCGTTCCGCCGACGCGATCGAAGCCGGCGACGCCGATGCGGATGCCCTTGTGCTCGACAGCGCGCTCGCAACGGCACGCACGCAGCTCATCGTCAGCAAGCTCGCACTGCATGCGGCGGAGCGGCTGTTCGAAGTCGGCGGGGCATCCGCGACGGCGCGCGAACACAACCTCGACCGGCACTGGCGCAACCTGCGCACGATCTTCAGCCACAACCCGTTGCTGCATAAGGCGCGCGTGATCGGTGACTACGAGCTGAACGGCGTGACGACGCACCTCACCGAGGGGCGCGTGTTCTGACCCGGTCGTGTTGCAACGGTGAGGGCCGCAGTGCGCGATGCGTCCGTGGCCTGTGTCAGCGCCGCGCGGAATCTGCGCACGATCTTCAGTCACAACCCGTTGCTGCACAAGGCGCGCGTGATCGGCGACTACGCGCTGAACGGCGTGACGACGCACCTCACCGAAGGGCGCGTGTTCTGACACCGGCCGTGTCGAAACGATGAGCGCCGCGGCTTGCGAAGCATCAGGTGCCCGCGTCAGCGCCGCAAGCCGGCGTCGCGCAGCAGCGGCAGCACGCGCTCGCCGAAGAAGTCGAGGTCGGGCTTGAAATCGTAGAAACTCAACTGGATCCCGTCGATGCCAGCACGGTGCAGTCGCACGATGGTGTCTGCCACTTCCTCCGGCGAACCCGTTATCGAAATATTGCCGCCGATCGCGCGTGCCGCGGCCTGCGCACGTTGCTCGAAGCCGCCGCGCCACGCATGCGCGTCGCTGTCGAAGCGGTGGAAGCTGCCTTCGTCCGCATGGGCGACGATCGCGTCGCGATACGCGCGCGCTTCGGCCGTCGTCTCGCGGCAAATCACGAGCGGGTTGAGCAGCGTGCGGATCGTCCGGCCGCGCGCAGCGGCGGCGGCCTTCACGCGGACGGTATGCGCGGGCAGGGCGTCGATCGCGCGTTCGGCGTCGGGGCCCGCCGGGCTCGTGACGAATACGATGTCCGAATAGCGCGCCGCGAACTCGATGCCCGCGTCGGAGCCGGTCGCGTTGATCAGCAGCGGGCGGCCGTAGCGCGGCTTCGGCGTGACGAACGCGCCGCCCAGCCGCCAGCTCGATAGTGCGGGCGTATAGCTGAAGTTGTCCGGTTGCGCCCACAACTGCTGGACGGCATCGAGGAACTCGGCGGCCATCTCGTAGCGCCGGTCGTGTTCGATCCGGTTCCAGCCGAACATCTCATGCTCGATCGCGCGGTGGCCGGTCACGACGTTGATGCCCCAGCGCCCGCGCGAGATGTGATCGAGTGTCGCGGTGAACTTCGCGAAATGCAGCGGGTGCCACGGCCCGTACAGCACGTGGTTCGTCGCGACCAGGATGATCCGTTCGGTACGCGCGGTCAGTGCGGCCAGCGTCATGAACGAGTCGAGCGCGTGGCCGTCGAACACGCCGCCGTAGCCGCCTTTCGGCAGCCACTGCGACAGCGCGAACACGAGATCGAAACCGAGCGCCTCCGCGCGCGCGACCAGCTCGGCGTTGTAGTCGAACGTCCAGTCGGTCGTGCGCGGCAGCGTCGACGCGCTCCATCCACCGGCCTGGATCGGCAGGAACAGCCCGAGCATCAGCGGCTGCGCGAGCACGCGCGACACAGGGCTGTCGGAGAAATCCGCCGGCGAACGGACGTCGACGAACGGCGACGACGCGACCGGAGTGGCGAGGGCGGTGGCGCTCATGATGGCTTCCTAGCGGGTTGGGCACGCACCGCACAAGAACGGCAGGCATGTGCGGCGGCGAATCGCCCGGGTCCGATGCCCGATGCGCCGGCGAGCCGGCGCAGTGCCGCGCGCCGGCTGCTGCGCGGCGCGCGGGGAGGGAAACGGGAGTCGGTCATGGTCGAACGCGTATCGCACGCGGGGGGCCGCGCACGGAGAAAAGCACATTCTCGGCAACCGGCTACGGTGCGGCAAACAACGATTCCCGCTTTGCTTATCGTGCCAACGGCGCTGGTTACGCCGCACCGCGCCCGATGCGCGTGCCGTCAGAACTTCACGCGCAGCCCGCTGACGAGTGCGACCTGGCGGTTCGTCGAGGACGCGCTGCCGATGTTTGCGATCGCCGCGATCTTGCGATAGCCGCCGGACGTCGCCGTGCTCGCATCGCCGGCCGCGAGCTGGTAGATGCCCGACACGTAGATGTCGGTGCGTTTCGACAGCGCGTAGTCGAACCCGAGCGTGAACTGGTGCCAGCGCGGCCTCAGCGTCTGGCCGCCGGTGCCCGGCAGGCCGCTCGCGCGGCCGTCGGTGAACGTGTAGACGCCGATCAGCGTGGCGGCTGGCGTGAGCTGGAAGCGCGCGTTCGCGTCGTAGTTGTTGAACTTGCGCGACGAGCCGTCGACGTAGTCGAGCTGCGTGTGGCTCCACGTGAAGCCGAGCGTCGCGCGGCCGAGCGCGTAGTTCGCGCCGACGGCGCCGATCTGCTGCTTGAGCACGCCGCCGTTCAGCCCGTAGAAGAACGCGCCGCTGTAGTCGTTGCCGGTGGTCGAGGTCGCACCGCCCACCGCGCCGCTCGTGTTCGACGTCGCGTTCGGGTGATTGAGCCGCACGTAACCGCCGCCGACCGACAGCGGGCCGTTCACGTAGTTCGCCGACACACCCCACGCGTTGTTGTTCGAGAAGCCGCTACCCGCGCCGCCGTTCGCCTGGTTGCTGAACGCATAGAGCAGGTCGGCCGTGAAGCCGGCGATCGTGTCGCTGCGGAATTTCACTGCGTTGTTCAGGCGGAAGCTCTGGTTCAGGTTGTCGTTGTCGCCGACGTGCGTGGCCGGCGACCAGAAGCCGGACCCCGAGTACTGTGCGACGAGATCGGTGATCGGCTCGTACTGGCGGCCGAAGGTCAGTGTGCCGATGCCCTTTTGCGCGACACCCACGTACGCGGAGCGGCCGAACAGGCGTCCGCCCTGGCCGAGCCCGCCGTCGCTCGGCCGGAACCCGCTCTCGAGCGTGAACACCGCCTGCAGGCCGCCGCCGAGATCTTCCGCGCCTTTCAGGCCCCAGCGGCTGCCGCTCAGCTTGCCGCTCGTCTGCTGGATGTTGCTCGCGCCGCCCTGGTTGTTCGTATAGGCGAAACCGGCATCGACGACGCCGTACAACGTGACCGAACTCTGAGCATGCGCGCTGACCGAACCGATCGAAATCAAACCCAGGACTACTGTTTTTTTGATCATGAATTTCCTCTGTTTTTATGGATACGACTGTGAGGAGAACGATGCTATTGGTAGCGGGTGCCCTGCTGAACGTTCGATCCGTGGTTTGTAAATCGCGGCATCGCCGATTTGTAATGTGCATTGCCGCAAGCCCGGCACGTGCGTCGCAATCGCGGCCGGCATGCATGCTGCGGCGAACGCACCGCACGAACGGCGAACGCCGGCGCCGGCAACTCGTGGCCGCCGTCATATCGATCGATGAAATCGTTCGATGACCGCAATGCCTGCGATGCAACGGGCGATGCTTTTACGCAACGGTCGTCTGGGCGGCGCGCGATCGATGCGCTACGCGCGCCGGCATATCGATTTCGCAAAACGTTGGTAGGGCGGTGCGGCGCGCGACGGTACAGTCGGGCATCCGGCCGCGGGCCGGCCTGCTCCGGGACCACGACGGCGCCGACGTGCGCGTTCGTCCCGGCTGAACCACGAACACGGGAGCCGTTTGACATGAGTCGCGATGTGCTGTTTCTGCTGGAACCGGGCTTTACCGATCCGAAGCATCCGGGCCAACGTTTCGTCTGTCCACATGGACTGTCGATCGAAGGGTTGCTGGCGAGTGCGCCCGAGCACGCGGGCCGCATCGACGTGAAGCGCGTCGGCTTCGAGCGGCCGCGCCACGCGGTGATCGAGGCACTCGACGACGCGCACCAGGGCCTGCCGGTTCTCGTGCTCGGTCGCGACCGGCCGGCGCCGGACGACGCGCAGACGCTCGGCGACGTGCGGTTCGTCACCGACGCGCGCCGCATCCTCGAACTGCTGGCCGAGCGCCACGGGTTTCCGGTGCTTCATTGAAGCGGCCGCGCCGACTTCCGCTCACTTCGCAACCGATCGACAGGAGAATTCGATGGCGTCAATTTCGGCGGCGCGCCGCCGTTTGCTGCTTGCAGGTGCAGCGGCCGTGGCGGCCCCATTGGCCGCGAAGGCCGCGTTCGCCGCGCCCGCCGTCAACGCCGATCTTGCCGGCACCACATTGCGCGTCGCGACCTACAAGGGCGGCTGGCGCGCACTGCTGCAGGCGGCCGGCCTCGGCGATACACCGTACCGGATCGAATGGCGCGAACTGAACAACGGCGTGCTGCACATCGAGGCGCTCAACGCGGACGCGCTCGATATCGGTTCGGGGAGCGAAATTCCGGCCGTGTTCGCAGCGCGCCAGAAGGCCAACGTCCGGCTCATCACCCGCGTGCGCGAAGACCTGAACAACCAGGTCACGCTCGCGCGCAAGGACACGCCGATCCGCAGCATCGCGGATCTGAAGGGAAAACGCGTCGGTTATGTGCGCGCGACGACGTCGCACTATTTCCTGTATCGCCAGCTCACGGAGGCTGGCCTGAGCTTCGACGACATCCAGCCGATCAACCTGTCACCGGCCGACGGATTGTCGGCGTACGATCGCGGCGACATCGACGCGTGGGCGATCTACGGCTACAACGGCCAGCTCGCGCGCAATCGCTACGGTGCGCGCGTGCTGAAGACAGGGAAGGGGTATCTGTCGGGCAATTTCCCGGTGTACGCGAATCCGCGCACGCTCGACGATGCGCGCCGTCGTGCGGCGACGGGCGATCTGCTGCTGCGGTTTCGACGCGCGTATGCGTGGGCGAACGGGCATTTCGGCGACTATGCGCGCGTGCAGAACCACGAGACACGCGTGCCGGTGGCCGATCTCGTCGCGATGTTCGACCAGCGCAGCGACGACTATGCGCTGCTGCCGGTGACGCCTGACGTGGTCGCGCAGCATCAGCAGGTCGCGGATGTGTTCGCGCGGATCGGTGTGCTGGATGGGCCGGCGAATGTCGCGCCGTTGTGGGATACGTCGTTCAATACGCTGGTTGCGTCGGCGTGACGCGATGCGCGGGGAAGATGCGCACGTGACCTGGCGGCTTCAAGCCCGGCGCAGGCCTCGTCGGGCGATCCGGGGCGGCCGGATCAGGCGAACGTCGTCGCGACCATGATGCCGAACACGAGCCCGAGCGCGATCCCGCAGAGCCGGCCGTAGATCGATGCGCGCACGTTGTCGTCGAGCACGAACGGCGAGCGCTTGTGCTTCCACACGGTGCTGAATGCGACCGGGCGGGTCAGCAGCGCCACGCAGGCGAGCAGCACCGGCGTGGCGACCAGCATCGCGATGCGCTGCCCGTTCCAGTCGACGCCGTGCATGGCGAGCGACACCAGCGCGGCGAGCGGAACCTCGACGCACAGGCCCAGCAGCGAGCCGTTGACGAATGAATCTCCCGGGGTCTGGAACATGATCGGTCGTAGCGTCCGGATGAAATCGGCACCCGGTTCAGGCACCTGAAAAAATAAAAGCCACGGCCGGAGCCCAGGGTCGGTCAACCGTGATCGGCGTCAGTCGAGATGACGGCCGGATGTTAAGGCAAATTGCCGGCCCGTTGTCGGTCATTCAAGCTATTTAACAAATGTTCGGGATCGCGACGCATTTTCAGGTCGCGCGGGAATATCGCGCCGTGGTAAAAATCGTGCATCCATTTCCTGGCGACCGGCCCCGGCGAACGGGACAGCCGCCGAATGGATATCGCTCGCAATCGTATGACGATAACGGGTGTTCGACTGCCTTCCGATAATCGGCGTCGCGCGTAAAAGAAGACCGGCAGCCGGACCGATCAGAAATCCGGACTTATCAATCTCACCACACGCATGAACACGTCCGACAACAACGAGACCCATCGCCATCACCTCGTCGCCTTCGCGATCGACGACAACTCGCAGGCCTGGTACGAGATGGTCATCCCGTTCATCGTCTCGCTGCGCGCGACGGACTACCGGGGGCGCATCGGCGTCATCGGCTACGGGTTGTCCGACGAGAAACAGCAGCGGCTGCGGGCGAACGGTATCGAGGTCTACGCCGCGGCGGGCGTCGGCGACCTTGCGTGGGACCGCTACATCTCCGCGGCCGCGATCTTCGACACCGATCCGGCGTTGCAGACGCTCGCGCTCTACGATGCCGACATCTGGTTCCCGGGGCCGCGGTTCGACATCTTCGACGTCGTGCCGGACGACGAGTCCCTTCACGTTGCGCCCGACGCGCACTTCTGTGCGTTCGTGATGGCGCCGCTCATCGGCGAACGGCGCGACGCGCTGATCCACCAGTGCGTGCAGGACGTGCTCGGGCGGCTGGGGCAGCCGCTGCAGGCGGGGCTCGTCGTCGGCGGCCGCGAACCCTGGGCGCGGTTCGCGCAGTATGTCCGCGAACAGGCGGGCAGGATCGGCCAGGACTTCGCGGCGATCCACGGGCTGGACACGACCTTCCTGCATCTGTGGGGCGGACTCGGGCACGTGCGGCTGGTGGGCTGCGAGCAGAATTTCGTCACGAAGTGGGGGCTGCACGAGCGGCACGATTTCGACGCGGTCCGCATCGTGCTCGAGCACCAGGGCAAACCGATCCGTGGCCTGCACATGACGGGCGACGTGCGCTTCCTGAACCACTGGCGCTACCTGGCGCGCCATGCCGAGCACGCGCTCGCGCTCGGGCAGGCGTTCGCGCTGGCGCCCGAAGCCGGCAGGCGGGCGCAACCGGCCGACCCCGGCCTGCTTCAGCCCGAACGCTTTGCCGCGAGCGGGTTGTCGGTGCTGGCCGCGCACGAGGACGTGCTGACGAACGTTCCGCGTCTGGCCGCGGGGCCGTCGTTCCGTAACCCGCAGGGCTGTGCGCTGAATGCGTGGGCGTCGCACGCGGTCGAATTCGCGGTGACGCGCGAGCGGATGGTACTGGACATCTGGCTGTCGCATCTGAGCGGCCAGCCTTCGGCGCCCGGCGTGCAACTGGAGCACAACGGCGCGACGGTCGCGCTGCTGGCGCCGCAGAAGCTCAGCGTCGCGACGCAGCAGGGCGATCGGGTCGTGCTGCGCGCGCTGACGCTGCCGGGGCAGGTATGTCACACCGCATGGGATATCGTCGTGCGCCACGCGTGACGCGTCGGGCTACGCGCGCGACCGACCGAAAGCGGCGCGTGCCGCCGGCCGATCACGCGCGCCCCATGATCCGCGTGCCGAGCGAGATGCCGAGTTCGGACAGCGAAGCATTGGTCGCGAGCTGACGGCTTTCCCAGCGCGCCAGCGCGGCGTCGAATGCGGGGCCGTGCACGACGCCGCGCAGCGCCTCGGCGAGCCCGACCGCATTCTCCGCCGCTTTCGCGACGCCCGCGGCCGTATGCGGCCGCACGAGGCAGGCCGCGTCGCCGAGCAGTACCGTGCGGCCGAACGCCATGCGCTCGACCGAGAGATCGAGGATCGACTGCGCGAACGGCGCCTGTGTCGCGTCGACGAGCGCGGCGAGCGTCGGTGCCAGCATCCGGCGACCGGCGTCCACGAGTTCGAGCCGGTTGTCGTCGCGCATCGCGCCGGGCGGCAGCGAACCGTCGCGCTGCGTGCCGTCCTGCGCGAGGAACAGCGACGGCAGTTGTGCCGGTGCGAGCCGCCGGTACCAGACCCAGTTCACGCGGCGTTTGCCCGGTTCGATCGCGCCGTCGCGGCCGGGGACCAGGTAGGTGAGGAACAGATGCGCGTCGCCTTGCTGGAACGTGAAGCGGTCGCGCAGCACCTTCAGCACCGGGTCGGGCAGCCGATGCTCGTCGACGAGCCCGCGCCACGCGACATAACCAGCATACGCGGGCCGCGCCTCGGGCAACAGTTGCGCGCGCACGTTCGAGCGGCCGCCGTCGGCGCCGACCAGCAGGTCGGCCGGCTCGACGCGGCCGTCCGCGAAGTGCGCGATCACGCGGTCGCCATCCTGCTCGAAGCGCTCGAACGAAACACCGCCATGCACGACGCCGGCGGGCAGCGCGCGTTTCAGCGCCGTATAGATCACGTTCCACGCGGTCTGTGTTTGCGGCATGTGCAGGCGTTGCACGATCCGGTCGTGCTCGTCGAGATAGATCCGGTCGACCGAATCGACGCCCGCATCGTGCGGCACGGGCACGCCGCCGAACGCGAACGCGCGCTCGATCGGCGTTTGCAGCACGATGCCGCCGCCGCGGCTGTCGAGCTCGTTCGGCGATTGCTCGAAGACCTTGACGCGCCAGCCGGCCGCACGCAGTGAAGTGGCGGTGAACAGCCCGCCCACCGATCCGCCGATCACGACCGCCAGCGGGCCCGAAACGTCGCTCATGATGCCTTCCTCCCGTTGGTTCGTTGCGCGCGCATCTAATCAGCCTTCCCAGTGCTTCAGGAAGTCGAGCAGCAGCGCGTTCACGCGCTCCGGCTGCTCCTCCTGCGGCAGGTGCCCGCACTGCGCGATCGGCTCGGCGCGCAGGTGCGTCGCCATGCTTTCCCACACGGATTTCATGTCGAACATCTTGCCGACCGCATAAAAATCCTCGCCCCAGAGCGCCATCGTCGGGCATGCGATTTTGACGTCCGCGTCGACGAGATCCTGCTTTACGTCCTCG
The DNA here is from genome assembly GCF_011605345.1 of Burkholderia sp. D-99. Taxonomy (GTDB): domain Bacteria; phylum Pseudomonadota; class Gammaproteobacteria; order Burkholderiales; family Burkholderiaceae; genus Burkholderia. The sequence continues at coordinate 25,264 of NZ_JAAOXM010000023.1, forward strand.
GCGTTCGCGCGATAGTCGGACAGTGCGAAACCGGCGCGGCCGCGAGTGCCTTTCGAGGATAGGCGAAACGTGCGATGCGCCGGATAAATTGTTCTGAATTCGCGTGATTGCGGGCACGGCCGGAACCGACCGCTTCGTCACGTGCCGGTCGTGGCGGACGTTTCCCGATCCCCGTGTGATGCGCGTGGCAAGCGGCTTGCCGCCGCGTGTACGCCCGACGAAGACGCACGAGCGTGAATGTGCCGGATGACGATTCGACCGTCGTCGACCGGCACGCCCGCCGCTCGCGTCAGTTGCGCTTGCGCCGCCGTGCGGGTGCGTCCGACGCGAGCTGCTTCAGCGCAGCGGGCGTGCCGTGCAGGAACGCGTCGATCAGCCGTTCGATCTCGGTGTCGAGATCGTCGGGCACCGGCAGGCCGTAGACCCACTTGCGCACGCCGAAATAGAAGATGCTCGCGTGCAGGCTCCAGACCAGCTCGACTTCCGCGTTGCGCTGGGCCTCGGTGGCGGGTGTCGCGATGTCGTATTCGTGCCGCAGCTCGCGCAGCACCGGCAGGAACACGCGTTCGCGCAGCCGCGACAGGTAGCGCGTGTTGAACCCCTCGCGGCTGAGCCCCGCGAAGATGAACGTACGGATCCATTCGCGCCGCAGGATGGTTTGCGCATAAGCGCGGTAGAACGCGACCAGCCGTTCCTGCAGCGATACCGTGCGGTCGGCGATCAGTTTTTCCCAGTCGGGGTTCCACGTGTAGATCTCGTCGTACACGCGGTCGATCAGCGCTTCCTTGCTCGGGAAGTACCGGTACAGCAGCGGCTGGGTGACCCCGATCTGCCGCGCGAGCTCGCGCGTGCTGCCGGAAAAGCCGTGCGTCGCGAAGTGCTCGATCGCCTTCTCGACGATCTGCCTCTCGCGCGCTTCCGGCGCGAGCCGGCGGCCCGGCGTGACGGTGTTGCCGTCGGCGTCCGTCCCGCGCTCGCGGGCCGGCGTGCTGCGTTTTCTTTCGGTCATGCATCGGCTCCCGATGGTGCGCCTGCGTTAACTATCGATCGAAAAATAACACGATTGACGCGCGGCATGCCGCGCGCGGCGCGGCTTTCGTCGCGGCGCGGGGCCTGGTGCGGCGTCGATCCGTGTCGTGCCGGGCCGGCGCCGGACCGCCGCCGATTCAGAAAAATTCAGGCGGGCGCCATGACATTCAGGCCAGCCTTCACTAGTCTTGCTCCCGAACCGCCGCACGGGCCGGATGCCAGTCGGCAAGCCGGGCCGGTCGGCGCAACCGGAGCGGAACATGGGTTATCAGATCTCGCCGGGCGCCGGCCGCGCCGGCGCCGTCGGCACCATCCAGGAAACCGGGTCATGCCGTCGCAGCCGGTAACCGCGGGAGCGGTGCCCGACCGCGTGCGCGGCGAGGACGTGTTTCTCGCGTCGATCGCGGGATATGTCGACACGCTCGGCTTCGTCGCGCTGTTCGGCCTGTTCACCGCGCACGTCACCGGCAACTTCATCCTGATCGGTTCGGGTCTGGCCGGCGTCGGGCAAGGGCTCGCGATCAAGTGGCTCGCGTTTCCGGCCTTCATCGCGGGCATCGTCGTCGCGCGCGTGCTCGACCACCGGATGCGCTCGCTGGGTCACGGCGTGCGCGCACGTTCGCTCTATGCGCTGCAGGCCGTGCTGCTGGCCGGGTTCATGCTGGCCGGCGTAATGGCCTCGCCGATCGCCGACGCCGACGCGCCGAGAACGATCCTGTGCGGCCTGCTCGGCGCCGCGGCGATGGGCGTCCAGAACGCGCACGCGCGGCTGACGGCCCGCTCGGTCGTCGCCAATACGGTGATGACGGGCAACGTCACGCAGGCGGTGATCGATGCATTCGACTGGCTGGTGCCGCTCGCCGCGCCGGCCGAACGCGAAGTCGCGCGCGTGCGGCTGCGGCGCACGCTGCCGCCGGTCACGGGCTTCGCGCTCGGCGCCGGCGCGGGTGCGATGGCCTATCTGTTCGCGGCGTTCTGGGCGCTCGCGCTGCCGCTCGCGGTGCTGTGCTTCCTCGCCTATCAATCCGGTCGGCCCGACGAGCGGCCGACGTCACGCTGAATGCGCGCGCGGCATGCGGCCGCGCCTGCCACTTTCAAGGAGAACCCGATGATCACACTGAAATTGCAACAGGCATGGCGGCTGACGGCTGCGTCGGCGGCCGTGCTCGGCGCGCTGCTGGCGACCGCGCCGGCCCAGGCCGACGAGACGCGCCTGCTCGACACGTCGTCCGCGAAGGTGCCGGCCGTCTCGGTCGGCCCGCAGTACGACACGACGCACGTGTGCGTCGCGCCGGAAGATTTCGATCGTTTCACCGACAGCTTCGTCGCGACGTTCGGCGGCAAGAAGTCGCAGCAGGGTGTGTTCCAGGTCACGCCGACGCCGAGCCAGACGATGTCGCAGCTCGTGTTCACGCCGGCCGGCACGATCTCGGTGTTCGGCTTCAAGACGCCGATCCCCTATCCGTTCTGCCAGGAGCGCACCGGCTACCTCGTCACCGACATGGACGTCGCGATGAAATCGGCGCGCGCGCACGGCGCGGACGTGGTCGTCGACACGTTCCCCGATCCGATCGGCCGCGACGCGATCATCCGCTGGCCGGGCGGCGTGAACATGCAGCTCTACTGGCACACGCAGGCGCCGAAATACGACCCGCTGCAGACGGTGCCGGAAAACCGCGTGTACGTGTCGCCGGAAAGTGCGAGCAAGCTGGTGCACGACTTCGTCGCGTTCTCGCGGGGCAAGGTCGTGTCCGACGTGCGCAAGGCGCCGGGCATCGAGATCGGCCGGCCGAACGATACGTATCGCCGCATCCGCATCGAATCGGGTTTCGGCAAGATGACCGTGCTCGCCACCGACGGGCATCTGCCTTACCCGTTCGGCCGCGAGATGACGGGCTACGAAGTGCCGGATCTGGCCGCGACGCTGAAGCAGGCGCAGGCCGCGGGCGTGACCGTGCTGGTGCCGACGTTCACGTCGGACGGGCGTGATGCGGCGCTCGTGCAGTTCCCGGGCGGCTACGTCGCCGAGATCCACGCGCGGTCGAAGTGATGGGGCGCAGGTCGATGGGGCGGGCCTGGCGGCGCGTGCTGCCGGCCGCCGTGCTGGCGGGCGGCGTCGCCAGCTACGCCGGTACGGCGGCCGGGGCCGAGGATGCCGCTTCGGCGGCTTCGACAGCTTCGCCGGTTTCGACGGTTTCGACGGTTTCGACAGCTTCGACAGCTTCGCCGGTTCCGACGGTTTCACAAGCTTCGACAGCTTCGGCCGTCGGCACGACGTGTACCGCGAAGCGGCCCACGTTGCTGTTCAACCGCTGGCAGGAAGACTGGTCGGTGCTCGCGAATCCGTGCGTGCCGCGCCAGCCCGGCGATGCGCTGAAGTACATCCCGCTCGGCGGCGACCCGTCGACCTACCTGTCGCTCGGCGCGAACCTGCGCGAGCGCTTCGAGCTGAACAACGCGCCGCTGTTCGGGCTCGGCGCCGCGCACGACGACAACTACATGATCCAGCGTGCGACGGTGCATGCGGACCTGCGTTATGCCGGGCATGTCCAGGCGTTCGTCCAGTTCGTCGATGCGCGGCCGTTCGGCAAGGACACGGTGTCGTCCGTCGACAAGGATCAGCTCGATATCGAGCAGGCCTTCGTCGCGTACGTCGACCAGATTGGCGGCGGCACGTTCAAGGCGCGGATCGGCCGGCAGGAGATGGCGTACGACCTGCAGCGGTTCGTGTCGGTGCGCGACGGCCCGAACGTGCGCCAGGCGTTCGACGCGCTGTGGGCGGATTACGAAATCGGCAAGTGGCGGCTGATCGGCTATGTGACGCGCCCGGTGCAGTATCGCGACGACGCGGCGTTCGACGACGTGTCGAACCGGCACCTGCGGTTCGACGGCGTGCGTATCGAGCGCAGCAACACGGGCCCCGGCGACCTGTCGGCGTACTGGTCGAGGTATACGCGCGACAACGCGCGCTATCTGGACGGGGCCGGTACCGAGCGGCGCGACGTGTTCGACATGCGCTACGCGGGCAAGTCCAGCGGGTTCGACTGGGACGTCGAGGCGATGCTCCAGACCGGGCACATCGGGCAGGACACGATCGGCGCGTGGGCGTTCGGCGCGCTGGGCGGCTACACGTTCGCGAAGACGCCGGGCACGCCGCGCGTCGGCATCCAGGTCGACGGCGCGTCGGGCGACAAGCATCCCGGCGACGGGCGCATGGGCACCTTCAACCCGCTGTTCCCGAACGGCTATTACTTCACGCTTGCGGGCTACACCGGCTACAGCAACCTGGTTCACGTGAAGCCGTCGCTGACGTTCAAGCCGTCCGCCAACGTGACGGTGCTGACCGCGGTCGGTTTCCAGTGGCGACAAACGACGGCCGACGCAATCTACGCGCAAGGGATGCAGGCGGTGCCCGGCACGGCCGGCAAGGGCGGTTCGTACACGGGGATGTATGCGCAGGCCCGCGTGGACTGGCTCGTCAATCCGAACGTGGCGCTGGCCGTCGAGGCCGTGCACTTCCAGATCGCCGATTCGATTCGCGCGCTCGGTGCGCGCAACGCCGACTACGTCGGCGTCGAGGCGAAGTTCGGCTGGTAGCGTGGCTGGCAGCGCAGCGCGCTGCGTTGTACGGCGCGACGCTACGCGCGCACCAGCGCTTCGACGAAATCGATGAACGCGGTCACGCGTTTCGAGCCGCGCTGCGTCGGCAGGTAGAGCGCGGTGACGACCGAGCGGGCCGTGCCGGGCGTCACGTCGTATTGCTCGAAGAGCCGGCGCAGACGGCCCGACTGGACGTCGGCATCGACCAGCCAGTCGGGCAGCAGCGCGATGCCGGCACCATCGAGCGCCGCATCGCGCAGCACTTCGCTGTGGTTCGATTTCAGGCGCCCGGCGACGCGCACCTGCGTCGTGCCGTGCGCATCGGCGAACGACCACGCCTGCTGGTCGCCGCCGAAGTGAAAGCGCAGGCAGCCGTGATCAACGAGCTCGCCCGGCGTGGCCGGCGTGCCGTGCGCGGCGAGGTAATCGTGGCTCGCGACGACGTAGCGGTGGAACGTGCCGAGCGTCCGCGCGACGACTTCGGCGGACGGCGCCGCTTCGCCGAGCCGGATCGCGACGTCGATGCGGCCCGCGACGAGATCGACGCGTTCGTCGGTGAGCTGCAGGTCGAGGTCGAGCTTCGGATGGCGCGCGAGGAAGGCCGCGACGTGCGGCGCGATGCGGCGCACGCCGTACGCAACCGGCACCGACACGCGCAGCGGCCCGGACGGCTCGTCGCCGCGATCGGACACCAGCGCGTCGGCTTCCGCGAGTTCCTCGAGCAGCTGCTTCGCGCGTGCGTAGTACATCGCGCCGGCATCGGACAGCGTGACCTGGCGCGTCGTGCGGTTCAGCAGCACGGTGCCGAGCGATGCCTCGAGCGCATCCACCGCGCGTACCACCGACGACGCCGCGAGGTCGAGGCGGCGCCCCGCGCTCGAGAAGCCGCCGGCTTCCGCTACTTCGACGAACGCGCGCAGCGCGGAGAATTTGTCCATGTCGTGCTCTTCGAGTCTTCGTGTCTTTGTGCAGGCCGCAACGATGCGTTGCGCGCCGTTCGCATTCTATCGCCGGCGCGCAAGCGCTATCTTCTGGGCTGCAATGTACAGGAGATGACCATGAAACCCGTCGAAGTAACCGTGACCTACGACCTGATCTGCCCGTGGTGCTGGATCGCGGAGCACCGGCTCGTGGAGGCGATCGAAGCAGCCGGCCTGGCCGGCAGTGTGAACGTGCGGTTCGTGCCGTTCGAGCTGAACCCGACGATGCCGGCCGGCGGCATCGACCGCAAGGCGTACCGGAGCGCGAAGTTCGGCAGTTGGGCGCGTTCGCTGGCGCTCGATGCGCATGTGGCCGATGCCGGCCGCGCGGCGGGCCTCGTGTTCGACCATGCGCGGATCGCGCGCACGCCGAACACGCGGCTCGCGCACCGGCTCGTCTGGTTCGCGCAGCAGCGCGGCAGCGCGGTCGCGCTCGTCGATGCGTTGTTTGCCGCGTATTTCCGCGACGGCCGCGATATCGGCGATGCGGACGTGCTGGTTGAGATCGCGGCTGGCGTCGGCCTGCCGGGCGACGCGGTGCGTGCGTTCCTCGCATCCGGCGAAGGGCTCGACGCGGTGGTCGAGCTCGAAGCGGACGCGGTGCGTGACGGCATCGCGTCGGTGCCGTCGACGCGCATCGGCACGACGGTCGTCAGCGGCGCGCAGCCGGCCGACGTGTTTCGCGCCGCGTTGCTCGACGCGCAGCGCTCGCGGGATCAGGTCGCGTGAATCGGGCCGGCGCCGTCGGGCGCCGGCTTTCAGAACGATTCATGCCGCGCTCAGGATTATTGCGAAACCGGCCGGTAAGCTCGGTGTCGCACGCCGTGACGCGCGGGGTACGCGCGTAGCGGCGGCGCGCGGCCGCTGCCGCTACGCGTCAGCGCGTCAGTTCGCGCCGCCAGGCGCCGGGCGGATGGCCGACGATGCGTGCGAACACGCGGTTCAGGTGGCTCTGGTCCGCGAAGCCGCACACGGCCGCGATTTCCGCGAGCGACATGTCGGTCGTCTCGATCAGTTGCCGCGCGCGGATCACGCGCTGTTCGAGCAGCCATTGATGCGGCGTGCGCCCCGTCGTGCGCGAGAACGCCCGGATGAAATAGCCGCGCGACAGATCGCATTCGCTCGCGACTTCCTCGATCGACACGCCGAGATCGGCCTTCTCCATCAGCAGCTCTTTCGCGAGCGCCGCCTTCGCCGGCGACAGCAGGCCCTTGCGCTGCAGGTCGCGCGCACTCGTGTTGCCGTACTGGCGCGCGAGATGCGTGCCGATCGCGAGCCCCATCTGCTCGACGAACAGCGCATTCAGCGCGCCGGGCCCGTCGAGGCTGTCGGCGACCGCGTGCGCGAGATGGCCCAGCACCATGTCCTGCACGTCGGGCGCACAGGTCAGGCCGCCGATTTCCGTACCGTCGTGCTCGCGGCCGAGGCTGTCGAGATAGGTGTGCGACAGCTCGACCAGCAGAAAGTCGAACTGGCCGTACAGGTCGGCACGGAAATTCCGGGAAAAGTCGCGAATGTAGATCGAGTTGTGCTGGAACCGTCGCTCGGAACGGGATTGGCCGGCCCCGCCGTAGATCGTGCGCCGATGCCCGCCGTTGAGCGACACGCCGATCAGGAAGCCGCGATCGCTGGCCGCCATCTCGATGCGCTCGAACTGTTCGTCGCGCATGCATTTGCGATGGAGCGTGAGGCCGCCGACCGACCGTTCGACATCCTTGGACAGCAGGCTCGACAGGCAGCCGAGCGTGTCTTTCGGCAGTGCGGCCGGGGGCGCGACGAGGGGATCTGGCATGGCGGAACAATCCTTCGTTGGGGGCGGCACGCGAACATTTTGACGCGAAGTTTATACGGTGTGCCCGACCGGCCCAAGTTAACTTGAACAAATGTCCACTTGCTGACGAAATGCTTGCTATTGGCTTGCCCCGTGCCGCGCGGGCCTCGACGGGCACGCGAATGCGCCGCTGCGGCCACCATGCGGCCACTATTGCCCTATTTATGATTGCGCGGTGCGCGCCGGTGCGGATAAGGCCAGCGCATTTTCCTTCAAGATTTTTGTTTATACGGCGTTTACACTCCGCCCACATTTTGAGACTTTGCACCCGCCCGCAGGGCAGGCCGGGTGCGGACTCCCGCCCCGGTGAACGGCCGTGTTCACATGGCGGTCATCGTGGGGAACCTGGAGGCGGCCATGATCCAGATCGGGACGTTGTCGGTGGATTTCGAGCAGCGGGACATTCGCCACCACGGCGCGTCGCTGCGCATTGGCGCACGCGCGCTTGACATACTGGAAGTGCTGCATCGCGCCAACGGTTCCATCGTGTCGAAGGACGACATCATGGATGCCGTGTGGCCGGGCCTGATCGTCGAGGAAAACCGGCTGCAGGTCCATGTCGCGACGCTGCGCAAGGCGCTGGGCGCGGACCGCGGCCTGATCAAGACGGTGCCGGGCCGCGGCTACCTGCTGATCGCGAATCCCGCCGTCGCGCACGAAGCCGCGCCGCGCGCGGCCGCGTTACCGGCCGACCCCGTCGCGGCGGCCCGTCCGGTTCCGCTCGTCGGACGCCAGGCGGAGATCGGGCAGATCGTCGACATGCTCGAACGCGCGCCGGTCGTCACGCTCGTCGGGGCGGGCGGCATCGGCAAGACGAGCCTGGCCGGCCGCGTCGCCCACGAACTGCGCGAGCGGTCCGGCGAGCGCGTGCTGTTCGTCGCGCTCGCGAGCGCCGCGACGCGCGACGACGTACTGCTCGCGATCGCCGCGGAACTCGGGCTCGGCACGGACAGTGTGCCGGGCATCGACCGGATCGCCGAAGCGTTCGCTGCGTCGCCGGCCCTGATCGTGCTCGACAACGCGGAACACGTCGTCGATCTGGTGGCCGACTTCGTCGATACGCTGACGTCGCGCGCCCCATCGCTGCGCGTGCTCGCGACGAGCCGCGAACCGCTGCATATCTCGGCCGAAGCCGTGTTTCGCGTGAGCCCGCTGGCGGTGCCGGAAGGGGGTACGCCGGTGGACGAGATCGTGCATCATTCGGCCGTCGAACTGTTCCTGGCGCGGATCCGCGCCGCCACGCCCGACTGCGAGGTCGATGCGGCCGGCATCCGGCTGGTCGGCGACATCTGCCGGCGTCTGGACGGGCTGCCGCTCGCGATCGAACTGGCTGCCGCGCGCGTCGCGACGCTCGGGCTCGAGATCGTCGCCGCGCGTCTGGACGACCGGCTGAACCTGCTGACCGGCGGGCTGCGCTCGGCGCTGCCGCGCCACCAGACGTTGCGCGCGACGTTCGACTGGAGCTACGTGCTGCTGGATGCGGCCGCGCGCTCGCTGTTTCGCCGCATGGCGTGCTTCGTCGGCCCGTTCACGTTCGATGCCGCGCGCGAGGTCGCGATGGATCCCGGCATGTCGGCCGCCGAGACGATCGCGGTGCTCGGCGAACTGGTCGCGAAGTCGTTGGTGACCGTCGAGTTCCATGGCGCGCAGGCGCGCTACCGGTTGACGGAATCGACGCGCGCGTACGCGTTCGAAAAACTGCACAACGAAGGCGAATTCGACGTCGTCGCCGAGCGTCATGCGCGCTATGAACGTGAGCAGGGCGAAGCGCGGATGCCGCCGCCGGCCCCGGACCTCGCGAGCCCGCGTGTCGCCGCGGGCGTGCCGGCGCCGCGCGAGCCCGTCGCGGCCGAGCCGCGGGTGCGGGAAGCGGACGCGCTGGCGCTCGCGTTGCTGGAGCCGGCGCGGATGCGCGAATGCGCGCAACCGGCGCGGCGGGCGCTCGACGCGATCGAGGCCGGCGACGCCGGCGGCATCGACGCGGCGCGCGAGATGCGCCTGCGCGCGGCGTACGCGACGGCGCTGCTGCATACCGACGGCGATACGCACGCGGCCGCCGCGATGTGGGACCGGACGCTCGTGCTCGCAGGCCGGATCGGCGACGAGGCGTTCGACGCGTGCGCGCTGGTCGGGCTGTGGAACACGATGCTGACGCGCTCCGACATCCACGAATCGCTGCGCTACGCGACCCGCTTCGAGCGCGCGGCCGAGCGGCGCGGCGACCGGCCGCAGCGACTGCTGGCGAACGCGATGGTCGCGACGTCGCTGCATTACTTCGGCGAGCACGCGCAGGCCCGCGAGCGGCTGGAGGCCGCGACCGCCGAGCTGGCCGTGGCCGGCGAACCGTCCTGCGCGGAAGCCGCGCTCGGGATCGACGTCGCGACGCTCGGCGGCACGATGCTGACGCGGCTCGTCTGGATGCAGGGCGATCCGGAATATGCGATGCGGCTGGCCGCGCAGGCGGTCGAATCCGCGCGCCGCACCGGGTCGGGGCCGGCACTGTGCGTCGTGCTCGGCGCCGCGGCCGTGCCGATCGCGTTGCGCTACGGCGATCACGACGTGATTTCCGACTACCTCGGCACGCTGCGCTCGACGGCGGAGGCGAACGGGTTCGACATCTGGCTCAGCCACGCGGAAGGCCTCGCGGGACAGTTCGACATGCAGGCCGGGCATCCCGGCGCCGGTCTCGCGCGGCTCGAGCCCGCGCTGCGGCGCATCGAGGCGAGCGGCTTCCGGCGCCTGCTCGCGCCGCTGGTCGTCGCATACGCGGAAGGGCTGACGCGCACGGGCCGCGCGGCCGAGGCGTGCGCGAAGCTCGATGCGACGCTCGCGCGCTGTCGCGCGCACGGCGAGCACCTGTTCGTGCCGGAACTGCTGCGCGCGCGCGGGCTCGCGATGCTCGAACAGGCCCGCACCGCGGACCCGGATGTCGCGATCGCGTACGAAGCCGACGGGCACCGGCATCTGCTGACTGGAATTCATACCGCGAACGGTCAAGGGGCCGCGATGTGGGCGCTGCGCGGCACGCTCGATCTCGCCGATCACCTGATCGAGCGCGGGCGGACCGGCCAGGCGTCGTCGCTGGTGGCGAACCTGTCGGGGCATTTCGATCCGCAATCGCGCGCGTTCGACGTGCGCCGGCTCGCACGCCTGCAGAACTTCGTGCGCCCGGAGCCCGCACCGCCGGCGGGCCGGCCGCGCATGCGGCACGAGGCGGCGGACGTGATGCAGCAGGTGGCGTAACGTCATGCCCGGTTCGCGCAGGACGACACCGCGCCATCGCGCCGCGGCCGGTCGGTCCGATCGTTCAATGTTCAAGGGGGAGTGGATGGTCCGTGTATCGTCGAACCGGAGGCAGGCGGCGTGCGGCCGCGTGCCGGCTTGCGGCGCAAGCGGAGGGCCGGACGGTGCTTAAGGCGACGGATTCCGCCGCGGCGGCGGACCTCATCGTATGCAACGGCAAGATCGCGACGCAGGACGACCGGCAGTCGTTCGTGACCGCGCTCGCCGTGAAGGACGGCCGGATCCTCGCGGCCGGCAGCGGGCACGACGTGATGCGCCATGCGCATGCGGGCACGCAGTGCATCGACCTGAACGGGCGCACCGTGATCCCGGGGCTGAACGATTCGCACCTGCACATGATTCGCGGAGGCCTGAACTTCAACCTGGAACTGCGCTGGGACGGCGTGCCGACACTGGCCGACGCGCTCGCGATGCTGCGTCGCCAGGTGCTGCGCACGCCCGCGCCGCACTGGGTGCGCGTGGTCGGCGGCTGGACCGAATTCCAGTTCGCCGAAAAGCGCGGGCCGACGGCGGCCGAACTCAACGCGATCGCGCCCGACACGCCGGTTTTCATCATGCACCTGGGCGACAGCGCGCTCCTGAACGCGGCCGCGCTGCGCGCGATCGGCTACGGCCGCGATACGTCGAACCCGCCCGGCGGCGAGATCCAGCGCGATCGCCTCGGCCGGCCGACCGGCATGCTGATCGCGCGCCCGGACATGGCCGTGCTGCACGAGGCGCTCGAACGGGCCCCGAAGCTCGGCCACGACGACCAGATGAATTCGATGCGGCACTTCATGCGCGAGCTGAACCGGCTCGGCGTGACGAGCGCGATCGACGCGGGCGGCGATTTCCAGGCCTATCCGGACGACTACGGCGCGATCCTGGCACTCGCGCAGCGCGGCGAAATGACCGTGCGCGTCGCGTACAGCCTGTTCGTGCAGCATGCGGGACGGGAACTCGACGACTACGCGCGCTGGGTGACGCTCGCGAAGCCCGGCGACGGCGACGCGTTCCTGCGGATGAACGGCGCCGGCGAACTGCTGGTGTATTCGGCCGCCGATTTCGGCAATTTTCTCGAACCGCGACCCGACCTGCCGGCGGCGCTGGAAGCCGAACTGGCCGCGGTGGTGCGGCTGCTGGTGCGGCACCGCTGGCCGTTCCGGCTGCATGCGACCTACGACGAATCGATCGGCCGCTTCCTGAACGTGCTCGAAGCCGTGAACCGCGAGATGCCGTTCGACGGGCTGCGCTGGTTCTTCGATCACTGCGAGACGGTGTCGGATGCGAACATCGCGCGCATCGCCGCGCTCGGCGGCGGCGTGACGGTCCAGCACCGGATGGCGTTCCAGGGCGAGTACTTCATTGCACGCTACGGCGCGCAAGCCGCGATGCGCACGCCGCCGATCCGCGCGATGCTGGCGGCCGGGCTGCCGGTCGGCGCGGGTACCGACGCAACGCGCATCGCGAGCTACAACCCGTTCGTGTCGCTGTACTGGATGGTGTCGGGGCGCACGGTCGGCGGCACGGCGCTGTATCCGGAGCGCAACCGGCTCAGCCGGATGGAAGCGCTGCGCTGCTATACGGTCGGCAGCGCGTGGTTCTCCAGCGAGGACGACTGCAAGGGCGCGCTGGTGCCCGGCCACTACGCGGATTTCGCGGTGCTGACGGACGACTACTTCACGATCGACGAAGCGCGGATCAAGTCGCTGTCGTCGGTGCTGACGGTCGTCGGCGGCAGGATCGTGCACGCGGACGACGAGTTCGCGCCGCTCGCGCCGCCGCCGCTGGCGGTCAGCCCCGCGTGGTCGCCGGTGGCCGAATTCGGCGGCGCCGGCCAGCGTCGTCCGGCCGAGTCGGCATCGCTGCGCGCGGCGGCCGGCGCCGGCACGCAGTCCGGTGCCGCGTGCGGGCTCGGGCGCGGTATCGTGCAGCGCCTGCATGCGGCCGCGACGGAAACCGTCGAGCAGTGCGAAGCATTGGCTTACCCCGGTTTCGCGTTCTAGGGCGACGCCGTACCGGCCGATACGCCGGCTGCGTCGGCGCGTGCCGCGCGAAGCGTGGACAATTTTCCGCCTCCGGTTGGGGGGCAGAAGGAGAAGAGATGAGTTCTGCGCATACGTGCGCACCGGCCGACGACGAAGTCGCCGGCATCCGCATTCCACGGACGCCGATGGCGATCGAAGCCGCCGAAGCGGCCTGCGCTTCGCTGCCGCACACGATCACAGAACATGCGAGCCGGGTGTTCGTGCTCGCGTCGCTGGCCGCGCAGCGTGCCGGCGAGACCTGCGATGCCGATGCGCTGTACGTGGCCGCGATGTACGCGAATATGGGATTGAGCACCGCGTACGGCCGCTCGAGCGCGCGCTACGAGCTCGACAGCGCCGATGCCGCCGATGCGTTCCTGCTGCGCCACCAGACGTCGCAGCGCATGCGCGACGACGTGTGGCGTGCGATCGCGCTGCATACGACGCCCGGCGTGGCCGCGCGCGTGTCGCCGCTCGCGCGTGTGCTGGCGGCCGCCGTCTCGACCGACCTGATGGCCACCGATTTCGACGCGTATTCGGCCGACGAGCGGCGCGCGCTGCTCGCCGCCTACCCGCGCGGCGAAGGCTTCAGCGACGCGTTCCTCGATGCGGTCGCGCGCGGCGTCGCGCACCGCCCGGCATCGACGTTCGGCACGTGGAGCGCCGATGTGCTCGAACGCGCCGATCCGGATTTTCACCGGCCGAATTTCTGTGGGCGCGTGCTCGGCGCGCGCTGGAAGGACGCCTGACGGCGTTCGGCTAGATCCGGCGAGGTCCGGCGGCGCGCGCGGGGCGCGCGGGGCGCGACGCTGCCGGTTCAATGCTCAAACGCCCAAACGCCCAAACGCCCAAACGCCCAAACGCCCAAACGCCCAAACGCCGAAGTGCCGAAGTGCCGAAGTGCCGAAGTGCCGAAGTGCCGAAGTGCCGAAGTGCCGAAGTGCCGAAGTGCCGAAGTGCCGAAGTGCCGAAGTGCCGAAGTGCCCAAGCGCTCAAGTGCCCAGGTGCCCAAGCACCCAAGCACCCAAACGCCCAAGTGCCGAAGTGCCCAAGCGCTCAAGTGCCCAAGCACCCAAGCACCCAAGCACCCAAACGCCCAA
>NZ_JAAOXM010000024.1 GCF_011605345.1 Burkholderia sp. D-99
CAACGCGCTCCGCATTGCTCGCAGTACATGACCTTGCTGACCGGCTTCAAGTACAGCGACAGCGTGCGCCTTTCACCCGCCGGCCACTCCACCCGCTCCAGCCGATAGCCTGTCCAGCAACCCAGTGTCTGAAGTGCCTTGCGATCGAGCAATTCTGCCTCCTGACCTCCATAAAGTCAGGCATCAGGTTACGCAATCGCTCTCCAAGGCTCCACGGTTTCCTGCGATGAACCCAACGTAAGCCGGGGCACGCCGACCGCGCAATGCCTACGAACTGATACGTGTTCGGCACGCCGCCGCACGCGTGGCAGTGAGTCGAGGCAAGACGCCGCTCGCGCACAGGGGGATCCTGCTTCCCGCGAAGACGATGGCCGCGACCGCAATCGCTCTGCCCGGCGTGCCGGACACGCTCGCGCAGGCGAAGGCGGAATGGCCCGAGCGGCGCGACGGACAGCCGTACGTGTGCCCGATTCCGGACGATGTCGCGCTGCCGTTGCGCCGTTGAACGGGTGCCTCGCCGGCTGCGCCGTCACGCGAGCGCGGGTGGCGCGGCCTGGCTGACGTCGACGCGTTTCGGCAGGACGCCGGTCTGGTAGAACACGTCCGCAATGCGCTGTTGATACGCGAGCGTATCGCGCGTGACGGGCTCGACACCGAAGCGTGCGCGGCGAAATGCGAGCGCCACCGCCGGCTCCGGAATCCCCCAAAGCTTCGAGAACTCGGCCGCGCCCTGTGCGCGGTTCGCATCGAGCCACCGCTGAACCGCCGTCAATTCCGACACGGCCGCGTCAAGCACGTCGGCATTGTGCTGCGCGTACGTGCGCGACGCAAAGTAATAGCCGCGATTCTCGACGAGCCCGGTGCCGTCCGCGACGATGCGCGCGCCGAACGCCTGCTGGACCACCGCGAGGAACGGATCCCAGATGATCCACGCATCGACCGAGCGGTTCTCGAACGCGGCCCGCGCATCGGACGGCGACAGCCAGACCGGCGTGACGTCGGCATAGTTGAGCTTGGCGGCCTGCAGCAGCCGGACCAGCAGGAAGTGCGTGTTCGATCCCTTCACCAGCGCGATGCGCTTGCCGCGCAGGTCCGCAAAGGTCTTCACCGGCGAATCTTTCGCAACCACCAGTGCCTCAGCCGCGGGGCCGGCCGGCGTCTGCGCGTAATAGACGAGCGGCGCGCCGGCCGCGAGCGCGAAGATCGGTGGCGCCTCGCCGACATCGCCGAAGTCGATCGCCCCCGCGTTCAGCGCCTCGAGCTGCGGCGGCCCCGACGGAAACTCGGTCCACGTAACGGTCACGCCGAGTGCCGCGAGCTTGCCCTGCAGCGTGCCGCGCGCCTTCAGCAGGCTGAGCGGCCCTTTCTGATAGCCGATGCGCAATGTACGCGCGCCGGCCGTGCTCGCCAGCGCGAAGCCCGGATGCGCGGCGGCGCCTGCCGCGATCGCCAGGCCGGCATGCAGGAGCCGGCGGCGGGTTGGGGAATGTTGGTCTGCCATATCGTATCGGGTTCGATGAAGAGGATGCCGCTTTGCGCACGCATGCGATGAAGCCGGTCGAACCGATTCTAGGGGGTTGGCGCGACGCATCGAACCAACGATGTCCGATATCGAAAGCAAGCGCTTTCATAAGGGCACGCCGGTTACCCGCGCATCATTGCCCGGGTTCGTCGTGAAGATGAAACCGACATCCGCGTCAAATACAGGACTGCATATTATTAGTTCGATGGATCCGCAGCCTCGTACTCGAACGCCGGCGCGGGCGACATCAGGGCTTGCAGGAAGCGTTCAGCGCAGCCTCGTCGGTGGCCAGCATTTCGGGCACGCATTCACGCAGGAAATCGACGAAAGTGCGGATTTTCGCATCGAGATACTGGCGCGAGGCGTACAGCGTGTAGACGGTCAGCTTCTGCAACCGGTAGTCGGGCAGCACGCGCACCAGCGCGCCGCTCGCCAGCGCGGGCAGTGCCGACGACATCGGCAGCGAACCGATGCCGAGGCCGGCGCGCAATGCGGCGCCGAGCGCATCGGCGATGTTCACCTGGAAATCCGGCGGCGGCAGGTCGAACGTCTCGGGGCCGTCGGGGCCGTCGAGATGCCAGCGATCGCGCGGAAATACCGGCGTGACGATCTGCAGGCACGCATGGCCGTCGAGCTCGCGCACCGTGCGCGGCGTACCGCGCTCCTTCAGATACGCGGGCGACGCGCACAACACGCTGTGCACCTCGCCGAGCCGCTGCGACACGAGGCCCGAATCGGGCAACTCCGTCGCGCTCAACTGCAGCGACACGTCGTAGCCTTCGTCGATGATGTCGGGCACGTGCTGCGACAGCGTGAGCTCGACCGCGACCGACGGATAACGCTGCCGGTAACGCACGACCGCGGGCACCACGTAGGCCTGGCCGAAGCTCGTCGTCGCATGAACATGCAGTCGTCCGGACGGTTTTGCCTGTGCATCGGCCGCCTCGGCTTCCGCTTCTTCGATATAGCCGAGGACGCGCTGGCAGCGGTCGAGATAACGCTGCCCGGCGTCGGTCAGTGCAATGCGGCGCGTGCTGCGGTTGAGCAGGCGCGTGCGCAGATGCGTTTCGAGCTGCGCGACCGACCGCGAGGCGTAGGCCGTCGTGATGTCCAGGCGCTGGGCCGCGCTCGTGAAGCTGCCCTCCTCCGCAACCCGGACGAAAATGCGCATCATCTGTAACGTGTCCATCGACCTGTCCCCGGGATTGAGATCACGTCGCGCCACCGTGCGGCCGTGGTGCCGGCGGCTCCGGCGCAGGCCGGTCTGGCGCGAATTGTGCGGAACAGTACAGCAGCAGTGCAGACGTGTCCAGTTCGCCGTACGCAGCGTGATCCGGACGCCGAATCGTGTCGCCGAGCCGCCATGCGCGCGGCGTACGGTCCGGACGCATGACGACCGGACGCACCGCTACGCGAACGGCATCGGATCGGCAAAAACTACCCGGCGGCCACGGTGCCGCCCCGCGATTCACGTCATGTATGACGCATCAGGCCATGGCGGCCGCGTCGAACGGATTGCGCAACACGATCGTGTCGTCGCGCTCCGCGCCGGTCGTGATCATCGATACCGGTGCGCCCGCGACCGCTTCGATGCGCGCAATGAAATCCTGCGCGGCGCGCGGCAGCGCCGCACGTTCGCGTATCCCCTTCACGGTGCCGCGCCAGCCGTCGAACCGCTCGTACACGGGTTTCGCACGCGACTGCGCAGCGAGGCTTGCCGGCAGATGATCGACCCGCGCGCCATCGAGTTCGTAGCCGACGCACAGCGCGATCGACTCGAAACCGTCGAGCACGTCGAGCTTGGTGAGCGCCAGCGAATCGATGCCCGAGATCCTGACCGCCTGGCGCAACTGCGCGGCATCGAGCCAGCCGCAGCGGCGCGGCCGGCCGGTATTCACGCCGAACTCCTGCCCGCGTGCGCGCAGCGTTTCGCCGGTCGCGTCGGACAGCTCGGTAAGGAACGGGCCGCCGCCGACCCGGGTCGCATACGCCTTGGTGACACCCAGCACGTGGCCGAGCTTCGACGCGCCGAGCCCTGTACCGGCCGCCGCCGCCGATGCAACGGTGCCGGACGACGTGACGAACGGGTACGTGCCCCAGTCGATGTCCAGCATCACGGCTTGGGACCCCTCGAACAGGATGCGCTCGCCGCGGTCGGTCGCATCGTTGAGATCGGCCCAGACGGGGCGAACGAACGGCAGGATCTGCGGCGCGAGATCGACCAGCGTGGCCAGCATCGCGTCGCGGGAATACTCGTCCAGCCCCAGGCCGCGGAACCACGCGTTGTGATGGTCGACGAGCCCATCCAGTTTGGCGGCGAGCTGGCCCGGTTCCGCTAGATCGCCGACGCGCAGCCCGCGACGCCCGACCTTGTCCTCGTAGGCCGGCCCGATCCCGCGCAGCGTGGTGCCGATGGGCTCGCGACGCAGACGCTCCTGAGCCTGGTCGATCGCGCGGTGGATCGGCAGCACCAGCGTCGCGTTCTCGGCGATCGACAGGTTGTCAGGCGTCACCGACAGCCCGAGTTCGGCCATCCGCCCGATTTCCGCGAGCAGTGCTTCCGGATCGAGCGCCACGCCGTTGCCGATCACGCCGCGCTTGCCGCGCACGACACCGCTCGGCAGCAGCGCGAGCTTGTAAGTCTTGCCGCCGACGACCAGCGTATGACCCGCGTTGTGGCCGCCGTTGTAGCGTGCGACGAGATCCGCCTGTGCCGCCAGCCAGTCCACGACGCGCCCCTTACCTTCGTCGCCCCATTGGGCGCCCACGACCACCACGTTCGGCATGCTCCGCACTCCATGTGAGAAATTCAGACAATCATTCGGCCGAGCCGGCCGTTTGTGTGCAATATTGGCGGAGCTTGAGCACCCGATCAAACGATTAAACCTGAACTATCGTGTGAGTAAATATCACGCGAAACGATGCAATGGCCCGACGACTCCCTCCGTTGAATTCGCTGCGTGCGTTCGAAGCCGCCGCGCGCCTCGGCAGCTTCACGCTGGCCGCCGACGAACTGTGCGTAACCCACGGCGCGATCAGCCGGCACGTGCAGCAACTGGAGGCGTGGCTCGGACGGCCGCTGTTCGAGCGCCATAACCGGCGGGTCGAGCTGACCGACGCGGGCCGCGCGTATCTCGCCGAGGTCGGTGCGTCGTTCGACCGGATCGCGCTCGCCACCGCGCAGCATTTCGGCCATGCGCAGCAGCGCGTGCTGCGCGTCAGCGCACCCGCGACGTTTTCGTTGCGCTGGCTGGTGCCGAAGCTGTCGTCGTTCCAGGTCGCCCATCCGGCCATCGAGGTGCGGCTGTCGACGTCGAACGAGCCGATCGACAAGCTGCGCGACAAGGTCGACCTGATCGTTCGCGGCGGCCCCCAGGCCATCGACGGTTACGTTGCCGAGGAATTCCTGTCCGAAGTCCGGCTGCCGGTGTGTGCGCCGAAGCTGCTGGAAGGGCGGCCGTTGCATACGCCCGCCGATCTCGCCGGCTTCACGCTGCTGCACGCGGCCACCTATCCCGGCATGTGGCCCGAATGGCTGGCGGCAGCCGGACATCCGAATCTCGTGCCGCGCCACTCGCTCACGCTCGAGCATTTCTACCTGACGCTCCAGGGCGCGCTCGACGGGCTCGGCGTCGCGATGGGGCCGATTGCGCTCGTCGCGGACGATATCGCCGAAGGTCGGCTCGTGCAGCCGTTCGGCGAACCGGCGCTGCCGCCGTGGCGTTACTTCACGTACGTGGCCTCGGCACGCGCGAATGACGACGCCGTGCGGGCGTTCAAGGACTGGTTGAGGGTGACGGGAAATGCGGCTGCGGCGAGTGGGCGGAACTGACCGCGTCGGTGTGCGGGTGGTATGCGCCAAGATATGCAGGAATACGAATCAAATAATGCAGGCGCATTGATTGCGTATTGCCTTCGTCGATACCGGGAATACTGCTTTCGAGGTGCGTCGTGAAACTGCGACGCACGCGGCAAGCCGCGGATCGAACCGTGGCTTGCCACCAGACGACGCTTACTGGCTTGCGCCGGCGCCGGCTTTTTTCTCTGCGTTCTGCAGGTTCTGCGGATAGTTCGGATCATTGGCCGCCGGCTTGTAACCGGCGTCTTCGAGTTTCTTCAGCTCGGCGGTGTTCTTCGCACGCGCAGCCTTGTGCTCTGCCTTGCGCTGGGCCCTGGCCGCCTTGCGTGCCTGGCTCTTCGCTGCCTTGGCGTCCTGTGCAGCGGGCGCGCTGGCGTCGGTCTGCGCAAACGCGGGAACTGCCGAGCCGAACAGGAACGCGGCTGTGGTAGCAGCCAACGTGAGTTTTCTAATCTGGATTCGCATCGCTGAACTCTCTTTTCTGGTTTATCACGGATTGAAAGACCATCGAGATACCGCCCCTGTCCCGATCGGTTGTCATGCCGCGTTCGGGACCTGTGCATCATAACCGCGTCGCGAAAAATATGGCGTCAACGTGCAATGGCGTTGGGGATACACGTATGGGAGAACACGTGGATGCCGTTCGACTGGCTCAGACAGGACAGGCACTGTGTATCGCACGGTGGCGGGCATGCGGATCGCGCACTTGCGTAGACAGGGATACCGGCGACGTACTCGCGCTTCGCTGACGCGGATGGGTTATGTACGTGCGGTGCGATGGGATGCGAGATACCAATCACTGTTTCACCGGTGGGGTAGCCCGCACGCTTACCCTCGACGTGATCGTCATTTGACCCGTCACGATCACAGCAACAGCAGTCGAACTGTGTGTCATGTTGCCTCTCGACGCGGTTCAAGCGACGACTCCTCCCATAAACGACCACGATTCTCTGTTGCGGCGATCAAGACCCGCACGATTACATCGCCATTCGCGTGGCGTTCGATCCGGCAACCAATCGCTGGACTGTGATGCCGAGGGTTACCTCGGCGGGCAAAAAATGTCGTCGTGGTGTCCGTATGACGAAAGGTGTGGACGGGTTGCATGTGGTGAGCACATCGGCCGGAATCACTTCACGACTGCGCCGGCTGCATCGCACGGATATCGCCACGCGCGTCGAGCGAGCGCGACAGGCAGGGATGAGGTCGCAGCAGCGCTTGTGATTCGTCCGATCCTGCTCAGGAACGCATCGCGCGACGTGCACGAACCACAGTTTTTTCATTCCGCGGCTTTGGCCGCTCGGTATCCAGACGGGTGTTGTTGCCTGCACAGCATGCCGATACCTGCTGCCTCGTCTGGTCGGTGAGCTTTTACGGGATTCGGACGTGTCGGAAGGTGAGAGTGTTCGGGAACATCGCTCGAATTCGATTGCGGTGAGCTTCGTGATCGCCCGCATCTTCACGTTGGCTCGCGACGCGCGCCAGATCGACCCAGGAGCCGGCGACGCGTGCAGGCGGCGCTGACCACCCTATTGATCTCAGGGAAGCCGTTCGCGGACCTCTCATCGCGACCCGGGGGCACAGCATTGATCTTCGGTTGGTGGATCCAAAGGTAGAAAGTTGGAAACCCCTGGACGGAGATGCGGGTCGCGTCGATTTCCTCTGTGCACAGCCCGCAGGCTAAATTTGACGAGAGGCGCCGGCAGGCGATCGAAAAAAACTTGTCGGCCGAAGGGGAAGCCTGAGTGCAAAAAAACTCTTCGCTTGCAGTCGCGGATGATTTCAAACTGCTGTGAACGAAACCGAAGAGATCTGTGTTTCAGTCCGCCGGTCTGCTTTGCCGGTCAATGACAGGGGCTCGGGAGGTCGCAGAGCCGGGTTTTTGATCCCATAAACGGGAACCTGTACCGGGAAAGGACGACTTTCTTCCCGCTTTTCTCCCATAAGTTTCTACGTTTCGGTCGATGTGAGTATGTACTTACCTCTTCTGGAAGCCTTATCGGGCCTGGAACCTCTGCTGAACGAGGAGCCAGATCATCGTCTCGCAAGCTTGAATCGAGGCTTTGGGCTGCCTGTAGCACCATAAACGGCTCCCAATGGTAGCGGTTTATGGGGTTCGTCTTTCTGTGGAAGCGCACGTGTGTTTACATCTTTTGTAAACAACGTTTACTTCTTTAACTACTTTTAGACGGCTCACAGCCTTCTCCAGCAAGGGTTTGATGGGTGTTCGGTACCCATTTATGGGAGCACAGGTGTAAGGGTTTGGGGTTTCAGGTCTGTGGATTTGGGGTTTGGGGTACCGGGTTGTGGGAAATCAGGGTTGTGGATATGGGGCAAGCGTACCCGGTTATGGGAAATTGGCCTCTGAACCCGTTGGGTAGTCTTCTATGGGAATGCCGGTGGGTAGCCTTTTATGGGGCGCTTTTTTCGATCCGTGATTGCAGGGGTGCACAGCGATTTTTCTCTGGTAGCCGGTTATGGGGCGCCTTGAAGGTACCCGGTTATGGGTAGCATTTTCGGGTACCCGATTGTATTTCTCCAAGGTTCCCGGCGTCTGGCTCCCATGGACAGGATCGATGGCACAGACAGGTAACCTTTTATGGGGAAAGCAACGGGTTGCCGTTTATGGGAGCCATGTTTGCCCTCAAGGCCAAAATTCGCGCAGCCTACGCAGCTGACGCCGGTCGATAGGTACCCTCCTGTGGGAATCGATGAAGGTAGCAAGTTATGGGAAGAAAACGCGACTGTGCTGCAGGGCACCACGAATTCGCCCAACGATCTCGATTCTGCTCATTTGTTTCCCATGGATGGTTACCTTGCCAAGGGCAAATCTCGTGCCGGGTTTCCGTGTCCGGGTATGAAAGGTAGCGTCTTGTGGGAAGCATTTTGGTCGAAAGGTAGATGGATATGGGGTTCCGCACAGATCGCCAGATTGTAAATTTTCCTTTCGTATCTGAAGGTTAGCCACGATAGTGCAAGTAAAGCAGGAGCGAGGGCGTTGCCCCTCGACGCGAAAAGGTATAAAGTCCGCTCTCAACAAGGTCACCTTATCCGGACATCACGATGCCGCGCAAGCCCGCAAGCAAAGGCTCAGACAAACAGGTTTCGCTGTTTCAGACACCCGAGCCTCCCGACTTGCTGCGCAAGGCGGTCCAGGCGATTCATATCGCGCCCAAGTCCGGAAAGATCGGTCTGCAGCAGCGCAAGATGTTCAGCTCGCTGATCAAGAATGCGCTTCGGCAGGAGGCGTTCGAGCCAGGCCGGACGAGCTTCTCGATCTCGATCGCGTCGCTTTCGCACGAGAGCGGGTTGAACAGCAACAACACGAAATACGTGAAGGACACGGTCAACTCGCTGATCAGTACCGTCGTCAACTGGGACTACCTGGCCGCGGATCGATCGACGGTCTGGAAAGCGTCGGGCCTGCTCGCCGGTGCGGAGCTCGAGCAATCGGTGCTGAAGTACAGCTTCTCCGACCAGATTCGCAGCGAGCTGCTCAACCCCGAGATCTACGCACTGATCGATATGCGGATTGCCCGCGAGTTCAGGCGGTCGCATTCGCTTGCGTTGTGGGAAAACACGGTGCGCTACGAAGGAATCGGCATCACCGCGAAGATCCCGCTGCCGAAATTTCGTGACCTCATTCTCGGCCAGGACAAGGCGTCGCAGTCGTACAAGGAATACAAGCTGTTCAAGAGCAAGGTCCTGGTGCCGTGCATTCAGGAGGTGAACGAAGTTTCGGATCACACGCTCGAGTTGATCGAACACAAGTCCGGCCGGAGCGTGGAAGCCGTCCAGTTCAAGGTGACGCGCAAGCAGAGCGCCGATACGGTGGAGGACGGCGACGTCAAGAACGAAGCGCTGGTTGACGAGGTCGCCAAGTTCGGCATTCCGCGTTCGGAAGCGCGCAGGCTGATCACACAATACGGCGTGCAGCGCATCAAGGCAGCGATTGCCTATACGCTCAATCGGACTACGAAGAAGAATGCGGCGCCGGTCGACAACGTGGCCGCGTATTTCCGCAAGGCGCTGACGCACGGCTACACGCTGGCCGACGGGCAGGGAACGGAGGCGGCCGCGCCGGCGAAGGAATCCGCGCAGAGCAAGCAGGAACAGATTCGCGACAAATATCTGGCGGCGAAGGTCGAGGAAGCCGGCGCGTATTTCCGCGAACTGGAGATCGACGACCAGACCAAGCTGCTCGAGCGTTACAACGAAACGGTGGCAGGCTCGAAGGACCTGACGCTGTCGCCGAAGAAGAAGGCGAGCAAGCTTGCGCAGACCAGCTTCTTCCGATGGCTCGCGCTGGATACGTGGGGCGAACCGACCTCGGACGACTTGCTGGAATTCCTGCTGAAAAGCAGTCTCGCAGGCAACTGAACGAGGCCTCGCAGCCGGGTTTGCGTCGCGCGCCGGACGTCGTCGTCCGGCTACGCGGTGCACACGCGGATGCGAGGCCTTCTGTTTTTCGCGCGTTACTTTTGCGTGGCCGTTGCCAGCTCGGCAACGTACGCGTCGATGACGGTCTTGAGCTTGTCGGCGAGCGCCTCCTGGTGCGATGCGTCGACGCCCTTGAGCTGCAGATCCAGACGACCGTCCGGATAGGTCTTCAACTGGCCGATCGCTCGCGATTCGAGCGCGAAGTCGTGCCGGACGCTGTAACGCGTGCGTCCCGCCTTCTTGCTGCCGTCGCTCTGCGCACGCAGGAAATTCTCGAGATCCCGAACCGATTTTTTCCGGTCGATCACGGCCGTCAGCAGCCGGTCGGCCGTTGGCTCGCCGAGGCGTTCGAAGATCAGCTTCAGGAAGTACGCCGCCTGAAGGCCGACCACGTCGTTCGCGCTCGCCATCCTTTCAAGGAGTGTGTTCGGGAGCGCGTTGAGCGACAGCGTCTTGCTGATCGATGCCTTGTCCTTGCCGATCTTTTCCGCCAGCGTGTTCTGGTCGGAAAAGACCTTCTCGTCGAGGAGACGCTTCCACGCGACCGCATCGTCGAAGATCGTCTGGCGTTCGTGGTCGTGGTTCGCGCGATACGCGATCGTATAGAGCTGCTCGGGCGTGTGATCCGTGCGGAACGTGGCGTTGATGGTTTCGTCGCCGTTGATGCTCGTCGCGCGGAGCCGGCGTTGCCCGTCGATTACGACGAGCTTGCCGGGAAACTCCGGGAGCCGCGTAACCTTGATCGGCTCGATCTGCCCTTCCCGTTTCAGCGTCAGGGCGAGCTCGTGCAGGCTCGACTCCGAGTAGAACACGCGCGGGTTGTACGGGTTCGGAATGCAATCCTTGACCAGCACCTTCTGCGGCGCGCCAAGATCCGGCGTGCCGGCGGGGGTGGCCGCGGCCGGAGCGCTGGCGGGCGTCGTTTCGCCGACGACATTCGGTGCGGCCGCCGGTTCGGGCAGTCGCGTTTCGAGTGCCGCATTTTCCTGTGCGAGCCCGCGAAGCAGGCCGGCCGCGAGATGCAGGTTGCCGGTCGGCTTCTTGTCTTTCGATGTGTCCTTAGCCATGGGCGGCTCCGGTAGCGCGCGTCGACGCGATGTATTGGGCCATTTCCGTGACCAGTTTTTCGATTTCCGCACGGGCTTCTTTCAGCCCCTTCAGGTATCGATTGTGATGATGGATCGTGGTGCCGAGGGCAAACGTCTGACGGTAGACCTCGCGTTGAGCGATCTGGCTGTCGAGCAGATGCTCCCCTATTTCTTCAGCCCTTAGAATTTTTAAAATTTCTTCACGCATTTTAGTTTTTCCATTAACACTATTCAGCATTAATGCGGAAGAAAGATTCGGATTTCGGACGGACCGCATCGACTCGATCATGCGGATCATCGCGACGGTGCTGTAGAGATCGGCCGGCGACGGCGACAGTGGCACGAGGCAGAAATCGGCGACTTCGAGTACCGATGCAATTCGCGGATCTTCGAGGTTGCCGGGACAGTCGACGACGATCACGTCGAAGTTCGCGTCCTGTTTCTTGATCTCGCCGCCGATGCCGCGGCCGGCAGGGGCCAGCGAAAGAACCGTCATCGGCAGCGTGTTCTCGCCGCTCGTCACCCACCGGACGGATGTGCCTTGAGGGTCGGCATCGATCAGGGCGACCTTGTTGCCGCCAGCTTCGAACGCAGCCGCGATATTGACGGAGATGGTTGTCTTCCCAGTCCCACCTTTTTGATTACTGACGGCGATCTTGAAAGCCATTAAATTTCTCCACGGAGTTTTTCGTAATATATGCACTTATTATCAAAATGTCCAGAAAACCCTTCAACACAATGTATGTCTTGGTGATCGATGTGATTGTCACGTGACAAGTAGCCGAATGGCTAACGAGCCAGTCATGATTGGCGATCGAGTAAAAATTAAATTGACGATCAGGATAAAAATCGCACAAAGGGCGAGAGAAAATTCGACGAATTTTTACGGCGATGCCGGAGTTAGCGCATAGAGGCTGGTCGATTGATCTCGCCGTGCTACCGGTAGCACTCGCGATGATTCCGATAAGTTGATCACGCGTATGTCGTCGGGAAAGCCAGTTGTCACATGACAAGGTGCAGGGAGTTGATACTTCTCGGCGCTGTATGACACAGGGGAATACATGAGTAGCTTGCGTTTCCGGCTATGACGAGATCATTTCAATACCCGATATCCAACCGCCTGGCGCGATTGCCCCGCAGTAAGGTGAGTTGTCACGTGACAATCGACATCGAGTGGGGGTGACATCGGACTGAGTGTTTCTTGAGTGCAGTTGCGATCAGGCTCCACTGAGTGTGAGCAGATAGATCGCTAAAGACAGGATTCGGCACTGTTGGCTCTTCGCAAAACCCAATTTCCGGGCTGGCTGCCTGGTGAGTTGTCACGTGACAAGCGGGGTGTTGTATCGAGAAATTCGAGTGTTGGAGTGACACGTAGCACGACATGTCGGTCAGTACGCGCCCATGTTGAAGGGTTTGAGAAATCGACTGGTCTGCAGATCTAGGCCTTTCGTCGCTGAACGGCTACGTTCGTATCCCGGCAAAAAAATGGCGGTGAGCGCGCTGAAGCACACCCTCTGAGGTGTATCGAGGATGTCTTTGATATGACCCCTTTTATGTCGAGTGCACCGCCTCAACTTCATCATGCATTGCCCGGCAGGGGAGGGGTATGGTTTTGCCATGCATATCTCTGTTCCAGTCGGTGCTGTCAGGAGCCCTCACGCGACAGCTGCACATACGAAGCTCTGTTTGATGGCGAACTCCAGGATTGATGCCCGTGCGACAGAGCAAGCGGGTCGGATCGTGAAACAATTTCCAGAAAAGCGATGCCCGCGGAAATCCTTGTGCAGCAAAGGGTTGCGCTATATTCTTCATGTTGTTTCACGCAAAATCGACGAGTTGACCCCTGTAAATGGGGGCGCATGCTCATTTCACGTTCGCCGCCCGGGAGTTTGTTCGAAGACGTCACGAATTGTGTGATTTGATACGTAATATGTGGTGTTTGAAATTCTTGTCGTCGATCAAATGTCGGAGACAAGTCGAATTGCCGTGGATCACATGCATCACATCAGGCTGTCGAGTCTCTGGTTAGATGTACGCGCCGATGATCGGCGCGAGTTGTCACGTGACAACGCACACTCCGGTTGCTCAATTCGTAGTATTGCAGCGTGACGCGAGAATCCGGGCAACAGAGGGTTTGTGGACGAGCGAGCGGGAGACAGTAAGGCGACTTGGTCGTTGAAGGGAGGCGAAGTCCTCACCGGTGCATGAGGGGGAGTGGAACGGCTTGCCTGTCGCCGAACTTTGCTAGCGAGCTCGAGGAACGTCCGGCTTCGAGCGGCGCCCACTCACCGCTTGATACTCAATGACAAGTTTCAAGGTGGCCGCCCGGCAATTAATCCTGAGTCGGAAAGAAGCCAGGACGCGCGCATTCCGCTCCGTGCGCGTTACTCGCCTGGATCGCCCCCTCACGGGGTAGCCGATCCAGCCATTCTACGGATGCCGTCAAAATCGGCACCCTGCATCTCCGGTCCCGTCCCCGCGATCAATAAGTCGCCGCCACCGACAGAACAACATCCGCTCCGCTCCGCAGGCTATCGATATCTCTCCGCGGCGAATTACCGAACAACCGGCTGTATTCCCGGTTGAACTGGGTCGGGCTCGCATATCCCACCCTGAACGATGCCGACGCGGCGTCGAGCCGCTCGGACAGCATCAGCCGGCGTGCTTCGTTGAGCCGTATCCATTTCTGGTACTGCAGCGGACTCATGCCAGTGAGTTGGCGGAAGTGGTGGTGGAAGGTCGAACTACTCATCTGAACCTGCGCCGCCAGATCGTCGACTCGCAGCGACTCGTCGTAATGCGTCCGCAACCACTGGATCGCCCGCGATACGCGGTTGCCCTGACTGCCGGCCGACGCGATCTGGCGCAGGCGGGCACCCTGGTCGCTCGTCAGCAGCCGGTAGTAGATTTCCCGCTCGACGTACGGGGCGAGAACGGCAATGGCGTTCGGGTCGTCCAGCAACGCCAGCAACCGGTTCACTGCATCGTAGAGCGGTTCGGTCATATCGCCGACGACGAGGCCGCGGCCAGCGGGGGCTTCCTCGTGATCCGGGGCGACCTGCGCCATCAGTTCGGCCATGACGCGAAAATCAAGCTTGAGCCCGATCCCGAGAAACGGCGTTTCACGGTTGGCCTCGATGACCTGCGTTGAACCGGGCAAGTCGAGCGATGTGACCAGAAAACGGTTGGCGTCGCAGAGATACACATCGCCGCTCTGAATGAGCCGCTTCGTGCCCTGAACGACGAGACCGAAGCTCGGTTCGACCAAGCAGTCCATCGGCTGCGTTGGCGTCTCCCTTCGATGGAGGCTCAGGTTCGGAATCGCCGTGGTGAGGTGGTCGACGCCTTCTGTCCACCTCGCGACGCGCTCCGCGAGCGCCTGCCGCAGGTCGTTCTCCCGGCTCTGGCGGGGTGATCGGGGGGCTGCCGGGTTGAAGGCAGCGATGGTGGCGTCGTCGATTTGTTGGCTGGGTGCGTATCGGGCGGTTGCCGGATGCATGACTTCTCTACTTGGGTAAGCGGGTCTACTGGCAGGCGCGTCGACGTGCGGGTACGCCGGAAACGCGCTTCCCGGAGTCGCGATTGCCGCGCTCCGGGGGAATTGAGTAACGTCCGCCGGGCTTACTTCGTCGCCTGCGAAGTGCAAAGCGGCCAGCGGCGCGATTTCGTGGCAACGGACGTCACGCGCTCGTCCGCCGTGCGCCACCACCGCTCGCCGCGATGCGGCTCGTCGAGAGCGAGGCGCTCGCCCATCCTGGGCGTCGACAGTTCGACGCCACGCACGATCGACAGCGCCGTGACGCGCTCGAACGGCTCCTGCCAGCGGTGCATCGCGAGATCGAACGTGCCGTTGTGGATCGGGACCAGCCAGCGTCCGCGCAAATCGATGTGCGCCTGGACGGTTTCTTCCGGCTGCATATGCACGTACGGCCATTGAGCATCGTATGCGCCGGTTTCGATCAGTGTGACGTCGAACGGCCCGAGGCGCTCGCCGATCGTCCGGAATCCATCGAAGTAGCCCGTGTCACCGCTGAAGAACACGCGCAAGTCGTCGTCGACGATGACCCACGACGCCCACAGCGTGCTGTTGCCGTCGAGCAGGCTGCGCCCGGAAAAGTGCTGGGCAGGTGTCGCGGTCAGTGTCAGGCCGGCTACGTCGACACTCTGCCACCAGTCGAGCTGACGGACTTTCTTCGCGTCGATTCCCCATTCGATCAGGCGGTCGCCGACCCCCAGCGTTGTCACGAACACATCGGTGGTTGCCGCGAGCGCGAGCACCGTGTCGCGGTCGAGATGATCGTAGTGATCGTGCGACAGGATCACGCCGCGCAGCGGCGGAAGATCTTCAAGCGCGATCGGCGGCGCATGGAAACGCTTTGGGCCGACGCGTCGAAACGGCGACGCGCGCTCGGCAAAGACGGGATCGGTCAGCCAGAATTCGCCGCGCAGCTTCAGCAGCAACGTCGAATGGCCAAGCCGGTACAGGCTGCGATCGGGGGCCGCATCGAGTTCCGCGCGGGTCAGCGAATCGACGGGCAGCACGCCTTCGGGCACGGTATTGCGCGGCTTGTTGAACAGCATGTTCCAGGCGATCCCGAGCGTCTTGCCTAACCCCTCGACCGGACGGGGCGCGACATTGCTGAAGCGCTCGCCATTGTGCTGCGGCGAGCCGCCAGACAGCGCGCGGCCGCGTCGAGCGGCCGCAATACCCAGAATGCGATGAATCAAAACGAGAGGCGATGCCATGTCGGTTCGTCCGGAGAATAAAGTACACTGAACAGTGTAGTTTATTTTTGGGATAAGTAAACTGCCCGGTGTAAAATTTCTGGATGGATACCAGCACTCCCCCTCAGCGCCTGACCGATCGAAAGCGCGCGGCCATCGTCGACGCGGCCATCGAGGAATTTCTCGCGTCGGGTTACGATGCGACCAGCATGGACCGTATCGCCGCGCGCGCGGACGTGTCGAAGCGCACGGTCTACAACCACTTTCCGGGCAAGGAAACGTTGTTCGCCGCGATCCTGCAAAAATTATGGGATGCGACCCGAACCGGTAGCTCGCCAACCTATCGCGCCGACGTGCCGCTGCGCGAGCAATTGCTCGCGTTGCTGGATCGCAAAATGCGCCTGCTCAGCGACGAGGCATTTCTCGCGCTCGCACGTGTTGCGATCGGTGCGGCCATCCACTCGCCGGAACGCGCGCGCGACATGGTCGAGCGTCTCGGCGAGCGCGAGGAAGACATGACGGTCTGGGTACGGACGGCCGCGGCGGCCGGGCGCCTGTCGGTCACCGATCCGGTGTTTGCCGCGCATCAGCTGCACGGTGTCGTGAAGGCATTCGCGTTCTGGCCGCAGGTCACGATGGGCCAGCCGCCGCTCGCGGCGCCGGAGCAACAAAAAGTCGCGGAATCCGCTGCCGACATGTTTCTCGCGTACTACGCGCGACCGGAAGACACCGCCGCATCACGCACCGCAACGGACTGATCGTGCATCCGGTCGAACATGCGCGAATCGAAGCCGGCGCAATGCGCATGATCGATGCGCGCCCCGTACCGACGAGCCTGCATATCGGCAGATTCGTCGAAGCGAACGCGGAACAGCCTCACATGATCTCTGGCCATCCAGCGGAACCTGGCGATGCCGCCGGCGTACCTGCGGCCGAACGCGAGTGACGACGAATGAAGACACTGTTGATCGTCTATCACACGATGACCGGAGGCACGCAACAGATGGCGGAAGCGGCTGCCGGCGCGGCGCGCGAGCAATCCGGCGTCGACGTCAGGCTGCAGCGCGCGGACGCGACGGGCGCAGACGACGTGCTGGCTGCCGACGCCTACCTGTTTGCGACGCCCGAGAACCTCGCGGCGATGTCCGGACTGATGAAGGATTTCTTCGACCGCTGCTACTACGCGGCGCTCGATCGCGTGAACGGTCGCCCGTATGCGGTAATGATCTGCGCGGGAAGCGATGGGCAGAACGCGTTGCGCCAGATCGACCGGATCGCGACCGGATGGCGGTTGAAGAACGTGGCACCGGGCCTGATCGTCTGTACGCACGCGCAAACGCCGGAACGCATCCTCGCGGCGAAGACGATCGACGCCGACGATCTCGCGCGCTGCGCCGAACTGGGCGCCGGTCTTGCAGCGGGACTTGCGCTGGGCGTCTTCTGATCACCGGCGCCGTTGACAGCGATGGCCGGCCGGCGTGAGACCGGGTCGAAGCACGTTTGTGCGCGCGACGCGCGCACAAACGTGCGCTACCGATCCTGCGGGCACACGACTGGCCGAATGCCTGGCGCTTAGCGGCCTTTTTCCGTTGCTGACGGCCGGTGGTATTCGGGCCAAAGACGTTTCACGAGATCGCGCGATGCGCCATATGCATGGCAGCTGTCGATCTTGAGCGGCTTTCCCTCGCTGTCGCGCTCCTCGAGCGATGACTTCCGCATGCCGACCATCGTTTGATAGGCCGTGGTGGCGATCGGGCCGAGCAATTCCTTCAGGTGTGTGCACGTATCGCAGGACGGCAGGCGCTTGCGAACCTCGCTGTTCCAGCCGGCGCCGATGTTCAGTCCGACGAGCGCCTGCAGCGAGTCGCCGCCCCCCGGACACTGCGCATACGGATGTGACCGGAGGAACGTGGATACGGCGCGCACGACCATGTCGGCGTCGAAGACCAGCGTCACGCCGAGGTCGTGGATCGGCGACAGCGCAGCGACCGTCCGGGTGCCGCCCGGCGGCGTGAAATCAAAGGTCTTGCGATCCGCGAGGCAGGCTGTCACTTCGAACTGGCCATCGCTGCGCCGATAGCCGCGCATGTCGATCTGCCGGTGGTGAATTTCCTCGCGCGTGATGTCGTCGTGCGTGATGTCGTGTGGGGGAACCATGTATCTGCTCCGTTTCTTGCAACCGATTCGTTTTTTTGGCGGGCAAGCGAGATGTCGACGGCACGCCCAGGTGCGAAGCGAAACGGGCCGAGGTACGCTGCCGACGCCATCGATTCGGCCATACTACGCACTTTCCGGCTTCTTCGTACGCCACGGGATCGATGCGGACGCAACGAGTCGTGTGCGGGCGCCGACGCAATCGACGGGGGGCGCGTACGTCGCGGCACTTGCGTCGATCCATCGCCGAGCGCTTCACGTTGGCGTGATCGTTGATTCACACGCAGCAGACGGCGTCGCCCGGGATCCCGAATCGTAGCCGGGGCCTGCGGCTACGATTCGGCAAGATCGCGTTCGACGTCGCGAGGCGAAACGCCACGCGTGCGGCGTCGGCCAGTGCCGCCGCCGGGGCGATCGCGGTGCGCAAGATGGCCCCGATTTCCGCTGACGAGGGTGAACGACGTGACTTCCGGAAACGTATCCATATAATGCGCAACACGACCACACGGATGCATTTCCGGTGCCTCGAATCGGGCCAATGCAGACCAGTGAGTCAACCAGCCGTCGCGCGTACCGGTATACTTCCACTCCTGCCTTGTCCGGCATCGTGGCCGGGTGCCTGAAAACAGAGTGGCGTACGCGATGCGGCCCCGTAGTGTTCCGCATCGGCGGCAGACGGGTCGCCGCGCATGGCGGCGAAGCTTTTCGCCGCGCGGCATGACCGCACGAACCACACCTTATATTCCTGGTGGATTGAATTTATGGGTTTTGAACAACTTGCCGAATTGCGGGCGCAGCTCGCAGCGAAGGCCAAGCAGGAGCGTAACGCGAAGCGGCCGGCAGCGCCGGCGGACACCGGCGCGAAGCCGAAGTCCGGCGACCAGCCGCAGCGTGGCGCCAAGCCGGCTGCGGCCGGCGGCAAAGCACCGCATCGCGCGAAGCCTGCTTCGGCGAAGCCGTTGGCGCCGGTCGATCCGGTCATCGTCGCGATCGGCAAACTGCAACGCAAGTTTCCGCGTGCGTTCCCGAAGAATCCGGCCCCCAAAGTGCCGCTTAAGGTCGGCATCTGGGACGACCTCGCGCGCGAGGCACAGGCCGTCGGGCTCAGCGAAGCCGAATTGCGCGAAGCAATGTCGACGTGGTGCCGCGGCAACCGCTACTGGTCGTGCCTCGTCGAAGACGCGGTGCGGGTCGATCTCCAAGGCAACGAAGCAGGGCGCGTCACGCATGACGACGCAGCACGGGCGCGCCGGCTGAAGGCGCGCCGCCCCGGCAAGGGCGCGGGGCAATCGGCGAAGGGTGCACCGCAGCAGCCGAAGGCCGAGCAGCAAGCCGAGGCCACCGTCGAGCCGCAAGCGGCGAACGTTGAAGCGCAAGCCGACGCGGCGCCGCAGGTCGAGCAGCAAACGGCCGGAAACGAGTAACCGGCACCGCGCCGCTGCATCGCGCACGGCGCTGACCCGCATGCACATCGCCTGCGGTGAATGACCCGACACAGACTGATCTGCCTCGACCGAGGCAGGTCAGTCTGCTCCCACCGGCGCTCGACGTGCCGGGCCTCACCTGTCCCGCCTCGAACAGACCCCGCTACCGAACGAAGAAAGTTCGTCGATCGGTGCTGCATGATCGATGCGTCGACTTTGTCGTATGCGCATGGACGGTACGCATGCCCCGAATGCGGCGACGCTTCATTCAATCAATTCGGTTTCCTAATATATTGCAACGCCGTGACAGTCAACCGGCGTATGAGCGTTCGCGCCCGGTCGTCCTGACATGATGACGCGCGATAATCTCGGCGGGCCGCCAGTTCGTGCGCAAGCTGGCCGGTGTGATGCAGCTTGCATTTCGAAAGGTACGGAAAGC
Organism: Burkholderia sp. D-99; assembly: GCF_011605345.1. GTDB lineage: Bacteria > Pseudomonadota > Gammaproteobacteria > Burkholderiales > Burkholderiaceae > Burkholderia. The sequence goes on from NZ_JAAOXM010000024.1 coordinate 19,649, forward strand.
CAACTGCGACACGACTCGAAGCGACGGCCGGCGCCTTTCAACATCAATTCAATCCGAATCATGCACTCGAGACATTCCGCGATTCTCGTCGCGCTCACCGCTGCCGCACTGTTCGGCGCCGCGACACCGCTCGCCAAGGCACTGATCGGCGCGATGTCGCCGTTCATGGTCGCTGGCCTGTTCTATCTCGGCAGCGGCGTCGGGCTCGGCATCGGGATCCTCCTTCGCCGCGTGCACAACCGTCACGCACCAGCCGCAGACGCCGCGCCGCTGCAGCGCGCCGACCTGCCGTGGCTGGCCGGCGCGATCGTGGCGGGCGGGGTAGCCGGCCCGGCCTTGCTGATGCTCGGGCTGTCGAGCACGCCGGCGGCGACCAGCGCGTTGCTGCTCAATCTCGAAGGCGTGCTGACGGCCGTCATCGCATGGGTCGTGTTTCGCGAGAACGTGGATTCGCAGGTGTTCCTCGGGATGGTCGCGATCGTCGCCGGCGGCACGCTGCTGTCGTGGACGCCGGGCCGGGCCGGCGTGCCGGTCGGCGCGCTGCTGATCGTCGGCGCATGCCTGTGCTGGGCGATCGACAACAACCTGACCCGCAAGGTGGCCGCGAACGACGCGATGGTCATCGCGTGCGCGAAGGGGCTGATTGCCGGACCCGTGAACATCGGCATCGCGCTGGCGACCGGCGCGACGCTGCCGGCTATCCCGGTCACGGCCGCCGCGATGCTGACGGGGCTCGGCGGCTACGGGATCAGCCTCGTGCTGTTCGTCGTCGCGCTGCGTCATCTCGGCAGCGCGCGCACGGGCGCGTATTTCTCGATCGCGCCCCTGTTCGGCGTCGTGCTGTCGCTGCTGATCTGGCCCGCGCTGCCGCCGGCGACGTTCTGGATCGCTGGCGCGTTGATGGCGTTCGGTATCTGGCTGCACGTGCGCGAACGGCACGAACACACGCATACGCACGAGCGGCTCGAGCACACGCACCGGCATCGGCACGACGAACATCATCAGCATGCGCACGATTTTGCGTACGACGGCAACGAACCGCACGCGCATCCGCACGTGCATCTGCCGATCACGCACAGCCATGCGCATTTTCCGGACATTCATCACCGGCACCGGCATTGACCGCGTCACGAACGGCGGACGAAACGGATCGCTAGGTGACCGTTTATGGGGCGTGCGCCGCATCGCGCGTGCATCTGTTTACCGCGTCGCCCGATCGTGGTCGCAACAACGGGTCCGAGCCTGGTCTTCGGTCTGAATCACCCTGATTGGCGAACAGTCCGGATCGGTCAGCGATCAGTGCGCCCACCGTGCCGATGCAGGCTTCGCGCATCGACCGATGCGCGCACGCGGCCGGCCGGTCGTCTGCTCGGAGTTGTCGGCTGCGAGCATGTCGTTGAAGAACGTGCCGACGTTCGCGAGCCGGAAGCCGTAGTGGAACCCGCTAGTCGCAGTATCGAGTTCGGAGTGCGAAAAGTAGTCAGGCAACAGGTCGCCGCGCTTGAGGATCGGCCAGCCGTCTTCGTGCCAGGTTTCAGCAAACCCCGGTTTGTCGTAGAAGCGGGCGGTGACTTCGAAATCGCGCGACAGCAGGTTGGGGCTCGCCATGTCGGTCAACGCGGCTTCTGCGGATGGCGATGCGACGAATCGAACGGGAGGCTCGAGCCGCCCTGGCGACTATCGCGCGTGAGGAAAGCAGAAGCCGAAATCCTCGCAGCCCGGGCACCCGGGGGCGGGGCCCGGCGGCACGTCGAGCGATGCGGCCACTTCCTGTGCGAGGAATTTCTTCCAGCGCAGGTGAGCGACGTTGCGCGCGGCAAGCGCGGGGAAATAGCGATCGAGCATCGCGGATACCGCGTCGCGCCCGTCGAGCCCTAGATCGCGCCAAAGATGATCGGGGCGCAGGCAGGCGTGCGCGATGATCGACGCGAGACAACCGGCGTCGTCGCGGTCGGCGGCGGGATTCGCGTCGCCCATCAGCCGCGCGTGCAGCGTCGCGACAAACGCCGCGTGGGTGGATGGCAGCAGTGCCATCGCTGCCGTCGGCACGAGTACCGCGGCATCGGCCGCAGGCAGGCGCGGAAACTGCCGCGCCAGCAGGCCGGCCAGTTGCGGATGCGACAGGCCGAGCAGCCCGAGTTCGTTGTGGCGTGCGCGTGCCGCAACGAGCGCGCCGAACAGGCGGGCATCGGGCGTGTCGGCGGTGGCCGCTGCGGATAGCAGCGACTGCAGCGCCCGTTGTCGAGCGTGATCGAACGCGGCTGTCATCGCGTGCATCGGGCCGACAGCCGCACGGCGCAATCGGCGCGAGTGCGCGGCGCCCAACGGATCGCCATCGCGATCGTCACGCGTTCACTCGACGCCGACGATCACGCTCGATGCCTTGAAGATCGCGGACGCAGCCGTGCCGCTCGCGAGGCCGAGACGATCGACGCTGTCGTTGGTGACGATCGCGACGATCTCGGCGCCGCCCGCGGCCTTGATCACGACTTCCGAGTTGACCGCGCCTTTCGCGACCGACGCTATGGTGCCCGCGACGCAGTTGCGGGCCGACACCTTGCTGCTGTCGACGTCGACCATCACGATGACCGACGACGCCTTCACGAGTGCGAACGCCTTCGAGCCGGACGCGAGGCCCAGCGAAGCCGCGCTACCGTGGGTGATCACGGCGACGATGTCGAGGCCGTCCTGCGTGCGGAGCGTGATTTCGTCGTTGACGGCACCGGTCTTGACGGCGCTGACCTGGCCGGCGAAATGGTTGCGGGCGCTGGTTCGCATGATGGATCTCCGGAGTGGATGTCGCTGCCGGACCGGCAGCGAAAGATGAATGGAATGCATCGGCGAGTTTACCGCCAATGCGGGCGTTCGTCGCCCTCCGGATGCTATGGCGCGAATCACGAAAACCCCTTTGCGCACGGCGTTTTGCGACGCCGGCGCTATATACGGAAGTCTATGACGCTCGGGGTATTACTCGTTCGCCGCGGGTGTCGAAGCGGCGTGCGCGGTGTCGGGCCGGGCGCCCTGCGCGGTCGCCGTGTTGTCGCTGTCCCATCCGCCGCCGAGCGCGAGGAACAGCCGCACCTGGTCGGCCGCGACCTGGCCTTCGGCTGCCGCCACCTGTGCTTGCACGCTCGTCAGCGTGCGCGTCGCGTCGAGATCGGAGATGAACGACTCGCGGCCGGCCACATAGAGACGATGCGTTTCGTCGGCGGAATTGCGTGCCGATTCATAAGCCGTGCGCAGTGCTTCCGTGCGCTGCACGTCGGCCGCGTAGGTCGCGAGGCTCGACTGCGTTTCGCGCAGCGCGTTCAGCACGACGCCGTCGAAGTGCGCGAGCGCGCCGCCCGTCGCGGCTTCCGCTTCGCGCACACGCGCACGCTGGCCGTTGACGGGGAACGACCAACTGATCAGCGGGCCGAACGACCAGCGATTCGTCGTCGACGAGAACAGGTCGGCAGCGACACCGACCGAGCCAGCCGACGCCCCGATGCTGACCGACGGGTACAGCGCGGCGATCGCCACGCCGATGCGCGCGGTTGCGGCGGCGAGTTGCCGCTCGGCTTCGCGCACGTCGGGGCGGCGGCGCAGCAGCGCGGCGCCGTCGCCGATCGGAATCGGCTGGCGCAGCTTCGGCAGGCGCTCGCATTCGGCGACGGCCTTCGGCAGGTCGGCCGGCGAGCGCGCGAGCAGCGCGGCGAGCTGGTATTGCGCGACCTTGCGGCGGCCTTCGAAGCGCGGGATATCGGCGGCGAGGGTGCGCACTTGCGTCACACCGCGCGTCACGTCGGTCTGGTTGCCGCGCCCGGCATCGCGCAGCCGTTGCGACAGGGCGACGCGCTGCTTCTGCAGCGCGAGCGACTGCTTCGCGACGGCCAGCTCGTCGCCGGCCGAACACGATTCGACGTACGCGCGCACGACGTCGGCGACGACCGTGATGCGCGCCAGGTCGCCGGCGGCCCGGACGGCCTCGCTGTCCGCGCGCGCGGCTTCGACGCCGCGCCGCAGCTTGCCGAACAGGTCGATCTCGTACGACACGTTGATGCCGACCGAGCCTTCGTTGACGACCGGCAGCTTGTTTTCGAGCAGGTATTGCTCGGCCGATTCCTGTGCGCGCTGCACGGCGGCTTCCGCGCCGCCCGAGAAGCCGCCCTGCTGGCTCGCGACTTCCAGCGCCGCGCGCGAGCGCGCGAGGTTGGCCGCGGCCACGCGCAGGTCGGTGTTCGACTTCAGTGCATCGCGCACGAGTGCGTTGAGTACAGGGTCGTCGTAGAGCTGCCACCAGTTGCCGGGCACGGGGTCGCGCGACACGAGCGTGCCGTTCGCATCGTCGAGCGCGTGATTCGCGAGCGGCGCATTCACGTACGCCTGCTGCGGCAGCGTGTAATCGGGGCCGACGGACTTGCACGCGCCGAGTGCGAGCGCAAGCGGCGCGAGCGTCGCGGCGAGGCGCAGACCGTGCCGTTTCATTGCGATGCTCCCGCTGCGCTGGCAGCCGTCGATACCGGCGTGCCGGCCGACGCCGTGCCGGCGGCCGCCGCAGACGCGCCACCTGCCGGCTTCGCGTTGCCGTTGCGGCGCGTGTCGGCTTCGCGCATCGAGACGGTCGCGGTGCGGCCCGCGATCATCCGGAAATCCTCGGGCACCTCGTCGAGCACGACGCGCACCGGCACGCGCTGCGCGAGCCGCACCCAGCTGAATGCCGGGTTCACGTTCGGCAGCAGGTTCGCGCCCTGCGTGCGGTCGCGATCCTCGATCGCGGCGACGATGCTCTGCACATGGCCGCGCAGCGTATGCGGCTCGCCCATCACGATGATGTCGACCGGCTGGCCGATGTGGATGCCGCGCAGCTTGGTTTCCTCGAAGTAGCCGTCGACGCGGAACGAGTTGCGGTCGACGACCGACAGCACCGCGCGGCCGGCCGGCACGTATTCGCCGACGCGCGGCGCGCGGTCGTTCAGGTAGCCGTCTACGGGACTGACGATCGTCGTGCGCTGGAGGTTCAGCTTCGCGGTGTCGAGCGACACCTGCGCATCGGCGACGGCCGCTTCGCCCTGTTCGACGCGCGTGCGGCTTTCCTCGACCTGTTCGCTCGCGACGAGGTTGCCGAGCTGCAGGTTGCGCGCGTATTCGCGCTTCGCCTGCGCGAGCGTCGCGCGGCGCTGCGCGAGCGTGGCTTCGGCGAGCCGTTCCGCAAGCGTGTAGCGGGCCTGGTCGATCACGAACAGCACCTGGCCGCGCCTGACCTCCTGGTTGTCGGCGACCTGCACCGACGTGATGAGGCCCGCCACGTCCGGCGCGACCTGGATCACGTCGGCGCGCACGTGACCGTCGCGGGTCCACGGCGAAAACATGTAGTAGTTGACGATGCGCCACAGCACGACGGCAGCCACGACGACGACGATCAGGGTGAGCAGGATTTGCCCTGCCGAGAGCCAGGTTTTTTTCACGTTAGGTAGCCACGAGATGGTGGGAAACGATCACGACGGCGGCAAACACGAACACGTAGATGCCGAGGTCGAAGATCGAACGGTGCCAGACGAGGCGGTAGAAGCCGACGCGCTCGAGCACGGCGCGCACGACGATGTTGATCAGGTAGGCGATCAGCATCAGCACGAGCGGGGCCGGCACGAATACGCCGAAGATGTCGATTTCGCCTATCATGGTCGCAGTCGGAAAGACGGATGGGAAAACGGGATCATGCGCGTGCTCCGTCCGACGCCTGCGGCGGCTGCCCCGCCGCGGCGGGATACAGCGACAGGCGCAGGCCGACGAGCGCGTGCAGCGTGTCGCGTAGCCGGCGATGCGTGGCGGGCGTGGCCGGCGAAGCGGGCGCCGTGCCGTGTTCCGCCGGCGCGGCGTCCGGCAGGTTGCGGCCCGCGACGCGTTGCAGCGCGTCGTCGATCGTCGCGAGCAGCGCGGGCGGTGCCGGCTGGCGCGCGTTCGCGGCGGCGCAGCGCGTGTAGTGGTCGGTGACGCCGGCCAGCACGCGGTCGATCGCGTCGGGCACGTCGCCCGACAGCCGGCGGCGCGAGCGGCGCAGGTCGAGCGCATTCAGCGCGATGCGCAGGTCGCGGAAGCTTTCGATCGACGGATGACGGTGGTCGTCGGACGCGCCGAGGCGCGGCAGCAGCTGCGTGACGCGGTCGAGCATCCGCGACGCGTGGTTGCGCTGGTCGTCGAGCGGTTGCGTCGACGCGGAGCGCGCGACATCTTCCCAGCCCGAGCGCAGCAGGCGCCGCACCGCGAGTTCGGCGCCGAACGGCCGCGTCGCACGCGTCCACACATACGCGAACAGCAGCCCGGCGACGCCTGCGAGGTTGCTGTTCAGGAACACGAAGAAATCGGCGTCGTACGCGCCCTGGATGCTGATGAAGGTGGCCGTGTTCACGGCGACGAGCATCGTCACCATGTTGAACTGCGGGCGCGGCAGCAGCGTGCCGATCAGGATGAACGGGCCCGCGAACATCACCACGAGCATCGCGAAATCGTGCACGTGCGGCAGCACGACGAACAGGTACAGGCCCGCGAACACGACGCTTGCGGTCGTCGCGAGGAAGAACTTGAACACCAGCGGCGCCGGCTCGTCGAGCGCGGCGAAGAAGCTGCACGACACGGCCACGAGCGTGACGGCCGCGGCGCCGTCGTGCCACCCGGACGAGATCCACAGCCAGCTCGCGAACACGATCGCGGCGACGACGGTCAGCGTCGAGAACAGCATCATCCCGCGATCGAAGAAGCGCTCGGTGCCGCCGAGCCGCCAGTGCCGGTAGCGCGGCTGCCAGACGCCCGATTCGTTGCCGATCAGCGCGCGCAGCGAGCGGCAGTCCTGCCAGATGTCGATGACCTGGCGCAGCCGCCACAGCGCGTTCGACAGCAGTGCGCCGTCCCAGCTCGCGAGCGCGTGGTCGGCCGGCTGCAGCGCGGCGATGCGTTCGCGCAGGCGTTCCGCGACCGGGTCGTCGGTCATGTCGCCGTCAGTGCCGGCCCTGATGGCCGGCAACGGCGCGTCGAACCATTTCGCGGCATCGGCGAGGAGTTCGTCGAGCCCGGCCAGCCGGATATGCAGGTCGCGCATCAGCGCAATCAAAGGATCTGCGAGCGACGACATCAGCGGCAGGAACAGCTGCATCCGGCCCGCGAGCGCCTGCGCACGCGCGAGGATGCGCGGATGCGCATGGTCGTAGCTCAGCTGGCTCAGCAGGAATTCGAGGCCCGTGATGGTCGCCGCGAGGCGTTGCCGGCACGCGGACAGCGCCTTGCCGGCGATGTGCCCGGACAGCGTCTCGCGGCCATAGAACGCGGCGTCCTTGAACCACGCATCGGTGCGCTCGATCAGCGTCGGCGCGAGCCGGTTCGGGAAGATGGCGCTGCCGACCACGCTCGCGCACACGATGCCGAGCACGATCTCCTCGGTACGTGCGATCGCGACGTCGAAGATCGTGGACGGATCGGTCACGGTCGGCAGCGCGACCAGCGGCATCGTATAGCCCGCGAGCATGAACACATAGCTGCGCGCGGTGCGATCGGAGATCGCGAGGTAGAGCAGCGTGCCGCACCAGGTGGCGACGATGATCGCGAACAGCAGCGGCGTCTCGACGAACGGCGGCACGAAGAAGATCGCGGCGGCCGCACCGAGCGCGGTGCCGAGTGCGCGATACAGCGCCTTCGAGCGCGTCGCGCCGACGAACGGGTTCGACACGATGTAGACGCTTGCCATCGCCCAGTACGGGCGCGGCAACTGGAAATACAGGCCGAGATACAGCGCCAGCATCGACGCGGCGAACGTCTTGCCCGAGAACAGCCAGTCGCGAAGGCTCGGATAGGTCATGACGGGGCGTTGCCGGTGCGGGATGCGCGCGCGGCGGCCGTGTGCGACTCGGCGGCATTGAATGCGTCGAGCACGCGCAGCGTCGCTTCGAGGTCGGCGCGCGTGACGCCCTTGAGCACCTGCGCCCGCAGCAGGTGCAGGTCTTCCTCCATCTTCGCGGTGACCGCGCGGCCGGCGGCCGTCAGCGAGATCGTTTTCGCGCGGCGGTCGTGCGGATCCTCGTCGCGGCGCGCGAGGCCGGCCGCGCACAGCTGATCGAGCAGGCGCACGAGCGATGGCCCTTCGATGCCGACGTGTTCGGCGAGCGTGCCTTGCCGCACGCCTTCGCCGAGGCGCCCGGCGATCAGCAGCGGCGTCGCGCAGGCCTCGGACACGTTGTACGCGTTCAACACGCCGTCACTGGTGCGGCGCCACTTGCGCGCGGACAGCACGAGCAGGCTGCTGACGGCGAGGCGGAGATCGTGCAGATTGGTCATGGGCGAGATGATAGGGGCAAAATAATTCGATAGCAAACTATCGTTTTTGTCACCCGAATGACACGTCGCTCGCGGCGCGGCCGGCCCGTCTGAAGCAATTTAGGCGGCACGCCGGTGATGGTCAAGCTGTAAGGATGTCGGCCCGGGCGGGCGCGGCGACCGCGATCTAATGGTCAGACGAAAGTCGTCCGGCAGGTCAGGCAGGTTCGAAGCCGGGGTCGGGAAATCCGGCTTCGCGAAACGGCGCGCGGCGTGCATATTGAAGCCGTTGCAAGCATCCCGGAGATTTCTCACGTGTCTACCCCATCCTCGCAGCCCTCCGCCCCGGCGTCGCTCGACGCGTGGCTCGGCAAGACCGAAACGCTCGGCGACGACATCACCGCGTTTCCGCTGAACGCGCTGGCCGCCACGCTCGACCGCCCGTCGCCGGGTGACGTCGTGCCGCCGCTGTGGCACTGGCTCTATTTCCTGCCTGTCGCGCCGCTGGCCGAAGTCGGCCCCGATGGCCACCCGAAGCGCGGCGCCTTCCTGCCGCCCGTGCCGCTGCCGCGCCGCATGTGGGCCGGCGGGCGCCTGACGTTCCATGCACCGCTGCGTACTGGGCGGCGCGCGATACGCGAATCGACGATCGCGGACCTCGAGGACAAGACGGGCCGCAGCGGCCGGCTCGTTTTCGTGACGGTGCAGCACCGGATCGAGTGCGACGGCGTGCTGTGCGTCGAGGAGGAGCACGACATCGTCTATCGTGATGCGCCGCAGCCGGGCGCACCCGCGCCGAAGCCGGTCGCGGCGCCGGCAGGCGAGACGTGGTCGCGCACGGTCACGGCCGATGCCGTGATGCTGTTCCGCTATTCGGCGCTGACCTTCAACGGTCACCGCATCCACTACGACCGCAGCTATGTGACGCAGGAGGAGGGTTATCCGGGGCTCGTCGTGCACGGCCCGCTGATCGCGACGCTGCTCGTCGATCTCGTGCATCGCGAACGGCCCGATGCGACGCTCGCGAGCTTCGCGTTCCGCGCGGTGCGCCCGACTTTCGACGGAGCGCCGTTCACGCTGTGCGGCAAGCCGTCGGATGACGGCCGGACGGTCGAGCTGTGGGCGAAGGATCGCGACGGCTGGCTGACGATGCAGGCCACCGCGACCCTTGCGTAACGGGCGCCGTTCCGTTCATCCGCGACGCGGCAAGCGCCGTGTGCGGACGATCGGTACCGCCCGCCGCCATCGCTCGGGAGCGCACGCGGGCGGGCCCCGACGTGCGTCGGCAAACCCCTGTAAGCTGCGAGCAGGCCGCGAGCCGTTCGCCGGACGGTGCGGCGCGCGGCCGGCCCTTCCACCTTCCACGCATTGCATCAGGAGCACGTATCTTGGCCACCTACATTGTGTTTACACGTGAAAGCACGCAGGATCAGCACGAACTCGACGTCTACCTAAGCAAGGTCGGCCCGACGCTCGCCGGGCATCCGGTGAAGGTGCTCGCGGCCTACGGGCCGCAGGAAACGCTGGAGGGCGAAGGCCCGGAAGGCGTCGTGATCGTCGAGTTTCCGTCGAAGGAAGCGGCGCACGCGTGGTATCACGGCCCCGAATACCAGGACGTCGTCCAGCACCGGTTCAAGGGCGGGCGCTATCGCGCCGTGCTGGTCGAAGGCGTCTGAACGACCTGCATCGGGCGTTTCCGGCGGCGCGCTGCCGCGCCGGGCGCCCGGCCCGCCCATGAACACCTCGATCCCCGCCACTGCGTCCGTTCGACCGCCGATGAGCCGCGCCACGACCGTGCTGCTCGCGATCAGCGTGGTGCTCTATCTGGTCGCCATGTTCACCGCGCCGTTCCGCACGGGCGCGCCCGACCCGCATCCATGGGCCGACGGCTGGCAGGTGCTGCTGACGGGCTGGATGGGCGTGTTCTTCGGCATCTTCGCGTGGCTCGCGAACCCGCTCGCGCTTGCGGCCTGGTGGTTGATCGTGAAGCGTCTGCGCGCGCAGGCGGTCGCGCTGGCCGTGCTTGCACTGCTGTTCGGGTTGAGCTTCCTGACGCAGCATCGGATCGTCGTCAACGAAGGCGGCGGGGTCGAGCCGGTGCATCTCGATGCAATCGGCTACTGGTGCTGGCTCGCGAGTTTCGGCGTGGCCGTGATCGGCGCCGCGCTGTTGCCGGGACGAACCGGGACGCGCACGGCAGGCTGATGCGGGCGGCGCGGCGTGCCCGCGCCAGCCTGCTTCTACCGCTTATCGCACGTGCGGCTGCAACGCGCGCAACCAGTACGACACCGCAACCGCACCGCCGTCCGGCGTGCCGATCGCGCGCTCGCCGAGATAACTCGCACGCCCCGCGCGCGGCGTCATGCGCGCGGTTTCCTGCGCGCCGTGTTCGGCGGCCTCGACCGCGGCCGCCCATGCGCCCGCGGGATCGCGATCGTTGTCGAGCGCACGCTCGAATGCAGCGACGGCCGGCACCAGCGCATCGAGCATCGTCCGGTCGCCGGCGTGCGCGCCGCCCAGTTCGCTGATCGAATCCACCGCACCGCGGAACGCCGCGGCCCAGTCGCGCGCCGACGGCTCGGCGCTATCGGCCAGCCGGCGGGATGCGCGTAGCAGCGCGGTCGCATAGAACGGCCCCGAGCTGCCGGCGATGGCGCGGCGCAACGCGGCGCCGAGCGCCGCGAGCGTGCCGGCCGGCGTGCCGTATGCGGATTCCGGCAACGCGAGGATCGCCTGCGCGGCACGCAGCATGCTCGCACCGAGATCGCCGTCGCCGGCCGCCGCATCGAGGTCCGTCAACGTCTGCTCGTGATCGATCAGCGTCTGCGCAACCGCGTGCAGCGCGGGTTGCAGGCGCGCCGCCCACGCGCGGCCGGCCGCATCGAGCGGCGGCAGCGGCGCTTCTTGCGCGGCGGCCGTGGCCACGCGGATCTGCGTATTCACTGCACCGCCGCCCGGCCATGCGCGCGCCTGCGTCGGCGCGTCGAGCAGCACCGCGCGTTCGTCGTTCAGCCGCAGCACGGAAATCGAGCAGCCGGGCATGTTCAATGCCGACAGGAACGTGCCGGCCCACGCACGTGCGACGACGATGCCGCGCCGCGTCAGGTTGTCGTGCGCGGCGCGCAGCACGATGGCGAGCTCCATGTCCGGCGTCGCACCGAGGCCGTTGACGAACAGCGCGACGCGTTCGTCGCGGTCGAGCACGAGATCGGCGACGATGCTCGACAGCAGCGTGTCGACCAGTGCATCGGCCGGCAGCGGCGCGCGGCGTTCGACGCCTTTCTCGCCGTGGATGCCGAGGCCGAGTTCGATCTCGTGGTCGCCAAGGCTGAAGCCCGACTTGTCGGCGCCCGGGATAGTGCAGCCGTCGAGCGCGACGCCCATCGTGCCGAGCTCGGCTGCAGCGTCGCGCGCGATGGCCGCGACGCGTGCAAGCGGCAGCCCGCGCGCAGCGGCCGCGCCGGCGAGCTTGTGGATCAGCACGGTGCCGGCGATCCCGCGCCGCTGGCCGCGCTCGACGCGGCCGCGCAGCGAGACGTCGTCGGCGACGATCACCGTCTCGACCGGAATGCCTTCCGCCCGCGCGAGCTCGGCGGCCAGCCCGAAATTGAGCCGGTCGCCCGTGTAGTTCTTCACGATCAGCAGCGCGCCGTTCGGGCCGGCGCTGGCGCGGATCGCGGCGAGCACGGCGTCGGTGGACGGCGACGTGAACACTTCGCCGCAGACGGCCGCGCTCAGCATCCCTTCGCCGACATAGCCGCCGTGCGCGGGCTCGTGGCCGCTGCCGCCGCCGGAGAGGATGGCGACGGGGCGCTGCGCCGGCTCGGGCAGCGGTTGGCGGACAAGCACGTGCTCGTCGCCGAGGATCGCGACATGCGGCGACTGCCGTGCGATGCCTTCCAGCATTTCTCGCACGACATCGGACGGGCGGTTGACAAGCTTTTTCATGGCGACGGGTTCCGGACGGGTGAACGAGGCGCGGCCGGGCCCGCACGGGCGCCGGACGGCCTTTCGTGTTGCGGAGGATCGTGCGTGCGCCCAGTCGCCGGACGCAGGCGGTCGTGTCATGGACGACCGGGTGCGGGAGGGGAACGAGGCGCGCGCTTCGCGCCACGATACATCAGGTTCGAACGTTGCTGCACGGATCGCGGCGCGAAACACGCCGGAGCGGGGCGGCGGCGCGCCCCCATGCGCGGCTACTTCATTGCCGCGATCTCCTTCGCCCGAATCAGCCGCGCACGCAGTACGTTGCGGCTGATGCCGAGCAGCCGTGCGGCCTGGATCTGGTTACGGTGGCTGAACTCGAACGCGACGCGCATCACGGTGTCCTCGATGCGTTCGAACAGGTTGCCGTGATCCTCGTCGAACAGTTCGCGCAGCGCGCGTTCGAGCGCAGCCTGCGCGCCGGCGGCCGGGTCGGGTTCCGGTACGGGCGTACGCACGGCCGCCGCCGGCATGCCCGGCGACGCGAGGTGCAGGTCGGCTTCCTGCAGTGCGTCGTGGCGGCTCACGAGGAGCGCGTGATGGATCACGTTTTCGAGTTCGCGGATATTGCCGGGCCAGCCGTGTGCCTCGAGCCGGCGCTCGGCGCGCGGGTCGATGCTGCGCGGCCCGTAGCCGAGGCGGCTGCGGTAGTCGTCGAAGAAGTGGCGCGCGAGCGGCAGGATGTCGCCCGGGCGCTCGCGCAACGTCGGCACCGCGAGCTGCACGACGTTGAGCCGGTAGAACAGGTCGCCGCGAAACTGTCCGTTCGCGACGGCCTGCTGCAGATCCACGTTGGTCGCGGCGACCACGCGCACGTCGATCGGCACACCCGTACGCGACCCGAGCCGCACGACCTCGCGCTCCTGCAGTACGCGCAGCAGCTTGACCTGCATCGACAGCGGCAGGTCGCCGATCTCGTCGAGAAACAGCGTGCCGCCGTTCGCGGCTTCGAACCAGCCGGGCTTCGCGCTGAACGCGCCCGTAAACGCGCCTTTCTCGTGACCGAACAGTTCGCTTTCGACGAGCGTTTCGGAGAAGGCGCCGCAGTTCACCGCGACGAACGGCCCGTTGTTGCGGCGACTCAGGCCGTGCACATGCCGCGCGATCAGTTCCTTGCCGGTGCCGGTCTCGCCGACGATCAGCACGTTCGCGTCGCTCGGCGCGACCAGGCGAATCCGTTCGAGGAGCGCGACCGAGCGCGGATCGACGAACACCTGCGCGCGGGCACGAATGGACGTCGCGAGCGCGGGCCGGTCGGGCAGCGTGAGGACGGGCGCGGCGTCGAGCCACGCATCGGATGGGGAGCGGTTCACGAGTAGAAGCCCGGCGTCGGCCAGGTTCGCTTCAGTGCCCATTCGCCGATCTCGCGAATCTTGTACGCGAGCGGGTCGTGGAGCGTATGGGTGCGCAGGTTGCGCCAATGCCGGTCGAGCCGCAGCGCGCCATGCGTCGCGCGCGCACCGGCGACGTCGAACATGCGCGTGCAGAGATCGAGCCCGGTGCGGGCGGCCGATACCTTTGCCGCGGCCGTGGCGAGCGCGACCTCGCCGCGCTCCGCATGCGTGAGTGCCGCATCGCGCGACCACGCGGCGTCGAGGCGGTCGGCCGCGCGGTCGGCGAGCACGCGCGCGGCCTCGAGCCCGATCCAGAATTCGCCGTACTGGCCGAGGATGTAGGGATCGTCGCCGGTGCTCGCGACCTGCGCGCCGGGCCACGGCCGCGCCTCGTGCAGCGTGTAGTGCCGCGCATCGTTGAACGCGGCTTCGGCGATGCCGAGATACACGTTCGTCAGCACGAGCTGCGCGACGAGCGGGCGCAGGCACGCGAACGGCGTCGACAGCGGGCCGGGGTCCGTCAGCAGTTCGTGCGCTTCGACCCGCACTTTCTCGAACGTGACCGTGCCGCTGTCGGTCTGGCGCTGGCCGATGTTGTTCCAGTCGTCGGCGATCGAGATGCCGCTGCGCTGCGTCGGCACGGCCGCGATCAGGAACGCGCGTGTCCCGGCGTCGTGCGCGGACGCGATCAGCATCTGCGAATCGAGCGCCCCCGAACAAAAGCTCTTCTGGCCGCTGAACTCGTGCCAGGCGCCGCGCGAGCGGCTGACCGTGCGCTCGTCGAGCGGGTTCAGCGCATTGCCCCAGAACCACTGCTGGCGCGCGGTTCGCTCGAACCACGATTCCCACTGTGCCGGCGCGCCGAACAGCCGCACGGTCGCGAGCATCAGGTGATGGAAGCCGAACACGTGCGCGAGCGAACTGTCGGCTGCGGCGAGCATGCGGACGATGTCGAGCGTCGTGCGCCAGCTCGCGCCGAGGCCGCCGTAGGCAGCCGGGATGCTCAGCGCGAGCAGGCCGCTGTCGCGCAACTGGTCGCGCTCGGCCTTCGGCGTGCCGCCCTGCTGGTCGCGTTCGGCCGCGGTTCGTGCAAAGCCGGCCGCGAGGCGCTCGGCGGTTTGCAGCGCGTCGGGAGGGGCGGGTTCGTCGCGGGACGGCGCGACGACGCGCAGGCTTTCCGCGCGGGGCGATACGGAAATGGATGTCATGGCGATCAATGCGTCGGGTCGCTGCACGAAACCGGTCAGGCTGCATCGCGCGTTGCTGACCAGGTGCTGCGTGATCAGCAGAGTGTTCAACGTTTTGCGCAACGCGGGAAACATCGATTTCTGATAACCAATGCGGGATTGCTGCGCTGGACGCAGCCGCACGCGATTCGAACTCGCGGCGCAGCGCCCGGTGGCACGCAAGATGACGATGAAGCAGCCATGCCGGCGCTATCGCAAGGATGCGACGCGTCGCGCCGGCGCATGAATGCGGAAAGCGGAGGCCAATGCATGCCGACGGACGCCGCGCGCCTGCCGGAATCCGTGTCGAAGCGGAACAATGCATGCGACGCACACGGCACTGCTGACCACGCAGCAGCGCATCAGCAGTGCTGTTTCCCCCGGTTCATCGTGCTGCGGAATATGGTTGTGATGCGGTGGCTGGCACGCTTATCAACGTGTCGCGATCGGTTGGGGCGCCATGACAGGCCGTCGATCGCGATGCATTTCGTCATGCAGACGATCGTTTTTCATCGCGATCGTCGAAATGGCACGCTCCTTGCTGATCCATGACGTGACGGGTGCGTCGGCACCCGACTCGACAATGGGAATGCAACTGATGAGCAATGCAATCAACGTGGTCGCGATATCGGGCGGCCTGCAACGGCCGTCGCGTACGCTGGCGCTGACCGACGCGATCGTCGCGGCGCTCGGCGCCGCGTTGCCGATCGATACGCGGCTGATCGAACTCGGCGAGATCGGCGGCCGGCTGGCCGGCGCGCTGACGCGCGCGCAGGTGCCGGCCGATCTCGATGCGCAGATCCGTGCAATCGAGGCGGCCGATGCGCTCGTCGTCGCGAGCCCCGTGTATCGCGCGTCGTACACGGGCCTCTTCAAGCACCTGTTCGACCTCGTGCATCACGAGGCGCTGGTCGACGTACCCGTGCTGCTCGCGGCCACCGGCGGCAGCGAGCGTCATGCGCTCGTGATCGACCATCAGCTCCGGCCGCTGTTCAGCTTCTTCCAGGCACGCACGCTGCCGATCGGCGTGTATGCGTCCGAAAGCGATTTCGACCAGTACCAGATCGCGAGCCCCGCGCTGCGCGCGCGCATTGCGCTCGCCGTCGATCGCGCGGTGCCGCAACTGCGCCCGCATGCGCTTTCCGCCGCGGCCGCGTAGGCCGCCTGCGTTTTCCCTCCCGACCAGGACACACTCATGAGCCATACCGATCCTTCCGCCGACGGCGTCAAGTTCGCCTACTGGGTGCCGAACGTCAGCGGCGGCCTCGTCGTCAGCACGATCGAGCAGCGCACCGACTGGAGCCTTGAATACAACCAGCAGCTCGCGCGCACGGCCGAGGCGGCCGGCTTCGACTACGCGCTGAGCCAGATCCGCTTCACGGCCGGCTACGGCGCCGAATACCAGCACGAGTCGGTGTCGTTCAGCCAGGCGCTGCTGCATGCGACGACGAAGCTCAAGGTGCTCGCCGCGATCCTGCCCGGGCCGTGGCATCCGGCCGTGGTCGCGAAGCAGCTCGCGACGATCGACCACATCTCGAACGGGCGCATCGCGATCAACGTCGTGAGCGGCTGGTTCAAGGGCGAATTCACCGCGATCGGCGAGCCGTGGCTCGAGCACGACGAACGCTATCGGCGCTCGAAGGAATTCATCCAGGCGCTGAAAGGCATCTGGACGCAGGACAACTTCACGTTCAAGGGCGATTTCTACCGCTTCAACGACTACACCTTGAGCCCGAAGCCGGTGCAGAAACCGCATCCGGAGATCTTCCAGGGCGGCAGCTCGCGCGCGGCGCGCGACAACGCGGCGAGCGTGTCGGACTGGTACTTCACGAACGGCAATACGCCGGAGAACCTGAAGGCGCAGATCGACGACATCCGCGCGAAGGCGGCGGCGAACAACCATCGCGTACGCATCGGCGTCAACGCGTTCGTGATCGCGCGCGATACGGAGGAGGAGGCGAAGGTCGTGCTCGACGACATCATCCGGCATGCGCACGTCGAGGCCGTGCATGCGTTCGGCGATGCGGTGAAGCAGGCCGGCAGCGCATCGCCGGAGGGCGAAGGCAACTGGGCGAAATCGACGTTCGAGGATCTCGTGCAGTACAACGACGGCTTCCGCACGAACCTGATCGGTACGCCGCAGCAGATCGCCGAGCGGATCGTCGCGCTGAAGGCGATCGGCGTCGATCTCGTGCTCGCGGGGTTCCTGCATTTCATCGAGGAGGTCGAGTACTTCGGCAAGCGCGTGCTGCCGCTCGTGCGCGAACTCGAGGCGCAACGGCAGGCGGTCGCCGCGTGATGCGAGGGCCGGTGCGCGGCGGGCACTCGCGCGTGCCGCGCGCCGGCCGATCGAAGGGGGGCACCCGCGGTTATTGCGGGTCGCCCCGGGTTGACGTTTCGGATATCGAAACAGGAGGTCGGCGGATGCTTCCCGGCGCCGCCGGCCGGTTCATGAGCTTTGCCGGAATCGACATGTCTACGGAAATCATCGAAGAAAACGTGCAATCGCAAGCGGGCGCCACGCCCGTTCCCGTCATCGGCTCGGATGCCGAGGCACTCGACGTCGCGCGCCAGGTCGCGGCGCGACTGGCGGAGCACGCCGCGTTACGCGACCGCGAGCGGAAGCTGCCGTTCGACGAGATCGAACTGTTCTCGTCGAGCGGCCTGTGGGGTATCACCGTGCCGCGCGAATACGGCGGCGCGGAAGTGTCGAACGTCACGCTCGCGGAAGTGATCGCGATCGTTTCCGAGGCGGACCCGTCGCTCGGCCAGATTCCGCAGAACCACTATTGCCTGATCGAAGACATCCGCCTCGAAGGCAGCGATGCGCAGAAGCGCTTCTTCTTCGATCTCGTGCTGAAGGGCACCCGCTACGGGAATGCGTTTTCCGAAGCCGGCGGCAAGAACGTGCTCGATATCCAGACGCGCGTGCATCGTGACGGCGACGCGTTCGTGCTGAACGGCCGCAAGTTCTATTCGACCGGCACGTTGTTTGCGCACTGGATTCCGGTACTCGCGCTCGACGAGTCGGACCAGGCCGTGCTCGCCTTCGTGCGGCAGGGCGCGCCGGGGCTGACCGTCGTGGATGACTGGAGCGGTTTCGGGCAGCGCACGACCGCGAGCGGCACGGTGCTCGTCGAGAACGTGCGCGTGAGCCCGTTCGAAATCTTCCACACGCAGCGTTCATACGACCGTCCGACCTTCGCGGGCCCGTTCGCGCAGATCACGACCGCCGCGATCGACCTCGGGATCGCGCGCGCCGCGCTGCAGGACACGATCGCGTTCGTGCAGCAGCATGCGCGCCCGTGGATCGACAGCGGTGTCGAACGCGCGAGCGAGGATCCGCTGACGGTCGCGCAGATCGGCGACATTGCGTACCGCGTGCACGCGGCCGAGGCGCTGCTCGCGCGCGCGGGCCGCTTCGTCGACGCGGCGAAGCGCGAGCCGGGCGAGGAAACGGTCGCGCAGGCCGCGATTGCGGTAGGCGAGGCGAAGATCGCGACGACCGAAGTGTCGTTGCTTGCCGCGAGCAAGCTGTTCGAGCTCGGCGGCAGCAAGTCGACGCTGGCGAAATACAACTTCGACCGCCACTGGCGCAACGCGCGCGTGCATACGTTGCACGACCCGGTGCGCTGGAAGTATCACGCGATCGGCAACTACTACCTCAACGGCGTGAAGCCCGCGCGCCATTCCTGGAATTGACCGGCTCGCGCCGGCGCTCCGACCGCAACGAAACATGGGCGAGGAAATCAGGCTGAACGCTTTTGCGATCGACCGTCCGGGCGAGCCGTACGCCGGCTTGCGGCGGCACCCGGGCGACCGATTGCATTGCCATACCGATCTGCGCTACCGGTCGGCGCTCGCCACGACGCTCGAGCGCGGGCTGTTCGATGGCCGCTGCATCGCCGGCGTGCCCGGCGTGTACGCCGCCCGCGGCACACGCTTTCACGCTGTCGCACCGGCCGCCGCTACCAACGCTACCAACGCTACCAACGCTACCAACGCCACCATACCCTTCCCAACGAAACGAGCCCGTTCCAACAGCGTCCAT
>NZ_JAAOXM010000025.1 GCF_011605345.1 Burkholderia sp. D-99
CCAGCGTCGTCGAAGGTATCAACAACACCATCAAGGTCATCAAGCGTCGAGCTTACGGGTACCGCGACGAGGAATACTTCTTCCTCAAGATCCGCGCCGCGTTCCCCGGTAATCCTCGATGAACCTTACGTTGACTACGTCGGTCGAGCCGCAGATCGGGCGGCCCTCGCCCGGCTCGTACGGATCGATTCCGTCGAACAGCGCTTTCGGATCACACCACGTCTGGTCCAGCGAACACGACGACGTTCGAAGCCGTGCAGGCCGAGCGTGCGAATGCCGGCGGGACGAAGCGCGGCGCGCGCTAGCATGAGCGTGAGCCACGCGCGTGACGTGCCGGCCTACGGCGCGACGCGGGATAGCGGCACAGCTTCGTCGCGCAGCTTCAGGACATCGCGTCCCGGCGCATCGCCGAACAGTCGTGCGTATTCGCGGCTGAACTGGGACGCGCTCACATAGCCGACACTGCGGCACGCCTGTCGCGCATCCATTGCCGACAGGCACATCAGGCGGCGCGCCTCCTGCAGCCGCAGCACCTTCTGGCATTGCAACGGGCTCATCGACGTGACCGCACGGAAGTGGTGATGGAACGTCGACGGGCTCATGTCCACCTGTCGCGCGAGCGATTCGACCGTCATCGGATCGAGGTAGTGGTCGCGAATCCAGGCGACCGCGCGCGAGATGCGCTGCGTCGTCGAGTCGACCTGGCCGACCTGCGCGACGCGCGCACCCGACGGGCCGCGCAGCAGCCGAACGAGGATTTCGTCGACGATGAGTGGCGCGAGCAGGTCGATGTCGTCGGGTTGCGCGATCAGTTGCATCAGCCGCACGAGGGCGTCGACGATTTCAGGCGGTGCATCGCGCGTATCGAGTGCACCGCAGTCGACAGCCTTCGGCAGCCCGAGCGGAAACACGCGTGGCGTGAGTGCCGCGATGCGGGTCGGGTCGAGTTCCAGTTGCGCATAAAGGAACGGCTCGGCCGGGCTCGCGCGTGTCACGCGGCCGGTGACGGGCAGGTCGGCAGTCGCAACCAGCATCCGCGACTCGTCGATCACGTACGTGTCGTCGCCGACCCGTGTCGATTTCGCGCCTTGCCCGACGATGGCCAGGCACGCGTGGTGCACGCCATGGTTCCAGTGCGGGGGCGACGCGGAGGCGCGTGCGATGCGCATGCCACGCACCGGGAGTTCGAACGTGCCGTCGTGCGGTGCGTAGGCGGCGATCAGCGCAGCGAGCCGGGCCGTGGGTGACCGAAGGTCGTGATCGGGCGTGATGCGCTGTGGCGGCGGCGTTCGGGCGTCGATTTCCATATTGCGTGAGCGGATGGCCGAGTGGTCGGTGCAAGGTGCGCGGCTGCGATTCCCCGTCGGTGTGTCGGCAGGGGGCGGCTCGGCGGTCACATCGTACGGCGAGTCGCGCGCACGTGATTGCCTAAACCTGTCGGAAGTTAGCCCGATCATCCGGATCTGCACGGGCGGCGACCGCATCGCCGGTGGTTGCGTGGTGTGCAGCGCACAAATTCGGAAATTAAGGCAAAACAATCGCAGGATCAGGCAAGCCAATTTCCGGCGGTTTTCATACCATTGCACCTGCTGAATGAAACCTGTTCCAGTGCGCTCGGGCGATGCGGGTATGACCGCCACATGGCCGACGGATGCCGTAGGCGTTGTCGCTGTGAATCGCTAGAAAAGACTCAGGACTGCTATTCGAATATTCGTGCATCGGGCCAGCCGAGGCCGGCTTGCGTCCGTTGCATGCCGGCGCGCGTCTGGCGCGAGCGTGCCGACCGACCCGGCGTGGCCGGTGTCGGTGCCGCCGCATTGGCCGGGCCGTTGCATGACGGCCGCGACGCGGCGACGGGTGCGCGCGTCGAGGCGGTCGACCGCGCAGGGGAATCCGGACAAATGGACCAACTTCAATCGATTCGGGCATTCGTGACGGTGGCAAGGGAAGGCGGGTTTCGCCGGGCGGCGACGCGGCTGCGCGTGTCGACGGCGATGGCGAGCCGGCTGGTCGATGCGCTCGAGACGCGCCTTGGCGCACGCCTGCTTCAACGCAGCACCTGCCACCAGTCGCTGACGGAAATCGGCGAGTTGTATCTCGCGCGCGTCGAGCGGATTCTCGGTGCGATCGACGAGATCGACGGTCGTGTCGTCGCGATGGGCAGCAAGCCGGAAGGCGCGCTGCGCATCGCCGCACCGGTCGCGTTCGGGCTCAGCCAGTTGAGCGCGTTGCTCGATCGTTTTGTGAACCGGTTTCCGGACGTGCGGCCGACCGTGACGCTGACCGATGCCCATGTCGACCTGACATCCGAAGACATCGATGTCGCGTTCCTGACTGACGGCATGCCGGTGACAGGTGCGCACGCGTTGCACACGCTGGCCTCCTACGAATCCGTGCGCGTCGCGGCGCCGGGTTATGTCGCCGCACACGGCGGTACGGCTGCATCGGGCGACTGGCCGGATCTCGCGGCCGTGCGGCTCGATCTGCCGGCGACCGGCGACGACGATGCGGGTGCGTTTCGACCCGACGCGGCGCCCGGCGGCATTGCGGGCGTCGGCCATCTCGAGATGGCACGGCGGCTGGCCGTGGCCGGCATGGGCGCCGCGGTGCTGCCCACGTATCTCGTCGACGCCGATCTGGCGGCCGGCACGCTGGTGCGCGTTGCACCGGTTCGCCCGCTCGCGCCCGTCACGCTGAAGCTCGCGCATGCGCGCACCGCGCATCTGCCGGCCGCCGCACGAGCATTCGTCGAATTCGCCGGCACCGCGTTCCGGCCCGCGAGCTAGCGGCCCGGTTGGTCGCCGCAGCAACGCCCGCCCGCCAGGGCCGCGGGCTCATGGTTCTTTTTCCACGGAAGCAGTTCGACGAACGAACGCTCCGCAGGGCGCAACGCACGCCCGAATTACGCGACCGCATCCGCGGCGAACCGGAAGCGACAACATTCCGGCCGCGCGTGCAGGTTACGAGGAGATCTGTTGATTCCCATTGAAAGTCGTTTATTTGCGAGAGGTCGCTCCATGCGCGTCGAACGGGTTCCATACCGCTTAATCACTGCTGCAACGGCTGCCGTTTTCCTGGCCGCGTGCGGAAAAAAAGAATCGGCACCGCCGCCGCAAACGCCGGAAGTCGGCGTCGTCACCGTCCAGCCGCAGGCCGTGCCGGCGATCACCGAACTGCCGGGCCGCACCAGCGCGTTCCTCGTTGCGCAGGTGCGTGCGCGGGTCGACGGCATCGTGCTGCGCCGTGAATTCACCGAAGGCACCGACGTCAAGGCCGGCCAGCGTCTCTACAAGATCGACCCGGCACCGTACATCGCCGCGCTGAACAGTGCAAAGGCGACGCTCGCGAGGGCGCAGGCGAACCTCGTCACGCAGAACGCGCTGGTCGCACGCTACAAGGTGCTGGTGGCCGCGAACGCCGTCAGCAAGCAGGACTACGACAACGCGGTGGCCACGCAGGGCCAGGCCGCGGCGGACGTTGCGGCCGGCAAGGCGGCGGTCGATACCGCGCAGATCAACCTGGGCTATACCGATGTCGTCTCGCCGATCACCGGCCGCGTCGGCATTTCGCAGGTGACGCCGGGCGCATACGTGCAGGCGAGCCAGGCGACGCTGATGTCGACGGTGCAGCAGCTCGATCCGGTGTACGTGGACCTCACGCAGTCGAGCCTCGAAGGGCTGAAGCTGCGCCAGGACGTGCAGAGCGGCCGCCTGAAGACGAGCGGCCCGGGCGCGGCGAAGGTGTCGCTGATCCTGGAAGACGGCAAGACCTATTCGGAGGCGGGCAAGCTGCAATTCTCGGACGTGACGGTCGACCAGACCACCGGCTCGGTGACGATCCGCGCGATCTTCCCGAACCCGGGCCGCGTGCTGCTGCCGGGCATGTTCGTGCGTGCGCGGATCGAGGAAGGCGTGAACGAGAACGCGTTCCTGGTGCCGCAGATCGGCGTTACGCATGACCAGAAGGGCCAGGCGGTCGCGCTGGTCGTGAACGCGGCCAACAAGGTCGAGCAGCGTCCGTTGACGACGACCGGCACGTACGGCCAGGACTGGATCGTGGAAGGCGGTCTGGAAGCGGGCGATCACGTGATCGTGCAGGGCGTCGACAAGGTGCGCCCGGGTGCGACCGTGAAGACGGTCGCCGCGCAGCTCGCACCGGCGCCGGACGCTGCGTCCGGCACACCGGCAAGCGCCGCGCATGCGTCCGGCGCCGCGCCGGCGAGCACCGTCGCCAATGCTGCCGCGAGTTCGACCGCCGCGTCGGCCGCGCAATAACAAGGAGTCCGTTTCATGGCCAAGTTCTTTATCGATCGCCCGATCTTTGCGTGGGTGATCGCGATCGTGCTGATGCTGGCCGGCGTCGCATCGATCTTCAAGATGCCGATCGCGCAGTATCCGACGATCGCACCGCCGACGATCCAGATCCAGGCGAACTACCCGGGCGCTTCCGCGAAGACGGTGGAAGACACGGTGACGCAGGTGATCGAGCAGCAGATGAGCGGGCTCGACAACTTCCTGTACATGTCGTCGACGAGTGACGATTCGGGCAACGCGACGATCACGCTGACCTTCGCGCCGGGCACGAATCCGGACGTCGCGCAGGTGCAGGTGCAGAACAAGTTGTCGCTCGCGACGCCGAACCTGCCGCAGGTCGTGCAGCAACTCGGCATGCAGGTCACGAAGTCGAGCAGCAACTGGTTGATGTGGTTCGCGTTCAACTCCGAGGACGGCAGCATGTCGAAGGAGGACCTGACGAACTACGTGGCATCGCACGTGCTCGATCCGCTCAGCCGCGTGAACGGCGTCGGCCAGACGCTGCTGCTCGGTTCGCAGTTCTCGATGCGCGTCTGGCTCGACCCCGTCAAGCTGACCAACTACAGCCTCACGCCGACCGACGTGTCGGCGGCGATCACGCAGCAGAACGTGCAGATCGCGGGCGGCCAGATCGGCGGCACGCCGGCGAAGCCGGGCACCATGCTGCAGGCGACGATCACCGAATCGACGCTGCTGCGCACGCCCGAGCAGTTCGGCAACATCCTGCTGAAGGTCAACCAGGACGGTTCGCAGGTTCGCCTGAAGGACGTCGGCCGCGCGGCGCTCGGCTCCGAGAACTACACGTTCGACACGAAGTACATGGGGCAGCCGACGGCCGGCCTCGGCATCCAGCTCGCGACCGGCGCGAACGCGCTCGCGACCGCGACAGCGCTGCGGGCCAAGGTCCAGGAGCTGTCGAAGTACTTCCCGCACGGTCTCGTCGTCCACTATCCGTACGACACGACGCCGTTCGTGCGCCTGTCGATCGAGGAAGTGGTCAAGACGCTGCTCGAAGGTATCGTGCTCGTGTTCCTCGTGATGTACCTGTTCCTGCAGAACCTGCGGGCGACGATCATCCCGACGATCGCGGTGCCGGTCGTGCTGCTCGGCACGTTCGCGATCATGGGCCTCGCCGGCTTCTCGATCAACACGCTGTCGATGTTCGGCCTCGTGCTCGCCATCGGCCTGCTGGTCGACGATGCGATCGTGGTGGTCGAGAACGTCGAGCGCGTGATGGCGGAAGAGGGCCTGTCGCCGAAGGAGGCGACCAAGAAGGCGATGGGCCAGATCACCGGCGCACTCGTCGGCGTGGCGCTGGTGCTGTCGGCGGTGTTCGTGCCGGTGGCGTTCTCCGGCGGGTCGGTCGGTGCGATCTATCGTCAGTTCTCGCTGACGATCGTGTCGGCGATGGTGCTGTCGGTGCTCGTCGCGTTGATCCTGACGCCGGCACTGTGCGCGACGATCCTCAAGCCGATCCCGCAAGGGCATCACGAAGAGAAGAAGGGTTTCTTCGGCTGGTTCAACCGCGCCTTCGACCGCAGCCGCGATCGCTATACGGGCGGCGTGAACCACGTGATCCGGCGCTCGGGACGCTGGCTCGTGATCTACCTGGCCGTGTTCATCGCGGTCGGCGTGATGTTTGTACGCCTGCCGAAGTCGTTCCTGCCGGACGAAGACCAGGGCTACATGTTCATGATCGTGCAGACGCCGTCCGGCTCCACGCAGGAAACGACCGGCAAGACGCTCGACAACATCAACACGTACCTGACCACGACCGAGAAGGATGTTGTCGACTCGGTGTTCACGGTCAACGGCTTCAGCTTTGCGGGCCGCGGCCAGAACGCGGGCCTCGTGTTCGTGAAGCTGAAACCGTACGAGCATCGCCAGCGTTCCGACCAGAAGGTGCAGGCGCTGATCGGCCGGACCTTCGCGCACTACTCGCAGTACAAGGACGCGATGGTGATCCCGTTCAATCCGCCGTCGATTCCCGAACTCGGCACGGCCGCCGGCTTCGACTTCGAGCTGACGGACAACGCGGGTCTCGGCCACGAAGCGCTGATGGCCGCGCGCGGCCAGTTGCTCGGGTTGGCTGCGAAGGATCCCGCACTGGCGCTCGTGCGCCCGAACGGCCTGAACGATACGCCGCAGTACAAGGTCGACATCGATCGCGAGAAAGCGAACGCGCTTGGCGTGACGGCCGCTGCGATCGACCAGACGTTCTCGATCGCGTGGGCGTCGCAGTACGTGAACAACTTCCTGGATACGGATGGCCGGATCAAGAAGGTGTACGTACAGTCGGACGCGCCGTTCCGGATGACGCCGGAAGACATGAACATCTGGTACGTGCGCAACAGCGCGGGTGGCATGGTGCCGTTCAGCGCATTCTCGACCGGCCACTGGAGCTACGGTTCGCCGAAGCTCGAACGCTACAACGGCGTGTCGTCGATCGAGATCCAGGGGCAGGCTGCGGAGGGCAAGTCGACCGGCCAGGCGATGGCCGCGATGGAAGCGCTCGCGAGCAAGCTGCCGGACGGTATCGGCTACTCGTGGACGGGCCTGTCGTTCCAGGAAATCCAGTCCGGCTCGCAGGCGCCGATCCTGTACGCGATCTCGATCCTCGTCGTGTTCCTGTGTCTGGCGGCGCTGTATGAAAGCTGGTCGATCCCGTTCTCGGTGATCATGGTCGTGCCGCTCGGCGTGGTCGGCGCGCTGCTCGCGACGATGCTGCGCGGCCTCGAGAACGACGTGTTCTTCCAGGTCGGCCTGCTGACTACCGTGGGCCTGTCCGCGAAGAACGCGATCCTGATTGTCGAGTTCGCGCGCGAGTTGCAGGCGAAGGAGAACATGGGGCCGGTGCGCGCGGCGATCGAGGCGGCGCGCCTGCGACTGCGTCCGATCCTGATGACGTCGCTCGCGTTCATGCTCGGCGTGCTGCCGCTTGCGATCAGCAACGGCGCGGGTTCGGCGAGTCAGCATGCGATCGGCACGGGCGTGATCGGCGGGATGATCACGGCGACGTTCCTCGCGATTTTCATGATCCCGATGTTCTTCGTGCGGGTACGCGCGATGTTCAGCGGCGAGACGGAAAACGTCGACGATGCATGGCGTCTCGTGCAGGGCGACCTGCAGCGTGGTCACGACGACGCACACGATTCGAAGGGGCAGTAACGATGCAAAAACACGTTTTGACTGCAACCGCGGCCGCACTGGCTGCCGCGCTGTTCGCCACGGGCTGCACGATGGCGCCGCACTACAAGCGGCCTGACGCGCCCGTCGCGCAGGCGTACCCGGCCAGCGGCGTTTACGCGACGCAGCCGGGTGCTGCCGGCGCGCGCAGCGCGAACGGCCAGGCGGCGGCCGCCATCGGCTGGCGCGAGTTCTTCGTCGATCCGCGCCTGCAGCGGCTGATCGAGATCGCGCTGAAAAACAACCGCGACCTGCGCGTGTCGGTGCTGAACATCGAGGCGGCGCGTGCGCAGTACCAGATCACGCGTGCGGGCTTGTTCCCGACGCTGAATGGTACGGGTACGGGCAATCGCCAGCGTCTTCCGAATGCGCTGACGACGTCGCCTGGCCAGAACATCACGACGACCTACAACGTGGGCTTGTCCGCGTCATGGGAACTTGACCTGTTCGGCCGCGTGCAGAGCCTGAAGGACCAGGCGCTCGCGCAGTACCTGTCGACCGCGTATGCTCGGCAGGCGCAGGAGATCTCGCTGGTGTCGTCGGTGGCTGACCAGTACCTGACGCTGCTGTCGACCGACGACCTGTTGCAGGTCACGGAGAGCACGCTGAAGTCCGCGCAGGCATCGTACTACCTGACGAAGCTGCAGTTCGACAACGGCACGGGCTCCGAGCTCGACCTGCGTCAGGCGCAGACGGTCGTCGAGCAGGCGCTGTCGAATCAGCAGATACAGGCGCGTGCGCGTGCCCAGGCGCTGAACGCGCTGGTGCAACTGATCGGCGAGCCGCTGCCGGACGACCTGCCGGCGGGCATGCCGCTCGACGCGCAGAACCTGCTGACGGATGTGCCCGCCGGGTTGCCGTCTGACCTGCTGACGCGTCGCCCCGACGTGATGCAGGCCGAGCAGACGCTGCTGGCCGCGAACGCGAACATCGGCGCGGCGCGCGCGGCGTTCTTCCCGAAGATCTCGCTGACGGCGGCGTTCGGCACCTCGAGCCCGACGCTGGGCGGCCTGTTCAAGGCCGGCACGGCGGCGTGGTCGTTCGCGCCGAACATCGCGCTGCCAATCTTCGAGGGCGGTTCGAATATCGCGAACCTCGATCTCGCGAACGTGCAGAAGCGCATCGAGATCGCGAACTACGAGAAGGCGATCCAGTCGGCATTCCGCGAAGTGGCGGACGGCCTGGCCGCACGCGGCACGTACGACCAGCAGATCGCGGCGCTCGAGCGCAACGAGCACGCGCAGCAGCGCCGCTTTGACCTGTCGGACCTGCGCTACAAGAACGGCGTCGACAGCTACCTGTCGGTGCTGACTGCGCAGACGGATCTGTACTCGGCACAGCAGACGCTGATCAGCGCGCGCCTCGCACGCTGGACGACGCTTGTCGACCTGTACCGTGCACTGGGCGGCGGGTGGGTCCAGCGGGCCGGCGAGACGCCGCGCGCGCCGGATGCGCCGGTCGATTACGACAAAGCGGCCGCGCCTGCGTCAGCAGCAGCGACGAACGGGTAAGCACGACGAAGGGCAGGAGCGGGCAACCGCTTCTGCCTGCCGAACCGGCGACATGCAAAAACGAAAACGCCACGGATGAGAATCCGTGGCGTTTCCTTATTGTGCGGCGGCTCTCAGTTGAAGCGGCGTAACGTTACCCCTGCTTCGCCCAAAGCGTGCGACCAAAGAACGTCAGCGTGCGATCCCATGCGATTTGCGACCACACCGGATCGAACTGCGTGCCGGCGATACGGCCGGTGCCGACTGCCTCTTCGTTCGCGAACGCATGATGCGCGAGATAGCGATGAAACTCGAACCCGACCTTCGCATCGGTCAGCTTCTTCTCGAGCGCATCGACCTGGTCGATCGCAAAGAACGCGTCCTGCGTAGCCCAGTGGCCCATCAGCGGCACCTTCAGCTTCGCCGGGTCGATGTAGTCGAGCGGCGGGAGGCCGTACCACGTGACGCCCGCATCGGCATCGGCGTACTGCAGCGACAGCAGCGTGAGTGCGCCGCCCATGCAGAAGCCCGTCACCGCGACGCGTGGGGCGAGCGTCTTCAGATAGGCCACTGCACCGGGAATGTCCTGCGAGGCTGCGTCACCGAAATCGAGTCCGGTCATCAGGTGGTGCGCTTCTTCTTCCTCGACCGTCGACTTGCCGCGATACAGGTCGGGCACGAGCGCGAAGTAGCCGCAGCGCGCGAGGCGATCCGCGACGCCGCGGATCTGGTCGTTCAGCCCCCACCATTCCTGGATGATGACGACCGCGGGCGCGCCTTCGGTCTTTGCCGGCGTGGCGAGATAGCCCTGCAGTTCCTGGCCGTCCGGGCGTCGAAACGTGATCATGGAACCGGATGTTTGAGACATGAAACCGCTCCTTTTCGAAAAATGCGCTGAGTGCGGCATCGGGGCCGGCTTGCGGCGCGGCGACGATCGGGCAAGCCGGGCGTCGTGGTTCCGCTCGCGTTCGTTTCGGCCGGCACCGACCACGCGGCCATTCTATGCGCAAACGCCGGCTGCCTGCGTGAACGACACGGCACGGCAAGCTGTTCGCAAGACAGCGTCAGGCGAAGGGCGCGATTCGTTCCCGGAGCGGATGATCGAAAAGCGACACCCCGCCCCGATGAACGGGAGCGGGGTGTCGTGTGTGCCGCGCGCGTATCGGAATACGCGGGCGCGTGACGGGCGCTTACTGGCCGAAATACACGGAGTCGCGGCCGTCCTGCTTGACCGCGATCGCGCGGCCGGCACGTACGCCGGCGGTGGCTTGCGCACCGTAGCCGGTTTCATCGGCGTTCGTCGCGCGGGCCTGTGCGGTTTGCAGCGCGCGCGGGTAATACTGGTCGGAGACTTCGGGCTTGTAGCCGGCCTGTTCGAGCTGGACGAGTTCCGCGCGCACCTGGGCACGCGTCAACTGGCCCGACGGGTTCGATTGTGCGAATGCGCCGTACGAGGCGGACAGGGCGGTTGCGGCGACGACAGCGTAGATGAACGACTTCATGATGACCTCCGGTTTCATTGATTTCGCGCTTCGCTTGTTGCGTTCAGCGGTTGATTGCATCGTAGCGATCGCGTTACCGGTCGGAAATACGCGTTCCAGCGAATAATTATTGCAACTGGGTAAACGATCTGAGCAGGTGCGTGTTTTCGTATGATGATTGCGGGCCGGCCCCGCGCTCGATCAGGACTTCGGACGAGGCTTCCAGTGGGGCGAAGTCGTCGATCGGCCGGTGGCCGCACGACGATCAAATAAATCGCATTCCGAAGTATGCGAGCAGGGCCGTCGATATCGATCGTGTCGTATCGCAGTGCGTACTGCCCGCGTCACTCGGCCAGGACTGCCTGCCGTTTCCGGTATTCGGCGGGCGTGATTCCGACGTGCCGGGTGAACGACCGCCTGAGCGTATCGACATTCGCGAAGCCGCATTTCGCGGCGACCTGCTTCGGCGTGTCGTGGCCGTTCTCGAGCAACTGGCGGGCCGCCGAAATGCGGGTCGCCTCGACCCAGGCGGCCGGCGTCATGCCGACTTCCGCGCGGAACAGCCGTGCGAAGTGGCGCGGGCTCATGCCTGCATGCTTCGCCATCTCCGCCACCGAGTGCTCGAGTTCCGGATTCGCCGCGATCCAGCGCTGGACCTCCTGCAGCACCGAACGCCCGGCGGGGCGCGCTTCGCCCTTGCGGCTGAACTGGAGTTGCCCGCCCGGGCGCTTGAAGAACATAACCAGTTGCGCGGCGACGCGCCGCGCGATTTCGCGGCCGAGATCTTCCTCGACCAGCGCGAGCGCGAGATCGAGCCCGGCCGTGACGCCGGCGCCGGTGTGCAGCTTGCCGTCGCGCACGTACAGCGCGTCCGCGTCGACGTCGAGCGATGGATAGGCTTCGGCAAGCGCGTCGGCGGCAGCCCAGTGCGTGGTCAGGTGACGCCCCTTCAGCAGGCCGGTGGCCGCAAGGATGAACGCGCCGGTGCAGATCGAGCCGTAGCGCTTGCTCTGCACGGCCGCCGCTCGCAGCCACGCGAGGACGTCGGTGCGCAGTGCGATCCGGCCGGCGCTCGGCGCGCCGGCGACCAGCAGCGTGTCGAGGCGCTCGGGAATGTCGGGAACGATCCAGTCGGGCAGCAACTGCGCGCCGGACGAACTGCGGATCGGGCCGGACTCGCTCGCAATGATCCGCAACGTATAGAACGGCTTCCCGCATTCGGCGTTCGCTTGTGCGAAGACGTCGAGCGGTGCGGAGACATCGAGCAGTTGAACGCCCGGAACGGCGAAAATTCCCACGACCTTCGGCATGATCGATTGCGTGTTGTGTCGAACGTGACGGGGAGCAGTATAGAGGTGCAAGCGATGCAGCGGGCACGCGGCGGAGCCTGTTTCCGGCGTTCTCTTTGCCGCGCGGGCACGGTGTCCGTCCGTCGCGCAAAATGGCAGGATTTGACGTAATGCGTCTATTGAAGCCAGCTATCGGGCTCCGGAGAATCAAGGGTGTTTCCAATGGAGGTCGATCATGACTGAGAACGTTGCAGGCATCACCATTCCCGATAGCCAACTGACGCGCGAGATCACCGAGCTCGTTCGCGATACCGCATCGCCGTTGCTGTTCCATCATTCCAGCCGCGTCTTCTATTTCGCAGCGCTCGCGGGCCAGCGGCGCGGGCTCAAATACGACCCCGAGCTGCTCTACTGCGGTTGCATGTTTCATGACATGGGGCTCACGCACCAACACAGCAGCGCATGCGAGCGGTTCGAAGTGGACGGTGCCAACGCCGCCCGCGATTTCCTGAAGGGCAAGGGCATCTCGCAGCAGGATATCGATGTCGTATGGACTTCGATCGCACTGCATACGACGCCGGGTATCCCGCAGCACATGCATCCGGTGATCGCGCTCGTCACCGCAGGCGTCGAGATGGACGTGCTGGGCCTGACGTATCCGGAATACAGCGACGTCGAGCGCGAGGCCGTCGTCCGCGCGCATCCGCGTACGCAGCACTTCAAGGAAGACATCATCCAGGCGTTCTACGACGGGATCAAGCACAAGCCTGACACGACGTTCGGCAACGTGAAGGCCGACGTGCTCGGAGACAAGGATCCGCATTTCCACGCCGGCAATTTCTGCAGCGTGATCCGGTCGTCCGCGTGGGCGGGCTGATTGTTCGCGGTATGGCGCACGATCGCGGGAACCGAGACGAGATCGTGCGCACAATGTTAGCCGAGCGTTCCAGTTTATTAAGGAATGCGATCGTATATGGTAGATCGCACGATCGAACGCTGATCCAGGCGAACGGCGCGACGACCGGCGACAACGCCATCATCAAGATGACCGGCCCCGCGCCGTTGCTGAATGCCTGGCTGCTCGCGAAGTGATCCCGGAGCAGCGCACGCATGCGAAGGGGGCGGATGCGTACGGCACGCTTGCCGTGACGCACGGCATTAGCCGATACACGAGGGCGAAAACCGTCTCGGCGATCGGCAAGCGGGCCCGGATGTTTGCGCGCCTTTCGACGCTCGCCGGTGAACGTGGTGCGGAAGGCGCTGTTGTGCAACACCACGCGTCAGATCGCCGGGGTGTCGAAGAACATCCTTCACGACAAATCGGCACCTGCGAGAAGACCGGCTCGGCTTATGGCGTGGACATCACGGTGATTTGGGGGCGGCTGGCGGCGTCCTTGAAGCAAGCGGGACGGGGCGGCGGTGCGGCACCGGCCGCGTTACCGGCGGAAAGGTATCCGTGTATGGGAGCGTGATTCGTTGCGCTGCCGGATTTTCAATCGATACGGGCGCTCCAATGGCTTCCACGCTTCACGACGTACCCGATAGCCCCGGTGTCGGCGTGTGCTCGACGCCGTTCGACGATGTCTGCAACGGATGTGGCCGAACGGCCGACGAGGCGTCGCACCGGGTGTTCATGAGCGACGACGAGAAACGTGCGATATGGGAACGCATCCGACGCGAGGGTATGGCGATGCGTTTCCGTCGTGACGACCGGTGATTTGCCAGAAGCGGCGTTCCGAGTGACGGGGGCCGCGCTTGACGAACATCTCTCTGTCCTAGGCGAACCTCTCGGCTTTGTGCGGAAGAACGGACCGGCAAAATGGGAGCAAATGGAATCAGTAAAAAGGTT
Organism: Burkholderia sp. D-99; assembly: GCF_011605345.1. GTDB lineage: Bacteria > Pseudomonadota > Gammaproteobacteria > Burkholderiales > Burkholderiaceae > Burkholderia. The sequence continues at coordinate 13,609 of NZ_JAAOXM010000025.1, forward strand.
GTTACGTGACAACCGCACGACGCATTTCCGGACTTTATATACTGAACAAGTGCATCCCATCGCCCAGGCGAATCTTCGATTCGCGACTCCGGCAACTTGCCTCCAGGCAAGTGGGTCACATTCGCTCCCGCCTTCGCAGACGCTCCGACGCTTGCCACAGGCTCGCTCTCCCTCCTTTTCCGCAGTCTCCCGCAAATTTCGGCAAAACGCCTATAATGATTGGGCAAATTGCCGGGAGGCGTCATGAGCATCATTGCTTTTCATCCTTCGGGCGTCGCGCATCCGCGTCAGGCCGAATTCACGATTCTCGAACAGCTGCTGGCGATCCGCGTCCGATCGGGGGCCGATCTGGCCGAGCTGGCGAGCGCGCGCGTCGACGTCTCGGTGATCGACAGGCTGTCCGAGCGCGGGCTGAAATCGGACGAACTGGCCTTCATCATTCCGCGCCGCACGCTGAGCCACCGTCGCCAGGCGCACGAACGACTGTCGCCGGAGGAATCCGACAAGGCGATCCGTCTCGCGCGCATCGTCGCACAGGCGACGGCCACGTTCGGCGACCAGGACAAGGCGATGGCGTGGCTGCGCAACGGGCTGCAGCGCTTCGGCGGCCGCACGTCGCTCGACATGGCGAGCACCGAGCATGGCGCACGGCTCGTCGAGGAAGTCCTCACGCAGATCGACGAGGGGTACTTCGCTTGACGACGCTGTGGCGGATCAGCAATTTCGCCGACCTGAAAGGCATCGGCGGGTTGCGCGCCGGCGGGCGCTGGCATTTCGCCGGGCAGCCCGTCGTGTATCTCGCCGAGCATCCGGCGCTCGCGCTGCTCGAGACGCTCGTTCATTTCGAAATCGCCACGGTCGCGCAGTTGCCGAGCGGATACCAGTTGCTTCGCGTCGAGGTGGCCGATTCGGTCGATATCGCCGAAATCGTGGAGGGTGACGCGCCGGACGACTGGCGAACCAACGTCGACTGGACCCGCAGCGCCGGTACCGAATGGCTGCACACGCAGCCGAGCGCGCTGCTGCGCGTGCCGAGCGTCGTCGTGCCGCACGCGCACAACTTCCTGCTGAATCCGCTGCATCCGGCCGCTTCCGAGGCTCGTATCGCCGAAGTCATGCAATCACCGTACGACACCCGGATTCTGCGGCTGGTCCAGTCGAAGCCGGGCGAATAGGGAACCGGGCAGCACGAGGCCCGAGCGTGACGCGGGATCAGCGCTCGTGGGCGGCGCGATCCGCGGCCGCATCGGGCGGCAGCGTCTGCCGGATGCGCGTGACCGTTCGCGTACTGACGAGACCGAGCATCGCACTGACGTCGGCATGCGCGTGGCCGGCAAGCAACTGGCGGCGCGCAACCGTATTGCGCAGCACGCGCGGGCTCATGTCCGCCGCGTGGAAGCCGATCGCGGTCAGCGCGTCGCGCACCACGAGCAGCAGGAACATGTCGTTCATCGCGCCCCCGCCGCGCGGCGCGGGAAACAGCAACGCGGATGGTGGTGCGTCTACCGAGTGCGTGCGCCATGCGGCGAGCGGCGCCAGTGCAAATTCGGCGAGCGCGATCCGGCGCGCCGGTCGTGCCCGATCCCGCGGCACGGATAGCGCAGGCGGCCGCGCGTCGAGATCGGGCGCGTCGTGCGTCGTCGCGCGTATCTCCGCCGACGTGATGCCGCTCGCGAGCAGCAGCGCGACGATCGCGCGATTCCGGCAGTCGGCCGGCGTGTCGCCCGGTCGAGGCTGCACATGGCGTTGCAGTGCCGCGTCGGCATCGGGCGGCAGGTAGCACGGCTCGGGCTCGCCATCCGGCCATGCGAGATCGCGCGTCGTCCGGCCGGACGGATGGATCGTGCGGATGCCGGCTTCGACCAGATGCCGGCCCAGCCGGTCGATCAGCTTCGCGTAGCGCACGCGGGTCGACGTGCCGGGCGCGCAGGTGCGCTCGAGTTCCGCCAGGAAGGCCGCGACGTGGTCGGGCCCGAACGTGGCCAGCGTCACGCGGTGTGCGATCAGATGGCGCAGGAACCGTTCGAACATCGCGACGTGCTGCACGACCGAGCGCGGCGCGAACGGCCGGCGATCGGCGCCGGTCGCGGCGGTTTCCTGCCACGCCCGGAAGGCGCCGACGGGGTCGTGAATCCAGCGATTCGTGTCCATGCCCGATTTATAGCCGGAACGCGGTGGCTCAGGCAATCGGTCAGATGGCCAGCGGGCCAGCCCGACGCAACCGACGCGTCAGTGCGCGGTACGCGCGTCGCCGATGCCGTTGTGTGCATCGTCAACCACGCGAGCAGCAGCGTTTTGAAGAAACGGAGCGCGTCCGGCACACCGTTCAATTGCTTCGGGATCCGAATCCTGAACCAACCGCGGCTGACCGACATGAACTCGGCTCGTCGCGTGAGGAGGCCGAGCTCAGGCCGGCAATCGCAAACAAACCGGCCGCGCGGAGCGCAATGTCTCGGCACCGCGCACCGTCACCAGACACCACCATCAACCGTCGCGCGAAGGCGAAGAAGCCGCCACCACTGCCGCGCTTGCCTGCCCGCTAAACCGCGCAAATGCAGCGAACGCCAGTTGCGTCGCGATGGCCGCGAGCGTACCGGCCGCCATGCCGTTACCGAGCACGATCTGCACGGGCGTGCCGAAATGTCGATACAGGTTCGGCACGAGGATCGGTGCAAGGCCGACGACGAGCGCGGCCGCGAGCGTGTACTGGTTGGCGCGCGTATGCAAGTCGACGCCGGCGAGCAGCCGGATGCCCATCACGCCGATCATCGCGAACACGACCAGCGCCGTGCCGCCGACCACGGCGGCCGGAATCGCATACGCGAGCCGCGCGAGCGGCGCGAACAGCGCGATGACGATCAGGATCGCGCCGGCCGCCGCCGTCACGTAGCGCGAGCGCACGCCGGTCGTCTGCACGACGCCGATATTCTCGGCGCTGGTCACGATCAGCGGCGTGCCGAACAGCGCGCCGACGAGCGATGCCAGCGCATCGCCGCGTATCGTCTTCGGCACGTCGCGTCGCAGCGAGATCGGCTTGCCGCACGTTTCGCCGACGGCGACCGTCTGCGCGGTAGCCTCGGCCATCGAGATCGCGGTGAAGATCAGCAGCGGCAGTGCGGCCAGCACGTCGAAGCGCGGCATCCCGAACGGCAGCCATACCGGATGCGTGAACAGCGGGCCGCGCCACACGTCGGCGAGCGCGGGCATCGCATCGAGCGCCCAGCCGAGCATCGCGCCCGCCATCAGGCCGATCAGCACCGCGAGACGCCCGAGCGTGCCGCGCAACGCCCCCGCGACGACCACCGTGGCGACGATCGTCGCCAGCGCGAGACCGAGCGCGCGCGGCTGTGCGAAGTCGGCCGAACCGGGCTGGCCGATGACGATCGTCGCGTAGATCCGGATCAGGTTGACCGACACGAGCAGCAGCATCGCGCCAACGACGATGCGCGGGAAGAGCCGCAGGCAGCGCGTGAACACGGGCAGCAGCACCCAGTAGAACGCGCTGGCGAGCAGCGCCGCGCCGGCTGCAGTCGGCAGGCCCGATTGCGCGGCGATGCCGGCGAACAGCATCGTCGGTGCGCCGCCGGGCACCATCACGAACGGCATGCGCGCGCCGATCGGGCCGGCGCCGAGCGATTGCAGCAGCGTGCCGATCCCGCAGGCGAAAAACGTCGCGCCGATCAGCTGGACCGTGAGGTCCGCCGGCAGCGCGAGCACTTTTGCGATCAGGAACACGGCCGTGATCGGGGACGCGGCCATCGACAGCACGTGCTGCAGCCCGAACAGCGCGAGCTGCCACGCGGGCAGCCGTGCGTCGACGGGCGTTGGGATCGGATCGTGCGACACGGCAGGTCCCTCGGAAGCGAACGGCGACGAGCGCCGGAAACCGGCGGTGAACGACAAGGTCAGGCCCGCAGCCAGGGCAGTTGCGCGGCGCTGTAGCGGAACGTCTGGAACACGCTGTTGAGCTGGCCCGGGCCGGTCTTGCGCGCGGCTTCGTCCGGGTATTCGGCGAACCACGGAATCACGTATTCCCAGACGACCTCGCCGGCGGGCGTCACTTCGAAAAGCCGGCCCGTCGACGATTCGGTGACGTGCGTGTTGCCGTTCGGCAAGCGCTGCGCGTTGCCCATGAACGGCGTGTAGAACAGGTTCACGACGTCGTCCGCATACGACCACACTATGCGCTGCGTCGCAGGGTCGATCTCGACGACCCGCGAGAACACGACGTGCGCGCCGTGGCGGAAATTGCCGTTGTCGAACGTGAGGATGTTGCCGTTTGCGAGCGGCACCGGCGCATGCTGGTGCGACACGGCGTCGGGCCCGATCCGCAGGTCTACGCGGCCGGTTTCGCGGTTCACGCCGATGATGCCGGACGTCGTGCGCAGGCTCATCAGCACGCGGCCGTTCGCGTCGACCGCGAGGCCGTTGACGAGTGGCCAGTGATACCGCCCGAAGCCGGCGGCGATTGGGAAATCCTCGGGCCGCAGATGTTCGCGCGCATGCCATTCCCACACGATCTGCCCGGCCCGGTTCACTTCGCGGATCACGTCCGCGTACATCACCTCGTCGTCACCGTGCGGCGTGCCGCCCGGCACGCGCCGCGCGAATGCCGCATCGACCGGTTCGCACGCGGCGTAGAGCAGGTTGCCGTTCGGCAGCCACTGGGCATCGTGGTGGTGCGCGGGATCCTCGTAGCGCCACACGGTTTCGCCTTGCGGCGTGACTTCGTAGAAGTCGCCGCCGTGCCACATCGACCACGGCGCATAGCGCGATTCGGATTGCGGATGATTGCCGTTGTAGCCGAGGTTGCCGTTTGCGAGGATGACCGCATGGCGGCCGGGGCGCACGGGCATCTTCCACTGATGGGAGACTTCACCGTCGATGCCGACGAGATAGACGTTGCCGTCGGCCGTCTGCGGCGCGATGAGCGTATAGCCTCCCGCGGAGAGTGCGGGATCGTGGGCGATGAGGCCGACGCCACGGCGGCGCTGGGTAATCTGGTCGACGGTTGTCACTGCGGTCTCCATTCGAATCGGATACGGGGATGCAGCGGAATCTAGACGATCCGGGCGGTCAGTAAAATCGGATTATTCTTGACGGCCTGTTCGGAAAAATCTAACGGATCCTTCATGCGTTCGATATCGCAGACATTCCGCTGTTTCGACGAAGTCGCGCGACGCGGCTCGATTCGCAAGGCGGCCGACGCGCTGCACCTGACCGCCGCGGCGGTGCACCAGCAGATCCGCAATCTCGAGGAGCAGGTCGGCGTGCCGCTGTTCGACCGGTTGCCGCGCGGCATGCAGCTGACGCTTGCCGGCGAGATCGTGATCGCGGCCGTGCGCCGCGGCCAGCGCGACTTCGACAACGCGCTCACGCAGGTCGAGGACCTGCGCGCGCTGCGGCGCGGCCACGTGAACCTGGCGGTGCCCGCATCGACCGCGGAAAAGCTCGTGCCCGACGCGATCCTTGCCGCGATGCAGCGCTATCCGGGCGTCACGTACAGCGTGCGCTCGGGAAACGGCGAGAGCATCGTGCGCTGGGTCGAGACCGGCGAGGCCGACATCGGTTATGCGCTGCGCCGGCGCACGTCGGCGGGTGTCGTCGAGGTGCGGGCGTTCGCCCAGCCGCTGGGCGTCGTCACGGCGCCCGGCCATCCGCTCGCGGTGTCTGGCGGCAAGGTGCGAATGCGCGACTGCTTCGCGCATCCGCTGATCCTGATGACGCCCGACACGGAGCTGCGCGCGATGTTCGACCAGATCGATGCGCGACAGCCGCGCAACGTGCGGCCGCTGGTCGAGACGGGTTCGGTGCCGATGGTGCGGCGCCTCGCGGCCGAAGGCGCGGGCGTCGGCTTCCTGATCGCCGAGAACGTCGCGGACGACGTGGCCGCCGGCCGGCTCGCGTGGACGCCGCTTGCCGATGCGGGCGCGCGCTCGTTCAGCTGCATCTACCAACGGGCGGACATGAGCGCGACTGTCGCCATGACGATGTTCCTCGAGTTCTTCGCCGAGGCGATCGAAGCGATGGAGGGCGGATTCGCACGCGACGGCCGGACAGTCGGCAAGCGCCGTCGGGCTGCAAGCTAACGACATCGGCCACGCGAGCGCATCGCATCGCACTGCGATGCAGTGCAACACGCGAACCCGCGTGCGTGCCGCGGTGACGTTGCGCATGCAACGTCCGGCCGCATTACGTCATTTCCTTATTGCGGAAAAAATTTTGTTCATGGGACTATCGAACGCGTTGCCGGCGCACCGAGGGGGTCGCAGGCAGCGCGATGTCCATCGCAACGACCTACAAGAACATCGGCAGACAATGAACAGAACAGCGATTTTCCCGTATGCATCCGCGTTGCTCGCGGCCGCCATGATGACGGCCTGCGGCGGCAACGACATCGAAACCGACGCGGGCGCCACGACGACACCCACGGCCGACACGAGCTGTCTCGCAATCGACAACAGCGGCTCGACTGTCGTGGTCGGGTCGAACCAGCCGGGCGATCCGTCGCTGCCGGAAGCGTCGTCCGGTTATCGCACCGGGATGAAGCCCGTCTATGCGAAAACGTATCTGGTGGCCACGTCGAACGCCTACGCGAGCGCGGCCGGTTGCGCGGTGCTGAAGAAGGGCGGCACGGCCGCCGACGCGGCGGTCGCCGTGCAGGCCGTGCTCGGCCTGACCGTGCCGGAAGCGACGGGCCTCGGCTCGGGCGGGGTGCTGCTCTACTACGATGCGCGCGGCAAGACGCTGCAGGCGTATGACGGCCGGGAAACCGCGCCGGCCGCCGCGACGGAAAACTACCTGCGCTACGTCGATGACGCGACCGACCAGTCCGCGCCGCTGCCGAATGCACGTGCAAGCGGCCGCTCGATCGGCACGATCGGTGTGCCGCGGCTCATCGAGGCGCTGCAGCAGGATCACGGCCGGCTGCCGTGGCAGAACCTGTTCGGCGATGCGATCACGCTCGCGACCAACGGCTTCCCGATCGGCGGCCGCCTCGCCGACGCGATCGCGGCGAACGCCGCGAACCTGAAGCGCGACCCCGAGGCCGCCGCGTATTTCCTGAACGCCGACGGTTCGCCGAAGACGCTCGGCACCGTCCTGAAGAATCCGGCGTATGCGCGCACGCTGACGCTGATGTCGCAGTCGGGTGCGAACGCGCTGTACACGGGGCAGATCGCGCAGGACATCGTCGCGAAGATCGCGACGACGAAGGGTGCCGATGGCTCGACGCTCACACCGGGCAAGACGACCGTCGCGGATCTGGCAGCGTACCAGGCGAAGCGCCGCGAACCCGTGTGCACGACCTATCGCAGCTACTGGGTGTGCGGGATGCCGCCGCCGTCGTCGGGCGGCATCGCGGTCGCGTCGGCGCTCGGCATTCTCGAGAACTACGACCTGAAGTCGCTGAAGCCGACGGCGATCGATCTGGAAGGCGGCAAGCCGACCGTCGCGGGCGTGCACCTCGTCACCGAGGCCGAGCGGCTCGCGTATGCCGACCGCGACAAATACGTGGCCGATACGGATTTCGTGCCGCTGCCGGGCGGCACGTGGAACACGCTGCTGAACAAGCCGTACCTGAAATCGCGCGCGGCGCTGATCGACCCGACCAGGAGCATGGGGACCGCGCAGCCCGGCAATCTCGGCGCGGTGCCGCTCGGGGTCGACACGACGCTGATCGAGCACGGCACGAACCAGTTCACGATCGTCGACGGCGACGGCAACGTGCTGAGCGCGACGACCACGGTCGAGTCGAGCATGGGCTCGTTCCACATGACCAACGGCTTCCTGCTGAACAACCAGTTGACCGATTTTTCCGCGAACCCGGTCGACAGTTCGGGCAATCCGGTGGCCAACCGCCTGCAGCCGGGCAAGCGGCCGCGCAGCTCGATGGCGCCGACGATCGTGTTCGGTCAGGCCGCGGACGGCTCGCGCGGTGACTTCGTGATGGCCACCGGCTCGCCGGGCGGCGGCACGATTCCGCAATACGTGGTCAAGACGCTCGTCGGCGCGCTCGACTGGGGCCTCGACGCGCAGCAGTCCGCAGGGCTCGTCGACTTCGGCGCGAGCAACAGCCCGACGACCACGATCGGCGGCGAGCATCCGAACGTCAACACGGCGAACAACGGCGCGAACGATCCGCTGATCACGGGGCTGCTCGCGCTCGGGCACAAGGTGTCGACGTCCGCGCAGGCGAGCGGCGTCAACACGGTGATGCGCGTGACGGTCGGCCAGTCGCCTGCGTTGCAGGGCGGCACCGATCCGCGGCGTGAAGGCGTCGTGCTCGGCGATACGTTCCGGCCATAATCGGGCGGTACGCGCGGGGCCCCGATGTGCCCGTATTTGCCAACGGGCGGTCGGGGCCGTGCATCGCGAAGGAGTCGCAATGACGAATGCGCATCTGCTTGAAATGGACGCCATCCTGTCGGTGCCGGGATTTTTCGATTTTCTCGGAGATCTGGATTGCGACCGCGCGCTGGACAGTCGCGATGCCGAGCCGTTCGATGCGCAGTGGATGGCGTCGTTCGACGAATTCGACGGAGATCCGGGCGCAGCGCTCGAGCGGCCGGCCGTGGACGCGCTGAGGGAAAAGGCGTTCAGGCTCGCGTTCGGTGCATCGGGGAACGCCGCAGTTGCAGCGTGCGTGTCCGACGATATCGAGCTGATCGCGAGAAGCCGGTTGTCGGGCGGTATCGACAGCTGGCCTACCAACGTCCTTTGGAATGCTTATAGAAACGGCCGGTTTCCCTGCTAGCCGCTTCCAGCCATTTCGCTTGCCTGGTTTCCCGATCCGTGGCGATCGGCCGCGTCGCCGTCGCGGAATGCTCCGCGCGGCACCCCTCCAGGTCCGCCCCGTCCGCCGGACCACCCCGTCCCGATCCCGTTGCAAGCCCCCGATTGTCAAACTGTGTGAGTCAATCGTCAGCATTTGCAACCGAAGTAACAGTCCCCGCAAATCAATCGTTTTGCACGTCGGCGCCGCTACATTAGCTCCACCTGCCGCACGTCGCGGCAAGGCATGCGACAAGCCGCACGAAGGCGGCCCGCAGCAACAACGTCTTTGGGGAGAATGACCATGAACAAGATTCGTACGATCCTGGTGGGTGCTGCACTGACGGCGATGGCGACTTCGGCTGCGTTTGCACAGACGGCACAAACCGGTGCCCAGGGTTCCGCAGGTGTCGGCGCGCAGGTTCAGACGCCGCTGCTCGGCGGTGGCGTGGGTGTGCAGGGCGGTGCCGGCGCGAATGCGGCAGGTTCGGGCAACGTCGTTGGCGGCGCGCTGAACGGTGTCGGCAAGACGGTCGGCGGCGTGGGTTCGGCGGCCGGCAACGCGGTTGGCGGTGCGACGCATGCGGTCGGTTCGGCAGCGGGCACGGCGAAGGATGCGGCCGCATCGGCCGTCCACTCGACGAAATCGCACGTGAAGCATGTCGCAGGCACGGCGAAGAGCCACGCGCAAGGCGCGGTGTCGACGGCAGGCGACGTCGCGGGCGGCGCGAAGGCAAAGGCCGGTGAGGCGCTCGAAGGCGCGACGAACTCGGTGCAGGGCGGCGCATCGGTCGGTGTGAAGGGTTCGGCGTCCGCGCAAGGCGGCGCGCTGTAAGCGTCACGCTTCCCGACAAGGCCCGGCCCGCTTCGATGCGGGCCGGGCTTTTCTATTGGTGCGCACGGCGCGCCGTTCATCACATCCTCGATACAGGGATGCGTCGACGTTTGCGACCGATCCGGCGACGCGACGCGCACGGGCGCCTTGCCCGATACCCGCCGGCACGCGACCGCAACAAGCGGCGTGCGCGCCCCCTGCCCATTGCCCGCCCGCCATGCTTAAATAGCGGGGCTCCCGGTTGCCGGGCCGCCGGGATCGCGGCGCCGGCCGATACGGGCAAGCATGTCCGATCGACATCGTGACGACAGACGACACCAAAACGCCGTTCCGGCCCGTCCGGCGCGGCCCGATAACATTCCGAGGCATCACGTCATGACCATCCTGTTCCGTCTTCTCGCGCTCGCCTGCGCGCTCTGGCTGGCCGCCTGCGCAGCGCCGCCCCCGCCGTCGGCCAGCACCGGCGCGTCCGCCGCCGCACCGGACGCGAGCGAACGCCGCGGGCTCGGCACCGCGTGGGGTGAGTCGGTGCGATCCGAAACCCGCCAGGTCGAATTCGAACGCGCGGATCCGGCGAAGCCGACGGATCACGCGTCGGTCTATTACAACGATGCGTTGCCCGGACATCCGTCCGCATCCCAGGTTCGCCGGTTGCCGACCCGCGTCGCGCTCGCCAACGGCGACATCGCGCTGTCGTTTACGGACGAAAAGGGTGCGCCGCTGCGTCTCGCGCGCAGTGACGGCCGCTGGCACATGGCGGGCGTCGAAGGTTCGCGCTACATGATCGTGCTGCGCAACCAGGGGCGCCGTACGTTCGAAGTCATCTCGACCGTCGACGGGCTCGACGTGCTGTCGGGGCGGCCGGGCAGCTATACGAATGGCGGTTACGTGCTGTATCCGGGGCGCACGCTGACGATCGAGGGCTTCCGCAAGAGCCGCGACGAAGTCGCCGCGTTCCGCTTCGCGGCGGTGCCCGACAGCTACGTCGCGAACTCGAAGTACGGCGATGCCGCGAACGTCGGCGTGATCGGCGTCGCGCTGTTCGCGCAGAAGGAGAACGAAGAGGAAGCGCTGCGCCGCAACGCGAATCCGTTCCCCGGCAATGACAACGGCTATGCCCCGCCGCCGGTACCACGCGGCGAGTGACGTTGCGTCGTGGATCGGCCGCGTGCGTCGCAGCGAACGATCCACGCGGGGCGATCCTGAATCGGGGCTGCCCGCACGGCATGCCGGCGCATACGATGGACTTCACGACAATCCTGCGCGATTCATGCGGACACGGATCAGCCCGACGAAATCACTGATGGCGTTGAAGCTCGCGGCGCTGGCGCTGCTGGCCTCGAATGCGGCCGTTGCCTTCGCCGAAACGCCGGCGCCCGAATCGGTGCGCCTCGCCAACGGTCATGAGATCGAATGGTCGAGCCCGAAGTTGTTCGAGGTCGATGCAGCCCGCCACAAGAAGTCGGCACTGATCGTGCCGGCCGCGCTGCGCCGTGCGTTGGCCGATGCATCGAGCGTTGCATTTCCGTCAGACCGCTCGAAGCGGATCGGCGGCAACGACTATCTGCTGGTCGTCGTCAACCGCTCGTCGAGCAGCCGTCCGACCGGATATTGCGGCGCTGGCGAAGAAGGGGCGCTATACGTGCTGGAACTGCGCGGCACCCGTGCGGTGCCGCGTTTCTCGCTGCCGGTTCAAAGCTGCCTCGACTCCGTTTCGCTCGAAACCGATGGTGGCGCGCAATCGCCCTACCTGGCGATCGCGTGGCGCGACGACCCGGCCGGCATCGACATCCGGTGGGAATATCTCGCGCACGGTGGCGCAATGCATCGTGTTTATCGTTTCGCGAACGGCACGTTTGTCGAGGCCGAGGTTCCGCAGTAACGCGGTCCTGCCGCGGTACGATGGCCATTCGAGGTCGCATCGCGTGCTTCCCCACCTTCAGGTTCGACGGAGAGCCTCATGTCGCTACCCGCTTTCAGGTACCATCCCGACCCGCTGGCAACGGGCAGCGTGATCCGCTCGGACGCGCGCTGCGTGTGTTGCGGCGAGGCACGCGGCTACGTGTACGCCGGCCCCGTGTATGCGGTCGACGAGTACGAGCAATGCATCTGCCCGTGGTGCATCGCCGACGGTTCGGCGCACGCGCGGCTCGCGGCAGACTTTACCGACACGGACGGCATCGGCGGCGGCGAATGGGACGAAGTGCCCGACGCGGTCGTCGACGAAATCGCTTGTCGCACGCCGGGCTTCCAGGGCTGGCAGCAGGAACGATGGTGGACGCATTGCGGCGATGGCGCGCAGTTCATCGGCCGTGCGGGTGCCGGAGAACTGAGCGCACTCGGCCCGCAGGCGGTCGCGTCGATTCGGGAATCGACCGGACTCGACGAGGGCGCCGAGTGGGAGCGTTTCCTTGCCGCACTCGACAAGGATGGCTCACCGACCGCGTATATGTTTCGCTGTATCCATTGCGGCGAACTCGGCGGCTACCAGGATTGCGACTGACGGCCTGGCTGGCGGCATCGCACGGCGATTGCAGGCTTTATCGTCATGAAACAGAGGAATCTTCGTGAAGTTCATCCACGCGGCAGACATACACCTTGACAGCCCGCTGCACGGCCTGAGCGCGTATCCCGACGCGCCGGCCGCGCAGTTGCGCAACGCGTCGCGCGAGGCGCTGCGGCAACTCGTGGATCGTGCGATCGAAGAGGAAGTCGCGTTCCTCGTGATTGCCGGCGACCTGTACGACGGCGACTGGAAGGACCACAACACGGGCATCTTCTTTGGCCAGCAGATGGGGCGCCTGCGCAAGGCGGGCATCCGTGCGTTCGTGCTGGGAGGCAACCACGATGCCGAAAGCGAGATGACGAAGAAACTGACGCTGCCCGACAACGTTACCGTGTTCGGCCACCGCAAGGCGGAAACCCACAAGCTGCCTGAATTCGACGTCGCGCTGCACGGGCAGAGCTTCAAGGACAAGGCCGTCGTCGACAATCTCGCGATCGGCTATCCGGACCCGGTGCCCGGTTACTACAACATCGGCGTGCTGCACACGGCGCTCGAAGGTTATGCGGCGCACGCGAACTATGCGCCGTGCACGCTGGCCGAACTCCATGCGAAAGGCTATGACTACTGGGCGCTCGGCCACGTGCACGAATTCCAGCAATGGTCGGGGCCGTCCACGGTGGTGTTTCCCGGCAACCTGCAGGGGCGCCATATCCGCGAGACCGGCCGCCGCGGCGCGGTGCTCGTGACGGTCGAGCAGGGCCGCACGCAGGTCGAGCGTCTGTATCTCGACGTGCTGCGCTGGGAAGCCGTGTCGGTCGACGCGTCCGATTGCCTGACCGTCGCCGACCTGTCGAGAAAGATCGGCCAGTCGCTGGAAGCGCTGCTGACCGTCGACGGCCATGTGCCGCGCGCGGTGCGCGTGACGGTCACGGGGCGTACGCCCGCGCATGGCCTCTTTTTCGGCCGCGCGCCGCAGTTGCGCGCGGAGGTGCTGAACCAGATCGGCATCATCGGCAACGAGCGGCTGTGGCTCGAGAAGGTCCGGCTCGCGACGTCCGCGGCCGATCATCAGCCGGGCGAAAGCGAGCAACTCGAAGCGCTCGAGGACCTGAAGCAGATCCTGGCCGACGCCGCGCGCGATCCGGATTTCCTCGAGCTGCTCGAACGCGACCTGAAGCCGTTCGTCGGCAAGGTGCGCAGTGACGTGAAGGAAGAGGTGCCGTTGTTGACGATGGCGCGCGCGGGCGAGCTCACGGCACTCGTCGAGCAGGTCGGGCCCGCGTTGCTGGCGCGGCTGGCGAGGGGGGAGTAAGCGATGCGGATCAACCAGCTCGATTTGATCAAGTACGGCAAGTTCACCGACGAGACGCTGCGTTTCCCGTCGGCTGGCGAGGATTTCCATGTGATCGTGGGGCCGAACGAGGCCGGCAAGTCGACGATCCGCACGGCGGTGTCGGAACTGCTGTTCGGGATGAAGCTGCAGACGCCGCTCGATTTCCTGCACAGCACGCCGGAACTGCGGATCGGCGGCGTGCTGGGGAGCGGCACGGGCGAACTCGCGTTCCATCGCGCGCGCGGGCGCAGTCCGCTGCGCACGCCCGCCGACGACAAGTTGCCCGACGACTTTCTGGCCGCCGTTCTCGACGGCGCCACGCGTGAATTCTTCGAGCAGATGTTCGGGCTCGATCACGGGCGTCTGGTGGACGGCGGCCGGAGCATCCTCGACGCATCCGACAAGCTCGGCCAGGTGCTGTTCGAATCGGCTGCCGGTGTCGGCAGTCTCGGGCCGGTGCGCGAGGAGCTCGATGCGCGTGCGGTCGAGCTCTGGGCGCCGCGTCGCAGCGGCAGCGCGTTCGCGCTCGCCGAAACGTCGTTCAACGAAGCCGTGACCGAACTGAAGACGGTTCAGGTGCGCACGCGCGACTGGGTCGAACGCAAGGACGCGCGCGAAGCGGTCGAACAGCAGATCGAGCAGGCGCGCGCGGAACAGCGCCGGCTCGAAACGCTGCGCTCGAAGCTCGAACGCGTGCGACGGTTGGCGCCGTACCTCAAGGAGCTGATGGTCAAGGACGCGGCGCTGACGGAACTGGGCACGGTCGTCGAGTTGCCGCCCACCGCGTATGCGGATCTGTTGAAGGCGCAGGGCGATCTCGCGGCCGAACAGAAGGTGCTCGAGGAACGGCGTGCCGACCTGCTCGCGAAGCGGCAGGCGCGCGAGGCGATCGACGCCGACGCTGACACGCTCGCACTCGAAGCCGACATCGAAGCGCTCGATCGGCTGCGCGGCACGTGCATGAATCACGCGCAGGATCTGCTGCTGCTCGGTGCGGACGTCGAGCGGCACCTGTCCGCCGCGTTCGCAGCGGCCGCCCAGCTCGGCTGGCCGACGGACGAAGCGTCGCTGCGTGCGTCGCTGCCGACGGCGCTGTCGTTGAAGACCGTTGCAAACCTGTTGCGCGAACACGGTGCGCTGCACCAGGCGCTGGCTGGCGCGCGCGAATCGCTCGACGAACGCACGCGCGAGCTCGCGCAGGTGCAGGAACAACAGGCGCGCCTGTCGACCGTCGAGGTGCCGGAAGCGTTACGCGCGGCGTTGGCCGATGCGCAGGGGTTTCGCAACAGCGGCCAGCGCGAGCAGGCGCTCGAACAGGAAATCGCGGCCGCCGAACGCACGCTGTCCGGCGCACTCGATGCGCTCGGCCAATGGCGCATGCCGGTCGACACGCTGCGTGCGCTCGACGTGCCGTCGGCGGCGCGGCTCGGCGCGCTGCTGAAGGAAGACAGCGAACGCGCGAGCGCGGCCGCCGCTGCACGCGACGCACGGGACGGCGCGCTCGAAGAGCTCGAGCGGCTCGAACTGCAGGAGAAGCACTTCGCGGAGAACCACAAGGTCGTCACGACCGCCGACGTGCTGGCGGCGCGTGCGCGGCGCGATGGCGCGTGGGGCGATATCCGCGGCGGCGCGGTCGATCTCGTCACGGGCGCCCCTGCGCTCGACGATGCGATTCGCCTGGCAGACGAACTCGTCGATGCGCAGCTCGGCGCGACGCAGGCGGCGGCGACGTTGCAGTCGCTGCGTCAGCAAGTCGAATCCGCGCGTGCGGGCGTGACGCGCAGGCAGGCCGCGCTGGACGAGCGCGAGCGTGAACTCGCCGCGCATCGCGACGCATGGGCCGCGCTCGCGACGACGGCCGCGGTGCCCGGCATGCCGCTGGCGGCGATGGGCGACTGGCTTGCGAAGCGCGACACGGTGTTTGCCGCGCACACCGATCTCGACCGCCAGCGACGCGAATTCGACACGATTCGTGCCGCGCGGGCCGGTGCCGAAGCCGCGTTGCGCGCGGCGCTGCGTACCGTGTCGCGAGGCGGCGAGTCGGACGGCCTGGCGGCGCTCGTCGCGATCGCCGAGACCTTCGTACAGTCGGCCGAGAAAGCGCTCGCGCAACAGGACAGCCTCGAGGAGCGCGCGCGGGAAGCCGAACGCGGATGCGCGACGGCGCAATCTCGCGCCGGCCACGCGCAGGCGGCCTACGATGCGTGGCACGCGCAATGGCGCGACGCGCTGGCCGACGCAAAGCTTTCCACGAGCGCTGCAACGTTGGCCGCGGCGGAAGGTGCGCTCGGGCTCGCCAACACCGTGACGGCCGAACTGGCCGATGCCGACGCGCCGCGCAACCGGATCGCCGCGATCCGGGCGGAACTGGACGCACTCGAGGCGGGCGCACGGCGGCTTGGCGCGGCGCTTGCGCCGGAATGGCTGACGAGCGGCGACTGGCCTGACGTCGCGCGTCGGCTGACGATGCGTCTCGCCGCCGCCAGGGAAATCGCGCGTGCCATCGGTCGTGCCGACGAGGCCGTGCGGCAGGCCGACGGCAAGGTCGCGGATGCCGCCGCCGCGGTAGCCGGTGCCGATGCACGCGTCCAGCCGCTGCTGCAACTGGCCGGCGTCGTGTCGATCGATGCAGCGCTGCCGCTGGCCGAACGCTCGGACCGGCAGCGCCAGCTTCGGCAGGCGGTCGATGCCGCGCACGAGGCACTGGTGCGCGATGGCGACGGCCTGTCCCGCTCCGCCGTCGAAGCCGAAGTTGCGGAGCAGGACATCGCCGACGTACCGGCGCACCTCGAAGCGGTGAAGCAATCGCTCGGCGATGTCGGCAAGCGGCTGAACGAGCTTTCACAGCAGCAGGTCGTGGCCGATCAGGCGTTCGGCGCGATCGACGGCCAGGCGAACGCGGCCGTTGCCGAGTCGAAGCGGCAGGAAGCGCTGGCGGCGATGGGCGACGCGGCCGAACAATACCTGGAGGCGGCCACGGCGAGCCGGTTGCTGAAGTGGGCGACGGATCGCTATCGCGACCAGAAACAAGGGCCGATGCTCAGGCGCGCGGGCGAAATCTTCGCCGGGCTCACGCTGGGTGAATTCGCGCGACTGACCGTCGATACCGAACGGACGCCGCCTGCGCTGTATGCACGGCGGACGCAGGGAGCGTCGGTCGAGGTTGCCGGATTGAGCGAAGGGACACGTGACCAGTTGTTTCTCGCGCTGCGGATCGCGGCGCTGGAGCTGCAGCTCGGCAGCCGGACCGCGCTGCCGTTCGTGGCCGACGACCTGTTCATCAACTTCGACGACGCGCGCGCGAAGGCTGGCCTCGATGCGCTGCGCGATCTGTCGACGCGAACCCAGGTGCTGTTCCTGACGCACCACGACCACCTGCTGCCGCTCGTGCGGGATGTATTCGGCGCGCGGGTCAACGTGGTCGAGCTGCAGCGCGCACCGGTGAGCGCGTGACGCGGGGCGCGCCGGGATGTCGGCGCACGGGCGCGGTCATCGCGTACAGGTAGTATGTGCGGTTCCGAAATGCCCGCGGCCGGTTCTGCCGGTTGCGGGTATGGCCATACGAGGGGGGAAATATGAAAAAGCTGGTAGCCGCCATTGCGTTCGCGGCGGACAAGCATCGCAATCAGCGGCGCAAGGACGAAGACGCGTCGCCGTACATCAATCATCCGATCGCGCTCGCCGACGTGCTGGCCAACGAGGCCGGCGTCGAGGACGAGCGGGTGATTGTCGCGGCCGTGCTGCACGACACGGTCGAGGATACGGAGACGACCGAGCAGGAACTGCTGCGGCTGTTCGGCAAGGATGTGGCGGACATCGTGATGGAAGTCACCGACGACAAGTCGTTGCCGAAGGAGGAGCGCAAGCGCCTGCAGGTCGAGCATGCGGCGACCATCAGCCGGCGCGCGAAGCTCGTGAAGCTGGCCGACAAGATCTGCAACCTGCGCGACATCGCACGGCATCCGCCCGCGGACTGGCCGCTCGAGCGCAAGCAGGCGTATTTCGACTGGGCGAAGTCGGTCGTCGACCCGATGCGCGGCGTGCATCCCGGTCTCGAAGCAATCTTCGACGCTGCCTACGACGCACGGCCGGCGGACTGAGGCGCCCGCATGCGATCGGCCCGATCCGTCGGATCCGCCACGCGGCAATCGCCGGCCGTGGCGGGTGTCGACGTGGGTGGCGAAAAGAAGCAATGCGATCTCGTGATCCTGCGCGGATCCACGGTCGTCTATCGCGAAGCGCGGATCGCACCCGAGGCGGTACCTGCGCGGTGTCTCGCCCATGACGTCGTGGCTGTCGGTGTCGACGCACCGAGCCTGTGGTGGTCGGGGAGCGGGCGCCGGGCGGCTGAACAGGCGCTCGCGCGCGAACGGATCTCATGCTTTCCCACGCCGTCGAGGGAGCAGGCGGTCGCGAGCACGTCAGGCTTCTTCGACTGGATGTTCATGGGAGAGCGCGTCTATCGCGCACTCGCGGACGCTTATCCGCTGCTGACCGGCGCGCGCTATGCGGGCGGCCGAGTGAGCTTCGAAACCTATCCTTATGCGATCACCTGCGCGATGCTGGGCAAGGCCGTTGCGTCGGCGAAGCAGAAACGCAACCAGCGCCGGCAGTTGCTGGAGCGACTGGCGATCGACGTGTCGACGCTGAAGTCCGTCGATGCGCGAGACGCGACTCTTTGCGCGTTGACGGCGCAATACGTCATCGACGGGAAGGCACACGCGTATGGCGATACGGAGGGCGGATATATCCGCGTGCCGATCGTGAGCGAGACGATCGTTCTCGACACACTGTAGCTGTGCCGCGTGTCCCGAGTGAGGCGCGTCGCGAAAAGGTGAGCTTTTGCGGGAGGGAGGTGGCCGGTGTGTCGACGAAGGCGTCAGGCTGCGATCGCCGGCCGTCGAACATCGGAATACTGGCGCACACGACATGACGCCGGTGCGCTACGCGATCCCGAGCGGCGTTGCTCAATCCTCGAGGATGGCTTTCGGCACGCTGGCCAGATCGCAGGCTTGCGCCTGTTCGAAGTAGCCTTCGGCGTCGTCGATCATCACGACTGCGACGTCGATCAGCTCGTCGAGCCGTTGCAGCAGCGATTCACGCCACTCGATGTCTTCGTCGCGCTCGGGCGTCTTGTCCAGTTGCTCGATGATCGAGTCGGCCGTCTGCAGGAAGGGAATCGCCTGCTGATAGTTTTCGATCGAGACCATCGCCGCGTTGCGTGCGCCGACGAGTCGCTCGCGGTGCTCGTCCGCCAGCTCGGATTCGCCGCTGATTCGCGGCAAGACATCCGAGATGCGTTGCAGAAGCGGCGGAGCCTGTTCTTCCAGGATGATGGCGCGCTCGCGCAGCGCTGCATATTCGTCGCGAAGGTCGGCGTCGCCGGGTTGAGTGGTGCTGTCCATCGTGGATATGAGTGCGTGGTTCGGTCGCGGCATGATACTCGACAGCACCGGATTCCTTGCCCGTTCCGCTTCCTTCTATATAGGGGGACGAGAGGCATACGTCACATCAATGGATGGCCGCCCGCGTTGCGATGCGCGGCCCGTCGAGCCCGAAGCCCCCGTGCGCGTGAGCGCACGGGGGCTTTTTCAAAATATTTTCACAAAGGGGCTTGCGTAGATGGGGGCGGGTGCTTAGAATCACGCCTCTTTCGCGCTAACGGAAACGCGGCGCGGAAGAGGGAAGCAGGGTTGGCGGTGTGCTGCAGTCTGGAGCGCGCAACTGGCCTAGAAGTTGAACCCCGCAGTCGCAACGATGTAGTTCAAAAAGTTGTTGACGAGCTGCGAAACACGGTTCATAATCTCGCTTCTCTGCTGCTGAAAACGCAGCGCTGCTGAGAAACACGAAGTTCCTCGCAGAATGCTCTTTAAAAATTAACAGCCGATAAGTGTGGGCGCTTGATGGCAG
>NZ_JAAOXM010000026.1 GCF_011605345.1 Burkholderia sp. D-99
GGCGAACGCGTCGCCGCCGCGGCTGGCCAGCGGCCAGGCCAGCGCGGCCACCGCGGCCGGCAGCGCCCAGCCCGCGAGCGCGGCGAGCCAGCCCCAGCGGGCCGCGGCGAGCGGCGCGACGACGCTCGCGAGCACCGCACCGCCCATGATCGACGTCGAATAGACGCCCATCGCACCGCCGATCCGCGTCGCGAAATGGGCCTTCACGAAGCCGGGCAGCAATGCCTGCACCATCGCGATCCCGATGCCCGCGCAGCAGGCGCTCGCAAGCAGCAGCCACGCGTGCTGCGCGCCGACGCGCGACACGCAGGCCAGCCCGATCAGCGCGACGCCGAGCCACACGCCGCCCGCGATGCCGGTCACGCGCTGCAGGCGCCGCGCACTCAGCGCGCCGAGCCCCATCAGCAGGATCGGGATCGTCGTCAGCAGGCTGGCGGCGCTATCGCCGATGCCGGTCGCGCGCTGGATCATGTCGAGCAGCGGGCCGACCGCGGCGAGCGCCGGCCGCAGGTTCAGCCCGACAAGCACGATGGCGGCGAGCCGCCATCCAGGGGAAGTGAAGCGATTCATCGCAAGGCCCTCGAAATCGGTGCGCGGCCCCGGGGTGGTGCCGCGCGTTTTTCATGTAAAGTATCTCGACATCAAGATAAACACCGATTTATCTCGACGTCAAGATAACTGGTAAGCCGAGGAGGGTTAATGGATCGAGTGGATCGAGCCGCGCATGCGCTCGCGCAATGGCGCGCCGAGCGTCCGGATCTCGACGCGTCGTCGATGGTGGTGATGGGGCGGCTGCAGGAAGCGGCGCTCGTGATCGCGCGCGACCGTCTCAATCCACTGTTCGCGCGCTACGGGATGCAGCCGGGCGAATTCGACGTGCTCGCGACGCTGCGGCGCGGCGGTGCGCCGTTCGCGCTGACGCCGACGGCGCTGTACGACGCGCTGATGATGTCGTCGGGCGGGATGACTGCGCGCATCGACCGGTTGCAGAAAGCAGGGTGGGTGGAGCGCCGGCCGAACCCGGCGGATGGGAGAGGTACGCTCGTCGCGTTGACGGATACCGGCCGCGCGCTGATCGACGAGGCCGTCGTCGCGCATATCGACAATCAGCGCGAGTTGCTGGCTGTGCTGTCGGACGACGAGCAGGCGCAGTTGTCGCAACTGCTGGAGAAGCTGCTGGCGGGGCTGGGGGACGGGGGGCCGAAAGGGGCGGACGGCAAGTAGCGGTGCCGAATGCGTCACGCAAACGCACGTCGCGGGCACAAACAAGGTTCTTCGTGAATTTTCGTGGGCTTCGCTTGCCGACCCACAAGCGACTTTCACCGTTCCTAAAGTCAATGGCCGTTGACGAAGACAAAATTGCCATTCATCGCTCGCAAGCACTCGATGAGTGAGAGTGGCCTTTGCCGTCAGATCAGCGCGGATGCCGCCATTCGTCGGGCGAGTTGCTTCAACAATTTTCGGTGGTCATGCGGACACTCCCGGTGACGGACATTCGACGGCAGGCCGTGATCGAAAATGATGGGACGGCTGCGTTCGCTACCGACGCTCGGTCGTCATCTACAACGATGGACCGTGAGTCAAGAAGCGGCAGGAGGAAGCTTCGCTCTTACCTGGCTACGCACTAAAAAGTGTCGTCATGCGCGATCTCCTGTCACAAGACGACCGCGTAGCCACGAAATGAACTCATCGAGATTTGCCGGGGGTGTTCTGTTTGCAGGTAACGCCATCAATCCAAATGGCAGTTCCAAGAATCCCCACGGAGCAACGAGTTGCCCCTCATTGAGCTCTTTACGTATAAGTCGGCGCTCGACGAGGGCAACTCCGAGTCCGGAGAGTGCAGCTTCAATGCATAGGTGCGTATGCGGGAACGATATCTCTCCTCCGGTTCCGACTCCGTAATTGACCCGCTCGTCCCAATGTGTCCATGCACTTGATGTGAAATCGTGGGCAATGCGTATGCCGGTTTCGGCTGAGCCTCGATATGCAGGGGAACACACGGGTCCGAATGTAACTGGCGCAAGCAGCATTGCGCGACTGAGGTCGTTTTCCGGATATGACGAGAGATCCCATGCAATGACCAGGTCTGCTCCTTCGTTGCGGATTTCACGAGCCGAGGTCATTGACAGGCGGATACGGACATCAGGATGCTCGCGATAGAAATCCGCTAGATTGGGAACGAGCCAACGCATTGCGAAAGTCGCGCTACAAGCGACGTGCAAACCTGCGCGTTGTACCTGATCGCGTACCTTCGCGTAGCCGTGTTCGAGCTGCTCAAAAACTGACGTGACAACGGAGTTAAGTTGCTGACCGTGTCGATTCAGTTTTAGCCCTGTTCCTTCCTTGTCAAAAAGCGGCGCTCCTACATGCTCTTGAAGGAGCCTCAACTGCCGGCTCACCGCGCCGTGCGTTCTGGACAGCTCGTCCGCGGCTTTTGTGACCGATTGATGCCTGGCCGTCGCTTCAAACGCGCGCAGCAAGGAAAGCGGAGGTAGAGCACGCATGTTTCTGCCCCTTCGTTAAAAAAACTGACGGATACGACCAAAAAACTCGATGTTCGAATAGTACCGTGCGCGCTTATTCTCGTTTTCGCAAACTATCAGCGATGCGAGAGAGACGCCTTCAGCAGTCTTTCCGTCTTTGAAGGTGGCTGCATGAGACACAGAGCTCGTTACCTGGAAGACTTTTGTAAGCACGAGTGTTCGTTAGTTTACTAGTGAAAAGGATCTGCACATGGATAACAGACACGAGGACGGCAGTGCCGGCGATGCCAACTATGGCGCTATAGGTACCAACTACACCCTTTACCGACAACCTGATCCTTATATTGATGGCTGCATCAGGAAAGCTCTCGGCGATACCCGATCGGTTCTCAATGTCGGGGCCGGCGCGGGCTCCTACGAGCCTCTCGACCGTGATGTCACAGCAGTTGAACCTTCGGCCTCGATGCGCGCCCAGCGCCCGCCGTATCTCCCGATTGCTATCGATGCGGTGGCGCAAAGCCTGCCTTTCGCGGATGGCAGCTTCGATGCAAGCATGTCGACGTTCTCGGTGCATCAGTGGCCCGACCTGAACGCCGGACTTGCCGAAATGCGGAGAGTGTCGCGCGGCCCCGTGTTAATCCTGACGTGCGATCCGGCGCAACTAAGTGCCTCCTGGCTTGCGGAATACGCGCCCGAGATGATCGCAGTGGAGGCGCGACGATACCCGGCGATTCAGGCGATCGTCGATGGATTGGGCGGCCGGGTGGACGTTGAGTCCGTGAAGATTCCCTTGAATTGCATGGACGGATTCGGCGAAGGCTATTACGGGCGACCTGAAAGGTTGCTTGAAGCCGGCGCGCGGCGCGCCAATTCCGCGTGGAGCTTCGTTGAACCTGGCGTGGAGGCGCGTTTTGCAGAGCGCCTCGGCCGCGATCTCGAAAACGGCGCATGGGACGCAAAGTATGGCTTTCTTCGCACGCTGCCGATGTTCGATGGATCACTGAGATTGATTACCGGCCATGCCTGACCACTCGAAGTGATCCCAAACAGGGTAGGGTGCAATAAGACCGTCCATTAAATGTCATATTGGCTATTGCTGCAGTCTCAAAACACGCGGCAATAGCCAGCCCGTTCGGCCTCCATCATTGCCGGGACGGCCGTTAATATGACCAGGTTCCTTGGTGGGTGTCGCAAAAATTGAGTTGAAACTCGCTTGCATAGCTTACGAGTCGGCATCAGTGAATAGTCGATGCTTCACACCGCAAGTGCAGACTTCCACACTTGGCTGCGTCAGTGATGCTATTGATGCAGAGCCGATAGCTTCGAAATCCGAATGGCCGCTCTGAGGAGGTCAGCGGCCAAAGTAGAAGGCATATCGGGACGGTAGGAATGTCGCCTCTTGGCCGGACAACGACTGTCTTCCCGGCGTTCCCTGGAAATTCGCAATGCCCCCAAAAACCCGCCGCACAATGCGGCGGGCGGTTCAAGTCCGCAGACCGCGGGCCGCACAGCGTGCGACCCGCGTGGCCGTTCAGCCGCGTGCCGGGATATTGAGCCCGCGTGCGACGGCCGGACGCGCCACGAACGCGTCGAGCACGCGCGCGACGTTGCGGAATTCGCTGAAGCCGACCAGGTCGCCCGCTTCGTAGAAGCCGACGAGGTTGCGCACCCACGGGAAGATCGCGATGTCGGCGATCGTGTAGGTATCGCCCATCACCCACTGGCGGTTCGCGAGATGCGCATCGAGCACGCCGAGCAGGCGCTTCGACTCGTCGACGTAGCGGTCGCGCGGGCGTTTGTCTTCGTAGTCGCGGCCGGCGAACTTGTGGAAGAAGCCGACCTGGCCGAACATCGGCCCGATGCCGCCCATCTGGAACATCACCCACTGGATCGTCTCGTAGCGGCCCGCGAGATCCTTCGGGATCAACTGGCCCGTCTTGTCCGCGAGATAGATCAGGATCGCGCCCGATTCGAACAGTGGCAGCGGCTTGCCGTCGGGGCCGTCCGGATCGATGATCGCGGGGATCTTGTTGTTCGGATTCAGCGACAGGAACGCGGGCGAGAGCTGGTCGTTCGTGTCGAAGCGCACGAGATGCGGCTCGTACGGCAGGCCGGTTTCCTCGAGCATGATCGACACCTTGACGCCGTTCGGCGTCGGCAGCGAGTAGAGCTGGAGACGGTCGGGATGCTGGGCCGGCCACTTTTGCGTGATCGGGAAGGCGGACAGGTCGGGCATGGAGGGGGCGCTCGTCGGGGTGGGTCATCTGCGGCTCGCCGTGGCGCCGCTCGCGGCCGGCCGTTCATGGTTCGGGACGGCATGGTTACGCGAGAGCGGGCCTGGCCGGCCGCGCCAAAGCGCCCACTGTAGCCGATTCGAGGAATCGGTGCAGGCGCTGGGCGCGCGGTGGTGGCATCCCTTATGTACGGAAGCGGCCATCCTCGTGGCGGCAAACGAACAGTGCCGGGATACCGCGCCATTGCGTCACTATCGTGCCGAGTCGTCCGGATGCATGACCTCACGATATATCCGTGCGAGCCGTTCGGGGGAAATGCCGTCGCGTTGCTCCAATGCGAGCGGGTGATCGTTGGGCTCGAGTTCGATATACGGACGGATGCCGTCATCGCGCAGATGCACCATCGTCTTGAGATTGAGCGTTTCCGGGTAGACGGACAACTGCGTGTTGAGCCAGCCGAAGAACGGACCCACGTCCGATCGCCGTGCAACGTCGAATGTCCTGACCCACTCTCCAAAGCTGGCTTCGCTGAGAGAGAGCCATATCCCCCACGAGAACGGCTCGTCGAAGCCGTGCACGGGGATTTCGATGCATCCGCGGACAAAGAACAGGTTGTCGTCAATCACGCAGTCGTCACTGCCAAGCGAGCAGCGGCGCGCTCTTTCTTCCTCTGGCACCTGGTAATAGCTGAAAGGTGCGTGAGCGCCAAAGCTCGGTATGCCGTGATGCATTTCGCCGCAGGTTGCGCATCGGAATGAAAATGTCATCGACTTTTCACCTGGTTGGGAATGACAGCATTATGGCGGAGACGTCGACAATCGGCGCTTCACTGCTACGCGCCCCGCTCAAAAGCTATGCCGCAGCCCGACCATCGCGGCCGTCGTGCCGACGCCCGGCGCGACCGGCTGTCCGTACACGAGCATCTGGTCCATCGTGCCGCGGTTGTTCACGTGGCCGACCTGCACATAGACCGTCGTCCGCTTCGACAGGCTGTAGTCGGCCGCGAGCACGACCGCCGTCGACTTGTTCGCCGAGACGTTGCGGTCCTTCAGGTAATACACGGCCGAGCTCACCTGCAGGAAAGGCGTGAAGCGATAGCCGATACCGGCCGACAGCATGTCGAGGTTCACCTTGTCCGCATGCGACGGATTCCGGCCGTTGCCGTACGACGCCGACACCGAGAAATCGTGGATCGTGTATTTCGCGCCGAAGTACATGAAGCGGTTGTTGTCGACGCCGGTCGGCGCGACGCCCGGCGCGGGGTTCGTGTCGTGCCCGTTGTAGTAGACGGCCGACGCGTTCAGCCCGTAGTTCGCATACCTGAGCACGACCGATTCGCGCGTGCCGCCCTGGAACTGCCCGGCCACGCCGCCCGGCGCGTATTCGAGCGCGAGCGACGCACCCGCGAAAACCGGCGACTGGTAGACGAGCGCATTGCTGTCGTACAGCGCGCCGATCGCGCCATTGGTGCTCGTCCCGGGCCAGCCGGCCGCCGTGTTCAGGCCGAGCCATGCGGTCAGCACACTGCCGAAGAATTGCGCGTTGCGCACGTCGGTGTCGGCCATCGCGTAGATCATCGGCACGACCTGGCGACCGGCCGTGACCGAGCCGAACGGGCCCGACACGCCGAGCGACGCGACCTGGTTGAAGATCGCGACGGCGCCCGGCGTATCGCTCAGCTGCAGCTTGCCGGTGCCGCTGTCGAACGAACCCTGCAGCTTGAAGTTGACCTTGTAGCCGCCGCCGAGGTCCTCGCTGCCCTTGATGCCCCAGAAGCTCGAGTAGATGCCGCCGTCCTTCATGCGGAACACCTTGCCCGTATTCGGCGCGGTGGGGCTGAACGACGCCGCCGACGTGCTCTGGTACAGCAGGCCCGTGTCGATCACGCCGTAGAGCGTGACGGAGGATTGCGCGTGCGCGAGCGCCGAACAGCCGGCAAGCGCCGCGAGCGCGGCCAGTTTCGTCTTCATGAAGTCTCCAGGGTCGTATTGGTCCGGACGGGATCGAGCCCGTCCGGGTGAAGCGGGGAAGCAACGAGGCTGGCGGGAAGACGTGACAGGCAATGCCCGCGTGAGCCGTGCGGAAAGACTACGCAACGGCGGGCGGCCGCTCCCCCCCATGCGCGGGGGGCAGGGTTGCGGAGAATCGGCGGGGGGCGGGGGGCGGGGGGCGGGGGGCGGGGGGCGGGAGACGCGAGACGGGAGGCGGGGGCGCGTCGACACGCCCGATCACGCCCGATTGGCGGAACCGGCCGAACCAGCGTTACGGCGCGCTTTCGAGCAGGCC
Source organism: Burkholderia sp. D-99 (assembly GCF_011605345.1). Classification (GTDB taxonomy): domain Bacteria; phylum Pseudomonadota; class Gammaproteobacteria; order Burkholderiales; family Burkholderiaceae; genus Burkholderia. The sequence continues at coordinate 7,004 of NZ_JAAOXM010000026.1, forward strand.
GAGCACCAGCGCGCGGCGCACCGCATGCTTGCGCGAGCTGGCGTCGAGCTTGCCGAACAGGTTCTTCAGGTGCCACTTCACGGTTTCCTCGCCGACTGCGAGCGCCACCGCGATCTCCTTGTTCGACAGGTTGCGCGCGAGCAGTTCGAGAATCGCGCGCTCCTTCGGCGTCAGCACGACGCTCGGCACCGCGCGCGGGCTGGCCACGCCGCGCGGGGCGGGCGGCACGATGCGCGGCGGCGGCAGCGTGTGCCGCGCGGGGCCGGCGCCGGCGGCCGCTTCGTCGCCGGCGCGGCGCGCCCAG
>NZ_JAAOXM010000027.1 GCF_011605345.1 Burkholderia sp. D-99
TCGTCGAAGGTATCAACAACACCATCAAGGTCATCAAGCGTCGAGCTTACGGGTACCGCGACGAGGAATACTTCTTCCTCAAGATCCGCGCCGCGTTCCCCGGTAATCCTCGATGAACCTTTTTTATTGCCCGCAGGCTGACTGCCGGCGCATCACGATGCGCCGCGGTGCGCCCAAAGAAAAGGCCGCTCCGAAGAGCGGCCTTCTTGTGTGCCGGATCGACGCGCGCCGCAAACCTGCGCTACGCGGGATAGAACACGTCGTGATAGCGAACGTCACCCGACGGCCGCGGCGCCGGGTCGTCGAGCGACAGCGCAAGGAAATACTCGGGCGGCACGCCAGGGAACACGATGTCGCCGGACGGCGCAAAGCCGAAACGTGTGTAGTACGCGGGTTCCCCGAGCAGGACACAGCCGCGCGCGCCGAGCCGGCGCAACGCGTCAAGCCCCGTGCGCACCAGCCCCGCGCCGATGCTCTGCCGCTGGCAGTCGGGCAGCACCGCGAGCGGCGCCAGCCCGTACCAGCCCTGGCTGCCGGACGGCTCGCCGCCGATCGACACCGGCGAGAACGCAACGTGCCCGATCACGCGGCCGTCGCGTTCCGCGACGAGCGATACGCTCAACGTACCGTCGGCACGCAGCGTGTCGACGATCCGCCGTTCGAACTGCCCGCCTTCCGGCTCGCCCGCGAACGCGGCGACGATCACGCGGCCGATCGCGTCGACATCGCCGGCGCGCTCGTCGCGCAGCGTGACGACCTCGACCGGCGCGTTCGGATCGAACATCATCGGGATCAACCGATCCAGCGGCGCGCGTTGCGGAACACACGCATCCACGGGCTCGCTTCACCCCAGCTTTCCGGGTGCCAGCTCATCGCGACCGTGCGGTGCACGCGCTCCATGTGCGGCATCAGCACCGAGAAGCGGCCGTCGGCCGTCGTGACCGACGTGATGCCGGCCGGCGAGCCGTTCGGGTTGAACGGATAACGCTCGGTCGCTTCGCCGCGGTGGTCGACGAAACGCATCGCGACCGCGACACGATCGATGTCACCCTGCTGCGAGAAGTCTGCGTAGCCTTCGCCGTGCGCGACCGCGACCGGAATCCGCGAGCCTTCCATCCCGGCGAAGAAGATCGACGGCGATTTCTCGACTTCGACGAACGAGAAACGCGCCTCGAACTGCTCGGACTTGTTGCGCGTGAACTTCGGCCAGGCTTCCGCACCCGGGATCATCGACGAGATGCTCGACAGCATCTGGCAGCCGTTGCAGATGCCGAGCGCGAACGTGTCGGGACGCGCGAAGAACGCCGAGAACATGTCGGCGAGATTCGCGTTGAAGCGGATCGTCTTCGCCCAGCCTTCGCCCGCACCGAGCACGTCGCCGTACGAGAAGCCGCCGCATGCAACCGCACCCGCGAAATCGGCAAGATTCGCGCGGCCGGCGAGCAGGTCGCTCATGTGCACGTCGTGTGCATCGAAGCCCGCGCGGTCGAACGCGTAGGCCGTTTCCAGATGCGAGTTCACGCCCTGCTCGCGCAGGATCGCGACGCGCGGGCGTGCGCCCGTCGCGATGAACGGCGCGGCGATGTCGTCGGCCGGATCGAAGCTCAGCACCGGCGAGAGGCCCGGATCGGCTGCGTCGAGCAGCGCGTCGTATTCGGCATCCGCGCATGCGGGGTTGTCGCGCAGGCGCGCGATGCGCCAGCTCACTTCGCTCCACGCACGATGGAGTTCGGTGCGCGGTGCGTCGAAGATCTTCTTCGCGTCGCGGTACACCTCGATCACGTCGCGGTCGTTGACCGAGCCGATCACGTGCGAGCACGCCGACAGGCCGAACTCGCGCAGCGCGCCGAGCACCGCATCACGGTCGGTCGCACGCACCTGCACGACGGCGCCCAGTTCCTCGGAGAACAGCGCGCGCAGCGTGCGATCTTCGCGACGGCCGCTCGTCTGCTTCGCCCAGTCCTTCGCGTCGCCGTAGTCGGATTCGTGGTTCGGGTCGAGCGTCAGCATGTCGACGTTCAGCGACACGCCCGCGTGGCCCGCGAACGCCATTTCGCACACCGTCGCCCACAGGCCGCCGTCCGAGCGGTCGTGGTAGGCGAGCAGCTTGTCCTGCACATTGAGCGACTGGATCGCGTTGAAGAAACGCTTCAGGTCTTCCGCATCATCGACGTCCGGCGTCGTGTCGCCGACCTGCTGCGTGACCTGCGCGAAGATGCTGCCGCCCATCCGGTTCTTGCCGCGGCCGAGATCGATCGCGATCAGCACGCTGTCGCCTGCGTCGGCAACAAGGCGCAGTTGCGGCGTCAGGTGGCGACGCACGTCCTCGACCGGCGCGAACGCGGAGATGATCAGCGACACCGGCGACACCACTTCCTTCGCGACGCCCTGCTCGTCCCACTTCGTCTTCATCGACAGCGAATCCTTGCCGACCGGGATGCCGATCCCGAGTGCCGGGCACAGCTCCATGCCGATCGCCTTGACCGTGTCGAACAGCGCAGCGTCCTCGCCGGCCGTGCCGCACGCGGCCATCCAGTTCGCCGACAGCTTCAGCTTGTCGAGCGACGCGATCGGCGCGCTCGCGATGTTCGTGATCGCCTCGCCGACCGACATGCGGCCCGACGCCGGCGCGTCGATCACCGCGAGCGGCGTGCGCTCGGCCATCGTCATCGCCTCGCCCTTGAAGCCCGCGTAGTCGAGCGCGGTGACCGCGCAGTCGGCCACGGGCACCTGCCACGGGCCGACCATCTGGTCGCGCACCGACGTGCCGCCGACCGAACGGTCGCCGATCGTGATCAGGAACGACTTGCTGCCGACCGTCGGGTGCTTCAGCACGTCGACCGCGACTTCCGACAGCGCGATGCCCGTCACGTCGACCGGCGTGCGCTCGGTCGTCACGCGCGCGACGTCGCGATGCATGCGCGGCGGCTTGCCGAGCAGCACTTCCATCGGCATGTCGACCGGGTATTCGTCGGCGCCCGTCGCTTCGTCGTCGACGAGCTTCAGCTGGCGTTCGTCGGTCGCGACACCGACCACCGCGAACGGGCAGCGCTCACGTACGCAGATCGCCTCGAAGCGCGGCAGGTCGGCCGGCGCGATCGCCAGCACGTAGCGCTCTTGCGCCTCGTTCGACCAGATTTCGCGCGGCGACAGGCCCGATTCCTCGAGCGCGACCTTGCGCAGCTCGAAGCGCGCGCCCTTGCCCGCACCGTCGACGATCTCGGGGAACGCGTTCGACAGGCCGCCCGCGCCGACGTCGTGAATGCTCAGGATCGGGTTTTCCGCGCCGAGCTGCCAGCAGCCGTTGATCACTTCCTGCGCGCGACGCTCGATTTCAGGGTTGCCGCGCTGCACCGAGTCGAAGTCGAGTTCGGCCGTGTTCGCGCCGGTCGCCATCGAGCTCGCGGCGCCGCCGCCCATCCCGATCCGCATGCCGGGGCCGCCGATCTGGATCAGCAGCGAGCCTGCCGGCACGTCGTGCTTGTGCGTATGTTGATCCGCGATGTTGCCGAGGCCGCCCGCGATCATGATCGGCTTGTGATAGCCGTGCACTTTCCCGCCGACGTTCTGCTCGTACACACGGAAATAGCCGCCGAGGTTCGGACGGCCGAATTCGTTGTTGAACGCGGCGCCGCCGAGCGGGCCGTCGATCATGATCTGCAGCGGCGATGCGATGCGGTCCGGGCGGCCGTACGGGCCGTGCGCGTCGTTCGGGTTGCGCTCGCCGACCGGCTGCGCTGCGTCACGTGCGTTTTCCCACGACTGGCGGGCGTCCGGCAGGTCGAGGTTCGACACGGTGAAGCCCGTCAGGCCGGCCTTCGGACGCGCGCCGCGGCCCGTCGCGCCTTCGTCGCGGATCTCGCCGCCCGCGCCGGTCGCCGCCCCCGGGAACGGCGAGATCGCCGTCGGGTGGTTGTGCGTCTCGACCTTCATCAGCGTGTGCGTGAGCTCGGTATGGCGGCCGTAACGCTCGCCCGGCTCGCCGGCCGCACCCGCGTTGCGCGGGAACCAGCGCTCGGCTTCTGCGCCGACCATGATCGACGAGTTGTCCGAATACGCGACGATCGTGCCCTGCGGGTTCAGCTTTTCGGTGTTGCGGATCATCGCGAACAGCGACATGTCCTGCGCTTCGCCGTCGATCGTCCACTGCGCGTTGAAGATCTTGTGGCGGCAGTGCTCGCTGTTCGCCTGCGCGAACATCATCAGCTCGACGTCGGTCGGGTTGCGTTCGAGCTTGCGGAACGCGTCGACCAGGTAATCGATCTCGTCATCGGCGAGCGCGAGGCCCAGCTCGACGTTCGCGCGCTCGAGTGCGCCGCGGCCGACACCCAGCACATCGACGCTCGCGAGCGGCTTGGCCGGCAGCTCGTCGAACAGGTGCTTCGCGTCGTCGCGCGCCGCGACCACGCTTTCGGTCATCCGGTCATGCAGCGCGGCCACGACGGCCGCGCGCGCGTCGTCCGACAGTGCCTTCTTGCCGCCGAGCAGGCCCGACTTCAGCGTGACCGTGAATTCGACGCCGCGCTCGATGCGGCGCACGTGCGTGAGGCCGCAGTGCTGTGCGATATCGGTCGCCTTGCTCGCCCACGGCGAGACCGTGCCGAAGCGCGGCAGCACGACGAAGGTCTCGGCCGTGCCCTTCTCGGCGGCCGGCTCGAACGGCGCGCCGTAGTGCATCAGCGCGTCGATGCGCGCGCTGTCGTCGGCCGACAGCGGCTCGGCCGCATTGACGAAGTGCAGGAACTGCCCGCGCACCGCGACGATGTTGGCGTCGATTTGCCTGAGCGTGTCGAGCAGACGGGTTTGACGGAAATCGGAGAGGGCCGAAGCGCCGGGAAAACACGAGAAGTGAGCCATGGGCTGGACTGACGTCGATGAGTCGCGCGAGATGGCGACGTGGGGCGAAAGGAAGGCCGTAATTATACCCGGAAGTCGGTCGCCCAAGACCGGCCGATCGGCAGCCCGCATGCACCGCGACGGTGCCGCGATGCGCATCGCGCACGAGCCACTCTCCGGGCCGCCTCGTGCGGGCGCGGGCGCGGCGGGTGGCGGGTGGCGGGTGGCGGGTGGCGGGTGGCGGGTGGCGGGCGTGGTTCGGTGGTTCGGTGGTTCGGTGGTTCGGTGGTTCGGTGGTTCGGTGGTTCGGTGGTTCGGTGGTTCGGTGGTTCGGTGGTTCGGTGG
>NZ_JAAOXM010000028.1 GCF_011605345.1 Burkholderia sp. D-99
CAGGCAGCAGGCAGCAGGCAGCAGGCAGCAGGCAGCAGGCAGCAGGCAGCAGGCAGCAGGCAGCAGGCAGCAGGCAGCAGGCAGCAGGCAGCAGGCAGCAGGCAGCAGGCAGCGTGGAAATTCCAGTGAGGATTGACTGGGAAGGGTGCGTATCGTCGCGCTGCGCCGGTTGCGGCCGGGCGCGACGATACGGGCGGCCGGTCAGTTTGCGGCCGGAGCGCTCGCGCCCGACGATGCGACGGGGTTGGCGGCGGCAGGCACGGGCGATGTGCCCGAGGGCGCCGATGCCGATACGGCGGCCGATGCGGTGGACGCGGGTGCATGCGCGGCCGGTGTGGGCGTCGCAGCGGCCGGTGCGGAAGCGGCGGGCGTCGATGCCGGGCTGGAAGCGGATGCCGGCGCGGGTGTCGAGGCTGGCGTGGATGCCGATCCGGACGCCGGCGCAGGTGTCATCGCCGGCGCGGGCGTCGACGCAGCGGCCGGAGCAGGTGCCAACCCCGAAGCAGACGCCGCCACCGGCGCGGCAGCACGCATTGCCGCTGGCGCGACCACGGCCGACGCCGCGGCCGGCACGGCGTTCGCGCCCGACTCGGGCGCAACGACCGGCAGCGAAAGCGGCACCGGCGCCGCGGGCGGCGTCGGCACGGCCGGGGTCGTCATCTTCATCGGCTCGCCCTGCGGCGTCGGCGCGGGTTCAGGCAGCGGCGTGACGGGTTCCTTCTCGGCGGCCTTGACGGTCGCGCGGTCGCGGCGGGCCGGGTCGATCTTCAGGAAATGCTCGACGAGATTGAAGAAGCGCTCATAGAACACGCCGGCGGGAATCGTCTCGCTGGCGGTCTTGACGAGCGCGTCGTCGCTCGAACCGATCGGCAGCGACAGCGAGCCGAACACGCTGAGGCCCACGCTGGCCGACGTATTCGACTTCTTCAGCGTGTAACGATCCTGTACCGCATTGACGTACGCGATGCTCGACGAGCCGTCCGCGTTCGCGTCCGCACAGACGACGTGAAACTCGATCACGACGTGCATGTCGTTGTTCGGCTGGAAATTCTTGCTGCCGTCGACCGCATCGTTGCGCGACGACGACACCACATAGCCCTGGCTCAGCAGCGCGCGCCGCGCGGCCTCGCAGGCCGCGTCGGATTTCGAGTGGAACGTATGCGCATACGGGCTGCTCGTCGCGTCGAACTGTTCCTGCTGGTAGATCGGCTTGGGCGGCGACGAGCACGCCGCCAGCACGGTCGCGGCCGCGAGCGCGCACGAAACGGAAAACAGGCGAAATCGGTTGTGCATGGCGTCTTTCAGAAGGCTCGGCGAGATGCTGCGCCGGGTTGCGCGCGTCGCGCGGCAACCGGATGGCGGCCGTCGCGCAAGGGCGGGGCCGGTAACGGGCGCGTGGCAATCTCGGATGGCCGGGGCGTCATTATAGTTTCGTTTGATGTCGCGCTCGCTTCGGAAGCTGTTTCCGCCGATGACGGTTCCGGCGCGCCGTTACCGGCGGGAACGAGCGCGAACCGGCGCTAGCTGGCCGGCGACGGCCGCGCGGCGGCCAGCAATTGCGACGTCAGCGGATGATGTTCGCCGCGGCGCGAGCGGATCGCGTGGATCTCCTCGGTCACGTCGCCCGCGCGCCCGAGCCGCCGCAACCCGCGCAGCAGCGACGCATCGTTCGCGCCGAGTTCGCTCAGCGGAAACACGCCGAGGCCGCGCGCCGCGAACACGGCCATCAGTGCGCTGTCCTCGAATTCCCCGGCCACGCGGGGTACGATCCGCTCGCCTTCCAGCCACTGGTCGAGGCGCGCGCGCAACGCCGAATGCGCGGTCGGCAGCAGCACGGGCAGGCCGGCGAGGCACTGCGGAAAGTGCTGCCGCGCGGCCGGCGTGACGAGTGCCGCGGGCCCGTACCAGTCGACCGGCGACGCGACGAGCCGCTCGCTCGTCACGCGCAGGTTCGAACCGGACGGCGCGCCCTGGCCGGCCAGCACGAGATCGAGATGATGCAGCGCGAGCTCCGCGAGCAGCGCGTCGTGCTCGCCCTCGTGGCACAGCAGCCGCAGCGTGGGGGTATCCAGCACCGGGGCAAGGATCGCGTGCGCGGCAAGCTTGGAGATGCCGTCCGCGAGGCCCACCGCGAGGCGTACGGTCGGCTGGCTGGCCGCCGCGCGCACTTCGTCGGGGATCAGCCGTCCCATCTCGAAGATCGCCTCTGCGCGCGCAAACGCGGCCTGGCCGGCGTCGGTCATCACGACGCCGCGCCCGGCCGGGCGCAGCAACTGGTGCCCGAGCGCTTTTTCGAGCTCGCGCACCTGCGCGCTGATGGTCTGCACGGCCATGTCGAGCCGCCCGGCCGCGCGCGCAAAGCCGCCTTCCTTTACGACGACCCAGAAATAGTACAGATGTCGGAAATTGAGCATCGGATCGATATATCGGAAAAACCGAACCAAAAATCAGATTCTCTCTGATTTTTCCGAAGCTCGGGGCGGCATATCATCGGGCTTTCCACTTTCGTATCGGCCCATTTCATGGACTACCTGCTGACGCTTGCCGCCGACCCCGCCGTCTGGGCTGCGCTTCTGACGCTCGTCGTGATGGAAGTCGTGCTCGGCATCGACAACCTGATCTTCATCTCGATCCTCAGCAACAAGCTGCCCGAAGCGCAGCGCGCCCGCACGCAGCGCCTCGGCATCGCGCTCGCGCTGGTGATGCGCCTCGCGCTGCTCGGCAGCGTCGCGTGGATCGCGAGCCTCACCGAACCGGTGTTCACGCTGTTCGACCATGCGTTCTCGTGGCGCGACATGATCCTGCTGTCGGGCGGCCTGTTCCTCGTCTGGAAGGCGACCACCGAGATCCATCACCACGTGTCGCACGACGGTGAAGGCTCGGGCGGTGCCGGCGGCGCGGCCGGCCTGA
>NZ_JAAOXM010000029.1:0-1212 GCF_011605345.1 Burkholderia sp. D-99
GAGACAGACTCGTTATAGGGTCAAGCGAACAAGTGCATGTGGTGGATGCCTTGGCGATCACAGGCGATGAAGGACGCGGTAGCCTGCGAAAAGCTACGGGGAGCTGGCAAACAAGCTTTGATCCGTAGATGTCCGAATGGGGAAACCCACTCCTTTTGGAGTATCCATGGCTGAATACATAGGCCATGTGAAGCGAACGCGGTGAACTGAAACATCTAAGTAACCGCAGGAAAAGAAATCAACCGAGATTCCCAAAGTAGTGGCGAGCGAAATGGGATGAGCCTTGTACTCTTTATTTGTATTGTTAGCCGAACGCTCTGGAAAGTGCGGCCATAGCGGGTGATAGCCCCGTAGGCGAAAACAGTATGAAAGAACTAAGTGTACGACAAGTAGGGCGGGACACGTGAAATCCTGTCTGAAGATGGGGGGACCATCCTCCAAGGCTAAATACTCGTGATCGACCGATAGTGAACCAGTACCGTGAGGGAAAGGCGAAAAGAACCCCGGGAGGGGAGTGAAATAGATCCTGAAACCGCATGCATACAAACAGTCGGAGCCTCGTAAGGGGTGACGGCGTACCTTTTGTATAATGGGTCAGCGACTTACGTTCAGTAGCAAGCTTAACCGTATAGGGCAGGCGTAGCGAAAGCGAGTCCGAATAGGGCGTTCAGTTGCTGGGCGTAGACCCGAAACCAAGTGATCTATCCATGGCCAGGATGAAGGTGCGGTAACACGTACTGGAGGTCCGAACCCACTAACGTTGAAAAGTTAGGGGATGAGCTGTGGATAGGGGTGAAAGGCTAAACAAACTTGGAAATAGCTGGTTCTCTCCGAAAACTATTTAGGTAGTGCCTCGTGTCTCACCTTCGGGGGTAGAGCACTGTCATGGTTGGGGGGTCTATTGCAGATTACCCCGCCATAGCAAACTCCGAATACCGAAGAGTGCAATCACGGGAGACAGACATCGGGTGCTAACGTCCGGTGTCAAGAGGGAAACAACCCAGACCGCCAGCTAAGGTCCCCAAATATAGCTAAGTGGGAAACGAAGTGGGAAGGCTAAAACAGTCAGGAGGTTGGCTTAGAAGCAGCCACCCTTTAAAGAAAGCGTAATAGCTCACTGATCGAGTCGTCCTGCGCGGAAGATGTAACGGGGCTAAGCTATATACCGAAGCTGCGGATGCGTGCTTTGCACGCATGGTAGGAGAGCGTTCT
>NZ_JAAOXM010000029.1:1310-2652 GCF_011605345.1 Burkholderia sp. D-99
CGATGACCGTACCGCAAACCGACACAGGTGGGCGAGATGAGTATTCTAAGGCGCTTGAGAGAACTCGGGAGAAGGAACTCGGCAAATTGGTACCGTAACTTCGGGATAAGGTACGCCCTTGTAGCTTGATGCCCCTGCGGGCAAAGGGTGAAGGGGTTGCAATAAACTGGTGGCTGCGACTGTTTAATAAAAACACAGCACTCTGCAAACACGAAAGTGGACGTATAGGGTGTGACGCCTGCCCGGTGCCGGAAGATTAAATGATGGGGTGCAAGCTCTTGATTGAAGTCCCGGTAAACGGCGGCCGTAACTATAACGGTCCTAAGGTAGCGAAATTCCTTGTCGGGTAAGTTCCGACCTGCACGAATGGCGTAACGATGGCCACACTGTCTCCTCCCGAGACTCAGCGAAGTTGAAGTGTTTGTGATGATGCAATCTACCCGCGGCTAGACGGAAAGACCCCATGAACCTTTACTGTAGCTTTGCATTGGACTTTGAACCGATCTGTGTAGGATAGGTGGGAGGCTATGAAACCGGAACGCTAGTTTCGGTGGAGCCGTCCTTGAAATACCACCCTGGTTTGTTTGAGGTTCTAACCTTGGCCCGTGATCCGGGTCGGGGACAGTGCATGGTAGGCAGTTTGACTGGGGCGGTCTCCTCCCAAAGCGTAACGGAGGAGTACGAAGGTACGCTAGGTACGGTCGGAAATCGTGCTGATAGTGCAATGGCATAAGCGTGCTTAACTGCGAGACCGACAAGTCGAGCAGGTGCGAAAGCAGGTCATAGTGATCCGGTGGTTCTGTATGGAAGGGCCATCGCTCAACGGATAAAAGGTACTCTGGGGATAACAGGCTGATACCGCCCAAGAGTTCATATCGACGGCGGTGTTTGGCACCTCGATGTCGGCTCATCTCATCCTGGGGCTGTAGCCGGTCCCAAGGGTATGGCTGTTCGCCATTTAAAGAGGTACGTGAGCTGGGTTTAAAACGTCGTGAGACAGTTTGGTCCCTATCTGCCGTGGGCGTTGGATATTTGAAGGGGGCTGCTCCTAGTACGAGAGGACCGGAGTGGACGAACCTCTGGTGTACCGGTTGTCACGCCAGTGGCATCGCCGGGTAGCTATGTTCGGAAGAGATAACCGCTGAAAGCATCTAAGCGGGAAACTCGCCTTAAGATGAGATATCCCTGGGGACTAGATCCCCTTGAAGGGTCGTTCGAGACCAGGACGTTGATAGGTCAGGTGTGTAAGCGCAGTAATGCGTTCAGCTAACTGATACTAATTGCCCGTAAGGCTTGATCCTATAACAAGTCTGCCTTGTAGATCGGCGCCGTGCGACAGCAC
>NZ_JAAOXM010000003.1 GCF_011605345.1 Burkholderia sp. D-99
TACCAGCGTCGTCGAAGGTATCAACAACACCATCAAGGTCATCAAGCGTCGAGCTTACGGGTACCGCGACGAGGAATACTTCTTCCTCAAGATCCGCGCCGCGTTCCCCGGTAATCCTCGATGAACCAAAAAAAAGCCGGCCCAACCGGGCCGGCTTTTCGTCTGTGCCGAAGCAGCGTGACGCTTAAACCTGCGCGCCTGCGTTGGGATCATCCGGATCGTGCGCGGACTTCTTTTCCTTGATCAGGTCTTCGCGCTTGATGCCGAGCCACATCGCGAGCGAACCCGCGACGAACACCGACGAGTAGATGCCGAACATGATGCCGACCGTCAGCGCGAGTGCGAAGTAGTGCAGCGTCGGGCCGCCGAAGAAGAACATCGACAGCACCATCATTTCGGTCGACGTGTGCGTGATGATCGTACGCGACATCGTGGTCGTGATCGCGTGGTTGATCACTTCCTGCACGCTCATCTTGCGTTCGCGGCGGAACGTTTCGCGGATCCGGTCGAAGATGACGACCGACTCGTTGACCGAGTAGCCGAGCACCGCGAGGATCGCCGCGAGCACCGCCAGCGAGAACTCCCACTGGAAGAACGCGAAGAAGCCGAGAATGATCACGACGTCGTGCAGGTTGGCGATGATGCCCGCCACTGCGTACTTCCACTCGAAGCGGAACGACAGGTAGATCACGATGCCGATCACGACGCACGCGAGCGCGAGCAGGCCGTCGGTCGCGAGCTCGCGGCCGACCTGCGGGCCGACGAATTCGACGCGTTGCAGCGTGACGTCCGGGCTCTGTGCCTTCAGCGCGCCCATCACCTGGTCGCTCTGCTGCGCGGACGTGAGGCCTTCCTTCAGCTGCAGGCGGATCAGCACGTTGCGCGACGTGCCGAAGTTCTGCACCTGCGCGTCGGCGTAACCGAGCTTGCCGAGCGTCGCGCGCACGGGTTCGAGTTCGGCGGCCTGCTGGTACTGCACCTCGATCACCGTACCACCGGTGAATTCGACGGACAGGTGCAGCCCGCGGTGGAACAGGAAGAACACGGCGGCGAGGAACGTGACCAGCGAGATCACGTTGAACACCAGCGCGTGCCGCATGAACGGAATGTCTTTACGGATGCGGAAAAATTCCATGGTCTTCTCCGGGGCCTTATTGGGTCGAGCCCGGTTTCTTCGGCGACACGCCTTGCTGCGCGCGGTTGCGCAGCTGCGGCTTGCCGGTGCGCGGCGCGTTGCCCTTCGCGGGCGCGGCGAGCTTCGCGGCACGCGCGGTGTCGGTGGAATCGTCCGCATCGGTGAACGATGCGGCGGCAGCGGCGCCTTCCGGCTTCCACACCTGGCCGATCGCGAGCGACTTCAGCTTCTTGCGACCGCCGTACCAGAGGTTGACGATCCCGCGCGAGAAGAACACCGCGGAGAACATCGACGTCAGGATACCGAGGCAGTGCACGATCGCGAACGCGCGAACCGGGCCCGAGCCGAACGCGAGCAGCGCGAGGCCGGCGATCAGCGTCGTGACGTTCGAGTCGAGAATCGTCGCCCATGCATGCGCGTAGCCGGCCTGGATCGCGGTCTGCGGCGGCTGGCCGGCGCGCAGTTCTTCACGCACGCGCTCGTTGATCAGCACGTTCGAGTCGATCGCCATACCGAGCGCGAGCGCGATAGCGGCGATACCGGGCAGCGTCAGCGTCGCCTGCATCAGCGACAGCACGGCGACGAGCAGCAGCAGGTTCACCGACAGGCCGATCACCGACACCACGCCGAACAGCATGTAGTACGCGATCATGAACACGGCGATCGCGCAGAAGCCCCAGATCACCGAGTGGACGCCCATCTTGATGTTGTCGGCGCCGAGGCTCGGGCCGATCGTGCGTTCCTCGATGATGTCCATCGGCGCGGCGAGCGAACCGGCGCGCAGCAGCAGCGCGAGGTCGGCTGCGGCCTGCGGCGTCGGCTGGCCCGTGATCTGGAAGCGGTCGCCGAGTTCCGACTGGATCGTCGCGACCGTCAGCACTTCGCCCTTGCCCTTCTCGAACAGCACCATCGCCATCGGCTTGCCGATGTTCTCGCGCGATACCGCGCGCACCGAGCGGCCGCCCGCCGAATCGAGGCGGATGTTGACCGACGGACGCTGGTGTTCGTCGAAGCCGGCCGATGCATCGATGATGCGGTCGCCGGTGAAGATCACGTCCTTCTTCAGCAGCACGGGCGCCTGGATGCCCTGCGTGAACAGCTCCTCGCCCGGCGGAACGGGGTCGTTCGGGTTCGGGTGCGTGTTGATCGGGTCGGCGAGGCGCGCCTCGAGCGTCGCGGTGCGGCCGATGATGTCCTTCGCCTTCGCGGTGTCCTGCACGCCCGGCAGCTCGACGACGATGCGGTCGCTGCCTTGCTGCTGGAGGATCGGCTCGGACACGCCGAGTTCGTTCACGCGGTTGTGGAGCGTCGTCAGGTTCTGCTTGAGCGCGGCGTCCTCGACGGACTTCTGCACGGCCGGCGTAAACGTGCCGACGACCTGGGTGCCGCCGCCGCCGGGCTGGGTCGCCCATTGCAGTTCGGTGATCGACAGCGCGAGCACCTTGCGGGCGTCTTCCGCCGTCTGCGCATCGCTGAAATTGACGACCACGGACTGGTCGACGCGGCTCACGCCGCCGTCGCGGATGTTCTTGTCGCGCAGCAGCGTGCGCGCGTCGGACGCGTCGGAATCGAGCTTCTTCGTGAGCGCGCCCGTCATGTCGACCTGGAGCAGGAAGTGGACGCCGCCACGCAGGTCGAGGCCGAGATACATCGGCAGCGCGTGCAGCGAGGTCAGCCAGCGCGGCGACGCGCTCTGCAGGTTCAGCGCGACGACGTACTGCGGATCGTTCGGGTCGGCATTCAGCGACTTCTGCAGCAGGTCCTTGACGCGCAGCTGCGTATCGGTGTCCTTCAGGCGCACGCGGATGTTCGCGTTGGTCGCCGTGTTCTCGAAGGTGACGTCGTCCGGCGTGATCTGCGCGGACGCGAGCGCCGATTCGACCTGGGTCAGCGTGGTCGAGTCGAGCTTGACCGTGGCCTTGCCGCTCGACACCTGCACCGCCGGCGCTTCGCCGAAGAAGTTGGGCAATGTGTACAGAAGGCCGATGGCGAGCGCCACGACCATCACGACATATTTCCAGAGTGGATAACGATTCATGAGGGAGCCGAACGGGTGGTTGGCGTGAAAGCGTCGCGTCCGGCGCCGCGGCGGCCCGCTCTCTCAGGCGGGCACGGCGCGGGGAGCCGGACGCTCGGTGAAGGGCTTACAGCGACTTGATCGTGCCCTTCGGCAGAATGGTCGTGACCGCAGCCTTCTGCACGGTGATTTCGGTGCCTTCGGCGATCTCGACGCCGATGTAGCCTTCGGTGACCTTCGTCACCTTGCCGACGAGGCCGCCGCTCGTGACGACTTCGTCGCCCTTGGCCATGGCCGAAAGCATGTTGCGGTGCTCCTTCTGACGCTTCATCTGCGGACGGATCATGATGAAGTAGAGCACGGCGAACATCAGAATGAGCGGCAGGAAGCTCATCAGGCTCGATTCGGCGCCACCGGCACCTTGCGCGAAGGCATTGGAAATGAACGGCACGTTGGTCTCTCCGTAGGGGAAGATCGAAAAATAAGCCGGTTATTCTACCACCGGCCCCATGTGCAAACGGCTTGGCAAATGCGCTTTCGGATCAAGCTGTTAAAGCGCGAACCGGTACCGTTGTGACTCGTTTGGAAAGGCAATTGTAATATTTGGCGGTCGGATTCGACAGTTGGGACGCGTTATTTAGTACACGTCCCATGTGACGGGCCGCGGCGCGGGCGGCCGGCCCGTCAGTCGACACCTCTCGCGCGATCCTCCGCGAAGCGCTGGCGGAACGCGTCGAACGTGTGCGTCTCGATCGCCTCGCGGATCTCGCTCATCAGCTGCAGGTAGTAGTGCAGGTTGTGGATCGTGTTGAGCTGCGCGCCGAGGATTTCGCCGACGCGGTGCAGGTGATGCAGGTAGCCGCGCGAGAAGTTCTGGCACGTGTAGCACGTGCAGCTCGCGTCGAGCGGCTTCAGCGAGTTCTTGTGCGTCGCGTTGCGGATCTTCACGTCGCCGAAGCGCGTGAACAGCCAGCCGTTGCGCGCATTGCGGGTCGGCATCACGCAGTCGAACATGTCGACGCCGTTCGCGACGCCCTCGACCAGGTCCTCCGGCGTGCCGACGCCCATCAGGTAGTGCGGCTTGTTGGCCGGCAGCTTCGGGCCCACGTGGCGCAGCACGCGCATCATGTCTTCCTTCGGCTCGCCGACCGACAGCCCGCCGATCGCGAGGCCGTGGAAGCCGAGTTCCGCGAGGCCGGCGAGCGATTCGTCGCGCAGGTCCTCGAACATCCCGCCCTGGACGATCCCGAACAGCGCGTTCGGGTTGCCGAGCCGGTTGAACTCGTCGAGCGAGCGCTTCGCCCAGCGCAGCGACATGCGCATCGAGTCGGCCGCTTCCTTGTGCGTGGTCGGCACGCCGTCGGTTGCGTACGGCGTGCATTCGTCGAACTGCATCACGACGTCGGAATTCAGCACCTTCTGGATCTGCATCGACACTTCCGGCGACAGGAACAGCTTGTCGCCGTTGATCGGCGACGCGAACGTGACGCCGTCCTCGGTGATCTTGCGCAGGTCGCCGAGCGAGAACACCTGGAAGCCGCCCGAGTCGGTCAGGATCGGCTTGTTCCAGCCCATGAAGGCGTGCAGCCCGCCGTGCGCGTCGATCGTGTCGAGGCCCGGGCGCAGCCACAGGTGGAACGTGTTGCCGAGGATGATCTGGGCCTTGATCTCGTGCAGCTCGCGCGGCTGGATCGCCTTCACGGTGCCGTACGTGCCGACCGGCATGAAGATCGGCGTTTCGACCACGCCGTGGTTGAGCTTCACGCGGCCGCGGCGCGCATGGCCGTCGGTCGTCAGCAGTTCGAATTCGAGCCCGTTGGCCGGGCGGTCCTGCACGGGGGCGTGCGTATCGTGCGTATCGTGGGATGAACCTTCGGTCATCGCGTTATTCTCCTCGCTACCGGAAAACAGTCCGGCGCATGTTGGAAACGCCGCCGGCAGTCCGGCGACGGGGAAAAAGGGGACGCGCCATCGTAGCGCGCGACGGACGAACGGCGGCCCCGTTGCATGCGGGCCGTCGCGCCTGCCGCGCTTACGCGCGCGGCGCCTCCGGCGTGTCGCGCCGCGTGAGCAGCATCGCGTCGCCGTAGCTGAAGAAGCGGTAGCGTTGCTCGATCGCGTGCCGGTACGCGGCGCGGATCGTCTCGACGCCCGCGAACGCGGACACGAGCATCAGCAGCGTGGACTTCGGCAGGTGGAAATTCGTGACGAGCCGGTCGACCACGCGGAAACGATAGCCGGGCGTGATGAAGATGTCGGTCTCGGCCTGCGTGGCCGCGAGCGGGCGGCCCGCTTCGTCGGCCGCGCGCGCGGCGGCTTCGAGCGCGCGCATCGACGTCGTGCCGACCGCGATCACGTTGCCGCCGCGCGCGCGGGTCGCGGCGATCTTGTCGACGAGCGACTGCGGCAGGTCGTACCACTCGCTGTGCATCTTGTGCTCGGCGATGTTGTCGACGCGCACCGGCTGGAACGTGCCGGCGCCGACGTGCAGCGTCAGCGTCGCGCGTTCGACACCCATCGCGTCGAGCCGGTCGAGCATCGGCTGGTCGAAGTGCAGCCCGGCCGTGGGCGCGGCGACCGCACCCGGATTGCTCGCGTAGACGGTCTGGTAGCGCGTCTCGTCGGTCGAATCGGGATCGTGCTCGATATAGGGCGGCAGCGGCAGGCGGCCGAACTGCTCGATCAGCTCGAGGCACGGCGCGGAGAAGTTCAGCGTGAAGAACGGCTCGACGCGCTCGCCGACGGTCACGTCGAACGCATCGGCGAGGCGCAGCTTCGTGCCGGCACCCGGCGACTTGCTCGCGCGGATCTGCGCGAGCGCCGTGTGCGTACCGGTCACGCGCTCGATCAGCACCTCGATCTTGCCGCCACTGGCCTTCTGGCCGAAGAACCGCGCCTTCAGCACCTTGGTATCGTTGAAGACGAGCAGGTCGCCGGCCGCGATGCACGACGGCAGCTCGGCGAAATGGCGGTCGACGAGGCGCGCGGGCTCGACGGTGCCGTCGACCTCGAGCAGGCGGCTCGCGGTGCGATCGGGCAGCGCGGTTTGTGCAATCAGCTCGGGCGGCAGATTGAAATCGAAATCGGAAAGCGTGAACATGCGGGCTGGTTCGAAGCGGCCGGCGGGCGTCGCCGGCAGGGCGGAAACGCGTAAATGGGGCGCGCGAGCCGCTATGATGACGGGATGCGCGGCCTGGCCGGCGTCGTTCGTTCGGACGACGTGAAAGCCGCTATTGTACTTGCCTTGCGAAGCACCCAGACGATCCGATGCCTGTGTCACCACGCCGTTCCCCCGCCGCCGTTGCCGATTCCGCCGATCCGTTCGACGCGGAGGATGCCGCGCCGCCCGTGCAAGACGCGGCGCCGCGCGCCGTGCCGCGCCGTGCCGGCCCGAAGCGCGGCGCCGACGGCAGGCTCGCGCAGCCGGCGGCCGCCGCGCCCGATGCCGATGGCGCCGCGGTGAGCGATGAAGCGGGCGATGAAGCGGGCGCGGCCGGTGCAGCCAGCGCGAAGCGCAAGAAGAAGCCTGCCGCCGACAAGCCGGTGAAGACCGTCGACAAGCTCGCGAAACTCGGCCTCACGCGCTCGATCGATCTCGTGCTGCATTTGCCGATGCGCTACGAGGACGAAACCACGCTCACGCCGATCGGCGAGCTGCTGCCGGGCGGCATCGCGCAGGCCGAAGGCGTCGTGTTCGACAACGAGGTCGCATTCCGGCCGCGCCGCCAGCTGGTCGTGAAGATCCAGGACGACGACGGCGAGCATCTCGTGCTGCGTTTCCTGAATTTCTACGGGTCGCAGGTCAAGCAGATGGCCGTCGGCCAGCGGCTGCGCGTGCGCGGCGACGTGCGCGGCGGCTTCTTCGGGATGGAGATGGTGCATCCGGCGGTGCGCGTCGTCGAAGCGGATGCGCCGCTGCCGCAGGTGCTCACGCCCGTCTATCCGAGCACGGCCGGCGTGTCGCAGGCGTACTTGCGCAAGGCGATCGAGAATGCGGTCGAGCGCACGCCGCTGCCCGAGCTGCTGCCGCCCGAGATCCAGCGTGATTACCTGAAGCCGCTCGACGTGCCGACGCTCGAGCAGGCGGTGCGCATCCTGCACCACCCGCGCGTCGATTCCGACGAAGCCGCGCTGATGGACGGCTCGCATCCGGCGTGGACACGCATCAAGTTCGAGGAACTGCTCGCGCAGCAGCTGTCACTCAAGCGCGCACACGAGGAGCGCCGCACGCGCGCGGCGCCCGCGATGCCGCGCCGCACCGCGAGCGATGCCGATGCGCTGACGACCCGGCTCTATGCCGCGCTGCCGTTCACGCTGACGGGCGCGCAGGCGCGCGTCGTCGACGAGATCGCGCGCGACCTCACGCTCGCGCACCCGATGCAGCGGCTGCTGCAGGGCGATGTCGGCAGCGGCAAGACGGTCGTCGCGGCGCTGGCCGCCACGCAGGCGATCGACGCCGGCTACCAGGCCGCGCTGATGGCGCCGACCGAAATCCTCGCGGAACAGCACGCGCGCAAGCTGCGCGCGTGGCTCGAGCCGCTCGGCGTCACGGTGGCGTGGCTCGCGGGCAGCCTGAAGGCGAAGGACAAGCGCGCGGCGATCGAGGCGGCCGCGCTCGGCACCGCGCAGCTCGTGATCGGCACGCACGCGATCATCCAGGACACGGTCGAATTCGCGCGGCTCGGCCTCGTGATCGTCGACGAGCAGCACCGCTTCGGCGTCGAGCAGCGTCTCGCGCTGCGCGCGAAGGCTGCGAACGCGGCCAACGGCGCGCGCGACTTCCAGCCGCACCAGTTGATGATGTCGGCCACGCCGATTCCGCGCACGCTCGCGATGACGTATTACGCGGATCTCGAGGTTTCGACGATCGACGAGCTGCCGCCGGGCCGCACGCCCGTGCTGACGCGCCTCGTCGGCGATGCTCGGCGCGAGGAGGTGATCGCTCGCGTGCGCGAGGCCGCGCTGACCGGGCGCCAGGTGTATTGGGTATGCCCGCTGATCGAGGAGAGCGAGACGCTGCAACTGCAGACGGCCGTCGAGACCTACGAGACGCTGGCCACCGCGCTGCCCGAGCTGAAGGTCGGGCTCGTGCACGGCCGGCTGTCGCCGGCCGACAAGGCCGCCGTGATGGAGGCGTTCACGCGCAACGACGTGCAGCTGCTCGTCGCGACGACCGTGATCGAAGTCGGCGTCGACGTGCCGAACGCGTCGCTGATGGTGATCGAGCACGCGGAGCGTTTCGGCCTCGCGCAGCTGCACCAGCTGCGCGGCCGCGTCGGGCGCGGCACCGCCGCGTCGGTGTGCGTGCTGCTGTACACGGGGCCACTGTCGCTGACCGGCCGCGAGCGGCTGAAGACGATGCGCGAGACGACCGACGGCTTCGAGATCGCGCGGCGCGACCTCGAGATCCGCGGCCCCGGCGAATTCCTCGGTGCACGCCAGTCGGGCGCGGCGATGCTGCGCTTTGCGAACCTCGAGACCGACGGCTGGCTGATCGACCCGGCCCGCGAAGCCGCGACGCGGCTGATTGCCGCGTATCCCGAGATCGTCACGCAGCATCTCGCGCGCTGGCTCGGTGCGCGGGAGCAGTACCTGAAGGCCTGATCCGCGGGTTGGGGCCGGATTTAAAACCGCCGTTCGACGCATTCCGATGCAGAGAAACTTGGCGAACCGGTGCCACAGGGTGTATAAATTAAACCTATCGCCTGTATATCTCTGATTGACCCACAATGACGCTGACTGAATTGAAATACATCGTCGCGGTCGCGCGCGAACGGCATTTCGGCCGCGCGGCCGAAGCATGCTTCGTGAGCCAGCCGACGCTGTCGGTGGCGATCAAGAAGCTCGAAGACGAGCTCAACGTGCAGATTTTCGAGCGCGGCGCGAGCGAAGTGAGCGTAACGCCGATTGGTGACCAGATCGTCACGCAGGCACAGCGCGTGCTCGAGCAGACCTTCGCGATCAAGGAGATCGCGAAGCAGGGCAAGGATCCGCTGGTCGGTCCGTTCCGCCTTGGCGTGATCTACACGATCGGGCCGTACTTGCTGCCGACGCTCGTCAAGCAGATGATCCAGCGTGTCCCGCAGATGCCGCTGATGCTGCAGGAAAATTACACGCTCAAGCTGCTCGAACTGCTGAAGCAGGGTGAGATCGACGCCGCGATCATGGCGCTGCCGTTTCCGGAAACCGGCCTGATGGTGCGCCCGCTGTACGACGAACCGTTCGTCGTCGCGCTGCCGGCCGGCCATCCGTGGGAGAAGCGCGAGGAAATCGACGCCGAGGACCTGAAGCAGGAAACCATGCTGTTACTCGGCAACGGCCACTGCTTCCGCGATCACGTGCTCGGCGTGTGCCCGGAGCTGATGCGCTTCTCGCAGACGGCCGACGGCATCCAGAAGACTTTCGAGGGCTCGTCGCTCGAAACCATTCGCCACATGGTCGCGAGCGGTGTCGGCATCACGGTGCTGCCACGGATGTCGGTCGCCGAAGTCGGCCCGCGCGCGAACGGCCCCGATGCCGAGCTGCTGTCGTACGTGCCGTTCAACGAGCCGGTGCCCGACCGCCGCGTGGTGCTCGTGTGGCGCAAGAGCTTCACGCGGATGCCCGCGATCGACGCGATCAGCGACGCGATTTCCGCGTGCATGCTGCCGGGCGTCGCGAAGCTCGACATGCCGGCGACGATGAACTGACAAGCATGCCGCATGCGCGTGTGACAGCACGATGAACGGGGTCTTGCGACCCCGTTTATTTTTCTCTATCGCATAGATTAAATTAATCAAATTCAAGTAATTGATAGGTGTATATAGAATCCTCTACATGGATCGGCGTCATGTCGACGGGCGATCCGCACGTTGAGTGCAAGCGCCAAGGGAGGATGTCATGATGCGATCGGTATTGCAGCACGCGCAGCGGAACATCCCGTCGCGCGACGCGGTCGTACATCGCGCCAGGGCGGCGGTTCGCAGCCTGCGCCCGATTGCGTTCGCGTACCTGGCGGATCGTGTGTATGGTGGCTGAATGCCGCCGCGCGCCGGTTCAGTGTTCCCGCGATTCACCCGCCGTCAAGCCATGAGGGAGCATCGCATGTCCGAAAGCTGGAATACCGCCCGCAGCGCCGGCACGACGCCTGCCGGCAGCCGGTTCCCCGAGCGTCCCGCCTGCGGCGCACCGCAGCGGGAGCGCGCGTTACAGGCCACGCACGACATCCCGTAGTACGACAGGAGGACCAACCTGTTCCGTTTCCCATCCCCGCAATGACACTCCACCCGCCGCGCCCGGCATGCCGCCGGAGCGAACCGGTGGAGTCATACGAGCAAGCCAAGGAGAAATCGCATGTCGAACGAAACGAAGTGCCCGTTCAACCATACCGCTGGTGGCGGCACGACGAACAAGGACTGGTGGCCGAATCAGCTCAACCTGAACATCCTCCACCGGCATTCGGCGCTGTCCGATCCGATGGACAAGGATTTCGACTACGCGGAAGCGTTCGGGAAGCTGGACCTCGCGGCGGTGAAGAAGGACCTGCACGCGCTGATGACGACGTCGCAGGACTGGTGGCCGGCCGACTTCGGCCATTACGGCGGCCTGTTCATCCGCATGGCCTGGCACAGCGCCGGCACGTACCGCACGGCCGACGGCCGCGGCGGCGCGGGCGGCGGGCAGCAGCGCTTCGCGCCGCTCAACAGCTGGCCGGACAACGTCAGCCTCGACAAGGCACGCCGGCTGCTGTGGCCGATCAAGCAGAAGTACGGCCGCAACATTTCGTGGGCCGACCTGCTGATCCTGACCGGCAACGTCGCGCTCGAATCGATGGGCTTCAAGACCTTCGGTTATGGCGGCGGCCGCGTCGATACGTGGGAACCGGACGACGTCTACTGGGGTTCGGAAAAGATCTGGCTGGAACTGAGCGGCGGCCCGAACAGCCGCTACTCGGGCAAGCGTGACCTCGAAAGCCCGCTCGCCGCGGTGCAGATGGGCCTCATCTACGTGAACCCGGAAGGCCCGGACGGCAACCCCGACCCGGTCGCCGCCGCGCATGACATCCGCGAGACGTTCGCGCGCATGGCGATGAACGACGAAGAGACGGTCGCGCTGATCGCGGGCGGCCACACGTTCGGCAAGACGCACGGCGCCGGTCCGGCCTCGAACGTCGGCGCCGAGCCGGAAGCCGCGGGCCTCGAAGAGCAGGGTCTCGGCTGGAAGAGCACGTTCGGCACGGGCAAGGGCAAGGATGCGATCACGAGCGGCCTCGAAGTCACGTGGACGTCGACGCCGACGCAGTGGAGCAACGACTTCTTCAAGCACCTGTTCAGCTACGAGTGGGAGCTCACGAAGAGCCCGGCCGGCGCGCACCAGTGGGTCGCGAAGGATGCCGGCGACGTGATCCCGGATGCGTTCGACGCGTCGAAGAAGCATCGCCCGACGATGCTGACGACCGACCTGTCGCTGCGCTTCGATCCGGCCTACGAGAAGATTTCGCGCCGCTTCTACGAGAACCCGGCCGAGTTCGCAGACGCGTTCGCGCGTGCATGGTTCAAGCTCACGCACCGCGACATGGGTCCGCGTGCCCGCTATCTGGGCCCGGACGTGCCGGCCGAGCATCTGCTGTGGCAGGACCCGATCCCGGCCGTCGACCACAAGCTGATCGACGACGCCGACGTCGCCGCGCTGAAGGCGAAGGTGCTCGCATCGGGCCTGTCGGTGTCGCAGCTCGTGTCGACCGCATGGGCGTCGGCTGCAACGTTCCGCGGCTCGGACAAGCGCGGTGGCGCGAACGGTGCGCGTATCCGCCTGGCGCCGCAGAAGGACTGGGAAGTGAACCGTCCGGCTGAACTCGCGAAGGTGCTCGCGACGCTCGAAGGCGTGCAGAAGGCGTTCAACGATGCGCAGACGGGCGGCAAGAAGGTGTCGCTCGCCGACCTGATCGTGCTGGCCGGTGCGGCCGGCGTCGAGCAGGCTGCGAAGAACGCGGGCGTCGCGGTGACGGTGCCGTTCGCACCGGGCCGTGCGGATGCATCGCAGGAAGAGACCGATATCGAAGCGATGGCCGTGCTCGAACCGGTCGCGGATGGCTTCCGCAACTTCCTGAAGCACGCGTACAAGACGCCGGCCGAGGCGCTGCTGGTCGACAAGGCGCAACTGCTGACGCTGAGCGCGCCCGAGATGACGGTGCTGGTCGGTGGCCTGCGCGTGCTCGGTGCGAATGCGGGCGACGCGAAGCACGGCGTGTTCACCGATCGTCCGGAAGCGCTGACGAACGACTTCTTCGTGAACCTGCTCGACATGGGCACGGAATGGAAGCCGGTGTCGGCCGCGAACGACGTGTTCGAAGGGCGCGATCGCGCGACGGGCAAGGTCAAGTGGACGGGCACGCGTGTCGACCTGATCTTCGGCTCGCATGCGCAACTGCGTGCGCTGGCCGAGGTGTACGGCAGCGGGGACGCGAAGGAGAAGTTCGCACGCGACTTCGTCGCGGCCTGGAACAAGGTGATGAACCTCGACCGCTTCGACCTCGCGTGAGCATCGCCGTGCAGTAGTGCGGCGACGCAGTAACGGGAAACGGCCGGTCGTCCGACCGGCCGTTTTTTTCAGATTCTGAGTTTTGTTGAAGGAGTGGTGATCATGACGCAAATGATGCAGAACATGCGCGCTGCACTGGCGCCGAAGGTGCGGGCGCCGGCCGAGATCGCGCGATACGTCGTCGGATCCGCGATCGTCATCGGCGGTGCGGCCGAACTGGTGTCGCAGGCGCTGCACGCGATCGCGGCCGCCTGAGCGCGGCGTTTCACGCGCCACGTTGCAGTGGCGAGCCATGCGTGCGGGTGGTGCGGTGTCGGTAGTACGGTATCAATAGGCAGGTAACCCGATTCGCTTTCGTTGCTCTGATTCATTGAATAAGGAGTCCGGAACATGGCCAGGAAGAATCACGCTACCCGGATCAACATCGGCATCAGCGACAAGGACCGCAAGAAGATCGCTGAAGGCCTGTCGCACCTGCTCGCCGACACGTTCACGCTGTACCTGAAGACCCACAATTTCCACTGGAACGTCACGGGCCCGATGTTCAACACGCTGCACCTGATGTTCGAGGTGCAGTACAACGAACTGTGGCTCGCGGTCGATTCGGTTGCCGAACGCATTCGTACGCTCGGCGTCGTCGCGCCGGGTACCTTCGGCGATTTCGCGAAACTGTCGTCGGTGCCGGAGCGAATGGCGTGCCGGCGGCCGAAGACATGATCCGCCAGCTCGTCGAAGGGCACGAGGCCGTCGTGCGTACCGCACGTGCGATCTTTCCGCTTGCCGATGCGGCGAGCGACGAGCCGACCGCTGATCTGCTGACGCAGCGCCTGCAAATTCATGAAAAAACCGCGTGGATGTTGCGGTCGCTGCTCGCGTAGGCATGCAACGCGCGACTGGCTGGCGGAAGCCCGCGCACACCGCTCCGGCCCTGATTGATCCGCACGCATCGGGCCGTGACGAGGCCGGTGCGCTGGCTCTGTCCCTTGATTGATGTGTGGTGCGGCTCGGCCAGGTGTGGCGGGCGCTGGCGGCACGCTGGCGTCAGGCAGCCGCCGGCCATGGGCCGCCCCGACATGACGCGAAGCACCGCTCGGCTCTAAAATGCCGGGGTTATCTTCCCGGTGCTTCGCCATGCTTGCCCGCTTTCCCCTGTATCTGCGGCTCGTCCGGATGGACAAGCCGATCGGCAGCCTGCTGCTGCTGTGGCCGACGCTCAACGCGCTGTGGATCGCGTCCGACGGCCATCCGCGCTGGCCGCTGCTCGTGATCTTCTCGCTCGGCACGCTGCTGATGCGCTCGGCCGGCTGCGCGATGAACGACTACGCCGACCGCGATTTCGACCGCCACGTGAAGCGCACGGCCGACCGGCCGCTGACGTCGGGCAAGATCCGTGCGTGGGAGGCCGTTGCGATCGCGGTCGGGCTCGCATTCATCTCGTTCCTGCTGATCCTGCCGCTCAACACGCTGACGAAGGAGCTGTCCGTCGTCGCGCTGTTCGTCGCGGGCTCGTATCCGTTCATGAAGCGGTTCTTCGCGATTCCGCAGGCGTATCTCGGCATCGCGTTCGGCTTCGGCATCCCGATGGCGTTCGCGGCCGTGCAGGACACGGTACCGACGATCGCGTGGGTGATGCTGGTCGCGAACATTTTCTGGTCGGTCGCGTACGACACCGAATACGCGATGGTCGATCGCGACGACGACATCAAGATCGGGATCCGCACGTCCGCGCTGACGTTCGGCCGCTTCGACGTCACGGCCGTGATGGCGTGCTATGCGGCGACGCTCGGCATCTACGTGTGGATCGGCGTGACGCTCGGCTTCGGCCTCGCGTACTGGGCCGGCTGGGCGGCGGCGGTCGGCTGCGCGCTGTATCACTACACGCTGATCAAGGGCCGCGAGCGGATGCCGTGCTTCGCCGCGTTCCGGCACAACAACTGGCTCGGCGGCGTGCTGTTCGCGGGGATCGCCGCGCATTACCTGCTGGCGGGGCTGGCGGGCAACTGAAGCGCCCGCGCGCCGGCGCGCGATGCCCAAAAAAAAGCGGCCTCGGCCGCTTTTTTGTTGCCGGTGCCGGAAGGGAAACCCGGGCGGTCGCGGCGCTTACGCGCGTCCGAGCTCGTCGCCCATTTCCTTCGCACGCGCTTCGGCTGCGAGCGCGCCGCGCACGATCGCATCCTTCACGCCTTGCGCGTCGAACGATGCGAGCGCGGCGGCCGTCGTGCCGCCTTTCGACGTCACGCGCTCGCGCAGCACGCTCGCCGGCTCGCCCGATTGCGCGGCGAGTTGCGCGGCGCCCGTGAACGTCGCGACCGCGAGCGCGCGGCCCTGTTCGTCGTTCATGCCGAGCTGGCGCGCGGCTTCCTGCAGTGCTTCGATGAAATAGAACACGTACGCGGGGCCGCTGCCCGAAATGGCCGTGACGGCATCGAGCTTCGACTCGTCGTCGAACCACACGATCTCGCCGACCGCGCCGAGCACGTTCGACGCGAGTTCGCGGCCCGCCGCATCGACACCCGGCAGCGCGGCGAGGCCCGTCACGCCCATGCCGACCAGCGCGGGCGTGTTCGGCATCGTGCGCACGATGCGTGCGTAATCGCCGAGCCAGCGCGCGAGATCGCTGCCGCGGATGCCGGCCGCGATGCTGATCACGAGCTGCGACTTCAGGTGCGGCGCGAGCGCCTGTGCGACGTCCTTCAGCACTTGCGGCTTCACCGCGAGCACGACCGCGTCGTAGTCGGCGAGCGTCGCGTCGACGGCCGCGCCGGTGCGGATGCCGAACTGCTGCGCGGCGCGCGCGCGCACCTCTTCGTTGACGTCGATGGCATACAGGCCGTCAGCGGCGACGCCGCGCTTGATCAGGCCGCCGATCAGGGCCGCGGCCATGTTGCCGCCGCCGATGAATGCGATTTTCATGGTGTCCGAATGAGCAAGTGAGTGAACGGGAAGTCGGAAAAGGGCGGAAAAGGGCGCGGCGTTCAGTGCGAGTAATCGCGCGCGCCGAAGATCGCGGTGCCGACGCGCACGATCGTCGCGCCTTCGAGCACGGCGGCGTCGAGATCGGCGGACATGCCCATCGACAGCGTGTCGAGCGGCAGGCCGTCGGCGCGCAACGCGTCGAACAGCGCACGCAGCGCGCGATGCGGCGTGCGTTGCGCTTCGGTGTCGCCGGCCGGTTCGGGAATCGCCATCAGGCCGCGTAGCCGCAGCGACGGCAGCGCGGCGACCGCGCGCGCGACCTCGGCCACATCGGCCGGCGCGACGCCGCTCTTCGACGCCTCGCCGCTGATGTTCACCTGCACGCACACGTTGAGCGGCGGCAGGTGCGCTGGGCGCTGTTCCGACAGGCGCTGCGCGATCTTCAGCCGGTCGACCGAATGGACCCAGTCGAAGCGTTCGGCGACGGGGCGTGTCTTGTTCGATTGCAGCGGCCCGATGAAATGCCATTCGAGGTCCGCGCGCAGGTCGGCGAGCGCGTCGATCTTGTCGACCGATTCCTGCACGTAGTTTTCGCCGAATGCACGCTGTCCGGCAGCATGCGCGGCGCGCACGTCGGCGGCGGGAAACGTCTTCGAGACGGCGAGCAGCGATACGGTGGCGGGATCGCGGCCGGCCGCGCGGGCGGCGTCGGCGATGCGGCGATGAACGGATTCGAGGCGGGCGGCGAGATCGGACATGACGGGCACGAAAGCAGGCACGGAAGCAGGCATGTAGAGGATGCGCCGCGGCACGCGACGCA
Source organism: Burkholderia sp. D-99 (assembly GCF_011605345.1). Lineage (GTDB taxonomy): Bacteria > Pseudomonadota > Gammaproteobacteria > Burkholderiales > Burkholderiaceae > Burkholderia. The sequence continues at coordinate 16,408 of NZ_JAAOXM010000003.1, forward strand.
TCGATCCGCCCATTATACGGACGCCGGGCGCGAGGCCCGTGGCCCGCCCGTCATTCGCGCGAACAGGCCCTAGCCATACAGCAGATGCTCGACGAGCTGGATCCAGTGGGCCACCGGAATCTGCGTGCCGCTCTGCAGGTGCGCGATGCAGCCGACGTTGCCGGAGACGATCATCTGCGGTTCGAGCGCCTGCAGCTTCAGCAGCTTCTGCTTGCGCAACCGGTACGACAGCGACGGCTGCGTCAGCGAATAGGTGCCGGCCGAGCCGCAGCACAGATGGCTGTCGGCCGGCAGCCGCACGTCGATGCCGAGCGTCTCGAGCAGGCGTTCGACCTTGCCGCGCGACTGCTGGCCGTGCTGCAGCGTGCATGGCGGGTGGTACGCGACCGTATGGATCGCACGGCGCCGCGCAAGCGTCGCGAGCTCGGCCTCGAACGCAAGCAGCACGTCGGAGATGTCGCGCGTCAGCGACACGATGCGCTGCGCCTTTTCCGCGTAGGCCGGGTCGTCGCGCAGCAGGTGCGCGTATTCGAGCACCGTCGCGCCGCAGCCCGATGCGTTCATCACGATCGCCTCGACGCCCTGTTCGACATGGGGCCACCACGCGTCGATGTTGCGGCGCGCGTCGTCGAGCGCTTCGTCGTGATAGTTCAGGTGCAGGCGGATCGCGCCGCAGCAGCCCGCATCGGGTGCGACGACGGTCTCGATGCCGAGCGCGTCGAGCACGCGCGCGGTCGCGATGTTGATGTTCGGCAGCATCGACGGCTGCACGCAGCCGCCGAGCATCAGCATCTTGCGCGTATGCGTGAGGTGCGGCCATTCGAGCAGCCGCGTGCGCGGCGGCACCTTGTCGCGCAGCCGCTTCGGCAGCAGCGGACGCACGTGCTGGCCGAGCCGCATCACGGGCGAGAACAGCGCGGCGTTCGGCACGAGGCTCGCGAGCACGCGGCGCACGAGACGCTGCTGCACGGGGCGCTTCACCTGCGCCTCGACGTGCTTGCGGCCGATCTCGACGAGCCGGCCGTACTGGACGCCGGACGGGCAGGTCGTCTCGCAGCTGCGGCACGTGAGGCAGCGGTCGAGGTGCTGCTGCGTGCTGCGCGTGACGGGCGCGCCTTCGACCATTTGCTTGATCAGGTAGATGCGGCCGCGCGGGCCGTCGAGTTCGTCGCCGAGCAACTGGTAGGTCGGGCAGGTCGCGGTGCAGAACCCGCAATGCACGCACTTGCGCAAGATCGCGTCGGCCTCGTCGCCGTCGGGCGTATTGCGGATGAAATCGGCGAGGTTCGTTTGCATCGAGCCCTCAGAGATCAGGGTAGAGCCGGCCGCGGTTGAAGATGCGCGCGGGATCGAACGCGGCTTTCAACCCGCGGTGGATTTTCATCATCGGGGCGGGGAGCGGCGTGAACACGCCCGCGCTGCGGTCGTACGCGTCGCCCGCACGGAACAGCGTCGCGTGGCCGCCGGCCTGCTTGGCGCTCATCCGCACGGTCTGCGCATCGGCGTCGGTGATCCACCAGCGCTGCGCGCCGCCCCATTCCATCAACTGGGTGCCGGGCAGGTGCATCGGTTCGGTGATCGACGGCAGCGCGAGGCGCCACAGCGCATAGCCGGGCGGGATACCGTGGAAGAACGGGTCGGTATGCTCGCGCAGGCCGGCCCAGAAGCGCTCGGCCTCGACCGCGTCGACGACTTCGCCGCCGAGCAGCGTCTTCGCGGATTTCACGGCCGCTTCGGCGCCCGACAGGCGCAGCACGAGCGTGCCGTTGCGCCACGCGCTCGCGCTGACCGGCAGCGGATGGCCGCCCCATTCGTTGAGCTTGCGTACCGCGTCGGTCGCGGTCATCTCGAACTTCAGCGTGACTTCGGCCACCGGCATCGGCAGCACCTTGATCGACAGGTCGAGCATCAGCCCGAGCGTGCCGAGCGCGCCGGCCATCAGCCGCGACACGTCGTAGCCGGCGACGTTCTTCACGACCTGGCCGCCAAAGCGCAGCATTTCGCCGCGGCCGTTCATCAGCGTGACGCCGAGCATGAAATCGCGCGGTGCACCGCAGGTGGCGCGCCGCGGGCCCGCGAGGCCGGCGGCGACACAGCCGCCGACGGTGGCCGCGCGGCCGAAGTGCGGCGGCTCGAACGGCAGCATCTGGCCGCACTCGGCGAGGACGGTTTCAAGCTGCGCGAGCGGCGTGCCCGCGCGGACCGTGACGACGAGTTCGGCCGGGTCGTACGACACGACGCCCTGAAATGCGCGTGTGTCGAGAATTTCGCCCTCGAGCGCCTGGCCGTACCAGTCCTTGGTGCCGCCGCCGCGAATCCGCAGCGGGTGGCCGTCGGCACTGGCGGCGCGGATGCGCTCGGCCCATCCGGCGACGATGTCGTCCTCTTCCATGTTGTGTTGCTGCCTCGACTTGTTGTTCGGTCGATTGTACCGGGGTGGTGCGATTCCACATCGCGACTATCCCTAAGCCCAGTATTGCAGGCCGCATGCCTGCGCCGCCGCACGAACGGGCGCGCGGGCGCGTTCGTCCGCCGCGTGCCCGCTGCCGGCACGGGCCGCGGTACCGCGCGCAGCGCTCAGAAGCGCGGCAGGTCGGGGTGCGGCAGCAGCCCGCCGCGCACGTGCTGACGACCGTACTCGGCGCAGCGCGCGCGGGTCGGGATGCCCTTGTCCGGGTTCAGCAGCCCTGCCGGATCGAATGCGCGCTTGACCGCGAAGAATGCATCGCGCTCCTGCGGCGAGAACTGTACGCACATTGAATTGAGCTTCTCGATGCCGACGCCGTGCTCGCCCGTCACGCTGCCGCCGAATTCCACGCAGCATTCGAGGATTTCCGCGCCGAACTGCTCGGCGCGGTGCAGTTCGTCCGGATCGTTCGCGTTGTAGAGGATCAGCGGATGCATGTTGCCGTCGCCCGCGTGGAACACGTTGATGCAGCGCAGCCCGTAGCGTGTCTCGAGCTGCTCGATGCGCGCGAGCAGCGGGCCGATCGCGCGGCGCGGCACGGTGCCGTCCATGCAGTAGTAGTCGGCCGAAATGCGGCCGGCGGCCGGGAACGCATTCTTGCGGCCCGACCAGAAGCGCAGCCGCTCGTGTTCGTTGCGCGATACCTGGATGCGCGTCGCGCCATGCTCGCGCAGCACGGCCGTCATCCGCACGATCTCTTCCGCGACTTCTTCCGGCGTGCCGTCCGATTCGCACAGCAGGATCGCTTTCGCATCGAGGTCGTAGCCCGCGTGCGTGAACGCCTCGACGGCCTGCGTGGCCGGCTTGTCCATCATTTCGAGTCCGGCCGGGATGATGCCCGACGCGATGATCGCCGCGACGGCCTCGCCGCCCTTGACGACGTCGTCGAAGCTCGCCATCACGAGCTGGGCCGTTTGCGGCTTCGGGATCAGCTTCACCGTGACCTCGGTGACGATCGCGAACATCCCTTCGCTGCCGATCATCACGGCGAGCAGGTCGAGGCCCGGCATGTCGAGTGCGAGCGAGCCGAACTCGACGATTTCGCCGTCGATCGTCACCGCGCGCACGCGCATCACGTTGTGGACGGTCAGCCCGTATTTCAGGCAGTGGACGCCGCCGGAATTCTCCGCGACGTTGCCGCCGATCGTGCACGCGATCTGCGACGACGGATCGGGCGCGTAATACAGGCCGTACGGCGCGGCGGCCTCCGAGATCGCGAGGTTGCGCACGCCGGGCTGCACGGTCGCCGTGCGCGCGTACGGATCGACTTCCACGATGCGCGTGAAGCGGGCGAGCGACAGCACGACACCGAGCGCGATCGGCAACGCGCCGCCCGACAGGCTCGTGCCCGCGCCGCGCGGCACGATCGGCACCTCCATGCGGCGGCAGATCTGCACGATCCGCTGCACCTGCGATTCCGTTTCGGGCAGCGCGACCGCGAGCGGCAGGCGGCGGTACGCGGACAGGCCGTCGCATTCGTACGGCGCCGTGTCTTCGTCGCGGTACAGCAGGCAGTGCGTCGGCAGCACGGCCATCAGCGCCTGCACGACTTCACGCTGGCGCTGCGCGCGTGCCGCGCTCGACAGTTCGACGGGAGCGTTCATTGGGTCTCCTGCAGCAGGCGGCGCGGCATCGCGCCGCCGTCTCAGCACGTGAAAATCTTGCCCGGATTCATCAGGTTGCGCGGATCGAGCGCGAGCTTGATCGCCCGCATCGTGTCGATCGCGTTGTCGCCGTGCTCCTTCGGCAGGAAGCGCATCTTGTGCAGTCCGACGCCGTGCTCGCCCGTGCAGGTGCCGCCGAGGCGCAGCGCGCGCTCGACGATCCGGTCGTTGATGTGTTCGGCTTCGGCGATTTCCTCGGGCTTGTCGGGATCGATCAGGATCGCGACGTGGAAATTGCCGTCGCCGACGTGGCCGACGATCGGGCAGGGCAGCGACGATGCGCGCAGGTCGACTTCGGTTTCCTCGACGCACGCGGCGAGTTGCGAGATCGGCACGCAGACGTCGGTCGTCACCGCGCGGCAGCCGGGTTTGAGCTGCAGCATCGCGAAATACGCGTTGTGGCGTGCGGCCCAGAGGCGCGTGCGGTCTTCGGGGCGGGTCGCCCATTCGAAGCCCTGGCCGTTGTTCTGGCCGGCGAGCGCCTGCACGAGTTCGGCCTGTTCCTTCACGCCGGCCTCGGTGCCGTGGAATTCGAAGAACAGCGTCGGCGCTTCGGTGAGCGTCAGGTTCGAATGGCGGTTGATCGAGCGCACGGCGAGCGCATCGACGAATTCGACGCGCGCGATCGGCACGCCGATCTGGATCGTCTCGATCACGGTGCGCACCGCGTCGCCCATCGACGGGAACGTGCAGATCGCGGCCGATACGGCTTCGGGTAGCGGATGCAGGCGCAGCGTGATCTCGGTGATCACGCCGAGCGTGCCTTCGGAGCCGACGAACAGGCGCGTGAGGTCGTAGCCGGCCGACGACTTGCGGGCGCGCGAGCCGGTTTTCACCACGCGGCCGTCGGCGAGCACGGCGGTCAGGCCGAGCACGTTCTCGCGCATCGTGCCGTAGCGCACGGCGTTGGTGCCCGACGCGCGCGTGGCGGTCATCCCGCCGATGCTCGCGTCGGCGCCCGGGTCGATCGGGAAGAACAGGCCGGTGTCGCGCAGCGCTTCGTTGAGCGCCTTGCGCGTGATGCCCGGCTCGACCGTCACGGTCAGGTCCTCGGCGTTGATCGACAGCACGCGGTTCATTTCCGACAGGTCGAGCGATACACCGCCGCGCACCGCGAGCAGGTGGCCTTCGAGCGACGAGCCGGCGCCGTACGGGATCAGCGGGACGCTGTACAGCGAGCACAGCGACACGACCTCGCGCACGTCGTCCGCGCTGTGCGCGAACACGACGGCGTCGGGCAGTTGCGGGTCGAACGGCGATTCGTCGCGGCCGTGGTGCGCGCGGACGGCGTCGGCGGTCGACACGCGCTCGCCGAAGGCGGCGCGCAGCGCATCGAGCATGGCGGGTGGAAGCGGGCGGCGCGTGGCGGCCGGCGGGGCTGGGTGATTCACGAACGTCTCCTAGTCGATCCGGGTGAGCGCGTCCGCGCCGACCCGGCTCCCGTGCTGCAGGGTTTCGGCCCATTCTACGCTGTAACGCCCGCTGCGCCCGCCGCCGCGGGCTGCGATAATCGCGTTCGAACGCAACCGGGCCGCGTCGCGGCCGCGCACGAGAGGACATCCGCATGGGCAACCGCTTGAGCAAGATCGCCACGCGCACCGGCGACGACGGCACCACTGGCCTCGGCGACGGCCGGCGCATCGGCAAGGACGATACGCGGATTGCCGCGATCGGCGACGTCGACGAACTGAACTCGAACCTTGGCGTGCTGCTCGCCGAAACGCTGCCGGACGATATCCGCACGGCGCTCGTGACGATCCAGCATGACCTGTTCGATCTCGGCGGCGAATTGTGCATTCCCGGCCATACCGTGCTCGACGACACGCATCTCGCGCGTCTCGACCGCTGGCTCGCCGACTACAACGCGACGCTGCCGCCGCTGAAGGAATTCATCCTGCCGGCCGGCTCGCGCGCGGCGTCGCTCGCGCACGTGTGTCGAACCGTGTGCCGCCGTGCCGAGCGTTCGATCGTCGCGCTCGGGCGCACCGAAACGCTCAATGATGCGCCGCGACGCTACGTGAACCGGCTGTCGGACCTGCTGTTCGTGCTGGCGCGCGTGCTGAACCGCACCGACGGCGGATCGGACGTGCTTTGGGAACGCGGCCGTATCCGCTGACGCTTCGCCCCCTTTATCGCACTGCGACAATTTGCCCGAGGGCCATCGATTTTTTAAAGATGTATCGTATGTGCATGTTTAACGGAGAACGAACATGACCCACATCACCGCTGACCAGATGGCTCGCGTGAAGGCCACTGCCCCTGTCCTCGCCGTGCACGGCGCGACGATCACGAAGCACTTCTACCAGCGCATGTTCGCGCGCCATCCGGAACTGAAGAACCTGTTCAACCAGACGCACCAGAAGACCGGCAGCCAGCCGGAAACGCTCGCGAAGGCCGTTTATGCGTATGCGGCGAACATCGACAATCTCGGTGCGCTGGGCGGGGCGGTGTCGCACATCGCGCACAAGCACGCGAGTCTGAACATCCGCCCCGAGCATTACCCGATCGTCGGCGAGAACCTGCTCGCGTCGATCGTCGAAGTGCTCGGCGACGCGGTCGACGCCGACACGCTCGAGGCATGGCGCGTGGCGTACGGCCAGCTCGCGCAGATCCTGATCGGCGCCGAGGCCGACCTGTACGCGGGCGCCGCCTGGAGCGGGTTCCGTCCGTTCAAGGTCGCGCGCAAGGTGCGCGAGAGCGACGAGATCACGTCGTTTTACCTGACGCCCGCCGACGGCGGTGCTGCGCCGACCTTCGAGCCGGGCCAGTACGTCACGGTGAAGCGTTTCGTCGGCGATCTCGGTGTTGACCAGCCGCGCCAGTACAGCCTGTCCGATGCGCCGCACGGCAAGTGGCTGCGCATCTCGGTGAAGCGCGAAGCCGGCAAGCCGGAAGCCATTCCGGCCGGCAAGGTGTCGACGCTGATGCACGACGGCGTGGAAGAGGGCGCGATCGTCGAGGTGACTGCGCCGATGGGCGAATTCTCGCTGAAGCGTGGCGTCGGGACGCCGGTCGTGCTGATCTCCGGCGGCGTTGGCCTGACGCCGATGGTGTCGATGGCGTCGACGCTGGTCGAGGAAGGCAGCCCGCGTGAAGTGCGGTTCGTCCATGCATGCCGTTCGGGCGCGGTGCATGCGTTCCGCGACTGGCTGAACGACACGGTGCGCACGCATGCGAACGTCAAGCGGACGGTGCTGTACGAGCTGGTCGGCCCGAACGATCGCGTCGGCATCGACCACGACATGGAAGGGCGCCTCACGTCGGAACGCGTGCAGCACTACGCGCTGGTGCCGGACGCCGACTACTACGTTTGCGGTCCGATCGCGTTCATGAAGGCACAGCGCGATGCGCTGGTCGCGCTCGGCGTCGCGCCGGAACGCATCAACACCGAGATCTTCGGTTCGGGCGCGCTCGAGTGATGCCCGCACGCAAGACGTGCGATTCATGAAAGAGCCCGGCGCGAGCCGGGCTTTGGTTTTGTTTCGCACAGAGCGTCATGCGCGCAGCATCAGCGTGGCGTGGTAGCGCCATATTTTTGCATCGGCGCTGATGAGCGGCATGCCTTCATGGAGTGCCTGAGCGACCATCACGCGGTCGAACGGATCGGCATGATCCGGAAAATCCGGCAGTGCGGCGACGCCTTCGACGTGATCGCTGCTGATCGGCAACTCCGCAAAGCCTGCGAGTCGGAATGCCGAACGTGCATCGCGCGGATGGACCGGCAGATTGCCTTTGCGGTATTTGATCGTAATTTCCCAGATGGACGCGGCGCTGACGTACAGCGTGTTTTCGGGATGTTCGATCAACGCGGCCGCAGTCGCAGAAAGTTGAGGCGCGCCTTCGGCCGCTCATAGCGCGATGTGCGTGTCGAGCAGCAGCTTCACGGGGCGAGTCCCCGTTTCGAGCTGGCATCGAAGTCGGCGGCGATCGATTCATCGCCGGCATTGAATGCCTCGACGGTCGTCGGGATGTTCAACCCGGCAAGCAACTGACGGGCTGCACCGATCCGCTTCGGCGCGGCATAAGGAACGATCCGGGCGACCGGATGACCGTTACGGGCGATGACGACTTCGGATTCGCGCCCCAATTCAAGCGCTTCGACGAGGCTTGAGAGCCGCGACTTGGCATCATGCATGTTGACGGTCGGCATGGGCGTTCCCTTGGTTAGCTAGGTAACGTTAGCTAGTCCAGCAGAGCGGCGCGACGACCGCAGGCTGGCCGCATGGCCAACCCGTCGCCGGGCGGGGCCATGTGGCCAGCCGGTTCGCGTTCGTCAGTTGCCGCTGCCGCGCGTGACGCGGCGCGCCTTCACCGATTCCGCGAGGCCTTCGAGCACCTTCACGCTGTCGTCCCACGCGATGCACGCGTCGGTGATGCTCTGGCCGTAGGTCAGTTCGCAGCCTTCCTTCAGGTCCTGGCGCCCCTCGACGAGATGCGACTCGATCATCACGCCGACGATGCGCGCGTCGCCGGCCGCGATCTGGCGGCCGATGTCGGCGCAGACGGGGATCTGGTTCTCGTGCTTCTTCGAGCTGTTCGCGTGGCTCGCGTCGATCATCAGGCGTGCGGCGAGGCCGGCCTTGCCGATGTCCGCGCAGGCGGCGTTCACGCTGTCTGCGTCGTAGTTCGGCGCCTTGCCGCCGCGCAGGATCACGTGGCAGTCCTCGTTGCCGGCCGTCGACACGATCGCCGAATGGCCGCCCTTCGTCACCGACAGGAAATGGTGCGGCTGCGATGCGGCCTTGATCGCGTCGACCGCGATCTTCACGTTGCCGTCGGTGCCGTTCTTGAAGCCGACCGGGCACGACAGCCCCGACGCGAGCTCGCGGTGCACCTGCGATTCCGTCGTGCGCGCGCCGATCGCGCCCCACGAGATCAGGTCGGCGATGTATTGCGGGCTGATCATGTCGAGGTATTCGGTCGCGGCCGGCAGCCCCATCTCGTTGATCTGCAGCAGCAGCTCGCGCGCGGTGCGCAGCCCTTCGTTGATCTTGAAGCTGTTGTCGAGGTGCGGATCGTTGATGAGGCCCTTCCAGCCGACCGTCGTGCGCGGCTTCTCGAAGTACACGCGCATCACGATTTCCAGTTCGCCCTTGAAGCGCTCGCGCTCCTTCGCGAGCCGGCCCGCGTACTCGATCGCCGCCTTCGTGTCATGGATCGAGCACGGCCCGACGACGACGATCAGCCGGTCGTCCATCCCGTGCAGGATGCGGTGCATCGACTCGCGCGAGTTGTAGATCAGCTCGGACGCGGCTTCGGAGCACGCGAATTCACGGATCAGGTGGGCGGGCGGCGTCAGTTCCTTGAGTTCGCGAATGCGGACGTCGTCGGTGTTGTGCGGGGGCATGCTGTTTCTCCTAGAGTTCCGGGCGCCGTTCGATCAGTGGGCGTGCGGCAGATTCATCAATTCAAGCGATTCAGTGGTTTCGGTCGGGGCCGCGGGACCGCTGCGGCGGCAACCGGGTGGCGAAGGGCGAAAAAAAACCGCCGGGTTCGCCGGCGGTTTTTTCGGGAATTTCGGTTGCGCTTTACGCGCCATCAACCCTCTCGATCCGCCAGCGGTCTGAGATACCAAAAAAAGTAAAAATAAAACTTGGCGGACATGACGGAGATTCGGTTCGTCAAAAAAGTTGATTCGGAATTTATACCCCGTCGCCGGGCGGCTGGCAACCGGGAAACGTCGAAAATGCGGACATTCCGCGCGTTTTCTTCAAAATGCGCGAAATGTCTGCGTTGCGATGCGGTTATGCCGTACCGCCGACCGTCATCTTGTCGATCCGAAGGGTCGGCTGGCCGACGCCGACCGGCACGCTCTGGCCTTCCTTGCCGCACACGCCCACACCCGTGTCGAGCGACATGTCGTTGCCGATCATGCTCACGTATTTCAGCGATTCGGGACCGCTGCCGATCAGCGTTGCGCCCTTGACCGGGTAGGTGATCTTGCCGTTCTCGATCATGTACGCCTCGGATGCCGAGAACACGAACTTGCCGTTCGTGATGTCGACCTGGCCGCCGCCGAAGTTCACCGCGTACAGGCCGTTCTTCACCGACGCGATGATTTCCTGCGGATCCTTGTCGCCGTTCAGCATGTACGTGTTCGTCATGCGCGGCATCGGCAGCGCCGCATACGACTCGCGCCGCGCGTTGCCGGTGACCGGCATCTTCATCAGGCGTGCGTTCAGCGTGTCCTGGATGTAGCCCTTCAGGATGCCGTCCTCGATCAGCGTCGTGCACTGCGTCGGGTTGCCTTCGTCGTCGATGTTCAGCGAGCCGCGGCGGTTCGGCAGCGTGCCGTCGTCGACCACCGTCACGCCCTTCGCGGCGACCCGCTCACCGATCCGGCCCGCGAATGCCGACGAGCCCTTGCGGTTGAAATCGCCCTCGAGGCCGTGGCCGATCGCCTCGTGCAGCAGCACGCCCGGCCAGCCCGGCCCGAGCACGACCGTCATCGCGCCGGCCGGCGCGGGGCGTGCGTCGAGGTTCACGAGCGCCGCATGCACGGCGTCGTCGACGTAGCGCGACAGCACTTCGTCGGTGAAGTAGCCGTAGTCGAAGCGGCCGCCACCGCCGCCGGAGCCGATCTCGCGGCGGCCGTTCTGCTCGGCGATCACCGTGACCGATACGCGCACGAGCGGGCGGATGTCGGCCGCGAGCGCACCGTCGCTGCGCGCGACCAGCACGACGTCGTATTCGCCGGCGAGGCCCGCCATCACTTGCGTGACGCGCGGGTCGCGGCCGCGCGCCATCTGTTCGATGCGCTCGAGCAGCTTGACCTTGGCCGTCGCGTCGAGCGACGCGAGCGGATCGGACGGCAGGTACAGGTCGCGGCCCGAGATGCCCTTCAGCGTCGTAGCCGCCTTGATCTTCTGGCGGCCGCCGCCGGCCGCCGCGATCGCCTTGGTGGCCGCGGCCGCCTGCGCGATCGCTTCCGGGGACAGGTCGTCCGAGTACGCGAACGCGGTGCGGTCGCCCGCGACCGCACGCACGCCGACGCCCTGGTCGATGCTGAAGCTGCCCGATTTGACGATGCCTTCCTCGAGGCTCCACGCTTCGCTGCGGGTCGCCTGGAAGTACAGGTCCGCGTAGTCGACGCGATGCGTGAAGATGTCGGCGATCGTGCGCGTGAGCAGGCTTTCGTCGAGGCCGTACGGCGTGAGCAGGATGTCCTTCGCCAGCGCGAGGTTGCGGATGCCGGGTTCGATGATGTTCATGCGGATATCGGGGTTTCTCAAAAAGTTGTCGGGTGCTTCTGGGCAGATGGGTTGGCCGCGCGGCGTTTCAAGCGGCGCGGCGAATTCAGGTCAGCACGCGGTGCCGCCACGCGGGCAGGCTCTGGCGAACGTCGGCGATGCGCTGCGGATCGATCGCGCCGAGCACGACGCTTGCGCCCACGTCGCGAACCGCGACGATCTCGCCCCACGGGTCGATCAGCATGCTGTGGCCCCAGGTGCGCCGGCCGTTCTCGTGCTTGCCGCCTTGCGCGGCCGCGAGCACGTAGCACTGGTTTTCGACGGCCCGCGCGCGCAGCAGCATTTCCCAATGCGCGCGGCCCGTCGTATACGTAAACGCTGACGGTACGACGATCAGCGCGCAGTCGCCCATCCTGCGATACAGCTCCGGAAAGCGGAGATCGTAACAGACCGACAGGCCGACCCGCCCGAACGGCGCGTCGAACGCGACGACCGACTCGCCCGCGCGGATCGTGCGCGCCTCGTCGAACGACTCGTCGCCTTTCTCGAAGTTGAACAGGTGGATCTTGTCGTAGCGCGCGGCTTCGTTGCCGGACGGATCGAACACGAGCGTCGTGTTCAGCACGCGATCGGGCTCGGGCGCCTTCAGCGGCAGCGTGCCGCCGATCACCCAGATGCCGTGGCGGCGCGCGGCGTCCGCGAGGAAGCGCTGGATCGGGCCGTCCTGATACGGCTCGGCGAGCGCGAGCTTGTCGGTGTCGCGATGGCCCATGAAGCAGAAATACTCGGGCAGCAGCACGAGCTGTGCGCCTTCGCCGGCGGCTTCCGCGATCAGGCGGCGCGCTTCGGCGAGATTGCGTGTGACGTCCGGCGTGCTCACCATCTGCAGCGCGGCGACCCGGAAGGGTGTGGCGGAACGGGTGTGGTCGGTCATCGCGGGATCGGTTGCATCATAAATGGGGTGCGGCCCGGCGCCATGCGCGGCTCAATGATTCGGGTTCGCCGCATCGGCCGGACCGTGATTCATCTTACCCTGATCGCCCCGCACCCGCTCGATGTGCGGGTGCGCCCACGAGCCGGTGATCGTGTAGTCGAGCGCGAACGCGCGCGACAGCGTCTCCGATAGCGCGTAGTTCGCGGCCAGCACGCCGACGCCGAGCAGCGGGTTGATGATGGCCGCCCCGATCGCGGCTGCGCCGGCGCTGATTTTCGGCGCGACGTGCGCATGCAGGTCCTGCGTCTCGGTGCCGAGATCGACCGCGCCGCGCACGGTGACGTTCGCCGGCCCCGTCATCATCGAGAAGTCGTCGGTGCGGGCGATCCCGTTCGAGATCTGGCCGGTGCCCGTGATCTTGTCGAACGGCAGCCCCTTGCCGATCACGTCGCGGAAATTCAGCGTCAGGAAGCGCGCGAGGCTCTGCAGGCTCAGCACGCCGAGGAGCTTCGCCGCGCCCGGATCGACCTTCAGGATCTGGCCGTGTTCGAGGTCGAGCGCGATCTGGCCGCCGAGCGACGGGAAGTCGAGCGCGGTCGGGCCGCCGCGCCAGCCGACCTTGCCGGTGACCGTGCCGTGGCCGTCCGCGAGCGTGCGCGGCAGGCCGACACGGTCGAGCAGTGCGCCCGCGTTATCGATGTCGAGCTTGAAGTCGAACACGGTGCGGCGCGGCGCATCGTTTTCATCGGTGCCGCGGGCGAGCGCACGGCGCGACGTGCGCCAGTTGCCGGTCGCCGTCAGCTTCGCGGCCGGGTTCGACAGCTCCAGCTTGTCGAGCTGCCAGACCGGCGTGCCGGCTTCGTCGATATTGCGCGCGTTGACGACGAGGCGGCCGATGTCGTGGTTGCGTGCGACGACCTGGTCGACGATCAGGTCGATCGACGGCATCGGGCGGTCGGTCGGCGTCGGCAGGTTCATCGCGCGGCCGACGAGGTCGTGCTGCGCGCTGTCCGGAATCACGAGCTTCGCGAGGCGCGCGTTCAGCACGCCCGCACCATTGTGGCCGCCACCCGGCGCCCACGACAGGTAGCCCGACACCTGGTTCGACGCGATGTTCGCCTGCCAGAGCTCGTCGACGTGCGACGCGCCGACGATCACGTTTTCCCAGTTGCGCTTGAGCAGCTTCAGCGTGCCGAAATGGAACGCGAAGCGCTTCGGCGCGAAGCTCGCGACATCGACGCGCGGCGCGGCCTGCGGCTCCTGCGCGCGCGGCGTGTCGGGTTTCAGCGTATGGGCAAGCGCGAGCCACGCATCGGCGTCCAGTTCGTTGACGTCGACGGCTGCGCTCACGCCGTCCTGCGGCATGTCGGGCATCCGGTGGACGCCGATCGCGCCGCGCACCGCGCGCAGCGGCTGGCCGCGCGTGGCGTCGAGCAGGTAGGTCGCGGATACGGGGCCGAGCGTCAGGTCGGCGTGCTCGAGGCGCTTGCCGTCCGCCTGCGGCGCAGGCTGCAGCGTGAAGCTGAACGGCATCGGCGTGCCGGCCGCCTTCGCGAACGGTGCGGGGAAGTGCAGCGCGACACCGGTCAGGTCGGAATGCGCGCTGATATCGGGCAGGCGGCCCGGCGCGCCGCGCACGTCGACCTTGTACGGGGCGTCGCCGACCACGTGCTCGAGCAGCGCGGCCGCCGGGCCGTGCAGATTCAGGCCGCGCGCGGCGTCGAGCGCGAGCCGGCCGTCGACGTTCACCGTGTACGGGCCGTGCGACTGGAAGTTGCCGTTCGCGCGCACCGGGCCGCCGAGGAAGCGTCCCGACAGATCGTGCAGCGACGCGCCGGCCTCGGTGAACCGGACACTGCCGCGCAGCGCGGACAGCGGCGGCACGCCGCTGGTCGTCAGCGTGTTGCCGCCGAACGCGAGCGCGCCTTCGATGTGCGTGTGCGGATGCGCGACGTGCTGCGGAATCGTGATCTTGAGCGCGAGCGACGCCGGCCCCTGCGCATCGATCCGCTGGCCGATATGCCCGCTCATCGTGCCGAGCGAGCTGTTGTCCGCGTAGTCGATCAGGTCGGCCAGCGGGCCCTGCGCATGGCCGTCGATGATGAGCGGCGAGTGGGTCGGGTTGCCGAGATCGTCGATGCGGCCCGCGACCTTCGTCAGCGCGACGCGCTTGTAGTGTGCGCGATCGATGTCGAAGCGCAGCTTGTTCTGCGTGAGCTCGAACACGCCGTCGATTCCGTCGAGCGCCGGCCAGACGCTCGGCGTGCCGTTCGCGAGCTTGCGCGGCGGATACGGCGTCGGTTCGAAGCGGCCGCCGGTGAACGGCGCGACGATGTGGAACACGCCGGCGTCCGGCTCGTGTTCGAACGGGAATTTCTCGAGCGGGCCGTGGGCGACGATCGATGCGCCCTTGGTCACCTGGCCGTCCTGCAGCGCGTGGCCGAGATAGTCGCGCAGGTGTTCGGACATCCCGGTCGGCAGGTAGCGCGGAATGCGTGCCACCGACGCGCGGGCGAAATCGGCGCGCAGGTCGAGCGTGCCGCGGCCGTGGCCGGGGTTCGTGTACGAGCCGGACACCGCGATTTCGGCATCGGGGTTCGAGACGAGCAGGTCGGGCAGCGTCACGTCGACGCGCGCGTGCTTGTCGCCGGGCGCGGGCGTGATCGCCCATTTGACGTTGCCGCGCAGCCGGTCGAACGTCAGGCGCGGCTCGTCGAACTCGCCGGGCACCGTGACGGCCGCGTTGACCGTGTCGAAATGCGCGCTGCCGCCCGTCTCGCTCGCGTCGACGCGGCCCCACAGGTTCTCGACACCCGGCCATCCGGCCCGCGGGTGGCCGCGCGGCGAGAGCCCGGGCGGCGGCTCCTGCGCGGCGAAGCTGATGCCCTGCAGATCGGCGAGGAAACGGTAGCGGACGATCGGCGCGGCGCCCGTGCGCCGCTCCTCGTCGGCGAGTTCGGCCCGCGCAGGCTTCGCGCGTTCGACCTCGATGTGATAGTTCGACACCATCCCGCGCGGGTCGATCCTGATCAGCTCGTTGCGCAGGCGCGCCGGCAGCGGCAGCCCGCGAATGAACTCGCTGAGGATGCCGAGGTCGACGCGGTCGCCGACGATGCTCAACAGCTGCCCCTGGCTGGCGGTCGGTACACGGTAGCGGGCCGTCAGCGTCGACAGCGCGAGCGAGCGGGCGAGCGGTGTGCCGTCGGGTAGCGGCGGCTGGCCGAGCTCCGCGTTGAAGCGCGTCAGGTGCAGCGTGTAGTCGTGGCCGGCATCGAGCTGCATGTCCCAGCCGAAGCCGACCGTCGGCACGTCGAGCCGCGGCTGCGTCGGGCGCACGCGCAGCGCGACGTCCGCGCCCTGCAGGTCACCGCCCGCCGAATGCAGGTGGCCGTCGCTGAAGGTTGCCCAGATCGCGTTGTCGATCCGTCCCGCGTGGATCGTGAGCGGCATGTCGAGGTAGCGCCCCAGCGTCTGCAGGTCGACCGGGCCCGTCGACAGGTATGCGTCGCCCGTCCAGTTCGACGGCTTGCCGACCGGTGCGAGCGGCTTGTGCGTGAAGCGCGCGCGGAAATCGAGCGGGCCGAGCAGCAGCGTGCCGTTCGCGGGCGCCTGCAGAGCGGCCTTGTGCACGCGGCCGTCGTTGAGCACCGCGAGCCGGATGCCCGACAGCACGAGCTCCGGTGCGTCGTGCTGCGCGTCGTGCTGCGCGTCGCGCCAGCGCAGCGTGCCGCCGCGCAGCACGATCGCTTCCTGCTTCAGCAGCCACGTGCCGAACGTATCGTTGCCGCCGTGGGTGGTTGCCACGCCGACGCCCGCGATGCTCAGCGAGCCGTCGGCCGCGCGCGCGACGACGAGGTCGGGCTGGTCGACGACCAGGCTCGACAGCGCGGGCGACAGCCGCAGCAGCGACATCCACGACAGCGCGGCGGTCGCATGCGGCACCGACAGCGCGACCTTGCCGTCGCGGCCGCGGATCGTCAGGTTCGTGAGTTCGACGCCCGGCTGCATGCCGGACCAGTTCGGGGAAAGCTTGCCGATCGAAAGCTGCGCGTGGAGCTTGTCGGACACCGCGCGCTCGATGCGCGGGCGGAATTCGTCGATGCGGGGCAGCAGTACGTAGCGCAGCCCGAGGAACGCGCCGGACGCGACAAAGTAGGTGCCGATCCCGACTGCCAGCGTCACCCTGAACACGCGACGCAGGACCGGATGATCGTGCTTCGGAGGTCCCGCTTCGGGCGCAGCTACGGCGGATTCCTGACGGTCGGACATGCGGCGGACGGGCGGCGATATGGTAGTTTTGCAGACTGACGTTGAAATGTATCACACGGGTTCGTGCCGGCGGCCGTTGCGGCAGCGCGGCACGGGCTTTCCGGCGCGCGGTTTCGCGACGGACGCACGTGCGTCCCGCGATGCCGCGCCGAGTTCATGAGGCCGGTCGGCAGCGGGGCGCGCACGCGCCGGCCCGCGCCGGCCGGCCTTTCCGCCAGGCCCGCTTCTCGATGACCGACGCTTCCGCCCTGATCTGCACGTCCTATTCCCGTTACCTGGCCCGAGCGGCCGCCGCGCGACCCGCGCTCGCCGACCAGGTGGCCGCGTGGGCTGCCGCGCCGCTCGGTCGCGCGCAGCTCGACGCGCGCCTCACTGAACTGCTCGCGACGCCGGCCGGCACGGCCGCGCCGACCGAGGAGCAACTGAAGCGCGCGCTGCGGCAATTGCGGGCCGAGGCGTTCGGCGCGGTCGCGGAGCGCGACCTGCGCGGGCTGGCCGACGTCGCCGAGGTGACAGGCGCGATGACCGATCTTGCCGAAGTGGCCGTGCAGCGCTCGCTCGCGCTGCTGTCGGCCGAGCTCGAGGCACTGTACGGCGAGCCGCGCGGTGCCGACGGCCAGCGCGTCGTGCTCGGCGTGGTCGGGATGGGCAAGCTCGGCGGCCGCGAGTTGAACGTGTCGTCGGACATCGACCTGATCTTCGTCTACGAGGACGACGGCGAGACGACCGGCGGCACGCGCGCGCCGCTGTCCACGCAGGAATACTTCACGCGGCTCGGCCGGCGCCTGATCGGCGTGCTGTCCGAGGTCACGGCCGACGGCTACGTGTTTCGCGTCGACATGCGGCTGCGCCCGAACGGCGATTCGGGGCCGCTCGTCTGCAGCCTCGGGATGCTCGAGGAGTATTTCTACGTGCAGGGGCGCGAGTGGGAGCGCTATGCGTGGATCAAGGGGCGGCTCGTGTCGGAAGGCGACAGCGATGCGGCGCGACGGCTGGAGTCGCAGCTCGAGTCGATCGTCAAGCCGTTCGTGTATCGCCGCTATCTCGACTTCGGCGTGATCGGTGCGATCCGCTCGCTGCACCAGCAGATCCGGCAGGAAGCCGCGCGCCGCGCGTCGATGCGCCCCGACAAGGCCGACGACATCAAGCTCGGGCGCGGCGGGATTCGCGAGATCGAGTTCAGCGCGCAGGTATTCCAGCTGATCCGCGGCGGCCAGGATGCGGAATTCCGCGTGCGGCCGACGCTCGCGGTGCTGCGCCATGCGCAGGCGCGCGGGCTGATCGGCGAGGACGTGCGTGCACGCCTGTCCGATGCTTACAACTTCCTGCGCACGCTCGAGCACCGGCTGCAGTACCGCAACGACGCGCAGACGCACGCGATGCCGGTCGAACCGGATGAACGCGCGGCGCTGGCTGCGTCGCTCGGTTTTGCCGACTATGCGGTGCTGATGACGGTGCTGGACGGCCACCGGACCTTCGTCGAGGCGCAGTTCCACCAGATTTTCGCCGACAAGGTGAGCGGTGCCCCGTGTGCGGCCGGCGACGACACGGCAGCCGCGTGGATCTGGAGCGGCGCGCTGGCCGACGACGGCGAGGACGACGCGCTGGTCGCGCGTCTCGACGGCCTGGGCTTTGCCGATCCGGCCACCGTGCTCGCGCGGCTGCGCGCGATCTGGCAATCGTCGCGCTACACGGGGCTGCCGGAAAAGAGCCGGCAGCGCTTCGACAGCGTCGCGCAGCGGGCGCTCGACGCCGCGCCGAAGATCGATGCCGCGCGCCGCGACGACACGATCGTGCGCCTGTTCGACCTGCTCGAGACGGTCAGCCGGCGCGGCGTCTATCTCGCGCTGCTGACCGAATATCCGGCCGCGCTCGACCGCGTGCTGTCGGTGCTCGGCGCGACGCGCTGGGGCGGCGGCTACCTGATCCGTCACCCGCAGCTGCTCGACGAACTGCTCGACGACGAGGCGATCGCGAGCCCGTTCGACTGGCCCGCGTTCAAGGACGCGCTGCGCGCGCGCCTCGCGGCGGCCGACGGCCCCGAGCAGCAGATGGACCTGCTGCGCCATGCACAGCACGCGGAGGTGTTCCGGATCCTGCTGATCGACCTCGCCGGGCAACTGTCGGTCGAGCATGTGAGCGACCGGCTGTCCGAGCTGGCCGACGCGGTGCTCGACGTGACGATCGAGGTCGTCTGGTCGCAGCTTGCGAAGCGCCATCGCGACGTGCCGAAGTTCGCGGTGATCGCATACGGCAAGCTGGGCGGCAAGGAGCTCGGCTACGCGTCGGATCTCGACCTGATCTTCCTGTACGACGACCCCGACGAGCGCTCGGCGGACGTCTACACGACCTTCACGCGGCGGCTCATCACGTGGCTCACCACGGCGACCGGTGCCGGCGCGCTGTTCGACATCGATCTGCGACTGCGGCCGAACGGCGAGGCCGGGCTGCTCGTCACCGATCTCGATGCGTTCCGTCGCTACCAGCTGCGTGAGGGCGATGCCGCGAACACGGCGTGGGTGTGGGAGCACCAGGCGCTGACGCGTGCCCGCTACAGCGCGGGTGATGCGCAGATCGGCGAGGATTTCGAGGCGATCCGCCAGCAGGTGCTGACGACGCCGCGCGACGGCGGCGTGCTCGCGAAGGAGATCGTCGACATGCGTGGCAAGGTGTTTGCCGGCCATCCGAACCAGACCGAGCTGTTCGACCTGAAGCACGATCGCGGCGGGATGGTCGACATCGAGTTCATCGTCCAGTACTGGGTGCTGCTGCACGCGTCGAGCGACGCCGAGCTGATCCGCAACACGGGCAACATCGCGCTGCTGCGCGAGGTCGCGCGCTTCGGGCTAATGGGCGAGGACGAGGCCGAGCGCGTCGGCGCGGCATACCGGAAGTACCGGAAGCTGCAGCACAAGCTGCGGCTCGACGGGATGGAGAAGGCGCGGGTCGATCCGGCCGTGGTGGCCGACGAGCGGGCAGCCGTGACGGCGCTGTGGACGCGCGTGTTCGGGGCGGTTGAAGCGGACGTTTGAATCTGTCGTTTGAATCCGCTGTTCGGATCCGGCGTTCGAATCGGACATCCGATTCGACGGGGCAGGGCCGGCGGGCGCAAGCGACCGCTTCCTGCGAAAAAAGACCGGCGCACGCGCCGGTCTTTTTGCATTCGATAAACGGGTAACGGGCAGCCGCGTCAGGCCGCCAGCATTTCCTTCGCGTGCTTGCGCGTCGTGGCCGTGATCTCGAGCCCGCCGAGCATGCGCGCGACTTCCTCGATCCGGTTGGCGCGGTCGAGCGCGACGACCGTCGACACCGTGCCGCCGCGCTCGTCGGCGCCCTTCGCAACCTGGAAGTGGTGGTCGCCACGCGCGGCAACCTGCGGCAGGTGCGTCACGCACAGCACCTGGCGATCGCGCCCGAGCTGGTGCAGCAGGCGGCCGACCACTTCGGCGACGCCGCCGCCGATCCCCGTATCGACTTCGTCGAAGATCAGCGTTGGCGTCGGGCTGGCCGCGCTGGCGATCACCGCGAGCGCGAGGCTGATTCGCGCGAGCTCGCCGCCCGACGCAACCTTCGCGAGCGGCCGCAACGGCACGCCGGTGTGCCCGGCGACCCGGAATTCGACCTGCTCGAGCCCGTGCGGGCCGCCGTCGGCGAGCGGGACGAGCGCGACTTCGAAGCTTCCGCCCGCCATCGACAGTTCCTGCATGCCGGTCGTGACGGCCGTGCCGAGCGCCTTGGCGGCCTGCGTGCGCGCCTTGGACAGATGCCTGGCGTCGGCGAGATAGGTTTCCCGCGCCTTGGCCTGCGTCGCCTCGAGCGCGCCGAGATCGGCGGCCGCATCGAGCTCGGCGAGCTGCGCGCGGCGTGCCGCGTGTTCTTCGTGCAGCGTGTCGGGCGGCAAGCGGAACTTGCGGGCGGTCGAGTGCAGCGCATCGAGGCGCGTTTCGACCTGTGCGAGCCGTTCGGGGTCGAGATCGACGCGCTGCGCATAGTGCGACAGCGAGTAGACGGCTTCCTGCAGCTGGATCTCGGCCGGTTCGAGCGACGCGAGTGCGTCGCCGAGCGTGGTGTCGTAGTCGGCGAGGCTGCGCAGCTTCGACACGATCGCGCCGAGCTGCGCGAGCATCGCGTCATCGGCCTCGGACAACGCGTTGAGTGCGCCACGCACGCCTTCGATCAGGTTCGCCGAATGCGACAGGCGCTTGTGCTCGTTGCTGACTTCGTCCCATTCGCCGGGCTGCGGCGCGAGCTTGTCGAGCTCGGCGAGCTGCCAGGCGAGCTTTTCGCGTTCGAGCTGCAGCTCGCGCTCGTGCGCCTTCGCGGCCTCGATCGCCTGCGTCGCGTCGCGCCACACGCGCCACGCGCGCGCGACGTTCGCCGCATCGGCGACGAGCCCCGCGTGCGTGTCGAACAGCTCGCGCTGCGCGTCGGGCCGCATCAGCAGCTGGTGCGCGTGCTGGCCGTGGATGTCGACGAGCATTTCGCCGAGCTCACGCAGCTGCGCGAGTGTCGCGCTGGTGCCGTTGATGAACGCGCGCGACCGGCCGTTCGCATCGATCACGCGGCGCAGCATCACGGTGTCCTCGGTGTCGAACGCGTGTTCGTCGAGCCAGCGCGCGACACGGTCGTGCGGCGTGAATTCGGCGGTGATGTCGGCGCGGCCGCAGCCGGTGCGCACGACGCTCGCGTCGGAACGTTCGCCGAGGGCGAGGGCGAGGGCGTCGATCAGGATCGATTTCCCGGCGCCGGTTTCACCGGAAAAGACGGAAAAGCCGCTGTCGAATTCGAGATCGAGCGCGGCGACGATGACGAAGTCGCGGATCGAGAGGTGGCGGAGCATGGTGTCGGGCGGAGTGGCGTCAGGACGCCTTGTCGTCTTCGTTCGAGGCGTGTTCGTTCCAGTGCAGCTTCTTGCGCAGCGTCGAGAAATAGCTGTAGCCGACCGGGTGCAGGAACGGCACCGTGTGCTTCGAGCGGCGCACCTCGATCGTGTCGTTCAGCTCGAGAGCGGTGAACGACTGCA
The DNA here is from genome assembly GCF_011605345.1 of Burkholderia sp. D-99. Classification (GTDB taxonomy): domain Bacteria; phylum Pseudomonadota; class Gammaproteobacteria; order Burkholderiales; family Burkholderiaceae; genus Burkholderia. Next base: position 37,955 of record NZ_JAAOXM010000003.1, read on the forward strand.
TGTCGAAATTCACGTTGACGTCGCGCCCGCCGACGATCTGGATCGCGATTTTCGAATCGTCGGGCAGCACGATCGGCCGGTTCGACAGCGCGTGCGGCGCGATCGGCACGAGCACGATACCCTGCAGCTGCGGATGGAGGATCGGGCCGGCCGACGACAGCGCGTAGGCGGTCGAGCCGGTCGGCGTGGCGACGATCAGGCCGTCCGAACGCTGGTTGTACATGTACCGGCCGTCGACCGATGCGCGCAGCTCGACCATCCCGGAGAAGCCGCTGCGGTTCACGACGACGTCGTTGAACGCGAGCGCGTGGTAGATCGGTTCGCCGTCGCGCATGATCCGGGCCTCGAGCAGCGAGCGCTCCTCGCGCTCGAACTTGCCCGACAGGATCACCGGGACGAGCGCCTGCATGTCGGCCGCCGCGATATCGGTGATGAAGCCGAGCCGCCCGTGGTTGATCCCGATCAGCGGTGTCTTGTACGGCGCGAGCTGACGGCCGATGCCGAGCATCGTCCCGTCGCCGCCCAGCACGACCGCCACGTCGGCGCGTGCCCCGATTTCGGCCGGTGTCAGCGCCGGGTAGCCGGTGATGCCGATCTCGCGCGCGGTCTCGCCTTCGAAGACGACCTCGAAGCCCCGCTTGGCGATGCAGGCGGCCAGCGTGGCGAGCGGCTCGACGATGTTGGGCGTGTTGCTCCGGCCGACGAGCGCGACAGTGTTGAACTGATTACCGGTTTTCATGCCGGCATTACACCATAGCTCGTTGACGAAAAGAACCGGCTGTGCGCTGGCGGGGCCGGATCGGGCCGGCCCGCGCATCGGTGGCCGACGCCACTCGCCGCGGTCGCGCGGTTGCGCTAAAATTTTCCACCATGCTAGATCCTCGCGCACGAACCCTCCTGAAAACCCTGATCGAACGGTATATCGCCGACGGTCAGCCAGTCGGATCGCGCACGTTGTCCCGTTACTCCGGGCTCGAGCTGAGCCCGGCGACGATCCGCAACGTGATGTCCGACCTGGAGGAGCTCGGCCTCGTGTCGAGCCCGCACACGTCGGCCGGCCGCGTGCCGACGCCGCGCGGCTACCGGCTGTTCGTCGACACGATGCTGACGGTCGAGACGCCGATCGACGCCGAGGCCGTCGCGCGGCAGGTGCAGAACACGCTGCAGGCCGGCGAGCCGCAGCAGCGGGTCGTGGCGGCCGCGGCGAGCGTGCTGTCGAACCTGTCGCAGTTCGCGGGCGTCGTGCTGACGCCGCGCCGCAGCCACGTGTTCAAGCAGATCGAGTTCATGCGCCTGTCGGACAAGCGCATCCTGCTGATCATCGTCACGCCCGAGGGCGACGTGCAGAACCGGATGCTCGCGACGCCGCGCGATTACTCGCCGTCGCAACTGACCGAGGCGTCCAACTACATCAACGCGCATTTCGCCGGCCTGTCGTTCGACGAGGTGCGCCGCCGCCTGCGCGACGAGATCGACCAGTTGCGCGGCGACATGACCGCGCTGATGCATCTGGCGGTGACGGCCAGCACCGAGGTGCCCGACACCGAGGACACCGTGCTGATTTCCGGCGAGCGCAACCTGCTCGAGGTGGCGGATCTCTCGTCCGACATGGCCCGGCTGCGCAAGCTGTTCGACGTATTCGACCAAAAGACGGGCCTCCTGCAACTGCTCGACGTGTCGAGCCACGCCCAGGGCGTGCAGATCTTCATCGGCGGAGAATCGACGCTCGTGCCGATCGAGGAAATGAGCGTGGTTACCGCGCCTTACGAGGTGAACGGGCAGATTGTCGGCACGCTCGGCGTGATCGGCCCGACCCGCATGGCGTACAACCGCGTGATACCGATTGTCGACATCACCGCGCGCCTGCTGTCGCTCACGCTGAGCCAGCAGTAGCCCGCAATCGCCAGCCCGATCCCGCCCCGTCATCGTGCCGCGGCACCGCGTGAGCCGACAGTCGGCCGAACGGCTAGCCGACCGGCGCGAGGCGGCCCGCTATAATTGAGAGCCGTCCGGTCCCGTGCCCCGAGCACGTTCTTGCCCATGCGTTTCGATCTTGAGCCGCCTTCGGCCACCGCGGCCGCCCATCGCATCGGCGTGCTGCTGATCAATCTCGGCACGCCCGACGCGCCCACGCCGCGCGCCGTGCGGCGCTATTTGGCCGAATTCCTGTCGGATCCGCGGGTCGTCGAGATTCCACAGGCCGTCTGGCAGGTGCTGCTGCGCACGCTGATCCTGCCGCTGCGCGGCCGTGCGTCCGCGAAGAAATATGCGGCCGTCTGGATGCCCGAGGGCTCGCCGCTGCGCGTGCACACCGAGCGCCAGACCGACAGCGTGCGGTACCTGCTCGCGTCGAACGGTTATCAGGTGCAGGTCGACTATGCGATGCGCTACGGCAGTCCGAACATTGCGCACGCGCTCGCGCAGTTCAAGCGCGCCGGCGTCGAGCGCGTGCTGCTGATGCCGATGTATCCGCAATACTCGGCGTCGACCACGGCCACCGCATTCGACGCTGCATTCGACGCGCTCGCGCGCATGCGCAACCAGCCGGAAGTGCGCACGGTGCGGCACTACGCCGACCATCCGGCCTATATCCACGCGCTGGCCGAGCAGGTGCGCCAGTATTGGGCGCAGCACGGCCGGCCGGACTTCGCGGCCGGCGACAAGCTGGTGCTGAGCTTTCACGGCGTGCCGAAGCGCACGCTCGACCTCGGCGATCCCTATCACGACCAGTGCCAGCAGACGGGCGCGCTGCTGATGGCCGCGCTCGGGCTGTCGACGACCGAGTGTCGCGTCACGTTCCAGTCGCGTTTCGGCAAGGCCGAATGGCTGCAGCCTTATACCGCGCCGACGCTGCGCGAGTTCGGCGAGGCCGGCGTGCGGCGGGCCGACGTGTTCTGTCCCGGTTTCACGGCCGACTGCCTGGAGACGATCGAGGAGATCGGCATGGAAGTGCGCGACGAGTTCCTCGCCGGTGGCGGCAAGGCATTCCACCGCATTCCGTGCCTGAACGGCGCACCGGCGTGGATCGGCGCGCTCGGCGAGATCGTGGCCGAGAATCTGCAGGGCTGGCCGGTCAGGGCCGCGCAGCCCGAAACGGTGAGTTAAGTGCGATGAATTACAAGATTTCGACCGAACCGGGCGCGAAGCTGCGCATCGACAAATGGCTGTGGGCGGCCCGGTTCTTCAAGACGCGCTCGCTCGCGACCGATGCGGTCGACAAAGGGCACGTGAAGATCGGCGGCGCGGCGGTCAAGCCGGCGAAGGAAGTGCGCGTTGGCGACGAGGTCGAGATTGCGATCGACGGCATCGTCTGGCACATTGCCGTGCTCGGCGTGTGCGACGTGCGCGGGCCAGCGAGCGTTGCGCAGACGCTTTACGAGGAAACGGAAGCGGGGCGGGCCGCACGGCTCGCCGAACTGGAGCGGCGCCGCACGTATCGCGAGCCGGCGGCCGAATTGCACGGCCGGCCGACGAAACGCGACCGGCGCATCATCGACAGATTTTCTGGTGGGAGCTGAACATCTGGTCGAACGTCGCCCGCGCGCTTCCGTATTCGGTCGTGCGGTCGGTGACGGCTCCCGACAGGCAGATGGTGGTGGTGCCGGCGATGAGTACCAGCGCGACCACCGAAATCGCAAAGGTCAGTTTCACGGTACTCCCCTCGAGAAGACGGGTGAAGACGGCGACAGGTGGTGGTTGTAAGGCGTCGGTCAGCTAAGGGTAAACACGCTTTTCCGACGCTTGAGTGGAGTGTAGTGCAGCGGGACTGTGCCAAGCTAGTACTTGCCAGGTAAGCGTTGTTACAGCCCGTTTCGCCCGCTCTGGCCGACTATGCGTGCGATGCACCGGGGCGACGCGCGGTTGTTTCGCCGCATTGGAGAATGCCGGCGAATAACCCTCTTGAAATCGTAGTTTTCACCCTTATTTGCACCAGCAATGTGCGGTACCGCCGGGTATACGGTCCGGCGGTTGCCGATTTGGCTTCAACCTCTAATCGACTTTCAGCGACATGGAAAACACGCAAGAGAACCCGGCTACCCAATCGGCCGAAGATATCGGCAGCGAGAAGCAGGCGGCGCAAGGCGCTGCTCCCGCCGCCGAAGCAGCCGACGCGGCGCTCGCGGAGGCTCAAGCCAAGGTCGCCGAGCTGCAGGAAAGCTACCTGCGAGCGAAGGCCGAGACCGAGAACGTCCGCCGTCGCGCGCAGGACGACGTCTCGAAGGCGCACAAGTTCGCGATCGAAGGCTTCGCGGAACACCTGCTGCCTGTGCTGGACAGCCTGGAAGCCGCTGTCAGCGACACGTCCGGCGACATCGCGAAGGTGCGCGAAGGCGTCGAACTGACGCTGCGCCAGCTGACGAGCGCACTCGAAAAGGGCCGCGTCGTCGCGCTGAACCCGGTTGGCGAGAAGTTCGATCCGCACCAGCACCAGGCGATTTCGATGGTGCCGGCCGAGCAGGAGCCGAACACCGTCGTCACCGTGCTGCAGAAGGGCTATACGATCGCCGACCGCGTGCTGCGTCCGGCGCTCGTCACCGTCGCGCAGCCGAAGTAAGGCGATCAGGATGGTGCCCGTCGGCATCGATCCGGCCGCGTTTGACGCGTTCGACATGCAGGCGCTGGACGCCGGCACGTTCGACGCGGCGATCGACGGCGCGGGGGATGCGCTCGCGGTGGTGTTCTTCTGGGGCGTCGACTGCTTCAACTGCGAGATCGCGAAGAAGGCGATGCTCGCCCAGCCGGACGCGATTCGCGCGCTGGATCTGAAGTGGTTCCATTGCAACGTTTACGAACACGCCGAGCTGGGGCGCCGCTTCGGCCTTCATGGCGTGCCGACGTGGCTCTTTTTCCACCGCGGCAAGCGTCTCGGCCGGGCGACCGGCTGGCATGGCCTCGTGCAGTTCGGGGCGGCCGTGTCGGCGGCGCGCGCGAAGATCGCGGCGGCGGCCGGTCGTGCGCCGGCGGTGGGCGATCCGCTAGCCGGCGGCGATTGAAAAAATTTAATATCCGCATCGCTCGTCGGGTCTTGAAAACGGACCGGACGGACGCATTTCGGGAACAGAGTTGAATTCTGGCGCGCGAAACTGCCCCAAAACGTGGGGTTTTGCGCAGCAAACAAGCATTTCTGGAGATTAGGAAAAAATGGGAAAGATCATCGGTATTGACCTCGGCACCACGAACTCGTGCGTCGCCATCATGGAAGGCAACCAGGTCAAGGTCATCGAGAACTCGGAAGGCACGCGCACCACGCCGTCGATCATCGCCTACATGGACGATAACGAAGTGCTGGTCGGCGCGCCGGCCAAGCGTCAGTCGGTGACCAACCCGAAGAACACGCTGTTCGCAGTGAAGCGCCTGATCGGCCGCCGCTTCGAAGAGAAGGAAGTCCAGAAGGACATCGGCCTGATGCCGTACAGCATCGTCAAGGCCGACAACGGCGACGCATGGGTCGAAGCGCATGGCGAAAAGCTCGCACCGCCGCAGGTTTCGGCGGAAGTGCTGCGCAAGATGAAGAAGACGGCCGAAGACTACCTCGGCGAGCCGGTCACGGAAGCCGTGATCACGGTGCCGGCGTACTTCAACGACAGCCAGCGTCAGGCGACCAAGGACGCCGGCCGCATCGCGGGCCTCGAAGTCAAGCGGATCATCAACGAGCCGACCGCAGCCGCGCTCGCGTTCGGCCTCGACAAGGTCGAGAAGGGCGACCGCAAGATCGCCGTGTATGACCTCGGCGGCGGCACGTTCGACGTGTCGATCATCGAAATCGCGGACGTCGACGGCGAAATGCAGTTCGAAGTGCTGTCGACCAACGGCGACACGTTCCTCGGCGGCGAGGACTTCGACCAGCGCATCATCGATTACATCATCGGCGAGTTCAAGAAGGAGCAGGGCGTCGACCTGTCGAAGGACGTGCTCGCGCTGCAGCGCCTGAAGGAAGCCGCTGAAAAGGCGAAGATCGAGCTGTCGTCGAGCCAGCAGACCGAAATCAACCTGCCGTACATCACGGCGGACGCGTCGGGCCCGAAGCACTTGAACCTGAAGATCACCCGCGCGAAGCTGGAAGCGCTGGTGGAAGACCTCGTTGAGCGCACGATCGAACCGTGCCGCATCGCGATCAAGGATGCAGGCGTCAAGGTGTCGGACATCGACGACGTGATCCTGGTCGGCGGCCAGACGCGCATGCCGAAGGTGCTGGAGAAGGTGAAGGAGTTCTTCGGCAAGGATCCGCGTCGTGACGTGAACCCGGACGAAGCCGTCGCAGTCGGCGCGGCGATCCAGGGCCAGGTCCTGTCGGGCGACCGCAAGGACGTGCTGCTGCTCGACGTGACCCCGCTGTCGCTCGGTATCGAGACGCTCGGCGGCGTGATGACGAAGATGATCAGCAAGAACACGACGATCCCGACGAAGCACGCGCAGGTGTACTCGACGGCCGACGACAACCAGGGCGCCGTGACGATCAAGGTGTTCCAGGGCGAACGCGAAATGGCAGCCGGCAACAAGCTGCTCGGCGAGTTCAACCTGGAAGGCATCCCGCCCGCACCGCGTGGCGTGCCGCAGATCGAAGTGAGCTTCGACATCGACGCGAACGGCATCCTGCACGTCGGCGCGAAGGACAAGGCGACCGGCAAGGAAAACAGGATCACGATCAAGGCCAACTCGGGTCTGTCCGAGGCTGAAATCGACCAGATGATCAAGGACGCGGAAGCGAACGCAGCGGAAGACCACAAGCTGCGCGAGCTGGCCGATTCGCGCAACCAGGGCGACGCGCTGGTCCACAGCACGAAGAAGGCGCTCACCGAGTACGGCGACAAGCTGGACGCGGGCGAGAAGGAAGCGATCGAAGCGTCGCTGAAGTCGCTCGAGGAAGTGTTGAAGGACACGTCGGCCGACAAGGCTGCGATCGACGCGAAGGTCGAGGAACTCGGCAAGGTGTCGCAGAAGCTCGGCGAAAAGATGTACGCCGACATGCAGGCCCAGCAGGCAGGTGCAGCCGGCGCGGCCGGTGCAGCTGAAGGCGCGGCCCACGCAGGCGGCGCACAGCAGGCTGCCGACGACGTCGTCGACGCCGAGTTCAAGGAAGTGAAGAAGGACTAAGTCGGGTTGCAATGGCACCGCACGCCGCGCGTGGAAACGCGCGCGGCGCGACTGACCAGCGGCTGAAAAGCGGTCTGTCTTTCCTTCCGGATGGCCGGATCGACTCCACGCCTGGCGGGCTTCGCGGCCCTCCGGGCACATTTGTTTTTTGGCGGGTGCTGCGCGAGCCGTCCGCGGACGGCGCAGCGCCAGACGAGTCGAGAGACTTTACTGCAGGCGAAAGGAGCCGCCGCGTGCGCGATGCGTGGCGGCACAGTGAATCGATATGGCGAAACGGGATTACTACGAGGTTCTGGGCGTCGCGAAGAATGCGGGCGACGACGAAATCAAGAAGGCATATCGCAAGCTTGCGATGAAGTATCACCCTGACCGCAATCCGGACAGCAAGGATGCGGAAGAGCATTTCAAGGAGGTGAAGGAAGCCTATGAAATGCTGTCGGATGGCCAGAAGCGGGCAGCGTACGACCAGTACGGCCACGCGGGCGTCGATCCGAACATGGGCGGTGCGGGTGCACAGGGCTTCGGCGGCTTTGCGGATGCGTTCGGCGACATCTTCGGCGACATCTTCGGCCAGGCCGCGGGCGGCGCCGCGCGCGGTGGCCGCGGCGGCCCGCAGGTGTATCGCGGTGCCGACCTGCGCTACAGCATGGAAATCACGCTCGAGCAGGCCGCGCACGGCTACGACACGCAGATCCGCGTGCCGAGCTGGGTGTCGTGCGAGGTCTGCCACGGGTCGGGTGCGAAGCCCGGCACGAAGCCGGAAACCTGTCCGACCTGTCATGGCCAGGGCACGGTGCGCATGTCGCAGGGCTTCTTCAGCATCCAGCAGACCTGCCCGAAGTGCCACGGCACGGGCACCTACATCCCGGAGCCGTGCGTGCATTGCCACGGGTCGGGCAAGGTGAAGGAAACCAAGACGCTCGAAGTGAAGATCCCGGCCGGGATCGACGACGGGATGCGGATCCGCTCGGCCGGCAACGGCGAGCCGGGCATCAACGGCGGGCCGCCGGGCGACCTGTACGTCGAGATCCACATCAAGCCGCACTCGGTGTTCGAGCGCGACGGCGACGATCTCCACTGCCAGATGCCGATCCCGTTCACGACCGCCGCGCTCGGCGGCGAGATCGAGGTGCCGACGCTGGCCGGCCGTGCATCGTTCCCGGTGCCGGAAGGCACGCAGTCGGGCAAGACGTTCCGCCTGCGCGGCAAGGGCATCAAGGGGCTGCGTTCGAGCATTGCGGGCGATCTGTACGTCCACGTGCAGGTCGAGACGCCCGTGAAGCTGACCGACAACCAGCGCGACCTGCTCAAGCAGTTCGAGAAATCGCTGGCCGAGGGCGGCGCGCGTCACAGCCCGCAGAGCAAGAGCTGGTTCGATCGTGTGAAGAGCTTCTTCGAGTAACTCGAGTAACAGCATGACTGAAGGCAACGAGAGCGCGTCGTTCGCGCTCTTGGACGATTGCGACTCGACCGCGTCCGCGCGGTCGAGTCGTTTGTATTCGGGATTCGTGCGCGAACGCGTGTGCACGGATCCGGCGCGGCTCGACGAAATCGATGCAGCGGTCGTACAGGATCTGCGCGACGGGCTGCATGCGGTCGTCGTCGGCGATTACGAATTCGGACGCAACCTGCAACGAGCGCAGCCCGGCCATGCCCCGCTGCGCTTTTTGCTGTATGCGCGCTGCGAGCGCCTGTCGCGCGACGAAGTCGACGCGTGGCTCGCGCAGCAGGACGGCGGCGGCACGCCGTCGATCGCGGGCGTCGCGCATGTCGAGAAGAGCGTGTCGCGCGACGCGTTCGACGCGGCGATCGCCGCGGTGCACGACGCGCTGTGTGCGGGCGATTCATACCAGGTCAACTACACATACCGCCTGAACTTCGACGTGTTCGGTACGCCGCTCGCGCTGTACCGGCGGCTGCGTGCGCGCCAGCCCGTGCGTTACGGCGCGCTGGTCGCGTTGCCCGACGATACGTGGGTCGCGTCGTGTTCGCCCGAGCTGTTCGTCGAGAAGCACGGCGACGTGCTGCGCGCGCGGCCGATGAAGGGCACGGCGCCACGTTCGGCCGATCCTCGCGACGATGCGGCGGCGGCTGCGTTCCTCGCGAACGATCCGAAGAACCGTGCGGAAAACGTGATGATCGTCGACCTGCTGCGCAACGACGTATCGCGGATCGCGCGCACCGGGACGGTCCGCGTGCCGGCGCTGTTCTCCGTCGAGCCATATGCGTCGGTGTGGCAGATGACGTCGACGGTCGAGGCCGGCTGGCGCCAAGGGACGACGTTCGCGCAGATGCTGCGTGCGCTGTTTCCGTGCGGATCGATCACGGGCGCGCCCAAGCACAAGACGATGCAGTTGATCGATGCGATCGAGTCGACGTCGCGCGGACTCTATACGGGCGCGATCGGCTGGCTTGACGCTGCGAAGCAAGGTGCCGATTCCGACGCGCCGGGTGATCGCCTGGCCGGTTGCGGCGACTTCTGCCTGTCGGTCGCGATCCGCACGTTGACGCTCGATGCTACGGGCGAAGGTGCTGACCGCGAAGGTGCGACCGGTGCCGGCGCCGAGGCACGCGATCCGGCGACGCCAATCGCCGGCCGGCGCCGCGGCACGATGGGTGTCGGCGCGGGCATCGTGCTCGACAGCGTCGCGGCCGACGAATATGCGGAGTGCGAATTGAAAGCGCGATTCCTGACGGACGCCGATCCCGGCTTCCAGCTGTTCGAAACGACCGCCGCCACACGTGCGGACGGCATCCGGCATCTCGATCGGCATCTCGTGCGGCTGCAGCGTAGCGCGGACGCGCTCGGCTTCCGCGTCGACGTCGATGCATTACGTCGCGAGATCGACGCGCGCTGCGCGGCGCTCGACGGCGACGGTGCTTACCGGATGAAGCTCGCGCTCGCGAAGGACGGCACGATCGAGATCGTCGCAGCGCCGCTCAAGCCGCTGCCGGCGGGGCCGGTAGGCGTGCTGCTGGCGTCCGCGCACGGCTTTGCGCCGACCCGTGCGAGCGATGCGCTGCTGCTGCACAAGACGACACGTCGCGCGGAATATGATCGCGCGTGGCAGGCGGCGGAGGCGCTTGGGAGTTTCGACATGCTGTTCATCAACGAGCGCGGCGAGGTGACGGAGGGCGGGCGCTCGAACCTGTTCGTGAAGCTCGACGGCCAGTGGGTGACGCCGCCGCTCGCGTCTGGCGTGCTGCCGGGCGTGATGCGCGGCGTGATGCTCGATGATCGCGCGTTCGGCGCGACGGAGCGGGTCGTGACACGCGACGATCTCGCGCGCGCGGAGGCGCTGCTGCTGACCAACGCGCTGCGCGGTGCGCTCGACGCGGTATTGAAGTAACCGGCAGATCATCAACCACTGCCGGCAACGTATGAAAGAAAAAGCGCGACGCCCTGCAAAGGGCGCCGCGCTTTTTTCATCGAGGCACCGGCGAACGCATCGCCGGCCCCGTCACTGGCGTCAGAACGAATGCTCGGGGCCGGGGAACGAACCGTCCTTTACCGCGCCCACATACGCTTCGACGGCCGTCTGGATGTTCGGCTGCCCCTGCATGAAATCCTTGACGAAGCGCGGCCGTTTGCCGGGGAACACGCCGAGCATGTCGTGCAGCACGAGCACCTGTCCCGAGCAGTCGACGCCCGCGCCGATGCCGATCGTCGGGATCTTCAGCATGTGCGTGACTTCGGAGGCAACGAGCGTCGGCACCGCTTCGAGCACGACGAGCTGCGCGCCCGCATCCTCGACCGCGCGCGCGTCGCGCAGCAACTGCGCGGCCCCGGCCTCGGTCTTGCCTTGCACCTTGAAACCACCGAACGCGTGCACCGATTGCGGCGTGAGGCCCACATGCGCGCACACGGGCACCGCGCGCTCGACGAGGAACCGGATCGTCTCGGCGAGCCATTCGCCGCCTTCGAGCTTGACCATCTGCGCACCGGCGCGCATCAGCTTGACGGCACTCGCGAATGCTTCGGCCGGCGTACCGTACGTGCCGAACGGCAGATCGGCGACGACCAGCGCGCGCGGCTGCGCGCGGGCGACACAGGCGGTGTGATACGCGATGTCGTCGAGCGATACGGGCAGCGTGGTCGTGTGGCCCTGCAGCACGTTGCCGAGCGAATCGCCGATCAGCAGCACGTCGACGCCCGAACGGTCGAGCAGCGCGGCAAAGCTCGCGTCGTAGCAGGTGAGCATCGCGATCTTCTCGCCGGCGTCGCGCATTGCCTGCAGCTTGGGCACCGTGACGGCAGGCCGGCTCGATTCCTGGAGATAGGTCATGGGAAATCCGGTTCGAATGGGTGAGGAACGACAGGCGAGGACGCTTTAGCGCGTCGTCTCGCCCTTGACGAAGAATTCCTTGCGGCCGCGCATCGTCTCGATGCGCTCGATCAGCAGGGCGAGATCTTCGGGGGAATCCTGCGGATTCAGGTGTTCCGCGGCGACCGTCAGCACCGGCGTGCGGTCGTAGTGGTAGAAGAATTCGTTGTACGCGTCGACGAGCGAGCGCAGGTACGCATCGCTGATCTGCAGCTCCATCGGCAGTCCGCGCTTCTGGATGCGCGAGAACAGCACTTCGGGGCTCGCCTGCAGGTAGACGACGAGATCGGGTGACGGCGCCTGCGGCACGTCCACGTGTGTCGCGACCGAGCGGTAGAGCTGCCATTCGTCTTCCGGCAGGTTCAGCCGCGCGAAGATGTCGTTCTTCTGCGGCATGAAATCGGCGATGACCGGGCGGCCCGTTTCGAGCGCACCGATCAGCTCGCGTGCCTGCTGCGCGCGCTGCAGCGCGAACGACAGCTGCACGGGCAGCGCGTAGCGCGCCGTATCGCGATAGAAGCGTTCGAGGAACGGGTTGTCCTGCGGGCGCTCGAGCAGCGTCTGCATCGACCAGCGCTCGGCGAGCAGGCGCGCGAGCGTCGTCTTGCCGACGCCGATCGGGCCTTCGATCACGAGATAGCGGTGCGGGGCGCGCAGGTCGGGCGCAGTGACGGTGAGGGGAGTCGGGGTCATCGGCAGCGGTTCTTGTCGGCGTCTTCGCTGGCAGCGAGCGCCTTCTGCATCAGGCACTGGCAGGTCTGCACCTTCTCGACACGCTGGTTGGCGACGGCGGCGAGGAAGGCATCGGCACGGCCGCGTGCGGGAATGTCGAGTGCCGGGTCGATCTCGACGAGCGGCACGAGTGCGAACGCACGGTCGGTGAGGCGCGGGTGCGGGACGATCAGGTCGGGTTCGTCGATCGAGTCGGCGCCGAACAGCAGGATGTCGAGATCGAGCGTGCGCGGCGCGTTGCGATACGGGCGCTCACGGCCGAAGTGATGTTCGATCTTCTGGCAGAGGGCGAGCAGCTCACGGGCCGACAGCGTCGTGTCGAGCTTGACGACGCAGTTGTAGTAGTCGTCGCCGCCCGCTTCGAAGGGCGCCGTGCGATACAGGCTCGATTTGCCGAGGATCGAGATGGTGCGCTGCTGCGCGAGGCACACCACCGCGTCCTTCAGGGTCTGGCGCGCATCGCCGAGATTCGCCCCCAGTCCGATATATGCAACCGTCATGGCATCACTTCCTACGTCGTTCGCCGGCGAGCGCGTCAGTCGTCGGACCCGCCCGAGGTATCCGGTGCCTGCTCGGCGGCACCTTCACCCGGATTGCGGTTTCGCGCACCGCCGCGGCGGCGCCGCTTGCGGGGCGATTTTTCCTTCGAGCCGCCCTGCGTGAGCAATGCCTCGCGAGCGGCCGCGTCGCCTTCGATGAAATCCGTCCACCACTGTCCGACTTCCGTATCGAGCTCGCCGGATTCGCAGCGTAACAGGAGGAAATCATACCCCGCTCTAAACCTTTGGTGTTCCAGCAGCCGCATCGCGCTGCGGCCCGAGCGTTTCTCGAGGCGCAGCTGCAGGCCCCAGATCTCGCGCATGTCGGCCGAATAGCGCTTGTGGATCGCGAGTTTCTCGGTCTGCATGTCGAGCACGTCGTCCATCGCGCGATGGAGCGCCGGCACCGGGATTTCGCCCTCGGCCGTGTATTGCTCGAAGCGCTGGCGCATGTCGTGCCACAGCAGCGTCGCGAACAGGAAGCCCGGCGACACCGGCTTGCCGGCGCGCACGCGCGCGTCGGTGTTGTTCAGCGCCAGCGTGATGAACTTCTCGCCCTGCGGCTGTTCGAGCACGACGTCGAGCAGCGGCAGCAGCCCGTGGTGCAGGCCTTCCTTGCGCAACCGCGTCAGACACGCGAGTGCATGGCCCGACAGCAGCAGCTTCAGCATTTCGTCGAACAGGCGCGCGGCCGGCACGTTGTTGATCAGGTCGGCGAGCGCGTTGATCGGTTCGCGCGTGTGCGGCTCGATCTCGAAGCCGAGCTTCGCCGCGAAGCGCACGACGCGCAGCATCCGCACCGGATCCTCGCGGAAGCGCGTGGCCGGATCGCCGATCATCCGCAACAGGCGGGCGCGCATGTCGGCCATCCCGTCGTGGTAGTCGAGCACCGTCTGCGTCGACGGGTCGTAGTACATCGCGTTGATCGTGAAGTCGCGGCGTGCGGCGTCTTCGTGCTGCTCGCCCCACACGTTGTCGCGCAGCACACGGCCGCTCGCGTCGACCGCGTGGGTGCGGCGATCGAGTTCGTCGCGCTTCAGGCGCTTCGGCGGCTCGGCAGCGGCCGCCTCGGGCGGCGCATCGACCAGCGCGCGGAACGTCGACACTTCGATCAGTTCCTGGCCGAACTGCACGTGGACGATCTGGAAGCGACGGCCGATCAGGCGCGCGCGGCGGAACAGGCGCTGCACCTCGGTCGGTGTCGCATCGGTCGCGACGTCGAAGTCCTTCGGCGCGATGCCGAGCAGCAGGTCGCGTACCGCACCGCCGACGATGAAGGCACGGAAGCCCGCCTGCTGCAGCGTGTCGGTCACGCGCACGGCATTCTTCGAGATCAGCGCCGGGTTGATGCCGTGCACGCTGGCCGGCACAACGGTCGGCTCATGGTTGCTGCGTGGTTTCTTCGCGCTGCCGCGGGCGCCCTTCGGGGCACGCGGGGTAGCAGGGGCCGCTTCGTCGGCCGGGGCCGCTGCGGGAGATGTTTGCTCGGTTTCGTCCTGGCCGAGCAGCTTGCGGATGAATTTTTTGATCACGACGTTCAGGAGAGCTCGAGGATGCGCCAGCCGCGGTTGCTTGCATGCGCACGCAGCGTGTCGTCAGGGTTGGTCGCGATCGGGTCGGTGACTTTCTCGAGCAACGGGATGTCGTTGTGCGAGTCGCTGTAGAAGTAGGTGTGCGTGAAGTCGCTCCATTGCTTGCCGAGCGACGCGAGCCACGCTTCGGTCCGCACGATCTTGCCTTCGCGATAGCTCGGCGTGCCGGTCGGCCGGCCCGTGTACGGCGAATCGGGATGCCCGTCGGTCGTTTCGACCTCGCAGGCGATCAGCGTGTCGACGCCGAACGCGGTTGCGATCGGGCGCGTGATGAATTCGTTGGTCGCCGTCACGACGCAGCACAGGTCGCCCGCATCGAGGTGCTTGCGCACGAGCTCGAGCGCGGCGGGCGTCATTGCGGGCCGGATCACCTCGTGCATGTACTGCTCGTGCCATTGCGCGAGCTGTGCGCGCGAATACTTCGCGAGCGGCGTGAGCATCGCCGTGAGGTACGCGTGGATGTCGAGCTTGCCGGCCTTGTAGTCGGCGAAGAACTGATCGTTCTGACGCGAGAAGCTTTCCGCGTCGACGATGCCGAGCTTCACCATGAAGCGGCCCCATTCGTGGTCGCTATCGGTCGTGATCAGCGTGTGATCGAGGTCAAAGAGTGCCAGATTAGTCATGGAAGCGCATTTTACTCGAAGCGGTTCGGGCCGGTGCCCGGAGGTGTGATGTCGTCGCCGGGACGCGCCAGCATGCGGCGCAGCAACGGCAGCGTGACGGCGCGTTTTTGCTCGAGCGAGAAGCGGTCGAGCGCGTCGAGCAGCGCCATCAGGCTCGGCATGTCGCGGCGGAAATGGGTCAGCAGGTAGGCGGCGATGTCGTCGGTGAGCGCGATCCCGCGCTCCTTCGCCGCGAGCTTGAGCACGGCGATCTTGCCGGCATCGGACGGCGGCGACAGGTGGAACACGAGCCCCCAGCCGAGGCGCGTGCGGAGATCCTCGCGCACGTCGAGTGCGAGCGGCGCCGCGGGGCCCGCCGCGACGAATGCGCTCGACGGGTGCGCGCGCACTTCGTTGAACAGGTTGAACAGCGCGACCTGCTGCGGGTCGCTCATCCGGTCGCAGTCGTCGATCGCGTAGATGCCGATGCGCGGGTCGAACGTGAACGCGCCGAGCGGGCTTTGCGGTGTGAGATAGCGCGCATAGCCGTACGACGCATCGCTCACGAGCGCCTGCAGCAGGTGGGTGCGGCCGCTGCCGGGCTCGCCCCAGATGTAGAACGACCGGTCCGGCACGGGGCCCGCCGCGAGCGCGAGGTCGAGCTTCTGCAGGCGCGAGATGAGCTCGTCGTTCTCCTCGTTCATGATGAAGTTGTCGAACGTGGCGGGCGGCGGCGTGCCGAGATCGAGCGTCAGTTGACGGGACACAACAGTCACAATGCGGGTCGGTTGAAAATACGCGCGCCGTACGCCGGGCACGCGCCGGGAGCTGCGCCTTCGTGGGCTTCACGCGCGACCGCACGCACGGCGCCACGCCGGTTTCGGCGCGGTTCGCTCGGCGATGAAAACGGGGACGTGTTGACCAAGATGCAATCCCTGACGATTCGGTGCTGGGAATTCCGGCCAACGGGCCGGCTTCGGGTAAAATCGCATTTTACCGACCTTCTCGCATTCCCCCATGAATCCTCCGAAATCCGCTCCTGACGCTCAGGGTCTGTCCTATCGCGACGCAGGCGTCGACATCGACGCGGGCGACGCGCTCATCGACAAGATCAAGCCTTTTGCGAAGAAAACCCTGCGCGACGGCGTGCTCGGCGGCATCGGCGGGTTCGGCGCGCTGTTCGAAGTGCCGAAGAAGTACAACGAGCCCGTGCTCGTGTCGGGCACCGACGGCGTAGGCACCAAGCTCAAGCTGGCGTTTCATCTGAACAAACACGACACGGTCGGCCAGGATCTCGTCGCGATGAGCGTGAACGACATCCTCGTGCAGGGCGCCGAGCCGCTGTTCTTCCTCGACTACTTCGCGTGCGGCAAGCTCGACGTCGATACCGCCGCAACGGTCGTCAAGGGCATCGCGCAGGGTTGCGAACTGTCGGGCTGCGCGCTGATCGGCGGTGAAACGGCCGAAATGCCGGGCATGTACCCGGACGGCGAATACGACCTGGCCGGCTTCGCGGTCGGCGCGGTCGAGAAGAGCAAGATCATCGACGGCAGCACGATCGCCGAAGGCGACGTGGTGCTGGGCCTCGCATCGAGCGGCATCCACTCGAACGGCTTCTCGCTCGTGCGCAAGATCATCGAGCGCGCGAACCCCGACCTTTCCGCCGATTTCCATGGCCGCTCGCTCGCCGACGCGCTGATGGCACCCACGCGCATCTACGTGAAGCCGCTGCTCGCGCTGATGCAGAAGCTGTCGGTGAAGGGCATGGCGCACATCACGGGCGGCGGTCTCGTCGAGAACATCCCGCGCGTGCTGCGCGAAGGCCTCACCGCCGAGCTCGACCAGAACGCGTGGCCGCTGCCGCCGCTGTTCAAGTGGCTGCAGGAGCACGGCGGCGTCGCCGATGCGGAAATGCACCGCGTGTTCAACTGCGGCATCGGCATGGCCGTGATCGTTTCGGCGGCCGATGCCGACGCAGCGATCGCCGACCTGACCGCCGCCGGCGAACAGGTGTGGAAGATCGGCACCGTGCGTGCGACCCGCGAAGGCGAGGCGCAGACCGTCGTGGTCTGACGCACTGCCGCAGCAGATGCAGCAAGGAAAGCCGCCCGGAGTCGATCCGGGCGGCTTTTTTTCGGGCGCCGCGTGGCGTACGGACGCGCGCCGATGAAGGAGGGACGACGATGACCGAAGACGAACATGCGATCCGCACGCTCGTGGACAACTGGTTCGTGTCGAGCCGCCGCGGCGACCTGGCGACCGTGCTCGACCTGATCGCCGACGACGCGATCTTCATGGTGGCGGGCAAGCCTCCGTTCGACAAGGCGGCGTTTGCGGCCGCGTCGCGTGACGCGAATGCCGGGGGCGGGCCCGCGCCGACGATCGACGGCCGCTACCGGATCGACGAACTGCGCGTGTTGGGCGACTGGGCGTACATGCGCAATTTCCTCGAAATCGAAGCGACGCCGCCGGGCGGCGACACGATCCGTCGTTCGGGCCATACGCTGACGATCTTCCGCAAGGCCGACGGCCGCTGGCAGCTCGTGCGCGACGCGAATCTCGTGACGCTCGCGCACTGAGCGCGGTGGCGCGGGCGCCGTCGCCCCCGCCCGCAGATGCTCATGCGGACTGCCGCGGCGCGCTAGCCGGGCGCACGCCGGCCAGCAACGGTGGCACGAGCAGGTAGAGCAGGGCCGCCACGGCCCAGACGAGCCCCGGCCACGTCGCGCGTGTCGCCGCATAGGTCGTGGTGACGACCAGTGGCCCCGCGACGCCGATCAGGCTCGCCACGCTCGCGAGCGCGCCTTGCAGTTCACCCTGGCGCGCATCGTCGACCTGCCGCGCGAGCATCGCCTGCAGTGCCGGCAGTGTCATGCCGCCCGCCGCGAACAGCGGCAGCAGCGCGAACGGCACCCACGCGGCGGTCGCGAACGCAATCGCCGCGAGCCCGAGCGCATCGCCCGCGAGGCCCAGTGCGAGCGCGCGGCGCTCGCCGAGCCGCGCGATCAGCGGCCCGATCGCGAATGCCTGCGCGAGTGCGTGACACGCGCCGTAGCCCGCCAGCGACAGCCCCGCGATCGGTGTCGACCACCCGAAATGTTCCTGGCCATACAGGATCCACAGCGTGGCGGGTGCCTGCGACACCAGCGCCACGATCACGTAAATACCGATCAGCGGCACGAGCGCCGGTGAGCCGCTCAGTCGGCGCAGGCTGGCGAACGGGTTGAGCGCGCCGGCCGTCTGGCCTTCGCGGGCCGAACGCGGCCGCGACTCCGGCAGTGCGCGCCAGACGAGCACGAGATTGAGCGCGTTGAGCACGGCGGCCGCAACGAACGGCGCGCGCACATGCAGCGCGCCGAGCAGGCCGCCGATCAACGGGCCCGCGATGAAGCCGATGCCCATCATCGCGCCGAGCTGGCCGAAGCGTCGTGCGCGGTCGGGTTCGGCCGTGACGTCGGTGACGTATGCAGTCGCGACCGCGACGTTCGCGCCGGTGATGCCCGCGATCAGCCGCCCGACGTAGAGCCAGGCGAGCGTCGGCGCGAGTGCCATCAGCGGGTAGTCGAGCGCGGCGCCCGCGAGCGACACGAGCAGTACGGGCCGGCGGCCGAAGCGGTCGCTCAGCGCGCCGAGCAGCGGTGCGCACAGGAACTGCGCGAACGCGTACAGCGCGAGCAGTATCCCGTAGTGGGTGTCGGTGCTGTTCGCGCTGGCGAGCGAGCGCAGGAGCCCGGGCAGGATCGGCATCACGATCCCGACGCCGATCGCGTCGAGCAGGACCGTGGCCAGGATGGCAATCAGGGACGGATTCAAGAGGGTAACTCTATCGGTGATAGAGTGGTGATTATTCCACAGCTTTCCCTATCGGTGATAGAGATGAAGGACACAGGGGCGCGGCTGACGCGCGACACGGTACTGCGCGCGGCGCTCGAACTGCTCGATGAAGTCGGCATCGACGGGTTGTCGACGCGGCGGCTTGCCGAGCGGCTCGGCGTGCAGTCGCCGACGCTTTACTGGCATTTCCGGAACAAGGCCGAACTGCTCGACGCGATGGCCGAGGCGATCATGCTCGAGCGCCACGATGCGTCGCTGCCGCGGCCGGGTGAGGCGTGGGATGCGTGGCTTTTCGACAACGCGCGCAGTTTCCGTCGCGCACTGCTGGCCTATCGCGACGGCGCGCGCCTGCATGCCGGTACTCGGCCGCGCGCGCTGCATTTCAGTTCGATCGAGCGCAAGGTCGCGTTGCTCGGCGACGCGGGTTTCGCGCCGGACGAGGCGGTCGACGTGATGTATGCACTTGGCCGCTTCGTGGTGGGTTGGGTGCTGGAGGAGCAGGCGGAACCGGACGGCGAGGCCGATGCGCCGCTGCCGGACGCGGCCGAGTATCCGCTGCTCGTGAAGGGCTGGGCCGCGCTGCGCGCGCGCGGCGGCGACGAAGCGTTCGAGCGCGGCGTCGCATTGATCGTCGACGGCGCCCGCGCGCACCTGGCAGCGCGCGAGCGCAGCTGACGCGGTCAGGCCGGCGTGCTGCCGTCGAGCACGCGTTCCAGCGCATCGAGTGCGCGGGCCGTGGCGTCCGGCGCAATGCAGTCGACGACGATCCGCTCCGGCATCGCGCGCAGCCAGGTGATCTGGCGCTTGCAGAGCTGGCGCGTCGCGAAGATGCCCTTGTCGCGCATCGTCCGGTAGTCGGTGTCGCCGTCGAGGAATTCCCAAGCCTGCCGGTAGCCGACGCAGCGCATCGACGGCAGGTCGGGATGGAGGTCCTCGCGACGGCGCAGCCGCTCGACTTCGTCGATGAAGCCCGCGTCGAGCATCGCATCGAAGCGCTGCGCGATCCGTGCGTGCAGTACCGCGCGATCGGACGGTTCGAGCGCGACCGGCACGAAGCGGTAAGCGGCGGCGGCATCGTCACTGCGTCGCGGGGCGGCGAGCAGCACCGACATCGGCTGCCCGCTCAGCATGAACACCTCGAGCGCCCGCTGGATCCGTTGCGAATCGTTCGGCGCGAGCCGCGCGGCCGTAACGGGATCGACTTGCGCGAGTCGCGCGTGCAGCGCGGGCCAGCCATCGCGCGCGGCTTCGGCATCGAGCGTCGCACGCACGTCCGGATCGGCGCCGGGCAGGTCGTTGAGCCCCTGCGTCAGTGCCTTGTAGTACAGCATCGTGCCGCCCGCGAGCAGCGGCGTGCAGCCGCGCGCGGCGATCTCGCCGACCAGGCGCAGCGTGTCGGCGCGGAAACTCGCGGCCGAATACGCGTCGGCCGGATCGATGATGTCGATCAGGTGATGCGGCACGCTCGCGCGTTCTTCGCGCGACGGCTTCGCGGTGCCGATATCCATGTCGCGGTAGACGAGCGCGGAATCGACGCTGACGATCTCGATCGGGCGGCGCGCGGCGAGCGCCAGCGCCGCGGCCGTCTTGCCCGATGCGGTGGGGCCGAGCAGGCAGGCGATCGTCGTCGGGGTGGTGTGCGGTGCCGCGCTCATTGGCCGCGCATGAAGAGGCGGTCGAGATCGTTCAGCGTGAGCTGATACCACGTCGGCCGGCCGTGATTGCATTGGTCCGCGCGCTCGGTGGCCTCCATCTGCCGCAGCAGTGCGTTCATCTCGTCGAGCGTCAGGCGCCGGTTCGCGCGCACCGCATGGTGGCAGGCGAGCGTACCGAGCAGTTCGTGTTGACGCTCGGTGAGCACACGCGAGCCGCCGAACGCGTGAAGGTCGGCAAGCACCGCGCGCGCGAGCGACTGCAGGTCGGCATCCTTCAGCAGCGCCGGTACCGCGCGGATCGCGAGCGTCGTCGGCGACAGCACCGCCAGGTCGAAACCGAGCGATTCGAGCGTGTCGCGTTCCTCCTCGACCGTGCCGATCTCGATCGGCGTGGCCGTCATCGATACCGGCAGCAGGAGCGCCTGCACGGCGACCGAGCGGTCGGCGAGCGCGTTCTTGAACTGTTCGTACAGGATCCGTTCGTGTGCCGCGTGCATGTCGACGATCACGAGTCCGTGCGCGTTCTGCGCGAGCACGTAGATGCCGTGGATCTGGCCCAGCGCGAAGCCGAGCGGCTGCTCGTCGTGTGCGGTCGCGGCGATCGGCGATACGGTGAAGCCGGGCGGCGGCGCGACCGGCGTGTAGGCCGAATCGCGAGCGATGGTGGTCGCGCCGTCCGGCGTGCCGGCGCCGCTATCCTTGCGGCCGAACATCGCGTCGTAGAGCGCGAGCGGTTGCGCGACGGGCAGCGTGCCCTGCGTCATCCGCGCCTGGCGCATCCAGGTGTTGCCCGTCGACGAGGACGACGGCGACGAGAAGCCGCCGCCGATGCCACCCATGCCGCCGGTCGCGTGGCCCTGGCTTTGCCCGAGCGGCGTGTCCGGGAACGACGACGGCCCGCGCGGCGCCGGTTCGATATGCGCGGCATGGCCGCCCGCCGTGGTTTCCGGAGAGGCACCCGCATGGCGCGCGAGCGAGCGCTGGACCGCATGGAACACGTACTGGTGGATCGAGCGCGAATCGCGGAAGCGCACCTCGATCTTCGACGGGTGCACGTTCACGTCGACGGCTTCGGGCGGCAGGTCGAGGAACAGCACGTACGACGGGTAGCGGTCGCCGTGCAGCACGTCCTCGTAGGCCGCGCGCACCGCGTGCGTCAGCAGCTTGTCGCGCACGAAGCGGCCGTTGACGAAGAAATACTGCTGGTCGGCGCGCCCGCGGCTTGCGGTCGGCAGCCCGGCGCAGCCGTAGACGGCCAGCGGGCCGGCCTGTTCGTCGAGCGGCAGGTGCGCGGTCGCGAAGCTGTCGCCGAGGATCTTCGCGACGCGCTGCGCAGGCTCGGTCGCATTCCAGTGCTCGACCGCCTTGCCGTTGTGCAGCACCGAGATCGCGACGTCCGGCCGTGCGAGCGCCGCGCGGCGGATCATTTCCAGGCAGTGGCCGAACTCGGTCTGCTCGCTCTTCAGGAACTTGCGCCGCGCGGGCGTGTTGAAGTACAGCTCGCGGACCTCGATCGTCGTGCCGGTCGCACCGGCGGCGGGCGACAGCACGCCCGTCTGCGCGTCGATCTTCATCGCGTGCGCGGCATCGGCCGTGCGGCTCGTGATCGACATCTCGGCGACCGAGGCGATCGACGCGAGCGCTTCGCCGCGGAACCCGAGCGTTGCGACCGCCTCGAGCTCCTCGAGCGAGCGGATCTTGCTGGTGGCGTGGCGCATCAGCGCGAGCGCCAGCTCGTCGGGCGGAATCCCGCAGCCGTCGTCGGTGATCGAGATGCGCTTGACGCCGCCTTCTTCCAGCACGATGCGCAGCGTTTTGGCGCCCGCGTCCATCGCGTTCTCGAGCAGCTCCTTGACGACCGACGCCGGGCGTTCGACGACCTCGCCGGCGGCGATCTGGCTGATCAGCTGGTCGGGCAGGGGCTGGATCGCGCGCAGCGGGCGCGGAGCAGGGGCGGGCGTGTCGCCCGCGGCCGTTTCGGTGATATCGGACATGGCCGAATTATAGCGAGGCGGCGAATGCGTGCCGGGGCGGCCAAGCGTTACGTTTTTTCACGGAGCCTTAAGGTAGTTTCGGTATCATGACTCCGTTCCGCGCGCCGCCTTGGCTGGCGGGCGCCTCCGCCATGTCTGGCCTGTTTCGGCCGTTCCGGCCCTATCGCCTTCGAGGAATCGCATTTGGATACGCTGCTTCATTTCGTCAACCTTGTCCTGCATATCGACGCTTTCCTCGGCGATTTCATCCGGCAGTACGGCGCGTGGGTCTATCTCGTGCTGTTCCTGATCGTGTTCTGCGAGACGGGGCTCGTCGTGTTCCCGTTCCTGCCCGGCGATTCGCTGCTGTTCATCGGCGGCGCGTTCGCGGCGACGGGTGAAATGAACGTCGGCGTGCTGATCGTGCTGCTGCTCGTCGCGGCGATCTCCGGCAACACCGTGAACTACCTGATCGGCCGCTGGGTCGGCCCGAAGGTGTTCAATACGCATATCCCGGTGCTCGAGCGCTTCCTCGATCGCGCGGCGCTGCAGAAGACCCACTCGTTCTACGACAAGCACGGCGGCAAGACGATCGTGCTCGCACGCTTCATCCCGGTCGTGCGGACGTTCGCGCCGTTCGTCGCGGGTGCGTCGTCGATGAGCGTCGGGCGCTTTCAGCTCTTCAACGTGATCGGTGCGCTGGTGTGGGTGCTGCTGCTCGTGCTGCTCGGGTATTTCTTCGGCAATATTCCGTTCATCCGCCAGTATCTGAACGTGATCGTGCTGGTCGGGATCGGTGCGGCGATCGTGCCGGTCGCGCTCGGCGCGGTGTGGAAGCTGGTGCGCGGGAAGCAGTCGGATAACGCGCAGAAGACGGGCGGGCGTTGAGCCGGGGGCTTTGTCTTCAGTCAATAAAAAAGCGTGGCGGGTGCCACGCTTTTTTTTCGTCCGGTGCTGCCGTTACGCGTTGCGATGCGAGATCGGGGTTTCGGGCGTCGGGTATTGCGCGTCGCGGAACGTCTCGAGGATCACGCGGTTGGTGTCACAGTACACCTGCCAGTAATTTTCCGGTGCCGTCGACGGGCGCACGAACAGCAGCGGGCCTTCCGGCGTGAACTGCAGCACGCCGACGTCCGGCGCCGGGCTGGTCAGCACGTTCGGGATCTGCTGGAGCGACGTCTTCAGGCGGTTGATCGCGTCGACCGCATCGACGCCGTTCGCGATCTTCGCGGTCAGGTCGACGCGACGATACGACGTTGCGCTGTAGTTGGCGATGTTGTCCGAGAAGATCTTGTTGTTGCCGACGATCGTCACGATGTTGTCGGGCGTGACGATCGTCGTGCCGAACAGGCCGAGTTCCTTGACCGTGCCCGTGACGCCGCCCGCGTTGATCACGTCGCCGATCTTGAACGGGCGCAGCACCTGCATGAATACGCCGGCGGCGAAATGCGCGAGCAAGCCGCCCCAGGCCGTGCCGATCGCGAGGCCGAGGCCGGCGAGCAGGGCGGCGAACGAGGTGGTCTGCACGCCGAAGATCTGCAGGATCGCGAGGATCAGCAGGATCGTCAGCAGCACGCCGACGACGGAGGTCAGGTAGTCGGTGAGCGTCGGGTCGACCTTGCCGCTGCGGCGGACGACCTTGCCGAGCAGGCGCGTGGCGATGCGGATCGCCCAGCGGCCGACGAACCACAAGACGATCGCGGCGAGAAGGTTGAGGCCGAAGTCGAGGCCGCGGGTCATCAGGAATTGCTGGGCTGTGGCGAGATCGATCATGCGTTCTCCGAGGGAGGGGGAAAGGGGCGCGGCCGGCGAGCCACGGTTAGTCCGCTTTTTTATAGCTGACCGAAGCGGAAGGAGCAACTGTCCTGTAGTCAGGTATTCGCAACGCGACATTCCCGAGATCGTACTTTGTCAGACCGGGCGCGCGGCGCTACAGTGCGATGCTCACTTCGAGGTGCCGTCATACACGGTCGCCTGCTCCTGCGGAAATGAGTCCGTGCATTGCGTGCAGTATCACCACGACC
This sequence comes from Burkholderia sp. D-99, assembly GCF_011605345.1. Classification (GTDB taxonomy): domain Bacteria; phylum Pseudomonadota; class Gammaproteobacteria; order Burkholderiales; family Burkholderiaceae; genus Burkholderia. The sequence goes on from NZ_JAAOXM010000003.1 coordinate 62,326, forward strand.
GAGTGTTCACGCGAGACATACGAAATAACCGAGGGCTTTTGCCTCTTTGCGAAACGATTGCTGGGTTCTGGGGAGGGTTTTGCCAGCCGTCGCTCGTCTCGCCGAGACTGTGAAGATGTCATCGGCCGCGCCGGTGAAGGAATCTCGTGGATCCGATACGGCATCGATGTATCGCGATTGCGAAGCGACGGCTGGACGGTCTTCGCCCTACATGCGCTGCAAACGCTGTCGGCAGCGCCAGTGGAAATGAGCCAGTGCATTGCGGGTCCAGCGAATCGCCTTGAGTAACGGGCGTATGCGGTTGCCTCGAACCTGTTCCAGCGGGCGGCCCGCTGCCCTGGCGATCTGTCCGCAAATGGCCTCTGGAGTCGTGAAGCGGCGCAGGCGCCAATCCCAATACAGCGGATAGCGCAACAGCGCGCCGGCCGTCAGCATGTCAAGAGACAAGGTGCGCTCGCGCCACGGCACCGGCGCGAGCGCGTCATGCGTGAGTCCCCAGCCGGCGTAGAACGGCAGACCGTAAGTAAATACCGCCTTGCCACGCAAGAGTGCGTCGAAGCCGGACAGGGACGACAACGTATGGACTTCGTCGGCGCGTTCGATCAGCGAAATCAGATCGGCATCGGCGTCGACAATGTCGGCGAATCGTGCTGCATCGATGAGGCCGTTCCGATTGCCCGACAGGACATCGGGATGCGGCTTGTATACGATGAAGGCGTCGGGCCGAAGCCGCCGAACTTCCTGCAGCAGCATCTCGGCCGTGTTGATTGCCCGGGTACCGAGGCGGATGGACGCGTCGTCGGCCACTTGACCCGGCACGAGGACGACTTGCTTGTTGCTCGGAACCGGCCATGCCGGTGCACGGCGGCCAAGGTTGTACTTCGTGAGGCCGAGTTCCGCGATGAGGGAGCGCAACGCGGCTGCGCGTGTTAGTTCGGCCGCATCAAACGTCGTCTTGTTCAGTATTGCGGTTAGATCGTTCGGACGACTTGCATCGAAATACAGGCCTTGATGATCGATTACCTGACTGCACGGCGCAATCATGTCGGACCCGAGACCGATCGAATGGAGAAAGCCGTCCTCGATCCTGACGACTCGAACACCGGATGGAACCTCTGTTGCGTCACGCCCTCCCCATACGACGGCCTGTTCGTCCGATCGCAGTAGTCGGGGCTGATCGGTCCAGCGCAATGTGCCGCCGCCTGCTGTTACATACGGGGTGGCAAATGGCCGCTTCCACCATTGGAAACGTACGGCGGCAACGCATTTGAGCCACGCATAGCGCGAGGCCACGGATCGTTGCAGTTCCACGCTTTCGAGTACTGACGCCAGCGTCCCGGGTTGATGCGTTGCGGGATCCAGATACCGGACGTGGCGAAGGAACACTGACTCAAAAAATGCGGCAAGTGTCGGGCGGGCCGTTCGTTCCGGAAATTCGAGCGCATCGTGCGTGAGGCCCCATCCAGCGTAGTACGGCTTGCCGAACACATGCGTAGGTACATCGGCCAACAGCCCGCCGACGCCTTCCGACGCGCCGACGACATACAGACGACTGGCTGCACTTAGTATCTGTCTAAGTGAATACGGCTCGTGAAGCCGGCGAATGTCGCCGGGCAGCTCCATATCGGACGAAAGCCAGGCGCCGCTACCGGGGTCGCTGGAGCGCGCGAGCCAGAACTCGGCGTCGGGATGGGCCGACCTCGCATTTTGCAGCATGGTGCGAAATTCGCGACGTCGAGCACGTACAGACGAGCCGGGATTGGTTGCGGAATACGATCGTTCGTCGACGAGGACGATACGTGAACGAGGTGGGCGAGATTCGAAGATCTGTTGCGCGACCGTCATTCGATTCGCCGGGTGCAATGCATCGGTTTCGAGTACGCGTTGCATCAGCGACAGGATGTCGGGCGTATGGCAATCGGATTTCGCGGTGAGCATGTCGTTCATGCTCTCGATCAGCGACCGCATTGCATCGTGCGCCGTGAGTGGAACGGCAAACCATGAGAGTTGTGGAATGCCCCAGTCTCGACAGGATGCAATCGGGCCCGGCCATGCCGCCATGGTTTCCGGCCAGAATGTGTGAGTCAGACGTTGCACCGGCCGCCCGGCCCCTTTGCGGTCGACCCACAGATAGGGTGACTTGCCGAGCAACCAGCTCAGCGTGCGTTGTCCTGGAATGATTTCATGCAGCTTCAAGGTCCAGGGGTGTTCGGATTCTCGAGGTGAATCGCTCATCGTGGCGCGGACATTCAACCCAGTTCTTCCAGAAAGCGGGCGACCCGGGCGAAATGTTCGGTCCAGGTGGGCGCGCGAAACTGCGAGATTCGAACCAGCTGGTTATCACGATCGGGGCTTGACGCCTGTGAATAGGCGCGAATTCGGGCCATCCAGCCTGGGCCATCGAGCGGGTCCAGGTAGTCGGGAACGTCACCCGCCACCTCCCGGAATACACCGAGGTCGCTGGCGATGACGGGAACCTGCATCGTCAGCGCTTCGACGAGCGGCATACCGTAACCTTCCACGAACGAGGGAAACAAAAGGGCGCGCGCGTGTTGCAGCCACACCTGCAAATCGCGATCGGAGCAATTGGGTTGTTCCACCACAGCGCCCTTCAGGTTCTCGCACCGCTCGAGCATGTCGACGACGTTCTCGCATTCCCAGCCGCGCCGACCGATGACGACGAGCTTTGGCGCATTGTTGCCGGACTCCTCGACGATTCGACGCCACACGTGCAACATGAACCAATGATTCTTGCGCGGTTCTATGGTGCCAAGCATGACGAAATAAGGCGTATCGATCGGGGCGCGAGAATCCGTCACCGGTCGATCGATTCCGGGAGCCAGCCGGGCGACAACGGTGGGCGGTAGCGTCATGCCGGCGCGATGCGCCTCCTCGGTAAGGGAATCCAGTGTGAAGCCGGAATTGGCTATGACACCAGACGCATGCTCGAGTACGGTATGGATGCGTCGTCGATGCGTTTCACGGACCCCTTCTCGACAGTATTCGGCATGAGTCAGGGGAATCAGGTCATGCACCATGAAGACGGTGCGGACACCGAGTCTGCGCATTGCCTGCGGGTATCGCGCGAACTCCATTCCCGAGTGACTGGTGTGCAACAGGATGCTTCCCGGAAGCGGTGTTTTTCTCCACGCAGTCAGGAGCGCCTTGGCAGCGAGCATCCGCATCGCGGCGGCTCTACTGAAATCTTGCTCCAGTAAGGTCTGGAACACGACGGCAGAATCGCTTTCCGACAACACGGCGTGAAAACCCTGTTCGCTCAGTACGGCACGCGCTCGTGGCGCGTAGCGGCGAATGTATTCGAGGCCGACGCGGTCCACTCCGGTAGGGAGCATGCGTTTGCAGAGGCGGGTCTGCAAACGCGTCACGTCTAATAATATTCTTTGCACAGGTCAGCCCGATGATCGGGAATATTCGCTTGGAGCCCGTGTCGGGGCGGCCTCATATTCTAACCGTTGCATGTGATAATCGAAGCCGCGGATTCGCCGGTGCTGTGAAATTTTGAATGTGCGGACGTCGTGGAACAGGATGCATTCTCGTCGGCTGTTATCTTTGGGCGAGGGGCGAGGGGCGAGGGGCGAGGGGCGAGGGGCTGCCTCCACGACCGTCTTCGGATGGGAGCAACGATTCTTGCAAAGGCTTCGTTGCTGCACCAAGCGACGGGGCAAGGCCGATTGGACGACATCGAAGCACGGCCCGAGCGTACAGCGGTGCCGCGTCAGGGCGGTGGAATATACATCCGGCGATTGGCCGCGATGCTGATCTTTGAATTTGAGCTGGGGAGAACGAGTGAATATCGTTGAGACGAATATTCCGGACTTGAAGATTATCGAACCAAGAGTTTTCGGTGACGAGCGTGGTTTTTTCTTTGAGAGCTTCAATCAAAATAAATTTGTCGAGGCAATTGGTCGCGATGCGGCATTCGTGCAAGACAACCATTCCAAATCGGCGAAGAATGTGTTGCGCGGCCTTCACTACCAGATACAACATACTCAGGCAAAGCTCGTTCGTGTGGTTTCCGGTGAGGTATTCGACGTCGCAGTCGATTTGCGGCGTTCATCGCCTACGTTCGGTCAATGGGTGGGGGTGACGCTCTCTGCCGAAAATAATCGGCAGCTTTGGATTCCGGAGGGGTTTGCCCACGGATTCGTGGTGACCTCCAGCTCGGCGGAATTCTTGTACAAAACGACGGACTACTGGTATCCCGAGTACGAAAAGACGATTCTTTGGAATGATCCGCAACTGAATATCGACTGGCCGCTGGGCGACACTCCCGTCGTTTCCACCAAGGATCAGCAAGGCGTTCCGTTCGCAACGGCCGATCTGTTCTGAAGGCCGGTCATGCCCCGGTCTTCCGGGGCAAAGGAGTGGCGACGAACGATTGTGTGCTGCGCCACTCCGCTTTTTTTGCGCGGCGTGCAGTTATTGAGCGGCTTCCAGAACCAGAACGCCGGTAAGATCGAGCCTGTTTTCAAGGCGTGATTCGCGAGATGCGTCATGGAATCCGTCGAACGTGAAAATCTGCCCGGACGGAGGCGTCAACCTGGTTTGTAGCGCAATGGTTCCCGTTCCGGGTATTGCGGTCAGCCGACTGGGATTGTTCTCCATCAGAAGCGGGATGCTCGAGTAGATGAATTTTCCGTCGGGAATGTCTTGATATCGGGTCGAGAGTGAGACACGTTGCGCATCGTGCTCCAGTTCGGCGTACCAATGAGCGTTGGTCGATGCGAGTGACACTGCGATCGGAATACCGGAAACGGGGATGGCGAGCCGTTCATCGGTCATCAGAGTCAGACAATCCGCTTTTACATGCCGATTCTCGATACGGCCGAGCTTGCTTTCAGTACCGGTTTGCGCCGCAATTTCTTTCGCGGAAGCAAAGCGGGGCTTCAGGCGCGCTTGCGTGCCGGGGAGAGAAATGGGGCGAGCCAGTTCACCGAGCCTCGGGCCCCGTTGCCATAGTGCATTGACGCGCTCGGCCAACAACGTGCCGATCATTGCGACCGTACAGCCGCGGTGGTAGTGCGCCTCGTCCGAGTAGACGAACGACGGAATCGGCCAGCCGAACGTATCGAAGAACCACGAGCGAGTGTCGACGAACGAAATCCCGCGATCCCGGTACCATGCAATTTCGGCATCGTAGATCTGGTTGTGAATGTCAGTCCTGTAGAACGGCTGGGCGGACAGGATGAGCGGCACGATGGTCGCGTTCGGGAAACGCTCCGCAGCGGCGTTGAAGAAAATCTCCAGGAACAGACGTTTCAGTTCCGCTCCGTCGGGGCGGTGATTGAGGTGCCCCGTATCGTTCAGCGAATATTCGAGGACGACGACATCGGGTACCTCGGTAATTTCCTGAAGGCGGCCGATGGAAGTGAGCGACGTGGTGCCGCCTACAGAAATGTTGTCGAGCGTTACCTCGTTGCCCGAAATGGCAGAAAGGTGGCTGGCGAACCTGCCGATGTATCCGTTGGCGATGACTGAATTGGATCCGCCAATGATGGCTACGCGCATATTGCCTCGAAGAGTGAGCCGGTCGTTATCAGCGATCGAGGCCTCGGCCGCACGATCGCCATTGTGTGCAATCTGCCGGATTCCACTCATGCTGCAACGATCGGCACCCGGCGACAATGTTGGTATCTTAGCCGGATCGGCTTCCGTGCAATCGAAAGAAAAACGCGACGTATACCCCGGGTGGCACAATTGTGGTGCATGGCCACCGGGGTTGCAGCGGATCCCGGCTAGCGGATTTGCTCTTTCAGAATATTTTTAAGGTACTGGCCGTAGCCGTTCTTGCTGAGCGGTGCAGCAAGGCGGAGCAATTGCTCGGAATCGATGTAGCCCAAGCGATAGGCAATTTCTTCGATGCAGGCCACTTTCAATCCTTGGCGATGCTCCATCGTGGCGATGAAGTGGCTGGCCTCGAGCATCGAATCGTGGGTGCCGGTATCGAGCCACGCGTAGCCGCGTCCCATCGTCTTGACGTCAAGCAGGCCTTCGCGCAGGTAGGTTGCATTGACATCGGTAATCTCGAGTTCGCCGCGATCCGACGGTTTGATCGATTTGGCAATGTCGACGACCATACTGTCGTAGAAATAGAGACCGGTAACCGCGTAGTGCGATTTCGGTTGAGCGGGTTTTTCCTCGATGCTGATCGCACGGCCGTCCTGATCGAATTCGACTACCCCATATCGTTCAGGGTCGTTGACGCGATAGGCAAACACGCTGGCGCCTGTTTCCTTGCGCGCGGCCTCGTGCAGGAGCGACACAAATTCATGGCCGTGGAAAATATTGTCGCCGAGCACGAGTGCGGAGCGATCTCCCGCGAGGAACGATTCGGCAAGGATGAACGCTTGAGCCAGTCCGTCGGGGCTCGGTTGAACCGTGTATTGAAGGTTGAGGCCCCACTGATGACCATCACCGAGCAACTGTTCGAAGCGCGGCGTATCCTGAGGCGTCGAGATGATCAGAATGTCGCGGATGCCTGCCAACATCAACGTGCTGAGCGGGTAGTAGATCATCGGCTTGTCGTAGATCGGCAGCAATTGCTTGCTCACCGCCTGCGTTGCAGGGTACAGACGGGTTCCCGAACCACCCGCGAGGATAATGCCCTTTCGTTTCATGATGTTGGTCTTCTCTCGATTTCAATGTTGTAGTTGGGCGAATACATGATCGATGCCGTACTGCCAGGGTTGCATGTGCAGATCGAATGTATTGGCGAGCTTGCTGCAATTCAGCTGTGAATTCGCGGGGCGTGTCGCGGCTGTCGGATATGCACTGGTGGGGACGGCCTGAATGGCGTCTTGCTTCAGTTTCAATGCGATGCCGGATTCTTCGGCGAGGTGAACGACACGACGCGCGTAGTCATGCCACGTCGTTTCGCCTGCGGCGGCCAGGTGATACGTGCCCCAGTCGCTGAACGACGGGGAAAGCACGCGGGCGAGCACGTGGGCGGTCACGTCGGCGATGAAGGCGGCCGTGGTCGGCGCACCGACTTGATCGGCGACGACGTTGAGCTGCTCACGCTCTTGTGCCAGCCTCAGAATCGTCTTGAGAAAATTCTTCCCGTGTGCGCCGACAACCCAGCTTGTACGCAAAATCAAATGACGGCTGCATGCTGCGCGAACTGCAGCTTCACCTGCCAGCTTGCTCTGCCCGTAGACCGACAAAGGATGCGTGGGGTCGTCTTCGAGATACGGTTCGGCTTTCGTGCCGTCGAATACGTAATCCGTCGAGTAGTGAATGAACGGGACGTTCCTGCTTGCCGCCCATGAGGCCATGACGCCGGGAGCATCGGCGTTGATCGCATGTGCCAACGCGGCCTGGCTTTCCGCGAGGTCCACTGCCGTATAGGCGGCCGGATTGACAATGACATCCGGTTGCAATACGGTGAGCCGCTCCGCAAGCGTGCCGATGTCGGAAAGATCCAGGTCTTTGCGTTTCGGCACAAGCAGTTCGCCGAGCGGTGCCAATGCACGTTCGAGTTCGAAGCCGATCTGGCCGCTGGAGCCCGTGATCAGGATGCGCTGCATGCATCGGCTCCATATTGCAGGTCGATCCAGTCGCGATAGCTGCCGGACGTGACGTTCTGTACCCACTCCTGGTTGTCGAGGTACCAGCGCACCGTTTTCCGGATGCCGCCTTCGAACGTCTCTTCGGGTTTCCAGTTCAGCTCCCGCTCCAGCTTGCGAGCATCGATTGCGTATCGGCGATCATGCCCGGGGCGATCCTGAACGAAACTGATCTGGTTTGCGTACGACTGCTTGTCGCTGCGAGGCTGAAGCTCGTCAAGAATCGAGCAGATCGTTCGAACGACTTCGAGATTCGTGCATTCGTTCCAGCCGCCCACGTTATAGGTTTCGCCGACGCTCCCTTGTTGCAGAACACGTCGAATGGCCGAGCAATGATCCTTCACGTAGAGCCAGTCCCGGACTTGCTGGCCGTCGCCGTAGATCGGCAGGGGCTTGCCTGCCAGCGCGTTCAGAATGACGAGCGGAATGAGCTTTTCCGGGAAATGGTAAGGCCCGTAGTTGTTGGAACAGTTGGTGGTCAGTACCGGCATGCCGTAAGTGTGGTGCCACGCGCGGACGAGATGATCCGACGCAGCTTTGCTTGCGGAATAGGGGCTGTTGGGCTCGTAGCGCTTGGTTTCCGCGAAGGCCGGATCGTTGGGGCCGAGCGTGCCGTAGACTTCGTCGGTCGACACGTGAAGAAAGCGGAAAGCCTCACGCTCCTCGTCCGGAAGCTCGCTCCAGTAGCCTCGCACGGATTCGAGCAGGTTGAAGGTGCCGACCACGTTGGTTTGAATGAAATCGCCAGGGCCGGAAATGGACCGGTCAACATGGGATTCAGCGGCGAAATTGATGACCGCGCGCGGGCGATGCTGTTTCAGAAGATCGGCGACCAGCTCTCGGTCACCGATGTCGCCGCGGACGAACGTGTGTCGAGGGTTGTCGGCAAGTGACGCAAGCGTGTCGAGATTGCCTGCATAGGTCAGTTTGTCCAGGTTGATGACGGGCTCGTCGGAGCTGGCAATCCAGTCCAGAACGAAGTTTGCGCCAATGAAACCCGCACCGCCGGTGATTAGCAACATAATGGTATCGACAATAAATATGAGTAAATTGGGCAGTGTGCTTCGACGAAATTGGGTATTCGATACCCATATGCGCTTTCGTAAATCGGAAAGGCGTCGGGGCGCATACTCGATTTCCGCTCTGCCGCGGCGAAGCACATTGAAGGATTTGCCGCACGAATCGAATCGTGCGGCGGGATATTTACGTGTGGATTACCGGAAAGTCGTAACTGTTGTCATGACGGGGTAAGCCACGGAGAAGATCACATTGAGGAATTTTTGCAGTTCCGCAATTGGCGCATTTGATACGTAGACCACATCCTTGTTGTCCATCATGAAGCTTTGCGCAACGAAGAAACTGTTGGGATCCTTCAAGTTGATTCGATAAACGACCGGAACCAGGCCGTTCGGTGCCGTTTTGACTGGTTGAAGCGGCCATTGGAGCGCATTTGCCTTCTCGAACCGGAAGATGAAGACGCCCTGTGCGTCGGAGCGCGAGTCGTTCAGGCCGCCCATGCGACCGAGCGCCTGGGCCAGCGTAATGCCCTGCGCTTCGAAGTTGATTTCCTCGTTTTTGCCGGTCGCACCGAGCGCCGTGAAGCTATTCGGCTGATACAGCGCCGTAACGACGTCGCCGGGCTGAAGTGGAACGTTCTGGCGCGGATCCCGGATGATCGTTTCCAGCGGCAGCGACTGCACGGTTTTGCCGCGTGTAACCTGCAGCGTCATTTTTTCGATCGGCTGCCGCACGCCGCCCGCGCTGGCGAGTGCGTCGAGGATGCGCTCGCCGCTAGGCGTCAGCGGCATGCGTTTGCTGGAATTGACGTCGCCGACGATCGTGACGTAGGAGGTCGTGTTCTGCACCAGCCTGACCAGCGTCTGGGGCTGATTGGCCTTGCCCTTCAGTCTCTCGGTGATCGCCACTCCGAGTTCCTCGGGCGTGCGTCCGGCGGCCTTGACCGGCCCGACGAACGGGATACGCACATTGCCGTAGCTGTCGATCGTCTGATCCGGCAGCACCGTTACGCGCGCATTGGAGGTGGTGTTGGGCCGCCCGTCCGTCGAAGACGTGCCAAACAGCAAAGCAGGCGGGGCCTCCCAAATCGACACCTCGATGACGTCGCCGGCGCCCAATTGCTGTGAGGTCGTCGCGCGTTCGCCGAGCGTTTTCGAGAAGTCGCCGGCCATTTGCAGGGAGAGCAGGCGCCGGGCTACGTCGTCGTTGACGTCGACCACCTGAATGCCGATCGAGCTCGGATTGGCGGGTGCCTGCGTGACGGCCGACGCGCTCGGTCCGGACGTCGGGATTGTCGAGCAGGCCGTGAGGGCCATTCCGCACAGTAGCGGCAGAGTATAGGTCAGGGAGTGTATGCGACGCATGTTACGAGTGTCTTAAATTTTGGGCTGATCGTTTGAGATCGCTGCTTCTGGGTAGACCAGCAGCGGTCACGGAAAAAGGGCGGCGATGTATTTCGGTTTCGAGGGTTGTATCCAGTCGACCTGCGTCGGACGAGGCGCGAGGACCGGGTACATGCCGGACGGCCCGGGCCGGCTGCAAAGCGCCCGCGTTCGGCGGGGGGGCGGCCGGTTTTGCGTCGCATGCGAATTGCGACATCTAGCAGGATGAGCCATTCAATATGCCCGGTTTGGTTCGAAAAACATCAGTGCTTGCCGGAAATTCAACAGGCACCATTTTAAACAATACCGTACTCGAAAATGCGCATTGATCCGGTGCGGTCGGAGCGACTGGATCTATCGCGCGATTCCGGCCGTCCCGGCTGATACCGCACCGAGAAAGCGTTCCCACTGAGGCAGGATGTTCTTTGGCTGATACCGGGTTGCCATTTCGTGTCCCAATGCTTTCAATTCGGAACGTCGCATTTCAGCGCCATCGTCATAGGCAACGCGACCAATCGCATCCGCCAGGCTGCGTGTGCAGTGTGGATCAAAGTACTCGGTTGCGTCGCCGTAGACTTCACGGTGGACCGCGATGTCGGATGACACCACGATCCCGCCGCTGGCCATGGATTCCAGGCCGGAATAGTCAAAGCCCTCCGCGAGGCTCGGGCAGACGGTCGCGACGGCGTGCCGATACAACGTACACAAATCTGCAGCGGGAACCCCGGACAGGACGAACAAGGCTCCGGTATCGATCCACGCGCGCATTTCCTGGGTCAGCACCTCGCTACCCCAGCCAGCGCTTCCGACGAAAACGAGCTTGATCGATGGATCGCGATCCGTCATGAGCGTCGACCATGCTGCCAATAGCCGAGCGTGATTCTTGCGGGGCTCGATCGTGGAAACCATCAGTAGATACTTGAACGGTTGCCGATCCAGCGCGTTGGCGTAAAAGCGCTCCCTCGACTCGGTCGTGGAAAAGGTAGGATTCAGCGGGCCGACCGGGGTGATGTGAAGCCTTACGATCTGCTTGACCCGATCGGCAGGCGCGGTGGTTTCGCGGAAATCGGTCGAGATCATGTTGTGAATCGTGACTGAGCGATCGCGCAGCTCGGGAAGCAACGCGATCAGGCCCTGTCGTGTCGTTTCGGATACACACGCAAAATACGCACCGGATTTTGCATTGCTGATCAACGCATGCATGTGCGTGGCTTGATGGCGGACCTTGTTGGCGATCGTGTCGGGCATCATGATCGGAAAGGCGTCGTGATAGCGCACGACGAACGCAACATCACCGGGGATTCTGCCGGGGTACGGAGTCTGTGCAATGAAGACGCCGGCTCGATCCAGCGCGAGGCGCGGATAGATTGCTTCACGCCCGAATTTCAAGGTTAGAAGTCCTGCACTCTGCAACACGTTCCAGGGAACCGTGCAGACGCGTAGATCGCGCGCAGTGACGATCTTGAAATCGTCTGCCGGCAGGGTCTTCTCGAACAGGCGGCGCCAGACGAATTCCTCGAAGCCGTGAGGCGTGAAGCGAGTGAGTCGCACGTGAGCACGCGCGGGACGCAACAGCGCGGACAGCGCCAGCGCGTATGCGGTTCGGCGAGAGCGGACATAGGTGCGAACCGTCGCCCAAATGCCTTTGGCGCGCGGTTTGTCCATCGATACGACAACCCGAGTGCGTTCACGCACGGCGGCAAGCGTCATGTCCGGTTCGCGAGCCGAGTCGTCATCAGCGCCAGGCGCAAGAAACGCGAGTGAGGCCTGAAGCAGGCCTTCGACCTCGATCGACGGGCACTCGCACAAGCCTCGAAACAGCAATCTCGTTTCCTGCGGAATGCCGGCATGGCCATCGAGGGCGGGCCGCATTTCCAGAAGGACGCTAAAAGTTCGGTTGTTTGTCATGACGGGATCAGGTTTCTTCTCTGTTCGAGTAGCCAACCGGATCGGCAGACGGTCGATCTTCGAATATCGCACGCGGATGTTCCGATGCGGAGCGGGCCATCCTGGTAGCGCCCAGACCTGCTCTCGGCGGCCATGCGATCTGGCACTGGGCTCGATCCAGCGTCAGATTCCGGCTATAGGCCGGATCATCCGCCATGAAGTCTGCCCAATGTTGCCGCATGTACGCAACCTCGCCGTCGGAGCGCCGTTTTTTTTCCGGCGTATCGTCTTCACCGCGGGTTGCCGATTCGTGATGATAGAGTTCAGCGAACGGTGTCCAGATGATTCGATATCCTGCGCTCTTGATGCGTAAGCAAAAGTCGATGTCGTTGAAAGCAACAGGCAGGGACGCTTCGTTGAGGCCGCCGATTTCGACATAAAGCGATTTTCTGACGACGAGGCAGGCAGCCGTGACGGCAGAAAGGGATTGAACGACTGCAGCTCGGGCCTGATAGCCCGGATCGTGCCTTCGCAGCCCCCGGTGGAGATGATCCGCGGCGCCGCTGAGACCGAGAATGACACCGGCGTGCTGCACGGTGTCGTCCGAATACAGGAGTTTTGCGCCGACTGCGCCGACTTCGGGGCGCGTTGCCTGCCCCAGCATTTCTTCCAGCCAGTCCGGGCTGATGACCTCGATGTCGTTGTTGACGAGAGCAATATAGTCACCGCGCGCCCGCGCGCAAGCGCGGTTGTTGAGCGCGGAATAGTTGAACGGCCGGTCGTCGCGAACTATCTCGATGCGTTCATGCGTTGACAGCATGGCGAGGTAATCCAGCGTCTCGCGCTCGTCGGAGCCGTTGTCGACCACTATGATCTCGTAGTTCGAGTAGGTCGTTCGGTGCAGGATCGATTCGATGCATTGGCGCAGGAGCGAGAGCCCGTTCCTGGTGGGAATAATGATGCTTACCATCGGGCCCGGCTCGGGTAGCCGGTAACGGACCCTGTAGCCGTGAGTCGTCATGCTCGCATCCGCTGCGATTCCGGTCCGCTGCAGATGGTGCGCGAGTGCCAGGTATCCAGCGTGCTTGTCAGCATCGGTGGCCGTATCGAACTGATCCTGGGCGCCGGCGCGAACGTGGTAGAGGATTCTCGGAATATGCACGATGCCATTCGGTCGTGCTGTTCCGATGCACCGCAGCGCCAGATCGTAATTCGAAGCGAAACCCGGGCGCGGATCCCAGCCGCCCACGGCTTCGAACAGGCGAGAATGGGAGGCGCTCAAATGGGAGATCGTGCCGCGAGCCAGGAACAGATCTTCGTTCCAGTCGCATTTGAAGTGCGGTTCCTTGCGTGATCCGTCTTCATCAATGCGATCCTCGTCGGAATAGATCAGCTCCGCGTACGGCACTGCATCGACGGTCTCGCAAATGGCAAACAGCGCGTGCTGGGGCAGCAGATCGTGCTGGCCAAGAATTGCGATCCACGATCCGGATCGAATCAGGGCGTGGGTCAGCTCGTCTCGGCGAGTCGCGTGATTGGCGATCGGCAGAATTTTCACGCGGCTGTCGCTCAGTGCGTGATGTTCCAGCAAGCGCAGAATCTCTGGATCAACCATGTCGGGAGCGACGATATGAAGCTCCCAGTATGGGTAGATCTGCGCCTTCACATGCTGAATGGTTGCGTTCAGCCAGGCGGCATTCGGCCTGGACAGCGCCATCGCCAGTGCGACGGTGGGGCGATCACGGAATGAACCGATGTGACGGCTCATCCGGGTAAGTGCATCGCTGTTCGGCGTGTCGAAACACTCGACCCAGTCCGAATAATCGACGAGTGCATCCGGGTTTTCGAAGAGCTGGCAGTAGTCGCGCCACATATCTCGCTCAGGCCCGGCGCTCGCTTGCCGAGTCGATGACGCGCCGGATGTTTCGAGTTTGTACATCGGATGCAGCGCGCTCAGCTTTCGATGCATGCGCGAGCGTGCGAATCGGCCTGTCACGCGAGCCAACCTGAATTGCGTGACCTCGTCACTCGGGTGCGCAGATTCCATCTGCAAACTGACGCTTCCGGGCGAAGACAGGCGAATGAGCCGTTTGCTGACGTGTCTCGTGCTCGTCGTTACCGAGAACGATTCGATTTCGCCACTTTCCAGGACGGCGACGACACGAACCGTGACGCTGGGGGCGGCGGCACTGGCCCGGAGCTCCAGCATGTACCACCCCGCCTTCACGCGAGCACGTACCGCATAGGATTTGCACGGCCGCGAGTTCTTCGGCTGATCGGTGTCGTCCGGAAGACGCCGCAAGTGCGACATGTTCCAGCTCAAGCGAAAGAACTCCAGATCGATCATAAATGGCAAAGTGATGCGCTACGTCATGACGGAAGGCAGATTGCCGAATCGATGACAGGCTCGTATTTCGGGTCCTGCATGCACATGACGGGGACGATGTGTCCCCGTCATGATGCGACAGACGCGGAGCGATCTCGCGAAGGGAGCGGAAGATCGAATCGCGTCCTGTAATGCCGGTTGCGTCGATGAAACGTCGGTTACGCCAGTTTCTGCAGCGCGTCGCAGACGTGATCGACTTCGGCGTCGCTCAGGTATTCACCCATCGGCAAGCTCAGAACGGATTGACTGAGGCGGTGCGCGACGGGCGTTGCCTGGCTGTAGTGCTGCATGTCCGCGTAGCAGGTTTGCTCGGTAGGAATCGTCGGGTAATGGATGCCGACGCCTACCCCGGCCTCCGTCAGTTGGCGCTGAACGGTGTCGCGATCCCGGCACACGATGACGTAGTTGTGCCAAACCGATTGCAGCCCGAAGTCGAGCAACCGGAAGACCGGAGCGGACTCGTCGACGTTGCCGATGGCCTGATCGTAGCGAGCGGCGATAGCGCGTCGCTTTTCGATGATGCGATCCAGATCCTTGATCTTCAGGGACAGGAAAGCGGCCTGGATCGGATCGAGGCGGCTGTTGAAGCCGATGGAATCGTGACGATACTTGACCGAGCTGCCGTAGTTGCCAAGCTCGCGCACGCGCTGTGCGAGTGCGCTGGAGTTGGTTACCACGCATCCGGCATCCCCGACTGCACCGAGGTTCTTGGAAGGGTAGAAGCTGAAGGTCGCAATGTCACCGAACGTTCCTACCTTGCGGTCGAAACGGATATCGCCGTGAGCCTGTGCTGCATCCTCGATGACGTACAGGCCGTGTCGCTTGGCGATCTCGTTGATGCGCTCCATGTCGGCGGTCGCACCATACAGATGGACGACGATGATCGCCTTGGTACGCGGCGTAATCGCAGCTTCGATCAGGTCCGGATCGAGGTTGGCCGTTCGAGGCTCGACATCGACAGGGACATTGATCGCGCCGACGTGCGTCACGGCAAGCCATGTCGCAACGAACGTCTGCGCCGGAACGATGACTTCGTCACCCGACGCGATGCCGAGTGCCTTCAGTGCCAGCGTGATGGCGTCGAGCCCGTTGCCGACTCCGACGCAATGCTCGGTGCCGCAATATTCAGCGAATTCCCGTTCGAATTGGCTGACGAGTCCACCGCCGATGAACGTGCCGTCGTCGAAAAGCTTCGATGCGGCGCCGAGAAAATCCGCCTTGTAAGGCGCATTCAGGCGACCCAGATCCAAAAAAGGTACATTCACAGCACGTTCTCCCGCGGCGATTTTACAGTTTTGAGATATTGATGAAAGTCGTCATAGTTCCTCAGATAGTCCGACTCGCTATATTGCTCACTTGCGAGCACGGCACATACGGCGCCGGACGTGAAACTGTCGACGACGCGCCAGATGTGAGGGCAGACGTAGAATGGCTTGTTCGGTTGATTGATCAAGACCGTCCGCTTGTTCGTGCCGTCGTCGAGGTGCAGCTCGTAACAGCCGGCGAACGCGAAAAACACTTGATGCAGATTCTTGTGCGCGTGCCCCGCGCGTTCGACGCCGAACGGCACGTCGTACAGAAAGTAGAATCGCTTGACGTCGAACGGCAGCGCGCCTCCATTTTCAATGAACGACAGGTTCCCGCGGCGATCCGAGAACTGCGGAAGGTCGATGAATCGACACATGTCAACTGAGTAGGTCATGTTTGATGGCGTCGGCGACGTGTTGAAAATTGCCGTAGATGACCGGCGGTGCATTTTCAAGATCTCGAAAATGCGTCTCAAAAAAAGAATTGCTGCGTTGCCCGGTAGAAAGCAGGTAAAAAGGCAGCGCTGCCGCTACGGATGCCGACCAGTCACTCTCGGTGTCGCCGACGTAGCAGCAGGCGCCGTGATGTACGAGGCGCTGTGCTTTTGAATTGCCGACCCCGCCCAGCGGCGAGACCGTTTCCCAGATCGGAAAGAACTTCAGTAGATCCAGCGACACGAGTTGACGTTCGAGCAGCGCGGCGTTGCGGCGCGCGGACAGCAGCATCAGATCAGCCGATGTTGCCAGACCGCGTAGCGCGTCGGCAACGTCCGGCAGCAGTCTGTCGTGCTCGCTGGCCTGTTCGCTCTCGACGATGTCGATCCAGGTCGCCGCGATCTTGCTCGCCGGCACTTCATCCACACCCGTCACCGTCAGTGCCTTGAGCGTGGAAGATCCGTTGCGTTTCAGGTTCCAGAACGTGTCGAAGGCGTCGTAAGCGACGTGATGCAGCTTCGACGCTTCGTCGAGCGCATACAACTGCTTCTCTTTGCACGAAACGAGCGTGCCGTCGAAATCGAGGGCTACTAGCGGGCGATGTGGCTTCATGACGAGAAGGTCACAATTTCTTCGTAATGGCGGCAGACGATCGCTTCACCGCCCTGTGCCAGCCGGCGCAGGCATGCGCTTTTGAATTCGGACGCTTCCTGGAGATCCAGGAGCGCGGCGAAATGCCACTGAAGCAGCGGAAATCCTGCTGCGACGGAAAGCGCCGTACCACCACCGCAACGGGGATTGATGTCGATGATCTTCAGGTCACCGCTTTCGATGTCGCCGATTACCTGGAAACAAAACAGGCCCTGGAGTTCGAACACATCCGCAATGCGGCGCGCGAGCGCGTCGGTGTTCGGGTGCACGAAGACGCGCGCCTTCGTGCATACGCCAGCCTTGGTTTCGAGACGTTCGCGTGCGACGGAAATCAGGTCGGAGCCGACACGAAGAACATCGATCGTGTATTCGTCGCCGGTGCACGGCTGTTGATACACGATGGAATCGGTCAAGTCCGCCTGACGATCCAGCTCGTCGAAGTTCGTCACCCGGCGGACGCCGACGCTTCCTACGCCTGATCGCGGCTTGCGAATCAATGCATGGTAGTGCTCGATATCGCTCGACTGCAGCTTCGATCCCGGAATCGTATCGGGAACGGGGAGGCCCGCCTCGCGACAGATTTCGAAATTCAGCAGCTTGTCGTTTGAATTTCGCACGCTGTCGGCCGACAGGGCGGGCAGCCGCACGCGCGCCGGAAATCGGGCTCGATGTGCGGTGACGGCAAGAATTTCAGCATCGTGGATCGGATAGATCGCATCAACGCCTTCCTTTTCGCAGATTGCCACCAACGCCGAGACGAAGGCATCGGTATCGCTCGCGAGCGGTACCTGATAGTGCGTGGTGTTCCAGCGAGCGGGGGCCGCAATCATGTGGCGCTCGTTGCTGTCCGTCGTCACGACCCTGACGCCGGGAATTTGCGACAGGCTCTTGATGACATTGACTGCCGTGGCGGTACCCGCGGCAGTGACAAGGACGCACTTCTGAATATTGGTAGGCATATCGACTTTTGCGTTCACAACGCTTCACCCAATCATCGGACGTGCTTGATAGAACGACCGATGCTTCTCTTCCATGAACTTGAACAATTTGTCCATCAGGCCATGATCCAGGTGCTGATCGGCTGCAATGCCGAATCCGCACGGATGATCGCCGGTCTTTTCCGTGTCGAATACCACGACTCGATGTTCGTGAGTCGCGGACAGGAATGAATCATAGGACTTCAATTGTTCAACCTGAGTTTCCGAGCACGCATACAGGTAGGGCAAATCGACGGACGAGAAGTCGATATGCGCGCCGTCCTGGAAGCAGCCCTCTTCGATCAGTGCCGTGACGAGAGGCGACATTGAGTCATGAGCCGGGACGAGATACGGGACGCCGCTGTTGTCTTGCAGCAGATGGGCCGAACTGACCTTTCTCAATGCAAGTGCCTTGCGTAGCAGGCCGAGCGCCCGTACGGTCTTGATCCGCATTGCGTTGACTTCTTGCAAACGCTCCGTTTCCCACATGCTGATACGCTCGAGGACCGCAGCGTGCAGTAGTGCGATGCCGGAACAGTAAGCCGTGACCGTTGTCAGGCTGTGGTCGAGCGCGCGAACGAACTCGATACGCCGGTCCGAATCGTTGTTCAGGCCTGCATAGAAGTGCTCGAAACGACCGCTCATCAGTACCCGCATCAGCGTCATGAGCAATTCGTACTCGCTCTGCAGCCGCATCTGCGAGCCCGAGCTCAGATTGTTGTTGTGCAATCGATACGAGCAAGTGATCTGCTTGGTGAACACAAAACGGCCGTGCAACAGCAAATTGAGCCATAGCTCGTAATCCTGCAGCCGCTCGTTCGACGCGCCCCAGTACGAGATGTCGAAGAAATCGCGGCGGAACATGGACGCGGGTGCGCAGAGGAAATTCCCTGCCGTCAGTTTTGCGAGCAGCGTCTCATAGCCATCTTCGTCGATGCGGCCGTGATTGAACACGGTGGCGACCATCGGCTTGCTTTGCGCATCGATATAGGTGACGCCGGCGAAGGCGGCGCTCGCGTCCGGATTGTTGTCCAGCGCGGCGCAAAGCTCCGACAGGTGATCAGGCGACCAGACGTCATCCTGGCCGATTTGCGCAATATAGCGTCCACGTGCGAGCCGCGATGCGTCAACGAGTGCGGCGCATACCCCCAGATTGACCGGCTTGCGCAAACGCCGAACGGAGAGGGTGTGGCTGCTCATCCAGGACGTCAATAGATCCCAGCTTCCATCGGTCGATCCGTCGTCGACAACGATCAGTTCGAAATCGGTCAGGTTCTGCGATGCAATGGACTCCAGCATTTCCTGCAGGTAGGCCTGTCCGTTATAGACCGGCAAGAGGATGCTGACTGTCGGATTGGAACTTTTCTTGTTCATTTGTAGCGTGCTTCCATCAAACGACCAGCAGATGTGATGCCGAGCGGCTCTTGTTCATTTTCGGTGCTCGCTTGGAGCTCAGGACGCCGATGTTCTGCGCCGTCAGCTTGGCGAAATCAGCTGGACTGAGTCTGTCGTCGATCGTTTCCAGCACCGGAACGTTGTTCAGGTGTCGCGAGACGCTGTCGTAGATCCGACTGTCGCGAGGAAGCTTTTGTCTCGGCACGACGAGACATTTTCCGGTGATGAAGTCGTCCAGGTAAGCCAGAGGGACGTTGGACAACGCATCAAGTAGCGGATGGTCTCCCCGACCCATCTGATGTTCCGAAATGACGGTCATGCGGTGCGTATAGACGTCGAAGCGCGAGCAAATCAGCTTTGCCAGTTGCTTCCGGTCTTGCGCGGACGCAGTGGGATACCGGTATCGAACGAGATAGCGTGCTTCGTCGTCGAGCTCGATGTTCACCAGCGGATCCAGGTCGCGGTAGAGGCTCTTGGCGATCTCTATCCGTTCACCGTCAGCAAGCGGCTTCTGGCCCAGACTCTTGGCAGTACTGTCATCATGAACCCGCCAGCCATAGCTGGGATAGGGCATGTATTTGCTTGAAATCTGTTGCGATCCGAAATGCCGGATGTAACCGAGCGCCAACCAGATGTCGAAGCAACTGCGATACTTTTTGACGGCATCCGGTTCCTTCTCGATCAGTGCCTTGCAAATCGACGTGCGGAACAGCGTGATGTGATGCATGTAGAAGTAATGCATCGAACTCAGCGGATCGAATGTCGGCTTGGCAAAATGGACATTGACCTCCTGCCCGAATCGGACTTCGTCGGTATAGATGAGGTCGTGACGCTCCCCGACCGCGTTCAGGTGCGCGACGATCGGCGCAAGGTCCACCTCGTCGTCATGGTCGAGAATGGCGACGTACGGCGTGGTGGCGGCGTTGATGCCGCTGGTGTAGGACGCAAAGATCCCCTTGTTGACGTCGTGCCTGACATACCTGATGTTCGGAAAGCACGATTGCATCCTGTCGATGAACGACTCGACGTGAGGGACGGCCGGGGAGTCGTTGACGACGACCCATTCGATCGAATCACGTACGGCCCAGAGTGACGTCGCCAACCGTTCCAGGTAATAGACCGACGTCTTGTAGATCGGCGTGATCACGGAAAAGAGCGGGGTATCTGCATGTGCCGTCGCACGCACGACGGGCAGGTGATGTTCGCCAAGGGCGTGAGGCAGCCTGGTCAGCGACGCATGCAGGCTCGAGACTTGCTCGTTGGTCGACGCCGCGACGCGCGCGAGCGCATGCAGCGAATTCTCCAGATCATTTAGCTTCCGGTCCTGATCTTTGCGATGACGCGTCCACGGCGCCGTGAAGCTGAAAATTCGCTTGAGCCTGGTCGCACGGATGGCGCGGTCCAGTCCGCTCATGTCGACCGAGCGTGCGCGGGCTTCCTTTGAGTTTCTCAGCTGCCCGAGAATATGAAGCTTTCCGATGCCGTTGCGGATACGGCGCAGATAATATGCTTGGCCCTCCTGATCGGCTTCCCTGCCCAATACTGTTCGATATGCAGCAAGGACGAATGCTTCGTCATCCAGACCGAGCAACTCGTCCAATGTAGCCGGAGGAACGTTGTGCGAATAAGGGGGGGAACTGACAGTCATTGGTAAACCTACCTCAATTTTTCTTGCGATGTATTTTGCTTCGGTGGTGTGACAGGGAATCTTGGCGCTCTCCCGCCGCCTGTCATTCAGTCAATTCATCGTGCCTTGCTATCTCGCAGGGCTGATCCAGCGTCCAATTCGTCGTAAGGGCGAAGTGAATTTCCATGAGGCACTCGCCTTGAGCCGCTCCAGCTCGTCGCGGGTTGCTTGCAGGTCCTGTTCGAGCATGTGTACCCGAGCGTCGGTTGCGCTCGACAGCGCCTTGTATTCCGTTGCTTCGGCCTGATGCTGCCGATCGCGAGTCTGCAGTTCGCGTCGCGCCTCTTCAACATCCGTCTGAAGCGCTTTCACGTCATCGCGAAACTGCGCTTCGCGCGCGACGCGCCTGTCATCGGCGCCACGCAGCGCTGCTTGCGACTCGTCCAACTGGTCGGTGAGCGTCTGGGTCTTCAGCAGGACCGCAGCCAGGGCGGCTTCCGATTTTTCCTGAAGACAGGTCAATTGCAGGCGATGTCCGTCGCGTTGTTCCTTGAGCGCTTCTTGCCACTGAATTTCTCGACGTGCGTCAGCCTCGACGGAGATGTGCTTCTCGACGACCAGGCTACTGAGATTTTGCTGTGCGGTTTCGATCGCTGCGATCAGTGATTCTCGCTCACGGGAAGATTCCGCTTCAAGCGTCCGTACCAACTGATTGTGGGTGGTTTCGCGAACCAGCGCTTCCTGGTTCCATGCCAATTCGCTTGCGACATGCTCGGCAGTGGCGCGGTTCATGGCGGCTTCGCTCAATTGGAGCGCCTGCGACAATTCGCCGATTCGGAGCGTTGCAGTATGCGCATCCGCACTCGACTGCCGTTCCAGCTCCGGAATTTTGTCCTCGAGTATACGGCACAGATCCCGTTGGCGAACGAGTTCCCCGCCATGCTGCATCGCAGTCTGGTAATAGAGGTCGACCTGGGTCGAAAGCGCGTCAATCAACCGGAGGGTGGGTTGCATGCCCATGAGGGCATTGCTCCACTCGACGCATCGCTGCCGCAGTTCGGGATCGTCGAGATCGTGCTCCTGGAGTGCGCATGCCCTGAGTGACATGTATGCATCCCGAACCATGGTCGGACACATGGGTTCGTGATCGAAGTCCGCGCTCGAGAAAACCGTGTGCCGTAGCGAAAGGTCCAGAAACTCGGTTTCGTAAGCTGCCAAACGTCGGGGGTCGATCGTCAGGCCGAAGCGAGTTGCGCACAAATCAATATAGGGCTGAGGAGTTTCCAGAAAGGTGTCGTAATCTACGATGCATCTGGATGTGCCGTCGGTCTGAATGAGTCCTGGCAAGACGTGCTGAAGCCACAGGAGGTAACTTTTCCCGGGGATGAATCCGTTGCGCTCCTTGAGTGAACGAGCGACGCTGACCGGATTGCGCAGGGTGATCAAATAATGCGTCTCGACTTGGCAATGCGCGAAGACCTGCTGCCAGAAGGGAAGTAATTTGGATACCCGCGGATCCTTGAATCCGAATACATCCGCATCGTGGATTTTTTTTTGCAGCAGATCGACTGCTTGTCCGAAAAAGCCCTTGTGACGCAATGTTTCAAAATCGATTTCGTCGAGCGACGTCAGATGATGCCAATCATTTCCCAAGGCATCGAGCATGGCGATGTTGAGCGCATTGAGGTCACCGTCTTCGAAGAACCCTTTTGCGTTGTTTCCTTCAATACCGGGAAGTAATGCGTCACCTAGCTGCACGCCCAGTACGGGGAGCATATTGGTGATCGCACTTGAGCCGCTGCGATGCATCGCAAGAACGACGATCAGTTTCTGACGGTAAGTTGCCACTCAAATACCTTTGCGCTCACGCGCGTCGCTCTATTCTGTTGATAATCGACCAGTTGAATTGGATGGCCGATCGAGTTCCGGCCCGATTTTC
This sequence comes from Burkholderia sp. D-99, assembly GCF_011605345.1. Taxonomy (GTDB): domain Bacteria; phylum Pseudomonadota; class Gammaproteobacteria; order Burkholderiales; family Burkholderiaceae; genus Burkholderia. The sequence goes on from NZ_JAAOXM010000003.1 coordinate 84,915, forward strand.
CGGAATATCTTTACATCAGACTATTCGCCTGCGCCGCATGGCGATACGGACTCAAGCGGTGCTGGCCTGATAAAAATCGTACGCTTGGCCTACGTCCGCGAAATTATGAAGTTTTCCCTGCACCAGCACGGCTGCGCGGTCACAGTGCTGGCGAACATAGGCGACATCGTGGCTGACGATAATGAGTGCTCGATCCCGTCGTTTTTCGAAAAGCTCGTGATGGCATTTCGCGTGAAATCGACTGTCGCCAACCGCGATAATCTCGTCAATCAGGAAGCAATCGAATTCGATCGCCATCGAAATTGCGAACGCCAACCGTGCCCGCATGCCGGAAGAATACGTCTTTACCGGTTCCCGAAGGTAGCTGCCCAGCTCTGAAAACTCTTGCACGAACGGCTCCGCGCGCTTCGCATCCGCACCGTACACCCGGCATACGAAGCGCAGGTTGTCCATTCCGGTCAGGCTGCCCTGGAAGGCGCCGCCGAAGGCGAGTGGCCAGGAGACGCTCATGTCGCGCGAAATACGCCCGGCGGTCGGAGGTTCTGCGCCGCTGATCATCCGGATCAAGGTCGATTTCCCGGCACCGTTCCGTCCGAGAATGCCGACACGTTCGCCTTTATTCACGGTCAACGAAATATCATCGAGTACCGTACGCCGGCCAGTCCGGGTGTGATAAGCCTTGCTCAGGTTTTTGAGAGAGATCATTCCGGCTCCACGTGCTTGCTGGCCTCCCGGACAAGGCACAGACCGATGAGTAGAAGAACCAGGTCGAAGGTCACCATGTAACCGATGTCGTAATGTGCCTTGACGAGAGGGCCAAAATAGCCGGACCGGATCATTTCCACGCCGTGCACCATTGGCAGAAGCAAAATGAATTTCTGCGCATACTGGGGCATCCAATCCACCATGAATACCGCGCCCGACAGCGGAAACAGCAGGTAGGCGATCGTGTGCCAGACCCGCTCGACGGTTTCGCTGCGCTCGCTCAGCGCGCCAAGTGTGAACCCGAGGCCGCAAGCAAGCGTTGCAATATGAATCCATCCGCCGAGGATCAGAGCGATGTTGTGCGGTGGCGCCATCATGCCGATCCCGATGAAGAGCACGCTCAGTACGAAAAACGACATTGTTGCGCCGGATATCTCGAGCACCAGGCGTGCCATCAGAAGATCAATCACCCTGACATTGCGATGGTAGAGCAGGCTCTGATTCGGCTGAATGGCAAGCGAGCACCGGCCTGCGCAATTGCGCCATAGCAGCACAGTCGAATAGCCGGTGACGGCAAATGCCGTGATCGGCAGTGTCGAGCCGTGAGTCGCCTTGGAGACGGTCCATAGGGCCGTGACGCCAAGCGTGAACATCATCGGTTCGCACATGATCCACAGGAAGCCCACATTGTGGCGGCCATAGCGCGTGATGATTTCACGCATCAGCAGCGCGCCGACGACGCGGATCTGAATGCGCAACGACCGAAAGAAGGGCGTGTCGTGATGCACGGCGTGCCGATTAGTCATAGTGCTCTCGGACGCCGGCCAGCAACAGGCTCAAGATGCCCCAGACGATCATGCTCAACGCGAAAGTCTCGAAAATCGATTTCAGGCGTCGCGGTTCGATTGCGATGTCCGGGGTGTTGGGCTCGACAAGACGCTCGAGATAGAGCTGCTTGCGCTGCAATTCTGCACGCGCATTTTCCATACCGGTCATCGCAGAAGCCAACTGCTTGTCAGCAAACTGCGATTCCAGTTGCAGGCGCGCGTATTGCGCGGCCTTGTCCGACAGGGAGCCGGATCGGCCGGCGACACCGCCGGTGGCTGCCTCGATTTGACGCTGAAGAGTGGAAATGTTCGTTTTCAGCGTTGCGACCTGCGGGTTTGCCGGCGCGGTGGACTGCAACTGGATCAGTTGGCTCTGTGCTGTCAGCAACTGCGATTGCAGGCTGCTGACTTGCTGCAGTTCCAGTGCGGATTGCTTGTCGGGATCAAAAACCGTGTGCGTGTTCCGGTATGCGGCCAGCGCTGCGGCTGCATCCTTCGCCTTTGTGGTTGCCTGGTCGACCTGCTTCTGCGCGAACTGGACGGTATCGTTCGCGGCACGATCATTCATGCGATTGACGAGGCGCTCGCTCAGTTCGAGCAGCGATTCGTTGATCTTTTCGGCGTCCTGCGCGGAGTAGGCGCGGATCTGCAGGGTCGTGATGGCGGATGCAGAGTCGAAGTCAACCGAGACAACATGCTTGCGGTAGTATTTCAGCAGTGCTTCAAAGCTGTTGTCGAACGACTTCGAGAACCGGCTGACGAAGTCGCCGTGGTCGCCGTATGCGTTGGCAATATAGTCCGCCTTGTTCAACTCCCTTAGCGCATCACGGGACTGGATATAGTCGACTACCGCGTAGGTGTCGTCCTGCGCGCGCGAGAAGCCGGAGCCTTGCAGCAACGCGCCCACGACGCTCGTTTGCATCTGCCGCTGTGGGCTGCGTACAACGAAGCGCGATTCCGAGACGTAAACGTCGGATGCGACAAGACCGAAGTAGGCGATCGCGATCGTGGTCGGGACGATCACGGTGAACGCGAAGAGGCGGTTGATTCCCTTGATGCGTTCCATCAGGGGCTTCTTGCCGTTGTTGGGTGGTACGGTCGTTTCGTTGCTAGATGTGGTTTCCAACGCAATTCCCAGACTAAATATTTTTCCCATCCCGTAGCAACGGGCTTGCGAATTCCGACGAGCGGGGGCAGGGAAGCGCGACGACCGATGCGGCGGTGCATCCCATCTCGGCCGGCAAACGTCGGAGGCGTTGCCTGCCGCATCTGGCATGCGCCGTCCACGACAGCTTTCGCGTGAGCGCGGCGGCGCACGCAGTAGGTTTTTAAAACGAGCCGCCGATTATAGCTACGTGGAGTGACTCGCGCTATCGCTCGCTGTGAGAGCGCGCATGTTGCGAGATCGCTGATGTTTATATTTTCACAAAGGTACTGTATTCTTCGCCGGTTCTGGAGCACCAGTCTGCTTATTAAAACTACTGCTTAAAACTGCTGCTGGCCTGGCCGTGGGGGGGTCCTTCGGCTGGTTCGCGCGGCCTTGATGCTTTCACATGCAACGCTCCTTTCTTGTCCTGCAGGGTACGGCTTCCCCTTTTTTTGGCAGGCTGGCTGCCGCGCTTCGTGAGCGCGGGCACTGGGTTCGTAGGGTCAATTTTTGTGGCGGGGATCTGATTTACTCGGGCTCGAAGGGAAGCTGGAACTACTCGCACCCGGTTGAGCATTTGGTGGAGTGGTATGGCGACATTGTAAAGTCGGGTAATTTTACTGATATCGTCATGTTTGGCGATTGTAGGGAAATTCATCGCCCCGTCCATCCAATTGCCGAGGCGAGCGGCCTCCGGGTCCATGTGTTCGAGGAGGGATACGTTCGTCCTCATTGGCTGACGCTCGAGTGCGGCGGCGTGAATGGCCGGTCGTCGCTGCCGAAGGACCCGGCTGTTTACTACGCGGCGCGCGGGGCGACACCCGCCGCCGGGGTTGGCCGCCCAACGGGGTATAACCTGTATGAGCGCACATTTCATGACATCCGCTACCGTGCAGCCAATGCGCTCCTCAGCGCCCGGTTCCCGCACTATCGGAGTCACCGGCCGAAGAATGGCCTGTTCGAATACGCGGGGCTGACTTCGCGGGCGCTGCTGCAGCGGCTTCACCAGGGCGAAGCCGAGCGCGTGACCGCCGAACTTCTGGCGAAAGGCCGGGATTTTTATGTTTTCCCGTTGCAATTGAATTCGGACGCACAAATTATCGTCCATTCCCCATTTGACGGGATCCGTGGCGCAATCGACCGTGTAATGCAATCGTTTGCGGCATACTCTCAACCGGATTCATTGCTGGTAATTAAGAATCACCCTCTGGATACGGGATTGATCGAATACCGGCGTTATTCCGAAAGGCTGGCTCACGAGTTGCGCGTGGCCGACAGGGTTCGCTTTATCGACGCCGGGCATTTGCCGACGCTTCTCGATCATGCCAGGGGCGTGGTCGTGGTGAACAGCACCGTGGGCTTGTCGGCGCTACATCATCGGCGGCCGCTGATCGCGCTAGGCGACGCCATCTATGCAATTCCCGGGTTGACCTGGCAGGGAACGCTGGACGAATTCTGGGGGCAAGGGAGCGAGCCGGACATGGATCTTTATCAGGCCTTCCTGGATTACATCATGCATTACACGCAGATCAACGGCGATTTCTACACGCGTACCGGCATTGAGATGGCGGTGCAGGGATCGGTCGACCGCCTGGATCGCGCGAATGCGTAGTCACGGGCCGGCCCACGTCGTCGTTACCGGGGCCAGTGCCGGCCTCGGTCAAGCCATTGCATTTGCCTACGCGCAGCCCGGGGCCGTGCTCGGTCTCATCGGTCGTGATCGCGAGCGGATCGATGCGACCGCTGAGGTCTGCCGTGCGCGCGGTGCCACGGTTGAAACCGGCGTCATAGACGTGCGTGAAGCGACGGCGGTGGCGGCCTGGCTCGACGATTTCGACGCCCGTCATCCAATCGACCTGTTAATCGCGAATGCCGGTGTCGCCAGTACGATCGCATCAGCCTCGGATTGGGAGGGGTTGGAGCGCACCGCGCACGTGATCGATACCAACCTTTACGGCATGCTCAACACGGTCTTGCCGGTCATTGAACGCATGGGCTCACGCGGGCGTGGTCGCGTTGCAATGGTCAGTTCGCTCGCCGCGTTGCGCGGCATGGCGATCTCGCCTGCCTATTGCGCAAGCAAATCTGCCATCAAGGCCTATGGAGACTCGGTGCGGCCGCTGCTGGCCCGCCGCGGGGTGGGTGTTACGGTGATCCTTCCCGGCTTCGTGAAGACGGCGATGAGCGACGTGTTCCCCGGCGACAAGCCTTTCCTGTGGAGTGCCGAGCGTGCGGCGGCCTATATTCGCCGCCGGCTCGACGCGGGGCGCAGCGAGATCGCATTCCCGGGCTTGCTCGCGCTCGGCATGCGCCTGCTGTCGTTTTTGCCCGCTGCGCTGGCCGATGCGATTCTCGGCCGCTTGTCCTATTTGCCGTCGAAGGGCCGGGCCAATTGAGCGGGGGCCATACGTGGGTGCCTGCAGTCACCGGTGCATTGTCGTTCGCGTTCGATGCGATCGCCATTCCCCGCGCGCCGTTGCGGCGACCGTTGCTGTCGTCTGCACTTCACATTCTTTCTGTACTCTTTTTATTTGACCTGCTGATCGCCATCACGTCACGGTCGCTATTTTCGGCCTGCGCGGCGCTCGCGCTCGTCGGTCTTGTCGCTGCAGTCAGCAATGCCAAGTACGAGTCGTTGCGCGAGCCGTTCGTATTTACCGATCTCAGTCTCTTCAGCCAGTTGTTTTCGCATCCCCGTCTCTACCTGCCGTTCTTGAGCGTGGGCAAAGTCGCCGCGATCGGAGTAGGCATCGTACTTGTGATCACAGGCTTCGTCGTCGAGCGGCCCGTATCGTCAGGTTCTCCCGCAATGACCTGGCTTGCGGTGGTATTGCCGTTCGCGCTTGCCGTATCCGTCTCCGCACGCCTGCCGCTCACGCTTGATCCGAACGTCGACCAACGGCGCCACGGTTTCTTTGCCGTGTTTGTCGCCTATCTGCTCAATGGCCTGCGTCCTGCGACATTTCGGCGGTTCCGTGAAGTTGTGGCGGCCGGACCGTTCACCATTGGCGAGCCGCGGCGGCGTCCTGACGTGATCGTGATCCAGAGTGAGTCGTTCTTCGACGCGCGCCGGCTTGGCGACACGATTGAGCCCGGCCTCTTCAGGCGCTTCGACGAGGCGCGTAGCGAGGCCGTCTGGCATGGCGAGATGACCGTTCCTGCCTGGGGCGCGAATACCATGCGCACGGAATTTGCCGTGCTGACCGGCACGGAATCTTTTGCGCTTGGCTATGCGCGCTTTTATCCGTATGCCTTTGTAAGACGTCGAGTCGCGTCACTCGCATCCTGGCTGGGATGTGGCGGTTACGATACAACTGCAATACATCCCTATTACGCGGATTTCTTCGGACGCAACCGGGTATTTCCGTTGCTCGGCTTTGCACAATTCCTCGATATCGGGCATTTCGCCTCCGCATCGCGTGCCGGCCCGTACGTGGCGGATGCAGCTGTTTCCGAGGCAATCGTTTCGAAGCTAGGCGCGGCGGACCGTGACCGCCCGCAGTTCATCTTCGCGATGACAATGGAGAACCACGGCCCGCTGCACCTCGAGCAGGTTTTACCCGGCGAATCGTCTTCAAGGCATACTCTCGGCGAAGACGCGTCCTGGCGCGACCTGACAGCTTACTTGCGGCATATCGAAAATGCGGACGCAATGATTGGGCGCTTGCTCGATCATTTGCGCGCCAGCGATCGTGAAACGGTTGTTTGTTTCTACGGCGACCACGTTCCCGCTTTGCCCCATGTGTTCCAGAAGCTGGGCGTTTCTCCGCAGCAAAGCGACTACTTCATTTGGCGAAATTACGGCACAGTTGCTCCCGAATGCCGGCATTTGGCCGCCGAAGGGCTGGGGGAGGCGCTGCTGCGTGTGGTACAAGACGACGGAAATCGTACGGAACAGCCGTGCGCATCCGAGAAAGCGACATAAGAGATGAACAGTAAGATTGCAATAATTGGGGTGGCTTGTCGGTTTCCCGGGAGCGCTAACAATCTTGGCGACTTCTGGCAGCTGCTGCGCGACGAACGCGACGCAGTGACCGAAATCCCGGCCGACCGTTTCGGCACCGATTTCTACCAGCACCCGTCCAAGCGCGAACCGGGCAAGAGCTACACGTTCTCGGCCGGCGTGCTCGACAACGTCGCCGGCTTCGATGCCGCGTTCTTCGGTATTTCCCCGCGCGAAGCGGCCCAGATGGACCCCCAGCAGCGCCTGTTGCTCGAACTCGCATGGGAAGCGTTCGAGGACGCGGGCGTGCGCCCGGCCGACATGCGCGGCAGCAACTGCGGTGTCTTCGTCGGTGCCGCCAGCATGGATTACGGCAACCGCAACATGGACGATCTGAACGTGATCGATCCGTATTCGGCGACCGGCAACACACTGAGTATCGCGTCGAACCGCGTCTCCTACCTGTTCGACCTGCGCGGCCCGAGCATGTCCGTCGACACGGCCTGCTCGTCGTCTCTCGTCGCGCTTCACCAGGCCGTCAAGGCACTGCAGTCCGGCGAAGCCGACGTGGCGCTCGCGGGCGGCGTCAACCTGCTGCTGCACCCGTTCGGTTTCGTCAGCTTCTCCAAGGCGTCGATGTTGTCGCCGCGCGGCCGTTGCCGCGCGTTCGATGCGACCGGCGACGGTTATGTCCGCTCGGAAGGCGGCGCGTTCGTGCTGCTCAAGCCGCTCGATCGCGCGCTCGCCGACGGCGACACGATCCATGCGGTGATCGCCGGCTCCGGCGTGAACTCGGTCGGCCACTCACCGGGCGGCATCAGCGTGCCTGGCGCGGCCGCACAGGCATCGCTGCTGCGCAGCGTCTATGCGCGCGCGGGCATCGATCCGCAGTCCCTGGCGTATCTCGAGGCGCACGGCACCGGCACGGCGGTCGGCGATCCGATCGAGGCGCGTGCGCTGATCGACGTCGTGTCGGGCGAGCGCCCGGCAGATCGTCCGCTGCTCATCGGTTCGGTAAAAACCAACATCGGCCACCTCGAAACGGCATCCGGCATGGCCGGGCTGCTGAAGGCCGTGCTGTGCCTGAAGCATCGCGCTGTGCCGCGCTCGCTGCATTTCGTCACGCCCAATCCGGGCATCGATTTCGACGGCGGGCGCCTGCGCGTCGTCGATCGCTACATGCCGCTCGACACAGGCGGCGCGCCGCTGTCAGTCGGCGTCAACTCGTTCGGCTTCGGTGGCACGAATGCACACGTCATATTGACCGAGGCGCCGGCTGCAAACGAGGCGTCCCCGGCCGCGCCTGAGCCTGTTCACGCGCAGCTGTCTCCGCTCGTCCTGAGCGCGCGCAGCGCGAACGCGCTTGGCGCGCTCGCAGGTCGATATCTTGCGGCGCTCGACAATGGCGGCGACTGGCAGGCGCTTGCCGCCGCGGGCGCCCGTCGTCGCCAATGGCTCGAACATCGCGCAATCGTCGCGCCGGCCGACGTGGCCGAAGGCCGTGCGGCACTTGCAGCGCTGGCCCAGGCGGCGCCGGAAGGGCTGCCCGCATGCGTGGCGACCGGGCAGGCGCCGGCCGACGCGGTGCGCACCGCGCTCGTCTTCTCGGGCAACGGCTGCCAGTGGGTCGGGATGGGCAACGAGCTCTATGCCGAGAACGCCGTCTTCCGTGCCGCGCTCGACGAAGTCGACGCACTGTGGTGCGCCGACGGCAGTTCGTCGCTGGTCGACGTGATGCGCGGCGGCCCGAGCGCGGAATGGCTGGCCGGCGCGGGTGCCGAATGGCTCGCCGCGACGGAGAACGCGCAGCCTCTGCTGTTCGCGATCCAGGTCGGCATGATCCGCGTGATCGATGCACGCGGGATGCGTTACGACGCAGCGATCGGCCATAGCGTCGGCGAAATTGCCGCGGCGTGGGTGACAGGCGCGCTGTCGCTCGCCGACGCGGTGCGCGTGATCAAGATCCGCAGCCGTGCGCAGGCGATGACGCGCGGCAGCGGCCGGATGGCGGCCGTCGGCATCGGCGACGCGGCGGCACGCGAACTGATCGCACGCCACGGGCTGGCGCGCCGTGTCGAGATCGCCGGCATCAACAGCCCCGATGCAGTGACGCTCGCGGGCGAGCTGCAGGGGTTGCAGGCACTGGAAGCGGCGCTGCGCGGCAGCGGCAAGTTCTTCCAGATGCTGGATCTCGACTACGCGTTCCACAGCAGCCACATGGACCGCATCGAGCCGGTCGTGCTGGCCGAACTGGCGAGCCTGCGGCCGCAGCCGGGCAATGGCACGTTCGTGTCGACCGTGACCGGCGGCGCACTTGCCGGCACCGAGCTCGACGCACGCTACTGGTGGCGCAATATTCGCGAGCCCGTGCGCTTCGGCGACGGCATCGCGCACTTGATCGAGCAGGGCGTTCGGCTGTTCATCGAGGTGTCGCCGCATTCGATTCTGCGCACGTACGTGAAACAGGCACTCGCGGCCGCCGGCGCAACCGGAGTGGCGCTGCCGACGCTCAAGCGCGATCACGGCAGCGCGGCGATGCTGCAGCAGGCGATTCTCGCGTCGATCGCGCATGGTGCGAGCGTCGATCCCGACCGCTTCGCGCCGGGCGAATCGCGTGCTGCATTGCCGTCCTATCCGTGGCAGCGCGACCGCTTCTGGCTGACGCCGACCGTCGAAGGCTACGGCCTCGTCAATCGCCGCCGCGAGCATCCGCTGCTCGGCTATCGCCTGCATGAGCACGCATTCGCGTGGGAAAACCAGCTCGATCCGGCGAAGCTGCCGATGCTGGCCGATCACGTCGTCGACGGCGGCGTGGCGTTCCCGGGCGCGGGTTACGTGGAAATGGCCCTCGCCGCGGCACGCACCTTCTTCGAAACGCCGGATGCGGCGCTCGAAAACGTCGAGATTCGCACGCCGGTCGTATTCCAGCCGCAGCAGGCGAAACTGTTCCGGCTCGTGATCGAGCCGCGCACCGCGACCTTCACGATCGAGACGCGCGACCGGATGTCCGACAGCGCATGGTCGCTGAACGTGACGGGGCGGATGCTGGAAAGCGGCAATGCGCTCGGCGATACGAGCGTCGTGCCGTCCGACGCGCTTGAGCGCCTGCTCGCGCTGCCCGCAGCCGACGGCGACACGCTGTACGCAAACACGGCGGCCATCGGCCTCGGCTACGGGCCGGCGTTCCGCTGGGTCCGCACCGTGCGGGTCGCCGCGGGCGACGGCGCGGCGCTGGCGGACGTCGCCGCGCCGGCCGCATGCGGTGATGCGCGGGCATTGTCCGCCTATCTGCTGCATCCGGCGCTGATGGACAGCGGCTTTCACCCGCTGTTCGCATTGCTGGCGGCGCACGCGCGCGAAGGCGAGCATCCGGCTTACGTGCCGGTGCAGATCGGCCGGGTCGACTATCTGCGCGGCGACACGGTCGAGCGGGTGCTCGTGAAGATCGACCGGCACAGCCCGCATTCGATCGTCGCGCATTTCGAATTCCTCGACGCGCGGGGCGCGATCGTCGCGCGGCTCGGCGCTTGCCGGTTCCGGCGCGTCGATCTCGTCGGCCGTCGGCAGAACCTGCCCGCGCGCTTCGTCTACCGCCTTGAAGAAGTGCCGCTGCCGGGCGACGTCGACGCAGCCGGTTTGCCGGCCCCCGACGCGCTGCTCGCACAGGCCGTCGCGCGGCTCGATGCGACCGGGCACGACGGCCGCCGGACGCAGCATCTGACCGAAATCCTGCCGCTGCTCGACGTGCTGGCGAGCCTCTACGCGCTGCGTGCGTTCGATGCGCTCGGCGCATTCGCCGGCACGTGGCAGCCGGCGGCCGGGCGTGCGGCGCTGGCCGCGCGTCTTGCCGACATGCTGGTCGAGGATGGTCTCGCTCATCGCGATGGCGCGCTGCTCGTGCGCGACGACGCGGCGTGTGCGGCGCTTCCGCCACTCGACGAGCTGTGGCGTGGGCTGCTGGCCGAATCGCCGGGGCACGTGGCCGAACTGACGCTGCTCGCGCATTGCGGCGCGGCGTTGCCCGCCGTGCTGGGCGGCGCGAAGGATGGCGCACGCTTGCTGTCTCCGACCGGGCACAGCCTGGTTGAACAGCTCCTTGCCGCATCGCCGACGTGGCAGCACGTGCACGCGTTGCTGACCGCAAGCGTCGAGCAGGCGGTCGACGGATGGCAACCGGCGCGCCGATTGCGCGTGCTCGAACTGGGCGCGACGGACGGCGACGTGCTGCAGACGCTCGGCATGCATCTCGCGGCCGCGCGCTGCGATCACGCGATCGCGGCGACGGCCGGCCAGCTGGCCGGATTCGACACGGATGCGGAAGCGGCGGTGCGCACGGTTGCACTGCAGTCGGGCGAGCGGCTGTCGCTGGCGGCCGACGAAGCCGGGCCTTACGACCTGATCGTCGCGAACCGCGCGTTGAGCGGCCGTCACGATGTGGCCGACGCGCTGAACGCGATGCGGTCATGGCTGGCGCCGGGCGGATTGCTGCTGCTGGCCGAGTCGCGCGGCGGCCGCTTCTCCGACATCGTGTTCGGCGCGCAGGCTTCGTCGACGGAAGCCGACGCGCCCGTGCCGCTGGCGCCGGCGGATCTCGATGCGGCACTCGAACGCGCGGGCTACGTCGACGTCGTGCGGCATGTCGAGCAATCGCTCGATCTGGACGGTACGCCGACGTTCGTCATCGCGCGCAACCCCGCGAGCGCCGTTGCTGCGCAACGCAGCGACGAACCGAGCGATCTCGATACGCTGGCGCGCAGCGAGCAATGGCTCGTGATGCACGCACCGGATGCCGCCGGCAGTTTCGGCGGGCGGCTGGCCGATGCGCTGGCGCGCGCGGGCTATCCGGCCGATATCGTCGACATCACGCATGCGGCCGACGCGATCGCGTCGTTGCCGGCCGGGCAGCCGGCGCATGTCGTGTTCTGCGCGCCGGAAGCACCGCTCGCCGAATCGGCGACGGGGGATGGCCTGATGGCCGCGCAGCGTTACGGCGCGATCGCGCTGGCGGCACTCGTCCGCACGCTCGGCGCGCAGCCGAACGCGGCCACACGATTGACCGTCGTCACGCGCGGCGGCGCGCCGTTCGCCGGGACCGCGAACGCGCATCCGGAACAGGCAACGCTGTGGGGCCTCGGTCGCGTGCTGGCGAACGAGCATCCCGAACTTGCGTGCCGCCTGATCGACATCGATCGCGCAGCGGACGGGATTCCAGATGCGCTGATTCGCGAGTTGACCGGCTCGGCGGTCGAGGAAGAAGTCGTCCTTGGGGCGCACGGGCGGTTGGTGCCGCGCATGCTGACAGCCGCACAGGCCGCGGTCCGCAGCGATGGCGCGATTGCGCGTGCGGCCGTGCTCGCGTTCGATGCGCCTGGCTCGTTGCGCAATCTCGAATGGTTCGCGTTGCCGGAAAGCACGCTGGGCGCGGACGAGGTGGAGATCGAGCCGGTTGCAACCGGCCTCAATTTCCGCGACGTGATGTATGCGATGGGGCTCTTGTCCGATGAAGCGGTCGAGACCGGCTTCGCGGGCGCGACGATCGGCATGGAGTTGTCCGGCCGCGTCGTCCGGGTGGGCGGCGCCGTGACGGAATTCGCGCCGGGCGATGCGATTCTCGGCTTCGCGCCGGCCTCGTTCGCGACGCGCGTCAGGACGCGTGCGCAAGCGATCGCGCTGAAGCCCGAACGCCTGTCGTTCGAGGAAGCGGCGACCGTGCCGACCACGTTCTTCACCGCGTATTACGCGCTCGTCGAACTCGCGCGGCTGCGTCGCGGCGAGCGTGTGCTCGTGCACGGCGGCGCGGGCGGCGTCGGGATCGCCGCGATCCAGCTCGCGCGCCATTTCGGCGCGGAAGTGTTCGCGACGGCCGGCAGCGACGAGAAGCGCGAGTTCGTGCGCCTGCTCGGCGCCGACCACGTGCTCGATTCGCGCAGCCTTGCGTTCGCGGACGAAATTCGCGCACTGACGGGCGGGCAGGGCATCGACATCGTGCTGAACTCGCTGGCCGGCGAAGCCATGGTGCGCAGCATCGACACGCTGCGTCCGTTCGGTCGTTTCCTCGAACTCGGCAAGCGCGATTTCTACGAAAACAGCCATATCGGGCTGCGGCCGTTCCGCAACAACATCAGCTATTTCGGCATCGACGCCGACCAACTGATGGGTGCGTTGCCGGATCTGACCGAACGGCTGTTCGGCGAAGTGATGACGCTGTTCGCCGCAGGCGTGCTGCACCCGCTGCCGTATCGCGCGTTTCCCGCCGAACGGGCCGAGGATGCGTTCCGCTACATGCAGCAGGCGCGCCAGATCGGCAAGGTACTCGTGACCTATCCGTCCGGCACGCCGACCCCGACGCGCGGCGTCACGCGCGCGGGTTCGCTCGCGCTCGATCCGCATGGCACGTACCTGGTGGTCGGCGGCACGGGCGGGCTCGGGTTCGCGAGCGCGCGCTGGATGGTCGAGCGCGGCGCCCGCCGGCTGACGCTGGCGAGCCGCTCCGGCGAGCTTGCCGGTGCGGCACGCGAGGAGGTCGAGCGCTGGCGCGCGACGCTCGGCGTCACGGTCGATGTCGTCTCGTGCGATGTGACCGATGCGGCGGCGGTCGATGCGATGATTGCCGCGATCGCGCGGCGCGACAGCCCGCTCAAGGGTGTGCTGCATTCCGCGATGTCGATCGACGACGGCCTCGTGCGCAATCTCGACGATGCGCGCATGGCCGCGGTGCTCGCACCGAAGGTGGCCGGCGCATGGAACCTGCATCGTGCGACACGCGCGCTGCCGCTCGACCTGTTCGTCGTCTATTCGTCGGCGACGACCTATCTCGGCAATCCGGGGCAGTCGAATTACGTCGCGGCCAACAGTTTCCTCGAGGCACTCGTCGAACATCGCCGCGCGGCCGGGTTGCCCGGCACGTTCATGGCGTGGGGCCCGCTCGAGGACGTCGGTTTCCTCGCGCGCCACGCGGATACGCGTGAGGCGCTGCAGTCGCGGATCGGCGGGGCATCGATCACGTCCGGCGAGGCGATGGTCGCGCTCGAGCGCGCGCTGGTTGCGGGCGCGGCAGGCGAAGCCGTGGTCCGGCTCGACTGGCATGCCGTGGCACGCGGGATGCCTGCTGCGAAGGCACGCCGGTATTCGCTGCTGCAATCGCATGCGAAAGGCGGCGATGCGCGCGACGGCGGCACGCAACTGAGGGAAGAAGTGCTGGCATTGGCGCGCGACGAAGCGATCGCGCTGGTTGCCCGGACGCTGCAGGCGCAGATCGCGCGGATCCTGCACATGACGCCGGATCGCATCGCGCTCGACAAGTCGGTGCTCGACATGGGCATGGATTCGCTGATGGGGATGGAACTCGGCCTTGCGGTCGAGGAAGCGTTCGAGGTCAAGCTGTCGGTGATGGCGATCGCCGAGGGCGCGTCCGTGACGACGCTGGCCGGACGCATTGTCGATTCGATCGGCGCGTCGGCCGAGGCCGGCTCCGATACCGCGACCGATGCCGCGCAGGAAGCCGTCGCGGCGCTTGCCGCGAAGCACGCGATCGAAGGCGAAGCGCGTGCGATGCTCGATACGCGGCCGGCGTCCGTGGTGGGCCAGGCGTCGCCGACGCTGGAGGTCGCGCGATGAGCGCGCCGTCCGGCTGGGCGACGAGTCAGGGCACGCTGGCAGGACCGCTTGCGATCGACGGTCACGGGCTGCACACGGGGCGCCGGGTGCGCGTGCGGATCCTGCCCGCGCGTCCGGAGGACGGCGTGACGGGTATCGTGTTCCGTCGCGTCGCGCAGGGGCGCACGCTCGCGACGCTGCCGGTCGGTCCCGCGTTGCGCCGCGCCCAGCCGCTGTGCACGATGCTGCGCAATGCCGACGGCGTCGGCGTACGTACGATCGAGCATCTGCTCGCTTCGCTGATCGCATGCGAGATCGATCATGCGATCGTCGAGATCGACGCCGAGGAAGTGCCGATTCTCGACGGCAGTGCCGCGCCGTGGGTGGACGCCATCCGCGCGTGCGGCCGCGTCGCGCTCGATGCGCCGAAACGCTTCATCCGCGTGCTGCGGCCTGTCGTCGTCGCGGACGGCGAGGGCGACCAGCGGCGCGAAATGCGGATCGAGCCGGCGTCGCGTTACGAACTGAGCGTGCGCAACGACCTGCGCGGCTTCGGCGACATGCACTGGGACGGCGCGCTGACGCCGGCCGCATTCGCTACCGAAATTGCGCCGTCGCGCTCGTACGGGCGCGTGAAGTGGGCTGTACCGGCGATCGTCGCCGGCTACCTGCGCGGGGTACCGATCCTGCGCGGCGCGCGGCCGTCGTGCACCGCGTCCATCGTCGGCAGCCGCGTGCTGGGCGGGATGCGCATGCCGGAGGAATTTGTCCGGCACCGCGTGCTCGACCTGGTCGGCGATCTCGCGCTGGCCGGCGCGCCGCTGCTGGCGCGCGTGAGCGCGTTGCGGCCGAGCCACGAGATGAATTTCCGGCTGGTCGATGCGCTGCTGGCCGCGCCCGACGCGTGGCAGTGGGCCGAGTTTTCCGACGCGTAACACCACGCCTTTTTATCTCGCGCGGCGTAACATAGCGGCTTTTCGAGATACAGCGAAGGAAGCAATGGCACTGGGAGAGCATCTTCGCCAGCAACTGGCGGCGAAAGCGCTGAAACGGCAACTGGAGCGCGCGACTGATGCTGCCGCAGCACCGGGCGTGCCTGGCACGCCGGCAGCGCAGACCGCATCGGCGCGCAGCCGCTTCGAATCGATGCCGCAGTATCAGCAGGTTCGGATCATGCGCGAGATGGGCGAGAAGCTGCGCGTCGACTCGCCGTTTTTCCGTGTGCACGACGGCGTCGCCGGTGCGACGACGCAGATCGGCGGGCGCGAATACCTGAACTTCGCGAACTACAACTACCTCGGCCTGGCAGGCGATCCGGACGTGTCCGCGCGCGCGAAAGCCGCGATCGACCGGTACGGCACGTCGGCATCGGCGAGCCGGATGGTCGCGGGCGAACGCCCGGTGCAGCGCGATCTCGAACGCGCGCTGGCCACGTTCTACGAAACCGACGACTGCGTCGCGTTCGTGAGCGGCCATGCGACCAACGTGACCGTGATCGGCGCGCTGTTCGGCCCGGGCGACCTGATCGTCCACGATGCGCTCGCGCACAACAGCATCGTGCAGGGCGCGCAGCTGAGCGGCGCGAAGCGGCTGAGTTTCGCGCACAACGACTGGCAGGCGCTCGACGAGCTGCTGTCGCGCGTGCGTCGCGAATACCGGCACGTGCTGATCGCGATCGAAGGGCTGTACAGCATGGACGGCGATTTCCCCGACCTGCAGCGCTTCGTCGACGTGAAGACCCGCCATGGTGCATTCCTGCTGGTCGACGAGGCCCATTCGCTCGGCGTGCTCGGTGCGACCGGCAAAGGCATCCGCGAGCATTGCGGTGTCGCGCCCGACCAGGTCGACATGTGGATGGGCACGATGAGCAAGACGCTGGCCGGCTGCGGCGGCTTCATCGCCGGTTGCCAGCCGCTGGTCGACATGCTGCGCCATCTGGCGCCGGGCTTCCTGTACAGCGTCGGGCTGGCGCCGACGCTCGCCGAAGCGTCGCTGGCCGCGCTCGAGCGCCTGCAGGCCGAGCCGGCGCGCGTCGCGCAATTGCAGGCGCGCGGGCGGCAGTTCCTGAACGAAGCGCGTGCTGCCGGGCTGAATACGGGCACGAGTGCGGGTTATGCGGTCGTGCCGGTGATTACCGGGAGTTCGCTGAAGGCCGCGCAGTGGGCGAATGCGATGTTCGACGAAGGGATCAACGTGCAGCCGATCTTCTATCCGGCCGTCGAGGAAAAGGCTGCGCGCCTGCGCTTCTTCATCTGCTCGACGCACGAGCCGGAGCAGATCAGCCGGACGGTCGCCGTGTTGTCCCGACTCGCTGGGCGCAGCGCATGACGCTGACCGGTGCGTTCGCGCAAGCGGTTCCGCGTGCCGGCGAGCATGTGCGGTTTCGTGCGGCCGATGCGGGCGACGCGGCGGCGTGCGCGCCGCTTGTGTTTGCGTCGGGCGTGGCCGAATTCGGGTTCTTTCTCGGCGAAAGCGACGCGCGCTGCATCGCCTTCCTGCAGCAGGCGTTCCGGTCGCGTCATGGGCGCTTCTCGTGGCGCCGGCATCGTGTCGCGGTCGCCGACGACGGTGCGGTGCTCGCCGTGATGGCGATTCACGACGGGCAGCAGACGCTGTTCGACGACGTGCATGTCGTGTGGGCACTGGCGCGCTTCTTCGGCGTACGCCACACGATCGGCCAGTTGTTGCGCGGGCTGATCCTCGAAACGGAAATTCCGGCGCCGAAGCGTTCGCAGATTCTCGTCGCGCATTGCGCAACCGACGAGCGGCAGCGCGGCACGGGCATCTTCAGCGCACTGTTCCGTGACGCACTGGACACCGGCGCATTGCCCGCCGACGGCAGCCGCGACGTCGTCCTCGACGTGCTGACCCGCAATGTGCGGGCCCGCGCGCTGTACGAACGGCTCGGGTTCACCGCACTGCCGCGGCCGCGCGCCCGTTCGCGCCGGCTGCCCGCCGAACTCGATTCGATCCGGATGCGTTTTTCGCGCCGCGCCTGATGGCGCGTATGGCAGCCTGCTGCGCTACTTCCGCCGCGGGCTGAACGGCCGCTGCTGCGCGTCGGCGCATCGCGTGAACGCGTTTGCCGTTCGCGCGAGTGGCGTACCGACGCGCGCGGGATGACGTTCGATCACGACGACGTCAACCGTCCAGCGGCAGTTTCCGGATGATCGCGTCCACACACTCCAAGGGACTCGTCTCGGCCGTCCTGACGTGAACGTCAGGGGACTGCGGTCGCTCATAGACGGAATCGATGCCGGTAAATTGGCGAATCTTGCCTTGTCTCGCCAGCGCGTAGAGTCCCTTCGGATCGCGTGCCTCGGCCACTTCCAGGGCAGCGTCGACAAAGACCTCGATAAACGTCCCGGCCGTGAAGCGCGCGCGTGCCTTGGTGCGCGCCTCCTGAAAGGGCGAGATCAGCGCAGCGATGACGACGAAACCGGCATCCACCAGCAGCCTGGCCACCTCGGCGGTTCGCCGGATATTTTCATGGCGATCGGCATCGCTGAATCCGAGATCCCGGTTCAGCCCTTCGCGCAGGCGGTCGGCATCCAGCAGATAGGTGCGCAGTCCGCGGGCATCGAGTTGTTCCTGCAGCAGAGTCGCCAGCGTCGACTTGCCTGCGCCGGAGATACCGGTCAGCCACACCACGAAGGCTCGATCCTGTTTTGCGCCAGGGCGTGCGGATTGACAATCCGTCGACGTGGCGGGTGGCAAATTCTTGAAATTTTCAGGCATGTCCAATATGAGGTGCGACGATCGTGCAGTTGTTTTGTTTGAGTTTCGTTTACTCCTGCGGCGAATTGTAACGCGCTAGAAAGTATGTAATCCCATCCTCTTTTAACGAATTATTTCGTCCGCATACGTTTGGCACCACCATCGCGATGCGGTCAACGGTGTCGATGCGCTACTTCCGCCGCGGGCTGAACGGCCGCTGCTGCACATCGGCACCCTGCGCGACGATCGCCATGCTCTCCGGCACTTCCTCCCACGCGCCCCGCAGGTCGACGAGCGGCTCGGACACGACCATGAACGCGTCGTCGCCGGCTTCGGCGATGCGCGGGTTGTGCGGATACAACTCGTGCAGGTGCTTGAACGACGTGCTGTGGAACAGCGAACGCGATTGCCGTTCGCTCGAATAACGTACCGCGATGATCCGTTCGCCGTCGGTCGCGCAGATCGTCATGTTGAGCGGTTCGGCCACGCGATGCCGCGCGGCGGTTTCCTCGACCACGCCGACCATCCGCTCGAGCGCGGGCAGCGGCGTCTGCTCGAGGCCGTAAGTCAGTGCGAGGCGGAACATCAGTTCGGAGTCGGTCGAGCCTTCGAGCGTCGGGAACAGCGCGGGATCGACCTTCATCGTCAGGTCGCGGCGCAGCTTGTGGAAGTCGCGGATCAGCCCGTTGTGCGCGAACAGCCAGCGGCCGTGGCGGAACGGGTGGCAGTTGGTTTCCTGAACGGGTGTGTCGGTGGCCGCGCGGATATGCGCGATGAACATCCGCGAGCGGATCGCGCGCGCGGCTTCGCGCAGGTTGCGGTCGTTCCACGCGGGATGCACGGAGCGGTAGCGGAACGGGAGTTCGTCGGGGCGCCCGTACCAGCCGATGCCGAAACCGTCGCCGTTGGTGGTGGTCGCCCCCAGCTCCGAATGCAGGCTCTGGTCGATCAGCGAATGCTTCGCGCGGAACAGTACGGTTTCGAGATGAAGCGGATTACCCGTATAGGCGAGCCAGCGGCACATGGAGCGCTCCTTCACGATGGATCGTTTGCGCATGGTAGCCGACTTCGCGGCGCATCCGTGCCCGTGTGCGCTCGGCCGGCCATTCGGGCAGGTACGCTGGCCAATCTTCATACCTCGCTTGGCCCGGATGCGCGATGCGCAACCGGGCGGACATACAGCCATGCAGCCATGCAGCCACGCGGCCACGCGGCCACGCGGCCGGGCGCCGCCACGCGAAGGCAGCGCCGCGGCCGCCAGGTTCAGTCGCCGAGCGCGTCCATCACGCGCGCCGAATAGACGAGCGCCGCACCCGCGTTCAGTGCAACCGCGACGCCGAGCGCTTCCGCCACTTCCTCCTTTGTCGCGCCATGCTTGGCGGCTTCCGCGGTGTGTACGGCGATACAACCGTCGCAGCGCGTCGTGACCGCGACCGCAAGTGCGATCAGCTCGCGCGTCTTTGCGTCGAGATGGCCTGTCTTGGCGCCGGCGCCGGACAGTGCCTTGTAGCCGGCCAGCGTATCGGGCGACAGCTTGGCGATCTCGCCGATGCGCGTCGAGAGTTCCTTCCGGTATTCGTTCCAGTTCAGCATGATGCGTCCTTTCGAGAAGAGGTGAGGAGGGCGGCGGGCGCCGCGATCTCGGGCGATACAGGGCTATTCTGATCGTTCGCGCTGAGGGTTTCGATACGCTAGAGTGTCAATTTTTAGCGCAATCGTCTCATGGATGCCCTGAGTCAACTGCTGTCGCTGGGCCGCAGCCATGTCGAGCTCGACGTGCGCTGCCTGCTCGACGGGCCGTTCGCGATGCCGCACGATCCGCTGCCGCGCGGTGAGGCGGCGTTTCACCTGGTGCTGGCCGGAACGTGCCGGCTGCGTACCGCGGACGGGCGCTCGCTGCAGCTCGCCGACGGCGATTTCGTGCTGCTGCCCGCGGGCGGCGCGCACGACCTGCTCGACGCTGGGGCCGGCCGGTCGGGGCCGGTTGCGGTGCTGCGCGAACAGGGCGCCGGCGGCGGCGCGGTGCTACCGGTCAAGTCGAATCTCGATCCGGCCGAACCGGGCAGCGCGAGCGTGGACCTGCTGTGCGGACGGTTCGTCTATGCGCGCGGCGCGGGCGAACTGCTGATGCGCACGCTGCCGCCCGTGCTGCATGTCGGGTTGCGCGAGGCATCGGGGTTCGCGCCGCTGCAACTGCTGACGAGCGTGCTGCGTACCGAGGCGTCGAATGGGCAGCCGGGCGCCGGCGCGATCGTGAACGCGCTCGGCCAGGCGCTGCTCGCGTATGCGTTGCGCGCATACGGTCGGGGTGCGCGCGTGCCGTCAGGCTGGCTTGCGCTGGCTGCGGATGCGCGGCTCGGCCCGTCGGTGCAGGCCGTCCTGCAGGCGCCGGAGAAACCGTGGACGGTCGAGGCGCTCGGCGACGCATCCGCGATGTCGCGTGCGACGTACGCCCGGCATTTCCGCGAGCGGGCCGGAATGAGTGTCGGCGCGTTCGTCGCGCAGATCCGGATGATGCATGCGTGCGCGCTGCTGCAGGACACGCAACGCGGGCAGGCGGAGATCGGGCAGGCGGTCGGTTACCAGTCCGAGGCCGCTTTCGGCAAGGCGTTTCGCGCGGTGCTCGGTACGACGCCGGGGCGCTGGCGACGGGCGCAGCGCGAATTGTAAGACTGCAAGCAAGCCGTCTTGCCGCGTGCCAAAGCTGCTACCATGCGCGAAACGCAGTTCAACGAAAACGATTTCGCACAAGAAGAAAGAGAGGGCAAAGCAATGAACCAGACCACTATCCAGCAGCCGTCGTTCGCGTTCGTGGCCGCGTCGTGGGCCGCGCTGCTCGCCGGTTTCGCGGCCTTCCTGATCGGGCTCTGGAACGCCGGCATGCAGCTCAACGAGAAGGGCTACTACTTCACCGTGCTGGTGTTCGGCCTCTATGCGGCGATCTCGCTGCAGAAGAGCGTGCGCGACCGCGCGGAAGGCATTCCCGTCACCGGCATCTACTACGGCCTCAGCTGGATCGCGCTGCTGCTGTCGATCGCGCTGCTGGTCGTCGGACTTTTCAACGCGACGCTGCAACTGAGCGAGAAGGGCTTCTACGCGATGTCGTTCGTGCTCGCGCTGTTCGGTGCGGTGGCCGTGCAGAAGAACACGCGTGACCTGCAGAACGCGAAGCCGCGCTATACCGACGCTGAATCGGCGCCGTCCGTCCAGGAGTGACGGCACGCGACGCGGGCGCCTTCCGGGCCGCCCGTTTCGCGACGACGGGCGCGGGCGACCCGTGCATTCATCGACGCGCCGATGCGCCGCGGGCTTGCCGCCCGTTCGTTTCATCCATGCCGTCGCGCATGAGGATGGAGACATTCAGGATGCCAGACCTTACAGAAACCTCACCGCGCACGCGCACGGCGGCGCATGCCGTGGCGGCGAAGGCCGCGCTCGTGCTGGAGACGAACAACCTGCGCGGCGGCGCCGGCCTCGCTCAGGCCGTCGATAGCCTGAAGCGCCTCGTATCGGCGCTGTCGAAGCAGACCGTGCCGCCCGCAGCACTCGCGCAATGGATCATCACGCACGACGGCCTGCCGGCCGATGCGTGTGCGGAGATCGCCGCGCTGGCCGGCCGCCCGATCGACTTCGTCGAGATCGGTGCGAGCACCGGCTACTACGATGCGAAGAACGACGGGTTCGATCGCGTCGACGCGGCCCGCTGCGACATCGTCGTGTTCGGCGATGCCGATTGCCGGCCGGCCGACGACTGGCTCGAGCACCTGCTCGCACCGTTCGCGCGCGAAGCCGGCGATACGCCCGTCGCGGTGGCGGGGCGCACCAGCTATGCGCCGAACGTGCTCGGCATCGCGCTGACGTCGATTGATTTCATGTATTTCCCGAGCCCGCTGCGCGACGGCGCGACGCGCAATTTCTACGCGAACAACGTCGCGTTCCGGCGCGACGTGTTCGCGCAATTTCGCTACGAGCCGCTCGACGGCGTCTATCGCGCGCACTGCCAGGTGATGGGGCTGCGAATGCAGGCGGCCGGTGTGGCCGTCGAATTCGCGCCGGCCGCGCACACCGAACATCGGCTGCCGGACACGCATCGCGAATCGCTGAAGCTGCGCTGGATGCGCGGCGAGGACAGCGTCGGGCTGACGCCGTATCTCGTAAACGCCTACCTGCCGCGCGGATGGCAGTGGCTCGGACGCAGCGGCCCGCTCGGCCCGTTCTGCGTGATGGCCATGCGGCTCGGCTACAGCCTGCGCGCGCTCAATCGCCAGCAGTTGCCGCAGCTTGGCGCGGTCCGCTATCTCGCGGCCGTCGGCGTCACGATCGCGGCGTCCGCCGTCGATACGCTCGGTGCGCTCGCGCGCGGTTTCGGTCTTGCCGGACGCGCATCGGCCCGGCGCGATCTCGACGCGCTGTCCTATCACCGTCATTGAACCGGCGCCGTGCATCGCGCGCGGCCACGACACGCCGACATCCTGCATCCATCCCGACAACGACCATGCCCTCTCTCGCCACCCGTGTTGCCTGCCTCGCCCTGTTTGCCGCCAGCGCCGGCGCCCATGCCACGCCGGTCGATCACGCGGGGCGCGGGATCTACCACTTCGCGTCGCAAAGCGGCTGTCCGTTCGCGAACGCGGCCGCCGCGGACTGCAATCGCGTCGCGCTGGATGCGCCCGACGTTCACGCGAGTATCGATACCGATGCGCACGCGATCGTCTTCTCGAGCGATGCGACGCGCCGCACGAAGGATGTGCTCTGCGACGTGCTGCTGCAGGGCACGGGCGTCGACGGCGAGGGCCAGCGCGTGCCGTTGAGCGTGCACGTGCTGCTGCGTCGCGACGGCGCGAAATGGGACCGTGACGTGTATGTCCATGCGCCCGTGCACGGCACGTTCACCGAGGTCCGGATCGATCCGTATCGCGTGCGCGTGAAGGAGGGCGATGGCGAGCGCGACGTGCTCACGCCGGACGAAACGCTGGCGCTGTTCGCGCATCCGTCGCTGGCGTCGCGGCTCGCACGGCATCTCGTGAAGGTGAGCGCGACCGATCCGAAGCAGCCGTCCGCGGACGACATCACGATCGCGCTCGGTGTCGGCGGCCTGACGAAGTCGGTCGCGCGTGCGAGCTTCACGTCGAGCGCACCGCACGATGCGGACGTCGATCGTGCACTGGCGTCGGGCACGTGGTCGATCCGTTTCGATGCGTTGAGCAATCACATTCCGGTGTGGGTCGCGCAGCGCGAGTTGTTCCTGTTCGGCCTCGACGGCAGCGTGCTGCTGAAAGACGTGCGCGAGCGCGGTTTCCGGAAAAACGACCGGATCGAATTCGGCGCGCGCGACGGCAGCGGCTATCTGCGCGTGAACGGCCGCGAGGAGGCGTTTGCGGGTGCGACCGCGTCCGCGCATGCGTTCATGCAGGAAAGCTTCATCGGCCTGATCCTCGGATGGCGTCGCGATCCGGCCGCCGCTGCGGTATCCGCGACGAAATCCGCGTCAGCACGAGGCGTGCCGGCATGACTGCGGCAGGCGAGCTTCCGGCGCCACCGCTGGCAGCGCACGATGCACGCTTCGACTGTCTCGAAGCGCCTGTGCCGCGCGGTGCGGCGCGGGTGCGCGCGTACCTCGTCGATCGCATCAAGCGGGCGGCGATCCGGCAGCTTCATCGCAGCACGCATGGCGAGCGCTGGGTGCTGCGCATGTACTTGATCGGCGAGGAAGCGACCGAGTGCGCGTTGCACGAGGACTGGACCGGGCAGCCGCCGGACTGGCTCGCGCCGCGGATCGAGCAGCATCTCGCGGACGAGCGTCGCCACGCGGCCGCGTTTGCCGATGCGCTGCGCGCACGCGGCGTCGCGCCGTCCGCCGCGCCGCACGAGCCCGACTGGCTGAGCCGGCGCAAGATCATGCGATGGCGCCGGCTCGCGCAGCGCCATGCGCCGCATTTCGCGCAAGGGGTGCTCGTGCCGGCCTATGCGACGGGTCTGTGCGCGGAACAGATGGCGATGCGCGTGCTCGCGCGCCACTGCGCGACGATCGGCGCTGCGCATCCGCTGTATCCGTTGCTCTCGCGCGTGCTCTCGGACGAGACGCGGCACGTCCGGCTCTGCGCGGACACGCTGCGCCGTCTCGTCGCGCCGTCCGAGGCCGCGCCGCTCGCCGCGTTGCTGGACGAGATCCGAGCGATCGAAGCCGGTTTCGGCGTGACGGGCGCGCTGGCGATGGTCGCGGTCGGCTGGCTCCAGTCGCTTCGTCCACGCGCATGATGCCGCGGATCGTCTATCTCGCGACGGCCGACGCGCGCGGCCACCTGATGCGGGCGCAACTGCTCGTGCATGCGTTGCGTGCGGCCGGCGCGCAGGTCGACGTGTTGACGACGTCCGATGCGGGGCAGGCATTCCTGGCTGCGTTCGACATCGACGCGGCCGTGCTGTCCCGCCACTACGCGGTGCAGTTCGACGAACGGCAGAACATGCTGCGCGATGCGACCGATCGCAATGTCGCGCACTACGTGTTCCGGCCGACGCGCATGCTGCGCGACATCGCGCGGCTGCGTGCGATCGGCCGCGATGCCGATCTCGTGATCAACGACTCGTTTCATCCGGCGCTGCTGTTCATGGGCGCGGTGCCGGGCTGGCGGCGCCGCGTTGTCCACGTGTACGGCGGCAGCCTGCGCCGTGCGTTGACCGCGAATTTCGATGCGCGGTTGCCGCGCGTGCTGGCGCGTGCTTTCGCACGGATCGTCGACTGGCAGATCGATTCGGCGCGGTGCTGCATCGAACACGATTTTGCATACGATGTCGCCGATGAAGTCCGGCGATCGCGTACGCATTGCCGGCTGCCGACGCCGGTGCCGATCGTCGCCGAACGGCCGGCTTCGGAACCGGCTGCCGCAGCCGTCTATCTGAATCCGCATTTCCGCGATATCGCGCTCGCCGATGCGTTGTCGGCCGGCATGCGCGACGCGGGGCTCGCCGCACACCGTGTGGGCGAGGGCTATGCCGGGCACGACGGCTGGACCGGCGTCGACGCCGACTGGGTGACTCGCGCCGCCCATGCGCCGCTGATCGTGTCGGCGCCCGGCATGGCCGCGCTGTCGATCGCGCGTGTGTATCGCCGCCCGATCCTGCTCGTGCAGTCGGATCAGCCCGAGCAGGCGAGCAACGCCGCGCGCGCGGCAAGGCTGCAACTCGTGCACCGCGTCGTCACGTGGCGCGGCGATGCGGCTGCGTTTCGGCGGGAAGTCGGGCAGGCCGCAGCCGAGCTGATGCGCAATCCCGGCACGCAGGCAGGGACGATCGCCGGCCGCAAGCAAGCGCGTGCGCGCGTCGATGCATGGACGTCGCGCCTCCTCGCGCTGCGTCCGCATGCGCAGGTGGCCGATGCGGATACGCGATGCGAGGCGCCGGCGCCACGATGAATTCGCTGTCGTTCCGTGACGATCGCCGGCCCGAGATCCGGCAGATGCTCGCCGCGACGTTCGGCATGGTGGCCGGCCTCGCGATCTTTTTTCTGCTGGAGCGCGGCGTCACGCCGCGCTACGTGTTTGCCACCGCGATTGATGCGTGGATTCCGTTCATCGCGTGGTCGTGGTTCGTCTATGTCGGCTTCTTTCCGTTCGTGATTGCGCTTGCCGCGTATGCACGGCCGCCCGCGTTCGCCGCGTTCAAGGAAGCCGTGCTGATCGCGTTCGTGCTCGGTGTCGTGTGCTTCCTGCTGTTTCCGGAAGCCGTGCCGCGGCCCGACGTCGCGGAGATCGGCAATGCGTTCGTGCGCCACCGTCTCGCGCGCATGTGGCAGCTCGATCTCGCGGCCAACGGCTTTCCGAGCCTGCATGTCGCGGTGACGTGTCTTGCCTGCCGGATGCTGGCGGACCGGCGGCGGCTCGTGACCGTGGCGGTCGGCCTGCTGATCTGCACGTCGACGCTGACGCTCAAGCAGCATACGGTTGCCGATGTGCTGGGCGGCGTGGCGCTCGCGACGGTCAGTGCGCTGTGGGTCGAGCGGCGTTCGCTGCGCAGGAGGCTCGCGTGACGGATGACCGTGTTCACCCTGACGGGCCGAATGCCGAGCTTGAGCGGTTCGTGCCCGATCCCGCGTTGTTTCGCGTGGATGCGTCGCGCGTCGGTGCGGCGCTGGCAGGCGACTGGTTGATGATCGCCGCTGCGTTCGCCGTTGCGATCGCGTTTGCGCATCCGCTCGTGTACGCGTTGGCCGCGATCGTGATCGCGCGCAGCCAGCTTGCGCTCGCGGTCATGATGCACGAAGGCGCGCACGGATTGCTGGCGCGGAACCGGCGCGTCAACGACGTGCTGGGCCAGCTGTTCGCGGCCGGCCCGCTGTGGCTGTCGCTGCGAACGTATCGTGCAGGCCATCTGAAGCATCATCGCGCACCGATGCAGTCGGACGATCCCGTCGCGCTGCTGTTCGGCGTGCACGACTATCCGGTGACGCGCGGGCGGCTGATCGGCCGTCTGCTCGCGTACGCGTGCGGGATCGGCTACGTGACGAGTGTCGTGAAGCTCGCGCGCGGAGAGTTTGCGCATGCGTTGCCGAAGGTCGGGAAGTCGCGCGCGTATGCCGCATGGGAAGTCGCGTCGATGCTGGCCGCCAACGGTGTGCTGTTCGGCGCGCTCGCATGGGCCGGACATCCGCTGCTGTACGTCACGTTGTGGATCGTGCCGTCCGTCACGCTGCTACCGCTCGCCGGACAGGTGCGCGCGATCTTCGAACACGCGGGGCTGCCGGCAGGTGCCGACCAGAGCCGCAACGCGCGCACGATCGTCAGGCGTTCGTGGCAGACGTTCCTGTTCGGCCCGCACGCGATTCATTTTCATATCGAGCATCACCTGTTCACGCGGATGCCGTTTCATAACCTGCCGGTCGTGCATCGGCAGCTCGCGCAGCGGCAGTTGCTGCCGGACGGCAACCTGTACGCGGGATATGGTGGCGTGCTGCGCGACGTCAGTGTGCGCTGACGCGCGGGCGGAGCATTGCCTGCCCCGTCCGGTGCGGGAGTCGTGAACGGATCGACACCGGAAAACATGATGGCCGAGAAGACTCCGAGGTTCAATTACGTGGCGCTGGCGTTCGGCGCGATCCTGGCGGTGTGGAGTGCGGCAACGATCGACGAACGGCTCGCTTTTATCGGATCGTCCGTTGCCGTGCAGGGAACGGTCGTCCGGTTGACCCACGGCGCGCATCACCCGCTGATCGAGTTCGCGACGAAAAGCGGCGAGCGCGTATCGTTTCCGGGGAGCTTCGTGACGGTGGAGGTCGGTGACACGGTGCCGGTTCGCTATGACCCGGCCAGGCCGCTAGCCAGCGCAACAGTCGACACGTTCACGAACATGTGGCTCGATTCGATCATCCCGATCGCTTTCACGATTGCGTTTCTTTACGCGGGCTTGACAGGGGAGTCGCTTCTGTCGAAGTCAGGGGGAGGGCGTGGCTGAGCGTATGGCGGGCATCATCGGGATGCCGGGCATCGACGCGGACGCGACAGACGCAAAAAAGCCTCCGCTCGGGAGGCTTTAATTGCACTATCAAAGATAGTTGGTAGGGTGGGAGGGACTCGAACCCTCGACTCTCTGATTAAAAGTCAGATACTCTAACCAACTGAGTTACCACCCCACGTTCTTGAAACCTGTTGGTTCGTTGCTTCAACAACTTCTGCAGCGACCCAAAGAGCAAAAGATTATAGCGACGGCTTGTTAGGCTGTCAACAACCCGCCGCGATAATTATTTGATCGTTTCAAGCTTGCCCTGCGCCGTCTGCGCAGCATTCGAACCGGCGTACTGCGAAACGACCTGCTCGAACGTCTTCTTCGCGGCCGCCTTCTGGCCTTGCTCGAGCTGGTTCGTGCCGATTGCCACGAGGGCGTCGGCGGCGCGCGGGTGCTGCGGGAACTTGCTGACAATCCCTTGCCACGTTGCAGTCGAACCTCGGTAGTCGCGCAGCGCGTATTGCGCATTGCCGTACCAGTACTGCGCGGTCGGCTGGTAGGGGCTCTGCGGATACTTCGCGATGAACGCGCGGAACGAAGCCGCCGCCGCCTTGAAGTTGCCGTTGCGGAACTGCTGCTGCGCCGCGCTGAGCGCATCCGTTTCACCCGGCTGCACGGTGCCTTCCACGCCGTCGATCGTCGCCTGCTGCGGCTCGAACTTCTTGAGCCGCGTGTCGAGATCCTGGTAGTACTCCTTCTGCTGCCGTTCGAGCGTCGTCAGCCGGTTCGTCAGATCCTCGTTCTCGCCGCGCAGCGTCGCGACCTGCTGGTTCAGCTGGTCGAGACGGCCGGATTGATCGAGGATCGTACGCTGGGCGGCCGACAACTGGCTGGCCAGGTTGTCGGTCTTGCTGCGCAGGTCGAGCACGGCGCGGCGCGCTTCGTTGTCGTCGAACACGCCGGCGTGCGCCGGCGCGGCCGACCACGCCGCGCCCGCGACGCAGAATGCTGCGGCAACGCGCAGCAGGGATACACGGTGCGTCATACGGCGATTCTTCCGTTACTTACTGTTGGTAGACGAGGTCGGCGCGACGGTTCTGCGCCCACGATGCTTCGTCGTGACCCGTCGCCTGCGGCTTTTCCTTGCCGAGGCTCACGGCTTCCATTTGCGAATCGTTCACGCCGAGCAGTGCCATCGCACGGCGGACGGCTTCCGCACGCTTCTGGCCCAGCGCGAGGTTGTACTCGCTCGTGCCGCGTTCGTCGGTGTTGCCTTGGATCAGCACGTGGCGCTGCGGGTGGCTCTTCAGGTACTGGGCGTGTTGCTGCATCAGCGACTGGTAGTCGTCCTTCACCGAATAGCTGTCGAAGTCGAAGTAGATGCTGCGCTTCGCGAGCGGGCTGTTCGGGTCGTTCAGCGGATCGACGTTCACTTGCGCGACGTTGTCGGCGCTCGGCTGCGTGCTGACGGCACCCGCGTTGTTGGCCTTGTCGTCGAGCTTCACGCCCGACTTGCACGCTGCGAGCGCGCTGATCATCATCACGGCCAGGGCCAGACGAGCTTTATTCGACATCATGGTTACTCTCCTTGTGGTCATTGCATGAAGGGCCCCCACGACGGCTCACGTACGGAGCCGCCCTGGACGGACAGGATTTGCGGCGGCGCGCTGCCGTCGGAGGGCACTGCTGCCAGAACATTGCGACCACCCGACTGGGTAGCGTACAGAAGGTACTGGCCGTTTGCCGCGAAGCTCGGCGATTCGTCGCGATTCGTATTCGTGATGGCGTTCGCCGCGCCCGATTGCAGATCCTGAACGTACAGCTTGAAGCCCCCACCCGTGCGGGAGATGTAAGCGAGCAGCTTGCCGTCCGGGCTGATACGCGGGCTCGTGTTGTAGCTGCCGGTGAAGGTCACGCGCTGCGCGGCACCGGCGCTTTCGCCCTGTGCGGGCATCCGGTAGATCTGCGGCGCACCGCCGCGATCGCTCGTGAAGTAGATCCAGCGGCCATCCGGCGAGTAGAACGGCTCGGTGTCGATCGAGCTGCTCTGCGTGAGGCGGCGCAGGCCGCCACCCGTCGAGTTGACCGTATAGATTTGCGTATTGCCCGTCAGCGACAGCGCGACGGCCAGCGTGTTGCTGTCCGGCGACCATGCCGGTGCGCTGTTGTTGCCCTTCTGGTCGGAGACGATGTAGCGGCGGCCGGTCGGCAGGTCGTGGATGTAGACGATCGGCTTCTTGCGCTCGAACGAGACGTACGCGACCTTCGTGCCGCTCGGCGACCACGACGGCGAGATGATCGGCTCGGTGCTCGACAGCGCGATGCGCGCGTTCTGGCCGTCCGAATCCGAGATCTGCAACTGGTAGCGGTTACCGGTCTTGATCACGTACGACAGGCGCGTGGCGAACACGCCGCGCACGCCGAGCAGCTTCTGGTAGATGTAGTCGGCGATCTTGTGGCCGGCCGTGCGCAGCGTGGTGTCGGTGGCCGTCAGCGACAGGCCGCCGAGGCTTTGCTGCTTCACGGTGTCGTACAGAATGAAGTTGACCTTGTACTGGCCGTTCGCCTCGCGGTTCACGCTGCCGGCGACGAACGCATTGGCGCCCTTGGCCTTCCATGCGCCGAGATCGACCGATGCGGTCTCCGGCACGGGCGTGCTGCCTGCGTCGATGTTGGTGAATTTGCCGCTGCGGGCGAGGTCGGCGCGGACGATCGACGTGACCTGCTGCGGCAGGTTCGCCTCGTTCGCGAAATTCGCGGTGGCGATGGGGAACTGGGTCGACCCGACACCGGTGATCAGCACGTTGACCTGAGCGTTAGCGGCGCTGCCCGCCGTGATCAGACACGAGGCCACGAGTGCCCTGAAACCTAGCTTTGTCATCAAACTCATGCTTCTTGCTTCCCGTATGACTTGGATCGCTGCGCAACCGCAGAGAGACAGTAAAAATACCCGATTCGTTCCCGTCTGATCGCGACGCACGGAGTGTAAGCGTATTTCCTTTCACTCCGCCGCCTTGAAGGTAATCGTAATGTCCGACGGGGTACGACCGTTAGAATCGGGCGGCAACGGGACCGATGCGTGGATCGCATTGACCACGGCTTGATCCCACCCCGAATTCCCGCTGGAGCGGGAGACCGATGCGCTCAATACGTCACCGGACGGCGTGCACCGAATCTTGACGACGGTAGTCAGGCCTGCTCGCTCGCCGCCCCAAACGATGTTCGGTTTGACGCGGCGGCGCACCTTGTCGGCATAGCCGGGCGTCGCGGCATTGCCGCCGGAACCCGTGCCCGTGCCGCTTTTCGCGAGGCCTTCGCCGCCGCCTTCACCGGCGCCGGACAGGCCCTGCATCTGCGCGAGACGCGCGCTGCGCTCGCGGTCGAGCTTCGCGTTCGCTGCCGCATTGGCCTTCGCGCGCGCCGTGGCTTCGGCCTTCGCCTTGGCCTGGGCTTCCGCCTTTGCCTTCGCGGCCTCGTCGGCCTTCGCTTTCGCCGCCTGCTGCGCTTCGAGCTGCGCCTGCTTCTGCTGCTGGATTTTCTGCTGTTCGAGCTTCTGCTGCTCGGCGAGCTGCTGTTGCTTGAGTTTGTCGGCCTGCTTCTGCCGGTCGCGTTCCGCGGCCTTTTGCGCAGCGAGTGCGGCTGCCTGCTGCGCCGCAAGCTGGGCGCGCCGGGCTTCGTCTTCCTGCTGGGCCTTCAGTTGCTGCGCGCGGCGCTGCTGCTCGAGCAGCGCTTCACGCGCAGCCGCTTCCTGCTGCCGCTTCTTTTGCTGCAGCGCGATGTCGGCCTGCTCATCGCGTACCGGGGGAGGGGGCGGCGCGACCTTCACGGGCGGCGTGGGCGTGACGACGGGCCGCGGCGCGGGCACGTCGGGCACCTCGGTCCACAGCTCGGCTTCGGCGCCGGCCGGCGTGCTGTTCTGCCACTGTACGCCGTGATAGAGGAACAGCGCGAGCAGCACGTGCATCAGCGCGGCGAGCGCGAATGCGCGCCAGGTACCGCGCTCGCGGGGAGGCTGAGGCGGGTAGCCGGTGCTGCGCGTGGATTGCTGCGGGTTCATTGCGATTTGACGAGGAGACCGACGCGCTTGACGCCGCGCGCCTTCAGATCGGACATCACGGTCATGACTGCATCGTACTGCACGGTCTTGTCGGCCGCGATCACGACCGGCTGGTCAGGGTGATCGGCCTGCCGGGCCGCGATGAAGCTGTCGAGCTCGGCCTTCGTCATCGTGTCTTCCTGGGTCGCGCCCGAGTCGCCCTTGTACTTGACGCTCATCGTGCGGTCGGCCTTGATGTTGACGACGACGGGCGGCGTCTGCTCCTGCGGCGCGGCATTGCCGACGGTCGGCAGGTTGATGATCGACGGGGCGACGAGCGGTGCGGTGACCATGAAGATCACGAGCAGCACCAGCATCACGTCGATGTACGGCACGACGTTGATGTCGGCCATCGCACGGCGCGAACGGCCGCCGCGCATGCTGGATCGGATGGGACTTCCTGCCATGGCGCGCTCCTTACTGGGCCTGACGCTGCAGGATGTTCGAGAACTCTTCGATGAAGGTCTCGAAGCGGATCGCGAGCCGGTCGATGTCGTGCGCGTAGCGGTTGTACGCGACCACCGCCGGAATCGCGGCGAACAGGCCGATCGCGGTGGCGACGAGCGCCTCGGCGATGCCTGGCGCGACGTTCGCGAGCGTGGCCTGCTGCACGTTCGCGAGGCCGCGGAACGAGTTCATGATCCCCCAGACCGTGCCGAACAGGCCGATGTACGGACTGACCGAGCCGACCGACGCGAGGAACGCGAGGTTCGCTTCGAGCACGTCCATTTCACGCTGGAACGACGCGCGCATCGCGCGGCGTGCACCGTCGAGCACGAGGCCCGGATCGCTGATGCGCTTTTCCTTCGCCTTCAGGAACTCGCGCATGCCCGATTCGAAGATCCGCTCGAGCGCGCCGATCGTGTGGCGGTTGTTGGCCGCGCTCTGGTACAGCGCTTGCAGGTCGCCGCCCGACCAGAAATCCTTCTCGAAGCGTTCGGTCTGCGCGCGTGCGCGGCGGATCGCGAACCACTTGCGGAAGATGAAGGTCCACGACATCAGCGACAGCAGCAACAGCAGCCCCATCACGGCCTGGGCCAGCACGCTCGCGTTGAGGACGAGGGAAATGATCGACAGGTCTTGAGAAGTGTTCATAGAGGTTTGAGTAACGTCCCTTCGGGGCGCTCGGTATGCGTGCGGCGCGGCGCGCCGGCCATGCCTGGCGCCGAACCTTGCTTAGTATCGAATCAGAAAGGCAAGTTCATAGGCTTTGTCTAAACGGCGCTCATGCGAGCTTCGTTGACAGTGCAGTCTGCTCGTCGTTGATGACGGGCCCGCGCTGCAGCGCGTCGAGCACCGCCGGCGGGATGGCCGCGGGCCGGATGCCGGTACGGTCGACGCAGCCGAGACGGATGTGTCCGGCCACGAGCAGCGTGTCTCCACACCAGGCTTCCTGCGTGAATTCCACCGATGCGCGACCGATGCGTCCTGGCCGGCTCGTGATCGCCAGCGTGTCGTCGAGTCGCGCCGGTGCGCGGTAGTCGAGCGACGTGCTGCGGACCACGAAGATCGCGCCGGTATCGTCGGCGAGCCCACGCTGGTCGATGCCGCATGCGCGCAGCCACTCGGTGCGGGCGCGTTCGAAGAACTTCAGGTAGTTGGCATAGAAGACGATGCCGCCTGCGTCGGTATCCTCGTAGTACACGCGCACCGGCCAGATGAAGCCGGAGGGCGCTTCCGGGGAGCGGGTAGGCTGGGTCATGGCGCGCATTCTACCGGAAGGCAGAAGCCTGATTCGTAACCGATTCGTAACGGAATGTAGTATGCCGTAGCACACTGCGGGCCGGCCCGGAAGGGCCGGGCCCGCAGGGCTTCAGCCGCGGTGGACGGTCGGGCCGCCGGGTGCTTGCGCGATCGGCATCAGCTCGATCGTGTTGACGTTGACATGCGCAGGGCGTGTCGCGATCCAGTAGATCGTGTCGGCGATGTCCTCGGGCATGAGCGGCTGGACATTGTTATAGACGTTCGCCGCTTTTGCGTCGTCGCCACGATAGCGGACGTTCGAGAATTCGGTGCCGCCGCACAGGCCCGGCTCGATGTCGGTGACGCGCAACGGCGTGCCGAGCAGGTCGGCGCGCAGGTTCAGGCTGAATTGTCTGACGAAAGCCTTGGTTGCGCCGTAGACGTTGCCGCCCGCATAAGGGTACGAACCGGCGACCGAGCCAAGATTGAAGACATGGCCGCGGCCGCGCTCGATCATGCCGGGCAGCAGCGCGTGCGTGACCGTGACGAGGCCGGTGCAGTTCGTGTCGATCATCGTGTGCCATTCGTCGAGACTGGCCTTTTGGGCCGGCTCGACGCCGAGCGCGAGGCCGGCGTTGTTGACGAGCACGTCGAGTGCCGCGAATTCGGCGGGAAGGGCGGCCGGTACGGCCTCGACGGCCGCGCGATCGCGTACGTCGAGTTCGAGCGGCAGAAGGGCGTCGCCGAGTTCGGCGGCGAGCGCATCGAGACGATCCTTGCGGCGCGCGGTCGCGACGACGCGGTGGCCTCCGTTGACGAAGGCACGGGCGATGGCGGCGCCGAAGCCGGCGGACGCGCCTGTGACGAACACGATCATTGCTGCTCCTGGTCGATGACAAAATAGCGGGTGGTATCCCGCAAGCCTACTGAGATTGCCGCACCGCGGCAAGGCGGCAAAGCGTTCCGGCACGGGCGCGTAGAGTCTGGCCCCAATTGCTTCCGGCGCACCGCCGTGCGGTTGCCTATTCATGACGCATCCAATACACTAACGCGCTCATCACCCCTGCGTGACTGGCGATAGAACCCTTCGGGTTCAAGGTGGAGCATCCCACCGTGAAGCGCGGGGCGCCGTTTTTGCCGTTCGCCTGGGCAGCCGTTGTGCGCCGTCGCGTGCATCGCCGGTGGCTGTCCTGCCTCGCGTCATACGGATTCTTCCGCCACGTCGAGCTGGTCCCGCCAGCAGCGCACCGTACTCGGCCGCTCCGGTCAACCTGTACACACTTAACGGAAACCGTATGTTTGACAGAGCCCAAAGCACCATTGCGAACGTCGATCCCGAAATCTTTGCCGCGATCGAGCAGGAAAACCGCCGCCAGGAAGATCACATCGAGCTGATCGCGTCGGAAAACTACACGAGCCCGGCCGTGATGGCCGCGCAGGGCTCGCAGCTCACGAACAAGTACGCGGAAGGTTATCCGGGCAAGCGCTACTACGGCGGCTGCGAATACGTGGACGTGGTGGAGCAGCTGGCGATCGACCGCGTGAAGCAGCTGTTCGGCGCGGAAGCCGCGAACGTGCAGCCGAACTCGGGTTCGCAGGCAAACCAGGGCGTGTTCTTCGCGATGCTCAAGCCGGGCGACACGATCATGGGCATGAGCCTCGCGCACGGCGGCCACCTGACGCATGGTTCGCCGGTGAACATGTCGGGCAAGTGGTTCAACGTGGTGAGCTACGGCCTGAACGAGAACGAAGACATCGACTACGAAGCGGCCGAGAAGCTCGCGCAGGAACACAAGCCGAAGCTGATCGTCGCGGGCGCATCCGCGTTCTCGCTGAAGATCGATTTCGAACGTCTGGCGAAGATCGCGAAGTCGGTGGGCGCGTACCTGATGGTCGACATGGCGCACTACGCGGGCCTGATCGCGGCGGGCGTGTACCCGAACCCGGTGCCGCACGCGGACTTCGTGACGACGACGACGCACAAGAGCCTGCGCGGCCCGCGCGGCGGCGTGATCCTGATGAAGGCGGAGTACGAGAAGCCGATCAACTCGGCGATCTTCCCGGGGATCCAGGGCGGCCCGCTGATGCACGTGATCGCCGGCAAGGCGGTGGCGTTCAAGGAAGCGCTGTCGCCGGAGTTCAAGTCGTACCAGGAGAAGGTGGTCGAGAACGCACGCGTACTGGCTGAAACGCTGGTGAAGCGCGGGCTGCGGATCGTGTCGGGTCGTACGGAAAGCCACGTCATGCTGGTGGACCTGCGCGCGAAGAACATCACGGGCAAGGCAGCGGAAGCGGCGCTGGGCGCGGCGCACATCACGGTGAACAAGAACGCGATCCCGAACGACCCGGAAAAGCCGTTCGTGACGAGCGGCGTGCGCCTGGGCTCGCCGGCGATGACGACGCGCGGG
Source organism: Burkholderia sp. D-99 (assembly GCF_011605345.1). Lineage (GTDB taxonomy): Bacteria > Pseudomonadota > Gammaproteobacteria > Burkholderiales > Burkholderiaceae > Burkholderia. Next base: position 120,475 of record NZ_JAAOXM010000003.1, read on the forward strand.
TTCGGTCCGGCGGAAGCGGAACAGGTGGGCAACCTGATCGCGGACGTGCTGGACAACCCGGAAGATGCGGCGACGATCGAGCGCGTGCGCGCGCAGGTCGCCGAGCTGACCAAGCGTTTCCCGGTCTATCGCTGATCGACGATGCGCTGCCCGTTCTGCCGGCATGACGACACGCAGGTCGTGGACTCGCGCGTGTCCGAAGATGGCGCCGCGATCCGGCGGCGCCGTCGCTGCTCGGCTTGCGACAAGCGCTTCACGACGTACGAGCGGGTCGAGCTGTCCCTGCCGTTCGTCGTGAAGAAGGACGGCAGCCGCACGGAATTCGACCGTCGCAAGATCGTCGCCAGCATGCAACTCGCGCTGCGCAAGCGGCCGGTTGCTGCCGACGCGATCGACGCGGCGGTCGCCCGCATCGAGTATCAACTGCTCGCGACAGGCGAGCGCGAAGTGCGTAGCGAGAAGCTCGGCGAACTCGTGATGAACGAGTTGCGCGGCCTCGATACGATCGCTTATGTCCGCTTCGCATCGGTGTATCGCCGGTTCGAGGACGTTTCCGAATTTGCCGACGTGATCGAAGAGTTCCGTCGCGCCTCTCCCGCCAAGACTCCGCGTAAGCGCTGACGCGCTGCGTCCGTTCATCGTCTTCTCCGTTGGGTCAGTTCGTGCCGATTGTGTCGGCCGCTATCGCATGCCGCCAGTCGGCCATTCGGCAAATGGCGCGCGTCCGCACGCGTCGCTACAGTCGTCGCATCACCTTGGCGAAGGACGGCTGCGATGGGACTGCACGCTCAACCCCTGAATAATGTGTTGCGACGCTCCGGCGGGTTCACGCTCGTCGAGCTGATGGTCGCCATCTCGCTGGCGGCCGGGCTCGCGCTCCACGCGGCGCCCGCGTTCGACCAGTGGCGCATGCGCGAACGTGTGGATGCACGCTCGCGCGCGTTGCTCGGCGCACTGTCGTTTGCACGGTCCGAGGCGACCCGTCTCGGTGTACGCGTCACGCTGTGCAGAGCCGGGAGCGGCAGCACCTGTCTACGTGCCGGTGAGCGGTGCGATCCGGCCGAATGGTCGTGCGACTGGATCGTCAGCGGGCAGGTCGACGGGCAGTCGCGCGTGCTGAGGCGCTATCCGCGCGATGCCGAAGTGGCCGTCGCGGGTGCGGCGCACGATCTCGCGTTTGCACCGCCGGTCGGTCAGGCAATCGGTGGCATCCGGCGTTTCGAATTGCGTCCGCGACGCGACGTGTCGGGGGCCGATGACGCGCGTGCATCGCGTTGCGTGCTGATCGCGGCAGGCGGCCGGGCGCGGGTTGTCGCCGGCCGCTGCGACGCGGCGTGAGCGCCGTGCGCAACGCAATGCGCGGAACGTCGCTGATCGAAGCGATGCTGGCCATCGCGCTGCTCGCGGCTGTGGTGCTGGCTGTGGCGGGCAGCCAGCTTGCGATGGCGCGTGCACAGCGCGCGACGATCTGGCGTGAGCGCGCGCTGTGGCTGGCCGATGCGCGTATCGAGCGCTTGCACGTAGCCGCGGAGGTTGACGATGGCCTCGCGGCGCGGGCCGCGGCGTCGCTGCCCGGCGGCGCGCTGACGCGTGGTGACGGGCCGGGTGGCGTCCGCTACGCGGTTGTCGGCTGGCGAGGCGGCAATGCGGCTACCGGGCCGCGATGCGAAGCGGTGGGGAGGTCGGCGCAGCCGCCGTCGTGCGTCCGGATTCCGTATCGGGAGACCGACGCCGATGAACGCTGATCGCCGCATGCGCGCGCATACGTTGCTTGAAGTGTTGATCGCGATGACCGTCGGTCTGCTGGTGCTCGCGGCGGCCGGTGCGCTGTACCACGCGCAGCGCGTTGCACAGCGGCGTGCGGATGACGGGTTCCGGATGCGCGATGCGGCCGGTACCGCACTGATGCTGATCGGCCAGCAGATCCAGATGGCAGGATTCCGGCCGCTCGATGTGCGAGGCGTGTCGTCGTTGCCGCCGGTGTTCGGCTGTTCGATGGCACGCGTGAGGGGAAATGGCGCGCAAGTACGGTGCGAGCCCGTGCGCGCTGCGTCGGACGCGTTGCTGATTCGTTATGTCGGCGATGCAGTGTCGACGTGGTCCACCGTTAGCGGCCAGGTGTCGGATTGCCTCGGGCAGGGTGTCGGCGTGTCCGGCGAACGTGCGCCGCTGGAGAACCGCTTCGATGTGCATGTCAGTCCGTCGACGGGCGAACCCGAACTGTATTGCGAAGGAAACGGCCGTCCGGGCACGCCACAGCCGGTCGTGTCGGGAATCGATCAGTTGCGGGTGCGCTATCTGCGTCGCGGCGGCACGCAGTTCGTCGATGCCGATGCAATGCGCGTCGACGACTGGCGCGATGTCGTGGCCGTGCATGTCTGCGTGCGGGCGCGCGGTGAACCGTCGGGCGAGCCGGCGCGGCACGTCGACTGCGACGGCCGCACGGTCGTTGCGCAAGACGGCCGCGCGCGTATGACGCTCGATCGCATCGTCGCGTTGAGGAATTCCGCGGGTGCATTCGACGATACGTCGCGCGATGCAACGAACGAGCGCGAGGTGCTGCGATGAACGGAGCGGGGCAGTACGCGCCGGAGAGCTCACGATGCGTCGCGGCAGGCAACACGCACGAGCATGTCGCGACAAGCGGCGAAGATCCGCGGCAAGCTGCAGGCGCGGAGGCCCTGGCAACGGGCCGGCGAGCGCCGTACATACGCTTGCGGTCAGCCAGCCCGATTGGCATCGCGAAGCGGGCGTTGCATTGCCCGCGGTGATCGCGGTTGGCGCGGCGGTTGCAGCGCTGACAGGCACGTGGTTCGACGCTGCGCTGACGGAATCGCGCCGCACGCGCGCGTTGTCCGATCGGCTGGTCGCATTCCACGCGGCCGATGCCGCGCTTGTTGCGTGCACGACGCGATTGCGCCGGGGCTCGGCGCCCTATGTGAGCGAAGGGGAGTCGCACGCGGAGCCCGACGCGTGGCGGCGCATGCCGGCACTGGCGGTTGCCGAAGCGTTTGCACCGTTCGCCGGATGGCCGATGGCCGTGCAACCGCCGCGATGCCTGATCGAAGCGTGGCGCGGGGCAGGGCCGGCCGGCGGTCGCGCTTACGTCGTCACTGCGCGTGGCGTCGGTGCGCATGCATCGAGCGCCGTCTGGCTGCAGCATCAGGTCGCGATCCGCGACGGACACATCGTCTCCTTGCGCTGGCGTCGCGTCGCGACGGTGCTTCGATGAACGGTCGCATGTCCGTGTACCGTTCGGCGGGCTTCACGCTGATCGAGTTGATGATCGTGCTCGCGATCGTCGCGGTGCTGGCCGGATGGGGCGTCCCGTCGTATCGCGAGCATGTCGTGCGCGTTCATCGCGCGTCGGCGGTCGCTGCGCTGTACCGGGCGGCCCAATATCTCGAAACACTGGAGGGTGTGCCGCCTTCGGCATTGCCGACGGCGCTCACGCAAGCGCCGCCGGACGGGCGCGCGGTCTATCGACTGGCGCTCAGGCGGCCGGACGGCGACGATTCACCGGTGAGCTATGAACTGGAAGCAATCCCGCTCGACACGGGCCCGATGCATGACGATGCATGCGGCGCATTCACGCTGCGCTCGGACGGGACGAAAGGCAATGTGAGAAGCGATGCCGCCGACGGACAGGTCGCGGCGTGCTGGGGTGTGCGTTGAGTTCGGATCGAAGGCGCGCCACGGCGCATGGCCGTGCGCGCAGGATGCCGACGGTCAGTCGTCGTGCGTGTCGAGCCCGCGCTCGTTGCGGGACTGCTTCCAGATCCGGTAGACCTCCCATGCCGCGAAACCGAGGGTGCCCCACTTCAGCGCGGGCCCCGCGCTCGCGCGCAGCAGCGAGCGAACGGGCTTTGCGAGCACGAGCGAGGCGAGCGAACTCAGCATCGGATACTGGTTGACGAGATTGCCGAGGCTCGCGTTCAGGTTCTTGGCGGACTGGCTGAACTTGTTGCTGGACAGGCCGGGGACGAACACCTTGAGCCAGCTGAAGCGCGTGACGGCCTGACGCATTTCGCCGGCGGCTTCCGCGAGTTCGAGCCGCTCGACTTCGGATCGCAGGATCAGCAGTTCCTTGCGGAGCGCGCGATGCTGCGACGCGCTCCAGTTCGATCGCGACGAATGGGAGCGGGGTGAATTGCCCGTGACGTTCTGGCTCATGGCGCGTCGGCGAAGTAGGTGGGAGGGGTGAGCGCGACTGCGTTCACGGCTTGCCGCGGAACAGTTCGCGGTCTTTCTCGAGTTCGGCGAGCGTCGCCTCGAATACGGTCGGCGCGTCGCGCAGGCCCGAGCGGGCCTTCAGTGCGCACACGATCCCGCCTGCGGCATACAGGGCGGTGATCGCCGCGAGCGACTGCCAGCGGTAGGTATCCCAGAACGCGATCGCGACGAGTACGGTCAGGCTGATGAGTGCCATCGTCGCAAGCATCATCGCGGCGAGCCCGAGGAACAGCACGCCCATCAGGCGCTCCTTCTCCTCGGCAAGCTCGATGCCCACGAGTTCGAGGCGCGTTTGCAGCAGGCCGATCGCGGAGCCGACGAGGCGGCGCAGCGGTCCTTGGCCGGACGGCTGCGAGGTGGTGTCTGTCGTCATGGGTGAGGTGCGTGCGCGTGCAGTGTGCAGCTAGAACAAAGCCGGCCGGCGGAAACCGCCGGCTGGCTTCGACGCCCGCAGGCCGCGCGACGCGGCCGACGGGACGAAACGGCGCAGAGCGCGTTACTTGCGGTTGATCAGCAGGCCGATCAGCACGCCGACGCCGGCGGCGACGCCGATCGACGTCCACGGATGCTCGTGCACGTAATCGTCGGTTGCGCGTGCGGCCTTCTTGCCCTTCTCGACCACCACGACCTGGACGTCGGCTGCCTTGTCCTTGGCCTGCTTCAGACGCGACATGGCTTTTTCGCGCAGCTCGGCCGCACGGTCGCCCGTGCTGCTCGCAGCTTGCTTGAGCAGGTCTTCGGCGTCCGACAGAACGGTTTTGATATCCGACATCAGTTTCTCCTTGTTGATTTCCGACATTGCAACTCCCTTCATGCTGTCATGCTGCAGGTTCACATCGTAGCGAAACGCCTGCCTGCTGGCGAGCCGGGAAGACACACGACGGTAGTGCAAGACCGCATGGTAAACGACTTGTAATCATCAACAGAGCGGCAAACGGGGTGAAAAGTTTCCCGGGCAGCCGCCCGCGCTGCATCGACACCAGGCAAAAATGACAAAAAAGTATGAATATCAAACGGAATAATCGTTCGCAGGCCCCATTGCTTCCCGTAAGCTGACAGACTTTCCCGCGCCGACCCGGGCGCGGTTTCAACCAGCATCGTTCGAGGAGGGAACATCATGAGTCTGCGTCTTGGCGACATCGCACCGGATTTCGAGCAGGAATCGAGCCTGGGCCCGATCAAGTTTCACGAGTGGCTGGGCGACAGCTGGGGGGTCCTGTTCTCCCATCCGGCCGACTACACGCCGGTGTGCACGACCGAACTCGGGCTGACCTCGAAGCTGAAGGGCGAATTCGAGAAGCGCAACGTGAAGGTGATCGCGCTGTCGGTCGACGGTGTCGAATCGCACAAGGGCTGGATCAACGACATCAACGACACGCAGTCGACGGTCGTCGGCTTCCCGATCATCGCCGATGCGGACCGCAAGGTTTCGCAGCTGTACGACATGATCCACCCGAACGCGAACGAAACGCTGACGGTGCGTTCGCTGTTCGTGATCGACCCGAACAAGAAGGTGCGGCTCACCATCACGTACCCGGCCAGCACGGGGCGCAACTTCGACGAAGTGCTGCGCGTGATCGACTCGCTGCAACTGACCGACAACTACAAGGTCGCGACGCCCGGTAACTGGAAGGATGGCGACGACGTCGTGATCGTGCCGTCGCTGCAGGATCCGGAAGAGCTGAAGAAGCGCTTCCCGAAGGGCTTCAACGCAGTGCGTCCGTATCTGCGTCTCACGCCGCAGCCGAACAAGTAAGCATCGGCGGCACATGAACGCAATACCGGGCCGCCGGCCCGGAGCGCGGATCCGATGAAAAACGGCCCGCCCGGCAGTGATGCCGGGCGGGCCGTGTCTTTGGCGCGTGCGCGGTGCGGCGTGGCTGCCGGGCGCGCCGCATCCGGACGATCAGAAGAACGCCTGGATGCCCGTCTGCGCGCGACCGAGGATCAGCGCGTGGATGTCGTGCGTGCCTTCGTACGTGTTGACCACTTCGAGGTTCACGAGGTGGCGCGCGACGCCGAATTCGTCGGAGATGCCGTTGCCGCCGAGCATGTCGCGCGCGAGCCGGGCGATGTCGAGCGCCTTGCCGCACGAGTTGCGCTTCATGATCGACGTGATCTCGACGGCCGCCGTGCCTTCATCCTTCATCCGGCCGAGGCGCAGCACGCCTTGCAGGCCGAGCGTGATCTCGGTCTGCATGTCCGCGAGCTTCTTCTGGATCAGCTGGTTCGCGGCGAGCGGCCGGCCGAACTGCTGGCGGTCGAGCACGTACTGGCGCGCGGTGTGCCAGCACGATTCGGCGGCGCCCAGCGCGCCCCATGCGATCCCGTAGCGGGCCGAGTTCAGGCACGTGAACGGGCCGCGCAGGCCGCTCACGTTCGGCATCAGGTTCTCTTCCGGCACGAACACCTCGTCGAGCACGATCTCGCCGGTGATCGATGCGCGCAGCCCGACCTTGCCGTGGATCGCGGGTGCCGACAGGCCCTTCCAGCCCTTCTCCAGGATGAAGCCGCGGATCGCGTCCTTGCCGTTCTCCTCGAGCTTTGCCCACACGACGAACACGTCGGCGATCGGCGAGTTCGTGATCCACATCTTCGCGCCGGACAGCGAGTAGCCGCCGGGCACTTTCTTCGCGCGGGTGACCATGCTGCCCGGGTCGGAGCCGTGGTTCGGCTCGGTCAGCCCGAAGCAGCCGATCCACTCGCCGGTCGCGAGCTTCGGCAGGTATTTCTGCTTCTGCGCGTCGGAGCCGAATTCGTAGATCGGGACCATCACGAGCGACGACTGCACGGACATCATCGACCGGTAGCCTGAATCGACGCGCTCGACTTCGCGGGCGATCAGCCCGTAGCTTACGTAATTGAGGCCGGGGCCGCCGTATTCCTCGGGAATCGTCGGGCCGAGCAGGCCGACTTCGCCCATCTCGCGGAAGATTTCGGCGTCGGTACGCTCGTGGCGGAACGCTTCGGTGACGCGCGGTGCGAGCTTGTCCTGCGCGTACGCCTGCGCTGCGTCGCGCACCATCCGCTCTTCTTCGGTCAGTTGCTGGTCGAGCAGCAGCGGATCGTCCCAATGAAAAGTTGCAGCACTCATCGTCTCATCTCCTGTTGGTCCGGTCTTCCAGCCGGGCCCCATGCCAAAAGTTTGCTTGACTGAGGTTCCGCTGTGCGGAACAATGTTTTGCAAATCGAACCCAGTGTAGCACCAGATGACACTTTCAACCATCGACGAAACCACGATCGACGAGCGCAAGTTCGTCGTAGCGCTCGCGCGCGGGCTCGACCTGCTGCGAGCATTCCGGCCCGGCGAGACGATGCTCGGCAACCGTGACTTCGCGGAGCGCACGGGGCTGCCCAAGGCGACCGTGAACCGGCTCGCGTACACGCTGACCGTGCTCGGCTACCTGCGCTACGACGAGACGCTCGGAAAGTATGCGCTCGACGCCGGCGTGCTGTCGCTCGGCTACGCGCTGCTGTCGGGATCGGGCACGATCGACCTCGCGCGGCCGCACATGCAGGCGCTCGCGCGCGAGATCGGCGCGGCCGTGTCGCTCGGCTGCCGCGACGGGCTCGACATGATCTATCTGGAGACGATCCGCAGCGAGACGGCGCTGACGCTCGGGCTCGCGCCCGGCTCGCGGCTGTCGATGCTGACAAGCTCGATGGGGCGCGCGTACCTGGCCGTGCAGCCGGAGGAAGTGCGCCGCGCGCTCTATGCGGAGCTGCATCGCGCGGCCGGCGGCGCGGCCGACGCCGATGTGCTCGTCGCCGCCGCGCAGCAAGCGGTGGCCGAGTTCTCGGCCGGCGGTTGCTGCTATTCGTTCCGCGCGTGGCACATGGACGTGAACGCGGCGGCCGTGCCGTTTCGCGAGCCGCGCGAGGGGCGCTGGCTGATCCTGAGCTGCAGCGGTCCTGCCTCGTCGATGGACGAGGACGTGTTCCGAACGCAGGTCGGGCCGAAGCTGAAGGCGCTCGCGCAGCGGCTCGGGCAGACGGCCTGAACAAGGCGGCGCGCGGCAATGGTCGCCGCTGTGACCATGTGGCGCCGGCGTTCGCGGGAACAGGAGCGCGAGTTGCCGCCGTCGTCTGTTGCAACCGGAGCGAACCGCGCTCATCATCGTTCGCCAGCTTCCCGACAACGAAGAGGTTTGCGATGTCTCATCCGGAGCCGATGGAAGGCGGATGCGCGTGCGGCGCGATTCGCTACCGTATCGCCCACGTTCCGATCGACGCCGGTTTCTGCCACTGCCGGCTCTGCCAGCGCACGACCGGCGCGGCGGTTGTCGCGTCGGCATCGGTGCCGATCGACGCGTTCGAATACCTGCGGGGCGAGCCGACCGTCTACGCGTCGAGCGCGTGGGGCGAGCGGCGCTTCTGCGGCCGTTGCGGCGCGCAGCTCGAATACCGGCTGATCGACGCGCCGAAGACGGTCGAGATCAATAGCGCGACGCTCGACGAGCCGTCGCGACTACGTTCGGCGTGGCACGTCTGGTACGGGGATCGTTTCCCGGGCGTCGAGATCGGTGACGAGCTGCCCAAGTATGACGAAGGCGGAAGGGCATAAGCGGTAACCATCGGCACTGACGGGCAGGTGTCGAGCAGCGGGGCACGCCTGGCGGCCCGATTCCCACATCCCATAAGCACCAAAAGACCCACGACCGGCACCCGCCACCCTGCGCGCCGCACCTCGCGCGCGCAGGTTTTCTCATCCGCTCAGGCCGTCACGACCTTCGCGAACACCGGCCCCTGCATGAACCGCACGTCGTGCTGACGCAGCAGCTCGCATTGTGTTTCGTCGACGACGCCGTCGAAGATCAGCGGAATCCGCACGCGCTGCGCATACGCGACCAGCGCCTTGACCATCCCGTCGCGCAACGCGATGCCTGCATCCATCTTGATGTAGTCGGGGCGCGCCATCTCCGATTCGACCGCGAGGATGCGGCCCGGGTCGGGCAGCTTGTCCGCGACCTTGAAGCCGTGATGCTGGTAACTGCGCGTCAGGTAGCCGAGGAAGGTCTTGTGCGCGACCGCGACCGCCGGCAGCTCGATCACGATCCGCTCGGTCGGCAGCCCGAAGCGCTGCAGCACCGACGAGAAATGCTTGCCGTGGTCGTACTTCACGCTCTTCAGCAGGCGTTCGTGCACGCGCAGGAACAACAGCCCGTGGCGCTGCGCGCCGAAGAAGTTGATCGCGTGCAGCGCGCGCGACAGGCGGTCGATCGCGACGAGCGTCTGGTCGTCGACGGCGGAGTCGACCGGATCGTGCACCGCACCGGTAACGAGCGTGACGGCCTGGAAGCCGAGCTCGTCGCCGTAGCGCTCGATCGTATCGGCGAACGACGTCGATTGCGGCGCGCCGGGCATCGTCACGTCGTAGATCGGTTCGTAAGCGCTGCCGAGCGTGCGCTCCGGCAGATTCGCGCTCGCGACGCCGCCTTCGGCAAGCGCGAGGTGATCCCGCAGATACGGCAGTTGCCCGGCACGGGCGACCAGCTCGGGAATGGTGGGCGGAATCATCGGCGTAAGAAGGAAAAACGGCGGCCGAACGGGCCGCCTCGTAGCTTGATATTAGCAGCGCCGGCCAAGCTCGGCTTGGCGTTTCGCTCATATGTTTATCCCGTTCTCGCAGCTTCGCCTAGGGTTTACGTTGATTTCACTATTCGTAATTGGTTTTACTATTCGTAAATCCAGGATTTGTCGCCGATCAAGAAATGCGGCAGGCGGGCGCCGCGAAACGGCGCCGTTCACGAATCAACAGGAAGCAAGGAGCGAGACGTGGCGGTTGACAGGCATTGCACGCGGGACAGCGGCGCGGCGCGCCGGCAGGCGACGGGCGGGATGACGGGCGTGCCGGCGCGCGCCCGGCAGGATTGAGGGGCGGATGGCGACCATGAGCATCGATTACCAGACGCTGAAGTTCGAATACCGTCCGCGTGCGCAGGACGCGACCGTTCACCCGGTGATCGTCGTCGGCGCGGGCCCGGTGGGCCTCGCGGCCGCGATCGACCTCGCGCAGCAGGGCGTGCCCGTCGTGCTGCTCGACGACGACGACACGCTGTCGACCGGCTCGCGCGCGATCTGCTTCGCGAAGCGCACGCTCGAGATCTTCGACCGGCTCGGCTGCGGCGAGCGCTTCGTCGACAAGGGCGTGAGCTGGCACGTCGGCAAGGTGTTCCTGCAGGACGAGCAGCTCTACGCGTTCGACCTGCTGCCCGAGGAAGGGCATGCGCGCCCGGCGTTCATCAACCTGCAGCAGTACTACGTCGAAGGCTATCTGGCCGACCGCGCGTTCGAGCTGCCGAACATCGACATCCGCTGGAAGCACAAGGTGACGGGCATCGAGCAGTCGGCCGAGCACGCGGCGCTGACGATCGAGACGCCGGAAGGCATCGCGACGCTGCGCGCGCAGTACGTGATCGCGGCCGACGGCTCGCGCAGCCTGATGCGCACGATGATGGGCCTCGAAAGCCACGGCCGGACGTTCAAGGACCGTTTCCTGATCGCCGACGTGAAGATGAAGGCGGAGTTTCCGACCGAGCGCTGGTTCTGGTTCGACCCGCCGTTCCACCCCAATCAGTCGGTGCTGCTGCATCGCCAGCCCGACAACGTGTGGCGCATCGACTTCCAGCTCGGCTGGGATGCCGATCCGGTCGCCGAGAAGCAGCCGGAGCGCGTGATCCCGCGCGTGCGCGCGCTGCTCGGGCCGGATGTCGAATTCGAGCTCGAATGGGTGAGCGTCTATACGTTCCGCTGCCAGCGGATGGAGTCGTTCCGTCACGGCCGCGTGCTGTTCGCGGGTGACTCCGCGCACGGCGTGTCGCCGTTCGGCGCGCGCGGCGCGAACAGCGGCGTGCAGGACGCCGACAACCTCGCATGGAAGCTGAAGCTCGTGCTCGACGGCCGTTCGGCCGACAGCCTGCTCGATACGTATGCGAGCGAGCGCGAGTTCGCGGCCGACGAGAACATCCGCAACTCGACGCGCTCGACCGACTTCATCACGCCGAAGAGCCCGGTGTCGCGCGTGTTCCGCGACGCGACGCTGAAGCTTGCGCGCGACTGCGAGTTCGCGCGCAAGCTCGTGAACAGCGGCCGCCTGTCGGTGCCGGCGGTGCTGGCCGATTCGCCGCTGAACACGCCGGATCGCAACGGCGACGCATTCGCGGGCGCGATGCGCCCGGGTGCCGCGGCGGCCGATGCGCCGGTGCGTGCGCAGGGCGCGCCGGGCTGGCTGCTGCAGCATCTGGGCAGCGGCTTCACCGGCGTGCTGTTCGGGCTGCCGGGCGATGCGGCCGCGCTCGCGCAGGCGCTCGACGGCCTCGCGCTGCCGGTGCGGCCCGTGCTCGTCGTGCCGGCCGGGCACGCGCAGCCGGTCGCGGGTGTCGACGTCGTGGAGGACGTCGACGGCTTTGTCGCGCAACGCTACGACGCGAAGCCCGGCACGTTCTATCTGCTGCGCCCGGACCAGCATGTCTGCGCCCGCACGCGCACGCTCGAGCGTCAAGCGCTTGCCGACGCACTGGCGCGCGCGACCTGCGCACGCTGAATACGATAAAGAAACCGGAGACCCCGTCATGCCCTCACTCGACACCCGCCCGCGCCTGGCTGACCCGGACGCGTTCTACGAAGCGCTGATCGACATGCATCGCGACCTGTCCGACGCCGACAGCCAGCTCGTCAACGCGAAGCTGATCCTGCTGCTCGCGAACCAGATCGGCGACGCTGACGTGCTGCGCGACGCGATGGCGCTCGCGCGCCAGGGCGTGACGCCGCCCGTGCATCCGGCCACCGGGGGCGCGCAATGAGCGCGGCGCTGGCCGACGCACGCGTGCTCGAAGTCGAGCGCGTGATCGACGAGACCCGCAACCCGGGCTTTCACTGGATGCTGCTCGTGTTGTGCGGGCTGTGCCTCGTGATCGACGGGTTCGATGCGCAGGCGATGGGTTATGTCGCGCCGAGCGTGATCGCGGAATGGGGCGTGCCGAAGCAGGCGCTCGGTCCGGTATTCAGCGCGAGCCTGTTCGGCATGCTGCTCGGCGCGCTCGGGCTGTCGGTGCTGGCCGACCGGATCGGGCGGCGCCCGGTGCTGATCGGCTCGACGCTGTTCTTCGCGGTAACGATGCTCGCGACGCCGTTCGCGGATTCGATCCCGGTGCTGATGGCGCTGCGCTTCGTCACGGGCCTCGGCCTCGGCTGCATCATGCCGAACGCGATGGCGCTGGTCGGCGAGTTCAGCCCGGCCACGCATCGCGTGAAGCGGATGATGATCGTGTCGTGCGGCTTCACGCTCGGCGCAGCGATCGGCGGCTTCATCAGTGCCGCGCTGATTCCGGCGCTCGGCTGGCGTTCGGTGTTCTTCGTCGGCGGCGCGGTGCCGCTCGTGCTCACGATCGCGATGGTCGCGCGGCTGCCCGAATCGCTGCAGTTCCTGGTGCTGAAAGGGCGCGTCGCGCAGGCACGCGACTGGCTCGTGCGCTTCGCGCCGCAGGCGGGCATCGATGCGAACACGCGGCTCGTCGTGCGCGAACGGGCCGCGACCGGCGCGCCGGTCGCCGAGCTGTTCAGTCATGGCCGCCTGCCGGTCACGCTGCTGCTGTGGGCGATCAGCTTCATGAACCTGATCGATCTGTACTTCCTGTCGAACTGGCTGCCGACCGTGATGCGCGATGCCGGTTATTCGCCGGGCACGGCGGTGATTGTCGGCACGGTGCTGCAGACGGGCGGCGTGATCGGCACGCTGTCGCTCGGCTGGTTCATCGAACGCTACGGCTTCGTGCGCGTGCTGTTCGTGTGCTTCGCGTGCGCAGCCGTGTCGGTGGGGCTGATCGGCTCGGTTGCGCATGCGCTGCCGTGGCTGCTGGTGGTCGTGTTCGCGGGCGGGTTCTGCGTGGTCGGCGGGCAGCCGGCCGTGAACGCGCTGGCGGGCCAGTATTACCCGACGTCGCTGCGCTCGACGGGCATTGGCTGGAGCCTCGGCATCGGCCGGATCGGCTCGGTGCTCGGGCCGCTCGTCGGCGGGCAGCTGATTGCGCTCAACTGGTCGAACGGCGCGCTGTTCCACGCGGCCGCGGTGCCCGTGCTGTGCTCGGCGCTGTTCGTCCTTGGTCTGGCGGGCGTAACGCGACGCAGCGGCGCGCAGGCGCCGAACGCCGCCTTGAATTGATGGAGAAAGGAAACGATGACGCTTGACCTGTCGAAACCGGCAACCGCCGGCTACCTGAGCGGTTTCGCGAACGAATTCGCGACCGAGGTGCTGCCCGGCGCGCTGCCGCACGGTCGCAACTCGCCGCAGCGCGCACCGTACGGGCTGTATGCGGAGCAACTGTCGGGCACCGCGTTTACCGCGCCGCGTGGCCACAACCGCCGCTCGTGGCTGTACCGCATCCGCCCGGCGGCGGTGCACCGGCCGTTCGAACCGTACGCGGGCCCGCAGCGGCTCGTGTCGGAATTCGGCGACTCGGCCGACGTGCCGCCGACGCCGCCGAACCAGCTGCGCTGGGATCCGCTGCCGATGCCGGTCGAGCCGACCGATTTCGTTGACGGGCTGGTGACGATGGCCGGCAACGGCTCGGCGGCCGCGATGAACGGCTGCGCGATCCACCTGTACGCGGCGAACCGCTCGATGCAGGACCGCTTCTTCTACAGCGCGGACGGCGAACTGCTGATCGTGCCGCGGCAGGGGCGCCTGTTCATCGCGACCGAATTCGGCCGACTCGACGTCGAGCCGTTCGAGATCGCGGTAATCCCGCGCGGCGTGCGGTTTGCCGTCGCGCTGCCGGACGGCGACGCGCGCGGCTACATCTGCGAAAACTTCGGCGCGCAGTTGCGCCTGCCGGATCTCGGCCCGATCGGCTCGAACGGTCTCGCGAACCCGCGCGACTTCCTGACGCCGCAGGCCGCATACGAAGACCGCGAAGGCGCGTTCGAGCTGATCGCGAAGCTGAACGGCCGGCTGTGGCGCGCGGACATCGGCCATTCGCCGCTCGACGTCGTCGCGTGGCATGGCAACTACGCACCGTACAAATACGACCTGCGCCTGTTCAACACGATCGGCTCGATCAGCTACGACCATCCCGATCCGTCGATTTTCCTCGTGCTGCAGTCGCAGAGCGACACGCCGGGCGTCGACACGATCGACTTCGTGATCTTCCCGCCGCGCTGGCTCGCGGCCGAGGACACGTTCCGCCCGCCCTGGTTCCACCGTAACGTCGCGAGCGAGTTCATGGGGCTCGTGCACGGCGCGTACGACGCGAAGGCCGAAGGCTTCGTGCCGGGCGGCGCGAGCCTGCACAACTGCATGTCGGGCCACGGGCCCGACGCGGACACGTTCGAGAAGGCGTCCGCGAGCGATACGACGAAGCCGCACAAGGTCGACGCGACGATGGCGTTCATGTTCGAAACCCGCACGCTGATCCGGCCGACGCGCTACGCGCTCGACACCGCGCAGCTGCAGGCGGACTACTTCGAATGCTGGCAAGGCATCAAGAAACACTTCAATCCGGAGCAAAAATGAGCGACATCCAAGACTGGCGCGCGACGCTCGACCCGGCCCGCAAGAGCTGGGTCGAGACGGCAAACGATCCCGCCTGCGATTTCCCGATCCAGAACCTGCCGTTCGGGATCTTCAGCGATGCGAAGCAGACGGCGCACCGCGCAGGCGTGGCGCTCGGCGACCAGATCGTCGATCTCGCGGCGCTCGCGCGCGCGGGCCTCGTGACGCTGCCGGCGGGCGTCGACGTGTTCGCCGCGCCGACGCTCAACGCGTTCATCGCGCTCGGCCGCGACGCATGGCGCAGCGTGCGTGTGCAGTTGTCGAACCTGTTCTCGCGGGACAACGCACGGTTGCGTGACGACGCGGCGCTGCGCGCGCAAGTGCTCGTTGCGCAGCGCGACGCGACGCTGCACCTGCCGGTCGAGATTCCCGGCTATACCGATTTCTATTCGTCGAAGGAGCATGCGACCAACGTCGGTTCGATGTTCCGTGATCCGAAGAATGCACTGCTGCCGAACTGGTCGGAGATGCCGATCGGCTACAACGGCCGCGCGTCGTCGGTAGTCGTGAGCGGCACGCCGGTGCGGCGCCCGAACGGCCAGTTGAAGCTGCCCGACCAGGAGCGTCCGGTGTTCGGCGCGTGCCGCAAGCTCGACATCGAACTGGAGACGGGCTTCATCGTCGGCCGTGGCAACGCGCTCGGCGAGCCGATCGCGTGCGAGGACGCGGAAGCGCATATCTTCGGGATGGTGCTGCTGAACGACTGGAGCGCGCGCGACATCCAGCAGTGGGAATACGTGCCGCTCGGCCCGTTCAACGCGAAGACCTTCGCGACGACGATCTCGCCGTGGATCGTCACGCTCGACGCGCTCGAACCGTTCCGCACCGCGCAGCCCGAGCAATCGCCGCAGCCGCTCGCGTATCTGCAGCACGCGGGCAAGCATGCGTTCGACATCGCGCTCGAAGTGACGCTGCGCGCGGAAGGGGCGGAGCAGGCGACGTCGATCTGCCGCACGAACTTCAAGCACATGTACTGGACGATGGCGCAGCAGCTCGCGCATCACACGGTCGCCGGGTGCAATACGCGCGTGGGCGACCTGATGGGTTCGGGCACGATCAGCGGGCCGACGAAGGATTCGTTCGGCAGCCTGCTCGAACTGACGTGGAACGGCAAGGAACCGGTTGCGCTGAATGGTGGCGGCAGCCGCACGTTCATCGAGGACGGCGATGAGCTCACCCTCGCGGGCTGGTGCCAGGGCGACGGCTATCGTGTCGGCTTCGGCGCGTGTGCCGGCAAGATCCTGCCGGCGCGGAGCGCGTGACGGATCGCAGCGCGACGCGTAACACGTAGTCAGGAAGGACTGGGCGGCCCGCATTGAGCGGGCCGTTTTTGTTTGGCCGGCCGGGGGCGGCAGCGCGGGTGTGCAGATGTGTGACGCGGTGTACGATTTTTAATGTCTGCGTCTGCGTCTGCGTCTGCGTCTGCGTCTGCGTCTGCGTCTGCGTCATCGACATCGACATCGACATCGACATCGACATCGACATCGACAGCGCCGATGTCAGACCGCGCGTTGCAACGCGGCGCGTCGTTCCCACAGCGCGGCCGCGACGAACGCGGCGACACAGACGACCAGCACGCCGACCAGCGCGTTGCTGCCCAGTTGCTCCATCAACGCACCGGCGACCAGCGGGCCGCCGAAGCTCGCGGCGCTCCACGACGCCGACACGAGCGAGCTCGCGGTGACGAGCGCCGCACCGCGGAAGCGTTCGCCGCACGCGACGAGCGACAGCGTGTAGATGCTGCCGGCCGCCGCGCCGAGCACGAACAGCAGCGGCCAGCACAACCACGGGTTCGCGATCACGAACGGCAGCAGCGGCAGGCCGGCCAGCACGATCCAGCCCGCGCCGAGGTGCACGCGCTCTCGGCCGAGCTTGTCCGCGAGCCAGCCGATCGGGAACTGCATCGCGGTATCGCCGAACAGCATGATCGATGCGAGCAGCACGGCGGTCGCGCTCGCGACGCCGTGATCCATCGCGTAGAGAGGCAGCAGCGACAGCGCGAGCGTATCGAACAGCGCGAAGAACCCGGTGCCGATGATCAGCGCAGGCATGCGCGGCAGGATATCGAGCCAGCGGCCGTGCGCTTCGTGATGCGCGTCGTCGCCGGCGAGCGGCGCGCGCCGGATCGTCGCGAGCGTCGGCAGCGCGAGCAGGAACAGCGCGCCGCACAGCGCGAAGCGGATGCTCGTCGCACCGGCGATCTGGCTCACGAGCACGGGGCCCGCCATCTGGAACAGCGTGAAATTGGTCGCGTAGATCGCGACGACGCGGCCGCGGGTCGAATCGTCGGCGAGCTGGTTGACCCACGCCTCGCCGATCGTGAACAGCAGCATCAGCGCGGCGCCGCACAGCACGCGCAGCACGCCCCACAGGATCAGGTCCGACGTGAACTGCATCAGTGCGGTGGCGGCCGCGAGCAGCACGACCGATACGACGATCGCGCGGCGCGAGCCGATGTGGCGCGCGAGCGCGGTGACGAACGGGACGATTGCGAGGCCGCCGAGGGCTTGCGCGGCCGTCAGCATGCCGACGACGTTGGTGCCGTGGCCGGCCTCGGTCAGCGCGAGCGCGGTGAGCGGCAGCGTGGCGCCGGTTCCGAGGCCGACGACCGCGACGCTCAGGATCAACGCGAGGAAATCACGATTGAGAATTGCTTTCATCGGACATGTTTCATGAAACCTGGAGCTTCATTGCGGAGAGCGAAAGGAGTCTGGCCGCACAGCCGCTTCTCCGAGGCTTGAGGGGAACACAAGCATGTGCCATGGTGTGACCCATGGACATCAAACGCGCCTACCGATTCCGGTTCTATCCGACACCCGAGCAAGCAGCGATTCTTGCCCGGACGTTTGGGTGTGCGCGCTTTGTGTATAACCACATGCTGCGCATGCGGACCGATGCGTGGCAGCAGCGTCAGGTACGCGTCGGCTATCACGAAACATCCGCCGCACTTACCGCGCTGAAGAGGAAGCCCGAACATGCGTGGCTGAACGAAGTCAGTTCTGTTCCACTCCAGCAAGCGCTACGCCACCTGCAGACGGCGTTTGCGAACTTCTTCGCCAAGCGTGCGAAGTACCCGAGCTTTCGACGCAAGGACGGCGCGCAATCCGCCGAGTACACGGCGAGCGCTTTCAGATGGGATGGCACGTCGCTGAAGCTGGCGAAGATGGGTGTGCCGCTTCCTATCCGTTGGTCGCGCTCGATTCCGAAAGACGCGAGGGTAACGACCGTCACGGTGTCGAAAGACACGGCCGGTCGATACCACGTATCGATGCTTTGCGACGACATGGTTTCTGCAAAACCGGAAGTAACCGCCGTGGTCGGCATCGATTTCGGGTTGACAGATTTTGTCGTTCTTTCGACAGGCGAAAAGATCGCTGCACCGAATACATTTCGCAAAAACGAAACCAAACTCGCCAAATTGCAACGGAGGTTGGCGAGGAAGCAAAAGGGTTCCGCCACCCGCCGGAAGGCAAGACTCAAAGTCGCACGCATGCTTGCCCGGATAGCAGATTGCCGCAGGGATTTCCTGCACAAGCTTTCGGCACGGTTGATCAACGAAAACCAAGTGATCGCCATCGAGAGCCTTGCCGTGAGGCACATGCTGAAGAACCGGAAGCTCGCAAAATCGATCAGCGACGCCAGTTGGTCGGAATTCGTTCGGCAACTGACGTACAAGGCCGAGTGGTACGGCCGCACGTTGATCCGCATCGATCGCTGGTATCCGTCCAGCAAGCGATGTAGCAATTGCGGACTCACCGTAACCACGCTGCCGTTGAAAGTGCGCGCTTGGGTCTGTCCATCATGCGCAGCGTCCCATGACCGAGATATCAACGCAGCTCGTAATGTTTTGGCCGCCGGACTGGTGGTGTCAGCCCATGGAGAAAGCGTAAATCCCATGTCTCTTTGAGGCGATGTCGGGTTGCATTCAGCGAAGTGGGAATACTCCTCCTTTCGGGATGAGAGTAGTCAACGGCCGGGATGCTACACCGCGGACCTTGAAAGGTCCATGAAGGCCATCAGGTCCGAGTGAGGTTGCTCGAGTTGCGCGCGCAACGAATGCGCGCGGGGGGCGTTACACGTATTCGGTCGGTGCGGCCACGGGGCGGCGTTCGAGCGACGCCGACCACAGCGTGAGCGCCAGCGCGGCGACGGCCATCGCGACGCCGACCCACGGCAGGTTCACGAGCGACACGCCGGAGCCGATCGCCATCCCGCCGAGCCACGCACCGGTTGCGTTGCCGAGGTTGAACGCGCCCTGGTTCAGCGTCGAGGCGAGGTTCGGCGCGTCGCTTGCGCGGTCGACGATCAGGATCTGCAGCGGCGGCACGATCGCGAACGCGAGGATGCCCCACACGAAGATCGTGGCGAGCGCGGCGAACGGCAGGTGCATCGTGCCCGCGAACAGCGCGAGGACCACGCCGATCAGCGCGAGCGTCGCGATCAGCGACGGCATCCGGCGCCAATCGGCGAGCTTGCCGCCGAGCGTGCCGCCGACCGTCAGCCCGAGGCCGAACAGCAGCAGGACATAGGTGACCTGGCGTGGGGAGAAACCGGTTACGTCCTCGAGGATCGGCGTGATGTACGTGAACACGCTGAACAGGCTGGCCGATGCGAGCACGCTGATGCCGAGCACCATCAGCACCTGCGGGTGCTTCAGCACGCTGAATTCGCGCGTGATGCTGGTGTCGGGCATCGCGAGATTCTTCGGCAGGCAGACGGCGAGCGCGGCGGCCGCGGCGATGCCGATGCCGGTGACGGCCCAGAACGTCGCGCGCCAGCCGAACGCCTGGCCGAGCGCGGTGCCGAGCGGCACGCCGAGCACATTCGCGAGGGTGAGGCCGGTGAACATCAGTGCGATCGCCTGCGCGCGACGGTTCGGCGCGACGAGATTGCTCGCGACCACCGAGCCGATCCCGAAGAACGCGCCGTGGCAGAACGCGGTGACGACGCGCGCGGCCATCAGCACCGCATAACCCGGTGCGATCGCGCAGAACAGGTTGCCCGCGATGAACAGCCCGATCAGGCCCATCAGCGCGCGCTTGCGCGGCATCTTCGCGGTGACGATCGCAAGGATCGGCGCACCGATCGTCACGCCGAGCGCGTAACCCGACACGAGCATCCCGGCGGCCGGGATCGACACGCCGAGATCGCGCGCGACATTGGGCAGCAGCCCCATGATCACGAATTCGGTGGTACCGATTCCAAATGCGGCGACGGCGAGGGCGAAAAGAGGTAAGGGCATCGCGGTAGGCTCGGGAAAAGCCGCCGCTCGGGCTGGCGCAGGATGCGCGGGACGGGCGGACGGTAAGGCGAACGACAGCCGCGATTCTACTTCAGTGAAAACCCCTACGCTTGGGGCCAAAACGGATGTTGCCGGCGTGCGACGGGGCCGCACGCGTGAAGCTCACAGTGTGGGATTCGACGGGGTTTGCGCGGGTGAATTCACCGGGGCCGGAACGATGCCGGCGACGGCGTGCGCGTCAGGCGATGCGTTCGGGGGAGCCGTCGACGCCGGTGGTCGACGTGCTTGCCGCGTCGGCATCAGCGCCGGTGTCCGCTGCCGCGTCCGCGCGCGACGAAGGCGCGCCGGCGGCATCGATCGAAGCCGGATCGTCCCAGCCGTTCTCGGACAGGCATGCCTCGATCGGCATCCGCGCGGCCCAGCGCTCCTGCTCCAGCATCGGCTTCGCATAGAACGCGTCGACGTGCCCGACGCACAGCACGGCGATTGGCTTCGCGCCGTCGGGCATCCGCAGCAGCGTGCGCAGCGCATCGACGTCGAACAACGATACCCAGCCCATCCCGAGCCCTTCCGCGCGGGCCGCGAGCCACATGTTCTGGATCGCGCACGCGGCGGACGCGAGATCCATTTCCGGCAGCGTGCGGCGGCCGAACACGTGGCGCTCGCGGCCGTCGGCGAGCGCCACGACCAGCAGCTCACCGCATTCGCGTACGCCTTCGACCTTCAGCCGCATGAATTCGTCCTGGCGCTCGCCGAGCGCGTCGGCGGTTGCGCGGCGCTCCGCCTCGACCAGCGCGTGGATCGCGGTGCGCAGCGCGGGATCGGTGATGCGGATGAAGCGCCACGGCTGCATGAAGCCGACGCTCGGCGCGTGATGCGCCGCGCGCAGCAGGCGCGCGAGCACGGCAGGATCGACGGGCGCCGGCGTGAAGTGGCGCATGTCGCGCCGTTCGAAAATGGCACGGTAGACGGCGGCGATGTCGGAGTCGTCGAAACGCATGAACGGAAGGGGGCGGGGTAACGTCGGCGCAACGATAGCAGACGGCGCGCGGGAATCGTTACATCAGTCGAAACAAAGAACGAAATTGTTGATTAAACAGACTCGAATGGCAGCGATTACCAAAAGCAAACGATTGCGGTCGCGTCGGAAACCGTCAAATGACCCGTTTTCGTCGATTTTTCAGCGATTCGCCGTCACGACGTTCTGCGGTGCGCCCGCATGCCATGCCTCGATGTTCAGCAGCGTCGTGTGCGCGATCTCGGCCAGCGCTTCGCGCGTGAAGAACGCCTGGTGCGACGTGACGATCACGTTCGGGAACGTCAGCAGGCGCGCGAGCACGTCGTCCTGCAGCGGCAGGTCGGAGTGATCCTCGAAGAAGAGCCCGCTTTCCTCTTCGTACACGTCGAGCCCGAGATGGCCGAGCTGGCCGCTCTTGAGCGCATCGACCAGCGCCTGCGCATCGACGAGGCCGCCGCGCCCGGTGTTGATCAGCATCGCGCCGTGCTTCATCCGTGCGAGCGTCCGTTCGTTGATCAGATGGTGCGTCGACGGCAGCAGCGGGCAGTGCAGGCTGACGATGTCGGCGTGGTGCAGCAGCTCGTCCAGCTCGACATAGCGTGCGCCGAACGCGATCAGCTCGTCGTTGTGCGGCGGCAGCGAGTGCGCGAGCACATGCATCCCGAAGCCCATCATGATCTTCGCGAACACGCTGCCGATGATGCCGGTGCCGATCACGCCGACGGTCTTGCCGTGCAGGTCGAAGCCGAGCAGGCCGTTCAGCGAGAAGTCGCCTTCGCGGGTGCGCGCGACGGCGCGCGGCAGCCGGCGATTGAGCGCGAGGATCAGCGCGACCGCGTGCTCGGCGACCGCGTGCGGCGAATACGCGGGCACGCGCACGACCGTGATGCCGAGCCGTTCGGCGGCGGCGAGGTCGACGTGGTTGAAGCCCGCCGAGCGCAGCGCGATCAGGCGCGTGCCGCCGTCCGCCAGCCGTTCGAGCACCGCCGCATCGACGGTGTCGTTGACGAACGGGCAGACGACGTCATAGCCATGCGCGAGGATCGCGGTTTCCGCGTCGAGGTGCGATGGCTGGAAGTGCAGCCGATAGCCGAACTGCCGGTTGGCGGCTGCAAACGAATCGTCGTCGTACTGCCGGCTGCTGAACAGGATCACGCGCACGCTGCACCTCCGAAGGCTGACGCGCGCAGTTTACTGCAGGCCGGTGACGATGTCGGAGCGGTCGGGCCCGCGCGACGGCCGCAGGAAGCCGTAGTCGGTCCGTTCGCGGGCCGGCTGCGCACTGAAGTGGTCGAGGGCGTGCTCGACGAAGCTGCGCGTCCGGGCCGGCACGTACTGGCGATTCGGGTAGACGAGCGACAGTTGCGTGTCGGGATCGTCGATCCGGTAGCCGGCCATCAGCCGTACGAGCGTGCCTCGGGCGAGCGCGTCGGCGACGCACGGCTCGGGCAGCACCGCGATGCCGGCGCCGGAGACGGCGGCCGCCTGGACGAGCGCGAGCTGGTTGACCGTGCAGGCCGAGCGCACCGTGACGGAATGCGCGACGCCGTCGTGGCCCACCAGTTGCCACGCGGGCGCATGCTGGTGCGGGGCGAGCGTGACCCAGTCGTGGCCCGGCAGGTCGTCGGGCTCGCGCGGCTCGCCGCGTCGCTCGAGATAGGCCGGCGCCGCGCACGCGACGAACGGGTTCGGCGCGAGCGCGTGGCCGATCAGTGCCGGGTTGCCGTCGAGCCGGTTGCCCGTGACGATGCCGACGTCGTAACCGGAATCGAGCACGTCGATCGGCCCCTCGGCGACGGTCAGCTGCACGCGCAACTCGGGGTAGCGGTGCCGGAAGCTGCTGACGAGCGGCGTCAGCGCAAGCGGCGACAGCAGGCCCGACGCGACGACGCGCAGTGTGCCGGCCGGTTCGCGCACGGCATGCGCGACGGACGATTCGAGGTGGTCGAATTCCTCGAGCAGCGCGCGACACCCGTCGAGGTAGCGTACGCCGGCCTCGGTGAGCGACAGGTTGCGCGTGGTGCGGTGGATCAGCCGTGTGTTCAGGTGGCCCTCGAGCATCGCGATCGAACGCGTGACGAGTGCATTGGACACGCCGAGATGGTGCGCCGCGCGCCGGAAGCTCTGCTGCTCGGCGACGCAGACGAATACACGCATGGTCTGAATCTGGTTCATGGCTTGCGTATTTCTGGCCCGGTTGATTGATTATGGTTGTGTTTTTTCGCCGCGCAACACCGAAAGCGCATCACGCGGCACCCAGTTTTCCCTCGTATCGAAAATTCGTTTTTTTCGATTCCGCAGATGATTGTTCAATACAGAAGCGATATCCGTCAACCTGAGAAAAGGGGCGGGTTGCGGAAAATCGAAATCGGGAGTAACGCGTTAAACGCTACGTTGTCTCGCATGCCTGCCGTTCAAAGACGGCAGGGTATTCTGGCAAGTATGGTGGATTTGAGTATTTCCTATACTAATCAATAGGTTGTTAGCTATTCGAGCGAGCCTGTTCCGGTATTTGCAGGAAGCGTACCCTAATACATGCAAAAATAATGGATGTTTTTTTGACGGCGCGCGAATATTGCGTGCCGGATTCCATGCCGTGATTTATATCGCCGATCCGGTCTATTTCGTTCGATGCAGAAGCCGGGTTGAACCGGCGGTGTCGACGAATCGCGGTGTTATTGACGGAGAAAATCGTGCGCTTGACGCACGAATGGAACCGTTTCACAACCTGGACCGCAATCGTTTTCCAATCCGGATGACTGGCGTGCGGCCCGCGCACCGCTGGCTGGCCCGGTCAGGCGACCGGGCCACCGTTGCGCTGTCCGGCCGCGCGTGCCTCTTGCGCGAGGCGGCGGAACGCGGAATGATCGATCAGTTCGCCATGCAGCGCGGCGGGCGTCCGTGCACCTCCTTTCCTCACCTTTTACCAGCCATGTCCATCGATTACTCGCCGATTCCCTGTCCCGTCGTCGTGCCGCTCGACGCGATCCTGCCCGAAGAACCGCTGCTGATGATGGGGGCCGGCCCGGTTCCGATCCCGGCCGCCGTCGCGAAGGCGAACACGATCGTGATCAACCACCTCGGCGCGACGATGGCGAAGATCATCGAGCAGGTGAAGGAGATGGCGCGCTACGTGTTCCAGACCCGCACGAAGTGGGTGCTCGGCGTCGCGGGCCCCGGTTCGGCCGCGATGGAAATGGCGATCTCGAACCTCGCGTGGCGCGGTACGCGCGTGCTGTCGATCCGCAATGGCTTCTTCAGCGCGCGGATGGCCGAGATGGCCACGCGTGTCGGCGCCGACGTCGCGACGCTCGAAGTCGCCGACCGCGCGGTCGCGAGTCTCGACGAGATCGCGGACGCGATCGCGCGCGAGCGTCCCGAGATCGTCACGATCGTGCAGGGCGAGACGTCGAACACGGTGTGGAACCGCGATTTGCGCGACATCGCGGCGCTCGCGAAGGCGGCCGGTGCGCTGGTTGTGGTCGACGCGGTGTGCACGCTGTCGACGATGCCGCTCGAGATGGACGCGTGGGGCATCGACGCGGTGATCACCGGCGGCCAGAAGGGGCTGTCGTCGATCCCGGGCGTGTCGCTGATCGCGTTCTCCGACGCCGCGTGGGAGCGGATGAAGCATCGCGCCGAACCGAACACGCACTGGTGCCTCGATATGGCGCTGGCGGAAAACTTCTGGCACAACGCGGGCTATCACTACACGGCGCCCGTGTCCGGTGTGCTCGCGCTGCACGAGGCGCTGCGGCTCGTCTGCGCGGAGACGCTCGAAAGCCGCTTCGCGCGCCATCTGCGCTGTTCGCTCGCGCTGCAGGCGGGCGTCGAGTCGATGGGGCTCAAGCTCTATGCGCCGAAAGACTGCCGGCTGAATTCGGTGGTCGGGATCGAGACGCCGGAAGGGCTCACGCCGGGGATGGTCTGCGGCCATATCTCGAAGCAGTACCAGGTCGAGATCTCGGGCTCGTTCGGGTTGCCGATCGTGCGGATCGGCCAGATGGGCGAGCAGTGCCGCGAACACAACCTGTTCCGCACGCTGCATGCGTTCGGCCGCACGATGGTCGACCTGAAGGTGCCGGTCGACCTGCCGGCCGGTGTCGCGGCGCTTGAACAGGAACTGTCGCAACGCGGCGCGTAAGCGGGAAAGCGAGGAAAGGGGCCGCGCTCAGCGGCCCTGCATCGCGCGCCGGTACGTATTCGGCGTCGTGCCGTGCGCGTCGCGAAAGCGATGGCTGAAGTGGCCGGCGTTCGCGTAGCCGCAGTCGGCTGCAATCTGCGCGAGCGGTAGCGCCGTCGTGCGCAGCAGTTCGCGCGCCCGCGCAAGCCGCTGCTCGGCCACCCACGCGTGCGGCGCCCGGCCGAACGACAGCCGGAACATCCGCGAGAAGTGGTATTCCGACAGCGCGGCGACGTCGGCAAGCTCGCCGAGCGTCAGCGGCTGTGTCAGGTACGTGTCGATGTAGTCGCGCACGCGGCGGCGCACGGCCGGCGCGAGCCCGCCGCGGAACGACGTGTCGGTGCGGGTCGTGCTCTGCCCGCGCAGCAGCAGGCTCAGCACCTCGTGTGCGGTCTCGTTCACGCGCAGCCGCTCGTCGGCATCGTCCCAGCCGTCCAGCGCGAGCGAGCGCAGCAGTGAGGCGACGCGCGCATCCTCGAAGTAAGTGCGGTCGGCGAGTTTCAGCTCGCGCGGCTCGCGGTCGAGTTCGCGGATCGCGCGCTGCGTGAAGTGCTCGGGCAGGAAATACAGGTGGATGAAGTGCATCTCGCCGCGCACCCACCAGCGCGATTCATGGTCGCCGGGCAGCGCGCACAGCAGGCTCGGCGCGCCGTAGCGCGGCACGCGCTGGCGTTCCGTCCGGTAGCCGCCGTCGAGGTAGCACGACAGCGTGTGGTGGCCCGGCTGCTCGTAGACCGTCTCGCTTTCGTCGGTGATCCGCGTCCATTCGGCGATTGCGAGATGGTCGCCGAGCCACGCGAAGCGCTCGAGCGTCGCGTTCGCGTCGGCGAGCGTGCGGCAGACCGACTGCAGGCCGAACGGCAGGTCGCCTCCGGCCAGGGCGGCGGGGTGGTCGACGGGGGGAGCGGAAAGGGAGCGGCTCATGATGGGCCGAGTATAAGCGGGGGCGCGGCGCCGCGTGCGGTGGCCCGAAAAAGACCGCAATTCCGGACAATCGGCGCGCGCCGGACGGCGGCATAGTCGGGATCCCGTTTCACCCGTTTTTCCGGATCGTTGCCGCCATGAACCTGTCGCTTTATTTCGTCACCGTGCTGATTTGGGGCACCACCTGGATCGCGATCAAGTGGCAGCTCGGCTCGGTGCCGCCGCCCGTGTCGATCGCATGGCGTTTCTGGCTCGCGGCCGCCGTGCTGTTCGCGCTGCTGCGCGTGATGCGCCGGCCGGTGCGCCCGCCGCGCGAAGCGTGGCGCTTTCTCCTGGCGCAGGGCTTCGCGCTGTTCTGCCTGAACTTCCTGTGCTTCTACTACGCGGAGCAGGTCGTGCCGAGCGGCCTTGTCGCGGTGATCTTCTCGACCGCGCCGCTGTTGAACTCGATCAACGGCCGGCTGTTCATGGGCCGTCCGCTGCGGCCGTCGGCGATCGCCGGTGCGCTGCTCGGCCTGACCGGCATCGCGTGCCTGTTCTGGCAGCAGATGGCCGGCCATCTCGACGATCACGCGACCTGGACAGGGCTCGCGATCGCGTTCGCGGGCACGATGTGCTTTTCGATCGGCAACCTGCTGTCGAGCCGGATGCAGTCGATGGGGCTGCATCCGCTCGCGACCAACGGCTGGGCGATGCTGATCGGCGCGACGATCCTGACCGTCGGCAGCGCAGTGGCCGGATTGCCGTTCACGCTCGACACGAACCCGCGCTATCTCGGTGCGCTCGTCTACCTGGCCGTGCCGGGCTCGGTGATCGCTTTTACCGCCTACCTGACCCTCGTCGGCCGGATCGGGCCGGAGCGTGCCGCGTACTGCACGGTGCTGTTCCCGATCGTCGCGCTGGCGGTGTCGACGGTGTTCGAGGGCTACCAGTGGTCGCCGCTCGCGGTGATCGGGCTGCTGCTGGTGGTGGCCGGGAATCTGGTCGCGTTCGACCTGACGCGCCGGTTGTTTCCGCGGACTGCCTGATTGATGCCCGCGGCCGCCGTACCGGCCAGCGAATAAAAAAACGCCCGCGATGCGGGCGTTTTCCTTTGGGCCCCCGGCGGCGCGATGGGCGCGATCGGCTGCCGTGCGATGTGCAGCGCGTTCAGGCCGCCGCGCCGCTCCCCGCAACCCGCGCCTGCCGCTGGTACAGCACCATCGACAGCGCGACGCCCGCGGCGGCGGCCACCGCCGCGAACAGGAACACCTGCGGATAGCCGAACGCACCGGCGACATAGCCGGCGAGCGGGCCCGTGATGCCGAGCGACAGGTCGAGGAACACCGAGTACGCGGACAGCGCCGCGCCGCGGCTCGCGGGCGGCACGAGCGCGACGGCCTCGACGCCGAGCGCCGGGAAGATCAGCGCGAAGCCGAACCCCGTCAGCGCGGCGCCGACGAGCGCGACGTGCGGCACGGGCGCGAGCCACAGCAGCACGAGGCCCGAGCATTCGAACGCGAACGACACGATCGCCACGCGGAAGCCGCCGTAGGTCTTGATCGTGTTCGCGAACAGCAGGCGCGCGCCGATGAACAGCGTGCCGAACACGGTCAGCGACAGTGCGGCGTTCGGCCAGTGGCGCGCCGCGTAGTACAGCGTGACGAAGGTCGCGATCGAACCGAAGCCGGCGGAGCCGAGCGCGAGGCCGAGGCCGTGCGGCAGCACGCGCGTGAACACGCTCGCATACGACATCCGTTCGCCGTGCACGAGCGGCACGGAATCGATCAGGCGCGCGAGATAGAAGCCGGTCGCGGCGAGTGCGATCACGATCACGCCGATCAGCGCCGGATTCAGCGTGTGCGCGATCGCGACGCCGACCGGCGCGCCGAGCGCGAGCGCGCCGTAGGTTGCGATGCCGTTCCACGAGATCACCTTCGCGTTGTGCGTGACGCCGACTTTGCCGATACCCCACAGGATCGCGCCGGTGCCGCACAGGCTCTCGCCGACGCCGAGCACGAGCCGGCTCGCGACCAGCAGCACGAGGCTCGCGACCGGCCAGTGCGCGAGCAGCAGCGCGACGAGCAGCAGCACGCCCGACACCCCGCAACCGACCAGCCCGCGCAGCACCGTCTGCTTCGGCCCGAGCGTATCGGCGAAGCGCCCGGCGAGCGGCCGCGACGCGAGCGTCGCGAAATACTGGACGCTGATCGCGCCGCCCGCGACGATCGCGGAAAAGCCGAGGTCGTCATGGACGAAGCCCGGCAGCACCGCGAGCGGCAGGCCGATGGTCAGGTAGCAGATGAACGTGAAGCAGACGACGGACACGATTTGCAGCGTGACCGCGAACCCGCTGCGCGGCGGTGTGGCGGAATCGGTGGACATGGGGTCGGAACGAAAGAGCGGAACGTTACGGAACGAACGGCGGCGAAAAACGGAATCGGGATTTTCCCATGGAACCGGTTTTCACGCAGGTACCATTTAGTTAATCGCGACCCGTTTTCGAGGATGACGAACGATGGCGGGGCGCACGGTAGGGCCCGGGGGGCGCCGTGTGGAAAGGCCGCCGGGCGGCCCCGGCGCTCATATCGCGGCAGTTATATGGGCCCCATGCGTGATGGGCTATGGGTTGCGGAATTTGATGGTGATAGCGTGCAAACTGTCAGAAAAACGTCGGTCGAGCGCACTGCGCAGGCCGCCTTGCCCCCCATTTGAAGAATCATCGAGACATGAGTGAGCCGATCCGCTTCTACCATCGTCACGCGATCCGCGAAGTCAGCGGCGCGGACGTTACCCGCACCGTGCTGCAGTACCTGCGCGAGGACGCGCATTGCACCGGCACCAAGGAAGGCTGCGCGGAAGGCGACTGTGGCGCGTGCACGGTCGTCGTCGGCGAGCTGACCGACACCGGCGCGGTCGAGTTCAAGGCCGTCAACGCATGCATCCAGTTCCTGCCGACGCTCGACGGCAAGGCGCTGCTGACGGTCGAGGACCTGCGCCAGCCGGACGGCGCGCTGCACCCGGTGCAGCAGGCGATGGTCGACTGCCACGGTTCGCAATGCGGGTTCTGCACGCCGGGCTTCGTGATGTCGATGTGGGCGCTGTACGAGAAGCACGGCCACGAAGGTTGCGGCAGCGCGTGCGCGAAGGCGAAGGACGTGCCGACGCGTACCGAGATCGCCGACGCGCTGACGGGCAACCTGTGCCGCTGCACCGGTTATCGTCCGATCGTCGATGCGGCCGTGCAGATGTTCGATGCGCCGGCGCCGTCCGCGCCGGTCGACACGGCCGCGCTGGCCCGCACGCTCGCGTCGCTCAAGCGCGACGATACGTTCGATTACGCGACGATCAACGGCGCGCGCTTCGCGGCGCCGCGCACGCTCGACGTGCTGGCCGCGCTGAAGGTCGAGCGGCCTGACGCGCGCATTCTGGCAGGCAGCACCGACATCGGCCTGTGGGTCACCAAGCAGATGCGCCGGCTCGACGACCTGATCTACGTCGGCCAGATCGCCGAACTGCAGCGCCTCGCCGAGCGCGGCGACTGGATCGAGATCGGCGCGGGCGTGACGGTCGAGAAGGCGTATGCGGCGCTGGCCGGCACGTATCCGGAACTGACCGAAATGTGGAAGCGCTTCGCGTCGCTGCCGATCCGCAACGCCGGCACGATCGGCGGCAACGTCGCGAACGGCTCGCCGATCGGCGATTCGATGCCGGGCCTGATCGCGCTCGGTGCGCGCGTCGTGCTGCGCGGCGGCGACACGGTGCGCGAACTGCCGCTCGAGGCGCTGTACACGGGCTACCAGCAGAAGGACATGGCGCCGCACGAATTCGTCGTCGGCGTGAAGGTGCCGACCCGCACCGGCGCGCGCGAAAAGCTGCAGTTCCGCACCTACAAGCTGTCGAAGCGGTTCGACTCCGACATCTCGGCCGTGTGCGCGGCGTTCGCGTTCATCGCGGACGGCGACACGATCCGTGAGCCGCGCATCGCGTTCGGCGGGATGGCCGCGACGCCGAAGCGCGCGACGCAGACGGAAGCCGTGCTCGACGGCGCGACGTGGCACGAAGCCACCGCGCAGGCCGCGATGCAGGCGCTCGAGCGCGACTACCAGCCGCTATCCGACATGCGCGCGACGAGCACGTACCGCCTCGATACCGCGAAGAACCTGATGTACCGATTCTGGCTGGAGACGCGCCCGCACGACCCGCTGCCGCCGCAAGCCCTGAATGTGCGTGAAGTGGCCGCCGAACTCGGCACCGACGCGGCGCGCGTCTGAAGACGGAGAACCCCGAACATGAACCAGCAAGCAGAACCGTTCCTGAGCACCCTCGACCCGCAAGCCGACGCCGCGCAGGTCCACGTATCGCGCGCGCACGAATCCGCGCACCTGCACGTCAGCGGGCGTGCCACCTACACCGACGACATCCCGATCGTCGCGGGCACGCTGCACGCGGCGCTCGGCCTGTCGGCGAAGCCGCACGCGAGGATCGTGTCGATGAACTTCGACGCGGTGCGCGCGACGCCGGGCGTGGTCGCCGTGTTCACGGCCGACGACATCCCGGGCGTCAACGATTGCGGCCCGATCATCCACGACGACCCGGTGCTCGCGAAGGGCATCGTGCAGTTCGTCGGCCAGCCGATGTTCATCGTCGTCGCGACGTCGCACGAAACCGCGCGGCTCGCCGCGCGCCGCGCACAGGTCGACTACGAGGAATTGCCGGCGATCCTCACCGCGCAGGAAGCGCGTGCGGCCGAAACCTACGTGATCCCGCCGCTGAAGCTCGCGCGCGGCGACGCGGCCGCACGGCTCGCCGTCGCGCCGCACCGCGAGTCGGGCGAAATGCTGCTCGGCGGCCAGGAGCAGTTCTACCTCGAAGGACAGATTTCGTACGCGGTGCCGAAGGACGACGACGGGATGCACGTGTACTGCTCGACGCAGCACCCGAGCGAGATGCAGCACCTCGTCGCGCACGTGCTCGGCGTCGCGTCGCACAACGTGCTCGTCGAATGCCGCCGGATGGGCGGCGGGTTCGGCGGCAAGGAATCGCAGTCGGGCCTGTTCGCGTGCTGCGCGGCGCTCGCCGCATGGAAGCTCCTGTGCCCGGTGAAGCTGCGTCCCGACCGCGACGACGACATGATGATCACCGGCAAGCGGCACGACTTCCATTACCGCTTCGACGTCGGCTACGACGACGACGGCCGCATCGATGGCGTGGCGCTCGACATGACGTCGCGCTGCGGTTTCTCGGCCGACCTGTCGGGCCCGGTGATGACGCGCGCGGTGTGCCACTTCGACAACGCGTACTGGCTCGGCGACGTCGACATCGCCGGCTACTGCGGCAAGACCAACACGCAGTCGAACACGGCGTTCCGCGGCTTCGGCGGCCCGCAGGGCGCGTTCGCGATCGAGTACATCCTCGACGACGTCGCGCGTTCGCTTGACCGCGATCCGCTCGACGTCCGCTACGCGAACCTGTACGGCAAGACCGAACGCAACGTGACGCCGTACGGGCAGACCGTCGAGGACAACGTGCTGCAGGAACTGCTCGGCGAACTCGAGGCGACGAGCGACTACCGCGCCCGGCGCGCGGGCGTGCGCGAATTCAACGCGCGCAACACGGTGCTGAAGAAGGGCATCGCGATCACGCCGGTGAAGTTCGGCATTGCGTTCAACGTCACGCACTTCAACCAGGCCGGCGCGCTGGTGCACATCTATACCGACGGTTCGGTGCTCGTGAACCACGGCGGCACGGAGATGGGGCAGGGGCTCAACACGAAGGTCGCGCAGGTCGTCGCGCACGAACTCGGCATCCGCTTCGGCCGGATCCGCGTGACGGCGACCGACACCAGCAAGGTCGCGAACACGTCCGCGACGGCTGCGTCGACCGGCTCCGACCTGAACGGCAAGGCCGCGCAGGATGCGGCGCGCCAGCTGCGCGAGCGGCTCGCGGTGTTCGCGGCGAAGCAGTACGGCGACGGCAAGGTCGATGCGGCCGACGTGAAGTTCGGCAACGACTTCGTGTGGGTCGGCGGCAATGGCGTGCCGTTCGGCGAAGTGATCGCGAAGGCTTACCTCGCGCGCGTGCAGTTGTGGTCCGACGGTTTCTACGCGACGCCCAAGCTGTACTGGGATCAGTCGAAGCTGCAGGGCCGGCCGTTCTACTACTACTCGTACGGCGCGGCTGTGTCGGAAGTCGTGATCGACACGCTGACGGGCGAGATGCGCACGCTGCGCGTCGATGCGCTGCACGACGTGGGTGCGTCGCTGAACCCGGCGCTCGACATCGGCCAGGTCGAAGGCGCGTTCATCCAGGGGATGGGCTGGCTCACGACCGAGGAGCTGTGGTGGAACAAGGGCGGCAAGCTGATGACGCATGCGCCGTCGACGTACAAGATCCCGACGGTGAACGACACGCCGCCTGAATTCAACGTGCAGCTGTTCAAGAACCGCAACGTCGAGGACAGCATTCACCGTTCGAAGGCCGTCGGCGAGCCGCCGCTGTTGCTGCCGTTCTCGGTGTTCTTCGCGGTGCGCGACGCAGTCGCGGCAGTGGGCGATTACCAGGTGAACCCGCCGCTCGACGCGCCGGCCACCGGCGAGTCGATCCTGCGCGCGGTGAGCGCGGTGCGGGCGGCGCGCGCCGGTCAGGCAGGCTGAGATGAAACGGCTCACGCGCTCACTTCGTTCGCTGCTTCCGGTGACGGCCCGGCGGAGGCTGACATGAAACGACCCCCACGCTCTCGTGGTCCGCTGCTCCCCGTGGGGGCGGTCAGCCTCCTTGGGGCGGCCCGGCGGAGGCTGACATGAAACGACCCCCACGCTCGCTTCGTTCGCTGCCCCCCGTGGGGGCGGTCAGCTTCCTTGGGGCGGCCCGGCGGAGGCTGACATGAACGGGCCCGCACGCTCGCTTCGCACCGCGTCGACCCAGGCGTTCGCGCAGGGCACCGGCCAGCGCAATCGCGCGACCGGCACGCCGGCGCCGATGCACATCGTGCTGTTCGGCGCCGGGCACGTCGGCCACGCGCTCGTCACGCTGCTCGGCGCGCTGCCGTGCGTCGTGCAGTGGGTCGACACGCGCGACGAGCTGTTCCCGGACGAATGTCCGCCGAACGTGCAGCCGGAGCCGACCGACACGCCGGAGGCCGTCGTCGATGCGGCGCCGCCCGGCGCGTACTTCCTCGTGATGACGCACAACCACGCGCTCGACTTCTCGCTCGCCGCGCAGATCATGCGGCGGCGCGACTATGCGTACTTCGGGATGATCGGCTCGCGCACCAAGCGCGTGAAGTTCGAGCGCCGGCTTGCCGCGCGCGGCGTCGATCCGGCGCGGCTCGTGGAGATGGTGTGCCCGATCGGCGTCGCGGGCATCGTCGACAAGGCGCCGGGCGCGATTGCGGTGGCCGTGTGCGCGGAGCTGCTGCAGGCGCGCTCGGGCATGCCGGTGGCCGACGCGAAGGCGGCCGCATCGGGGCGTGCGCGCGACGACGTGTCCTGCACGCGGTAGCACCGCGCGGCCAGCGCATGGCCGCGCGTTTTTGCATACACTGCACGACGACGCGCGGCATCGGGCCGCGCCTTACCGTGCACGCACCATGTCCGATCACCAGGTTTATCTCGACATGCTCGCGGCGAGCCTCGTCGCCATCGAGCGCTGGCTGTCCGGCGCCGATACCGGGCCCGAGGCGCTCGACGCGCTGCTCGCATCGTTCTCCGCCGATTTCACGATGATCCTGACCGACGGCCGCGAGGTCGACCACGACGGTACGCGCGCGCTGTTCGCGAAGCTCGCCGGCGCGAAGCCGGGGCTGCGCATCACGCTGTCGGAAACCCGCGTGCTCACGGCCGACGCGTCGCATGCGACGCTCACCTATCTCGAAGCGCAGCACGCGGCCTCGGGCGAGCTGCCCGCGCGACGCGCGACCGCCGTGTTCGAACGCGACGCGGCGGGCGTCGTGCGCTGGACCCATCTGCAGGAAACTTTCTGCACGGCCTGAGCGACCAGAGCGACCAGAGCGACCAGAGCGACCAGAGCGACCAGAGCGACCAGAGCGACCAGAGCGACCAGAGCGATTTGAGCGATTTGAGCGGCCGCGCCGCGGCTCAGCGCTTGCGGCCGCGGGCCACCGTCAGCTCGTCGGACACGCTTTGCATCAGCGCGCACAGCCACGCGATGTCGGTCGGGCGGTCGGGCTGCGGATGCGTGAGCAGGTAGCTCTTGATGCGCGGGAACGGCACGGGCGGCGTGACGACGACGAGCGGCAGCAACTGCGCATAGTGCGTCGCGAAGCGGCGCGTCGTCGTGAAGATCAGGTCCGACTGCAGCAGCACCTGCGGCACGATTCCGAAGTAAGGCAGCGTCGTCACGATGCGCCGCGTGAGGCGCGCGCGGGCAAGGCCGATCTCGATCGCATTGCGCTTGTCGCCGGTGTACGGCGTCGGCGCGACGTGCGCGGCCGACGCGTACGCTTCGCGCGTGAGCGGCACGCGCGCGAGCGGGTGCGCCTCGCGCATCAGGCACACGATCGTGTCGGAGAACAGGTCCTGGCGCGCGAACTGCGGGTCGGGCTTCGGCCAGTTGCCGATCACGAGATCGAGTGCGCCCGATTCGAGCGCGCCCGCGTGATCGAGCGCGGGATTCAGCGAATCGATTTCCAGGTGCGCATGCGGCGCCGCGTCGCGAAAGCGCTCGATCAGCGTCGGCATGAAGAAATCGTTCAGGTAATCGGGCGCGGCGACGCGGAACGTGCGCCGTGCGGACGACGGATCGAAGTCGCCGTGCGGCGTCGCGATGAAGTCGACCTCGCGCAGCGCACGCTGCGCGGCTTCGAGCAGCGATGCGCCGTATTCGGTCGGCACCATGCCGGATTTGCCGCGCACGAGGATCGGGTCGTTCAGCGTCTCGCGCAGCTTGCGCAGCGCGGTGCTGATCGCGGGCTGGGTCTGGTTCAGCCGCAGCGCGGCCTGCGTGACGCTGCGCTCGAGCAGCAGCGTGCGCAGCACGCGCACGAGCCAGATATCGAGCGAGGCGGTACGGTCGTCGTCTTCCATCGGTGGGGGGGTGATTCGGGTGACGCGTAACGTTACCCGAATCGCGCGTTGGCGTGCGTGATACCGGCCATCACGCACGGCCCTTCGGCAGCGCGCTGATCCGCTTGACCTCGCGCGATTCGAGCCAGTTCGGCGTGCGCGCGCAGTACAGCACCATCGGCAGCGCATCCTCGCCCCAGAACAGCTGCTGGTTCATCCAGAACGTCGGCACGCCGAACACGCCGAGCGCGATCGCGTCGGCGTTGTTGCGGGCCAGTTGCGCGGTGGTCTCCTCGAATTCGATCAGCTCGTCGCCGTGACCGACGCCGACACGCTCGCACAGCGCCGCGAAACCTTCCGGCGTCGACGGATCGTTGCCGTCGCGCCAGATGAAGCGGAACATCTCCAGCACCGTCGCGATATCGGCGCGCAGCGCGATCGCGAGGCGCAGCACCTTGTCGGACTCGAACGGGTGCGCGGGCGGCATCTTGAAGCGAATGCCGAGCTGTTCGGCGCGGAACAGCGCGTGACGGTACGTGAACACGCGCTTGGCCGGCACGTCGGCGCTCGGGCGCTGCCCCCAGTGGCGCTGCAGGTCGAGCAGCGACACGGCGACGGGTTCGAACGGCACGTCCGGCCATTTGTCGTGCTGTTCGAGCAGCAGATACGAGAACGGCGACACGAAGTCGAAGAACCAGGCAGGCTGGGCGGTATCGAGGCCGGTTGTCATGTCGTTCTCCAGAGGGTGGGGCGTGCGGCGCCTGGCGGCGGCCTCCATGTTACGCGGCGGCACGCGCGTGCAGCAATGATCGCGGATCGTCCGCTTACGCGGAACCGGGAGTCGCCCGAGGGGGCGTGCCGGCCGGCGGCGCGGCTTCGGCACGTGCCTGCGGCGGGCCGCCGGCGCCCGGCGGGCTGGCCGGCGTGTCCTGGTCGTGCGCGGTGAGCCGTTCGCGCACGAAGCCGATGTGCTCGCGCAGCACGTAGAACTGCCCGGCATAGGCGAGCGGCATCTTCATCCGGTTCACGGCTTCCTCGATGTCGTCGAGTTCGTCGAGCAACTGCACGCGCTCCTCGGCCGTGTGCTCGCCGAGCGCGCTGCGCTCGAGCGCGATCAGCGCGCCGTACCAGCGGTAGATGCGCGAGCGCACGCGCCAGCCGTACAGCGACGGCACGAGCCGCAGCCCGGGGATCAGCACGACGATCAGCGGCACGACCACGACGAGCAGCCGGTCGACCAGGCTCGCGACCCAGAACGGCAGCCGCCGGTACAGGAAGGTCTTGCCCGACTTGTAGTAGCGCGCGGCGTCGTCGGACAGCTGGAACCCGCGCGTGACGGGCGACGGGAATTCGCCCGCGTGCTGCAGGATCGTCGCGTGGCCGTGCACCTCGCGCGCGGCCTCGATCAGCAGGTCGGACAGCGCGGGGTGCAGCGAGTCGCGTGCAACCAGCTCGATGGTCGGCGCGACGGTGTGGATGTCGGCGGGTGGCAGGTTCTGGCCGAGATCGTAGACGCCCATCGGCAGCGTGATCGCGGTCAGGTACGGGAAGCGCCGCGCGTACGCCTCGGCCTGCGTGAACGAATACACGTGCACGCCCGGTGCGCGGAACAGTTTCGCCATCACCGGAATCTGCGTCGAGTCGCCGGACAGGAATGCCGCGTCGATCTTGCCGTCGAGCAGCGCGGTGGCCGCATCCTCGCCGGCGGTCGGCAGCAGCTCGGTCGAACCGCCCGGCACGATGCCGTTCATCTTCAGCAACGCGAGGCTCAGTTCGCGTGCGCCGCTGCCTTCCGCGCCGAGCGCGAGCCGCTTGCCCTTGAAGTCGGACAGGCGCGCGACGACCGGGCCGCGATACATGATCGCGAGCGGCACGTAGCCGATGCTGCCGAGCGACACGAGGTGTTCGTCGCGCTCCTTCGGGCCGATGCCGCTCTGCACGAAGCCGACGTCGACCGGCGCGTCCGGGTTCGACAGCCGCGCGAGGTTCTGGGCGGACCCTTCGGACGACTGGACGTCGAGCGTGACGCCGTTCTTCGCGAGGATCGTCTTGTATTTCTGCGCGGCGTTCCAGTACGTGCTGCCGGGCGGCCCGGACGAGATCACGAGCGTGGACGGCGGGGCCGGCTGGATCAGCTTGACCGCGAACCAGACGGCCGCGGCGGCGAGCAGCACCGTGGGGCCGATCGACAGCGCGAGGTCGCGCCACGACACCGCGACAAAGCGGGCGAGGATGCGGCGAGGCGGGCGAGGGCGGTCTGGCTTCATGGGGGCGGTGGATGACGCTGGCGTGACGTATCGGTGACGTATCGGCGCGGACGATGTGGATGCTCGCGGCGATGGTACCCGGTTTCGTCGTGCGTGCGCGAGTGGGGCGCGGCTGCGCGGCGACAGCGGCGGGGGCCGCCGCGTCAAAAGCTTTGCGCTTCCGCGGGCGCTGGATTACATTGTGCGACGCAGCCGCGCCCGATTCGCGCGCGACCCGGCACGCAATCAGACCGGGCGCGTCCGGCCGGCGGCTGTCCGGCCCGGCCGGCCCGCTTTTCGCGTGCGCCGGCCGCCAGCCCGTCTCGCCTCTCTCGTATCGCCGTGGAAAACACCGGCTGTCCCGCCCGTTCGCGCGTGGGCCGGCTGTTTTTGGGGGTATCCGGCCGTACTGTGCACGGCCGTTCCGGAGTGATAAGGAGATAGCATGAAGTCGATCGTGTTGAGAGCGTTGGGCGTCGCCGCCGTGGCGGCCTGTCTGTCGGGCAGCGTGTATGCGCAGTCGAGCGACGCAGCGGCAACGGAAGCGCCCGCGGCCGCGACCAGCGCGCCGAAGGCCGCCGCGAAAACCGCGAAGAAGGCGAACCGCAAGCTCGGCTACGCGGTGCGCAAGGCGATTTCGAAGGAATCGGGCGAGAACGTGTCGAACCTCGTCGTGCGCTCGAAGGGCGGCGCGATCACGCTGGAAGGCACGATGCCGGCCCAGGACCAGATCGACAAGGCTGAAGCCGCGGCGAAGGGCGTGAAGGGCGTGACGTCGGTCACGAACAAGCTGACGGTTCAGCAGCAGTGATGCCGGGCGGCGGCGCGCGAGCGCCGCGTGCGCCCGTTTCCAGGCGGGCCCCGGCATGCCGGGGCCCGTTTGCGCTTCAGAGGCCGCAAGCCGCGCGCGACGCGGCGGCGGACCGATAACGAAATCGAGAGGGCGGCGATGACGAGGCTCGGGTGGGGCAGGCGGATGGTTTTCGGCGCGGCGCTGGCCGCGGTCGCGATACTCGGCGCCTGCAACGGCGACGATTCGGCCGAGCGCAACCGGTTGCCCGGTTTCGTGTCCGGCAGCGTGCGCACGACGGCCTATGACGGCGCGAGCGACGACCTGCTGACAGCCGGCCTCGGCAAGACGGGCCTGGGCTCGGCAACCGCCCCCGGCTTTGCGAATGCCGCCCGGCCGACGAGCGCCGAGCTGCGCCGCCTCGCGATCTGGTCGAACTACCGCGCGCTCGTCGACATGAGCGCGAACGGCGGCTACGGCCGCTTCTGGGGGCCGAACGTCGACCTCGACGGCAACGATACGCTCGGCGAAGGCAAGATCCCCGGCACCGAATATCTCGCGTACTCCGACGACGGCAGCGGCAGCAAGAACGTGACGCTGCTCGTGCAGGTGCCCGCCAGCTTCAATCCCGCGCAGCCGTGCATCGTCACCGCGACGTCGTCGGGCTCGCGCGGCGTGTACGGCGCGATTTCCGCGGCCGGCGAATGGGCGCTCAAGCGCGGCTGCGCGGTGGCCTACAACGACAAGGGCGGCGGCAACGGCGCGCACGAACTCATGTCGGATACCGTCACGCTGATCGACGGCACGCTCGCCAACGCGGTGCTGGCCGGCACCGCGAGCCTGTTCACCGCGAACGTGACGAGCGGCGATCTCGCCACGTTCAACTCCCGCTTCCCGAACCGCTATGCGTTCAAGCACGCGCATTCGCAGCAGAATCCCGAGCAGGACTGGGGGCGCGTGACGCTGCAGTCGGTCGAGTTCGCGTACTGGGCGCTCAACGAGCAGTTCGGACCGCTGATCGACAGCTCGCATCACGGCGTGCGCTATCGCGCGGGCGACATCACGACAATCGCCGCGTCGGTCAGCAACGGCGGCGGCGCGTCGCTCGCGGCGGCCGAGCAGGACAGCCGCGGCTGGATCACCGCGGTCGTGGTCGGCGAACCGCAGGTCAACGTGCGGATGGCGCCGAACGCGGTCGTGCGCTCGGGCGGGCAGCCCGTGCCGTCGTTCGGCCGGCCGCTGGCCGACTACGCGACGCTCGCGAACCTGCTTCAGCCGTGCGCGGCCGCGTCGGCGTCGCTGGCCGGTGCGCCGTACCTGAGCGCGCTGCCGGTGGCGACCACGCAGTCGATCCGCACGCAGCGCTGCGCGACGCTCGCCGCGGCCGGGCTCGTATCGGGTGCCGATACGCAAAGCCAGGCCGCCGACGCGCTCGCGCAGCTCCATGCGGCCGGCTACCTCGCCGATTCCGACCTGTTGCAAGCACCGATGTGGGATTCGCAGGCGATTCCGGCGATCGCGGTTACGTATGCGAACGCGTACACGCGCTCGCGCGTCACCGACAACCTGTGCAACTTCAGCTTTGCGACGACTAATCCGGCGACGGGCGCGGTCGCGGCTCCGGCCACGTCGCCGATGCCGGCCGTGTTCGGCGTCGGCAACGGCGTGCCGCCGACGGCCGGCATCGACCTCGTGTTCAACAATGGCGCGGGTGTCGACCACCGGCTCGCGACACCCGATGCGAGCTTCGCGGGCGCGCTGTGCCTGCGCCAGCTCTGGACGAACGGGATGCTCGGAATGCCCGCGAACGTCGACGCGGTGCGGGTGAACGCGAACCTGCAGGGCAAGCCGGCGATCATCGTGCAGGGCCGTAGCGATGCGCTCGTGCCGGTGAACCACGCCTCGCGCGCGTACGTCGCGCAGAACGGCATCAGCGAAGGCGGGCGCAGCCAGCTCGTGTTCTACGAGGTGACGAACGGCCAGCACTTCGACGCGTTCCTGCCGGTGCCGGGCTTCGACACGCGTTTCGTGCCGGTTCACTACTACAACCTGCAGGCGCTGAACCTGATGTGGCAGCACCTGAAGAACGGCGCGCCGCTGCCGCCGTCGCAGGTGATCCGCACGGTGCCGCGCGGCGGCACGCCGGGCGCCGCGCCCGCGCTGACGAGCGCGAACCTGCCGCCGATCTCGCCCGCGCCAGGGGCGAACGCGATCACGACTGGGGCCGGCACGATCGACGTGCCGCTCTGACGGCGCCCGCCGCACCGCCCGCACGAAGCCGGACACCCGTCCGGCTTTTTCTTTTGAGTCGAATGGAATCGGTCCCGGATTGGCTTTTGTCCGAATGGCGAGCTCTGTAACAAATTCTTACTTTACGGCGGTAAATCAGAACCCTAATATGCGCCGGTATTTTCACTTAATTTAATAAATTCCAGATACGAGGCATTTCTTTCCGTTTAGTTAATCGATCCTTTCGATTTTATTAAATCGGCTTGAGTTGTGATTGATCGCCGTTCGGCGATTAATCGGCATCTCGCCGAGGGGGATTGTTCGTCTGTTCGAAGCGAGGCGCCCTTGTTGGGCGGGCCTGGCGGGGTATGTTTTTGCCGTCGATTTTGTGCATGCGCAAAATCGTGAAATGAATTCGCATTGCTGCGAATTATTGAATTGTCGTTCGCAATGGAATTGATTCCATTGTGCAGTCGCAAAAATATGGGTGGGGTAAATCATGCCGGTCGGTATTTGCTGATCCGGTAAAAAACTCGGAGTGCGTCGCATAACGAATGCATTCCCGGTGCGGAGCGCCGGCGCA
Source organism: Burkholderia sp. D-99 (assembly GCF_011605345.1). Classification (GTDB taxonomy): domain Bacteria; phylum Pseudomonadota; class Gammaproteobacteria; order Burkholderiales; family Burkholderiaceae; genus Burkholderia. The sequence continues at coordinate 161,477 of NZ_JAAOXM010000003.1, forward strand.
AATGATCCTTTGCGACCGGCGGTATTTATCGTTCTGTTCGAGAGGCAATAATGACGACACGGAAGTCCTTGAAAGACGGTTTCGCGCTATTCGGAACGACACTGAGCGTGCCGCTCGCCGCAGCGGCGGCCGCAGCGCTGCTCGTCACGGGGTGCGGCGGCGACGACGGGTCGAGCCCGGCTGCTTCGGCTGCCGCCGCGGCCGCGACGTCGGCCGGTGCCAGCACGTCGGCCAACACCAACGCAACAGCCGCCGCGGCCGACCAGCCGTACGTCGACACCGACGTGTACGGCACCGGGCCGAACGACGCGGTTACGGATTCGACGGAAGGCGCGGCCGTCGTGCACCGCCAGATCACGATCGGCGGCAAGACCATCAAGTACACGGCCACCACGGGCCACCTGACGACGATCGATCCGACCACGTCGGCGCCGAACGCGAAGATGTTCTACGTCGCGTACACGCAGGACAACCCGGACCCGTCGAAGCCGCGCCCGGTCACGTTCTTCTACAACGGCGGCCCCGGCTCGTCGTCGGTCTACCTGCTGCTCGGCTCGTACGGGCCGAAGCGCCTGCAGTCGTCGTTCCCGAACTTCACGCCGCCCGCGCCGTACAAGCTGCTCGACAACCCGGACAGCCTGCTCGACCGCACCGACGTCGTGTTCATCAACCCGGTCGGCACCGGTTACTCGACGGCGATCGCCCCGGCGAAGAACAAGGACTTCTGGGGCACCGACCAGGACGCGCGCTCGATCGACCGCTTCATCCAGCGCTACCTGACCAAGTACTCGCGCTGGAATTCGCCGAAGTTCCTGTACGGCGAGTCGTACGGCACGGCCCGCAGCGCGGTCGTGTCGTGGGTGCTGCATGAGGACGGCATCGACCTGAACGGGATCACGCTGCAGTCGTCGATCCTCGACTACGCGAACGCGCTGTCCGCGCCGGGCATCTTCCCGACGCTCGCGGCCGACGCGTTCTACTGGAAGAAGACGACGCTCAACCCGACGCCGACCGATCTCGACGCGTACATGGTCCAGGCCCGCAACTACGCGGACAACACGCTCTCGCCGCTGGTGCAGAAGCCGAACCCGCAGGACGGCGGCTTCGTGAACGTGCGTCTGAACCTGAACCTGCAGACCGCGCAGCAGATGGGCTCGTACATCGGCACGGATCCGACGTCGCTGATCCAGACGTTCGGCAACCCGGCCGCGCTCGGCAACGTGCCGTCGTCGGACGACAACCCGCCGTACACGTTCTTCCTGACGCTCGTGCCGGGCACGCAGATCGGCCAGTACGACGGTCGCGCGAACTTCACGGGCAAGGGCATCGCGCCGTACATCCTGCCGAACTCGGGCAGCAACGATCCGTCGATCACGAACGTCGGCGGCGCGTACACGGTGCTGTGGAACAGCTACATCAACACCGACCTCAAGTACACGTCGACGTCGTTGTTCGTGGACCTGAACGACCAGGTCTTCAACAACTGGGACTTCAGCCACACGGACCCGACCGGCGCGAACAAGGGCGGTGGCAATACGCTGTACACGGCCGGCGACCTGGCGTCGACGATGAGCGTGAACCCGGACCTGAAGGTGCTGTCGGCAAACGGCTATTTCGACGCCGTCACGCCGTTCCACCAGACGGAGCTGACGCTCGCGCAGATGCCGCTCGACCCGACGATCAAGGCGCAGAACCTGACGATCAAGAACTACCCGTCGGGCCACATGATCTACCTGAACGACGCGTCGCGGACCGCGCTGAAGGGCGATCTCGCCAACTTCTACGACGGCATCCTCGCGAACCGCACCGCACTGCAGCGGGTGCTGAAGCTGCAGGCGCGCACGCAGCAGCTCAAGCAGCAGAAACTGCAGCAGCAGGGGCAGTAAGCGCCGCGGGCGGCTTGCGCCGCCCCGGATGGACGACAGCCCGATCGGCGCAGGCCGGTCGGGCTGTTTTTTTTGCGGTGGGGCAAGCCGGCGCATCGTGCGCCGGCCGGTCGTGCATCACGTCGCGCATGCGGATCGCGATGCTGTCATCTTCCACGGTGCCCGTGAGTCGTCGACTGACGGGGCATTGTCGTGTCTGCGTGAGATTCGCAGCGGCTTGATCCTCGAAAGGGGGATGCATGTCCCTGTATTGAGGATTTGCCAGAAAATCCCGCCGACAAATCGAGCCGATCTCACTCGTCAGGGGCGGGAAGACGCCGATGCCTGCCGTAGCGGGCGGCAGTCGCGCCGCCTACGCGAGCACGAGCCGCACGCCGACCGCGACGAGCGTCGCGGCGAGCAGGTTGCGCAGCAGCCGCTCGGGCGCGCGTGCCGACAGCAGGCTGCCGAGCACGATGCCCGGCAGCGAGCCGAGCAGCAGCGACAGCAGCATTGACCAGTCGACCGAGCCGAGCAGCCAGTGGCCCATGCCGGCGACCAGCGTGAGCGGCACCGCGTGCGCGATGTCGGAGCCGACGATGCGGGTCGTCGCGAGCATCGGATACAGCAGCAGGAGCACGGTCACGCCGATCGCGCCGGCGCCGACCGACGTCATCGACACCAGCACGCCGAGCACGGCGCCCGTCAGCACGGTCGACCACAGCGTGCGCGCGGGGCTCGGCGCGAGCGGGTTGCGTGCGGCGAACGCCGTGAGCTGCGGACGGAAGATCAGCGCGAGCGACGTGAGCAGCAGCGCGACGCCGAGCACGAGCTGGATCATCCGCGCGGTGCCCGGCGTATTCATCCCGTGCGTGTGCAGCCACCACAGCGTGAGCGCCGCGGCCGGCACGCTGCCTGCCGCGAGCCGGCCCGTGATGCGCCAGTCGATCGAACCCTTCAGGCCGTGGACCAGTGTGCCGGTCGCCTTGGTGGCGGCCGCGTACAGCAGGTCGGTGCCGACCGCCGTCGCAGGATGGACGCCGAATAGCAGCACGAGGATCGGCGTCATCAGCGAACCGCCGCCGACGCCCGTCAGGCCGACGAGGATGCCGACGAACAGGCCGGACAACGAGTACAGCAGATCGATATGGGGAAGCGACATCGGAAGCAGGCGGTTATGCGGCGTTCGGCGGCGGCGCGTGGGTCAAAGTCCGCCATTGTCGCAAAAGTGGCCGGTCAATGTACGACTGCGTTAAAAATCGGCCGGGAGGGGCCGTGCGGCGGTGGGGCGGGCGGGTGCGAAACGCGTGTTTGAACGACGGCGGGGCCGATGGCGTCGATCGGTCCAAAGGTACGACGAACCCGAAGCGCGTGCCGTGCCCGGTACGCACAACCCGGCAGACATAAAAAAGGGCGCGACGATGCGCGCCCGGGTTCGATGCCGGCAACCGGCTTCGTCCGGCGGCCGTCAGTGCATCGCGGGGCCGACGCCTTCGACGCCGTTCTGCGGCCGGATGCGCAGCGCGAGGCCGATCAGCGCGGCGGCGGCCGCGAATGCCGCGCCGAACGCGAAGGCCGCATGGTAGCCGCCGTTCAGTGCGTCGAGCGGCGCGGCGTTCGCGGCCGCGAGCGCGTCGGTGCGGGCGGCCGCGAGGCTCGCGAGCACAGCGAGGCCGAGTGCGCCGCCCATCATGAACGCGGTGTTGACGATCCCCGACGCGAGCCCGGAATCGGCCGGATCGACGTCGTTCATCGCGGCGAGCAGCATCGGGTTGAACGCGACGCCCGCGCCGATGCCGAGCAGCGTCATGCCGGGCAGCACGTGCCAGACGAAACCGCCGTCCACCGGCGCGCGCGAGAACAGCGCAAGGCCGCAGGCCGCGATCAGCAGGCCGGCCGCGATCGGGCCGCGGATCCCGAAGCGCATCACGATGCGCGCGGACAGCCCGAGCGAGAACGCGGCCATGATCAGGTTCGCCGGCAGGAACGCGAGACCGACCTGCAGCGGCCCGTAGCCGAGCACACGCTGCATGTACAGCGCGGACAGGAAGAACCATGCGAACATCGCGGCCGCCCACAGCACGCCGATCACGTTCGCGAGCGCGACGTTGCGCGCGGCGAACAGCGTGAGCGGCATCAGCGGATGCGCGGCGCGCGCCTCGATCGCGATGAACAGCGCGAGCAGCGCGACGGCCGCGCCGATCAGCACGACGGTCTGCGTCGACAGCCAGCCGGCTTCGTTGCCGCCGACGATCCCGTAGACGGCCAGCATCAGCGACGCGGTCACGGTGACCGCGCCCGCGACGTCGAGCCGCGCGGTGCCGGCCGGCGCGCGCAGGCGCGGCAGCAGCGTGGCGCACATTGCATAGACCGCGATGCCGATCGGCAGGTTGACGAGGAAGATCCAGTGCCACGACAGCGAGCTCGTCAGCAATCCGCCGAGCAGCACGCCGATGCTGCCGCCGCCTGCGCAGACGAAGCCGTACACGCCCATCGCGCGCGCGCGTTCGCCGGGCTCGGTGAAGAGATTCATGATCAGCGACAGCGAGACGGCCGACACGACCGCGCCGCCGAGCCCCTGCACCGCGCGCGCGGCGATCAGCATCGTCTGCGATTGGGCGAGACCGCACGCGAGCGACGCGAGCGTGAAGACGACGAGGCCGGCGAGGAACATGCGCCGCTGGCCGTACAGGTCGCCGAGCCGGCCGCCGAGCAGCAGGCAGCCGCCGAACGTCAGCAGGTACGCGTTGACGACCCACACGAGGGCCGTCTCGGTGAAATGGAGGTCGGTGCTGATCGACGGCAGTGCAACGTTCACGATCGTGCTGTCGAGCACGATCATCAGCACGCCGAGGCAGAGAACGATCAGCGCGTACCAGCGCTTCTCGCCGTGGATCCCGTGGGTCATGGGCTTGCAGCCTTCTGATAGTTATTTGAAAGGATGCATTCTAGACCCCATCGGCGCGGGCTTCCTGCCGGTTTGTGGCAGGAGCGATGCGTAGTCGCGCGTCCGGGCGGGACGCGCGTGACGGATGCGACGGATGCGACGGATGTGCCAGGCGTTACGAGCGCGCCGGCAGTTCGCAGCCGTCGGGGCCGCATGCGGCCGCGTCGTTGCCGTCGAGTTCGACGATGCCGTCGCGCCAGGCCTGGTCGAGCGCCTGCGCGAACGCGTCGGCCGGCTGCGCGCCCGACACCGCGTAGCGGCCGCCGAACACGAACAGCGGCACGCCGCGCCCGCCGATCTGCGCGGCGCGTGCGATGTCGGCTTCGACTTCGTCGCGGTACAGGTCGCTGCGCAGCACGTCTTCGACGGCCGCGCGCTCGAGCCCCGCTTCGACCGCGAATTCGGCCAGTTCTGCATGATCGAACAGCGAGCCGTGCTCGCAAAAATACGCGCGGTACAGCCGCTCGGTCAGCGCGTGCGCGCGGCCCGTCGCTTCCGCGAGCTTCACGAGCCGGTGGCCGTCGAGCGTGTCGCCGACGAGCGTGCCGGGCAGGTCGTAGCGCAGCCCGACGCTCGCGGCCGCATCGGTCACCTGGCGCAGCATCTGGTCGACCTGTGCGGGCGACATCCGGTACTTGCCCGCGAGCATCGCCTCGACCGGCTCCACGGGCTGGCCCGGCATCAGCCGGTACGCGCGCAGCGCGACGTCGACGCGGTCGGCGTGCGCGAACGCGGCGAGCGCCTCGTCGAAGCGGCGCTTGCCGATCCAGCACCAAGGGCAGATCAGGTCGGACCAGATTTCGACGGTCAGGGTCGGGCGGGCAGTCAGGGCGGGAGCGGTCGTCATGGGCGGTTCCGGGCAGCAAAAAAGTGTAACCGGGACTATATCATTTTGTGCTTCGACGCTTCGTCTTGGCCGGGCGGCCGTGTGAAACGCTCGCCCGGCGTATCACGAAGCATAGACACGGAAGCGGCGCACCGATAGCGATTGCCGATACCGGTCGCCGCCGCGCGTCCGGGCGAACTGGCGTCTCGGCGTCCCGGCAAAGCGGCAAAGCGGCAAAGCGGCAAACCGGCAAACCGGCAAACCGGCCCGCGGCGCGTTTCGCTTATTCGCTTACGCGTCGCCCTGCGTTTCCTTCAGGTGCTTGAGGTGCTTGAGGTGCTTGTAGACCGTCGCGCGGCCCATCCCCAGCACATTCGCGACGTAGTTCGCCGCGCTCTTGCCGCGGAACGCGCCTTCCGCGTAAAGCGCTTCGACGAGCTCGCGCCGGTGCTCGCGCGTGAGCCCGTTCAGCCCGACCTGCCGCTCGCGCAGCCAGCCGTGCAGGAACGTGTTGATGCGCTCCTGCCAGTCGTCGCGGAACAACTCGTCCGGTTGCGCGACGACGCCCGCACCCTTGATGAACAGGTCAAGCGTCGCGCGCACCTCGTCGAACACCGCGATGTTGAAGTTGATGCACATCATCCCGGCCGGGTGGCCTTCGTCGTCGAACAGCACGTTGCTCACGCAGCGCATCCGCCGGCCGTCCCAGTTCAGCTTCTCGTACGGGCCGATCACGCGCTCGCGCGCGGAATGGTCGATTTCCTCGAGCGCGGAATCGTCGCCGACCTCGCGCTTCGACAGGTTGTTCGCGAGATACAGCACGGTCTGGTCGTGCAGGTCGTGGATCACGACTTCCGCGTACGGGAAGAACAGCGCGGCGACACCGTCGGCGATCGGCGCATAGCGGGTGAGCAGCAGCTCTTTGACGGGGGATTTCTTCTTGCGCATCGGTGTCGCCATCTCGGGTGGGCGGGGGCCGGGCGGCCCATCGGGCCGGCGTGGCGGCGCGCCGCTGGCCGGCATGCCCGTGCGCCCGCGCGCGGCCGCCGCGGCGGTTGCGCCATTGTATCGGCCCCGCGCTCGCGTGCCGCTCATGCGCGCGTCAGGTGCGTGTACAGCGCGTGCGCGATCGCGATGTCCTCGAGCCCGAGACCGATCGAGCGGAAGAATGCGTGACGGGTGTACGACGGCGCCGGGCAGGTGCCGGCGACGAGCGCGGACAGGTCGCCGGCGATCCGAGCGGCTTCCCAGCCGTGCTCGGCCGTCGCGATCTGCATCTCGCCCGCGCTCGCGGGCGTCGTATGCCGGTAGTCGCAGTACACGTCCATGTCGGGCAGCCAGGCGGGCGGGATCTCGTGCGCGCGCGCGACGTTCGTGCTGATCGACGTGACGAGCGCGGGGCGCGTGAGCATCCCGTCGCCGAGCACGGGCGTGCCCGACGACGTGCACAGCATCACGACGTCCGCGTCGCGCACGCAGGCTTCGACGCTCGCAGCGGCGCGTGCACGCGGATCGAGCTGCGCGAGCGCCGCCTGCTGCGCCGCGTCGCCGGCGAGCGCGGGCGAGTACACGCGGATCGTCTGCCAGTCGCGCAATCCCGCCGTGTGCCGCAGGTGCGCGAGGCCGACCGCGCCCGCGCCGACGATCGCGAGATGGCGCGCGTCGCGCGGCGCGAGGCAGTCGACCGCGAGCGCGGTCGTGCCGGCCGTGCGCTCGACGGTCAGCAGGCCGGCGTCGCACCACATCAGCGGCTGGCCCGTGCGCATCGACATCAGCGCGGTCCATGCGGTGACGATGGGCTTGCCGCCCGTCACGACATACGGCGACAGCTTCGCGCCGAACACCTGCGCGTCGGCGAGCGCGCCGAGATACGTGATGAAGTCGCCGGCCTGCTCGGGAAACAGCGTGAGCGTTTGCGGCGGCTGCACCGCGCGCGCCGCGGCGAGCGACGCGAACATGCTGCGCAGCGTGCCGAGCACGTCGAGCGACGGCAGGGCCGTGCGCACCGCGGCTTCGTCGACGGTCAGCGGCAGGGTCGGGGCGGTTTGCGTCATGGGGACATCTCCGGTCTGGGCCGGACAGGACGGTCTCGATCGACGGTGTCCGGCAGTGTTCGTGATGGACGAAAAGTCTAATATAGACAAACAAAATCTGGAGAATTTTTCTTTTCGAGACTTTGTGTCGTGGCTTGGTTCGGAAAAAACATCGGTAAATCAAAGGCATTCCGGATCGTCGACGAATTTTCGATGCCGTGTCTCGAGGCGCGATTCTCGTATCCCCTATAGTCTATAGTAGACTTTGAGTCTATATTTCGCGTGCAGGACACGACGTGTCGCCGCGTGGCGGCCGCCTGCTTCGAGTGCCGATCCGGCGCCTGGCCGAGCCGTCGTGTACCGATCTTCATCGCCTCAATCCAGAACGGAAGGACCGTCATGAACTGGAAGCTCTCCCTCTGCGCCGCTGCGGCGCTCGCCTGCGCGGCCGTCACGGCTCACGCGGAACAGACCACGTTGCGCTTCGGGATCGAAGCCGCCTATCCGCCGTTCGAGAGCAAGACGCCGGCCGGTCAGTTGCAGGGTTTCGACGTCGACATCGGCAACGCGGTGTGCGCGAAGCTGAACATGAAATGCGTGTGGGTCGAGAATTCGTTCGACGGCCTGATTCCGGCGCTGCAGGCGCGCAAGTTCGACGCGATCAACTCGGCAATGAACATCACCGCGAAGCGCCGGCAGAGCATCGATTTCACGCCGGCGATCTACGTGGTGCCGATCGTGATGGTCGCGAAGCACGGCTCGCCGTTGCGGGCTAACGTCGCGAGCCTGCGCGGCAAGCACGTCGGCGTGCTGCAGGGCTCGTCGCAGGAGGATTTCCTGAAGGCGCACTGGGCCAATGCGGGCGTGGCCGTCGTGTCGTACCAGGATCAGGACCAGATCTACGCCGATCTCGTCGCGGGTCGTCTCGACGCGGCCGTTCAGGAAGCGCAGACCGCTCAGGACGGTTTCCTCGACAAGCCGGCCGGCCGCGACTACCAGATCGTCGGCGAGCCGCTGAAGGATCCTGCGACGCTCGGCGAAGGCACGGGCTTCGGGATGCGCAAGAACGACAAGGCGCTGCAGGCGAAGATCGTCGGCGCGCTCGACGCGCTGAAGAAGGACGGCACGCTCGGCGCGCTGTCGCAGAAGTACTTCAAGCGCGACATCGTCGCGAAGTAAAACTATCTCGTCGTGCGCCGGCCACCGGGCCGGCGCGTGTCGCATCGAATCTCGACGCAGTACGGGGAACCATGGATTTCGACGTCATCGTTCTGGGGGCCGGCATCGTCGGCGTGTCGTCGGCGCTGCATCTGCAGGATCGCGGGTTGCGCGTCGCGCTCGTCGACCGGCGCGCGCCCGGCGAGGAAACGAGCCACGGCAATGCGGGGCTGATCGAACGCTCGTCGGTCGTGCCGTACGCATTTCCGCGCCGGCTCGGCACGCTGCTGCGTTATGCGCGCAACCGCTCGGTCGATCTCTACTGGGACTACCGCGCGCTGCCCGCTTACGCGGGCTGGCTCGCGCGCTTCTGGCGCGAATCGTCGCCGCAGCGGCTCGCGGCCGCCGCGCGCGACCTGCTGCCGCTCGTCGCGGCGAGCGTGGTCGAGCACGACGCGCTGCTCGCGCGTACCGATGCACAGCCGCTCGTGCACGACGGCGGATGGATCGAAGCGTTCCGTTCGCCCGCGCTGTTCGACGCGGAAACGCGCGCGCAGCAGCGCGTGGCCGACGCGCACGGGCTGCGGATGACCGTGCTCGACGCACGGGCGTTGCGCGCGAGGGAGCCGGGCGTCAGCGACGCGTTCTGCGGCGCATTCCACTGGCAGGACCCGAAGACCGTGTCGAGCCCGGGCGGGCTGACCAAGGCCTACGCACGGTTGTTCGAGCGCGACGGCGGCACGTTCGCGCTTGGCGATGCAAGGACGCTCGTGCAGGTGGGTGACGGCTGGCAGGTCGACACCGAACACGGGCCGATCTCGGCACGCTCGGTCGTGGTCGCGCTCGGGCCGTGGTCCGATCACGTGTTCGCGCCGCTCGGCTACCGGATTCCGCTGCGCGCTAAGCGCGGCTACCACATGCACTACCGGCCGACGCGCGCGCCGTTGAACGTGCCCGTGTGCGATACCGAGGAAGGTTTCGTCGTCGCGCCGATGGAAGGGGGCCGCCTGCGGCTCACGACCGGCGTCGAGATCGCGCTGCGCGGCGCACCGCCGACCGGCGTGCAGCTCGCGCGTGCGGAGCCGCTGGCGCGCGACGCGTTCGGCATCGGCGAGCGGCTCGATCCCGAGCCGTGGCTCGGGATGCGGCCGTGCACGCCCGACATGCGCCCGGTGATCGGGCCCGCGCCGCGCCATCGCCACCTGTGGTTCGCGTTCGGCCATTGTCACCACGGGCTCACGCTCGGCCCCGCGACCGGGCGCCTGCTCGCCGAAATGATGACGGGCGCGCCGACCTATATCGATCCCCATCCGTACCGGCCCACGCGCTTCGGCTGATCCGGCGGCGCGCGCTGCCTCGCGCGCGCCGGTTGCGACGCGGCCTTCACAATGTTTCATTCTGCTATCCGAATTATCGGAGATCGCGCGATCGGAAATGATCTGCGTAATCAGCAAGAAAGATAATCGCGAAATAAAGAAAATAAGCAAATCGGCGATTTATCAATACATTTTCATTGTTCTGAAATGCGTAATCGGCAGCCGGTCACGACGGTATGTTCCGGTGTTACGTGGAATGTACCGGAACACGTTACCACGGGGCTCGCAAACGTTACGTTACATCCGTGTTCCGTCGACCTTTTTCGTCGGATGATTGCGGCGCCGGGGCCGTGAATTTCGTCGGAAATCGATTAAAAAATCGTTATTGCAGGTCAATAGGCAGACGAATCAATACGGTTCTTTGAATTGGCACACTTCGTGCAATCCGTCCCCATGCTTTATCAACGTTGTGCCAACCGAGATGGGGAAAAACAAAGATGGGACACAATCTTAAATTGACGGGTGTGGCGCTGTCGGTCGCGACGGTGTTCGGGGTACTGGCTTCGGGTTCCGCGGTGGCGGGGGCCCTTGATGTGCTGCCGATCCCGCAAGTGATCGTCAACCCGCCGACGAACAGCGTCTCGGTCGGGCTGGTCGCGACGGGTACGTCGCCGCTGGGCTCGGTCACCGTGGCGGCGGGCGGGGCGGGCGCGATCCAGACGTCCCTTGGCGATCCCGGTCAGGTGCTGTCGGGCGCCGTGGGGGCGGTGACGGGCGCACTCGGTGGTGGCGGCGGCACGGTGCAGCCGCTCGCGCCGGTTCAGGGTGTGGTGAATCAGGTGACGGGCGCGCTGAGCGGCGGCAACCCGGCTGGTGCGCTGACGGGTGCGCTGAATACGGCGACGGGTGCGTTGAGCAATGCGGTTGGCACGGTAACGGGGGCACTGGGCAATGTCGGCGGTGGGTCGAACCCGCTGGCGCCGGTGCAGGGTGTGGTGAATCAGGTGACGGGTGCGCTCGGTGGCGGTAACCCGGCTGGCGCGTTGACGGGGGCGCTCGGCACGGTGACCGGTGCGCTGGGTAATGTCGGCGGCGGGTCGAATCCGCTGGCGCCGGTTCAAGGTGTCGTCAATCAAGTAACGGGCGCGCTCGGTGGCGGCAACCCGGCCGGCGCGTTGACCGGTGCACTCGGCACGGTGACCGGTGCGCTGGGTAATGTCGGCGGCGGCGCGAATCCGCTGGCGCCGGTTCAAGGCGTCGTCAATCAAGTGACGGGCGCGTTGAGCGGCGGCAACCCGGCAGGTGCGTTGACGGGTGCGCTCGGCACGGTGACTGGTGCGCTGGGTAATGTCGGTGGCGGGTCGAATCCGCTGGCGCCGGTTCAAGGCGTCGTCAATCAAGTGACAGGCGCACTCGGTGGTGGCAACCCGGCTGGCGCTTTGACGGGAGCCCTCGGTACGGTGACCGGTGCGCTGGGTAATGTCGGCGGCGGTGCGAATCCGCTGGCGCCGGTTCAAGGTGTCGTCAATCAAGTGACAGGCGCACTCGGTGGTGGCAACCCGGCTGGCGCGTTGACGGGTGCACTCGGCACGGTGACCGGCGCGCTGGGCAATGTCGGTGGCGGCGCGAATCCGTTGGCGCCGGTTCAAGGTGTCGTCAATCAACTAACGGGCGCGCTCGGTAGCGGCAACCCGGCAAGTGCGCTGACCGGTGCACTCGGCACGGTCACGGGTGCACTGGGCGGTATCGGCGGCGGTTCGTACCCGTTGGGGGCGGTTCAAGGTGTCGTCAACCAAGTAACGACGGCGCTCAATAACGGCAATCCGGCTAGTGCATTGACGGGTGCACTCGGTACGGTGGCGGGTGAGCTCGGTGCTGGCAATCCGGCAGGCACGGTGACTGGTGCGATCGGCAACGTGACGGGGGCACTGGGTGCATTGGGCGCTATCGGCGGCGGCGCGGATCCGCTGGCGCCGGTCCAGGGCGTCGTGAATCAAGTGACGGGCGCCCTGAGCGGCGGCAATCCGGCAGGTGCACTGACTGGCGCGCTGAACACGGCGACCGGGACGCTGAGCAACGCACTCGGTACCGCAACGGGCGCGCTGGGCGGTATCGGTGGCGGCTCGAGCCCGCTGGCACCGGTGCAAGGCGTGGTCAATCAGGTTACGGGAGCGCTCGGCGGCGGCAACCCAGCAGGTGCGCTGACCGGCGCACTCGGCACGGTCACGGGCGCACTGGGCGGTATCGGTGGTGGTTCGAACCCGCTCGCACCGGTGCAAGGCGTGGTGAACCAGGTCACAGGCGCGCTCGGTGGCGGCAACCCGGCAGGCGCGCTGACCGGCGCACTCGGCACGGTCACGGGCGCACTGGGCGGCATCGGTGGCGGTTCGAACCCGCTGGCACCGATCCAGAACGTCGTCGACCAGGTCACGGGTACGCTCGGCAGCGGCAACCCGGCCGGCGCGCTGGGCAACGCGGTCAACACGATCACGGGCACGCTCGGCAACGTCGGCGGCGCGGGGAGCCCGCTGGCGCCGGTGCAAGGCGTCGTCACGCAGCTCGCGGGCACGCTCGGCAACGATCCGGCCGCTGGGCTGACGAACGCGCTGAACTCGGTGACGGGTGCGCTCGGCGGCTCGAATCCGCTGGCGCCGGTGCAAGGTGTCGTGAACCAGGTCGTCGGCACGCTGTCTGGCGCCGGTGGCGGCAGCCCGATCACGCCGATCACGAACCTCGTCAACGGCCTGCAGAACGCGCTGCCGACGGGCGGCAACGCGGCCGGTGCGCTGACCGGCGCGCTGGGCTCGGTGACGGGCGCACTCGGCAGCCTCGGCAACCTCGGCGGCTCGAACCCGCTGGCACCGGTGCAGGGCGTCGTGAACCAGGTCGTCGGCACCCTGGGCAACAGCAATGCGGTCGGCACGGCCACGAACGCACTGGGTAACGCGGTCGGCTCCGTCGTGGGCGCACTCGGCAACCTCGGCGGCACGAGCCCGCTGGCGCCGGTGCAGGGTGTCGTGAACCAGGTGGTCGGCACGCTCGGCAACCTCGGCGGGTCGAACCCGCTGGCACCGGTGCAAGGCGTCGTGAACCAGGTCGTCGGCACGTTGTCGGGCGCGGCGGGCAACAACCCGATCGCACCGATCACGAACCTCGTGAGCGGCCTGACGGGCGGCAGCAACCCGGCCGGCGCATTGACCGGCGCGCTCGGTTCGGTGACGGGCGCACTCGCGAACGGTCCGGTGGCGCTCGGGCAGGCGGCCGGCGCGCTGTCGGGCGCGGCCGGTTCGACGGCAGCGGCGGGCGGCAGCCTGCTTGGCTCGGGCGCGAACGCGGCCGGCGGCACGGCGGGTGCAGTGGGCTCGCTGCTGACGACGGGCGCCAACGCGACGGCGACGGTCGTCAATGCGGTCGGCACGACGGTGGGCACGGCACTCGGCTCCGCGCCGGGCCTGTCGGTCACGCCGCATTCGGGCAACAGCGCGCCGGGCAACCCGCTCGCACCGGTGACGTCGCTGCTCCAGTCGCTGACGGGCGCACTGCCGAAGTAACCGGCCGGACACGCACGGCGCCGCCGGATCGGCCGCCGTGCGCAACGGGTCGCGCAACGCGGCATGACAGGGATGTCATGCCGCGTTGTCTTTTGGGGCCCGCTTGCTTTCGTCGCATGAATGGCTGCTGCCGGCGCGCGTCGGCCGACATGGAATAACCGGCCGCTTTCGTCCGTTTACATACCGAATCCCGGCAGCGCCGGCCGGCGGGATAATGGTCATGACGAAGCCGATCGTCCCGGCCGGTTCCGCCGTGTCGCGATGCCGTGCCAAGGAGAAAGGGCATGAAACGGATACTCGTCGCCGCCGCGCTGACGGCGGCAATCGTGCGGCCGGCCGGCGCGGAACCGCCCCGGGCCGGCGACGGAAAACTGGTCGATGAAGATCGCATGACGCTGTACGTGTTCGATCGCGATGCGCCCGGCAAGAGCGCGTGCGACAGCGCGTGCGCGGCCAACTGGCCGCCCGCGCTCGCCGACGCGTACGACAAGGCAGCCGGCGCGCTGAGTCTCGTCGCGCGCGACGACGGCCGCAAGCAATGGGCGTATCGCGGGCGCCCGCTGTATCGCTGGAAGCAGGATCGCAAGCCCGGCGACGCGGGCGGCGACGGGATCGGCGGCATGTGGCACGTTGCGCGTCCGTGACCGTACGGCGGTGTACGAGGCATCCTGATGAGCTACGAATCGGATCTGCTGGTGTGGTTGCCGCATCTCACGCGCTATGCGCGTGCGCTGACGGGCGACCGGGCCTGGGCGGACGATCTCGTGCAGGACACGCTCGAGCGTGCGCTGAACCGCCCGCCGCGCGATGGCGGCAACCTGCGCGCGTGGCTGCTGACGCTGCTGCGGCACCGCTTCATCGACCAGTTGCGCGCGCGGCACGAGATCGCGGTCGACGACGCGACGGCACCGTGGCAGACGATGGCCGCGCCGGCCGGCGAAATCGGCGGGCTGGTGCTGCGCGACGTGCAGCGCGCGCTGTACCGGCTGCCGGTCGAACAGCGCGAGGTGCTGCTGCTGGTCGCGCTCGAGGAATTGAGCTATCGCGATGCCGCACAGGTGCTCGGCGTCCCGGTGGGAACGGTGATGTCGCGGCTCGCACGGGCGCGCGGGCAGATGCGGGCGCTGCTGTCGGACGAGCCGTCGGCGCACGGCACGGCCGCGTTACGGGTGATCGGGAAGACATGATGGATGAATCGCGCAAGCCTTCGAACGAGCGGGACGACGATGCGTCGGCACAACTGCTGTCCGCGTTGCTGGACGGCGAGCTGTCCGGGCACGAGCGAAACGAGGTGCTCGAGCGCGTGCAGGCCGATCCGGAGGAAGCCGAACGATTCGCGCATTACCGTGCGCAGCGTGACGCACTGCAGGCGCTGTTCCCGCTGCCGGGTGCCGCGCCCGCGCTGTTCGTGCAGCGCCGCGCGCCGCGTCGGCGCGGGATCGCCTATGCGCTCGCCGGGCTCGCGGCCGGGCTGCTGATCGGCGTCGCGCTGCATGCGGGCTGGGTAGCGCTCGGCAGCGAACCGGTGTTCGCCGCGCGCGCGGATATCGCGTACGCGACGTACGTGGCCGACCGCGAACATCCGGTCGAAGTCGGTGCGGGCAACCCAGAACGGCTGGTCGGGTGGTTGTCCAAGCGCCTCGGGCGGCCAGTGCGTGCGCCGTCGCTTGATGAATACGGCTACGAGCTGCTCGGCGGCCGGCTGCTCCCCGGCGAGGCGGGGCCGGCCGCGCAGCTCATGTACCAGCGCGCGGACGGCGAGCGCGTGACGCTGTACATGACGGCTTACGATGCACGGCGCCTCGCGCCGCGCTCGATGTCTGCCGGCGACCGCTACACGTATTTCTGGTCGGATCGCGGGATGGGCTACGCATTGTCCGGCCAGGGCGATGAACGGCGCCTGCGCGAACTCGCGATCGAAGCGTGCGGCGAGCTCGGCGGCCAGACCGACGCGTGGAAGGGATGATGCGCGCGGCGCCGGTACGGAGCAGGCGACGAAGATGACGATGATGAAGAGGCTCGTGCTGATCCCGTTGCTGGCGGCGCTCGCCGCGGGCGCCGCGCTTGCGCGGGCCGAGGGTGACGCACCCGTGCGTGTGCCCGTCGACGCCGACGGCGTGCAGCGGGTGGCGATCGTCGGCGGCAGCTATTTCTTCCGACCGAACCACGTGATCGTGCGGGCGCACGTGCCGGTCGAGCTGACCGTGTCGGCCGAGCCCGGCCTGGTGCCGCACAGCTTCGAAATCGATGCGCCGCAGGCCGGTATCGCGGTGCACACCGAGCTCGGCACGACGCCGAGGACGTTTCGCTTCACGCCGGCGCAGCCGGGCCGGTTCGCCTACTATTGCACGCATCGGCTGCTGTTTTTCAGGAGCCATCGCGAGCGCGGGATGGAAGGCGTGCTCGATGTCGAGGCGGCGCCGTGATCGCCGCGTTGCTGGCCGCGAGCCTGATAGGAGCGAGCATGACCGCCGATCCCGTGACCGTCGCGCAGGCGCATTTCGACCATGTCCGCTCGTACCGCGCGACGATCCGGTCGTCCGCGCGCGGCGGCGAGCACACCGAAATCCGCTACGCGTACCTGAAACCGGGCTTCGTCCGGATGGATTTCGTGTCGCCGCATCACGGCGCGGTGCTCGCGTACGATCCCGGCGACGGCAAGGTGCGGCTGCGCCCGTTCGGCGCGCATGCGCCGCCCGCGCTGACGCTGTCGCCGTCCAATCCGCTCGTGCGCGACCGCAGCGGCCACCGGGTCGACCGGTCGGACGTCGGCGAACTGCTGCGCAACGTTCATGCGCTGCAGGAGGGCGGTGCGACGGTGACCGAAGGCGAGGAGGCCGTCGGTGGCCGCACCGCGCTGCGCGTGTCGGTCACGGGCGCGCCCGCGCACGCGGTCGACGGCGTGCATCGCTACCGGCTGTGGCTGGATACCGAGGACGGTTTTCCGCTGAAGGTCGTCAGCTTCGCGGACGATGACGACGTGCCGCTCGAAACCGTGACGCTCGACGACGTCGAGATCGACGTCGCATTTCCCGACCGCTTCTTCGCGCCCTGAGCGGTGCGCTGACTCATGCCCCCGACGGGCATGCCGGAGGCTGCATGGCGGAATACCGGTTCTCGACGACCTGGCGCGTGGACGCGCCGCTCGCGGCGGTGTGGGACGCGATCTACCAGGTCGACCGCTGGCCCGACTGGTGGAAGGGCGCCGTGCGCACCGTCGAGATCGAGCCGGGCGACGCACGCGGTGTCGGCGCGCTGCACCGGTATACGTGGAAGGGTGCGCTGCCGTACCGGCTGACCTTCGACATGCGCGTGCGACGCGTCGAGCCGCCGCATGCGCTCGAAGGCCGCGCGAGCGGCGCGATCGAAGGTGACGGATGCTGGTCGTTCGCCGCCGACGGTGCCCGCACGATCGTGCGCTACGACTGGCACATCCGCACACACGTGCGCTGGATGAACCGGCTGGAGCCGCTCGGTCGGCCGCTGTTCCGATGGAATCACGACGTCGTGATGCGCGAAGGGGCGAAGGGGCTCGCGCGGCTGCTGGGCGCGGCCGTCGAGACGGAGGGCCGGACTTTCCGGCCGCTGCCGGATGCGGACTGCGCCGATGCCTGAGGGCGCGTGAACGCGTGTAAAAGCGCCGAACGCCGAACGCCGAACGCCGAACGCCGAACGCCGACCGCCGACCGCCGACCGCCAACCGCCAACCGCCAACCGCCAACCGCCAACCGCCAACCGCCAACCGCCAACCGCCAACCGCCGCGCGGCTCAGCGCGCGTACGCCATCACCGCACCATCCACCACCAGTGCGACGCGTTCGCCGACGGCCGGACACCGGTGTCCCGGCACGCGTGCGCGCACGAGCACGTCGGGATCGGCATCGAGGCGCATGACCACGTCGGCGTCCTGGCCCGCGAATTGCGCGGCTTCGACGCGCGCCGTATGGCCGCGCGCGGCGTCAGCCTGCGTGACCGGCACAATGCCGATCTGCTCGGGACGCAGCATCGCGTCGGCCGGCCCGTCGGGCAGCGGCGCAACGAGCGGCAGTTCGCCGAGCGCGCAGGCGATGCGCATGTTGCGCACGCGGCCGGCGAGCAACACGGCCTGCCCGACGAACGACGCGACGTCGCGCGTGACCGGCTGCCGGTACAGCATCTGCGGCGCGGCCGTCTGGACGAGCCGGCCGTGCCACATCACCGCCACTTCGTCGCCGAGCGTCATCGCCTCGGGCTGGTCGTGCGTGACGAGCACCGATGTCGCGCCCGCCGCGGCGAGCGCATCCGCAACCGCGCTGCGCGTTTCGTGGCGAAGCGACGTGTCGAGCGCGGAGAACGGTTCGTCGAGGATCACGAGCGACGGCTCGGGCGCGAGCGCGCGAGCGAGCGCGACGCGCTGCTGCTGCCCGCCGGACAGTTGCTGCGGCGCGCGGCTCGCATACGACGCGGGCAGTCCGACCATCTCGAGCAGTTCGTCGACGCGATGATGGCGCCGCCGCGCCGCGCGCGGCAGCCCGAACGCGATGTTGTCTGCCACCGACAGATGCGGAAACAGCGCGCCTTCCTGCGGCACGTAGCCGATCCGGCGCGCCTCGGGCGGCAGGTGCACGTCGGGCGCGGCCACACGGCGCCCGTCGATTTCGACGGTGCCGCGCTCGGCGCGCTCGAAGCCGCACAGCACGCGCAGCAGGGTGGTCTTGCCGCTGCCGGACGGGCCGAGCAGCGCGAGGCGCGAACCGCGCCGCACCGTCAGGTCGATGTCGTGCAGGACGGTATGCGATCCGAACGATTTGGACAGGCCGTGGATGCGTAGTTCGCTCATGGGCGGTTCCGGGGAAAAAGGGCGGCGCTCAGTCGCGCACCGACGCGCGGCCGAGCAGCAGGAACAGCAGTCCCGATGCGCCGAGCGACAGCGCGACGAGCAGCGCCGCATAGGGCGCCGCGGCGGCGAACGCGAGCGTTGCCGTATCGCTCCACACCTGCGTCGCGAGCGTGCGGGTGCCGATAGGCGACAGCAGCAGCGTCGCGTTGAGTTCCGTTACGACCGAAATGAACACCATCGTCGCGGCCGCGCCGAGGCCGGGTGCCGCGAGCGGCAGCACCACGCGCGTGAGCGTCGCGCGCCAGCCGAGACCGAGCGAGCGCGCGGTTTCCTCGAGCCGGACCTGCACGTGCGACAGCGCGGCACGCACGCTGACGACCGCGAGCGGCAGGAACAGGATCGCGTATGCGGCGACGAGCGCCGGCGCGCTCTGATAGAGCGGCTGCAACAGCCGCACCGTGATCGACACGATCGCCAGCGCGACGACGATGCCGGGCACGCCCTGCACGGTCATCGCCGTGCGCTCGAGGAGGGTGGCGACGCGGCCCGGAAAACGGACCAGCAGGAACGCGAGCGGCAGCGCGAGCAGCGTCGTGACGGCCGCCGCCATCAGGCCGTAGCCGGACGACGCGAGGGTGGCCTGCCACAGCAGCTCGGGCGACACGTCGGCCGGCGTGACGGCGGCGGCACCCTGTTGCGTGAGCCAGTAGCCGATCATCGCGAGCGGCACGCCGAGCGTCGCGGCCGCGATTGCGGCGAAGGCGACGGTGACGGGGCCGCGCAGGTAGCCGAGCGGATAACGCATCGCGACGCGGCGCGCGGCGCGGTGCGTATGACCGTAGCGCGCATGGCCGCGTGCGCGTGCCTCGATCGCGAGGCACAGCAGGCACAGCGCGATCAGCACGCAGCCGAGCAGCGAGGCGCCGCCGCCGTCGAACGCGGTGCGGTATTCCGCATAGATCTCGGTCGTGAACGTACGAAAGCGCAGCAACTGGAATGCGCCGAACTCGGACAGCACGCCGAGCGCGACGAGCAGCATCCCGCCGCACAGCGCGGGGCGCAACTGCGGCAGCACGACGCGGAAGAAGGTATGCCATGGCGAGCAGCCGAGCGTGCGCGCGCTTTCCTCCAGCGCGGGGTCGAGCTCGCGCAGTGCGGCGGCCACCGGCAGGTAGACGAGCGGGAAGTACGCGGAGGTCAGCACGATCAGCGCGCCGAGGAAATCCTGCAGGTCGAGGCTCAGTGACACCCACGCGTAACTCGTGATGAACGGCGGCACCGCGAGCGGCGCGGCCGCCAGCGCGGTCCACAGCGGCCGGGCCGGCAGGTCGGTGCGCTCGATGAACCACGCGAGCGCCGTGCCGAGCAGCGCGCACGTGAGGGTTGCGGCGAGCGTGATCGACAGCGTGTTGACGAGCAGTTCGCCGACGAGCGGTCGCCACAGCAGCTCGATCGCATCGTCGACGCCGAAGGTGGCCGCGCGGTACAGCGTGAAGCCGAGCGGCAGCAGGATCGCGAGCGGCCCGCACGCGGCCGCGGCGACGAGCGCGCGCGACGGGCGCCGCCGTGTCGCGGTGCGCTCGCCGTCGCGCGCGGTGCGCGCCGTGCGGGACACGGCGTCGCTCATGGTCAGAGGAGACCGGCCTGGCGCAGCAGCTTGCCGGCCTGGCTGTCGTCGCCGAGCTGTTCGAACGTCAGTGCCGGCGGGCTCAGTTCGTTGAACGGCTTCAGGATCGGATCGGGAGCGACGCCCGGATGCAGCGGATACTCGAAGCTGATATGGCCACCCGCCATCAGCTTCTGCGCTCGCTCGCTGACGAGATACGCGACGAACTTCTGCGCTTCCGGCTGGTGCTTCGATGCTTTCAGCACCGCGGCGCCGGACACGTTGACGGCACCGCCGACGTCGCCGTGGCCGAAGTGGTGGATCGCGCTGCGGGTCGACTTGTCGCCGAGTTCGGCGTGCAGGCGGTCCCAGTAGTAGTTGTTGATGATGCCGGTCAGCACGCCGCCGCGGTTGACGGCCGCCGTCACGCCTTCGTCGTCGTCGAAGATCTGCGCGTTGGCCTTCAGGCCCTTCAGCCATTGCAGCGTTGCGGCTTCGCCGTGCAGTGCGAGCACCGCGCTCACGAGCGGCAGGAAGTCCGCGTCGCTCGGCGCGACGCCGACCTTGCCCTTCCATTCGGGCTTCGCGAGATCGAGCAGCGAAGCGGGCAGCTGCTGCGGCTGGATTTTCGCGGTGTTGTAGACGAGCACGTTCTCGCGCGCGAGCACGCCGACCCAGTTGCCGTCGGCCGGGTTGAAGCGCGCCGGCACCGACTGCAGCGTGGCGCCGTCGGTCTTCGCGAACAGGCCCTTGCGGTCGAGCAGCACGAGCTCCGGCGAGTTTTCGGTGAAGTACACGTCGGCCGGCGTGCGGTCGCCTTCAGCGACGATCTGCGCGGCGAGCGCGGGGCCTTCGCCCGAGCGCACCTTCACGGTGATGCCGCTCTGCGCTTCGAAGTCCTTGACGAGCTGGTTGACGACTTGCTCGTGCTGCGCGTTGTACAGCGTGAGCGTCGCGGCATGCGCGCGCGCGGCGTGCAGCGCGCCGGTCAGCATCAGTGCGGCAGCCGCCGCGGAAATCAGGTGCCGCAGCGGGCGGCTAACGGGTGAAGTGTTCATGTCGTTTTTAGCAGGTTGCATCCGGCCGGGCCGGGAAGGAGTGCCTTGGCTTGCGTGGCGCGCCGTCATGCCTCGAACAGCACGGCGCCGATGTACGAACCAGGTTGCGCGCCCGGCGGGCACGCGAAGATCGCGCTGCCGACGTGCGTGGTGAACTGGTTCATGATGTCCAGCTTCGAGAGCTTCTCGTTGATCGGGATGAAGCCCTTGCGCGGGTCGCGCTGGTGCGCGACGAACATCAGCCCCGCGTCGTACTCGGTCTGCTGGCGCCACGGCGGCCAGCGCTCGATGTAGAAGCTCGTGCTGTCGTTGTACGAGTACGCGCGGCGCAGGATCTGCGCGCCGTTGTTGAGCTGCGGCGATGCGAGGCGCGCGTGCGCGTTGTCGGGGATCACCGGGTTGCCGTCCTTGTCGGCCGCGTCGAGGTCGAGCGCCTCGAACTCGTGCTTCTGGCCGAGCGGCGCGCCGCTGTATTTCTGGCGGCCGACCACCTGCTCCTGGAAGCCGAGCTCCGTGTTGTCCCAGTGCTCGAGCGTGATGCGGATCCGGCGCACGACCGTGTACGTGCCGCCGTTCATCCATGCCGGGCCTTCGCTGCCGGCCCACACGAATTCATTCATCGCGGCCGGATCGGACATCGGCGGATTCATCGTGCCGTCCTTGAAGCCCATCAGGTTGCGCGGCGTCTCGCCGGGCTTGCCCGACGTGAAGCCGGCCTGGCCCCAGCGCATCTGCGTCGCCTTCGCGCCGAGGCGCACGAGCTGGCGCACGGCGTGGAACGCGACCTGTGCGTCGTCCGCGCACGCCTGGATGAACAGGTCGCCGCCGGTCTTCTCGGGCAGCAACTGGTCGCCGTTGAAACGCGGCAGGTCGACGAGCGCGGCGGGGCGATGCTTCGCGAGGCCGTAGCGGTCCTTGCCCGCGAGCGCGAACAGGCCGGGCCCGAAGCCGAACGTGATGGTCAGGCGCGCGGGGCCGAGGCCGAGCGCGTCGCCCCCGTCGGCCGGCGCGACTTCGTCGCTGCCCGTCGCGGCGAGCGGTTGCGCGGTGTCGCCGCGCGCCATCCGCGCGGCGGCGTCGGTCCAGGTCTTCAGCAGCGCGATGACGTCCGCGCGCTGCGCCGTCGTCAGGTCGAGCGCCGCGAAATACGCATGGCGCTGCTGCGGCGTCGCGATGCCGCCCTGGTGCTGGCCGTAGAACGGCTCGACGCCGTCGTGTGCGGAAGCGGCGGCGGCGGCGGGTGCATCCGCCGCCTTCGCGGCCGGCATCGACGCCGCCGCGAGGCCGGCGGCCACCGCGGCGCCGCCCGCCTTCAGGAAGCCGCGCCGCGCGGGGCGGGGTGGCTGGTTGTGATCGTCTGCCATGGTCGGTTCCGTTACTTCGCGAGCAACAGCGTGTTGACGTCGTCCGCGACGTAGTAGAAGCCGTCGCCCTCAGGCGTCATCGCGATGCCGAACAGGTTGCCGTTGCCGGGGGGCGTCTGTGCCTTGTCGGTATTGATCCAGCGCGCGTAGATCTGCTTGCCGGCGACCGGGTCGATCTCGACGACCTGGCCGTTCTGCGCGTTGGTCGCGAGCAGGTGGCCGTTCGGTGCGGTTGCGAGCGCGAGCGGGCGGCGCAGGAAGCCGTCGGCGGTGATCTGGCGGCCGACGCCCGCGCTGGTGTCGCGCGTGAGCGGGTCGTCGATCTCGACGATCCGGTTGCCGATCGCGTCCGACACGTACAGCTTCTTCTGGTCGCCGGACAACGCGAGGCCCGTCGGGCCGACCAGGAATACGCCCTTGTCGGCCTGCGCGCCGAGGCCGCTCGCGACGACCGTTTCCTGCTTGATGACCGGCGGCTTGCCGGCCGGCACGTCGAGGTCGAGACGCAGCACCGTCGCCTGCTTGTAGACGGGCGGGTTGCCGTCCGCGCCGCCCACGCCGAAGCCGGCCATGCTGATGAACAGCGTCGCGCTGTCGCCGCGGTCGACCACCGCCATGTTGCCCCACGGGTCGTTGATGTTCGGGGTCGACCACGTCGATGCGATCTTGCCCTGCGGATCGAGCACGATCAGGCAGCCGGCGCCCTTGGTGTTCGTCGTGCCGTCGTTGCTCGGCGTGCTGCCGACGATCACCCAGCCGGATTTCAGCATCGTCATCGCCGTCGACAGGCCGACGCCGCCCGGGCACGCCTTCAGGTCGCGCGGGATCGACGCGAACAGGCTCATCTGCTTCGTCGACGGGCGGTAGTTGACGATCGTGCTGCCGGTGCCCTGCAGGTTCGCCGAGTTGTTGAAGTTGTCGACGAGCACGTCGCCTGCCTGGATCGTGCCGGCCGACACCGGTGCGACCGCGATCGCGTACGGGTTCTGGTCGCCGTTGTCCGGCACCGTGTTGACGAGCGTCGTGTGGCGATGCAGCGTCTCGAGGAAACCTTGCGGCTCGGCGAGTGCGCCGGCGGCGGCCGTCAGCGCGGCGGCGGCCAGCGCGCCCGTCGCGAGGCGGCGAAGCGGGGCGGATGGAATCATTTCGGTCTCTCCTGGGGGGCGTGCCGCCGGGGCGGCGCGCGAAAAACGGGTAGCGTGGGCGTGGCGATCAGAACGTGATGGTCGTACGCGCGCCGAGCACGAACGTGTTGCGCAGCGGCTGGGTCGCGTCGCTCGGGTTCTGGCCGGCGCCGGCATTGAACGTGTACTGCGCGTCGGCCTGGACGATCCACCACGGGTTGACCTGGTACTGGTAGGTCGCTTCGAGCGTCGTCTCGCGCGTGCGCACGCCGTACGGCCCGGTCGCGAACGACTGCGCGGTCTGGTCGAGGTCGGTCACGTGGCTGCCGACCTGGATGTACGTGACACCGAGGCCGACGCTGTCGTTGTCGCGGCCTTCGAACGGCGCCTTCAGCACGATGCCGGCATTGGCCGACAGGCTGACGAGGTTGCGGTCGCCCGGTGCGCCCATCACGCGTGCGAACACGCCGAGGCTGCGCGGGCCGGTCGGGTCGGGACGCCAGATCATCTGGTCGGCCACCGCGTAGAAGCTGTAGTCGCCGTGGTGTTGCTGCGCGGTGCCGTTCGACGCGGGATCGGAGAGCGACAGCCCGTCGGTGCCCACGTTCTGGTCCGCGAAGCGGCCGTTGTGATACCAGACGCCGATTTTGTACGTGCCCGGCAGCCCGTTCGAGCGGCCGGTGTCCATTTCACCGTCGGACGGCTGGTTCAGCGCGTACTGCAGCTCGCCGATATAGAGCGCGCCGTTGTGCAGGTTGAAGTTGGTGCCGCTGAGGTTGTTCGGGTTGTTACCGAGCGGATCGCCGTCGAACACGCCCGCGAGTGCGGTGACCTTCGGCGTGATCTGCGCGCGCACGCGCACGCCGAGGCCGGCGAGCGGATAGGCGGGGCCGCCGTTGGGCATGTCGTACGAAGGCAGCGCGGGCCAGCCGAACATCGTGTTGACGAACGTGTTCGCATACGTGCTGACCATGAATTCCTGGTCCAGGCTCTGCTGGCCGATCTTCACGTCGACGCGCTTGTCGAGGAACGACTGCTGGTACCACAGCTCCCACAAGCGTGTGGTGCCCTGCGCCTCGATGCCGCTCGCGGTGTTGAGCGTGCCGAGGTTGCGCGCGCTCAGGTTGGTGCCGTGGATCTGCAGCGCGCTGACGTTGAACGTGCCGCCTGGCAGGCCGATCGCCTTCTGCGTGTCGACCGTCAACGTGGCCGTCGTCAGCCCGTCGTAGGCGCCGCCGCGGTTCAGGCCGCCGCGCAGGTTCGCGAGGTATTCGCTGGTTTCGGTGATCTGCAGCGTCGCGCCGTACTTGCCGAGCCACGGGCGGATGCCGCCCATGTCGCCGAGCAGGTTCTGGCGAGTCCAGATGCCGGTCCACATGTTGGTCGGCTTCGCCTGGATCGCCAGGTCGGCCTCGGGCGCTTCGGGTTGTGCGTCGACCGGCACGTCGGCGAAAGCAGCGCCGCTCGCGAACGACGCGCATGCGAGGACGGCCGCGCAGGCGGCGGGGCGCATCCGGGCGCGGACGCTGTCTCCCTGGAACGACGCAAACTTCATATCAAATCCCTGGTTCTAATTAGTGTGGAGTCCTGCTTGTCGGTCGCTGTCCGGACACTCGGCACCGATTGGCCAGGGCGCGAAGAAAAGCGCAACGCGGCGCATCGTAGGAGCGTTAAATGGGAAAGTCAATGTAAACGAGAATGATTCGCATTAAATTACTGATTGTAATGAAATACCTTACGGATCTGGCTTCGCACGTATTCAGCGAATGAGATAACCGTAAATATCGTTGTAATGAAAATGAATGATTCGATGTGCGCCGATGCGCTCGCCGGGTCGGGTGGCACGTGGCTGACTTGCCTGCGTCAGGTACGCGGAATCGACTCCCTCGCAGGCATTTTCACGCAATGGCGTGTGGCGGGAATTGGGTGCTTACCCGGTATTCGAACGGGACGATTCCCATGGGTGCCGCCGGCCCCTCGGCCGCACCGGGCCAGAATTCATGGAGACGTGCGTTGAAAGCATTTCTTGTGACTTTTGGGTACTCACCGTTGTCGAAAGTCGCTTGCGCATAACGCTGCGCGATAGGGTTGTAGCGTTTCGGCGAACAGTGGCTCGCTGGGCGCGGAGCTTGTCGCGTATTTTTCCGATATGACCCTGGGGCGATGTGCGTCGCTGTTCCGTTCATTTCGTCCTTGATGAATGACATCGGCTCGGCCGATGTGTCCGGAAGGACGCGGGGAAGACCAACCTGCGCATTCGTGCGACGAATCGCGGCCACGGAGGTTGCGTCAATTCACGGATGTCGAAAGTCGGCAATTCGCGATATTCCCGAAAAGTGACAATCGTTCAAATCCTGTTCCATTTGGACGGGTACCATCGCGTTGCTCCTTCAGTAGAGCACATCCCCTCGGATTTGACGCCAGGCTCGCACCTGGCTTTTTTTTCTTGAAACGAGTGAGAAAACCACGCACATCCTTAAGGAATACAGATCGATATGGCGTGCGATCGAGACACGAAAGGGTTCGCGACTGGTAGGTCATGCGGTGTCCGAGGCAACGTGCTTGCGATTGGCCGCAGCCGGGCTCGACGCGGCCGTGACAAACACGCGTGGGGTAGCCGGCTATTCAGCGATTCAGTTGCCTCGGGTTTTCCAGGCATCCTTCTCCTGCCAGTGGGCACCTCCTCGTCGAAGTGGATCGATCGGCGCACTCTGGCTGACGATGTCGTGGTGACGTCGAAATGAATAAAGCGATGCTGAGCATGTTCGGTCTGCTGATCGGCGGACTCGTTGTGACGCTGGTGGTAGTCCTGGACACCACGCCGACACCGCAGGAAAGGGCCGCACACGTCGCGGCAAAACCGACGAAGGTGAAGTGACGATGCGTGTTTTGTTGACGCTATGGGGGAGTGCGATCGCACTGACCATCTGCGTGGCCTGGCTTGCCGATCGGCCCATGCATGGCCAGCCCGTGCCGCTTGCCGCTCGACTGATTCAGCGCTCGATGAAGCCGATCGCCGGGCCGCAGCGCGAGCCGGTGCGGTAACGCGCGGTTCGTGCACCTTGTGGTGTTGGTCGTGCTCGCGCGGATGCGGGATCTGAAAGACGGGTTCACGCACGCATGGTTGACGAATGCGCGGGCAAAGGTTCGCCGCGATAAACGTGTCGCGCGGCTTGTCGTCGCGGCTTTGGACCAACCGGTCCTGCGACGGCGCGCCGGAGGCGAAGAC
The DNA here is from genome assembly GCF_011605345.1 of Burkholderia sp. D-99. GTDB lineage: Bacteria > Pseudomonadota > Gammaproteobacteria > Burkholderiales > Burkholderiaceae > Burkholderia. The sequence goes on from NZ_JAAOXM010000003.1 coordinate 188,372, forward strand.
GAAAAGGCCGAGCGCGGCATCGTGCGACCGGCGCCTGGTTTGCGTGGCGGTCGGTTCCGGGCGATGACAGCCTGCTGCACGATCGCATGCTTACAGTGCGGCGATCCGGCTATTCGGCGTCGTTCGTGTGATTTGAATCGACCAGTTCCAGGCGGTAGCCGTGATTGTAGACAGCGCGAAGTCGAACACCGTTTTCGGGGCCGATACGCAGCTTGGACCGCACGCGATAGATATGCGTGTCGAGCGTCCGGGAAATGTGGTCGCTATGGCGTCCCCATATCGACTTGATCAGCGCATCTCGCGGCATTGCGCGACCGCAATTTTGAAATAGTGCGACGGCAACGGTGAATTCTCTGGAGGTCAGTTTGATCGGCTCGTCGCTCAAGAACGCGGTCTCGGTCGCGAGATCCAGACGGTAACGACCGATATTGATCGATGCCGGCTTTGAATTGATCGGATAGGCCCGTCGCAGAAGAGCACGCACTCGTGCGATCAATTCATGGCGACGGATGGGTTTGACCATGTAGTCGTCGGCACCTGCCTCGAGTGCGACGACAAGCTGGTCCTCGCGCACTCGATTCGTCAGGAACAGCACGGGGAGATCTCTGCCGATGCGTGTGCGAATCCAGGCGAGGACTTCCAGTCCGGAAATATCCGGCAGGTTCCAGTCAAGCACGACCAGATCGACGATGTCGGTTTCGAGGAAACGGATGGCCTCTGCGCCCGCGGTGGCGCTCCGGACATCGAATCCCTCGGCGGTCAATGTGTCGCGAAGAAGCGCCGCCTGCGCTGGTTCGTCGTCAACGGCAAGAATTTTCATTGGCACTATTTTTCATCGTGTTGCTCGAATCCGCGCATGCCTGCTTGCATTGGAGCTGGTTGACTTTTTCAAATTAATTGAAAGGGGATTGCAATAATCTGATTAAATTCCTCGTGGCCGGGAGGCAGGTCTTATTTACGTAATAGAGTGGCATTTATCGATAGTCTTTTTGTCAACTTTTATGAACGAATTCGACCAATTGGGGTGCGATTAATATGTGACAAATGTTGTCAATCGCCGCTCGTCGCGGATATACGATGCGTCATACGGATTGTTGAAGCAGGTGTAGGGGCCGCTCCGGATGTGCTTGTGGCAGAGATTGTGCGTAGGCAGCGCCGCGAATAATCATTGGCGGTCGCCAGTGTTGCGATTCGGCTGCGGCAAGTAGGGATAAATTGAATGGGTTGCGTGATGTTTTCGGGTTGTCGACTCGATCGACATCTTTTTTGATGACGAATGGCGGTTTGTAATTATCTAAATGAGCAAACTGGAGTCGTATCGACAGTATCTGGATGCAAAATCGAAGCTGGAGTCTCGGATTGCCGAGGAGCGGCGAATTGCCATGGAAGCGATTCTGCTCGAGATCAAGTATTGCGTTCGAGAATTTGGTTTTGCTCCGGAGGATATTTTTACTGTCGATGTCCTGCGTCACGCGACCAAGCGGCGGCCGCGCTACTTTGATCCTGTCAGCGGAGCGACATGGTCTGGGGTAGGGCGTGCGCCCGAGTGGATTCGTGACAAAGATCGCAAGCAGTTCGAGATATCCAGTTTTGATCGTGGGGATTGAGGCATTTGATTCTTGCAGTGAAGTGAAAGTCGGGGGTTCCGTGCCTCCAGGTGTTTGCATCGCTGTTGGGATCGACACTGGGAATCACGCGGTTTTTGCGCAAGCCGGTGTTACCGAAGACGGTCTTGCGGTCGCGACGTAGCGTGTTCATGCAGGATTGAGATGCGAGTGCGATGGTCACGGGCGTGTCATTGGTGTCGTAAGCGGTATCTGGCTGGGCGCAGTTATTGACGGCTCTTTTTTTAGAGGTGCGCTCTGGATCCTGAACGAGCGGGGCCGTGATGACAGTTGCGAACCTGGTGCCTCGATCATTCGCGATGTTGGAGCGCGTCTTCGTGACCGGAGTGGTGTGCAACGACGCTGACGCGTCGATATATTCCCGGCCGAAGTGAGATTTCCAGGTCTTGAGCCGCGAGTAGAACGATTTCGACGAATTGACTCGATTCCGTTTCATTTCATTCCCAATGCGCAGATTCCGGATATCCGGGGGCTCGTCGACGAATGGTTTGCGTCTCGGCTGCGCGAGTGTGCTTCCTCTTTCTTGTCGTCGTCAGCCAGATTGGGTTTCGATGGCTTGAGGGATATGCCAAAGGTTGAGTCGTGTCACAAAGGTTCGCAATGTGGGCCCGGGCGCCCGATAGACTCTTGGTGAGAGTAATGGCTGTTTGGAATTAAATCTTCCGGAAAATAATTTCGTAGTGGATTGCGAGGTGAATTATTTAATTCGTATTCCTTTTTATTTAAACAAAATTTGACCAATTGAGCCGGGTCATGAAATTCATGAGTGACCGGGTGAGTAAATCGGGCGGGGAGTGAGCGATGAATAGGGCGTATCGTTCGATCTGGAATGAATCACTGGGAACCTGGGTTGCTGTATCGGAGCTGGCCTCCGCCCGAGGTAAGCCAAAGAAATCAAAAGTGGCTCGGGCCGCCGCCGTGGCGGTATTGGCTTTGGGCGCGCAGGTGCATGATGCTCATGCGCAGTACGCTGCAAATGCTAACTCAGCTACGACACAAGGCGCGGCGATCGCTATCGGTAGCGCCGGGGGGGGAACTGCGTCGGCGGGTCAGCAATGGGCAATCGCGATTGGTGGTTACGCTACTGCCGGCAACACATATTCAGTGGCGCTTGGCGGATATAGTCTTGCTACCGGGAGTTCCGCTACTGCGCTCGGATGGGCGGCCAATGCCACTGGTACAGGCGCTACCGCAGTAGGACAGAGCTCCACTGCTAGCGGTAATACTAGCGTCGCTCTCGGGAGCGGTGCCATTGCTTCTGTCGGCAACGCCGTAGCGATAGGAGCGACGTCGACGGCAAATGTCACGAACTCGGTCGCACTCGGCAACGGTTCGGTGACGACCAGTGCGTTGTCAGCATCGAGTGCGGGTACCACCACGGTCAACCCCACGTCGATTGGCGGCCTGACGTTCGGTAACTTCGCCGGCGCCGGATCGGCAGGCGGTGTCGTCAGTGTCGGCCAACCGGGATCGGAACGCCGCATCCAGAACGTCGCGGCAGGCCTCGTCAGCGCGACCAGCACCGACGCCATCAACGGCAGTCAGCTCTATTCGGTTGCAAGCACCACGACGTCGAGCATCACGAGCCTGTCGACCTCGGCTTCGACCGGCCTGTCGTCGGCTAATAGTTCGATCACGTCGTTGTCGACTTCGACCTCGACTGGCCTCTCGTCGGCGAGCAGCTCGATCACTTCGCTGTCGACCTCGACTTCGACTGGCCTCTCGTCGGCGAATAGTTCGATCTCGTCGTTGTCGACTTCGACCTCGACTGGCCTCTCGTCGGCGACCAGCTCGATCACTTCGCTGTCGACCTCGACTTCGACTGGCCTCTCGTCGGCGAATAGTTCGATCACGTCGTTGTCGACCTCAACCTCGACGGGCCTGTCGTCGGCGACCAGCTCGATCACGTCGTTGTCGACCTCAACCTCGACGGGCCTGTCGTCGGCGACCAGCTCGATCACGTCGCTGTCGACTTCAGCCTCCACGGGGTTGTCGTCTGCTAACAGCTCGATCACGTCGCTGTCGACTTCGACCTCGACGGGTCTTTCGTCGGCGACCAGCTCGATCACGTCGTTGTCGACTTCGACCTCGACGGGCCTTTCGTCGGCTACCAGCTCGATCACGTCGTTGTCGACCTCGACCTCGACCGGTCTGTCGTCGGCGAATAGTTCGATCTCGTCGCTGTCGACTTCGACGTCGACCGGTTTGTCGTCGGCTAACAGCGCGATTTCCTCGTTGTCCACGTCAACTTCTACGGGTATCAGCTCACTGTCGACCGGCCTGAGTTCGACCGATAGCTCGGTGTCGTCGCTGTCGACTTCAGCATCGACGGGTCTGTCGTCGGCCAACAGTTCGATCTCCTCGTTGTCCACGTCGACTTCGACGGGTCTGTCGTCGGCTAACAGTTCGATCTCGTCGCTGTCCACGTCGACCTCGACGGGTCTTTCGTCGGCGACCAGCTCGATCACGTCGTTGTCGACTTCGACCTCGACGGGCCTTTCGTCGGCTACCAGCTCGATCACGTCGCTGTCGACTTCCACATCGACCGGCCTGTCTTCGGCTAACAGTTCGATCACGTCGCTGTCGACTTCGACGTCGACCGGGCTGTCGTCGGCCAACAGTTCGATTTCCTCGCTGTCCACGTCAACTTCTACGGGTATCAGCTCACTGTCGAGCGGCCTGAGCTCGACCGATAGCTCGGTGTCGTCGCTGTCGACTTCGACGTCGACCGGTTTGTCGTCGGCCAACAGCGCGATTTCCTCACTGTCCACGTCGACCTCGACGGGCCTGTCGTCCGCGAACAGCACGATTACGTCGCTGTCGACCTCTACGTCGACCGGCTTGTCGTCTGCGAATAGCTCGATCACGTCCCTTTCGACGTCCACATCGACCGGCCTGTCGTCGGCTAACAGCTCGATCTCCTCGCTGTCCACGTCGACTTCTACGGGGATCAGCTCACTGTCGACCGGCCTGAGCTCGACCGATAGCTCGGTGTCGTCGCTGTCGACTTCGACGTCGACCGGTTTGTCGTCGGCCAACAGCTCGATTTCCTCGTTGTCCACGTCGACTTCGACGGGCATCAGTTCGCTGTCGACCGGCCTGAGCTCGACCGATAGCTCGGTGTCGTCCCTGTCGACTTCGACGTCGACCGGTTTGTCGTCGGCTAACAGTTCGATTTCCTCGCTGTCCACGTCGACTTCGACGGGTTTGTCGTCCGCGAATAGCTCGATCACGTCGCTGTCGACCTCGACCTCGACGGGCCTGTCGTCGGCCAACAGCTCGATCTCCTCGCTGTCGACTTCCACATCGACCGGTTTGTCGTCCGCCAACAGCTCGATTTCTTCGCTGTCCACGTCGACGTCGACGGGCATCAGCTCGTTGTCCACAGGCCTGAGTTCAACCAACAGCGCGATCCTGTCGCTGTCCACCTCGACCTCGACCGGCATCGGCTCGCTGTCCACGGGCTTGAGCGCGACCAACAGTTCGGTGACGTCGCTGTCCACGTCGACTTCGACTGCGATTCAGGCGGCCAAGACACACTATTACAGTGTCAACGACAACGGTACGCCACAGGGCAACTACAACAACGACGGCGCCACCGGGGTCAACTCGCTCGCGGCCGGCATCAATGCGTCGGCGACAGGAAGCAGCGACACCGCGGTGGGCTACGGCGCTACGGCAAGCGGCGGTGCATCGCTTGCGCTGGGCCAGTCTGCCACCGCCAGCGGGGCAGGCAGCATAGCAGCCGGAAGTGGCGCGCAAGCTGTTGGTGCGGGCAGCGTGGCCGTGGGGCAGAGTGCGGGAAGCGGGGCGGCGGCCGGTAACTCGGGCAATACCGCGGTCGGCACGCTTGCCGGCCAGAATGTGACCGGCACGATCAACGCGGCATACGGCTTCAACGCGGGCAACAACGTCTATGGGCAGAACAATAGTGCCCTTGGAGCGGGTGCGGGCGACAGCGTAGGTAGTGCGTCCACAACGGCCAGTTACAACACGGCGGTTGGGACGAGCGCGGGCAACAATGTAACGAGCAATCACAACGTTGCCATCGGGGACAGCAGTGGCTCCAATGTCTCGGGCGGCGACAACAATTTCGCCGCCGGGAGCACGGCAGGAACCAATGTGGTCGGCGCGAACAACGTTGCGCTGGGTTTTCAGGCCGGACAGGGCGTGACCGGCAGCAATAACATCGCCTTCGGCCGAAAGGCGGGTAACGGTACCACTGCGAGCGATACGATTGCCCTGGGCAATTCGGCGTCGGCAACGCAGAGTACCGCGATTGCCTTGGGCCTGAATGCGCAGGCCGGCGCATCGGCTGGCGACGTCGCGCTCGGCGCCGGGTCGGTCACTGCCGCGCCCAATCCGACGCCGAGCGCCGTGATCGGCGGAACGACCTATTCGTTTGCGGGAACGAATCCGCAAAGCGTCGTCAGTGTTGGTGCGTCAGGCGCCGAACGGCAGATCACCAATGTTGCCGCCGGTCGAATCTCCGCATCCAGTACCGACGCGATCAATGGTTCTCAGTTGTATGCAACCAACACCGCGCTCAATTCGTTGTCGACGACGGTTGCGTCGTCATCGAGCGCGATTTCATCGCTGTCGACCGGCTTGAGTACGACCGTCAGTTCGGTGGCATCGTTGTCGACGTCCACGTCGACGGGGCTGTCGTCGGCCAGCAGCTCGATTACGTCGCTGTCGACTTCGACTTCGACCGGTCTGTCGTCGGCGAATAGCTCGATCGATTCGCTGTCCACGTCGACTTCGACCGGTCTGTCATCGGCGAATAGCTCGATCACGTCGCTGTCGACCTCGACCTCGACGGGCCTCTCGTCGGCGAATAGCTCGATCGATTCGCTGTCCACGTCGACTTCGACCGGTCTGTCGTCGGCGAATAGCTCGATCACGTCGCTGTCGACGTCGACCTCGACGGGCCTGTCGTCGGCCAACAGCTCGATCACGTCGCTGTCGACGTCGACTTCGACCGGTCTGTCGTCGGCGAATAGCTCGATCACGTCGCTGTCGACTTCTACGTCGACGGGCCTGTCGTCGGCCAACAGCTCGATCACGTCGCTGTCGACGTCGACTTCGACCGGTCTCTCGTCCGCGAACAGCTTGATCACTTCGCTGTCGACCTCGACCTCGACCGGTCTGTCGTCGGCGAACAGCTCGATCACGTCGCTGTCGACGTCGACTTCGACTGGCCTGTCATCGGCCAACAGCTCGATCACGTCGCTGTCCACCTCGACTTCGACGGGCATCAGCTCGTTGTCGACCGGCCTCAGCTCGACCGATAGCTCGGTGTCGTCGCTGTCGACGTCGACGTCGACTGGATTGTCGTCGGCGAACAGCTCGATCTCGTCACTGTCCACGTCGACTTCGACAGGGATCAGCTCGCTGTCGACCGGTTTAAGCTCGACCAATAGCACGGTGTCATCGCTGTCGACGTCGACGTCGACCGGGTTATCGTCGGCGAACAGCTCGATCTCCTCGCTGTCCACGTCGACCTCGACCGGCATCAACTCGCTGTCCACCGGCCTGAGCGCGACCAACAGCACGATCCTGTCGCTGTCCACCTCGACGTCGACCGGTATCGGCTCTCTGTCCACGGGCCTCAGCTCGACCAACAGTTCGATCACGTCGCTGTCCACATCGACCTCGACCGCGATCGACGCGGCGAAGACGCACTACTTCAGCGTCAACGACGGCGGTACGCAAGCGGGGAACTACGCCAATAACGGCGCGACGGGCGTCAACGCGCTCGCAGTGGGCGTCAACGCGAGCGCGGCGGGCGCGAGCGGCGTCGCGATCGGCGATGGCTCGAACAGCCAGTCGACCGGCGCGGTCGCAATCGGCCAGAACGCATCGGCAACAGGCGGCAAGGCCGTGTCGATCGGCTCCGGCAACACCGCGAGCGGCGACGGCGCGGTCGCGATCGGCGACCCGAGCGTCGCGACGGGCACCGGCGCAGTCGCGATGGGGGCGGACGACACGGCAACCGGCACCGGCGCAGTGGCGCTCGGCAATGCGAACACGGCAACCGGCAACGGCGCGCTCGCACTCGGCAGCTCGAGCCAGGCCACTGCGGACAACACGATCGCACTCGGCAACCAGGCCACGGCCAGCGCCGTCGGCGCGCAGGCCTACGGCTCAGGCGCCACGGCCAGCGCCACCAACGCGCTCGCGTTCGGCTCGAATGCCACCGCGAACGTCGCCAACTCGATCGCGCTCGGCGCGAACTCGATCACCGGAAACGCGGTCGGGGTGTCGAGCGTCACGGTCGGCGGCGTCGCTTACTCGGTCGCCGGCACCAATCCCGTGGGCGTCCTGAGCATCGGTTCGCCGGGCGCGGAACGCCAGATCACGAACGTCGCTGCCGGTCAGGTCTCGGCCACCAGCACGGACGCGATCAATGGCAGCCAGTTGAACGCGACGAACCAGGCGGTCAACAACCTGTCGACATCGACCGCGACGAACGTTGCATCGCTGTCGACGGGTATCAACTCGCTGTCGACGGGCCTGAGCTCGACCAACAGCAACGTGTCTGCGCTGTCCACATCGACGTCGACCGCAATCAACGCGCTGTCGACATCGACGGCGGCCGGCATCGGTTCCCTGTCCACCGGCCTGAGTACGACGAACAACAACGTGGCCTCGCTGTCGACCGGCGTGACGAACATCAACAACCAGTTGAGTCAGCTTTCCACGTTGATGACGACGAACACCACGAACACCGCCGGCGTCGCCGCCGACATGAACGGCACCGGCTCCGACAAGCCGACCGTCACCGCCGGCTCGAACTCGGTGGCGATCGGTGCGAACTCGACGGACGGCGGCCGCCAGAACGTGGTGTCGGTCGGCAGCGACACGCAGCAGCGCCAGATCATCAACGTGGCGCCCGGTACGCAGGGCACCGATGCCGTCAACGTGAACCAGCTCAATGCGGTGCAGTCGACGCTGTCGACGGCGCTGTCAGGCCAGCAGGCGCAGATCAACTCGCTGGGTTCGCAACTGCAGCAGACCGACCAGATGGCGAAGCAGGGTATCGCGGCCGTCGGCGCGATGGCGTCGATCCCGCAGCTCGATTGCGACGCCAACTTCGGGATGGGGGTGGGCACGTCGACCTTCCTCGGCCAGAAGGCGATGGCGGTCAACATGCAGGCGCGCATCACGGACAACCTGAAGGCGTCGATCAACGGCGGCTTCAGCGGCGGCCAGAGGGTGATCGGCGCCGGCATGCTGTATCAGTGGAAGTAGTCGCTGTTCATGCACTGGCCGACGGAAAGCCCGGGCGACAGAAAGCCCGGGTAACAATAAGGCCGTGTCAGCAGGCACTGAAGAATCTGATGTGCGTGCATTGGAGATCGCTTTGGACAATACGGCAATGCATCGCAACTATGATGATCTTGTCGACGACGCGGAGCTTGGGCTGGCCAGGAAAGAGTTCTTCTTTGTTTATCAGCCAAAGCTCCGCCTTGAGACCGGATTGCTGTCCGGGTTCGAGTCATTGATACGCTGGCATCATCCGGAATATGGTGTGTTGATGCCATCGATATTCATTGATCTTGTCGAAGCGTCGTACCTGACGAGCCAGTTCACTGATTACGTCATGACGGAGTCTGCGCGGGTGCTTGCTAGTTGGGCGGCTCTCGGATACGGTGGTTTGTCGCTGTCTGTCAATTTGCCTGCTCGTGAAATCACGCGGCCGGGAGTGGGGAAAAATTTGTCTTTTATTCTCGATTCTTATGCGGTTAGAGCCGAGAATTTTCAAATTGAGCTTACGGAATCAATCGACCCAGGTCCAATCGAGACACTCGCAACGGCCATAACCTCGATCCGGAACATGGGTGTGAGTGTTGCAATCGACGACTTTGGTTCAGGGTGTTGGTCACTGACAAAATTGCATCGCCTGGCAGTAGACACGCTCAAGCTGGATCGATCCTTTATGCGTGATATTCACGAGAGCATCGAATCAAGGGCTATGGTGGAAATGCTCGTTGAACTCGGGCACCGCTTGAAGAAGCGTGTCGTGATCGAAGGCGTCGAAACCGAGGCTCAGTTCGCGTGGTTGAAGGAAATGACGCAGATCGATTGCCAGGGATATTACATATCCGAGCCCATCCGGGAGGAGCAGATAGACGGGCTGATTGAGCAGCATGGCATTCCGTGTTGAACGAGGCGTGGTTGTCGGCGTCTTGCTCGGCGCTGCGGACCGACGACCAGAGGATTTCCACGATGTCTTATCGAGATTGACGGTGTTGCGCCGACATCGCTACGTGCGCGACCGAGTTTGCATCATATATACCCGGCTGCGGGTGTGCTCAATTCATCGACGGCATGTCAGACCGCAACTCGCGAGTGATGCGGTTCAAAATCAAGGGTAAAGCAGTCCCGCGTAAATGCATCAATGTAGTCCATCATCATGTCTGACGCGAGCTCGGCTTCCCGCTCGTCACCATCAGCTACTGCACGCGCGACCCTCGTGTGCTGCAGACTTGCCGACGGCAAATCATTCAACCGTTTGTGATACATGAAGTAAAAGCGCCGGGACAGCGCATGTAACGGTGCGATAGCCTCAGCGGCGAACCGATTTCGCGAACACTGCGCGATAAGCTGATTGGCCGTATATACGCTTCTCAAATAGGCGACAACGTCTTGTGATTCACCTGCCGCGTCGAGTTTTTCAACGACGCTGCGGATCTGCTCGCGCTCCTCGGGCGATGCACGCCGTGCAGCGCGCCGTGCGATAAGCCGCTCGAGTTCACGGCGCGTTTCGAGCACGAGCAACTGATCATGAATGTTCGGGACAGTGATCATGATGCCGTGACGCGGCACGATTTGAAGCAGATGCGAAGCAGCCAATCGTTGTGCGGCCTCGCGAACCGGCGTTCTTCCAGTATTCAGCTTCTCCGCGAGCGATGCCTCCGACCAGACACTGCCGGGCGCAAGCTCCAGCGTCACGATGAGTTCTTCGAGTTTTTGATGAGCCTGTTCGGCAAGGGTGCTACCCGTCAGTCCGTTCATGTGTCCGGTGATCCAGCAAAAAATATTACTAACATATTAGTCCGGTCACCCCCCGTTTTCAACTCGCGGCTAAAAGGGGCCGATGTTTGCGCACGGGTTTACCCGTTTTGACCTCCGGAAAACGCCTCGATATCCTACTGATATGTTAGTAACATTTTAGTGACATATGCACCGGGTGAGTTGGGTTGAAGACAAGGCGGCGCCGTACCAGACGCCGATAGGTCTGCCCAACTTGTTGATCTCTACCGCGGCTGGCATGAGTGCCGTTGATATAGGTGTCAGAGTACCTGGCACTCGTTGTGATGATCTGCCAGCCCGGTGGGTGCGGCTTCATCGGAATCGAATACAACATTCGCGAATTGGTGTTCACCTGCGTGATCGCAGTCGCAGGGCCCCGGGTGAATTGTCGGCAAGCAAAGTCGGCATCGCGCGTGAAATGGGGACGAAAAGATCTGCGATCTGCCCATGGGGAATTTCAATGGGGGCAGGAAGGCTTCCGCGCTCGTTGCCGAGCACGTATTGTTTGAAGTAAAGAACGTCGGATTTATTTTTATCAATATGGGAATGCACGCAGAATTTGCAGGGATCTGCGCGAGCAATGTTGTGTCGGATTGAATTTGTCGGTTGTGGGTCAGGTTGATGTTGATGTTGAAGTTTGAGTGAGGCGGATTTCAATCGCTCGGTGGTTATTAAAAAATATTATATTTGTGTTTGTATGTTCGGGCGATCGATTGGAGTGGTCCGGAAATTAATCGTGTCGATGAAGGCTGGGGGTGTTATGAGTATCTTGCTGGTGGAGGGTGATCCAGGTCAGGCGTCAGCATTTGAAAAGGCGCTGCGGGGGTCAAATTGGGAAATTTCGGTGGCGTGTGATGGTGCGCGAGCCGTTCAGTTTCTGAGAAAGAACGCGGTGGAGCTCGTGGTGCTTGACTGGCGAATCCCGGATGCCAGTGGGCTGAATTTGTTGCATTGGATTCGAGCTAATCTCGGAGACGCACCCGTTGTCTTGTTTCTGGCGGCGAGAACACTTGAGGCAGATATTGCCGCTGCGCTGGATGCCGGGGCCGATGAGTACATAGGTAAGCCATTTCGTGAGATCGAGTTGGTGGCTCGAATCAATGCGCTGCTGCGTCGAAATGGCCGCAATAAAAAGGCCGATAATAGAGTCGAGGTTGGGGCGTATGTTGTGAATCCGCTGATGCGCACGATAACCCTGCACGGTAAAAACATTGATTTGACAGCGAAGGAATTTTGCTTGGCGAGTTGCCTGTTCAATAATCTTGGAAGCGTGGTTTCCCGAGAATCCTTGTCGACGCTGGCATGGGGGCGGGCACTGGATGGCACGTCGCGGAGCCTTGACACACATATCTATCGACTTCGTCAGAAATTGGCGCTTCGTCCGGAAAACGGCTTTCAATTGAGCGCGGTGTATACGCACGGCTATCGGCTCGATATGGTCGACGATTTCTCGATGGCGGGGAATTTCATGGTCCCTGGGCAGGTCGCACGGGGTGCGATGGCTGAACTGCAGGCGCCGCTTCCGCGCTGCTTCAAAAATGCCGCGTGATTCGTCCGGCTAATGCGGGTTATGAGGTGAAAGTGATCCGAGTGGCTCCTTGTGATGGTTTTGACTTGACCTTGCTACAAGATGAATTTGACGGGTGATCTGTCGACGACCGGATCGTTCGGATCTTGCACGGCGCCAGGATTCGGGGCGGGCTGGCGAAGGATCGGTGCGAGCGCCACGATGTTGCGGGGCAGAGGTTTGATCGTGGACGCAGCAAGCTCGGCGAAATGAAGGGGGGCGACGTGCGTCGGCGCGGGACGTTCGAATCGGAGCGCGATCGGTTGGAGGTGCCCGATGTCACGACCCGGTCCGGTGCACGGCTCTCGCACGGCAGCGCATTTTGACCATCTTGCCTACAGGTGGTTTTTGGGGGGGCTTTCTCACGGTTGACCGACCGACGTCGCTCGGGAGGTGACACTCGTCTTTCCGACTACGTCTGGTCGATCGGGCAGTACAAGACTGCCCGTCAAGCGTCGACTGCGGCGTGACAAGGCGACAAACTGCTCCAATCCTCACGCGAGGGCGTCTCGACGGGCCACCTGCGCCTCGATCGGCGTCACATGCTTGCGCCCCATTTGTTCTGACGGGGTTCGCTGGGGATCTACGGGAATCCCCGAGGTGTCGCGGCCGATGCTGCGTAGCCATGGCGACGGACCAAACAGGCAACTTTCGGTATCCTCCTGAATACCGCCGTCGCCGCACGTGTTTTTTCTAAGTCATTGTTTTGGCGCAATATATTTTCACGGATCCGGCCTCTTCCGCGTCGCGTCACGTTCAATCTCGAGCGATCGAAGCTCAGCGCCGGGCGCCCCTCGCCGCCCCGAAAATTCCTCCGGCGCCCCTTCTTGAATTTGTCAAAACCCGTCCATATAATTAGCACTCGCTGCACGAGAGTGCTAACAATTCTCTGCCGGGCGATTTGCCGGGCAGATTCCCTAAGCGTTCTTCAATCTCAGTCAAGAGAGGAGTGAATATGAACCTTCGTCCTTTGCACGATCGCGTGATCGTCAAGCGCCTGGATCAGGAAACCAAGACCGCCTCGGGCATCGTGATCCCCGAAGCCGCTGCTGAAAAGCCGGATCAAGGCGAGATCCTCGCGGTTGGCCCGGGCAAGCGTGACGACAAGGGTGCACTGATCGCGCTCGACGTGAAGGTCGGCGATCGCGTCCTGTTCGGCAAGTACGCAGGCCAGACCGTGAAGGTCGACGGCCAGGAACTGCTGGTCATGCGCGAAGAAGACATCATGGCCGTGGTCAACGCTAACTAAGCGTCCACCGACGGTACATATTCCCAAGAATTCAAGGAGTTAGAAGATGGCAGCTAAAGACGTCGTATTCGGCGATTCCGCCCGTTCGAAGATGGTCGAAGGCGTGAACATTCTCGCCAACGCAGTCAAGGTCACGCTGGGTCCGAAGGGCCGCAACGTGGTGCTCGAGCGCAGCTTCGGCGGCCCGACGGTCACCAAGGACGGTGTGTCGGTCGCGAAGGAAATCGAGCTGAAGGACAAGCTCCAGAACATGGGCGCGCAAATGGTCAAGGAAGTTGCTTCCAAGACCAGCGACAACGCAGGCGACGGCACGACGACGGCAACCGTCCTCGCGCAATCGATCGTTCGCGAAGGCATGAAGTACGTCGCATCGGGCATGAACCCGATGGACCTGAAGCGCGGCATCGACAAGGCAGTCGCGGCGGCTGTCGAAGAGCTGAAGAAGATCAGCAAGCCGTGCACGACGAACAAGGAAATCGCACAGGTCGGCTCGATCTCGGCGAACAGCGATTCGTCGATCGGCGATCGCATTGCTGAAGCGATGGACAAGGTCGGCAAGGAAGGCGTCATCACCGTCGAAGACGGCAAGTCGCTGGCTGACGAACTCGACGTCGTCGAAGGCATGCAATTCGACCGCGGCTACCTGTCGCCGTACTTCATCAACAACCCGGACAAGCAAGTCGCCGTCCTCGACAACCCGTTCGTGCTGCTGCACGACAAGAAGGTGTCGAACATCCGTGACCTGCTGCCGGTACTCGAGCAAGTCGCGAAGGCTGGCCGTCCGCTGCTGATCATCGCTGAAGACGTCGAAGGCGAAGCGCTCGCTACGCTGGTCGTCAACAACATCCGTGGCATCCTGAAGACCGTCGCGGTCAAGGCACCGGGCTTCGGCGATCGTCGCAAGGCGATGCTGGAAGACATCGCGATCCTGACCGGCGGTCAAGTCGTCGCGGAAGAAACCGGCCTGACGCTCGAGAAGGCAACGCTGGCAGAACTGGGCCAGGCGAAGCGCATCGAAGTGGGCAAGGAAAACACGACGATCATCGACGGCGCAGGCGAAGCCGTGAACATCGAAGCACGCGTGAAGCAAGTGCGCGCGCAAATCGAAGAGGCGACGTCGGACTACGACCGTGAAAAGCTGCAAGAGCGCGTGGCCAAGCTGGCCGGCGGCGTGGCAGTGATCAAGGTCGGTGCTGCGACCGAAGTCGAAATGAAGGAAAAGAAGGCACGTGTCGAAGACGCACTGCACGCAACGCGCGCAGCTGTGGAAGAAGGCATCGTGGCCGGCGGCGGCGTTGCGCTGATCCGCGCTCGCACCGCGATCGCGGGCCTGACGGGCATCAACGCCGACCAGAACGCCGGCATCAAGATCGTGCTGCGCGCAATGGAAGAGCCGCTGCGTCAGATCGTCACGAACGGCGGCGAAGAAGCGAGCGTCGTGGTGGCGGCAGTTGCTGCAGGCAAGGGCAACTACGGCTACAACGCAGCGACGGGCGAGTACGTCGACATGGTCGAAGCCGGCGTCGTCGACCCGACCAAGGTCACGCGCACCGCACTGCAGAACGCAGCTTCGGTTGCAGGCCTGCTGCTGACGACGGACGCAGCCGTTGCAGAACTGCCGAAGGAAGATGCACCGATGGCTGGCGGCATGCCGGGCGGCATGGGCGGCATGGGCATGGACATGTAATCGACTTCGGTCGATGGTGTCCGGAGCGCGCAGCGATGCGCGTTCCAGCCAAAAGAAAAGACCCGCAGCGATGCGGGTCTTTTTTTATGCGTGCGCCGGGTGATCGGAATCAGAAGCCCGGCAGGTAGCACGAAGCGTCGTCGTCTTCATCGTGAAGACCGTAACTGCACGCGAATGGGTCGTGCCAGCCGTTGTGGCGGCCATTGTAGAGATAGGCCGTGTTGCCGCTCGATGCCCATGTCAGTGACGCGGTGCCGCTGGAGTAAACGCGCCACCTCGCCGAACTGCCGTCCGGGAACGATACGGTGCCGCTCGAATGGCAGGGCGAGTAGTAATCGTGGACCACAAACTTGCCGTCAATCGGCGCCGCTCTGGAAAAGAACCGCCTCAACTGGTCGACGGTTGGCGTGAATTTTCTGCATGCGTCCCTCGTCGGTGGATCGTCTGGGGCCGACGTCTGGCCGGATTGCTCGACTGTCACGGTGCTTACCCCTCTGGCCTGGCTGATGGCGAACGGGGCGCACAACGCAACGGCGAAGACACATCGCGCTAGATCCATGGCGTCACTCCCACCGCGCCGTACTTGCTTCGGTCGCGTTCTTGCGCCCGACTTCCGGGTGCCGATAGACCTCTCTCATCTCGACTTTCAGCGTCTCGGACAATTCACGAACCAGCCATTTGAGCGATGCATTTTGTTCGGTTGTGACGCTTTCGTAGACCGGTTCTGCAGTTTTTTCGTCAGGATAGTACATGCCGACAAGCTCGATTCCGATTGCGTCCGAGTTGGACGGATAGCGGTCCGGAAACGCTTTCCGGGATTCGTGGCGATGGGATGCGGCGGGGCCAGTCTGATATGCGCGCCGTGCCGCCCGGAGATCTGCGACAGCACACTTGTGTGTGGTGATGCAACGTGACTGCAATTTGCCGACGTGATTGGTGATTCTGTTCAGGGAGGCGGTTTGATAGATCGTTCCATCCTTGTCGATCAGGAAATGGGCGCCGTTCGGTACATGTGCGGTGTTGCCGTAGCTATTGAAGGTACTCGACGCGGTGGCGCCTCCAGTTTGATGGACGACGATTCCATTTACGTGTTCCAGCGGCCCTCGTTCGATGGATGAATATATTTTGAGAATCACGCGTTCGGCATCGACATGACCTTGCTTTGAAATGAAAAGCATGACTACCTCCGATACTCAGGCTGCGTTGCCGGTTTTGATGTCGTATCCCGCAGTGACCGTTCCGCCGTAGCCGCCTTGGGCGCTCTGAGCGACATACTCTTGCTGGATGCGGGCGAATGAGAGTTGGATCTCTTCTCGTGGTCGAGCCATGTTCAAATTGGCAACCGAATGGATTCGCGTGATCAGGACGTCATCCAGCGTGATCTTCAGGTATTCGAGCGGCATGCCGCCGGCCTTGCGCGCTACCAGCACGGCTTTCTCGATGTGATTCCCTTTCAGGCAATGCAGCATGAGGATCGGCGATGCGCGATCGACATAATGCTCGATGGTCAGATCGTTGGCCGTGCACTTGCTGCCGGTGCTGTCTGTACCCGAGCGTGTCGTACATGGCCGGTCGGCCGACCAATCCCACGCCAATATCTCGATCTCGTCTGGATGAGTGGCGTCTCGAGATTCGCCTCTGATGCCGGTCAGTTTCAGGAAAATGTCCTGCGCCATCGCTTACTCCTTTGCATCGGTCACTTTGAATGAAATGAACCCTAGCATTGCGCGTGGCGGCCAATCTATTGGACCAGTTCGATTTTCGGCGAGCCTGGACGTTGAAAAGTACGACGTTAATTCATCGGTCAGCCGAGAATCGATACGAGTCGGGCAGGCGCGAACGCGGATTCGGCAGCGGCGACTGAATGAGCGGGATTGCGCGGGCCTATGGATCGGCTCTCGGGCCACACGGGAAACCGAAGATTGGGAGGCGAGGGGGCGAGTCGACGGTCGTTGTCGATGTGTTGCGTGCGTCAGCGTCGATTCGCCGAGGCGGGACGTGTACTGCCGAGATGACAAGAAGGGCGGCCGGCGTTCGAGCGCTCAAATGCTCAAGCGCCGACGCGCTCCAGGTGACTCAATGCCGGTGCGACGTCCTCGGCACCGGGTCGGCCTTCACTGCCGGCGGCGTGTCCGAGTCCTCGTTGCTGCGCGCCCAGAAGAACCGGTCGGGCAGGTACGCGCCCATGCCGGGCCGAAATGCGTCACGCACGGCCTGGTACAGATATTCCTGCGCCTCACGAACCGCTTCGGGCGGCTCCTGGCCGTTCGCGAGCAGTGCCGCGATGGCCGCGCCCAGCGTATCGGTGATGCCCATCAGCCGATGCGGCGAGCGATCCCACATATCTTCACGGAGCTGACCTTCCTCGCCGTACAGCGTGTTGACGAGCCGGTGCGAGCCCGCCTCGGACGACAGGATGTACTCGCAGCCCTGCGACAGCAGGTGCGACACGGCTGCGTCGAGATTCGGCGCCTCGGCGTCGCCGTCCGGCTGCGCGAGTGCGATCAGCGTTGCGTAGTCGGCGACCAGCAGCGTGGTTTGCGGCGCGAGCAGGTCGGCGATCGATTCGCGCAGGTCGTCGGCTGCAAGCACGTGTTCGTCGTCGAGCGTGAAGTCCGGCGCGAGCACGAGCGGCACGCCGTCGTAGTCGGCGACGACCTCGGCGATCGCGCTCACGACTTCCGCGCGCGTTGCCGCGCCGATCTTGAATGCCGCAACCGGCATGTCTTCGAGCAGCATGCGCGCCTGGGCGGCGACCACGTCGGGATCGAGGCCGGTCACTTCGTCGCAGGCGGCCGAGTCGCGCACGGTGTAGCCCGTCAGGACGGACACGCCGTGACAGCCCATGCTCGCCAGGGTCATCAGATCGGCTTGGAGGCCGGAGCCGCCGGTGGGATCGGACAGGCCGAAGGTGAGGACGATCGGAGGGGCGTTGCTGGACATGTAAAAATGGGGCAAGAGAAAAACGGAAAAGCGACGGACGTGCGGACGGCGAGGCGAAATGGGCGTTTTCGGCCCTGTGTTGCCCGGCAGGCCGCACTTTTCAGCCATTATGCGGCGGAATCCGGCCCGCACGACGGATTTTTTAGCGCAGCGCAACGTAGTTGCCTTACTCCAGCGCGATTGCTAGGCAGTCCGGCCCCGACACGGTACCATCATGGCTCCCGAATTTACCGACTTTCCCGACGCGGCTTAAGATGGAATACAAGAGCTGGATGTGCCTGATTTGTGGCTGGATTTACGACGAAGAAGCCGGGCTGCCGGAAGAGGGCATTGCCCCGGGCACGCGCTGGGAAGACGTCCCGATCAACTGGACGTGTCCTGAATGCGGCGCCCGCAAGGAAGACTTCGAGATGGTCCAGATCTGACCGGACCCTCGGCCCACGGACACACCGCTCAGGCCTCGCATCGGCCCGACGCTCGCGCGTCGAGGCTTGCGCGAGCGACTTGACGATGACAGGCGCGCGTGTCCATGAGGCCCGAACCGGCGAACGTTCCCTACCCTGACGCACTGCCCAACCCGCGCGGCGGGGCTGTGCGCGCGGCCGACGCATGGCTTGCGGCGGCCGCCGACGCGTTCGAGCGTCGCGACGATGCGGCCGCGCCGCTGTCCGCCGCGGCGGCCGTGCTGGCGGAAGCCGGCTGGCTTCCGGCCGCGCGTTTCGCGGGGCAGTTGTCGGCCGCCGTGCCGCTCGTCGCCGTCGAGCCGACTTCGGCCGGCTGGCGTGCCGCGCTGCGCGATTTCCGTGCAGCCGTCGGCCGCCACAACCTGCGCGAGCTCGCCTGCTCGCCCGTTCTCCTCGGGCATTTCCGTGCGCTGCGTGCACAAAGCGCCGCCGACCTGCGCGCGAGTGCGCCGCTCGACGCGCTCGCGCTCGTCGGCCGGGCGGTGCCGCCGGCCACGCTGCGCGCGCTGCCCGACGCGTTCGCGACCCGGATCCGTGCCCGCTACGAACAGGCGCTGCTTGGCGTACTGCGCGCGGAACGCGGCGCGCCCGATGCGGCACTCGATGAACTCGATGCGATGCTGGCCGCGCTCACCGACGACGATCCTTACGATTTCTGGCGGCTCGCGGCCGCGTGCGTGCGCGCGCTGCGTGCGAGCGGCGCGCCGGAGCTGAAGCGCTTTCTCGCGCGGACGAACCTGCTGCTCGGCGAGCACGCGCAGGGCCGGCGCAGTGCGCCGCCCGAACTCGTGCGCGAGACGGTGGCGCTGCTGTGGCGCGATTTCGCGCTGTTCGGCGCCGCGGCCGAGGATGTCGCGCTCGTCGACGTGCTGCACGACTACGGGCTGACGGTCGACTGGCACGTCGCCGGCACGCCCGCATCCGAAGCGCTGTGGGAGGCCGATGCTGCCCGGGCCGAGCACGAAGCGGTTTCCGCCGCGCCAACCCGCGCGCTCGGCGTCGTGACGGTCAATGCGCATGCCTATGAGGATTTCCTGCAGACGGCCGATGCGTCGATGGCCGACCTCGCGGCCGATCCGGCCGCGGCCGACGCGGGGGCCGCATGGCATGCGTCCGGTGCCGCCTACCGGGTCGGTACGGCCGCGTGCGCGCTCGGGCTCGGTCATGCGGCGCTCCTGGCCGACACGCTGGGCCTGGCGTGGCGGCGTGCGGCGCACGGCCTGCCGCTCGGCGACGGCGGCCTCGATGCGCACGGCCACGCGTCCGACATGCTGCGCGCGGCGTTGCTGAAGATTGCGGCCGGCGTGGCGCCGCCGGACCTCACCGCGGCGTCCGGGGCGCTCGGCGCGGCGCTCGGCCGGGCCTGACGAACGAGGGGGCGAACATGCGGCGGCGGCCCTTGTCGCGCGGGCCTGCAACGCGCTCTCGACAGCGCCCGCGCGCGTGTTAGAGTGCCGTGTGATCCGCGCGCGCCGTTGCCAGCGTGGCGCGGCGTTGCTTGTTGATCGCGGCCCGGTCAGGTCGCGGCGTCTTTGCTAAAATTCAAACCATGTCAAAGCCTTCCGATCGCATCAATCTCACCAACCAGTTCCTGATCGCCATGCCGAACATGGCCGATCCGACGTTTTCGGGAACGGTGGTCTATCTTTGCGATCACAGCGAGCGCGGTGCGCTCGGCCTCGTCATCAATCGTCCTACCGACATCGACCTCGAATCGCTGTTCAACCGCATCGACCTGAAGCTCGACATCGAGCCGCTGCTGCACATTCCCGTGTACTTCGGCGGCCCGGTCCAGACCGAGCGCGGGTTCGTGCTGCACGAGCCGGTGGAGGGCGCGAGCTATAACTCGTCGATGTCCGTCGAGGGCGGGCTGGAGATGACCACGTCGAAGGACGTGCTCGAGGCGGTCGCGACGGGCACCGGCCCGAAACGCTTCCTGCTGACGCTCGGCCATGCGGGCTGGGGGGCAGGGCAGCTCGAGGAAGAAATTTCCCGCAACGGCTGGCTGACCGTGGCCGCCGATCCGCGCATCGTGTTCGACACGCCGGCCGAAGAGCGCTTCGAAGCCGCACTCGGCCTGCTCGGCGTCAGCTCGTCGATGCTGTCCGGCGAAGCAGGGCACGCATGAGTGGCACGAGCGTGCGCGATGCGACACTGCTCGCGTTCGACTACGGCGAAAAACGTATCGGCGTCGCGATCGGCAATGCGCTGACGCGCTCGGCCCGTGCGCTCGTCGTGATCCAGAACCTGAACCGCGAACACCGTTTCAAGGCGGTCGGCGACCTGCTGGCCGAATGGCGGCCGGACGCGCTCGTCGTCGGCCTGCCGATGCATCCGGACGGCACGCCGCATGACATGACTCAGCAGGCGAAGCGCTTCGGCAACCAGCTGAACGGCCGCTTCGGGCTGCCCGTCACGTGGGTCGACGAGCGCTATTCGTCGGTAGAGGCCGAGGCCGGGCTGCGCGAGCGCAACGTGCGTAGCCGTGCACGGGCCGAGATGCTCGATGCCGAGGCCGCGCGCGTCATCCTTCAACAGTATCTCGATCAATTGTCCGACCATGAGCACCATTGACGCCGAGGCGCTTTACCGCGTCCTGCTCGACCAGATTCGCGCCGCGTACGGCACGGCTTTCGCCGAACCGGGCGGCCCGCGGCTCGCCGGCATTCACAGCGGCGGCGCATGGCTGGCCGAGCGCCTCGCGCGCGATCTCGGTGCGCCGGCGTTCGGCGTCGTGAACGTCGCGCTGCACCGCGACGATTACGCGAAAAAGGGGCTGCACAGCCAGGCCAGCCCGACGTCGCTGCCGTTCGAGATCGACGGCGCGCGCATCGTGCTCGTCGACGATGTGCTGTATACCGGGCGCACCGTGCGCGCGGCGCTCAACGAGTTGTTCGACTACGGCCGTCCGGCCGCGGTCGAGCTCGCGGTGCTCGCCGATCGCGGCGGCCGCGAGCTGCCGGTCGCCGCGCGCTTCGCGGGCGGCGCGCTCGACGTGCCGGCCGACGCGACGCTCGTGCTCGCGCGCGACGATGCGCAGTTCACGCTGCGCGTCGAGGCGCACGGCGCCTGAACGACACGCGAACCGTATCCCGGGCCGCTGGTTTGCACCGCGGCCCGTTTGCATAGTTGGAATCACGCATACCATGACCACCGACACCACTGGCCGCACCGGCAATCCC
This sequence comes from Burkholderia sp. D-99, assembly GCF_011605345.1. GTDB lineage: Bacteria > Pseudomonadota > Gammaproteobacteria > Burkholderiales > Burkholderiaceae > Burkholderia. Next base: position 210,128 of record NZ_JAAOXM010000003.1, read on the forward strand.
GCTGCGGCCGCGAGCCCCGACCGGTTCCGCTACGGTTTCCTGAAGGGCAACCCGCAGCTCACGAAAAACGGCGAGCTGAAGCACCTGCTGTCGATCGAGGGCCTGCCGCGCTCGATCGTGAACCACATCCTCGATACGGCCGAGCAGTTCGTCAGCGTGACGGACCGTGAAGTGAAGAAGGTGCCGCTGCTGCGCGGCAAGTCCGTGTTCAACCTGTTCTTCGAGAACTCGACGCGCACGCGCACGACCTTCGAGATCGCCGCGACGCGCCTGTCGGCCGACGTGCTGAACCTGAACATCAATGCATCGTCGACGAGCAAGGGCGAGTCGCTGCTCGATACGATCAACAACCTGTCGGCGATGCATGCCGACCTGTTCGTCGTGCGCCACGCGTCGAGCGGCGCGCCGTACCTGATCGCCGAGCACTGCGCACCGCACGTGCACGTGATCAACGCCGGCGACGGCCGCCATGCGCACCCGACGCAGGGCCTGCTCGACATGTACACGATCCGTCACTACAAGCGCGACTTCACGAAGCTGCGCGTGGCGATCGTCGGCGACATCCTGCATTCGCGCGTCGCGCGCTCCGACATCCACGCGCTCACCACGCTCGGCGTGCCGGAAGTGCGTGCGATCGGCCCGCGCACGTTGCTGCCGGGCGGTCTCGAGCAGATGGGCGTGAAGGTGTTCCACAACCTCGACGAAGGGTTGAAGGGCGTCGACGTGATCATCATGCTGCGCCTGCAGAACGAGCGGATGAGCGGCGCGCTGCTGCCGTCCGCGCAGGAATACTTCAAGACCTGGGGCCTGACGCCCGAGCGCCTCGCGCTCGCCGCGCCCGACGCGATCGTGATGCACCCGGGCCCGATGAACCGCGGCGTCGAGATCGATTCGCAGGTCGCCGACGGCCCGCAGTCGGTGATCCTCAACCAGGTCACGTTCGGCATCGCCGTGCGGATGGCGGTGATGGGCATCGTCGCCGGCAACAGCGACTGAGCCCGCTTTCGCGCATCCTTATTCACGCAATCAACGCATTCACAGACAGCGCATGAAGATTCATATCAAAGGCGGCACGCTGATCGACCCGGTCGCCGGCACCGAGCGGCAGGCCGACGTTTTCGTTGCGGCGGGCAAGATCGCCGCGCTCGGCACCGCGCCGGCCGGTTTCAACGCGGAGAAGACGATCGACGCAGCGGGCCAGATCGTCGCGCCCGGCCTCGTCGACCTGTGCGCGCGGCTGCGCGAGCCCGGCTACGAGCACAAGGCGACGCTCGCGTCCGAGATGGCCGCGGCTGTCGCGGGCGGCGTCACGACCCTCGTGTGCCCGCCGGATACCGACCCCGTGCTCGACGAGCCGGGCCTCGTCGAGATGCTCAAGTACCGCGTGCGCAACCTGCACCAGGCGAACGTGCATCCGCTCGGCGCGTTGACGGTCGGCCTCAAGGGTGAGGTGATCACCGAGATGGTCGCGCTGACCGAGTCCGGCTGCGTTGGCTTCACGCATGCCAACGTGCCGGTGCGCGACACGCAGGTGCTGCTGCGCGCGCTGCAGTACGCGAGCACCTACGACTACACCACGTGGCTGCGCCCGCTCGACGCGTTCATCGGCCGCGGCGGCGTCGCCGCGAGCGGCCCGCTCGCGTCGCGGCTCGGGCTGTCGGGCGTACCGGTCGCGGCCGAGACGATCGCGCTGCACACGATCTTCGAGTTGATGCGCGTGACGGGCGCACGCGTGCACCTCGCGCGGCTGTCGTCGGCGGCCGGCCTCGCGCTCGTGCGCGAAGCGAAGGCCGAGGGGCTGCCCGTGACCTGCGACGTCGGCGTGAATCACGTGCACCTGATCGACGTCGACATCGGCTACTTCGATTCGCAGTTCCGGCTCGATCCGCCGCTGCGCAGCGAGCGCGATCGCGAAGCGATTCGCGTGGCGCTCGCCGACGGCACGATCGACGCGATCTGCTCCGACCACACGCCGGTCGACGACGACGAGAAGCTGCTGCCGTTCGGCGAAGCGACGCCGGGCGCGACGGGGCTCGAACTGCTGCTGTCGCTCACGCTGAAGTGGGCGGACGAGACGCGTACGCCGCTTGCGCAGGCACTGCGCCGCATCACGTCCGCGCCGGCCGACGTGCTGAAGCTGCCGGCCGGTCGCCTCGCCGAAGGCGGCGCGGCCGACCTGTGCGTGTTCGACCCGCGCGCGCATTGGCGCGTCGAGCCGCGTGCGCTGAAGAGCCAGGGCCACAACTCGCCGTTCCTCGGCTACGAACTGCCCGCCTGCGTGCGCACGACGCTCGTCGCCGGGCAGATCGCGTTCGAGCGCCCCTGAACCACGCCGGACCTTCGCCATGATTGCCCTTCGCAAGCTGCGTCTCGTCTTTCACCTGTTGCGCGGCATGGCGATCGTCGCGCTGCGTTTTTCGCACGTCACGCCCGCGCGGCGTGCCGAGATGACGCGCCGTTGGTCGCTCAAGCTGCTGCGGATCTGCGGGATGCGCCTCGTCGTCCATAACGACGGCGCGCGGCTCGACGCGAGCGCGCTCGTGGTCGGCAATCACGTGTCCTGGCTCGACATCTACACGATCTACGCGTGGCGGCCGACGCCGTTCGTGTCGAAGGCCGAGGTGCGGCAATGGCCGGTCGTCGGCTGGCTCGCCGAGAAGCTCGACACCGTGTTCCTGCAGCGCGAGAAGCGCACCGAGGCAATGCGGGTCATGCACGAGATGGCCGAGCGCCTGCGCAACGGCGGGCTGATGTGCGTGTTTCCGGAAGGCACGACAACCGACGGGCAGGAACTGCTGCCGTTCCATGCGAACCTGTTCCAGGCCGCGGTATCGGCCGGCTGCGCGGTGCAGCCGATCTGCCTGATGTACGAGGATGCGCAGCGGCGGCAGTCGGTCGCGCCCGCCTACACGGGCGAGCTGGCGCTCGGCAAGTCGCTCGACATGGTGTTGCGTGGCGGCCCGATCGTCGCGCATCTCTACGTGTGCGAGCCGATCGCGCCGGGCGGCGACCGGCGGACGACGTCCGCCGCGGCGCGCGACGCGATCGCGGCCGCGCTCGCGACGCTGCAGGCAAATGTCGACAAGCCGACCGCCGAATCGCTCGCGGAGCTGGCCAGGCATGCGTATCCGGCGACCGAAATCGGCGCCGGTACGGCAGGCGACGGGGCGGCCGACGCGCCCGTGCCGGGGCGCGAGGGCTGACGCGTTTGGGGCCGACGCACCTCCCGGCCCCGCGAATCAGCCTCTCATCACTCTCCGCCCGGCGCGCGGCACGCTTCGCACTGCACCTGCGTGACCGTGCGCTGCGCCGGATCGGCCGTCAGCCGCACGGCTGACAGCTGGTTACCCCATACACATCCCGAATCGAGCGCGATCACGTTATCGCGCAGCATCAGGCCGAGCGCGGCCCAGTGCCCGAACACGACCGTCACGTCCTCCGTGCGGCGCCCCGGTACATCGAACCACGGCAGGTAGCCGGGCGGCGCGCTGTCGGGGCCGCCGTTTGCCTTGAATTCCATCGCACCGTCGGGCGTGCAGAAGCGCACGCGCGTGAATGCGTTGAACGCGACACGCATCCGGTCGCGTTTCTTCAGGTCCGGGCTCCATTGATTCGGCTCGTTGCCGTACAGCTTCTGCAGCGTGTCGCGCCAGTCGGGCGCGCGCAGCGCGCGCTGGAGTTCGTCGGCGAGTTCGAGCACGAGCGCGGCATCCCACTGCGGCAGCACGCCCGCATGCACGAGCAGCATCCCGTTTTCCGCATGGACGAACGGACGATGGCGGACCCAGTCGAGGAGGGCATTGGCGTCGGGTGCGTCGAGGATCTCGCCGATGGTGTCGCCCGGGCGTTCGGTGCGCAGGCCGGCGGAGACCGCGAGCAGGTGGAGGTCGTGATTGCCGAGCACGGCGGTTGCGCGCGGGCCGAGGTCGACGAGCGCACGCAGCGCGGCGAGGGAGTCCGGGCCGCGGTTGACGACGTCGCCGGCGATCCACAGTGGGGTGTCGGCAGGCGCTGAAAGCTTATTGATCAGCGCCTGGAAAGCGGAATGACAGCCCTGGATGTCGCCGATGGCGATGGGGGTATGGGTCATGGGGCGACGTAGGTTACGTGTTGCGGCTGCGCGGGAAAAATAATTCGATTGGCGTTATTTCGCGAAATTTTATTTGCGAAAAAAATCCACAATTCGGAATGAAATTTCATTGGAGGAAGGGTTCGGAGCGCTGTATCAAGTTGTTAGCAGCATGGCTTTTGCCGGTGGCGGCTCCCTATAATTGTGCTTCTTCCCAACAAAATTAGCATTTCATGACTTTGGAGGCCATGTCGACCGGTTAAAATCCGCGGTCTGACGTAGCGGTCACAAGTTACCAGTTACGAGCACTTGTGAATTTGATACGGCGAGCGCCTCAAGGGTGTTCGCCGCGCATTACTAGAGGGAGCCTCATGATCCTGGTTACGGGCGGCGCGGGTTTTATCGGTGCCAATTTTGTACTCGACTGGCTGCGCGCATCCGACGAAGCAGTGCTCAACGTCGACAAGCTGACTTATGCAGGGAACCTGCGCACGCTGCAGTCGTTGGACGGCAACCCGAAGCACGTGTTTGCGCGCGTCGACATCTGCGATCGTGATGCGCTCGATGCGCTCCTTGCCGAGCACAAGCCCCGTGCCGTGCTGCATTTCGCTGCGGAAAGCCACGTCGATCGCTCGATCCATGGTCCCGCGGATTTCGTGCAGACCAACGTCGTCGGCACGTTCACGCTGCTCGAGGCAACCCGTCAATACTGGAACGGCCTGAGCGACGCCGACAAGGCGGCGTTCCGCTTCCTGCACGTGTCGACCGACGAGGTGTTCGGTTCGCTGTCCGCAACCGATCCGCAATTCTCCGAAACGACGCCATATGCGCCGAACAGCCCGTATTCGGCGACGAAGGCCGGCTCGGACCACCTGGTGCGCGCTTACCATCATACGTATGGCCTGCCGACGCTCACGACGAACTGTTCGAACAACTACGGTCCGTACCAGTTCCCCGAAAAACTGATTCCGCTGATGATCGCCAACGCGCTCGCCGGCAAGCCGCTGCCGGTGTACGGCGATGGCCAGAACGTGCGCGACTGGCTCTATGTCGGCGATCATTGCAGCGCGATTCGCGAAGTGCTCGCGCGTGGCGTGCCCGGCGAGACCTACAACGTCGGCGGCTGGAACGAGAAAAAGAACCTCGAAGTCGTGCATACGCTGTGCGATCTGCTCGACAAGGCTCGCCCGAAGGCGGCGGGTTCGTACCGTGACCAGATTACCTACGTGACGGATCGTCCCGGTCACGACCGCCGATACGCGATCGATGCGCGCAAGCTCGAACGCGAACTTGGCTGGAAGCCCGCGGAGACGTTCGAGACCGGCATGGCGAAGACGGTCGACTGGTATCTCGACAACCAGGTCTGGGCCGATGAAGTTGCATCGGGCGAGTATCGCAAGTGGGTCGAGACCAATTACGCGCAACGCGCTTGAGGAGAGTTGCGATGGGACGCAAGGGCATTATCCTCGCTGGCGGCTCCGGCACGCGGCTGTACCCGATCACGCACGTCATCTCGAAACAGTTGCTGCCGGTGTACGACAAGCCGATGATCTACTATCCGCTGTCGACGCTGATGGTCGCCGGCATTCGCGACGTCTTGATCATTTCGACGCCGCAGGACACGCCACGTTTCGAGGCGATGCTCGGCGACGGCAGTCAGTGGGGGATGAACATCCAGTACGCGGTCCAGCCGTCGCCGGACGGTCTCGCGCAGGCGTTCGTCATCGGTCGCGACTTCGTCGGTAACGATCCGTCGGCGCTGATCCTCGGTGACAACATCTTCTACGGGCACGACCTGGCGAAGCAGCTCGAGCGGGCCGGCGAGAAAGAGGCGGGCGCGACCGTGTTTGCGTATCACGTTCAGGACCCCGAGCGGTATGGCGTGGTCGAGTTCGACCGCGAATTCCGCGCGGTATCGATCGAAGAGAAGCCGGCAACGCCGCGTTCGAACTATGCGGTCACGGGGCTGTATTTTTACGACAGGCAGGTATGCGATATCGCAGCCGACATTAAGCCGTCGGCGCGCGGCGAGCTCGAGATCACCGACGTCAATTCACGCTATCTTGCAGCTGGCCAGCTCGATGTCGAGATCATGGGCCGCGGCTATGCGTGGCTGGACACCGGCACGCACGATTCGCTGATCGACGCCGCGACCTTTATCGCGACGCTGCAAAAGCGGCAGGGGCTGGTCGTCGCATGCCCGGAAGAAATTGCCTATCGCAAGCGCTGGATCGACGCGGAGCAACTGCTGGCACTCGCGCGACCGCTGGCGAAGAACGGCTACGGAAAATACTTGCAACACATTCTCGAAGATCAAGTGGCATGGCCATCCAAGTAATCGAAACGGCGTTGCCGGAAATCAAGATCATCGAGCCGAAGGTGTTCGGCGACGCTCGCGGGTTCTTCTACGAGAGCTTCAACGCGCGCGAATTCGGCGAACAGGTCGCGCCCGGCGTGACGTTCGTGCAGGACAATCATTCGCGTTCGGCGAAGGGTGTGCTGCGCGGGCTGCATTACCAGATTCGGCACGCACAGGGTAAGCTCGTTCGCGTGGTCGAGGGCGAGGTGCTGGACGTCGCGGTCGATATCCGGCGAGCATCGCCGAATTTCGGCAAGTGGGTCGGCGTGCGGCTGTCGGAGCAGAACAACCGACAGCTATGGGTGCCGCCAGGCTTCGCGCACGGGTTCGTGGTGCTGTCCGAGTCCGCGCAGTTCCTCTACAAGACGACCGACTACTGGTATCCCGAATTCGAGCGCAGCCTGCTGTGGAACGATCCGGCACTTGGAATCGACTGGCAGCTCGACTGTGAGCCGGTGCTCGCGGCGAAGGATGCCGCCGGCACGTGCCTGTCGGAGGCCGACGTCTATGAGTGACAGGAAACGGATTCTCGTCACGGGTGTTGGCGGCCAGGTCGGATTCGAGCTGGCGCGTTCGCTGCAGGGCCTTGGCGATGTCGTCCCGGTCGACCGCGCCACGCTCGACCTGGCCGATCCGGACCGGATTCGCGCGGTCGTGCGCGACGTGCGGCCCGCGCTGATCGTCAATCCGGCCGCGTACACGGCCGTCGATCAGGCCGAAAGCGATGAGGCGGCGGCGATGCGCATCAATGCCATCGCGCCCGGGATCCTGGCGGAGGAGGCGAAAGCGCTGGGCGCCGCGCTGATTCATTACTCGACCGATTACGTGTTCGATGGCACGAAGGCCTCGCCGTATCTGGAGACCGACACGCCGGCGCCGCAGAACGTCTATGGCCGATCGAAGCTCGAAGGCGAGCGCGCGATCGCGCAGGTCGGCGGGGCGGCGATCGTGTTCCGGACGAGCTGGGTGTACGGCGCACGCGGTCGCAACTTCCTGATGACGATGTTGCGGCTGGCGGCAGAGCGCCCCGAGCTCAAGATCGTCGCGGACCAGGTTGGTGCCCCGACGTGGGCGAACACGATCGCCACGATGACTGCGCATGTCGCAGCGCAGGCGTTCGCGGCCGGCGACGCGGCTGCGTGGTGGGCCGCGCACTCGGGCGTCTACCATCTGACTGCCGGCGGCGAGACCTCATGGCACGGGTTCGCGAGTGCGATCGTGGAGCGCGCATCGCTCGCGTCGCGTCCGTCGGTCATCCCGATTCCATCGTCGGATTACCCGACGCCGGCCAGGCGCCCCGCGAATTCGTGCCTGTCGAACGAGAAACTGGCCCGGACTTTCGGACTGGCTGCGCCGGACTGGCGTGATGCACTGGAACTTTGCCTGGCCGGGATCCGGCAGGGCTGACGACGTGCCGCCGGCCGGCTGTTTCGGCGGGGGCATCATTGATTTGGCAGGCAACGCGGAAGGACGACGCCGACGGGCGACGTCCCGATCATTCGAAGAATCCCCCCGTTGCCGGTTGTGAAACAGAGAGGTTGTCGTGAATTTGCTACCCATCATCCTGTGCGGCGGTGCCGGGTCCCGCCTGTGGCCCGTTTCCCGCGAAACCCATCCGAAACCGTTCATCCGGCTCGCGGACGGCGAAAGCCTGCTGCAGAAGGCCTTCCTGCGCGCGGCAGGGCTTCCGGGCGTGGATGAAGTGCTGACGGTGACGAACCGCGAGCTGTTCTTCAAGACCGAAGACGAGTACCGCGAAATCAATCGCGAGAAGCTGACGACCTCGTTCATTCTCGAACCGTTCGGCCGCAATACGGCGGCGGCTATCGCCGCGGCGACGCTGCACGCGGCGCGCGCGCACGGTGAGCAGGTGACGATGCTCGTGCTGGCCGCCGATCACCTGATCGCCGACCAGGCGGCGTTTGCCGATGCGGTCGCGAAGGCGGTTGCACTTGCTGCGGCTGGCCGGATCGCGACGTTCGGCGTGACGCCCGACGTCCCGGAAACGGCCTACGGCTATATCGAGGCCGACGGCGACAAGGTCGTGCGCTTCGTCGAGAAACCGGACCTCGAGCGTGCGCGCGAGTATGTCGCGTCGGGTCGCTTCCTGTGGAATTCCGGGATGTTCTGCTTCACCGCCGGTACGATGCTTCGCGAGCTCGAAGCCCATTGCCCGGACGTGCTCCGCACGGTCGAGGCGTGCATCGACGCGTCGCCTTCGTCAGGCGGCAGCGGCGGCGCGCAGATCCGTCTCGAGCCGAATACGTTCGGCGCCGTGCCGGACATTTCGGTGGACTACGCGGTGATGGAGAAATGCCGCGACGCGGCAGTGGTGCCGTGCAGCATCGGCTGGAGCGACGTTGGCTCGTGGACCGCGCTGGGCGATCTCGCGACGCCGGACGAGCACGGCAATCGTGTGCAGGGCGAGGCGCTGCTGATCGACGTGAAAGATACGTACGTGCAGAGCGATGACCGCCTGATCGGCGCGGTAGGCGTCGAGAACCTGATCGTCATCGACACGCCCGATGCGCTGCTCGTCGCGTCGCGCGAGCGTGCGCAGGACGTGAAGCACATCTATGCGGAGCTCAAGGCGACCGGCCACGATGCGTACAAGCTGCACCGCACGGTGCACCGCCCCTGGGGCACGTACACGGTGCTGGAGGAGGGGCCGCGCTTCAAGATCAAGCGGATCGAGGTGAAATCCGGCGCGAGCCTCAGCCTGCAGATGCACCATCACCGCAGCGAACACTGGATCGTCGTGAGCGGCATGGCCAAGGTCGTCAACGGCGATCGCGAATTCTTCGTCGCGACCAACGAGTCGACCTACATTCCGGCCGGCCACAAGCATCGCCTCGAAAACCCGGGCGTCGTCGACCTCGTGATGATCGAGGTGCAGAGCGGCGAATATCTCGGCGAGGACGATATCGTCCGCTTCGAGGACAACTACGGACGTGCGTGACATGGATGCTACCTTCGTCAACGACGACGCCGAACTCGGCAACCATACCGGCAGCAACGACCTGATCGTCGGCGTGATGGCGACACGCGTATGGGGCACGCTCGGATGGCATGACATCCGGCAACGTTATCGCCGTTCGGTCATTGGCCCATTCTGGTTCACGTTGAGCACCATCGTGATGGTGGCCGTGCTGGGCGCGCTGTATTCGCAGCTGCTTCACCAGGAAATTTCGAACTATCTGCCGTATCTGTCGATCGGCCTCGTCGTATGGGCCTACATCGCGTCGGTGGCCAACGAAGGCTGCACCGCGTTCATCAGCGCTGCCTACCTGATCAAGCAGATCCGGTTGCCGTTAACCGTGCACGTCTGTCGCATCGCGTGGCGCAACTTCGTGATCCTGCTGCACAGCCTGCCGGTCGTGATCATCCTGTTCGTGATCTTCGGCCATATGCCGTCGTGGGAGTTCCTGCTGGTGCCGCTGGCGCTGGCGATCCTGCTGCTGCACGGCGTCTGGCTCGGCGTCACGCTCGGCGTCCTGTGCGCGCGCTTCCGCGATATTCCGCCGATCGTGACGAACCTGATCCAGGTCGTGTTCTTCTTCACGCCGGTCATGTGGTCGCCGGAAATCCTGAAGAACCGCGCGTGGGTCGCCGAATACAACCCGCTCTATCATCTGATCGAAACGGTGCGGGCTCCGCTGACCGGGCGGCCGATTCTGTGGGAGTCGTGGGCCTGGTCGATCGGCCTGCTGATCGTCGGATTCGCATTCGCCCAATACCTGATGAAGCGTTTCCGTAACCGTGTTCCTTATTGGCTTTGATTACCGTGAGTTCCTCATCGATTGTCGCTCGTAACGTATTCGTCGAATTCCCGATCTACGAGAATTCGCACCGCTCACTGAAAAAGGCGGTGCTGAACCTCACGACGGGCGGGCGGATTGGCCAGGACGCAGGCCGTCACACGGTCGTCCGCGCACTCGACGATCTGAACTTCACCTTTTCGGACGGAGAGCGCATCGGCCTGGTCGGCCACAACGGGTCCGGCAAGACGACGCTCCTGCGTACGCTGTCGGGCGTCTACGCGCCGGTGCGCGGCGAACTCAAGGTCACCGGCAAGATCGCTTCGCTGCTCGACGTGTCGATGGGCCTCGATCCGGACGCAACGGGCTTCGAGAACATCTATCTGCGCGGCATCCTCGACGGCCTGAAACCGGCGCGTATCCGCAGCAAGATTGACGAGATCGCCGATTTCAGCGAACTCGGCGATTACCTGAACCTCCCGGTGCGGACGTACTCGAGCGGGATGATGCTCCGGCTCGCGTTCGCGATTTCGACGAGTGTCGAGGCCGACATCCTGATCATGGACGAATGGCTGAGCGTCGGCGATGCAGAGTTCAGCCTCAAGGCCGCCGAGCGGCTGGAACACCTGGTCGGCAGGGCGTCGCTGCTCGTGGTCGCGTCGCACGATCCCCAACTCGTCGCACGCGTGTGCACGCGCAAGATCTCGATGGAGCACGGCAAGGTCATCGGCGACGAGCCGGTCGTCGCACCGCCGCCGGAACCGGCGTCGCCCGCAATGGAACTGCCGCCGGCCGGCAATTCGGCGGGACTGCTGCATTGAGTGCGACAGCCGCCGGCGGGGATGCTCGCCTCACCGGCGGCTGCGCGAGAAGGTCCCTGATACATTGCCGGTCCAACGGCATTCGCATCCGTCCTGCTCGGGTGCTACGAGGTTGAATTCCCATGCGAGCTGATCATCCATTTCTTCGCCATTCCGGAGCCTTGTTCGGGCGGCAGCCGTTCCGCACGCTGAAGGGGTTCGCGGGCGGGTATATCGCCTACCCGATCGCGGAAAGCCGGGAAAAGCGCAACGTACGCCCCAAGATCGCCGAACTGCGCCAGTACTACGAGCTGCCGCTCGAAGCGCGCCGTCGTATCGCGATCGATCGCCTCGTCGACACGCTTCAGTTTGCCGGCGCGTCCGTACCTTACTATCGCGACCTGTTCGCCGCGCGGCAGTTCGATCCGCAACGCGTGCGCGAGGACGTGCGCCATCTCGAGGCGCTGCCGTATCTGACGAAGGACATCATCCGCGAGCAGGGCGACCGGCTGCTGTCGGCGCCGCTTGATAGCGTGCGGCATCACGTCTGCAAGACCGGCGGCTCGACCGGCCTGTCTTGCACGATCTTCTACGATCAGGACGGTGCGGACTATTCGTCGGCCGTGACGTTCTATGCGCGTGAGCGCATCGGCAAGCTGCGTCATCGCTTCGAGCTGCATTTCGCGTGCCGCTTTCCCGACGACGTCGTGCCGGAATGGCCGTCGCGTGAGGATTTCAAGTGCTTCGCAATGAACCGCAGCAACATCTTCTTCGATCGCATCGACGATGCGGGCCTCGAGGAAATGTGGCGCACGCTGAAAAGCCGCCGGCCTTATCTCGCCCATTCACATCCGTCGACCATGTACGCGCTCGCATGCTACGTGCAGCGCAAGTACGGCGGCGGCAATGCGTTCGCGGTGTTCGAGTCGAGCGGCGAGCTGCTCGAGCCGCACGCGCGCGAGGTCATCGCGTCCGCGTTGAAGTGCCGCGTGATCGACCGCTATGGCCTCGCCGAGCTTGGCGTGATGGCGTATGAGCTCGAGGGCCATGAAGGTGGTTTTCGCGTGATGGATTCCGAGGGCTGGCCGGAAAGCCGGCTCGTCGACGGCGGCGCGGATGGTGCGCACGAGCTCGTATTTACGGGTTTCCGGAACCGGTTGATGCCGCTCATCCGTTACGCGACCGGCGATCTCGCCCGCGTGCAGGATGATCCGGTGCAAGGGTTCGTGCTGACCGATGTCGTCGGGCGAATTCACGACGTCGTGCCGATCAACGGCATCGCGCACCCGACACACCATATTCAGGACATGCTCGATCACCGGGTCGGCGGTATCCAGGAGTTCCAGATCGATCTTCGCACCACGCCGCCGACGTTGCGGATCGTGCTCGAGCCGTGGGCCAATGCCGACGATACGACTGCGAAGCTGCGACATTTCTGGGGTGATGCCTTCACGATTTCCTTTGTCGGCCATGACGATCTCGTACGCGTCGGTCGGCGCGCCAAATTCCGCCACGTGGTGACCGCATGATCGGTGTTCTTTTCAATGAGGGTGCCGCGCAAGCGGGGCAACTCGTCCTCGCGGCGCTTCGTCGCTCCGTGACCGCGACGCAGGCGCGTCCGATTTCGCGCGGCGCGTTGCGCGCGGCGGCCGACAGCGTGATCGTGGCCGTCGACATACCCGATGCGTGGGGCGACGACCTGTTGGCATGGCTGCGTGCGCAGCCGCGCAAGCTGCTCGTGTTCGGGCGGATGCCGGCGGCGCTTGCCGCGGACCTCGGCCTGCGCGTGGACGCCGCGTTTCCCGATGAGCTGGCCAGCGCGAGCCGTAGCGAACCGGCGCCGACCTGCGATACGCGGGCGAGCCGGGCCGTAGTTGGCTATACGGCCGCCGCCGCAGCGCTCGGTGGCGCCGCGTGGCAACGACCGTTCGAGCGTTTCGACTTCACCGACGAATGGAACAACCTCGGCAACGGCGCGATTCGCTGCGACGGGTCGATCTGGTCGATCGCGCAACCGGCCCACGCTGCATCGGGCGCGGAGCTCGCGAGTGTGCGGATCGATGGTGCGCCGGCGGGGTCGTACGCGGCGCTGTGGGACGGCGATGCCTCGAGCGTGCTGTGGTTCAATCGCGCGGTCGGGCCGATCGATTCGTTCGAGTGGCGAGTCGTCGAGCGCTTCCTGTCGGCATATCGCGCGGATGCGCTGCCGTGTCATGCGGTACTCGGCGAGTTGCCCTGGGGGCACGATGCGGCGATTACGTCGCGTCTCGACTGCGATGAGGACGTCGAAGCATCGCGGCCGCTGTGGGACGCGTATCGACGTATGAACGTGCCGTTCTCGCTGGCTGTCCATACGCAGAACCTGCGCGATTCGCGGCACTATCCGATTCTGCGCGAGCTGCTCGGCGACGGCGGCGCGGTGCTCTCGCATACCGCGACGCATGCGCCGAACTGGGGCGGCAGCTACGACGCTGCGCTCGCCGAGGGCCTGCAATCGGCCGAATTGATTCGCGAGGTGACCGGCCAGCGCGTGCGCTATGCGGTGTCGCCGTTCCACCAGTCGCCGCAGTACGCGCTGCGTGCGCTCGCGGACGCTGGTTACGAAGGATGCATCGGCGGGATCATTCGCAACGATCCGGAGTTCCTGATCGCGCGCGGCGGCGAACTGGCGGGGATGCCGGCCGGCTTCGTCGGTCACAGCCAGCAGTGCATGCTGCACGGCGATTGCCTGCTGGCGGCGGGTGATCCGCTTGCCGTCTACAAACAGGCATTCGATCTCGCGTACCAGACGCGCACGCTGTTCGGTTATCTCGATCATCCGTTTTCCGAGCGCTATCAATACGGCTGGCGCGACGAGCCGCAGCGCATCGACGCACACGAGCAGCTGGTCGCGTACATCCGTGCGAAGGCGCGCAATCCGTTGTTCATGACGGAAGAGACCGCGCTGGACTTTCTCGTGGCGCGTGCCCGCGTGTGCATGGTCGAGGAGGCCGGCGGCATACGTGCATGCGTGCCGCCCGGTGTGCCCGGCGGGCTCGCGATGGGCGTCGAGTGGCGTGGCGAGCACGTCGAACTCGTCGCGGGGATGATGCTGTCATGAAGGTGATGGTCTTGATGGGCACGCGCCCGGAAGCGATCAAGCTCGCTCCTGTGATCGCCACGCTGCGCACGGAAGTGGAGACGATCGTGTGCTCGAGCGGGCAGCACCGCGAGATGCTCGCGCAGGCGTTGGGCTTTTTCGGCATTGCGCCCGATCTCGAGCTCGACGTGATGCGGCCGCGGCAGACGCTCAACGGGTTGTCGGCGCGCCTGCTGACGGGGCTCGATGCGGTGCTGGACGATGTCCGGCCCGACTGGATGCTCGTGCAGGGCGACACGACGACCGCGATGTGCGGCGGCCTCGCCGCGTTCCATCGCGGGATCGCGGTCGCACATATCGAGGCGGGGCTCAGGACCGGCGATCTGGCGAGCCCGTTTCCCGAGGAGGCGAATCGCAGCCTGCTCGGTCGCATCGCGAAGCTGCATTTCGCGCCGACCGAAGCCGCCGCTCGCAATCTGCTCGCCGAAGGCGTTCCCGCTTCGCAAGTGCTGGTCACGGGCAATACGGTCGTCGACGCGATTTCGCTTGTTCGCGATGTCTGGAAGACGCGCGACCTGGCCGCCACGCTGCCCGAATGGATGCGTGACGGCCGCCCGCAGGTACTCGTGACCTGTCACCGCCGCGAGAATTTCGGCGACGTGCTCGAGAGCATCTGCAAGATGCTGCGCGATCTGTGCGCACGCTACGACACGTATCGCTGGGTATTTCCCGTCCATCTGAATCCGGCCGTGCGCGAACCGGTCCATCGCGAACTGGCGGGCATTCCGAACCTCGCGCTGATCGAGCCCGTCGACTATCCGACGAGCTTGTATCTGATCAGCCGCAGCACGCTCGTCGTCAGCGATTCGGGCGGTATCCAGGAGGAGGCGCCGTCGTTCGGCGTGCCGGTCGTCGTCATGCGCAATCACACCGAGCGTCGCGAGGGCGTGGACGCAGGTTTTGCGACGCTGGCCGGCCAGTCGGTCGAGCGGATCGAGCAGGCGGTCGTCGAATGGCTCGACGATCCGGCCCGGCGCGCCGAGCTGGCAGCGCGTGCGAATCCGTATGGCGACAGCCTTGCGTCGCAACGCATCCTCATGAGTCTACTGGGCCGTCAAGCCGGGGTT
Organism: Burkholderia sp. D-99; assembly: GCF_011605345.1. Lineage (GTDB taxonomy): Bacteria > Pseudomonadota > Gammaproteobacteria > Burkholderiales > Burkholderiaceae > Burkholderia. The sequence continues at coordinate 225,320 of NZ_JAAOXM010000003.1, forward strand.
TTCCGTGGATGAGCGTGCGCCGGACAGCTTGATGCCGCGCGACTGCGTGATGTTCTCGACCGCGGACTGGGACGAACCGTACTGGACGAACAAGCAGCACACGGCAAGCCTGCTCGCGTCGCGCGGATGGCGCGTGCTGTACGTCGAGAGCGTGGGGTTCCGTTCGCCGAAGGTCGGCAGCGGCCGCGACTGGACACGCCTGTGGCGCCGGTTGTGGCGCGGTGTGCAATCGCTCGTGCTCGGGCCGCCGCGACGTGCGCAGAATGTCTGGGTGCTGTCGCCGCTGCTCATTCCCGCGAAACATCACTGGCCGCTCGTGCGCGTGCTGAACCAGTTCCTGTTGCGGGCAACGGTCAGCCGATTCGCGCGCGGCCGGCGTTTCGACACGCCGGTCGTGTGGACCTATCATCCGTTCATGCTCGACGCGATCCGCAGCCTGCATCGCGGGCCGCTCGTCTACCATTGCGTGGACGATATCGGTGCGGTGCCGGGCGTCGACGTCGACGCATTCGGCAGCGCGCAACGCCTTCTGCTGGGCGCGAGCGACGCGGTGTTCACGACGGCGCCGGCCCTGCAGTCGCAATGCGCGCCGCACAATCCGAACACGCACTATTTCGGCAACGTCGTCGATGCCGCGCATTTCGGCACGGCGCTCGACGACGCACCGTTGCCGCCGGAGCTTGCGGCGATTCCCGAGCCGCGTCTCGTCTATCACGGCGTGCTGTCCGACTTCAAGATCGACATGCCGCTGTTGCTGGCTGCCGCGAAAGCCCGGCCTGAATGGCACTGGGTCATCATCGGCGAGGAGCGTGAAGGGCAGCGCAGCCCGCTGCTCGCGGAATTCGCGCAATTGCCGAATGCACACCTGCTCGGCTACCGGAACTACAGCGACCTGCCCGCCTATTTGCGCGGGATGCGTGTCGGCGTGCTGCCGACGCTGCTGAACGACTACACGCGCTCGATGTTTCCGATGAAGTTCTACGAATACCTCGCGGCCGGCCTGCCGGTCGTGTCGACCCCGCTCGACTTCGCACGCGATCCGCATGCCGGGCTCGAAGTCGGTGGCGATCTGCAGTCGTTCGTCGCTGCGATCGAGCGTCAGCTCGCACGCGGCAAGCTTGATCGCAGCGAAGCGCAGGCAGCGGTCGGAGACAACACGTGGGATCGCCGCCTCGACAAGATGCTCGCACTCACGTTTGGCGACGCGCGCCAGCCACCGGCGCAGCGGTGTGTGGTGGCCGGAGGCGGCGCATGAACGTCGTGCACGTCTACCGGACCTATTTTCCCGATCCGCCAGGCGGGCTGCAGGAGGCGATCCGCCAGATCGCGATGGCGACGCGTCGCTACGGTGTCGACGCGCGCATTTTCGCGCTGTCGCCGACGCCGGAGCCGACTTGCGTCGAGCGCGACGAGGGGCGGGTCGTGCGGGCCCGCTCATGGGCCGCGCCGGCATCGTGCGATCTCGGCGGCATCGACGCGTTGCGGCGCTATCGCGAACTCGTCGATTGGGCGGACGTCGTCCATTTCCATTTCCCGTGGCCCTTCGCCGACGTGCTGCACCTGCTCGGCCGGACCCGGAAGCCGGCCGTGATGACGTATCACTCGGACATCGTGCGGCAGAAGCTGCTCGGCGCTGTCTACGGGCCGTTGATGCGGCGCACGTTGAGGGCGATGTCGGCCGTCGTCGCGACTTCGCCTGCCTATGCGCGAACCAGCCCGGTGCTGACGTCGGCCGTTTCCGCGCGGCAACTTCATACGATTCCGCTCGGCATAGCCGACTATCGCGACACGCCGCGCACGTTCGCGCTCGCGCATGCGCGCCCGGAGCTTGCCGCGCTGGCGGGCAAGCCTTTCTTGCTCGCGCTCGGTGTACTGCGCTACTACAAGGGCTTTCACACGCTGATCGACGCGGCAGCGCAAATCGGCGCGCCGATCGTGATCGCCGGGTCGGGCCCCGAGCAGGCCAACCTGCATGCGCAGGCCGAACGACTCGGCGCGCGCAACGTGGTCTTCGCCGGGCAGGTGACCGACGACGAGAAGATCGCGCTGCTCGCGGCGTGCCGGGCGCTCGTGCTGCCGTCGCACCTGCGCTCGGAAGCGTTCGGCATGGTGCTGGTCGAAGCACAGATGTTCGGCAAGCCGACCGTCTGCTGCGAAATGGGCTCGGGCACGTCCTACGTGAACGAGGATGGCATCACCGGGTTCGTCGTCGCGCCGGAGCAGCCGGCGGCGCTGGCGGACGCGGCAGGCCGGCTGCTTGCCGACGATGAACTGGCCGCCCGGATGGGCGGTGCGGCGCGCGCGCGGTACGAACGGCTGTTTTCAAGCGACGCGCTGGGACAGGCGTATGGCGCGCTGTACGAACAGGTGCGGCGCTGAACGGGCCGGGCGTGCCGTCATATGTCATTTCGGTGAATTGACCGACGGCCCGCTCCGGTAAAATCGTCGGTCAGGTCCACGACGGTGATTCGTGCCCTTTTTGTTGCAATCGAGACAAAATCTATGAAGGTACTCTTTGCCACTTATCCGATGGCATTTCATACGCCCGGCGGCGGAGAGGTCCAGCTGCTCGCGTATCACAAGCACCTGCCGGCGCATGGCATTGACGCGACGCTGATGAACATGTGGGAGCCGCGGTTTCTGGAACACGATGTCGTGCATTTCTTCTCGTGTATCAGCGGTTCCTATCATTTCTGCCATTTCGTGAAGCGACTCGGCTTGCCGCTCGTGATCTCGGCCAGCCTGTGGATTACCGACGCGACCCGACATCTGTATCCGATCGACGAAATCCGTGCGCAGCTTGGCCTCGCCGACGTCATCGTCACGAATTCCGCCGTGGAGAGCGACACGCTCGCCGAGGTGCTGGACCTACCGCGCGAACGGTTCGCGCACGTCTACAACGGAATCGACGAGCTGTTTCTGCGGTCGGTCCCGCCGGAGGCATTTCGCCGCCATTTCGGCCTCGAAGGGAAGTTCGTGCTCAACGTCGGCAACATCGAGCCGCGCAAGAACCAGCTCGCGCTCGTGCGCGCGATGAAGGCGCTGCCGGACGTGAAGCTGGTGCTGGTGGGCGCGAAACGCGATACCGCTTATGCCGATGCGGTGCTGGAAGAGGGGGGCGGGCAGGTCATCTATCCCGGCGTGATGCCGCACGACGACCTGCTGCTGTCCGGCTATGCAGGCTGCGATGCATTCTGCCTGCCGAGCACGCTGGAGACGCCGGGCCTCGCTGCGCTCGAAGCCTCCGCGCAACGTGCGCCGCTGCTGATCACGTCGGAAGGGTCGTGCGCCGAATACTTCGGCGCGCGGGCCGACTATGTCGCGCCTGACGCGATCGACACGATGAGCATCAAGCTGCGCGCGCTCATCGATGCGGGCCGCGACGCGCAACTCGCCGAGGCGCCCGGTTTCGACCCGGCCGCATTCACGTGGACCCGCACGACGGGTGTGTTACGCGACATCTATCGTCAACTGGTATGAGCAACGCAACGGTCCACGCCGTTGGCCCGGACCGTTGTCTGCCGCATGGCAATGGGAATATATGAAACCTGACCTGTTCGCACCCGCTCGGGTGCAGTCGACACCACACGTGATGATGGTCACGCACGTGTTGCCGTATCCGCCGGCGGCCGGCAACGAGATTCGCATCTACAAGATGTTGTCATGGTTCCGTCAGCGCGGGTACGGGATCACGCTCGTGCTGAAGCCGCTTGGCGATACCGAGGTGCCGAACGAATGCATCGTCGGTTTGCGCAGTGTCGTCGACCAGTTGCACGTTTTCGACAATCGTTTCGTGCCCGGTGCAACCACACGTACCGTCGATCTCGGGCTCGACGATCCGGCGCTGGCGCAGATCCAGGACGGTTTCTGTCCGGCATGGTTCGTCGACGAGGTGGCCGCGATCGCAGCCGATCTGCAACCGGATGTCGTGATCGCGCAATACGTGTTCATGAGCCGCATTCTCCAGTTGCCTGAATGCGCCGACATGCTCAAGGTCATCGATGCGCACGATCTGTTCTGCCGCAAACAGGCGACCGTCGAGCAGTACGGCATCAAGAACTACGGCCTCAGCCTGACGGACGACCAGGAGCGTAACTTGTTGCAGCGCGCCGACGTCGTTCTCGCCATCCAGCGTGTCGAGCAAGACGAGATCGCCGAACTTGTTCCGTCGCGCAAGGTGCTGCTGACGAGTTTCGATCTGGTGCCGCAACAGGCGGACGCGGCCGCGGTCGTGCCGGGGCGCGTGCTGATCGTCGCGTCGGGCAACGAGTTCAACGTGCGCGGCACGCAGGATTTTCTCGACTATACGTGGCCGCTGGTCCGGCAGGCCTGTCCGGACGCGCGGCTGCGCGTCGTCGGCAAGGTGTGCCGCGAGGTGACGTGCGACGATCCGACGGTGGCGTTGCTCGGATTCGTCGAAAGCCTGGACACCGAATATGCGGAAGCCGAAGTGGTCGTGAATCCTTGCCGCGTCGGGACCGGCCTGAAGATCAAGACGATCGAGGCGCTCGCGTGGGGCAAGGCGCACGTCGCGTGGCCCTCGGCTGCGGACGGCCTGCGCGAACTCGGCGATGTGCCGGCCGTGATCGCGACCGACGTCGTGACGTTCTCCAATGCGATTGCCGACATTCTTCGCTCGCACGAGCGGCGTCTGGCCATGCAGGCGTCGTCGCATGCATTTATTTACGAACACTTCCGTGCCGAGCGCGTGTATGGCGACCTGTGCGCCGCCATCGAAGCGCGTCGGCCCGTTGGCATCCGGGAGGTGCAGAATGGATAACAGAATCGCGATCATTGTTACGCCGGAGGCCGGCATTCATGCGGGAGCGGAGCAACTGGCCGCATGGCGCGCGCATGCGAGCCATGTCGTCGTGTTCGCGCATGCGGGTGCGCAGGCTGCGCTGGACGCGGCTGCGGCCGCGGACTGCGACGGCATTGCGGTCGACACCGCCGCGGGCTTTTACGCCGCGCTGAATCGCGCGTTGTATCCGTTGATCGAAGCGGACACCGACGTGCTGTTCGTCGGGCCGGCCTACCGCTTCGATGCGCAGGCGCTGGAAGCGCTGTGCGCGGGCGTCGCCGCCGATCCGTTGTACGGCTTTGCGCTGCCGCGTACGAACGTGGGCGGGTCCGCGTCCGTGCCGCGCACGCCGGGCGAACCGGCCCTCGAGCATCCGGAAGCATTCGAGCGTTTTCTCGCAGCGCTGCCCGAGCGTCTCGGTGGTGGCATCGTCCAGGCTGCGCCGGTGCTCGTGCGCGCCAATGTGCTGTACAACTTCGGTCGCCTTGACGGCTCGACCTTCGATCTGTCCGATGCGCTGGCCGCGCTCTTCATCCGCGCCAATCGCCGCGGCTATAGCGCGGTCGTCTGCAATCGTGCGATGTTCCTTGCGCGCGAGTCGGGCGATTTTGCGGTCGCCACCGCGGCGCCCGTCATCGATCGAGCATCCGATTTCTACCGTGCGCTCGAGCGTCAGAGCGAATTTCCGGAGCAGCGGCTTCAGAAGATGCTGTGGCATGCGCTCAGACCGAAAGCTGTACGCCGTGTGCTGTTCGATATCCGCAACCTGGCGCCGGGCTATAACGGCACCGCGCAGCATATCCTGTCGCTGATGCGGCCGATCTGCGCGCTGGCGGCCGAGTATCACATCGAGCCGTGTTTCTGGGTGCTCCCACAGTCGGCCGACTTCCACGGATTGCGGGACATGCCGGACTGCACGCTGGTTTTCGAACTCGGCGAACACGACCTGTTCGATGCAAGCGTGCGCCTGTCGCAGCCGTGGAGCTTCAGCGAACTGCGCGACCAGGCCTGGCGATCGATGGTCAACCTGTATCTGATCATGGACGCGATCGCGTGGGACTGCCACTACATCCGGATGCCGCACATCGACGGTGTATGGCGTACCGCTGCCGATCACTCGGACGGCTTCATTTATATCAGCCGCTATACGCGCCGTGCGTTCGAGGAGCGCTTCCCCGCCGCGCGCGACGTGCCGTCCGTGGTGTCGTATTGCTCGCTCGATCCGGCCGAATATTTCAAGGAGGCCCCCGGCGATGCGCCGGCCGTGGCGGAGCCCTATGTTCTCGTGGTCGGTAACCAGTACTACCACAAGGGCCTGGCCGAAGCGGTCCGCGTGCTGGCTGCCGGTTTTCCCGAGACGCGCATCAAGGTGCTCGGCGAGACCGGCGAGCAGTTTCCGAACGTCGAACAACTGCCGTCCGGGAGGCTGTCGCACGAAGATGTCGACCGCCTGTTCCGCGATTGCGCGTGCCTCGTGTTCCCGTCCTACTACGAAGGCTTTGGCTTGCCGGTGCTCCACGCGCTGGCGTACGGCAAACAGATCATTGCCCGCGACAGTGCGTTGATCGAGGAAATCCGCGAGCGCGTGAGCCCGGTCGACGGCATCGTGCCGTTCAACCGCAGGACCGAACTGCTGCGTGCGGTTCGCACCGTGCTTGATGATGCGGGCGCGCTCAGCGCGACGCGCACGCAGGTGCGACGGCCGCGGGAGATTCTCGGCTGGACCGAGGCCGCTCGCGAAGTCCTGGCGCTTGCCGCCGAGCGTATCGATGCGGCGAGCGTCGAGCGCAGTCTCGGGCGACTGGAGTTTTTCTACCGTGCAGGCCAGTTCGACGTTGAACGGGCCGGCTGGACGAACGCCGACCAGAACAAGGTCATATTCGAGGTGGAGCTGGAGGAATGAAGTTACTGACCCTTTTCGTGCGCTACGGCGACGCGGATTATCAGGGCGCATTCAAGCGTTTGTGTCAGATGTACCAGCGTGTCGGCGGCCTCGACTACGATGCGCTGCTGATCGACACCGCGCTGCCGCCTGGCGTGCATGCGAGGCTGGGTTCGCAGGCGGTGCTGATCGGCGGCGACAACACGCGCCGTGAGTTCAGCGGCTGGGATACGGCGCTCGCCTATCTCGGGCCCACCCTCGATCGCTACGATCTCGTTCATGTCGTGACGTCGGCGTTCGAGAACGAATACAACGGCTTCTATCCGTACATCAATTACGGGATGTTCGAGTTCGCGGCGAAGAATCGCCACGTCGTCCTCGCGCATGTCGACGCCTATCCGGCGCCCGCGCGCCTGCTGGGCCGCAGTTTCCAGACCTGGGGCTGTTCGAAGTTCCTGATTGCGGTGCCCGAGCGCATCCGTGCGTTGGGGACGTTCGCGGGCCAGTTCCCGTCGGACCTGTTTTTCACGTCGTCGCGAACGGCGCCGTTCCGGCAGGATGCGCCGTTGTCGGAGAACTACCGCCAGTACCTGGTCGACTGGTTGACCGGCGAAGGGTTGCCGCATGGCCAATGGCACTCGGTGTTCGAACTGTCCGACGAGAATCTGCAGCGTTTTCGTGCGAAGGCAATGTCGATCATCGACGAACACAGCCTGTCGATGCGACTGCGCGAAAGCGGGGCGCAGATCGTCGACTACACGTGGCTGCATTCCCGCGGGCTCAGTCGCGACGGGACGAAGATTCCGGACGAATGTACCCAGGTCGTCGAGCGGAACCTGTATCTGTTCGGCAATCCGATCGTCGAACCCGGCATCGACCTGACGAATCATCGCGGAACCAACGGATTCCAGCGGATGTTTCATCTCCCGGGGGATCAGCCGTTCGGCCGGACCAGCGTGATCGATGCGCTGTGGTTGGGCAACGCCGTGTTGCGCCAGTACCTGGATCCTGCCCGGCCGCTGCACTGTGCGGCCATTCATCTGAATCAGGGCGTCGCGATCGACGACGAGCAGCGCGCGTGGCTCGCGAAACCCGATGACGACCTGCCGCAGGACAGTGTGTTGCCGCTGACGCGCGGGCTGCATGCGGCATACCTCGCCCGTGACGATCTGCGCGAAGCGTTCGATCTGAACGACGCTGACGGACGACGCAATCTGATTCGCTGGTGGAGCAACGACGGCAGGTTGAACCCGGACTACCGGGACTTCATTGCGTCTTCCGTCTACCTGCAACCGGACGAGTCGGTCGAGCAGGACATGCCGATTCCGCTGACGCGTGGCCTGTGCGCGCTTTGCGACGCACGTGATGACTTGCGCAGTGAGATTGACCTGTCGACCCGGGAAGGGCGTCGCATGCTTGTCGCATGGTGGATCGGCGAAGGGCGGCGCGATGCGCGTTATCGCGGATTCATGCCGGTGAAAATCTATGCCGAATCCGCACCCGATGTCGTGCAGGATGCGTCGCTGCCGATTACGCGTGGTCTGCTGACCCTGCACGTCGCCCGCGAGGATCTGGCGCGCATCGATTTGTCCACGCCGCCGGGCCGCGAGGCACTCATTTCATGGTGGATGAACGATGGCCGCCTCGACCACGCACTCAACAATTTCATGTCGGCATCCGCCTATGTGGAGCCGTCCGATGCGGTCGAGCAGGATACTCCGCTGCCCGTCACGCGCGGGCTGCTGGCGTTCGCGCGCGCGCGCTCCGACCTTGCCGGTCTCGATCTGGCGACGCCGGCAGGGCGGACCCGCCTGATTTCATGGTGGATGCACGAGGGTCGCAAGCGGCCCGCAATCGCAAAGCTGATTCCCGCCGACCTCTTCGACGAGGTCGATCGGGCCGTGCCACAGGACACGAGCCTGCCGATCACGCGCGGAATGCGCGCCTTCCATCATTCGCGCGATGACCTGTTGCAATCGATGGATCTCGGCACGGTGGCCGGCCGGCGCGCGCTGGTTGGCTGGTGGATCACCGAAGCGCTGCAGGATCCGGCGCTGAGCGGCTTCATGAATCGCGACGTCTGCGTCGCACCGGCACCCGACGTCGTTCAGGATACCTGCCTGCCGATCACGCAGGGGTTGCGTGCGCTGCATGTGGCCCGTGCCGATCTCGCGGCGATCGCCGACCTCGGCACGCCGGAGGGCCGTGCGGCGTTCGTCGAATGGTGGATCGCGTTCGGCATGCACGACCGGCGATTCGCGCCGCTCGTTCCGGCGAGCGCCTATGTCGAGATCGATCCGACTGTCGAACAGGATGCGCCGATGCCGATCACCCGGCTCATGCGCCAGCTGTGCGCGCGCGACGGCGACATCGACGTTGCGCAGTCGGCAGGACGCCGCGCACTCACGCTGTGGTGGGCGCGCGCGTTCATCGGCGGCCGCCTGCAGTTGCCGTTCGCGTTGACGCGCGAAATGCTCGGCATTGGCGACGACGCCGATCCGGCCGCGTGGCGCGATGTGCATCCGCTTGCCCAGGCCTTGCACGAGGCGCGCGACGATTTGCGCGCTGCGTTCGACATCGAGACGTCGGAGGCACGTGCGGGGCTCAACCAGTGGCTGATGGATTTCGGACGCTTCGAGATCGGCCTGCCGCCGCCGGCGCAGGATGCGCCCGTCATCCACGGCAGCCGGCAGATCCCGTGGGAAGGCGCGTGGCGCAATGGCGGTGTCAACATCGTCGGCTTCGGGCGTGGCGAACTCGGTATCGGCGAGGATGTCCGGATGGCGTCGCGTGCACTCGCGGAGGTCGATTGCGATCAATGCGTGCCGCGCGTGCCGCTCCCGATCGGCGCCCGCCAGGGCGATCGGACGCTCGAATACTTCGAGGTGGACCAGCCGCTGTACCGGACGAACCTGATTTTCCTGCCGCACTACGAGACGATCCGGCTGCTGGGTGCCACCGGCAACGCGATACTCGGCGGGCGCTATAACATCGGCTGCTGGCAATGGGAATTGCCGCGCTATCCGGCCGGTCTGGAAGCGGCGCTCGACGTCGTGGACGAGGTATGGTCCAGCACGAAATTCACGGCCGACGCGATGCGAGGTGCGACCGACAAGCCGGTCTACGTGATGCCGATGGCCGTGTCGTTGCCGCCGTTGACGCGCTCGTACGCACGCGACATGTTCGGCGTGCCGCAACGCGCGTTCGCATTCCTGCATATCCTCGACGGCAACTCGAGCGTCTATCGCAAGAATCCGCTGGCGGTCGTGCGCGCGTTCCTGCGGGCATTTCCGGGCAATGTGTCCGGGGTGCATCTCGTGCTCAAGACCATGAACATGGGGAGGTCGTCGCCTCAGTGGGACGCGGTGCTCGAGCTCGTGCGCAACGATCCGCGTGTCACGATCATTTCGGAAGCGTTCGAGCGGGAGCGCGTGATCGGTCTGCAGTCGGTATGCGATTGCTTCGTGTCGCTGCACCGCGCGGAAGGCTTCGGGCGCAACATCGCGGAAGCGATGCTGCTCGGCAAGCCGGTCATCGCTTCGGATTTTTCGGGCAATCGTGATTTCACGACCGATGCGACTGCCTTTCCGGTGGGCGGTGAGGTGGTGCCCGTGCTTCCCGGCGAGTACAGTTTCGGCGACGGGCAGTTCTGGTGGGACGCTGACGTCGACGCCGCCGCGGAGTGCATGCTGCGTTGCGTCGAAGATGCCGCGGAGCGCGATCGCCGTGCCGCCAATGGCAAGGCCTACATCATCGAACATTATGCGCCGGCGGCTGTCGGGCGCAACTACGTCGGGCGTTTGCGGACGCTCGGCCTGCTGGAATAAGGAATCGTCATGCGTCTTTTCATCGCGGCCCCCGACATTTTCCCCGGCGATGCGGTAGGCAATCACTGTTTCGGCGTCGCGCGCGTCGCGCGCCGGCTCGGCTACGACGTCAGCCTGCATGCGCAGCACTACGCAGGCGATGTCGCGCCGATGGAAGCCCTGTTCGATACGATCACCGACGACGACACGCTGTGGGTCAGTTACTCGATCCACGATCCGCTGTTCGAGCGCGTGCTGGCGCTGCCGGGGAAGAAGCTCTGCTATTTCCACGGCGTGACGTCGCCCGAGCTGTTGCGCGAATTCGAGCCGGTGACGGCCGATCTTTGCGCGAAGTCGATCGAGCAGTTCCCGCTTCTCGCCCGATTCGGCTCGCTGCTCGCGAATTCGCGTTTCACCGCCGGTTCGCTCGCGCCGCATGTCGCGCCCGAAGACGTGCGGATCCTGCCGCCGGTCGCGGCCGACATGGCGGTGTTTCGTCATGTCTCGCCACCGCGTGCCGAGCGTGCGGCCGGCGCGCCGTTCGTGCTGCTGGTTGTCGGTCGCGTCGTGCCGCACAAACGGATCGAGGATGCGATCGATATCGTCGCCGGCGTTCGCCAGCGCGGTGTCGATGCGCGGCTGCAGGTGATCGGTACGGCACCCAATGGCCAGTACGCGGGCTTCCTGGTCGAACGCGCGCAGGCGCTTGGCGTGGCACCGTTCGTGGAGTTCGCGGGGATGGTCGACGACGAGAACCTGTTCGACCGCTTCGATCGCGCCGATGCGTTGCTGTCCGTGAGCAGGCATGAAGGTTTTTGTGTCCCCGTCCTGGAAGCGATGCATCTCGGCCTTCCGTCGTTCGTGCGCGACGGAACGGCGGCGAGCGAGGTGGGGGCGGGTGCTGCCTTCATCTTCGATTCACCGTCGGCGGCGATCGATGCAATCGCCGCGGTGGCGTCCGACCCGGCGCGTGCCATGCAAGCGGCGGCGTCAGGCAGGCGCCGCGCCGCTGCGCTGCTGGACGAGACCAGCGACGAGGTTTTCCGTGCCATTCTGGGTTCGGCACGCTAATATTGCCGGCTATTTTCGTTGGATATCAAAGTGTTGGATCCTCGCGTACTAATTACGACCTACCATCAGGCATTCCTCGTGCGTGGCGGTGGCGAGTACGAGATCTTCTCCGTTGCGGATAGCCTGAAGCAGCGCGGGATGATCGTCGATATCTACGGGCCCTATGCGCGCTCGATCGACGATTACGACGTCGTGCTGCATTTCTCGGTGCATGGAGGCGGTCTCGAATTGCTGGAGGCGGTCAAGGCTCGCGGCAAGCCGGTCGCGCTGTGGCCGAACCTGTGGGTGCGCGATTCCGCCGAGACGCCGGAGGCGCTCGTCAACCGTCACGTCAGCCTTGCCGACGCGGTCATCTTCAAGTCGGCCGCCGAACAACAGCACTTCGCGCAACGTTTCGGTTTGCCCGCCGACAAGGCGTGCCGGATCACCGTGGGCGCCGATGCGGCGTATCGACGCCCTGCGCCGCAGGGGCTCTTCAAGAGCCTCTATGGCGTCGATCGCTACGCGATCTGGTTCGGCGTGATCGAGCCGAACAAGAACCAGCTTGCCGCCGTGCGCGTGCTGCGCGAGAAGGGTATTCCGCTCGTGCTCGTCGGTCGCAGCCGCGACGAGGCGTACTACCAGGCATGCCGCGCGGCCGGCCGCGACAACGTGCTGTTCATCAAGGGGCTGCCGCAGAAGTCGGAAATTGTGCGTGCCGCGCTGCAAGAGTCGCTGTTCTACGTCGAGCTGTCGCATGAGCCGCCTGGCCTGTCGGCGATCGAGGCGGGCCTCGCCGGTTGCCGGTTGTTGTTGAGCGGCTCCGACTGGTCGCGCGAACATTTCGGCGACGCGGCGATCTATGCGGATCCGGCCGACGAGGCCGATATCGCGCGGGGCGTCGACGCGGTGCTCGCGATGCCGTCCGAGAATCCGTCGCTGGTCGACGAACTCACGCGATTCTGCCTGCCGGACGCAATCGATCCGCTGATCGACATCCTGCGAGGCATCGCGAAATGATGCTCTACCTAGTCAGGCATGGCCGCTCGCGCGCGAACGAAGCCGGTCTCGTGACCGGGACGCCGGCGGACGTGCTGAGTGACGAGGGACTGGTACAAGGCGCACGCATGGCGGCATGGCTGGCAGAGACCGGTATCGTCGCGGACCGCCATGTCGTCAGTCAGTGGAATCGTGCGCGCCAGACGGCCGACCTGCTGCTTCCGCATGCGCGATGGGAAGTCGATGCGCGTGTGGGCGAAACCGACGCCGGCGATGTGGCCGACTGGACGCTTGCGCGTTTTCTCGCTGCCGAGCCGCACTTTCACGATCATCCCGCCAATCGCTATCCGGGCGGCGAATCGCATCTGGAGTTGAACGAGCGCGTGCTGGGCTGGTTGCGCGCGCAACTCGAGCAGCGCTGCGAGCGCATGATGGTCGTCGCGCACTCCGGGCCGATCTCGTGCGTGCTGCAGCAGGTGACCGGAATCGGCATGGCGCGCTTCCCCGCGTTCCTGCCCGGTCATGCGAGCCTTTCGGTCGTCGATGTGCGGCTGCACGACGGAGAGCCGACGGGCCGCCTGCTCGGCTTTTCGCTCGGACCTGCATCGAATTTGCCGGCCGCCATGCGTGGCGCGGGCGGGCGGCAAGCATCATGACGAAAATCCTGGCTTTGCAGCGAGAGTCGCACGTAGCGTTCGGCGTTCCGTCGCTGTCGGTGGCGGCGCGCATCACCGAAGTGCTCGAATTCATGGAGGCGCGCGGCGAGCTGTCATTCACGGCGATTTCGGAAAACGACGAATGTGCGCGGGCAGGCGTCGACTGGTGCGACGTGCTGATCCTGAGCAAGCACAGTTCGCGGCAGGCCGTCGAACTGGTCAAGCGTGCACGCGAACGTGGCGTGCGCGTCGTCTATGATGTCGACGACTGGATCTTCTCGTTTCCGCGCTACAGCGGCGGTCAGGGCAACAACACGAAGCTCGGCCTGATCCATGAACTGATCGGCCTGTCCGATGCTGTGACGGTCGCGAACACCACGCTCCTGCGCAAGATCCAGCCGATCGTGCCGCACGCGATACTCGTTCCGAACGGCATGTGGGTCGAGAAATACGTGACGCCCGCCTGTGCTGCCGGCGAGGAAGCGTCGCCGCCGCGCATCGTGTTCACCAATGCCGATTTCCTGAAACTGCAGGCCGCGAAGGACATGCTGCTGACGGCGCTGCAGGTGTTCTTCCTGCGTCACCCGGAGTACGTGCTCGACTTCTACGGCGACCCGTTCCCGGAGATGTTCTCGTTGCCGTTCCTGCATTTCACGAACCGGATGCCGTACGCGGACTATATGCACGCGCTCGTCTCCGGGCGCTACCAGTTTGCGATTACGCCGCTCGGCAGCAGCGAGGACGCGGAGGCGGCCGAGTTCAACGCGTGCAAGAACCCGTTCAAGTATCTGAATTACGGTGCGGCGCAGGTGCCGGGGATCTACTCGCGCGCACCGATCTACGTCGACAGCGTGTCGGACGGCATGACCGGCCTGCTCGTCAGCAACGACTTCGACGGGTGGGTCGACGCATTCGAACGGCTCGCCGGCGATCGCGCGTTGCGTACCGGCATCCGGATGGCGGCATTCGAAGACGTGATGCGCAACCACCACGTGAGCGCGAGCGCCGATGTGTTATCCGAAGTGATTTCGGGCAGCCGGCGGTAACGGCTCCATTTCGAGCGATGGCGGACGACGCATGATTGCAGTGACGGGAGCGAACGGATTCGTCGGCCATGCCGTGCTGAGGCGGCTGGCCGAATACGGTTATGGCGCGGCGGGAATCGTCAGGCGTGCGCAGCCGGAACCGATAGCGCGGGAATGGGTATTCGACGCCGCCGATTTCGCCGGTATCGAGGCCGCGTGGCCGGACTGGCTGCATTGCGAGGCCGTGATTCATCTGGCCGCGCGCGTACACGTGATGGACGACCTCGACGCGGACCCGCTGGCGGCCTATCGTCGGACGAATGTCGACGGCGCATTGCGTGTCGCGAAAGCCGCCCGGCGCGCGGGCGCGCGGCGTTTCGTCTATGCCAGCAGCATCAAGGCGGTCGGCGAGAGCAGCAGCGGGCGGGCGCCGCTGGGCGAGGGCGACGAACCGCACCCGGACGACCCATACGGACGCTCGAAGCTCGAGGCGGAGCAGGCGCTGCGCGAGTTCGGCGCTCGCAGCGGCATGGAAATCGTGATCGTGCGGCCGCCGCTGGTCTATGGGCCCGGCGTGCGTGCGAATTTCCTGCGGCTGATGGACGTCGTGTCGAAGGGGGTGCCGCTACCGCTCGGCGCAGTCGACGCACGTCGCAGCCTGGTCTTTGTCGACAATCTTGCCGACGCGCTCGTACGGTGTGCCGTCGATGCGGCGGCAGCGGGCGAGACCTTTCATGTTGCCGACGATCGCGATCCCGGCGTCGCGGAACTGGCCCGGTTGATGGCGGCCGCGCTTCATGTCCGTGCGCGTCTGATTCCGGTGCCCGCAGCGTGGCTGCGCGCGGCCGGGCGGCTGACGGGGCGTTCCGCGCAAATCGATCGGCTCGCGGGCGAGTTGCGGCTCGACACGCGGCACATCCGGGAGGTGCTCGGCTGGCACCCGCCGTTCACGCTCGAGGACGGGTTGCGCGAGACGGCCCGGTGGTATCGCGCCACACACTGAGCCTATGCAGATCGACACCTTTCTCTCCAATGCGGCGACGCATGCGATCGTCGGTACGGTCGTCTCGGCCTGCCTGAGTGCGGGCATCCTGTGGATCCTGCTGCGCTCGGGGCTGGCATGGTCGCTCGCGACCGACGTGCCGAACGATCGCTCGCTTCACACGCGCCCGACACCGCGGGTGGGCGGCTGGGGCATCGTGCCGGTCGTGTGCGTACTGGTGGGGTTCTTCTCGCCGTCGCTGCGGGTCGTCGTGCTCGCAGCGGCCGCGCTGGCGCTGCTGTCGCAGATCGACGATCGGCGTGGGCTGCCGGCCCGCGTGCGATTCGCCGGCCACGTCGCCGCAGTCGCCGCGTTTCTGTTGGCTTATCCGGCCGGACTGCCGTGGTGGATGCTCGTCGGGATCGGCTTCCTGATGGTCTGGCTGGTCAATCTCTACAATTTCATGGATGGCGCGGACGGGCTCGCGGGCGGCATGGCGGTGTTCGGCTTTGGCGGCTATGCGCTCGTCGCGCTGGCCGGGCCGCATCCGTCGGCCGATCTCGCATGGTGCGCTGCCGTGGTCGCTGGCGCCGCCGCCGGTTTCCTCGTGCTCAATTTCCATCCGGCCCGGATTTTTCTTGGCGATGCCGGATCGATTTCGCTCGGTTTTCTAGCGGGCGCATTCGGTTTCTATGGATGGCGCAGCGGTGTCTGGCCGATCTGGTTGCCCGCTCAATTGTTCGCGCCGTTCATCGCGGATGCATCGGTTACATTGCTGAAACGTTTGTTGCGCGGCGAAAAGTTCTGGCAGGCGCATCGTGAGCATTACTATCAGCGGATGGTGCGCTCCGGGATCGGACATGCACGCACGGCATGCTGCTGGTATGCGGTGATGGGAGCAGGCATAATCGCCGCTACGTGGGCGCTTTGCCTGCCTGCACATCTGCAATGGGTTGCCGTACTGGCGTGGTATGGCGTGCTGGCGATGCTGGGGTACGTCGTTGATGTGCGCTGGCGCAAATTTCAAACAACCGTTTCAAAGTAAATCGAGGTGTGACGCCGATGTTTCGCCGTAAAGCGTCATGGCTGTCGTTCAGTGCATTCCTGTTCGACCTGCTGGCTGTCGTGGCCTCGTGGCTGGTCGCCTACCTGGTCCGTTTCAACGGCGTCGTTCCGGACGATTTCCTGCACGGTGCACTCAGTGCCCTGGGCTGGGTGCTGCCCGTCTACGCGTTGATGTTTCACGCTTTCGGCCTGTATCGCGGCCTCTGGGTGTTCGCGAGCCTTCCCGACCTGATGCGCATTTCGAAGGCGGTCGTGGTCGGCAGCCTCGTCGTCATGGTCGGGGCCGTGATGTTCCAGCCGCACCCGATCATTCCGCGTTCGGTGCTGCTGCTCTCGCCGATCCTGCTGTTCCTCATCATGGGCGGTGCCCGCGCGCTCTACCGTGCGACGAAGGAGTTCTACCTTTACGGCGGCCTCGTCGGGCAGGGCAAGCCGGTGCTGGTGCTTGGAGCCGGCACCGCCGGCGCCAGTCTGGCGCGCGAACTGTCGCGCTCGGGCGAGTGGCGGCTCGTCGGCCTGCTGGATGACGACACCACGAAGCAGGGGCGCGAGATCTATGGCTACAAGGTTCTCGGCTCGATCAACGATCTCGCACACTGGACCGATTCGATGAAGGTCGAGTACGCGATCATCGCGATTCCGTCGGCCTCCGTCGAAATGCAGCGTCGCGTTGCGACGCTGTGCGTGCGCGCCGGCGTGAAGGCAATGGTGCTGCCGTCGCTGACCGCGCTGATGCCGGGGCAGGGCTTCCTGTCGCAGGTGCGGAACATCGATCTCGAGGATCTGCTCGGCCGGGATGCCGTCACGATCGACACGCCGCACGTCGAGGCGCTATTGCGCGGCCGCGTCGTGATGGTGACGGGTGCGGGTGGCTCGATCGGCTCCGAGCTGTGCCGGCAGATCCTGCGTTTCGCGCCGGCGCAACTGGTTGCATTCGACCTGTCCGAATACGCGATGTACCGGCTGACCGAGGAACTGCGCGAGCGCTTCCCCGACCTGCCGGTCCTGCCGCTCATCGGCGATGCGAAGGATTCGCTGCTGCTCGACCAGGTGATGTCGCGCCATGCGCCGTACATCGTGTTCCATGCGGCCGCCTACAAGCACGTGCCGCTGATGGAGGAGCACAACGCATGGCAGGCGCTGCGCAACAACGTGCTCGGCACGTACCGCGTGGCCCGTGCGGCGATCCGCCACGACGTGCGTCACTTCGTGCTGATCTCGACCGACAAGGCCGTCAATCCGACCAACGTGATGGGCGCGAGCAAGCGCCTTGCGGAAATGGCCTGCCAGGCGTTGCAGCAGACGAGCGGGCGCACCCAATTCGAAACCGTGCGTTTCGGCAACGTGCTAGGCAGCGCGGGCAGCGTGATTCCGAAGTTCCAGCAGCAGATCGCGAAGGGCGGCCCGGTGACGGTCACGCACCCGGAGATCACACGCTTCTTCATGACGATCCCGGAAGCATCGCAACTCGTGCTGCAGGCGTCGAGCATGGGGCACGGCGGCGAGATCTTCATTCTCGACATGGGCGAGCCGGTGAAGATCGTCGATCTCGCATGCGACCTGATCCGACTGTACGGCTTCTCGGAGGAGCAGATCCGGATCGAGTTCACCGGGCTGCGGCCCGGCGAGAAGCTCTACGAGGAGCTGCTCGCGGACGACGAGGCGACGACGCGTACCCCGCACCCGAAGCTGCGGATCGCACGTGCGCGGGAGGTGCCGGACAATTTCCTCGACGAGCTGCTGCCGTGGCTGATGCAGCATCGCGTACTACCCGATGACGAAGTGCGGCGCGACCTGCGGCGCTGGGTGCCTGAATATCAGACGACCGTTACCCCGACGCTGCAGAGCGTGCCGTCGGTGCGTGTCGTATCGAACGGGTGACCCGGCCGGGCAAGGGGCCGAACCGCACGACAACGGCAATTAAAAAGCGCCCCGCAGGGCGCTTTTTTCTGTCCGGAAGCCGGCGGGCCGTTCAGTGGCTGCGCCGCTCTTTCCTCACGACCATCCACCTCGGCGCCCTGAACCGCACGATGCTGATGTACAGCCACACGTAGGTCAGCGCGAACAGCACGACGAACACGAACAGGTGCACCGTGTGCCGCCAGAACAGCGTCGCGGGTATTACCGCGACGAGGCACAGCAACCACAGGTACGGTGACGTCAGCGAATTGCGGCGCGTGAGGTCGTGCGCGTGCTTCGTGCCGACGGCCCAGCGCATCAGCCGCTTGTACACGAGCATGTGCAGGTGCACGCCGTCCGGGATGCCGGGCGACATGCCGCGGATGAATTTCTTCCGGTAGATCGAGAAGCAGGTTTCGAAGATCGGATACATGAACAGCAGCACCGGGTACCACGCGGATACCTCGCGGTTGCGCATCACGAGCATGATCGCGAGTTCCGCGAGCATGAAGCCGATGAAATACGCGCCGCCGTCGCCGAGGAAGATCAGCCCGGCCGGGAAATTCCACAGGAAGAAGCCGAGCACGGCGCCCATCATGATGATCGACGCGGACATGACGACCGGGTCGCCGACCTGGAATGCCACGTATGCGAGCGACGCGAACATCATGAAACTGACCATCGACGCGAGCCCGTTGAAGCCGTCGATGATGTTGACCGCGTTCGCGAGCGCCGCGACCGCGAGCACGGTGATGAACGCCGAAATGGCCGCGTAGTGGAGCAGGAAATCGAGCGGCGGCACGCTGATGCGCGTGACCGCGATGTTCATCAGCCAGAACGCGAGCGCGGCCGCGCCCATCGTGCAGAGCAGCCGCGCGCGCGGCGACACGCGCTTGGTCAGGTCCTCGACGAGGCCGGACAGGAACGCCGGCATTCCGCAGGCGGTGATGCCCAGGATGCTGCCGGCGATCGTCGGATAGCGCTCGAGCAAGATCAGGGCGGATGCGACGACGCCCGCGAGGATCCCGATGCCCCCGACCCGCGGCACGGGCCGCACGTGGAATTTCTGCACGCCGGCCAGGTCACTGTCGACCGAGAATTTCTCGTGAAGGTGCGCGTAGCGCACGATGAACAGCGTGACGAGCAGGGAGACGATGAAGCCGGACGCGAAGCTGAGCATGGGATCGCTCGAAAAATGGACAGCGGATTATACAAAACCGCGCGGGTTCCCCTCCTGCCATCGCCAGTGGTCGGCACACATTTCTTCGATGCCGAGCGTCGCGCGCCAGCCGATGATGTCGGCCGCGGCCTGCGGGTTCGCGTAGCACTCGGCGATGTCGCCCGGGCGGCGCGCGACGAGCTCGTACGGCACCGGGCGGCCCGATGCCTTCTCGAACGCGCGCACGACTTCCAGCACGCTGTAGCCCTGGCCCGTGCCGAGGTTCACGACGAAGCTCGCGTCGCGCTTCGCCAGCGCGTCGAGCGCGGCGATGTGCCCCTTCGCGAGATCGACGACGTGGATGTAGTCGCGCACGCCGGTGCCGTCCGGCGTCGGGTAGTCGGAGCCGAACACGCGCAGCCTTTCCAGCTTGCCGACCGCGACCTGCGCGACATACGGCATCAGGTTGTTCGGGATGCCGGCCGGATCCTCGCCGATCAGTCCGCTCGCATGCGCGCCGACCGGGTTGAAGTAGCGCAGCGTCGCGATGCGCCACGACGGGTCGGATACCTCGAGATCGCGCAGGATCTGCTCGGCGATCAGCTTCGACTGGCCGTACGGGTTCGTCGCGGACAGCGGGAACGATTCGTCGATCGGCGAGCGCTCGGGCACGCCGTACACGGTCGCGGACGAGCTGAACACGAACTGCTTCACGTTGCGCTCGCGCATGACCTTGAGCACGGCGAGCAGGCCGCCGATGTTGTTCTGGTAGTACTCGAGGGGCTTCGCGACCGATTCGCCGACGGCCTTGAGCGCCGCGAAATGGATCGTGCCGGTGATCGGATGCGCGTCGAACACCTTGGCGAGTGCGGCTTCGTCGCACACGTCGACCTGATGAAACGCGGGCGTCTTGCCCGTGATCCGCTCGATGCGGCGCACGGATTCTGCCTTGCTGTTGATGAGGTTGTCGACGATCACGACATCGTAGCCGTTGCCGAGCAACTCGACGGCCGTATGCGAGCCGATATAGCCCGCGCCGCCAGTAACGAGGATGGTGCCTTTAGCGGTCATTGCAGATGCGCTCCTTCAGAGTGTGAATCCGGTCAACGAATGGATGGTCTTCCTGTAGCACTCGACGACCTGCTGCTCGTCGAACTCCGCCGCGACCTTGTGCCGGCCGCGTGCGCCCATCGCCGCCCGGCCTTCCGGTCCGAGCGCGATCATGCGAATCATTTGCTCCGCGAGGCTCGCACCGTCGCGCACGCGGCACAGGAAACCCGTTTCGCCGTCGGCGACGACGTCGCGGCAGCCCGGCACGTCGGTCGCGACGATCGGGCGGCCCATCGCCGACGCTTCCATCAGCGTGCGCGGCACGCCTTCGCGGTACGACGGCAGTACGACGCAGTCGGCCGCCGCGATATGCGGGCGCACGTCGTGCGCTTCGCCGAGATACTCGACGACGCCTTCGCCGACCCACGCATCGACATCCGCGCGGCCGATCGCGCTCGGATTGTCGACGCCGAGCGGCCCGAGCAGCTGGAAGCGCGCGTTCGGGAAGCGTTCGCGCACGATGCGCGCGGCCTCCACGTACTCGCGCACGCCCTTGTCCCACAGCAGGCGGCCGATCAGGATGAAGACGGGGGCGTCGCCGGCAGGCAGCGGCACGGGCGCGAACTGTTCGAGGTCGACGCCTTCGCCGTGCAGCAGCCGTGCGCGGTCGGGATGCGCGAGCAACTGCTCGTCGGTGAAGGTGGCGAGATCGTCGCGGTTCAGGAACCAGACTTCACGCGGGAAGCGGAACGCGAACCGGTACAGGCGCTTCGCGACGCTTGCCGCGCGGCTCTTCTGGATGAAGACGTAGCCGAGCCCTGTCGTCACCGCGATCGACGGCACGCGCGCTAGCCACGCGGCGACCGAACCGTAGATGTTCGGCTTGATCGTGTAGTGGAACACGAGATCGGGCTGCAGCGCGCGGTAGTGACGCACCAGCGCGGCAAGCGTGCCGAGATCCTCGCGCGGGCTCGTGCCTTTCGACGCGACGGAGAGCGCCACGTAGCGGCAGCCCATCTGCTCGAGCAAGGGTACCGTGCGGTCGTGCGGCGCAATCACGACGACCTCGGCGCCGCGCGCGACGAGCGCGCGGATCAGCCCGTGGCGATACGTGTAGATCGCCCAGGCCGTGTTGCAGACGAGCGCGATGCGCAGCGGGGAGGTGGCGGACATGAAAAAAGAAAAAAATAAAGCGTCGAAATGGCCGAAAGCGCCGGATCCGCGTCAGGCGGACGGCCGGGCGGCGAACAGTGTCTGCTTGATCCGCTGCAACGTACGGTACGGCGTCACGAAATGCAGCAGGTTCTTGGCGAGGCCGGCCCAGTCGTACGGGTTCAGCGCGTTGAAGTGGCTCAGCAGCAGCGTGAGCGTCGACACCAGCTGACGCCGGCGCTTGGTCGCACTGATCCCGCCCTCGTTCAGTTCGTAATAGAGACCGAGTTCCGGCAGGTTCGCGCAATCGTAACGTTGCATTAACCGTAAAAAAAGATCGAGATCCTCGGCCGCACGGTATTTGGCGCGATAGTTCCCCACTTCGCGCACGGCGTCGATGCGCAGCATGACCGACGGGTGCACGAGCGGCGAGCGCAGAAAGCGCGTGCGGCGCAGCGTGCGCGGATCGGCGGGCGGCGTCAGCATGAAGCGGGGTTCGCCGGCGCGCGACACGACCTGCGTCCACATGCCGACGCAGGCCACGCGCGGGTGGGCGCCGAGATACGCGCGCTCCTTCGCGAGGCGCTGCGGCGCGGCGAGATCGCCCGCGTCGATGCGCGCCGCAAAGCGGAAGCCGCGCGCGGCGAGCGCGTCGATGCCGGCCGCGAGCGCGCGCTCGATGCCGCCGTTCTGCGGCATGCGCAGCACGTCGATCGTGAGGCCGGGCAGGTCGGGCGCGACAATCGGCGGCGTGCTGCCGTCATCGACGATCAGCACGTGCACGGGCGTGTCCTCGCGAAACGAGGCGAGGGTCCGAACGACGTCGTCGTGCCCGTTGTAGGCCGGCATCAGCACGGCCACGTCGTCGAGCGGGGGCGGGCAATCAGGGGACGTCATGGTCGCAGCTTGAAACGGATGTAATAAAAATTGACGGCGGTGGCGGCCAGATAGCCGGCCGCCAGCCCGACGAGCGCGCCGTACAGGCCGAGGCGCGGGATCGCGAACAGGTTGACGAGCGCGGCGATCGCAAGCGCGAGCAGCCATTTCGCCAGCAATACGAATTTTGCTTGATATTTGAGAACGATAAGATTGCCTATCGCCTCGATGCCGGCCGGCACCGACAGCCAGACCGCCCAGCGGAAGATGTCGACCGAGGCCTCGTAGCCGTGGCCGAACACCTTGCCGACGATCAGCGGGGCGGCGGCGTCGAGCACGAGCGCGCCGGCCGTCATCAGGCCGGCCGTCATCGCGATCAGCCGGACGATGTTGCGGCGCAGCCGCGCGACGTCCTGCACGCGGTAGACGAAGGCGGGCGCGATCGTCTGCGCGAGCATCAGCGCGAGTGTGATCCAGTTCTCGTTGAGCTGCTGCGCGGCCGAGTAACGGCCGAGATCGGCGAACGACACGTGACGCTCGAGCATCAGGCGGTCGAGCTTCAGGAACAGGTACATGCAGATGAGGCCGAGCCAGAACACGGTGCCGGCCGTCGCAAAGTGCCTGAACAGCGGTTTGTCGAACGTCCAGCCGAGTGCGCCGCCGTTACGATGCCGGTAGTACAGCAGCAGCGCGAAGCCGATGGCGGCGGCCTCGAGCGCCCACAGCCACGCGAAGCGGGCGGGGCCCGCGGCCGCGCGGACCAGCAGCCAGACGAGCAGCGCCTTCGCCAGCGCGGTGACCATGCTGGCGACGAGCTGCGGCTTGCTGTAGGTCATGCTCTGCAGCCACGCGTTGATGACGCCGACGAACGGCTCGCGGAACACCATCGTGACCGCCAGGCCCGCGAGCATCGCGCCGACCAGCGGATCGAAGGCGCCCGCGGCGATCGCGATCCAGGTCGCGACGAGCGCGGCGGCGGAGACGGCGATGCGCAGCGCGAACGCGCTGCCGAGTACCGCGCCGAGCTGGGCGGGCGGGCGCTGGACGATGGTCGGGACGAGAATTTCCGCGCCGCACACCCAGGTGAGCGGCGCCAGTACCAGGAGGAGCGTATTCGCATACTGCCATTTGCCGAACACATCTGGCCCGAAATAACGGGCCAGCAGGCCGCTGATCGCGATCGCGACGCCGATCTGCGTGAGCCGTTCGAGCCCCAGCCAGACCAGATTCGCGACGGCCTTCGCGACGTCCGGGTTGCCGAAGCGCTTCAGCATGCGCTGTGGCGGCGCGCGCGCAGGGCGGCCGGCAGGGCGCCCGGAGGCTGCAGGTTGGCGGCGGCGGGACGGCTAGGCATTAAAATGGGCGGCATGCGCGTCATCAAAACCCGCGATTATAAGTGGGATCGGGGTCGCTCCCGCCGTTGCGCGCCAGCGGTTGCGCTCCGCGCCGGGCCAGCATGTATCATGCGCGGCACCGGCGAGCGGCGGCCAGGCAAGCCAGACAATTTTCCATGCACGCAACTGAGAGAAGAGAATCGATGATCTCCCAATCCATCTTCAAGGCATATGACATCCGTGGCGTGGTCGGCAAGACGCTCGACGTCGACACGGCGCGCGGGATCGGCCGGGCATTCGGCAGCGAAGTGCGTGCGCAGGGCGGCGATGCGGTCGTCGTCGCGCGCGACGGCCGCCTGTCCGGGCCGGAGCTCGTCGGCGCGCTTGCCGACGGCCTGCGTGCGGCGGGCGTCGACGTCGTCGACGTCGGCATGGTGCCGACGCCGGTCGGCTATTTCGCGGCGAACGTCCCGCTCGCGCTGAAGGGCGGCGAGCGCCGCGTCGATTCGTGCATCGTCGTCACGGGCAGCCACAACCCGCCCGACTACAACGGCTTCAAGATGGTGCTGCGCGGCGGCGCGATCTACGGCGAGCAGATCCAGGCGCTGTACCGCCGCATCGTCGACGAGCGTTTCGAGACGGGCAACGGCTCGTACGAACAGTTCGACGTGGCCGACCAATACATCGCGCGCATCGTCGGCGACATCAAGCCGGCCCGCCCGATGAAGCTCGTCGTCGACGCCGGCAACGGCGTGGCCGGCCCGCTCGCGACGCGCCTGTTCAAGGCGCTCGGCTGCGAACTCGTCGAGCGCTTCACCGACATCGACGGCACGTTCCCGAACCACCACCCCGATCCCGCCCACCCGGAAAACCTGCAGGACGTGATCCAGGCGCTGAAGGACACCGACGCCGAAATCGGTTTCGCGTTCGACGGCGACGGCGACCGCCTCGGCGTCGTCACGAAGGACGGCCAGATCATCTATCCGGACCGCCAGCTGATGCTGTTCGCGGAAGAAGTGCTGTCGCGCAACCCGGGCGCGCAGATCATCTACGACGTGAAGTGCACGCGTCACCTCGCGCAGTGGATCAAGTCGAAGGGCGGCGAACCGCTGATGTGGAAGACGGGCCACTCGCTCGTGAAGGCGAAGCTGCGCGAGACGGGTGCGCCGCTCGCCGGTGAAATGAGCGGCCACGTGTTCTTCAAGGATCGCTGGTACGGCTTCGACGACGGTCTCTACACGGGCGCGCGCCTGCTCGAGATCCTCACGAAGACGGCCGACCCGAGCGCGCTGCTGAACGGGCTGCCGGACGCGATGAGCACGCCCGAACTGCAGCTCTGGCTCGACGAAGGCGAGAACTTCCGCCTGATCGACAAGCTGCAGAAAGAAGCGAAGTTCGACGGCGCCGAGGAAGTCGTGACGATCGACGGCCTGCGTGTCGAGTACCCGGACGGCTTCGGCCTCGCGCGTTCGTCGAACACGACGCCGGTCGTCGTGATGCGTTTCGAAGCCGAGACGCAGGAAGGGCTCGAGCGCATCCAGGAGGACTTCCGCCGCGTGCTGACGGCCGCGAAGCCGGACGTCAAGCTGCCGTTCTGAGTGTCGGCGGCCGGCGGGCCGCCAACGGCGCGAGGGTGGGTCCAATCGTCGCGCCATCCCCGAAAAGCGGCGCACGCCAAAGGCGTGCGGCCGCTTTTTGTCTGTCTGGCCCCCCGGGCGCGATAAAATCCCCCCTTTATGCTTGTCGCCGGCTGCCTGCCGGCGTTTTTTCAGCGTGCAAAAGATCCTGATCGTGCGCGTGTCGTCGCTGGGCGACGTCGTGCACAACATGCCGGTGATCGCCGATATCCGGCGCCGCCACCCCGATGCGCAGATCGACTGGCTCGTCGAGGAAAGCTTCGTCGACCTCGTGAAGCTCGTCGACGGCGTGCGCGACGTGCTGCCGTTCTCGCTGCGCCGCTGGCGCAAGAAGCCGTTCTCGGGCGCCACGTGGCGCGAGATCCGCGCCTTCCGCCAGCGCCTCGCGGCCGAGCAGTACGACCTCGTGATCGACTGCCAGGGCCTGATCAAGACGGCCTGGGTCGCGAGCTGGGCGCGCGGCCCGCTCGTCGGGCTCGGCAACCGTACCGACGGCGCCGGCTACGAATGGCCCGTGCGTTTCTTCTACCGCAAGCGCGTGCCGATCGCACCGCGCACGCACGTCGTCGAGCGCTCGCGGCAACTCGTCGCGGCCGCGCTGGGCGACCCGGCGCCGACGCCGGCCGATCCGGTCGACTTCGGCCTCGACACGCGTGCGGCGGCGCTCGCGGTGGCCGCGCTCGGCCTGAACCTGCCGGTGCCGTACGTGGTGTTCGTCCATGCGACGTCGCGCGCCGACAAGCAGTGGCCGGACGCCGCGTGGATCGAGCTCGGCCAGTCGCTCGTGCGGCGCGGCGCGTCGCTCGTGCTGCCGTGGGGCAACGACGCGGAGCGCGCGACCAGCGAGCGGCTCGCGAAGGAGTTCGGCGCGGCGGCGATCGTGCCGCCGCGGCTGTCGCTGCCAGCCGTGGTTGGCCTGATCGACGGCGCGGCCGCCACCGTCGGGGTTGATACAGGTCTGGTTCACATCGCGGCGGCGCTGAAGCGTCCGACGGTCGAACTGTACAATTTCGCGACGGCCTGGCGGACCGGCGGCTACTGGTCGCCGAACGTCATCAATCTCGGCACGGCGGGGCAGCCCCCGTCGATCGCGCAGGTGAAGTCGGCGCTCGCGGGCTTCGGCCTCCTGTAACGCTGTCACACGCACGAACCCGCGCGAACCCACGCGAACCGATCATGAGCGAATCCCAGATCATCGAAGTCCCGTCCGCCGACTGGAGCGGACACAACCTGTCGGCGCCGCGCGAGCAACTGCTGGCCGCCGTCGAGGAAGGCAAGGTGCTGTATTTCCCGCACCTGCGCTTCGCGATCGAAGGCGGCGAGGAAGCGCTGCTCGATCCGGCGCTCGCCGACCCGAAACGCAAGAACATCAGCCTCGCGCCGAACGGCGGCGCGCTCGCCGGCGTGCTCGGCGACAGCGTCACGCAGTCGGCGGTGCGCGCGCTCGTCGCGCGCTTCCAGCAACAGGCCGGCACGCTCGTCGACGGCCTGTTTCCCGAATACCGCGGCAAGCTGCGCGTCGCGCCGACGAGCCTGCGGCTGATGCAGGTCGAGACGCGCCAGACGTCATGGCGCAAGGACGACAGCCGGCTGCACGTCGACGCGTTCCCGTCGCGGCCCAACTACGGCGAGCGCATCCTGCGCGTGTTCACGAACGTGAACCCGGCCGGCGTGCCGCGCGTGTGGCGCGTCGGCGAGCCGTTCGAGGACGTCGCGAAGCGCTTCCTGCCGTCGATCAAGCCGCAACTGCCGGGCGCTGCGTGGCTGCTGAACCTGCTGCACGTGACGAAGTCGCCGCGCAGCGCGTACGACCACCTGATGCTGAACCTGCACGACAGCATGAAGGCCGATCTCGACTACCAGAAGACGAGCCCGCAGGAGACGATGCCGTTTCCGCCGGGCTGCGTGTGGATATGTTTCTCGGATCAGACTTCGCACGCTGTGATGTCCGGCCAGTTCATGCTCGAGCAGACCTTCTTCCTGCCGGTCGACGCGATGGTTCGCCGCGAATGCGCGCCGCTCGGCATTCTCGAACGCCTGCAGGGCAGGGCGCTGGTTTGAGCGCACACCTGCTTCGATTCAATACGAGGGCTGCCGCATGCTGAGGGCGATCTATCGCGCGCTGTGGTGGCTCGTCGCTCCTGTCGCTGTCATCCGGCTCTACGTGCGTTCGCGCAAGGAGCGCGGCTACCGCGAGCACATCGGCGAACGTTTCGGCTACGTGACGGGCCGCTCGCGTGACGAACGCGCGCCGCTGATCTGGGTGCATGCGGTATCGGTCGGCGAGACGCGCGCGGCGCAGCCGCTAATCGATGCGCTGATGCGCGTGCGCCCCGATGCACGCATCCTGCTCACGCACATGACGCCGAGCGGCCGTGCGACCGGCGAACAGATCTTCGGTGATCGCGTGCTGCGCTGCTACCTGCCGTACGACATGCCCGGTGCGGTGCGGCGTTTCCTGCACGCATGGCGGCCGACGCTCGGCCTCGTGATGGAAACCGAGGTGTGGCCCACGCTGATCGACGAATGCCGCCGCGCGGACGTACCGCTGGTGCTGACCAATGCGCGCATGTCCGCGCGTTCGTTCCGGCGCGCGGGGAAGTTCGGCGCGGCGACGCACGACGTGTTCGGCGGCTTCTCGCGTGTGCTCGCGCAGAGCCCGGCCGATGCGGAGCGGCTGACGTCGCTCGGCGCGCGCAACGTGACCGTGCTCGGCAACCTGAAGTTCGACATGACGACGCCGCCGGAACTCGCGGCACGCGGCCATGCGTGGCGCGACGCGATCGGCGCGCGGCCCGTGTGGGTCGCCGCGAGCACGCGCGAGAACGAGGAGGCGCTGGTGCTGCAGGCGTTCGCCGCGATGCGTACGCCCGGCGCGCTGCTGGTGCTCGTGCCGCGTCATCCGCAGCGCTTCGCCGAGGTCGAGGCGCTCGTCGAGCGCAACGGGCTCAAGTGCGTGCGACGCTCCGCATGGGCGGCCGACGCGGCGGCGCTCGCGGCCGGCCGGCCGGCCGCCGAACCGCTGCCGGACGACGTGACGGTGCTGCTCGGCGATTCGATGGGCGAGCTCGGTGCGTATTACGCGGCCGCCGACGTCGCGTTCATCGGCGGCAGCCTGCTGCCGCTCGGCGGCCAGAACCTGATCGAAGCGTGCGCGGTCGGCGTGCCGGTGCTGATCGGGAAGCACGTATTCAACTTCACGCAGGCGACCGCCGACGCGGTCGCGGCCGGCGCCGCGCTGCAGGTCGAGGATCCGCTCGATCTCGCGCACGTGCTCGACGCGCTGTTTGCCGACAAGGCGCGGCGCATCGCGATGGGGGCGGCCGGCGCGGCCTTCGCGGCGCGTCACCGCGGCGCGACCGCGCGCACGGTCGATGTGCTCGCGGCACTGTTGCCGCCCGCCGAACGCGGCACACGCGCGCTGCAGGACGCGCAGGACACGTCCGACGACTAGACGAAGGCGGTGCAATGCCGCCGGGCGCATGCGTGGCGGCACCGTGTGGCGCCGCCGCGCCGCTCAGACCGTCAGCAAGCCCTTCTTCTCGATGAATGCGATCACGTCCGCGACGCCTTCGAGCGCCTTCAGGTTCGTCATCACGTAAGGCCGCTCGCCGCGCATTTTCTTCGTGTCGGACGCCATCACGTCGAGGTTCGCGCCGACCAGCGGCGCGAGATCGGTCTTGTTGATCACGAGCAGGTCGGACTTCGTGATGCCGGGGCCGCCCTTGCGCGGAATCTTCTCGCCGCCCGCGACGTCGATCACGTAGATCGTCAGGTCCGACAGCTCGGGGCTGAAGGTTGCCGCGAGATTGTCGCCGCCCGATTCGATGAACACGATGTCGGCGTCGGGAAAGCGCGACAGCATCCGGTCGACGGCCTCGAGGTTGATCGACGCATCCTCGCGGATCGCCGTGTGCGGGCAGCCGCCCGTCTCGACGCCCATGATGCGCTCCTCGGGCAGCGCGCCCGCGACCGTCAGCAGCCGCTGGTCTTCCTTCGTATAGATGTCGTTGGTGATCGCGACGAGGTCGTAGCGCTCGCGCATCGCCTTGCACAGCATTTCGAGCAGCGTGGTCTTGCCGGAGCCGACGGGGCCGCCGATGCCGACGCGCAGCGGCGGCAGTTTCTTCGTGCGGCGGGCGGAGGAGGGAGCGGGTGCGTTCATGGCGTGTGTCGTGTTCAGGAGCGGAACAACCGCGAATACTGGGTTTCGTGCCGCGCGGACAGGATGCCGAGCTGCGGCGCGAACGTGTTGACGGCGTCGGGCGGCGTCGCGAGCGCGCGGCGTACGGCCGCGTCGACCGCGCCGCGCAGCGCGACGATGATGCGTTGCCCGGCGAGCTGGCCGAGCGGCACGGCCTTCAGCGCGGCGGACGTCTGGTTCTCGACCCAGCTGAATGCGTACGCGGCAAGTACGGCGTCGGCGCTCGCGTCGTGCGCGGCGGCTGCGTATGCGAACGCGGTCGGTAGCGCGATCGGCGAAATCGACGCGAGCGTCGCGCGGCGTGCGGCATCGCCCCATTCGAGCGACGCGCACAATTGCGCGAGCGACCAGCCCATCTGTTCGGTCTCGCGGCGCAGTTCCGCCGATTCGCGGCTCGCGATGAACCACGCGTTTTCGGAGACGAGCGCCGCCGCGTCGTGCGCATGCCAGCGCGCGAGCTGGTGTGCGAGGAACGGCAGCTCGCCGTGCGCGAGCACGTCGGTCAGGCCGCTCGCAATCCAGTCGCGCGCGGTATCCGCGTCGTGGATCAGGTTTGCGTCGAGCGCCGCTTCAAGCCCCTGCGAATAGCTGAACGCGCCGATCGGCAGTGCCGGCGACGCGAGGTGCAGCAGCGTGACGAGTTCAGTGGTGGTCATGGCCGTGGCCGTGCGTGCATCCGGGACCATGCTGATGATCGTGATCGTGATCGTGCGAATGCGAGTGGCCGTGATGCTCGCCGAACACCTGCTGCGCAAGCGCGTAGTCCTCGGCGAACGTCGCGTCGTGCCCGTGCTTGTGGCCGCCGCCGTACGCGCCGGCTTCCGGCTGGAACGGCGCGAGGGTCTCCTCGACCTGCGTGCCGAGCCGGCGCAGCATGTCGGCGAGTACCGGGTCGGCTTCGAGCTTCAAGTAACCGTCGCCGATCTCGACCGGCGTGTGACGGTTGCCGAGGTGGTAGGCGGCGCGCATCAGCGTGAGCGGGTCGGCCGCGCGCACGCGCAGCACGGTTTCGGCCGCCGCGGCGATGCGCACGAGCGCGCCGTCGTCGGCGACGAGCACGTCACCGTCGCGCAGGATCGTGCCGCGCGGCAGCAGGACGGCGACGTCCTCGCCGGTGTCGAGCGTCGCCGCGAGGCGGCTCTTGCAGCGGGCGTCATAGGCGAGCGTGAGCGTCGGCGCGCGCGCGACGAGCGACGCGGCGAGTTTCACGTTCGGGGCAATGCGTTTGTCGAGGGTGCGCATGAAACGGGGAACCGGAAATCAGAACAGGAAATAGCGCTGCGCCATCGGCAGCACCGTCGCCGGCTCGCAGGTGAGCAACTGGCCGTCGGCGATCACGTCGTAGGTTTCGGGATCGACGCTGATCGACGGGCGCCACGCGTTGTGGATCATGTCGGCCTTCGTCACGTTGCGGCAGTTGCGCACGGGCACGATCCGCTTCGCGAGGCCGTAGCGTTCCGCGATGCCCGCATCGGCCGCCATCTGCGACACGAAGGTCAGCGACGTGCGGGCGAGTGCACCGCCGCGCGTCGCGAACATCTCGCGATAGTGGACCGGCTGCGGCGTCGGGATCGACGCATTCGGGTCACCCATCTGCGCCATCGCGATCATCCCGCCCTTCAGGATCATCGACGGCTTGATCCCGAAGAACGCGGGCTCCCACAGCACGAGGTCGGCCCACTTGCCGGGTTCGATCGAGCCGACTTCGTGCGCGATGCCGTGCGTGAGCGCCGGGTTGATCGTGTACTTCGCGACGTAGCGCTTCGCGCGGAAATTATCGTTGCGTGTGGTGTCTTCCGGCAGCGCGCCGCGCTGCACCTTCATCTTGTGCGCGGTCTGCCACGTGCGGATGATCACTTCGCCGACGCGGCCCATCGCCTGCGAATCGGACGACAGCATCGACAGCGCGCCGAGATCGTGCAGGATGTCCTCGGCCGCGATCGTCTCGCGGCGGATCCGCGATTCGGCGAACGCGAGATCCTCGGCGATCGACGGGTCGAGGTGATGGCACACCATCAGCATGTCGAGATGCTCGTCGAGCGTGTTGATCGTGTACGGGCGTGTCGGGTTGGTCGACGACGGCAGCACGTTCGCTTCGCCGCACACCTTCAGGATGTCGGGCGCATGGCCGCCACCCGCGCCTTCGGTGTGGTACGTGTGGATCGTGCGGCCCTTGAACGCGGCGACCGTCGATTCGACGAAGCCGCCTTCGTTCAGTGTGTCGGTATGGATCGCGACCTGCGTGTCGGTGTCGTCGGCGACCGACAGGCAGTTGTCGATCGCGGCGGGCGTCGTGCCCCAGTCCTCGTGCAGCTTCAGCCCGATTGCGCCGGCCGCGATCTGCTCGACGAGCGGTTCCGGCAAGCTCGCGTTGCCCTTGCCGAGGAAGCCGAGGTTGATCGGCCAGCCGTCGGCGGCCTGCAGCATCCGCTCCATGTGCCACGGGCCGGGCGTGCAGGTCGTCGCGTTGGTGCCGGTGGCCGGCCCCGTGCCGCCGCCGAGCATCGTCGTGACGCCCGACGCGAGCGCCTCGTCGATCTGCTGCGGGCTGATGAAGTGGATGTGCGTGTCGATGCCGCCGGCCGTCACGATCAACCCTTCGCCGGCGATCACTTCGGTCGCCGCGCCGATCGCGATCGTCACGCCCGGCTGGATGTCGGGATTGCCGGCCTTGCCGATCGCGGCGATGCGGCCGTGCTTGATCGCGATGTCGGCTTTCACGATGCCCCAGTGATCGAGGATCACCGCGTTCGTGATGATCGTGTCGGGCACGTCGGCGGCCACGCGCTGCGACTGGCCCATGCCGTCGCGGATCACCTTCCCGCCGCCGAATTTCACTTCCTCGCCGTAGGTCGTGTAATCGCGTTCGATCTCGATCAGCAGTTCGGTATCGGCGAGCCGGACGCGGTCGCCCGTCGTCGGCCCGAACATTTCCGCGTACGCGCGGCGGCTCAAGCGTAGTGTCATGTCGTGCTGTTCCTGAAGAGCGGGGCGCGGCTTACAGCGGCCCCATCACCTTGCCCTGAAAACCGTAGACGGCGCGATCGCCCGCGAGTGCGACCAGCTCGACGGTACGCGTCTGGCCCGGCTCGAAGCGCACGGCGGTGCCGGCCGCGATGTTCAGGCGAAAGCCGCGTGCGGTCGCGCGATCGAACGACAGCGCGTCGTTGACTTCGAAGAAGTGATAGTGCGAGCCGACCTGCACCGGGCGGTCGCCGGTGTTCGCGACGACGAGCGTGAGCGTTTCGCGGCCCACGTTCAGTTCGTGGTCGCCGTCGTCGGTGAGGATTTCGCCGGGGATCATGCGGGGCCTCACGGAATCGGGTGATGGACGGTCACGAGCTTCGTGCCGTCGGGGAAGGTCGCCTCGACCTGGATGTCGGGGATCATCTCCGGCACGCCGTCCATCACGTCGTCGCGCGTGAGCAGCGTCGTGCCGTAGTGCATCACCTCGGCGACCGTCTTGCCGTCGCGCGCGGCTTCCATCAGCGCGGCGGTGATGAAGGCGACCGCCTCCGGATAGTTGAGCTTCAGGCCGCGTGCGCGACGGCGCTCGGCCAGCAGCGCCGCCGTGAAGATCAGCAGCTTGTCCTTCTCTCGGGGAGTCAGTTTCATGAAGGCAAACGTTCAGGAAAACGTAATTTTTATGGGTGCGCATGCAACCAGGCAGACGCGCGGGTCATCGTAGCACCGCGCTGTTTTGCGTGCGTTGCGTATCGGTTATGTAAGGAGCAAGGCGCGTGCCATGCCTGTCGCATGGTGCGCGATGCGCGTTCGTGGTGCGTCGTGCATGGGTAACGTGCAGCGCCTGATGCGGCGTTGCGCTGAAACGGTGCGCGACGCGAACGCGCTCAGGTTTGCCAGAGGCGCAGCGGCCGAGCGTCGACGCCGTGCACGATCGGCCGCAGATGCAGCCAGCAGTCGGTGAAGTGGCGTTGCAGCGCTTCCATCGATGTCGACAGCGCGCGGACCAGCACGACGCCCGGTGTCACGCAGGTCGCGCCCGCGCGCAGCGTGGTATCGAACGGCATCCGGGCTGCGAGCGATTCGGCCAGCGCGGCGTCGCACGCGGCGCCGACGGCCCACAGCGTGCCGTATGCGGGAAAACCGGCGAGGCCCTGCAGTGCGCCGCGCAGCGGATCGCGTGCGTCGAGCAGCGCGCGTTCGGTCCACAGCGGCCGGCCGTCGGCATCGACGAGCGCCGAGGTCGACGCGATGCGTCCTGCCGACCAGGTTTCGCCGGCCGCCTGCCGGCCGAGCTGCGTCGCGTCCCAGCCGATCGCGCTCGCGCCCGTGCCGAGCGTCACCGTGAAATCGAGCGACGCATGCGCTGCGTCGAAGAACAGGTTGTTCTGCGGCAGCCAGTCGAGCTTCGCGTCACGGCCGACCGTGATGCCGATGCGCTGCGTCGCGTCAAGGCCGTTCGACTTGTACCACTTGGTCGCGCCGGGCGTCGTCAAAACCGCATGCGTGCTGTCGCCGAGCGCGATGTCGATGTCGAGCCGGTCGCCGCCCGCGACGCCGCCCGGCGGATGGACGATCACCGCATGGCAGATCGCGTCGCCTTCCGGGTACAGCGGCCGCTGTACACGCAGCGGGCCGTCGTGCAGCCGGTGCGCGAGCGTCGTGCGCGCGCCGTGCCGCTCGAAGCCGAGTTCGAGGCGGCCGCGCCACGACTTGGCGACGGCGGGGCGGGACAGCGGGGCGTGCGAATCGGGGGCGGACATCGGCAGCGAACGGGAAACGAAGGAAACGGGCGCGAAGAACGTGGATGCTACCGGAACAATAATGCAGATGCCGCGTTCGTTGAAAGCGCCGCGTGCGGGCGCGTCGCGAACCGGCCGCCGGTACCCGTTGCCGTGCCTGCCGCCGTGCCGCGCGTCACACCGCGATCAGCTCGCGCACGCCGTTCGCTTCCATGTCCCGCGCGTCGCCGCCCGCGACGATCTCGCCGCGGCTCATCACCCAGTAGCTGTCCGCGATCGATTGCGCGAAGTCGTAATACTGTTCGACGAGCAGCACGGTCATCCTCGAGTCGTCGACGAGCTGGCGCAGCGTGCGGCCGATGTCCTGGATGATCGACGGCTGGATGCCTTCGGTCGGCTCGTCGAGGATCAGCAACTGCGGCTCGCTCATCAGCGCGCGGCCGATCGCGAGCTGCTGCTGCTGGCCGCCCGACAGGTCGCCGCCGCGCCGCGCGCGCATGTCCTTCAGCACCGGGAACAGGTGGTAGATGCGGTCGGGCACCTTCGACGGCGCTTTCCGGCTTGCCGCGCCGACCAGCAGGTTTTCCTCGACGGTCAGCCGCGGAAAGATGTCGCGGCCCTGCGGCACGTACGCGAGCCCGGCGGCGACGCGCGCATACGGCGGCAGTGCACCGAGCGCCCTGCCACGCCACGACACGCTGCCGCTTTTCGCGGCGACGACACCCATCAGGCAGCGCAGCAACGTGCTCTTGCCGACGCCGTTGCGGCCCAGCAGCACGGTGAGCTTGCCGTCGTCGGCGGCGAGGCTCACGTTGCGCAGGATATGGCTGCCGCCGTAGTACTGGTTCAGTGCATCGATCTTCAGCATCGCATCATCGTCCGAGGTAAGACTCGATCACCGCGTCGTCGCGCTTGACCTGGTCGAGCGTGCCCTGCGCGAGCACCGCGCCTTCGGCCATCACCGTCACGCGGCCCGTGTCGCCCGCGAGTGCCGCGACGAATTCCATGTCGTGCTCGACGACCATCATCGAGCAGGTGCCGCGCAGCGTGTTCAGCAGTTCGGCGAGTTCCATCGTCTCGTGATCGGTCATCCCGGCCGCCGGCTCGTCGAGCAGCAAGAGGGCAGGGCGCTGCATCAGCAGCATGCCGATCTCGAGCCGCTGCTTCTGCCCGTGCGACAGCTCGCCCGCCGCGCGATACGCGTCGCTTTCGAGGCCGATCAGCGCGAGCGTCTCCTCGATCTTCGCCTGCGCGGTGCGGTCGAGCCGCGCGCGCAGCGACGCGAGCCAGCCCTTGTCGGTCTGCATCGCGAGCTCGAGGTTCTCCCACACCGGATGCTGTTCGAACACGGTCGGCTTCTGGAACTTGCGACCGATCCCCGCGCGCGCGATTTCCGGCTCGTTCATGCGCGCGAGGTCGATGGTCTGGCCGAGAAACACCTTGCCCGCATCGGGGCGCGTCTTGCCGGTGATCACGTCCATCATCGTCGTCTTGCCCGCACCGTTCGGGCCAATCACGCAGCGCAGCTCGCCCGCGTCGATCGCGAGCGACAGCTTCTTCAGTGCGCGGAAACCGTCGAAGCTCACCTCGATATCCTCGAGGTAGAGGATCGTTCCGTGCGACGTGTCGATGCCGGGCGGCACCACGCGCCCCATCGACGCGGTGCCGCTGACGGCCAGCAGTTCGTCCTCGGGCGGTGGCGTGAATTGATAGAGGGCCGTTCCGTTCATGCGCGTTTTCCTTTTGCGAGCACGGCTTCGACGAGGCCCATGATCCCGCGCGGCAGCAGCAGCGGCACGAGCACGAAGATCAGGCCGAGGAAGAACAGCCAGTATTCGGCGAAGTAAGCGGTAAAGAAGCTCTTCGCGCCGTTCACCGCGAACGCGCCAATGATCGGCCCGATCAGCGTGCCGCGCCCGCCTACCGCGACCCAGATCGCCATCTCGATCGAGTTGCCGGGCGACATCTCGCCGGGGTTGATGATGCCGACCTGCGGCACGTACAACGCACCCGCGATGCCGCACAGCACGGCGGACACGGTCCACACGAACAGCTTGTACGCGAGCGGGCTGTAGCCGAGGAACATCAGCCGCGTCTCGCCGTCGCGCACCGCGGTGACGACGCGCCCGAGCTTGCTCGTGACGATCGCGCGCGCGGCGATGAACGCGAGCACGAGTGTCGCGAACGTGAGCAGCAACAGCACCGTGCGCGTGCCGGGCGACGTGACCGCGAAGCCCGCGATGCGCTTGAAGTCGGTGAAGCCGTTGTTGCCGCCGAAGCCGGTTTCGTTGCGATAGAACAGCAGCATCGCGGCGAACGTCAGCGCCTGCGTGATGATCGACAGGTACACGCCTTTCACGCGCGAGCGGAACGTGAAGAAGCCGAACACCCAGGCGAGCACGGCCGGCACGAGCACGACGAGCGCGAGCGCCCACGCGAGGTGCTGCGTGCCGCTCCAGTACCACGGCAACTGGTGCCAGTCGAGAAACACCATGAAATCGGGCAGGTCGCTGCCGTACTTGCCGTCACGGCCGATCTCGCGCATCAGGTACATGCCGATCGCATAGCCGCCGAGCGCGAAGAAGAGGCCGTGGCCGAGGCTCAGGATGCCGCAGTAGCCCCACACGAGATCGAGCGCGAGCGCGGCGATCGCGTAGCACATCAGCTTGCCGGCGAGCGTCATCGCGTAGGCGGACAGATGGAGCGCGCTCGACTCGGGCACGACGAGCGAGGCGAGCGGCACGCAGATGCCGATCGCGATGCACAGCGCGATCAGCGCGAGCCACGCGCGTCGCGACAGCAGCGCGGGGCGGGGCGGCAGGCCGAGCGCGAAACCGTCTGCCGCGCTTGCGGCGGCAGCCGGCTGCGGCGCATCGGCGACCGGGTTGGACAGCGAATGGGTGAATGAAGTCACGTCAAGCCTCCGCACTGCGGCCCTTCGGGGCGAACATGCCCTGCGGACGTTTCTGGATGAACAGCACGATCATCACGAGCACCGCGATCTTCGCGAGCACGGCGCCCCAGAACGGCTCGATCGCCTTGCTCGCGAGGCCGAGCCCGAAGCCGCCGAGCACGGTGCCGGCGATCTGCCCGACACCGCCGAGCACGACCGCCATGAACGAATCGATGATGTAGTTCTGGCCGAGGTCGGGGCCCACGTTGCCGATCTGCGACAGCGCGCAGCCGCCGAGGCCCGCGATGCCCGCGCCGAACGCGAATGCGTACGCGTCGACACGCGCGGTCTTCACGCCGACGCACGCGGCCATCCGGCGGTTCTGCGTGACCGCGCGCACGAACAGGCCGAGCCGTGTCTTCGTCAGCACGGCCCACGCAACGAATACCACCGCGAGCGCGAACGCGAGGATCGCGAGCCGGTTGTACGGCAGGATCAGGTTCTGCATCACGCTCACGCCGCCGCTCATCCACGACGGGTTCACGACCTGCACGTTCTGCGCGCCGAACAGCATGCGCGTCGCCTGGATCAGGATCAGGCTCACGCCGAAGGTGGCGAGCAGCGTCTCCAGCGGGCGGCCGTACAGGTGCCGCAGCACGAGCCGTTCGAGCACGATGCCGACGAGCGCGGCCGTCACGAACGACACCGGCACGGCGGCGAGCGGATACCAGTCGAACGCGCCGGGCGCGTAGCGCTGGATCAGCGTCTGCACGACATAGGTTGCGTACGCACCGATCATCAGGAATTCGCCGTGCGCCATGTTGATCACGCCGATCAGCCCGTACGTGATCGCGAGGCCGAGTGCGGCGAGCAGCAGCACGCTGCCGAGCGACAGGCCGGCGAACAGCGTGCCGACGATCTCGCCGCGGCGCTGCAGCGAATGCAGTGCGTCGAGCCCCTGCTGCGCGGCGTCACGCACGCGCGCATCGGGCTCCGTGTAGCTGCCGTCCGCGTTCTTCGCGACGAGCGGGCGCAACTGTTCGATCATGTCGAGATCGTGGCGCGCGGCCACCACCTGCACGGCTTCGAGACGCTTCGCCGGGTCGGCGTCGTGCAGCGCGGCAATCGCCCACAATGCATCGAGGCGGCGCTTCAGCGCGGGATCGGTTTCCTTTGCACGGGCGCGGTCGATCATCGGCTTGAGCGCCGGGTCGGGCGATTTCAGCAACGCATCGATCGCGTCGCGTCGCGCGGTGACATCGGGCGACGCGAGCGCGAGCCCCGACAGCGCGCCCGTGATCTTCGTGCGCAGCAGGTTGTTCAGCATCACGGGCTGCGCGTCGCCGGCCGGCGTCGCGGCCTGCGTGAGCGCGTCGTGCGTGGTGTCGCCGGTCTGGATCAGCAGGCGGCCGTCGCCGGTCGCGAGCGCGTCACCGGTCGACAGCGCATTGAGCAGCGCGACGGCGCGTGGATCGGGATCGGCGGCGAGCCGTTCGATTGCGGCCGTCTTCGCGTCGAAGTCGTCGCCGGCGAGCGCGGCGGTATCGGTGGCCGTCAGCGCGAACGCGGCGCGCGGCAGCCCGCCCGCGAGGGCGGCGCACGCGACGATCGCGACGGCGGCTCGGCGAAAGCGTGTAGGCATCGGGAAATCCTGTCGGGCGTGAGGAAGCGGATGCAGGCGGCGATGTGCGGGCGCTTGCGGTGCGTCACGGCAAGCGCGCCCGGACCATCGGTACCTGCGGGAGAGCGGAGCATCGCGCCGGAGCGCGACGCCCCGCGTCGCGTCAGGCGAGCGCCGCGCGCTGCCGGCGCAGGAACGCCGGGATCGACGTGACGATGTCCGGCTTGCCCTGGTTGCCCGCGATGAACGGGCTCCACGGTTGCGCGCGCACTGCGGTCTTGGTCTTCCACACGACGTTGAACTGCCCGTCG
This sequence comes from Burkholderia sp. D-99, assembly GCF_011605345.1. Lineage (GTDB taxonomy): Bacteria > Pseudomonadota > Gammaproteobacteria > Burkholderiales > Burkholderiaceae > Burkholderia. Next base: position 264,428 of record NZ_JAAOXM010000003.1, read on the forward strand.
CCGCGAATCTCGCCGATCATCACCGGCTTGTGCAGGTGATGGTTGCCGTCCATGGCGAGCGTGAAGCCCGACGGCGCGGCCACCGTCTGGCCGATCATCGCGACGCGTACCTTGTCGACGTCGGTGCTCTTCGCCTTTTCGACGGCCTGCTTCCACATGTGGATGCCGACGTAGGTCGCCTCCATCGGGTCGTTGGTTACGCGCTTCGCGCCGCCCGGCAGGTTGTTCGCCTTCACCCACGCGGCGAACTGGTCCTTGAACTTCGTGTTGGTCGGGTTCTTCACCGACATGAAGTAATTCCACGCCGCGAGGTGGCCGACGAGCGGCTTGGTGTCGATCCCGCGCAGTTCTTCCTCGCCGACCGAGAACGCGACGACCGGCACGTCGGTCGCCTTGATCCCCTGGTTGCCGAGCTCCTTGTAGAACGGCACGTTCGAGTCGCCGTTGATCGTCGAGATCACGGTCGTCTTGCCGCCTTGCGAGAAGTTCTTGATGTTCGCGACGATGGTCTGGTAATCGCTGTGGCCGAACGGCGTGTAGACCTCCTGAATGTCGGCGTCCTTCACGCCCTTCGATTTCAGGAACGCACGCAGGATCTTGTTGGTCGTGCGCGGATACACGTAGTCGGTACCGAGCAGGAAGAAGCGCTTCGCGCCGCCGCCTTCCGCGCCCATCAGGTACTCGACGGCCGGGATCGCCTGCTGATTCGGCGCTGCGCCCGTATAGAACACGTTGCGCGACATTTCCTCGCCTTCGTACTGAACCGGGTAGTAGAGCAGCCCGTTCAGCTCTTCGAACACCGGCAGCACCGACTTGCGCGACACCGATGTCCAGCAGCCGAACACGCAGGCGACCTTGTCCTGCGTGAGCAGCTGGCGCGCCTTCTCGGCGAACAGCGGCCAGTTCGACGCGGGATCGACCACCACGGGCTCGAGCTTGCGACCCATCACGCCGCCGCTCTTGTTGATGTCGGCGATCGTCATCAGCGCGGTGTCCTTCAGCGACGTCTCCGAGATCGCCATCGTGCCCGACAGCGAATGCAGGATGCCGACCTTGATCGGGCCGGTGCCCGCATCGGCCGCGTGCGCGAACGGGCTCTTGCCCGCGAGCGCGAGTGCGCCGGCCATCGAACCGAACTTCAACAGACTGCGACGTTTCATCGGGTTCCCCTTGACGTGTTGGATATGCGTGCAAGGGGTAACGCAAGGCATGTGCCAGTCGTGCGGATGCACGTCCGGCGTGCCTGCGCGGGGCGGTGCGTGGCGTCGGGACGGTGCGCATGACGCGTCGTGCAGCATGTGCGGTCCGTCGCGGTGCAGGTTCGCGGGCGCAAATGGTGCACGGTCGGGGTTCCCTGTTCCGGTGCCTGCACGCGGTGCGGGAACGGCCGTGCGCCATGACTTCGCACCACGCGCGCACGGCGCGGACGCAGCGCGGTGCCGCCGCAGATCAGACGACGCTGAAACAAACCGGAGCGGGAAAGAGAAACGGGCGCGCCATGCGCGCCCGTTCGGCGGATCGGTATGACCGGCGGCAAGGTGCCGGCCGGTGCGGCGGCGCGTGATGCGCCACCGGCAGGATCAGTAGCGCGGCACGGACGGATCGACGTCGCGCGACCACGCGTCGATCCCGCCTTGCAGGTTGTACAGCTTCGTGAAGCCGCGCGATTCGAGGAACATCGCGACCTGCGCGCTGCGCATCCCGTGATGGCATACGCAGACGATTTCCGCTTCGTCGTCGAGCTCTTCGCTGCGCGCGGGAATCTGCTGCATCGGAATCGACACGCTGCCGGCAATGTGCGCGGTCGCGATTTCCCACGGTTCGCGCACGTCGAGCACGACCGGCGCGGGGCGCGCCTTGTCGCCGAGCCATGCCGCGAGCATCGCGGCGGTCAGGATCTGCATGGAGGCTCCGCCGCTCAGAACTTGAAGCGCGACGGCTCGATCGCGTTGACGAGGTGGTCGATGTACGTTTCGAACACGTCGGCGACGCGGTACTGCTTGTCGTCGATGCGCGTGATGATCTGCGCCTTCATCACCGGACGGCCGCCGACGAATGCCGCGAGGCGGCCGCCGACCTTCAGCTGTTCGAGCATTTCCTGCGGCACGACGGGCAGGCCGCCCGCGACGCAGATCACGTCATACGGCGCCTTGCCGGCCCAGCCGCGCGAACCGTCGCCGAGGACGACTTCCGCGTTGGTCACGCCGTCGTTGCGCAGGTTGTCTTCCGCGAATTTCGCGTTGGTCGGATCGATCTCGACGGCCGTCACGTGCTGTGCACGGTGCGCGAACAGTGCGGCGAGGTAGCCCGAGCCGGCGCCGATGATGAGCACGTTCTCGTGCTTCTTGACCGTCAGCTCCTGCAGCACGCGCGCTTCGACGCGCGGGAACAGCATCTTGCTGTTCCCGCCGGGCAGCGGCAGTTCGAGGTCGGCGAACGCGAGATCGCGGTATGCGGCCGGAACGTAGTTTTCACGCTTGACGATCGACAGCAGGCCCAGGACGTCGAGATCCAGCACGTCCCACGGCCGGATCTGTTGTTCGATCATGTTGAAACGCGCGTTTTCGATATTCATGGTGTGGTCACGCAGCCTGGTCGGCCATCAGCGGGGATAGAGAAACTTCGTGATTGTACCAAACGGGGCGGCCGCGAAGCCTTCAGGCAGCCTGCAACAGACCTTTACCCCTTGCTCTTCTTGATCTGCGCCTCGAATGCAAGGTCGAGCTTGCTCGCCTTGCGCGGCTTTTGGGGGCCGAATTCGTCGACGAACTTGACGAACTCGTCGAGCGGCAGCGGCTCGCAGCGCTTCTCGGCGGTGCCGCCCGAGCGGTCGACGAGATAGAACAGGCCGCCCGCCATCGCGACGGCCGCGAATTGGGGGTTGCCGGAGCGGGTCTTCAGGCGTTCGACCGCGTGGGTCGCTTTGGTGGTGCGCATCGTGCGGATTCTGGCGGGGCGTAAGCCCCACACTGTATCAAACCGGCCGCCCGCGTGCGGCCGGGGCCCGTCCGGCCCTACACCGTGCGCGAATAGCGCTGCTGCTGCGTCTGGCCGAGATACGCGTCGAATGCCATCGCGATGTTGCGCACGACCATCCGGCCGGCCGGATGGATCGTCAGGCGGTCGCTCGCGATCGTCAGCAGCCCGTCGCGCTCGAACGGGCGCAGCGCGTCGAGCTCGCGCGCGAAATGATCGGCGAAGCGGATGCCGTGCGCGGCCTCGACATGCGAGAACGGCAGGTCGAGGTTGCACATCAGTTGCGTGATCACGTCGCGGCGCAGCCGGTCGTCGGGCGTGAGCCGCACGCCGCGCGCGATCGGCAGGCGGCCCGCGTCGAGCGCGGCGCCGTAGGCGGGCAGGTCCTTCGCGTTCTGCGCGTAGACGTCGCCGACCTTGCCGATCGACGACACGCCGAAGCCGACGAGGTCGGTATCCGCGCGCGTGCTGTAGCCCTGGAAATTGCGCTGCAGCGTGCCGTTGCGCTGCGCGCGCACGAGCTCGTCGGACGGCCGCGCGAAGTGGTCCATGCCGATGTACACGTAGCCGGCGGACGTCAGCATGTCGATCGCGAGGCCGAGCAGCGCGATGCGCGTTTCCGGCGGCGGCAGCGTCGCATCGTCGATCTGCCGCTGCATCTTGAACAGGTGCGGCATGTGCGCGTAGCCGAACACCGACAGCCGGTCGGGCGCGAGTTCGATGATCGTTTCCAGCGTGCGCGCGAAGACGGAAACGGTCTGGTGCGGCAGCCCGTAGATCAGGTCGACGCTCACCGAATGAAACCCCGTCGTGCGCGCGGCGGAGAGCAGGTCGGCCGTCATCGCAAGCGGCTGGATGCGGTTGATCGCCTGCTGCACGACCGGATCGAAGTCCTGCACGCCAAGGCTCAGCCGGTTGAAGCCGATCGTGCGCAGGTGGACGAGCGTGGCGGGCGTGACCGTGCGCGGGTCGATCTCGATCGAGAATTCGGCGTCGGCATCCGGCGCGAGCGCGAAGTGCTCGCGGGTGGCCGCCATCAGCTCGGCCGTTTCGTCGTCGGACAGGAAGGTGGGCGTGCCGCCACCCCAGTGCAGCTGCGTGACCGGGCGCGCGGGATCGAACAAGGCGGCCTGCAGCGTCATCTCGCGCTTGAGCTGGTCGAGATACGGGCGTGCCCGGCGGTGGTTGTTGGTCGCGATCTTGTTGCAGCCGCAGTAGAAGCACGCGGTGTTGCAGAACGGGATGTGGAAGTACAGCGACAGCTCGCTCGACGAGGCGCCCGGGTCGCTCGCCGCGCGCACGTAGTTGGCCGGGTCGAAATCGTCGCGGAACTGCAGCGCGGTGGGGTACGACGTATAGCGCGGCCCGTTCGCGCCGTATTTCGCGAGCAAATCGGGACGGAACACTGTGTCGGCAGAACCGGAACGCATGATGATCTCGCGCTTTTTAGATGCTTTCGAGTATATAAACGCGCGATTGAGCTGCATTGTGTAATAACGTCGCAGCCGGCGATGGCACAATGCGGGGTGCGGCTGCCGGCACCGCGTCCGGTTGCCGCACCGTTTTTTGTTGTTCGTTCGAGAGAGCCGAGTGTCCGTCGAAATGCCTGTCCGCCCGGCGCCTGCCGATGTCCCGCCGCCGCATGCGTGTCGCGAAGGCTGCGGCGCGTGCTGCATCGCGCCGTCGATTTCCAGCCCGATTCCGGGCATGCCCGACGGCAAGCCGGCCGGCGTGCGCTGCGTGCAGCTCGGCGACGATCTTCGATGCAGGATCTTCGGCCGGCCCGAGCGCCCCGCGTGCTGTTCCGGGTTGCAGCCGTCCGCGGAGATGTGCGGCGCATCGCGCGACGACGCGCTCGCGTGGCTCACGCGCCTGGAAGTCGCGACGCAGCCGTCGCCGCGGCGCGGCGCACGGCGATAGCGGGCTGCCCGCGGCGCTCGATGCGCAGACCGCGCATGGAACCCGCCGCACGCGTGAACGCACTAACCCCGATCGATTGCCCGGCATGGGCCGGCGCCGCCGTGCCCGATACAGGAGATTGTTCAGCATGACCGCAACCCGCGCGCCCGGCCGGCGCAGTTTTCTCGCCGCATGCGTCGGCGCCGTCGGCGTGATCGTGTCGCTCGCCGCGTGCGCGTCGACGTTCCCGTTCATCCCCGATCACTACACGTTCTCGCGCGGCGACGTGCAGAAAGCCGTCGCGCGCAAGTTCCCGTACCAGAAGACGGTCGCGCAGGTCGTCGACGTGTCGCTCGCGAACCCGGCCGTCAACCTGCTGCCCGACCAGAACCGCGTCGCCGTGCAGCTCGACGCGCATTTCACGAGCCCGTTCCTGCGCGCGCCCGTCAGCGGCAAGTTCACCGTGTCGGGCCAGCTTGCTTACGACGCGCCGAGCCGCTCGGTCGTGCTGAAGTCGCCGGCGGTCGACAGCCTCGCGCTCGACGGCGACGCGCAGATGTATGCGCAACAGGTCGGCGCGGCCGCGGGCCTGCTCGCGACGCAGTTGCTGACCAACTATCCGATCTACACGTTCAAGCCCGAACAACTGCAATTTGCCGGGGTGAACTACGAACCCGGTACAATTACGATTCTTACAAACGGCATACGCGTGGCGATCGTCGAAAAATGACGACGTACCGCGCTCGGCCGGAGGGGGGCCGCGCGTGGAAGAGTGGCCCATTCATTCGACCATTTCGGAGTTGGGCCACGGATGGACTGGATCCTGATCTGCAAGGCTTTGATCCTCGGCGTCGTCGAGGGGCTGACGGAATTCCTGCCGGTGTCGAGTACCGGGCACCTGATCGTCGCGGGCAGCTTCCTGAATTTCAACGATTCGCATGCGAAGACCTTCGACGTCGTGATCCAGTTCGGTGCGATCCTCGCGGTCTGCTGGGAATACCGGCAGCGGATCGCGTCCATCGTGTCCGGGCTGCCGAGCCGGCCTGAAGCGCGGCGCTTCACGTTGAACGTCGTGATCGCGACCATTCCTGCGGTTGCGCTCGGCCTCCTGTTCGAGAAGAAGATCAAGGCCGTGCTGTTCTCGCCGGTGCCCGTCGCGTTCGCGCTCGTCGTGGGCGGTGCGATCATCCTGTGGGCCGAGGCGCGGCAGCGCGAGCGCCGCGAGCCGCCGCGCGTGGTGTCGGTCGATGCGCTGACGCCGCTCGACGCGCTGAAGGTCGGGATCGCGCAGTGCTTCGCGCTGGTGCCCGGCATGTCGCGCTCGGGCTCGACGATCATCGGCGGGATGCTGTTCGGTCTCGACCGGCGCGTGGCCACCGAATTCTCGTTCTTCCTCGCGATTCCGATCATCTTCGGCGCGACGCTCTATGAAACCGTCAAGGACTGGCAGGCGTTCACCGTCGATTCGCTCGGCCTGTTCGCGCTCGGCCTCGTCGCGGCGTTCGTCAGTGCGTTCGTGTGCGTGCGCTGGCTGCTGCGCTACGTCGCGACGCACGATTTCACGGTGTTCGCGTGGTACCGGATCGCGTTCGGGCTGTTCGTGCTGCTGGTCGGGTACAGCGGCTGGCTGAACTGGGCGTGATGCCGATACGGCGGCCGATGCGCCACCGATAAAAAAGGCCCGATCGGCAGATGCCGGTCGGGCCTTTTTCCATTCGGGGCAGGGGGAGTCGTTCAGCCTGCGCGCTTGCGGAACACCAGGTCCCATACGCCGTGGCCGAGCCGCAGCCCGCGCCGTTCGAACTTTGTCACCGGGCGGTAGTCGGGGCGCGGCGCGTAGTCGGCGGCCGTGTTTTCGAGCGTCGGTTCCGCGCCGAGCACTTCCAGCATCTGTTCCGCGTAGTTCTGCCAGTCGGTCGCGCAGTGAATGTATGCGCCGGGCTTCAGGCGCGATGCGAGATGCGCGACGAGCGGCGGCTGGATCAGCCGGCGCTTGTGGTGGCGCGCCTTGTGCCACGGGTCGGGGAAGAAGATGTGCACGCCGTCGAGACTTTCCGGCGCGAGCATGTGTTCGAGCACCTCGACCGCGTCGTGCTGGATGATGCGGATGTTCGGCAGATCCTGCTCGCCGATCAGTTTCAGCAGCGCGCCGACGCCCGGCTCGTGCACTTCGACGCCGAGGAAGTCGTCGCCGGGGCGGTGCGCGGCGATTTCCGCGGTCGACGCGCCCATCCCGAAGCCGATCTCGAGGATGCGCGGCGCGCTGCGGCCGAACACCGCGTTCCAGTCGGGCAGCTCCGGCGCATACGGCACCACGAAGCGCGGGCCGAATTCGTCGAGCGCACGGCGCTGGCCGGTCGACACGCGGCCGGCACGTGTCACGAAGCTGCGGATACGGCGGTGGTGCAGCGGATTGACTGCGTCGGCGCCTTCGGTGGCTTCGTCGGGAATGGCGTCGTCGTGCGGCGGCAGGCCGGCTTCGTTCGGATCGTCGTGCATCATCGGTACAGAGAAAGGCTCGGTTGCGGGCGAGGGCCCGTTGCGCGCAGCAGTGCGCCGGGTGAACCGACACATGGTACAAAAAAGCCGCCTTCGACGAGGCGGCTTTTGCGCAGGCTGCGATGCAGCCGGAAAGTGGAGCGGGCGATGGGAATCGAAGGCTCCTCTACGCGCATCCGCAACACTTTGATTTAAAAGGAACACGGAGCGGGCAGCACCGCCCCATGTCGGATACTTCTGTAGGAGCGGATTGTAACAGAGTGACGTCGCGTGTCCAACGTTCGCGCGCGCCACCTAGACCAGGAGCAGTGAAGCGGCCTGCGTGCTTAAGGGTTCACAAGCTCAGCTACGTCGTAACCTTCTCGCGTCAAGCGGAACATCTCTCTTTTCGGGCTTACGGCCCTAATCAGATTGCTGTGCTCAAGCTCCTCTAAAGCTCCTTCCCAAATGGCTCGAAGTCGTGGATCACTGCCTTCGAGATATTGTTTGTTGTTCGTCCCCATAGTCACTCCACCCAAGTGGCGAAGAAACATAATCTGGCCGTATGGGTCACTTGCTGCGTCTTTAAGCAAGGTTGCGGCTTCCTTTGATAAAGCAGGGGTATTGCTGAGATTGCTCTGAACGATGGCCGATGTATTGCCGGTTTTTGAGGCTTCGGAATATTGATCCTCGTTCATTTTTAACTGAATCTGGCGATAGAATTTGTTCCTGAAATCCGAGGCATCGCTGTATGACTCAAACAATCCCCTCGTCTTGCAAGACTCTTTGAATTCTTTCAGTTTTTTATACTGTTCTGGGTCTACACTGTCCGGCATGACGGGCGCCGAGGAAAAGTAGAGCATCGCAGGCTTTCCGGCTTGAATATGCTCCTCAATTTCCTCAATTGTTCCGCTCATATACTGCTCTGTCGGAGTTCCGGCGCGGGTCCAGAATACTCCAATCAAGATATCGCTCCCGTTGAGAATCTGCTTATTGATTACAGATTGGGGGGTGCCTCCCATTTCCGGGGAAGAGTGAGTCTCCCAGCCAACAGGGAGTAGCACGATTTTCATTTTCTCCGAATGAACTGTGTTCCATTCATTGAGAATTTCTCGAATGATATTTCTTTCAGCGGCGACATCGCCGGGAGAGGCAATCATCACTTTATAGACGGTGGCTTGGTAGCTCATGCGTGGCGCAATCTAAGGTGTTGATCTCTAAAAGTCAGGATCGTGAAGAGGAACATGATCATGCGCAATTCCTCCTCGCGGTCCGAACACTCTTGGTTGTGGGCACGGTCGGTTCCCGTCTCTGAAGTGTATCTCGGGACGAGTCGTTGGGTATGAGGGCATTCACGCACGATCGATTTCCAGCTTGCTGTCGCCAAGGGTTCGGCAACGTGACAGAAATTATCGTGCTTTAATGCCTCAAATGCCGTATGCCGCCCTGTAAGGATTTGCGATCCGCGACACCGATTGAAGGACGCGATACCTTAGGCTGGTCGCGGATTCCCTAGGACCTCCTACCGTTTCGCGTGCCCGACTTGTGCGCTCGTCGGCGTTTCGCAGGCGGACAGGGTTGACACAAGTTCGTGTGTCGGCGATTCAGACAGAGGGAGTGGAATGAATCCGGGATATAACTTTTCTCTAGTTACTCCCTTTGTTTTGTATTCGTTGTTTAAGCCCTTCCCGTGGGAGAGCCAATACTCTCCCTAGGCTTCTCACAAATGAGAAACCTAGTTGGAGGCATCGGCGCTCCCATATTCTTCCCTATGGGCAATCCCGCGCTTTGGTCATGACGCATTATGTCAGGAGGGGTTGATCCAAAGCTGAGCCAACCAAACCGCTCCCCATCGTCCCGGCTGCGTCTTCCTCTTGTGAGGCAACTCTACCGGTGAGCATTACGACGATCCCATCTATGCTCCGCTGCATATCTCTCTCGCAGCTTTACGACCTTGCCCGACCGTTCTATCGCCGAAAAGCAAGGAAGCGCAAACCCGGTCTCTTGGGGTTGCGACGAGCAATTTAGCATAAACCGGTATGAATTTCACCATATGAGTAAAAATATTCGATGTCCGCGGGGCTTTGATGTTTTTTCTCACGATTTTTTCAACGATTTCGCTACATCTTTCTTTCGTCGGTGCTGGGAATTGAGAATCGTTTCTGTTCTTTCATGTTGCATGGAAGGAGCAATCTGGGCTGGCGAAAGGCAGTGGTTATCGAACGCTTAACGCCGCGATCTATGCGTTTTTTTGCTTGCTCAGCAAGGCAAGACCAGCCTGATAGACTCCCTCCTGAACTACACGACGGGGTGGAGAAAATGTGGGGACTAGAAACAAAAGACTGGGTGATAGTTGGGGCCACGATTGCCGGGCCGATCCTCGCTGTGCAAGCGCAGAAGTGGGTCGAACGAGCCCGGGCAACTGCGCAACGTCGAGATTGGATCTTCACAACTCTGATGGGAACGCGGCAAGCGCGGGTTTCGTTCGATCACGTGCGCGCATTAAACATGATCGACCTCGCTTATTACGGCACCCGAATCCCCTTCATCGGTTGGGTTTGGCGCAATGGGCGCGAGAAAGCCGTCCTCACGGCATGGCATGACTACCATGCGCATCTATCGCTTCCGGGGCAGGCGGGGCGTCCTCAGACCGAGCCGGAGCAGCGAGACTGGAACGGCCGTAGCGACGAATTGTTCACGAACCTTTTGGACAAGCTCGCGGTGGCAAACAATTTTCGGTTCGAACGGGCTCAGCTTAAGGGTGGTAGCTACTCCCCAGAAGCGCACGGCACGGCCGAGCTACAGCAGCAAGCAATTCGGCATTTGGCAATCGAAGTGCTTGCTGGCAACAAACCTCTCTCGATGGACGTAAAGACTTGGCCAGTTGACGCTGCTGCGGCCGAGCAACAGCTCACCACACAGGCGGAGTTAGTCCAGAACCAAAGGGAAATCATGGGCGACTTTAAGCAGATACTGGATAGGCTTACCGAGCATGCTATTGGTCCAGGCGCGGTAGCGAGAGCGGGCAACGAACCATCCCCCGTCGAGAGAGCGTAGCTGAACACGGTTGCCAGTCATCTTTGTATTTGCCTCCTCTTTGTCGAAAATCAATTTGCGCGGTTTTATAAAAATGAAAGAACATCCACTTACTTCAGATGAGCTTGGTGAAAAGGGGGAAAGTCGCTTCAAGGAGATGTGCGCGGATGCAAAGTTAATCTGCAACAAATCTGATCGCGATCGAGCCGGTTGGGATTTTTTGGTTGAATTTCCCTTTGCGAGCCAGGCGCCACTTTCATTGGATAACAGAATTGCGCCGCCATCCTGCCATATCCAGGTTAAAACAGTATACGGCTCGACCAGTAGGGTATCGACGTGTTGCAGACTGTGCGGCATCTGGGTGAGCGTGGCATCAGGGTCGTCGTGCTCCAACTCGGCACGACCGATCTGACCTCGACGGCTGGGAAGCTGTTGCTGTCGATGTTGGCCGCAGTCGCAGAAATGGAGCGAGACCTTCTTGTCGAGAGAACACAAGCGGGGCTTGCTCGGGCGAAGTCGGAGGGGAAAAAGCTCGGCAGACCGTCTAAAACGACTCCAGAGCAGCGTGCCGAAATTATGCGTAGGTTGGGCGCGGGCGAGTCGGTCAGCGCGCTGGCGAGGTTCTATTCGATCTCGCGAGCCAACGTCAATAGCATCAGAGCGAATGTGGCTGGATAGATCATGTGCGAAAAATCGGCGAAGGAGCAGCGTGAGTGGCTGAATGTCTCTTGCAACGGGGTGTTGTGCTTGTATTTTAAGGGGATCTAATGTCGTTTACCGATCAGCAAATCGTTGCCGCATATGCAGCGGCTCGGCGTGTGCATGATGGTCTTCAAATTCGAGCTAGAGCCTTAGACGATCTAGTGCGCATAGGCGTAAAGAAAAGCAATGCGGGATTTTGCATTGATAATTGCCGGAAGATGTTGCGTGGTAAGCGTTATAAAAGAACTCTCACCGAGGCAATAGCGGAAACTTTTCTGACATCAATTCACCGGGACGATGGTTCTGTAGGGTTGAAAACGGCCCTTTCCGCGTTGGAGGCTCATTTCCTTTATCTGGAGACTAAGCGGGTGTCTCCTGCTCATCAAGAAAGAAACCTACACGCCCGTTTTTCTGCGTTGCTTGCCGCCGATGACTCGATCAACGTGGATGAGGATGAGGAACACTTGGAAGCGATCCGGGGACGAACTGACATCGGTGCGACGACGAAGGAGCAACTCGTTAAGTCTCGTCGTGGTCAAGGACTTTTCAAAGCCAACGTCCGGCTTAATGAAAGGCGATGCCGCGTAACCAAGATAGAAGATCCGGCGCATCTTCGGGCCAGCCATATCAAACCTTGGAGAGACAGCAGTGACGAAGAGAAGCTTAACGGCTGCAACGGACTACTGCTTGCGCCGCATGTCGATCACCTTTTCGACAAAGGGGCGATCTCGTTTGCCGACAACGGCGACCTACTGGTGTCCCCTTTGCTGGACTCATCTGTCCTTATCGCTTGGGGCATTCCGGCAGTCTTAAACGTGGGGCCGTTCAATCCCGAGCAAGCGAAATTTCTTCTCTATCACCGAGAGAAGTATCACTTCGCTTGAACTTTTCACACGGGACATAAGCCCCGGTTTTGGGAGCGCGCCGCCGTCGCCGTTGCCGTCTATCGCGTGTTCAGTTGGCTTTTGCTGGCGATCCTAACCATCTTCCCGTCCCGATCGAACAGGATGGCGATGTTCGAAGACGTGCCGCCGAGCACCGATGCTTGCGAATACACCCATTGTTGAAGCGTGGAGCCATTCGGCATTGTGTTCGTTGCCGTCGGTGTGCCTAGCTTCTCTTGGGCTTGCTGAATCGTCGTCACGCCCGGAACGAATTGGTCCGCGTCATGAAGGTCGAACTTGTTCCCCGTCGTCATGCAGGCGGTCAGGCTCAAAGCCAGAGCGCACGCCGCGAATGTCTTTCTCATTGGTCAGCTCTCTTTCTCGTGGTGGGCAGCAACAAACGCAACAAGACGCGCCCTGAGTCTGTTGCTCTACGGCAGCGTTACGTTTCAGTAAGTCGAGGCGCAAACCTTGTAGACGGCGCGCTGCAACTGATCGGGCGTGGCGTCGGGCTGACGTTTGTAGACCAGATCGAGTGCGCCCATATAGAGTCCGCGGAAGTCCCGCTTCCAGTTGGGCGGAATCGCTTTTAGGTTTGACTCGAACTTTGCTTGCTCAGTCGAATAGGACACTCCGTCGTCCCTGTCTCGGGCCATCTCCAGCGCCATGCGGCTGATCTGAAAACAGATGCCCTCGCTGCCAGCCCAGGCGTGGCCGGTCGCTAGCGGTCCACACATCAGAGTCAGCAGCAGTGACGCGGCGATGTGCCTCGCGGACCAGTGGTTCGCTTGTGGTTTCGTCATTTATAGGGTGGCCACTATTGGGGTGGCCATTTTTAGGGTGTGTCGCGATTATACGTGCCCGCCAACAATGCCGTGCATGACGGCAAACACATCACTCAGGAATCGCTTCGGGGCGAGGGTTCGAGAACTGCGGAAAGCTACGACCGGGTTGAGCCAAGAGGCTTTCGCCGACAAGTGCGGCTTCGTGCGCAGCTACATGGGGAAGATTGAGACCGGCAAGGCGAATCCATCCTTGGACTCAATTCAGACGATCGCCGACGCTCTCGGCGTGCCGGTTAAGACACTGTTTGAGGAAGACGGTGCGGAGGGCGCACCGTCGGTTCAGGACTAGAGAGGGTTAGCTAGCGTTCGCGCCGCTCGATCTACGACGCACGCTATCCTTTTGACGTTCGGCGCATCGAATGGCCCGGATGCCGTCGGACGCAATGAACGGCGCGATACCGTCTGCTTCAGGGAAGGCCAGCCCATCGACGACTCCGGCCAACTGGTCCGCATCCCGGTCCTTCGCATAGCGGTTCCAGCTTTCAGTGTCTCCTCGCTGATGTCCTGCTATTTGCGCCATCACCCGTTCCGGAGTGCCTAGACGCTCGGTTGCGGTCAGGAACGTGTGTCGGAACGAGTGAAACGTCTTCATTCCGTTTCGTTCGATGCCGAGCGTTCGCCCCAAGAATCGTTCATTGAACCAAGAACTAGCTGGCTTCCCATAGCCTTTGACCGCATCCCGTTTGAGTTCCGGGAAAAGACGGGTGTAGCCTGCTTTGCGAAGTGCGTGAACGTATTCCGGCAGCCCGAGTTGGACGAGCCTGTCATGTAGTGGAACGACACGTAACGCGTTGATCGTCTTCAGGGATTTGTCGCTCTCGTCAACTTTGTCGGACCCCATGAGGTTGAAATCGAGATACCACGCGCCGCCTTCCGTCTGGTGGATGTCCGATAGGTATAACTGGCAGAGTTCGTTGATTCGTCCGCCAGTGAATAAACCTAGCAGGGGCAGCCAATAGTAGTGCGGTCGCCAGGTTGTCCAGCCGGTTGCGTTGAATGACCCGGTGCCGGTAGTGAACCAGTCTTGGGCGAAGATCAACGACAACTCCTGCGACGTAAATGCATGTCGTTCGTCTTGCGCGCGCGGCACGTTGAAACGCCCGTCTCCACGCTTATAGTCGGAGGCCGGGTTGAACCTCAACATATGCTTCCGCTCCCCGAACGCGAGGATTTCACTCAGGCGGCCAATATGCCCCTTGATCGTCGCTTCTCTCTTGCGTTCAAGTCCTTCGCGTTCCGCAATGCGGATCAACTCGTCCAGTGAATCGGTTCCGAACCGGCGCTTGGCCAGATAGATGTCGGAGGGCAGTTGCGCCAAGCTGCTGGCGTATTGGTCGATAGTTTCCAGTTCAATTTCGCCGAGTTCGGGGTCTCCCATCAGGTCGCGAAACAGACCGGCTTCTGTCGTCATGCGCCGGGTTTGATCTTCGCCCCATGTGCGACTTCGCGCGTAAAGCTCGAAGAGGCCCCAGAACCGCTTCTTGCCGTGCTTTGCGGTAATTGGATCGAATACGACCGGCGTTGGCTCAATGCTTGTCGGGGAACCGGCTGGGACAGGGCCAGCGGTCGATGAGGGGCTTGGGACAGACAGTGCAGGTATTGTCGCGCGCGAAATGATCGACGGCGCTGGCAGGGCGACCGTGGGGGCAGGGCTGAGTGACGCAACGAGCCGGCCACGAACCTTTGTGACGGCCGTTTTGAGAACGATGCAACGCGCGAGGTCCACGGAGATCGGTTCCTCAAGGAAGATGCCCGCTGACTTGCCGTCGCGGAACACACCTTCTTGGGTCACCCCGGCGGTGACGACGTGTTGCAGCGTGGCCCGAGGATCGAGGAAGCGCACCAGTCCAGTGTGGAGTGTCTGTTCGCGATAGGCTTCGACTTCATTCCAGATGAATTCGCCGCCGAAGTCCCGATCAAGGTCATTGAGAACAGGCACTCGCCAGCAGGGCTGCCTGTGGAAATGCATGAAGACTTGCGCGCCATCGTTGAGCAGTTCATTCGCCAATAGTTGCGGCGGCATACCAATGGTCCGCGCAGCGTCCACAACGGGGATCATGCCCGCGCCGTCGATCAGCGGGTTTTCCGCCCTCAGTTTTTCGATGTCCAACGTCATGAAGTGCTCGCGCCAGTGCGACAGAATTCGATGGGCGACGAGTTTAGCGGCTTCCCAATCCCGGAGTCGGGTGGACGCATGAATTTCGGTCTTGCCGATTGCTACGCGCAACCGATGCGGGACGACGAGACGAACGACGTAGATGCCGCTGGGGCGACGATAGAGGCAGGAGGTTTGAGCCACCGTAGGAGACCACTGTAGTAGTGGTGCGGCGAAGCTCGTGAGACACGCACATAACCCAGTGGAATCAAGGGGCTATACGGTGTGTGGAGCGGGCGATGGGAATCGAACCCACGTCATCAGCTTGGGAAGCTGAGGTAATGGCCATTATACGACGCCCGCAGAGCCTGCGATTCTACAGGGGTTTGGGTGGGGATGGCAAGCGGGCGGTTTTGGGCGGTGGCGGCGAAACTGGCATGGCTGGATCGTGGGGCGGTGGCGTCGCTGGCTTTGGTCCGATGTTCTCTTTCGGCCGTGCGAGCGTTTACAATAAGTGCCACGCGATGCGTCACAGCCTCGGAACATGTTCCATTGCGGTCGGGGCACGCAACATGACACTCACACCGCGCAAATTGGGGTCGCATAGAAAATGTCAAGCCAAGTTATTGTCGAACAGGTCATCGCGATATTGGGTAAACCAGTATGTAGCGGAGAGAAGTTCGCAATCTTTCATGCGGACTGCATGGAAGCGATGAAGGCACTACCCGCAGAGCTAGTCGATTTGACTGTCACCTCACCTCCTTACAATATCGGCAAGGCTTATGAAAACACGATGCCATTGGACGAGTATGTTCAATGGTGCGGCGATTGGATGAGGGAGGTGTATCGACTAACTAAATCGAACGGTGCTTTCTGGCTTAATGTGGGTTACATACCAGTCGAAGGACGAGCCAAGGCTCTGCCGTTACCTTATCTGCTTTGGGACAAAGTTCCATTCTTCCTTATTCAGGAGCTCGTTTGGAACTATGGAGCAGGAGTCGCTGCACGGAAATTCCTGTCTCCTCGCAACGAGAAATTCATTTGGTATGTTAAGGATCAAGAAAATTATACGTTCAATCTTGACGAAATCCGCGATCCAGACGTCAAATATCCAAATCAGAAGAAGAACGGCAAGCTTCGCTGCAATACCGCCGGAAAAAATCCATCTGATGTCTGGCAAATTGCCAAGGTGACGTCCGGTGCGCAGCGCTCCTCAGCAGAGCGAGCACCGCATCCGGCACAGTTTCCCATGGACCTTATTGATAGGCTAGTCAAGGGTTTTTCAAACGTTCAAGATCTGGTGATGGATCCTTTCATGGGATCTGGAACGACGGCTGAGTGTGCAGTTCGCAATGGACGCTTCGTTATCGGATTTGAGAAGGAACGAGCGTATTGCGATTACATCGCTCAGCGGTTGAAGTGGGCCGAAAACCAGAGCACTTCTCTCTTTCAGCTTGAATATACTGACGCGTAGGCCATGGCGGCATCCCTTGCCTTTAAAAGGCGGGGATGCAGCGCGCCATTGTAGTGAAGCAAATCTCGTACTGTAAGCACGCGTAGAGCGTTCGCTATTTCTACGGTCATGGGTCCCATGTGGGGCAAAATTCCAACAGGTGCGTTTAGTGTGTATTCGCCCCGAATCGGGATTAGCTTGCTTGCGTAGACTTCATCTGGAAGTCCTGCCATCTGTCCAGTTGGCGATTTTTGGGGCTGCCAGTCGCTTCCGTCGATCCAGCCGAATCGAATAAGATTTAGCGTTTCACGATAAAAGTTGACGGTGATGTAGTATCCAGATTTATCTTTCTTCGAAGCCCCGCCATTGACGAGTTCTTGTCCATAGCTTCGAT
This sequence comes from Burkholderia sp. D-99, assembly GCF_011605345.1. GTDB lineage: Bacteria > Pseudomonadota > Gammaproteobacteria > Burkholderiales > Burkholderiaceae > Burkholderia. The sequence goes on from NZ_JAAOXM010000003.1 coordinate 281,190, forward strand.
TGCCATAGACCTTTAGGCCAAGTTGCCCAGACGTCTTCACCTCAATTGAAAAGCGCGAATCGGGGATGTAGTGAATGTCCTTTTCCGCAGCAGACGCAGATCCTCGCCATAGAGCTGGATATCTGCGCGCAAGCTCATGGGAAAACAGCTTTTCGAAGAAGTAGCCGATGACCGTTGCGGGAGGAAGAACGTTCTTTAGCGGCAGATGGTTCAGATCAGTCCCGATGCGCGTCGACCAGACTGCTTGCCACGCGGACAACGCTATGTCCCTGATTTCCTCGAGTCCCAACGGATGTTGTTGCACGAGAGACTCGGTGATCTGAGGCCATTTACTGATTGGGGCGTTCTGGTAGGGCATTCCGATCAATTCCACGATGCAGCGGTCCGGTTGCGATTGGAAACACTGATTGTTTCACATCGCGCCCTTTTTCGAAATACCTTGTGTGTGCGTCGCAAGACTCTGCAGCCCGGCACCGTTGTCGGCCCGTGCCTAGCATTGGATAGTCGTCTTATGGACGACATCAAACACCCCAACGATTTTCCGCCGCTGAGCATCGAGCAGATTCGCGATCTGGCTAAAGCCATGCGTGAAGATTTCGGCGGAATTCTCTCTCGGGCAGATTTCACCGAAAGCCTGCTGATGCTGCTTGAAGACATTCCCGGATTCGAATTTGGCGAGGCGGACACGACGCCCATCGAATCCGCGTGGGCCGAATATAACTCCCGTCACCTCGACTCCTGAGCCTCTACTCGCGTTGTTTGCTCTTGATCGGGTGTTTCGCCTTGAGCATGTGGGTGAACTGCTGAACGAAATTCACGACCAGCGTTCGCTCATCGCTGTCCAGTTCATCAAGTGCGTCCGCGATCATCGCTAGTTGGTCGTCTGGCCGCCTCGATCCGCGCCGCAATAGTTGGTCCACCGAGCAATCCAGCGCATCGCTGAGTTGTTGGAGGCGATGCAATGTCGGCATCCTCGTGCCGCGCTCCCACCGGCTGATCGCTTCCTGTTCCAGATCGATCATCTCCGCGAGCTTGGCCTGAGTCAGACCGCGGGCGCGTCGTTGTTCGGCAATAGCGGTCCCAACGCGGGCGGCAAGCAGTGCGTCTTGGTTGTCGTCGGTGGGCAGAGTAGTGTGGGTAGTCATAGGACGATATGGTCGTATTCATTCCGATTAAGTTGAGCAACCATATTGGAATTCAATATTCCAATATGGTTGAATAAATTCTGGCTTTGCAGTATGTGCGGAGGACGTCTGAGCGGTCGGGGAAGTGCGCAAATACCGACGGGCAGGTGGCTGCTGTAGGGCGGTGGCCTTGATGGTTTCAGAAAAACTAACGAACTATGACCGCGAACGATTCACTTTCCCGATTCCATTCCTTCATGGCGGTCTATGAGGGCTGCCGTGCTTCGGCGTTGGGTAACGCGTTGCAGATGACACCGATGGCAGCACGGGCGCTCAGTTTGATTTGTGCGTTTCCCGGCATGACCCTGCATGAGCTGAGTTGTATTCTCGGCGGTAGTCCGGGGCAGGTGATTGGGGCTGCATTCGATCTTCAGCATCTCGGGTACGCTGAGATGAGCGAGGAGCGAAACGACGACCGTCGCCGGGTTCTGAGACCGATTCGAGAAAGAATGTTTGGCTTCGATGGCTACCAGCGGCTCGTCGGTAATCTTGCGACAGACGCGGGAATCACTGGGCAATTGGAGGCGCTGCTGCCGTTGCTCCAGGACGTGCTGACGAAGGAACTGGAGGAGTTGCAGGGCGACGCACAGAATGTCCAGTATCAGGCGCAACGTCGGATTCTGGCGCGCGTCGCGTAATTATGGCTGCCGGTACGAACTCAGCCAGCAGCGTTGCGGCACACTACCTGCGACGCTGCGATTTCCCATGGCCGGAGTCGAATGCCAGCATGTCACTCGGGGCCACGCCCAACGTCTCGGCCAGTACGCAGATATTGTAGAGCGCGATATTCCGCTGGCCCCGTTCGATTCCACCGACGTATGACCGTGCCAAACCCGATTCGAGCGCGAGCTTTTCCTGCGACCAGCCTCGTGCCTTGCGCAGTTCCACCAGTCGTTTTCCGAATAGTTCCAGCGGATCGTAATCCATCGTTGGACGTCCATGAACATCCGACCGAGGGTATGGATTTGACCTTTATGAAGTCACTCTCTATGGTGACACGCACTATGAGTGACATTTGATGCTGGTGGCCGCGGATGTGCCACTGGAGGTCAGCAGGAAATCACAGAGGACCAAACGGGGATGCAGAGATGATCAGGATGGGAATGGACCATACGGGGGCGAGGCAAGCCATCGCCGCAGCTATTGCGGTAATCACGCTGAATGCAGGCGCTTGTTGGGCCGATGAACTCGGCCCGAGTTGTAGGCAATATCTTCAACTGAAGCACCAATGCTTGTTGGCGAGGGCGAGCACGATTGAAGCGAATGGTAATGCGCAATCCGCACAGGAGATGCGACGTAGCATGGCGATCTGGTCGGCGTTCGGGAGCGATTGTCTTCTGTTGGTGGCCGCGTCAGCATGCTGAGTAGATTTCATGCAGCGGAGGGTGCTGCGCTTGCGAAGTGCCTCGCGTAGATTAGACGGGCGTTGGATCTGTTGCCCGTGATCTCCAAGACATCTGCAGCGATGTCGCAAATGAGTCACTCGGATTTTAACGGTACAGTTCCGTGGTGATATCGGCGCGGCAGAAGTAGAGCGTCGCTTTTAACGAATCCAATGATTAAGTGGACAGACGAAGATTTGCTGCGGCTCGATAGGCACTACGCGGAGGTAGGGGTTGCATTTCATGCGCGTCCAATGCGGGCTGCTATGAATCTACTGGGAAGTGGGGCTGTTCTGGATGTGCTAGGGAGCCCGGATTTTCAGGAGATTGAATCTGCATATCAGAGGCTCATCCCCGAGGTGAATACAACTTGGCCCGGAATGGGGATTGGGCTTGCGACGTCTCTCGATAGGGTGCGCAAGGTTGTTGTTGCGATTGTTTATGGACAAAACACGTTCTCGCTTGAGGAGGGTTTGGGATTTTCCTCTTGAGAGAAGTGGTTGAGCTGGTGTCGCAACGACAGTTCAATTGCTGCCGGTAGCGCTTTTGTGCTGGCTGATCTATTCGATCTGACGTATGGCCTCGACGAGCTGCACCAGTCAAATGCAGCGACCAAATACTGGCAGATGGCGTTGTCTAATCTTGAAGATGTCACCAATATCTTGGCAAGTGGGTTTAGTGTCGCCTCAGTGCTGCAGCCGGTCTGCATGACGGCGGAGCTAGCGATAAAAGGGGCCTTGATATATCTCGGGGATGATCCCAAAACGCTCGGTCGTCGAGATATTGGCCATCGACATGTCGTTTTGGCCGAGAGGCTGGCGAGGATGCGTTGATTGCCTCGATTGTTTCGCAGTTGCCAGATTACGTGAGTAGTCGGTATGACGGCACGCACTTGACCCGCCTTGATGTTGTGAGGCTGGCGCTTGGTGTCCAATTCATTGCGGCGTCTTCTGTCCGACGCGTTACTAATCGTGACCTCGCACTTGAGTTGGAGCGCGATCAGTGGCCCGGACCGCGTGAGCCGTATTTCAACTTCGAACTGCGCGGAGGGTGAGCAGGAGGGGCCTAGCTCGATGCATCGCAACGTAGAATCAGTCGAAGAATGCGACTGCAGATCCATCAATGCATCTATTGGCTAGGGAGACTTCGCGATGCAAGATCATCAGCTTCTTGACGTCGGTGCTGGCGTGAAAACTGGCATCGCCGTGAAGCCCACGTGAACTGTGGTTCTTCGTCGAGCTGGGAGAAGGTGTGGCGTGAGAACGCGCGTGATTAGTGGTTCTGATTAACGCGCTGGAGCTTGGGAAGCTGAGGTAATGGCCATTATACGACGCCCGCAGAACGCGTGACTCTACAGGGATTTGCCGGGATGTGACAAGCGGGCGGTTTCGAGAACGGCAAAACCGGCGTCGTCGGATGAGGAAGCGGTGGTTTTGCTTTCGACGCGGGATCGTTTCCTTCCTGCCGCGCGCATCGAGTTCGCGATCAATTCGCGGCAAGACGCTTGCAAATCAGCTGTTCGACCATCGGACGCACCGCCTGCGCAACCCGGCCATATCCGGCAGGCGTCAGGTGTTGCCCGTCGGGCTGGTGTTCGTCCGGCGGAACCAGATGGTTCCATTCGTCGATCATCGGCACGTCGAGTTGCGCCAGCGCCTCCCGCTTCTCCTCGCCCGCGCTCAGCACGACACCGATCTTGCGGGCTTGCAGCCGCTGAACGATTCCGCCGATGTTCTTCTCCGTCTCCTCGGGGCTCAGCGCGAAGTGACGGCGTGTCGAATTCGCATCGTTGCCGCCCGGCTGGAAAATGACGATATCGGTGCCGTTCGGAACCGCACTGTCCAGCTTGTCCAGTTCCTCGCGTGTCGTGATGCCGTTTACGCCTTCGTTCTTCACGGTCACCGTATAACCATCGGCAATGAGCAATTTTTCGAGCTGTGCCGGATAGGCATCGCTGCGCGCCAGGTTCTTGCCGTAGGTGTTGCTTCCGCCGAATGCGACGATGCGGACGGGATGCCCGACTGCCGCCGCGCAGGGCTGACCGCCCTCTACGGTCCGGGATGCGGCATCCTGCCCCCAGGCCGTGGTGGCCGACAGGCAGAGCACGGTTATCGCGGCCGCGAAGATAGGTGGTCTCATGGAACTCAACCCCGTCGATTGTCGTTCAGACGATTCTAGTCGCAGGAACGGCGGTTTTCCGCGATTTCGGGTTCAGGCAAAGGTGCGCTTTCAGATTCAATTCGCACGCACGCATTCGTGCAAAAGCGAAAGGACGTGATCGGGCAAACCGCGTCGACGCACTGCACATCGGTGCGGCCCGGCGTTTCAGGTCTCGGCAACCAGCAGACCGGTGGCATGTCGCGAAACCGGAGCCCGCCCGCCGCGCGCCCCGGTTTCGCACGGGCTTCAGAACGTCACCGCCGCCTTCAGGCTGTTGATGGCCGCCGCATTCACGCGCACCTGGAAGTTCTGCGTGTAGTTCACCGTATAGCCGGTCGTCGTGCCCGGTGCCGCGACCGGGTATGCATTGCCGCCGATGACGGTGCCGTCCTTGATCAGGTTGCCGGTGTACACGTTGCCGTTGATCTCGTAATAGGTGTGATACATCGGCGTCGTGCGGTTCGGCCGCAGCGCGTTCGCGACGTAGGTCGTGATGCCGCCCACCTGCGTCATCGCGCCGTTGCTCAGCGTATAGGTCGTCTGGTCGCTGCTCGACTGGATGCCGCCCGCGGCCATCAGCGCCGCGATCGTCGTGCCGGTCGCGGTCGGGTCGGGCGACGTGCCGGTCGTCAGCGTCTTGTTGTCGGTCACCTGGTACACGTCGCCGATTTCAGTTTCGGTGTACTTAAGATAGGCCGCGCCAGAAGACCACGTCGCGGTGCCGCTCAGCAGCTTCGGGTTGTAGTACAGCGCGCTGAACCACTGAGCGAGATCGGTCGGTGCACCGGCCACCGTGCCCGTCAGCGGCACGTTCGAGAAATTCGAGCGCAGCGTGCTCTGGACGATCGTGACGCCGTCCGTCGCGAGCGTGTCCGCGCGCACGCCGCTGCCCTGGTAGCTGATGTTCGTGATGAACTGCGGCCCGGAGTCGACGACGATCTTGCCCGCAACGAGGTAGCGGGTCGGCGCGGTCGACGCGGTCGTGATCGCCAGCGTGCTCGCGATCGACGCCGGGGCGGACATCGTCGTCTTCTGGGTGCCGGTGGACGGCGACGCGGCAAGCGACGACGAGCCCGCGATGAAGTAGTTCGTGCCGGCGGCCGGCACGCCCGATGCGGGCAGGTCGATCGACGTGCGGAACGACAGGTTCGGCGCGAGCGCGAAGCTTTGGTAGGTTGTCTGGTCGGCGCTGAGCGTCGACGTCGGGCTCGACGAAGACGGCGAGCCGCTCGAGCCGCTGGACGGGCCCGATGAATCGTCGCCGCCGCAGGCGGCGAGCAGTACCGAGAGGCCGCACGCGCAGGCGGCGGCATAGCCGAGATGCTTTTTCATGGAATAACCCCCGAACTTCATCTTGTGAGAATGGACGACGCAGCCGCCGGATGCGACGTGCGAGCAAAATATAGCGAGCGTCGCCAGGGCGGTCCATTCCACAAACGGGGGGTATGAGCGCACGGCTCAACGATGTTTCATCGAGCTTGCAGTGTACGGGCGGTGCGTCGCGGCGTGCACCGCGCACGCGTTCAGTCGAACGCGTTCAGCGGCAGGTTCAGCATCAGGCGCATCAGCTCGGACTGGCGATTGGTCGCCGTTTTCCGGTAGATCGCCTGCAGCTGTTTGCGCACGGTGTCGTGCTGGATGCCGGCGCGCGACGCGATTTCCTTGGTCGACAGCCCCTCGCCGAGCAACTGGCACGCACGCACTTCAGCGGGCGTCAGATTGAATGCCGCGCCGAGCAGGTCCGAATCGACGGGCGGCGCGGAGTCTGGGTGATAGAACAGCAGCATCACGAGCGGCCGCAGCCCGAACGCACCGCTCACGCGCGGCGGCACGAGCAGTGTGAAGAACGCGTACAGCGTTTCGCCGACGAGGCCCGGCGCCGCCGGCGCGGTGATCGGCAGCGAACGGTAGGCGGAGACTTCTTCGGTCGGCACGTCGCCGCCGCGCGTCAGGCCTTCGAGCCGTTCGCACTCCGCGCGAAACGACTCGCGATAGCCCGCCGGCAGTTGCAGCTTGCCGTCGGCGAGACCGACGAGCGACGTCGATGCAAGCAGGCGCGTCGCCGCTTCGTTCGCGAGCACGACGCCGCCATCGGTGGTCAGCAGCATCACGGGCTGCCTCAGCTTGTTGACGAGCGCGTGTCCGACCAGCGCCTTGGTCGAGAACGTGTAGTTCTGCAGCTGCATTCGCACGGCGCGTATCAGGTGCGGAATGAGCCGGTCGAGAAAGCGGACCTCGTCGGGCCCGAGCGGCTGTTCGCCGACGGCACGCAGCGCGGAAAAGATCACGCACACGTTCTCGTCGTCGACCAGCTTGCAGCCCGACACGTAACGTCGGCCGACCGGAATCAGGAACTCCTGGTAGAACGGGTCGCGCGCGACGAAGTCGTCGTCGAACAACTCGTGGCAATGGATCCATTCTCCCGGCGTGCGTTGCCGCATGATCGCCATGCGCGGATCGATGCTGCCGTATTTCTGGATATAGGCGAGTTCGCCGTCGACGGGCAGGTTGAAGCCGTCGCTGTAGGAAAGCGAGCCTTGTTTCTTGTCGATGGCCAGCATGTGGACGGCGCTTGCGTCGATGGCCTCGCCGAGCGCGGTAAAGAAGCCGGACCAGCCGGACGGGTCGGCGACGGCGCCATAAAGCAGATGAATGATGTCTTCGTAGCGCTCGGTCGACAGATCCATCGGGATCTCCCCTGTGTTCCGCTTTATATGACGTGTGGCGCGGCGCGGTTCCGCCGGCCGCGATACGCAGGCTGTCGGCACCGTTCCGATCCGGTGCGGGCGCCGGCAAGCGGCATCGGCCACTCTACACGCAGCGGATTTCCATCGGCTTACCGTCAAGCTTGCGATCCGCCAAATCGACCCGGGGCGGCGGCCCTCGACCGTGACGGCATCACTCGGGTTACTCCGGACGCAATTTTCCGACAGCCCGCAATAAGCAGATATCGCCGCATTTCGCCGGTCACTACTATCCATCGAACCGACGCCGCTCCGGTAACCGGGCGGGCGGCAGGGCGACATGGAGCGATCGGCGAGGGGATGAAAAGGGATGCGGGAACGCAGGGGCGGAATCGGCGACACCGGCATCGCGTCGTTGCGCTGGTTGCGATCGCGGCGACGCTGGTGTTGACGTACGGCGTCGCGAGACATCTGTCCCGCGCTTCCTCGACGCTTCCGGATCGACAGGCTTTTTCCGTCGAAGTCGATCGGGACAAGGCGCCGTGGGAGCGGTCGGTGATCGCGATCCGCGAAGGCCGGCCGGCGCACATCACCGTTCATTCGCGCGAAGCGGGCGTCCTGATGGTGCATGAAATACCGGGCGCCGTGGCGGCATGTGGGTCCGGAACCAGCCAGTCGCTGGACATTCTTCCGATCGGTATCACCGGGCGCTTTTCGCTTCACTTTCATCGCGACAGCGGCGAGCAGATCGAGATCGCCGCGATCGAAATATATCCGGATGACTAAATAAATGCGGAGCCGGGAACGGCCCGGGATACAGGAGGAGGCAAAGATGCAGTTACGGAATCGGATGGCGATGGCGATGGCGATGGCGATGGCGATGTCGCTCGGCGTGCTCGCGCTCGCCGGGTGTGGTGGAGACGTCGACGACTCGACGGGCTCGACGCCCGGAGTTTCCGTGGCGGACTACGTGGTGCCGCGGGTGCCCGGGTGCAGTGCCGGCGACGCGCCCGAAACGGCGCTGCAAGGGCAGGTGCCGGCCGCGCTTCGACAATCCGGGTTCGGCGGCTTCAACTGCAACCTGAAACGCGTCAGCCAGCTGCAGGGCGAAGGCGCGTCGTGGTCGGCCGCGACTTACACCGACAAGCAGGGCCAGACCTGCTTCTATCACTCGACGATGGGTGCGAGCCCGTTGTACGCCAATCCTGCTGCGCCGCCCCGCGTGAACCCCGGCGTGCCGGTGATCAACATCACAGATCCGGCGCGGCCCGTGCGGGTCAGCTCGCTGACATCAACCGCGATGATCGATCCGTGGGAATCGTTGCGCGTGAATGTCGCGCGCGGCATCCTGGCCGCGGATAACGGCGTCGGCGGCGGAGGCGGCCCCGAACTCGACCTGTACGACATCTCCACCGACTGCACGCGCCCGCAGTTGCTTGCCAGCGTGCCCGTCGGCACCGGCGCGGACGGCGGCATCATTCCGGCCAAGGCGCCGCTCGGTCACGAGGGCGGGTTCTCTCCCGACGGGTTCACGTATTACATCGGGTCGCCGTATGCGAAGGCCTACTACGCGATCGACCTGACGATACCGACGCGTCCCAGGCTGATATCCGCGATCAGCATGTCGGATCTGGGCTTCGGCACGCTGCCCCACGGCTTGTCCGTGAGTCAGGACGGGACACGTGCGTACTTCGTCGCGATCGGCAACGGCGGCGCGGCGGCCGGTACCGGGGCCCCGCCGCTGAACAACATGAACTCGAACGGCGACAACGGGTTCTTCGTCGTGGACACCAGCGAGGTACAAAGTCGTCGCCCCAATGCGCAGATGCACCGGATCGCGACCGTGCCGGTTCGGGATGGCAGCCTGGCGCAGCATACGATCCCGTTTTCGGTTGCGGGCAAGCCGTATGTGGTCGAAGTCGACGAAGGCGGGTCGGGCGGCCTTCAGGAGCCCGGCGCGATGGCCGTCAAGGCCGCATGCGACGCGGGCATGACGCCGTTCCCGCTCGCGCACGTCTACGACATGTCGAATGAAGCGGCCCCGCGGCTGATATCCGAGCTGCGGCTCGAAACGCACGCGGTCGCGAACTGCAGCAAGGTCATTCCCGACGTACAGGCGCTTGCCACGTTCACCTACGGCAGCCACTACTGCAGTGTCGACAACCGCGAAAATGCCACGGCGCTCGCGTGCAGCTACTTCAACTCCGGGGTGCGCGTCTTCGATATTCGCGATCCGTCGAAGCCGAAGGAAATCGCGTACTACAACCCGCCTACCGTGGCGTCCCCGGGCGCCGGCTCAGGGCACCTGATGATCGGCCAGTATCGTGCGGGGGGGCCGGACTGGTGCGCGGCGCGACTCGATTTCGATTTCGACCGGCACCTGCTGACGACCGCGTGCGAGGACAACGGCCTGCTCGTGCTGTCGTTCGAGAACGGCAGCTGGCCGTTCCCCGAAAGCACGAAAGCGTCGGAGATCGGCAATTGACGCACTCGCCTCATGAACCCCTCGCCGCGCATCCCGCGAAAGCGGCGGCCCGCACGGCGAATTCCACGTGCGTCGGGCGGCGCGCCGCGGGCCGTGCGCTGCTGCTGATGGCCGCGCTCGCGATGCCGCTGACCTGCGCCGGCTTCGAATCGGACGTGCACTTCGGGTTGACGTTCTGGCTCGCGCAGCAGGCGGGGTTCGCGCCCGGCGATGCCGAAGCGATCGCGCTGGCGGACCAGCGCATCGATGCCGGCTCGATCGAGTACATGACGTCGCCGTTGCAGTTCGCGTGTCTGTCGCGCTACACGCCCGATGCGTTGGACGCCCAGGCCGCGCACTATCCGGGCGCAACGAAGGTGCCGGCCGGCGTGCAGGCCCGGACCGTGGTGCCCGACGCACCGGCATCGCTGTCGCCGGTCGACGCGGCGCTGCGGCGCGCCGACGGGAACAACGCGGCGTTCATGCTCGGCGAATTCGGCCGTGCGCTGCATACGCTGCAGGACGCGTGGGCGCACCGCGGTGTGCCGTCCGTGCCGGACTGGAGCCACGACGGGGTCGCCTGCGATGCCGGGCTGGCGATGGCCGCGCCGGCCGATCCCGGCGACCCGGCCAGCCATGCGGCCGACATGACCTGGCGCAGGCCGGACGATGCACAGGCGATGGCGAAGTCCACGTATCTCCAGATGCTGAGGTATCCGAAGATCAACGGGGCGGCCCGGCGCGCGCGCCCGTGGGAGCAGGTCCGGTCGATGCTCGCCGGTTTTGCCGATGCGCGAACCAAACGCGCGAAGTCGGACTGGTTCGTCGCGCACGGAGTCGCCGATACGTCGTTTCTCGACGGCACGAGCCTGACCGACGGCGCAGGGTGGACGGCCGTGCGGTGGCGCGGCCGGCGCGACATTCCGACCCCCGCGTCGCCGACAGCGCAGCCCGGCGTGGACCGGACGCTCGTCGCTTTCTATGCGCGCTTCTTCGGCGATTGGGTGACGACCTCGCCGGTCGACAGGCGCTGGCTGGCCGCGCTGTCGCTTGACCGGAACCGCAAGCCCGACGGGATGCTGGTCGACAAGCTCACCGGATGGCGGTTGCGCGATCACGGGGCCTATCTTGCGCTGGCGGCGCAAGCGCACCCGACGGCGGGTTCGTCGGCCATGCTGCGCAATCGCGCGTCGTTCACGGTATTCAAGTCGTTGAACGATGCCGTGCTGCCGTTGATCGCGGAAGGGGACAAGCCGTCGCCGATCCTGCCTTTCCTGGTGTTCGCGCTGCCCGATACGGCCGACGGCAACAAGCGTGCCGTCGCATTGATCAAGTTGCTCGATGCGCCTTACGACACGGTCGGCGTCATTTCCGAGCAGGGCAGGGAGCAGGGCTGGAAGATCACGCGCGTGATTTCATCTTCCGACTACTGATGCGAGATGCGAGATTCGAGGGGCGTGGGCATGCACGATGTCGTCGAGCGAAAGGCGTGCGCCGCGAGCGGGCGCGCAATCATCCAGCGGGCACTGGCGGCCATGCTGCCGCTCGCGTGCGTACCGGGGCAGGCCGATGCCCATGCATGGAATGTTCCGTACTATCTGCCCGTTCCGTTGTGGCTCTATGCGTATGCGGCCACCGGAACGCTGGTCGTCTCTTTCATGATCCTCGCGTTCGCATCGGGAGGGCGTGCGGCGGACGCGCGCGCGTCGCCGGCGCGATCCGGCCGCATGCTGCGGATACCGGCCGCCTTGCTCGATGCGGCGCAGGTTGCCAGCGCGTTGTTCGTCGTGCTGCTGATCGTGTCCGGTCTAGCCGGTACCCGGAACCCGTTCCTGAACATCAGCATGTCGGGCTTCTGGATCTGGTTCTGTCTGGGTTCGCTCTATGTCAGCGCGGCGTTCGGCAATCTCTATTCGTTCACGAATCCGTATGCGTTGTTATTGCGGATCGCCGCCCAATGCTTTCCGGGATTCGACCGAGGCCGCTATCGATATCCGCCTGCGCTCGCGTCGTACCCCGCGCTGTTCGCCTATGTCGCGCTCGTCGCGCTCGAACTGTTCGGCCCGGGAAGACCGCGCGACGCAAGCCTGTTTCTCGTCGGGTATCTGGCCTATGCGCTGGCCGGCGCGTTTTGCTTCGGCCGGGCGGTGTGGCTCGAACACTTCGATGCGTTCGGCATCCTCTGCCGACTGTGCGCACGGCTTTCGCCGCTCGGATGGGTTCGTCTGTCGAAGCAGGCAGTCGGGCTCCGGCTGAAGAATCCGGTCGCCGGCATCGCAGCGGAGCAACCGCTGGATGCCAGTATCGTGATGTTCCTGTCGTTCATGCTGTCGTCGACCGCCTACGACGGCCTGCGCGATACGGCAGCCTGGAATACCTTTTTCTGGCACGGCATCTACCCGCTGCTTGCCGCGCTGTTTCCGGTGCTCAGGAACAACTACGCGCTGTCGGCTGAGCTGGTTCTCGCGGGGCAATGGGCGACGTTCGCGGCGGTGGGGTTCGCGTACTACGCGCTGTTCAGCGCGTTTTGCGCGCTCGGTGCAGCCGGATCGCGATCGCCGCGCGACGGGAAAACCTTCGCGCGGCAATTCTGCCTGCTGCTGTTGCCGATCGCGCTGTTCTACAACGTGTGTCACTACTTCACGCTGTTCCTGGATCAGGGGCGGCAGATCCTGCCGCTCCTGTCGGATCCGCTCGGCATCGGCTGGAACCTGCTGTCGATGCCGCCCGTGCAATACACGCCCGCGCCGTTGCTCGTCGATGCGGCCTATGTCTGGCACGCGCAGGTGCTGCTGATCCTGGCCGGCCATGTACTGAGCGTCTATGTCACCCACGCGATCGCCGCCCGGCATCGCGGGCCGGTCGAAGCCGCGGTGCGCAGCCAGTTGCCGCTGCTCGCGCTGACGATCGTGTTGACGATCAGCGGCCTGTGGATCCTGTCGCTTCCCCTCGCGTAGTGGCGGCGGCGCGCGGCTTGAGTTCGGACGGTGACATGCCCCACCGTTTGCGGAACGTGGCGGAGAAGTGGCTCGTCGTCGAGAAGCCGCAGGCAAGCGCCGCTTCCGTGACGTCGCATTGCCCGCGCTCGATCAGGTCGCGGGCCGCTTGCAGGCGGCGCGCGATGATGTACTGATGCGGCGTCGCCCCGTTGATCTTCTTGAAGCTCCGGATGAACGAATACAGGTCGCCCGGATAGTCCACGGCTTCGGCAAGCATCACGAGCGTCAGCGGATCCCGGAAGTTGTCGCCGATGTACTCGACTGCCTTGCGCATCGCGTGCGTGTGTGCGTATTCCCTGGCTTGCCGCGCCGACTCGAGATACGACATGCGGCCCAGCGCCGCCGCGCCCAGCGATTCCGCGTACGTCGGCCCCATCGGCATTCCCGCGAGCGCATCCTGATGGATTCCCCTGACGATCTGCATCAGCAGATCGTCGCTCAGGTCGAAGTGGGGTTCGGTCGGGATGATCCGTGCGCCGTTCGGCAGGCCGGCCCTGGCGAGCCATGACGCGTCGAACGATACGGCAAGCCACTCGATGTCGCTCGACCAGCGGGTCGAGAACGCGAACCCTGGCGGCGCGTAGGCCATCGGCGCACGCACGGCCATTTCGGTCCAGCGTTTGCCGTCGGTGCGCACTTCGCGTGTCGTCGGTGCCTTCAGGAACATGCCGAAGACCGGCGCCGTCGTCTCGAGATCGACGATTTCCGACGCGCCCGACACGTAGTGATCGATCATCACGTCCGTCGGCAACGGTGTCGCAAGCTGTCTCTTCCAGCCCGAGGGCGGGTGCCAGCTTTCGCGGTGCCCGTCGCCGGTCTTCGCACAAACATAGGTCATCGTGGGCCGGCTTTGCATGCACATCCCCTTCACGTGGTCCGGATCCGTCAGGTGCCGAAACGAGTCGTCGGCGTCCTGTTTCGCAGATCGATGCACTGTAGGACGTCATGCTTACTCGACGCTTACCCGTTGCCGGCGGCCGGGTGCCGGCGCGAACACCGCGATGCGGGCTGAAGCCGTGTCGGGCGAAGCGTCCGGCGCAATCCCGTTCGAGCGTTTATGATGCGGCGCGTGTGCGGCCGCTGCCGGTGGGGCGGCCGATTGTCCAATTGTCCGCCTGCCCGTCGTGCCGGGCGGGCTGCCAGGAGCTGGGCCATGCGCATCACCGCGATCCATGAACAGGCGATTCCCGTTTCCCGCTACGCCGACCCGGCCATTCCCTCCGGTGGCCTGACGACGAGTGTCGTCGCGGTGGTCACCGACGTCATGCGCGATGGCCGCCCCGTGACGGGCTACGGCTACGCATCGGTCGGCCGTTTCGCGCAGGGCGGCCTGATCCGCGAACGGTTCGCGCCGCGCCTGCTGGCCGCTGCCGACACGCTCGCCGACGAAGCCGGCACGAACCTCGACCCGTTGCGCGCCTGGCGCGCGATGATGGCCGGCGAAAAGCCCGGCGGACACGGCGAACGATGCGTCGCGATCGGCACGCTCGACATGGCGATCTGGGACGCCGCCGCGAAGATCGCGGATCTGCCGCTTCACCGCTTGCTCGCCGACCGGCTCGCCCGCACGCCGGCATCGCGCGTCCGTGTGTACGCGGGCGGCGGCTACCGCTATCCGCACGACGATCTCGCGCGCCTGTCGGACGAGATGCGCCGCATCGCGGATCTCGGCTACACGCACGCGAAGATCAAGATCGGCGGTGCGGATCTCGACGGAGACCGGCGGCGCATCGAAGCTGCCGCCGCGCGCCTCGCCGACAGTTCGCATCTCGCGGTCGATGCGATGAACACGTACGACGCGACGACCGTCGACGCTGCAGCCGCGATGCTCGAGCCGTTCGGTCTCTGGTGGTTCGAGGACATCTGCGATCCGCTCGACCTGCCGCTTCAGGCGGACGTCGCCGCGCGCTACACCCCGCCGATCGCGGCCGGCGAAGCGCTGTTCTCGCTCGCGGAAGCGAAGCTGCTCGACCGCTACGGCGGCCTGCGTCCCGACCGCGACGTGCTCGTGTTCGATCCGGTGCATTGTTACGGGCTGCCGGGTTACCTGCAGATCGTCGAGCACTTCGCATCGCGCGGCTGGCGGCGCGACGCGTTCTGGCCGCATGGCGGCCACCTGTTCTCGCTGCACGTCGTCGCGGCGCTCGGGCTCGGCGGCGCGGAAGTCAATCCGTTCGCGTTCGATCCGTTCAGCGGGCTCGCCGATGGCGAAACCGTCGACGCGGGCTTCGCACGTGCGCCGCAGGCACCGGGCATCGGTTTCGAGCGGCATGCCGGCGCGCATCGCGTGTTTCGTGCATTAGCGGGCCGCTGACATCCGACGCGTCAAAGCGCGTCGATCGCGAAACGCACCGCGAAGCCGAGCATCATCGCCGCGACGAAAAAATCGAGCACCCGCCACGCGAGCGTGTGCGCGAACCATGCGCGGCACGCTCGTGCGCCGTAGGCGAGCATCAGGAACCACACGAGCGACGCCGTCATCGCGCCGAGTGCGAACGGCGCGCGTGCGGCGGGCGGGTGGCTCACGATCACGGTGCCGAGCAGCAGTACGGTGTCGATCCACGCATACGGATTGAGCAGCGATACGGCGGCCGTCGCGAGCAGCGTGCGCGACAGCGCGGGTGCATGGCGCGCGTGAGAGTCGTCGATGTGCTCTGGCTGTCGCCGCCGGATCGCCGAGCGCAGCGCGAGCAGGCCGTAGCCGGCGAGGTACGCGATGCCGGTCCACAGCGCGGCCGATACCGCGTCCGGATGCCGCGACAGCAGCGCGGACAATCCGTGCGCGCCGAGCACGATCAGCAGCGCATCGCTGCCGGCGCAGACGAGGGCAATGGAGAGCAGGTGGGGGCTCGAGATCGAGCGCTTGATGACGAACGCGTCCTTGGGGCCGACCGACGTGAACAGGGCGGCGCCAAGCAGCAGGCCTTCGACGAAGGCGGAGGTGTCGAGCACGAGCGGGCCGACAACCTCTTAAGCTGAACCGGTGATGGTTACGATGAACGAAACGTTAAGGGGCGCCGGGGGGCGCTGTCAATGCCCCGCCTGGCGCCCGCGTGCCGCCGGCCGTTCCGGCCGCGCTCAGCGTGTTGCCGCCTCGCCGAGGTTGAGCGCGACGAGCGCGCAGACGGTCAGCGCGATGCCGGCGAGCTTCAGCGACGACACCGATTCGTCGAAGCAGACGATGCCGATCACGGCCGTGGCCGCGGTGCTGGCGGCGGCCCAGCTCGCATACGCGAGCCCCATTTCGAGCCGCTTCGTCGCGAGCGCCATCAGCCAGACGGCGCATGCATAACAGACGACGGTGAGCGCGGACGGGAGCGGGCGGGAAAAGCCGGCCGAGTATTTCAGGCCGACGGAGCCGAGTACTTCGGCGAGGACACTGACGCCCAGCAGAAGCCAGGCAGACTGGAGCGGGGACACGAACGGCCTCCTTCCCCCGACGCTTATACCGAGCGGCGAGGAGAAGAGGAGGTGTCAGCGGTACCCAGGATGAAAGGAGCTTAGTCCGCGTGGCGCGGCAGCACAAGGCATGCTGCGCGCCCGTCACGCCTGGTCGGCCTGCCCGGCCGCCCATTCGGGCCGTTGCCCGAGCGTGTCGAACAGCCGGACGATCTCGGCTTTCACCTTCTGCACCGCGTTGCTGACGAGCGCCGTATCGTGCCAGCACAGCGACAGGTCGCGCGCGAACAGCCGGTGCGCGACCGTCGACAGCTTGAGCTTGCGCTCCTCGATCTCGACGTGCGCGGCCGTCCACGGCAGGATCGTCACGCCGAGCTGTGCCATCACCGCCGCGAACAGCAGCCCGGTCGAACTCGCCTCGAAGCTGATCTCGTACGACAGCCCGGCCTCGCGCATCGCCCAGTCGACGCGGTTGCGGATCGTGTTCGGCGCGCTCGGCAGCACGAGCGGCATCCGCGCGATCGCGTCGAGCGGCACCGGATCGTCCGGCACCGCGAACCCGGGCCACGTGATCAGGTACAGCGTTTCGGTCAGCAGCCGGTGGATCGCGATGCCGCGCGTGTCGACCGCGTCGACGACGATCGCGAGATCGAGCCGCGCGCGTTCGAGCAACGTGTCGAGATCGGCGCTCGGCGCCTCGATCAGCTCCAGCATGATGCCCGGATAGCGGTCGCGCACCGCGCGGGCGAGCGGAATCGCCAGCACGCGCGCGGTGCTCGACGGCATCCCGACCGTCACGCGGCCCTGCGGTGTTTCGGCGTCGCGGCGCAGCAGCTCGCGCGTGCCGTCGGCCTGGCGCAGCAGTTCGAGCGCATGCTGGTACAGCGTGCGGCCGGCGGCGGTCGGCGCGACGCCGCGCACGCTGCGTTCCAGCAACTGCATCCCGAGATCCTGTTCGAGATTGCGCATCTGCTGGCTCACCGCCGGCTGCGCGACATGCAGCGCCTCGCTCGCGTGCGTGACGTTGCCGCATTCGACGACCTTCACGAAATAGCGCAACTGCCTCAAGTCCATCGCCGTCGCCTCCCGATTCAAGCCATAAGCCAATCCGATCGAGCAAGATGAATATCATATTTTTCTCCGATCGATGGGGTTTCTATACTCGTCACACAAAAGAGCCAGCCTCCCGGCCATCCCGGACCGGACGCGGCAAAAGCGCCGGCCCCGCCGGCAAGGAGACGAAGATGTTCAAGGCGATCGACGCGCCGGCGGCCGGCGCGAAGCCGCGGCGCACGCCGCTCACGCGTGAGCAGGTCAAGGGCTTCTGGGCCGTGTATGCGGGCTGGGTGCTCGACGGCGTGGATTCGGTGATCTACGCGCTCGTGCTGATTCCCGCGCTGACCGAGCTGCTGCCGGCGTCCGGCATCGCGGCGACGCCCGCGAACCTCGGGATGTACGGCTCGATCCTGTTCGCGCTGTTCCTGATCGGCTGGGGGCTGTCGTTCATCTGGGGGCCGCTCGCCGACCGCTTCGGCCGCGTCCGTACGCTCGCTGCGAGCATCCTGATCTATTCCGTATTCACGGGCGCGGCCGCGTTCGTGCACGACGTATGGGCACTGGCCGCGTGCCGGCTGATTGCCGGGATCGGCGTCGGCGGCGAATGGGCGCTCGCGGGCACCTACGTTGCCGAGAGCTGGCCGGAAGACCGCCGCAAGATGGGCGCCGGCTACCTGCAGACGGGCTACTACTTCGGTTTCTTCATCGCCGCGTGCCTGAACTACACGATCGGCGCGACCTACGGGTGGCGCGCGATGTTCCTGTGCGGGCTCGCGCCCGCGCTGCTCGCGGTGTTCACCGTGATGCGCGTGAAGGAGCCCGGCCAGTGGCGCCGGCATGACGCACGCGACGGCGACGCGGCCGACGCGCGGCGCGCGCATCCGCTGCGCGAAATCTTCGCGCCGGCCTTCCTGCGCCGCACGCTGACGAGCGCGAGCCTCGTCGGCGTCGCGATCGTCGGGCTGTGGGCCGGCTCCGTCTACGAGGCAAGCGCAGTCACCACGCTGGCGGCGCGCGCGGGCATCGACCACATCGGCGCGCTGCGGCTCGCGTCGGTCGGCGCGGCGATCCTCTCGTGCGCGACGATCGCCGGCTGCCTGGTCGCGCCGTGGCTCTCGGAGCGGCTCGGCCGCCGCACGGCGCTCGGCGTGTATTTCGCCGGCATGGCCGCATCGATCGTGTTCGCGTTCGGCTGGGCGTTCTACCAGCCGAACGGGCTCGCGGCGTTCATGGTGTCGCTCGCGTTCCTCGGCTTCTTCGGCGGCAATTTCGCGATCTTCTCGTTGTGGCTGCCCGAGCAGTATCCGACACGTGTGCGGGCCACCGCGTTCGCGTTCAATGCGTCGGTCGGCCGCTTCATCGGCGCAGGTGTGAACTTCCTGCTCGGCGCCGCGATTCACGGCTACGGATCGCTCGGCGTGCCGGTCGCATGGACCGCGGCCGTGTTCGGGCTCGGCATCCTGATCCTGCCGTTCGCGGTCGAAACGCGCCACCAGACGCTGCCCGAATGAGCGGTGCGCCGCGATCGTTCGGAAACAAGCCACACCCAGTCATCAATATCAGGAGTCCGGAATGCAGGCATTACAAGGAATCAGGGTCGTCGATCTGAGCCGCGCGCTGTCGGGGCCGTTCTGCTCGATGGTGCTCGCCGATCTCGGCGCCGACGTGATCAAGGTCGAGTCGGGGCCGCACGGCGACATGAGCCGCGCATGGGGGCCGTTCGATCGCGGCGTGAGCA
Source organism: Burkholderia sp. D-99 (assembly GCF_011605345.1). GTDB lineage: Bacteria > Pseudomonadota > Gammaproteobacteria > Burkholderiales > Burkholderiaceae > Burkholderia. The sequence continues at coordinate 300,256 of NZ_JAAOXM010000003.1, forward strand.
CGTACTACCTGTCCTGCAACCGCAACAAGCGCGGCATCTGCGTGGATTTCCGGCAGCCGGCCGGCCTCGATGTCGTGCGCCGGCTGATCGCGCAGGCCGATGTCGTGATCGAGAATTTCAAGGCCGGCACGATGGACGCGATGGGGCTCGGCTACGACGTACTGAGTGCGCGCGATCCGCGTCTCGTGATGGGCAGCGTCACCGCGTTCGGCCCGCGCGGCCCGTTGCGCGACTGGCCGGGCTTCGACCAGATCGCGCAGGGCTATGCGGGGCTGATGAGCCTAACCGGCTTCCCGGACGGCGAGCCGACCCGCACGGGCACCGCGATCGGCGATCTCAGCTCGGGGATGTGGGTCGCGACCGGCGTGATGGCTGCGCTGTTCGAGCGCGAGCGCACGGGGCGCGGGCAGCATGTCGGCACGTCGCTGCTCGAAAGCCTCGTGTCGCTGCTGAGCGTGCACGGGCAACGCTACCTGAGCCTTGGCGACGTGCCGCGCCGCACCGGCAATGCGCATGCGGTGATCGCGCCGTACGGCGTGTTCGAGACGGCCGACGGGCCGCTCAACCTCGCGCCGATCACGACCGACATGTGGCTGCGGCTGTGCCAGTTGCTGGATCTCCCCGAGCTGCCGAACGATCCGCGCTTCGCGACTAACGATGCGCGTGTCGCGCACCGCGACGAACTGAAGGCGTTGCTCGAAAGCCGGTTGCGCACGCGCGGCAAGCGCGAATGGACGCAGCGTTTCGTCGACGCCGGGCTGCCGGCCGGGCCGATCAACACGCTCGACGAAGTGTTCGCCGATCCGCAGCTCGCGCATTGCGGGCTGGTCGAGCCGGTCGCGCATCCGACCCTCGGCACGCTGCGCCAGGTCGTCACGCCGCTCGGCGGGATGGGGGACGAGGTGCCGGCGCCGCGCACGCGCCATGCGCCGCCGCTGCTCGGCGAGCATACGGTCGACGTGCTGCGCGAGGCCGGCTACGACGACGGCGCGATCGACGCGCTGCTGGCCGGGCGCGCGGTCTTCCAGGCGGACGCGGTGGCGGAGGCCGTGCAATGAGCGACACGACGAAACACGATAGCGCGTCGAGCGTGACGGTCGACATGGTCGGCGAGCGGATCGCGCGCGTGCGGTTCGCGAATCCGGCGCGACGGCATGCGCTCGACGCGCCGTTGCTCGATGCGCTCGTCGCGCGCCTCGATGCGCTGGCCGAACACCGTCCACCACCCGTCGTGATCCTGTCGAACGACGGCAGCGGCGACGTGTGGAGCGCGGGGCACGACCTGCGCGAACTGGCCGACGATCGCGATCCGCTCGCGTACGGCAAGCCGCTCGAACGGGCGCTGCGGCGCGTGCGGACTTATCCGGGCGCGGTGATCGCGGCGGTGTCGGGTTCGGCGTGGGGCGGGGCGGTCGATCTCGTGATGAGCTGCGACCTGGTGGTCGCGGCACGCGATGCGCGTTTTGCGATGACGCCCGCGAACATCGGCCTGCCGTATTCGACGAGCGGCCTGCTGCGCTTCTACGACAACCTGCCGATCCACGTGCTGAAGGAAATGTTTTTCTGCGCGCAGCCGCTCGATGCGGAACGCGCCGCGCATCACGGGCTCGTGAACCGGCTGGCCGACGCGGGCGGGGTCGACGATGCGGCGCTCGACGTCGCACGCACGATCGCCGCGAAGGCGCCGCTCGCGGTGCACGCGGTGAAGGAACAGTTGCGCGTGCTGCAGGACGCGCGGCCGTTGCCGGCCGACGCGTTCGAGCGGATTGCCGAGTTGCGCCGGCAGGCTTGCGAAGGTGAGGACTTCGACGAAGGGCTGCGCGCGTTTGGGGAGCGACGTGCGCCGGTGTTTCGCGGCGTCTAGGTGATGTGTGGTGCGAGCGGGGCGCAAGCGGCGAAAAGCGCGCGGACGCGTTCGCGTCGCTGCGCGGGTATCGGTTGCGTCGTTCGCGGCCACCATCGCCTGCCGCGTCGCCGCGCATCACATGCCGATCGCGTGCACGCCGACGAGCAGCAGCGCGCCGATTGCGATCAGCAGCAGCGCATGGACGCGTGTATACATCACGCACAGCGTCGACGCGACCGCGATCGCGCGCGCGGCCCAGCCGCCGTCGAGCACCTGCAGCAGGACCCACACCGACGCGAGGATCATGCCGGCCGCGACCGGGCGCAGGCCGGTCTCGAGCGCGATCTGCCAGCGCGCGCCCTGGTGCCGCCGCCACAGATGCGCGACGCCGTAGATCAGGAACGCCGTCGGGCCGAACAGCGCGAGCGTCGCGATCACCGCGCCCCAGAAGCCGGCCACCTGCCAGCCGATCAGCGTCGCCAGCAGCGAACCGGGGCCCGGCGCCATCCGCGCGATCGCGAAATCGTTCACGAATTGCGTGGCGGTCATCCAGTGATGCACGTCGACCACCTGCCGCTGGATATCGGCGATGATCGCCTGCCCGCCGCCGATCGTTGCGATCGACAGCGGCGCGAACACACCGAACAGCGCGGCGTAGCGTTGCGGTGCGGTCATTGTGTGTCACCCCGGCCCGGGGTGGCGGCCGCGCGGCGGTATTCGAGCGCGACGCTCAGCGTGCCGCCGACCAGCACGGTCCACACGAGCGGCCAGTGCAGCACCGCAACCGACACGAAGGTGAGCGCCATCACCGCGAACGGCAGCGCGCGGCGCGGCAGCCGGCGCACGGCGGTGATCGCCATCGAGATCGACAGCCCGATCGCCGCGGCCGCCGCGCCGGCGAGCGCGACATGCGTGAGCGGAAAGCGCGTGAGGGTCGAGAACGCGATGCCGAACAGCACGATCAGCACGGCCGGCGGCGCGATGATGCCGGTGAAGCCGGCCACGGCGCCGCGCCATCCGGCGAGCCGGTAGCCGATCCAGATCGCGAGGTTCTTCACGTTGACGCCCGGCAGCGCCTGCGACAGCGCGAGGCCGTTGAGGAACGCCTCCTCGTCGAGCCAGCGGTGCTCGTACACGAAGTCGCGCATCATCCGGCCGCTGAGCCCGCCGCCGAAGCTGGTCAGGCCGATCTGCGAGAACGCAATGAACAGTGCGAGGACGCCGGGCGGCGGCGCATCGCCCGCAGGCGGTGCCGGCGTGGTGGTGGCGGAGGGCGGGGGCATCGGGCGGGCTGCGCGTGGCGATTGGGCGGGCGCCCATGTTAGCAAGCGGACGCTGTCAGCACGCTGACATTGGTTTGGTGTTGGCGCGGTGAAAGCACGAAGCCGGTTCGACGGGGACATCCGGTGCATGCGGCACATCCGGTACATCTGGCGCATCCGGCACATCCGGCACATCCGGCACATCCGGCACATCCGACACATCCGACACATCCGACACATCCGACACATCCGACACATCCGACACATCCGACACATCCGACACATCCGACACATCCGACACATCCGGCGCATCCGACACATCCGGCGCATCCGACACATCCGGCACATCCAGCACATCCAGCACATCCAGCGCGGCTGCAACCAACGCTACGCACGCACGACCGTCACTCCCGCCGCTTCGATCGGCTTCGTCAACGCGGCATCGGTTTCCTTTTCGACCACCACGGTGTGCGCCAGCGTGAGCTCGCCGATCACGAACTGTGAGGCCGCGCGCAGCTTCGACTGCGACGCGAGCACGACCGTCTCGGCCGCGCGTTCGGCCAGCGCGCGCTTGATCGCCGCTTCCTCGAAATCGCCGGTGCTGAGCCCCGCAACCGGATGCACGCCCGTCACGCCCATGAAGTAAAGGTCCGCATGGATGCGTGCAATGCCTTCCATTGCCGCCGCGCCGACGGCGACGATCGAATGCTTGTAGAGCCGCCCGCCGATCAGGATCACGTCGATCGACGGATGCGCGGCGAGCGCAACCGCGACACTCGGGCTGTGCGTGACGATCGTCGCGCGCAGGTCGGCCGGCAACTGGCTGACGAGCAGCGCCGAGGTCGTGCCGCCGTCGACGATCGCCACCTGACCGGGCGCGATCATCTGGGCGGCGCACCGCGCGATACGCCGCTTTTCCGCCGTCTCGAGCGCTTCGCGCTGCGCGAACGGCGCAACGGCCGGCGATGCAGGCAGCGCACCGCCATGCACGCGCTGCAGCAGGCCCTCGGCCGCGAGCTCGCGCAGGTCGCGACGGACGGTGTCTTCGGATACACCGAATTGCGCACTCAACTCGACCGCCAGCACCTGGCCGTCGCGCGCGAGTGCGTCGAGGATCGCTTTCTTGCGTTGTGTCGTCAGCATCGTGTTTGCACGAATTTTCTTGAAATTGCACGAATATGCACGTTACCATGAGCGCCGTCTTTTGTCGAACCGGAGGCTGGGATGGCTGCAACACGGGAGCGTGTCCGCATCGTCGATACGACGGTGCTGTCCGATGACTGGTATGTGCTGAAGAAGGTGACGTTCGATTTCCTGCGCCGCGACGGAACGTGGCAGCGCCTGAGCCGCGAGACCTACGATCGCGGCAACGGCGCGACCATCCTGCTGCGCAATGCCGATACCGGCGACGTGCTGCTGACGCGGCAGTTCCGGATGCCGGCGTTCGTCAGCGGGCACGACGGCATGCTGCTCGAGGCTGCTGCCGGCCTGCTCGACGACGCGACGCCCGAAGCGCGTATCCGCGCGGAGGCCGAGGAGGAGACGGGCTATCGCGTGCGCGGCGTGCGCAAGGTGTTCGAGGCATTCATGAGCCCGGGCTCGGTGACGGAGAAGCTGCATTTCTTCGTCGGTGAATACGATGCGTCGCTGCGCACGGGCGACGGCGGCGGCGTCGCGGAAGAGGGCGAGGATCTGGAGGTCGTCGAGATGCCGCTGCAGGCGGCGCTGGACGCGATCGAACGCGGCGAGATCGTCGACGGGAAGACGATCATGCTGCTCCAGTACGTCGCGCTGCGGGAAACCGCCGGCGCGCGCACGGCATGACGCCGCTGCTCGTGCTGGTCGCCGGCCCTTATCGCAGCGGCACGGACGGCGACCCCGCGCGCATCGCCGCGAACCTGCACCGGCTGGAGGAGGCGGCGCTCGCCGTGTATCGCCGCGGGCACGTGCCGATGATCGGCGAGTGGGTGTCGCTGCCGCTCGCCGTCGCGGCCGGGTCGCGACAGGTCGGCGACGCGATCAGCGAGGCGTTCCTGTATCCGGCCGCGCACCGGCTGCTGCGCCGCTGCGATGCGGTATGGCGGATCGACGGCGCGTCGCGTGGGGCCGACGCGGATGTCGCCCTCGCGCGGCAGCTCGGCAAGGCCGTCTATTTCTCGGTCGACGACATTCCGGTCGCGCAGGACGATTCGGATAGCTGAACAGGCGGGGAGGGCCCGGCCATGGCGGTGCGGGTGGCTTCCCGCATCGCACGCTTGCACGCACTGCTCGCCTGCATCGGCCGCATCGCCCTCATCGCCCGAACTGCCCGAACTGCCCGAACTGCCCGAACTGCCCGAACCGCCCGAACCGCCCGAACCGCCCGAACCGCCCGAACCGCCCGCGGCCGGGCGAGCATCGCGTCATGCCGTTGCATCGCGCATGCCGCGCTGCGCGCGAACCGGCGTATGATCGCGACGCCACTCGCGCACCGCCCGACGCAACCGCCGCCCCGTCATGCCGTTCTCCGATTCCGCCGATTTCACTGCCGCTGCCGCCGCCGCGCAACGGCCCGCCGATCTCGTCGCCTCCGCCGTTGCTGCGCTCGCGCGCGCCGACGCATTGCTCGTGACGGCCGGCGCCGGTATCGGCGTCGATTCCGGGTTGCCCGATTTTCGCGGCACGGACGGCTTCTGGCGCGCGTATCCGGCGCTGCGCCACGAGCGTTTCGAATTCCACGAGATCGCATCGCCACAGGCGTTCCGCGCGCGCACGGAGCTCGCGTGGGGCTTTTACGGGCATCGTCTCGCGCTTTACCGTGCGACGGTGCCGCATGCGGGCTTCGCGATCCTGCGCCGCTGGATCGACGCGATGCCGAACGGCGGCTTCGTGCTGACGAGCAACGTCGACGGCCAGTTCCAGAAAGCCGGCTTCGATCCGGCGCGGATCGTCGAGATCCACGGTTCGATCCACGCAATGCAGTGCCTGCGCCCCTGCACGGACGACACCTGGGATGCGGCGTCGTTCGTGCCGGACGTCGACGAAGCCACCTGCCGCCTCGTCGGCGAAATGCCGCGTTGCCCGCGCTGCGGCGGCCTCGCGCGGCCGAACATCTTGATGTTCGGCGACACCGGCTGGCTCGGTGCGCGCTACGACGCGCAGGAACGCGCGCTGGAAGACTGGATCGCGCGGGCCGGGCGTGTCGCCGTGGTCGAGATCGGCGCGGGCACCGCGATCCCGACCGTGCGCCTGCTGAGTGAACGGCTCGGTGCCGACGTGATCCGCATCAACGCGCGCGAGGCGCATGCGCGCCGTGCGGACGTGATCGGCTTGAAGGGCGGCGCGCTGGCGGCGCTGAGCGCGCTCGACGCAGCCTGGCGACGAGCGTGAACGTGTGGGTACCCGCCACGTGAACGGGCGGGCATCCGCCGGCGGTCGCCGTTGCAGGCGCGAGGCGAATCCGCATACAGTTCAGCCAGTGCCGACCGCACACGCGCCGCACGCATGCGGCAACGGACTTCGCCCCGGGCGACCGGGGCCGGCGGCTGAATCCAGCCGCCTCATCGACCGGGAGCGCCTTTGTTCTATTCGATCGTCGCGATCTTCGTCGGCGCCGGGCTCGGCGCGTTGCTGCGCTGGTTCCTGAGTCTCGCGCTCAACGAATTCTTTCCCGCCGTGCCGCTCGGCACGCTCGCCGCGAACCTGATCGGCGGCTACGTGATCGGCATCGCCGCCGTCGTGTTCACGACCCGCGTCGGGTTGCCGCCCGAGTGGCGGCTGTTCGTGATCACGGGCTTTCTCGGCGGCCTCACGACGTTCTCGACCTATTCGGCCGAAGTGATGACGCATGCGCTGCAGGGCGAATTCGGATGGGCGTTTGCGGTGGCTGCCCTACACTTGACTGGATCGTTCGCGCTGACGGCGCTCGGCATGTGGACCGCGCGCGCGTGGCTCGCGGCGGCCTGAGCGTGCCGCCATCGGAGGGAGCGATGGACAGGATCTTCTTGCGCTTCTATGTGCACGAGCAGCATCGGCTGCACTGGAAGCCGCTGTGGGAATGGCTGCTGGAGGAGGCGAGCCGGATGGGCGTCGCGGGCGGTTCCGCGTTTCGCGCGATGGCGGGTTTCGGCCAGCATCGCGTGCTGCACGAGGACCGCTTCTTCGAACTGCAGGGGTCGCTCGCGATCGAGGTCGAATTCATCGTCACCGAGGACGAGGCGCAGCGCTTGCTCGATCGGCTGTCGCAGGAGAAGGTGCGCGTGTGCTACGCGATGATGCCGGCGCGCTTCGGCGTGATCGACACGCTCGGCGCACCGCCGGCGCAGGGGCCGGCGGCGTAGGGTGCGACGGCGTCAGATGCCGAACATCGTCAGCGACACGGCGGCGCGTGTAACGACCATCAGCAGCACCTGCACGATCACGAACAGCAGGATCGGCGACAGGTCGATGCCGCCGAGGTTCGGGATGATGCGGCGCAGCGGGTTCAGGAACGGCGCGGTGAGCTGGTAGAGGATCGGCATGGCCGGCGAGCGCGGGTTGAGCCACGACAGCAGCGCCATCAGGATCGTCATCCAGATCACGAGATTGAGCGCCCACTTCAGGACGGTGAGCAGCGCGACCACGACGAGCGTCGCGATCACCGCGGCCGGGTCGAAGCCGGCCATTACGACCATCAGCACGACGTAGATGAGCGCGGTGAGGAGGGCTGCGACGACGCTGGCCCAGTCGATGCCGCGCACGCCCGGGATCACGCGGCGCAGCGGCAGCACGAGCCAGTTGGTCGCTTGCAGCACGGCCTGCGTGACGGGGTTGTACGGCGGCACGCGGACGGCCTGCATCCAGACGCGCAGGATCAGCGCGGCGCCGAACAGCGTGAAGACGGTATTGAGCAGAAAACGGGCGATCTCGCCGAACATCGTTGGCATCCTTTTTATACAGTCAGTAGCGTGCGGCCGCCAACGCCGGATGGCGGCGCATCGGCCGACACCTTATCACGCCTCGTCTTGCGACGGGGAGGGGTGCGCGGCCATGCGCGCGAGTGACGTTTCGACGGCTTCGGCGAGCGCCGGCAGCGATGCCGGCGGCGTGGCGCGCTGCGCCGCGAGCGCGACCGCGCGGCGCGTCAGCAGCGCGTACAGCGTCGCGTGATCGCCGCCGCGCGTTTCAAGCAGTGCCAACTGGCGTTCGACGATGCCTGTATCGCCGCGCGACACCGGGCCCGAGAGCGCGTTCGCGAGCCCCTTGTCGCGCGCGGTCTCGATCGTGCCTGCCAGCATCGGCAGCAGCGCGCGCAGCGCGGCTTCCTCGTCGAAACCGAGGCCGCGCCATAGCTCGACCGCTTCCGCCAGCCCGCACAGTGCGAAGCTCGCCGCGTAGTGCGCAGCCGCGTGATAGAGCATCCGGCCGCCGGCCGGAATCGACAGCGGGTGGCAGCCGAGTGCGGCAGCAAGTCGCATCAGCGTCGCATGCAGCGCGCCGTCGGCTTCGATCGTGACCGAGCAGCCGTCGATGCGGGCGAGGTCGGCGTCGGTGCCGCCGAACAGGTAGAGTGGATGGAAGCCGCCGGTGGCCGTGCCTTGCTGCTGCGCCGGATCGAGCAGTGCGACCGGCGACGCGCCGCTGCAGTGAACGACGGCCTGCCGTGCGGCACGCGAGGTGTCGAAGCGCAGCGCCGCGGCGGTCGACGCGAGATGGTCGTCGGGCACCGTCAGGAAGATCAGGTCGGCGGCGTCGGCGACCTGCTGCGGCGTGTCGACCGCGTGGCAGCCGTCGATGCGTGCGGCGAGGGCCGCGGCCGATGCGGGCGTGCGGCTCGCGATCGCGACGACCGGAAAGCCGGCTTGCGCGAAGCGCTGCGCGACACAGCGTGCGAGACGGCCGGCGCCGATGAAGCCGAGGCGGGGTGTGTCGGGGAGGGACATGGCAGCGGACGTAAGCGAAAACGAAGCAACCGCCAGTATCGCAGGAATGACGACGGGGCCGCGACAGCGCAATGGCCGCGCGGACACGTGCCTGGCCGACCGGTAGGCGGCGCGATCGACGCGTGGTTCAGCGTGCGGCTTCGCGGTCGATTCACGATCCTGGAATCCGACCCTGAAACATATCGCGCCCGTATCCCGCTTGAAATGTCGGCATCTTGTCTCAAATTTGTAATCGTTGATTACGGTCGCGTGCCCGCCACGCGCGCCGTATCCGGTAAGACTGACCGGCCATGATGTTGCGACCCGACTCGTCGGACGGAATCGCGCGGCCCGCAAGGGTCGTCGCAGGCGCTGCGAGCCACGCCGCACGGCGGCTCCGGCCGTGTGCAATTGCAATTTGCAACAAATGCGCGATACGCGAGGGGCGGGTTTTCGCTACATTGCTTCCATGCGACGTGCATGCCCGCCGTTGCCGACAGGGGCGCACAAAATACCGCTCCAGCAGGAGAATCGAAGTGAAAAAGCTCATTCCGTTCATCGCCGCCGCCGCGCTGGGCCTGGGTGCCGCAAGCGCTGCGCAGGCTCACGTGTCGATCGGGGTCGGCATCGGTATCCCGGTCGCGCCCGCGTATCCCGTCTATGCACCGCCGCCGCCCGTGTACTACGCGCCGCCGCCTCCGCCCGTCTATTACGCGCCGGCGCCGGCCTACTACGCACCGCCGCCCGCCGTGGTCGTCGGCGGCTATGGCGGCTACTACGGTCGCCCGTACTGGCGCCATGGTTACGGCGGCTGGGGCCATCACGGCTACTGGCGTCGCTGATTCGTCCCGCGCGGCCTGACCGCGCGTGGCAAAACGGCGCAACGTCCCGAGCGGGGCGTTGCGCCGTTTTTCTTTTGGGCCGTCGCCCGGACTCGGTGAGCGGCCCGTGCAGGCCGGCTTCGACTACACCGCGTGCACGATCAGGTCGCGGTAGCCGCCGACGATCACGCTGTACGAGAAATACGCGAACAGCAGCGCCGACGCGATGTGACAGGCGCGCATCAGCCCGGCGCCCGCGCGCTTGCGGCCCTGGCTCGCGAGCGTGCACATGAACAGCGTCCACGCGAGGCCGCCGAGGAAAAAACCTGACAGGAACACCGACGCGGTGGCCGGCGTCGTCGCGCCGGCTTTCGCGATCAGCGCGCCGCCGACCGCCGCGAACCACAGGATCGCGCTCGGCGACGACATCGCGAGCAGCATGCCGCGCAGGAAACTGCGCCGCGCGCTCGCACGCGGCTGCGGCGTATCCTCGGCATCGTCGCCGGCCGCGCTGGCCGGCGCCAGTGCTTCCCGCGCCATCTTCCACGTGAGGAACAGCAGCACGGCGCCGCCGCCGATCCACACGATCCAGCGCACCGGCTCGAACTGCAGCAGCACGGCCATCCCCGCGAGCGCGAGCGCCGCATAGACGAGATCGCCGACGCACGATCCGATGCCGAGCCAGAAGCCTGGCCGGAAGCCGTGCGACAGCGTCAGCGACAGCATCGCGACGTTCACGAGGCCGATGTCGAGACAGAGCGACAGCGACAGAAAGAAGCCGTCGGACAGCATGGAGGCGGGCGGAAAGGTCATCTTCGTTGTTCTTGTCGCGAGGGCAATCCACGGGCCGGCGGGCGCCGGCCGCATGGCATCAGAGTCCGATCTCCTGCCAGAGCCGGTCGACGCGCGCCTTCACGGCGGCATCCATCTCGATCGGGCGGCCCCATTCGCGGCTGGTCTCGCCGGGCCACTTGTTGGTCGCGTCGAGCCCCATCTTCGAGCCGAGGCCGGCCACCGGCGATGCGAAATCGAGATAATCGATCGGCGTGCTGTCGACCATCACCGTGTCGCGCACGGGGTCGACGCGCGTCGTGATCGCCCAGATCACTTCCTTCCAGTCGCGGATGTTCACGTCCTCGTCGACGACCACGATGAACTTCGTATACATGAACTGCCGCAGGAAGCTCCACACGCCGAACATCACGCGCTTCGCGTGGCCCGCGTAGCTCTTCTTCATCTGGACGATGGCCATCCGGTAGCTGCAGCCTTCGGGCGGCAGGTAGAAGTCGGTGATCTCCGTGAACTGCTTCTGCAGCAGCGGCACGAACACCTCGTTGAGCGCGACGCCGAGCACCGCGGGCTCGTCGGGCGGCTTGCCCGTGTAGGTCGAGTGGTAGATCGCGTCGCGGCGCATCGTGATGCGCTCGACGGTGAACACGGGGAACCACTCCTGCTCGTTGTAATAGCCGGTGTGGTCGCCGTACGGGCCTTCGAGCGCGTGCTCGTACGTGGCGGACGCGTTGCCGGCCGGGCGCGGCGGTGCGCCGGCCGGGGCGGGGGCGGGGCTGCCTTCCTGCGGATAAATGAAGCCTTCGAGCACGATCTCCGCGCGCGCGGGCACCTGCAGCGTGTCGACGCCGGGCGTCAGGCACTTCGCGAGTTCCGTGCGGCTGCCGCGCAGCAGGCCGGCGAACTGGTACTCGGACAGCGAATCGGGCACGGGCGTCACCGCGCCGAGCGTCGTGGCCGGATCGGCGCCGAGCACGACCGCGACCGGGTACGGCTTGCCGGGGTTCTGCAGCGCGAATTCACGGAAGTCGAGTGCGCCGCCGCGATGCGCGAGCCAGCGCATGATCAGCTTGTTGCGGCCGATCAGCTGCTGGCGGTAGATGCCGAGATTCTGGCGCGACTTGTTCGGCCCGCGCGTGACCGTCAGGCCCCACGTGACGAGCGGCCCCGCATCGCCAGGCCAGCAGGTCTGGATCGGCAGCCTGTTCAGGTCGACGTCGTTGCCTTCCCAGACGATCTCCTGGCACGGCGGCGACGACACCGACTTCGGCGCCATGTCCCACACGGCCTTCGCGAGCGACAGCAGCTTGCCGGCATCCTTCAGGCTCTTCGGCGGATCGGGCTCCTTCAGCGCGGACAGCAGGCGCCCGAGATCGCGCAGCGAATCGAGCGCGGCGTCGTCGCCCGCATCGACGCCCATCCCGAGCGCGACGCGGCGCGGCGTACCGAACAGGTTGCCGAGCACCGGGAAGTCGTAGCCGGTCGGTGCGTTGAACAGCAGCGCAGGGCCGCTGGCGCGCAGCACGCGGTCGCACAGCTCGGTCATTTCGAGCACGGGCGACACGGGTTGCGTGACGCGCCGCAGTTCGCCGAGCGCCTCGAGGCGCTGGATGAAATCGCGTAAGTCTTTGTATTTCATGAAGATGGTCCGGGCCACCCGCAGGGCGGGCAGCGATGGGTGGGCGCAGCGGCCGGCTGCGGCCCCGAATCGACCGACGATTTTACCCGCGCCGCCGCATGCCCGCCCGGCGGAGAAAAAAGTCGGTCGCGCGCAAACCCCCTACGGCACGGGGCTCGCGATCTGAAGAGCGTCTTTAAATTACTTTTTGTTATGATTCGGAGGTTTTATAGTGTTGACGATCTATAAAACCCTGCTAGAATCCGCTCACATTGGCTGCAGGGTAAAAGGCTTCGAGCCGCCAATCACCGATCTTTGACGCAGCGCGTCACCGTCCGCCGAATCCTGCACGGCGTATCCGACGGCTTTAGTCGTAGTCCCAGCCAGCGCTACCAGACGCTGGTTTTTTGCGTGGGTGCCACCGCGTATGCCCGCCTCGCCCAGTGTGCGAAGGTGCCGGCCCTCTTACACCGTGGCCTCGAACGGTACTTATACCGTTTCCCCGATGCCTGCACGCCCCAACCAAAGCGTGCAGCGTCGTGATTCCGCGGCGCGTTACCTGTCTCGCCATCGAGCTGAGCGAGCCGCACGAGTCATGTTCATGGGAGATGATCTGAATGAACGCTTGGTTATCGTGGCGTCCTAGTGAGCAGCATGCGCAATTCGTGCGCAGCATGCTGCGTCGCGGGACGCGTGTCAGTCACCATCTATTCAGCGTTGTCGGCTGTTTCGCTGTCGCAGTTGCGCTCGCACTGTGGCTGCTGCCAACCGTCCGCGGCACGCTCGCCGCGAAGCTGATGCCGGTCGTATCCGCGGCCGTGCAAGCCGGGCCGGCCCGTCTGCTGACCGGTCATCCGCTGCCGAACTTCGCGCCCGCCGGCGCGCAGCCGCAGCAGGAAGACAGCCCCGAAACGGACGCGCTTGCGGTCGGCCTCGACGTCGCATCGGAAGCCACCGCGCAGGGCGATGCGTCCGATCCGGCCCGCAACGGCCCGTCGCCCGTCGCGCTGGCGAAGCTGATCCCGACCCAGCGCGTGGCGGCCGATGCGCGTGACGACCGTGCGCTCGCATCGAATCGCGAACAGGCGCTTGTCGCGACTTACCTGTCGCGCCGTTACCGTGTCGCGCAGGAGCCGCTCGGCCAGCTCGTCAAGGCTGCGTTCCAGACCGGCCGTGACGTCGGCCTCGATCCGCTGCTGCTGCTGTCCGTGATGGCGATCGAGTCGGGCTTCAATCCGTACGCCGAGAGCGGCGTCGGCGCGAAGGGCCTGATGCAGGTCATGTCGAAGGTCCATTCCGACAAGTTCGAGTATTTCGGCGGCACCGATACCGCACTGCAGCCGATCGCGAACCTCCAGGTCGGCGCGCTCGTGCTGAAGGACTGCATCGCACGTGGCGGCTCGCTCGCGAACGGCCTGCGCCTGTACAACGGCTCGACGAACCCGGACGACACCGCATACGGCGCGAAGGTGATGGCCGAGCGCGGCCGCCTGCGCGACGTGTCGCACGGCCGCAGCGTGCCGGTCAATGCGCCGCAGGCGCCGGCGAAGCCGATCGTCACGGCCGCCGCCGTGACGGCAGCAGCGGGCGGTGCGAAGCGCGTGCATGCGACGCTGGAAACCTCGACGTCGGCGAAGTCGGCGGCGTCGAAGGAAGCCGCGCCGCAGGACGACGCGAGCGTCGATACCGCGAAGCAGTCACATGGCGGTTCGGAGCTTGGCGCGTAACGTGTGGCGGTAGTGCGGCGGTAGCGACCCGCACGGCTCCGGCCGGCAGGGCATGAAAAAGGCACCCGATCAGGGTGCCTTTTTCTTTGTGCGGCGCGAGAAACCGCCGGCGTGCCGGCCGTGGCTCAGTGCTGCCCGAACAGCGTCGCGAGCCGTTCGACCGCTTCCTCGAGCCGCGAGTAGGCCGTTGCATAGGAGAGGCGGATATAGTCGCGCGGCGCATGGACACCGAAGTCCATGCCGGGCACCAGCACGACCCCCGCGTCGTGCAGCATCGCCTTCGTGAGCGCGGCGCTGTCGCCGGCCGCCGGGTGGGCGACGCCGCCGCAGTGCGCATACACGTAGAACGCGCCGTCCGGCATCACCGGTACCGTGAAGCCGAGCCGTTCGAGCGCCGGTGCGATGAAATCGCGGCGGCGCTTGAATTCGAGCCGGCGCGCTTCGTAGATGTCGAGCGCGGCCGGCTCGAAGCACGCGAGCGCCGCGTGCTGCGCGAGCGCGGACGGGCAGATGAACAGGTTCTGCGCCAGCTTCTCGAACGTGCCGACCAGCGTGGGCGGCACGACCAGCCAGCCGAGCCGCCAGCCCGTCATGCTGAAATACTTGGAGAAGCTGTTCACGGTGACGACGTCGTCGCCGAATGAAAGGGCCGACACGGGCGCCGCGTCGTAGCTGAGCCCCTGGTAGATCTCGTCGACGATCGTGAACCCGCCGCGTGCGCGCACGGCTTCGACGATCCGTTTCAGCTCGTCCGGTTCGAGCGACGTGCCGGTCGGGTTCGACGGCGAGGCGAGCAGCACGCCGCGCGTGCGGTCGCCCCAGCGCGTGCGGACGTCGTCCTCGGTGAGCTGGAAGCGCGCGTCCGGGCCGCTCGGCACGAGCACCGCGCGGCCTTCGGCCGCCGCGACGAAGTGCCGGTTGCACGGATACGACGGGTCGGGCATCAGCACCTCGTCGTCACGACCGACGAGCGCGAGGCACGCGAGCAGCAGCGCGGCCGACGCGCCGGCCGTCACGACGATCCGCTCGGGGCTGATCGTAAGGCCGTACGCGCGCGCATAGTGCGCGGCGATCGCCTCGCGCAGCGGCGCAATGCCGAGCGCGCTCGTATATTGCGTGACGCCGCGGCGCAGCGCGGCCGCGGCCGCTTCGACGACCGGCTCCGGCGCGGTGAAATCCGGCTCGCCGATGCCCATGTGGATAACATCGCGCCCGGAGGACTCGAGACGCTGTGCCTCCTTCATCAGTTCCATCACGTAGAAGGGCTGGATCGCGTCGACGCGTGCGGCGAGTTTGACGAGCGAATCGGTGGCGGTATTCATCGGGCGGGCAGGGCGAGGGGGGCGGGACGAAAGAAAAAACGGGCGCATGCGCGCCCGTTCCGGACCAACGGTATCAGCCGTTGCGGCGCGCCTGCGTTTCGGCGGGGCGCAGCTTCGCGGCGAGCTTGTCGAGCACGCCGTTCACGTACTTGTAGCCGTCGGAGCCGCCGAACGTCTTCGCGAGTTCGACAGCTTCGTTGATGATCACGCGGTACGGCGTTTCGACGTGGTGCGTGAGCTCGAACGTCGCGATGAGCAGCACGGCGCGTTCGACCGGCGACAACTGCTCGATCGGGCGGTCGAGCGACGGCGTCAGTGCTTCGACGAGCGTGACGTGCTCGCGGATCACGCCGTGCAGGATCGCGTCGAGCAGCGCCTTGTCAGCCTTGTCGTAACCGAGCGCGCCGCGCAGTTGCGCGTCGATCTCGCCGGAGGACGCGTTCGACAGCAGCCACTGATACAGCCCCTGCGTCGCCAGCTCGCGCGATTGTCGGCGGGCGCTCTTCTTCATGCGCGCTCCTCTTCGTCGTCTTCGTCTTCTTCTTCGTCCTCGTCGTCATCGCCGAGCTGGTCGAGTGCCATCGTCAGGTTGGCCATCTCGACGGCGACGCGTGCGGCGTCACGACCCTTTTCGGTCATGCGCGCGACGGCCTGCTCGTCGTTTTCGGTCGTCAGGACCGCGTTTGCGATCGGCAGGTTGAAGTCGAGGCCGATGCGGGTAATGCCCGCGCCGCTCTCGTTCGACACGAGTTCGAAGTGGTAGGTCTCGCCGCGAATCACCGCGCCGAGCGCGATCAGCGCGTCGAACTGGCCGCTTTCCGCGAGCTTTTGCAGCGCGAGGGGGATTTCCAGCGCGCCGGGCACCGACACGAGCAGTACGTCTTCACCGGTGACGCCGAGGCGTTCCAGTTCCTCGACGCACGCATCGGCGAGGCCGTTGCACACGGGCTCGTTGAAGCGCGATTGCACGATGCCGATACGCAGGCCGTCGCCTTCGAGATTCGGTTGGTATTGTCCGATTTCCATGATCTTGTCCGTGGTGTGGATGAACGGTTATAGGGCGAAAGCGCCGTTGCGGGTTACGCGTTGGACGCCGGGCAGGACTTGGCTTCGCCGCCGGGCATCGGGATGAAGCCCGTGACTTCCAGGCCGTAGCCGGACATGCTGCCCAGCTTGCGCGGATTCGACAGCACCTGCATCTTGCCGACGCGGACATCGCGCAGGATCTGCGCGCCGATGCCGAACGTCTTGAAATCGACCGGCCGGCGCTTGAGCGCAGCGGCCTTTTCTTCCTCGTCGAACGCCTTGAAGACGTCGATCAGGTGTTCCTTCGTGTCGCCGCAGTTGAGCAGCACGATCACGCCGAGGTCGCGTTCCGCGATCTCGCGCATCGCGGCGTCGAGCGTCCACGAGTGCGTCGACACGCCCGTTTCGAGCAGGTCGAGCACCGACAGCGGCTCGTGCACGCGCACCGGCGTATCGACGTCGGGCGACGGCGTACCACGCACCAGCGCGATGTGCGGCGAGCCGCTCGGCTGGTCGCGGTACAGCACCGCGCGGAACGTGCCGTGCGCGGTCTGCATCGTGCGCTCGGCGATCCGCTCGATGATCGATTCGGTGCGGCTGCGGTACTGGATCAGGTCGGCGATCGTGCCGATCTTCAGGTTGTGTTCCTGCGCGAATTCGATCAGGTCGGGCAGGCGCGCCATCGTGCCGTCGTCCTTGATGATCTCGCAGATCACCGCGGCCGGCGTGAGGCCCGCGAGCGCGGTGAAGTCGCAGCCGGCCTCGGTGTGGCCCGCGCGCACGAGCACGCCGCCCGGCTGCGCCATGATCGGGAACACGTGGCCCGGCTGCACGATGTGCTCGGGGCGCACGTCGTGTGCGACCGCCGTGGCGATCGTGTGCGCACGGTCGGCGGTCGAGATGCCGGTCGTCACGCCTTCGGCCGCTTCGATGCTGACCGTGAACGCGGTGCCGTACTGCGTGCCGTTGCGGTAGGTCATCAGCGGCAGGTGCAGCTGCTTGCAGCGCTCCTGCGTCAACGTCAGACAAACCAGGCCGCGGCCGTACTTGGCCATGAAGTTGATCGCTTCCGGCGTGACGAATTCGGCGGCGATCACGAGGTCGCCCTCGTTTTCACGGTCTTCTTCGTCGACCAGGATCACCATCCGGCCGGCTTTCAGCTCGGCGATGATGTCGAGCGTGGAGGCGAGCGTCATAAGGGGGCGAGAAAGAGGAAAGTGCGTATTTTACGCCAGCCGGACGACGTTTCGGCTGGCATGGGCCGCGCGCCGCCGGCAAGCGCTCCGGAAAGCGCCGCGGCCGGCCTGCGCGGCAGGCCTGGCCGGGCCGCCGCGGGTTGGCCGCACGCGCGGCGCGGACGGTTGCGGGCCGGGCTTCGCCCGGCCGCGCGTCAGGCGTGCTGGTCGCGCCCGCCCAGGTAGTCGAGCTTGCCGAGCTCGACGCCGCCGTGGCGCAGGATGTCGTATGCGGTCGTCACGTGGAAGAAGAAATTGGGCAGCACGAAATTCAGCAGGTACGACTGGCCGGTGAACTCGATCGGGCCGACGCGCATCTTCAGCACGATCTGGCGCGCCTCGCTGCCGTCGATCTGCGCGGCGTCGAAGCTTTTCAGGTAGTCGATCGTCTTCTGGATGCGTGCGTGCAGCTCGTCGAAGGACTGCTCGACGTCCGGGAAGCTCGGGATCTCGGCGCCGGCGAGGCGCGCGGCGCAGCCCTTGGCCGTGTCGGTTGCAATATAGACCTGGCGGACGAGCGGCAGCATGTCCGGGTACAAGCGGGCGCCGGTGAACACCGACGGATCGATCTGCTTTTCGGCCGCATGCGCCTGCGCCTTGCCGAGGATGTGCTGCAGATTGCTCAGGCCACGGATCAGCACGGGCAGCGAAGCCTGGTACATCGAGATGGACATGGGGGCGACTCCTGGAAGAAGTGGGCGGCCGCTGGGCGGCGCGCCGTGCGTTGCGGCATCGAAACCGCTGTCGACGCATCTTAGCGCGACCGCATGACCCGTGCGCGTCGTTGGCCGTTCGGCCGATGGTGCCGGCGCACGGGCCGGTGCACGCGCGGCGCCGGCCGGTCACGCGCGCCGCATCCAGTCGATCATCCGCCGGTACCGGTCCGCGATATTGGCAGGCGATTGCGGCACGTGATCGTCGCCCCAGTAGCGGATCAGCCGCACGTCGCGCTTGAGCTGCGTCAACGCCGCGAACATCCGTTCGCTTTGTTCGAGCGGCACGTAGTCGGCGTCGCCATGAATCAGCAGCAGCGGGGTCGTGATCCGCGCCGCATGCAGAACCGGGCTGATCGCGTGATACGCGTCCGGGCGGAGCGACGGCGGCGCGTCGATGTTCCAGCTATTGTCGGCCAGCACCTTGCCGAGCAGTTCGAAACGCTCGGGGCGGGCGTCGTTGCCCGTTTCGTAACGCAGGCGCGCGTCGAGCGACGCGTAGAGCGCGGCCGCATCGCTGATGCCGGCGCTCGACATGCCCGAGCGGAACATCGGCGTATGGGCGAGCAGCATCATCGTGGCCCAGCCGCCCAGGCTCTGGCCGTACAGATGAAGCCGGCCGCGATCGACGTACCCGGCATCGACCGCGGCGTCGACCGCTGCGCAGACGTCGTCGAGCATCCTGTCTGCCATCGTCGCCGGCGCTTCGCCCAGCACGTCCCGCATGTTGACGTCGATGACGGCAAAGCCGTGCGCGGCGAACAGCTGGAAATTGAACGGCAGCGCGCAGTCCGGTTCGTGAAACAGGTGCGGATGGGGCGAGACCTTTTCGTATGGGTACACCCAGACGACGGCGGGCACCGGTGCACCCGCGTAATTCGGCGGCAGCAGGACGTCGACGAAGCGCTGTCGGCCCGGCTCCACGCCGCGGCAGGCAAGCCGGTGCGTCGTGCCGGTCGCGATGCCGGCCAACTGGCGATTCGTCTCGAACACCACCGTCGCGTCGCGCGCGCCGGCCGGCCGGATTGTCAGCCGGGTGGCGTCGCGACCGTGTTCGATGAAGGCCGCGTACGGGCGCTCCGGTTCCGCCGATACGCGTTCGCGGCGTGCGCCATCGAGATCCGTCGGTTCGTCGGCGTCGTTCGTGCCACGTGTGTCCGGCGGGGTGTCCGTGACCGCCGCACGTGTCAGCCCGGCCTGCGCGCACGCTTGCGGCGACAGCGCGGACAACGCGCCCGACGCGGGATCGAATACCCACCAGTCGGGTGCGGATGCGACGGGCGTGTCGCCGAACGCGGCGCTGTCGAGCACGTCGGCCGTCGGTTGGCGGCCGAGGGCGTTGGTCGCCCATGCGTCGTGCGCGTTCCCGAACAGCCGGTGGTGCAGGTGCGACATGACGGGCGTCGCCCGTTCGGCAAGCAGCGGCAGCGCGACGCGGCCGTCGGGCAGCCACGTGAACGGCCCATCGCGGTCGAGCGGGGACAGGTCGACGCTGTGCGCGGTCGTGATCGGCGTCGCGGCCCCGGTCGCCGGGTCGATCAGGACGGCATGCACCGCATCGTCGTCGGCCGACAGCGTGACCGCCGCGATCCATCTTCCGTCCGGCGACCACGACGGCGAGCCGCACGCACGGCCGGACCGTGCGTCGCCGGCCAGCCGGCGCAGCGTGCGGCCGGCGAATTCGTACAGGTGCAGTTCGGCCCGGTCGAGCCCGCCGAGATACGCGCGGTCGAAGCGGAGGCCATCGGCCAGCGGGCGGACGACGGCGAAGCAGATCGAGCCGCCGTCGGGCGACAGCGCGCAGGTGCGGCCGTAGTCGCGTTGGAAGCTGTCGAGCGACAGCAGGTCGTCGACGGTGAAGCGGCGGTGTTGCGCAGGATCGGAAGGGACGGCCGTCACGCAAGCTCCTCGTCGGATCGATGGAAGCGGATAGACAGGATACGCCGGAGACGAGTTCCGGCCCGGCCGGCCCACACCCGGCCGGTCGCGGGCGGGTCAGGTATCGCCCGCCATGCGCCGGTACGCGGCCTCGATTTCGCGTGCGAAGCGCGCGCCGTCCATCAGCGGCGAGCGTTCGACGCGCGCGCGCAGTTCGCCGCGCAGCGCGGCGAGTGCGGGCAGGTCGCGGGCGAGGGCGGCCGCGCTGTCGACGAACGCGGCGTCGCTGTCGGCGGCGAGCGCGTGCAGCCCGAGGTTCGCGAGCTGCGACAGCCCGCCCCGGCCGACGGCGGTGCGCCCGACGCGCGTGACGACCGGCACGCCCATCCACAGCGCATCGAGCGTCGTCGTGTGGCCGTTGTAGGGGAACGTGTCGAGCGCGATGTCGATGCCGAGATAGGTCGCGAGATAGTCGGCGCGCGGACGGTACGGCACGCAGTCGACGCGAGCCGGCGAGATGCCGTGCGTGCGCAGCCGCTCGACCAGTCGGTCTCGCCCCGCGCCTTGCGGCGCCGTCACGACCAGCCGCGCGCCAGGCACGCGCGCGAACAGCCCGGCCCACAGCCGCAGCGTGCGGTCGGTCAGCTTGCACGGATTGTTCAGGCAGCCGAACGTCACGTGGCCGGCGTCGAGCGCGGGTAGCGGTCCGACCGCCGGCGTGTCGGTCAGCGGGTCGTAGCACCAGAAGGTATCCGCGAGCCGGATCGAGCGTTCGCGATAAAAACCGTCGTGCCCGGGGGGATCGAGATGCGGATCGGTCAGCCGGAAGTCGATCGACGCCAGGCCGCTGGTGCCGGGATAGGCGAGCCAGGTCGCCTGGATCGGCGCGGGCCGGTGCGCGAACAGGCCCGGCCGGCCGTCGGCCATGTGCATCGTCAGGTCGACGAGGATGTCGATGCCATCGTCGCGGATGCGCTGCGCGAGCGCGTCGTCGTCGAGCCCGTACACGTCGTGCCAGCGATCCGCGTAACCGGCGAGTCGAGCGGTGAGCGCGTCCGGCCGCGCGACGCTCGCGTAACAGACGATCTCGAAGGCGCGGCGGTCGTGATGCGACAGCAGCGGCACGAGGAACAGTGCCTGGCAGTGCTCGCGGAAATCCGCGCCGACGTAGCCGATCCGCAGCCGCGCATCCGGCGCGCGCCCGCGCGCCGGGGCGGTCGGCGCCGCTGCGGCCGCGGCGGCGGGCGTCTCGTGCCGCGCGGACCAGTTCAGCGCTTCAGCGAGCACTGCCTCCGGATACTCCGACTGGAAGTTCAGGGCGTAGACGAGGTTGCTGTGCGCGACCGCGTTGCCCGGATCGCACGCGAGCGCGCGCCGGTAGCTGTCGATGGCGGCGTCGAGCGCGCCGTCGTCCTTCAGCACGTTGCCGAGGTGGTTGTGGGTCGCCGAGTGGTCGGGGGCGCTGGCCAGCGCGGCGCGCAGATGCGCGATCGCGCCGTCGTGCAGGCCGAGCCGCCGCAACAGGTTCGCGGCGTTGTTGTGCGCGGCGACGAAGCCGGGCCGCGCGTGCAGCGCGGCGTCGAACGCGCGGGCCGCCGCCGCGGCATCGCCGAGGTGCTCGCACACGGTGCCGAGATTGTTCAACGCGTCCGCGTGACCCGGCTGCAGGGTGATCGCGTGCCGGTACTGGTCGGCTGCCGGCGCGTGGCGGCCGAGCCCCAGCAGCGCGTTGCCGAGGTTGTAGGCCGCGTCGGCGTCGTGCGGCGCGAGCGCCGCCGCGCGTGAGAGGTGCGGAGCGGCTGCGGCGAACGCGCGTCGGGCGCACAGCGCCGCGCCGAGGTTGATCAGGCCGGCGGGCGCGTCCGGCGCGGCGCGCACGGCGCCGTGCAGCAGCGTGAGCGCGTCGTCGTGCCGACCGCGCGCGTCGAGCAGCGTGCCGAGGTTGGTCAGCGCGAGCGCGTGGGCCGGTTGCGCGGCGAGCGCGGCGCGGTACGCGTGTTCGGCCGCGTCGGTCGCGCCGAGATGCCGGTGGCTGTTGCCTAGGTTGTTCGCAACGTCGGCGCTGGACGGATCGAGTGCGAGCGCGGCGCGGTATGCGTCGATCGCGCCGGCATGGCGGCCGAGCGCCAGTAGCGCGTTGCCGAGCGCGGCGTGCGTGTCGGCGTTGTCGGGGGCGAGCGCAAGCGCGGTGCGCAGCGCGTCCGCCGCGTCGGCGTGCCGGCCGAGCGTGTGCAGGACGTGGCCGCGCGCCGCGTGGTGGCGGGCGTCGTGCGGCGCGAGCGCGGCCGCGCGGTCGAGTTGCGCGAGCGCGCCGGCACCGTCGCCGCACTGCAGTTCGAGGATGCCGAGCCGCATCCGGAGTTCGGCGTTGCCGGGATCGTCGGCGAGCATGACTTCATAGAGCGTGCGGGCGCCGGGAAGGTCGCTGGCGAGATGCAGCGCCCTGGCATCGGCGAGCGTCGGACCCGTCATGGCCGGGCAGGCGTCGGGCAGGAGGAGGCGAGGCCGCCGCGTGCGTCGAGCATGCGCGCGAAGGCGTGCGCGATCCGCTCGATGTGCGGGTTCTTGTGCGCAAGCGGCCCGTCGGCTGCTTCGCGGTGGACGAGCATCGTCGCGTTCGCTTCGAACACGACCACCCGGCCGTCGTCGGTCAGCGCGAAGTCGACGCCGCCGTAGTCGAGATCCAGTTGCCGGCCGATCGCGGCGAGCGCGCGCAGCGCGGTATCGCCGAGCGCTGCCCGCGGATCGTCGAGGAAGCGGCGCTCCTCGTCGAGCTTCCACGGTGCGGATGTCATGTCGGCCGAGAAGTAGTGGACGAGCCAGTGCGTCGAGATCGCGAGGTGGTACGGGTACGGCACGCGATCGACGAAGATCACCCGGTACTTGCGAAAGCAGCCGTCCGCGCCGCGGGTGTCGTGGTAGGCGGTCGCATAAGCGGGACCGTCGATCTTCGCGAGTGCCGCGCCGAGCGTGTCGGCGCTCGCGTGGCGCGTCACGCCGTCGCCCCCGTGCGAGCCGGCCGGCCGCAGCAGCAGCGGAAATGTGACGCCGGCCAGCGGGAGGCGGCCCAGCAGCGCATCGAACGGTGCGCGCGGGTTCGCGATGCGCACGCAGGGCGGCACCCGTACGTCCGGCACTGCCGCGAGGCGCGCGGCGATGCGATCGCGATGCGTGTGCGCGATCGTGTCGGGCGGATTCAGCACGGGCACTGCGCTGCGACTGGCGAAGCGGGCGAGTCGGGCGGCGAGCGGCGCGGCGACGTCCGGATCGCCGATCGCGTTGAACACGAGATCGTGGGGCGGCAGCTGCGCATCCTCGGCGTCGTCCGCATAGTCGATCGCGTACTTGATGCGGGTCGTCGTGCGGAACGACAGCAGCGCATCGAGCGGAACGTTACCCGTGCCGCTGCCCGCGCCGACGATCAGCAATCGCCGCGCATCGCCGTCGAGCGCCGGTTCGACGAACACGCGCTGGAGCCGGTACGCGTGCTCGCGATGCGCGTGCGCCTCGGCGTGACGTCCGCTGGTCGCGTAGAGCGCGGCGAGGTTCTGGTGTGCGTGCGCGAGTGCCGGGTTCACGGCGAGCGTGTGGCGGTACCAGCGCACCGCATCGTCGGTGCGGCCCTTCATCGCATAGACGGTCGCGAGGTTGTACAGCGCGAGCGCCTGCGTGGCGGGCGGCGCGTCGGCGAGCGCATCGAACGCGGCGACCGCGAGCTGATGGGCGGCGAAGCCGTCGCGGTCGCCCGCGGCCTGGAGCGCGTCGCGCATGCGCGCGTGCAGCGAGACGTCGAGCGGTGCCATGTCGAGCGCGCGAGCCAGTCGCTCCGGCGGCGTCGACGTGTCGGGAAAGGACGGGGTCATCGAGGTTCAGGCCGATATGGCGGCGCGGCTCACGCGTGCGTGGCGGCGAATTCGGTCAGCGCTTCACACAGCGTGTTCACGGCGCCAGGTGTGACCGCGTTGTACAGCGACGCGCGCAGCCCGCCGAGCGAGCGATGGCCGTCGAGCCCAACGATGCCGCGCTCGGCGGCCGCGGCGGCGAACGCGCGATCGAGGCGGGCATCGCCGAACGTGAACGCAGCGTTCATCCGCGAGCGCCACGGCCGCTGCGCGTGCACGGCGACCGCGCCGCCCAGCGCATCGAGCGTGTCGTACAAGCGCTGCGCCTTGCGGTCGTTGATGCGCTCCATGGCCGCGAGTCCGCCGATCTCGTCGCGCAGCCAGCGCGTGACCAGCGTCAACACGTAGATCGCGAACACCGGTGGCGTGTTGTAGTTCGAGCCGTGCGCGACGTGCGTGCGGAAATCGAGGATGCCGGGCAGGTTGTCCGGGGTCCGCTCGAGCAGCGCGCGGTCGATCAGCGCGACCGTGACGCCGGCCGGCCCGAGGTTCTTCTGCGCATGCGCGTAGATCATCGCGAAGCGGCTGGCGTCGAGCGGCCGCGACAGGAAATCGGACGACATGTCGACGACGAGCGGCACGCCGTGCGGCGTGGCCGCCGGCGGGTCGAACTGCAGCCCCTCGACGGTTTCGTTCGATACGTAGTGCAGGTAGGCGGCATCGGGCGCGAGCGCGAGCTGCTCCAGCGCGGGCAGTTGGCGAAAGCCCGTGTCCCGCCCGCTCCATGCCACGTGTGCGGCGCCGACGCGCGCGGCCTCGGCGCTCGCGCGGCTGCTCCAGTAACCGGAATTCACATACGCGGGTGGTGCATGCCGGTGCGTCGCGAAGTTCATCGGGATCGTCGCGAACAGCAGGCTGCTGCCGCCTTGCAGGAAGATCAGCGCATGGCGGTCCGACACGCCGAGCAACGTGCGCAGGTTGCGCTCGGCCTCGTCGAGCAGCGCATGGAACCAGTCGGAGCGATGGCTCATGCCGAGGATCGACACGCCGGTTTCCGGCAGCGCAATGATGGCTTCGTGCGTCTCGCGCAGCACGGCCTCGGGCAATGCGCCCGGGCCGCCCGAGAAGTTCAGGGCATTGGATGTCATCGATGTCGTCCCGCGGTCAGTTGGCTTCGGCGGCATCCAGCAGCGCCTGCGCTGCCGGTTCGAGCTTGCTGATCCGCCATGCGTCGCCGGCGGTTTCGGCCGCGGCGAGCAAACCGGTTGCCCACAGGCCCGCGTAAAAGTACATCGCGCGGCGCGCGTCGCCGGACGGCGACCAGCAGTCGATCAGCGCGTCCCCGTACGCACGGCCCGCGTCGCCGACATCGGCGGCCAGATACGCGAGCGTCGTGCCGACCTGCAGCAACGGATCGCCGTAGCAGACGAAATCGAGGTCGATGAAGCCGCTCAGCGCGCCGTTGTCGACGATCACGTTGCGGGTCGTGAGATCGTCGAGGAAACACACCGGCGTGCAGGCCGCGAAGTAGGGTTCGAGGGTTGCCCGCACGGCGCGCAACCGCATACGCAGGTGATTCAGCGGGGTGGCCGCGACGGCAGCCGGCGTATCGTCCGGCGCGCCGAACAGGTCGGTCCAGCGTGCGTGCGCGGCGTCGCGGCCGATCGGCGCCCAGCCGAAGCCGCGGCTCGCAGGCAGGCTGGCGACGCGGCGCTGGCAGTCGGTCACGCGTTCGGCGACGGCGGCCATCTGGTCCGCGCGCATGGACGGCAGTGCGAACTTCAGGTCGAATCAGTCCAGCCAGTTCAGGATCACGAACGATTGGCCCGGTGCGGCCGGACCGGCCGCCAGCACCTGCTGGACCGGCAGGCCGAGCGCGCGCAACGCGGCGAGGTTGGGCGCGGTGTGCGCGAACGCGGCAGGCTGCGGGCTGACGCGCAACACCACCGTTCGACCGTCGGCGAGCGTGACGCGATGGATCGTGTTGCCGCTTTGCGTGAGCCACTGCGGCACGAGCGAGACCGGTTCGACTTGCAGCGCGCGCCACACCAGTGCCGCGGCGGTATCGGCGCCGTCGGCGCGCAGGTGTGGCGTGGCGGCGTTGTGCGCCGCCGTCGGTGTCTGAATGGGCATGCCCCGATTTCCCCGTTGGCCTTGAATGTCGCACCCGCCCGTCATGGTGCGCACGGGTGCCGCTGCCGCGTTGCAGCGGATGGCGTCGGACTATAGGTCGCGCGGCTTTGAATCAGCTTTCTGCCTGGATTACACGTATTACCGGCGATGACACGATGCGTGCGGCCGGGGCCGCTTGCGCATGCGGCGTGACGGTGCATGACGACCGTCGACGTGGCGCGCGTGAACAGCGGTCTCGCCCACCGGGCCTGGCAACGCGGCCTCGATGCACGGGTGCGCGATCGGGCGCGCGCAGCGCGGGCGCGGGTCGCGCGCGCCGACCGGCCGTGTTACGTCGGTAATACGGCCGTATCGGTTCGTTACGCAGCGTGCGGCGATTTTCCCGATACTGCGGCCCTTTGACGGCTGGCCGTCGTCGCAGTGCATGAAGACGCGGCCGCCTACCGGATCGAAAGGGGACCCACATGAGCGCCAATACAGTCGGGAGCGCCGGCATGCACGATGGCCGGCGCGCGGCCGCAACGCGCCGGCGCAGCCGCGCATGAGTGCGCCCGCGGATCCGCACGACGCCGCGCTCGCGAGCGCGCAAGCGGCGCTCGCGCAGGCGCCGGACAATGCGCAGGCATGGCATCGGCTCGGCATGGTGTGGGAGGAGGATCACGCGTACGAGGCGGCCGTGGACTGCTATCGGCGTGCGACCGAGCTCGATCCGCACGCCGACGGCTCGTACAACAATCTCGGGAACTGCCTGAACGTCCTCGGCCGGCTCGACGACGCGCAGGCCGCGTGGCGCACCGCGATCGAACTGGAACCGCACAGCGCGTCGTACTACCGCAACCTGGTCCAGTTCACGACGCTCACGGCCGACGATCCCTGTTTCGTGTCGCTCGAGCAGCAGGTCGCGCAGTCGGCGGACTGGCCGGCCGATCGGCAGGCCGACCTGTATTTCGCATACGGCCAGTCGCTCACGGGCATCGGCGAGCCGGGGCGCGGCTTCGAGTACCTGTCGAAAGCGAACACGCTCTACCGGTCGCTGACCCGCTACGACGAAGCCGCGATGCTCGGCCTGTTCGGGCAGATGACCGGCGCGTTCAGCGCGGATCTGCTACGGGCGAAAAGCGGTCTGGGCGATGCGTCGGCGTCGCCGGTCTTCGTGTTCGGCATGCCGCGTTCGGGCACGACGCTGGTCGAGCAGATTCTCGCGAGCCATCCGCGCGTGTTCGGCGCGGGCGAAAGCGACGCGTTCGTACAGTGCCTCGTGCAGGCGGTCGCGCCG
This sequence comes from Burkholderia sp. D-99, assembly GCF_011605345.1. Classification (GTDB taxonomy): domain Bacteria; phylum Pseudomonadota; class Gammaproteobacteria; order Burkholderiales; family Burkholderiaceae; genus Burkholderia. Next base: position 327,623 of record NZ_JAAOXM010000003.1, read on the forward strand.
GGCGTGGGCGGGCTGGCGCTCGATGCGCTCGACGCCGCCGCGCCGGAATCGCTGCGCGCGCTCGGCGCCGCGTATCTGCAGCGGGTCGCGCGCAAGGTGCCGGGCGGCCCGTATGCGCGGATCGTCGACAAGTATCTGTACAACTTCATCAACGCCGGCTTCATTCATCTCGCGTTGCCGAACGCGCGCCTCATTCATGTGCGACGCGACCCGGTCGACACCTGCCTGTCGATCTTCGCGCGTTGCTTCCACGACGTGCCGTTCAGCTATGACCTCGGCGAACTCGGCCGCTTCTATCGGGCCTACGATGCGCTGGTCGCGCACTGGCGCGCGGCGCTGCCGCCGGGGGTGCTGCTGGAGGTCCGGTACGAGCATCTGGTCGAGGATTTCGACACACAGGTGCGACGCATGCTCACGCATTGCGGGCTGGACTGGAGCGACCGGTGCACGGTGTTTCACGAGACCCGGCGACAGGTCACGACGGCAAGCGCGGCGCAGGTGCGCCGGCCGCTCTACCGCGACGCGCTGCGTCCGTGGCGTCCCGACGCGGATACGTTGCGGCCGCTGTTCGACGGGCTGGGGTCGGGTCTGGCCACCGGCGCTGGCGACTGAGCGGGCGTACTGCGCACCGGCGTGCGCGGGCGAGGGGGGGCGATGTGTGAGCGGTCGCGACACGCGTGCAGGGGGGCGCAACCAGGGCGCGAAATAGCGGCCGGGGCCCGCCATCGGGCCGCTGCGCGCGACCGGATCTCCGGCGAACCCCGTGACAACCCCGTTCAGTGCGTGGTGTCGGCCGGCGTGAAGCGCGCGAGGATCCGCAGATCGTCGCCGACCCGCTCGAACCCGTGGAACGACAGCCGCGTGCGCGCATCGAGGCTCGCCGGCGCGGCGAGGTCGAACATGCCGGCCGCATCGGCGCCCAGCAGGCTCGGCGCGAGATAGACGAGCAATTCGTCGACGCACTGCTCGCGCAGCAGCGAGCCGTTCAGCTTGTGGCCGGCCTCGACATGCAACTCGTTGACGCCGCGCGCGCCGAGCGCCGCCAGCATCGCGGGCAGGTCGACCTTGCCGTGCGCATTCGCGAGCGGCACGATTTCCGCGCCGCGCGACTTCAGCACGTTCGCACGCATTTCACCGCCGGCGTCGAGCCGGCCGCAGAAGATCAGCAGCGGCGCGCCTTCGAGCAGCCGCGCGTCGAGCGGCAGGTCGAGGCGGCTGTCGACCAGGATGCGCTGAGGCTGGCGCGGCGTGTCGATGCCACGCACGGTCAGCAGGGGATTGTCTTCGCGCACGGTGCCGATGCCGGTCAGGATCGCGCAGGCGCGCGCACGCCACGCGTGCCCGTCGAGGCGCGCAGCCTCGCCGGTGATCCACTGGCTTTCGCCGGACGGCAGCGCGGTGCGGCCGTCGAGCGACGCGGCGGTCTTCATCCGCACCCACGGGCGGCCGCGTGTCATCCGCGACACGAAGCCGATGTTCAGTTCGCCGGCTTCATGCGCGAGCAGCCCGCAGCGCACGTCGATGCCGGCGTCGCGCAGCATCCCGAGGCCGCGCCCCGATACCTGCGGGTTCGGGTCTTCCATCGCGGCGACGACCTTCGCGACGCGCGCTTCGATCAGCGCGTTCGCGCACGGCGGCGTGCGGCCGAAATGGCTGCACGGTTCGAGCGTGACGTAGACGGTCGAGCCCGCGACGTCGTAGCCGCGCGAGCGCGCGTCCTTCAGCGCCTGCACCTCCGCGTGATCCTGGCCGGCCGGCTGCGTGAAGCCCTCGCCGATCACGTCGCCGTCCTTGACGATCACGCAGCCGACACGCGGGTTCGGTGCCGTCGTATACATCCCGCGCGCGGCGAGCGCGAGCGCGCGCTGCATGTGGGCGAAATCGATATCCGAGAACATGCGCGCGGCCCCGGGTCAGGCAGCGAGTGCCGCGAATGCGCGGCGCGCGGCCGCGAGCGTCGCGTCGATCACCGCGTCGTCGTGCGTGCTCGACACGAAGCCGGCCTCGTACGCGGACGGCGCGAAGTACACGCCTTCGTCGAGCATCAGGTGGAAGAAGCGGTTGAAGCGCTCGGTGTCGCTCTTCGTGACTTCCGCGAAGCTGGTCGGCACGCGCTCGGCGAAGTACAGGCCGAACATCGCGCCGATCGAGTCGGCCGCGAACGGCACGCCGGCCGCGCGCGCTTCGGCCGCGAGGCCGTCGGCGAGACGCTTCGTCTGCGCGGTGAGCGCGTCGTAGAAGCCCGGCGCCTGGATCAGTTGCAGCGTCTTCAGCCCTGCCGCGACCGCGATCGGGTTGCCCGACAGCGTGCCGGCCTGGTAGACGCCGCCGAGCGGCGCGAGATGGGCCATGATGTCGCGGCGGCCGCCGAACGCGGCAGCCGGCATCCCGCCGCCGATCACCTTGCCGAGGCAGGTGAGGTCGGCCGTGATCCCGTAGTACGCCTGCGCGCCGCCGAGCGCGACGCGGAACCCGCACATCACCTCGTCGAAGATCAGCACGGCGCCGTGCTTCGTGCACAGCGCGCGCAGCGCGTTCAGGAATTCCGGCGTGCCGCGCACGAGGTTCATGTTGCCCGCGACGGGCTCGACGATCACTGCGGCGATTTCGTCGCCGAACGCACCGAACGCTTCTTCGAGCGCGGCGACGTTGTTGTATTCGAGGACGGTCGTGTGCTTCGCGATGTCGGCGGGCACGCCGGCCGACGTCGGGTTGCCGAACGTCAGCAGGCCCGAGCCGGCCTTGACCAGCAGGCTGTCCGCATGGCCGTGGTAGCAGCCTTCGAACTTGACGATGCGGCTGCGGCCCGTGAAGCCGCGCGCGAGACGCAGCGCGCTCATCGTGGCCTCGGTGCCGCTCGACACCATCCGCACCTGCTCGATCGACGGCACGAGCTTGCAGATTTCCTCGGCGATCTCGATCTCGGCTTCGGTTGGCGCGCCGAACGAGAAGCCGTCGGCGAGCACGTTCTGCACGGCCGACAGCACTTCGGGGTGGACGTGGCCGACGATCATCGGGCCCCACGAGCCGATGTAGTCGATGTACTGCTTGCCGTCGGCATCCCAGAAGTACGGGCCTTGTGCACGCGCGACGAAGCGCGGCGTGCCGCCGACCGAACGGAATGCGCGCACCGGCGAGTTGACGCCGCCGGGAATGGTCTTCTGGGCGCGTTCGAAGAGGATCTGATTGTTGGACATGGGCGAAACCTGCGAGAGAGGGGCGCGGGGGCCTGTGCACGGGCCGCGGCGCCTGGGCGGAACGATCGTCTGATTGTACCGGAGACGCGCGCGGCGGGCCCGCGGCGCGGTCTGCGGCCTTTCGGCGCGTGCGGGATTTCACGGGCCGCGGCCGGAAAGGAGGGCCGGATGCGTCGCGGCTGCCGATCCGGTTATCGCGGCGGCTTGCGCTTGCCGGTCAGCTCGGCCCAGCGCTTCTCGAGCGGGCCTTCGACCATCGGCTTGATCACGGTGCCGGAGCTTTGCGCATCCCAGGTCTGTACCGAGTAGGGATGCACGCGCAGCGCGTCGCGCGCGATCACGACGTCCTGGTGCGCGTCGACCAGCCAGTCGTACACGAAGTCGATGCACAGCCGGTAGCCGCGCTTCGTCGCCGGATCGGGCACCTCGTACGGCGCGCGCGTCACGTAGCCGGAGCCGAACACGCCCTTGGGCTCCTTCGCGACGCGGTGCAGGAACACGCGGTCGCCCGGCAGGATGCCGCGCGCGAAGCCGCAGCCCCACACGTCATGCACGGCCTCGCCGGCCTTCACGCGCGCGGCGACGTCGGGCAGTTCGGGCCACGGCCATTTCTTGGGGCTCCAGATCAGCAGGAAAGCGGTCATCGGTTCGGTCGTGCGTCGAATTGGTCAGACAAGAGAGGCGAGGAGCAGCAAGCTTAATCGAATCCGCCTGCGATCTCGCGCGGCAACAGAGCCGCGTCGGTGTTTCCCGGTCTGCTGCCGCACTCGGCCCGCAGCACGAAAAAAAGTTGCGCGTACAATCATGGGCCTGAGCACGCCGTTTCGCGGCGTGGCCACCCGTCTTCACCGCCACGCGCGCCTCGATGCGCGCGGGCTCCATTCCGGATACCCATGTCTCACGTCGTCCGGCGCCGGCCCGATGCCCGGCTGATCCTGTTGCTCGGCGCGCTCGCCGCCTGCGGGCCGATCGCTACCGACATGTACCTGCCGAGCCTGCCGTCGATCGCCGACGGCTTCTCCGTCAGCCCCGGCGCCGCGCAGCGCACGCTGACGAGCTTCATGGCCGGCTTCTCGGTCGGCATGCTGCTGTACGGCCCGCTGTCCGACACGTGGGGCCGCCGGCCCGTGCTGCTCGGCGGCATCGCGCTGTTCACGCTCGCGAGCATCGGCTGCTTCGTGTCGACCTCGATCGACATGCTGATCCTCGTGCGCTTCCTGCAGGCGCTCGGTGCCGGCGCGGCGTCGGTGCTGTCGCGTGCGATCGCGCGCGACGCGCACGAGCCGACCGACGCGGCGAAGGTGCTGTCGATGGTCGCGATCGTCACCGCGGTCGGGCCGCTGCTCGCGCCGCTGATCGGCGGCCAGATCCTGCGTTTCTCGGGCTGGCGCGGCGTGTTCGTCGTGCTGGCCGTGTTCGGCGCGGTGTGCGCGGCAACCGCGTACCTGCGCGTGCCCGAAACCTGGCCGAAGGAGCGGCGCAAGAGCGCGGCCGTGCTCGCGTCGTTCGCATCGTACGGGCGCATCCTGTCGGACCCCGTCGCATGGGGGCACATGCTGTGCGGCGGGATGGCATTCGCGTCGATGTTCTCGTACATCACCGCGACGCCGTTCGTGTACATCGAGTATTTCCACGTATCGCCGCAACACTACGGGCTGCTGTTCGGCCTGAACGTCGTCGGGATCATGATCGGCAACTTCGCGAACACGCGCCTCGTCGGCCGCATCGGCTCGCTGCGCATCATCGCGGCCGCGTCGCTCGTGAGCGCCATCGCGTCGCTCGCGGTTGCGCTCGTCGCGTTGACGGGGTGGGGCGGATTGTGGTCGATCGTCGTGTGCCTGTTCTTCGTCGTCGGCGTGGTCGGGATCCTGTCCGCGAACTGCACGACCGACCTCATGCACCGCTATCCGCACAACGCGGGCGCGTCGGCGGCCGTGTTCGGCGCGATGCAGCTGGCGCTCGGCGCGTTCGCGAGCGTGGCGATCGGTGCACTCGCGGACGGCACACCGTTCGCGATGGGCGTGACGATCGGCGTGTCGGGCGTGCTGTGTTTCGCCGGACGCTACCTCGTGCTGCGCTGGCACGGGCGGCCGGTGAAAGCGGGCGCCTGACACGGCAGCCGCACCGCAAAATGAAAAACGCCACCGGCGCATCGCGCGCGGTGGCGTTTTTCTTGGGGACGCGGGAAGCGGCTGTCGCCGCGCCGCGTTAATCCCGCGCGACGTCCTTCGCCCCCGGCGACGCGCCGTGGCTCAGCCAGTCGAGCACGTCGGCCGTTTCGTCGTCGTTCGCGCGCGCCTTCGCCTGGGCGACGGCATCGGGCACCTCGCCGTTCGTCGACGCGCGACGGATCGCGACGCCGACCGCGAGGATGTCGATCATCAGCAGATGCAGGATCCGCGAGATCATCGACAACTGCGACTCGCGCATCTCGATGTGGTCGGTTTCGAGCGCGACGGTCGCGCGCTTCGCGAGCGGCGTGTTGCTCGACGTGATCGCGATCACCTTCGCGCCGGCCTGCATCGCGACGTCGAGCACGCGCAGCAGCTCGGGCGCGCGCCCCGACTTCGACACCGCGACGATCACGTCCCCCTTGCCGAGTAGCGCGGCCGACGCGGCCTGCATGTACAGGTCGCCGTACGCGATCGTCGGGATCCCGAAGCGGAAGAACTTGTAGTGCGCGTCCTGCGCGACGATGTTCGAGTTGCCGAGCCCGTAGAACTCGATGCGCCGCGCGCCGTTCAGGATCTCGATCGCGTTCTCGACGTGCTCGAAATTCAGGTGCTCGCGCAATTGCAGGATCGCGGACACCGTGTTGTCGAGCACCTTCGCGCCGAAGTCGGTGGCCGTGTCGCCGAGATGCACCTGGCTGTGGCTCATCGGGATCGTGCCGGTGAGGCCGGTGGCGAGCTTCAGCTTGAAGTCCGACAGCCCCTGGCAGCCGAGCGAGCGGCAGAAGCGGATCACCGTCGGCTGGCTCACGTCGGCCTTGCGCGCGATGTCGACGATCGGGTCGTTGATGATCGAGCGCGGGTGGTTCAGCGCGAGATCGGCCACGCGGCGCTCGGCCGGCGTCAGCGCGTCGCGCATCTGGCGGATCCGCTCGAACACGGCCGACGACGCCCCGCCCGAGCGGTTCGATAGTTGCTCCGCGAGGATCGCCGACACGCCGAGAAACGCCGGGTATTCGGCGGTGATCAGGTAGGTCGGGATGTTCTCGAGGTAGTGCGTGAAGCGGCCCTTCGCCTCGAAGCGCGCGCGGAACGACGAGCGCGTGAACAGCTCGCCGAGCTTCAGTGCGACGCCACCGCCGATGTACACACCGCCGAGCGCGCCGAGCGTCAGCGCGACGCTGCCCGCGAACGCGCCGAGAATCCCGCAGAAGCATTCGACCGTCTCGAGCGCGAGTGCGTCGCCGGCATGCGCGCGCTCGACGATCTCGACCGTGTCGACGGTCGTGGCGACGCGCTTCTTGTCGCGCGCGGCGAGCGCACGATAGATGATCTCCATGCCGGGGCCCGCGCACACGCGTTCGAACGACACGTGCGGAAACTTCTTGCGCGCGTACTGCAGCACCAGATCCTCGCGCTCGTCCTGCGGCGCGAACGACGCGTGGCCGCCCTCGCTGCCGAGCGCGATCCAGCGGTCGTCGGCCGGAATCAGCCCCGACACGCCGAGCCCGGTGCCGGGCCCGAGCAGCCCGATCACGCTGTTCTGGCGGCGCGTGCCGCCGCCGACCTGCACGCGCTGCGCGTCGGTCAGGCCCGGCAGCGCCATCGCCAGCGCGGTGAAATCGTTGACGACGAGCAGCGTGTCGAAGCCGAGCGCGCGGCGCGTCGCCTCGATCGAGAAGCTCCAGTCGTGGTTGGTCATCGTGACCTGATCGCCGTCGACCGGATTGGCGATCGCGATCGCCGCGTGGTTCACGCGGGTGATCTTCACGTCCTTCAGGTATTTGCGGATCGCGTCGGTGAGCGTCGGATAGTCGGCGCCGGGATACACGCGGATCTGCGTGATGTCGCCCGGGCCGGTTTCCAGCGCGAAGCGCGCGTTGGTGCCGCCGACGTCCGCGAGCAGGCGCGGGCCGTCGGCATGCTGGCTCGCGACGACCGCCTTACTTTGCGCACCAGTAGACATCGAGCTGGGTCCCCTTGTCGTTGGCCAGTTGGGAAATCGCGTTCTTCTGCAGCGTGGCCGCTGCGGCGTCGAGCACCGCGCGCTTGGCGGGGCCCGCGATCAGCAGGAACAGCCGGTCGACGCGCTTGAGCGCATCGAGCGAGAAGCTCACGCGCGCATGCGGCGCGGCGCCGGGATGCACGGCGACGAAACGCTCGGGCGTCGTGATCGCGTGATCCCATTCGGGTGCATCGGCGAAGATCGACGCGGTATGGCCGTCCTCGCCCATGCCGAGCACGGCGACGGTCGGCACGCGGTAGTCGGCGTTCGCGTTCAGCGCGGCGACGTGTGCGTCGAGCGTGGCGTGCGTGTCGACGAGCGGCAGGAAACGGGCAGGGGCCGCCGCGTGCTGCAGCAGCGTGTCGCGCACGAGGGTGGCGTTGCTGGCTGCGTCGGCCTCCGGCACCCAGCGGTCGTCGACCAGCGTCACGTCGACACCGGCCCAGTCGAGCGCCGCGTGCGACAGCGTGTGCAGGAACGGGCGCGGGCTCGTGCCCCCGGACACCGCGAGCGTCGGGCGCGCGGGGCCGGCGAGCGCGGCGCGCAGCGCGTCGCCGACGGCGCGCGCGAGCGCTTCGCTTTGCGCTTCCTGGGTGTCGAAAGCGTGGATCTCGATCACATCTCCTCCGGACTGCTTTGTCTGTTCAAATCGTACGAATCGTGGGGCACGTAGCCGTGCACGATGGCGGGCGCGGCTACGTTTACATCAGTTCTCTTCTTCGAGCCAGCAGGTGTCGTGCTGAGCGAGCATCGCGCTCGCCGCGGCCGGCCCCCACGTGCCCGCCGCGTACGGCTTCGGCGGCTTCAGCGTGCGTGCCCATTCGTTCAGGATAGGCTCGACCCAGCGCCATGCGGCTTCCTGTTCGTCGCGACGCACGAAGAGGGCGAGGCGGCCGTTGATCACGTCGAGCAGCAGGCGCTGGTACGCCTCCATCTGCCCTTCCTTGAAGAACTGGTCGAACGCGAGGTCGAGGTGCACGCTCGCGAGGTTCATCCCTTCGCCCGGCTGCTTGGCGAGGCAGTACAGGCGGATCGTCTCGTTCGGCTGCAGCCGGATCACGAGGCGGTTCGAGCCGGGGCGCAACGCCGTGGGCCCGAGCGCCGAGTGCGGCACCGGGCGGAAATTGACGACGATCTCCGCGACGCGGTCGGCAAGACGCTTGCCGGTGCGCAGGAAGAACGGCACGCCCGCCCAGCGCCAGTTCTCGATCTCGACCTTCAGCGCGACGAAGGTTTCGGTCTGGCTGTCGGGCTTCACACCCGGCTCGGTCGCGTACGCCGGCACCTGCGCGCCCTTGATCACGCCCGCATGATACTGGCCGCGCACGGCCACCTTGCCGATGTCGCGCGGATCGACCGGTTTCAGCGCGCGCAGCACGCGCAGCTTCTCGTCGCGCACCGAATCCGAATCCATCGAATGCGGCGGCTCCATCGCGACGATCGACAGCAGCTGCAGCAGGTGGTTCTGCACCATGTCGCGCAGCGCGCCCGTATTGTCGTAGAAATCGCCGCGCGCCTCGACGCCGAGTTCCTCGGCAATCGTGATCTGGATGCTCTCGACCCATTCGCGGCGCCACAGCGGCTCGAACAGCGCATTGCCGAAGCGCAGCGCGAGCAGGTTCTGTACCGGCTCCTTGCCGAGGTAGTGGTCGATCCGGTAGATCTGGCCTTCCGCGAAGATCTCGCCGACCGCGTCGTTGATCGCGTTCGACGATTTCAGGTCGTAGCCGAGCGGCTTCTCGAGCACGATGCGCGAGCCTTCGTTCAGGCCGACCGACGCGAGCGCCTTGCAGATCGGCACGAACAGCGACGGGCCCGTCGCCAGATAGAACACGCGGATGCCGGGCAGCGATGCGATCGCGTCGCGCAGCACGACGTAGTCTTCCGCGCGGCCGAGGTCGAGCTTCACGTACTCGATGCGATCGAGGAAGGACTTCCACGCGGCTTCGTCGAACGCCTTGCCGGAGGCTTTCTCCGCATGCTGCTTCACGTGCGTGTCGACCCACTCGAGATAACCCGCCCGATCCGATTCATGTCGCGCCACGGCGACGATCCGGCCGCTCTCCGCCAGCATGTTCGCGCGGTGCGCTTCGAACAGCGCGGGCAGGATCTTGCGCATCGACAGATCGCCGGTGCCGCCGAAAAGTACGAAGGTAAAGCTGGAATCGGTATGCATGTGTCTCCGCCGTGTTGGGGGTGCTGGGAAGCGATCCGTAGTGCGATAAAAATATTTTTGACACTGAATTGTAGTTTAACTACAATCCGCCGCAAGGGGTAGCACCTGGGTGAAGAAAAAAAGAAGTGCGGTCGATGAGCTGCGCGAGCTTCGCCTTCGGGAGCGCCTTGTGCCGAATGTTATCGGACATTGATGATGCGCATCGTTCGCGCACCGTCGGCCCCGGGCTCGCGCCGCATCATCGCGGTGGGCCAGAAACACAAAGAGGAGACACGCCGTTGAATCTCGATTCACGCTTTCTGTAAGAGCCCGGCCGGTCATCGGCCCGTACGCTGCATGCGTCCCGCGGCTCGATTTCCCCGTCGTTATCAAGAAGCCGGTTCCCGGTCAGGGAACCTCACGAGTTGATTCAGTCTGGAGGAGATAAGTAATGAAAGTTCGCTCGATCATGGGCGCGCTCTGCGCGGCAGGTCTGATGGCTGGCGCCGTCGCGGCGCAGGCAGCCGAGAATGTGACGGTGCTGCACTGGTGGACCTCGGGCGGCGAGTCGAAGGCCGTCGGCGTGCTGAAGGACGACGTGCAGAAGCAGGGCTACGTGTGGAAGGACTTCGCGGTCGCGGGCGGCGCGGGCGCAGCGGCGATGACCGCGCTGAAGACCAAGGTGATCAGCGGCGACGCACCGTCGGCCGCGCAGATCAAGGGCCCGCTGATCCAGGACTGGGCCGACCAGGGCGTGCTCGTCAACATCGATTCCGCTGCCGGCGACTGGAAGCAGAACCTGCCGCCGGAAATCGACAAGATCATCAAGTACAAGGGCCACACCGTCGCGGCGCCGTTCTCGGTGCACCGCGTGAACTGGATGTACATCAACAAGGCCGCGCTCGACAAGGTCGGCGCGAAGGTGCCGACCACCTGGCCCGAATTCTTCGCGGTGGCCGACAAGCTGAAGGCCGCGGGCATCCAGCCGGTCGCGATGGGCGGCCAGCCGTGGCAGGACCTGACGCTGTGGGAAGACGTCGTGCTGTCGCAGGGCCCGGCCTTCTACAAGAAGGCGCTGGTCGACCTCGACCAGGCCACGCTGACGTCGCCGCAGATGCTGTCCGTGTTCGACACGGTGCGCAAGATCCAGGGCTACTTCGATACCGGCCGTAACGGCCGCGACTGGAACCTCGCGACCGCGATGGTCATCAACGGCAAGGCCGGCATGCAGTTCATGGGCGACTGGGCGAAGGGCGAGTTCGAGAACGCCGGCAAGAAGGCGGGCAAGGACTACATCTGCGCAGCGGTGCCGGGCACCGCGAACTCGTACACGTTCAACGTCGACTCGTTCGTGTTCTTCCAGCAGAAGGGCGAGAAGGCCGCGACGCCGGGCCAGCTCGCGCTCGCGAAGACGATCATGACGCCGGACTTCCAGGAGCAGTTCAGCCTGCTGAAGGGCTCGGTGCCGGTGCGCCTCGGCGTGAAGATGGACAAGTTCGACGACTGCGCGAAGAAGTCGTACGCCGACGAGCAGACCGCGATCAAGTCGGGCGGCTTCGTGCCGTCGCTCGCGCACGGCATGGCGCAGAGCGATGCGACCGCCGGCGCGATCACGGACGTCGTGACGAAGTTCATGAACTCGCAGCAGGATTCGAAGAGCGCGGTCGCCGCGCTCGCGAAGGCCGCGAAGGTCAAGTAACGCGCGACAGGCGCCCGGCCGGAAGCGCAACCTCGGCCGGGCGTTTTTGCATGTGCAGCAAACGGGCTCGCCCGCGGGCCCGTGCCGTACCTGGCGCCGGCCCGGCCTGCGTCGCCCTCGTTCCAGGAGTCGAATCAAGTGGCTGCCCCTCTTAACGGAAACGGATCCGGCGCTGCCGCCGCGCGGCGTACGTCGCCGATGTCGGCCTTCGCCGATCGCTGGATCCCGAAGCTCGTGCTCGCGCCGAGCGTCGCGATCGCCGTGGTATTCATCTACGGCTTCATCCTGATTACCGGCTATCTGTCGCTGACCAATTCGCGGCTGTTGCCGAACTACGAATTCGACGGCTTCGGCCGTTACACGGACCTGTTCCAGAACGACGTGTGGTGGACCTCCGCCGCGAACCTCGGCTGGTTCGGGATTCCGTTCATCGCGGTCTGCGTCGCGCTCGGCTTGTTCCTCGCGATCCTGCTCGACCAGCGGATCCGCAACGAAGGCGCGCTGCGCGCGATCTTCCTGTACCCGATGGCGCTGTCGTTCATCGTCACCGGCACCGCGTGGCAGTGGATCCTGAACCCGGGCCTCGGGCTCGAGAAGGTGATGCACGACTGGGGCTGGGCGAGCTTCTCGTTCGACTGGCTCGGCGATCCGGACAAGGCGATCTTCTGCGTGGTGATCGCGGCCGTGTGGCAGTCGACCGGTTTCGTGATGGCGCTGTTCCTCGCGGGGCTGCGCGGCGTCGACGCCGAGATCTTCAAGGCCGCGCAGGTGGACGGTGCGACGCTGCCGACCATCTACCGCAAGATCGTGATCCCGAGCATGCGCCCGGTGTTCTTCTCGGTGCTGCTGATCCTGTGCCACATCACGATCAAGACCTTCGACCTCGTCGTCGCGCTGACGGCGGGCGGCCCGGGCACGTCGTCGTCGCTGCCGGCCATGTTCATGTACACGTTTTCGTTCAACCGCGGCCAGCTCGGGCTCGGCGCGGCGTCCTCGGTGATGATGCTCGCGACCGTGGTCGCGGTGCTGGTGCCGCTGATGTATATGGAGTCGAGGAGCACCCGCAATGCAGCCTAAGATGACGATCAGCCGGGCAGTGATCTATGCGGCACTGATCCTGTTCGCGCTGTATTTCCTGTTCCCGATCTACGTGATGCTGTCGACGTCGTTCAAGGATCTCGACCAGCTGCGCACCGGCAACCTGCTGACGCCGCCCACCACCTGGACCATCGACCCGTGGCTGAAGGCGTGGAGCGGTGCCTGTACCGGCGTGCGCTGCGACGGCATGAAGCCGTTCTTCCTGAACTCGCTGCAGATGGTGATCCCGGCCGTGCTGATCTCGTCGCTGATCGGCGCGTTCAACGGCTACGTGCTCACGCACTGGCGCTTTCGCGGCGCGGACGCGCTGTTCACGATGATGCTGGTCGGCTGCTTCATCCCGTTCCAGGTGATCCTGCTGCCGATGGCGCGCCTGCAGGGCATGCTCGGCCTCGCCAACACGATTCCGGGCCTCGTGTTCGTGCACGTCGTGTACGGGATCGCGTTCACGACGATGTTCTTCCGCAACTTCTACGTGAGCGTGCCGGCCGAGCTGGTGAAGGCTGCGCGCATCGACGGCGCCGGTTTCTTCACGATCTTCACGAAGATCCTGCTGCCGGTGTCGCTGCCGATCTTCATGGTGTGCCTGATCTGGCAATTCACGCAGATCTGGAACGACTTCCTGTTCGGGATCGTGTTCTCCGGCGTCGATTCGATGCCGATCACGGTGGCGCTGAACAACCTCGTCAACACGTCGACGGGCGTGAAGGAGTACAACGTCGACATGGCCGGCGCGATCATCGCCGCGCTGCCGACGCTGCTCGTCTACATCGTCGCCGGCCGCTACTTCGTGCGCGGGCTGACGGCGGGCGCGGTGAAGGGGTAGGCGCGGCTTCATCCGATACGACGAACCGGCCGCGCATCGCGCGCGGCGCATCGAAACGAACCCGACGCGGCGCCCGAGTGCGCCGCGCGAGACGAGACAGAGGATTCACAGCATGGCAAGCCTTTCCATCCGTGACGTGTACAAGACCTACCCGAACGGGGTGCCGGTCCTGAAGGGTGTCGACATCGAGATCGAGGACGGACAGTTCCTGATCCTGGTCGGCGGCTCGGGCTGCGGGAAATCGACGCTGCTCAACATGATCGCCGGGCTCGAGACGGTCACGAGCGGCGAGATCTGCATCGACGGCAAGGTCGTCAACGACCTGTCGCCGAAGGATCGCGACATCGCGATGGTGTTCCAGTCGTACGCGTTGTATCCGTCGATGACGGTGCGCGAGAACATCTCGTTCGGCCTGAACATCCGCAAGGTGCCGAAGCAGGAGCAGCAGCAGATCGTCGACCGCGTGTCGCAGATGCTGCAGATCCAGCATCTGCTCGACCGCAAGCCGGGCCAGCTGTCCGGTGGCCAGCGCCAGCGTGTCGCGATGGGCCGCGCGCTCGCACGCGATCCGTCGCTGTTCCTGTTCGACGAGCCGCTGTCGAACCTCGACGCGAAACTGCGCATCGAGATGCGCGCGGAAATCAAGCTGCTGCACCAGCGCCTCGGCACGACGATCGTCTACGTGACGCACGACCAGATCGAGGCGATGACGCTCGGCGACCGGATCGCGGTGATGAAGGACGGCGTGGTCCAGCAGTTCGGCGCGCCGCAGGAGATCTACGATTCGCCGTCGAACCTGTTCGTCGCGGGCTTCATCGGCGCGCCGCCGATGAACTTCATCAACGGCAAGCTGGTCGAGCAGGGCAGCGGGATCGCGCTCGAGATCGACACGGGCCTCGCGCGCAGCGCGCTGAACCTGCCGTTCGACGCGAAGCGGATGAACGGCCACGTCGGCCGCGAGGTGATCCTCGGCCTGCGCCCGGAGCGCATCACCGACGCGCGCAACGCGCACCACGGCGAGGCGTCGAAGCTGCAGCCGATCGACGTGCGCGTCGACGTGACCGAGCCGACCGGGCCGGACACGCACGTGTTCGCGCAGGTGAACGGCAAGCGCATCGTGAGCCGCGTGCATCCGGCCGCGAACCCGCAGCCGGGGCAGACGCAGTCGCTGCTGTTCGACGTGTCGAAGGCGGTGCTGTTCGATCCGGCATCGGAAGAGCGGATCGCGTGAGGCGGCGCTGTTGCGCTGAATGAAGGAGAAGGGGCCGTTTCGACGAACGGCCCCTTTTGTTTTTGGTGCCGAAGTCGGGGCAGCCGCGGCGCTCAGTGCGGCAGCCGCACGTCGAACTTGAACGTCGCGAGCCGCGCGACGAGGATGAAGCCGGTCGCGAGCAGCACGCTATACACCGAGTCGAACTGCAGCCACACGAGCAGCAGGTAGAACCAGCAGCCGACGAACGCGCAGGTCGCGTACGGCCGCGAATCGCGCAGGATCAGCGGGATGTCGTTGCACAGCACGTCGCGGATGATCCCGCCGACCACGCCCGTGATCACGCCCATCATCACCGCGATGAAGCGCGGCATCTCGGCGTCGAGCGCGATCGCCGTGCCCGAAATGCTGAAGATCCCGAGCCCGACCGCATCGGCGACGAGCAGCAACCGCTCGGCCGACAGCCGCGACAGCATGCGCAGCACGAACGGCGCGAACAGCGCGAGCACGAAGATCGCGATCACGTAGTCGTCGTGCACGACCCAGTAGAACGGCCGGCGCTCGAGCAGGATGTCGCGCAGCGTGCCGCCGCCGAACGCGGTGGCGAGCGCCACGACGAACGTGCCGACCGAATCGAGACGGTTCTTGCGTGCCTCGATGAAGCCCGAGATCGCAAAGGCCAGCGTGGCGATCGCCTCCAGTACCGCGATCGCGAGCGTCAGCCTAGGATGCGGCACGCGGCCCCCGGTCGGCGGGGCCCGCGAGCGGCTGCAGCAGCACCAGCACCGCGCCTGCGCCGCCGTCGTTGCCGCGTGCCTCGCAGAACGCGATCACTTCTTCCTTCTGCACGAGCCACGCGCGCACCTTGCCTTTCAGCACGGGTTCCTTGCCGATCGAGCCGAGCCCCTTGCCGTGGATCACGCGCAGGCAGCGCAGCCCCTTCTTGCCGGCGTCGCGGATGAATTCGGCGAGTGCGTCGCGCGCCTCGTCGCGCCGCATCCCGTGCAGGTCGATCTGCGCCTGCACGATCCACGCGCCGCTCCTCAGCTTGCGCACGACGTCGCGGCTGATGCCGGGGCGGTGGTAGTACAGCGAGTCGTCGCTGTCGAGTAGCGTCTCGGGATCGAATTCGTCGGACAGCGTCGCGTTCAGCACGGCTTCCTCGTCGCGCTGCGTCTGCTTCGGCACCGGGTCGGGCGGCGTGCGGCCGGCCGCTGCGCGCGGCGGTGCGTTGAGCGGCCGGATCGCGCCGATCTCGTTGCGGAACAGGTTCGCGTCGGCTTCCGCCTTGCGCTCGGCCTTGGCCGTTTCGACGCGCTCGCGGTCGCGGCGATCGGCTTCGCCTTGCAGCGACTTGCGCAACGCGCCGAGGCCCGCGAGCCCCTGGCCGCGCAACGCGGCGGGATCGGGCGCGGGCGGCGGGGCTGCCGGCGCGGGGTTCGCAGGACGGGCGGCGATCTTCCGCTTCGCGGGATCGCTCGGATGGGGCTGGTTCTTCGCCATGATTCGGTAGCAGGGCAAGCGCGTTCGGGCGCGCGGGCAAAAAAAAGCCGCTGCACGGCGGCAGCGGCTTTCCGGTCGAGCCCGCTTCGCGGCAGCGGACGCCATTGTAGCGCCCGGCGCGAGCGGTCTCGCGGCTTACTTCTTGTCGTGCAGGCTTTCGAGGTAGCGCTGCGCGTCGAGCGCGGCCATGCAGCCCGTGCCCGCGCTGGTGATTGCCTGGCGGTACACGTTGTCCTGCACGTCGCCCGCGGCGAACACGCCCGCGACGCTCGTCGACGTCGCGTTGCCGTGCAGGCCGCTCTTCGTCAGGATGTAGCCGTCCTTCATCTCGAGCTGACCCTGGAACAGGTCGGTGTTCGGCTTGTGGCCGATCGCGACGAATACGCCCTGCACGGCGAGGTCTTCCGTCGCGCCGGTCTTCACGTTCTTGATGCGCAGACCCGTGACGCCCGAATCCTCGCCGGTCACTTCGTCGAGCACGTGATCCCACTTGATGACGACGGCGCCTTCCTTTTCCTTCTCCAGCAGGCGGTCGATCAGGATCGGCTCCGCGCGGAACTTGTCGCGGCGGTGGATCACCGTGACCTTCTTCGCGATGCCCGTCAGGTAGAGCGCTTCCTCGACGGCCGTGTTGCCGCCGCCGATCACCGCGACTTCCTGGCCGCGATAGAAGAAGCCGTCGCAGGTCGCGCAGGCCGACACGCCCTTGCCCATGAAGTGTTCTTCGGACGGCAGGCCGAGGTACTGCGCGGACGCGCCGGTCGCGATGATCAGCGAGTCGCACGTGTATTCGCCCGAGTCGCCGATCAGGCGGATCGGCTGCTCGTGCAGCTTCGCGGTGTGGATGTGGTCGAACACGATTTCGGTGTTGAAGCGCTCGGCGTGCTCGAGGAAGCGCGCCATCAGCTCCGGACCCTGCACGCCTTTCGCGTCTGCCGGCCAGTTTTCGACGTCGGTCGTGGTCATCAGCTGGCCACCCTGCGCGATGCCGGTGATCAGCACCGGGGACAGGTTGGCACGTGCCGCGTAGACGGCAGCCGTGTAGCCGGCGGGGCCGGAACCGAGAATCAGGACTTTGGCGTGTTTGGGCGTGGACATGTGCGAATCCGTAAAAGGCGGCCGCGGCGGGCGGGGTAAGGCTCGCCGTACGATCCGGGGTGACCGGGATGCCGTCATAGATGGGTATCAGACGCGCATTATAAAGGCCCCGATGCTGCGTTGCCGAACGAGAGTTTCAATCGCGGCGATAGTGTCGCGCGGCGCAACGCCCGCGCACGCGGGCGGGCGGGGCGTGGCGCCGGTGCGGGGCGGCGCGGCAGCGGCGCCCGATGGCCGGCCGGACCGGGAAGAAAGGGCCGCTGCGGCGCGCGTGCGCCGCGCCGGCCGTACCCCGGCCCTGTTATGTAACCGTCATTTACACTTGGCGGCCCGGTGCAGCGCTTACAATATGCGGGATCGAACGACAGGCGGGCGCGCAGCCCGTCCTCTTTATACGGATTCATGGCAAAAGCTCCTTATTCCGCCCAGGCACAGGCGTTGCCGCACCGGATGTCGAAGCTCCTCACGGAGATCCGCTGGATTCTCCAGGTCGCGCTCTGCGCATTTCTGGTGATGGCCCTGCTGAGCTACAGCCGGCGCGATCCGAGCTGGACGCACGCCGCCCAGGTGGACCACATCTCGAACTGGGCCGGCCGCGTCGGCGCCTGGACGGCCGACATCATCCTGCTGCTGTTCGGCCTGTCGGCCTACTGGCTGATCGTGCCGCTCGGGCGGCGCATCGCCTTCAACTATCGCCGCATCACGCGCCACGAGGCGGTCGCGGACGAACCCGAGCGGCCGATCGGCTGGCTCACCGAAATCTTCGCGTTCGTGCTCGTCGTGCTGGCGTGCGACGGCATCGAGGCGCTGCGCATGTGGTCGCTGAAGGTGCAGTTGCCGCGTGCGCCGGGCGGCGTCGTCGGCGAGGCCGTCGCGGGCGCGATGTCGCACGCGTTCGGCTTCACGGGCGGCACGCTGCTGCTGCTGATCGCGCTGGCGATCGGCCTGTCGCTGTATTTCCGCTTCTCGTGGCTGTCGGTCGCCGAGCGCGTCGGCGGCGCGATCCTGTCGGCCGTCAACGTCGCGAAGCTGCGCCGCGAGGCCGAGCGCGACCGCAAGCTCGGCGAGGCCGCGGCCGTGCGCCGCGAAGGCAAGGTCGAAGAGGAGCGCGTGCGCATCGAGGATCACGAGCCCGTGACGATCGTGCCGCCGGTCGTCACGCCGGCGAAGTCCGAGCGCGTCGAGCGCGAGCGCCAGGTGCCGCTCTTTACCGACCTGCCGGGCGATTCGACGCTGCCGCCCGTGTCGCTGCTCGATCCTGCGCCGAAGGCGCAGGAGTCGATTTCGGCCGACACCCTCGAATTCACGTCGCGCCTGATCGAGAAGAAGCTGAAGGATTTCGGCGTCGAGGCGAGCGTCGTCGCCGCGTATCCGGGCCCGGTCGTCACGCGCTACGAGATCGAGCCGGCCATCGGCGTGAAGGGCAGCCAGATCGTCAACCTCGCGAAGGATCTCGCGCGCTCGCTGTCGCTCGTGTCGATCCGCGTCGTCGAGACGATTCCCGGCAAGAACTACATGGCGCTCGAACTGCCGAACCAGCGTCGCCAGACCGTGCACCTGTCGGAGATCATCGGCTCCGAGGTGTATGCGGCCGCATCGTCGGCGCTGACGCTGAGCCTCGGCAAGGACATCGGCGGCAAGCCCGTGTGCGCGGATCTCGCGAAGATGCCGCACCTGCTCGTCGCCGGCACGACCGGCTCGGGCAAGTCGGTCGGGATCAACGCGATGATCCTGTCGCTGCTGTACAAGGCCACCGCCGAACAGGTGCGCCTGATCCTGATCGATCCGAAGATGCTCGAAATGAGCGTCTACGAGGGCATTCCGCACCTGCTGTGCCCGGTCGTCACCGACATGCGCCAGGCCGGCCACGCGCTGAACTGGACGGTCGCGGAGATGGAGCGCCGCTACAAGCTGATGAGCAAGCTCGGCGTGCGCAACCTCGCGGGCTACAACAACAAGATCGACGAGGCCGCGAAGCGCGAGGAGAAGCTGCCGAATCCGTTCAGCCTGACGCCGGAAGATCCCGAGCCGCTCGGCCGCCTGCCGAACATCGTCGTGGTGATCGACGAGCTGGCCGACCTGATGATGGTCGTCGGCAAGAAGGTCGAGGAATTGATCGCACGGATCGCGCAGAAGGCGCGCGCAGCCGGCATCCACCTGATCCTCGCGACGCAGCGTCCGTCGGTCGACGTGATCACGGGCCTCATCAAGGCGAACGTGCCCACCCGGATCGCGTTCCAGGTGTCGTCGAAGATCGACTCGCGCACGATTCTCGACCAGATGGGCGCCGAATCGCTGCTCGGGATGGGCGACATGCTGTACCTGCCGCCCGGTAGCGGGCTGCCCGTGCGCGTGCACGGCGCGTTCGTCGCGGACGACGAAGTGCATCGCGTCGTCGAGAAGCTCAAGGAGCAGGGCGAGCCGAACTACGTCGAGGGCCTGCTCGAAGGCGGCACCGCCGATGGCGACGAGGGCTCGGCCGGCGCGGGAACCGGTGAAGGCGGCGGCGAGTCTGATCCGCTGTACGACCAGGCGGTCGAGATCGTCATCAAGAACCGCCGCGCATCGATCTCGCTCGTGCAGCGTCACCTGCGGATCGGCTATAACCGCGCGGCGCGGCTGCTCGAGCAGATGGAGCAATCGGGGCTCGTGTCGGCGATGTCGTCGAGCGGCAACCGCGAAATTCTTGTGCCGGCGCGCGACGCGGAATGAGTCCGCGGCGCTCGCAGCGCCGGCCACCCAGGGAGAAAACCGCAATATGCAGCAACATTCGTTCGCAATGTCCCTTCGTTCGACGCGGCGCTGGCTCGGTGCGGCGCTCGCCGGCGCATCGCTGATGCTCGCGGCGACGCACGCGTTCGCGGGCGGCACCGAGCAACTGAAGGCGTTCGTGTCGCAGGTGCGTTCGGCGAAGGGCGACTTCACGCAGCAGATCGTCAAGGCACCGGCGAAGGGCGCGAGCGCCGTGCAGGCCGTGCCGAAGCCCACCGACAATTCGAGCGGCACGTTCGTGTTCGCGCGCCCGGGCAAGTTCATCTGGACGTACCAGAAGCCGTACCAGCAGGTGCTGCAGGCCGACGGCGAGAAGCTCTACGTGTACGACCGCGACCTGAACCAGGTCACCGAGCGCAAGCTGAACGGCGCGCTGGGCGCGAGCCCGGCCGCGATCCTGTTCGGCAGCAACGATCTCGACAAGAACTACACGCTGCGCGATGCCGGCGAGAAGGGCGGCATCGAGTGGCTCGAGATGTTGCCGAAGGCGCAGGACACGCAGTTCCAGCGGATCGGCATCGGCTTTCGCAACGGCACGCTCGCCGCGATGGAACTGCACGACGTGTTCGGCAACGTCACGTTGCTGACGTTTACGAACATCCAGACGAATCCGCCGCTGAAGGGCGATACGTTCAAGTTCGTCGTGCCGAAGGGCGCGGACGTGATTACCGGCTGACCGGCGCAGCACGCCGCTCTTGCGCAACGGGCCTGCCGGCGACGGCAGGCCCGTGTTGTTTGTGGGCGCAGGGCACCTGGCGCGGGCACCGGGTACGGCGATGCCGTCGCGCGGCTGTCATAATGTCGGGTCCGGCGGCCGGTTAGGCCGCGACCGTTTGATGTGGAGCGAGGGTTCATGTCCGATCTGTTTCAAGTCGAGCCGCGCCGGCCGCTCGCCGAGGCGCTGCGGCCGAAGACGCTCGCCGAGGTGATCGGCCAGACGCATTTGCTGGGCGAAGGCAAGCCGCTGCGGCTCGCGTTCGAATCGGGCAAGCCGCATTCGATGATCCTGTGGGGGCCGCCCGGCGTCGGCAAGACGACCCTCGCGCGGCTCACCGCGCTCGCGTTCGACTGCGAGTTCATTGCGCTGTCCGCCGTGCTTGGCGGCGTGAAGGATATCCGCGAGTCGATGGAGCAGGCGAAGGACACGCTGAACCGCACCGGCCGCCACACGATCCTGTTCGTCGACGAGATCCACCGCTTCAACAAGGGACAACAGGATGCGTTGCTGCCGTTCGTCGAGTCGGGGCTCGTGACCTTCATCGGCGCGACGACCGAGAACCCGAGCTTCGAGGTCAACTCGGCGTTGCTGTCGCGTGCGCAGGTGTACGTGCTGAAGTCGCTGGACGACGACGAGATGCGCCAGTTGCTGACGCGCGCGCAGGAAATCGCGCTCGACGGCCTCGCGTTCGACGACAAGGCGATCGATACGCTGGTCGGCTATGCGGACGGCGACGCGCGGCGCTTCCTGAACCTGCTCGAGCAGGCGCAGACGGCGGCCACGTCGGCCGGTGTCGCGACGATCGATGCCGACTTCGTCAGCAACGCGATGACGCTGAACGCACGGCGCTTCGACAAGGGCGGCGACAACTTCTACGACCAGATCTCGGCGCTGCACAAGTCGGTGCGCGGTTCGAGCCCGGACGGTGCGCTGTACTGGTTCTGCCGGATGATCGACGGCGGCGCGGATCCGAAGTATCTCGCGCGGCGGATTGTGCGGATGGCGTGGGAAGACATCGGCCTGGCCGATCCGCGCGCGCTGCAGATGGCGAACGACGCGGCCGCAACCTACGAGCGCCTCGGCTCGCCGGAAGGCGAGCTCGCGCTCGGGCAGGCGGTGATCTATCTCGCGTGCGCGGCGAAAAGCAACGCGGGCTACAACGCGTTCAACCAGGCGATGGCGTTCGTAAAGCAGGACAAGTCGCGCGAGGTGCCCGTGCATCTGCGCAACGCGCCGACCAAGCTGATGAAGGAACTCGGCTACGGCCACGCGTATCGCTACGCGCACGACGAGCCGAATGCGTATGCGGCCGGCGAGACTTACCTGCCGGACGGGATGCGCGAGCCGCATTGGTACAAGCCGGTGCCGCGCGGGCTCGAATCGAAGATCGCCGACAAGCTCGCGTGGCTGCGCGAACTCGACCGCGAGGCCGGCAAGAAGGGCTGATGGGGCAGCGCGGCCCGGTTCGGCCCGGCCGGTGCGGTTACGGCGCGCGTCAGCGCTTGCGTGCCGGCTGCTTCTTCCAGTAGTCGAACGGCTCCTGATGGCATTCGATGTCGAGTTCGGCGACGCGCGTGTGCATGCTCGACTGCGCATCGGCGATCGCGAGGTTGTAGATCGCGGGGCCGATCTCCTCGACGAAGAAGTGCAGCAGCGCGCCGGCCTGGATGTTGCCGATCGGCTCGTCCATGTTTTCTGTGAAATAGCGTTGCAGTGACGCGATCGCGCGGTCGCGTACGTCCTTGTCCAGTTCGATGGCCATCGGGTTCCTTGGGTAGCGGTGACGTGGGGCGGGCGCCTCGTTCGATGTGCTGCTGCGGGCCCGCGCGGGTGTTTCGCGATCCGCGGCGCTTCGATGCCGCGCGATTTCGCGGATGCCGACGGGCGGGCCTGCAATGCGATACTGCCATGGCCGTCGCAACGCGGTCATCGCCCGTTTGCAGCATTGTCCGGCCGGCCGGTGCCGTGGCGGCCCCGCGGTGCGTTAGAATTCCCGTCTTACACAACGATTTTCCAAGTCCTCCCATGCTCGACATCCAGTTGCTGCGCAAAGACCTCGACGGCGTCGCGAAGCGCCTCGCCGATCGCGGCTACACCCTCGACATCGCCGCGTTCTCCGCGCTCGAAGCGGAACGCCGCGCGATCCAGACCCGTACCGAAGAGCTCCAGGCACGCCGCAACAGCCTGTCGAAGCAGATCGGCGCGATGAAGGGGAAGGGCGAGGACACGTCGGCCGTGATGGCCGAGGTCGGCGGTATCGGCGACGAAATGAAGGCGGGGGAAGCCAAGCTCGGCGACATCCAGGCGCGCCTGTCCGACCTGATGCTGGGCATGCCGAACGTCGCGCATGAAAGCGTGCCGGTCGGCAAGGACGAAGCCGACAACGTCGAGGCGCGCCGCTGGGGCACGCCGCGCCAGTTCGATTTCGCGGTGAAGGATCACGTCGACGTCGGCACGCCGCTCGGCCTCGATTTCGAGACCGGCGCGAAGCTCGCCGGCGCGCGCTTCACGATGCTGCGCGGCTCGATCGCGCGTCTGCACCGCGCGCTCGCGCAGTTCATGATCGACACGCACACGCAGCAGCACGGCTACACCGAGGCATATACGCCGTACATCGTGAACCCGGAAATTCTGTACGGCACGGGCCAGCTGCCGAAGTTCGCGGACGACATGTTCCGTGTCGAGAAGGGCGGCGAGGAGAACAAGGTCACGCAGTACCTGATCTCCACATCGGAAATCTCGCTGACGAACACCGTGCGCGAGTCGATCGTCGAAGGATCCGCGCTGCCGATCAAGCTCACCGCGCATTCGCCGTGCTTCCGCTCGGAAGCCGGTTCGTACGGCCGTGACACGCGCGGGATGATCCGCCAGCACCAGTTCGACAAGGTCGAGATGGTGCAGGTCGTTGCGCCGGATGCGTCGTACGCGGCGCTCGACGAGATGGTCGGCCATGCGGAAGCGATCCTGCAGAAGCTCGGCCTGCCGTACCGCGTGATCACGCTGTGCACGGGCGACATGGGCTTCTCGGCCGCGAAGACGTTCGACCTCGAGGTGTGGCTGCCTGCACAGAACACCTATCGCGAGATCTCGAGCTGCTCGAACACCGAGTCGTTCCAGGCGCGCCGGATGCAGGCGCGTTTCCGCAACGCACAGGGCAAGCCGGAACTCGTGCATACGCTCAACGGTTCGGGCCTTGCGGTCGGCCGCACGCTTGTCGCGGTGCTGGAGAATTACCAGAACGCGGACGGCTCGGTCACGGTGCCGGAAGTGCTGCGTCCGTACATGGGCGGCATCGAGCGCATCGACGCGCCGGCACAGGCGTCGTAACATCGCGCGCCGGCGATCTCTTGAAGTCCTCGCGAGAAAATTTGCAAAAAGGGCTTGCCACTTTAAAAGAGATCGTTCTATAATCTTTTCTTTCGCGGAAACGACCAACCGCGAAATGCAGTAAAGCAGCAAGGAAGGAGAGGTGGCAGAGTGGTCGAATGTACCTGACTCGAAATCAGGCGTACGGTTTCCCCGTACCGTGGGTTCGAATCCCACCCTCTCCGCCAGAATACGAAGCCCCTTGATCCGGAAGGATCAAGGGGTTTTTCGTTTTGGGTTTGTGGTTCGATGTGTCGCAAGCCGTTGCGGTGTCAACAGCTCGACCTTAGGTGCATCGGATCGTGCCGATGCGATAGCGACCGTGTCTCGCTACGACTTGCTGCACAGCGGGCAGCTTCGGCAGTTCTGCCTGCCGGAATCGCAGGGGCTCGTGTCGCTGCCGTCGTTCCACGTGATGCTCGCGCTGCTGCTCGCGTATGTGGTGCGACATGTCCGTCACGTGTTTCTCGCGTCGGTCGTACTGCATGTCGTGATGATCGTATCGACTCCGACGCAGGGCGGTCATTACCTGGCCGACGTGATCGCCGGAATCGTATTCGGCGTGCTGTCGATCGCCGTCGTGCGCCGCCGGACGGCGGGCCCGCGCAGGGCTGCCACAGCCGGACCGTGCGCGGCGCATCCGGCCTGATCGAACCGGCCCGCCTTTGTCGTGCGCGTCCGGTCCTTGCCGCTTTCTTCAGCTTTAAGCCCGCGCTTCCGGCGCCGTTAACACGTGGCGGCGGTCGGCGCCCGTGCCGGACCGCTTCGTTCCCCGTCGATTCAAGGTCCCATGAAGCTGAGCTACAAGATTCCCCTCGCATTCGCCGTCGCGCTGCTGCTGATGTTCTGTGGCGCGCTGTACGGTATCCACATTCTCAATCGGTCGATCGATACGTTTGCCGAAGACGTGCAGACGAACGTCGGCGATGAACGGCTCGTGTCGGCCACGCTCGTGCAGTTCAAGCTGCAAGTGCAGGAATGGAAGGACACGCTGTTGCGCGGCAAGCAGCCCGAGAAGCTCGACCAGTACTGGCAGGCGTTCCAGACGCGCGAGCGGACGGTCGATACGCTCGCCGCGCAGCTCGTTCATCAGTTGCCGCCCGGCGAGAGCCGCTCGCTCGTCGAGCAGTTCATGCGCGCACATACGGCGATGGGTGACGGTTACCGGCGCGGGTTCGACGCGTTCAAGGCTGCGGGCTTCGAGCCGTCGGCCGGCGATGCCGCCGTGGCGGGTGTCGACCGTGAACCCGCGGCGCTGCTGGAGCGGGCCGCGAAGTCGATTGCCGACGAGAGTGCCGCCGTGTCGGCGCAGGCGAGCCGCGACGCGCAGCACGCCACTGCCGCGAGCCTCGTGCTGATGCTGGTCGTGCTCGGTGTCGCGATGGTCGGTGCGTTCCTGTTCAGCCGCGCGATCCTGCGTCCGCTCGACCGTGCGGTGGCGTGCGCGCAGGCCGTCGCCGAAGGCGACCTGACGCGCGATGTGGACGCGGCCGGCCGCGACGAGATCGCCGATCTCCTGCGCGCGTTGCGGACGATGCAGACGAGCCTGTCGGGCGTCGTGCTCGAAGTGCGTACGCACGCCGAAGCCGTCGCGACCGCGAGCGCCCAGATCGCGTCGGGCAATCATGACCTGTCGGCGCGTACCGAGGCGCAGGCCGCGTCGCTCGAGGAGACGGCCGCCAGCATGACCGAACTCACGGGCATCGTGCGCCAGTCGGCCGAGCATGCGCAGCACGCGGCGCAACTGGCGCACGACGCATCGAACATCGCGGCGGCGGGCGGCGGCGTGATGACGGATGCCGTTGGTACGATGAACGGCATCGCCGACAGCTCGGCGAAGGTCGGCGAGATCATCGCGGTGATCGACGGCATCGCGTTCCAGACCAACATCCTCGCGCTGAACGCAGCGGTCGAGGCGGCGCGCGCGGGCGAACAGGGGCGCGGCTTCGCGGTCGTCGCGGCGGAGGTGCGTACGCTCGCACAGCGCAGCGCCGCGGCCGCGAAGGAGATCAAGGGGCTCATCGAGCAGTCGACGAAGCGGGTCGACGACGGGGCCGTGCTGATCGGCCGTGCGGGCGAATCGATTCACGAGATCGTCGGCGCGGTGCAGCGCGTCACGACGATAGTCGGCGAGATCTCGTCCGCGTCGCAGGAGCAGAGCGGCGGCATCCAGCAGGTGAACATCGCGGTCACGCAGATGGACGAAGCGACGCAGCGCAACGCGGCGCTCGTCGAACAGGCATCGGCCGCGACGCAGGCGCTGGCCGAGCAGGCGAGCGCGCTGCGGCATGCGGTAGCCGTGTTCAGGTTGCCGGAAATGGCGTGACGGCGGCTCCGTCGCGCCCGGCTTGAACGGAACCGGCGGCCGGCGCGGCGTCGGCTTTCGGCGGCGCGCCGGCGCCAGCCTCCACCGGCGCGCCTCCCGCGATCAAGCTGCGGCCGGATACTGAGCGAGCACCCTGGCGCGGATCGACGGCTTGATGTTCGATTGCGCCATGTCGCCGCCGTAGTGAGCGACGACACGCGGATTCATCACGCGAAACCAGAGCGGCGGCACGTACGCGAACAGGATCATCGTCGCGTAGCCGGCCGGCAGTTGCGGCGAATCGTCGAAGTGGCGCAGCGCCTGGTACGAGCGCGTCGGATTCGCGTGATGGTCGGCGTGTCGCTGCAACTGGTACAGGAACAGGTTGGTGACGACGTGATTGCTGTTCCACGAATGCTGCGGCGTACAGCGCTCGTAGCGGCCGTTCGGCAGCTTGCGGCGGCCGAGCCCGTAGTGCTCGACGTAGTTCACGACTTCGAGCAGCGACGCACCGTAGACGGCCTGGATCACGAGGAACGGGATCACGACCTTGCCGGCCATCGCGATCGCGATGCCCCACACGACGACGGTCATCGCCCATGCGTGCAGCACCTCGTTGCGCCAGGTCCACGGCGAATGCCCGAGCCGTTCGAGGCGGGCCTTTTCGAGCCGCCACGCCGAGCGGATGCTGCCGGTCACGGTGCGCGGCAGGAACGCCCAGAACGATTCGCCGTAGCGCGCGCTCGCCGGATCCTCGGCCGTCGCGACACGCACGTGGTGGCCGCGGTTGTGCTCGACGTAGAAGTGGCCGTATGCGACCGGCGCGAGCGTGATCTTCGCGAGCCAGCGCTCGAAGCGGTCGGTCTTGTGCCCGAGTTCGTGCGCGGTGTTGATCGAGATGCCCGTCGCCGCACCGAGCGACAGCGCGAAGCCGACGTAGTCGTACCATGCGAGCGCGTGCGTACCGACGATCCATACGCACACGAAGAACGCGACGTATTCGACGAAGGTCGCGAGATAGACGATCAACCGGTAGTAGCGCTCCCGTTCGAGGTGCGGCACGACGGCCTCGGGCGGATTGTCGCGATCGTCGCCGATCAGCGTGTCGAGGATCGGGATCACGCCGAACGCGAACAGCGGGCCGAACCACCAGAACACGTGCAGGCCCGTCGACAGCGCGAGCTGGGCGGCGAGGATCGGCAGCGTGATCGTCAGCGCGCCGAGCAGCCACAGGTAACGCTTGCCATCCGACCAGCCCGAAGCCGATCCGTCGGTCATTGCCATTGTCTCCCTCCTGCCGGCCGGCCCGAGGGCGGCCGCCTGTACGGTTGTTCGAATTCTCGTTGGTCCGCGACGCACGCGCGGTCGAGCCGGATCGTCATCTGGTTCTGCCTGTTATACGACCCATGCGCACGCTTGCCAAACTCCGGCACTAGGTGCGTGGCTCCAAACGGACGGGCGCGTGCGGCGCTGGCAGGGAAGGGCTCGCGCATGCTGATTGAAACATGCGGGGAAGGCCGAATCGGCCCGCACGGGCGACAGGTTTGTCAGACGGATGGCGCGCCGTGATGTGTGCGGGCGTCGGTGCCGCAGGTTCGCAACAAATGTTGCGTCGCAATATGCGCAGGGCGATGGATACCCGTAACGCGTGCCTTTGCGGTTACCAATATTACTGATCATTACGGCTTTCGCGATGAAAGGCGCAGGGTTCGACGGACGATTGCCCCATGTCGCAAGGCGACTGGCGCCATGCGTCGAACGAAGCCGTCGCGGCTGTCGTCGGGCTGCGCGCAGCGACGTGAAAATGCTGCACCTGCACACCGGCAGCCCCTATGGCCGCCGGGGGTGCCTGCCGCCTTTCGATTCGCGCCGCCATTTGAAAATAACGATTTGACTCATGCCCCGCTTTCGGTTGAAGCTAGTAGCTTGCTGTCCGAAGGGGGCTGTGCCTGCATGAGTTCGACCTTGACCGTTCGTCGTATCGTTGCCGACCAGGGGGGCGTGTATCGCGAACTCCGCGCCGCATCGCTGCGCGAGCCCTACGCACCCGGCGAAGCGCCGGAGGCCGAATTGCTGAACGTCGAAACGGACGCAGCGTCGGCGATTGCCGCGCAGCGCGCCGTGTCCGACGAGTCGACGACTTTCCTGCTGTATACCGAAGGCCATCCGGCCGGCATGATCGGCGCGTATTTCGACAATACGCCCGACCGGCGCGCGTTCGTCAGCGAGCTGTGGGTCGCGCACGCGGTGCGTCACCTGCGCGGCGGCGTGCTGCTGCTGGAGACGGCCACCGCCTGGCTCGCCGAGCGCGGCGCCCAGGACGTCTATGCATGGATTGCCGATGCGAACCGCAACGCGATCCGCTTCTACGAGCGTGCGGGTTTCGGCAACACCGGCGAGCACGCACCGATCGCGCGGATGCCCGGCGCGATGAAATCGCTGTACGTGTCGCAGGTGAAGCACTGACGCGACGTCAGAACGCGGCTCGCGCGGCGCGATGAAGGTCCGGTCGCCCGCTTGCCAGCCCGCCTCCCGGTTGCACGCCCGCCCGGGCCGCCGCAACCCGGTTCCCCAAAAATAATGGCCGCGCGCGTGGACGCCTGTAAAATACGCAAAAAATTTTTGCAGAGTGTCCATGTCGCTTAAAAAATCGCCATTCTTCGAGCTGCGCAGCGGATCGGTCGATACGTTGCTGTTCACCGTGAAGACGACCGATCTCGATGCGTTGCGTACCGAACTGGTCAAGCGCTTCGAAGCGACTCCCGAGTTTTTCGCCGACGATGTCGTCGCGATCGACGTCCGCCGTCTGGCTGACGGCGAGCGTGTCGCGCTGGCGGACATCCGCCAGATGCTGAACGACGTGCGGATGCGCCCGGTGGGTGTCGTCGCGCTGGCAACGCAAGGCTGGGCGGGGGAAGCCGGCCTGCCGTTGCTCGAGGCGCGCGATCGCCGCGCGCCGGCCGTGAAGCCGGCCGAGGGCGCGGAAGCGTCGGCGGTCGCCGAGGCGGTCGTCGCTGCAGCAGCCGCGGTGGCGCCCGAGCAGGCGTCCGAGCCGGTGCCGTCGGCGTCGACCCAGACGGGGGGCCAGACGCTCGTGATCGACCGGCCGTTGCGTTCGGGGCAGCAGATTTACGCGAAAGGAGACCTCGTGGTGCTCGCGCCGGTCAGTCACGGCGCGGAGATCATCGCGGAAGGCAATATCCACATCTACGCGCCGTTGCGCGGCCGCGCACTCGCGGGCGTGCACGGCAATCACGACGCGCGCATTTTCTGCACGTGTCTCGAGCCGGAACTGATTTCGATCGCGGGTATCTATCGAACAACCGAGAACCCGTTGCCCGCCGACGTACTGGGCAAAGCGGTGCAGATCCGGCTCGAAGGGGAAAAACTGATGATCGAACCGCTGCGCCTGACGTAACACACGCGGTGCGCTCCGGATCGATCGGCTCTCATTGACGAACACAGGGTATTGGGTAAATGGCAAAAATCATCGTGGTGACCTCGGGCAAGGGCGGCGTGGGCAAGACGACGACGAGCGCAAGCTTTGCGTCCGGTCTCGCGCTGCGCGGCCACAAGACGGCCGTGATCGACTTCGACGTCGGCCTGCGCAACCTCGACCTCATCATGGGCTGCGAACGCCGCGTGGTGTACGACCTCGTGAACGTGATCCAGGGCGAAGCGAACCTGAACCAGGCGCTGATCAAGGACAAGAAGTGCGAGAACCTGTTCATCCTGCCGGCGTCGCAGACGCGCGACAAGGATGCGCTCACGCGCGAAGGCGTCGAGAAGGTGCTGAACGATCTCACCGCGATGGATTTCGCGTACATCGTCTGCGATTCGCCGGCCGGTATCGAGGCGGGCGCGCTGCACGCGATGTACTTCGCGGATGAAGCGCTGATCGTCACGAACCCGGAAGTGTCGTCGGTGCGCGACTCCGACCGCATTCTCGGCATCCTGTCGTCGAAGACGAAGCGCGCGACCGAAGGCAAGGATCCGATCAAGGAACACCTGCTGATCACGCGCTACAGCCCGAAGCGCGTCAGCGAAGGCGAGATGCTGTCGCTCGAGGACATCAGCGAGATCCTGCGCATCAAGCTGATCGGCGTGGTGCCCGAGTCGGAAGCCGTGCTGCATGCATCGAACCAGGGTCTGCCGGCCGTGCATATCGACGGCACCGATGTCGCGGAAGCGTACAAGGACGTCGTCGCACGCTTCCTCGGCGAAGACAAGCCGCTGCGCTTCACCGATTACCAGAAGCCGGGCCTGCTGCAGCGCCTCTTCGGCAGCAAGTAACGGAGGCCGCCCATGTCCATCCTTTCGTTTCTCCTCGGCGAGAAGAAAAAGTCCGCATCGGTCGCGAAGGAGCGCCTGCAGCTCATCATCGCGCACGAGCGCGTTGGCGGCCGGCCGCCGGCCGATTACCTGCCGGCGCTGCAGAAGGAGCTGGTCGCGGTCATCTCGAAGTACGTCCAAATTTCGAACGATGACATCCGCGTGAGCCTCGAGCGCCAGGACGATCTCGAAGTCCTCGAAGTGAAGATCGAGATCCCGCAAGCCTGACGCTTGCCGGTTTCCCACCGCACGGCGGCACTCGCCGCCGTGCGCGTCTTACGCCCTGTTGCACTTTCGGGCACGCCGTAACACGGCGTCTGTCGGCCGTTATCGGTCCTCCCGCATTGAACGAATACGCTCGCGTAATTTGTTCAACCAGGAGGTTGTGATGGCTGTCTCTACTGTTCAACGTCGTATCGTTTCGCTCGCCCTGCTTGCCGCGAGCCTGTCAGCCGTCGTCGCGCCGCTTGCCGCACATGCGGACGAGATTCTCGTCGGCGCGCCCGTGATCGCGCCGCAGGGCCGCGTGGTCGTCGCCGAGCCGGTCGCCGTGCGTACCGAGGAAATCGTCGTCGTCGCGCCGAATGCGCCGCCGCCGGTACGCTACGAGGTCGTGCCGGCCACGCGCGTGGGCTACGTGTGGGACCGCGGGCACTGGCACTGGGATCATGGCCGCTATGTGTGGATCGGCGGCCACTGGGAGGCCGAGCGCGTCGGCATGCAATGGGTGCCGGGCCATTGGGACCAGCGTGGTCCGAACTGGTTCTGGACCCGTGGCCACTGGGCGTGATGGAGGCGGGCGATGAAACGAACCGCAATCGCCATCGCGCTTGTCGCGATCACGCTGGCCGGGTGCATCGTCGTGCCGGCGCGGCCCGTGTACTACCGGCCGGCACCCGTCGTGATCTACTGAGCGTCGCGCGGGCCCGGCTGCGTCGGGCCGTTCGTCCCGGCCGCAGCCGGCTCGTCGTCGCGCGGCGCCGGCGTATGCGCTGCGCCTTCGACAGGCGCGGCGGCGGGCGGCGTTGCACCGCCTTCGTCGCGCAGCGTGTCGAGCGGATCGGCGGGCGCGGCGGCCGCATCCTGCGGCTCGGTGACGCCGGTTGCCACCGTCGCGCTCGGCGCGGCTGCCGCAGCCGGTTCCGCGGCCGCGACGGGCGGCGCGAGATAGCGCAGCGCGAGCGTTTCGTAGAGCGGCGGCGCGAAGAAGCGCGATACGCGACTCGATACCAACGCGGTGGCCATCAGCGAAATCACGAGCGCGTGACCGTTGATCATCTCCATCACGATCACGAACGACGTGATCGGCGACTGCGTGACGGCCGCCATATAGCCGACCATCGCGAGTGCGATCAGCATCGGCAGGCTCATGTTGCTGAACACGACGTGCAGCAGATTGCCGAACCCGGCGCCGATCGACAGCGACGGTGCGAAGATCCCGCCCGGGATGCCCGGCAGGTACGACGCGACCATCGACACCATTTTCAGGAACGGGTAGAACACCGACAGATGCTGGCTGCCGTCAAGCAGGCCGCGTGCTTCGGCATAGCCGCTGCCGAAGGTCGTGCCGCCCGATACGAGGCCGACGACGGCGATCGTGAAGCCGCACAGCGCGGCGAACGCGATCGGCCGCTCGCGATACAGGCCCAGCAGTTGCGCGGGCAGCCAGCGCCCCGTGTTGAGCAGCAGCCAGCAGAACAGGCCGCCCGCGATCCCCGTCACGATCGCGGTCACCAGCACGGCGAGCGCCAGCAGTTTCGGGAAATGGGGGCCGGCATCGATCGTACCGAAATACGTGTAGTTGCCGTTCAGGCCGAGCGCGACGACGCCGGCGAGGATGATCGCGGTGATCAGCACGCCGCTGGCGCGCGCGGAGAAGCTGCGCGTCAGCTCCTCGATCGCGAATACGATCCCGGCGAGCGGCGTATTGAACGCAGCCGACAGCCCGGCCGCCGCGCCGGCGAGCACCAGTTGGCGTTCGATCTGCGCGTTCGAGCGCGGGTAGAAGCGCCGCAGGTTGAACATCAGCGCGGCGCCGACCTGCACGGTCGGCCCTTCGCGGCCGATCGTGAAGCCGCCCAGGATGCCGAGGAACGACACCAGCACCTTGCCGAACAGGATGCGCAGCGTCAGCAGCCGCGAGCCGAACGCGCTCGGGCGCGCATGCAGCGTCGCGATCACCTGCGGGATGCCGCTGCCCTCGGCGCCGCGGAAGAAGCGGCGCGTGATCCATACCGACACCGCGGCGATTGCCGGCGTCAGCAGCAGCGGCAGCCATGCGGCGTGATCGCGCATCGTGCGGAAGGTTTCGTAGCCCCAGTCGATCAGTCGAGCGTAGAGCACCGCCGCGAGGCCGACGACGATCGCGCCCAGCCAGAAGACACCGTACTGGCGCCAGATTCGCAGCGAGCGGCGGGTGAGCGCGGGAAACAGGGCGGGAAGGGCGGGGCGGGGCATCGGCGCGGGCCATCAGGCAAAGGATCGATTATAAAAAAAACCGGGGCCGCGCAACGGGCGACAGCGTTTCGCAAGCTTGTAGCATTTTGTTACAAATATAATTCAGGGGTAATGCTCGAAGCGGACATCCGTCGTTAGCATCCCAAGATGGCTGGCTCTTCCCCGCAAACGTGAAACGTATCCTCATCGTGAAAGTGACGTCGCTCGGCGACGTCGTCCAGACGCTGCCCGTCGTCGCAGATCTGCATCGCGCCTTTCCCGGCGTAACGGTCGACTGGGCGGTGGACGAATCGTGCGCGGAGGTCGTGCGCTGGCATCCGGGGGTCAGCCATGTCCTTTGCGCGCCGCTGCGCCGCTTCAAGAAGCTGCGCAATCGCGGCGATCTGAAGGCGATCTCGGCGTCGATCGGCGCGTTGCGTGCGCACCGCTACGATGCGGTGATCGACCTGCACGGCGTCTACAAGAGCGCGATCATTTCGATGCTGGCGCGCGCCGCGCGCCGCGTTGGCTACCAGACGCAGGATCTCGGCGAAACGGGCGCCCGTTTCGCGTATTCACACCGTTTCGGCCCGAGGCCGGACTGCGACGCCTGGCACGGGATGCGCGTGAGCGCGGGCGAGGCGCTCGGCTACGAGCCCGAGGGCGTCGCCACGTACGGCATCGTTCCGCCGCAGGACGTGAACCTGCCGGCGGCCGTGACCGACGGCGCGCCGTTCATGCTGTTGTTCCATGCGACGTCCAACCCCGACAAGAAATGGCCGGCCGACCGTTGGGCCGCGCTCGCCACGCAGATGATGGCGCGCGGCGTGCGCGTGCTGTTGCCATGGGGATCGGCTGCCGAGCATGACGACGCGCAGGACATCGCCGCGCGCGCGCGGGGCGCGGTCGTGTTGCCTGCGATGAGCGTGCGCGAACTCGGCGCGGCGCTGGGTCGGGCCGCGCTCGTGGTAGGCGTCGATACGGGGTTCGTGCACATGGCGCATGCGCTGCAGCGGCCGACCGTGATGATTTTCGTCGCGACGTCGCGCCACCATTGCGGTATCGGCGGCGCACCGAACGCACTGTCGATCGGCGAGCCGGGCGCGATGCCGTCCGTCGAGGAGGCGCTCGACGCGATCGACGCCGTCGGTCCCGCCTACGGCGCGTTGCGCGCGCGGCTGACCGCCTGACGCAGCGGGCCGGCCGGTTCAGGCGAGCAGCGCCTCGACCGTGAGGACGGCGGCGATCGCCGCCAGATTCGCCAGCAGCGCCTCGAACACGAGGCCGCGCCACGTCTTCGGCCGGAAGCGCAGCGCGAGCAGTAGCGCGCCACCCAGCGCAAGCGCGAGGATCAGGACGAGATCGGCATTGCCGAGGCGGATGTTCATGGCGGCGGCTCCTTCGGGGCGGGATCCCGGGGGCGCGCAGCGGCGCACCCAGGATCGAGTATAGGCAGCACCGGCCACCGCACAACCCGGGTCGCCCCGGAGTCTCAGACGAGCGACGCGTCGCGCGTTTCGCGCATCAGCAGCACGCCGATCAGGCTGATTGCCGCTGCGACCGATACATAACCGCCGACCCACGACAGCCCGCCGCGCGCCGCCAGCAGTTGCGCGATATACGGCGCGATCGACGCGCCGAGGATCCCGCCGAGGTTGTACGCGACGCCCGCGCCCGTATAGCGGACGTTGGTCGGGAACAGTTCCGGCAGCAGCGCGCCCATCGGCGCGAACGTCACGCCCATCAGGAACAGCTCGATCGTCAGGAACAGCGCGACGAGCGGCATCGAGCCGCTGCCGAGCAGCGGCTCCATCGCGAAACCCGACAGTAGCGCGGCGATCGCACCCACGACGAGCACCGGTTTGCGACCGAAGCGGTCGGATGCCCACGCGGACAGCGGCGTCGCGAGCCCCATGAACACGACCGCGAAACACAGCAGGCCGAGGAAGCTCTGGCGCGGAATATGCAGCGCCGACACGCCGTACGACAGCGAGAACACCGTCGAGATGTAGAACAGCGTGTAGCAGACGACCATCGCGAGCGCACCGAGCAGCGTCGGCTGCCAGTGTTGCGTGACGAGTGTCGCGACCGGCACGCGCACGCGCTCGTTGCGATCGATCGCGGCCTGGAACGCGGGCGTTTCGGTGATCTTGAGCCGCACGTACAGGCCGAGCGCGACGAGCACCGCACTGACCAGGAACGGGATGCGCCAGCCCCAGCTGCGGAACTGCTCGTCGGACAGCGACAGCGCAAGCGCGAAGAACAGGCCGTTCGACATCAGGAAGCCGACCGACGGCCCGAGCTGCGGGAACATCCCGAACCAGCCGCGCTTGCCTTGCGGCGCATGCTCGGTCGCGAGCAGCGCGGCGCCGCCCCATTCGCCGCCGAGGCCGATCCCCTGGCCGAAGCGCAGTACGCACAGCAGCACCGGCGCGAGCGCGCCGATCGCGTCGTAGCCGGGCACGAAGCCGATTGCGGTGGTCGACACGCCCATCACGAGCAGCGACGCGACGAGCGTCGACTTGCGGCCGATGCGGTCGCCGAAGTGCCCGAACAGGAACGAGCCGATCGGACGTGCGATGAACGCGATGCCGAACGTGACGAACGCGGACAGCGCCTGTGCGGTCGCGGAACCGTGCGGGAAGAACACGGGGCCGATGACGAGCGCGGCGGCCGTCGCATACACGTAGAAGTCGTAGAACTCGATCGCGGTGCCGATGAAGCTCGCGAACACGATGCGCCGGTGGCTGACGGCGCCGGCCGAACCGGTTGCGTGAGCAACGGTCGGGGGGGATGCGGACATGGATGTCTCCGTTTTGTCGTTGGGGCGGTCGGCTGAGCGTGCGGTCGGGCAGGCGGATGCCTGCCGGGTGCAGCCGAGCGAATGATGCGGATGACGCGGTGGCGGCGTGGACGCGCGCCGTGGCGCGGACGTCACCCGCCGGTCGACGATGGAGACGGGTACGTCGCCGCCGCCCGGTGCCGGCGTGGTCGGCTCGCATGCCGGGTGGGGCGCGCGAACGCGCGCGCGGCGTGATGGCCGCGCGATTGCGGAAAATTATAGCCAGCGCCGCCGCGCACCGGCAATCTCGGGCGGCGACCGGTCAGTCGATCGATTGCGCCTGCGCCGACGCGGTGCTTTGCAACTGGAAGTGGCCGTCGTCGTTGAAGAGCCAGCCTTCCATCATTTCGAGCCGGCCGTTGCCGTCGAGCAGTCGCGACGGCGGCGGCGGCAGCGGCGCCGAGCGGCGCAGCGACGCGAGCGCGAGCGCCTCCGCTTCGCTGTCGCCGTTGCTGCGATAGACGGACGCGTTGACGAGCCGGCCGCTGCCATCGACGGTGAAGGCCACGACGACGAGCGAACGGAGCATGGCCTGCGGCGTGCCGCGCAGCATGCCGGACGGATTGCGTTCGGCAACTCGCCGCGCGACTTCGACGCGGTATTGGTCGAGGCTGCCACTGCGGGTGATCGACGGAATCGTCAGGATCGAGTGTAGCGACGGAGGCGGTGTGATCGTGCACGCCGCGAGCAGGGCGACGACGGCCAGTGCAACGGCACGCAGCCGGTCGACGCGCGAACGGGGAAGGGGGCGCATGGGAGGCTAGCCAGAAGTGACTATAGAAAAATGATAGGCGCACGGACGCAAGCCGATATCGGGAGAAACGCATAACGGGCGATGCCGGGCGTTGCGATCGCTGATGACGGGGCGGCGTTCGCCCGCGCATCGCGATGTGACGTGACATGTGACAGCACGCTCGCGCGGCCGCCGCACGTGCGCATCCCGGCGTGCGTGTTGCAAGGCTGAAAGAAAGGCGAGGCACGTGAGTGGCACGCAGGCACGTGGCGATGGTTCGGCCGTTGCGCGTTGCGCAACGTGAGGGCGCGACGGTTGCCGCAGGCAGTACCGCGGCGGGCGCCCGCACAATCGTCAGTGACGCGTGCCGCCAGGTTCAGAAGCCGTGTGTGACGAGTGACAAGATCGACAGGTCGGGGTGCGTGCCGTCGATGATGCTCTTGCCGATGTGCACGGCTTCGTGGACGGCTTCATCGAGGCTCGCGAAGCTTTCCTCGCCGTCCGCGTGGAATGGCACCGCGTGGCCGGGCAAGGCGGGATTCGCGCCCGGATGGCACACGTAGCCGGTGTAGGTGTAGCGCGTGTCGCTGCCGGGCACGGCAGCCGGCACGACATGGACCTCGAAGCCTTCGTAATCGACGTGTTCCGTCGGTATCGGCAGTTCGGTCATGGCGATCTCCGTTTACCGCACGCAGGGGTGGCGCGCACGGTATCGAGTACGCGGCGGCGGTCGTGTCGCCGTGTTGATCGAATTCTAGGTGATCGAGCGGCCGGCCGGGAGGCTTCCGGCGTGGTGCGGCGCGACGACGGGCCGCTGCCCGTGCCCGTGGCTCAGGTGCCGCGCGGGACCTAGTGCGAACGCACGTGCCGTTTCGACGGACGGGTTCGCGCGCGGCGCTGCATCATTGCTTGCAGCGTGCGTCCTTGCGCTGCACGACGATGATTACCGGGTATTTCTGGCCGTGGTCGAGCTCCACGCGTGCCACGACGGTGAGCGTTGCCGGATCGGAGTCGTCGTACACGCTGACCTGGTCGTTCCGGAGGTAGGTCACGCCGGTGCAGTTCGACGTGCGTCCGTCGTCCCCTACCTTGCACTGGAGGTCGTTGTCCTTCAGGTAGTTGTAGGGCGACGGGCTCGCGAGGTATTCGCTCAGGCCGCGCGGCGAGCCGCCGACGCCGGTCACGTATGCGATCGCGCACGACGCTTGCGCGTCGCTACCGGACGCGGTGTCGGCCGCCGCGTGCGTGCTGACGGCAGCGAGCATCGCGACGAGCGACGAGACGATGAAGGGCTTCATGACGTGGGTTTCCCGTTTCGCGAATCGGAGCGCCGGATTGTAACGGCATCCGGCAGGACGCGTCGGAACGTGGAGGAGGGGCATGCGAGGACCAACAAAAAACCCCGTCATTCGGCGAATGGACGGGGTTTGGCGAACTTCCTGGCGGAAGCGGTGTCCGCTAAGCATCCTTTTGTGACAGGGGTTTGTGGGAATTTGTGCGACTCAACCCACCAAAGGACCCACCATAAGCGCCGTTGCAGCCATTCTTGTCTTGTCTCCCTATTTAAGGCACGGTAAACGCCCAATAAAGCCCGCGGGGAACGCCGAACATGAAATGTCCGCACTGCAGCGTCGAGGTCCACGACACGCGAACGGAAACCCTCATTGCGTTTGACGACGAAGATTCTCACGTTCTGGACGGTGACACAGTCTGGCTAGCTTCCGCGATGCAGTGTCCTTCCTGCAGGGCCCCTATTATTTATCTGGGGAGCGCTGACACACAGCAGGAGAATGAAAAGACACCTGCGTTTCTGGCCTATCCACGTGTGATCAACAGATCGAAGCCGCCACAGCAGGTGCCGGCACATATCGCGGAAGACTACGTCGAAGCCTGCCTCGTATTGAGCGATAGCCCGAAAGCCTCGGCAGCATTGAGCCGGCGATGCTTGCAGACAGTGCTACGGGAGCACGGTTACGCGCAACGAGACCTCGCCCCAGCCATCCAAGCGGCGCTCGATTCGGGAACCTTGCCGGCCCTGGTTGCTGAAAGTCTCGATGCAATCAGAAACATCGGCAACTTCGCAGCGCATCCGATGAAAGACACCAATACCGGCGCCATCCTCCCCGTCGCGGCCGAAGAGGCAGAATGGAATCTCGAGGTCTTGTCCGATTTGTTCGATTTCTATTACGTACAGCCGGCGCGGGTGGAAGCCCGGCGAGCCGCGCTCAATGCAAAACTAGAAGCTGCCGGTAAGCCCCCGATGAAGTGAAGTCGGTGTTCTCGCAGCACTTGATCAGATCGGGCGTCGCCGTCGTTGCGACTCTGGATAGGCGGTGCATTGTGCACCGTGCCGCAGCGGCTTGCCTAGCAAGCATTCCAATGAATGCAGCACGAATTTTTCATCGTTTGGTTTGTTGCGGTGTGGTGCACGAAAATGGTTTTTGAATCAGCCGCTTGCGCTGCCTTTGGCGCACGAATGGTCCGTGCGTCATGTCTGTGTCGAATCGAGGGGGCAATCTGACTTGCAAATCGGGGACGAACAAGGAGCGCTACGGAATGGATATTCAAGATGGCCTTGCGGAAAACGCGCTAGACAGAGAGCTGGCGCAGCGGCGCGCCGCTCGCTCCATGCTTGACCAATGGTGGGAGCGATTGTCGGAGCGCTCATCAACATGGGACCTCGAGACAGTCAAGCATCTGGTCGTTCTGAATGCGGCCGGCCTCGCCGGCGCTGCCACCTTATTGGCGGGCGCAAAGCCGCCACATTCAAAATGGATCGGCGCCGCGACATTGCTCGGCTACGGACTCGGCGTTGTTCTCGCGATACTGAATATGTATCTCGCATCAGTGAGCTTTAGCAGGATGCTCGACGAGGTCAAATCGCGGATGGTCGAAGTGGGGGATTTGTCTAAGCCGATAGACCATGTATACGACCGCCTCACTGCCGGAAGGAGAATCAACATTGCTGGTCAGGTATGCGGGTGGGGAAGTGCGATTTTTGCTATTGGCAGCACGCTCACGATCGGCTTTAGCCTCGTCAACTGACCGGCATATCTGATGAGCGATACGAGCAAGCTTGATAACTTGGTGCGACGGCTTCGAGCTCGCGTGGAGCGGAGCGCGAGTCGCGAGCAGTCTCTCGACTGGAAGGCCGCGGATGCGATCGACCACCTGCAGGCTGAATGTGCGAGGTTGGAGGCCGAAACGCGATCATTGCGGAGAGAGAGGACGGAAGCGGAGCAACATGCCGCCACCGCGCCCGCGCAACCGCCGGCGGATGTCGGAGTGTCGGAATCGCATGCAGCGTCGACGGCGCACGCTCTTGGCTTGCAAGAGGCGGCGGAGTTGCTCAACGTCTCTTACTCAACCGTTTTCGCGAATAGGCGAGCCCTGGGCTTTTTCCAGGTTGGGCGCCAGTGGCGTATATGGCCGGAAACTCTGCGGGAGGAACTGGGGCAGCGAACGAAGAAATTGAGTTCCAGTGAGCCTCGTATTGATCCCGGGGCGCCGGCCGATCGGGTGCAGCCCCTTCGGCCGCATAGTTTGTCGCAGTCCGCGCGCCAGGCGCAGAAAGAATTTGCTGCTTTGCTGAAGCCTGCGATCGAACGCCGGAATAGCGCAGCAAGACGTGGCGATCAGATAGCAGCTGCTCGACAGGCGGAAATTCTCGCAGAGTATGAAAAGCTGGTTGGTCTTCCGCCGAAAAAGTCACGTAAGAAGACCTGACTTGGCCGGGAGCGTAATTTTGCGCATTCCTATAGAGCGGCAGTACCGCGCTCATCATTGCTTCAGAGGCGAGGGAGATGGCGAGCGACGATTCCAAAAAACCTGGTGGGCGCCGCATCAGCGCGAAAGAGGCCGCTGAGTTTCTGGGCGTGCCATATCAAAACATTAGCCGGATCGATCGCCAAGGTGAATACATCAAACGGTACCGGCTCGGCCACAAGACGTATGTGTATGACCTGGATTCGCTGCACGCGTTTCTCGAGGCAAAGCTCGTCAGACCGCACGCGCGAATCGATCGACCTCGACAGGCAGCCAAGGCGAGGCGCGTGACGATCAGCTCCCCCGAAGTGACTAGATCCCCGTTACAGGAATTTCTTCGCGAACAGATCCGTAAAGCCGACCCGAAAAAGAAGAGCAAGTGACAGCAGCGAATCTTGGAGACTCGCTGTGCACCGCATCCCCGTATGTCGCAGGGGAACTATGCGCGCAGTTCCTCTCGGGTAAAAACAAAAGCCCGCTTGCTTTCGCAGAGCGGGCTTCAATGTTGGTTGCGGGGATAGGATTTGAACCTATGACCTTCGGGTTATGAGCCCGACGAGCTGCCAGACTGCTCCACCCCGCGGCGCGAAGTGTACAGACAGGGCCGTGATGCGTCAAACGCCGTCATGGCCCGGTGCAGATCCGGTAGCCCCGGATTTGTCATGCCGATCGAACGGTCGAGCGAGCGTCGGTAGGAGGCTGGGCACCACGGTTGCATTTTCGTCGTCGTCGAACATGCGTTCCCCGGTGTCGGGCCAGATACACGCCTCGATCTCGTGGCGGCAATGCTTCACGACCTCCCACGCAGACAGTTCAAAGCCGAACCCGGCGATCACGGCGTCGGTCGACGACGGATCCTGGCATGCCGGGTTCCGCAACTGAAACCCTCCCCAATGACCGTCGTCGCGAAGGTCGGATTCGACAGCGACCAGGCCGACGCATTGTGCGGCGTGCTTCGCCCGCTCGCGCTGCGCCTCGACCGACCAGTCGAACACCTGTTTCCAGTCGAGTTTCGCGAGCTGAGCCTCGATCTCGTCGCATGTTAAGCAGGTCGGCTCGGTGTTAAGTTGTCGGCCGTCGACGGCAGGTTGCTTAACAGACGGCCGACCGCGCTTTACCGTCGTCGCGTCGTCCGTGATCTCGGGCATGCCATCGCGTCGATACTTTTTGAGCCACGCGTCGCTGGCCTCGACATCGACCTGATCGCCTTGCATGACAAGCCTTCCGGCCTTTTTCCACTGCGTCATCGCAGCGCGTGATTTGCCGACGCGACGTGCGTATTCGGCGAGTGACATGAGCGTCATGGTGTTAAGTCCTACGTGTTAAGTGAAAAGCGTTAAGCAAATTTCAACCTTCATAGCTAGACGAAATACGCGGTGCGCAATTGCCCGTGACCCTCCCCCCCTCCGAAGGGGACCCGTTGGCCCCAGGGGGAAATCTGCCGGCCGAAGGGCCGAAACGCTGGCGAAATGCACCGCGGAACGGCTCCACGACCGGGCGCGCGAGCGAAAACGTCTCGATTACCATTTGGGATCGTGATTCCTTGTCATTGCTGGGGTTGCGGGGTGGAGTTCGCCACTGGCGCGCCATAGGTTTCCGGGTGTAATCCGAAACCGATCTTCTCCGCGATGCGTTGCTGGCCGGCTGCGACAGTGCTCATGTCGACCTCGAGATACGCCGCCGTTGTGGTCAGGTTCTTGTGGCGCAGGGCACGCTGGATCGACTGGACGGGCACGCCAGCCTCACTCAGCAGTGTGGCGAACGTGCCGCGCAGGCGATGAGCCGTGATGTGCGGTGCGCCGACAGCCTGGTTGGCGGCCAGCATTGCCGACCGGGTGAAGCCTGCCGGGTAGGGTCGTCCGTTCGCTTTCTGGAGGATCGGGCCGGCCGGCTTCCAGTCCGCCATCAGGTAGTCGATCAACCAGGCGGGGACCGGAATCGGATCGGCCTCGCGGCCCTTTGTCCGGCCCGGCGTGTAGGTCTGGCGCCCGGCGTCGAGCCATTCCCACCGTGCCGTGATGGTCTCCGATTCACGCAGGCCTAGACCAAGCATCAGGCGCACTGCCGTGCGAACCCCAGTGCGATCGCCTTCGGCCTCGTCGACAGCCGCGAGCCACGCCTGCGCCATCGCCACGGGTAAGATCGCCCGCGGCTTCTTCTGGACCTTCAGCGCACGGATGCGGAACGGGACCGCCGGCAGGATGCCGCGCCGTACGGCCCAATTGCAGAGCAGTCGCAGCACCTTGAGCCACTGATTGGCCGATACCGGCGCGTGCGATTCGAGATGCCGAACGCGCGCGAACTCGACACGATCTGTGGATAACTCATCGATCAGCACGTCGGCGAGCTCGTAGAGGTGGAGACGGCCGAACGTCTCCACGACCTTGACGTGTGCGCGACTGGCGGTCCGCTGGTGGATCACGAGCCACTGCGCGACGAGTTCGCGCAAGGTCGGTACCTCCTTGCCGTCGCGCGTCCAGAGCTTCGCCTGTCGCAATGCTCGCTCCGCAACCTGCTCGGCACGCTGTCGATCCGTTTCACGTGTCGAACGTTGCTGTCGCGTGCCACCAATCTGAAATCGATAGTGCCAAACGGCACCCACGCGGAAAAGGCTTACGCTCATATCGCCATCGCAAACGGGCTGGATCTGCCCGAAGACTGAACAACGGGAGTGATACCGCGCCAGCGCAGTGCAACTAGCTCTGGCGCGTCGTTCGCCTGCGACTGCGCCGAATCACTCGCGAGAATATCGCGCGCGATTGCTAGGATTTTGCCTTTCGATTGTGATCGGACATGAGGCCAACCGAGATACAAGCGCACACGTCCGTCGCGGCATCTCTCGATCGAAACCGCTTCACGATTCGGGCAGGTTGTCGCAGCGCCATCCATCTCCGCATAGACGGTGACGAATCGGTTCGAACATGCGGCCACCGTACGAAGCAATACCGCTGCTTGTGCGGCGCTCGCATCCAACGATGCGAGCGCTTCATGTGTACTATCGAAATGCCCTAATACGATGGCGGGATAATAC
The DNA here is from genome assembly GCF_011605345.1 of Burkholderia sp. D-99. Lineage (GTDB taxonomy): Bacteria > Pseudomonadota > Gammaproteobacteria > Burkholderiales > Burkholderiaceae > Burkholderia. The sequence continues at coordinate 370,885 of NZ_JAAOXM010000003.1, forward strand.
GATTCTTCCATCGAGCCTCCTAAATTCCGTCGAGACGGTATTCGACGCGCGTCGGCAGGTAGTTCCCGTCGGCCGTCTTTGCTTCGGCACGCATGCCTTGAGGCACGTTCTTCATGTCGAGAGTGATGTGCATCGACTGCTTTGATGCATCCCCTCGAACCGTCTCCCCCGACCTTTGAACACCTGCCATTCCGGCACCAACGGCGCCGTTGATCTGGTCATCCGTATAAGGCTGCATACCGTTTTCGGCGCGGATTTGCGCCTTGATCAGCTTCGCGACTGTCGAGGGATCGGACAGATTCGGGACGTCGTTTGCACCGAGGCCGGTTGCGCCCGTCAGCAAGCTCACATAGTTCGCCATCTGCTGCGGCGTGTTTCCCGTACGCGCACCGCCGGTCCATTTGTCCATGATCTTGGTGATCGTGAGACCTTGGTAGTTGCGCTCAAGGTTGCGCACCGCAGCCGTGAGGCCTTCCTCGGGCGAGGAGTATGTGCGCTCGTTTCCGTTGTGTAGGATATTCAGCGGGTTGTTGCTTCGGATGCCCAGCGGCAATTGCTTGTTGCCGAGATCGGCCGGATTCTGATTGCCTGACAACCACGTGGCGATCTCGTCGTTCGATTTCCCTTGACCCTTCGCGGCAAGCGCGCGCAGGAAGTCTCCGGCCGGCAGGTGTGCCGATGCCATCAGCCAGTCGCCCTTGCGCACGTCGTCGATACCGTTGTTCTTGTCGACGTTCGGCAGTCCGGCGATCTCGGCTACCTTCAGCGCTCCCCACGCCGCAATTCCGGCCGCGCCGAGTGTTCCGAGCGCACCGACGGCCGCGGGGATCGTCACCGTGGTCAACGTAGCAAGGTTCGAGACCAAGCTGACGACAGCCGCAATCGGTGTGGCGAGGTTGATCGCGGCAATCGAAATCAGCACTGTCTTCACGCCACCGATGTTGTCCCACATCTCCTTGGCATTCTTCGATACCGCGTCCCAGTCGATCTTCGACAGCCACGCGACGAACTTTTGGACCGAATCGGCAAGCTTGTCAGCTATGTCAGAACGGTTCTTGTCGAGCCACGACGCGAACGAGTTCACCACCGGCTCAAGGATTGGAACCAAGCGCGAGCCGATACTGTTACCGAGCCCGGATACAGAGTCTTCGAGGTCGTTGACTTCGTTTCTGAACTGAGCCGCTCGTGCAATTTCTGCGGGTGTCGGGATCAGGCCCTTCCGGAGCGCGCGAGCCTTGTCTTCGTTGTACGTGCCCTGCTGCAGCATCGGCAGCAGGCCGCCCATACCGAATGTATCTGCGGCCTCACGCTGCGCCTCGACTGAGCGCTGACCCTGAATTGCCTTCATGAGCCGCATTTGGATTGCGTAATAGTCGATCGATCCATCCTTGTTGGGCCGAATTTGAACGCCCATCCTCTGCGCAACGACCGCCGCATGCGGGTCACCGCCGAACGCTGTGGCCCTGATCCTCATTTGCGACGAACTCATCGCCGAATCGAATTCGCTTGCGGCCACTCCCGCACGCTTCGCCGCGACGTGCCAGGCTGCAAGATCCTGAGCATTCATGCCGAGCAGCTTCGATGACTTGTTCAGCGCGAAACCGAAATTGCCGAAGCGATTCGTCAGGCCGACGATCCCGGCCACCGTCCCGGCCGCGCCGAGCGCCGCGAGTCCCGGCACCAGTTCGACCACCTTATCGACGAGCGTATGCGCTGCGCGCGCGGCTTGCTCAATACCTTTTGTGAGCTTTTCGATATTGCCGCGACCGACCGATCCGACGCGCTCGAACCGCTTTTGCATCTTATCGACCGGTGCGGTCACTTTGCCGAGCGCGGCATTGATACGATTGATCACCGCGGTGGCATCGTCTTGCGCGCTGATACGTATGGTTAGGTCATTATTTGCCATGAGTGAATGTTGTCCATGAGTTTGGAGATTCCGTCGCCCGCCGCGGTTTGGACTTGATGCGAGGGACATCAAGGAAAGGAGCCGCTTCCATGAACGTCGACGGATGCCGGTGTTTTGACCCACCGCCGGCTGGGGCACCCCGGTGTTAGCCGATGACGCTGCGATCGTTGTTGACGATATTGCGACCCGGTTGGTGCGTCCGAGTCGGCTTCTCGCGCGCAAGATCCATTTCGACCAGGCGATGACCGTCTTCGGTGCGAGGAATGTCGAGCCCGCGCGCCAGTTCAGCGCGGGATGGCGGCAACTTGCCTTCGCCGTGGATGACGACACTGCCAGCGGCAGCCCATCGGCGTGCCTGGGTCTCGTCGAGTTCGACGTCATCGCCGACGACGTAGGTGATCGATTTGTTGGAAATTACAGCACCGGTTGCCGCGGAAATCAGGCGCCCGCCGTGGACACTGATCGTCCCTCGAGCGACGCGGACGGTGACCTTCTGTTCCACTTTCTCGACGTGGCCAACGTACGCGCCGCAGGGATAGCCGCCCGACATGACGTCGGAGACGAGTTTGGAGGCACAGGTGTCACCGAATCCTTTCTGCTCGTATGCGGCCCACGCTGGCAGATACCAGTAGGAACGATAGTTATCGGTGTATTCCCGGGAGACTGCCGGATCCTTGAGACGCGAATGATCCCAGGGCACCCGCACACCGGTCGCGCGCACGTCTTCGAGAACCTGTTTCCCGCGGCCCGGAAATACGTTCTCGGCGTCAGCTCGGATATTGAAGATCGCACGGTAAGCGAGCTCCGCACCGACCATCTCGACGACAGCGGATTCCATCGCGGCGACGGCGTCCAGATAGCGCTTCTGGGCCGCATCATGCGTTTCCATGATGTGCTCGGTGACTGCGGCGCGCCGCTCGGTTTCGAATTCGGCCAGTTCTGCCTGGGCGATCTGGATCGCGTCGTCGTACACCGGCAACGCTGCTCGCGAAACATCGGCAGCAGTGGTTGCAACGGTGCGGAGCGCCTCGAGCTGTTCGATCTCGGCATCGATCTTGGCCGTTTCCGGCTTGCGCTTCATAACCAGCGCCGTAGCCTCGAGATGCTGACGCGCGGCCCGGCGTTCGGCCAGCGGTTCATCATGATTGGTGGCCGCCGCGATCGTTGCCTCGGCCTGCTCGCGCTCGGTTTGCAGGCGGGAGATCGTTTCGCGATTCTTGTTGATTTTCGTCGACAGGGATTTGATGTCTTTCATGTGGTACCTCGATTAGGTGGATTCAGGATTCGATTCGGGGGTGACTGCGGCCGCGTCAGCGCTCGCCTGGTCGAATTCGGCGTAAAGAGCAGCAGTCCGCGCTTCCGTCAACTGCCAAAACATGGGCATCCATTCGGGGTGGATGGGGCCGCCGCGTCCATTCGGGTGACGGATCCGGAGCCCCTCGTCGCGAAGGCGCACAAACAGCGCGCCGCCAGCATTGCCGCGGTGGTCATTGGCGGGATACAGCTCGGCGCGCAACGTGATCAGCGCGGCCATCTCGATGACGTGTGCGCCGAGCGCCTCCGCTGCTTGCTCGTACAGCGACTCCGCGATTTCGATTTTTTCGTCGAGACTGCGGAGAAGCTCTGCATTCGCCGCGTCGGAATTGGTTTGGTTCATGGTCTCGGGGTGAACGCGTTGGAAGGGGTTACAGCTCACCGCGCGCACGCTTGCCGGCGGCGATGATCTGGGCTGCCATCGAGTCGGCGGGCGGCGACGTGGTTGCGGGGTTGTCGATCTCGCCCCGGGCCATCCGGCCAGCGTGGACGATTTGCTTGGCGAGTGCGGTCGAATTCGACGCCGAGGGCGGCGCCGCACGCGGGGATTGATGCGACGGATGGGTGGAGCGATCGAGACCCGTCGAACGGCTCGTATTCGAGAAGCCGCCCATGGCGGCAGAGAACGGCGCGGCAGCAGCTTTGCGTGCGCGCACCGGCTGCTTTGCAACGGGTTTCGGCGTGGCCTGAGTGGCTGCCGGGGTGACAGTCTTGCGGGCACCGCTCGCCGGAAGCGGCCGAGCCGTCCGGTTCGACAGGAATGCGGCGAAGGGGGAAGTCGATTTCATGGAATCTCCTGGATATGGTCAGGCGAGGGCGCGACGCAGATCGCCGACGCGCCAGACGAGCGCGCCGCCTTCACGCAGCGGGGCGGGGACGGTGCCGGCGCGGATCCGGCGGCGAACGGTCGACGTGCTGCAGGCGAGCAATGCGGCGACGGTGTCGATGCGAACGCGTGCGATGTCCGGCTTACCATCGATGTCGACGGGAGCCGGGGGGCACTGGGAGGGGATAGTGGCCATCATTGCTCACGGTTGAGTTGCGATGGCCAGACTTTGGCGAGGGCACGGCCCGGAGTCATGAAACGGGCCGCATTTACCTCATATCCGGGAGTTGAGGTAAATAGCGTGCATGCTATCGAGATCGATAGCGGCGATGGCCCGGCGCAATTTCATTTTCGTGAAGACCGGTCGCAGTTTCGCGCTTACTCCGATTGCGAGCTCGCTTGCTGCCGGCCGATGCCTTCTGCCTGGGTGTCAGGCCAAGCTCTGACGCTTTGCGTACCAAATAACTCCGGGCCCGGGGGCGACCAAGGCCGGCAAGAATTTGCATTGCCTGTTCGATCGAGGATCCGCGCAGAGCAATTTCGACTTCCAACACATTGAGCTGGTCACGGCGAGCCAGCGTCGCACGCCGTTTTCCTCGAAAGAGTGCCTGCTCGGTCTGCGCGGGCGTGCTGGCCGCAAGCAGGGGGCCGCGTAACCGAGCGAGACCGCGCATCACGCATCGCCGAAGCACCTGCCATTCTCGACGAAGCGGCGTGCGCGAACCGCGCGCGGCGATCCAGGCTCGCTCTGCGCGGTTCACCTGCTCGAGCGCATCGAACAACAGCAACGCATTGCGGCTCGTGCGCCATTCTCGAAAATATGACCACCCCGCGAGAATTGCGTCGTCGGACAGTTCATGCATCACGATCATGTTTTGCTGCCCCCATCTGCTGAAGCATTGCCGCCACCATGAAACCACGCAATACAAGGCGCGTCGATTCGGGGAGATCGGCGCCGTGTTCGGCCAGTTCCGCAGCGGCAGCGAGGATTAGAGCGTTGACTCCCGGCAGGAGGCCCGATTGGCGTGCCTGGACGGCGATGCTCGATGCCTTGTCGAGCTCATCGCGCGCCGTCATATGGATTTCCTCGATCGGGCGGTTGCTGCGTGTTGTGCCTGTACTCCGGCGCGCGCGATCTGAAGGCGGTCCCTGAAATAGCCAAGATCGGGCAGCAACGTGCTGATCGGCTGCCTCTCGATGCACATCACCACATGGTCATAGTCCGAATCCCGCCAATGTTCCAGCTTCGCCAACTCGTCAACGGCGATCAGGAGCTCACGTTGGATTGTCGCAAGTTGCTCCGGATTGATGCGAGGACCCCACGGCCAGTAGGGCGCACCACTTTCCCGATCGACGGGTGAGCCTTTGCAATCATCCGGCAACGGCATCCTGCCGCTTTCGCTCGCCGGCGAACGCTTATTGACCCGGTTCGCATAGGGACCGACATGCTTCAGGTTGCGGGGGATCATCGCGCACCTCCCCGATGTTTCCGGATGTTGTTTTTTTGAGGTGTGACATGTGTGACTGGTGTGACGGTGGCCGCAAACCCAATGCTGGCAAGGGTTTTCGCGTCACACCAGTTTGTCACACCTGCCTCCCGATGTTTTTCAGGTGTGACAGGCAGGGCATCGAAAATATGGTGTTCGGTGTGACGGTGTGACATGTCACACCGAACGGTGTTACGCGGAAAGCCTTTACTGTCTTGGCTTCCGGAAATCGTCACACCTGCCACACCTGTCACACCGGTTTTTTTATACTTGTGGAGAATTACCGTGCTCATCGTTGCGCCTCCCAAAGTGCAGGGGTGAACACATAGACGCGGATCGTTCCCTTTCCAGGCAGGCGCTCGGATCGCTGGAATTTGCCGTCAGGCGCCGACCGAATCCATCCGGCGTCAACCAGTGCGCGCGCTGCAGCCTTCGGTTCGAAGCCGCTGCAGATTTCGCGTTTGAATATTTCCGGAAGAACGAAGTACTCGGTTCCGGACTCGGTCACCCGCCTGAACCCGGCCCGGTTGATCGTCGGACGGTCGGATATATCGTTGAGATCGGAAAATCGCGATTCCTCGTGTGCCTCGAAGAACGCCTTCACGTGCGACAGAATCGTGTCCTGCTCCTGATTGCCCGCGCCGCCCCGACCGTCGAGCCAAACGGCGAAGCAGTCGGCAGCGGCACCCAGCGCGTCACCTTCATTCCAGCCGGTAATGCCCGCGGCGGTCGCGTACTCGCCGGCCAACCCGATCAGGGCGAACCGCTGGCAGACACGATGCGCCTGGCCGCTGGAGTCGGCCGGCAGATTTCCATCAACAAACCGGCGGATCTCCTCCTTGAGCCAAATTCCGATTTCATCGCGGTCGCGGCAGAGTGCCTCGAGGAAGGCGACGGCCGCGGTGCCGTAATAATTCACGGCAGCTTCGTTGATCGCGGTCGACAGCTCGGCACCGCCTGCGACGCCGTGGAGGTGCTCGAACAGACCGAACCCGGCGCCCGCATCGGCTGGGATCTCGACCAGGCGCACCTCCTGGCCGGCTTTCGTCTTCTTGCCGACCGATTGCAGGTGCTGGCTCAAACCGATCTCGCCTGCCGACAGGAACAGAAGTTTCCAAGTCTGCCGAGCACGTGCAGTACCGGTCCGTCCCGCACGGGCCTTGCCGCTGCCGTTGGCGAGCATGTAGGCGATTTCCCCGGCTTCGCGTGCGTCAACCTGTGCGAGCTCGTCGAGCACGAGCAGCGTGTCATTGTGGAGTGATGCCAGACCCTCCAGACCGTTCGCCGTCGCACGCCAACGTTGCATGTATTCCTTGCCGCCGAATACGGAGCATGCCGCGCGGAGCGCCGTAGTCTTGCCCGAGGACGATTCGCCGACGATGTTCAGACCCCCAGACTCCTGCCCGGAATACTCGAGCATCATCGAAGCGAAGGCCGCGGACACGGAAAGCAGGAGGCGGGAATTACCGACGCAGAATCGCGCAACGCCGGCCTTCCAGTCGTCGAGCGTGCCTGACTGCGAATACGTGCGCATGATGCTTTCGGCCTGGAAGATGACACGCTCGCTCGCCGCGCCGATTGTCTGGTCGGGAAACACGAACGCGCCACTGTGCCAGCCAGTACGCGTGACGCACCGTCCGCGTGCCTTCGGCCTGGCGCACGTGACGTACTCAGTCAGCTTGTTGCGCGCCTTGTTGCCCGGTGCGATGTCGAGGCCGAGCCGCGCCAGCTCGCCGCGCATGTCGGCTCCGTCCGACCGCAACATCTCCATCGGCATCGCCCAGACGTGCGGGTGGCCGTCGGCGTCATTCCACTCGAGCAGGCGCCCCCAGTTTTCGGACGAGCGATCCCGGACCAATGCGCGAACGTGCAACGGAGAGCAAATCCAGTGAGGCGTGCCATCGTCCTCTTCGTAGAACACGCCTCGTTCGGTCACGAGAAAGCCGGACGGGACGCAATTATCCGACTCCGTGGTGGGCGCCGCAGCCGGCTGCCGGTCGACCGCTGCATCGATGCACTGTTTCACCACGGCGAGGCCCTTGATGCAGTGCAGGTCGTTGAAATCGGAAACGCCGCTCGGTCGATCAGCTCCGAATACGGGAGGCGCCACCGTGCCGCCAACTTCCTGCGCTGCCGCCTGCGCTTTCGTCAGGCCAGGGTTTCCCGCGGTCAAATAGTCGTCGTCGGCGCAAACGATGATGGTTGCCATCAAATATTTGAGCCGTACCGCCTTCGCGACCGCCAGCAGGTTTCCCGCGTTCATCGCTGCGAAAACGGCATGCCCGGTCGCCTGGTGCAGGCTGCATGCTGTTGCCCACCCTTCGGCAATCAGGATCGTGTCGCCGTCGTTGGGATCATCGCCGACCATGCAGAAGCAACCGGCTACCCGGCCGCCGCTCTTGAACCGCTTCGCCCCGTCCGGCTGAATGTACTGTGCCGAGTGCAACGTACCGTCGATGTCGCGTAGCGGAATCAGCAACTGGTTGCTCAGTTGCTTTGCTCCACGGGGGCGGATCTGCTTCGCGATCACGTAATCGTGATCGCTCCGAACGCCGCTAGCTTTCTCCCAATGGTCGGCGACGGCAGCACGCGCCGCCTCCGCGTCACGGGCTTCCTCGGCCTCGCGCGCTACCTTCATCAACCGGATGCGGTTGCGAATCACCGCCCGTTCGGCGTCGGTCATTTCGTTCGCAGCCTTCGAGCACCACGTTTCGGACAGACCGGTGCGCCAGTCGCCGAAACTCCCGGCCGGAATGCCGTCACCATGCAGGACGTACCATGCAGACTTCTTGCCGCGTTTGTCCTCCGGGCCGTCGAAACGGTGCAGGCGTCCATCGGCGACAATTCCGATTGGTCGGAGGTCGTGCGCAGCCATCGCAGCGGAAAATTCAGTCTCAATGCTCACTACTTCGCTCATGCGCCTCCCGTGCCTCGTGAGGACTGCTCAGCGATAGGCATACGCCGAGATACGTTGGCCGCGTGTGTGCCGGCGCGCATGTTTTCGAGTTCGATCGCGGCGAGTCTGGAAATGTCGGCCCCGATTCCGCAAAGGATTTCGACGCTGATCTGTGCGCCCGTGGGTTCTTCCGGGATCACGTCGAACAGCACCTCGAGCCGCTGGATTTTCTTGGCGAGGTTGTCCAGAGCATTATCGTCGATGAGGAATTTAGCCACGCGACACCTCCGATACGGATTCATCTGCGCGTTCAGCATAACGACCGGAGATTTCGATGCCGATTTCACACAACGAAACCAGGTCGCATTTCTCCGCGTCGCCACCGCGAGCGTAATAATCGATCACGCCGAAGATGGCACCGGTGTGGCGCAGGGCTTGCGCGCACTCGTCGAGCGACTCTGCCTCGAACCAGGTCGGCAACGGGGCGCTTGCGTTCAGCTTGCGCGTGAGCGCCAGTTTTACGGCGGCAGCGATCCGGCCGGCGTCCTCCGCGTCGATCTTCAGATCACCGTAGCTCGTCTGGATAGTGAATCCGCGTTCCATAGCGGGAACCTGTTTCGCCAGTGCGTAGCGAAGCGTGTCAGCCGTGTTTGTGTCATGCATGATGTACCTCCGCCCGTGCGAGTTCGGCTAGGTTGAGCAAAGCATCACCCAGAACGTCGATAGCGTCGTTCGGTTGTGCCGACAGCGCAGCGTCACGCAGCGCGCGACGGATGATTTCGAGAACGGTCGAGTTCATGCGCGCACCTCCGCGGCTTCGCGATCGGTACGGGAAGCGGCCGCGACACGGCGCTTGAATGCGCGTTCGAACGCAGCGCAGCAATCAGCGTAGGAGGGAATACGACCGAGGCCGGCGACGAGATTGTCGAACGTCGACCGGCACCACTGGTTCGGGCGTGCGGTGGGGCGAACCTTCAGCCAGTGTTCCGCAGCGCGGATGCCGGCAAGCTCGAACAGATCCGGGGTGACGGTCGTCGCGGGCTTCGACGGCCGACCGTTGCGCCAGGCGCTCGGCACAAGGTCAAACGGATCGGCCGATTGGGTGAGGGTATTCGGGATGGCGGCAACGAACGCGCCGCCGGCAGTTACTCGCTGTCCAGCTCGATCGTCGCGCCGACCGCGCGCATCCGATTCACGATCCGGTCGAACGTCTCCGTATCCAGCTCGAGCCGAGCCATCGCGAAGAACAGCATGTGCATCCCCATATCTCGACTGTTGTTCGCATCCGCCGCCATGTACTTGCGCCACTGCCGCCCCGTCGATATGCCGAAGAGCTCGGCCATTTCCGTGCTGCTCTTGCCAAGCGCCTGTTTCAGCCGCTCCATGTCTTCGGCTGTGGGAGGGGAGTATTGAATCATTTTTTTTAGGCGCGACTTGGCGCGCACGAAGAAGGGTCTTCATGATGGGCATCCTTTCGGAGAGTCGGTCCTCGCGGGCTGCGCGAACCATACCCGTCAATGTAGGCCCTTTGGGTACCTTTGTCAAACTGGCGAAGTTGTTCTCGTCCATCAGTTCACCCCCTTCGCGTCGAACGCCCGGCCGGCGATCATCAGCGCCTGGACCAGCTCAGCGAGCTGCGACGGATTGAGGGTGACGCCTTTCTGGCTCGGGTGATATTCGCCGTCATTGGCCAGATACCAGCAGCGCACGTCGAGGAACTCGCGGCCGCGGTATTGGCGAAACTGCACGCGGAGGCGTTCCGATCCACTGCGATGGACATCGAGGAAGCACCCACCGGACATCGGCGCCGGGGTATCATTTCCTCGGGTCGTCTGGGTCGCACTCTGGCAGGAGTCGCGGCCCTTTTCATTTTGGGTCGTCGTGTTCGTCATGCGTGCGCTCCCGTGAGAACGGCACGCAGCTCGCCGACGTTCCAGCGGGTCGAGCCGCCGATCTTGATAGGCTTGGGAAGGTCGCCGCGCTTGGTGCGATCCCAAACGGTGGAGACGTTGCAGCCGCACAAGGCGGCCACAACGGTATCACTGACTCCGGCAGCGTTCGGCAGGCTGTCGAAATTCTGGAGAGCTTGAGCGTCTGACTTTTTCATCGTATCGACTCGGGATCGTCCGGGATTGGACGGGTCGACACGGATTTTTTACTTCACTCTCAGATCGCAGAAGCCAGTTTGCGCGCAGGGTGCAACTACTGCGTGCTTAGGTGGCAGTGTGCGTGGAGAGGTTACTCTCTGCCCGCAGAGGGGCTTGACAAGCGCCATTGTGTCACATATCGCCTTGCGGTCCTGAACGCTACCGGTACGATCTTCATTAGCCTTTCGGCAGCATCGTCCTGGCTTCTGCAATCGGCAAAATTTGCATCTAGCCATTCGAAAGCTGAGCTGCGGATGGCCCTGTTCTCGGCGTTGCGTACGTGTGCTGCGTTGCGGGCTACATCGCTAATACTCACCGGGCGTGGTCCGTTTGCGTACACACGGACGAGGCCCATTGCGACGCCATGCCAATACGAAGCATCACGCGTTCTTGCCCAGGCCAAATCGCGCGCTCTCGGGTCAGCTGACGCACTCGCATTTGCGAGGCGTGCGAGGACGGCATGTCCATATGCGATGAGAATAGGCGTTTCAATGAGCGGCCACGACGCGAATTCCCAAGCGTCGTTGACGGTGATCTGTGCATATTCGGCCTCCATTGCATCCACATCAATGTCGTCTCTATCGTGGAATGGCGTGGCAATTTCGGCTTCAAAGTCCTCAGCGGTTTTTCCGGGCGCTACAGCCAGCCACAGATCCTCCAGGTCATCCATGAGGTCGAATGCGGAATCCTCTGGCGTGCCGGCCTCGTCGACCATTTCTTGCCATTCAGCCTCATATCTGGCGCGGGCCGCTGCCTGCGCTTCGTCGTTCCACGGTTCTTCGTTTTTCATCTGATCGCTCATGTCGAATCCGGCCAGCGCGCTTCACGCCGTCTTATTGATCGGTATGACGTCTCCACCTTCATGCGGCCTGGAGATGAACTCCGCCCAATCGGTCATCATCCGCCGGCGCCTTTCCAGCACGTCTCCGCGCCAGTAGGCGGCCTCTGTCGCATCGGCCTTGATGTGAGCGAGGGCAACTTCGGCCAATTCGCGCGGATAGTTGGTGTACTCGCCCGCCCAGTCTCTGAACGTCGATCGAAAACCGTGTGGCGTCGCGTCAAGGTGCTGTCGGCGCATCAGTTCCAGAAGTGCCATGTCGCTTAATACGCTGCCCGATCGCGGACTCGGGAATACGAGATCCTGATCTTCCACTCGCTCGATCGCCCTAAGTAATTCGAGGGCGGCAGGCGACAACGGCACGCGGTGTTCCTTCTTCGCCTTCATTCGCTCTGCGGGTATGGACCAGACGCCGCGCCTCACGTCGATCTCGTTCCATCGTGCCCCGCGGGCCTCGCCCGATCGAGCTGCTGTCAAGATCGCGAACTCCAGGCACCGCGCGCTAACGCCGGCAGTAGCTCGCAACGTTTCCATGAACGTCGCCATCTGGTCGATGGGAAGGGCGGGATGGTTCCGCACTCGCTTCGTGCGCTTGGGGGCGGATAGGAGCTTGTCGAGGTTGCCGCGCCATGACGCAGGATTGGTTCCGTCGTCGCGGAAGCCCTTCACCTTGGCCCAGTCCAGGATCGCCTCGAGGCGGCCGCGCACGCGCGATGCTGTCTCCGTCTTCGTTGTCCACATCGGCTCCAAGATTTCCATGACGTGTGCACGAGCGACGTGCCTGACCATCAGATTGCCGATCTTGGGGTATGCGTACTCAGCGAGAGTGTTTCGCCACTGGTCACCGTGCTTCGAGTTCTTCCATTCCGGTGCCTTGGCCTTGATGAAGCGATTCGCCGCTTCTTCGAAGGTCATCTCGAAAGCCTGGCTGGCTCGGAGCCGACTTGCGATCTCCTTCCGCGCGAGCACGGGATCGATGCCGCTCGCAATTTCATCGCGCGTTGCTTGGGCTTTCGCGTGGGCTTCTTGCAGACGGACGGCGGGATAGGGGCCCAGACCAATTTCGCGTCGGCGGTCTCCTACCGTCACGCGTAGCAACCACGACTTCGTACCAGTGGGACTGATTTGCAAGACGAGACCAGGAACACGCCCGACAGCGTGCTTCCCTGGTTTCGACAGCTTGGACACGGCTAGGGCGCCCAGCTCCGTCGCTTTCCTCGGCATCGTTTCCCCGTCAAATTCTCAACCCACCAACCAACCCACCGAAAACTTTACGATTTATTCCGATGGGAAGCAACCGATTCCGACTGTTCCTGAGATGGTGGATTGGCTGGGAGCCTTGTCTGACGGGCGTTTTGCCGATTGATTCCGATGAATTCGGATCGATGTAGGTGGGTGATCTGGCGGAAGCGGTGAGATTCGAACTCACGGACGGTTTCCCGTCGCCGGTTTTCAAGACCGGTGCCTTAAACCGCTCGGCCACGCTTCCACACGAGGCGGCATTGTAACCGAAATGCCGCCTCGTTCATTCCTTCAATCGTCGCGCAGGAACAATTCCTGCAGGTCGTTGAGGAAACGCTGGCCGAGCGGCGTCGGCGCGATCTGCGCAAAATCGCGTGCGATCAGCCCGCGCCGTTCCGCTTCCTGCAGTGCCGGCTCGATCGTGCTCATCGGCAGGCCGGTGCGTTCGGCGAAGCTGTGTACGGGGAAGCCCTCGACGAGCCGCAGCGTGTTCAGCATGAACTCGAACGGCAGGTCGCGCGCGCCGACTTCACGCTCTTCCTGTACGGCCGTGCCGGCCATCGCCTGCTCGATGAAGGTCGCCGGATGCTTGTAGCGTGCCTGCCGCAGGATCCGGTTCGGGAACGACAGCTTCGTGTGCGCGCCCGCACCGATCCCGAGATAGTCACCGAAGCGCCAGTAGTTCAGGTTGTGCTTGCACTGATGATTCGGCTTTGCATACGCGGACACTTCGTAGCGCCCGTAACCGGCCTCGGCCGTGCGTGCGTGAATCCACTCCTGCATGTCGGCCGACGCGTCGTCGTCGGGGACGACCGGCGGGAACTTCGCGAACAGCGTATTGGGCTCGAGCGTCAGGTGATACAGCGACAGATGCGGCGGCGCGTACGACAGCGCGGTCTCGATGTCGGTACGGCATTCGTCGAGCGTCTGGTTCGGCAGCGCGAACATTAGGTCGAGGTTGAAGTTGTCGAAGTTCTTCGCGGCGATCTCGACGGCCCCGCGCGCCTGCGCGGTGTCGTGAATCCGGCCGAGCGCCTTCAGGTGCGTTTCGTTGAAGCTCTGGATGCCGACCGACAGTCGATTCACGCCGCTCGCGCGGAACTGCGCGAACTTCGCGGCCTCGAACGTGCCCGGATTCGCCTCGAGCGTGATCTCGGCATCGGCGTCGAGCGGCAGCAGTGCGCGCACGTCGGACAGCAGCCGATCGAGTCCGGCCGCCGACAGCAGGCTCGGCGTGCCGCCGCCGATGAACACGGTATGCACCTGCCGGCCCCACACGAGCGGCAGCGCCTGCTCGAGATCGGCGCGCACCGCGTCGAGATACTCGGTTTCCGGAAACCGTTCGCCTTTCCACTCGTGCGAGTTGAAATCGCAGTACGGGCACTTGCGCACGCACCACGGGAAATGCACGTACAGCGCGAGCGGCGGCAGCGACGTAAGCCGCACCTGGCCGGGCGACGTGAAGGTCGCGACGACGCGCGCGCCGGTTTCCGCGGCCTGGCTCATGCAACCTCCTGCAGCGAACGGGTATCGGGCGCGCTCATGCTTCCTCCGCGAGCCGCGCCAGCAGCGCCTTCAGCGCCAGCGCGCGGTGGCTGTGCGTGTTCTTCACGGCCGGCTCGAGTTCGGCGGCCGTCGCGCCGAGCGACGGCAGGTAGAAATACGGGTCGTAGCCGAATCCGTGCTCGCCGCGCGGCGTATCGACGATCTCGCCCGCCCAGCGCCCTTCGGCGAACAGCGGCTCGGGATCGTCCGCGTGGCGCACGAGCGCGAGCACGCAGCAGTAGTATGCGCGCCGGTCGTCGACGCCACGCAGCTGCTCGACCAGATACGCGTTGTTCGCCGCATCGCCCTTGTCGCGTCCCGCGCGCTGCGCGTAACGCGCCGAATAGACGCCCGGCGCGCCGCGCAGCACGCGCACGCACAGGCCCGAATCGTCGGCGATTGCCGGCAGCCCGGTGAGCCGCGACGCGTGGCGCGCCTTCGTCAGCGCGTTCTCGATGAAGGTGCCGAACGGTTCTTCCGCCTCGGGCACCGCGAGGTCGCCCTGCGGGACGATCTCGATGCCGACCGTCGAGAACAGCGCGGTGAATTCACGCAGCTTGCCGGCGTTGTTCGACGCGAGAACGATGCGCGACAGCGGCGCGATGGTGTGGTCGTCCGGCATGTCAGGCGCCCAGCACGTCTTTCTGAAGCTGCACGAGCTCGGCGATCCCGCCTTGCGCGAGGTCGAGCAAGGCATTCATCTCGGCGCGCGAGAACGGCACGCCTTCGGCCGTGCCCTGGACTTCGACGAAGCCGCCGGCGCCCGTCATCACGACATTCATGTCGGTGTCGCAGCGCGAATCTTCCGCGTAATCGAGGTCGAGCACGGGCGCGCCTTCGTACACGCCGACCGAGATCGCGGCGACGTGGTCGGTGATCGGCGAACGCGTGAGCTTGCCGGCCGCGATCAGCGTCGACACGGCGTCGTGTGCGGCGACGAACGCGCCGGTGATGCTCGCCGTGCGCGTGCCGCCGTCGGCCTGGATCACGTCGCAGTCGATGTGGATCGTGCGCGGGCCGAGCGCTTCGAGGTCGAACACGGCGCGCAGCGCGCGGCCGATCAGGCGCTGAATTTCCTGCGTGCGGCCGGTCTGCTTGCCGCGCGCGGCTTCGCGGTCGCTGCGCGTGTGCGTCGCGCGCGGCAGCATGCCGTATTCGGCGGTCAGCCAGCCTTGCCCGCGGTCGCGCAGGAAGTCGGGCACGCGCTCGGAGACGCTCGCGGTGCAGAGCACCTTGGTGTCGCCGAATTCGACCAGCACCGAACCTTCGGCATGTTTCGTGTAGTGGCGCGTGAGGGCGACCTTGCGCAGTTCGTCGGCGCGGCGGCCGCTCGGGCGGGAAACGGAGGACGTCATGTGGGAATCGCGGAACGAGAGGAAACCCCGATTTTAGCGCTGAACGGCGGGCTTGCCCGGCGAGGTGGTCCGCAAAAATGGGATAATGCGCGCTTCCCGCCCCGCGCTTTCCGATGCGCCGGGCGCCTCGACATATCCCTGCCCGCGAGGGCACCCAGACGGCGAGACGAACCATGATCTACAGCATGACGGGCTACGCGAGCGCGACGCGCGAACTCGCGACGGCCACCGGCAACGGCGGCACCAGCGTGTCGGTCGAACTGCGCACCGTGAACTCGCGCTTCCTCGACCTCAATTTCCGGATGCCGGACGACGTGCGCGCGTGCGAACCCGCGCTGCGCGAAATGCTGATGAACAAGCTGTCGCGCGGCAAGGTCGACATCCGCATCAACCTGCAGCGCGGCGAGCAGAGCATCGGCGCGGGTGCGCTGAACCAGTCGGCGCTCGGCCAGCTCGCCGAGCTCGAGCGCTCGGTGCTCGATTCGTTCCCGGGCGTCGGCCGCCTGCGCGCGGGCGAGATCCTGCGCTGGCCCGGCGTGATCGCCGAGAGCGGCGTGTCTGCGGACGCGATCCGCGATGCGGTGCTCGCATGCGGCAAGGAAGCAATCGGCGAGCTCGTCGTCGTGCGTTCGCGCGAAGGCGCGCAACTGGCAACGATGCTGCTGACGAACGTCACCGAGATGGAAGCGATCGTCGCGCGCATCACGCCGCTCGTGCCGGAGCTGATCGCGAAGCACCAGCAGAAGATCGTCGAACGGCTGCAGGAGGCACTCGGCATCGCGGCGCCCGAAGGCAGCTCGACGATTGTCACGCGCGAGGAAGCCGCTGAGCGCATTCGTCAGGAAGTGACGATGTACGGGATCCGGATCGACATCGCGGAAGAGCTGTCGCGGCTCACCGCGCACCTGAACGAAACGCGCCATGTGATCGAGAAGGGCGGCCGCGTCGGCAAGCGTCTCGACTTCATGATGCAGGAACTGAATCGCGAAGCGAACACGCTCGGCTCGAAGGCGGCGGCGAAGGAACTCGCCGACGCGTCGATGGCGCTCAAGCTGCTGATCGAGCAGATGCGCGAGCAAGTGCAAAACCTGGAGTAACGCAAGATGATCCACCCCACTCACGACGCGCATACGCTTCACGCGGGCGTCTATCCCGGCAACCTGTTCATGGTCATTGCGCCGTCTGGCGCCGGCAAGTCGACGCTCGTGAATGCGCTGCTGTCGAAGGACAGCGACATCTGCCTGTCGATCTCGTACACGACGCGCAAGCCGCGCCCGGGCGAGCAGGACGGCCAGCACTATCACTTCACGACGGTCGAGGATTTCCGCACGCGCCACACGGCGCACGAGTTCCTCGAGAGCGCGGAAGTGCACGGCAACTACTACGGCACGTCGCGCGTCTGGATCGAAGAGCAGATGAAGAACGGCCACGACGTGCTGCTCGAGATCGACTGGCAGGGCGCGCTGCAGGTGAAGAAGCAGTTCCGCAACGCGGTCGGCATCTTCATCCTGCCGCCGTCGCTCGACGCGCTCGAGGAGCGCCTGAAGAAGCGCGGCCAGGACGAGCCGAACGTGATCACGCGCCGCCTGCTGGCTGCCGGCAGCGAGATCGCACACGCGTCCGAAGCGGAATACGTGGTGATCAACGAGAATTTCGACCGTGCGCTCGCGGAACTCGAATGCATCGTCGCGGCCACGCGCCTGCGCTTTGCTTCGCAGTACGCGCGACACACGGAGCTGTTCATCGAGCTCGGCATCCATCTGCCCCACGCGGAATGACGCGGGGGACGAGGGACATAAGGTAGAATAAGGACTATATTCAGAAGGAATTACCACCATGGCTCGCATTACTGTCGAAGACTGCCTGAAGCAAATCCCGAACCGCTTCGAACTGGCGCTCGCCGCCACCTATCGCGCGCGGCAGCTCGCGCAAGGCCATACGCCGAAGATCGAAAGCCGCGACAAGCCGACCGTCGTCGCGCTGCGCGAAATCGCTGCCGGCCAGGTCGGCGTCGAGATGCTGAAGAAGGTGCCGGTGTAACGCGCATCCGGCCCGTTCCAGCCATGTAATCCACGCGCGCAACGACTCGACCTGGAGGCGAATATGAGCACCACCCCATCGTCCGCCTCCGCGGATTCGACCACCGAAGCCACGGCCCAGTCGCCTGCGCGCCAGTACATCGACGCGGTTCTCGAACAGTCCTTCCGGCATCTGTTCGGGCCGACCGCCACACCGGAGCAGCCGCGCAAGCACGGCGTCGTTTCGATCGCGAAACTGACGTCCGTGCTTGCAGAGTATCTTCCTCCGGAAGAAATCAAAGAGGTCAAGGCGGCGTTCCACTTCAGCGACGAAGCCCACCTCGGTCAATATCGCCAGAGCGGCGAACCCTACATCACCCATCCCGTCGCCGTCGCGGAAATCTGCGCCGGCTGGAAGCTCGACGCGCAGGCCGTCATGGCAGCGCTCCTGCACGACGTGATGGAAGACCAGGGCGTGACCAAGAGCGAGCTGGCCGAACGGTTCGGCCCGAAGGTCGCCGAACTCGTCGACGGCCTGTCGAAGCTCGACAAGATGGAGTTCCGCAGCCGCGAGGAAGCGCAGGCGGAAAATTTCCGCAAGATGTTGCTCGCGATGGCGCGCGACGTGCGCGTCATTCTCGTCAAGCTCGCCGACCGCCTGCACAACATGCGCACGCTCGGCGCGGTGCCGATGGAAAAGCGGCGCCGCGTCGCGCGCGAAACGCTCGACATCTACGCGCCGATCGCGCACCGCCTCGGGTTGAACAACACGTATCGCGAGCTGCAGGACATGAGCTTCGCGAACTTCAACCCGCATCGCTACGCGACGCTCGAGAAGGCCGTGAGGGCTGCGCGCGGCAACCGCCGCGAAGTGATCAGCAAGATCCTCGAGGCCGCGCAACGCGCGATGGCCGACGCGAAGATCGACGCCGAGATCACCGGCCGCGAAAAGACCATCTACAGCGTGTACCGCAAGATGCGCGACAAGCAGCTGTCGTTCTCGCAGGTGCTCGACGTGTACGGTTTTCGCGTCGTCGTCGAGAGCGCGCTCGACTGCTACACGTGCATCGGCGCGCTGCACGCGCTGTACAAGCCCGTGCCCGGCAAGTTCAAGGACTACATCGCGATCCCGAAGATCAACGGCTATCAGTCGCTGCACACGACGCTCGTCGGCCCGTTCGGCGCGCCGATCGAGTTCCAGGTGCGCACGCGCAAGATGCACGAGATCGCCGAGGCGGGGGTCGCCGCGCACTGGCTGTACAAGAACGGCAGCGCGGATCTCAGCGACGTGCAGAAGCGCGCGCACCAGTGGCTGAAGTCGCTGCTCGACATTCAGAGCGAAGCCGGCGATTCGAGCGAATTCCTCGAGCACGTGAAGATCGACCTGTTCCCCGACGCGGTCTACGTGTTCACGCCGAAGTCGAAGATCATGGCGCTGCCGCGCGGCGCGACGGCGCTCGATTTCGCGTATTCGATTCACAGCGATCTCGGCAACCAGTGCGTGGCCGTGAAGATCAACAACGAGCTGCTGCCGTTGCGCACCGAGCTGAAGAGCGGCGACATCGTCGAAGTGATCACCGCGCCGTATTCGAAGCCGAACCCCGCGTGGCTCGGCTTCGTGCGTACCGGCAAGGCGCGCTCGGCGATCCGTCACTACCTGAAGACGATGCGCCTGAACGAGTCGGTGCAGCTTGGCGAACGGCTGGTCGACCAGAGCCTGAAAGGCTATGGTCTCGCGCTGGCGGATGTCGAGCCGGAAGTGTGGGAGAAGCTCGTGCAGTGGACGGGCAACAAGAGCCGTCAGGAAATCTTCGCGGACATCGGCCTCGGCCGTCGCGTTGCCGCGGTGATGGCCAAGCGCATCGAGGTGCTGATGAGCGGCCGCGACGCGGACGACGATCTGCCGAAGTCCGAGCGGCATCCCGCACACCATGCGCCGCCGGTCGTGATTACCGGCACGGAAGGGATGTCCGTGCAGTTGTCGGCGTGCTGCCGGCCGATTCCGGGCGACGCGATCATGGGCTACATCGGCATCGGCCTGGGGATGGCGATTCATACGACCGATTGCCGCGTCGCGCAGCGTATTCATCGCCGCGATCCGGGCCGCTGGATCGACGTCGAATGGGCGCCGCAGCCGGGCCGCCTGTTCGATGTCGCGGTGAAGGCGCTCGTGAAGAACACCAAGGGCATCTTTGCGCGCGTGGCGGCGGACATCACGTCGGCCGACGCAAACATCGTGCATATCGCGATGGACGAGGATCTGACGCACGAGTCGACGGTGCTGCGCTTCGTGATCCAGGTCAGCGACCGCGTGCATCTCGCGAACGTGATGCGGCGCGTGCGAACCAATCCGGACGTGATGCGGATCATGCGCGAGCGTTCGACCGACGACGGCGCGCATGCGCGCCACGACGGCGGCATGCGTATCGAGCGCGAGCGTCAGGACTATTGACGCTTGCCAGCACGGGTGGATGATTGATCGACGGCGGCCATTGGCCGCCGTTTTCATTTGTGCGGCCGGCGTGGTGAACGTTCGGCGTGGCCTGCGTTCTTCCGGAAAGGGGGGGCTGCGCAACCGTGGCCGTGCCGTGAGCGAGGGAAGGTGGGGGCAGAAAAGAAAAAGGGCTTTCCCGGAGGAAAGCCCTTTTAAGGTGGCGCGGCTGGCAGGATTCGAACCCACGACCCCTTGGTTCGTAGCCAAGTACTCTATCCAACTGAGCTACAGCCGCACGCAAAACGGTACTGCTTGACTGTCGGAACCTTCTGCGATGGGAAGGCCCCCAAAAAGTGGCGCGGCTGGCAGGATTCGAACCCACGACCCCTTGGTTCGTAGCCAAGTACTCTATCCAACTGAGCTACAGCCGCACGCAAAACAAAACTTCTACTGCTTCGAACTGAAAGGGCCTTCGGTTCGGAAGGCCCTCGAAAAAAGTGGCGCGGCTGGCAGGATTCGAACCCACGACCCCTTGGTTCGTAGCCAAGTACTCTATCCAACTGAGCTACAGCCGCACGCAGAAGCGAAATTATAGCAGGGTTGTATAAAAAGGGAAGCCTTATTCGCGAATTGTTCTGCACGGCCTTGCCGGGGCGCCCTTCGTGTACCCTTGGAGCATCAGTCATCCATGTTGAATCCGCATCATGAACAAGGCGTTTGTCAAAGAGTCGGACGGCGACGACGACGATCTGGACCAGGCCCAGCCCGCGATTCCGGCCGGCGCGAAGAACTACATCACGCCGGCCGGCCACAAGCGGCTGAGGGACGAACTGTTGAACCTGATCGACGTCGAGCGTCCCGAGGTCGTGCGGCTCGTGTCCTGGGCCGCGTCGAACGGCGACCGGTCGGAGAACGGCGATTACATCTACGGCAAGCGGCGGCTTCGCGAGATCGATCGCCGCATCCGCTTCCTGACGAAGCGGCTCGATCTTGCCGAAGTCGTCGATGCGAGCCGGCAGGAGAATGTCGACCAGGTGTTTTTCGGCGCAACGGTCGATTACGAGACGCCGGACGGAGAGGGTCACACGATTACGATCGTCGGGATCGACGAGGTCGATCTCGACCACGGCTGCGTCAGCTGGATTTCGCCGGTCGCGCGTGCGCTGATCAAGGCGAAGATCGGCGATACCGTCATGCTGATGACGCCGGTCGGCCCGCAGCCGATCGACGTGCTCGACGTCCGTTACCCGGCGCCGGGCAACGCCTGAGCGACGCCCGGCGCAGCCCGGCAAAGAAAAAGCGCCCCGATGGGGCGCTTCGTCATCCGGCGTGCAGCGGATGTGCCGGTCGCTCAGAAGCGATGACGCAGGCCGGCCGTGACCGCGATCTGCTTGTTGGTCGATGACGCGGCGCCCAGCCCGTTGATGTTGGCGCCGAGGTCGAGACCGTCGTTGTTGACCTTCTGGAATTCGCCCTGCAGGTAGACGTCGGTGCGCTTCGACAGCGCGTAGTCGGCTTGCAGGTTGAACTGGTGCCAGGTCGGCTTGTCGCCGGCCAGGCGGCCTTGCGTGTACGTGTAGGAGCCGGCGAGCGACAGTGCCGGCGTCAGCGCGTAGCGGCCGTTGAGTTCATAGTTGCTGAAACGCGCGGTTCCGCCGAGGCCCGTGATGCCGCCGGACACACCGGACTGGCCCGCGCTGATCGCGCGGATGCCGGTGAGGCGCGTCTGCGTGAACACGAAGCCGACCGTGGCAGGGCCGAACCCGTAATTCAGGCCACCGCCCCAGGTACGCTGCACGCGCGATGCGAAAGTCCACTCGCCGGTCACTGCGCCCGGATCGGTCGCTGCCTGCGCGAGCGCATTCACGTCGCTGTTCAACTGCAAATAGGCCGCAGCGAAGTTGAAGCCCATGTAGCTGTACGACACGCCGCCGCTATAGGCACGGTTGTTCGCGAACGACGTCGAATTCGAGAACCCGTACAACGCACCGAACTTGAGGCCGCCGTAGTTCGCGCTCTGGTACTTGACCGCGTTGTTGATCCGGAACGAGTTGTTCAGGTTGTCGTTGTCGAACGGGTGAGCGAACTGCGTGCCGCCGTATTGCGTACCGGTCAGCGACAGCGGCCCGAGATAGTCGACGACGCTGTCGTACTGCCGGCCGAGCGTCAGCGAGCCGTAGGTGTCATGTGCGAGGCCGACAAACGCCTGTCGGCCGAATTCCCGGCCGCTCTGCTTCAGCGCGCCGTTGTTGATGCCGAAACCATTTTCCAGCGTGAAGATCGCTTTCAGGCCGCCGCCGAGATCTTCGGTGCCGCGCAAGCCCCAGCGGCTGCCGTTGACCGAACCGCTCGTTTCCTGCCAGGCGCTGTGGCCGCCCTGATTGTTCGTGTAGGTGATGCCTGCGTCGATCAGGCCATAGAGCGTCACGCTGCTTTGGGCATGGGCTGCCGTAACGAATACACCCGACAACGCGGTGACGATCAGGGTTTTTTTCATGGATCTGTCTCCAAACAGGATGATGTCGATCGAACCTGCTGCGGACTGGCATGTTTTGCTTGACGCTGCGGCCGGTCCGGCAGAGCGGCGGTGCGCTTATCAAAAAGCCATCTGCAGTGTACGGAGTGCGTGAAGCGGGGAAGGGTCACGCTTTAAGCAATAATATATTTTGGAATCCGCAAAAATCGTCGAGGCAGCGCAAACGATTGCCCATCAAGGGTTTGCGGCGGTGCAGCGAAAGAAAATGGAGATCAGGAGTACGTAACGGGCGTTGCGTGATCGCGACAGGTAATCAGCAGCAGGCGAGGGCGGTGATAGCGCGATTATTGACACATCGGCAATAGAGGTTTGTGTGGAGCATGGATAATGAAAGGATGTTCTCTCGTTATACTGCGATCTCTGCTTTCCGAAGCAGACTTTTTCGTTGACGGAAAAGATCTCCAAACCTTTGTCGGCGCGACTTCCCAGTCGCGCTTTTTTTTTGCCCCACCGCTGCGCGTGCTACTGCGCGTACGAGCGCCGCTTGCGCTTGGCCGCAGGCGCGGTCTCCTTGGCTTCGTTGGGGGGCGGCGTGTAGGTCCAGTCTTCCATCACGTAGTGACGGGCATCGAGGGGCGATGCGAGCAGGTTCTGCCAGTGATCGCCGTGCCAGGTCGTATCGAATTCGGTGTCGCACGGCGCTTCGCGCGCGGACTCGGCCAGGGCGCGGGACTTGCGGCGTACGCGCCCGAGCCGGCTCGCGAAGCGCTTGATTCCGTCCAGCCACATGACCTTCTCCTTCCTTCCGGCGTTGAGTGAGCATCGCAACGTCCCCGCATTTCTGCAACCCGGAAAAAACCCGAGGATTTTACCGAGGTGATTTGTCCCCGGTAGAATTTCCATGGTTGAAATAATCGGAACTCTTACCCCGGTAATGTTGACAGGTTTTTGGTGCAAATCAATTAATCAAAGGTGATGGTGTACCGATTCCAATGGCATTAGCGCTTTTTTGATAAAAGAATCGCTAAAAATTTTCTTGACGCACCTGGATTGTCCAATTTATAAAGTCAGCACTCCGTCCTCGGGCGGCGTGCTGGTGCGGGTGCTGGCGCAATGTTTCGGGATTTCGGGAAACGGCTATAAAAATAGCTTTTTTGATCTAATCGAGTGGGGAACGAAGACATGGATACCGGTATCGTGAAATGGTTTAACGATGCTAAAGGTTTTGGCTTTATTACGTCGGACAATGGCGGTGAAGATTTGTTTGCGCACTTTTCCGAAATCAAGATGGACGGCTTCAAGACGCTGAAGGAAAACCAGCGTGTTTCGTTCGACGTGAAAGTCGGGCCGAAAGGCAAGCAGGCAGCGAATATCCAGGCGGTCTGACGCGCCACGCATTGCCGATCACGTCCGGCCCCCGCATTGCGGGGGCTTTTTGCTTTCCGGGGACGGAACATTCCGGTTCGGGCTGGCCGGGAACACGGATGCCGGTGCATACTCACGAAAGCATCGTTTCCCAGTCTTTTCATGTCTGAATTCCCCCGTCCGTCCGATCCCGCCAGCGAACAGCCGCTCGTTTTCGTCGACCTTGAAACCACAGGCGGCTCGCCCGCCGAACACCGCATCACCGAAATCGGCGTGGTCGAAATCGGCCCGCTCGGCGTGTCGACGTGGACGACGCTCGTCAATCCGGGGCAGTCGATTCCGCCGTTCATCCAGCAACTGACAGGTATTTCGGACGAGATGGTGCGCGACGCGCCGTCGTTTGCATCGCTGGCGCCGGCATTGTTCGAGCGGCTCGACGGCAAGCTGTTCGTCGCGCACAACGCGAGCTTCGACCGGGGATTCCTGCGGGCCGAATTCGAGCGCGCCGGCTTCGCATTCAATCCCGACGTGCTGTGTACGGTGCGGCTGTCGCGTGCGCTGTTCCCGCGTGAATCCCGGCACGGGCTCGACGCGTTGATCGAACGCCACGGCCTCGTGCCGGCTGCGCGTCACCGGGCGCTGGCGGATGCCGATCTCCTGTGGCAGTTCTGGCGCCAGTTGCACGACATCGTGCCGCTCGAGCGGCTGCGCGACCAGATCGCACGCACGACGCGCCACTTCCGTCTAGGTGGCGACCTGACCGAAGCCTGGCTCGATACCGCGCCGGCCGGGTGCGGTGTGTACGCAATGTTCGGGGAGGACGACGCGCCGCTGTATGTCGGCCGCAGCGTACGCGTGCGGCAGCGGCTGCGCGCGCTGCTGACGGGCGAGCGCCGGTCGTCGAAGGAGATGCGGCTTGCGCAGCAGGTACGGCGCGTTGAATGGCGCGAGACAGGTAACGAGCTGGGGGCGATGCTCGCCGAAGCGCAATGGATCGCCCGGCTGCGCCCGTCGTACAACCGGCGCCCTGCGGCCGACACTGCGCGTGCCGGCAATGCCCCCTGGCCGTTCGAAGGCGCCGTTGCGTTCGAGGCGAGCGGCGAGCGCCGCCTGTTTCATGTGATCGATGGCTGGCGCTATCTCGGCGTGGTGGAATCGCTCGACGCGGCCGCGCGCCTCGCGGCCGACGGGATGGCCGGCGCGTTCGAACCCTTCACCCACCGCCTGCTGCAGACGCATCTCGCGCGCGGCCTGCAACTGATTCCGCTCGCCGCGCTCACGCCTGCGGGTCAAGCGGATTAGTCCGGCGAGGCCGCGCGATCCGCGCCCGCTGCGTCAGCCGATCGCGCTTGCGCCGCCGGCCGAGCACACATGCGACAGCGCGGCGTCGAGCGCCTGCGTCTGCGTGGAGTCGTAGCGCGTGAGCGTCTTCCAGTTCGCGATGCTGCGTGCGAGCCGCGCCTGACAATCAGGCGCATCGCGCAGCGGTGCAACCTGCGCGAGCCCCGCGAGCATTTTCTGCGTCAGCCGGTCGAGCGCCGGGCGCGTGCTGGTCGCGAGATCGGGCGGCGCGCCTTCTGGCGGCCGCGTCGCGCGCCAGGTTGCGAACAGGGCGTTCTGCACATCCTTGCTAGCGGCGATCTGATCCTCGAAGAACGTCCGTGCGAACGCGGGATCGACGCCGGCCGTTGCCGCGCGCTTCTCGACCGATTCGAGCAGCGCCGCTTCGCGCGGCCGGTCCTCGATTGCCTTGTGATTTGCCCATTTCCATCGAGCAACCGGTTCGGCGAGCGCGAGTCGCTGCGACGCGAGCGCGACGATGTTGGTGAGGGCGGTGTCGTCGCCGTCTGCAACGGCGATGCGCGGGGACGAAAAGAGGGCGACGCCGAGCGCGGCGACAGCGAGGCTGGCACGAATGGCTTGCTTCATCGGAACGATCGGGAGAGCCGGGCGGGCCGGACGTGGAAAACCAGAAGGATAGACGAAGACAGTCGCGCGGCGTAGCGACGCGACAGGAGAATCAGCAGGCGAGCTGATCCGGCACCGTCAGGCTGTTGCGGCCCGGGTGCGAGGCGAGTTGCGCGCGATGCGCAATGATGAACCGCACGATAGCGATGATCGACACGTGGCGGTTACAGAACCGAACAGGCGTTCACTTCGGCGAGTACAGCTTGTGCTGCTCGTCGAAGAATGCCCGCACGTGATCGGGCAATTCGGCGAGGAATTCCACGCCGACGGGTTCCGGATCCGGGCTCATCACTTGCTCGGGCGGTGGCATGCGAGTTGGTCTTTCGTCCATGGTCATTTCTCCAGCAGGTTCGATGATTATCAACCTCGTGCTTGGATTTATGCCAGTGGCGAATCGTTAGATTTTGTCTCTGTTGTATTAACGGCACATGCACTCTGACGTGCGCTGTGAAGCCGACTATTGCCTCGTGCGGAATCAGCAACAATCGGGCCGCTTGTTATACTTGCGCGCACTTTTTCCTGGACCGCGATGCAACGAACGACGCGATGGATCGGCCTCGTATGGCTGGCGCTGGTACTGAATGTACTGTCGCCCGTCATCGGCTATGCGCGCCTCGCGCCGAGCGGCTCCGGCGAGCTCACGCTCGAGTTGTGCAGTGCAGCGGGTGTCCGTCAGGTCGTGCTCGCGCAGGCGGGCGGCGATCACGATGCGTCGTTCGACCATGCCGGTGTGCCGCACTGCGTGTACTGCCCCGGCTTCGCGGCGAACGTGGCGCTCGGTACGAGCCTGCCCTCGCTGCCGGGCTTCGTGCGGACGTTCGGCTATCGCGCGGCCGCCCCCGTCATTCCCGATTGTCCCCGCAAGGGCATCCGTCTCGCGCAGCCTCGCGCCCCGCCTGAAAACACCCCGATCTGATTGATGTCGTCCGCGCGCCCCGGTGGCGCGCGTGCCGCTCGCGGCCGGGCCGCGTGCCGCGCCGTCCGTGCGCGGCGCGCGCGCTTGTGCCCGGTGGCGTCCGATCACGTTTTCAGGAATCCACTCATGTCCTCTCCCTTCGCCGCGCGGCCGTCGCGCGGCAGGCTCGCGCTCGCATGCGCGGCCGCTTTCGCCTGGCCTGCCGCCCATGCGGCCTCAACGGACGATACGCGTGTCGAAACCGCCCGCCGTGGTGTCGAGCGTCGCGCCGATGCCGCCGCGCCGGCATCCATCGTCGCAACCGTATCGCCGGCGCCGGTGGGCGATACGCTGACCGCCGTCAGCGTGACCGCGCAGCGGCAACCGGTCGATCCGGATACGCCGGCCGTCGTCGCATCGATCACGCGCGAGCAGATCGAATCACACACCAACGTCACCACCGAGGACGCGCTGAAGTACGCGCCGAACCTGATGGTCCGCAAGCGCTATATCGGCGACCGCAACAGCGTGTTCGCCGGTCGCGACTTCAACGAACTGCAGAGCGCGCGCGGGCTCGTCTACGCCGACGGCGTGCTGCTGTCGAACCTGCTCGGCTCGAGCTACGCGTACCCGCCGCGCTGGTCGCTGATTCCGCCAGACGACATCGCGCGCGTCGACGTGCTCTATGGCCCCTTTTCCGCGCTGTATCCGGGCAACTCGATCGGCTCGACCGTGCTGCTCACGACGCGCCGCCCGGAAAAGCTGGAGGCTTCGCTGTCGACGCAGTTCTTTACGCAGCGCTACCACGATGGCTACAGATTCGCGGACAGCTTCGGCGGCAATCACCAGACCGCGCGGATCGCCAACCGTGTCGGCCGGTTCTGGTTCGCGCTGTCGCTCGACCGGCTCGAGAACAACGGTCAGCCGATGCAGTATGCGAGCCCCAATTCAGCCTACAACCCGAAGTTGGGCGCCGCCGTGCCCGTGACGGGCGCCGCGGCCGACATCGGGCCCAACGGCAAGCCGCGGACGATCGTCGGCGCGCAGACGATCGAGCGGACCGAACAGCTCAACGAGACGGTCCGGATGGGCTATGCGTTCACCGACCACGTCGATGCGACGCTCACGCTCGGGCATTGGGAGAACCATTACCGGCAGCACGGCGAAACCTTTTTGCGCGATGCGGCCGGCAATCCGGTCTACGGCGGCAACGTGTCGATCGGCGGCCAGAACATGACCGTTGCGCCGAACGCATTCGCGCCGCAGCGCGGCGACCAGGAAAACTGGCTGTACGCGCTCGGCCTGAACGGTCGGCTCGATTCGGGCTGGCGGCTGTCGGGCGTCGTATCCGCGTACGACGTGTCGCGCGACGTGCTGCGCGCGGCGTCGACCGTGCAGGGCGGCGCGGGCACGCTGTTCCAGGGCGACGGCACCGGCTGGCGCACGCTCGACCTGAAGGCCGAGGCGCCGGAAGTGAAGGGCCACACGTTCACGTTCGGCTATCACTACGACAACTACTTCCTGCGCAACGTCACGTACAACACGGCCGACTGGCTGGCCGGGCCGACCACGTCGCTTTCGAGCGTCTATCGTGGTGACACGCGCACACAGGCGCTGTTCGGGCAGGATGCGTGGCGTTTCGCGCCGGGCTGGCTCGCGACGTTGGGGCTGCGCTACGAACGTTGGGATGCGTACGGCGGCGCGCTCGGCAACGCGAGCGCCACGCTCGGTTATGCGGGCCGCAGCGCGAATGCGCTGTCGCCGAAAGTCGCGTTGCAATGGGATGCAACCGACGTCTGGCGCTTCCGGCTGTCGTTCGCGACCGGCACGCGGTTCCCGACGGTCGGCGAACTGTTCCAGGGCACGATCTCGAACAGCGCGATCGTCAACAACAACCCGAACCTGCGGCCGGAAAAGGCGATCGACTGGGACTTCACGGCCGAACGCGACGTGGGTGTCGGCGTCGTGCGTGCCAGCGTGTTCCAGAGCGATCTGCGCGATTCGATCTACAGCCAGACGACGGTGTCGGGCGCGACGACGGTGACCAACATCTCGAACGTCGATCGCGTGCGCGTGCGCGGTGTCGAACTCGCGTTCAGCGGCGAGAACGTCGGGATGCGCGGGCTCAATCTCGACGCGAACGTATCGGCGAGCAATGCGCAGATCCTCGCCGATGCGGTGAATCCCGCGTATGTCGGCTCGCGCTTCCCGCGGATTCCGCGCATGCGTGCGAACCTGCTCGCGTCGTATCGCTTCGACGAGCACTGGCTCGCGAGCGTCGGCTTGCGCTATTCGGGCCGCCAGTTCAACACGCTCGACAACAGCGACGTGAACCCGGATGTCTACGGCGGCACGAGCTCGTTCACGATCGTCGACCTGAAGGCGCGCTACCGCTTCGACCGTCATTGGACGGCGTCGGTCGGCATCGACAACCTGACGGATCGCCGCTACTACGTGTTCCACCCGTATCCGGGCCGCACTTTCTATGGGGAACTGAAATGGGCGCTGTGAGATCACTCGCGGCAGGCGGCGCGCCGTGGTTCGCGTTGCTGGCGCTGCCGGTGCGCACGACACCCTCGACGTGCCGAACGCCGCCGATTCGCACGCCACGCACATGAGCATGCAGGCCGCGCCCGCGCAGCAGAAGCAACCGCTCGCGCAGATGAACTTTCCGCCGCAGGTCGCGCAGCATGCAAACGACGAACCGATGCCCGAACGTCTGAAGGCGGCGCTCGATGCGGGATGGAGAGGGGACATGCCGCGCACCGTGTGGATCGGACGCGATGGCGCACGCGAAGCGGATTGCTGACGGCCGACGTGCTCGACGGCTGGCTGCAGCGCGTGAAGCGCTGAGCGGGGTGACGGCGCGCGGCGAACGGGCCGCGCGCCGGCCTGATGCGAAAACGCGCCCGAAGGCGCGTGGAGAGAAGCGTCAGGCCGCTCGCTTGAATAGCCGGATCACGAACAGCAGGATCACCGCGCCGACGACCGCGACAATCACCGATCCGATGAAGCCGCTGCCGATGCTGATGCCGAGCAAGCCGGCGAGCCAACCGCCGATCACCGCGCCGACGATCCCGACGATGATGTCGACGATCAGCCCGAAGCCGCCGCCCTTGACGAGCAAGCCGGCAAGCCAGCCGGCGATCGCGCCGATGATGAGCCACATAATCAAGCCATGAGTCATGGTTGTCCTCTCCTTGTGTTGTGTCGAATGACCGGACGCCGGCTGTGTCGCCGCAAGCTGAATGAAGGCGGCATTGCGACCCGCCGCGCCGCCCACGCAATGTAACGCGATAGACGGGTCGGAATCGTTAAGTAATGTTATGCACCCTTAACCGGATTTTCCAGGGAATTCGTCTGCATACGGCGCGACTTGTGCGCGGGCGATGCGTGTCGAAATGAATTTGTAATAAATGGTCGTCGTTGAAGCCAGTCAGTCAGGAGCCTTGGCTGTCGTGCGTCGATGCTTGCATGCCCGCATCGGGCAGTCCGTCGCTTGCATCGGCGATCAGCCGTGCGACGGTCGCGGTATCGCTGATCGCCTCGATCGACAGCAGTGCGAAGCGGGCGAGAAAGAGCGACGCATCGGCTTCACCGATCCGCGTCATCGTGCGGCACAGGTCGGTGTAGAGCGTATCGCGTTCGGTGTCGGTCATCATGCGGTCTCCTGAAGATCGGTGGATGTGCGCGGATGGAGTGCGCGTTCGAGCGCGGCGGCCACGTCGCCAGCGCGCGCGTCATGCCAGCGGCCGAGTACGTGACCGTCCGGACGCACGAGATAGACGGTGCCGTCGCGCGCGCCGTACAGGTCGAACAGCCGGCCGTCGACGTCATGGCCGCCGCAGGCCGGTTGCCGCGGCGCCGCATGCCGTGCGAGCGTGACGAGCGCGAACGGTATCCGAGCAGCCTGCAGGCGCTGTTCGAGATCCGCCAGCGCCGCATCGGGTACGCCGTCGGAGGTGAAGCAGAACGCGGTGAAGCGCGGGGCGACGAGGTCGGTCAGGTGGCCGAGGCGCATGTCGCTGCCGTGCGCCGCGTACCGCATCAGCGGGCATTCGGCGAGCACCGTGCCGGGCGCGGGGCCGGCTGCAAACGTGTCGCGTTCGGCTGCGTTGAGCGACGACGTCGCATACGCGATGGCCGTCGTCTGGCGCGGATTGATCAGCGAGCGCAGCGCCAGATGCCGGACCGCGAGCGACAGCACGGCCTTGCGCATCAGTTCGAACGCAAATGACGGCGGCGCCATGAACTCGGTGCTCTTCGTGCCGTAGCGGAGGTTCTCGTGCGTCGCGAACACGCGTTCGTCCGAGTAGCTGTCGAGCAACGTGTCCGACGCG
The DNA here is from genome assembly GCF_011605345.1 of Burkholderia sp. D-99. Taxonomy (GTDB): domain Bacteria; phylum Pseudomonadota; class Gammaproteobacteria; order Burkholderiales; family Burkholderiaceae; genus Burkholderia. Next base: position 401,940 of record NZ_JAAOXM010000003.1, read on the forward strand.
AGCCCGCGCGTCACGTACGCGAGTTTCCATGCAAGGTTGTCGGCATCGTCGATGCCCGAATTCGCGCCGCGCACGCCGAAGATCGGCACGAGATGCGCAGCGTCGCCGCAGAACAGCACGCGGCCGTGTCGATAGCGTTCGAGCGTCAGCGCGTTCGCCTTGTAGATCGTGATCCAGATCGGCGACCAGTCGCCACGCTCGCCCATCATGTCGAGCAGGTTCTGCACGCGCGGGATCACGTTCTCCGGCTTCACGGCCGCTTCGGCATCCTCATCGTCGCGCAACTGGTAGTCGATCCGCCACACGTTGTCGGGCTGCTTGTGAACGAGCACCGTTGAGCCCGGGTTCGACGACGGATCGAAGTACGCGAGTCGTTCGGCCGGCCGGTCGCTGTCGAGTGCGATGTCGACGATCACGTAGCGGCCCTCGTAGCTCGTGCCCTGGAGCGACAGGCCGAGCGCGTCGCGCAGCGTGCTGCGTCCGCCGTCGCACGCGACGACCCAGTCGGCGTCGAGCGCGTAGCCGCCGAGTGGCGTGTCGACGTCAAGGCGAACACCGTCCGGCTGGCGGGTCACGCCGGTGAGTTTTGTCTGCCAGCGGATCTCGATGAGTTCGCGATGGCGCAGCGCGGCGTCGAGCAGGAACTGTTCGATGTGATACTGCGCGAGATTCACCATCGGCGGCAGCTTCTGGTTTTCGTCCTGCGGCATCGTGAAATGCAGCACTTCGTCGCGACGGTAGAAGCTGCGCCCGCCAGTCCACGGCAGCCCCGTGCGCAGGAAATCGTCGAGCGCACCGAGCCGCTCGATGATCTCGAGGCTGCGCCGCGAGATGCAGATGGCGCGGCTGCCGTGGCAGACCGCGTCGTCGGCTTCGATCAGCACGCTGCGGATGCCGTGATTCGCGAGGCCGAGCGCGACGGCCAGGCCCACGGGACCGCCGCCGACGATCGCGACGCGATGCCGGTGCGTATCGATGCCGTCGATGCGGTCCGGCAGATGTGCGAGATAGTGTTCGGCGACGAACGGATAGGGTTTGAACGCGATGGTCATCGTTGGCTTCCACGGTGGTCTGGTTCGACGTGCGCACATCGGCGATGCGATGGGTGCAACGGGTCGATGCAGTATGGAAGCTGGTCGTGCCGCCGTTGTCCCCATTTCGGGTACAGCGGGGTACGGCAGGCGCGGCGGCGCTACGTTCGGCGCGAACCGGGACGCATCAGGGCTGCATGCACAGCGCAAACAGCTCGCGCTGGCTCGAAATGCCGAGGCGCCGGTACGCGCGCTTCTGATAGGTGACGACGCTCGATACCTTCACGCCGATCGTCTCGCCGATCTCGTGCGCGGTCTGGCCTTCGAGCACGCCGCGCAGCACGTCGAGTTCGCGCTTGGACAGTTCGGGGCACGCATGGCGTAACCGCGCGAGCATCCGTTGCGGGATGCCGATCTGCGTCGCGCCGGCGAGTGCGTAGTGATGCTTCGCGGCCTGCGTGATCAGTGGCGCGAGCGTTTCGATCGCCACGATCTCGCGCGGCTGGAACGCGCCGCTGCGATGTGCGCGATACAGGTTGATCGACAGCCACGTCGCATCGTCGGGCTGCATCAGCAGCGCCAGCCGGTCGGATACGTCGGGGCCGCGATAGCATGCGGCGCGATACGCTTCGTGATCGATCTCGTCACCTGCCTGCTGGTGCAGCAGCAGGTCGTGCCGGTGCGCGCCGCGATGGGCGGTCGATACGATCTGCTGGTTGCCGTCGAGTGCGTAGAAGTGTCGTGCGTAGGTGTCGGCGAGGTCGCGCAGGTAGCGGCCACCGCGACGATCGGCGACCGACATCGTGCGCGGGCGATTGCCAAACTCGTACGCGAAGATCGTGCACTGCGTGATGGACAGCGCGTCGTCGAACAGCTTCAGGACTTCGGCCGCGAACGCGTTCGGTTCGTTGCCGCCGATCGCGGCGACGAGGCGTGTTGCGCGGGACACGTCCAGCTGCGCGGCGAGATGCGCTCGTTCGAGACGCCAGGTGCGCATGATGAATGGGCGAGGGGGAGTGTTTGACGATTGTAGTCGTCGGCGCGTGGTGCGTGAGTCGGGGGATGCCCGCAAGCAGCACGGGTGCGGGGAGGGGGCGGGCGCACGATTTCGGCGCCGGAAAAGAGAAAAGGTCTGACAAGCGATGCTTGTCAGACCTTTATGTCTTGGTGCCGGAGATAGGAGTCGAACCTACGACCTTCGCATTACGAATGCGCTGCTCTACCAACTGAGCTACACCGGCAGCAGAGAAATGAAATTATATGGTGAAATCCGAGATCTTGGCAATAGGTTTTGCGAACTTTTTTCAGCTTGCTGCTGCTGCTTCGCGAAACCCTCGATCCGGCGGACTTCCCGCTTTCACTTCACTGTGATGCGACCGGTCAGGGCCACATCAAGAGGCGCGATTGTACTTGCGCATCGCACCTCCGTCTAGTGCTGCAGTGCAATTATTTTGCTTCGTCGTGATAGCCGGTGACGCGCTCGACTTCGTTCTTCGAGCCGAGGAACACGGGCACGCGCTGGTGCAGGCCCGTCGGCTGCACTTCCATGATGCGCTGCGTGCCGGTCGTCGCGGCGCCGCCTGCCTGTTCGACGATGAACGACATCGGATTCGCTTCGTACATCAGGCGAAGCTTGCCCGGACGATCGGGCGTCCGCTTGTCGGCCGGGTACATGAAGATGCCGCCGCGGTTCAGGATCCGGTGCACGTCGGCGACCATCGATGCGATCCAGCGCATGTTGAAGTTGTCGCCGCGCGGGCCGTCCTTGCCGGCGTTCAGTTCGTCGACGTAGCGCTTGACCGGGTCGTACCAGTGGCGTGCGTTCGAGGCGTTGATCGCGTATTCGCGCGTGTCGGCCGGGATCTGCATGTTGCTCTGCGTGAGCACCCACGAGCCGACTTCGCGGTCGAGCGTGAAGCAGTTCACGCCGTTGCCGGTCGTCAGCACGAACACCGTCTGCGGGCCGTACACGGCGTAGCCGGCCGCGACCTGCTGCGTGCCGGGCTGCAGGAACGATTCCTCGGTGGCCTGCTTGCCGTCCGGGCAGCGCAGCACCGAGAAGATCGTGCCGATCGACACGTTCACGTCGATGTTCGACGAGCCGTCGAGCGGATCGAACACGAGCAGGTATTCGCCGCGCGGGTAGTTCGCCGGGATCGGGAAGAAGGTTTCCATTTCTTCCGATGCCATCGCGGCGAGGTTGCCACCCCATTCGTTCGCGTCGAGCAGGATCTCGTTCGACAGGATGTCGAGCTTCTTCTGCACTTCGCCCTGGACGTTCTCGGTGCCGGCGGTGCCGAGCGCCTCGCCGAGCGCGCCCTTCGACACGTTGTAGCTGATCGCCTTGCACGCGCGTGCGACGACTTCGATCAGCAGGCGCAGGTCGGCGGGGAGGTTGTTGGTCTCACGTTGCTGTTCGATCAGGAATTTCGACAGCGTGGTGCGGCGGGCAATGGACATGACAGACTCCGAAAGGCCAAAGAATCCTTGAATGGCCGTAATTTTACCCGCCGTGCTTTCCGTGCCGCCGGCTTTTTTCGTCCGGTTACATGGCCGGGCGGCCGAGCCGGCCCGGTTTCCGGTGGCGGAGACGGGCGGGACGCGCTTCGCCGCGGCGGCAAGCGGTGCGGTCGGACCCCGCGACTGCGCCTGGGGCCGGCAATGCTCACGCAATAAAAAGCCGGCGCCGCCACTGGCGGCACCGGCTGTATCGCACGTGCGTGATGCGGGCGATTGCGTTACGCGAGCGCCTTCTCGACGATCTCGCGCACGTCGCGCGATTTCGCCCCGGCCGCGACCTGCTCGAGCGCTTCGCGCATCCGGTCGCGCAGCACGGGTGTGAAGCGGCGCCACAGTTCGAGCGAGCGGGCGAGACGTGCCGCGACCTGCGGGTTGATCGCGTCGAGCGCGAGCACCTGTTCGGCCCAGAACGCATAACCCGAGCCGTCCGCCGCGTGGAATTGCGCGGGGTTGGCCGCGCAGAAGCTGAAGATCAGCGAACGTGCGCGGTTCGGATTCTTCAGGTTGAACGCGGGGTGCGCGAGCAGCTTGCGAACCTTCGCGAGCGTCGGCTGCGCGGGCGTACCGCGCTGCGCGGCCTGCATCGCGAACCACTTGTCGATCACGAGCGCTTCTTTCTCGAAGCGGCGGTAGAAATCGTCGAGTGCGTGCGCGGCCGGTTCGTTCGCGCCGGCAGCCGCGGCGGACAGCAGCGCGCCGAGTGCAGCCGCGCGATCGGTCATGTTGTTCGCCGAGTCGTATTGCGCGGTCGCGAGGCGCACGGCATCGGCCGGATCCTCGAGCTCGGCGAGATACGCGAGTGCGAGGTTCTTCAGCGCGCGACGGCCGGACGCCTCGGGTGTCGGTTCGTAGGCGCCGGGCGTCTGGTGCTGCTCGTATGCAGCGAGCCAGTCGGCGCGCAGTGCGGTGGCGAGCCGGCGGCGCACGAACTGGCGTGCGCGATGCACGGCGGCCGGATCGGCTTCCGCCATCTGGTCGGCGAGGTAGGTTTCCGACGGCAGCGTCAGCGCGAGTTCGCGGAACGCAGGCGACAGCGTCGCGTCGGTCAGCACGCGGCGGAATGCGGCGACGAAGTTCTCGCCGAGCGTGAGTGGCTCGTTCGTGGTGGCACGTGCGGCGAGCGTCAGCAGCGCGCGCGTCGCGAGGCGCTGGCCGGCTTCCCAGCGGTTGAACGGATCGCTGTCGTGCGCGAGCAGGAACGCGAGGTCGTCGTCGCTGTAGTCGTACTCGACGATCACTGGCGACGAGAAGTTGCGCAGCAGCGACGGCAGCGGTTGTTCCGGCACGTCGACGAACGTGAAGGTCTGCTCGGTGTCGGTGAAATCGAGCACGCGCGTCGTGCCTGCAGCGGCGGCTTCGCCGTCCAGACGCAGCGGCAGGTCGCGGCCGTCGCGGCCAATCAGGCCGATCGCGAACGGAATCAGCAACGGCCCCTGCTGCGTTTCGCGCGCGGCCGGCGACGCGTCGCCGTAGCCCTGTGCGAGCGTGACCGTATAACGACGCGCGGCCGCGTCGTACGCGGTGCGCACCGACACGCGCGGCGTGCCGGCCTGGCTGTACCAGCGCTCGAACTGCGCGAGGTCGCGCCCGTTCGCGTCGGCCATCGCGTGACGGAAGTCGTCGCACGTCACCGCGTGGCCGTCATGACGCTTGAAGTACAGGTCCATCCCCTTGCGGAAGCCGTCGCGGCCGAACAGCGTCTGGTACATCCGCACGACTTCCGAGCCTTTCTCGTAGACGGTCATCGTGTAGAAGTTGTTGATCTCGACGTAGCTCTCCGGGCGCACCGGGTGCGCCATCGGGCCCGCGTCCTCGGCGAACTGCAACTGGCGCAGCACGCGCACATCCTCGATGCGCTTGACCGCGCGGGCCGCCGAGTCGATTTCGTCGCCCGCGGCCATGTCGGCCGAGAATTCCTGGTCGCGGAACACGGTCAGGCCTTCCTTCAGGCTCAGCTGGAACCAGTCGCGGCAGGTCACGCGGTTGCCGGTCCAGTTGTGGAAGTACTCGTGGCCGACCACCGATTCGATGTTCGCGAAGTCGGTATCGGTTGCGGTCTCGGGGTTCGCCAGCACGTACTTCGTGTTGAAGATGTTGAGCCCCTTGTTTTCCATCGCGCCCATGTTGAAGTCGCCGACCGCGACGATCATGAAGCGGTCGAGATCGAGCTCGAGGCCGAAGCGCTTCTCGTCCCAGCGGATCGAGTGGATCAGCGAATCCATCGCGTGACGCGTCTTGTCGAGGTCGGCCGGCTCGACCCACACCTGCAGCAGCTTTTCCTTGCCCGAGCCGGTCGTGATCTTTTCCTCGATCGCGACGAGCTTGCCCGCGACGAGCGCGAACAGGTAGCTCGGCTTGCGGAACGGGTCTTCCCATTTCGCGAAGTGGCGGCCGTCGGGCAGGTCGCCGGAATCGACGAGGTTGCCGTTCGACAGCAGCACCGGGTAGGCGGCCTTGTCGGCGCGCAGCGTCACCATGTACGACGCCATCACGTCCGGGCGATCGAGGAAGTAGGTGATGCGGCGAAAGCCTTCGGCTTCGCACTGCGTGAAGAAGTTGCCGCTCGATACATAGAGACCCGAGAGCGTCGTATTCTGGTCGGGCGCGCATGCGCTTTCGAGCGTCAGCTCGAATGAATCGGGGACGTTCTCGACGGTCAGTCCGTGCTCGTGCGCACGCACGGCGCCATGCGGCGCACCATCGACCCAAGCGCCGAGGAATTCGAGCGCTTCGCCCATCAGCTCCAGGTGCGGCGCGGGCGCGGCGTCCGGATTGCGGCGCACGCGCATCGTATTCCTGACGATCGTGCGGGCCGGCGCGAGATCGAATTCGAGCGCAACGGCATCGATGAGGAAGGCCGGCGGCGTGTAGTCGGCGCGGCGGATCACGGTGGAGGAGGCGTTGTCGGACATGGTCGTCGAGATCGGTGGAGTGGGGGACGGGCCCGTGGCACGGGCCGGGCGAACCGGGCCATTGTACAAAGGCTTGCGGCTGCGTGCCGGGCGAACTTTTTACCGGTTCCGGGAGTCCGCGTATTATCGGCATCCCGTTACGGTTCGCGCGGTGCGACGAACGGGTGACGGATCGAAGAGGATCAACATGAAACGCGAATGGATTCAACGCGGTGCGGGCTGGGCGGTAGTGCTGTGCGTGGCGCTGCTGACCGGCTGCACCAGCTACGTGACGACCCAGGTCACGGCCTTCTCCGACTGGAGCGGCAGCGACGCGACACGCACCTATGCGTTCACGCGCACCGATGCGCAGAAGAACAGCATCGAGCAGTCGACCTACGAGCCGATCGTCGCGAACGAGCTGTCCACGTATGCGTTCCGGCAGGTGCCGCAGGCGCAGGCGCGGTATCTCGTCGGGCTGACCTATGCGGTCGGCAGCGATCTGGTGACGGTGCCGCAGCCGGTCTATTACGATCCGTGGTTCGCGCCCGGGCCGTACTGGGGGCGCGGGCCGTGGGGCCCGTGGGGGCCCTGGGGGCCGATGCCGGCCGGCTATGTCGCGCAGACGTACCAGGTGTTCGACTACACGCTCGGCATCCGCATCACCGAGCGTGCGACGGGCAAGGAGGTCTACAACGTGTCCGCGCGCACGACCGGCGACAACGGCACGCTGCTGTACGCGATGCCGTTCCTCGCGCGTAGCGCGCTCGCCGATTTCCCGCTGTCGAACGGCGCGGTCCGCTCGGTCCGGCTGCCGGTCGACAAGCGCGGGGGCCCGGCGGCACCGGCCGCCAACGAACGCGTGGTGCCGGCGGCTCCCGCTTCGGGTGCAGCCGCCGCGAAGTAACGCGGCGTCAGTCTCGGCGCGGCCGTCCGGCCGCGCCCGCCATCTTCCTCCCCGTCAGACCCCGACGCCCAGCAGCGCCAGCGCGCCGAGCACGACGAACAGCACGGCCGCGATCCCGTGCACGAGCCTGGTCGGCAGGCGGTGCGCGAAGCGGTCGCCGAGCAGGATCGCCGGCACGTTCGCGAGCATCATCCCGAACGTCGTGCCGGCCACCACGCCGATGTAATCCTGGAAGCGCGCGGCCAGCGCGACGGTCGCGATCTGCGTCTTGTCGCCCATTTCCGCGAGGAAGAACGCGACGAGGGTTGCACCGAACACGCCGAGCCGCGAACGGTTGGCATTGGCTTCGTCGGCATCGAGCTTGTCCGGCACGAGAATCCACAACCCCATCGCGATGAACGAGAACGCGAGCGCCCAGCGCATGATCGACGGCGTGACGAGCGCACCGAGCCATTCGCCGAGCGCGCCGGCGAAACCGTGATTCACGAGCGTCGCGACGAGCACGCCGAGAATGATCGGCACCGGCTTGCGATAGCGCGCGGCCAGTACGAGGGAAAGCAATTGGGTCTTGTCGCCGATTTCAGCGAGGGCGACGGCGCCGGTGGAGATCAGGAAGGCTTGAGACACGGATGGGGTTCCACGGGCCGGTGTTGTGCGTGCGAGCGACGATCCACGGTGCGCCGGGCCCTGATGCGGCGCACCGTGAACCATCGGTCTCGCCAGGCCTAGGTGGCTGCGCCCGCCATGGCCGTACGGCCAAGTCTGTTGACGGACGCCTCCGTCACGATGCACGCCGGGAGCGCGGGACATCGAGCGGAGCGGCTACTCCCCAATGAGCGGCGAATTCTAGCACGGCGCGTCGCGTGCGGGAAAGCGGCCGGGCGGCGCGGCGCCTGGGGGCGGGGCGGGATCGGCGTTCGGCAGTCTCCGGCCGTACGGCGGACTCGGCGGACTCGGCAGACTCGGCAGACTCGGCAGACCCGGCAGACCCGGCAGACCCGGCAGACCCGGCAGACCCGGCAGACCCGGCAGACCCGGCAGACCCGGCAGACCCGGCAGACACGGCAGACACGGCAGACACGGCAGACACGGCAGACACGGCAGACACGGCAGACACGGCAGACACGGCAGACACGGCAGACACGGCAGCGGATGCCCGTGCCTGCCGGGACGAGTCCCCGGGAACGCCGTTACGCAGCCGGGCGGCGCGCGGCGCCGCGCTCGTGGACGAGCTTGCCGGCCGCATAGGTGCGGTACACCGCGCGGTCGTCGCCGAGCAGCGCGAACGCGAACAGCAACTCCTCGAGCGAATCCGCACGCTTCGTCCGGCGCGCGAGCAGCGGCGTGGCCTGCGGATCGAGCACGACGAAGTCGGCCTCGGTGCGCGGCGCGAGCGTGCCGACCGTATCGGCGAGGTCGAGCGCCTGCGCGGCGCCGGCCGTCGCGAGCCAGAACATCCGCGTTGCAGTCAGGTGATGCCCCGACAGCCGCGCGACCTTGTGCGCCTCGTTCATCGTCTGCAGCATCGAGAACGACGTGCCGCCGCCGACGTCGGTCGCTAGCGTGACGGGCACGTCGTATTCACCGGCCTTGTCGAAATCGAACAGCCCGCTGCCGAGGAAGAAGTTCGACGTCGGGCAGTGCGCGACGACGGTGCGCGTCTCGGCCATCCGGCGGCGGTCCTCGTCGTCGAGGTGGATGCAGTGGCCGTACACCGCGCGCGGACGCAGCAGCCCGTAGCGGTCGTAGATGTCGAGATAGCTGCGATGGCCGGGGAACAGCTCGGCCACCCATTTCACCTCGTCGACGTTCTCCGCGACGTGGCTTTGCACGAACACGTCCGGGTGGCGGCGCGCGAGTTCGCCGCACGCTTCGAGCTGGGCCTCGGTCGACGTCGGTGCAAAGCGCGGCGTGAGCGCGTACATCTGGCGGCCCTTGCCGTGCCAGCGGTCGATCAGCTCGGCGCTGTCGTCATAACCGGATTGCGCGGTGTCGCGCAGGAACTCGGGGCAGTTGCGGTCCATCAGCACCTTGCCCGCGATCATCCGCAGGTCGCGCGCGTCGCTTGCCGCGAACAACGCATCGGCCGACTGCTTGTGCACCGTGCAGTAGACGAGCGCGCTCGTCGTGCCGCAGGCGAGCAGTTCGTCGACGAAGAAATCGGCGACTTCGCGCGCATGCTCGGGGTCGCCGAACTGGCGCTCGGTCGGGAACGTGTACTTGTCCAGCCACGGCAGCAGGCCCGGCGCCGGCGACGCGATCATGTCCGTCTGCGGGTAGTGGATGTGCGTGTCGATGAAGCCGGGCACGATCAACTTGTCGCTCAGGTCGTGGACGACCGCGTCGCGCGCGAGCGTCGCGGCGAGCTGCGCGTACGGGCCGGCCGCGACGACCTTGCCGTCGGCGACGATCAGGAGGCCGTCGGCCTCGTAGTTCGCGGCCTGGCTCGATTGCGCCGGGTCGCCGTTGAAGGTCAGCAGCTGGGAACGGAAAGCGGTTTGCGTCATGACGAATGGTCCTGCATCAAGGTAAGGCGAACAGAAGAAAGCGAGCGACGCCGCACGGGGGCGGGACGGTGCTTCGCGAGCGGTTGCGGCACGCTGCGTGCGGCACGACCGAAGGCGATTGCGCGGGCGAACGTGGCGGCCGAAGCCGCCAGCCAGTGGTTGCCGGCTAACCTCGCAGCCGTTGCGCTCGCGACCGATGCGGCGGCGAACGGAACGGCATACCGCGACGGCAGGCATAGGCGAGCGACGACGGACAGTGCCGTCGCCACGCGTGCACGCACGCGATCGCCGCGGCGCAAGGCCGAACCGGTGGTCGCGAAGCGGATGCCGTTGCCGTGTCTCATCTGTCTAGCGTTCCTCGATGCGGGTCGTCACGCGGCCTGCCAGTACGCGTCGAGGCGCGCGTACAGTGCGTCGCGCTGCTTCGGTTCGATGAACGACGCCTCGAAGCCGTTGCGGATCACCGCATGAACTTCGGCATCCGTGAGCTGCAGCCCTTCGGCCGTCGCGAAGTAGTTTTCATTGACGTAGCCGCCGAAATAGGCCGGATCGTCGGAGTTGATCGTCACCGCGACGCCGCGATCGAGCAGCGCCTTCAGCGTGTGCTTCGCCATGTCGTCGAACACGCACAGCTTCAGGTTCGACAGCGGACAGACGGTCAGCGCGGTGCGCGTTTTGGCGAGGCGTTCGACCAGCGCCGCGTCTTCGATGCTGCGCACGCCGTGGTCGATCCGGTCGACCTTCAGCACGTCGAGCGCTTCGTAGATATAGGCGGGCGGGCCTTCCTCGCCCGAGTGCGCGACGAGCTTCAGCCCGAGCGCGCGCGCTTTCTCGAACACGCGCGCGAACTTGGTGGGCGGATGGCCGAGCTCGGACGAGTCGAGGCCCACACCGATCAGTCGGTGGCGATAGCGCTCGAACAGCGGCCGCGCGGATTCGAACGTCGCGAGCGCGTCCTCTTCGGACAGGTGGCGCAGGAAGCACAGGATCAGCTTGCTCGACAGCCCGCGCTGTTCGGCATCGGCGAGTGCGCGCTCGATGCCCGCAACGACCGTCTCGATCGGCACGCCACGCTCGGTGTGCGTCTGCGGATCGAAGAACAGTTCGGTATGGACGACGTTGTCGGCAAGCGCGCGTTCGCAGTACGCGGCCGTCATGTCGTAGAAGTCCTGCTCGGTCAGCAGCACGCTCGCGCCGGCGTAATAGATGTCGAGGAACGACTGCAGGTCGGTGAATGCGTACGCGGCGCGCAGCGCGTCGATCGAGTCGTACGCGAGCTTCACGCCGTTGCGCTGCGCGAGCGCAAAAATCAGTTCGGGCTCGAGCGAGCCTTCGATATGAATGTGCAGCTCCGCTTTCGGCGCGCGGGCAATCTTGTCCTTGAATGTCGGGGTCATGGCGTCGTTCTTGGTCGGTCAGTAGGTAGGGGAAGCCTGCGCGGACGCATTCGCCTCGACGGCCTGCAGCAATTGCGCAGCCACCGAGATCGCGATCACTTCGGGCGCCTTGTCGATGATGCCTTCGACACCGATCGGGCAGCGCATCCGCGCGACCTGGGCCGGGTCGATGCCGATCGCCGCGAGGCGATGATCGAACTGCACGCGTTTCGCGTGCGAGCCGGTCATCCCGAAGTACGCGTAGTCGCCGCGCCGCAGGATGCGCTCGGCCAGCACGAAATCGAGTGCGTGGTCGTGCGTCATCACGACGAAGTAGGACTGTGGCGGCGCCGCGTCGACCGCGTCCGCCGGGGCAGCGGCGGCTTCGATCGCGAGGTTGCCGATGCCGGCGAGCGCGTCGGCCGGCGGGAACACCGCATCGGGCCCGTCGATCCAGCGCACCTGGCACGGCAGCGTCGCCAGTACCTTCACGAGCGCGGTGCCGATGTGCCCGGCGCCGAACAGCACGACGGGGAACGCATACGGCGCGATCGTTTCGGTCATCAGCGACACGCCGCCGGTTTCCCACAGCAGGCAGTCGGCACGCGCGGCTTCCGATTCGGGCTCGCTCAACAGCGGCGCGCCCGGCGAGGGGCCGAATGATACGCTACGCACGGTCGCGGCGCCGGCCGCGACACGCTTCGCGAGCGACATGATCCAGCCGAGATCGCCGACGTCGAGCCGCTCGAACGCGAGCACCACGGCGCCGCCGCAGCACTGGCCGAGGCTCGGGCCGAGCGCGAGCCGTTCGAGCCGGCGCGCGTGCGGCACGTGCGCGCCATCCTTCAGCAGATGCCGCGCGATCTCGATCGCCTTCCATTCCAGATGACCGCCGCCGATCGTATGGCGGGCCGTGTCGCGCGTGACGAGCATCTTGGTGCCGGCTTCGCGCGGCGCGGAGCCGTCGGTATGCGCGACCGTCACGAGCACGGCCGCTTCGCCGTGCGCGAGCAGTTGCTGCAGATCGCCGAGCCAGGCTTCCATCAGCACACTCCGTTCGGGACGACGCGGCACGACACGCGGCGCGGGCTGGCGAGCGTGGCGGCAACGAGGACGGACGGGAGCGGGGCGGGCCGGCCGCAGGGCCGATGCGGTGCGGCGGCAGCGCGCGGACGGCGCGTGCGGACGGCACCGCCGGATGAGCGGACGCCATGAGGGTGACGGATGCGGATGGTTTGCGTTGTCATGATGAATCCAGTCGACATTGCGGATCGGGCGCGCGTTACGCAGGGGTGGTGAGACCGCCTGGCCTCGCGCACGTAGATCGCCATCCAGTCACGAAGATAGCACCGCAAGGCGAAGGGAACATCGCGGGGCGGTGATCCGGGCTATCAGGAGGCGATCATGTCGATCATAGGCCCGCCGCTCGGGATCGGGGCGTCGATGCTTGCACGTCGGGCCGAAACGCAGGCGTGGCGGGGCCGGGCGCGGAAGTCGCGCGATGCGCGTTCGCCCGGATATCCGGGCGGCGGCGGTGTAGGTGTTTACGCGGGGCCGCCCAGGGCGGCCAGTCAGGGGCGACCGGCCGGGCTGGGCCGGCGAGCGCTCCGGGGGCGGGCGGTTAGCGGCCGGCGGTGTGCGGCCCGGGCGAGCGGGCCGCGCGCAGGCCGGTATGAAACCGGCCGGTCAGGCCGCGAGCTTGCGACGATGACGCCAGAGGCTCGCGACGACGGCGATCAGGATCGCGGCGAAACCGATCAGCGACCAGCCGGGCAGCAGGATGCCGAAGATCGGCGGGTAGACGGTCTCGCACAGCCCGGCGACCTTGAACATGCCGGGGAACCACTGCGCGGGCGGCAGGCTGTCGACGATCGGCTGCAGCGTGTCGAAGCCGCAGCTGAAGCCCGGATTCATCTGGATCGTCAGATGCCGGGCGGCCGTGCCGACGCCGCCGGCCGCGGCGATCGCGATCAGCAGCTCGAGCACCCAGACGCCGCGCCAGTTGCGGATCCCGGCAGCCAGGAACGCGAAGATCCCGATCGCGCAGAAGAAGTAGCGCTGGATGATGCACAGCGGGCAGGGGTCTTCGTTCTTCACGTACTGCAGGTAGAGCGCACCGGCCAGCAGGGCGATGCACACCCATCCGAGCAGCATCAGCAGGCGGCGTTCGCGGCGGATTGCGAGCGTGTAGTCGTTCATGTCGGCGGGGTTCCTCGTGGGTCGGTCCGGAAAACAATCGCGCGATTTTAGCGCGAACGGTCTGGCACGAAACTGACAGCGCGGGTGCGGCGACCTGCCGCACCACGCGTCCTGTCCGACGGCGCTCGCTTGGCCGCGCTCAGCGGATCGTGTTCAGCACGGCCTCGACCGCCTGGCCGATCGCGAGCAGCGCGTCGTCGCGATGCGGTGCGGCCGCGAGCATCAGGCCGACCGGCGCAGCGTCGCGCGGATGGCAGGGCAGCGATAGCGCGCAAGCGTCGAGGAAGTTGAACGCGCTCGGGTTGCGCAGGATCAGCGCATTGGTGCGCGTGAACGCGGCGTCGTCCGCTTCGAGTTCGGCGATGCGCGGCGGCACGACCGGCACCGTCGGCGCGACGAGCGCATCGAAGCGCGACCAGACCGTGTGCGCGGCTTCGTCGAGCATCGCCGTGCGCGCGGCGAGCAGGTCGAGATAGTCGGCCGCGCTTGCGGGTTCGCCCTTCAGGATCCGCGTGAGCACGCGCGGGTCGTACCGGTCGCGGTGCTGGGCGAGCAGCGGGCGATGCCACGCGTAGGCCTCGATCGGCGAGAAGCCGAAGCGGTTGATGTCCGGCAGCCGGTCGAGCGCCGGGAAGCGCACTTCCGTGACGATCGCGCCGGCGGCTTCGAGATGCTTGAGCGCGGCGTCGAGCGCGGCCGCGACGTCGGCATCGACACCGTCCGTCACGTAGTTCGTCAGCACGCCGAGCCGTACGCCCTCGAGCGGCCGGGCGGCCGGCACGTGCGGTTCGAGGCCCGCGAGCATCCGGTCGACGAGCGCACAGCAGGCGACGGTCAGGCCGATCGGGCCGAACGAGTCGAGCGTCGTCGACAGCGGCACGCCGCCTTGCGTCGGGATCCGGCTCGCGGTCGGCTTGAAGCCCGTCAGCCCGCACAGGGCGGCCGGAATGCGGATCGAGCCACCCGTGTCGGTGCCGAGCGCGACGGCGGCCATCCCGTCGGCAACGGACGCCGCCGCGCCGGACGACGAGCCGCCGGAAATCCGCGCGTCGCCCGGCACGTCGCGGTGGTACGGCGAGCGCGGGTGGCCGAAGTGCGGATTCAGCCCGAGTCCCGAGAATGCGAATTCGCTCATGTTGGTGCGGCCGACCAGCACCGCGCCCGCCCGCTTGAGCCGCGCGACGGCGACCGCATCGGTGCGCGCTGCCGGCGCGCCGTCGAGCACGCGCGAACCCGCGCGCGTCACCTGGCCCGCGACGTCGAACAGGTCCTTGACCGACACGGGAATGCCCGCGAGCGGCGACAGCACGGTGCCCGCGGCGCGCAGCCGGTCGTGCGCGTCGGCGGCCGCGCGCGCGTTGTCGGCATCGACTTCGGTGAAGACGACCGCGCCCTGGCCCGACGGATCGGCGATCCGGTCGAGCGCGGTGTCGACGAGCGCGCGGCTCGTGGTCCGGCCGGCGGCGAGGTCGGCGGCGAGCCGGGCGAGCGGGGGGAAGGGCGTGAAAGTGGTCATGGCGGCTCAGGGGCGAAGATGTTGAAGGAGCGTGGAGCGGAACGAATCGATATGGCTTTCGACGGCTATGCGCGCGCCGGCAGCATCGTGCGCGGACAGCCGGTCGAACAGCTCGCGATGCTCGTGCTGGACGTCGGCGAGATGGTGCGGTTCGGACAGCGTGACGAACCAGAAGCGCAGCGCGCGCTCGTGCAACGCGCGCAGGATCTCGGCGAGGACCGCATTGCGCGCGGCCGCGGCGATCGCCTGGTGGAACGCGCGGTCGAGTTCCATCATGCCCTCGACGTCGTGCGTGTCGACACACGCCTGTCCTTCGTCGAGCAGCGCGGCCAGGCGCGCGAGATCGTCGGGCGTTGCGTGGCGCGCGGCGAGTTCCGCGCAATGCGCCTCGTTGATGCGCCGCACGTCGATCACCGCGACGATGTCATCGAGAGACAGCGGCTGCACCATCAATCCCTTGCGCGGCATCACGGACAGCAGCCCTTCGAGCACGAGCCGATGCACGGCCTGATGCACCGGCGTGCGGCCAATACCGGTGCGTGCGACGAGGTCGGCTTCGTTGAGCGCGGCGCCGGGCTTCAGGCGCATCGTGATGATGTCGCGCTGGATCAGCGCGTACGCGCGGTCGGCGAGGCTGGCTGCCGGCGCGACGGGGCGGTCGCGGGTGACGTCGGTCAGGGCATTCATGCGGGGTGCGACGCGGCGGCCGGACGGGGCGCGATCATGGCAGGGGCGATCGGAAAGCGTGGACGATGCCTGGATATTATTGTGATATATCACTGGTGTCCAGTATTGGCGGTGTCGCATCGGTTTGCCGGCGCACCGGCGGGGCCGTTTCCCGGCGCAGTTTGCCGTCGACTTGCAACAATATCGACAGGATGTTGCAGGTTTGCCGCTTGATCGTGCGCTGAAGCATAATGAATCCTCGTTTATCCATACGCGTGAGCGACGTACCAGACCATCGTCATGAGCGAAAACACGCCTTCCCCGGCCGGTCTGCCCGGCACCGTCTCCGTTTCTTCCGATTCCCCCCGAACCGATCCGGCGAAAGCGCCGGATGCGCCGGCAGCCCAGGTTGCCGCGCAGAACGTCGCCGCGGACGGCGCGTCGCCGGTCACGGCGGGCTCCGAGCCGGGCGCGCCCGGTGCAGCGGGTGCCGCCGTCAATGGCGCTACCGCTGCCGCTGCCGCGCCGCCGAAGCCCGGCGCGCCGCCGCCGGGATTCGGCGCGCAGCCCGACTTCGACACGCCGCGCCCGCCGCCCGCGAGCGCGCAGAATGCGCCGCCGGCCTACCTGAAGCAGAGCGACACGCCGTGGTCGGTATTCGGCCGGATCGTGGCCGCGCGTGCGCGCCGGCTGTTCGACCGCGCCGGCCAGCGCATCACGCAGCGCACGCTGCGCATCGGCGTGTCGGCGCGGATCTTCCATCCGGAACCGGGTGCGAAGGGGCTGCGGGGCAAGACGCTGCAGTATCTCGAGGAATCGATCGCGCACTGGGTGATGTCGCGCGACGTGCTCGTGTTCATGATTCCGACCGTCGGCCACCAGGGCATGATTCACCCGAGCAATATCCGCCTGCGCGACTACGCGAAGCATCTCGACGGCCTGCTGCTGCAGGGGGGCGCCGACGTATCGCCGCAAACCTATGCCGCGTCCGACGTGCGCCCCGAATGGCCGGGCGATCGCGTGCGCGACATGTACGAACTCGAGCTGCTGCACGAGTTCGTCGAATCCGGCAAACCCGTCCTCGGCGTGTGCCGCGGCTGCCAGCTGATCAACGTCGCGTTCGGCGGCTCGCTGTACCAGGACATCGCCACCGATGTGCCGACCGCGAATGCGCACGTGAGCGAGCATTACGACCAGCATCGCCACGCCATCCGCTTTCCCGATTCGTCGACGCTCGCGAGCATGTTCCCCGGGCGTAGCGAAGCGATCGTCAACTCGATTCACCATCAGGCGATCCGCGATCTCGGCCGCGATCTGAACATCGAGGCCGTGTCGGCGGGCGACGGGATCATCGAAGGCATTCGCCACCGGCGTTCGCCGTTCGTCGTCGGCGTGCAGTGGCACCCTGAGTTCCATCGCGCCGGCGGCTCGGAGCTGCTCGACTGCACGCCGCTGCTCGATGCGTTCCTGCGCGCGGCGCGCGAAACCCGCCTGTAGCAAGCCACTTTCTTCGCGTCATACGAAGGCCGGCCGCATCCCGATAAATTCGAGATGCGGCCGTTTCGTTATGAACGATAATCGCGAGTTCCGATTCGTTCGCCGGAGTCCAACGTTGGCTTTCCGAAATTTTTCCTCTGCACGATGCGCGACGTGGATCGTTGCGCTGGCTGCCTGCACGCAAGCGGGCACGGCCTGGTCCGCCGACGCGACCGCGCCCGCCGCGGGTACGCGCCCGGCGGTCACGAGCCTGCGCGGCGACGCGGCCGCATCCACCGCGGCGGCGACGGATGCATCCGCGCAAGGCAACGTCGCCGAGCTGACGCAGATGCTGCACGATGGCCGGATCGTCGAGATGCGCACGACGTACAACGGCAGCTACGGTGCGAGCCTGATGTTCGATCCGCGCGAGATGACGTACTACGTCGCGCTGTTCCAGGACAAGCACCTGTGGCGTGTGATCCGGTCGCAGGAGAAGAGCCGCGCGGAGATGGTGTACGCGAACTTCGTTCAGCAGACCGTACAACTCGCCGATATCGAGATCCGCCGTACCGAGCTGGAGGCGCAGAAGGCGTTTCTCGAGCGCGTGATCGCGCTGCAGGCGAATCGTGCGCAGCAGTTGCAGGCCGACCTGAGCGTTGCGCGCAGCCAGCAGGCCGAAGTCGCGCAGCGGCAGCGTTCGGCGCAGGAGCAGGCACAGGCGCTGCAGGTCGAGAAGCGGGCCGCGCAGATGCAGCTGCGTGATCTGCAGGAACAGGTGCGGCAACTCGAGAAGCAGACCGAGACGGGGCTGCCTGCGCACAAGTAACGATTCGTCAGACGGACGGAGAGCAACGAGCAAAACCCGGCGAAGCGAGCTTCGCCGGGTTTTTTCATGGCACGGCCGTCAGCGCGCGAACGCGTCCGGCGTGTCGGTCAGGCGGCGGTGGGACAGTTGCGCCGACCAGTCGAAACCGGCGGCCGGCGCGTGCGTTGCACGGGCCGGCTCGGTAGCGCGCAGCGCGCTTGCCATCGCGATCAGCGTGAGCGGATCGTCGAGCGTGTCGAGCGTGTCGCGCGTGTCGGCGATTGCGCGCGACGCGGGGGCGAGCTGATCACGTGTGCGGGCGTCGAGCGTGCTGCTCCGGATCGGTGGGCGCGCGGCCAGCCGCGACACGTTCGCGGGCCGGGCCGGTGCCGCCGTCTTGCTGCGCCGGTCGTTCGAACGGGGGAGCGATGCAGCGGCCGTGTGCGGCACGTTGGACGTTGTCTTCGGGCGAAGCGGTGTCGGACGATGCGTGACGTGGTGCGTGGCCTGCGGCGATTCGGCCATTGTCGCGACAGGCGCGGCCATCGTGCGCCGCGGTGGAGCGCTCGTCGACGTACGCGGCCGTACCGTGGCGACCTGCACGGTGCCGGACGACGTAGCGTGATCCGGCACGCTACCGGCCGCGTGAATCGCGTATGTGGGCCCGAATCCCGCAGGCGGTTCGTGCGCGGCGATCAGCCAGCCGATGATGCCGAGCGCGCCGATGCTCCAGCAGATCGCGTACGTTGCACGCCGGTCGCGAGAGCGGCGGACGGTACGTAGGACGCGCGCGCCGGCAACGGCAGCCGGCACGACCGGCGCGCCTGCCGAAATCGGCATCGATACCGTCACGGGCCGTGGCGGCCAGCGGCACGTGCGGTGTGGCCGGTCGACGTCGATGCAGGACGTCGTCAGCGTGGCGAGGCAGTGCCTGTCGGGCCGTGCACCGGGTGCGCCGCGAAAGGTCCATTCGCGACCGAACGACGGGACGTTATCGAGCGGGGCGACGCGAGGGCGGGCGAGTGCGCCTTCGACGGGGACGAGGGGCGATGGGGTCATGAGGGCGGTACGCCGCGCGACACAGGCAACCGTGGCGGCCGCGGCGCGGAAATGTCGTCGCAAATCGTGACATTGTGGTCAGATGGCGAGAGCAGGTCGATCAGACCAATCTGATTTTTGCTTCCGTTTCGGGGCGACTCGTACGAGGAGAACGCCGCGACGGCACCGGCAGCGGCGACACAAGGCAAATGTCGGGTTGGCGTGGCATGATGCGCGAACCATGCCGGTGCGCGCGTCGTCGCGCGGTGCGCCGCCGGCGGGCAGCGATGCCCGTGCGCGCCGGCCCGGTGCCGCGTGCGTCGTCGGATCCATGCGGCGCGGATTCGCGCCATCCGAGCTGAGCGAGAAAAACATGTCCACAGCGTCACACGCCATCGCGCAGGAATCGAAATTCCGCACCGTGTTCCGGGTCGTCAGCGGCAACTTCCTGGAAATGTACGACTTCATGGTCTACGGCTATTACGCGTCGGCCATCGCGAAAACCTACTTTCCGAGCGGCAACGCATTCGCGTCGCTGATGCTGTCGCTGTCGGTGTTCGGTGCGGGCTTCCTGATGCGGCCGGTCGGTGCGATCGTGCTCGGTGCGTACATCGACCATCACGGCCGGCGCAAGGGGCTGATCCTGACACTCGGGCTGATGGCGCTCGGCACGCTCACGGTGGCCGCGGTGCCCGGTTACGCGACGATCGGCGTGCTCGCGCCGGCGCTCGTGCTGCTCGGCCGGCTGCTGCAGGGCTTTTCGGCGGGCGTTGAACTGGGCGGCGTGTCGGTCTATCTGTCGGAGATCGCGACGAAGGGGCACAAGGGGTTCTATACGTCGTGGCAGTCGGGCAGCCAGCAGGTGGCCGTCGTGTTCGCCGCGTTCGTCGGCGTGCTGCTCAACCGCGCGCTGCCGGCCGAGGAGATGACCGCGTGGGGGTGGCGCATTCCGTTCCTGATCGGCTGCCTGATCGTGCCGTTCCTGTTCCTGATCCGGCGTTCGCTGAAGGAGACCGACGAGTTCCTCGCGAAGCGTCATCGTCCGACGATGGGCGAGATCATGCGTTCGATGCTCGACAACTGGGGCGTCGTGGTGGCGGGCATGGGGATGGTGATCATGACGACGGTGTCGTTCTACATGATCACCGCCTATACGCCGACGTTCGGCAAGGAAGTGCTGCACCTGTCGTCGCTCGACGCGCTCGTCGTGACCGTCTGCGTGGGGATTTCCAATCTCGTGTGGCTGCCGCTGTCCGGTGCGTTGTCCGACCGCATCGGTCGCCGCCCGGTGCTGATTGCGTTCACCGTGCTGACGCTGCTGTCGGCTTACCCGGCCGTGCTGTGGCTCGTCGGCGATCCGTCGTTCCTGCGGCTGCTCGCGGTCGAGCTGTGGCTGTCATTCCTGTATGCGTCGTATAACGGTGCGATGGTCGTTGCGCTGACCGAAGTGATGCCGGCCGACGTGCGCACGGCTGGCTTCTCGCTTGCATACAGCCTGGCGACGACGATCGGCGGCTTCACGCCCGCGATCTCGACGCTGATGATTCATCAGACCGGAAACAAGGCGGCGCCGGGGCTGTGGCTGAGCGTTGCCGCGATTTGCGGGCTGATCGCGACACTCGTGCTGTATCGCACGCCCGAGGCTCGCAACCAGTACAAGGCGGCCTGACAGGCAAGCGCATGTCGCGCGGCGCCGGCCGCACGCATCGCATTGAAAAAGGGAGCGCGCCGCGCTCCCTTTTTTCGTCTGCGCTCAGGCTTCGCGCAGCATGCCGGCGACCGCGGCCGCCACGTCGAGCCATTGCCCTGGCGCGGGCTGGCGGGCGAGCCTGGCCTGCGGATACCACGGGCAGTCGTCGCCGGTGAACCAGCGCCAGTCGGGCGCGAACGGCAGCATGACCCACAGCGGCTTGCCAAGCGCGCCGGCGAGGTGTGCGACCGCCGTATCGATCGTGACGACGCCGTCGAGCCGCTCGATCAGCGCGGCCGTGTCCGCAAAGGCGCTCAGCCGGCCGTCGAGCCGGTGCACGCGCGGATGCGCGTCGACACGCGCACGTTCGTCGTCGTCGAGTGCGGGTTGCAGCACGATCCAGTCGATATCCGGCAGCGCGAGCAGTGGCGCGAGCGCGTCGAACGGCATCGAGCGGTTTTCCTGCGCCTGCCGGCGCCCCGACCACGCGAGGCCGAACTTGCGCTTCGACTGTCCGCCGAGCGAGCCGCGAAAGCGCCGGCCGGCGCCGTCGGGGGCGTCGAGGTAGCGCGAGCCGGCAACGATGCCCTCCGTCTGAAGTCCGAGCAGGAACGGCAAGCTCATCAGCGTGCAGGCGAGATCCGCGGCAGGCGGTTTCGCGGTGCCCTGCGCGACGAGCGTCACGCGCCAGCGTGCTGCCGCCGGTGCCAGCAGCGTAACGAGTTCCGGCTGGACTTCGAGCACGACGCGCGCGCAGCGTGCGCGGGCGAGCGGCACGAAGCGGACGAACTGCAGCGTGTCGCCGAAGCCCTGTTCCGCGCGGATCAGCAGCGTGCGCGACGCAATCGGCTCGCCTTGCCAGCGCGGCAGCGTGCCGAGCGGCGTCGCGCCCGGCGTGTCGTGACGCGCTTCATAGGCGGGCAGGCCGCGCGTGAAGTCGCCGAGCGTCAGCAGCGTGACCGCGCGGTGCAGCCGTGCCAGCGTGAGATCGGGTGCGACACGCAGGGCCTGGTCGAATGCGCGCAGCGCCATCTCGTGCGCACCGAGTGCGTGATGGGCGTTGCCGAGGTTCAGCCAGGCCAGGCTGAACGATGGATCGAGACCGACGGCACGCTCGTAGTAGGGCAGCGCGTCGCGGTGGCGTGCCTGCGCGCTCAGTGCGTTCGCGAGCCCGAACAACGCAAGCGGAAACGGCGGATGCAGCGCGAGCGCGGCTTCGAACGCGGCGGCCGCCTCGGCATGCCGGCCGACCGCGTCGAACGTGTTGCCGAGATTGAAATGCGCGGCGACGAAGCGCGGCTGCGCGGCGATCGCGGCCTGGAAGTGCGCGATCGCGTCGTCGGCGCGGCCCGTCGCGTTCAGCGCCATCGCGAGATTGTTGTGCGCCCCCGCATGCCCGGGCCGCAACTCGAGCGCGCGATGGAACGCGGCGAGCGCGTCGTCGTGGCGGCCGAGCGCGTTCAGCGCGTTGCCGAGATTGTTGTGGATCGATGCGTCGTCGGGCGTGAGCCGGAGCGCGCGAGCGAATGCGTCGATCGCATCGTCGTGACGCTGCAGCGCCGCATACGCGTTGCCGAGGTTGTAGTGGGCGAGCGGAAATTCGGGCGCGAGCGTCAGCGCGTTGCGAAAGCGGTCGACCGCTTCGTCGAGCCGGCCGAGCGCCTTCAGCGCGTTGCCGAGATTGAGCTGCAGCGCGGCATCGTCCGGACGCAGCGCGACGGCGCGGCCGACGAGGTCGGCCGCCTCGGCGTGCTGGCCCTGCTGGTGCCGCAGCACGCCGAACAGGTGAAGCGCGTCGGCGTTGGCGGGGTTGGAGGCGAGCGCGTTGCGATAGCCGTGCTCGGCCTCGGCGAGGCGGCCCGCGCGGTGTGCGGCATACGCCCGGTCGAATGCGGAATCCATAACGCGATAACTGACGGAAAGCACGTATTTTCCCACACCGCGCGGCGGTACCGCGCGTCGGCCGATCGGCATATGGCCCCGTCACGTGGAGCGGCGTAGACTTGCAGGATCGCGTGCCATCGAGGTTCTCATGGCTGACACACTGTCCGATATCCGGCCCGTGCTGATTGTCGGTGCTGGGCCGACCGGCCTTGCCGCGGCGATGAGCCTCGCGCGGGCCCGCGTGCCGGTGCGCATCATCGATCGGCTTGCTGCGCCCGCGCCGCATTCGCGCGCGATCGGCATTCAGGCGCGCACGCTCGAATTGCTGGAGCAGCATCGCGCGGTCGAACCGTTTCTCGCGCTCGGCCATCGTGCGCATGCAGCTGAGCTGCACGCCGACGGCCGCGTGATCGCGCGGCTCGATTTCGATCCGTTGCACACGCGCTATCCGTACCTGCTGTTTCTCGACCAGACCGTCACCGAGCGCCTGCTCGCCGAGCATTTGGCCGGGCTCGGCGTGACGGTCGAGCGCGGCGCGACGCTGACCGCATGCGATGCGGGTGGCGCGTCGCTCGACGTGTCGATCCGCTGCGCCGACGGTCGTGACGAATCGTTCGCACCGTCATACCTGATCGCTGCCGACGGCGCACACAGCACGGTCAGGCATCTGCTCGGCCTGGGCTTCACCGGGCAGGCGTTCGAGCAGACTTTCCTGCTTGCCGATTTCGCGGCAATACCCGACTGGCCGGACGAAGAGATTCACCTGTTCACGACGCCCGAAGGCATCGCCGGCCTGTTTCCGATGGGCGGCGGCCGTTACCGGCTCGTGGCCGACCGGCCGCCCGGCAGCGACGCGTCGCCCGATGCGCCGACCCCGTCGCTCGCGGATTGCGACGCGATCGTGCGTGCCCGCGCCGGTGCGTCGATCTCGCCGAGCGATCTCGCGTGGTCGTCCTATTTTCACCTGCACAGCCGGATGGTCGACCGGCTCCGTTACGGCCGCGTATTCTTCGCGGGCGACGCCGCGCACGTCCACAGCCCGGCGGGTGCGCAGGGCATGAACACCGGCATCCAGGAGGCGTTCAATCTTGGCTGGAAGCTCGCGCGCGTGCTCGGCGCGGGCACGCCCGAGCGGCTACTCGACACGTATCACGCGGAACGTCATCCGATTGAGCGCGACGTGTTGCGGCAGACCGGTTTCGTCACGCAGATCGTCGAAGCCGAGCGCGGCGCGATGAAGCTGCTGCGCGATCATGTCGTACCGCTGCTGGCGTCGTTCGGGCCGATGCGCGACGCGGTGCGGCGTACGGTCAGCGAGCTCGGCGTGCAGTACCGGAAGAGTCCGCTCACGCTGGAGCGCTTGCTCGATGGCGGGCCGCGCGCTGGCGAGCGGGCACCCGACGCGCACGTGCGCGTGCTCGACGGGCCGCTCGGTCAGGCGCCCGGATCGGCGCGGCTATACGACCTGCACGATCCGGCGAGCTTCACGCTGCTGCTGCTCGAAGAGCCGGCGAATGCCGACGCCGGCGCGGTGCTGCCGATGCCGGCCGACGCGCAGGCGCTCGTTCAGGGGCTCGAACGGATCATGCCGGATGCGGTGCGCGCCTGGCGCGTCACCGATGCCGAAGGCGGCGATGCCGGGCTGGCACAGGAGTATGGCCGCTCGCGGCCGTCGTTTTACCTGCTGCGGCCCGACGGTTATGTGGCCGCGCGCGGGCGCACGGCGACCGACGTGAACGCGTTGCTGCGCCACTGCGAAAGCTGGTTCGCGGGCATGTCGCGGCCCGCGTAGCGGTGCGGTCAGGCGCTCGCCGCGGCGGGCACGAGCGACGCTCGATGCACGGCGATCGCGTCGCGCACGATCGGCGCCGCGCGTTGCGCGGCCTCGCCCGACGGATCGTCGAACGCCGCGAGAAACGCGCGGCGCATCCGCGGCTCCCAGAAGCGCCGGATATGGTCGGCGATGCCGGCCAGCGCTTCGTCGCGATCGGGCATCGATTCGAAGAATGCGCCGATCTGGTTGGCCATGTCGATCAGGTGTCCGTTGTCCATCGCTTCCTCACTTGCCTGTCGTCACGCCGGCGGTCGCGGCTGCACGGCGCTCGAGCAGATCGAGCTGCTCCGCGTTGAAGCGCGCGTAGGCTTGCTGCCAGTCGGACGGCTGCGCGACGGGCAGCACCTGCACGGCCGTCACCTTGTACTCGGGGCAGTTCGTCGCCCAGTCCGAACTGTCCGTCGTGATCACGTTCGCACCCGATTCGGGGAAGTGGAACGTCGTATAGACGACGCCCGGCTGCATGCGTTCGGTCACGAGCGCGCGCAGCACCGTCTGCCCCGCACGCGACTCGATACCGACCCAGTCGCCGCTGCGGATACCGCGATCCTGAGCGTCGTGCGGATGGATTTCGAGGCGATCCTCTTCATGCCAGCGGACGTTCTCGGTGCGGCGTGTCTGCGCGCCGACGTTGTATTGCGACAGGATGCGACCCGTCGTCAGGATCAGCGGATAACGTTGTGTGACCTTCTCCGGCGACGCAATGAACTGCGTGATCACGAACTTGCCCTTGCCGCGCACGAATGCGTCGATATGCATCGTCGGCGTGCCTTCCGGGGCGTGCTCGTTGCACGGCCACTGGATGCTGCCGAGCGCGTCGAGCTTCGCGTACGACACGCCCGAGAAGGTCGGCGTGAGTCGTGCGATCTCGTCCATGATTTCCGACGGATGCGCATAGTCCATCTCGTAGCCGAGCGCGCGTGACAGCATCAACGTGACTTCCCAGTCCGCGTAGCCCGCGAGCGGCGGCATCACCTTGCGCACGCGCGAGATGCGGCGTTCCGCGTTCGTGAACGTGCCGTCCTTCTCGAGGAACGACGAGCCGGGCAGCAGCACGTGCGCGTATTTCGCGGTCTCGTTCAGGAAGATGTCCTGTACGACGATGCATTCCATGGCCGACAGCGCGGCCGCGACGTGCTGCGTATTCGGGTCCGACTGGACGATGTCCTCACCCTGGCAGTAGAGCCCCTTGAAGCTGCCGTCGAGCGCCGCGTCGAACATGTTCGGGATGCGCAGCCCCGGTTCCGGTTGCAGCGTGGCCGACCACGCCTGTTCGAATTGCGTGCGCACGATCGTGTCGCTGATGTGCCGGTAGCCGGGCAGCTCGTGCGGGAACGAGCCCATGTCGCACGAGCCTTGCACGTTGTTCTGGCCGCGCAGCGGATTGACGCCGACACCTTCGCGGCCGACGTTGCCGGTCGCCATCGCGAGGTTGGCGATGCCCATCACCGTCGTCGAGCCCTGCGCGTGCTCGGTCACGCCCAGCCCGTAGTAGATCGCGGCATTGCCGCCCGTCGCATAGAGGCGCGCGGCTTCACGGACAAGCTCGGCCGGCACGCCCGTCACGTCGGCGGTCGCCTCGGGCGAATTGTCGGCACGCGATACGAAGTCGCGCCACTGCTCGAATGCGCGCGTCTCGCAGCGTTCGGCGACGAACGCGTCGGCGACGAGCCCTTCGGTGACGATCACGTGCGCGAGCGCATTGACGATCGCGACGTTGGTGCCGGGGCGCAGCTGCAGATGGTGGGTGGCCTTCACGTGCGGGCCGTCGACGACGTCGATGCGGCGCGGGTCGATCACGATCAGCTTCGCACCCTCACGCACACGCCGCTTCATCCGCGAGCCGAACACCGGGTGGCCGTCGGTCGGGTTCGCGCCCATCACGACGATCACGTCGGCCTGGCCGACCGACGCGAACGTCTGCGTGCCGGCCGATTCGCCGAGCGTCGTCTTGAGGCCATAGCCCGTCGGCGAGTGGCATACGCGTGCGCAGGTGTCGACGTTGTTGTTGCCGAACGCGGCGCGCACCAGTTTCTGCACGAGGTAGGTTTCCTCGTTCGTGCAGCGCGACGACGTGATGCCGCCGATCGAGTCGCGGCCGTACTTCTGCTGCAGCTTGCGGAATTGCGTTGCCGCGTAGGTGAGCGCTTCGTCCCAGCTGACTTCGCGCCACGGGTCGGTGATCTTCTCGCGGATCATCGGCTTCGTGATGCGATCCTTGTGCGTGGCATAACCCCAGGCGAAGCGTCCCTTCACGCACGCGTGGCCTTCGTTCGCGAGGCCGTTCTTGTGCGGCGTCATGCGCACGACCTGCGTGCCTTTCATCTCGGCCTTGAACGAGCAGCCGACGCCGCAGTACGCGCAGGTCGTGACGACGGAGTGTTCGGCCTGCCCGAGTTGCACGACCGACTTTTCCTGCAGTGTGGCGGTCGGGCATGCGGCGACGCACGCGCCGCACGATACGCATTCCGACGCCATGAACGATTCGCTTTCGCCTGCGGCGACGCGCGATTCGAAGCCGCGTGCGGCGATCGTCAGCGCGAACGTGCCCTGCGTTTCCTCGCAGGCGCGCACGCAGCGGTTGCAGACGATGCACTTCGACGGGTCGTACGTGAAGTACGGATTCGATTCGTCCTTGCGGTCTTTCAGGTGATTCGCGCCGTCGAAGCCGTAGCGCACTTCGCGCAGCCCGACGACACCCGCCATGTCCTGCAGCTCGCAGTCGCCGTTGGCGGGGCAGGTGAGGCAGTCGAGCGGATGGTCGGAAATGTACAGCTCCATCACGTTGCGGCGCAGCGACTGCAGCCGGTCCGACTGCGTGCGCACCTTCATGCCCGCTTCGGCAGGCGTCGTGCACGAGGCGGGATAACCGCGCCGGCCTTCGATCTCGACGAGGCACAGCCGGCACGAGCCGAACGGTTCGAGCGAGTCGGTCGCACAGAGCTTCGGGACGTTGACGCCGGCTTCGATCGCCGCGCGCATTACCGACGTGCCGGCCGGCACCGTAACGGGCTGGCCGTCGATTTCGAGCGTGACGTCGATATCGGCATGCCGTTGCGGCGTGCCGTAGTCGGTATCGTCGAACGGGTCGCGGGCACGCGCTTGCGCGGCGCTCTTGCACGCGCATTGGCCCGAGCCGCAGCCGCCTTGGCGGACGTTGTTCGTGTCGAGTGACATGCAGGGCTCCTTCTGGGTCAGGCCGCAGCCTTGACCGGACCCGACGCGGCATCCTTGCCGGCGGCGAGCCCGAAATCTTCGGGGAAATGGTCGAGTGCGGACAGCACCGGGTAGGGCGTCATGCCGCCCATCGCGCACAGCGAACCGGCCAGCATCGTGTCGCACAGATCGCGCAGCAGCGTGACCTGCCGCTCCGACGTATCGCCGTGGCGGATGCGCGCGATCGTCTCGACGCCGCGCGTCGAACCGATCCGGCACGGCGTGCACTTGCCGCACGACTCGATCGCGCAGAACTTCATCGCGTATTCGGCCAGCTCGGCGAGGTTCGACGTATCGTCGTGGAGCACGATGCCACCGTGGCCGACTACCGCGCCGATCGCCGTATACGCTTCGTAGTCGAGCGGTACGTCCCACTGGTGGCCGGGAAGGTAGGTGCCGAGAGGGCCGCCGACCTGTGCGGCGCGTGCGGGCCGGCCGCTTGCCGTCCCACCGCCGAAATCGAACAGCAGCTCGCGCAGTGTGACGCCGAACGCGAGCTCGACGAGGCCGCCGTGGCGGATGTTGCCCGCGAGCTGGAACGGCAACGTCCCGCGTGAGCGGCCCATCCCGTAGTCGCGATAGAACGCGGCGCCGCGCGCGAAGATCACGGGTGCCGTTGCAAGCGTGATCACGTTGTTGATGACGGTCGGCTGACCGTGCAGGCCGGCGAGCGCGGGCAGCGGCGGTTTCGCCCGCACGACACCGCGCTTGCCTTCGAGCGATTCGAGCAGTGCCGTTTCCTCGCCGCACACGTACGAGCCCGCGCCTTTCGCGACGTGCAGCTCGAATGCATGCGCGGAACCGAGCACGTGCTCGCCGAGCCAGCCGGCTTCACGTGCGCGGACGATCGCGGCTTCGAGCGTGGCGATCGCGTGCGGGTATTCGCTGCGCACGTAGATGTAGCCGACCGTCGCGCCGGTCGCGACGCCCGCGATGATCATCCCTTCGATCAGGCAGTACGGATCGCACTCCATGATCAGGCGGTCGGAGAAGGTGCCCGAATCACCTTCGTCTGCATTGCAGACGATGTATTTCTGCGTGGCGCTTGCATGCCGGACCGTACGCCACTTGATGCCTGCCGGGAACGCAGCACCACCGCGGCCGCGCAACCCCGATTCGAGCAGCGTCTCGCACGCGGCATTGCCGTCGAGCGCCAGTGCGTTCTTCAGGCCGGCGAGGCCTTCGTATTGCAGGTAGTCGTCGATCGACAGCGGATCGGTCAGGCCGATGCGCGCGAAGGTGAGGCGCTGCTGGCGCGCGAGATAGGGCAATGCGTCGACGAGGCCGACACCGCTCGGATGCGTGCCGCCTTCTAGCCAGTTTGCGTCGAACAGGGCCGGCACGTCGGCGGCCGACAGGTTCGCATAGCCGACGCGGCCGGCGGCCGTGCCGACCTCGACGAGCGGCTCGAGCCACAGCAGCCCGCGCGAACCGTTGCGGACCAGTTCGACGGCGACGCCGCGCCGTTGGGCTTCCGCCGCGATCGCGGCGGCGAGCGCGTCGGCGCCGAGTGCGAGCGCGGACGAATCGCGCGGAACGTAGATGCGGGTCGTCATGCGGCCTCCGGGGTATGAGCGACCGCCTCGGCGAGCAGCGCGTCGAATTTCTCCGGCGTGACCCTGGCGTGCAGCACGCCGTTGACTGTCAGCGACGGCGACTGCGCACACAGTCCGAGGCAGTAGACCGATTCGAGCGCGACGTCACCGGGCGCATGCGCATTCGCGACATCGCCGTGTGCCGCGTCGAGCCGGCAACCCGTGCGGGCTTCCGCATGCGCGGCCAGCGCTTCGCAGCCCATGCTGCGGCACGCTTCGGCACGGCACATCTGGATCGTCACGCGCGCGGGCGGCGCGGTGCGGAAGTGGTGGTAGTAAGTCAGTACGCCGTGCACTTCCGCGCGCGACAGGTTGAGCGCCTTGGCGAGCGGCGCGACGCAGCCCGGCGGTACGTAACCCGCGTCGTCCTGGATCGCGTGCAGGATCGCCACGAGCGACTGGCCGGCGCGTGCATGGCGCTCGACGAGCGCGTCGGGCGCTTGGGAATTCGGGGACATCGCTTGTGCTCCTCCAAAGTCTCATATGCGCTCGCAATTCATATAGTGCGCATCGCGACTTCGTTCTGATTGATTTCGACCAACGATAAGCGGAAGATCTGGCGGTCGCAATAGGAAATCGGAGTGCATAATTGATTCGAATCGAATGCGACGCGTATCTGACCGTACGCGACACGGAAGGCCGTGCGGCCAGCCTGTCGGATGTCGCGCCCTTGCTGGAACTCGTGGCCGACACGGGCAGCATTGCGCAGGCTGCCCAAGCGAAAGGGCTGTCCTACCGGCACGCGTGGGGCATGCTGCGCGCGCTGGAGGCGTGCATCGGCGGGGAACTGATCGAAACGGCGCGAGGCAAGGGCTCGACGCTGTCCGCACTTGGGCAGGCGGTCGTCGACGCGCAGCGCCTCGCGCGCAGCCGGCTCGACGGGAACTTGCGAACGCTGGCGGCTGAAGTGGCGAGCGACCTGAACCGGCGGCTCGCGCAGCGCGACGGCGCCGTGCGCATCCACGCGTCGCACGGCTACGCGGTCGCGACGCTCGTATCGGCGCTCGTCGATGCGCAGGCGGCTGTCGACATCAAGTATCGCGAGAGCGTCGAGGCCGTGCAGGCGCTTGCCCGCGGCGAGTGCGACCTGGCCGGCTTCCATCTGCCGCGCGGTGCGTTTCGCGCGCAGTGCGCACAGATTTACCGGCCGTGGCTCGACGATACGCGCCATGTGCTGATTCACCTGACACGGCGCCAGCAGGGGCTGTTCGTACCGCGCGGCAACCCGAAGCAGGTTCGTGGGCTCGCGGATCTCGCACGCAATGACATCCGCTTCGTCAACCGCCAGCCGGGGTCGGGCACGCGCATGCTGCTGGATCTTGCGCTGCGCGCGATCGGCATCGATCCCGAGCGCATCGACGGCTACGCGTCGGCGGAACTCACGCATTCGGCGATCGCAGCGTTCGTCGCGAGCGGGATGGCCGATCTCGGCTTCGGCGTCGAGCCTGCCGCCCATCATTTCGGGCTCGATTTCATCCCGGTCGTCGACGAAGACTATTACTTCGCGTGCGAACGTGCGCGGCTCGACGCACGGCCACTAGCCGGCGTACTGGCGCTGCTGCGCGACGCGCGCTTCGTCGAGCGTGTCGCGCATCTCGACGGCTACGATCCGGCCGCGTGCGGAACGCTGACGAGCATCGCGACGGGGCTGGCCGGCGGCGACGGCGCGAGCGTGCCGGACGGCAATTCCCGGTAACGCGGGCGCGATCGCACCGCGCTGCAGCAGCGGGGGATTTGCGCTACGCTTGCCGCTTGACCAACGTTCCAACAAGCACGCCGTTCAAGCGTCATCCCGCCATGAAATTTTCCGTTCCCCTCGCCGCGGCAGCGTTGACCGCGGGGCTGCTGGCCGCTGTTTCGCCGTTTGCGCTCGCGCAGAATTCCCCGGGTGTGCCCGGCGGTATCCTGAGCGAACAGTTTCGCCTGAACGAGCATCCGCAGATGCCGTTCGCAGCGTCGACGCCGTCGCAGAAATACCAGAGCGGCAAGAAGTCGGCCTTGCGTCGCAAGGGCGACATGGGCGATCCGAACGGCTGCAACCTGAAGTGTCCGCAGGATAGCCAGTAACCGGGTGGACGGGTGCGTCCGCACGAGGTCATGCGGCGCCGGTTGTTTGGCGCGCGTTGCGTCTGTGCACCGGCCTAGCCGGCTGACCGGCTGACCGGCTGACCGGCAACTGCCGGAGTCCCGTGCGATTCCGATTCGGTCCGAGCCCCGCGAAGCGTTGCCGCTTCGCGGGGCTTTTGCTTTCTGGCGAATCTTCACGCGACTCGATGCCGGGCGATGCCCGCGTGTGCGCATCGCCGGCCTGGGCTGTGATTTAGGGTTAACCCGCAAATCAGGAAGGATGACTTCCAGAAACCTGCCTTATTCTTAAGCATCCGCCTACATAAACTTCGGGTTGTCAGCGATGAACAAGGTGTTCACCGCGAACACAGACAAATCTGGAGGTAGGTCATCATGAAGTCGCTCGTTCAAGCTGTTGTCGTTGCTGCCGCTCTCGTCGCCCCGGTCGTGTCGTTTGCCCAGTCGGGTTCGACGATCACCCGCGCGCAGGTTCGCGCCGAACTGGTCCAGTTGCAGCAGGCAGGTTACAACTCCGCTCGCGGCGAAGATCCGCATTATCCGGAAGCGATCCAGGCTGCAACGGCGCGTGTTGCAGAGCAGCAGCGCAGCGCGCTGGCGCAAGCGCAAGGCGCCGACGCCAGCGGTTACGGCGCACAGGCGCAGGGTGCGTCGGCATCGGGTTCGCGTGCAATGGGCGTGCGTCCGGCCTCCGCGGAAGAAATGAAGTCGCTGTATCGCGGCAGCTAAGCCGCGCATTGCCCGGTGTGCGCGGGGTGCGACGACGCGTCGCGCCCCGCACCGTGGCACCCGGGCCGGCCGCTGCCTGGCGCGATCGATGATCGTGCGGGCGCGGCAGGACATCCGTCACCTCCTGCCGCCGGAATACCGGTGGCATTTCGCCCGGCCCACCCGTGGCTGGGCGCTTTTTCGGGAGAGGAGCGGGGCATGCGTTTCGTCGGCAACAAAAAACCCCGCAGACTTGCGTCATGCGGGGTTCGTGCGACGAGCGCGGAATTTGGTGGGGCGGCGTCAATGTAATTGATCCACTATCGCCTTTTCCAGTAAGGATTCGCCAGAAAAATACGATCAAAGAACCCCCAAAAGAACCCCCGATTTTCGATCGCAAGGCGGTCGAAAGAGATTGATTCGCGCACAATCGTGCGCAGGGTTCAAAGTGAAATGCAGCCGTGTCCACTCTACTGCACACGACCGCACATGAACGCAACCGTCCACAACACGCCGCAGCCCGGCGTCGGCAACTCCCCGCAAACTTTGCCGCTTGACGGCTTCACCCGATGGGCCGAGCTCAAGCGTTTTGTCCCTTTTAGCCTCGAAACGATTCGACGGCGAGAAGGTGCGGGCCGCTTCCCAAAACGCGTGAAACTCGGCTCGTCGCGCACCGTTGCTTGGCCGAATCGTGAACTCCATCGCTGGATGGCCGATCCGGTCGGTTATCAAGCGAAAGTGATGGAGGCCGCGTGAATTCCATCGACAACGCACGCTATCTCAGCCCCGCCGCGAAGCAGACCGCCACCGAGCATCTGCTCAGGATCCGCGCACTCCACGGCGACGACCCGTGTTCGCGCGAGCAGACCGCCGCGCACGAGGCCGGGCACACGATCATCGCAATGGCGTTCGGCTGGCGCTTCCTCGGCGCTCACGTTCGTTCGAAGGACGGAGCCTGGACAGGATCCACGCACTACGAGCACCGGATGACCGGGCGTCCGTACACCCTCGACGAAGCGGCCGACATTTTCTTTGCTGAAGCCGTGATGGATCTGGCCGGCGTCGCAGGGGAGCAAGTCGCCGGCCTGTGCCACCCGGCGTCAAGCCATTTCGAGATCAAGAACGCAGCGACCGCGTGTGCTGCTCTCGATGCCTTCACAGACGACGCGCCGAGCAGCCATTTCGCACGTGCGCTCGCTCTCGCGATGACGGAGATCCAGGCCAATGCCGCGACGTTCGAACTCCTGCGCGCGCACTTTCGACGATCGAAGCGACTGACGCCGGCCGAAGGGCGGCGGATGCTGAAGAACGTAGCGCCGCGGCTCGCCGACATGCAGTTCGTGAAAAGAAAAAGCCCGCAGTAAATGCGGGCCCAAAAATTTCAAAGCTCGGTAAACACGATGAATAGTACACCTACAGAAAATACTGTCAAGCCTAGCTGTACACATTCGGATCTCGTCGCGGCGCTCGCGCCGATCGTTTCGCGCGTGCGCACGTCGACCTGTTGCGTCAGGCGCCCGGGAAAACCGCCGCAACACATCGGCCAACCGCTGACTGCCGATCGACTCGCGCATCACGTGAATGGCGGGCCGGCCTACGGCGTGTTCCCAATGCAGCCGGGCAGCGACGTGACGCTGGTGGGGCTGCTCGATCTCGACTCGCACAAGGGCGAGACGCCGTGGCACGAAATGCAGGACACCGCCGTGCGCATCGTCATCGCCGCGTCAGCGGTCGGGCTGCACGGCATCCCGTTTCGCTCGTCGGGGGGCGCCGGGATCCACATCTACTTCCTGTGGGATGAACCGCAGGATGCGTACAGCGTGCGCCAGGCGCTGCGGCGCGTGCTTGGTGCGTGCGGCCTGCAGGACGGGACGAAGGGTGTGGCAGCCGGGCAGGTGGAATCCTTCCCCAAGCAGAGCAGCGTTCCGCACGATGGGTACGGGAACATGTTCGTCCTGCCGCTGGCCGGCAAGTCGGTGCCGCTCGACTCATTCGAGCTGGACGACATGCCGAAGTCGTACATCACCGAAATGGACTGGCCGACGAGCGCGCCGGTGCCGCGCGCCGAGCGAGAGATTGTCGTGCCGCCGCCGGCCGCCGCGCCTGCCGAGCTCGGCATCCTGAAGTCCGCCCTCGATGCGATCCCGAACACGGGCGACGACGAGCTGGACTACGACAGCTGGCGCAACGTGCTGTTCGGCGTTCATCACGCGTCGCAAGGCTCGGATGACGGCTTGGCGCTCGTGCACGAGTTCTCAGCGCGATCGAGCAAGTACGACCCGGCGAAGACCGATCGCGATTGGGGCTATGCCGGCAAGAACCAGGGCACGCCGATCACGATTGGCACGATCAAGGCGATGGCCGCGGCCCACGGTTGGCAGGATCCAGCGCGCCAGCCGAGCGAGGACGACTTCGAAGCACTGTCGCAGGACGAGGCGGCCAAGCTGCCCCCGCCGCGTCCGAACTATCGCCGCAATGGGAAGGGCGAAATCCTGATGACCACCGAGAACGTTGTGGTCGGGGTCAGCGTGCCGCACGAGTGCGGATGGCATATCCGGTGGGACGACTTCCGCGCCGAAGTTGTGCTCGCTCGCCACGAGGATCCTCATGGATGGCGTGCGTTCACGGATGCGGACTATACGCGCCTGCAAATCGAGCTCGAGCGGAAGCATTTTCCCAAGGTCAGCACGGCGTCGATGCGGGAGGCCGTGACGCTGGTATCGGATGACAACCGTTTCGATACGGCGATCACATGGCTGACTGGACTACGGCATGACGGCGTGCCGCGCATCGAGACGTTCCTGCGCGATTACATGGCCGTCGAGGACACGTCGTACACGCGTGCGGTGTCGCGGTATCTCTGGACGGCGCTCGCCGGTCGCGTGCTGTCGCCCGGGTGCGAGGCGCCGATGGTGCCGGTGCTGATCGGCGAGCAGGGCGCGGGCAAGACACGGGCCGTGAAAGCCTTGGCGCCGGCAGCTGAATTCTATTGCGAGCTCAACCTTGCCGACCGTGAGCAGGACGCTTCGCGGCTCATGCGGGGGCGTCTGGTGATCGAGCTGGGCGAACTGCGCGGACTGCATACGCGCGAAGCGGAATCGATCAAGGCATTCATCAGCCGGACACACGAGAGTTTCGTGCCGAAATACAAGGAGTACAGCGTGACGTTCGCGCGCCGGTTCCTGTTCGTCGGCACGACCAACCAGGACGAGTTTCTCGCCGATGAGACGGGGGAGCGCCGATGGCTGCCGGTGCGCGTCGGTCGGTGCGACGTCGACCGAATCGCGGCCGACTGCCTGCAGTTGTGGGCCGAGGCCCGCGCGGCATACGAGCGCGCCGGGAATGTCGATTGGCGGGAGGCCGAGACGCTGGCGCGCGAAGTGCACGCGCAGCACAAGCTGTCCGACCCGTGGGCACCGATTATTCACGAATGGCTTGATAGCGATGGTGAATGCGAACTTGGTCTTCCGCCGCGTGAGCGCGGATTTTTACAGGTTCATGAGATCGCAACCGGCGCCCTTGGAATGGCCCACGGTCGCCTGACACGCAGCGACGAAATGCGAATCGGGAAAATTTTGCGAGAAATGGGGTACTCCAAGCGGTTGAAGCGGGTCGGGGGGCACCCGACCAAGGTCTGGATGCGATCGGACGTAACCACCGTAACCACGTGATGCGCGCCGGTGGTTACGCGCAGAGCCTTACGCAGCAAGGCTCGTAACCACCGTAACCACCGTAACCACCTTTCTATATATATACGTGTGCGCGATAAATAAGGGGGATACAGGGGTTTATAGGAAACGTGGGTTACGGTGGTTACAGGTGGTTACGCCCCGACAAGGCCGAAAGATGCAGGAAATTACAAGTTCGCAGTGCGAATTTTAAGAAGGAAAAGCAATGAAGAAACTGACCGCGAAACAGCAGCGATTCGTCGACGAGTATCTGCGAGATCTGAATGCGACCGCTGCGTACAAGCGCGCCGGCTACGCTGCGCAAGGCAATGCGGCGGAAGTGAATGCCGCACGTCTGCTAAGAAATGCTCAGGTGCAAACAGCCATCGCCGCTGCGATGAAAGCGCGCAGCGAGCGCACGCACATCACGCAGGATCGTGTGCTGCGTGAGCTCGCACGCATCGCGTTCTTCGACATTCGGCGCCTGTACAACGCCGACGGCACGCTGAAACGACCAGACCAGCTCGACGACGAGGCCGCCGCGGTTCTCGCCGGCGTCGACGTGGTCGAGCAGATGACGTACAGCGCGGACGGTGACGGCGAGCTGATGCCCACGCCGACGCTCACGAAGAAAGCGAAGGTGTTCGACAAGACGGCGGCGCTCACGCTGGCGATGCGCCACCTGGGTATGCTGAACGACAAGCTCGAGATCTCGAAGCCGCGCGTGCGCGTGGTCGACCAGACGGGCCGCAAGCCACGCGTGAAGGGCGGTTGAAATCCCCATTGGCGATTTCAACTTAGGGCGTAGCGTCTTATTTGGCGGGAGTTGCGTAACGCTCGACACGTGAAAACGTCGCGTAGCTACCCGTTCAGCTACCCACATGCACCCCACCAGCGGCCGAAAGAGTGGGGATTCCCTATCCCGAACGACGCACGATCCTGCATAGCGACTTGCGCAAACTGCTTGTGCAAAGACGGGGGATTCCCCGTTCCACCGATGCGATGCTGATTGAACTGTCACTGAGGAGCCGAGCATGGCCGTAACCAACATTTCCATGACCCCGCGCACGCGGATGGCGTTGCAGACCTGCGCGCTGCTGCGCGGCGCGTCGATGGCCCGCGTCGTCGCCGATGCGCTGGCCGAATTCATCGAGCGCCACGGGCTGCTGAAGGGCGGCGAATGGCGGATCCGGCCGAACGCGGATCACGCGTGGGGCCGCGCGACGGCCGAGCAGGCAGAAGCAGCTCGCGTGATGGATTGGGATGTCGAACTGGTGGAGGACTGATCGATGGCCGACATCCGAAAGATCGAAGCGCAGCTCGCCGAAGCCCGCCAACAGACCGCCACGGCGCAGCAGCAGCTGGAGGATCGACTGCTCGAGAACAACGGCGCCGAGGACAAGGAAACGGCGTCGCTGCGTGCCGTCGCGGATCTGCACCGGTCGCGCGAAGCGTCGCTCGTCCGTGTACACGAAGCCGCGCAGCGGGCCAATACCACCGCCGCACTCGAAGCGCGGCACCAGGAATCGCGGAACGGCGTGCGCGCGGCTCGCGCTCTGGAACGTCGCTACGTCAACGCGGCGAAGGCGCTGGAAGCCGCGCTCGAAGCGACCGCCATCGCGCGTAGCGAGTTCCTGCAGGTCGACGCTGAGTTGCACGCGGCGATCCGCGCTGTCTGCATGAACCCCGAGCTGCCCGAACCGCATGCGTCTGGCTTGCGTATCGATGGCACCCGCGCGTGGATTTCCGACCAGGCCGTGCGGACGTACGTCAGGTCGATGTTCGACGAAGA
This sequence comes from Burkholderia sp. D-99, assembly GCF_011605345.1. Classification (GTDB taxonomy): domain Bacteria; phylum Pseudomonadota; class Gammaproteobacteria; order Burkholderiales; family Burkholderiaceae; genus Burkholderia. The sequence goes on from NZ_JAAOXM010000003.1 coordinate 439,347, forward strand.
GCACCGGCCCAACAGCATTGGCGTCGTCGCCGCGAAGCACATGCAGCAGACCATCGTCCGCCTCGAATTGGCCGCCGACTACCGGAAGCCGACCCATCAACCGCCGCACATCATCGACAGCGAGTCCGCACTGCGCTCGGTGACCGAAGCCGGCGAGGAGGCGTGATGGACGCTGAACAGCAATCCACACCCGTCGAGAAGACGATCGAGGAACGCGCCGCGGCGTTCTACTCGAACACGAAGCAGCCCGGCGCGGCCGAGCCGCCGCGCACGCCGGTCGAGCAGCCGAAGGCATGGAACGCCGCCGAGAACCTTCGCGTCGGCGACGGGCAAAGCGCGCCGCAGGCTGTCGAGCAGGATGCGCTGGCGCTCGTTCGCAACGATCGAGCACGCAAGTTCTACGGCGACGAGGGCGCGCACGGGCCGCTGTACGACGAGTTGACCGGCTCCGGACAGTGGGGGCAGGAAGTCGTCGCGTCAATCGACGACGGCCTGGGCGGCACGATCGATCGCAAGGAATTCGCGGCGATCGTCGCTGACCACGGCGGCAACCAGATCGATGTGCGCGAGTTCATTGCCGACGCCCGGCTGTTTGCGCAGGGCTGGCCGGCGCTGTCCGAGGCCGACAAGCAGGCCCACCTTGCGGACGCGGTGCAGGGCATGAAAGAGACGTTCGGCGACGGGTGGGAACAGGCGTGGGATGCGGCGAATGCGCTCGCAAAGCGCGATCCGCGCGTTGCGAAGGTGCTCGTCGAGACGGGCCTCGGCGCCGATCGGAAGACGGTCATCCGGTTCGCGCAGGAAGCGCTCCGGCAGCGTGTCGCCGGGAAGCTGAAATGAAATACACCCAAGCCGAATTGAGGCGCGAGTTCCCCGTCTACGATCCGGGCGAGCCGCGTTTCGCCGCGTGGCTCGTTGCGGATACGGCCGCGCGGTTGGCATGGCTCGGTATGCGCGAGCTGGTTGCGCGTGCCACTCGCGCGGCGTTCGACGATGCCGCCGGCATTGGAGAAAGCAATGGCAATTAAGATCCCGGTGTACCAGTCGCAGGTCACACCTGCGTTGCAAACTTCCGGCGCGCGCACGCCGCTGACCGTTGTCGACGACAGTACGGGTGCGGCGCTGCAGCAGGCCGGCGTGGCCGTCGGCCAGGTAGCCGAGGCGCAGCAAAAGCTGCAGGATTCGCAGGATCTGCTCGCCGCGCAGAAAACGTATGCGGACACCGTCGCCGGGTATCAGCAAGGGCTCGTCGACATGCAGGGCCGCGCGGCACCAGGCGCGCCGGAATTCACCCGGGACGCGATGTCTGCGTACGACGAAAGCGTGCAGGGTGCGCTGTCGAGCATCCAGAATCCGCGCGTGCGCACCTTCATGGACAAGCAGTACACCGAGTATCGTCAGAAGGCGTTTTCGACGGCGCTTGGCTTCGAAGCGGAGCAGCAGCGCAAGTTTGCCGTGAGCAACACGTCGGACGCGATCAACGCGAGCGCATCCGCGTCGGCGCGCGATCCGAGCCAGTACGTGCCGATGCTGGCGGGTTTGAACGTGTCGATCGACAACTCGATTCTGCCGCCGGACGTGAAGGCTACTCTCCGGCAGTCGGCCAAGGACACGATGTCGTCGGTGGTCGGTATGCGCATGGTGTCGGATAACCCGGCGCTGGCGTATTCCGTGCTGACGCAGAAGCCTGATCAGCCGGCCCCGGCCGGTTTCGAGTGGGTCAACGATCTACCGCCGCAGAAGCTCAGCGCTTTCCAGAACCATGCCCGCGCGCTCGTTGCGCAGCAGCAGAACGCGGCTGATCGTGCGCAGCTCGCAGCCGACAATGCAGCGGTCGATGCGCGGAACAAGGCGATCGACATCTGGATGAAGGGCCAGCAGTTCTCACCGGATTACGTGCAGCAGCTCACGACCATCGCGAAGGGCACGAGTGAAGAGCAGAGCATGCACGAGCTTATCGCCCTTGCAGGCCGTTCGGCTGGCTTTGCCAGCATGTCGCTTCCGCAGCAGCAGGCCGAAATCGACCGTATGCACACGAAAGCATCGACGGCGGGGCAGGGGGTGGACACGATCGAATCGAAGTACATCGACCAGATTCAGACGATGCACTCGCAGGCGGTCACCGACTACAAGGCAAATCCATGGGAAGCAGCAGCGTCGCGTGGCGCGATTCCGGCGTTGCAGACTGCGCCGATCACAAACGAACAGGATGCGATACAGCTGATCAAGTCACGCGCCGGCATTATCGGTAGTGTCGAGGCATACGGCCCGGGAGGTAGCGCCGTATCGCCGCTGCAGCCGATCGAGGCGAAGCAGCTCGGCGACTACCTCGAACGGTTGCCCGCCGCGCAGCGGGGGCAGGCGATCAACGACATCGGGTTCTCGGTCGGCAACGCCGATCGAATCGGCGCGCTCGCGAACCAGATGGATCCGGAGCATCGGATTGACCGACTGGCGTTGCTCGCCGGCGCGAGTCAGCTCACGGCCCAAAACGGGCAGCGTATCTCGTCGCTGATTTACCAGGGCGCAGAAGCGATTCGCGACAAGCGCGCCGGCATCGACGACAAGCTGCTGCAGGGCGTGACGGCGCTCGCATCGGCGCAGCTGCGCGAAGCGTTTCCGAGCGCCACGGCCGCGCAGGATGCGATTGACACGACGAAGTACCTGTACGCGTACGGAGCAGCGAAGAATAACGTTTCGAACGCTGCGGTCGATACGACGCAGTTGAATGCGTCCATCAGCGGCGCGACTGGCGGTGTTGTCGATCTGAACGGGCGAAAGACGCTGAAGCCGTATGGATGGGCCGATGACCGCTTCAACGCTGCGGTGAAAGCGGCGGGCGCGACCAACATCGTGACGCCGCTCGGCGACGGCAACGTGTACATCGGGCAAACCGAGGTTCCGGCGGCAGACTTCGCCGCGAAATTGCCGTCGGCACGCCTCGTGCGCGTTTCACCGCAGGGCGTGTACGCCGTAACGGCGGGCACGGGCTACGCGACGAACGCGCAGAAACAACCCATCCTGATTCGGCTCAAATAATGGCGCAATCTTTGTTCACCGATCCGTACGCGCAGGACACGCTCCGCGCGATCGAGGCCGCGAATGCGAATCCACTGCCGTCGCCGCCCGCACCGCAACCCAATCAGTTCCTGAGCACCGTCAGCGCCCCTCTGCGTGGTGTGGGTGCGGCGGCGCTGGAAGTCGGGGCGTTCGGGTTCGATTCGATCAAGGCATTCGGCGATGTCGTCGCCGGGTACACGGCGAATACGGATCCGTCGTTGTTGACCGATCCGCAGGCACAGGCAAAACGTTGGCAAGAAGGCGAACAAGCGCGCGCGAACCTTACCAGCGGCGCGTCGTTTTCATCGACGATCGGTGACAACTTGTACGGGTTCTCGTCGGGCCTGGCACCGGATCCGGCCACGTCGAACGTTGCCGAGCAGGTGATGTTCGGGCTTTCGCGCGGGCTGACGAAGTATTTCGGTATGTCGATCGCCAGCGGCAACCCGTTCATCGGCGCGGCGCTGACCGGCGCGAGCGAGGGCGAATCGGCGTCGCAGAGTCTGCGCGAACGCGGGGTCGACATCAATACGCGTTCGGCGGTCGGAGCTGTGGCTGGTACTGGCGCCGCGTTGGCCGGCGTCGTGCCCGTCGCGGGTAGCACATTGGGCCGCACGATTGCCATCGGACTTGCCGCCGGGCCGGGATTGCAGGTCGCTCAAACAGCGGTGACGAAGGCCGTGCTGCAGTCGGCCAACTACCAGCAGTTGTCGGATCAGTACGATCCGTTTGACCCGGTGGCGCTGGCTGTATCCGCGGCGACAGCTGGTATCTTTGGCGCGCTAGGCTATCGCGGTGTACGCGCTGAGGCCCAAGCGCGAGCGGCCGCGCCACAAATCGATCCTGCGCTCGCGCGCCCGCTGTCAGCCATGTCCGCGCGCGAGCGTACGGCACTCCCGTATAACGATCCCCGCCTCGACGACTATGCCGCGCAGGCGGCGCAGCGCGTCGGGCTGCCCTCGCAATTCGCCGATCTGATGGTCGCGCTGAAGAACGCGGGCGAGAAGTCGAATTCAGGACAGGTATCGCCGAAGGGGGCAGCCGGCGTGTCGCAGATGATGCCCGAGAACTTGCGCAAGTACGGTGTAACGGATCCGACGGACCCCGCGCAGGCGCTCGAGGGCATGGCGAAGTATCTGGCCGACACCCGTCAGCAATACGGGGACAACCTCGCCGCGATCATCGCCGATTACAACGGCGGGCCAACGCAGGCCAACGCGGTGTTGCAGGGCCGCCAGCCGCCCGCCGCGGAGACGCGCGCGTATCTGCAGCGTGTTCAAAGCTATCTCGCGGATCGTGGGGCAAATGAGGCGCTGCGCGGCGCTCGCCCGACGCCTGATCAGGTCGATGCTGCCCGGGTCGTCTACAACCGGCAACTGCTCGAACAGGCCAGCTTGGGACGTGCCGATGACCTCGACGCGCTCGCGACGCACTTGACCGCGTTCCAGCGAACAGTCGACCAGATGTCCGTCGGCGGTCGCGTGGATGTCGGCGACATGATCCGGCCCGACGACATTCGGCACGCCGACGCATTGACCAGCATGATCAGCCGGTTGGAAGATGCGCGCACCGACCTGCTCGGTGATATCGGCAACATGGCGGAACCCGGTCAGGTATCCCAACTGCGTGCGCAACTCGCTGACCTTGAAGCAGCGCCGCGTCCGTCGCTCGACGAGGTGATCGAGTCGATGCAGCCGCGACGTACGTATGAGGTGACGAGGACGCGCGCGGCGAGGGAACAGGCCCAAATTGCCCGCGACGCACCTGTCGAGCTGCAGTCGCGCATCGACGCGCAGGATGCACAAATCGCGCGGCTACGCGCCTCGATCGAGACAAACCGGAACGCGGAACTCGCTCGCGCGGCGCTGCCGCAGGTCGAGCGGCAACTCACCACCCTGCAGGGGCAACGCGATGCGATCGGCGCACCTCCGAGCCGCCAGAGCGCGATCGCTTCCGCTACACGCGATGTTGCGGCGGAACCCGTACGCTCGCCAAGCGCACCCGCCGAATCGCCAGCTGTAGCGCCGACAGCGGCCCCGGGCCCGGCCGCGCCGGCGCAGCTCACGGACTACACGCCGGAGTTTCATGCGGCGAACGCGGATCGGCCGGTGTGGGTGGAAACGAATCCCGAAACCGGAGAAACACGTCTGTCGACGCTGAGTGAGCAGATGGCACTCGTTGACGCCGAGCTGGCTCGCCAGAACGAGATCGTTCCGCTGTTCCGCGTTGCGGCGCAGTGCTTCCTTGCAAACGGAGAATAAATCGTGAATCCCACATGTATTGCGGCCGTGGCGCGCGCCGCAGGCCGAGCGCTGAAGCAGAGCGAAATCGATGAAATCGACGGGCGTCTACGCGATACCGCGCGGCGGCTTGCGCGCCAGGACCGTGCAAAGTGGCTCGCGATGTCTGCGGATGACCGCACAATGGCGGCCGCAGAACAAGCCGCGGCCGACCTGAAGGCGGAAGCGGAGCGCGCGTATCGAAATGCGCAACTGGCCGCCTTGAAGACTGCGCAGACCGACAGCCGGCTTGAGGCTGCACTTGGGCACGGCGGCAAGCGCGCTCACGCGCTGGTCGAAGACATCACGCACGTGCAGGAGAACGCGACCGCGATCAAGAACGAGTCCGTCGGGCAGTTGATGGACTACATCACGGCGGTAAAGTCGAAGGAGGGGACCGGATTCGGGCGGCGTATTGCGATGTACCTGTTCGACGCCGACAATCCGTCGATGACGCGTGATCTCTTTCGTGAAATCTTCGCGGATGCGGATGGCAGCACCGGTAACGGGATCGCGCAAAAAGGCGCGCGCGCATGGCTCGACGTGATCGGCGCGTTGCGCGAGCGATTCAACCGCAGCGGTGGAGATGTCGGCCGCCTCGATTACGGGTACGTGCCTCAGCCGCACGACTCGGTGAAAGTATTGGGGAAGGGCGACGCCGCAGCGCGCGACATTTGGGTGAATAAGCTGCTGCCGAAACTCGCGCGTGATCGGTACGTCAACGAAGACGGCACGCTAATGTCCGACGATCAGGTGTCCGACATGCTGCGCGCCGCGTGGGAAACGATCGGTACCGACGGACTGAATAAGTTGGAGCCGGGCAAGGGCGGCACGCCGGGCACCGGCTCGCGCGCGAACCGCGGCAGTCAATCCCGACAAATCCATTTCAAGGATGCCGACGCGTATCTCGACTACATGAACGAGTACGGCAAAGGCTCGGCGTTTCAGTCGATGCTCGGGCACCTCGGGCGCGTATCGAAGGATATCGCGCTCGTCGAGGCGTACGGACCGAACCCGAACAGCCAGATGCGATTGCAGTTCGAGCTCGCGGCGAAGGCAGACGGCCGCCAGGTGTCGGACCTGCCGAAAAGTTTCGGTGTGCGCCCTCAGACGTATTGGGGCCTCGTCAATGGCGAACTGTCGACGCCGGCGAGCGCGCGCATTTCTGAAGTCGCGCAGACGATCCGTGCAATCGAGACTTTCGGCAAGCTGCAGGGAACGCTGATCGCTTCGATTTCCGATCTGCACACGATCGCCGTGACGGCCGGCGTCAACAAACTGCCCTATTTCCAGTTGATGCGCGACATCAACGCGGCGTCGTTCCACGGCGAAACGAAAGACTTCCTGACGATGCACGGCATCATCGCCGAATCCTTGGCAGGCGAGCTGAACCGAATTTCCGGGGATCTGTTGAGCCCATCGCTCGCCGGGAAGCTGGCGAATTCGACGATGAAGGTTTCGCTGTTGCAGGCGTGGACGGACGGTCTTCGCCGCGGGTTCAGCTTGTCGATGATGGGGGCGCTCGGCAAGATGGGCCAGACGCCGTGGGAGAGGCTGTACAGCTACGATCGTACCCGACTGGAACGCGCCGGATTTACTGCCGACGATTGGGGGGTGATCAACCGTACGCAGCTCACGGAATACCGCGGGCGCCAGTTGCTTACCCCTGAATCGATCCACGACACCGGCGCGCCGCGCACGGCGGAAGTCGTGCAAAAGGTGCTGTCGTTCATCAACAACGAAAGCGAAACGGCAGTCCTGAATCCGGATCTCGCGACGCGCGGAATTACGACGTGGGGCATCAAGGCGGGAACCGTACCCGGCGAGCTGGCGCGCGCGGTGATGCAGTTCAAGGCGTTCCCGATTGGGCTGATCTCGCGGCATTGGCGCCGCATGCTGAGCCTGCCAACCGGGTTCGAGGAAGGCCAGCCGCTCATGGCGAACCGATACGTGTATGCCTCGTCGTTTCTTCTGTCGTCGGTCCTGCTCGGCGCGGTGATCACGCAGGTCAAGCAGCTGTTGCAAGGAAAGGATCCGATTGACATGGAGCGGCCAAAATTCTGGTCGCAGGCGACGACGCAGGGTGGCGGCCTCGCGTTTATCGGCGACATGCTGCTGCAGGATCCGAACAGTCAGTTCGGCTCACCGGGCGCGAACGCACTTAAGAGTCTCGCGGGCCCGAGCCTCGGTGCGATGTTCGACCTGGTGATCGGCATGGGCGTGGCCGGCACCTACAAGGCTGCGCAGGGGAAGCCGACGGACGTCGGCGCGCAGGCCGTGAACCTCGCCCGTTCACACACACCGTTCGTCAACCTGTGGTACCTGAAAGCGGCGATCGATCACGGGTTCATGAATGCCGTGCAGGAGAATCTGTCGCCGGGCTATCTCGGCCGCCAGCAGCAGAAGGCGGCGCAAGAGTGGGGGCAGTCGTTCTACTGGGCACCGCCGGACGCAACGCCTTCACGCGCGCCCAATCTTGCGGCAGCGATCGGTGGCTAGTTGATGTCAAGAATTGCTGTACATGGCGCACAGTATTGCTTGACAAGTTTAATTTGTTGCATTTTGTTTCGTGGCGGCCCTATACTGAGCCCGTCGACGCACACAACGTTGACCGGGTTTGACAGCCCGAATGCATGCGGCAGACAACCGCCGCGCTGGCGGTTTTTCTTCGTTTGAGAACGCGCATCTTCTATGGGTGGCGCGAGTGGAGAGGCTTCGGCCTGCCGGGTTCCGTATGCCCCGGTCTGTCAACTTCGCTCGTTGCCGCCCACCCCGTTTGACAGCGGGGCGGTGCGATCGCATACGGAGCCCACCATGAACACCAACGTTCAATCTCTTGCTTTTCCTATCGGTAGCATTCCTGATCAAGTGACGGTGTCGTCGCATGACATTGCGGCTATCTACGCGCTGCAGGGTGAACTCCGTACATGCATCTTTGCGCTTCGTGGCGCGTTCGCTCAGCACGTCGACCTCGACACGATACCTAGCGCTTCATGGTTTTGGCAGCGGGCCGAAGCAGCGACCGGCGAGCTTGACGCAGCGATAACCAAGGCTATCGGCCTGGACTGAAAACCGGCGCGCCTCGTCGAACGAAGCGGGGCGCTGTCTGTGGCGATCGACATCGAAGGAGGGGACATGCCCTACGTATCGAAGACTTCCAAGACCGGTGTCGGCGCGCTGACCGGTCGCGACCTAGTGCTGAGCGAGGATCTGCTCGATCTGCTCGCGGATCTAATCGCGAGCCGCGTTGCCGCGCAGCTGCGCGAGCGGGCTCCAGCACGCCCGCCTGGATTGGCGATCACTGGCGTGCCGTCAGCGCCTACGTTGCGGCCTGACTCGTTGTATCGTGTGGCCGTTGTCATGCAGCGGCTCGGTGTGTCGAGGTCGACTGTCTACCGCTTGGCGCATACAGGCGCGCTCGAACTCGTGAAGGTCGGCGCGCGGTCCAGTGGGGTGACAGGCAAAAGCCTCATTGCGTTAATCGAGCGGAATCAAGCTCCCCTGCAGCAATGCTGATCAAGAGCGCTCACCATGCACACACCAGTTCAAACTCCGCCCGCCAAGCCGGTGCCCTTGAAGCTCTATCGGATCGCGGAAGTAGCACAGATGCTCGGCGTCTGCCGGGCGACCGTCTACAATCTCGTGCGCGACAACCGACTCACGCTCGTCAAGATTGGCAGGCGCGCGAGCGGCATCACCGCCGCGAGTGTCGAGGCGCTTGTAACCAATAAGTCGGTGAAGTAGTGCGCGGTGCGTCAACCTGCCGCAGTGGCGAGCGGAACGACCGCAGCGCCGGCTTTGAGCTGGTCGAGGTAGTCCGCCCACTGCTGCATCATTTCGCGCCGCTGCGGCAGGTGAGCCGTCCGGTTATACGCCCGCCCGAGCGGATCCTTCACGGCGTGCGCGAGCTGCGCTTCGACGACAGCGGGTGCCACGCCGAGCACCTCATCGAGAATTGTGCGGGCCATGGCGCGGAAGCCGTGGCCGGTCATCGTATCGCCGTCGTACCCGAGCCGGCGCAGCGCGCCATTGATCGTGTTGTCGGACATGGGCCGGTCCTTCGTGCGCACGCTCGGAAACAGGAATCGGCCGTTGCCGGTCAGCGCGTGCAGCTCGCGCAGAATCAATATCGCCTGTTCGGGCAAAGGAACGATGTGCGCGGCGCCGGACGCCTTGCCTTGCTTCGTGCGCTTCATCCGTTCGCTCGGGATCTCCCACGTTGCGCTATCGAGGTCGAATTCGGCCCATTCGGCTGCGCGCAGCTCGCCGGGACGCTGGAACAGCAGCGGCGCGAGACGAAGGGCGCACTGCACGGGGAAGGTGCCGTGATACCCGTCGATCGCGCGCAGCAGCTCGGCGGCCTGTTTCGGGTCGGTGATCGCTGCCATGTGCTCGGTTTGTACCGGCGGCAGGGCGCCGCGGAGGTCGGCGGTTACGTCCCGCTTCGCGCGGCCAGTTGCCACGGCGTAGCGGCACACCTGGCTGATGTTGGCCTGCAGCCGGTGCGCAGTCTCGAGCGCGCCGCGCTTCTCGACTCGCCGCAGCGCGTCCAGCACGTCGGGCGGCTCGAGATCAGCAATGGGGTTGCCGCCGATCCACGGGAAGGCGTCCACCTCCAGCCGGCGCAGGATCCGCGCCCCGTGGCTTTCGGACCAGGTCGGCGCGTATTTGGCGTGCCACTCCCGCGCGACGGCCTCGAAAGAGTTCTCGGCGCTGAGGCGCTGCGTGCGCTTCTCGGCCTTCTTTGCCGCGCCCGGATCGATCCCGGCCGCCAGCTTGTCGCGGGCCTCATCGCGGCGTTTCCGCGCCTCGGCCAGCGGGACGGCGGGGTAGGTGCCGAGCGCCAGGCTCTTTTCCTTTCCGCCGAATCGGTACTTGAGCACCCATCGCTTGCCGCCGGCCGGCTTGATGAGCAGGAACAGGCCGCCGCCGTCGAACAGCTTCTGCTGCTTGTCGGACGGTTTGGCATTTCGGATCGCTACGTCGGTCAGGGGCATGCGTGCTCCGGCGCGCGGGGGTTTTTTGGGGGTTTCGGGGCTGGCGTGCGGACGAAAGACCCCCGCAAGAACCCCCATCGGGGTGTTGTTGTGGTGAGAATTCCTGTGCAGTAGTGTGCAACAAAAACCCCCGCGGAGCCAAGCCCGGCGGGGGTTTTGTTGTCAAACGTTGCAGTCGTTTGGCGGGTATTTGGTGGAGGCGGCGGGAATCGAACCCGCGTCCAGAAGCGCTCCACGACTAGTTCTACATGTTTAGTTCAGTCATTTGATTTAACCGCAGCGACGCGGACGAACACGCTGCACTACGGCGATTCGCTAGATTTTCGACCCTGGCGTCGCGACGCCGACAGGGCTTAACTGACGTAAATGACCTCTGGCGGTATTGCTACCGGTCTTGCGACACTAGCCCGTCAGTGAACTAGGCAGAGGACGGCGGCCGTTAGGCTGCCAGTGCGAACGTATCGTCGTTTGCAGTTACGATTTTCCCATTGATTAACGAGGTGACGGGTCCTCGACATGCCCTAGCCGCTTCACAACCCCTGTCGAAACCAGGTCGCCCCCGCGGATAAGATCAAGCATTATAGCCCAACATCGCGCAGCAGTTCGCGCAGTTGCTGCGTCGTGTCGACGAGATGCTGCGCTTGCCAGTCGGCCGGCGCGGCGCCGTCGCCGCAGTAGCCGTATGCGGCCGCGATCGTCGCCATGCCGGCGGCGCTGCCGGCCTGAATGTCGCGCAGGTCGTCGCCGACGTAGACGATGCGTGCGGGCGCGAGCGTCAACTGGTCGGCCGCATGCAGCAGCGGGGCCGGGTGCGGCTTCGGGTGCGGCGTGGTGTCGCCCCCGACGACGCAGGCGGCGCGCGGTGCGAGACCGAGCTGGTCGACGAGCGGTGCCGTGAGCCGCATCGCCTTGTTCGTGACGATGCCCCAGCGCACGCCGCGCGCATCGAGTTCGTCGAGTACATCGCCGATGCCGGGGAACAGCGCCGTATGTACGCAGAGATCCGTTGCGTAGTTGGCCAGGAACTCGTCGCGCATCGCTTCGTAGCCGGGCGTGTGCGGATCGATGCCGAACGCGCCGCCGAGCAGGCCGCGCGCGCCGGCCGAGGCCAGCGGCCGCAACACGTCGAGCGACGTTTCGGGCAGGCCACGCTCGCGCTGCATCTTGTTGACGGCCGCCGCGAGATCGGGCGCCGTATCGGCAAGCGTGCCGTCGAGATCGAACAGCACGGCATCGCAGTGCAGCAGGCGCGGTTCGTCTGCAGCCCGCGCGGTCGAAAGGGGAGTCGTCATGCCGGTCGGAAGGTCACGCGGCGCGGCGGCACGCGATGAGGTAGTTGATGTCGGTGTCGTTCGACAGCGCGAAGCGCTTGCCGATCGGGTGGTACGTGATGCCCTTGATCTCAACGATGTGCAGATCCGTCGCGCGCACGAAGCCGGCCAGTTCCGACGGGCGGATGAAGCGCGCGTAGTCGTGCGTGCCCTTCGGCAGCATCTGCGCGATGTACTCCGCGCCGATCACCGCGAACAGGTAGGACTTCAGGTTGCGATTCAGCGTCGAGAAGAACACCCAGCCGCCTGGTTTCACGAGCGTCGCGCATGCGGCGACGACATCGCCGGGCGATGGCACGTGCTCGAGCATCTCCATGCACGTGACGACGTCGTAGGTGCCGGGTTCGCGCGCGGCGATCGCTTCGGCGGCGATGGCCTCGTAGTCGACCGTGATGCCGCTTTCAAGGCTGTGCAGGTCGGCGACGCCAAGTGCCTCGGTCGACAGGTCGATGCCCTTCACCTGGGCGCCGAGTCCGGCCATCGATTCGGACAGGATGCCGCCGCCGCAGCCGACGTCGAGTGCGCGCTTGCCGGCGAGGTGCGCATGCGCATCGATCCAGCCGAGCCGGACCGGGTTCAGGTCGTGCAGCGGCTTGAATTCGGCATTCGGATCCCACCACCGATGGGCGAGGTCGCTGAATTTCTGGAGTTCGTGCGGATCGGCGTTGGTCATGTCGGCAAACGGGCTACGGGAGGAGGGCGGTACTGCGATTCGTCAGCCCCGAGTATATAAGAAGCGGACGAGCGGCGAAGCGGCGGCCGCCTGGACGGGCGTCAAAGAAAAAGCCCCGCCGGAGCGGGGCTTTGAAGCAGTCGAGAACCGCGGCTTAGTTTGCCGGAACGGTCGTCTTCTGGACTTCTTGCGTACCAACCACTTCGACTTCCACGCGGCGGTCCGGTGCGAGGCAGGCGATGAGTTGCTTGCGGTTCTTCTGGTTGCAGCCAGTCGTAACCGGGTTGCGCTTGCCCTTGCCTTCCGTGTAGATCTTGTTGGCCGGCACACCCTTGCTGACCAGGTACGACTTCACTGCTTGCGCACGGCGCAGCGACAGACGGTCGTTGTACTTGTCCGAACCGATGCGGTCCGTGTAGCCCGTTGCGACGACCACTTCCGTGTTCATGCCTTCGATCTTCGAAGCCAGTTCGTCCAGCTTTTGCTTGCCCAGCGGCTTGAGCGTTGCCTTGTCGAAGTCGAACAGTGCGTCAGCTTGATACGTGATCTTCTGGCTCGAGATAGCCGGAGCGACCGGAGCGACCGGCGGCTGCGGTGCCTGGGCGACCAGTGCGCCATCGCACTTCGCGTTGGCGGTGGCCGGCGTCCAGAAGGCATCGCGCCAGCAGAGCTCGTTCGTACCGTTCATCCACACCCATTCGCCCGTGCCGTTCACCCAGTTGTCATTGACGGCTTGACGCGACGCCGGCACCGACTGTGCCGAAGCGGATGCAGCCATAACTGCGGTAGCTGCAATGAACGCGAGCTTTGAAAGTTTATTCATATTTCTCCTCTCGAAATTGAGATTACCGCAGGTTTACTGCGAGCCTGTTGACGGTGACAAGTCATACATTGCTCGAAGTATAACATTGGTGCGGTACAAAAAACGCGGCACCGCTCTGTGTAGACTTTAGACTTCGAGCAGCGTCTAACCTTCAGTGCGTTGGCATTTTGCCATATCGTTCCCTTCCTACGAAAAAAAATCCTCCCCACCCTAAGATCGCCTCAACGTTTGTGGTGCATGCGCAACACCGACCTGCCGTAACTTTCAGAGATTGTCAAGAGTGTGTCGGCGAAATTGCGCCGGTGGAGGCATTTGTTTACTCGTGCGCGGAAAACAAGTGCGACGCAATCGCCTGCGGTGCCGAGTCAAGTGCAATTGCGGCATGCAATTCCGGCCGGTTCGCTGCCGCTGCGATTTTCGCTATTTATATATAGAGGGGGAGGCGAATTGGCGGCTGTTGGCCGCATGTTAGAATCTCGCGTTGCGTTGCGCATGCAGCGCCCACGCGAAAGGCGTTCGCCGTCTTCGCTCCGAAACGATACGGATACATGGATCAATTCGCCAAAGAGACCCTGCCCACCTCCCTAGAGGAGGAAATGCGCCGTTCGTATCTCGATTACGCGATGAGCGTGATCGTCGGACGTGCCCTCCCGGATGTCCGCGATGGCCTGAAGCCCGTGCACCGGCGCGTGTTGTTCGCGATGCACGAACTGAACAACGACTGGAACCGCGCGTACAAGAAGTCGGCGCGTATCGTCGGTGACGTGATCGGTAAGTACCACCCTCACGGCGACACTGCGGTCTACGACACGATCGTGCGGATGGCGCAGGACTTCTCGCTGCGCTACATGCTGATCGACGGACAGGGCAACTTCGGCTCGATCGACGGCGACAATGCCGCGGCGATGCGTTACACCGAAATTCGCATGGCGAAGATCGGTCACGAGCTGCTCGCCGACATCGACAAGGAAACGGTCGATTTCGAGCCGAACTACGACGGTAACGAAACGCAGCCGTCGGTCCTGCCGTCGCGCATCCCGAACCTGCTGATCAACGGCTCGTCGGGCATTGCGGTCGGCATGGCGACCAACATCCCGCCGCACAACCTGAACGAAGTCGTCGACGCGTGCCAGCACCTGCTGGGTAACCCGGAAGCGACGATCGACGAGCTGATCGAGATCATCCCGGCGCCGGATTTCCCGACGGCCGGCATCATCTACGGCGTCGCCGGCGTGCGCGACGGCTACCGCACCGGGCGCGGTCGCGTCGTGATGCGCGCGGCCACGCACTTCGAGGAGATCGATCGCGGCCAGCGGATGGCGATCATCGTCGACGAGTTGCCGTACCAGGTGAACAAGCGCTCGCTGCTCGAGCGGATCGCCGAGCTCGTCAACGAAAAGAAGCTCGAAGGCATCTCCGACATCCGCGATGAGTCCGACAAGAGCGGCATGCGTGTCGTGATCGAACTCAAGCGCGGTGAAGTGCCGGAAGTGGTGCTGAACAACCTGTACAAGGCCACGCAGCTGCAAGACACGTTCGGCATGAACATGGTCGCGCTCGTCGACGGCCAGCCGAAGCTGCTGAACCTGAAGGAAATCCTGCAGTGCTTCCTGTCGCATCGACGCGAAGTGCTGACGCGCCGCACGATCTACGAACTGCGCAAGGCCCGCGAACGCGGCCATGTGCTCGAAGGTCTCGCGGTCGCGCTTGCCAACATCGACGATTTCATCGCGATCATCAAGGCAGCGCCGACGCCGCCGATCGCGAAAGCGGAGTTGATGGCGAAGCCGTGGGATTCGTCGCTCGTGCGCGAGATGCTGACGCGCGCCGAAAGCGAGAACGCGGCGGCCGGCGGCCGTTCCGCGTACCGCCCGGAAGGCCTGAACCCGGCGTTCGGCATGCAGGTCGACGGGCTGTACCGCCTGTCCGACACGCAGGCCCAGGAAATCCTGCAGATGCGTCTGCAGCGCCTGACCGGCCTCGAGCAGGACAAGATCATCGGCGAGTACCGCGAAGTGATGGCTCAGATCGCCGACTTGCTGGACATCCTCGCACGCCCCGAGCGGATCACGACGATGATCGGCGAGGAGCTGACCTCGGTGAAGGCCGAGTTCGGCGACGCGCGCCGCTCGAAGATCGAGCTGAACGCGACCGAGCTGAACACCGAAGATCTGATCACGCCGCAGGACATGGTCGTCACGATGTCGCATGCGGGCTACGTGAAGTCGCAGCCGCTGTCCGAGTACCGTGCGCAGAAGCGCGGCGGTCGCGGCAAGCAGGCGACGCAGATGAAGGAAGACGACTGGATCGAGACGCTGTTCATCGCGAACACGCACGATTACATCCTGTGCTTCTCGAACCGCGGCCGCGTGTACTGGGTCAAGGTCTATGAAGTGCCGCAGGGTTCGCGCAACTCGCGCGGCCGTCCGATCGTCAATATGTTCCCGCTGCAGGATGGCGAGAAGATCAACGTCGTGCTGCCGGTCAAGGAATTCTCGGCCGACAAGTTCGTCTTCATGGCGACGTCGCTCGGCACCGTGAAGAAGACCCCGCTCGAGGCATTCAGCCGTCCGATGAAGAAGGGCATCATCGCGGTCGGCCTTGATGAGGGCGACTACCTGATCGGCGCATCGATCACCGACGGCGCACACGACGTGATGCTGTTCTCCGATTCCGGCAAGGCCGTGCGGTTCGACGAGAACGACGTGCGTCCGATGGGGCGCGAGGCGCGAGGCGTGCGCGGCATGCAGCTCGAGGACGGGCAGCAGGTCATCGCGCTGCTGGTCGCCGGCAGCGAGGAGCAGACGGTGCTCACCGCGACCGAGAACGGCTACGGCAAGCGCACGCCGATCACCGAGTACACGCGTCACGGCCGCGGCACGAAGGGTATGATCGCGATCCAGACGTCCGAGCGCAACGGCAAGGTCGTGGCTGCAACGCTCGTCGACGCCGAAGATCAGATCATGCTGATCACGACGGCCGGCGTGTTGATTCGCACCCGTGTATCCGAGATTCGCGAGATGGGGCGTGCCACGCAAGGTGTTACACTCATCAGTCTCGATGAGGGTACCAAGCTCTCCGGTCTGCAGCAGGTCGCGGAGGCCGAAGAGGGCGAAGGCGAGGCCGACGAGGCGTCGGACGGCGAAGCCTGAAGAACGGATGAGACTCTAGCCGCCGCGGGCGCGAAGCGCCGCGGCCGGCGAGCAACCATTCATATTTCCAAAAGGGAGTGATGATGCAAAAGCAATTCAAGCAACTGGTCCTGCTGGCTGCACTGGTGCCGACGTTCGCGATGGCGCAAGCGCTGTCGAATTCCGCACCGGCGCCTGCCGCGGCAGCTGCGCCGATCGACGCCGACAAGAAGGCTGCGATCAAGGATCTGCTCGACGCGATCGACGCGCCGAAGCTCGTGTCGGCTATCGGCAACAGCGCCGAAATGCAGGCCAAGCAACTCGTGCCGGCGATCCTGTCGGACGCGCTGTCGGAAAACAAGACGCTGAACGACAAGCAGAAGCAAGCTGCCGTTCCGACGCTGCAGAAGAACGCGGTGCCGAAGCTGGTCGACGGCGCGGGCAAGGTGTTCGGCACGCAGCAATTCCAGAACGACGCGATGTCGGCTCAGTACGACGCCTACGCGAAGTACTACAGCACGTCGGAGATCAAGGATCTGACGACGTTCTACAAGAGCCCGACGGGCCGCAAGTTCATCCAGGTTCAGGATCAGGTCGGTCGCGATGTGGTCAACGGCCTGATGCAGAAGTACATGCCGCAAGCGATCCAGGCAACGCGCACGCAGGCTGACAAGGAAGTCGCAGCAGTCAAGCCGGGCAAGTAAGCCGGTCAGGCACGCCCCCGGCCGTTCGGCCGGGTTTGGCGGGAGCCTGACGACAGTGCGATAATGGCCGTTTGCGCGTGAGCGCAAGCGGCCTTTTTTCCTTTCTGGCGCGTTCTGCCGGCGGCAAGCCGGTCGCGTCCCTCCCGAGGTTTTCACGATGCGCGTGTTTAATTTCTCCGCCGGCCCCGCGGCGATGCCCGAGGAAGTGCTGCGGCAGGCCGCCGACGAAATGCTCGACTGGCACGGCAGCGGCATGAGCGTGATGGAGATGAGCCATCGCGGCAAGGAATTCATGTCGATCCACGAGGCCGCGCTAACCGACCTGCGCGACCTGCTTGGCGTGCCGGCCAGTCACCGGATCCTGTTCCTGCAGGGCGGCGGTATCGCGGAAAACGCGATCGTTCCGATGAACCTGCTCGGGTCGCGCAAGACGGCCGACTTCGTCGTGACGGGCTCGTGGTCGCAGAAATCGTTCAGCGAAGCGAAGAAATACGGTACGCCGCATCTCGCCGCAACCGGCAAGACGGAAGACGGCTTCACGCGTGCACCCGCGCGCGCCGAGTGGCAACTGTCGGACGATCCGGCCTACGTGCATCTGTGCACCAACGAGACGATCGACGGCGTCGAGACGTTCGAGATTCCCGATCTCGGTAACGTGCCGCTGGTCGCGGATGTCTCGTCGCACATCCTGTCGCGTCCGATGGACGTCGCGAAGTACGGTGTGCTGTTCGGCGGCGCGCAGAAGAACATCGGAATGGCCGGCGTGACGCTCGTGATCGTGCGCGAGGATCTGCTCGACCGTGCGCTGTCGATCTGCCCGTCCGCGTTCGAATGGAAGACCATCGCCGCGAACAACTCGCTGTACAACACGCCGCCCACCTACGCGATCTACATCGCGGGGCTGGTATTCCAGTGGCTGAAGCGGCAGGGCGGTCTCGAAGCGATCGAGGCCCGCAATATCGAAAAGGCGAAGCTGCTCTACGACACGATCGATGCGAGCAGTTTCTATCTGAACAAGGTCGAGCCGGCAGCACGTTCGCGGATGAACGTGCCGTTTTTCCTGGCCGACGAAACGCGCAACGAAGACTTCCTTGCCGGCGCAAAGGCGCGCGGGCTGCTGCAGCTGAAGGGCCACAAGTCCGTCGGCGGCATGCGGGCGTCGATCTACAACGCGGTGCCGCTCGAGGGCGTGAAAGCGCTCGTCGAGTACATGAAGGACTTCGAGCAGCGCGGCGCCTGACGGCGGCGCTGTTCAAACAGCACGGCAAAACGCATGGACGACGAACTGAATTCCCGCCTGAAACCGTTGCGCGATCGCATCGACGCGATCGACGCGCAACTGATCGCGCTCCTGAACCAGCGCGCCGCGGTGGCGCTGGAGGTGGGCGAGGTCAAGAAGCATTTTAACGCGCCGGTGTTCCGGCCCGAGCGCGAGCTGCAGGTGATCGCGCGGCTGCAGGACATGAGCGCGGGGCCGCTCGCGAGCGAGCACATCAGCGCCATCTGGCGCGAGATCATGGCTGCGAGCCGTGCGCTCGAGCAGACGATCCACGTCGCGTTTCTCGGGCCGGTCGGCACGTACAGCGAACAGGCGATGCTCGAGTATTTCGGCCAGTCGATCGAAGGGCTGCCATGCCCGTCGATCGACGAGGTGTTCCGTTCGGTCGAGGCCGGCGCGTCCGCATTCGGCATCGCGCCGGTCGAGAATTCGACCGAAGGCGCCGTGTCGCGCACGCTCGACCTGCTGCTGCAGACGCAACTGCTGATCAGCGGTGAGCTCGCGCTGCCGATCCATCACAATCTGCTCACGCAGAGCGGCACGCTTGACGGCGTGAAGCGCGTCTGCGCGCATGCTCAGGCGCTTGCACAATGCCAGCAGTGGCTCGCGGCGAATGCGCCGCAGCTCGAACGGCAGGCCGTGGCAAGCAACGCGGAGGCCGCGCGTCTCGCGGCGGCCGATCCGACCGTTGCGGCGATCGCGGGCGACCGTGCGGCCGCGCACTACGGATTGCAGATCGCGTTCTCGCTGATCCAGGACGATCCGCACAACCGCACGCGCTTCGTCATCGTCGGCAAGCAGCCGGCCGGGCAAAGCGGTCACGACCAGACGTCGCTGATCGTGTCGGTGAAGAACGAGCCGGGCGCCGTGTTCAAGCTGCTCGAGCCGCTCGCGCGGCACGGCGTGTCGATGACGCGCTTCGAGTCGCGCCCGGCGCGTGTCGGTACGTGGGAGTATTACTTCTACATCGACATCGAAGGGCACCGGGACGATGCGGCGGTTGCGGCCGCGCTCGCGGAACTCGGCCAGAAGGCTGCGTTCCTGAAGATACTCGGTTCGTATCCGCGCGCGCGCTGATGCGCGGCGGCCCGGCGCCTGTTCGAGCAGGCGTTGCGGCCAGGCGGGCAGGGCAGGCCGGTCGGCGCTGCCGAAGGCGGGTTCGGGCGGCATCCGGCACAGGTTGTGCCGGATGCGGGCCCGTTGCCCGGAATCTGGAATTCCGCGTGCGGGCTGTCGTCCCGCGCGCGTAACTTGGCTCTTGTCGTGTCAGGCTTTGCATTCAACAAACTGGTCATCTTCGGCGTCGGCCTGATCGGCGGATCGCTGGCCCGCGCGCTGCGCGAGCGCGCGCCGGGCGGCGCGGGCGAGGTCGTCGGCGTGGGCCGTTCGCGTGCGTCGGTCGAGCGCGCGCTCGCGCTCGGCGTGATCGACCGCGCGGCGGCGCTCGACGATGACGCACAATTGCGCGACGCGCTGGCCGGCGCCGATCTCGTGCTGCTGGCGGCACCCGTCGCGCAGACGGGCCCGTTGCTCGCGCGCATCGCGCCGTGGCTTGAAGAGGCGACGATCGTCACCGATGCCGGCAGCACCAAGTCCGATGTCGTCGCGGCCGCGCACGAAGCGCTCGGCGCGCGCATCGCGCAGTTCGTGCCGGGGCATCCGATTGCCGGTCGCGAGTCGAGCGGCGTCGAGGCCGCGTTGCCGGATCTGTACGTCGGCCGCAACGTCGTGCTGTGCCCGCTGCCGGAGAACGCACCTGAATCCGTCGTGCGGATCGACGCGATGTGGCGCGCGACCGGCGCCGACGTGCGCACGATGAGCACGGAGCAGCACGATCGCGTGTTTGCTTCGATCAGCCATCTGCCGCACGTGCTGTCGTTCGCGCTCGTCGAGCAGATCCTGGGCGAGGCCGACGCGGAACTCAAATTCTCGTACGCGGCGGGCGGCTTCCGTGATTTCACGCGCATCGCGGCGTCGAGCCCGGAGATGTGGCGCGACGTATGCGTCGCGAACCGCGCGGCGCTGCTCGACGAACTCGATGCCTATACGCGCGTGCTCACGCGGCTGCGCGCGGCGATCGATGCCGGCGACGGCGCGGCGCTCGAAGCCGTGTTCACGCGTTCGCGCGCCGCGCGCAAGGCATGGCAGGAGCGCGGCGGCGCGCCCGCTGCCGAACCGGTCAAGAAATAACAGGACGATTCCCATGGACTATCTCGATCTCGGCCCGTACTCCAGCGCATCGGGCACCGTGCGCCTGCCCGGCTCGAAGAGCATTTCGAACCGCGTGCTGCTGCTCGCGGCGCTTGCCGAAGGCGAAACGACGATCACCAATTTGCTCGACTCCGACGACACGCGCGTGATGCTCGACGCGCTCGGCAAGCTCGGCGTGAAGCTCGCGCGTGACGGTGATACCTGTGTCGTCACGGGCACGCGCGGCGCATTCACCGCGAAGACGGCCGACCTGTTTCTCGGCAACGCGGGCACGGCCGTGCGGCCGCTGACTGCCGCGCTCGCGGTGAACGGCGGCGGCTATCGCGTGCACGGCGTGCCGCGCATGCACGAGCGGCCGATCGGCGATCTCGTCGACGGCCTGCGGCAGATCGGCGCGCAGATCGACTATGAACTGAACGAAGGCTACCCGCCGCTGCGGATCAAGCCCGCGACGATCTCGGTCGATGCGCCGATCCGCGTGCGCGGCGACGTATCGAGCCAGTTCCTCACGGCGCTCTTGATGACGCTGCCGCTCGTGAAGGCGAAGGACGGCAGGACCGTCGTCGAGGTCGACGGCGAACTGATCTCGAAGCCGTACATCGACATCACGATCCGGCTGATGGAGCGCTTCGGCGTGGTCATCGAGCGTGACGGCTGGCAGCGTTTCGTCGTGCCGGCCGGGGTCCGCTACCGCTCGCCGGGGCGGATCATGGTCGAGGGCGATGCGTCGTCCGCGTCGTATTTCCTCGCGGCCGGCGCGCTTGGCGGCGGTCCGCTGCGCGTCGAAGGCGTGGGGCGCGCGAGCATCCAGGGCGACGTCGGTTTCGCGAATGCGCTGATGCAGATGGGCGCGAACGTGACGATGGGCGACGACTGGATCGACGTGCGGGGCATCGGCCACGACCATGGCAAGCTCGAGCCGATCGACATGGATTTCAACCTGATCCCCGATGCGGCGATGACCATCGCGGTCGCGGCACTGTTCGCGAACGGCACGAGCACGCTGCGCAACATCGCGAGCTGGCGCGTGAAGGAGACCGACCGCATCGCCGCGATGGCGACCGAGCTGCGCAAGGTTGGCGCGATCGTCGAGGAAGGCCCTGACTATCTCGTCGTCACGCCGCCGGAAAGGCTCACGCCGAACGCGGCGATCGACACGTACGACGATCACCGGATGGCGATGTGCTTCTCGCTCGTCAGCCTGGGCGGCGTGCCCGTGCGGATCAACGATCCGAAGTGCGTCGGCAAGACGTTCCCCGACTATTTCGACCGCTTCGCCGCGCTCGCCAAAGCCTGACCCGACTGTTCCGATGAAATCGACCCGACCCTTTCACCCGACTCCCGTCATCACGATCGACGGCCCGACTGCTTCCGGCAAGGGCACCGTCGCCGCGCTCGTCGCCGCGCATCTTGGTTTCCACCTGCTCGACAGCGGCGCGCTGTACCGCCTCGCCGCGCTCGCGAGTGTGCGCTACGGCATCGCGGCAGAGGACATCGACGCGCTGGTGAAGCTGATCGACGATCTCCACATCACGTTCCGCGAAGGCTGCGCGCAGCTCGACGGCGTCGATGTGTCGAACGACATCCGTGCCGAAGCGGTCGGCAACCGTGCATCGGCGATTGCCGTGCATGGGCCGGTGCGCACCGCACTCGTCGCGCGCCAGCGCGCGTTCCGCAAGACGCCGGGCCTCGTTGCAGACGGGCGCGACATGGGCACCGTGATCTTCCCGGACGCCGTGTTGAAGGTGTTCCTGACGGCCAGCGCCGAGGCGCGCGCGACCAGACGGCATAAGCAATTGATGCAAAAAGGTTTTTCTGCTAATATAGATGACTTGCTCCGGGATCTTCGTGAACGTGACGCGCGCGACAGCAATCGCGCAGCCGCGCCGCTGAAGCCTGCGGCAGATGCCGAGCTGCTCGATACGTCGGCGCTTTCGGTCGATGAAGCCGTCGATCAAGTGCTGCAGTGGTACCGGGCGCTTGGCCAGCCCGCCTGAGAAGGCGGGCAGCAGTAGGTGTTCCGCGTAGTAAGCGCGGAGCGTGTTTCGAACCCTTAACCCCGTGTGGTCGTCGATCTGGCCCTTTCAGCCTGCCATTCCGGCCGGCGTGGCACAGCGATCCATGCACAATCAGATTTTTATGTCCGACCTGCAAACCTCTACCCCGAATACTGAATCTTTTGCGGCTCTGTTCGAAGAGTCGCTGACCCGCCAAGACATGCGCGCCGGCGAAGTGATTTCCGCCGAAGTCGTGCGCGTCGACCACAACTTCGTGGTCGTCAATGCAGGCCTGAAGTCCGAGGCTTACATTCCGATCGAGGAATTCCTGAACGATCAGGGCGAGGTTGAGGTGCAGTCGGGCGATTTCGTGTCCGTCGCGATCGACGCACTCGAAAACGGCTACGGCGACACGATCCTGTCGCGCGACAAGGCGAAGCGCCTTGCATCGTGGCTGTCGCTGGAAAAGGCTCTCGACAACAACGAACTCGTCACCGGCACGATCACCGGCAAGGTGAAGGGCGGCATGACCGTGATGGTCAACGGCATCCGCGCGTTCCTGCCGGGTTCGCTGGTCGACACGCGTCCGGTCAAGGACACGACCCCGTACGAAGGCAAGACGCTCGAGTTCCGCGTGATCAAGCTCGATCGCAAGCGTAACAACGTCGTGCTGTCGCGTCGTGCAGTGATCGAAGCAACGCAAGGCGAAGAGCGCGCGAAGCTGCTCGAGACGCTGAAGGAAGGCGCGATCGTCAACGGCGTGGTCAAGAACATCACCGACTACGGCGCATTCGTCGACCTCGGCGGCATCGACGGCCTGCTGCACATCACCGACATCGCATGGCGTCGTGTGCGTCACCCGAGCGAAGTCCTGTCGGTTGGCCAGGAAGTCACCGCGAAGATCCTCAAGTTCGACCAAGAGAAGAACCGCGTCTCGCTGGGCATCAAGCAACTGGGCGACGATCCGTGGGAAGGCATCTCGCGCCGTTACCCGTCGGGCACGCGCCTGTTCGGCAAGGTCACGAACATCACCGACTACGGCGCATTCGTCGAAGTGGAATCGGGCATCGAAGGCCTCGTCCACGTGTCGGAAATGGACTGGACCAACAAGAACGTTGCGCCGTCGAAGGTTGTCCAGCTGGGCGACGAAGTCGAAGTCATGGTCCTCGAGATCGACGAAGACCGTCGTCGTATCAGCCTCGGCATGAAGCAGTGCAAGCCGAATCCGTGGGATGACTTCAGCCGCAACTTCAAGAAGGGCGACAAGATCACGGGCGCAATCAAGTCGATCACCGACTTCGGCGTGTTCATCGGTCTGCCGGGCGGCATCGACGGCCTGGTCCACCTGTCGGACCTGTCGTGGAGCGAAACCGGCGAAGAAGCCGTTCGCAAGTACAAGAAGGGCGACGAAGTCGAAGCAATCGTGCTCGGTATCGACGTCGAGAAGGAACGTATTTCGCTCGGCATCAAGCAGCTCGAAGGCGACCCGTTCAGCAACTACGTTGCAATGAACGACAAGGGCTCGATCGTCGACGGCGTCGTGAAGACGGTCGATGCGAAGGGTGCGGTCGTTACGCTGACGGGCGACATCGAAGGCTACCTGCGCGCATCGGAAATCTCGCAGGATCGCGTCGAAGATGCACGCAACGTGCTGAAGGAAGGCGACAAGGTCAACGCGATGGTGATCAACATCGATCGCAAGTCGCGCGGCATCAACCTGTCGATCAAGGCGAAGGATTCGGCTGAACAACAGGAAGCGATCCGCGGCCTGCAGTCGGACACCAGCTCGGCTGCGACCGGTACGACCAACCTCGGCGCGCTGCTGAAGGCGAAGCTCGACGGCCAGAACCAGTAAGCCTCACGAGGTCTGCTGAAGTATGACCAAATCCGAGTTGGTCGCGCAGCTGGCATCGCGATTTCCGCAACTTGTCCTCAAGGATGCGGATTTCGCGGTGAAAACGATGCTCGATGCGATGTCCGACGCCCTGGCGAAAGGGCATCGTATCGAAATTCGGGGTTTCGGCAGCTTTGGCCTCAACCGTCGCCCGGCGCGCGTCGGACGCAACCCGAAGTCAGGGGAGAAAGTGCAGGTGCCCGAGAAGTTCGTGCCGCACTTCAAGCCTGGCAAGGAGTTGCGGGAACGCGTCGACGGCCGCGCCGGTGAACCGCTGAAGGCTGACGATCCGGACGACGAGCGTTGAGCGTCATCCGGGTTGCCCGGAACCCATCCGGCGAAGGCTGAAAAGAAAAGCGCCCCTTGCGGGCGCTTTTTTCATTTCCGGCGATCGCGGCGCAACGGGGGCGTGCAGGATGTGCGCAGCCGCGGAAACGCTTCCTTTACAATACGGGTCGATTCGGTGCGACGAAGGGGAGTCGCGCGCCGCGGCAAACCTCAACAAAGAGAGGGCTTCATGAAGTTTATCGTCTGGCTGATCCGGGTATTGGTGTTCGTACTGCTGCTGGTGCTTGCGCTGGCCAATACGCAAACCGCGACGCTGAATTTCGTTGCCGGCTATTCATGGCAAGCGCCGCTGATCCTGATCGGCCTGGCGTTCTTCGCCGTGGGGCTGCTGGCTGGCTTGCTGTCCGCGCTGCCTTCGATCTTCCGCCTGCGCCTCGAGAACGGGCGCCTGAAGCGCGATCTGCGCGCGGCGCGCGAAACGCCGGCCGTCATCGACCAGCCGCCGATGCCGCCCGTTATTTAACACGGACGCCGCGCGATAATCGCGCGGTTTTCGTCTCTGCTTCGATATTTCGCATGGATCTGGATTTCTGGTGGTTGCTCGCGATTCCGGTCGCGTTCGCGCTCGGTTGGGCGGCGTCACGCTATGACCTGAAGAATCTCCTGTCGGAGAGCGCCAACCTGCCGCGATCGTATTTTCGCGGCCTGAATTTTCTGCTGAACGAACAACCCGACAAGGCGATCGACGCGTTCATCGAGGTCGCCAAGCTCGATCCCGAGACGGTCGAACTGCACTTCGCGCTCGGCAACCTGTTTCGCCGCCGCGGCGAAACAGATCGCGCGATCCGTGTGCACCAGAACTTGCTGAGCCGCACGGACCTGCCGGTCAACGAGCGCGACCACGCGCTTTACGAGCTTGGCCAGGATTTCCTGAAGGCCGGCCTGCTCGATCGTGCCGAGGAGGCGTTCCACAAACTCGCCGACGGCGATTACGCGCTCGGTGCACAACGGGCGCTGCTGACGATCTACGAGATCGAGAAGGACTGGAACAAGTCGATCGATACGGCGAAGCGCATCGAGTCGATGAGCGACAAACCGCTCGGCGTCGAAATCGCACAGTTTCACTGCGAACTTGCGCAGGATGCGCTGCAGCGCAAGAACGCGTCGGCGGCAGCCGAACAGTTGCGCCTCGCGCTGACCGTGAACCCGCAGAACGTTCGCGCGACGATTCTGTCCGGCGACGCGGCGGCGGCCGAGGGCAACCACGCGGCCGCGATCGAGCACTGGAAGCGTGTCGAAGCGCAAAATCCGGCATATCTGCCGCTCGTCGCCGACAAGCTGATGAAGGCGTACGTCGCGCTCGGCAAGAACGCCGAAGGCGCCGAGCTGCTGATGGGCTATGTCGACCGTTATCCGTCGAACGACCTGCTCGACATCGCATACCAGCACATCGCGGGCTTGCGCGGCCAGGACGCGGCGCATACGCTCGCGCGCACGCAGATGGAGAAGTCGCCGAACCTGTCGGGGATGCTGCACCTGCTCGATGCGCAAATCGCGGCGGCCGACGAACCGCGTCGTAAGGAGCTTGAAATGATGCGTGCGCTGATCAGGCAGCGTACGAAGAATCTGCCACGGTATACGTGCCAGAATTGCGGTTTCCGGGCGCGCAATTTCTACTGGCAGTGCCCGGGCTGCAGCGGCTGGGAAACCTATGCGCCGCGCCGCGTCGAACCTGCGATGCCGGGCTGATCCCGGCACGCGGAGCCAACGCGCTGCGGTCGCCGCCGGGCCTGACCCGGCGGCCAAGTTAGTCAATTACCGGGAAGTACCGGAACATCTATGAAAATCACCATCATCGGCACCGGCTATGTCGGTCTCGTCACGGGCGCCTGCCTGGCGGAGATCGGTCACGACGTCTTCTGTCTCGACGTCGATCCGCGCAAGATCGACATCCTGAACAACGGCGGGATGCCGATTCACGAACCCGGGCTGCTGGACATCATTGCGCGCAACCGTGCGGCGGGGCGCCTGCGCTTCTCGACCGACATCGAGGCGAGTGTCGCGCACGGCGAGATCCAGTTCATCGCCGTCGGCACGCCGCCCGACGAGGACGGCTCGGCCGACCTGCAGTACGTGCTCGAAGCCGCGCGCAACATTGGCCGCCACATGACGGGCTTCAAGGTGATCGTCGACAAGTCGACGGTGCCGGTCGGCACCGCACAGCGCGTGCGCGGTGTGGTCGACGAAGCGCTTGCCGCCCGCGGGCTGGCGGGCAGCGTCGCGCATCGTTTCTCGGTCGTATCGAACCCGGAATTTCTGAAGGAAGGCGCCGCGGTCGAGGACTTCATGCGTCCGGACCGGATCATCATCGGCGTCGACGACGACGAGACGGGCACGATCGCGCGCGAGAAGACGAAGAAGCTTTACGCGCCGTTCAACCGCAACCACGAGCGCACGATCTACATGGACGTGCGTTCGGCCGAATTCGCGAAATATGCGGCGAACGCGATGCTCGCAACGCGCATCTCGTTCATGAACGAGATGTCGAATCTCGCCGACAAGGTCGGCGCCGACATCGAGGCCGTGCGCCGCGGGATCGGCTCCGATCCGCGCATCGGCTATCACTTCCTGTACGCCGGTGTCGGCTACGGCGGCTCGTGCTTCCCGAAGGACGTCCAGGCGCTGATTCGCACGGCCGGCGAGAACGGCCAGCCGTTGCGCATCCTGGAAGCCGTCGAGGCGGCCAACCATGCGCAGAAGGACGTGCTGATCGGCAAGATCGAGCAGCGCTTCGGTGCCGACCTCACCGGCCGCGAGTTCGCGGTCTGGGGCCTCGCGTTCAAGCCGAACACCGATGACATGCGCGAGGCACCGAGCCGCCGCCTGATCGCCGCGCTGCTCGAACGCGGTGCGACCGTGCGTGCGTACGATCCGGTCGCGGTCGACGAGGCACGGCGCGTGTTTGCGCTCGATTTCGGCACGGATCCGGACGCGCTGGCGCGGCTGCATCTCGTCGAGACGCAGGACGTCGCCGTGACGGGCGCGGACGCGCTCGTGATCGTGACCGAGTGGAAGGAATTCCGGAGCCCCGATTTTACGCGCCTGAAGGCTGAGCTGAAGGCGCCGGTGATCTTCGACGGGCGCAACCTGTACGAGCCGGACGCGATGGCCGAACTGGGCATCGACTACTACGCGATCGGCCGGCCGTATGTCGATCCCCAGTCGTCCTCCCGTGGCTGACCACACGATGAATACTCTCCGCGAGGTCGTTCCGGTGCCGCGCGCGCAGCTCGCGCGCTCGCGCGTGCTTGTCGTCGGCGACGTGATGCTCGACCGCTACTGGTTCGGCAACGTCGATCGCATTTCGCCTGAGGCGCCCGTGCCGGTCGTGCACGTACAGCGCCAGGAAGAGCGGCTCGGCGGTGCGGCCAACGTCGCGCGCAACGCCGTGACGCTCGGCGGCCAGGCCGGGTTGCTGTGTGTCGTCGGTTGCGACGAACCCGGCGAGCGGATCGTTGAACTGCTCGGCAGCAGCGGCGTGACGCCGCATCTCGAGCGCGACCCGGCGCTGCCGACCACGATCAAGCTGCGCGTGCTCGCACGCCAGCAGCAACTGCTGCGCGTCGACTTCGAGGCAATGCCGACGCACGAGGTGCTGCTCGCAGGGCTCGCGCGCTTCGATGCACTGTTGCCGCAGCACGACGTCGTGCTGATGTCGGATTACGCGAAAGGCGGCCTGACGCACGTCACGACGATGATCGAGAAGGCGCGCGCGGCCGGCAAGTTCGTCCTCGTCGACCCGAAGGGCGACGACTGGGCACGCTATCGCGGAGCGTCGCTGATCACGCCGAATCGCGCGGAATTGCGCGAAGTGGTCGGGCAGTGGAAATCGGAAGACGATCTGCGCGCGCGCGTCGCGAAGCTGCGCGCGGAACTCGACATCGACGCGTTGCTGCTCACGCGTTCGGAAGAAGGCATGACGCTGTTTTCCGCCACCGGCGAACTGCACGCACCGGCGCTCGCGCGCGAGGTGTTCGACGTGTCGGGCGCGGGCGATACCGTGATCGCGACGGTTGCGACGATGCTCGGCGCAGGCGTGCCGCTCGTCGACGCCGTCGTGCTCGCGAATCGCGCGGCAGGCATCGTGGTCGGCAAGCTCGGCACGGCCACGGTGGACTACGACGAACTGTTTCACTGAGCGCATGCGGCGGCGCGACGAGCGCGCCGCATGCATGGCTCGCACTTTTCAGGCAGGACGATCATGACCCTCATCGTCACCGGCGCAGCCGGTTTTATCGGCGCGAACATCGTCAAGGCGCTCAACGAGCGCGGCGAGACGCGCATCATCGCGGTCGACAACCTGACGCGCGCGGACAAGTTCCGGAATCTCGTCGACTGCGAGATCGACGACTATCTGGACAAGACGGAATTCGTCGAACGTTTCGCGCGCGGCGATTTCGGCAAGGTACGCGCGGTGTTCCATGAAGGCGCCTGCTCGGACACGATGGAAACCGACGGTCGCTACATGATGGACAACAACTTCCGCTACAGCCGGGCGGTGCTCGACACCTGCCTCGCGCAGGGCACGCAGTTCCTGTACGCGTCGTCGGCAGCGATCTACGGCGGCTCGACCCGTTTCATCGAGGAGCGTGACGTCGAGGCGCCGCTGAATGTCTACGGCTATTCGAAGTTCCTGTTCGACCAGGTGATCCGCCGCGTGCTGCCGACCGCGAAGAGCCAGATCGCCGGCTTTCGCTATTTCAACGTGTACGGACAGCGCGAGACGCACAAGGGGCGCATGGCGTCGGTCGCGTTCCACAACTTCAACCAGTTTCGCGCGGAAGGCAAGGTGAAGCTGTTCGGCGAGTACAACGGCTATGCACCGGGCGAGCAGACGCGTGACTTCGTGTCGGTCGAGGACGTGACGAAGGTGAACCTGTTCTTCTTCGATCACCCGGAGAAGTCGGGCATCTTCAACCTCGGTACCGGCCGTGCGCAGCCGTTCAACGATATCGCGTCGACGGTCGTGAATACGCTGCGCTCGCTCGACAACCTGCCGCCGCTGACGCTCGCGCAGCAGGTCGAGCAAGGGCTGATCGAATACGTGCCGTTTCCCGATGCGTTGCGCGGCAAGTACCAGTGCTTCACGCAGGCCGACCAGACGAAGCTGCGTGCGGCCGGTTACGACGCGCCGTTCCTGACCGTGCAGGAAGGTGTCGACCGCTACGTGCGTTGGCTATCCGGCCAGGTTTAAGCGGAAGCGTTGCATCGATAGACTGGGTCTCACGGTCGGCAGCCGCCGGCCGTATTCATCGGAGATCCAGCACATGATCAGGAAATGGTTGGCCGCAGCGGCAATGCTCGGCACGATCGCGTCGGCCTGGGCGGCCGTCGACGTCAACACCGCGAACGAGGATGCGCTCGTCGGCATCAAGGGCATTGGCCCGGCGCGGGCAAAGGCGATTCTCGACGAACGCGGCGCACGCGGTCCGTTCAAGAATGCGGAAGATCTCGCAGCACGCGTGAAAGGCATGGGCGGCCATACCGTCGAGCGGCTTCAGCAGGAAGGTTTGACGGTCGGTGCGGCCGGCACGGGGGCCGCGCTGCCGGCCGCGGGCAAGCCGGCTGCCGGCAAGCCTGCGGCTGCACCTGCCCGCACCGCGCAGAAGTAACGCGTCGCGCGCGGCCGACAACGAGCTCCTTCAGTCGCCGTCGTTGCGACGGCTTCCCGCGGCATGCCGCGGGTTTTTTGCGTGGGCGCGGCGTATGCGGGCCACGCGTTGCACGGCATACGTATTCCATCGCCGCAATGGGGTTGCCGGCGCGAGCAGCGGTGCTGGTTTACAATCGATCGATTGATCGGCCTCGTACTCACGGTATATCCATGGCTTACAAAACTATCGAAGACACGATCGGCAATACGCCGCTCGTCCAACTGGTCCGCTTGCCGGACGACGAGATTCGCGCGCGCAACAACGTGGTGCTCGCGAAGCTTGAAGGCAACAATCCGGCCGGTTCCGTGAAGGATCGTCCGGCACTGTCGATGATCAGCAAGGCCGAGGCGCGCGGGCGCATCAAGCCGGGTGACACGCTGATCGAGGCGACGAGCGGCAACACGGGTATCGCACTCGCGATGGCAGCGGCGATCCGCGGCTACAAAATGGTGCTGATCATGCCGGAGGACCTGTCGGTCGAGCGCCGCCAGAGCATGGCCGCCTACGGCGCCGAAATCATCCTGACGCCGGTGAAGGGCGGGATGGAGCTGGCACGTGATCTCGCGGACCAGATGCAGCGCGAAGGCAAGGGCGTGATCCTCGACCAGTTCGCGAACCCCGACAATCCGATTGCGCACTACGAAGCGACGGGCCCGGAAATCTGGCGCGATACCGAAGGGCGCATCACGCACTTCGTGTCGGCCATGGGCACGACGGGCACGATCATGGGCACGTCGCGCTATCTGAAGGAACAGAATCCGGCGATCGAGATCATCGGTGCGCAGCCGGAAGACGGTTCGCGCATTCCGGGCATCCGCAAGTGGCCGGAAGCGTACATGCCGACGATCTTCGATCGCAGCCGCGTCGACCGTGTCGAAAGCGTGAGTCAGGCTGCGTCGGAAACGATGACGCGCCGGCTGGCGGCGGTCGAAGGCATCTTCGCGGGCATTTCGTCGGGCGGCGCATGCGAAGTCGCGATGCGCATCGCGCGTCAGGTCGAGAATGCGACGATCGTGTTCATCGTCTGCGATCGAGGCGACCGCTACCTGTCCACGGGCGTGTTTCCTGCCTGAACGCGGGCAGGCGCGCGTAGCTGCGCGTGTGATAAAAAAAAGCGCCGCTTGTGCGGCGCTTTTTCATTGGGCAGGCGGTGCTTACTGCGACTGCGTTTCGGTGGCGCTCGGCTGAAGTGCGCCGCTCGCTTCCATCTGCGCCTTCACGGCTTCGCCGAGCTGGTACACGGTGAGCGCGTAGAAGAAGCTGCGGTTGTAGCGCGTCAGCACGTAGAAATTCTTGAGCCCGAGCATGTATTCGGTCGCGCGGCCCGGCGACGGCAGGTCGACCACGGTCACCGGCGTGCCCGCTTCGGTCGTGATGTTGACCGTCGGCTCGTTCAGCGTCATGCCCGCGCGCAGCAGTTGCGACAGTGCCCAGTGCGGTTCCGGCTGACCGTCGGCGGCGGCCTGTGCGATGCCCAGGCTGCCCGTATCGGGCGTGATCTGCCAGACCACCGGTCGGTCGGTTTCCCAGCCGTGCTGCTTCAGGTAGTTCGCGACGCTGCCGATCGCATCGACAGGACTGCTGCGCAGGTCGACGTGGCCCGTGCCGTCGAAGTCGACCGCATATTCGCGGATGCTGCTCGGCAGGAACTGCGGGATCCCGATTGCGCCCGTGTACGAGCCGAGCACGGTGGTCGGGTCGAGCTGGTTGTCGCGGGTCCAGACCAGGAAATCCTCGAGGTTCTTGCGGAACGTCGCCTGGCGGCTGTCTCGATTCGGCGTGTCCGGATAGTCGAACGTGAGCGTCGTCAGCGCGTCGAGCACGCGGAAATTGCCCATGTAGCGGCCGTAGATCGTCTCGACGCCGATGATGCCGACGATCACCTCGGGCGGCACGCCGAATTGCTCGGATGCACGTTGCAGCGTCGCCTGGTTCGCCTTCCAGAATTTCACGCCCGCGTTGATGCGGATCGGCTCGATGAAGCGCGAGCGATAGACGCGCCAGTTCTTGACCGTCGGCGACGCGGCCGGCTTCACGAGCTTGACGGCTGTCGCCGAATAGCTGATACGCGAGAACAGCGCATGCAGGCTCGCGGAGTCGAAGCCGTTGCGGTTGGCCATCTCGTCGATGAACGCGTCGACCTTCGCGTTGTTCGCGTAACGCTGCGGAACGATTTCCTCTTCGAAGGTCTGGCCTTGCGGCGCCGGCTGCTGCGGCTGGGCCTGAGCGACGAGCTTGCCGGCGGGCTTCGCCGGCTGCGTCTGCGCGCCGGCAGGCACAGTGCCGAGGGCCGCGACGACAGCGGCGACGACGAGCGGCACGCGAACACTGAACAGCGCGGAGAGGGGGGCGGCAGGCTTGCTGGAATTCATGTCGAAGCGGGCGGACAGGGCGATTGGGTTCGGCGCAGTATACCCGACGGATCCGGCGCGCCGGGGCGTGGCAGGCCCCCGTTGTGGTAAGTTAGCGGCGAATTCGCGGCAGACGATGGACATCATTGATGGAGACCTGCGGCGCACCGTGCGCCGCCGATGACAGCTTATGGCAACCGCTTTCTATACGCACCCCGACTGTATGCTGCACGAGATGGGGGAATGGCATCCGGAATGCCCGGCCCGCCTGTCGGCGATTCAGGATCAATTGATTGCGAGCCGCATCGACGACCTGATCGTGCACGAAACCGCGCCGTTCGCGAGCGAGGTCGCGCTGGGCCGAGTGCATACGCAGGCGCATATCGACTACATCCGCAGCATGACGCCGGTCGACGGCTACGTCGAGATCGATCCCGATACGCTGATGAACCGCGACACGTGGCGCGCGGCGCTGCGCGCGGCAGGCGCCGCGATCGCGGCGACCGACGCGGTGATCGAAGGCCGCTATGCGAATGCGTTCTGCGGCGTGCGTCCGCCCGGCCACCATGCGGAGCCCGCGCGCGCGATGGGCTTCTGCTTCTTCAACAACGTCGCGATCGCCGCGCGACATGCGCTCGACGTACACGGCATGGAACGTGTGGCGATCATCGATTTCGACGTGCACCATGGCAACGGCACCGAGGCCGCGTTCGCGAACGACGAGCGCGTGCTGATGTGCAGCTTCTTCCAACATCCGCTGTACCCGTTCTCGGGCGTCGATCACCAGGCACCGAACATGGTCAACCTGCCGATGCCCGCACGCAGCAACGGGATGGCGATCCGCGAAGCCGTCGACATGTTCTGGCTGCCGCGCCTCGATGCGTTCAAGCCGCAGATGCTGTTCGTGTCGGCGGGTTTCGACGCGCATCGCGAGGACGATATCGGCAACCTCGGCCTCGTCGAAGCCGACTTCGAATGGCTGACCGCGCAGATCGTCGAGGTGGCGCGCCGGCATGCGCAGGGCCGCATCGTGAGCTGCCTCGAAGGCGGCTACAACCTGTCCGCGCTCGGGCGCAGCGTCGTCGCGCACCTGCGCGTGCTGGCCGGTATCTGATTCCTGACTGGCAGGGCGCGCCGGGCGCGCTCAGCGTGCCGGCACGCGCGCGTGAATCCACGCGATCAGCGTGTCGATCACGCGATCGCGTTCGAGATCGTTCATCGTTTCGTGGAAACCGCCTTCGTATAGCGTCAGCGTACGATCGGGCGAGCCGACGCGCGCGCCGAACGCGCGGCTGCCGTCGGGTTCGGTCAGCTTGTCTTCCGTGCCGTGATAGACGAGCACCGGCACGCGCAGCGTGCCGCGGCCGCTTTCGATACGTGCCATCGCGTCAAGAATTTCCGCGCCAGTGCGCGCGGGCACCGCGCCGTGATGCACGAGCGGATCGGCGCGATTGGCCGCGACGATGGCCGGATCGCGCGACAGCAGTGCCGCATCGATCTTGATCGCGGGAAACGTCGGCCATACGCGGCTGATGACGCGACTCACCGCGAGCATCCAGCGCGGTACGTCGCGTCCCGGTGCGAGCGCCGGGCTCGACAGCACGAGACCCGTCAGCGCGTGGCCGCGTGCCGGCGCGCGTTCGATCGCGTAC
Source organism: Burkholderia sp. D-99 (assembly GCF_011605345.1). Classification (GTDB taxonomy): domain Bacteria; phylum Pseudomonadota; class Gammaproteobacteria; order Burkholderiales; family Burkholderiaceae; genus Burkholderia. Next base: position 473,731 of record NZ_JAAOXM010000003.1, read on the forward strand.
AGCGCCGCGACCGCGCCGCCCATGCTGTGCCCCATCAGGAACAGCGGCGAATTGCCGCGCGCGGCTTCGGCGACCAGCGCATCCGCATCGTTCAGGTAGCCGTCGAAGCGCTCGACCCACGCGCGCTTGCCGGGTGACTGGCCGTGCCCGCGCAGATCGATCGCAAGCACCTCGATACCGGCCGCATTCAGCCGGCCGGCGAGCGCGGCATAGCGGCCCGCGTGTTCGGCAAGGCCGTGCACGAGCGCGATCGTCGCGCGCGGCGGCGCCGTGCCGTCGCCAGCCGGCCAGCGGTACGACGCCAATTCGAGCCCGTCGGCCGTACGCAGCCGGCCCATTTTCGGTGCGGGTGCCGACGCAGGCGCGACGCTGGCTGTGGCGGGCGCGGTGGCCGGCGTGGTGGTGGCGGTCATCTGGCGTGTCCCCTGTTGGTTGGTCGGTGTTTCGGATCATAGACGCGGCCTTCGCGCGGCGGGCCAGCGACGTCCCTCTAATTTCGTGTAGTTATGAAAAGATCGAAATCGATTATTAAGGGGAATGAGGGGTTTGCGGTAAAATCGACGGTTATTCCAGATGCATCGGCGGCCGACTGGCGGGCCAACTCGCCGGCCGGCCGCCGTTTTGTTTACATGATCGAATTACGCAATCTTTCGCAGCGATTTCCCGGGCCGGGCGGCTGGGTCGAGGCGCTGCACAACGTCAACCTGACGATCCCGCAGGGCGAGGTGTTCGGCATCATCGGCCGAAGCGGCGCCGGCAAGAGCACGCTCGTGCGCACCATCAACCTGCTCACGCGGCCGACCGAAGGCAATGTCGTCGTCGGCGGGCGTGATCTCACGGTGCTGCCGGCTGGCGCGCTGCGCGAGGCGCGCCGCGAGATCGGCATGATCTTCCAGCACTTCAACCTGCTGTCGTCGCGCACGGTATTCGACAACGTCGCGCTGCCGCTGGAGCTGGCCGGCGCCAGCCGCACCGAGATCGAGGCCGCCGTGCTGCCGCTGCTCGACCTCGTCGGGCTGTCCGCGCAGAAGGATCGCTACCCGTCGCAGATCAGCGGCGGGCAGAAGCAGCGCGTCGGCATTGCGCGCGCGCTCGCGAGCCAGCCGAAGGTCCTGCTGTCGGACGAAGCGACGTCCGCGCTCGATCCCGAAACCACGCGCTCGATCCTCGATTTGCTGAAGCGCATCAACCGCGAGCTCGGCCTGACGATCGTGCTGATCACGCATCAGATGGAAGTGATCAAGCAGGTGTGCGATCGCGTCGCGGTGCTCGATGCGGGGCGCGTGGTCGAGGAAGGCCGCGTGATCGACGTATTCCTGCAGCCGCATCACGAAGTGACGCGCGCGCTGATCGGCGACGTGATCGCGCAGGAGTTGCCGCCCGCGCTGAAGGCTCGCGTGGCCGAGCGGCTGAAGACCGGCAGCGGGCATCTGCTGCGGCTCGCGTTCACGGGCTCGGGTGTCGACCAGCCGATCCTGTCGGAGACGATCCGCCGGTACGAACTTGATTTCAACATCCTGCACGGCCAGATCGACGAGATCCAGGGGCAGGCATTCGGTTCGCTCGCGGTGCTCGCGGGCGGCGAGCCGGGCAAGGTCGGGCAGGCGCTCGCGTTCCTGCGCGAACAAGGTGTGGTGGTAGAGGAGCTTTCGTATGTTGAGTGAGATGTTCGATATGTTCGTGCAGTCGTTCTGGGAGACGCTGATCATGGTCGGCATCTCCGGAGCGGTCGGCGCGCTCGTCGGCCTGCCGCTCGGCGTGCTGCTCTACCTGACCGACCGCCAGGGCGTGCTGCAGAACCTCGCGGTGAATCGCGTGCTCGGCGGCATCGTGAATGCCGTCCGCTCGACGCCGTTCATTATCCTGCTGGTCGCGGTGATTCCGTTTACGCGGCTCATTACGGGTTCGTCGATCGGCACGGCCGCGGCGGTCGTGCCGCTGACGCTCGCAGCCGCGCCGTTCATCGCGCGTCTCGTCGAGACGGCGCTGCGCGAAGTCGACCGCGGGCTGATCGAGGCTGCGCAATCGATGGGCGCGACCACGTCGCAGATCGTCTTCAAGGTGCTGCTGCCCGAATCGCTGCCGGGCGTCGTCGCGGGCCTGACGATCACGTTCGTGTCGCTGGTCGGCTATTCGGCGATGGCGGGCGCGATCGGCGGCGGCGGCCTTGGCGATCTCGGGATCCGCTACGGCTACCAGCGCTATCTGCCCGAAGTGATGTGGACGGTGGTCGCGATCCTGATCGTGTTCGTGCAGATCGTGCAGTCGTTCGGCGACTGGCTCGTCCGCCGGCTGAGCCACAAGTAAAACAAAACTGATTCGATAGGGGACACACGATGCAACGACGCTTCATGCTGAAGTTCGCGGCGGCTCTGGGTGCGGCCGCGCTGTTCGCGGGCGCACACGCGCAGGCCGAAACCATCAAGGTGGGCGTGACGGGTGGGCCGCACGCGCAGATCATGGAGGCGGTGAAGAAGGTCGCGGCGAAGAGCGGCCTCGAGATCCGCATCGTCGAATTCTCCGATTACGTGCAGCCGAACGCCGCGCTTGCGTCCGGCGACCTCGACGCGAACAGCTACCAGCACGATCCGTATCTGCAGGCGCAGGTGAAGGATCGCGGCTACAAGCTGATCAAGGTCGCGGATACCGTCACGTTCCCGATGGGCATCTATTCGAAGCGCGTGAAATCGCTGGCCGAACTGAAGCCGGGCGCGCGCATCGCGGTTCCGAACGATCCGACCAACGGCGGCCGTGCGCTGCTGTTGCTGCAAAAGCAGGGCCTGCTGAAGCTGCGCGCGGACGCGGGGCTCAAGGCGACGCCACTCGATATCGTCGACAATCCGCGCAAGCTGAAGATCGTCGAGCTTGATGCGGCACAGATTCCGCGCTCGCTCGGCGACGTCGACGCGGCCGCGATCAATACCAACTACGCGATGGAAGCGGGGTTGAAACCGAAACAGGATGCGATCGCGATCGAGGGTCCGAACGGCCCGTACGCGAACATCCTCGCGATTCGCGAGGCGGACCGGAACAAGCCGTGGGTCGCGAAGCTGGTCGCGGCCTATCATTCGGCCGAGGTGAAGCAGTTCATCGAAGGCAAGTTCGGCGGAGCGGTCATTGCCGCCTGGTAACAGGCGAAGCACGGGGCGCCCGGCGAGATTAGAGTTGATGATCGAAAACCCGGGCTTTGCGTCCGGGTTTTTTCTCTTTTAAAATAGAACGACCGTTCGCTATCATTGGCGCGTCGCCAAGAAGCGGTATCCTCGACAACCACGATGGTTGGGTCCGCTTGGCCGCGCAGTCATGAGGCCTCGCTATAGAATGGCCTCTGGTCGTATTCGTAACTTTGGAGCGTGTGCATGAAAATCCTGGTGCCAGTGAAAAGAGTGGTCGATTACAACGTGAAGGTCCGCGTGAAGTCGGACAACACGGGTGTCGACATCGCGAACGTGAAGATGTCGATGAACCCGTTCGACGAAATCGCCGTTGAAGAAGCCGTGCGCCTGAAGGAAGCGGGCGTGGCGACCGAAGTGATCGCCGTGTCGGTGGGTGTCACGCAAGCGCAGGAAACGCTGCGTACGGCGCTGGCGATCGGCGCAGATCGCGCGATCCTCGTCGAGTCGACCGACAGCGTCGAGCCGCTGGCCGTCGCGAAGATCCTGAAGGCGCTGGTCGACAAGGAACAACCTTCGCTCGTGATCCTCGGCAAACAGGCGATCGACGACGATTCTAACCAGACGGGCCAGATGCTGGCCGCGCTGGCCGGTCTCCCGCAAGCGACGTTCGCGTCGAAGGTGACGGTGGCCGACGGCAAGGCAACGGTTGCACGTGAAGTCGACGGCGGTGCGGAAACGCTGTCGCTGTCGCTGCCGGCCGTGATCACCACGGACCTGCGCCTGAACGAGCCGCGCTACGTGACGCTGCCGAACATCATGAAGGCGAAGAAGAAGCCGCTGGAAACCGTGAAGCCGGAAGACCTCGGCGTGGATGTCGCGCCGCGTCTGAAGACGCTGAAGGTCGTCGAGCCGCCGAAGCGCGCAGCCGGCGTGAAGGTGCCGGACGTGAAGACGCTGGTCGAGAAGCTGAAGACCGAAGCCAAGGTGCTGTAAGAGGGAGCGCAAAGAAATGACGATTCTGGTGATTGCAGAACACGACAACGCGTCGGTCAAGGCCGCGACGTTGAACACGGTGGCGGCGGCAGCGAAGATCGGTGGCGACATTCACGTGCTGGTCGCAGGCCACAACGCGCAAGCGGCTGCGGACGCAGCGGCGAAGATCGCAGGTGTGTCGAAGGTACTGCTGGCCGACGCGCCGCAACTCGAAGCGGGCCTCGCGGAAAACGTCGAGGCGACCGCGCTGAACATCGCGAAGGACTATTCGCACATCCTCGCGCCGGCGACGGCCTACGGCAAGAACATCGCGCCGCGTATCGCCGCGAAGCTGGACGTCGCGCAGATCTCGGACATCACCGCAGTTGACAGTGCCGACACGTTCGAGCGCCCGATCTATGCGGGTAACGCGATCGCGACGGTGCAGTCGAGCGACCCGATCAAGGTGATCACGGTGCGTGCGACGGGCTTCGATCCGGTTGCGGCCGAAGGCGGCAGCGCGACGGTCGAGAAGATCGAAGCGGCAGCCGACGCAGGCAAGTCGCAGTTCGTGAGCCGTGAAGTGACGAAGCTGGACCGTCCGGAGCTGACCAGCGCGAAGATCATCGTGTCGGGCGGCCGCGGTCTGGGCAGCGGCGAGAACTACACGAAGGTGCTGGAGCCGCTGGCCGACAAGCTGTCGGCAGCGCTCGGCGCATCGCGCGCGGCAGTCGACGCCGGCTACGTGCCGAACGACTACCAGGTTGGCCAGACCGGCAAGATCGTCGCACCGCAGCTGTACATCGCGGTCGGCATCTCGGGTGCGATCCAGCATCTGGCCGGCATGAAGGATTCGAAGGTGATCGTCGCGATCAACAAGGATCCGGAAGCGCCGATCTTCAGCGTGGCCGACTATGGCCTCGTCGGCGATCTGTTCGCGCTCGTGCCTGAACTCGTGGCCGAGCTCGGCTAAAGCAGTGTGACGCTTCAGCGGTAAGCACATGAGAAGAGGGGCGCGACGAGCGCCCCTTTTTTTCGCCATCGACAGAAGAGAGAAGAGGGAGACGCACCATGAGCTATAACGCCCCCGTCAAGGACATGCTGTTCGTGCTGAAGGAACTGGCCGGCATCGACGCCGTCGCGCAGTTGCCCGGTTTCGAGGATGCCGGTTACGACACGGCGCAGGCTGTGCTCGACGAATCCGCGAAATTTTGCGGCGAGGTGCTGGCGCCACTGAACGTCGAAGGCGACCGCAATCCGAGCAGCTGGAAGGACGGTGTCGTGACCGCGACGCCGGGCTTCGGCGAAGCGTTCCGCCAGTTCGTCGAAGGCGGCTGGCAGGGGCTGCAGCACCCGTCCGAATACGACGGCCAGGGGCTGCCGAAGCTGATCGCGACGCCGTGCATCGAGATGCTGAACGCGGCGAACCTGTCGTTCGCGCTGTGTCCGCTCCTGACCGACGGCGCGATCGAGGCGCTGCTGACGGCCGGCACCGACGAGCAGAAGCAGCGCTACGTGCCGAAGCTGATCTCGGGCGAATGGACCGGCACGATGAACCTGACCGAGCCGCAGGCGGGCTCCGATCTTGCGCTGGTGCGCTCGCGCGCGGAACCGCAGGGCGACGGTACGTACAAGGTGTTCGGCACGAAGATCTTCATCACGTGGGGCGAGCACGACATGGCGGACAACATCGTCCACCTGGTGCTGGCGCGCACGCCGAACGCGCCGGAAGGCGTGAAGGGCATCTCGCTGTTCATCGTGCCGAAGTTCATGGTCAACGAGGACGGCTCGTTGGGCGCACGCAACGACGTGCACTGCGTGTCGATCGAGCACAAGCTCGGGATCAAGGCGAGCCCGACGGCGGTGCTGCAATATGGCGACAACGGCGGCGCGATCGGCTACCTGATCGGCGAGGAGAACCGCGGCCTAGAATACATGTTCATCATGATGAATGCGGCGCGCTTCGGCGTCGGGATGCAGGGGATCGGCGTGGCCGACCGTGCGTACCAGAAGGCCGCGGAATTCGCGAAGGAACGCGTGCAGAGCCGCCCGGTGGACGGTTCGGCCAAGCAGTCGGTGACGATCATCCATCACCCGGACGTGCGCCGCATGCTCGGCACGATGCGCGCGCTGACCGAAGGTGCGCGGGCGCTGGCCTACGTGGCCGCGGCGCACAGCGACATTGCCCACCGCCATTCGGACGAGGCGACGCGTGGCCGTCATCAGGCAATCTACGAGTATCTGGTGCCGGTGGTGAAGGGCTGGAGCACGGAGATGGTGAACGACGTGGCGAGCCTGGGCGTGCAGGTGCACGGCGGGATGGGCTTCATCGAGGAGACGGGCGCGGCGCAGTATTACCGCGATGCGCGGATCCTGGCGATCTACGAAGGCACGACGGCGATCCAGGCGAACGACCTGGTGGGCCGCAAGACGATGCGCGACGGCGGCGCGGTGGCGAAGGCGCTGATCGCGGAGATCGGCGAGACGGTCGCGGCGCTGGACAAGCTGGACGGCGCGGCGGCCGCGTCGATGAAGGCGCAGCTGGAGAAGGGTGCGAAGGCGCTGTCGTCGGTGCTGGATTACGTGGTGGCGAACGTGAAGCAGGACCCGAACGCGGTGTTCGCGGGCAGCGTGCCGTACCTGAAGCTGGCGGGCGTGGTGCTGTGCGGGTGGCAGATGGGCCGCGCGCTGGTGGCGGCGCAGGCGAACCGCTCGAGCGACCCGGCGTTCTTCGATGCGAAGATCGCGATCGCGCAGCTCTATGCGGAGCACGTGCTGGTGCAGGCAGGCGGGCTCGAAGCGTCGATCGTCGGCACGAAGGGCAACGAGGGCGTGCTCGCGTTGACGGAAGACCAGTTCTGATCGGCACGACGGTTCGATCAAGTGAAAAAGGCGCCCGCGGGGCGCCTTTCCTTTTGATGCCGGCCGGCCCGCATGGCTGCGGGCAACGTCGGTTTATGCGTACGCCGGGCGCGTCTGACCGGCCACTTCCTTCAGGTAACGATGCACCGACAGGTCGTCGGCCTGGATCGCAGGCATCTTGCCCGAGATCAGGTCTGCGAGCAGCTGGCCCGAACCGCACGACATCGTCCAGCCGAGCGTGCCGTGGCCGGTGTTCAGGAACAGGTTCGACACCGGCGTGCGGCCGACGATCGGCGTGCCGTCCGGCGTCATCGGGCGCAGGCCTGTCCAGAACGTGGCCTTCGACGTGTCGCCACCGCCCGGGAACAGGTCGTTCACGCACATTTCGAGCGTTTCGCGGCGCGCGGCGCGCAGCTTCTTGTCGAAGCCGACGATTTCCGCCATGCCGCCGACGCGGATGCGCTGGTCGAAACGCGTGATCGCGATCTTGTAGGTTTCGTCGAGCACCGTCGACACGGGCGCGGCCGCTTCGTTGACGATCGGCGCGGTGATCGAATAGCCCTTCAGCGGATAGACGGGGATCTTCATCAGGTTCGAGATGAAGCTGGTCGAGTACGAGCCGAGCGCGACGACGTACGCGTCCGCACGCACCGTCTCGCTGCCGCACTGTACGCCGGCGATCTTGCCGCCCGCGATTGCGAGCGCATCGATCGGCGTGTTGTAGCGGAACTTGACGCCGAGCGATTCGGCGAGCGCCGCGAGGCGCGTCGTGAACAGCTGGCAGTCGCCCGTTTCGTCACCCGGCAGGCGCAGGCCGCCCGTCAGCTTGTGCGAGACAGCGGCGAGGGCCGGTTCGGCGTTCTTCAGGTCGGCCGGCGAAAGCAGTTCGAACGGCACGTTCGCTTCCTTCAGGACGGCGATGTCCTTCGCTGCACCGTCGAGTTGCTGCTGCGTGCGGAACAACTGCAGCGTGCCGCCCGTGCGGCCTTCGTATTCGATGCCGGTATCGGCGCGCAGCGCCTGCAGGCAGTCGCGGCTGTATTCGGCAAGGCGAACCATGCGGCCCTTGTTGACTGCATAGCGCTCGGCCGTGCAGTTACGCAGCATCTGGTACATCCACTGGAGCTGGAAGCGAGTGCCGTCGAGGCGGATCGCGAGCGGCGCGTGTTTCTCGAACATCCATTTGACGGCCTTCAGCGGCACGCCGGGTGCGGCCCACGGCGCGGCATAGCCAGGGGAGATCTGGCCAGCGTTCGCGAAGCTCGTCTCGAGCGCCGGGCCGGCCTCCCGGTCGATCACCGTGACTTCATGACCGGCGCGCGCGAGGTAATACGCGCTTGCCACGCCCACCACACCGCTGCCCAGAATGACGACTCGCATAGCTGCTCCAGATGGAAGGGACCAGGTCGAGGCCGGGCGCACCTGCGGCTCCGTGTAACCTCTAGCTGATCTAGTTTTTTGCGCTATGGTATTGTCGAATGTGTAGGTTTTGTTATCGTATTTTTCAGGTTTTCAGCATAAACAAATGAGAACGCAACGTCAGCCCGTACGCTCGCTCGACAAGCTCGACCGGCGCATCCTGAAACTGCTCCAGGACGACGGCCGGATGGCGATGAAAGACCTCGCGGAACAGGTCGGACTGACCGTCACGCCGTGTATCGAGCGTGTACGGCGCATGGAGCGGGATGGCGTGATCACCGGCTATCACGCGCGTGTCGACCCCCACCAGCTGGGTGCCTCGCTGCTGGTGTTCGTCGAGATTACGCTCGGCCACAAGGGCGGCAACATGTTCGAGCAATTCCGCCGGGAAGTGATGAAGATCGACGAGGTGCTCGAGTGCCATCTCGTGTCCGGCGATTTCGACTACCTGATCAAGGCGCGGATCGGCGAGATGGCCGACTACCGGAAGCTGCTCGGCGACATCCTGCTGCAGTTGCCCGGCGCCGTGCAGTCGAAGAGCTACGTCGTGATGGAAGAAATCAAGGAAACGCTGACGATCGCCGTGGGCGACTGACGCGCCTGCGGCAGGTTGTCGGGCGCTTTATCCCGCCCTTGGCACGCTGCGCCCAATACTGTATAAATGTACAGTATTGGGCGCAGGCGAATGGGTGGGTACATGGTCGATCGATCCGACAACGAATTTCCGATAGCGCCGCCCGTGCCCCGCAAGGGGCGCGGTGCGGTCGACAACCTGCAGGGGCGATACGAAATCGCGCAGCGTGAAGCGGTCGACGACGGCTGGACACACGAGTCGGACGATGCCGATTTCCCCGCGCCGCTGCGCACGCAGGTATTCGAGGAGCGGGCGAAGAGCATCCTGACGCACAACCAGTCGCCCGATATTCCGTTCAGCGTATCGCTCAATCCGTATCGCGGTTGCGAGCACGGGTGCATCTACTGCTTTGCGCGTCCGACGCACAGTTATCTCGGCTTGTCGCCGGGGCTCGATTTCGAAAGCCGCATCTATGCGAAGGTCAATGCGGCCGAACTGCTCGAGCGCGAGATTGCGCGCAAGCGCTACGTGCCGGAGCCGATCGCGCTCGGTGTCAACACCGACGCCTACCAGCCGGTCGAGCGCGATTTGCGCATCACGCGCAGCGTGATCCAGGTGATGCACGATCGCGGGCTGCCGTTCGCCGCGATCACGAAGTCGTCGCTGATCGAGCGTGATCTCGACCTGCTTGCGCCGATGGCCGAACGCAGGCAGGTGATGGCGGCGGTCACGATCACGACGCTCGATGCCGATCTCGCGCGCACGCTCGAGCCGCGCGCGGCGACACCGGCGCGCCGGTTGCGCACGATCCGCGCGCTGCGCGATGCGGGCGTGCCGGTCGGCGTGAGCATTGCACCGATGATTCCGTTCGTCACCGAGCCCGACATGGAGCGCGTACTCGAGGCGTGCGCGGAAGCCGGCGCCACGCACGCGAGCTACATCATCCTGAGGCTGCCGTGGGAGGTTGCGCCGCTGTTCAAGAACTGGCTCGCCGCGCATTTTCCCGACCGCGCGGAGCGCGTGATGAACCGCGTGCGCGACATGCGCGGCGGGAAAGACTACGACTCGGATTTCTCGAAACGGATGAAAGGCGAGGGGATCTGGGCCGACCTGCTGCGGCAGCGTTTCCGCCAGGCCGTCAAGCGGCTCGGGCTGAACGAGCGCACGAACGGCATTCTCGATCTGTCGCAGTTTCGCGGCGCGTCGGCCGCTGCGGCGCCGGTGCCGCGCGTTGCTGGTCGTTCGGCCGGCACGCGGTCGACGCAGTCGCGCGACGACATGCAATTGAACCTGTTCTGACCGGTGCGCTAAACGGGCGCAGGGTGCCGGTACGTCGCGTTCGTTGCGCTTACTGCGAAATTTGCTTGGCCGCTTCGACCTGCGACTCGAAATACGTCTGGAACGACAACGCGAGCGCGGTCATCAGCAGGAACGCACCGATCAGCAGCGAGAAGATCACCACGAAGATCACGGTCCAGCCCGACTTGCTGTGCTTGCCCGTCTCCGCATTGAATTGCGCGTCCCATTTTTCGTCGGGGCGTAACCCGTAGACGAGCGCGGCGAGGAATGCGGCCAGCAGCGAGATTGCGCCGGGTACCGCGAGCCACCAGCCGAGGCCGGCACTGCGCTGGGTCGCGGCGAGCAAGAGGAAGCCCGGGATGCCGACGATCGTCGCAAGCAGGTGCGCCCAGCCGTACACGTCGCGAAAGCCATACAGATAGAAGCGGTGCGCGCCGAGCGATCCGAACAGGAACGCAAGGGCGGCGGTGAGCGTCTTGGACCGGAAGCGGCGGGACGGTGCGGTGCTGCTGGACATGGATGGCGGCGTATTGTCGTTGGCATGGGCGGCCGGCGGGCCGGCGCGGGCACGCGGCCCGGCACGCATTCTACGATGCCCGGTCGGGCCCGGTCACCCCTTGCCTGCGTCAAGGTGCCGCATAGGTCACGCGGTAGATGGCGCCGGCGTAATCGTCGCTGATGAGCAGCGAGCCGTCCGGTAGCGGCAGTACGTCGGCCGGGCGTCCCCATACCGTGCCGTCGGACCGCAGCCAGCCCGTGACGAATGGCGTCTGGCGCGCCTGGCTGCCGTCCGCCGACACGATCACACGCATCACGCGGTAGCCGACCTTCGTGCTGCGGTTCCACGAGCCGTGTTCGGCAATGAACACGTTATTGCGATACGACGCCGGAAACATCGGCCCGGTATAGAAGCGCATGCCGAGCGCGGCAACGTGCGCGCCGAGCTTCAATACGGGCGGCACGTAGCGGCGGCATACGTCGGCACTGCCGAATTCGGGGTCGGGCGTGTCGCCGCCATGACAATAAGGAAAGCCGAAGTCGAGCCCGGCGCGCGGGGCGCGGTTCAGCTTGTCGTCGGGCACGTCGTCGCCCATCATGTCGCGCCCGTTGTCGGTAAACCACAGCTCACCCGAATCGGGGTGCCACGCGAAGCCGACCGTATTGCGTACGCCGCGCGCGACAACCTCGTTCCCGCTACCGTCCGCCTTCATGCGTGCGATGATCGCGTAGCGGCTGCGATCGGCGAGACAGACGTTGCACGGTGCGCCGGTCGGCACGTACAGCTTGCCGTCAGGGCCGAACGCGATGAATTTCCAGCCGTGATGGTGTTCGGTCGGCAGCGCGTCGGTTACGACGGCGGGTGTGGGCGGTGTGGCGAGCCGGTCGTCGATGTGATCGAGACGCAGGATGCGCGATACGGCGGATATATAGAGTGCGCCGCTACGGTAGGCGACGCCGACGGGCATGTCGAGCCCGGACGCGATCACGTAGCGCGCACTGATCCGGCCCTCGTGCATCACGAACGCATGCACGCGACCTTCCCGGGTGCCGACATACAGGATGCCGCGCGGCGACCACGCCATTTCGCGCGCGGTCGGTACCGCATCGGTCAGCACTTCGACGTGGAAGCCGGGCGGCACGACGAGTTCGCCCACCGGCAACGGCGCGGCAAACGCCGGTGCGGATGCGAGGCAGGCAAGACCGGCAAGCAGCGCCGCGAAACGGTGCTGCGCGCGGCGCATCGAGGCGGCGCGAAGGGGCGGCATGACGGTGTGGAGCGTCCCGGACACGACGATTGTATGCCCGCCTGACAGGCCGCCCGTGGATTTTTTACGCGTAAGTGTTTGTTGTACCTCTGGTTTCCGGCTATAATCGCGTGTTTCAGTAGTTTCGAACCCGGTTTTCCGAAGGACATCATATGGTTATCATCCGTCTGGCTCGTGGCGGCTCGAAGAAGCGCCCGTTCTACAACATCGTCGCTACCGATTCGCGCAACCGTCGTGACGGCCGCTTCATCGAGCGCGTCGGTTTCTACAACCCGGTCGCTACGAAGGGCGAATCGCTGCGTATCGCTCAGGATCGCCTGACGTACTGGCAAGGCGTTGGCGCGCAACTGTCGCCGACCGTCGAGCGTCTCGTGAAGGAAGCGCAAAAGGCGCAACCGGCTGCCTAACATGGCACGGTGTGCCGGTCGTGCCGGCTGTGAGGTGCATTGATGGCGGGTCACGATTCCGGTAATGCAAGGCGCGGGCGTGCGTCGTTTGGCGCATTCGTCCGCAAGCCGGTCGAGCGCGACGCTGTCGCGAACGCCGGTGAGGCTGCCGAGCAGGGTAGTCTCGAGGTGGCGCAAGCCTGGCCCGACGATGCCGTCGAGGTCGGGGCGGTGGTCGACGCCTATGGCCTGAAGGGCTGGGTCAAGGTGGCGGCGCATGCCGACGCCGGTCGCGGCGGCGATGCGCTGCTCAAGGCGCGTCGCTGGTGGCTGGAGCGCGGCGCGGAGCGGCTTTCCGTTCGCATCATGCAGTCGAAGACGCACAGCGACACTGTCGTTGCGCAACTCGAGGGTGTGAGCGATCGCGATGCTGCGCTGGCCATGCGTGGCTTTCGCGTGTTCGTGCGTCGGGAAGATTTCCCGGCATTGGCCGCGGACGAATTCTATTGGGTCGACCTGATCGGTCTCGATGTCGTCAACGAGCAATCGGTGGCGCTTGGGAAGGTGAGCGGGATGATCGACAATGGCGTGCATTCGATCATGCGTGTCGAGTATCCGGCGACCGGCAAAGACGGTCAGCCGACCACCGACGAGCGGTTGATTCCGTTCGTCGGCGTATACGTCAAAACGGTGGACCAGGCGGCGCGTCGCATCGTCGTCGACTGGGAAGCCGATTACTGAAATGAACCAGGTTACCGAGAGCGCGGTGCAGTTCGACGTCGTCACGCTCTTCCCCGAGATGTTCCGTGCACTGACCGACTGGGGGATCACCAGCCGGGCCGTCAAGCAAGGGCGCTTCGGGTTGCGCACCTGGAACCCGCGTGATTTCACGACGGACAACTACCGCACGGTCGACGATCGTCCGTACGGCGGCGGTCCGGGCATGGTGATGCTGGCCAGGCCGCTCGAAGCCGCGATCGATGCCGCGAAAGCGGCACAGGCGGAACAGGGCATCGCGAGCACGCGTGTCGTGATGATGTCGCCGCAAGGTGCACCGCTCACGCACGATCGCGCGGTACGGATGGCGCAGGAACCCGGTGTCGTCGTGCTGTGCGGCCGCTATGAAGCGATCGACCAGCGCCTGCTCGATCGGTGCGTCGACGAGGAAATCAGCCTCGGCGATTTCGTCCTGTCCGGCGGAGAGTTGCCGGCGATGGCGATGATGGATGCCGTCGTGCGGTTGCTGCCCGGCGTGCTGAACGATTCGCTGTCGGCCGTGCAGGACAGTTTCGCCGACGGGCTGCTCGATTGTCCTCACTACACGCGCCCGGAGGAATACGACGGCGTGCGCGTGCCGGACGTGCTGCTCGGCGGGCATCATGCCGAGATCGAGCGGTGGCGGCGGCAGGAAGCCTTGCGGAATACATTGCGGAAGCGGCCGGACCTGATCGTCCGGGCGCGCCGCGAGAAGTTGTTGAGCCGGGCCGACGAGGCGTGGCTTGCGAACCTCGCACGCGAAGCGAAGAACGCCTCCTGAGGCGGCTGCGCGGGCGGGAATTGGCGGTGTCGTGCATGCGTGCGCGGTACCTGATGTGAATCCATCCTCTATCGGGGCCAGGCCTGGAAGCAGGCGGGTGCCAACGCCGACACGATGGCATAAGGAGTCAGTAATGAATCTGATCGAAAAACTTGAGCAGGAAGAAATCGAGCGCGCGCTCGCCGGCAAGACGATTCCCGATTTCGCCCCGGGCGATACGGTGATCGTGAACGTGAACGTGGTTGAAGGTACCCGCAAGCGCGTTCAGGCTTACGAAGGCGTCGTGATCGCGATTCGCAGCCGTGGTCTGAACTCGAACTTCATCGTCCGCAAGATCTCGTCGGGCGAAGGCGTCGAGCGTACGTTCCAGACGTACTCGCCGCTGCTGGCAAGCATCGTCGTGAAGCGTCGCGGTGATGTGCGTCGTGCGAAGCTGTACTACCTGCGCGAGCGTTCGGGCAAGTCGGCTCGTATCAAGGAAAAGCTGGTGTCGAAGGATCGCGCCGCAGCAGCTTCCCAAGAGTAAGAGCTGTAAGGAAAAAGCACCCACCCGGGTGCTTTTTTCATTCTGGCGCGACAATATGCTCGATACGACACGAACCCGAGAGCCCCATTGAATCGCCGCCCCATCATCGATCCCGAAGTCCTGCCGGTCGAAGGCACCGGCGCCGGCCTGCCGGCCATCGATTCCCGCCTGATGACGCCGTCCGGCCTGCGCAACCGTTTCACACGCACGCTCGAATGGAGCGTCGAGCCCGGCGAGGCGAGACTGCAGGAGGGCGTCGATCCGCGTAGCGCGGCTGTCCTCGTCCCGCTCGTCGTCCGCGAGTCCGGCCTCACAATGCTGCTGACCCAGCGCGCTGACCACCTGAACGACCACGCCGGACAGATCAGCTTCCCCGGCGGTCGTCGCGAACCGTTCGATCGCGATGCAACCGCAACCGCGCTGCGCGAGGCGAAGGAAGAAATCGGGCTGGCAGACGAGCGTGTCGAGATCCTCGGCGCGTTGCCCGACTACCTGACCGGCACGGGCTTCTGCGTGACGCCGGTGGTCGGCCTCGTGCATCCGCCGTTCACCGTGCAGGCCGACACTTTCGAAGTGGCCGAGATTTTCGAAGTGCCGCTCGCATTCCTGATGAATCCCGCGAACCATCAGGTTCGTGTGTTCCGCTGGGAAGGCGGTGAGCGTCGTTTTTTTGCGATGCCCTATCCGAATGGCGAACCCGGCGGGCATTACTTCATCTGGGGCGCAACTGCCGGCATGTTGCGCAATCTGTACCGCTTCTTGGCCGCCGGCTAGGCGCGCACGGCGGCTGGCGCGCGCGGCCGGCTGCCGCGCGACCGCGCCGGCAGCCATCCGGTGCTTACGCTGTGCTATCGTTATGCAAAAAATGACATAACTCCGAAGACGGCGCCACGCATGACTTTCTTTTCGGTTCTCCTCGCCCTCATCATCGAACAGGTCCGCGCGTTGTCGCCGAACAATCCGGTGTTCGCGCTGTTCCAGTTTCATGCGGAAACCGTCGCGCATGGTCTCGACGCAGGCAAGCAGAAGCACGGCATCCTCGCATGGCTCGCGGTCGTGCTGCCGTGGGTGCTGATCGTCGCGCTGGTCTATTTCCTGCTGTACAAGGTGAGCTTCGTGCTCGCGTTCATCTGGAACGTCGTCGTCGTGTATTTCACGCTCGGCTTCCGCCAGTTCAGCCACTACTTCACCGACATCCACCTCGCGCTCAACAACGATGACGTGCCGCGTGCGCGCGAAATCCTGCACGAGTGGACGGGTATCGACACGGTCGACATGCCGGTCGGCGAAATCGTCCGTCACACGCTGATTCACGCCGTTGTCGCATCGCATCGCCACGTGTTCGGCGTGTTCTTCTGGTACGTGCTGCCGATCGGCCCGGCCGGTGCGGTGCTGTACCGGATTTCCGAATACCTCGCGCGCAGCTGGTCGACGCCGGGCGACGACCGCACGGCGGCCTTCTCGACGTTCGCGCAGCGCGCGTTCTTCGTGATCGACTGGATTCCCTCGCGACTGACCGCACTCGGCTTCGCAATCGTCGGCAATTTCGAGGACGCGATCTACGCGTGGCGCAACCACACGCGTCAGTGGCCCGATCCGAACGACGGCGTCCTGCTGGCCGCCGGTAGCGGAGCGCTCGGCGCACGCCTCGCCGGGCCGCTCGCGGAACCGTCGAGCCTCGATGCGCTGGCGGTCGGCGACAGCGGCCCGTTGACGGTGGGCGATGATTGCACGCCGCGTACGCTGCAATCGGCGGTTGGCCTCGTCTGGCGCGCGGTGATCCTGTGGATGATTCTGCTGCTGATGCTGACGCTCGCCGTCTGGGTGTCGTGACGGGGCGGTACGGTACCCGATGAAAGGCAAAAGGCCGGCTTGATGCCGGCCTTTCTGCTGTGGATCAATCGTCGCGCGGGTCGCGTACGGCGCCGCATTGCCAGCACGCGGTGAACTGGGCTTCGAGCGCCTCGCCGCACTGCCGGCAGCGCCACGGCGCGGCACCGGCCGACGGGCCGTGCGACGCGGCATCGAGGAGCCGGCGCGCGAGCGCGTCGTCGCGTTCGTCGTCGAGCCACAGCTCGGGCGTGCACGCGTCGGCGGGCAGGCCACCCAGCGCGCCGGTCGCGTAGCAGTTATGCAGCTCGCAACCGATGCCCGCCACCTGAAGCACGTTGGCCCAATGCTGCGCCGTCGCAAGATTGGGTGCCTTGAAACGCATGGCGGCTCCTGTCGGTGAAGGCCGGTCCGAACGGTGCCGGCCACCGCGCGCCTGTCGCGCGATCAGCGGACGATCTGGCTCGCCTCGTGTACGAGCTGCGCATACAGCGCATGCCGCGACGGCGCGATGCGGCCGTCGTCGACGGCTTCGAGAATCGCGCAGCCGGGCTCGTGCAGATGATGACAATTATAGAAACGGCAGTCGGCGAGCAGCGGCCGGAACTCCGGAAATGCACGCTCGAGACGGCCTTCCGTCAGGTGGTAGAGGCCGAATTCCTGGAAGCCCGGCGAATCGATCAGGGCGCCGCCGCCCTCCAGCGGGTAGAGGCGCGTGAACGTCGTCGTGTGACGGCCGCTGTTGAGCGCGGCCGAAATCTCGCGCGTGGCGGCTTCGGCATCGGGAACGAGCAGGTTCACGAGCGTCGACTTGCCCATCCCGGACTGGCCGAGCAGGATCGTCGAATGCCCGGCGAGGTGCGGCATCAGTTGCGCGCGCGCGTCGTCGGGCGAGCCTTTCACCGACAGCTCGAGCACGTCATAGCCGAGTGCGCGGTAGGGCGCGAGGCGTTCGCGCGCGACCGGCAGCGCGGCTTCGACGTCGATCTTGTTCAGCACGACGAGCGGCTTCAGCTCGTTCGCCTCGGCGGCAATCAGCGCGCGGCCGAGCAGGTCCTCGCTGAAGTAGGGCTCGGTCGCGAGCACGATCAGCAACTGGTCGAGGTTGGCCGCGAACAGCTTCGACTTGAACTGGTCGGAACGGTACAGCAGGTTGCGTCGTTCGCCGATCTCGACGATGACGCCCTGGTCGGCTGATGCGAGTTCGTAAGCAACACGGTCGCCGACCGCGATATCGCTCTTCTTGCCGCGCGGGAAGCACTGCAGCATCGGGCCGCCGTCGTCGGGCGCGACGATGTAGTGGCGCCCGTGCGCCGCGATCACGCGGCCTTCGGCACGTTGCGCGCCCGATGCGCGCGGGGCCGGCTTGCGGGAGGTCGGCCGGCTCATGCGTGCTGCATCAGGCGGTCGATCCGCTGCGAGGCAGGCGGATGCGAGTAGTAGAAGGCCGTGTAGACGGGGTCGGGCGTCAGCGTCGACGCGTTGTCCTCATAGAGCTTCACGAGTGCGCTGACGAGATCCTGCGCGTCGGTCTGGCTGGCCGCGAATGCGTCGGCCTCGAATTCGTGCTTGCGCGACGTGAGGCTGCCGAACGGTGTCGCGAAGAACAGGAACACGGGAATCGCGAGGAAGAACAGCACAAGCGCGGCACCCGCGTTGCTCGTGTCGAGCGACGGCGTGACTCCAAGCCCGGTGTAGAACCATGTGCGTTGCGCAAGCCAGCCGAGCAGCGCGAGCAGCACGAGGCTCAGCACGAACGACACGAGCATCCGCTTCATCACGTGGCGGCGCTTGAAGTGGCCGAGTTCGTGCGCAAGCACGGCCTCGATTTCCTGGCCGGACAGGCGCGCGAGCAGCGTGTCGAAGAACACGATCCGCTTCGAGGCGCCGAAGCCCGTGAAGTACGCGTTGCCGTGCGCGGAGCGGCGGCTGCCGTCCATCACGAACAGGCCCTTCGCCGCAAAGCCGCAGCGCTTCATCAGCGACTCGATGCGCGCGCGCAGCGCGTCGTCCTTCAGCGGCTCGAACTTGTTGAAGATCGGTGCGATGAAGGTCGGGTAGATCAGCAGCACGAGCATCTGGAACGCGACCCAGACGATCCAGGTCCACAGCCACCAAAGGCTGCCGGCCTGGTTCATCAGCCACAGCACGACGAACAGCAGCGGCAGGCCGAGTGCGGCGCCGAGCAGCGAGTTTTTCAGCATGTCGGTGAAAAACAGCCGCTTCGTCATCCGGTTGAAGCCGAAGCGCTGTTCGATCCCGAACTGGCGGTAATACTCGAACGGGACGTCGATTACGCTCGTTATCACGAGCACCGCCGCGACGAGCGCGACCTGCTGCCCGTAGCCGCGGCCGAGCCAGCCGGTGAGCAGCGTGTCGAGCGCGCCGACGCCGCCGAGCAGCGTGAGGCCGACCAGCACGGCCGCGCTGACGACGATCTCGAGCATCGTCAGCCGGGTGCGCTCGACCGTATAGTCGGCCGCGCGCTGGTGGGCGGTCAGCGGGATGGTCGCGCTGAACTGCGCGGGGACGCCGTTGCGGTGCGCCGCGACGAAGCGGATCTGCCGCGACGCGAGCCACAGCTTGGTGACGACCATCGCGAGTACGGCGAGCGCGAACAGCAGGGTGAACGAAAAGGGTGACATCGAAGGCGCCAAAGGGTTCTATGCGAGAATTATATGTTCTTGCGGACCGGGCCCGCTGATGCGATGCCGGCCGCCCGGGCGGCGCCGCGCGCCGTCCGCCATTTTCCAGGATGACTCATGACCGATACCGCCGCTTCCACCAGCCAGCCAGCGCTCGTGCGCAACGAGTTGAACCTCGTCTGGCTCGACATGGAGATGACGGGCCTCGACCCGGATAACGACCGCATCATCGAGATCGCGGTCGTCGTGACCAATTCCACGCTCGACATCGCGGTCGAAGGCCCCGTGTTCGCGATCCACCAGAGCGACGAAACGCTCGCGAAGATGGACGACTGGAACAAGTCGACGCACGGCCGCTCGGGCCTGATCGACCGCGTGCGCGCGTCGACCTTGACCGAAGCGGAAGCCGCCGCGCAGTTGCAGGCATTCCTCGCGCAGTACGTGTCGCCCGGCAAGTCGCCGATGTGCGGCAACTCGATCTGCCAGGACCGACGCTTCATGGCGCGCTGGATGCCCGAATTCGAGCGGTTCTTCCACTACCGCAACCTCGACGTCAGTACGCTCAAGGAGCTGTGCCGCCGCTGGCAGCCCGCGATCTACAAGGGTTTCCAGAAGCGCGCGATGCATACGGCGCTCGCGGACATCCACGAATCGATCGACGAGCTGAAGTACTACCGTGAGCATTTCCTGATTCCGGCCGCGCCGGCTTCGGCGGGCGAATCCGCGCCGGCCGCCTGAGCGGGCCGGCACGCGCCCGGCGCTGGGTACAGGCTCAGCGCCGCGCGCTTTTCGGCCGGAACGCCGCGACCACCGCGGCGTCGGTTTCGATATACGGGCCGCCGATCAGGTCGATGCAGTAGGGCACCGCGGCGAAGATGCCGGGCACGGTCGACTTGCCGTCGGCATCGCGCAACCCTTCGAGCGTTTCCCGGATCGATTTCGGCTGACCGGGCAGGTTGATGATCAGCGCCGCATGGTCGGCCGTCTCGCGGATCACCGCGACCTGCCGCGACAGGATCGCGGTCGGCACGAAATTCAGGCTGATCTGCCGCATCTGTTCGCCGAACCCGGGCATTTCCTTCGTCGCCACGGCCAGCGTGGCCTCGGGCGTCACGTCGCGGCGCGCGGGGCCCGTGCCGCCCGTCGTCAGCACGAGGTCGCACCCCGCGACGTCGACGAGCTCGGCGAGCGTGGCGGAAATCGTGGGCGCATCGTCCTGGATCAGGCGCGTTTCGGCGCGCCACGGCGACACCAGCGCGCCGGCGAGCCACTCCTGCAGCGCCGGAATGCCCTTGTCTTCGTAGACGCCCGTGCTCGCGCGGTCGCTGATCGACACGAGGCCGACGACGAGCTCGTCCGGGTGGTTACGCTTCGTCGTCATGGTCGTCCCCGGCGTCGTCCGCCGCTTCGTCGTCCGCAACGGACGTGCCGCCAGCGGTCTTGATCCACTGGAACAGCTCGCGGAAATAGCGCGGCGGCTTGCCTTGCTGCGCTTCCTTGCGTGCGTTGCGGATCAGCATGCGGCCTTCCTGGATATCGGCTTCCGGGTGCTGGCGCAGGAATTCGGTCAGCGCGTCGTCGTTCGCGAGCAACTGTTCGCGCGTGCGTTCGATCCAGTGCAGGCGGGCCGTCGCGGCCTTGTTCACGCCGCGCTGCGCGTCGAGCGCGGTGCGCAGCGCGGCCGTCTCGTCGTCGGTCAGCGAGCGCATCACGCGGCCGACGTACTGGAGCTGGCGGCGCTTGCCTTCGTGATCGGTGATCCGGCGCGCCTCGCGCACGGCGTCCGAGAGGCTTTCGGGCATCGGCATGCGCTTCAGCGCGTCTTTCGGCAGATCGACGAGCGCCTGGCCGAGCACCTGCAGCTCGTGCATCTCGCGCTTCAACTGGGATTTGCTGGGGCGATCGTAGCCGTTGTCGTCGTCTTCGACGGCATGCTCGATCGGCTGGATTCGGGTTTTGCGTGTCATGGGCGGCATTGTATCGCGCCGCGGACACCCCAAGCTTGTCGGTGTCCGGCCCCGGACCTTGCTATGATCGCGGGATACGCAACATTTTGACCATGCGGGCGCCCGCCCGCCACCGGATACCAAGACGATGGCAGCCAATCTCGACGTACAAGCGCGCTATTTCCCGCACACGCAGGACCAGCTCAAAGAAATCGCGTCGGACATCCTTCGCCATGCGAAGGCACTCGGCGCGTCGGACGCCGCGACCGAAATCTCCGAAGGCGACGGCCTGTCGGTGTCGGTGCGCCGCGGCGAAGTCGAAACGATCGAGCATAACCGCGACAAGATGGTCGGCGTGACCGTGTTCATCGGCAAGAAACGCGGCAACGCGAGCACGTCGGATTTCTCGCCGGGCGCGATCAAGGATACCGTCGCCGCCGCCTACAACATTGCGCGCTTCACGGCCGAGGACGAGGCCGCCGGCCTCGCCGAGGCCGAGCTGCTCGAAACCGACCCGCGCGACCTCGATCTGTACCACCCGTGGGCGCTGACGGCCGACGAGGCCGTCGAGCTCGCCCGCCGCGCGGAAGATGCCGCATTCGCGGTCAGCCCGCAGATCCGCAATTCGGAAGGCGCGAGCGTGTCGGCCCAGCATTCGCAGTTCGTGCTCGCGACGTCGCGTGGCTTCCTGTCCGGCTACCCGTATTCGCGCCACTACATCGCCTGCGCGCCGATCGCGGGCAGCGGCCGCCACATGCAGCGCGACGACTGGTATTCGTCGAAGCGCAGCGCAATCGATCTCGCGGCGCCCGAAGCGGTGGGCCGTTACGCGGCCGAGCGTGCGCTCGCGCGGATGGGCGCGCGCCGTCTCGACACCCGCAAGGTGCCCGTGCTGTTCGAGGCGCCGCTCGCGGCCGGGCTGCTCGGCGCGTTCGTACAGGCGGTGAGTGGCGGCGCGCTGTACCGCAAGACGTCGTTCCTCGTCGACAGCCTCGGCAAGCCGGTGTTCGCGCCGCACATCCAGGTCGTCGAGGATCCGCACGTGCCGCGCGCGATGGGCAGCGCGCCGTTCGACGAGGAAGGCGTGCGCACGCGCGCACGCAGCGTCGTCAAGGATGGCGTGGTCGAAGGCTACTTCCTGTCGACCTATTCGGCGCGCAAGCTCGGCACGCAAACCACCGGCAACGCGGGCGGCTCGCACAACCTCGCGCTGCGCAGCTCGAACACGCAGCCGGGCGACGATTTCGACGCCATGCTGAAGAAGCTCGGCACGGGCCTGTTGCTGACCGAGCTGATGGGGCAGGGCGTGAACTACGTAACGGGCGACTATTCGCGCGGCGCGGCGGGCTTCTGGGTCGAAAACGGCGTGATCCAGTATCCGGTCGAGGAAATCACGGTCGCGAGCACGCTGCAGGAAATGTTCCGGCATATCGTCGCGATCGGCGCCGATTCGATCGTGCGCGGCACGAAGGAAACGGGCTCGGTGCTGATCGAGCAGATGACGATCGCCGGGCAGTAAGCGGCGCGCGGCATCGGCCGCCATCAAACGAAAAAGCCCGACGGCGTGAGCCTGTCGGGCTTTTTCATTGCGCGCGATACGTCAGCCGTGCTTGCGCTCGTAGACGACGAACGCATAGCCGAACGTGTTTGGCGCGGCGGCCTGGTGCACATCGCGCGACACTTCCTGCCAGTGCGCGGCGTCGGGTGCCGGGAACGATGCGTCACCGTCGAAGTCGGCGTCGATCTCGGTGACGACCAGCTTGTCGGCGAGTGCGAGGCCTTCCGTATAGAGTTGCGCGCCACCGATCAGG
Source organism: Burkholderia sp. D-99 (assembly GCF_011605345.1). Classification (GTDB taxonomy): domain Bacteria; phylum Pseudomonadota; class Gammaproteobacteria; order Burkholderiales; family Burkholderiaceae; genus Burkholderia. The sequence goes on from NZ_JAAOXM010000003.1 coordinate 496,420, forward strand.
AACGCCTCGGGCACCCCGTCGCGCGCGGCGAGCGCCAGCGCATCGGCGAGCGACGTGACCGAATCGCAGCCGTCGAAGCGTCGCGTGGCGTCGCGCGTGACGACGATATTGCGGCGGCCCGGCAGCGGCCGGCCGATCGACTCGTGGGTCTTGCGACCCATCACGATCGGTGCGCCCATCGTCGTGCGCTTGAAGAAGGCGAGATCCTCGGGAAGTTTCCAGGGCAACTGGTTGTCGCGGCCGATGATGCCGTTGCGGGCACGCGCGACGATCAGGGTCAACGTCGTCATGAAGGTCGGGGGAGAGGAAAACCGGAATGGCGCCGATTTTACCGGAACGGCGGCGCGCACCGGTTCCGGATGTGTGCATCCGCCTTCCTGCGCTGCGCGCCGCGACGTTTGAAGCAACGCGTCGCGGCAACGGAATGAATAAAAAGAGTGCCCGCCGGGGGACGGAGCACAAAACCGTTTCGTGTTGCGAGATCGCAGGAGGCCGGCATCTGATCGATGCTGTTCGGCCCGCTAAAATCAATATGTGATCCTTATCAAATGGATCGATCGGTGCTCACTGGTGCGTGCTGCCTTGCGTGGTGCCTTCCATCGCGTGCTGCGCGTCGCCAGGCTGCGGTGCCGGGAGTGGCATCGGCAACTGGGGCGGCGGGGGGATCTCGTCCCACAGTGTCACTGAAGTCCTGCCGGCCGGCAGCGGTTGCGGTGCCGACACGGTCACGATGCCGAACCCGATGCCGTGCTGCATGCTCGGCACGTTTGCCGCAAGCAGCATTGCGTGATCCGGACTCGAGCTTTCGTCTGCGCGTACGGGCGTAGGCGGGCCCGCGGCCGCGACCGCAATGGTCATCGGCACGAAAGAAAGTAAAAGATGTTTTCGCATGGTCGCTGTCTCCGACGTTTTCCATATTCAGCGAAATGCATGCCATCGCGCCGCGACCGTTGTCGAGCCTGCGATTCGTGCGCAAGCGTTGCGAATTGTGTCGGAAAACGGCTGAAAATGTTTCAGGCCTGAAACGAGGGGGCTCGGGAATACTGCGGATTCAATCGATACGCTTCAAGGATGACAATCGTCGCATGCGTTGATGGCAGAACGCATCGCTGCGCAGGTGCTATGTGCAGACGATTGACATGCATCGACCTCCTGAGCGATTCGGCCGTATCGCCCACCGCGCTGAAATCGGATTGTCGTATTCAGTGCCTATAACTAAGCTGTCTTGATCAAAATAACTGGACGCGAGATAAGCGCCATCATGCGAGGCTTTGTCGTCGCCGCGCATCGGCATGGCGAATCGAGCCGCCTTCGGCTGACCCGATTCGAACCTTTCGCACGTGACCTGGCGTGCACGGCAATCGTTAGACGGTTGAGGAACGGGGTGAGGATATGGGAGCCGATCTGCGGCACGTGATCTACTATTCGCGCGAACCGAACGACGCGTTGCGCGGCCATTTCGACGAATGCGGTTGGCGTGTCGATCTCGCGGAGACCGTGCGAGACGTACGACGCGTCGTGCAGCACGGTGTCGCAACGGCCGGGCTGCTGGATTTTTCGCCGGGCTTCAAGCCCTCGGACCTGCGCGAACTCGAATCCTGTCTGAGCATTCAGCACATCGGCTGGATCGCGGCGACGCGCCGCGGCCAGTTGCAGGACGCCACGCTGCGCCATCTCATTCGTGACTACTGTTTCGACTACGTGACGATGCCGTACGAGACGGCGCGGATCGTCGAGACCGTCGGTCATGCGCACGGCATGGTCGCGCTGACGGAACCCGTTGCGCCGCCCGTCGGCGCCGGACGCAGCGAAGGCGAAATGGTTGGAACCTGCGATGCGATGCTGGGGCTCTTCAGGACGATTCGCCGCGTCGCGGCAACCGATGCGCCGGTGTTCATCTCCGGCGAATCGGGTACGGGCAAGGAACTGACGGCGGTCGCGATTCATGAGCGTTCGTCGCGCGCGCAGGCGTCGTTCATCGCGATCAATTGCGGCGCGATCCCGTCGACGCTGCTGCAGGCCGAGCTGTTCGGCTATGAGCGCGGTGCGTTCACCGGCGCCAACCAGCGCAAGATCGGCCGCGTCGAGGCCGCCAACGGCGGCACGCTGTTTCTCGACGAGATCGGCGACTTGCCGCTCGAAAGCCAGGCAAGCCTGCTGCGCTTCCTGCAGGAAGGCAAGATCGAGCGGCTCGGTGCTCACGTATCGGTGCCCGTCGACGTGCGCGTGATCTGTGCGACGCACGTGGACATGGAGGCGGCGTTGCGCGAAGGGCGGTTCCGCGAGGACCTGTTCCATCGCCTGTGCGTGCTGAAGATCGAGGAACCGCCGTTGCGCGCGCGCGGCAAGGACATCGAGATACTCGCGCGCCACATGCTCGAGCGTTTCAAGGGCGACGCGCATCGTCGCCTGCGCGGCTTTTCCCCTGACGCGGTCGCGTCGCTGTACGGTTATTCGTGGCCGGGCAACGTGCGTGAACTGATCAATCGCGTGCGCCGCGCGATCGTCATGTCGGAGGGCCGGATGATCACTGCGGCCGATCTCGAGCTGAACGACTTTGCGACGCTCGCGCCTGTGTCGCTGCTGGAGGCGCGTGAGGCGGCCGAACGGCAGGCGATCGAGCAGGCGCTGTTGCGCCATCGCGGCCGTTTCGCGGATGCCGCGCGCGAACTCGGCGTGTCGCGCGTCACACTCTACCGGCTGATGTGCGCGCACGGGATGCGCGATCGGGGCGACACGCTGGCAGGGTTTTCGGCACCGTTGCCGGAGCTTCCTCACCACGCTTGCTAAAATTGGCGGGTACGGCCGCCCTCGCGGCCGAAGGAACCCGCATGAAACAGTATCTCGATCTCGTTCGTACCATTCTCGATACCGGCGCCTGGCAGGAGAACCGCACGGGGATCCGCACCATCAGCATGCCGGGCGCGATGCTCCGCTTCGACCTGCAGCAAGGTTTTCCGGCCGTAACGACCAAGAAGCTCGCGTTCAAGTCGGCGATCGGCGAACTGGTCGGCTTCCTGCGTGCTTCCCGCAGCGCGGCCGATTTCCGCGCGCTCGGCTGCAAGGTGTGGGACGCGAACGCGAACGAGAACGCGCAGTGGCTCGCGAACCCGTATCGCCAGGGCGTCGACGATCTCGGCGACGTGTACGGCGTGCAATGGCGCCAGTGGCCGGGCTACAAGGTGCTCGACGCTGGCGCCGACGCGCAGATCGCCGATGCGACGCGTCGCGGCTTCCGGATCGTCACGCGTTTCGACGAAGACGGCGCGCCAAAGGTGCTGCTGTACAAGGCGATCGACCAGCTGCGCCAGTGCCTGGACACGATCATGGAGAACCCGTCCGACCGCCGCATCCTGTTTCACGCGTGGAATCCTGCCGTGCTCGACCAGATCGCGCTGCCCGCGTGCCATCTGCTGTACCAGTTCCTGCCGAACGCGACGAAGCGCGAAATCTCGCTGTGCCTGTACATCCGCAGCAACGACGTCGGCCTCGGCACGCCGTTCAACCTGACGGAAGGGGCCGCGCTGCTGGCGCTCGTCGGCCGGCTGACGGGCTACACGCCGCGTTGGTTCACGTACTTCATCGGTGACGCGCACATCTACGAGAACCAGCTCGACATGCTGCAGCAGCAGCTCACGCGCGAGCCGTACGAAAGCCCGCGGCTCGAAATTTCCGAGCGTGTGCCGGATTACGCGAAGACGGGCGTTTATGCGCCCGAGTGGCTGGAGCAGATCGAGCCGTCCGATTTCTCGCTCGTCGGCTATCGCCACCATGAGCCGCTGACCGCACCGATGGCGGTCTGATCGCGCGGCCCGGGCCGCGCGGACGCATCGATCCGCTCCCCACAGGAAAAAGGCCCGACCGGCTGATACCGGTCGGGCCTTTTTGTTTCATGTTTGCGGCACTTACTGGCGATGCCGCTCTTCGTGACCGCCTTGCGGCGGCGGGTTGCTCGGGTGTGGCGCCTCGACGTGCGGCGCCGGTTGCGGACGCGGCTCCATGCGCGGCGCCTGCGGCTGCGGGCGCGGCATGTCGTGCACGGCAGGCGCCGGCGGCCGGTACTCGTTCACGCGCGGCGGTGCGATGTCGCGGTGCGGCGCCGGTTGCGCGAATTCGGGGCGCGGTTGCGGCGCCGGGGCGGCCCGTTCCGGTTGCGGCTGTGCGTGCTGGCCCGGCGTCTGGAAATCAGGGCGCGGACGCGGCTGCGAAATCTGCGCCGTGTTGTCGATCCTCGGTTGCGGCAGCGCTCGTGGCGCTTCGTTCCGGCCGCCGGGCTGCATGCCTTGCGGCATCAGTACGCCTTCCGGACGCGGCACCGCTGCGCTGCGCACGGGCGGCAGCGCATTCTGGCCCGCCGCGTGAAGGGCGGTCGGCGGGGCGGCGCGCTGACGTTCCATCGGCGTGTGCGGCTGCATCCACGCGGGTGACGGCGTCTCGGCTGCGTGTGCGCTGCCGATGCCCAGCGGCGTGTTGCTTGCGACCGGCGGATGCGGGACACCGTTGCCGGGGCCGAAGGCCTGATGCGGCGTCGCGTTGCCGGGCGCCTGCGGCATGCTGCCGTTGGCGAAATGCGGTGCGTTGGGCGGTTCGCCATTCGCCGGCCGCCCGGCATTCAGCGCGCCCGGCACCGGCGCACCCGGTGCACCCGTCCGTCCGGCCTGCACGGCAGGCGGCTGGCCTTCGCGCGGCGCGCGTGACGGCTGCACGACGGGGCCATGCGGATTCACGAGCTGCACATTGTGCATTGCCCACTCGCCGCCGCTCGGGTTACCCGGCACGCGGACCGGGCGGGCCCGGTAATCGGCCGGCACGCTCGTCTTCACGACCGGCGCACCGGCGCCCGGCACGCGCCCGCCTTGCTGTGCGAGATGGGCTGCTGCCTGGTCGCGATAGGCGGCCGGCACTGCAGGGTTGCGCGTCGCGACGTACGGATGCTGGGCAATCGCCGCCGGCGGACGGTAGTTCGCATTGCGCAGCCCGCCGGTGAAGCTCTGGCGCACCGGCGCAATGCCCGGCGTACCCGGCGTGACGTGTGCATTGCGCCATTGCTGCGGGTCAACGTGCTGCGAGAAGTGTGCGACAGGCTGGCCGTGCACGAACGCGGAGGCCGGTACGGCCGTGATCGCATGCGGCGCGCGGAAGTTGACGTACGTCTTGTTGATGTTGGTGATATTGGTGATGTTCGTCACGTTCACGGTCTTGTTCACGTTCACGTTGACGTTGTTCACCACGACGTTGCGGTTCACGCGGTCGTAGTAGTGCGGGCTCCAGCCGCCCCAGCCCGGATGCCACGGTTCGCCCGGGCCGAGCGCGAACCACGCGCAGCCGGCCGCGGCGACGCCGCCCACCGTGAGCGCGACGCTCCAGTCGGGACCGCCGCCCCCGCCGACGAACGCGACGAGTGCCGGCGCATAGACCGGCGGCTGGCTGACGACCATCGGGCCGGGCACCCACGCCCAGCTGTCGTCCACGTACGCCCATCGGCCATAGTGATACGGCGCGAAGCCCCATGGCGCGTCGTCGACCCACGTCCAGCCCCACGGTGCCTGCCAGATCCAGTGGCCGTCGTGATACGGCGCCCAGTCGGCCGGCGTGTCGTTCGGCACCCATACCTGCCCGTAATTCGGGGTTTCGCGCCACGTGCCGTTCGCGTCGAGATCCTGATAGCCGGGAATGTCGCGCGACACATAGCGGGCCGATACCGAGCGCTCTTCGGCCGCGTCGCGGCTGGCGGCCCACTGGTCGAGCGGGTCGGGGCCCGGCGCCGCCGATTGCTGCGCGACCTGCAGGTCGGTGCCCGTGAACACGACCTGCTGCCCGGGCGACAGCGGATACTGGCCGTTGCTGCCGTAGACGGTCGCACTGCCGCTGCGCACCGTGACCGTCGTGCTCGCGCCGTTCGGTGCGACATCGACGCGATAGTCGCCGGGGCCCGTGATGCCGAGCGCGAGGTTCGGCGTGTCGATTTCGTACGATCCGCCGGCCGGCAGATTGCGCACGTGCGTCGACAGGGTGCCGAGTCCCACTTTCAGCTGGGTCGTCGTGTCGTCGAGGTTCAGCACCGACAGGCTCGTCGACTCGCCGAGCCGTACCGCGGCCGAGCCGATGTGCAGTTCCGAGCGCGCACCGGCATCGTTCCAGAGCTGGTCGCCGGTTGTCAGCGGCCGGTTCACGGCGGCATACGACCACGTATCGGTGCCGGCCGGCTCGGTCGTCACGGCGCCCGACAGGTAATTGAGCCGCGCGACACGGCTGGGCGGATCGCCGCCCGGTTGCCGTGCCGCGGCCGCATAGGGAGGGGCGTCGGCCGATTGCGCGAATGCAGGGGGCAGTGCCGCAAGCGCGACGAACGCGAGCAGCGTGCAGCGGGCGGTTCGCTTGAGCGTGAACAGGGTGGCCATGGTGGGCGTCTTCGTCATTATCGCGGCGCGTCGATTCGTGCCGATGAGTTCACAATATCCGCTTGGCCTGTTTCAATGCCCCATGTTTTGTAAGTCGGATGGCACGCGATGTAACAAAACCTGTCCATCGCGCGCCGTTGTCGTGCAGACGCAATCCAGGCGTCAAGCGGACGTAAGCCACCCGTCGAAAACCTGCTGGCCGGGCACGGTCACGCGCAACACGCGCGGTCTTGCGGAACGTTCGATCCAGCCGTTCGCACAGAAGCTCTCGAGCAGCGCCGCGCCGAGCGCGCCACCGAGATGCGAGCGCCGCTCGCTCCAGTCGAGGCAGCCGCACGCGAAGCGGCGCCGGCGCGTGCGTTGCTGTGCGACGTCGATGCCCCATTGGGCCAGCGCCTGCGTGCCGAGTTCGGTGGCCTCGATCGCATCGCCGTCCGCGAGCAGCCAGCCGCGCGCGGTGAGCCCGTCGAAAATGCGTACGGCAAGTTCGCCGGCCATGTGGTCGTAGCAGGTGCGCGCATAGCGCAGTTCGGCTGGTACCGTGCGCGACGGCGGCGGAACCGGGCGGTGCGGCGCGGCCGCGCGGGCGACGTTTGCGAGCGCTTCGAGCGACGCTGCGATGTCGGCCGACGCGATGCGGTAGTAGCGATGCCGGCCGCGCACGTCGAGCGCGAGCAGGCCGCCTTCGGTCAAGCGCGCGAGGTGGGCGCTTGCGGCGGAGGGCGACAGCCCCGCGATCATCGTCAGTTCGCCTGCCGGTCGCGCGCTGCCGTCCATCAGCACCCACAGCATCGCGGCGCGCCCAGGGTCGGCGATCAGGGAGCCGATGCGGCTCAGGCCCGGAAAGTGGTGGTCGTCTTGGTCGGTCATCGTCGTGTCTCGTCAGGCGGGATGATCTTCAGTGTAGTGGGCGCGCGCATTCGATGTTTCGCTTTTGGCTGAAGTGTCGGATGCAGTCGCACCGGCGTCGTCGATCCGGCGAGCCGGGCTGCGGCCGCATGCGGCGCGCGCGTAGAATGGCCGAAAGCGGCGGCAGCGGGCTGCCGCACGTGACACGATGCAACGATGAAGACGATTTTCTGTTTGCTGGCGGCCGCGCTCGTCTGCGCAGCCTGTGCGCAGGGTGGTGCGGGCGCGGCTGGCGAGCGCGGCGGCAGTATCGAGATGTACGGAACGATCGATCAGGGCATCACGGTGCGCCGCTGACCGGCGCCGGCCGCGTGCGCGCCGGGTACAGCCCCCGGCAGCCGCGCCATACGGGGCGCCCCGCGACGCGTTGCCGCAGTGCAACGTATAATCGGCCGATTACAGCGCCCCTGCCGCCTGGAGCCAACGCAATGTCCCAACCGTCCCCCGTACCGGCCGCCCTCGACCGCACCGAAACCGTATTCCGCTTCCTCGCCGAACCGTCGTCCGTGAACTTCGGCGGCAAGGTGCATGGCGGCGCGCTGATGAAGTGGATCGACGAAGTCGCGTATGCGTGCGCGGCCGTCTGGTCGAGCCGCTATTGCGTGACGGTCAGCGTCGGCAACATCCGCTTCCAGCGTCCGATCCTGGTCGGCAATCTGGTGGAGCTGAAGGCGCGCGTCGTTGCGACGGGCCGCACCAGCATGCACATCCATGTGTCCGTCCATGCCGGCGATCCGAAGGGCGGTGTGCTGCGCCAGACGACCGATTGCCTTGTCGTGTTCGTCGCGGTCGACGAGAACGGCAACCCGGTGCCGGTGCCGCCGTTCGTGCCCGAGACCGACGAGCAGAAGGTGCTCGCGAAATATGCGGCCGACGTGCGGGCCGCGCTCGACAAGATCGTCGAGATGAAACCGGAAGAAGTCGCGAAAGGCGCGGTTTGATCGCAGCGGGCGCCGCGCAGTTCGCGCCGCGCCCGTTGTACCGTTCCGAGTCGTACTGTTACCGCGACCCGATCATTTCCTCAGGGCGCACCCACGCATCGAATTCCGCTTCGGTCAGGTAGCCGAGCGCGAGCGCGGCGGCCTTCAGCGTCGTGCCTTCCTTGTGCGCCTTCTTTGCGATCTGCGCCGACTTGTCGTAGCCGATGTGCGGATTGAGCGCCGTCACGAGCATCAGCGATTCGTTCAGCAGCAGGTCGATCCGCGAGCGGTTCGGCTCGATGCCCACCGCGCAGTGGTCGTTGAAGCTCTGTGCGCCGTCGGCAAGCAGCCGCACCGACTGCAGCACGTTGTGCGCGATCATCGGCCGGAACACGTTCAGCTCGAAATTGCCGCTCGCGCCACCGACGTTGACCGCGACGTCGTTGCCGAACACCTGGCAGCACAGCATCGTCACGGCTTCAGACTGCGTCGGGTTCACCTTGCCCGGCATGATCGAACTGCCCGGCTCGTTTTCGGGAATCGACAGCTCGCCAAGCCCGCAGCGCGGCCCGCTCGCGAGCCAGCGGACGTCGTTCGCGATCTTCATCAGGCCGGCAGCAACCGTCTTCAGCGCGCCGTGCGCGAACACCAGCGCATCGGCGGCCGCCATCACCTCGAACTTGCTCGGCGCCGTCACGAACGGCAGCTTCGCGAGCCGGCCGATTTCATCGGCGACGCGCACTGCGAACTCCGGATGCGCGTTCAGCCCCGTGCCGACCGCGGTGCCGCCGAGCGCGAGTTCGTACAGGTGCGGCAAGGCCGATTCGACGTGACGGATGCTCTGGTCGAGCTGCGCGACGTAGCCGGAAAACTCCTGGCCGAGCGTGAGCGGCGTCGCGTCCTGCAGGTGCGTGCGGCCGATCTTCACGATGTCGGCAAATGCCTTCGACTTCGCGTCGAGCGTCGTGCGCAGCGTGCGCAGCGCCGGCAGCAGGTGGTTGACGATCGCGTACGCGGCCGCGACGTGCATGGCGGTCGGGAACACGTCGTTCGACGACTGGCCGCGGTTCACGTCGTCGTTCGGATGAACCTTGCGCGCTTCGCCACGCTCGCCGCCCATCAGTTCGCTCGCGCGATTCGCGATCACCTCGTTGAGGTTCATGTTGGTCTGCGTGCCGGAGCCCGTCTGCCACACGGCGAGCGGGAATTCGCGCGGATGCTTGCCGGCGATGATCTCGTCGGCCGCGTCGATGATGGCGTGCGCCTTGTCGTCGGCCAGCACGCCGAGCGACTGGTTCACGGCCGCCGCGGCGCGCTTGACGATCGCGAGCGCATGGATCAGCTCGGGCGATTGCTTTTCGGTCGAGATCCGGAAATTCTGCAGCGAGCGCTCGGTCTGGGCGCCCCAGAGCCGGTCGGCCGGTACGGCGATCTCGCCGAACGTATCGCGTTCCATCCGAACTGCTTCGTTCATGATCCACTCCTCCAGGAAAGGGGAAAGGCCGCGCGTCGTCGCGCGGCCTCAGACGTAATCAGACGTATCGTGAGGCGGCCGCGCCGCTTGCGCGGCGTCTCGAGGTCTTCAGCCGACTAGCATAGCGCCGGCCGGGATTTCGCGTCGTGTCGCGCTCAGTGCGGCGACGTCACGAGCGACGCGCTCTTCAGATGAAAGCGCCATGCCATCAGCACGGCCACGCTGGCGAGGCCGGCCGCGAGGCCCCACCAGAGGCCTCGGGCACCGAGGCCCACGTGGAACGCGAACCAGTAGCCGGTCGGGAAACCGACGCCCCAGTAGCCGAGGGTCGCCGCGAGCATCGGGATGCGCGTGTCTTTCAGGCCGCGCAGCGCACCCGATGCGACGGTCTGCGCGCCGTCGACGATCTGGAACACCGCGGCGATGCCGAGCAGCGACGCGGCGAGCGATACGGTGGCCGCGTTCGACGGATCGTCGAGGTTCAGGTACAGGCCGACGATCGCATGCGGCGCGACGACCAGCACGATGCCCGACAGCGTCATGAACGCGACGCCGAGGCCGAGTGCGACGAAGCCCGCGTGCCGCGCGGCGACGGGCGCCCCTGCGCCGACCCAGTAGCCGACCCGCACGTTGGCGGCCTGGCCGATCGCGAGCGGCACCATGAACGCCACCGACGCGACGTTCAGCGCGATCTGGTGCGCGGCCAGTGACGTCGCGCCGAGCACACCGATGGTCAGGCCGGTTGCGAGGAACAGTGTCGACTCGACCCCGTACGTGATCGCCACCGGCCAGCCGATGCCGATCAGTTCGCCCATCATGGGCAGCTTCGGGCGCGCGGCGGTGACGAAGTGACGGAAGCGTTGCCGGCCGTGCAGCAGCCAGATCAGTGCGAGCGCGGTGAGCCAGATCGTGATCGTCGTCGCGACCGCCGAACCGAGGAAGCCGAGGCGCGGCAGCCCGAACGCGCCGTGGATCAGCCCGTAGTTCAGCACGCCGTTGACGCCGACGCCGCCGACCGACACCCACAGCAGCCGCCGCGCCGCGCCGATCGCCGGCAGGAATGCGCGCATCAGCCCGACGCCGATCAGGCTGCCGAGCGCGGCGAAGCGCAGGATGCCGGTGTATTCGCCGACGTGATGCGCGAGCAATGGCGGCTCGTGGAACATCAGCAGGATCGGTTCGGACAGCGACAGCGCGATGATGGCCGGAATCGCGAGCAGCACGGACAGCGCGAAGCCGGTCCAGTAGATGTGCGGCACGCGCTCGTCTGCCTTGGCGCCGCGCGCGTGCGCGACGCTGACGCTGACCGACGACAGCACGCCTTGCAGCACGGTCACGATGACGAAGAAGAAGTTCGCGCCGAGCCCGCCTGCGGCGAGCGAATCGGGGCCGAGCGAGCCGAGCAGTACCGTGTCGGTGACGCTCATCGCCATCTGCGAGAGCTGCGCGATCGCGAGCGGCGCGGCGAGGCGCGCGGTATCGGCGGCATGACTGGACAGGGACGGCGGCGCGGCGGCCGTCCGCGTAAGACCGGAATGCGACATGGAATGGGCGCTCGCGCGGGTGCGGGCCCGCGCTCTATGTATTTATTTTGAGAGACGGCTAGCTTACGGCTTTATTCGAACCATGTCGAACGCGCGCGCCGATGGCCATGTCGCAGGCAGGGGGAACCGTCCGGCCTAGGCTTCGCGCACTGCAATGCGCGTGTCGCCGAGCAGGACGACCTGGCCCGCGCGGATCTTGCAGGTCTTGCGCAGTTCGACCGCGCCGTCGACTTTCACCGCGCCGGACGCGACGATCAGCTTCGCGGTGCCGCCGCTGTCCGCGAGGCCGGTGATCTTGAGAAGGTTGTGCAGCTCGACGTATTCGCCGGTCAGCGTGAAATCCAGGTTGGGCATGACGAAGAAGGTGCGCAATGCGCGGGAGGAATCGCCCCGCATCATACGGCACGACGGGCCGGCGCGCGAGCGCGGCCGGCTGCCGCACGCGGTTGTCAGGAAATGTGAGCCATTCGTCAGCAAATGAAACGGTGGGTAACAGTCTGAGAGATTCGAGAACCGGCCGTGCGGGCCGCGGGTCTTTTGTCGTACCTGCCGCGTGTTGCGGCGGGGGACGCAACGGACCGCATCGCTGGGGTCCGGGCTCACAACTTCCTGAGGAGAATTGCCATGTCCAAGATTCGTACGATGCTGATCGGTGCCGCGCTGACGGCGTTCGCCACTTCGGCCGCATTTGCCCAGACGGGCACGGCGGTACAGGGCGCAGCCGGTGCCGGCGTGCAGGCGCAGACGCCGGCGGCGGGTGTTGGTGCCGGCATGCAGGGCAGTGCGGGCGCGAACGCGTCGGGCAATGCGGCCGGCGGTGCAACCGATGCGGTCGGCGCGGCCGCCGACGGCGCGAAGGATACGTCGTCGTCGGCCGTCCACTCGGCCAAGAAGCACACGAAGCATGCCGCGAAGTCGGCCAAGAGCCATGTCGGCTCGGCCAAGGCGAAGGCCGGCGAAGCGACCGAAGGCGGCGCATCGGTGGGCGCGGAGGGCGGTGCATCGGCCCAGGGCGCCACGCAGTAAGCGGTGCCCGGCGCCGCGCGACGCTCGCCCCGGACGACGCGTCGCGACGGTGGCCACCCGACGTCCCGGTTCGCGTTACGCGAACCGGGACGTTTTCATGTGTTGATGCGCATGGGCGCGCCGTTACGGCCGGCGCTGTCCTTGCCCTTGTCCCGGACCCTGCGCCGGTCGCACGGCAGCCGGCGTGAATACGCTGCGTAACCACGCGGCGAGCCGCGCGAAGACGTCGTACGGCTCCTCGACGAAGATCTCCGGCTTCAGCAGCCGCAGGTATTCCATGATCTGCTGCGCTTCCTGCTTCTGGAACGAGCCGTGCGCGAGCCCGAGCCGCAGCAGCCCGCGCAGTTCGCCGAGCTTGTCGCGGGCGGTGCTGCCGACACTCATCTCGCACGCGAGCTTGGCCTCGTAGACCCGTTGTCGCAGCGATTCCGCGAGCCGCCACGCAGGCGTCTGCATCAGCTCCTCGAGCGCCTGGATGTCTTGCGCCGCCCCCTTGATCTGCGATGCGAGCGGGTCGATCAGCGACGGGTCGCCCTGCGCTTCGGCGACGATCGCTTTCGCCCAGTCGCGGCAAGCCTTCGCGAGTTCGTCGGGGGTCCATTCGGAGCGTGACGCGAAGCCGAAGCCGAATTCGCCGGCCTGTCGCATCAGGATCGCGACGACGTCCGGAAACTCCTTGTCGAGCGTGCGTTTTGCCCACGCGTACTGGCCGCCCTGCAGCATTCGCTGCACGGCGTGCTCGGTCAGCGGCACCATGTTGTCGAGCAGTTTGGCGCGCAGGAAATCCTCGAACGACGGCGTCGCGAACTGCGGGTCGAGTTTCAGCGACACGCGGACGAACGCGTCGTAGTCCTTGCGTAGGGACTCTAGCGTGTCGTCCTTGAGGGAAAGGGTGATCTGGCCCATGAATCGTCTCGATGGCGGCCCGCGCAAGCCGGCGGCCGGCACGGCGCACCGGGGCGGGCGCAGCGTCGACTGACCGGTGCGCGCCGAGGCCGGTGGCGGGTCTTCATTCCCTATATCGGCGTGCCGGGCGAAAACTTGAGTGCGCGTGACCGAGCGTGCGCTCAGGCGGGCAGCCAGTGGGGCAACACGACCCCTTGCCAGAAGAAGAACACCACGAGCCCCGCTGCGATCGTCACGAGCGGGCGGCGGGTTGCCGCCGACACGAGCACGGCCGCCAGCGCGCCGACCAGCTGCGGATTGCGCCAGGTCAGCTCGGCCGTGCCGCCGTGCGGCGAGACGGTCATCGGTACGATGATCGCGGTCAGCACGGTGACGGGCACGAAGCCGAGCGCGGTCCGCACGAGCGGCGGGAAGGTCAGCCGTTCGCCGAACAGGAACAGCGTCGAGCGGATCGCGTACGTGATGACGGCCATCCCGAGAATCAGCAGCGCGTAGCTCACGATGCGGCCTCCGTGCGCGAGCCGGCGCGCGTGCGTTCGTGCAGCAGCGTGAGTGCGACGCCGATCGCGACGCCGGCGGCGACCGCGCCGAGCAGTCCGAGCTTGTACGGCCAGCCCTGCCAGAAGTACGCCAGCGTGCCGGCCGTCACGGCCGCCGCGAAATAGCGCAGCGTGCCGAGCTGCGGGACGACGATCGCAATGAAGGTCGCCGCCATCGCGAAATCGAGGCCGAGCGACTGCAGGCCCGGGAACGCCGCGCCGAAACCGATGCCCGCGAGCGTCCAGACCTGCCAGTTCAGGTACATCGCGAGCCCCGAGCCGAAGAAGTAGTGGGGGCCGATCACGCCGGGCGGGAAATGCCGGTAGTGCGCATAGGCGACCGCGAACACCTCGTCGGTCATCAGTGCGCCGAGCGTCGCGCGCCAGCGCAGCGGCAGGTGCGCGACATAGGGCGCGAGCGTCGCGCTGTACAGCAGGTGGCGCAGGTTCACGATCAGCGTGGTCGCGAGCACGACGACGAAGCTTGCGCTGCCTGCGATCAGGCCGAGTGCGATGAACTGCGCGGAGCCCGCGAACACGGCGAGCGACATCAGTGCGCCATGCCACGCGGCGAGCGGGCCGCCGCCAACGAGCGTGCCGAAAATCACGCCGAACGGGGCGGCGCCAATCATCATTGGAATCGTGTCGCGCGCGCCGTCGAGCCATTCGTTGAATGGGCGGCGAGCAGGCGATGCGGGTGTCGGGTTCAAAGGGTGCTCCTCCATGAACGGGAGGATAGCGGGCAGGGGGTGTGCCGGCTTGTATGTTCTTGCGCTTGGGCGGCGAGCCGGCGCTTGCTCGCCTGCAGGCGCCGGCGGCATCGCGGTGGCGGGCCGGATGCTGCGCGTCAGCTCGCCTGCCAGCGCCCGGGCGGCACGCCGAACATGCGTTTGAAGTGCCGTGTGAAGTGGCTTTGGTCGACGAAGCCGCTGGCCGCCGCGACGTCGGCGACGGGCACGCCCGCGCGCAGCGGCGCCAGCGCGCGCTGCAGGCGCAACTGGTTGCGCCAGGCATGCGGCGGCATGCCGGTCGTGCGGGTGAACAGGCGCGCCGCGTGGAACGGCGACAGGCCGGCCGCCTGCGCGACTTCGTCGAGCGTCACCGTGCACATGAGATCGGCGGCGAGCCGCTCGCGCATCGCGTCGACGCGTGGTTCGTCCGCTGCGAGCGGCGCCGGTCGCGGCAGTGCGTCGGCATGGCGCACGATCAGCGTCGACAACGCATCGAGCATCGCCGTTTCGGCGGCGAGCGGATCGTAGATGCGCGGTGTGCCCGTCACCGGATCGTCAGCCGGCTGCCCGTGCGCCTGCGAGGGTAGTGCGCGCTCGCTGCCGGCCTCCATCATCCGGTGCGCCAGCGTGAGCCGGGCCGCCAGGTCGGCGTCGCGAATCACGTCGGGCGCAAACCACGGCGCGTCCTGCGGGCGGCCGGCGATCGCGCTGGTGAGTTCGCGGATGAATTCGACCGGCATGTAGCTGACGCGATAGCACCAGCCTTCGTCGGCAGCGCGCGAACCCGTATGCACTTCACCGGGATTGATCACGGGCACGGAACCCGTTTCGGCGACATAGCCGTTGCCGCGATAGGTGAAGCGTTCCGCGCCTTCGAGAATCACGGGGATCGTGTACGCGTCGTGCCAGTGGGGCGCGAACGTGTGGTCGCGATAGGTGGCCGTGACGAGATCCGCCTCCGGCAGCAGCGGCGTGCGCCAGTAGCGTGCGGAGTCTGGAAGGCGGGTGGCGGACATGATCGGGCGCGGAGCGGTCGAATCGTCAGTGTATCGCTCGCGCGCCCGGCAGGCGCGGGCTTTACTTGACCGGAATCGTCGTGCCGGCCGGCATCGGCACCGCGGTGACGGCGTTCTTCGGGCTGCCGCTGACGATGCGGTCGCTGTAGGTCAGGTAGACGATCGTGTTGCGCTTGGCGTCGACCACGCGCACGACGTGCAGGGTCTTGAAGATGAACGACATGCGCTCGCTGAACACGTCGGTCTGCTGCTTGAGCGGCTCCTTGAAGCTGATCGGGCCGACCTGCCGGCATGCGATCGACGCTTCGCTCGGATCCTCGGCGACACCGAGCGTGCCCTTGATCCCGCCGGTGCGGGCGCGCGACACGTAGCAGGTCACGCCGTTCACGACCGGATCGTCATACGCCTCGACGACCACGCGATCGGAGCCCGTGACGCGGAAATGGGTGTTGACGCTGCCGACTTCCTCCGCGTGCGCGAGCGGTGCCGCGGCGAACGCGGAAAGCAGGAGGGCGAGTGATGCTGAACGGAGGAGGCGGTGCTTCATCGACGGAACCGGATGCGAATGCGGGACAGAGACTCTAGCATGCGCGCGACCGGGCGATGAAAGCCGACAGGCGGGCCGGAAAAACAAAAGGCCCGTCGAATGACGGGCCTTTCGCTATTTGGCTCCCCGACCTGGGCTCGAACCAGGGACCTACGGATTAACAGTCCGGCGCTCTACCGACTGAGCTATCGGGGAATAAATCGGTACATCTGCTTGTTTGTCTACCAGCAAAAAGCCCGTCCACTTTCAACGGGCCTTTGCGTTTTTGGCTCCCCGACCTGGGCTCGAACCAGGGACCTACGGATTAACAGTCCGGCGCTCTACCGACTGAGCTATCGGGGAACAAACAACAACAGCAGAGAAAGGAGATTATATGGAGCGTTGATCAAGCCGTCAATACTTTTGGGCCGCGGCGCGCAAATTTTTTTGCGGCCGCTACGCGATCAGCGCTCGAGCAGGTGCAGCTTGTCCTGCACGTCCTTCCACTCGTCCGCGTCGGCCGGTGCCGGCTTGGTCTTCGTGATCGACGGCCAGTCCTTCGCCAGCTCGGCGTTCAGCGCGGTGAACTGCTGCTGGTCGCCCGGAACGTCTTCTTCGGCATAGATCGCATTGGTCGGGCACTCGGCGACGCACACGGCGCAGTCGATGCACTCGTCCGGATCGATGGCGAGAAAGTTGGGACCTTCACGGAAGCAATCCACCGGGCACACATCCACGCAGTCCGTGTATTTGCACTTGATGCAGCCTTCGGTCACAACGTGAGTCATTAAAACGCTCCTGCTTGGCGGTATATATGGGGTGGCGTTTGCGCCAAAACCGGCATTGTAACTGAAGCGCAAAACCCGCATGGCGTGGTCGGCTATCCGGCTTATATCGTTTCGTGATTAGTTTATGGCGGCCTGCCGAAGGGGCGCACCAACGGGGGCGCGTGTACCGTACGCCGGTACGGCGGCGCGACCGGAGCAGGGCGGCAGGCGGTTTCACGATGGTCGGGCCCGCATTCGGGTAACATGGCCGACAGACCGGGCGGCGCGCGGTGCGCCGGGGCCCTGTCACGATATTGGCGGTGCCGTAATCATGATCATCACTTCGCTGCTCGACACGGATCTCTACAAGTTCACGATGATGCAGGTCGTCCTGCATCACTTTCCTGCCGCAAACGTCGAGTACCGCTTCCGGTGCCGCACGCCGGGCGTCGATCTCGTGCCGTACATCGACGAGATCCGCGACGAGGTGCGCGGCCTGTGTGCGCTGCGCTTCATCGACGTCGAACTCGACTACCTGCGGCGGATGCGCTTCATCAAGAGCGATTTCGTCGATTTCCTCGCGCTGTTCCACCTGAACGAGAAGTACATCTCGATCACGCCGTCGCCGAAGGGCAACGGCGAGATCGACATCGTGATCGAGGGGCCGTGGCTGCACACGATCCTGTTCGAGATCCCGGTGCTCGCGATCGTCAACGAAGTCTATTTCCGCAACACGCAGCGCGAGCCCGACTATCGCGAAGGTCGCGAGCGGCTGTGCGAGAAGATCAAGCTGCTCGGCGCGAAGCCCGAGTTCGCCGACTGCAAGATCGCCGACTACGGCACGCGCCGGCGCTTCTCGAAGGTCTGGCACGAGGAGGTCGCGCTCACGCTGCGCGACGGGCTCGGGCCGCAGTTCGCGGGCACGAGCAACGTGCTGTACGCGATGCGGCACGACATCACGCCGCTCGGCACGATGGCGCACGAGTATCTGCAGGCGTGCCAGGCGCTCGGCCCGCGGCTGCGCGATTCGCAGATCTACGGCTTCGAGATGTGGGCGAAGGAGTATCGCGGCGACCTCGGGATCGCGCTGTCGGACGTCTACGGGATGGATGCATTCCTGAACGACTTCGACATGTACTTCTGCAAGCTGTTCGACGGCGCGCGCCACGATTCGGGCGATCCGTTCGAGTGGGGCGAGCGCATGCTGCGCCACTACGAGGCGAACCGCTGCGACCCGCGCACCAAGGTGCTCGTGTTCTCGGACGCGCTCGACATCCCGAAGGTCATGCAGTTGTACGAACGGTTCCGCGGCCGCTGCAAGCTCGCGTTCGGCGTCGGCACCAACCTCACGAACGACCTCGGCTACGTGCCGCTGCAGATCGTGATCAAGATGGTTCGCTGCAACGGGCAGCCGGTCGCGAAGCTGTCGGATACGCCGGGCAAGAGCATGTGCGACGACAAGGCGTATCTCGCGTACCTGCGCCAGGTGTTCGGCATCGCGCAGCCGGTCGAGGAAGACGCGTCGAAGTAAGCGTCGGCCGAACGGCCAAAGCTGCGTCGCGGTGAGGTCGGCCGGTATAATCCGACGGTATCGCCCGCCAACGTCACGAGGACCGTTCATGGACACTTCCGCTGCCCGTCGCCAGATCCTCGCGCGCATTCGCGCGGCGCAGGGGCGTGCGGCCGAACCCGATGCGGCCGAGCGCGACGGCGTTGCCGACTATCTCGCCCGTCATCCCGAGGGCCCGCGCCCGCCGATGCCGGCCGACCTCGTCGCGGCATTCGTCGACGAAGCCGCACGCCTGTCGACGACGGTCGACGAAGTCGCGACGCTTGCCGATGTGCCGGCCGCCGCGGCCCGCTACCTTTCCGCTCACGGCCTGCCGACGCAGGCCGTCGCGTGGCGCACGCTGGCCGATTTCGACTGGGCGGGCGCAGGCCTGTCGGTCGAATGCCGCAAGCCGCGCGACGGTGATCTGGTCGGTCTCACGGGCTGTTTTTGCGCAACCGCCGAAACGGGCTCGCTGGTGCTGCTGTCCGGCCCCGATACCTATGCGTCGGCCGGCCTGCTGCCGGAAACGCACATCGCGATCGTTCCCGCGTCGCGGATCGTCGCCGGTCATGAAGACGCATTTGCGCTGATCCGTTCGGAGCGCGGCGAATTGCCGCGCGCGGTCAATTTCGTGTCGGGCCCGTCGCGCACGGGCGATATCGAGCAGACCATCGTACTGGGCGCGCACGGCCCGTACCGCGTTCACGTGATCGTCGTACGGGGCGCATGACGCGCCCGCTGCATCCACTACCATTCGAACAAGGAAGTTCTGCATGAAACGACATGCCGCCTGGGCGGGCATGGCGTCGGGGATCGCGCTTGGCGCCGTTCCCGCGCTTGCATCGGCCGCAACGCTCGACGGTGCCACGCTGTCTGCACTCTGGGGTATCCCGTTCGCCGGGATCCTGCTGTCCATCGCACTGTTCCCGCTCGTCGCCCCCGTGTTCTGGCATCACCACTTCGGCAAGATCGCGGCCGGGTGGGCGGTGCTGTTCCTGATTCCGTTCGCGTTCGCGTTCGGCGCGGGCACCGCGTTCGGCACGCTCGTGCATGCGCTGCTCGAGGAATACATTCCGTTCATCGTGCTGCTCACCGCGCTCTATACGGTCGCGGGCGGCATCTGCGTGAACGGCAACCTGCATGGATCGCCGAAGCTCAATACCGCGATCCTCGCGCTCGGCACGCTGCTCGCGAGCGTGATGGGTACGACGGGCGCCGCGATGCTGCTGATCCGGCCGCTGCTGCGCGCCAACGACAACCGCAAGCATGTCGTGCACGTCGTGATCTTCTTCATCTTCCTCGTCGCGAACGCGGGCGGCTCGCTGTCGCCGCTCGGCGATCCGCCGCTGTTCCTCGGTTTCCTGAACGGCGTGAGCTTCTTCTGGACGACCACGCACCTCGCGCTGCCGATGCTGTTCATCTGCGTCGTGCTGCTGACGCTGTTCTTCGTGCTCGATACGTACTTCTACCGGAAGGGCGGCGAGGAGCGGCCGGCCGCGCTCGACCCGACACCCGACGGCGCGGCGCTGTCGATCGACGGCAAGATCAACTTCGTGCTGCTCGCGGCCGTGATCGCGCTCGTGCTGATGAGCGGCATCTGGAAGCCGGGCATCACGTTCGACGTGTGGGGCACGCACGTGGCGCTGCAGAATCTCGTGCGCGACGTCGCGCTCGCGGGCGTGACGCTCGCGTCGCTCGCGCTGACGCCGCGTTCCGCGCGTGAAGGCAATGCATTCAACTGGGCACCGATCGAGGAAGTCGCGAAGCTGTTCGCGGGGATCTTCGTGACGATCGCGCCGGTGATCGTGATCCTGCGCGCGGGCGCGGACGGTGCGTTCGCGCAGATCGTCCATCTCGTCACGGGGCCGGACGGCAAGCCGATCGACGCGATGTACTTCTGGGCGACGGGCATCCTGTCGTCGTTCCTCGACAACGCGCCGACCTATCTGGTGTTCTTCAACCTCGCGGGCGGCGACGCGCAGGCGCTGATGACGACGGGTGCATCGACACTTGCCGCGATTTCCGCGGGCGCGGTGTTCATGGGCGCGAACAGCTATATCGGCAACGCGCCGAACTTCATGGTGAAGGCGATCGCGGAGTCGCGCGGCGTGAAGATGCCGAGCTTCTTCGCGTACCTCGGCTGGGCACTCGTGATCCTGGTGCCGGTGTTCCTGCTGACGTCGCTGATCTTCTTCCCGGCGTAACCTGACAACTTTCAACCCTGCGCGGGCGATCCCGGTGGCGCGACGCGCACCGCGAGCGGCTCGCGGCATACGGAGATGGCGATGCAGAAGATCCTGGTCGCGCGTCCGATCTTCCCGGACGTGATCGAACGGCTCGAGCAGTATTTCGAAGTCGACTGGAACAACGGCGACGCGCTTGCGCCCGATGCGCTCGCCGCGCGTCTCGCCGACAAGGACGGTGCGCTGACGGCTGGCGACCCGGTCGGCGTGGCGGTGCTCGCGGCGGCCCCGCGCCTGCGCGTCGTGGCGAACATGGCGGTCGGCTACAACAACTTCGACATGGCCGCGTTCAATGCGGCGAACGTGCTCGGCACCAACACGCCCGACGTGCTGAACGAGTCGACCGCCGATTTCGGCTGGGCGCTGATGATGGCCGCAGCCCGCCGGATCGCCGAATCCGAGCACTGGCTGCGTGCCGGTCACTGGCAGAAGTGGGCGTACGACGGCTTCCTCGGCTCCGACATTTACGGGTCGACGCTCGGCGTGATCGGGATGGGCCGCATCGGCCAGGCGCTCGCGCGCCGTGCACGCGGCTTCGGGATGCAGGTGATTTATCACAACCGGTCGCGGGTCGCGCCCGAGATCGAGGCTGAGCTGAATGCCGAATACGTGTCGAAGGATGCGCTGCTCGCACGTGCCGATCACGTCGTGCTCGTGCTGCCGTACACGCAGGAGAACCACCACACGATCGGCGCAGCCGAACTCGCGAAGATGAAGCCTACCGCGACGCTGACCAACATCGCGCGCGGCGGGATCGTCGACGACGCGGCGCTGGCCGCCGCGCTGCGCGACGGGACGATCGCCGCGGCCGGCCTCGACGTATACGAAGGCGAGCCGACCGTGCATCCGGCGCTGCTCGAGGTGCCGAACGTCGTGCTGACGCCGCATATCGCGAGCGCGACCGAAAAAACGCGCCGCGCGATGGCGAACCTCGCCGCCGACAACCTGATCGCCGCGCTGGGCGAGGGGCCGCGCGCGGGGCGGCCGCCGAATCCGATCAACCCAGACGTGATCGGGAAGCCGCGCGCATGATGACGACGTTGTTGCTTGCGGCGGTCGTCGTGCTGGCCGTCGCGCTTGTGGTGGCGATCGTCGCGCTCGTGCGTGGCGGTGGCCGCCACGACGATGTGGCGGTACTTGGCGACCAGATCGAGGACGCCGCGCATGCGCAGGCGCGTGCTGTCGAGCGGCTAGAACGCGAATTGCGCGGTGAAATCGTCGAGAACGCGCGCGGTTCGCGCACCGAGCTGGCCGGCAGCTTTGCGCAACTTCAGCAGACGCTCGCCGCGCAACTGACGAGCGTGGCGACGGTGCAGAACAACCAGATCGAGGGCTTCGCGCAGCAGCTCGGCAAGCTCGTCGCCGGCAATGCGCAGCAGTTCGACGCGATGCGCGAGAGCCTGCAGCGTCAGGCGCAGCAGGCGCGCGAGGAGCAGACGGGCGCGCTCAGGCTGTTCGGCGACACGTTGAACCGGCAGCTCACTCAACTGACCGAGGCGAACGACCGCCGGATCGGCGAGGTGCGCGCGACGCTCGAGCAGCGACTGAAGGAAATCGAGACGAACAACGCGGCGAAGCTCGAGGAGATGCGCCGCACCGTCGACGAGAAACTGCACGCGACGCTCGAGCAGCGGCTCGGCGAATCGTTCAAGCTCGTGTCGGACCGGCTCGAGCAGGTGCATCGCGGGCTCGGCGAGATGCAGACGCTCGCGGCGGGCGTCGGCGATCTGAAGAAAGTGCTGACCAACGTGAAGACGCGCGGCACCTGGGGTGAAGTGCAGCTCGAGGCGCTGCTCGAGCAGATGCTGACGCCCGAGCAGTACGCGAAGAACGTCGCGACGGTGCCGAAGAGCAGCGAGCGCGTCGAGTTCGCGATCCGGCTGCCGGGGCGCGATGCCGGCACGCGCGACGCGCCGCCCGTGTGGCTGCCGATCGACGCGAAATTCCCGCGCGAAGACTACGAGCGGCTGATCGACGCGCAGGAGCGTGCCGATGCGCCGGCGGTCGAGGAAGCGGCCCGCGCGCTCGAAGCGCGCGTGCGGCTGGAGGCGCGCACGATCGCCGAGAAGTACGTCGCGCCGCCGCACACGACCGATTTCGCGCTGTTGTTCCTGCCGACTGAAGGGCTCTACGCGGAGATTCTGCGCCGCCCCGGCCTGACGGATCTGCTGCAGCGCGACTATCGCGTGACGGTCGCGGGGCCGACGACGCTCACCGCGCTGCTGAACAGCCTGCAGATGGGGTTCCGCACGCTCGCGATCGAGCAGCGCTCGAGCGAGGTGTGGCAGGTGCTCGGCGCGGTAAAAACGGAATTCGGCAAGTTCGGCGACGTGCTCGCGCGCACGAAAGCGCAGCTCGAAACGGTCACGCGCTCGATCGAGTCCGCCGAGCAGCGTACGCGCGTGATGAGCCGCAAGCTGAAGCAGGTCGAGGCGCTGCCGGGCGATGCGGCGGCCGGGCTGCTCGGCGCGGAAGGTAGCGACGGCGCCGATGCGGACGACGCGTGACGCGCGCGGCCGCACCAGCCGGAACGAAAACGGGCGCCGCGGCGCCCGTTTTTTCATGAAGCGATTGCCGGTGCGGCCGCCGTGCGCTCAATGTCCGGCGAGCGTCTCCAGCGCGTCGCCCGTCACGCGGACGATGCGCCAGTCGGGCAGCACGGTGGCGCCCATCTTTTCATAGAAATCGATCGCCGGCTGATTCCAGTCGAGGACCGACCATTCGAAGCGCCCGCAGCGGCGCTCGACGGCCAGCGCCGCGAGGTGACGCAGCATCGCGGTGCCGAGGCCCGTGCCGCGCTGCGACGGCTGC
This sequence comes from Burkholderia sp. D-99, assembly GCF_011605345.1. Classification (GTDB taxonomy): domain Bacteria; phylum Pseudomonadota; class Gammaproteobacteria; order Burkholderiales; family Burkholderiaceae; genus Burkholderia. The sequence continues at coordinate 519,785 of NZ_JAAOXM010000003.1, forward strand.
ACGTACAGATCCTCGAGATAGAGGCCGCGACGGCCGAGGAACGTCGAATAGTTGTGGAAGAACAGCGCATACGCGACGATCGCGCCGTCATGTTCGGCCACCCGCGCTTCGGCGGCGGGGTGTGCGCCGAACAGCGCGTCGGCGAGATCGGCTTCAGTCGCGACGAACAGATCCGTGAGCTTCTCGAACTCGGCCAGCTCGCGCATCAGCGCGAGGATCGCGCCGACGTCGCGCGTTTCGGCCGCGCGGATCTGCGGCGTGCCGCTCACGCTTCCTCCGGCGGATCGGAGAGCACGATCTCGATGCCGCCGAAGCGCGATGCGACCCAGTTGTACGCGTGGCACGCGATCCACAGCAGCACGAAGCCGAGGATGGCGTTCAGCAGCAGCGCGCTCAGGATCGTGCTCAGTTCGACCATCCCGTAGCGGACGTACGCGACGAGAATGCCGAGCAGCACGATCGGCACGCTGAATGTCAGGTAGACGAGGATCAGCGCCTTTGCGGTCTGCCCCGCGGCGATCGACGAAATTTGTTTCTTCATGTGCGGATTGCCCCCGTAGAGATATACCGATAGTGGAATTCAGATCAGGCCGTCGAGCGGCAGGATGTCGACCGGGGTGCCCGCGTCGACTGCCGCGGTATCGTGGCCCAGGACGATGAAACAGTTGGCGGCCGCGAGGCCGCTCAACGATGCGGAACTCTGCGAACCGGCCGGCGTGACGTGCCAGCGGCCGTCGGCGGCGCGCGTCGCGATGCCGCGCAGGTATTCGGTGCGGCCGGGGCGCTTCTTCAATGCCTGCGTGCTGAGTGCCGCGTACATCGCCGGCGTCGGCGTCTGCGCACCGGCCAGCGTCAGCAGTGCCGGGCGCACGATCGCGTAGAACGTGACAGCCGACGCGACCGGATTGCCGGGCAGCCCGAAGAACAGCGCGTGACCGGCGCCGCCTGTCGCACGTGCGAGCGTGCCGCAGGCGAGCGGCCGGCCGGGCCGCAGCGCGAGGCTCGCGAACGTCACGTCGCCGAGTTTTGCCATCACGTCGCGCGTGAAGTCGGCTTCGCCGACCGATACGCCGCCCGACGTGATCACCGCGTCGGCTTGCGCGGCGACGGCGCCGCGCAATGCGGCTTCGAGCGCGGCCGGGTCGTCGCGGACGATCCCGAGGTCGATCGCGTCGACATGCAGTCTTTCGAGCATCGCGATCAGCATCCCGCGATTGCTGTCGTATAGTGCGCCGGGGCCGAGCGGCTCGCCGGGCTCGCGCAGTTCGTCTCCGGTGGAGAACACGGCGACGCGCACGCGCCGGCGCACCGCGACCTCGGTGATGCCGAACGACGCAAGCAGCCCGAGATCGGACGGACGCAGGATACGGCCCGCGGCGAGCGCGCAGGCACCGTGCGCCAGATCCTCGCCGGCCTTGCGGCAGTTTGCACCGCGCGCGATGTCGTGCGCGGCGAAGCGGATCGTGTCGCCGTCGACGCGCACGCGTTCCTGCGGAATCACCGTGTCGCATCCCGCCGGCATCGGCGCGCCCGTCATGATGCGCACGCATGATCCGGCCGCCACGACGCCGTCGAACGGATGGCCGGCGAGCGCGATACCGCTGACCGTCAGCGCGACGTCGGCTTGCGGCGATGCGTGCGTACCGGTGCTGCCGTCGAATGCATAGCCGTCCATCGCCGAGTTGTCATACGCGGGAATGTCGAACGGCGCGTTCACGTCGGCCGCGAGCACGCGGTCGAGTGCATCGCGCAGCGTCACCGTGTCGCACGCATCGACCGGCACCGCGAAGCGGCACGCGAGTGCCTGCGCGTCGGCGAGCGACAGCGGGGCATCGGAATCGGGTGCAGTTCGGGAGGCGGGCGAGGATTGCGTGATCATCAGTCGGACTGCGCCGCAAGGCGTATCGGGTTCGTGGCCGGTGGCGCGAGGAGGGTGCCTGGGCGCGGGTTTCGCGTGCGGCGGGCGGGAACCGCACGGGCGCCGTCAGCGGCGGGCCAGCGTGGCGAGTTCCTGCCAGGAGTTGGCATTGTAAAACGCACGCTCGTCGTGAAACTCGACTTCGACCGTCTTGTGGCGTGCGTACCACGCACGCACCTTGCGGTCGCCGGCCGCGAGCCGGGCGGCGAGATCGTCGGCCAGCGACGTGCGCAGCAGCGCGAACGTCGGCTGCGGCGAGCGCGCCTGTTGCGCGTCGACCGTCACCGCCATTGCGATGTCGGCCTGCTGAGCGTCGAGCGCCGAGTGCAGCCGCGCGACGAGGTCGGTGGGCAGAAAGGGCGTATCGCATGGCGAGCATGCGACGAGCGGCGCGCGTGCTGCCCGCATGCCGGCGAGCAGGCCCGCGAGCGGGCCGGGGAAGTCGGGCGTTTCGTCCGCGACGATGCGCGCGTCGAACGGTGCGCCGAGTTCGGCATAGCGATCGGCATGGCGATTCGCGCTGATCAGCGTTTCGTCGACCTGTGGCGAGAGCCGGCGCAGCACGTGCAGCGCGAGCGGCGTGCCGTCGAGCAACTGCAGGCCCTTGTCGACACCGTCCATGCGCGTGGCACGCCCGCCTGCAAGCAGCAGACCGGCGATCGAGGGAGAGGCGGAAGCGGGCATCGTGAGGAAGCGGGAAGGGTAGCGTGCGTCAGCCGCCGATATACGACATCTCGACACGCTTGCCGGCGCTGTCGGGTGCGGCGTCGGCAGACGCACTGCCGCGCAGTTGCGAATAACGGTCGGTGCGAGCCTGCCAGATGCGGGCGATCGCGGTCGCGATCTCGGCGTCGCTCGCGCCGCCGCGCACGAGCGCGCGCAGGTCGTGGCCCGTCGACGCGAACAGGCACAGGTACAGCTTGCCTTCGGTCGACAGCCGCGCGCGCGTGCAGTCGCCGCAGAAGGCCTGCGTGAGGCTCGAAATCACGCCGATCTCGCCGCTGCCGTCCGCATAGCCCCAGCGCTGCGCGGTTTCTGCCGCCGTGTGCGGCTCGAGCGGGACGAGCGGGAAATGTTCGGCGATCCGCGCGATGACATCCGCCGACGGCAGCACCTCGGTCATGTTCCAGCCGTTCGACGTGCCGACGTCCATGTATTCGATGAAGCGCAGGACCACGCCGGTGCCGCGGAAACGCTCGGCCATCGGCAGGATCTCGCTGTCGTTGGTGCCGCGCTTCACGACCATGTTCACCTTGACCGGCGCGAGGCCCGCGGCCTGGGCGGCGAAGATGCCGTCGAGCACGTCGGCGCTCGCGAACTCGGCATCGTTCATGCGCTTGAACAACGTATCGTCGAGCGCGTCGAGACTGACCGTCACGCGCGTGAGCCCGGCGTCCTTCAGGGCGCGCGCCTTGCGTGCGAGCAGCGAACCGTTGGTCGTGAGCGTCAGGTCGAGCGGGCGGCCGTCATGCGTGGTCAGGCGTGCGAGGCGCTCGATCAGGAATTCGAGATTCTTGCGCAGCAGCGGCTCGCCGCCCGTAATGCGGATCTTCTCGACGCCGTGTGCGACAAAGAGTCGCGCCACGCGTTCGATTTCCTCGTGCGTGAGCAGCGCGCTGTGCGGCAGGAACGGGTAGTCCTTGTCGAAGACCGCGCGCGGCATGCAGTACACGCAGCGGAAGTTGCAGCGATCCGTCACCGAAATGCGCAGGTCGCGCAGCGGCCTGGCGAACGTGTCGGCCAGCGTGCCGTCCGGGGCTTGCGCGACGCCGGAGACGTCCGGCATCCCGCTGACGTCGGCGAGAGGAATGATGCGTCGGGACATGTTGAAAGAAGTGCGAACCAGACCTCTATTTTAGCCGCAAGCGGCCGGCTGGTCCGGTGGGCGGAAACCCGCAGCGCGGACATGAAAAAGCCCGCCGGAGGCGGGCTTTTCCTGGTCGGGCGATGCGCCGTTTTATTGGTGCGTCGTTTCGACCTGCTGCATCGGGGCCGTATCGGCCGGCGGCAGCGCCTTGCGTTCACGCGGCACGCGGGCCTGACGCGGGAGTTGCGACGCGGCTTCCTGCGCAGCGGCGAACTTGTTGGCGTCCGTGTTCACCCAGACGAGGCCGGCTTGCTCCAGCACGACATCCAGGCTCGCCGAAGCGGGCGCGGCTGCCGGTTGCGCGGGAGCTGCTGCCGGTGCCGGTGCTGCGACGGCCTCGACCGGCGCAGCTTCGACCGGTGCCGGCGCGACAGCCACCGGAGCGGCTTCGGTCGCCACGGTCGGTGCGGCTTGCGCGACGGTCGCGGACTGCGGTGCCTCGACAACGGCCGGGGCCGCAGCCGGGACTGCCGGCACTTCGAACGCGTCGGTCGGCGAAACCTCGACCGGAGCCGGGCCGGCTTCGGTGACGACGGCCGGTGCAACCGGTGCCGGTTCCACTGCCTGGACGGCGACGGCCGGCTCGACCGGAGCAGCTTCGACAGGGGCCGGTGCCGGCTGGGTTTCGACAGCGGCCGGTGCAGCATGCTGCTCGACGACTGCTTCCACGACGACGGCGCTTGCCACGGCCGCGACGACTGCCGGTGCCGCCGTGTGGGCCGGTTCGACAGCAGCCGGTGCTTCCGGCGTCACGGCTTGTACGGCTGCTTCGCCGTCCGCGCCTTGCTCGGCCTGGTCGATGAGTGCACCGTCTTCGTCGCGCTCGCGACGACCGCCGCGGCGGCCGCGGCGGCGGCGACGACGCTCTTCGCCGTCACGCGCGCCGGCTTCCGCATCGGCTGCCAGGTCGGCGCCGGGCAGGGCCTCTGCAACGGCCTTGTCGTCTTCCGGTTCCGGATGGTTTTCACCGCGGTTGACGGTCTCGAGCGTGGCCGCATGCTGGGTCGGCTTGCGGCGCTCGCCGCGCTCGCGACGCTCGCCGCGTTCCTGGCGCTCGCCACGGCCGGTTGCCTCGACGGCTTCCGGCTGCTCGGCACGCTCGCGCGGTTCGCGGTTCTCGCGCGGTTCACGCGGCTCACGGCTTTCTCGCGGCTCGCGCGGTTCGCGGCCTTCGCGCGGGCCACGGCCCTCGCGACCTTCGCGGCCCTCACGACCTTCGCGGTTTTCGCGACCTTCACGCGGCTCGCGACCCTCGCGCGGCTCACGGCCTTCACGCGGTTCGCGTACTTCCTTGCCTTCGCGTTCCTGGCGTTGCGGCTGGCCACGGCCTACTACTGCCTGGTCGCGGCCGCCTTGCGCCTGCTGCGCGCCGCCACGACGGTTGCGATTGCGATCGCCGCCGCGCTCGCCGCGTTGCTCGGACTTCTCGGCGCGTTCGCCACGGGCCGGACGGGCTGCCTGCTCCTTCGTCGGTGCCGGAGCAACCGGTGCGGGCGCCGGAGCCGGCGCCACGCCGAACAGGCCCTTCAGCCAGCCGATGAAGCCACCGCTTGCCGGCGCGACAGGCACGGGCGCGGCAACGGGTTCGACCGGGCGCTGTGGTGCCGGGCTCGGGGCCGGACGCTCGGGTGTGATGCCCTTGACCGCGGCTTCCTGCTTCGGCTTCACTTCCGCCGTGCGCTTGCTGTAGCCGGTTTCCGACTCGAGTTCGCGGGCCGCTTCCTCGGCCATCTTCCAGGACGCGCGCGGATCGTCGAGACGTGCGTCGTCGTGGCGCAGGCGCTCGAGCTTGTAGTGCGGCGTATCGAGGTGCTTGTTCGGGATCAGCACGATGCCGACCTTGAAGCGCGACTCGATCTTGTTGATTTCCTGACGCTTTTCGTTGAGCAGGAAGGCAGTCACCTCGACCGGCACCTGGCAGTGGATCGCCGCGGTGTTTTCCTTCATTGCTTCTTCCTGAATGATCCGCAGGACCTGCAGTGCGGACGATTCGGTATCGCGGATGTGGCCGGTGCCGTTACAACGCGGGCAGGTCACGTGGCTGCCTTCCGACAGGGCCGGACGCAGGCGCTGGCGCGACAGTTCCATCAGGCCGAAACGGGAGATCTTGCCCATCTGCACGCGCGCGCGGTCATGCTTGAGCGCGTCTTTCAGGCGCTGCTCGACTTCGCGCTGGCTCTTCGCCGATTCCATGTCGATGAAATCGATCACGATCAGGCCGCCGAGGTCGCGCAGGCGGAGCTGGCGGGCGACTTCGTCGGCGGCTTCGAGGTTCGTACGGGTTGCCGTTTCCTCGATGTCCGCGCCCTTGGTCGCGCGCGCCGAGTTCACGTCGATCGCGACGAGCGCTTCGGTGTGGTCGATCACGATCGCGCCGCCCGACGGCAGCGGCACCGTGCGCGAGTACGCGGTCTCGATCTGGTGCTCGATCTGGAAGCGGGAGAACAGCGGCACGTCGTCGTGGTAGCGCTTCACCTTCGCGACGTTGTCCGGCATCACGATATCCATGAATGCACGGGCCTGATCGTGAATTTCGTTCGTATCGATCAGGATTTCGCCGATATCGGGCTGGAAATAGTCCCGGATCGCGCGGATCACGAGGCTCGATTCCAGGTAGATCAGCATCGGCTGGCCGGCGTTGCCGCTTTGCGACGCCGCTTCGATCGCGCGCCACAGTTGCAGCAGGTAGTTCAGGTCCCACTGCAGTTCTTCGGCGCTGCGGCCGATGCCCGCGGTACGGGCGATCATGCTCATGCCGTCCGGAATCTGCAGTTGCGCCATCGTTTCGCGCAGTTCCTGGCGCTCATCGCCTTCGATCCGGCGCGACACGCCGCCGCCGCGCGGGTTGTTCGGCATCAGCACCAGGTAGCGGCCGGCGAGCGAGATGAAGGTGGTGAGGGCGGCGCCCTTGTTGCCGCGCTCTTCTTTCTCGACCTGAACGATCAGTTCCTGGCCTTCGCGCAGGGCATCCTGGATGCGCGCGGAGCGCATGTCGATGCCTTCCTTGAAATACTGGCGGGCGACTTCCTTGAACGGCAGGAAGCCGTGGCGGTCTTCGCCGTAGTTGACGAAGCACGCTTCGAGCGACGGCTCGATGCGGGTGATGACACCTTTGTAGATATTGCCTTTGCGCTGTTCGCGCCCGGCTGTCTCGATGTCGATGTCGATGAGCTTCTGCCCGTCAACGATGGCGACGCGCAGCTCCTCCTGCTGCGTCGCATTGAACAGCATGCGTTTCATGAACGACTCCAGGCGGCTCCGCTGCCGGCGCCTCGCGGTTGTCAGTCGCGAGGGCGGGAACGACGGCAGGCCGCACCTTGTTGTGTTGTCACAAGCACGCTGGAGCGGGAACGATGGCGGGGAGAATTGCCTGAAGAGGCGCTTGGGCCCGAAAGACGGGGCCGGCGGCCGTAGGGCACCTGCGAATACGGTTTCAAAGCACGGCGTTCACACACCGCACGCTGCAAAAGCGCGCTAAGCCTGAGTCCGGGCATTGCCACGGGCGCGCGCAATGCGTCGCGCGCGCCGACGGGCGGCAGATGCTGCGGCTTGGGCCGCAGCGGGGAGTATCGAATCCAGCCCGACTTTCCCGCTTGGGGTGTACTTCCCTGGTTTGACGTCGCCAAGTCCCGCACGCTTCGCGGAACCAAATCGGGCGCAACGCCGTAATTTTCGCAACCGGCAGCCTGCGGACGCACTTCGCGCCGTCGGGCTGCCGATCAAATTCTTTTCAACCAACTTTCCGTTACCGCGGCGCCTTGCCGACCGAATCCGCCTGTGGGCGCGATCCTTGCCGACGGGCAGCGCCGTGCGTGCAACTTGCTGCATCTCTTTGATCAGGGGCGAGCAGTAGACCCCCGGCGCAAGTAAAATAACGGTTTCCGCTTGCGCCTTGCCCGACTCGGTCGGGGCCGGCCGGTCAGGCCACCCTCAACGTCAGGCTGGGCAAAATTATATTCAGTATGAATGAGTTAGGCAAAATATCCCAGAATTCAGTCGCAAGCGGCCAGGTATCGATGATCGAGATCGACGAAAACTCGGCCGGTCAGCGGATCGACAACTTCCTGTTGCGCGTCTGTAAAGGCGTGCCGAAAAGCCATATTTACCGGATTCTCCGCAGCGGCGAAGTGCGCGTGAACAAGGGCCGGATCGATGCGCAGTACCGCCTGGCCCTGGGCGACGTCGTCCGCGTGCCGCCCGTGCGGGCGGCGGCGGCGGACCTCGCGCGCGCCGACACGCCGATCGTGCCGCCCGCGAATTTCAACGTGCTGTACGAGGACGACGCGATGCTCGTCATCGACAAGCCGGCCGGGGTCGCCGTCCACGGTGGCAGCGGCGTCGCGTTCGGTGTGATCGAGCAGATGCGCCAGGCGCGCCCGCGCGCGAAATTCCTCGAACTCGTGCACCGGCTCGACCGCGAGACGTCCGGGATCCTGATGCTCGCGAAGAAGCGCACGGCGCTGGTGGGCCTGCACGAGCAGATTCGCGAGAACCGCATGGACAAGCGCTACTTCGCGTGCGTCCACGGCGAATGGCAGTCCGACTGGGGCCGCCGGCGCGCGGTGAAGGCGCCGTTGTTCAAGTATTCGACCCCGGAAGGCGAGCGCCGCGTGCGCGTGCAGGACGACGGGCAGCCGTCGCATACGGTGTTCAACCTCGTCGACCGCTGGCCCGACTACGCGCTCGTCGAAGCGGAACTCAAAACGGGTCGGACCCATCAGATCCGTGTGCACCTCGCGCATCTCGGCCTGCCGATCGCCGGCGACGCCAAGTATGGCGATTTCGCATTGAACAAGGCGCTGGCGCGCGCGAATGCGCAGCCGTCGTTGAAACGGATGTTCCTGCATGCGTACCGGCTGCGGCTCGCCCACCCGCTGACCGGCGAGGCACTGCAGTTCGATGCGCCGCTGCCGGACGAATGCCGGCGCTTCCTCGACCAACTCAGCGCACTGCGCGATACCGCCTGAACCGCATGGCTCGACAGCAATTTGACCTGATCGTCTTCGACTGGGACGGCACGCTGATGGATTCGACTGCGCACATCGCGCACAGCATCCAGGCGGCATGCCGCGATCTCGGCCTGCCCACGCCGTCCGACGAGGCGTCGCGCTACGTGATCGGCCTCGGCCTGCGCGATGCGCTGCAGATTACGGCACCGACCCTCGATCCGTCCGACTATTCGCGGCTCGCCGAGCGCTACCGCTATCACTATCTGCTCGACGACCAGCGCATCGAGCTGTTCGCCGGCGTGCGCGAACTGCTCACCGAGCTGCGCGACACGGGTTATCTGCTCGCGGTGGCAACCGGCAAGGGCCGGGTCGGGTTGAACCGCGTGCTCGACCAGTCGAAGCTGACGAGCGTGTTCGATGCGACGCGCTGCGCGGACGAGACCTTCTCGAAACCCCATCCGGCGATGCTGCAGGAGTTGTGCCGGGAATTGGGGCAGGACCTGTCGCGCACCGTGATGATCGGTGATACGACGCATGACCTGCAGATGGCCGCGAGTGCCGGAGCGGCCGGCGTCGGCGTCGCGTACGGTGCGCACACGGCCGATGCGCTGGCTGCGCTCACGCCGCGCTTCGTCGCGCCGGACGTCGGCGCGCTGGCCGAGTGGCTGCGGGCGCACGCATGAGTACGGTGCCGGACGCCATGCGCGTGTGCGCATCGGATGCCCTAGCCGACGGCGGTGCCGGCGTGCGCGTCGACGCGACGCTGCGCGGCGAGCAGGCCGTCGTGTTTTTCGTGCGCTACGAGGGGCGCGCGTACGGTTACCTGAACCGCTGCGCGCATGTGCCGATGGAGCTCGACTGGGCGGAAGGGCAGTTCTTCGAATCGTCGGGCCTCTACCTGATGTGTGCGACGCATGGCGCGATCTACGAGCCGAACACCGGCAAGTGCGTCGGCGGCCCGTGCCGTGGCGGCCGCCTGCGGCCGGTCGAGGTCGACGAGCGCGACACGGCCGACGGGCGTGCGGTATTCTGGGTGCCCGACGCCGACCTGCGTCCCGCCGTTCCCGCCACGACCGACTGACGACAACATTGCATGGCCGACCAACCGAATTCCCCGGATTCCTCCTCCCGTCCCGACAGCCGTGAACCGAACTGGGAGCGTGCGGCGCTCGAGCGGATCGCGCTCGCGGCCGTCAAGGAGCAGCGTGCGGCGCGGCGCTGGAAGATCTTCTTCCGCTTCGCGTTCCTCGGCGTGTTCGTGCTGTTCGCGTTTGCGCTGATCGATTTCTCGAGCGATTCGAAGTTTTCGTCGAGCGGCCGGCATACGGCGCTCGTGACGATCGACGGCGAGATCGCGGCCGGCGTCAACGCGAACGCCGACGACATCAACACGGCGCTCGACGCCGCGTTCGACGACGACGGCACGGCCGGCGTCGTGCTGCGGATCAACAGCCCGGGCGGCAGCCCGGTGCAGGCCGGGATGGTCTACGACGAGATCCGGCGGCTGCGCGCGAAGCATCCGGACAAGCCACTGTACGTCGTCGTGACCGACATGTGCGCGTCGGGCGGCTATTACATCGCGTCCGCGGCCGACAAGATCTTCGTCGACAAGGCGAGCATCGTCGGGTCGATTGGCGTACTGATGGACGGGTTCGGCTTTACCGGCCTGATGGGCAAGCTCGGCGTCGAGCGGCGCCTGCATACGTCGGGCGAAAACAAGGGCTTCTACGACCCGTTCTCACCGGAGACGCCGAAGATGGACGCGCACGCGCAGGCATTGCTCGACCAGGTGCACGCGCAGTTCATCAAGGCTGTGAAGGATGGCCGCGGCAAGCGGCTTCACGAGACGCCCGACATGTTCTCGGGCCTGTTCTGGACCGGCGAGAAGAGCGTCGAGCTGGGGCTTGCCGACGGCTTCGGCACGACCGACACGGTCGCGCGCGACGTGCTGAAGGCGCCCGATCTCGTCGATTACACGGTGAAGGAAAGCCTGACGAACCGTGTCGCGCGCAAGTTCGGCGCTGCCGTCGGCGGTGCCGCGATGAAGGCGCTGACGGCCGGCGGCGCGTCGGTCAGCCTGCGCTGACAGGCTGGCGGCGGGCCGCGATGGCCCGCCTTTCAGTTGGCTGATCGCCGATCGTGGCTTCAGTTCGCGAGCAGCAGGAAGATCGCCGGGCGCTTGTGCAAATTCGGCGCAGGCGCCTTTTTCCAGTCGGTCACGGTGCGGCTCGCGATCGTCTCGGTCGCGAGGGTCAGGTCGGCCGCGACGCAAATCTGCGTCGACGGCGCGCAGGTCGCGACCAGCGTGTCGAGCATCGCTTGATTCCGGTACGGCGTTTCGATGAAGATCTGCGTCTGGCGCGCCTTGCGTGACAGTTGCTCAAGTTCGCGCAAGCGCTTCGCACGCGCGGCCGCATCGACCGGCAGGTAGCCGTTGAACGCGAAGCTCTGGCCGTTCAGGCCCGACGCCATCAGCGCGAGCAGGATCGAACTCGGCCCGACGAGCGGCACGACCTTCACGCCGCGCTCGTGCGCGCGGCGCACCAGCAGCGCGCCGGGATCGGCGACGGCCGGGCAGCCGGCCTCCGACACGAGGCCGGCGTCCGCGCCGGCCAGTATGGGCGCGAGCAGCCGGTCGATGGCGCCGGCCGGCGTATTGACGTTCAGTTCGCTGATCTCGATTTCCTGGATCGGGCGCGTCGTGCCGATCTTCTTCAGAAACGCGCGCGTCGTTTTCGCGTTCTCGCCGATGTAATAGCCGAGCGTGCCGGCGCGCGCCTGGACGGCTGCGGGCAGCACGGCGGCGAGCATCGATTCGTCGCCTTCGCCGAGCGTGTTCGGGACGAGGTAAAGCGTGCCGGCGGTCATGCGCGGTCTCCACGGGTAGTTGCAAACAGCGGGTATTCGGCGGCGCGCAGCATCCGCGTGAGCGCGATCAGCGGCAGGCCGACGAGCGCGGTCGGGTCGTCGGAGTCGATCGCGTCGAGCAGCGCGATGCCGAGCCCTTCGGATTTCGCGCTGCCGGCGACGTCGTACGGCGTTTCCGCGCGCAGGTATGCGTCGAGTTCGGCCTCGGGCAGCGAGCGGAAGCGCACGTGCGTGACGATGTCCTCGACCTGTGCTTCGCCCGTCCGGCTGTCGTACAGGCAAAGCGCACTGTGGAATTCGACGGCACGGCCCTGCATCGACACGAGTTGCGCGAGTGCGCGCTCGTGCGTGCCGGGCTTGCCGATCTGGTGCCCGTCGAAGGTCGCGACCTGGTCCGACCCGATCACGAGCACGCCGTCCGGCGCGTCGATCGTCGCGGCGACGGCGCGTGCTTTCGCGCCGGCGAGGCGCAGCGCGGTCGCGGCCGGCGTTTCGCCGTCGAGCGGGGTTTCGTCGAGGTCGGGCGACACGACGTCGAATGGCACGCCGAGGCGCTCGAGGAGCGCGCGGCGGTAGCGGGAACTGGAGGCGAGAATCAGCCGCGGCGGGCGGCAAACGGTATCCGGCATGGTCGGTTGGATCGGTGAGTCGTCAGGTGTGGCGCGGCGTTGCGCGGACGCAAGCTTAAGTGATTGACCGCAAAAGGTAAAACAGGTATGCTTTCCCGCTTTTCGTCGGCAGGCTTCCGTTGTGGTGGCGCCTGCCGGGTCTTCGGAAGTAAAGTACGTCATCCATGGATGAGCCGTACGCGAGCGGTACCAAGCCGGATTCGCAAGTCAGCCTGTAGGCAGGAGCGCACATGAACACTTCTTCTGGCAAACCTGCTGCGGCGCTTGATCCGCGCGCGGTCGACCTGTTCGAGTTCGCCCGCAGCGGGCGGCAGGCAGCTGGAGCGGTGCACCTCTCGCAACTGCCGCGCATGTTAAACGAAGTGCCGGCGGACGCGCCAGATCGCGACACGGTCTTCACTTGGCAGGCGGAAGGGTTCACGCAGAAGGAATTGCAGGACGACGGCGCCGATGGGCAGCAGCCGTATCTGCGCCTCGCGGTGCATGGCCATGCATGGCTCACGTGCCAGCGCTGCGTGACCCCGTACGACCAGACGTTCGACGTCGACATGACGTACCGTGTCGTCGCGACCGAAGAAGAAGCTGAAGAATTTCCGCTCGACGACGATGAAGCCGATGTGATCGTGGGCTCACGCCAGTTCGATCTCGTCGACTTGATCGAAGAGGAATTGCTGCTTTCGTTGCCGCTCGTGCCCAGGCACGAGGTTTGCCCGGCAGTCCACGAAAGCCTCGTGTCGGGTGCGAGCGGTCCCGCGGAAGAGACGGACGAGGAGTCCGACGAAGCCGGGGACGAAGGCAAACGGCCGAATCCGTTCGCAGCGCTGGAAGCGTTGAAGAAGGGCGGTGACGGCACCAAGAAACACTAAGCAGTTGTGGCGCGGGAAGGCGTAAGGGCTTTGGGCCAGGGTAGTTAAGCGCCGGATCGGGCTGTGTTAGAATCCGGAAAATTATTTAGGAGTTAGTCATGGCAGTCCAGCAAAACAAGAAGTCGCCGTCGAAGCGCGGCATGCATCGTTCGCACGATTTCCTGACGGCATCGCCGCTGGCAGTCGAACCGAGCACGGGTGAAGTGCATCTGCGTCACCACGTCAGCCCGAACGGCTACTATCGCGGCAAGAAAGTCGTCAAGACGAAGAACGACTAAGCGTCAAGTCACGCGTTGCGCGCTACGTTTGTCGTTCGCGTGACAACTGGTCGCTTGACACTTTCCTGGCGCAACAAAAAGGCGGCATTCAACTGCCGCTTTTTTGTGCCTGAAATTCGTCGCATTCCATGACCGTAAAGCTCACTATCGATTGCATGGGAGGCGACCACGGCCCGTCCGTGACCGTTCCCGCAGCAGTCAAGTTCGTCCGCGCGCATCCCGATGCGCACCTGATGCTCGTCGGCATCGAAAGCGCGATCCGCGCTCAGCTGAAGAAGCTGAAAGCCCTCGACGATCCCGCGCTGACCATCGTTCCCGCCACCGAAGTCGTGGCGATGGACGATCCTGTCGAAGTGGCGCTGCGCAAGAAGAAGGATTCTTCGATGCGCGTCGCACTCAACCACGTCAAGGAAGGCGCGGCGCAGGCCTGCATCTCCGCCGGCAATACCGGCGCGCTGATGGCCGTTTCCCGTTACGTACTCAAGACGCTGCCCGGCATCGAGCGGCCCGCGATCGCGTTCGCGCTGCCGAACCCGACCGGCTACACTATGATGCTGGACCTTGGCGCGAACGTCGACTGCGAACCGCAACACCTGCTGCAGTTCGCGGAAATGGGGCACGCACTCGTGGCCGCGCTCGAAGGCAAGGAGCGCCCGACGATCGGCCTCTTGAACATCGGCGAAGAGGTGATCAAGGGCAACGAGACGATCAAGCGCGCAGGGGAACTGCTGCGCGCCAGCACGCTCAATTTCCGCGGCAACGTCGAAGGCAACGACATCTACAAGGGCACGGTCGACGTGATCGTGTGTGACGGCTTCGTCGGCAACGTCGCGCTGAAGACGTCCGAGGGGCTCGCGCAGATGCTGTCCGACATCATCCGCGAGGAGTTTGGCCGTTCGCTGATGTCGAAGCTGATGGCGCTGCTCGCTTTGCCTGTCCTGATGCGTTTCAAGAAGCGCGTCGATCACCGCCAGTACAACGGCGCGGCGCTGCTGGGGCTGAAGAGCCTCGTGATCAAGAGCCATGGTTCGGCCGATGCCTACGCGTTTGAGTGGGCAATCAAACGCGGGTATGATGCCGTCAAAAACGGCGTGCTGGAGCGCCTCACGCGTGCGATGGCGGATAATTCGGTGTCGCTCGGCGACGGCGAACACAACGCGGGCGGCGCGGGCCATGCAAGCCCCGCCGCAGGCCATCACGCCGAACCTTCCGCTGCGCAATCCTCTAAAGCATAAATGGCCCAATCGACTCTCTATTCCCGCGTGCTCGGCACGGGCAGCTACCTGCCGCCTGACCGCGTCACGAACCAGCAGTTGACCGATCGCCTTGCGAAGGAAGGCATCGAGACGAGCGATGAATGGATCGTTGCGCGCACGGGCATCCATGCGCGCCATTTCGCCGCACCCGACGTCACGACGAGCGACCTCGCGCTCGAGGCGTCGCGTCGAGCGATCGAAGCCGCCGGCATCGATCCGCAGTCGATCGACCTGATCATCGTCGCGACTTCGACCCCCGATTTCGTGTTCCCGAGCACCGCGTGCCTGCTGCAGAACAAGCTCGGCATCAAGAACGGCGGTGCGGCATTCGACGTGCAGGCCGTGTGTTCGGGCTTCGCGTACGCGATGGCGACGGCCGACAGCTTCATCCGCAGCGGCCAGCACCGCACCGCGCTCGTGGTCGGCGCGGAGACGTTTTCGCGCATTCTCGACTTCAAGGACCGCACGACCTGCGTGCTGTTCGGCGACGGCGCGGGCGCGGTGATCCTGTCCGCATCGGAAGAGCCGGGCATCCTCGGCAGCGCGCTGCACGCGGACGGCAGCTATTCGCATATCCTTTGCACGCCGGGCAACGTCAATCGCGGCGTGATCGAAGGCAGCGCGTTCCTGTACATGGACGGGCAGGCCGTGTTCAAGCTCGCGGTCAACGTGCTCGAGAAGGTCGCGATCGAGGCGCTCGCGAAGGCGAATCTCGCGCCCGAGCAGATCGACTGGCTGATTCCGCACCAGGCCAACATCCGCATCATGACCAGCACCTGCCGCAAGCTCGGCCTGCCGCAGGAACGCATGGTCGTGACGGTCGACCAGCACGGCAACACGTCGGCCGCGTCGATCCCGCTGGCGTTCGATACCGCGGTGCGCGACGGCCGCATCAAGCGCGGCCAGCACGTGCTGATCGAAGGCGTCGGCGGCGGCTTCACCTGGGGCGCGTCGGTCTTCCGCTTCTGATCCGCGGCGCGCGATTGCTGCGCGCGGATCCCATCGGCGCGCCGTTCGTGCGCGCCGTCCGAATCGATTCAATTGGGGACGATATGAAATTTGCATTCGTATTTCCGGGGCAGGGCTCGCAGGCGGTCGGCATGCTCAACGCATTCGCCGATCTGGCCGTCGTGCGCGAGACGCTCCAGGAAGCGTCCGATGCACTCAATCAGGATCTCGGCAAGCTGATCGCCGAAGGCCCGGCCGAAGAGCTGAACCTCACCACCAACACGCAGCCCGTGATGCTGACCGCCGCCTACGCGTGCTACCGCGCGTGGCAGCAGGCAGGCGGCCCGGCGCCGTCGATCGTCGCTGGCCACAGCCTCGGCGAATACACGGCACTCGTCGCTGCCGGCGCGCTCGCGTTCAAGGACGCCGTGCCGCTCGTGCGCTTCCGTGCGCAGGCGATGCAGACGGCCGTGCCGGTCGGCCAGGGCGGCATGGCCGCGATCCTGGGTCTCGACGACGACACGGTGCGTGCGGTATGCGCCGAAGCCGCGGAAGCGGGCGTCGTCGAAGCGGTGAACTTCAATGCACCCGCACAGGTCGTTATCGCAGGCAACAAGGCAGCGGTCGAAAAGGCCTGCGAGATCGCGAAGGCGAAGGGTGCGAAGCGCGCGCTGCCGCTGCCGGTATCGGCACCGTTCCATTCGTCGCTGCTCAAGCCGGCGTCGGATCAGCTGCGCGACTACCTCGTGAACGTCGACGTCAAGGCCCCGCAGATTCCGGTCGTCAACAACATCGACGTCGCCGTGGTCGGCGATCCGGCTGCGATCAAGGAAGCGCTGGTGCGCCAGGCCGCGGGCCCGGTGCGCTGGGTCGAGTGCGTGCAGCACATCGCCGGCACGGGCGTCACGCACGTGATCGAATGCGGTCCGGGCAAGGTGCTCGCCGGCCTGACGAAGCGCATCGACGGCAACCTGACGGGTGCGTCGGTGTTCGATCCGGCGTCGCTCGACGAAGCGCTCAAGCTGGTGACCGCCTGACGCGGCGCCTTTTCTCAAGAGACGGATATTCGATTCATGGACAAGACTCTCGATAAACAGGTTGCGATCGTCACCGGCGCGTCGCGCGGTATCGGCCGTTCGATCGCGCTCGAACTCGCGCGCCTGGGTGCGACGGTGATCGGCACGGCGACGAGTGAATCCGGCGCCGCTGCAATCGCCGCGGCGTTCGCGGAAGCGGGCGTCACGGGTCGCGGTGCGGTGCTGAACGTCAACGACGCGGCCGCCGCCGAGGCGCTGATCGACGCGACCGTGAAGGAATTCGGCGCGCTGAACGTGCTCGTCAACAACGCGGGTATCACGCAGGATCAGCTCGCGATGCGGATGAAGGACGAGGACTGGGACGCGGTGATCGACACCAACCTGAAGTCGGTGTTCCGCCTGTCGCGCGCGGTGCTGCGCCCGATGATGAAGGCGCGTGGCGGCCGCATCATCAACATCACGTCGGTGGTCGGTTCGGCCGGCAACCCGGGTCAGGTCAACTACGCAGCCGCGAAGGCCGGCGTCGCGGGCATGACCCGTGCGCTCGCGCGTGAAATCGGCAGCCGCGGCATCACCGTGAACTGCGTGGCGCCGGGCTTCATCGATACCGACATGACGAAGACGTTGCCGGAAGAACAGCAGGCCGCGCTCAAGACCCAGATTCCGCTCGGCCGCCTCGGCAGCCCGGAGGACATTGCCCATGCCGTCGCGTTCCTCGCATCGCCGCAGGCCGGTTATATCACCGGCACGACGCTGCACGTGAACGGCGGCATGTACATGTCGTAACGATTTTCGTTTACCATCCGCGCCGTATCCCGTTTTTCAGGCGGATCGGCGCTTGATCGACCATCAAGCCAACGCGCGTTTTGGCGTCAGCAAACCTGATAAAATGCGCGCACTTGTAAATCTGAACTTTCCCTCGGAGGGGTAATGGACAACATCGAACAACGTGTCAAGAAGATCGTCGCTGAACAACTGGGCGTCGCGGAAGCCGAGATCAAGAACGAAGCTTCGTTCGTGAACGACCTGGGCGCCGACTCGCTCGACACCGTCGAACTGGTGATGGCTCTCGAAGACGAGTTCGGCATGGAAATCCCGGACGAAGAAGCAGAGAAGATCACGACCGTTCAGCAAGCGATCGACTACGCTCGCGCAAACGTCAAGGCGTAACAGGCGCCTTTCGCGCTTGTCCGCCACGTCGCCGCGATCTTCGCGATTGACGCGCCATCCTGCCGGCCTCGCGCCGGACGGACTAACAGCCACAGGGCTCGCAGGGCTGGTTCCTGTGGCCACTGTGGCTTTTGTTTTTGTCATCCAATAATGGAAAAGAGGTTACCGTGAGCCGCCGTCGTGTTGTTGTTACAGGCCTGGGGCTGATTTCGCCTGTTGGCAATAATGTTGCCGACGGCTGGGCCAATCTCGTTGCCGGCAAGTCCGGTATCGCTACCGTCACGAAGTTCGATCCGTCGAACCTCGCCGTGCATTTCGCGGGCGAAGTGAAGGGTTTCAACGCCGAGGAGTACATCCCGGCGAAGGAAGCCCGCAGCATGGATACGTTCATCCATTACGGCATCGCCGCCGGCGTCCAGGCCATCAAGGACAGCGGGCTGGAAGTGAACGAAGCCAATGCCGAGCGCATCGGCGTGCTGGTCGGTTCCGGCATCGGCGGTCTGCCGATGATCGAAGATACGCACCAGACCTACGTCGATCGAGGCGCGCGCCGGATTTCGCCGTTCTTCGTGCCGGGTTCGATCATCAACATGATCTCGGGCCACCTGAGCATCATGTTCGGCCTGAAGGGCCCGAACCTCGCAGCCGTCACGGCCTGCACGACCGGCCTGCACAGCATCGGCCTCGCAGCGCGCCTGATCCAGGCCGGCGACGCCGACGTGATGGTCGCGGGCGGCGCCGAGTCGACGGTGTCGCCGCTCGGCATCGGCGGTTTCGCGGCAGCGCGTGCGCTGTCGACCCGCAACGACGATCCGGCCAGCGCGTCCCGACCGTGGGACAAGGACCGCGACGGCTTCGTGCTGGGCGAAGGTGCCGGCGTGATGGTGCTCGAGGAGTACGAAGCGGCGAAGGCGCGTGGCGCGAAGATCTACGCGGAAGTGTCGGGCTTCGGCATGACGGGCGACGCGTACCACATGACCGCGCCGAACATGGACGGCCCGCGCCGCTGCATGGTCGCGGCATTGCGCGACGCCGGCGTGAACGCGGATGAGGTCCATTACCTGAACGCGCACGGCACGTCGACGCCGCTGGGCGACAAGAACGAGTCCGACGCAGTGAAGGCGGCCTTCGGCGAACACGCATACAAGCTCGTCGTGAACTCGACGAAGTCGATGACGGGCCACCTGCTGGGTGGCGCGGGCGGCCTCGAATCGGTGTTCACGGTGCTCGCGCTGCACAACAGCGTGTCGCCGCCGACCATCAACATCTTCAACCAGGACCCCGAGTGCGATCTCGATTACTGCGCGAACACCGCGCGTGACATGAAGATCGACGTTGCCGTGAAGAACAACTTCGGCTTCGGCGGTACCAACGGCACGCTGGTGTTCAAGCGCGTCTGACGCTGAATCGCTTGACGAGTCCATTCGATGCTCCGGCCGGGCGTCCGCAGCGCTTTGCGTTGCGGACCTCGGCCGTGTCGTATCTCGTGCTGGCCGTGTTCGTCGCATCGGCTGCCGCGTCGGCCTACCTGTTCTGGGCCCCGCGCGCGGGCGCTGCGGCAGGCGCGTGCGTGTCGGCCGTGACGGCCGCGCTGCTTGCCGTGTGCGCCGCACGGGCCTGCGCCCGCCGGCTGCCGGCCGAGTTGCGGATCGATGCATTCGGGGAAATCGCGGCGTTTGGCCGCACCGGGCGGTTGCTGGCCCGCGGCCGCGTGACGGGCCATGCGCACTGGAGCAGCCTGCTGCTGGTGCTGTCGGTCGGGCAGGGCGCCCGGCGGGCCCGGCCGTTGCTGATTCCGGCCGATGCGCTCGACGCCGCGTCGTTCAGCGCGCTTTCCGTGCTGGCGAGGACGGCGGGCGCGGCGGGGCGGGCATGACGACGGCGCGGTTACGTACCGTAACCAGCGTCCGGCGCGGGAACGTTACAATGACGCTCCGCGTTGCATCCCTAGTTAATGGATTTGTCAGGTGAGTGAAAAAGAAATCGATCAGGCTCTGGTCGAACGCGTACAGAAGGGCGACAAGGCAGCGTTCGAACTCCTGGTCTCCAAATACCACCGCAAGATCATTCGGCTGATCTCGCGCCTCGTGCGGGATCCCGCCGAGGTCGAGGATGTGGCCCAGGACGCGTTCATCAAGGCGTATCGTGCGCTGCCGCAATTCCGCGGCGAATCGGCGTTCTATACGTGGTTGTACCGAATTGCCGTCAACACGGCGAAGAACTACCTTGCGACGCAAGGCCGCCGGGCGCCGACCTCGACCGAGGCCGATGCGGAGGAAGCGGAAACTTTCTCCGACGCAGACCAACTAAGGGATATCAACACGCCTGAGTCGATGTTGATGAGCAAGCAGATTGCCGAGACGGTCAACGCTGCAATGGCTCTGCTGCCCGAAGAACTGCGCCAGGCAATCACGCTGCGCGAGATCGAGGGCTTGAGCTACGAAGAGATCGCGGAAATGATGGGCTGTCCGATCGGGACGGTCCGGTCGCGGATCTTCCGCGCACGCGAGGCAATCGCTGCTAAATTGCGTCCGCTGCTCGATACGCCCGAAGGCAAGCGCTGGTAAGCGCGACAGGCGAATCGACGCGGGTCGGGGTCTAGTTACGGATAGAGTCGTGAAGTCACGACGGGGTGTGCAAGATGGGGAGCATCATGGGGTCGGTCAATACGCAGTCGCAAGCGAGTTCGCGCGGCGAGCGCCTTTCCGCGCTGGTCGACGGCGAAATGTTCGATGGCCCGGATCACGGGCAGTTTCTGGCTGAGTTCAACCGCGCGGATCGCGCTGCGTGGGCCGATTACCACCTGATCGGCGATGCGCTGCGCTCGGACGAGCTTGCGCTGTCGCCCGCGCTGAGCGTCGCGTTCACCGCGCGCATGTCGGCTGCGCTCGAAAGCGAGCCGCACCTGCTCGCGCCGGCCGCCGCGCCCGTCGCGCGCAAGCTGCTGTCGCTGCGCCGGCGCGTCGTGCCCGCGTTCGCGATCGCCGCCGCGGCGGCCACGCTGACGTGGATCGTCGTCCCGCAAATGCAGACGGCAGGCACGCCGGGTGCCGTCCAGGTCGCATCGGTAGGTGAGTCGCAAGGCGGCAACCTGCAGCGCGTGACGGTTGCACAGGCATCGGCCCAGCCGGGGCTGCAGGACGTCAACATCATTCGCGACGCCAGCCTCGACCAATACCTCGAAGCGCACCAGCAATTCGCGCAGCAGCCCGTCGTCACGGGTTCGATGCCGCTGATCCGCGCTGCCGTGACCACCACGCCAGGCCAATAAACCCGATGCGGACATTGCAGTTGAATCACGCCATCTCCGGATGGAAGCGGCTGCCGGCCCTCCTGCTTTGCGCAGCCGCCCTGTTGTCCGTTCAATCCCTTCCCGCCAGCGCCCAGCAACCGGACGATCCCGTCGCGACCCGCAAGGGTGCCGCGGACTGGCTCGACCGTGTCCAGCAAGCGGCGCAGCAGCAGAGCTACGAAGGCACGTTCGTCTATCAGCGCGGCGGGTATGTGCAGTCGTCGCGCATCGCGCACGTTGCATCCCGCGACGGCGAGTTCGAGCGCATCGAGACGCTCGACGGCAAGCCGCGCAAGCTGCTGCGCCACAACGACGAGCTGTACACGTTCGTGCCCGAGCGCAAGCTGTGCGTGGTCGAGCGCCGTCAGACGCGCGACTCGTTCCCCGCGCTGCTCGGCGCGAGCGGCGAGCACGTGATGTCCGTCTACGACGCGAAGTCGCTCGGCAAGGATCGCGTGGCGGGCATCGACGCGCAGGTTGTCGAGCTGATGCCGAAGGATGCATACCGCTTCACCTACAAGCTGTGGGTCGATGCGCGTACGGGGCTGCTGCTGCGTTCGCAGACGCTCGATGCGAACGATCACGTGCTCGAGCAGATCGCGTTCTCGCAATTGCAGACGGGCGGCGCAAGCGGCGACAAGGCCGCAATTGCGGCCGGCATGCGTAACCTGAACGGCTGGACGGTCGTGCGCCCGCCGGTCGCGACGGTCGACATGGAAGCGCAGGGCTGGCAACTCGCACCGAGTGTCGCCGGGTTCCAGAAGATTCGTGAAGTGCGCCGGCCGATGGCCGCGCGCGACGCGGGTGAGCCGCCGATTCCGGTCGATCAGGCCGTCTTCACCGACGGTCTCGCGACGATCTCGGTTTTCATCGAGCCGGCCGAGAAGAATACGCGCAAGGAAGGCGCGGGCAGCACCGGTGCAACGAACGTTCTCGTGAAGCGCCGCGGCGACTACTGGATCACCGTGCTCGGCGAAGTGCCGCCGGCTACGTTGCAGCAGTTCGCGTCTGCCATAGAATACAAGGCTTCCAAGTAACGCTACGGCTTCCGACATGATGAAACTCACGCTGCGCAAATGGCTCGCGGCGGCGGCGCTGTCTGCCTGCCTGCCGCTCGTGCCGCATACCGCGGTCGCGGTGACGCCTCCCGCTGCCAGCCTGCCCGACTTCGCCGATCTGGTCGAAAAGGTCGGGCCGGCCGTCGTGAACATCAGGACCACCGCCAACGTGCCGACGGGCGGCCCGCGCGGCATGCTCCCGCCGGGCTTCGACAACGGCGACATGTCGGAATTCTTTCGTCGCTTCTTCGGCATTCCGCTTCCGCAGGCGCCCGGCAACGGTGGCGGCAATGGCGGCGGTAACCCGAAGAACGCGCCTGCGCCGGACAATCCGCCCGACACCGAGCAGAATCGCGGTGTCGGATCGGGCTTCATCGTGTCGGCCGACGGTTACGTGATGACCAATGCGCATGTCGTCGACGATGCGGACACCATCTACGTGACGCTGACCGACAAGCGCGAATTCAAGGCGAAGCTGATCGGCGTCGACGATCGCACGGACGTCGCGGTCGTCAAGATCCAGGCGTCGAACCTGCCGGTCGTCGCGATCGGCGATTCGAACAAGGTGCGTGTCGGCGAGTGGGTCGTCGCGATCGGTTCGCCGTTCGGTCTCGACAACACGGTGACGGCCGGCATCGTCAGCTCGAAGAGCCGCAACACGGGCGACTACCTGCCGTTCATCCAGACCGACGTCGCCGTGAACCCCGGCAACTCGGGCGGCCCGCTGATCAACATGCAGGGCGAGGTGATCGGCATCAACTCGCAGATCTACAGCCGTACCGGCGGCTTCATGGGCATCTCGTTCGCGATTCCGATCGACGAGGCGATGCGCGTGGCCGACCAGCTGAAGGCGACGGGTAAAGTCACGCGCGGCCGGATCGCGGTGGCGATCGGCGAAGTGACGAAGGACGTGGCCGATTCGATCGGGCTGCCGAAGGCAGAGGGGGCGCTCGTCAGCAGCGTCGAGCCGGGCGGCCCGGCCGACAAGGCGGGCATCCAGCCGGGCGACATCATCCTGAAGTTCAATGGCCGGTCGGTCGATACGGCGTCGGATCTGCCGCGCATGGTCGGCGACACGAAGCCCGGCACGAAGGCGACAGTCAGCGTGTGGCGCAAGGGTCAGGCACGCGATCTGCCGATCACGATCGCGGAGACGCCGGCCGAATCGACGGCGAAGGCCGAGCAGCGCAAGAACGCGCCGCAGAAGCCGCGCCAGGCCAATTCGCTCGGTCTGACGGTCAGCGACCTGACGGCAGAGCAGATGAAGACGCTGAAGCTGAAGAGCGGCGTGCAGATCGACGGCGTCGACGGCCCGGCCGCCCGTGCGGGCCTGCAGCGCGGTGACATCGTGCTGCGTGTCGGCGACACCGACATCACGAACGCGAAGCAGTTCGCCGAAGTGACCGCGCAGCTCGATCCGCAGAAGGCGGTCGCGGTGCTCGTGCGGCGCGGCGACAACACGCAGTTCGTGCCCGTGCGGCCGCGCCAGAAGTAACGCACCGATGTTCACGCTCTACGGCCGCGGCTGGTGCCACCTGTGCGACGACATGCGCGACGCACTGGCGCCGGTGGCGGCCGAATTCGGCGTCGCGGTCGATTACATCGACATCGACACCGATGTGGCACTCGTCGCCCGCTACGACGAGGACGTGCCCGTGCTGCTGCTGGACGGTGCGGAAGTGTGCCGCCACCGGTTCGACGCCGCGAAGGTGCACGACGCGCTCGCGGCCCGGCGCTGATCCGGGCCTGCTGCATGACGGCGGTGCTTCGCACCGGGCTTTGCCCGGCGGGCGGGCCCGGCAGGGTGCTGCGCGGCCCGGCGTTGGAAATACCGCCCGGCGAAGGCCTTTTCAGCTAAAATAGGCTGTTTTTTCACCGACTTACAAGGCGTGCTCCGCAGTCGTCGAGCGCGCCTTTTTCGCTTGATCGGCACTGAATGGATCATATTCGCAATTTCTCGATCATCGCGCACATCGACCATGGCAAGTCGACACTCGCGGATCGCATCATCCAGGTATGCGGCGGCCTCGCCGACCGTGAAATGGAAGCGCAGGTGCTCGACTCGATGGATATCGAGCGCGAGCGCGGCATCACGATCAAGGCGCAGACGGCGGCATTGTCCTATCGCGCGCGCGACGGCAAGGTCTACAACCTGAACCTGATCGACACGCCGGGGCACGTCGACTTCTCGTACGAGGTCAGCCGTTCGCTGTCCGCGTGCGAAGGCGCGCTGCTGGTCGTCGATGCCAGCCAGGGCGTCGAGGCACAGACGGTCGCGAACTGCTACACGGCGATCGAGCTCGGCGTCGAGGTCGTTCCCGTGCTGAACAAGATCGACCTGCCGGCCGCGAACCCCGAGAACGCGATCGAGGAGATCGAGGACGTGATCGGCATCGACGCGACCGACGCGACGCGTTGCAGCGCGAAGACGGGGCTCGGCGTCGAGGACGTGCTCGAGTCGCTGATCGCGAAGGTGCCGCCGCCGAAGGGCGATCCCGACGCACCGCTGCAGGCGCTCATCATCGATTCGTGGTTCGACAACTACGTCGGCGTCGTGATGCTCGTGCGTATCGTCAACGGCACGCTGCGCCCGAAGGACAAGATCAAGATGATGGCGACCGGCGCCCAGTATCCGGTCGAGCATATCGGCGTATTCACGCCGAAGTCGCGCAATCTCGATTCGCTGTCTGCGGGGCAGGTGGGCTTCATCATCGCCGGCATCAAGGAACTGACGGCCGCGAAGGTCGGCGATACCGTCACGCTCGTGGCCAAGCCGGCGCAGGAAGCGCTGCCGGGCTTCAAGGAAGTGAAGCCGCAGGTGTTCGCCGGCCTCTATCCGGTGGAAGCGAACCAGTACGACGCACTGCGCGAATCGCTCGAGAAGCTGAAGCTCAATGACGCATCGCTGCAGTACGAGCCGGAAGTGTCGCAGGCGCTCGGCTTCGGGTTCCGGTGCGGCTTCCTGGGTCTCCTGCATATGGAGATCGTGCAGGAGCGTCTCGAACGCGAATTCGACATGGACCTCATTACGACCGCACCGACGGTTGTCTACGAGGTCGTGATGAACGGTGGCTCGATCGTCAAGGTCGAGAATCCGGCGAAGATGCCGGAGCCGCCGAAGATCGAGGAGATCCGCGAACCGATCGTCACGGTGAACCTGTACATGCCGCAGGACTACGTCGGCTCGGTGATCACGTTGTGCGAGCAGAAGCGCGGCTCACAGATCAACATGCAGTATCACGGCCGCCAGGTGCAACTGACCTACGAAATCCCGATGGCCGAGATCGTGCTCGATTTCTTCGATCGCCTGAAGTCGGTGTCGCGCGGCTATGCGTCGATGGATTACGAGTTCAAGGAATACCGGTCGGCCGACGTCGTGAAGGTCGACATGCTGATCAACGGCGACAAGGTCGACGCGCTGTCGGTGATCGTCCACCGGTCGCAATCGCAGTATCGTGGCCGCGAAGTGGCGGCGAAGATGCGCGAGATCATTCCGCGCCAGATGTACGACGTGGCGATCCAGGCTACGATCGGCGCGCACATCATCGCCCGCGAGAACATCAAGGCGCTGCGCAAGAACGTGCTGGCGAAGTGTTACGGCGGCGACATCACGCGGAAGAAGAAACTGCTCGAAAAGCAGAAAGCAGGCAAGAAACGAATGAAGCAGGTGGGTTCGGTCGAGATCCCGCAGGAAGCGTTCCTTGCGATCTTGCGCGTCGAAGACAAATAACAGGACTGATCCTTTTATGAATTTTGCGCTGATTCTTTTTGTGCTCGTCGTCTTGACGGGCGTAGCGTGGGTGCTGGACAAACTGGTGTTCCTGCCGCGGCGACGCAAGGCGGCCGACACGGCGATCGAGGAGTTCGATCGCCAGCAGTCGCGCATCGACAAGCGTTTCGCGGATGAAAACGCGGTGCAGACGCGTTCGAAGCTGCGCGACGAGAAGCTGCGCCAGCCGTGGTGGCTCGAGTACACGGCGAGCTTCTTCCCGGTGATCCTCGCGGTGTTCGTCGTGCGTTCGTTCGTCGTCGAGCCGTTCAAGATTCCGTCGGGTTCGATGGTGCCGACGCTGCTCGTCGGCGATTTCATCCTCGTCAACAAGTTCGAATACGGGCTGCGTCTGCCGGTCACGAACACGAAGATCACGCAGGGCAGCCCGCTGTCGCGCGGCGACGTCGTCGTGTTCCGCTATCCGAAGGATGAGTCGGTCGACTACATCAAGCGCGTGATCGGCCTGCCGGGCGACACCGTCGCATACCAGGACAAGCAGCTCACGATCAACGGCCAGCCGGTGCCCGAAACGCCGCTGCCGGATTTCTTCGACGACGAGCGCCAGAATTACGCGAAGCAGTTCGAGGAAACGATCGGCAACAAGAAGAACGCGATCCTCAACAACCCGGCCGTGCCGCCGTTCGTGATGGGCGCATACGACTACCCGTATCGCGACAACTGCACGTACAACAGCCGCGGCGTGATCTGCAAGGTGCCGCCCGGTCACTACTTCATGATGGGCGACAACCGCGACAACAGCGCGGACAGCCGCTACTGGGGTTTCGTGCCGGACCAGAACATCGTCGGCCGCGCGTTCTTCATCTGGATGAACTTCAGCGACCTGAAGCGCATCGGTTCCTTCAACTGATCGTATTCGCGTCACTCGCAATACGCGACGCACGGGCCGCGTCGCGTATTGCCGAACTACTTTAAGAACCGGCGGCAACACCGCCTCGTCACGCCTTTTCGCGTTCGACCGTGCCGTTTCGGCCCGGCCGGCGCCCGCGTTATACTCCTGCACATGCCCCTATCCCAGTTGGAAAGCCGGCTGCGCTACGAATTTCGCAATGCGGAATTGTTGCGCCAGGCTTTGACCCATCGTAGTCACAGTGCCACGCACAACGAACGGCTCGA
Source organism: Burkholderia sp. D-99 (assembly GCF_011605345.1). GTDB lineage: Bacteria > Pseudomonadota > Gammaproteobacteria > Burkholderiales > Burkholderiaceae > Burkholderia. The sequence continues at coordinate 546,827 of NZ_JAAOXM010000003.1, forward strand.
GTTTCTCGGCGATTCCGTTCTGAATTGCGCGGTGGCTGCCCTTTTGTTCCAGCGTTTCAGCAAGCTGGACGAAGGCGATCTGTCGCGCGTACGCGCCAACCTCGTCAAGCAGCAGTCGCTGTACGAAATCGCTCAGGCCCTGAATATCTCGGACGGGCTGCGGCTCGGCGAGGGCGAGTTGCGCAGCGGCGGGTTCCGCCGCCCGTCGATCCTCGCGGACGCGTTCGAAGCCATCATCGGGGCCGTGTTCCTCGATGGCGGCTTCGAAGCCGCCCAAGGGGTCATCAAGCGCCTCTACATCCCGATTCTCGACCACATCGATCCGCGCACGCTCGGCAAGGACGCGAAGACGCTGCTGCAGGAATACCTGCAGGGGCACAAGATCGCGCTGCCGACTTACACGGTGGTCGCGACGCATGGTGCGGCGCACAATCAGCAATTCGAAGTCGAATGCACGGTGCCGAAGCTCGACGTGAAGGTGTCGGGCTCCGGTGCGAGCCGGCGCGCGGCCGAGCAGGCTGCCGCGAAGAAGGCGCTCGATGAGGTGATGGCGGCCGCGCCGATGCTGGCTACCAAGCCGAAGCGCTCGAAAAACGCGCGCGGGTCGAAGCATGTCGAACCCGAGATCGTGCCAGGCGTGAAGGGCGTGCAGGAAGCGCTCGACCTGCGCTCGCCGGAGCGGAAGGAACGCGCGGCGGCGCGCGAGGCGAGGGCGGCCGGTGCGGCGCCCGCGGCAACCGCTGCCACCGGCACCGAGCCGGCCGTGGCGCCGATGGCCGCGATTCGCGCGGCGCATGTCGACGCGGCTGCGGAGAAGGTTGAACGGGCGGCAAAGCCGGCGGCCGACAAGGCTGCCGAGAAGCCGGTCGAGCGGCCTGACAGGCCCGCGGAAGCCGTGCCCGCTGCACGCGCCGCCGACAAGCCGGCTGGCCAGGCAGCCGATCCGGCACCCGCGTCCGCCGACAAATCTTCCGCCGGTACCGACCCCGCTTCGCGCGCGGCTGGGCGCGCACGCGACACCGCGGCACCGGACTCCGAGACGCCGCCGGGCGGCGTGAGCCTCGCTGCCGCGCAGGCGCGCGTGGCCGATGCCGACCACTGAATTGCCCATCGATCGTGCCGCGCGCCGCGCGGCCGTTTCCGAACCTGTCTCCCAAACGATATGAACACTCCCGCTCCTACCGGTTTCCGTTGCGGCATGATCGCGATCGTGGGCCGCCCGAACGTCGGCAAGTCGACGTTGATGAACGCACTCGTCGGCCAGAAGATCAGCATCACGTCGCGCAAGGCGCAGACGACCCGCCACCGCATCACCGGCATCAACACGTTCGACGACGCGCAATTCGTGTTCGTCGACACGCCGGGCTTCCAGACCCGCCACAGCACCGCGCTGAACCGTTCGCTGAACCGCGCGGTCACGTCGACGCTGACATCGGTCGACGTGATCCTGTTCGTGATCGAGGCCGGCCGCTTCGGGCCCGACGACCAGAAGGTGCTCGACCTGATCCCGCCGGGCATGCCGACGCTGCTGATCGCGAACAAGATCGACCGCGTGACCGACAAGGCGACGCTGTTCCCGTTCATGCAGCAGATGAGCACGCTGCGCGAATTCACCGAGCTCGTGCCGCTGTCGGCGCAGCGGCCGGAAGACATCAAGCGCCTGCTGGATACGATCAAGCCGTACCTGCCGGAAGGCGAGCCGATCTACGGCGAGGACGAACTGACCGACCGCAGCTCGCGCTTTCTCGCGGCTGAAATCCTGCGCGAGAAGGTGTTCCGCTGGACCGGCGACGAGTTGCCGTACACGAGCACCGTCGTGATCGACAAGTTCGAGGAAGAAGGGCGGCTGAAGCGCATCTTCGCGACGATCCTCGTCGAACGCGATTCGCACAAGGCGATGGTGATCGGCAAGAAGGGCGAGAAGCTCAAGCAGATCAGCACCGAGGCGCGGATGGACATGGAGAAGCTGTTCGACGGCCCCGTGTACCTCGAGACCTTCGTGAAGGTGAGGAGCGGCTGGGCCGACAACGAGGCCGGACTGCGCGCCTATGGGTACGAATGACGCGCTGACGTCGACTGAAGACGCGGTGACGGCCGGCGCGAACGACGCGCCGCTGCCGGCACCGCCCGAACCGCCGCGCAAGGCGCGGCGTGCGACGTCTCGCACGTCCGATTTTCGTGTGGCCGAGCAGCCGGCGTACGTGCTGCACAGCTATCCGTACCGGGAAACGAGCCTGATCATCGACGTGCTGACGCGCGATCATGGCCGGCTCGCGCTCGTCGCGAAGGGCGCGAAGCGCCCGCACTCCGCGCTGCGCGGCGTACTGCAGACCTTCCAGCCGCTGCTGCTGTCCTGGTCGGGCAAATCCGAGGTGCGCACCCTGACCGGCGCCGAGTGGGTCGGCGGCATGCTGCCGCTCGGCGGCGACGGCTTGCTGTGCGGCTTCTATGCGAACGAGCTGCTCGTGAAATTCTGCGCGCGCGAGGATCCCCAGCCGCCGCTCTTCAATCATTACGTGCTGACCCTCACGCGCCTCGCGCACGGCGAGCCCGCGGTGCAGGTGCTGCGCTCGTTCGAGCGCGTGCTGCTGCGCGAGACCGGCTACGCGGTGGCGCTGAACCGCACGGTCGCGCGCCGTGCGGTCGAGCCCGACCGCCGCTACGTGTTCGATCCCGAGCGCGGCGTGCGCAATGCGGACGACGATGTGCCGTCGCACTGGCCGGTCATTTCCGGACAGACGTTGCTCGACATGGAGCAGGACGATTACCATCGAGCCCAGACGGTTGCGCAAAGCAAGACGCTGATGCGCTTCCTGCTGAACACCTATCTCGGCGGTACGCCGCTTGCCACGCGCCAGATCCTGATCGACCTGCAAAACCTATGAGCTTCTTCCTGACAACGCCCACCGCCATCGACCTCGGCGTGAACATCGACCACGTCGCGACGCTGCGCAATGCGCGCGGCACGACCTATCCCGATCCGATCCGCGCGGCGCTCGCCGCGGAAGAGGCCGGTGCGGATGCGATCACGCTGCATCTGCGCGAGGATCGCCGCCACATCGTCGATGCGGATGTGCGCAAGCTGCGTCCGCTGCTGAAGACCCGCATGAATCTCGAGTGCGCGGTGACGGCCGAGATGCTCGATATCGCCTGCGAAGTGCGCCCGCACGACGCGTGCCTCGTGCCCGAGAAGCGCGAGGAACTGACGACCGAAGGCGGCCTCGATGTCGCCGGCCACTTCGAGGCCGTGCGTGCAGCGTGCAAGCAGCTTGCCGACGTGGGCGTGCGCGTGTCGCTGTTCATCGACCCGGACGACACGCAGATCCGTGCCGCGCACGAAGCGGGCGCGCCGGTGATCGAGCTGCACACGGGCCGTTACGCGGAAGCGCACGACGAAGCCGAACAGCAGCGCGAATACGAGCGCATCGTCGCGGGTGTACAGGCTGGCGCGCAGCTCGGCCTGAAGGTCAATGCCGGTCATGGGCTGCACTACACGAACGTGCAGCAGATCGCCGCGATCGACGGCATCGTCGAGTTGAACATCGGTCATGCGATCGTCGCGCACGCGATTTTCGCAGGCTGGGACAACGCGGTGCGTGAAATGAAGGCGATCATGGTCGCTGCACGCGTTGCCGCGCTGCATGGCGGCGCACGTTGAAGATGAAATGCTGCCGCGCGTCGCGCGTCATGGCTGACCCGGCTCCGCCGGGGCAAAGCGGCGCGTACTGACATGGCGATCTACGGCATCGGTACCGACATCGCCCAGGTGAGCCGCATCGCGGCCGTGCTCGAACGCACCGGCGGCCGGTTTGCCGAGAAGGTGCTGGGCCCCGACGAGCTGCGTGTGTTCCATGCGCGCCGCGCCCGCTCCGAGGTGCGCGGCATCGCGTTCCTCGCGACACGCTTTTCCGCGAAGGAAGCGTTCTCGAAGGCGATCGGGCTCGGCATGCACTGGCCGATGACGTGGCGTGCGCTGCAGACCCTCAACCACCCGAGCGGCGAGCCGTACGTGGTCGCGTCGGGCGAGCTGGCCGACTGGCTTGCCGCCCGTGGCATCACGGCGCGCGTGACGGTCAGCGACGAACGCGACTACGCGGTGTCGTTCGTGGTTGCCGAGACGGACGCCGCGCCTGCACCTGTTTCCCGAACCTCCTCCTGACGGAATTCCCGATTCGATGAAAACGACTCCCGGCCCGGTCATGCTCGACGTCGTCGGCACGGCCCTGTCGCGCGACGATGCGCGGCGCCTCGCGCATCCGAATACCGGCGGCGTGATCCTGTTCGCGCGGCACTTCCAGAACCGCGCGCAACTGACCGCGCTGACCGACTCGATCCGCGCGGTGCGCGAAGACATCCTGATCGCCGTCGATCACGAAGGCGGGCGCGTGCAGCGTTTCCGCACCGACGGTTTCACGGTGCTGCCCGCGATGCGCCGCCTCGGCGAGCTGTGGGATCGCGACGTGCTGCTTGCGACGAAGGTCGCAACGGCCGTCGGCTACATCCTGGCCGCCGAGTTGCGTGCGTGCGGGATCGACATGAGCTTCACGCCCGTGCTCGACCTCGACTACGGGCACTCGAAGGTGATCGGCGATCGCGCGTTCCATCGCGATCCGCGTGTCGTCACGCTGCTCGCGAAGAGCCTGAACCACGGGCTGTCGCTCGCCGGGATGGCGAACTGCGGCAAGCATTTCCCGGGGCACGGCTTCGCGGAGGCCGACTCGCACGTCGCGCTGCCGACCGACGACCGCACGCTTGATGCGATCCTCAAGCAGGACGTCGCGCCTTATGACTGGCTCGGCTTGTCGTTGTCTGCGGTGATTCCCGCGCACGTGATCTACACGCAGGTCGACAAGCGGCCGGCCGGTTTCTCGCGCGTGTGGCTGCAGGACATCCTGCGCGGACGGCTCGGCTTCACGGGCGCGATCTTCAGCGACGACCTGTCGATGGAGGCCGCGCGCGAAGGCGGCACGCTCACGCAGGCGGCGGACGCCGCGCTCGCTGCCGGTTGCGACATGGTGCTCGTCTGCAACCAGCCGGACGCGGCCGAGGTCGTGCTGAACGGGTTGAAAGCGCGGGCAACGGACGAGTCGGTGCGACGCATCAAGCGGATGCGCGCACGCGGCAAGGCGCTCAAGTGGGACAAGCTGATCGCGCAGCCCGAGTATCTGCAGGCGCAGGCGCTGTTGAGCAGCGCACTGGCATGAGCGGGAAGGGGATGGCGCGGTGTGCGCCATTCCGGTCGCCGAAACAAAAAGCCGCGCAATAGCGCGGCTTTTTCATGGGTGACGGCAGGCGCGAACCGGGCAGTATCAGGCGTCAAGCGGGCCGGTACCGTGGTTCTTTTGGTGCAACTAACGGTCTGATTCCGTCAGTGCCTGAAAGCATCGCTGCCTGCTCAGTTCACCTTCATCCGCTGGAGCTTGTTGTACAGCGTCTTCGGGCTGATGCCGAGCAGTGTTGCCGCGCGGTGGCGCGTGCCGCCGACCGCGTCGAGCGTCGCGCGAATCAGCAGATCCTCGACGTCCGACAGTGGCGTGCCGACCTTGATCTGCACGCTGCTGCCGTTCAGCGCGGCGCCGGCCGAGAAGCTCGGCTCGCCCGCGCGCAGCGTCTCGATGAAATCGCCCGATGCGTCGTATGCGAAGCGCACGCGCTCCTGCAGCTCGCGCACGTTGCCCGGCCATTCGTAGGACAGGCATTCGCGCACGAAGCCCGGCGCCGCGCGCTTGTCGGTCGTGCTGCGGCCGGTTGCGCGCGCTTCGCGGTTCAGCTCGTCGATCAGCGCGTCGCCAATCGCGAGTGCGTCGCCGTCGCGCTCGCGCAGCGGCGGCATCGTGATCGACGCCGCATCGAGGCGCAACCACAGATCCTCGCGCAGCGTGCCGTTCGCAACCGCTTCGCGCGCCGGGCGGCGCGTGGTCGCGATCAGCCGGAAATCGCTCGTGATCGAGCTCGTGCCGCCGATCCGCATGAAGTTCTGCGAATCGAGCGCATGCAGCAGCGCTTCCTGCAGCACGAGCGGCAGCGCGGTGATTTCGTCGAGGAACAGCGTACCGCCGCCGGCCTGCTCGAACAGGCCCGATTCGCGGCGCTCGGCGCCGTCGAATGCGCCGCGCTCATGGCCGAACAGCACGCTGTCGAGCGATGCGCCGTGCCGGCCGGCATGCGCGATCGTCCGGCAGTCGAACGACACGAACGGCCCCTTGCGGCGCCGGCTCAGGTCGTGCAGCGTACGCGCGGCCAGTTTCTTGCCGGTACCGGCTTCGCCCGAGAACAGGACGGCCGTCTCGGTGCGTGCGTTGTGCTCGATCATGTCGTACACGTGCTGCATCGCGTCGCTGCGGCCGACCAGCGCGCCGAAGCGGCCGAGATGGCGCAGCGATGCACGCAACGACTGCACTTCGTCGATCAGTTCGTAAGGACGGGGGATCCGCGCGAGCAGGCTGCGCAGGCGCGGAATGTTGATCGGCTTCAGCAGGTAGTCCCAGATACCGTGACGCAGGCCCTCGATGGCGCTCTCGACCGTCGCATTGCCCGTCAGCACGATGACGGGCAGCGAGCCGTTCGGCTGTTGCTGCGGCAGGTGCTGGAGCAGGTCGAACCCGCTGCCGTCCGGCAGGTTCAGGTCGACGAGCACGACATCGGGAATCGAGCGGCCGAGCGCCGTGCGCGCTTCGGCGAGCGACGTGGCCGTGTCGACCGAGAAGCCGTCCGCGGCGAGCAGCGCGGTGAGGCCGGACAGACTGTTGGGATCGTCTTCGACAATCAGGGCGTGTGGCATGGTAGACGCGAGTCGAGTCAAGAGAGGCGGGCTGTCGGTCATCAGGGCCGCAGCCGCATGTCAGATTAAAAACTGATTTTATGCCCCGCTGAACGCGTAACGAGCATTATTTCTCCGGCGCTATAAAACAGTTACCGATGATACAAATTGAATATCTTTACCGGTGGATTTTGTGCTCTATATGAGACTGCTCCGCGCTCGCTTGTTGGCGCCGGACAAACAAAAAGCGCCCCGAAGGGCGCTTTGTTCGATGCGGGCATCGTTCGCGATTACGCGCGGCTGCGGTATTCGTTCGTACGCGTATCGATTTCGATCTTGTCGCCGGTGTTGCAGAACAGCGGCACTTGCAATTCGAAGCCCGTTGCGAGCTTGGCGTTCTTCAGCACCTTGCCCGACGACGTGTCGCCCTTGACGGCCGGTTCCGTGTAGGTGATCTCGCGAACGAGGACCGTCGGCAGGTCGACCGAGATCGCCTTCTCGTTGTAGAACACGACTTCGCAAGCCATGCCGTCTTCGAGGTAGTTCAGCGCTTCGCCCATCATTTCGGCTTCGACTTCGTACTGGTTGTAGTCGGCGTCCATGAACACGTACATCGGATCGGCGAAGTACGAATACGTCACTTCCTTGCGGTCGAGCACGACGACGTCGAACTTGTCGTCTGCCTTGTAGACCGATTCCTGGCCTGCATTCGTCAGCAGGTTCTTCATCTTCATCTTGACGACGGCGGAGTTACGGCCCGACTTGTTGTATTCAGCCTTGGCGATGACCCATGCGTCGCTGCCGATCTGCACGACGTTGCCTACGCGGAGTTCCTGTGCGGTTTTCATAAAAAACTGTCCTGATCAAATCAAATAAATAGGTGCCTGAGCGTTGCACAACGGGTGAGGCGCCAAGCAGACGCGTTCCGGTGGGCGCCAAAAGCAAGCGCTTGCGTGGTCGGCCGTCGGATAACCGCTTATTTTAACTGAGATTTTGCGCATTCCGCCAGCTTTCCCGCGAGATCGCCGACGGCCGTGAGCGTATCGGCCCAGCGGGCCGCGTTGGCGTCCAGTGCGGCGCGGTGCTGCCAGAAATCGGCCCAGTCGGGCGTGCCGGCGCCGTTCCATGCATGCCAGAACCGCTCGAGCGCCGCGCGCGGCGCGTCGGCGAGGCCGGCCGACAGGTGCGCGAGCGCGGCGTCGAGTTTTGGCAGGTGCACGTCGTCGGCCTGCGGGTAGATGTGCCACACGAACGGCTTGCGTGCCCACTGCGCCCGGACGAAGGAATCCTCGCCGCGCACGAAATTGATGTCGGCCACCCACAGCAACGGATCGTAGTCAGCCTGGGGGACGAACGCGAGCCCGTGAGCCGTCAGGTTGCCGCTGCGCGCATGCGCGCCCGCGCCGAGTGACTCGACCCCCAAAAAACGCGCGACGGCAGGCGACACGCGGCCGGCCGGCACGAGTGCGACGACCGGCGACGGTCCGTCGCGCCACTGCGCGAGCAGCGCGTCGACGGCCGGATTCTCGTACGCGAACAGGCTGACGACCGTCGTGCCGGCGGCCGGCGGCGCGCCGCCGGTCGTGCGCCGCCACCATGCGTCGCGTGCCGCCGCGTCGGCTTCGAAGGCCATGCGGCGCGAATCGAGGTCATGCTCCTTCAGGACGCCGCCGGTGCCGGCCGACAGGCCGGGGAAGAAGAAGGTCTTCAGCAGCGGGTAGCGAGGATGCTGCGACGGGCGCAGATGGAAATCCGCGACCCAGTCCTCGGCGCTCAGGTATTCGAGGTTGATCCACACGGGGCGGCGCGCGCGGCGCGCCATCGCCGCGAGATACGCGCCGGGCAGTTCGCACGCGAACGCTTCGATCACGACATCGGCGATTTCCAGTGAGTCGCCGACTTCCGCATGCCAGTGCTCGACCACGATTGCGTCGATCGTCTGCCGCCCTGCGTCGGGATCGACCCCGGGCAGCAGGCGCGCGAACGTGCGCAGGTCGTCGACGAACAGGCGAACCTGCCAGCCGTGCTCGTGTGCGAGCTGGCGCGCGAGGCGCCAGCACACGCCGATGTCGCCGAAATTGTCGATCACCGTACAGAAGAGGTCGCAGGCGATCGGTTCGCCCGGCGCGAGCGGCGCGGCGGGCAGGGGGGCAGTGGTGGTGCGTGGCATCGAAGCGGGCCGGTGAATGCTCTAAACTGGCGATTCTAATAGACCCGTTCTGCGTTACAAGGCGCCCGGATCACGCATGACATCCCCTGAAGCCTCCGATACCCCGTTCGAACCGAAGAAGATCCTTGCGCAACTGCCGCACATGCCGGGCGTCTATCGCTATTACGACACGGCGGGCGCCGTGCTCTACGTCGGCAAGGCGCGCGACCTGAAGAAGCGTGTATCGAGCTATTTCACGAAGACGCAGCTGTCGCCGCGCATCGCGATGATGGTCACGCGCATCGCGCGCATCGAGACGACCGTCACGCGTTCGGAGGCCGAGGCGCTGCTGCTCGAGAACAACCTGATCAAGGCGCTCGCGCCGCGCTACAACATCCTGTTTCGCGACGACAAGTCGTATCCGTACCTGAAGCTCACTGCGCACCGGTTTCCGCGGATGGCCTACTACCGCGGCTCGGTCGACAAGCAGAACCAGTATTTCGGGCCGTTCCCGAGCGCCTGGGCCGTGCGCGAGAGCATCCAGATCCTGCAGCGCGTGTTCCAGTTGCGCACCTGCGAGGATTCGGTGTTCAGCAACCGCACGCGGCCGTGCCTGCTGCACCAGATCGGGCGCTGCACGGCGCCGTGCGTCGGTGCGATCTCCGACGAGGATTACGCGATCGACGTGTCGAACGCCGCGCGGTTCCTGCTCGGCCGGCAGTCCGAAGTGATGAAGGAGCTCGAGCAGAAGATGCACGCGTTCGCGGCCGAGCTGAAATTCGAGCAGGCGGCGGCCGTGCGCAACCAGATGAGCTCGCTCGCGACGGTGCTGCACCAGCAGGCGATCGAGGTCGGCAGCGACAGCGACGTCGACATCCTCGCAGTCGTCGCGCAGGGCGGGCGCGTGTGCGTGAACCTCGCGATGGTGCGCGGCGGCCGGCATCTCGGCGACAAGGCGTATTTCCCGACGCACGTCGAAAGCGCGCTGACCCTCGCCGAGGGCGGTCTCGGCGACGAGTCCGAGCCGGCGGAGGCGGCCGATGCGGTCGACGCGACCGCCGACGCCGGCGCATTGCCCGACCTGCCGGTGGAAGAAACCGGCCGCGCGCGCGGCGACGCGGTGGCGTCGGTCGAGGCCGAGGTACTCGATGCGTTCATCGCGCAGCACTATCTCGGCAATCGCGTGCCGCCCGTACTCGTCGTGAGCCATGCGCCCGCGAGCCGCGACCTGCTCGAGCTGCTGTCCGAGCAGGCCGGCCACAAGGTGTCGCTGGTGCGGCAGCCGCAGGGGCAGCGGCGTGCGTGGCTCTCGATGGCAGAACAGAACGCGCAGATCGCGCTCATGCGGCTGCTGTCCGAGCAGGGCTCGCAGCAGGCGCGCACGCGTGCGCTGGCCGAAACGCTCAGCTACGAATGCGACGATCTCGCGACGCTGCGGATCGAGTGCTTCGACATCAGTCATACGATGGGCGAGGCGACACAGGCGTCATGCGTGGTCTACCACCATCACAAGATGCAGTCGGGCGAATACCGTCGCTACAACATCACCGGGATTACGCCGGGCGACGACTATGCGGCGATGCGGCAGGTGCTCACGCGCCGCTACGAGAAGATGGTCGAGCAGGCGGCGCAGGTGGCGGCAGCCGACGATGCGGCCGGTATCGACGGCGAGTCGACGCGCCAGGCCGAGGCGTCGAGCCTGTTGCCGAACATCGTGCTGATCGACGGCGGCAAGGGTCAGGTCGAAATCGCGCGCCAGGTGTTCACCGAGCTGGGGCTCGACACGTCGATGCTGGTCGGCGTCGCGAAGGGCGAGGGGCGCAAGGTCGGCCTCGAGACGCTCGTGTTCGCGGACGGCCGCACGCCGCTCGAACTCGGCAAGGAGAGCGCCGCGTTGATGCTCGTCGCGCAGATCCGCGACGAGGCGCACCGCTTCGCGATCACGGGCATGCGCGCGAAGCGGGCGAAGGCACGCCAGACGTCGCGGCTCGAGGAGCTCGAGGGCGTTGGCGCGAAGCGCCGGCAGCGGCTGCTCGCGCGATTCGGCGGGCTGCGCGGCGTCGTTGCCGCGAGCGTCGAGGAACTCGCGAGCGTCGAGGGCATCTCGCATGCGCTCGCCGAGCAGATCTACAAGCAGCTTCACTGACGCGGCCGTGCGGCCGGCTGCCTCGCCAGCGTTCTTGTGGCAGGCCGGTCGACACGGCACAATTGCGAATCCTTTACTGTCCCGCATGCCATGCCGTTCAATTTCCCGATTTTCCTGACGTGGGTACGGATCGTGCTGATCCCGCTCGTCGTCGGCGTGTTCTATCTGCCGGACACGGTGATGGGCGGCGCGCACCGCAATCTCGCGGCGGCGGCGATCTTCATACTCGCGGCGCTGACCGACTGGTTCGACGGTTATCTCGCACGCAAGTGGAACCAGACGTCGTCGTTCGGCGCGTTTCTCGATCCGGTGGCGGACAAGCTGATGGTGACGGCCGCGCTGCTGATCCTCGTGCAGATTTCGCGAGTCGACGCGGCGATCGCACTCGTGATCGTCGGCCGCGAGATCGCGATTTCGGCGCTGCGCGAGTGGATGGCACAGATCGGCGCGTCGAAGAGCGTCGCGGTGAACCAGCTCGGCAAGTTCAAGACCGCATGCCAGATGATCGCGATTCCGATGCTGCTGTTCTACGGACCGCTGCCGCTCGGCGTCGTCACGATCGACACGCGCGTGTGGGGCCAGTGGTTGATGTATCTCGCGGCGGTGCTGACGATCTGGTCGATGCTGTACTACATGAAGCTCGCATGGCCGCAAATTCGCGAGCGCGGCGGCGCGTGATGCATGTCACGTGTCCGGTCGAGCGGGTTTTTTGGAAAAAGGGCTGGAAAAGCCCTTGACACACGAATGTGCCTTCGACATAATCTCGCTTCTCCGCTGCACGACGAAGTAAGTGTGTGACGGGGAAGCAAGCAGTAACGCAGCAATATGCGGGAGTAGCTCAGTTGGTAGAGCGCAACCTTGCCAAGGTTGAGGTCGCGAGTTCGAGACTCGTCTCCCGCTCCAGATTTTTCTGGCAGCGTGTTGGTCGGCAAAGCGCTGCAGATGCAGGACAATGCGGGAGTAGCTCAGTTGGTAGAGCGCAACCTTGCCAAGGTTGAGGTCGCGAGTTCGAGACTCGTCTCCCGCTCCAGATTTTTTTGGCAGCGTGTTGGTCGGCGAAGCGCTGCAGATGCAGGACAATGCGGGAGTAGCTCAGTTGGTAGAGCGCAACCTTGCCAAGGTTGAGGTCGCGAGTTCGAGACTCGTCTCCCGCTCCAAGTAATGGGGAAGCCAAGCTTCCCTTTTTATTTGATGGACTTCCGGTCCTCGAATAAAGAATCTGTCGCTTGCCTCACGGCATCCGGACAGTCCGCTTTTGGCGCGATAGCAAAGCGGTTATGCAGCGGCCTGCAAAGCCGTTTAGGCCGGTTCGACTCCGGCTCGCGCCTCCAGGTAGGAAGAGAAAAGCCCCGCTTCGGCGGGGCTTTTTTTTTTTTTCGCGTCCGTTGCGGAGGCGGCTCGTGAGGCGGGCGGGGCGGTTGCGGTAGCATGACGCGATCGGCAGGCGTTCGAGTCCTGCGCGAGACGTCGAGGTTATCGATGGATAAACCAGGTGAAGCGGATTGAACACCCCGGCGCCCGAAACGAGGGAGGCGCGGCTCTCCGATTGCACTGCAATCGCGGGGTTGCTGCGCCAGCTCGGATATGACGCAACGCCCGCGCTGATCCATGAAAAATTGCTTTCGCTGGCCGGCAAGCCGGATGACCGGGTTTGCGTCGCAACGTTGGATGGCGAGGTTGTCGGCAGTATCAGCCTGCACATCCTTCCGCTCTTTCATGCAGCCGGAAATCTCGGGCGCATCACGAGCATGGTCGTTGACGAGCGTCACCGGGGATGCGGAATCGGTGGCGCGCTGATGGCGGCCGCCGAACGCTGGTTCGAGAGCGGCCGATGTGTGAAGCTGGAGGTAACGAGTGGTGATCACCGTCCGGACGCCCACCGCTTTTATGCACATCACGGTTTCGTGCGCGACGGGCAGCGGCTCTCCAGGAAAATGCGTCCGTAGCGCGCGTACGAAAACAAAAGCCCGCTGCGAGCGGGCTTTTTGATTTTCGGCAGATCGAGCGAGATGCTCGAACGAACTCCGGCTGCGCGATGCCGCTCGTTCGTCGCGACATCCGCTCAGCCGTCCACCGGCTGCGCCGGCGTCTCGAGCGTCAACTGATAGAACGCCGCATCGAGCCAGCGGCCGAACTTGAAGCCCGCTTCCTTGATCGTGCCCGAGTGCACGAATCCCAGTTTCGTATGCAGGGCGATGCTCCCCGCATTGGTCGCATCGATGCAGCCGACCAGCACGTGTACTTCCGCCTCCCGTGCGCGCCGGACGACTTCGCGCAGCAGCACCTCGCCAAGCCCGCGGCCGCGCTGGTCGCGATGCACGTACACGCTGTGTTCGACCGTGTACTTGAAGGCGGGAAACGCGCGGAACGTGCCCCAGCTCGCGAAGCCGAGCAGCGTGCCCGACGCGTCGACCGCGCCGATGACCGGGAAGCCGCCTGCGCGTTTCGCCGCGAACCACGCGACCATCGCTTCCGGCGGGCGCGGCTTGTAGTCGTACAGCGCGGTCGAGTTCGCGATCGCGTCGTTCAGGATCTCGAGGATGGCCGGCGCATGCTCGGCTTCGCTGCAATCGATCAGGCGCACGTCGTCGCGCTGTTTCGGGGAATTCATACGGACTCCTGTGGGCAGTAAGTAGGTCGCGCGCACGGCTGCTGCGACGACGCGTTCGTCAGAGGTTGCGCGCGCCGGCGGCGGACGCATCGCAGATCACGACGACATAGCGCGCGGCATGCGGCGACGGATTGCTGAAAATCAGCGGCTGGTCGAGCCGCATGGCCAGGCAGTCGCCTGCGTGAAGTTCGTGAAGCGCTTCGCCGAACGTGACGTCGACGCGCCCGCTGATGATCCACACCTGTTGATGCAGCGCGCTTTCGCGCCCGCCACTGTCGTACGCGACGCGTGCGCCGGGCGGGAAATCCACCTCGACGAGCTGGATCGGTGACGGCCAGCCAGCCGGGGAGAGGTTGCGGCGCACATAGCCGGACGCCGGATCCCGCCATTCGGCCTGCTGCGCGCGGCGTGCCAGCGGCTGCGCGGGGGTGTCGTCCTGGTCGCCGCCGAACAGCCCGGCCAGCGACACGCCGAGCCCGGCCGCGAGCTTGTCCAGCACGACGGCCGTCGGGCTGGCCGACGCGCGTTCGATGAGCGAGATCATCGAACGGCTGACGCCGGAGCGCGCAGCCAGCGCATCGAGCGTGTAGCCTCGCACGGTGCGCAGGTCGCGTACGCGCCGGGCGATGCGTTCATTGATGCCGGTGTCGTCGGCAACGGCGGTGACGGATTCTCTCATGATGGATTTATTTTCCAGCAAACTGGAATTCGATGTCAACGCCATTGACGGCGGCCGACCGATGGCTCGACGGAATCCGCATGACTTGCCCGCCAGCCGAGCGCAGCGTAATATACGAACCGACTACGTTTCGTTTAATTGGGGATATATGGGCATCATCAAGATTTCCGAGCACATGCACGAGCGACTGCGCTCGACCAGCACGGCGCTGAGCCGCTCGATCAACGCGCAGGCCGAACACTGGCTGCGCGTCGGGATGCTGGCGGAACTCAATCCGGCGCTGTCCTACGGTGACATCTGCCGGATGCTGATCGAGGCCGAAGCGCGGGGCGGTGAGGCGGGGCCGGCGGAACCGGTCGAACACGGCATCGAGCAGGTGGCGTAATGGCGAAGCGAGAAATCCCGATCCGCGGCAATGCGGAAATCGCCAAGTCGCGCGAAGCCGCGAAGCTGGCGTCGCAGGTGCTGGCGATGATTGCCGAGCACGTGAAGCCGGGCGTCTCCACCGACGAACTGGACGCACGCTGCCGCGAATACATCGTCGACGTGCTCGACGCGATCCCGGCGAACATCGGCTACCACGGTTATCCGAAGACGCTGTGCACGTCGGTCAACCACGTGGTGTGTCACGGCATCCCGACGTCGCGGCCGTTGCGCGACGGCGATATCGTGAACCTCGACATCGCGGTGATCAAGGACGGCTGGTTTGGCGATACGAGTCGCATGTATTTCGTCGGCGAACCGAACGAGCTCGCGCGGCGCCTCGTCGCGACGACCTATGAGGCGATGCACGCGGGCATCCGCGCGGTGCGTCCGGGCGCCACGCTCGGCGACGTCGGCTACGCGATCCAGCAGGTCGCGCATCGCGAAGGATTCAGCGTGGTTCGCGAGTATTGCGGCCACGGCATCGGCGACGTCTATCACGACGAGCCGCAGGTGCTTCACTACGGCCGCCCGGGTACCGGCGTGCCGCTGCGGCCGGGGATGATCTTCACGATCGAGCCGATGCTCAACGCAGGCAAGCGCGACACGCGCATGCTGGCCGACGGCTGGACGGTCGTCACGAAGGACCATTCGCTGTCGGCGCAATGGGAACACATGGTCGTGGTGACGGAAACGGGCTTCGAGGTGCTGACCGAGGATGCGAAGCCGCAGGCGTTTCCGGCGCTGTCCGGCACGCACGTCGCCTGACGCCCGCCGTGCGCCGCGAAGGGCGGTGCACCGGCACAGTGGAACGGGCCCCTTTGCGGGGCCCGTTTCGTTTGAGGTCACGCGGCGCGATTCACGCGCGAACGCGGCGACCTGCTGCGCGGTGGATGAACGCGGCTTAGCCGCCGCTCAACCGCGCGCCTTCTGCCATGCGGATTCGACGAATACGCGGCACAGCGCTTCCATCCCCTGGCGGTCTTCTTCGTCGAAGCGTGCCGCAACCGGGCTGTCGACGTCCCACACGCCGATCAGCGTGCCGTCGCCGGCCACCAGCGGCACGACGATTTCCGATTCCGATGCGGCGTCGCACGCGATATGGCCGGGGAAGTCATGCACGTCGCGCACGACCTGCGTCTCGCGCGTCTGCGCAGCCGTGCCGCACACGCCCTTGCCGAGCGCGATCCGCACGCAGGCGGGCTTGCCCTGGAACGGCCCGACCACGAGTTCCGTCCCGTCGAAGAAGTAGAAGCCGGCCCAGTTGAGACGGTCGAGCGAGTGGTAGACGAGCGCGGCGAAGTTGGCCGCGTTCGCGGTCAGGTCGCGTTCGGATTCGACGAGCGCACGTGCTTGCTCGACGAGCGTCGCGTATTGATCTGCCTTGGAGGCGTTGGGGTCGTTGGACAGCGTGAACATGGCGGGAAAGCGATCGGGGTTGTGGAGTGCGCGATGCGCGTACCGCAGTCTACGGCACGCGTGCACGGTTTGCAGCGCCCGGTTACGGGTGACGCGGCGCGCTCAGTCGGGTTCGAGTTCGGCAAACCGCTTGGCGAGAAAATCGAGCAGCGCGCGCACCGCAGGCAGCAACCCGCGGCGCGACGCGAACACCGCATGCACGATCTCGCGGCGCGGCGCCCAGTCGGGCAATACAGTCGCCAGCTCGCCGCGCGCGACCTCGTCGCGCACCATCATCGTCGGCAGCTGGACGATGCCGACGCCTGCGACGGCCGCCGCGCGCAACGCGAGCATGCCGCCGGTCACGAAGCGCGGCTGGTGATGGATTTCCGCGTGAGCGCCGTCGGGCCCGCGCAGCCGCCACACGTGCGTGGACTGCGGGACGCCGTGATCGAGGCTCGGCAGGCGTGCGAGATCGGCGGGAACGGCCGGTGCGCCATGCTCGCGCAGCAGCGCGGGGCTCGCGACGAGGCACTGGCCGCGCTCGGCCAGCACGCGCAGCGCGAGATCGCTGTCTTCGAGCGGCGGCGGGCGTACGCGGATCGCGACGTCGATTCCTTCGCCGACCACGTCGACGCGCCGGTTGGTCGCCTCCAGATGAATCTCGACGCGCGGGCACGCGACCATGAACGCGGCGATCATCGCGCCGACCAGCGAATCGAGCAGCACGATTGGGCAGCTGACGCGCACGATGCCGCGTGGCTCCTCGTGCAGCACCGCGATCGCCTCGTCGGCCGCATCGGCCTCGATGAGCATCGCGCGGCAATGCGCATAATAGGTCTGGCCGACGTCGGTGACGGTGAAGCGGCGCGTCGAGCGCTGGATCAGCCGCATCCCGAGCCGCGCCTCGAGCAGTGCGATGCGGCGGCTCAGCTTCGATTTCGGCATGTCCAGCGCACGCCCGGCCGGGGCGAAGCCGCCATGTTCGACGACCTGCACGAAGTAATAGAGATCGTTCAGATCCCGCGCTTTATCGTTCATGAAATGGAACGCTGAGTGCGATTTTGGCAGTCTACCGGATCGATCGTTCCACCTCTATATTCCTGTTCAGGATGCGAAACACGTGTTTCGCCGCAATTCGGAGAAGGCAATGAAGAAGATCCAGGGTGTGTACAGTGCGCCGCGCGGCCATTGGGTCGGTGACGGTTTCCCGGTGCGTTCGATGTTCAGCTACCAGTCTCACGGCACGCACCTGAGCCCGTTCCTGCTGCTCGACTACGCCGGCCCGGCCACGTTCGAGCCGGGCTCGGCTTCGGCGCCGCGCGGTGTCGGCCAGCATCCGCACCGCGGGTTCGAGACGGTGACGATCGTCTATGACGGCGAGGTCGCGCACCGCGATTCGACCGGCGCGGGCGGCGTGATCGGCCCGGGTGACGTGCAGTGGATGACGGCCGCGAGCGGGATCCTGCACGAGGAATTCCACTCGGAAGGGTTCACGAAGCGTGGCGGCCCGCTCGAGATGGTGCAGCTGTGGGTGAACCTGCCCGCCAAGGACAAGATGGGGGCGCCCGGCTACCAGACGCTGCTGAACGCCGACATCCCCGTGGTCGAGTTGCCGGACGGCGCGGGCAGTGCGCGGATCATCGCGGGTGAGCTCGACGGGCGGCGCGGCCCGGCCCGCACGCATACGCCGATCGATGTGTGGGACGTGCGGCTCGTGGCTGGCGGCCATGCGCGGTTCCCGGTCGCCGAAGGGCGCACGCTCGCGGTGGTCATGCTGAGCGGTACCGTGCAGGTGAACGGCGAGACGGTCGCCCGCGAAGCGCAGTTCGTGCAGCTCGGTCGCGACGGCAGCGACGTCGAGATCGAAGCGAACGGCGACGCGAAGCTGCTGATCCTGAGCGGCGAACCGATCGACGAGCCCGTCGTCGGTTACGGGCCGTTCGTGATGAACTCGCAAGCGGAGATTCGCACCGCGATCGAGGACTTCAACAGCGGCCGCTTCGGCCAGATGCCGGCATGATGGACAAGCCCCGCGCAATGCGGGGCTTTTTTTGCGCGCACGGGCAACCGGTCGCGCGGCGAGTGCGCTTCGGGGCATAATCGGCGATTGCCCGCGCGCCGGCCGGCGCGCCCGAATCAGGACCGACCATGAACGCATCCGCCGTATCCCCGAGCGCCGCCGATCTCGACTGGCGCTGGAAATCCTTCGACGCGCTGACGGCGCGCGAAGTCTATTCGATCCTCGAAGCCCGCAGCGCCGTGTTCGTCGTCGAGCAGAACTGCGTGTATCGCGACATCGACGACGCGGACCAGGCCGCATGGCACCTGGCCGCATTCGATCCGGCAGGGCGCGTCGCCGGCTATCTGCGCGTGCTGTTGCCCGATGCGCAGAACACTGACGTACGCATCGGGCGCGTGCTGACGACCGCCGCGTTTCGCGGCGCGGGCCTCGGCAACGGGCTGCTGTCGCGCGCGCTCGAACATATTCGCGCCCAGTGGCCGGATACGCCGGTGAGCCTGCATGCGCAGGCCCACTTGCAGCGTTTTTACGGGGCATTCGGCTTTACGCCGAGTTCGGACGTGCACGACGAGGACGGCATCCCGCACGTGTGGATGAGCAGCGCACGCGCGTAATGCGCGACGCGCCGCGCAGCAGTCAGTGCGCGGCGTTCGCCACCGACGGCCGAGCCGCGCGCTGCGCGGCCCGTTCATCGATCAGGCGGCCGCGGGCGGACAGCCGCAGCCAGTGCCGCAGCGCGATCAGCGCGCCGATCACGCTCATCATCGAGCCGGGAATCCACAGCAGCAGGCCACCGATCTGCTGGTCGCGCAGCGGGCTCAGCCACGTGAACGCGCGGCCGCAGATCGAATAGATCGGATACAGCTCATGCGGCGTGAAGAAGATCAGCGCGCCGAGTGCGATCTGCGGCGGGATCGCCGCGACGACGATCAGGATCCGGCGGCCCGGCGACAGCCGCGCAGGCGGCGCGGGGCGCGGATCGACGACGAGCCACCAGAACAGCAGCCCGTCGATCACCATGCTCCAGTTCATCACGCGATAGAGACGCCAGTCGAGCATCGCGATGAAGTGGATCGGCGACAGCAGCCAGAAATAGATCAGCCCGACGAACAGCACGACCGCGACGACGGGATGGAACACCACGTCGAGCGTCGCGCGCACGGGCGCCCACGCGAGTGCGGGGCGCACGAAACGCTGCCGCCAGCGGAACGGGATACCCGCGCGAATCGCCGCGCCCGGATACGACAACGCGATGAAGAACGGCCCGAGGTGGTGCAGCACGAGGTGCTGCGCGCGGTGCAGGAAGAACTCGTGCTCGAAGAAATAGTCGAGCCGCGTATGCAGTGCGATGTAGAGCGCCGTCAACCCGAACCAGAACGAGAACTGCCGCAGCGGCGACACCTTCGCCTTCTTCACGCCGCGCGCGAACAGCACGGCAGCGGTGAGCACCGCGATCACCACGGTCGGCGACGGTTCCCACGGATCGAGCCAGTACAGGAGGTTCATCGCGCGCGTGTCACTTCGCCTGGGCCGGCGATTTCACGGCGAACGGTGCATCGACCGTTTCGCCGTCGGAGAATTTCAGGCGCAGGTGCACGGTGTCACCCGGCTTGATCGCGTGCTTCGGCTCCTCGAGCATGAAGTGGTAGCCGCCCGGTGCGATGTCGACCTTGCCGCGAGCGGGGATCGTCAGCTTGTCGACCATTTCCATCTTCTGCGTCGAGCCGTTCGAGACGGTCTGGTGCAGCATCGCCATTCCATAGTCGGGGCTGTCGACGTCGACGAGATCGACCGGCTTGTCGCCCGTGTTCACGAGCGTCACGTAGCCGCCGGCCGGCAGCTTGTTCGGCAGCCAGCGCACCCATGCGTTCTGCGCGGTGATCGTGCCGGCGGCATACGCGTGGGCGCCGGCGCACAGCGCGGCGAGGAGGGCGAGCGTCTTGAGTGTCGTCTTCGTCTTCATGTCGTGAAATGAATTCAAGTAGTAGGGGCGGTGTCGATGATGCGGCGCAGATCGGCGGCGATGGCGTCGGGCGAGTCGCGGTCGGTCGCAAGCAGGCGGGCGCGGCCGCTCGCGTCGAAGATGTAGACGGCCGAGCTGTGCGTGACTTCGTAGCCGCCGGACGGGTCGCGCTGTTCCATCTGGTACGCGACGCGATAGCGCTTCGCGAGCGATTCTATCTGGCGGTCGGTGCCGGTCAGGCCGCGCGCGTGCGCGGCGTCGAACGCGGCGACATACGATTGCATTGCCTGCGGTGTGTCGCGCGCCGGGTCGACCGAGACGAACAGGATGCGCACGTCGTTGGCCTGCGGGCCGAGCTTCGCCAGCACTTCCATCAGCCGCGCCATCGTTTCGGGGCAGACATCGGGGCAGTGCGTGTAGCCGAAGTAGACGAGCGCGACCTGGCCGTGGAACGCATCGGCGTCGACGGGATGGCCGTCGCCGCCCGTCAGCGTGAACGACAGGTCGGGCAGGTGGCCGGTGACGTTGGTCAGGTTCCAGCGCGGCTCGTCGTGCGTGCACGCGGCGAGCGCCACGGCGGCGGCGAGGGCCGCGGCCGTGCGGATGAAGCGGGAGAAGCGCCGGTGCGGCGCTGGGCGGGCAGACGACATCCTGGGGCTCGATCGAACGGAAAGGTGACCGGCCGGCGCGATGCCATGCGTCGCGCGGCAGGCGGTTGCGACTGTAGCGCAATTCGCGCGCCCGCGTCCTTTCGAAACTCGTACGGGGCGGGCGAGCGGGGCAATATGTCGCAGTTGACGCAATCGGCGGCGCGAGGCCGGCGATGTGCCGGTTTCGCCCATCTCGATGCGCAGGCGCGGTAAGATGCGCACAATTCCATTCGCGCAGTGGCGGCGCGGCGTTTGCCGGCCGACCCTCAGACTATCGAATCGATGCAATCCGTTCCGGCTTCCCTGCCCCTGACCGATACCGCGTTCTTCTTCGACTTCGACGGCACGCTCGTCGAGCTGGCGCCGACGCCCGACAGCATTCACGTTCCGCCGTCGCTGCTGACGCTGCTCGACGAGCTGCAGCGCCGCTCGCACGGTGCGGTCGCGATCGTGTCGGGGCGCGGCATCGACAATCTCGACACGTTCCTGAAGATGCCCGGCCTGCCGATCGCCGGCCTGCACGGCGCAGAGCGCCGCGATGCGAACGGCGACACGCAGCGCATCGGCTTCAACGACGAACGCCTGCTGCGCATCGAGCGCGAGCTGGCGGCCGTCGTCGACCGTCATCCGGGCATGCTGCTTGAAATCAAGGGCGCGGCCGTCGCGCTGCACTACCGCAACGCGCCCGAGCGCGAGGCGGCTGCACGTGCAGCCACCGAGCGCCTCGTCGCCGACTATGCCGATGCGTATGTGCTGCAGCCCGGCAAGATGGTGTTCGAGATCAAGCCTAAAGGCGTCGACAAGGGGCGCGCGCTGGCGGCCTTCCTCGACGAGCCGCCGTTTGCCGGCCGCGTGCCGGTGTTCGCGGGCGACGACCTGACCGACGAGAAGGGCTTCGCGGTGGTCAATGCGCGCGGCGGCCTGTCGATCAAGGTCGGCGCGGGCGAGACGTCCGCCCGCATGCGGCTCGATTCCGTCGACGCGCTGCACGAGCAGATCGCGCGCTGGCTCGGTGCGGGGCAGCCGCACGCATGAGTCGCCTCATCATCGTTTCAAACCGCGTCGCACCGATTTCGGAAGGCGAACCGGCGGCGGGCGGCCTCGCGATCGGTGTCTACGATGCGCTGAAGGAGACGGGCGGCATGTGGTTCGGCTGGAGCGGCGAGGTCGTCGCGTCCGGCGCGCCGCAGATTCGCGTCGAGGAGCACGGGCCGGTCACGTTCGCGACCATCGGCCTGTCGCGGCGCGACTACGACCAGTATTACCGCGGCTTCTCGAACGCGACGCTGTGGCCCGCGTTTCACTACCGCACCGACCTGATCCAGTACGACCGTCACGAGTTCGAAGGCTACAGCCGCGTGAACGTGTGGCTTGCCCAGCAGCTCGTGCCGCTGCTGCAGGACGACGACGTGATCTGGGTGCACGACTATCACCTGATCCCGTTCGCGCGCGCACTGCGCGCGGCCGGCGTGAAGAACCGCATCGGCTTCTTCCTGCACATTCCGTTTCCCGCCGCGCAGGTGCTCGTCAACGTGCCGCCGCATCGCGATCTCGTCGAGTCGCTGTGTGCGTTCGACCTGCTAGGTTTCCAGACCGAACCTGACCTGCGCGCGTTCTGCGACTACGTCGAATCCGAAGCGGACGGCGTGATCGAGCGCGATGGCCACCTGGTGACGGTGCGCGCATTCGGTCGGACGCTGCGCGCGTCCGCGTATCCGATCGGCGTGCATCCGGACGAAATCGCGTCGCTCGCGCAGGCCGGCGAGCACGGCAAGGCGGTGCGCACGCTTGCGACATCGCTGCGCGGCCGCAAGCTGATCATGAGCGTCGACCGGCTCGATTACTCGAAGGGGCTCGTCGAGCGCTTCCGCGCGTTCGAGAAGCTGCTCGAGCACGAGCCGTCGCATCGCAATCGCGTGTCGTTCCTGCAGATCGCACCGTCGACCCGCGCGGAGCTGCGCGCGTACCAGGATATCCGCCTGCAGCTCGAAGGGGAGTCGGGGCGCATCAACGGACGCTTCGCAGAGCTCGACTGGGCGCCAATCCTCTATATCCATCGCCAGTACGATCGCCAGCTGCTCGCGGCGCTGTACCGGCTCGCGCGGGTCGGCTACGTGACGCCGCTGCGCGACGGGATGAACCTCGTCGCGAAGGAGTACGTATCCGCTCAGAATCCGGACGATCCGGGCGTGCTCGTGCTGTCGCGCTTCGCGGGCGCCGCGCGCGAGCTGACGGGTGCGCTGATCGTCAATCCGATCGATATCGACGGGATGGCCGATGCGTTGTCGCAGGCGCTGACGATGCCGCTCGCCGAGCGGCGCGCACGTTACACGGACATGATCGCGCAGCTTCGCGAGAACAACGTGTCGGTGTGGCGCGACAACTTCCTGCGCGACCTGCAGCACGTGTAACCGGCAGTTCACCGCGCAACGAAAAAAAGCCGCAGTGCGAGAAGCACTGCGGCTTTTTTGCTGGCTGCGGGCCGTTACGTCAGGCCACGCGCTCGCCGGTCGGCGCGCCGCCGTCGGGGGCCGGGTGATGGCGGCCGTGCTGCTTCGCGAGCAGGTCGCGGTACAGGCCGGGGCGGTTGCGCAGCACGTCGGGCGGGCCGTCGTCGATCACCTTGCCGTTGTTCATCACGATGATCCGGTCGAAGTTGCGCAGCGTCGACAGGCGGTGTGCGATCGCGATCACCGTGCGACCGACCATCAGGCGGTCGAGTGCGCTCTGGATCGCTTCCTCGGACGCGCTGTCGAGCGCGGACGTCGCTTCGTCGAGCAGCAGGATCGGCGCGTTCTTCAGGATCGCGCGCGCGATCGCGATGCGCTGGCGCTGGCCGCCCGACAGCTTGACGCCGCGGTCGCCGACGATCGTGTCATAGCCTTCCGGCATCGCCTCGATGAACTCCGCGCAGCGGGCGTCGCGCGCAGCGGCGAGCACTTCGTCGCGGGTCGCTTCGGGGCGGCCGTATGCGATGTTGTCGTAGATCGTCCGGTGCAGCAGCGAGATGTCTTGCGGCACGAGCGCGATCGCGTGGCGCAGGCTGTCCTGCGTGATCGTCTTCACGTCCTGGCCGTCCACCTGCACGACGCCGTCCTGCGTGTCGTAGAAGCGCTGCAGCAGCGCGAGCACGGTCGACTTGCCGGCGCCCGACTTGCCGATCAGGCCGACGCGCTGGCCCGGCTCGATATGCAGGTCGAAGTGGTCGAGGATCGCGCGGCGGTGCGGATACGCAAACGTCACGCGCTCGAAATCGACGCGACCGCCCTTGGCCGACAGCGGCTGCGCGTCGGAGCGGTCCGGCATCCCGTGCGGCTCGAGCAATGTCTTGACGGCTTCGGACAGGCGCGCGATGTGCTGCGTGACGTCGACGAGCGCGACCGCGAGATCGCGCGTGCCGTGCAGGATCGTGAAGCCGAGCGAGCTGACGAGCACGATGTCGCCCGACGTCGCCTGACCTTGATCCCACAGCCACAGCGCCCAGCCGAGCAGGCCGGCGGACAGCATCGCGGTGATCACCGCGTGCAGCAGGCGCAGCTTCTCGAGATAGAGCAGGCTTTGCTGGCGCGCATCCATTTCGGCCTTGACCGTCGCGCCGAAGCGCTTCTGTTCACGCACCGTCATCCCGAATGCACGCACGAGGCCCATGTTGCCGATCACGTCGACGAGCTCGCCGTCGACCGCGGCGGCCTTCGCCGCGAACGCATGGTGGCGGGCCGAGCCGCGCCCGGCGAGCTTGAACAGGATCACGGACAGCACGGCCGAACAGCCGAGCAGGCCGGCGGCCATCATCGGATTGACGACGATGATCATCAGGATCGCGCCCATCACCGCGATGCACGGCGGCAGCACGTTCCACGCCATCGTGTTCTCCGACGTGTAGACCGCGTTCGACGTGGCCGTGATGCGGCTCGCGAGCGTGCCCGGCTGCTTTTCGGAGTAGTAGGTCGGCGAATGGCCGATCAGGTACTGGAACAGGTCGCGCCGCAGGTCGCCGGTGACCGCGACGAACGTGTGTGCGGCGACCCAGCCGCCGACGCGCCACAGCAGGTTGTCGGCCGCGATCAGCCCGACGAGCAGCGCGAACGCGCTCCACAGCGGGCCCGGGTGATGGCGCCCGGTCGCGAGTACGTCGATCAGGTGCTTGATCGCGTATTGCGAGCCGAGCGCGCAGCCGACGGCGGCCAGCACGCTGCAGAACACGATGAGGTGAGCGACGGGGTGGAGGCGGATGTAGCGGAACAGGAACGCGATCGGCCGGTGCGCGTAGCTCGAGAGCTCCGCGTTGTGGGCGTTGCGCTGGGCAGGGGTGAGAGATTCCAAAATATGCGTGCGGTGATTCGGTGATTGAGCGTTGCGGCTGGATCGCATGCCGGCGTTCGCCCGGACTGAATAATCCGGCATTGTAAACAAGGCCGTGCGTCGCGCTGCGCGAATCTTGCCTTGGCCAGGGGCTCGCGATCGATTTTGAGATAAAATCCGGCATCCCGTCCTGCCTCATGTGCCGGAATCACGCTGCCGGCAGTCACGGGTGCAGGGAGTGCCAAAAGGGCCTTCCACTCTAGAACGGACACCCAAGTCCGCGGGTTGCAAAGTGTTGCACCTTTGTAACAAAGTAAAGTGTTTGAAATGTTGTGCGCCGTATCAGGATTAACCCTAGATAATCGGCTCCGGGTTCGATTCCAGGTTTTTTACGAACCCCTGTCAACGGGTCTTCGTTTCAAACGTTCTATGCCTGTCGCGTCGCCGACGCTCCTCGAGCAGCGCGGGTTTGACGCCCCCGGCAGGCTGATTCGTCCGATCTTCGGACGACATGCATCCAGCCCGGACCGCCGGCAGGTTGCCGACCCATACCTGGTTTTTAGCCGATTTTTTAGGAGTTACGCATGCGAATCGCCCAAATCGCTCCGTTGCACGAAGCGGTGCCCCCGAAACTGTACGGTGGTACTGAGCGAGTGGTGTCCTACCTCACCGAAGCACTTGTCGAGATGGGGCATGACGTCACGCTCTTCGCGAGCGGCGATTCGCAAACCTCCGCGAAGCTCGAAGCCTGCTGGCCGCAGGCGCTGCGCCTCGACCCGACGATCCGCGACGTGATGGCACCGCACATGCTGCTCCTCGAGCAGGTGCGCCGCCGCGCGGAAGAGTTCGATGTCCTGCACTGCCACATCGACTACTACCCGTTTTCGCTGTTCTCGCGCCAGCCGGTCCCGCATCTGACGACGATGCACGGCCGTCTCGACCTGCCGGAACTGCAGCCGATCTTCAATGCATTCAGCGACGTGCCGGTGGTGTCGATCTCCGACAACCAGCGCATCCCGCTGCCGCAGGCGAACTGGCTGTCGACCGTCTACCACGGCCTGCCGGAAAACCTGCTGACGCCGATCCCGAACGTGAAGCCGAGCTACCTGGCGTTCCTCGGCCGCATCTCGCCGGAGAAGC
This sequence comes from Burkholderia sp. D-99, assembly GCF_011605345.1. Classification (GTDB taxonomy): domain Bacteria; phylum Pseudomonadota; class Gammaproteobacteria; order Burkholderiales; family Burkholderiaceae; genus Burkholderia. The sequence continues at coordinate 573,071 of NZ_JAAOXM010000003.1, forward strand.
GCGTCGACACGGCGATCCGCATCGCCGAGCAGGCCGGCCTGCCGATCAAGATCGCTGCGAAGCTCGACAAGGCTGACCGTGCGTACTACGAAGAGAAGATCAAGCCGCTGTTCGCGCTGCCGCACGTCGAGTACATCGGCGAAATCAGCGAGTCCGAAAAGACCGAATTCCTCGGCAACGCGCACGCGCTGCTGTTCCCGATCGACTGGCCGGAGCCCTTTGGCCTGGTGATGATCGAGGCGATGGCCTGCGGCACGCCGGTGATCGCGTTCAAGCGCGGCTCGGTGCCGGAAGTGATCGACAACGGCGTGTCGGGCTTCGTCGTCGAAGACGAGCTGTCGGCCGTCGCTGCGCTCAAGCGCCTCGACACGCTGCCGCGCGAGAAGGTCCGCGCCGCGTTCGAAGCCCGCTTCTCGTCGAAGGTGATGGCGCAGAACTATGTGAAGGGCTACGAGGAACTGCTGCGCCAGAAGCGTCGCACGGTGCTCCGCGAAGTCAACGCAGGCTGATTGCGGGCCGCCGCCGCGCTGCGGCGCGCGGCTTGCCAACGACGCCCCGTCCGGGTTTCCGGCGGGGCGTTGTCACATCCGCGGCGCGGATCTGTTGTATTCTCGCCGCGCCCGACGCCGCGAACGGCCCCCGAAGCGGCCCGGCACGCCATCCTGCCGTCTGTCCAGACGGTAATGTCCCTATAATGGCCGTGCCGTGAAATCCGGCCCTGTACGAATATCCAGAGGAGAGCAGTCTTGGCGAGAACGAAAACCACGCGCGCAGCGCCGGCCCCCGGCGCCGGTGTGATCTTCGCGTTGCGCGCGATCGGTCTCGTGCTGCTCGCGCGCTGGCTGTTCTCGATGTCCCAGATGGGCTATCGCTCGTCGCTGTCGGCGATGGTGTCGTCGCCCTGGGCGTTCGTCTACCTCCTGCTGATCTTCCTGCTGCTGGCGCTGCCGGGTGCCGTCGCGCGTGCCGAACGGCCGTTTCATCCGCTGCCGCAGTGGCTGCGCCAGGCGCTGCGCGTCTTTGCACTGATCGGTTTGCTGTTCGCGATCTGGTCGATCGGCATGTTCGTCTGGGTGGACGGCTGGCGCCTCGCGCTGCATGCCGTGACGGCGACCAATGGTTGGCTCGTTGCCGCGCCGGCGCTTTATGCGGCGATCGTCTGGATCTGCCGTCCGCGGCCGCTGTGGCGCACCAACGTGGCCGCCCGCCGCTTCGCGGTCGGCCGTTATGCGATTTCGCTCGACGTGCTGACGCGCACCGCGATCGTCTGGATGGAAAGCCGCAAGGTCGGCCAGTACGACGCGCGCGAACTGTCGGTGCGCTGGCCCGGCCGTACGGCAGCTGCCGCAGGCGAGGCCGCGACGGACGGGCAGCCGGCAGTCGTGCCGCCGCGTCGCGGCAGCCTGTTCAATCGACCGAAGGTCGAACTGCTGTGGGATTCGCCTGCGGCCGTCGGCCATAACCGGCAGATCGTCATGCGCGCGCCGCTCGCGACCGAAGGCGACCGCGTCGCGGTGCTCGCGCTCGACGCCGCGCTCAAGCAGATCGTCTGACAAGTCCCGCGCACGGCGTGCGGGCGACAAGGAGGCGTGATGATCGTCCGTTGGTTGCTGGCTGCCATTCACCTGAGTGCGTTCGGCGTCGCATTTGCCGCGATCGCGGGGCGCAACCGCGCATTACGCCGCCTCATCGCGTCGGCGCAGGCGGCCGACCTGCCTGGTGTATTCAAGGCGGATGCCGCGTGGGGGCTGTCGGCGCTCGTGCTGATCGTCACGGGCCTCACGCGCGCGTTCGGCGGTTTCGAGAAGGGCGCCGCGTACTACCTGCACGAGCCGCTTTTTCACCTGAAGATGACAGCGCTCGTGCTGATCCTGCTGCTCGAGGTCGTGCCGATGCTGGGATTGATCCGCTGGCGTGCGGCCGCGCGGCGACAGCAGATGCCCGATCTCGGCCGGGCGCGCACTTATGTGCGGATCGGCCATTGGCAGGCTCTGCTGGTGATCGTCATCGTGTTTGCCGCGTCGGGGATGGCGCGGGGGATTGGGCTGGCCGGGTAGGTGCGGCCGGCTAGGTCTGGCCGTGTAGGTGTGGCCGGCTAGGGATGGCAGGTACGTGCGGCCGCGTAGATGCGGCCGGCCAGGCTCGCCATCACCATCCCGATCCGCATCCCGTTCGACCCGCGCAGCATCTTCCGCCAGATACCCGCAAGCCGGGTGCGGGCCGCGTCGCTTCCCCCGATTCCGGCTCGACCGGGCGATTCGGCCGCCCGGTTCGTCCCTTGCTCAGCGCACGAGACTGGGCCGTTTGTTATTGAACGTCCACCCCGGAATCAGATACTGCATGGCCGCCGCATCGTCGCGGGCGCCGAGGCCGTGCTGCTTGTACAACTCATGCGCGACCGCGACGGCATCCATGTCGATGTCGACGCCGAGACCCGGCCGCTTCGGTACCTCCACCAGTCCATTCTCGATCTTCAGCGGCTCGCGCGTCAGCCGTTCGCCGTCCTGCCAGATCCAGTGCGTGTCGATCGCCGTGACCTGACCGGGCGCGGCGGCCGCGACATGCGTGAACATCGCGAGCGACACGTCGAAGTGGTTGTTCGAATGCGAACCCCACGTAAGACCCCAGTCGCGGCACATCTGCGCGACGCGCACCGAACCCTGCATCGTCCAGAAGTGCGGATCGGCGAGCGGGATGTCGACGGCCTGCAACTGCACCGCGTGGCCCATTTGCCGCCAGTCGGTCGCAATCATGTTGGTTGCCGTCGGCAGCCCCGTCGCACGGCGGAATTCGGCCATCACCTCGCGGCCCGAGTAGCCGTTCTCCGCACCGCACGGATCTTCGGCGTAGGCCAGCACGTGATGCTGGTCGCGGCACAGGCGTACGGCCTCGTCGAGCGACCATGCGCCGTTCGGGTCGAGCGTCACGCGCGCGTCGGGGAAGCGCTCGGCGAGCGCCGTCACGGCCTCGATCTCGCTTGCGCCTTCGAACACGCCGCCCTTCAGCTTGAAGTCGTTGAAGCCGTAGCGCGCATGCGCGGCCTCGGCGAGCCGCACGACGGCCTCGGGCGTCAGCGCGGCTTCGTCGCGCACGCGCGTCCAGTCATCGGTCGCGCCGCTGCCGTCACGGTAGGGCAGCGCGGTCTTCGTGCGATCGCCGACGTAGAACAGGTAGCCGAGCATTTCGACACGCTCGCGCTGCTGGCCCTCGCCAAGCAGCGCTGCGACCGGCACGCCGAGATGCTGGCCGAGCAGGTCGAGCAGCGCGGCCTCGAGCGCGGTGACCGCGTGGATCGTCGTGCGCAGGTCGAAGGTCTGCAGCCCGCGGCCGCTCGCGTCGCGGTCGGCAAAGGTACGCCGCACGTCGTTGAGCACTGCGTGGTAATTGCCGACCGGCTGGCCGACGACGAGCGCGCGCGCATCGTCGAGCGTGCGGCGGATGCTTTCGCCGCCGGGCACTTCGCCGACGCCGGTCCGGCCCGCGCTGTCCTTCAGGATCAGGAGGTTGCGGGTGAAGAACGGGCCGTGCGCGCCGCTCAGGTTGAGCAGCATGCTGTCGTGGCCGGCGACCGGAATCGCTTGCAGGTCGACGATGCGCGGCGTGTCGTGGGAGGGCGAGGCGGTGACGGCGTTCATGGGCGGCGATGGCGAAAGGGTGGGCAATGCCGTGCGGCAAAAGCTTTGCCGCGCGCGGCGGGAGGTGCGATCATTCGACAACCGACGTGCGCGGCGCGCAAGCCCCGCAGGTCGACGCAACCCGGAACGGGGTGGAAGCGGCAACCGAACCAGCGGAGCGCAGAACGCGAACGCTGGCTGATCGTAAAGCACGGGACCAGGCGGCGCCGGAGCGCTTGCTTGAGTCGACAGGAGATCCGTGCTTCTATCATCAGTCGTCGGATGACTTGTGACGCAGTATAATGAATCATCGGCTTTCGCTCAAACCCCGCGTAAACCCTCGGCTCACATTACGATCATTCAAAAAGGAACCGGCCTCATGTCCGTGCCTACGCTTCCCGCAGCGCCGCGCCGTCGCGCACGCAGCCTCGCACAAGATGTCGTCGACGCGCTGACCGCGCAGATCGAAAACGGCACGCTGCGTCCCGGCGACAAGCTGCCGACCGAAACCGAAGTCATGGCGGCGCAGGGCGTGAGCCGTACGGTCGTGCGCGAGGCGATCTCGCGGATGCAGGCGAGCGGCCTCGTCGAGACCCGCCACGGCATCGGCAGCTTCGTGCTGGAGCCGTCGCGCCGTCAGACGCTCGGCATCGACCCGGCGACGATCACGACGCTGCGCGACGTGCTCGCGGTGCTGGAACTGCGCATCAGCCTCGAGAGCGAATGCGCGAGCCTTGCCGCGCAGCGCGCGAACGATACCGACCTTGCCGCGCTGCGGCGCGCGCTCGACGCGATTGCAACAGGCGCGGGCGGTGGCCGCGACACGGCGCAGCTCGATTTCCAGTTCCACCTGCAGATCGCGCAATCCACCGGCAACCGCTATTTCGTCGACATCATGACGCAGCTCGGCACGTCGATCATCCCGCGCACGCGCGTGAATTCGGCCCGTTTTGCCGGTGACGATCTCGAGCGTTACGTCGGCCGGCTGAATCACGAGCACGAGGATATCTACGAGGCGATCGCGCGCCACGACCCGGAGGCCGCACGCGCCGCGATGCGCACGCACCTCACCAACAGCCGCGAGCGGCTGCGCCGCGCGCATGAGGCGGCCGAAGCCGAACGCGACACACAGGCCGGCTGATGCGCCGGGCGGCGCGGCCCGCGGTGCCGCCCCGCCCGGACAAATCGCCTCAACATCAGTCGTCATACAAGATCGATATCCGTTCATCGATCACCGGGGCCGGGCGGCGTTTCCGCTGCCGGCCGCCGGCACCGCCGATCAGCCTCCCTTCGTCGTGATCGTCTTCCACGCGCCGCTCTTCACCTGGTACAGCGTCGACATCCCGCTCTTCAGCGAGCCGTCGTTCGCGAACGAGATGCGGCCGGTGACGCCTTCGAAGTCGATCTTCTTCAGCGCCGGGCGATAGACCTTCGGGTCGGTCGAGCCGGCCGCCTGCATCGCCTTGATCGCCGCCCAGGCCGCGTCGTAGCCGAACTGCGCATACGACAGCACGTCGACGCCGAAGCGCTTCCTGAAACGCTGTTCGAAATCCTTCCCTTGCGGCAGCTCGTCGAGCGGCCGGCCGTATTCCCACGCCATCGCGCCTTCGGCGGCCGGGCCCGCGATCTTGATGAACTCGTTGTCCTTCACGCCGCCGCCGCCGACGAACTGCGCGTTCAGCCCGAGCTGGCGCATCTGCTTGATGAAGTTCGCGGCGAGCGAATCGAGCCCGCCGAAGAAGATCAGGTCGGGATTCTTGGCCTTCAGGCTCGTGATCTGCGCACGGAAGTCGACCGCCTGGTTGCTGGTGAATTCGCGGCCGATGAGGTTCCCGCCGGCGGCCTTCACGGCCTTCTCGAACTCGTCGGCCTCGCCCTGGCCGAACGCGGTGCGGTCGTCGATGATCGCGATGCGCTTTGCTTTCGTCACATCGACCGCGTACTTGCCCGCGTTGCCGGCGTTCTGGCCGTCGGTTGCGATCACCATGAACATGTTCGCCAGCCCGCGCGAGGTGAGCGTCGGGTTGGTCGCCGCCGGATCGATCACCGGGATGCCGGACTTGTCGTAGACGACCGAGGCCGGAATCGTCGTCCCCGAATTGAAATGGCCGACCACGACCGACACGTTCTGGTCGACGAGCGCCTGCGCGGCCTGCACGCCGATGCGCGGGTCGGCCTGGTCGTCCTGCACGACGAGGTTGAAGTGCGCGGGCTTGCCGGCGATCTGCACCTTCTGCGCGGCGGCATCGTCGAGCGCGAGCTGCACGCCGTTCTGCAGGTCCTTGCCGTAGCCGGCGTTCACGCCCGTGAGCGGCGCGGCGAAACCGACCTTCACGTCGGTCGTATCGGCGGCCTGGGCGGCCTGTTGCGAGAGGAGGGCAAGCGCGGATGCAATCGACACCGACAGCAGGGAATGACGGAATTTCATGTTGTTCCTCTTGTTCGACACCTGCGAGTGAGTACCGCACATGCTCGGGCTGGCTGAGCGCGTGCGACGGGCGGGCGGTTCGACCGCTTCTCGGAATCGGGCGGGGAGGTCGGCATCGTGATCCTCGGAAGAATCTCCCGTCAGGCTCGGCGAAGAGCCCCGATCGCCTCGATATATAGGTCGCCGATATGCCCGGGTCTTGGCAATTTGCCGCGCATTCGGTGCGGATTTGCGCATAGCTTCTGCGCGTGCGGGGGCAGCTGGTATCGGGAGTTTCCCGTCGCGAACGGAGCGGGTGGAGAGGGGGAGGTGCGGGGGCGAGGAGCAGGGAGGCGGCGCGGCCCGCCGGGGCCACGCCGCGCACGAGAGGCCGTCAGTCGGACAGGGTGTCCGATGCGGCTTCGGCATCGTCGTGCGATGCGTGCGTGCGGATCAGCGGATCGCTGGTGCTCGGGCGGCCCGTCTCGACGTGGCCCGCGAAACGGCGCAGGAAGCCGAGCAGCCGACCGTCGCTGACGGTCAGGTCGTACCAGCCGTGGCTGCCGCGCAGATCCCAGTAGTCGTCGACCTGCTGGCCCGGTGCGAGATCGAACGTGCGCGCGCGGCCGTGGCCGTACGCGTTCGTGACCTTGAGCCGCACGGCCTTGTGGCCGCGGTTCATCAGGCGCAGCGTGATGTTGCCGTTCGCGACGTCATAGCCGTAGATCACCTCGGGGTTCACGTTCGCGCTGCCGACGCCGGTCGCGAACGGGCCGCGGAAATGGCAGTAGAAGCCGTTCGGGCCGTACACGTCGAGGTCGTACAGGCCTAGCGACGCGGCGGCGCTCCACGTGTCGACAACCCGCTTGCCGGCTTCGACCGTGTACGCCCAAGGGCCGTCGAGGCGGTTGCGTGACTGCACCTGGAACGCGGCGCCCGCGCGGCCCGTGTTCGCGAAGGTCAGCCGGAACAGGCCGTTGACCGATTCGACGCGACCGTGCACGAACAGCTCGTACGGCAGCGCGCGCGCCGGACGCAGCCCGGCCTCCTGCTTCGGCAGCTTCTGCAGCACCGGCGGCACCGGGATGTAGTCGGGGTGGCGCAGGCGGTCGGGCGGCGCGTAGCTGCTCGTGTCCGGCAGCGTCGGCCAGGCGGCATCGGACGTCGCGAAGTCGAACGCGGCGGTCAGGTCGCCGCACACCGTGCGACGCCACGGCGACACGTTGCCCGCCTTGACCGGGTATTGCGCGCCGAAACGCGCCTCGATGAATTGCAGCAGCGACGTGTGATCGAAGGTCTGCGAACAGACCCAGCCGCCCTTCGTCCACGGCGACACGACGAGCATCGGCACGCGCGGCCCGAGCCCGTACGGGCCTGCCATGTGCGATGCGTCGCCGGGGAACACTTCGTTGGTCGTTGCGACCGTCGACAGCCCGTTGTCGCGCGACTGCGGCGCGAACGGCGGCTGCACATGATCGAAGAAGCCGTCGTTCTCGTCGTACGTGATGAAGAGCGCGGTCTTGCTCCAAACTTCCGGATTCGACACGAGCGCCTGCAGCACCTGCTCGATGTACCACGCGCCGTAGTTCGCCGGCCAGTTCGGATGCTCGGAATACGCTTCCGGCGCGCAGATCCACGACACCTGCGGCAGCGTGCCGTTCTTCACGTCCTGCTGCAGCACGTCGAACAGCGTGCCGCCCGCGCTGATGTTGGTGCCGGTGCGCGCCTTGTCGTACAGCGGCGTGCCGGGCAGCGCGGTGCGGTACTGGTTGAAGTAGAGCAGCGAGTTGTCGCCGTAGTTGCCGATGTACGGGTTCTGCGTCCAGCCCCACGACCCGGCGGCGTTCAGGCCGGTGCCGATGTCCTGGTAGATCTTCCACGACACGCCGGCGTTCTCCAGCACTTCCGGATAGGTCGTCCAGCCGTAGCCCGCTTCCTCGTTGCCGAGCACCGGGCCGCCACCCGTGCCGTCGTTGCCGACGTAGCCCGTCCACATGTAGTAGCGGTTCGGGTCGGTCGAGCTCGGGATCGCGCAGTGGTACGCGTCGCAGATCGTGAACGCGTCGGCGAGCTGGTAGTGGAACGGGATGTCGTCGCGCTTCAGGTACGCCATCGTCGTGGTGCCCTTGTTCGGCACCCACTGGTCATAGCGGCCCTTGTTCCATGCCGCGTGCATGTCCTGCCAGCCGTGCGGCAGGTCCTGCAGGAACTGCAGGCCGAGCTTGTCCGCGCCCGGATGGAACGGCAGCAGCTCGGCCGGGCCGACCGGCTGGTGGAACACCGACTTGCCGTTCGCGAGGCGCAGCGGGCGCGGGTCACCAAAGCCGCGGACACCGCGCATCGTGCCGAAGTAGTGGTCGAACGAGCGGTTCTCCTGCATCAGGATCACGATGTGTTCGATATCGCGGATGGTGCCGGTGCGGCGGTTCGCAGGAATCGCAAGCGCATCGCGAATCACGGGCGGGAACAGGTTCAGCGCGGCGGCGCCGGCGGTGCCGGCAGCGACGCGCAGGAAGTCACGACGGTTCGATCGGGTCATGGTCGTTATCGTGTGATAAAGGGGGGAGCCGATTGGCGGGAACTGCTGGAAGGGCACGCCCGGGTCGCAGGATGCGGCTGCGCCGGGTTGTGCCGCCGCGAGCATAGCTAGGAATCGGTGTCATTCATGTGAAGTCCGGAAACGTTTGCATCCGCATCGAAGCGAGTTCGACGCAGCGTCGGGGGGCATATCGCCAGCGGTCGTGGTGAGGCAGGGGCAGGGCGGGAAAGCGGCGCGGGATGCGCGCCGGTGAAGCGAAGGGCGACGCCGGTGTGTCAGGCGTCCGTCACCCACGCACCGAACCATTCGCTCGGGTGCGCGATTTCGTCCTGCGCGGCGACGAGTTCGAGCTCGTAGCGGCGCGCATCGTAGGTGGCCTTCACGACCGCATGCACGGCCGCGAGCGTGTGCTCGAACGCGGCGCGCACGGAGTCGCCGCGCAGCCGGCATGCGACGAAGATCGCGCTGGTCAGGTCGCCGACGCCGACCGGATGGCGCGGAAACGCGTACAGCGGGCGCTGGCCGATCCACGCTTCGGTTTCGGTGACGGCGAGCATGTTGAAGCGATCGGCGGGGCTGTTGCGGTCGTGCAGGTGCTTGACGAGGATGATTTGCGGGCCGCGCCGGATCAGCGCGCGGCATGCCTCGACGGCTTCGGCGACGGTTTCGATGCGCCGCCCGGCGAGCTTCTGCAGTTCGGTGTGGTTCGGCGACATGCCGTCGGCGAGCGCCGGCATTTCCTGGACCATGAATTCCTCGACGCCGGGCTCGGGCCGGATGCCGCCCGTCTGGCCCATCGCCGGATCGCAGAAGTACCACGCGTTCGGGTTCATCGCCTTCACCGAGCGCACGATCTCGACGGCCGCACGCGCCTGCGGCGGCGAGCCGAGGAAGCCGGACAGCACGGCGTCGCAGCGCTTGAGCGCGCCGATCGCGGCGATGCCGTCGACGAGCTGCTCCATCTTCGCGGCATCGATCGCGCTGCCGGCCCAATGGCCGTACTGCATGTGATTCGACAACTGGACGGTATTGAGCGGCCAGACGTTGACGCCGAGGCGCTGCATCGGGAACACGGCCGCACTGTTGCCGGCATGGCCGTAGATGACGTGCGACTGAATGCTGAGGACGTTTTTCATGGGAATCGCCTGCACGCGTTTCAGGGTCACGTCACACGATACCCGAGTTCGTCGCGCGCGCGGAAGTCGCGCGGCCCCGGGGTGTTGCGCGCCGTCGTCAGCGCGACCGCGTAGAATCGCGGGGCGCGAGGCAGCCCGGCCGCCCGCGTGCGTCTCCAATCACCGTGATCGCCATGCTTTCGATTTGCAAGATGTTGTTTGCCGCGCGCGCCGCCATGCTCGGCGCGGGCTTCGCCGTCGCGTGCGCCATGCCTGCCGTGGCGGCTGCCGCGTCGCCCGCCGGCAATGACGGGCCCGTGTATGGCCCGCGCCTGGAAGGGTTCACCTATCCGGCGCCCGTGCATCTGTACCCGTTCGTATCGCAGCGCGAAACGCTCGAAATGGCCTACCTCGATGTGCAGCCGGCGCACCCGAACGGCCGCACCGTCGTACTGCTGCACGGGAAGAACTTCTGCGCGGCGACCTGGGAGGACACGATCGGCGTGCTGAGCCGCGCCGGCTATCGCGTGATCGCGCCGGACCAGATCGGCTTCTGCAAGTCGTCGAAGCCCGATCGCTACCAGTACAGCTTCCAGCAACTGGCGCGCAACACGCACGCGCTGCTCGAATCGGTGGGGGTGAAGTCGGCGACGATCGTCGGCCACTCGACGGGCGGGATGCTCGCGATGCGCTATGCGCTGATGTATCCGAAGGCGACTGACCAGCTCGTGCTCGTGAACCCGATCGGCCTCGAGGACTGGAAGGCGCTCGGCGTGCCGCCGCTGTCGGTCGACTACTGGTATGCGCGCGAGCAGAAGACCACGGCCGACGGCATCCGCCGCTACGAGCAAGGCACGTACTACGCGGGCAAGTGGTCGCCGTCGTACGAGCGCTGGGTGCAGATGCTGGCCGGGATGTACCGGGGCGCCGGTCGCGACGCAGTCGCGTGGAACTCCGCGCTGATCTACGACATGATCCTCACGCAGCCGGTGGTCTATGAACTCGGCGCGATCCGCGTGCCGACGCTGCTGATGATCGGCGACAAGGACACGACGGCGATCGGCAAGGACGTCTCGCCGCCCGACGTGCATGCGAAGCTCGGCCACTACCCGGAACTCGCGAAGCGGACGCAGGCCGCGATCCCCGGCGCGCAACTCGTCGAATTCCCGACGCTCGGGCACGCGCCGCAGATCCAGGACCCGGACGCGTTTCACAAGGCGCTGCTTGACGGGCTTGAGACCGTGCACCCGCAGTGATGCGGGGCCGGCCGCAGGCGGCCCGGGTGCGTGCCGTCAGTGCGCTTCGCTCGCGAGTTCGTCGCGGATCTGCGCGGTCAGTTCGAACGAACGCAGCCGTGCCGCGTGATCGTAGATCTGTGCGGTGACGATCAGCTCGTCGGCCCCCGTCTGCGCGATGCGGTCGCGCAGCTTGTCGCGCACCGTGTCGCGTGAGCCGACCGCCGCGAACGACAGCGAATGCGCCACGGTCGCGAGCTCGAGCTCGTTGGCCTCGAGCGCGTCGACGGGGGGCGGCAGCTTGCCCGGCGTGCCGCGCCGCAGATTGATGAACTGCTGCTGCAGCGATGTGAACAGGCGCCGCGCCTCGTCGTCGGTATCGGCTGCGAACACGTTGACGCCGACCATCGCATGCGGCTTCGGCCATGCGGCCGACGGCCGGTACTGCGCACGATAGATCTCGAGCGCGCGCATCAGGTAATCCGGCGCGAAGTGCGACGCAAATGCGAACGGCAGCCCGAGCATCGCGGCCAGCTGCGCGCTGAACAAACTCGAACCCAGCAGCCACACCGGCACGTCGAGCCCCGCGCCGGGCACCGCGCGCACGCGCTGGCCGGGCACCGGCTCCGCGAAGTAGCGCTGCAGCTCGGCGACGTCGTCCGGAAACGAGTCGGCGCTGCCGATCAGGTCGCGGCGCAGCGCGCGCGACGTGGTCTGGTCGGTGCCGGGCGCGCGGCCGAGGCCGAGGTCGATGCGCCCCGGATACAGCGACGCGAGCGTGCCGAACTGCTCGGCGATCACGAGCGGTGCGTGGTTCGGCAGCATGATGCCGCCCGACCCGACCCGGATCGTCCGCGTGGCGCCCGCGACATGGCCGATCACGACGGCTGTTGCCGCGCTCGCGATGCCGGGCATGTTGTGATGCTCGGCGAGCCAGTAGCGCTGGTAACCCCAGCGTTCCGCGTGCTGCGCGAGATCGACGGTGTTGCGGAAAGCCTGGGAGGCGTCGGCGCCGGCCGGAATGGGGGCGAGATCGAGTACGGAAAACGGAGTCATCGGTTGGCCTTCGAACGAGGGGGCGGGGTGATGCGCGTACGCAACAAATGCCAAGGATTTTGCCAAAGGGTTCCGGAACGTGCTGGGGGCGGCCCGATACCCATGCGCCTTTCAGGGGTGCAGGGTCGAATTCGGCGATCGTTGCAAAAATCAATCTAATCTGCGATTAATTACCAATCTTTACGGCGATTGGATGTGAATCCGCATCGACGTACAAATTTGCACGAAACGTTTGATTTTCAAGACTGCAATACGCCTGCAAACCGCTTACGCTAACGTAAACGCGGGTGTGCTCAAATGGTTCGCCGACTGCGCAGCTTTGCCGGAATTGCACCAGTGCGTTTCTCGTAGTGCCGAGCGCGGTGTGCCGCAGACTGCTAAAATCCGGCGCCTGCCCATGTTGTGCCGAAGGTAGCCATACGAGTCTTCCCGCATCCCGTCCGGGCGTCGCGCGGAAGATGCGCCACGCGAAGCCGGGCATGGCCACACCCGAAGGATGGGTCGAGCCTCCCTCATATACAGACGCTGCTGGAACAAGGAGTCGGGTCGTGCCCGCGTTCGTCGTTGTCGGAATATCGAATCACGCTCAATCACGCTCAAGCGTTCTCCATGGCGTTCAGGTCGCCGGGAGGCGTCGCGCATGACGGCAACCGCAACGATGCTCGACTGGCTCCTGATCGTCTTTACGCTGGCCGCGGCCGGCTATGCGCTCGTCGCCGCGTTCGCACCGCGGCCGCGTACGCCGCGCACGGCCGTGCGCGACGGCTTCGAGCCGGTCAGCGTGCTCAAGCCGCTGTGCGGCGCGGAGCCGCACCTGTACGAAAACCTCGCGACGTTCTGCGAGCAGCGCCATCCGCGTTATGAAGTGCTGTTCGGCGTCGCGTCGGCGGCCGATCCGGCCGTCGCTGTGGTCGAACGGCTGCGCACCGATTATCCCGAGTGCGACATCACGCTCGTGATCGATGCGCGCGTGCACGGCAAGAACCTGAAGGTCAGCAACCTGATCAACCTCGCCGAGCGCGCGAAGTACGGCCGCATCGTGATCGCGGACAGCGACATCGCGGTGAAGCCCGACTATCTGGAGCGCGTGACGGCGCCGCTCGCCGATGTGTCGGTCGGTGTCGTCACGTGCCTGTATCATGCGCGCAGCGTCGGCGGGTTCTGGACGCGAATCGGCGCGCAATTCGTCGATGCATGGTTCGCGCCGTCGGTCCGGATCACGCACCTCGGCCGCTCGAGCCGCTTCGGCTTCGGCGCGACGCTCGCGCTGACGCGCGACACGCTCGACCGGATCGGCGGCTTTCCCGCGCTGAAGGACGAACTGGCCGACGATTTCTGGCTTGCCGAGCTGCCGCGCTGCCTCGGGCGCCGCACCGTGCTGTCGGAGGTCGAGGTCGCGACCGACGTGATCGAGCCGTCGTTCGGGCCGCTGTGGCACCGCGAGACGCGCTGGCTGCGCACGATCCGTTCGCTGAACCCGGCCGGTTTCGCGTTCCTGTTCATTACGTTCACCGTGCCGTGGCTCGCGATCGGCGCGGCGCTCGCGCTGCGCCTCGACGGCACCTTCGCCGGCTCGCTGGCGGGCGGGGCGGCCGTGGTGGGCGCGTTCGGGCGGCTCGTGCTGCACGCGCGTGGCGAGGACGGCTGGCGCGCATTCTGGCGCGACCTGCCGCTCGTCGCGGTGCGCGACACGCTGCTCGCGCTCGAGTGGCTCGCGGCCGTGTTCGGCACGCACGTCGTGTGGCGCGGCGCGAGGATGACGGTTGTTGGCGGCGAACGCGCGACGGCGGCCGTTGAAGCAGTGGACGGCCGCTAGGGTCGTTCCGATCGAACCCGGCCCGAGGGCCGAGACGCGCTGCGCGGCAAGGCCGCGCAACGCGACATGACAGAGAGGCGGGCGCCGGCATGGCGGCCCGCGGTTTTTTGACTGAATCGTTGTAACGAATCGAACTATGCAGGCTACCGGAGCACTCATGAAAACGCTGTTCTTGCAGGCCCCTTCGTATGACGGCTTCGACGGCGGAGCCGGCTCGCGCTATCAGGCGAAGCGCGAAATCCGTTCCTTCTGGTATCCGACGTGGCTCGCACAGCCGGCCGCGCTCGTGCCGGGCAGCCGCGTCCTCGATGCACCGGCCGACGGCCTGTCGGTCGAGGAGACGCTGAAGATCGCGAACGACTACGACCTCGTGATCATCCACACGAGCACGCCGTCGTTCCCGACCGACGCGATGTTCGCGCAGGATCTGAAGAAGATGAAGCCGTCGATGCTGGTCGGCATGGTGGGCGCGAAGGTGATGGTCGATCCGCACAACTCGCTCACGGCGAGCGAGGCAATCGACTTCGTGTGCCGCGAGGAATTCGACTACACCTGCAAGGAAATCGCCGAAGGCAAGCCGTTCCCCGAGATCAAGGGCTTGAGCTGGCGCGCGAAGGACGGCTCGATCGAGCACAACGAAGCGCGTCCGATCCTCGAGAACATGGACGAACTGCCGTTCGTCGCGCCCATCTACAAGCGCGACCTGAAGATCGACAACTACTTCATCGGCTACCTGAACTACCCGTACGTGTCGATCTACACGGGTCGCGGCTGCAAGTCGCGCTGCACGTTCTGCCTGTGGCCGCAGACGGTCAGCGGCCATCGCTACCGCACGCGCTCGGTCGAGAACGTGCTCGCGGAAGCGAAGTGGATCCGCGACAACATGCCGGAAGTGAAGGAACTGATGTTCGACGACGACACCTTCACCGACGACCTGCCGCGCGCCGAAGCCATCGCTATCGGCCTGGGCAAGCTCGGCATGACGTGGTCGTGCAACGCGAAGGCCAACGTGCCGTACAAGTCGCTCAAGGTCATGAAGGAAAACGGCCTGCGCTTGCTGCTGGTCGGCTTCGAATCCGGCGACGACCAGATCCTCGTGAACATCAAGAAGGGCGTGCGCACCGATTTCGCGCGTCGTTTCAGCGCGGACTGCAAGAAGCTCGGCATCAAGATCCACGGCACCTTCATCCTCGGCCTGCCGGGCGAGACGCAGGAGACCATCAAGAAGACGATCGAGTATGCGAAGGAAATCAATCCGCACACGATCCAGGTCTCGCTCGCCGCGCCGTATCCGGGCACGACGCTCTACAAGCAGGCCGTCGAAAACGGCTGGATGGAAGAGAACAAGACGATCAACCTGGTGAGCAAGGAAGGCGTGCAGCTCGCGGCGATCGGCTATGCGCACCTGTCGCGCGACGAGATCTATCACCACCTCGAGCAGTTCTATCGCCAGTTCTACTTCCGTCCGTCGAAGATCTGGGAAATCGTGCGCGAGATGCTGACGAGCTGGGACATGATGAAGCGTCGCCTGCGCGAAGGCGTCGAATTCTTCCGCTTCCTGCGCGCACACGAGGCGTAATCCGTGGCGACGCAGCGGGCGGCGCGGGCGCTGATCTTCACCGCGGACGACTTCGGGTTGCACCCGCGCGTCAACGCGGCAGTCGAGCGCGCGCACCGCGACGGCGTGCTGAACGCTGCCAGCCTGATGGTTGGCGCGCCCGCCGCACAGGATGCGATCGAGCGCGCGCGGCGGCTGCCGTCGCTCGCGGTCGGCCTGCATCTCGTGCTTGCGGACGGGCCGGCCACGCTGCCCGCGCATGAGATTCCCGCGCTCGTCGGCCCCGACGGGCGGTTCGGCGACGCGATGGCGAAGGACGGCTGTCGCTTCTTCTTCCTGCCGCACGTTCGTGCGCAACTGCGCCGCGAGATTCGCGCGCAGTTCGACGCGTTCGCGGCGAGCGGCCTGCCGCTCGACCACGTGAACGCGCACAAGCATTTCCACCTGCATCCGACCGTGCTGTCGCTGATCATCGAGATCGGCCGCGACTACGGGCTGCGCGCGGTGCGACTGCCGTACGAGACGAGCGCGCCCGCGCTGCTCAAGCCGTGGATCGCGCTCGTGCGCGCGCGGCTCGACCGCGCGGGTCTCGCGCACAACGACTACGTGGTCGGGATCGAACACACGGGCGCGATGGACGAGGCCGTGCTGCTCGACGCGCTTGCCAAGCTGCCGCCGGGCGTCGGCGAGATCTACTGCCATCCGGCCGAGGCCGGCGACGGCCCGATCACGCCGACGATGACCGGCTACCGTCCGGTGGACGAACTCGATGCGCTGCTGTCGCCGCGCGTGGCGGCCGCACTGAAGGCCGCAGGCGTCGCGACCGGCGGCTTTGCCGACGTGTTCGGCCAGCCCGCGGCGCGGCGCGGCGCGCATGCGCCGCACGCACCGGGAGCGCAGCCGTCATGACCAAGTGGATCAAATGGCTCGGCTGGCCGCTCGGCATCGGCATCCTGCTCGCGCTGGGGCTGCACGAAGGCGTCGGCGACGTGTCGCAGATGCTCGCGCGCGCCGGTTACGCGCTGCTGTGGCTCGTACCGTTCCACGCGCTGCCGCTGCTGCTCGACGCCTACGCGTGGCACCTGCTGCTCGACAAGCGCTCGTCGCTGCCGTTCCTCTGGTGGATCGCGACCGTGCGCGAAGCGGTGAACCGGCTGCTGCCGGTGGTCGGGATCGGCGGTGAGCTGGTCGGTATCCGGCTCGCGCGCTGGCAGGTGCCCGACGCGAGCCGCGTGACGGCGTCGGTGATCGTCGAGGTGCTCGTGACGATCGTCGTCCAGTATGCGTTTGCCGCGCTCGGCCTCGTGCTGCTGCTCGCGACGACGGACAACATGGGCGGCGGCACGATCGGCCTCGCGCTGCTGCTGACACTGCCGCTGCCGGTGCTCGGCGTCGTGCTGATGCGCCGCGGCGGTGTCTTCCATGCGATCGAGCGGTTCGCGGGCCGCCTGCTCGGCGATTCGCACCGGCTGTTGCAGGGCGTGGACGGCAAGCGGCTCGATGCCGATATCGATGCGCTGATGTCGCGCACGGGCCTGTTGTTCAGCGCATTCTTCTGGCAACTGGCCGGCTACGTGCTCGGCGCGCTCGAGATCTACTGGGCGCTCGCGCTGCTTGGCCATCCGGTGTCGATCGGCGGCGCGATCGCGATCGAGGCGATGACGCAGGCCGTGCGCCATGCGGCGTTCATGGTGCCGGGCGGCCTCGGCGTGCAGGAGGCGACCGTCGTGCTGCTCGCGCAGATGTTCGGCGTCGACCGCGAGACGGCGCTGTCGCTCGCGCTGGTCAAGCGCGGCCGCGAGGTGCTGTTCGGCTGTCTGGCGCTCGGTTCGTGGCAGCTTGCCGAACTCGTGCGTACGCGGCGCCACATCGGCGCGCCGCCGGCTGTGCCGCGCGCGCCGCAAGCGACGAGCCGCGTGGCCGAAACCGAAACCGAAACGATGCATTGATCATGAGACGGGCCGCGCGCCCGTCTCGCGCTTTTGGCGTCGCGCGGGTATCCTTGCCGCGTGTTTTCTCGACGCGCATTTCTTCCGATGAATTTCCGTTTCCGGCTGCTTCCCGTGACGATGCTGGCCGCCGCGCTGGCGCTGACCGGCTGCGACGACAAGCAAGGCAACTTCGACGTGCAACGTATCAGGGACTTCTTCAACGCGATCAAGCCCGCGCCGCTGCTGCTGAAGGGGCTGAAGGTCGGCGAATCGACCGAGGCCGACGTGCGCGGCACGATGGGCAAGCCCGAGACCGAGCGCGACTTCACCGATGGCTCGAAGCGTCTCGAATACCCGCGCGGCCCGATGGGCAACCAGACGTGGTTCGTCGATCTCGATGCGAACGGCCGCTATACGGGCGCGACGCAGGTGCTGACCGCCGAGAATTTCGCGAAGGTGCGCCCCGGGATGAACGAGGACGAGGTGCGGCGCCTGCTCGGCAAGCCCGGCGACATCGCGCAGTATCCGCTCAAGCCCGAGATAGTCTGGAGCTGGCGCTGGCTCGAGGACGGCGTCAACACCGACGCATTCTTCAACGTTCATTTCGGTCCGGACGGGCTCGTCTATACGACTTCGCGCTCCGACATCCTGAAGGGGCGGTAAGCGCAGCCGCCTTCGGCGCTATATCGAAAAAGCGACCGGAAAATTGCAAAAAGTCCGCTTCCCTGCCCGTTATCCGGTTGTCAGGGAGCGGCTTTTTTCCTTTTGAAACAGCGGCGTAGGCCGTAGTTGCAAATGATGGGACGGATTGTTGCGACGCAGCAATCGCGTGCAAGGTGGTTTGAGGCAATCAATTTCGCTTGCGACTATCCGCGTCAGCCCGGCGCGGGACAGGCATACGCGTCGGCATCCATTCCAACTCTGGAGACGCGCGTGTTCCTTTACGGCTTTGGTCCTGTCCTCTGGGCCGGCACCGTGCAGACCATCGAGCTGTCGGTGCTGTCGCTCGCCACTGCGGTGGCGCTGGGGCTGATCGGCGCGGTGGCGAAGCTGTCGCCCAACCGGGTATTGCGAGCGATCGCGACCGGTTATACGACGCTGATCCGCTCGGTGCCCGATCTTGTCCTGATGCTGCTGTTGTTCTACAGCATCCAGATCTGGCTGAACCAGTTCACCGATTTCGTCGGCTGGGACCAGATCGACATCGACCCGTTCGTGGCCGGCGTGCTGACGCTCGGCTTCATCTATGGCGCGTACTTCACCGAGACCTTCCGCGGCGCGTTCCTGTCGGTGCCGCGCGGCCAGCTCGAAGCCGGTGCGGCTTACGGGATGAGCGGCGCGCGGGTGTTCGCGCGGATCATGTTTCCGCAGATGATGCGGTTTGCGCTGCCGGGCATCGGCAACAACTGGCAGGTGCTCGTGAAGGCCACCGCGCTGGTGTCGATCATCGGCCTCGCGGACGTCGTGAAGGCCGCGCAGGACGCCGGCAAGAGCACGTTCAACATGTTCTTCTTCATCCTCGTCGCGGCGCTGATCTATCTCGCGATCACGACCGTTTCCAACCTCGTGCTGATCCAGCTCGAGAAGCGTTATTCCATGGGCGTGCGGCACGCAGAACTATGATCGAGATCCTCCAGGAATTCGGCCAGGCGTTCCTTTACTGGGACGGCCAGCGCCTCTCCGGCCTCGCGGTGACGCTGTGGCTGCTCGTCGCGTCGATTTCGCTCGGCTTCGTGTGCGCGGTGCCGCTCGCGGTCGCGCGCGTGTCGAGGAACAAGTGGGTGTCGACGCCGGTGCGGTTCTACACATACGTGTTCCGCGGCACGCCGCTCTACGTGCAGTTGCTGCTGCTGTACACGGGCATGTACAGCCTCGAGTTCGTGCGTTCGCACTCGCTGCTCGACGCGTTCTTCCGCAGCGGCTTCAACTGCGCGATTCTCGCGTTCGCGCTGAATACCTGCGCGTACACGACCGAAATCTTCGCGGGTGCGATCCGTGCGATTCCGCACGGCGAGGTCGAGGCGGCGCGTGCGTACGGGATGTCGCCGTTCACGATGTATCGCCGCGTGATCCTGCCGTCGGCGCTGCGCCGCGCGCTGCCGCTGTACAGCAACGAGGTGATCCTGATGCTGCACGCGACCACCGTCGCGTTCACGGCGACCGTGCCGGACATCCTGAAGGTCGCGCGCGATGCGAATTCCGCGACCTACATGGCGTTCCAGTCGTTCGGGATCGCCGCGCTGATCTATCTTGCGGTATCGTTCGCACTCGTCGCGGCGTTTCGCCGCGCGGAGCGCCACTGGCTCGCGTATCTCGCGGCCGCCCGTCATTGATTCACTTCGAGGAGAGCCAGTTGGCCGAGATCACTCAAACGGGCGCAGCCGCCAAGCTTGCGGCGCTCGACATCCACAAGCGCTACGGCGACAACGAAGTGCTCAAGGGCGTATCGCTGAACGCGAAGGCCGGTGACGTCATCAGCATCATCGGCGCGAGCGGTTCGGGCAAGAGCACGTTCCTGCGCTGCATCAATTTTCTCGAGCGGCCGAATGCGGGGCAGATCGTCGTCGACGGCGAGGCCGTGCGCACGAAGACCGACCGCGCCGGTGCGCTCGAGGTCGCCGATCACAAGCAGCTTCAGCGCATTCGCACGAAGCTCGCGATGGTGTTCCAGCACTTCAACCTCTGGGCGCACATGAACGTGCTCGAGAACGTGATGGAAGCGCCGGTGCACGTACTCGGCATTTCGAAGAAGGAAGCCGAGGAGCGTGCGCGCGAATACCTGGAGAAGGTCGGCCTCGCGCCGCGCGTCGAGAAGCAGTATCCGTCGCACCTGTCGGGCGGCCAGCAGCAGCGCGTGGCCATTGCGCGCGCGTTGGCGATGCATCCGGACGTGATGCTGTTCGACGAACCGACGTCGGCGCTCGACCCGGAACTGGTGGGTGAAGTGCTGAAGGTGATGCAGAAGCTCGCCGAGGAAGGCCGCACGATGATCGTCGTCACGCACGAGATGGGTTTCGCGCGCAACGTGTCGAACCACGTGATGTTCCTGCATCAGGGGCGGACCGAGGAAGAGGGTGATCCGAAGGAAGTGCTGGTGCGCCCGCAGAGCGAGCGGCTCAAGCAGTTCCTGTCGGGCAGTCTCAAGTAACGCGACAGGGCAGGTTTCAAACGTGGTACCGGTGTCTCGTCCCGCAGGCGCCACCCGCACGATGCAGGTGGCGATCGTTGCATTGCCGCCCGTGTCGATGTCGGGCGTGGGTCCGATCGTCGACGCGCTGAACCTCGCGAACGAGATCGACGGGCGGCTGCTGTATCGCTGGCAGGTGTGTTCGTGGGACGGGCGGCCGGTGCCGCTTGCCGGCGGTGCGCAGTGGCATGCCGATGCGGCGTTCAACGATGCGATCGCGTGCGACTGGGTCATCGTCGTGTCGGAGCGGTTTCAGCAGTTTGCCGACTATCGGTTGTTTCTCGCGAGTCTCGCGCGGGTCGGGCAGCGCACGCCGCTCGTGACCGGGATTCATCATGGCGTGTGGTGGCTTGCGATGGCCGGGCAGCTTTCCGGGTATCGGGTGAGCGTGAACTGGGAGACGTATCAGCAGTTCGCCGAACAGTTCGAGCGGTCGATCGTCACGCAGCAGATCTTCGAGATCGATCGGGATCGGGCGACCTGTGCCGGTGGGCAGGCTACTGTGGATTTCATGCTGGCCATGATTGGCCGGGAACATGGGGCGGACCTCGCGGAGCGGATTGCCGATGCACTCGGGGTCGGGACTTTGCGGAGCGGCGAAGAGCGGCAGCGGATTCCTTTTGTGACCGCGCCGGGCGAGCGGCATCCTCGGTTGAACGATGCGTTGCTGCTCATGGAAGCCAATGTCGAGGATCCGTTGACGACCGATGAGATCGCCGAACTCGTTGGCGTTTCACGCCGGCAGCTGGAGCGGCTCTTTCGACAGTATCTCGGGGCGATGCCCTCGAAGTATTACCTCAACCTCCGGTTGCTCAAGGCAAGGACGCAGTTGCAGCGGACCAGCAAGTCCGTCGTCCAGGTTAGCCTCGCCTGTGGGTTCTCTTCTGCTGCGCACTTTTCTAATGCGTACCGCGAGCGATTTGGCGTTACGCCTCGGGAGGATCGGCGAGCGTGGCTCGAGAAGCAGACCGGCGGGGGGAGCGAGCCTCGCGGGGGGGCGCTCGTCGAGCGCGGGAAGGATTGATTCAGGTTTCTGCGGTGCACTGGCTTTTTCGTGAAGCACCTGTGATCTTTTCGGTCTATTAGTGTCGCCCCTGCGCGGGGCAGCGGTCACTTTTCTTTGTCTTGCCAAAGAAAAGTAACCAAAAGAAAGGCGCCCGGATAACGCATGACTTCCCGGTGCCGTGGTCCACGGAGTGGACACCGCCTAAGTGTCCGCGCCAGTCGAGAACACGGAGTGGTTCGAGCAATGGTTCTGACACCACTCCCTACCCAACAGAGCGGTATACCGCCCGCCAGCTCCCCCCTCGCTTCGCTCGGCTGCAAGGTACTTCACGTCGCATTGCGTGCGCTCGCGTGCTTCTGCCAGCACTGCGTCAGAGGATCGGACACGCTCTTTGCTCACACCATTCGTATCCATCGGACTGCTTGGCATCGGTGGGTGTCTGACGACGTCGTGTGGCCGTGTGTTTTCGTGATGGGTTGCTGCGTCCCTTTTTTGCGGATGAGGGCAGGCCTTGATCCGCTGAATTCGGGGTGCTCCCCCGCGATTGCCGGAACTGATTGACCGCATGCGCTACTGGAGGGGGGGTACCTGTCGGCCGAGCGAAGCGAGGGCGGAGCTGGCGGGCGGTATACCGCTCTGTTGGGTAGTGGGAGGTGTCAGAACCATTGCTCGAACCACTCTGCTTTCCTGACTGGCGCGGACACTTAGGTGCGAACCACTTTGAAGGCCACGGCACCGGGAAGTCATGCGTTATCCGGGCGCCTTTCTTTTGGTTACTTTTCTTTGGCAAGACAAAGAAAAGTGACCGCTGCCCCGCGCAGGGGCGACGCAAATAGACCGAAAAGATCACAGGTGCTTCACGACAAAGGCAAGCGCACCACCCAAAAACCCAAAAACCCAAAAAACCAGACACGCCTCCAAGAAACCCCCCGCCCGGAGAGGGCAAAATAAAGCGCACTATCCGCTTCCGATAGAACCCGTCGCAATTCCGCAAGACGCTTGCGTCACCCTTACCTAAACTTGATCCTGTTGAACCCTCTTACGAAACCGAAAGGAACGACCATGACGACCTCGACCGTGACCCGCCAGACATTCGATGAAGTGATGGTGCCGGTATTTTCCCCCGCGCCGTTCGTGCCGGATCGCGCAGAGGGCTCCCGCGTGTGGGACACGGCCGGCCGCGAGTACATCGATTTCGCGTGCGGGATCGCCGTGACGTCGCTCGGCCACGGCCACCCGGAACTGCTGAAAGTCCTGGACGAACAAAGCCGCAAGCTCTGGCACATCGGCAACGGCTACACGAACGAGCCGGTGCTGCGCCTCGCCAAGCGCCTCGAATCGCTGACCTTCGCCGACCGCGCATTCTTCGCGAACTCGGGCGCGGAAGCGAACGAAGCCGCCCTGAAGCTCGCGCGCCGCGTCGCGTTCGACCGCCACGGCGCCGATAAAGCGGAAATCATCTCGTTCGTGCAGTCGTTCCACGGCCGCACGTTCTTCACGGTCAGCGTCGGCGGCCAGCCGAAATACTCGGAAGGCTTCGGCCCCGTGCCGGCCGGCATCACGCACCTGCCGTACAACGACATCGAAGCCGCAAAGGCCGCAATCGGCCCGCAAACCTGCGCGGTGATCGTCGAGCCGGTGCAGGGCGAAGGCGGTGTGATCCCGGCCGATCCGGCCTTCCTGAAAGCACTGCGCGAAGCGTGCGACGCACACGGCGCACTGCTGATTTTCGACGAAGTGCAAACGGGCGTCGGCCGCACGGGCCAGTTCTACGCTTACATGGACACGGGCGTCACGCCGGACATCCTGACGACCGCCAAGGCACTCGGCAACGGCTTCCCGATCGGCGCGATGCTGACGACCAACGAACTCGCCGCGCACTTCAAGGTCGGCGTGCACGGCACGACGTACGGCGGCAACCCGCTCGCATCGGCGATCGCCGACAAGGTCGTCGAACTGATCGGCGATCCGGAACTGCTCGAAGGCGTGCGCGAACGCAGCGTACGCCTGAAGGGCGCGCTCGAGCGCATCAACGCGCGCTTCGGCATCTTCAAGGACGTGCGCGGCAAGGGCCTGCTGGTCGGTGCCGAACTCACCGCCGCATTCGACGGCCGCGCGAAGGACTTCGTTACCGCCGCCGCAGAGAACGGCCTGATCATGCTGATCGCCGGTCCGAACGTGCTGCGCTTCGTCCCGTCTCTGGTGATCCCGTTCGACCTGCTCGACGAAGGCATGAAGCGCTTCGAGAAGGCAGTCGAACAAGTGCTCGCCGCCCAGGAAGCCACCGCGCGCTGATCGGCGCACCCATCGCAGACAGGAACGACGATGCTATTTGTTCGCCCCGGCAAACTCACGGATCTCGATGCGCTCGCGCACATGGCGCGCACCGCGCAACCGGTCCTGCACTCGCTGCCGCACGACCGCGCGGCGCTCGAAGCGCGCGTGGCGCTCTCCGAGGATTCGTTTCGCGCGGACGTCGATTTCGCCGGCGAGGAGTTTTACCTCTTCGTGCTCGAGGATTCGTCGACGGGCAAGCTGCTCGGCACGGCGAGCATCGTGGCCGCGGCCGGCTACTCGGAACCGTTCTACGCGTTCCGCAACGATGCACTGATCCACGCGTCGCGCGAGCTGCACGTGAACCGCAAGATCCACGCGCTCACGATGTCGCACGAGCTGACCGGCAAGAGCCGGCTCGCGGGCTTCTACGTCGATCCGTCGCTGCGCGGCGACGCGGCCGCGCACCTGATCTCGCGCGCCCGGATGATGTACATCGCCGCGAACCGCCGCCGCTTCACGCCGGAAGTGTTCACGCTGCTGCTCGGCGTGAGCGACAACACGGGTGCATCGCCGTTCTGGGAAGCGGTGGGCCGCAAGTTCTTCGGCCGCGACTTCACCGACGTCGACATCGCATCGGGCGGCCGCAGCCGCACCTTCATCGCGGAAGTGATGCCGGCCTATCCGCTCTACGTGCCGCTGCTGCCGGAAGCCGCGCAGCGCGTGCTCGGCGAGCCGAACGAATCGGCACTGCTCGCCTATGACATCCATCTCGAGGAAGGCTTCGAGCCCGACCGCTTCGTCGACATCTTCGACGCGGGCCCGGTGCTGACCGCGCAGGTCGACCGTACCGCGTGCGTGAAGCACGGCACGGAGCGCGTCGTGCGCGAGGCCGCGCACCAGCAGGGCGACGTCGCGTACATGGTGTCGACGGGCAGCGGCGAATCGTTCCGCTGCGTGCTGGCCGACCTGCCGGGCGACACGGTCGATGCCCCGCTGGCCGGCGACGTGCGCGCGGCGCTCGATGTGAAGGATGGCGATGTCGTGCGCTGCGTGCCGCTGCACCGCCGCGACGATGAAGATTTGAAGGGAGACGCAGCATGATCGTCGTTCGGGTCGTACAAACGGGCGACGTCGACGCGCTCGTGTCGCTCGCGAAGGAAACCGGGCCGGGCCTGACCACGTTCAAGCCCGACCGCGACGCGCTCGCTGCGCGCATCGAGCGCACGCGCCGCACGCTCGCGGGCGAGGCCGCGGCCGGCGAGGCCGGCTACTTCTTCGTGATGGAAGAATCGACGACCGGCGACATCGCGGGCGTATGCGGGATCGAGACGCAGGTCGGCCTCGAACAGCCGTTCTACAACTATCGCGTGAGCACGGTCGTGCACGCGAGCCAGGAGCTCGGCGTGTGGACGCGGATGTCCGCGCTCAACATCTCGCACGACCTGACCGGCTATGCGGAAGTGTGCTCGCTGTTCCTGAGCCCGCGCTATCGCACGGGCGGCGTGGGCGGCCTGCTGTCGCGCTCGCGCTTCATGTTCATCGCGCAGTTCCGCGAGCGCTTTCCGGAACGCATCTGCGCGGAACTGCGCGGCCACTTCGACGAGGACGGCACGTCGCCGTTCTGGCGCGCAGTCGGTTCGCACTTCTACCAGATCGATTTCAACGCGGCCGACTACCTGAGCTCGCACGGCCGCAAGTCGTTCCTCGCGGAACTGATGCCGCGCTACCCGGTGTACGTCGACCTGCTGCCGCAGGACGCGCAGGACGCGGTCGGCCTCACGCACCGCGACACGCTGCCGGCCCGCAAGATGCTCGAGGCGGAAGGGCTGCGTTACCAGAATCACGTCGACATCTTCGACGCGGGCCCGGTGCTCGAATGCCACGTCAACGACCTGCGCACGGTGCGCGAGAGCGTCGTCGTGCCGGTCGCGATCGGCGAGTCGGATGCGGGCGAAGGCGCGCGGGGCGGCCATCCGCCGAAGTCGCTCGTGTCGAACACGTCGCTCACCGACTTCCGCGTCGGCGTCGCGCCGGGCGTGGTCGCGAACGGCTCGTTCGTGCTGTCGGCCGACGATGCCGTCGCGCTCGACGTGAAGGCCGGTGATCCGGTGCGTGTGCTGCCGCTCAAAGTCAAACAGGGATAAACGAATCATGACGGAACTCTTCATCGACGGCGCCTGGGTCGCAGGCTCGGGCCCCGTGTTCGCTTCGCGTAACCCGGGCACCGACGAGATCGCGTGGCAGGGCGCCAGCGCGTCGGCGGCCGACGTCGACCGTGCGGTCGCGAGCGCGCGCCGCGCATTCGCCGGCTGGTCGGCGCTCGACTTCGAATCGCGCTGCGCGATCGTCAAGCGTTTCGCCGCGTTGCTCAACGAACGCAAGGAAGCCATCGCGATCGCGATCGGTCGCGAGACGGGCAAGCCGCTGTGGGAGGCGCGCACCGAAGTCGCGTCGATGGCCGCGAAGGTCGGCATCTCGATCCAGGCCTACCAGGAACGCACCGGCGAGAAGCGCCAGGACATGGCCGACGGTGTCGCGGTGCTGCGCCACCGCCCGCACGGCGTCGTCGCGGTGTTCGGCCCGTACAACTTCCCCGGCCACTTGCCGAACGGCCATATCGTGCCCGCGCTGATCGCCGGCAATGCGGTCGTATTCAAGCCGTCGGAACTCGCACCGGGCGTCGCGCGCGCGACGGTCGAAGTGTGGCAGGAAGCCGGGCTCCCGGCCGGCGTGCTGAACCTCGTGCAGGGCGAGAAGGATACGGGCATCGCGCTCGCGAACCATCGACAGATCGACGGGCTGTTCTTCACCGGCAGCTCGGATACCGGCACGCTGCTGCACAAGCAGTTCGGCGGCCGTCCGGAAATCGTGCTCGCGCTCGAGATGGGCGGCAACAACCCGCTCGTGATCGGCGAAGTCGAGGATATCGACGCGGCCGTCCATCACACGATCCAGTCGGCGTTCCTGTCGGCCGGCCAGCGCTGCACGTGTGCGCGCCGCATCTTCGTGCCGCAGGGCGCGTTCGGCGACCGCTTCCTCACGCGTTTCGCCGACGTCACGTCGAAGATCACGGCCGACGTGTTCGACGCCGATCCGCAGCCGTTCATGGGTGCGGTGATCTCGGCCCGTGCGGCCGCGAAGCTCGTCGACGCGCAGTCGCGCCTGATTGAGCAGGGCGCGAAGCCGATCATCGCGATGACGCAGCGTGATCCGCGCCTCGGTTTCGTGAACGCCGCGATCGTCGACGTGACGGGTGTCGCCAACCTGCCCGACGAAGAACATTTCGGCCCGCTCGCGCAGATCGTCCGCTACGCGACGTTCGACGAAGCGATCGAGCGCGCGAACGACACGGCATTCGGTTTGTCCGCCGGCCTGCTCGCCGACGACGCGAAGGCATGGGAGCACTTCCGCCGCACGATTCGCGCGGGGATCGTCAACTGGAACCGACCGACCAACGGCGCGTCGTCTGCTGCGCCGTTCGGCGGCGCGGGCCGCTCGGGCAACCATCGCCCGAGCGCGTACTACGCGGCCGACTATTGCGCGTATCCGATGGCGTCGGTGGAAAGCACGCAACTGACCTTGCCCGCGAGCCTGTCGCCGGGCCTGCATTTCTGAACGAGGGAACGACGATGAACGCACAAGAAGCCAATTTCGACGGGCTCGTCGGCCCGACCCACAACTACGCCGGCCTGTCGTTCGGCAACGTGGCGTCGCTCAACAACGAGAAGTCGGCCGCGAACCCGAAGGCCGCCGCGAAGCAGGGGCTGCGCAAGATGAAGCAGCTCGCGGATCTCGGCTTCGCGCAAGGCGTGCTGCCGCCGCAGGAGCGGCCGTCGCTGCGCCTGTTGCGCGAGCTCGGCTTCTCGGGCAAGGACGCGGACGTGATCGCGAAGGCCGCGAAGCAGGCGCCCGAACTGCTCGCCGCGGCGAGCTCGGCATCGGCGATGTGGACCGCGAACGCGGCCACCGTCAGCCCGTCGGCCGACACGAGCGACGGCCGCGTGCACTTCACGCCGGCGAACCTGTGCAGCAAGCTGCATCGCGCGATCGAACACGAAGCGACGCGCCGCACGCTGTCGACGCTGTTCGCCGATCCCGCGCATTTCGCGGTGCACGAAGCGCTGACGGGCACGCCGGCACTCGGCGACGAAGGCGCGGCGAACCATACGCGCTTCTGCGCCGAATACGGCAAGCCGGGCATCGAGTTCTTCGTGTACGGCCGTGCGGAATACCGCCGCGGGCCGGAGCCGAAGCGCTTCCCGGCGCGCCAGACGTTCGAGGCGAGCCGCGCGGTCGCGCATCGCCACGGGCTCGCCGAAGAGGCGACCGTCTATGCGCAGCAGGATCCGGACGTGATCGACGCGGGCGTGTTCCACAACGACGTGATCTCGGTCGGCAACCGCGACACGCTGTTCACGCACGAGCGCGCGTTCGTCAACAAGCAGGCGATCTACGACACGCTGACCGCCGCGCTCGACGCACGCGGCGCGCGCCTGAACGTGATCGAGGTTCCCGATGCGGCCGTGAGCGTGAACGACGCGGTGACGTCGTATCTGTTCAACAGCCAGCTGCTGTCGCGCGCGGACGGCTCGCAGGTGCTCGTCGTGCCGCAGGAGTGCCGCGAGAACGCGAACGTCGCGGCCTATCTCGACGAGCTCGCGGCCGGCAGCGGCCCGATTCACGACGTGCTCGTGTTCGACCTGCGCGAAAGCATGAAGAACGGCGGTGGCCCGGCGTGCCTGCGCCTGCGCGTCGTGCTGAACGAAGCGGAACGCGCGGCCGTGACGTCGAACGTGTGGATCAACGACACGCTGTTCACGTCGCTCGACACGTGGATCGACCGGCACTATCGCGATCGCCTCGCACCGGAAGATCTCGCCGATCCGGCGTTGCTCGACGAATCGCGCACGGCGCTCGACGAGCTCACGCAGATCCTGCGCGTCGGTTCGCTGTATGACTTCCAGCGCTGAGGCACGGATGCCGGCCAACGCACTGCTCGACGACTTCCTCGCGTTCACGCTGACCGGTAGTGCGCCGTCCGTAACGGACGGCACCTGCGCAGCGGGCGCCGTGCGCTGGCAATGGCGCGGCGACGGGCTGCTCGCGCTCGAACCGGCCGCGGACGAGACCGCCGGCGCGGCACGCGCGAGCGTGCTTGTGTCGGCCGGCGTGCACGGCGACGAGACGGCGCCGATCGAGCTGTTGTCGATGCTCGTGCGCGATCTCGCATCTGGGGCGTTGCCGCTCGCGTGCCGGCTGCTCGTCGTGCTCGGCAACGTGCCGGCGATGCGCGCCGGCGAACGCTATCTCGACGACGACCTGAACCGCCTGTTCAGCGGCCGTTACGCGCAGGTGCCCGCCAGCCGCGAAGCGCCGCGCGCCACGCAGCTCGAAGCGGCTGCCGCCGCGTTCTTCGCGGCCGCGCCGGCCGGCGCCGCGCGCTGGCACATCGACATGCATACGGCGATCCGCGCGTCGGTGTTCGAGCAGTTCGCACTGCTGCCGCACACCGGCACGCCGCCGACGCGCACGATGTTCGAATGGCTCGGCGACGCGCGCATCGCGGCCGTGCTGCTGCATACCGCGAAGGGCAATACGTATTCGCATTTCACGGCCGAGCACTGCGGCGCGCTCGCGTGCACGCTGGAACTCGGCAAGGTGCGCCCGTTCGGCCAGAACGACCTGACGCGCTTCGCGCCGGCCGACCGCGCGGTGCGCAAGCTCGTGTCGGGCGCCGCTTACGAGGTCGACATTCCGTTGCCGCGCGTGTTTACCGTGATCGACCAGATCACGAAGCAGAGCGATGCGCTCGAACTATTCGTCGCGGCCGACGTCGCGAACTTCACCGCGTTCGCGCGCGGCACGGTACTCGCGCAGGACGGCGACTATCGCTACACGGTGACGCATGACGAGGAGCGCATCGTGTTCCCGAATCCGTCGGTGAAGCCGGGTTTGCGCGCGGGCCTGCTCGTCGTCGACACGACGCGCGACACGCTCGCCGCGCTCGTCTGACGGTGCCGATTGCGCGCGGCCGCGGCGACCCACGGCCCGCGCATCGCCTGGCCACCATTCTTTTTTCGAGATGACGCCCCCACGCCACGCAGACGGCCAGCGCGTCGCGCTTGCGTATTTGCGACATCGTCTTGCAAGTTCGGCGGCCGGCCCGGACGGCGCCGTGTGCGCACCGCAGCATCGCGCACTGACGGCTGCTTTGCCATATCGGGCCGCGCGGATTGGTACAATCGCGGCCTTGCGGCTGTTGCGCCGCATCACGGCGCGGCGGCAACATTGCCGTGGTCATTCGACCCTGCAATGATGCATGCGCCTGTAGTTCCGGAACATTCGAGTATCGAGGAGAACACCTGATGAAGTTGGATTGGCGTAAAGTGGCCGCGCATGCGGTGGTGGTGGCATCGGCCGTGGCGGCAGGCAGCGCGTTTGCCGCGGATCTGAAAGAGATCCGTTTCGGCGTCGAAGCCTCGTACGCGCCGTTCGAATACAAGACGCCCGACGGCAAGCTGACCGGCTTCGATATCGACATCGGCAACGCGGTGTGCGCGAAGCTGAAGACGAAGTGCGTGTGGGTCGAGAACGACTTCGACGGCCTGATCCCGGCGCTGCAGGCGCGCAAGTTCGACGCGATCAACTCGGACATGACGATCACCGACCAGCGCAAGCATGCGATCGCGTTCACCGATCCGATCTACACGATTCCGAACCAGCTGATCGCGAAGCAGGGCAGCGGCCTGCTGCCGACCCCGCAATCGCTGAAGGGCAAGCGCGTCGGCGTGCTGCAGGGCACGATCCAGGAAGCGTACGCGAAGAAGAAGTGGGCGCCGGCAGGCGTCGAAGTCGTGCCGTACCAGACGCAGGACCTGGCCTACGCCGACCTGAAGTCGGGCCGTCTCGACGCGACGTTCCAGGACGCGGAAGCCGGTTCGAAGGGCTTCCTGACGAAGCCGCAAGGCCAGGGCTTCGCGTTCGCGGGCGGTACCGTGAGCGATGCCGAGATCCTCGGCTCGGGCGTCGGTTTCGGCCTGCGCAAGAACGACGCGGCGCTGAAGACCGCGCTCGATCAGGCGCTGAAGGACCTGAAGGCCGACGGCACGATCGACAACCTCGCGAAGAAGTACTTCAGCGTGCCCGTGACGCTCAAGTAAGCACTGCGTTCGATCGCACGATGCAAACAAACCGGCCGCTTATGCGGCCGGTTTGTTTTTGGAGGTGGAAAACGGCAGGGGGCGGCGGCCGGCGGCCGCGTCAGGCCGGAAAGAACCGGCCCAGTTCGTGGGCGAGCTCGTTGAGCACGCTCATTTCCTGCTGCGTGATCTTGCGCGCGGGCTGCGCGCCGGCCCAGTCGCCGTACAGCAGTGCGACGGTCGTTGTGCCGACGCGTACGGGCAGCAGCACGAACGCGCGCGTGTCGTCGAACGCGTCGAGATACCAGGCTGGCAGGCGCTTGAGCATCTTCGGCTCCTGCGCCTGCTCGATGAAGATGCCGACCGAGTTCGAGATCGCGAGATGAAACACGTCCGGCTCGAAGCGCTCGTCGAAGCGCAGCCGCTCGAGGGCCGTATCGACGCCGGTGCCGAAGCCGAGGCGCGCGGCGAACATGCCGTCGTCGTGACGTACGAACATCACGGTGCGCGTGAACGCGAGGCCGGCCAGCAGGCTTTCCGACGCGAGCGCGAGCACCGGCGTCAGCACGTGCTCGGACGGCAGCGCACGCAGGTCCGCGAGGCCGGCTTCGAGGCACGCCTCGGGCTCGGCCTGTGCGCGTGCGATCGCATCGGCGTTTGCGCGCAGCTCGACGATCTCGCGCATCATGGTGTCGCTCGCTTCCTCGCGCGCGAGCCGCTCGGCGATCTCGACGAGTGCGTCGGGTTCCATGTCGAGTTCCGCGCCGTAGTGCTGCGCGAGCGCCGCGATGCGCGCATCGCGCTGCGGGCTCGCGGGCATCACGAGCGCGCCCGCGACGTCGGTCGAGCAGCGGCTGATCTCGCGCAGCCAGCGGACGCGGTCGGCCGGGCCGTCATCGGTCGCATGGCCCGCATCGCGGTCGTCCTCTTCGTTGCCGAACGCGTCGGTGCAGACCACGTGGTCGTGGTCGGCCATCCCCGCGCGGATCACGTCGGGCAACCGCCAGCGCGCGGCCGCCTCGAGCCCGATCTCGTCGAAGCCGACGCCGAGCACGTCGATGCAGGCGGCCGCTTCGTCGCCGTTCAGCTCGGCCGCGCGGCGGCGGATCCGGTCCCATTCGCTGTCGAGATAGCAGACCACGAGCAGCTTGCCGACCTGGCGCATCAGCGTGCAGACGACGGCTTCTTCGCCCGCGCGCAGCTCGGCGCGCTCGGTGAGCTTGCGCGCGACGCAGCCGGACAGCAGCGCGCGGTTCAGTTCGAGCTTCGCATCGATGCGCCGCGGCGTACTGTGGTGGAAATGGTCGACGAGCTTGAGCCCGACGACCAGATGGCCGACGGCATCCATGCCGAGCACCATCAGTGCTCGGGTCACGGTCGTGATGTTGCCGCCGAACGCCATGTACATCGCGGAGTTCGCGAGCCGCAGCACTTTCTGCGTGAGGGCGAAGTCCGACAGCACGACGCGCACGAGCGCGGTGAAGTCGAGGTCGTCGTTCTTCATCGCGGCCATCGTCGCGCGCAGCGACTCCGACAGCAGCGGGAAATCGCCCCGTTCGTTCATCCGGGCCCACAGCTTGTCGAGCAATGCGGTGCGGGGCAGGTGTTCGGTGATTGACATACGGATCTGTCCGGTTCGCCGCGCGCGTCAGGCGGCGGCGTGCAGGTGCAGCTGCTGTGCCTCGAAGCGCCGCGCAAGCTCCTCGGACGGCAGCGCCTGGCAGACGAGCCAGCCCTGGATATGGTTGCAGCCCATCTCCGTCAGCAATTCGCGCTGCGCCTCGGTCTCGACGCCTTCCGCGACGAGCTCGAGATCGAGCGTCTGCGCGAGGCCGACCACGGCCGACACGATCGCGCGGTCGTTGCGCGAGGTCAGCAGATTCTCGACGAAACTGCGGTCGATCTTCAGCTTCGCGAGCGGGAAGCGCTGCAGATATGCGAGGCTCGAATAGCCGGTACCGAAATCGTCGATTGCGAAGCGGATGCCGAGATCGGTCAGCTCCTCGAGCAACCCCTTCGCCTGCGCGGGATCGTGCATCAGCAGGCTTTCGGTGATCTCGAGCACGATGCGGCGCGGGTCGATGCCCGTCAGCGCGATCGCCTCGCGCACGCTCTGCGTGAAGCGCGGGTCGCGGAACTGCTGCGGCGACACGTTGACCGCCACGTACTGCAGCGCGAGCCCCTGGCGATCCCACGCGACGAGCTGCATGCACGCGGCCTTGAGCACCCAGTTGCCGAGATAGTTGATCAGGCCGATCGATTCGGCGAGCGGAATGAAGGTCGCCGGCGGCACGAGGCCGTGCACCGGATGGCGCCAGCGGATCAGCGCCTCGACGCCGACCACCGCGCCAGACTGGCTGCGCGTGATCGGCTGGAAATGGAGCGAAAACTCGCCGTTGCGCACACCGTCGTACAGGTCGGCTTCGAGCTTCAGCCGTTCGGCGTCCGCCGGATCGTCGACGGGCGCATGGAACGCGAGCGCGTTGCCGCCCGATGCCTTCGCTTGCGCGAGCGCGTGGTCGGCGCGGCGCAGCAGCGGGCTGTGGTGCTGCGCGCGATGCGGCGCGGCACGTTCGTCCGGGTAGAGCGCGATGCCGATGCTCGCGGACAGGTGCACGGTCTGCCCGTGGTACACGTAAGGCTCGCGCACCGCGGCCTGCAGCCGGCGTGCGAGTGCATCGGCCGCGTTGCTTGCCTGCGTGCGGTCCGGCGCGCCGAGCACGACCGCGAACTTGTCGCTCGCGACGCGTGCGAGCTGTTCGTTCGGCGTGACGAGCGCCTTCAGCCGCTGCGCGGTCTCGCGCAGCAGCGTGTCGCCCGCGTCGTAGCCGAGCGCGCGGTTGATCCGCTGGTAGTCGTCGAGGTCGAGGAGCAGCAGCGCCGCGCAGGTGCCGTCCTCGTCGGCGGCCTGCTGCGCGCGCATCAGCGCGGGCACGAGCGCAGACAGGTTGTCGAGCCCCGTCATCGGGTCGTGGTGCATTTCGTACGTCAGCTTCGCCTCGAGCGCGCGCCATGACGACACGTCGAACGCCGCGATCGCGAATCCGTCGACACCGTGGTGGCGGCTCTTGAATGCGCGGATCTCGACGTCCAGCGGGTAGGTCAGCGATTTGACGATGCACATCGTCGCCTTCTCGACCTGGCCGGAACGCGCGGCGCGCGCAAGCAGGCCTTCGAGCGCCGCGGTATCCTGTTCAGCGATCAGGTCACGCAACGTCAGCGTGTGCAGGTAGTCGCGGTGGTAGCCGATGAAACGCAGGCTCGCGTCGGACACGTACAGAAAGCGCAGCTCCCGGTCGACATGGGCGAGGAAGTCCACCGTGCCGACCGTCTGTTCCAGCCAGTTGCGCACGGAGTCGTCGCGGCGCGGCGCGCCCGCGCGCGCAGGCATCAGCGCGCCGCCCGACCAGGCGAAGCGGCGCAGCGTATGCAAGGCACTGCGCCAGGAGCCCTTGCGTGACGTCTGTTTCCTGTTGGCTTCCATGTTTCTCGCTGACGTGAAGGGCTGGAACCGGTTGTCCGGAAGGAATAACGGCAGACTGTGCGGAATCTTTAACGGGCCGGGCGCGGATGGCGCTGCCGCGGGACCGAATCGGCCATGCCGGTGTTCGACAGTCGAACGCCGGCGTGGTCTACATCGACGCTGACTTTATAAGAAATGAGGACGCAGATGAAGCGAAAACTGTTGCTGGGCGCCGCTGTGGCGGCGCTGGTGGCCGGCCATGCACTGATGGCGCAGGCGGAGCTGAAGCCGGGCGCCGAGGCGCCCGATTTCACGACGCAGGCGTCGCTGGGCGGCAAGACTTACACGTACTCGCTCGCTAACGCGCTGAAGCAGGGGCCGGTGGTGCTGTATTTCTACCCGGCCGCGTTCACGAAGGGCTGCACGATCGAGGCGCACGCGTTCGCGGATGCGGTCGACCGTTACAAGGCTTACGGCGCGACGGTGATCGGCGTATCGGCAGACAATATCGACACGCTGACGAAGTTCTCGGTGAGCGAGTGTCGCAGCAAGTTCCCGGTCGCGGCCGATCCGGACGCGAAGATCATCCGGGAATACGACGCGAAACTGCCGGCGATCGACCGCGCGAACCGCGTGTCCTACGTGATTTCACCGGAAGGGAAGATTCTCTACGAATACACGAGCATGTCGCCCGACAAGCACGTCGAGAACACGCTCACCGCCGTGAAGGCATGGGCCGACGCGCATCCGAAGCAGTAACCGGGCACCGGGGCACTGCGTGCGTCAAAGCGGCCCGTCGTGCGGGCCGCCGGTACGGAGCAACGCGCCGCCGCGCGGCGGCGCGCGTAAGGCCGCTATGCGCGCAATGCCTGTTCGATCGGCACGCTGCCGCCGACGAAGCCGACGACCTTGCGCGAGATACCGAGCTTGATCGCCTCGATCGCGGCCCAGGCCACGTCCTGGCGCGACACGGGCGGGGCGGCGTCGAACCACGCGTCGGTCAGCGCGATCTTGCCGACGCCCGGATCGT
This sequence comes from Burkholderia sp. D-99, assembly GCF_011605345.1. Taxonomy (GTDB): domain Bacteria; phylum Pseudomonadota; class Gammaproteobacteria; order Burkholderiales; family Burkholderiaceae; genus Burkholderia. The sequence continues at coordinate 608,444 of NZ_JAAOXM010000003.1, forward strand.
CCGTGAGCGGGCCGGGGCGCAGGATCGCGTAGTCGACGCCCGACGCGATCACGCGATCGTCGCCTTCGCGCTTCATCTGCGAATAGTGATGCAGCGCGTCCGGGCCGAGTTCGGGCCGGTACGCGGACAGCGAGCTGATCACCACGAGTTTCTGCGCGTTGTAGGCCAGCGCGTATTCGGCCGCGCGGGCGACCGCGTCGCGGTCGACCTGCTCCTCTTCGGCCGCACCTTCCGATTCGGCCGAGCCGGCCGCGTAGATCACGTGCGTGATGCCCTGGAATGCGTGCGAGAAATCGTTCGTCAGATCGGCCTCGACCACCCGTGCGCCTGCCAGCGCATAGCCGTGCCGGCGCACCAGCGCCGTGACCTCGAACTCCGGCTGCTTGAGCAGCAGATCCGCGCAGGCCTGGCCCGTTCGGCCGGTCGCGCCAATCAGCAGTACCTTCGTCGTCATGAAACCGCTCCTTGCTCGATGCGTCATCCTTCCAGATAGGGACGGACGACCGATAACTCAAGTGTAATGTCGATTTGCCCCAGCGGCGGGTGTGTATTAAGGGGCATACCGGCAGCGGGCATACCGGCATCGGGCGCACCGGCATCGGGCGCACCGGCATCAGGCGCGGGCCGATGGACATTCCGGTCGTCGTTCATTCACACGGATGCGGGAATGACGCGCCGAACGGCTATCATGTGCGCGATGCATTTTTCGCCGCTACGTCATACAACGCATCGGCCCACCGGTTGGAGTACACATGGCATTACCCCTGGACAACGTCAGCATGGCCGTGTTCTGCGACTTCGAGAACGTTGCGCTCGGCGTGCGCGACGCGAAGTACGAGAAGTTCGACATCAAGCCCGTGCTGGAGCGCCTGCTGCTCAAGGGCAGCATCGTCGTGAAGAAGGCCTATTGCGACTGGGATCGCTACAAGGGCTTCAAGGCGTCGATGCACGAGGCGAGCTTCGAGCTGATCGAGATTCCGCACGTGCGCCAGTCGGGCAAGAACTCGGCCGACATCCGGCTCGTCGTGGACGCGCTCGACCTCTGCTACACGAAGTCGCACGTCGACACGTTCGTGATCATCAGCGGCGACTCGGATTTTTCGCCGCTGGTGTCGAAGCTGCGCGAGAACGCGAAGAAGGTGATCGGCGTCGGCGTGAAGAAATCGACGTCGGACCTGCTGGTCGCGAACTGCGACGAATTCATCTTCTACGACGATCTGGTGCGCGAGCAGCAGCGCACGCTCGCGAAGCGCGAACAGCAGCAGCGCGCGGGCAACGGCGGTGCGAAGCGGCCGGACGAGCCGGCGGCGTCGCGCAAGCACGACCTGGACGCGCGCAAGGCCGAGGCGATCGCGCTGGCCGTGGAGACGTTCGACGCGCTCGCGTCGGAGCGGGACGACGTCGGCAAGATCTGGGCGTCGGTGTTGAAGAGCGCGATCAAGCGTCGCAAGCCGGATTTCAACGAGTCGTATTACGGATTCCGCGCGTTCGGCAACCTGCTCGACGAGGCGCAGGCGCGTGGCCTGCTCGAAGTGGGGCGTGACGACAAGTCGGGCGCGTTCGTGTCGCGGGCACGCCAGTCGGCGGCCGCGGAGCAGGCTGCGCAGGCCGGCGACGGCGGTGGCGCACACCATGGCGCGCATCACGGGTCGCGCCCGGCGGAGCCGGCGCGGGCCGGCCGCCAGCCGCGCCGTCGCGAGCAGCGGGCGGAAGCGGTCGTGCACGAAACCGTGCAGGTCGACGCGGAAGAGGCGGCGATGGCCGAAGCCGCCGAAGCGGCGGTACTCGTGCCGGCTGAAACGACCGAAGCGGTGGAAGTGGCCGAGCTGCACGGCGACGCGAAGGATGGCCGCAAGCGTGCGCGCAAGAGCGCGGCGAAGAAAACCGGCGCGAAGAAGGGCGCCGCCGCGAAGAGCGCTGGCCGTCAGTCGGCCGGGAAGCCGGACGACGCCGGGCATGGCGCGGCGAAGCACGGTGGCGACAAGCACGCGCACGGCAAGCATGCGGACGATACGCATCGCGACCCGGAGCAGGGCGACATGTGGCCCGCCGCGGTGACGCACGCCGAGCCGACGGCCGGCGATGTCGGCGGCGAGGCGGCTGCCGCGCCGGCCGGGGCGGCTGTCGAGGCGTCCGCCGAAGCCAAGCCGAAGAAACCGGCCCGCAAGGCGGCACCGCGCGCGCGGCGTCCGCGCAAGACGGCGGCAGCGGCCGAGTAACCCGCGAGTAACCCGCGAGTAACCCGCGAGTAACCCGCGAGTAACCCGCGAGTAACTGCCGAGTAACTGCCGAGTAACTGCCGAGTAACTGCCGAGTAAGGGCCGAGTAAGGGCCGCCGGCCGGGTGTCGTCCGAAACAGGCCTGCACCCAGGCCGGCCTCCGCACCGCGCAATAGCGGCCGGCGCAATGCCGGCCCGCCAGCCGAGCTAATCGTTCAGTACATACGGCCGCGTCATCACTTCGAGGAAGTGGCCGTCCGGATCGTCGAAATACACGCCGCGGCCGCCGTTGTGGCGGTAGATGTCATCGGGTTGCCGCTTCGCCGGATCGGCCCAGTGCGGCAGTCCGCGCTCGCGGATGCGGGCCAGCACGCGATCGAAGCCGGCTTCGTCGAGCAGGAACGCGTAATGCTGCGACCGGATGTCCCCCGCCTGCTCGTAGAAATCGAGCGACACACCGTTGTCGAGCGGGACGACCAGCATCGCGCCGAACGGCGTCGGCGGCGGCAGTTCCAGAAGCTCGGTGAGGAAGCGGCTCGACGCGCGCTTGTCGCGGCACCAGACGATCGTATGGTTGAGCTGGACGTTCATGGTGTGTCCCCGTGAAGGGCCCCGCGGTGGGCATGGACTCACGATAGCCGATCGCTGCCGGTGCGCAAGCGCGGCAAGCGGCCGCCCGGCGGGCGGCCGCTTTCCTTACTCCCCGGCGACGGCCGGCCCGCCGGAATTCCCGCGGCGGTTGCGCCGCTTCTCGCCCCAGACGCGGAAACGGTCCATGTACAGGTAGACGACCGGCGTCGTATAGAGCGTCAGCACCTGCGACACGATCAGGCCGCCGGCGATCGCGATCCCGAGCGGCGCACGCAGCTCGGCACCGTCGCCGTTGCCGAACGCGAGCGGCAGTGCGCCGAGGAGCGCTGCCATCGTCGTCATCATGATCGGGCGGAAGCGCAGCAGGCACGCCTCGTGGATCGCGTCGAACGACGATTTGCCGTAGTTGCGCGTCTGGTCGATCGCGAAGTCGACCATCATGATCGCGTTCTTCTTCACGATGCCGATCAGCAGGATCACGCCGATCAGCGCGATGATGCTGAACTCGGTCTTGAACAGCAGCAGCGCGAGCAGCGCACCGACACCGGCCGACGGCAGCGTCGACAGGATCGTGATCGGGTGGATGTAGCTCTCGTACAGGATCCCGAGCACGATATAGACGGCCAGCAGCGCCGCGAGGATCAGGATCGGCTGGTCGTTCATCGACTGCTGGAACGCCTGCGCGGTGCCCTGGAAGCTGCCGACGATGGTCGGCGGGACGCCGACCTGCGCCATCGTCTGATAGATCACCTGCGTCGCCTGCGACAGCGACACGCCGGGCGGCAGGTTGAACGAGATGGTCGTCGCGACGAACAGCCCCTGGTGGTTGACCGACAGCGGCGTCGTGCTCGGCCCGAACGTCGCGATTGCCGACAGCGGGATCATCGTCGACTTCGACGTCGACACCGACGCACCCGACGACGCGCTCGACTTGCCGCTCGCGGCGATCGAGTTGAGCGCCTGGTTGCGCGCGGAGTCCGACGCGATCGCCGCGGCGCTCTGCGCAGCCGTGCCGGCGCTCGACGTGCCGGCCGCGGTCGCGACGTAGGTGCCGGCAGCCGCGTTGGTGGTCTGCGAGCCGTTCGCGCTGCCGCCCGACGTGCTGACCCACACCTGGTTCAGCATCTCGGGGCTCTGCCAGTATTTCGGCGCGACTTCCATCACCACGTGGTACTGGTTCAGCGGGTTGTAGATCGTCGAGACCTGGCGCTGGCCGAATGCGTCGTACAGCGTATTGTCGATCTGCGCGGGCTTGATGCCGAACCGCGCGGCCGTCGCGCGGTCGATCGTCACCATCGCCTCGAGGCCGCCTTGCTGCTGGTCCGAGTTCACGTCGGTCAGCTCGGGGCGCTTCTGCAGCGCCTCGGTCAGGACCGGCCCCCACTTGTACAGGTCGGTGCTCGAATCGCCGAGCAGCGTGAACTGGTACTGTGCGTTGCTCTGCCGGCCACCGACGCGGATGTCCTGCGCGGCCTGCAGGAACGTACGCGCACCCGCGACGTCCGACAGCGGCGGGCGCAGTTGCTGGATCACCTGGTCGGCCGACAGCTTGCGCTCGGTGCGATCCTTCAGCGTGACGAACATGAAGCCCGAGTTGGTCTGCGTGCCGCCGGTGAAGCCCGCGACGCTCTTCACGTTCGGGTTGCTCTGCACGATCCGCATCATCTCGGAGAACTTCAGCTTCATCGCCTGGAACGACGTCGACTGGTCGGCCTGGATGCCGCCGATCATCAGCCCGGTGTCCTGCTGCGGGAAGAAGCCTTTCGGCACGACGATGTACAGGTAGACGTTCAGCCCGATCGTTGCGAACAGCGTCAGCAGGATCAGCAGCGGCCGGCGCAGCGCCCACGACAGCGAGCGCTCGTAACCGCGCTGCATGCGGCTGAAACAGCGTTCCAGGAATCGCGCGAAGCGGCCTTCGCTCTGCGGCTCGTGCGACTCGGGGAGCAGGCGCGCGCACATCATCGGTGTCACCGTGAGCGACACCGCGAGCGATACGGCGATCGCGAGCGACAGCGTCAGCGCGAACTCGCGGAACAGGCGCCCGACGATGCCGCCCATCAGCAGGATCGGCAGGAACACCGCGACGAGCGAAATGCTCATCGACAGCACCGTGAAGCCGACCTCGCGCGCGCCGTCGAACGCGGCCTGCATGCGCGACTTGCCGTTCTCGATGTGCCGCGAGATGTTCTCGAGCACGACGATCGCATCGTCGACGACGAAGCCGGTCGCGACGATCAACGCCATCAGCGACAGGTTGTCGATCGAGAAGCCGAGCAGGTACATCGCGCCGAACGTGCCGATGATCGAGATCGGCACCGCGACGCTCGGGATCAGCGTCGCGCGCCAGTTGCGCAGGAACAGGAACACGACCATCACGACGAGGCTGACCGCGATCAGCAGCGTGTGCTCGGTGTCCTTCAGCGATGCGCGAATGGTGGTCGAGCGGTCGAGCACGGGCGTGACCGTGATGTCGGCCGGCAGCGACGCGGTGAGCTGCGGCAGCGCCGCGCGTACGCGGTCGATCGTATCGATGATGTTCGCGCCGGGCGAGCGGTAGAGGATCACGAGCACCGCGCGCTTGCCGTTCGACAGGCCGAGGTTGCGGAGATCCTCGACCGAATCGACGACGTCGGACAGGTCGGACAGCCGCACGGCCGCGCCGTTGCGATACGCGACGACGAGGTCGCGGTACTGCGACGCCTCGGACGCCTGGTCGTTCGTATACAGCTGGTAGCGCTGCGGGCCGAATTCGATCGCGCCCTTCGGCGCGTTGGCGTTCGCGGAGGCAAGCGCCGCGCGCACGTCCTCGAGGCCGATCCCGTAGTGGAACAGCGCCTGTGGCTCGAGCTCGACGCGCACGGCCGGGTTCGCGGAGCCGCTCACCGACACCTGGCCGATCCCGTCGATCTGCGACAGCGACTGCTGCAGCACGGTCGACGCGGCGTCGTACAGCTTCGCGGGCGACGAGGTCTCCGACGTCAGCGACACGATCATGATCGGCGAGTCGGCCGGGTTGACCTTGCGGTAGGTCGGGTTGCTCTTCAGCGCGGCGGGCAGGTCGGCACGCGCCGCGTTGATCGCGGCCTGCACGTCGCGCGCGGCGCCGTCGATGTCGCGATTCAGGCCGAACTGCAGGATGATCCGGGCATTGCCGACCGTGCTCGTCGACGTCATTTCGGAGACGTCGGCGATCGAGCCGAGGTGCCGCTCCAGCGGGCTCGTCACGCTGGTCGCGACGGTCTCGGGGCTCGCGCCGGGCAGCGACGCCTGCACCGAGATGGTGGGGAAGTCGACCTGCGGCAGCGGCGACACCGGCAGCTTGACGAACGCGAACAGGCCCGCGAGCGCGACGCCGATCGCGAGCAGCGTCGTCGCGACGGGGCGGGTGATGAAGGGGCGCGACAGGTTCATGTCGGCACTCGCTGGGCCGCCGCGTGTTCCGACGGATGCGTTTTCGGGAGATGGGGGGGCTGCGCCCCCCCACGCGAACGAAGTGAGCGTGGGGGTCGTTTCATTTACGCATCCGTGCGCTTGCCGGCATGGGGGCCGTGGCGTTCGAACCAGCCGCGCACACGGCGCGCGAGCGAGTCGAAGCCGAGGTAGATCACGGGTGTCGTGAACAGCGTCAGCACCTGCGACACGATCAGGCCGCCGGCGATCGCGACCCCGAGCGGCTGGCGCAGCTCGGAGCCCGCGCCGGAGCCGATGATCAGCGGCACAGCGCCGAGCAGCGCGGCGAGCGTCGTCATCAGGATCGGCCGGAAGCGCAGCAGGCACGCCTGGTAGATCGCCTCGCGCGGCGGCTTGCCTTCGACGCGCTCGGCCTCGAGCGCGAAGTCGATCATCATGATCGCGTTCTTCTTCACGATACCGATCAGCAGCACGATGCCGATGATCCCGATGATGTCGAGGTCGTGCCCGGTGATCATCAGCGCGAGCAACGCGCCGACGCCGGCCGACGGCAGCGTCGACAGGATCGTGATCGGATGGATGTAGCTCTCGTACAGCACGCCGAGCACGATGTACATCGTGATGACCGCCGCGAGGATCAGGAACAGCTGGTTCGACAGCGATGCCTGGAACGCGAGCGCCGCGCCCTGGAAGCGCGTCTGGAACGACGCGGGCAGCCCGATGTCCTTCTCGGCGGCGTCGATCGCCTTGACCGCCTCGCCGAGCGATGCGCCTGCCGCGAGGTTGAACGAGATGGTGGTCGACGGGAACTGCGACAGGTGCGCGACCAGCAGCGGCGACGGCCGCTCGTGGAACGACGCGATCGACGACAGCGGCACCTGGCCGCCACCGGCCGACGGCAGGTAGATGTCGTTCAGCGATTGCGCGTAGTGCTGCTCCTTCGGCTCGGACTCGAGAATCACGCGATACTGGTTCGACTGCGTGAAGATCGTCGACACGATGCGCTGGCCGAACGCGTCGTACAGCGCGTTGTCGACGGTCGCCGGCGTGATGCCGAAGCGCGCGGCGCTCGCACGGTCAATCTCGATGTAGACGGACTGGCCGTTGCTCTGCAGGTCGGTCGCGACGTCGGCGAGCGACGGCTCCTGCTGCAGCCGTGCGATGAGCTTCGGCACCCAGGTCGCGAATTCTTCCGAGTTCGGGCTCGTCAGCATGAACTGGTACTGCGTCGGGCTGACGGTCGAGTCGATCGTCAGATCCTGCACCGACTGCATGAAGAGCGAGATGCCGGTGATGTTCGACACACGATGCTGCAGGTCGCGGATGATCTGTGCGGCCGTTTCGGAACGGTCGTCGCGCGCCTTCAGGTTGATCAGCATCCGGCCGCTGTTCAGCGTGATGTTGCTGCCGTCGACGCCGATGAACGACGTGAGGCTCTCGACGTTCGGATCCTTCAGGATTTCGGCCGCGAGCGCCTGCTGGCGCTCGGCCATCGCGCCGTACGAGATCGACTGCGGCGCCTGCGTGATCGCCTGGATCACGCCGGTATCCTGCGCGGGGAAGAAGCCCTTCGGCACGTAGACGTACAGCAGCCCGGTCAGCACGAGCGTCAGCACGGCAACCACGAGCGTCGAGCCCTGGCGGTTCAGCACCCATTCGAGCGCGACCGCGTAGCGCGCGATCACCCAGTCGATCGCCCGGTGCACGCGCGCCTCGAAGCGATGGCTCTCGGGCGGCGGCGAATGGCGCAGCAGCTTCGCGCACATCATCGGCACGAGCGTGAGCGACACGATCGCCGAGATCACGATCGTCACCGCGAGCGTGATCGCGAATTCGTGGAAGAGGCGCCCGACCACGTCGCCCATGAACAGCAGCGGGATCAGCACCGCGATCAGCGACACCGTCAGCGAGATGATCGTGAAGCCGATCTGTTTCGAGCCCTTCAGCGCGGCCTCGAGCCCCGATTCGCCTTCCTCGACGTAGCGCGCGATGTTCTCGATCATCACGATCGCGTCGTCGACGACGAAGCCGGTCGCGATGGTGAGCGCCATCAGCGACAGGTTGTTCAACGAGAAGCCGGCCATGTACATCACCGCGAGCGTGCCGATCAGCGACAGCGGCACCGACAGGCTCGGGATGATCGTCGCGTAGACGTTCGCGAGGAACAGGTACATCACCAGCACGACGAGCCCGACCGCGACCAGCAGTTCGAACTGCACGTCGCGCACGGCGGCGCGGATCATCGTCGTGCGGTCGGTGACGATCTGCACGTCGAGCGCGGCCGGCAGCGTTTCCTGCAGCTTCGGCAGCTGCGCCTTGATCGCGTCCACCGTCTGGATCACGTTCGCGCCCGGCTGGCGCTGCACGTTCAGGATGATCGCGGGCTCCGAATTCACCCAGGCGCCGAGCTTGGTGTTCTCCGAGCCGGCGACGACCGTCGCGACGTCGGTGAGCATCACCGGGCGGCCGTTCTTGTAGGCGACGACGGCGCTGTTGTACTGGTCGGCGCTCGTGAGCTGGTCGTTCGCGTTGATCGTGTAGGCGCGCGTCGGGCCGTCGAAGTTGCCCTTCGGCGTGTTCACGTTCAGGTTCGAGATCGTCGTGCGCAGGTCGTCGAGGTTCATTCCGTACTGCGCGAGCGCGGTCGGGTTCGCCTGGATCCGCACGGCCGGGCGGTTGCCGCCCGACAGGCTGACGAGGCCGACGCCCGCGACCTGCGAGATCTTCATCGCGAGGCGCGTGTCGGCGAGGTCCTGCACCTGCGTGAGCGGCAGCGTCTTCGACGTGACGGCGAGCGTGATCACCGGCGCGTCGGCCGGGTTGACCTTCGCATAGATCGGCGGGGCAGGGAGGTCGGACGGCAGCAGGTTGCCCGCGGCGTTGATCGCGGCCTGCACTTCCTGTTCGGCGATGTCGAGCGGCAGGTCGAGCGAGAACTGCAGCGTGATCACGGACGAGCCGGCCGAACTCTGCGACGACATCTGGTTCAGCGACGGCATCTGCCCGAACTGCCGTTCGAGCGGCGCGGTGACCGACGAGGTCATCACCTCCGGGCTCGCGCCCGGGTAGAAGGTCTGGACCTGGATCGTCGGGTAGTCGACTTCCGGCAGTGCGGCGAGCGGCAGGAAGCGTAGCGCGACGAGACCGGCCAGCATGATCGCCGCCATCAGGAGGGCGGTGCCGACCGGCCGGAGAATGAAGAGGCGGGATGGATTCATCGAGCGGCCCGCGCGTTACTGGGCCGCGGGGGCCGCTGCCTGCGACGCGCCGTGCTTGTGCCCGCCGCGATGGCCGTCGGCGCCCGATGCACCCGACGCCGCACCGGCGCCGCGCGCGCCCGACGCGCCTTTCGGCTTGTCGGCCGGGATCGAGATCTTCGCGCCTTCGCGCAGGCGGTCGGAGCCGTCGGTCACCACGCGCTCGCCGAGCGACACGCCGCTGGCGATGCTCGTGCGTTCGCCGTCGACCGGGCCGATCGTGACCTTGCGCACCGTCACCGTGTTGTCGGGTTTCACGACGTAGACGAACTGGCCGATCGAGCCGGTCAGTACCGCGGACGTCGGCACGATCGTCGCATTGCGCAGCACGTCGACGAGCAGGCGTGTGTTCACGAACTGATTCGGGAACAGCATGCCTGCCTTGTTATCGAAGTTCGCGCGCAGCTTGACCGTGCCCGTGCTCGTGTCGATCTGGTTGTCGAGGGTCGCGAGCGAGCCCGTCTCGAGCGGCACCGTGTTGTTGCGGTTGTACGCGGTGACCGACAGCGTCTGGCCCGCGTTCACCTGCTTGAGGATCTGCGGCAGGTTGTCTTCCGACGTCGTGAAGATCACGCTCATCGGCTGCAGCTGCGTGATCACGACGAGGCCGTTGGAATCGCCCGGCGTCACGTAGTTGCCGGGGTCGACCTGGCGCAGGCCGACGCGGCCCGACACCGGCGCGGTGATGCGCGCATACGTGAGGTTCAGCTTCGCGGAATCGATCGCGGCCTGGTCGGTCTTCACCGCGCCTTCGTATTGCTTGACGAGCGAAGCCTGCGTATCGACGGTCTGCGACGCGATCGAGTCCTGCGACAGCAGCGTCTGGTAGCGCTTCAGGTCGAGGCGGGCCGTCGCGAGCAGCGCCGAGTCGCGCGCGTGCGTGCCTTCGGCGTTTTCGAGCGACACCTGGTACGGGCGCGGGTCGATCTGCGCGAGCACATCGCCTTTCTTGACGATCTGGCCTTCCTGGAACGAGACCGACTGCAGGTAGCCCGACAGCTGCGTCTTGACCGTCACGTTCGCGAGCGGCGTGACGGTGCCGAGCGCGGACAGCACGATCGGCATTTCGCCCTGCGTCGCGGTCGCGACCTGCACGGGCTGCGGAACGTTCGCCATCGCGGCGGGGCCGCCACGGCCGCGGTGGCCGCCGGCACCACTGGCGGCGCTTGCGCCCGCGCCCGTCGCGGCACTGCCGGCCGCCGGCGTACGGTTCCACGGGTGCCACCACAGCAGGCCGCCGATGACGACGACCGCAAGCGCCCCGGCCATCAGCGTGCGGCGCGGGCGCCGTGCGGCGGGAGACGCGGGATCTTTCGAAGGAGGCGTGGGCTTTTGTTCGTTATCCATCGTGTTCTGTCAGGAAGACGGCGCGGCGTGCCGGAAATCGGACTGCTAGGCTGCGCGTGAGCGGGCGGTGCCGGGAGGGGGCGCCCGGCTCGGTCCGGGGCCCCGCCGGCCTGCGCGGGAAAAGAGCGGTGCGCACCGCGAAGGCGGCGCGACGATGGGCATGATCCTACGTCCCGTCCCCGTTACAGTCCAGTGGTCTATCTTTCATCGGGTTACGGTCGTTACAGAACACGACAGAACGATGACGAATCGATTACACGGTGTGCCGCCGGGCCGGTGCGCCGCCGATCTCGCGGGTGATTTTCGCGATGCATTCGTGCAGCGCGGGCACCACGTGTTCGTGCAGCCATTCGGGCGGGCACTGGTGCGACGCGCCACCGCAATTCACCGAATAGCGTTGGCCCGACGGGCCGACGAAACCGGCCGCGACGGCATTCAGGCCCTCGCGCCATTCGCCGATCGCGATTGCATGGCCGTCGCGCATTGCGTCGTCCAGCGCGGGGTTCAGGCGCGCGGACACATGCGGCCAGTCGTCGCCCGCCGTGGTGCGCAGCGACTCGAGCAGCAGGCGGCGTTCGTCGTCCTCGAGTGCGGCGAGATACGCACGCCCCACCGCGGTGCGCGCGATGTCCATCCGCGAGCCGATCTCGAGACGCGTGACGAGCACGGCCGAGCGCGGCCGGATCACGTCGATCGCGACCATGTCGAGCCGGTCGCGCACCGCGAGGTGCACGGACAGCGACGTGCGTTCGGCCAGCTCGATCATGAACGGCCGCGAACGCGCGCGGATGTCGAAGTTGCGCAGGAAGCCGTGGCTCAGTTCGAGTACCGACGCGGTGAGCACGAAGCGCTCGCTGTCGGGCAACTGGAACAGGAAGCCGGCGCTGACGAGCGTCGCGGTGATGCGCGAGACGGTCGGCTTCGGGATGCCGGTCAGTTCGGTCAGCTCGCGGTTGCTGACGGGCGCGTCGGCAGCCGCGATGCGACGCAACACGGCGAGGCCGCGGGCGAGGGCGGTGATCTCGTCGGGCGAGGATTCACGGTCCCGCGACGCGGGAGAGGTTACAGTTGTCGACACGAGGGATTCTCTCTATTTCCGAAACTCGATTTCAATTTTGTTGGTATTGTAGGACTATTGTCAAAGGATGCATGTTCTGCAGGTGAACCGGTCATTGGATGAGATTTTACGGGTTCACCCTTGGTTTATTAGGAAAACGCTCAAATGTGCGTTGCCACAAAGTGCATGAACCGGTGCAAATACCGCTTGACTTGTCGGGCGGAAACGGAAAGAATGTCTCACGTTTTCGAAACATCGTTTCACGAGTTTAACCGGCAACGGTGTTTCGCGCAGTCTCTCAGGTTCTAGCACGGCCCTCGGAATGGCTAGAACTTTTTTAGCGCCACGGTCTCCGTGGCGCTTTTTTTTGCCTGTCTTTCTGCTCGTCCGCCCGGACGCGTCAGACCCGTATTATCCCCCGATCGTCGAAAGCCCCCGTTCGAACCCGTGCGGCGTCTCTTTGCGCGTGCGCGTTACGCGATTCGCGTGCGTAAAAAAAAGCGCGATGCCCGCACAGGGCATCGCGCATCAAACGGCGTGGAGCGCCGACGAATGAACGGTGATGAAGAAAGGGGCGCCCGGCTAGGGACGCCCGGTTAGGGGCGCCCGGCCAGGAGGCGGATCCTCCTCGCGTGGCCCGGTCAGGCCTTCGCGAGCTTGATGCTGGTTTGCTCGGCAGTCAGGTAGCCGACGCTCGCGCCGAAGCGGTCCTTGAAGTTCGTGCGCACGAGCGGATCGAGCGTCGGCTTGACCTTGTCGTGCAGCGGCGATTCCCAGTCGCCCGCGTGCTGGAAGTTGCTCATGATGTACGTCCAGCCGTTGATCTCGTCGACCGCGTGCAGGCCCGTCGATTCCGCGCCGGCCGGGCACGACAGCACGCGCACGAGCGACTTCGTGTCGACGTTGTAGGCCCACAGGAAGTTGTTCACGTGCATGCCCGAGTCTTCGCCGATGAAGAGCGTGCGCAGTTTTTCGGAGAACTTCAGGTTGTCCGGGTTCGCGATCTTGTCCTGGTGCGCGAGGTTGCCGAGCGCATCGGCCGTGGCGAGATCCTCGCCGACGAGCGCGGCCGGCGCGCCCATGTCGACCGGCACCCATTCGCTGTCGATCGCGCTGCCCGTCGTGTCGCGCTGGCTGCCCTTCAGGTTCAGTGCATAGACGGCGCCAGCTGCGATCTTCTTGTCGACCGCGACGTCGCGCGACACCGCGTTGCCCTTGACCATCGACGTCTCGATCCGCGACATCGCCGTGTAGACGATCTTGTCCTTCGCGTTCACGGTCGTGCCTTCGAGCTTCGTGAAGCCCATGCTGCCGCCGAGCAGCGCCGCATAGCGGTGCGTCTCGAGGAACGCGGCCGCCTTTTCCATCCCCGGCTTCACGCGCATCCAGTTGAACTTGCCGCCGAAGTGGATCTTCGTATAGCTCGCATCGTTCGGGTCGGTGGTCACCAGGTCCATGATGTCCGACGCCTTCAGCGTGTTCGCGAGCGTTTCGATTTCGCCACTCGTCGCATGGCCGATCCTGATCCACGTCAGCGTGGCGGTACCCGCGCCGGCGGACGACGTCTGCGTCCACTTCGCGACGTACAGCGTGCCGGCCGACAGGTCGGCCGCTTTGTCCGCGACGAACATGAACAGGCCGCCGTTGGTTGCGTCGTCACCCATCATCACGGTGCGCTGGTCCGGCATCACCTGGATCAGCTCGTGCGAGATGCGGCCGAGGCAATAGTGCTTCTTCACGGTGCCCGTGCCGTCCGGATTCACGGTGATCTCGGGCAGGTGGCCGTAGTGGTAGGGGTTCGCCTTCGTCTCGTCGCCGAACGTGTTCTTGCTGAACGCCTTGAACTGCGCGTCGGTCGCGACCTTGGTCGCGTCCGGTTCGTACTCCTCGCTCGACAGGTGCGTGCCCCACGGCGACAGGCTCGCGCCGCAGGTGATCCACAGGCCGTGCGCCTTCGACGTGTCGACGTTGTGGTACTTGACGACCTTCAGCGCGCCGTTGGCCGGATCCTGGTCGAGCGTCAGCACCGCGATCGGCGACGGCAGCTGGCCGTACTGCGATGCGCTGGCCTGGTCGCGCGTCGTGTATTCGAACTGCACGACGGCGAACACCGTGTTGCCCTTCACGCCGGGTACGTTCGCGTTCTTCAGCGTCAGCAGCGAGCTGCCGTCCGGGCAGTCGGAATAGAACTGGCGCTCCTTGCCGGCAACCGAGCGGTCGATGATCGGCTGGTTGTTGATGTCGTAGTAGCCGCCCGCGAGCGTCGTGCCGCCCTTGCCGTCCGGCACCATGTCGCCCGTCACGAAGAACGGCCGGTACGCCAGCTTGAAGTTGCGCGCCGAGCCGTCCGAGAACGACACCGACAGCGTCGAGCCGACCGTCGTCGTGGCCATCGCGGCCGCGTTGTCGAGCGTGGGCGCGGCCATCGCCGAGAACGTCGCCGACGTGTACGCTGCGGCGACCGGGGCCGGCGTCGACGCCGGATTGTCGTCGCCGCCGCAACCCGTCAGCAGGGCCGGCAGCGCGAGGCCGGAAAGGGGCAGCATCGGCGCGCCGGCGAGGATCTTCAGGGCCTGACGACGGGCAGCATTGGGCAACGCGGGCATGTGGAGTCCAGTTTCAGTTGTTGGAAGAATGGCCTTCGTGAAGCGCAAGCAGGCGAACGGCAAGCTTCACGAAGGCATATTGAAAACTGGACGGAAGTGTAAGGACGCTCGATGAAAGTTTTTTGAATTGAAAACGTAATGATGCGTCAGGCGTTCGTCAGGCGCTCAATCGCGTTCGGGCGTCGCCGAGATGCGGTGGATCGACAGGTCGGCGCCATCGAACTCGGCTTCGCGGTCGAGGCGCAGCCCGACGGTCGCTTTCAGCGCACCGTAGACGAGCGTGCCGCCCGCGGTCGCGATCGCGATGCCGCCGAGCGTGCCGACGAGCTGCGACATGAACGACACGCCGCCAAGGCCGCCGAGGGCAGGCAGGCCGAACACGCCGGCCGCGAGGCCGCCGAGCGCGCCGCACATGCCGTGCAGCGGCCACACGCCGAGCACGTCGTCGATGCGCCACTTGTTCTGTACGCAGGTGAACATCGCGACGAACAGCGCGCCGGCCGCGGCGCCCGTGACGAGCGCGCCGATCGGGTGCATCACGTCGGAGCCCGCGCACACCGCGACGAGGCCCGCGAGCGGCCCGTTGTACGTGAAGCCGGGGTCGTTGCGGCCGGCCATCCACGCGGCGAGCGTGCCGCCGACCATCGCCATCAGCGAGTTCACTGCGACGAGGCCGCTGATCTTGTCGAGCGTCTGCGCGCTCATCACGTTGAAGCCGAACCAGCCGACCGCGAGCACCCACGCGCCGAGCGCGAGGAACGGGATGTTAGACGGCGGGTGCGCGGCGATCCGGCCGTCCTTCGCGTAGCGGCCGTGGCGCGCGCCGAGCAGCAGCACGGCCGGCAGCGCGACCCAGCCGCCGAACGCGTGCACGACGACCGAGCCCGCGAAATCGTGGAACGGCGCGCCGAACGCGTGCGTGAGCCAGGCTTGCACGCCGAAGCGTTCGTTCCATGCCATTCCTTCGAAGAACGGATAGATGAAGCCGACGATGATCAGCGTCGCGACGAGCTGAGGGTTGAACTTCGCGCGCTCGGCGATGCCGCCGGACACGATCGCGGGAATCGCCGCCGCGAAGGTCAGCAGGAAGAAGAAGCGCACGAGCGCGTAGCCGTTGTGCTGCGACAGCGTGCCGATGTCGTCGAAGAATTCGACGCCGTACGCGATCGTGTAGCCGATGAAGAAATACGCGAGCGTCGACACCGAGAAGTCGACCAGGATCTTCACGAGCGCGTTGACCTGGTTCTTCTTGCGGACCGTGCCGAGTTCGAGAAATGCAAAGCCCGCGTGCATCGCGAGCACCATGACGGCGCCGATCAACAGGAACAGTGTGTCGACGCCGGATTTCAGACCAACCATGCCGTGGCTTCCTTGCGCAAAAAACGGGCAAGGAATGCAAGTATCGAGCCAACTTGGTGAGCGGCTGCATGGAGTTGGTGCTCGAACGCCGCGCGTTGCGGCATTCCGGTGAATCGTGCACGGGAAGGGGGCGCGCCCGGCACGGGCCGAGTGCGATGCCGGGTGCACGCGTGTGGTGCGGCACGTGCGGAACTGGTGCGTGCGACGAGCCGATTGGTGCGGCGTGGTGCGCGATGGTGCGTCGTTGCGCGCCGATCCGGCGCGTCAGTGGCGCGTGAACAGCTGGGGCGGCCGGCGCAGCCGCAGCGCGCACGCCGACCAGTAGGCGGCGACGGTCGTCAGCCCGAGCGCGGCAAACGCGAGCGCCGCGAAACCCGCAAGCGACTGGCCTTCGCCGTCGGGGCCGAGGATGCCTTGCACGACGATCAGCGCGGCCGTCCAGAACCCGATCACGGCCTGTGTGAGCAGACGCGCGGTTGCGACGCGGCGCGCTCGCCCGGATTCGGCCAGACGGCACGCCGACCGCGGGCGCAGACACAGGAACAGGATGGCGGCGAGCAGCGCAGCCAAGGCGATGAACCAGTCGATGAGGAAATCCATGAGAAAAAGGGGCACGTCCGAAGCGGATTGAAGCGTGTCCACTTTAGTGTCCTCGCGTGCGCGATTGAATCAGACGAGTCCGAAATTGAAAGCCATTTTTAATGACGGGGCGTGATTGGCCCTGTTCCACAGGCGGTATCATCGATGTCGGTCCAACCACGAGGCCGCGCGATGCGCGGCCGGAGATTGCTGATGAACATGAAGACATCGCGGGCGCGTCGTGTGCCCGGGTCCGTACTGGCGGCCGTGGCCGCCGGCGCGCTGCTGTTGCTCGCGGGCTGCGAGAAGTCCGGTGCGCCGGTCACGCAACCCGATACGGCCGCGAGCGCGGCTGCCGATGCCGCGAACAATGCGGCCAAGGCGCTCGACCAGGTGGCGAGCACCGTCAACCAGCAGCTCAACGCCGCGAAGGCCGGCATCGCGTCCGCGGCGTCAGCGGTGCCGCCGCTGTCCGCGAGCGGCCTCGCATCCGCCGCGCAGGCGCAGATCGACGCGGCCGCGTCCGCCGTCGTCGCGCATGCGGCTTCCGAAGCCGGCGCGAAGATCGCGGAAGCCGGCAAGAAGCTCCAGCAGTGGAGCCAGCAGAATGCCTCGGGCGCCAAGCCTGCGAGCGGAGAGTGATGCGGGCTTGCATGATCCGCTAAATGTAATTATGATGGTTACATATGTCGCCGGCTGCAGGACGGGCCGGCGTCGTCAAGTGAGTGAGGAATGAATACCAGCAGCCGGTTCGCGTTTGCCGTCCACGTGCTTGCCTTGCTGTCGATGCAGGAGGGCGTGCCGCTGTCGTCCGACATCATCGCGGGCAGCGTGAACACGAATCCGGCGCTGATCCGCCGGTTGCTGTCGATGCTGGCGGCCGCGGGGCTGACCACGTCGCAACTGGGTGCGGGCGGCGGTGCGCTGCTGGCGCGCGAGCCCGGCGCGATCACGCTGCTCGACGTGTATCGCGCGGTTGACGACGCGCAACTGTTCGCGCTGCACCGCGAGGCGCCGAATCCCGCGTGTCTCGTCGGGCGGCACATCCAGGGTGCGTTGATCGACTACATCGGCGATGCGCAGCGTGCGATGGAAGCATCGCTTGCCACGCGCACGTTGGCCGACGTCACGGCCGACGTGCTGGAGCTGGAGCAGCGCACGCAACATGAGGCGCGCGCCGGCGGGTGACCGGCGGCAGGGCAGGAGGCCGGACGGCGCGAGAGGCGCGGCGACCGGCGCAATGGGGGCTTTGCCCCGTTTTTTTCGGTCTTATATGTAATTAACTGTGTTACATATTTTTCTTACTGGAGAATCGATATGACGCAACGTACTTTGAATATCGCGCTGTTCGGCGCTACCGGCACGATCGGCTCGCGCATCGCCGCGGAAGCCGCACGACGCGGCCATCGCGTGACCGCGCTGTCGCGCAACCCCGGTGCAGCCGGCGAAGGCATCACCGTGAAGGCGGCGGACCTGTTCGACGCGGCCAGCATCGCGGCCGCGCTGCCGGGTCATGACGTCGTCGCGAGCGCGTACGGTCCGAAGCAGGACGATGCGGCGAAGGTCGTCGCGGCTGCGAAGGCACTGGTCGCCGGCACGCGCCAGGCAGGGCTGAAACGGCTCGTGGTGGTGGGCGGTGCCGGTTCGCTCGAAGTCGCACCCGGCAAGCAGCTTGTCGACAGCGAAGGTTTCCCGGAGGCGTACAAGGCGGTCGCACTCGCGCACCGCGACGCGCTCGACTACCTGAAGACGGCCGGCGATCTCGACTGGACGTTCTTCGCGCCGGCCGCGCTGATTGCCCCGGGTGAGCGCACGGGTACGTTCCGCACGGGCGTCGGCAAGCTGATCGCGGATGCACAGGGCAACAGCAAGATCTCGGCGGAAGACTACGCGGTCGCGTTCGTCGACGCGCTCGAGCAAGACAGCTTCGTGCGCGAGATCGCGACGGTCGCGTATTGAGCGGCGCGCCGGCCGGCAGCGCGTGAGCGCGGGGCCGGCCGTACGCGCAGGAACGCCAGGCGATTCCACCTTGACGGGCGGGATCGCCTGTTTCGTCTGGAGCGGGCCGCGTGCCGGCGGATTCGCTCGTCTCGCGTGCATGCCGGATCGGTATTTATACCGGTCGACGCGGCGATGCGGTTTTCATATTGTTCCCCGTTGTGCAGGATGAATAGAATAAATTTCTATCTACGAGGGACTGGAGAAATGGACGCCATCGATCGCAAGCTGCTGGAGCTGTTGCAGGCGGATGCCACGCTGCCGATCGCGGAATTGGCACAGCGCGTGAACCTGTCGCAGACGCCGTGCTGGAAGCGCGTGCAGCGGCTCAAGGAAACCGGCGCGATTCGCGCGCAGGTTGCACTGTGCGATCCGCGCAAGCTCGGGGTCGGCACGACCGTGTTCGTCGCGATCCGTACGAACCAGCACACCGAGGAATGGGCGCAGCGTTTCACGCAGGCCGTGCGCGACATGCCGGAAGTGGTCGAGGTGTACCGGATGAGCGGCGAGACCGATTACCTGCTGCGCGTCGTGGTGGCCGGCATCGACGATTACGACCGCGTGTACAAGCAGCTGATTCGTGCGGTGCCGCTGTTCGACGTCAGCTCGTCGTTCGCGATGGAGCAGATCAAGTATTCGACCGCGCTACCCGTGCGCGATCTTGCCGAGCCGGCGTAGCGCGGCACTGAAACGGCGCGGGCGCGCATCGCGCCCGCGGGTTCAGCGGCCGCGCGCCAGTGCGCGCGCGCGTTCGTCGGCCAGCGCGTCGCGGCGCACGAAATCCGCGACGAACGGGCTGGCCGGATGGTGATGCAGTGCGTACGGCGTATCCCATTGCGCGAGCTGGCCATCCTTCATCACGCCGATCCGGTCGGCAATCGCGAACGCTTCGGCCTGGTTGTGCGTGACGAGGATCGCGGTGTGGCCCGACCGTTTCAGGATGTCGCGCAGCTCGAACGCGAGCCGCTCGCGCGTATCGACGTCGAGATTCGAGAACGGCTCGTCGAGCAGCAGCAGTTCCGGCGACGGCGCGAGCGCACGCGCGAGTGCGACGCGCTGCTGCTGGCCGCCTGACAGCTCATGCGGATACGCGCCGCCGGACTCGGCGAGGCCGACGAGTTCGAGCATCTCGGCGACGCGCATGCGCCGCTCGGCCTTCGGCATGCGCCGCAGGCCGAACGCGACGTTGTCCGCGGTGCTCAAGTGCGGGAACAGCGCGTAATCCTGGAACATCATGCCGATGCGGCGCCGCTCGGGCGGCACGTCGAGCGACGGCGCCGCGACGGGCGTGCCGTCCAGCACGATGCGCCCCATGCGCACCGGTTCGAAGCCGGCAATCGCGCGCAGCACGGTGGTCTTGCCGCAGCCCGACGCGCCGAGCAGGCAGCCGATGTCGCCGCGCGGCAGCGCGAGGCTCAGCCCGTCGACCACCGAGCGGCGGCCGTGCGGCGTGTCGTAGGCGAGGCAGAGGTCATCGAGTTCGAGCAGGTTCACGGTGTCAGGCTCCGATCTTGTGGCGGGTGCGGGCGAGCAGGATCACGGGCACGAGCCCGGCCAGCACGATCGCGAATGCGGCGATGGCGCCTTCCTCGTAGGTGCCGCGCGCGGCTTCCGCGTACAGCCAGGTGGCGAGCGTGTCGAAGTTCAGCGGACGCAGCAGCAGCGTCGCCGGCAGTTCCTTCATGGCGTCGACGAACACCAGCAGCGCGCTCGTCGTGAGCGCGGGCCGCAGCAGCGGCAGGTGCACGCGGCGCAGCGTGCCGCCGGCCGTTTCGCCGAGCGAGCGCGCCGCCTGTTCGAGCGACGGCGGGATGCGCGCGAGGCCGGCTTCGATGCTGCCGGCCGGGATTGCGAGAAAACGCACGGTATAGGCAATCACGAGCGCGGCCGTCGAACCCATCAGCAGCAGCCCGTCGCGGCCGAGTGCCGCGCCGAACAGCCGGTCGGCCGCCGCGAACGGGATCAGCAGGCCGATCGCGAGCACGGTGCCCGGCACCGCGTAGCCGAGGCTCGCGATTCTCGCGCACACGCGGGCCGGGCCCGCACGTGCGCTGTCGCGTTGCGCGCGCGCGGCCCATGCGACGACGAGCCCGCACGCGAGTGTCGCGACGGTGGCGGCGGTGGCGATCGTCAGCGTGTTCGCGAGCCCCGTCATCAGTTGTGCGGACACGCCGCCGACGAGATGCAGCCGCTTGGCCGTCTCGACCGCGAGGTACGCGGCCGGCGCGCCGAAGCCGAGCAGCACGGGCAGCCAGCCGAGCACGGCGGCACCCAATGCGGCCGTGCCCGTCAGGCGGCGCGGCGCGATCGGCCGCATGCGCCGGCCATGCGCGTAGCGCTGGCGGCGGCGCCCGTAGCGTTCGAGCACGATCATGCCGACGACGATCGCGAGCATCGCGAGCGCGATCTGTGCGGCACCGGCGAGATCGGAGCGCGTGATCCATGTCGTGTAGACGGATACCGTCAGTGTCTGGACGCCGAGGAATTCCGATGCGCCGATATCGTTCAGCGTTTCGAGCAGCGCCAGGCTCACGCCGACCGCGATCGCGGGCCGCGCGAGCGGCACGACGACGCGCCAGAACGTGGCGATGCGTCCCGCGCCGAGCGTGCGCGCGGCTTCGAGCAGGCTCGCGGACTGCGTGACGAACATCGCGCGCGTGCTCAGGTACACATAGGGATACAGCACGAAGCCGAGCACGAAGATCGCGCCGGGCAGCGAGCGCAGGTCGGGCAGGCGGAACTGGCGCGGGCTGTCGAAGCCGAGCAGCCAGCGGACCGCGCCCTGTACGGGGCCGATCGGGTGCAGCAGGTCGAGATACGCGAACGCGACGATGTAGGTGGGAACCGCGAGCGGCAGCAGCAGTGCCCAGGTGAGCACGCGGCGGCCGGGAAAGTCGTAGGCGGTGACGAGCCACGCGCAGCCGGTACCGACGACCGACACGATCGCGCCGACGCCCGCGAGCAGCAGCAGCGTATTGACGAGCGCCTGTGGCAGCACGAATTCGGCGAGATGCCGCCAGTGCGCGAGATCGGCGTCGAACGCGGCGGCCACGAGCACCGCAAGCGGCGCCGCGACCGCCGCGGCGATCGCCAGCGCCGCGATCAGCCACAGGCTGCCCGCGCGTGGCAGCAGGCGCGGCCGGCATGGCGCGCGGCGCGCGCCGGCGCTTGTTGCGTCAGTTGTCAAAACCGACCTTGTCGACGAGCTGGCTCGCCTGCTTGCGATGCTTCGCGATGTCCGCCAGCGGCAGCGGGTCGATCTTCAGCGTGCCGAAGCTGGCGATCACCGGGTCGAGCTTCACGTTCGCGCGTACCGGGTACTCGTAGTTCGCCTGCGCATACAGCGCCTGCGCTTCCGGCGACACGAGGTATTCGAGCAGTTTTACCGCGTTGGCCTTGTGCGGCGCGTGCTTCGCGACCGTCGCGCCGCTGATGTTGACGTGCGTGCCGCCGCTCTTCGCGTTCGCGAACGTCGGCCGCACGACCTTGATCGCGTCGCCCCACTTGCGCGCATCGCTGCCGGCCTCCGCATTCTTCATGTGACCGACGTAGTAGGCATTCGCGAGGCCGACGTCGCAGATGCCGCCGAGGATGTCGCGCGCGACGTCGCGGTCGCCGCCGGTCGCCTTGCGCGCGAGGTTCGCCTTCACGCCGCGCAGCCACTTCTCGGTCGCGGCTTCGCCGTCGTGCGCGATCATCGCCGCGACGAGCGCCGTGTTGTACGGATGCTGGCCCGAGCGGATGCAGACCTTGCCCTTCCATTTCGGATCGGCGAGATCCTCGTAGCGGAACGCATCGACCTTCAGGTCCTTCTCGACGTACAGCACGCGGTCGCGCAGTGACAGTGCGTACCAGTCGCCGTTCGCGCCGCGCAGGTTCGCGGGAATCGCGTCGTCGAGCGTCTTCGAGCGCACCGGCTGCGTGAGCCCGCCGTCGACGAGATCGAGCAGGTTGCCGACGTCGACCGTCATCAGCACGTCGGCCGGCGACTGCGCGCCTTCCGCCTTCACGCGCTCGAGCAGGCCGTCCTTCACGAACACCGTGTTGACCTTGACGCCGCTCTGCTTCGTGAACGCGTCGATGAGCGGCTGGATCAGCTTCGGTTCGCGGGTGGTGTACAGGCTGACTTCCTCGGCCGCGTGGGCCAGCGGCGCGAATGCGGCGGCGGCAAGGGCGAGGGCGCCGGCAAGCGGCAGCAGGCGGGTGCGCGGATTCGACATGAAGACTCCGGAGGGGCAGGTGGACGAAGGGAGCGTTCCGGGGCGCGCCTGCCGCCCGAGCGATCCGGAACATTACAAAATGAAAGACTCTGGATTCTAGATCGAAATGGGAACGATTATCAAATGAAAGCTGACGGCGGGCAGGCAGAGGATGGGGGAAGGGGAGCGGAAACGGGGCGTCGCAGCAGGAGCGCAAGCGCGTAGAATGCCCGCTTCGATGAATTTGACGGAGTCGCCCCGACCATGAACGATCAGCGCAAGAAGAACCCTGTCCGCAACGTGAGCATCCTGATCGTCGTGGCCGTGCTGCTCGTGATCGGGACGATCCTGTACAACGCGATTTCGCAGAAGCACGCGTACGACGAGGCCCATCCGGCCGAGTCCGCGAGCGCGGCGTCGCACTGACGTGCCGATGCGCGGCCCGGCGGGCCGCGCACGTTGCCGGATGTGAAGGGGTGAGTCCCCGGCTGCCGGCGCGGCAGATGCTGCGCGGAGCCGGGAACGAAGCGGGCGCCGGAACCGGCGCGCCGCGTACGCAGATCAGCCGTGCGTCAACGTGACGCAGGGGCGAACTTCGGGCGGATCCGTGCGTAGAACACGACCGCGAGCAGCGCGAGCCAGGCCGCGCCGACATACAGCGCGACGCGTGTGTCCTCGAACCAGCCGAGCATCACGATCACGAAGCCCATGAACGCGATCGTCAGTGCCGGCGCGACCGGCCACAACGGCACCTTGAACTTCAGCGCCGCGACTTCGGCGCTCGACAGCCGGCGGCGCATCGCGACCTGCGACAGCAGGATCATCAGCCAGACCCACACGGTGGCAAACGTCGCGATGGCCGCGACCATCAGGAACACGTCCTTCGGCATCAGGTAGTTGAGCAGCACGCCGGCGAGCAGCGCGACCGCCATCACGAGCACCGTGACCCACGGCACGCCGTGCCGCGACGTCGTCATCAGTACGCGCGGCGCCTGGCCCTGCCGCGCCATCCCGAACATCATCCGGCCCGCGCCGAAGATGTCGCTGTTGATCGCGGAGATCGCCGCGCTGATCACGACCAGGTTGAGGATCGTCGCGGCCGACTTCACGCCGAGCGCCGAGAAAATCTGCACGAACGGGCTGCCGTCGTTGCCGACACCGGTCCACGGGCTGATCGACATCAGCACGACCATCGTCAGCACGTAGAACAGCAGGATGCGCGCGGGCACTGCATTGATCGCGCGCGGAATCACGCGTTCCGGATCCTTTGCCTCGCCGGCGCTCATCCCGATCACCTCGATGCCGCCGTACGCGAAGATCACGACCGACAGCGACGCGACCAGCCCGCCGACGCCGTTCGGCAGGAAGCCGCCATGGTTCCACAGGTTCGCGAACGTCGGCACGTCGGCCGAATGGCCGAAGTGCATGCCGGTCAGCAGGATCGCCACGCCGCCGCCGATCATTGCGACGATCGCGCCGACCTTGATGATCGACAGCCAGAACTCGAGCTCGCCGAACACCTTCACGTGGCACAGGTTCAGCCCGCAGATGATCGCGACGACGCCGAGCACCCAGATCCATTGCGGGACATCCGGAAACCAGAAGCCCATGTAGATGCCGAACGCGGTGATGTCGGCGATCGCGACGATCACCATTTCGAGCGTGTAGGTCCAGCCGGTGACGAATCCCGCAAACGGGCCGAGGTTCTCGGTCGCGTAGTGGCCGAACGAGCCGGCGACGGGTTCGCGCACGGCCATCTCGCCGAGCGCGCGCATCACCATGTAGACGGCCGCGCCGCCCAGGATGTACGCCAGGATCACGGCCGGGCCCGCGAGCTGGATTGCGGACGCCGAGCCGTAGAACAGGCCGGTGCCGATCGCCGAACCCAGCGCGAGAAAGCGGATGTGCCGCGCGCTGAGGTGGCGCTGCAAGTTTTTCATCGTGTCTCCGATATCGTTATGCGACGGACCGGGCGAGCGGGGCCGGTCCGATTGGCTTAAGTTGTCTATACAACTTAAATGTGAACGAATGATAACAAGTCGGGCCGGGTGACCGGAATCGGGTATTCCCTGACTGGCGCGACGGACGCAATAGGGGGATGGGCGCTCGCGCATGGAAGGCGCAGGCCGCGTGGAACGCTCGGGTCATGCTTCGGGGATCGCTGAATCGGGGAGCGCCGGTGGCCGATCCGCGGCTTGCGCGGGCCGGCCACCGGCGGGGTAAAGCCGCGCTCAGGCGGGCAGGCGGATCACGCTCGCATCCTTGCGGATCAGCAGCGACGACGCGAGCATCTGCTTGCACTGGTGCGCGAGCACCTTCAGGTCGTGCGTGAGCTCGGCACCCACCGCGTCGGATTTCTCCGCGGACACGACCATTGCGTCGAGGTCGCGCGTGATCTGCTTCGACGCGTCGAGCTGATCGGCGGGCGGCGGCTCGCCGGCCTCGGCCTTCTCGAGATTGTCGAGCACGGCGGCGAGGCCGCGATGCAGCGCGTCGTCGTGGAGGATGCTGCCGTCGGCCGCGCAAGCCGTGCGGATCAGCGGCGCGGCGGCCGTGATCTGCGCGCCGAGCACGTGGGTCTGCACGAGCAGGTCGTTCAGTTCCGGCACGAAGCGCTGGTGCGCCTTCGGTTCGATCATCATCCGCTGGAACGCCTGCCCGAGATTCGCGAACGCGATGTGCACGTCCTTGCGCGCGAGGCGGTAGCGGTAGTCGTCGTCGAGGGTCGTGGCCGGCGCCTCGATGGCCGCGGCGACGACCGGCACGACGGCCGCGCCGTCGGCGGCCGGTACGGGCGGCGGCGACATGCCGCGCCCGGCGCGCCACACGGCCTCGAAATACTTGCGGGTAGCGGTGAGCATGTCGGCGACCTGCTTGCCCATCAGCCGGTATTCCCAGTACGGGAACAGCCGGCTCGCGGCGATCGCAATCATGCAGCCGACCACGGTGTCGATCGCGCGCTCGCCGATGATCCGCATGCTGCCCGGCGCGAGCAGGTGGAACATCAGCAGCACGTACGACGACGTGAACACGACGCTCGCCGCGTAGTTGAACAGCAGCAGGCTGTAGCTCATCACCATCGACCCGAACATGATCGCGATCAGCAGGTGCGGCTCCTTCACCGTGTAGATCAGCGCGATGCTGGCCGCACAGCCGATCAGCGTGCCGATGATCCGCTGTGCGTTGCGCTGCTTGGTGAGCGAGTAGCCGGGTTTCAGGATGATGATGGTCGTCATCACGATCCAGTACGCGTTCGTGAGCGGCAGCAGCCGGCCGAGCCAGAACCCGACCGCCACCGCGATCGTCACGCGCAGCGCGTGGCGGAAGCTCGGCGAGCGCATGTTCAGGTTCGAGAAGATCAGGAGCGGCGACATCCGGCGGCGCTGCAGGAAGCGCGTGAGCGCCTTGTCGATCTTCAGTTCGGTTTGCTGCGGATCGGCGTGGCCCGACAGGTTGCGGCGCATCCGGTCGATCAGCCGCGTCGCGCTCCAGATGCGCCGGAACGTGGCGAGCACGGCCGCGTACGCCTCCGCGTTGGTGGCCGGGAAATTCTTCTTGCGCATCAGCTCGATCTCGTACTCGATCGCGCGCAGCTCGGCCTTCACGCTGTTCCGCGAATGCGGTGCGCGGTTTTCGAGCACCGCGAGGCCGATCTCCTCGAGATCGGCGGCCGCCTTGCGGATCAGGTCGCGATAGAAGATGATCAGGTCCGAGCCGCCGAACGTGTTGCGCACCAGCGGGTAATCGGTGTGCGCGCCGACGAACAGCTCGTGCAGGTCGACGCTGTTGATGAACAGGTTGTACATCGTCGTGCGGCCGGGATCGAGCTTGCCGCGGCGCAGCTTCGGCAGGTTGCGCAGCACGATGTCGCGCGCGGTTTCCTGGGTTTCGACCGCCGTGATCTGCTTGGCGACGAGATTGCGGTAGCATTCGTCGAGGTCGGCATCGAGGTCGTAGAACTGCGCGCGCGCGAGCAGGTAGTCGGCGCATGCGAACAGGCTCTCGGCGAGCGCCTGCTGCTCGATCCGGCGCGCCTGCCATTGCGACACGAGCGTGGCCCAGTAGGTGTACCAGAGGCCGCCCGCGAGAATCCAGCCGGCGTTGATGAACGCCTGCAGCGGCGTGAAATTCTCCTCGAGCGTCATCACCATCATGAACAGCGTCGCGAAGCTGATCTGCGGCCAGCGGTTGCCGTAGACGACGATCAGCGACAGCACGAAGGTGAGCGGCACGATGGTGAGCCACAGCACGAAGATGTTCGGTGTTGCAAGGCCCGTTGCGAGCGCGGCCAGAAAGCCGATCACGCTGCACGCGAGCATTTCGTTGTGCTTGTACTTGAGCGGGCCCGGCATGTCGACGACGCATGCGCCGAGCGCGCCCGTCGAGATCGTGAAGCCGAGCTCACGGTTGTGAAACACGATCAGGCACAGCACGGCCGGCAGCGAGACGCCGACCGCGATCCGCAGGCCGCCGAAAAAGTACTGGCTGTAGAAAAACTTTCTGATTTCGACCGAATAGCGCATCGATGGGCTGAATGGCAGACGAAGACGCCCGGGGGCGGCGTCTTGACTGGCGACGAGTCTATCGTATTTCGCGGTCCGCAAAACCTGGCTTTCCGGACGAGGTTCGCGGCGGCGGTCCATTTGCTATCCTTGATGATCCTGTTCGCCCGGCCCGGCCGGTGCGAGGTTCCGACGCCTGCTTCATGCTCCATCTCTTCTATTCGAACCGTCACGAAACGCTGGCCGACGCGCTGCTCGAGGATCTGGCTGCGTTCCCGGCCCGCAACGGCCCGTGGGCGCCGCAACAGGTCATCGTGCCGAGTGCGGCGCTGCGCCGTCGCCTCGAGCTCGACATCGCCGCGCGCAACGGCGTATGCGCGAACGTCGAGTTCACGTATCTCGCGCAATGGCTGTGGGCGCAGATCGGCCGCGTGCTGACGGTGCCCGCGCGTTCGCCGTTTGCACCCGACCGCCTCGTGTGGCGCTGCTACCGGCTGTTTGCACAGGCATCCGATGGTGCGCCGTGGCTCGCGTCGCCGCGGCTGGCCGCGTATCTGTCCGCGTCCGACGATGCGATGCGCTACGAGCTGGCGCACCGCGTCGCGGCCGTGCTCGATCATTACCTGACCTATCGTCCCGAGTGGCTGGCCGCATGGCAGGCCGGCGAATCCGTGCTCGCGGGCGACGGCGCGCCGCGCGGAGTCAGCGACGCCGCGCGCGACGACGAGCGTTGGCAGGCCGCGCTGTGGCGCGCACTGCTCGCCGAGCTGAGCGACAGCGGCACGCCGCCGGCGCACCGCTTCCTCGTCGAGGCGCGCAATCTCGATCCTGAAACCGTCGCGCGCGCACGCACGCACTGGCCGGAATCGGTCAGCGTGTTCGCGCTGCCGACGATGCCGCCGCTGCATGTCGCATTACTGCGCGAGCTGTCGCGCTGGATCGACGTGCGCGTCTATGCGCTGAACCCGTGCCGCGAATTCTGGTTCGACATCGTCACGGCCGCGCACGCCGAGGCGCTTGACGCGGCCGGGCGGCTCGACTACCAGGAAGTCGGCCATCCGCTGCTCGCCGAGTGGGGCAGGCAGACGCAGGCGCAGTTGCACATGCTGCACGAACTGACCGAAAGCGCCGCGTCAGGCGATGCGTCGCGCTTTGTCGAGAATCCCGAGTCCACGTGGCTCGCGCGCGTGCAGAACGCGATCCTCGAACTGCAGCCGGAGGCCGAAACCGGCGATGCACCGGCCGAGCGCGGCATCGAGGTGCACGTGTGCCACAGCCTCGCGCGCCAGCTCGAGGTGCTGCACGACCGGCTGCTCGCGTGGTTCGATGCCGACGCGAGCCTGCAGCCGTCCGACGTGCTCGTCGCGGTGGCCGATCTCGCGGCGGCCGGGCCGCTGATCGACGCGGTGTTCGGCACGGCCGGCACCGGCGGTGCACGCGTGCCTTACCGGATCACCGGCCTGCCGCCGTCGCAGGCGAACCCGGTCGCGCGCGTGCTGCTCGACTGGCTCGCGTTGCCGGAGCGGCAGGTCGGTGCGCCCGAGCTGGTCGAATGGCTGCGCGTCGACGCGGTGGCAGCACGCTACGGCATCGATGCGGCGGCGCTCGAGACGGTGCAGACCTGGCTCGCAGCCGCCGGCGCGCGGCGCGGGCTGTCGCCGCTCGCGAACGACGACACGGCCGTGCCGTCGCCGCGTCATACGTTCTCCGATGCGCTCGCACGGCTCTTTCTCGGTTATGCGATGCCGGAGGGCGCGGCGCCGGTCGGTGCATGGCTGCCGATCGAGGCGGCCACCGGCAGCGAGGCCGAACTGCTCGGCCGGCTCGCGCGCTTCACCGACGATCTCGACGGCTTTGCGCGGCGGCTGGCCGAATCGCATACGCCGCAGGGCTGGAGCGAATTGTTCGCCGACACACTCGCACGTTTCTTCGATTCGGGCGCCGCGTATGCGGATGCGCTCGCGGGCGTGCGCGATGCGCTCGACGCGATGCTGGCCGCGATGACGGAGGGGGCACCCGACGAAGCGTTGCCGGCGGCCGTCGTCCGGGCCGGGCTGGCCGCCGCGCTCGACGATCCGGCGCGCGGCGGGGTGCCTTGGGGCGGCGTCACGTTCTCGTCGTTGACGAGCTTGCGCGGCCTGCCGTATCGCGTCGTCTGCCTGCTCGGGATGGACGACGGTGTGCTGCCGAGTCTCGCGCGTGCGGACGAATTCGACCTGATGGCCGTGATGCCGAAGCTCGGCGACCGCCAGCGCCGCGACGACGAGCGCAACCTGTTTCTCGACCTGCTGCTCGCCGCGCGCGACCGGTTGCTGATTGCCTACACGGGCCGCAGCATTCGTGACAACGCGCCGTTGCCGCCTGCGGCACTCGTCGACGAACTGCTCGACCATCTCGCGCTTGTCACGGCCGGGCCCGACGCCGCGCCGGACGCGGTCGATGCTGCGCGGCGCGCCTTCGTTGTCGAGCATCCGCTGCAACCGTTCGCGGCCGCGTATTTCCAGCCGGGCAGCCCACTCGTTTCCTATGACGCCGAGCGTGCGACGCTCGCGTCGCTGCTGGCCGCCGAGGCGTCGCGCGACGGGCCGCGCGAGCTGCCGTTCTTCGCGCAGCCGCTGCCGGCCGAACCGGTCGAGCCGGTTGCATTCAGCGAATTCGAACGCTTCTGGCGCCATCCCGCGCGCGCGCTGCTGCGCGCGCGGCTCGGCATCGTGCTCGCCGACGCGCAGGCCGAACTGCTCGACACCGAGCCGTTCGCGCTCGACTTCGCCGGCAGCGATGCGCTGGCCGAGCGCGTGCTGCCGCTGCTGATCGAATCGGACGAGGGCGGCGTGCACGATCACGCGCTGCGCATTGCGGACGCGAGCCCCGAACTGCCGGGCGGCGCGACGGGCGCCGTGTGGCGCGACCAGGCGCTTGGCTCGATGACGCAGCTTGCATCGAACGTACGTCGCGCGCTGGCCGACGGGATGGAGCGGCGGCCGTTCTCGCTCACCGTCGTGCCCGCCTGGCCCGACACCGAACAGGCGCTGTTCGGCGCGCACGACGCGCTGCTGTCGGGCGACGCGGTGAGCGCGCCGCTTGAATTGCACGGCACGCTGAACCGGCTGACGCCTGCCGGGCAGATCATCTACCGCTATGCGAGGCCGAGTGCGCGCGATTATCTGTCCGCGTGGCTCGCGCATCTTGTTTACTGCGCCATCGAGCCTGGCGGCCCGCGCCGCACGCTGTGGTTCGGCAGCGGCGGTGCATTCGAGCTGACGCCCGTCGCGGCGCCGCTCGAGCAGCTCGCACCGCTTGCCGCGCTGTTTCGCGCGGGGCGGCGCATGCCGCTGCGGTTTTTCCCGCGCAGCGCGTGGGCACGGGTGTCCGACGGTGAGGCCAAGGCCGCGAGTGTCTGGATCAACGAGCGGGTCGTGAGCGAAGCCGACGATCCGGCCATCGCGATCGCGTGGCGCGGTGCGCATGCGTCGCTCGACGAGCCGTTCGCCACACTCGCGCGGCTCGTGTTCGATCCGCTCGTCGAGCATCTGAAGGAGGTCGCATGAGCGCCGTGTCGCAGCCGCAGCAGGCGCTCGAACTGGACGTGTTCGCGTGTCCGCTCGATGGCGTCAACCAGATCGAGGCGTCGGCCGGCACCGGCAAGACCTGGAACATCTGCGCACTGTATGTGCGCCTGCTGCTGGAAAAGGATCTCGGTGCGGACGAAATCCTCGTCGTGACTTTCACGAAAGCAGCGACTGCCGAGCTGCACGAGCGGATTCGCGGCCGGCTCGCGCAGCTTGCGCATGCGCTCGACACGGGTGACGACGGCGGCGATCCGTTCATCGAGCGCCTGCTCGAGACGACGCTCGGCGAAGGCGGCGAGCTCGACCCTGAAACGGCCGCGAAACGGATCCGGCGTGCGCTGCGCGCGTTCGACCAGGCTGCCATCCATACGATCCATGCGTTCTGCCAGCGCGCGCTCCAGGAAGCGCCGTTCGCGGCCGCGATGCCGTTCGCGTTCGACATGGAGGCCGACGACGCGTCGCTGCGCTTCGAACTCGCAGCAGATTTCTGGCGCACCCGCGTCGAACCGGCGGCCGCGCGCTGGCCGGGCTTTGCGACCTGGCTCGTCGAATCGGGCGCCGGGCCGGCCGCGCTCGATGCGCAGCTCGCGCGCCGGCTGAAGAAGCCGCTCGCCGCGCTGCGCTGGGACGGCGTGACCGAGCCCGACGAATCGGCCGAAGCCGCTGCGGCCGAATGCTTCGCCGAGGCCGGGCGGATGTGGGCGGCCGAGCGCGAAGCGATCGATGCGTTGCTGCGCACCGCGCAGCCCGCGCTCAACCAGCGCTCGCACAAACCCGAAGCGGTTGCCGATGCGCTTGCCGCATGGGCTGCGCATTTCGCGCAGGGCGACGCGACGGCTGCGCTGCCGAAGGCCGCGCTGAAGCTCACGCGCACCGCGCTCGTGAAGGCGACGAAAAAAGGCGGCGCGACGCCCGAGCATGCGTTCTTCGACGTGGCCGACGCGCTCGAAGCGGCCGTGGCGGCCGCCGAGGCCGCGCAGCGCGCGCGCTGGCTCGCGCTGATCGCCGAATGGCTCGACATGGCGCCGGGCGAACTGGCCGAGCGCAAGCGCACGCGGCGCGTCGTCTCGTTCGACGATCTGCTCACGAACCTGTATCACGCGCTACATGCGCATCCGTGGCTCGCCGAGACGCTGCGCGTGCGCTATCCGGCCGCGCTGATCGACGAGTTCCAGGATACCGACCCGCTGCAGTTCGCGATCTTCGACCGGATCTTCGCGCCGGGCGGCCCGCTGTTTCTGGTCGGCGATCCCAAGCAGGCGATCTACAGCTTCCGCGCGGCCGATCTGCATACCTATCTCGCCGCGCGCGCACGGGCGAGCGCGTGCTACACGCTCGCGGTCAACCAGCGCTCGACGCCCGCGATCGTCGACGCCTGCAACCGCTTCTTCATGTCGAATCCGCATGCATTCGTACTCGACGGGCTCGACTATTACGCGGTGCGCGCCGGCACGCGCGTGCGCGCGCCGTTCTTCGACGAAACCGATCCGGGCCCGGCCGGCGATTTCCGGGTGTGGGCGTTGCCTGGCGGTGAAGGCACGTTGCTCAAGCGCGATGCGCAGGCGCAGGCCGCGCAGGCCTGTGCCGCCGAGATCGCGCGGCTGATGCGCGGTGCGCGCGAAGGGCGCGTGCGGCTCGGCGAGTCGCCGCTGTCGCCGGGCGATATCGCAGTGCTCGTGCAGACGCACCGGCAGGGCAGCCTCGTGAAGCGCGTGCTGGCCACGTGGGGCATCGGCAGCGTGGAACTGGCGCAGGCATCGGTGTTCTCGACCGGCGACGCGGAGCAGCTTGAACGTGTGCTGGCGGCGATCGATGCGCCGGGCGACCTGCGGCGTCTGCGCGCGGCGCTCGCATCCGACTGGTTCGGTCTCGATGCCGGCGCACTGTGGCGGATGGAGCAAGGCGACGGCGATGCGCCGCACGAAGCGTCCGCGGCCGACAGCACCGACGCGATGAGCTGGGTCGAGCGCTTCTCGCGGTACCGGCTGCTGTGGCGCGAACGCGGTTTCGCGGTGATGTGGCGCACGTTCACGCGCGAATTGCGGATCGCCGAGCGGCTGATGGCCGGCGCGGACGGCGAGCGTCGCGTGACCGACATCAACCATCTGGCCGAACTGACGCAGGCACGCGCGTCCGCGCAGCCGGGCATCGCGCCGACGCTGCGCTGGCTTGCCGCGCAACGGCTCGACGGCGGCGGCGAGGAAGCGCAGTTGCGGCTCGAATCCGATCGCAACCTCGTGCAGATCGTCACCGTGCACAAATCGAAAGGCCTGGAATACGCGATCGTGTTCTGTCCGTTCCTGAACGACGGCGGGTTGCGCGAGCCGCCCGCGTCCGCGCTGCCCGACGCGCGTGAATATCACGACGATGCGGGCGATGCGGTGCTGCACTACGGGTGCGACGACGAAGCGGCCGCGCATGCGGCGCGGCAAGCGTTGCGCGAGCAGGCCGCGGAGCGCGCGCGGCTCGTCTACGTGGCGCTCACGCGCGCGGTCTATCGCTGCTATGTCGTCGCCGGGCCGTACCTGTCGTCGCGCTCGACGCGCGAAGCGCGGCGCAGCGTGCTCAACTGGCTCGTCGCCGGCGCCGGCCAGTCGTTCGATGCATGGCTCGACGAGCCGCCCGACGAAGCCGCGCTCGATACGGCGTGGCATGCGCTCGCGGGTGGCCCCGTGAGCGTCGCGCCGCTGCCGGCGCCCGCGCGACCCGAGCGTCTCGCGGCCGGGCACGACGCATCGCAGACATTCGCGGCGCGCCATGCGACGCGCGTGCTGCGCGATGCCTGGCGGATGGCCAGCTTCAGTTCGCTGACCGCGTCGATGGCGCGCGAAGAGGCGGGCGTTGCAGCCGTGCCCGATGACGAACTGCGGCCCGATCACGATGCGCTTGCCGCGGTGGCGCCGGATGGCGAGTGGCTATTGGCCGATACGGTCGCGTCCGACCCGCCGGAAGACGACATCCTCGTGTTCCCGCGCGGCGCGGCGGCCGGCGAGTGCCTGCACCGCCTGTTCGAACTCAGCCGGTTCACGGAGCCCGAGTCGTGGCCGAAGGCCGCGCTCGGCGCGCTGCACGACCGGCCGGTCGAGGCCGAGCCCGAACTCGCGACGCGTCTGCCCGCGATGATGGTGCAACTGGTCGACGACGTCGTGCGCACCGAGCTCGTGCCGGGCATGCGGCTCGCCGATCTCGATCCCGCGAAGCGGCTCGACGAAATGGGTTTCCTGTTCCCGGCGCCGTCGCTCGACCTGATGGCGCTACGCCGTCTGCTGGTCGCGCACGACTACCCGGACGTTGCACTGGAGGCGGGCATGCTCGCCGGTTTCATCAAGGGTTTCATCGACATGATCGTCGAACACGACGGCCGCTTCTGGATCGTCGACTGGAAGTCGAACCATCTCGGCACGACGCCGGATGCCTATGGCCCGCGTGCGCTCGACGCCGCGATGGCCGACCACGCGTATCACCTGCAGGCGCTGCTCTATACGGTCGCACTGCATCGCTACTTGCGCGGGCGGCTGCCCGATTACGACTACGACACGCATATCGCGGGCTACCTGTACCTGTTCGTGCGTGGGGTTCGGCCCGGCTGGCGCAGCGGCGGCGAGCCGGCCGGCGTGCACGCGCGGCGGCCCGCGCGCGCGCTTGTCGACGCGCTCGACCGGATGATGGAAGGGGGCCGCGCATGAACGCGCAGGACGATACGCTCGAATTTACCGGTGGCCTCGTCGCGCGGCTGCCCGAGCCCGCCGATTTCGGTATCGCGCTCGCGGAAGGTTTCGCGCGTCGCATCGGCGACTTCTCTCGCCGCGCCGGCGCGCCGGCTGCGGCCGCGCGATGGGCGGCGCGTGCCGCGTTCGCAACGAGTCGTGCGACCGCGGGCGGCCACGTGTGCGTCGCGCTCGGCGCGCTCGCGCAGCGCTACGAAGCACCGCTCGACGAGGTTCGCACGGCGCTTGCCGCGAGCGGCGTGGTCGCGTTCGGCGCGCTCGCGCGTGGCGACGAGCGGCCGCTGATCGTCGATCGCCATGACCACCTGTACCTGTCGCGCTATTTCGATTACGAACGGCGGCTTGCCGATGCGCTCGTCGCGCAGGCCGGTGCGGCCGCGCCGGACGAAGGTCTCGAACCCGACCGGCTGCGCGACAGTCTCGCGCGTTACTTCGGGCCGGCGACCGGCGAAGTCGACTGGCAGCGTGTCGCGGCGATCGTCGCGCTGACCGGCCGCGTGACGATCGTCAGCGGTGGCCCGGGCACGGGCAAGACGACGACGGTCGTCGGCGTGCTGGCCTGTCTGCTCGATGCGCATCCGGGGCTGCGCGTCGCGCTGGCCGCGCCGACCGGCAAGGCCGCGCAGCGGATGCAGGAGGCACTGCATGCGCGGGCCGGCGATCTGCCGCCCGAACTCGCGGCGCGCCTGCCCGATACGTCGTACACGCTGCACCGGTTGCTGGGCGGCGGCGGGGCGGCTGGCTTCCGGCATCATCGCGACAATCCGCTGCCGTACGACCTGATCGTCGTCGACGAGGCGTCGATGATCGACGTCGCGCTCGCCGCGCATCTGCTCGATGCGCTCGCGCCTGGCGCACGGCTCGTGCTGCTCGGCGACAAGGATCAACTGGCTGCGGTCGAGGCGGGCGCCGTATTCGCGGAGCTGAGCGCGCGGCCGGCGTTTACCGCCGCGGCGCGCACACGCATCGCGCAGGCGCTCGGCATCGACGAGGTGGCATTCGTCGCGGCGTTGCCGGTGCAGGACGAAGCCGCGACCGCGGCAGTTCCCGCTGCGCATCCGGTTTCCGCCGCGGCTCGCGCACCGGTATCGGCACTGGCATCGGGATCGGCACCGGCACCGTCATCGTCATCGGTCGCCGCACGCAAACCGATATCGCGACGGAAGACCGATGCGCGACAGGCGTCACTCTTCGACGACGAACCACAGGATGACGAAATATCGTCGCCCGACGTCGTGTCGCCGCTCGCCGCCGCTCCCGTGCTGGTCGAAACCGGCGATGCAGGCGGTGCAGGCGAAGCCTCCGCATGGATCGAGGTCGACGAACTCGCGTGGCTCGACGCCGTCGAGCTGCCACCGTTCGACGCAGGCGATGCGGCGCTTGCGTCTGTTACATCGATACTGCCGGACGAACCCGCCGCCGCGTCCGCCACGCCCGCAGCGGCATCCGCACCGGCACCGCTCGCCGACTGCGTAGTCTGGCTCGAACGCAATTACCGCTTCGGTCTCGATTCGCCGATCGGGCGGCTGTCGCTCGCGATCCGCAGCGGCGACGTGCAGGCCGCGCTCG
Organism: Burkholderia sp. D-99; assembly: GCF_011605345.1. Classification (GTDB taxonomy): domain Bacteria; phylum Pseudomonadota; class Gammaproteobacteria; order Burkholderiales; family Burkholderiaceae; genus Burkholderia. Next base: position 644,438 of record NZ_JAAOXM010000003.1, read on the forward strand.
ACGCGTTGCCCGCCGACGATACGGCCGCCGCGTCGTTCCATGACGATGCGGGCGAGTCGCTCGCGTCGTCGACGCTCGAGCGCCTCGCGCGGCGGTTCGGTGCTTACCTCGACGCGTTGCGCGACGCGCTGGCCGCGCCGGTGCCCGATCCGCTGCCGCTGTTCGACGCGCTCAACCGGTTCCGGATCCTGTGCGCGACCCGCAGCGGCTTGCGCGGCGCGGAGCACGTCAATGCGCTCGTGGCCGCGCACGTGCGCCACGCGGCGCGCGTGCCGCTCGCGGTCGGCGCGCACTGGTTTACGGGGCGGCCGATCATGGTGACGCGCAACGACTATGCGCTCGGGCTGTTCAACGGCGATATCGGCATTGCGCTGCCCGACGCGCACGGCGTGCTGCGCGTGTGGTTCAGGCGTGCGGACGGCACCGCGCGCGCGGTGTCGCCGGCCGCGCTGCCGCCGCACGAAACCGCGTTCGCGCTGACGGTCCACAAATCGCAGGGCTCGGAGTTCGACGAAGCCGCGCTCGTGCTGCCGGCATCGTTCGGCCGTGTGCTCACGCGCGAACTCGTCTATACGGCCGTCACGCGTGCGCGCACGCGCGTGCAGGTGATCGGGCCGCGGCGCGTGCTGGCGCAGGCGGTCGCGACGCGCACGCAGCGCGATTCGGGGCTCGCGGCACGCGTCGACGAGGCGCTTGCACGGCGCCGCATGGAGGCTGCGCGATGATGATCCGCTATACGCTCGATCCAGCCGAGGTCGAATGGACGGCCGTGCGCGCGCAAGGCGCCGGCGGGCAGAACGTGAACAAGGTGTCGAGCGCGATCCATCTGCGCTTCGATATCCGTGCGTCGTCGTTGCCGCCTGTCATCAAGGAGCGGCTTCTCGCGCTGTCCGACCAGCGCATCACGCGCGATGGCATCGTCGTGATCAAGTCGCAGGAATATCGCACCCAGGAGAAGAACCGCGAGGCCGCGCTGGCGCGCCTCGATGCGTTGATCGGCGGCGTTGCGTTCACGCCGCGCGCACGGGTCGCCACGCGGCCGACACGTGCGTCGAAAGAGCGGCGGCTCGAGCACAAGTCGCGCCGCAGCGCGGTGAAGTCGGGAAGAGGGAAGGTGAGCGACTGACGAATGGATGAACGGGCGAACGACGGGCACGACTGTCGGTTGCCCGCCGCCGCGCCGGTCAACGCATCACGGTCCCGGCGCTGTCGAGTACGAAGTCGACGCAGAACACGACGAGCCGGCTCTGCGCGCGGATCGCGACGGCGGCCGTATAGCAGTCGCGGCCTTCTGTCAGCGAGAAGTGCGGGCCCATCAGCGCGACGCGTCCGGGCGCGGCGATCGCGCGCTGGAAATACGGGCGCCGCGACCAGTTGCTGTGGGTTTCCGGGAAGAGCGGTGCGAGGCGGGTGACGGCGGCCTGGCCGTCGTCGGCGCGCGCGCCGATCGACGGCAGGAACTGCTCGCCGGTTTCGTCGGTGACGAACACGCGGCGTGCGGCCGGCACGGCGAATACGCGTTGCGCGGCGTCCTGCAGGTTACCGCTCGCGGAGAACGCGGCTGCGCCGGTCAGCACGAGCCGCTCGATCGCGTCGAAGCCCGGCTGCTCGGCGATGACCGGCGTGTGCCGGCGGGCGATGAAGCGCTGCCACGCGGCATCGAGCATCGCGGGTGCCGCCGCGCTGGCATGTGCGATCGATGCGTCGGGCTGGCCGAACTGGAAACCTTGCACGAAATCGATGTCGGCTTCCATCAGCGCCTGCAGCGCGTCGTCGTTCTCGACGCCCTCGGCGAGCACCATCGCGCCGGCCTGATGCAGCATCGACACGAGGTGATGCATGATGCGGCGATCGTCGGACGAACCGGTCGAGCGTTCGACGAGCGAGCGATCGAGCTTGACGATGTCGGGGCGCGCGCGCCACACGCGGTCGAAGTTCGAGAACCCCGTGCCGAAATCGTCGATCGCGATCAGGAAGTCGCGATGCTGGATCATGTCGATCGTGCGGGCGAGCGCGGCTTCGTCGCGCGCCGGCTGTTCGACGACTTCCAGCACGATCCGGTTCGGCGGCAGCCCGAAATGCCGGCCCAGCGCCTCGACGAATTCGCGCTGCACGAGGCCCGAGTCGAGCACGCGCGGTGTGACGTTCAGGAACAGCCAGCCGTCGCCGATGCCCTGCGCGACGAAATTGGCCGTATGCAGGCAGCGCGCGAGCCGGTCGAGCAGCAGCGCGTCGGCATCGGCGCGCGTCTTGTCGAACAGGGCGGCGGGCGAGATCAGCGCGCCGTTCGCGTCGACGACGCGCAGCAGCGCCTCGTAACCGACGACCCGCTTGTGCGTGATCGACAGCACGGGCTGGAACACGCTGCGCAGCGTCGTGGTGCGATAGGTGGCGATCCAGCCGCCGGGCGTCGGGGTGAGACGTTCGAGCAGGGAGTCGAGCGAGAGGTCGCGGGCGGGCTTCATGTCAACGGTGCCCGGGGCGGCGCGGCAGCGCGCCGCCGCGCTGAAGCAGTCGCACGCGCCGGCGGACGCGAAAGGACGTGGGACATCGAGACCGCCTTCTGCGGGTAAGTGTTCGGAGTGTACCGGGAATGGGGCCGCTCGCGTATCAGGGAAACTCCAGACGCACCCGGGTATGCGGCCGCGGCCGACGCCGCTCGCATGCGCGCCGCGCATGACAGCCGCGAAGCGAAGGGCGTTGCCGCCGCACGTGACAATCCGGCGGCATCGCGCGCGCGATGAGGCGGGAAATCCCGGCGGCCGGCATCGCTGCCGAGCGAATGTCGCCGTCAGAGGAATGCCGGCAGCGTTGCGGCACCCGCCACGGCGCGGCGGTGGGCAGGCGCCGCCCGGCCGTCACGAATCACGGCCCGGCCGATGGCGACGCGCGCGCCCGGATGAATCGTCAGGTCGCTTCGCCGCTGCGCGGCCGGACCCCGGGGATCCGCTTGATCACGCCGGTCGCGAGCGCGGTGCCGACGAGCACGATCGCGCAGCCTTCGATCATCACGGCCGACACGTGTTCGCCGAGGAACAGCGCGCCCCACAGCAGGCCGAACACGGGGATCACGAACGTCACGGTAATCGCGCGGGCGGGGCCGATGTGCGCGATCAGGTAGAAGTAGATGAAGTACGCGATGCCCGTGCAGGCGACGCCGAGCGCGAGCACCGAGCCCCACGCGTGCGCGCTGACCGGTGCGGCCGGCCAGGTGGCGATTGCGAACGGCAGCAGCAGGACGGTCGAGCCGATCATGCTGCCGGTCGCGTTGACGAGCGGATCGACGCCGGTCAACTTGCGCTTCGTGTAATTGGCCGCGATGCCGTACAGCAGCGTCGCGCCGAGTGCCGCGGCGGCAGCGAGCGCGGTCGCGGCGGCGCCCGTTTCGCCGTGCGCATTCGCGATCTGGTTCCACACGAGCGTGAGCACGCCGGCGAACCCGATCACGAGGCCGAGCGCACGCGGCAGCGACAGCTTGTCCTTCAGCCACAGGTAGGCCACGAGCGCGCCCCAGAGCGGCGTCGTCGCGTTGATCACCGACGTCACGCCGGCCGACAGCGTCAGTTCGGCGAACGCGAACAGGCAGAACGGGATACCCGAGTTCAGTGCGCCGACGACGAACAACGGCCACGCATGACGGCGCAGCCGGGCGCCGAGATCGGCGGGTTTGAAGCGCGTCAGCGCGAAGCCCGTGAGAAACAGCGCGCCGATCCCCACCCGCAATGCCATCAGCGGCGCGACGCCGAGATCGACGACGCCGATCCGGATAAACAGGAACGACGCACCCCACAGGGCAGCGAGCACGGTCAGCAGGAGGGCGTTCTTGGGCGACATCGATCGAGAAGGGCGGGGGAAGGGATGCAGAGGATCTTACACCTCGTTACCACGCCGTCGTTTCACGATTCGATGAAATGGCAAGAAACGGGAATGTCGCCGGTTGCCGGCACGGGACGGCCGCGTGCCGGCGGTCACACCTGATTAATGGTGGCGCCAGCCGCCGCGTCCGCCGAAGCCGAAATTGAGCGAAAGCGCCGGTCCCCAATAGCCGCCCCATGCGGGGGCATAGGCAGGTGCCGGATAGTAATAGGCGGGGCCCGGATCGACGTAGACGGGGGCCGGCTGCACCGGTGCAGCCGTGTAATAGCCGCCAGGATAATAGCCGTACGGGTAGTAGCAGCCGGCGAGCGTCACGCAGGCGAGCGCCGCGGCGACGAGGATCCTGTTCATGATGTCTCTCCGGCGGAGCCGGCAATCGGCAGATGCTTAAGCTTAGGCCGCGCGCCGATGACACGATGTGCAAAACGGTAACGGATCATTTCCGCGCAGGCTGCCGGTCACGTTGCGGTGCCGCATGCGAAAACGGCGCTTTCGCACCGCGAAAACGCCGCCTGGCTGACTGTCGCGGCGCACTGCGCCGCTTACTTGCCGACCTGGTTGCCGATGATGCCGCCGGCCGCTGCGCCGCCCAGCGTCGACAGCGCACTGCCGCCGATCGCCGCGCCGGCGACGCCGCCGACACCTGCACCGATTGCCGTGTCGCGCTGGCGTCTCGTCATCGAGTCACAGGCCGACAGGCTGGCCACGGTCGCGACGAGCAGCGCGCAAATTCCCATACGCCGTATCGAATTCATGATCGTTGTCCTTGCGGTTGTGAACGGAGGACACGCGACCGGCCGGCGGCCGCGCATGAACCCAATCTACGCGCCGCCCCCCGACGCTGCTGTAAGGACTTGTTAAGGCTCAAGCGGTTTCGTAATGAATTGTTTCGGGTGGTTTACCCGTGTGCCTACGGGTACGCTACATGCGAAAAAAAGCCCGCTCGAAAGCGGGCTTCGTACATCGCGTCGTGATCCGGTGGGGATCGCCGCGCGTGCTTATTGACGGTGATAGATCTCGGCGCCGGTCTTGACGAACTCGACCGCCTTGACTTCCATCCCCTTCTTCAGCGCTTCGGATTCCGACACACCTTGCTGCGCAGCGAATTCGCGCACGTCCTGCGTGATTTTCATCGAGCAGAAGTGCGGGCCGCACATCGAGCAGAAGTGCGCGACCTTCGCCGAATCCTTCGGCAGCGTTTCGTCGTGGAATTCGCGCGCCTTGTCCGGATCGAGACCGATGTTGAACTGGTCTTCCCAGCGGAACTCGAAGCGTGCCTTCGACAGTGCGTTGTCGCGTACCTGCGCGCCGGGGTGGCCCTTCGCGAGATCGGCGGCGTGTGCGGCGAGCTTGTACGTGATGATGCCTTCCTTCACGTCGTCCTTGTTCGGCAGGCCGAGGTGTTCCTTCGGCGTCACGTAGCAGAGCATCGCGGTGCCGAACCAGCCGATCATCGCGGCGCCGATGCCGGACGTGATGTGGTCGTAGCCCGGTGCGATGTCGGTGGTGAGCGGCCCGAGCGTGTAGAACGGCGCTTCCTTGCACCAGTCGAGCTGGAGATCCATGTTCTCCTTGATCAGCTGCATCGGCACGTGGCCGGGGCCTTCGATCATCACCTGCACGTCGTGCTTCCATGCGATCTGCGTGAGTTCGCCGAGCGTCTTCAGTTCGCCGAGCTGCGCTTCGTCGTTCGCGTCGTAGATCGAGCCGGGGCGCAAGCCGTCGCCGAGCGAGAAGCTCACGTCGTACGCCTTCATGATCTCGCAGATCTCTTCGAAGTGTTCGTACAGGAAGCTTTCCTTGTGATGCGCGAGGCACCACTTCGCCATGATCGAGCCGCCGCGCGACACGATGCCCGTCATCCGGTTCGCGGTGAGCGGCACGTACTGCAGGCGCACGCCCGCGTGGATCGTGAAGTAGTCGACGCCTTGCTCGGCCTGCTCGATCAGCGTGTCGCGGAAGATTTCCCAGGTGAGATCCTCGGCCTTGCCGTTGACCTTTTCCAGCGCCTGGTAGATCGGCACCGTGCCGATCGGCACCGGGCTGTTGCGGATGATCCACTCGCGCGTTTCATGGATGTGCTTGCCGGTCGACAGGTCCATCACCGTGTCGCCGCCCCAGCGGATCGCCCACGTCATCTTGTCGACTTCCTCGCCGATCGACGACGTGACGGCCGAGTTGCCGATGTTCGCGTTGATCTTCACGAGGAAGTTGCGGCCGATGATCATCGGCTCGGATTCCGGGTGGTTGATGTTCGCGGGGATGATCGCGCGGCCGCACGCCACTTCCGAGCGCACGAATTCCGGCGTGATCTCGGCCGGCGCGTTCGCGCCGAAGGCCGTTGCGCCGAACGCCTGGCCCGGGTGCTGGCGGCCCATCATCGCGGCGAGCTTCGCGCCGTTCGGGCCGCTCGCCTTCAGGCTTTCGAGGTACTCGGCACGGCGCTGGTTCTCGCGGATCGCGATGTATTCCATTTCCGGCGTGATGATGCCCTGACGCGCGTAGTGCATCTGCGTGACGTTCTTGCTGGCTTGTGCGCGGCGCGGGTTGCGGTGCAGGCCCGGGAACCGCAGGTCGGCGGTGGCCGGGTCGGCCGCGCGCTCGAGGCCGTACTGGCTCGACAGGCCGCCGAGCACTTCGGTGTCGCCGCGTGCCTCGATCCAGCCCTGACGCAGTGCGGCCAGGCCCGCGCGAATGTCGATCTTCGCTTCCGGATCGGTGTAGGGGCCCGACGTGTCGTACACGTAGATCGGCGGGTTCTTTTCGCCGCCGAAGCCGGTCGGCGTGTCGGCCTGCGTGATTTCACGCATCGGCACGCGGATGTCGGGCTGAGAGCCGGTTACATAAACCTTGCGGGAATTCGGCAGCGGGGCGACGGCCGCGGCATCGACATGAGCGTCGGCGGACAGAAACTTCGGATTGGCGTTCATGCAATCTCCTGTGTGAGCGCCGGACAGGCGCTTCGGCGCTTGCCCGGAGCCCTTGACGTATGTGGGGCTCGAGCTAAGCAGGAGACGAGGCTTGGTGAGGCGGCGGATTTCGTCAGAAGGATGGCGGCGAAATCCGTACGCTTCCCTGCGCTGGCATTATCCAGATCAGGTTCAAAGGGTATTTCTCACCCGCAATGCCGGTTGTTTGACCGAACGCATTGCAGGACCCCCGCGTTAGCAGCGCACACGATACACTGGCTTGGCGGCGGTTTCAACCGGGAGAGGATCGGCCATCCCGGTGCGGCCGCAGCATGGCGGGCGGTGCGATGGCCCGTCGAAATGGCAGCGCGCGTCGCTGCCGCATGGCCGCACGGCTTGGCCGGCCGCGGCGAAGCGGCGCAACATGACGCGTTTTCGCGCAACCTCAAAAAAATTTTCGCAGCGGCTGTCATTTCCCGCGACGTCGTCCGTCTATTCGGCTCCTTAAACCCATGTTTTGGAGAGATGTCATGAAAAAAGTACTGATTGCCGCTTGCGTCGCCGCTTTCGCCACGATCGCCACGGGCGCATATGCGCAGAACGACGCGATGTCGCAGCCAGGTTCGTCGATGTCGAAGGACGCGATGGGCCACGACGCGATGGCCAAGGATGCAATGGGCCACGACGCGATGAAGAAGGACGGCATGAAGAAGCATGCGATGAAGAAAGACGCGATGAAGAAGGACGCGATGTCGCACGACGAGATGGGCAAGCCGTCGGGCGACAAGATGGCGCCGTCGAACTGACGGAGGCAGACGCGGCGCGGCCGGCGCGTGCGTCGCACGGCGGCCGCCCGCATTGCGTTTCGTCGACCCATTCCGGGAGACTTCATCATGCAAACCGTTCCTGCGACCGGCCGCGCGGCCGCCACGCCGCCCGCGCGCCCGATTCATCCGCTGTGGGTGCGCGCGAGCCACTGGCTCAACGCGCTCGCGGCGATCCTGATGGCGCTGTCCGGCTGGCGCATCTACGACGCGTCGCCGATCTATCCGCCGTTCGTGTTTCCGCACGGCATCACGCTGGGCGGCTGGCTCGGCGGCGCGCTGCAATGGCATTTCGCGGCCATGTGGCTGCTGGTCGCAAACGGGCTGTTCTACCTCACGATGTCGATCGTGACGGGGCGCCTCGCGCGCAAGATGCTGCCCGTCACGCCGGCATCGATATGGCGCGACATCCGTGCCGCGCTGGGCGGGCGGCTGTCACACGCCGACCTGAGCGTCTACAACGCGGTGCAGCGTGCCGCGTACCTGACCGCGATGATCGATCTCGTCGTGCTGGTGCTGTCGGGGCTCACGATCTGGAAATCCGTGCAATTCCCGCTGCTGCGCGAATTGTTCGGCGGCTACGACAACGCGCGTGTCGTGCACTTCTGGGCGATGTCGCTGCTCGTCGCATTCTTTGTCGTCCACGTCGCAATGGCGCTGCTGGTGCCGCGCTCGCTGCTCGCGATGCTGCGCGGCCGCTGACCCGCGAGCCGCGGGCGAAGGAAATCATCATGTCGGAATCCGAATACAAGCGCGACGGTTCGCGCTGGACGCTCGACCGGAAGTCGCTCGAACTCGACGTGCGCCGCGAGCTCGAGATGCCGTCGAGGCGGCTTTTCAACCGGCGCGTGCTGACGCTCGGCGGCCTGGCGATGCTGACCGGCTGCACGTTGCAGGACGACGCGTCGGTCAACACGTTCCTCGAGACGGTGTCGCGCATGAACGACCGCGTGCAGGCGTGGCTGTTCAGCGGCGAACGGCTCGCACCGACCTACACCGAAGCCGACATCACGCGACCGTTCCCGTTCAACGCGTATTACGGGATCGACGACGTGCCGCACGTCGATGCGTCGACGTACCGGCTCGTGCTGTCCGGCCGCGTGACGGGCAAGCGCGTGTGGACGCTCGACGAACTGTATGCGCTGCCGCACGCGGAGCAGATCACGCGACATATCTGCGTGGAAGGGTGGAGCGCGATCGGCCGCTGGGGCGGCACGCCGTTCGGTGCCTTCCTGCAGCGCGTCGGCGCGGACACGAGCGCGAAGTACGTCGGCTTCAAATGCGCGGACGACTACTACGAGAGCATCGACATGCCGACCGCGCTGCATCCGCAGACGTTGCTGACCTTCGAATACGACGGGCACCGGTTGCCGGCGGAATTCGGCTTCCCGATGAAGCTGCGGATGCCGACCAAGCTCGGCTACAAGAACCCGAAGCACATCATGGAAATCTTCGTGACCGATACGTTTCCGGGCGGCTACTGGGTCGACCAGGGATACAACTGGTTCGGCGGGTCGTAAGCGGCCCGCACGCGGGCCGCTTACGCGCGATCAGAACGTTTCCCAGTCGTCGCGGCCCGACGTGCCCGCCATCGCGAGTGCGGGTGCCGCCGTTGTGCGCGGCGCGGCGGCGCGTGCGGGGGCAGGGCGGCGCGCGGCCTTCGGCGTGCCGTGCGTGGGCGCGGCGGCAGCCGCAGCCGGGTCGCCGGCGAGCTTGAATACCGCGACCGCGCGCTTCTGCTCGGCCGCCTGCTGTTCGAGCGATTGCGCGGCCGCCGACGCCTGTTCGACGAGCGCCGCGTTCTGCTGCGTGACTTCGTCCATCTGGCCGACCGCGACGTTGACCTGCTCGATGCCGCGGCTCTGCTCGTCGGACGCGGCCGAGATCTCGGCGTTGATGTCGGCGACGCGGCGGATCGCCTGGCGCACGTCACCCATCGTGCGGCCGACCGCTTCCGCCTGCTCGGAGCCGTCGCGCACCGTCTCGACCGATTGCTGGATCAGATCCTTGATTTCCTTCGCGGCGCTGGACGCGCGCTGGGCGAGACTGCGCACCTCGCCCGCGACGACCGCGAAGCCGCGCCCCTGTTCGCCGGCGCGCGCGGCTTCGACCGCAGCGTTCAGCGCGAGGATGTTGGTCTGGAACGCGATGCTCTCGATGAGACCGGTGATGTCGGCGATCTTCGTCGAACTCGCGGTGATGTCGTGCATGGTCGACAGCATCCGCTCGACGACTTCGCTGCCGGTGTCGGCGACGTCCGACGCGTTGGTCGCGAGCGTCGTCGCCTGGCGCGCGTTCTCCGAGTTCTGCTTGACCGTCGCGGTCAGCTCTTCCATGCTCGCGGCGGTTTCCTCGAGCGACGCGGCCTGTTCCTCGGTGCGCGACGACAGGTCCATGTTGCCCGCGGCAATTTCGCTCGACGCGGTCAGGATCGAGTCGCTCGACGTCTTGATCCCGCGCACGACGCGCGCGAGCTGCGTGTCCATCTGGCGCGGCGCGTCCAGCAGATGGCCGAACTCGTCGTTCGAGCGGGTCTCGATCCCGTTCTCGAGATGGCCGTCGGCGATGCGTTGCGCGGTGTTCATCGCGATGCCGAGCGGCTGGGTGATCGCGCGCTGCAGGTACCGCCACGCGCCGGTCGCGACGGCCACGCCGATCGCGAGGGTGCCGAGCGACGCCCACAGCAGCATGTGGAACGTGTCGTTGCCCTGGTCGGCCGCATCCTTGACCTGCTTCGCGTTGATCGCGATGTCCTCGTCGATGCCGTCGGCGAGCGCGCTGCCGAGCGGGCGGACCTTGTCCAGCGCCGCTGCGATCGCGCCGGCGTTGCCTGATTCCGCCGCGCCGAGCGCGCTCGACGCGAGCGAGCGGAAATCGCCGAGCTGGCCGGCGATGCGGTCCGCGACCTTGCGTTCGTCGGCGGCCGTCACCTTCGCCGGGTAGTAGTCGTTCCACGAGGCCAGCATCTTCTTCTCACGGTCGCGGATGCGCTCGGCGATCGTCTTCGCTTCGGCCGCGTCGTGCGTCGTGACGAGCAGCTCCAGGTTGACGCGCATCTGCAGCGCACCCGCCTGGGTGCCCGCCAGATCCTCGATCGGCACCGTGCTGTCGGTGTACATCGAACTCATGTCCGAACTCAGCGTCGCGAGCCCCCGTATGCCCTCCAGCCCGATTGCGATCATCACGATCACGCACGCGGCGAATGCGACCACGATCTTGAACTTGATGCTGCCTGTCAGCTTGTTCATGCCCCGCTACCCATGTGAGAAAAGACCTGCCATGTCCCGGCCCGCATCGACGTATTCGTCAGACAGGAATCCATGATGCGGACAGGGTTGATGGCCGGGTATACGGCAGCGAGACCCGCGACATTAGGAAAATCGAATCAATCGGGTCAAATATTCGACGTCGCGCAATAACATCAGTGGACAGCCTTTCGGGCAAGCTCCAAACGGCTTTCGAATGACCGGTTCGGCCGGACGTGTCGCGCCGCGAGTCAGCCCGATTCCCGCACCCGCATTTCGATGCGCAGGCCGGCCGCCGTCGCCATGTTGACGAGCGTGTCGAGCGCGAACAGATTGATCTTGCCGCGCATCAGGTCGGACACGCGCGGCTGCGTGATGCCCAGCTGTTTCGCGGCCTGGGCCTGACTGAGCTCGAGCTGCGCGATGCGCTGCTTGAGCGCGATCATCAGTTCGGATCGCAGCTTCATGTTCTCGGCTTCGGCCGGCTGGCCCTCGATTGCGTCCCAGACGCTTGCATGACGTTCGTTGGTCATCGTTTCCTCTCCATCGTCAGCGCGCGATAGCGCCGGGCAGCCAGTTCGATATCGGCCTTGGTCTTGCGCGCCGAATGCTTCCGGAAGCAGTGAGGCACGTAGGCGGCGTCGGCGAAGGTCGCGACGTTAATGATCCGGAACGCGCCGCTCGCATCGCGCAGGCGAATTTCCCGCACGCCGCCCCCGACGGTGCGCATCGGCTTCCAGTCGTCGGGCGCCAGGCCGCGTTGCACCTGGTCGATCTGGTGGCCGGCTTCGCGGCGCGCGGGCAGCGGAAAGCCGCGAAGATCGGCGAGCGCGCTGCCGACGAAAACAACCGGCTTTGGCGGAAGAATGGTTGGGTTATAGAAAATTTTGTATCAGTGGTGCAGGTTTCGAAGGAAGGTCGCGCAGGGCAGGCTGCGCGTGAGCCGACCGTCACGATAAGGGGAAAGCGGTGGCCGGCGGGCAGGACTGGCCGTTCGGCCGATATCGGGTTCGAGCGCGACGGATTGCCGTTGGCGGCGGGGCGGGTCGGTACCGGCAACGCATGCGCGAGACGTATCCGGCCCCCGATTTCACCCGTTCGCCGGCCGAAAAATGTCGCGCGGAAACATCATTCGTGATCCTTTCAGACAGGTCCTGCGATGCTTTCGAATCCTTGATGCCATAATGCCGAGCGTGCGTAGCCGAAGCGGTTGCGCGCATTTTTTTTGTCCCTCTGCCGCCGCTTGCCGGTTCTCTTTCGTCGCCGTTCGCACTGCCATGTCGTTCCGCACGTTCGCTCTGCCTTCCCGGTCCTGTCAGGGCCGTTTGCCGGCATCGCCGGCGTCTTTCAGCGGAGCGCGCGGCGCGACGTGCGGGGAGGCTGCGCAATGACGCCGCTCGACCGCCTCCTCGACTTCTTCGCCCGCTTCTCGTTCCGGATCCGCCTGCCGCAAAGCCGCGGCGGCCGCGTGGCGCTGTCGCTCGTCTTCATCTATTTCGTCTGGGGTTCGACCTACAGCGGCCTGCATTTCGCGCTGCAGTCGTTCCCGCCGCTGCTGCTGTCGGGGCTGCGCAACCTGCTCGGCGGGATCGGTCTGTTCATCTTCGCGCTGCGCCGCAAGCCCGAATGGCCGACGCTGCTCGAAATCCGCAATGCGGGGATTGTCGGCACGATGCTCGTCGCGCTGTCGTCCGGCACGATCGCGCTCGGGATCAGTTCGGTCAGCAGCGGCTCGGCCGCGGTGATGGTGGCCACGGTGCCGCTGTTCGCGACCGTGATCGCGGCGGTCGCCGGGAGGCCGGTCACGAAAGGCGAGTGGGGGGCCGTCGCACTCGGGATGGTCGGTATCGTCGTGCTGAACTCGGGCGGCGCGGCGGCGCAGAATTCGGCACTCGGCACGATCTGCGTGCTGGCCGGCGCACTGTTCTGGGCCGGTGGCGCGCATCTCGCGACGCGGCTCAAGCTCCCGTCCGACCTGTTTCTGTCGACGTCGCTGCAGATCGGCCTGGGCGGCATGATCTCGACGCTCGTCGCCTGGCTGATCGGCGAGCGCATCGAGCACGTGATGGCGGGGCCAGTGTTCGCGTTCGTGTACCTGATGGTGTTCTGCACGATGGTCGCGTACGTTGCGTACGGCTACCTGATCCGCCACACGAGCCCGATCATCGCGAGCAGCTGCATGTACGTGAACCCGATCGTCGCGGTCGCGCTCGGTGCGCTGCTGCTGGGCGAGCCGGTGACGATGGCGACCGTGGTCGCGACCGTCGCGATCCTCGGCAGCGTCGGGCTGTCGTTCGTGTTCGATCCGGCGCGCCGGCCCGCGGCGCGCGCGGCCGCCGCCAGTTCGGCGGCCGTGGCGGCCACGTCGACGGCGGAGCCTTCATCCGCGCCCGAGCAGATCGCGGTGCCGGATGCGGCGCCGATCCTGGCGCCTTCCGCCGTCCCGCTGGCCGTGCCGACTCCGGCTGCCGTGATGGATCCTGCCGCGGTCATCGATCCGGCACCGGCGTTCGCGTCGCCGCCCATCGCTGAACCGGCACCGGCGTTCGCATCGCCGCCCATCGCTGAACCGGCACCCGCGTTCGCGCCGCCGCCCGCCGCCCAACCGGCAGTGCCCCGCGCCGACGCGTGACGCCGCCGTGGCCGGTCGCGTTCAGCCGCGCCGGCCGCCGCGGTGGTGGAACCAGCCCGCGAGCGCGGTGAACACCAGCCCGGTCGTGCACATGCCGATCCAGCCGAATGCGTGCCATGCGGCCACGCCGGCAGACGAGCCGAGTGCGCCGCCGATGAAATAGCACACCATGTACACGGTGTTGATGCGGCTGCGCGCCTCGGGCTTCAGCGCATAGATGCGCGACTGGTTCGAGATCTGCGCGGCCTGCACGCCGACGTCCAGCACGATCACGCCGATCACGAGCCCGACGAGGCTCGAGCCCGACAGCGCGAAAATCACGAACGACAGCGCGAGCAGCGCGATCGCGAGCGAGATGATCGCGCGCGGGCCGCGCTTGTCCGCGAAGCGGCCCGCGTATGGTGCCGCGAGCGCGCCCGCCGCACCGACGATCCCGAACAGGCCGGCTGCCTGCGGGCCGAGATGGAACGGCGCGCCGGCGAGCAGCAGCGTGAGCACGGGCCAGAACGCGCTGAATCCCGCGAACAGCGCGGCGCCCGTCAGCGACGCCTCGCGCAGCCCGCGCAGTTCGACCGCCAGATGCCACATCGAGCCGAGCAGCTTGCCGTACGGCAGCGTCGACGTCGGCGAACTGCGCGGCAGGCGCAGCACGATCACGGCGGCGAGCGCGACGAGCGCCGCGACCGACGCGGCGAACACGGCGCGCCAGCCGAAATACTCGGCGACGAAGCCGGCGGCCGTACGTGCGAGCAGGATGCCGAGCAGCAGGCCGCTCATCACGGTACCGACCGCATGCCCGCGTTCGGCCGGCGGCGCGATCTCGGCGGCGAACGGCACGGCCTGTTGCGCGATCGTCGCGAGTACGCCGATCGCGAGGCTCGCGACGGCGAGCACGGCCAGCGACGGCGCAGTGGCCGCGACGATCAGCGCGATCGACAGGCCGGCGATCTGCATCAGGATCAGCCTGCGGCGGTCGAAGCGGTCGCCGAGCGGCGCGAGCAGGAACATGCCGGCCGCATAGCCGAGCTGCGTCGCGGTCGGCACTGCACCGATCCACGAAGCACCGTCGGGAAACGCCGAGCGGAAGCTGTCGAGCAGCGGCTGGTTGTAGTAGATGTTCGCGACGGACACGCCCGCGATCGTCGCGAGCAGCAACAGCAGGCTGCGCGAATAGTGGGGCGAGGCGGCGTCGGTCGGATGGTCGGTGGAGGCGGTGGACATGGCTGCGCGGACGGAGTGGGGCGGCGCGGCGCGCGGCGCACGCGTCGGGTGCGCAGGCGGGCGAGGTGCCGGTCAAGGCTGGCGATCATACCGGAGCGATGTGAATCCTGCCGGACGGGCGGCAGATCGGCAGAATCGGCAGAACGGCAGAACGGCAGAACGGCAGAACGGCAGAACGGCAGAACGGCAGAACGGCAGAACGGCAGAACGGCAGAACGGCAGAACGGCAGAACGGCAGAACGGCAGAACGGCAGAACGGCAGAGCGGCAGAGCGGCAGAGCGGCAGAGCGGCAGAACGGCAGAACGGCAGAATCGGCGCGACCGGCAAAACCGGCCAGCCGCCACCGGTCATCGTGCGTTCCTCACTCCATCAGTCGACCAGCTCGCCCGTCGGTTCATAGAACGGATAAGGCCCGGCGCCTTCATCGACATACACGTGGTGCGACGTCATTCCCGTATCGGGCGCATAGCGATGGACCGCGAACGCCGGCGGTTCGAGCCGGAATGCGGATGGCGCGTCGGTTCGCAGGTCGAATGCGACCTGATGGGCGGGCGACGGCACCGCGGCCGCGAGCGTGCCGCCGAAGCGCGTGAACATCGTGCGATGCACGTGGCCGCACAGCACGCGCTCGACGTTCGGATGACCGCGCAGCAGCGAGTCGAGTTTCGCGGCGGCGGCGGGGGCGAGGCGCAGCTTGTCCATGTGGCCGATGCCCGCCGCGAACGGCGGGTGATGCAGCGCGACGATCACGGGCCGGTCGCGCGCGGCGTCGAGCTGTGCGGCGAGCCAGGTGAGCCGTGCATCGCACAGGTCGCCATGGCTTGCGCCCGGCACCTGCGAATCGAGTGCGAGCACGCGCACTGCGCCGACGTCGAGCGCGTACTGCACGAATTCGCCTTCCTGCAGCTCGGCGCGATCGGCGAACGCGCGGCGCAACCCGGCGCGGTCGTCGTGATTGCCGATCATCAGGTAGTACGGAATCTCGAGCGCCGCGAGCAGCCCGCGCAGGTTGCCGTACTCTTCATCGTGGCCGAAATCGGTCAGGTCGCCGGTGACGAGCACGGCGTCGGGGCGTGGCACGAGCGCGTTCAGTTTTTCGATGCAGCGCGTGAGCGCGGCCGCGGTGTCGACGCGCCGGTACGCGAGCTGTCCCGGACGCTTGATGTGGAGATCGCTGATTTGAGCAAGCAGCATCGTCGTTCCTCGGAATCGTCTGATTGTTGTCGCGGCGTCGTTGCGCGCCGCGGTGGGGTGCTGCATGGATGATGCCCGAACGACGGATTACGCGCCGAGCGCGATCAGGCCTTCCGGGGCGATCGTGAGGCCGACCGCCGTACCACGCGCGAGCGCGATGCGGCCCGGCACGTCGATCACGAGCGCGTCGGGTGCCGCGTGTTCGATCGTGAGCCGGGTGCGCTCGCCGAGGAACGCGCACGCACTGACCGCGCCGCGCAGCGGCGCATGCTCGGGATCGGCGAGTTGCGCATCCTCGGGGCGGAAGAACCATTCGTCGGCGGCGTGCGGCGTCGCGATCGCGCCGCCCGTGGTCACCAGCGTGCCGTCGCGCCATTGCCCGGCGAGCCGGTTCAGCGTGCCGATGAACTGTGCGACCGTGCGATTGGCCGGGTGGTAGTAAATGTCGCGCGGCGTGCCGATCTGTTCGATGCGGCCGGCGCCCATCACGACGATCCGGTCGCCGAGTTCCATCGCTTCGGCCTGATCGTGCGTCACGTAGACCGTCGTCACGCCGAGTTCGCGCAGCAGCGTATTCATCTCGCGACGCAGCGTGTCGCGCAGCTTCGCGTCGAGTGCGGTCAGCGGCTCGTCGAGCAGCAGCACGCGGGGGCGCACCGCCAGCGCGCGAGCCAGCGCGACGCGCTGGCGCTGGCCGCCCGACAGCTGGTCGACCGGCTTGTCCGCATGCGCGTCGAGCCGCATCATCGCGAGCAGTTCGTCGACACGCTCGCGCAGCGCGCGCGGCTCGGTCTTGCGGATCTTCAGCCCGTAGCCGACGTTGCCGCGCACCGTCAGGTTCGGAAACAGCGCGTAGTTCTGGAACACCATGCCGACCTGCCGGCGCTCGATCGGCAGCGCGGTCACGTCGTCATGGCCGAACGCGATCGTGCCGCCGGCGTCCGGCGTGTCGAGGCCCGCGATCAGGCGCAGCGTCGTCGTCTTGCCGCAGCCCGACGGCCCGAGCAGCACGAGCGTTTCGCCCGCGCCGATCGACAGGTCGAGCGGTTCGAGCACGCGCGTGCCGCGGAACGTCTTCGCGCAGCGGGTCAGGGTGATGGGGGTGGAATCGAGTTTCATGTCTGCGAGAAATTCAGCGCGAGCGCTTCTTGAGCGCGCGCGTGCCGGACGGATCGACACCGAGCCACTGCATCGCGACGAGCAGCGGCAGCGTCATCAGCAGGAACAGGATCGTGTATGCGCTGCCGACTTCGAGGCGCAACGACGCATAGGTATCGGCGAGCCCGACCGGCAGCGTCTTGGTGTCGGGCGTATGCAGCATCCACGTGAGGTTGAATTCGCCGATCGACAGCGTGAGCACCGCGAGCGCACCCGCGACGATGCCGGGGCGCAGGTTCGGCAGCACGATCGTGACGAAGCGCGTGACGAACGATGCGCCGAGGCTGGCCGCACCTTCCTCGAGCGTGCGCAGGTCGGCACCGGCCGCGACGGCCGCGACCGCGCGCACCATGAACGGCAGCGTGAACACTACGTGGCCGACGACGATGAACCACAGGCTCATCCGGAACGCCGTGAAGCCGCCGTACACGACCAGCAGCGCGAGCGCCGACGCGAGGCCCGGCAGCGCAACCGGCAGCACCAGTGCCTCCTCGATCGCGCGCGCGACGCGGCTCTTGCTGCGCGCGAGCGCATAGCCGGCCGGCACGCCGGTGACGAGCACGATCGCGAGCGTCGCGAACGCGACGTAGAGCGATAGCGCGACCGAGCCGTGATACTGCTGCCACACTTGTTCCAGCCAGCGCAGCGTGAGGCCGCTCGACAGGCCGCGGAAATAGTTGACGGTGAGGCCCGCGAGCACCGACATCACGACGGGCACGATCAGGAACGCGCACAGCAGCAGCGTGACGCCCCATTGCAGCGCGGCGATCGCGCGCGCGCCGGTGACGCGCGGCGCGCGGCGGGCGACACCGTTCGCCTGCGCGGGAGCGGGCGACGGCGTGGAAGAGCCGGAAAGCGATTGCATGCAGGAATCCTCAGGCCGCGGCGGCGGCGGTGTGGCCGGTGAAGCGGCGCGCGAGTGCGAGCACGACCCAGGTGACGATCCCGAGCACGATCGACAGGCCGGCCGCCGTCGCGATGTTCGCGTTCAGCGTGAACTCGGTATAGATCGTCATCGGCAGCACGTTCAGGTCGGTGGCGAGCGTGAACGCGGTGCCGAACGCGCCCATCGCGGTCGCGAAGCAGATCGCGCCCGCCGCGATCAGGCCCGGCGCGAGCGCCGGCAGCACGATGTCGACGAAGATGCGCCACGGCGACGCGCCGAGCGAACGCGCGGCTTCCTCGAGCGACGCGTCGAGCTTGGACGCCGCCGCGATCACGGTGACGATCACGCGCGGAATCGAGAAGTACAGGTAGCCGATGAACAGCCCCGCGACCGAGTACGCGAATACCCACTTGTCACCCGTGAGCTTCGCGGACAGCATGCCGATCAACCCTTGTCGCCCGGCGAGCATGATCACCATGAAGCCGACGACGACGCCCGGGAACGCGAGCGGAAACGTGAGCAGCGCGAGCAGCACGCGCTTGCCTCCGAATTCGCGGCGCGCGAGCAGGAGGCCCGAGATCGTCGACAGCGCGAGCGTCGCGAGCGTGACGCCCGCGGACAGTGCGACGGTCTCGCCGAGGCTCTTCATGTAGCGTGCATTGCCGAGCAGGGCCGCGTAGTGCGAGAAGAACGCGCCGTCGGCGGACACCTGGACGAGCGCCGCCATCGGCAGCAGCCAGAAGGCGGCGAACACCGCGAGCGCCGGCGCGACGAGCGCGACGCGCCAGCGTAGCGGGAAGGTCAGGTCAAGCATCGATGATGTCCGGCCGCTTACTGCATCACCTGCAGGTACTGCTGGCCGAATGCCTGCTGGCCGGCCGCCATCTTGCCGAAGTCGACCGATTTCGCACGGGCGTATTCGCTCGCCGGCAGGAACTTCGACGCGACGTCGGCGCCAAGCGCCTGCGCGCGAACCGGTCGCAGATAAGCGTTGGCCCAAAGCTTCTGGCCTTCGTCGGACAGCACGAAGTCGAGCACCTTCTTGCCGTTCGCGTCGTGCGGTGCACCCTTCACGAGGCTCATCACGTACGGCACCGCGATCGTGCCTTCCTTCGGGATCACGAACTCGACGTTCGCGCTGTCCTTGTACTTCGCGCGATACGCATCGAAGTCGTAGTCGAGCAGGATCGGAATCTCGCCCGACAGCACGCGTGCATACGCAGTCTGCTTCGGCACGATCGGCGCGTTCGCCTTCAGCTTGCGGAACCAGTCGAGCGCCGGCTTGAAGTTGTCGAGGCTGCCGCCGAGCGCCTGGTTCACGGCCACCGCACCCGCATAGCCGACGAACGCGCTCGACGGGTCGAGATAACCGACCATGCCCTTGTATTCCGGCTTCAGCAGATCGGCCCACGAGCGCGGTACCGGCTTGCCGTCGAGTGCGTCCTTGTTCACGAAGAAGCCGAGCGTGCCCGAATGGATCGCGAACCAGTAGCCTTGCGGGTCCTTCAGGTTCGCGGGGATGTCGTTCCAGTGCGCGGGCTTGTACGGTGCGATCACGCCCTTGTCTTTCGCCTGGAAGGCCGACGACACGCCGAGATAAACGACGTCGGCCACCGGGCTCTTCTGCTCGGCGATCAGCTGCGCGATCGACTGGCCCGAGTTCTTGTTGTCGAACGGCACGCGGATGCCGGTCTTCTGCTTGATCGCCGCGATCTGCGCGGCCCAGTCGGCCCATTCGGGCGGGCAGTTGTAGCAGATCACCGTTTCATCGGCATGGGCAGCGGGCGCGCCGGCGATGAGCGCGGCGCAGGCGAGCGGCGCGGCGAGCGCGCGCAGCAGCGAGGTCAAGCGAAAGGACACGGTAGGTCTCCGGGCGAGGGTGAGGCGCTGGGGTGGTGTGGTTGTGTGCGTGGCGGTGTGGCGTGCGTTCAGGCCTTGCGCAATTGCAGGTCGGCGGCTGGCGGGGCGACCGTCGCGCCGTCGCGCACCACGTGCGGCAGGATCAGCGACGTGCGTTCGATCGCTGCGCCGCCGATGCATTCGACGAGACGTTGCCACGCGTGGCGGCCGATGTCGCGGTTCGGCGTCGCGACGCTCGCGAGCGGCGGCGCGAGCAATTCGCCGATCGCGATCCCGTCGAAGCCGAGCACCGACAGGTCGTCCGGGATCGAGAAGCCCGCACGGCGCAGGCCGCGCATCACGACCATCGCGAGCAGGTCGTTGCTGCAGAAGAGGGCGGTCGGGCGCGTTGCGTGCGCGGTGAGATGCGCGAGCACCGCATCGGGCAGCTCGGGTGCGTTGAAGTCGACTTCGACCGGCGGCAGCGTGGCGACGCCGCTTTCCTCGAGTGCCTGCGCATAACCGAGATGACGCTGGCGTGCGCGATCCGATGCGGCGAGCGAGCCGGCCAGCATCAGCACACGGCGGTGACCGCGCGCGGTCAGCAGCCGCACGCCGTCATAGGCGGCGCTGCGGTTGTCGACCGATACCGACGGGCGGCGCTGTGTGTCGTTGTGCATCAGCACGTAGTGCGGGCCGTCGCGGTCGAGCATGTCGAGCAGCGGGTGCGTATCCGCGTCGGCGACGGTGAGGATCAGCCCTTCGACGCGCTGCTCGCGCAGCGTCTCGATCGCGTGGCGCTCGCGCGCCGCATCGTATTCGGTCGTCATCAGGATCAGCTTGAAGCCGGCCGCGGTCGCGAGTTCGTCGATACCTTGCAGGCAGTCGGCGAACACGGGGTTCGACAATGTTGGCAGAACGACGCCCACGAGCCGCGTGCGCTCGCCGCGCAGCTGCCGGCCGAGCGGGCTCGGGCGGAACTGCAGCGTGTCGATCGCGGTGCGGATGGTCTGCAGCGTGGCGGGGCTGACGGTATGCGGTGCGTTGATCGCGCGTGAGACAGTGGCGATCGAGAAGCCCGCGAGGGCAGCGACATCCTTGATGGTCGAGGTCATGAAGTAGCGCGATGTAAACGTTTTCGGCCGGAAAATTATCGAAAACGTTTGTGACTGCGCGATGACGCTGGCGACGCTTGTTTCGCAAAAAGCGCGATACAAACGTCTGACGGATAGGGCCGCCGGATGACGCGGACTCGATTGTATCGGGGATGTTGCGGCGCGGGAGGATATCGTCGGCGGCGGCGTGCCGGTGTCGATTACGAAGGATGAATCCGTGCGGCGTCGGGGCGTGTCGCCATGTGGCGCCGCAGAATAAGGGAACGCACGGGCAAGCAATGGTAGAATCGCGTCCGCCCTCTTGCCGGGGTGATGAAATTGGTAAACATAGCGGACTTAAACGATTGAGTGCCCGGTCGGAAACGGTCGGTGCAGAACCCTTCAAATTCGGCGAAACCCCTGATGTGCGCATCGAGGCAACGCCGAGCCAAGCCTCGCGGGTCCCGCGAGGAAGGTGTAGAGACTAGACGGGGGGCGCCTAAGGCGCATGGGCAGAGCAGGCACGCCCGCGCGCGACGGTGAAGGCATAGTCCAGCGCACGAACGGCATCGCGCACGCGACGCCGGCTTTGAAAGAAGCAGTGTGACGAAAATCCGCCGCCTTAATTGGCTTGCCGGTTCAAGTCCGGTCCCCGGCACCATGATCGCTTTCAGCGCGATTCGATGAAGGGACGAAAGCCCGCGAGAAGCAATGCACTCGCGGGTTTTTTGTTTTTGTGGCGTTGTATCGGGTGTGGTTGCCGTCGACCGAACGGCGAAGCCACCGTCATCAGCGACGCATCAAGTCGACCGGCAGGCCGGTCTCAGGCGGCGTCACGCCGAGCCATCACCGGCGCGTGGTGGAACTCGCGCGTCCTGCCGAAGCCGCAATCTCCACCACGCAACGCAAACGTCGCACCATGAAGTGACGTGATGTCTATGAATCACACCTCTCGCGCATGAAGGTCAGATTGCGCGTGCGCGACGTGTCGATGCGAAAGCGCGTCACTTCGCTACCCACGCGTTCTACCGCCAGGACGCCGTGCATGACGGCCATCTGACCGGCAGGGTCGAACGTGAAAATGTCGTCGGCCACGGGTTCCAGCCGGTAGCCGACACAGCCTGCGACGCCGTGCATGGTCAGCGTGAGTTCACCGTTCGTCACGGCGATCGTTGCGCGTGCCGCAGCATCGTGACCGTGATACGTGCCCGCCAGACCGGCCGACGCATCGGAGAGCGACGGGGTGTGATCGGGCAAGCGCTCGAGCGTCTCCACGTGACCGCAGTCCACCAGTTCGATCGCTGGTACACGTGCCGCGGCCGTCGACGCGCAAGGTTTGATCAGCAGCGTTCCGCCTGCCCCTTCTTCGACGCGCAATCCGGCCTCCGTCTCGATGAGCGGCTGAGGCATCTGTCTGGCGTTATGCAAGCTCACGTTGACTTGCCCGTCGTGATCGTCGATCACGCAATACGTTCCGGACGCACGCGAGTGGTACTTGCCGAGCAAGGTTTCGTGCCCGGCAGTTTGCAGGGGCGCGGCAGGTTTTGCGCCAAGGATGGCATCGCCCAGAACGATATCGACGATCTGCGTAGCCAGCTCAACCACATTGGCTGCCGCGCCGTTGGTGAGAATGATGACGTCCAGTGCGTGCTCGGCCACGGTCAACATCTGGCAGGTGCCGCCGAACACACCGCCGGCATGGTGCAGCACCTCCACGTCGCGATGGGGTGTGCGCATCAGCCCGAGGGTGTAGACGCCTTCCGCGCCGCTCGAATAGTGCGGTTTGGTCAGCATCTGGCGCCAGCTTGCTTCACTGCCGACACGCTTGGGGCCGCGCAGATGCGCGAGCCAGCGCAGCATGTCGTCGACCGTCGACACGATCCCACCTTCACCGAGCACTTCCCACGACGGAAAGAGGCCGCGCATGAATCCGCCTTTTCCGTCGGGCACATGCTGGGTCGTCATGCGCGGGCGGATGCGCATGTCGTCGGCGACCGACTCCGTATCGACCATGCCCATCACGTCGAAGATGCGTTCCTTCAGAAAGGTCTCGAAGGGGATGCCGCTGACCCGCTCGATCGCGAGCGACAGCAGGTGATATCCGCCGTTGCAGTAGATCATCCGCTCGCCCGGCGGGAAATTGACGTCGCGTTGCCGGACTTCGGCCGCCAGCACGCCACCGCGCGGCAACGTCGCGACACCTTGCGCAAGCAGCGTGAGATCGAGATAGCAGCGGTAGCCGCCCGTATGCGTCATCAGCTGGCGCAAGCTGGGGTCGCCTGCCAGCAGCGGCAGCTCGGGCAGGTACGTGCGAATCCCGGCGTCAATGTCGAGCTTGCCGTCCTCGGCGAGCAGGAGTGCGGCGAGGCAGGTGAAGTGTTTGCTCGTCGAGCCGATGCGCAAGCGTGTGGCCGGCGTATTGGCTACGCCGTGTTCCAGGCTTGCCATGCCAAAGCCTCGCCGGTAGAGCACTTCGCCTCGATGCGCGACGGCCACGACGAGGCCGGGTTCATCGCACTTGTTGAAGCGTTCGAACAGCGCATCCAGTTGCGCGACGATGTCTTGTGATTCTGGTTTCATTGTAAGTTGTCCATATTATTTAGAACGGAACAGTAAGCGCTGCGCCGATCGTGCGCGGCTGAATCACGCTGACGAGCGCCGGGCCGCCCATCGGTATCAGCGAAGTGCCGGCCGCGATCAACGCGCGACGGTCGAACAGGTTGCGAACATAGAACGCCAGGCTGAACTTCTTGAAGTCCACGCCCGCTTGCAGATCCGTGATCGCGTAGCCCGGCAACGGGTAATCCGGCCGGCCCGAGCTGGCGTCGAACCCACTATGACGTCGGCCGACGAATCGCTGTGTAATACCCGCATACGACGGATACCCGTGTGCGCTGAACAGGTAGGTGCCCGAGAGCGTAGCGGCGAACTTCGCCGAATTCGGCAGTGGCGCGCCCGCCGTCGTACCCGCGCTCGCATTGCCGGTCGTCAGGCTGGCGTCGATGAGCGACAGGTTCGCGCTGAAATTCCAATGCGGGTTGGGGCGGAACGTGCCGGCGAACTCCAGGCCCTTGATTCGCGCGTTGCCGGCGTTGATGACCTGGTTGACGCCATCGACCGTGCCGAGTTGCTGGATGTTCTTCCACTCGATGTCGTAGACCGACGTCTCCAGCGATAGCCGCTTGTCGAGCAGGTCGGCCTTGTAGCCCGCCTCATAGCTCCACAGCGTGTCGGGCGCGAAGGTCGGGCTACCCGCTGCGCGCATGCCGGTGAGCGGATCGATCAGCAGGGCATTCGGGCCACCGGGCCGGTATCCGCTGGCGATGCGGACATACGCATTGCTGTTGGCGGTCAGCGCATAGCGCGCGGTTAACATGTAGGTCTTGCTGGTGTCCGACGACGGGGCCGAGATGGTCTGCGTCGGGCCGGCGAGCGTACCGTAGGTCGTCTGTTCGTAGGTCTGGGTATTGTGGGCGATCCGGACGCCGCCGGTCAGCGAAAGGCGCGGCGTGAGGTGATACGTCAGGTCGCCGTATGCCGCGTACTCGTTGTACGTGCTGGGCGCCTGGAGCTCCGACAGGTTCGGGCCGGGCGAGCCATCGGGCAACGTCGTCAGAAAGCCTTGGCTCATATTGCTGCGCTCGTGCGTATAGAAGAGTCCGGCCAGCCACTCGAGTCGCTGGTTGCCCGGCGACGTCAGGCGAAACTCCTGGGTCACCTTGTTCGTGGTCGCCACATCCTTGGCGACCACCGAACCCAGGTCCAGCCCCTGGGCGGCGAATAGCGGCCCATAGACGCCGGTCAGGTCTTGCGGCGCGCTCGTGTTGACCCTTTGATACGACGTGATCGAGTTCAGGCGCGCCCAGCCGAGTTCGTATTCGATCCCGGCCGAGTAGAGCTGGATGTTCTGATGAAAGGGCTGCGGGGCGAACTGTCGCGTGGTCAGGTCTCCCCAGACCGGCTTGCCGTCGGCGCCATATTCAACGTAGTTCGGATCGTTGCGATTGATGTTTTGCGAGAGCGCGGTTAGCCGGACCGTCAAATCCCGGGTCGGCGTCAGCAGCAACGACGCGCGAGCACCGTAGGTGTCGCCGCGATCGATGTGGGAGTCCGCCTGGGGGCCCACTGCGTCGACATACCCGCCATCGTGCTGCCCGAACACGGAGACACGCAGCGCGGCAACGTCGGTCTTCAGCGGGATATTCAGCGCGGCGTTGGCCGTCCCGCTCACCCCGCCATGCGCCGTTCCCGACACGCCGGTGCCGACCTGCCCGGAAAACTGGCTCGGGTCCGGTTCGTTGGTCACGTATTTCAGCAAGCCGCCCATCGCTCCCGCGCCATACAACGTGCCCTGCGGGCCTCTCAGGATTTCGACGTGGTTGAGGTCGAGCAGGCTCATGTCGAGCGCGAACGTCGCACTTTGGGAGAACAGCGTGCTGCCGCCGAACGCGACATCGTCGACATACATGCCGACCGTCGGCCCGGTCTGAACACCCGTCGTCACGCCGCGGATACTGACCTGACCGGACCCGCTGCCGCCGCTGGCGTTCAAGTCGACACCCGGCTCCGAGGAGAGAAAGTCGGACATCGTTTTCGCGCCGCTCTTCTGCAGTTCGTCGGCCGACAGTACGTTGACCTGCATGGGGACTTCGCGAGCCGGCTCACGTCGGCGTGTCGCGGTCACCACCACGGTATTGAGCGTCGCGCCATCCTTGCCTTTCGCCTTCGTCACCTCCGCCGGAGGGACATTCGGCACCGCGGCGCCGGACGCAGCGGCAGGTGTCGCAGCGGATGCCGCATCAGGCGCGGCGACCTGCTGAGTCTGCATGGGTGTTTGCGCCTGTTCCTGCGCGTGCACGCCCAACGATGCCAACCCGAATACCGGTCCGACGAAGAGCGGGGCGTAACGTCCGCCGTGTCGCAGCGGTAGCGTTGCCGAAACCGCCGGGTGCTTCGTCCGGTTCTTCACCTTCATCATTGTCTCCTCCTGATTGTGCGATCGACTGAACGCGATGCCGTGTAGCGCAACTCAGGGGGAACGGTAAGTGCCGGTTATTTCTGGTTCATGTGGCGTTTGTATCGTCGGCGATACAAACGATTGGTGAGGGTGAAGGGCGGCCACGCGGGCAGGCGAGATGGACGCGGGACGCAGACATGTTTCGGGTTTGCAATAAACGGCTCACATGGCCCCTACATTCACGGGCGATAATCGACGCCATCGCTCGCTGTCGGCCAGGACCATGCACAAACCCCGCTTCGATTCAGCCTTCTATCGCCTGTTCTTCGTGATGATCTCGATCATCCTCGTGATGCAGATCAGCGCTGGCCTGCTGCTCTTCAAGCTCTACAGCACCGCTCCCTTCAAACCGCCTCCCGGGATGAGCGCATCGTTGCAGTGGGGCGCCGCGGTGATGATCCAGGTGATGCCGGCACTGATCTCGTCCTGGATCGGCGCGCGCATGCTGGCCGCCCCGTTCCGCACGCTGGCCGTAGGGGCCGCTGAACTGTCGAGGAATATCGATGCGCCGCCCATCAATGAAATCGGCCCCGTCGAGGCGCGTCAGGCCGCCAGCGTGTTCAACACGATGCAGGCGTCGCTGCGGCGGCAAATGAGCGAGCGCAACCGCTTTCTCGCCGCCGTGTCGCACGATCTGCGCACCCCCCTGACACGCATGAAGCTGCGCCTTCGATCCGCTCAGGATGCCGAATTGAGTGATCGGCTCAGAGACGATATCGACGAGATGACGCAGCTTCTGGAGGCCACCTTGTCGTTTCTGCGCAATGAAGAAGTGGTTGAGGCGTTCAGTCCGGTCGATATCAATGCACTGGTGGATGCCATCGCGGAAGATGCGGCCGAACACGGCCAAAAGGTGACGATCAGCGGGGAGGTGCCGCCGATCTCGGCTCAACCGCTCGGCCTCAAACGCTGCCTGACGAATCTGGTTGCCAACGCGATTCGGTACGGTGAAGACGCGCACATCCACCTGATCGACGCGGCGTCGTGTGTGCGGATCCAGATTGCCGATCACGGACCGGGCATCCCGGAGGCGCAACTGGAGCGGGCCCTGGAGCCGTTCTACCGGGTGGAGAGTTCTCGCAACCGGAACACGGGCGGGACGGGGCTTGGCCTTGCCATCGCGAACGACGTCGTGAAGCGTCACGGCGGGGAGCTGGTATTGCGCAACGGTCCGGAAGGCGGGCTGGTGGCGCAGGTCACGTTACCGCGTCGATAGGGCGGGCGGACGGATCGACCGTTGGCGCTGCTCTGTTTCACGCTTGATACAGATTGCTCACAAAGCGGAAATAGCGTGTGCTTATAGTCGTTTCACGTCCTTCAACCCGACTCGGCAGACCTCGTCATGAAGATATATACGGCTCAGCTTTCGACGGAAACCAATACCTTTGCCCCGTGCCCGACCGGATGGGGCGGCTTCGAAGAGTTCACGATTTTTCATGGCGACGCGAGTGTGCGCGAGCCCGACGGCGTGGGGCACGTGCTCGCGGAAGTGCGGCGCCTCGCCGAGGGTGACGGTCACGACATCGTCGAAGGTCTGTGTGCCGAAGCCCAGCCGTCCGGCCGCACGATTCGCGCGGTCTACGAATCCCTGAGGGACGAGATCCTCGATGGCATCAAGGCGGCATTGCCGCTGGACGCCGTGATTCTTTTGCTGCACGGCGCGATGGTGGCAGAGGGTTACGACGATTGTGAAGGTGATCTGCTCGCCGGCGTTCGCGCGATTGTCGGCCCCGACGTTCCCATCTCGGTCACGCTCGACCCGCACTGCCATTTCACGCAATTGATGAAGGCGTCGGCCGATGTCCTGATCGCTTACAAGGAGTATCCGCATATCGACGCCGTCGATCGGGCGCGCGACGCCTATCGGCTGACGCTCGACATGGCTGCCGGACGCATCCGTCCGACGACCGGCGTGTTCGACTGCCGGATGGTCGGTGCGTGGCACACCACCAGCGAACCGATGGCGGGGTTCGTCCGGCGCATGCAGTCGTTCGAAGGGCGTGACGGTGTGCTGTCGGTGTCGCTCGGCCACGGGTTCCCGTGGGGCGACGTGCCGGAAGCCGGCGCGAAACTCTGGGTGGTGACGGACAGCGATCCCGCCAGGGCCGAGGCGCTGGCGGCGCAACTGGCACGCGAGTTCTGGGAGCTGCGCGACGCGACACGCCCTGCATGGCTCGATATCGATGCCGGACTGGATCGAGCGCTGGCGGTCGACGGTGGCCCGGTCGTCCTGGCGGATGTCGCGGACAATCCCGGCGGCGGCGCGCCGTGCGACAGCACGTTCATTCTGCGTCGCGTGGTCGAGCGACGGATTGCCAATGTGGCGATCGGGTGCTTCTGGGATCTCGGCGCCATTCAGATCTGCAAGGACGCGGGTGTCGGAGCCACGCTGGATCTGCGCATCGGCGGTAAGTGCAGTGTGTACTCCGGAGAACCGGTGGACCTGCGCGTCACCGTGCGCAACGTGGTCGAGCGGCATACGCAAAGCATCATGGGTCTCGAGCAACCGCTGGGCCGGGCCGTGTGGGTGGAAGCGGACAACGGGCTCGACATCGCGCTGATATCCGTTCGAACCCAGGTGCTCGGCGTGGACGCGTTCACTGGCCTTGGCATCGACTTTGCCGGCAAGAAGCTGGTGGTCGTGAAATCGACGCAGCATTTTCAAACCGATTTCGCGCCGCGTTCGAAGGCCGTCTTTCATATCGCCGCGCCAGGTGCGCTCACGATGAACTTCGCCGAGCTGGACTATCGTCATCGTGATCTCGACTACTGGCCGCGCGTGTCGAATCCGTTTGCGTCGTCGCGGTGAATACGTGCCGGCGCTGTTCGGCGCCGGCCAGCATCAGGCATCGGTGTGTACCCGTGTGAAGGCCAGATGCCGGGTACGCGCGGTATCGACGCGAAAGCCGGTGATGTCGGCGCGCGTTGCGTCGCGCGTCAACGTAAGCATTCCGGTCGTGATGTTCACTGGATCGATCGGCACCAGTTTGAAAGCATCGTGGGCCAGCGGCGTGAGGCGGTAGTCGCAATGGCCCACCGCGCCGCGCAGGCGAAGTACGAGCGCTTCGTTGTCGAGCCGAATGATCGCGTGGGCGTGGGCGTCGTGGCTTGCGAATGTGCCGGACATCGAGGCGACGAGATGCGGCGTCATCGCGGGCGCTTCGCCTAGACGCGCGAACGTTTCGACATGGCCGCAATGCACGATGCGCAGGCTGGAGAGATCGCTCGGCGTACAAGACGATCCCCACCGCAGCGCCAACAGGCCGTCGCCGCTCGCTTCGAGCTCGACGTCGTTCAGTTCATCGGTGCTGTCGTAGAGCGTCATCGAGCGTCTGGGGCAAAGGGGGCCCGCCAACACCAGCGCACCTTCGTGATCTTCCAGTGCATACACGGCGCCGGTGCCGGGCGACCGGTAGCTGCCGAGGCGCGCCGCATGATCGGCGGCGCGCGCTGCGGCAGGCGGGCCATCGCCGCGCAACTCACCTGCCAGCACGATGTCGACCACACGCTTCGACAGTTCGAGCGGTGCGCCGAGCGCGCCGTTGCTGAGCAATACGATGTCAAGCCCGTGCGCGGCCGACATCAGCATCTGGCAAGTCCCGCCGACGACACCACCGGAATGGTGCATCAGCTCGACACCGCGATAGCTGCTCTGCGTCAGACCGAGCGAGTATTGGCTGCGCAGACCGCTGGAGAATACGGGCAACGCCAGCATCTGGCGCCAGGTGTCGGCGTTGCCGACGATCTTGTCGCTGCATCGCAGGTGCGCGGTCCATCTGAGCATGTCGTCGGCGGTCGAGACGATCGAGCCTTCACCCAGCAGCGCCCACGTCGGAAAGATCCCGCGCCGGTATCCGCCCATGCCGTCAGGAACATGCATCGTCGCGATGCGGCGCTCGATCGTCATGTCGTCGGGTACGCACGCGGTGTCGCACATGAGCAGGGGGGCGAAGATATGAGTCGCGAGGAATGCGTCGAACGGCATTCCGCTCGCACGTTCGACGGCGAGCGACAGCAGGTGATAGCCGCCGTTCGAATACATCATGCGTTCCCCCGGCGGAAAATTTTCGTCGCGTTGACGTTGCTGCGAAGCCAGGAACGCGCCAGGCGGCGACATGGCGAGACCCTGCGTCAGTAGTGCGAGGTCCAGTGCGCATCGCTGCCCGCCGCGATGCGACATCAACTGCCGCAGTGTCGGCCGGCCTGCGGCCGACGGTAGCTCCGGCAGATACGCCCCGATGGGGGCGTCGGCGTCGAGCGCGCCGCGCTCGCACAGGAGCAGCACGGCGAGGCAGGTGAAATGCTTGCTGACCGAACCGATGCGCATGCGGGTGGCCGGCGTGTTGGCGATGCCGTGTTCGAGGCTGGCCATGCCGAAACCGCGCCGATACAGCAGGTGCCCGTGATGGACGATGCCGGCGATCAATCCGGGTGCATCGGCGTGGCGATAACACGCGAACAGCGCGTCGAGTTTCGTCGTGGTGGTTGAATCCGATGTCATGTCGATAGCTCAGCGAGAGGAAGCCGTGACGTCCGCGTGGCCCCAGATGTGGGGCGCGCAGTGCAGCAGGCCGTCGATGTAGGCGACGCTCGGCTCGCGATCGCGGGCGAGGAAGATCGGTCCGTCGAGATCGACGTGATTGCACTGTTGCCCGAGCAGGAAGGCGGGGGCGATCGCGAGCGAGGTGCCTGCCATGCAGCCGACCATCACGGACAAGCCGGCTTCGCGTACGCGCGCGGCGAGGTCGAACGCGCGCGTCAGGCCGCCGCATTTGTCGAGCTTGAGGTTGACGATGTCGTAGCGGCGCGCGACGGCGGACAGGTCGCCGAGATCCTGAAACGATTCGTCGGCCGCGAGGGGGATCGGACAATCGATGTGTTCGAGACAGGCGTCCGCACCGATCGCAAACGGCTGTTCGAGCATGCCGACATCAAGCTGTTGCAGCACGGGGAGCATCGCGTCGAAGTGCGCGCGCGACCAGCCCTGATTCGCGTCGACGGCGAGCGGTATTTTCGGGTGGACCTCACGGATGGCGGAGAGGCGCGCGGTATCGGCGGCGCTGCCGTCCAGCTTGACCTTCAGCGCGCTGGCGTGGGGCAGTTTCCGCGCGGCCCGAGCCATTGCATTCGGCGTATCCACGCCGATCGTCATCGTGGTCCGCAACGGGCGTGGCGCGGAGAGGCCCGCCATGCGCCAGACAGGCATGGCTTGCCGTTGTGATTCGAGCGCCCACAATGCCGCATCGACCGCGTTGCGCGCGCCGCCGGGCGGCAATACGTCGAGCAACTGCGCGCGTGTGGCTCCGGCTTCTATCGATGGTCGGATGTGCTCGATTTGCGCGGCGATGGATTCAGGCGTTTCTCCCAGGTAAAAGACCCCGGACGCTTCGCCGTTGCCGGCGTGGTGGCCGTCGTCGACGGTAACGCTCACGAGGCGAGCGGCGTCGATGACGTGGCCGGTGATATGGAACGGGGCAGCCAACGGCCACCGTTCGATGCGCAGCGAGAGTGAGAGCGTGCGGGGTGACATGGGAGAGGGCGGAAGAAGAGTGTTACGCATAGCGTTCGATTGCCTCGCGGACACCACGGCCGGCCGCACGCATCAACATGCAGGCGGCAAAGAAGCCGAACGCCGCGACGCAGACGATCGACCACAGCAAGCCCTGGCTGAACGCATGCAGATGATCCGACATGAAACCGATGAACACGGGGCTGCCGGATTGCACGACGATCGACGTCAGCGCGCCGATCGCCGCTACGCGCGAGCGCAGGTGGGCAGGGCAGATGTTCTGCATGATGGTGGGAAACAGCACCATGCCTGCGACCATGCAGGCGAGCTGTGCGCCGAAGAGCACGTAGACCGGCGTAAGCGAGCCCACGGCCAGATAGAGGAACGACAGGCCGCCGGCGACCAGCGCGCCGCATTCGCAGACACGCAGTGGCGCGAGCACGCCGAAGCGCGCTCTCATGCGGCCGGCCACGAGTCCGCTGAGCACGCAACCCGCGATACCACCGGCCATAGCCGCCACGCCCATGCCGCCGCCGGCTTCAGCCGGCGTGGCGCCGAAGGTTCGCACCGCCACGACCGGCATCCATGTCGCGACACCGCCGAATGACAGGTTGACCAGTCCGATGGCACCGAAGAACTTGAGCATCATGACGGCTTCGCGCCGGAAGTAGACCGGTGCGGACGGCAGCGGCGCGGAAGTCCGATGACGCGCTGCGGATGCTTCCGTGTCGCCGTGCTTTCCGGGGCGAATGAGTAGAACCAGCACGGCCAACACGGGGGCAGGCAGGGCAACGGCAAAAAACGCGAGCCGCCACGGCGCGAGACCGGCGAGACCCGCTGGCAACGCGCCGTGCACCGCCGCAATGCCGTGCATCAGTGCGCCGCCGAGCGCCATCCCCGCACCTGCGCCCAACAGGTTGGCGAGCGCGAAGATCGCATTGGCGAGCACGCGCTGGCGCGCCGGGAAGAGGTCGGGAATCAGGCCGTAGATCACCGGCACTAGTCCGGCTTCGCCGATCCCCAGCCCGACGGTGGCGATGAACAATTGCCAGAAGTGGGTGGTCATGCCGCAGATTGCGGTGGCAGCGCTCCAGACGAGGACACACGCGACCAGCACCACACGGCGATCCACGCGATCGGCGACCCAGCCGATCGGCAACGAAGCCACGCCCGCGAACAGGGCGATGCCTGCGCCTTGCATCAGGCCGATTTGAGTATCGGTCAGCCCGAAATCGTGGCGGATGGGCTCCGTCAGCAGGATCAGCATCTGACGGTCGACGAAGGCAAAGAACGCCACGATCACGAGAATCGCCAGACCGAACCACGCGAGTGGTCCGGCGGATGAATCCGATGGCGGGCTTGGGGCCGCCACGGGCGCAAGCACTTCGGGGTTGGAGTCGAACATGAGGGCTCCGTGATGAGAAGGCGGTTATTGCATGAATTGCTCGTTGCCCACGAGCCCGATGCGGTTCGCGCCGAGCCGCTGTGCGGATGCCATGACCATGGCGACGGCGCGGTAAGGCGCCGCCTTGTCGGGCCGCAAATGCAGTTCTGTCGGCGCGGGGTTGGCCGCGACGTCGTGCAATCGCGTTTCCAGTTGCTCGCGCGAACTCAGCCGCTCGCCATTCCATGCGATGGTGCCGTCGGCCGCGATATCGATCTGCACCACCGGCGGTGTCTGCGGTTGCGACGGCGGCGCGCCGGTCGGCATGTCCAGCTTGACCGCGTTCGTCTGAACGGGAATGGTGAGGATCAGCATGATGAGCAGGACCAGCATCACGTCGATGAGCGGTGTGGTGTTGATCTCGATCATCACGTCGGCTTCGTCTGCGTTGCCGGTGGGCATCGTCATTGCCATCTCGGGTCTCCTTGTCGGTGTGGCGGGATCATTGGCGCGGTGGCGGTTCGGTGATGAAGTCGACCTTGACGATGCCCGCCCGCTGGCACGCATACACGACCCGGCCGATCGCGGCGTAGCGCGCGTCGAGATCGCCGCGGATGTGGACTTCGGGTTGCGGCGATTGCACGGCAACCGCCTTGAGTTTCTCGACGAGCGTTGCCGCGTCAGGTACGCGCCGTTCGTCCCAGAACACGTCCCCCTCTTTCGTCACGGCGAGAATCACGTTCTGCGGAGTCGTTTGCAGCGGCTGCACGGCTTCCTTGGGCAGCGCGACCGGCACGGTGTGCGATACCACCGGAATCGTGATGAGGAAGATGATCAGCAGCACCAGCATCACGTCGACCAGTGGCGTCGTGTTGATGGACGACATGGTCTCGTCGTGATCGTCGCCGTCGCGGGGCCCTACGGTCATGGCCATGGCTCACCCCACGCGAGTGAGGGCAGCGGCCTTGGTCGCGGCGGCGGCCCCGGCCGTGGTCGTGCCGGTCAGGATGACGATGTGCAATTCCGTCGAAAACCCGCGCACGCGCTCCATCACCGCCTTGTTGCGGCGCACGAGCCAGTTGTAGCCGAGCACGGCGGGCACCGCGACAGCCAGGCCGATCGCGGTCATGATCAGCGCTTCGCCGACCGGTCCCGCGACCTTGTCGATGGAGGCCTGGCCCGCGATGCCGATCGCAGTCAGCGCGTGATAGATGCCCCACACCGTGCCGAACAGGCCAATGAACGGCGCGGTCGAACCGACGGTGCCGAGAAACGCGAGGCCGTCCTGCAGGCGGCTCGAGACCGACGTGGTCGCCCGCTCGACGGCCGCCGCAACCCAGTCGTTGAGGTCGACCTGTTCGACCAGCGCGCCTTCGTGATGGTCGAATGCCGCGAGACCTGCTTCGGCGATGAAGCGGAACGGGCTGCCGGCATCCAGTTGACGCGTGCCTTCGCTGAGACTGCCCGCTTTCCAGAAACCCGTCTCCGCCGCCTTCGCGCGGCGCAGCACGCGCGTTTGCTCGAGCAGTTTCGCGACGATGATGTACCAGCTGCCCATCGACATGACGACCAGAATGAGCAACGTGCCGCGTGCGATGAAATCCCCGCCCTTCCAGAGCGCATCGAGACCGTAGGGATTCGCCACCGTGTCGGTGGCGGCGTGGGCGGCGCTGGCCGCGAGGAACAGAGCCGTCACCAGGGCGGCCTTGCGGGTACGGTTGATCATGAACGTCTCCTGAAATGCGTTGGCAAGTAGAAAAGGAACGACTGTCGAGGGCAGCCTCAATCGAGCTTGAAAGAGAAGGGCACCTGCACGCGGACTTCCTCGCCCTGTGCGACGCAGTGGAACTGCCGCACGGCGTTTTCCGCAGCCCTGTCGAGAACAGGCGCGGCTGACTGGGTCACGCTCAGGTCCTTGACGTTGCCGTCGGTGCCGACCACGAACGTCACGACGACGTCGCCGGTCAGGTTGTCCTTGAGCGCTTCACGCGGATAGCGAATGGCGGCGCGGACCTGCGTCGAGTTGGGACACACCACGCCGACGCTCGTCGACACGGGCGCTGCAGCGGCGGGCGGTGCTGGCGGCGCGACGGGTGCCGACGGCGCAGGTGTGGTCGACTGCGCGGCGATCGCGTTCGGCGACGGCGGTGCCGGGATGCGCACTTCCGGGGGCGGCACGAACGGCGGCGGTGGCGCGACGTGCTTCGGCGGTGGCGGTGCGATTTGCTTCGGCGGGGGTGGTGGAGGGGGCGGCGGCTTGATCTCTTCGATGATTCGCGTCTCGATCGGCTGACGAATCACATCCACGACTTTCGTCGCGAGACCGGTGAGCAATGCGTAGACGATCACCGCATGCAATCCGACCACGAAGGCGATGCCGCCAATGCGCCGGACAGGTGGCTTGGGTTGTGCGTAGTTCATGTCCCGCGTGTCTCCTGCCTCGATATGACCTGGGAGCCACGTTAAGACCCGGGCATTTCTGGTTCATATCGGCTTTGTATCTGCGCTGATACAAAGTCTTTCTGGCTTGGCAAGGTTGCGACAGGACGCGCGAAACGAGACGGGGCGGCGAAGGCGGACGATGCTCGGCAACGTCTCTTCGGGAAAATACCGGGCGGGTTATCCATGACGTGAACGCTCATCAGGCGTCCCGATTTCTCCGGATGACCTTGTGGGACAAGGTGCAGGGGCAATTATTTCAAGGCTGCAACAATTCGTGCAAAAAGCCCTTATATTGACGGGCAATAATGAGTGTGGGGCACATCTCACCGCCGCAACATCGGAGACAAGACGCCGTGAACAAAGCGATTCGTATTCTCGTCGTCGACGACGACTCGCAGATTCGCAGCCTGTTGTGCGACTGCCTTGCAGACTTCGGCATGACGACCGCGCAAGCCGGCACCGGCGCGGAAATGCATCTCGCGCTCGGGGAGGGGGGCTTCGATCTCGTGGTGCTCGACCTGATGCTGCCGGACGACGACGGCCTCAATCTCTGCCGCGAGATTCGTGCGACGTCGGAGATTCCGTTGATCATCCTGACCGCGCGCGGCGAGATGACCGACCGGATCGTCGGGCTGGAACTGGGCGCCGACGACTATATCGTCAAGCCGTTCGAGCCGCGTGAACTGGTCGCGCGCATCCAGACGATCCTGCGCCGCGTGCGCGCGCAAACGCAAGGCCGGACGAGGGCGCAGGAAGAAAGCCGATTCGCCGGCTGGCGGCTGCACCAGATCGGCCGCCACCTGATTGCTGCCGACAACACGGTCATTCCGTTGTCGAACGCGGAATTTCGCCTGCTCAACGCGTTCCTCGACGCGCCGGGGCGTGTACTCAGCCGCGAATACCTGATGGATACCGCTCGCGGCAAGTCGATCGACACGTTCGACCGCAGCATCGACGTCCAGATATCACGCTTGCGTCAGAAGTTGCGCGAGGACATCAAGGAGCCGCGCCTGATTCGCACCATTCGCGGGGAAGGCTACATGCTGGATGTCGGTCATCGTTAGGTATCCGTGCTGTTCATTGCAGCCATTCGTCAGCATGCGATGCAAGCAGGGCGGCGCAAGGGCTCACATCTGGATGCTGCGGCGCCATGCGTGTGAACCGCTGGATGCTGGCGGAACGCACTGAATCAGCACGCGCCGCAGATGGCCTGCCGTGTGATTCGGCGACGATCCGAAAGCCCCCGGAAAATCAGGCGCTCGCGGGTTTCCTGCTTTTGCGGCGCTGCGCCGGTTGCGACGCCGCTCGATTGGCATCGGGCGAGTGAATCCGCACCATGTCGATCAGCGCCCGCAGCCCGCCCGAAACATGGCGATGACCGGGGTAGTACAGGCACAGCCCCGGCATGACCGGGCACCAATCGGCCAACACGCGTTCGAGCCGTCCGTCTTCGAGTGCATCGCGAACGAGATGATCGGGCACGAACGCAATCCCGATGCCGTCGATCGCGGCATCGACCATCAACGGCTGGTCGGTCAGCGTGAGCGGGCCGCTGACATTCACCGTTTCGACGACACCGCGGCGCTCGAACTCCCAGCGGTAGATCGCACCGCTATCGAAGCGAAAGCGGATGCAGTCATGCCGATCCAGATCCTGCGGTACGTCGGGGCGGCCATGCGCAGCGAAATAGGCGGGTGAGGCGACGGCGGCGAACCGCACCGGATCGGACACGCGCACCGCGATCATGTCCTGCGGCACGGCTTCGGCCAGCCGAATCCCCGCGTCGAATCCACCAGCGACGATGTCGCCGAGCTTGCCGTCCGTCACGATGTCGAGGTGGACCTGCGGGTAGTCGCGCAGGAAGCGCGCGAGCACCGGTTTCAGCACGAGGCGGATCGCCCCTTCGCTGGCGTTGATGCGCACGGTGCCGCTGGGCGTGTCACGCATCCCGTCGACCGCGAGCATCGCCTCCGCAACCGACGAGATCGCTGGGCGGAGCTTGTCGACGAGCCGTTCGCCGGCGTCGGTCAGCGACACGCTGCGCGTGGTGCGATTGAACAGACGAACGCCCAGGCGCTGCTCGAGGCCCTTGATCGAATGACTGACTGCCGACGGCGTGACGTCGAGCTCGACCGATGCCGCGCGAAAGCTGAGGTGCGTGGCCGCAGCGAGGAACACGTTGAGCGAGAAAAGATCGCCGGTTTTCAATTGATGAGTGGAATTCATCGTCACGTAAAGATTGGCGAGATTGTCATGATAATGCGCCTTTTCTAGACTAGGCCCTGCGTTCGGTTGAACAAGGAGCAGGCAATGAAGATGAAGGCGATCGTGATGACCGGTGCCAATCGGCCCTGGGAAGTGCAGGAAGTGCCGGTACCGGTAGCCGGGCCGGGGCAGGTGCTGGTGAAGGTTCACGCGTCCGGGATGTGCTACACGGACGTCTGGGCCACGCAAGGTTTCGGCGGCGACATTTACCCGCAGACACCCGGCCACGAAGTGGTCGGCGAAATCGTCGAAGTGGGCGCGGGCGTGCATGCGCGCAGGGTGGGAGACCGGATCGGCACGACGTGGGTGCAGTCCGCGTGCGGGCGCTGTCCGTACTGTCGCGAGCATCGTCCGCTTTCCGGCCAGACGGCCGTGAACTGCGATGCGCCGCGGACCACCGGGTTCGCGTCGCAGGGCGGGCACGCGGAGTACATCGCCGTTGCGGCCGAGGGCACGGTGCTGTTGCCCGATGCGCTGGCCTATGTCGATGCCGCGCCGATGATGTGCGCGGGTTACACGACGTGGAGCGGCTTGCGCGACGCGGCGCCGCAACCGCACGAGAAGGTTGCCGTGCTCGGCATCGGCGGACTGGGGCACGTGGCGCTGCAACTGTCCCGCGCGTGCGGCTTCGAGACCATCGCGATCACGCATTCGGCCGACAAACGAGACCTCGCCATCGGGCTGGGGGCGGACCGGGTCGTCGCAAACGGTGCGGAGCTTCGCGACCTGGGCGGCGCGGATGTCCTGCTGGTCACGACCAATGAGTTCAGTAGTGCAGAGGAGGCAATGATGGGCGTACGAGTCGACGGCCGGGTAATCCTGTGCGGGCTCGACTTCAGCAAGCCGTTCTCGATCGCGTCGCAGCGCAAGCCGTTCCACATGATGCGCCAGCAGGTCGTCGGCTCCACGCACGGCGGCTTGCGCTACCTGAGCGAAGTGCTGGACCTCGCCGCCAAAGGCAAGGTCAAACCGATCGTCGAGACGTTCTCGCTGGACCAGGCGACTGAAGCCTATGACCGCCTCGCGTCCGGGAAGATGCGCTTTCGCGGCGTATTCACGCCCGCGCAAAGCCACTGACGCTCGAAGGTGCCCGGGGGATGCGGGGACGTATCTCCCGGCAAGCGCGCGTGGCCGACTCGGCGCGCTGCGCATTCGCGCAGTGATCGAATTGGTCACATCGATGGGCCGGGCTTGTCCGTGCCCGACATCCCCCTGATATCGACTGCCGCCCGACTGGACACGGCATGCCGGCCCTCGCCCGGCAGCGGCCATGGCGGCATCCGCGATTTCCCGTCAGGCCCCGGTTCGCACCGGCACGGCAACGCCGGAGCACCGGCCGGTGCCCGCCTGGCAGCCCTCCCGCACCCGACATGGCAAATCTGCTCACCGCAATCGAGCGCCTTGGTCATCGACGTCCGCCGCCACAGGGCATAAATTTCCAAGGTTGACGTGCCTATCCGCACGCCAGCTCGCGCGCAGGCCGGCAACCGGTCGCGCGTTCCTAATCAGCGTGAGACACAATCGAGCGTGGAGACGACACGATGAGCCTGTCAGAGCCATTGCGTCTGCATGTGCCGGAGCCCACCGGGCGCCCGGGCTGCAAGACGGATTTTTCCTATCTGCATCTATCGCCGGCCGGCGCGGTTCGCCGCCCGCCCATCGACGTTGCCGCGGCGGATACCGCCGATCTCGCCCGCAGCCTCGTGCGCGTGCTTGACGACAGCGGCAAGGCCGTCGGCCCGTGGGCACCGGATCTCGACGATGCGCGGCTGATCGCCGGCCTGCGCGCGATGCTCAAGACCCGCATCTTCGACGCGCGCATGATGATCGCGCAGCGCCAGAAGAAAATCTCCTTCTACATGTTGAGCCTCGGCGAAGAGGCGATCGGCACCGCGCATGCGATGGCGCTGCGCGACGGCGACATGTGCTTCCCGACCTACCGCCAGCAGAGCATCCTGATCGCGCGCGACGTGCCGCTCGAGCGCATGATCTGCCAGCTGATGTCGAACGAAGGCGACCCGCTCAAAGGCCGCCAGCTCCCCGTGATGTACTCGGACCGCGACGCGGGCTTCTTCTCCATTTCCGGCAACCTCGCGACGCAGTTCATCCAGGCGGTCGGCTGGGCGATGGCGTCGGCGATCAAGGGCGACACGAAGATCGCGTC
The DNA here is from genome assembly GCF_011605345.1 of Burkholderia sp. D-99. Classification (GTDB taxonomy): domain Bacteria; phylum Pseudomonadota; class Gammaproteobacteria; order Burkholderiales; family Burkholderiaceae; genus Burkholderia. The sequence goes on from NZ_JAAOXM010000003.1 coordinate 684,098, forward strand.
CGCATGGATCGGCGACGGCGCGACGGCCGAATCCGACTTCCACACCGCGCTCACGTTCGCGCACGTGTACCGCGCGCCGGTCGTGCTGAACGTCGTCAACAACCAGTGGGCGATCTCGACGTTCCAGGCCATCGCGGGCGGTGAAGGCACGACGTTCGCGGGGCGCGGCGTCGGCTGCGGGATCGCGTCGCTGCGCGTCGACGGCAACGACTTCCTCGCGATCTACGCGGCGTCGAGCTGGGCGGCCGAACGCGCGCGCCGCAATCTCGGCCCGACGCTGATCGAGTGGGTGACCTATCGCGCGGGCGCGCATTCGACGTCGGACGATCCGACCAAGTACCGGCCGAGCGACGACTGGTCCCATTTCCCGCTCGGCGATCCGGTCGAACGCTTCAAGCGCCACCTGATCGTCAAGGGCATCTGGTCGGACAGCGCGCATGAAGCGTTGACGGCCGAGCTCGAGGCCGAGGTGATCGCCGCGCAGAAGGAAGCGGAAAAATTCGGCACGCTGGCCGACGACCGGATTCCGTCGCCGGCTTCGATGTTCGACGACGTCTACAAGGAGCTGCCCGCGCACCTGCGCCGTCAGCGCCAGGAACTGGGAGCATGATCATGGCGCAACACGAGACAGGCACGGCAACGCAGCCGATGACGATGATCCAGGCGCTGCGCTCGGCGATGGACGTGATGCTCGGGCGCGACAGCGATGTGGTCGTGTTCGGGCAGGACGTCGGCTATTTCGGCGGCGTGTTCCGCTGTACCGAAGGACTACAGAACAAATACGGCAAGTCGCGCGTGTTCGATGCGCCGATTTCCGAAAGCGGGATCGTCGGCGCGGCGGTGGGGATGGGCGCATACGGGCTGCGCCCGGTGTGCGAGATCCAGTTTGCCGATTATTTCTACCCGGCATCCGACCAGATCGTGTCGGAAGGCGCGCGGCTGCGCTATCGCTCCGCCGGCCAGTTCATCGCACCGATGACGATCCGCATGCCCTGCGGTGGCGGCATCTACGGCGGCCAGACGCACAGCCAGAGCCCGGAGGCGATGTTCACGCAGGTGTGCGGGCTGCGCACGGTGATGCCGTCGAACCCGTACGACGCGAAGGGGCTCTTGATCGCCTCGATCGAGAACGACGATCCGGTGATCTTCCTGGAGCCGAAACGGCTGTACAACGGGCCGTTCGACGGCCATCACGACCGGCCCGTCACGTCGTGGCTCAAGCATCCGTCGAGCGCGGTGCCCGAGGGTTACTACACGGTGCCGCTCGATACGGCCGCCGTGGTGCGGCCCGGCAACGACGTGACGGTGCTGACCTACGGCACGACGGTGCACGTGTCGCTCGCCGCGGCCGAGGAGACGGGCATCGATGCGGAGGTGATCGATCTGCGCACGCTGTGGCCGCTCGACCTCGACACGATCGTCGCGTCGGTGCGCAAGACCGGGCGCTGCGTCGTGGTGCACGAGGCGACGCGTACCTGCGGTTACGGGGCGGAACTGGTGTCGCTGGTCCAGGAACACTGCTTCTACCATCTCGAAGCGCCGGTCGAGCGCACGACGGGCTGGGACACGCCGTATCCGCATGCGCAGGAGTGGGCGTACTTTCCGGGGCCGGCCCGGGTCGGTGAAGCGTTGCGACGCGTGATGGAGGCGTGAGATGGGGATTCATGTCATCAAGATGCCGGATATCGGCGAAGGGATTGCCGAGGTCGAGCTGGTGGCCTGGCACGTGGAAGTCGGGCAGACGATCAAGGAAGACCAGCCGCTCGCCGATGTGATGACCGACAAGGCGGCGGTCGAGATTCCGTCGCCGGTGACGGGCAAGGTGATCGAACTCGGCGGCCGGATCGGCGAGATGATGGCGGTCGGCAGCGAGCTGATTCGTCTCGAGGTCGAAGGCGCCGGCAACCTGAAGGCCGGCGCACCGGTGCGGGAATCAAAGGTAGAAACCGCACCGGTCGCGGCCGCGCCGTCGAAGACGGTGGCCGACGCGCCGGCAGAGTCGCCTGCAAGGCCGGCGACGAAGCACGCGCCTGAGCAGCCGCGTCACGCGAAGCACGCCGGACACTCGGCGCACTCGGCGCAGGTAGAGCCGCCGCGCGCGGCGCTCGCGCCGGGTGAACGGCCGCTTGCGTCGCCGGCCGTGCGCCGGCGCGCATGGGACATGGGCATCGAGCTGCGCTATGTGCGCGGCACGGGGGAAGCCGGGCGGATCCTGCACGCGGATCTCGATGCGTATGCGGGCACCGGCAGCGGTGCGGCGCGCGGATCGCAAGCGCACGGCTACGACCAACGCAACGACGAAACCGAAGTGCCGGTCATCGGCTTGCGGCGTGCGATCGCGCGCAAGATGCAGGAAGCGAAGCGCCGCATTCCGCACTTCAGCTATGTCGAGGAAATCGACGTCACCGAACTCGAATCGTTGCGCACGGAACTGAACCGCCGCTACGGCGACACGCGCGGCAAGCTCACGCCGCTGCCGCTGCTGATCCGCGCGATGGTGATCGCATTGCGCGACTTTCCGCAGATCAACGCGCGTTTCGACGACGAAGCGGGTGTCGTCACGCGCTACGGCGCGGTGCACATGGGCGTCGCGACGCAGACGGACGGCGGCCTCACGGTGCCCGTGCTGCGTCACGCGGAAGCGCGCGACGTGTGGTCGATCTCGGCGGAAATCGCGCGGCTCGCCGATGCGGTGCGTGCGAACCGCGCGCAGCGCGACGAATTGAGCGGCTCGACGATCACGATTTCGAGCCTCGGCGCGCTCGGCGGCATCGTGTCGACGCCGGTCATCAATCATCCCGAGGTCGGCATCGTCGGCGTGAACCGGATCGTCGAGCGGCCGATGATCCGCGACGGCGCGGTCGTCGCGCGCAAGATGATGAACCTGTCGTCGTCGTTCGACCATCGCGTCGTCGATGGCGCGGATGCGGCCGAATTCATCCAGGCGGTGCGCGCGGTGCTCGAACGCCCGGCACTGCTGTTCGTGGAGTGAGCACGATGAAGAACGAACACACCACGCTGCTCGTGATCGGCGGCGGCCCGGGCGGCTACGTCGCCGCGATTCGCGCTGGCCAACTCGGCATCCCGACCGTGCTCGTCGAGCGCGACCGGCTCGGCGGCACGTGCCTGAACATCGGCTGCATTCCGTCGAAGGCGCTGATCCACGTGGCCGATGCGTTCGAACAGGCGTGCGGCCACGCAGGTGAGGGCGCACTCGGGATTCGCGTGCACACGCCCGAGATCGACATCGCAAAAAGCGTCGCATGGAAGGACGGCATCGTCGACCGGCTCACGCGCGGCGTCGGCGCGCTGCTCAAGAAGAACGGCGTGCGCGTGCTGCACGGCGATGCACAGGTGGTCGACGGCAAGACCGTCGATGTCGTCACCGGTGGCCACTCGGTGCGGATCAGTTGCGAACACCTGTTGCTCGCGACCGGTTCCGAGCCGGTCGAACTGCCGACGATGCCGTTCGGCGGGCACGTCGTGTCGTCGACCGAAGCACTGTCGCCCGCGACGTTGCCGAAACGGCTGGTCGTCGTCGGGGCCGGGTATATCGGGCTCGAACTCGGGATCGTCTATCGCAAGCTCGGTGTCGACGTCAGCATCGTCGAAGCGGCCGAACGCGTGCTGCCTGCATACGATGCCGAACTCTCGCGGCCGGTCGCCGATTCGCTCGCGCGGCTGGGTGTCCGGCTGTGGCTCGGCCACAAGGTGCTCGGGCTGGGGGAGGAAGGCGCGGTGCGCGTGCAGGCCGCCGACGGCGCCGAGCAGACGCTGCCGGCCGATCGCGTGCTGGTGGCCGTCGGCCGCCGGCCGCGCGTCGACGGATTCGGGCTGGAGACGCTGCAGCTCGATCGCAACGGCCGTGCGCTGCGGATCGACGATGAATGCCGGACGTCGATGCGCAACGTGTGGGCGATCGGCGATGTCGCCGGCGAGCCGATGCTCGCGCATCGTGCAATGGCGCAAGGCGAGATGGTCGCCGAGCTGATTGCCGGCCGGCGCCGCCAGTTCGTGCCGGCGTCGATTCCGGCCGTGTGCTTCACCGATCCCGAGATCGTGACGGCCGGCTGGTCGCCGGACGATGCGCATGCGGCCGGCGTTGATTGCCTGAGCGCGTCGTTCCCGTTCGCGGCGAACGGGCGTGCGATGACGCTGCAGGCGACCGACGGGTTCGTGCGTGTCGTCGCGCGCCGCGACAACCACCTGATCGTCGGCTGGCAGGCGGTCGGGCGCGGCGTGTCGGAGCTGGCCGCGGCGTTCTCGCAGTCGCTGGAGATGGGCGCGCGGCTGGAAGACATCGGCGGCACGATCCATGCGCACCCGACGCTGGGTGAAGCACTGCAGGAGGCTGCGCTGCGTGCGCTCGGGCATGCGTTGCATGTCTGACGGGCGCTCGTGACACGGAGCCGCCGATGCGCAACGCGCGCATCGGCGGCTTTTTGTTGGCGGCGCCGGCTTCTGCGCCTGTTTCTGTGCTGGCACGTGCGCTGTTCGTCATGACGGCGCGCGGTGGTCGACGTGTTCCGCCGTCACCTCGCGATAGAACGAGTCGATCGCATCGACCATCTGCGACAGCCCCGGCTGTTCGAGCGGATAGTGGCCCGCGTTCTCCGGCATCGTCACGCTGACCGGCACGCGGCGAATGCGCGCGAGGAACGGTTTGCTCAGGTGCAGCGGCGTCCAGCGGTCCGCGGCCGGTTGCGTGAGCAGGACCGGGCAGACCGCGAAGTCCTCCGGTTCGACCGCCGGCCGGTACGACATGCAGGAATCGAGAAACGCGATCGTCATCGCGTTGCCGGCGGAGGTGCGATCGGACAGCCACACCTTCAGCGCATCCGGGTCGTTGACGAGCGCGGGCATCTTGCTGGCGAGCGTCATCGGCACGCGCATCGATTTCAGCGGGGTCATCGCGGCGAGATGCATCATCGGGCCGCCGACGCGGCTCATGAACACGTTGCGCGCGGTTTCGTCGCGCACCTGCTGAAGGCGCTGGTCGAGGAAGGTCATGCCGACGATGCCCTTGACCTTGCCGTTCAGCGCGGCCACGTGATACGTGAGCATGCCGCCCGCGCTCAGGCCGTAGAGCACGATCGGCCGGTCGTCCTTCGCGCGTTCCGCGTCGATCAGGTCGCTGCCCGCGCGCACCCGGTCGTCGTAGCGAACCAGTGCGCCCCGGGCGACTTCGGTCATCCCGTATTCGGGCATGTCGACCGCGATCGTTTCGTAGCCGCGGCGGGCCAACTGTTCGCCGAGGATCATCGACATCTGCCGGCCGTTGGTGCCCACGCCATGGAACAGGACCACCTTCACCCGTGCCTGCGGGTTGCGGTACGTATCGAGATGCATGCGATGGCCGTGCCAGGACCACCATTCTTCCTGCGGCTGCCGGCCGTCCCGCCACTGGAAGTCGATCCGAAAGAATTTCTGCATGTCGCGCCAGACGGGCTGGTCTGCGCAGGTCTTGGGCATGGTGGCGGGTTCCGTTGGATTGGGCGAAACGGCATCGTCGGCCAAGGCCGGTGCGAGCGGTGCGCCAGACAGGCCGGCGGCCAGCAGTAGCGTGCAGGCCGGACGAAAGAGCGGGGAAGGCTTCATGGTGACCGACGCCGTGCGGGTTGCGATGTCGTCCATCATCTCGACCGGCCGCCGCAGCTGAAGGACATCGCGACGCTGCTCAACATGAGCGAGCGCAAGTTGAAGCGCCGGCTGCAAGAAGAGGGGGCGTGCTTCCGCGACATCTCGAGCGCGGTGCGCAAGACTCGCGCGCAGGCGCTGATCGCCGAAGGGCGGCTGTCGATCAAGGAAATCGCGCAGGAGCTGGGATTCAGCGACATGTCGTCGTTCTCGCAGGCGTACAAGCGCTGGACGGGTGTCGCGCCGAGCGTGTCGCGACAGGTGACGGCCGGTTCGTAGCGTGCGCGGGCACCTTGTTCAAAAGACAACGAAAATGAACGTGCTTTTTTTCATTGTCTGCATCATTTGTCGTATCGATGTCGGATAAATGCCAATACCGAGATTTTTGATGCGGAAAAAATATCGAATATCCGTGGAAAAATGCGGTGAACTGAAGCGTCGGCGAACCGTAGTGGGAGCCGTGCCGCGTCAATTTAGAGATATGGAATGAGCGCGCCCTGTAACTTTTCGAGATGTTGGGCGGTTGTCGGCGCCGAGTCGGCCGACGATCATGTGGGAAGCCGGAAACCGGGCCGCTCCCGCCCCGGCAACGCAGGCTCCACACGGAAGAACCGGACATGAAATTGCTGCTCGTCGGCGCGACCGGACTCGTCGGGCGTCACGTCCTCGAAGTCGCGCTCGCCGATGCGCGGGTCGATCAGGTGATCGTCCTCGCGCGCCGCCCGTTGTCGCCGCACCCGAAGATGCGCGCACTCGAGGTCGATTTCGATCATCTGCCGGACGCGGCCGACTGGTGGCATGCCGATGCCGTGATCTGCGCGCTCGGCACCACGATGCGGGCCGCCGGCTCGAAGGCGGCATTCCGGCGTGTCGACCACGACTACCCGCTCGCGGTCGCGCGGCTCGCGCACCGCTACGGCACCCCGGCTTACGTCCTGAATTCCGCACTCGGTGCGGACCCGGCATCGAGCATCTTCTACAACCGCGTGAAGGGCGAGGTCGAACAGGCGCTCGCCGGCGTCGGGTTCGCGTCGCTCACTTATGTGCGGCCCGGCCTGATCGGCGGCAGCCGCGACGAGTTCAGGCTCGGCGAGCGGCTGATGGTGTTCGCATTGAACGTGGCCGGACTCGTGCTGCCGGCGAAGTGGCGCGTGAATCCCGCGCCGCGGATTGCCCGCGCGCTGCTCGACGCGGCGATCGACGCGCGGCCGGGCGTGCAGGTCATCGCGTCGGACCGGCTCACCTGACGCGCAACGGGCGGCACACGTCGGTCACGGGCCCGCGAAGCCGTCGAGCCCGCCGAACTGTTCGGCGAGCGCCGCCGTGAATGCGTCCAGCGCTTCGCTGCCGTCGCAGTTCCGCGGTGTCGCGAGCTGGAATTCGACCGTATGGCTCAGCTTGCTCGCGAGCAGCCGGCGCATCTTCCCTGCGGCGATCCACGGCGCCGCGACATGGTCGGGCAGGAAGCCGACATGCGCGCCTGACAGGATGAAGATCACGTCGGCGTCGACGTTTTCGGAGAACGCGGTCGGCTGCGCATTGCGCAGCGCCGCACCCGACGTGTTCGTCTTGTAGAGCCGGGCGACGTTGCTCGTGCGCGCGATGTCGTTGGCCGACACGGTCTTTTTCGCAAACAGCGGGTGCCGGGCGCCGCAGTGCAGCGACTGGTGTTCGACGAACAGCGGCGCGTAGTGCAGGCCGGCCTGGTGGCCGGAAAAATAGCCGATCGCGAGCTGCAGTTCGCTTTTCAGCAGCCGGCGCTCCAGTTCGTCGGGCGGCATCGCGATCATCTCGATCAGCACGTCCGGCGCCTGTTCGCGGAAGCGGCCGACGCCTGCCGCGATCGATTCGACGATGTCCGGTGCCAGTCGCTCCGACAACCCGATGCGCAGCTCGCCGAGCAACGTGCCCGACACGTGCTGGGTATCGCGCGTGAACACGTCCATCGCGTGCAGGAGCCGCCGCGTCGAGTGCAGCACGCGTTCGCCCTTCGGCGTCAGCCGGAAGCCGCTCTTGCCGCGATCGCATAGCCGGAAGCCGAGACGGGTCTCGAGCTTGGCCATCTGCGTGCTGATCGTCGAAGGCGCCATCCCGAGCGTGCCCTGTGCGGCGCTGAAGCCGCCGCTTTCGACGATCGTCAGAAAGAGCCGCAGCAGTTGCACATCCATGTCTCTCAATCGGGTCAGCATGGCGATACATCGCGTTTCGTGAAGTCGGCTTATGTTAGTTCATATTTTTCGTCGGATGCGGCGACGGCAGAATCGGGCACGAGGTCGCCAGCCGCGCGGCCGTCCCCCTTCAGACAGGAATCCGACGATGAGCCAGAACGATTTCGCATTCACGCGCGACAGCCTCTACGGCACGCAGGCCGAACCGACCTTCGCGGGCGCGACGAGCTTCATGCGCCGGCGTTTCAGCCGCGATCTCGACGGCGTCGATCTCGCGATCACCGGCGTGCCGTTCGATTCCGCCGCCTCGCACCGGCCGGGAACGCGCTTCGGGCCGCGCGGGTTGCGGATCGCATCGACGGGCATCGCGTGGGAGCGCCCGTGGCCGTGGTCGTTCGATCCGTTCGACGTGCTGGCCGCGGTCGACTACGGCGATTGCGCGTTCGATCTCGGGCAGCCCGAATCGGTGCCGGGCGCGATCGAGCGGCATGCCGACGGGATCCTCGCGCGCGGCTGCGCGATGCTGACGCTCGGCGGCGATCACTTCATCACGTATCCGCTGCTGAAGGCGCACGCGAAGGTGCACGGGCCGCTGTCGCTCGTGCATTTCGATGCGCATACCGACACGTGGCCCGACCGCGACGTCAAGCGCATCGATCACGGGACGATGTTCTATCACGCGGCACGGGAAGGGTGGGTCGTGCCCGGACGGTCGGCCCAGATCGGCATCCGCACGACCAACGACGAGCCGATGGGCTTCGACATCCAGGATGCGCGCCATGTGCATGCGTCGACGCCCGCCGCGGTTGCCGCGCGCATTCGTAAACGGGTCGGCGACCATCCCGTGTACCTGACGTTCGACATCGACTGCCTCGATCCGGCATTCGCGCCGGGCACGGGTACGCCGGTCTCGGGCGGGCTGTCGAGCCATCAGGCGTTCGAGATCCTGCGTCACCTGGAAGGCATCGACCTGGTCGGCATGGATGTGGTCGAAGTGTCGCCGCCGTATGATCATGCGGAAATCACGTCGCTGGCCGGCGCGACGATCGCGCTGGAGCTGATCTGCCTGTATGCATCGCGCCGGCGGCGCACCATGGAAGAATCGAACGATGACTGAACTCACCTGGCGCAAGGCCGTGCCCGACGATGCGGCCGCGTGCATCGAACTGCGCGGCAAGACGCGCGAGAATGCATTTACCGAGGCGCAGTTGCGTGGCCTCGACATCACCGTCGAAAGCTGGGGCGACGGTATCCGCGACGGCCTGTTCTCGGGCCAGGTCTGCTGCGCGAACGGGCGCATGGTCGGCTACTGCTTCGGCGACACCGAATCGGGCGAGATCGTCGTGCTCGCGATCCTGCCCGAGTACGAGGGGGCGGGGATCGGCAAGCGGCTGCTGCGGCAGGTGATCGACGCGTTCGCCGCCAACGGTTTCACGTCGTTGTTTCTCGGGTGCTCGACCGATCCCGCGTCGCGCTCGTACGGCTTCTACCGGCATCTGGGCTGGATGCCGACGGGCACGCTCGACGACGCGGGCGATGAAATCCTGACGCTGCGGATCGATCAGCACGCATGACGGCAAGCGTCGGAGGCTTCCGGTGCATCGTCGATTCGTAAAATTGTTTCGTCATACCAAGCGATGGCGCGACCGCGGCACCCGCGCTGACCTACGATGGAGACATTGCTTCCATCGTCCGCCGAGCCGTGTGCACCCACTACCGCGCCCCCGATGAAGATCCGGGCATCAGCGAACTGAAGATCGGAATCGGCGATCTGTTCCGCCGCGACCCCTGGGCGCCCGACGTGTATCCCGACTACGCGGCGCCGGTCGCGCGCGCCGAGGGTGACGGCCTCGAGGTCGTCGCGGCCGTGTTCGGCTTCTGGCCGAAATTCATGCAGCCCGAGCGGCTTGACGAGACCGGTCGCAAAAAGAAGAAACTCGATACGGTGAACGCGCGGGCGGAAACGGTCGGCTCGTCGCGGCTCTACGGCAACGCGTGGCGCAACGGCCAGCGCTGCCTGATTCCGGTGCGCTGGGTCTTCGAGCCCTGTTACGAAACCGGTCGCAACGTGTGGCACCGGATCGGCGTCGACGGCTGGCAACCGTGCTGCGTCGCCGGCATCTGGCGGCGCTACGAAGGCGACGACGACCGCGAACGCGTGGGCATGGCGATGCTCACGGTCAACGCCGACGCGCATCCGCTGTTCGCGCGGATGCATCGGCCCGGCGAGGAGAAGCGGGGCGTCGTGATCCTGCGCCGCGACGATTACGACGAGTGGCTGCACGTACGCGACATCGAAGCAGCCCGACGCATGCTTTGCCTGCTCCCCGCCGCCGACATGACGGCCGAGCCCGATCAGGCGCCGCCCGCGCGCACCTGAGCTTTCATTATTCCGACGTCCACCTGTCGACAAAACCGGTCGAAGATGTCCTGATTATTCGGACGATTTCGAAAATCCGCCGATACCGGGTAATCACCGATATCTCGCAAGTTGTATATACAAGATCATCCGCTGGCAATGTCGGCACACGTCGTGCCGCTTGCGCGCCAGTGCGCAAACCGTGCGTGCGTGGCGCATGCCGGCGATCCACGGCGCCCCGCACCCGCAGAGCCGAAAGGGCGGCTCGCAGATTCCCGTCTCGTTCAAATCATTTGTGATCCTGAGTATTTTGGAGATTTCCCCGTGTCAACGAATCCCAGTGGAAAAGCCGGCGGCCTGATCGAAGTCCGTTCGATCGACTTCATTCCCGACGCCGAGCGCCATGGCGGCTTGCTGAGCCAGTTCACCCTGTGGCTGTCGGCCAACATGCAGATCACGGCCATCGTCACGGGCGCGCTCGCCGTCGTGCTCGGCGGCGACGTGTTCTGGTCGCTGGTCGCGCTGCTGCTCGGCCAGCTCATCGGCGGCGCGGTGATGGCGCTGCATGGCGCGCAGGGGCCGCAGCTCGGGTTGCCGCAGATGATCTCGAGCCGCGTGCAGTTCGGCGTCTATGGCGCGATGATCCCGATCGTGCTCGTGTGCCTGATGTACATCGGCTTTTCCGCCAGCGGCTCGGTGCTGGCCGGGCAGGCCGTCGCGCAGTTGCTGAACATCGACGACGCGGCCGGCATCCTGCTGTTCGCGGCCGTGATCGTCGTGCTGACCGTGTTCGGCTATCGCGCGATCCATGCCGTCGGCCGGATCGCGAGCGTGGTCGGCATCGCCGCGTTCGTCTACATGTTCACGCAGCTGTTCGCGAACCACGACATCGGCGCGCTGCTCGCGAACAAGCATTTCTCGCTCGCGAGCTTCCTGTTGTCGATGTCGCTGTCCGCGTCGTGGCAGATCGCATTCGGCCCGTACGTCGCCGACTATTCGCGCTACCTGCCGCGTTCGACCTCGTCGGTCGCGACGTTTCTCGCGGTCGGCCTGGGCTCGGTGATCGGCGCGCAGGCGGCGATGGTGTTCGGCGTGTTCGCGGCCGCGCTGGCCGGTGGCCAGTTCGCGCACCATGAAGTGGCGTATATCGTCGGCCTCGGCTCGACGGGCGCCGTGGCCGCACTGCTGTACTTCAGCATCGCGTTCGGCAAGGTGACGGTGACGGCGCTCAACGCGTACGGCAGCTTCATGTCGATGGCGACGATCGTCAGCGGTTTTCGCGGCAAGGGCGCCGTGTCGTCGAAGAGCCGACTCGTCTACATCTTCGGGATGATCTGCGTATCCACGCTCATCGCGCTTGCGGGCCGCCATTCGTTCCTGAAGGAATTCACCGCGTTCATCCTGTTCCTGCTCGCGTTCTTCACGCCGTGGAGCGCGATCAACCTGGTCGACTACTACTGCTTCACGCGCTCGCGCTACGACGTGCCGGCGCTGTCCGATCCGAACGGCCGCTACGGCCGCTGGAACGTGATGGCGATCACGATCTACGTGGTCGGCATCCTCGTGCAACTGCCGTTCATGTCGACGCACATCTACACGGGGCCGCTCGTCGACGCGCTCGGCGGCACCGACATCTCGTGGATCCTCGGCCTGGTCGTGCCGGCCGTGCTGTATTACATCGGCGCGCGTGCGTCGCGCCGCAGCATTCCCGAACGCCTGATCCTGCCGCTCGAACGCGGCGAAGTTCACCACTGACGACACGTCACGCGCATCGGGCCGGCCGGCTGCCGGCCTGAATGTCGCACGAGCCGGGCGCTGCCTGCGCCAGGCTCTTCCCCACGTTTCCTTTTCCGCGATGCCGGTGCGGCGCGATTGCCGCGCACGGTGTCGTTTCATTCTCAGGCAATTTAATAGTATGACTAAACAAGTTACGGCCCGCGGCAGCGATTCCCGCGTGTGGATGGTGCACGCCGGTCTTCGCATGACGGTGGCGGTCGCGTGCCTCGCCGGATCGGGCACGGCGCTCGCGCAGGACGGCGTCACGCTGTACGGCGTGATCGACGAGTTCGCGCAATACGTGAATACGGGCAACGGCTATACGGCGGCGATCGGTTCGGGCGGCCAGTGGGGCAGCCGGTTCGGGCTGAAGGGCGGCGAGGATATCGGCGGCGGGCAGAAGATCGAGTTCGCGCTGGAGAACGGCTTCAACCCGAACGACGGCTCGCTGGCGAGTTCGGGCAGCCTGTTCAACCGGCAGGCGTGGGTCGGCATCGCGGGGCAGTGGGGCAAGGTGCGCGCGGGCCGCCAGAATTCGCCCCTGTTCAACGACCAGGGTGGACAAGATGCGTTCGGCGGCGTCACGCAGGCGTCCGGCATGGACAACCTGACCGTATTCGCGTTCCGCACCAGCAATACGCTGTCGTACCAGAGCCCTGAAATCGCGGGCTTCCAGGGCGGGCTGTACTTCGGGTTCGGCGATGCAGGCGGCGTGCGCTCGGCAGGCTCCAGCCAGCAGTTCGACCTGACATACGAACACGGGCCGTTCGGCGCGTTCGTCGCGGGCCAGTGGCTGAAGAACGCGACGGCGACCACGACCGATCGCACGATCATGGCCGGCGCCTCGTACGAGATCGGCAAGGCCACCGTGTACGGCGGCTTCTCCGCGGTGAAGTGGGCCGATCTCGGCATCGATTCGCGCGTGTACGGGCTGTCGGTCAAATACCAGTTCAATCCGGCGAACTACGTGGCGCTCGGCTACGCGTATCTGCATGACCAGTCGTCGCAGGGCAACAATGCGGACCAGCTCGGGCTGATGTACGAGTACGACCTGTCGAAGCGCACGAGCTTCTACGGCGCGCTGTCGTACCTGCGCAACCGCAACCAGGCCGGCTACACGCTCGCCGGTGCGGCGAACCCCGGCCTGCCGCTCGCGTATCCGGGCGCGAATGCGCGCGGCGTGCAGCTCGGCATCGTGCATCGCTTCTGACGTTGCCGACGCGCCGGGCCGTGTGCGCCCGGCGCTTTCCTCCGGCGCGCTCGCGCCGCTACTTCCCCAGCCGCTCCGCCAGCGAATGGCGCTGCATGCAGCGCTCCATCGCGTCGAGAAACGCGTGCTCGGCCGCGTTCATCTTGCGGTCGCGGTGCCACAGCAGGAACACGTCGACATCGACGAGCCCGTCGTCGGGCGGCAGCCGCCACAGCCGCTGCTGGGCGATGTCGTCGCGCACGATGTGTTCCGGCAGGCAGCCGATCCCGTAACCCGCGAAGATCAACCGCCGCACTTCCTCGAGGCTCGGCGACGATGCGACGATGCGGCCCGTGAAGCCCTTCTGGTCGCGAAACACGGTGAGCGGCGACAGGCTGTCGCCGATCTGGTCGCTCGTGAAAGACACGAAATTCTCGGCGAGCAGATCGTCCATCCGCAGTTGCGTCTGCCCGAACAGCCGGTGATGGCGGCCGCAGTAGATCGCATAGCGCTGGCGCAGGAAGCAGCGCATCTCCAGCTTGTCGTGCGGCGTGCGGCACAGGCCGAGCCCGGCCGTGGCGGTCTTCTGCAGCAGTGAAGAAAGAATGTCCGACGAGCGCATCACTTCGATCTGCAGGTCGATGCGCGGATACGCGCGATGGAATTCCGCGAGGAATTCATCGTAGACGGGCGACTCGATGCGGCTCACCGTCAGCAGCCGGATCGAACCGGTCAGGTCGGCCGTGCTGTCGTCGATTTCGGTTTCGAGGCGCGAAATGCCGCCGTAGATGTCGCTCGCGATCCGGTACACGGCTTCGCCGGCCGGCGTCGGCGCGAAGTGCGTGCCGCGCCGCTCGATCAGCTTGCGCTCGAGCGTGTCCTCGAGCCGCCGCAATGCCTGGCTCACGGCCGGCTGCGTCACGTGCAGGCGTGCGGCCGCGCGGCTCACGCTGCGCTCCTGGATGATCACCAGATAGGTGCGCAACAGGTTCCAGTCGAGACGGTCGTTCAGGAACGGGGCGAGGTCGGGGCGCATCGGGTCTCCGGGCGAGGCGTCAAGGCGGACATTAGTTGAATTTATACGGCGAATAATAACTTGAAATTTGACTAATGATTTGCGGTCGCCGATAAAGGAGGGGTGCCGCAGCGTGCGGCGCAAGGCCGCGACAGACGGCCGTCACACGATATTGCGCGTCGCTCCGCAGCGGCGCGCGTCAGGAGCCCGCATGACCCAGTCCCTTCCTTCCGCCCGCCAGCCGGGACGCGCCGCGACGGCCGCGTTCATCGGCACGATGATCGAGTGGTACGACTTCTACATCTACGCGACCGCCGCCGCGCTCGTGTTCGGCGAACTCTATTTCCCGTCGCACGACCCGTTCGTCAGCACGATGGCGTCGTTCGCGACGTTCGCGGTCGGCTTCTTCGCGCGGCCGCTCGGCGGCGTGATCTTCGGCCATCTCGGCGATCGCATCGGCCGCAAGAAGGCACTGATGACGACGCTGATGATGATGGGCGTGGCGACCGTCTGCGTCGGGCTGCTGCCCGATTATTCGAAGGTCGGCGTGCTCGCGCCGGTGCTGCTCGTCGCGCTGCGCGTGGTGCAGGGGATCGCGGTCGGTGGCGAATGGGGCGGCGCGGTGCTGATGGCGGGCGAGCATGCGCCGCAGGGGCGCCGCACGTTCTTCGCGTCGTTCGCGCAGCTCGGCAGCCCGGCCGGGCTGATCCTGTCGCTGATCGCGTTCCGCGCGGTCACGTCGATGGACAAGGCGGACTTCCTCGCGTGGGGCTGGCGCCTGCCGTTTCTCGCGAGTTCGGTGCTGCTCGTGGTCGGCATCCTGATCCGGCTCGGCGTGAACGAGTCGCCGGAATTCGCGCGAGTGAAGGAAGCCAACCGCACGGTGAAGCTGCCGGTTGCGGAAGTGTTCCGCTCCGCGTCGGGGCTCGTGCTGCTCTGCATCGGCGCGAACACGATCGGCATCGCGGGCGTCTATTTCACGAACACGTTCATGATCGCGTACACGACGCAGTACGTCGGCGTCTCGCGATCGCTGATCCTCGACAGCCTGTTCGCGGTCGCGATCATCCAGTTCTTCGCGCAGCCGGTCGCCGCGTGGATCGCCGAGCGCATCGACGGCGCGCGCTTCCTGAAACTCGCGGCGCTGCTCGCGATGCTGTCGCCCTATCCGATGTTCATGCTCGTGCAGGGCGGCACGTCTGCGTCGCTGATTGCAGGCATCGCACTCGCGGTGGTCTGCATGGCCGGCTTCTATTCGGTGATCGCGGGTTTCGTGAGCGAGGTGTTTCCGGCGCACGTGCGCTATTCGGCGATCTCGCTGGCCTACCAGATTTGCGGCGCGATCGCGGGCGGGCTGACGCCGCTCGTCGGCACGTGGCTCGCACATCGTTTCGCAGGCCAGTGGTGGCCGCTCGCGGTGTTCTACACGTGCCTGGCCGGCATCTCGCTGCTCTCCATCGTCGCGATCGACGCCCGCCGCGCGGCACGGCCGGCCGCCGCCGAAGCGCTCGGCTCGCAGTGAACCTCAACCAAAGATTTCATCCGGAGTGCACATGAAAGACCTGCTGGAAATCGACGGCGCCCGTTTGTGGCAGAGCCTGGCGGACATGGCGCGGATCGGCGCGACGCCGCGCGGCGGCGTGCGGCGCCTTGCGCTCACCGACGACGATCGTCGCGGGCGCGACCTGTTCGCGCAGTGGTGTCGCGATGCGGGGATGACGGTGAGCGTCGACGCAGTCGGCAACCTGTTCGCGCGGCGCGACGGCGTCGATGCGCAGGCCGCGCCGGTGCTGATCGGCAGCCATCTCGACACGCAGCCCGAAGGCGGCCGGTTCGACGGCGTCTATGGCGTGCTCGCCGCGCTCGAACTCGTGCGCACGCTGAACGACGCTGGCATCGCGACCGGCAAGCCGCTGGAAATCGTGTCGTGGACCAACGAGGAGGGTGCGCGCTTTGCACCGGCGATGCTCGGCTCGGCCGTGTTCACGGGTGCGTTGCCGCTCGACGATGCGCTCGCGAAGCAGGACGCCCACGGCATTACGCTCGGCGCGGCACTGGACGCATGCGGCTATCGCGGCACGCGTGCGACGGGCGGCGCGGTCGATGCGTACTTCGAAGCGCATATCGAACAGGGCCCCGTGCTGGAGGCGAATGGCACGACGATCGGCATCGTCACGGGCGGGCAGGCGATCCGCTGGCTCGACGTGACGGTGACGGGCGTGGCGGCGCATGCGGGCACGACGCCGATGCCGTATCGCAAGGACGCGTATTTCGCGAGCGCGCAGATGGCGCTCGAACTCGAACGGATCGTCGCCGGTCACGCGCCGCGCGGGCTCGCGACGATCGGGCAGGTCGGCATCCGCAACGCGTCGCGCAACACCATTGCCGGCGACGTGACGTTCACGGTCGACCTCCGTCATCACGACGATGCGCAAGTCGATGCGATGGAGCGCGAACTGCGCGATGCGTGCGCACGTGTCGCCGCCGCGCGCGGCGTGCAGGTCGCGATCGACACCTGCTGGCGCAGCCCGGCGACGCCGTTCGATCGCGACTGTGTCGAGCGGGTCGCGCAGGCTGCCGCCGCGTTCGGTTATACGAACGAGCGGATCGTCAGCGGCGCCGGGCACGACGCGATCCTGCTCGCGCGCCGCGTCCCGACCGCGATGGTGTTCATCCCGTGCGTCGACGGCCTGTCGCACAACGAAGCCGAGGATGCACTGCCCGCCGACGTGACGCGCGGCACGAACGTGCTGCTTCATGCGGTGCTCGCGCGCGCCGGCGTCGCGGCGAGCGTTGCCGTGGCGGCCACCACGCAGGATGCGTGACACCGCGCACCGATAAATCGACAGATCGAAAAACAGACGAGGGCAGACAATGAACACCTATTTCCATCCCGAGCAGTTGCTGCACCATCCGCGCAGCTACCTGTCGCGCGGCCGGATGCGTGAGCCGCAGGAAGTGCCCGAGCGCGCGGCGCGGCTCGTCGCGGCCGTCCGGTCGCTCGACTTCGACGTGCGCGAGCCGGCCGACCGCGGCACCGCGCCGATCGCGGCCGTGCACGACATGAACTACCTGCGCTTTCTGGAAGAAGCGCACCGCGACTGGAAGCGGATGCCCGACGACTGGGGCGACGAAGTGATGTCGAACGTGTTCGTGCGAGACCCGAACCCGCTGCGCGGCGTGCTCGCGAAAGCCGCGCGCTACCTCGCCGACGGCAGTTGCCCGGTCGGTGCGAACACGTGGCGGGCCGCGTACTGGTCCGCGCAGAGTGCGCTGGCGGCTGCGGCCGACGTCAACGACGGGGCGCGCGACGCGTACGCGCTGTGCCGGCCGCCCGGCCATCACGCGCGCCGCGACGCGGCCGGCGGCTTCTGCTACCTGAACAATGCGGCGATCGCCGCGCAGTCGCTGCTCGGCCGCCATCGCCGGGTCGCGATCCTCGACACCGACATGCATCACGGGCAGGGCGTGCAGGAGATCTTCTACGGCCGCGACGACGTGCTGTACGTGTCGATCCACGGCGACCCGACCAACTTCTACCCGGTCGTCGCGGGCTACGAGGAAGAGACGGGCACGGGGGCCGGCGACGGTTTCAACCTCAACCTGCCGATGCCGCACGGCGCGCCGGAGTCGGCGTTCTTCGCGCGGCTCGACGATGCGCTGCGCGCGCTCGCGCGGTTCCAGCCCGATGCGCTCGTGCTCGCGCTCGGCTTCGATATCTACAAGGACGATCCGCAATCGCAGGTTGCCGTCACGACCGACGGTTTCGGGCGGCTCGGCGGCGCGATCGGCGCACTCGGGTTGCCGACGGTGATCGTGCAGGAAGGCGGTTATCACCTCGAAAGCCTCGACGCCAACGCGCGCGCGTTTTTCGGCGGGTTCGCCGCCGCGCGCTGACCGGTGCGGCGGGGCTCGATCGTGCGCGTGCGGATTGAGATTTTCCGCGCGCATGCGGATAATTCGCGCATCTGCATGGATGGATGAACGAAGGAGGGCCGCACGATGACAGCCGGCCAAATCGCACGCGGTGCGATCGCGATCGCGGTGCTGGGCGCAGGGTCGCTCGCGAGCGCGGCGGAGCCGTCGATTCCGCTGCGAGTCAGTCTCACCATTCCGGAAACCTGCACGATCGACGCCGGTGCGCCGCAAGCGGCTGCCGATGCCGGCATGCCGAGCGTCAGTTGCATGCACGGCACGCCGTTCGTGCTCAGCCACGCGACGCTGCCCGATGTGCGGTCGGCACCGCGCAGCGTCGGCACGGGCGCGCTGCCCGCATGGACCGTCACGTTCTGAACGGTCCGTCCGTCCGTCCGCTCATGGTCCTGAGCGCTAGAAACTGATCGTCGCGGTGATCGAGTCGCTGTAGTTGCCGGGCGCGGGTGTGGTCTGCGCCGGCACCGCGCCGTACACGGTCACGACCTGCGACGTGCCCGTGCCGACGCCCGTGACCGTCGCGCTGCCGCCCGTGCCGTCGCCCCATCCGATCGAGTGCGCGGCGTCCGTGTAAAGCCCGTAACCGATCGTTCCGCCCCCGCCGCCGCGCTGCATCTGGCGCGCCGTCACGTTGCCGCTGCTGCCGCTGCTCAGCGCGATTTTCCACGCGTCGCCGTTCGTGCACTGCGCGGTGATCGTACCCGTTGCCGTGAGCGTGCCCGACAGGATGCTCGCGGTGCCGAAGCTCACGTTGGTCGTGTTGATGTTGCAGTTGTTGGTGACGTCCGCCGTCGCGCCGAACGGGAAGGTGCCGCTCGACGTCGTCAGCGCCGCACAGGTCGGCGCGCCGAGCAGGTAGAACCCCGTGTTGATCGACGTCGTGGTGCCGCCGAACTGTTGCGAGTAGGTCGTGGTGCTGTTGCCGGTCGTCGGCACGGTCGGCTGGTTCCCGGTGATCTGCCCGTACACGGTGACCGTCGTGGACGCGCTCGTGCCGAGCGCGGGTTTGACGAGCGTGACGGACGCCGGCGTCGTGCCGGAATACACCGAGCCCCATGCGACTGTATGTCCGCCATCGAGATAGAGGTCGTACTGCATCGAGTTGTTGCCGTTGACGAGGCTGCGCGGGCTCGTGCCGCCGAGGTTCAGGCACACGAGCACGTTCGGCACCAGCGAGACGGCCGACCACGTGCAGGTGATGCTGACGGTGCCGGTGGCGGTGACCGGCGCGTTGGAGATCGGGCTGACCGATCCGAAGCTGACCGTCGACGCCGTGGCCGTGCAGGACTCGGCCCGCGCTTGGTGCGGCAGGCCGCACCAAGCCGCGAACGCGATGACGAGCAGCAGTGCGAACCTCATTGCGCTGCCCGGCAGGTGAGGGGGCCGACGGTCGGCAGCGTGCCGTTGCCGGGCGCGGTGAAGGCGAATTCCGTGACGCAGCGCTGCGTGCCGTAGTCGATCACGAGGTGGTTGTCCTCCTTCAGTCCGTCGATGAACGTGAGCCCGTCATAGCCGACGATCGTGTCCGCGCCGCTTTCGGCGTGATGCACGCGCGCGCCGGCCGGCAGCGGGCGGCCCTCGGCGTCGCGCAGGATCACCGACGCCGCGCGATAGCGCGACACGCCGAAATGCGCGACGATGCCCGATTGCGCCTGCGGCACGACCGTCATCGACGTGCGGGCGATCCGCGCATCGGCGGGCAGCTTCATCGAGTCGATCGCGATCTGGTTGTTCTGGTAAGCGTTCAGGTCGGGTACGAGCAGGTGCCCCGCGCGATCGGTCGTGCCGATCACGCGGTTCTCGTGCAGCACCGGAATGCCCGCGACGCCGTCGGTCGACACGAGCGCGAAGCCGTCGTCGATGCGGCGCGACACCTGCAGGCTGCTGTCCATGAATACGAGCGCGCCGTTCACGTCGAGCGACGCGCCGGTCTGGCGGTCGATCTGCTGCGCGGCCGCGATGACTTCGCCCGCATGACCGAGATACCGCAGTTGCGCCTGCCGATAGGGCACCGCGCCCGTGCCGCCCGTCTGCGCGCCCCAGCCCCAGCCGCCGCCGTAGTCCGGCGGGCGGCTCGCGTCGACGGTGTAGTTCGACAGGCCGCGCTGGCGGCCGACGGTCGTGTTGATCGACGTGTTGCGGCCGAGCCCGATGTTCAACGACACGAACGCGCCGTTCGTGCCCTGCTGCGCGAAGTCGCGGTACGCGCTTACGCTCAGCGACGCGAGATCGCCGAGGCTCAGCGTGTACGACACCGTGCCGATCCGCGTGCTCGGGCCTTGCGGCATCCGGAAGCCGATATAGCTGAGCGACAGTGTCTGGCGGTGCATGAACGGCAGCGCGAGCGTCGCCTGGTCGGTCGCCGCCGGCGCCGTCGCGCCGTCGCGCGATGCCAGGTCGCCGTAGCGGCCGAACGCACGGATCGTCTGCGCGTTGATCGAGAAGCGCGGCTCGATCAGCTGGTAGCCCACGCTGACCTGCGTGCCCGGATAGCGGCCGGCGCTGCCCGCGAGCGAGCCGCTCACGACGCCCGCGTAGCCGAGCCGCAGCAGCGCGCCGACGCCGGCGTCGAGCACGCCGCCGGTCGCTTCCGCATGCCCCTCGACGGTCAGCGCATCGGTGACGCCGCGCCGCATCGAGCCACTGACGGCCGGCCGCGCGTCGTAGTCGAATGACTGCAGCCCGAAGTTGCGGCGCAGGAAGCCGGCTTCGAACGAATAGCTCGACAGCCCGGCGGACAGCATGCGCGTATCGACGTAGAGCGGCACGGAGGTCGCGACGGTGCGCCCGAGCGCGTCGCGTGTGATGACGGTCGCCTGGCCGGCGCCCGTGATGCCCGGCACGTCGTGGATGATGAACGGGCCGCTCGGCACGTTGCCGGTGTACTGGCGCACGTTGTTGATGTACAGGTCGACGGCCGACGGCACGGCGGCGGAACCCGCGAGTGACGGAATCGGGAACGTCACGAGATCGGGCCGCAGCGCGAAGTTGCTGCGCCACTGGAAGCCGCCGACGCGCACCGAGCGCGTCCACGCGAGCGATCCCGAGATCGTGTCGCCGATCTGAATCGTGCTCGGCCGTGCCGGGTCCGAGCGGCTCCATGACGTATCGAAGCGCGTGTAGTGCCGGTGGCCGTTGTAGAAGGTCGCGGCGCCCGTGGTGTCGAACACGCCGCCCGGATCGAAGTAGCGCACGTCGGTGTAGAGCGAGTACTGCCGGTCGCCGATCGTCTGCGCGTACGCCTCGTAGTTGATCGCGACGCCGCGCGACGCGCTGGCCGCCTGCGTGGGCGGCAACGCACGGCTGTCGACCGCGTACGGCCGGCGCAGCGTGTCGGGCATCTGCAGGTCGACGCTCTGGCGTGCCGCGTCGTAGCGGTAGCGCAGGCCGGGAATCGCGTCGAGGTCGACTGTCGCCGCGTCGGCGATGCCAAGCCGGTCGGTCGCGACGCCGATCGTGCGCAGGTCGGCGCCGCTCGCCGACAGGTGGCCGTCGCGTTCGCGGAAGTGCGCGAGCAGCGTCGTGTTTTCGCCGTTGACGCTGACTTCGAGGATGACGTCGTGGATGCCGTCGGTCATCACGAGTGCCGGGGGTTCGTCAGCTCGCACCGAGCCGAGCGCGAGCAGGCTGCCGGCCACGACGGCCGCGAGCGCGGCGCGCGGCGAGCGTCGCGGCGTCCTGCGTCCGTTGGCCGCAGGCGTGCCGGCGCGTGGCGAAGGGGGAGAGGCCGGGCGGCGCACCGGCGGTCTAGCCCGGCGGCTCCACCGCGACGACCGCACTGGCCGGCTGCGAATTGACGGCCGCCCGCACCGTGACCTTGCCGCCGAGCGCGACGCCCGCCGGCAGCGGCACGCTCCACTGGCCGGTTCGGCCCGCGAGCGCATAGCCGAGCAGCCCGCGCGTGAGCGGGTACGCGTGCCCGTCGCCGGTCACGAGCTCGACCGACGCCAGTTGCGCGCGCCGCGTGCCGCCGTTGTGCACGCGCAGTACCCAGCCGCCGGTGCCGCGCAGCAGCGCCCAGTCGAGCTGCGGCGCACCGTTGCTTGCCGGCTCGACGAACACCGGAATCGAATAGCGCAGCCGGATCGACACACCGTTGGCCGGCGTCTCGCCCGGCTGCGGCAGCTCGTCGATCAGCAGCCGGTAGGTCTGCTCGACACCGGCGGATGTACGCGACGCGCGCACGACGCGGATCAGCTGCTCGGACTGCATGCCGACCTCGATCAGCGGCGGGCTGGCCAGCAGATCCTGGGTGGGCGTCAGCGCATCCTGGCCATCGGCCTGATCCCAGCGGAACACGCGCACCTGCCCGTACACCGCGCGCTCGCCCGGATTGCGCAGCGTGATGCCGGTGGCCGTGTCGTCGGCACCGAATTCGATCGTGACGGGGGAAATTTGCAGCGACGCGGCGTGCGCGGCGCCGGCCGCGCACAGCAGCGCGGCGAGCGTTCGACGTAATGCGGACATGGGAAGCAGCGCCGGTCAGAAGTAGACGGTTGCGGTGACGGTCGTCTGATAAGTGTCCGGCTTCGGCGTCGTTTGCGTGGGCACCTGGCCGTAGACGGTGAAGGACTGTGCGGACCCCGTGCCGGTGCCGGCCACGGTGTCCGTGCCTTGCGTGTTGCCCCAGACCGTCGTCCGTCCGGCGTCCTGGTAGAGCTGGAAGCCGACCGTCGTCGTCGTGTTGCCGGTCGCCGTGCCGGCCATCAGCCGGCTCGCGACGGTCGACCCCGTGACCTGTCCCGCGTCGAGACCGACGTTGTACGGCGTCGTGTTGGTGCAGGTGACGCTCAAGGTCGTCTGCTGGGTGATCGCGGCGGACAGCACGCCGTTCGTGCCGAAGGCCAGCGGGTTCGCAGTGATCGCGCAGTTCGGCTGCACCGTCAGCGTGACGTTGAAGGTGGAGGTCGCGGTGCCATTCGAATAGGTGGCTGCGTCGGCGGTGGATGTCGAAAGGCCGACTGACAGCGCGAGCGACAATGTGGTGGATGCGATGGCGACTTTCACACAGATCCCTCATCGATCGAATTTTCGTTGGATTTATGCCGCGCTTCGCAGGCCACGGTATCGCAAATCCTGATACGAATCGGAAATTCTTTCAATCTTAAAATTTACGCTGTTTCATTTTGTTACATTTGATCTGGATATTGATTGAATAAAGCCATGAAATATTTCTCTTTTCGATTTCAATGTTCGAATCGCAGGAAATATTTTCCTGCGATGCAGTAAGCACTTCATGACTCACGCAGGGCTTGGCACAAATTTTTGCCAGACCTGGTGGGAGGGGCCGGCCTGTACGGAATAAGTAATTAATGCATTTGGTGGAATGGAAGAGGTGAAAAATGAATCATTCGAGGGTATTGAATTGATTTCGGTAATCCCTGAATGAATTGAATCTTGATCGAAGCCGGATTTACGGATATTCCGAATAATTCGGATTGAAGAGACGTTGAACCGGAGTTGACGGTTGAAAACGAAGACGGCCGCATTGCGCGGCCGTGAACGTGTGTCGGTGCGGGGGGATCCCGGATCCGTTGCCGGCGTCCGACGTATCGCGATTACGAATTCGCGGCGGCCGGTGCGCGGCGCTGCTGCGCGATCTGCAGGAAGACGAGTGCGAGTCCGGCCGCGGCGATCAGCCCGCCGACGAGCGGCACGGCCGCATACCCGAAGCCCGCCGAGATCGCCGCGCCGCCGGAAGCCGCGCCGAGCGCGTTGCCGAGGTTGAACGCGCCGATGTTGACGGCCGACGCGAGGCCCGGCGCCTCGTGGGCCGCCCGCATCACGCGC
This sequence comes from Burkholderia sp. D-99, assembly GCF_011605345.1. Classification (GTDB taxonomy): domain Bacteria; phylum Pseudomonadota; class Gammaproteobacteria; order Burkholderiales; family Burkholderiaceae; genus Burkholderia. The sequence goes on from NZ_JAAOXM010000003.1 coordinate 707,965, forward strand.
ATCTGCAGCGGCGGCACGACCGCGAACGTCGCGATACCCCACACGAGCAGCGTGACGGCGGCGCCGGCATGCGTGCTGGCGAGCACCGGGAACGCGACCATCGTGGCGATCAGCAGCAGCAGGAAACCGATCAGCGTGCCGTCGAGCGAGCGGTCGGCCAGACGCCCGCCCGCGATGTTGCCGATCGAGAAGCCGACGCCGATCAGCACCAGCATCGCGGTCACGAAGCCGGGCGTCGCGCCGGTCAGGTGTTCGAGCGTCGGCGCGACATACGTGTAGAGCGTGAACATCGCGCCAGCGCCGAGCACGGTCGTTCCGAGCGCGCCGAGCACGACGGGGCGCGTCAACACCGAGAGTTCGGCGCGCAGGTCGGGCATCTTGCCGGCTTCGCCTTTCGGCAGCGCGGCGAACAGCCCGGCGATCGCGACCAGGCCGAGGCCCGCGGTCGCCGCGAACGACATGCGCCAGCCGATGATCTGGCCGAGCCAGGTCGCGGCCGGCACGCCGCCGACGTTCGCGATCGTGAGACCCATGAACATCGTCGCGACCGCGCTGGCCTGCTTGTCGCGCGGCACGAGGCTGGCCGCGACCACCGAGCCGAGCCCGAAGAAGGCACCGTGGTTGAGGCTCGTCACGAGCCGGGCGAGCAGCAGCGTCGTATAGCCCGGCGCGAACGCTGACAGCAGGTTGCCGATCGTGAAGATCGACATCAGCGCGATCAACGCCGAGCGGCGCGACCAGCGCGCGAGCAGCAGCGTCATCAACGGCGCGCCGGCCATCACGCCGATCGCATAGGCACTGATCAGCATGCCGGCTTGCGGAATCGACACGTGCACGCCGTCGGCGATCACCGGCAGCAGGCCCATCGGCGAGAACTCGGTCGTGCCGATGCCGAACGCACCGGCGGCGAGTGCCAGCAGCGGCAGCGCGGCGCTGCCGCCCGGGCGGGAAGGAGAGGAAGTCGTGGGGTTCACGCGATGAGCTCCTGTAATCGAGGAACAACGGCACGGGGCCGTTGAGGACAGGGCGAAGTGTGCCTGCATCACTTTTGCGGAAAAAGCCGCATCCGGACGAAATTATCTTGATTTCATTTCAACAATGCAGCGAGCAACGAAGCTCGATGGTGGCGCGGGTGAACGGTCGGGGGCTTTTGTGAAAGTTTTTTGTAATGAAAGGGGGTGGGACTTTCGGCCGGAAGATTGCGAGCCATCGGCGGTTCGACGCGGAATGACGGTTGCTGCCCCCGGGTGACCCGAAAGCCATCCGCCGACCGTCCGGCGGCGCGCGGCTGCACGAATCGGGCGGGCCGCTCAGGTGGCGGCCATCGCCCCGCGCGAGCGTCGCATCGCTGCCGAAAACCCTTTGCAGACAAGGCCCGCGCGCAAAAAAAGCCCCGGCCACAGGGGGACCGTGACCGGGGCGGAAACGCATCCTCTCTTTGGCACGAGGGTTGGATGCGCGCGAAGTATATTTCGACGCATGACAATTCGAACCGGCGTTAAACGGCCGTTTTTGGTGTCAATTTAAAAACACCGGCGTCGCGGCGCCGTCCGTCGGCGTTCTGAAAGATTTTTAGTCAAGACAATGCCGGTGATTAGTGCGTCAAGGTAGTCAAACCGACGATTTGACGGAGGGGCGCCCGGTCGGAGTTCGACGGTGCGAATCCCCGCCGCCGGATCGTGTGCCGGACGCGTCGGGCGAACTACGTCCGGTCAGCTCGCTTCGCCGGCCGCATCGCGCACGGCCGAGAGAAACTGCGCGACGACGGGTGATGGCGGCACCGCGGCGCCGTCGAACACGAACTCGATGTCGAAGCGGCTCGCGAGTTCGTCGAGCGCGACGAGCCGGACCGTATGCGGGCAGGTCGGCGACGCGCTTTCCGGCACGAACGCACAGCCCATTCCGGCCGCGACGAGGCCGATCAACGTCGGGATGTCGCTGCCGATCTGCGCGATGCGCGGCGTGAAGCCGGCCCGCTGGCACTGCGCCATCAGGAACCGGTGGTGTGCTGCGGAGCGCTGCGCGTCGAACCACACGAACGGCTCGTTCGCGACGTCGGCCAACGTGCGCGGTGCGGTGAAGTGTCCGCCCGGCGGCGCGGGCATCGCGAGCACGAAGCGGTCGCTCAGCAACCGCACACCCGACAGGTGTGGCGCCTCGTCGCGACGCCACGCCATGATGCCGCCGTCGAGCTGGCCGCGCACCAGCGCGCTCGCCTGTTCGGCCGACAGCATCGGCGCGATCGACAGCTTCACGTCCGGGCACGCGTCGCGAAACGCCTTGAGGACGTTCGCGACGACGGGCAACGGCAGGCAGTTCGGCAACGCGCCGAGCCGTAGCTCGCCCAGCTGGCCGGCCGCGCTGCGCAACGCACGCTCACGGCTGTCCTGCAACGTCGCGAGCAGGCCGGTCGCGTCCTGCAGGAAGCTCGCGCCGGCCGCCGTGAGCGTGACGCCCGTTGCGCGGCGGACCAGCAGCGGCGTGCCGATCGCGTCCTCGAGTTCGCGGATCTGTCGCGACAGCGCGGGCTGGACGATGCCGGCCGCGCGGGCGCCGGCCATCACGCTGCCCGCTTGTGCGACGGCGACGAAGTAGCGCAGGTGACGCAATTCGATCTGGCGCATGCGGTATCCGTTCCGGTTCATTGATATACCTGTGAAGCATAGCAAGTGCCATGCGATGGTATTGGAAAGCATGGAAGGCCTGCCGTACGATGACCGTCATTGCCGCTCGCCCTCGCGGGTCGCGTGCGTTTTCTCCGTTCGCTTCGTTCTCCTTGGTCCCGTCCCATGCCGCTTCATATCCCGACCCCTTATATTCGCTCGCAAATCGCATCCAGCCGGCTCGGCAGGACCATCCGGCTGAAGCTCGATGCGCTGCAGCCGTCGGGCTCGTTCAAGCTGCGCGGCATCGGTGCCGTCTGCGAAGCGCGGCATGCGGCCGGCGCGCGGCGGTTCGTGTCGTCGTCGGGCGGCAACGCGGGCATCGCGGTCGCCTATTGCGGCCGCGAACTCGGCGTGCCGGTGCTCGTCGTCGTGCCGGAAAGTGCGTCGGCCCGCGCCCGCGAACTGATCCGCGTCGAGGGCGCCGACCTGATCGTGCACGGCGCGAGCTGGGCCGAGGCGAACGCGTTCGCGCAGTCGGCACTCGGCGAGCACGATGCGTTCGTGCATCCGTTCGACGACCGCGTGCTGTGGCAGGGCCACGCGACGATGATCGACGAGATGGCGGCGGCCGGCCCGAAGCCCGACGCGGTCGTGCTCGCGGTCGGTGGTGGCGGGCTGCTGTGCGGCGTGCTCGAAGGGCTGGCGCGCAACGGCTGGCACGACGTGCCGGTGGTCGCGGCCGAAACGGAAGGCGCCGACTGCTATGCGCGCTCGCTCGCGCAGGGGCGCCCGGTCGAATTGCCGGCGATCACGAGCATCGCGACGTCGCTCGGCGCGAAGCGGCCGTGCGATGCGGCGGTCGAATGGGCGACCCGGCACGAGATTCATCCGGTCGTCGTGTCCGACGCCGACGCGGTGGCCGCGTCGCTGCGTTTCCTCGACGAACACCGGATCGTCGTCGAGCCCGCGTGCGGTGCCGCGCTGGCCGCGCTCGAGCGGCCGGTGCCTGTGCTCGCGTCGGCGACGGATATCGCCGTGATCGTCTGCGGCGGCGTGACGGCGACCGTCGAGCAGTTGCAGACGCTGCGCGCGACGTTGGGTTAGGCGGGGCGGCTGTCGATCCTGGCGAACGCGGGCGTCGGCCGTGCATGCTCGCTGCGAAGCATCGGCGCAATGCCGGTTACGCAATTACGCTACTGGCAGGCAGCAGGCAGCAGGCAGCAGGCAGCAGGCAGCAGGCAGCAGGCAGCAGGCAGCAGGCAGCAGGCAGCAGGCAGCAGGCAGCAGGCAGCAGGCAGCAGGCAGCAGGCAGCAGGCAGCAGGCAG
>NZ_JAAOXM010000030.1 GCF_011605345.1 Burkholderia sp. D-99
CAACCCAGTGCCTGAAGTGCCTTGCGATCGAGCAATTCTGCCTCCTGACCTCCATAAAGTCAGGCATCAGGTTACGCAATCGCTCTCCAAGGCTCCACGGTTTCCTGCGATGAACCATAAAAAAGCCCGGCGCATGAAGCGCCGGGCCCGATTGCCGCATGAAGCGATAACGATCGCGCCGGCTTACTGCACGGCAACCGTCGTGAAGTTCTGCCGTCCGAACGGGCTCACGTGATAGCCGCTCACGCTCGTGCGCGTGAGCGCGGCCGCGGTCGGGTAGCCGAGCGGAATCCACAGCGCCTGGTCGTGGATGATCTTCTGCGCGGCTTCGTACAGCTTCGCGCGCTTGGCCTGGTCGGCGGTCGACTTGCCGTCGGCGATCAGCTTGTCGAGCTGCGCGTCGCAGAAGCGTGCGAAGTTGATGCCCGATTTCACCGCGTTGCAGCTGAACAGCGGCGACAGGTAGTTGTCCGGATCGCCGTTGTCGCCGGCCCAGCCCATGAACAGCATGTCATGCTGGCCGAGCTTCGCCTGCTTGATCAGCTCGCCCCATTCGATCACCTTGACCTCGGCTTTCACGCCGATCTTCGCGAGGTCGGCCTGCAGCAGCTCCGCGCCGACCTTCGGATTCGGGTTCAGCACGCTACCGGTCGGACGCGTCCAGATCGTCGTCGAGAAGCCGTTCGGGAAGCCGGCCTGCGCGAGCAGCTGCTTCGCCTTCGCGGGATCGTACGCATACGGCGCGACGTCCTTCGCGTAGCTCCACGTGTTCGGCGGATACGGGTTGTTCGCGGCTGTCGCGGTGTTGTCGAACACGACCTTCAGGTAGGTCGCGCGGTCGAACGCGAGGTTCAGCGCCTCGCGCACCTTGTCGTTGTCGAGCGGCTTCTTCTGCGTGTTCAGCGCGACGAACGCGGTCATGAACGCGGGCGTCTGCACGACCTTCAGCGCGCTGTCGCCCTTTGCGGCGAGCACGTCCTGCGGCTTCGGCGACAGCGCGATCTGGCATTCGCCGGCCTTCACTTTCTGCAGGCGCACGGACGCGTCGGGCGTGATCGCGTAGATCAACCGGTCGACCTTCGGCTTCGTGCCCCAGTACGTCGGGTTCACGTCGTAGCGGATCAGCGCGTCCTTCGTATAGCTCTTCAGCACGAACGGGCCGGTGCCGACCGGCTTCGCGTTCAGGTCGGCCTGCTTGCCGGCCTTCAGCAACTGGTCCGCGTATTCGGCCGAGTAGATCGACGCGAAGCCCATCGTCAGGATCGGCACGAACGTCGCGTTCGGCTCGTTCAGCACGAACTTCACGGTGTTGTCGTCGACCTTCGTGACCGACTTCACGAGCTTCACGAGGCCCATCGACTGCGCGTGCGGGAAGCCGCTCGCGCCGGCCACCTTGTGCCACGGGTTCGAGTCGTCGAGCATCCGCGAGAACGTGAACACGACGTCGTCCGCGTCGAGCGCGCGGCCCGGCTTGAAGGTGTCGGTGGTCTGGAACGCGACGTTCGGGCGCAGGTGGAACGTGTACGTGAGGCCGTCGGCGCTTGCGTCCCATTTGTCGGCGAGCGCGGGCACGACCTTCTTCGCGGCTTCGTCGTACGACACGAGCGTGTTGAAGATCACGTCGGCCGATGCGTTGGTCGTGACGAGCGAGTTGTACTGCACGACGTCGAAACCGTCCGGGCTCGATTCCGTGCAGACGGTGAGCGGCTTGGCGGTGGCGAGGCCGGGGACGGCGAGGGCGGCGGCGAGCGTGGCCGCGGCGAACAGCTTGACCTGCATAGGATCTCCCACGTGGCTTGTGTTTTTTGCTGGGTGACGGGATGCGGGCGCGGCCCGGAAGCGGACAGGGCCGGCGCGGCTGGCGAATAGCATACCGTCAAAGCGCGCGACGCGTGAAAAAAGGCGCCTGAACGCGGCGAATTGACCGAAAAACGGCTGCGTTCGCGACGGAACGGGTGTTGGGGCGGCGAGCGGGGCGATGGAGGCGGCGGGTGGAGGCGCGCTGGCGCCGGGGACGCTGGGCAGTGGCGCCGCGGGGACGACGCGGCAGCAGTGTGGGCGTGCCGCGAATCGACGCGTCGAAGCCGCCAGGTGGTGATGTGGTGATGTGGAGAGGCGGAGAGGCGGAGAGGCGGAGAGGCGGAGAGGCGGAGAGGCGGA
>NZ_JAAOXM010000032.1 GCF_011605345.1 Burkholderia sp. D-99
CGCTCGACCGCGAGCGCGACGCCCATCCCGCCGCCGATGCACAGCGACGCCAGCCCGCGCTTCGCGTCGCGCTTGGCCATCTCGTGCAGCAGCGTCACCAGGATCCGGCAGCCCGACGCGCCGATCGGGTGACCGATCGCGATCGCCCCGCCGTTCACGTTCACCTTCGATGTGTCCCAGCCCATCTGCTTGTGCACCGCCAGCGCCTGCGCCGCGAACGCCTCGTTGATCTCCATCAGGTCCAGGTCGCCCGGCGTCCAGCCCGCGCGCTCCAGGCACCGGCGCGATGCCGGCACCGGGCCCATCCCCATCACGCTCGGATCCACGCCCGCGTTCGCGTACGCCTTGATCCGCGCCAGCGGCGTCAGGCCCAGCGCCGCCGCCTTCTGCGCCGACATCACCAGCACCGCCGCCGCACCGTCGTTCAGCCCCGACGCGTTCGCCGCCGTCACCGAGCCGTCCTTCGAGAACGCCGGCTTCAGCCCCGCCAGCGATTCCGCCGTCACGCCGTGACGCACGAACTCGTCGGTCGCGAACTGCAGCGGCTCGCCCTTGCGTTGCGGAATCGACACCGGCACGATCTCGTCGTTGAAGCGCCCGGCCTTCTGCGCGGCTTCCGCCTTGTTCTGCGACAGCGCCGCGAATGCGTCCTGCTCTTCGCGCGTGATCCCGTATTCCTTCGCGACGTTCTCCGCCGTGATGCCCATGTGGTACTGGTTGTACACGTCCCACAGGCCGTCGACGATCATCGTGTCGACCAGCTTCGCATCACCCATCCGGAAGCCATCACGCGAGCCCGGCAGCACGTGCGGCGATGCGCTCATGTTCTCCTGGCCGCCCGCGATCACGATCTCCGCGTCGCCCGCGACGATCGCGTTCGCCGCCAGCATCACGGCCTTCAGGCCCGAGCCGCACACCTTGTTGATCGTCATCCCCGGCACTGCCGCCGGCAGCCCGGCCTTGATCAGCGACTGCCGCGCCGGGTTCTGCCCGGAACCGGCCGTCAGCACCTGGCCCATGATCACTTCGCTGACCTGCTCGGGCTTCACGCCCGCACGCTCCAGCACCGCGCGGATCACCGTCGCGCCCAGCTCCGGCGCCGCAATCTTCGCAAGCGAACCGCCGAATTTGCCGACCGCGGTACGCGCGGCCGATACGATCACTAC
>NZ_JAAOXM010000004.1 GCF_011605345.1 Burkholderia sp. D-99
CAAACGCCCAAACGCCCAAACGCCCAAACGCCCAAACGCCCAAACGCCCAAACGCCCAAACGCCCAAACGCTCAGGCACTCAAGCACTCAAGCACTCAAGCACTCAAGCACTGACCCCCGCCGCATCGTGACGCGCATAGTCGACGTAGCCCGCGCGGTCGCCGCCGTACCAGCCGACCGCCTTCGGCGCGGCGAGCGGCGCGTTCGCCGCGATGCGTTCGACGAGGTCGGGGTTCGCGATGTACGCGCGCGTGAACGCGACGAGATCGGCGTCACCCGTGTCGATCAGCGCGTGGGCGGCATCCGGTGCGATGCCGCCGTTGACGATCAGCGTGCCGCCGAAGTGCTTGCGCGTGTTCGCGACGATGCGCGGCAGGTCGGGTTCGCCGCTCCAGCCGTTGGTGTCCGCCGCGTGCACGTACGCGACGCCGGCTTCGTCGAGCATGCGGCCGACGTAGGCGTACGTCGTATCCGGATCCGCGTCGCGCACGTTGTTGTACTTCGCGTACGGCGAGATGCGCACGCCCACGCGGCTGAGCGGCATCACGCCGCCGACCGCGTCGACGATCTCCTCGAGGAAGCGCGCACGGTTCGCGACCGAGCCGCCGTACCGGTCGTCGCGGCGGTTCAGCGTCGACGACAGGAACTGGTGCGGCAGGTAGCCGTTGGCCGCGTGGAGCTCGACGCCGTCGAAGCCGGCCGCCATCGCGCGGATGGCCGCGTCGCGGAATTCGTCGACCGTGTCGGCCACCTCGTCCGTCGTCATTGCACGCGACGGCGTCGCGTGAATCTTCGTGTAATAGCCGTTCTGCAGCTGCGCCCACACCTGCAATTGCTCGAGATCGTCGTTGACGCCGGACGGCGACAGCGGCGCGTCGCCGCCGAGCAGCGTCAGCGAGCTCACGCGGCCGCCGTGCCACAGCTGCGCGAAGATGCGGCCGCCGTTCGCATGCACGGCGTCCGTGATCTGCTTCCAGCCGGCCGCCTGCTGGTCGGTGACGAGCCCCGGCGTCAGTTCGAACGATGCGGAAGCCGGGCTGACGTTGGTCGCCTCGGTCACGATCAGGCCGGCGGACGCGCGCTGCGCGTAGTACTCGGCCATCAGTTCGGTCGGCTGGCCGCGCGACGGCGCGCGCGAGCGCGTCATCGGCCCCATCACGACACGGTTGGGAAGCGGCAGGCCGCGCAGGTCGTAGTGGCTGAGCAGGGTAGACATGATGGATTCCTTTTTGCGTGAGGCAGGGCGGTGCCGCGTGTCGCGTGACAGCGACCGGTCAGGCGGCGCGCCCTGCGGATAGTTCGGGAAAGACAGGGGTGACGTGCCGGCAGCGTTCCGGCGCGCGAGCGGCCCCGGGGGGCGTCGCGCGTGAACCGGTGCCGGCGCCGGTTCAGGACTGTGCGTGGCGTCGTGCGTGCGGACGCCCGATCACGAGGTAGTGGGCGAGCGCGATGATCGGGAACGTGCCGGCAACCGCGGCCACGAGCGGCCAGCCGCCGTGTTCGTACAGCGGGCTCGCGAGCGCGGAGCCGATCGCACCGCCGACGAAGATGCTCGTCATGTACAGCGCATTCAGGCGGTTGCGGCTGGCCGCGTGCAGCGCATAGATCTCGCGCTGGCCGAGCACCATGTTCATCTGCACCGCGAAGTCGAGCACGATGCCGGTGACGACGAGGCCATACAGGCCGGCGCCGTGGATCAGCGCGACCGCGTATGACAGCGCGCCGGCGATCAGCGCGATCAGCGTCGCCCGCACGCCGTGGCCGGCATCCGCGAGGCGGCCCGCGACCGGTGCCGACGTCGCGCCGATCGCCCCGACCAGCGCGAACAGGCCGATGGCTGATTGCGACAGGCCGTAGTGACGCGTGAGTTCGACCGGCACGGCGGTCCAGAACAGGCTGAACGACGCGAACATCAGGCCCTGGTAGAACGCGCGATGGCGCAGCACCGGCATCGTGCGAACCAGGTGCAGCAGCGAACCGATCAGCTCGAAGTAGGTGGCGCGGTGATCGGGCTGGCGCGACGGGATCGTCAGCGCGAGCACGGCGGTCACGAGCGTCATCAGCACCGCGGCGGCCGCGAACACGAAGCGCCAGCCGAACGCGTCGGCCACCACGCTCGACAGCGGGCGCGCGAGCAGGATGCCGAGCAGCAGCCCGCCCATGATCGTGCCGACCACCCGGCCGCGCGAATGATCGGGCGCGAGGTGCGCGGCGAGCGGCACCAGGATCTGCACCGCGACCGAACTGAAGCCGATCAGCAGCGAGATCGCGAGGAACAGCCCGGGCGTCTGCACGACGGCCGCCGCCGCGAGGCTCGCGATCGACACGACGGCGGTGATGATCATCAGCTTGCGGTTCTCGAGCAGGTCGCCGAGCGGCACGATGAAGAACAGACCGAACGCGTAGCCGATCTGCGTCAGCGACACGATCAGGCTCGCGGTTCCGCCGGACATGTGCAGGCTCGGCGCGATGAGTTCGGTGATCGGTTGCGCGTAGTACAGGTTCGCGACGATCGCGCCGCAACTGAACGCGAACAGCATGATGAGGCCCTGCGTGAGCTTGGCCGCGTGCCCGTGGGGCGCGAGCGGGGTGGATTCTGCTGACATGGTCGACTCCTTCGAAAGAGATGTCGGGTGCCCGGTCGTCGGGCGGGCGTGGCGTTGTTGGGTGTTCGGGTGTTCGACGCGGCGCAACGGAAGCCGCCGCATTGCCGTCAAGATTATTGATCGATCGATAACAAGGGAATACGCCCGGTGCGCAATCGAGCTTTGCGCGCCACGCAAAGGGGTCGGACCGCAGCCGGGTTCATGCGCATGCGCCGAGGCCGAGATCGGTCGCGAACCGCACGCCGGCGTCGGCGAGGCCGGCCGACGCGACCCGGCGCGCGGCCGCCCAGGATGCCGTGCGTCTCGTAACGTCGTGCGCGCCCGACGGCAGTGCCTGCGCGAGGGTGACCGCGTCGGCGAGGGCCTTCGACATGCCGGATGCCGTATGGGGCCGCAGCGTGCAGGCCGCGTCGCCGACGAGCGCGATGCGGCCGTTGGCGAAAGCGGGGCTGAAGACATCGAAGACGGCCTGGACGGACGGCGCGGCGGTCGCCTCGACCAGTTGCGACAGCACCGGCGGCAGACGCTCGCGCGCGAGTGCGCCGAGCGCGGCGTGTGCGCGCGTCGACAACAGGCCCGGTTCGGCCGACGCGTCGTGCAGGCGGCCGCCGAGGTCGGCCAGATGGCCGCGCAACGTGTCGAGGTTTGCTTCGGAGCGGTACCAGATCCAGTTGAAGCGTTGCGCGCGAGGCCCCGGCATGCCGTCGGCGGCGGGAATCTGGAACGCCATGAACAGTTCGCCGGGCTGCCGGTAGAGCGTCAGGTTCTCGACGAGCATTTCGATGGTCCCCGCATCGAACGCGGCTTCGTCGACGACGCCGCGCCACGCGAAGTAGCCGGCATAGCGCGGCGCGTAGCCGGGAAACAGCGCTGTGCGGATCCGCGAGCCCGCGCCTTCCGCGGCGACGAGCAGGTCCACCCGCTCGCGCGTCGCGCCGATCTGCAAGTCGACACCGTCCGGGTCGCGGTGCTCGACCGTCACCGGGCTGTCGTAGCGGATCATCCCGTCCGGCAGCATCGCGCACAGCGCGCGATAGACGATGTCCCACGACGAAAACGGCAGCCATTGGCACGCGTCGTCGACGATTCCGCCCGCGCGGTCGATCCAGCGCCGGCGGCGCGTCGGGACCGTCGCGATCGACAGCCGCTGGCCGCCGTGCGCGTCGAGAAATGCCGTCATGCGGCGCAGTACCGCGACACCGCCGCCATGATCGGGCACGCGCCGGTCGCGGCGCTCATGGACGACGACCTCGTGACCGATGCAATTCAGCGTGACGGCGGCGGCCAGGCCCGTGATGGAGCCGCCGGCGATCGCGATCTTCATGATGCGCCTCTCGAAACGGGCTTCCGGCGCGGATATCGCGGGTAGCGAAGCCCCATGAGAGCAGTCTGGATCGAGCCGACTGAATAGTCCTAAACCGCGTCTTAAATCACTTGATTTCTGCGGTGCGCGCGGCGGTGTTGAGTCGGAGGACGACACAATGCCGCTGGTGCTCGGCCATAGGTCGGAATCCGAGTGCTTCGTAGGCGAGCTTCTGGTGGTCGGCGAGCGTGTCAGTGGGCCGTCGTACCGCGCGAGCAACGTACCCATGTCAGGCGGGGCGATGCACAGTTGTGTACCGAGATGCTGACACAGCCGTTCCGGCATGAGCCTTGTACGGCGCCCTTTGCAGGCTGACCTGCCTGCAAAGCCCGAATCGTGAATCTGATGTGCAGTCAATCGGCTGACAAGAACGATTCAAGCCTGGACTGACAATCGCAGGAGGCATGCAAAACGACGCCAGGCGCGGTACCGGTCACGTTTGTGAAGATATTGGCATCAAAATCGTTGCGAATTCAATCATGTATTATTAGAATTTTTTGTCACGGGTAGGTGAATTTAATTTCGGCAAGAGGTGTTCATGAAAATTGCTTACATCTTGGCGTCAACGAGTCACGGGATGCTTATCGTCAACAGGAACGACGAAAACCATAACGTAGAATATGGAAATTATGGTGTGGGATGGAATATCCTGGAAACTGGAGGTTTTTATACGAGTGATGTTGAATTACTGACATCGATTCTGAAACTAAAGAAGCGCAAGGCGGATGGCAGACGTCCGGTTATCGCAATCGACTGCGGCGCCAATATCGGAGTGCACACGATTGAGTTTGCACGGGTACTTGGCGAAGCAGGAAGTGTTATCTCGATTGAGGCGCAGAGAACGGTGTACTATGCGCTATGCGGGAATATTGCCATCAATAATTGTTTCAATGTCGATGCGAAAAATGTTGCGATCGGCGGAGAAAATGGATTATTGAGAATACCATTCGTTGATTATCATAAAAAATCAAGCTTTGGAAGCCTCGAGCTTGTCAGGAGTTCTGTCAATGAAGATATCGGGCAGCGGATTGATTACGACTGCGGATATGATGTTCCGTTAATTACGCTTGATTCCTTGGGACAATCGAATGTCGACCTCATAAAAATCGACGTCGAAGGCATGGAGGAGGCCGTCATTGATGGTGCATTGGAAACATTGAACGCTTCTCGTCCGATCATGTTCATCGAAAAGATCAAGTCGAATTCCGGCAGGATGTATCAGACGTTGGTCGATCTCCAGTACGAAATCCATGACCTCGGCCCCAACATACTCGCGATCTCGAGCGGTGATCCGATATCGGAGGATGTCCACCGCCTGCTTGACGGTCAGGGCTGATTGCCGTCCTCGGAGAATGCCGGGTCGGATTCCCTTGACAGCGTCACGTCAGGCACAGGACGCGATCGGTAAGGTAGTTGGGACCCCGTCGACTGCGTGCTTCAGCGGCGCTGGCCCTGCAGCGTCGGAATCTGCGCAAACAGTCCGGCGAGCCAGTCGACGAAGATCTTGAGCTTGACGGGTGTATGCCGGTTGGGCGGATATAGGATCGAGATCGGCCGCGGCGGCGTGTTGAAATCCGTCAGCACCTCGCGCAGGCGCCCCGATTGCAGGTACGGCTCGACCAGGTACAGCGAGGTCTTGATCAGGCCGATGCCGGCGACGCCGCACGCGATGTAGGTGTCGGCGTCGTTGACCGCGACGGTGCCGCACATCTGCATGATGCGCGTTTCGCCGTCGACCACGTAGTCCCACGGCCGCGGCCGGCCCGTGTCGGCCGAGATGTGGCTGACCGCGATGTGTTGCGTGAGATCGTCGACCGTTTCAGGCGCGCCGCAGCGTTCGAGATACGCGGGCGCCGCGCACGTGCAGGTGGTCAGGCTGCCGATCCGTTTCGCGACCAGCCCCGAATCGTCGAGCGCGCCGACGCGCACGACGCAGTCGACGCCTTCGCCGACCAGGTCGATCTGGCGGTCGGTCACGCCGAGTTCGACCGAGATGCCCGGATTCGCGGCGAGAAATTCGGGCAGCGCGGGCACCATGATCTGCTTGGCCATCGCCGGCGGCAGGTTCACTTTCAGGCGGCCGCGCGGCACGTTGCGCGCCTGCGAGACGGCCGCTTCCATGTCGGCGATTTCACGCAGCACGCCGACGCAGCGCTCGTAGTAGGCCTGCCCGTCCTCGGTCAGCGAGATCCGGCGGGTGGTGCGGTTCAGCAGCCGGCAGCCGAGATGCTGTTCGAGCGTGCTGAGCAGCGCGGACACGCGCGGCGTCGTCAGCCCGGTCGTGTCGGACGCGCGCGTGAAGCTGCCCGTCTCGACGATGCGCGTGAATACGCGCATCGAAAGCAAGGTATCCATCGTTGAGAAATCTCCAACCTGTTCGTTGCCGGCGCCGGTCTGTGCCGGCGCGGCTTTTTTGTTGAGGTGCCGCCGCTACGCGTCGATGCGCTTCCTGAGCCCGTCGCCTGCAAACGGCATTTCGCGCAGCCGCTGGCCGGTCGCATCGAAGATCGCATTGGCCAGCGCACCCGCGGTCGGCCCCATCGACGCTTCGGCCGCACCGAGGAACGGCGCGCCGGGACGGTTGATCAGGTGCACCTTGATGCTTTGCGGCGCCGCGCCGAAACGCAGGATCGGGTAGCTGCTCCAGTCAAAGCTGCGGATGCGCTGCGTATCGTATTTCAGCGCCTCGTACAGTGTCCAGCTCGCGGCCTGCACGATGCCGCCTTCGATCTGGTTGCGGATGCCGTCCGGCGACACGACCTGGCCGGCGTCGACGGCCACTTCCGCGCGGTCGAGCGTCACCTGGCCCGTTTCCGGCACGACCGTGATCTCGATCGCCATCGCGACGTAGGCCATCAGGTTCTTGTAGCGGCCGAACGCGAAGCCGACGCCACGATTGCGTTCGCGCGGCGGCCGCGGCCAGCCGAACTTCGTCGCGACGAGCTGGATCACCTGGCGTGCACGGTGGTCCTGCATGTGCCGCAGCCGGAATTCGACCGGATCGACGCCGGCGGCGTGCGCCAGCTCGTCCATGAAGCTCTCGATTGCCCACACGTTGGTGTGCGCGCCGAGCGAGCGCATCGCCGAGGTCTGCAGCGGCATCGTCGGCGAGAAGTTGTTGACGATGTGCATGGTCGGCAGCGCGTACAGCGGAATCGCGTTGCGATCGCCGCCGCCTTCGGGCTGCAGCATCGGCGTCGACGGCGCGGACACGAACGGCGGCTCGAGCATCCGCGCGGGCAGCAGCCGGCCGGCATTGACGATCCGCTCGTTGTGCGAGCTGCTCCACAGCGCGTAGTTCCAGTCGACGATACGGCCGCTCGCGTCGAGCGACGCGCTGAGCTCCGTGACCATCGCGGGCGTGAAGTGGTCCCACGTATGTTCCTGCTCGCGCATCCATTGCACGCGGATCGGCTTGCCGGGCAGCGCCGCCGCGATCAGCGCCGCATGCGCGGCCACGTCGTCCGCGCCGTTGTGCCCGTAGCAGCCGGAGCCTTCGGTATGGATGCAGCGCACGCTCGTCTTCGGCATCGACAGCATTTCGGCGAGCGCGTCGCGCAGCGGATACACGCCCTGCGAGTGGGTCCACACGGTCAGCATGCCGTTCTCGAGATGCGCGACCGCACACGACGGCCCGATCGAGCCGTGCAGCAGGTAGTTCTTCAGGAACGTCGCGGAGAGGGTCTTCGTCGCCGGTGCGGTGTCGCCCTTCGTGTTCGCGATCTCGATGCGCTGCGTCGCGATCCGCTTCAGGTCCTGGTGCACCGTGTCGCGCTCGGGCAGCGCGCGGCCGGGCGACCAGCGGCTGCCGGCGGCCAGCGCGCGCTGCGCGACGACCGCCTGCCATTCGCCGCGCGCGACGACCGCGAGGAGGCTGCCGTTGCGCACGATCCGCACGACGCCCGGCATCTTCAGGATCGCGGCTTCGTCGAACGACAGCAGCTTCGCGTCGTACACGGGCGGCATCACGACACGCGCATGCAGCATGTCGGGCAGTGCCATGTCCTGCACGTAGCTGACGCCGCCCGTGACCTTGTTCGGAATGTCGACGCGCGGCAGCGACGTGCCGATCACCGAGAACGTGGCCGGCGGCTTCAGCGGCGACGTCGGCGTGGCGCTGCGGTGCAGGTCGACCGTGCGCACCGCGTCGCCGTAGCGCATCGTGCGGCCGTCCTGCGCCTTGATCACCGCATCGGCGACGGTGAGCGTGCGCGGATCGACGCCGAACTGCTTCGCCGCGCCGTCCACCAGCAGCCCGCGCACCTGCGCGGCCGCGTTCAGCAACGCGGAGCCGCTGTCGGCCATCGTGTGGCTGCCGGCCGTCAGGCCCTCGTCCGGCGACGCGCCGGTGTCGGCCGTCAGGAACGTGATCAGCGAGGGCTTCATGTTCAGCTCCTCGGCCGCCACCTGCAGCAACGCGGTACGCACGCCGGTGCCGAGCTCGACCTTGCCGGTGAACACGGTGACCTTGCCTTCGGGCGTGATCTTGATCCACGCGTCCAGCAGCGGGTTGGTCTTCAGGCTGCCGGCCAGCGTTTCGGTCGCCTTGCCGACGTGGACGGCGGCGCCTTCGTCCGCGATCACGAGCTGCGCGGCGGCACGCGTGACCGGCGCGAGACTGAACGCGACGAAGAGCGCGCCGGAGACCATGAAGTGCCGGCGGCCTTCGTCGATGTCGTCGGGTGGGTTCATCAGAGTCCCTTGCTGATCATGACGGGCGCGCCGGCCGGCTCCGGGTCCGGCAGGCCGGCGACCTGGCGGATCGCCGCGAGGATCCGCATGTGGGTGCCGCAGCGGCACAGGTTCGGTTCCATCTGCGCGCGCAGTTCGCGTTCGGTGGGCTTCGGGTTGCGTTCGAGCAGCGCCTGCGCGCGCATGATCATCCCCGCGATGCAATACCCGCACTGCGCGGCCTGGTGATCGATGAACGCCTGCTGCAGCTTGCCCGGATGCTCGGCGGTGCCGAGGCTTTCGAGGGTCCGCACGCGGCGCTCGCCGAGCGCGGCCACCGGAATCAGGCACGAGAACATCGGCTTGTCGTCGACGATCACGGTGCATGCGCCGCATTGCCCGAGGCCGCAGCCGAACTTCGCGCCGTGCAGGTGCAGGTCGTTGCGCAGCGCGTACAGCAGCGGCGTGGACGGATCGATGTCGAGCGTGTGCCGCACGCCGTTGACGGTGAGGGTGATCATCGCGCGCTGTCCTCCTTTCTGAGTTTCGCGGCCAGGGTGTCGACGCCGCTCCATGCGGGACGATCGGAGTACGCTTCGCGCAGGTACGCGGCGAGGTCCGCGATCTGCGCGTCGTCGTACTGGTCGATGAACGACGGCATGTAGTTCAGCGTGTCTTCGCCGTGCCAGCCGATCCCGTTGAACATCATCTGGATCGCGTTGCGCGGCGTATCGGCGGCGACCGCCGTGCTGAACGCGAGCGTCGGCCGCTCGCCGATCGACTGCATTGGCGACACCGGCCCGTGGCACTGCGCGCACGACGCCTGGAACAGCACCGCGCCGCGCTGGCCGGCGGGCGTCGTCGGGCCGTGTCCGGCACCGGCGGTCGCGGGCCTTGTTGCGGCCGGCTTCTGGATCGACAGGATGTACGCGGCGATCGCCTCGACGTCCTCCTGCGGGACGGTCGCGAGATCGCGCGTGACGGGCAGCATCGGGCCGGCCGCCGCGCCGTGCTCGTTCGCGCGGCCGGTGCGCAGGTAGGTGACCAGCTGCGCCTGCGTCCACGGCTTGACCGCGTTGCCGAGCGCATTGAGCGGCGGCGCCTCCCAGCCGTCGACGATGCCGCCGTCGAACGCCTTGCCGGCCTGTTCGCCGCCGATCGCATTGAGCGGCGAATGGCACGACGCGCAGTGCCCGAGGCCGTCGACGAGCAGCTTGCCGCGATTCCATTGCGCGGATTGCGACGGGTCGGGCCGGTACGCGCCTTCGCGCAGGAACAGCACGTTCCAGAACGCGACCAGCGGCCGGAAGTTCAGCGGAAAGATCAGCTCGTTCGGCGGCGTTTTCGTCTGCACCGGCTCACGGGTCATCAGGTACGCGTAGGCGGCCGTGATGTCGTCGTCGGACATGCGCGTGAAGTGGATGTACGGAAACGCCGGGTAGAGCGGATGGCCGTCGCGGGCGATCCCGCTGCGCAGCGCACGCGCGAACGCGTCGCGCGACCAGCGGCCGATACCGGTGTCGGCATCCGGCGTGATGTTGGTCGCGTAGATCGTGCCGAACGGCGTCGCGAGCGGCAGCCCGCCGGCGAACGGTTTGCCGTCCTTCGCGGTGTGACACACGATGCAGTCGCCGAGCGCGACCACGCGCGCGCCGGCGCGAACGAGTTGCGGATCGAACGACGCGCGGGCTGGCGGATCGATCGGCGCAATCGACGGCTTGAACATGATGCCGATCGCGATCGCCAGGCCGACAACCGCGATGCCGGCCGCGCCGAACCAGAGTCGTTTGTGCTTCATGCGTGCTCCACGCAAACCGGTTTGCCTGCGTTCGTTCGACCGGCGGGGCAATGGAGCGGATGCCGGCCGCGCGCGGCGGTGTGGATTCGGCTGCCGCCGCGGGCGGGCCGGTATGAGAGGCCGGGCGCGCGTGTGCCGGCGGCGGTCGTTCCGGTCGGCGTCGCCGGATGACGGCGACGCATCGCCGGGCGATCCGGCCATGACAAGCCGGCCCGGCGGCAGCGATTCGCGGCGGAGATCATGTCGTTGCTCCAGGTGTGGGGAGGCCGCGCAGGCAAGGGCGCAATCGCGTCATCGTGTGCACGGCGGATGATGGAGGCAGTCTACGCGCGCACCGGCGCCATTTCCTGAAGCTGCGCTGAAACGTTCTGAACCCTGCCGAGACGCTTGCCCGGCACGGGCGTCGCCGTGTCAGCGCGGCGTGCCGAGGCCGAATGCCGCGGCCAGTTGCGGACCCTTTTCGAGCAGCGACGTCACTTCGTCGCGCCGCCGCGCCGACCATTGCGCGAGGCGCGCGACAACATCGGTCGTATCCGTCGGCAGCGCTTCGGCAAGCGACACCGCATCGCTCGCGGCCTTCGACGTGCCCGATGCGGTGTGGGGGCGCACGGTGCACGCCGCGTCGCCGATCAGTGCGACGCGACCGTCGACGAACGCGGGGCTCAACGCATCGAAGATCGCCTGGTTGAACGGCATGCGCGTCGCGTGAACCAGTTGTGCGAGCGTGGCGGGCAGGCGTTCGCCGGCGAGTTGCCGCAGCGTCGCGACGACGTCGTCGGCGAGTTGCCCCGGATGCACGGACGCGTGATGGACATGCCCGACCCGATCGGTCAGGTGGTGGCGCAGCGCATCGCGATCGGCTTCGTTGCGATACCACAGCCAGTTGAAGCGGCGCGTGCCCGGTACGAGCGAGCCGTCGAGCGCGGGAATCAGGAACGCCATGAACAGCTCGCCCGGCGCCTTGTGCAGCGTCATGTTCTCGACCAGCGGCGCGATCGACGCGGCGTCGAAATCCGCTTCGTCGACGATCCCGCGCCACGCGAGGTAACCGGCAAACGACGGCGCATAACCGGGAAAGAGCTGCGCGCGCAGGGTCGAGCCGGCACCGTCGGCGGCAATCAGCACGTCCGCACGGATCCGTTCGTCGCCGAGATGGACGTCGACGCCGTCCGCGTCCTGGTCGAAGCCGGTGACCGTGCGGCCGTACCGGATGTGCCCACTCGGCAGCGTTTCGCACAGCGAGCGGTAGACGGCGTCCCATGACGAAAACGGCAGCATCTCGGGCTCGTCGCGCGTGACGCTGCCGTCGCGATCGATCCAGCGCCGCCGGTGCGTCGGCACGCTGATCGCGTGGCGGCAATGCCGGCCGTGCTGTTCGAGAAACGCCATCATCCGGCGCAATACGGCCACACCGCCGCCCTGGCCGCGCAGCGGCGACGGCGAGCGTTCGCAGACCGTCACGTCGTGTCCGACGCAGTCGAGCGTCAGCGCGGCCGCGAGACCGGCGATCGATCCGCCTGCAATGACTATTTTCATCGTGGGTGACTCCGGTGTACGGCCGGTGGCGTGCGCCACCGGCCAGGCGTCGTGACGCGCGGCGCCGCGCGCCCGCGCATCACGGCTCGGCGGATCATGCCATGTCCGGCCACGCGCTGCGCCGACCGTGCAAGCGCGGCGGTCAAGACGCCGCGCGCCCGCCTGCTAGATCCGCAGCAGCTTGCCCGCATTGCCGCCGAGGATCATCGTGCGCTGCTGCGCGCTCAGGTCGACACGGTCGAGAAAGCGGACCGGCTGCTCGTAGCCCATGTCGAAACAGTAGTCGCTGCCGAGCACGAGCCGGTCCACGCCGACGTTCTCGATCAGGAAGTTCAGCACGGGCCCCGAATGCGACACCGTGTCGTAGCTGAAGCGCCGCAGGTAGCTGCTGGGCTTTTGCGCGAGCCGGCGGGTTTCGGGCCGCACGGTCCAGCCCGCGTCGAGACGCCCGACCAGGATCGGCAGCGCGCCGCCCGCGTGCGGCAACGTGACTTCCAGCGTCGGGTAGCGGTCGAGCACGCCGCCGAGGATCAGGTGCGAGCCCGCGATCGCGGTATCGAACGGGTTGCCGAGCAGGTTGCTCAGGTAGAAATCGCCGAGCCGCGCGCCGCCGACCGTCTGCTGCGGATGCAGGAAGACCGGCAGGCCCAGCTGCTCGATGCGGGCAAACACGGGCGCGAACAGCGGATCGTCGAGATCGCGGTTGTCGATGTTGGTGCCCATGTACACGCCGCGCACGCCCGGCAATTGCGCGGCGCGTTCGAGCTCGTCGATCGCGTCGGCCGCGTTCAGCATCGGCAGCGTTGCGAGCACGACGAAGCGCGTCGGGTGCCGCTGGTAGACGCGCGACGCGGATGCATTCCAGTCGCGCGCGAGCTTCGTGTTGAACGGCCGGTCGCCCCAGTACGCCATCGGCACGCTGAGCGACAGCGCCTGCACGTCGACGCCGGACGCATCCATGTCCTTGAGCCGCGCATCGATGTCGATGAACTTCATCGGCAGCGGCCCGAGGCCGCCGGCGGGCGTGCGGAACGTGAACGACGCGTCGTCGCACACGAACGAACCGCCGAAGCGCTTGCCTTCGCCGCCGACCAGGTCGCAGAAGCTTTCAGGGTAGTAATGCGCGTGGATGTCGATCGAGCGCGGCCGGTGCGTCGGCAGCGCGGCCGGCGTGGCCGGGGCGTCCGGTGTGCTCGCGGTGCCGGCGGCCGACGCGGACTGTCCGGCGACGGCGGTGCCCGCGAACGCGGCAAGCGCGCCGAGCAGGCGGCGACGTCCCGGCGACGGGCAGCAGGTGCAATTCAGCATGGTGTCTCTCATGGTGTATCGAGGGTGCGTGGCGTGCGGCTCAGCCGCGTTGCGTGATGCCCGTTGTGAGGCCCGTTGTCGTGCCCGCAGTTGTGCCCATCTCGCACGCGACGAGTTGCGTGTCGAATTGCGCGCGCTCGCGTTGAGCGCGCGCCGAGCGATCGGTGACGGAGAACACGAAGACGCCGACGAACGCCGCCGCCATCGAGAACAGCGCCGGATATTCGTACGGATAGATCGCGTGCGCGTGGCCCAGTACCTGAACCCAGACGGTCGGGCTCAGCACGGTGAGCGTCACCGCGGTGGCGAGCCCGAGCAGGCCGCCCAGCACCGCGCCGCGCGTCGTCAGGCCGCGCCAGTAGATCGAGAGCAGCAGCACCGGGAAGTTCGAGCTGGCCGCGATCGAGAACGTGAGGCTGACGATGAACGCGATGTTCTGCTTCTCGAACGCGATGCCGAGCAGGATCGCGAGCACGCCGAGCACGATGGTCGTGCCGCGCGCCACGCGCATTTCGTCCTGGTCGGACGCGTGCCCGCGCCGCAGCACGTTCGCGTAGAGGTCGTGCGAGATCGCCGACGAACCCGCGAGCGTGAGCCCGGCGACCACGGCCAGGATGGTCGAGAACGCGACCGCGCAGATGAAGCCGAGGAACACGTTGCCGCCGACCGCATGCGCGAGGTGGATCGCCACCATGTTCGCGCCGCCGGCGATCGCGCCGGACGCGTCGTGGTATTGCGGATCCGACGCGACGAGCGCGATGGTGCCGAAGCCGATGACGATGATCAGCACGTAGCCGGCGCCGACGATGCCGGTCGCATAGAGGATGCTCTTGCGCGCCGCCTTGACGTCGCCGACCGTGAAGAAGCGCATCAGGATGTGCGGCAGGCCCGCAGTGCCGAAGATCAGCGCGAGGCCGAGCGACACGGCCGAGACCGGATCGGACACCAGCCCGCCGGGGCGCATGATGGCCGCGTGTTTCGGGTGGACCAGAATCGCCTGCGCGAACAGCGCGTCGAGGCTGAAGCCGAAGCGGCTCAGCACCATGATCGCCATGAACGCGGCGCCGGCGAGCAGCAGCACCGCCTTGATGATCTGGATCCAGGTGGTGGCCAGCATTCCGCCGAAGAACACGTAGACGACCATCAGCACGCCGACGATCAGCACCGCGACCGTGTAGTTCAGGCCGAACAGCAGCTCGACCAGCTTGCCCGCGCCGACCATCTGCGACACGAGATACAGCAGCACGATGACGATCGAGCTCGACGCGGCGAACGCACGGATCGGCCGTTGCTGCAGGCGATACGACACGACGTCGGCGAGCGTGTACTTGCCGAGGTTGCGTAGCGGCTCGGCGATCAGGAACAGGATGATCGGCCAGCTCGCGAGAAAGCCGACCGAATAGATCAGCCCGTCGTAGCCGCTCGTGAACACCAGCGCGGAGATGCCGAGCAGCGACGCGGCCGACATGTAGTCGCCGGCGATCGCCCAGCCGTTCTGCAACGCGGTGATCTTGCCGCCCGCCGCGTAGTGGTCGGCCACGCTATGGTTCTTGCGCGCGGCCCAGCGCGTGATGAAGAGCGTCGACGCGACGAATACCAGGAACATGCCGATCGCGACCGGATTGTGTCCGTGCGCGAGCGCGGCGGGGCCGGCCGCGAACGCCGGTGCACAGCCGCAGGCGGCGAGCAGCGCGAGGAGCAGGCGTTTCATGATGCGTCTCCGTGGCGAAGGGCCGCGACGATCGTGTCGTGCACCGCATTGGCGCGGAACACGTAAAGCGCGACCAGCGCGAAGGTCGCGACGAACATGCCGAACCCGACCGGGATGCCCCACGGGGTCGGCCGGCCCGGCACGATCGGCGTGCCGAGCAGCGCTGGCGAAAACGCCAGCGTCAGGATGAACGCGAAATAGAGGGCGAGCATGACGAACGTCAGCGACCAGGCGAACCGCCTTCTGCGCCGGACGTGCTCGCGAAAGCGGGCATCGCGCAGCAGCGGGTGCGTGGCGTGTGACGGTGCGGCCGGTTCGGGCGCGGTGCCGGCGGTAGCCGGAAGCGGGTGGTTCACGGTGTCTCCTTCTGGTCTGGAATGGCCGGGCGACGGGCGCCGCGCGTGTCGCGCACGGCGCCCGCGCGTGCTCAGAAATGCGGCGGAACGGCGGTTTCCCGCATCACGACTTCCGGCGTGCGATAGCGCTCGGCCATTTCGCGCTCGGTGTCGTTCTTCAGTTGCGCCTGCATGTAGGCGCCGAGGTGGCGCGCGTGCTGCACGATCGCCACGCCGAACGCCGTGCGCGTCTCGCTGTATTCGCACAGCGCGTCGAGCGTGTCGGCGCGCGTGGCGAGCGCGGTGACGAGCGCGAGCGCATCGCCGGCGGCCTTCGTCACACCCATCCCGCAATGCGGCCGCGCGACGAACGCGGCGTCACCGAGCAGCGCGATCCGGCCGAACGCCATGTTCGGCACTTCGAGGTCGTAGATCGGCTGGAACAGCGGCTGCGTCGCGCGCGCGACGACCTCGGCGAACTGCGGCGCCAGCAGCGCATGAGCGGCTTCTTCCATGTCGTCGAGGACTTCGCGCCGGATCAGCGTCGGCGGAATGCCGCCCGCCCACAGCTTGCCGGTCGCGTCGGTCAGCAGGTTCGGCAGGTCGGTGTCCTCGCGGGTTGCGCGATACCACACGTAGTTGTAGCGGCGCTCGCCCGGCTTCGTGCTGTTGCCCTGGCCGGCGACCGGATAACCGAGGATCTGCTCGTGCGGCGGCAGGCCGAACGCGAAATTCCCGAACAGCGTCGCGTGGGTGGACTCCGACAGCCCGAGTTCGTCGACCAGCCCGCGCCACGCGACGTAACCCGCGTACTGCAGCCGCGCGTCCGGCAGGAATTTCTCGCGGATCGCCGAGCGGAAGCCGTCGGCCGCGATGACCAGGTCGGCGTGCACAACCGAGCCGTCGGACAGCGTGACCGACGCGTGCTCGGGGCCGTCCGCGACGTCGGTGACGACCGCGCCCGCGCGGTAGTGCTGGTCGGGCAGCGCCGCGCGCAGCACGTGGTACATCTTGCTCCACGCGGTAAGCGTCTGCGGCATCCTGCGTTCCGACACGACGGTGCCGTCGCGGCCCAGCGTGATCCGCGATTCGACCTTCACGCCGATCGATGCGTCGATGCGCACGCCCGCGGCGAGCATCACGTCGAACAGTTCGGGGTGCGTGACGATGCCGGCGCCGCGGCCCGACAGCGCCTCGGGCACCCGTTCGAACACGTCCACGTCCCAGCCGTTGCGCAGCAGGAGATTCGCGGCAAACAGGCCGCCCAGCGAGCCGCCGACGATCGCGGCCTTGCGTTTGCTCGAAGTGCTGTGGTTCATGTCAGTCTCCGTGTCCGTGGGAGTCGCCGGCCGGTGCGGCGGCGGGAAGGGTCAGCCCCGCGACTTCGGCGGCAGGGAAGTTGAGTTCGATCGTCACGCCGGACGGATCCTCGACGAACACCTGGTGCAGCCCGAGGCTCGGCACCGTGCGGTCGCGCCACGCGACGTTTTCGGCGCGCAGCGTGTCCCACATCGCCTCGACGCCGGTCGCGAGGAACGCGATGTGATCGACGGTGCCGGTGCCCGTCGCAGGCAGCGCCTTGTCGCCGAGGTAGGCCGCGAGCCCGTCCGGGTTGGCCGGGTCGACGCCGATGATGTGGACCGTGCCGTAGTCGCTTTCGTCGCCGCCCTTGTAGAGCCATGCGCCGGGAAAGTCGAACGGCGGCCGGTAGCCGCGCTTGAAGCCGAGCACACGTTCGTAGAACCGGCAGGATCGCTCGAGATCGAGCGTGCGGATCGAGTAGTGCGCCAGTCTGGATACAGTCATGGTGGACCTCTTGTTTATCGATAGATAAGTTATCGTTCGATAAATACTAGTCGAAAAAAGCGGCGGGAAGAAGCCGCGATCGAACCGTGTATACCCTTGGTCGAAAACGGTGCCGGATGCCGGTGCGCGGGGCGTTACGGCGTGATTTCGCCGGCCATCACGTCGTCCGCATAGCACCAGACCCAGTGCTCGCCGGGCTCGATCGAACGGGCGAGCGGGTGAGTCGTTTCATGAAAATGCCGGCTGGCGTGACGATTCGGCGACGAATCGCAACAGCCGACGTGCCCGCAGCTCAGGCACAGGCGCAAATGCACCCATCGGCTGCCGGACTTCACGCATTCCTCGCAGTAGTCCTTGTCGGTGTTCAGGATGTGCGCTTCACCGAGATGGGTGCAGGTCGTGGTCATCTTCCGCTCCGATGCCGGCGCCGCGGGGGCTCGCAGCGCGGCCGGCGCGAAGCTGCGAGCGGGGGGACACGATTCATTGTGGACGGCGCGCATCGCGCGCGGACCTTAATTCTTATGAAACGTGGCGGCCGCGACAGGATGACGACGTACAGTCACACGTACGGCCGGCGCGGGAACCGGCCGGGATCCGATACGCGATCACCGGGAGACGCTCATGGCGCAGTCGCAGCATGTCAAGGTCATCGGCCTGCCTCACAGCAAGGAGGCCTACGCGATCCGCGACTTCCTGAAGCGCGGCGTGGTCGAGTACGAATGGTGCGAACTGACGTCCGACACCGATTGCGTGCGCGAGCTGGGCATCGCGCCGCTGCGCGACGTCCGGCTGCCGGTGGTCGTCTTTCCGGACGGCACCTGCATCTACCAGCCGACGCTGCCGGAGATCGCCGCGAAGCTCGGCTGGGTCGCCCGGCCGCGCTTCATCGAGTACGACGTATCGATTTACGGCGCCGGCCCGGCCGGCCTGTCGGCGGCCGTCTACGCGGCGTCCGAGGGGCTGCGGGCCGTCGTGATCGAGCGCGACGCGATCGGCGGGCAGGCCGGCACGAGTTCGCTGATCGAGAACTACATGGGGTTTCCGGAGGGCATTCCGGGCGCCGAGCTGGCGGAGCGCGCGCGCCAGCAGGCGGTGAAGTTCGGCGTCGAGCTGCTGATGATGCGCGAGGGCGTGCACGCGACGTTCGTCGACGGCAAGATCCGCGTCGACATGGCCGACGGATCGATCCTGACCGCGCGCTCGAACATCTGCGCGACCGGCATCGAATACCGCAGCCTCGGCCTGTCCGACGAACCGAAGTTTCTCAACGCGGGCCTGTACTACGGCGCGGGATCGAGCGAAGCGCCGATGTGCGAGGGCAAGCACGTGTTCGTCGTCGGCGGCGGTAATTCGGCCGGCCAGGCCGTGATGAACTTCGCGCGTCACGCGCGCGAAGTCACGATGATCGTCCGGGGTGCGTCGCTCGCGGCGACGCTGTCGCGCTACCTGATCGACCGGATCGAGCGCATGCCGAACGTGACGGTGCGCTATGGCACGACCGTCGATGCGCTGCAGGGCGACGGGCGGCTCGAGGCGATCGTGCTGCGCACGGAAGACGGCGCGCGCGACGTGCTGCCGGCCACGCACCTGTTCGTCTGCATCGGCGGTGCGCCGAACACCGACTGGGCGCGCGACACGAACATCATCCGCAATCCGGGCGGGTACCTGGTGACGGGCAGCGATCTGTACGACTGCCCGGACTTCGAGCGCGTGTGGCCGCTCGAGCGCCGGCCGTATTACCTCGAAACCAGCGTGCCCGGCTCGTTCGCGGCGGGCGACGTCCGTTCGGGGTCGGTCAAGCGGGTGGCGTCGGCGGTCGGCGAAGGGGCGATGGCCGTGACGTTCGTGCACCGGTTCCTCGGCGAGGACGCGCACCGGCCGAGTGGGACCTGAACCGCGCGGCGCGGGTGACGGCCCGCGCCGGTGCGCGTCGGTGCGTTACATCAGCCCGCCGTCGACACCGGCAGCCGGAACGTCAGGACGGACCCGCCATCGCCGCGCGGCGCGGCTTCGAGCGTGCCGCCATGCGCTTCGACGATCGAGCGGCAGATCGCGAGCCCCATCCCCATGCCGTGCGATTTCGTCGTGAAGAACGGGTCGAAGATCCGGTTCGCGATCCCGGCATCGATGCCCGCGCCGCGGTCGGCAATGGACACGGTCGCGTAGCCGTTGCCGGCCTGCGACGCGATGTCGAGCTCGCGCGACGCGGCCAGCCCGTCCATCGCGTCGAGCGCGTTGGTGACCAGGTTCAGGATCACCGGCTGGATCTGCGTGCGATCGGCCATCACGCGGATGCCGGCGCAATGCAGGTCGACACGCAGCGCGACCTGCTTCGCGTCGATTTCGGTCGCGGTGAGGCGCAGCATGTCGCGGATCAGGTCGTCGATCGCGAGCGGTGCGAGCGCGGGCGGCGTCTGGCGGGCGAGCGAGCGCAGCGCGCGCACGATGTCGGCCGCGCGCAGGCCGGACGCGCGGATGTCGTCGAGGCTCGCGAGCGCCTCGCCGAGATCGGGCGGCGTGCCGCGCAGCCAGCGCGCGCACGCGCCGACGCTCGACACGATGCTCGTCAGCGGCTGGTTGATCTCGTGCGCGATCGACGCGGCCAGCTCGCCCATCACGGTCATGTGCGCGGTGCGCGCGAGCTCGGTGCGCGCATGCCGCAACGCGGCTTCGGTTTCGAGCCGGCGCGCGTTCTCGTCGATCAGTTCCGCATAAAGCCGCGCGGATTCCAGCGCGTTGGCCGCCTGCGGCGCGAGCATTTCGAGCATCGCGATGCGGCGCGGCGAAAACACGCCGTTGCTCAGTGCGTTCTCGAGATACAGCACGCCGATCAGCACACCCTGTTTCAGCAGCGGCAGGCAGAACAGCGACCGCGTGGGGTGCGCGTGCAGGCTGTCGACGTGATCGGGCAGGCCTTCGCGCTGCGCGTTCGCGAGCACGACCGGCTTGCGGGTTCGCGCGACGGTGTTCAGGATCGACAGCGGCACATCGTGTTCGGTGGGTTCGCTGCGGGCGATCTCGACAACCACGTCGCTGTCGACGATCCGCGCGGCGGCCTCGATCGTCAGCCGGTCGTTGCGGGCGAGCAGCAGCAGGCCGTAGCCGGCGCCGGCGTACACGATCATGTTGCGCATCAGCGTCTGGATCAGGCGCTCCAGCACGATTTCTTCGGATAACGAATGGGATGCGCGCATCGCGAGCGCGAAATCGAGGTCTTCGCGCGCGGGCACGGACGCACCGCCCGGCGGCGGCTCCATCACGAGGAATGCATGCTGCGCTTCCAGCGCCTGCGCCTTGCCGGTCGCGCCCCAGCGCCGGTAGCACGCATGCGCGAGCCGCAACTGATGGCGCGAGGGGCCGGTGAGCCCGAGCGACATCGCGTGGCGCGCGGCCAGTTCGTGCGCGAGCGCCTGTTCGTGCACGAAACCGCGCTCCGCCGCAAGGCTGGCCGACGCCTCGTACTGCTGCATCGCCACGACGTGGTCGCCGCGCACGCGTGCGAATTCGGCGTCGATCAGCGCGAGCTTGTTGCGGAACGTCGCCGGATTGCGCGCGCTCCAGTCGACGAAGCGCGCGTGCTGCGGCGCGAAGCGTTCGAGCAACGGCTCGGGCGGCGTCGCGCCGCCGTCGGCCGCGATGCCGGCGAGCACGCTGAACAGGTGGAAATCGGACAGCATGATGTGCGCGGGCGTCGACCACGCGCTTGCCGCGGCCGCATCGAGTGCCGCGCGTGCCGCGCTCGCATCGCCGAAGATGAACGCCGCCTGGCCGGCGAGCACGTCGGTCCAGAACTGCAGGACCGACATCGGCGTTTTCGTCGACACGCGCATGCGCCAGGTGCCGACCGGCTGGTCGTAGCCGAACTGCAGCGCATCGACGAATTCCGACTGGGTGGACACGAGGTCGACGATGTCGTCGTAGCGCGCGCCGCGCGCGATCGCGAGCAACGGATCGATCTCGTCGCGAATCGCCGGCAGCGCTTCGCCCATCGACAGCAGGTCGCTGACGATGTGGTTGCAGCTGTAGCACATCCAGCGCAGCTCGGCGCTCGCATTGCCGGCCGCTTTCGCTTCGCGCGCGCGGTCGAGCGCGTACGACAGCGGCCGGGTCCACACGCTCACCTGGTCGAGCGCGATCAGCGTCGCGGAGCGGTAGCGCTCGAAGCCGTGGCGATCGACCAGCGCAAGCGCAACCTTCGCGAATTCGAAGCCGTCTTCATACGCGCCGTGATGCTCGGCAATGCTCACGCCGTACCACGCGAGCCCCTGTACCGATGCGGCGGTGACGCCGTGCTGCAGCGTCAGCCGGACCATCGTCGCGAAATGCAGCAGCATCAGCCCGCCGCTCGGGTAAAACATCGCCGCTTCGAGCGCGGTCAGCAATGCCATCGTCGCTTCGACGCGCGTGTCGGTCGTCACGGGCAGCTCGACCAGATCGCCGATCGCGCGGCCGGCGAGCGCGTCGCGCACGGCGTCGCAGGCCGCCGCGAGATCGGCGGCGCTCGGCTCGGCCGGCAGCGTCACGCCGAGCAGCGCGAGCCCCTGCAGCGCGACGTCGACCGCCTGCCGGTAGCGCGACTCGACGGTAAGCTGCGCGGCCTTCAGCCGGTGGGCCTCGGCGCGGTCGGCCGGCGTGCGCGTGCGCGCCATCAGCTCGTCGATCGCGGCGGAGGCCAGCGCGGTCGCGCCGGTCGCGAGCAGCAGGCCGCCGCGCAACATGCCGATGCGGCTCGCGAGGCCGTAGTGCTGCGACCACGCGTGCGGGCCGAGCAGCGTTTGCGCACGCGAGAGAAACGACAGCGCGCGATCGCGCGCGGCAACCGTGGCCGCCGCTTCCGCGGCTGCGACCAGCGCGTCCGCGAACGCGAGCGCGAGCGTGCGGTCGAGCGGCGCGGTGTGCGCCTGCTCGATCTGGGCGGCCAGTTCCAGCAGCGCTTCGGTCGATCGCGCGTTCGTGCGCGCGAGCATCGCTGTGGCGATCCGGGCGTGGCATTGCGCGCGCTCTGCGCGCCCGGCGAGCGCGTGAGCGGCCTCGAGGACGCGGTCGTGCACGCAACGCCAGCGGTCGTCGGAGCTCGACACGAGGCCCGCCTTGCGCGCGGGGTCCATCCAGAACGCGAGTTCGGCGCGCGTCTTGCCGGCGGCGGCGCACAACAGCGCGGCGTCGGCATCGGTGCCGGTGCAGGCGAGCAGCGACAGCAGCGTTCTCGATTCATGCGGCAGCCGCTGCATGCGGACCGCGAGCAGGCTCACGACATTCTCGGCGAGGTGGTGCGCGTCGAGGTCGGCCGGCTGCCACTGCCACGTCCGTTGCGCCGGGTCGTACGCGAGCAGCCGCTCGTCGATCATCGTGCGCACGAACTGCTGCACGTAGAACGGATTGCCGCCGGTCCGGCGGGTCACGACGTCGCCGAGCCCGGACAGCCGGTCCGGCGTTTCTCCGAGCAGGCCGGCCAGCATGTGGGTGACGCCGGGCGCGTCGAGCGGCGCCAGCGTCAGCGCCGACACGCGGGCGGGATCGAGCTGCTGCAGGAAGCGGCGGAACGCCGGCGGCTGGTCGAGCTGCGATCCGCTGCGATAACCGGCGACGATGCAGACGTGGGCCGGCGGATCGAGCGCGATCGACGCGAGAAACGCGAGCGTCGCGTCGTCGGCCCACTGGATGTCGTCGAGCGCCATCACCAGCGGCTCGACTGGCGTCGCGAATGCGCGGAACGCATTCACGACGATCCGACACAGGTGAAATTCCGGAATGGCATCGGTATGGCCGAACGCGACGGGCTCGACATCGAGTAGCCACGCGATCTCCGGAAAGAGGCCGGACAACAGGCTGGCCTGATGGCCGACGCTTGCGCGCAGCCGCGCGACGATCGCGGCGATTTCGTCGTCGCGCCTGGCGAGCGCGCTGCCGAACAGCGCGCGCAGCGCCTGCAGCACCGGCGCGTAGGGCCGGGCGGGCTGGAACCGGTCGATCTTCGCCGACGTGCGCCAGGCCGTGGGCGATGCCGCGCGCGCCGCGCGCATGAAATCCTCGGCCAGCGCGGTCTTGCCGACACCGGCCGGCCCGTCGATCAGGACGATGGCCGTCTCGCCGGTTTGCAGGACCGCGGCGAGCGCGGCCGCGAGCCGGCGGGATTCGGCTTCCCGCCCGACCAGCCGGTCGGGCGTGCGCAAACCGGCGAGCGGATCGCTGCCGCCGAGCGCGAACGGCTCGACCCGGCCGGCGGCCTGCCGGTCGCGCCGGATACGTTCGAGATCGTGCTGTACCGCGTCGCAGGACGGGTAGCGTTCAGCGGGCTCCTTCGCGATCAGTTTCAGCAGCAGGTCGCTCAGGATCGCGGGCAGGTCGTCGCGCACGCTCGTGGCAGGCGACGGCTGCATCGCGACGTGCGCGTGCACCCATTCGGACGTCGACGCGGCCTTGTACGGCAGCGCACCCGTCAGCAGCCGGAACAGCGTGATGCCGAGCGCGTACAGGTCGGAGCGCTCGTCGATGCACGCGCCCTCCGAGACTTCGGGGGCCGCGTACGCGGCGAATTCCGCGCGCAGCGGATTCGCCGCGGCGTGTTCCGTCCGACGATTTTGCGCATGCGCGAACGAGCGAAGCATGACCGTGCCGTCGGGTGCGGCGACGAAACTGGCCGGTTGCAGGTCGCCGTGCAGCCAGCCGCGCCGATGCAGCGCACCGAGCGTGCGCACCGCCTGGATCGCCGTGTCGAGGAAGGCGTCGAGCGGCAGCCGCCCGTCCGCGAGCGTGTCGAACGCCTCGCCGTCGACGCGCGGATAGACGAGCACCGGGCCGTCCGCCGCGCGGATCAGCGCGACCGGCAGCAGTGCCCATACAGGGTCCAGCACGCCGTTCAATGCGTACTCGCGCTCGAATTGCCGGCAGCGCCGGTCGGATTCCCAGCCGGTCCGACACGCGGACCACACGCGCCCGGTTTCGGCATCGGTCAGGTCGAAACACAGCACGTCGTCCGCGCGGACCGCATTCGACAGACGGGCACGCGCCAGCCAGTCGGCATCCATTCGCTTCGTGTCGTCGGAGTTATGCAAGGGTGGGTTCACGATCAGGGCAGGCTGAGTGGAACGGAGAAAAAACGGCGTGTCGACGGGCAGCGGCCGGGCTCGATCGCGCGCGAGGCGTGCCCGTGCATTGTCCGACAGCCTGCGGAAATCTGCAGGACCCCCTCCCGCGATTCCCGGCGCGCGGGCCGCACGGGGGCCGACTAAACCAATAGATAATGGCCGGCGCGCGCGCCACGCCATACGATAGGTTCATGCCTGCCGGCCCGCATCGATGCGGCCGGACGGGCGGAACAGGGGGTGCCGCCTCGCGGGGCGGCGCACGATGCGGAGCAGCATAAGGCGAGTGCGGATCATGTATACGTTCGGGCGGGTGACGGTTTCCCTTGAGTGCCGCGAAGTCTGCGTCGACGGGCAGCCCCGGTATATCGGCGCCCGGGCATTCGAGATTCTCGAGCTGCTGGTCAAGGCGGCCGGCAGGCTCGTGTCGAAGGACGAGATCATGGAGGCCGTGTGGCCGAACACGATCGTCGTCGAGAACAACATCCAGGTGCACATCTCGACGCTGCGCAAGCTGTTCGGCGGCAAGCACGGCTGGATCCGGACCGAGTCGGGCCGCGGCTACCGGCTCGCGCCGCCGGCCGACGCGGCCCATGGCGGGCGCCTGCCGGACGCGCTCGAGCCGGTGCGCGGCGCCCGCGCGGGTGCCGCACCGCGCAAATGTCCGCTGATCGGCCGCGAGCAGGAAGCGGCCGAGCTGCACGCGCTGCTCGAACACGAGGCGTTCGTCACGCTGGTCGGCCCCGGCGGCGTCGGCAAGACGCATCTCGCGCTGGAGGTTGCCGCCGCGTGGTCGGCCGTCCGCGGTATCGAGATGATCCGGATCGACCTGGCCGGCTGGCAGGGCGGCGCGACGCTGGAGTCCGCGGTGCTGGACGCGCTCGGCCTGCCGGGCGGCCCGGCCGCCGGGCCGGCGGACGTCGTGCGCGCGATCGCCGGGCAGTGCGTGATGCTGGTGTTCGACAACGCCGAGCAGCATGTCGGCGAACTGGCGGACCTGTGCGAAGCGATCGCCGACGAGAATCCCGACGCGATCCTCGTCGTGACCAGCCGCGAGCCGCTGCGGGTTGCCGGCGAGCGCGTGTATCGCGTCGGGCCGCTGCCCGTGCCGCCGGCCGGCGCGACCGAAGGCGAGATCGTCGCGTGCGGGGCCGTCCGCATGTTCCTGGCACGGGCGCGCGCGATGGGCACCGACGTGCCCACCGAAGGGAAGACGCTGGATGCGATCGCGACCATCTGCCGCCGCCTGAGCGGCCTGCCGCTCGCGCTCGAACTCGGCGCGGCACGCGTCGCGCTGCTCGGGATCCAGGGGCTGGCCGCCGATCTCGACAAGTCGGTGCTGTCGTTGTCCGGCGGCCTGCGGACCGCCCATCCGCGCCAGCAGACGCTGCGGGCCACCATCGAGTGGAGCTACCGGCTGCTCGGCGATGCGGAGCGCACCGTGCTGTGCCGCCTCGCGGTGTTTCCGGATGCGTTCCGGCTCGACGCGGCGTGCGCGCTCGCCGCGTGCGACGAACTGGGCGCCGCGCGGGTGCTCGACTGCCTGGTCAGTCTCGCGTCGAAATCGTTGCTGGTCGTTCATTCGGTCGGGCTGTCGAAGCGTTATTCGCTGCTCGAGGTCGTGCGCGCGTATGCGCTCGAGAAGCTGACGGAGTCGGGGGAGGCGGGCCGCGTGCATGCGCGGTGTGAGTCCTTCGCCGACGACGAACACACGGATACGCGTCCGCCGGCGCCGGCCGCGTCCGCCCAGCCGCTGCTGGCGGCAGGGCCGTGGGCATGACGCACTGATCCCGGCGACGGGGTAACGCCTGTCGGTGCAGCCCCGCATTGCATCGCGATGTACTGGATTGACAAAATTTTCAGGTTCTCATTTCATGGCCATTGTTTGCATCATCGATGACGATGCGTCGGTCCGTAAGAGTCTTGCCAGCCTGCTGAAATCGGCTGGCCATACCGCATTGCCGTTTGCGTCGGGCGAGGACTTCCTGGCTGCCGATGCGCTGGACGACGCGGCTTGCGTGCTGGTCGACCTGAAGATGAAAGGGATGAGCGGGCTCGACGTCCAGCGCCTGCTGATTCAGCGCAAGGCGACGCTGCCGGTCATCTTCATGTCGGCGCACGGCGACGACGAATCGATCCGCCGCGCGCTGGCGCAAGGCGCGATCGCGTTCCTGCGCAAGCCGTTTCCGTCGGACGACATGATCAACCTGATCGACCGGGTCGCATCCGGCGCGCCGCCCGCATGAACGGCGTCCCGCCGACCGGCCGCGCCGTCCACCGTGCGGCGGTTCCGCCCGGCTTCGGGTTAGTTTATCATTCGATAATGAAGCGGATGCCTACACAGGGAATGCAATGGCGAGTACGCCGGACATGATGTCGATCGGCCACGGAGGCGCGGGAGACGCCGCGCCGATCGTCTATGTGGTCGACGACGACGAAACGCTGCGGCGCGCGTTGAGCGCGCTGTTGCGTTCGGCGGGATTTCGCGTGGAGACCTTCGCGTCGTCGCGCGCGTTTCTCGCGTTCGAGCGGCCCGATGTGCCGAGCTGCCTGATCCTCGACGTGCGGCTTGCCGACGAGAGCGGGCTGGCCGTCCAGGAGGCGGCGGTGCGCGCGGGCCTGAACGTGCCGATCCTGTTCATGACGGGTTATGGCGACGTGGCCACGACGGTCAAGGCGATGAAGGGCGGCGCGCTCGATTTCCTCACGAAGCCGTTCGACGACGACGCGATGCTCGATGCCGTCGGCCGCGCGCTGGAGCGCGACCGCACGCTGCACACGGTGCGCGGCGCCTATGCGTCGTTGACGCCGCGGGAGCGCGAAGTGATGAGCCAGGTGGTCGCGGGCCTGATGAACAAGCAGATCGCCGCGAATCTCGGCCTTCAGGAAATCACGGTGAAGGTGCATCGGGCACAGGTGATGAAGAAGATGCAGGTGCGCACGCTGCCGGATCTCGTGCGGCAGGCCGATGCGCTGGGCGTGCGCCCGGCCGGCGCGCGCGACTGACCGCACCGGCCCGGCCGTGCGGCGCAACGGCGCGGGCCTCGACGCGGCGGGCCGTGCCGCGATGACGCGGACCTCGACGTGGCGGGCCGCGCCGCGATGACGCGGACGACGGCGCTCATGCGGCCACCGTGCTGTCGGCATCCGCGGCGTGCGTGACAGCGCGCACGTCGGGTTGCGCGGCCGGCCGCGCGGCGGGCGTGCCGTCGAACGCGGCGACGAGATGTTCGGCGAGCGCGCGAATGCGCGCGGGCAGGTTGCGGCGCGAGTGATAGAGCAGCGATGCATCGAGATCGCCGACCTGCCAGTCGGGCAGCAGGCGAACGAGTGCGCCGTCGCGCTCGAGCGGCCGCGCAACATGCTCGGGCAGCACCGCGAAACCGGTGCCGCGAGCCGTCGCGAGAATCAGCGTGTCGAGGCAGTTCGAGCTGATCGCGCCGGCGAGACGGATCTCGGCGATCGCGCCGCTGTGCCGGTGCCGCAGCGGCCATGCCGAACCGGCGGTGCCCGTCTTGCCGCCGTGCGGGTCCATGCGTTCGAGCGCCTGCGGCGTGAGCGCCGCGCCGCTTGCAGCGCGATACCGCGGGCTCGCGTAAAGGCCCATCGGGATGCGCCCGAGACGCCGCTCGATGCACGTGAGGCTCGACGTGCGTTCGGTGACGATCGACAGGTCCGCTGCGCCGTTCAGCGCCGCGCTCGGATGATCGGCCCAGTCGACCCGGATCCGCACGAGCGGGTATTGCCGGTTGAAATCGGCGAGCACCGGCACCAGCCGGTCGGCGCCGAACAGGTTCGACGCCTCGATCGAGATCTCGCCCTGCATCTCGCTTGCATTGGCGTGACAGCAGACGGAAAAATGCTCGTATTGCTCCAGCAACGCGAGCGCCTGTTCGAGCACGTCGTGGCCGACGCGCGTCAGCGTCACCTTGCGCGTCGTGCGGTGAAACAGCAGCACGCCGAGCGACGTTTCGAGGCACTGGATCGAGCGGCTGATGCAGGGGACGCCGAGCCCGTGAAGTTCGGCGGCTTTCGTGAAGCTGCCGTGCTCGGCAACCGTCTTGAGTATCTCGAGCGTTTTCAGGCGATCCATGACGGGTCCCGCTTCGGTGAATTCGATACGCTCAATGTAGGCAGCGAACCGGCGCCGGGCAACTCAAAAAACGTTAGGTAAGCTTAAAAGCGAATTTAAGATTCGTGAGGCTATCCGAACGAACGAACGAATGAACGGCCGGCACGTCCGCGCATTGCGGTTTTTTCAGAGCCGGTTGGCGCGTTGCGCACCGTTTTCCGGCGCGGCGGCTGGCGGTGTCCATCCGCCGCCCAGCGCGCGCACCAGGGCGACCGTCGCGATCGCGAGCGCCTGGCGGCTGTGGATCAGTTGGCGTTGCGCGTTCAATGCATCGCGGTCCGCGTCGATGACCTCGAGATAGCTGACATAGCCGTGCGCGTAGCGGCTCAGCGACAGCCGCGCCGCTGCTTCGGTCGAGCGCGCCGCGCTGTCGTAGCGCACGATCCGCTCGTTCTGCGCGGCGATGTCGTTGAGCGCGTCCTGCACCTCGCGCAGCGCGCCCAGCGCGGTCGCGCGATAGTTCGCATCGGCGAGTGCCGTGCCGGCCGTCGCGGCGGCGACCGCCGCGTCGCGCTTGCCGCCGTCGAACAGCGTTTCGGCCACGCTCGCCCCGAGGCCCCACAGCGAGCTGTTGCGGTCGAGAAACGAACCGAGGTCGCGGCTCGCGAACCCGCCCTGGGCCGTGAGCGTCAGCGTCGGCAGCCACGCGGTGCGGGCCACGCCCGTTTCGAGTGATGCCGCATCGACACGCCGCGCTGCCGCATAGACGTCCGGCCGTTGCGCAAGCAGCGCGGACGGCAGGCCGGGCGGCACCGCCGGCACGCGAATCGCGGCGGCGGTCGGCGCGACCGCGAAGCCGGTCGGCGACACGCCGGTGAGCACCGCGAGCGCGTCGACGAGGTTTTCGCGCAGCCGCCGGCTGTCCGCGAGATCGGCGCGCGCGGTGTCGAGATCGGCCGCCGCGCGCAGCGCGTCGAGGTCGCTTGCCGCGCCGGCCCGCACGCGCGCGGCGATCACGTCGAGCGCGGTGCGGCGCAGCTCGATCGCGCGGGCGAGCGTCGCCAGATCCTCCTCGACGAAATGCAGCGTCAGGTAGTCGCTCGCGACCTCGGTCGCGACGCGCAGCCGCACGGCCGCGCGATCGGCGTCGGCCTGCAGCACGTTCTGCCTGCCGATCTCCGCGTCGCCGCGCAGGCGGCCCCACAGATCGACTTCGTAGCTCGCGTTGAACGGCACCGACCAGTTGTGCATCATGCGCTTCGGCAGTGCGTTGTCGACCGTGCCGGACACGCGCGAGCGGTTGAACGACGGATCGACGCCGACGGTGGGCGACAGCGCGGCTTCGCGCACGCCGAGCAGCGCCTGCGCCTGGTCGACGCGCGCGGCGGCTGCGCGGATGTCGTCATTGCCGGCGAGCGCCGCGTCAACGAGCGCGACGAGCGGCGCATCGCCGAACGACGCGGGCCACCCGGCGAGCGACGGGGCCGGTTCGCCGGGTGCATCCGCATGACGGAACCGGTCGGTGCCGACCGGGACGGGCGCGAGCGGCTGCGGCGCGATCGTGCAGGCGCCCAGCAGGCCGGCGGCGAGCAGCGCGACGAGGCGGCTCATGGCTGCTCGCGGCCGGGTTGCAGCGTGACGACGACCGACAGGCCGGGCCGGATGCGCGGCTCGGTCGACGCCTGCCCGTCGAGCAGGATCTTGACCGGCACCCGCTGCGTGACCTTCGTGAAGTTGCCGGTCGCGTTGTCGGGCGGCAACAGCGCAAACTGCCCGCCGGTCGCGGGCGACAGGCTGTCGACGTGCCCGCTGAAGGTCAGGTCCGGCAGCGCGTCGAAACGCAGGCGCACGGCGTCGCCGGCGCGCACGTGCTCGAGCTGCGTTTCGCGGAAGTTCGCGACGACCCACGGGTGCGGCTCGACCAGCGTCAGCAGCGCCTGGCCGGGCGCGACGTGCTCGCCGGTCTCGACGGTCTTCTTGCCGACGCGGCCGTCCGATGGCGCGACGACGGTCGTGTACTGCAGTTGCAGCTCCGCGTCGCGCAAGTCGGCGTCGCTCTGGTGCGACACTGCGTCGGCCGCCTGCCACGCGGCCTGCGCGCTGCGCTGCTGCGCTTGCGCCGCGTCGATGCGCGCACGCGCGGATTTGCGCGCCGCGTTGGCCGCGTCGAATTCCTGCTGCGAGAGCCCGCGCGGCGTTTCGCGGGTCAGTTCGCGCGCCCGTGCGTAGTCGAGTTCGGCCTTCTCGGCGTCGGCATGCGCGGACACGAGCGTCGCGTCGGCCTGCTCGACCTGCGCCTTCGTGCGCATCGCATCGGCGCGCGCCTGCGCGACGCGTGCGCGCTGCAGTGCGACGCGCACGTCGAAATCGCGCGGGTCGAGCCGCACGAGCGGGTCGCCCGCATGCACGAGCTGGTTGTCGTTCACCAGCACGCGCTCGACCGTGCCGGCCACGCGCGGCGAGATCACGTGCAGGTGGCCCGTCACGTACGCGTCGTCGGTGCCGCGCTCGTGCGCATCGAATTCGTAGACCAGCAGCGCGACGAGCAGCAGCGCGGCTGCGGCGACCAGGACGATCGGCCACCGGCGCGCGCGCGGAGGGGAGGCGGGCGGCGGGTTCGACGCATTCGGCGGGTTCGTGCTCACGATCGGGTGACTCCATCGTACGGACAGGGTTCTTCACATCGCGCTATGCTTGCGCGAGCCTCAAATGCGGGAGCCGCACGACGATGAACACCACGTTCGCCCCTGGTGGCGCGACACCGGGGCCGGCGGCCGCGCCGGCCGCCGACATACCGACGTTTCGTTCGATCGCCGCGATCGCGGCCGTGCTGCTCGGCGCGATCATCTCGACGCTGACGTCGCGCATCACGTCGCTCGGGCTCGCCGACGTACGCGGCGCACTCGGCGTCGGCTTCGACGAGGGCGCGTGGATCAACACCGCGTTCACCGCATCGCAGATGTTCGTCGGGCCGCTCGCGATCGCGGCGGCCTTCGTGTTCGGCACGCGCCGCGTGCTGCTGGCGGGTGCCGCGGTGTTCCTGGTCGTCGAAAGCGTGCTGCCGCTGTGCACGAACTTCGGCACGTTCATCGTGTTCCAGAGCGTGGCGGGTTTCGCGTCCGGCGTGTTCGTGCCGCTGACCGTCGGGTTCGTCGTCCGCACGCTGCCGCCGCGGCTCATCCCGTTCGGCATCGCCGCGTACGCGATGAACCTCGAGATGTCGCTGAACCTGTCGGCGACGCTCGAAGGGTGGTACAGCGAACACCTGAGCTGGCGCTGGCTGTTCTGGCAGAACGCGCTGCTGACCGTGCCGTTCATCGTGTGCCTGATGCTGTCGCTGTCGACCGAACCGATCAAGCGCTTCGCGTCCGGTATCGACACGCGCGGCATGCTGCTCGGCGCCGGCGGCTTCGCGTGCCTGTGCATCGCGCTCGACCAGGGCGAGCGGCTGTTCTGGTTCCAGTCGCCGCTGATCGTCACGCTGCTGGGTGTCGGCATCGTGATGGTGGCCGCGTTCCTGATCCACGAGCTGGCGTCGC
This sequence comes from Burkholderia sp. D-99, assembly GCF_011605345.1. Lineage (GTDB taxonomy): Bacteria > Pseudomonadota > Gammaproteobacteria > Burkholderiales > Burkholderiaceae > Burkholderia. Next base: position 31,831 of record NZ_JAAOXM010000004.1, read on the forward strand.
GCAGTGCGGGTCTCGATCTCGGCTACCTCGCGCTGCCCAACGTCGCGTGGCTGATCGTGCTGGTCGGCCTCGTGCGCTTCACCGTGCTCAACACGAGCTTCATTCCGTCGGCGTTTCTCGCGAGCACCTACGGGCTGCGCCCGCTGCAGATCGGCGACACGCTGCGCTGGATCGCGATTCCGCAACTGCTGTTCGCACCGTGCGTCGCGTGGCTGCTGCAACGCGTCGATCCGCGCCGCCTGATCGTCGCCGGCTTCGTGATGGTGGCGTTCGCGTTCGCACTCGGCGCGCGCCTCACGCCCGTGTGGGCCGAACCCGATTTCATCCCGTCGCAACTGCTGCAGGCGCTGGGCCAGACGATGGCGCTCACGTCGGTCATCTTCTTTTTCGGCAAGCACGTGACGGCCGAGCACGCGCTGACGTTCGGCGCGGTCGTGCAGACGACGCGCCTGCTGAGCGGGCAGCTCGGCACGACGTCGATTGCGGTGATCCAGCGCATCATGGAGGCTACCCATTCGAATCTCGTCGGTCTGCATGTCACGCTGTCGGATCCGCAAACGCTGGAGCGCTTGCGGGCCGGCGCGGCGTCGCTGGTCGCGCACGGTGCGACTTTCGCGACCGGCGACCAGGCGACTTACGCGCTGCTCGACCGGGCGGTTCGCGTCCAGGCGACCACGCTCGCGCTGGCCGACAACTTCCGGGTCGCGATGGCGTTCGCGATTGCGGGGGCGTTGATCGGCTTGCTGCTCCGGCCGGCGCGTACGCAGTGAGCGCCCGCCGCCGCAGCGGCGTGCCGCGTGCATCGACGATCTTAGCGACGGTGTGCGTCGCCGCGGAATCGCGACGACCTGAAAATTTCTGAATAATGCTGAACGGCGCGCCGGCACGACGGACGGGCGCGCCGTGCCGCGCGGCTTACGCTTTCAGGAACGCGAGCAGTTCGGCGTTGACCCGGTCGGCATTGACGACGCACATGCCGTGCGAGCCGCCCGGGATCACCTTGAGTTCAGCGTGCGTCACGATCTTCGCGGACAGCCGGGCCGAATCATCGATCGGCACGATCTGGTCGTCGTCGCCGTGCAGGATCAGCGTCGGCACGTCGATCTTCTTCAGGTCTTCCGTGTAGTCGACCTCGGAGAATTCCTTCACGCACAGGTACTGGCCGTACGCGCCGCCCATCATGCCTTGCGCCCAGAACGCGTCGATCGTGCCTTGCGACACCTTCGCTTCCGGCCGGTTGAAGCCGAAGAACGGCACCGCGAGATCCTTGTAGAACTGCGAGCGGTTTTCCGCGACGTTCTTGCGGATCCCGTCGAACACGTCCATCGGCAGGCCGCCGGGATTGGTCGCCGATTTCACCATCTGCGGCGGCACGGCGCCGATCAGCACGGCCTTCGCCACGCGCTTCGTGCCGTGCCGCCCGATGTAGTGCGCGACTTCGCCGCCGCCAGTGGAGTGGCCCACGAGCGTGGCTTCGTGCAGGTCGAGCGCATTCATCAGCGCGGCGAGATCGTCGGCATACGTGTCCATGTCGTTGCCCTGCGACGGCTGGCTCGAGCGGCCGTGACCGCGGCGATCGTGCGCGATCACGCGGTAGCCGTGCTGCACGAGGAACAGCATCTGCGCGTCCCACGCGTCGGCGCACAGCGGCCAGCCGTGCGAGAACACGACCGGGCGGCCGCTGCCCCAGTCCTTGAAGTAAATCTGCGTACCGTCTTTGGTGGTGATCGTATTCATCGCATGGGTTCCTTGGTGGGCGGAAGCGGCGTGTTTGGGGGGGGCGGCTGCTGCTGCTGCCGGCAGCGCGGCGGCTGCAACGGCGGTTGCGCCGGCGAGCAGCATGTCTCGGCGGCGTGCCGAGGGAACGGCGTCGGTATCTGCGGGACGCATGAAGGCTCCTTGAACGTGCGGTACAACGATGCCGCGTTGGATGGTGGGTTCGAATCTGCCCGCAGGCGGCAATCCTGCCGGCAGCCGGCGTGCGTTCGACGCCGCGCGCAGGCCGGCGCGCGAACGTCGCGAACGAACGCCGACAGGAGCCTATCCCGCGGCCCTGCGGGCTGTACTGAAAATGCGCTGAATTTTCGTGAACCCCCATGCGGCGCACGCCGTATGCCGCCTGCGCGCACCGACCAGAAAAATTAAGTCTCGAATCAAGACTCTTCAGCGGCGGCCCGCTATCGTCAGCATCAGATCACCCCGTCGCGGGCCGGTGCCGGTTCGCGTCGGCGGATAACGATCGCGTTGCGGGCGGGTGCGAGGCATCCGGCCCGCGTCACCTGCCTGGATCTGCCATGGACGCATTCAATCGCTGGGAGCACGTGATGACGCTGCTCGACCCGTCGCCGGCCGCACGCCGTTGTGCGCCGTCGCTTGTGCGCGACCCGGACGCCGCGCGCCGCCGCCATCGCGACGATGCATCGACCGCGGCGAGCGGCGGCGTGCGCCGCCGTTGCGCGATCATCGCCGCCGAGCGGCAGACCGATTCGTCGGTCCTGGTGTCGTGGAGCGACCCGACGCGCTGCCGCTATGACGAGCAGCGCTGGATCAGCGCGAAGTCGCGCGCGCTCGCGCGCTGCGCGCTGACCGGCATGACGATTCACACCGGCGATGCGATCTACAAGCCGCAATGGCGCGGAGCGAAACGTCCCGCGAACTACTGGGAGGTGATCCTCGCGTCCGAGATGGACCGCTTCATCGGCCGGCTGTCCCGGTCGTGACCAGGGACGCGGCCGCCCGTCCGCCGGCCGACGCCGGCGGGCGCTGCCTTTTTATCACTGAGGAATCCGTATGAGCACGTTCACGACCCGCGACGGCGTTTCGATTCACTACAAGGACTGGGGCGCCGGTCGCCCGGTCGTGTTCATTCACGGCTGGCCGCTGAACGCGGATATGTGGGACGTCCAGATGCATCATCTCGCGTCGAACGGCCTGCGCTGCATCGCCTACGACCGGCGCGGCTTTGGCCGGTCCGGCCAGCCGTGGACGGGATACGACTACGACACGCTGGCGGACGATCTCGCGACGCTGATCGAAACGCTCGGCCTGCGCGACGTGACGCTCGTCGGTTTCTCGATGGGCGGCGGCGAGGTGGCACGCTACATCGGCGGCACGGCACGCGCCACATCGCGAAAGCCGTGCTGATCGGCTCGGTGACGCCGCTGGTCGCGCGGCGCGACGATCATCCGGACGGTGTCGACGTCGCCGTCTTCGACGCGATTCGGGCGGGCATCGTGGCCGATCGCGCGGCGTTCTTCGAGCAATTCTGGCCGCTGTTCACCGGCTCGAACCGGGCCGCTTCGACGATCTCGCGCGCCGCGCTCGACTGGACGTCGTTCATGGCGCTGCAGGCCGGGTTGAAGGGGACGCTCGACTGCGTCGGCGCGTTTTCCGAAACTGATTTCCGCGCGGATCTCGACAAGTTCGACGTGCCGACGCTCGTGATTCACGGCGACGACGACCAGACCGTGCCGCTCGCGCTCACGGGTGCCGTCGCGGCGCAGCGCGTGCCTTACGCGACACTGAGCGTCTACGAGGGCGGCCCGCACGCGTTGTACCTGACGCATGCGCAACGCCTGAACGACGAATTGCTGGCGTTCGCACGCGCATGATGCGGCAGTGGCGGCAGAGGCGGCAGTGACGTGGCCGGGCGGCCGGCTCACTCCGCCCATTTCGATCCGAGTACCAACCCGCAGAAATTTGTCCGACGATAGTCCGGGTCGCAACGCTCGAGCACATCGGCGCACACGTTGCCGAACGCGGTAGCGGGGCGATGGGCGGTGCCCGCGGCGAGCGCCTCGAGAAACAGCTCCTTGAAGCCCGGGCCGCGTGGCCATGCGCGCAGGATCGCGTCGCGTTCGGACAGGCTTACCTCGTCGAAGTGATGTGCGAAGAGATCGGTCTCGACGCCGGCGCCGAGCAACGTCGTCAACGGCGTCATGTACGGATGGATTCCGAACGCCGTATGCAGCGCGATCGCGCGCCAGACCTCCGCCGCATCGTCGGCGGCGACGCCGTATCCTCCGACGAATGCGTGCGCCGCATTCGCGCCGTCGATCTCGAAGCGCCGGCGCGAATGCCGGTAGCGCTCCGTCAAACCGAAGTGATGAAACAGCGCGGCGACGTACAGCAGTTCGGCGTCGAACGCGATGGCACGATGCAGCCCGATGATCGATGCAAATACGAACACGCGCATCGCGTGCCGGAACAGCAGTTCCGGTTCGCACGCGCGCACGGTGTCGGCGGCTTCCCGTGCGAGCGGGCCGTCGGGAATGCTGATGCCGGCGATACGGTTGCCCATGGTCGTTTTCCTCGCGGCGTGACGGCAGTCGCTTGACGCCCGCGCCATCGATCCATCGTCGCGCGCCGCGCCGCTGAATGTCCTGAGCGGCGCCTGAATCGTTATGAACGGAAAATCCGACCGGCCGTCGCGCGCGGAATCGGTTTCACCGCGTCTTGCACGTCTTTTTTACCTGCTAATTTATCGGCAAATCACGCGTACCGTTTTTCCAATTAACGAGTCGGAGAATTAATTCCGGCAAATCACGCGTTTTATCCTACGAAACAGGTTCATGGATGAATCACTGGTTCGCGTGTTGTGAATGCGGCAGGCCGCGCCGCGCTAGGCGGGTTGCGGTGCACGTGTGCGGAGGCGCCGGGAAAATCGTGGTTTTCGTCGATTCAAAAAATTTGCTCAGTAGATTCTGATTATTTGAATCATCGCGACAGGCAAATGCCGTAGCATTGGCGTCAAATCGATGTCACTTTTGACAGGGCATCGATGCACGCAATCGATTGAAAATTCTCATGATCCGGATTGGAACGCTACACGTATTTCTTGACAGGCGTGAAATTCGCTCGAACGGCAAACTGCTGCGCATCGGCAGTCGCGCATTCGAAATTCTCGAACTCCTGATTCGCGCGAACGGCGCACTGGTCTCGAAAGACGAGATCATGCAGCGCGTGTGGCCGCACACGGTCGTGGAGGAAAACAACCTGCAGGTGCATGTCGCCGCGTTGCGCAAGGCGCTTGCCGACGATCGCAACCTGATCGTCACGGTGCCGGGGCGCGGTTATCGGCTGGTCGGTGGCCAGGCCGACGTCGCGGCCCCCGCGCGTGCGACGACATCGCGGCTGACGGCCGCGCCGACCGTGCTCGTCGGCCGCGAGCAGACCGTCGCCGAGGTGCTGGCGGCGCTCGACACCGCGCGTGTCGTGACGCTGGTCGGGGCGGGCGGCATCGGCAAGACGCGGGTCGCGCTCGAAGCAGCCATGCGCGCCGAAGCGCGTTTTCCGGATGGCGCCGCGTTCGTGTCGCTGGCCACGGTCGCTTGTCCGCAATTCGTGCCCGACGCGCTGGCGGCGGCGTTCGGCATCGCGCAACCCGCCGGATCGCTGACGCTCGAAGCGGTACTGGCCAGCGTCGCGGACCGCCGGATGTTGCTGGTGCTCGACAATTGCGAGCATCTGCTCGACGCGGCCGCGCGGATCGCAAGCGCGCTGACCGAATCCGACGCCGGCTTGTGCGTCCTCGCGACCAGCCGCGAGGCGCTGCGTATCCAGGGCGAACGGCTGTGTCCGATCCCGCCGCTCGACGTGCCGGGCGAAGGCGCCGACGATGCCGAAACGCTGGACGCGAGCGCGGTGCAGCTGTTCTCGGCGCGCGCGCAGGCCGCCGATCCGCGCTTCCCGCTCGACGAACGCAGCGTGTCGCTGATGGCGTCGGTGTGCCGGCGCCTCGACGGTCTGCCGCTCGCGATCGAACTGGCCGCGGCCCGCGCGGCCGTGCTCGGCATCGACGTGCTGGCCGCGCATCTGGACGACCATTTCCGGTTGCTGACCGGCGGGTTCCGCACGGCGTTGCCGCGTCATCAGACGCTGCAGGCGATGTACGACTGGAGCTACCGGCTGCTCGGGGAGGCGGAGCGCCTGCTGTTGCGATGGCTCGGCGTATTCCGCGGCACCTTCTCGATCGACGCGGTGCGGGAGATCGTCGGAACCACGCGGCTGGCCGATGCGGACCTGCTCGACACGATCGCCGGCCTCGTGTCGAAGTCGCTGCTGAGTCTCGAAAGCGCGCACGGCGCGCCGCGCTACCGGCTGCTGACGACCACGCGTGCGTACGCGCTGCAGCAGCTCGAGAACAACGGCGAATGCGCGGCTGCCGCCCGTGCCCATGCGAACTACTTCCACGCGTTGTTCCGGCTCGCGCCGGCAGACGACGGCGGCCCGCGCGCCGAATCGCGGCTCGACGTTGTCCGGCGCGAGCTCGGCAACCTGCGCGCGGCGCTCGACTGGGCGTTTTCGCCGAACGGCGATGCGGAGGTCGGCATCGCGCTGGCGGCCGTGGCGGTGCCGTGCCTGTTCGACCTGTCGCTGGTGGACGAGTGTCGCGAGCGAGCCCACGCGGCGCTCGATTCGATGCGCGGCGTCGATGAGGCGCACTCGCGCGACGATGCGCGCGTGCGTCTGCTGGCCGCGTATGCGGCCGCGCTCGCCCATACCGCCGGGTCGACCCAGGTCGTGCACGACGCATGGTCCGAAGTGCACGCGCTCGGGTTCGACACGGGCGAGAGCGAGTTGCCGCCGCGCGAATCCTAGCCGCGCGGCCAGCGCGCCTTCAGAACGTTTCAGGCTGAACACAGGACCGGGCCGGCCGGTGCGTCTACATTGGACGCACGCAGACCGTCGGCGATGCGCGTGCGTGCGGGCAGGCAATCGGCTCGCGCGGCAGCGTACCGCGGTCGCGCCGCCGCCGAATGCCGGAGCGGGGCGGCGGCCGGCACACGTGCCGCCCGCGGCGGCTTCGCGCGTCATCGAACGACTACCGCATGAAACCTGTCCAGTCCGACCTTTCGCGCCACGATTCGCCGCAGGCGGCCGCACGCCGGAGCGCGTCGTGCGCGATGCGCGCGTGCGGGTTCCGCGCGCGTCGCGCCGCACGCATGCGGCCCATTCCATCATGCTGAACCTGTCCGCCACGGTCGCTTATGGCGTACCGATCGTCGTTGCCGACCTCGTCGCATGGCGGCTGCTCGGGCCCGGCCGTTCGACGACGAAGGCGATGTGGCGCTGCGCGTCGTTCGCCGCGCTGACCTATGTGCTGTTCGCGACCGGCGTGAGCCCGCTCGCGGTCCCGCCGTCGCCCGACCGCCTCGACCGGCTGGCGATCCAGGTGATCGGGGTCGCGTGGTGGCTGCAGTGCGCGCTCGTGTTCAGCCTGATGCTCGACCATCTGCTGCTGCCGCGCGCGTGGCGCACCCAGCGGCTGTTTCACGACATCGCCGCCGGCGCCGTGTTCGGCGCGGCCGCGGTGGCTGCGCTCGGTTACGTGCTGGGCCTGCCGCTGAGCGGGCTGGTCGCGACCTCGGGCGCGGTGGCCGTGATCCTCGGGCTGGCCGTCCAGAACACGCTGAACGACGTGTTCTCGGGCCTCGTGCTGAATACCACCCAGCCGTTCCGGCTCGGCGACACGGTGTCCATCGGCGAACTGGAAGGGCGCATCGTCGAAAGCAACTGGCGCGCGACCAAGCTGATCAACAGCCTCGGCAACCTGGTCGTCGTGCCGAACAGCACGGCGGCGAAGACGACGATCGTCAACCTGAGCGAACCCGAGAACGTGCACGGCGTGACGCTGACGATCGAGATCGATCCGGAAGTGCGGCCGGCCATCGTCGTCGATGCGCTCGATCGCGCCGCCGCCAGTTCGCTGGACGTGCTGGCCAGTCCCGCGCCGGTCGCGATCGTCAAGGCGTTCCGTACCAATTCCGTCGAATACGAACTCGTCTGCTACGTCGACGCGCTGCAGAAGAAGGTCGCGGTGCGCAACCGGCTCTACGACCTGGCCCACCGGCACCTGTCCGCCGCGGACATCGCGTTGCGCCCGTTGGGTGGCGCCGCCGCGACGCACCGGCTGGTGTCGCGCGGGCAACGGCTGCTGCGCGCGGTCGAACTCTTCCGGCAGCTCGGCGACGACGATCTGGCGGTGCTCGCCGATGCGCTCGCGTCACGCGTGTTCCACAAAGGGGACGTGATCTACGCATCGAATGCCGATACGCGCCTGCTGACGATCGTCGGGGCCGGCGTCGCGTCGGTGTTCGTGCCGGGCGCGACGGGCGACATCGAGGTCAGGCGGATGGCGCCGGGCGATGCGATCGGCCAGTCCGTCGTGCTGGCCGGCACGCAACTGCATGCGAGCGTCTACGCGGTGACGACCGTGACGGCCTATCAGCTGAGCAGCGGCGACCTGTCGCCGCTGATCGCGCGCAAGCCCGAGCTTGGGCGGCTGATGTGCGAATCGCTGTCCGAACACATCGCGACCGAGGAGAAGATGATGATCCCGCCGGCCGCGAGGGCGCATGCGTCGTTCAACCTGATCGAGTGGCTCGAGAAGGAGATGAAGCGCCTGCACGATTCGTTCGGCTGATGCAGGGCTGCGGGCTGCGGGAATCAATCCGGGCCGCGGTGCGGTTGCCGCGGGTGGTGCAATCAGGCGAGCGCGGTAAACCGGTCGACGAGATCGGGGCGGGCGAGCTGGTCGACCCACCAGTGCAGCGCGCGTCCGGCCTCGTCGCCGCGCCACGCGATATAGCACTGCGTCGTGTCGCGCATGCCGGTCACCTGGCGGGCGACGAGCTTGCCCTGCGCGATCGCGCGTGCCGCGATGCAGTCCGGGAGCGTCCCCACCGCGAGCCCTTCGCACTGCGCGGCGAGTTTCGCGGCGAGGGTGGGGACTGCGAGATACGGCTGCCCGGCATCGATCGCGACCGAGCGCGGCTGCAGTTCGCGCGACGTATCGCTGATCACGGCGCCGCGATACTCGACGACGGACGCCATCGACAGCGGTTCGGGCAGTGCGGCGAGCGGGTGGGTGGGCGCGACGGCGAACACGTGCCTGAGCGTGCCGATCGGCCGCGCGACGATGTCCGGCAGTTCCGGCGGCTCGCCCGCCGCGCCGACGACGAGATCCGCGCGACGCGAAATCAGCGCATCCCACGTGCCGCCGAGGACTTCGGTGGACAGGCGCAGCCGCGTGTTCATCTCGAGCTCATAGAACGCATGCACGTACGGCCACAATGCCTCGAAGGGCAGGATTTCGTCGATGCAGATGCGCACCTCGGTTTCCCAGCCTTGCTGCGCGCGCTGCGCCTTCAGTTCGAGCTGCTCGGCCGCATGCAGGAGCCGGCGGCCTTCCTCGACGACCACGCGGCCCGCGTGCGTGAGCTTCGCGCGGCGCCCGCTACGGTCGAACAGCGCGACGTCGAGATCGCTTTCGAGCTTTTGTACGAGATAAGTCAGCGCGGACGGTACGCGGTGCAGCAACTCGGCGGCTTCGGCGAACGTGCCGGTGCGGTCGATCGCGTCCAGTGCCTCGAGCGCTTCGAATGACAGCTTCATGATGAATTCCACGGGGGACATCGGGCTGTCATGTTATCGCCAAGCACCGCCGGCTCCAAGACGGATCACGACAATTCATCCGCGTAACGCGATCCGGGCGCCCTCGATCGGCGCGCGTCAGGCCGGCGTCGACGGCTCCTTCTTCGCGGCGGATCTCGAGGCTTGCGCACCGGGCAGCGGGCCGAACATGTGCTGGCCGCACTTCGCGTCGCTCCACGCGGTTTTCAGCTGGATTCCGGACAGCACGCGGCGTGCGACCGGCAGGATCTGTTCGCCGGCGAGGATACCCAGCAGGCCAGCCAGCGCGACGGTGGGCGGCGCCGGCGACGGCACGCCGATCAGCGCATAGACGACGCCCGCGAGAATGCCGGCCAATAACGATGCAATATAGGACGTCATGATTCGGATAAGGGCAATGACAACCGTGTGAAAAATACGGATAAATACCGATCGGTCGAAGATCGGGAAATCACTTTGGAGCGTAGCAGGTCTGCTCCGGCGACGTGTATTCAATTCGGAGGTTTTAAGATCTTTTAAGGCGGGGATTTAGGGTTTTTATTAATCAAATCGATTAATTGGCGCTACGATGAATTCGCGTGTTGAATGACACCGGCTGGTAGGCGAACTTCCCGTCACAGCGCAGTGGGCGCCTCCCGGTTGGCCGGCGAGGCAGGCTCTCTTTTTTCCCGCGTCAAAGGATATGACCGCCATGAGCAATCCGAAGCTTGAAGTCCTCACCCCCCACAACAGCCAGATCATCTTCATCGACCAGCAGCCGCAGATGGCGTTCGGCGTGCAGTCGATCGATCGTCAGGTGTTGAAGAACAACGTCGTCGGGCTCGCGAAGGCCGCGAAGGTGTTCAATATCCCGACCACGATCACGACGGTCGAGAGCGCGAGCTTCTCGGGTCATACCTTTCCCGAGCTGCTCGACGTGTTCCCGAACCAGAAGACGCTCGAACGCACGTCGATGAACTCGTGGGACGACCAGAAGGTGCGCGACGCCCTGGCCGCGAACGGCCGCAAGAAGGTCGTCGTCGCCGGCCTGTGGACGGAAGTCTGCAACATGACGTTCGCGCTCTGCGCAATGCTCGAAGGCGACTACGAGATCTACATGGTCGCCGACGCATCGGGCGGCACGTCGAAGGACGCGCACGACTACGCGATGCAGCGGATGATCCAGGCTGGCGTCGTACCGGTGACGTGGCAGCAGGTGCTGCTCGAGTGGCAGCGCGACTGGGCGCACCGCGAGACCTACGACGCCGTGATGGCGATCGCGAAGGAGCACTCGGGCGCGTACGGGATGGGTGTCGACTACGCGTACACGATGGTCCACAAGGCTGCGCCGCGCACGGCGACGCCGCACGAGTCGATTCCGCCGGTACCGGCGAAGTAATCGCGGGCAGTTGCGACTGCCGGTGCCGATGCCGCGTGCCTTGCATGAATACGCGCGTCGGCGCCAAGAAAATCGCGGGCGGCGTCCGTGACTGCTTCACGGATGTCGCCCGCGCCTGTTTTCCAGGGCGTAGTGCCTGCATTCCAACCTGACCGGGACATTGATCGTATGGAACCTTATCTGGTTTCCCTTGGCGCGGGCTTGCTGATCGGCGTGATCTACAGCGCAATCAAGGTTCGTTCGCCGGCGCCGCCGCTGATTGCCCTTGTCGGGTTGCTCGGCATGGTGATCGGCGTGCAGGCCATTCCCGCCGTCAAACAGCTTTTTGGCTTCTGATCGATACGAGGTGACGCACATGACCGCAACCGAGTCCCAACCGGATCTGATCCTTCACAACGGAAGGTTCACGACCCTCGACCGCGCGAACCCTGTCGCGACAGCGGTGGCGATAACCGCGGGCCGCTTCGTCGCGGTCGGCCACGACGCGGACGTGATGCCGCTCGCGGGCCGCGCGACGAAGGTCGTCGACCTCGGTGGCCGCGCTGCGCTGCCGGGCCTGATCGACAACCACTGCCACGTGATTCGCGGCGGCCTGAACTACAACATGGAACTGCGCTGGGACGGCGTGCCGTCGCTCGCGATCGCGATGGACATGCTCAGGCGGCAGGTGGCGATCACGCCGGCGCCGCAATGGGTGCGCGTGGTCGGCGGGTTCACCGAGCACCAGTTCGCCGAGAAGCGCCTGCCGACGATCGAGGAACTCAACGCGGCTGCGCCCGATACGCCGGTGTTCATCCTGCACCTGTACGATCGCGCGCTGCTGAACGCGGCCGCGCTGCGCGTGGTCGGTTATACGAAGGACACGCCCGAGCCGCCGGGCGGCACGATCCTGCGCGATGCGGCAGGCAACCCGACCGGGCTGCTGCTCGCGAACCCGAACGCGACGATCCTGTACGCGACGCTCGCGAAGGGGCCGAAGCTGCCGTTCGAATACCAGTACAACTCGACCCGCCACTTCATGCGCGAGCTGAACCGTCTCGGCGTGACGGGCGTAATCGATGCGGGCGGCGGTTCGCAAAACTATCCGGACGACTACGAGGTGATCCGCAAGCTGCACGACGCGGGCGAGATGACGATCCGGATCGCGTACAACCTGTTCACGCAGAAGCCGAACGCGGAGAAGGAAGACTTCGTGAACTGGACGAAGAGCACGAAGTATCACGACGGCACCGACTACTTCCGCAACAACGGCGCGGGCGAGATGCTGGTGTTCTCGGCCGCCGACTTCGAGGACTTCCGCGTCGCGCGCCCGGACCTGCCGGCGCAGATGGAAGACGATCTCGAAGGCGTCGTGCGCGTGCTTGCACAGAACCGCTGGCCGTGGCGCATGCATGCGACCTACGACGAAACGATCAGCCGCGCACTCGACGTGTTCGAGAAGGTGAACCAGGACATCCCGCTCGAAGGGCTGAACTGGTTCTTCGATCACGCGGAAACCATCACCGAAAAATCGATGGACCGCATTGCCGCGCTGGGCGGCGGCATCGCGGTGCAGCACCGGATGGCGTACCAGGGCGAATACTTCGTCGAGCGCTACGGCGCGCAGGCGGCCGAAGCGACGCCGCCGGTCGCGAAGATGCTGTCGAAGGGCCTCAAGGTGTCGGCCGGTACCGACGCGACGCGCGTGGCGTCGTACAACCCGTGGGTGTCGCTGTCCTGGCTCGTGACGGGCAAGACGATCGGCGGGCTGCGCATGTACCCGCAGCGCAACCTGCTGGATCGAGAGACCGCGCTGCGCATGTGGACCGAGTACGTGACGTGGTTCTCGAACGAGGTCGGCAAGAAAGGGCGCATCGCGGTCGGGCAGCTTGCCGACGTGGTCGTTCCGGATCGCGACTTCTTCGCGTGCGCGGAGGACGACATCGCGGGCACGAGCGCGCTGCTGACGGTGGTCGGCGGCAGGATCGTGTGGGGTGCGGGGCCGTTCGCGTCGCATGACGCACCGATTCCGCCGGCGATGCCGGACTGGTCGCCGGTGCGCGAGTACGGCGGCTACGGCGGCTGGGGCGCGACGCAGCGCAGCGGCGCACCGCTGCAACGCGCGGCGGCGGCCGCCGCGATGTGCGGCTGCGCGAACGCCTGCAACGTGCACCAGCATGCGCACGCGGGCGCGTGGGGCAGCGCATTGCCGACGTCGGACGCGAAGGGCTTCTGGGGCGCGTTCGGCTGCTCCTGCTGGGCGGTCTGACATGCCGACGACAACCGGCCGGTACAGCCCCGCGTGGATTCGTATGCTGCTTGCGCAGCCATGGGTCGGCGTGCTGGTTCGACTTGCACTCGTGTCCGCCTTTCTGATCGGCGGGGTCAACAAGGCGATGCATTTCGACGCAGCCATCGCGGAGCAGGTGCATTTCGGTTTGCACCCGCCCGCGGTGTGGGCTGCACTGGCGGTCGTCGTCGAGATCAGCGGGTCGCTGTGCATCGTGTTTCGTCGCTTCACGTGGCTCGGCGCCGGCAGCCTCGGCATGCTGACGCTCGTCGCGATGGCGGTGGCGAACGACTTCTGGAACCAGACGGGTGCCGCGCGTTTCATGGCACTCAACAGCTTTTTCGAGCATCTCGGGCTGATTGCGGCGCTCGTGCTCGTTACGATGCTCGGCGATGTTCGAAGCGGGGAAGGGGACGGTCGCGGCTGATCGTCTTCTCTCCCACTGCTCGGCGGCGATGTCGATTGACGTGCAGTTCTCGGGTTAGCGCGATCCAGTCTGCATGTGGTGTTCCGGACTGCCCTCAATAAGTATCGGGCTTGGCGTCACGCCAAAGGGGAATCAGATCGAGGTAGTCGGGATCGACGCATGACGCAGGTTATCGCGAACAGTCGTCGGTGTTCGTCATGCAAATCGATCGTTCAATCGCCTCACGGCATTCGCGCCCACGTCATATCGATGACAGAAATCGTTGTTTGCGGACGGATCGTGCTGCGCGCTAGATTGGCCGATCCGGCGTCGTCGCTTGCCCGGCGCACGGCCATGTTCAACGTGGATCGACGTGGAGGCCGAAGCCGATGAGTCGCGACATGCGGTTCCCGCCAAAGCGGGATTGCACCGGCACAAGGTGGCCGACCGTCCGTTTCCCGCGCCCGCACGGCATCGCGCACATCACGCCGCTCGCCGAGCGTCACCTCTTTCCGGCACCGCATTGACGACGACTTCATCAATCCTCCGCGTCGATCGACAGCATCGCGTCGCGCAGCCGCCCGTCCTGACCGCCGTCGGCGTGTCGAAGCGCTTCGACGCGACGACCGCGCTCGCATCGCTCGACCTGTCGATCGGTGCCGGCGAGGTCGTCGCGCTGATGGGTGCCAACGGCGCGGGCAAATCGACGTTCGTCAAGATCCTGAGCGGCGTGATCCGTCACGACGGCGGCACGCTGACGCTGCGCGGCGCGCCTTACCGGCCGGTGTCGCCGTACGCGGCCAGGCAGCTCGGCGTCGCGACCGTGCATCAGTCGGTCGCCGACGCGGTGGTGCCGACGTTATCGATCGCCGACAACCTGCTGCTCGACCGGCTGCTCGACCGGCTGTGCGATCCGGCGTCGCCGTGGCGCGTGCCGCCGGCCACCCGGCGCGATGCCGCCCGGCCGCTCGCCGAACGCGTCGGGCTCGATGCCGACCTGGCGGCGCCGCTCGCGTCGCTGTCGCTGGCGGACCAGCAGCGCGTCACGCTCGCGCGAGCGCTTGCCGGGCAGCCGGGCCTGCTGATCCTCGACGAACCGACCGCGAGCCTGTCCGCGCCGGAGGCGGAGCGCCTGTTCGCGCTGCTCGATGCGTTGCGCGACGACGGTGTCGCGATCCTGCTGGTGTCGCACCGACTCGGCGACCTGCGCCGTATCGCCGATCGCGTCGCGATCGTGCGCGACGGACGGATCGTCGCCGATCTCGCGGCACCGGTCGATTTCGACGCAGCGGTCGAAACGATGATCGGGCGACCGTTGCCGAACGCGCGTGCGCGGGGCACGGCGCCAACCGCCCGGCCCGGCGACCTTGGCCTGAGCGTGCGCGGGCTGTGCCTGACGTCGGCCAGCGCGCCGTTCGACCTCGACGTGCGGCGCGGCGAGATCGTCGCGATCGCCGGGCCCGTCGGCGGCGGCAAGTCGCGCCTTGCGAACACGATCTTCGGTGCCGTGCGCGCGGCGCGGGGCGCGATGACGCTCGACGGCCGGCCGTGGCGCCCCCGTTCGCCCGCCGACGCGATTCGCGCCGGCGTGTTCCTCGCCGGCGAGGACCGCTGGCGCACGTCGCTGTTTCCCGACAGCGTGCCGTTCGCATCGATCGCGGGCACGGTCAGCTTCCCGTTCCTGTCGCGCTGGTTCCGCGGCGGTGCGGTACGCGCCGCGCACGAGCGCGCGGCGGCCGCCGCCGCGATCGCCCGCTTCGGGATTCGCTGCACGGGCCCCGACGACCGTCTCGTGCGGCTGTCCGGCGGCAACCAGCAGAAGGTCGTGCTCGCCCGCTGGCACGCGGAACCCGCGCGACTGCTGCTGCTCGACGAACCGTTCCAGGGCATCGACGCCGGTGCGCGCGCCGATATCGTCGATACGTTGCGACGCCATGCGCACGAACGCGCGACGCTCGTGTTCGTCAGCGATCTCGAGGAAGCGGTCGAAGTCGCCGATCGCGTCGTCCGGTTCGATCGCGCGACGCTCGATCATTCCTCCACCCACCCGTCCGACTGATCCACTGCGATGCTGAAATCCGCCACGTCTGCCGTTGCACCCGATGCGCCTTCCACCAGGCCGGCGCTGCCCGTGTCCGCGCGCCTGCGCGCCGGCCTCGAACGCACCGGCATCCTGCTCGTGCTCGCCGCGCTGGTCGTCGTCTTTAGCGTCAAGGAGCCCGCGTTCCTGAACGTGGACAACCTGTTCAGCATCCTGCAGGCAGTGTCGATCGTCGCGTTGCTCGGCATCGGCGTGACGATCACGCTCGCGGCGGGCGGCTTCGACCTGTCGGTGGGCAGCATCGCCGCATCCGCGCAGATGGCGGCCAGCTACGTGCTGGTCGTCTGGCACGGCGGTGCGCTCGCGGCGGTGGCCGCCTGCGTCGCGCTCGGCGTGGCAGCCGGCCTGTTCAACGGCGTGCTGATCACGCGCTTGCGCGTGCCGGACCAGCTCGCGACGCTCGGCACGCTGTTCCTGCTCGCGGGCCTGCAGTTGATCCCGACCGGCGGGCGTTCGCTCGCGACCGGTTCGGTGTTGCCCGACGGCACGGAAGCGAGTGGCACGTTTCCCGACGCGTTTCTCGCGCTCGGGCGTCTGCGCGTGTTCGACGTGGTGCCGTTGCCGGTTCTGATACTGGCCGCGGTGACGGTACTGGCCTGCGTCGCGATGGAAGCGACGCGCTGGGGCCGCGTGATCTATGCGATCGGCGGCAACGAGACGGCCGCGCGGCTCGCCGGTGCGCCCGCGGCGCGCTACCGGGTCGCCGCGTATGTCGTATCGGGCGTGATCGCGGCACTTGGGGGCGTGCTGATTGCCGCCCGCGTCGGGCGCGGTGACGTCAGTGCCGGGCACTCGCTGCTGCTCGACGCGGTGGCCGCCGCGCTGGTCGGGTACGCGGTGTGGGGCGCGAAACGGCCGAACGTGTTCGGCACCGTGGTCGGGGCCGTGTTCGTCGGCGTGCTGCTCAACGGACTGACCATGCTGAATGCGCCGTACTACCTGCAGGATTTCGTGAAAGGGGCGTTATTGGTGCTCGCGCTGGCGTTCACGTTCGGCATCGGCCGGCGCGCGGACGCCCGCGCCTGACGGGAGAGGCGGCCACAGCGCGCGGCGGCTCACGCGGCGCGCACGCGCCGCTCCATGAAGCTCAGCGCGAGTACCGCGAGGATCAGCGCGCCGGTGGCCACCTGCTGCCAGTAGAAGTTCCAGCCGATCAGCAGCAGCCCGTTGGCGACGAGGCTGATCAGCAGCACGCCGAGCAGGGTACCGGCGACGCCGGGACGGCGCGTCGGCGACAGCGTCGTGCCGATGAAGGTCGCGCCGATCGCGTTCAGCAGGAAGCCGTTGCCGGCCTGCGGCACATAGGCCTTGACCGTCGACGACAGCAGCAGGCCGACCACGCCGTAGACGAGCGCGCTCGCGACGCACGTCGCGACGACGGTCGCCGCGACCGGCAGCCCCGAATAGCGCGCGACGCCCGGCTGCGCGCCGAGCGCGGCGCTGTGGCGCCCGAACGCCGAGTGCGCGAGCGCGACGTGCACGACCACGGCGAGCACGATGACGCACCACAGCGGCACCGGCACGCCCGCGAGCGTGCCGTGCGCGAGCGCGCCGAACAGCGGCGGCAGCGCCAGGTTCAGCAGGTAGACGGGCTGGCCGCCGCCGGTGGCGAGCTGCTGGACGGTCTGGCCGATGAACAGCGTGCCGAGCGTCGCGAGAAACGGCGCGATCCCGAGCCCGGCGATCAGCGCGCCGTTGAACGCGCCGACCAGCGCCGCCGCGCCGAGGCCGCCGAGCAGCGCCGGCAGCACGCCCACCTGGTGCGCGATCAGATGCACGAACACGAGGCTCGCGACGTCGATCGCGGTGCCCAGCGACAGGTCGACCGCGCCGATCGACAGCGCGAGCGTCATTCCGAGCGCAGCGATCGCGAGCAGCGCGAAGTTGTTCACCAGCACGTCGGCGAGATTGGCGGGCCGCGCGAACCCGGGCGCGAACACCGCGAAGAAGACGATCACCGCGAGCAGTGCCGCCACGAGAGAGAACCGCTGCAGGCGGCCGATCCGTTCAGTCATGGGCATGGTGTTCCGTATGGCGGCGCCGAATCAGTGCGGTGGTCGCGACGACGAACAGGATCAGCGCGCCTTCGACGCCATTGACCCAGTAGCTCGACACGTTGTCGAGCTGGAAGCCGTTGCCGATGATGCCGACGAACAGCGCGGCGAGCAGCGTGCCCGGTACGGTCGGCACGAGCCGCCGCGAGAACACGACGCCGAGCAGCGCGACCGCGACCACGGCCAACAGGTTTTCGCCGGCGCCGGGCGAGCTGCCGCTCAGCAAGGCACTCGACGCCAGCGCGGCCAGCGCGGCGGCGACGCCGCTCAGCACGTAGCTGGCCGCGACATACGCGTTCACGCGCAGCCCGGCCGCGCGGGCGGCGTCGCGATGCGCGCCGGTCGCGGCGAGCCGCAGGCCGAAACGGGTCCGGTGCAGCAGCACGGCAAACAGCAGCGCGACGATCAGCAACGCGGACGCGAGATGCGGCACGTCGAACGGGCCGCTGTCGATCAGGAAGGTCAGTACCGGGCTCGCCGCCGCGACCGACGTGTTCTGCGTCAGCACCAGCTCGAAGCCGGCGCACAGATTCATCGTCGTCAGTGTGGCCAGCAGCGGGAAGATGCGCAGCGCGATCACCGCGAACGCGTTGATCGCACCGACCGCCGCGCCGGTGGCCAGCATCAGCGCCAGTGCCGCGCCGTCCGGTAGCCCGTCACGCAGTGCGACGGCCTGCACGGCCGCGCAGAGGCCCATGTTCGCCGCGACCGACAGGTCGAGCCCGCCGCGGATCGGATCGGGACCGCCGCCGATCAGGACGGCCGTCAACCCGAACCCGAGGATGCCGACCACGGCCGACTGCTGCAGTACGTTCGCGAGGTTCGCGACGGTGAGAAAGAGCGGCGAACTCGCGGCAAACACCGCGCACACGACGGCGAACGCCAGTCCCGCGCCCCAGCGCAGCCAGAAGTGCGCGCCGAACGTGCCCGGCGGCCGCACGAACGCCGCTCCGGGCGGCGCACGATCGAGGATCCGGTTCATGCGGCTACTTCCTGCCGCGGCGCGTGGCCGCGTGCGCCGGTCGTCCACGCGAGCAGATCCTGGCGTGTGGCATCGCGGGTCGCGACGTCGCGCACGATCCGGCCGCGCGCCATCACGAGCACGCGATCGGTGACGTCCAGCAGTTCGATCAGGTCGCTCGAGAACAGCAGGATCGCCGCGCCGTCGCGTGCGAGGCGATCGAGCAGCCGGTAGATTTCCGCTTTGACGCCGATATCGACGCCCACCGTCGGCTCGTCGAGCAGATACACCGGCGACGCGCGGTCGGCGCCACGGCTCAGCCATTTCGCGAGCGCGACTTTCTGCTGGTTGCCGCCGGACAGGTGGCGCACCGGCGCGTCCGGTCCGGGCGCTCGCACGTCGAGCGCGGCGATCAGCCGTTGCACCGCGTCGTCCTCGCGACGCCGTGCGACCAGGCCGAAGCGGGTGAAGCGCGCGAGGCTCGCGAGCGTGATGTTCTCGCGTACGGACAGGCTCGGCGCGATGCCGTGCGAGCGACGGTCTTCCGGCACGAACGCGATGCCGCGACGCACCGCGTCGCGCGGGCTGCGTAGCCGTGCGACGCGGCCGTCGAGCGTTACCGTGCCGCGCACACCGCGTTCGAGACCGAACAGGCTGCGCACGACCTGCTTGCCGCCGGAACCGAGCAGCCCCGTGACGCCGACGATCTCGCCGCGCCGGACTTCGAACGACACGTCGTCGAACCGGCCGGGCGCCGCAAGGCCGGCGATCCGCAGTACGGACGGGCCGGGCACGCGCACGGGCACATGCGACCGTGCCGCGATCTCGTTGCCGATCATCGCCGCGACGAGCGCCTCGGTCGGCGTGGTCCGCGCATCGACGTGCGCGACGTCCGCGCCGTCGCGCAGCACGGTGACGCGATCGCAGATGGCCGCGATCTCGTTCAGGTAGTGCGACACGTAGAGGATCGTCAGCCCGCGGCGACGCAGCCGGTCGAGCGTCTGCAGCAGGCGGTCGACCTCGCTGCTGACGAGCGCGGCGGTTGGTTCGTCGAGCACGAGGATGCGCGGGTCGCGCATCAGCGCGCGCGTGATCTGCACGATCTGTCGCTCGGCGACGCTCAGCTCGGCGATCAGCCGGTTCGGCGGCAGGTCGAGGCCGAAATGCGCGTGCAGCGCCTCGCTTGCATCGCGTCGCATCCGGCGTGCCGCCAGCAGCCCGAGCGGGCCCGCGCCAAAGGCCGGTTCGTTGCCGAACTGCAGCGCCTCGGCGACCGTGAAGGTCGCCGGCAGCAGACGCTCCTGATGGATGAACGCGATGCCTGCCGGCGGTGCACGACGTGCGAGCGCCTGTGTCGCGCCGTCGATCGCGATCGTACCGGCGTCGGCTGTGTCGACACCGGCGAGAATCCGGATCAGCGTCGACTTGCCGGCGCCGTTCTGCCCGATCAGCCCGTGCACGGTGCCGTGCGCGACGTCGAGCGACGCGCCGCGCAGCGCCGGGACGCCGTCGAAGTGTTTGACGATCCCGCGCAGCGCCAGCGCGGGCGTGCCGGCGCTCATTTCACGGCGGCGGCCTGCCCGAGCGTCTGCTGGGCCGAGCCGGCGTTGTCCTTCGTGACGAGCAGCGACGGGACATACGTATAGGGCGGCAGCGTGCGGTCGCCGGCCAGGTAGCGCGCGACGTTGTCGACCGCGGTCTTGCCGATCAGCGCGGGCTGTTGCGCGACCACGGCCGCCGCGCTGGATTTCGGGTCTTTCACGAGCGCGACGACATCGGGGCTACCGTCCACCGCGTAGGTCCTGATCTCGCTGCGGCGCGCGGCGTCGACGGCCTGCGTCGCGCCGACCTGCGGCACGTCCCACGCGGCCCAGATCGCGGCGATCTGCCCCTTCGGGTATTTCGCGAGCAACTGGCTGACCTGCGCGTACGCGCTCTGCACGGTGTTCGGAATCACATCGCGCAACTCGGGCTGCAGGATCTTCACCTTCGGGTAGTACTTCAGCACCGCCTTCAACTGGTCGTAGCGGATCGCGCACACCGGCACGCCGTAGAAGCCGTTGAACACGAGGATGTTGCCTTCGCCGTGGAGGTCGTTGACGAGCTTCAGCGCGAGCTGCTCGCCGATGAAGAAGTTGTCCGAGGTCGTGACGTTGAGGCTCGACGGCGACGCCGTGTCGATCGTGAACAGCGGAATGCCGGCCTGCCGGATCTTCTGCAGCCACGGTTCGAGCACGCTCGCCGTGCCGAGCTGCTCGATGATCGCATCGGGCTTCTGCGCGATCAGCGTCTGGATCTGCGCGATCTGGCGGTTGTCGTTGCGGCCGGCGTCGAGCGCGATCGGCGTCCCGCCGAGCCGCTTCACTTCGTCGATCGCACCCTGGTATGCCTTCAGGTCCCAGTAATGATCGGTGCCGATTGCCGTGATGCCGATGCGCTTGCCTTTCAGCGACGGCACCGCGGCGCTACCGGCCGCTGCATCGCCTTGCGCGCGGGCGGGGGAGAGCGTGGCGACGGCGGCGAGCGTCAGCAGGGCGGCGGCAAAGGCGCGACGGGTTCGGGCGGGACGGGGCATGGGGTCGATGGGAGCTGGAAGAAACGAGGGGGCTGAACTACACGACTTTAATGACAACGCTCGCGCGCGCTAACCATCGATTCCTGCTACGCATATCACGCGCGCGCTCGATTGCTTGTTCCGTGTTCGACGCGGCCGGCCGCCGACGATTTGCCATCCGAAGGAATATCGATTGCCGAATCGCTCGGTTTGAACCGGTTCGCCGCGCTGATAGATTTTCCGGATACCGACACCTGCCAAGGAGGACCCGCATGGGATTCCCGTTTCGTCGTCCATCGCGCCCCGTCCGGATGATCCGCGCGCTCGCGCTCCTGTCCGTTGCCGCGCTGACCGTGCCCGTGTCACACGCAGGCCCGCTCAAAGGCGCGCCCGCGCCGTTCGACAAGGGCGGCGTGAAGGTCGCGCTCGTCAACTACCTGTCGACCGGCGATTTCTTCCAGGCATACGAGGCCGGCGCGCAGAAACAGGCGAGGGCGCTCGGTATCGACCTGCGCATCTACGAGGGCCGCCAGGATGCAGCCGAGCAGCGCGAGCAGATCCAGCAGGCGATCAGCGTCGGCGTGTCGGCGATCATCGTCAACCACGGGCTTCCCGAATCGCTGAAGGACGTCGTGCAGCGCGCGCTGGACAAGGGCATCAAGGTCGTCGCGTTCGATGTCGACCTCGGCAACCCGAAGGTGCCGCAGATCGAGCAGAGCGATCGCGACCTCGCGAACCTGCTGCTCGAACAAGCGGTGAAGGACAACGGCGATGCGTTCTCGGCCGGCTACGTGTACGTCGCCGGGTTCGCGCCGCTCGACCGGCGCGACGCCGCGTGGCAGGACTTCAAGCGCGCGCATCCGAAGGTACGCGAGCAGGCGCGCTGGGGCACCGTCGACAATCCGATCGCGCAATCGGTCGCGAACCAGGCCGCGGCCGCCTATCGCGCGCATCCCGACATCCGCGTGGTGTTCGCGCCTTACGACGAATTCGCGCGCGGCGCGAAGCTCGCGGCCGACGAGGCGAAGCTCGCGTCGAAGTTGCGCATCTACAGCGCCGACATTTCGACCGCCGATATCGAGGCGATCCGTGCGCCCGGCAGCGCATGGGTCGCGACGGCCGCAACGAATCCCGCAGTCGTCGGCGCGGTGTCGGTGCGGGCCGCGGCGCTGCTCGTCGCCGGGCAAGATCCGGGGCGGCGGATCGCCGTCAAGCCGGCGCTGATCACGCGCGATGATCTCGTGAAGAACGACATCCACACGATCGCGGAGCTCGGCGCGAAGTTTCCTGCGTTCCGCGCAAGCGAAGCGGTGACGGCCCCGTGGATTCCGGCGACGGATTAACGCGTGGTGGATTTTTGTCCACGGTACGTGACCCTACCCGTAGCATCGGTGGGCTTCGATTCTCGTGCGTCTTTCCGGGTGGGCGCCAGTCATCCTGACTTCAGGCTGCCCACCATCGCACGGGGGATCAGGATCGTCGCGCCGCGTTCCTTCGTCGTTTCGTAGATGATGTAACGCTTTCCGGAGACTGTTCTTCAGCGTACCGACTCGACGAGCCGCCGCGATGCACGATGACGTTCGTCACGCTCTTCTGCCGGGAGCGGCTCATGAAATATCCGATCTATATCACGCCGCACGGGAAGCCCCGCTATCGCGGCGCGCTTCCGGATTTTCCCGAAGTCGATGTGGAGGGCGACTCGTATGCCGAGTGGCAGGCGTCCGCCGCGCAACGGATCATGGCCCGCTACGACCGGCCCGCGCGTCTCATTCCTTCGCCGACCACGGACGTGTCGGTATTGCAGGCGTCGGATATCGATGTTGGCGACGGTGTCCGGCGGTTCTTCGACATCGATCCGGGCCGGATGACGTCGAGTTCCGTGCGGATCGCGCAGTGCCTGCCGAAGCGCGTCGTGCACGACATCGATCGGACAGCGAACGCGCTGCATACGATTCGCGATGCGTTCGTGCCGATGGCGTGCGGCTCGCCGCCGGCGAAGCGGCGGTACGGCTCGTGGACGACGGCCGGCGCCACAGCCTGGTCGTGACGCCGGGGCGGCGCAAGCGGTGTTTCCTTGACGCGGAAGGTTCGCGTCCGCGCCGGTACGTTAGCGGACGGACTGCGCGCGATTTACCGCCCATCATGAGTTGACGTTTCGAATTTCATCGAGATGTCAGCGCATGGGCCTCCGTGCGTCGTACCGGAACGGACGGTGCAGCGGCACCCATCAGGAGATGATCATGAGAAAGCTACATTCCGCGGCAGTCGAGATGGCGACAGTCGCCATGACGATTGTCGTGCTGGCGGGTTGCGGTGGGATGTCTCACCGCGGAACGGACACCGTGATCGGTGCGGGTGTCGGCGGCGTCGCCGGCGCAGTCCTGACGGGCGGCAGTGCCTTGGGCACGGTGGGCGGAGCGGCCGTTGGCGGGGTTGTCGGCAATCAGGTCGGGAAGTAGGCAGGCTGCAGAACAGGGAATCAGTACGTGCACTCGCCGTCACGGCGACGCGCGCGCGACGAGCGTGACCCGGAGTGCGACCCGTATGTCGGCATTTCTCCTGAACGGTGAGCTGAAGCTGTCCTGGTGGCAGTTTGCGTGGGTCGTGCTTGCGCTCACGCATGTCACGATCATCAGCGTGACGGTGTACCTGCACCGTTGTCAGGCGCACCGGGCGCTGGATCTGCACCCGGGCGTCAGTCACTTCTTCCGGTTCTGGCTATGGTTGACGACCGGCATGCTGACCCTGCAGTGGGTCGCCGTGCATCGCAAGCATCACGCGAGGAGCGAGACCCCGGAAGATCCGCATAGCCCGCGAACCCGCGGCCTCGCGACCGTGCTGCTCCGCGGGGCGGAACTGTACCGGGCGGAAGTGCGCAACGAGGAAACGCTACGCAGATATGGATCGGGTACGCCGGACGACTGGCTCGAACGCCACGTCTATGCCCGCTATCCGAATCTCGGCGTCGGGCTGCTGGCCGTGATCGACGTCGGGCTGTTCGGGCTGCCCGGCGTGTCGGCGTGGGCGATGCAGATGATGTGGATTCCGTTCTGGGCCGGCGGCGTGATCAATGGTTGCGGCCACTTCAACGGTTATCGGAATTTCGCGACACCCGATGCGAGTACCAACCTTTTCCCGCTGGGCATCCTGATCGGCGGAGAGGAGCTGCACAACAATCACCACGCATACGTGACGTCCGCCAGGCTGTCCAATCGATGGTTCGAGTTCGACATCGGCTGGCTGTACATCCGCCTGCTGGCGGGAGTGCGACTGGCGACCATTCGGCGAGTCGCAACCAAACCGCGGCTGCTCGCGGACAAGGCCGTGATTGACGGCGCGACACTGCAAGCGATCATCCGAAACCGCCATGCGGTGATGGCCGCCTATGCGCGCATGCTCGAGCCCGCCTGCCGGCGGGAGCTGCGCCGCATCAAGAACATGAGCCGCGACGACAAGCGCGCGTTCGCGCTCGGCATGAAACACTGGCTTCGCCAGACCTGGGGCCATCGGGACAAGCCCGATCTGCGGGCGTTGACGAGCCCCAATGCCAACCGGCGAATACGCGTGTACGTGGACATGTATGAGGCGTTGCTCGAGCTATGGACATGGTCACACGCATCGCACGACCAATTGCTGGCTCAGCTGCAGGATTGGTGCCGTTGCGCGGAGCACAGCGGCATCGACGCGATCGCCGATTTCTCGATACGCCTGCGCCGGTATGCGTGATCCCGGCCGGACCGCGCACTGCGATGCCGGACCGGCGTGCCACGGCGCGTGGCGCATGCGTCGTTCATCTCGCCCGATTGTCGGGACGCGAATAACGCCACTTGCTCGCATTGGAATTGATGCCGGCATCCTGGTGGATGCGCTTTTCGGCGCGTTCGATGTCGGCACGAGCCAGTTCGTCCCGCTCCTTTTGTCGGGTCGCGTCATCGCGTCGATCCACCGAGGTGGGTGAGTGGTATTTCATAGAGCCTCCCGAGTGAAGTGTTCTCGTGTCGCGAGACGCCGCATCAAGGCGCATGCGGCGGACGGATCAGATCGCCGGAGGGGTGATCTTGCCATCCACGATGTCCTTGCCGAATTGCATTGCCAGATCGAGTGCGAGCGCCGCCGTTTTTGGCGCGCCATGCTCGAAAATGGTCGAGTAACGCGGCGCGGCCGCCGCGGTTGCCGGAACCGTGTCGATGCGCACGATTGAACCGAAGCGCTTCGGACCGGGAGCGTGGGGATCACCGAACGGCGGGAAGAGCATTTGCGAATAGACGCGGAGTTCGTGTCCGCGATACTCGAGCGTGGGGATGGTCATGGTGCGCTCCTGACAGAGCAACCGTTGGCGCCGAAGGATTCAAAGGCGCCGATGCCTCGACAACAAACCGGCAGATATCTCGACTGTGCGCGCTTGACACCGGTTTCGCAAGACAAACATCGGATGACGAAATATATTTCGATGCCGATAAGTCAACGGATTGCGGGGCGGCATCAACGACGGTATCGGAAGAACCCGCTTTCAAATAGTCGATACCGTACAGACGCACCCGTGTCGCCCGGTTCACGATGAAGTCAACACCGAGGAGGCCGCCATGTGCATCCCACTTTCACCCGAGGTCGTCGAGACCCTCAGATCGCTTGATCGAATTCCCGATTCCCAAGCCGTTATTCCCCGCGCCATAGCCAATGAACTCTTGACTCACGGGCTTGCATACGAGTCGCGCACCGGCGGCACGATCAATATGACGGCCGCTGGACGGCTGTGGCTGAATCGGTGCGCCGACTAGCGAGCACGCGTGACGACTATCCGTCACAGGAGTACGTCGCCCGATCGCGCGGCGCGTCGGAACCCTTCGCGCGAACCCTCTACGGCCGCCTCTTGAATTGCGCTTTCGCGTCACCGAATGACGCTTGTGTCTTGCCGACGACCTGCTCGACCTTGCCCTGCATTCTGGTCGTTCGATTGCCCATGATCCTGCCGACCATCTCCTTCAACTTGCCTTTTGCTTCCGCGATGCGGCCTCTCACCTGATCCCTGTTCATCACACTGCTCCTTGACATGGGTCGCCTGTTTCACCGGTGCGACATCCCGAACCATCGAGGCGTCGTATCGGACGCTTCAGCGCGGAACAACCAGCGCGCCCGAAGGCATCCTGCGCGCGATCGAGAGGGAAGTCGGTACGATGCCGTACGCGAATCGGCGCCGGCTCGCCGGCGTATGCACGCGGGCGGCGATCGGGTCGATCGCCGCGAAGAGGGGGGGCATGTGATCCGCATTGCGCGCTTGGTACGCTTTCGTACCGCATTAGCGTTCACCTGTGTGTAGCGTCAGGGATATCCACGAACAATCTGAGGGAAGCATGCTGCGACGAACATCGAAGGTCTCCAGGCTCAAGTCGCTGTAACACGCGGCAAAGGCAGGGAGGCTTTTTATCCCTGTGTTGTTTTCAATCTTGCGGAGGGCGTATGCACATTCTCACGAGCGCGGGCCCACTGGTTTCGCTGATCGCCGGCATTCTGATTCTTGTGGTGCCCCGTCTGTTGAATTACATCGTTGCGATCTACCTGATCGTCATCGGATTGCTCGGGCTGTTCGGAGGACATCTCCACTGAACCGTGTATCCCACGAAACAGCAGGTGACGAACCTCGCACGCGGCACCCGCGATGACCCGCGTGCGTCCGGTACGTTGCGGGACAGACTCCACGCCCGCGTCCGTCTACTTCGATATCGAAAGCGTCGATGCATGTCCCGAACCGTTCGCCCGACGCAGGCATCGTGCCACTGCGCCGGCCATGGGCTCATGCAAAACGGCGCATGAGCGGCGTGGCTGAAATGCCGTGCAGCACGATCGATACGGCAATGATGGTCAGTACCCAAGGAACCAGCGGCAACAGTTCCGCGCGCGGCCCTTGCTCGATCGCCAGCGTCAGGTAATACAGGGAACCCACGCCGCGAATGCCGAACCAGCTGATCAGTCGGCGCTGGTGGCGCGACGCCCGGGAGCCGATCAGTGCGAGCCGGGTGGCGGCCGGCCGGATGAAGAACAGCAGTGTCGCGACCACGGCCGCGCCTGCCCAGGTGAGCATGTCAGCCCAATAGCGGGACACAAGTGCGCCGATCAGCAGGATCAGCACCGCTTCGGCGACGTGTTCGAGCTCGATCGTGAATCCCATCACCGATTCCGCGACGAAGGCATGGGCTTTGTCAGGATCGGTGGCGGTGGCCTCGACATTCTCGCTGTCCACGACGCCGACCGTCTCTTTCGACGTCTTTCGGCCGCTCGTTCGATGCTCGACGCGCCGCATCGCGACGCCCGCGGCGAACACGGCCAGGAACCCGTAGCCATGAATGGCGAGCGCCACGCCGTACGACAGCATGATCAGGCCCAGCGCGAAGAACCCTTCGAGGCCGAGCGCCTGTCCGTGACGACTGCGCAGGAATGCAACGAGCCGGGCGGTGACGAAGCCGAGCAGCCAGCCGGCGCCCACACCGGACGCGATGCCCCATGCAATGCCGCCGACCATGCTCCAGTGAAGCGCCGACGTCGCGCCCGAACTGCACACAAGCAGGCCGAGCATCGCGCACGGGTAGGCCGTGCCGTCGTTGATCCCGCCTTCGCCGGACAACGAAAAGCGCACCAGTTCGACGTCACCCGCGTCGCGTACGCCGACGTCATGAGCGAGCACGGGGTCGGTCGGCGCGATCGTCGCGCCCAGCAGTACAGCGACGCCGAGACTCAAATGCAACACCAGCACGCCGAGCGCGGCGATCAACGCGACGGTGAAGATCATCGCGACCACGCCGAGCCGCAGCGGCAATATCCAGCGAGGATCGGCGGGCGGGACGCGCAGCCTCAGGCCGATCGCGAACAGCGAGATCAGCAGGCCGATTTCGGCGGCGATGCGCAAGCGCGTGACGTCATCCGGCAAGGTCATCGACAGCAAGCCGGTGCCGGCCGGTCCGATCAGGAAGCCGATCCCGAGATACACCATGGCCGCGCTCAGCGGCAGGCGCTCGAGCGACGATCCGATGAGTCCCATGACAATCAGCAGGGCTCCGAAGATGAGGCATCCGATCGTTTCAGTCACTTTGCATACCCGGCATGAATCGCGCCACGGAATGACGATACGCCGCTCGTACCACGTTCGCAGCGAGCCGATCCGGCGTCTGTCCGATGGCGGACAAAGGATCGGGCGCGGCCATTGCGATCGCAGGGACGCGTGCCTGCGGCTGAAGCGGCCGGGAAGGCTTGCCCGAAGCGGCACGCATGCTCTGTACGGTAGCGGGCAGAGTGGGGCTGCGTCTCGTCATAGAGTGCTCGTCGATCCTCACGACAACCGGAGCATTGCCATGGCCACCACCGCAATCGAGGGAGACCTGCGTTCACTTGAGCGACTCATTGAACGCGTCACGCTCGGTGAACCTGCGCCATTGGCACGCTGGCGAATTCGGCTGGAGTCGATTCTGGAATACGGTGGCCTGACGCCCTCGGAACGCTCGCATTTCGTCAGCATCATCGCCCTTATCCTCATGCTTGAGCGTCGAGCGGGCAGGCCGGCCGCACATGGAGCCTGTCCGGCCATCCGGTACCGAGGATCTCTACCGGATCCATGCGGAAAGCTTCAACGGCGATGATCACGGGGCGCGCATCGTGTCCGATGCCCGGTCGATGGTCGACGCGGGGCTCGATGCGGGTACGCGCCAGGCCGGTGGCGGCTCGAACGCCTGATACGCACACGTGCCGTACACGATTTAGGCTAGCAGTTTCAGCGCGCGGTCGCAGACGTTCTCGACCGTGAAGCCGAAATCGCGCATCAGCTCGGCGCCCGGCGCCGACGCGCCGAAACCCTCGACGCCGAGCACGTCGCCCCGATCGCCGACATAGCGGCGCCAGCCTTGCGATACGCCCGCTTCGATCGCCAGCCGCGCGCCGACCGACTTCGGCAGCACGGCGTCCTGATACGGCTGGGACTGGGCGTCGAACAATCGCCAGCAGGGCAGCGACACCACCCGGACCGCCACGCCGCGCGCGAGCAGTTCGACTTGCGCCGCCAGTGCGAGCGCGACTTCCGAGCCTGTCGCGATCAGAATCAGCGTGGGGTGGCCATCGGGGGCATCGGCCAGAACGTAGCCGCCGCGCCGCAAACCCTCGGCCGGCGCAAACCGCAAGCGATCGACGGTCGGCACGTCCTGGCGCGTCAGGACCAGCGCGGTCGGCTGTTCCCGGGCTTCGAGCGCCACCCGCCACGCAACGGCGGTCTCGTTGGCATCGGCCGGGCGAATCACCAGCAGGCCCGGGATCGCGCGCAGGCCGGCAAGCTGCTCCACCGGCTGATGCGTCGCACCGTCCTCGCCGACGGCCAGGCTGTCGTGCGTGAACACATAGATCACCTGCAGGCGCATCAACGCGGCGAGCCGGATCGGCGGACGCATGTAGTCGGAAAAGATCAGGAAGGTCGCGCCGAACGGCAGGATGCCGCCATGAGCCGCCAGGCCATTCAGGATCGCGCCCATCGCATGCTCGCGCACGCCGAAATGCAGATTGCGGCCGCTGCGGCTCCAGCCGCCGCCGTCGGAACCTTGCTGGTCGAGCGGGCTCACGCCGGCAGCCTCGAAATCGCCGAGCCCGGTCAGTGCAGTGAAGGTGGAGGGATTCAGATCGGCGGAGCCGCCGACCAGCGAAGGGACGCGGGAGGCGAGTGCATTCAGCACCTTGCCGGAGGCAACCCGCGTCGCCATGCCTTTCGGATCGGCCGGAAAAACCGGGATATCGCGGTCCCACCTGTCGGGCAGCGTGCCGCGCACCGTGTTCAGCAGTGCAGCGACCAGCTCGGGAAACGCGTTTGCATACGCTTCGAACCGCGCATTCCAGTGATCTTCCCGTGCGCGCCCCTCCGTCAGCGCGCGACGAAAATGCGCGAGCGCCGGTGCGGGGATATGAAACGCAGGGTCGGGCGGCCAGCCGAGGTTGTGCTTGGTCAGACGCACCTCGGCGTCGCCCAGCGGCGATCCGTGAGCCAGGTACGTGTCTTGCCGGTTGGGCGAGCCGTAGCCGAGATGCGTGCGCACAAGGATCAACGACGGACGCAGTGGCTCGGCACGCGCGTTGACCAGCGCCGCGTCGATGGCGGCCAGATCGTTGCCGTCGTCGACCGTTTCGGTATGCCAGCCGTAGGCGTCGAACCGTCGCGCGCGATCTTCGGTGAAGGTGAGGGCCGTGCCGGCGGACAGCGTGACCCGATTGTCGTCGTACAGGCAGATCAGCTTGCCGAGCTGGAGATGGCCGGCAAGCGATGCGGCCTCCGCTGCGACGCCTTCCATCAGGTCGCCGTCGCTGACGAGCGCGTAAGTGTGGTGATCCACAATCTCGAAGCCGGGGCGGTTGTAGCGCGCAGCGAGATGCGCTTCGGCCATCGCCATCCCGACGGCGTTGGCGAAGCCTTGGCCGAGCGGACCGGTCGTCGTCTCGACACCCGGCGTGAGGCCGCGCTCCGGATGACCGGGCGTGAGGCTGCCCGATTGCCGGAAGCGCTCGATCTGATCGAGCGGCAGATCGTAGCCGGTCAGGTGAAGCAGGCTGTACAACAGCATCGAACCATGTCCGGCCGACAGGATGAAGCGATCGCGATCGAGCCACGCCGGATTGGCGGGATGATGCTTGAGATGGCGCATCCACAACACATAGGCCATCGGCGCGGCGCCGAGCGGCAAACCTGGATGGCCGCTCGCCGCTTTCTGCACGGCATCGATCGACAGGAAGCGCAGCGTGTTGATGCAGAGCGCGTCGAGTGCCGAACCTTCTATTGACGGGAAATCGGTTGAGGTCATGCGACTGCTCCCTGGCGTCCGGTCACGCGATATCCCGCACGGGATCGTGGTGGCGTTGGTTAACCATTGCGCGGATCTGCGTTATCGGTCTCCGGACCAATAGCCGTGCTTGCCGTAGAACTCATGCAACGCGATCTCGTAGCTGCGATGAACGAGCTGCGAGTCGTCGTATCGGGGGCTTCGGCGGATTGCGTCGCGCGTGAGCGTGGCCGATACCGTTTCCGTGGGCCAGTCCACCTGGTCGAGCCAGTGCGTCGCGATCAGCACTTCGTTGCCGGTCGACCACCAGCTCGACGTGTCGATCGCCAGATAGCGGATCACCCACGCTTCATCGTCGTAAATGAAGTCGGATACGTGACCGATATGTCCGTCCGTGGCTTCGAGCCGATATCCGTCGACCTCGCCGGTGCTGCGCAGATGCGTATCCGCCGCTGCACTGGCCGGCGCGTTGTGCGAGAACAGCGGATTGCCGGCGTCGGGGTCCTGCGACGGCCCGGCGGGATCGAAAGCCGGGTACGCGCCCATCCCCCAAAGGTTCGGACCGCCCCAGTAGGTCGGGTAGTTGTAGTAACGCAGGTACTCGATCTCGTGCTGACGGGATACCGGCTTGTGCGTGTCCAGATTCGGGCTGTCTCTCACCTGCTGTTGCGTGAGGCTGACGTATAGCGTGCGGGTTTCGGGATCGGCGTGCGTGACGGAATACGGCGAGACCAGCACCTGCCTGTCGTGCAGCCAGTCGCCCGTCTCGACGACGAGGTAGCGGATGCACCAGTTGTCATCGTCGAAGTAGGCCTGGTGGATGTGCCCGATATCGCCGTCCTTCGCTCGAACCGTGTCTCCGTGCAACCTTCGGATGCTTCGTAACATGATGTCCTCGCCAGAGCGATGCTCGGCACTTCGGTGATCCGGCCGACCTGCCTGCCGTGCGGTGGCATCCAGCCGTTCGTCCGCCGATGCGGAGCGATTCCTGCCGAGCGCGTCCACCCGGATAGCCGGCATGTTTGAGACGCTACACGCGCCGCATGGCCGATGCGGTACGAAACCGTACAAAGCACGCATCGGGGCGAGCGCGGCGAGCGGTCCCGTACGGCCTGTCGCGACACATCCTCTCAAGCATCATCATCAGGATCGCGAAGCAGTGAGGATTGCCATGTCGACGTACTGCCGGACGAGCAGGGCTGCCTGACCCGGTTCGTGCGTCAACGCAGCCGCAGCGGCATGAACAGCGAGACGCCCGGCGCCGGTGCCGGCGCGTAAACCATCGGAGGCGGGCCATAGGGATTAACATCGCCCCCGTCATAGCCGCCGCCTGCATACCGGCGATGATCGTAATGATGACCGCCCTGATGCGACATACGCTCGTGATTGCCCTGGTCCCCGCTGTGATTCATTCTCTCCGCATGCAACTGCGGTGCGGCGACCAGGCAGCCGAGCGCAACGATCAGGCCGACGATTCGCATGCCCGATCCCGGCACCATCGTGGTTCGACGTGCATGTCCGATAGAAACGTCCAGCTCGGTAGCGTAGCTATACGCGGGACGTGCGGGCTCAGTCTGTCCGATGCCGGACGGTGTGCCGGTGCGCGTGGCGAGCGGAACCGGAACTGGCCCTGCGCTTGCGCGGACCGGCATGCGCGTTTGTCGGCGTTGCGAACGTGCTCGACTTTCGTTGTCCGGTGTCTTGCGGCAGATCACGATCGTGCTCAGCGGAATTTTCAAATCGAGCCTATGCTGGCGTCGTAATCGGCGGCATCCCACGCTGGCGGGCCGTCCGCACGTGGCCAGTCGAATCCGGGCCAGCCTCGTCCGACAATCCGTTCCACGGAGGCGGTTATGCGCAACAGGTATCGAGAGCAGCATACGAACGGCGGCAAGAGCGAACGCAATGTCGACGAGGCGGTCGAGGGGACGTTTCCCGCCAGCGATCCGCCGTCGATAGGCGGTGTTACCAGGATAATTGCCAGCCCGGCCCATCGAAAGCATCACCGGAAGTCGTCGCACATCAAGCACCGCTAGTGCAGGTTGCGCGGCGCGGGTCCGCACCTTGCGCAGACGACGGCGCCATGCCGTCGTGACCAGGTTCCATCGAGTCGAACCGATATTCCGGATGTGTCCAGGTACGGAACCGTACCGACTTCCGATGCCGGTGCGCGCAGCGTTTTCTCGTACGTCGAGTGTCATTGTCAATGTCGAGACCGTGCGCGAAATGGATATTCCGGGATCTTGTCCAAGGAGGACATCATGAGGATGCTCAACACCCCCGATCCATCCGGGGAGGGCAGCAAGGGGGCAAGCATTGTCGAAGGCGGCACCGTCGATGTGCCCGGCCGTATGGTGACGACCGCGGATGCCCTGAAGGGCAGTAAGATCATCGCGTCGGGCGGTGAGGATATTGGAAATGTTTTCGACATCGTGCTCGATCTGCACCACGGCAGAATTGCCTACGCGGTTGCTTCCAGCGGAGGTGTGGGCGAGATGCTTTGCGCCATTCCGTGGAGTGCGATGAAATACGATATCGACGATAAATGTTTCCATCTGGATGTGACCGCCGCGCATGTCAAAGGCACCCCGGGCTTCGACGACGAGCACTGGCCGGTGATGACGCAGTCACAGTGGGGATTGTCGCTTCACCAGTACTACAACCGGACGCCGTACTGGGTCGTTCGAGGCTAGCCAAGCGATAGCGTCGAAAACGGCAAGGTGTCGATCCTCCGCCTCCACGCGATCGGAAGCGTCAAGGGCGTCTGCGGGGACGGCCGGTATGCTGCGGCGCCGCAGCGGCTAGAGTCGCTTCAGGTCGGGAAGCAGGCGATCGAATTCGCGTTTGACCACGCTGTAGCATTCGCACACGCGCTTTTCGAGCCCCGGCCGGTCCAGCACCTCGATATGACCGTAGTTGTAGCGGATGAGGCCCGCGTCCTGCAGCTTCAATGCCGCTTCCGTCACACCTGACCTGCGCACGCCCAGCATGTTGGCGATCAGCTCCTGCGTCATGCGCAACTGGTTCGACGGCAGGCGGTCGAGACTGAGCAGCAACCAGCGGCACAGTTGCTGATCGATCGAGTGATGCCGGTTGCACACTGCGGTCTGAGCCATCTGCGTGATCAGCGCCTGGGTATAGCGCAACAACAGGCGCTGCATCGCGTTGCCGCGCCGGAATTCTTCTTTCAGGATGCTCGCGTCGAGCCGGTAGGCTTGCCCCGCGCTTTGCACGACGGCGCGACTCGGCGTCGTTTCGCCGCCCATGAACAGCGACACGCCGATCATTCCTTCATGGCCGACGATCGCGATTTCAGCAGACGAGCCATCCTCCATCACATACAGCAGCGACACGATCGACGTGGTCGGAAAATAGACGTGATGAAGCTGGCCGCCCGACTCGTACAGCACTTTTCCCAACGGCATCTCGACGAGCGTCAGGTGTGCGGTGAGGAGGGCGCGCTCGTTCTCCGGCAGCGCGGCAAGCAGGTGATTTTCGGTGATGGGCGGGTTGTCCTGCATGCGTGGCTCCTGCGCCTGCGCCCGGCTGACGATGAAGAATCCGGCCGATGTGGGCGCTGCGGGAATCGGCGGAAGGAGCCAACCATCATATCTTGCCGATCCGACGACCAGGCGGGACAGTGGCGGCAATATGTCCCCTTTCTTGATGAATTCGGGACGACCGTTCGAATACGAATCGACCTTCAAAAAATTATAGTGCCGACACATGTCTGATCAAGGTTCGCGCAATCGCGCATCGCTCGATGCGGAACCGATATTTCACGGAGCGGTTGACGGGAAATATCGGTCGGCAGGCAGGCTCGTTCGCCCAGCCGGCCTTGAGCGTGAGCGCTACAGCGCCGTCGGCTTCGTGGCCTTCGTTCCTTCAAGCGTCACGCCCGCCCTCAACCCGCTGTTCGTCAGCACGAACGCTTCGATCGGCACGGTCGCGGTGCTGGTTTCGACATTGCCGTTCGCGCCGACCGTCAGGACTGGCACCGATACGTCGGCGCCTGAAGACCAGCCTTCGCTGCTACGGAAGCGATCGAGCGCATCCGTGGTCATGAGCAGGAAGATGATGGCTTTCGATTGCGCACCGATCTGCAGACCGATCGAGCCGGTCGTGGTGCTGTAGTGCCCGACCGTGCTGCCGGGTGGACCATCCTGCTGACGTATCCACTGTTCTTCTGGCAGGCGTCGCAGGAGGTCGAGAAACTTCAGGCGAGAAACGGACAGCAGGAGCTGACGACAAAGCCGTCGCACGGGCCGGCAAACCTGAGCCATACGGGAACAGTTTTACGCAAAAGAGCGGCAGCGGCCCGTGGATTCCATTTTGAATCATTTTAACTTTACATAATGCTGATGATCAATTTTTTTATTTGTAGTAGCTAAGTTCAAATGTCCGCTTCGGGCTAAGTTCAGATGTCCGTTTTTCGACCTGTCGTAAGCTGCCCGACCGCTGGCAATCCAGCGCCGGAGGCTGCCACGATGACGATGCGCGAGCTGGACAGGTTCATGGCCATTCAGGACGTCGCGGACGGCAAGCTTCAGCCGGCGCAGCTCCGAGGGTGACAGCCCGCCGTACTTCGTCCGCCAGTTGTAAAACGTCGCGTCGCTGATTCCCATCTTGCGGCAGACCTCCGCGACAGGCGTGCCCAGCTCGGCCTGCTTCAACGCGTATGTGATCTGCTCGTCGGTGAACTTGCTCTTCTTCACGGCATGACCTCCTAGTCTCAACGATAACTTCATGCCGGAATTTTCCACTTTCAAATGGGACGGTTTTGTGGGCTGGGGTCAGCATGATGTGTCCGAGCGGACACGAAGGCGACTATTGAAATGACGCCGGGCCTTCGACGGGTCGGAAGACGGCCGCTCCACAGAACAGCTCGGGGTTACTGCAGAGGTATTCCATTACGGTTCGCGGATCGTGAGTCGCACACAGCGCCTGCGCCGCCTCGTCCCAATGCCTCAGCAACGACACACCTGCACACGGGCCGTCTTTGGCACCAACCGTCATCTTGGTGGAGTGGTACATTGTCAATTCACCTGCCGGTGTCCGGTATGCGATGCCTAGATGACCAACAATCCCGGGATATTCGTGTGGGGGTTTCGCCGAGACGAAGACAATGGTGTCTCCGTCGCACACGCCAGCCATTTCGCGCGTCCACAAGGCAGTCGGCGTGTAGCTAAAGCATAGCGATCGGCCACGATTCTGATCGCCGATTTTTTCCTGTTGTATGAACCAGTTTCTGCCGCCACGATCATCCACCAGCACACATCGCTCGCGGAGGTGATCAGGTTCCGTTAATCGGACTTCGTAAAGCACACCGCGTGCCTCGAACCGTCTGAGCACGTTCAGGGAGTAATGAATCAGAGTCTCGACTGATGGCGGTCCGGAGTATCGTACGTCGTGCAGTGTTTCCACAAACGCGTCGAGCGATCGGGCATTCACTAGAGCATTGACGGCATAGACGAAGGTCGCGCAGTCGAAAGAAGAGAAATCAACGCAGTGGCCAAGTAGCCGATGATCCTCGATGCGTTCCCTCGAATAACCTATGCCTGCGCAACAGAGCCACTGTGCCGCGAACACGGCCCGTGCCCCGGCCCCGGCCCCATCGATCGACTGCAGCGCCCCGACAAGCGCTTCCGCGAGGGATGTCGCTCGATCCCCCTTCTTTATCTCAACCATCATCGCGTTCTTCCCCTAATTCGGTCACGAAAGTGCCACGCGCCAATCACCGATATTTAGGTGCCATCGCACCTACATACGGGTTTTCTGAAGCTTTTCGAAAAATTACCAATCACGTTCTGCTACTTTTTCGATCAATAGAGGTTGCTCCAATCCTTTCGAGCCATTCCGGCCACGCGCCGAGCCAGGCCGTGGCGCTCAACACACTGGTCCACGAATTGCATTACGGGAATCAAGAAATGAATCGAATCCAGCGTATGTTCAGATAGATTGTCCAGACAGTCTTCTTGATAAAGCGATTCAGGCCCTGATTAACATCGACTTTATGAAGTTCGAACACCACAAAGCTCGCCCCTCTCGCAGTCGGAAGCAGCTGGGCAGCCAATGCGTTCAGCCAAGCACCATCGCACTGTGCGTACGATCAAATGCATCTTTGATAGGCAAATCAGAATTGATGACGTGATCGCTGCACATTTTCGCTTTCGTCTTCCACCTAGATCGTCACGCGCCCCCGCCCTCCACCCTTTGCGATCTGCTCGCATTTCTCAAACAGCCGGCGCTCGATTGACTCATCGTACGCTATCCAATAGCTAGAACAGCGGCGCCTGTTGGTTCGGTATGCGGTAAAGAATCGTCTTGCCCAATCAGATCGTCGGTCGCCGATTTAGGCAGACAGGTTCTGATCGCCGACTATGCTTGCTGGCGCCGAGCACTCTTAATCAGCCTCCCTGCATTGCCGCCCCCTACATACCCCCTTGGCCACTACCGCCACAACTTACGTCATTCAGTCGCACACAACCTACAATGCCTCCCTTATTTTTCCATCACTATATCGATCTCGTTCACGATTGCGTCAATCGGTTCAGCTTTCGCGTTTTTCATACTAAGGCAACGCATCACAAATCAATTGTGAGATGGCCGACTGCAATATTTATTGACATGCGTATTGTTCAGACGTATGTTAGTTTCGTCCCCTGAGCTACACAAGGTGAATTCACATCAATCTTGATTGACAGCTATTGTTGTCGAAATTGGTTTGACCGATGGATAAGTGGTAGAAATCTGAAACGATTACGGAGGATGTTGCTTTGAGGAGTGACAGTCCGATAATCGATACCCCATTGCCGAGCATGGGCAGGAAACGGATGGCAATCAAGCAGCAGAATTGGACATCAAGGGCGTGCCCTGTCTGAACTAGCTGAACCAGCAGAGCGTGACGGATTACCCAGCAAGCAATCGAGGTGGAGATTGCACCGATGCGCGAGCAGAGTTCGAACGTGAAGACGATCGACGATCGATCGTGTACAACAGCCTCTTGCCATAGCATCAAATCGTTTCGGTTGCAGGGCGGTAACGATCCAAGTTCCAAAGTTGAGAGACCCATCAAAGGTCACAATGCACTGCTCGCGTTCTACGGCTGCTCGGCTCGTTGGCAAGATATGCAGATCGAGAATCCGATCGAGTCGACGTTCTCGGTGGTGCAACATCGCACTGGTCGCTAGCTCAACTGTTTGTCGCGCGTGACCATCCTTAGTATGGCGTTCATGTTGATTGGCACGTCAGAGCAGTCCTAGCGAAAAATCCCTGGCGGCGACAAGATCGAACCGCTCTTGAAGTGCATTCCGATCAAAGAAGGAACCCCGGTGATCGATAGTACACCGGCTCCTCAACAAGTTGGCCGCCTCATAATACTGACCTACCCGCGTCACAAGGATTGACAAACGCTCGGCATGGAGCGGTATTTGCGAAATGTAGACTGCGCGAGCGTCAAATAAAGGATACCAACCGATATGGCAAGCATAGGAATATTAAATAGGAACCCTACAGAAATAGATCCATATGCGAAATACAGGGATTGGCGTTCTCAAGGACCAATCTATTGGACAGACGAGCTGTTCGGAGGTGCGTGGGTGTTGACCACATTCGACGCTGTTCAATCCGCCCTGAAGGATCCGAGACTTTCCGCCTGCCGCACGGGCGGCTGGGTCATGCGAGCTCCTCGCTCTCGCAGTGACGTTCGCGCGCAGTTGATCGACATGCAGCGACTCTTTGCACGTGCGTTGCTCTTCGTCGACAAGCCAACGCATCCGCGCCTGCGTCAAGCCATGCAGGTCGGCTTTCGCCCGGAAGCTATCCAGAAAATGAGCGCTTTTGTGGACGCAACAGTGAACGAGCTTGTTGACAACGTTGAAGCGTCCTGCGGTGACGATTCGCCATTCGATTTCATCGAAACGTTCGCACGGCAGTTGCCTGCGCGTGTCATCGCTCGTTTCCTGGGTTTCCGTCATGTCGATCAGCAAAGATTCCTCACGTGGTCGTCGGTTCTTGCGCAGTTTATCGGCTCAGTGCGTCCGTCCGAAGCTGACGCACTGGCGGCCCGCACGGGCCTGTTAGGCATGGCCGAGTACATCGAGACTTGTCTCGACACCGGTGACTTCGAGGAAGACAAACTCTTTGGAGTGCTCGTCCGTGCCCAACAGCGAGGCGAGATCGAAAGCGGGCCGGAGATGCTTTCGCAATGCGCGATGCTCCTATTCGCGGGCTATGAGACGACCCGTCACCTGTTGGGCACGGCCGTCTACTGGTTGCTGCGGGAACCGGGGATGTGGGCCGCGCTCGAAAACCCGGCGCGATTGCGATCAGCCGTGCGGGAGCTCCTTCGTTGGGACAGCCCGGTCCAATATACGGGCCGCCGCGCCAGCAGTTCTTTCACGCTCCATGGGAAAGACATTCGACGCGGAGACTTGGTACTTCCACTGATCGGTTCAGCAAATCGCGACCCTAGCCGATATGAGGAGCCCGATCGGATCAATCTCGACCGCAGCGTTGGCGTCCCACTGTCGTTTGGAAGCGGTCCACATGTCTGCATCGGGGCGGGCCTGACGCTCATGGAAGCGGAGTGTGCAATCGGGGTGCTTGTCCGCCGCTGGCCACGACTCCAGCTATGTGAGGCGGGCTCGGACTGGCTGGACATCCCCCTCTATCGGGGGCTCAAGACGCTGATGGTGCGTCGTTCCGGGAGCCCCCCCGCCACGGCTTGAGCGACCGTCGGCCGGGTCGCTACGTGCCCCCTCCTCTCTTCATGAAGGAAACATTCATGCAGAACGACTTCTACGACGCTCTGGCACCGTTCAATCATCTGCTTTTCGCAGATTGGAAGCGCTTCCAGCGCTGGCAACTCGACAAGCTTGCGCCGTTCCTTCCTCGGCCGGCACCGGAGGTTCGTGTCATTGACTGCGCGAGTGGCATCGGTACGCAGCTCCTACCGTTCGCGGCCGCAGGCTACCAGATGACCGGTATCGACTCGTCGTTACAGTCGGTCGAGCGATCCCGAAACGAGCTCGAATCCGTGGGCATGGTGGCAACGATCCTCCATGGCGACATCCTGACCCACGGCCCGGACGAGTGGGGCCTCAAAGGAAGCGCGCACGTGGCACTCCTGCTGGACAACTACCTCACGCACGCGGAAAACGATACCGAGGCCCTCGACGCGCTGTGCTTCGCGAGACAGTGCCTCACGACCCAAGGACAGGCCCTCGTGGCCCTCCGAGACTACGACGAGACGACAGACGTGCGACCGGCGACGACCGCCCCGGCATTCTATGCGGACGGTGGGCGCAGGCGGATAGTTCACCAAGTCTGGGACTGGCACGACGACGGGAGTTACGACTTCCATCTTCATTTCGTAATCGAGACCGAACTGGCGGCGTGGGAGACGAAGCACTTCGTCGGCCGCTATCGTCCGATCGCTCGCAGTCGGGTCGTCGAGCTCGCACGCGAGGCGGGCTTCCGCCAGATTGAACTGATCCCGCCCGCAGCGTCCACCTATCACCAATGGCTCGTCGATGCCCGGACCTGAGATCCGACGGCTTTGCGACACGCACATCAAGGAAAGGAGCCCGTTATGACAACAGCCATCAACGTCATTCGCCGCAGTGAGAACACAAGGCTGGTCACTTTTCGGAATATCGTCTACGGCGAATCGAACGCGTCCCTGATCAAACACACAGGCGGCTATCTTCTCTTCGACGTCACCACGTCGACCGCCCATGCGCTGTCCTCCGATGATGCCGCTCACGTCGAGCGATACGTTGACACCAAGGACGCCGCCGACCTGCTGGCCAGCCCGACGATTTCCCGGCTGATCGAGAGCGGAGCCCTCTTCGCCGCGGATGCTGCCCGCAAGGCTCATCGAAAGACTGATCGCATGCGTCTGCAGGACGTCGTGGTGCAGATCGCCTACGGCTGCAACCTCAAATGCACGTACTGCTACGCGGATGAGGGCGAGTATGGTGGTGGCAAGCAGGTAATGATGAGTACCGAGACCGCGGAGCGCGTCGTCGATTTCGCATTCGAACACCGAGGCTCGTCGTCGCTGGGTTTCGCGATCCTGGGTGGAGAGCCGCTGCTGAACCAGCGGTGCCTGCGGCACTTCGTGGAGTACGCGGCCGAGCGCGGTCGCCGCGACGGCGTAGAGGTCGAGTTTTCCATCACCACGAACGGCATCGGGATCAATGAAGAACTTCTCGCCTTCTTCGATACGTACAAGATCGCCGTCCGGCTGAGCATGGACGGCACCAAGGACATCAACGATCGATACCGAATCAACAACAAGGGCGGCGGCACCTACGATGCGGTCAACTTCAAGTATGGGGCGGCCCTCAAGGAGAGTCCGGTGAAGTTCCAGGTCCGTGCCTCCTATTTCGGAGAGCATGGGGATCGATTGTTGGACCAGGCACGGACGATGGTGGAGGAACTCGGCTACGACGACGTCAAGATGGACTTCATCTGGGGCGTTGATGGCACGGTGGGCGAGGTCACGCAGGACAATCTCGACCTGACGTTGAATGGCATTGATCACCTGAGCACGTGGTTCAACAGGAAGGTTCTCGATGAGAACTTCGACTGGCGCAACTTCAACCCTTACTCGAAATACATGGGCCGACTGGTCCAGAAGCCGGTGGCCACAAATATCTACCTGGAGGAAGACAAGGGTGATCTGGTTGCCGGCGGATCGATCCTGGAAAACAGTGGTGTCGAATGTGGAGCCGGCATCAATGTCATTTCGGTCTCGGCGAGTGGCGAGATCTACACCTGCCACCGGACCGAGGGTAACCCGAAATTCAAGATGGGGGACGTGTTCACGGGAGTGGATGCCTCGTTCATCGAGTACTGGAGCGACAACTGGCGGCTGACCCATCCCGACGCGGATTGTTCGCGCTGCTGGGCGCGCTTCGTATGCCTCGGGGGCTGTCCGGCCTTTGGCGTCTACAAGAAAGACAATCCGATGCAGAACGATCGCGTCCGATGCCAGCTACGCAGGCAGTTCATCGCGAACAGCATAATCTTGCACACCGAACTTGAGCAACGTCTTGGGAAGACCAAGGATATCGAAGGGCGGAACGTCACTCCATGATCACAATCGGAATCGCGGGACTTGCGCACGACGCAGCCGTGGCGATCGTTCGGGATGGCGAACTTCTCTTCGCCCTGGAGGAGGAACGGGTTACGCGCGGCAAGAACGATTGGGGGTTCCCTCATGGAGCCATCGATGTCGCCATGTCAGCGTGCAGCCTGGAGCCGGCAAACGTCGACAGGATCGCCTTTTATTGGAACGACCGGGCTGCGTTCCTTCGCGCGACACTCTGCGAAGTCGGCAGTATCCTGGACGTCCACAGGCCGACGCTCGCGAGGATCGCTCGTCGCTGGCGCGCGGTACGCAGTCATGCCATGGTGGAGGAAGCGTTGGCCCGCTCCTGGCGAGGTGCTGCGATGCCTTCGATCGACTACGTAGACCACCATCTCTGCCATGCGATCTATGCACACCGGGCCAGTGGATTCGATCGGGCCTTGGCGGTCGTTATCGACGGCCGCGGCGAATACGCCAGTCTGACGGCGTACGTGTTTGACCGTGACCAGGTGCGCCTGGTGTATCGAATCGCGATGCCAGCCTCCCTCGGATTCGTGTACGGCGCCGTCACGCAGCACCTGGGCTTTCAGCCGGCCGCGGACGAATACCGCGTCATGGGCCTCGCTCCCTATGGCCATGCCGACGGCGCGCTCGACGCGTTCTTCTCCAAACTGCTGCCGTTGACATCCAGCGGATTCACGGTTGACCTTCGATACACGCGCTACCAATATTGCGAAAACGTCCGCGATCGTTGGTTCCACCCTGCCGTTGACGAGGCGCTCGGGCCGCCGCGGTCGAAGGGTGATCCGTTGTCGCAGCATCACGCCAACGTGGCTCGTGCCATGCAGGCCCGCTACGAGACGATCGTGCTGTCCATGCTGTCCCGCCTTGCCCGGTGGCATCCAGGGCTGCCCCTCGTGCTCTCGGGTGGGTGCGCGATGAATTCCGTCTGCAACGGTCGTATCCTGCGCGAGTCGCGGTTTCCCGGTTTCTACGTTCCACCGGCCCCTGGGGACCAAGGGGCTGCCGTGGGCGCAGCCCTTTCGACTTTTCCCTACGAGTCGGCGGCCCGGCATGCGGAGTCCAATCGAAAAGCACACTTGGGCCCCGTCTTTGACCGTAACCAGATCGC
This sequence comes from Burkholderia sp. D-99, assembly GCF_011605345.1. Taxonomy (GTDB): domain Bacteria; phylum Pseudomonadota; class Gammaproteobacteria; order Burkholderiales; family Burkholderiaceae; genus Burkholderia. The sequence goes on from NZ_JAAOXM010000004.1 coordinate 74,998, forward strand.
TAGTGCGGTCCGTGAGCGAGGCCTCCGACCTGAGCGGGTCGACGACGCGGTCGGTCGAACGGTCGCCCTGCTCTGCGAGGGGCGGGTTGGCGGGATTTTCATGGGCGCACTCGAGTTCGGCCCGCGAGCCCTCGGTGGCCGCAGCATCGTGGCGGACCCTCGTCGATCCGACATGAAGGATCGGGTCAATGCCAAGGTCAAGCTACGTGAGTCGTTTCGCCCCTTTGCCGCAGCCATTCTGCGCGAACGAGTACGCGAATTCACCGGCCATGATTTCGAATCCGAATACATGAACATCGTCATGCCTCTCCTTGGCGACAAGCATGGCGTGGTGCCCGCAGTGACTCATGTGGACGGAAGCTGTCGCTTCCAGACGGTACGCGAAGGCGCCTCGCACGGCTTCCGCAACCTCGTGCACCGCTTCGCCGAGCAGACCGGTGTACCAATGCTCCTCAATACGTCCTTCAACGTGAATGGTGAACCGATTGTCATGACACCTGCCGATGCGATCGACTGTTACCTCAGAACCGATATTGATTTCCTGCTCTTGGAGGACGTGCTGCTCTGCAAGCCAGCGCACGCGTCAACGGCATGCTGAGGGCGTCGACGAGGCCGGAGAGCCCCACGCGCGTCCTGGCAGCCGATGTCGAACGGTGGGTTGAGCAAGCGCTCTCGACGGTTTCCGATGTTGTGGTGCGCACGCCCGTCAAGCGCTTGAAGTGGCTAGAACCGCTCGTAGGAGTGCCAGTCTACGCCAAACTGGAGTTCCAGCAGATATCCGGATCGTTCAAGTTCCGCGGTGCCTGGAACGCACTGTTGCACCGAACGCACGCCGATGTCATCGCCGCGAGCGCCGGCAACCACGGCCTCGCGATCGCCACCGCGGCGCACCGCCTCGCTTTGGCCGCGCGAATCGTGATTCCCGTTGGGGCGAGTCGCCTTAAACGGAGCAAGCTTGTGTTCGAGGGCGCACAACTCCTGGAACACGGCGATTCACTGGAAGCGGCCAGCGAACGCGCCCGAGAACTGGCGATGAGCTATGAGTGGGACTACGTGTCGCCCTTCGCGGACCGGCGGGTTATCGCCGGCGGTGCGACCGTGATGGTCGAGGCTGTCGACCAATGTCCCGACGCTCTCGCCGAAGTGATCGTACCGACGGGTGGTGGCGGCCTGCTCGCCGGAGCGACGTGGGCCGCGCGCAGTTTGGGGGCTAGCGTGAGCGTCGTCGGGGCAGAGCCGGAAAACTATGCGTCATTCAGTTCGAGCCTGAACGCCGGGTTCCCGACCCGCGTCCTCAACCAGCCCACTTTCGCCGATGGTCTCGCGGTGCAACTGTCGACTGCCGAATCGACGCTGCCCTGGTTTCTGGACGAGCCCGAAACGATGATCACATGTACCGAGGAGGAAATCGCAGCAGCAGCCGTCGCGCTAATCCAGAACGAAAGCTGGCTAGTCGAGCCCTCGGGAGCTATCGGTGTGGCTGCCGTGGTCAAACGGGCGCAGCAGCAGGTGCTCAGCGGCCCGGTCATGATCCTCCTGACGGGCGGGAACGTCCAGAAGTCCACGTTGAACCGATTGCTGTGCTTTCCCTTCACCGAGCAGACGCCGCTGTCGCGTTTCCTCGGTCTCACCGGAGAGACGCCCGAGGAACGAGCGAAGCCTCGCCAGATCGTGTATCGCGTCGGCGCTCGTACGGAGTCGCCGCCCGAGGATACGTCGACGGCAATTGCCCCGCACTCGAGCGATGAAGCCATTCATTTAAAAGTGGCGCACGGCGACTGGCTTGCACGCCATGCGCTGTCGACTCGACTTCTCTCGGAATACCAGCGTTACTGCAGCGGCCACGGCATCGTGATACCAAGCGGGCTCGTGGATCTGGCCGAAAAGATCCTTGAGTTCGCGTCACCCACCTGCAGCGACAATCTCATTGCCGCAGGCGCCGATACTTTCACGACTGAGGCATCGCTGCGAGGACTAAACATCCTGTGCAGCGCCGTGCCGCGGATGTTCGACTGGCGCTCCGCGGCCTACGACCAGTCGTTGGTCCCGCAGTTCTTCGAATTGCGCAGCCAGGAGAACTCGGACGTTAACTACGATCGATACGGAAATCCGGCGGTTTTGCGGATCGAATCACAACTGCGCGAGGTTTTTCGCGTCGACCGCGACGACGTGACATGCATGGTGACCTCGTCCGGCATGGCGGCCTATGCCATCATTGAAGCTTACCTGGTTCGCCATGCGTTGCCTCGTCAGGCACGCGTGGCGACGGCCCCTTACATCTACTTCGAGGCCGCGGAACAGTTGGAATCGCTGCCCGAGATCTCGATCGAGCGGCTCCGATCGTACGACGCACACGAAGTGGCCGACGCGGTACTCGAGGCCGGATTTGACGCCCTGTTCATCGACCCGATCGCGAACAACGTCGAACTCAGAGTCTGCGACGTTGCCCTGCTTGCACGGCTGCTATCCAGACGTCTGACGCGTCCCCTTCGACTGGTTGTCGACGGGTCCATGGCCTCGGCACAATTGCCATCAAAACTCTTCTGCGACGAAATTCTCGCGAACCCGAATCTCGAGATCCTCTATTACGAGAGTTGTTCCAAATACCTGCAGATGGGCATGGAGTACTCGCTCGCAGGCGTGGTCGTCCACCACACTTCGTCAAGACCATTTCTGGAGCGCCTGCGGCGCAACACGGGTGCGATCCTCTATTCGCCTGACGCAACCCTGTTCCCGAACTACAACGCCGACGCTTACGGTGCCCAGTTGGCCCGCATCGGCGCGAATTGTCGTCAACTGGCGCTGGCGCTGGCTGACAGCGCCAGCGTACGGCGGCACGTCGTCGTGCACTCGCCGGCACTGCCCACGCACGTCGACCATCACCAGGCGGCCGCGCTGACGTTCACCGGGGGATGCGTATGCATGCAGTTTCGGGACGACGGGCTCAACGTGGCCGACTCGATGAACGCCTTCATCGCCCTGGTTCTCGCGGAGGCCAGATCTGCACAGGTGCCCCTGATCAAAGGCGTGAGCTTCGGCTTCACCACCCCCCGGATCTCCGCCGCCGCCGCCATCGCAGACAGCGACCGACCTTTCCTTCGCTTGTACGTCGGCACGCTGGCGTCGCCGCGGCTCAATCGTCTGGCCCGCACCGTCGAGATCGCCCTCGAGCGCTTCATGCACGCCGTCGCAGAGGATGATCATGCGCACTGAGCCACTGTTCTGCTATCCGGCACTGGATGATGCGGCTTACCTGGCCCATCTGCGCGCCGTGTATGAAGCGTCCGTCCCCGATGTCTCGTCCGCAGGTGAACTCACCCCGGAACGCACGATCGACCTCGCCGAACGGTCGGTCGCCACACGTGCGGCCATCCTGACACGGGTCTACGCGGGCGACTACCACACCGACAGCTTCGACTTCGATCGCCTGGCCAAGCGGGTCCGCGGCGCCCGCGAGTTCATCTGGTTCTGGGGGCACCGGGACGTGATCGACGAGTGGTTGCACGATCCCGCGCCCTCCCCCCAATCGGGCGACCTCGGTACGGTGAGCGTGGTGGATTCGAGCGGAGAATTCGGACCCGGGATTGGGGAGATCTGTCGCTCGGGCTCAATATCCCCCGTGGGACTGAAGCCGTTCGCGGTGAAGCGGATCATCGACTTTCTCACCGGAGCACTTCCGGCGCTCCACGAATCGTTTCATACGTTGATGCTCGTACCGAGGGCTCGCGCGGCCGCACAGGGGATTCGTGGCGGGAAATCGGTCAACACGATCCACCGCAAATACATCCGCTCCCGGTTCTTCGGGTTCGCGCCATGGTACGTCATGCAAGGCGGCTTCCTCGAATGTCTGGAATACCGCGAGATCAGTCGCAGCCTCGACGACGTGCTGGAAGGCATGAACGCATCCCCAACGCTCCACTTCGCGAATCAAGATGACGCCACCTTCGCCGAAGCTCTCTTCGCCATGAACTTTCCATCACAGATAGATCGTCTTCGGTTCGTCACGAGCGATGGCACACGTAACGCCGTCCGCTATTTACTCACCAGTCAGGCCGACGGCGCCATCCGCCAGTTCAATCACCGATCCTTCGAGCTTGCGGGCCGCGCTCAAGAGGACCTAAATGGGATTCCGCTGTCCTCGGTGGACCAAGGGGCTCACGAAGTCTCCTGCACCGTTGTGCATCTCGATCTCGGCGATCCGGATTCCGTCGCCGCCCAGCGCGAGTTGCACGCAAGCGGCTATCGGCTCACTTGCGTCCGGCCGCCGCGAAGTGTTGCGTCTCCAGACGGCGGTGGCCGATCCAGCGTCTCGGCGTACGGAAGTTGGGCGAAACCGAACGCTCGATGGAAGGTGATCGAGCCGTACTACGCATCGCGCAACGCCAGCGATGTGAATGATTCGCGCGTGCTTGATCACCTGTCCGCGATTCTGCGCGATTGGGCTTTAGTCGCATGAGCTCGTTCCGCCGCCTTCCTTCATGGCTCGTTCGACTCCTGGCGATCGACCTGGTGCTCATCGCTGTGACGCTGCTCGGCGAGGCACCCGCGACTGGCCGCTATGTCGCCTTGGTGTTGTTCAATCTCTGGTTCGGCGTGGAACTCTATCTGGAACGACTGAGCGGCAGTTCGAGTGCCTCCGAAGAGGATCGAGGATCGAGGCATCTGCTTACCACTGTCCGGGACATCTGCATCATTGTGCCCGTCGGGATTTCCGCGGTGTTTGTTCCAGCCGGCAGCCTGCTACTTTCGCTTCTCGGCGGCCTGGCATACGGGGTTGGCCTGACGCTTCGACTGGCCGCCATGGCATCACTCGGGCAGCGATTCACGATGGCGCTCACGCAGCAACCGCAGCACACGCTCATCACGAGCGGTCCCTATCAGCGAATGCGGCACCCTGGCTATCTTGGGCTCGTTCTCATCTTCGGCAGCTTTTCCTTGATCTGTGGCACGGTGGTCACCGGCCTCGCGCTGAGCCTGCTCACGATAGCAGCATTGCATTACCGGATTCAGCTCGAGGAGCGCCTTCTGGTGAACACCTTTGGCGTGACCTATCTCGACTACAGGGCGAGAACGTGGGCACTCTGGCCAAAGTTCGCGCGCTCGAAACGGAGAGCGGCATGATAGTCGATGAGTTACGGCCGACGCTCGGCGTGGTCGGGGGCATGGGGCCCCTCGCCGGCGTGAAATTCGTTGAGAACCTCCTGGCTTCCACGCCCGTCGACAGCGAGCGCGATCATCTTCGCGTGCTCCTCGACAATGATCCGCTCATTCCTGACAGACTGACTGCCTATCGCGGCACAGGAGTTTCGCCCGCGGGCGCCATCCAGGCGCGCATCGAGGGCCTTGCACGCCTGGGCGTGACCGCGGTGGCCGTGCCATGCAATGCAGTGCACTACTTCCGACGAGAGATCGCTGACGTCTTGCCGGTGCCGTGGTTGGATATGATCGCGATGGTCGGTCGATCAGTGGCGCGCCGATCGAGCCGGCCACTCATCCTCGGCGCATTCATCACGGTTCAGGAATCCCTCTACACGCCCTACCTGCCGGGATGCACGTATCCCGGACCAGAACTGAATTCCGAGATCTTCCGGGCAATCGATGCGATCAAGTCCTTTCAGATCGGCAGCGATCCAACTGAATCCTGCGCCGAGGTGGCTCGACTACGTTCGTTGATCGAGTCCCAGGATTGCGATGCAGTCGTTCTCGCCTGTACCGAGCTGACTGTGATCCGTGATCTCCCGGGATTGCGTGTGCCCGTGATAGACAGCTCGCTCGAATATGCGCGCCTGGTTTCCGAGGCGCTGCGCGACCCGCTGGCGCACGGACTGCTCGGCGACTGCGGTCTGCCCCCGCAATCCGCTAACGCACACACACCATTCGATCAATCATTCCATCAACCAGTCGTTCGATGGTGAAAAGACGCTGGTCGAGTAGCCGCCGATCGCCGCAGCGATCAAGCGCACCCGATTGGGCCAGTTGACGAACCGCATCATGCTGCGTAGCGCATCGAGCCCGGCCGGTCGATGAAACCCGAATCGAAGCGCAGCGTCGTACGCGGCGACCACCGAAAACTGCAGTCCTTCCGAACGCGCCATAACGGCGTGCCAATACAGGTTCGGGAAATACAACGCATTCCCAGGTTCCAGCAATACGCGGGCCGGACGCAATTGCTTCGTTTCCGGCACTGTATCGACCAAGTCGCTTCCGTAGAGATTTCCGCCTCGAGCCCTGACCACGCTCGAGATTTTCTTGAAGATCTCGAACGTCAGGCGCCCGTCGGGCAGCAACAGGATTTCCTTCGTCCCGATCACCTGTACGAGCACCTGTTCAGAATACGGATGGAAGTGCCAATCCGTGTAGGTTGCCTTCCCGACAAATGCTCGCCATTCCGGAAACACCGTCAACTTCCGTGTAAGCCGCTCGCAGAACGGCAGGTCATGGATGTCAGGCAACAACGACGTGAACAAGTCACTCTCGATCGCGGGATAGAGTCCGGGCACAACGCGTCCAAAGACACCCTTGATGGACATCGAATCCGAGGTATCGCCTGTGCAGGCTTCACCGACCCGCGCGAGGAACGCCTCGAACGAAAGCGTCTGCCGCTGTACGTTGGGCTCGCGGGGGTCGCTTCCCGTGGGCTGCTCGCTTCGCGACTTCGGCTGGAGCGAGACGACCCCCAGACGGGCAAGGACCGGCTTCTCGCCGCATCGCTCGATCAAGTAGCTATGCTCGGGCCATTTCTGCAAGGCGGGCCAATGGGACGCTGCCCCCTCGATAAGGCAAGGCCGGCTTCGCACGACGAAGTCCCTATGGAAGCTCTCCGGCGTCAATGACGAAGCAGGTACTCGAGCAATCTCGGTCGCGGCGTCGTAGTTCGGAAATCTTGAAAGGTCCCAAGGATACATGGCGATCGAAAGTGAAAGAGGAAGAGGAATTTTCAGCCGATGATTCAGGAATCGATCAAGGGGTCCAGCAACCGCTTCGCCCGATCGTCAACCCAACACCGCTCGCCGCCTCGCTCCGCGACTTGGCGAGCGAGCTCGCCAAGTTCGGATGGTGAGAACTGCGACGCATAGCAGGAGAGGTCATCGATCCAGTCATCGGCGGCGAAACGCCCTGCAAGGCGGACGGGAACGAGTGAGCGGCATGCGTGCTCGGCGAGACGAGCCGCCTGGTTCGCAAGGTCGTCGGGGCTAGCCCGAAGCGCATAGGGCTGATCTTCGTAGCACAAGAGCGGGGCATCGCCTGCCGCCGCGATCCCTGCCCACAGGCATGCCAAGTGATCCCTGTGACCGACGGCCATCGGCACAGCCCAGATTTCACCGTCCCTTCGCCGCGCGCGCAACGCAGTGGCCAAGCGATCGACGAGCTCGCTGCCCGGCCCGTAAGCCCTCTGCACGTGCTCGCGGCCCTGGACGGACCAGTCGGCCCGGAGGGGACCATCCACGAAGTCAAGCGAGCAAACCGCCCCCGCCGTGCCGAACCGATTGATGAACGCTTCATCCTCTCGGCGTCGCATTTCCGACACGCCCTCGGTGGTCACCGACCCGGTGACCTGCGGCGCCCACGCAGTGATGGTGAAGCAGCTCAGGATACGGAAATTGCCGCCCGCAGCTACTACGCGCCGAAGGGTATGGGAGAGCGACAGCGCGGCGTCGTCACGGTGGGGTGACACCACGTCCATCGAAATCACTTGTGAGCACACGCTGTAGGCTCCCAGGTTGTTATGCACTCGGCGGCACTACTGTCAAGTGCAGTTGGGGGCGTCACCCCGCCGATCCGGGCTCGTGAACATGCTTCACGGGGATGACGTACTGATCACAAACGAATCCATCAAACCAGCGCTTGTAGAAGGCAAGGGACCGTGAGTCTGCCCATTGCATCCGTGCGAACCCGTGACCACGTTGCCTGAGCGACAGCATGCAGGCATGGACAAGGGACCTGAAGACGTCTCCGCCCCGGTGGGACGACGAGACGGCCGCTGGGCCGACCGCCCCCAGCGGAGCGTTGAATGAACCAGCGACACAGAACCCGACGATTGTGCCCAGATCGTAAGCGACATGCGCGATCGGGTTGGCACGGCGAAGCGCCGATTCGACCTCGGCCACGAAGCCCGGAACCTCCCGGCGAGTGAACGCACGGAGTTCGTCGCATGCGGGATCAACGGCGTGATCGAGCGCTCGCAGCAGAACACCTTCCGGAGGCCGAAGATCTCCCAGGCGCAACAGGTCGACAGCCATGTCGTGCGTCGACACACGTCTCGCGTACCCAAGCGCATCCGCGAAATGTGCGATCGAGAGATCATGGGCCGCGGCACCGGGGTACAGGTAGTTGGGTACCGAGCAGTAAAGCCAGATCCGATCAACCCCTCGCGAGGTGACGCTCTTTTCCACCGCCTCGACCAACTGCCTTCCGACTCCACGCCTTCGGAAGGTTGGATCCACGAGGATCGTCCGGATTCCACCGATGCGTCGCTCGCCCGTCGTATGGATGTCAAACGAGGCTGCGGCGACGAGCTCGGCGCCTCGCATGGCGATCATGAGCCTCTCGTCTGGCCCGCGATATCGCGGAAACAATTTTTCTTCGATCAATTCGGGATGGCTCCGGAACGCCGGAACACACCGCCTCGCCAGCCTGTTCACGCCATCGGCCTGCGTCGTCGATGGTGGCCCATGAGCAATCTCATGGAAGACAAGGAACTCCTGCGGTGCGCGAGGCGATTCATTCATCAGATGTCACCGTCCCGCGCACTGAGTGGGGCGAACTGGCGCCCGAGCTGGCGCTCAGGCATCGCCGTATTTCGTCGTGATACGCCTGTAGCACGGATTCGTTCCGCCCAAAGATAAAGCCGTCGCTGGCCCCGGCCGAGATGCCGCGCTGGACGCGCTCCATGGCCCTGAAGTCCTCGTCGTAGACCGCCTGCGAGATGAGGTCCCAGTTATTCTGCCAGTGTCGAGTGGCTCGATCCGCGACGCGACCATCCGGACGGAGCAGCGCCGTGCGCACCTGGCATTCACCCGGATGCCGACCAGGAAAGAACGAGTAGACCTGAACATGTTCTCGCTGGAAGAGATAAACGGTATTCGGGAACAGGAGGTAAATGAACACGCAGTGGTCTGTGAGTGCCCATTCGTTCGCCGACTTCGTCGCCACATCGGCGAAGGAAGGTCGTGCTGCCGTGATGCGATAATGCGATCCGAGTTTCTCGGACGTCATGAGCCCATCCAGGAAGTGTGCGGCGATGGACGTACGATGTAGTGTGGAGATATGAAAAATCTCCAGAAAGGTCTCAACACCGAGCTTCCAGTTGAACGCGTGGGTCGTCACGCGCTGCGCGAACACACGGGCGCACGATCCGGCGAACCCGGCCAATTCGTCGTCAAGCGTCGGCCCTAGAAATGCCTCGACCGACAAATCCTGACCTGGCGTGAGGAGCACCCAGACAAGCCCGTGGCGCACCTCCACGGGAAGGCGCCTCAGGGCGAAGTCGTTGAGGGAACATCCAGCGAACGCGGTCGGATGTCCGAACGAACGACATGTACCATCGTTGCCGTAAACCCAGCCGTGGTACTGGCACACGAATGCCTTTGCATTCCCGGCAGGCGACTCACAGACGACATTTCCGCGATGCCTGCACACGTTCAGGAATGCCCTTATGGCACCCGAGCGGTCGCGCACCATCAGGATCGGGACGCCGACGATCTCGCGGGTTACAAAATCGCCGGGGTTTGACAACTCCTCCGCATAGCCGGCCACTAGGGGATGCCCACGAAACAATTCGTGGCGCTCACGATCATGCAGGTCCGCACACTTGTAGATGTTGGCCGGATGAAGACGGGGCTGCTCGGCGAGTTCCGTTGATCGCGCCGCGAGCAATGCCGACAATTCATCAATGATCCGTCGCTGCGTCGAAGGGTTCATGAATCGTGCCGGTTATGGCAGGCAATAGTCACCGTTGAGGAAGGGGCGTTAAATGAGGTGTCATCAATGGCCGTTCAACGAAAGATCCGCTCGATCAGGCCAACCTGCAATTGACGCGTGCCAGAGAAGGATTCGCGCCCATGCATGACCGCGTAGTTATCGAGGACCATAATGTCGCCGACGTCCATTGTAAATACCGTTTCGGACTGGACCAGCGCATCCCAGATCGACAGCAAATACGCAGGCGGAATGGCACTGCCGTCAGCGAAGGTCACCTGATTCAGGTGATCGTAGTCACGCCGCTCCATGAGCCTGAGGATGTATCGCGCCTGCGAGGTACGGCCATCGCGCTCTGCCCACCGGAGCATACATTCGGGAGAATAATAGTGCGCTTGGTTGAACCAGACCGGCTCCCCGGTTTGCGGATGCTGGCGATAGGCGGATGTCGCTCCGTGCTGGAGCCGCAATGTGCCGTCGTCGCACCAAGATGGTACCCAATGGCGTTCCCGGCAGACAATTTCCACGCGAGCAGGATCGTCGGTAGCAAAGACATCCTGCCACGGACGCGACATGCCAGAGGCAAGGTAGATCGAATGTCGGGGCGGGAGCGATCGCGTCACCAGCACACCTCTCTCGCGAAAGGCGCCCTCGACCTCCGCTGGCAAGGCGGCACGAACCCGTCTGGAGGCTGCTAGAACACTTCCACCTCCGGTCGCCGACTGCTGGGCACAATAGAAGCATATTGCCTCTGGTGCCTGCGGCAGGTAGGACATCTCATGGTGCAAGGCGATGCTGTATTCGCCCGGGAGTTCCGTCGCGGAGTAAGTGACGGAACCCAAGCGCGTTCGGGGCGTGCTACCGCCGAGGTAATCCTTCATCGGGGTCCCCAGGCTACGAAGCAGCGCGGGAAAAACGTCCGCCGGCAGGCCTGCGGAGAAGCCTCTCAGCAGAACGACACCGGCCGACCGCAAGTCACACAGGATCGAGTCCCGATGCCCCGACAGCCAGTCTTGGCATTCGTCCATCGAGCGGAACGCCCCCCCTTCGTTGAGGTACATCACGCCGGGAAAATTCGATCGTGAAACAACGCGGTAGGGGCGGCTGCTCATCTTCATCCGATATCTTCAGCGAGGTGAGTGGATTTGGTGGCCGAACGACGACTAGCGACAGGGCCATCCCTGCCCGGCACTCATGCGAGGGTCACTTCCAGACTCGGCGACTCGCTCGGTCGATACTCGATCTGCACGACATTCCCGGCATCACGCAGGCTCGATTCCGTGAGACGGAGCAGTTGGAGCCGAGCCGGGGTATCGGTGATCGTGAGCCGGGTCACCTCGGCCTTCATAGAGACAGCGGCCTCCGATTTCGCCCGCCGCACTTGGCTCAGCAAATCACAGGTGACCTCAAGCAACTCGGCGCGCTCGGGGGCGGGCTCGAATCCCTCCAAGATTTCCTGCGCCGTGGGCCAAGGCGACAGATGCACGCTGGACGACATCCACCACGACCAAGACTCCTCCGCCACGAAAGGCAGAAACGGTGCGAAGAGCCGCTGGATGGTCGAGAGCGATCGTGCGATCGCATTTCGGGCCGAACCGGCATGTTGCCGGGATTCACCCGCGTTGTAAGCCCGCACTTTGACAAGCTCGACGTAATCGTCGCAGTACCACCAGAAAAAGTTCTCGATCCGTTCCATGGCTCGGCTGTACTCGAATCGTTCGAGGTCGTCGGTCGCCTTTGAGATGACCTCGGAGAGCCGTTGGAGCATGGCCAAGTCGATGGGCTCGCCAATCGCACCGTCGGGGTCGCCCTCAAATGCCAATCCGAACTTCGAAACGTTGAGCAGCTTCAACGCTAATCGCCGCCCGATTTTCATCTGTTTCTCTTCGAACGCAGTGTCTGCTCCCGGGCGCCCAAGCGCGGCCCAATAGCGAACGCCGTCCGAGCCGTATTGTTCGAGCAGGGCCTGCGGGGTGACCACGTTGCCCTTGGATTTCGACATTTTCTTCCGGTCCGGATCGAGGATCCAGCCGGACAGGCAGGCGTTCTTCCAAGGCACGCAGTCATGCTCGAAATGACTGCGCACAACGGTGGAGAAGAGCCAGGTCCGGATGATGTCGTGAGCCTGTGGGCGCATGTCCATCGGAAAGACCTTCGAGAACATTTCCGTGTCTTCTTCCCACCCACAGGCAATCTGCGGCGTCAGTGAACTAGTCGCCCAAGTGTCCATGACATCCGGATCACCGACGAATCCGCCAGGCTCCCCGCGCTGGGATGCGGCAAAGCCCGATGGGACGTCGGTCCGAGGATCGATAGGCAGCGAGGCCTCGTCAGGACATATCACGTCCCCATAGTCGATCTCGCCGGCCGCATCCACCCGATACCAAACAGGAATGGGCACACCAAACACACGCTGTCGACTGACGAGCCAGTCTCCATTCAGGCCACCTACCCAGTTTTCGTACCGCGAGCGCATGTACTCAGGCTGCCAAGTAAGCTCCGTTCCGCGCTTGAGCAGGCGATCGCGCAGGACGCCATCACGCCCGCCGTTCCGCACATACCACTGCCGGGTTGCAACAATTTCGAGCGGGCGATCTCCCTTCTCGAAATACTTGACGTAATGCTGGATGGGTCGGGGCTCGCCGATGAGGTCGTTCGTCTCACGCAGTGCGGCCACGAGGATCTTTCGCGCCTCGCCGACGTACTTCCCCGCGACGGCCACGTACCGAGAGCGAGCCGCCGGGCTCGTCAGCCACTCCGGAGTGTCCGAGGCAAGCCGTCCATCCTTGCCGATGAGCGATCGGGTCGGCAGGTTAAGTTCGCGCCACCAGACGACGTCAGTCAAATCGCCGAAGGTGCAGACCATGACCGCGCCACTGCCCTTCGCCGGATCCACGAGATCGTGGACTAGCACGGGCAACGGGACGTCAAATAGCGGCGAGCGCACCGTCGTGCCGATCCGTTCGGTGTAGCGCGCATCTTCCGGATGCACCAGAATAGCCACGCAGCTGGGAAGCAGCTCAGGTCGCGTCGTCTCGATTACAAGTGGATCCGTGCCGTCCGCGACGAAGCGCAGACTGTGAAACATGGCCGAGGATTCACGATCCTCCAGCTCCGCCTGAGCCACCGCCGTCTGAAAAGTGATGTCCCAGAGGCAGGGGGCCAACTGCGTATACACCTCCCCGCGGTCGAAATTGCGCAAGAACATACGCTGGCTAACGCGCTGGGAACGCTCGTCGATGGTGGCGTAGGTCAAGCCCCAATCGACGGAAACCCCGAGCCTCTCCCAGAGTTGCCGGAATGCCTGCTCGTCTACATGAGTCAGCTTGTGACACAACTCGACGAAATTTCGGCGATTGATCCGTACGAAATCGCTGCGCCTCTCCGCCGCCTTTCCCGGTGGAACGAATTGGGGTTCATACGGGAGGTCCGGATCACTCAACACTCCGTAGAAATTCTCGACGCGCCGTTCGGTCGGCAATCCATTGTCGTCCCATCCCATCGGATAGAAGATCGTCTTCCCCCGCATTCGTTGGTAGCGGGCAATGATGTCCGTGTGTGTGTAACTGAAGACGTGGCCGACGTGAAGTGAGCCGGAAACGGTCGGCGGGGGTGTATCAATCGAGAAAACGTCGGCGCGGTCGGCATGCCGGTCGAATGCGTAGACACGCTCCTGCTGCCACACCTCCGACCATTTCATTTCCAGCGATTCGAGCGCCAGCCTTTCCGGGAGGATGGGCTTGATTCGACGAACGAGATTGCGTCCGGAAATATCTCTTTTCTTTTGCGATGAATCGAGCATGGGATAGGGGCGAGTTAGTCAGCGATGAGATACGGCCGCCATGTATGTTTCGAAAAATGCAACACTGCGCTTGTGCGGTACTGATATTCGTCGCTGAGTGTCTGTGTAAGCACACCAATTCCGCGAAAACATCTTTCTATTAAGTTATCATAAAATCTTAGGATATCCACAAGTTTTGTGTATACGGACTTTGGGTCGCACTGGCGATAGCAAATGCAGCATAGGACGTTGATTTATAACGTTGTATGGGCTGCAATGCGCCGGTTCGATCATGGCGGCGATAAGTAGTGACCTTCGAGCTGCGGAAAACTCGGCTCTCGATGATTAGAGCGTACACGTGGCAGATATCGCGCGAGTGTAGAAATATGACTCAATCGAACTGGAGTTCAACAGGAAAACCAGAGTGTGCGAGAGATTCCGGATTCATGCATGGACAGCTGGCACTAGCGTGCGCGCCGATGGCGCATCTAGGCCTAATTGTTCATGGGAGCACGGCCCACACGAGCGCCCACCTAATCTGTTCCAATGCCGGGAGAGAACAATCAGCATAGACGTTATGCAAAATCCGTCATTCCTTCGCAGCGGCGCGCTCCGAATGAACACCGTACCACGTCTTGTCAACGAGCTGCGATACGATTGGTTTCGAGCGATGTTTGGAAACGCGCCGGGCCACGCGTGGTCAGCGTCGACCTCAAGCCTTGTCGTACGTTTTGCATATCTCGCTAACAGGTCGGCGTACGTGTGCCCAGTTGGCTCGTTCGTCCCGAGAACGAAGGTCGACGCGTCCGCGCTACGACTGCACCTCACACGGCACTTCAGTATGCTACATGGCAGCAATGATCCGAAGCGGGTGCAGCCTTGAGCGCGCCGGCGGCAGGTGCGTTTCGCGCGCTTTACGGCTTCAACTATCGTGTGTGGGCGATCGGTTCGCTGGTGTCGAACATCGGCACATGGATTCAGCAGATTGCGCAGGACTGGCTAGTTCTGACGCAGCTCACCCATCACGACGCATCAGCCGTCGGCACGGTGATGGCACTGCAGTACGGACCACAGCTCCTGCTGTTGCCATGGACCGGCTACTCCGCCGATCGCTTCGATCAACGCAAGCTGCTGATGGTAACTCAAACGTTGATGGGCGCTACGGCACTGGTGCTCGGCACATTGACTGTGATTGGCGTCGTGCAGCTCTGGCATGTGTACCTGTTCGCATTCCTCTTCGGCTGCGTATCGACATTCGATGGACCGGTACGGCAGACCTTTGTAGCAGAGCTAGTCGGTGACCGCGAACTCGCAAATGCGGTCGCGCTCAATTCGGCGTCGTTTAATGCGGCGCGGATGATTGGCCCTGCAGCTGCGGGGCTTGTGATCGCATCGGTCGGCCCTGGTTGGGCGTTCCTCGCCAATGGGCTCAGCTTCATCGCGGTACTGGTGTCGTTGATAATGCTACGAACCAACGATCTGCGGGCAAACACACGCGCGAATCGCTCTACGGGCGGCATGCTCAACGGGGTTCGCTACGTGTCGCATCGAGCTGATCTGATGGCGATGTTTCTGATGTTGTTCCTGATTGGCACCTTCGGCCTCAATTTCCAGTTGTTCATTTCGACGATGGCAGTCAGCGTATTCCATGTTGACGCTCGCGGCTTCGGAATGCTGTCATCGATGCTGGCGATCGGCACGATTTCCGGCGCCCTACTCGCTGCGCGACGCGAACAGCCCCACTTCCGGCATCTATGGATCGGCGCCGCGCTTCTCGGGCTCGGCTGGACGCTTGCCGCGCTGGCGCCGAGCTTCTGGCTTTTCGGTGCTGCACTCGTGCTTACCGGGATCGCCGCGATCACCTTCATGAACTCCACCAACACCCTCATGCAACTGTCATCCAAGCCGGAGATGCGGGGCCGCGTGATGGCGCTGCGCCTCGCGGTCGCGAGCGGCGGCATACCGTTCGGTGCGCCGATCGTAGGCTGGACCGCAAACCATCTTGGACCGCGCTGGGCGCTCGTTGTCGGTGCGGCATCATGTTTTGCCGCGGCGGCGGTCGCTTTGTATTATGTTAAATTATCGTCAAAATGGGGTCGGTGTTAGAATTGCCGCTTCACACCGGCCTCACTTGTCGGTTGCCGGTTCCGCCGAGATAATTTCCCATCCGGCGCCAACTGGTGCCTGCCAACGGAACACATGACCAAAGAGCTGGGCCCGCCCGTGTGAGCTGATGATTATCGTCACTGGGTCGCCGAGCTCAAGCAGCGCGTCGAGCGTGCGCGACAGGGTGCCATGACCAGCGCGAATCGCGAGGTGGTCTCGCTGTACTGGCAGATTGGCCGCGACATTCTCGACCGGCAGCAAAAACAAGACTGGGGTGCCGGCGTCGTCGATCAACTCCACGGGGGATCTCAAGGCAGCGTTTCCTGACATGCGCGGGTTTTCTCCGCGCAACCTCAAGTGCATGCGCGCCCTTGCCCAAGCTTTTCTGCAGCCCGAATTTGTGCAACAGCCCGTTCACAATTACCTTGGTCGCACGTCGTGACACTGCTTGACAAGCTTGACGACGCCCCTCAGCGGCATTGCCTTATATCGTGGCGGCGCGAGTAACCATCAACTGCCCAGAAGATCTGGCGCATCGAGCCTTGAGCCCGATAGCGGGATATACATCAGGACTTCTGACTGAAAGCCCCGGACGCCCTGCAACCCATTCGTGGCTTTTACTTGTCGGAACCCATCGCCGGGCGTATGGTTTATTCGTCTTCCGACCTTTTTCCGAGAGATATCAAAATGGCTGCCATGCAATCCGCGGCCACGCCCCTCTCCGACGAGGAAGCCCGGCGCCAGTTGCGCCGCGCCGTCATCGCCAGCACGATTGGCACCACGATCGAATGGTATGACTTTTTCCTCTACAGCACGGTCACCGGCCTGGTCTTCGCAAAGCTGTATTTCCCACAGTCCCACCCGCTCGTCGGCACGCTGCAGGCGTTCCTGATCTATGCCGTCGGCTTTGTCGCGCGGCCGGTCGGCGCGGCGATCTTCGGCCACTACGGCGACCGCATCGGACGCAAGGCCACGCTGATCGTGACCCTGTTGCTGATGGGGCTCGCCACGTTCGCCGTGGCCTTCGTTCCGACCTATGCAGCGATCGGCATCTGGGGCGCCGTTTTCCTCACGGTGCTGCGATTCATCCAGGGCGTCGGCGTCGGCGGTGAATGGGGCGGCTCGGTCCTGATGTCGATGGAGTGGGCGCGCACCAATGCGCATCGCGGCTTCATCGCGTCGTGGCCGCAGTTCGGCGTGCCGGCGGGATTGTTCCTCGCCAACCTCGCCGTGCTGGCCATGAGCTGGTTTTCCGGCAGCAGTTTCCTCGTGTGGGGATGGCGCGTGCCGTTTTTCCTCAGCATCGTGCTGGTCGCGATCGGGCTCTATATCCGCCTGAACATTCTCGAGACGCCGATCTTCGCGAAGCTGCTGGCCGAGCGCCGGATCGAGAAAACGCCGATGCTCGAAGTGCTACGCAAGCAGCCGAGGGATATCGTGCTGTCGGCGTTCGCGCGGATGGCCGAACAAGCGCCCTTCTATATCTATACGGCGTTCGTGTTCACTTACGGGATCACGGCGCTGGGCGTGTCGCGCGAACTGCTGCTGACGGCGGTGCTGGTGGCGTCCGTGGTCGAGTTCTTCACCATTCCGCTGTTCGGGCACGTGTCGGATCTGATCGGGCGGCGGCGGATGTACATGATCGGTGCGGCTGCCGTCGGTGTGTTCGGATTCCTCTACTTCGCGATGGTCGACAGCCGGAATCCGGTATGGATCTTCGCGGCCATCGTGCTGTCGCTGGTCCCGCATTCGATGATGTATGGGCCGCAGGCTGCATTGATTGCCGAGTCGTTTACCGGGCGGTTGCGATACAGCGGTGCGTCAATGGGTTATCAGCTCGCTTCGGTCATTGCGGGTGGCCCGGCACCGCTGATCGCGACCGCACTGTTTGCCTACTACCATTCGGGGTATGCGATCGCGGTGTACGTGCTGGTGTGTGCGGTGCTGAGCGTGGTCGCCGCATCGAAGCTCGGGGACTACACGAACAAGGATATTTCGCGGGAATACGACGACGCGCGAGGGCTGCAGGATCATGGGCACGCGCCGCCGCTGACCTGACGGATTGGCCGGCTCGTTCGATGTATAAGGTGACGAAGCGGCTGCCGGCCCGCCTTCCGCAACCGGTCCCGATTCAGGACAACGTGTGCGCCCGCAACACCACGGCAGCGGCTTGATGACGGGCATCCACGCCCACGCCCGCTCAACCGCGCGTCACTCATTGCTTGTGATCCGCGTGAACGGCGCCCAGCGCTTCTAGCAACGGTCGGAGCGCATCGAGTTCCGCGCCGAAGCCGGCCCAATCCCCCGCCTTCAGCCGCTCGATCGCGCGATCATAGTGGGCCAGCGCTTCGCGGGCGCGCGCATCCGCTGCGGCACCGGCCGGCGCCGCAGCCGGCGTCGTTCCCGGCCCCGTCTCCTTGAAGAGCGCTGCGAGCGCCTCGCTCAGGTTCTCCTCCATCACGACGCGATCGCCATAAGCCGCGATCACCCGTTTCAGCTCGGGCAATTGGCCCGATGCCGCGCGCAGATAAAGCGGCGACACGTAGAGAATCGAGTGCTCGATCGGAACGACCACGAGATGTCCGCGGATGACGCGTGAGCCCATCTGGTTCCACAGCGAGATCTGCTGCGAGATTTCGGTGCTCTGCTGGATGCGCGCCTCGATCTGGTACGGCCCGTAGATCAGCTTTTCCTTGGGGAACGCGTAGACGATCAGCTTGCCGTACCCGGGCGGATCGCAACGCGCGGCCAGCCACGCGATCATGTTCTCGCGCTGGCTCGGCACCATCGGCAGCATGAGCACGAAGCCGGCCTGCGCATCGCCGGGCAGCCGCATGATCGTGTAGTACGGCGCCATCTGCGTGTTCGCGGCGTCGCCCCCGTCGATATCGCCCGGCGCGCGAGGAAACTGCCAGAGGTCCTCGCGGTTGTAGAACACTTCCGGTGCATCCATGTGATACGCGCGGTAGAGGTTCGCCTGGATCAGGAACAGATCCTCGGGGTAGCGGATGTGCTGTTGAAGATCCTGCGGCATCGCGTCGAGCGGCTTGAACATGCCGGGGAAGATGCGCGCGTAAGTCCGCACCAGCGGATCGGAAGGATCGCTGACGTAGAAGTCGACCGTGCCGTTGTACGCGTCGACCACCACCTTGACCGCGTTGCGGATGTAGTTGGCGCCATCGCCGACGCCGGGCGGCGCATACGGAAACCAGTGGCTGGTCGTATAGGCGTCCTGCATCCAGAACAGGCGTCCGTTGCTTGCCACGACATAGGGGTCGTGGTCGAGCGCGAGAAACGGTGCGATCGTGCGTATCCGGTCCCGGATGTTGCGATGAAAGAGGATCCTGCTCTCGTTCGTGATGTAGTGCGTCAGCAGGATGTTGGGATCGCCGAACTGCCACGCGAACAGGCTGCGCCGCACCGCGCCGCCGATCGCGACACCATCGCGCCCGCTGTAGGACGTGTAGACGTTGCTGTCGCCCTTCGGGTAGTCGAATTCGGGCACACTGCCCTTCACGATCACATAGCCCTGCCCGCCTTCACCGAAGTAGATGCGCGGT
The DNA here is from genome assembly GCF_011605345.1 of Burkholderia sp. D-99. Lineage (GTDB taxonomy): Bacteria > Pseudomonadota > Gammaproteobacteria > Burkholderiales > Burkholderiaceae > Burkholderia. The sequence goes on from NZ_JAAOXM010000004.1 coordinate 94,363, forward strand.
TCGTGGATCGCCGGTCCGCCATCGGCGACGGGCGGGATGTCGCGCAGATAGAGCGACGGCAAGCCTTCCGTGGATTTCTCCGTGACCGGCGACATCACGATGCCGTTGCCGTGGGTGAACAGCAGATGCAGGTTCACCCAGGTTCGGGCGTTCTCCGGCAGCATCGTCTGATCCAGATCGCGCGCCGACAGCATGACCTGCCGGTAGCCGGAGTCGAGATGGTAGCGATCGATATCCACGGAAAGGAACTTGTAGTAAGTCCTGATCTCCTGCAATTGCGCATAGGTATCCATCAGCGGCTGCACATCCCACAGGCGGATATTGTCGACGGTCGCGCGATTGGCCTGCAGCGACGCAAGATTCAGGCCCTGCTCGGCCGTGAACGGTTTGACCTCGATCTGCGCGAGACCGTAAGCCTGCCGCGTCAACGCGATGTTGTGCTGGATATAGGGCGTCTCGAGCTGCAGCTCGCTCGGCTTGACGTAGAAGCGCTGGAACAGCGCGGGATAGACGATACCGAGCGCAAACGAAGTGCCGAACACGAGCAGCACCGCAGCGGCCGGCAACCGATAGCCGGGCCGGCGCATGTTGACCAGCATCGCAACGGCCGACGCAGTGGCGAGGCCGACGAGCAGCCACAGCACCGGCAGCATCACGTGGACATCCGTATAACCCGCGCCGACCACGACACCGTTGTTGTCGTAGAGCAGCAGAAAGCGTTCGAGCCACCAGGAACAGGCTTTCAGCAGGAAGAAGAGCGCCAGTAGCGCCGACCCGTGAATCGCGGCGGCCGACGAAAGCCCCTTCGGCGGGCGGAGCATGATGTCGCCGCGCAACCAGTAGACGCTGACTGCGACGATCGCGCTGCAGACGACCCCTTGCAGCAGCAGGTTCTTCAGCACGATCCAGGCGGGTAACGCGAACAGGTAGAAACCGATGTCCTTGCCGAAGATCGGATCGTGCGCGCCGAACGGCACCCGATATAGAAAACGAAGCACGACATCCCAGCTGGACATCGCACCGGCGGCGATCGCCAGCCCGAGAATGACGGCACCCGCGGCGATGACCGCCCGCCAGGGAATGCGCGACGCGACCTCCCCTGCCAGCGCCCGCAAGACATCCTCCGCACGCGTCGACGAAGTGTCCGCGACCTGCCAGACATCAACGGGCCTGGCATAACGATGCGCGAGCCACCCCGACGCGCCGATCGCGGACGCCGAGACGGCGAACACCGCAACGAACAGCAGTACCCTCGCGGACAGGATCGTCCAGAAGACGCCGGCATAGCCGATCGACGAGAACCAAAGCCAGTCGACCAGGAGGCCGGTGATGCGCCCGACGACGATCAGGCAGGCGATGACGATCGCAGCCGCGATCCCGTAGCGTCTCAGGCGTGGGACGGACGTTGCTTGCGAGCGCATCGAGGCTCCTTTGCCGGGCCGTCATGCGTGGCCGGCTGCGGCCGGACCGGGGTATGCCGTCGATCCGTCAGTGAGAATCGCGGCCGGCCGCCTGTCTGAATGCTACGCCCGTTGCCGACACGTCGCCATCGGGCGGCATGCGCGACGTCACTTGGGCGATCGAACGCGGTGCACTGCATCGCAGCAAATTCGATCACTCCCTCCGCGGAACGCCGTGTGAAGCCAGGGGAGCGCACGGCCAAGGGGCGTTTGCACGCCATCCGGGTAACGCTCGCAATGCGTGCTCGGGCGGCTTGCCGCGCCGGAACGGACGGAAGGCGAAATGGACGATCCCCATGATCTTCAGGGCTTTGTCGACGCACAGGATGCGGGGTATGCCCGGGTGTGCGACGAGCGAAGGCACGGACACAAGCGAAGGCACTGGATGTGGCTCGTGTTTCCGCAGATATCGTCGTTCTATAAAAACCGCCGCTTGCCTTTCATTCATCAGGGGCGCACCCACTGCCGACGCTTTCCGAAATATCGGCGCGTAGTGCATTTGTTTTAGTGGTCGATGCAATTGTCGAGCGGTGCAAAATATTCGCGAAACTCCGTGTTAAAGCGTAGCGAGCGGTGCTTGAAGCAAGCATGCATCTGCTATCCGTCCGATGTTGTTTTTTTATGACAGGGAACGCGGGTTCCCGGATAGGTATATCGAGTCGGTCGATTATTCGAGGTTTCGTGTTCTATTGATGCGATTGATTCGAAAATTCATTTGCAAATCGATGACGACTCCCCTCCCGTCGGGCAGTTCGCCGGGGCAGGATGTTGTCCTGTTCGAGTTCCCGCTTCACACGATCGACTGCAGCTTGTGTTGCGGCGCGGCGCTTGGCATTCGACATGGAGATAGTTCGTGCGATCGCGATGACGAATGCAATCGTGGGGGCTTGGCCTGTAGCGGCAAAGCTGTAATCCATGGCCAGTTCCTGATCACGATGGCGATCGATTATCCTATTCAGGACCCGTCACGCGCGTGATCAACGATTGAAATGCGCGGAGCCCCCGTCGACAAACCCGCCGCGCTCGCTCGCCTGCCGCTGCGTGCTACTCTCGCAAACGGCACCGGCCAGGACAGTTCTGTGGTGCGCGACCAGTGAACATTGTGGATTCACGCATCATGTACTCGATCTTGCCCGCGTTTGTATCTGCGTTGTTTCTCGGGTTTGGCCTCTACGTGCTGGCCACCAAGGGCCTCACGCGGGTATCCGTCCCGTTCGCCTTGATGTGCGCGACGACTTTCGTCTGGCAGGGAACGTGGGCCTTCCTGTTCCAGACGACCGACGCCGACGTCGCCGACGTGTTGGTCAAGGCCGGCTATCTGTTCATCCTTTTCCTGCCGACGACCTTCTATCATTTCATGACGGAGATCGTGTCGCGTCGGGACGAACAGCCGATCGTGTTCGCATCCTACGGCCTCTGCGTCCTGCTGGCTGTGCTGCTGGTCACGAGCAACGGGGTCGTCGATGGATTCCGCCTGCATTTCTTCGGCCCGTATCCCAAGGCGGGCCCGCTGCATCCGTTGCACGTCGTGCAGACTGTGCTCCTGGTCGGCCGCAGCGGTTGGCTCCTGATCGAGGCTAGACGAAAGGCGCGAGCGCGAGACGTCCGGCAGCTGCTCACGCTATGTCTCGTCAGCCTGGGCCTCTACTCGCTCGCGGCCACCGACTATGCGGTGAACTACGGCGTCGAGTTCTATCCGGTGGGGGTGCTGTTTATCGCGGTCAGTCTCGGGATTCTCGCGACGTCGATCGTCCGCTATGGCCTGATGGGCCCCTATCTCCTGGCCGCGACGGTCGCGCACGAAGTGGCCACGCCGCTGGCGGCGATCGGCCTGCACGCGGACGAGCTGCGCAACGTCCTGCCGGTGCTGCTGCGCGGGTATCGGTTGGCGGTGGAGCACCGGTTGTGTGCCGACGGCTTGTATCCTGGGCAACTGGAGCGGCTGCCGGCGCTCGCGTCGTCGATCCGGCGCCAGGTCGACACCACGAGTACCGTGGTCGAAATGTCCCTGGCATCCTTTACGCTGGACCGACTCGATCGCCACGGCTTCGCGGCCTATCCGGTACGGGCGTGTGTCGACGCCGCGGTGGAGCGCTTTCCCTTCCGTCCGGGTGAGCGAGACCGCGTATCGGTCGACGCGATCGATCCGGACCTTCGGTTCTCCGGATCCGACTCGCTCGTGATCTTCGTCATCTTCAATCTGCTGAAAAACGCCCTGTACGCGATCCACGCGAACGGCCATGGGCAGATCGAGATCGACGCCTATCGCAGCGAAGGTTACTGCGTGTTGCGCTTCAGCGATACGGGCCCGGGCATCGCCCCCGATGTGCTCCCTCAGATCTTTGACGCCTTCTTCTCGACCAAATCGCACGGTCGCGGTGCCGGCATGGGCTTGAGCTTCTGTCGCCGCGTATGCGAAGCGCTCGGCGGCACCATCACGTGTGAATCCATCCCCGGGGTCCGGACTACGTTCACGATCCGGCTGCCGGAGCCCGGTTCGCCGGCGGATCAGGCATTGCGCGATCCGCCGGCGCCCACCCGGCGCTATCGCATCGGGTAAGGCAGTCTCACATTCAGTTCGCGGCGGACGGCAGGATCAGTTCATACGCCCTGACCCGCTCGATGATGCCCGCCGGAAAGCGGCTGATCCGCTTGTCGGGACCGGCAAACACGATCTGCTGATACCCCAGCGACACCTGTTGTCCGTCAACGTAGAAGCGAAACAGCAGATAGGCCGAACACTGCCGAACCTCGAACGTATTGAGATAGCAGTCGACCCGCTGGAACGGAAACGTCTCGTGGACGTATTCCTGATGCGCGCGCTTCGTCACGAACGAACCGCCGGCCGCCAGCAGGTTGTTGTGGATGCATTCGTGAAACCAGCGTTCACGGCACACGCCCTGCCATTCGAAATATCTTGCGAAATAGGTGTTCATAAAGGCATTGGAATCCTTGAGGTAAATGTCGACCACGTGGTGGAAAGTTTTCTCGGACTGATGGGCCGTTTCGTTGGAAAGGACGTGAAGAATCGCGTCTTGCGTCAGCATGGATAACTCCTTGAGTCGCTACTGGCGGTAGCGGCGCATTCCTTCAAAAAGAAGGAATGGCCCGATTCTCCCCGTGCAATTCCGTTGAGTGGCGTGGTCAAAACGTGTCGAATTCGAGGTTGACAAACAGTTGATATGCATCCCACTTTCGCCGGATAATTGGCGCGGTCGTGAAACGCGGCCATCATTTGCGGAAATGCGTCTCCGTTACCGAATCCTCTTCTGCTGATTTATCGACACTCGTATGCAAACCTTCGTCAGGCAGCCGGTGCTCTATCCCGTGTCCGTGGTGTTTGTCGACGACAATCCGGATTTCCTGCAGGCGCTGCGGGGCGCATTCCCGGACGAACACCTGAACCGCTTTTTTACGCACCCCCAGGCGGCGCTCGACTTCGTGTCGTCGCGTGACGCGGAGATGCCGCCCACGGCCGCGGACTATTTCGGTGCGGAGGAAAAAGGCGGAAATGCGATCGGCCAGGACGCGCTCACCGATCCCGCCCGATTCGAGGCGGTGGGCGCGGTGGTCGTCGACTTTTCAATGCCGGAGGTCGACGGCATCCAGTTTCTGTCCTCCATCCGCAACGCGAACTGCATGAAAATCCTGCTCACCGGCATCGCCGACGAGCGCGAGGCGGTGGACGCGTTCAACGCGGGACTGATCGACTGCTATCTGAAGAAGACCGACGTCGAGATGGCGCGCAAGCTGGCAACCGTGCTGGACAACGCGAAACGCAAGTACTGCGCGGCCCGCGGGCACATCAGCCTGCATGAAGTGGGCGCGACCTACCGGGATCCGCGGATCGTCAAACTGATCGATGAGGTGGCCGCGCGGGAAGGCATCGTCGAATACTACTGGCGCCCCAATCAGGACGCGGTGCTGATGTTCGACGCCGCCGGCGCGCCCAGCGTATTTCTCGCCTGGAGCGAAGAGGACTGGTCGTTCCACTGCGATATCGTGTCCGACGCGGACGGGCCGGCCGAATTGCGCCAAGGCATGGAAGCGCGCCGCATCATGCCGCTGTTCTGGCCATCCCAGGCCTATCGGCCGGGCCTCGCGGACGTTCACTGCGCGGCCCCGCTACCCGTGCCGGGATGGAGCGGCACGTTTTATAGCTGGACCCGTCTGGATGATGCGGCCACCGAGCGCGAACTGCCTACGTTGGCAAAATGGCGTCACGCGTAACCGGTCATCCGCGTATCCCTGAACGGAATGGGTCGGCGAGGCGGTGCTGTCGTCGGCTCGCCAGCAATTCGAATGGGAACAAATCCTGTCAACATTGACAGTTATCAGCGGCACGGACTTTTGTTCCAATAGCACCCTATTCCGGGGGCCACCCACTATTCCAATTAGACGGCACATCCATTCGAGGCAGGCTTTAGAAGCAAGAAAAAGGTCAGCCAGCAAGCGACTCATACAGTTGAGTATTGTTTCAGGCGCTGATTGATAAGCCTTGTCGGATCTGGATCGACCTACGCCGTTAAACCGCAGCACAATCCAGGGGCCTTTTAATATCCCCTCATGACCTCGATCGATCGGCGGCACGTTCCCGGCTCAGCCACATGAATGCGGCGTTCGCGGAGCAGATCGCACTCGACGCGATCGATGACCGTATCGACCGACACACCCCACGAAAAAGGGACGCCGCGACGAATCGCGGCGTCCCTTTTGTTTGCACGCTTGCGCCGGGCGCGAATCCCGAAGCCTTCGGGATCCGCAGCCCTGCGTAGCGATCAGTTGTTGTACTGCCAGGTGTTGATGTAGTAATCGCCACCCGCCTGCCAGCCAAGCTGGACCTGAACTGCCGATTCCGCGTTCGCGTTGGCCGTCGAGGTCAGCTGATCGACGAAGCCGCTCAACGTGCTCGAGTATGTCGTCCCGTTGACCTTCGGCGTGGCCCAATTCATCACGTCGTACGGCTGGGCCTGATACGTCTGGACGCCGTTCGTGAACACCCCGGCGCCCTGCGAATTGATCGCAACCCACGGATTCGGATAGGCGAGGCTGGCCGTCGGCACCGTCCAGTCAATATTGGCCGTCGGCATCGTCATGGACGAGGCGGTCGACGTACCCGAGCCGCCGGCCGTCAGCAGGTTCGCGATCACGTCGCTGCCCAGCGTCTGCCACGAAACGGTCGTCCCGGCTGCGGCATTCATGTTCGACGCGATGTTGAGCACCTTCTGCGGCGTACCGATCTGCTGACCGTTGGCATCGTACAGCGTGATCGTGTACACCCCGTGCTGGCGAATCGTCGATACGTCGACCGGCGCCGGCGTGTATTCCGGCGTGGTCGGCGTGAACGCGCTGGCGCCGCCGGACAGCGAAGCCCACGACCACTTGTACTGCGTGCTCATGCCGACGTCCGGCCAGGACGGCGTGCTCGTCGAGACATGGGCGGGCGGCGCAGTGACGGCCTTCAGCGGGAACGCCAGATAAGGTCCGATGCCAGCACTCGGGCTGAGCATGTAGACCCCGCTTGCCGGCAGTCCGGGACCGGTCACGAGCGCCGATCCGACGTACTGGGTGAGACCGTTGACCTTCATGTTCACCGGAATCTGGATGTTCAGGCCGGATTCGAGGCGACCGTTGCCGGCGTCTGCCGAGTTGGTGAACTGCGTGCGGCCGACGAACGACGCAATGTAGATGTCGTATTGCGCCTGGTTGCCGATGATGTCCCATGTACCGTTCGGAAGTTTCTGCACGACGTCGCTTGCGAAGTTCGGCGTGCCGTCAGCCTCCGTGACGAGGAAATACACCAGCGCGGCCGGGTTGCTGATCGCAGGCAGCGTGCCCGCCGGCAGGAACGCGACGGTCTTCACGCCTTGCAGCGTCGTTCCCTTCGTGAACAGCGTGTGGCGCGTGCCGAAGCTCTTGTAGCCGTCGTTCAGGTAACTCGCATCGATGGCCGACGCGCACGCCGCGTTGGTCGTGCCCGGCGTAGCCTGCATCGCGTTCATGCACTGGCCGAGTTGCGAGACGAGCGTCGCCAGGTAGTTCGCGGGCTGCGTCGGCACGGACAGTGCCGCCGGGGCCGTGGTGCCCTGATTCAGCGCGATCGGCGTGTCCGGATCGGCCAGGCTCGTGAGCTGCAGACCCGTGCCTTTGGCCGACGGCGCCACGGCGACCGCATCGATCACGGCGTCAGCGCCGCTCTGGTTCGGCGTGAAGGCGCCCCCGACGGGATCGAACGACGAGGCGGACAGGCCGTTCGCATTCAGAATCTGCGCGAGCGCCTTGTCGAGCGTGGCGATTGCCGTCGACACGGACGACGACGTGACGGCGGTCAGACCGCCCGATTGCGTGAGCGTGAGCGGGTTGCCGCTCGCCGTGAGCAGCGCTGCGACTGCGGTCGTCAGCGGCGTGACGTTGGCCGTCACCGGTGCGCCCTGGCTCGTCGCCGCGCTGGCCACGACCGAATACAGCGTTCCGGACGCGCCCGACGGATCGGTGGCGGTAATCACGAAGGGTGCCGTGAGGCCGCTGATCGATACGCTATACGTGCCGTTGCTGCCCGATGTCACCGTCGTTGTTTTGCCGGTGGCGTCCATCACCGTGACCGGCGCGCCCACGAGCGCGTTGCCGATCGCGACCGTGCCGCTCATCGCGCTTGCGGCCGTGGTGTTCGAATTGCCGGGTGAGCTGGACGAGCCGGAGCTCGATCCGCCATCGCCTCCGCCGCCGCATGCGGCGAGCACTGCGGTGGCGGCAATGCACAGCGTAAGCCGTGCGATCCCCGAGGAGTCTTTCTTTTTCATATTCTTGTTCCGGTTGAAATGGCGGGTTTCGATCGAAACCCGAATGAGCAACTGACACGCCGCTTGATGCATCCGGTCATGAGCAACTTGTCGTGCTTGCTCGACGGATGTGCGCGGCCCACGAGTGGCGTGCCAAATGATCATCCGCCGCTATATCGGCGCCGGAACGTATTGCTGAAGAGTCTTTAATTCAATTAATTGTTTTTTGTTGAATTGAAAATTAATTGTTGGGGTTTTGCAAGGCGATGTTATTGGAAACTGGGGAATGTCGAAGCTTCCAAGCGTGCTGCATTCTGCCGGTGGCTAGTTAGAGCCATGTTCGCGGGCATCGTCGATTTCAATGCAGAGATAGCGAATCGTGTTTCCGGCTTCATATATCCGGGCAGCAATTGCATCGCCCGAGGATTCTTCGTTCACCTGTAAATTGGCGAAGCTTTTATGTGGCGCATCGTGTGCGTGCCGTATGCGGTATCGTCGAGGCCAATCGGCCACGTGGCTTCCGTGATGGACGTCCTGCATCTGCAACCGCGTAAGATCGCGCGCTCGAAGCTTGCTATCCATTGCAAGATTGAACATCGCGAGCTCACGAGCGTTCGACGCCATCCGACGCCGCGTCGGGATCGTCCGGTTTTCCACTCGATTGTCAACAAGCTTGTTGGGCTCGCTTGAAGACTGGTTGCCGGGGCGAGGAGCATTTTTCGTACCGTCAGCGATATCGTCTGATCAACTGAGCAGTTATTGAGCATGCCGCCCCAGTCATCCTTTGCATGCAAGGGGCCATTTCGATCTTTACATCATCGCTGACATTTCATCGAATCCACCTGCCCCGCTCCTGGAAGCAGGTGGCCGACATGGGCGTGCTCAGCGCCAACGGCGACAAGATCTACCCGTACATGAACGTCGACCGGATCGCGGACTTCAAGGAAGTGGCCGATACGCTACAGAGGTAAGCGTGCTGCGAGGCCACGGCGTACGATGATGCGCGCCGTAGAACCATGTAATGGCGCCACGGGCTCGATGCTCGCGGCGCCATTTTTTTATGTGGCGTCAGTGCGGGGCCCCTTCCGAAAGATGTATCCTGAACCTGGCGCGGTTTCGCAACGGCGCGTCGGCACCGGTCGCGCTTATGTTCTGTCAAAACCACTACAGGAGTGGCGATGAGCAACGTAACGTGGATTGTGGTGGCTGGAGAGGGTCGCGCACGCATCTTCGCATCGGGCAATGGGTCGTCCGCGCCGCAGCAGATCGACGATATTTCCAACGCAAATCAAAGTGCGGTATTGCTCACGGACAAGCAGGCCGAGGCGCTTTCCGAGAGCGAACGCAAAGAGAAAGAGCGGGACAAGTTTGCACTCCAAGTCGCGAAGTACCTGGAAGACGGGCGACTGCATCAACAATTCGGCAATATGAGGATCATTGCGGAACCGAAGTTTCTGGGGATGTTGCTCAGCTATCTGGATGAGCAGACCAAGAAACTCGTGTCCAGCCACGAGAGCAAAGACTATTCGAGTTTGAGCACGAAGGAGGTCGAGGAGATTCTTGCGCGGGGGGGCTGTCAGTAGTTTCGTGTTCAAGGCATATGATGCTCCGAAGGAGACTATATGCCTCGCAAACCGAAAGCCAAACCGATAGACCTGCCGGCGATTCCCGCCGAGTTGCTTGAGCAATTCGGCAGCGGTCCGATGACGGCTGCAGCAATCAACGCCGCAACGCTGGCCCTCAAGAAGGCGCTGATCGAGCGAGCGCCGGGCGGCGAGATGAGTCGCCATCTCGGCTACCCGCCTGGCGCGGCCAAGTCAGGTACCGTAACCAACCAGCGCAATGGCACGGGCCCCAAGACAGTCCTGACCGAGGACGGCCCGATCCGTCATCAATCTAACGGTGTCCACGTGTCCTGAGTTACAGGGGCAACTCCAGTGGCCACGCGAGCAACCATCAGTTACCCGAAGATTTGGCGCTTCGTGCCTTGAGCCTGATCCGTGAGCGCTACGTCGATTTCGGGTCAACGTTGGCTTGCGGGAAGCTTTGGGAGTGCCACGGTATTCCGTTGGCCAATGAGACGGTCAGGAAGCTGATGACGGACGCTGGGCTCTGGATTCCGGGCCGGCGACGGCCGACCTCAGGCGGCGTGTGTCCGGATGGCGGCATAGGCCAAGCGACTACCCACTTCAGTTGCCTTCATTCGTCCGCTTGCCGAACAAGTTGACATTACCAGCCCAATCACTGAGAGATGCATAGCGGAATGGCTCCGACGCCGTTCGTGGCTGGCATCTGACCCACCACGACCTCCCCCGGACCCGGACCGCCGCAAGGATGAGGGGGCCCGTGATTAATCTGATTGGACATTCCCGGGGGGCGAGTACCAAGCTTAGCAATATCTCCCGACCTTTCGATAACGTCGTGCCGCGCCTTATCGTATGTCTTATGCGCCGCTGTATCGACTTCATCCAGTTTCTTCAGCATTTGCGCCGTTTGTTCGGGCGTAGCTTTGGCCTCGGGCGGCCGCTGACCATCTTTCCAAGGGTACATCCATGCCCAGTCGATCAGTTGATTGTCGAGCAAGGGCCCCATCTTTACGAATCCATTTTCCAGCGTCAACTCTCCGACTGGACCGCAGGAGAACTTGGCAAACTGCGGCACCAACGGATGATTCCCGCGCTCGACAATTCTTGAAGTCCGTCCATCGCGGTAGATGGTGACATTCGCAAGCTCGGAATACTGATCTGTGGCGCAGTTGACAAGAAGCTGCCTCACTACCGAATAGGGTTCTTTGGGCGCTTCATAAACGATCATTAGATCGACGTGCCTGACCGGATTTGGGGAGAGCGCATCGATGACTCTTTGTGCGAAATAAAGGGTGCGGGTTGGCTTGTCGCCTTGAGCCCAGATCAGATACCGTGCTGTCGGCTCTGGGCGCTGGTCAAGAGTTTGCGAATCGACCGCACTACAACCAGTAATCACTGTGCAGGCCACAGCCGAAAGAAGCAACGACAAACGACTGGCCCATGAAGAACGACGCACGAGCGTCGACAGGCGCGCCTGTTGGTCGAACCGGATCTTGATCTGCTGGCCGGTCAGGTCCTCGGGGCGAAGGTCATGGCGATGGGACAGCAGGTCGCGGTGGATCTCGGGCATCCGGTTCACGTGCTCGTCGACGACGGCGGCGCTGACAGGCAGCACGTCCGGGCCGAGCGGCCTATCGAGCGTCACGTAGCGGTTGAGCCGGGGCAGGCGAGCAGAGTTGGCGGCGCCGTTGATCGCCTCGGCGACCGCGCCGGGCATCTTGTCCATCAGCGAGAAGCCGGTTTGCGCGAGCTGCATCGCGCGCTGGACGGTGTCGACGTGCCAGGCCAAACCAGCCAACGAGCCAAACTGTCCGGCGACACCGGAGGCGAGCGAGCCGCCGAGGCCGCCCAATGCACCGCTAATCGGTGTCAAGGCGCCCAGCGGGCTGCCGCCGAGCCGGGGCGGACGACCGCCATTCGGAGCGAAACTCATTTTTTTGTTCATTCCTTCTCAGGTTCTGCCCGACAGGCCAGCCGGCCCGAGGCCCCGCTACTGTAGGAGAAAGGCCGACAAAACAAAAGACACTATCTGGCCCCTGATTCCATCGATGAACCGATAGGCTATGAGCAGCGGCGGAAGGATTTGTTGACGTCTGGTCTGTCCGCTCGCCCTCGCGGTGAACCGCAAAAATCGGCCCGCATCATTACCACCCGCCGCGCCAACTGGCCCGGCAGGTCTTTCTTTTCCTCTCGGTTTCCCTTGTCGTTGCGCGGTCAGCCGCGCCAACCGGTAATCGTGATAGGCGATGCGATTGCGTCTTGATACAGATTCTTTCTCGAGCCTCTGCCGCGATAGGGGGCGATACCTACAGGCATTCTCACTGGCGCGATCCCCGGCGTGTATCCGCGTGCCTTCTCGCTCACTGTCATCCCTCCGATGATGCGACCGTCGGGATTCGGTGCCTCAATCAAGACGCCAAAAGAGCATTCTTCGACGGTCCAACCGGTGGGGAGATCGACGGGTAGGTTCAGATCGCTCACGACGATTTTCCTAACTTACGTCCGAAAATCCGGTGACGACGGAACCGTATCCGGTGCGGATGCATGACTCAGCCCGAGCACGTCGAGATACGTGTCGAGCGAGCGTTGCGCTGATTCGGCAACCAGTCGCGTGATGTCGCCGTAATCGCCACGAACGCACGCTTTGTCGAGCGAGTCATAGTAGGCAAGCCGATCCTCTTTACGGATGATTGCTGGCGGATAGCCAGCCTTCATCAACTCGAAGTTGAGCAGCAGCCGCCCCGTCCGCCCGTTGCCATCGATGAACGGATGGATCTTCACGAATCGTGTGTGCAGTTCCGCCGCCCGCTCGATCGGATGCGTGTCTCCAGCCGCCTCGTACCAGTCGATCAGCCCGGCCATTTCGGCAGGCAGATGCATGAAGTCCGGCGGCGTCGTACTCGCACCCGCGTTCACCACGTTTTCGCGGCGATACCGGCCTGCTTCTTCAGCGTCGATGCCTTTCAACGCGAGACTGTGGATGTTGCGGATCTGCCATTCCGACAATGCTTCCGTTTTCGCCATGATGTCTTCGACATAGACAATCGCGTCACGATGGTTTGTCGCCTCGACGTGCTCGCGAAGGGACTTCCCGCCGACCGTAATGCCTTCGAGCACCACCTTGGTTTCTCGCAGCGTCAGCGTGTTGCCCTCGATCGCGTTCGAGTGATACGTCCAGTCAAGCAACAACTTTTCGCGCAGCGAGGCAACCGTGTGCTGCGGCAGCGGACGCGCGGCGTCGAGTGTCGCCTTGTCGGCATCGATCGTGTTCAGCATCGCGGAGGTTTGATTCGGCATTTGCTTCTCAAGGCGAGGTTCACTATTCGCCAGCATATATCCCAATGGAGATGGTCAAGCGGGTTTCCGCATTTTCTGCCATTGCAGGATTTCCAGCACATATGATCGGCCCATATCGGGCATGGTGCGCGAGTCTGGCGAGTCTGCTGGCAGAAGCCACTTGTCCAGCGTCCGCACGGCAATGCTCAAGCGCGCGGCAAACTCGGCTCGCGTCATACCCAGTCGATCCATCGCTACGCGCAGCAGCTACTGCCGGGGAAGTGCTGCGAGATCTTCTTTCGTTGTCGTGCGATGAGCGGCACGGTAGGCATAAGTCCCTGCCACTTGCTCCGGTCGAGCGCTGTTACTTTGCCGCGCTTCCAGCGCCATTCGATGTACCGGTCCAGGGCAGCGACGGTTTTCGGATGACTCAGAGAGACGCAACGGGCATTCGAGCCTTTGACGATCGCGCCTCGAACGCTCACTGCCTCGCAGCGCCCACGGCCATCGCACGACAAGGCCGATTTTCGGCCGATCCTCGCGCGGCGTTAGAATAGCGCCCCTTGTCATGGGAGACGAAAATGTCCTGGTTCGTTTACGAAGTACCCGAATACCACGAAGATGCTGCGCGCATCGAGCCCTTCAGCGACCTGCGTAGCCGTGTGCTGAAAGATGCCGGCGTTGCCATGGCCGAAGAACTGGAAAGCGTTCGCGAGAACGCCGCGGCGACGGCGGACACGCCCGAGCGCCCTCTGCGCACTCCGGAAAATCCGCATGTCTTTCCGATTCCTTACGCCGAGTCCATGATCCTGGTCGGGTTCATCTTCGATCTGAAACGCGAATTCCGGCAAGTGGTCGTGTCACCCGTGGAAATGCCCTGGCTGAACGAAGCGTAAAAGGTCGCCAGAACGGAAGCCGGCGGGAGCGTCGTGCCTGTTCTGGAGCCGTGTCCGAATATCCGGTGTACGCTTTCGGATACACACACCGCGAGTTGGAACCGCGCGTCGGACTAAATCGCGCCGCGCAGTTGTTAAAGCAGGGGTAGTTGCCGTGGGTCTCGAGTGCGTACCGAGACGCCTTCGACATCTACACGTTGCATAGAGGCGACCACGGGGACGTGCGTCCCATCAACGATCAAGTCGAGTCGAAGGCAGACGCTTCAAACCCCTCCCGCACAAGATGCGTCCGAGGCCGCCACGCCTGTGTCCAACGCGCGCTGGCAATTGACGATTGGTCAGGCCCGGCACGCACTCACGGACGAAACAGGTACAGGCGTCGGGCACCGGCGCGGCAGGGAACGTCGGCGGTAACGCGAAGGCCGACAGTCGCAAGGTGCCGGTCATCCACGGCTCGCTACAACAACGACAACTGAGCCGGTATGCTTGCGCGGCCTGCCTGATCGCTTTCCTTTACCGCTGAGCTCTGCTGGTCCGTGGACTGGGTATTCCCGTCATCCGGTCGATACTTCCGCACCCAATCGACGCCAAGCACATCAGATGAGAACACAACGCCGGGCGCAATCCGAACAAGCTGGCTCATCTGCGGATTCTCCTAAGCAGTCTGAACGTCGAAGTGCGCGGCTGCATAGCGCGCACTGCAGTTCCACACTTCGACGCCGTCACGGGTGAAGGATGCCCATCCGTCTTTGACGATCACCTCTGCACCGGGAAATACGTCACCGTATCCGTTTGCCGTAGCAGCGAAAACCGTCCGCTCGCGACACGTCACCCAGTATTTCCCATCGGCTAGCGTTAGTGGCTTTGTGCTCAACCGTCAACTCGACTCACTGTTTGATCAAAAACGATCGCGGTTCTTTGCTCCCGCAATCCGTTGAAGGCCCTTCCACGCCCGCTTCATGTTACGCCAGTCTTCGGGGCGCGTTACTTCGGCGCGACCGGCGCGCTCGTGTTCGTCGCAACCGCATCGCGCCGCCCGAAAAGTTGCTCGGCCGTGATGCCATATTCGGTGCACTGATCCAGATCGACGATAGCGGCGACCGTGCCATCCGGGCATGCAGCCACCATGCCTTTGAACGTCCAGTCGAGATCAATTGTTCCATTCACGCAATCGCCGAACACGCTACGCGATTTCGACAGGATCCAACACCTACCCCGCCGATCGCTTCAACCGCATCGACAACGAGAAACTGTCCGCCGGGTGCACCGTCACGGAGAATTCGAACGCGTCACCGGCGGCGTCCAGGTAGCGGCGCGAAATCTTCAGCACCGCCGCGCCGGGCTCGAGCCTGAGTCCCTTTCCGATGCGCTCGTCCGCGAGCGTCGACGCGCGCACCTCCTGCTCGATCTCGGCGATCTGCCGGCCATAGTGTGCTTCGATCAGCGCACTGACCAGGTCAGTCGTCTTGCGCACCCGCTCGCCGATATCCGCGTACGCCGGATCGATATAAATGTCCGTCCAGGCCATCGGAGCGTCGGCCCGGCCTTCCTCGAGACGGATGCTGGAGATCCGCAGCAAGGGCGTCCCCTCCGGGCAGCCGATCTCGCGCGCCAGTTCTCCTTTCACCTTGACCGTTCCCACCGATTGCACGTGGCGGGAATGCTCGACGCCGAACTGGACGAGATCGTCCACCGAGGCAAGCGTCGGCCGGAACCGGGCCTGGGGCCGCGACGCTTCCACGCGCGTGCCCACGTTCTTGCGGCGCGACACGAGCCCCTGGTCCTGCAATTCCTGCAGCACGGCGCGGATCGTGTAGCGGCTCGCGTTGAACTGCTCGCACAACTCGAATTCAGTGGGGAGCAGCGTGCCGACCGGGAAGCGCCCGCTGGCGATCCCGTCAAGAAGTTGTCCGGCAATCTCCGCCGCGTTGGTTTTGCTCATCTGGTTGGCCAACATCAGTTTTCATTCGAATTGGGTAAACCCGGATTTGCTAATTATGTTCGAACATATCCAATGCCATTTGTTCGAACATATTAGCCAACCCGGCTTCCCACCACAAGGTCGCACCATGCTCCACAACGCCATCCCCGCCGCCAGCACCGTCGTCGATTCCGCGCTCTTCCGGGATGCCTTCGGCACGAAGAAGATGCGCCAGATCTTCTCCGACGGTGCGCTCGTGCAGCGCTACATCGACGTCGAGATTGCACTGGCGAAGGCCGAGGCGCGCGTCGGCGTGATCCCGAACGAAGCCGCGGAGGTCATCGCGAGCGAGTCGCGCATCGACCGGATCGACTTCGACCACTTACGCGAGGAAACCGACATCGTCGGCTATCCGATCCTGCCGCTGGTGCACCAGCTCGTGGCGATGTGCGGCGAAGCCGGCCGCTACGTGCACTGGGGTGCGACCACGCAGGACATCATGGACACCGCCGTCGCGCTCCAGGTGCGCGACGCACTCGACAGTATCGACGCCGACATTCGCGAACTGCGCGGCATTCTCGCAGATTTGTCGACGAAGCACCGCGATACGCCGATGGCCGGCCGCACGCACCTGCAACAGGCGCTACCGGTGACCTTCGGCTACAAGACCGCGATCTGGCTGGCGATGTTCGACCGGCACCAGCAGCGACTCGCCGAACTGCGCCCTCGCGTGGCCGTGGTGGAATTCGCCGGCGCGGCCGGCACGCTGGCATCGGTGGGCGAGAAAGGCTTTGCGATCCAGCAGGCGCTGGCCGAGGAGCTGGGCCTGGGCGTGCCGGCCACCACCTGGCACGTGGCGCGCGACGGCTTCGCCGAGGCGGTCAACCTGCTTGCGCTGGTCACCGGCTCGCTCGGCAAGATCGCACTCGACATCATGATCATGGCCTCGACCGAGTTCGCGGAAGTCTACGAGCCCTTCGTCAAGGGGCGCGGCGCCAGCAGCACGATGCCGCAGAAGCGCAACCCCATTTCCAGCGAACTGATGCTGGCAGCCGCCAAGGCCGTGCGCCAGCACGCCGGGCTGATGGTCGATGCGATGGTGCAGGACTTCGAGCGCGCCACCGGCCCGTGGCACGCCGAGTGGATCGCGATTCCGGAGAGTTTCATCCTGAGCTCGGGCGCGCTGCACCAGGCGAAATTCGCGCTGGGCGGGCTGATCGTCGACACCGCCCGGATGCGGCACAACCTCGGTATCTCCAACGGCCTGATCGTGGCCGAAGCCGTGATGATGGGCCTGGCGCCGCATATCGGCCGCCAGCAGGCGCACGACGTGGTGTACGACGCCTGCCGCACCGTCAACGAAGCCGGCGGCACGCTGGCCGACGCGCTCTGCGCAGTGCCGGTCGTCATGAAGCATCTCGACCGGGCAGCCATCGAGCACCTGTGCGACCCGGTCAACTATCTCGGGCTCGCCCCGCAGATGGTGGATCGCGCCATCGAACTCTCGAACAAGGTGGCCTGACCACAGGCCCCGGTGGAGGTAGACATCATGCAAGACCCGATCATCCAGACTCCCGCAGCGCCGCCAACCGCCCCACGGCTTCCCTGGTATCGCAAGCTCGGCATGCAGGTGCTCGTCTCGCTGCTCCTCGGCATCGGCGTCGGCTTCGTGTTTCCGGCCTACGCCGCGAAGCTGAAGCTGCTGGGAGACATGTTCCTGTCGCTCATCAAGGTCGGCGTGGCGCCGCTCGTGTTCCTGACCATCGTGCACGGCATTGCGTCGGCAGGCGACGTGAAGAGCGCCGGACGTGTGGGCTGGCGGTCGATCGTCTACTTCGAGATCATTTCGACCATCGCGCTGGTGGTCGGCATGCTCGCGGGCAATCTGCTGGAGATCGGCAAGGGGATGGCCTACGTCACGGGCAGCGCCGTCACGCCGGCGACAAAGGCCGTCGCGCCGCAGGGCTTCCTCGAATTCATGATGCACATCGTGCCCGACAACTTCGTCGGCGCATTTGCCAAGGGAGAACTGCTGCAGGTCGTGCTGCTGGCGGTCATGGTCGGCATCGGGATCCTGGCCATTCCGGAGGCGCGCCGCGCGACGATCAACAATGGCCTCGACACCCTCTCCGACGTGCTGTTCTCCTTCATCAATCTCGTGATGAAGCTGGCGCCGATCGGCACCTTCGGCGCGGTGGCCTATTCGGTGGGCATCAACGGCGCGGCCGTCCTGGTCGCACTGGCGCAATTCGTGTTGAGCTTCTACGCGGTGGTGGCGCTGTTCATCGCCGTCGTGCTCGGCATCGTGGCCAGGGTGGCCGGCTTCAGCCTGTGGCGCTTCCTGCGGTACATCAAGGACGAGATCCTGATCGTGCTCGGTACGGCCTCGTCGGAAAGCGCACTGCCGCGCCTGCTGATCAAGCTCCAGCGGCTGGGCTGCGCCAAGCAGACCGTCGGCCTGGTGCTGCCTACCGGCTACGCTTTCAATCTCGACGGCACGTCGATCTTCATGGCGATGGGCGTGATGTTCATCTCCCATGCGTACGGGGTGCCGCTGACGCTGGACCACCAGCTCGGCATCCTGGTGCTGATGCTGCTGACGTCGAAGGGCGCGGCCACGGTATCCGGCGGCTCGTTCGTGGTGTTTGCGGCGACGGTGACGTCGACCGGGGTGCTGCCGGTGGAAGGGCTGGCCGTGATCTTCGGCGTCTACCGCTTCCTGTCGATGGCCATCTCGACCTGCAACACGATCGGCAACAGCGTGGCGACGGTGGTCGTCGCGAAATGGTCGGGCACGTTCGATGCCGAGCTGGCGAAGCGCCACCTGTATCCCGAGCGCTATCCCGACATGGCCGCGGCGGACGCCGTGCTCGACGACGGCGCCCTGCCGGGCGGCGCGGCCCATGCGGCCGATTCACATGCGTCCGGCACCCCGCTGCAACGCAGCACGGCTGCCTGAACTGAACGACCTTCGCTGAATTCATCATGACAACGTATCGTATCGAGAATGACTCGTCCGGCCCGGCGGACATCCCCGCCGACCGCTATTGGGGGGCCCAGACGCAGCGTGCGCTGGCCGTGTTCGCGGTCGGGGAGGAACGCTTCCCCGATTGCCTCGTCCATGCTTTCGGCCTGCACAAGCTGGCCGCCGCCCGCGCCAACCTGCGCTGCGGCGTGCTCGACGCGTCGCTCGGCGAAGCCATCGTGGCCGCCGCGGAAGAGCTGCGCAGCGGCCGATTCGACGATCACTTCCCGCTTTCCATCTGGCAGACCGGCTCGGGTACCCAGACCAACATGAACGCCAACGAGGTGATCGCGAACCGGGCCAACGAGCGGCTGGGGCAGCCGTTGGGCACCCGGTCCCCCGTCCACCCGAACGATCATGTGAACGCGTCGCAGTCGTCCAACGACAGTTTTCCGTCGGTCATGCACATGACCGCTGCCATCGAACTGGAAGACCGGCTGGCCCCGGCGCTTCGCCGGCTGCGCGACAGCCTGCACGAACGCGCCGTCGCGTTCGCCGACGTGCTGAAGATCGGCCGCACCCACCTGATGGACGCGGTCCCCACCACGCTCGGCCGTACCTTCGACGGCTTCACCGCGCAGATCGAGAATGCGCTGGCGCGCGTGCACGACACGATGCCCCGCCTGCTCGTCCTGCCGCAGGGCGGTACCGCGGCGGGGACCGGCCTGAACGCGCCGCCCGGCTTCGACCGTGCGTTCTGCGAGGAAGCGAGCCGCCTGAGCGGCCTGGCATTCCGTCCGAATCCGTGCAAGGTCGAAGGCATGGCCGCACACGACGCGTTGCTCGAACTCTCGGGTGTGCTCAACGTGATCGCCGCGTCGTTTACCAAGATCGCGAACGACCTGCGCTGGATGGGCTCCGGCCCGAACTCCGGCATTGGAGAATTGCTGCTGCCGGACGACGGGTTGACGTCCTCCATCATGCCGGGCAAACGCAATCCGACCATCGCCGAGGTCATGGTGCAAACGGCGATGCAGGTGGCCGGCAACCACGTGACGGTGACGATGGCCGCCTCCTCCGGCAGCTTTGAACTGAATGTGGCCAAACCGGTGCTGATCTACAACGTCCTGCAGTCGATCCGGCTGCTGGCGGACGGCGCGAACATGGTGGCCACCCGCCTCATTCCAGGCCTCCAGCCGGCGGGAGAACGGCTGGCGCGTGACCTGCAAAACCCTTTGCTTGCCGTCACCGCCCTCAACCCGGTGCTGGGATACGACAAGGCCGCCTCCATCACCCGCCATGCCGCTTGCCGCAGGATCGCGCCGCGCGAAGCGGCGATCGAACTCGGCCTGCTGGATGGGGAGACGTTCGACAGGCTGGTGGATCTCCGGCGCATGGCGGGGGCATGACGCGGCGTTGAAGCCGGGCAGGCCGGGGGTATCGTCGGCCTACCGGTCGGCTTAAAAGGCAGGATTCCGGACTATATCGGAACTGATCCGCTCGATATTTCCGGGCCATCATGCACCACGCACACCTCACCGAGCAGGCGAGCGCGAACGATCCAGTCTTCACTCAACGGATCAGCATGATGCACTCGTCGTCGAGCCTCGATACGTCGCCGGCACCCGCGTTGTTCGATACGATCGCCAACGCCCATGCGGCCATTCCGGGTCTCGATGACTTCTTCCATCTCTCGTCATTCATTTTCATCTGCATCATCCCGCTGATCTGGATCACGCTCTTAAGATCGGCACGCGACGCGTTGCGCCTCTGTAGCAGTCGCGAATATCGCCCCCCCTCGACACGCTTCCCGGTAGATCCCCGCACGAACCGGACGCTGCGGATCACGCGATCCCGTCCGGCTTCACGCGATGGCGTGCCAAACAACCGATCGCCACGAGACAGCGAACCCGCGACGGCTCGCTGCCGACAGAATCCACACCACCAGGAGACATCATGCAGATTACGCTGAACGACAAAGTAGCCGTCGTGACCGGCGCCGCGCAGGGCATCGGCCATGCGATCGCGAAGCAGCTCGCGCAGTGCGGCGCCGAGGTCGTCGTGAACGACGTCGACGAGCAACGGATCGCGTGTCCGGCCGCATCGACGCGGGCATGGTGTGGGTCAATACCTACTCGTTCCTGCGCTGGTCGACGCCGTACGGCGGCTTCAAGGCCAGCGGCTGGGGGCGCGAAAACGGAATCGGTGCGCTCGATCCGTATCTGGAAACCCGGACGACGGTGATCAGCACGACGGGGCAGTTCCCGAATCTTTACGGGGATTGAGCGAACTGCGCGCCGCAAGCCGGGCGCGACCATGATCCCTTCACGCTGCGCCCCCCCGGCAACGATCAACGACCGGGGGAGCACCGTCCAGACGATTCATGACTTGCCTTCCTATCGTCGCGCCCCGGGTCGCCACTCCACCCTCAACCGGCGTTGCGCTCGATCAGGAACCGGTCGCGACGGCCGCCTTTGATCCAGCCGGGCTCGCGCCCGCGCCCGCTCCATGTCGCGCCGGTCTTCGGATCGCGATAGCGCGGCGCCGATGCGCTCGTTCGCGACGTCGGTTTCGCCGCGCCGCCGCGGCGGCCGAAGATCTGTCCTGCGGTCAGCCCATATTCGGCGACCCGCGTGCGAATCTCCTGTATGACCGCCTCGAGTTCGGCGAGCCGGGCTTCCTCGACGCGCTTCATCAATTCATCGGCTTGCGCCTTCAATTCGCGATAACCGGACATACAACTCCTCCACATTCTCTTGGTGTAAAAAAACGAACGGCCGAGACGATGCGATCTCGTGAAAAGGCGCAACTGGAACATCCATTCAGGAAAACCGGAAAACGAATCACGCGCGGCCTGGCGCGTTATCGGCACGAAATTCACAAACCAGCTCGCCGCCGTCCGCGAGTTCATCGATCTGATCCAGCGTCAACGCGTCAATCGATGCGGCAACTTCATCCGAGATACCCAATTGCCGCTTGCCCTGTTCGTAATCGATACGCAATATGCGTTGTGCGAGCACGAGATACGCGCGGTTGAATTCCGCGATTGCATCGAAGATATCGCCTTGTCCGGTCATGACCGCTCCTGAGCCGACGGCGATCCTCGCATGCCGCACGCGCGGCACCGTGACCGGCCGTCCAGTAATGGATTCCTGAATCTATGTCAGGTGATCGACGTCATGCCGACAATTCCTAGACCGCATCCGACATATTCGAAATCGGGAATTGCAATTCATCATTCGTCATTCATCCCTGTCGGATTCAGCCTAGATTCGGTCGCTACTCGAAACGGGAACGCCCATACGATTGTCGAACGGCGCGCGGGTCCCGCCGCGCGAGCGATATGGCACCGGCGAACGATGATTGCATGCGCGTATCGTCGCCCTCCCTCGGCATTGTTGATGCCTGATCCTGAACGGATGGAAATCGAAAATCATGTTGAAAGTGACGAAAGCCGTATTTCCCGTTGCCGGTCTCGGCACGCGATTTCTGCCGGCGACCAAAGCCAGCCCGAAAGAAATGCTGCCGGTGGTGGACAAGCCGCTGATCCAGTATGCGGTCGAGGAAGCGATCGACGCGGGCATCACCGAAATGATTTTCGTGACCGGCCGCAGCAAGCGCGCAATCGAAGATCACTTCGACAAATCCTATGAGATCGAGGCCGAGCTCGAAGCGCGCGGCAAGGAAAAGCTGCTGTCGCTGGTTCGCAGCATCAAGCCGAGCCACGTCGACTTTTTCTACGTACGCCAGGCCGAAGCGCTGGGGCTCGGCCATGCCGTGCTGTGCGCGGAGAAGCTGGTCGGCGACGAGCCGTTCGCGGTGATCCTCGCCGACGACCTGCTCGACGGCCCGACGCCCGTGCTGCGCCAGATGATCGACGTGTTCGATCACTATCACGCGTCGGTGATCGGCGTGGAGGAAATCGCGCCCGAGGCATCGAAGTCGTACGGCGTGATCGAAGGCAAGCGTTGGGAAGACAACCTGTTCAAATTGTCCGGCATCGTCGAGAAGCCGGAGCCGGCGAAGGCGCCGTCGAATTTCGGCGTGGTGGGCCGTTACGTGCTGAAGCCGAAAGTGTTCGAGCATCTGCGCGCGCTGCGGCCCGGTGCCGGCGGCGAACTGCAGCTGACGGACGCGATCCAGTCGCTGCTCTCGGATGAACAGGTGCTCGCCCATCGCTACGACGGCACGCGTTTCGATTGCGGCAGCAAGCTCGGGTATCTGAAGGCGACGGTCGAGTTTGCGCTGCGGCACCCTGAAGTGGCCGCGGATTTCGAAAGCTATCTGGCGACGCGCATGTCGGCGCTGCTGGTCGCCTGAGCGGGCGGCCGTCACGAACCCGGTCATGTGGGCCGCCGTCAGCGATCTCGGCGACGCGGCGATGACGCTGCCGCTGGCCGTCGTGTGCATCGCCTGGCTCACGCGCTCGACGGCCGGACGGCGTCACGCGGCCTCATGGGCGCTGATGCTCGCGGCCGGCATGGCGCTCGTTGGCGCCACCAAGATGCTGTACGCCGGCTGCGGGATCCAGATTCGCCCGATCAATTTCCGCGTGATCAGCGGGCACACGATGCTCGCGTCGGCAGTCTGGCCGATGGCATGCATGCTGGTGCTGAGCAGCGGCGTGCAACCGCGGGCGAGTACGTCGCTGTCGCTCGGGCTCGGGCTCGGCGCGCTGATCGGCGTCGCACGCGTGTTCGACGACGCGCACACGCCGTCGGAAGTCGTCGCCGGCTGGCTCGTCGGCTCGGCGGTCGCGCTGGCGTTCGTGTGGCGGCATGGTGCGCCGCGCATCGACGCGCGGTATCGCGCGCTCGTCGCCGGCTCACTGCTGGCCGTGTCGGCGATCGCATATGGCCGTCATGCGCCGATTCAGGCGGCGATCGAGCTGTATTCGCCGTTTTTTTGCGGGCGATTCGCGTTTCAGCCGTGACGGGCGCGGCCGAGCGTCGCAAAGCGGCGCCATGCCGTACCGTGTGGCCGAACCTGACGAGCCGCCCGGTGCATGACCGGCCACGCCGGAAAACGACAGAATCCCGCACGAATCGGACAACGCGCCTCGCCCGTCCGTCCAACCCTCTATGCTTGATCGCCGGAACCGCTTCGTCCCGGACGACGGGCAACGGACGCGTGTTCCGCGTGCGCACTGGCGTGCAAGGCTGCCCTCCCCGACAGGCATCTTGCCGCGCGTCGCACGACATCGCGCCGCGCGGCGCCGGCACCGCCGGCACGCAGCGAATCCGGAGCCTCCGATCGGGCACTTGCATGTCGACCTTGCTCTTTTCAGCCAGCGTACTGTTCTTCTCGCTCAACGCGTTCAGCGTGCGGGCGACCTTCGCCGCGTATGTCCTGCTCTGCGCGCTCGCCTTTCTGCGCGCGCCGACGCTGATGAACCGGCAGCGGCACCTGTTTCCGGTGTGCACGTACTGGCTCATCAGCACCTGCCTCGCGTTCATCCTGTCCGCGTTCGGCGATTTCTACGTGAACTTCTTCATCAAGTTCGTGCTGATCCAGACGTACATCGCGCTGAGCTACTGGATGTTCGCCGGCGGCGTGCTCACGCGGGCATCGCTCGACACCGCGTGCAAGACGCTCATCTACGTGCACGCCGCGTTCTTCACGTTCCAGCTCGTCTTTTACCTCGGAACCGGCACCTTCATCGACTTCGACAGCTATGTGCGCGAAGCCGACTCCGAAGCGCTCTACGCGACCAAGGCGCTGACCGACAGCCTGATTTCGATCCGCGCGCTGGGCCTGTATTCCGAACCGTCGTTCTATGCGATGACGGTCGTCCCAAGCGCGGTGGTCCTGCTGCTGTCGAAGCGACGCATCACGCTCGCGCCCGTCGTCGGGTTCGCAACCGCGCTGCTCAGCTTCTCGGTTGCGTCGATGGCCGTCTGCGCGGCGCTGTGCGGGCTGCACGTGATCACAGGGCACGGGCGGCTGCGCACCCGGATCGCCGTCGTTGTCGTCGCGCTCGCGTGCGTGCCCTGGCTCTATAGCGTGTACGACCAGCGGGTGAACCAGTCGGTCGACTACGATGCGGTCGGCAGCCGGACGCTCGTGCTGACCGAGCTGACCGAGCGCGATGTCGTCGCGGGCGTGTTCGGCGACGGCCTGTTCTGGGACGAGCGCAACAACGTCGGGAAAACGCACCTGCGCGGCTACCAGGTGCGCGACAGCTCGTTCTACATCTACCTCGTGTTCGCCGCGGGCCTCGCCGGCTCCGTCGTGTTCTTCGGTACGCTCGTCATGCTGTTCCGCCGCAAGGGCCGGCGCAAGTACCTGCTCTATCTGCTGCCGATCCTGCTGTTCAAGTACCACGTGCTCTATGGCATGCTCTGGCTCACCATCCTGCTGTTCGTCGTGCTGGCCGACCAGGGCGCGCCGTACCGGCGCGCGGTTGCCCGTCCCATCCCGAACGCGTCCGGCGTCAAGCCGCTCGCGCACCTGACATGAGATCACTTCGACATGCATCGACGTTCCGCGCGCTGAAACGCTCGCTGATCGCGGCGCTGTGCCTGGGCTGCGTGGCGACGGCAGTCTACGCGCAAGCCGTCCCTGCGCCGCCCGGCGAGGTGATCGCGCACAGCCGGGCCGCCACGCGCGTGTATCTCGGCTCGCCGTCGCTGGCCGTGCTGCCGAACGGCGACTATGTCGCGAGCTTCGACACGTTCGGCGCCGCGTCGGCGCAGAACCGGGTGTCCGTGTTCACGTCGCATGACAAGGGCACGACCTGGTCGAGGCTCGGCGACGTGCCGGACCAGTACTGGTCGTCGCTGTTCGTGCTGAACGGGGCGCTGTACCTGATGGGCACCAACCGCTCGATGGGCACGCCGTCGATTCGCCGATCCGACGACGGCGGCGAAACCTGGACCACGCCGGCGGACGCATCCACCGGGCTGCTGCCGTATGCGGGGCGCTTCATCACCGGGCCGGTGCCGGTCCTCGTCGATCGCGGACGCGTATGGCGCGCCTATGAAAGCGTCGAGGACGGCGACCTGCGCGCGCTGGTGCTGTCCGCGCCCGTCGATCGCGACCTGCTCGATGCACGCAACTGGCGCGTGTCCGCGCACCTGCCGTCGGACAAGCGCTGGCTCGACGGCAAGTTCCAGTCGTGGGAAGAAGGCAACGTGGTCGGCCGGCAAGGCGCCGCGCCCGCCGTCATGCTGCGCGTGAACACCGCGAACGGCCCGGAGAAGGCCGCGCTGGTGGCGACGAGCGACGACGGCCGCACGCTGTCGTTCGACCCGGCACGCGATTTCGTCGACCTGCCGGGCGCCGGCAAGAAGTTCACGATTCGCTTCGACCCGCAGTCGAAGCAGTACTGGACGATCGCGAATGCGGTGCCGAAGAGCGCCGGGCGGATGAACCTCGAACGGGTTCGCAACACGCTGGTGTTGCTGTCGTCGCCCGATCTTCGGCAGTGGACCGCGCGGCGCGTCGTGTTGCAGCACGCCGATACGAAACGGCACGGCTTCCAGTACGTCGACTGGCAATTCGACGGTAGCGACCTCGTCGCGGTGCTGCGTGTCGCGTTCGACGACCCGGAAGGCGGCGCACAAAGCCAGCACGACTCGAATTTCATCACGTTCCTGCGCGTGCGCCGCTTCCGCCAGGACGCTGCATCCGGCGCGCTGACGCAAAGCCTGCAATAGCGCACGCCGGTGGGTCGGCACATCTCCCGCGCGTCGCTCGACGCCGCGGGAGAGGCCCATTCGTCATTTCTTGAACACGCCGACGACGTCGCCGCCGTCGACCACCAGCAGCGCGCCGATCCGCTGCTGCTGCATCAGCAGCAACGCATCCTCGACCCGTGTGCCGGGCCGCACCGTCGACGGCTCGATCGACATCATGTCGGCGGCCGTGCGCCGCAGTACGCCGTCGCCATGCCGCTCGATCGCGCGGCGGATGTCGCCGTCGGTCACGATGCCCCAGCCGGCGTCACGCCTCACGATCGCGAGTCCGAGCCGCCCGCGCGTCATCGCGTCCAGCACGTCGAGCGTCGCCGTGTGCTCCGTCACGAACGGCAGGTTGCCGCGCGCCATTTCGTCGTCGACCGTCGACAGCAGCCGGCGGCCGAGCGAGCCGCCCGGATGGAAACGCGCAAAGTGTTCCGGCTGGAAGCCGCGCGCCCGCATCAGCGTGATCGCCAGCGCATCGCCCATCGCGAGCGTCGCCGTCGTCGACGCGGTCGGCGCGAGCTGCAGCGGGCACGCCTCGCGTTCGACGCCGATGTTCAGATGGGCCCGCGCGGCGCTCGCGAGCGTCGACGCCGGATTGCCGGTCAGTGCGATCAGGTCGTTGCCGTTGCCGCGCAGGAACGGAATCAGCTTGATCACCTCGTCCGTTTCTCCCGAATTCGAAATCGCGAGAAACGTGTCGCCCGGCGTCACCATGCCGAGGTCGCCGTGATAGGCCTCGCCCGGATGCATGAAGAAGGCCGGCGTGCCCGTGCTCGAGAGCGTCGCCGCGATTTTCCTGCCGATGATGCCGGACTTGCCCATGCCGCACACGACGACCCGGCCGCTCGACGCCAGGACGATCTCGACCGCATCCTCGAAATTCGCGTCGAGCCGCGCGGCCACGCGGGTCAATGCGCGCGACTCGATCTCGAAGACCTGCCGGGCGGATTCAATATGGTTCTGTCGCATCGTGGGTTTGCCGTTTGAGAAGGGAGACGACACGGGCGACGTCGTCGGGCGTATCGATGCCGGCGGGCGGCGTGTCGGGCCAGCGCATCACGTCGATCGGGATGCCGAGCCACAGCGCCCGCAACTGCTCGAGCCTTTCCAGGTGCTCGAGTTCGCACGGTGCGGCGCTCGCCAACGCCTGCAACGTGGCATTCGCGTAGCCGTAAAGACCGATATGACGCAGGAACACGCCGCCGTTCGAACCATTCGAACCGCCCGCCCCCGCCGGCCGCCCGTCGCGGCAAAACGGGATCGCCGCGCGCGAGAAGTACAGCGCACGGCTGCGGCGGTCGACGACGAGCTTGACGATCGCCGGCTCGTCGAGCAGCGCGGCCTCGCCGACCGGGCAGGCAACCGTCGCGACACCGAGATCCGGTGCCGCACCGCAGAAGCCGGCGAATGCCTTCAGCAGTGCCGTCGGCACAAGCGGTTCGTCACCCTGCACGTTGAGCACCGCATCGGTGTCGGGCCAGCCGGACACACGCGCGACTTCCGCCGCGCGGTCGGTGCCGGACGCATGACCGGTATCGGTCATCGCGAACCGGATGCCGCGCGCATCGAGCACATCGGCGATGCGTGCGTCGTCGATCGCGACGACGATGTCGGTATCGGGTAGCGCGCGGCGCACGCGCGCGTGCACGCGGACGATCATCGGCTCGCCGTCCAGATCGACGAGCGGCTTGCCCGGCAACCGCGCCGAACCGTACCGTGCCGGAATCACGACGCGCACAGGGCGCCTGCTATTGAACGACGTCATGGCCGCTCCATTGTTCGAGCAACGGCCGGTACGCGTCGTCGAGCGACAGCCCGGCCTCCATCAACAGATGCTCGGCCACTTCGCGCGCGACGCCGCGGCCGCCGGCCGTGCGCGCGACATGGTCGACGCGCGCGAGCACGAGCCGATGCGCATCGGCCGGCGCATACGACACGCCGACGCGTTCGATGACCGCGAGATCGTTCACGTCGTCGCCGACATACGCGACCTCGTGATCGTCCACCTTTTGCCGCGCCTTGATGTCCGCATAACCGGCGCCCTTGTCGTCGCAGCCGCTCACGAGCACGTCGACGCCGAGCTGCGCCGCGCGCCACGTCAACGCGCCGCTGTGCTTGCCCGACAGGATGCCGGTGCGGATGCCGTGCGCGCGCAGCAGCGCGACCGCGACGCCGTCGTGCGCGTGAAAGCTCTTCATGCACTCGCCTTCGTGCGTCACGTGCAGCAAGCCGTCGGTCAGCACGCCGTCGACGTCGAACAGCACCAGGCGCACGGGCCCGCGATACGTCGCGCCGCTCACCGGATATCGAGCGGCGGCAGCCGCTTGACCAGGTCGTCCACCGCCTTCACCTGCTGCAGGAACGCGTCGAGCAACGCGAGCGGCAGCGCGCTCGGGCCGTCGCAGCGCGCGCGGTCGGGGTCGGGATGCGCTTCGAGGAACAGCCCGGCCAGCCCGACCGCCATCCCGGCGCGCGCAAGATCGAGCACCTGGCGCCGCCGGCCACCCGATGCGGCGCCGCCCGGATCGCGCATCTGCAGGCTGTGCGTGACGTCGAAGATCACCGGGCAGTCGCCCGTCGCGTCGCGCATCTGGCGGAAGCCGAGCATGTCGACGACGAGATTGTCATAACCGAACGACGAGCCGCGCTCG
The DNA here is from genome assembly GCF_011605345.1 of Burkholderia sp. D-99. GTDB lineage: Bacteria > Pseudomonadota > Gammaproteobacteria > Burkholderiales > Burkholderiaceae > Burkholderia. Next base: position 123,582 of record NZ_JAAOXM010000004.1, read on the forward strand.
CACAGGATCACGCGGTCGTTGCCGGCTTCGCGGCACTTCGACACGACGTGCTCGATCTGCGTCGGGCTCATGAACTGCGGCTTCTTGATGTTGAGCGCGTTGCCGGTCTGCGCGATCGCGACCACGAGGTCGGTCTGGCGCGCGAGGAACGCCGGCACCTGCAGCACGTCGACGACCTTCGACACCGGCCCGGCCTGCCACGTTTCATGCACGTCGGTGATCACGGGCACGCCGAACCGGCGCTTGACCTCGTCGAAGATCCGCAGCCCCTCGTCGAATCCGACGCCGCGATACGAGTGAATCGACGAGCGGTTGGCCTTGTCGAACGACGCCTTGAACACCAGCGGAATGCCGAGACGGCGCGTGACCTCGACGAACGTGCCGCAGACGTCGAGCGTGAAGTCCAGGCTTTCGAGCACGTTGAGGCCGCCGAACAGGACGAACGGCAAGTCGTTGCCGACGGTGACGTCCGGGGTGAGGGTTACATTCATACAGTTCTCCACGAAATTGGGGCGGCGTTGGGCGCGTCGCGTCGCGGCGAATGCCGTGCGATTCGCGCCAGTCGGGCGCAGCCGGATGCCGGTGTCAGCGGGCTGCCCATGCAGCATAGAGCGGCGCAAGCTCGCCGAACAGGCGCTCCTCGCCGAAGCGCCGACGCGCCTCGCGGCTCGCCCGCCGGGCCAGTTCCCGGCGCAGCGCGTCGTCGGCGGCGAGGCGCTCAAGCCACGCGACCGCGTCGGCCGCCGTCGCGTAGATCACGCCGGTCTGCAGATGGCGCACGACATCCACATTGCCGGCGCACCCGGACACGACGACGGGCCGCCCGGCCAGCATCGCCTCGATGACCGACACCGGCATGCCTTCCCACGACGACGTCGACAGGTACACGTCAGTGGATGCGAGGCGCCGCGCGACCTCGTCGTGCGGCAACCATCCGGTCACCTCGACGCCCGCCTCGGCCAGCCGCAGCTTCGATGCATCGTCGCCGTCGCCGATCCAGACGAAACGCACGCCGCGCGCACGCAAGCCGTGCGCGATCTGCGCGAACAGCGCCGGATTCTTTTGCGCGCGAATGCCACCGACGGTCACGACGCACAGGGGGCCGTCCGTCGGCCGCCCTTCATCTCCCGCCCGTGCCGAGGACGGCCTCTCGACTACCGCGTTCTCGACCACCACCACCGGCTGGCGAAGCCAGGCGCGGATCGCGCGGCCCTCGCTTTCCGAGCATGCGACGTAAAGGCATTTCCGCACGCACGCGATCCATTCGAGACCGACGAATGCCAGCCGCTTCACGCCGGAGATATCGCGGCGCATGAACGAGATGCAATGCGGGCTGTAGAAGAACGCCGCGTTCGGCAACGCGAACAGCGTCGACAGCCGCCCGAGAAAGCCGGCGAACGACGAATGCAGATGCACGACGTCCGGGCCGATCTCGGTGAGCGTCGCGCGCAGCCGGCTCACGGTCCGCAGCAGGCCCGCGCCTTTCATCTGGACGTGGCGCAGCGACACGCGCGTGTCGAACATCGCGGCAAGACCGGGCGGCGTGTCCGGCCGCACCGAGTAGACGACGTGAACATCGTGGCCTTCGCGAGCCAGGCGGTTCGCGATCAGGCACACCATCGACAACGTGCCCGTGGCGCTGGATTCGACCATGTGGACGATCTTCATCGGAATCCGTTCCATGAGGGATGAGCCGTCGCGCACCGACGGCGAATGACGTCGTCAGACACCGGGACGGCGCCCCGCGACCGCATCGATATACGCGAGCACGCCCGAACGCTCGATCACGCGCCCCCATTCGAGCGACTGCATCGCCGCCGGGTCGGGACGGGTCGCCCGGATCCGCGACAGCGGAAACAGGTCGTCGAAGATCGTCGCACCGGTGACGTGGCACTGGATGCCGAGTTCGTGCGCGGTGCGCACATTCGACGGCGCGTCGTTGCAGATGATTTTCTTGCCGAGCGACGCGTATTCGAGCAGCTTCGTCGGTGTCTGGAAGCAATGCGGCCGGTGATACGGAAAGAAGCACACCGCGTATTCACTGTCGCGGACGATCCGGAGCGCGGCCGGCTGCGGCACGCGGCCGACGAAGCGGATGCCCGGCGTGCCGGCGAACGCCGCGTGGATCTCGGGCTCCGGGTGGCCGACCAGCACGAGCGTGTCCGAATCGTCGCGGCGCGCGTCGCGATAGGCGGCCAGCACCTTGTGAAAACCGCGCTCGCGGCTCATCTCGCCGATGTAGCAGAACCTGCCGGACGGCATCGGCGCGACATGGTCGCTACCCGGCGCGACATGGTCGCTACCCGCGTCGGCCGGATCGAAGATCCAGTCCGGCACGCCCATCGGCAACAGCAACGCGCGCACGCCGTCGCGAAACGCCATCGCGTCGCACATCTGCTCGTTCTGGAAGATCCGCAAGTCGGGCCGGACGTTCAGCATGCGCTTCACGCCGTCCTTGACGGCCGCGAGCCGGCCGACCGACAGCGACCGATAGTCGTGAATCACGAACCGCGCGGGCGGCAGCGCGCGATAGAAACCCATGATGCACCACAGGATGCAGATGTCCCGATCGGGAAAGCGCGCGTACGCATCGAGATCGCCATCGAACACCTCGAACCCGTGCGTCCTCAAACGGCTGCGGTAGGCGGCGATCTCGGGGTAGTTCGCCTTGCCGGGATGCAGTATGAACACTTTCATGTCGGTTCCTGTTCGTTGTCGAGAATGCGCGCGGGAACGCCGACTGCCACGCAGCGGTCGGGCACGTCGCGCAACACCACCGCGCCCGCGCCGATCCGTGCGCCGTCGCCGACCCGCACCACGCCGAGCACGACGCTGTGGGCGCCGAACTCCACGTGATCGCCGATCGTCGGCACGCCGCCGAGCGTGCCGTCCTTCCGGATGGTGTTGCCGATCGTCACGCCGTGCCGCAGCGTGCAGTAGTCGCCGATCACCGCGTAGCCGTTGATCACGAGGCCGGTGCCGTGATAGAGCGCGAGCCCCTTGCCGATCCTCGTCTTCACCGGAATCTCGATGCCCATCAGCCAGTCGCACAGCACGATGTAGAGCAGGATCAGCGGTGCGCCGGCCAGCAGCGTGAACCGGCTCCGGCACGCGAGGTAATGCACGACGCGGTAGAAAATCACCACGCTGCGCGTCTTCACGAACGCATTGCGGCGGCAGTCTTCGGCGATGGCCTCGGCGGTCTGTCTCAACGTGATGCCCATCTCAGTGCCGTCTCGCGAATACGCGCCGGGCCGCATCGGCGGGAATGCGCGCGGCGCCGAAGTAGTCGATACCGTCGACCAGGAACGAATGGATGTACTTCAGCAGCCGCTCGCGATCGAACTCCTTGTAGAAGCAGCGGCCCAGCGACACCACGCGCTTGCCGTACAGCATCGCCTCGAGCCCGACGGTCGAATTGATCGTGACGACCGCATACGCGTGCCGCAGCAGCTCCGTGGTCGGCGACGTGACGATTTCGAAGTGGTACGTCTGCTGCAGGCGCACGATCGCGTCGATCTCGGCCGCATCGGTCTCGGCCGGATGCAGTTTCACGAACAGGTCGGCGCTCTCGTTCGCCGCGAACTCGAACGCATGGCGGATCGCCTCGAGATTGCCGACGTCCGAATGCAGCCTGATCTGCGTGTCGCCGGACACCTGCAGCGGCAGGAACACATAGCGGTTCGTCGCCAGCGTGTCGGCCGACATGTACGTGGCCTGGCGCGGCGCCGGCATCCCGTTGCGCGCCCGCACGCTCGCCAGGCGCCGGCGGCCGACGCCTCGGCTGAGCACCTTCAGCAGGTAGTTGGTCGCCGACATGGCCTTGCGCGCGAACGACGTCCGCGCCTGCGGCAGCGGCATCCGCTTGTAGTGCTCGTAGGCCGACAGCCAGCGCGCATGCGTGTGCTCGTCGGGCAGCGGCAGCCGATCGATGGCCTCGGGGTTGCGGCTGATCGTCGACAGCGCATTGACGCCCAGCGAATCGACGAACAGCTTGCCCGGCAGGTTCGAGATCTCGATGAAGCGGGTCGCGACGCCGTACACCGTGCAGGCCTGCCGCACCGCGCGGCACACCAGTTGCTGCCCGTTCCACATCACGCACAGCTCGATCCGCAGGCCGCGCAGCACTTCCGATGCGATGTGGAAGATCGCGGCCGACTCGCGCTTCGCGCGGGCCTCGGTCATCTGCCCGTTCAGCACCTCGATCGACAGCTGATACGGCGTGCGGTCGGCCGGCTGCCCGTCGGGCGCGTCGATCGGCATCAGGCGGTTCAGGTACACCGAGCGATAGCCGCTCAGCACCAGGCCGAGATGCGCGACCGGTTCGCTCGTCAGGAACGCGAACTCGTATTCGTGCCGCACCGCGCTCACGAGCCGGGTCGCGAAGGTGTAACGCTCGAGGGAATCGATGACGATCAGGATCATGGTGTACTCGTTCGTCGTAGCGGCGATCTCACGCCAGCGCGCGGGATCGGGACAGGTTCGTGTCGAGGACCCGGTACGTGAGCGCGATGCCGGCCGCCATCAGCGCCGCGCCGGTCAGCGAAAAAATCTGCACGCTCGTCGGGGCCGACAGGTTCATCAGCCGTGCGATGCCCAGCGCCCCGGCCAGACACACGCCGCAGGTCAGCTGAAACAGGAAATCGATGCGCTGCGCGCGTGTCGCGAGGAAGATCTGCGACAGCGGCACGTAGACCAGCTGCAGCGCGAACAGCGGCATCAGGCTGTGATAGAACCCGACCGAGCCGCGCCAGCTCGCGCCGAAGAACAGGTTCACGAGCGGCGCGAACAGCAGCAGCCCGCCGGCCATGTACACGACCGCGAGCGCCGTGAGCGCGCGGGCGTAGGTCCGGTACACGCGCGGCACCGTCGTGCCCGCATCCGCGCGTGCCATCGCACCGATCGCGTCGCGGCGGAACACGCCGCCGACGCTTTGCGCGATCAGCGACACCGGAAAGAAGCCGAGCCGGTATGCGGCCGCGAAGTAGCCGGCGCTCTGCGCATCGAACCAGTGCGGAATCGCGATCGACAACGCATAGGTCAGCACCGACGCGCACAGCGTCGACGGCAGGATATACAGCGCGAAACGTCGGTTCCTGACGAAGAAAGCGCGCGATAGCCTGAACGCGTACCCGGCGCGATAGCCGGAGAACAGGATCGCCCCGGCCATCACGACCGACACCGCCGCGCTCACCCACGCGTACAGCGCGAACACGTCGACGCTTGCGCACGCGGGGCATGCGAGCGACAGCACGAGGCCCGCGAGGAACGCGCCGTTGACCACCACGCGCGACAGCGCGATCCAGCCGTAGCGCCTGAGGCTGTTCAGGTAGGATCCGGCGGCCAGCTGCACGAACGTTGCCAGCGCATAGACGGCGACGAGATGGAGATCCCCGCGCCCTGCGAGGGCGATCAGGAGGCCGAACACCGCGATCACGACCAGGCTCAGCGCCGTCACGTTGACGAACGCGTTGAACGACTCGCCCGGCGTGTCGTCGACGCACGCGAGTTCGTAGCGGAACGCGAGCAGCGTGCCGACGAAGGTCGCGAGCGCGAGCAGATAGTTGAAGTGTCCGAGCGACTCGGGCCCGAAGCGCCGCCCGATCACGAAGATGCAGGCGAACAGCGCGATCTGGCCGACCACGACGCCGGCGAGCGATACGATCGAATCGCGAGGATTGATCATTTCGCCTCCGTGCGCGGTACGTGGCCGGATACGCGGGCCGGGCCGCCGGCGGCGCTGCGCGCGTCACGCATCCTGCGCTCCGTATTCGTAGGCGACATAGCGATAACCGCCGTACTTCGACCCGTACCCGTATTGCCCGAGCCGCGGGTTGACGCCGTTGAAGATGACGCCGCTCAGGCGGACGCCGTTCTGCGCGAAACGCTTCGTGGATTCGCCGATCTCGCCGAGCTTCGTCCTGCCCGCCATCGTGACGAGCAGCGCGGTGCCGGCGACCGCGCCGAGAATGCCGGTATCGGGCACGGCTAGCACCGGCGCCGAGTCGATCACGACGATGTCGTAATGCGACGACAGATCGTCGACCAGCGCCGCGAGATTGCGGTTCAGCAGCAGTTCCGCCGGATTCTTCGGCATCGTCCCGGTCGAGATGAAGTCGAGGCCGTCGACCACCTCGCGGTGAATCACGTCCTCCACGCGCGCACTGCCGGCGATCAGCTCCGTGAAGCCGCGGCCGCGCGGGAAGCCGAGATAGTCGTGCAGCCGGCCCTTGCGGATGTCGCCGTCGATCAGCAGCACGCGCTTGCCGGCGCTCGCCATCACGACCGCGAGGTTCGACGACAGGAAGGTCTTGCCGACGCCCGGCGCCGGACCGGCGATCAGCACGATGTTGTTCTTCGCCTCGAGCATCGCGAACTGCAGCGCGGTGCGCAGGCTGCGCAGGCACTCGACGGCCGGTTCGTTCGGGAAGTCGATCGACAGCAGCGACTTGCGGCCGCTCTTGCGCTCGGCGTCCTCGGCCAGCTCGCGCTGATGGTCGCTGATCGGCACCGTCGCGTACACGGCGAGGCCGAGACGGCGCTCGATCTCGTTGTGATCGGAGATGCCGTGGAACAGCATCGAGCGGGCGATCGCGGTGCCGCACCCGGCGAGCAGCCCGAGCAGCAGTGACGCCAGCGCGACAAGCGCCTTCTTCGGCCGCACCGCCACTTCCGGCACCGCCGCCGTATCGACGAGGCGCACGTTGCCGGTCTTGCCGGCCTGCACGAGCTGCAGTTGCTGCATGTTGTTCAGCAACGCCGTGTAGAGGTCGGTGTTGACCCGCACGTCGAGCATCAACCGGACGGTTTCCTGCTGCAGGTCCGGCAAGCGTCGGATCTGCTGCTCGGCCGAGCTGCGGTAACCGCTCAGCGCGGCAATCTGCTCGTCGATCGCGGCCACGCTCGGATGCCGCCCGGTGAAGCGCGACATCAGCTCCTGGCGCTTCTGCTGCAGTTCGAGCAGGCGCGTCTTCGCGTCGGCGGTCTGCGCCAGCGCGAGCTTCGCTTCCTCGGTGAGGTCGACCGTGCCGTGCTCGTTGCGCAGCTTCGTCAGGCGCGCTTCGGAATCGGTCAGCTGCTGCTTGAGCTGCGGCAGTTGCCCGCTCAGGAACTCGAGCGACTGCGCGGCTTCCGCCGACTTCCGCTCGATGTTCTGCCGCACGTACTGACGGCCGATCTCGTTCATCGTGTCGGCGACCCATTTCGGGTCGGTGTCCTGCAGGCTGGCGACGACGACGTCCGATTGCTTCACGCGCTCCTGCACGTTGAGGCGGTCGCGGATGTCCTCGATCGTCTTCAGCCGCGAGTTGCGCACCAGCACGAACGCGGCGCCGGGCTTCGCGGCGATCGACGCGACCCGCAGCGTGATCGGGCCGCGCGGCGAGCTGAAATGCTCGAGCGTGCCGACCGTGCCCTCGACCGGTGCGTCGAGATCGCCACCGTCGAACCGATAGCGCTCGCCGCCGAGGCTCGTCAGCGTGAACGCGTCGCCTTCATTCTTGCGCGGCACGTCGAAACGCGGCACGTCGATGCGTTCGCGGCCCCATGCATAGCCGCCGAAGCCGGCCAGTCCGGGATCGGACAGGCCGTCGGCATGGCGCGCGATCCAGTCGCCGATCAGCGGGAAGCGCTTCGGCTCGGCATCGATGAACAGGTTGAGCTTATCGACCGCGCGTTCGACGACGAGGCGCGACGCGAGGATCTGCTGCTCGGCGGCGGCCGACGACTTGACGTCGAACAGCGCCGACACGTCGCCGAGCAACGACTTGGCGGCTGACGTGTCCGGGCTGTCCTCGACCTGGACCAGGATGTTGGCTTCGAACACCGGCTTGCCGAGAATCGCATACGCGAGGCCGACGGCCAGCAGCACGCACGTGATGGTCGCGATCAGCCAGCGGCTTTCCAGCAGGATGTCGAGCACCGCGACGAAGTCGGTCTCGCTGCCGTCTTCGGCGGGTTGCTGCGGCGGGGCGGAGGGTTGGGTCATGGCAACGATAGGAGGCGTATTGGGTTCCAGTGGGGCGTCGACCAACGGCCGCGTCAGACGATACGCAGGCGCTTCGACCACTCGGACACACCGAGCTCGATCAGTCGCGCGCAGCGTTCGAACACGAATCTGGGCTGGCGGTAAGGGTCGTGCACGTCGAAATCCGTGTACTCGCCGAGACGGAACACGCGCCCTCGCACGAACGGGAACTGGTTCTCGAGCGACGCGCGCTGGCGACGGTCCATCACCAGGATCAGGTCGGCGTCGGTACACAGCGTGCGGCCGATCTGCTGCGCGCGATGCGTCGACACGTCGAAGCCGCGCATCCGCATCACGTCCTGCGTATACGGCGCAGGCGGCATGCCGACCAGCGCGTTCAGGCCCGCTGACGCGATGCGGCGCCCCGGCATCGCGTGACGCAGCATCGCTTCGGCCATCGGGCTGCGGCAGATGTTGCCCTCGCAGACGATCAGGATCGATTCCATCATTTGGTCGCGATCGCTCCGGTCAGGCCGGCGTTGATGGCCGGCAGCAACAGGCTGAGCACGCGGCTGAAGCGAACGAGCCCGTTGCCGTCGACGTACACGACGTCCTTCGGTTTCAGCTGGAACTGATTCGCCAGCACCATCGCGACCGGCGAGCGAGCGTCGAGGTGATAGACCTGCGGCTGCTCGTCCTGCATCCCGCGCACCACGTAGAGCTGTGCCGCATCGGCCGTGTTCGCGTTCAGGCTGCCCGCTTGCGAGATCGCCTCGCTCAGCGTCAGCCGGCCATTGCGCATCGGCAACGCCGTCACCGGCTTGTTGACCTCGCCCATCACGAACACACCGCTCTCGTCGCGCGGCAGCACGCGTACGAGATCGCCGTTGCGCAGCACGATCTTCGACGGGTTGCGCCCCTGCTCGGCCATCTCGGTCAGGTCGATCCGGCGTTCGACGCCGTCACGCACGAGCACGATGCGGCTCTGGTCGGCCGACGCCGCAAAGCCGCCGGCCCGCCCGATCGCGTCGTACAACGTCATCGGGATGTCGTTCACGGGCTGCGAGCCCGGCGTATGCACCTCGCCCTCGATATACACCTGCTTCGCGCGGAACGACGCGATGCGCACCGTGACCTGCGGATCCCTGAACGTCTTGTCGAGACGGCGCGTGAGCTGCGTCTGTACCTGCTCGGCCGTCAGACCGGCCACCGGCAAGCGCCCCGCGAACGGATACTGCAGCGTGCCGTCCTGGTCGACGACGAAGCCCGGCGGCGCATCCGCCGCGCGCGGCGCGGCCTGCGCCGGCGCGCCGAGCGCCGCCGCGAGTTCGGGGTGGTCCCAGACGGTGATCTGCAGCACGTCGCCACGGCCGATGGTGTACGCATCCGGAGACGCGACGATATCGTGCGCTTCGCCGCGCGTACTGCGTTCGGTTTCGCGCATGCGCCGGATCAGCAACAGGTCGATATTCGTGACCGGCACCGGCAGATCGGCGCGCTCGTCCGGCGTGGCGCCGCTTTGCAGCGGAATCGACGCCGGCTGCTGCATGCGCATGCCCGGCGCGATGCCGCACGCGCTCAGCCATGCACACAGCGGCAGGATCATCACGAGCGGCCCGACACGCGATGGTCGACGCGGCGCGATCGCGCGCGCCGACTCCATTTGACGCAACCTCTGCATTACCACCTCGCACTTTTTTAATTTGAAATTGCACCGGTCGCCCCGCGTCTTGTCGAGCGCGAGTACAGCACCCCTGTCGAGACCGGACATGCTTGCTGCCCCTGCACACTGCTGAACACCGCCGTGCATGCTGCCGTCACGCATCCTTCGCGACGTGCACGCGGCAATGGCTAATACGCACCCGAACCGCGCACCACCACGTTGATCGTCCGGAACAGAATGCCGATGTCGCGGCGCAGCGACCATTCGCGCACGTAGGACACGTCGAGCGATACGCGCGTCGAATAGTCGGTGTCGTTGCGGCCGCTGACCTGCCAGAGGCCGGTCATGCCCGGTTTCGCCATCAGGTAGTAGCGCACGTCGGTGCCGTAGCGTTCGAGTTCGGCCTCGACGATCGGGCGTGGCCCGACGAGGCTCATGTCGCCCTTCAGCACGTTCAGCAGCTGCGGCAGTTCGTCGAGACTCGTCTTGCGGAGCAGGCGGCCGATCGGCGTGATGCGGACATCGTTCTTCAGCTTGAATTCGCGATCCCATTCCGCGCGGGCGTCGGCATCGCGCTCGAGCAGCGCCTTGAGCACTGCATCGGCGTTCGTCACCATCGAGCGGAATTTCAGGCACTTGAACCGCCGGCCGTCGCGGCCGACGCGCTCGTGCCCGAAGATCGCCGGGCCGCCGTCGCGTCGCACGGTCCACGCGATACCCAGCAATACCGGCGCCAGCATGAGAAGCAGCAACGACGCGCCGACCAGGTCGAAGCTGCGCTTGACCATCCGCTTCACGCGTCCGACCGTGCGGTGGCCGATCTCGCGCTGGCCGCGCAAGTCAGCGTGCGCGATGGCCGCCGCACGCACCTGATCGCCGGCACGCTCGATCATTCCGAAGATCGCGAGCGTCAGCGCGCGGAACGCGATCAAGCCGATCCCGCTGGCGAGCGTCCAGTACACGAACCACTCGTTCGACAGCACGTGCGCACGATGGAGCACGTACAGCAGCGCGGTGCTCATGCCCTGCACGACGATCCACGCCAGCACGGTACGGCCGAGCACGTGAAGTGCCGAACGCGTGCGTGCCGCCTCGTAGATGCCGCAGGCGGGAAACACCGACAAGGCCAGCGCGGCTGCAAACGCGACGAGTGCACCGTCGAACAGGGTTCCGCGTGCGCCGCCTGTGGCACCGATCAATGCGGGAATGAACGCGCCCAGCACGATCAGCCCGATGTCGGTCGCTCGATTGATCAACGAATTCATCGATATGAACTCCTAATTTGTCATTCAACAACCGTTCGCGCGGCGCATCGGCACGGTACGTCTGCACTTCGTGTCGACCGGGGCTGTCACTCGGCCCTGATGCAGCACGTTGCAGGGGGAGCTTGCCGGTCGGCGTATCCATCCGCTTGCCTGTCGGAACGTCGTCACTACCGTGTTTCCGCAGTGCATCATATTCGCCGGGACTCGCGCCTTTATCGCTTGCGTCCGAATTCGCCTTGTTGATGGCGGATGGAATCAAGGGTGATTTCGTGGCGGAATTATTCGATCTATTTCGCGATTAAACAGGCGACGCCAATTGGCAAATCGACACGCGATTTCGATGGGAATTTATCGAATCCGGATCGCCACGGCGACACGCCATTTCCCGCCAATGCGCGATTCATCTTGCCGGTCTTGTCCGGCACGCCAGGTAGCGATTTCATCGCCGAGTACCGGGTGAAACATGCGAGCGAGCATCGGCCGGGTGCCGTCTGCGCGAGTGCTGGCTCGACGAATAAAAAGGCCTGCGCAGTGCGCTCACGAGACACGGCAGGCAAAATTCCGAGGAGTGCCGGGGTGCCGCCTCCTCGAAAGTCCAGTCGATAACTTAATCGAGTGGATACGCGTTTTGGGCGGCTGCTGTCGGACGGCGCCACGATTGTGGCCGAATCCACCTTCGTCGCGCGTCGATCGGCGGATATTCATATTTCCTGATTTGTAATGCGCATTTCGTCATTCGATCGAAATACGATTTATCCGGATATTTATTACGCTCGGCGCGATGGATTGACGTTCATCGGCTTCGAGTGACGAACGGCGCTCGCGTGCCTACGATGTCGCGCTGTTCATCCAGCCGCTCAGGTCCGACGCATACAGCATCTCTGCCGAAGTGTCGCCGCTTTTTCGCGCGGCGGTCCGGTATTCGGTCGGTGAAGTCTGCAGGTGCTGGCGAAACAACTTGGCCATCCGGTCGCCACTGCCCAGGCCGGTTCGTCTCGCGACCTTGTCGGCGGGAAGATCCGTCTCGATCAGCATGCGGCAGGCCTTTTCGAGGCGGATTCTCAACACGAACTCGGTGGGTGTGACACCGATCTCGTTCTTGAAGCGCCGCAGGAAATTGCGCTCGCTCATCGCGGCGGCCTGCGCCTCGTCTGCGATGGAAATCCGATTCTCGCTGTTGACGCGCAGGTGATGTGCCGCCCGCCGGATCAACGTGCTGGCCCGCGCGACACGTGCGCCGAACAGCACGTCGGTCAGCTTGCGGTTCGCACCGGACACCATGCACGTCACGATTTCCTGCGCGATTTCGTAGCCCATGTCGACGCGCACGATCGACAACGCATCCGAGAACGGCCCGTCGTCCTCGTCGCCGGCACATTCGACGTCGTCACGTCCGGCGTGCGAAGCGCCGCCGCCGTCCACCGCCGGCGACACCTTGTCGACTTCCTTCTGCGCGAGATGAATCTGCGTCAACAGCTTCCGGCCACCACCGCTGCCCCTGACGACACGCGCGCGCTGGTGGGCGTGCCTGAGCCACGCGATGAGTTGCTCGTCGAGCGCATCGATCCCGCCATGACCGCTCAGAACGAACATTGCGTGAACCGTGCTTGCCTCGAGCATGCGGATTGCGTCCGTCCAGATCCCGACACCAGACGACGAACGAACCGGGCCGCCGTGGATCGAATAAAGCCGCAATTCGTAGCGATCGACGAATGCGCCGTCGGCTCGGCCGAGCTGATTGGCGAGTTCGAAAACCGCGGCCAGCTTGCCCATCTGCATAATCGAAAAATCCTCGAGCAACAGTACGATTACACTTGCCCGTTGATGCCCGTTTCCGGGACCTCTACCACGATTCACGCTGAACCCCGCCGGCGAAAGATTCGACACTGTTTGCATCTTGCGGACCTTTAACAATTGCTTACATTTCTCGAATTCTGCGCCGCATCATATGCGGCGGTCCTTGTCCGCCGATTTATCAATGTCTGTTTCCGCCGTGGTGTTGTCGGAATGAATCAAGCCAGTGATGCGCCCCTATTTATTGACAATGGCCAGATCCGATGTGAATTCATTCGCAAAATTCGATAAAAAATTGACGTAAATCATTGATGGGGGATATCGATCGGGATAGCGGAAAACCTTTCCCGTTCTGGATAATTGCGATGGCATTCGGGCCGTTCAATGTGCAACACATCCCGGCCGGTGCCGCATGGATGAACGGCAGAGGTGTCGCGGCGACCATGCCCGGACAGCGTGGATCCCGCTTCAGCCGCGGGTCTTCAGGTGCCGCCTGCGGTCGAATTGAACTCGTGCAAACTGACAGAGCCGCGATACACGCGTGCTGACATGCGCAAATCCGAACCGCTACTCCGATTATTGGTGCACGCCGGCAATGCGTTCAAATCGACGTCGAGCGCACTGGCCTGAAACGTAATGCAGGCGGCAATCGACGTAATCGCGTGAGCCCTGACGGGCAATCGCCGAACACGAATCGACGGCGCGGGGTGCGATTCATATTCGCGTCGGTGTCGCGCAAACGTTCACCGCGAAAATATTCGTCGGATGTCATTCGAGATTCATGCAGTCACTTGCCCTGTATCGACGATCGAATATCGGTGTAGTCGCTGAAGATTTCGATACAGTGCCACGCAAACGTTTCCGCTGGATCTGGATGCTTCCAGTGCCGCAATGTCGCGCCGACGCCATATTCGACATATTGACGTCGCAGTAGAAAGGTAACGTGTGCCGGTTTGCGCCCGGGTTCGTTTCGGCGGTAACGGTCGAGCACGCGGCGGCCATCGACCCGCAGTCATTGGCCACGCCGGTGTGTGGCCCGCATACTGACGGGATGGCCGCGCGCTTTGTGAAGACGATGAAACGCGACGACGTCGCTGTGATGCCGAGAACCTGTCCGCATTTTTGCGGGCGAGGCGGTTGGTTGGTTCGTTATCCGCGCGCCTGCGCAACCCGCTCACCGAACAGATAAGCAAACTGGTTCATGGTTGATTTCCGGTCGAAAGCGGCCGCGAGGCTCGCCCAACTTCCGTTACGCGAAGTTCGTCGCACGCAAAAAACTGCTGATCGTTCCAGGATTTCTCATGGCTACGTTCACCGCCGTGTGGTTCGTGCACCTTCACCGGATGTGAGCGTTCCGTTGCTCCTGGCGCCGTTGATCGTACGCGGCTTCCTGTTGATGTTCATCGCCCTGCCTAACGGAAACGTGGCGTTCCAGATCTTCCCGGATCACGAGTTTACGCATGGCTACCGGTTGAAGACCATCGTCAAGCAACTCGCCTACTCGCTCTCGACCGCGTCCATCATCATCCTGGATCAACACCGCGTCGCACGCCGTCAAACCCGGCTGGCCGAGTGTGCGCCCCCTTGCAACCCGATCTTCGAGCGCGCGCTGCAGTCGACGGCTCGCGGATTCGTCGAACAGGGCATGAGTACCGCACCGGCCGAAGGTGCTGCCCTCGGAGAATTCGCCCGAATGGCGGCACACCCAGCGAGCTTCATGAGCGTGCTGGGTTGTTTCTATGTGATTGTGATCCTTTCCGTTTCCGGTGCAACAATCGCGCTCGCTCGGAAACGGGTGGGCGGCAAGTTTGCCCATCCGATCTCCAATCGGAGGTGGCCTCCGTCCAGCTCGGTTCGAGCAACGCAATACGGGCTAGTGAATCTGCATGAGAGAACGAGGCAGGCCAATCGGGAACGAGAACGGATTGCAGGTGATCCGCCATCAACCTGAACCAACCCGCCTTCATGATTCACGGGATGGTTCAATCTGGTTTATCGCGCTGCGAGAAACCGTTCTCGAATTCGCGTCACCATGTAACGGCCACCTGCGCCGGACGATTGCGTGGCGCCGCGTTCGAACCAGACTTATCTCATCCCGGCTGCGTCGCGATGCATGTCATCCGACGGCCGTTGCGAACGCGAAGTGGCCTTCCCGGTTCGTCCGGGAACGGTCACCCCAACCAGGTACGCGCGTCGAGAATGATGTTCAGTGCACGCCGCAGCGGTTCGGCCGCCCCCCATAGCAGTTGATCGCCCGTGGTCAACACGCTGTATACCTGCGGCTCGACGTTGAGGCGGCGCAGTCGGCCCACACCGATCTTCAGCGACCCGCTGACGGCGGCCGGCGACAGTCGGTGGATTGTCTCCTGCTTGTTGCCCGGCACGAAGTCGACCCACTCATGCGCGTCGCGGATCAGTTTTTCAAGGCGGTCGAGTTCGCAGTTCTCCTTCAGCTTCAGCGTGATCGCAGCCGAGTGGCTTTGCAGCGCGGCGACGCGCACGCAGAGTCCGTCGACACGGATCGTGCCCGGCGGCAACCCGAGGATCTTGTTTGTCTCGACCTCGCCCTTCCATTCTTCACGGCTCACGCCGTTGCCGAGGTCGCTGTCGATCCATGGAATGATGCTGCCCGCGAGGGGCACGCCAAACGCCTCGGTCGGGTAATCGCTCGCACGCGTAGCCGCATGCGCCTTCGTCAGCACATCGAGCACCGGCGTATTCGGATCAGCGAGGCTATCGTCGACACACTTCGCGACGGCCGACATCTGGCCGAGCAATTCCTTCACGTGACGTGCGCCGGCGCCCGACGCAGCCTGGTAGGTCATCATGGTCATCCAGTCGACCAGCCCGGCGCGAAACAGTCCCGCCAGACCGATCAGCGTGAGCGTAATCGAGCAGTTTCCCCCGATGTAGTTGCGCACGCCTGACGCGATACCGGCTTCGATCTGTGCGCGGTTGACCGGATCGAGCACGATGATCGAATCGTCGTCCATTCGTTTCGCAGACGCCGCATCGATCCAGAAACCGCCCCAGCCCGAGGCGCGCAGCGCCGGATAAACGGCCTTCGTGTAGTCGCCGCCCTGGCAGGTGATGACGATGTCCATCTCGCCGAGTTGCTCGACCGAGTTCGCATCGAGCAGACGGTGCTCGACGCCGAGCGGATCGCGATACGTGCGCCCCGCCGCCGACGTGCTGAAATACGCCGGCGAGATTTTCGAAAAGTCGCCCTCATCCCGCATCCGCTTCAGCAGCATGGAACCCACCATGCCACGCCAACCTACTAGTCCAACCTTTGCCATTGTCTCTCTACCTTGTTGAAAAGCTGTCGCGAGGCTTTCGAGCCACGCTCATGATTTCAGGCGCCCACGCAGTGCGCCGAATACCACGTCACGCCGAGAATCAGCGTGCTGCCGGCTCCGAACGTCAAGTCGTCCGGCTGGTCGTGCGCAATCGCAGCAATGACGGCGAGACTGATCGGCGAGCCCGCCATCCCCGGCGGTTGAATCGCTCCCCGAGAAGCACGGATGCCAGCAGTGCCATCAGAATCGGCAATGTATCGACGATGAAACTGGCCGCGCACGGTGCCACGGTTTGCTTGCCGGCGTTGAGTAGCGTGATGTCAAACGCAATGTGTCGCGCCAAGGGAGCCATGCGATCACCCGCACAGCAGCAGTGACGAAACGTGCCGCTGCGAGGTGGACCGGCGGCAAGCCCTGCAAGCCGATCCGGATGAACGCGAAGGCCGACGACCACGAGCGCGTCGTGAAGGCAACTGCGCCTGATATGAGCAATGGTGCCGTGTCGCGAGATGCCAAGCTAGCGCATAGGTGACTATCGTGATGTGACAACTGCTCACATCTCCTCCAACCGGGTGCTGCTCGTCAGCCCGACCTGAGTCACCGCGTTGAATATCGACTCATGCGCTGCGAGCGATCCATTCACCATTCCCTCGCAATTTCCACGAGAAGATTTTATTTATTCACTTACTTTTCAATCGTGGGCCATCCACGCACCGCACACGGCAATTTTCGCCCCAATAAAATCGAGCCCTCTCAAACCCATCTCCTTTCCATCATTTTGCTCATTCACCTCAATCGTTTCTCAAACAAAAATTGATTGATTTGGCGAAACCGCATTCGCATACTGCGCAAGCTCCGTTCGCAGTGCGTTGTCGTTGTCCTGGATCGATCCTGACGCGCTGTGCCAGTAGCAAGCGGGATCGATATCGCGCGGTTTCCACTCTCTCGATGGAGAAACGTCATGGGCGTTACCGTCATCCCCCGGCTGCTCGGCCTGAAGAACGAGAAGAAGATTGCCACCACCGTTGGTGAAGCCCGGTTGAGCGGGATCAACTACCGGCATCCCGATTCCGCGCTGGTGTCCTATCCGGTCGCCGCTGCCGGGCCGTTGGGTACGCTGCCCGCCGGGAACTACAAGATCGCCATCGTCGGCGGCGGAGCCGGCGGCATCGCCGCGCTCTACGAACTGGGCCGACTCGCGGCGACGCTGCCGGCAGGCAGCGGCATCAACGTGCAGGTCTACGAAGCGGATCCCGATTCGTTCCTGCATGACCGTCCGGGAATCAAGGCGATCAAGGTACGCGGCCTCAAGGCGGGAAGAGTGTCGGCGGCGCTCGTCCATAACGGCGATCCCTCCAGCGGTGACACCATTTACGAAGTGGGCGCGATGCGCTTTCCGGAAATCGCCGGATTGACCTGGCATTACGCGTCCGCCGCATTCGGGGACGCGGCGCCGATCAAGGTCTTTCCGAATCCCGGCAAAGTGCCGACCGAATTCGTGTTCGGCAATCGGGTCGATCGCTATGTCGGGGGCGATCCGAAAGACTGGGAAGATCCGAACTCGCCGACGTTGAAGGTGCTGGGTGTCGTTGCCGGCGGGCTGGCGGGCAACCCGCAAGGCCCGGATGTCGCCATGTATCCGATCGGAAATATGGATCCGGCCAAGATCGCGATGACCCTGAATGCGGCTACGCCGCCGACCGATGTCCTCGAGCGAATTCAGAAAGTATTCTGGCCCGAGTTCATCGCGAATTACGATGGCCTGACGCTCGGTGCGGCCGTCCGCGAGATCGTGACGGTTGCGTTCGAGAAGGGAACGCTGCCGCCGGTTGACGGTGCGCTCGACGTGGATGAATCGATCAGCTACTACGTCGAACTGTTCGGCCGCTTCGGCTTCGGCACCGGCGGCTTCAAGCCGCTGTACAACATCTCGCTGGTCGAGATGATGCGGCTGATTCTCTGGGACTATTCGAACGAATACACGCTGCCGGTCACCGAAAACGTCGAGTTCATCCAGAAACTTTACCGCAAGGCCCAGGACGTCGGCGCCGGCAAGCTCACCGTTCAGGTTCGTCAGGAACGCGTCGCGAACGCCTGTCATGCCGGTGCCGCGTTATCGCGCGCACAACTGCTGTCATACGACAGCCGGAACGCCGTCCACACCGAAGCGTACGATCTCGTGATTCTCGCCGTCCCGCACGAACAGTTGACGCCGATCGTCAGCCGCAGCGGCTTTGAACTTGCCGCCACCCAGAATCTGGGTGACGCCGGCCTGGGCCTCGAAACGCGTACGTACAGTCAGGTCTATCCGCCGCTGCTGCTCAGCAATAGCAGCCCCGTCGCGAACGCCCGTATCGTCACGGCCATCGGCCAGCTTCACATGGCGCGCTCGTCGAAGGTGTTCGCCACCGTCAAGACCGACGCGCTCAACCAGCCGTGGGTCCCGCAATGGCGCGGCGAACCGATCAAGGCCGTCATCTCCGATAGCGGCCTCGCGGCGAGCTATGTGGTACCGAGTCCCATCGCCGAAGACGGTCAGGCGCCCGAGTATTCGAGCCTGCTGGCCAGCTACACGTGGGAGGACGATTCGACCCGGCTTCAGCACGATTTCGGGTTGTATCCGCAAAACCCGGCAACCGAGGCCGGCACGGCGGACGGGATGTACCGGACCATGGTGAATCGCGCCTATCGGTACGTGAAATATGCGGGCTCGCCGAACGCGCAACCGTGGTGGTTCTACAGGCTGCTCGCGGAAGCACGCACGGCGGACCGCTTTGTGTTCGACTGGACGACCAACAAGACGGCCGGCGGCTTCAAGCTCGACATGACGGGCGACCATTACCAGAGCAACCTGTGCTTCCGGTATCACACGCATGCGCGCTCCGCGTCGCTCGACAACCGCTTCTTCATTGCCAGCGACAGCTACAGCCATCTCGGCGGCTGGCTCGAAGGCGCGTTCATGAGTGCACTGAATGCCGTGGCGGGACTGATCGTGCGCGCCAATCGCGGCAACGTCAACGCGCTGTCCAGCGCCGCGCGCCCGCTCGTGACCGGTTTGCGGCCCGTCGTGAAGGTAACCGCCGCGGAAGTGACCACCAGCGAGTAATTCGCCAGCGAAGAGACGCGCGCGTCGCGCGTCAGCATGCGCCCGCCGCCCGGCGGGCGCGTTTCATCGGGATCGAAACAGGGAACGCGGCCGGACGGCGAGATCGGTGTAACCGGGTTATCGCTCGCTGACCTTCACGCGCGGCAGCCATTCCGCCTCGGCACCCTGCGTGCCTTTCAGTTGGGCGGGAATCGCGTCTTGCACCTGCGCGTCGAAGCGGCGTACCGCCTCGGTGTCGAGATGCCGGCCGTCGAACGTCGACTGGCGACGGGTAATCATGTTGATGCGAAAGCGTTTGGCCGCCATGGTCGGTCTTCCTTGAAAAATCGGCACCCCGCCGACTGGCGAAGTGCAATAGATGTACGTGAGAAAGATGTCGCTTCGATGACGCGATGTGCAACGCACATTCTCACCATCGTACGGCGGCGGCGCATGCACCGCAATGACCTCGAGCAAGCATCGCAGCCCACGCCTTTGCGATCCGCTTGCCGCCCGAAACGGGATCGGACAGAATCGCGACGATCGAATCGGACTGGACGTCCGCTTTGCGCGGCGCGGCGATTCTCAATTGGGTGCGCAATGCCTCCTGCAATCGAAGCCATCCTTGGCTGGACTACCGTCGTGCTTGGCGCACTCGGTATGCTCGCCACGATAACCAGCGTGTTGACCCCGGACCGGTGGATGTTCGACGCCGGCTATGCATGCATTCCCGACGGCCGGGATCTGATCCTGTCGCCGCGCCGCGTGCGCATCAACCGCTTCGTCTGGTGGTTGCTCGGCTTCGGCTTCGGCACCTTGGGGCTGGCCTGTTTGATCGGCGCACCCGCGTTCGTCGGGCTCCTCACCGGAGACGAGCTGCATGCCTGGTATGAATGGCTCGCCCTTGCCGCTACGGTTGTACTCGTCGTCGGCTTGGGCGTGCTGATGCTCTGGATCGGCTTCAAGCTGATGCGCGCGCGATGGTTCGGCGGCCCGCTGCGTGACACCCGCTTCTGCTGGCGAGACGGGGAGCGCTGGATCGATGTCACCACGACGCGGCTGCTGCATAGGCCGGTGCGGAATACCTACGCGTGCCGCGATCTCGAGCATCTGCTGATCGGCGCTCGCCGGAGCCTGGACGGCGCGGTCGTGGGTGGCTCGCTGACGACACTCCAGCAAGACCTGGCACAACTGATCCTCGTTTTTCACGCCCATCCACCGGTGGACCTGATGGGCCGGTTCAAGGATGGCGCCGGGGCGCACCGCATGATCGACATGATCGGCACCTGGTGCGGCGTCGAAGTACAACGGGTCGAAGGCTTGCCGGACGTGACGCCGTTCAACTTCGACCGGATCTGACCTGGCCGACCAAATCCTGATCGGGCCGCCGTTATAATCGTCGCGACGCTACAGCGGCCGCGCTTGTCGGCTGCCGGTTGCGCCGGGATGATTTCCGTTTCGGGCGCGACGCGCTCGAGAATCCGTTTCTTCCCGGCTTGAAGCGCCTTACGCGATTCTCCGCGCCACGCAATTCATGGTCATCCACGTGACGGGGGATGGTGGCGCGAGTGACTTCAAATACAACGAGTTCCCATCGCATCACCGGGTTCATGGGAATCCTGGACAAAAAAACAGAGAGCCTCGCCGATGCCGGATTCCACTGGTTTTGATCGCAACGCATTCAGGGCGTATCCGCTGGATGGCGCGCTGCTGCGCTTTCACCCCGCGACAGGAACGCACGTCCGGATCGAGAACGCAGCGACCCGCCACTTGCGGCGCCGCGCACCCCGAGTCGTAATGTTCGGGATAACGAACAAGTGCAATCTGTCTTGCGATTTCTGCTCGCGTGACGTGCGGCGCGATAGCGCCTGGTCTGTCCAGTCGGCCGCCGACGTGCTTCGCGGCCTCGCCGCGGCAGGAACGCTGGAAGTCGCCTTTGGCGGCGGAGAGCCGTTCGCGTTCCGTGGATTCTCCGAGTTGATCGACATCCTCCATGACACCACGCCGCTTGCACTGAACGTCACGACCAATGGAACGCTGATCCGGCAAGACACGTTTGCGCGCTACGCCGGCCGCTTCGGCCAGGTCCGCGTCTCCCTCTACGACGACGTACGCTGGCGCGACGCGGCCATGGTCTTGTCGAACTACGGGCAACGGTGGGGAGCAAACCTGATCGTCGATGACGCCGTGCTGCCGGGCCTTCCCGCACTGCTGGCCGAACTGGCCACGCTGGGTTGTCAGGATGTCTCGTTGCTGTCTTACATCGGCCCCGATTTGCGCAGGCACCTTTCGCCACGGGGGCGAGCGCGGCTTGCGGCTATCGTGCAGGATTCGCCGATCGCATGCCGCCTGTCGGTGTGCTTTGGCGACGCTGTTCCCGTATCCAGATTGTTCGATGGCGCCGATGGAAGCGGCGACTGCGGCGCAGGTCTGGACTTTGTCTCCATCACGCCCGATCAGCGCATGCAGGGCTGCTCGTTCCAGGACGGCGGCCTGCCCGCCGCCAGTGCAGAGGACATCCTGCATGGGTGGCGGAACGAGCGTGCGCGTCTCGAGCAGCCAAGCGCGCGGCGCGGTTGCGCACGGCGCGGCGCAGACGCCCGTCGAATCCGTTCCACGCCATCGGTCAGCGTGTGGCAGGCATTCTCCGGCAACAACAGCGGTGAATGCGTGATGGTTGCGAAGTTCGAGACCATCGCGGATGCGGATGCCTACCTCGCACAACTGCTGCCGTCATGGGCGCCCGATGCCGAGTATTCGTCCGGGTGGAAGCGCCTGTTCGAGGAAGAAGCGGTGGCGGGGCCGGGCTTGTCGGGCGGAGGCTCGCCTCGCGAGCTGGCGGCGATCGGCCGCTCGGTGATCGCGACGGGATACGACGCAGACGACCTGTTTCCGGAATTGCGTGCGCTCGCCTGGAAGAAAGGCGCATACGTGGTGCCTGGCGGAATCCACGCCCACGACGTGTTCCTGCTGGCAGCGGTGCGTGCGTCAAGCGCGGATGACGCACGCAATCTGGCCGCCCGGAAGCCCCATCCAGCCGCCAGGATCTGGCTGCATGGCGATGTCATTCTCGTCACGCTCGAATTGCAGGGTGATGGCGCGCCAGGTGAACTCAGCGAGATTCGGCAATGGCTCACCGCCTATTCGGCCGGCCGCCCGCTCGCCGCAGAGCTCGTATTCGACGACTTCGACGACGCTGCCATGCTGTCGGTCATGAAGCGGCTCGGTGCGGAAATCGGCAGCCTGCCGAGGCTTGCCTTGCAATTCGGATGGCGTGAGGAATCCGGCCAGAAAGCGGTTCGCCGTGCTGGCCTATCGGCAGGGGGCGCATGTCAGCGCCATAGACGGCTCGGAAGTGCGTGTCAGCGCCTATTTTGTCGTGCCTGATGCCATGCCTCAGAAGGGCAGGCGCGCAGAACCCGGCGAGATTGATATCGACCGGGTTCGCGAAGCGCTACAACAACGGTTTCCGAGTAGCGTACGCATCGAGGTCAGGGCGGGATATCGTCGAAGCATGGCCTTCGTGAACGTCGTCACCTCAGACCCTGGATACGCGTTCACTCAACTCGAACAGCTTGCGGCATTATTCGATGCCAGACTCACCATCGGCGTGCACGAAGTCGATCCGCTGGCGTTTGCCGTTCGACGCGTGATCGCGGACGTGCATTCCTGAGCTGCCGCGCAACCCGCCGGGCGCATGCGATCGCCATCCTGACACTCGCGTATTCGGGAAGGGTTTGATGGCGTCCTGGCACCGCCGCCCCGAAATCCAGGCGACGCCCACTCGATATCGTTGACAGGATGGTGATATGCATCAGCTTGAACAGTATTATCCCGGCGACGCGAGTTGGCAGCGGTTCGTCGCCGTATTCAGCCAATCAAGATCCAGGCAGGAAGTCGTGGATCTCGCCCGATCACTCGATGGCGACGTCGACCTCGCGACGGTAGTCTACGAAGTGGTCGGCGCAGGCTACGACAAGTGGATCCGCGAAAAGGTGCCTGCGATGGACGATCTCGCACCGATCGACTGCGTCCGCTCCCCCGCGCTGATGAAACGGCTTCGCACCGCCTTGATGCGTTTCCCCAGCTAAACCCGATCACGATATGGCGAGGTCAATTTGAGCGTGCATCCTAATTTCGCGACCGAGATTGCCGACGCGGCGAGAGTGACGTATCGAGCCCTTCTTGCGGCACACCCCCAGGATCATTTTTACGCGTTCGCCCTCTACACCGACAGTGGCGCCATGACCGTCGTGCCGGCCGCCAATTCCGACGAAGGGTTGAAGCGGGTCCGCGAACAAATGGCGGTCGGCGACGACGAGAAGGCGCCGGAGTTCACCTGGGCAACCGGCGAATGGGCATATGAATCCGCCGAGGCGGATTCGTTCAATCCGCTCTGCAAACGGTTGGCCGATACGGTACTCGGTCCGAACCTGCCCGAAGCGAAGTTCGACGCGTTTTTCAAGGAACTCCAACGCGACATGATCGAGGCACTCAGGCAGCTCGATCGAGAAGGGTTGTTCGGAACCGGTGCGGAGCGCGAGAAGATCACGCTGTTCGTCACGATCAGTGATGACAACGGGGCCGAGGCACTGGAAAACCAATCCGCCCAAATCCTGAACCCGCCCGCCGTCTTTGATCGCTTTATCAAGCGCTACGACTAGCAGCAAGTCCTTTTGACTTTTCGATGCGCACCCGCTTGACCCGACGCCCCTGCATCCGAATCAGCATCGCGTTCATCCGGCTCACGCAGTGACCGCATCAGGACAACGCAAGGCAATACATCGGTTCCCGTGCGCGACAACGGATGTCGGATCCTCGGCGACCGAACCCGTCGCTGCATTGTCGCTCACGCCCGCCTGCTCGTAGCCTGCGCAGCCAGTGCGGCCCGCTCGATCCAGCGGATGGCCGGCGCATCGTGCTCGCCCGGCGCGGGCTTGCCGATCAGGAAGCCCTGCACCTCGCGGCAGCCGGCATCCGTGATGCACGCCAGTTGCGCCTCCGTCTCGACGCCTTCCGCGACGGTCGTCACGCCGAGACGCTTGCCGAGATCGGCCACCGCGCGCACGACGGCCGCGCAGTCCGGGCGCGTGACCGCATCGCGCACGAAGCTGCCGTCGATCTTGATCTTGTCGAACGGGAACGCGCGCAGATGTGCGAGCGACGAGAAGCCCGTGCCGAAGTCGTCGAGCGCGACGCGCACGCCCATCGAGCGCAGCGCGCGCAGGTCCGCGACGGCCTTGCCCTCGTCATGCAGCAGCGCGGTTTCCGTCACCTCGATTTCCAGCCGGTCGGGTGCGAGGCCCGCGCCGGCCAGCGCCGCCGCGAAGGCCGGCACGACCGTGCCGTGGCCGAGCTGCGCCGCCGACACGTTGACGGCGACGCGCGCACCGTCCGGCCAGCGCGCCGCCTCCCGGCATGCGCGGTCGAGCACGAAGCGGCCGAGCCGGTCGATCAGGCCGCCGCGCTCGGCCACCGGAATGAAGCGCCCCGGCGAAATCCAGCCGGAGCGCGGGTGATGCCAGCGCAGCAGCGCCTCGCGCGTCGTGATCTGGCGGGTCCCGACGTCGACGATCGGCTGGTAGAACACGTACAGCCCCTGGTTCTCGTCCAGCGCGACGCGCAGCTTCGATTCGAGCGCGACCCGCTCCTGCGCGCTCGTTTCCATGTCCGGCGAGAACATCCGGTACGTGCCCTTCCCGGCTTTCTTGGCCGCATAGAGCGCCATGTCCGCGCGCGACAGCAGCACACCGGCGTCGTTGCCGTGATGCGGCGCCAGCACGCAGCCGATCGACGCCCCGATGCGGAACTGCCGGTCGGGCGACGGCGCATAGGGGGCGACAAGCGTGTCGACGAGCCGCGCGGCCGCGCCCATCGCACCATCCGCGTCGGTATCGCGCAGCAGCACCGCGAACTCGTCGCCGCCGATGCGCCCGAGCATCATCCCCGGCTCGGGGCACTGCCCGCGAAGGCGTTCCGCGACCTGGCGCAGCACCTCGTCGCCCGCCGAATGCCCGCACGCGTCGTTGATCTGGTTGAAGCTGTCGAGGTCGATGAAGAGCAGCCCGAGCACCTTGTCCGAGCGGCGCAGGCTCGCGTCGAATTCGGCCAGGAAGGTCGCGCGGTTCGGCAGGCCGGTGAGCGAGTCGTGATGCGCGAGCTGGTGGATGCGCGCCTCCGCCTCGGCCTGCTGCGTGACGATCGACCACGACAGCATCGGGCCGATGTAGCGCCCCTCGGCATCGCGCACCGCCGAGACCTGGATGTCGAGCACTTCCGGCCCGAGCCGGATGCGCGCGCGATGCGGCAGGTTTGCCGGATCGGCAAGCAGGCGGCGCTGGTGCTGCGGGTGCGGGTGGAAGAAGTCGATCGGTGCGCCGAGCGCATCGTCCGCGCGGATCGGCAGCAGGTGCTCGATCGTGCGCAGCAGATTGCGCGACGTCGCGTTCAGGTAGTTGATGCGGAACGTCTCCGGGTCGGCCGTCATCACGGCCACCGGCATGTCGTCGATCATCCGCATCAGCCGCGTCTGCGCCTGCTCGCGCAGCCGCGATTCGGCCTGCGCATCGACGGTGCGCAGGAAGCCCCGGTAGTTGACCGAGATGACGGCGATCAGCGCCGCCGACACGAAGGCCATGTTGACCGCGGTGGCGACGAGCGTCGGCTGGCCCGTCGAGAGGAAGAACGCGATGAACGCGACGTTGACGATCACGGCCACGATCAGCGCGGCCGTGCGCAGGTACATCAGGCTGAAGATGCAGCCGATCACCGTGATCGCCAGGTAGAACGCGACCTGGGCCTTTTGCCATGCGTCGCCGTACGGGAACAGCAGCAGCGCCCAGGTGGTGAACGTCATCGCGACCGGGATCACCAGCCAGTTCGTCATCGTGAGCGCGCGCAGCACGGTGTCCGGCGTCCGCTCCAGCAGCCGGGTGCGATGCCAGTGCAGCAGCCGCGCGAGCGCCGCGAGCGTCATGGCGGCCGGCATCGCGACCGACAGCCACCACGGCGTGCTGCCCAGGTGCGTGATGGCGAGGCTCCAGGTGCTCGAGATGAGGATCAGGTACGACACCGGGATCTGGCCGGCGAATACCCGGTACTGCGCCGCGAGCAGGTCCGGGTTCCGGGCCGGTGCCGCGATGCTCGCCAGTCTTGCCATCCGTGCGTAGGGGATTTTCATGTGAGCCTGCCTGCTGCAACCCGGGTTCGGGTTGCCGTGTCCGGCGTCATCGGTTACCCGCGCGGGCCCGGTTCCATCTCGACCTTGACGGCCGATCCGGACGCGGGAGCCAGCGCGCTGGCGCGGTTGCTGCCGGTCAGCGCGATCTGTCCGCTGCCGACAATCTCGTTGAGGGGTGCGGGCCGGCCGAGCAGGAAGCCCTGCGCTTCGTCGCAGCCTTCGTCGGCCAGCAGCGCAAGCTGCTCGCGCGTCTCGATGCCTTCGGCCAGGATCGGAATGCCCAGGCTCTTGCCGAGCGCGAGCACGGCGCGGATGATCGCGCGATCCTGCGGTTTCGCTTCCGCGTCCGCGACGAACGACTGGTCGAGCTTGATGCGGTCGAACGGAAACGAGCGCAGCGTGTCGAGCGACGAATAGCCGGTACCGAAATCGTCGAGCGCGATGCTCACGCCCAGCGCCTTGATCTGCCGCAGCGTCTCCAGCGCGCGCTCGCGGCCGGCGAAGATCGTCGATTCGGTCAGTTCCAGCTGCAGGCGCGACGCCGGCAGGCGGGTTGCCTCGAGCACGTCCGCCACGAGCGCGGTCAGGTCCGCGTGCATGAACTGCACGGCCGATACGTTCACCGCGACGGCATAGGGCGGCTCCCACGTGGCCGCCCGCGCACATGCCTCGCGCAGCACCCATGCGCCGATGTCCAGGATCACGCCGTTTTCCTCGGCGAGCGGAATGAACTCGGCGGGCGGAATCGTGCCGAGCGTTGCATGCTGCCAGCGCAGCAGCGCCTCGTAGCCGCGAATCTCGCCGGTCGCGAGCGAAGTCTGCACCTGGTAATGGACGCTCAGCTGGTTGTCGGCCACCGCGCGGCGCAGGTCGGCCGCGAGGCTGCGGCGCGCGCGGACGATCAGGTCCATCGCCGGCTCGTAGAAGCAGATCGTTTGCGCGATGCTGCCCTTGGCGCGGTACATCGCGAGGTCCGCGTTGTTGATGAGGATGGCCTTGGTGGTCGCGTCGTCCGGGTAGATGGCGACACCGAAGCTCGCGCCCGGCACGACCTCGTAGTCGTCCAGCCTGACCGGCTTGTAGAGCGCCGGTTCGAGCCGCTCGAGCAGATTCATCACGCGGGTGTCGTCATTCATCCGGCAAAGTGCCGCGAATTCGTCACCGCCGATGCGGGCGACGAATTCGCCCTCACGCAGCAGGTTCGTCATGCGGCGTGCAAGGATGCGCAGCACCTCGTCACCGGCGTGGTGACCGCGCAGGTCGTTGATTTCCTTGAAGCGGTTCAGGTCGATGCCGATCAGCGCGAGCTTCGTGCCCTGCCCTTGCGCAAGCGCGATCTCGAGGTCCAGCCGCTCGTTGAAGCTGGCCCGGTTCGGCAGGCCGGTCAGCATGTCGCTCAGCGCCAGCCGGCGCAGGTGCTCGAGCGATTCGGCCCGCACGTTGCTGTCGATCACGTAGCTCACGAGCCCCGTGCAGACGATCACGAGCGACGTGCCCGCAACCGCCAGCGCCAGCGGGCGCAGTTCGCTCACGTCGGTCCATGTGCCGTCGAGTGTCAGCGGCGTGATGCGCAGCGCGGACATCCCGGTGAAATGCAATGCGAGGATCGCGAGCGACAGCACGCCGGCCATCTGGTTGACCGCGTGCGGCGACGGCCGCAGCGCGAGGTGCAGCGCGAGCGCCGCGAGGGTCATCGCCAGCAGCACCGACGCGATCAGGTAGCCGACGTCCCACGACACGATCCCCTCGACCCGCCACGCGAGCATGCCGGTGTAGTGCATCAGCACGATCGCCAGACCGACGATCGCGCCACCGAGCGCGGGCGCGACCTTGACGATGCGGCAGGTGGTCAGCGCGAAGCCGATCGTGCTGCCGCCGACCGCGATGACCAGCGACACGAGCGTGAGCGGCAGGTTGAAATGCACGGGCGCGCCAGCGTCGAAGCCGAGCATCGCGATGAAGTGCGTGCACCAGATCGCGACGCCGGCCGAAATGGCCGTCAGCACGTGCCAGCCGAGCCGCTGCGTGCCGGTGGTGTTCACCGTGCGCTGGAACAGGCGCGCGGTGACCCACGAGCCGGCCCCGCACAACAGTGCGGCAAGCAATACCAGCCAGTGATTGTGCCGTTGAACGATGCACCCTAAAACTGTCAGCAAAACCTTCCTTCCCCTATCCGTCGCATGGGCTGATGCCGTTCCGGATCAAAGCGGCGGGAGCGATGCCGCTTCGATCAGGAGCGCCTTCAAGATATCGGCATGCGATGAATAAACTGAACGCCGCGCGGCCATGCGCAAACGATTGCACGGCAGATATTTTTTCTGGAAAAAGTGCCGGAACGAGGCGGGGTGCGGTAGCGGAGGGTCGGCCGATGACGGGTCGATCGACCGGGTGGTGCAGACGATTGATGAGGTGGCTGGATTGCGCTGCGGGTCGCCGTCAGGTTTTTCCAAAGTTCATCGCGCATTGCAGGGGAACGCAGCGCGACGCTGGAGGAGGATGGTTTCGTCGTCGCGGTACGCGCGCCCCTCTCCTTCCGCTTCGCTTCCGGCCGTCCACGCCGAGTGACGACAAACCTCGGCACGTGGATGGCTGCCGGCGCGATCCTGCCGGCGCGCGACGCCGTTGCACGGGATACGTGGTGGACGCGATGAAAGCCGGGGGCCAAAGCGCAACCGCCTGCAATCGCAGGCGGTTGCGCTCCATCCGTGCATCAATTGCCCGCGTGTCGCGTGGCCTCGATCGGCCCCCCTTCCTCCGACTCGACATACCGCCACGCGATCTTCGGGCGCTCAACGCACTCGCTCAGGCGCCGTCAATTCACCCCGACCGCACTCCACGCGCGAGCGACCGTCGCGCTTTCAGCCGAGTTCGTGCCGTACAGGTCGTTCGCCGCCTGGATCGATGCACGTCGCGCATTCGGGTAGCTGGAGTTGGCATTCAGATACACGGTCAGCGTCCGGTACCAGATCTTGCCGGCCTTCTCGCGGCCCAGCCCGCTGAAGGTCGTGTCGCCGTTGCAGACCAGTTGCGACTTCGACAGACCGGTATCGGTCGACGGCACCGTCGGGCCTTCGGCCAGCAGGTAGAACAGACGGTTGCCGACACCCGACGTGAAATGCGGATCATGGCGCGGATTCGACCACGAGAACCCGCCGGACGGGTAGCAGCTGAACGACCGGCCATCGAGATCCTGCTTGTACATCTTGCGCAGGCCGCCGCTCACCACGCGCGCACCGATCACGTAGTTGCCGGGATCGTTCGGGTTGTTCGCGTAGTACTTGACGAGCGTGCCGAAAATGTCGGACGTCGACTCGTTCAGCCCGCCCGCATCGCCCGAATAGTTCAGGTTGGCCGTGGCTTCGGTCACGCCGTGGCTCATCTCGTGACCGGCCACGTCGACCGACACGACGGGCTTCGGCAGGCTCGTGCCCGGCTGGCCGTCGCCGTACACCATGATGTGCGACGGCATCCATGCCGCGTTCGCGCCGGTCGTGCCGCTGCCGGTGTCGAACACCACGTGCGCGAAGCTCTTCACGCCGCGCCCGTCGTTGAAGATGCCGTTGCGGTTGTGCGTCGTCTTGTAGTAGTCCCAAGTTAACGCCAGACCGTAATCGATGTCGGCGGCGACGGTCTGCCGATCGGTGGTCGTATTGTTGCCCCACGTGTTCGTGCTGCTCGTGAAGATCTGCAGGTCGGTCGCTTGCTCGACGTCCTCCGCGATCAGTCCGCGGCCGTCGTACACGGAGCCGCTGCCACGGTTCGGATCGAGCATCCGGTACGCGTTCGTGCCCGTCTGGTCGGTGGTGAGCGTCAGGTTGCCGTAGTACAACGAGCGTCCGGTGCCGGTTGCGGCGGCGGTCTTGATCAGGTCCTGTGCGTCGAGCACGGCACCCGTACGCGCATCGACGTAGTACAGCACCGCATCGCCGTGCGCGTCGGTCGACTTGCCGTAGACGCGCACCGCGTAAGCCAGCGTCGGCGTGACGTCACGTGCGAACACGACGAGTTCCGCGTCATCGACGCGGCGCACGTCCGAGTTGAAACGTGCGGCCGCGATGCGCTTGACCCTGGCGTTGCCGATGTCGGGTGCGTTGCGTACCACGGCGCGGTTTCCGACCTTGCCGATCGTGCCGGCGAGACTGATCGGCGCGAGCTGGGTCACGCTCGCCTGCTTCAACTGCCCCTTGCTCGAATGGACGACAACGTCACCGCCGATCACGGGCAGGCCCGCGTAGAAGCGGTCGAAACGCACGTGCTCGGTGCCGTCGGGATCGACGATCACGTCGCGTACCTCGAATTGATCGCTGTCCGTCGGCGCACTCGCCTGCGGCCCTGCGAACTTCAACGTGCGTGCTGTGCCGCCAGCGGCGAGACTGAAGGCGGACGGGTTCTGCTGGATCAGTTGCAGTGCCTTGTCGACCGTGGCCGACGGGTCGCCGGCCTGGGCAAAAGCACTGAGACTCGCGACGGTAATCGCGGTGATAGACAGCAGGCGAGACAGTTTCTTCATGTAATCCCCCGTGTTATGAATGGGTGATGTTCGAGGAATGCATCGAGTACAGACGTTGATCCAAGACATGTCACGAACTGCAGAGGGATGCTAGAAGGTCATTTTTATAATTACAAGATATTTTCTGACAGATTAATGTTTTCTGTCATCGAAGTTAATCGAGTCATGATTTGGTGAGAAATTTGAAATGATCTCGTCGGCCGCGCTGGCGATATCGACACCGTTGCATCGGCGGGACGTGCCCGGCGAGCCGGGTGCTACTCGGGCAAGGCAGTGCGTGGCGTGGATCAAGCGGGACGGACGGGCGACGTGAAGGCCCGGGTATGGCGGCCGGCACTATTTGCTTTATTAAATATTTATTTTGATTGTTGCCATCCCGGGCGCGCCGATGCGATTTTTAATGCCTCTCCCATTCTCGCCTTTGATGACGATGCCTTTTAATTCGTAGTGAAAGCCTGAAGAACGGCGTACGGGAAACTGTTTTCTACGAATCTTTCGTTCGAGCGGCGTGGCGCAGCCGACAGCATGGGCGCGTCACGCTTTCTCCTGCATCGGAATGCCGCGCATTGTGAAACGGGCGTGCCGTGGCACGCCGCTGTTTTCCTGGGAGACGCACGCGGCCGATGAACCCTCCGTTGGCGTCGGCCGCCTATCTGCCCTTCACCTTCACCTTCACCTGCACCACCAGCCATGTCAGCGTCCCCAGCACGAACACGGCGAGCGTCCACGTACCGCCATGGTGCTGCAGCACCGCCGCTGTTGCGGCGATGCCCGCCAGTCCTTGCTGCAGGAAGCCGCACAAGGCCATCGCGTGCGCGCCATGTTCGTGCGCATCGCTGACGGCGGTCGCCATGCTGTTCGGAAACAGCACCGCCTGGCCGAAAATCGCGAGGCAATACAGCGCGATGAAGATCCACAGGCCGGTGAAATGGGTCAGCAGGCCGCCCAGCCACGACGCCAGCATCAACGTGGTTGCCAGCGCAAGCAACGCGGCGCCGGCCTGCATCAGCCGGACCCCGCCGAGCCGTCTCACGAGGCGATTGACCAGCATCGCCCCGCTGAAATAGGCGATGCCGAGCAGCAGGCCGATACTGCCGAAGCTCGTCACGGCCAACTTGAAATGCTCCTGGAACACGAACGGACTCACTTCCTGCAAGGTGACGGTGGTCGCGAACCCCAACCCGCCCGCGCACGCCGGCCACAGGAAGCCCGGGCGCCGCAGCAGGATCCAGTAAATGCCGGCCATGCCCGACGTGTTGGCCGTACGGCTTCCCGCCTTCAACGGCAACGCGTACGACAGGCCGATCGCCAGCGCGGCGATGACGGCCATCAGCACGAAACCCGTTTGCCAATGACTGTATCGGCCGATCAGCCCGCCGACGAACTGGCCGCCGCCCAGGGCCGTGATGAAGGCGATCGACAACACGGAAAGGCGTCGCGCCAGTTCGTCACCGCGCCAGTTGTCGCGGACGATGATTCTGGCGATGATCGCCGCGCCGCCCCCGCCGATGCCCTGGATGGCGCGCAATACGAGCAGCGCCGGTGCGACCGTGCAGCTGGCGAGCAGCAGGCTGCTGGCAGCGAACAGCAGCAGCGAAATCAGCAGCGGGCCACGCCTGCCCCAGCGTTCCGCGGCAGCGCCCCAGAACGGCACCGGCAAAGCCGCGCCGATCACATAGGCGGAGATGGAGAACTCGGCGCCGCCTTGCGTCATCTTCAATTCGCGCATGACGACCGGCAGCGACGGCAGGTACACCGTCGTCGCCATTTGCGCCATGAATACGACCAGGCATGCCAGCGCCATCAGGGAAACAGCCGACGCGGCAGGTTCACACGGCGCGCCGGCGGCAAGAACGGGTTTGTCGCTCATGCCAGCCCCCGATCGGTTCGCGACGCGCGCCCGGTCGTTACCCGTCCGTGCCCACATGACGGGCTCCCGTCTCGGGCGCTATCCGCATGCATGCTCTCCTGCAATCCGGGTTCGGTCGCCATCGTTTCTCTCACTTGATCTTGTCGGGGTTTGCCGCGGCAGTGTGCGGCAAGACTGTAGCGGGTGATTGTACAAAGGCGCGGGCAGCGAAGGGTCGACGTTACTGCCAAATTCAAATGCCCGTTGCGGAGCGGCGAGGATACCCGGCGCGGCTCGCCCCGCCAATGCAAAGAGTCTGGCGGAGCAAGCCGGGGCATGGCCGATGTTCGATGTCGAATCGCGGCAGTCGAGCGGCCGCTTCGTGCATGAGGCACAATACGCGGCTTCAACATTCAACCGCGGTCAAACCCATGCGCTTCGTCGTCGTTGGAACCAGTGGAGCGGGGAAATCCACGTTTTCCAGCGCACTGGCGGCAGCAGCAGGCTGCCCTTACGTCGAACTGGATCGACTCTACTGGGGCCCCGACTGGACAGCCGTGCCGCCGGAACAGTTCGAGCGCGACGTGCTGGCCGCGACGGCCGGCGACCGCTGGGTCGCCGACGGGAACTACAGCGCCGTGCGCGACGTGCTCTGGTCGAGAGCCACGCACGTGATCTGGCTCAACTTCGGGCGGCGGACGGTATTCTCCCGGGTGCTCTGGCGCACGTTGAGCCGCGGGCTCATGCGCACCGAGCTTTCTCACGGAAACCGTGAGTCGCTGCGGATGGCATTCTCCCGGGAGTCGGTGCTGCTGTGGTCATACACCACGTTCGCCAGGAATCGGGTCAAGTTCACCGGCCTGCGTGACGACCCGAAATACGCGCATCTGCACTGGACGGAAATCACCCGGCCTTCGCGCACCCGCGCGGTCATCGAGATGCTGGCTCGCGCCGGCGCTTGAGCGCGGCGCGCGCGCTCGTGCACTCGTGCACTCGTGCACTTGGGCACTTGGGCACTTGGGCACTTGGGCACTTGGGCACTTGAGCGCCGGCGGGACATCACTTCACGGCCGCATTGCCGCCGTCGGCGAACAGGGCCGAGCCGGTCACGAAACTGGCCATCGGGCTCGCCAGGAACAGCGCCGCGGATGCGATCTCGTCGGGGTGGGCAATACGCTTCATCGCGTGGAGCCCGGCCGCCCATTCCTTCTGCTCACGGTCTCCGCCCATCGCGGTATCCACCCCGCCCGGCAACAGCGCGTTGGCCCGAATCCCCCGTGCCGCGTAGTCCGCGGTGATGCCCTTCACCAATCCCATCAAGCCGGCCTTGGACGCGCCATACGCGGACATGCCGGGAAGCCCGACGCTGGTTCCGACGAAGCTGGACGTGAAGACGATCGAACCGCCGCCGCGTTCGAGCATCGCGGGAATCTGGTTGCTTGCGCCCAGGAATGCCGCCGTCAGATTGGTGGACAGCGTTTGCTGCCACTCGTCGAGCGAGATGTCGGCGAGCGGCTTGAGCGGCCCGACCGTTCCCGCGTTGTTGATCGCGATGTCGAGACCGCCGAACTCGCGCAGGGCCGCCGCGACGAGCCTTCGATGCGTGTCGACGTGACCGACGTCGCCGGCGCACGCGTACGCCCGCCCGCCCTGACGACGGATCTCGTCGGCCACCTGGTTCAGCGTGGCTTCGTTTCGCGCGCCCAATACGATTGACGCGCCGTGCGCCGCGAACATCAACGCGATCGCACGGCCGATTCCGGCAGAGGCACCGGTGACAATGGCGACTTTCCCTTCGAGTACGGTCATCTTCTTCACATCCCGTGAGTTAGGTTAGTCACGGCAATGTAGGTGACCGTACGCAGGCAGACACTCCGTTTCTTGCTTTTGAAGTCCGGTGCGACGGCATCGCGGGTGGTGCGGCGTGGTCATGTCGCGCGCTGCAGCGATCTGCACGGGATGGAGCCCACCCGGCCTTCGCACACTCGCGCGGTCATTGAAATGCCGGCCCGCGCCAGCACTCGAGCGCGGCAGGACGCTTGCCTGCGTCAGTCGTCGAACGTGCCTTGATATTCCGGCGCGGCATCCGCGCGCGTGTTCAGCTCGAACATCACGCCGCCCGGCGCGCGGCAGAAGAAACGCGAACCGCGCCCGTTGTTGAAGACGTCCGTCACCATCTCGACGCCCTCTTCCCCGAAGCGTTCAAATAACGCGCGAACGGCATCGAGGCTCGGCAGTTCGAACCCGACGTGGAAATTCGTCGGCCATGCGGTCACTTCGTCGCTGACATGGTCGATCACCACGTCGAAGCCCGGGCGCTTGAGGATCCAGGATTTTTCCCAGCTTCCCGCGATCGTGAAGCCGAGGTGCCGCTCGAAGAATCGGGCGGTCGCGAGTGTGTCGGCCGAGGGGAAGCTCAGGTGATTGAGCTTCATGGTTTGCGTAATGGCAGTCATTGCGAGTCCCTGTCATGCGTTGATCGACGGAGGCCCCATGCCGTTCCGCCTGACGCATTCAGAATACGAGCCGGTGCTCACATTCGACAACTCGCATTGGACGCACGGTTCGACCGCGCGCGAACCCGCGTGATACGGCGGGTTGGAGCGCGGCCGTGAGCGCCACGGATCGCGCTACTCGCATTCGGCCGGCATGTGCGTGGACGGCATCACTTCCGGCACCCACCCACCTCCACTTTCGTGATGATGTCGGCATGATTCGTCTTGATGGTGATCATGCAGACGGAGTCGAGCACGGTTTCGTGGCCGTAATAGCCCGTGGCTTGATAGTCGTCCTGGTAGATCGGGGTCTCCGCCACCCCGTTTCCTGCCGGATTCACCCCGGCCACATGGCTGCCGACGTACCGGCTGCCGGTCTGGATGAACGTCTGGTTCGGGCTCACATGAACCCGTGAGCTGTCCCAGAAGTAATTCCCGGTGTAGCTCACCGACTCCGGCGATTGCGATTGCGGCGGCTGATTGACGAGCGGCCGGCCGAACGCCTTGAACGCCACGGATATCGGCTGCCCGACCATGGCTTTGGCCGCCTTCTGAATCGGACTGGGATACATGGTCGCGCATACCGGGCTGGAATCCAGCACGGAGCACACATTGGCGCAACCGGCGATGAACGGTATCGCCGCGCACGCCAGCACCATCGACATGCGGTTTCTCAAGACAGGCATCGTCATTCGATCCTCCTTCCGGACAGGTGGAACCCTCGTTGAAAGCGACATGCGCATGCCGCCCTACGTCTTCGCCGCTTCGTAAACCTTCGTCTTCGGATTGAACCGGTATTCGACGACATCCGCGGCGCCGTAGGTCTTTTTCTGACCGGCGTTGTCGATGCCCGTCCCCTTCATCGCCACGCGAAGACGCGGCCAATCGCGGCCCTCGGCCGGCAGGAAAGTCAGCGTCGACGCGCCGGCCACGCACGGTATGCGGTTGCCGGTACCGGCGGCATCGCATGCCGCGCCGTTGTCGTTGCCGCGAAACACGTTGCCGGCATAGGTCCAGTCGGTATCGTCAGGATTGCTTGACGCATTGGTGCGCTGGTAGACGAACATGCCGAACGACTTGATCCGGGTGCCGGAAGCCAGGTACCAGGTCGGGACCGCCAGCACGATCCGCCCGTCCGGCGTGGTCGTGCTCACGGCGGGTTCCTTGTCGTCGATCGTGTCGGCCTTCTCATAGCCGCCAAACTCGCCGATCGAGCGTTCCGACTCGACCATGTTCCAGCCGGCCACCCCGCCGTCCGTGGTCCATTCGAAGGTGGCTTCGGTAAGGGTCACCCGGGCCTCTGGCGCCGGCGCGGCGGTTTTCTCCTGTTCGGCGTACTTGTTCGGCGTGTCGTAGGCAAAGCCGGTGAAGTAGTGGCCACCGTTCAGGTCGAACGCGTGGCCGTACCAGTACGTGGCCTGGCTTCCATTGGCGATCTCCATCGTGTCCTCGCCATGCGCGTCCTTCTGGTAAATGCCCTCGAGCACCTGGCCGGGCCTGGGCGGCACGGGTGCCGGGCGTGTCTCGCTACCCTCGCGCTGCGCGGCAACGGCCTGCGTCGCCGAAGCGGCCGCCGGCTGCGCATTCGATGCAGGATCGGCGTGCCCGGATCGATCCCCGCATGCCGCGACCAGAAGCAAAACGACGGACAGCCACGCAAACTTCCCGATCATGTGCGTTTACCCCTGTGTGCAGTTCCGTGATGCGTCGCCATGTGACCCGATGCATGCTCACCGAGTGCACCGACGGATATCGCCGGTCGATACCGATTGCCCGGCCGATCGATTCGAGCGCGGGTTCTCGTGTTGACCAAATGGTGCGGATTGTCCGGGCGCTCAGCGGTAGCAACTGCCGTAACCGGCCGGAAAAGCCGATGGCATGGCGGCGCTCGCCGGGAAGGCAGGCAGCCGGATTTGACGCGGCAACGCGAGGCGCTGCGCGGAAAGCATCCTGTTCTCAGGTTTCATCGTTTTCATTTGTCGTTGTGGGCGCCAATACGGGCTTGGAAGACGTGCTCGGACACGCTCAATGCAGCGTTGCATTGCACCAGCGCCGATTATCTACACAATCGGCAAATAAATCATCCATCGACGGCATGGACACACGTTGTTTCTCGCGGAGAAATGTCGACGGCATTAGGCCGCAACGCGTGAAATTCGCCGGCGCCTGGCGCGGATCAAGCGCTTTCTTTCATGCGGATGACACATTCCACCGGGGCACAAGTCGCGCTTGCCGGTCCGGCATGGCCGGTTGCCCGCAGCGATGCCGGCGCCCTGCCAAATCCATTACGCCGGTGTTTGCCGTGCGAGACTCGAACATACGACCTGCGGCATCGACTGCCGGACAGGCCCTGCGTAGCCGTATCGATCTTCGCGGCGGACGCATCAAACGACAATGGCCCGGGGTCGACAGACACACCCCGGGCCACGGATTGCCAGCCGGTGCCGGGCATGACAACCACTGCCCGACACCGCCGTTCAATCGATACTGCGATTACGACATCAGAACTGGTAACCCGCGCCCACCACCGCGCCGAAGTCCGAACGCGTGTTGCCCGTTACCGACGCCTTGACGACCCAGCGGTTGCTTTCCGTCACGTACGAGTACCCGGCGGCGAAACCCTGCTGGCCGTGATAGTTCGACGTCGCCGCCGATACCATCGAGCGACCCGCGCCCGTCGGTTGCGGCAGGCCGGCCACGGCCATTGCCGATGCCACGCCGCCGTACATGTCCTTCTTCAGGTCGTTGAACGAGTTGTACACCTGGCCGATGCGCTGGTCGGTGTAGCCCTTCGCCTGCGTCGTTGCGGTCGACAGGTTGTCGTTCAGCTGCTGCACGTTCACCGCGTCGGTCGGCGCCGTGCCGGCCGCGACGTTCGTGACCTGGCGCTCGCTGCCCTTCGCACCGACCGAGAACGAATTGTCGCGATCGGCGACGGAGCCCTGGCCGACCGCCACCGCGTTCTTGCCGGTTGCGGTTGCCGTCGTCCCGATCGAGCCCGCATCGGCACGCGCGATCCACGTCGTGTTCGCATCGGTCGCCGCCGCGCGGATCTGGTCGTTGGCCGCCGCGTTCTTCAACGCGTTGTTGAACTGGCCCATGTTGACCGCGTCGTTGTTGTTCACGCCCGCCGCGACACCGGTCAGCACGCGGTCGCCCGCCGTGCCGGAGAAGTTCACGCTGGTGCCGCCGCTGTCCTTCCCGACCGTGATCGCGCCGTTCGGATCCTGCTGCTGCACGAGGCCGGCCTTGCCGTTCGCGATGTTGGTCACGTTCCCCTGCAGGTTCGTGATGTCGGTCGTGTTCTTCGCGACCTGCTGGTTGGTCGCGTAGAGCTGCGAGCCGTTCACCGCATCCGTGCTGGTTGCGCTGAGCGTGCCGGCCTGCACGTTGGTGATGCGCGTGCCACCGGCGCCGCCGAGGGTGATCGAACTCTTCGAGGCATCGTCGTACTGCACCGCGAGCGCACCCAGCTGGTTGAGGCTCGACTGCACACCCTTCAGCTGCTGTACGTTCACCGCGTCCGTATCGGCGGTGCCCGCGGCGACGTTCTTCAGCACGACGGCCGCATTCGTGTCACCGCCGACGAGCGATACCGAATTCATCCGGTTGCCGTTCGCGTCGACGTCGTACTTGACGACGTTCTTCACGGCCTCGCCCGCCTGGTTGGACACCTGCGTGATCTGCTGTTCGAGCGACGTTTTCACGCCAGACAACTGGCCGCCGTTCACGGCGTCCGTGCTGCCCGCGGCGACGTTGCCGTCGGCCACGTTCGTCAGCTTCGTCGGTGCCCCGCCGCGTGCCGCGTTGTAGGCGCCGAGCGTCGGGTCGAACTGCAGCGCGTCCTGCTGCAGCCCGGCGATCGCGGCCGTGTTGCCGGCAATGTTCGTTTCCGCATTGCCGATGCGCGTTTCGTGATTCTCGAGCGTCGTCGTGTTGCCGATGACGCGGCCGTCGAGATTCGTGAGCGCGTCGCCGACATTGTTGAACGAGCCGCCACCGACTTTATAGGCCGGCGCGCTGATCGAGCCGTCCGGATTCGCCGTCGCGCCGCCGCCCAGCGCGGCTGCCGTACCGTCGATCGCACGGCGCAGTTGCGCACCGTTCACCGCGTCGGTGCTGCCGGCCGCGACGTTGCCTTCCGCGACGTTGGTCAGGTGCACCGGGCTCCCGCCGTTGCCCGCGCCGAGCGAAACCTGCTTCTTGCTCGCGTCGTCGTACTTCACGGCGAGCGCATCGAGCTGGCTCGTGCCGTCCTGGATCGCCGCGTTCAACTGGTCGACGTTGACCGCGTCCGTTCCGTTCTTGCCGGTCGCGACGTTGCCGATACGTTGCGGGCCGTTGCCGCCGTGGCTCGCATCGTAGGTGCCGAGGTTCGCGTTCCACTGGAGCGCATCTTGCTGGAGCGCCGCGATGTTGCCCGTGTTCGTCGTCACCTGGTTGCCGAGCGTCGTCACGTTGTTGCTGACGGTCGTAATCGACTGGTTCAGCGTGTCGGTTGCCTTGCCGAGCTGGCCGACGTTCACCGCGTCGCTCGCGGCAATGCCGTCCGCCACGTTGTGCAGGCCGACCGGCGACGGTGCGCCCTTGCCGCCGAGCGTCACACCGCTGTGCGCGTCGTCGTCGTACTGCACGGCGTTTTTCGTCGCGTTGCCGATCTGGTTGTTGATCGACGTGCTCAGGTTGCCCAGCGTCGTGCTGATGTTGTTCGTCACGCTCGTGCTGAGCGACGACAGGCCGCCGTTCAGTTGGCCGACGTTCACCGCATCGGTATTCGCGACACCGGCCGCGACATTGTGCAGCGTCGTGCCGTTCGTGCCGGCGAACGTCACCGAGTCGAACCCGCTCTGGCCGTCGTACTTCACGTTGCGTGTGTCGGCTGCCTGCAGGTTGCTGATGTTGGTGGTCGCGGTGCTCAGCGACGTGTTGATGCCGGTGACGCTGGTCTGCAGGTTCGTGATGTTCGACGCCGCCGTCGAGATCGACGATTGCAGCGGCGCGATGCTGCCGTTCAGCTGACCGACGTTCACCGCGTCGGTGTTGGCGACGCCGGCCGCGACGTTGCCGATGCGTTGCGGGCCGTTGCCGCCGTGGCTCGCATCGTACGCACCGAGGTTCGTGTTCCACAGAAGCGCGTCCTGCTGGAGCGCCGCGATGTTGCCCGTGTTCGTCGTCACCTGGTTGCCGACATTCGTAATCGACTGGTTCAGCGTGTCGGTTGCCTTGCCGAGCTGGCCGACGTTCACCGCGTCGCTCGCGGCAATGCCGTCCGCCACGTTGTGCAGGCCGATCGGCGACGGCGCACCCTTGCCGCCGAGCGTCACACCGCTGTGTGCGTCGTCGTCATACTGCACCGCGTTCTTCGTCGCGTCGCCGATCTGGTTGGTGATCGACGTGCTCAGGTTGCCGAGCGTCGTGCTGATGTTGTTCGTCACGCTCGTGCTGAGCGACGACAGGCCGCCGTTCAGCTGGCCGACGTTCACCGCATCGGTATTCGCGACACCGGCCGCGACATTGTGCAGCGTCGTGCCGTTCGTGCCGGCGAACGTCACCGAGTCGAACCCGCTCTGGCCATCGTACTTCACGTTGCGTGTGTCGGCTGCCTGCAGGTTGCTGATATTGGTGGTCGCGGTGCTCAGCGACGTGTTGATGCCGGTGACGCTGGTCTGCAGGTTCGTGATGTTCGACGCTGCCGTCGAGATGGACGTCTGCAACGGTGCAATGCTGCCCTTCAGCTGACCGACGTTCACCGCATCGGTATTCGCGACGCCGGCCGCGACGCCGCCGATCGTGGTGCCGTTGCTGCCGTCAAGCGTGATTGCCGCATGCGAATCGTCGGTGTACTTCACGACGTTCTTCGTCGCCGTCACGATGCTGGTGCTGAGGCTGTTGCCCACGTTGGTCACGCGCTGGTCGACGTTCGAGATCGTGGTCGACAGCGAGTTGCCGACCGACGTCACGCGCGCGTCGACGTTGGCGATGCTCGTGCTGAGCGTGCCGTTCACGTTCTTCAGCTGCTGGACGTTGACGGCGTCCGTATCGGCCGCGCCTGCCGCGACGTTCTTGAGCTGGCGCTCGTTGCCGACCGCGCCGAACGACACCGCGCCGCCGACCGGTGCGGCCGTACCGCCGAACACCGGCGTGCCGCCGTTGTTCGCGCCGACGCTGCCCGAGCCGATGGCCACCTGGTTGTTGTCGTTCGTCTGCGCGCCCGCACCGATCGCCACGGATTGCGTGCCGCCGGCCCGCGTCTGCGTCGCCGCGTCGTACGATGCACCGGCCGACACGCCGTCGCTCGACGTCGGGTTCGCGCCGCCGATCGCCACCGAACGATCGCCGCTTGCCAGCGCCGAGTGGCCGAGTGCGATCGAGCTGGTGCCGCGCGCGTCCGCGACGTTACCGACCGCCATCGAGAAGTCACCGACTGCGGCCGACTGGCGACCGACGGCGAGCGACGTGTTGCCTTGCGCGACGGCGACCGTGCCGATGGCCGTGGCCGAGTTCGCCAGCGCCTGCGAGCCGACGCCGATCGCAATCGCACCGCCGCTGCTGGTGCCGCCCTTGCTGCTGGCATTCGACTGGTCACCGATCGCGATCCCGCTGGTGCCGGCCCGCGCATTCGTACCCATCGTGACATTTGCCGTGCTCACCGCCACGTAACTCCCGCTTTTGGTCGACACGCACAGCGGGTTCGTCCCGTCGATGCACTGGCCGTTCAGCGCGTTGTCCGGGTTGCCGCGGTCGACGAAATTGTCCGCATGCGCGGCACCCGCGATCAGGACACCTGCGCCTGTGAACATGGCGGCGGCAAGCGCCGAAATCTGCTTCCTCTTCATGGTCTTCTGCTCCGTTTTGTAGCGTTAGGTTTGAATACGGACTACTTATCTTTATTGAAGGCTTCAGCTGCGATTGCGATTACGATTGCGACTTCAGTGCGGAACCCGATGCCAATGCCCGGCCTGAGCGTGCCGAAGGCGACACGCAGCGTCCGCCCGTAACAACGGGACGTTCGAAAGCCCGGGCACGCCGTTCGTGTTACGGCCCGTTCCGTTAATTCGAGTAATGCATTAGGAATGCATATCGTTTGATATGGGCGAACTCGCCCATCGACTGAATCCGGAGATTCAGCTCGCCGTTATGGTCACCCCTGATTTGATGTCGCGCAGACCGCGACCAACCCCGCTTCTTTTATTTCATCCACGGCAACCGGATTTTCGCGTGAGCGATACGGGCATGCGTCCGGATGCGCATCAACTGATGCGCCGGATCCGAATCGCACAACGTCCGTCACAACCCGCCGTGCCTTGTGTTGCTCTGTGTAACCCTGCACTCAAAGTTCGGACGAATTATGAGACACGATCTAAAATTATTGAAGGTGACATTCTTTATAGATTGTAAAATCCATTACATTCAACGGGTTACGTTAAAAACGCGCATCTCGCAAACGATTTCGCGCCGCCGAAATTAATCCAGATGTTTTGTCGGGCGGACAAATTCTTTGCCGTGGCGGATTAAAGATAAATACCGGCAAACGATTTCGGCAGAAAAATCGCCGAGCCGCACGATCGCACGCGGCGGTACAAATGAAAATGGCGGAAATGGACAGGCACCAGGGTGCCACACCGCAAATGCAAATCACAATACACGATGAAGAGTCCGAAAAGCGGAATGACGCGAATAGTGCTAATGCGTCTGGCAAGAATCGAAATATGCCCCTACAATTCGGCTCGCATCGATACCGGCAGCCGTACACTTTTCAGCGGGCAACGACGGCAATGCGCCGCGTCTTTACCGGATCGGTGATCAAAACAGGCAGTGCCGGGTATTACGCCGACCGGTTGTCTGTCGCGTAGTTTGGTGAAATCCGAATATCGACGCGCTTGTGCGTCGCCATAGCGCGGCTTCCGACGATTATTCCGTACCGGGCCGGCCACCCGCAGGAACGCAGCCAGCAGCCATTCCAGAACAGGTGCACGATGTCTCCATCGATCTCCGCATTGGGCGACGCCCATATCCTGATCGTCGACGATCAACCCGACCAGCTTCGCTTGCTGATCGACATCCTGCGCAGCACCGGGTGCCGGATCAGCATTGCGTCCGACGGACAGCAAGCGTGCCAGCGCGCGCAGGCGCTCATGCCCGACCTGATCCTGATGGATGTCCGGATGCCGCGCATGGACGGCTTCACCGCGTGCCGGCTGCTTGCCGCCGATCCGCTGACGTGCGCGATCCCGGTCATCTTCCTGACCGTGGCCGGCGCGTTGCACGAACGGCTCGAGGGGTTCGATATCGGTTGCGTCGACTATGTGGTGAAGCCGTTCGAGCCGGCCGAAGTGCTCGCGCGGATCCGGGTGCAGCTCAGGCGGGCGAAGCGCGATCGGCCCGTCGACACGGAAAGCCCGTTCGTGGCCGGCAAGGACGACGACATCATCGTGCGTGCGGCCATCCGCCACCTGGCACGGACGCTGAACGATCCGCCGACGGTGGAACAACTGGCACGCGCGGTCGGCACGCATGAAAAGCGGCTGTCACGTGCGTTTCGCGACAATCTCGGCCAGACGGTGTTCGAGTATCTGCGGCACGAGCGACTGCGGATCGCGCAGGATCTGCTGGATTCGACGTCGCTCAGCATTGCAAGCATCGCTAAGGAAATCGGTTTTTCCACGCCGGCGAATTTCGCGACCGCATTCCGCGAACGTTTCGGCCTCACGCCGACCGAGTGGCGGCGTCAGCGCCACGCCGGCGAACGTGCCGCACGTCGGGAGCCGCAGCGCGGCGCGTAACGCGCGTTCCGCGCATTCGCGATCACCAGTTGTATTTCGCGCTGGCCAGCACGGTCCGCTCGTTGCCGAACACGCACACGGTGTACGACTGGCAGCCGCTGACATAACGCCGGTCGAACAGGTTCGCGACGTTCAGCGCGAACCGCCAGTGCGGCATCTCGTAGTGCAGCGCGACGTCGACCAGCGTCACGCTCGGCACGGTCAGCGAGTTGTCGGGTGCGCCGGCCGACGCGCTCTGGTAGCGCACGCCGCCGCCGAACCCGAGACCCGACAGCGCGCCCGTGCGCCAGGTCCAGTCGGCCCACATCGACGCCATCTGCCGCGGCAGCGGCACGGCCACCGGCCAGTTGTTCAGCGACGCGTCGTTCGCCTGCACGTTCTTGACGTCCTGATAGACATACGACGCGACGACCGACAACTCGCGCGTGACCTTGCCGACCGCGCTCAGCTCGATCCCGCGCGAGCGCACCTTGCCGGTCTGCACGGACGTCGTGCCGGTCGAATCGAGATTGACCGG
Source organism: Burkholderia sp. D-99 (assembly GCF_011605345.1). Lineage (GTDB taxonomy): Bacteria > Pseudomonadota > Gammaproteobacteria > Burkholderiales > Burkholderiaceae > Burkholderia. Next base: position 167,988 of record NZ_JAAOXM010000004.1, read on the forward strand.
CGTCGGCGTGACGACGTTGGTCTGGTCGATCTGGTAGACGGCCGCACTCAGCATGAGGTTCCTGCCGGGCGGCTGCCAGCGCAACCCGGCTTCCGTCTGCGTGCCGCGGGTCGGCTTCGGCAGGCCGCCGCCATACAGGCGCACGCCGATGACGGGGTCGAACGACGTCGAATAGCTGACGTACGGCGACAGCCCGGCGTCGCCCTGATAGGTGAGCCCGACCCGCCCGGAGAAGGCACTGACGTCCTGCTGCGCCTGCGTGCCGGCCGTCCGGTCGTCGAACCGCGCATTGACGAAATCCTCGCGGCCGCCGAGCGTCAGCGTCCAGCGCTGCCAGCGGATCTGGTCCTGCGCGTACACGCCGAACGTGTTCATCGCCGTGTACTGGTCGACGTGGCCGAGCGACGTCGGGCCGGAGAAAATCGCGTCCGTGACGGGCCGGTACACGGGGTGATACAGGTTGAGCGACGGCGCCAGCGCGAGCCATACGCTGTTGGTCGTCGTCTGCCGGTCGTATTGCACGCCGAGCAGCAGCGTATGGTCGAGCGGCCCCGTGCCGAAGCGCGCCTGCGCGTGGTTGTCGATATCGAGCCGGCTGTAGTTGAGCTGGAACAGCCCCGCGAATCGCATCATGTTGGTGGTGCTGCGAGGCGTGAAGCCGTTGCCGAACACCGTCGCGTCGTCGAGCGACAGGTGCGACCAGCGCACGTCCTGGTGCAGCGACCAGATCGCATTCACGCGGTGCTCCAGCGCGTAACCGAGCGACCACTGCTTCTTCCGGTAGTCGTTGAACCCGGGGTCACCCATGTAGAGATCCTGCGACAGGCGCCCGTTCGGGTTCGGCAACACCGTGCCCGACGCGGGCAGGAAGTTCGACGAGATATCGCCGCTGTCCTGCAGGAACGTCGCCGAGAGCGTCAGCGACGTGTCGGCGTTCGGCCGCCAGCGGAACGACGGCGCCAGCGCGACACGCCGGTCGCCGTTCGGGCCGGTGACCGCGTTGCCGTCGCGCGCCACACCGACGAAGCGATACGCATAGCGGCCGTCCGGGTCGAGCGCATCGCCGACATCGACCATGAATTGCTTGCGCGCGTCATTGCCGATCTCCACGCCGGCTTCACGGACGCGCTCGCCGTCGGCGAGCTTCGTGTGCGCGTCGACGATCGCGCCGGGCTCGCCCGCGCCGTACAGCACCGACGTCGGCCCGCGCAGCACCGCGATCGAATCGATCGTGTACGGGTCGACGCGCCAGTTCGCGATGACGGCCGTATTCGGCGCGGCCACGCCGTCGACATACAGCGTCGGCGTGAAGCCGCGCAGCGCCGCATACCAGTCGGTGCGGCTGTCGGCACCGAACGTCGCGAATCCCGGCACGTAGCGCAGCGCCTGATTCAGATCGGTCGCGCCGGTCATCTCGATCTGCTGCGCAGTCACGAGATTGATCGTTTGCGGAACTTCGGCCACCGGTGTGTCGGTCTTCGTGCCGGCCGTCGTGCGCAACCCGACGAGCCCGCTCGACAAGCCGTCGGCCTTCCCCGTCACGTCGATTGCCGGCAGCACGGCCGCCGCCGCGCCGGCCAGCGGCGCCGCTGCCGCACCCGATGCCTGCGCGTGCGCGCCGCCCGCTGCCGCCACGTACAACGCGCTGCCGGCTGCGATCGCCATTGCGCGTCGCGCCGCACCTGTCTCCGTTACCATCGTTCCATGCTCCGTCGTGCTGGCGGCCGATTCGGCCCGATCGCGGCGCGACGCACCGCCGGCGTCCGCCCTGTGTTGTCATGCTTGCGATGCTGGTTGCGCGCGAGTCGGCATGCTCTGGCCAATGGCGTCGTTCGCGAGCGCAGCGATCATACCGGGCGAACGGAACGCAGTCTTTAAAAAAGTGCGCCGGCGCTCGGCGCATGGAAGGCGGGGCCGGCCCGGGATCGATCCGTGCCGTTGCCGCTGGGAAAGGCAGGTGAAAGACGGGGGCGCTAGACTGCGTGCGCCCCGCGAGCGACCGTGTACTGCCTGGCCCTGCGCGCATCACCAGGCTTCGCCAGGCATTGCCTCGCTTTGCCGAGTTTTACCAAGCACGCACGTCCAGAGTCGCGATGTTGTCGGCCCCGGGGTCGGCTTCCGTGTTTGCCACGCCATCGTCACCGTCACCACCGAGGACCGTATGCGCCGCATGTCGACTCGATCGCTGTTCATCACGCTGCTCGCCGCGGGCGCACTCTTCGGCGCCGTGCCGCCGGCTCGCGCCTGCGACATACCGGCGGCCGTCACGACGATCGATCCGCCCGGCTACTATGACGACGCCGCCGGCTATGCGCGCGGCGTGAAGCCGATGCGCGATTTCATCGCCCGCCTCAATGCGTCGGCGGACCACGGCGACTGGTCGTGCGTGGCGAGCCTGCTGGAAAGCTGGGCGCGCGCCGATGCGCTGATGGGCCGGATCTCCGGTTATCAGGGGTACTACGAGCGTTCGTGGGCCGGTACCGACTTCGCGATGGTGATCCTGCGCATGCCGCGCGACGTGCGCGAAACGAACCGCGCGCGGTTCGACGCGATCGATCCGTGGCTCGAACGCATCGCGATCGCCACCCGCGATGCGGAGGCGATCAACCATTTGCACAACAACCTCGTGTACTGGGCCGGGCTCGACCTGATCGCCATCGGCACCGTGACCGGCAACACGAGCCTCGTCGACTCGGGGCTGCTGCGGGTTCGCGAAGGCATCCGCGACATCGGCCCCGACGGTTCGCTCGCACGCGAAGTCAGGCGCGGCAACCGCGCGCTGCACTATCACACGTTCGCGCTGCTCCCGCTCGTGTTCGCGGCGGAACTCGTGCAGCGGCGCCATATCGATCTCTATCGTGAAAACGACGGCGCGATCGGCCGCCTGGCGAACCTCGTCATCGATGCCGTCGACCATCCCGCGAGCTTCACGGCCATCACGCCGGTCAAGCAGGACCTGTTTCCGTGGACGTTGCGCGATGAACTGAGCTGGGTCGAGCCGTACTACGCGCGCTTTCATGACGCTCGCCTGCCCGCGATCATCGCGCCGCGCCGCCCGTTTACCGAATGGCGGCTCGGCGGGAATGTGACGGCAGCCTGGGGCGTGCCGCTGCCGTAGACGCCCTTCGGGCGTCGCGTCCCGCCACGCGGCAAGCAGGCTGACGCCTGCAGCACTAAGCCCGCACGCGCCGCATCCGGAGCGTCGCCGACGGCGACTCGCCGAACGCCCGCTTGTACTCGATCGCGAACCGCCCCAAGTGCGCGAAGCCCCATTTCAGCGCGATGTCCGTCACCGATGCGAACCCCGGTGTATCGTCGGCCAGCAGTTCCTCGCGCACATGCTGCAGCCGCAACTGCCGCACGAAGCCCATCGGCGTGATCCCGTGGCGCTGGCGAAAACCGGCGAACAGCGTGCTCGGGCTGACGCCGGCGAGTTCGGCGAGCCGCTCGATCGTCAGCGGCTCGTCGAGATGGGCGCGGATGTAGTCCTCGACGCGCCGCACATAGAACGGCGCGAGCGCCACCGGCAGGTGCCGCGTGCCGTTGCGCGCGCTGTTCGGGTGGCCGTGCAGCAGCAGATTGAGCAGCGTCGATTCGAGTTGCTCGAAGGCGAGCGGATGACGCAGCGGATGCGCGTCCGTCGCAATCGCGCCGGCGAGGATCGGCAGCATCTGCGCGAGACACGTCCCCTGCTGCGACGACAGGCTGAATTCCGGCTCGAATTCGACCGGTGCGCGCCGGTCGTCGCCGAAATGCCGCTGCGCGTGGCGCTCCATCACTTCGCGCTCGATGCGCAGGATGACTTGCGGGCACGCATCGCCCCACCGCATCTTCAGCGACAGCGTCGGCGAGATCAACGACGCGGTGCCTGGCGACGACACGAAACGCGCCGACCCGCACTCGATCTCCGCGTCGCCGCGCAGCGGGATCTGCAACAGGAAGAAGTGCTCGAGCGGCCCGGGCTCGATGCTGACCCCGCCGCCATAATCGAGCAGGTTCAAGGACAGGTTGCCCCAGCGCGCATGATGCATGCAGCTGTGCAGCGCGCGCGATTCGCCGGTCGGCGTGAGCCGGTGCGGCTTGAATACGTCGGCGACACGTGCGCGAACCTCGTCGACATCGTTCGACTGCAGCAGCAGGTTGTCGTGATTGAAACAGGCGGTGTCGGCCAGCCAGCCCGTTCCGGAAAATTGCGCCATCGATGTTCTCCCGTCATGCTCGATTGCACTCGCGCCGTGCATGCGTTCCCGGTATGGGGGCATCCGCCGCACGATCCGGATAGCGCCCGGAGTATCCGGACAGTCCGGCCGCCAAAGCACGCAAGTCCCGCGCAAACGACGCAAGAAGCGGACCGTTCGCGCATCGTAGAAAACTGTGCGGGCATTCCGCATCCGCACATACCCGCAGTCAGCCGTGCGCCTGCCCACGCGCGGCGGCCGGTGCAACAGGTTTCCGGAATTCGCGGATACCGGCCGAAGAAAGCGGATAGAAGCACGCATTTCGTCCGCCAATACTGGGCTCGTCGCAGCAATGAATTCAATGGAGGGACAGATGAAAGGACGTCATATCGAGATTCCGTCGCCGGACGGCGGCGCGTTTCGCGCCTACCTGAGCACGCCGGCCGGCGGCACGGGGCCGGGCATCGTGCTGTGTCACGAGATCTTCGGCGCGAACGCGACGATGCGGGAGGCCGCCGACTACTACGCGGAGGAAGGCTATACGGTGCTCGTGCCCGACCTGTTCTGGCGCCAGGCGCCGGGGATCGAACTCGGTCATGCGGCGGCCGATGTCGAGCGCGCGATGGCCCTTTATCGCGAATACGACGAGAACAAGGGCGTCGAGGACATCGGCGCCGCGCTGGACGTGCTCAAGCAACTGCCGGAATGCACGGGCGCAGCCGGCGTGCTCGGCTACTGCCTCGGCGGCAAGCTCGCCTATCTCGCCGCGTGCCGGCTGCCGGGCGTGGCCGCGGCGGTCAGCTACTACGGCGTGGGGATCGAGCAGGCGCTCGACGAGGCGTCGCACCTGCAAGGTCGCCTCGTGCTGCAGATCGCGGGGGAGGACCGCTTCTGCCCGCCCGATGCGCAGCAGCGCATTGCCGCAGCGCTGTCCGGTCGCGACGGCGTCGAAGTGTATGTGTATCCGGGCGTCGATCACGCGTTCGCGCGTGTCGGCGGCGATCATTTCGACAAGGCTGCCGCGGTCATGGCCCACCAGCGTGCGATCGCCGCGTTCCGTGCCGCGCTCGGCCCGCACTACGACCTGTCCACACTGTGGGAGGCGCATCTCGAACACGAATTCGCCACGCGCAACGTCGATGCGACGATGGCCACGATGGTCGCCGAGCCGTACGTCAACCATGTTCCGACGCTGACGGGCGGCGTCGGCTACGACGAGCTCAAGCGCTTCTACACGCATCACTTCGTGCATGCGAATCCGCCGGACACGACGATCACCCCGATCTCGCGCACGATCGGCGCAAGCCAGATCGTCGACGAGCTGCTGTTCTGCTTCACGCACACCACCGAGATCGACTGGATGCTGCCGGGCGTCGCGCCGACCGGCAAGCGCGTCGAGATTCCCCTCGTCGCGATCGTCAAGTTTCGCGGCGACAAGCTCTATCACGAGCACATCTACTGGGATCAGGCGAGCGTGCTTGTGCAGATCGGCCTGCTCGACGCAGCCGGCCTGCCGGTCGCGGGCGTCGAAACGGCCCGCAAGCTGCTCGACGAAACCGTGCCGTCGAACGGCCTGATGCGCCGCTGGCAGGACAGCGAGCCGTCGCCAGGTGTGCATTGACGCGCCCCTTCCCTCACCCAACGATTCACGGAGACACCCCATGACTGCCCTTGCTGGCAAAGTCGCGATCGTCACCGGCGGCGCCACGCTGATCGGCGCCGCGGTCGCGCAGGACCTGAGCCGCGCCGGTGCGTGCGTCGCAATCCTCGATCTCGATGCGGACAACGGCGCGCGCGTCGCCGATTCGCTCGGCGAACGGGCGATGTTCGTCGCGCTCGACATCACCGACGATCGCGCGATCGAGCGCGCGATCTCGGCCATCGTCGAGCGGTTCGGCGCGATCGACGTGCTCGTCAACCTCGCGTGCAGCTACGTCGACAACGGCATCCAGGCGACCCGCAACGACTGGCTCGCCGCGATGGACGTCAACGTCGTGTCCGCGGCGATGCTCGCGAAGGCCGTGCATCCGCACATGGCCAGGCGCGGCGGCGGCGCGATCGTCAACTTCAGCTCGATCTCGGCCCAGTGCGCGCAAACCGGCCGCTGGCTCTATCCGACGTCCAAGGCGGCGATTCGCCAGCTCACGCGCAGCATGGCGATGGATCTCGCGCCCGAGCGCATTCGCGTCAACTCGGTGTCGCCGGGGTGGACGTGGTCGCGCGTGATGGACGAGATGACGCACGGCGACCGCGCCAAGACCGATCGCGTCGCCGCGCCGTTCCACCTGCTCGGCCGCGTCGGCGATCCGTCCGAGGTCGCGCAGGTCGTGACGTTCCTGTGCAGCGATGCGGCGAGCTTCGTGACGGGCGCCGACTACGCGGTGGATGGCGGCTATTCCGCGATGGGCCCCGAACAGGCGGTGCCGGCCATTCCGCGTCTCGCGGAGTGACCGCTGCCCGCCGCCGTTTTCCGCAACCCTTCTTCCGGCCGGCATCCGGCCAACCAAGGACAACCCCATGAGACGCATCGCCATCGTCGGCGCCGGCCAGTCCGGCCTTCAACTCGCCTTCGCCCTGCTCGACCAGGGCTACCACGTCACGCTCGCGACCAATCGCGACGCCGACGAGATCCGCACCGGCAAGGTCATGTCGAGCCAGTGCATGTTCCATACGTCATTGCAGATCGAGCGCGACCTCGGCCTGAACACCTGGGAGGAAGCGTGCCCGTCCGTCGAAGGGATCGGCATCGCGGTGCCGCATCCGGACGGCAACGGCCGCAAGGTGATCGACTGGTCGTCGCGGCTGACCCGCTACGCGCAGTCGGTCGACCAGCGCGTGAAAATGGCCGACTGGCTCGACGGCGTGCGGCGCCGTGGCGCGGACGTGCGCATCGGCGACATCGGCGTGCCCGAACTCGAGGAGCTGGCGCGCAGCCACGACCTCGTGCTGCTCGCGGCCGGCAAGGGCGAGATCGTCAACCTGCTCGGCCGCGATGACGCGCGCAGCGCGTTCGACCGCCCGCAACGCGCGCTGGCCCTCACCTACGTAAAGGGGATGACGCCGAGCCAGCCGTATTCGCGCGTGCGCTTCAACCTGCTGCCCGGCATCGGCGAGTATTTCGTGTTCCCCGCGCTGACCACGACGGGTCCGTGCGAAATCATGGTGTTCGAAGGTATTCCGGGCGGCCCGCTCGACTGCTGGGCCGACGTGAAGACGCCCGAGCAGCATCTGGACCGGAGCCTGTCGTTCCTGCAGCACTACGTGCCGTGGGAATTCGAGCGCTGTCGCGACGTCGAGCTCACCGATCCGAACGGCACGCTGGCCGGACGCTTCGCGCCGACGGTGCGCAAGCCGTTCTTCCGGCTGCCGTCGGGCCGCACGGTGTTCGGGATGGCCGATGCGGTGGTCGTCAACGATCCGATCACCGGCCAGGGCTCGAACAACGCCGCGAAATGCGCGAACGCGTACTTCGACGCGATCGTCGCGCGCGATGCCGCGCCGTTCGGCGAAGACTGGATGCAGCAGACGTTCGAAGGCTACTGGGCCTATGCGCAGCATGTCGTGCGCTGGACCAACTCGCTGCTCACCCCGCCGCCGCCGCACATCCTCGAACTGCTCGGCGCAGCCGGCCAGTTGCCGTCGCTCGCCGCGGCGATCGTCGACGGCTTCGACGATCCGCGCCGGTTCTCGCCGTGGTGGTTCGAGCCGTCGGCCTGCGCGGCGATGATCCGCGAACACAGCGCGCGTGCGGAGTGACCGGCATGGAAACGACCGTACCCGATCGCCCGGCCCTCGACCCGATGCAGCTGCGCGCCGCGTTCGGGCAATTCCCGACCGGCGTCACCGTGATCACCACGTGCGCGGCCGACGGACGCAAGGTCGGCCTCACCGCCAATTCGTTCTCGTCGCTGTCGCTCGATCCGCCGCTCGTGCTGTGGAGCCTTCGCAAGGTCGCGCCGAGCCGGCCGGATTTCATCGCGGCTACCCACTTCGCGATCAACATCCTCGCGCACGACCAGATCGACCTGTCGCGCCGCTTCGCGACGCCCAGCGCCGACAAGTTCGACGGCGTGCTTCACGCAGATTCGGAAACCGGCGGCGTGCCCTGCCTCGACGGCGCAAGCGCGCGCTTCGTATGCCGCAACGTCGGCCATTACGAAGGCGGCGATCACCTGCTCTTCATCGGGCAGATCGAACAGTTCGACGCGTTCGGCAAGGCGCCGCTCGTGTTCCATGCCGGCCAGTATCGTGCGATCGCCGATCATCCCGATCTTTTGCGCACCATTTGATTAGTTATACAAATAAATATCCAGGAGGTGGTGAACATGACATTCGGCTCTCGCCTGCGCGTCGTCGCAGGTCTCACGATCGCCGGCTTGGCCGCAAGCGCACCGGCCAATGCAGCCGACCTGCCGGCGGTCAACCTCGGCATGACCAGCTTCCTCGACGGCATGCCGCCGGCCGGCTCCGGCTGGTACGGCACGCAATATCTGCAGTATTACACGGCCGGCCGCGTCAACGATAACGCGGGCAGCAAGGTCGGGTTACCTAAGCAGGACATCGACCTGTTCGCGGGGCTGAGCCAGCTCGTCTATCAGTCGCCGCTGACGTTCGCGGGCATGCATCCCGGCCTCGACGTGATCCTGCCGTGGATCGCGTCCGCACGGACCGACGACGGCATCGGCAACGTCGCGTTGAATGCGCGTGCGGGCTTCGGCGACCTGCTGATCGGCCCGTTCATCCAGTTCGACCCGGTGATGGGTGCGCAAGGCCCGCGCTTCGCACAGCGCGTGGAATTCCAGTTCATCGCGCCGACCGGCGCGTACGATCCGTCGCGTGCGATCAACCCCGGCAGTCATTTCTGGTCGTTCGATCCGTACTGGGCGGCGACGTTGTGGCTCACGCCGAAATGGACCGTGTCGTGGCGGCTGCACTATCTGTGGAACACGACCAACCATCAGCCGGCCACGTCGCTCGGCCCGGACGTGACGTCGACGCATGCCGGCCAGGCGATCCACGCGAACTTCGCGACCGAGTATGAGGTGCGCCCCGGCCTGCGGCTGGGGATCAACGGCTACTGGCTGCGCCAGACCACCGACCTGAAGGAAAACGGGCAGGACGTGCCCGGCACGCGGGAGGCCGTGTTCGCGATCGGTCCGGGCGCAATGGTCAGCTTCTCGCCGCGGGATCACCTGATGTTCAACGCATATTTCGAGACCTATGCGCGAAACCGGCCGCAGGGCACGCGGATGGTACTGCGGTATGTGCATCACTTTCAGTGAGGATGCCGATCGATTGCCGGCCATCGCCCGTATCGCATCCGTCACGCACGCCGTTTTCGATCAAGCGGTGCGATCCGCCTCGTCGATCCGCAGCAGCCGGCCGGCGTTCGCGATCACGATGAACGTGCCGACGTTATGCAGGATCGCCGCCCACACCGCGCCGAGCACGCCGGTCGCGGCCAGCGCGATCACCGCGAGCGTCCACGCGAGGCCGATCGCCGCATTGGCCGTCGCCGTGCGCCGGCACTGCCGGCCCAGGCGGATGCAGGTCGGAATCCGCCGCAGGTCGTCGCCCAGCAGCACGACGTCGGCCGACGCGATCGCGATGTCGACGCCGCGCTCGCCCATCGCAATGCTGGTCGAGCCGGCCTTGATCGCCAGCACGTCGTTCAGCCCGTCGCCGACGACGAGCGGATGCAGGCCCGCGCCGATCTCGCGCATCACGTAGTCGAGCTTGTCGTGCGGCAGCGCCTGCGCGACCACCGTCTCGATGCCCGTCTCGGCCGCAACCTTGCTGGCAACGCGTTCGAGGTCGCCCGTCAGCAGCGTCTGCCGCGCCAGGCCCAGCGTCCGCAGCTCGGCGAGCGCCTCGCGCGCGTCGGGCCGCAGCGTGTCGGCGAAGCCGAACCACGCGAGCAGCCGTCCCCCGAGCGCGAGGCCGACGAGCGGCCCGTCGAAACCGTCCGGCGCCGCCGGCAACCCGTCGACGTGGTCGGCCAGCAGCGCGGGCCGGCCCAGCACCGCCGTGCCGTCCGGTGTATCGGCGACCACACCGAGCCCGCGCAACTCCCGCGTGCGTTCGAACGGCGCAACGGCGGCGCCGCTGAGGCCAGACGCGGCCGCATCGCGAACGAGCGCGCGGCTCGCCGGGTGCGCGCTGCTTTCGCCGAGCCGCGCGGCCAGCGCACGCGCCTGCGCGCCGTCGACGCCGGGCTGCAGCCACACCTGCCGCACCTGCAATTCCCCGCGGGTAAGCGTGCCCGTCTTGTCGATCACGAGCGAATCGACCTCGGCGATCTTGTCGAGAAACGCGGCATTGCGAAACAGGATGCCGTGCCGCGCGCCGACCGCGATTCCCGCGATGGCCGTGGACGGCGCGGCGAGCACCAGCGCGCACGGACACGCGGCCACGATGACCGCGAGCATCGCCGACGCGTTCGCGGACGTGAACCAGACGATCGCCGCAATCAGCAGGACGAGCGCGAGATACGCCCCCATGTGCCGCTCGAGCACCTGCGTGACGGGCGGTTTCGCCTGCTCCGCGTGCTGCATCAGCGCGATGATCTTGCCGAGCGTCGAATCCTTGCCGGTATGGGTGACCTCGATGCGCAGCACGCCGTCGAGATTCAGCGCGCCGCCATAAACCACGCTGCCCGCTTCGACGTCGAGCGGGACGGATTCGCCGGTGATCGGCCCGTTGTCGACGCTCGACGCGCCCGCCGCCACGATGCCGTCGACCGGAATGCGCGCGCCGGCCACCACTTCGATGCGGTCGCCCGCACGCAACGCGTCATACTCGACTTCAACGACACTGCCGTCGGTGCCGATGCGCCGCACGCGGCCGGCCGTCAGCCGGCCGAGCGCGCGGATCGCTTCCTGCGAACCGAGCACGCTGCGCTCTTCGAGCGCATGGCCGAACGTCATCACGATCGGCAGCAGCGCGGCCGTCGTCATGTCGCCGGTCGCCCACGCGGCCAGCATCGCGAGCGCGATCAGGCGATCGGTCACGCCGTGCAGGCTCGGCGCGCGCAGGCTGTGCCACGCACTCGCGAACACCGGCCCCGCGACGATCAGCGACGCAAGCGCGGCGAGCAGTTGGGCGAGCGTGTCGCCGCCGGCCGACAGCAGGCGCCACGCGATCGACAGCACGAGCAGGCCGCCCGCGAGCAGCGCCAGCGCGATCTGCCGCGTGATCGTGCGGCGCTCGTCGGAGGACAGCGCGTAGGCCGTCGTGCCGGCGGGCACAGCGTCCGGCGGCGTGGCCGGTTCGGCGAGCGAATTCATCGGGCGTTTCCGGGCAGGATCAGATTCGAGGTGTCGTGCGGATCGATCGTCGTCACGCGCCCGGCTTTCGACAGCACGCGCTGCACGCGATCGCGATACAGCCGTGCCAGCAGCCCCGGATCGCCGTTCTCGCGCAGTGTCGCGTCGAGCTGCCGGATCTCCAGCGTGTCGGTCTGCGCGGTGGCGACGCGTTCGGCCGCATGTGCCTGCGCATCCTGGACGATCCGGTCGGCATCCTGCTGCGCGTCCTGGCGCCGCTGTTCGGTGGCGGTGCGTGCTTCGGCGATGGTCCGCTCGGCGACCTGCAGCGACGTCAGCACCGCGTTGAACGCGTCGGCGGCCGCCCCGGGAAACGCGGGCTGCACGTCGACGCGCGCGACTTCGACGCCAAGCCCCGCGTGCGCCGTGTCGAGTGCGCGCAGGTGCCGTGCGATCGTGTCGGCGAGATCGCCGCGCAAGCGTTCGCGACGCGCGGCCATCTGCCGGTCGGCGGCCAGCTGCTCGGGCCGCGCGACCAGGATCGCGTCGAGATCGCGGGTCGCCGCGACCTCGACGGCCGACGCGGACACGATCCGCTCGAGCGCCGCGTCGAGACGGTCCCGCTGCAGCACGTACGCGTACGGATCGCTGACCCGGTAATAGAGGACCGCGCTCAACGCTACCGCGCCGCCGTCACCCGTCAGCACGTAGCCTGAACCGGCAAGCGCGTCGGGCAGCCGCGCGACGCCCTGCGCGGACGGCGCGAGCGAGCGCGGATCGCGGTCGAGCGAGCGGATCCGCTGCTCGAGCACACGCGCGGCACCCGGCACGAGCAGGACCGACTCGAACGGCTGCGGCCAGGCGATCACGAGCCCCGCGTCCTGGGTACGCACGAGCGCGCCGAAGCGCATCACGACCGCGCGGCTGTCCGCCGGAATCCGCCGGATGTTCGAGCCGGCCCACGCGCATGCGGCGAGCACCGCGAGCGCGGCGACGAACCAGAACGACAGGCGCACCGCCTGCGCGCCCGGCCCGAGCGGCGGTGCGGACGAATCGCTCATCGCGCGGCCTTGTGCGCCTTGGGCGCCGGCGCGGCCTGCCCTGGCGTGTCGGCCGGGCCCTGCACGAGCACGCGGAACGGCGCGGCGTCCGTGCGCAGGATCAGGTTCGTATTGGTGCCGACCACCGCGTTCAGCGTGTCGAGCGAACGCAGCATCGTGTACAGGTGCGGGTTGCCCGCGTAGCTCTTGCCGTAGATGTCGGCCGCGTCCTTGCGCGATTGCGCTTCGATGCCGGCCGCTTTCACGTTCGCATCGGCCAGCGCGATGCGGGCGTCGCGCTCGGCGTCCGAGCGGATCTGCGCGGCCTCGCGATTGCCGTCCGCGGTACGCTGCGCCGCGACGGTCTCGCGTTCGGCGCTCATCCGGTCGACTGTCGCGGCGAGCGTGACGGCCGGCAGCGTGAGCCGTTCGAGCCCGACCTGGGCGACGCGCACGCCGTACGCCGCATAGAGCTGCGCGTCGATCTGCCGGCGCAGCGCCTCTTCGAATTCGCCGATCTTCACCTGCGCCGGATCGGTGTTCACGAGCGACGCGAGATCGTACCCGGCGGACGTCGTCTGCAGTGCGGACCCGACGAGCGAGCGAATCTGCCGCGCCGCTTCGTCCGGCTCGTTGCCGACCGCCCGCATGAAACGCCCGATGTCGCGCGCATCGGCCGGTACGCGCCACGCGACGTACGCTTCGACGATGATGCGCAGCCCGTCGCGGGTACCGACGTCCTGCAGGCCGCTCGACGTGGTGTGCAGGCGCAGGTCGACGGGCGTTACCGCATCGATCGGCGCAGGCAGGCGCCACGCGAGCCCGGGTTCGAGCAGCACGCGCACGGGCCGCCCGAAGCGCGTGATCACCGAGGCCTCGCCGGCACGCACCTGCACGAAGCTCGCGACAGCGAGCGCGACGAGCACGCACAGCAGCGCGACCGCGACGCGCAGGCGGAATGCGCCAGGCGGCTGCGGCGCGCCGCCGTGCGCGTGGTGATCGTGGCCATGGCCGTGGTGCGCATGGTCATGCGTGTGCGAATGAAACAGACTCACGATATCGCCCCGGGTGCGGCGTCGCCCGCGTGCGGTGCGGCGGCACGGCCTGCCGCCGTGTTGCGCCGCCCGTGCGGAAATCGCCGCGACATGTCAATGGATGCCGGCCAGATCGCCGGCAGGTGTATTGCGAAGATCGACGGTCGCCCGCGTGCCGTCTGCAAGCCGGTCGTCGATGATCGTCATGCGTGCGTTGCGCAAGCCGCGCTGCAGCCGGTCGAGGTAATACTCGAACGGAAACGCGGGGCCACCGAGCCGGTACGCGACCAGGTCGGCGTCGAAATCGATCTGCTGCACGCGCGCCGCCGACACCGTATCGCCGGCTTGTGCTTCGGCGTGCGCGACCCGTTCGAGCGCCTGCTGCTGCGCGTTGCCGAGCAGGCCGGCCGCGAAGCCGCGCGCCTGCGCGACGCTGCCCTGCGCGCGGATCTGCGCGGCCTGGACGTCGTGGAAGGCGGCAGCCGCACCGGTCGGCGGATGCACGCTCTCGATCACGACCGCGATCACGTCGACGCCGCTTTGCAGCTGGTCGAGCTGCTGCTGGATCGCGCGCTTCAACTGATCGGCCATCGCGGCCTGATTCGTTTCGAGCAGCGATTCGAGCGTATGCGACGCGAGGTAGTGCACGAGTTCGCGATTCGCGCTCGTGCGTACCGTGCTTTCCGGGTCGATCGTGCGATAGAGCGCGGCGCGCGCGTCGGCATCGGTCGGGCCGAGACGGTAGTCGACCCGCACGTCGGCGTTGACGATCTGGAAGTTCTGGCGGTCGCCGTTCGCGCCGGCGATCACCTGGGTGGTTTCCCACGGATGCGGCACATCCCACAGACGGTCGAGGCGTTCGGGTGTCGGGCCATCGGCGGGCACGGCCGGCGTATCGGCGCTGCCGTCGTTCGCGCTGCCCGCGATCGCGACCTGGTGCACCGCGCCGTTGTCGACGATGCGTGCGCGCCCGAACGGCCAGGGCAGGCCGACGTGCAGGCCCGGCTGCCAGACCGCGACCGGCGCGCCGAACCGTTCATAGACCGCGCGCTGCTCGGGGTTCAGCACGACGACGGCGGTGAGCAGCCACGCGCTGGCAACGGTAGCGGCAAGCGCGGCAGGCAGCAGCCGCACGAAGCTGCGCCAGCCCCAGCTCTGCCGCAGGTCGATGCCGTAACGATGGCGCAGTTCGGCGCCGAGCGACGCGAACGGCGACGGGCGACGGCTCAGCAGCCCGGCGATCGCGCTGGTCGGCACGACCGCGCCGCGCGGCAGCGCAAACCACGACAGCACGCCGCGCAGGGCGAGCTCGGCGGCAACGGCCGCGTTGAGCAGCGAGACCGCATGCACGAGCCAGTCCGCCGTGCGATGCCGGAACGCGAACCATGCGGCAGCCAGCGCACCCGCGAGCGCGGTGACGAGCGCGACGCGCAGCACCCGCATGAGCGACGCGGAAACCGCCGAGCCGCTTGCGGCCGCCGCATGATGGCGTTCGGCGACGAGGGTAAGAAAGGCGAGGACGATGCATGCCGCGCCGGCCGCGAGCGTGGGTTCGGGCGCAGCCATCGCGCGAACCAGCATGACGGGCGACGGCGGCTGCCACGCGAGCGCGGCCAGCGCGACGGAGAGCGCACCGCCGGCGGTAACGGCCCATGGCCGCCAGTCGATCGCGGCGGCGATCGCCGGCCACGGGTTGTCGTCATGCTCCGGTTCCTGCTTGCGGCTGAACGCATTGCGCAGCCAGTCGCCGATCAGCGTGGCGGCCGATCCTTCCGGGGGATGGCGGCGCACGCGTCCGGCGAGCAGCACACCGATCGCGACGACGAGCACGTTGCACCATGCGCTGGCAAGCGGCGCGCACCAGCGCAGGTCGGCGGGCAGGATGTCGACGACGCCCAGCGTGCCGAGCGCGGCGACCAGCAACGCGGCGGCCCCTGCGACCGGCGCGAGTGCGTCGCGGCCGGGCACGCTGCCCGGAATGTCGTCGTTGCCTTCCGCCTGTTGCCCCATCGGGGGTTCCTTACGTACGCGTTACAAGGTGCGCAGGAGTCCGTGCGGAATTCTGCGAGCGGCAATGTAGCGCGCCGGATGATGAAACTCAAGGTATCGATGCGATTCGCTCGATGGAAGAAACAGTCGTCGGGATCGAACCTTTCCGCTGCCTTGCGGGCCACGCACGCCGTCGACCTCGCGCGCCGCGCATCACCCCGGATCTACATCAGACGCCGGTACGTAGCCGACGCGATCTCCAGCACGCGGCCGGAATTCGGCAAGAACGCGATACGGACACGCTCGCCGTCGCGCAAGTTGTCAAAGGCGTCCTTGTCTATGTCAAAGCGTCGACGCGGGATTTCGCGATCGTGGTCGGCAATGAGCAGGTAGTAGTTCTGCACGCCGCCGACAGTCTGCACGTCGAGCCTGGCAACCGTGGTGTCGAGCACGAACTTCCGGTTGGCTTTCAGATCGAGCGAGACCTTGTGCTCGTACCACTTGCCGATCAGATACATGCCCAGGCTGGCCGTCACGATCGTCCCTGCAACCCACAGGAACGCCAGCAGCGGAATTTCCCTCCGCTCCGTGAGGAAGAAGAGGCCGACAAGCACGGCGGTAAACACGAGCGCCACCACGACGATCAGCCGGCCGCTGCCTTTCATTCCGCGCAAACGGGCGCGCTCGTCGGGCTCCAGCGGAGCGGTCGTCAAAGTCGGCATGGTTCTCCTGTCGCGTCTCGACCGGGAATGGCGCGTGCAACGCCGCGATTGCCGACCATGCTATAGCGCGGCGCCCATCCTGTCATCGCCGCGATTGCGTCCAGGATGACTGCGGGAAAACCGGCGGCGATCTCGGATCGGGGGATCCGATGTTCCGAAACCGTGCAGCCGCCTAGCTCGCCCCCAGATCCCGACCGTCGCGGTCGACTCGCAGGCACCGGCGAAAGTCGTCGAAGCCCTCACCGAAGAACCGGAAGAAAAGTGCGGTTGGACGGCCGTTCCTGTCCAGCAACTTGAAATGGCGTCCGACGCTGCGGCCGACGTACATCAGCGTACCGGCCGAGTATCTCGTGCCCGCGAATCCTCCAGCGATCAGGCGATGCTCGCGTGCAGCGGGCGTCGTATCGGCCAGGTTGCAATAGCCGGCCAGCCCTGCGTTGACCAGCAATACCTGCTCGCGTTCGTCACCGGGAATAAATTCGCGCTCACCGTAGCCCGCCGTGTACAGCCCCGTCTCGTCACCGGCTGCGATTTTCCTGATGTCCTCCAGAGAGCGATCGTACAGATTGAGCTCCCGCTCGCCGAACGGATAACAGTAGCTCACGAAATTATTCCTGAAACTTTTGTACCGGGACGCATGTTCCGGCCGGTCAAGCCATTGCCTGAACGCGTTTGCATCGTGAGTCTCCGGACCGGTTTCGCGGTATGCACGATAGGCACTCAGCGCCTCCTCGAACGGATGCCCCGTCGGCACCCAGTTTCCCCTCCGGACGAACACGGTTGGCTCACCCTTGGGGCGTCCGACATCGCCGTCACGGTCGCCGTCGGTCACGCTGCAGATGTCGTAACCGATCACGAAAAGTGCGGCTTCGAACGCGTGACAGCGCGCCGCGATCGGGCTCGCGTCGTTGCCATGAGGCTCGTCCGCAAACAATGTCGTCCGTTCGAGCACTGCGCGAATGATCCAGCCCGCGCGCACCTGCCAGCGCGCCCAGCATTCCGCCGGCACCCGGCGTGTATAAAACTGCGGTGCGGCCGAGAAACCCAAATCGCCCGGATCGCGGATCTGGTCGCCGCGCGCCTGCCCCGACGGAAAGCCGAGTGGATCGTGATGGACGCCTGATTGACCAGCGTCATGGCGAAACCGCTCGTAGAGCATCGCCAATGCCGCGCCAACCCGGCTGTCGTAGATCGGTGACCCGGTCGTATCCAGCAGCGCATGCACCTTGGTCAGCCCGGCGTCGAAACGCTCGATATTGCGCGCATGCAAATCGTTCGTCGTCTGCGAGCCATCCAGCACGAACAACGGCGCAAGCGACTGCAGGTACGCGCAGAATGCCCGGTTCCGAACCTTCGATTCAATAAACGGGATCGCGCCGAATACGCCCCCCCATCGCAATACTTCACGCGCTACCGCACCCGCACGGTCGTCGTCGCCACTGGCTACGGCTGCACGCAACAGGATGCTCAGTTGCCGAAGCGAGGCCCGCGTCGTCCGCCAATCGTGCGACTCGATCCTTCGCCCCGTGTCCGGATCGATCCACGCACTGTTCCAGCAGTAATTGGCAAGAACGTTTTCAATGCCGTCGACGCGCCTGTCCAGACCGTCCGGAACGAACTTGCTGCGGGCAAACCGCAGTTGCACGGGCAGCGTCGGCAGATGCTCGGCGAGCCACCTCACGAAGTCCGCTACCGGACGTTGCGCAACGAAGTCATGACGATCCATAGATTTCCATTTTTCTGATTGGCGCAACATCCGCGCCTTCACCACCCGTGACAGGCCTATCGAGACGGCCGCGAGATCTGTCGCTTGCGCGTCACGAGTGACGCGATTTGTTCATCGAACAACAGGCGGCAGATACCTTCGACCGTATGACGCGCATGAGCCTGCTCGGACTGCGGTAACGCGTCCACCACGTCGAACAGCTTCGCACGCTGCGCCTTCGCGGCAGCGATCGCCAGCGTCAGCGCGTGGACGGTCTGCTGACGATCCTCGAAATGCGACTGCTGTGCACCGCGCCGCGCCGCCTGCGCAAGCTGAGTCGCGCGCTCGAGCTCCAGCGCACGAACCAGCTCGACGAGATCGACGGCGACCGAGGAAAGATCGGCGATCACGGCCGCGGCACCGACGATGCCCCCGGGTCCGCGACGACCACCTCGACCATCTTCGTCAGCATCTCCAGCGCCTGCTGACGCGACTGCGGGTCAGATTCCGGAATGCCGGCCAGCACTTCGCGGATCAGCTTGACCGCCGTGTCGCCGCGAGTGACGATCGTGTCGCGCATGACCGACAGGCGCTCGACTTCGGCGCGGAACGCTTCGCGCACCTGACGGGTGCGGGCCTCGATCTGATCGACCTGTGCCTGCGAGTTCGCGCGGATTTTCGCGATCTCGGAGAGATTGGTCGCGATGGTCAGCATGTTTGTTGCCACCTGCGTGCCGCCGGCGATCAGCACGTCGACCTGCTGCTCGGTGAAGCCTCCGCGGCCGGTCGCCGGCGTGCCGGAACGTTCGGCAGGCACCGTTGCCGGCCGGCGGGCCGGCAGATCCATCGAATCATCGCTCATCATCTATTCCTTTCGTGTTCAGGGATTGACCGTCTGTGTCAATCGGGTACGCAAACTGGCCAGCTGCTGGCGCGTGCCCTGCACATCAGCCAGGCGGGCTTCGCGCTCGGGCGCTGCAACCGGATTGTTTTCAAATTCGCCGTACAGTTCGTCGACGATCGCCTCGTTGGACGCGCGCAGCGACGGCAGGTGTTGATCGCGCAGCACCCGATCGATATCGGCTCGCCAATTGCCGACGGCCTCGCGGCTCTGCTCGATCAGCTTGCGCTGCCAGACCTGCGCCTCGTAGACGAACGAGCCAATCTCGACGATCACCGTCACCGCGACGCTCAGACGCTCCATCAAGCGCTTGGTGAAAATACGGCCGATCTGGTCATAGACTTCGCGCCCGAACCGCTGGCCGAACAGCTCGCCGAGGCGCTTGAGCGCCATCTTCGCGAGGTTGCCCGCGCCCGCGGCAGCGCCGCCGACACCGCCGATCCCCTTCAGCATCGCGTTCACGGCGTTGCCGGCCAAGCGCTGCGCGATCGTGCGCGATACGTTCAGCGTGAAGCGCCGCACCGGATCGTCAGGCCGCAACGACACGGTCTTGTCGAGCTCGCCGATCGCGGTATTCGCGATTTCCTCGAGCCGCCGGTTCAGCGCAACCATCTCGACTTCCATGTGCGCCTCGAGCTGGCGACCGATCCGGCGCACCTCGAACGGCAGGCAATGGCTCGCAACCCATTCCGCGCAATCCGGGTAGCCAAGCCATTTGTCCGCACCCAGGATCTCGGCTTCGATCTGCTGCAGGGACGCGGTAACGAGGGTATCCAGCAAACGCGGCAGCGCAGTGTCGAGGCTCGCCATGGTCCGTTCGATTTCGCTCAGCGACTCGGCCCTTGCCGCGCGCGTGATGTCGAGCGCGCGCACGATCGCCTCGGCTTCGTCGGCATCGGCCGACAGCCCGGCTTCCTCGCGCTCGAGCACCGCGTCGGCATCGTCGAGCACGGCGAGCACGTTCTCCTGCAGCCGTTCATGCACGGTCTCGAGCACGGCGGAATCGAACGCGTGCCGGCGCACTTCGTCCCACAACCCGTCGGCCGCAAGTGGTGCCTGCGCGATCGGCACGCCGTTCGCCGACGCGACGAGCTGCAGCGTCAGCGGTCGCCGGAGTCCGTCTTCCGCCAGCCGCCTGATCTCGGCCACGCGCTTGTCGTCGGGGCCGCAGCCTTCCGGCACGCGGTTGATCGCCAGCACCAGCGGAATCGTGGTGTCGTGCGCAGTCGCAGCCGCGATTGCCTCGAGCAGATCCTGGTCGGACTGGCCGAAGCCGGTGCGGTAGCCCACGACGAAGACGATCACGTCGCTGTTCGGCAGGAAGTTCATCAGCACTTCTTCGTGCTCGCTCAGCACCGCGTTGTAACCCGGCGTATCGAACACGTGCAGGCCGACGTTTCCGGCTGCCTTGGGTCTCGTCCGGACCTGCAGACGCAACACATCGCCTTCGGGAGCCTCGCTCAGCGCACGGAACCGCTCGTACTCGATCGTTTCCTGAGTCGCGTCGCGATAAATCGCGAAAAAGCGCGATGCGGCCTCGTCGCGGCACGCGACATGGGTGACCACACCGGTCGTCGGACGCGCACTCGAGGGCAACAGATCCTGCCCGAGCAGCGCGTTGATCAGCGACGATTTACCGGTGCTGGTCTCGCCAACCACGGTCACATACGCCTGCGGCAACGTCAGACGGTTCAGCAGCAGCCGCGCGACGCTCGCCCGCGGGTCGTCGCCACAGTGTTCGAGCAGGTCGACGAGCTGGCCGGCCCCGTCGATCCAGTGGTGGGAGCGAGTCGTCATGCGCGTGCCTCCGTCAGCTTGCCGCGCAACGCATCGATCGCGTCGAGATCGGCGGTCAGACCGTCAGCCGCGCGCGATTTCTCGTCGGCCGACAGGTTCATCATCGACAGCGAACTCTGCCGTTCCTGCTCGAATGCGGCCGACTTCGCCGCGCGCCAGTGTTCGAGTACCGCATCGAGGTGGTCGACGAATTCGTCGGCGATCCGGTTGAGCGCGGCCGCCGTCTCCGACACGTACCGGTCGATGGCGGCAAACACTTCAGGCTCCACAGCGCGCGCCCGAAGCTCGGTTACCCCTTCCTTGGCCTTGCCGCCGAGCCATTGGCCCGCCATCGCACCCAGCAGGCCGCCGACGGCACCACCAATCAGCGCGCCGATCGGCCCGCCGCCCAGACTGCCGACCAGTGCGCCCGCTTCCACGGCCGCCCACACGCCGCCCGCGGCGGCACCGGCCCGGGCTGCCAGATTCTCGAAACGCGTGCCTTCCGCCTTGTCGACCGTGAAGGTGATATCCGGCATGTCGGCGGACCACGCGTCAAGCCCGTCGAGATCCATGCGCAAGCGCTCCTGCATCGCGAGCGCGTCTTCCTGCACCTGATTGAAGATGTCGTCGGTCGCGTCCGACTGCTCGTCCTTCAGCGCGCGCGACAGGCGCGGACCGTCGACAATGCCCGCACGCATCTTGGTACGCATGCGATTGCGCAGTTCCGCCCCCTTCTCGTCCGCCCATGCCCGCAACTGCTGGCGCACTGCCCGACGAAACGCGTCCGCATCGTCTCGCATGCGCACACCGCGCTCGTCGAGCGCCTGCAGGCGCTCCATATGCAGCCGCGCGTCGTCGGCCATGCGGGCCGCGTGCGCACTGCGATCGAGCTTCGTTTCGGCCAGCCGGCCGCCGACGACAGCGGCCATCCGGTCGAGATCCGCCCCGAGCGCCGTCGCGACGACATCGGCTACGCGCACCGCCCATTCGGCGCCGAAGCGACCAAGTTCGGCGCCCAGAGCGGCCAGCCCCGACGACTCGACGAGTCCGTCGTTCCGGCTCAGCGCACCGCGCAGCGCATCGAATCCGTTCACGACATGAATCGCGGGCGGCTCGTCAAACGGAATTCCGGCCTGCTCGGCAATCTGCCGCAACACTTTCGCGTTGTGCTCGCGGCCGGCCTGCGCCTCGTCGTTGGACTCGTCGTTCCAGCGGTTCTGCACGAAAATCGCCGTGCGCAGCGACGCCCACTGCAACCGGACAAAAACGGCTTCGGAACGGGTCAGAGGCGGAACCGTGCGCAGCATGAAGATCACGCCGACCGCTTCCGCGAGGTACCGCTGCGTGGTTTCCCGGTTGGCCTGCGTCAGGCTGCCGACGCCCGGCAGGTCGACCAGCACCAGCCCATGCCGGAACAGCTCGCGGTTCGACGTGAGCACGACGCGCGTCACCTGCTTGGCGTTACCGGGATTGTGCTCGTTGTGCACGACCGCGCGCAGCGCATCCTCGGTGCAAGGCAGCGTCTCGACGCGGCCATCTGCGAAGTGGACCTGCGCGTGCGGGCTCTGTTCGGCCGCCCAGGCAATTTCAACCGGCACGCAGGTGGTTTCGTCCGCATCGATCGGCAACACGGGCTCGTCGAATGCCAGTGCATTCAGCAACGTGCTCTTGCCGCTCCCCTGGATCCCGGCGATCGGCAGCACGAAGCGCTCGGCCGACAGCTGACCGCGGTACGCGCGCAAACGCTCGACGAGGCCCGGTGCGGCCGTGTTCGACTCCTGCGGATCGTAGCGTTCGCCGAGCGTCTGCCATTGCGGCGCGGCCAGCAAGTCGAGCATCACGGTGCGATTCGTCATCGTGCGTCCCCCGCGGCGCCGAACAGACGCTTCCACCAAGGCTTCGACAGGTGATCGACGCGCAGCAATACGGTTTGCAGCACATCCCGCTGGGCGGCCTGAGCCGTTTGCACGTCGAGCAACAGCGCGTGCGTACCGAGCAACGCATCGATGGCCGCACCCAGCTTCTGCGCGTGGTCGATCAGGGTGGCAAGCTGACGTTCATGACCGTCGGCGATCGCACGCAACGCGTCCGCTTTGGCGTTCGTCGTCTGCGCCTGCTGCTGCAGGTCGGCGATAGTCCGCATCTGCGCGGCCGCCGCCTTGTTCGCCTCGTCGCTGCGCGCGGCGAGGACGTCGACCGCACGCACCTGCTGATCGAGCACCGCCGTCAGCGCGCCGACACGGCTGTCGAGGGTCTGCGCGGAGCCGGTCAATCCGGCAAGCGTGTCGGTGACCGATGCGATTCGGGCCTGGAGTGCGACGAGTTGCGCGTCGATCTGACCGATCGACTTGATCGGGGCAGCCAGCGCGCCTCGTGTCGCATCGCGGATTTCAGTCTGCAGATCGTCCGTGAGCCGGCCGGCCCACGGGGGAGTCTGCGCGAGGTGCCCGCTGAGTTCGTCGAGTACCCGCCGAGTCTCGTCGTCGACGGTGATACGCGTGTGATTGATCATGGTTTTCCTTGGAACGGATATCAGGCCGCGACCGCTTTCCACGAGCGGATGATCGCGACGGCATCTTTTCGGTTGTATTCGGGAAGCCCGCCAATGAACTGCTGTTCCTCCGCAAAGGTTGCGAACGGCGTGTCCGGTACAAGCAGGCGATTCGCAAGCATCGAGTAGACGTCTTTCTCGTCGTTGACCAGCGCCCCTGCAAGCCGATAGCCTCGCTCCTCGCACAGCGTCTTCAGTTCGCGCAATGCTTCGGCAATCGAATCGGACTGCTCGAGCTCGCGGATCGATTGCACGACGGCGACAATCGGATGCTTGAGCGCCCCGTAGCGAATGCCGGAGCGATCCAGCGCGCTCTTCGTCGCGCCGATCTGCTGAATGTCCAGCATCAGGAAGATCACGCATGGCGACGTCAGGAAATCGTGCACCTTGTCGAGTGCGTCGGCGTCCGGCACGGCCACTGCGATCTGGTCAAAGCGGCCCCCGTCGAGGTACTGCGACGCGAAGCCCTCCACCCTGCCCGCATCGACCGTCAGCGCGTCGAACCAGAAGCGGTTCACGAAGTCGCCGAGGCTGTCCGCGTCGTAGCCGAGCATCAGCACGCGCCTGGCGTCGCGCGAACGCCTGGCCGTCGCGCCGGTCAGCACCTGATCCCGCACATCGGGGAAGCGCCGCCGCGAGATCAGTTTCGCGAGGCGCGCCATCGACACCGCGGCCGCCGGTACGTCGATGTCGTGCCATTCAGGCTCGACGACGGGCACGGTCATCGGCGCGACGTCGGCATCCGCACGCGGAGCACGGGGCGATCGGCACGGTTCGACCAGCAAAGCCTCGAGTTGCTGCGCGATGGCCTTGCGTTGCACGATCGCGCTGGCCGCCGACATCTTCGCGCGCACGCCGCGCTCCTGCGCCGCGATCTCGTCCTTGAATTGCTTGCAGATCTGCTTGATGCGCTTGACGGCCGCTTCGACGAACCCGTCGACGAAGTCGAGCTCCTTGCCGACCGCTTGCGCGACGGCCTTTCGGAACGCATCGATATTGCGTATTTCCGTCCAGTTCTCGGTTCGTTCGTTGTAGCCCCAGTTCTGATCGAAGAAATCGACCTTGCGCTTCAACCAGCCCCAGCTGCTCGATTGTTCGGTCTTCACCGTTCGCGAGCGTTCGGCGGTTTCGAACTGGAGCGTGCTCGCGGGCCGCGCCAGCTTCACGGCAAGGTCGATATCCTCCGTGCGCAGATTCAGTGTCTTGCAATCTTCCGCGATTCGCCTATTCAGGCGCTTGTTCAGTTCGCTGAGCGCTTTCACCGACTGCTTCTGCCATTTCTCGACGCTCGCCTTCAATGCATAGGCGGCGTCGATGCCGGTCGCGGTCAGCGTCGCGGCTTCGCTCCGTAGCGCATCGGCTTCGGCGGTGCGATCGGTCGACTCGCGCTCGGCCTCCTCGCACAACCACGCATAACGCGCGGCAAGCTCCTGGCCGAGCACGGACAGCCGCTCGGCCTCCTGGCGCTGGCGCTGGAGCACGGCAGCCTGATCGCCCGGCTTCAGCTCGCGTTCAATCAGCTTGCTCAGCAAGTCATCCAGTTGCCGGCGACGTCCCTCGGCAATCGCGGGCGCCAGCGCATCAAGCTGCCGCTGAATCAGCCCGACGCATTCGGGCACCCCGGAACGATCGTCCCATTGCTCGAGCGCCATCCTGGCCGAGACCTGGCAGATCGGCACGGACGGCAGGCCCGCCTTGCCCAGCACGCCTGCGACGCGCCGGCGATGCTCGGCGAGCACCTCGGTACGACTCTTCTGTTCGTCGCCTTTCGGTCCCAGCTTCGCGACCACGCTGTCGATCATGTTCTGCACGACGACGATCGGCTTGCCGAGTTCGTCCGCCATGCACACGTAATCGCGCATCTTCTCGTCGGAGTTGGCCTTGCAGGTGGTCACGAATACGACAACATCCACAGTCGGCAGCAGCACCTCCAGTGTCAGCCGCTCATGATCGTCGTGGCCGGCCGCATCGAGTCCCGGCGTGTCGATCAACGCAACGCCGCGCCGGAATCGGAAATCCGGCGAGCGCAGCCTGATCTCCGCGACGCCTTCGCGGTTGCCCGGATTGGTCTTTTCGTCAGCGTAGGATTTGAGCCGCTTTGCAATTGTGCTGCCGGTCAACAGCTTCGGCTTCACGCCAGGCGCGTCGAAATGGATCGTGCATTCGAGCTGTTCGCCCCATTCGCAAACGACCAGACTGTTGGAGCTCGGGCGTACCGCACGCGGCAACAGCTCCGCACCGAGCAGCGCATTGACGAGCGTCGACTTTCCGGAACTGGTGACGCCCATCAGACCGATTCGGAACACGTCGTTCCGCCAGATTCGCTCGCGGTCATTCAACCATCGATGTTCGTCGTCGAAGTAGTTGCCGACCGAGTCGTCGCTCGAGATGATGGTGCGGATCTGATCGATCAGCTTGCCGAGTTCAGCGTGTCCCGTCCGCGCGCGTTGCATGAAAATCCAGTGACGTGATGAAGTGAGCTTGCCGGCATCGTTCGCCCCCGGCCCGGCCTGCGCGCCGGGAGTAGACGGCCGCAACGGATCTAACGGCATTTGCGTGCCGATCTTTAGAGCGCGAACCGACGCCGGAACCTGCAGGCAACGAAAGATAAAGCGGGCTTTGGACAATTCATGTCCGAAGCCCGCGGTGCGATGGATGCGGTGTGCGTGGCGCGTGATGGGGGCGCGCCGCCCGGCGCGGGCAACCGCACACGGATACCCGCGCCAGGCAGCCGCGTGCCCCCGGCAAGCTGCGTCAGCCGCGGCGCTCGTGTCCGGTGTCGCGCGGCGCGAACCGGTCATCGTTCTGCGCCGTGCGCTGCATGACGCTGGACGGTTCGGCAGGGGATTCCGGCGGCGGTGTGAAATCCGGCGCAGCGCCGTTGATCTCTTCGATCCATGAGGCCAGTTCCGGGTGACGATCTGCCTGATTCGAGGAGACGACGATACCGTGCAACTGCGCGCGCAAATCGTCCCAGCGCTCATGCAGCACGCGCCAGTTCACTTCGTCGTAGGTGCCCTTGAATACGACCGGGCAAAACTCGATTCGCGGAACGTCGTGCGGTCGCGCGACGTGTCTCCCGGCTTCGATCAGCGATTCCCAAAGGCTGCCGAGGCGGTCGACGCGCCCGATCTGCTGCTCGACAACCGCGGGATTCCATTCCGGATGCAACAGCACCACGGTTCGGCATGCTCGGTGCAGGTTGAGCCCCTCGCGCCCGACCATCGACTGCGCGACGAGCACGCGCGGATAGACGTGTGCCCGATTGAAGGCAAGTTGCTGCATCCGGCGCGTCTCCGGCTTCGTGTCGCCGTGCATCAGACGGGCGAAGCCGCCCTCAGGACGGTTGAACTCTTCGTTCAGACGGTCTTCGATCGTCTTCCATGCCGCATCGAAATCGACGCCATCGAAATCCGCGTCGCCAGCGGCATCCATGTCGACCTGCTCGACGTCGCGATCGCTGGTCGCTTCGACCAACTCGACGAAGGCCGCCGCATAGGCCGACGGATCGCGCCGCTCAAGATCGTTGCCCCGCAGCGCGTGCATCGCGCGTGCGACGAGGGCGCGCGAATTCGCGTCGGCACTGCCGGCGCGTCGCATCCCGGCGGCCCGCTCGAATGCATCGAACAGATTCCTCGCCCAGGGATTCGACGTGTCGCCGGCCCAGCCCTGCTCGATCAGACTGAGCAAGTCGCCGCGATATTTTTCGCGCTCGCTCTCGAGCGCCCTGTAGTTCTGCTCGAGCGCGTGTTCGAGCGCACTGCGTTCAAGCAAGCCGGCGCGCTTCAATTGACGATGTGCCGCCTGCGCCGCGGGCCACTCGCGATCATGCAGCTTGCTCTGTGGCCACGGCTTGCCTGTGTCGAGGCATGTCAGCATCTCTCGCGCGTTGAGGAGATCAACGAGCGCCCGCAGCGGGCGCGTGAACCGGCCGAACACGAGCACCTTTTCGCCGCGCTGCGTGACGACCTCGATCGCGGCGACGGCAGCGAGGATCGCGGGATGGTCGTAAAGCGGGCCTTGCCCATCGCCAAACGGGCGTGTCGCGACGTCGATCCAAAATTGCGCGCGCTGTCGCGCCTTGTCGTCGGCGCCGGACAACTGATCCGCCCTTGCCGATTCGGCCGACGCCGTCTGATCGTGCTCCTCCTGCTTGCGATCGGCCTCGGCATCGTGCGTCGCACGATCCATCAGCGTCGCGATGCCGTGGCCGCTCCCCATCGTCAGCCGCAGACGCGTTGCCAGACGCGACCAGCCGGCGTCCGCCTGCCTGCCGACGAACGACAGGGACTCGGCCGCACATACCGCCTGTTTCCACCCGTCGTCGAGCTGGGCGGTATCGACGACGATCTCGCGTTCGCGCCGATACGCGTGACCCGGCTCGCCCGCCATTTGTGCGAACGCCTGCACGTAGCGGTCATTGCGCTTGTCGCGCCTCAGCACCCAGCGCGCGAGCGCATCGCGAAACGCCGATGCTGCCGCCTTGTATGCGTCGCGTGCCTCATCGTTGCCGATACATTGACGAACCCGCCTGACCGCCTGCGAATAGCGCTCGATCACGTTGCCCACCGCTTCGGTATCGGCGCCGATGCGTGCCAGCGTCTGCTTCCATTGACCGGAATCGAGTTCCACCGGCGTTGCTGTCAGCGCAATGCGTCGTGCGGACGGTGACTCGAGCACCACGTTGTCGAGCAGCTTCGACAAGCCACTGTCGTCGCCGCGGCTCTTGTGGGCCTCGTCGACGATGATCAGATCGAACGCGCCAAGGCCCGCTCCGACCGCACGCTGGAGGGCCGGGCGTAGCGTACCGCCGCTGCGGTACGCTGCCGCATCGTTCAGGCCCATACGGCGCCCGTCGGCCGGCATCATTTCGCCGACCAGCCCGGTCAGACGCTCCGCCATCGGTCCGTCCGGATCCATCGACGCCGCCTCGACGATGCCGGCCACCGCGCGGCGCAGGTATTCCGGTTCGCGATCGCCGCGCCGTGACGGCTGGCTACCGCGCCGGGGCTCACGCCAGCGTGCGCAGAGCGCTGGCAGCAGCCGCCAGCGCCATGCGTGCCGGTTCTCGCCGAGCGACCAGTTGGCGAATGCATGCGAGATCAGTACCGCGCGCTCGTCGAACCAGGGCTCACGCAGCGCGGGATCGTCGTTTTGCCACGCGCACAGGTATTGCCAGAGGCTGCGCAGCAGCAGCGGCGACTGCACCTTCCCGTCTCGCAATTCCGAACGCCATTGATAGCCGAGACCGGGCGGCACGAGGATCGCGACACGCCCGCCGCAATCAATCACAGCCCGCGCGACGGCAACCGCGATCCGTGTCTTGCCCATGCCGACTTCGTCCGCAATGATCAGGCCATTCTCGGGCAACCGGCGGGCAATCGCGCGCAGGCTCGCGCATTGTCCGTCGTTCAGTCGCCAGCCAGCCGCCCGCGCCGGCTCGTCGGTCGTAGCCTGTGCAGCTTCCGCGAGGCCCATCAGACGCGCACCGACCGCCTCCCACCCCTGGAATACGTTCTTCATCTCGTGCTCCCCAATGGCGGCTGCGTATCGACCGCCCAAGCCTGTTCAATTGTCGTCAGTGCCGTTTCATATCGCGCACCGGCAGCGCTGTCGCCGGTTTCCGCGAACACCGGTCGGAAGGGTGCCGCCCGCAACGGTGACAAGGGATTCAGCTTGAGTTCGGCAAAGGCCGCTACCCCGGTGCTGTCCGCGGCACGAACGAGCGTCTGCTCCAGCCTGCTGCACCACGCGGGCCAGTCTGCCGCGTCGATCGCCGTTTGCCGCTGCGCGATGTTCTCCACGAGTTCCATCATCTGGCGGATGGGATAAGTGCGCCCGTCGGCGGTCGCGACGCCTGGTGCAACGGTGAGTGCCGGATCGAAGCCTTCGCCGAAGCGATCCGGCACATCGTCGTCGGGCGCCATCGGAAAGCTGGCAAGCTGCCACCAGATTTCGTCGACGTCCAGCGACGTGAGGGGCGTCGCAGCAACCCGCCCGAACTCGTCGAGAACGGGTACGGTGGCGCTGCCCGAGCCAGCCGCATCGACCCAGCGAACCTCGACTTGCCGCGGGCGATCGCCCGGCCACACGAATGCATCGGCGCGCCTGACGCACGGTGCGCCAGCCGGATCGAGCACGCCCATATGCGACAACCCTTCCATCGGTTCGGACGGGCGCAATCTGGCCGGCTCGGACATATCGGCGTTGCACCAGGTCAACCATGCAACCGGCGCCGCCACACATTCGTCGGGACGCTCGGGCATGTCGTCACCCGGCGTGAGCGCCTGATCGGTCTCGATGGATACGCCGCGGTGCACCGGCAGCACGTTGCCGACGACCTGCTCCGGAGGCACGCCGCGCCGCGCCTCCCATTGCAATTGGTCTGCGGCAAACACGACCCCGGCTTCCAGGTTGCCGCCGCGCGTATTGGCGGACGACAGGAAACCCGGCTTCGTCAGGTTTCCCGAACCCAGATAGAGCCACGCGCTCGTGCAGGCATTGGAGTTGCCGCGCTCGTTCGCGGCAAACAGAAACTTTGCATGCAGCAACCGCCGCTCGCTCGCCGCCTTGCCGAACACGGCTTCCGGCGCGTGTGCACTTCGCACGGTCACGCCATGCTCCGCCAGTGCGGTGACCGAGCTTGCGACCGCCTGGCACGCATCGGGATTGACGAACACGTCGATCTGACAGTTCGCGGTGATTCGGCCGGCCCGCTGCAGCTCGGCGATGATCTTCAGAAGCGCGGGTGGCGCGCCGCCTGCCTTGTCCGACACCGACTCGAAGAAACCGGAGCCCATCGCGAGCCGATTGCACGCCGCCCCACCCGTCGCACGCTCCGCCAGCGCAGGCAGCTGCGTCAGCAACGGCTTGTCCCAGTTGTCGATGAAGCGAGGGCGTGCGCGACCGGCGGCCTGCTCGCACTGCGCAATCCACTGGCGCAATTGTCCGTCCGCGTGCGCCGATTCCCCCGGCAACGCACCGCCAATGGCCGAGAAGATGCGCGCATCGAAATGCGGCATGAGCCGCTCGATCATTCTCCACGCCGCACGCACGTCGGCACACGCCGTCTTCGTGTCGTCGTCACCCGAGGCCAGCGAGTCGCTGGCGACGTCGATGCTCCACACGAGATCCAGGCTGTCCTCGAGCGTCTGGCGCGTCCAGTTGCCGGTGGATACGATCAGGCGCACGCGCCAACGTGATGCATCCTCCTGATGACGAAAGCCGAGCAACGCCACTTTCGCGTGCAGCAGACGGAACGGAAGCGCCACGCCGCTTCGCATTGGCAGATGAATCAACCCCGGCACGTCGACCACCGTGACCAGCGGATTGCCCGGATCGAGCATCATGGCGAGCGCGACCCGTCCGCCTGCCGCTCGCCGCGCATGGGTCTGGCCTGTAAAGCGTTCCTGCGCATCGTCGAGAAACGCGGCATCGGCCGAATAGCCGCACAGCCACCCGAAGTGACCGAGATAAGCATCCGGCGCGTCGAAGAGTTGTGCCAGCGACGGCCGCTTGACGGCCTGTGCGTTCCCGCTCATGCGCCTGCCTCCGGGTTGCGGGGTTCGAGCCAGTGATCGAGCTGGCCGTGCAGATCGGCGTTCAGCAGGAACAGGTTCTGGATGCGATACGAGATGCCCGCGGGCCAGACGATCCCCGCGCGCACCGTCGGGGCCGCTTCGTCGGGCTCGACCAGCTCCGCCGCGGCGGTCGCGCCGGCCCGAAAGGCCGGGCCAGGGACGACCTGCCCATGCTTGAAGCGCAATACCCGCTCATCTCGCATCACCAGTGTCTCCAGGCGCTTCGTATGATCGGGATCGATACATTCGCGGCAAAACTGATTCGCGCCGATATCGCCATGTCCTTCGTCAAGAAACGCTTGCGCGGCCAGGGCCAGCGTATCGAGCCGCTCCGCAACGGCATCGGGAATGCGGGTGCCAAGCACGAAGCAAGGCCGGCTTCCGTTGGCCGCAATCGCGCTTTCCAGCGTGTCGAGCACGGCCAGCGCTTCGTCTCGGGCACGAAACAGCCGTGCCCCCGCACGCAAGTCGTTCCAGTGCGCGTCATCGATCGCGCCGGGCCGCCGGTCCCAACCGAGCGTGCGGTCCTCGTCGCCCCCCTCGCGCACCGTGTTCACCCACGCGAGCGCAGCCCGACGCCTCGCCTGCCGGGCATCCGTGTCGCCACCACCAACGCGTAACTGCTGCGCGACCAGCGCCAGCGCATCCGGCGTCATCGACTCAAGCGGCGACAACGCATCGGCCAGCTCATCCTTGTCCGTCAGACGCTCGCCGCGGCTCATCCAATGCACCAGATAATCCAGCACGCCCTGCGAGTAGTAGCACGGCTCGTAACGGCTGGCCTGTGCGTCGATCAGCGCATCGCCGGTCGACGTGCAGCGGAACGCATTGAACCGGCTCGCGCCGGTCTCGACGAGACCGAGCGACGGCAGCGCCTGAACGGTCGACATGCGCATCGGCTGGCTGACATAGAATCCCGGCTTGCGTACCCGCGCGAAAGTCAGGTTCTGCTGGCCGTTAAGCTTGCGAAACCCGCGCAGGCGCGCATCCTGCGCATGTCCGTTGCGGCGGAACCCGGACCAGCACGCAATCGCCTCGATCGCGTTTCCCGCTTCGATATTGGTTACCTTCAGCCGGCTCGCACGCGCTTGCTCCGCCGCGCGCACCCCGAGCGTGGCCATGAACAACTGCTTGGCGAACCACAGTCCACCCAGCCCCGGCACCGCCAGTTCGTTGAATGCTCGCACTGACGCGCCGAGATTCAGCGTCCGCGTCCGGCGTTCAACCGTCAGCGATTCGGGCCCCAACAGCCCCCACGACATCTGCATGAACGACACCCCAACGATGATTGAATCAATGGCAGCGGACGCACATGACATGGGCCGTCTCGCTCCCGGTATCGCCGACTATCCGATCCGCTCCATCAACATCCGGGCGGCACGGTCGGACATGACGACGATCAGCTTGACGGTTGCGCGCGTGGCGCCGACGAACAGCCGGCGCAGCGCGATCTCGTCGAATTTCTCGAAATCGACTTCGGTCAGGATCACGCACGGCGCACTTTGCCCCTTGAACCTGAACACCGATTCGAACCGCAACTCGCCGTCCCGGTAAACCGGCTCGCCGTGCGCATTGTATGAGCCGGTGAAGCTGCGCAATGTGTGCTTGCCGAGCCGGTCCAGCACGGTGAACAGCGACCTGTCTCGTCCGTGAAAACTGAGCAGCGCAATGTCCGACAGCGCGAAACCGGCGGCGAGCGCGGTGTCGATCGCCTGTCGCGTCGTCTGCGCGGCGTTCGCGTCGGCGTAGGTCATGAGGCCGACATCCGAGCCGTCGAATGGGCCGGCCGCTTCGAATCCCATCGGGGCGACTGCGAACGCGCCGACGAAGCGCACGATGTCCCGGGGACTGCGATAGTTCGACATTGCCCGCACTTCGACCCAGCCGGGCAGCTCAACGCCGTCCCGCAGATAGAGGTTCTGCATCGGATCCTCGAGCCACCACAACCGCCCGTCGCCACGGAGCAGCCGCTCGATCGGCGCCACCCATTCCTGCAGAAAGTCCTGCCCCTCGTCGACGATGATCGTGTCGAAACGCTCGGCGTCGCTCGGTGTCGAGTCCCACAGCACGCGTTCGAGCCGCTCGAACACGTCTCCGTCGGAAAAGTCGAGCGTTTCGCCGTGCCGGGCTGCGGTCTGCTGGCAGAGCATGTGATAGGTGAGCACCGTGGCATCGGCCGGTGCGATCCGCCGCAGATGATCGGCCAGCGGCCGGTTGAAGCACAGATAGAGCGCCCGCCGTCCTGCCTTCGACGTGTCTTCGAGCACGCGCAGCGCGAGCTGTGTCTTGCCGGAGCCGGCCGTGCCGATCACCCGCAGGCGGAATGGGCGGCATTCGATCGCACGCGCCCACGTCGCGAGGCCACCTGAAATTCGCGTGACGATGCGAGCCGCCTCGCCGATCGTCGCGCCCACGTCCGGGATCAGTGACAACTCGTCGGCCAGGAACGCATGAATCCGGTCGGCGCCGGGAAAGCGCGGCTCGTCGGCGGGAAGGATAGTCTGGATGATCGACGGTAGCGCGGCGCGGCGTTCCGAATCGACGATCCGTGCCGGGTTGACGCCGGCGATGTCCGGCTGTGCCACACGGTAGTCCGGACAGTACAGCAACTCCTCGAGCCGATACCGCATCGCCCCGAACGCCGCCTTGAAACGGCCGTGCATTCCGGCGATCGTCCTGGCCAACTGCGACGGCACGCTCTTTCGGGTTGTCCCGTACACTTTGGCCAGTCCGTCGGGGGTTTCTTCGAGCGCGCCGGATTTTTGTTCGATCACCAGCACACGGCCCGATGGCCCCACGATCACGAAATCGGCCTCGCCGAAAATGGCAAAACCCTTGTCGAGCTGGGTCCAGTGCACACCGTGGTAGACGGTGTAGCTGTCCGGCAAGCTGGCGCGTAACGTCTCGAGCGTCTCGATTTCGCGCCGTGCCGCGCCACGGACGGCAAGCGCGTCCCAGCCACTTGGAAAGATCAGTGCCATGAGTCGCCCGCTATTCGCCGTAGATCTGCGCGAGCGCACGTGCCTCGGCCGCCAGCTCGGCGCGCAGGCTCGCCGGACCCAGCACCTCGACGTTCGGTCCGAACGACCGGAGCCACCAGCGCAGCCGCTGGCTCAACATCGCGGTGCCCTGCACGAACAGCGCATCGCCAGCGCGACGCGTCGTCTGGTCGAGCGACAGCGGCGCCTCCAGCAGATGGTCACCGGCCTGGTTGACGAACTTGAGCGAAAGCGCCACCTCCTTGTCGACCATGAAGTCGAAGCGGCGCTGCTGCTTGACGTAGACCTCGAGCGAAAACGAGGCGGGATAGTCGAACGATTCAAGCATCGCCTCGGCGCGCCAGAGCCGGTCCATACGGTACAGCGTCGGTTCCGGCCGGCCTTCCGTGCCGCCCACCATGTAGACGAGACCACCGACTTCGACGATGCCGAGCGGCAGCACGACCTTCGACTTTTCGTTGTCCGCGTTGTGGCGCGGCCGGTAAACGATCCGCAATCTGCGCTCTTCGAACAGCGCGCGCGACACCGCCGCAAAAATCTTGCGATCGATTGCCGGATAGTGCAGCGAGAAGCCACCGCTCTCGACCGCGACCTTGGTGGTCCAGCGGGCATACTTGCGCTCTGATTCGCTGACCGGCCGTTGCAGCCGCGTTTCGGCGATCTGAAACAGCGCGGAAATCGAATCGGCAACGAGTCCCGGAATTTGCCGCGACGAAAAGCGCCGCAGCGTCTGCAGCGCGAGCGCCTCGTCGAAGCTCATGATCGAACCGGCCTTCGCCGCCATTCCACTCGCGCCGGCCTTGCGCCGCCATACCGATGCCGTACCGCGCCGGTCGGTCTCGACCAGGCCGCGTGCTTCCAGTTCGGCGAGACGACGCAGCACGGTCTTGATCGACGGAATGTCGGGCACGGTCTCCTGCATGCGCGAATACAGGTCTGGCGTGCTCACGTAATCCGCCTGAGTGCCGGCATCCGGCAACAGGCGCATGATGTCGCGATCGAGGTCTGGCATAGCGATCAATCCGGGCGTTGAAAATAGAACTTCACTGGTTAACGGCACCCGACCCGATTTCTTGAATGTCCTCCGCTGCGATCGGAGATCCGCCCGGAATTCGGAGATTCGGGCGAAGCCGTCAGCATGCCCGCGCGCCCCGAACCACGCTCGGGAAATCCGGCATGCCGGCGCCCAAGGGCGCGCTCAGTTGGCCTCAGTGGCCGCCCGCCGTGCGTCGGTACCCACCTTGTCGATGTATTTGACAAGCGCGGCCGTTGACAGCACACCGGCGGCGAACGCGATGGCAAACGCTGCAAGACTTTCGAGCGGTGACGGGTAATGGGTCATATTCAAACCTCGAATGAAGTTGTACGCGCATCGATTTGGTCCGGCGGCCCGCCATTGCGACGGAGCCGGGACCGAAGCGATGGCACTGGAGCGGCGCCGCTTTCAACGGAAAATCGTGTGCCGCGAAATCTCCCCGACCTTTTGTTCGGCGAGAACCTGCCGATCAGATCGACGAACTTCTCGCGGTCCACTCCGCTCGATTGCGAGTGGTGTATCCGGCTGCGTCGGTCATTCGGTTCGCAACATTAACCGCGCATCGGGACAAATGGCGTCCCGAGATTCGGCCGGCAACAGCAGCGATCCCCAAGAATTTTCGCGATCTCGTTCGGCAATGCGTGATCTGCATTTCTGCACGGAACGGGACACATTTTGACCCGATGGAGGCACACCATCGGCATCCCTTCACTTGCGCACCCAACCCATGACCCAACCCATCGGTAACCCGAACCTCGACAACGCATCGAATGCGCGCGCCGTGCACGGCGGCGGGACGGCACTTCGCATTGCGTTGCGGTTGTGGGGAATCGACGAACACGACGCACAAGCATGGCTCACCGGACTACGATCGAGACATATGCGACTGGATTGGCGGATCGCTCGCGATCGTGATGCCGCCGGCGCGGACATCGTCGTGCATGTCGTCAAACCGGCTGCGCGTCGGTCCGATGGATTCTGCTGGAACTGTATCGGCGCAAACGGTGCGTTGAACAGGTCGCTCGATCACGCTCGCACCGAGATCGCCCTGTTCGCGGGTGACGAACGCGAGCTTCCCCGGCACCGCTCGGGCCACTGGGCCATCGCAGGCACGCTCGACATCCGCTCGGCGCTCGACGCGCTCGCACGTTCACTGCATGCGTCGACCGCGCGTCTGCCCGACGGACAAAACGCCGTGCGGCAGGATCTGCTCGCGC
This sequence comes from Burkholderia sp. D-99, assembly GCF_011605345.1. Lineage (GTDB taxonomy): Bacteria > Pseudomonadota > Gammaproteobacteria > Burkholderiales > Burkholderiaceae > Burkholderia. Next base: position 203,984 of record NZ_JAAOXM010000004.1, read on the forward strand.
TGATCGCTACGCGGCTCGATGCGATGGTTGTATCTCGTGATGAGAATCGATAGCCGCGACTGCGCACGGCGCGGTCGCGACCCGGATCGCGTCGAGCCTTATCTCATCGATATGGAATCCAAATCATTGTGAAAGACGTCGAGACGAATCAGCAGACGGTGAGCATCTTGCCCTGCATCAGGACACCATCTGTCCGAAGCGGCGTCGACAATATCCGCTTGCCAACGACAGGACACGATGCTTGCTGCCATTTAACTCGGATAATCGCCCCCTTACATGCCCGATCTGCAACTGCAGAGAGAAAAACGACATGCATGGCGAATCGCTTCGGCGCAACGACATGATGTCATTTCATTCGTCGATCGATAGCGTCGCAAACAAGGGTGGGCTGGATAAATCCGCCATCATCCGGGCGCCGCTGAATGAATGGCCGATGCCGACGAAAATTCGGCACGTTGCCGAATGGATGGCGTGCAACTTCGCCAACCCGGTGACGGTGCGACAGGCCGCCGGTCTCGTCGCAATGAGCGAGCGTACCCTGCTGCGCAATTTCACGCGGGTAATCGGCACGACGCCCATTGCCTATCTGACGCACGTCCGGCTTGCGCACGCGTGCATGATGCTCGAACGCACCGCGCTTCCGATCGACTCCATCGCGCGACGCTGCGGACTCGGCAGCGGCGATCACCTGGCACACCTGTTTCGCCGGCACTTCAACAGAACTGCGACTGATTATCGCCATGCCTGTGCGAACGCCGGCATGCCAGTCGCGTGTCGACGTGACACATGCAACGGGTTCGGGCTGCTCCCGTCCGATGGGACATCCGGGCGCTGACGTGAACGAAGCCCGCTCACCGGGGAGCGCGGCGCGACAGCCCGGGCTTTATCGATCCGTTTCGCGCTCGACCGCGTCGATTCCTCATCGCAGGTTTCGCGAAAGCAGTAGGGGGCCACCCGCGTGGGCGGTGGACTACGGCTTGTTCCATGGCCGACCATGGGTCCAGGATGCGTTGACGCCGCTATGGTCAACCTGTCTCGCGGCGCCGCCTGGGGAGGGAGCCTCCATGAAGCCTGTTGCCGTGCCGGCCGGCGGGGGTGGCCGCCCGGCACGCCAATCCTTTATCGACGTTTGCGTCGATCCCGGCATGACGCCGGCTCGCCGCTTACTGCGACATCCCGACGAACGTCGGCAGCAGCACGCGATAGACGTGAATCATCGCCGGCCCGAGCAGCACCAGCATCAGCGACGGAAAGATGCAGAAGATCAGCGGGAACAGCAGCTTCAGTGCGATCTTCGCGGCCCGCTCCTCCGCACGCATCCGGCGCCGCGTGCGCAGCATGTCCGACAGCACGCGCAGCGATTCGCTGATGCTCGTGCCGAAGCGATCGGCCTGGATCAGCATCGCGCAGAACGATTCGATGTCCTCTACGCCGGTGCGCAGCGCGAGGTTGCGCAGCGCCGTCTCCTTCGTGAAGCCGGAGCGCATCTCGAGCAGCAGCAGGTCGAGTTCGCTCGAGACCACCTCGCTGCTGAAGCGCAGCTCCTCGCTCACCTTCATCAGCGCCGCGTCGAGCCCCAGCCCCGCTTCGACGCACACCGTCAGCAGGTCGAGCGCGTCCGGGAAATCCTCGAAGATCTTCTGCTGGCGCACCTTGATCCGCTGCGACAGCACGATGTTCGGGATGTAGTAGCCGATCCCGGCGAGCACGACGAGGATGACCGACAGGAGTTCGCGCTGATCCCCGAGCCGGGTCGTGATCAGCACCAGCAGCGCCGCGCACGGCACCGCGAGCGCGAGCATCGTCTTCGCGGTGAAATACAGCGCGGCCGCGCTCTGGTTGCGCCAGCCGGCGTTCATGAGCCGGATGCGCAGCGGCGAATTCTCCCAGCCGTCCTTCGGCACCGACAGCCTGGAGATCGGGCTGGACAACTCCACCAGCTTCGCGACCCAGCGCGACGCCATGTCGTCGCCGTCGCCCGCGCCCGCACCGGCGCCACCGGCCTGCTGGATCCGGCGCTGGATATTGCGCGGCGCGAACAGCAGCATCCCGATCAGGGCGCCGCCAGCCACGAAGAGGAACAGGCCGCCCAGCATCACGGCGTGGACTACGCTCAGGTTTTGCATGACAGTCTCGCTACGGTTCGTTATTCAGCTCGCGCGTCAGACGCGAATCCGGACAATGCGGCGGATCCACAGCAGGCCGAAGAGCATCGTCACCAGCATCCCGCCGACCATCCTGATGCCGGCCGGATCTTCCCAGAGCACCGACAGGAACTCGCGGTTCAGCACCGCGATCGCCCCGGCCGTACCGAACGGCAGCAGCCCGAGAATCCATGCCGACAGCCGCCCTTCCGCCGACAGCACGCGCACCTTGTCGAACAGCTTGAAGCGCTCGCGGATCAGCGCGGAGATGCTGTCGAGCAGCTCGGCCAGGTTGCCGCCGGTCTCGCGCTGGATCAGCACGGCGATCACGAAATAGCGCAGGTCCTGCACCGGCACACGCGTCGCGAGATTCATCAGCGCGTCGTGCAGCGACACGCCGTAGTTGACCTCGTCGAACGTGATCCGGAACTCGCCGCCCATCGGATCGGGAAACTCCTCGCTCACCATCCCGAGCGTGCTCGTGAACGAATGACCGGAACGCAGCGCGCGCGAAATCATGTCGCAGATATCCGGCAACTGCCGTTCGAGCTTGCGCATGCGCCGCCTGCGGGCGCGCATCACGTACATCGTCGGCCAGCATCCGGTGAACAGCGCGATCGGCAGCGCGGCCAGCTGCGGCAGCGTGGCGAAGCTCAGCGCCAGCCACGCGATCGCCGGGAACACCGCGCTGAGCACGATCAGCTTCGGCAGCGTCCAGTCGAGGCCCGATTGCTGGATCACGAGATCGAGCGCCTGCACGCGTGGCACGCGCAGCAGCAACTGGTCGAACGGCTTCGACTCGTCGAGCATCCGCTTCTTCAGGATCGACAGCCGTTCCTGCTGGACGTTGCCGCCGGCCGACATCGCGCGAATGCGCGACTCGATCCGGCGCGCGGCGGTGCCGTGCCGCGCGTTCCACCATTGATAGGCGCCTTCGATCGTCAGCACGACCGCGACGAACGTGAGAATCACAAAGGCGTAAAAGATCGTGTTCATGAGGCCTCCCCGGCCGCAAGCGGCGCCATGTCGTCAGTTCGTCTCGTAACGCTGCGACGGGTCGTAGAGCGAATCCGGCAGGTTGATGCCGAACGCCTGCAGCCGCTCGACGAACTTCGGCCGCACGCCGGTCGCGCAGAAGTGGCCGCGTACCGAGCCGTCGCGGTCCACGCCCGTGCGTTTGAACGTGAAGATCTCCTGCATGTTGATGATGTCGCCTTCCATCCCGGTCAGTTCCTGGATACTGACGATCTTGCGCTTGCCGTCCGTCAGCCGCGCCGCCTGCACGACCACCGAGATCGCCGACGCGATCTGCTGGCGCATCGTCTTCGGCGGCAGCGTCAGGCCGGAGACGCTGATCATGTTCTCGAGCCGCGTCAGCGCGTCGCGCGGCGTGTTCGCGTGGATCGTCGCGAGCGAGCCTTCGTGGCCGGTGTTCATCGCGTTGAGCATGTCGAGCGCTTCCGCGCCGCGCACTTCGCCGAGGATGATCCGGTCCGGGCGCATCCGCAGCGCGTTGCGCACCAGCGTGCGCTGCGTGATCTCGCCCTTGCCCTCGATGTTCGGCGGGCGCGTTTCGAGCCGCAGCACATGCGGCTGCTGCAGTTGCAGCTCGGCGGCATCCTCGATCGTCACGATCCGCTCGTTGCGCGGAATGAAGCCGGACAGGATGTTGAGCAGCGTCGTCTTGCCGCTGCCGGTGCCGCCCGACACCAGCACGTTCACCTTCGCGCGCGACAGCGCGTCGAGCAGTTCGGCCATCGGCGGCGTCAGGCTGTGGTAGCGCACGAGGTCGTCCATCTTCAGCGGGTTGACCGCGAAGCGCCGGATCGACATCAGCGGCCCGTCGATCGCGGACGGCGGGATGATCGCGTTCACACGCGAGCCGTCCGGCAGGCGTGCATCGACCATCGGGCTCGATTCGTCGATGCGGCGCCCGACGCGCGACACGATCTTCTCGATCACCTTCATCAGGTGCGCATCGTCGTAGAACGTCACGTCGGTCAGTTCGAGCTGGCCGCTGCGCTCGACATAGACCTGCCGGTACGTGTTCACGAGGATGTCGGAAATGCCGGGGTCGCGCAGCAGCGCTTCGAGCGGACCGAAGCCGAACATCTCGTCGTACACGTCGATCGCGAGCTGCCGCCGCTCGATGTCGTTCGCGGGCATCCGCTCGTCGTCGAGGATGCGCGAGATCAGCGCGGAAATTTCCTGGCGGACCTGCTCCTGCGGCATCCGCGACAGGCGCTCCAGCTCGACGCGCTCGAGCACGGCCAGGTGAATTTCGCGGCGCAGCTTCTGGTACGCGTCGCGTACCGACGAATGCGCCGGGCCGGCCGGTTCGCTGCCCGCCGCCAGCGGCGGGGTCCGGTGCAACGACATCTGTTCGCGCAATGACATGATCGATTCCCCGAAATAATTACATGGACTTGAGCTTCGGCGTGGCCTTGCGGCCGAAGAACCTGGACATCAGCGGTTCGCTGCGCGCGGCACCGTGGCCCGTGCGCACTTCCCCTTCGACGAGCTGTTTCGCGTAACCCTGCAGCGCCCGCGCGACCGCCGTGCCGCGTGCGAGCCGCGACACGGGATGGCCCTGGTTGACCGCTTCGAGCACGGTGTCGGTGTCGTCGGGAATCGTGCAGGCGGCGTGCATGCCGAGCACTTCCTCGAGCGCGGTGCGGGTCCGGTCGCTCGCGCGCGTCGCGCGGTTCAGGACGAGCCGCATCTGGTCGGTCGAGTAGCCGAGCGACACGAGGATCTCCAGCAGCCGACGGCCGGCGCGCACGTGCGGCATCGCAGGCTGCATCACGAGCTGGATCTGGTCGCTGCGATCCAGCGCGACCATCGACAGCGGATTGATGCAGACACCGATGTCGAAGATCACGAAGTCGTAGCGCGGCGCGGCGACGCCGAGGATCCATTCGAGCGCGTCCTCGCGCATCTCGGCGGCCTTGACCGGGTCGCCGGCACCCGCGAGCACGTGGAAGTTCTCCGTCACGTGCGCGACGCTTGCGTCGAGGAACGCGCTGTCGAGCCGCTCGATCTGCGCGCACAGCTGCGGCAGCGTCGACGGCGGGGTTTCGTCGCTGACGAGAAAGGCGGCGTCGGCGAACTGCTGGTTCAGGTCGATCAGCAGCACGCGGCGCTTGAAGCCTTCCGCGATCTCGAATGCGACGTTGCTGGCCGCGAAACTCGTGCCGGCCCCGCCCTTGCACGACATGAACGACACGATCCGCGTATCGTCGGTGTCGCGCCGCGTGCTTTGCGCGCCTGCGCGTTCGAGCGCATTGCCGAGCGCCTGCAGGTCGAGCGGCCACTGCAGCACGTCGCGCGCGCCCGCGCGCATCGCGTCGAGCAGCACGTGCGGCGATGCGTCCGCCGTCACGAGGATGCAGGTCAGCCCGGCGTGAACCCGACAGATCCGCTCGATCGCCGACAGCTCGGACGCGTCGAGCGACGTACCATCGACCAGCAGGATGTCGAACGCGTCGAGCCCGTCGGTGCGGTGTTCGATCTGCGACGGGCGGCCGGTCGCACGGGTCGCGCGATAGCGTCCGCAGTCGGCCACGAGGCGCGCGATCTGCGTGAGCCGCGCGGTATCGTCGGAAGCTACGAGGATGTTGATCATTTCGTGTGCCTCGCCTGTTCGATCAATTGCAGTTGGCACCGCCGGTCGCGGAAGTCAGGCTTTCGCGCGGCAGCGTCGTCGTGAACGGCGGCATCGTCACCGACACGTTCACGAACGGGATCATCGTCTTGACCGTGACGTTCGTGACGCTGACGGTCACGAAGGTGCACGTGCTCACGGTGCAGTTCGCCGGCGTGTAGCTCACCGACACGTTCGCGCTCGACAGCAGCGGCAGCAGCGCCGTCACGCGCTTCGCGACGCCGGCGGCATTCACGTCGCAGACCACCGCCGTGCGCGCGCCGAGGCGCACGGCCTCGCTCGCGGTATTCCAGTAGAACAGCACGCGGCCGAATTCGAAGATGCCGATCAGCAGCATGACCAGGATCGAGGCGATCAGCCCGAACTCGACGAGCGCCGAGCCGCGCTGGGCGCGCCGGCGTGACTGCGGGACATGGCGCGCGTTCATGACACTTGCCTCATCACGGTGACGATGTTGCCGAACGTGATCGACGTGAGCCCCGGGTACACGGGAATCGGCTGGTACTTGTAGCCCTTGATCTTCACCTCGACGACGTTGATGGCGCCCGACGCCGTACCGCTCGCCGTGTTGTTGTTCGCGTCGTAAGTCGGCAGGTTCGCGAACTGCGACGGGTCGGACGTGTCGCTGCAGCCGGTCGTGTGCTGCGCGTCGCAGATGGTCACCATCGAGGTCGTGAGCCCCGGCACCAGCTCGGTGCCGGACGCGCCGCACGTCGTGTTGCCGTAGACGACGAGGCACTGCGCCGCCGACACCGGGTACGCGGCGTCGGTCGGCAGCCAGATCGACAGGTAGCGCGCCGCGTCGCGCGTCGCCTTGGTCAGCGTCTCGTACTGGTAGATCGCGCGGCCGAACTCGGCCACGCCGGTCGCAAGCAGGATCATCGGCATCAGCACGATCGCGAATTCCACGGCGACGACGCCACGGGTGCGCGAACGGCGAATCAGGCGCTTGTTCATGATCGTCTCTCCGTTATTGAACGCTATTGAACGAGCATCGGAACCTGGGTCCCGGATGCGCTGCCGTCGCCGGGCAGCCCGTGTGTCGCACACGGGTTGTTGCCGGACACCGACGAGCCGAGGTATTCGAGGTGCGCGAGGACCCCGCCCTTGCCGGGGCTGAACGGCACGGGATCGAGCATCAGCACGCAATCCCATTGCGTGACGTGCACCTTGCCGCTGTTCCCGTTCAGCGTCGAACAGTCGCCTTCAGGGGCGAGCGCGACGCGGCGGTCGCCGCCGTAGGTCTGGTAATTGCTCGCCGTCGCGGTGCCGTTGGTCGCGATCCCGCTGCCTGCCGGCGGCGTGCCGTCGCCCTGGTAGGACGTGAAGTTCGTGCGGTCGATCACGAACTGCGTGTATGCGTCGCCCTTGATGCCGGCCGTTCCGGGCGGCCCGTAGTTCGGGCCGACATACGCGTAGCCGGTGAAGTCGGGCTGGCCGCTCGAGCCGTTCGCGCCGTTCGTATAGATGCCGAAGCGGGTATTCCAGGCGCGCAGCGATGCCGACTTCAGGCCCGTGGTGCTGAGGTCCGGCGGGCTCGTGATGTTGCAGGTGTTGCCCGACAACTCGCTGGACAGGGTGCTGTCGCTCGTCGAGCCGTCGAGTGCCGCCCAGCCGAAGTTGCCTGGCCCGTAGGTCGACGACGAACCGGAGGGCGACGTGATCCAGTCGCCGACGTTGTAGGACGGCGACCCGGTCGTGCGGCACACGAACACCGGGATCGCGCAGGTCGTCTGGCCGCCGCCCACCGTCGCGATCGCGCTGGCCGACACGGTCGCCGCATTCGCGAGCTTGGTGCCCGGCAGCACGTTCAGCACTTCCATGAACCAGTGCGAGATGTTGCTCAGCGACGCCGTGCACTGGACGTACTTCATGTTCGCCGGCGTCGTGACCGAGTTCTTCGTCAGGAACGCATCGGTCAGCGAATCGCTGAACGTCACGTTCGTGTTCGTCAGCATCTGCACCGACTTGTTCTGGAAGAACACGAAATTCAGGTGGCCGGCGGCGATGCCGTCGGCCTCGGCCACGGTCAGGCTGATGGCCCCGGTCAGGTCACGCGCAGCCGACAGCGCGCACGCATCGGCGCTGTTCTGCAGTTCGCTGCGCGTGACGTACAGCTTGCCGAGATCCAGCGCGAGACCGACGAACCCGATCATCACCGCCAGTGCGAGACCGACGATGATCGCGACGGCACCGCGCTGGCGATGCAGGCTGCGACGCATGACTTTCGGATAGCGGGCTGCGCTGTTCATGGCTTTCTCCCTGAGCATGCCGTCGTTACTGGGTGGCCTTGCCGATGCCGATCACGAATGCATTGGTGGGCGGATCGATCTGCTTGAACGACTTGTCGTAGTTGTCGAGCGCCGAGGTGGCCGCGCCGCCGTCGACCACCGTCGTCGCTGCCGCGTGATCGGCGGCATGCGGATCGATGATCTGGGCCTGCGTCACGGCGCGGACCGATTCGCCGAAGCGGGTGTCCCACACCGGGGTCGACGACATGCAGCCGGCAAGCGCGAAGGCGAGCGGTGCGGCGAGCGCCGCGCGGCGCACGAATACGAGGTAGGCGGATTTCATGAATGTCCCCTTGGATGGCATCAACGATCGGTGGACTCGGATTCCGAGCGGGCGATCTGCGCGTGGGCAGCCGCCGGGATCCGGTTCGTCGGCCGCGCCGGCGCAGCCGGCTGGGCCGGTGCGGCCGGGCCGGCCGCAGCGAGGCGCGCAGCGGCGGCTTCGATGCGCGCGACGCGGGCCGCATTGGCCGCGCCGGGTTGCGGCACGGTGGCCGCCACCGGCGCTGGCGTCTTCTGCGGCTCGGCCGGTACCGGCGGCTGCGCATCCGCGCCCTGCGGCACGCGCGGTGCGGGCAGCGCGGCGGCGGCTCCTGCCGGGGCCTCCGATTGCGGCGCCGGTGCGGGCGCTTGAGCCGGTGCCTGCGGGGCAGCTGCCGCGCCGTTCGCCGGTTGTGCGCCGGGCTTGCGGACGCCACCGCGGCCTTCCATGTTGCCCGTCGCATACACGTCGGCTTCGTTCGGCTTCGAGAAGCTGTCGGTCGGCAGCGGCACGTCGGCGGTCTGCAGCGGCTTCACCAGGTGCGGCGTGATCAGGAAGATCAGCTCCGTGCGATCCTGCTGGAACGACGTGCTGCGGAACAGCGCGCCGAGCACCGGCACTTCGCCCACACCGGGGATCGCCTTCAGCGCGCCGGTCACGTTGTCCTTGATCAGCCCGCCGATCGCGAACGATTCGCCGTCGCTCATCTGCACCGTCGTCGATGCGCGCCGCGTCGTGATCAGCGGCAGGATCGACGTGCCGCCGATGTTGGTCGAGCTCAGCGTGACGCCCGTGGCCGACAGTTCGGACACTTCCGGCGCCACCTTCAGGCTGATCCGGCCGTTCGCGAGCACCGTCGGCGTGAACTTCAGCGCGACGCCGAATTCCTCTTCCTGCAGCGTGATCGACGACGTGCCGTTGCCGCTGCTCTGCGGGATCGGGATGAAGATCTTGCCGCCGGCGAGGAACGTCGCTTCCTGGCCGCTGATCGTCACGAGATTCGGCTCCGCGAGGATCTTGACCAGGTTGTCGGTGTTCTGCGCGTCGGCCGCGAGGTTGAACGGCTTGTTGTTCGCCTTGCTGAACGCGACGCCGCTGGCAACGCCCGCGAGCAGGTTGCTGACCAGCGCACCGCTCCACGAACCGAACCCGCCCTGGATGTTGAGCGCGCTGCCCATCTGGTTCATCAGCGTCTTCGACACCTCGGCCACCTTCACCTCGAGCATCACCTGCTGCGGCGACGTGACGGCCAGCATGTTCAGCACGCCACCACCGCTCGGCTTGCCGCCCGCGGCCGGGTCGCCGGCGCTGTCGCCGTACGCATGCGCGATCTGCACGGCCTGCTGCGCGGCCTGCGAGCTCGACACGGTGCCCGACAGCACGATCGTGCCGGCCGCGGTCGTCACGCGGATGTCGCGCTCGTTCGGCATCAGCTGCTGCAGCGACGCCTGCAGGCCGCCGGCATCCGCGCCGACCGCCACGTCGATCACGCGGCACGCACCGCTCCTGCCCTGCACGATCATGTTGGTCGTGCCGACCGACAGCCCGAGGATGTACAGCGTCTGCGGCGACACCATCGTGGCCTGCGCGACGGCCGGATTGCCGATCGTCCGATTGCGGACCGGCTCCGGCATCGGCACCAGCAGCGACTTGCCGAGCGGCACGCTGACGCTGGTCGATTCACGCACCGCGCCGACGCAGTTCGGCCCGCGCAGCGGCCCGGACGACGCGGCCGGTGCGGCGGCCGCCACCGGCGCCATGCTGATCGTCATCTGCACCGGCCCCTTGCCGATGGCGGCCGGCGCGCTGGCGCCGCCCTTCGTCAGCGCGCCGGCTTCGATGCCTTCCTGGGCCAGTGCGCCATAAACGGTCAGCCATCCGGAACAAAGGATTGCGGCCATCATCGTGCCCCGTGCCACGCGTGTACGCAGCGGGCCGGTATCCGTGCATTGCGGTTTGATCTTCATTTCGTCTGATCCCCCGAGAGACCGGCGCTGCGCCGGTTATCGACTTCCAGGGCCACCGCGCGTTGCCGGCGGCCGTTTATGTGACTGTCTTGATCTGTTTCAGAAGCACTCGACGCTGCCCCTCACGCCCGTCAGTACGCCGACGCAATCGCGCCGCACTTCCGGCGCCGCATGCGATGCGACGTGCACGCGCACCGTACGCACACGCACGGGTGCCGGCGGCGCTTCCGGTGCGGGCTCCTTGCCGAGCAGCGTCACCTTGGTCGCGCCGTCGGTGTTCAGCGTCTTCTGGTCGACCTGGTTGCGCAGCACGAGCGACAGCGTGCCGACACTGCGCGCGAGGTCGAGCCGTTCGGCCTGGTCGGGCGTGACTTCCAGCGTCACCGCGTTGACCACCTTCGGCGCCGTATCGTCGCGGCTGACCTGCTGCGCGACGGCGAGCACGAGGATGTGCTCGAGCACGATCTTCGAGATGCTCTGCCCGTCGGTCTTGCCCTGCTGCTCCTGCGTGTTGACGATCACGTCGACGTAGTTGCCCGGCAGCGCGAAGCCCGCGACACCGACCACGTCGTTCACACGCACCGTGATCGCGCGGCTGCCGTCGGCGATCACCGCGGACAGCCCGCCCTTCGTGCCGACCGGCGCGAGCTTCGACTCGATCACCGGCTCGTCGCGCGACAGGCTGGCGCGTACCACGCGCCCTTCGAGCGCCTTGGTATCGGTGAACGCGCCGGTCGGCACGCTGCCCGACGGCCAGCTCACGATGCGGATCTGGTTCGGCCCGAGCGGTTCGCCCAGGTTCAGGTCGGTGGCCGCCACCGCAACCGGCGTGACCGAGCTCGTGGATGTCTGCATCAGCCAGTGGGACGCGAACACGACCGCGGCAAGACCCGCGACCATCGCGACGACCAGCATCAGGATCGCTCGACTGTTTTTCATGGCAATGCTCCTCGACGAATCGTGAAAGAAACGGCTCAACCGGTGATGTAGGTGCGCCCGCCGCGCTCGACGGGCGGCGGATGGCCGCCGTCCCGTTCAGGTACCGCACCGAAATAGCTGGCCCAGGCGTCGTACAGCCCGTCGTGCGTCACCTCGGGCGGATCGCCGCGATACCGCGCGCCGGCGGCGACGAGGCGCAGCAGGTCGGCCGGGAAGCAAGCGAGAAACGCCTTGCCGGTCGGCAGATGCAGGTGGTGCAGCAGGTAGTCGAACGCATCGTTTGCCGCGACGAGGCCCTGCGATGCGCAGGCCGCGTCGAACACCGCGCGGTAGTTGTCGATCGACATCGCGCCGACGTGAATCTTCGAGCCGAGGCGGCGCAGGAATGCGTCGTCGCAGAACTGTTCCGGCGCCAGGTTGCTCGAGAACACCGGCCAGACGTCGAACGGCAGCACGAAGCGGTTGCCGGATTCGAGTGTCATGAAATCGACGCCGCGATCGAGCGGGCGCAGCCAGCGATTGAGCAGGTCGCGCGGCTCGACGCGCTGGCGGCCGAGATCGTCGACGACGTACATGCCCATGTTCGCCTTCATGTGCGGCGGCGCCTGGTAGAAGCCCGCGACTTCGTCGCGGCGCAGGTCGAGCTCGTCGAGCGTCAGTTCGCCGCCGGACATCACGACCGGCCGCTCGCACAGGCGCCAGCGGCGATCGACCGACTGGCCGCCCGGTTGCGATGCCGCGTCGACATGCACGAGCGGGTCGTAGATCTGGATCACTTCGCCGGCCGCGCAGATCGCGTGCGGCACCGGCACGAATCCGCGCATCAGCGAGCCGAGCCGCTCGGCGAGGAAGGTCTTGCCGCTGCCGGCCGGGCCGTAGATCAGCAGCGGACGGCCCGCGTTGAGCGCCGCGGCCGCCGAGTCGAGCACCGACGTGTCGATCACGATGCCTTCGAATGCGGCCCACACGTCGTTCTGGCCGATCTGCAGCTTGCGCACCGAATGAGCCGCCACGCACTCGAGATACGCGTCGAGCGTTACCGGCGCGGGCCCGCTGTAACCGCTGCGCGCCCGTTCCTCGAGCGCCAGCACGCGGCCCGCGTCGGTCAGGCGGAACGTCACGTCGAGATCGGTCGCGCCGCGATGGGTGAGTTCGACGAGGTGCTCGCGCACCAGGAACGCAAAGACGTCGTCGAGCACCGCGAGCGGCAGGCAATGCCGCTCGACCAGGTCGCCGTACGACGGGCGGCCGAGCATCAGCGTCGACTTCAGCACAAGGCCGGCAACGAAGGTCTTGCTCAATCCCGTTTCGTCGAGCGAGCGCGGCGCCGCCGGCAACTGCGCGCCCAGCTTCGTATGCGCCTCCCGCGACGGCAACGGATCGGGCAGATGAGCCACCTGCGCGTCGCGTCTCGGTTCGGTATGGTTCGTGTTCATGGTCGTTCCATCCTCGTTGCGGGTGCGTCGCGCTAGGCGTGCGACGCGAACAGCATGGCCAGCGTGCCGGCCGCGATCGCTACCCCATACGGCAGCGAGCCCACCGACGCGATTTCCGCGGGGCCGTCGGCGGCCTCCCCACGCGTTCCTCGCGAGTGCCGCGCAAGCAGCGCGCGGACGTTCGCCCACATCTGGCGCATCCGGCCGCGCAGCAGCACGACCGCGAGCGCACCGATCCCGCCGGCCAGGAACGTGGCCAGCACGATGTAACACGTCATTTCCGCGCCGACCCACGCACCGATCGCGAGCATCAGCTTCACGTCGCCGGCCGCCATGCCGCGCAACAGATAGAACGGCAGCAGCAGCGCGAAGCCGGTCGCGGCACCGGCAAGCCAGCCGAGCGCGCCTGCCAGGACGCCGTGCAGCAGGCACTGGGCGGCCAGCGCGCCCGCAAGGCCGATCGCGACGAGGCGGTTCGGGATGCGGCGGGCCGCGATGTCCGTGCCGGCCGCGGATACCGCGAGCAGCGTCACGCACAACGGAATCGGGTAAGGCGGCGCAACGGGCAACATGGCGAACCTCGCTGAGCGAAAAGAAGGATCAGGAAACCATTGCCAGCGCAGTGGCCACGGCGGCCGTGACGGCCGTTGCGATCACCGCGTACGTATTGGCAAGCGAGCCTTTCGGCGTGACGATGTTCCCCAGCATCACGACGACGAACGTCGCCGCGAGGCAGGCAGACTCGATCGACGGCACACGCTGCCCTGCGTCGATCCTGGGGTTTGCGACACGCACCCTGGTTTGCATGATGGTCTCCGGTTCCCGGTCATCAGATGCGTGGGAGCGGCTCGATCGCTGCACCGGCCGAACCGTCCGCACGCTCTGCTTTTCAACGGCCTCACACGGCCGCGGTCAGGTCGGCCGCGATCGTGGTGAACACGGTCTTCAGTTGCGTGCCGACCGCCGTGACTGCCACGATGATGCCGACCGCGATCAGTGCTGCGATCAGGCCGTATTCGATGGCGGTCACGCCATCTTCGTCGCGAACGAAACGGGCGGCTTGTTGAATGAACTTGGACATGATGATCTCCTTACGTTTTGACTTTCAAAAAACCTCGCGTGCCGGCTGGTCGGATGACCGTGCATCGATACGTCGAGGCAAGGTGTTGATGCCGTGTGGTGCCGACGAAGGATTCGACTGTTCCGTTCGTCGTACCGTCCATCAGAGTGCTGTTACCGCTGAGTCCAGACTCGAGGCGATCGTGCTGAACACGGTCGACAGGTCCGTACCGATCGCCGTCAGCGCGGCGACGATGCCGAGCGCGATCAGCGCGGCGATCAGGCCGTACTCGATGGCCGTCACGCCGTCCTGATCCAAAACGAACCAGGCGATCTTTTCGATGACTCTTGACATAAGTAATCTCCTTTCGGACTGCTATGAAATACCCTTCGTCTGTCACGACGTCGGGACGGGCACCACCGGCACTACGCGAAAAATCGGAACGCGACGCTCAGCCGCGGGAACGGGGATGCACACCCCTGTCCACGCGAACGGGTATCAGTGAGGCAGAGTGCGAGAGAGGCGTGTACGGTGCGACCGGCCGGATGAACCGGGCAATCCGATCGACCGGAACGGCACGACTGCCGTTCGACGCGTGGAATCCAGTTGAACGGGAGACAAACTCCCGGATAAGCTGCAATGTTTGTTTAACGCGGTTTGCGAACCGTGATGTGCTGTGGTCTTTCATTTTTATTCCCCATTTGCTGCCATGCCGATTTCTTATTGCCCGGACGATGCCGGGTCTCAAGGGTCATTCGACGAAAGTTCGTGCGGTTAATCGACCTGGAGCTGCGTTTTCCCCGACGCGCTCCGGCCTTCCTTTCCGCAGGTGATTCCGAAGCTGGTTCCGTCTGTCTTTTGCCGGAACCGCCCGGTCGTCACCTCGTCGACTGCCGTGCCAACGCTTACGCAAAGAGCAGGCCACCTCGAGCGAAATCGAGGCGCATCAAGGGTTCCCGGGATGCCCGCGTTGTCCGGCCCGGGGCCCGGCGCCGGAAATGTTTCAAAATTGATATATGTTTGCCTGCAAGCGCTGTAAGCCGGAATGCCCGCCGCCGCGCTGCACCAAGGATCAAAAATTTTTACTCAGGACTTTCCCGAACACGCGTGGCGACCTGCGTCTCATGCGATCGGCGGGATGCGGAGCCGGTCAAAACGGCCGGATGTTTCAAAGCAGAAACACAAAATCCGGCCGCGTCGATTTCTCATACCTGAAAATGCGGTTTTCACGTGTGCCACCGGCCAATCCAAATCCCGGCTTTCAGTGGGCGATTTGCATCACACGATTTTTTCTTCAACAATGAATTCACCGGACAACGCCATTTCAGTGCGATTCGATCCGCAGGCACGACACAACATGAAACGGCTGCGACAGACCAGGCAGCCTCTACACACAGACGGGGAATCATGTACACAGCCAATCGTGGGGCGCGCGTTCGCGCAATACGCTGTGCTCAATGGCTGACAGCCGACCGGATCATTCCGTACAGCTGCATCATGCTGATGCTCTTCGTCGCGTTGGTGGTCGTGTGGGGTGTCGTGACCGATGGCTTTACCGCCAGCGACACCGCCCGGCCCGGTATCGACTTCTCGGTCTTCTGGACCGCATCGCATCTCGTGTTGCAAGGCCACGCCGCATCGGCCTACGACGCTTCATCATTCCTGCTGGCCGAGTCCGCGCACTTCGGTGCGTATCTGCAGCATCGGCCGCTTCCCTGGCTCTATCCGCCGACGATGTTGCTGTTCATCGCGCCGGTTGCCCTTGTGCCTTTCCTGCCCGCTTACTTCCTCTTTTCCGCGGGCAGTCTTTTATGCTACGCGCTCGCCATCTCGCGGTTGTCGGGATTGCGCGCGCATCTTCCCGTGCCGCGCGCCGCGGCGCTCGTCGTGATCGCGTATTCGGCCGTGTGCATGTCCGCACTGTTCGGCCAGAACAGCATCCTGACCGCCGGCCTCGCCGCACTCGCGCTGCATCTGCTCGGCAAGCGCCCGATCGCAGCCGGCGTGCTGATCGGGTTGCTCGCGATCAAGCCGCAACTGGCCGTGGTGTTCCCGTTCGCGCTGATCGCGGCGCGCGCGTGGCGCACGTTCGCGGCGGCGGCGATCAGCGCGACGCTGTTCGCGGCGGCCGGGATCGCGCTGACCGGTGTCGGCGCGCTGCATGGGCTGGCGGACGCCGTGTCGACGGTGCGCGAGCAGCACTTCATGCTGCCGTCCTACTGGCTCGCATCGCCGACGCCGTTCGCCGCGCTGCGGCTCGCGGGCATCTCGGTGCCGGTCGCGTTGGCCGCGCAGGCCGCGGTCGCGCTGCTCGCGATCGCGGCGACCGTCGACGTCTGGCGCCGCACGCCCGACATGCGCTTGCGCGCCTCTGCGCTCGCCGTCGCCACGTTGCTGACTACGCCCTATCTGTGGCACTACGAACTGACCTGGCTCGGTATCGCGATCTTCTGCCTGATCGCCCATGGCTTCGATGAAGGCTGGCTGCCCGGCGACCAGGGCGTGATCGTGCTCGCCTGGCTGCTGCCGATCTTCGAAATGCTGAACCGGTTGATGAAGCTGCCGCAGATCGGCCCGATCGTGCTGCTTGCCGTGCTGTTCGTCGTCGTTCGCCGCACCGCACAGCGCTCGCCCCGGAACGCGCGATGAAAACGCCTCTTTCCGTTCGCCACGGCCATCCTGCGATGGATGCGCACCCGGAACTCCCGATCGCCGGCCCACGCCGTTATCCTCACTGGCTCAATCGCGATCGCGTGCGCCTCTATGCCGGCGGCGTGTTGCTGGCCGAGCTGCTGTTCATCGGCATCTACATTGCCCGGATGTACTTGCAGCCCGCCGCGTCGCTGGTCCCGCTGTCGCAGGATTTCTCCGCGATCTGGAGCGCGGCATGGCTCGCCGCGCACGGACGCGCCGCCGACGTCTGGCATTTCAACGCGTTGTTCGCGATCCAGCAACTTGCCGTCCCGGGCATGAATCTCGAGGACGGCGTGCTCCTGTGGCTCTATCCGCCCAGTATGCTGTTGCTGGTCCTGCCGCTCGGCTGGCTGCCGTACACGCTGGCCGTCGTGCTCTGGCTCGGCGTCACGTATGCACTGTTCGCGGTTGTCATTCAGGCGACCGTGCAGCGCGGCAGCGCATGGCTGTGCGCGCTGGCCTTCCCCGCCGCATTCGTTACCCTCGTCGTCGGGCAAACCAGCCTGTTCACCGCGACGATCGGCGGCCTCGGCCTGCTGCTCCTGAATCGCCGCCCCGTCTGGGCCGGGATCTGCTTCGGCATACTGATGATGAAGCCGCAGGTGGCCGTCCTGTTCCCGCTCGCGCTACTGTGTGCCGGCCAGTGGCGTGCGCTGGCCGCGTGGGCCGCGACGATTGCCGCCTGCGTCGCGCTCACCACGCTCGCGTTCGGCACCGATTCGTGGATCGCGTTCGCACACGGGATGCACGATGTCTACCAGGTCGTCAGCGCCGGCCATGCGAAGCTCGCGCGGATGCCGACCCTGTTCGCGCTGGCCGCGATGGCCGGCCTGCCCGCCTACGTCGCCAGCGGCCTTCAGCTGCTGTCGGCGGCGATCGCGGCGATCGCCGTCGTCTATGCGTGGCGCGGTACCTGCGCGTACGCACTGCGTGCCGCGACGCTCGCCTGCGCGTGCCTGCTCGTCAGCCCCTATCTGTACGACTACGACCTGACCTGGTACGGCATCGTGATTGCGTGGTACGCGCGCTATGCGTGGACGCGCGGCTGGCGGCGCTTCGACCGGGAATGGCTGGCGCTGCTGTGGCTGGTGCCGCTCGCTGGCCTCGCGGTCATGCCGCACCTGTCGTTCCAGTTCATGCCGCTCGTCACGCTGGCGTCGCTCGCGCTGCTCGTCAGCCGGATCGCCCGGGAACGACGCGACGTGCCGTCGATGCCGGATGCAAGCGACCACTCGACCGACACCGCGTTCACCCATCAGGCCAGAACACACCACCGCCCGGCGTACGGAATGCGCCGCACCGGCCGACCGACCATCGGCGTACATCGGTGAAACGACATCACAAGGGGAATCATCATGCGGGGATCACTCTATACACCGCTCGTATCGCTGGTCGTGCCGTTCTATAACGAAGGCGAGGCCGTCGAGCGCTTCTTCGACGTCGTGATTCCGCTGATGACGTCCATCGACGCGATCCGGTTCGAGATCGTCTGCGTGAACGACGGCAGCCGCGACGACACGCTCGAACGACTGATCCGGATCAGCACCGGCGAACGGCGCGTGCGCGTGATCGACCTCACCCGCAACTTCGGCAAGGAAGCGGCGCTCACGGCCGGCCTCGACGAAGCCCTCGGCGACGCGGTGATCCCGCTCGACGCCGACCTGCAGGATCCGCCGAGCCTGATTCCGGTGATGATCGAACACTGGCGCAGCGGTGCGGAAGTCGTCGCCGCGAAGCGCAGCAACCGCGCGTGCGATTCGTTCGCAAAGCGCACGGCGGCCGCGATCTACTATCGCGTGCACAACCTGCTGTCGGACGTGAAGCTGCCGGAAAACGTCGGCGATTTCCGGCTGATGGACCGCAAGGTCGTGAACGCGCTGCGCAACCTGCCCGAGCGGCATCGCTTCATGAAAGGGCTGTTTGCGTGGGTCGGCTACCGGACCGTGATCGTCGAATACCAGCGCGATGCGCGCAGCGCCGGGCACTCGAAGTTCTCCGGCTGGAAGCTGTGGAATTTCGCGCTGGAAGGCATCACCAGCTTCAGCACCGTGCCGCTGCGCAGCTGGACCTACATCGGTGTCGGCATCGCCGCGCTCGCGTTCCTGTACGGCGCGTTCATCATCTTGCGTACGCTGCTGTTCGGCAATCCGGTGCTCGGCTACGCGTCGCTGATCTCGGTCACGCTGTTCATCGGCGGCATCGAGCTCATCGGGATCGGTGTCGTCGGCGAATACGTCGGGCGGATCTACGACGAGTCGAAGCAACGGCCCGTCTACCTGATCCGCCGCCGCTACCAGGCGCACGGCAAGGTGATCGAACTTCCGGTTGCACGCGATGCGCGCCGCCAGATCGCACGCCGGCGCGTGCAGCCGACCCGCGCGCGGGTCGGCGAACACTGACGCGCGCCGACGGCCATGATCGGCCTGCTCCATGCCGAGCGCACGCGCCTCGTGCGCTTCGGCGTGTCCGGCCTCTGCTCGACTGCGATCCACACACTGGTGGCGACGGCGCTGTTCGCTCGGCTCGATGCGACGCTGGTGACGGCGAACGCGATCGCCTTCCTCTGCGCCACCGCGTTCTCGTATCTCGCGAACACGCTGTGGAGCTTCTCGTCGACGGTGCGCACGCGCAACATGGTGCGCTTTCTCGCGGTCACGCTGGCCGGCTTCGTCGAAACCATGCTGCTCGCGCGTGCGGCCGAAGCGCTCGACGTGTCCCGCGGGATGAGCATCGTCGCGATCGCGCTGCTGGTTCCGCCGACGACGTTCGTGCTGCACCGGCTCTGGACCTATCGGTAAACGATCCCTCGCCCTCCCTGCCGCTCCCGCTCCCTGCCGCTCCCTGCCGCTCCCGCTCCCGCTCCCGCTCCCGCTCCCGCTCCCGAAAATAATCGGCCATTCAATTAACAGGTTCAATGCCGCTATATTTATGTAGCGCATCGATTCGATTGATTCCGATTTTAAAATTACCGCCCGAAATAATATTAAATACCCTGTTTACTCTTACAGCTTTCAGAATTAACCGAACGGGATAACCTGCTTTCGCCATCTCGCCGGCACGTGCCTCTAACGGCACGAAGCCTTGCAGGACAAGGCGATGGCCGCTGCGCAAAGAAATTCGCGCAACAATAAATCCCATTCCTTCAAACGGGAGCTTCTATGTCACGCGTGACCGATGTGCTCGTCTCTTTCGATACCGAAACCATTCTCAAAAAATATCCGAATCCCAGCAAGAATCCGAATAGCCCGACGTTGATCGACTGGAAGCACGTGTACATGGTCACCAACCAGGACAACGTGGTGTCGGGGCAAGCCGGCGGCGAACTCGACCTGAAGGCGCAGGTCGGCGACCTGATCCGCTGGCGTGAAACGAGCCTGTCGCTGGGCTTCGAGAACCAGGTGGTGTTCTACAAGTTCATCGGCAACGTCGGCAACGAACTGATCTCGACGCCGACGCCGCGGGTCGCGGAAGCCTCGATCCCGGTGCCGAACACCAGCAAGCCGGAAGTGCCGACCTGCCAGAAGGTCGCGAACTACTACTGGTCGTCGGAATGCCTGAAGGTCGGCCGCGTGACCTACCACTTCCAGTTCCAGATCATCGATCGCAACTGCCAGAGCCAGGGCTGCTTCTCCTGGGATCCGTTCATCTCGATCCATAACTGATCGCGGCAGGCGGGTGGTCGCGCGGCGGCTGCCCGCATCATCCACTTGTTGCGGAGGAAGCGTTCATGCCTGGTCTTCGTTGCGATGTGCTCGTGATCGTCGATGCCGTCACGCTGCTGTCGTCCTACCCGGAGGCGAGCCGGGATCCCGACGCCCCGACCGTGATCGACGGCCGGCACCTCTATGTGGTGAGCCCCGGCGACGCCGCGCAGCTCGGCCACAACGACAGCCGGCTCTTTACCGGCCTGTCGCCGGGCGACCAGCTGCACCTGCGCGAAACCGCGTTGGCGCTGCGCGCCGAGGTGAGCGTGCTGTTCGTCCGGTTCGCGTTGAAGGATGCGGGCATCGTCGCGCCGATCGAACCCGAAGTGCGCGATGCGGCCGCGCCGGTGCCGGATGCCGACGACCTGCTTCATCCGCCGTGCCGGCCGATGAAGGACCACTACTGGCGCAGCGATGTGCTGGCCGCGGGCGCCACCACGTGTACGGCCGATTTCGCCGTGCTCGACCGCGACGGTACCGTATCGGGTTATTTCCGCTGGGAAACGTCGATCGAGATCGGCGCCGGCCAGCCGGATACGAAACAGCCCGGTTTCAAGCCGTCGTCGGATCGTAACGGCAACTTCACGCTGCCGCCGAACACCGCGTTCAAGGCGCTCTTCTACGCGAATGCCGCCGACCGGCAGGACCTCAAACTCTTCATCGACGATGCGCTCGAACCGGCCGCATCGTTCATCGGCAACAGCGAGGACGGCGTCAGGCTGTTCACGCTGAACTCGAAAGGCGGCAAGATCCGGATCGACGCGTCCGCCAACGGCAGGAAATCCGCGACCGATGCGCGCCTCGCGCCGCTGTCCGCGGGCGACACGGTGTGGCTCGGCTGGCTCGGCGCCGAGGACGGCGCGGATACCGACTACAACGACGGGGTCGTGATCCTGCAGTGGCCGATCACCTGAGCGTCGCGGCGATCGGCACCCAGGCGGTTCAGGTGCGCGGCAGCCCCGGCGGGTGGCTTGCGATCGGTCGATCGCTTCGGCGCCCGGATTCCCGCGGCCATGCAACCCGGGTAGCGGCCGTTCGCGGTCGGCGCATTGATGGCGAACGGCAGCGGATCGGCGCCGCGCTCGCGGCGCGCTAGCGCGCGAGCAGCGCACCCGCCTGCCGGCCGAGCACCGCGCGCAACGCGTCGAGCTCGGGCAACGCGGGCGCGTCTTCGGGCGTGACGAGATAGGTCGTCACGCTGTCGAGATCGTCGAAGGTGTGCGCGCGCAGCTCCTTGCGCGCCACGTGCTCGGTCGTGATCCGCTTCGGCAGGATCGCAATGCCCATGCCGGCTGCCACGCAGCCGAGGATCGCGCCGAACGTGCCGAACGACACCACCGACTCGATCGCGACGCCGCGCACCTTCAGCCAGTGCTCCGCGACCGCGCGATACGGGCAACCTTCGTGAAACGCGAGCAACCGCACCGCGTTGTCGGCCAGTACCTGCCGCCGCGTGACGGCGGCCGCGCTCACCAGCACCATCTCCTCGGCGAACGCCGGCTCGTAGCGCAACCCGGGCCGGACGACCGCGCGCGCCGTGAGCGCTGCGTCGATCCGGCCGCGCAGCAGCGCGTCGGCCAGCTCCGGCTCGCTGCCGATCTGCACCGCCAGGCCAAGCGCCGGATCGCGCTCCTTCAACGCGGCGGCGAGCGCCGGCAGCCGCGTGGCCGCCGTGCTTTCCATCGAACCGAGCCGGAAGCTGCGCGCGACCGGCGTTTCGCGCACCACCTGCGTCGCTTCGTCGACGAGACGCAGGATGCGGTCGCAATACGGAATCAGCCGGCGCCCGGCGTCGTTCAGCACCAGCCGCTTGCCGTGCCGGTCGAACAGCGGCGCGCCGAGCGACTCTTCGAGCTGGCGCAGGCGCGCGGTGACGTTCGACTGTGTGCAGCCGAGCCGGTCGGCCGCGCGCAGCGCGCTGCCTTCCTGAACGACAGCCCGGAAAGTTTCGAGCAGAGGGATGTTCATATCACTTTCTCTTGTTACCGATTCAGTTTATATCATTTTACTTCGCCAATCATCCGGATTAGCCTAGCGGATATCCAGTGCCGGCCCCTTTCGAGGAAACCGCATGCCATTCGCTGTCTGCCCCGGCTTCACCCCTGTTCATCACCGGCCCGAGGCGCTCCCGTGCGCGCGCTGATTGCCGCGCTGGTGCGGCGCGGCCCGACCGTGCTCGCGTGCGGCGTCGGCCTCGGGCTGCTGGTGCCGCCGCTCGCGGACCTCGCGCGGCCGCTGATGCCCGTCACCGTGTTCCTGTTCGTGCTCGGCACGCTGCTGCGCGTCGAACCCAGCGCGGTGCGTGCGGTCGCGCGGCGGCCGGCCGTGTCGCTGCTGCTGCCCGCCGCGACGATGATCGCGTGCCCGGTCGCGCTCGGCCTCGCCGCGCGGCTCGCCGGCTTGCCATACGACTGGGTCGTCGCGCTGGTGATCGCGTACTGCGCGCCGCCGTCGAGCGGCACGTCGACGATCGCGCGGATGCTGTCGCTCGACGCCAGCGTCGCGCTCGTCGCGACCCTCGCGTCGATGGTGTTCGTCCCGCTCACCGCGCCGCTGCTGACGGCCTGGTTCAGCCACGATGCGGCCGTGTCGATCTCGCCGTTGAATCTCGCACTGCGGCTCGCGCTGCTGATCGGCAGCGCCGAAGGTATTGCGCTGCTCGTGCGGCGGTTCGCGGGTTCCCGGCTCGACCGCCATGCGACGTCGATCGATGCGACCGTCGTCGCCGCGCTGCTGGTGTTCGCGCTCGGCACGATGGCCGGCATGCAGCAATCGATCATCGACGCGCCGCACCGCGCGTTGACCGCGATCGCACTCGCGTTCGCCGTCAATGCGGGCTTCCAGATCATCGCGTACGGGCTCACGCCCGGCGACGTGCGCACGCGGCTCAACGTCGCGCTGATCGTCGCCAATCGCAACGTCGGCCTGATGTGGGCCGCGCTCGGGCTTGCCGCGACGCCGACCATGGCGCTCGTGTTCACGTGCGCGCAGTTACCGATCTACACGCTGCCGCGCGTTGTCCAGCATCTGCTGCCACGCCTCGAAGCGCAGCGCCTGCGCCGGCGTGCACGCTAGCCTGCATGCGCCGCCCGATTTCCCGTTCCCTACCCGCCTGCACTTACCATGACGACCCTGCTCTCCGCCGTTTATCCGCGCACGCTGCGCACGTTGACCGACCGGTTCACACCCGGCACCGCAACCCGTATCGAGGCCTGGCTCTTCGAGGACGAAGCGGCGCGCCGCGATGCCGAGCGCACGCTGGCCGCCCGCGGTATCGACGCGGTGTTGCGCAGCGCGTACAAGCCGCTGGTGCATTTCTTCCTCGAGGAATTCGAGCCGCCGCGCGCCGGCCGGATCGTGATCCGCACGCCGGCAGGTGCACATCAGCGGTTCCGGCTCGAAGCGTATCCGCTCGCCGGCTGGCTCGCGCCGCTTGAATTCGCGTTCGAGCCCGGCGACGATCCCGAGCACCATGTCGTCGAGGCCGGCGGGGCGACGCACCGCGTCTTCACGCCGAATGACGCGACCGCATCGCCGTGCGGCTGGCTGCGCGTGTGGAACGGCAGCACCCTGATCGAGGACGCGCCGCTCGTCACCGAATTCGAGGCGGCCGCCGCCGCAACGCTGGACGCGCTGCGTGCGCATCCGTGGCCCGACCACGCACCGTTCTTCGACATCCTGAGGATCGCGATCGCCACGTCGGGCATCGAACGTACGCTGCCGTACGGCGAGGAACTCGTCAGTACGCTCGACGCGTGGCACGAGGATGCGTACTACGGCGCCGCCGAATTCTTCCATGCGTTCGCGGGCCGCGACGCGTCCGACCGGACGCTGCAATCCGGGCAGATCGTGCCCGAGATCACGCGTACGCAGGGCGATACGACGCTTCGGATCACGCTTGAAACGCATGTGCGCGCGGCGACGGCGGACGCCTCGGCCACCCCGGGTGAAGCACTTGCGTCGCCGGACGTGCTCGCGGCGGTTGACCAGCCGCTGTCGCCGCCCGACGTCGCGCGCGCGCTCGGCGCGCTGCCGGGAGAACGGTTCGCCGCCACGTCGCATCAGGGCCGCGGCGTGAACGGCATTCATGTGCGTGGCGCCTTACCCGGGCTCGTCATCACCGCCGGCCAGCATGCCAACGAGACATCGGGCGTCGTTGGCGCGCTGCGGGCCGCCCATGCGCTGAACCGGCGCCCGGACGCGCACTATGCGCTCGTGCCGCTCGAAAATCCGGACGGCGCCGCGCTGCATCATCACCTGCGCGCCACGCACCCGACGCACCTGTCCCATGCCGCGCGCTTTACCGCGCTCGGCGACGACCTCGAAGCCCGCACGCAACCGCCGTTCGGCGAAAAAGCCGCCCGGCTCGACGCGATCGAGCGCACCGGCGCGCGGCTGCACCTGAGCCTGCATGGCTACCCCGCGCACGACTGGACGCGGCCGCGCAGCGGCTACATCCCGCGCGGCAGCGAACTCTGGTCGATTCCGAAGGGCTTCTTCCTGATCCTGCGTCATCATGCGGGCCACGACGGGCGGCCGTTCCTCGACGCATTGACCCGCGCGTTAGCGCAATCGGATGAACTCGTGGCATTCAACGAGCGGCAAATCCACACGTGGCACGCGCACGCGGGCGATCTGCCGTTTCCGCGTATCAATGGCATTCCGTGCGATGTGGTCGAGGATCACCGGTCGACCGTGCCGTTCACGCTCGTCACCGAGTTTCCCGACGAAACGATCCGGGGTGACGCGTTCCGGCTCGCGCACACGACGCAGGCGCGTGCAGTCGAACTGGCGGCCGAGTTCTACTGGGCCGGCCTGCTCGGTTGAAGCGCACGTACGAGCCTTCATCACAGCGGGGACCCGGGGCGGCATAGCGGAATCGGCCCGCCCATCCGCCGAATGCCTCACGGAAATGGGCAAAAACCGCGTGCGGTGCTCGGCCAAGCCACGCCGCCCAACTGTGCCGCGGCCTGTTCACGAACGGCGAGTTGCCCGTCAACTCGTGCTTCGCATGCAAGGTAGCGGCCCGGCACCGTCACACACTGCGCCCGAGCAACTGCCCCGGCCAACCGTCCACGTCGAAGGTCGAAATTCGCTCATACCCGCAGGACTCGTAGAAATGCACCAGCGCGCCAGTCCCGCCGCCATAGCAGTCCACCCGCAAGCGTCCCACCCCGGCAGCCCGAGCACGCTCATCCGCAAAGGCCATCAGGCGCCGGCCGACACCCCGTGCCCGCTCGTCGCGCGACGCAACCAGCACTCTCACGTAGATTTCCGGCTCGGTTGCGGGCGGCACGTAGGGCATGGACTCGCCCAGGATCAATGCGCCCAGGATCCGGCCATCCTGATCCTCGGCCACCCACGCGTCGGGCAGCGCACAGGCTTCGGTCACGAGCGCAATCCGCTTGGGCTGCGTCGACCAGGGCTCGCGGCCCCATTGCCCGTCGTTGCCGATGTCGACGAACCACGCGATCACTTCATCGAAGATTTTCAGCACGGCCGGGGCATCCAGCGCGCTGGCCCGTCGGATCACCCGCTCGTCCGTTCCTGTCACCGTCACGTTCAACACTCCTTCGCCGGATTCGACGACCGGCGCACGATTGAATGTAAAGCCGGCCCGCCGAAAGACGCGCGATGGAAGGCCGGCGATCAAGCCTGCTACGGTACTGAAATTCCACCCGGTTGAGCAAGGTGTGACGGCCCGCGATTCGACATGACGGGTTGTCGTCGTAAGAAGCGCCGGAGGTCAGCGCCAGACAGGGTGCCGATCGACCTTGACGTGCATGGCCGTTGCCGGCCGCGAGCCGCAACATTACCAGCGAATCGGCGCGGCGAAGGCGGCTCAGTGCCGTGGCGAGAGTGCCCAAAGACCGTGCTGCAGCGCATGACACATGGCGACCACCTGCCCCGGCAGGCCAACGCGCCACCTGCTCCGCGCCATCTCGAAGCAAAACGACGCCAGCGCGAATGCCGTCCTTCACCGCAAAAATATACAATCGACGCGATACATCGAAGGCATGAAGCGCCGGCCGCCCACTCTCGCTCGCCACCATGAACGCACCCGCTGACTCCAATCCCTCCGCCCCGTCGGTACTCGGCGTCTATCGGCAACTCGCGGACCCGTCCGCCGGGCAATGGATCGTCAGCCGCTCCGAACGCGCACACATGTACCGCATCCAGCACCACCGTCCCGACGGCAGCACGTCGGTCGATACGGTCGTCGATGCGGACAACCTCGATGCGAAGCTGCACAAGTGGATCCAGGAAGGCTTCGTCCGGCGCGACACGGGCGACCATCCAGCCCCCGCGCATCGCGACCGGTTCATGCAGGACCTGCGCAGCGCGCACGCGTCGCGACCGGCGGCAGCCGGCGATGCGGCGCACGTCGCGCACGTGGGCGGCGTGCCGATGCCGCGCGGCCCGGGCGGGCCGCTCGTGCCGCCGCGAAACCCAGCCTACCTGTTCACCGCGCGTGCGACGAACGTGCTGGAAGACATCGTCGAGAACCGGCGCATCCTGCTGATCGGCCACACCGGCACCGGCAAGACGAGCCTCATCGAGCAGGCCGCCGCGCTGGCCAGCCACGGCGTGCTGCGCTCGAACATGAACGGGCAGACGACGGTCGGCGACTTCGTCGGATTCTGGACCGTCAAGGGCGGCGAGACGATCTGGGTCGACGGCGTGCTGCCGACCGCGATGCGCGAAGGGCTGTGGCTCATCGTCGACGAGATCGACTTCGCTGAGCCGGCCATCCTCGCGGTGCTCACCGCCGTGCTCGAACCGGCCGGGCGCCTGTTGCTGAAGGAGAAAGGCAACGAGATCGTCGTCCCGCATCCGTCGTTCCGGTTGTTCGCGACCGCCAATGCGGTGGGCGCGATGGGGCAGTTCCGCCATCTGTACCAGGGCGCCAACGTGATGAACGAAGCGTTTCTCGACCGCTGGCGCGTGTACCGCCTCGACTATCTGCCGCCGCCCGACGAGGCGCGCGTGCTGCAACGCACGTTCGGCGCGGCCATGACCGAGGCGATGGCCGACACGCTCGCGGCGATCGCGGCGGACTGCCGCGCCGCGTTCGTCCGCGAGGATCTGGCCGGCGCGTTCTCGACGCGGCGCCTGATCGACTGGGCCGAGCTGATGCTGCGCACCGGCGATCCCGAAGCGGCCGCCGGCCCGACGATCTATGCGAAGGTCAGCACGGAAGACGCCGACCTGATCCGCAGCATCATTCGCCACTACATCGACGTCGAGGCCTGACGCGATGGGCCCGGACGACGATGCGCGCTCGCTCCACCTGACCCGGCTCGCCCGCACGCTCACGCAACGGCACGGCATCGAGGTACGGTTCGCGCGCCACGCGCCGCTCGCGCAGCGCGACCTGCTGGTGCTGCCCGACACGCTGCTGGCCGGCGACGTCGACGACGACGCGATCGTCGGCCTCGTCGACCTCTACGCGGCACGTGCGCGCTTCGGCACGATCGATGATGTTGCCGCGCTGTCGTCGCCGGTTGTGCGTGCCATCGCGCAGGCGATCGACGACCGGCGCGCGGCCGGTCGCCTCGTTGCGCACTATCCCGGCGCGATGACGTTCCTGCGGCGGATGCGGGCGGCCGCGGCCACCGACGCACTTCGGAGATGGCCGCAGATGGCGTGGCGCGACAGGCTCGTGTGGCGCATCGAGCGTGCGCTGTGGGACGAACCGCCGCCCTCCATCGAGCGCGTGCCGTCGCTCGACGCGACGATGGCTGCATCGGACGATCTCGTCGACGAAGCACGCGCGGCGACATCGACGGCCGACAGCATCCGCGCCGCACACCGGATCGTCGAACGCGTCCGCGCGCTGGCGTCTGCCGGCGCGAACAA
This sequence comes from Burkholderia sp. D-99, assembly GCF_011605345.1. Lineage (GTDB taxonomy): Bacteria > Pseudomonadota > Gammaproteobacteria > Burkholderiales > Burkholderiaceae > Burkholderia. The sequence continues at coordinate 232,005 of NZ_JAAOXM010000004.1, forward strand.
CATGATGTTCACGGCCGACCCGGGCAGCACGATCGACAGCGACAGCATCGCCGCCGAATTCGAATCGGACGGACAGGGCGCGCCGGACGACGCACGCGCGCCGGTGTCGGCCGAATCGAGCGCCGGTGCGCTCGCCGACACGGAATCGTCGGCGGAAGCACCGACGCCGGGCGATGCGACACCCGGCACGATCCGCCTGTCTGAAGACCATCGGCCGCTGCTGTCGATCCCGCTGACCACCGCATTCGATACGGTGACGGACTTCACCGGCAAGGGTGAGCCGGCGCGCTGGCACCGCCTGCGAAGCGCGGCCCGCGCGCAGACCGAGCCGCTCAAGCTACGGCTCGAACGTGCGTTGAAAGTGGACGAGCAGACGCGCTGGAAGCGCGAACAGGAACGCGGCGAGCTCGACCGGATGGCGCTCGCCCGCCTCGTCACGTCGCCCGGCTACCGCACGCCGTTCCGCGTCCGGCGCGGCGCGCCGGGGCGGGACGCGGCCGTCAGCCTGCTGATCGATTGCAGCGGGTCGATGGCCGGCAGGAAGATCGAGCTCGCCCGGCTGTGCGCGGCGGCGCTGTGCGATGCGCTGACGCAGCTCGGCTTCGCGTGCGAAGTCCTCGGCTACAGCTCCGTCGAAGACGCCGCGATGCGCGCGCATTACCAGTGCTGGATCGACGCCGGCCGCGACACGTTCGGCTATAACCGGTTCGTCGAACGGCTCGACCTGCGCGTCTACAAGCGGTTCGATTCCGACCACCCGAGCGGCCTCGCCTGCATCGAATGCGGCCACGAGAATCCCGACGGCGAGGCGTTGAGCTGGGCCGCCGAGCGGCTGCTGGCGAAGCGCGCGCGGCGGCGGATCCTGATGGTGCTGTCGGACGGCTATCCCGCAACCGGCGACGGCAACCCGGCGATCCTGCGCACCGACCTGCGCGCCCGCGTCGACGCACTGCGCGAGCGGCGCGTCGAACTGATCGGCGTCGGGATTCTCGACGATTCGGTCGAAGCGTTCTATCCGGTCAGCAGCGTGGTCGAGCATCTGCACGAGCTGCCGGGCGCGGCGTTCACTGTACTGAGCGATACGCTGCTGGATCGGCGCTAGCCTCCTCCACGGCCACAGCCGCAGTCACGCTCGCGTCGTCGCCGGCCCGCCGGATCGGCAGCCGAACGCAGAACGTCGTGCCGCGCCCGGGCTCGCTCGTCACGTCGATAGTGCCGCGATGGCGCTTGACGATACCGTGCGATACCGACAAGCCCAGCCCCGTACCCTGCCCGACCGGCTTCGTCGTGAAGAACGGATCGAAGATCCGCCGGACGACGTCGGGCGTCATGCCCGTCCCGGTGTCGCTGATCGCGATCGACACCTGTTCGCCGTCGCTCGACGTGCGGATCGTGATCACGCCACGCTCGGGAATCGCGTGCGCCGCGTTCACCAGCAGGTTCATGAAGACCTGGTTCAACTGCGACGGCAGGCACTCGACCTGCGGCACGTCGCCGTAATCGCGCACGATCTCGGCCTTGTACTTGAGTTCGTTGTGGACGACGTTGAGCGTGCTTTCCAGTCCCGCACGAAGATCGACCGCGTGCCACTCGTCGCTGGCCGGGCGCGAGAAATCGCGCAAATCCTGCACGATGCGCCGCACGCGCAGCGCGCCGTCGATCGACTCGTCGATCAGCGTCGCGATCTCGCTGCGCACGTAGTCGAGATCCGCCGCCCGGCCCTTCGCCGCCAGCGCATCGCGTGCGGCCGGGTCGAGCTGCGGCAGCGCGGCTTCATGCGCAGCGATCACGTCGAGCAGGCTGCGCACCCACGTCTTCAGCGTATTGAGGTTCGCGCTGACGAACCCGATCGGATTGTTGATCTCGTGCGCGACACCGGCCGCGAGCTGACCGATCGACGCGAGCTTTTCCGACTGCAGCAACTGCACGTGGGTTTCCTCGAGCGCATGCAACAGGCGCCGCTGCTCCTCCTTCTCCTGTTCGAGCCGAGCCTGCGCGGCCTTGCGTTCGTCGATCTCGGTCGCCATGTTCTCGCGCGTACGCTGCAGCATCGCCGTCGTCTGTTCGTAGCGGTGCAGCGCGCGTTCCAGTTCGACAGTGCGCAAGCGCACGAGCCGCTCGAGCGTATCGGTCATCCCGCGCAGGAAGGTTGTGCGCGCATCGAATCGGCTCAGCAGCAGCGTGACGACCAGGGTCCCTGTCGTAAACAGCGCGACGGTCGTCGCGAGCCACGGCGTGTCGACCCCGTTCGCGGCCCCGCATCGTGCGTCCAGCGCGAAATGCGCGGCCGCCATCGCCGTGTAGTGCATGCCGGTAATGCCGATGCCCATGACGAAGGCCGCGCCGACCCGCTGGGCGGTCGCGTGGCGCGCCTGCTGCACACGCAGCGCCTGCGCGATCCACAACGCGGCAGTCGACGCGAGCACCGCGACGCCGATCGACGCAGCGAACAGCGCGGCATCGTAGCGAATGCCGGGCTGCATGCGCATCGCGGCCATCCCCGCGTAGTGCATGCCGGCGATCCCGCTGCCCATCAGCGCGCCGCCCAGGAGGAGCCGCCACCAGCCCAGCCGCGCGCGCGTGACGACAACCAGCGCGAAGTACGACACGAGCACGGCAATCGCCAGCGACGCGCCCGTATCCGGCAACGCGTAGCCGAGCGGAATCGGCAGGGAAAACGCGAGCATGCCGACGAAATGCATCGACCAGATCCCCGTCCCCATCGCCGCCGCGCCGCCGCCCAGCCACGCACGCCTGAGCTTCGGGTTGTCGAGCAGCGAAATGAAGGCGGCCAGGTCGAGTGTCGTATAGGAGGCCAGCGTCGCGATCGCGAGCGACAGCAGGACGAGCGGAAGATTGTAGGTGCCGTGCATGTTCGAGCGCCCGGATCGAGGTGAGTGCGTTGCCGCGGTGCGTGGTCGTGCACCGCGGCCATCAGGCCGCGCGTCCGGGCTCAGGCAGGCGCCGCGCCCGCGTTCGGCGCCGGCTTCGCCGCAGCCTGGCCGGCCAGCACGAGGATGTCGAACGACGTCCCCTCGCGCGTCTCGAAACGGCGCACGAGGTCGATCTGGTGCGCCGACATCACGCTGCCCTTGGTCATCAGCAGCACGCCTCGATGCGTACGCAGATCGTCGGCGAGCTGCATCCCTTCGCGCAGCTGCGCGGACTTGATCTCCGCGACGGACGCCGCGATGCCGAGACTCGCCGGGTCCCGCATCAGTTCGACCAGGCCGTCGACGATGCGCGGGTCGTAACGCACGCCGGCCTGCGAGCGCAGCGCGTCGATCGCCTGCTCGACCGAATGCGGCGCACCGATGTCGCCATTGCGCAGCCCTTCGAAATCGCGCGCGATCGCGACGATCCGCGAGCCGGGCGGGATCGAGTCGCCTGCCAGCCCGTCCGGCGTGCCGCGCCCGTTGAAGCGTTCGTACTGGTGCAGCACGATCGACGCGACCTTGTGCAATTGCGCGACCGGCGTCAGCACCATCTGCGCGCGCAGCGGATGCTGCAGGAACAGCCCGTGCTCTTCCGCCGTCATCCGCGCGAGCGGCTTGTGCAGCAAATTGTCCGGCAGCGACAACTTGCCGATGCCGTGCAGCAGCCCCGCGTAATAGACGTCCTGCGCGTGCAGCTCGCTCATCCCGGAGGCCAGCGCGAGCCGCCGCGCAATCTCGCCGACCCGCATCGCATGACCGCTGGCGGACCCGCAGCGCATCTCGATCATGCTCGCGCAGACCTGGACCATCGCGGTGAAACTGCTTTTCAGGTCGCGTTGCGCGGCTTCGAGGAACATTACGGTCTGGCCGAGCTCCTCCGTGCGCGCGCGAACCTGCGTTTCGAGTTCCGTGTTGAAACGGCGCAGCGCTTCGTTCTGCGCTTCCGTCAGCGCGGCCAGCCGCGCCGCTTCGCGCCGCAAGCGCCGCTGCTCCAGCGCCTGTTCGATGGTCAGCAGCAGGTCGTGATCGTCCCACGGCTTGTTCAGGTAGCGATAGACGCCGCCGTCGTTGACGGCCTGCACGACCGACGCGATCTCCGCATAACCGGTCAGCAGGATGCGCATCGTGTCCGGGTAGAGCGCCCGTGCACGGGCCAGGAACTCCGCGCCGCTCATGCCCGGCATCCGCATGTCGGACACGATCAGGTCGACTTCGGTCGACGCGAGGACCTCGAGGGCCGCCTCGCCGCTTTCCGCGGTCAGGATCTCGTAGCCGGCGGGCCGGAACGCGCGCCTGAGCGCCGACAGCACGCTCGGCTCGTCGTCGACCAGCAGGATCGACGGTACGCTACCCGCATCGTCGAATGTCGCTGCCGCCCCGGTCGTTTCAGGCGATACCGCATTCGGTCCGTTTGTTGCAGATGTCGTCATGATTGGCCTCGGATCATGTCTTTATATTCTCTCTGCATCATCGGCATACGCCGCGCATTCCACATCCGGGAAAACGCTGATGCGCTCGCCCGGATCACACCGCGCATGCGTCGCGTCGGCGCGTGGCCGCATGCGATCTACACCGTCGCCGAACCCGGTTCGCGCATGTAGTAGATGTCCCACTCCGCTTCGTCTGCCTGCACGAAGCCGTGCCGCGCATAGAAGCGGTTCGAATCGCTGCCGCGCAGCGCGCCGACACGTACGGGCACGCGCTGCGCGTCGGCCTCGGCAAAGATCCGGTGCAGCACGGCCGCGCCGATGCCCTGTCCCTGGTGCCCGGGCACGATGTACAGATGGTCGAGCAACCAGTGGTCTTCCTGCTGCCGAACCACGAAGAAACCCGCGTTCACACCGTCGGCTTCGATGAAACGGCATAGCGCCGGGTCGAACGACGCGAGAAAGCGCTCGCGCGCACGCCGGGGATCGAAGCGGCCGATGCGCTCGAGGCTGTCGCGCATCGCGGCGATGCGGATCGCAACCAGCGTTTCGGCGTCGGACTGGGTGGCAAGGGGAAAGGTCAAGTTCATGGGCAAGTAGCGCTTACGTGGAGAAAACGCCCGGCATTGCATCGCTGCGCGGCCGTCGAAGCCGTCTGGCGACGCCGGCCGGCGGCCGGTGGCCGGCGCACGCGGCGCGCATCAGGGCGTCTCGATGCCTTCCGCCCGCGTGGCAAGGAATCGCAGGTACTTGCCGTCCTCGTCCTCGAACAGCTCCGGTCCGCCAGCCATGTACGCGCGCATCAGTTCGTCGGCCGCGCGGTCGAGATTGCCCAGTTCGAACTGGCACTGACCGAGCCTCAGGTGCAGGAACGGGTTGCCGATCGCGTTGGGGAAATGCATCGCCTGGGCAAGATTGTCGCGTCCGGCCGCGTAGTCCTCTTGAAGGAAATTCGCGTCGCTGATCGCGGCCATCAACCAGGTTCCGGCCTCCCAATTGGTCTTGGGTTCGGGAAGCAGGTCGAATCCCGCCCAGAATTTCGCCAGCGCGCCTTCGTAGTCCCCGTCTTCCATCAATGCATCGCCCGCGTCGCTCAGCGCGCCGATCCGCTCATACAGCACGTTGTCCAGTTCTGCCATGTCGAGTCCCTGTTCAGGAGTTGAATTCGGCCCGGTGCGGCCGGTGGTTGCCATGCGATCGCGGTGTGGCGCGCAGTGTTGCCGTCCTGGTCGTTCACCCGCCCGGCATTCGTCCAGCATACCCGAGCCGTATGACGCGCGCGTCTCGACTTTCACCGCATCTGTGCGGCGTCTGTCGAATGATCCGTGCCAGCGTCGTGCGCGTGAATCCGGCGCGGCGCGAATCCGGATGCTACGCTGACGGATGCCTCGCGCAGCGGTGATCTGCACGTTTGTGCGTTTGCACGTTTGCGCGTTTGCGCGTTTGCGCGTTTGCGCGTTTGCGCGTTTGCGCGTTTGCGCGTTTGCGCGTTTGCGCGTTTGCGCGTTTGCGCGTTTGCGCGTTTGCGCGTTTGCGCGTTTGCGCGTTTGCGCGTTTGCGCGTTTGCGCGGCCAAGCGGCGATGCGCGATAACCGCTTCTCATACGACGCGGTGATCTCATGCCTGTCACCCCGCCCCCGGTTGTGCCGCGGCGACCGCCGTGGCAGCATGCCGGGTTCGTGTGCTCAGTGAAAGGGAGCTGGAAGCATGTTGTCTTGCCGACTGAGGTGGTACGCGCTCGCGACGTCCAACCTGCTGCGCAGGCATTGGCAGGCACTGCTCCTGCTGGCCATGCTGTTGCTGCCGGCAATGCCGGTTTTTTCGCAGACGCGTATTCTGGGTGCGCCGGTACTCGCGGCGCTGGCACCGTCGCATGGCATCGAATGGCGGTTCGCGTGGGTGCACCTGCTCGAAGCCGTGGGCATCCTGTGGGTTCTGGCGCAGCGTAGCGCCATCACCGGGGGGCCGTTCGTCACCTTCCTGGCGTCCTTGCCCGTCTCCAACGGCCGCCGTCGCGTCGTCGACACGATCGTCGTGATCATCGCAAGCACCCCGCTGCTGCTGCCCGTCCTTGCCGCCGCCATCGCGCTCGCGTTTCTGCCGCAGAAGGCGATCAACTATCTGTTCGTCCTCGACCTGTTCCTGATTACGCTGGGATGGCAACTGACCGCGCTGTCGCGCAACATGCGCAACGCAATCGCGTTGATTGTTGCGAATCTCTTCCTCGTCGGCGGCTTTCACGCCGAGGGGACGTTACGTCCCGCGTTGCTGACCGTGCCGTTGTTGATCGCCGCGTTCACGATTGCGCATGCCGCCCCTGCGGCGGCCGCGCGTTCGGCAACGGCAGGCGCGTTCTCGCGTCGCGTCGCTGATGCCATCCGCGCCCGCGTGCGGGACGGGCTTTCGCCCTTCGCGAGGCTGCAGATCGGTATCCTGCGGGAGCGCACCGCGAGCACCCTCGGCCGCTGCCTGGTGATGGGTGGGGTCGCCGCCTCGACATGCTTCCTGCTGGCGCTCTGGGGTTTCGACAAGCGCGCCGTTCCCCTGACCCTGATCACCCAAGCCGCCATTGCGCTGATCGCGGCGACGACCTATCGCGATTTGCGCGCGGCTCACCTGCGTGCGTCGCACTTCATGCAATCGTTGCCGCTGTCGGCCTTCGCGAAGCGCCGGGCCGACTGGCTGACCGTTGCCGCGCTGGCGCTGCCGTTCGCCGCCGTCGCGCCGCTGTTGCTGGTGATGCACGGCGTGCTGTCGTCGCAGAGGGCGGCGGCGCTCGTGTGCTCGGGCGCACCGCTTCTCGCATTACACTATCTGCCGCAACGCTACACGCCCCGACAATCCGTGTTGCTGGGCATCCTGCTGACCGTGGTCTGGGTCACGCTCACCTGGCACGTTTTCGTTTGAACACCCGATCCATGCTCCGCTTCGACAATCTCGGCAAGCGCTTCGACAAGCGCGTCATCTTCCAAGGGCTCAACTTCGCATCCGGCGCCGGGTGCGTCGCGCTGTGCGACGAAAACGGCAGCGGCAAATCGACGTTGCTCGGCATTCTCGCCGGCACGATCGACGCGGATGAAGGCGAGGTATGGCTCGGCGGCTATTCGCTGCGCACCGCGCCGCTCGATGCGAAAGCCGCGCTGGCGTATGTGCCCGACGATTGCCTTGCGTATCCGTTCCAGACCGGACGCGCGTTTCTCGACTTCGTGGCGGACGCCAAGAAGACCGTCGTCGACGCCCGCACGCTAGAGCTGGCCGATCGATTCGGGCTCGCCCCGCATATGGACAAGCGTTTCGAGCAGATGTCGCTCGGCACGCGCAAGAAACTGTTCCTGACGGCAACGACGCTCGGCGCGCCCACCGTCGTGATCGCCGACGAACCGGGCAACGGGCTCGATGCCGCGTCGCGTGCGGTGCTCGTCGATCTGTTCAAGACGTTGGCTGCGGATCGTACCGTCTTTTTTTCGAGTCACGATCTGGCGCTGGCACGCGCGTGCGACGCACAGATCACCAGTTTCGCGGCGCTCGGCGCAACGGAATAGGCGCTATCGTCGCGCGCAATCGCGTGGAAGAAACCGATTTGGCTGCGTGACGCAGGAAGGAGAGGCACCGATACCATTCGCGGCAAGCGCGGTATCGGCGGTAGGCAAGGACTCGGTGTCCGTTGCGGGTTCATGCGGACGGGTGCGACCGCACCTTCAGGCAGGACAGCGGCCAACCAGCGCCATTCCGGCAACTGACGAAGCACCTGCGTTCGCCGCGCCGATCATCGGGCAGCCCGGCATCATTTGCGTGGTTCGTCGATCTGCGCACCGACGATCGATCGCCGCTTTTGCCGGAAGTGCGAAACATCCCGTCCCGTCTCGCACTTCCGTGATCTTGCCGATGCGCATGTCGGGCGTGCCGGGCCCCGATCAACCGGCTGTCCGCCACCATGGCCGGCTACCGTTCGACCCGTGCACACGCACGCCCCTGCTTCCCGTCAGGCCTTCAACGCCCCGAAGACTTCATCCAGCATCTTTTTCGCGTCGCCGAACAGCATCCGGTTGTTGTCCTTGTAGAACAGCGGATTGTCGACGCCCGCATAGCCAGACGCCATGCTGCGCTTCATCACGATCGAGGTCTTGGCCTTCCACACCTCGAGCACCGGCATGCCGGCGATGGGGCTCGCCGGATCTTCCTGCGCCGCCGGGTTCACGATGTCGTTCGCGCCGATCACCATCGACACGTCGGCTTCAGGGAAATCGCCGTTGATCTCGTCCATCTCCATCACGATGTCGTAAGGCACCTTCGCCTCGGCGAGCAGCACGTTCATGTGCCCCGGCATGCGGCCGGCCACCGGATGGATCGCGAAGCGCACGTCGACGCCCTTCTCGCGCAGCACCTTCGTGAGTTCATGCACCGTGTGCTGGGCTTGCGCCACCGCCATCCCGTAGCCGGGCACGATGATCACGCTCTTGGCCTCGCGCAGCATCTCGGCCGTTTCGAGCGCGCTCACCGCCACCACTTCGCCGGCCGGCTGCGAACCGGCGCCCGACGCTGCAGGCGCACCGCTGCCGGTACCGAAGCCGCCGGCAATCACGCTGATGAAGTTGCGGTTCATCGCGCGGCACATGATGTACGACAGGATCGCACCCGACGAGCCCACCAGCGCACCGATCACGATCAGCAGGTCGTTGCCGAGCATGAAGCCGGTGGCCGCCGCCGCCCAGCCCGAGTAGCTGTTGAGCATCGACACCACGACGGGCATGTCCGCGCCGCCGATCGCCATCACCATGTGCACGCCGAACAGCAGCGACATCACCGTCATCACGATGAGCGGCGTCATGCCGTCCTGGATCGTCTCCGCATGCAGGAACGCGCGACCATACACGATCACCACCACCAGCGCGGCCAGGTTGAGCCAGTGCCGTGCCGGCAGCAGCAGCGGCTTGCCGCCGATCTTGCCGGAGAGCTTGCCGAACGCGATGACCGAGCCCGCGAAGGTCACCCCACCGATCAGGATGCCTACATAGATCTCCACTTCGTGGATGGCCTTCTCTGCACCGGCGAACTGCACCGACGTATCGATGTAGCTGGCGAAGCCCACCAGGCAGGCCGCCAGACCGACCAGGCTGTGCATCAGCGCAACCAGTTCGGGCATCTGCGTCATCTGCACCTTCTTCGCGGCGTAGAGGCCGACCGCGCCGCCGACGACCAGCGCGGCCACGACATACGGAATGCCTTCGGCCGACACGCGCGGGCCGAGTACCGTGGCGAGCACGGCGATCAGCATGCCGATCATGCCGAGCAGGTTGCCGCGGCGCGCGGTCTCGGGATTGGCCAGCCCGCCGAGGCTGAGGATGAAGAGGATGGCCGCGCCGATATAGGAGACGGTAGTCAGGTTGGAAGTCATTGTTGTCGTCTCCTTACTTGCGGAACATCGCCAGCATGCGGCGCGTCACGGCGAAGCCACCGAACATGTTGACGGCCGTGAGCGTCAGTGCGCCCACCGCCAGGCCCAGGATCAGCCCCGACGGCCGGTCGCCTGCCGCGGCCGCGCCCAGGGGCGGCGCGACCTGCACCAGCGCACCGATCGCGATGATCGACGAGATTGCATTGGTGACGCTCATCAGCGGCGTATGCAGCGACGGCGTGACGTTCCAGATCACCATGTAGCCGATGAAGCAGGCCAGCACGAACACCGTGAAGTGCGACAGGAACGTGGCCGGCGCAAACTGGCCGACCAGCAGGAACGCCAGTGCGCCGACCGCGAACACGATCGCGAGCGACTTGGCCGACATCGGTGCGCCGCTGCCGTGACCGTGGCCCTTGGACGCGGCTGCCGCGACCGGCGCCGCGGCGGGTTTCGGTGCCGCGACCGGCTGCTGGATCGGCGGCGGCGGCCAGGTCACGTTGCCTTCCTTGATGACCGTGAGGCCGCGGATCGCGTCGTCGTCGAAGTCGACGTTGATCGTGCCGTCCTTCGCCTTGCACAGCTCCTCGATCACGCGCAGCAGGTTCGTCGCATACAACGTCGACGACTGTCGCGCCAGGCGCGATGCGAGATCCGTGTAACCGACGATGGTCACGCCGTGACGGACCACGGCCTGGCCCGGCACCGTCAGCTCGCAGTTGCCGCCTTGCTCGCCGGCCATGTCGACGATCACGCTGCCCGGCTTCATCGACTGCACCATCTCGGCCGTGATGAGCTTCGGCGCCGGCTTGCCGGGAATCAGCGCGGTGGTGATGATGATGTCCGCATCCTTGGCCTGCTGCGCGTACATCGCGCGCTGCGCCTGCTGGAAGCCTTCGCTCATCACCTTCGCGTAACCGCCGCCGCCCGAGCCCTCTTCCTCGTAGTCGACCTTGACGAATTCGCCGCCGAGCGACTTGACCTGGTCGGCCACTTCCGCGCGCGTGTCGTTGGCGCGCACGATCGCGCCCAGGCCCGCGGCCGTGCCGATGGCCGCAAGGCCGGCGACGCCCGCGCCGGCGATGAACACCTTGGCCGGCGGCACCTTGCCCGCGGCCGTGATCTGGCCGTTGAAGTAACGGCCGAACGCATGGGCCGCCTCGATGACGGCGCGGTAGCCGCTCACGCCGGCCATCGACGTGAGTGCATCCATCTTCTGCGCGCGCGACAGCGTGCGCGGCAGCGAATCGATGGCCAGCACCGTGGCCCGCTTCGCGGCCAGCTGCTGCATCAGTTCGGGGTTCTGCGCCGGCCAGACGAAGCCGACCAGCGTGCCGCCGTCACGCATCAGCGCGACTTCCTCGCTGCTCGGCGGGCGCACCTTGAGGACGATATCGCTGCGGCCCCATAGATCGGCGGCCGACGCCACGACTTCGGCGCCGGCGGTACGGTAGTCGTCGTCGCTGAAGTTCGCGCCGGTGCCGGCACCGCTTTGCACGGCCACGGAGAACCCGAGCTTGATCAGCTTTTCGACCACGTCGGGAACAGTCGCTACGCGCCGCTCCTCGTTGGCCGTCTCCAGAGGGACCCCAATCAGTAATGTCATATCCTGAACTGTCAGTAGTGGCCGTCGCAAGGAGTTACGGCCCGCGTTTCAAGTCACCCAACTCAATCCGTGTACGACGTTGCTCCGCGCGCAGCTTCGCACTGCCGCGCCGATTTCACAAACTGTCCGTCCTCTAAATAATCGTCTTGTCAGATCAAGCCGGTTCATGCCCTTGCCTGATCCTCCTGACGAATATCCGGCGCATGTTCGAATCGGATAAGAACTGCGAAGCATATCCCGTGCCAGAGTCTTTCCAAAATTTATATTTTGAATCGGCGCGCATTCAATCCATGAATCCCCTGTCTGGACACGACGGGCCAGCAACCGCCCGCGCTGCCGCCAGAACGGGCCCGCTCGGCCTGTCGGCGCGTCAATCCGTTTGAAATCCGTTTGAAACGTGGAAAAACGGCGATCGGCACAAAAGCTTGGGAATCGGTTTCATCGCGAATCCCCCGCTTGTCGGCACAATACGATTTGTCGCGCGCCAACGACATAATCCGTGCGGCCGATGACATTCGGTGCCGGCGAGTTTAAAGGAGAACCCGGCCTGTCCGGATCAAACCCGTCGACGATCATTCACGCTGCGCGTCGACGTGGGCACGGATGCGGCGCGCGCCCTCTTCCGGCGTGCATGTCGATGTGTCGATGCATAGCGCGTAGGGTCGCGAATAGGCCGGATGCCCGAACTGGGAGCGGGCCATGCCTTCACCGCGATCCGGCCTCGCGCGTTCGCGCTGTTCGAGGATATCCAGCGGGCACGTAACGCCTATGACGAAGGTCTGACGAGGCGACAGCGCCGCAATGCATTCGTCGAGCGCGGACAGATCCCGAAGCACGAGATCCAGCACGATCTCGAAATGGCTGGCCGCGATCCGCGCGAGCGTCGACTGCAGGTTGAGCTGGTGAAGTCTCAGTGCCTGATTCAACTCCTCGTCCGAGCGCATGTCACGCCGGCGCGACATTTCGACGAACGCGTCGAGCGATACGTGAAACGTCGGCACGTCCGAGCCCTGCTGGAGCGCCCTGGCCAGACTGCTCTTCCCTGCACTGGTCGGGCCGTGCAACACGACAGCAACGGGTTTCATGGCGATGGGCGATGGGCGATGGACGATGGGCGAGGATGCCGGTTGCCGCGCTAGATCAGCTCGGCGACGCGCACGATGACGAGCGCGGCAGGAACGAGCACCGCCTGCGCACACAACGTGCCGAGCACGCGCGCGCCCGCGAGTGTCGTGATGGCCCGCCGAAAGCTGTTTTCCGAGATCCGCCCTTCGATGACGTCGTCGGTCATCACGGAAACCTGCGGATCGATGACGACCGCCAGCACGACGGTCGCGAAACCGTTGATGACGGACGACAGATTCGCGCATGTCACTCTCAGATCGGGTTTCAGGTAGCCCGCATACAGCGACGCGAACACGCCGACCGTCCATATCGCCATCGCGGCAACGTTCAGCGCGATGACGCGCCAGGACACGCCCGTGCTCGCGGTCAGTTGCGTGACGTTCTGGCTCGACGGCAGTCGTGCGCCGATGCGCAGATAGTTGATCCCCGCACGACTGCATGCGTGCAGCAGCAGGCGGGGAATCGAGCGGTTCACCTGAAAGTGTTCGACGGCGCGACTGAAATAACGCTGGAACGTCGGGATCAGGAACGACCCGGCAATGGTCGCCAGGGTGGCGGACAGCAGGAACCAACGGAAGTCGATCAGCAACCCGCTCCCCATCCGATGCGCGATGTCCATTTCAACCCGCTTCGCGATGAACGGCCCCTGAAAGGAATTGGCCGTTCGGGACACCAGCGCGATGATCCCGAACAACGAGAACGACAACGCGATACGACGGGTGCGAACGCCGGCGATCCGCACGGCATACGCCAGTGTCGCGATCACATGGATGACGAAGGTAAGCCCGCAGATGATCCAAAGCTGACTGTCCATGCTGTTGCCGCGTGCGTGACGGGACACCGAGTGTACCCGAGCACGGCCTGCGCCCAGTCAGCGAATCAGCCTGGCGGGGAAACGCTGCCGTGATGGCTGCTTCACGATGCGCATCACGCGCTGATCACGCGCTGCCGTGCGGTGCCGATCCCCGGGCTTCGTTCAGCATCCACGCCGCGAAGGCCTGCAACGGCCCCGCGGCCAGTTCGATCGGCTCGGGCAGGACGAGGCAGAAGTTTTTCGTGACCGCCTTGCCCGCCGGCCAGGGTGCGACCAGCCGGCCCTGCTCGAGCTCCGCGTCGATGTAAAGGCGCGGCACCAGCGCGACACCCAGGCCGGCCAGCGCCGCTTCGATCAGCATCGAATGGAGATCGTAGCGCGCGCCAACCGCCGAGTTGGTCAGCACGATGCCGGCCTCCTGCGCATAAGCCTGCCACGCGTCCGGGTTTTGCCGCCGGTGAAGACGGGGTAGCGCATCCAGCGACGGGCTCGCCCCAGCGCCTGCCAGCAACGCCGGGCTGCACACGGGCACCAGCACTTCCTCCAGCAGCGGATGCAGATGCATCCCCGCCCATCCCGGATGCTCGAAATGGATGGCTGCGTCGAAGCCGCTTCCGGCCAGCAGGAACGGCTCCATCCGTTCGGCGATATGCACCGTGATGTTCGGATGCCGGTCTTGAAAGTGTTTCAGCCGGGGGATCAGCCAGCGCGTCGCGAAGGTCGGAATGGCGGCGATATCGATGCTCGCGCCTTCGATGGGCTGCCCCATCAGGTACAAGCTGTCCCGTTCCAGACGATCCAGAATCTCGCGAACCTGCACCGCATACCGCGCACCGTTCGGCGCCAGCCGTACCCGATTGCCGATTCGCTCGAACAGGGTGACGCCCAGGAACGCCTCCAGCCGGCCGATCTGACGGCTGACGGCGCCCTCGGTCCGCGCGAGCTCCTCGGCGGCTCGGGCAAAGCTGCCATGTCGGGCCGCGGCTTCGAACGCCTGCAACGCGGAATTGCTCGGGATCTTGCGGGGCATGGGCGTCTCGCCGGTCAGGGTGGGTTCGACGTCAGCTTGATCAAATGTCACTGAAGGCTGACTTTATTTCGTTTTATCGCGCGGAAATGCGAGCTTAGCATTACGTCAATGCACTGACCATCAAGCGCTCGCTGAAGGATGTGCACCCTGTTCAAAGGACGATCCGATGATCTACACCGTGGAATGCAGCTTCGCCGACCTCGACAGCGAAGCCGAATGGAACGACTTCTACAGCCTTGAAAAGCTGCCCGCCCTGATCTCGGTGACGGGGTTTCACACGTCGCAGCGGTTCAAGGCGATCAACGGCGGTTGCCCTGTCTATCTGGCGATCCACACGATCGACGGCCTCGATGTCCTGACCGGCGACGAATATCGCCGGAAAGGCGGCGGCAATTTCGCGAAGTGGCAGCAACACATCACCGACTGGCACCGGAATCTCTACAGCGATATCGGTTTGGCCCCGGCAGTGAAGGAAGGTGAACACCTCGCGCTGAGTGCCGACGGCCCCGATCCGCTGATTCGGTTGGGCCTCGAACCGCTGGCCATGCAAGCCGTTGCGCTGGAGCAGTTTCCGGCACGACGCTGGCTCGCCGTCGTGCCGCGCAACAGCATGCCGTTTGTCGAGGAACGCGCGGAAGGCATTCACCTTTACGCGCCGATGACGGAGCAGCTCACGAGCGCACGCTCCCTTTCGGCTGCCCACGAGTAGGCCCGCGATGCCAAACGTCACTTTCTCGATCGATGCGAAGCGGATGCCGGCCGATGAAAATCTTGCCGAGCTGTCGCGCGACGCGGTTCAGCTCTGTACGCAGGTGCTCGAGGCGAAGCTCGAGAACGTCCACGTCATGTTTCAGGGGGTTCGTCATGGGCACGGACATCCTGTCTTCGCGAACATTCGATATCGCGTCGCGACATCTCGCACGCCGGCGGTCATGAACCGGTTCATGGAAGCGCTGGATCACGCGATCGTTCGCCGCACCGGTCTCACGGCGCGCATTCGGTGTTTTGGTTACACCGCGTCGAACATTCACGCCCGCAATTAGGCGATTCGGAGCAGCACGATGGCCACACTTACCTTTCCCGGTCAGCAAGTCGGGGATTTCACGATTACCGCCATCAGCGATGGCTACCTCACCGCCAGCCTCGACTTCCTGTCGAATATCGATTCGGACGAGGCGTCAAAAATGCAGCGTGACGCCGGGCAGAAAGAGCCCGCGGCCGTGCATATCAATTGCTACGTCGTACGCGGCGCGGGCCGCACCGTTCTCATTGATGGTGGGGCGGGCGGATTCAGGCAATGGGGCGGCCAACTCAGGACGAACCTGGTGCTTGCCGGTATCGAGCCCGCTGCGATCGACACCATCCTGCTGACCCACGCACATCCCGATCACGTCGGGGGGCTCGTGAATGATGAAGGACAGGTCGCGTTTCCGAATGCGGAGCTGGTCGCGCATCAACGAGAGATCCGGTTCTGGCAGGACGACGGCAATCTGAGTCGCGCCAGCGAGCGGGCACGCGGAAATTTCGGGGTGGCGCGTCGGGTGTTCGATGCTTATGGCGACAGGCTTCGCATGGTCGACGAAGGACAGGTGCTCCCCGGCATCAGCGCACTGCCGATACCGGGACACACCGATGGACACACCGGATATGTGCTTGAATCCCGCGATCAAGGCCTTCTCGTGTGGGGGGATGTGGTTCATTTCCCGCATATCCAGGTTCAGCGGCCGGAGGTGTCGATCGCGTTCGATCATGATGCGTCGCTGGCAGTTGCGACGCGGTCACAGCTTCTGGATCGGGTCAGCTCGGAGGGGCTTTTGATCGCCGGCATGCATCTGGGGGAACTCGGGTTCGCACGCATCGAGCGACTGGGCGGGGGATACCGTTTGCGCTACGAGAACGAGGAATGAAGTTGCGTGCTCGGCATTGAAAGAGATCAGCCGCCAGCAACCGTGGCGTTCTGCATCGTGCTCGGTCATGTTTCCGACCGTCCTACCGCCAACGCATACTCAAGTCCTCATTTCCCTTACTGCTCGTTCCAAATTCGCCTGCACAATCACGCGATGAAACGGCGCAATGGTCGCAAGATAGATACGTCCCAGTCTGTTATGGCAATGCACCACCGTGCCCGCAAGCAGCGCGCGCCCATTCTTCGCATCGGCGAGAAGTTGGATGGTGACGCGAAAGTCCAGATGCCGGTCATCCGCGCCAACGATCAACTCCGTCGCGCTCTTTGACAGCACCGGTAAGTAGCCGATCACCGGTCCACGCGCCGCTCCGGCAAGACCTACGGCGCGAGACGATTTGACGCCGACTGTCGCCATCACCACATCGCGGATACACGTGAGCACACGAATCCATCCCGCCTGGTGCTCGAACGCGATACGTGCCAGCACCTCGAGATCGTCGCTAGCTTCGGCCGGCAATTGAATTGCAAAGGCATCCAGCAGGTCCGCACCCGCGTAGAGCGGCACAAGCACACTGTCGCCAGGCATGGGAACGGCGCGCGCTTTGGTCATGAGTTCAGGTACCGGATGCTGGGGAGGGGCGTAGCCACTACTTCGGCACGTGCTACACTTTTCATAGCAATGAGAATGTAGCTAATTTTCCTGACATGCGCTACTGATTTGATAGCATCTTTGGAGCAAAAGACGTGGCCGACACACCTCTCCCGGGCAATCCGGTTCGTGGCTCCCGCACAGGCCAGCCCGTTATGGCGCTGTTCGATCTTCTCGGGCGCAACTGGACCATGAGAATATTGTGGGAGTTGTGCCATGACGGACCCTGCACGTTTCGAGAATTGCAAGGTCAGTGTGAGTCCATTTCTCCTGGTGTCCTCAACTCGCGTCTCAAGGAACTCCGCGAGTCGCAACTCGTCGAGCTTGGTGCCGAGGGCTACCAGCCGACGCCCATGGGAAGGAGCTTGTTTGAAGTGCTCCTTCCGTTGGATCGGTGGTCGAAACGCTGGGCGACTTCATTAGCGCGCGATCAGTTGCCATGAACCTGGAAACTGCCGTTGGACGCGCCCGAGCGGGCTGCCATGCGGTGCGTGGGTAAGGAGGAGCAACGCTACCCGCGTGCCATAGCGCTGCTCGATCGGGTGCGTAACGCTCTCACCGGGTGGGTGAAGGCGGCCGTCAGTGCCAACGTCAATGTTCGCGAGGCTTCTCTGGCGGAGGCAAGCGATCAACTGCGGTTTCCGGGATGAATCTTCGCCCTGATGTTCTCGATTTTGCAAAAAACTCATCGGAATAACGACCCTATCCAATCAACGAGGCGGCGACGGCAGTTGCATAGCCTTCGGATCGTCGCGGTCGGAGCTTTTTTGTTCGTTAAGCCAACCAGTCTCTCGCTCTAGTATCCGTCAACCTGGTAATGCTATCTCTGTCTACCGCTGCGCTAATCATGGTTCACTTGCTTAAGCCACGCGTTTAATTCACGCGTGCGATCACGTGTTCTGTCGATTTCACAAGTCAGCAGATCAAGATTACGATCCGCGCCTGCCTCGTTTATCAGATACCAAGCGGTACACTCGTTACCGAGAAAACGGATCCATTGTCGCTGAGCCTCGACAAATTTCACCTTGAGTTCCGGATAGTTGACGTACTCGTCACGTGGCCGAGACATCAACTTCAAAACCTTTTGGTAAGTGCGGTTCAACTCGTCGTCTGCTTGCTGAAATTCATCTTGACTACGCTGCAGCAAGCACTCGGGCGCCACGCTATCCGGTTCGCAACTCCGTGCTTGCGCGGCGGAGAACCAAGAAAATGTCAGCGCCATGGCGACGCCGAGCGCTGCGCGACGGGGGCTGGACGCCGATGCGTAGATATGCATTTTTGCTCCCATTCCTGTTTTTCTCATTCATATGGCGATCGGAGTAATTCTGGCGTCGATCGAGGTCGACAGCGCCGACTGAAGCACATATCGTTGACTTACTTTAAAAAAACGCAACCAACTTTGTAAAGTCCAATTTTCAACGAACTACACGGAGACACAGTCAGATCAGGTCGCGAGGGGCCTCACCATTTTCGAGGCAAAGGGCGACAAGCGACACTGAAGAGACAGCCATCTCGCTTGCGGATTCAACCCGACGCGATCAGCACCTGCTACCCTTGAGCAGACCTTCGAACAGTTCGAAAGGAAGTACAAAGCGTCGCGGATCATCTTGCTTCCACTCCGTCAAAGCCTGCGCTTCGCTGCTAACCGAAAGTCGCCGCTATCAGATGCCGCTCAGAGTATGCAATCAAGGCAAATATGATCAGCCCTGTCACAATCCCTGCAACGCGCCGGGTCGTGACATTCGTCGGTTTTGGCATGATATCGCCGGCATTGCGCCGCCCTTTAAGGCGATTCATGGCGTAAAGCACGGCAGCCAATGCCGCCGCCCGGACAATTGCACTCTGAATAGTCACGTATCCCCCGGGCTGATCTGCTTTATCTAATGTGTCGTCGATAGACGGCTATCGAGCGACGGCGAACCATTTTGTTGGTATGCGGCTTTGAGATGCTCGTGAGGGCAATTTTGGACGATTTGAGTCACGGCGTCGAACGACCGAAGCTGGCCGGCAACTGCCGGCCGTGAGCAACAGAAACCGCCCCCAAGCGGACACTCAATCGTCATTGAGGTTCTTCAATTTACCGTTCAATGCTTCCCGTTCATGGTCAGACAGAATGGGCAACTCCAACCAGCCTTGATATAGCGGCCCAAGCCAGCAGCAGTATCCGGAATCCGGCCGCCAAGCCTCCAACCGCTCGAAGTGCCGGTGAATATCCAGCGCGTTGGCTCGTTGCGTGACGGATACCCAGGCAAGCGTCTTGATTGCCGCTATCGTCGCCCAGTCGCTGGGCCCGAGCAAAGCGCTATATAGCAGGCTCCGGCGAAGCGAGCCCTCCCAATCGGTGCCATGCTGCGCGATGATCTGCAAGGCAACCATCTGCACCCGCGTCAACCACGTAAGCGCCGAGATTGATTGTGCGCGGCCCTCCGGTATGGCCGGTGGATGCACGATACACGCGAATACCTGAAGGACTTCGTCCTCGTTGAGCGCAACAGCAACATGACTCGCTTGCGCCCAGTTTCTCGGTGGTGAAAACGGCTCGAGGGCCAGCGCCGATACCGTCTCCAGGATGCGCAAGGAAGGCGACGGCAATGCGGGAGTCGCTTGATCACCTTCGTAGCGCCAAAGTGGATACCCGACAGGCGCAACCGGTTGGCGCGGGTCGGGAGACGGAATGCCCTCCGCAACGATGTGGACGGTACATGCCTCTCGGCCATGGGATGCCAACTCCAGACGCAACGCCAAAGCATTGCTAGGCGCTTCCAGAGACGAGACCTTTAGGCTGATGTCCCCGCCCGGATCGACAGGGTGACCTGTTTGAATGAATCGATCACGGAGTTGTCGAAGAACGTTCGCGCAAGCATCCTGCGGTTCAGGCAATGCGCCGCGTGCTCGAAACCACAAGCTATTGGCGCGCTCATTGCCCTCGCGGGCCAGACCGACAACTTGCTCCAACCAGGTGTCGTCCGCGGTCTCCTTCCACTGGCAATAGAAGCGTGACGGCTGCGCCCACGCATGTCCCGGCTCTTGTCGCAGTACATCTTCATACCAACCCCGCGCGGCGGACCACCCTTCGCACTCCAACCACGTATCGGCGGCTTCGAGATACGCACTGATATCGTCAGGGCGGATCTCGATGGCTTTGCGAAAAGCGTGCTCGGCATCATCCGGGCAACGCATTTGTCGCAGAACCAGACCACGTGCAACGGCGGTGAACCAATCTTGAATCTCGGCCAGCGAGCCAGCCAATCGTAGTGCCTCGTCGAATTCCCCGGCGCGGCGCAAGATTCCAAGGCGCAGCATCGGCCACTGTTGGCGAAGCGCTTCCGACGGCACGACCCGCGCTGACAGGGCGGCCCATCGTCGCGCATCGTGCAACTGACGCGCGCCGGATATCGAGGCTTCGGGGGTACGTGAAATGACGTTGCCGAACAAACGCATCTGCAGGTTTGCAGGGAGGGATTCCAGCGCGCCGGCTGGTTCAAGCCATTCGAGTGCCCACGTGTTCAAGTAGTCCGTCGGCTGGAGGGCGGCCTGTGCCTGCAACAGGCGATCGACCGCCTCCGGCAGTCGTCCTTGCCACGCCCAGAACAACGCCCGAAGCGCTTCGGTCGACGCGTAGTGGTGCTCGGTGTCCGGCAGCAAGACTTCATCCGCTCGACCACCCGCGCGTTCTGCATAACGTCTCGCCAGATTCAGCCACTCCGGGCGCGCAGGTGCATAGGTGAGCAGATTGGCCAAGTGCTCGGCACCGTGCGTGAGTTTCTCGCCCGATTCGATTTCGGCGAAAGCAATAAATGCTTCGAACTCGGCAGTACCCGTGCGAAGTTCAAGTGCGTCACCTGACGCGGTTGCTGGCGCCGGGGCTTCCGATCCGTTTCGTAAAAGACGCTTCCACCAGGACATCGCTTAGTTTTCCAATCTTGTAAAGGAGACTTGCAGTCTGCGAATAGACGGACCTGCAGGCCATCGTTCGACCTCGGGCGCTCGACGACTGCTCTTGGCAGGCTCCGCGCGTGGCGGTCGGTTGAAGTCGCCCCGGAGCGGTCTTTCAAGCATTCTCGGCGCGGTCATTTGATTTCCATGCGGACCTCGCGTCACTTCCGACGCAAGTAGGCTATCTGACGTTCACATACATCGGGTGAATAAGGTTGATAGTCGACGTCGTTCTGCACGACATAGACTCCGTAGCCAACGAATTCATAGTAAACGCGCATCGTCTCGGCATGCGAATGCGCCCAAAACGTCCAGACCCATTCACTTTCCGGCTCGTTGAGCGCGCGGGCGGCATCACCGTCCGGCCCGCTGGGAATGCATGCTGGAAGCAGGTTGCCGTACTCGTCAGGACACAGCCAAACCTCATGCAGATAGCCCAACAGGGTTCTCATCCAAGCATCTCCCGGACTAGTGATCACGTCATCAGCCACCCATGCACTCAGCTACTGATTTGCGGAGCGAGGCATTGTCAACCATTGCCGGGATCGAGTCGAGTCTCTCCAATTGGCCGAGCCGAGACAGACGAACTCGCTTCGGCTAGGATTTGTGTTGTATATCGCCGAGAGGCGCTGACGCCTCCAACTCGCGGCGAACTTTCCGCAGAAAGCGGATGTTCCGAATGCCCCACCCGAATACGGCTATCATAAACACCGCGATTACCGACATAGTCAGTGACCGGTCCCAAAAGCCGCGCACTGTCATGCAAAAAGCCAGAATGCTCCACACGCAAAGGAAAATTTCCCCACCTTCCGGCTCGCACACGATCTCACCGTTCTCATGGTCGCGCCACCCGATCAACGTCTGCCAGTTTCCGGCCTCTTTGAGATAAGCGGTAATCGTCATTCCTGATTCGATACGGGGCTTGCCGGGTGCAGCTACCGAGTACTCCTTGTGACTTGCACTTTCGAAGCCGAACAGCGTGACCTGCTTACGGTTCTGCGACGTCTGTACGACACTAAAAACGCGATCGAGTCGCACCGTTTCAAGCGGCATAGCCGTTTTCCCTGTCTTGAGCCTTTCTACACTGCGCAAGCTGCGTTGGCACACGAGAAAGAAGATCATTCGCCGACGTGACTGTGTGTTCCTATTGCAGCCAAGATGGAACGGAACCCCTCGCGCTCGCCCAAGAAATCGGGCCACCGTGGACCTACCGACTATCCGGCTGCCCGGTTCCTCGTGAATCGTACATGTAGTGCAAACGCACGATGTCGCAGACTCTGAGGAAAACGTCGGTTCTGGGAAATTTCCCGCAGTATGCCGCCTATCTCGTCGTCAACGGCTAGACCTTGTTCCAACCAACCGATCGCAAGGTCACACCAATATGGAGTAGGCCATCGTAGCCCAGCCAAGACAACTTCGCGAGCGGAATCGATGCTCGACGAGAATGCATCCAAAGGGTGTTCAAGCGGCTTGACTAACGAGGGCGATTTCATTTGAGACGTTGCTCAACCTGGTTGGGGAGGTCACGTACAAGGCGAGTCTGATCGATTTTCACCAATGCAGGCGTCCATGTCGACTGACCGCTGCTGGCCGAACTGAGCCGGATGCGATCTGACATCGTCTGTCCAATCAAGTCCAAATTTTTACATATGAGCAGGCATCTGGACATACGTTGCCCGGCCAATGCGTGACATTGCGTTCCCACCATCCGCCGGCCGATTTACGCCGAAGCCGCACTGCTCGCCGCCATCGCGCGGACATCTGCATCTCGACCACTGCGCGCCCGATCGCCGCGCAAGCCGCCCCACACACGTTCCTCCCGCCTGCGAGGCCGCACGTGAATCGCACAAACGCACGATGCCCCCGCCAAACGCCGAACCGCGTTATTCACCAGTTTGAATTGAGTGGCGCATTTTGAGGGTTATACGACCTTTGCGCCATACGCCTCGCATTCCATACTGCACGTGGAAGATCAAGCCGGAAAAGGCACACAAACGCGACTGCGTTTCGAGCCCTCGGCCTGATCAATCACGACGTAAAAATGGAGCAGAAGATGAGGCTTAAAAACAAGTCAGCGTTAATCACGGGCGGTACCAGCGGCATCGGTCTCGCAACCGCAAAGCTGTTCATTGCGGAAGGCGCCCGGGTAGCGGTTACGGGCCGCGACGATGCGGTGTTCGAGCGGGTGAAGGCCGAGCTTGGCGAGAATGCGCTCGTTCTCAAGGGCGACGTCCGTTCGCTCGAGGACATGCGGGCGATTGCCGCCGAGGTAAAGGAGAAGTTCGGCGGCCTGGACGTCGTGTTCGCGAATGCGGGCTGGGCTTTCCCGTCCGCAGTCAACGACATCGACGACGCACTCTACGACAAGATCATGGACGTCAACGTCAAGGGCGTGGTGGTCACGCTTCAGGCGGTGCTGCCGGACCTGCGAGCGGGCGCGTCGGTCATTCTCAATACATCGTTCGTCGCGCAGACCGGCCAGCATGGCATCTCGTTGACGGCGGCAGCGAAGGCCGCCGTCCGATCGCTCGCCCGCAGCTGGTCCTACGAGTTTCTCGACCGGAAGATCCGCTTCAACGCGATCGCTCCCGGCGCAATCGACACGCCCCTGCTCTCCAAGTGGGGCATGCCCGACGAATGGGTTCGCGACCGCAAGGCCGAGTTCGCCAAAGCCATTCCGGTGGGCCGCATGGGCCAGGCCGAGGACATCGCCTACGCGGCGCTTTATCTCGCCAGCGACGAATCCGCGTATGTCGTCGGCACCGAACTGGTCGTCGATGGCGGCGCCTCGCAGCTTTAAGCCGGCCGCGCCCGATTCCTGAGCCCTACACGTCTTCCCGGCTCATCCACATCCTCATCTCACGTCCGCCACGGTGTTCGTCGCGGCGGCCATTCAATCCGGCCCAGCCTGGTTGCGCTCGCAGCGGGGCCGAAGTGCAAGGAGAAACGATCTTGACCGACAGTAACGAAAACAATGCTTCCGGAACGCCGCTCACGAGAGCAGGCCGTTCGCGCCGCGATGCGCTCAAGTTTGGCGGCGTCGCCACCCTCGGCGCCGTCCTGGGCGGAGGCGCATTGCTTGGGCACGTACCCCCTGCTCTTGCGCAGGCTGGCGGCGAGGGCGCACTTGCCCCGAATGAACCGCTCAATATCCTGATCGTCAACTACGACGGCGGGACGCTTCTCGACTTCGCCGGCCCCAGCGAGATCTTCCATCGACTGCCGAATACGAACGTGCGCTACGCGAGCCTCAACGGCGGCAACGTGACGCTCGAATTCGGCGTCGTGTACGGCAAGACCGAGCGGCTGGCCGATATCGAGAAGGCCGACGTGCTCCTGGTCCCTGGCGGGTCCGATCTGTCGGCACCGATGCAACCCGCGTATCAAGCGCAGATTCGGCGCCTCGCAGAAAGCGCCAAGCACGTTACGTCGGTTTGCAACGGCTCGCTCGTGCTCGCCGCAACGGGCGTTCTCAAGGGCAAGCGAAGCGCCTGCCATTGGGCCTTCGTCAACAAGCTGGCCGAATACGGTGCCATTCCCGTTCCCGATCGTTTCGTGGAAGACGACAACGGCCGGTTCATGAGCGGCGGCGGCGTGACGGCGGGCATCGACTTCGCGCTTCGCGTTGCAGAGAAACTGCGCGGTCGACAGGCCGCCGAATTCACGCAACTCGTGATCGAATATGACCCCGCGCCGCCGTTCCACTCCGGCCATCCCAGAGACGCGCGGCCGGAAGTCGTCGCGATGGTCGACAAGGAATTGCCTGGCGCATCCAGGGGGCTCGCACGCATTCCAGGCGTTCGGTGAAACATGCGCAGGCAATGTGTAAGGACCATCTTCAGGTCTCGATGATCACCGGCTCCGACATCGCCTGCTCGCCGCGATAATTTTCGTAGTCCTCTCAATTCAAGCCATGACCGGAATTCACTCGATGCAACAGAATCGTATTTTCGCTACTGCACTTGCAGCAGCCTGCGTCACCTTTTTCGCGTTTGCAACGCCGGCGATTGCCGGTGGTTCGCAACGTCCGCCCGAAGCGGCCATCAAAGCCGAGAATGCACGATGGGCGGATGCCTTTGCGCGAGGAGACTACGAAGCAATCGGTCGCCTCTATACCCGCGACGGCGCACTCTTGCCGCCCGGCGGCGACAAGATCACGGGCAGCAGCGCGATCACCGAGTACTTCACCAAGGGGTATGCCGGATCGAAGCCTGCCACCGTATCGTTCAGCAACTACGAGTTCTACGGTAACGACCGGATCGTGACGGAGGTTTCGGATGCGGAGATCCATGACAACGATGGAAAGCTCAAATACCGCGGCAAGCAGACGCTCGTCTTTCTGAAGCAGGGCGGCGCCTGGAAGCTGCATCGCGACATGTGGAACGACTACGGTCCGCTGACCGCGAATGACCATTGAGCATCGTGCGAAACAGGTCATGACCTGCTCAAAGCACCACTAGTCCGTTAAACGGACATTCATAGGCAGCGCGCCGATCGTCCGGGAGTCGATCAGCGCGCGCCGTTCGATCGGCTCTCTCGTCGAATCGCTTGCGGCGGGTGCCCATGCAATTTGATGAAGGCCCGCCGCATCCGCTCCGGATCGGTGAATCCTACCGCCAACGCAATCTGTTCGATCGGTTCGCTACCGCCCTGCAGGCGCAGCCGCGCCGCTTCGACTCGCAAGCGCTCGACCGCCTTGGCCGGTGTTTCACCGGTTTCCCGGCGAAATGCCCGTCCGAACTGTCGCAAACTCAGGTTTGCGGCATCGGCGAGCCGTTCGACAGGCAACGCTTCAGCCAGATGCTCCCTGGCAAAATTCAACGCGATGCGGATACGATCCGATTCCGGCTCCATCTGCGACATCGCGGAGAATTGGGACTGGCCGCCCGGTCGACGATACGGAACCACCAGAAGCCTGGAGACAGCGCGCGCAACCTCCGCGCCCATATCCCTTTCAATCATGCCGAGCGCCAGGTCGATTCCGGAGGCGATGCCCGCCGACGTCCAGATCCGGCCCTCCTCGATATAGATACAGTCGCCCTCGACCCGGGTGCGCGGGAAACGCGACTGCAATTGCGCCGCGTATAGCCAGTGCGTCGTGGCTCTCAAGCCGTCCAGCAAGCCGGTTTCCGCCAGCAGAAACGCCGCCGTACACACGCTTGCCACCCGCGAGGCGCGGGCGCCCAGTTTCCTGGCGGCGGCGATGTTCTCCGGTGCCTGCATCGGCTCGATATCCCCGCCCACGAAAATGACGGTGTCGAACGTACGCCGTCCGACCGGTTTCGTTTCGATCGAGACGCCCGAGTTGCCGGGAACCGGCCCGCCGGACTGCGAGATGACATGGAGATCATAGGGCGTATGGCCCGCCGCCATGGCCACCTGATTGAAGGCCGACAGTGGCCCACCCAGATCGAGCACATCGTAGCCACTGCAAACGTAGAATCCGATTCGATGCATGACGAAGTCGTTATATGAAAACCCCGGAAAGTCGTATTTTACGGAGAACCCTCGAATAGCGCCATCGAGCCTGAAATGAGGGAAAAATGTCGTTTACGTCGTGATCAATTGTCCGTATGCCTAACGGCTGACATCAGCCCGGCTCGGCCAGGACAGGAGCCAGGCCCACCCCTTTCCGGATTCATCATCCGCCACAGCATCGGCGACATCTCATACCGTCCTCGCAACGCGCGGCAGAAGAAACGCGAACCACACCCGCTTGAACGTCTCGCCATACAGCACCATGAAAAACACCCCAAGGGCTGGATTTGCATCCAGCTTTTGGGGTGTCGTTCATGAAGCGTGTTTCCGTTCTTGCCGCTCGACTCAGTGCCCGGCTTGCTGCTGCGTGAGGTATTTGTCGAGCGCGTCCATTGTTCCGCCCCAGCCTTGCGACATGCTGGCGTGCGACGCGTCGAAGATGGCTTCCTCGGCTTCGCTGGCATCCAGCGCGCGCCACTCGAGGCGCATCAACGTGCCGCTCTCGATTTCGCTCAGCGTGGTTGTCGAGAGCGTATGGAGCGGCCATTGCTCCGCCATCGGATGTCGCGTCACACCACCTTCTGCATCACTGAATTGCACGACGACGACGATACGTTCAGGCGGCGTCAATTCGCGGAATGTCCATTTCCCCCACATCGCCGGGGCGTCGGGCGCACTCTTCGGCTTCATCGCGTAGTGAAAGACGCCACCCACACGCGCGTCCACCGTGCAGTGGGGCATTTCCATACCGGGCGGGCTCATCCACTTGCTCAAGTGCTCGGCTTCGGTCAACGCGGCATAGACGAGTTCGCGTGGCGCAGCGAAGCGGCGCTCGATGACGAAGGGAGCGGACAGTTTGTCAGTCATGGCGGCGAATCTTCCTGGTTCGGGTTGAGGTGACTTTGGACGTGGTTTTCGGTGCAACTTTCTTGTCCAGGTCCTGGACAGGCTTCTGTTGCAATTGCTGCAGGTAACGATCGAGCTGGTCGAGACGCTGCTCCCACAGAGCGCGATATTGCATTGCCCAGTCGGCGGCCTCCTTGAGCGGCGCGGGCACGATACGACACGGGCGAAACTGGCGGTCGCGCCCTTGCGTGATGAGGCCGGCCTTCGCAAGGACGCGCAGGTGCTTGCTGATGGCCGGCGCACTCATATCGAATGGGCCGGCCAGATCGCCAACCGTGGCCTCGCCTTGCGCCAGTCGCGCGAGGATCGCGCGTCGCGTAGGGTCAGCAAGCGCAGCAAATGTGACGCTGAGGTGGTCCGCTTCCAATTATTTTTCCAATTGGTTAATTAGCCGATTGGTTAATCATGATGCAGATCGAACCTGCTCGTCAAGGTGTCCGCGCACATGATCTCCGCGCAGGCACGTTCAGGCGGCTGGCGAACTCACGCAGCCCACGGGTGACACGACCATACATCCCGCCAACGTACCTGCAAACGCCCCCAACGCTGCAGCAGTACCTTCGCCCTACCCGACAACGTCCAACGCGGACAGTTGCGCCAAGCCCCATGCCCGCCCATTCCGGGGCCTGACACGCCGCCCTCTCATCCCTCTACGATGCTCATCGCATCCCCGCCGAAGCGTCCCGCCCGACACGCGCGTTACCCGGTCGAACAAAATCGGAAACATTCAGCGAAACCGTATCGGCTTTCGCACTCGAACGCGTCTTCCGGGCGACCGCCAGGATCGGGGCCAAGTGCTCGTAAAAACATTCGAGCTGTCGCGCATCGGATGCCAGTCGCTCAAGGTCGCACGCCTTCTCGAGAATCAACCGGGAAATATGAAAACGCTGAAGCCCGCGGCCGACCCGAATCTGAAACACGACGCCATCGCTGCTATGCGGCACCCCCGCCCACACAAGCGAACTGCGATCCATGAAGCCTCCGAAAAATCATAATCGTCACATCAATATGCCAGTCATCTCCGACGCTGCATATTTGTATTTCAAAATTGTGGCGCTCGACACATCGACATGTTCCCGGGAATTGAATATTGCGCCGCAGCAAAAGTGTCCGTAGACTGGGTTCGCACGTCCGATGTAGTTGCCCTGCAGTCGCCCCATGACGGGAGAGCACGCCATGACGACTTCTTCGTCCGCACTGAGCCAGGCCCCCCCGGCCCTCCACGTGTTCCAGCAAGACGGTGGCTGGCACTGGGGCATCACGGTTCCTCGTTCCCCGGGGGGCGGCTTCAAACTGATCGCATTCAGTCACCACATCTTTTCCACTGAAGACACCGCCCAACACGACGGCGCTCGAGCGTTGGCGTCCATCGTCGCAAATGACGTGCATTGAGGCTCGCGGCTCAGACAATTGCACCGTCCTTGAGTTTTCACAGTCAGATGCAATACTCCTATCACCCTTCGATGCGAGGCTACGTACCGCGCGCGATGACGGGCTTCGCCACTCGTCTGACCTGCCCGAACGTCGGTGACGAACCAGGCCGGCCGGTCTCCGCCTGCGACCCCGTTTAGGGGTGCGTTGCAATCAAGCTCGCGGCGAACATCACTCGAGAAAGGTGCGGCGCAAAGACTGCTACACCCACGCAATTGCTCACCGTGTTTGAAAGCCATCGAGAGAAGATCACTGCCACGGTCAACCGACCGACATTGCCGAAAGACGGCCGGCAGATCCAACTCGACCAGTCAGACTTCTAAACCGAAGCCAGCTTGCGGGCCGGCATGCCGACAGCAGACAGGAGGCGTTACATGAACATCCGGATCGTGGTTCCCTGCACCCTCGTTCTTGTTGCCCTCAGCGCTCACGCTGCCGACATCACCGGCGCAGGCAGCACGTTCGCAGCACCGATTTACGCGAAATGGGCCGATGCGTACAAGAAGGCGGGCGGTGGCAAGGTCAACTATCAAGGCATCGGCTCGTCGGGCGGCCTGAAGCAAATCAACGCGAAAACGGTCGATTTTGCCGGCTCGGACGCGCCGCTGAAGGATGACGAGCTCGCGAAGGCAGGCCTGTTCCAGTTTCCGACAGTGGTGGGCGGCGTGGTGCCGGTTGTCAACGTGCCGGGCGTGAAGGCTGGCGAACTGACGCTGTCGGGCCCGGTGCTCGGCGACATCTACCTCGGCAAGATCACGAAGTGGAACGACCCCGCCATCACCGCATTGAACCCGAAGGTCAAGCTATCGGATACGGACATCGCCGTGGTTCGCCGGGCTGACGGTTCGGGCACGAGCTTCATCTGGACGAACTACCTGTCGAAGGTCAGCGGCGCATGGAAGGCGAAGGTCGGCGAAGGCACGACAGTCAACTGGCCGACGGGCACGGGCGGCAAGGGTAACGACGGCGTCGCCGCGTTCGTGCAACGCCTGCCGGGCGCAATCGGCTACGTCGAATGGGCGTACGCGAAGAAGAACAACATGGTCTACACCGCGCTGAAGAACTCGACGGGCACGGTGGTCGCGCCGAAGACGGAAACGTTCAAGGCCGCTGCGGCAGGCGCGAACTGGTCGAAGTCGTTCTACCAGATCCTGACGGACGAGCCGGGCAAAGACGCATGGCCGGTGGTCGGCGCGACGTTCGTGCTGCTGCACGCGAAGCAGGACAAGCCGGCACAAGGTGCGGAAACGCTCAAGTTCTTCGACTGGGCATTCCACAACGGCAACCAGGCCGCCACGGATCTGGACTACATCTCGCTTCCCGATTCGGTGGTGTCCGAAATCCGCAAGCAGTGGAAAACGAAAATCACGGATGCCGCCGGCAAGGCGATTGCAAACTGAGGGCTCCTGAGAAGCCGCGATCGGGGACACCACATAGCCGCTGAAACCGACTCACTTTTCGATGAAGGCAGCGCGATTTTTTATCGCGCTACGGCAGATAAGGCCTGATGTTCGTCAGCGCACGAGAAACGTACTCGTCCTTCTCCCCGACCGGCGCAACGTAGTGAAGTGCGCTCCGCGCGGCTTCCTCGCCCTCCAGGCGTGCAATGATCCATGCGGCCAAATATTGCGAAGCAAAACAGCCGCCTGCCGTTGCGACGTTACCTTGAGCGAAGAACGGCTGATTGAGGACTTCGACACCCGCCTCGACTACCCAGGGTTTGGTCGTGAGATCCGTGCAGGCCGGGATGTTGTCGAGGAAGCCAAGCTTTGCCAGAACCAGCGTGCCCGAACACTGGGCACCAATCAATTGCCGGGCCGGATCGAGATTCAACTGCTCCATCAGCGTCGCGTCGTTGACGACATCCCGGGTTCGAATGCCGCTCCCGACGATGACGGCATCCGCCGTGCATGCGTCCGCCAACGTCGACTGCGCCTGCACGGTCACACCATTCATCGATGTGACGAAATGCTCCGGGCATGAAAGCGTGACCCGCCAGTCGGGCTTCTTGATGCGATTGAGCACGCCGAGTGCGATGAGGGAGTCGAGTTCGTTGAAGCCCTGAAAGGTCAGAATAGCGATGTGCATGGGGTGCCCTGTCTGGAGTCAGTCGATGCATCTTGCCAGATCGCCGTCATGAACGGCTTTGCCTTGCGTCGGAATCAGCCCGTCGATGCAACACGTTTGAGGCGGATGCGGTTCGCAAGCGACGCCTGTTGGATCGGTATGCGCGGAGTCGGATTGAGTCGTCCCTCGATGACGGACGATTCTTTACGGCATGCTTACTGTCAACCGTAGCGCCGCGAGGATCGTTCATACGTTGCAAAGCGGCTTTCTCCCGGCGGCCCGTTCATCGCACGCCAGTCCCTGTTCGAATCCATGCTGGTTCCCTCTCGGCAAGACCAGCGCAACCGTTATCGGAGCCCTATGGCATTTCGTCTGTCCGCGCGTGCAGCAGCCACGATTCCCGTCCTTTGCATCGTGATGCTTGGCGGGTGCATCGCCGCGGCGCAGCCCCCTGCCGGCGCGACCGGTTCATATCAGTCACACAGCGACGCGCATCTGACGCCTGCGCCCGGCGCCCGCACGGCCGACGCGCCCTTTGTTCACCCCGGCCTGCTGCATACGGAGCGCGATTTCACGCGCATGCGCGAGAACGTCGCCGCGCGACGGCAGCCGTGGTTCGACGGCTGGCAACGCCTGGTTGCCAACCGGCATGCGTCGCTCGACTGGAAGCCGAATCCGCAGCCGGCCATCTATCGCGGACGCAACCCCGACCACGCAGAGAACTACGCCACGCTCTTCAACGATGCCGCTGCGGCCTACGCGCTTGCACTTCGGTGGAAGATCACCGGTGACGACACCTACGCGCAACACGCCATAGAAGTCCTGAATGCGTGGTCGCGCACGCTGACGACGATCGACGGCAGTTCCGACAAATTCCTGGCTTCCGGCATTTACGGCTACGAGCTGGCGAACGCCGGCGAAATCCTCCGCACGTCCACACTGTGGGGCCCGGACGATCTCAAGCGCTTCCAGTCGATGATGCTCGGCGTGTTCTATCCGATGAACCACGATTTCCTGACGCGGCACAACGGCGCAAAGATCGACCACTACTGGGCCAACTGGGATCTCGCCAACATGGCATCGATGCTGGCGATCGGGGTTCTAGCCGACCGTCGCGACATCTATGCCGAAGCGGTCGACTACTTCAAGCATGGCGCAGGCAACGGATCAATCGAACATATGGTGTGGAAGCTGTATCCGGATGGGCTGGGGCAGGTGCAGGAAAGTGGCCGCGACCAGGGACACACCATGCTCGACATCGCGCTGCTCGGGGCGTTCTGTCAGATGGCCTGGAGCCAGGGCGACGATCTTTACGGATACGACGACAACCGATTCCTGCGCGGGGCGGAATACGCCGCCCGATACAACCTCGGGAAGGACGTGCCTTACACGCAATACACGAACAGCGACGTCACTCAGCCTGTCATCTCGCCGAATTCGCGCGGTGACGGGCGTCCGATCTGGGCACTCGTCTACAACCATTACGTTGTGCTCAAAGGGCTCTCCGCGCCGGACGTCGAGGCTTATGCCCGCAAGGTCGCGCCGGAAGGCGGCGGTGGCGACTACGGTCCCAACAGCGGCGGCTTCGATCAACTGGGATATGGGACGTTGACATATACGCTTGAATGACCGCCTGCGTATCAGGAAGATCATCCGGAGCAGCGTGGCTGGCGTAACAGGAGGCGTGATTTTCGATCAGCGGAGATCGGCCGGCATGTTCCAGGGGAACAGCGCGTCGTAGTCGTCGGCGGTCTTCGCCCGTGATGAGCGTGTATGACTGAGAACCGAAACTTGCGTAGCCGGCTGGTGATTGGTCGGAAACGAGATGGCCGTCGCGAGTACGACAATGCTGCGCGGGACGAACCGGTTCGACCATGCCTGCAGCCCGGCGTTTCGATTGCCCGAACAGCAATGGAGCATGACCTCGATCCCAAACCGCTGTGCAGTTGGGTCGCACGTCATCAGAAAATCCAGGCTCAATTCGAGCATGAGCGAGTAGCTCGCATGCCGGTGGTTGCTGATGGCGTTTCCGTCGAGCTTGATCTACACGACGTCGTCCAGTGCCTTGACCGCTGCGATTCGTGGCTCGGTGATCCAGAGCGCATCGATAATCTGAAACACCAACGGGGCCAGCGGCGTACCGATGACCTGCTCTCGGGCAAGCGCGAGTTCAAACAAGGCAGAAATATCGACACGCCGTTCCGCGGCGTTCACGACGGAGACAGGACCGCCGCCCTTGCGCGGCATATAGATCAATGAAACCAGGACGCGGTCGGCAGGCGCGGCGCTTTCCCCCCAGTCCCCCAACACAAGGTCAATGATCGGTGGATGGTCCGGCCTTCCGATCGCCCATTGGACAAAGTAGACACCAACAACTGAATCGCCCTGGTGCAGTTCGCCCGTGATTCTCCTCGTCTCGTGACCACAGCACGTGCAATTGAAAGTGGATTCTTCCCCAGGGCACGCGTGTATCGATTCGTCGGTTGACATTGGGCGGAGTCCCCAAAATAGTTGAAGGTTGAAAGCGGCGGATCCCGCGGGCATCCGGGAAAATCGGGTTTCCAGGACCAAGCTCCCGGACAGGAGAACCGCCGAAACGAAGCCTACCGAGAAACCGGGCCACCGCCCCCAAAGCGCACCACCCAATTACGCTGAAGAACGTCGTTCGTGGATCGCAACCCTTCGACATCCACTTGCGGAGCAGGTTGGCGTTGATCGCGTGCTCGTGCGCCAGGCCAGCCACCGACACGCCCGGGCGTCACGCCGCTTCGACCAATGCGCGCTTGCCCTTCTCGTCGTAGCGGCGCGGGCCGTCGCGGTCTCGACGAACTACGCTCAACTCAAAGCCTTGTCAGCCATAGGTGCCCACCTTCCGGAAGGGTGGACACCGGTGCGCCTCGTTCAGAGCGCCGTTGGGTAGACGCCGATAATGGATCGCTTACCTTGAAACTGCAGGCGAGCCCCGAACGGCCAGCCCTGTTCCACGACTGGCACGACTCACACCACCGCATCAAGGCTGGCGCTTGCCACGGCCTCCAGCGGATTTGCCGGCCGGCTTGCTTGCTCCCGCAGCCGGCTTGCCCGCCGGTTTGCTGCGCGGCTTTTGCGCGCTGAACGGGCTGCCGATGGTGTAATCCGGTCCGTCGCCACCCGGCTTCGCGTGCGGCGCCGCAGGCTTGCGCTTACCTTCTCCGCCTTGCGCTTGCGGGCGCGGCTTTTTACCGGCCACCGGCTTGGCAACCGGCGCCGCTTGCGGCACTTTGGGCTTCTTCGGCTTTTTGGGTTTCTTGATGATCTCGCCCGTCGCGCTGGTTTCCGGCACACGGTGTTCGGCCTCGAAACCCGGCTCTTCTTCACGCCGCAGCGTTTGCCGGATCAGCGCTTCGATCGCGGCCAGTTGCGGCGCTTCGTCGGCGCACACCAGCGACACCGCCACACCGCTGGCGCCCGCGCGGCCGGTACGGCCGATTCGGTGCACATAGTCTTGCGCCACGATCGGCAGATCAACGTTGATCACCAGCGGCAGGTCGTCGATATCCAGCCCGCGCGCCGCCACGTCGGTGGCGACCAGCATCTGTACTTCACCCGTCTTGAAGCGCTCCAGCGCACGCAGGCGCGCGGGTTGCGGCTTGTCGCCGTGGATGGTGTCGACCGCATAGCCCGCTTCGTCGAGCATGGCCGCCAGATAATCGACGCCGTTGCGCGTCTTGACGAACACCAGCGCATGCTCCCACTTGTTCTCGGCCACGAGGTGCATGAAGAGGTCGGGCTTGTTCCGCTTGTCCACCGGCACCACCCACTGCTTGATCTTGCTGGCCGTGGCATTGGGCGGGCTGACGCTGATGTTGACCGGGCCGCGCAGAATGCTCGCCGCCATCGCGCGGATATCGTCGGTAAACGTGGCCGAGAACAGCAGGGTCTGGCGCTGCGCGGGCAACGCGGCAAAAACGGCGTTCAGTTCGCGCGCGAAACCGAGATCCAGCATGCGGTCGGCTTCGTCGAGCACCAGCGTTTGCACCTGATCGAACTGCACCGCGTTCTGGCGATTGAGGTCCAGCAACCGACCCGGCGTGGCAACGAGCACATCCACGCCCTTGCGCAACTTCATCATCTGCGGGTTGATACTCACGCCGCCGTAGGCGGCCAGGAATCGCAGGTCGAGCCCCTTGCCGTACGCGATGAAGCTTTGCAGCAATTGTTCAGCCAGTTCACGCGTGGGCACCAGCACCAGCACACGTGCGCGGTTGCTGGACACCGCCGGGCCGTGCTGCACCAGCCGCTGCAACAGCGGCAGCGCGAAACCCGCCGTCTTGCCGGTGCCGGTCTGGGCCCCGGCCATCACGTCCTTGCCGTCGAGCACGGCGGGAATCGCCTTGGCCTGCACCGGCGTGGGGGCCTGGTAATTGAGGTCCTGCAGATTACGCAGCAAGGGATCGATCAGGCCGAGCGAGGCAAAAGACATGGACGTATTCCGGGCTAAAACCGCAATTCTAGCGGTTGCCGAGCGGATCAAGGCCCGCCGCTCCCGGCGGGAAGCCGCCGACGGGGAACGACACGGCCAAACCGGAAGCCGCGACCGGCGCAAAGCAAACGAATCCAGCCCCTTTTCCCGCATCAACGCGCACTCGCAGCCGCTCGGCGCTTTACCTGTCTATCACTTCATGGCTTGTGGTTCCGGCAATGAGGTGACCGGAAGCCTGACGTATCGCATCTTCGGGTTGCCGACGAAGGCGGGCTCGCGCCGCTCGACGCTGCTCTTTTGCGAAAGCCAGGTGATAAGCTCGATGCCGGCGCACTGTCGCGCATCGACGCGCCCCGAACCCTGCCCCCACGACCGCAACGAGCCTCCCATGCCCCTCGCCCCGTCCGTTCTCTCCGCGTTCACGCCAACCGGCAAGCTGCGCGCGTCGATCAATCTCGGCAACCCGATCCTCGCGAACCGCGACCCGGAAACCGGCGAACCGTTCGGCGTGTCGATCGACCTCGCGCGCGCGTTCGCCGAACGCCTGTCGGCCGAGCTGGAGCTCGTGGTGTTCGACGCCGCCGGCAAATCGGTGCAGGCACTGACCGACGAGCGTGCCGATTTCGGTTTCTTCGCGGTCGATCCGCTGCGCGGCGAAACGGTCGCGTTTACGGCACCGTACGTGCTGATCGAGGGGTTCTATCTCGTGCGCGATGCTTCGCCGATCCGCACGAACGCGGACGTCGACCAGCCCGACAACCGCGTGACCGTCGGCAAGGGCAGCGCGTACGACCTGTTCCTCACGCGCGAGCTGAAGGCCGCGCAGATCGTCCGTGCGCCGACGTCGCAAGCCGTCGTGCAGACCTTCGTCGAACAGCAACTGGAAGTGGCGGCAGGCGTGAAGCAGCAGCTCGAGGCCGACGCGGCGAAAACGCCCGGCCTGCGCCTGCTCGACGAGCGCTTCATGGTGATCCGGCAGGCAATGGGCGTGCCGAAGAGTCGCGGCGAAGCCGCCGCAGCGGCGCTGAATGCGTTCGTTGAGGAAATGAAGGCGTCGGGCTTCGTCGCGGATGCGCTGCGGCGGCATGGCATCACCGGCGCATCCGTCGCGCCGCCGGGCTGATCGAAAACGGCACGGCGGCATGGCCGGTGGCTGGACGCCACCGCGCTACGCGAGACCGTCGGCGCACTGCCGCTCAACGGCAACGGCCCGCTCATGCGGCGGGAATTGCCGGCGCGGCTGTTGCGCGCGAAGCCGTGCCGGCGCGGCGTCCCCTGCTCCGAAAAACCGCAAAATCTGCAAACCCGCCGACCCTACATTGCTCCTCCAGGAGCCCGTAATTGAAACCCCGAACCCTGACCCAATACGCCCGGCGCATGGACCCCGTCCTGCGCTGGCTGGCAAGCCACCCCGACGCCGACCCGGATCTGTATCTGCTGGCCGACCTCGCGTGCTTGTCGCCGTATCACTTTCACCGCGTCTACCGCGCGATGATCGGCGAGACGGTGAACGCCACCGTGCAGCGCATCCGCATGCACCGCGCGGCGGTCGCGTTGGGCGGGACCGGGGCGCCATTGCGCGACGTTGCGCAGCGTGCCGGCTATGCGTCGGATGCTGCCTTCAACCGCGCGTTCGGCGCGACCTTCGGCGTATCGCCGGGGCGCTACCGCGCGGCCCGCTCCGTTCCGTTCAATCCACAGGAGCTCGGCATGTATCCCGTTACCATCGAAACCTTCCCCGGCGCCGTGCTGGCCGCCTTGCCGCATCGCGGCAGCTATCAGGAAATCGGCCCGGTGTTCACCCGGGCGTTCATGCTGGCCGCCGCCCGCGGCCTGGCGCGCCCCGAGGCGATCGGTATCGGCGTGTATTTCGACGATCCCGAGCAGGTGCCGGCCGACCGGTTGCGCTCGATGGCGGGCATGTCCGTCGCGCCCGACGCCGAGCTGGGCGACGAGTTCGAACGCTTCGAGATCCCCGCGGGCCGCTGCGCGATCCTGACCTACACGGGGCCGTACAACGAGATGGACCAGCCCTATAACTGGATGTTCTCCGAATGGCTGCCCGCCAGCGGCATGGTGCCCGCCGATTTCCCGATGTTCGAGCAGTACCTGAACGACCCGCGTAGCACACCGCCGGCGCAGTTGCAGACGCGCATCTGCATGCCGTTGAAGTAAGCGCCGCAAGGCCCGGCGGATAACCGTCAGGGCCTGCCGCCGATGCTCCCCCGGCCGGGCACGCCCCGCCGGGGGAGATCGCGGCCACCCTGGCGCGTGTTCGCGCAGCGTCTCGGCGGCGAACAACGCATCGCGACGCCGCGACGCCCGACAGGCTCGGCCGCATTGTGAACCCGCGCAAACGGGAACCGGAGAACAACACGCTCGAGCGCTTGCCGGCCGAATCGATACTCGACCATACGGTGCTACATGGCGCTACGCGGCTTGCCCACTCGCACGCCGCAAGCGCCCGTGCCCCGTCCACTACAGCGCACGAACATCGTCAACGGTTCTCAGAACCGATAAGTCGCCCCCACCTGCGCAAACCGCCCGACGTACGAATAGAGCGATGTATCGTAGCCGCTTGGCCCCGCCATCCAAACCGGATCGAACGGCGGCTTTCGATTGAAGAGGTTGTCGATCCCCGCGTACAGCGTCCAGTGCTTGAATCCCGTATAGCCGACCATCAGATTGAACTGGCTGTACGACGCAACGCCATCCGCCATGCCGGGGTACGTGCCCGGCGCAAGAATGGCCTGCGCGTACGGGCCGACATAGAGCCAGCTCAGGGTCGCATTCCACCGGTGATAGTTCCAGCTCAGATCGGTGTTCCCTTTCCAGCGCGGAGAACTGCCGCCAAACGGCTGGTGAAGTGCGCCGTTGTTGCCGGCGTAATCCCTTTCCACGCCGCCAACCGGCATCTTGAAATGCCACATGTACGCCCAGTCGCCGGACAACGTGAAGGTGCCGATGGTCGTCGCAACCGTCTGGCGGAACGTGGCCTCGAAGCCGTCGGTGTCCAGCGACGACAGATTGCGATAGGGCAGCGTGACATAGGCGATGCTGCCGTTGGCATTACGAACCACCTGCGACGGATCGTTCTGATTGACCACGACCTGCACGTCGTCCGTACCGATCACGTTGTCGATGTGAATCTTGTACCAGTCGAAACCGATATCGGTCGTGCGCGTCGGCGAAAACTGGAAGCCGATGTTGTAGTTCTTCGTGCGCTCGGGCTGCAGGCCACGATTGCCCGCGCGAATTTCCTCGACGATATTGTATGAACCCGGATTGTTCGGATCTCGCGCATCCAGCACGCCTTGCGAGCCGAAAGTGCGCGACGACGTGTTCTCGATCAGCGTCGGTGCACGGAAGCCGCGATTGTACGAACCGTACAACGTGAATTCCCGCACCGGCTGAAAGCGCAGCGCGAACCGCGGCGAAAACGCGCCGCCGAAGTCGCTGTAGTGATCGTAGCGGCCCGACTGGCTGAACGTCAGTGTCTTCAGCAGCGGAATATCGAACTGGTAGTAGACGGCCGCGACGTTGCGCTCGCCATTGACGGACTGGATCGACGGCGACGTCAGCTGGCCGCTCGCCCAGCCCGCACCCGTGCCGATGTACTGGCTCTGATGCATGAACTGCGCGCCTAGCCCGAGGCCCACGTTGCCTGTCGGCAGACTGACCAGGTTCGGGCTCGACAGCGTCGCATCCAGCACGTCGAGCTTCGTGATCGCCTGATTCGACGTGCTCTGGTAAAGGCCGTTCAGCCCGTTCGGCGTCGCGGACGGATTCGAGAAATCGAAGGTCCCGTTCTGAATGATGTTCGTCAGCGCGCTGGCGTTCATCTGGTTCGAATAGTTTTGCGAGACCGTGTCCTGCGAATGGGCATACGACGCGCTCCAGTCCCAGTCGCCCACGGAAGGCATCGCAAACGTTCCCTTCACGCCCGTCGCGGCGCGCCAGTAATTCGAACTGACATGCAATGACTGCGACGCCGGAAACGCGTAGCGCAACTGCGTCGGCACGCCGAACGGGTTGTACGGATTACTGCCCGGCACGACGTTCGATACCAGCGAAACGCTGCCCGTCGCCGGATCGTAGGTCTGCGTACTGGTCGTCAGGCGGCCGACGCCCCGGTTCGCGACCGTGGTGTTGTTGCTCTCCCACAGATCGGCGAACGCCTGCGTCGCATCGTCGATCTTGAACTCGCCATGCACTTTTGCGCTCAGGCGCTCGGTCCACGGCGAGAGCGACGTCGCGCCTGCCGTGTTGCGCTGGCAGACCGTGCCGCCTGCCCCGAACGACTGCGAATTCGTGTTGCCGGGTACGACCTTGCCGCCGTACGCACAGGGATCGAGCGGCACGTTGCCGTTCGCCCTCGCCCAGTATGACGTCGACTGGTTGGACAGGCCGCCCGGGTAGTTCGAGAAATTCTGATTCTCCGTCATGTCCCGGTCGGAAGCGAGCACGCCGTTGTTCTTGTAGTAGCTGAGCGCCGCCGTCACGTTGAAGCGATTCGCGTTGACGTCGCCGAAGCCGCCCAGCAAGCCGAACCGGGTCGTGCCCGCGCCTCCGCCACCGTTCGTCGCGCCGCCATAGCTTCCGGAAAGCTCCAGGCCCTGGAAGTTCTTCTTCGTAATGATGTTCACGACACCGGCGATGGCGTCGGAGCCGTACTGCGACACCGCGCCCGTCTTGACGATCTCGATCCTGTCGATGATGTTGAGCGGCAGCGTGTTGAGGTCGAAGAACTGATCGGTGCCGTTGGCCGCGTAGGCGTACGGTGCGACGCGCTGGCCATCGATGAGCACCAGCGTGTATTTTTCGCTCAGCCCGCGCAACGCGAGCCCTGCTCCGCCGACCGCGAAGTTGGCCGTGGTCGAGCCGTCACCCCAGCTGCTCGATGAATTGGCCGCCACACTGCGCAAATAGTCCGCGACCGTCGTATAGCCGCTGTTCTCGATATCCTTCGCCGTGATCGTCTGGACCTGGTTGAAGCCGACCTTGTCGGCGCTGCGGATCAATGACCCCGTCACTTCGAAACGCTTGACCGTCAGCGCGTCGTGCGCGCCCGATGCCGGCAACGGCGGTGCCGCAGGCGCAGCCACGGACGACGCCGGCGCGTCGGGCGCCGGCAGTTGCTGCGCCCACGCGGACGCTCCCGGTACCGCGGTGAGCGCGCAGAGCAACCCTGCGGCCGTCACCATCATCACGCTTCGTTTCATCTTTTTTCCCGCCCACATTCGCCGGCATTGCCGACGTGTATTTTTCAATACGGTATCTATTTAGATATCCGAATTTGTATTCGAGATGCAGATCTTGCCTGCTCGACAATTCGTCGGCCGCGTTCGGGCACCGTGCCCGATTTCACGTAGTCCGGGTTACATGCACGCTGCACGGCGGGCGCCCGTGGCGTCAGGTCAACGCTATCCGGAAAGACCGCATGCGCGGACGGCGCCCTAGCTCGATCCAGGCCGCACGCCCGTCGAGCAAGGCGACGGGTGCCCGGCCACCGCCCGGGCACTCGCCTGCCATTGCGTTTGAGCCGCTCGCGCAATCATCCGCGAGCGATGGGTATTCGCTCGCCGGTCAGTCGATGGCCACCGCCACCGACTCGCGCGACAGGATGTGGTACAGCACGCCGGCCGCGAGGATGATGGCCGCGAGCGCCAGCATCAGTGTCTGGTAACCATGCCGGAAATCGTCGACCTGCCGCATCAGGAAAATGGCGAACGCAATGCCGCTCGCGCCGCCCACGTTGTGCACCGTCCACGACGTGCCCATCGCCACGGCCGCCTTGTCGCGAGGCAACGCGCCCAGCGCCACCAGCGTCGAGGGCCCGAGTATCGCGCCCCAGCCGATCCCGAACAGCAGCAGCGGCACGACGAACCAGCCTGCGTCGAGCTGGCCTGCCGCGACCGACAGCAGGATCGACGCGACGACGAACAGCGACAGGCCGGCTGCGATCACCCGCGACGGGCCGAGCCGTTCACTGCGCCCGCCGATCCAGGACGACGCGATCGAAAACGTGATGGTCGCCGGCAGCAGGTACAGCCCGATGGTGATGTCGCTCTTGTGGAGCTGGGTCGAAAAGAAGATCGGCAGGGTGAGCAGCACGATGCAGTAGAAGAACGCGAGAAAGAACGTCGCGAGCAGCGCGGACACGAACTTCGGTTCGCGGAAGAAATGAAACTCGACGATCGGGTCGCGCGTACGCAGCTCATGCCAGACGAACAGCGCCAGCGCGACGAGCGACACCGGCAGCAACCAGAGATTGAGCCGGCTCCCGTCGACGGACAGATAGCTGACGAGCGTGGTCAGGCCGACGACCAGCAGCAGGCATCCCGTCACGTCGAGGCGCTTGCGCGCCTGCGCCTTGAACTCCGGTATCGCCCATGCGCAGAGCGCCAGGCTGATCACGATGAACGGAATGTTGATCAGGAACGCATCGTGCCAATCGAGCGCGCCGGCGAACAGGCCGCCGATGATCGGGCCGAGCGCCAGCCCGACGCCGTTGGCGCCGAACAGGATCCCCAGCGCCTTGCCCTGTTCGTTCTCGTCGAACGTATAGCTGACGATCGCGCCCGATACCGTGTACAGGATCGCGCAACCGATGCCCTGCAAGAAGCGGAACGCCACCAGCAGCCAGAACTGATGCGCAATCCCCGCGAACAACGAAGCCGCGCCGAAGATCACGAGGCCGATGATCAGCAGTTTCTTGCGGCCCAGGTTGTCTGCCAGCGTGGCAACCGGCACCATGAACGCGGACAGCGCGACCATGAAGATGGACGTGATCCACTGCGTCGTCTGGATCGGGATCGAAAAATCGCGGCCGATCGCCGGAAGAATCGTGTTGACGACCGTGAGATCGATACATCCCAGGAAGCTCGCGATACAGATGCCGGTCAGCCCGACGTACTTCCGAACCTTGCTCGATGAATTAGTCATGCGCCAGCGCCTCGGTTTCTTCGTCTGCGTGCGACTGCGATTTTTTCTTGAACTTGACCGCCAGCCAGTTGGCGCGAGCATCGCTCCCGTTCTGCACGAAAATCTCGCGCGTCTTGCTCATCGCGGCGGTCATCTGCTTCGGGTAAATGATGAAATCGATGCCGTCCTGCGCCCACATCGGCATGATGATCGGGCATTCCTCGAGAATGTAGAAGAGCGAGCGATAGAACGCGTCCTCGTGTTCGCGGGTGCCTTGCACGAGCCCGTTTCGCTCGGCAAACACGCCGATGGTGTCGTTGATCGCGTAACGGTATTCGGGATTCGAGTAGTACTCGTTCGTGATCAGATGGTAATACTGCGAGTAGTCGTCGCGGCGCAGCAGGTCGTCCCATCGCAGGATCTCGCGTCGCATCGACAGTTTCGCGAGGGTGTCCGCGTGATCCCGCAGCCATGCGTCGCCGCGGTCGCGGCTTTTCTGATAATTGCTATGCGCGGAGCCGGTCGCATAGTTGTGGCGCTGCAGCGTATCGGCCACGCCGATCACGCATTGCCCGAACCCCGCCACGTTGATCTTGTCAACCGTCGCCGCGAGTTTTTCGCCTTCGTGATATTCCTTGCCGACGCTGATCAGCAGCAGTGCGGTCTTGCCGAGGTACTCGTGTGCCTGAAATTTTCCTTGTGCCTGCAATGAAACCT
Organism: Burkholderia sp. D-99; assembly: GCF_011605345.1. GTDB lineage: Bacteria > Pseudomonadota > Gammaproteobacteria > Burkholderiales > Burkholderiaceae > Burkholderia. The sequence continues at coordinate 274,814 of NZ_JAAOXM010000004.1, forward strand.
TGTACATGGTCAGCTCCAGTAAACTAAGGGTTCGGTAACGGATCGGATCCCGACAAAGGCACTCAACGTGACCCGGTCGGCGCCCCGGACAGGGCGAACCGCGTGGATGAAACGCGGATTCAGGAAGATCAGGTCGCCCACCTCCGGCTTGATCACCAGGTCGGGCGCGCCCACCTGCTCGCGGCCGATCCCGTAGTGGCGATCGCCCTTGAGCGCTTCGTATTCGCGCGCATCGGGTGCGACGCGCCAGAGCTCCAGCTCGCCGCCTTGCGGAGGCACCTGCAGATAGAGGTTGGCCGACAGCTGATACTGCAGCGCCCAGCCGGTGCCGGCCGGCAGCGTCCATTCCAGGTTGTCGATGTGCGGCTCGAGATCCACGCCGGGCGTCAGGTAGCGGCACACGCCGACGAAGCACTTGTGCCCGCCCACACTCAGCAGCCGCGCCCCTTCGGGCCACGCGTCGTCGAGCAGGGTGCGGAACCGGTCGACCGGCGACGCCAGCTCGCCGAACAGCGTACGCACACGTTCGATATTGGCGCGCGCATGCCGGTGATAGGCCTGCCGGACCTCTTCGGATCGCACCTCCGCGTACGCGATGCCGAGCCGGGTGAATTCGACGGCGTGGCCCAGCGCGCCGCGGTCGGGATGGGCGAACAGTTGCTCCTCCGCGCGCCGGATGACTGCCGGCGGCGTGAACGCACGAATGCGTATCGCGAGCGCATTGCCTTTGCACAAATCGAGAATGTGATCGGCGCACAGCGACGTTTCGTCGACGTCGATCACTGCATGGTCAACCTCTGCCGGTCGGTTCATGGCGTGATGGAATGAAGGGGTGAAGGAGCCGCGCGCATCAGAGCAGGTAACGGGCGCGCAGGTAATAGAAGCCGCCGTTGATGCCGATCGGCGACGACACGATGTCGTACTGCGTGCCGAGGAACTGGTTCTCGACTGGCAGCTTGCTCGGGTACACGTTGAACAGGTTGTTCGCGCCCACCGCGATTTCGAACTTGCGCGTCATCGCATAGCGCAGCTCGACGTCGGTGACGTATCTCGCCGCGTTCGTGAAATGCGCGAAGCGCGTCGTCGAAAATGCATTCGGGCCGCTCCAGTAGCTCAATTCGCCGGAGGTCGTGCCGTAACGTGTCTCGTGCAGGCTGAGCGCCCATTTGTCACGGTGCCAGGTGCCGCCGACGATGATCTTGTTCTTCGGCGTCGACGACGTGATGTAGCCGACCTGCTGCGCGTTCAACAGCGTGTTGCCGTTGGTGTCGCGGCCCACGCTCGTCATGCTCGTCGTGTTGAAGTTGATGCCGAGATCCCAGTCGACGCTCCCCCACCTCGCGAAGTTGCTGTGATACGTGCCCAGGATGTCGAGGCCGCGCGTGCGCGTATTGACGCCGTTCGTGAAGTAGTTCGCCGTCACCGACGGCAAGCCCGCGGGCAATGTGATGCCGGCCTGCGTCAGTGCATCGATCGCGGTCTGTCCGCTATAGGTGCCGCCCTGCACGATCCGGTCGCGGATGTTGATCTGGTACGCATCGATCGTCACGTTCAGGTTCGGCAGCGGGTTGAGCACGAGCCCGATATCGAAGTTGGTCGACTTTTCAGGCTTGAGCGGCGTCGCGCCGAGGTTGCGTGCGGCCTGCGAGTTCGGGGCCAGTTGCCCGTACGCGGAAAGCGGCGAGATGTTCAGGTTCGTGAAATACTGCTGCGCGAGCGACGGTGCGCGAAAGCCGGTTCCGACGCTACCGCGAACCGCGATGCGCGGCGTGATGTCGTAACGCGTCGAGACCTTGCCGTTGGCCGTGCTGCCGACGTCGTTGTAATGCTCGAAGCGCCCCGCGAGATCCACCTGCCAGTTCGGCGCAAGCCGGGTGGCGAGATCGATGTAGGTGCCGAGCACCTCGCGCGATTTCGACAGCGCACTGAGCGGCGACAGGCCCGGCAACGCCTGGCTGCCCGCGCCGTAGGTCGAGGCGGGATCGCCCGCGCCGATCGTGTAGCTTTCGTGGCGATGCTCGGCGCCGACCGACACGTTGAGCGGCGCGGGCAGCAGCGGCACGCTGAATGCGCGCGACAGGTCGAGGTTGTTGGTCCACTGCGTGTTCGTGAAGGTCGACAGGCGGAAACTGGTCGGCGTCGAGCCGGTCGCGTCGAACAGGCTCGTGTTCGCCGAATTGACCATGCCGATACCGATGTTGTCGCGGCCGTAGGTCGAACTGATATCCCATGCCCAGCCGAGCAGCCGGTCGCCTTTCACGCCCGCGGTCAGCGAAAAGTCGTTTTCGTTGATCGTTTCCTGCGGCGTGAAGCCGTTCGGGTAGAGCGTCGGCAGGACCGACGGCAACCGGTAATTCTGGTAGCTGCCGCCGCTCCGGTGTGCATACGTGCCGAAGCCGTACAGCTTCGCGCCGCCTTCGAGCAGGTAGCCCGCGTTGAAGGCGACCGCTTCCCGCGTGCTGGACGGCGACCCGAGAATCAGGTTGTCGTTCTGGCCGGTTCGCGGATCGGCGCCGGTTCGCACCGTATGATTCTGCCGGTTGTATTCGGCGCTCAGGTCGACATAACCTGCATCGCCGAGCCTTAGCCCGATGGTGGCCGCGTTGTTCTGCGCGAGGCCGTCGCCTTGATAGGTCTGGCCGGTCGTGTTCGACACCTCGCCGCCCTGGTAATTCGACTTGAGGATGACGTTGATCACGCCGGCAATCGCATCCGAGCCGTATTGCGCGGATGCGCCGTCACGGAGAATCTCGACGTGATCGATCGCCGTGACCGGGATCAGGTCGACGTCGACACCGGTCGATCCTTGCTGCGGCCCGCGATTCAGCGAGACGTTCGCGGTCGAATGGCGACGCTTGCCGTTCACGAGCACGAGCACGTAATCGGGGCTCAGCCCGTGCAGCGTCAGTGCGCTGGTCAGGTTGCCCGCATCGCCGCGCATCGCCTGGCGTGCGATCGACGGCGAGAGCTGGACGAGTGCGTCGCGCAGATTGCCCTGCCCGGTGCGCCGCAGCGCGTCGCCGCTGATCACTTCCACCGGGGCAGCGGCATCGCGCACTTTCCGCGCGCTTTCACGCGTGCCGGTCGTGACGATGACGTCTTGAACGGTGACGACCACATCCGGGGTAGCGCCGGCGGGCGCCGGGTTGGGTTTCGTGTCCTGCGCCCACGCGCCGCCGCCGGCGGTAATCCAGCATGCAGCCAGCGCCAGCGAGCGGCAACGGGGGTACCTCACGCGCGCAGTGTCGTTTCTCTGATAAACCACTTCAAGGCCCTCATTTCAGCGAGCCGCGAAGTGTTGTCTCATTCTCGCGTCACGCTTCTCGTTTGTTTTGATATCAGTGCGTGACGCATCATCCTCCTGGTGAAATATTTTGTTAAATAACAAATACGCATTTTCATTTATCAATTCAAATGACCATTACCGATCCTGCGTACGATTACGCAATCACGCAGAAATTGTTGCGATTGCATGGCGAATGGAAATGACGGCAGTTGAGTGAACTGACATCAGCGATCTGCGATTTGAACAATTGATTGGAGTATGCGCATATCGGTGAAATATCGATTTCGCTCGATAAGCTGCGCATTGCATGTTCGAACCACTGCGCTGGAAAGTATCGTGACAATATCGACATCATTGCGATGGCGGAATGATCGCGGGCCTTGCTCCGCTTCGAATAGTTTCTGCTAATGGCGTGGCGGGCCTCGAAGAAACGCATCGGTTTCTCGATGCTGATGGACAGCCGGTTGCCTGGTGTACCCGCTGCGCGTGTCGAAGCGCCGGGCCTTGCCTGTCCGTTCACGGGCGAGCCGTTCGAGTTGACCGATCCGTCCGTGAGTGGACCGCCGGCACACCGTCCCGCGGAAAGCCCGGCTCGCCCTTGAACAGCGACACGACCGATTCGGGGAGCACGATGTCCTTGTGCGGGTTGCGCACGTCGTCCACGCCGGGAGCGTTCGCGACCATCAAAAGAAAACACCCCAAAGGTCGGATCAAAATCCAACTTTTGGGGTGCAGTTCACGAAGAGGGATGCACGCGCCGGATCGCGGTGCTCTCCCCAGCCAATTGTCTGTTAGCCAGGGGAAATCACCGCCCGACACCGGGGCCGTCAATACGAAGTGTCGCGCTCACCCTACCCGCGCTTCTCCCTCGCGCTCGGCTTCCCCTTCGTCCGTGCCCGTTCTCGCGAGCACGGGCCTGAGCGCCTGCCCGGTATGGCTCGCGCTTACCTGCACGAGCGCTTCCGGCGGCGCCGCCGCGACGATCGTGCCGCCGCCCACGCCGCCTTCCGGCCCGAGATCGATGATCCAGTCGGCTTCCGCGATCACGTCGAGGTCATGCTCGATCACGACCACGCTGTGCCCCGCATCGACGAGCCGGTGCAGCACGCGGATCAGCTTCGCGACGTCCGCCATGTGCAGGCCGACCGTCGGTTCGTCGAGCACGTACAGCGTGTGCGGCGCCTTCTGCCCGCGCCGCGTGATGTCGTCGCGCACCTTCGTCAGCTCGGTGACGAGCTTGATGCGCTGCGCCTCGCCGCCCGACAACGTCGGCGACGGCTGGCCGAGCGTCAGGTAGCCGAGGCCGACATCCTTCATCAGCTGCAGCGGATGCGCGATGTTCGAGATCGGCGCAAAAAACTCCACTGCCTCGTCGATCTCCATCGTCAGCACGTCGCCGATGTTCCGGCCGCGCCACGTGACGGCGAGCGTCTCCGGGTTGAAACGCTGCCCGTGGCACACGTCGCACGGCACCTTCACGTCGGGCAGGAAGCTCATCCCGATCGTGCGCACGCCTTGCCCTTCGCATGCGGGGCAGCGCCCGTCGCCCGTATTGAACGAGAAGCGCGACGCCGTGTAGCCGCGCGCACGCGCTTCCAGCGTATCGGCGAACAGCTTGCGGATCGTGTCCCACACGCCGATATAGGTGGCCGGGCACGAGCGCGGCGTCTTGCCGATCGGCGTCTGGTCGACTTCGAGCACGCGATCGATCTGTTCCCAGCCGCTCAGCGATTCGCAGCCCTGCCATGCATGCGTGACGTTCAGCGACGGCCGCGGCGCGCTACGCGCGAGCACGCTCGAGCGACGATTGGTAGCCGGCGTGTCCTGCTGCGCGGCCTTGCGCGCGCGGCGCGTGGCCGGCGACGACAGTACCGAGCGGCCGACCGCGTCGAGCAGGTTCGTCATCAGCACGTCGCGCGCGAGCGTCGACTTGCCCGAGCCGCTCACGCCCGTGACCGCGACGAGCCGCGCGAGCGGAATGCCGACCGTGACGTCGCGCAGGTTGTGCAGCCGTGCGCCATGCACGGTCAGCCAGGCGTCCGGCACCGCGGCGCCGCCCTTCTTGCCCGGCAGGCTCACGCTGCGACGCGGCTGCAGCGGGTGCGTCATCGGCTGCGCGAGTAAGCGCCCCGTCACCGAATCGGCCTGCGCGGCAAGATCCGCGACCGCGCCCTGCGCGACCAGCGTGCCGCCGCGCTTGCCCGCGCCCGGGCCGACGTCGATGATGTGATCGGCGCGGCGGATCGTGTCCTCGTCATGCTCGACGACGACGAGCGTGTTGCCCTTGTCGCCGAGCTTGCGCAGCGCGTCCAGCAGGATCTGGTTGTCGCGCGGATGCAGGCCGATCGTCGGTTCGTCGAGCACGTAGCAGACACCTTGCAGGTTGCTGCCCAGCTGCGCGGCGAGCCGGATGCGCTGCGCTTCGCCGCCCGACAGGCTCGGCGCCGCGCGATCGAGGCTCAGGTAACCGAGCCCGACTTCCTCGAGAAACGCGAGGCGGCTACCGATCTCGCTGACGATGTCGCGCGCGATCTGCGCGTCGCGCCCCGTCAGTTCCAGAGCGTCGATCCAGCGGCGCGTGTCCGACACCGTCCATTGCGCGACCTCGACGATCGGATGTGCATCGAACGTCACCGCGCGCGCAGACGGGTTCAGCCGCGTGCCATGGCAATCCGGGCACGGCTCGTTGCCGACGCCCTCGGGTTCCTGTTCGTCCGACGGCAGCGTCTGCTCACGGCCGCGATCGTCTCCGGCGAGCACCGTGTCGTCGTACGCCGCGCGCTGTTCGCGCGTGAGCGTGACGCCGGTGCCGACGCAGGTCGTGCACCAGCCGTGCTTGCTGTTGTACGAGAACATCCGCGGGTCCAGCTCCGGGTAGCTCGTGCCGCACACCGGGCAGGCGCGCTTGACCGACAGCACCTTGACCGTGCCGACGCGCGCGGTCGAATGATCGTTCTGCATCGCATCGTGCAGCCCGTCGAGCGGCGCGAGCAGATGCATCACGCCCTTGCCGAGTTCGAGCGTCTCGTCGAGCACGCGCCGCAGTTCGGCCTCGTTGTCCGGCGACACGACGATATCGGCGACCGGCAACTCGATCGTATGCTCGCGGAAGCGGTCGAGTTTCGGCCACGGATCGACCGGCACGAACTCGCCGTCGACACGCAGATGCGTGCTGCCGCGCGCTTTCGCCCACTTCGCGAGATCCGTATACACGCCCTTGCGGTTCACGACGAGCGGCGCGAGCAGCCCGACGTGTTGGCCGCGATGGTCGCGCAGCAACTGCGCGGCGATCGATTCGACGGATTGCGACGTGACCGGCGTGCCGTCGTGGATGCAATGCTGCAGGCCGAGCTTCACGTACAGCAGCCGCAGGAAGTGCCAGACCTCGGACGTGGTCGCGACCGTACTCTTGCGCCCGCCGCGCGACAACCGCTGCTCGATCGCGACGGTCGGCGGAATGCCGTACACCGCGTCGACCTCGGGGCGGCCGGCCGGCTGCACGATCGAGCGCGCATACGCGTTCAGCGATTCGAGGTAGCGGCGCTGGCCTTCATGGAACAGGATGTCGAACGCGAGCGTCGACTTGCCCGAACCCGACACGCCGGTGATCACGTTGAACTTGCCGTGCGGGATGTCGACGTCGAGCGATTTCAGGTTGTGCTCGCGCGCATTGACGATCCGCACGACGTCCTCGCCTTCGATCGCACGCCGCTCGCGCGCCGCGCTCAGCACGGCCTGCAGCGGCTTGCCTTCGTCGGCGAGCGCCATGTCGGCATCCATCGCGCGGTCGTACTGCAGCAGCGCCACGCCCGTGTGCGATTCGGCGCAGGCTTTCACGTCGTCGGGCGTGCCCGCGCACAGCACGAGGCCGCCGCCGTCGCCGCCTTCCGGGCCGAGATCGATCAGCCAGTCGGCCGCGCGGATCACGTCGAGGTTGTGCTCGATCACGATCAGCGAATGGCCGGCCGCGAGCAGCTTGCCGAACGCCTGCATCAGCTTCGCGATGTCGTCGAAGTGCAGCCCGGTGGTCGGCTCGTCGAACATGAACAGCTTCGCGCGTGCGATGCGCGCCTCTTCCGTCGCAACCCGGCGCCCGTTGGCCGCCGCCGCCGATTCGGCGAGGAAGCCGGCGAGCTTCAGGCGCTGCGCCTCGCCGCCCGACAGCGTCGGCACCGGCTGGCCGAGCTTCACGTATTCGAGGCCGACGTCGACGATCGGCTGCAGCACGCGCAGCACCTCGGCGTCGCTCGCGAAGAACGCAGCCGCTTCGCTGACGGTCAGGTCGAGCACGTCGGCGATGTTCAGCGCGCGGCCGTTGCGCTCGATGCGCACTTCGAGAATCTCCGCGCGGTAGCGGCTGCCGTCGCAGTCCGGGCAGCGCAGGTAGACGTCGCTCAGGAACTGCATCTCGATGTGCTCGAAGCCCGAGCCGCCGCAGGTCGGGCAACGCCCGTCGCCCGAGTTGAAGCTGAACGTGCCGGCACTGTAGCCGCGCTGCAACGCCAGCGGCGCCTTCGCGAACAGCTTGCGGATCTCGTCGAACGCGCCGACGTAGCTCGCCGGGTTCGAACGCGTGGTCTTGCCGATCGGCGACTGGTCGACGAACACGACGTCGCCCACCTGGTCGGCGCCCGTGAGGCTGCGGTACGCGCCCGGCGACTCGGTCGCCTTGCCGTGGTGCCGCGCCATCGCCGGATAGAGCACGTCCTGCAGCAGCGTGGACTTGCCGGACCCCGACACACCCGTCACGCACACGAGGCGCTGCAGCGGAATCTCGACCGTCACGTCGCGCAGGTTATGTTCGCTCGCGCCTTCGAGCACGATGCGCGGCGTATTCGCGTCGACCACGCGGCGCGCCCAGTTCGACGCGTGCGCGACATGCTTGCGGCCACCGAGATACTCGCCCGTCAGCGTGTGCGCCGAGCGAATGTCGCCCGGCGTGCCGTCGTAGACGATCGTGCCGCCGCGCTCGCCCGGGCCGGGCCCCATGTCGATCAGGCGATCGGCCGCGAGCATCACCGACGGATCGTGTTCGACCACGACCAGCGTATTGCCCGCGTCGCGCAGCCGCTGCATCGCCTCGACGATCCGCGTGAGATCGCGCGGATGCAGCCCGATGCTCGGTTCGTCGAGCACGAACAGGGTTTTCGTGAGCGACGTGCCGAGCGCGGTGGTCAGGTTGATCCGCTGCACCTCGCCGCCCGACAGCGTGCGGCTCTGCCGGTCGAGCGTCAGGTAGCCGAGCCCGACGTCGCACAGGTATTTCAGGCGCGTGCGCACCTCGGCAAGCAGCAGCTTCAGCGCATCGTCGAGCAGCGCGCTCGGCAGGCTGATGCCGTCGAAGAAGCGACGGATGCGCTCGATCGGCAACAGCATCAGGTCGTGCACGGTCAGGCCCGGCAGCGCCTCGAGTTGCTCGCGGCTCCAGTCGACGCCGCGCGGCATGAAGCGGCCGGCCGGCGCGAGCACGCCGTCGGCGTTCTCTTTCGAGCCGAGCCGCCACTGCAGCGATTCCGTCTTCAGGCGCGCGCCGCCGCACACGTCGCACGGCGTGTAGCTGCGGTATTTCGACAGCAGCACGCGGATATGCATCTTGTACGCTTTCGATTCGAGATAACCGAAGAAGCGCTTCACGCCGTACCACTGGCTCTGCCACTTGCCGTTCCAGTCCGGCGAACCGTTGACCACCCAGTCGCGCTCGGCGTCCGACAGCTCGGCCCACGGCGTGTCGCGCGGGATGCCGGCTTTCGCCGCGTAGCGCATCAGGTCGTCCTGGCACTCTTTCCATGCGGGCGTCTGCATCGGCTTGATCGCGCCGCCGCGCAGCGTCTTGCGCGCGTCGGGGATCACGAGGCCGAGATCGACGCCGATCACGCGGCCGAAGCCGCGGCAGGTTTCGCACGCGCCGTAGGCCGAGTTGAACGAGAACATCGCCGCCTGCGGCTCCGCGTAGCGCAGGTCGCTGTCGGGATCGTGAAGCCCGGTGGAGAAACGCCACACCTGCGGCTCGGCGGCCGCGTTTTCTGCTTCCGGTGCAAGCACGTATACGTTCACGCGCCCGCCGCCGCGCTTCAGCGATGCCTCGATCGCTTCGACAACGCGCACCTTGTCGGCCTGCTGCACGCGGAAGCGGTCGGCCACCACGTCGAGCACCTTGCGCGGCCCGGTGGGCGACGCGACCTCGCGCTGCGCCTGCACGCGCGTGTAACCGCTCGCGGACAGCCACTGCGCGACTTCATCGTCGGAGGCCGTTTCAGGCAGCTCGACCGGGAACGTGACGACGACGCGCGGATCGTCCGCCTGCGTGCGCGCGACCAGCTCCGCGTAGATCGTCTCCGGCGTGTCGTGCCGCACCAGCCGCGCGGTCTTGCGGTCGAACAGCTCGGCCGCGCGCGCGTACAGCAGCTTCAGGTGATCGTTCAGCTCGGTCATCGTGCCGACGGTCGAGCGCGAACTGCGCACCGGGTTGGTCTGGTCGATCGCGATCGCGGGCGGCACGCCGTCGACCCGCTCGACCTGCGGGCGGTCCATCCGGTCGAGGAACTGGCGCGCGTACGCGCTGAACGTCTCGACGTAGCGCCGCTGCCCTTCCGCGTACAGCGTGTCGAACACGAGACTCGACTTGCCGGAGCCCGACGGGCCGGTGACGACCGTCATCTCGCCGGTGCGCAGGTCGAGATCGAGGTTCTTGAGGTTGTGCTGACGCGCTCCGCGAATGCGGATCAGATTGCTGGATGACAATTTGCCTGCCCGTCTGAATGAGTTAGCCAGAGTGCCCGGTGCCGGAACGCTGCGGTGGATGCCCGCAGGTGTGGCTTACGTGCTGCAAGGGTTGCAAGGGTTGCGCCCGTGCGGCTCGAGTTCGACGGGTACTATACTGTATATTCATACAGTTTTCCATGACGACCCTGGGGGCGGTATGGGATGGGGGTTGGGGGGCGGGGTTCTCGTTACGCAGAACTCGGCGCAGCGCGCACTGGCGGGTGGAAGTCATTCGGCGGAGGTGTTGCAACCGAAGCCATGGGGCACGGGGCTGGGGCTGGGGCTGGGGCTGGGGCTGCTATAGGAAGCGATGCGGACGTCACAGGTCAATCGACTCGGTTCGGCCGCTGCCAGCCGTTCGACCTGGAGGTTCGAATCATTGACAATCGAGGGCCGTCGCCGCTGCTCTAGAAGATCACGTAGTCTTCGAGGTTTCCGCCTGATGCTCCGTCAACCAGTGCACATTGCCATCGTCCGCGCCAATCTTGTACGGCACCGGTTCTTCGGCTGTATACCGCCCGTTTCGGCCAGAATCCGTTGCACCGAGGAATGGTTCCGATCAAACAACTGGGCGATCTGCTTCAGCGACTCGCCCTTGCGCCAGCGCTCCCACATTACCGCTTTCTGACTATCCGTGTAGCAGATCCGCCGTCTCTGTTTCATTGCAACACTCCTCGGTGCTATGCGGCCTCTCGTGTGTTGCATCGACGGGTTGAATCCGCAGCTAACAGCTGACGTTCGACAACTGCCACTTCTTGGAGCTTCTGTTGCCCCATCTAAACGACCACGTGCTAGCCCGCTTGCATTTTCCATACGGGGGGGCGTCAAAGAAGCGTGTCATGAGAGCAAAGACTAGGCCAATTCTTTGGTGGCCCGCATTGCCGCCCGCACCTGTCGTCGCGCTACCGCCCTCTTTCAGTGGCTAGGAGGCGCTCGCTATTAGGAAAATGGCCTACGTCGAGGTGCTGCCCCAAGCCTAGTTCGCTACAAACCAAGTCGATCTTTACGCAGGCCAGCGCCGACGTGGGTTTAGCTCTGACGCTGTGGTTCACCGCGCACAGAGCGATCGACGCCTAGACTCCTGGCTGAACCCTTGCCGCAGCTACGGTGCTCTGACTGGCTGCCGCCGCTTGCATCTGCGTACTCAGTATCGTTCAGATGTCAGCGAATTCGCAGCCCAATCTCCCTCATCTCCATGGGATGATTCTCGTAAGAAAACAGAAACTGGCGCAAGGGGGATGATTTTGCGGCGAGCCAGCTTACAGGCAGCCAAGCCGAAGCTATTGAGCGATCAGGCGCTTGCACGCCTGCGCGAATTGCCAATGGCGGACGTTGCATCAGCCGTAGGGATCACCCTACGTGGCAACAAGGCGATGTGCTTCAACGGGCACGATGCAGCGAGTCCAAGCTTCACCGTCAGCAAAGCGAAAAATACCTGGAGGTGCTTTGGATGCGGTGAGCATGGCGACGCAATCGCGCTAGTCCGGAAGATTTTAGGCCTAGGGTTTATGGATGCTTGTGACTGGCTCTGCGGTCACTTCGGCATCGTCGGCGGCGAGGCCCCGCTCGGCCGACGCGCACGTTCAATGTCGCAGGCTAAAAGTCCCAAACCAGTTAATCCCGCTCCTTCCGAACGCTCGGCTAGCCCTGACCCCGAACTGTACACCTGGCTGGTGGCGCACTGCGGACCGGTCATTGCGTCCTTGGGGACAGCCTACCTCCAAGCTCACGGAATTGCACCGGATTTGGCGCTTAGGTTCGGCGTCGTAGAACTCGTGGACCCGGCGAGGGCGTATCGAGAGCTAGAACGGCGTTGGGGGGCAGAGCGAATCCGCAGCGCAGGACTATCTGGGAGCCGACGGGCGCTAAGCTGGTCTGGCTACGCCCTAGTTTTCCCCTTCAAAGTCGATGCCACCACTCAGTACTTACAGGTTCGCTGCCTTCAGAGCAGTAAGAAATTCTTCGGTCCAAGCGGTATCCCTAAACCTATGTTCAACAGTCAACGGCTGAGCCAGTTGCAGCCAGGAAGTCTTCTGCACATTTGCGAAGGCGTCCCAGACGCAATTGCCATGGAGGGATCCGGACTAGCCGCCGTTGCAGTTTTAGGTGCTACGTCGTTTCGTTCTGACTGGGTGGAGGAACTTCTCCCTTTTGACCTAGTGGGTGTTCCCGATGGTGATGCTGCAGGTGAGAAATTCACGAAGGTTCTTGCGAATGAGTTTCGAGCCAGAAGTAAGAGCATTCGGTTTGTAGTTCCACCTGAAGGCATGGATGCCAGTGACGTGATTGCGCGAGGAAAGAATGCGTAGCTTTCTAAGTCAGGTGTGCGACCAATTGAACATGCGCTGGGCATGGGAGAAGGTAAAGCGAGCGTCTGTCCCCGGTGACATCTGGATCGACGAGGCAGACCTAGCCCATTTTGAAGTTCATTTAGACCGCGAACTCCGAAGTCTTGGTGACGATTTACGCTCCGGAAGATTTCGGATGTCACCAATTCGGCCGATGGCTTTTCCAAAGAACCCTGATGGGGATGGGAATCCTAGGGTTCGACAATACTTTCATTTCACTGTCAGAGATCAAGTAGCGTGGACTGCTGCCGTGAACGTATTGGGGCCCTACGTCGACGCACGGATGCCCGTTTGGAGCTATGGCAACAGACTCTTCCGGTCAGCGTGGATTGAAGAAGATCTTCACGGTAACAAGATGCGGAAAGTCGGGCCGTACAGGCACTCCTCGGGCCGAATCTATCGGCCGTTTCAGCAGGCTTGGCCGCTATTTAGGCGTCATATCGCCTTGGCGGTGTCAGCGGCGGCGCATGGTCATTCCAAGGAGGGAAGCCTCGATGACGATGAGCGGGAAGAGCTTGGACTTCAACATCGCATGCACCAGGCCGATCGATGTCCATTCGTTCTTGCTGACAATTGGACTAGCTTGCCAACCGACCGCAACAATGGCGACATCTATTGGGCATCTGTAGATCTTGAGAAGTTCTACCCGTCCGTCCACCTCACAGCATGCGTCGACGCAATCGCGCAGTCTGTTCCAGCCGAACTGCGCCCAGAAGTTCAACGACTGCTAAAGACGTTGACACAACTTCCATTGAACCTTGATGGTTGGACGGATGCCGAACTAAAGCACATCGAACTTGATGAGTCTCGTAAAACATTCCGCAGAATTCCTACTGGGCTCATGGTGTCAGGGTTTCTCGCAAATGCGGCTCTCCTACTGGTCGACGAAGAGGTACAGAAAACGCTCCCGCGTGGGCGCGTCGCGCACTTCCGCTATGTCGATGACCATGTGATATTGGCAAAGACGTTTGAGGAACTGATTACGTGGATCGATCACTACAAGGATGTGATCGATAGGCTAGGTTCCGGCGCAAGCATTAATCCCGCAAAGACCGAACCGAAAGCGCTAGGGGAACTGCTTGGAACAGACGACACCAGCAAGCGCCTTGTCGGGTCAGACCTATGGAATCGCGCACAAGATGAGTGCCGCCTCGATCCTGAGTTTCCAACTCCATTAATGACGAAGACGATTGCTCTGGTTTCGGCAATCGGCAAAACCGACTTCACGACGCTCGAAGACAACGAACTCTCCATCCTATCGCAGCAGTTGGAGCATCTATTGCTCGTAGATGTTCCTGAAGCGGAGATGCCAGCGCGAACACGTCAGGCATTCGCAGCGACTCGCCTTGCTCGCGTCGCCGAAGCAAGACTCGCCGCACCGGAAACACTCAACATTCGACATGGCGCGTCCAGCCAAAGCCGAACGACCGGGGGGCAAGCAACCAGTCGCAATGGCGAGGCCCCTTCACTCGATCCAATCGCTGCTCTTACTGGCATCAATGACTTTCAGATTCAAGCCCGGCTTGCCGGCATTGCCGACAGAGTATTCGGCTTGGTCAGAAGAGTTCTGCACGAACGGCCTGATCGCGTCCGTCTTTGGACTCATGCACTAACCATCGCTCGCCGCCTTGGTGCTACAGGACTGGAACTCCTCTTTGATGACATCGATCGCTATGCGCGCGACCCAGTGAATCGTCTAGCGGCCAGCTACATACTCGGCAATTCATACGCGGTGCTCGCGGCAGAAACAGTGCGAGCTGCACAGCTACTTGTTGACATCAATGCGGCGGGGTGGCGTAGAGCGGCCGCGCTGAGATTTCTGCGAGATATCGCGAGGCTTACCAATAGATGCCTGCCTGAAGCAGACCGATGGTTTGTACAGAAAAGCCAAAACCAGCTTTTCGTCGGTGTGTATTGCGCCACGGTGTTGTTGGAACAATCGCCAGGCACCTTGCAACTCTTAGGGGAGCGGCTGAGCAAACCATTTGTTGACAAAGGCCGCGCGTTGCTAACTAGCCATGACATGCCGTCGGAACTGCGCGTTGCGCTTGCCTGGTGGGGATGCAAGTTCGACCTTCGCAAGCCTGTTCGCCGAGCGTCTGATCTGATCATTCACTTGGGAACCCTCGTCGATGACCTCGCTGAATCCGACGACCTGTGGACTTTCTTCCCTGCGGATGCACCAATTGCACCACTACTGCGAATCGCGTCAGCAACTAAGTCAACTCAAACGAATCAAGAAGGGTGGTGGTTTGACGCTTTGATGAGCCGCCTCGATCGCCCAGAGATCCTGCAAGTGACGGCTCTTTCACCGGCGGCGTCTCGCGTTCGGACATCACTCGAAGGACCTGAGACGGGGAAACTAATACCGCTGCCGGTCTGGGCAACACGGATCTGGGGCAGTCGCGATCCCAGAATCACAAAGGAATGGAGAATCGGTGAATGGACCTGCCTAGAAATTGTCAGGCAAGCAGCGTTGTTGCTGTCGCCTACCGCCGAGACCTTAGACCAAGACTATCTTAAACGCGCGTCGCGCAAAGACACTGATACGCGCTCCCCTTGCGCACACCCGCTCAACTTCGCGCTGCCGAGACATCTCATCGACACGGGGGCAGTCTCCTGGCAAGAGTGGAAGCAGAAGCTGCGAGAGCCCGGAATTGGAGCTCTACGACGAGTCCCCCAGCGGCAACAGATCTATGACAGACGGTATGCGCCGCTCGTCGTAAGCGAAATAGGCTCCGCGCAGAATCCAATTCGCGGCCTTGGCCTGTGCCTATTTGCCTTGCTTTCGCGCTCGTTCCTACTGCCAGCCCAATGGAACGGGCTGGGGCATGAAAGCATGCTTAGACATCTCCCTCAGCTCCTGCGAGACGAGATCACATATTCGTCGGCAACACTTGGAATTCTTGAGGCGTGCCTCCAACCTCGCGCGGACGAGAACGTATTGGCTGGCCTGTACCAAGCATGGAGCCCGGACTTCGATGATGACACTAAGCATGATCCGGTAAGCCTCATCGACACGGCGGATTTGGCGCGCGTCATCTCGATTGCACAACTCGAATTAGAAGCAAATCAAATCTCGACCTTCAATCAGCAATCTCGGCAAGTCACTCCCGTCAATCTCATGCACCTCACCGACGTCGATTGGAAGCGTTATTTTGAAATGGGGCCGGCATGATTTCTGAGAAGCCAGCATTGGTTGAGACGCTTACGCTTGGCGTAATTCAGACGACCTTAGATTCCACGGTCGCGTGGAATGCCGATAGTGGTGAGCCAAAAATCTCGGCAGCCGAGGATAGCCGCGCATGGCACGAGATTCGCAGAGCGATGAGGGCATTGGCAGATCATGATGATCAGCCTCGCGTCGTTCTTCTCCCCGAGCTAGCACTCCCAAGAACGCGATTGGATGACTTCGAGCGGCTTGTCTGTTCCATGAATGTGCTAGCAATCGTTGGGGTTGACTACCGTCTGGACCATCGAACAAAGTCTGCGAAAAATGAAGGTCTCGTCCTCGTTCCTAGAAATTTTTGGAAGCGCACACCTTCACGCTATGCCGCCAGAGTTTGGTTCGGCAAGCGGGACCCTGCGCCAGCTGAGGCATCCGGCTTCAAAAAGTACGTACCACCGTGGGCATTCCATGCCGATCCCAACGTCTATGTCTTCGATTCAGGGCCTTATGGACGGATCGGGGTCAGCATTTGCTACGATTTCATGGATATTGAGCGCGCCCTACTCTATCGTGGTCGGGTTCACCACTTGTTCGTCATAGCCTACAACCGCGACGTAAAGCTCTTTGAGTCGTTGGCCGTTTCTTTATCAAGGACGGTCTTCTGCAACGTAGTGGTCTGCAACACCGGGCACTTCGGCGGCTCGCTGGTCGTCAGCCCATACCACGAGGCATTCAAGCGCGTTGGATACTCGGTCGACGGGGGAAAGATTTTCACAGCTCAGTGCGTTCAGCTTCCAGTGCGCGATCTCCATGCGGCCATTCACGGTTGCGACACCGAGCCAAAGGCCACATACAAGCACTTGCCACCCGGCTTCACGGCTAGCATCGGTCACACGGCTGCGCCGCCAGACGGTCCATCGCCAGTGACCATCCCACTGTTCACTCCGAACTAAACGTTGATTGCGACATGCTCAGATTCCGGCGCCAACCTACGCCGACTCGATAACAGGTCGTCGCGGGCGACGGCCTACATCAGCATGTGCACTCAAAAATTGAACGACCGCATTCAGGAGTCGAATTAGCCTTACGTAGGACAGCGGCCGCTGCAAAGTAGACGTTAGCGATCGAAATTCGAACGGCCGCAATGGGGGATTCAATCGGTAACGTACCACCGCGGAATTCTGCCATTATGAGCAATTCACGACCAGCGCCCGTAATGGCGCTTAAGTGCCGCGGTGACGCTCGCAGCGATACGCTCGAAACTTGTTCTGCGACCTAGTACGCCCGGTTGTTTTCATCGCTAATGAGTACCCTGTCGCCCGTGCGGCCCCGATGAGCGGCGCACTCGAAGGCATCACCCTTCCGATCATAGTGCCTCTGCACAGGCGCCAACGTCAGCGCCAGGCGGCATGTAGCACCATCCGGCTTCGGCGCACCTGCCCAGGCACACCCCATGCGATGATTCGCCATGACTAACATGAGAGATGTAATGACGACTACATTCGACGAGGCGACAACGGCGGCGATCGCCGCGTTTGCCCAATTGGATTTCTACACGGCTGTGCAAGCGATGCGCGCCGAGGCCGATTACGACCACGAACGAGATCAGTGGATCTCGCGCTACATCGACGAGCACGGCGGCGGCGCGGACGACGCAGACCTTGCACGCGCAGGCCCAGGCAACCCCGGAATACGCGCAGTTCATCGATGCGGCTCGCCGGGAAATCCTGGAATACTTCGACGTGACCGACGAGCAACTGGACTGCATGGTCCTGCTGCGCGATGACGACAGCGATGAGCTTTGGGCGGAAGTCAACCGCCAGCGGAGCGCGCTGGGAACCGGTGAAGTGCGCGGAGATCTCTGATCATTGCTTGCCATTGGAGTCTCGAGCCGTGCAGGGTTCGGGCTAGAGTCAGGTCAGTCACGTGGTACGCCGGGCATCACATATCCCGGCGGTCAGGTCATCGCCTCCCCTGCTACGCCTTTTTCGCATAAGCACTACACCAGCCTTTCGCATTGACCTGCTTGCCGCCGAAGATGGCGCACGGCGCCATCGCGGCACCCGTCTTGCCCTGGAAGAACTGGCAATTCGCGCAGGCCTCGCCCGCCTGAAATTTCGGGAATTTCGCATGGTCGACCCGGCTTGCATCCGTCTTGTAGCCGAGGGCCTGGGCGTTTGCATCGGTTTCCTTCACGGCCCCGGCCCCGGTATCTGCGGCCGCAGCGCGGCGTCCAAGGGCCAGCGCGGATGCCAGAACAGTGGTGGCTGCAATAAAACGTCGGCGTGAAAACTTCATCTTGCCCTCCTCCATGTTTGCGTGACCGGATGACCGGCTCCTCCGATGCCGCGACGCCGCCCGGCGCACAACCGCGGCGCATCACCCTGCCCGTCGCGCTGCGACACGCTCATCGCCCGCAAACCACCCGGCGAAGAAATCACCGAAAGAACAGCTCCCGCATCCCAAACGTGTGATGCGCCTCAGCCGCCATCAACACCATGAGCACCAGCAGACACAGCGGCGGCACCAGAATCGCGTACACCAGCGCCAGCCGCTCCCACATCATGTGCATGAAGATCGACACGATCAGCCCGGCCTTGGCGATCATCAGCACGACGATCAGCACCCAGCGCAGCAAACCCTGCACATTGAAATAGTCGACCAGGTACGACAACGTGCTCAGCACGAACAGCAGGCCCCAGATCTTCAGGTAGAGGCCGATCGGATGCTGCTGGCCGTGCGCGGCGTCGGGTCGATCGGCGGGATCGGTGTGGTCCATGGCCTGCCTCACCACAAATAGAACAGTGCGAAGATGAACACCCAAACCAGGTCGACGAAGTGCCAGTACAGGCCGGCGATCTCGACGATCTGGAAGTTGCCGTGTTCGGTGAACCCCGGCTGCAGGATCTTGCGTGCGATCAGCAGCAGGTAGATCACGCCGCAGGTCACGTGAAACCCGTGGAACCCGGTGATCGTGAAGAAGCACGCGCCGAACTGCGCCGCGCCCAGCGGGTTGCCCCACGGGCGGATGCCTTCACGAAAGATCAGGTTGCTCCATTCGAACGCCTGCAGCGACACGAAGGTGGCGCCCAGCAGCGCGGTCGCCAGCAACAGCGCGGCGGCAGGCTTGGCGTTGCGCCGGTAGCCGAAGTTGACGGCCATCGCCATGGTGCCGCTGCTGCTGATCAGCGTGAACGTCATGATGGCAATCAGCAGCAACGGCACTTCCACGCCGCCCACGTTGAGCCCGAACACCTTCGCGGTATCGGGCCACGGCGCCGTGGTCGACATGCGCACCGTCATGTAGCCGATCAGGAAACTGCTGAAGACGAAGGTGTCCGACAGCAGGAAGATCCACATCATCGCCTTGCCCCACGGCACCTTGAAGGCTTCGCGATCGGCCGACCAGTCGGTGACGATGCCGCGCCAGCCGTCGGGCCGGGCATCGGCAGATGAAGCATCGGCGGGCAGAGCCGCAGGCGAATCGGCCGCGGATTCAGTGGGTGCCGTGGGCGCGGTCATGGCGCGGCTCCATACAAGGGCCCGCAGACGGCGGCGACGATCCCGGGGGTCAGCCACCACATCGCCGCCAGCAACACGAGCCAAACCGCGAGCAGGAAATGCCAGTAGAGCGCGCACAGCGCGATGGCGCGCCGGGCCCGGAACGGGTCCGCGCGCCGGAGCTGCACGATCGTCACCACCCACGCCACCAGCCCGCCCAGCACATGCAATCCGTGCAGCCCGGTAAGCAGGTAGAGGAAGCTGTTGGACGGATTGACGGCGACAGTCTGCCCGGCCGCCGACAGCATGTGCCAGGCGGTCAATTGCCCGATCACGAACACGGCCGCCAGCACGCCGCCGCCCACCAGCCACGCCGCGCGGTGCAAGGTCAATTGCCGGGCGCGCTGCATGGCGATGCTGGCCAGTACCAGCGCGCCAGTGTTCCACCACAGCAGCGCCGGATGCGGAATCGGCTGCCAGTCAGGCTCGCGCATGCGCATCGCATAGGCGAGCAGCAGCAGCGAAAACAACGTGGTCGCGACCGCCATGAAAACGACCAGGCCGGTGCGGCCCGCATTCGGCAAGCCGGGTGGCGCGTCGTGAACGAAGGGGCGCGGCAGCGTGGTCATTCGTGGGCCTCGCCAGGGTGAAGCGCCGGGTGGGCCGGTTCAGGCGCCGTTGCGGGCGGCTGGTTCTGCGGCACGAAATCTTCCTCTTGCCCCGGCGGACTGTATTCGTATGCCCAGCGGTAGACGACCGGAAGCGCCGCGCCCCAGTTGCCGTGCACGGGCGGCGTTTGCGGCGTCTGCCATTCGAGCGTGGTGGCCCGCCACGGGTTGCCGTCCGCACGCTTGCCGCGCACGAGGCTCCACGCCAGGTTGAACAGGAACAGCAACTGCGCCGCCGCGACGATCAGCGCGACGACGGTGATGAACGTGTTGAGCGTCTGCGCCGAATGCGGAATGAAGCTGTAGCCCTGATACGCGTAATACCGCCGCGGCATGCCGAGGATCCCGAGATAGTGCATCGGGAAGTAGATCGCATAGGTGCCGACGAAGGTGATCCAGAAGTGCGCGCGCCCGAGCGTGTCGTCGAGCATGCGGCCCGTCACCTTCGGGTACCAGTGGTAGAGGCCGCCGAACACCACCAGGATCGGCGACACGGCCATCACCATATGGAAATGCGCGACCACGAAATACGTGTTCGACAGCGGGATATCCACGCTCACGTTGCCGAGATAGAGCCCGGTCAACCCGCCCAGCACGAAGGTGCTGATGAAGCCGATGGCGAACAGCATCGGCACGGTCAGGTGGATGTCGCCGCGCCACAGCGTCAGCACCCAGTTGTAGACCTTGAGGGCGGTCGGCACGGCGATGATGAGCGTGGTGGTCGCGAAGAAGAAGCCGAAGTACGGGTTCATGCCGGCGATGAACATGTGGTGCGCCCAGACCACGAAGCTCAGCGCGCCGATGATGACGATGGCCCACACCATCATCCGGTAGCCGAAGATGCTCTTGCGCGCGTGCGTACTGATCAGGTCCGACGCGATGCCGAAGGCCGGCAGCGCGACGATGTAGACCTCCGGATGCCCGAAGAACCAGAACAGGTGCTGGAACAGCAGCGGGCTGCCGCCGGCATGCTTGAGCGTCTGCCCCATCGACACAACGGCCGGTATGAAGAAACTGGTGCCGAGCGTCCGGTCGAACAGCATCATCACCGCCGACACGAACAGCGCCGGAAACGCCAGCAGCGCCATGATGGTCGCGATGAAGATGCCCCAAACCGTGAGCGGCATGCGCATGAGCGTCATGCCGCGCGTGCGGGCCTGCAGCGTGGTGGTCACGTAATTCAGGCCGCCCATCGTCGCTGCGACGATAAAGATCGCCAGCGACACGAGCATCAGCACGATGCCCCATTCCACGCCCGGCGTGCCCGGCAGGATGGCCTGCGGCGGATACAGCGTCCAGCCCGCACCGGTCGGCCCGCCCGGCACGAAGAAGCTCGCCACCAGCACCAGCACGGCCACCAGGTAAACCCAGTAGCTCAGCATGTTGAGAAACGGGAACACCATGTCGCGCGCGCCCAGCATCAGCGGGATCAGGTAGTTGCCGAAGCCGCCCAGGAACAGCGCCGTCAGCAGGTAGATCACCATGATCATCCCGTGCATCGTGACGAACTGGTAGTAGTGGTTCGCGTCGATGAAAGCGAACTTGCCCGGAAAACCGAGCTGCAGCCGCATCAGGTCGGACAATACGAGGCCGACCAGGCCGATGGAGATGGCCGTCAGCGCATACTGCACGGCGATGACCTTGTGGTCCTGGCTCCAGACATACCGGGTCCAGAAGCTGCGCGGGGCGTGGTCGGTGTGCGCATAAGTCATGGTTTCTGCTCCGCTATTGCTTGGCCGCAGTACTGGCGGCGGGCGGCCCGCCTTGCGCCTCGATATACGCCACCAGCGCGGACAGCTCCTGGTCGCTCAGGTCGAAGTGCGGCATGATCGGCGAGAAGCCCTTCACGACCCGCGCCGTCGGATTGCGGATGAACGCGCGCAGATAGGCTTCGTCCACCTTCGCGGTGCTGCCGTCGGCCATCGTTTCGGTCTTGCCGTACAGCCCCTTCCAGGTCGGGCCCACGAGCGGGCTGCCGTCCACGGTATGGCAGGCGACGCAGCCCTTGGCCGCCGCGAGCGTCTTGCCCAGTTCGGCCAGCGCCTTCGCGCTGCCGCCGGCAGCGGCCGGTGCGGCCTGCACGTGGGCGAGTTGCTGCTGCGCGAAGGTGGTCTGCTGCGCGAGCCAGCGCGAGAACGCGGCTTCGTCTTCCACGACCACCATGCCGCGCATCCCGGAGTGCCCGATCCCGCAGAGCTGCGCGCACAGGATGTCGTAGCGCCCTGCCTTGGTCGGCGTGAACCAGAAGGTGGTCACCATGCCCGGCACCATGTTCATCCGCGCCCGGAACGGCGGAACGTAGAAGTCGTGCAGCACGTCGCGCGAACGCGTCAGGACCTGAATCGGCCGATTCAGCGGCAGGTGTACCTCGGGCGTTTCGATCAGGTAATTGTCACGGCCGTTGGGGTCGGCAGGGTTCAGGCCGAACGGGTTGTCGTTGCTGATGTAGCGCACGTCGGTCGTGCCCAGCTTGCCGCCGGGGCCGGCGAAGCGGAAGCGCCATTGCCATTGCTGGCCGAGCACTTCCATCTGCAGCACGTTGCGCGGCGGCCGGATGTAGTCCGCGTAGACGAACAGCCCCGGCGCCAGCAACGCCGCCACGCCGACGGCGGTCAGGCCGATCAGCCACCATTCCAGCTTCCGGTTGTGCGGCTCGTAGGCCGCGCGATGCCCGCTGCGGTGGCGATAGCGCACCAGTGCGACGACGATGAACAGGTTGATGGCGATGAAGAGTGCACCGGTGATGACGAGCGTGATCGTCAGCATGTCGTCCATGCGCACCCAGTTCGACGCGATCGGCGTGATCCACCACGGACTGGCAAAGTGAAACCCCACCGCCAATACGATGATCAGGACCAGGGCAATCGCAAGGGCCATAGGCCGCCTCGCTGCATGTCACTCGCCGGAGCCGCCGACACCGGGTTCCGTGTCTCCCGCGAACGCTGCGTGGTCAAGCTCGGCGCGGCGGGAAACGCAATGTGTCAGTCGTCCACGTTCTGCTTGCGCAATCGCTCCAGCCTGCCGTAGGTGATGGCCGCAACCACGCCGAACAACAGGTTGGCCAACAAGGGCCCGGAACCCCGCTCGGAGACGAACCACGGGAACACGGCCGTCATGACGTAGAAGTTCCACCCATACGCGACGATCCCGAACGCCAGCCCGATGGCGGCTTCCATGGCCACGCTCGAATCGAGGCGGAAAGGCGCCATGATCGCGGCGAGCATCATCCCCATGATCGCGCCGAGCACGTAGTGCAGCAGCAGCGCCATCGCCACGATTTCAAGGTTGAATTGCGTCATCTGGCCGAGTGCGCTGCGGCCCATCACCATCGCCGCGATCTTGTGCGTCGGTTGCCACGGGCTTGAGCCGAGCACGAGTGTCGACCAGACGAATTCCAGCGCGATCACCAGCGCACCGCCTGCGAGACCGGCCACGGCGGCGGCGACCCAGTCCGGCGTACGACGCTCCCAATGGTGCGATTGAATGTGCAGTTCCATACGACCTCCTTGCCGGCGGTTCGACGTCGGCGCTTCGGTTCCGAGGGCGTCACGCGCGTCGGGCCTGCGTCTCTTGCGCGATTCGGAAGCGCGGACCGGGTTGCCTGCGCAACTTGCGAACGCCCCTCTCCGCGCTCCGCCCGCGGCCGTGCGCTCGACGAAATGCG
Source organism: Burkholderia sp. D-99 (assembly GCF_011605345.1). Lineage (GTDB taxonomy): Bacteria > Pseudomonadota > Gammaproteobacteria > Burkholderiales > Burkholderiaceae > Burkholderia. Next base: position 298,212 of record NZ_JAAOXM010000004.1, read on the forward strand.
TCGATGAACCCGGGTATCGGGCAGGCAGGCTTGCTGTCGCGCGTCAGGGGAAGATCGGTGTCGTAGGCTCGGCGCCTTCCAGGTCCGCCTTCGGAAAATGCTGGGCGACCATCTCTTCGATTTCCTGCTCTCGCAATGCCGGCACGTCGGCCATGATCAGGATCTGGCCTTCCTGTATGGCCTCGCGAAATCTCTGGAGTCGCGCGTTCGGCTCGGCGATGCCGATCATCGCGGCGGTCCACGCCCCGAAACCCGCTCCGGCCAACGTCAACCCGACGACGGCGCCGCCTGCGATCACGAGCTCCGCCGGGGGAAATACCAGCGCGACGAGGCCGATCAGCGCACCCGCCGCGCCGCCAAGCGCGACGCCGCGCTCGAGCGCATGCACGACATCGCTGCTTTGCAGCAACGATGCTTCGGGTAACTGATCGAGTGTGACGCTGTGATCGGCGAGAACGTGGATATGGCGCCAGATAATGCGTGCGCGCAATAGATCGTCGACGATGGCCTTCGCCATCTGCGTATCGGGTACGAGGAAATAAAGGCGTCTCATGTTGGCACCCCTTTTCTTGCCATCAAGTCGTCCTCAAGGGACTGTTTTATATTCTATGTCAGCATCGGCGACGCGCTAGGTGCGCGTGGGCCAGCGCCGGGGCCGCACGCGTGCATTCGGCACGCGCGGCAGGTGTGGCTGAAGAGGGGTGAGTGGTCGTCGATCGCGGTCGATCGATGCAGGGCGACGCGGCACGCGCGGCATTCGCCCCTGATTGGCGTTATCCGCGTTTTCGCAACGGCTCCAGCAAGTCTCGCAGGCCGTTGTGATCGATCTCGTGCATCAGCGCGAGTTGCCGGCCGATTTCGCCGCGCGGGAACCCTTCGCGGGCGAGCCAGTTGAGGTATGGCCCAGGCAGGTCGGCAATGAGTCGGCCCTTGTACTTTCCGAAGGGCATGGTGACGGTGACGAGGTGTTCAAGGTCTGGGGTCTGCATGCGGGTATTGTGCACGGCTTTTCGAGCCTGCCGCGTGTCGGGCGATTCCGGCCGGCTGAAGGTCGTGAATCCCGCCGTTCACGGGAGGCTGAATCGGGTTGACGGCCATCGCTCACGTCCGGCGGGTGCCAGCCGATTACCCGTCAGATCGAGTTCCGACGAAGACAAATGAATGGACCGGAATGACGCACGGACATCGAGGCGGGAAAACCTCCCGCGAAGACCTCGCGGAAAGGATGCAGCGAACCGCCTGCGCCCCTTTTCTGGCCTGCTAGACTGGAATTCCCCCCCTGCAAACGATGGAGGGAATCATGTTGTCCGTCTACGTCGTGAAGACCGGCGAGCAGTTCCTCTGCACCGCCGAGGATGGCGATATCGGCATGGCACCGGCGGTCGAAGATGCCACGTCGTTTCGTTCGTATGAGGAAGCGGAAAAGGCGGCGCACGTGCATGCCGACCCCGGATACGAAATCGTGGCCGTTTGCGTGCTCAGACACTGACGTGGCGCCCGCTGCCGGGTGCCCGGCTCGTCCACACACGCTTCAGGCGGCCGCCTCTCCATTGCGATCCTGCCCATCCGGTCGCGGCCTCACGCGCTCCGTCTCCGTCTCCATCAAGCGGCGGCGCGCGGCTGCGGTAACAACACCCGCCTGGTAACGCAATTCGGTAGCGGGCGCCGATGAACCCACATCATCGACGCCCGCACACCGGCCCGCAGGCCGGTCATGCGGCTTCAGCCCTCGCTGCCGGCCGCCCCCTTCCCGCCAAACGCCTCACACTCCGGCTTGTCCCACCGCGTCTTCACCACGCGGCTATCCGAATCGAACCGGACCTGGTACTGGCAGGTCGCGACCTTGCCGGCCTCGCGGAACTGGAACAGGTAGTTCCACGTCCGCACGTGGAAGATCCACTCGTGAAAATGCGGCGGGCCGAGCAGCTCGTACAGCTGGTTCTTCGTCACCCCCGGCTGGACCTGCGCCAGATTGGCGAGATTCGGGTACGTCCCCTCGGGCAGCGTGGCCGTATCGGCGGACGGAAACGGCGGATCGCCCTGCTGCGTGGCGCATCCGGTCAGGCCGGCGGCAGCGAGCAGTGCCGCGGCCGCGAACTTTGCAAGATTTGCGTTCATGTTTGGCATCGTTTGAATGGAAGGGAAACGGCGCGGGCCGCGGCTCACCACTGGTACCCGGCACCGACCACCGCGCCATACGTGCCGCGCGTGTTGGTCGAAACGGCCGCCTTGTAGACCCAGTGGTTGTTCTCCGAGATCGTCGAAATACCGAGCGCCTGCCCCGACTGGCCGCGATACACGCTGCCGGCCAGCGCGACCATGCTCTTGCCGGGCCCCGACGGTTGCGGCAGGCCGGCCACGGCCATCGCCGTCGCCGTGCCGCCGTCCGCGTCGCGGCGGTAGCTGTCGAGGCTGTTGCGCAGGCCGGCGACCTGGCCGTCCGTGTAGCTGTTCGCCTGCGACAGCGTGTTGCCCACGCTGGCGTTCAGCTGGTTCACGTTGACCGCGTCGGTGCCCTGCGTGCCGGCCGCGACGTTGACGACCTGGCGCGCCGAATCCGCGGAGCCCACGGCGACGACGTTCGAGCGGCCGCCGTCGTTGCTGCCCGTGCCGATCGCGGCCGAATTGCTGCCCGCCGCGGTCGACCCGACGCCGATCGCGGTCGATCCGTTGCCGGACGCCACCGATCCGTTGCCGACCGCCGTGCTGTTCGAGCCCGAAGCGATCGCGCCCGAACCGCCCGCCGACGAATTCGATCCCGTCGAGCCCGGCGGCACGTTCGTGCCGGTCGGGTTCGTCGTGTACGACCCGCCGAGGTTCGACGTGCGCTGGGTGATCAACGTCGTCAACTGGTTGGCGACCGAGTCGAGCTGCGACACGTTCACCGCATCGGTGCCGTTCTTGCCGGCCGCGAGGCCGGTGATCTGCCGGTTGCCGACGTTCACTTCGCCGGCCGACGACTGCGGGCTGCTCAGGCCATACGCGATGTAGTTCGTCTGCGCGCCGACGGTGGTCAGCGAACCCGCGCCGAGCGCGACGCTGTTCGCGAACGTCGCTGTCGCGCCGGCGCCGAGCGCGAGCGCATCGGTCGCGGTGCTGCGTGCGCCTGAACCGAGCGCGACGCTGCCGACGCTCACCGCGACCGCGTTGGCGCCCTGCGCCACCGACTGCGCGCCGGTGGCCGTCGCGCCGCTGCCGAGCGCCATCGCGTCGGCCTGCGCGGCGCTCGCCGCCTGCCCGATCGCGACGCCGCCCGGCGCGGTCGCGTCGACGATCGCACCGTTGCCGATACCCACGCCGTTGTCGCCGTTGACCACCGTCGTCGGGCCGACCGCGACCGACTCCGCGCCGACCGCGAGCGAATCCACGGCCGTCGAGTTCGCGTGGAAGTACTTCGTGGTCGTGACCGCGAACGACTGCAGCGCGCCGGCCAGCTGACGCACAGTCACCGCGTCCTGCTGGCCGGTGCCGTCCGCGACGTTGGTGATCTGGCGATACGTCTTGCTCGTCGCGTCGCCGACCGATACCGCACCCAGCAGCGTCTGGTCGGTCGTGTTGAACGGAATCGACGCGCTGCCGTTGCGGAGGATCCCCGAAGCCGGCGCCGTCGCGCGATCGGACACCGAACCGGCGCCGAGCGCGATGCTGCCGTCCACCTTCGCGATCGCGTTCGGGCCGATCGCGACGCTGTCGAGCCCGAGCGCCTGGCTGTCCGGCGCGGTCGAGTTCGCGTGGAAATACTTGATGCCGTGCGCGTTGATGTTGTCGATCGCCGAGCCGACGTTGTTGTTGACCGTCGTCGAGCCGTCGCTGTTGTACGTCACGTATGACGGCGCGGAAATCGTGCCGGTCGTCGGGTTGTAGGTCGCCCCGCCGCCGAGCCCGCCAGCCGCGCTGTTGCCGAGATTGGTGTTGTTCGACGCGATCGAGCTGAGGCCCGTCGACAGCGAACCGATGCCCGTCGACGTCGCGGTGGACAGCGACGTCAGGTTGCTGTTCGTGCTCGACAGGCCGGTGGACAGCGAGCCGACCGTCGTCGAGGTCGACGTCGACAGCGACGAAATCGAGCTGGTCGTCGAACTGAGGCCGGTGGACAGCGAACCGATGCTCGTCGACGTGGCGGTCGACAGCGACGTCACGCTGCTGTTCGTCGTGCTCAGGCCGGTCGACAGCGACGCGACGCCGGTGGACAGCGAACCGACGATCGTCGACGTGGACGTTGACAGCGACGTTACCGCGCTGTTCGTCGAACTCAGGCCGGTGGACAGCGAGCTGACGATCGTCGACGTGGATGTCGACAGCGACGTGACCGCGCTGTTCGTCGAACTCAGGCCGGTGGACAACGAGCCGACGATCGTCGACGTGGATGTCGACAGCGACGTGACCGCGCTGTTCGTCGAACTCAGGCCGGTGGACAACGAGCTGATGCCGGTCGATGTCGAAGTCGACAACGAAGCCACCGAGCTGTTGGTTGAACTCAGGCCGGTCGAAGCCGACGTGGACAGCGACGTGATCGCGCTGTTGGTCGACGACAGGCCGGTCGACGTGGACGTCGACAATGAAGTCACCGCGCTGTTGGTCGAACTCAAGCCCGTCGACAACGAAGTGATGCCCGTCGACGTCGATGTGGAGAGCGACGCGATCGAGCTGTTGGCCGACGACAAGCCGGTCGACGTGGACGTCGACAATGACGTCACTGCGCTGTTGGTCGAACTCAATCCCGTCGACAACGAGGTGATGCCGGTCGACGTCGACGTGGACAACGACGTGATCGCGCTATTTGCCGACGACAACCCAGTCGACGTGGAGGTCGACAACGAAGTCACCGAGCTATTGGTCGAACTCAATCCCGTCGACAGCGAGCTGATGCCCGTCGACGTCGATGTGGAAAGCGACGTGATCGCGCTGTTAGCCGATGACAACCCGGTAGACGCAGAGGTCGACAACGAGCTGATCCCCGTCGAAGTCGACGTGGAAAGCGACGTGATCGCACTATTGGCCGACGACAACCCGGTCGACAACGACGACACCCCCGTCGACAACGAACTGACGCTCGACGCGGTCGAAGTCGACAGCGAATTCACCGCCAGATTCGTCGCATTGAGCTGCGACCCGTTGATCGCGTCCGTGCTCGCCGAACTGATGCGCCCGGCCGCGACATTGGTGATCTGGCGCTCGGTGCCCGCCGCCCCGACGCTGACGACACTGGTCGGCGACGTGCCGTTGAAGTTGTACGTAACGCCGCCAATCACCGCGCTTGCCGTCGGATTCGGCGCGGCCGTCGTCGACCCGGAACCGAGCGCGACATCGCCCGCATTGTTCGCCACGGCCGACGCACCGAACGCCACCGCACCCGCCGCCGCGGCCGTCGACGTATTGCCGAGCGCGAGCGAACCGGTGCCCTGCGCAATGTTCGAATTGCCGATTGCGACCGCGCCGTTGCCGTTCGCCGTGTTGTTCGCCCCGGCCGTGACCGCGCCGGTTCCGATCGCGGTGCTCGGGTCGCCGATCGCCACCGCACCGTTGCCGCTGACCGTCTGGCCCAGGCCGAGCGCGACGGCACCGGCCCCGCTCAGCACCTTCGAGCTGTTGCCGCCGGCGATCGAGCCCGCGCCTGCCGCGGCCGCGACCGAGTTGCTGTCGCCGATCGCGACGGTGGAACCCGCCGCCGCGACGCTGTTGATGCCGATGGCCGTCGCATTCGTGGCCGACGCCGTCGCACCGGAGCCCAGCGCAGTCGCCGATATGCCGCTGCCGAGCGCAAGATTGCCGAGCGCGACGGCAAACTGCTGGGTCGTGGTCGACTGCACGCCCATCGCGATCGAACTGACACCCGATGCGTTGGCGTTCAGGCCGAACGCCATCGCCGTATCGGCGCCGGCCGTCGTGGACGAGCCGAGCGCGATCGAACTGGTGCCGAGCGACTGCGTGCCCGAGCCCGCTACGCCGGCTATCCCGCCCCAGCCGATCGCAATCGACGTCGCGCCCTTCGCGCCGCTGTTGACCCCCATCGAGATCGAGGAATTGCCGGTCGTCAGCGCACCGCTGCCCACCGCCACGCCGGCTGCGCCGGAACTCGTCGACTGGTTGCCGAGCGCAATCGCGCCCTGATTGGTCGCCTGTGACGCATAACCGAGCGACACGCTGCCGATGCCCAACGAAGTCGAACCGAGCCCAAGCGCAACCGCATACTGACCGGAGGCCGTGGCATTGTTCCCGAGCCCGATGGCGGAAACGCCGTTCGCGGTCGCCCCACTGCCGATCGCCACCGTGCCGGACTGCGTCGCCTGCGCTAAATTGCCGACGGCAACCGCAAATGGTCCCGAACTGATCGCCTGCACGCCGAGCGATGCGCTGTTGGTGCCGGTCGCCTGCGCATTGATGCCGATGGCCGTCGAGCCGTCGGCCATCGCATGCGCGCCCGGGCCCAGCGCCGTGGCCGACACGCCTTGCGCCGTCGCCAGGTTGCCCAGCGCGGTCGAATTCTGTTGCGCGGCACTCGACCCGACGCCGATCGAGATCGACGTCACGCCGCCGGTCGCGGAGCCGCTATCCGGCGCGTACTGCGCGTGTGCACCCGCATGGAACAACGCAAGATACGCGGACGCCATCAGCACGGCCAGCCGTCGCGGCGACGGCGCCGAACGCAGGCCCGCGCGTATCGCCGCGCCCTCGTTCGCCGCGTGCTCGCGCGTGCCGCACGCCGACGCGACACGCTTTCCGCGCGCACGGTCAAGCTCGGAAGCCGCAACCCAGGCCCCCAGTGCTTCGTTCCAGATCGACTTGAACGACTTGTTCATCTTGTGTTCCCTCGGTTCTCATGTGCTGGATCACGCAGCAGCGAACGCGACGGCAGGCGATGACGCATCGGTCTGCCTCCTCGCCCGTGTCGCGATGCCCCGCGCTTCACTTTGGATAGCTAACTAAACGATCGAACAACACTGCTCGGCAATCGCGATCGTCATGGCGATCGCACGACTGCACGCCGCACGTGCGTGACGGCACGTTGAGCGGCGGCACTCGCCGGTAATCGGGACATGGAGGTCGACGGCACGGGAAAAACGGCGACGCGCTGCCCCGCGCACCGCGAATCCGCGTGCGTGTGCCGTCGCGCCGAACCGGCGGCGACCTCGAATTTCATGGGAAGGCGTCGTTCAGACGCCGGATGGACGGATGCCGGCCCGAACCACGGGACGGCCCGTCATGATTCATTCAGGAGGAGGATGACGCCGTGTAATCCCCGGGTATGAAGCATGCGCATCCGGTTCGCTCGAACCGGTGCGTTGACCTGTGATGCCTGTCGTGCTCATGTTTTTCGTGCCCGCCTGATTCGAGAACGCACTGCGTGATCGCGCCCGGACGGATCAGACCGCCGGGCCGCCCACGCGCAGCCGCTCACCCTCTCCGCCGGCAATCAAACGCTTTTCCGGATTTCCGGGAAAAGCGCCTGACTTGCCGAACGACCCCCGCATCGATTAATCGATCGAATTTCCTTGACGATTTTTCTTGTCGATGCGTCACACCCGAACCGGTCTCACAATTTTTCCGCTTATCTTGTATACGAACCCATTCGGAAAATTATGAAACCTGTATTACCCTCGCGCCAATTTTTTGTCCGTCATCGCACTCCCATACTCTGAGAATTGCCATCATTCGATGCCACATTGAATATCGCGTGATCCGAATATGGCAGCGGCAAGGAATCCACGAACAGCCACGCTCCTCGAAGAACCGATTCCAGCCGCGCCGGGGCTAGTGTGCCGGCATCCATTCAAACAAACCTTTTCCGGAGCGGAAAAATACTTTTCCCGAGCGGATGATATTTACATTCATACACTCCGACTCGAAATCCGGTTTTCCATCAAATAAAACTTGACCGATAAGACATAAATCATTAATCAGGCGTCCGCCGATTAGATGCATCCATTTCACATTGAAAGGAATCGCCTCTCGACACAACCCACCCGAATTCATCATGCGGGCCAATTCGATTTGATAATCGATAAAACCCGGAAATTAAGACCGATATTAAAAAGCACTTCGGCATGTTTTTCCACTCCCGTTCCGTTCGGTCGCGCGTCGGTGCCGAAATCGCGCGGCGCCCCACCCCACAAGCCCCCACGAACCGCACGGAATCCTCACAGCCCGCAGGGTTGTCGACATATAATTTTTCGCAACAATCGAGCAGAAAGCGATGCTCTCAAGCTGACCGGCCACCTTTCCACCGCCTTCGCCACCATGTCATCCCGCTCGTCCAGTTCGGCGTCGCCTCGTCCCACGCCGGATCTCGCTGACGCACATATTCTTGTCGTCGACGATCGCCCGAACGACCTGCGGCTCCTGACCGAAATCCTGCGTGCCGCGCGGTGCCGGATCAGCGTCGCGTTCGACGGGCTGCAGGCCTATCACCGCGCCCAGGCGATCGCGCCCGACCTGATCCTGATGGATGTCCGCATGCCGCGCATGGACGGCTTCGCCGCGTGCCGGCTGCTGGCGTCGACCCCTTCGACACAAACGATCCCGGTCATCATCCTGACGGCCGCGGGCGATCTCGAGGATCGCATCGCGGGGCTCGAAACCGGCGCGATCGACTACATCGTCAAACCTTTCGAGCCGGCTGAAGTGCTGGCCCGGATCCGCAATCACCTGAAGCGCGCACGGCGCAGCCAGCCGTTCGCGCACCTGCCCGAACTGCCCGACAACCCGGATGCGGCCCTCGTGCGCGCGGCGACCGAGGTCCTGCTGCGCGACCTGCGCCATCCGCCGGCGCTCGAGGAGCTCGCCCGGCAGGTCGGCACGCACGAAAAGCGCCTGTCCCGCGTGTTCCGCGACCAGCTCGGCCAGACCGTGTTCGAGTACCTGCGCGATACGCGCCTGCGCGCCGCGATGCATTTCCTCGCGGAAACGTCGATGGGGATCGGCGACATCGCCGAGGAAATCGGCTTCTCCACGCCCGGCAATTTCGCGACGGCGTTCCGCGAGCGCTTCGGCATCACGCCGTCCGACTGGCGGCGCCAGCGCCACGCGGTCAACGCGCCGCCCGCGCCCGGCGGGCATCATCCCGATGCGTAGGCACGACGCGGCGTGGGCAGCCGGATGGCGCGCGGTGCTGCTGCTCCTGGTGGCACTGGCCGTCACCTGCGCGACGGCCCGCGCGGCATCGACACCGAACCCTGCGCAGCTGGAAGCCGTGTCGGTGTTCGAAGACGCGAGCACGACGATGACCGCCGACCAGGTCGCTGCTCGTCAGGCCGACCGGTCGCACGATGCATCGACGACAACCGCGCGCTCGTTCAATATCGCGTTCTCGCGGTCGGCATGGTGGGTTCGCGCGACGCTGACCAACCGTGACAGCGCCGCACGTTCGCTGGTGCTGGTGATTCGCGACGCGCGCGTCGACCGGGCCGACTTCTATGTCGGCCAGAACGACCGGTGGACGCTCGACAACCGCTTCCCGGCCGCCGACGCCGGTGGTGGTAATGCCGGGCCGCCATCGCGCTACCCGGCACTCGACGTCACGCTACCCGCCGGCGCAAGCATCCCCGTGCTGATCCGCGTCACGTCGCGCAAGGAAATGCGGCTCGCGCCGGCCGCATTCACTCACGCAGCATGGGATGCGCTGGAACGGCGCGCGACGATGTGGGACTTCGGTTTCTTCGGCGGGCTGCTCGCGCTCGTGTGGTGCGCGCTGCTGATCGGGTTCTTTTCGCGCAGCGGCGTGTTCTACGTCCTGGCCGGGCTTGCGCTGGGCACGACGCTGTTCGAGGCGACCTACCGCGGCTATACGGCGATGGCGCTGCCGCCCGCGCTGCGCGAGTGGTCGGCGCGCGGCGAAATCATCTCCGTGTACCTGGCGATCGCCTGCTTCATCGTCTTCATCCTGACGGTCGCCCGGCGCGAACAGGCCAGGCTGCCGCTGCGCGCGGTCTACATGGTTTTCCTCGCGCTCGAGTTCATCGGCATGGCGGGCGCCGCAAGCGGCGACCTGCTGACCTTCACGTGGTTCTGCCTGCGGCTGAACGCGGTGCTGGGGATCGTCAACATCAGCCTCGCACTGTTGCTCGCCGTCCGCCGGACCCCCACCGGCCGCGTGATGCTGATCGCGATCGCGTTCGCCACCTTCAACATGCTGATCCGCGTGCTTGACGGCATGGACGCGCTGCCGCCGGTGCTGTCCTGGCTCAAGTCCGACATCTATCCGAACCCCGTCATCGCGGTCATCGGGCTCGCCACGCACCTGCTGGTGCTGGCCGCGTGGATCCACCACGTGGGCCGTCAGCGCACCGAGGCACGCAAGCGGCTCGAACACTGGCAGCTCACCGAACAGGATCGCCTGCGCGACGAAGTCGCACGCCGCACGCTCGCGCTCAACGACGCGCTGCAGCAGGTCACCACCCACATGCAGCAGAAGATCGAGACGCTCGGCTATGTCAGCCACGACCTGCGCGCGCCGCTGTCCACGATCAACGGTTACGCGAAGCTGCTGCTGCAAGGCGCGACGCACGGCCAGGCGCGGCTGATCCGCTCGATCGATCGCAGCATCCGCTACCAGCTCACGCTGATCGATGAACTGCTCGCGTTCACGAAGGCCGAGCTGCAGCCGCTCGGCGTGTCGCCGGACGCGACCGACCTGCCCGGCCTGCTCGACGACATCGGCCACTATGCCCTCGCGCTGTGCGCGCAGCAGGACAACCGGTTCGTGTACCGGCCGGCCACGCCGCTGCCGCGCACGATGTCGATCGACGGGATGCGGCTGCAGCAGGTGCTGCTGAACCTGCTGTCCAACGCATCGAAGTTCACGCGCGACGGCACGGTCACGCTGTCGATTCACGCCGCGCGCGAAGGCGACACATGGCGCCTGCGGTTCGAAGTGGCCGATACGGGTATCGGGATCGACATCAGCGGAAACCGCGACATCTTCCGCGCGTACCAGCAGGTGCAGGCCGTCAACGGCGGCACCGGGCTCGGCCTGTTCATCGCGCAGCGCATCGTCGGCGCGATGGGCGGCGAGCTGGCCGTCGCCAGCCAGCCGGGCATCGGCACGGCGTTCTCGTTCGCGATCGTTGCGCCGGCCGTCGGGCATGCAGTCGTGCCGGCATCGGAACTCGTGCGGCGGTTTCATCCGGCGGACGATGTCGCGCCGGGCGGCGCCGCTCCCGCGATGGGCTGCCCGCCCGACGATGCACTCGACGAGCTGATCCTGTTTGCCGGCAACGGGCAGCTCACCGATATCGAGGAATGGCTCGGGCAGTATGCGGACGAGCAGGACTACGCGGCCTTCGTGCAGGCGGTGCGCGAGCATCTCGATACGCTGGACCTGCACGCGATCGGGAAGCTGGCCGGCGCGCTGAAACGTGCGCGCGACGCGGCTGCAACGGATGACGCGGAGACAGACGCGGCCGGGCCGGCCTGATCGCAACCGGGCACGCAGCTTCGGAGCGAATCCGCTTACCTGAACGCGCGGTGAAAGCGCGCAGAAAGAAACCAGTCACGCGGCGCTCCCGCGCCGGTACCCATCGCCGTTCACGCCGTCTTGCTCAAAATAGCGGCGGGATCGGACGCACACGAGCGGCGTGCCGTTCCATCGGGAATGTGCGAGCCGGCAATCGTTCGACTGACGAACCGGCTTCGACAGCCCCGTCCGTCCGCACACGTTTGCGCCGCTTCCGCACCGATTCGTTTCCCGTGCAGACCTCGATTTCGTTGCCAACCTGCCGTTAACCCGGGTTTCAGCGCAGCCCGGTTCATCGCCCCGGTCTTCCCCCACGAGCGCGTAGCATGCCCGCATCCACTTCCATCGAGAAAATCGCCGACTGGGCGGGACGAAACCACCTTGTCGTCGGCGCGCTCGGCACACTGATGTCGCTTGCGGCGCTGGGCCTCAGCGCGATGACGCTCTGGGCCGCGAGAAGCGAAGTCGTCGAGCACGCGCACGAAACCTCGCGCAACGTCGCCGCCGTGCTGGTCAGCGAGATCGCGCGGACCGTCGAGACGTCCAACAACGCGCTGATCGCGCTCGCCGCCGATCTCGGCAAGCCGGCGGTGCGGCGCATGGACGCCGGGCTGCGGCACGACCTGCTGTTCCAGCGCGCCGCCGCGCAATACGTGACCGGGATGGGCGTGACGGACCAGGGCGGCCAGCTGATCGACGCGTGCTGCGGCCCGTCCCACCACTGGAACTTCGGCGATCGCGACTATTTCAAGGTTCATCGCGACTCGCCGAATGTCGGCCTTTACGTTTCCGAGGCCTATCGCGCGCGCTCGCGCGGCGGCACGGCATCCATCGCGCTGTCCCGGCGCATCGAACGGCCCGACCACACGTTCAGCGGGATCGCGGTGGTCGCGATCGACCTCACGTATTTCGATCAGCTGCTGTCACGGCTGAACGTCGGGCAGTACGGCATCAGCGCAATCCTGCGCGCGGACGGCACCATCCTGGCCCGCAACCCGCCGGTGAGCGATCACCAGATGATCCGCCTGACTCGGTCGAAAACCTTCGATCGCATGCTGAACCAGGATGCGGGATTCTATGCGGCCTACTCGCGCATCGACGGGACCTTGCGGCTGTATACGTTCCAGCGGGTACCCGGTACGCCGCTGATCGCGGTCGTCGCCCCTGCCGAACGCGACGTGCTGGCCGATTTCATCCGCATGTCATGGTCGGTCGGCATATCGGCGTCGATCATCTGCGCGCTCTTCTGCACGGTCGTCTGGCTGCTCGCCTTCGCGTTGCGGGACAACCTTCGCAAGCAGACGCTGCTGACCGGTCTCACCCGCACCGATCCGCTGACCGGCCTGCACAACCGCCGCGCGCTCGACGCCGCGCTGGCCGACGAATGGGCGCGGCTCCAGCGCGGCCACGACGGCAGCCTGTCCGTACTGTTCATCGACGCCGACCACTTCAAGCAGTACAACGACCGATACGGGCATGCGCAAGGCGACATCGCGCTCCGGTTCCTGGCCGAATGCATCCGCGCGCACACGCAGCGGCGCGGCGATCTCGCCGTGCGTTACGGCGGCGAGGAATTCGTCGCGGTGTTGCCGGATACCGACGAAAACGGCGCCTCGCAAGTGGCGGAGGCCATTCGCCGGGACGTGGAAAGCAACCGGCTCGACGGATTTGCCGAGCCGGTTCCCCCTTTTACGGTGAGCATCGGCTGCGCGACCGCCCGCCCTGCGTACCCGTCTTCCATCGACGCGCTGTCGCGTCAGGCGGACGTCGCGCTGTACACCGCCAAGCGCCATGGACGCAACCGGGTCTGCCAGGCACCGGCGGAGCTGCACGAGCATGCGGCCTGAAAGCGCGTATCGATGCGTGCGTTGACGCCGCGCATCCGGCGCACGCGCGCTGGATCGCTAGACGCCCGGGGGGAACACCGGCTGGTGCGTCAGCGCGCACCAGTACGGACAGTCTCGCTCATCGCATCGGCAGATCGCTCCGCTCGCTCGACGAGGCGTGTCAGCCGCATGATGTCGGACAGCGCGAACTCGCTCGCGTCGGGCCTCGGCCGGCCCAGCTCGTCCGCCATGCGCGTCGCGAACGCAAGCGCTTCGGCGCGCTCGCGCAGCAGCGCACGCAGTGCGTCCGCGACAACGCGGCGGTCGCGCGGATCCCCGAGACCGAGTATCGGCCCGTGATCCTGTCCTGCGTCCGGCGTCGCGAGCGGCACGGCCGCCGCCTTCACGATGCGTGGCACGGGAACCGTGTTCCGTTTCATCCCTTTCCCCCGTTGATCGGCGACCGGCATCGCGTCACCGCCGGTTCGACCGCGACACCACGTCGATCCACACCGCCAGCACCAGTACCGCGCCCTTGACGATCATCTGCCAGTACGCGTCGACGTCCAGCATCGACATGCCGTTGTCGAGGCTCGCCATCACGAGCGCGCCGATCAGCGCGCCGTACACGGTGCCCGAGCCGCCGCGCATCGACGTGCCGCCGATGAAGCACGCGGCGATCGCGTCGAGTTCGCCCATCGTGCCCGCGGACGGCGAGCCGGCCGCGAGCCGCGCGGTGTTCACGATGCCGGCGAACGCGCACATCAGCCCCATCAGCGCGAAGATCGCGAGCTTCACGCGGTCGGTATCGACGCCGGACAGCCGCGTCGCCTCGAGATTCGAGCCGACCGCGTAGATGCGCCGCCCGAACACGGTCTGCGTCGCGATCCACGAGAAGATGCCGAGCAGCGCGAGCAGCAACAGCACCGGCACCGGGATACCGCCGTAGCGGTCGAGCGTTGCGACGAACGCGAACAGCACCGCACCCGCGCCCGCGATCTTGACGGCGTCCTGCCAGGGCGGCGCGACCGCGAGCCGGTAGCGGCGCCGCGTGCCGCGCTGGCGCACGACCAGCAGCGCGACGAGCGCGAACAGCAGCAGCGCGAGGCCGTCCCCCGCCACGCGCGGCAGGTAGCCCTGCCCGAGGAACACGAAGCCGTCGGACACGGGTGCGATCGTCGAGCCGCCCGTCACGCCGAGCAGGATCCCGCGAAACGCGAGCATCCCGCCCAACCCGACGATGAACGACGGCACGCGCCGGTAGGTCGACCACCAGCCGTTGAGGAGCCCGACCAGCACGCCGAGCACGAGCACCGCCGGCACCGTCGCGGCGACCGGCCAGTGGCGGTTCACGTCGAGGATCGCCGCGACGCCGCCGAGCAGCCCGAGCAGCGAGCCGACCGACAGGTCGATCTCGCCCGCGATGATCACGAACACCATCCCGCACGCGAGCATGCCGGTGATCGACATCTGCCGCAGCAGGTTCGACACGTTGCGCGGCGTGACGAACGCGCCGTCGGTCAGCACCGAGAAGAATGCCCAGATCGCCGCGACCGCGAGCAGCAGCGCGAGGATCTTGTAGCGCACGAAGACCTGGCGAAGCTGACTGCCGGTCGAGCGACCCGCCGGGCGCCCCGCTTCGTGATCGCCTGAACGGCGCGCGTCCGCGTCCTGCGTCGCCGGGGTAGAAGAGGAAAGTTCGGAATTCATGTCGCACTCGCTGCGGTGGGTTCGGTTGGCCGCCGGCCGGATTTCAGCGCGGCGCCGAGGATCTGTTCCTGCGTGAGGCCGTCGTTGACGAAGTCGCCGCGCAGCTCGCCTTCGCCGATCACCAGCACGCGATCGGCAAGCCCGAGCACTTCCGGCATTTCCGACGACACGACGATCAGCGCGACGCCGCGCTTCGCGAGCGCGAACACGAGGCGGTAGATCTCGGCTTTCGCGCCGACGTCGACGCCGCGCGTCGGCTCGTCGAGAATCAGCACCTGCGGCTCGGCCAGCAGCATCTTCGCGAGCACGGCCTTCTGCTGGTTGCCGCCGGACAGGCTCGCGATCGGCAGGAACGGATGCGCGGCGCGCACCGACAGCCGCTGCATCTCGGTGCGGATCGCGTCCAGCTCGGCGGCCGCGTCGATCCGGCCGCGCGCCGCGAAGCGCCGCAGCACCGCCAGCGTGATGTTGTGGCCGACACCGAGCTGCGGCACGATGCCGTGCCGCTTGCGATCCTCGGGCACCATCGCGATACCGGCGCGGATCGCATCGGCGGGCGTGCGGATCGACAGTGGCCGGCCGTTCATCAGCACGGTCGCCGTGCACGCGCCCGGATACGCGCCGAAGATCGCCTGCATCAGCTCGGTACGGCCCGCGCCGACGAGCCCCGCGACACCGAGAATCTCGCCGCGCCGCACGCTGAACGACACGTCGTCCACCCGTTTGCGATGCACGTTCGTCACGTCGCGACAGGTCACGTGGCGCGCTTCCAGCACGACGTCGCCGATCTCGTGCGGCTCGCGCGGATACAGGTCACGGATCTCGCGGCCGACCATCATCGCGATGATCCGGTCGGTCGTGAGCGCGCGCATCGGCTCGGTCGCGACGTGGCGACCGTCGCGGATCACCGTCACCGTGTCGCACACCGCCTCGACCTCGTCGAGCTTGTGCGAGATGTACACGCACGCGACGCCGCGACGCTTCAGATCGCGCACGATGTCGAGCAGGATGCGTGTTTCGGACGCGCTCAGCGACGACGAAGGCTCGTCGAGGATCAGCAGCTTCGCGCGCTTGTTCAGCGCCTTCGCGATCTCGATCAGCTGCTGGTGGCCGCCGCCGTAGTTCATCACCGGCTGCGCGACGTTGATCGAGTCGATCCGCAATTCGTGCAGCAGTGCCTCGGCGCGCTGCACCATCGCCGCGTAGTTCATGCGCCCGCCCGGCAGCGTGATCTCGTTGCCGAGGAAAATGTTCTCGGCCACCGACAGCTCGGGTACGAGCATCAGTTCCTGGTGGATGATCACGATGCCCGCGCGCTCGGTGTCGCGCACGCCGGACGCGACGAGCGGCGCGCCCTCCCAGCGGATCTCGCCATCCCACGTGCCGTGCGGATACACGCCCGACAGCACCTTCATCAGCGTCGATTTGCCCGCGCCGTTCTCGCCGCACAGCCCCACGCACTCGCCTGGCCGCACCATCAGGTCGATCCCGTCGAGTGCCTTCACGCCGTCGAATTCCTTGACGATGCCGCGCATCGTCAGCAAGGGTTCCGTCATACCTTCATGCCCCGCGATATGCGCACGGCCGCACCGGCGGCCGGCCGCGCGCGTTGCGCCGTTACTGGCTCGCCAGTTGCGCCTGGGTGTAGAAGCCGTCCTTCACGACGACGTCGACGTTGCGTTTGGTCAACAGCGTCGGCTGCAGCAGTACCGTGTCGACCTTCTTCTTGCCGTTGTCGTATTGCGCGTTGAACGCGGGCTTCGTGCCCTTCGCGAGATCCACCGCGAGCTTCGCCGCTTCGCTCGCGATCAGCTTGAGCGGCTTGTAGACGGTCATCGTCTGCGTGCCGGCGATCACGCGCTTGACCGCGGCGAGATCGGCATCCTGCCCGGACACCGGCACCTTGCCGGCCAGGTGCTGCGCGGCGAGCGCCTGGATCGCGCCGCCTGCGGTGCCGTCGTTCGATGCGACGATCGCGTCGATCTTGTTGTTGTTCGCGGTCAGCGCATCCTCGACGATCCGCAGCGCGGTCGACGCGCTCCACTCCGGCACCCACTGCTGGCCGACGACCTTGATGTCGCCGCGATCGATCGCCGGCTTCAGCACCTTCAGTTGCCCTTCGCGCAGCATCTTCGCGTTGTTGTCGGTCGGCGCGCCGCCGAGCAGGAAATAGTTGCCCTTCGGCTTCGCGTCGTAGACGCCCTGCGCCTGCAGTTCGCCGACCTTCTGGTTGTCGAACGAGATGTACGCATCGACGTCGGCGTCGAGGATCAGGCGGTCGTACGACACGATCTTGATGCCCGCCTTGCGCGCTTCGGCGACGACGTTGCCGAGCGTCTTCGAATTGAACGGCACGATCACGATCACGTCCACGCCGCGGGAGATCAGGTTCTCGATCTGCGAGATCTGCCGCTCCTCGCTCGCATCCGCGGACTGCACGGACACTTTCGCGCCGAGCTTCGTCGCGGCGGCCACGAAATAGTCGCGGTCGCGCGACCAGCGCTCGACGCGCAGGTCGTCGATGCAGAAGCCGATTTCCGGCTTGTCCTTGCTCGCATGTGCGAGCGGTGCGCCCAGCGCGAGGATCGCCAGCGCGGCGGCGCCGGCAAGCGAGCTCAATACGGTACGACGCGTCACGGATTTCATGTCTCCAACTCCTCGTTATTGGACAACCTCACGAACGCCGGGCCGGCGCCGGAATGCGCCGCCCGCATCGAGTCACTGCAACGTACGGCGCCGTTCAGGCGAGCCGCCGTTCAAGCGCCCTGTGCAAACACCGGTTCGAGCGCCCGATAGAGCGCGCGAAACGTCGGCCGCCGCGCGTCGCGATACCACGCGTGGCGCGCCATGTCGGGCTCCCGTACCGCGACGACGGGCGGCTGCGGGCACACGGCGTCGAGCGGCGCATCCGGTTCGAGCGCGAGATGCGCGAGCCGCGCGGCGCCGAGCGCCGGGCCGACTTCGCCGCCCGCGCGCAAGGTCAGCGCGCGGCCGCTCAGGTCGGCCAGCATCTGCGTCCAGTACGCGCTGCGCGAACCGCCGCCGATCACCGTGATGCCGTCGGGCGCGAGCCCGGCCGCATGCAGCGCGTCGATCCCGTCGAGCAGCGCGAAACCGACGCCTTCGAGCGTCGCGTTCGCGAGATCCGCGCGCCGCGTGTCAGGCGTCAGCCCGTAGAACACGCCCTTCGCATTCACGTCGTTGTGCGGCGTGCGCTCGCCGCTCAGGTAAGGCAGGAACCACGGGCGATCCGCGCGCGCGTTCGCTTCCGCGTCGGCGAGCAGCGCGGCAACGCCGTCGTAGCCGGCCAGTTGCGCGGTGAAATCGACGCAGCCGGCCGCATTCAGCATCACCGACATCAGGTGCCACGTGCGCGGCAACGCGTGACAGAAGCTGTGGACGCCGGATTCGGGATTCGCGCGAAAACCATCCGACACCGCGAAATAAACGCCCGACGTGCCGAGCGAAAGCAGCGCATCGCCGGGCCGCACGATGCCCACGCCCACCGCGCCGGCCGCGTTGTCGCCCCCGCCCGCGACGACCGGGATTTCACGCAACCCGAGCGCGCGAGCGACGGCCGGCAGCAGCGTGCCGGTGATGCGGTTGCCCTCGAACACGGCCGGCACCTGCGCACGCGAAAGCCCGCATGCGGCAAGCAGCGTGTCGTCGTAATCGCGCTTCGCGACATCGAGCCACAACGTGCCGGCCGCATCCGACGGATCGGTCGCGAACGCGCCGGTCAACCGGTAGCGCAGATAATCCTTCGGCAACAGTACGTGGGCGATCCGCGCGAATACGTCCGGCTCGTGCCGCCGCACCCACAACAGCTTCGGCGCGGTGAAACCCGGCATCGCGAGATTGCCGGCGACCGCGCGCAGCGTGGGCGCGCGCCGCTCGAGTTCCGCGCACTCTGCATCCGCGCGGCCGTCATTCCACAGGATCGCGGGGCGCAGCACGTCGCCGCGCGCATCGAGCAGCGTCGCACCGTGCATCTGCCCGGTCAGGCCGAGCGCATCGATATCACGCGGATCGATGCCGGCCGCGCGCGCATCGGCGACGAGCGCCGCCAGCGCGCCGCACGCGGCGTCCCACCAGTCGCGCGGCGCCTGTTCGGACCAGCGCGGCCGAGGCCGGCTCACTGCCAGCGGCCTGCTTGCGCTGGCTCGCACCGCGCCGTCGCGGTCGAGCAGCACGGCCTTCACGCCCGACGTACCGAGGTCGACTCCGATGTACATGGCGTCAGCGCAGCCCGTAGATGGCCTGGTTCACGATGTTCTCGAGCCGCTCCTGCCCGCCGCTCGCATGCTGCGGGTTCACGCCGCGCGCGAGTGCGTCGGCGGCAAGCGACTCCAGCGTGTAGCCGCCCGACAGGATCTCGCGGCCGAATGCGCTGTCCCACTGCGCGTAGCGCTGCCGGCGCAGCGCGTCGAGCCGGTCGCTTTCGACCAGCACGGCCGCGCGCTCGACGGCCAGCGCGAGCACGTCGATCGCGCCGACATGGCCGTAGAACAGGTCTTCCGGATCGACGCTCTGGCGTCGCACTTTCGCGTCGAAGTTCATGCCGCCGGTGGTGAAGCCACCGTGGCGCAGGATCTCGTAGAACGCGAGGGTCAGCTCCTCGACACTGTTCGGGAACTGGTCGGTATCCCAGCCGTTCTGCGGATCGCCGCGATTCGCATCGACGCTGCCGAACACGCCGAGCGCGAACGCGTTCGCGATCTCGTGATGGAACGAATGGCCGGCGAGCGTCGCGTGGTTCGCCTCGATGTTCACGCGGATCTCGTTCTGCAGTCCGTACTGGGTGAGGAAGCCGTGCACGGTCGCGACATCGTAGTCGTACTGGTGCTTGGTCGGTTCCTGCGGCTTCGGCTCGATCAGCAGCGCGCCGTTGAAACCGATCCGGTGCTTGTGCTCGACAACCATCGACAGGAAGCGCGCGAACTGGTCGCGTTCGCGCTTCAAGTCGGTATTGAGCAGCGTCTCGTACCCTTCGCGGCCGCCCCACAGCACGTAGTTCTCACCGCCGAGCCGATGCGTCGCGTCGAGCGCGTGGCGCACCTGGGTGGCCGCCCACGCGAACACGTCGGGATTCGGGTTGGTCGCCGCGCCCGCCGCGAAGCGTGGATGCGAGAACAGGTTCGCGGTGCCCCACAGCAACCGCACGCCCGTCGCCTGCTGACGCTCGCCCAGGTAATCGGTCATCCGCGCGAAGTTCTCGACATACTCGCGCAGGTTGTCGCCCTCCGGCGCGACATCGGTGTCGTGGAACGTATAGAACGGCGTACCGAGCTTCGTGAAGAACTCGAACGCCGCATCGGCCTTCTGCCGCGCGCGCTCGAGCGGGTCGCCCGGCTGGTGCCATGGCCGCCGGAATGCCCCCTGGCCGAAGATGTCGTGGCCCGGCCACACGAACGTGTGCCAGTAGCACACCGCGATCCGCAGATGCTCCTCGAGCGTCTTGCCAAGCACCCGCTTCGTGCGGTCGTAATAGCGGTAGGCAAGCGGGTTGTCCGACTGCGGACCTTCGTAGCGAATCGCGGGAATCTGTTCGAAATACGACATGGCGTCTCCGTCCGGTTTCTTGTTGCAGTGCGGCGTGCATCGCGGTGGCGTGCGACGCCGAATTCGGTCTGGCTGGATCGTGCCCGCGCGCCCCCTCGCCCGCAATTGCGAAATTGCGCAGTACGCTTAACGTTTCTTGCCAGTGCGGTGCGCAGGGCATGCGTTCCGTCCTACAATCGCCGGACACCTGACAAACCCGACAGCCGCGCGGCACCGCCGCGCCCCCGGAGACAACGGCGCGACGCCCCGGACGGCGCGCGCCTCGAGACCGAGATGACCCGCGCCCCTTCCAGCCAGACGCCGCACCGCATCGCGCTGCTGTTCAACGCCAACAAGGTCTACGACCGCGAGATCATCAGCGGCATCGGCCAGTACCTGCGCTCGACGCGCGTGGTGTGGGACCTGTTCCTCGAAGACGACTTCCGCTGCCGGCTCGCCGGCATCGAGCATTTCGACGGCGACGGCATCATTGCCGACTTCGACGATCCGGCCGTCGCCGACGCGCTCGCCGGCTCGCCGCTGCCGGTCGTCGCGCTCGGCTCGTCTTACGAGGATCCGGCGCAATATCCGGACGGCGTGCCGTATATCGCGACCGACAACGCAAAGCTCGTGTCGCTCGCGTACACGCACCTGATCGGCGCCGGGCTCGCGCACTTCGCGATGTACAGCCTGCCCGTCGCGCAGCAGAACCGCTGGGCGCAGCAGCGCGAGCTGGCGTTCGACCGGCTCGCGCGCGCGGACGGGCTCGACGCGCCGATCTACCGCGGGCTGTCGACCAGCGCATCGGCATGGAACCACGCGATCGAGCAGTTGATCGGCTGGCTGCACGCGCTGCCCAAGCCCGTCGGCATCATCGCAGTGACCGACGCGCGCGCGCGGCACCTGCTGCAGGCGTGCCTGATCGCCGGCCTCGCGGTGCCGGAACAGGTCGCGATCATCGGCATCGACAACGACCCGCTCACCCGCACGCTCACGCGCATTCCGCTGTCGTCCGTGATCCAGGGCACCGAGGAAATGGGCCGCACCGCCGCGCACCTGCTGCACCAGATGCTGCGCGGCGCGCGGTTTCCCGACCGGCGGATTCTCGTGCCGCCGGTCGGGATCAACGTGCTCGAATCGACGCGCCACCAGCCGCTCACGAGCCCGTACGTGATGCGCGCACGCCATTTCATTCGCCAGTACGCGTGCCAGGGCATCAAGACCGAGCAGGTCGCCGACTATGTCGGCGTATCGCGATCGCTGCTCGAGGAACACTTCCGGCGCGAACTGCAGCGCACCGTGCACCAGGAGATCCTGCGCCACAAGCTCGAAGCGGCGCAGGCGCTGCTCGCCGGCCGGCAGGCATCGAGCGCCGAAGTCGCGATCCGTTGCGGGTTCACGTCGATTCAGTACATGTACGCGGTATTCCGGCGCGAGCTGGGCTGTACGCCGCGCGAATACCAGGAACGCGCGGTCGCCGCGCCCTGAAGCCCGCCTTTCTCATCGAATCCACCCATGCACATCGATACCGACTCTCCCCGCCTGACGCCCGGCATCGCACGCGTGCCTTCCGAACCGTGGGGCACGCTGCCCGACGGCGACGCGGTGCGGCGCTATACGCTGCGCAACGCGCACGGGATGCGCGTCGTCGTCAGCGATCTCGGCGCGACCGTCGTGTCGTGGCTCGCGCCTGACCGCACCGGACGCTTCGCCGATATCGTGCTCGCGCACGACACGCCCGCCGAATACGTCGAATCGGGCGTCTACCTCGGCGCGACGATCGGCCGGTGGGCGAACCGGATCGCCGGCGCGCGCTTCACGCTCGACGGCGTCGACTACCGGCTCGATCGCAACGAGCGCGGCAATCTGCTACACGGCGGCGCAAACGGCTTTCATCGCCAGCGCTGGGCCGTCGTCGACGATTGCGGCGGGCTGACGCTGCGGCTCGACTCGCCGGAAGGCGACGCGGGTTTTCCGGGCAACGTAAGTGTGCAGGTTCGCTATGCGCTCGACGACGACGGCACGCTGACGATCGACTACACCGGCGTCACCGACGCGCCCACACCGCTCAACCTGACGAATCACAGCTATTTCAACCTCAGCGGCCGCGCGGGCGGCGACGTGCACGGCCACGTGCTGAGCATCGACGCCGACGCGTTCCTCGAAGTCGACGACGCACTGATCCCGACCGGCACCGCCGACGTGACCGGCACGGCGTTCGACTTCCGGCAGAGCGCGCCGCTCGGCGCGCGCCTCGACTGGCCGCATGCGCAACTCGCAAGGGCGCGCGGCTTCGATCACTGCTTCGTGCTGCGCGACGGCGCGCACGCGCTCAGGCCCGTCGCAAGCATCTACGATCCGGAAAGCGGCCGCGAGCTGGTCGTGTCGACGGATCAGCGCGGCCTGCAACTCTATACGGGCAACTACCTCGACGGCGTGCGTGTGAGCGGCGGCACGCGCTGCGCGCGACACGCCGCGCTGTGCGTCGAAGCCGGCGGCTTTCCGGATCAGGTCAACATGGCCGAACTGCGCGACGACGTCATCGTTCATCCGGGCGCCGTCTATCGGCAGACCACGCAGTACCGCGTGGGTGTTCGCGCATGACGCGGTGCGCGCCGCCCGGGACACGCACCGGCGGTGCGGCGCGGCGCGGCCACACCGCGCGGCCGCTGCCCTGTTGATCCACTGCGCCGCACGCGTCGCGCAATCCGCTACACGCGCCGCATCGTCGATACGAGCGCCGCGTCGTCGCCCGTCCCTGCCGGCCGTGCCGATGCAGCGTCGGCTGGTCGCGGCCGCTCCCCCAGCCCCGTGCCGCCGGTGCGCCGCCGCGCGGCATGCCGCTCGATCACCCGCTGCAGCACGCAAAACACGCACAGCAGCGCGCCGATCACGATCCGCGTCCACCACGAGCTCAACGTACCGTCGAACGTGATCAGCACCTGGATCGTGCCGAGGATGCCGACGCCGAATACCGAACCGATCACATAGCCCACGCCGCCGGTGAGCAGCGTGCCGCCGATCACGGTCGCGGCGATCGCGTCGAGTTCCATCCCCTGCGCCTGAAGCCCGTAGCCCGACAGCACGTACAGCGTGAACACCACGCCGCCGAGCGCCGAACAGAAGCCGCTGAGCGCATAGACACCGATCTTCGTGCGCGCGACCGGCAAGCCCATCAGCAGCGCCGAGCGCTCGTTGCCGCCGATCGCATACACGTTGCGGCCGAAGCGCGTGAAGTGCGCGACGTAGATCGCGGCGGCCAGCGTCGCGAGCGCGATCAGCGCGCCCGCACTCAGCGTGCCGCCGCCGAGCGGCACGCTGATGCCCGCGATCGCATGAAACGTCGGCTCGTTGATCGTGATCGACTGCGTCGTGATCAGGAAACACGCGCCGCGCGCGAGAAACATCCCGGCGAGCGTGACGATGAACGGCTGCAACCGGAAATAATGGATCAGCGCGCCCATCGCTGCGCCGTACAACGCGCCGAATGCAAGCACGAGCGGCACGATGATCCACACCGGCCAGTGCAGCCGCTCGGCGCCGACCGCACAAAATATGGTTGTCAGCGCAACCACCGAGCCGACCGACAGGTCGATCCCGCCCGACACGATCACGAACGTCATCCCGATCGCGACGATCAGCAGGAACGCGTTGTCGACGAGCAGCCCGGTCAGCACCTGCATCGAGAAAAAGCCCGTGTACATCACGGACCCGAAACCGAACAGCGCGACGAACAGCAGGATCGTCACGACGATCGGCAGCGTGCGCGGGTCGGCGAGCCGGCCAAGGAATCGGGTCATCGGGGCGTCGCTCCGGTGGTGGCGCGCGAACGCGCGGAAGGCAGCAGCCGTGACGCGTGCCGGACGACGAGCGCGCGCGCCGCCTCCGACTGGATCAGCGTCACGACGATCACGACGATCGCCTTGACGACGAGCGTCGCCTCCGGCGGCACACCGATCGAATAGGTCGTATAGGTGAGCGTCTGGATGATCAGCGCGCCGAGCACGGAACCGGCGAGGCTGAAGCGGCCGCCGAGCAGCGACGTGCCGCCGAGTGTCACCGCGAGGATCGCGTCGAGTTCGAGCAGCAGCCCCGCGTTGTTGCCGTCGGCGCTGCGCACGTTCGAACTCAAGAGGACGCCGGCAAGCGCCGCCATCACGCCCGAACACAGATACACGCCGAACACCACCGCGCCCGAGCGCAGCCCGACGAGCCGCGTCGCGACCGGGTTCACGCCGATCGCGCGGATGAACAGACCGAGCGCCGTGCGGTTCACGAGCAGCGCGGTCGCGGCAATCGTCGCGATCGCGATCCACACCGCGCACGGCACGGTCGCGAGATAACCGCCGCCGAGCGCGAGGTAGCCGGGTGCGCCGATCGGGATGATCTGACCGCCCGTCAGCAGTTGCGCGACGCCGCGGCCGGCCACCATCAGGATCAGCGTCGCGATGATCGGCTGCATCCCGACGAACGCAACGAGCAGCCCATTCCATGCGCCCGCGAGCAGCCCGACGCCGAGCGCGGCGGCCAGCGCCGCGCCGACGCGCGACGGGTCCGCATCGAGCACGATCGCCGCGGCCGCACCGGCAATCGCGACGATCGCGCCGACCGAGATGTCGATCCCGCGCGTCGCGATCACGAGCGTCATCCCGAGCGACACGATCACGAGCGGCGCCGCACGATTCAGGATGTCGATCGGCGCGCCGAACAGGTGGCCGTCGAGCAGCGCGATCGACAGGAACCCGGGACGATGCGCGACATCGAGCGCGAACAGCAGCGCGAGCGTCAGCACCGGCCACACCAGCGAATGACGGAACAGCGTGCGCAACCGCGTCATGACTGGCCTCCCGCGATCAGCCGGTACACCTGTTCCTCGGATGCATCGGCGCCGGTCAGCTCGGCGACCTTGCGCCGGTCGCGCAGCACCGCGATCCGGTGGCTCACGCGCACGACCTCGCCGATCTCCGACGAGATGAACAGGATCGCAAGCCCGGTCTTGCACAGCGCGAGTACGCGCTCCATGATGTCGAACTTCGCGGCGACGTCGATCCCGCGTGTCGGTTCGTCGAGAATCAGCAGCTTCGGGTCCGTCGCAAGCCAGCGCGCGAGCAGCACCTTCTGCTGATTGCCGCCCGACAGCAGCCCGATCGGCTGCTCCGCGTCGCGCGCCTTGATGCCGAGCCTGGCGATGTACGTATCGGCGATCTCGCGCTGGCGCGCGCGCCCGATCAGCCGCCACCAGCCGCGCCGCGCCTGCAGCGCGAGCACGATGTTCTCGCGGATCGACAGCGCGGCGACGATGCCTTCCTTCTTGCGGTCCTCCGGGCAGTACGCGATGCCGTGCCGCACCGCGTCGTGCGGCGACGCGAGCCGCGTGCGCGCGCCGTCGATCTCGATCGCGCCGGTGTCCGGGCGTTCCGCGGCGAACGCGAGCTGCGCGGTTTCGGTGCGCCCCGAGCCGAGCAGCCCGGCCAGCCCGACGATCTCGCCAGGACGCACGTCGAGGTCGAGCGCGCTCATCATCCCGCGCCGGCCGACCTGCCGCATCGACAGGAACGGCGCGGCGTCGCCGGCGGTGCGCCCGACGGCCGCGGCACCCGCCTGCAGTGTGTCCGACATCCGCTCGCGGCCGGTCATCTTCGCGACCAGCGCATCGACCGGCAGGTCGCGCGCCAGGTACTCGCCTTCACGTTCGCCGTTACGCATCACGGTGATCCGGTCGGACACCGCATAGGTCTGTTCCAGGAAGTGCGTGACGAACAGGATCGCGATGCCCGACGCCTTCAGCCGGCGCAGCACGTCGAACAGCCGCGCGACCTCGCCGTCGTCGAGACTCGAGGTCGGCTCGTCGAGGATCAGCACGCGCGCGTCGACGGAAACGGCGCGCGCGATCGCCACCATCTGCTGCACGGCGATCGGATACGCGTCGAGCGAGCGCGTGACGTCGAGCGACAGGTCGAGTTCGGCCAGTGCCGCGCGCGAGCGCGCATGGATCGCGCTCCAGTCGATCGCGCCGCGCCGCATCGGCTGCCGGCCCGCAAAGATGTTCTCGGCGACCGACAGGTTCGTGCACAGATTCACTTCCTGGTAGAGCGTCTGGATCCCGGCCGCCTCGGCTTCGCGCGGCGCGGCAAACCGCACGGGCCGGCCGCCGACGCGAATCTCGCCCGCGTCGTGCGCATGCACGCCGGTGAGCACGTTGATCAGCGTCGACTTGCCCGCGCCGTTCTGGCCCATCAGCGCATGGATCTCGCCCGGATACAGCCGGAAGTCCACGCGCCGCAGCGCGCTGACGCCCGGGAATGCCTTGTCGATGCCGGTCATCTCGACCACCGGCGTATGCGTCATGACCCCTCCGTCGAAACGGTTGCGATGCGGGCGGCGGCCACACCGCCGCCCGTGCGGGACATCAGTACTTGCGGTTCGGCAGCACCTGCGCCGCGACGCTCATCGGGAACACCGTCTCGTTCGTCACGATCCGCTTGGGCAGTTGCTTGCCGGCGACGACGTCCTTCACCGCGCTCATCAGTTGCGGGCCGAGCAGCGGGCTGCATTCGACGTCGACGTTGATCTTGCCGGCGATCATTGCCTGGAAGCCGCCCTTCGTCGCGTCGAACGACACGACGCTCACGTCCTTGCCGGGCTTGATCCCCGCTTCCTCCATCGCCTGGATCGCGCCGAGCGCCATGTCGTCGTTGTGCGCGTACACGACGTTGATCTGCTTGCCGTAGGTCTTCGCGAACGCTTCCATCACCTGCTTGCCGCCGGCGAGCGTGAAGTCGCCGCTTTGCGACGCGATCACCTTGAATTTCGGATTGCTTTTGATCACTTCGAGCAGCCCCGCGCGGCGATCGTTGGCCGGCGCCGAGCCGACCGTGCCCTGCAGCTCGACGATGTTGATCGGGCCCGCGTCGTTCTTGTAGTGCTCTTCCATCCAGTGGCCCGCGCGCCGCCCTTCCTCGAGGAAGTCCGAGCCGATCATCGTCACGTACAGCGACGGATCCTTCACGTCGACCGCACGATCGGTCAGGATCACCGGGATGTGCGCGGCCTTCGCTTCGGTCAGCACCGGTTCCCAGCCCGATTCGACGACCGGCGAGAACGCGATCACGTCGACCTTCTGCGCGATGAACGAGCGGATCGCGCGGATCTGGTTCTCCTGCTTCTGCTGCGCGTCCGAGAATTTCAGGTTGATGCCGGCGTCCTTCGCCGCGCCCTTCACCGACACGGTGTTCGCGGTGCGCCACGCGCTTTCCGCGCCCACCTGCGAAAACCCGAGCGTGATCGGCTTCTGCTGCGCGAACGCGCCGGGCGCGAACACCGTCGCCGCGGCGACGAGCGCGCCGGCCGTCAGCTTCCTGATGAATGTCATGATCCGTCTCCGATGATGTCGTTGTATGCCGCTGCGCTGTTCTCGTTCTGCGTGGCGCGGATGCGGGGAGGGGCTGCGGCCAGCCGGCGCGTGCGGCCGGCCCGGTCTGCATGCCCCGCATCAGTCTAGAAACAAGTCCGATAACCTTCCAATGAAATATTGGATTGGGGAGATACCGGAATCGGCATACGTATAAACACCTAAACGTGCCGGGTAGCCGGCGCGGCTGCCAGGCGCGGCCTGGCGGTGACGAATGCGTAATGGCCGGCGCATTCGTGAATGCGCCGGCCAGACCGCGATGCCGTAATGGAAGAGAAAGCTGCAGACCCGTTTCAGATCGCGACCAGCAGGCCGGACGACAGCGTCGCGCGAATCCCGAACCGCATCACCCGCTTCGACGACAAGCCCCGCGAAAACCCCGCCATCACGACGCTGGCCGGCAGGAACGCGAGCCCGACCTGCATCGCGCCGTAGTGCAGCACACGCTGCAGGTGCAGCGCGGAAATGAACGACCGCGCGAACAGGCGCAGCGGCATCAGCGGTTGCGGCACGCGCGACTCGACGACGACAACGACGAACGCGAACGCGAGCACGAACGCGACACCGAGCTGGACGAGCGTCTGCGCCGATGTCCAGCCTGCTGCATTGCCGTGCACGATCGCGTAAACGGCCAGCATCAGCGACGCGGTAACGGTCACCGCGCCCGCCAGATCCAGCGGAGCGCGCTCGGCCGGCGGCCGGCGCGCCGCTCAGCGCATCGCGCCCTTCGCGCGCAGTGCGTGGCCGATGCGCACGATCTCGCGCTCGCCTTCCACCAGCGCGGCGGCGCTCGTATGCACCGAGTAGTTGCCGAGATGCAGATCGTGCGGATGCGGGATGGCCGTCCCGACGACGAAGCGCGCATCGGTCACCGCTTCGAATTCGAGCGGCGCGTCGGACGCATCGAAGACGGCCAGTTCGCCCTGGCCGACCGGCTCCGGCATGCGCAGGCTGCCGTCCATCACGGCGGTCCAGCCGACCCGGTAGCCCTGCGGCGGCCGCGACACCCAGCGTTCGCCGGCCTTCAGCTGCACGACCAGGTAGTTGATGCCCGGCGGCGCATCGATCGGGCTGACCGCGTCGCCGCTGCGGCCGAGCAGCACGCGCGCCGGGCCGTCGGTCGGGATGTCGTCGATCGACAGGTGCTGGCTGAACGCCGGCGCCAGCTCGCGCCCCGGCGGCAGCGCGACCCACAGCTGGAACGCCTTGACCGGCGGCACGACGGAACCCGTATGCCAGACGCCGCGCCCCGCGCTCATCCATTCGATGTCGCCGGGCGCCATCGTGCCTTCGTGGCCGGTGGATTCGGCATAGGTGCCGCGTCCGTCGATCGCGAGCGTCAGCGTCGCGATGCCCGAATGCGGATGCCAGCCGAAAGCCGTCTGCCCGATCGGCGCCTGCGTGTCGATCAGGTCGAGAAACACGAACGGCTTGATCATCTCGCCGACGTCGGACGGGCTCACCATCCGCACGACCGGCCCGTGTGCGTGGCCACGCGTGCGAAACACGACGTGACGGCCGGCGACAGCGGTCCGCGGGGCGGGTTCGAGGGCATTCAACATGATGGTTCTCCTGTGGCCGGCATCCGGCCCGTTGCGTCAGGCCGCGAGTGCCGCCGCCGCTTCCTTCGCCGACGCGATCGCGCCGCTGCGCTTGTCCGGCCCCATCGCGACGCCTTCCGCGCGAATGAACGTGATGTCCGTGATGCCGAGGAAGCCGAACGCGTCTTTCAGATAGGTTTCCTGATGATCGAACGAGGCCACCGGCGAGCCAGCGCTGTACACGCCGCCGCGCGACGACGCGACGACCAGCTTCTTGCCGCCGGACAGGCCCTCCGGCCCGTTCTCGGTATAGCGGAACGTCTTGCCGGCCACCGAGATGCGGTCGATCCACGCCTTCAGTTGCGACGCGATGCCGAAGTTGTACATCGGTGCGCCGATGACCACGATGTCGGCCGCGAGGAATTCGTCGAGCGCGCGCTGGCCGATCTCGACGTCCGCCTTCAGCGCGTCGTCGACGGGCGCGCCTTGTGCGGCGGCCAGGTGCAGGCCGGTCAGATGACCGATTGGCGTCGCGGCGAGATCGAGGCGCGTGACCGTGAGGCCGGGATCGCGGGCGCGGAAGGTCGCGACGACCTCCGCCGACAGTTCGCGGCTGACCGAGCCTTGACCGAGGATGCTGGAATCGATGTGCAGCAGTTTCATGAGGGTTCTCCGAACGGGATGACGGGATTACTGCTTGATGGCTTCGGCCGTGATGAGCAGGCGGGTCTTCATGCTGAAGCCGTACGCCTTGCCGAAATCGACGCCGAAGTCGCTGCGGTCGAACTCGCCCACCGCGTCGACGCCGCACACTTCGCGCTTGAGCATCGGATGCGGCATGCACTTGAACGAATCGATCTTCAGCGTGAGCGGACGCGTCACGCCGTGCATCGTGAGATTGCCGACGACCGTCGCCGGCCTGTCGCCGTCGAACGTGATCGCACCCTTGTAAGTCGCTTGCGGGAACTTCGATGCGTCGAAGAACTGGTTCGACTGCAGGTCCTGGTCGAGCTTCGCGCTGCCGGTATGCACCGATGCAATCGCGGTGGTCACGTCGACGGTGCCGGTCTTGGCCGCGCGGTCGAGCGTCACCGTGCCGCCCGATTTGTCGAACTTGCCGCGCCAGACCGACAGGCCGCCGATATGATCGGCCTCGAAGCTCGGGTACGTATGGTCCGGATCGAACTGGTACGTCGACGCGGCGGCGAATGCGGAAAACGACAGCGAGGCGGCGAGCAGGCCAGCCGCGAACGTCAGGGGCTTGTTCAATTCAATCTCCGTGGGACATCAGGGGTTCGTCTGTAGCGTGAAACCAGTATGGAGACTGAAGCCGCTTTACACTAGACGGATAAATAGGATTTGATTAATCCATTTTTGGAGGAATCCGATGCTCGATCTGAATGATCTCGCGCTGTTCGTCCAGGTCGTCCGGGCCGGCAGCTTCTCGGAGGCCGCGCGGCGCCTTCGCATGCCGGCCAACACGCTGAGCCGGCGCATCGACCAGCTCGAGGGGCAGATCGGCACGCGCCTGCTGCACCGCTCCACCCGCAAGCTCGCGCCGAGCACCGAAGGCCAGGCGCTGTTCGAGCGCTATGCGCCGGCGCTCGACCGGATCTTCGAGATCGAGCGGCAGCATGCGGACGGGCAGGAACCGTCCGGCACCGTGCGCGTGGCGGCAATGGCCGGCCTGTTCGAATTCTTCAAGCTGGAATGGCTCGCCGAGTTCTATGCGCGCTATCCGCAGATCAGCATCGACTTCCTGCTCGACGACACGCCGTCCGACCTGATCGCCGAGCGCATCGACCTCGCGCTGCGCATCGGCATCGAGACGGGCGGCAGCTTCCGCGTGCGCCGGATCGCGCCGGGCACGATGATCCTCGCCGCCAGCCCCGCCTATCTCGAACGACGCGGCGCGCCACGCACGCCGCGCGACCTGGCCGACCACGATTGCCTCACCGTGTCGAGCCGCCAGGGGCGCAGCATGTGGCGCCTGCAGGGGCCGCGCGGCACGCAGGAAATCTCGATCGCCGGCCGTTTCTCGGTCAACGACATGCGCGTGGTCGTGCAAGCCTGCATCGCCGGGCTGGGCATCGCGCTGGTGCCGCAGTTGCTCGTCGAGCCTGCGATCGAGCAAGGCAAGCTGGTGCGCGTGCTGCCGTCCTATCGACGCTCGAGCACGGGCCTCGGGCTGCAGCTCGTCTATACGAGCCGCCCGCCGCTGCCGCCCGCGGTCACGCTCGTCGCCGAATTCCTGCTGGAAAAGCTGGGGCAAGGGATACCGGGGTACCCGGAGCACACGGCCGACCGATAAGGTTTCGTTGTCGCGGCAAACGGAATTTCTTGTTGGACGCGGAATTTCGGCACACGAACACTGCGGGGCATCGCGTCGGGTACCGCCCGACGCCCAAGCAAGGGCCCGGGGCCCCATCGCAGGAGACAGCCATGCCGGCATCAGGAAGCGCCATCAACGTCCGGGAATTCATCGACGAACGCCCCGTCAGCCCGTTTCAGTGGCTGGTGGGGTTGCTCACGTTCGTCGTGATCTCGCTGGACGGCTGGGATACCGTCATCATCGGTTTCGTCGTGCCGGAGCTCATCAAGGAATGGGGCGTCACCAAAAGCGCGCTGGCGCCGGTACTCAGCGCCGCGCTGTTCGGGCTGGCAGCCGGCGCGCTGTCGGGCGGGCCGATCGCCGACCGGTTCGGCCGCAAGCGCGTGCTGGTCGCGAGCGTGCTGATCATCGGTATCGGGACGCTGGCCACTGCGCACGCGACGTCGCTCGCGACGATGCTGCCGATCCGCTTCGTCACCGGGCTCGGCCTCGGCGCCGTGATGCCGAACGTCGTGACGCTGTGGTCCGAGTACGTGCCGGAACGCCGGCGCTCGTTCCTCGTGACGCTCGTGTACAGCGGGTTCACGGTCGGCGCCGCGCTGTGCGGGTTCATCGCGGCATGGATCATCCCGAGCTACGGGTGGCGCGCGATGCTGACGGTGGGTGGTGTGCTTGCGGTGGTCTGCGTCCCGATCCTGATGCGCTGGCTGCCCGAATCGGTCGCATTCCTGACGGTTCAGAACAAGCGTCCCGAACTGATTGCGAAGATCCTTGCCGCGATCGGCCGCACGCGCGTGGCGGCTGATACGACATTCTTCCTGCCCGCGCAGCCGAAGGTGAAAGGCGGCGCGATCGGCACGATCCTGTCGACGCGCTATCTCGCGGGCACGGTCCTGATCTGGCTGTGTTATTTCGTCGGGCTGTTCGTCCTTTACCTGCTGTACAACTGGCTGCCGACGATGGCGAAAGACGCCGGTTATACCAGTGCACAAGGCGCGATCATGGTCGGCTTCCTGAACTGGGGCGGCACGCTGGGCTCGGTCGCGATCGGCTGGCTGATGGATCGCTTCGACCGCTACCGGGTGATCGCCGTGAGTTTTTGCCTGGCGGCACTGTCGCTCTGGGCCGTACACGGAATGCAGTCGACGTTCTGGGTCCTGCAGGTGCTCGCCTTTGCGTGGGGATGGTTCATTCCCGGCACCAATACCGGCATGAACGCGCTGACCGCGCGCTTCTACCCGACCGTCGCGCGTTCGACCGGATTGAGCTGGATGCACGCGTTCGGACGGCTGGGCGCGATCGGCAGCGCATTTGCCGGCGCGGCGCTCCTGAGCGCGGGGCTGGGGCTCGGCCAGATTCTCCCGATCATGGCCGTCGCGCCGCTGACCGGCGCCGTAGCCGTGCTCGTGATCGCGGGGCTCGTGAAGCGCTGGGCGCTGGCCGATGAGTCGGCGGGAACGGCGGTGACTTCTGCGGCGGAGGTTTCCGCGAATACCTAACGATAGCCGTCGCGACAGCGCTCAGATCCGGCAGGTCGCCACCTTCCTGTCGGTCTCGCCAACAATCTCCGCGGTCAACGAGGGGATAACGACTTGTGTCCCGTTGCCTTCAACGCGACATTGACATCATCGCGCGTGTTGACGATACGGCCTTCCACCTTGCAGTCCGATTGCACCGGCTTCGCACCGACTGCAAATCCCACGCCGCCGAGATCGGTTGCTACCCATTGCGCGTTGCGCTTTTCAAGCGCGAACTTCATGATCTCGGCCTGGTCATCCGTCATCTCCAGGCTGCCGTCCTTATCCGTCAATGCAACACATGCGAAGGCGGCATCACGATCCTTGATCAGATCGACCACGAAATAGTGGTAATCCTTCAGGTCCGGTTCGCTGTCGTTCAGCCGGTGAACGGCGGCCAGTATATGGGCGCGGTCAGGGTCGCTCTTGTCCAGATCGCGGGCATACGTCACGTTGGCGACGGTCGCGACGAGGATCAATGCGCATGCAGTGAGCTTTGATAGCTTTATCATCAAGATTCGAGAAAAATAAGTAACCGGGATCGCCCCGTCATCGAGCGGCAGTGCGAACGTCTCGCGGGACATCGCAACACCCGGCGTCGGGCAAAAGTACATCTATCGAGTCGATGCTGCCGTCATCGATGTGCTGCCGTCATCCGGCACAAGCGCCAGTTGATAGTCATCATCCGTTGCGTCATAGCCGTTCGGGAGACGATACGCTACCACCAAAGACGGCGGCAGATGGCTTTTGTTCACCTCATGCGCCTTGCCCTGGTTCCCACCCAACGTTGCCAACGATTGCAGATGTTGATGAGCATCGAAGCGATGAGCACCGTTGACAAAGGTAACGTGGTACGCGCTCTTGCCGAAGCGCACGACGGCGATGGCGCCGTACACCGGCTTGTTCCCCTTGGTCGGCTTCCCCCACTTCAGGAAACTGCTTGCCATCGCATTGGTCTTTCCCTTCGTCCCCTCATAGCCCGCGCGCTGCAGACACCAGTTCACGAATGCCGCACAGTATGCGGCGGAATTCGGATCAGCCTTGGCTTGCGACGTCGCACCGAAATACTCCTTGATGTGCTCGGTGGAAACGTCTCCTCCCTTGCGCTTGATGCCGACGCGACGCTCCTCCTCTGCATACGTCATCCACGGTGCATGACTGGCACTCAGTGCCTCGGTTTTCGGGTGATCGCTCTCGTCCCGGGAACGGACAGCATGCACTTCCGGCGCCGGCTTTGGCGCGGGTGATGACCCGGCAGACCCGCTTGCCGGATGCGTGCTTGGGTGCGCAGGCGCGCTCGTTGCAGGTGCGGCAGGAGCCGTATGAACGGCTTTCCCGTGAGTCTCCGCTGCGTGGGCCGAGGCAGCGGTCGATGCAGATGCCGCGGTCGTCGCGGGAGCCGCCGCTGCGACGGCCGATCCGGCGCCCACAGGGGCCGCCGCAGATGATGAGCCTGCCGCCACCGGTGCGGCGGCCGTTGCCGCGCCCGGTGACGAAGACGGGTGCGCATGTGCCTTCGGTACGGTCAATACCTGATGCGGATACAGAAAGTACGGCGATGCAATGCCGTTCAGACGCGCCAGCACGCGATAGCTCGTCGAGTATTTTTTCGCGATCTTGCTGAGCGTATCGCCTTTCTGAACGATATAGGTCTCCGTACCGCCATGCGGAGCGACGCTGGCTGCGCTGGCGTGCGAGGCGGCAGCAGCGGGAGCGGGAGCGGGAGCGGGAGTCGGGGTAGGCGCCGCGGGATGACTCGCTGCAGGCTGAGGCTGCGCAGGCGCAGGCGGCGGCTTGTGCAATTCGGTCGCCGACGGCACGACGATTGTCGGCGCAACGACCGTAATGGCCGTAGCGGGCGTCGTCGGTGTCACGGTCTGCTCGATCTGCACCCACTTGTGATCGTGTTCCGACCAGGCCTGCAAGGAAACCGGCCCACCCGACAGCGCGGCCTGTACCTGCACTTGCCCGTTCTTGTCCGTGACCAGGTCGATCGTTTTGCCGCCCTGGGTTGCCTTCATTTTGGTGTTGACCAGATGCGCCTTGGCCTGGTCGAGCACGTAGACGTTCACCGTCGGCAGACAGCCTTTGCAGCCAGCCTTCTGTGCGCGTTCGATAGCCCGCTTCATCGACGGGCCACCGGCCACTTCGATAATGTTCTTCGCGTATTTCTTGTCCGTGGCGTAACCAGCCGACTGCAGCGCCCGTGCTTCCGCTTCGAGATTCCCCTTTACCCCTTCGCTATAAAGACCCGCCGCCGCATAGCGAGGATTCGATGCAAGAAATTTCTGACGATCTCGCAAGCTCTCCAGCATGGACGGATACACGCGAAACGCAGCCGTCACCAAATACTTGCTTCCATCTTCCCTCTCTTCCGGGACGGTAAAGGTACGCGACTCACCGTGCCACGACGCATCAGCCTTGATGTTGAAGAAGTTGTTCGTTCCCTGCAGAACGCGCTCTCCCCAGCCCGTTTCCTGCGCAGCCTGCGCAAGAATCAGTTTCCACGAGCAGCCCGTCTCGTCGGCGACCTGTCGAGCCGGACAATACAGGTTCTTGATGAATTCCAGTTCGTCGTCGTACGTATATTTCTTGTCGCCCGCCATGACTTAACTCGCTCCCCGCTGAAATACAGCGCCATGCCCTTTGGTTTTCGTCACGCCGACCCAATTACTGCCGTCGAACCCGATCGCATCCATCTCGCTGCCGAACGTATGGAGCGTACTCACGGCATGCGAGGTCGGATCGATGGACAGCAACACGGCGCGATTGCCCTTGCATGCGTCACCGATGACGCTCACGGTACGATTGCCGCTAGCGACCGCATCGATGCTGCAGAGCGTGCCATTTCCCGTCGAGAAGGTGGACGTTGTCTTTCCCGCAGGATCGACCGTCACGACCGTCAACACACCAGCAGGCGTGACGCCGACGTCATGCACAAGCCCGTCGGAAGACACGAACGCACTCGCCGCCGTCACGTTGCCGGGCAACGGATACGCGGAACGGACATATCGCTTGCTGTCGAGATCGATCTGCGACACCGCGTATCCGTCGTGCCCTGCTCCGGCGTTCGGCAGGAACTTGCCTGCCACCAGAAGGCGCCGGCCATCCAGCCGGGCGGACGCGTCGGTCCAGAATGCTCCACTCGAAAGCTGCGTCAGCGTGGGCTGCCCGAGATCGGCATCGAAGTGCGCGACGAATGTGCCGAATGGCCCGCCACGCTGCAATGTCGCGCTCGTGCCCCCTGCGACATTGACGCCGGCAGGACCCACGTCGAGCATGTAGAACCACTCGTCAAAGCCTGCATGAATCGGCTGCCGCTTTTCGAGCTTGCCCGCAACGGAGAGGCGGTTCACGACGACGCTCGTTTGATTGAGCGACTCGCTGCCCTGCGTGTGTTCCTCGGTCACCGCATAAATCGAGTGGCCGTCGCTACCACAGGCCACCGCCGAATTGCTGACATGACCCGAGCCATATGGAATGGCGGTACGCCACTCCACCCGGCGGCTACCCGCATCGACCAGCACGACCATTGCGGATCGGCTCGGCGCGCTGTCGTCATAGATATGTCCGCTGATGCAGTAACGGTCATTGCCGAGAGGATTGATGGCGTCGGCACTGAATCCTGCCGGCGTACCGAGCGGAAGCTCCGTCGTCTGCGCCGATGCAACCGTGGCGTGGACCAGCATCGCACCCAATACAGCGCGTATCCAGTACTTGACCTGCACTCGTGCTTTCATCTGCTTTTGCCTTATCTCTCTGACTGCCTTTCGCGACCTCAAATGCCCACCCGTCCACTTCCGGATGGGGGTCAGGCCGCCGTGTGTTCCGTATCCGTCGAATCGTCCGCGTCAGTCGAATCGTCTTCGCCCGTCGTGTCGCCGGCATCGTCCGTCATCGCATGATCCGCGTAGTCAAACACGCCCGCATCGGGGTGATCGACCTCGTTGGCGCTCATGTAGAACGGCTCCTGATACATCATCGTCTTCCATTTGCCATGGTTCAGATCGAAGATCGCGTGGATCTGCTGCGGCGTATCGGTAAAGGCGCGCAAGGTCTGTCCACTGCCATCGAGCATGCCGCTGCCGAGAATGACCCCCGCGTCACCAACCAATCGATAACCGACCGCCTGCACAACGCCATCCGGTTTGTGCAGGACTTCGTCGAGCACCAGTTGCTGGCTGTACTGCAACGGTTGCTGGCTTTCGAAAAACGCCTGCTGCGGGGGCGAGACGCTCGTGCCGCCTTGCTTTTCCCACGATGCGCACCGCTCGAGGATCTGCCCCGGCGTACCGTTCTCGATCCCGTTCGTCGAGATCTTGATGTAAGAGTTGCCCGCGCCGATCCAGATTTCTTTCGGAGCGGTCAGAACGATCCGGCCGTCCTTGGTCGAGATCGAAATGTCTTTCAATGCCGCCAACGCCATCGCATCACCCTGTGCCTGGATCTCGACCTTGCCTTTGGCCGCGAACAGTTTCATCCCCGCTTTCTGAACGAACAGGCTGAGTTTCTCCGCAACGCTCGCGACAAGAGACTTGCCTGTCGCAACGTGCATGTTTTGCCCGCTGACGAGATTGACGTGCTCATCTGCCGTGATCTGCGTCGACTGCTGCGTCGACAGCGCGATACCGTCCGGACTTGCCATCAGCATCACCGGCTTCGCAAAGCTGTTCGCGCTGCCCGTGCCACCGCCAGCAGTCCGCCCGCCATGCGACGCGGCAGTGACACTGTGCCGCGTCGCATCACGGAATCCGGCCAGCGCATCGCTGCCCGGCTGCAGGCTTTCCGCCTGGCTCGCCACACTCGCCTGCGACTGCGCGTCGAGCACCCCGTATGCATTGACGAGTTGCTCCGTCGCCTCGCCTGCATCCAGCGGTTGTCCCGCGGTCGCCTGATGCGTCGATATGTACAATCCTTGACCTGCACGGATCGCGCCGTATGCTGTCGACTTCAGATCGAAGCCCGTTCCGAGATAGCTTCCCCGCGTGTTGTCGGCATGCTCGACAAGGTGCCCGAGATGCAGATGCGAATCGCCACTCGTCGAGTACAGCTGCGCCCGGTTCTGGCCAGTAGAGTCATCCATCACGAGATGGTTGTAACCACTGCCGCCATATTCTTTCGACCGATAGCCGGACAAGACGCCGTGGCTGTGCCACTGGGGCCGGACGCTCCCGTTGTAGACTCGATGGAGAACGATCGGCCTGTCACAATCCCCGCCTACGTATCCGACCAATACTTCCTCACCGACCCTCGGAACGTGAACGCTCCCGTACCCGCCACCGGTATCCGATTGCGCAACTCTCACCCAGCATGAAGCACTCGCATCGGCCGGGTTTTGGCGATCCCACACGAACATGACCTTGACCCGGTTCAGTTCGTCCGTGTACACCTCTTCTCCACGGGGACCCACTACGATGGCCGTCTCCAGCTCCATCACCGGCTTCTTGTGCTCGAACGGGCTCCGATACGGGACGGTCACCCGCTGCGCTTCCACCTCGACCAGGTAAAATCCCGCCGATCCATCTCCGTGCACAACGGCCTCTCCCGTATGTGCCGATTTCGCGTGCGCAAGCTGGCTCTGCAAGCTATGCGGGAAGCTCGCTTCCTGGATGGGCAGCGGCAGGTTGTTCTCGATGTGCCGCTGCACCTTGATCGCGACGAATTCGCGCTGGCTGGCCGAGTCGCGATCATGTTCCGGATGTCCCGTCAAAGTGAAGCGACAACCGGCGTCAATTGCGCGGACACCACCCACGCCGAAGAATCGCTTCGCTCGCGACTCCCATTCCTCCAGGTGAATCTTTGACAGGTGTTCGCCGCGGCTCCGGTCCAGATACGTATAGGCGCCGGTGTATTCGTAGACTTCAGCCTGCTCCGGCAAATTCCCCTGACCAGACATTGTCGGCAAAGTCGTGCCTTTGGGATTGACGACGGACGAAGGCGCCTTGTAATCGAACGTGCGTGTCGTGTAAACGGTGCTCTGCAACGTCCGGGAACCCGCCCACTGCGCAAATGCATCCGTTTCGCCACGCGTACCCGACCTGGAGAACCCGACCGAACCGGGTGACATCTCATCGAGTGAGTAGATATCGTCGGTCACGACAAATCGATGCGACTTCCCGTCGTTGTCGTGCCGCCAGAAGCCGAACAAGCCCTCTTCCTCCAGCAAGCGATGGATGAAATTCCAGTCGGTCTCGCTCTGGCGGCAATATGAACGCGAAGGCAGCGGCTTCAGCAACGCAAATTCGAACTGCCCTCGTGCCTGCGGATGCACGTTGAATACGTCCGTGATGATGGCGTCGACGCTTTTGTCCTGCCAGTACCGCATGTCGGTGCGGAACTTGAGGAAATGCATCCAGGAAGCGAAAGTCAGCTGATAGCTCGAAAGGCTACCGTCAGCACCCAGTCTGCGAGCCGTATGAATGTAGCCGTTGAGCGGCCGATAGGACTTGTTCGCTTGTTGAATCCAGAGCGTGATCGGTTGGGCGATCAGCGTCTTCAATTCGATGTCGCCCGCCGTGGAGACCATGTCGAGCGTCACGCTAAAATCGCGACCAAGCTCGGCATAGGTCACGGCTCGCCGCGGTACGAGTGCGTTCTCCGGCAACATCGGGATGCTCGTCTTGAGCAGGCGGTCCTGCTGGATCAGGCCGCCACGAATCGCCTGAGCCACTTCGGTCATGTTCATTCGTTATCCATCTTCTTGTTTTTTGCGAGCCAGCAGTGGTCCGCACTCTCACGGGAACGGCACCCCGTCTTGCCGCCGCAATTCTAGCGGCAACAACAAGTCGCGAGATTGTATTTAATCTCTAAAACAACAATATTGACTGACAAAAATTGAAGTGCGAATCACGAACCTGCCAGCCGCATCCTTTCGGCATCTTCAATATTTCATTTTCCAAACAACTTCATTTATTTTTAATTTCTATTTTCGTTACAGAGAATGAAATATGTAATGTCGAGGTGCCTCACGGTAACCGCCACAGTCGATGCTGATGTCGACGACGCTTCAATCAGCCCCACTGGCGTTGTATCCGGCTGAACCGCCCGGAGGCGGACGACGTCGCAATCAATACCGGCTGTTCAGTGCTGTCAACTGAAAAGCGAACCGCCTATCGGGTTCGCCTCATTGCAGACCAATTTGATTCAAACTGAATGAGTTACGCAACGAACCATTTCGGAACAGCCAACACGGCAAATCAAGCACCGCGCCTCGCTTCGGAACAAGCGTCCCGAACTGATTGCGAAGATCCTTGCCGCGATCGGCCGCACGCGCGTGACAGCTGATACGACATTCTTCCTGCCCGCGCAGCCGAAGGTGAAAGGCGGCGCGATCGGCACGATCCTGTCGACGCGCTATCTCGCGGGCACGGTCCTGATCTGGCTGTGTTACTTCGTCGGGCTGTTCGTCCTTTACCTGCTGTACAACTGGCTGCCGACGATGGCGAAAGACGCCGGTTATACGAGCGCACAAGGCGCGATCATGGTCGGCTTCCTGAACCGGGGCGGCACGCTGGGCTCGGTCGCGATCGGCTGGCTGATGGATCGCTTCGACCGCTACCGGGTGATCGCCGCGAGTTTTTGCCTGGCGGCACTGTCGCTATGGGCCGTGCACGGGATGCAGTCGACGTTCTGGGTCCTGCAGGTGCTCGCCTTTGCGTGGGGATGGTTCATTCCCGGCACCAATACCGGCATGAACGCGCTGACCGCGCGCTTCTACCCGACCGTCGCGCGTTCGACCGGCTTGAGCTGGATGCACGCGTTCGGACGGCTGGGCGCGATCGGCAGCGCATTTGCCGGCGCGGCCCTCCTGAGCGCGGGGCTGGGGCTCGGCCAGACTCTCCCGATCATGGCCGTCGCGCCGCTGACCGGTGCGGTCGCCGTGCTCGTGATCGCGGGGCTCGTGAAACGCTGGGCGCTGGCCGATGAATCGGCGGTGCCGGCCGCACCTGCGGAGGCCGAGGTTTCGCTGAATACCTGAGAGCGGATGAACCGGGGCAGCCTCGCTTCACGGTGTGTTCGCCGCATCACCCGCGCTTTCCGGCCGGATTGCGATCCCGTCGCTCACGTCGGCCGGGATTGCCGCCCGTGGCGGTTCATGGCCGCTCATGGCCGCGCATCGCCGGCCACGCCGAGTTGCCGGTCGATGCCGCTGTCGCGACCGCGCGACGTCTCGCCGCCCCGATTCGATACGACGCCGGCCGCATGCGGTCGACCGTCGTCAGCCACGCGCGCCGGGTTCAACGCTTGCAGCACGCTGGCGCGGCTGCCGTCGTCATTGGGCAATTGCGGCATCCCGCGTGCAAAGGCGGGCGCGACCGCCGCCGTGAGCAGCGCAGCGATCGCCAGTCGGGAAAGACGCTTCATCGCCAGCCTCCCGGTTACTGCGCACTGACGGCCGGCACCGGCGCCGACGCCGTCGCGGTAGCCTGCTCGCCGTGCGCGATCGCATAGAGCTCGCGATTGCGCGCGATCGTCTGCGTGCTCGGCGGATAGTCCCAGTTCGACGTGGGCACGGTGCCGTCGCGCTGCGCCTGAACGAGATCGGCGATCACGTCGGCACGGGTCGGGCCCGACGATGACGTCTGCGCGAAAGCGGCTACCGGCGTGCCGATGGCGAGGGTGAGCAGCGCGGTCGCTGCGATCAGTCTGCGATTCATGATGAAACTCCCCAGAACGGTTCGATGAGGACGCATCGTCGATGCGCCGCCGGCGGTGCCGCGGATGCGGTTCGCCGCCCGACACCTTCATTCTGGTGACCGCGGCCGGCACGACGCTGACCGCCACATGACAATCCTGAAATCTGCGCCGCAACCCGCAGATAACAGCTTCGTAATCTTCGAGTCAGGGCCGGGTCAACGCGGCATCGGCAGACTGCACGCTCGTCGCATCCATTGCGGCGCCCGTGCCCTGCTTCGAGGAAAACATCATGTGGATCGTCCGGCTGGCGTTGCGCAGGCCCTATACGTTCGTCGTGCTCGCGCTGCTGATCTTCATCGCGGGCACGCTCGCGATCCTGCGCACGCCGACCGACATCTTTCCGAACATCGACATCCCGGTCGTCAGCATCGTCTGGTCGTACAACGGTTTTTCCGCCGAGGACATGGCCAGGCGCATCACGACCAACTACGAGCGCGCGCTCACGTCCGACGTCGACGACATCGAGCACATCGAATCGCAATCCCTGAACGGCGTGTCGGTCGTGAAGATCTTCTTCCACCCCGGCGCGGACATCAATCGCGCGATTGCCGAAGCCTCGAGCAACTCCGCGTCGATCCTGCGGATCCTGCCGCCCGGCACGCTGCCGCCGAACATCATCACGTACAACGCGTCGACGGTGCCGATCCTGCAGCTCGGGCTGTCGAGCAGCACGCTCGCCGAACAGCAGCTGTACGACCTCGGCAACAGCTTCATCCGCACGCAGCTCGCGACCGTCCAGGGCGCGGCCGTGCCGCTGCCGTTCGGCGGCAAGGTGCCCGAGATCGTCGTCGACCTGAACATGCGCGCGCTGCAGGCCAAGGGGCTCGCACCGATCGACGTGGTCAACGCGATCAACGCGCAGAACCTGATCCTGCCCGGCGGCACCGCGAAGATCGGCGCGCGCGAATACAACGTGCAGATGAACGGCAGCACGCAGACCGTCGCCGCGTTGAACGACCTGCCGGTGAAGACCATC
Organism: Burkholderia sp. D-99; assembly: GCF_011605345.1. Taxonomy (GTDB): domain Bacteria; phylum Pseudomonadota; class Gammaproteobacteria; order Burkholderiales; family Burkholderiaceae; genus Burkholderia. The sequence continues at coordinate 341,215 of NZ_JAAOXM010000004.1, forward strand.
GGCGGCAACGTCGTCTATGTGCGCGACGTGGCCCACGTGCGCAACGGCTACGCGCCGCAGACCAACATCGTGCGCAGCGACGGCAAGCGCGCGGCGCTGCTGACGGTCGAGAAGACCGGCAGCGCATCGACGCTGACGATCATCGGCCAGGTGAAGGCGATGCTGCCGAAGATCGCGGCCGGCCTGCCGAAGGCGCTGCACATCACGCCGCTCGGCGACCAGTCGGTGTTCGTGAAATCGGCGATCCAGGGCGTCGCGCGCGAAGCGCTGATCGCCGCGTGCCTGACGGCGCTGATGATCCTGCTGTTCCTCGGCAGCTGGCGCGCGACGCTGATCATCGCGGTGACGATCCCGCTCGCGGTGCTGACCTCGCTGTGCGCGCTGGCCGCGCTCCGCGAGACGATCAACATCATGACGCTCGGCGGGCTCGCGCTGGCGGTCGGGATTCTCGTCGACGATGCGACCGTCGCGATCGAGAACATCACGCACCACCTCGAACGCGGCGCGCCGCTCGAGGAGGCGATCCTGACCGGCGCGGGCGAGATCGCCGTGCCGACCTTCGTGTCGACGCTGTCGATCTGCATCGTGTTCGCGCCGATGTTCCTGCTGACGGGCGTCGCGCGCTACCTGTTCGTGCCGATGGCCGAAGCGGTGATCTTCGCGATGATCGCGTCGTACTTCTTCTCGCGCACGCTGATCCCGACGCTTGCGATGGTGCTGATGCGCGCAAAGGGGCACGGCAGGCCGCCGCGCCGCATCTTCGCTCGCTTCGCGCGCTTCCAGGCCGCCTTCGAGCACCGTTTCGAGGCGGTCCGCGCGCGCTATCGCGCACTGCTGTCGGCCGCGATCGAGAACCGCCGCCGCTTCACGGCCGCGTTCCTGCTCGCCTGTGTGGCTTCCACGAGCCTGTTCGCCGTCGCCGGGCAGGATTTCTTCCCGTCGGTCGATACCGGCGAGATCCGGCTGCACCTGCGCGCGCCGACCGGCACGCGAATCGAGGAGACCGCGCGCCTGACCGACGAGGTCGAGGCGCGGATCCGCTCAGTGATCCCGGCGAACGAACTGGCCGGCGTGCTCGACAACATCGGCGTGCCGGTCAGCGGGATCAACCTGACCTACGACTCGTCCGATCCGGTCGGCGCCGGCGATGCCGACATCATGATCACGCTGAAGCCGAACCACCCGCCGACCGCGCAGTACGTGACGAAGCTGCGCAACCTGCTGAACCAGGCGTTCCCGGGCGTGACCTTCGCGTTCCTGCCGGCCGACATCGTCAGCCAGATCCTCAACTTCGGGTTGCCCGCGCCGATCGACATCCAGATCGTCGGCAACCGGCTCGATGCGAACCGCGCGGTCGCGAACCGGTTGCTCGCGCAACTGCGCGGCGTGCGCGGCCTCGTGGACGCGCGCATCCAGCAGCCCGGCGACGCACCCGCGATCAACGTCGACGTCGATCGCACCAAGGCGATCCAGGCCGGGCTCCAGCAACGCGACGTGTCGCAGAACCTGCTGATCGCGCTGTCCGGCAGCTCGCAGACCACGCCGAACTTCTGGCTGAACCCGGCCAACGGCGTCAGTTACCCGGTGCTGGTGCAGACGCCGCAGTACGACGTCAATTCGCTGCAGTCGCTCGCGAACATCGCGATGCCGACCGCCGCGCAATCGCCGCAGACGCCCGCGGGCGGCCCCGCGGCCGGCGCGGGTGCGCAGAACCTGCTCGGCACGCTGGGCACCTTCTCGCGCGCCGAGCAGCAGGCCGTCGTGTCGCACTACAACGTGCAGCCGGTGCTCGACATCTTCGCGTCGGTGCAGGACCGCGATCTCGGCGGCGTGACGGCCGACGTGACGACGCTCGTCGACGCCGCACGCGCGCAACTGCCGCCCGGCTCGTCGATCGTGCTGCGCGGCCAGGTGCAGGCGATGCACCAGTCGTTCGCGGGGCTGCTGAGCGGCCTCGTGCTCGCGATCGCGCTGGTCTACCTGCTGATGGTCGTGAACTTCCAGTCGTGGCTCGACCCGCTCGTGATCGTCAGCGGCCTGCCCGCATCGCTCGCGGGCATCGCGTGGATGCTGTTCGTCACGAACACGACGCTGTCGGTGCCCGCGCTGACCGGCACGATCCTGTGCATCGGCATCGCGACCGCGAACAGCATTCTCGTCGTCAACGCGGCGCGCGAGCTGAGCGCCGGCGGCACGCCGCCGTGGCAGGCCGCGCTCGACGCGGGGTTCAGCCGGTTCCGCCCGGTCGTGATGACCGCGCTCGCGATGCTGATCGGCATGCTGCCAATGGCGCTCGGCCTCGGCGACGGCGGCGAACAGAACGCGCCGCTCGGCCGCGCGGTGATCGGCGGCCTGGCGTTCGGCACGGTGTCGACGCTGCTGTTCGTGCCCGTCGTGTTCGGCTTTGTCCATGCGTGGCTCGAACGGCGCCGCGATGCGGCCGCCGCAGCCCGCGTGCCGGACACGCCGGCACTGCCCTGAGCACGGTTGCCCGGAATACCCGCCGATTTCCTCCGACTCGCCCGACTTCGAACCCATCATGAACGACTCGACCGAACCGCTCGCCCCGCTTTCCGCCGAAACGGCGGCGGTGCCGCCTGCCGCGCGCGACACCGCGCCCGACGCGCCGCTGCCCCGTCGCGGCTACAGGCTCGCCGTCCCGCTGGCCGCGCTCGCACTCGCCGCCGCGCTGCTGGCCGCCGGCATCGTGCCGCGTATCGATGCACGTGCCGCCCAGCGCGTGCAGGTGGCCGCGCAGCGGGCGCTGCCGGTGTCCGTGATCCGGCCCGGCGCCGCGCCGGCCGACCAGACGCTCACACTGCCCGGTGCGGTGATGCCGTACGCGGAGGCGTCGATCTACGCCCGCACGAGCGGCTACATCGCGCACTGGAGTGCGGATATCGGCACGCACGTGAAAGCCGGGCAGACGCTCGCGCAGATCACGGCGCCCGACCTCGACGCGCAGTTGCGCCAGGCGCACGCCGACACATCGACCGCGCAGGCGAACTACGACTATGCGAAATCGACCGCGCAGCGCTGGCAGGACATGCTGAAGACGCAGTCGGTATCGCAGCAGGACACCGACACGAAGGTCGCCGACATGAACGCGAAGCGCGCGATGCTCGCCTCCGCACAGGCGAATGCCGCCCATCTGAACGAACTCGTGTCGTACGAATCGGTGACGGCGCCGTTCGACGGCGTGATCACCGCGCGCAACGTCGACGTCGGCACGCTCGTCACGGCGGGCGGCACACCGGGCAGCCCGGGGCTGTCGGGCGAGCTGTTCCACCTCGAGCAGACCGACACGCTGCGCGTGTTCGTCGACGTTCCGCAGGATAGCGCGGCCGGCGTGTCGGCCGGCACACCCGTGTACCTGACCACGCAGCAGTATCCGGGCCGGCGCTTCGCCGCGCGCGTGGCGCGCAGCGCGGGCGCGATCGATCCCGTGACGCGCACGCTGCGGGTCGAGATCGACGTCGACAACCGCGACCGCGCACTGATGCCGGGCGCGTATGCGCAGGCGCACCTGCTCGTCGCGAGCGCGGCGCCCGCGTTCGAGCTGCCGGTCAGCGCGCTGCTGTTCCGGCCGAACGGCGTGACGGTCGCGACCGTCGCCGCGAACGGCACCACCGCGCTGAAGACCGTGCAGATCGGCCGCGATTTCGGTACGCACGTCGAAATCGTCGCGGGGCTGGCCGCGTCCGATCAGGTGATCGACAACCCGGGCGATTCGATCGCCGGCGGCGAGGCCGTGAAGATCGTGGCGGTCGAGCCGGGTGCGGCGCAGGCGGCTGCGCGGGCCGGCGCGGCAACCGGTGTGCCGGCGGCGCCTCGCGCGGGAGCGGGAGCGGCGGCCGCACCTGCCGCACCTGCCGCACCTGCCGCCGTCGCGACGCCCGCGTCGACGCCGGTTGCAACGTCGACGCACGCCCGCGGCTGACCGTTCATGACAACCCGCGAGATCGCCACCATGTGCCTCCTTCATCCGCTCCCGTTCGCGCGCCGCGTCGTCGCGCTCGGCATCGCCGCCGCGTTGACCGCGTGCTCGACACTACCCGCCTATTCGCCGCCCGCCATCGCGGTGCCGGCGCACTATGCGGGCGTACCGGCTACGGGCGCCCCCGCCTCCCCATCCGGCTGGAACGTCGCCACACCAGCCGATGCCGCGTCGCGCGGCCCCTGGTGGACCGTCTTCGACGACGCAACGCTGAACGCGCTCGAAGCGCGTGTCGACATCTCGAACCAGACCGTGAAGAAAGCCGTCGCCGATCTCCAGCAGGCGCGCGCGATGGTCGACTACCAGCATGCGGGGTTCCTGCCGACCGTCACGGCCGGCGTCGCGCAAAGCCGCTCGCGCGTGTCGCAGAACAAGCTCGGCTCGTCGCTCGCCGGCAAGACGACGCCCGACTACCAGGCCGGCGTAGCCGCGAGCTGGGAACCCGACCTGTTCGGCCGCGTGCGCGACGCCGTGACGGGCGCACAGGCGAATGCCGAGGCGAGCGCGGCCGACCTGCAGGCCGTGAGGCTGTCCGTCACGGCCGAACTCGCGACCGACTATTTCGCGCTGCGCTCGCTCGACACGCAGAAGCAACTGCTCGACGAGACGGTGCGCGCGTATGCCGATGCACTGAAGCTGCTGAAGCAGCAACTCGCGGCCGGCGCGATCGACGCGTCGGCCGTCGCGCAGGCCGAGACGCAGCTCGAATCGACGCAGACGCAGGACACCGACATCGACGCATCGCGCGCGCAGCTTCAGCATGCGCTCGCGACGCTCGTCGGCGAAAGCGCGTCGACCTTCACACTGCCGCCGCGCGTACAGGCATTCGACGTGCCGGCGATCCCGGCCGGCGTGCCGTCGCAACTGCTCGAACGGCGGCCCGACATCGCGGCGGCCGAGCGGCGCGTGGCGGCCGCGAACGCGCAGATCGGCGAGGCGCGCGCCGCGTTCTTTCCCGATCTGGTGCTGTCGGCGAGCGCGGGGCTCGAAAGCGGGTTCTTCGCGCCGTGGCTCACCGCGCCGAGCCTGTTCTGGTCGCTTGGCTCGCAGCTCGCCGGCACGCTGTTCGATGGCGGGCGCCGCAGCGCGTCGCTGCACGCCGCGCATGCGCAGTACGACGGCGTGGTCGCCGATTACCGGCAGACCGTGCTGGCCGCGTTCCAGCAGGTCGAGGATCAACTGTCCGCGCTCGATGCGCTCGCATCGGAAGCGAACAGCCAGCAGCGCGCGACCGACGCGGCCGACCTGTCGCTGAAGCTGACGACCAACCGCTTCAACGCAGGTGCGGTCAGCTATCTCGACGTCGTGACCGCGCAGACGATCGCGCTGTCGAACCGGCGCCTGGCCGACCAGATCGCCGCGCGCCGGATGGAAGCGGCGGTCGCGCTGCTGACGGCGCTCGGCGGCGGCTGGAACAAGGATGCGGATGCGGATGCGCACGCAACGGCCGCCGCGCACGCGGCCGCTACGCCGCCGGCGTCCGGACGAACGTGAGGATGAAGCGCGTGCCGGCCGCGTCGCTTTCGACGCGTGCGGTGCCGCCGTGCAATTCCATCACCGAGCGCACGATCGCGAGGCCGAGCCCGGCCGTGCCGCCCGGCACGCCGCCGCTGCGTGCGGGGTCGCCGCGCACGAAGCGCTCGAAGATGCGCGGCAGCAGCGCGGGATCGATCGGCTCGCCCGGGTTCGCGACGACGACGCGCACCGCATCCGGCGTTTCGTCGACGCTCATCACGATCGCGCCGCCCGCCGGCGTATAGCGCAGCGCGTTGGCCAGCAGGTTACTGACCGCGCGGCGGAACAGTTCGAGATCGGCGGTCAGTTGCCCGTGCCCGTCGACGCGCAGCGTCGATCCGGCTTCGTCGGCCAGCCCTTCGAAATAGCCGGCGATACGCTCCAGTTCGTCGTGCACGTCGAACGCACGCTGCCGCGTGACGAAGCCCGGATGCTCGGCGCGCGCGAGAAACAGCACGTTCTCGATCATCCGCGCGAGACGGTCGTATTCCTCGAGATTCGATTCGAGCAGCGCCTGGTACTCGTCGGGCGAACGCGGCCGCGCGAGCGCCACCTCGGTCGCGCCGCGCATGTTGTTCAGCGGCGTGCGCAGGTCGTGCGCGAGATCCGCGCTGAATTGCGACAGGTGTCCGAACGCCTGCTGCAGGCGGCCGAGCATCGCGTTCTGCGCGTCGACGAGTGCCGTCAACTCGCGCGGCGCGCGCGACGCGTCGAGCCGCATATCGAGCTTGTCGACGGTGATCCGGCCCGTGTTCGCGACGATTTCGCGCAGCGGTGCGAGCGATGTACGGATCAGCCAGTAGCTGAGCAGCATCGCGAACAGCGCACCCAGGCCGCCGGCGATCTTCAGCCGGTCGCGGTAGCCGTCGAGCATCGCGGCGCGATCGCTCATGTTGCGCGCGATCGCGATCCGGATCGTCGAGTGGTCGCGCAACCGCGCATCGGTGACGACGCCGCGCACGGACACGCCGCCGTCGGCCGTCCAGGTCGCGATCCGGTCGGTGGTGATCCGTTCGTTCGCGGGCACCGGCGTCGCGTGCGGCGGGAACAGCTCGGCGTCGGGCAAGGCCGGCTGCGCGGGCGATGCGGGCGTCGATGCGGTTGCCGCCGGCTCGGGCAAGTCCTCGAACTCGGTGCGCTCGACGTTGTGGCGCGCGAGCACGTTGCCCTGCCCGTCGACGACGGCGATCGACAGCGCCGCGTTGCCGAGCACCTGGCTCGTCAGCCGGTCCGCATGCGTGCGCACCGCGTCGAGCGAATCGAGCTCGCCCGCCAGCCGGCGCGTGTGCCGCGCGGCGAGCACGATGTCGAGGTCGTCCTGCGTGCTCACCTGCCGCTCGAGGCCCGTGTACACATAGGTGCCGACCAGCGCGAAGACAGCGAGCGTGGTCGCGCCGAACGCGAGCGCGAGCGTCGCGCCGAGCGAACGCCCGAGCGTCATGCGGCGTCCTTCGGTTCGAGCACGTAACCGACACCGCGCACCGTATGGATCAGCTTGACCGCGAAATCGTCGTCGATCTTCGCGCGCAGCCGCCGGATCGCGACTTCGACCACGTTGGTATCGCTGTCGAAATTCATGTCCCACACGTACGACGCGATCTGCGTGCGGCTCAGCACCTCGCCCTGCCTGCGTGCGAGCAGCTGCAGCAGCGAGAATTCGCGCGGCGTCAGGTCGATCCGCACGGTGCCGCGCTTCACGCGGCGACGCACGACGTCGATCTCCAGGTCACCCACCGCGATGCGTTCCGTCTCGCGCGGCGGACCGCGCCGTGCGAGCGTGCGGATGCGCGCAAGCAGCTCGACGAATGCGAACGGCTTCACGAGGTAGTCGTCGGCGCCGAGTTCGAGGCCGTGCACGCGGTCCTGCACGTCGTCGCGCGCGGTCAGGAACAGCACGGGCGTCGCATGCGTGTCGCGCAGCCGCTTGAGCACACTCCAGCCGTCGAGCACGGGCAGCATCACGTCGAGCACGATCACGTCGTAGCTTTCCTCCTGCGCGAGCGTCAGGCCCTCGCCGCCATCCTTCGCGAGATCGACGCTGAAGCCGGATTCCTCGAGCCCCTTCTTCAGGTACGCACCGGTCTTCGGTTCGTCTTCGACTATCAGGATGCGCATGATCGGCTCCGTCGCATTCGGTGGTGACATGCGCCGATGTTACCGGGAAACGCCGCGCGCGAGCCGCGTCGCGCCGGTGCGAAACGGGATGATTACAAAACTGTCATCTGCGGGTCAGCATCGTGACTGCCGCGGGAACCAGAATGGGATACGTGGGGCCGCCCCACTCGCCCGTTCGTTCAACCGCCAAGGAATCGCCATGAAACTCTTCACTGCCTTTGTCGTCGCCGCGCTGAGCCTGCCGTTCGGCACCCAGGCCTTCGCCCAGTCCACGCAGGCGCCGCTCACGCGCGCCGAAGTCCGCCAGCAGCTGATCGATGCCGAAGCCGACGGCCTGCTGCCGACGAACCGGAACGACTATCCGCCGTCGCACGCGCAGATCGCGCGCAATCGCCAGCTTTACGCGCTCGCGCATCCCGATGCGGCGCCGGTCGCGACGGCATCGGCCGGTAATTGATCTCCGCCTGTGACCGACAGCCCGCTGACAGCCGGATGGTGTGCCGGCCCGGCGCCTGTCGGCGGAATTCGCGGCGCCCGCAGCCGGGCCCGCGAAATCCTTGTCGCTCAAGCGCTTGAGCGCGCCGGCCCGACGGCCGCCCTCCTGTCCGACGATTGCGCCGCCCGCGTGAGCGCCGCCGTGAATCGCCGCCTGCCCGGCCCCGCCATTTCTTCGAAATCCGACGTTACCCGCGTGTCATTCCCATTCATCGCACCTTCCACTGGATTGAAGACACTCCCCGCCCAACGAGGTGAAACGATGAACGCGAAACAATGGGCCGTGCCCGGCTCGGGCGTGCCGGCCGCATGCCTTTCCAGCGCGATCCTGCTCATGGGCCGGTTCGGGGGCCGCCGCTCACGCATCGCCGCTCACTCGCGGCTGCGCGGTCGAGCGCTCGCCTCGGCGACGCGGTCGACCCAGCCCCGGTAGAACGCGCGGTACTTGAGCACGAGCTTGTCGTACCTGCTGTACGCGCCGCCACCGTCCGGCTTCATCCCGTTCCAGATCTTGACGTCGTACCCCGCGGCCTGTCGGGTCTGCAACCCGAACAGCACGTAGTCGATCGCGCGGCGCACGGGGCCGCCCACCTTCTTGATCGAGATGAGCATGTGCATGACGTTTTTGCCGTCGCTCACCGGCGTCACGCACTGGAGCAGCTTGTACTTGAAGTCTCCGTCCAGCGCGACCGTCATGACGCATCCGCCGGGGTAGCCGTCGAAGTGCAGGTTCATCTGCGACATGTTCAGGCCGAGCGCACGCGACAGCATGCCGAGGGGCCCGAAGTACCGATTCACGGTGAAGTCGATCCCGGCACCGAACCACGCACCCGCCCGGGCCAGCGACTCGACCTCCGGCCACGGGCGCCAATCGTCGAAGAGCTTGAGCTCGAAGGCCGAGATCGGGAGCGCGTGCACGGGAGTCGCGTGCTGCGCGTCGTAGAAGTTCTCGACGATCCGCAAGACCGCCGTCGTCGTCTCGAACGCGAAGTGCAGGTGCATGAAATCGCCGTTGTCGACGTCGGCCGCGGCGATGTCGGGCAGCGGGTGCAGAGGCTGCGGGGAGCCGTACCACACCCACACGTAGCCGTATCGCTCGGCGGTGACCAAGGTCGGCTGGCGCGCCCCGCGCGGGACGGGCTCCAGTTGGCGCACCGCCTGGCTGTGACCGGGGATGTGAACGCACTGGCCCTGCTCGTCGTACCGCCAGTGGTGAAACGGGCACTGGATGCACCCGTCCTCGACCCGCCCGTCGGCCAGGTTTGCGCCGAGGTGCGAGCAGTGACGGTCCATCACCACGGCCCGCCCCGTCGCGCCGCGCCACGCCACGCACGGACGGCCGAAGAGCGTCAACTCGGTCGGCTTGTCCTTGAGGTGGTCCGAGCGCATCGCGACGTACCAGCTCGCGGCCACGCGCGTGGTCGCGTCGTACGCCCCTGGGGGAGGCGCGTTGGCAACCGCTTGATCCAATTGAACGTCGTCCATCGTTGTCCTGACGGTGTCGGCCGACTACTTCAGCGCCAGGCCAATGCGGGTCGTGATGTACGCCCTGAGCAGCGCGAACATCGGGTTGTAGTCGAAGTATTTTTTCACCTCGGCCGGCGCGCTGGTTTGCGTCCAGTGCATCAGCTTCATTGCCGGTACCAGGCTGTACTTCGAGTTGTTGAGCTGCGGCCTGGCCCCGGTGATGCAGTACCCGAAGCCGAACATCGGCCTGGCGAAATCCCGTTCGTCGATGAGGGCGTGAATCCGCGCCGCGGCCTCCTCGGCCGGCTTGCGCCCGGCGCTCACGGCCTCGACCTCGGCCTTGGCGTCGTTGAACAGCTGGTAGTACCCCTCCATGTCCGCGCACAGGTACCCGAGGTACGGGGGGTCGTTGTCGAGGTGATCGAGGTCGCCCTCGTCACGCGACGCGCGGAACCTCGCGTGGGCTTGCACGAGCCGGAACTGCCCGAGGATCGTGCCGACCGCCCACAGCCGGTGGAACGCGTCCCACAGGCGGAAGTCCGAGAACGCCGTGTAGCAGCAGCTGACGAAGTCGTCGTTGTGGTCCAGAAGCTTCTGCTGCAGGCGCTCGATGTACTCGAAGCGCTCGGGGGAGAAGTCGTCGTCACGCAGCGCCTTGATGAGGCGCGCCGCGAGCGCGTGGATCGTCACCGCGGTGTTCTCGAGCCCCCGGGAGAAGAGCGGGTCGATGAACCCGTTCGCGTGCAGCATCAGGCAATAGCGGTCGCCGACGCAGGCGCTCGACGAGAATTGCAGGCGGTCGGTCTTGACCCAGTCGCGCACCGGCACGGCGTCCCGGAACTGCGCCGCGATGCTCGGGAATCGCGCGAGGAACGCGTCGAATTCCTGCTGCGCGGAGATGTCCGTTTTCGGGTAGATGCGCGGGTCGAGCTGCAGGCCGACGCTCACCAGGTTGTTGGTCGACCGCGGGTGGTTGTTGAACGGAATCACCCAGAGCCAGCCGCCCTCGAACATGTGGTGCAAGGTGCCCTCGTGCCAGCGCCAGCGCTGCCCCTTGACCTTGAAGATGTCGTCGAACGGCTTGACCCCGAGCATGTGCGTGTAGAGGCTGCGCGAGTGTGTCTTGAAGCGGCACGGCTCCTCGCGGAGGTTGAACTTGGTCGCGAGCGGCGCGCGCGGTCCGCCGCAGTCGATCATGTACCGGCCGGTGAACCGTTCGCCCTGGGCAGTGGTCACCGCGACGCCGTCCTTGTCCGCGTGGTATTCGGTCACGGTCGTTTTCTGACGCACCGTGCAGCCGTACTTGATCGCGGCCTGCAACAGGTAGGCATCGACGTCTTGCCGGTAATAATGGCTCTCCGGACCCCACGGCAGCTCGGGAATGACGCACTGCGTGAATTCCTTCGGGTCGTGCTCCTGGCCGGGCTTGTGGAACACGAAGCCGAAGTTGCGCTTGATGCCCGTGCTCGACGCGACGTAACGCTGCGTCGCGTAGAACGACGTGATGCGGTCGAGCTCCGGAATGCCGTAGCGATCGGCGATGATGCGATTCATGAGCGACGTCTCGGGGATCGACGATTCGCCGATCGTGAACCTCGGGTGCGACGACTCCTCGATGATCAGCACGCGAAACTGCTGGTTGGCCAGGATGGCTCCCATCTGGGTGCCGGACATGCCCGAACCGAGGATGATCACGTCGAAGTGGTTGCTGTCGCGCCCGTTCGCGGGGCTCTGCTGAGTCATGGGGGCACACTCTCCTTGTGAGATGGAACACATGGTCGAACGCGTCAGGCGTCAGGTGTCAGGGCGCGTCGAGCGCGGCGCGGACGCGGGACCGCGCGGCACGCGTGAGCGCGAGTAAATCGACGAGCGCGCTGGGCGCATACCCCCCGCTGCCGATCGCGGGGCCGCTTTGCCCGGCTTCGTACGCCCGCTCCGCCAATTTGATGTGAGGCGCGCGGAAGCGCAGCAGGACCTCGAAGACCCGGTCGAGAGCCGCCAGCCCGGCCCCGACTGCCCCCCCTCGCGCACCGGCCGCTTGCGCCTCGCCAAGCACGCGGTCGACGAGCGCCGGCTCCCCGGCGAACCGGGCGTAGACCGCCCTGTAAGCGGGAAGCACGTAAGGCAGGTACGTCTCCTTGAATTCTCGATAACCCTGGTGGTCCGCTTGCGAGCCCCACAGCACGTGCTCCAGCACGAAGAGAGGCATTTCCACGGCACCGGGGCCGAGGTAGCTCCGCCCCCCGATTCGAATCGGTTCGTAGTACGGGCGGAGCTCGTCGTAGAAGACCTGCACCGAGATGAAGCGGTAGGCGTAGACGATCGATTCGACCATTTTGTGGAGATAGTCCGCCAGTTCGTCGCACCCTTCGGCGAACGCCGGCGACCGCAGGGGCACGTCGTACAGCTCGACGGTCAACGCGATGGCCGCCTCGAGGGCCGCCATCGAGATGCGCACGCTCTCGAGCAGGTGCGATTCGTCGCGCAGCCCGGTGTAGCTCCGCTGCGCGTCGGCTGCCGCAGGGTTCCAGACTGTCACATGCAGGAGCGTCTCGCGCGGCGGCAGGTCGGTCGCGCGCGCCAGGTCGAGCAGCACCGGCTCGAGCCCGGGCACCGCCTCCGCGGGCTCGTGTCCGTGCCGCTTGAGCGACCCCAGGAAGAACCCGATGTCCCGCATCGCGGCGGCGGCTTCGACGAAGCCCCAGCGGGCGGGCACGCCGCGCGCCGGGAGAAACTCGCGCAACAGGCCGACGATGCCGGGCACGTCCCTTTTACGGTTCAGGCCTGGCAGTTGCAGAACGAGCGCGCGCGCCTGCAGCGGATCGCAGGCTGCCACCGCGGCGTGCGTGGCCGCCGATGCGCATACCCGGTCGAGGGTACGCTCCACTACAGGATTTCCGGTGCCGCGAGCGTCGGCCCGGGCTGGCTGCGAGACAGCCCCGCGTCACCCTCGCGCAGCGACCGCAGGTAGTCGTAGTTGGTCGGCAGGCTCGTCCGCAGACGCTCGGCCTCGCGCCGGATGCGGGCGAACATCGCCTCGGCCTTGTCGATCGACTCCGGCCGGTGCCGCAAGAGCGGCAGCGACCGGTCGGGCAGCATGCCCAGGCCGGCAAAGATGCAGTAGTAGTTTCCGTTCAACCAGAAGTTCCTGAATTCGTAGTCGAACGTTTCGTAGTACGTGGAATCGTCGAACGACGTGGTGGTCAGCGGCAGCCCCGCCTTGTAGCGCTCGACCTTTTCCTTGATGGCGTCCGAGAGCCGGAGCTCGTGACGGTTCGCGAGCCAGAACGGCGTGTCGTCGCGCGACGTGGTGAAGTAATGTGCCTGGACGAAATCCCGGCAGTCGTCGAACATGTGGACGATCTCGGCGTTGAATGCGTCGGTCAACCGCGGGTCGAACGAAGTATCGGGGAAGTGCTTCACGAGCTGGTAAAGCGCCGCGTAGATGAAGTAGATTCCCGTCGATTCCAGGGGCTCCAGAAAGCACGACGACAGCCCGATGGCGACGCAGTTGTTGACCCACGCCCGCCCGTTGCGACCGACCCGGAACTTGATCTGGTTGAGCGGCTGCTTGTCCGAGAGGCCCCAGAGGTTGAGGAAGTCGGCGGTGGCCTGGTCGCGCGAGGTGAACTTGCTCGAGAAGACGTAGCCGCTGCCGAACCGGCCCAGCATCGGAATCTTCCACGTCCACCCCGAATTCATGGCGATCGCGGAGGTGTACGGTTCGACCCCCACGCGCGCGTCGGCGTTGGGCACGGCGCTGGCGACCGCGCTGTCGCACAGCAGGTAGTCGGACATGTCGATGAAGGGCTCCTTCAGCGCCTGGTTGATCAGGAGCCCCCGCATGCCGGAGCAATCGATGAACAGGTCCGCCTCCAGCGTCCGCCCTTCCTTGGTGGAGAGACTGGAGATGTAGCCGCGGTCGTTCAGGTGAACCTCCACGACCTCGTCGACCACCCGCTTCACCCCGCGTTCGACGGCCCAGCGCTTCAGGAAGTCGGCCACCAGGTGGGCGTCGAAGTGCCACGCGTGAGACATCTGGCGGGTGCCGTCGGACAGGCACGGTGCCAGCTTGCCGTCGAGCGCCCCGGGCTGCGGGTAGCAGGCGTACTCCATCGGCTGCTGGAAGCCCTGTTCGCGCTTGCGCAGCCAGTAGTGGGTCAGCGGCACGCCGTCGCAGTTCGGCACGTTGCCGAACAAATGATAGAAGTGATCGTCGCGCGAGCGGTCAGGGGACTTCCTCCAGTTCACGAACTTGATGGCGGCCTTGAACGCGCCGTTCACCTGGGGCATCCACTCCCGCTCCGGTATCCCGAGGAAGTCGAAGAACACCTTCTGCAAGCTCGGGATGGTCGCCTCGCCCACGCCGATCCGGGGGATCGCCTCAGACTCGACGAGCGTAATGTTCGTGTGCTGCTGGAGCGCCCGGACCAGGTACGACGCGGCCATCCAGCCCGCGGTGCCGCCGCCCACGATGACGATATTCTTGATCGGGTTGCTCATGACCCTCTTCTCATAGGATATGAAACCTGAATGGATAGTGCCGCCTTGTCGAGCCGAACCCGGAACCCTTCAGGTAAGGCGTCCTAACATATATGAGACCATCACGAACGGATCGACTTGCCGATTCCGCAATCGCCATTAGCGCATCGAGATGCTCACACAACGTCAGCTTCCCGAGTCTTGCCATGCCAAGCAGCCGATCTCTGCGGCACACCTTAGCAGTGTTAACGATGCCGCATATCTCAAAAATTCATATCAACTTCAATTGATCCAGAGGAATATTTAATCCAGTAAAGTACCGGCGAGATATTTTCCACAAAACCATTTACCTTTCCAAACGATACATTCACTTTTTCATTCGGATCTCGCGCACCGGTGAATTTATTGTATAAAAATTCGAAATAACAGACTGAATTCACATGAAGCAAAAAGGTCATCATCATTTCCGAAACAAAGATGTCAACCTTTGCGCATTTCGGCGGCCTTGACCGGCTTCCCGTGTTTAGTGGGTGTGGTGAACATGAACTTTTCCTCTGACAAGACAAGATGTCGGGATGAACGCCCGCAAGCCTTACCCGCGCGATGCAAGCGACAAAGAACGGTCGTTCGTTGTGCCGTATCTGGCGCTGGTGCGAGAAGACAGCGAACAACGCCGCCACGCGCTTCGCGAGGCCCTCAATGCGCTGCGCTGGATGCGAGCGGGCTGTTTCGGGGCGATCGTGCATGATCGGCGAGAACTGTTGCGCGTGTTCGATAGACGCAAAGCGCAACCCGGTGCCATGATCATCGACAGCCGCACATTGCAATCGACCCCGGAATCCGGTGCGCGCACCGGCTACGACCGCGCGAAGCGCCTCAAGGGTTCGAAAGTGCATCTGGCGGTCGATACGCCGGGCCAGTTGCTGGCACTGCATGTGACACCGGCCAATGAGCGGGATCTAATTAAACGATTCAGAATCGCGACTGAACCTACCACGCGGCAAGTTCCGCTTTACTTTGCGGCGCAAAAATAGGTGTGATCATGTAACAGTGTTTGCGTCTATTTTTAATCATGATCAGGAACCTCCATCCCCGGAATTATTCGGGTCGACAACGTACAATTTACTGCGCAATGGCAAAGCTGTAAAAAATGCGCCATTTCCAGAAAACCCATCGAAAATCAGGCGATTTTCTCTTGATCACCGTTAGCATATTGACTGAGCACCGCTAGCGCTTATTGTGACCCCCAACAGCTTCCCGAATTCTGAATGACTGACAACGAATACGACAGTCCGCCCCGACGCGTGGCGACCGTCATCGACACCAAGGAAGCAAGATGCCGACATTCCAGGTGATGTTGAAGATGGCACTCTACGTTTCGCTGGTCCTGGCCACGCCCGGGCCAACAAATACCCTGCTTCTGTCATCGGGAATCAAGGTCGGCTTCCGGCAATCGTCATCGCTCCTGGTTGCAGAGGCATCGGGCTATGGCTTCGCGATATCACTGTGGGGTTTCTTCCTGGCGACATTCGCGGCCACCCGGCCATGGCTTTACGATGTGCTGAAGCTCGGGAGCTCGGCCTATATTTTCTATCTCGCCCTGCAGCTATGGAAAAGCCCACGCCTTGAAGACATCCGGTCGGGCACCATCGGCTTTCGCGACATGTTCGTCGCGACGACCATGAACCCGAAGGCGTTATTGTTCGCCACCGCGATCTTTCCCCCGCAAGCTTTCGTATCGGTTCCGTTCTATCTCTGCTCGATCGCGGTCTTCACGGCGCTCGCCGTGACGATCGGCTCGATGTGGCTTGTCATCGGCGGCGTCCTGACCGCGCGCCGGTCTCTGGCCACCCATACCGGAACGCTGCTTCGCGGTGCGTCGGTCGTGCTGTTGATGTTCGCGGGCACGCTGGCGTTTTCCGTACTCAATCGTTAGGGCCTGCCGTTCGGCACACTGGCCTTCGCACAGGCCACGCAGGCGCCGCTCACGCGCGCCGAAGTCCGCCAGCAACCGATCGGGGCCGACGCCGACGGCCTGCTGCCGACGAACCGGAACGACTATCCGCCGTCGCACGCGCCGATCGCGCGCAACCGCCGGCTTGACGCGCTCGCACATCCCGATGCGGCCCCGGTCGCGACGGATTCTGCCGGCAATTGATCTCCGCATATTACCGACAGCCAGCTGACAACCGGATGGCGTGCCGGCCCGGCACCGGTCGGAGGATTCCGCGGCGCCCGCAGCCGGGCCCGCGAAATCCTTGTCAATCAAGCGCTTGAGCGCACCGGCCCGACGGCCGTCATCCCGTCCGACGATCGCGCCGCCCGCGTGAACGCCGCCGTGAATCACCGCTTCCCCGGCCCCGCTATTTTTCGAAATCCGACGTTACCCGCGTGTAATTCTCATTCATCGGACCTTCCACTAGATTGAAGGCATTCCCAGCCCAACGAGGTGAAGTGATGAACGCGAAACAATGGGCCGTGCTCGGCTCGGGCGTGCTGGCCGCATGCCTTTCCATCCAGCCGGCAATGGCCGGCATTTCGATCGGTCTCGGCATCGCCGCGCCCGCTCCCGTTTATGTCGCACCGGCACCCGTGTACGTCGCGCCGCCGCCGGTCGTCTATGCGCCGCCCCCCGTGGCGTACGCGCCGCCCGTCGTGGCCGCGCCCGTGATGGTGCCGACGGTCGGCATCTCGCTCGGCTGGCACAACGGCCGCTATTGGGACGGCCGCCGCTGGTGGGGCCGGCAGGAATGGGCAGCCCATCGTCGCTGGTAAGCCGCTCCCGATATCGGGCCGCACGCGGGCGCCCGCCGCCCTTCCGGCCGCACCCGCCCTTTCGTCCGTCCACGGTTTCGCCAGCAAGCGCCGCACCGCGTGCACCGTCACGCGGCGCCGGCCGGTTGGCGGTACACGGTTGCACCGCAGCGGCCGTCTATTTCCATTCGATCGCCACCCCCATTCTCAGGAGTCCTTTCATGTCATGCAGTAGCGCGATGTGTCGCCCATGCGGGAGCCGGACATGAGCGCCCCCCAGGCCGCCCCGCCGGCGCGGCGCCGGGCCCGCCGCTGGATCGTCATCGTCGTGCTGGCCGTGCCGGTCGCGCTGATCGCCTTTCACCTGCTGCGCCCGACGAAGCCGGTCCGTACGACACCGGCCCAGGTCGTCAGCGTCGCGACCGCCGCGACGGGCGACATGCCGGTCGTGCTGAACGAACTCGGCACGGTGACGCCGGTCGCGACCGTGACCGTGCTGCCGCAACTGAGCGGTTACCTGACCGAGGTGGGCTATCACGAGGGCCAGGAGGTCACCAAAGGCCAGTTCCTCGCGCAAATCGATCCGCGCCAGTACCAGATCAGCAAGCAGCAGGCACAGGCCCAGCTCGCGAAGGACGCGGCGAGCCTCGCGCAGGCGCGCGCCGATCTCGCCCGCTATGCGCAGCTCGCCGAACACCAGTCGATTGCCGCGCAGACTTACCAGGACGCGCAGTTCACTGTGCAGCAGGACGAAGCGGCCACCCAGGCCGACCGCGCGAACATCGCGCAATACGATCTCGATCTCGCCTATTGCCACATCACCGCACCGGTGGCGGGCCGCGTCGGGCTGCGGCTCGTCGACCCGGGCAACTACGTAACGTCGTCGAGCACGACGGGCATCGTCGTGATCACGCAGATGAAACCGATGACCGTTCAGTTCACGGTGCCGCAGAACGCGCTGTCGGCCGTGATCCGGCGCGTCGGCGCGGGCGCGCAACTGCCGGTGACCGTTTATTCGAGCGACGACGACAAGCAGGTCGCGACCGGCACGCTGTACGCGATCGGCAACCAGATGGCGACCGCCACCGGCACCGTCACGCTGCGCGCGACGTTCGCGAACGACGACGAGGCGCTGTTCCCGAACGAATTCGTCAACGTGCGGCTCCACGTCGACACGCTGCACGACGCGGTGCTCGTGCCGACCGCCGCGGTGCAGAACGGCGCGCCGGGCGACTACGTGTATCTCGTCAATGCAAACCGGACGGTGTCGGTGCACAAGGTCACGCTCGGGCCGAGCAACGGCCGCTCGACCGCGATCGTCGCGGGGCTCGCGGCCGGGCAGCAGGTCGTGACCGACGGCGTCGACCGGCTCAGCGACGGCGCGGTGATCCGTATCGCATCGAACCGGGCCGGCGCCGCGCTGCCGGCTTCCGGCGCTTCGGCGGGCGACGCACCACGCCATGCCGGCCATCGCGCTGCCGTGGCCGGCGCGGCATCCGGCGCGGCCTGACGAGCGACACGCCCCGACACGATGAACATTTCCCGCCTTTTCATCCTGCGGCCGGTCGCGACGCTGCTGCTGACGATCGCGCTCGTGCTGGCCGGCGCGGTTGCGGTACGCTTCCTGCCGGTATCGTCGCTGCCCGACGTCGACTACCCGACGATCCAGGTGCAGACTTTCTACCCCGGCGCGAGCCCCGACGTGATGGCGACGACCGTCACCGCGCCGCTCGAGGTCCAGCTCGGCGAGATTCCCGGGCTGCAGCAGATGATCTCGTACAGCTCGGAAGGCGCGTCGGTCATCACGCTGCAGTTCGACCTGTCGGTCAGCCTCGACGTCGCCGAGCAGAACGTCCAGCAGGCGATCAACGCGGCGAACAGCTACCTGCCGAGCGGCCTGCCCGCGCCGCCGACCTACGCGAAGGTGAACCCGGCCGACCAGCCCGTGCTCACGCTCGCGGTCACGTCGAATTCGATGTCGCTCACGCAGTTGCAGGACACCGCGAACAACCGGCTCGCGACGAAAATCTCCGAAGTGCCGGGCGTCGGCCTCGTCACGACAGCGGGCGGCCACGTGCCGGCCGTGCGCGTCGAGGCCGATCCGCACAAGCTCGCCGCGTACGGGCTGAACATCGACGATCTGCGCACGCTGCTCGCGAACGTGAACGTCAGCCAGCCGAAAGGCAACTTCGACGGCCCCGATCTCGACTACACGATCAACGCCAACGACCAGATCACCGATCCGAACGCGTACCTGCGCACGGTGATCGCATACCAGAACGGCGCGCCGGTGTTCCTCGGCGACGTCGCGCGGGTATCGCAGGCACCGCAGGACGTCGAGCGCGGCGCGTGGCTGAACCGCACGCCGGCAATCGTGCTGAACGTGCAGCGCCAGCCGGGTGCCAACGTGATCGCGACCGTCGACCAGATCAAGCGGCAGCTCCCCGCGCTCGAAGCGACGCTGCCGGCCGGCATGAATGTGCAGATCGTCGGCGACGGCACCGGCGTGATCCGTGCGTCCGTGTTCGACGCCGCGACCGAGCTCGTGCTGGCCGTCGCGCTCGTCGTGCTGGTGATCTTCGTATTCCTGCGCAACCTGCCGGCGACGCTGATCCCGAGCATCGCGGTGCCCGTGTCGCTGATCGGCACCGTGGCCGCGATGCTCGAACTGCACTACTCGATCGACAACCTGTCGCTGATGGCGCTGATCATCGCGACCGGGTTCGTCGTCGACGATTCGATCGTGATGATCGAGAACATCGTGCGCTACATCGAGCAGGGCATGCGGCCGCTCGACGCCGCGCTGAAAGGCGCGGGGCAGATCGGCTTCACGATCCTGTCGCTAACGGTCTCGCTGATCGCTGTGCTGATCCCGCTGCTGTTCATGGGCGGCGTGATCGGGCGGCTCTTCAGCGAGTTCGCGGTCACGCTCGCGGTGACGATCCTGATCTCCGCGGTCGTGTCGCTGACCGTCGTACCGATGCTGTGCGCGCGTATCCTGCGGGCGCAGTCGGAATCGCAACCGGGCCGCTTCGAGCGTTTCAGCGAACGGATCTTCGAGCGCACGCTCGCGGCCTACGAACGCGCACTGAAGTGGGTGCTTCGCCACCAGCCGCTGACGCTCGCCGTCGCGCTGGTGACGCTCGCGCTGACACTGATCCTCTACGTCGCGATCCCGAAGGGGCTGTTCCCCGTGCAGGACGTCGGCACGATCCAGGGCATCAGCGTGGCCGACACGTCGGTGTCGTACGCGGCGATGGTCGAGCGTCAGGCGCAGCTCGCCGATGCACTGCTCAAGGATCCGGATGTCGCGTCGCTCACGTCGTACGTCGGGATCGACGGCGTCAATGCGACGCTGAACAACGGCCGCTTCCTGATCAACCTGCGCGCACACGGCGACCGCTCGGCCAGCGCCGGGACGATCGCGCGGCGGCTCCAGCAGGAAACCGCCGGCGTGCCGGGTGTGCGGCTCTACCTGCAGCCGGTGCAGGACCTGACGCTCGACACGACGCTGTCGCCGAACCAGTACCGCTTCGTGCTGCGCGGCCCGAGCCGGCAGGCACTGCAGCAGGTGATGCCCGCGCTGGTCGCGAAGCTGAAGCAATTGCACTCGATTACCGACGTGCAGAGCGATCTCGACGTCGACGGGCTCGGCGTGCAGGTCGACGTCGACCGCCAGGCGGCCGCGCGCTACGGCATCACGCCGGCGACGATCGACAACGCGCTGTACGATTCGCTCGGCCAGCGCATCGTATCGACGATCTTCGAGCAGTCGAACCAGTACCGCGTGATCCTCGTCGCGAAGCCCGAGACGATGCCGAACGTCGCGTCGCTCGGCAACCTGTACCTGCCGAGCCAGACGAGCAGCAGCGGCCAGGTGCCGCTCAGCCAGATCGCGACCGTGCGGCTCGTGAAGACGCCGCTCGCGATCCGCCATCTCGCACAGTTCCCGGCCGTGACCGTGTCGTTCAATCTCGCGAGCGGCGCGTCGCTGAGCGCGGCCGTGGCCGACGTGCGGCGGGTCGAGCGCGACGCCGCGCTGCCGCCGTCGATCCAGTCGTCGTTCCAGGGCGCGGCGGCCGCGTTCGAGGATTCGCTGTCGAGCGAGGTCTACCTGCTGATCGCCGCACTCGTCGCGGTCTACATCGTGCTCGGCGTGCTGTACGAGAGCTTCATCCATCCGGTCACGATCCTGTCGACGCTGCCGTCCGCCGGGATCGGCGCGCTGCTCGCGCTGATGATCGCGGGCGCCGATCTCGACGTGATCGGGATCATCGGCATCGTGCTGCTGATCGGCATCGTGAAGAAGAACGCGATCATGATCGTCGACTTCGCGCTCGAAGCGGAACGCGTGCACGGCAAGACCCCGGCCGACGCGATCTTCGAGGCATCGCTGCTGCGTTTCCGGCCGATCCTGATGACGACCTTCGCGGCGATGCTCGGCGCGCTGCCGATGCTGGTCGGCACCGGCACGGGCTCGGAGCTGCGCCGCCCGCTCGGCCTCGCGATCATCGGCGGGCTCGCGCTGAGCCAGCTCCTCACGCTGTTCACGACACCGGTGGTCTACCTGCTGTTCGACCGGCTAGCCGCGCGCCTGCGGCGCCGCCGTGACGCGGCCGCGCCCGGCAACGCCGCACCGGACGGCGGGAGCGCATCGTGAACCCGGCCGCGCTGTTCATCAACCGGCCGGTCGCCACGACGCTGCTGGCGATCGCGATCCTGCTGTCCGGCGCGCTCGCGTACTTCCGGATGCCGGTCGCGCCGCTGCCGAACGTCGCGTATCCGGTGATCGTCGTGCAGGCGAACATGGCCGGCGCCAGCCCGGATGTGATGGCATCGACGGTCGCCGAACCGCTCGAACGGCGGCTCGAAACGATCGCGGACGTGCAGGAGCTCACGTCGATGAGCTATGTGGGCTCGTCGATGATCGTGATCGAGTTCGGCCTCGACCGCGACATCAACGGCGCCGCGCGCGACGTGCAGGCCGCGATCCAGGCCGCGCGCGCGGACCTGCCGACCACGCTGCGCGCGAACCCCACCTACCGCCAGTACAACCCGGCCGACGCGCCGGTGATGGTGCTCGCGCTCACGTCCGACACGCTGACGTCCGCGCAGCTCTACGATTCCGCGGATTCCGTGATCCAGCAGCAGTTGTCACAGATCAAGGGTGTCGGGCAGATCACGCTCGGCGGCGGCGCGCTGCCGTCGGTGCGTGTCGAGCTGAATCCATCGAAGCTGAACAGCTATGGTATCGGCCTCGAAGACGTTCGCGCATCGCTCGGCGCGGCGAACGCGGACAGCCCGAAGGGCCATCTCGACCAGGGCGGCCATCGCTACGAGATTTTGTCGAACGACCAGATCGGCACCGCCGCGCCGTATCGCAACCTCGTCGTCGCGTACCGCAACGGCGCGGCCGTGCAGCTGCGCGACGTCGCGCAGGTTCTCGATTCGAACGAGAACGTACGCAACGCGGGGCTCTACAACGGCAAGCAGGCCGTGCTCGTGATCGTGTTTCCGGAGCCCGGCAGCAATGTCGTCAACACGGTGCGGCAGATTCGCGAGCGCCTGCCGGTGATCGAGGCTGCGTTGCCCGGCTCGGTGCACGTGGGCGTCGCGGTCGACCATTCGCAGTCGATCAACGCGTCGGTCGCCGACACCGAGCGCACGCTCGGCATCGCGGTGCTGCTCGTCGTCGGCGTCGTGTTCGTGTTCCTGCTGTCGCCGCGCGCGACGCTGATTCCGGCCGTCGCGCTGCCGCTGTCGATCGTCGGCACGTTCGGGCCGATGTTTCTGCTCGGCTACAGCATCGACAACCTGTCGCTGATGGCGCTGACAATCGGCACCGGCTTCGTCGTCGACGACGCGGTGGTCGTGCTCGAGAACGTCACGCGCTTTCTCGAGGCCGGCTACGCGCCGAAGGAGGCGGCGCTGCGCGGCAGCGCGGAGGTGGCATTCACGGTCGTGTCGATGAGCCTGTCGCTGATCGCCGTGTTCCTGCCGATCCTGCTGATGCCCGGCATCGTCGGCCTGCTGTTCCACGAGTTCGCGGTTACGCTGTCGATCGCGATCCTGCTTTCGATGGCGATCTCGCTGACCGTCACGCCGATGATGTGCGCGTACGTGCTGAGCCGGCAACATGCGCATGCAACGCCGTCGCGCGCCGGGCAGCGCGTCGCGGCCATGCTCGACCGGCTGCGCGATGCATACGCCCGCTCGCTCGACGCGGTGCTCGATCGCGCGTCGCTCGTCGGCGTCGTGCTGATCGCGCTGATCGTCGGCAACCTGTTGCTGTTCCGGCTGCTGCCCGCCACCTTCTTCCCCGAGCAGGACAACGGCACGCTGATGGGGCAGATCATCGCGGACCAGAGCATCTCGTTCGGCGCGATGCGGCAGAAGCTCGCGCAGCTCCAGTCGATCGTCCAGCAGGATCCGGCCGTCGCCGCGGTGGCCGGCTTCACCGGCGGGCGCGCGCTGAACACGGCCAACGTGTTCGTCGCGCTGAAGCCGCTCGCGCAGCGTCACGCGTCGGCCACCGAAGTCGTCAACCGGCTGCGGCCGAAGCTCGCGGCCGTCTCGGGTGCGCGCCTGTTCCTGCAGGCGCAGCAGGATCTGCGCATCGGCGGCCGGCAGTCGGCCGCCGAATACCAGTACACGCTGACGAGCGACGATCCGCAGGCGCTCTATGCGTGGACGCCGCGGCTCGTCGATGCATTGAACCAGCGGCGCGGCCAGCTGGTCGACGTGAACTCCGATCTGCAGCAGCACGGGTTGCAGACGATGGTGACGGTCGACCGCGCGACCGCGAAACGCTACGGCTTCGACCCGAACCAGATCGACAACGTGCTGTACGACGCCTTCGGCCAGCGCACCGTTTCGACGATCTACAACCAGCTGAACCAGTACTTCGTCGTGATGGAAGTCGCGCCGCAGTCCTGGCAGTACCCGTCGTCGCTCGGCCGGATCTTCGCGAGCACGGCCGCCGGCAACGCGAACGGCACCGCGCAGACGCAGTATTCGTCGGCCACCGTGCCGAATGCCGCCACGACGCTCGCGACCGGTGCGGCGGTCGGCGTCGCGACGTCGGGCGCAGGCACGAGCGGCACGACCAATGCGCAGAATGCGAATGCGCAAGCGAATGCATCGACCAACAGCATCTCGAACAGCAAGGGCGGCAGTTCGACCGGCAGCGCGGACAGCACGTCGGCGGAAACGATGGTGCCGCTCACCGCGCTCGCGCTGTTCTCGAACAGCCATACCGCGACGCAGGTGAACCACCAGGGCGGCCTCGTCGCGGCGACGATCTCGTTCAACCTGCCGCCGAACGGCTCGCTGAGCGATGCGGCCGCCGCGATCGCCGACGCCGAACGGTCGATCGGCATGCCTGCGTCGGTACACGGCGCGTTCGCCGGTGCCGCGCAGGCGTTCACGCGCTCGATGGACGTGGTGCCGCTCCTGATCGTCGCGGCGCTCGCGGTCGTCTACCTCGTGCTCGGCGTGCTGTACGAGAACACGATCCACCCGCTGACGATCCTGTCGACGCTGCCGTCGGCCGGCATCGGCGCGACGCTCGCGCTGCTCGTATTCGGCGTGCCGTTCTCGGTGATCTCGATGATCGGCTTCATCCTGCTCATCGGCATCGTGAAGAAGAACGGGATCATGATGGTCGACGTCGCGATCCAGCTGCAGCGCGACGAGGGTATCGACGCGCGCCGCGCGATCCACGAGGCGGCCGTGCGACGCCTGCGCCCGATCATGATGACGACGGCCGCGGCCGTGCTCGGCGCGCTGCCGCTCGCGCTCGCGATCGGCCAGGGCGCGTCGCTGCGCCAGCCGCTCGGCGTGACGGTCATGGGCGGGCTGCTGATCAGCCAGGTCTTCACGCTCTATACGACGCCCGTGATCTATCTGACTCTCGACCGGCTGCGCGAGCGACTCGCGCGCGGGTCGTGGCTGTGGCCGCGCGAACGGCGGCCCGAATCGAGGCACTGACCGATGACACTCCCCCGCTCCTTTTCCGGGCACGCACCCTCCGCGTGGCGGCTGTGCACCTGCGTGCTCGGTGCGGCGATCACGCTGGCGCTGGCGCTGGCCGGCTGCGCGGTCGGCCCCGACTACCACCGCCCTGCGGTCGCAACGCCCACGACCTATCGCGAGCTGCCCGGCTGGACGCAGGCAAAGCCCGACGCCGACGGCCCCAAAGGCGACTGGTGGACGGCTTTCCACGATCCGCTGCTGAACGAACTGGAGCCGCTCGTCACGGTGTCGAACCAGACGGTCAGACAGGATTACTACAACTACCAGCAGGCGCTCGCACTGGTACGCGAAGCGCGTTCCGGGCTGTTTCCGACGATCTCCGCGACGAGTTCCGCCACGCGGCAGCGTACGGCCGGTGCGGGTGCCGCGTCGGTGGCAAACTCGGGCGCGCTCGAAGGCAACGTGAGCTGGTCGCCGGATCTGTGGGGCGAAGTGCGGCGCACGGTCGAGGAGCGCAAGGCGAGCGCGCAGGCCAGCGCCGCGACCTACGCGAATGCGGCGCTGTCGGAGCAGGTGACGCTCGCGACGACGGTGATCGACCTGCGCGTAACCGACGCGAACATCGACCTGCTCGATGCGACCGTCAAGGCCGACGAAGCGTACCTGCGCGTGATCGCCGACCAGGACAAAGCCGGCACGATCCCGCCGTCTGATCTCGTCACCGCGCAGACGCAGCTCGAAAGCGCGCAGTCGAGCCTGATCGCACTCGGCGTGTCGCGCGCGAAGTACGTGCATGCGATCGCAGTGCTCGTCGGCCGCAATCCGGAAGCGCTCGACGTGCCGCATGACGCGACATTGCCGGTGCTGCCCGACGTCCCTGTCGGCGTGCCGTCGACGCTGCTGCAGCGGCGGCCCGACATCGCGGTGGCCGAGCGGCAGATGGCGTCGGAGAACGCGGCGATCGGCGTCGCGATCGCCGCGTACTATCCGACTATCTCGCTGTCGGCCGTGGCCGGGTTTTCGGCGTCGCCGCTGGCTGGGTTGCTGAACGTGTCGCACTATGTGTGGTCGCTCGGGGCGAGTGCGTCGGAAACGCTGTTCGACGGCGGCGAGCGCAGCGGTGAGGTGGCTGCCTCGAAGGCGGCGTATGACGCGGCGGTCGCGAACTATCGCGGGACGGTGCTCGGGGCGCTGCAGAACGTCGAGGACGACCTCGCCAGCGTGCGAGTGCTGGCGGATCAGGCGGCCGTGCTGGAGCGCGCGGTGGCTAACGCGAAGCGCGGTGCGGATATTGCGTTCAATGAGTATCAGGCAGGAACCGTCGACTATACGACGGTCGCTACCGCGCAGACCACGTTGCTCGGGTTGCAGGAGAGCGCGTTGACCGTGCAGCAGGAGCGGCTGGTGGCTACGGCGACGTTGTTCGGTGATCTGGGGGGTGGGTGGTCGGATGCGCGGCTGGATGTGGGGCAGCCGGGGTGATGATCATTGCGGGGCGCGTGTGGATCGCTGCCTTTCCTTTTATGACTCTTCGTAGATTGTCGAGGTCATCTGTCGGCTCGCGACCCATTGCAGACCATCGACTCACGAAATATGCGGCACGAAAGCAGCCGCTCGGCTACCCGATCCGGCTGAGACCAAGCCATCGGAAGGCTGGCAGCCCATTCTCATTGGGCATGGGTTATTCTTAAATAGGGCATCATGCCGCGAACTGCGAACCGCATTGCGGTCTCGATTCTCGCTGGGCGGCCCCAGTCGATCAACCCGAACACGGCACATTCGATGTCAACCATTCCAAACACGCGATCCATTACACTTCCGCGGCGCGGCGCAGCCGATGAGAAAATTACAACCCGTCGGAATCTGCTTTTCGTTGGTGCCAATGGCTCAGGCAAGACTCGCCTCGGAACTTGGCTTGAAATGGACTCGCCTGACAAAGCCCGCGTGTTCAGAATCTCCGCGCAGAAATCGCTGTCTATGCCTGACACGACGACGCCAATGGCTATCGACCTAGCGGAGCGGAACCTCGTCTTCGGCAACCCGACGGAGCAAGGAAACAAGCAGTTCTACCGTTGGCAAAACAAGCCTGCCACGGCGTTCCTAAATGACTTCGAGAAGCTGATGATCTTTCTGTTCTCGGACGAGACGGAGGCGAACGCCAAATTCAAGGTCGCCCAGCGCCAATCAGCCACCAAGGTCGATCCACCCCTGACCAGGCTTGACAAGGTAAAGCAGGCATGGGAGCGAATTCTTCCTCATCGCGAACTCGTAATCGGTGGCTTACGAATCCAGACCCAGGTTCGGGGCGACGCAAGCAAAATCTACAACTCGTCTGAGATGAGTGATGGCGAACGCGTCATCTTCTATCTCATCGGACAGTGTCTTGCCGCGCCCAACGACGGCATTATCGTCATCGACGAGCCGGAGCTGCACCTACATAAGTCGGTACAAGCCCCTCTGTGGGCTGAGGTTGAGAGGCTGCGCCCCGATTGCCTGTTCGTGTACCTGACTCACGATGTCGACTTTGCCGTGGCGCAAGAAGGCGCGCAGCGCGTCTGGCTAAAGTCTTTCGACGGCACATCTTGGGATTGGGAGCTCATCGAGGACAAGGACGATCTCCCGGATGACCTCTTGATCGAGGTGCTCGGCAGTCGAAAGCCTGTTGTCTTCGTCGAGGGCGTGAACGGCAGTCACGACGTCTCGCTCTACCGCGAGATACTTACCGGTTTCTTGGTCATCCCTCGCGGCAGCTGCGACCAGGTCATCCAAGCTGTTCGAGCTTTGCGTTCGAACGCTCAGCTCCATCACCTGCAGGTCTACGGCCTCATCGACCGTGACCGGCGCACGGCGCCAGAAATCGCCGCGCTGCGGAGCGACAACATCTACACGCTGGAGGTGGCGGAGGTGGAGAACCTCTTTTGTACACAGGAGGTACTGGCCCTCGTTAGCGGCCGCTTGGCTCGCGACACCGCAATCGATTTCAACCAGGCCGTCACCCAGGTCTTCAAGCAGTTACAAACCGAACTCGACACCCAGGTCTCTTTGCGGGTCGTCGCGGAGGTGAAGTTCAAGCTCAATTGTTTTGATGCGGCGGCTCGTGGAGTACCCGCGCTCTCCGCGGCTTTGCAACAACTGACTCAAAGCATTGACATTTCTGCTCTTTACGCGCAGTTCAACGCGGAATTTCAGATTGCGATTAACGCAAAAGACTATCGAGGATTGCTGCGCCTCTACAACCGCAAGTCTCTGCCGAACCAGATAGGAAACGCATTGGGACTGAAGCCGGGCGAGCTCGTCGAGCTCGTGGTTCGCCTTGCGAGAACTGATGCGCGCGCCGCTGTCGTCGCCGCCATCAAGCCGTACCTCGGTGCCTTTGCACCCCTCGTGATCTGACCAAAAGCGGCAAAAGGCAGCAGGTTCGGCATCCGGCGGACCTGACAGGCGCTTCTACTTCCGGCGCTCGAGACCGAGACGCGTACTTATGTAGCCTATCCGAAAGCGGTCTGTTGCCGATGTCCGCTCCTGGCCGAACCCTGCCGGTGACCCCTCCGACAAACCGCGACTGGCTCAACCCAACGGTGGATTCAACCGGCCTCCTCGAAAGCAGCCGTTCGAATCGGGGCCAACGAACTGGTCGGCCCCGATCCTCGGGGCGTGCTGTAACGGCTACCGAGTCCGATCGCGACGTATCATCGCGGACAGGATATATCCGGCGATTCGTGGATTCTCCTTGATTCGTCGAGTGCTGTAGCCATACCAGTCGTGCCCGTATGGCACATAGACGCGCACATCGAATCCTTGCGCAAGCAAAGCGTCACGCAGCGGTTCGCACACCCCCAGTAACATCTGGAACTCGAATCGTGACCTGTCGATTTGCTCGCGTTGCAGCCAGTTGATCAGCGCATCGATCAATTGTGCATCGTGCGTTGCAATGCCGACGAATGATCCCGCCTGAATAGCGGTCAGGACGTGCCGAATGAAGTGGGAATTGATCGCGGCCCGATCCATCGATGCGCCCTCGACAAGATGCTCCTTTGCCTCCGCATAAATCCCCTTGCAAATACGCATGCGACTCTTGCGCGCCTGCAGTGGAACTATGTCATCGTTTGTGCGCGTCAAATACGCCTGTAGCGCGATTCCGACTGGATACCCGTCGGAATCGAGCTTCAAGAACGCGTCGAGCGTTCTCTGGGTGCAACGGATGTCTTCCATGTCGATGCACGCGCTGATCCCCTGCGATGCTGCTGCTCGCAGAATCACCGAGACTCGCGCCATGCAAGCGTCTTCGTCGAGATGCAACCCCAGCGCGGTCAACTTTATCGACAGCTCGGTGGACTCATTTTGCGCGTCGAACGCCTGGATCAGATTGAGATAATCGCGAGTCATCGACTCTGCCTGATCCGACGACGACGCCGTCTCGCCCAACACATCGACGGTTGTTCTGAAGCCCGCTGCGTGGAGCGCGTGGATGCGCGTACGGGCATCGCCAAGCGTTTCGCCGGCGATATATCGGCGGGAGATCTTGCGGATCAGTGAACGGGGAACGAGCGGGATGGCGTGAGCTGCCATCGTATTTAAAATACGCATGCTGTGGTCTCATGAAAACGCAGTCGAACGAATCTGGAGGTGATAAGTCGATTCGAGCGACATCTCCGGACTGTTGTCGACAACAGTCCGGGACGAATGCCATGGCGGATGCAATCACTGCATCGACGCAGGCTTTCAGTGCGTTTTCGAGGGAGGCCAGGCAGCTGCGTACATTGTTCGAGTGGACTCAGTACAAGGTCGGTTGGAGCCTGCTTTCGCTACGTCAGTCAGGCACCGCGAATCGTAGCATGAACGTGCCGTGGTCATAAGAGCGGCTAACACAACCTGGATATGATGCTGCGGGCGTCGTCTCGTCTACGGCATGGCAAGACGCAAAATCAGTAACGAATGATGGGTGGCGCTGGAGCCGCTGATTCCGGAGTTCACGCCATCGCCCAGGGGTGGTCGGCGGCACACAGTCGATGATCGCGCAGCGCTGAACGGCATCTTGTATGTATTGCAGACGGGCATTCCGTGGGAAGACCTTCCGCAGGAGTTGGGCTTCGGCAGTGGCATGACATGCTGGCGACGTCTGCGACTGGCAAGCGGCCGGCGTATGGCATCGACTGCGAGAGCACGACCAGATCGATTGGGAGCGTGCGAGCCTAGATGGAGCCAGCGTCTCCAGCCCCCGGGGGGCCAAGAAACCGGCCCCAACCCGACGGACCGAGGCAAGCTCGGATCGAAGCGACACATAACGCAGCGGTTTCGCGGACGCCGGCGATCGTCATCCCCGCGCGCACGACGCTGCGTTACAAGGCTGAGCCGTCAGCAAGCGGTGTCGGGTATATTCAGCACGTTCTCGATCATCAAGGTAGCCATTCAATGGAATCACGACGCAAGGCAGTGGGCGTGGTCGCGCCTGCGGGTGTGCCCGATCCGGAAGGCATCGCGCGTGGCATTGCGCTCGTCGAAAGTTGGGGCTTCGAGGTCAGGGCGGGCGCGCATCTCGGCAGCCGGTACCGCTATTTCGCCGGTACCGCCGAGGAGCGCGCGGACGACCTGCGGCGCACCCTGATGGATCCGTCGATCGAGATCGTGTGGCTCGCGCGGGGGGGGATTCGGTTGCGCGCATTTGCTTGAGCACTTGCCCGACGAGATCGCAACGCCAAAGACGATCATCGGCTTTTCCGACGCAACGTCACTGTTCTGCGCACTCGCGGATCGGCCCGGCGTGCGTTTGCTGCATGGTCCGACATTTCACAGTCTGGCGACCAAGGTCGACGACGCGACTCGCGCCGACATTCGCGCTGTGCTGACGGGCGACGAACGCGCCGCGCTGAGTCTGCGGCATTTGTCCGGCGCCCCTGGTGCAGTGCAGGGACGTCTGTGCGGCGGCAACGTGACGGTACTCGCGAGCGTCGCGGGTACGCGCTGGTCGCTTCGCTCACGCGACGCGATCGTACTGCTGGAGGACGTGACGGAGTTCGGCTACCGGCTCGACCGCAGCCTGACGCAACTGCGTCTGAGCGGCGCGTTCGACGGAGCCCGTGCGTTCGTGCTCGGGCAATTCACGCGCTGCCCGATCCCGGACGGCGCGGATTTCACGCTCGAGCAGATGCTTGTCGACGTGCTGGGCGGCTTCGGCCTGCCGATCTACTCGGGTCTGCCGATCGGACATGAACACCGCAACATCACTTGGCAATACGGCAACCAGGCTGCCATCGAGAACAGCGCGATCCGGTTCGTCGCGTAGCGTCGAATCCAGAAGGACAGGAACGCGTGTTCAAAGCCGGCCGTCCCGGGCACAGGCACAAGGGCCGGTGCCCGGTCGAATACCGGAAGAGTCTCGGAATTGCGGCATATACCCGTCCAGGATTTTTGCCGTCCCGCGCCCCGCGCGGTCAAGATTCGTTGAACGCCAACACCTTGATTTCATCTGTTCCCGCAGCCTTCCATGTGTGCCAGCTTAGAGTCGCTAACACAAGTCATCCACGAATCTAGAGCAGATGACAGCGGCAGCCAGAGCGAGCAAAGCGGCATGAATATCGAGGCGGCGCTCGAAGCGAATCCGGAGCTTGCCGAAACCATCAAACCAGGCATGCGTGCGCTCGACGACCCAACGATGACGCCCGAGCCGCTCACTGCTTTCGATACCACGGCATCCTATCTCGCTCACCGACTCCTCTCAGGCAGCCTGAAATTCGTTTCGATAGGCGAATAAACCAGGTAATCCCCCGGTCATGATGAAGAGGATGTTTTTATCAGATGCGTAACGACCTGATGTGATGCCTTCAATCAGCCCCGCAAACGCCTTGCCGCTATAAACAGGATCGAGCAAGAGCCCTTCTTGCGAGGCCAGCAACCGGACGGCCCGGCGCATGGAGTCCGTCGGCATCCCGTAGCCCGGGCCGAGTTGCGAGGAGTCGACGCGAACGGCATCGGGCGAGATATCCCTGTCGCAGTGGAGGATACGCGCCGTCTGCCGCACCTTGTCGAGCGTGCTGCGATGAGCGTCGGCGGCTGGGGCATAGACGGTGTAGGCGTCGACTTCGATCGTGTCAGACCCGAGCGCCGCGAGCCCGGCAACCAGCCCGGCATGTGTGCCGCCACTTCCGTTGGGTACGACGATGCGATCGAAGAGAGGGCCGTGTGCCTGGGACTGCTGCACGATTTCGGCCGCGCACGCGGCATAGGCGACGCAGCCAGTCGGACTCGATCCACCGAAGGGACAGACATAGACACGGTGGCCTGCGGCACGCAATTCGCCCGCACGCGAGACAGCGTATGCCATCGCATCGGCCGAAGCCGATAAATCGTGCACATGCGCGTTGAACAGGCTATCGAGCAGGACGTTGCCGCTTTCGATGTAGTCGGCGTCGTCGCGCGGCACGGATCGCGTGAGAACGACCTCACATCGCATGCCCGCGCGGGCTGCCGCAGCCGCGGTGAGTCGCGCGTGATTCAATTGCCTCGCCCCCACCGTAATGACCGTGTCTGCGCCGCCCTGCAATGCCTCGCCAATCAGGAGTTCCAGTTTCCGCAACTTGTTGCCGCCGCCGCCCACGCCCGCCACATCTTCCCGCTTGACATAAATGTTCGCCCCGCCGAGATGCATGCTCAGGCGCGGCAGAGCGTGAATCGGCGTCGGGCCGTCAAGCAGACGGTAACGCGGTACCCGGATTGAATCAAAGCCGAACAGTCCCTCGAGATGCGCTCGCGCAAAGCGCGCGGAAGCGGCTGACGTGTCGAAAGTCATGCGGGCACCTTGTGGCGATTCATGCCTGCAAGACAGATCTGCTCGCACAGTTGCGGGAACGCAATACCGGATGCAGCCGCGGACTGCGGGAGCAGGCTCGTGACGGTCATGCCTGGCAGCGTATTCACCTCGAGACACCAAAGATTTCCCTGCGCGTCGAGCCTGAAGTCAGTCCGGCTGTAGCCGTCGAGCTCCAGCAGCGCATGAGCGCGCAAGGCGATTCGTTGCGCCGTTTCGAGCGTAGCCGCCGGCAAGCTCGCCGGAAATTGTTCGAGTACATCGCCGGCCTGATACTTCGACCGGTAATCGAAAACTTCATCCGCCTCGACGAAGATTTCACCGACACTCAACGCCCGCGTGCCCAGCACGCCGACCGTGAGTTCTCGGCCCGTAATGAACTGCTCCACCATCACCTGCGTGTCGAACCGGCGAGCGAGGCGCACCGCGTCTCCCAGCGCTTCGGGAGCATGCACCAGCGACAGGCCGACCGTCGAGCCCTGCCGATTGGGTTTGACGATGAGCGGATAGCCGACGCGCCGGGTTATCTCATCGGAGTCGCATGGCAGCATCAACCAGCGTGGCGTGCGAATGCCGCCCGCGGTAAACAGGCTCTTTGCCACGTTCTTGTTCATGGCAATCGCACTACCCATTTGCCCGCTGCCCGTATAAGACAGGCCCGCCATGTCGAGCATCGCCTGAACGGTGCCGTCTTCCCCTGCTCCGCCGTGCAGTGCGAGAAATACGACATCGGCATCGGTCAGTTCGCGAAAACGGAGCAGGTCGAAAACAGCCGACGGCAATTGATCTAATACGTCGGGCTGCGGCGGGGAGTCGGTCACTCGGAATGTCAGCATGCGCGCCTCTTCTTCTGCCGAGAGCGGGCCGCGTGCGGTGTCTATTGCTACCACGCTGTGACCCACGCTGCGCAGCGCCTTGACCACTTGAGCGGCACTGGAAATCGAGACGTCGCGCTCTTCACTGGCGCCGCCGAAAAGTACCGCGATCTTGAGTTTGGAATCACGCATTGCTCTGTTCATGCGACAAAAAATAGTGGACAACGCCCCGAGCAGGCGTCCTCCCGGGCCCATTGGCGGAGTGAGCATTCAGGGCCGGGGATTTCGTCAGTCATTGCGTTGCTGATGCGGAATGCGGCGGCGGCAAATCCGTCTTTTCCGTCACCGCCGGCTGGCAACTGTAGGGGGCAATTTCATCCACGTATACTTATCGTTTTTTGTGCAATACATTAGCCGTTTTAATCATTGATCGAGTGGAGGCAAGCGTTGGAAGTCGGGCGACTGAAAGCACTTCTCGAACTGGCGAGATCAGGGACGATGGCGGCCGCCGCTGAAGCCTTGCACCTGACGCCATCGGCCGTTTCGCAGCAGATCGCGCAACTGGAGGAGGATGCGGGCATCCAGCTTACGGAGCGAATCGGCCGTGGCGTCAGGCTGACGCCTGCAGGTCGCGCATTGGTAGGTCATGCCGAACGGGTGATGGTTGTACTGGACGAGGCACGCTCGGAACTAGTTCAACTGCGGCGCGAGATAGTGGGAGAACTACGCGTTGCCGCGTTTCCTTCGATTGCTTCTCTTGTCCTTCCTGATACGGTCAAAAGGCTAGAGCTCGCGCATCCGCGGCTGGAAATCGGACTTGAGGAACTGGAGCCCATCGACGCAGTCGCGGCACTGCGGGCGTGGCGAACCGACATCGCGCTGATCGACGATCTTTCGATCGAAGCGGGCAAGGACCGAGAGAACATCGAGCTTGTACCGCTTACGGAAGATGTGCTTTACGTGGCGGTCGCGACGGATCATCCGTTGAGCAAAAGGCGATCGCTTGGTGTTGCCGATCTCCGGCACGAAGCCTGGGCGATGGAATCCACCTGGAGCACCTTCGGCGATTTCGTCATCGACTTGTGCCGCCGTGCCGGCTTCGAGCCTCGCATCAACGCCAAATGCCGCGGCTCCGAAATGGTCGAAGCGATGGTGGCCTCCGGCTGCTCGGTGTCGGTTGCCCCCAGTCTGCGGGTACTGAAGGCGCCGGCCGGCGTGACGTGGATCAAGTTGAAGCCAGAGGTGCGGCGCAAGATCTATGTCGCGTATCGCCGCAGCGAGCGTAAACATCCAATGATCAAGGTGTTCGTTGAGGAAATCGTCAAAGGGGTATCGAGCGTTCCCCGCTAGGTGAATCGACGACGGATGCCCGCCAGCGCCCTTACCGGCCGCGGCGGCGCATCAAACGTCGTGACTTGTATCCGTATCGGTGCGGCCTGCCTTCGGGCCGGCCGCGACGATCGCGCTCGCGAATGCCCGCCTGCCGGAAGTGCGAACAAGTCACGACGCCCCCAAAGCACCCTGCCCCTCCCCTCGAAGCAGACACCCCACAGCGCCTCTCCCCCGTTGTCGACCACCCCCACACACAAAACCAACGCAAAAACTGAAAGACTGAATTGCCGATCCGCGCGTGATTGACGCAGCTATATTCTCGACGACCAGCCCTTTAAACAAGGACTGCGAATAATATCCGTCAACCTACGTTCGAGACATTCATCCATGAATAAAACGACACGGCTGCTGCGCATGACGTGCGCACTCGCCTGCTGCGGCCTGTTCTCCCACGCGCATGCGCAAAGCAGCGTCACGCTGTACGGCATCATCGACACCGGGATCGACTTCGCGTCGAACGTCGACGGCCAGCACCTGTGGCAGATGGCGAGCGGCGTCAGTGCCGGCAGCCGCTGGGGGCTGCGCGGCAAGGAAGATCTCGGTGGCGGGCTCGCCGCTATCTTCGATCTCGAAAGCGGCTTCAATTCCACCAACGGCGGGCTCGGCAGCGGCCTCGCGTTCTCGCGCAACGCTTACGTCGGGCTGTCCGACCAGCGCATGGGCACGCTGACGCTCGGCCGCCAGTGGGATCCGGTCGTCGACCTGATCGAGCCGTATTCGCTGAACGACTATTACGGGGGCTGGTATTTCTCGCACCCGAACGACATGGACAACCTCGACAACGGCTTCGCGATCAGCAATGCCGTGAAATACACGAGCCCGACGATCGCCGGCTTCACCGCCGAGGCGCTCTACTCGTTCGGCGGCCAGCCCGGCCGCTTCTCCGACAACGCCGCGTACAGCGCGGCCGTCGCCTACACGAACGGGCCGTTCTCGGCCGGCGTCGGCTATCTGCGCGTCAACGATCCGGAGCAGGCCGTGCAGAGCTATCAGAACGGCAGCGGATACACGAACGCCGTATACGGCAACGCCCTCGAAAACGCACGCAGCCAGAACATCGTCGCGGCCGGTGCGTCGTACCAGCTCGGCAACGTCAAGCTGATGGGCAACTTCACCGACGTCGATTTCCAGCAAGGCGACGACGAGCAGGACGTGAAGTTCCAGAACTACGAAATCGCGGGCACACTCGCCGCCACGAGCCAGCTCAATTTCGGCCTCGGCTATACCTACACGACCGGCCGCGATCACGCGACCGGCCAGGAACCCAAGTACCGGCAACTGAACGCGAGCGCCGAATACGAACTGACAAAGCGCACGGCAATCTACGCGCTCGCGGCACTGCAGATGGCGTCGGGCGGCGCCGTCGCGCAGGTCGCGGGCTTCGATCCGTCGTCGAGCGGCCGGCAGGCGGTCGGCCGGATCGGGCTGCGCCACACGTTCTAGGCGATCGTGCGAAGGGGCTGGCTTCCCGCGTACAGGAAGCCGGCCCCGGCGTGATATCGATCGATACGCGATCAGGCGGCGACGCATTGCCCGCCGGCCATGACCAGCGCGATCGACACACGCGGCGAATCAGTTCGGCAGGCTGATCACCTGCTGCTCGTCCTCGAGCAGTTGCGACAGCGACCCGTGCAGACGCTCGAGGCTCTGCGGCGGCAGCGCGAAACTCGTCCAGCCGAGCCCGGTGTGCCGCAGCAACAGTACCGCGCCACCGTACAGCGGATGGCGCTCCGCATACCAGCACGGATCCATCTCCGTCACGAACTGCTGCGCGCGCGGCGGCATCTCGGGCACCGCCGGCTGCATCGACGCGCGCAACAGGCTCAGGTACTGGATGACCGCATCGACGTCCTCAGGATCGAGCACCGCGGCACCCCGTTCGATCGACACCAGCACCACCGGCTTGCCGTGCTCCTGGATCATCTTGATACTCAGCGGCTGCGTCATGTCTGCGTTCCTTGTGGCTACTCATGTCGGCCTATTATCGGCAGCCGCGCCACGTGCGCACCTGAAGATTTGGTGCAGCTTCATGAATTTATTTTTAGATTGATTGCCGTTGCGACGAACGAATCTTCGCTGTCACGGTGCCCGTCGGACCGACGCACGATGACCTTGACGGTGCTATAGACGCCTTCGACGATGCGAGTGTTCAGTTGATCGTGGAGACGGGCGAGAACACCGTCCCGCTCACGCTGAAATCGCTCGGCAAGCGGATGCCGCACCGCAAGCCGCGCCTCGCTTTCCTGCACTCGTGCGCCCCATACCCCGCCTCGTCCGCCGCTTACTTAAACGAAATTTCATCCATCCCGCGTCGTTTTTTAAGCGTCCGACGCCGGCCCGCATCCCATAATCGGCTCGCTACCTTGCCGGTCACGCATAGCGGCACGCATCGAGCGATGCGTCTGCGGTGCATGCGACCGGTCAATTCTTTCCTTCCGCGGACCATGAACCAACTGCAAGCGATGCGCGTGTTCACGCGCGTAGTCGAGTTGTCGAGTTTCAATCTCGCCGCGCGCCAGCTCGGGATGTCGGCAGCCGCGGTCACACGCAGCGTCGGCATGCTCGAAGCGCACCTGAACATGCGACTGCTGAACCGGACAACCCGCAGCCTGTCCCTCACCGAGACCGGCCGCGAATATCTCGACGGTTGCCGCACGATCATCGAGAAGCTCGACGAGATCGAGTCAAACCTCGTGCAGGTCACGCGCGATCCGCGCGGCACGCTGCGGATCGCCGCGTCGGCGACCTCCGTCGCGACTGGCCTCGGCGTCCTGCTGTCGACGTATCGCGACGGGCATCCGCGCGTCCGGTTCGACGTGACGACGTTCGACACGCACGTCGACATGGTCGAGGGCGGCTACGACGTGTGCTTCTGCGACGATCGCCGCCTCGTCAACGCGACCTTCGTGTCGCGGATGCTGACGAGCGTGCGCGACGTGGTCGTCGCGTCGCCCGAATACCTCGCGCGCCACGGCACGCCAAACGACCCCGTCGAACTGAACGAACACAGTCTGCTGACCGTGTCGAACGGCGCGGCGCGCAGCTGGGAATTCTCGGACGTCGACGGCTCCTACCGCGTCTACACCGGCAACGCACTGGCATCGACCGGCAGCATGATGGTACGGATCGCGGCGCTCAATCACATGGGCATCACGCAATTGCCGCATCCGCTCGTCGCCGACGATCTCGCACGCGGCACGCTGGTGCCGCTGCTCGAACGCTACGAAGTGAACGGCGGTGCACGCTGCATCTCGATGCTTTATCCGAGCCGCCATCATCTGTCGACCAAGGTCCGCAGCTTCATCGACTACGTGGTCGAACACTATCGCGCGCCCGAGCGCGCCGCCGCCTGATTCCGCCCGGGCCGCTCCGTCCATGTCCCACATCCTGACGATCGAAGACGATCCGCTGATCGCGGATCACATTACGCAGACGCTGCGCGCCGCCGGCCACGAGGTCGACGTCGCGCGCACCGGCCGCGACGGCATGGCCAAGGCGATGCGTGCCGACTACGACGTCGTGACGCTCGACCGCATGCTGCCGGATCTCGACGGGCTCACGATACTCGCGACGATGCGTGGCGTCGGCCTCGATACGCCGGTGCTCGTGATGAGCGCGATGTCCGACGTCGACCAGCGCATCCAGGGGCTGCGCGCGGGCGGCGACGACTATCTCGTCAAGCCGTTCTCGCTCGACGAGATGTGCGCGCGCATCGACGTGCTGATCCGCCGCCGGCCGCGCGGCCCGCAGGTCGAGACGCTCCTGCGCGCGGGCGAGCTCGCATTCGACCTGGTGCGGCGCCGTGTCACGCTCGGCGCGCGCGAGCTCGCGCTGCTGCCGACCGAACTGCGCGTGCTCGAATTCATGATGCGCCACGCCGGGCGCGTGCTCACACGCACGATGATCTTCGAGGCGGTGTGGGGCTGCCGCTTCGATCCGGGCACGAACCTGATCGACGTCCACGTCGGCCGCCTGCGCAAGAAGGTGAACCGGCCGGGCACGGCACCGTTGATCCGCACGATCCGCGGCTCGGGCTACATGCTCGGCTGAATCCGACCGCCACCTAAAACTTGTTTCATCTTTTTAGCGACCGGCTGTTAGGGGCCGCTGCGCAGAATGCGGTCATCGGCTGCGCATCGGTGTTTTCCCGAAGCCGCGCGCATCCGGCTCTTCTTCACGACGCTTTTGAACGGAGCAGCACCTCATGCTGAAAATTGTCCGGCTCGCGCTCACCCGGCCCTATACGTTCGTCGTGCTGGCGCTGCTGATCCTGATCGCAGGTCCGCTCGCGGCACTCCGCACGCCCATCGACATCTTCCCGGATATCCGCATTCCGGTGATCAGCGTCGTCTGGAACTACTCCGGCCTGCAGCCGGACGACATGTCCGGCCGGATCGTCACGTACTACGAGCGCACGCTCGGCACGACGGTCAACGACATCCAGCACATCGAATCGCAGTCGTTCCGCAGCTTTGGCATCGTCAAGATCTTCTTCCAGCCGACCGTCGACATTCGCACGGCCACCGCGCAGGTCACGTCGATCTCGCAGACGGTGCTCAAGCAGATGCCCCCCGGCACCACGCCGCCGCAGATCCTCAACTACAACGCGTCGACCGTGCCGGTGCTGCAGATCGCGCTGAGCAGCAACACGCTCGACGAGCAGAAGCTGGAAGACTATGCGGAGAACTTCATCCGCCCGCAGCTGCTGTCGGTGCCCGGCGTCGCGATTCCGACGCCGTACGGCGGCAAGGCGCGCGAAGTGCAGATCGACCTCGACCCGCAGGCGCTGCAATCGAAGGGGTTGTCGGCGCAGGACGTCGCGCACGCGCTTGCCCAGCAGAACCAGATCATCCCGGCCGGCACGCAGAAGATCGGCCGCTTCGAGTACAACATCAAGCTCAACAACAGCCCGCTCGCGCTCGACGCGCTGAACGACCTGCCGATCAAGTCGGTCGACGGCACGACGATCACCATTCGCGATGTCGCGCACGTGCGCGACGGCTTCCCGCCGCAATCCAACATCGTGCGCGTGGACGGCCACCGCGCCGTGTTGATGAGCATCCTGAAGAACGGCTCGGCGTCGACGCTCGACATCATCGCGGGCGTGAAGGCGAAGCTGCCGCTGATCGAGCAGACCCTGCCGCCGGGCCTGAAGCTCGTCACGATGGGCGACCAGTCGACCTTCGTGAAGGGCGCCGTCAGCGGCGTCGCACGCGAAGGCATCATCGCCGCCGCGCTGACGTCGCTGATGATCCTGCTGTTCCTCGGCTCGTGGCGCTCGACGCTGATCATCGCCGCGTCGATCCCGCTGGCCGTGCTCTCGGCGATCGCGCTGCTCGCGGCCACCGGCGAGACGCTCAACGTGATGACGCTCGGCGGCCTCGCGCTCGCGGTCGGGATCCTGGTGGACGATGCGACGGTGACGATCGAGAACGTGAACTGGCACCTCGAACAGGGCAAGGACACGCGCACGGCGATCGTCGACGGCGCGAAGCAGATCGTGATGCCGGCGCTCGTCTCGCTGCTGTGCATCTGCATCGTGTTCGTGCCGATGCTGATGCTCGACGGCATCTCGCGCTTCCTGTTCGTGCCGATGGCCAAGGCCGTGATCTTCTCGATGGTGTCGTCGTTCGTGCTGTCGCGCACCTTCGTGCCGATGCTCGCGCAGTACCTGCTCAAGCCGCACGCGTCGGCCGGCCACGCCTCGGGCGAGCTGGCCGCGATCATGGATTCGCACGCGGGTCACGCCGGCGCGCACGACGTGCCGCCGTCGCGCAATCCGCTGGTGCGCTTCCAGCGCGCATTCGAGCGCCGCTTCGAGGCCGTGCGCGCGTCGTACCGGATCCTGTTGGGCCTCGCACTCACACGCCGCAAGCCGTTCGTCGTCGCGTTCCTGTGCGTGGTGGCCGCGTCGTTCCTGCTCGTACCGTGGCTCGGCCGCAACTTCTTCCCGACCATCGACTCGGGCGAGATCTCGCTGCATGTGCGCGCACCGGTCGGCACACGCGTCGAGGAAACCGCGGCCGAGTTCGACCGGATCGAGAACACGATCCGCAGCGTGATTCCGCCCGCGCAGTTGCGCGAGGTGGTCGACAACATCGGCCTGCCGAAGAGCGGGATCAACCTGACCTACAACAACAGCGGCACGCTCGGGCCGCAGGACGGCGACATCCTGATCTCGCTGTCGAAGGATCACGCGCCGACCGCCGACTACGTGCGCACGCTGCGCGAACGGCTGCCGCGCGCGTATCCGGGCACCACGTTCTCGTTCCTGCCGGCCGACATCGTCAGCCAGATCCTCAACTTCGGTGCGCCCGCGCCGGTCGACCTGCAGGTGGCCGGCCCGAACCAGCCGGCCAACCTCGCGTATGCGCAGGAGCTGTACCGCAAGCTGCGCCTGATCGCCGGCGTCGCCGACCCGCGCATCCAGCAGGCCAGCACCTATCCGCAGTTCACGGTGGCGGTCGACCGGACCCGCGCCGACCAGCTCGGCATCACCGAGCAGGACGTGACGAACTCGGTGGTCGCGACACTCGCGGGCACCAGCCAGGTCGACCCGACCTACTGGCTCAATCCGCGCAACGGCGTGTCCTATCCGATCGTGGCGCAGACGCCGCAGTACCGGATGACCACGCTGTCGGCACTGCAGAACCTGCCGGTCACCGGCGCGAACGGCCAGTCGCAACTGCTCGGCGGTCTCGCGACGATCACGCGCGGCGTCGGCAACGCGGTGGTGTCGCACTACAACATCGAGCCGCTTTTCGACATCTACGCGACGACGCAAGGGCGCGACCTCGGCGCGGTCGCTGCCGATATCGGCAGCATCGTCAAGGCCACCGCGAAGGATCTGCCCAAGGGCTCGACCGTCACGCTGCGCGGCCAGGTGCAGACCATGAACGGCGCGTTCACCGGCCTGCTGCTCGGGCTGGTCGGCGCGATCGCGCTGATCTACCTGCTGATCGTCGTGAACTTCCACTCGTGGGCCGATGCATTCGTGATCGTCTCCGCGCTGCCGGCGGCGCTGGCCGGCATCGTGTGGATGCTGTTCACCACGCACACGCCGCTGTCAGTGCCCGCGCTGACCGGCGCGATCCTGTGCATGGGCGTGGCCACCGCGAACGCGATCCTCGTCGTCAGCTTTGCGCGCGAGCGCCTCGCCGAAACCGGCAACGCGCTCGCATCGGCGCTCGAAGCCGGCTTCACGCGCTTCCGCCCCGTGCTGATGACCGCGCTCGCGATGATCATCGGCATGGCGCCGATGGCGCTCGGCCTCGGCGACGGCGGCGAGCAGAACGCGCCGCTCGGCCGCGCCGTGATCGGCGGCCTCGCGTGCGCGACGATCGCAACACTGTTCTTCGTTCCCGTCGTGTTCAGCCTCGTGCATCGGCGCGATGCGCTGAAACACGACGCACCCCGCGCTTCCTCCCCTTCCGCGTCCGGAGCTTCCCATGTCCACTGAGATCGAAATCAAGTCGCCGAAACGGCTGCCCAACCTCAAGCTCGTCGCCACGATCACCGCGCTGGTCGCGGTCGGCATCGTGACGAACGGCATCGTCGGCCGCGCGCACGCGAAGCAGGAAATGACGACGTGGTCCGCCGAACAGGCGGTGCCGACCGTGGTCGCGTACACGCCGACGACCGGCGCCGACGGCGCCACGCTGGTGCTGCCGGGCCACCTGTCCGCGTTCGAGAGCGCGCCGATTCACGCGCAGGTGTCGGGCTACCTGCATGCGTGGTACACCGATATCGGCGCGCACGTGAAGTCGGGTCAGCTGCTCGGCCTGATCGACACACCCGAGCTCGACCAGCAGCTTCAGCAGGCGCGTGCCGATCTGCAAAGCTCGCTCGCCAACGAGAAGCTGGCCGCGTCCACGGCCGCGCGCTGGACCAAGATGCTCGCGCAGGATTCGGTGTCGCAGCAGGAAACCGACGAGAAGACCAGCGACCTCGCCGCCAAGCAGGCGATCGTCGCGGCCAACGAGGCCAACGTGCGGCGCCTCGACGCGCTGGAGGCATTCAAGCGCATCGTCGCGCCGTTCGACGGCGTCGTCACCGCGCGCAAGACCGACATCGGCCAGCTGATCTCGGCCGGCGGCGGCACCGGCCCCGAACTGTTCGCAGTGTCCGATGTGCGCCAGATGCGCGTGTACGTGAGCGTGCCGCAGAACGAGGCCGCCGCGATCCGCCCCGGCATGACCGCGACGCTCACCGTGCCCGAGCATCCGGGCGAAACCTTCCACGCGACGCTCGCCGACACCGACGACTCGATCGCCGATTCGACCGGCACGCTGCTCGTGCAGTTGATGGTCGACAACCGCGACGGCAAGCTGATTCCGGGCGAATACACCGAGGTGCATTTCGCGCTGCCGGCCGACAGCAGCCACGCGTTGACGATTCCGGCCAGCTCGCTGATCTTCCGCCAGGCCGGCCTGCAGGTCGCCGTGGTCGGCAAGGACGATCGCGCGGTGTTCAAGCCCGTCACGATCGCGACCGACCTCGGCACGCACGTGCAGATCGCGACCGGCCTCGCGCCCGACGATCGCGTGATCGACAACCCGCCCGACTCGCTGTCCGCGGGCGACCGGGTCCGGCTCGCGGCGCCGGCCGGCACCGTTGCTTCGGCCGCG
This sequence comes from Burkholderia sp. D-99, assembly GCF_011605345.1. Taxonomy (GTDB): domain Bacteria; phylum Pseudomonadota; class Gammaproteobacteria; order Burkholderiales; family Burkholderiaceae; genus Burkholderia. The sequence goes on from NZ_JAAOXM010000004.1 coordinate 384,652, forward strand.
CGCCACACGGAGCGTGCGAATGGCTAACCCGCGTCGGCTCTGCGCGATGCTCGCCAGCGTCGCGTTCCTCTCCGCCTGCTCGTTCGCGCCCGTCTACCATGCGCCGCAGACCGCATTGCCTGCCCGCTTCAAGGAAGCGGGCGGCTGGCAGCCCGCGCAGCCGGCCGACCGCATCGCGCGCGAGGGCTGGTGGAAGGCATTCCGCGATCCGGTGCTCGACCGGCTCGAAGTGCAGGTGGCGGCAGCCAACCCCGACGTGGCCGCCGCGGTGGCCCGCCATGACGAAGCCGGCGCGCTGTTCGATCAGGCGCGCTCGGGGCTGTTCCCGACCATCGGCCTCGGCGCGCAGATCTCGAGCAACCGGCAATCGGCCACGCGCCCGCTGCGCGGCTCGAACCAGCCGAACGTGTACGGCTCGAACACGCTCGACGCCGGCTTCGACTACGACCTCGACCTGTGGGGCAAGGTCCGCAACGAGGTCGCGGCCGGGCGCGCGAACGCACAGGCCAGCGCCGACGATCTCGCGTCGGTGCAGTTGAGCCTGCAGGCCAGCCTCGCGAACGCCTATTTCAACCTGCGCGGGCTCGACCAGCAGCAGCAGTTGCTGTCCGACACGATCGACACGTACCAGCGTGCGCTGAAACTCACGATGAGCCGGCATGCAGGCGGCATCGCATCCGATCTCGACGTCTCGCGCGCGCAGACGCAGCTCGACTCGGCACGCGCGTCGGCCGAGGACGTGCGGGCACGGCGCGCGCTCTACGAGCACGCGATCGCGACGCTCACGGGTGTGCCGGCGTCGTCGTTCTCGCTGACGCCGGACCAGGGCGTGGGGTATCTGCCCGCGATCCCGGCCGGCGTTCCAGCCACGCTGCTGCAGCGGCGCCCCGACATTGCCGCCGCGGAACGCCGCATGGCAGCCGCCAACGCGAAGATCGGCGTGGTGCGCGCGGCGTTCTTCCCCGACATCACGCTCGGGCTGATCGGCGGGTACCAGAGCTCGGGGCTCGGCCATTGGCTCAGCGCGCCGAACGAGATCTGGTCGATCGGGCCCAGCCTCGCACTCACGCTGTTCGACGGCGGCCGCCGCCAGGCGCTCACGGACCAAGCGCACGCGCAGCTGGCCGAAAACGGCGCTCGGTATCGGGCGGTGGTACTCGCGGCGTGCCAGCAGGTGGAGGACAACCTCGCGCTCACCCACCATCTCGGCGACGAAGCCGAGCGCGAGCAGGAAGCGCTCGACGCGGCCGAACGCACGTTGCAGTTGTCGATGTCGCGCTATCGGGACGGCGTCGTCAGCTATCTCGACGTGGTGACTGCCCAGACCACCGAGCTCAATACGAAGGTTGCGATGCTGGAACTGGATACTCGCCGGCAACTGGCGGCGGTCGGGTTGATCGCGGCACTGGGCGGAGGGTGGTCGGCCGACGATGCACCGCCCGGTGCGAAAGTGCCGGCCGCGACGCCGACGCGTTCGACGACCTGAACCCGTTGCGGCACGTGGGGAGCGTGTCGCGTTTCGATGCACCCGTCATCGCGACGGGTGCTTTTTTTACGTAGGCCCGGCCGATCAGAACTTGTGACGGATGCCGGCCGCGACCACCGCCTGGCGATCGTTGCCCGACGCGGCAAGATTGAAGATCCCCGCGTTGCCGAGCACCGCGACACCCTCTGCGCCCGTCACGCGCTGGTACACGCCTTCGAGATAGAGATCGGTGCGGCGCGACAGCGCATAGTCGGCCTGCAGCATGAACTGGTTCCACTTCGGCGCGATGCTGCGGCCCGCATCGTCGAAGCGGCCCTGCGTGAACGTATACGAGCCGCCCAGCGAGAAGGCCGGCGTCAGGAAGTAGCGCCCGTTCAGTTCGTAGTTGCTGAAGGTCAGCAACTGGCCGTTCACGGCGCCGTACGCGCCGCCCTGCGACAGTTCGCGCGGGTCGTTCAGGATCGTTCTCGTATAGACGAAGCCGATCGTCGCATGATCGAACGCATAGTGCGCGCCGGTGCCGAACGTGCGCCAGCGGCCGCCCACGAGCATCGCATCGCCGTCCGAACTGCTCAGCGATCCACCTGTGTTCTGCGGCGCATTCACGCCGCCTGGCTGGTTCGACTGCAGGTAGGCGACGGCCAGATCGACCGGACCGTTCGCATACTGCGCGCCGACGCTGTACGCGCTGTTGTTGCTGAACCCGCCGCCCTGATTACTGAAGCCGTACGCGCCGCCGAACGTGAAGCCGCCATAGTCTGCACTGCGGAATTTCACCGCGTTGTTCATCCGCGTGTCGTTGGCGAGGTTGTCGTTGTCGTAAGGGTGATCGGCGATGTTGCCGCCGAATCCCGAGCCCGTCGCCGACAGCGGCGCGACGAAGTCGACCAGGAAATCGTACTGCCGGCCGAGCGTTACCGTGCCCCATTGGCGGCTCGCGAGGCCGACCCAGGCCTGACGGCCGAACTCGTCGCCGCCATTGCCGAGCTTGCCGTTCGCGACGTTGAAGCCGTTCTCCAGGGTGAACACGGCAGCCAGGCCGCCGCCGAGATCCTCGTTGCCGCGCAGCCCCCAGCGCGACGTGCTGACGTTGCCGCTCTGCACACCGTAGGCGGGCCCCGCGCCGGCCGCCGATTTCTGGTTGCTGATGTAGTCCAGGCCCGCGTCGATCGTGCCATACAGCGTGACGCTGCTCTGCGCATGTGCCGCGCCTGCAAGCAGGCACGCAACCGCTGCCGGGATTGCCAGATGTTTCTTCATGATGGTTTCGCTAGAGTGGATCGGTCTTCTCGCATCGCCGGCCGGTGTGGAGCGGCCGATCTGTCCGCGATGCGATGGCGCACAATTTAGGCAGCGGGCATGACAGCGCCGTTATCAAAACGGCCCGATTAATGAAACCTTCTTCATCTTCGCGATACGCCCGTTTCATGTCCTCGCAGATCGCGCGCCGGCGCATGAATTTCTTTTCACGTTGCGTATGCCGATCCGATAGCGCCCCTCCCCTATGCTTGTCCTCAACCCGATGCGCGACATCGACAAGCCGCGCCGGTGGATGACCCCAGTCAATCATCATGAGGACTCCAAACATGAAAACCGCCAAGATCGCCGCTTCCGCACTACTCGCCGCGTGCGCCGCGCTGTCCGTTCCCGCGTTCGCTCAAACCAGTACCCAGGCGATGCAGATGACGCCGGCCGCCACCAAGGATGGCGTGCCCGGCGCGCAGGCCGCCGGCCAGTGGGTGCCGCCGTACGGACAGCCGATCCACGAGAAGACACGTGCCGAGGTCTACGCGGAACTCGTGCACGCCGAACAGGACGGGCAGCTCAAGTACCTGGACTCCACGCTCTATTCGCATTAATGCGCACCGCCGTGCGGCCGGGCACGCTGCCCGGCGCACGCCGCCCGCGCCGTTCGTGGCGTCCGTGGCGACGCCTCCCGCTCATCGCATCACTCGTCATCCATGAAGCTTCGTCCCTTGCTCGTTCGTTCCGCCCGTGTTGCGCTCGTCGCGATCGCGGCCGGCGTGATGCTGTCCGGCTGTGCCGGCGCGCAACCCGACGGCCCCGGCGATTGTGTCGGCCCGCCCGATTTCTGTGTGCCGTTCTTCGGCTCGTAAACGCAAGACGGGCGCGCTGCCATCGGCAACGCGCCCGTTCGTACAGGGCGCCGGCCCGAGCTGCGCAACTACGCGTCCGGCAGCGTCACCTGGTAGCCGTAGCGGCTCACCGTATCGATCCGGACATCGGGCAGATGCCGCGCGAGCTTGCGGCGCAGCCGCGACACCACGAGATTGACGCTCGACGGATCGACATCGTCCTTGTCCTGCCACACATACCGGATCAACTGGTCGCGCGGCACCGGCGCGTTCGGATGGCGCATCAGGCATTCGAGCAGCAGGCATTCGCGGCGCGTCACGGCGAGGCGCAGCTTGCCGTCCTTGAGTTCGCGCGCAAGCGTCTCCAGCATAGACACCACCGCGACCGGACCGTCCACGTCGCGCGGCCCGGCCAGCCGCTGCAACGCCTGCAGGCGCTCATGCAGCTCGATGAACGAATACGGCGCGCCGAAACACGCATCGGCGCCTGCGCGCAGCACGCGGATGCGCTCGCGCGCCGACGCCTGGCCGATCAGCACCACCAGGGCCGCGCCGCCGCCGTCGGCAACGAAACGCGGCAGCGTCGCGATCAGCGCGGCATCGCTGCCCGGCTCGAACGCGGTCGCGACGATCGCGTCGAAGGTCTCCTGCGACGCGAGGAACAGCCCGTCACGCAGATCGTCGGCGCGCTGCAGGCTGTGCCCGCTTTCCTGCAGCGCCTTGTGCAGCCACGACGCTTCCGGGTGCGGCGAAGTCACGAGCAGCACGCGCATCGTCAGCGGGCCTCGCGGCGGGAACCGGCGCGCACATACGGTTGCATGCGAACCCCCGTCATCCCAGCGACCTCGGCCAGCATTCGATCGTCACGCGCGTGCCGGGCTCGGCATTGCCGATGCGCAGCGTGAAGTCGTGCACGTTGACGACCGTCGACACGATGCTCAGGCCGAGCCCGGCCCCGGCGAGGTGCCCGGTGCGGCGGCTGCGGTAACGATGCTGCAGCACGGCCTCGCGTTCGTTCGCCGCGATACCCGGGCCGTTGTCGACCACGTCGATGCGCGGACCGGACGGCGTATCGTGGAGCTCCAGGCGCACGGTGTCGCCCGAGGTCGTGTACTTGAGCGCGTTGTCGAGCAGGTTCGTGAGTGCCTCGAACAGCAGCGCGCGATCGCCGTGAATCCGCGCGACGGGTTCGACAAGCACGACGAAATGGATGGCACGGCTGTCGGCGAGCGGCTCGAACAGTTGCCCGACGTCCGTGACGAGATCTTCCAGTGCAAGCTCGGCGAACCCGCCGCGCCGCTGCAGCGATCCGATTTCGGCGATGCGCAGCATCGCGCGAAACCGGCTGAGCAGCACATCGGTCTCGTTGCGTGCGCGGGCGACGAGCGTCGCCAGCGCGGCATCGTCGAGCCCGTCCGCGCGCTCTGCCGCATGCGCCAGCAGCGTATGCACGTGCGCGAGCGGCGTACGCAGGTCGTGCGCGATGCCGTCGCAGACGCCCTTCACCTCGTTCATCAGGCGCTCGATTTCCTCGAGCATGTGATTGACCAGATGCGACAGCAGGTCGATCTCGTCGTGCCCGCCGATCGGCAGCCGCTGCCCGAGGTCGCCCTGCGCGATGCGCTGCGTGATGCGCCGGACTTCCTTCAGGCGCCGCATCTGCCGCACGCTGAGGATCAGGCCGCCGACGACCCCCGCCCCGAGGCAGAGCAGCCCGCCGCCGACCAGCGCCTGGATGATCGCCGCGCGAATCCGCAGGATGTGCGTCAGGTCGCGCCCAAGCACCAGCACGTCGCCGTTGGCGCGCCGCTCCGCCATAGTGCGGACGACCGGCGGCACCTGGTCGCCCGCGATCGTCATCGTGTGATCGAGCGTCACGCCGTTGCGATCCGGCCGGATGCCGTCGGGCATGGCCAGCACGTCGCCGGCGATATGCCTGCCGTCGGCCGTGAAGAGCCCGAAGTAGTTGGTGTGCATCCGTTCGTGCTCGATCCGGTGCTGGATGGCCGCGGCAAGCTGGCTGTCCTGGAGCGAATCGAAGTAGATCATCTGCCAGTCGATCACCACGTCGGTTTCGCGCTCCATGTCGTGCGTGATGACCGATGCGATGAAGCCGAGCAGCAGCATTACCGAAACGGAAAACGTCAGCGCATAGACCGAGACGAGCCGGAACGTGCTGGAGTACCAGCGGCGCTTCGGCGCCGGCTGGACGTGATGCATCGAGGACGTCAAGGTAGCGGACTCAGCCAAGGATGTAGCCTGCGCCGCGTACCGTCTGGATCATCTGCTTCACATCGGGCGGATCGATCTTCTTGCGCAGCCGGCCCATGTGCACTTCGATCAGGTTGGTGCCGGGGTCGAAGTGATAGCCCCATACGGCCTCGAACAGCATCGTGCGCGTGATGGTCTGTCCGGCATTGCGCATCATGTATTCGAGCACGCGGTACTCGGTCGGCAGCAGCGCGATTTCATCGCCGTCGCGAAACACCTTGCGCGAGATCAGGTCGAGCTTGAGCGGGCCGACGGTCAGCGTCGTGGCGAACGGCGCCGGCGAGCTCTGGCTCCGGCGCAGCAGGACTTCCAGGCGCGCCGCCATTTCCTCGGGATCGAACGGCTTGGTCAGGTAGTCGTCGCCGCCCGCGCGCAGGCCGCGCACGCGTTCGTCGACATCGCCGAGCGCACTCAGCATCAGCACCGGAGTGCGCACACCGACGCTGCGCATCGTGGTCAGGATCGTGAGACCGTCGACGACCGGCAGCATGCGGTCGAGCGTGATCACGTCGAACTCGTTGCCGAGCGCACGCGCCATGCCGTCACGGCCGTTCGCCACCCATTCGACCGTAAAGCCACGGCCTTTCAGCTCTCTGACGATTTCGTTCGCGGTGATTTCGTCGTCTTCGATCGTCAGTACGTGCGCGATGGCCGCACCGTTTTCGACCAGCCTGTCGGGCAGGGCCGGCGTGTTACCGGGGGAAACTGATAATGCCATATACGATTCTCGTCTTCAGCGAAGGGACGCCACGCTTCGACACCCGAAGGGCGATCGCGTTCGGATGCAGACTACACGCACGCGCGTAAATCGTGCGCGTCGACTTCATGAAGAAAGTTTCATATACGGCGGCAACGCCGGCCGGCGTTACCGGCCCGCGCCGTTGCGACAGGATGCCGCACGGCCCTCCGCCGTCGTGCGCGGGCGGTTGCAACCGCTCGCGCCGAAAGGTATCGGTAAAGAATCGTGCATCAGCTTCGGTGCGGCTCCACACCCGGCTGGTCGACGCGATGCGAAGCGACACGATGCGCCGCGTCCTCCGCGCGCTGCATGCGTTCGGCCTTCTCATGCGCGAGCGTCGCATCGGCAATCGCGAGCCCCGTTCCCTGCACCTTCGCGAACGACAGCACCGGTGAGCACACCAGCACGATGAGTGCGGCCATCCTGACGGTCTTTTTCATTGCATTACCCCGATGCAGGCCGCGCCGTGCGCAGCGTCGATTGATCACGTGTTCGACGATACGCCCGCGCGTCTAACCGTTCGGTCGCACGTGCATGAAGGATTCTTTAAGGTTCGATGCGTACGGCGACGAACGCGTCGGCCGGGGTCGACCGGTATAAAACTTGTTTCATCTTCGCGCGGCCGTTTCGATAGTCCGCGGTGCCTAACCTTGGTCGTGAGGTCGACGTTGGCATCCCACCGTACGGCCAGTTCCCCACGCTTCCCAGGAGTCGAAGATGAAACATCCCGCCCGTTACCTCGCCTGTTCCGCGCTGCTCGTGCTGAGCTTCGCTGCGCATGCCGCGCCAAAGCTCACGGCGGCGCAATGCAACGACTATCCGTTCGTGCATACGCAAGGCCCGGTTTCCCATCGGCAACTGATCAACGAGCTGAACGAGCTGGAATCTGTCGGCTACAACCCGTCGTCGGGTGACGAGAGCAGCTATCCGGACGATATCGATTCGGCGCAGGCGCGCCTGATGAAGGAGTATCAGAAGGATTGTGCCGGCGCAGCCAACACCGTCGCGTCGAACGGCAACTGATTCGCCACCCGCAAACGATCTCCGAGCTTGCGCGCGTGCCTTGCGGCCGCGCGCTTTTTTGTTGATGAAACCCCGCGACGATTCCGGTTGATTCCCCCTACAGCCGCGTCGCCCAAAAATTCCGCGCCGTACTCGTCAACCTCGACCAGGGCCCCGGCCGCCGCTCGCTCTCCTGCTCGGCCAACCCGCCCAACGCCGCCTTCATCATCGCGAGTTCGCTCGCGAGCACCGCATCGCAACCGAAACTGCCGGCCGCCGCAAGATCGACGATCCGGAGCGCCTGATCCACGCACATCTTCCCGTACGCATCCGTCGCATCGGCATCCGCGCGCGTGCCCAGCGTCGCCTCGGCGAGCTTGCTTGCCCACAGCGCAAGCGCGTCGACCGGCGCGCTGCCGTCGCGCACCAGCAACTTGCCGACCTCCATCGCGACGAGATGGGCATCCTCATTGTCGGCGGACGACAGGTTCCGGCCACGCAGCGCGCGGTTCCGGTGCGCGGCACGCAGCGACGGCGTCAATCCGGTCAGGTTCGCGATCCACGCTTCGGCGGCACTCAGGTACGCGTGCGACCGGATCGCCAGGTCGCAGTCGAAAACCGCATCCGCATGGGTCGTCGCATGGCGCATCGCGAGCAGCCAGCAACCGAGAAAGGCGCGATACGAAGCCGCCGGCCCCACGTACGCCGCATGGGCCTTGAAGAATTCGATGCACTGATCGGGCTGCCACTCGCCGACCGACGGAAAATTGTCCGGCAGGTCGATGCGCAGGCCGACGACCACCCGCTCGACCGCCGCCACGCTGCGGCCGCACGCCAGCGCCAGGAACGGCATCGCGATGCTGAACGTGTCGCAATGCGCGACGAGCCGGTCGCAGCACGCTTGCCACTGCGCGAGCGGATTGCGCGCGACGACGATATGGACGACATCGGGGAACGCGCGACGCATCCATGCGAGGCGCCCGAGCGATTCGCCGAACCGGAACACCGGTATGCGGCCGCGATCGAACGCCTGGGTCATCAGCGTGCGCAGGAAATATTCGATGTCGCCCGCGTATTCGGGCGTCGCTTCTTCGAACTGGTTCGCCAGGAAGGCCATTTCGACGCGCGACAGGCCGGGCGTGTCCAGCCTGAGCGCGTCGGCCACGTCCGCCGCCGGTCGCTCGCCGGGGCACGGCATCGCGGCCGGCGGACCGTCGGAGCCGGTGCTCGCGTATTGCGCGTAATCGACCGATTCGACCATCGCGCGCAGCGGTTCGTCGTATGCCATGACACCGTCGAGATCGCGAAGGCACGACCACAGCCAGCCATCGGTCGCCCCATATCCGGAATGCAGAAACACCGCTTGTGTCGAGTTCATGGCGGCCCTTGTCTCGTTGCGTTGAAGTTCGTCCATCCGATCGATCCAGTGTAGATTGCGATGGAATTACCCGGTTTACGGGCCGCGTTACCGCGATTTACCGGCCTCACGCAGTCGCCAAGCAAGCGGGTTACGTGCCCGCCTGATCGCCCCCTCCTTTTTCCGCCTGTTTTCATTACGGCATTTGACGCGCGAATGTGCGGTTCCCTGGCGCTTCGCACCAACGCATGGGTGCTCGCCCCCGATGCCGCCCCTTGCTACGCGGATTGCGTCGTGAGTGCGCGCGCTCCGTCACGCACGTCAAATCGGTTGCGTACACAACCATCAAATTACATAAATGCCGAGCGGAAATCTGCGGTAAACCCGTCGTTGTGGAATCCCAACGGATCGAAAATTGTGTCGTGACCTAATGGCGGCTCCTGACGAAGGCCCGACGCTTCGGCAGGAAGGAAAGCAGTTCCGTTACATGCCAGGAGAGTTCATGATGAAAGGTATCTTGAGGAAATCGCTGTTGTCGCTCGCGTTGCTGGCCGGCGTTTCCGCCGCGCACGCACAGAGCACGGTGACGCTGTACGGCGTCATCGACGAGTCGATCCAGTTCACGCACAACGCCACGCCCACCGGCAGCAACCAGCTCGGCCTCTACTCGGGCAACCTGTCCGGCAGCCGCTGGGGCCTGATGGGCAGCGAGGATCTCGGCGGCGGGCTGAAGGCGATCTTCCAGCTCGAGAACGGCTTCGACGTCAACAACGGCAAGATGGGGACGTACAACGGCACGACCTCGCTGTTCGGCCGCCAGGCGTACGTCGGCCTGCAAAGCGCCCAGTACGGCACGCTCACGCTCGGCCGCCAGTACGATCCGCTCGTCGACCAGGTTCAGGGGCTGACCGAAGACAACTACTTCGGCAGCACGTTCGCCACCGCCGGCGATGTCGACAACTACGACAACAGCTCGCGCACCAACAACGCGATCAAGTACCTGTCGCCGAACTACGGCGGGTTGCAGGTCGAGACGATGTACGCACTCGGCGGCGTCGCGGGGCAAACCGGATCGGGGCAGACGTGGTCGGTCGCGGCGGCGTACAACAACGGCCCGTTCTCGCTGGCCGCCGGCTACTACGTGGCCGACAACGCGAATTCGACGATCGCGCGCACGGGCTGGTCGTCGACTTCCGACGGCACCTTCGACGGCCCGGTGAACTCGGGCTACGCGACGGCGAAGTCGATCAATATCGCGCGGGTCGCCGCACGCTACGTCGCCGGGCCGTATACGATCGGCCTCTCGTACAGCAATGCAGCGTACAAGGCGGACGCACTGTCGGCGTTCGCATCGACCGAGAAGTTCAACACCGGCCAGGCGTACTTCAACTACCAGGCCACGCCGGCGCTGCTGCTCGGCCTCGGCTACAGCTATACGCATGCGAGCGGCGACACCGACGCGTCCTACAACCAGGTATCGCTCGGCGCCGACTACAGCCTGTCGAAGCGAACCGACGTGTATCTCGTCGGCGCGTGGCAAAAGGCGACCGGTTCGCAGCTGAACGCGGACGGGTCGGTATCGAGCGCCGAAGCATCGATCGGTTCGTACGGCGTCGCCGGCACCGACAGCCAGGAGATGGTCAGCCTCGGCATCCGCCACCGGTTCTGATCGCAGCAGATGCCGGCCGTCACTCGCGACGGCCGGCGCACGACACGCTCGCCCCTCTCGGCAATCGTTTGAAATATTGCAGCCTCGATACGCGCTGAAATGCGCATTTCCCCGCGAAATTCCGTCATCCGAGAGTCTGCACGCTTCGTGATGCAGCATCGATTACCGATCCGGACCATCGCCCGCTGTCACCCTCGCCACATATCTCAATAATTACGGGCCACTCTTGCGCGAAGTCCAATTCAATCCGCTTACAACGCGTCAATACCGGAGTCCTGAATATGACGAAACAATCTTGAAATTTATTTGACGATAGCGTGACCTATGCTTCCGTCACACCGCGTACCGGCCACGCCGATGGCGGCAGTGTTCCCCGACAGCGACAGTGAAAGGCCCGATCATGTATCACACGATGCGCATGGAAGTCTCCACCGAATCCGGGTATCCAGTGATCAGGTTCACGATCGACGGCCAGACCGCCGTACTCGGCGTCAACGATATCGACCAGATGATCCTGCAGCTCGCGACCGCACGCGCGGCGATGCAGCCGACGCATCCGGTCGAACCGCCGGAAGGCCAGTATCCATTGCAGATCGACCCGTGCTGGCGGGTCGACCGGCTCGCCGATTACGACGGCGCCGTCCTGTCGATTCGTCACGTCGGGATGGGCTGGATCGCATTCGCGCTGCCCGCCGTCAACCTGACCAACCTCGTCGAAGCACTCGCGTCGCCGCCCGAAATGACCGCACCGGTCAATCACGCGATGCTGAACTGATGCGCGACCGGCGCTGACCGGCCCCGCCTTCGATTGGCGAATCCGGCCAATTTCAATTCGCAATCCGAATCACACGACGATCCGAGCCGAACCGGCTCGAATCGCGGCTTTCCGTTCCTTTCTGACAGGACATGCTCATCATGCGAATCCCTTCTTCGACCGCCGCACTCGCCCGGCAACCCTTCGCCTACGCGCTGTCGGATTTCGACGCCGGCAGCTGGTACCTGCTGCCGGTCGACGCGCGCACGATCTTCCGCTGCCGGCTCACCGGCCGTTACGCGACGGGACTGTCGCTGAGTGCCATCTGCGGCAACGGCTACGCGGCCGTGCACCAGCTGGCCGAATCGCATGTCGACACGGTGTCGCGCCTGCTCGCGCGCGATGCGCAGAACGACGCGGAACATCGCGTTCATGCGTTCGACGACGGGATCGACTGGCAGTGAAAACGCGTTCGATCAGGTTCGGCTGGCTTGCCCGGCTGTGGTGGCTCACGCCGGCTGCTTTGCCGGTTCACGCGCAGTCGGTGCCGGCTGCGCAAGCGGCACCCGACACACCCGCGTCGAGCGGTTTCACGATCCAGGACATCCGCGTCGAGGGCCTGACGCGCATCGAGCCCGGCACGGTGTTCTCGTATCTGCCGTTCAAGATCGGCACCCCCTTCACCGACGACAAGGCCTCGGCCGCGATTCGCGCGCTCTACGCAACCGGGTTCTTCAACGACGTGCGGATCGCGACGGAAGGCAACGTCGTGATCGTGAACGTCGCGGAACGCTCGGTGATCGGCACGATCGATTTCACCGGGCTCCACGAGTTCGACCGGGACGCGATCGAAAAGGCGATGAAGGCGGTCGGCCTGGTGTCCGGTCACGCATACGACCCGTCGCTCGTCAGCAAGGCCGAACAGGAGCTGAAGCGCCAGTACCTGACGCGCGGCTACTACGCGGCCGAAGTGACGACCACCGTGAGCCCGATCGACCGCAACCGCGTGGGCCTGCTGTTCTCCGTCGTCGAAGGGCCGAGCGCGAAGATCCGTCAGGTTGCGTTCATCGGCAATCACGTGTTCAGCGACGCGACGCTGCGCGACGAAATGCAGCTGTCGACGCCGAACTGGTTCTCCTGGTACACGAAGGACGACCTGTATTCGAAGGACAAGCTCGCGACCGATCTCGACGCCGTCCGCGCGTACTACCTCGATCGCGGTTATCTGGAATTCAACATCGAGTCGACCCAGGTGTCGCTGTCGCCGGACCGCAAGGACATGGACCTGACCATCGCGCTGCACGAAGGCAAGCCGTACACGATCTCGGGCATCCGGCTCGCCGGCGACCTGCTCGGGCGCGAGACCGAGCTGAACCGGATCGTCGCGATCCGTGCCGGCGAACGCTTCTCCGCGGCGAAACTCAAGGACACGACGCAGGCATTGATCGACAAGCTCGGCGAATACGGCTACGCGTTCGCGACGATCAATACCGTGCCGCAGATCGACCAGCAGCATCACACCGTCGATCTCACACTGCAGGTCACGCCCGGGCGCCGCGTCTACGTGCGGCACATCGACATTTCCGGCAACACGCGCACGCGCGACGAGGTGATCCGCCGCGAGATGCGCCAGATGGAAGATGCGTGGTTCGATTCGTCGCGGCTCAAGCTGTCGAAGGAGCGCATCAACCGGCTCGGCTATTTCACTGACGTGGACGTCACGACGGTGCCGGTCGAAGGCACCACCGACCAGGTCGACGTACAGGTGAAGGTGACCGAGAAGCCCACCGGCACGATCTCGCTCGGCCTCGGCTACGGTTCCGGCGAAGGGCCGATCATCTCGGCGGGCGTATCGCAGGACAACGTGTTCGGCAGCGGCCAGACGATCGCCGTCAACGCGAACACCGCAACGACGATGCGCACGCTGAGCGTGTCGCAAACCGATCCATACTTCACGATCGACGGCGTGAAGCGCATCACCGACGTGTACTACCGGACCACGCAGCCGCTCTACTATTCGAGCACCAACGACACGAGCTTCCGGATCATTTCGTACGGGGTGGACACGAAGTTCGGCATCCCGTTCTCCGAAAGCGACATGGTGTATTTCGGGCTCGGGCTCGAACAGGATCGGCTCGACGTCGATTCGACGACGCCGCAGAGCTATATCGATTACGTGAACACGTTCGGGCGCGTGTCGAACGTCGCGCCGTTCACGATCGGCTGGTCGCGCGACATGCGCGACAGCGCGCTGATCCCCGGGCGCGGCTACTTCCTGCAGGCGAACGCGGAGTACGGCACGCCGATCGGCACCGTGTCGTACTACAAGACCGACGTGCAGGCGCAGTACTACCACTCGTTCGCGCGCGGCCTCGTGCTCGGGTTCAATGTCCAGGCCGGCTACGGCAACGGGCTCGGCAGCCAGCCGTACCCGATCTTCAAGAACTACTTCGCGGGCGGCATCGGCTCCGTGCGCGGCTACGAGCCCGGCTCGCTCGGCCCGCGCGATGCGACGACGGGCGACCCGATCGGCGGCTCGAGGATGGTGGTCGGCAACGTCGAGATGACCGTGCCGCTGCCCGGCACCGGCTACGACCGCACGCTGCGCGTGTTCACGTTCGTCGACGGCGGCAACGTCTGGGGCACCGAAGGCAACAGCGTCGGCGCGAACGGGTTGCGGTACAGCTACGGCGTCGGGCTCGAATGGATCTCGCCGATCGGCCCGCTGAAGATCGACTATGCGCTGCCGATCGTCCACCACACCGGCGACCAGTACCAGAAGTTCCAGTTCCAGATTGGCACGTCGTTCTGATTCCGCTCCCGGCCCGCGCCACGCCGCGCGCGGCGGCCTCGTCGCCCGCCTGTGCGCCTGGGTGCTCACGGTGCTCGTCGAGGTCGCGCTGTCGGTCGCGCTGTCAGTCGCATTCGGCGCGCCCCGCGATGCCGATGCGCAACTGCAGAGCGCCGCGGCCGACCCTTACCGGATCGGCGACGCATGGGGGTTGCGCATCGCGTCGCAGCTCGTCGAGCATCCCCTCGCACCCGGCCAGGCCGCAACGACGTTCGGGATCGGCGCCGCCGCGACCGGCACCGTCGACCAGGACCTGTCGCTGCGCGGGCATGCCGAATTGCGGCGCGACACGTCGGTCGTGAAGGCCGACGCGATCCACTACGACGCGGATACCGACATGACCGACGCATACGGTCATGTGCAGGTCACACACGACGGCAACACGTTCGCCGGCCCCGACGCGCATCTGCAGCTCGACAGCGTCGCGGGCACGATGAGCGCGCCGCACTACCGCTTCAACCTGACGGGCGGCTCGGGCTCCGGCACGCGCGCCGACCTGCTCGACGATACGCGCGAGGTCGTGTACGACGGCACGTACACGACCTGCCATTGCGCGAACGATCCGGCGTGGTATCTCCGCGCGTCGCGACTCGATCTCGACAATGCGGCGGGCGTCGGCGTCGCGCACGACGGCGTGCTCTACTTCGCGGGCGTGCCGCTGTTCGCGTCGCCGTGGATGTCGTTTCCGCTGAACGATCAACGCAAGACCGGGATCCTGCCGCCCACGTTCGCGATCAGCTCGACGAGCGGCTACGACCTCGCGGTGCCGATCTATTTCAATCTCGCGCCCAACTACGACCTGACGGTCACGCCGCGGCTGATGACCAAGCGCGGCGCGATGCTGACGACCGACTATCGCTACCTGGGCGCGGCTGACTCCGGCTCGCTGTCGGCCAGCGTGCTGCCCGACGACGCGACGACGCACACCAACCGCTACTCGATCGCGTTCCAGCATCGCGAGAACCTCGGCAACGGCTTCGCCGCGTATGCGAACTACAACCGCGTGTCCGATGCATCGGTGCCGTCGGATTTCTCGAGCGCGAACTCGCTCGTCGTCGGCTCGCAGACGCTGTTCCAGCAGGAAGCGGGCGTCACCTACAACCACGGCCCGTGGTCCGTGCTCGCACGCGTGCAGAACTGGCAGTCGTTCACGACCACGCCGCCGTACAACCGCGAGCCGGAGCTCGATGCGAAATACACGCGCTACAACGTCGGCGGCTTCGACTTCGGCGCCGACGTGAACGCGACGCGCTTCACGATCCCGACCGCCGATTCGACCGAAGGCAACCGGCTCACGTTCGATACGTACCTCAGCTACCCGATCGTCGCGCCCGGCTGGTACGTGACGCCCAAGCTCCAGTGGCACGCCGCGTCGTACGACCTCACGTCGATCGGCAGCGATGCGCCGGCCGGCCAGCCGAAGAACTTCACCGTCAACGTGCCGACCGCGAGCCTCGACATGGGCGCGACATTCGAGCGCGCGGTACGGCTGTTCGGCATCGACATGATCCAGACGCTCGAGCCGAGGCTGTACTACGTCTATACGCCGTACCGCAACCAGACCTTCGCGCCGGCGTTCGACACCGCGCCGCTCGATTTCGGGCTCGCGGAGATCTTCACGAGCAACCGCTTCGTCGGCGGCGACCGCGTGAGCGACATGAACCGGTTGACGGCCGGCGTCACCACGCGCTTCGTCGATGCGGGCAGCGGCACCGAGCTCGCGCGCTTCGTGCTCGCGCAGGAGTATTACTTTCGCGCGTCGCAGGTCACGATGCCGGGCGACACGCCGCCGACGGTCGGCCCGTCCGACGTGATCGCCGGCGCCGCGTTTCATGTCGGCACCGGCCTCGAATGGCAGCAGGCGGTCGAATACAACCAGTCGAGCAGCGAGCTGACGCAGGCCACGGCCGGCGTCGACTGGAAGCCGGCCGACGGCAAGGTGATCAATCTCGCTTACCTGTATGCGCGTGCGAACGCGACGCTCGACGACGAGCCGGAGAACCAGGTGTTGCTGTCCGCGCAGTGGCCGCTCACGCATGCGCTGTCGGGCGTCGGCTCGGTCGACTACGATCTCGCCGCGCACCGGCTGGTGAGCGGGCTGCTCGGGTTCCAGTACGCGGCCGACTGCTGGGCCGTCAGCTTCGCGCTGCAGAAGTACACGAACTACAACGGCACGACGTCGCCGACCACCGGCACGCGCGTGCTGGTGCAGTTGCAGCTCAACGGGCTGAGCCGCATCGACAACGGGCTGCTGCAGCAATTCCGCGCGAACGTGCCCGGGTATTCGACGCCGACGCTGCCGGCGCCGACGTCGCGGTTCAGCGACTATCCGTGAGCTGCTCGCTCAGCGCCCACAAGCGCTCGGCGGCGGCGGCGATCGCCCACGGCAATACACCGTCCAGCGGACGGTAATCGGCCGGCACGGCTTGCGCAATGTCGACGTCCTCGCCGCCCATGCCTTGCCGCCGTTGATCCACCTGCGCGCCGCCGACCTCGCTGCGCACACGCTGTCGCACGTGCTGGCGCTGCTGCGGATCGAAACCGGCGCGCCTACGACGGCTCCGAGTCGAGGAACACATAGAGCGCGGCGATCTTCCCGTCGCGCACGATGATCACGTCGACGCCCGTATATTCGGGCGCCTCGCCGCGCGGGCCGGAGCCCCACGACACACGGCCCGCGTTGTGCAGCGCCTGCGGCCGGCCATGCGCGGTATAGACGAAATGCGGATGCGTCGCGCGCAAGTCGCCGGCGAACCTGTCGAGCGCGTCGTGCCCGACGAACGTGCCGGGCGGCACGTAGAGCACGCAGTCGTCGGTATAAAGCGCTTCGATCGCGGCGCGGCGGCGCACCGCGTCACCTTCGCCGAACACCTCCTGCAGATTGCGTTCGAGCAGTTCGTGGATACGGTCGTTCATCATCGTTCTCCTGATCAAATAGCTTGTGGTCGGATTACCGCGCGAGTGCCAGTGTCTTTTCGACGGCGGTGACGACCGCCGGGCGCGCGGCAATGTCGTCGTACCAGCGCGTCACCGACGGAAAGCGGTCGAGCGTCGCGCCGATCGCCTGATGGCGCCACAGCCAGCCGAAGTGCGCGATGTCCGCGATGCTGTACGCATCGCCCGCCACGTACCGGCCGCGTTCGAGCACGCGATCCAGTACGCCCAGCACCCGCTCCACTTCCTCCAGCGCGCGCGCTTTCGCATCGGGTTCCGGTGCCGCGCCGATCGCCACCCTGAACGCCTGCAGGAAGGCCGGACTCAATGCGGACGCGTGAAAGAAAAGTTGCTCGAACACCTTGCCGCGCGACAAGCCATCCTGCGGCAGCAATTGCCCGGTTTTCTCGGCGAGGTACACCAGGATCGCCGCCGACTCGCTCAACACGATGTCGCCATCGGCGTGCGCCGCGCGGTCGACGAGCACCGGCACCTTGGCGTCGGGATTCATTGCGCGGAACGCGTCGGTCTTCTGTTCGCCGCGGCGCAAGTCGACCGCCACGAGCCGATAGTCGACGCCCATCTCTTCCAGTGCGATCGGCACCTTCACGCTGTTGGGCGTCGCGAATGCGAACACGTCCAGCGTGGCCGTACCGGGATGGCGGCCCGCCGCGACCGCCCGGTTTCCTGCGAATTGGGGTTCCATGATTCATCTCCGTTGAGGTGAGACAAATGTAGGGCGCCGTGCTATTTTTCGAAACAGAAACGATTGCAAACCATCATTGCAAAAATGTCGATATCCCACCTGCCGGATTTTGAAGGTTTCGCGATGTTCGCGAAGGTCGCCGAAGAAGGCTCGTTCGCCGCTGCAGCGGCGGCGATGGGCGTCTCGGTCGCGACGGTTTCGCGCGCCGTGACGCGCCTCGAGGAACGGCTGGGCGGGCGCCTGTTCAACCGCACATCGCGGCGGCTCGCGCTCACCGACTACGGCCACACGCTGATCGAGCGCGCGGCGAAACTCTATGCCGATGCGGAAGACACCGAGGATTTCGCGCGCGAGACATCGAGCCGGCCGCGCGGCCTCGTCAAGCTGGCCGCACCGCTGTCGTTCGGCGCCCGCTGGGTGGCGCCGCTGCTGCCCGAGTTCTTCGACCTCTATCCGGACATCGCGGTCGACCTGCACCTCACCGATGCGCAATCCGACCTGATCGGCGACGGCTTCGATGCCGCGCTGCGCATCGCGATCATGGAAGATTCATCGCTCGTCGCGCGGCTCATTGCACCGGTCCGGCGCTTCGTCGTCGCGTCGCCGGCCTATCTGTCGCGCCACGGGCGGCCGCGTCATCCGCAGGAGCTTGGCGCCCATCCCTGCCTGACGTACGCGAACCGAAGCCAGCGCGACGTGTGGCGCTTCACCCACGCGCGTGGTGACACTTGCGCGGTCACGCCCGGCGGAATGTTGCGCGGCACCAGCGTCGAGGCGCTGTTGCCGACGGTGCTCGCGGGCCTCGCGATTACCGAGCTGCCCGAATTCATCGCGACGCAGTATTTCGCTGGCGGGCAGCTCGAACCGATCCTGACGGACTGGCGTCTGCCCGAAGGCGGCCTGTACTTCGTCACACCGTCCGCGCGCGCACGGCCGGCCAAGGTGAGCGCGCTGGCCGATTTCTTCGTCGCGAAGCTGACCGCTGCCGACTGGCGTTTGCCGGCAGCGTAAGCGCGCGTATGCGCGTTCTCGTGTACCTGCCTCGCGTCATTCGCGATCGATGCATGGCCGCTGCCGCCGTGCGGTGTCCCGCGCACGGCAAGCTCACACGTACCCGATTCGGCACGACAGCCGCCGTTCCTTCCGTGTCGTTTACAACCGGGTTCCGGGCGCATGACCGATAGCCGGCTGCGCCCGTTTCTCTAAACTGGCTCTCACAACAATCTTGCCCGGTGTCGCCCGCAGCGCGCGTCACTTCACCGACATCGAGGCCCCCGAGACATCCGCCTTCGCTGACCATCGGCCCGCACGACTCCACTGCATTCCAGCCCGGCCGGCTGCCAAGGCAATTCCAGGAGAGTTCATTGAGCCCGTCGCAAGCGCACCCCGCGAAAGCCCGGTCTTCGCGCCAGTCCGTCAAGCTGGATGACATCACGATCGTCGACCCCGCCGTCCTCAAGCGCGCGGTCGGCGCCATGGCATTCGGCAACGCGATGGAATGGTTCGACTTCGGCGTCTACAGCTACATCGCCGTCACGCTCGGCAAAGTGTTCTTCCCGTCCAGCAGCCCGTCCGCGCAGTTGCTCGCGACTTTCGGCACGTTCGCGGCCGCGTTCCTCGTGCGCCCCCTCGGCGGCATGGTGTTCGGCCCGCTCGGCGACCGCATCGGCCGCCAGCGCGTGCTCGCCGCCACGATGATCATGATGGCCGTCGGCACCTTCGCGATCGGCCTGATCCCCAGCTACGCGTCGATCGGCATCATGGCGCCCGTGCTGCTGCTCGTCGCCCGCCTCGTGCAGGGCTTCTCGACCGGCGGCGAGTACGGCGGCGCCGCCACCTTCATCGCCGAATTCTCGACCGACAAGCGCCGCGGCTTCATGGGAAGCTTCCTCGAATTCGGCACGCTGATCGGCTATACGCTCGGCGCGGCCACCGTCGCGCTGCTCACGGCGACGCTGTCGCAGGAAGCACTGCTGTCGTGGGGCTGGCGCGTGCCGTTCTTCATCGCCGGCCCGCTCGGCCTCGTGGGCCTCTATATCCGCCTGAAACTCGAGGAAACGCCCGCCTTCAAGAAGGAAGCCGAAGCACGCGAAGCGGACGAACGCACGCGGCCGAAGCAACGCTTCGCGACGCTGCTCGTCGAACAGTGGAAGCCGCTGCTGCAATGCGTCGGCCTCGTGCTGATCTTCAACGTGACCGACTACATGGCGCTGTCGTACCTGCCGAGCTACCTGTCGGCGACGCTGCACTTTCGCGAATCGCACGGCTTGTTCCTGGTGCTGCTCGTGATGGTGCTGATGATGCCGATGACGCTCTACGCCGGGCATCTGTCGGACAAGGTCGGCCGCAAGCCGGTGATGATGGCCGGCTGCGTGGGCCTGCTCGTGCTGGCGGTGCCGGCGCTGATGCTGATCCGCACCGGCGGCATGCTGCCCGTGTTCGGCGGGATGCTGATCTACGGCACGTTGCTGTCGACCTTCACCGGCGTGATGCCGTCTGCGCTGCCCGCGCTGTTTCCCACGCGCATCCGCTATGGCGCGCTCGCGATCGGCTTCAACGTGTCGGTGTCGCTGTTCGGCGGCACGACGCCGCTCGTCACCGCGTGGCTGGTCGATCGCACCGGCGACCTGATGATGCCCGCGTACTACCTGATGGGCGCCTCGTTCATCGGCATCGTGTCGGTGCTCGCGTTGCGCGAAACGGCACGCCAGCCGCTACCCGGCTCCGCGCCGTGCGTGGCGAGCCGCGCGGAGGCGCTGAGCCTCGCGCGGGGCGGCGCCGACGAAGCCCGTGTACCGGGCAGGAAGTTCACGCCGGTCGGCAAGCGCGCCTGACGCGATCCGGCATGACGCGACGCCGCGCGGCCCGCGCCGGCGTCGCCGCCCACTCGTTCGTCAGTTCGACGACAGCTGCCGCGCGTCGAACCCGTCGAGCAGCGCACGCGCTCAGAACACCGCGTGCCCGCTGATCACGCTCGGCAGCCACGTCGAGAAGAACGGCAGGTAAGTGACGATGTTGATCGCACTGAAGATCGCAAGGTAATACGGCCACGCCATCTTCGTGGTCTCCCCGATCGACACGTTGCCGATCGCGCAGCCGACGAACTGCACCGAGCCGATCGGCGGATGCACGAGGCCGAGCGAGCAGTTCAGCAGCAGCATGATCCCGAACTGCACCGGCCCGACGCCGCACGCCATCGCGATCGGCAGGAACAGCGGCGTCGTGATCAGGATGTGCGCGGCCATGTCGACGAACGTGCCGAGGAACACCTGGATGATGTTGATGTACAGCAGCATCAGCCAGGGCGCCGCGGTCGACTGCTTCAGCAGCCCCTCGATCGCATCCGGAATCTCCAGGTACGACATCTGGAAGCGCAGCATGTTGGACACCGCGATCAGCAGCAGCACGACACCTGTCGTACGCGCCGCATGCGACAGCGCGCGGCGCAGCTTCTCGGCCGTCAGCGTGCGGTACACGACTGCGGTCAACACGAGCGAGTACACGACGGCGATCGCGGCGGCTTCGGTCGCGGTCGCAATCCCCTTCGCGACGCACACGAGGATGATCGCGATCACCATCAGGCCCGGCACCGCGCCGACGAAGCTGCGCAGCACCGCATACCAGCCGGGGAACGCGGGCAGCGCGGACGAACCGTCTTCACGGCGCGGATAGCCGTGGCGCACGGCCTGCCAGTACGCGGCGGCGAGCACGAAGCCCATCACCCACAACACCGGCAGCAGCCCGGAGAACAGCAGGTCGCCGATCGACACGCCGCTCACCGGCTGGCCGTGCAGCATCCCGGTGATGCCCTGCGCGGCGAACGCGTAGATGATCATGTTGGTCGACGTCGGCATCAGCGCGCCGGCGAGCGACGCATGCGTCGTCACGTTGACTGCGTACGCGGCGCTGTAGCCTTCGCGCTTCATCAGCGGAATCACCACGCCACCCATCGCCGACGTATCGGCGGTCGGCGAGCCCGACACGCCGCCGAACAGCGTACACGCGACGACGTTCGCCATCCCGAGGCCGCCGCGGAAGTGGCCGACGGTCGCCTGCGCGAAGCGCAGGATCCGGTCCGCGATGCCGCCGTGCAGCATCAGTTCGCCGGAGAAGATGAAGAACGGCACCGCGAGGAACGAGAACGCATTCATCCCCGAGATCATGGCCTGCATCGCGGTCGCGATCGGCAAGCCTTCGACCATATAGGTCAGCACGCAGGCGATGCCGAGCGCGAACGACACGGGCACGCCCAGCACGAGGAAAATCAGAAAACTGACGGACAGGATCGCGAGTTCCATGGCGTTATTGTCCCGGCGAAGAACGACGAAGCGCGAGCAGGTGCTCGAGCGAGAAGAGAATGATGGCGACCGCCGCGGGCATCGCGATCAGGTAGCGCACGCCTTCGGGCAGCCCGATGATCGGAATGCGGTCGCCCATCGTCTCGGCGGCCATGCTGCCGCAGCCGGCCATGATCATGATCGCGAACGCGATCAGGCTCAGGTGCTGGATTGCGATCACCACCGTGCGCGACTTCGGCGGCAGCCGGCGCACGAGCGAATCGAGGCCGATATGGCCGCCGTCGCGCACCTTCATCGCCGCACCGAACATCGCGATCACGATCACGAGCAGCAGCGCGATCGGCTCCACGAAATCCGGCGCGTTCTCGAACACGTAGCGCATCACGACCGCGTAGAACACCAGCACCGTGAGCACCGCGAGGCACGCCGACGCGATCACGGCCAGCACGCGGAACAGCACGTCGTTCACGCAGCGCAACAGCGGCGCCGCATGCGGCCGCGCCGGCGCCGTGCCGTCCGGGGCGGCCGCCCCACCCGCGGCCGCCGCGCCGTTCAGGGAAGTACGACGCGTCACTTGGTGGCCTCGATCTCGTCGACGATCTGCTTCATCTGCGGCGTCTTTTCATACTTGGTCCACAGCGGCTGCATCGCCTTCACGAACGCCGCGCGATCGATCTGCGCGGCCGGCAGGATCTTCGCGCCGCCCTTCGTCACCATCTGCTGCGCGGATGCCTCGCGTGCCGTCCACAGCTTCTGGTAGTACGGCACCGAATCGGCCGCGGCCTTCCTGATCGCGGCCTGCTCCTGCGGCGACAGCGTGTCCCAGATCTTCTTCGAGAACACCAGCACCTCCGGCGTCATCGCGTGCTGCGTCTCCGAGTAATCGGGCGCCACTTCGTAGTGCTTGGTTTCCTCGTACGACGGCATGTTGTTTTCCGCCGCGTCGACGAGGCCCGTCTTCAGGCCCGTGTACACCTCGGCGAACGGCATCGGCGTCGGCGTGCCGCCCATCGCCTTAATCTCGTCGACCATCAGGTCCGACGGTTGCACGCGTACCTTCAGCCCCTTCATGTCGGCCGGCGAGCGCACCGGGCGCTTCGCGTAGATCGAGCGCGCGCCGCTCTCGTAGAACGTCAGCGCGATCATCCCCTTCGCGGTGAATGCGTCGAGGATCTTCTGGCCGGCCGGGCCGTACATCGCCTTGCGGAAATGATCGACGTCGCGGAACAGGAACGGAAACGACGGGATCAGCGATTCCGGCACGATCTCGTTGAACGACGCGCCGTTCACGCGCGCCATGTCGATCGCGCCGATCCGCACCTGGTCCACCGTGTCCTTCTCCGAGCCGAGCGCGCTGTTGCCGAACACCTTGATCGAATCCTTGCCGCCCGTCTGCTTCGACAGTTCGTCGCCCATGAACTTCACGGCCATGTTGGTCGGGAAGTTGTCGCCATGCACGTCCGCCGAGCGGAACACGCGCGCCTGGGCGGACATCGCGAAGCCGGCCAGCAGCGCGACGGCCAGAACGGTACGGGAGCCGGTGAATCGGTGCTTCATGGTGAGTCTCCTTGATGGTCGATCGTTGTTGTGTGGCGATCCGTCGGCAGGCACATGCGTCGGCGAGACGCTCCGCTGAATCGCAGAGTCATACGTCGTATGACGTGTTGACGCGAATGTACGTCGGTTAATCGTTTAACTCACTTGGTGCATACCCGTAGAGCCGCTGTCACGAAGGGTTTTGAGCAAATTTCGGGGAATCGTGTTCTCTGTTTAGGCGAATTTATGCGAAACGTTTTCCGGAAACGGGTTCGCATTCAAGCCGGGTAGCCGCACGACCGCTTCCGCCGATACTGGAAACCAATCTTTCGCGTCGCTTTCGCATATTGTAGGATGACCGACTTCTGTGGCAGCACGGTGGCACGGTGGCACGGTGGCACGGTGGCACGGTGGCACGGCGGCACGGAGGCACGGAGGCACGGAGGCACGGAGGCACGGAGGCACGGAGGCACGGAGGCACGGAGGCACGGAGGCACGGAGGCACGGCAGCACGGCAGCACGGCGGCGCGATGCCACGAGCACGCGCCGGCCGCGCACCGCGCTCGGCGCCAACCAGGAAGGAACAACAGGGAATTCGTGCAACGGCAGGCACCGGCGCCTGCCGCGTCGTCACGTCTGCATGACCAGCGACGTCAGCTGCGCCGCGCGCGTCACGGCCGTTTTCGCATAGATCGATTTGATCTGCGTGCGGATCGTGCCGATCGACACGCCGCGCAACCCGGCGCATTCCTGCGGCGACAGCCCGTCGCAGCACAGCAGCACGGCGAGATCGGCCTCGGCCGACGACAGCCCGTAGAACACCCGCAGCCGTTGCGCGCGGGCCGACGGCGAACGCAGGTCGGCGGCCGTCATCAGCGTCGCGACGCCCGGCCGCTCGCGCATCAGGCGCGACTGCTCGGGCACCGGCATCAGCGCCAGCGGCAACGGTTCACCCGTTGCGCGCCGCAACAACAGCCCGCCGCGCGCATACGCGTGCCGCCATTGCGCATCGTCGACGCAGCCTTCCGGCGCGAAACGCCCGTTCACGACCCGCAACGCCGGCTCCGCCGCGATCAGTTGATCGGCCGCGCGGTTCGTATAGCGCAGTTCGCGCTGCGCGCCGAGCAGGAAGACCGGCACCGGAATCGCATCGAGCGCCGATTCGGCGGCGGCCACGCGCGCTTCGAGCTCGCCGATCCGCGCCTGGATCTGCAGCGCGCGGCTGATATGCATCCCCATGGTTTCGATCGCGTGGCGCTGATCGTCGGAAAGCCCCTGCGATTCAGGCCCGCTCTGCACGCTGAGGAATGCGCCGGAGCCCTCGCTGCGATGAATGTACAGGCCCGAGATGCTGCCGAGCCCGTAAGGGTGAAGGAACTCCTGATAGAACTCGCTGTGTGCGCGCTGGTGCGCGGACAGGTGCTTGACGTCCTCGAACCAGCGGCCCGCCGGCCAGTTGCCGGCGACCGGCACGACCGGGTCGTACAGATAGAACTCGGTGTTGTACGTGTGATAACACGCGGCGACCCATGACGCGTCGTCGCCCGCCGCCTGCTCGATCGCCGGCACCCGCGCGGCGGCGTCGAACGACAGCAGCGTGACCATGCGCACGCCGACCCACGATCGCAGCCCGTCCAGCACCGTTTCCCACCGTTGATCGCCCAGTGCCGCAGCGTAGACGTCATCGATCCATGCCGATGGAATCAACCCGTTCATTTGCATCTGGCCACCCCGCGCCGTGCGTTTTTGTCGAACGTCTTCTGCGCATCTTAGTCAATCGGCGCCATCGTTTGAATCACTCGTTTGCGTTTGATCGAAATACGACGTTTGTTACCGCTTATCGTCAGACGTAATGGCCGTTTTCCCGGTTTTGCAGCCCAATTGAATCCGGCGCGCACAGTGCGGCCCGCTTTTCATCCGGATCGCGGTATGCCATGATGCGGCGCATGACGATTCGAAACACCACACCCTCGCTGCACCATCACCACGGTCGCCCCCTGTTGCGCCGTGGCTCGTTTCGCATCTAGCAATTGCATCGGGTAAATGCCCGATCAAGACGACAACCAAGGCGCCTTCGGCGCCTTTTTTGTTTTTTGCCGCCTTAAAAACCTGCTGCGCCGATCAATCGATACCGTACGGAGTGTTTTCAATGCAACAGCCCTGGAAAGAAGTCGCCTTGTCGGATTTACCGCTGCGCGAGGACCTCAAGTTGCAGCACGCGTACGGGGCGCCGCAGCTCGACGTGCCCGTCTGCCTGAACGTCAACGAGAATCCCTATCCGCCGTCGCCCGCGCTCGTCGAGCGCATCGCGACCGCGGTGGCCGACGCCGCGCGCGCGGCGAACCGCTATCCCGATCGCGACTTTGCCGAGCTGCGATCGCATCTGGCTGCGTATCTGACGCACGACACCGGCGTGACGGTCGGCGCATCGAGCGTCTGGGCGGCCAACGGCTCGAATGAAGTGATCCAGCAGATCCTGCAGGCCTTCGGCGGCCCGGGGCGATCGGCGCTGGCCTTTACGCCCGCCTATCCCATGTATGACGAATACTGCCGGACGACTTTCACACGCCTGCATACGTTGCCGCGCACCGAGGATTTCGCGCTGGATCTCGATCAGGCGCTCGACAGTATCCGCACGCATCAGCCGAGCGTGGTGCTGCTGACGTCGCCGAACAACCCGACCGGAACCGCGCTGCCGGTCGGCGATATCCGCGCCATCCTCGACGTCGCGCCGGGCGTGGTCGTCGTCGACGAAGCCTATGCCGAGTTCCGGCGCCACGGCGTCCCCAGCGCGGTGACGCTGCTGCCAGATCATCCGCGGCTCATCGTGACCCGCACGTTGAGCAAGGCGTTCAAGTTCGCGGGCGGCCGTGTCGGATATTGCGCGTGCGCGCCCGCGATCGTGCAAGCGCTGAAGCTGGTTCGATTGCCCTACCACCTGTCCGCCTTTACCCAGGCGGCGGCCTGCGCGGCGCTCGTGGCGCGTGACGAGATGCTGTCGCAAGTCGAGGCGATCAAGGCCGAGCGCGATGCAACCGTCGGCTGGCTGCGTGACCTGGGCCTCACGGTGGCCGATTCCGATGCCAATTTCGTGATGTTCGGCGAGTTTGCGGACCGGCACGGGATCTGGAGCGGCCTCCTGCGCCATGGCGTCCTGATTCGCGAATCAGGCCCGCCGGCGTATCTTCGCGCGTCCATCGGTACCGCCGCGGAGATGGCAGCATTCCGTGCGGCCCTGCTTGACGTGATGGCGCTCGCATGAGCGACCGGCCATCCGGTCGACGACGCGATGGAGCACACGCCCGCGCCGTATCCGACGATGCACTTACTTCATCGTCGCGAATCGCAGCTCCATCTCGTCGATTTTCGCGAGCACCGCTTCGCTGAGCTTTCTGATGTGGCGCGGCACATCGGGCGCCGACAGCAGCTCCTCGATTCGCCCGCGCCAGTAGCTCGGATGCCGCACACGCCCCGCGCCCGACATCGACACATCGTCAGCGTTCTGCTCGCTGTCCAGGAGAGCCACCATTCTCTGGATGTGAGAGAGCTCTCGTTCCACATAGTCTCGTGCCAGCATATTGATTGAAATTCCCCGAAATACGACAGCAGGCCTTCCGTCATCAACGCGCCATCGTGTTGCGATGAAAACCGCTCACCGCACACGTCGAGCGCCATCGTACGCAGAAGCTGTGTCAGTAAACCGCGTGGGCATGTGTTGATTTCGACACGGCATGGCGGGGCTGCCCGTTTGTTCTGATGCCATCCGGCCCCGGATGCCCTGTGGCCAATCGTAGGCTTACCGTCGGGCAATGGCATCTCCCAAAGTGGGGATGCCGGTTGATATTGTCGGAGTATTGGTTTCCGGAGATTGCGGGGGAGTCGGGAGTCGCGCGGTACGCATGCGGTTGCCGGCTGGAGACGAATTCGCGATCGGCTTACTACTTGAATGGCATGCAGCCGGTGCACTGCCGCCGGGCAGGCAGGTGGCGAGGATTGGCGGCGCGAACGGGTGTAGTCCGAGGTTCGTGCTCACGACGATTGCGGACGGGAACGTGCGGCGCCGTACGCTTCGGCCTCGGCAACGTCGGCACCCTGCTCTACTGGCCAGCGCGCAAGATCGTCCGGACACGGGGCGAGCGACGGCGTAGCCCACTTGCCCGCCCGCCGCGCGCATTCACATCGCCGGTATCGAATACCGCCTGAAGCTTCGCGAGGTTCTCTTCGTCAAGCAACCCTTCTTCGGCGGCAGTCTTTTTTTGGCATTGCAGGCGCTTGTCGTCACTGGCTCGCGCGTCATGCGCGGATATCCGAATGTTTCGCGGAACTACACACCCGCGAGATGCGACCCGTCGGAATCAGATACCGGCATTGCCCTGCTTCAACCCGAAAATGAAATCCGCTTCCACCGATGCGCCTTTGGGCAATTGCAGCACGCCGACCGACGTACGCGTATGAATACCGGCGTCGCCAAGCACCGCATACAAAATGTCGGATGCGCCGTCGGCCACTTCGCTTTGCATCGTGAAGCCGGGTGCACTTCGCACATACACGGTAATGCGTGGCACCGTCACTATCGCGCCGAGCGTGCCACAGCGCTTTCGGATCAACGAGAGCGCACGCAGCGCCGATACGCCGGCAGCCCGGCGACCTTCGTCGAGCGAAACGGATTCCCCCACTATGCCGACGAAATGCACCACTTCGCCGATTCGCGGAATCTGGCCGGCAATGTAGGCCGTGTTCCCGTCGACCAGAACGGGGGTGTACTTTCCGCCGATCCGGATTTCCTCGTCCGGATTGAAGCCGAATTCGGCGGCGACCTCGATCAGCTTATCGTCCCTGTTCATTAGTGAATTCCCCGATACTTCAGAAAAATGTAAAGAGTCGTTAAATCTCTGCTGCTTGTCTCCTGGAAGAAAACCCGCCGCGCACGGTCAACGTGACGTGCCGCTTCCGTTAAAGATGCACGGGCAATCCTCCAGGTCTTCTTCAATGTGACACACTTCTCAGGTGTTCGAAGCAGTCTTGCATCGCCTTATCGATGACAAAAAACGTAGTCGACGAGAATTTCCTAAAAATTTGCCGGTGAAACCGCTATCATGTGTGTACCTAACCCGAAGAGCGATACATGGCAACGTACAAGGAACTGAAAGCCCAAATGGATGCTTTGGCCGAGAAAGCCGAAGCAGCACGTGCCGCGGAATTCCAGGCGATCGTCGACGACATCCGCACCAAGGTTGCGGAATTCGGCATTACCGAAAAGGATATTTTCGGTAGCCGTCGCGGCCGTCCGGCCAAGCAAGCGGCCGCCCCCGTGCAGGCAAAGTATCGCGACCCGAAGTCCGGGGCAACCTGGTCGGGCCGTGGTCGCGCGCCCGCATGGATCAAGGACGCAAAGAATCGCAATCGATTCCTGATCCAGGAATAAGGTTCTCGACGTGCACCGGCGCGCGGTTTTGCGCGCCGTCCTGCTATTTGGGCATCGATACCGGCGGTATTCAACGACCGCACCGGGTTGATGAAGCTTTGTCTCATTCGGCGCGTGGCGGTTTGCTACGCGCCGAATCGCATTCAGCCCCGCCCGATATTTCCTGATTCAACGTTCGTAATAGATCGCAAGCCAGACGGATTGCGCTTCTTCGTGCGTCCAAGCGACGCGATGGCGGCAATGCGGCTCGATCAGCACGTAGTCGCCAGGATGCATTTCATGGCGCGCCGGGCCTTCTTCGAATTCGAGCACCGCCGCACCCGACAGCAGCACGACCCATTCGGCGCGTGAGTCGTCATACCAAAAGCCGTCGGGGCTCGTGTGGCCCATCGAGATGATTCGCTCGACGTTCAGACGCTGGCCCGTGACGAGGAGGTCGATTTGTTCATCGTCGCCACGATTGCCTTCGGCGGTGAACAGGTTGCCGGTTTGAAGTTGCATGGGTTGGCCTCGTGGGTGAGGTTTGGGGAGATGGGCGCCAGGGTTGAAGGCGGCGGGGAATGTTCACTGTAGCCCAATGGACGCTGTTGGAACGGGCTCGTTTCGTTGGGAAGGGTATGGTGGCGTGTAGGTTTGCGCGCCGGGTCTTGTCAGAGGAGACGCAGGCACTGCCGCATCACGGGAGTCACGTTTGCAGGTGCTGCCGTGTGTTGAGTGCTCATCGGACGAGGAAAAGTCACCTTGGCCGCCCGAGTTTATCGGCGGCCTGGACATGCGAGCGCGACGCTCGCTTTCCATTCCAGGCCGGCGGAGGCGCGGTTAGCTGATCGACAGGTGATATTGCACCAGTCCCGTATGTTCGATCCGCTCCTTGACAGCAAATCCATGGCGTTCATAGAACGGAATATTGCGCGGCTCCGCGGTTTCCAACGAAATCGTCCCGGATGGTTCGATCTCACAAAGATGCGCCAATGTCGCATTCAGGAGCGTCGACCCGATCCCTTCGCCTTGCCCCTTCGGGGATACCCCGATGAACTCAATCCAGCTTGTATTCGCATCAGTGGAGTTCGAGGCGGAACGCTCGCGAAGCAGGTCGATTCTTCCCAACGACGATTCACCACAACCACTTGCAATCTGACGTCCCAGTTCGGCGAGGTTGCCTGGCGATTCGGCGCACGATGCCGGTGTGAAGTAGCTCACGGCAACGAGGTCACCGTTACGCCACGCACCCAAAGCAGGCATGAGAACATCGTGGTGATATCTCAAATAGCTTCTTAGATAATTTGTCCGGCGCTCATCGAATCCGCGGTTTTCAGCGAACAGGCACCAGGCAAGTGTAGGGTCTTGTTTGAACGCTGAATCCAGCAAAACCAGCGCCGATTCAGAAAACTGATGTGGTAACGGTGCTACCGATAGTTTTGTGCCGTGCATGTTCGGTTCGGGCAGCAGGCGATCGTTGAGTGAGTAAGAGAAACTTGTCGTGACCTGCGGCGGAATATTGCAGCCAATCAGGCAGTGAGTCTAGCGTCGATATTATCGGAATCCAGCCAGGCTCGACGGACCATGGCGGGAGGTTGATAGCGATGCGCGCTATGGGGCCGGCGCTCGTTATAGAATTGCCGCCATCGTTCGATGAGCACCTTGGCCTCGGCCCGGCTGCGGAACCGTTCCCGGTTCAGGGACCTGTCCGTCGTTTTGTGGGCGGCCCACCAGCGGGGCGAGCTTTGACCCAGTTCGGCCACGACCGGTCCGCGCTTCCATCACTCAACTGATTCAAACCCTATATGTGGCCCTTCCAAAAGCGCGCGGCGGCCTCGCCAGCACACCCCGCCCCGCCCTCAGAAAAGGTCGTAGAGGCTGCGACCGCTCCAGGCGGTCAGGCTTACTGCTGCGTTGAATTCGAATCGAATGGCGAGAAGGCTTTACAGCGGCTGACGGAATTCTTTGACCTCGTGAAGGCAGCGAAAGATAGCGATGTGCCCGCAGACGAGTCGCAACTATCGGCTTATCTGACCGATGGTGAGCGCTCCTACTTTTCGAACCTGACCGCGGAAGAAATGGCCGAATGGAACGAATATTGGTTCTCCACGCCGCTTCCGAAGCGACATTCCCCTGAGATGCCGACGCCGCAGTGGGACTTCGCTTCCATGCTTGATGCATTCTGGAATGGGGACTACGACCTCATCGCAATCCGGCCGCGAGCAACACGGCATGCGTTGGAGTTCAACCCGCATGGGTACCCATTTGGCGGCACCGGCAGTCTTGTTGCGCTGGTTGAGTGTTTCGGCCATCAAATCGTCGGCGTTGATGACGGAACGGGATATGAGAAATACGTGCCACGTACGAACATCTGGAAGCCGCGTGCCGGCCGTGTTGTCTGACCTCGCATCGCGGCCGCACCGAATGACTGCTTCGGGGCAAGACCGATGACCGCGTGGGGTGGCGGTTTCCGCCGGCCACCGCTGACCACCGCCGGCAGTTGCCGGCTATGACCGGTCATTGACGAAAATCCCCGATTGCGGACATTCCAGATCGATGCGGTTATGCTCATGGTCTGGGTCGCCGATTTGTACAGAGTTTTAATGGCGGTGATTCCCGAGTTGATCTTCCGCAATGTCATTCACCGGGGGCTCGTCGGCAATATGACGGGCCGGAGTTCTGGCGCACAGCGATAAGCAGGGAGCCAAACCGCTCTCGACAACAAAAAGTCATGCATCTTTCAAACTCGGCGGGAAATAGCAAGATGTCCGACAGACCAAAGCTCGTATACGTAGTGGCAATGCCCTTGGTTACCTACGTCGTGCTGACCACAGTCCGGCTCGAGTGGGGCAATCTCGAAGGCGCTCAGCTCTTCTCCATGGTCAAGCACCTGGTTGTCGTTCTGCTTCTTGTCGCGTCGCTTTTCTTTTACTTGCGCGCGGGGTGTTGGGCTACTTTGGCGTGGTGCATCTTCGCCCCGTTAGAACGTTACGGCGCTCTGTTTAGTGCGTTCTCGTCAGTTGCGGCAGGAGGGGCGTGGTCCTTGGCGGGAGTGGATGTTGTTCGAATCCTTCTGCTATTCATTGCGTGCCTGCTTTCGGCAGCATTAGCGTTCGTTGTGCAATTTCGGTCACCGGCCGCCACCCAAGCTTCGGCCGATGCATAACGCTGCAATCAACCTGACCTACGCGGTAAGCCGCGCAGTCCGGTTATTGACACGTTGAGCGTCTGCTTTCCTGAGTATCGACAGTCGGTTTTGGATCGATTGCTTTCGAATGACGATCTCACCGTTGAGTGTGCCGATATTCACCTGCCGCCGTTGCACCAGATGAGGCGTGCTTGACTTCGGCGCTTCAAAAAACGCGACCTCCTCGAATAAGTCGCCAACCACTCCAGCGCGAGCGTGCCGGTACTCCGGATCCGGCTCATGAGCCTGGGGGGCGGGTTTAGAGGAAGGTTGAGCGGAAATTCGGGACGCGTTTCAAGGGGAGCGTGAGCCTGAGCGAGGCGGAGTCCGAGAACGCGCGAGCCGAACACATCGTCGCAGGACGAAGCGCACTTGAGGTATAAAATCCGGCAAACTACACACTGTTCCTGAAACGAAATGAATGACAGATCCCTTGACCTGATTCACATTCACGAGGATGACTGGGCTCTGCGTAGCCTTCACCCTGTCGCTGTCCAGCATGAAGTCGCTAGCGATCTTGAAGCGTCGCGAGATGCCAGTAAAAAAAACGAAGCGCCGTCGCGAGTTGGCTGGACTGATCTACACATCATTCAACAACCTTCGACAAACTACGCCCAAGCTGGGCTTCGCTTGACTGATGTCGCCGCAGTTCTGGGCTCGATCATGCCCCGGGTCAAACGCTTTTACGCAACAGCTTCCGCCGGATTTGACCTGGCGAGACGAGATCCCTATGGTTCCTATGACGACGATGCCTGGTGCTTCGGACACCAGCATTGTTATCTCAAGGTGGAAGTCAAAGACGATCTTGTAACGGAAATCTGGTTCGATTTCTCCAGCTCAGACGCCGCAGATGCTGATGCGTTGCGCAACATGTTCGAGGCAATCGACCGGCTCGTGCCTAGCATGGTGGCTGACTACTGCATGGGCACCCCAGGTCTGGTCGCGGACCGCCAATTTCTCGATATGTACTTCCAGCGTCTAATGACAAACTAACGGACGCTCGTCGCGTTCCTCTGGATAGGCCGAATTCGCGACAGCCTGTAAGGCGCTCCGCTCGTGTTGGCGCCGCTGCATGATCTGTTGTTCCGCGCTCGTTGCCGATAGTCTGCCCTTGCCCGCTTCCCTGAATCGCTACGGGTGGCACCGTTGCATTCAGCGCACACGCTTCATGAAGCTTTAGGCCGCGAATCGAATGGCCGCTTTGTAGTGCGGATTCAACCCGTCGATACACCGGCTGAGCGCTTGCATCAATTCGTTGCATCGACGGGTTGAATCCGCAAGCGAAATGGCTGTCTCTTATAGGTCGGCTACGATCGGCCAGCTCAGGCCGTAGTCGACCAAGAACGATCGCTCGACGCCACATGCTAGTCTGTTGATAATCAGGATATGATCGGCCGACGCAAGGTGACAGTGGTTACCCAAACAATCGCGACCGATACGTCTTTTGCGCATTTCTTGCCGGAGTTCTTTGTGTACATTGACGTGCCCCGCGGTCTCGTATTCTTTGACCAAACTGACTCGTTCCTTCCCAAGCCGGCGATAGTGCAATACGACCGGGATTCGGGAGCGATTACATCGGTCGCCGGCGCGCAGACGGACGACACAGTGTGCGATGTGTCGCGCGATGGCCGTCGCCTTGCACTAGCATCGGCGTCGTGGATAATCGCACGCAATACCAACCGTAGCCGCTTGAGTTTCGTTGCCGATGGTGCCGTACTGCATCAGACCGACAAGTTTCTGTCGTTCTGGACGCGTCTGGATCCTTCCGGGCGCTATGCGCTGGTAAGCGCCTTCAAGAGCAATGACAGAGGCCGTCCAGTGGTGATCGATCTGGACACAGGTGAGTATAGCGATCCTATCGCGCGTGATTTGGATGCACGTTTCGGCGACGTGGATCCGGTCGAGGGACTCCTGTGGGCTCCGGACGAACGAACCAAGAATTCGGTGCTGACTGTGAATTGCCGCAGCGGCGAGATCAACAAGATCAATCTCCCGGTGGGCGGCAAGGTCAAGCGCCTGCGCTTTGCGCGAGATGGGTCAGTCGTGTTCGTCGCCGGCGATAACAATCAATTGCTGTGTTGTGACCGGGATGGCTCAGCAGTATGGTCGCGCGATATTGGTGAATTTGGCGAGATTCGCTCGGCCAACATGCTGTTTAATGAGAGTGGCAGCCATTTTTGCTTACCCTTGTCGGAAACGGCACGCTGCAATTGGGGCGAGGATCTGGTGATCGACTCGCATACCGGTGCGGTCGAACATGCCATTCAACGTCACCGTGCACCGCCGGCGCGACTGGCAGCAGATTGGTTCGGCGACCGGTTGCTGACGCATGGCGGTGAAATCGTCGATTTTTATACCGGCAAGGTGATGGACATGTTGCCGTTCAAAAGCGCGCAGTAGCGCGATCGCGGGGAACCTCGGCTGCTGACATCTGCAATGTCCAGGTATGCGCCGCGTCATCGTGATCGCTTGGCGGCGCTTGTCACGTACGACTGCTTACGTCGTGTTCTTCGCATACGGCGTCGTTCCGGCGAAGGTTCGTGACGCATTCTTTCGAACCCGACGTCCTCACATGGATGCACCGGGGCTTTTCTGCCGCGTTCGTCGAGGTTGGATTCAAGCTCGCCCTGCCGCGCCCCCCCCTATCTCGGCAATACGTGGACGTTCGGACGCCATCGCGTAATGACACCCGCTCGCTTCGGGAAAGCCCACAGTAAATCGCCTTCTGATTCAATCTAAAGCGCGCCCTATTCAATGCCGCTCTTCACAGCAATTGAATGACCGAACTGTGTCGGTTTATGCCTGTTGCATAAATCTCTCCGCCGGATCGAGCGACACCGCGTCCGCGACAGACCGATTGCAACGTACCGCTCGTCAGCCAACGCGACACGCCCCGCGCCCACCTCACTCGGTCAGCAATTCAACGCCACGACGCGACGAAATCCCGACCAGCTGTTCGGCAGGCTGCGGCCGCGCGAACAGAAACCCCTGCACCTGGTGGCAACCGATTTCCTGCAGGAAAGCCAACTGCTTCTCCGTCTCCACTCCCTCCATCACGACATCGAGCCCCAGCGCGCGCCCCATCGCAACGATCGCGCGCACGATCGCGTCGTCCGTGCTGCCCGAACCGCAGTCCGTAAGAAACGACCGATCGATCTTCAGCGTATCGACGGGCAAATCCTTCAGATACACCAGCGACGAATAGCCCGTACCGAAATCGTCGATCGCCAGGCTGATCCCCCGCGTCGCCAGTTCGCGCAGCAGGATGCCGATTTCCTCGCGGGTGTTCATCGCCATGCTTTCGAGCAACTCGAGCTGCAGGCATTCGGCCGGCAACGCGGTTTCGCTGAGGATGGTCGTCAGGTCGCTGAGAAAATGGTCGGTAAAGCACTGCCGCGCCGACACGTTCACCGACACCCGCCCGAACTCGAAACCCTCGTCGAGCCAGCGACGCGCCTGCCGGCAGGCTTCGCGCAGCACCCACCGGCCGATCGGGACGATCAGCGCGGATCGCTCCGCCAGCCCGATGAAGTCGCCCGGCGGCACCATGCCCTTGCGCGGATGCAGCCAGCGCAGCAGCGCCTCCACGCCGACGATCCGGCCGCTGGCCAGATCGTATTGCGGCTGGTAGAACAGCCGGAATTCGTCCTGCTCGAGCGCGCGGTGCAGCTCGCCAAGCGTCTCCAACTGCTCCATCGCCGACGACGTCATCTTGCTCTCGAAGAACTGGAACACATTCCTGCCGCGGCTCTTCGCGCCGTACATCGCCTGGTCCGCGAGCAGGATCAAGTGCTCCGCCTCGGTGCCGTCGTCCGGATAGATGCTGATGCCGACGCTCGGCGTCACGAAGATCTCGCGACCGCCGATATCGATCGCCCGCCCCACTTCGTCCAGCAGCTTGCGTGCCACTCGCCCGACGTCGCGGACATCGTCGAACTCCTCGAGCACGAGTGCGAATTCGTCGCCGCCCATGCGCGCCACCGTGTCGTTCGCGCGCACTGTCGCGACGATGCGCTCCGCGACCCGCTTCAGCACCTCGTCGCCGGCGTTGTGGCCGAGCGTGTCGTTGACCAGCTTGAAGCGGTCGAGATCGAGGTACATCACCGCGACCTTGCGACCGAGCCGCTTCGCGTGAGCGATCGCGTGCGCGAGCCGCTCCTCGAACAGCGCACGGTTCGCGAGATCGGTTAGCACGTCGTGCGTGGCGAGATAGCCCAGCCGCTCCTCCGCCTGACGCCGCTGCGTGATGTCGGAGAAGATCGCCGCATAGTGCGAGATCTCGCCTTCGTTGTCGCGAATGCTGGTGATCGTCAGGTATTCCAGAAACAGCTCGCCGGTCTTGCGGCGATTCCAGATTTCGCCCTGCCAGTGGCCATCGGTCGTCAGCGAATGCCACAGCTGCTTGTAGAAGTCCGGCGTCTGGCGCCCGGAACTGAGCAGGCCCGGGTTGCGCCCGATCACTTCGTCCTCGGTATATCCGGTCAGGCGCGTGAAAGCCTGGTTGACGCGCTCGATCTTCGCGTGCCGGTCGGTCACCATGATGCCTTCGAGTGCCGATTCGAACACCCGATCGGCCATGCGCAGGTTGAAGCGCGCCAGACCCAGCGCTTCGTCGCGCTCGCGCAACGCGCTGCGCAGCTCATTCGCGTATTCGTGCTCGATGCTTTGCAGCACGTCCGCGAAACAGAGCAGCCCGGTCAGCTTGCCCGCCTCGTCCCGGATGCCGACGTGCCGCATATTGTGCTCGGTCATGAAGCGCTGCGCCGCATACAGGCTCTGCTTCGCGGTCAGCATCTGCAGCGGCTTGCTCGCATAGGCTCCAACCGCGCCGTGAGCCCCGCCGTCCGCCAGGAGCCGGACGATGTCACGTTCGGTCAGGATGCCGTGCTCACCGTCGTCGTAGCCGATGAGGATCGCATCGAGTCGTTGCGCGCGCATCCGTGCGATGACCTCGTGCAGCGCGACCTGCTCGGGCACCACGACGGGCGGATGGACGCGGATCGATTCGATCGGCTTCAGGTGCAGGAAGAATTCCGGCCCCTGGTTCACGACGATGTCGGTCTGCGTCAGCACGCCGATCGCTGTGCCATCGCGGACCACTACGAAGTGCCGCACGCCCGACTGCTTGAACTTCATCGCGGCCTCACCGAGCGGCGTATTGGCCTCGAGCGTCAGCACCGGCCGGCTCATCACCTCGCTGACCGGCCGGTCGAGCTCGTGCGGATCGTTGCCGGCCGACAGTGCATCATGCTCGGTCCAGATCCCGACGACCTGTTCATCCTCCATCACGACGATCGAACTGCAACGCTCGGTAAACATGCGTCGCGCGACTTCCCGCACCGGCGTGGCGGGCGCGCAGGACAGGATCTGACGCGCGACGAGGCGCGCAATCGGAATATCGTAGCTGCTCGGATACATTCTCTAACCAAGACGAAAAAACCTCGCCGGCGCACTTCGATCCGGCAACCTGCGGGCTCGCCCGCGGCGACAAGCACGGTGCGATCTCACTTGCCTCGAATGGTTGCGTACTCATCGAACTCGCAAACGGGGATTTGGCCCATCGCTTGATGCGTCGCGGCGGCGAGCGCGGCACATTGGCCCCGACACCGCATTTGACGATCCCTTGTCCAGCGGGTTGACACGCCGGAGCGCCGCCCTCTCGGAGGCAGTCGCCCTGAGTTAACGACAGATTCGGACAAGAGTTGAGTGCCGTGACGAAATCCGGGCTGCGCGCCGGCAAGTCGAGCGGCTGTGGGAGGGGGGGACGCGTCGATGCTCCCGCGACACCGCCAGCTTCATCAGGCCTTGGTGCTTCACGCGGGCGGCGAGATGTCGCATGCCCCGGCGATCCCGCTCATGGTGGGATGGACACCGGCCGCGACTGCCGTGAAGCCTGGGCGATCCGGAGGATCGCGACTTTAGATCGGGCGGACGGTTGCGCCCCGGCCGCTTTCTGCCGTCCGCCGTGAACACGCGAATCGTTGACGATCCGATCCACGTGGTCACGCGGAACCGGCAGAATGCTTCTAACCCGGAGTAATGCGTCCACTACTCCGGGCTTCCGAGCCTGCGATCAGAAGCTATGGTGCATACCGATGTTGACTTGAACCTGGTTACCGCCAGATGCGGTGTTGCCAAAGTCAGCAGCCGAAGCCTGCGCGCCTTGAGCATGGACATAGGCACCCACGGCGTAAACCGACGTGCGCTTCGACAGCGCGTACATGGCACCCAGCGACGCCTGGTTGATCGAAGCCATCGTGCGGCCTTCGGCAGCCTGGTTGGGCGTGGCGGCGGAACCGTAGACATACGTGTACCCGGTGGCCAGCGACAACGCCGGGGTGACCTGGTACTGCAGGAGCGCACCCAGCACGTTGAAGTGGATCGACGGCTGACCATTGTTGCCTTGGTACTGAGCGTTCGAGTACCGCAAGCCAGCCGTGTACGGACCGATCTGGTATTGAGCAGCGGCTTGAGCGATGCCCGCGCTCTTGAACGCATTGCCACCGTTGTAACCCGAGCTCGGATAGCCCAGCGCGGTACCGAAACCCGGTTGTGCCGTTGCGTTCAACCACCCGTTCTCACCCTGGTTTGCCGCGCGGAAGTAGCCGCCGGCGACCGTCAGGCCACCTTGAGCGTAGTTCGCCGCCACCGACCACGATTGCCCCGAACCCATCGCCCCGGCAACACCGCCGAACGAGTAAGCGCCTTCAGCCTGGAAGCCGTTGATGACTGGCGAAATGTACTTCACGGCGCTGTTTTGGTTCGTCGTGTTGTCGTTGTTGTCGACGTCGCCCGGGGTCGAGAATGTCGATGCCGAAATGGCGTCGCCCGTCAGTCCCTGCACCATTTCCGTCACGGCGTCGAGCTGGCGACCCATGCGCAGGGTACCGTACCGATCGGACGTGATGCCGACGTAGGCCTGGCGGTTGAACAGCGAACGCGTGGCACCAATGGGCCCTTGGCCGTTGATGCCGCCGGTACCAATGTTGAAACCGTTTTCGAGCTTGAATACCGCCTTGAGGCCGCCGCCGAGGTCTTCCTCCCCCTTGAGGCCCCATTTGTTCGAACCTACGGCACCGCCATCGAGGCCGAACCGCTTGTGGCCATTGATGTTCGAGGTGTAGCCGATACCCGAATCGAGCATGCCATACAGGGTGACCGACGACTGCGCCATTGCCGCCGAAGATGCTGCAAAAGCGGCAACAGCGATAACGCTGACGTTGATGTTTTTGTTTTTCATCTGTATTTCACTGTCAGGAGTGGTTTTGGGATTGTTTGAAACAGGTTGTGTTGTCTTCGAATGCAGATGACGGCGCACGGCACGCACGTCGTCTCAGCCGCAACGGCCAGCGTCATGTTCGAAAAATCGGCATACTGAGTTCGATAATTTCGTCATCCTCACAATTCAATGTGGAGAGGCACCTCACGTCTCGACCTGTCCGGCGCTCATCCGGTTAGAACAATCGCGGCGCCCCTACCGGACGAAAACCGCCGCCTTGCTTCCGTTCTCGCTCCAGCTATCCGGCACCGTGGATCGAGAATGTGCCGAACCGCCTGTTTTCAGCACAAGCACCTTGCCTTCCAGCTTCGGCAAAACTTCACCGTCGATCACGTAAAGGAACTCGCCCCCGCGTGGTGACTTCCTAGCGCGTC
This sequence comes from Burkholderia sp. D-99, assembly GCF_011605345.1. Classification (GTDB taxonomy): domain Bacteria; phylum Pseudomonadota; class Gammaproteobacteria; order Burkholderiales; family Burkholderiaceae; genus Burkholderia. The sequence goes on from NZ_JAAOXM010000004.1 coordinate 424,595, forward strand.
TTGTCCACGAGCGTGCGCAAGCGGATCCATTCGAACTGACGTTCTCCTACCGTATTCGTGATCCGGGTGAACAGACAGGCCGAATCCGCGAAGCCGAAAAACTCGAGTGGATCACCGCGCTTGGCCGAACGTTCCTCCGATGGCATTTCGAAGAAGTGCTGCAACATCACGCTCAACGCTCGTGCGATACCCGCACGCGCGGTCGGCGATGACGAAACCGGACCACGCTCCACCTGCGACAAAGGACGGCCTGGAAACACCGGCCGCCCTTGCAGGCTGATTGAGCGCCCGGTTCAGCCGCTGGCGAAGTGCGCAAAGCGCTTCGCCAAACACCCACAGAACCGGACCGCGCTTTGCAGGCGTAAAGACCATATCAGGAACATAAATAGTCGTCAAAATTTGTTTGATATAAGTTAATCTGGTTTGATAACCTTTCGCCATGCCGGAATTACCCTTACAGGAGCTGGCACGAGGACACAGCGATAGCAAGATCCGCGCCGCCACTCCGTGCACAATCAGACAAAAATCCGGGGGCGAACACGAGCGCCTATGCCGCGACTGCAGGCGATCTCTCCCTGACGTCGCTCCGCACCTGAAATGGCTGAGAGAAACAGGTATCCTCGCTGGCATCGCGGGGAACCACCCCGTTGAAACCGAAGATGCGCTCTACTCGCTCGAAGTGTTCGCAGATATCGAGGCTTCCGTCACTTCCGGATCTGTTACCCGGACTTTGATGCTTTCGCGACCGCGTGTGACTGCTTTCGGGAAAAGCGCCTGGCTGCTTCCGGTACCAGAATGAATTCATGCCCCATTCGTCTCCGCGAACACGTACCGTCCGACATCGATCGATTTTGCGAATTGCAGATGAGTCCGCAAGTGGCCCGCTATGTGTCGTGGCTCCCGCGAACGAGAGTGCAATGTGAGCATGCGTTGGCAGACGCGATCACACAGCAACGTTGCGCGGAGCGGATACGCTTCTTCTATGCCGTTGAATGCCGGCATGCGAAGGGGATGATCGGGAGTATCGGGTATACGATCCGCGACTCGGCTTCGGCCGATTGTGGCTGGTTTTTGTTGCCCGACTTCTGGGGAAAGGATTACGCGGCTCACGCGATTCGTGCGCTGCTCGTTCTCGCGTTTGAGTCAGGCAGGATTGTGCGCTTGACGGCGTCATGTTCGATCGAGAATCGAGCCTCTCTTCGCGTAGCCTAAAAATGCGGGTTTCGCCTGATAACCAGGAGCGGCGACCGATACCGCTTCGAAATCCGCAAGGAAGAGGTCGATCTCCACGGCGTGAAGACGTGAACCTGGTGACGGTTCAAATGGTTGAGCGTTGGCGAGGAGTCGGCGGCCGCCATCGGCGGCGGCGGCCGTCGACACGGCAGAATCGTCTTCGTAGGACCGCATTCAGCCAGTTTCGATCACTCAGCCCCGGTATCTAGATCGTCCGGAATCGATATATAAAAAGTGACAGAGTTCGTCTGTCGACTTTAATTGCAGACGCAAACGGATACGATCACAGTGGTTAGGGTGGACGAAGACGCCACGCAGGAAATTTCCCACTGGCAACGCGATGGCAGCTCGGCTCAACCATCATCGAACTAGCTATTTCCTGCCAACTGGAGATGGGGCAAACTCCTAACGGCGCATCAGCAGTATTGCTGATGCGCCGCATCAACCTAAATCAACCACCTCTGCGATTCCCGAGGCGGTTCACAAATCTGTAGCCACACTCAAAATGAAAGGAATATGAAATATGACGACTATAAATCCCGGTCCGAAACCCAAACGAGAGGATGGCAAAGATGACCGGAGGCATCATGTAAATCCTCCAACCAAACCCAAACATCCCACCCTCCCCATTCACGATCCAAAGAAAAAGTGAATACGTGAGCGATCTTGATGAGGGTAGCTCACTTCTGGTCTGTTCACTAAGCCACCTTTCGGTGGCTTCTTTGTTTTCGATCTCCACGATTCCGTCACCGCAACAGTAAGCTCGTGCGGAACAGCCATTCGGTGCGCCACCTGCTCGGGTTATATTCGCCGGTCAATACACTTGAATGTCTGCTGTTCGGCAACATGATCGACCGCGTCGGGCGGCAGCCGGCCAGAAAGAGACCGTCGACGCTTGTATCAAGATTGACGACCATCCAAACCATCCCAACCAAGGCAAAACAATGATGACTTCCGGCGACGGCCTGACCAGTCCAGCGCGGCTCCTGCGACTCGCCTCATGGGTGATCGCGATCATCTTCGCCGTCTTCCTGAACATGCTCGGCAGTCTCGTGATCCGCGACATGGCGTTCGCCCCGAGGGGCGGTCCGCCCGTCATCGAGAAATTCGCTGATGCGCAGGCGAAAGCGCGGCTGGACGCGGCGCGGCGCAATCTGCAGGCGCAGCACGACGCGCTTGCCGAGAAGGCCGACACGATGGAGGTCGCGCGCGGCCGCGCCGCGAAGGAGTACACGGCCGAGAAGGAAAGTTTCCGCAACTGGTTGGCAACCCGCTCGGTGACGGGAGACAGTTCGAGGGACCCGGACATTCTGGCGAGAACCCGCAAGCTGGATGCGCTCCAGGCAGTGGTGGTCAACTGGCAGCATCAGATCGATGCGATCAACGACCAGCAACGGGCACTGGCATCGCAGCAGACTCAAGTGGACACGCAAATCGCCGAAGCGGACGCGGCCGCCGAACGGCGCTTCGACGAGGCGACACGGCATTACGAGTTGCAAGTGTTCGGACTGCGGCTTGCGCTGACGCTGCCGATACTGCTGGTTGCGATCTGGCTGTTCATACGCTACCGCAAGATGCGCTACTGGCCTTTCGTGTACGGTTTTGGCCTGTTTGCACTGAGCGCGTTTTTCATTGAACTGGTCCCGTACTTGCCGAATTTCGGCGGCTATGTCCGGGTCCTAGTCGGCATTGCGCTCACGGTATTCGCCGGCCTTTACATGATGAAGGCCTTCCAGCGCTATGCCGAGCGCAAACGGCTCGAATTGCAGCAGGATCAGGGAGAACGCGCGCGCACGATCGGATACGAAAAAGCCGTTCGCTCGCTCGAAAAAAAGCGCTGCCCGTCGTGCGACAAACAATGGAATCTCGGCGGCGACGACTCCACGTTCTGCGTCCATTGCGGATTGAAGCTCTTCAATGTATGCGAATGCGGCGGCCGGAATTTCTTCTTCTTCCCGCATTGCCATCAATGCGGTACTGCGCAGGGAAACGAGTTGCCGGCGTCATCCGACTGACGGTCAGCATGTTTGCAACACGCACTGGCGCCGCCGTACGAAGGCTGTCGCGGGTTGTCGATTTCCATTGCGGGTCAGGTTGGATCAGTCGCGGATTGTCGAAGCGGGCAGCGACCGGGTCCGGCCACGAAGGGACGCCCGGCCTGACGCGAGAATCGTCGGCAATCGCAGGGGAAACCATACTCGCTCAAAGCCACCCCGGTACACGGCCAGTCAGAAGATAGGTTGATTGTTCGAATCAAGATTGACGTTTCGCTCGCGAATTTACACAATTTCCTCTGGCCATTTTGACGGAACGAGGAACGCGAATGGATCAACCCAAAGCTTGCATGGTCGCCGCCGACGCCGCACCGCGCACCAAACCCTCAAATTACCCGGAGCCGTTTGCGTCTCGCATGACGGGACGAGAGAAGAAACCTCTTGGCGATCCGTTCGGTTTGAGTCAGTTTGGTGTGAACTTGACGACATTGAGCCCCGGCGCGGTGTCTGCGCTACACCATCAGCACTCGAAACAGGACGAGTGGGTGTATGTCCTCAGCGGTGAGGTCACCCTCTACATCGGTGAGGAAAACTATCTAATGCGCGCTGGAATGTGTGCGGGGTTTCGCGCGAATGGCACGCCGCACCATCTACAAAACAACTCGACAGGCGATGCCACGATCATCGAGGTCGGCAGCAGGGTATCCGACGACGCAGTGAGCTATGCAACGGACGATCTCGTTGCTGTCATGGGTTCAAACGGACAGTGGGCTTTCGAGCACAAGAACGGTGAACCGTATTGATCTCGATGTCTGCTTTAGAGCGAGCTGAACGTCCCCGCTGGTTCGACTACGGCCGACCAGCGTAGCGCAAAGCGAAGATATCGACTCGAGGTGCCCGTCGCTCGTGACGGGCTTAATCCGCAGCCCTCTGCGGACGGACGCGAGCTGATGCTGTCACGCGGACGTCCGACCGACACCTTCCCCCCGCTTTACTGCCATTCACCGGGATGACAGATCACCCAACCCGGATGGTAGCTATCCATGTCCGTGTGACCCCAGCACCAGCCGTGCTGGCGAATGGTCTTCATCGCCAGTTCGCGTTCTGCGCAGGCACTTCCCGGAGCATATTGCCCGTTGGGCAATAGTTTCGGTGCCGCGCCGTTCCTGCATTTGTCATCGACCGCTTCCTCCTGACGCATCAATGCCTGAACATCGGGTGGAATGGTGCGGGCCAACGTAGCCTTGTATTCGATGCAGGCTGCTGCCTTGGGATCGTTGGACTTGCTGGCACATCTGGACTGGAGCTTGTCGATGTTTCTCGACACTTCCGGCGGGTACGTCTCGGCGTGCGCCGCAGTCATACATCCAGCCAGCAACAGGCAGGCGGCGGCAAGAGATCGGATCAAAATCATTTCGCGAAGGACACGATGCGTCGGGTAGCCCGGGAACGGGCGAATTATGGCATGTGCGCGTTTTCAACGTCCCGCGCTGCAGTGGTGTCGGACAACCGCCGGCGCCGCAACGGGACGCTCATGAACACGGTCAGCGACACGCGGATTGCTCCAGTCGCTCGATGTAAGCGTCGCCCCATTGCTTCATCGCCTCGAGCACAGGGGCGAGCGTTCTTCCGAATTCGGTCAACGAGTATTCGACGCGGGGCGGAACCTCGGCGAAAACCGCGCGGGTCACGATGCCATCCGACTCGAGCTCGCGAAGCTGAAGCGTCAACGAGCGCTGTGTCACCGTTCCGATCAAGCGGCGCAATTCGCCGAACCGTTTGGTGCCGCCCAGCAGATAGTGCACGATCAACGGCTTCCATTTCCCCCCAGCGACATCGACCGTCGCTGCAACCGAGCATGGATACGTGCTAACCGAAGATGTCATGCCGGCTCCCAATAGGATAATTTCTTTCCCTATATATCAAAGACGTGCCTTCTTGTGCAAAAACGGTCGACCACCGATAGTCCCCGCTTCGTTGTACCGGCCGCCGATAACCGGCGATCGGACTCATTCAAGGGATCAGATCGATGAAGGCCGCCTATTACGAACGACAGGGCAAAGCGTCGGAAGTGTTGAAGCTCGGAGATTTTCCGGTTCCGCAACCGGGCCCGGGCGAAGTCCGGGTGCGAATCCACGCGTCTGGCCTGAATCCCAGCGACATCAAGGCGCGTACCGGCTTCTCCGGCCCTTCCGCATTCCCCGTGGTCATTCCGCATCAAGATGGTGCCGGCGTGATCGACGCGGTCGGTGCCGGCGTTGCGCCGACACGGACAGGCGAACGGGTATGGCTGTTCGAAGCGCAGTATCGCCGCCCCTTCGGCACGGCTGCGGAATATGCGGTCGTTCCCGAAGCACAGGCCGTTCCTTTACCCGACAACGTTTCGTTCGAGGTCGGCGCCTGCCTGGGCGTTCCGGCACTCACGGCCCATCGCTGCCTCTTCCCGGACGGCGACATCAAGGGGCGCGCGATACTCGTCCAAGGCGGCGCGGGCGCAGTCGGAACCGCAGCAATCCTGCTCGCGAAATGGGCCGGAGCGTGGGTCGCGACGACCGTTTCAACGCCCGGTCAGGCAGACGCTGCGCAGCGTGCAGGTGCAGACCTCGTGATCAATCGACGGCTGCAGGATGTGGCCGCGATCGTGAAGTCGGCAACCCGGCAGCGGGGAGTCGATCGTATCGTGGAAGTCAGTCTGCAAGACAACCTCGAAATCGACATGCGTTGCCTGGCTAATGGCGGCACCATCAGTTCCTATGCCGTGGGATCCGCGGCCGATCACTTGTCGCTTCCCCTGCTCGAGGCCATGATCGCCGGCTGCACATTCCGGTTCGTCTACATTTACACCGTCCCGGCGGCCGCCAAGTCCGCAGCCGTTTCAGCAATCGGCCGATGCCTCGAGGACGGTGCCTATGTGCCGACCATAGGCATGCAAGTCACACTCGACGCCATCGTTGAAGCCCATCAGGCTCAAGAAACCGGCCAGGTTATCGGCAAGATCATCGTCAAGCCGTCGCTCGTCCGGTCGCATGGACCGGTGGACGTTCAGCCGAATAGTTGAGCACCGCAAGGACGTGTCGACAAGCCCACGTCCCCGCTTTCGCAAGCTGCGTCGCCTCCGGCGAGGGACGGCCGGGATTCGCGAGGCCCCCGGCGCGAGATCGAACCGACGGGTCTCACGTTCGAGCGCGTCACGGTCAGCGTCAAGAAGCCCCTTCGAGAATGACAAAGGTCCCGGTCGCAGCCCCGGCGCGGAGTGCCTTGGCGGTCTGGTATTCGGGGCTCTCATAGAAACGCTTCGCCTCGGTGAACGAATCAAATTCGAGGACCACATGCCGCTCGTGGGCCTCGCCTTCGAGGTTTTCATACTGCCCCCAGGCCGCAATGACCTTGGGGCCGAAAGTCTTGATTGCATCACCCGCGGCTTCTGCATAGGCAGCATAGGCGGCTGGGTCTGAAACGCTGACATGGGCGACCAGATAACCCTTTGGCATGTCGAACTCTCCTTTGTAGCGGGAACACGCAATTCGATGTGGCGCGGAAATTTTTCAACGACCTTCCTCGACAGGATTGAAGTGCGATACCCGGTTCTATTCCGACACGACGCGCCGGAAAGGTTGGGGGCGCCTGCCGGCCTCCTGACGCTCGATCATCCAGCCGGGATAGCAGGCCGGCAAAGCACTCACGGCATCGAGACGCGCAAGCTCGTTCTCGGTCAGGACGACATCGACCGCGCCGAGGTTGTCTTCGAGCTGTTCGATCCGTTTGGCGCCGACAATGACACTCGTGACGTGCGGCTTGGCGAGTAACCAGGCGAGCGCGATCCGGGCAACCGAGACATCGTGCGCATCGGCAATGGTGCGCATCTCTGCAATGCACGGCCAGGCTCGATCAAGATCGACCGGCGGAAAATCGAAATGACTGCGCCGCGAACCGCTGTCGGTCGACGTACCAGGACCAAACTTCCCCGACAGCAACCCGCCGGCGAGGGGCGACCAGACGAGCAGCCCCATCTGCTCCTCGATGGCGAGTGGCACCAGTTCGCGCTCGACGTCACGTCCGGCGATCGAATAGTAGGCCTGGAGCGTCTCGAAGCGTGTGGCGTGAAGCGCGGCACTCAGCCCGAGCGCCTTGCCGATCCTGCCTGCACGCCAATTCGACACGCCGACATAACGCACCAGCCCCTGCCGCGTGAGATCGTCGAGGGCGCGCAGCGTCTCTTCGATCGGCGTGACAGGATCGCTGGCGTGAATCTGGTACAGATCGATATGGTCGACCTGGAGCCGTTCCAGGCTGCGCTGCACGGAATCCATGATGTGCCCGCGCGACGCCCCCTGCTCGTTGGGTTTCTGGCCCATCACGCCGGCCGTCTTGGTCGCCAGCACAATCTCGCTGCGCGGTACGCCGATATCTCTGAGCGCCTGCCCGACGACGCGTTCAGACTGGCCAAAGGAGTAAATATCGGCGGTATCGATGAAATTGATTCCGTCGGCAAGCGCGCGGGCGATCAGCTGGTTCGCCTCGTCCTGACCGACCGCGCCGATCGCCTTCCACATGCCGGCGTCGGCATTGCCGCCGAGCGTCATCGTGCCGAGGCACAACTCGGAAACGTACAGGCCCGTGCGGCCAAGTTGCTTGTATCTCATCACCATTTCCTTCAAGCGTGGCTGGATAACATGGGGCGGCGTCCGTTCTGTCGCGCCCGGCAGGATTTCAGTTGCCTCGAGAGGTTCCGGACCGAAACTGTCCGGCGATCATCGCGACGCGCATGCCATAGCGGCGCGCCGTCTCGAGGTCCCCCGGCGACATTTCTTCAGGCGACGCATCGGCAGGCGTTTGCGCCATCGGCGCGATATAGGAGCCCATGCGATTCAGGTCGTCGCGCGTCGAGGCTTTCAGGTTCGCCGGCTTGATGTCCATGCTGACCCAGATGCCGCCGTGCTGCCCGGCGAGCAGGAAGAAGTATTCGAGCGTGTTGAGCTTGTCGCCGTTGATACTTGCGCTGTTGGTGAAGCCGCCAAAGACCTTGTTCCGCCATCCGCCTTCGAACCAGACCTTCGAGGATGCGTCGGCAAACTTCTTGAACTGCCAGCTCGGGCCGCCCATGTAGGTCGGCGAGCCGAGCAGGATCGCATCCGCACCGGCGAGCGTATTCCAGGCATCCGCTGCAATGTTTCCCTCGGTGTCGATCGCGACGAGTACGGCGTCGGCGCCTTCGGCGACAGCGCTTGCCATACGCTTGGTGTGCCCATAGCTGGAGTGGTAGACGACGACCGTGTTGATCGGAGAGGCGTGTGGTGACATGGGTGCTCCCTTTCGTTCGGATTGTCCGCAGCGGACGACATGGGAAGCCACTCTACCGAGCCACAACTGAGTTATAAACGATGGCAAATTGAACGTTCTGTTACTCCCTGGGTGAACAATGCAAAACCTCGACGCGCTTTTGATCTTTGCCCGTGTCGCCGAAATGACAAGCTTCACGCGCGCGGCCGAAAGCCTCGGTATTCAGAAAGGACGTGTGTCGATGGTGATCCGTGAGCTCGAACGGGATGTGGGTGTTGCACTCCTGCACCGCACCACGAGGCGTGTGCAGCTGACGGAAGACGGACGCGCCTTTTATTCACGCGCACGCGACCTGCTGGCCGAAGTCCAGGAACTGCAATCGATGTTCTCGGGTAACGGCACATCACTGCGGGGAAGGCTGCGCGTCGACATGCCCACCGAGTTGGCACGCAGCGTCGTGATTCCTGCACTCCCGCAACTGATGGCGGCGCACCCGGAACTGGAACTGGAACTTTCCAGCACCGATCGGCGTGTCGATCTCGTCCAGGAAGGATTCGATTGCGTGATCCGTCTGGGGCCGATCGTCGACGAGACGCTGATTGCCCGGCCGCTGGGAAAACTGCGCATGACAAATGCGGCGAGCCCGAGCTATCTGGCACGGTACGGCATACCGCACACGCTCGATGATCTGCGCACACAAGGACACCGGATGGTCCACTACACGCTGACGCTTGGCGCCAGGCATACCGGATGGGAGTACCCCGATGGCGACAGCTATGCGTCGCTTTCGTTGCCAAGCGCGATGCAGGTCAACAGTGTTCAGACCTATCACGCAGCCGGGCTTGCGGGCATTGGATTGATTCAGGCGGGATACTCGGCGCTCGCGCATTACATTGAAAGCGGCGCGCTGGTAGAGGTTCTGCCCGACTTGCGTCCCGAGCCGCTCAACGCGTCGCTTGTCGTGGCCCATCGGCGCAATCTGTCGCCTCGCGTCCGGGCCTTCATGGATTGGATCGAGGGGGTATTGGAACCCTATCTTGATTGAGCGGCAGGTGTGCCGGCTCATATCGAACGCAGGCCATCCAGCCTTTCGGCGAAACCTTCGTCGCTCAGGACTTGAATCGCGCGGGCGCTTGTACGTTTGTCGAAGGTCGCTTACTGGAACGCAAGTCGAATGGTCGTGGCAACTCGCACCGGCTTGCCGGCCGCATCGTGGTCTGGGGTGCATCGGGTGGCGAGTAACGCCGCCTTCGCACTGTCGTCCAGGCGCGAGTACCCTGTCGATTCGACAACGGTCACATTTTCAACCTGACCGGTGACGCTGATTTCGAAACGCAGCTTTACCGTCCCGCTTTCGTTTGCCTGTCGCGCCGCGCTCGGGTAGTCCGGCCTGACAATGTTGCAGATCACCTTGTGAGCGACATCAGGTGCGGCCACGGATGGCACGGGCGCTTCAGGCGCCACTGCAAAGGCCGATAATGCGAAACAACCCAGGCATGCCGCTGCGCCGTGTCGCAGAATCGGAATAAGTTTCATTTTCCGCATGAGGTATGAGTGGTCGGCGCCGATCGGTTGTTGAAGCAGTTGCAAAGCGTTGGATCAAAATCCATAGGTCAGGCGATCATAGCTGAACGGTCGCTTGATGTCGGCAGGCAGTGCGATGAATGTCCGATTTTGCTTTCGACGCAGGTCCGGAAGGGTCGGGAAGCGCCGATCATGATCGACGGCTATCGGCCATATTCGGCCGTTCTTCAATGAAAATAACGGCCATTCGAGTGACCGCTTCGGTCGCCGAACCCGGACCGATGCGGTTAAAGTTCTGCTGAACCCGGGTTTGTGAATTCAAAACTATACTTCACTATCAGCAATGGCTTCGACCAAAAAAAATACAGGAAACGTGTCTCGCGGAAAACCGGCTCTTGAGCGCCATCTTACTAGTCTGAAACGTATTTTGATGCTGGGAGATGCTCGCCTGCTTGAGCGGCTTGCCGCCAGCCTCATTGGTTCGCTTATCGGCGTAAGACTGGCTGTTTCGGATTCTGGCTTTCAGTTTGGTGCGGATGCCGGGACCGCAGGCAGCCAGGGCCGACACGTTCGTATCGAGAGCAAGCGCTATGCGGACGGCACCTCGCTCAACAAACGCGAATTGCAGGGTGAAGTCGACGATGCACTCAAACGCAATCCGCTTCTGGAGCTTTGGATTCTGGTGTGCACACGTCGGGCTGACGAAGGACTCAGAGAGACGCTGAATGGGAAAGCCGACTCTGAGGGGTTACCCATTGCTGTTATCGACTGGGACGACCAGAGTGGAGGAATACCAGAACTCGCGGCGCTCTGCGCAGTCGATCCAGAGCTTGTGAAGCGATTCTACGGTAAGCCTGCGAGCGACGCCGCACGGGCAATCCAGGAAGCCGCCCAACCGGTAATCAGAATGATTCGCCGGGAACTGGAGCCTTGGAAAATCGGCTTCGATTCTGTGCGGGAAGCTGCGGCGCAGCGTATTGTTTCTATCTGGAACAATGCCACCGAGTCAACCGCGCTTTTTGCACAGAACGCAGCGGGCGGCGCTGCCGACATCTTTATTACCAGGAAAACTGTTCTCGATCAGTTGGATAACTGGTGGGCAAAGCCCTCGCACCAGCGCGCTATTGCTCACGGCAGTGAGGGAGTCGGTAAAACGTGGTCAATCCTGCACTGGATTGTGCGCGAACTGGAACGTCTACCTATTGTCCTCGCGATACCTTCATCGGCCATCCGTCGCTTAACAGGGCTTTCGAACGGCACCTTGCAAGAGTTTCTCGGCGACGAGCTGTACGACCTCACTCGTAGCAGGAACCGTGTCTACTGGGAGCAACGTGTCCGCCGACTGCTTAGCCGTCCGGTCGAGGAAGGGCCAGCTCTGCTGCTCACGTTGGACGGGCTGAACCAAGAGCCGTCGTTCGAATGGGTGCGCCTTCTCCAAATATTGCAGGGCGAGACGTTTCACGCTTCCGTGCGTACTCTGGTCAGTGTCCAGACTCACTTCCTAGAAAACCGGCTTCAGGGGCTTCGCTCGGCACCGAATACGAGCGTACGCATTGGAATTGAACCCTACAGTGACATCCCGGGGGGAGAGCTCGATGAGTTGCTAACCGCACATTCCATTCCGCGTACAGAGTTGTCTGCGGACCTAATCAGGCTGGCCTGCATTCCAAGGCTCTTTCCGCTCGTCGTCCGATTCCGTGAAGAGGCGTCGTTTAAGGGTGGCGTGACGGTCAATCGTCTGTTGTGGGCCTATGGCCGAGACGAATTGGGGATGCGAGAGGGGCGGAGCTTTTCAGAGCTGGAGTGGACTCAATGGCTGGTTGATCAGGCGAATAAATATCTTGAACAGATTGGAAGTACCGGTGCAGATCTCGCACGGCTCGCAGAGCAGTTCTCATACACGGCGGATGAACTTGCGAGTTCGGCGCAGGTGAGTGCTCGCAGTGTCGACGATAACTACCGACGCCTAAGCGAAATCATTTCTGGCGCGTGGATGGAAGAAGTCCCCGGTAGACTTGGGGTTCATCGTCCAAAGGAATCGACAATTCATCTCGCTTTGGCAGCGGCGTTGCTGACAAAGTTGGAGGAGGCCTCGGCAAACGGCCATGATGTAACCGCAGCACTTGAAGAGTGGCTAGATCCTATTGCTTCCACATCGGCCTCGCCCGACATCCTTTCCGCAGCAATCTCAGTGCTTGTTGCGCGAGGTGCGACAATTAAGCAGGACGTCACGACGCCTGTTCTTTTTGCACTGTTACAGAGCCAGAACGCAAACGACGAGCATCGGAATGAGGTAGTAAACCTTGCCCCCGCGCTGGCTGTGCCCTTGCTCGATGTAGCCGAGATATCCAGTGGCCGTGCAATGGCCTCTGCTCGAAGCTGGGCTGTGCAAGCCCTCCGCCTTATTACACCTGCCGGCGGCATAGTCTGGAATACCGTTCTTGACCGACTGGTCGAGTGGGTGGCGCGAGTGCCATGTCCGTCTCCTGAGGAAAAGATTGGCGACAAGGAAGCTTCCGCAATGCTCTCCCGGCATCTTGTCCACTTGATTGGTACCGATGAGGCCGGAATCCATCCTGTGATGGGCATTCCACTCAGGTTGCAGCATCAACGATTCGATGATTTGCGCGAGCTCGTTCCAATTCTTCTGCAGGGAAAAGCATTGCACTCTGCGGAGAGAGTTTTTGCTGCCGTTTGCGTCGTGCATCACGTGGACATGCAGGGTAGCGATTTTTGGCTCGCAATGCGTTGGCTAGTGCTTCTCAATCAGGTGGACCGCGATGACGTGGTCAGAATGCTGGTGCGCATATCGGACGCGGCGATGCATGTCGTGACCGAGAAGGGTGTTCACAAAGACTTTCAGCAAAAGATTGCGGCCTTCCTGCGCTGGCTTGCGGGCACTGAAACGTCGGAGGTTGAGGCGTCCACAATTCAGGATCGCCTGCCAGGTAATTTTGAATACGAGCGGGATTACCTCACCAACCCGAGTCAAAGCTTCTATGCGCTTGAATATCGTCATACGCTACAGGTGCTTGGAAATTCGACCCTGTCCGTTTTGAGACGAGCAGAACGCACGGCCAGGTACTGGGCAGCGCCTAATTTGAATGCGCCGAAGTCGTTTGTTGATGCATTGACCGAGACCGCAAACGCACTCGACGTTAGTCTGCTCAGAACAGGCGGGACATCGACAATTGAGGACCACAATTTCGATACTTTAATTGGAGTGCTGGGTCGCTTTACCCCCGACGCACTCGGCTCGCTGGTGACACGTTTGCTCAGGCAACTTGCTGAACGCACTGATCAAACTCGCCACTGGGCGGGTTTACAGGCTCCAGACCACGTGCTGCTTGTCGACGATGCTGCTGCCAACTCTGCGAACACGTTACGGCACAAGCAACCGGCCGTACTGCACAAGGATGAACAATTTATCGCGGCACGACTGGTCCATCTTGAACTTCTGCCACTAGATGTGAGGTCCCAACTCGACCTGCTGGCGGAAGCGGAAGGCGTCCCGATTTCTCTCACGCTTCGCTATGCGTTGAAGCCTGCTGACTCCGGTACGCTGTCCCGGTTTATTGAAGACCAGGGTGTGGAAAATCAACGGGCGATAGAGGTGGTATTCGCATCTCTCGGGTTCCATCCAGTACCACTGCCAGACTCCGAAGTCGAACGTCTCGCGAGTGTTGCGTTGGCTCTAGAACATGAGGTTCTTCGCAACGTAGCCTTTATCGGTCTTTCAACTTCCAATCCTGCGTCGTTCGGCCGGGTGCTGCTGCAAAACGGATGGTGTTTTAAAGCGAGCCAAACCGTCTTCGAGCAGGAGTACGGAAGCGCTGCTGTGCTTGCGGCTGCGGGGGAGCGGTCGTTGATCTCGCTGGCAGATCTTGTCGCCCCGTGGTCGTTGCTACGTGCCGCTCTCGAGCGAGGCGCCGCAGGAGATGACGTGAAAGTGGCTGCTCAGGCTCTAGATGCAACACTAAGCGCCAGCCAACATCTAGACGTCGGCGTGCTGGACTCAGATGTCACGATCGACGTTTCGGACAATATTGCTCGGCTATCGCTGCGCGCTCGCCAGAACGAAGAAAATGTTCAGTCTCTTGCGGAGATGTTTGATTTCAAGAAGCGGGAGGCGCGTGAGCGTGCAGCTCGATCCAATACGTTGGCTCAACTTGAACGGGCGCGCGCCGCTGGCGCGAATCTGTATTCGATACTGTTCCCGATTGTACAAGCGCGATTGCTTGTGAAGAGCGCTTCAGCCGAGGTCGACGCGTGGCTGGACGGGATGGAGGAGTTGACGGCTGACTTTGTCCGGCGTGTGAATCAGGCGGGGGGGTTATTTGTGGCGCTCTGCGAGGCCCTGATGGAAGTTGCTCCCATTCGCGGTATTGCCCTTTGGCGTGCGCTTAGACGCTCCCTTCGTGTCAAATTCACCGGCATCGCTGGCGTTGACGACCTGATGCACATGCCATTTCGGGTAGACGGTGGTCCGGCAATCAATCAGTTTCGCGACGAGTTGTATCAGCTCCAGCGCAACGCGACGACCGCCGACTACGTGGAAACGGTCCTGTGCGCACTCGCAAATGGTCGTCGCGACTGGCTGGATTCACGGATCTTGGCTGATGAGAACTCGACAGAAGATTGGCGACGCAAACGCGCAATCCTGTTGCGGGGACTGACGGATCATGTCGCTATTGACGAACTGGAGTGGCCGGAAGGAGACTTGAACGAAGGTTGGGCGCAGGTGAAGCGGGAGGCGCAATTCTGGCGTAACCGGTCGGCTTTCTCCCGGTACTGGTGGCAAGAGTTTGTTGCGGCGAGCAGCGCGGTGGCGGCCTACGCCGCATGGCAGGTTCTGCTCACCTGTGTGGACCGAAAAATCTGGATTTGGATTGACCAGGATTTTGCAAGTCTAGACGAGTCGGATCTGTTGTCGCGGAGAAAGCTGTTACACCTTCAACTGTCGAGGGGGGCGCTTGAAAGAGCAGTCAACGACGGGGAAAAGAATGCCGGGAACAACGCCACTGAAAGTCTGATGTCCTGGAAGGCTCCCAACCATTGGCTGGATTTGTCGGTGGTGCAAGGCTAGAAATACTTTTTACGTGGCGATTACAAGGCCTCATAGCTGAGGCGCCTTGGCGGCAAGCAACCGCTCCGCTGCTCGATGCCGCTAATGCCTACGATTCGCCACATTGTTGACGTAGAAGCGAGCTTCGTCGAACGTCGGCTCCGGTCGATGACCTACCGACCAACATGGCCGCCCGAATGGTCGTTATAGCTTAAATGCTGCCTTTGAGTACACGTGAGCCCTCAGGACCGCTGTGGGTCGGCTTCCGCTGGTCACCACCGACAGTTGTCGCCGCGCCCATCCCCATCGCACATATGCGCGAGTATTCAAGCAGCAGGTGATCAGAGAAACGTTGGAGCCGGGCGTTGTGATGCACCTGCGTTGTCAGCGGATTCGCGAGTGACCACGCGAACTGCAAGCATGCCGGCACATGGAAGGCTTGAACTCAACTAGTCTCCCCTCTCGCTACTCCGCATGCTTGCAATCGAACGCACGATTGCTCGCTTCGATTGTCGCGAGCGCATTCTCCGCCCATGCCTTGAGATCGATGACGAGTGGAAGCAGCGTACCTGCCAGAGGGCTCAGCATGTACTCGACACGCAGCGGCAGCTCGTCATACACATTACGCACCACCAGTCCGTCACGCTCCATCGCGCGCAGCGTCTGGGTCAGCATCTTCTGCGACACACCTTCCAGGCGACGCTTGATGTCACCGAAACGCATCGGCCCATCCTTCATCGCGACCATGGCGAGCACCGTCCATTTCTGCCCGATACGCGCGAGCACGGCACGGGACGGACAAACCTTCAGGAACGCATCAGGCGGCAACTTGATTTTCTTCGTCATGGTTACTCTCAGGTACCTAATTGATTGCAGAAACCATTGTTGGAAGAATGATGCCACCCAATCAATCGTGAGGTACATGCCATGAAGATCGCATTCCTGGGCGGTGGAAACTTTGGCGGGAATCTGGCCGAATTACTGGTAGCGGCGGGACATGACGTGGTGGTCGGACTGCGTGATCCCGCACGGGCACGCTTGGGCGCACGGTACCGTATCGTGTCGCTGGAAGAGGCTGCGGCGCATGGTGACGTTGTCGTCATCGCCATCCTCTATCAGGCATGTGTAGAGGTACTCCCGCCCCTTTCGCATCGGCTGACTGGCAAGATCGTGGTGGACGCAACGAATGCGCTCAAGGACGACTGGTCGCCACTTCCGCTGGGTGCCGACGGATCGGCGGCCGAGGCGATTGGCCACCTGCTGCCAGGCGCGCGTCTCGTGAAGTGCTTCAACACGGTATTCGCCGACATCATGACGCTGGATCGCATCGATCGGGGTGGTCATGCCGTTACCGCATTCATCGCGGGCAACGACTTTGAGGCCAACACCACGGTCGCCGAGATCGCGGAAAGTGCAGGGTTTGCGCCAGTCGTGACCGGCCCCTTGCACAACGCCCGTTATCTTGAAGCCATGGCACACCTAAATATTCAGATCGCGGTAGGCCGGGGCGGCGGAACGAATGCCGGCTTCGTGTACCACCGCGCTCACGCTTAGCGATCTGGGCTTTCAACCTCGACGCGGTCGCCTATACGGTCGCAGCCGTGCTGAGTAGCCCGGCACTGGCGGGCGGCGGGCGCTTCGGGTCTCAGGTGCCATGCACTCGGGACGCGTCACCCGCTAAGACGCCTCCCGCCCCCCCTACATGCTCGAGCAAATGCGCCACGAAGCGGGTCAGCTTCGGCAGTGGCCGCCGATCGTGCCGATACACGATATGAACCGGGTGTGGCTCAGGCAAATACGCCTGCATCACCGGCACCAGCGCCCCACTCGCCAGATCGTGCGCCACCAGAACTTCAGGCTGCAACAACAATCCCGCACCCGCGATTGCGGCCATGCGCAGCCCGTTCCCGTCGTCGCACGTGAAGACCGGATCCTGCGAAACCTGCGGCCCGTCCCACCCGCCGAGCTTCCACCCGTTACGGCCATTCCACACCGAGTGCGAGAGGCAGTGATGCACGCCCAGGTCCTGCGGCGTCTCCGGACGCCCATGCCGCGCGAGATAACCGGGCGATGCACAGATCACCATGCGATAAAGGGTCAACGGCTTTGCGATCAGATCGACATCACCCAGTTCACCGATACGAATGGCGAGATCGAAACCCTCGTCAACCAGGTCGACGACGCGATTGCTCAATGCCAGCTCGATACGCACGAGCGGATACCTCTGCTGGAAAGTCGCGGCCAGCGGCGCGACGACACACGCACCGAAGGTAATCGGCGCGCTGATACGCAACGTGCCGGACGGCGACGCGCGCAACCGTTCGACCGACGTCTCGGCAATCCGCACCTGTTCAAGCGCACGCTTGGCATCTTCGTAGAACACGCGCCCCGCATCCGTGAGGCTCTGTCGTCGTGTGGTGCGCTCCAGCATGCGCGCACCGAGGCGCTCTTCGAGTTCGCGCACATACTTGCCCACCATGACCGCCGATATGCCGAGCCGCTGCGCCGCCTCGGTGAAGTTGCCCCCTTCCACGACGGCAACGAAGGTTTCCATTGAACGCAGCTTGTCCATATTGCGAACCGGCGATTAGTAGTGTCGGAAATTAGAGCACATTTATCTCAATATTGGTTCGAAGAACAATGGCCGCTCCAACCCGAAATCGAAAAGGAGTGGTTCCATGAAGATCGTTGTAATCGGTGCCGGCGGCGACGTAGGTCGTGCCGTGGCCAATGAGCTTGCGCGTGACGGAAAACACGACATCATTCGCGTGGGTCGCACCTCCGGCGACCATCAGGTCGACATCACCCGTGACGAGAGCGTCAGCGCGCTGTTCGAGAAGATCGGGCAAGTCGACGCGATCATCGCTGCCGCTGGCAATGTGATCCTTGCTCCGATCCAGAAGATGACGGCGGCCGATTTCCACAAGGGATTGCAGGACAAACTGCTGAGCCAGGTGCGCGTCGCACTGGTGGGTCAGCACTACCTGTTCGATGGCGGGTCGATCACGCTGACCTCGGGCATCGCGGTCGATGATCCGATTGCGCAGGGCGCCAATGCCGCAACGTCGAATGCCGGGATCGAAGGATTCGTGCGTGCGGCCGCATGCGATTTTCCACGCGGCATCCGGATCAACGCCGTGAGCCCGACGGTACTGACGGAATCCATGGATCGGTTCGGTCCGTTTTTCCCAGGCTGCGAGAGCGTGCCCGCGTCACGTGTGGCAATGGCCTATCGACGCAGCGTGGAAGGCGTGCATAGCGGTCGCGTCTATCGGGTTGGTCATTGACGCAGCGGGCTCGCCTCGCGAGCCCGAATCCCGCGCGCCCCTGCCGCCCCCAGGTTCCGCCAGGCCATTGCCGCGCCAACCACCAGCAACAAAACCGAAACGATCAACGCCCGCTCCATCCCGTGAACGAACGTCACGCCCCCGGCCTCCCGAACGAAGAAGCCGAACAGCGCGACGCCCATCACGCCGCCCACCTGCCGTGCCGTATTCAACAACCCCGACGCCACACCTGACTGCGTGCCGCTCACCGCCGCGAGCGCCGCATCCGTGATGGTCGGTATCGTCAGTGCGATGCCGCTGCCTGCCAGCAGCATCGGTATCGCGAGCAGTCCGTTGGATTGCGCGGCGATCGCCGGCCACATCGCCAGATAGCCGACGGCGGAAATCGACAATCCGGCCGTCGCAAGCGTGCGCGCACCCAGCCTGCCGGTCAGTCGCCCGGCAACGATGCTCATGACCATCAGCACACCCATCATCGGCAGAAACGCGACGCCCGTGCGCACGGGCGTCATATGCCACACCGACTGAAACAGCAGGCTCAACGTAAAAACAATGCCGTAGAACACCAGATTCGCGATCGCGCCGATCGCGATCGAACTGCGGACGACCCTGTCCTGCCACAACGCGGCCGGCAGCATCGCGTCCGGATTGCGCGCTTCCAGCCTGACGAACGCGATGCCCAGCCCGACGCACAATGCGAATGCACCCACGATGACCGGACTGCGCCACCCCAGAGCACTGATCTCGGTCGACGCGAACGTGAGCGCGGCCAGCGCCAACGCACCGGTCAGTTGGCCGGGAAGATCCAGGCTCCTTCCGCGCTGCGCTTTCGTGTCAGGCGCAAACCGCCAGGTCATCCAGATACCGGCCAGGCCGATCGGCACGTTGACCAGGAAAATGCTGCGCCAGCCCACTGCGGCGATGAGCAACCCGCCGGCCAACGGCCCCGCGGCCAGCGCGATACCGCCGCCCGCGCCCCACCAGCCGATCGCCCGGCTGCGCGCCGCTGCGTCGTCGAATGCGAGGCGCAGCACGGCCAGCGAGTTCGGCACCAGCAGCGCGGCGCCGATCCCCTGAACGAGACGCCAGGCAATCAACGCTTCCATGGAATGCGCCATGCCGCAGCCGATCGACGACAGCGTGAATATCGCGTAACCGGCAATGAATACGCGCTTTGCCCCCAGCCTGTCGCCGAGGGCGCCGGCCATGAGCAGCGTCGCCGCGAACACGAGCGCATACGCATTGACGACCCATTGCAGGTCCGTGACCGCTGCCCCGAAGGCCGTTCGCAATGCATCGAGCGCGACATTGACGACGCTGACGTCGATCAGGACGACGGCGAAACCAAGGCACGCGGCCGTTTGAACCAGCCGCGGGTGATGTCTGGATGAGGTCTGCATCGGCAATCCTTCGTATTCGGAGGAGTGAAGCGTAGAGGATCGCCTTCTGTGCGAATATTCCGCAAAACAGCACAGCCACCTGGAGAAAATGCACCGATGTTCGACTGGGAAAACCTGCGCTACTTCGTGGCCGTCGCACAAACGGGGAGTCTATCGGCGGCCGCCAGGCGGTTGAATGTCGACCACGCGACCGTCAGCCGTCGCTTGAGCGCGCTCGAAGCCGAACTGAAGATCCGCGTGATCGACCGGTTGCCGCGCGCGTGCCGGCCGACCGCCGCCGGCCGGCAGATGCTCGAATTCGCCGAGAAAATGGAGGAGCACGCGTTTGCGATCGAGCGCCTCGCACGCACGGAACACCTGCCGATGCACGGCACCGTGACGATCAGTGTGCCGCCCGTACTCGCCAACAACTTCTTCGCGAATCATCTGCATGAGTTCGCGCAATTGCATCCGGGCATTCGGCTGTCGATGGCCAGCCAGGCACAACGCGTGTCGCTCGCCCGTCGTGAAGCCGATATCGCCGTGCGCCTGTTCCGCCCGGAGGAGCCGCAAAACGTGACGCGCAAGCTGGGCGAGATGGCTTTCGGGCTCTACGCGAGCCGCGACTATGCGCACGCGTCGACGCCCGACGATTGGGCCTTCATCTGCTACGACGCGCAATTCGCGGAAATGCCGCATCAGAAGTGGCTCGAGTCGGTCGCTCGAGGCCGGCGTATCGCGTGCGAGGTGAGCGACATCACGACCCAGCAGGCGGCGGCACGTACGGGCATCGGCGTGGCGGGCCTGCCCGTGTTCATGGGCGACAGCGATCCCGGGTTGCAGCGCCTGCCGTTCGACGGAGAACCGTACGCGCGGGACATCTGGCTGGTCGTGCATGCCGACCTCAGACATTCGCCGACGATTCGTGCGGCAATCGACTTTATCGTGGACGTGACGGGCAGGACTTTCGCGCCGGATGCCCGACCGTAGCGACGGCCGCCACGGGCGCCTGCGATACCTGGCACAGGCGCCCGATAGCCCTGCCTGAGCCCGCCCTCACCTCACCGCTTCAACATCGACGAAAGCGGCGCGGAAACAGCCCGCCCCGGGCATCCACGCACCGATCAGACCACCGACCTCAACCACGCAAGCACGTCCGACGGCGCACGCCCCGCCGCCACCGGCTCCGGCGTCAACAGGCAGTAGTGCGAACCATCCTCGACGAACCCCATCGGCGCGACCAGCACACCGCTTTCGATATCGTCACGAACGAGATGCCACGGGCCGATGGCGACGCCGAGCCCCGCAACCGCCGCCTGCAGACTGAAGTAGAAATGGTCGAACACCTGCCCGCGCCCGCTGACGGCCGGCTGATTCGCGGCCACCGCCCATTCCTTCCACGCGTCCGGCCGTGTCCGCGCATGCAATTGCGGAACGTCCGTCTTCAACGAGCGCGCGCCGCGGCGAGCGGAAAACCACGTATCGACCTTGTCCGGCCGGCAAACCGGCCCCACCCGCTCCGCGAACAAACGCTCCGCGTGATAACCCGCCGGCCATGCAAAGTCATTGCGTCGAATCGCCATGTCGATGCCGCTGTCGAATGAAAACGGGCCACCCGCTGCAGCCAGATGAATGTCGACGTCCGCATGGCGCGCCTGAAAATCCGGCCAGCGCGGAATCAGCCAGCGCATCAGAAGCGTCGGTTCGCACGACAGCACCCAGCGCCGTGCGCGGGCGGCCTCGGCACGCAACTCCTGCGCGGCGTGACGCATCAGCCCCAGCCCGTCATGGACGGCCTGCGCCAGCTTGCGGCCCGCGTCGGTCAGGAAGACGCGACGGCTGCGCCGCTGGAACAGCGCCACGCCCAGGTCGTCCTCGAGCAGCCGCACCGCGCGGCTGACCGCGCCATGGGTCAGGCACAGCTCGTCGGCGGCACGGCTGAAATTCTCGTGACGCGCCGCCGCCTCGAAGCAACGCAGGGCCATCAGCGAAGGCAGGTTCGCGCGAACCGGTTGTGAGTCAATCTCACCATTCTGGTCAGAAATCATCGCTTTTCCCGATGAAACATGACCCATAAGATTGCGCCATCAAGCCATCAATCGCAAGGACAAGACGATGACCGAACTGATAGTTGTAATCACCATCACGCTGCTGGCCGTAATCAGCCCCGGCCCGGACTTCGCGATGGTCACGCGCAACAGCCTGATGCTGTCGCGCCGCTCGGGCGTGCTCACCGCGCTGGGTATCGGGCTGGGCGTGACGGTTCACGTGAGCTACACGCTGCTGGGCGTCGGCCTGCTGATCCGGCAATCGTTGTGGCTCTTCAATGCCGTCAAGCTGATCGGCGCGATCTACCTGGTCTACCTGGGCGTGAAGATGCTCATGACGAAGGCCGGCAACGGGCAGCCGGACGCACCGTCCGCACCGCTGTCCGACCTGGCCGCGCTGCGCACCGGCTTCCTGACCAATGCGCTGAACCCCAAGACCACGGTGTTCATCGTCAGCCTGTTCATGCAGGCCGTGCGGCCCGACACGCCGTTGATCGTGCAGATCGGCTACGGCGCATTCATCGCCATCGCGCATGCCGGCTGGTTCAGCCTGGTGGCCGTGTGTTTCTCCGCGACGGCCGTCCGCGATCGCCTGCTGTCGCTGCGCCACTGGATCGACCGTACCTTCGGATGCCTGCTCGTCGGCTTCGGCGTCGCGCTCGCCATCGCACGCGGCGGGCGCTGATTTGAGCGTCCGCGCCGCACGCCGGCGCAAGCGCCGGGCGCGCCGCCGGTGCGCCGGATGCGGGGCGCTGCGCAGCGCAGCGCGGCAGCGGCAGCGTCAAAACACGCGTGCGATCGTGCGGGCTTCATCGATCGCGCGGCTGCGATCGACCTTTCCGTCGGCACCGAACAAGGTACGCTCGACGACGATGCCGGCGACGTCCGTCACGCCTACGAACCTGAGCCAGGTTTCCATGTACGGGCGTTGAAGATCGAACTCGGCGGCCGGCGTAAACGAACCCGGCGACTGATACCCGAGCCCGCGCGCATAGACCACCGCCGCCTTTTTCCCGGCCAGCTTGCCGGTGAAGCCCGTCTCGTCGAATGTGAACAGCACGTCCTTCTGCGAGATCGCATCGATCAGGTGCTTGAGCTTGTACGGAATGCTGAAATTCCACAGCGGCACGCCAAACAGCAACTTGTCCGCTGCATGAAACGGCGCCGCGAGCTGCTCGATCCGCTGCCATGCCGCCGCCTGCGACGGCGTCAACGCGGTACCGCTCAGCCCCGCATATTTCGCGGCCAACGCGTCTTCGTCGAATTCGGGCATCGCCAGATCCCAGACGTCGAGCTTCCGAATTTCATGATCGGGATGCGCGTGCCGGTACGCATCGAGAAACGCATTGCACACGTCGATGGAGGCGGAATAGGCCTTGTTGGGTGAGCCTTCGATATAGAGCACGCACGTCATGGAGCCGGTCCTTGCCAAGAGTGACGGCGACGCGCCGGATGCGCGGTCGCCCACTGCGATTCGCAGCGTATCGAGCGCGCTTATAATCTGGAAACGATATTAATTGATTGAATTAACCCGGATTGGTGATCAATGGAGAATCCTCTCGACACGGCGCTGCTTCTGACGTTCGTCGCGGTCGCCGACGTGCGGAGTTTCACCGGCGCCGGTCGCAGGCTGCATCTCAGCCAGTCTGCGGTGAGCGCCCAGATCGTTCGTCTCGAAGAACAGGTCGGTCGAGCGCTGCTCGTGCGCAATACGCGCAGCGTCACGCTCACCGCGCATGGCCAGACGCTGCTCGGCTACGCGCGCGCGATGCTCAATCTGAGCGGGGAAGCGAGAGCCCGGCTGGGAACCGGCGACCCAGTCGATACCAAACTGCGTATCGGCGCATCGGAGGATTTTGCGGAAGGGTGGCTGCCGGACGTGATGCGCCGCCACTCGGCCGCGCGGCGCGGCTTGCGGCTGGATCTGACGGTCGACATCGGCGACAGCCTGTTTCGACGGCATGCCAACGGCGAATTCGATCTCGTGATCGGCAGCCGCTGCTCGCACACGGATCAGGGCGCGACGTTGTGGCAAGAGCCGCTCGTCTGGGCCTTTGCACGCCACGAGCGGTTGCCCGACGGCGAGGTGCCGCTCGCGTGCTTCCCCGATCCGTGCCCGTACCGGGGCGCCGCCCTCAAAGCGCTCGCGCTGGCCGACCTGCGCTACCGGATCGCATGCGAAAGCCCGAGCGTCATGGGCATCCGGACATGCGTGCGTGCCGGCATCGCAATCGCGCCGGTGCCGCGCAGCGCGATCGACGACACACTCCGGGAGCTCGGCGTGTCCGACGGTTTGCCGGAGCTGCCGGCAGTCGAATTCGTGCTGATGCATGACGCGCGGATGCCGGCCGCCGTCGAATTCGCCGCGACGATCTTCGACGAAGCCGCCGTTCGCACGGGGGCAGGCAAGCGCACCATGCCTTAGCCGACATCGTGCGGCCTGCTGATTCCGCCACGGCCGTGCGCGATCGCTTGCTGTCGCTGCGGCACTGGATCGATCGCACCTTCGGTGCCTTGCTCATGCGGGTTTTGGCATCGCGCTCGCCATCGCGCACGGCGGGCGCTGATTCGAGCATCCACGCCGCACTGCCGATGCAATCGTCGTACGCGCCGCGCCGATGCCCATCCGCCCCGCTCAGCGCTTGGCGCTCAATCCCGCCCGCACGCCCACCGGTTCCCGGCTCCGCCCGAGCAGCGCCGCCAGCGAGAGATCCGCGAGCTTGCCGAACGGCGCGCGCAGCAGGCTCGGCAGGTTCCAGCGCCCCTGCACGAACACCCCCTTCGCGTGACTCATCGCGCGGAATCCCTCGATGCCGTGATACGCGCCCATCCCGCTCGGACCGACGCCGCCGAACGGCAAGTCTTCCTGCGCGACATGCAGGAGCGTGTTGTTGATGCCGACATTGCCCGACGTGGTGCGCTTGAGCAACGACTCGCAGTCGCCGTCCTGCGCGCCGAAGTAGTACAGCACGAGCGGACGCGGACGCGCATTCACGTAGTCGACGACTTCGTCGATCGTGCGATACGTGCGCACCGCCAGGATCGGCCCGAAGATTTCTTCCTGCATGACGGCCGTATCGTCGCCGGCCCCGACGATCAGCGTCGGCGCGAGGGTCCGCTTGCGGGTAGCGGCCTGCTGCGGGCTCACGCCCGCCTCGATCACGCGCGCGCCCTTGCTGCGCGCTTCGTCGACGAGACCCTTCAGGCGATCGTAATGCCGGTCGCTGACGATCGACGTGTAATCCGGGCTCGCCGGCCCGCCCGGATAGAAGCGCGCGACGGCCGCATCGTATTGCGTGACGAACGCGTCCAGATCGTCTTCATGTACCAGCGCATAGTCGGGCGCCACGCAGGTTTGTCCGCCGTTCGACAGCTTGCCGAACACGATGCTGGACATCGTCCGGCCATCGACGTGCCCCCTCGCGACGATCGCCGGGCTCTTGCCGCCGAGTTCGAGCGTCACCGGCACCAGGTTCTCGCTGGCCGCCTTCATGACCTTGCGGCCCACCTGCGTGCTGCCGGTAAACAGCAGATGATCGAACGGCAAGCCGCTGAAGGCGGCGCCGACTTCCGGGCCGCCGAGCACGACCGCGACTTCTTCGCTCGGGAAGGTCTCCGCGAGCATCCGGCGCATCACCTCGCTCGTGCGCGGCGTCAGTTCCGACGGCTTGAGCATCGCGCGGTTACCCGCGGCCAGCGCGGTAGCCAGCGGAATGAAGGTGAGCGAGAACGGGTAATTCCACGGTGCCATCACGCCGATGACGCCCAACGGCTGGTACTCCACGTGCGCCTGCCCGGCCCGATAGAAAATCCCGACGTGCCGCCGCTGCGGCTTCGTGAAGCGGCGCAGGTTGCGCGTCAGGTAGTCGATCGCCTGGATCACGCCGACCAGCTCCATGATCGCGGTCTCGTGCCGAGAGCGATTCCCGAAATCGGCGCTGATCGCCTCCTCCACTTCGCGGCGATATGCCAGCACCACGGCGCGCAGCCGCGCGAGCCGGGCCTTGCGCTGCTGCAGGCTCGGCGGCCCCTCGCTGACGAACGCGTTGCGCTGTCGGGCCAGCAACACCGCCGGGTCGAAGCTCGAGATGGATTCGATGGATTCTGCGGAAACGGCCATGGTGCACCTCACGAGGTTGCGTCGATGTAGACACTGTCAACTTGCATGCGTCGGATCATAGGCCCACAATGTGTTCCCTGTCAACATAGGAGCAACACGATGTCGTCGGATGCGGATGCGGACGCCGGGCAAAAGGCTTATCACCACGGGGATCTGCGTCGCGCGATCATCGAAACGGCGCTCGACACGCTGCAGGAGCAACAGGGCTGGCAGTTCACGCTGCGTGAAATCGCGCGGCGCGCGAACGTCAGCCACTCCGCGCCGTACCGGCATTTCCCGGACAAGGCCGCATTGCTGCACGAGCTCGCGCTGATCGGCTTCGATCGCTTGCGCGACGATCTCGCCGCGTCCGTCGATCCCGCGGCGGACGCGCCGGACGTGCTGCTCGCGCTCGCGTACGCCCATCTCGCATTCGGGCAGCGCAACCCGGATCTCTATCGACTGATGTTTGCGGCGGATGCCGGGGAGCCCTCGGACATCCATCTCGATCCGCGCGTGCAGGCGCCGTTCCTGCTGGTCGTCGACATCCTGGAACGCGGCCAGCGCGCCGGCACGATCCGCCCGCGCCCGGCGCTCGGCCAGGCAACCGCCTGCTGGGCGCATCTGCATGGCCTGACGATGCTGGCGATCGACGGGCGGCTGGTGCGCGAGAAGGTCGGCGATCACGCGATCGAAGATGCGCTGACAACCTTGCTGGACGGACTCGTACTGCCCGCAAGCCCGGCGCGGGCCACGAAGACAAAAACGAAAGGGCCTTGACCTTCAACTTCGCTTGAAGGTTATGGTTTGCCTCGGCAGCGTATCGAGGCCATGGGTATGGGTACTGCCATCCGACAATCCGGCGACGCGTCGAAGACGTCCGCCCGTGGCCGATGAAAGGGAAACCGCATCATGAGCAAGCGCATCCTTCACGTCGTCAGCAACGTCGCGCACTACGCCGATCCGTCGCAGCCGACCGGCCTGTGGCTGTCCGAACTGAC
Source organism: Burkholderia sp. D-99 (assembly GCF_011605345.1). Classification (GTDB taxonomy): domain Bacteria; phylum Pseudomonadota; class Gammaproteobacteria; order Burkholderiales; family Burkholderiaceae; genus Burkholderia. Next base: position 451,505 of record NZ_JAAOXM010000004.1, read on the forward strand.
CCATGCCCATCACATCTTCGCGGCGCAAGGCTATGAGCAGATGCTCGTGAGCCCCAAGGGCGGCGTGTCGCCGCTGGAGCCGCGCTCGCTCAAATGGCCGCACGCGGACGCCGCCGCGAAAGCGTGGCGCGCCGACAAGGCCAACGCGGCACTGCTTGCCAACACCGCACGCCCCGACGAGATCGATCCGGCCGATTTCGATGCGATCTACTTCACCGGCGGCCATGCCGTGATGTGGGACTACCCGGACGATGCGGGGCTGCAGCGGCTCACGCGCGAGATCTACGAGCGCGGCGGCATCGTGTCGTCGGTCTGTCACGGCTACTGCGGGCTGCTGAACACGAGGCTGTCGGACGGCTCGCTGCTGGTTGCCGGACGCCGGATCACCGGCTACTCGTGGGTGGAGGAAATCCTGGCCGGCGTCGCGAAGAAGGTGCCCTACAACGTCGAGGAGCAGATGCAGCAGCGTGGCGCGCGCTACGAGAAGGCGCTGCTACCGTTCACGTCGAACGTCGTCGTCGACGGCCGCCTCGTGACCGGCCAGAATCCGCAATCGGCGAAGGCGACCGCCGAACAGGTCGTCGCGCTGCTGTGAGGTGACCGCCGGCGCCCCGCTAGGCGCGGGTCGACCGGCGCACAACCGGTTCGTCACGATCGGCGGCGGCGGCAGCCTCGCCGCCATCCGCCGCGTCCGCCGCATTCTCTGGCGGAATCCTCGACAGCAATCGTTGCGCATGAGTTGCACAATCGACCGACTCCGGCTTCGCGGCGATTTCGGCGATCAGCGACATGACCTGCGCCTTGCTGCGCGCCAGCCGCGCCTCCAGCGCCTCGATGTCCCGCACCTTGCGGCCCAGCGCATCCAGCAGCGAATCGCATGGCCACTGCGCGAGGTCGGCCGGAATCAGCGTGCGAATCTCGTCGAGACTGAAATCCGCCTTCTGCGCGGCCGTGATCAGGTCGAGCACCGTCACCGCTTCCTGCGGATAGGTGCGATAGCCGTTCGCTTCGCGCTCGACGAGCGTCAACAGACCGATACGCTCGTAGAAGCGGATGCGCGAAGGGGTAAGGCCGGTGCGTTCCGCCAGTTCCCCGATCTTCATGTTCCGATACTCCCTGGCCGGATCGCGTCCGGCCATCTGCCCCGTCGTGACTGCAGGTCGTCTCCTGATGTTGATTCGCAATCCGATCTTTATCGGCTTCCTGTCGAATGGCGGGCGGCGCGCGCGCTCAAATCACGTCGAAACGCAGCCCCGCATGGCGAACCAGGCGCTCGATGTAGCGCTCGTCGAACATCGTCGCGGGCGTCCAGAAGCCGCCGCCACGGCCGGTCTTGACGCCGTCGCCGACGCAATCCAGCGCGAGACTGATCGCGGCCTGGCCGAGCATCTTGCCGGTGGAGCCATAGCCCGGATCGCGATCGCCGGTGACTTTCACGCGCAAGGTTCGCCCGTCGTCGGCACGGCCGAAGAAACGCAAATCGTAGCGGCCGGCCAGTTGGGCCGCGGCGCTCGGCCCCTCGCCGGGCTTCGGCAGCAGGAAACGCTCCATCAGGCTGCGCACCGGCTTGATGAGGACACCGATCATGAACGCGCCGAGGCCGGCCACCATCGTCAGCGCCGTCAGGCGACCCTTGAGGCCCGTGCCCGTCATCACCGCTTCGTCGTACGTGAAGCGGCTGCCGTACGCGTTGCCGGCAAGCGCATTCGAGCGATGCACGACGCGCTCATTGATGGCCGCCATCACGAATGGCGCGATCCACGCGTCGAAGTCGCGATCGAATGCCGCGGATCGCACCGCATGCTGGCGCACCGTGAAACCATGCCCCTGCGGGCACAGCGAATAAGGATCGAGCAGTTCCCTGCGCAATGCGGGATCGGCGGCCGCTTCCCGGACGACGTTGATCACGCTCGCCACCGTGCCGCCCGACGCGCCGCCCTTCAGCGTCTTCACACGCATCTTCACCTGCGCGGCCGGCGCGCCCCACTGCTGCCGCGCCTCTCGCTGCAGGAAGAACACGCCCATGTCCGACGGCACCGAGTCGAAGCCGCAGCAATGAACGATGCGCGCGCCGGATTGCCGGGCCGCCGGCTCGTACTTGTCGATCATCCGTTTGATCCACTGCGTCTCGCCGGTGAGGTCGCAGTAGTCGGTGCCGGTTTCCGCGCAGACCCTGACCAGCGGCTCCCCGTAAAGCGCATAGGGGCCGACGGTGGACACGACCACCCGCGTCTGCGCGCAGAGCGCGCGAAGCTGCGCTTCGTCGGCCGCATCGGCAACGATGATCGGCACCGACTGCCCGGCAGCACCCAGCGTATCCCTCACCTGCCTGAGCTTCGCTTCGGACCGGCCGGCAATGGCCCAGCGCAGCGTCTCGCCGGAGCCCGGCAGGTACTCGGACAGGTAGCGGGCGAGGATCTGCCCGACAAAACTGGTGGCGCCAAATACGACGAGATCGTGGGTCGGCCGGGTCATGGGCGATTCCTCATGGGCGATTCCTTCGGCGCGGGCGTTCCGCGGACAGGTGTGGCGTCAGCGCTGCTTTCCGGGTTCATCGAAGGCCTTCAACGGGGTCGGCAGGTTCAGGACCAGTTGCGCGTCCTTCACCACGTCGAGACGCAGGATGGTGGACGCGCCCAGCCCGTCAAGCAGCTGGCTCAACGGACCGCCGTGCCGCACGAGCTCGACGTTGCGCGGCAACAGGCGCTGGGCGAACGATAGCGCATTCGTCTGCACCGATGTCTGGTGCCATTCGCCGTCGATGCGATTGATCATCGTCGCCGTGCCCATGTGCGACTGGGACGGCACGTTGGTCAGTGCAGGCAGCGGCACGCTCAGGCTCAGGTCCGGCCGGCCGCCCGGGCCGGCGATGCGGGCGCTCGCGGTGGCGCCGAGGTTCACGTCGATGTCGGCGAGCCACTTGGGCAGCTGATAGCCGTGCACGCCGCGCACCCGCGCGATTTCCGTGGTGACCGGCAGCGCCAGCACGTGCGCGAAGAAGCTCCGGCGCCGCATCGAATCGATCAGCTCGAGCGCGTGCGACCCTGTCGCGCCGGGCCGGCGGACCACCACCGCGACGGACACTTCGTCGTACGGATCGTTGTCGCACACCGAATACGAGAAGAAGGTCAGCGCGACCAGCCCGTAGCCGGGGAGCGCACGCAGCGGTTCGAGCGGCACCGGCAGCGTGGTCCGCAGGCGCTCGAGCGGTGCAAGAAACAGGAGCTGGATGCTGCTGGAACGGTAGTAGAAGTTCGGCGCCCAGGTCGGGCCGACCCGCGAAGCGACCTGACGCTTCGGAATCCGACGGAAAAAGTCGATGTTTCCCGCCGCGGGATCGCGCGCCACCTCGTCGAGGTCGGGATTCATCCGGAACCGGTCGTAATACCCGCCTTCGGGCACGTCGACCTTGTGCGGACCGAATTCGACCTGTGTAAACCGCCTGTCCATGTTCGTTGCCTCTCGTCGATGATCGACCGTGGCAGGCAACACCCGAAGCCTGCTGACTCACCGCCGTCAGCAAGCACTCTAAGATTAAAGTCAACTTTAAGGTCAAGGACCGGAATAGAGGGGCAAGTCGGATTGCGTTCACACGACCGGCCGGTGCGCGCCGTGGGGGTGCCGACTCACTTGGTGGTCGTGCGACGGCCCTTGCCGCGTATCGGCACCCCCTCCGGTTTGCGCAAACGATCCATCACCCATCGCGTACGCTCCGAGCAATTCAGTTCGGTCGGCCGGTTCCGGTCTCCTGTCGGCGAAGCTGGCCAGGAACAGCATGCTGACGACGTATAAGGGCTTCCCGCATGGCATGCCCACGTCCAACGCCGAGACGATCAACGCCGATCTGCTCGCGTTCATCCGCGGCTGAACGCCGAAAACGCCATCGCGGCCCTCAACGGCAATCGCCGCTGAAGGCCGTGTCCTACCCGCTCTCGACGGCCGCTAGTCGAGCCTGCGAAGAAAATCGGGAACCGCTTCTCCGATCGATTCAAGATAGCCGGCCATCGCGCCGGCGACCTTTCGCACGGCGGGACGTGCCGTCACCCGTTCGCGCCACGCGAGCAGGCGGGGCGTTTCATCCGTCATCGGTGCGCCCTTGCGCGCGCCGAACAGCTGCGCCATGTAGAACGCGATGTCGGCATAGGAATACGATCCGGCCAGGAATTCGCGATCCGCAAGCACGCGCTCCATGCGCCGATAGTATTGCGCCGCTTCGTCACGCGCGGCGCGCGCGGCCGGATCATCCGGCGTCGCTTCCAGCCCCATCAGCCGGACGACGTGCGGAAAATAGATTTCGTCGCTGCAATGTTCGAGCTGACGCGCGATCGCGCGCGCCGCCGGATGCGCCGGCCACAGCGCGGGATCGGGCTTCAGATCCTCGAGATACTCGAAAATCTGCGTGGAATCGAACAGTTCCAGATCGCCGTCCATCAGCACCGGCACCTGCCGCTTCGGGTTGATGCGCAATACATCCGGATGTTTGGGATCGTAGCCGCGAAGCTGGCTGAACGGCGTCATCACCAGCTCGAAGTCGATGCCCTTCTCGTGTGCCGCAATCTCGACCTTCGCCCCGAACATGCTCAGCGGCCCGGAAATTATCTTCATGGTTCGATCCCTTGTGAGGTCATGCGCGACCCGCGTCGAATACGCTCACGCGTACACTGCCGAGCGTGCGGTCGGTACCAGCCGATGCGTCTCGGTCGCGCGGATCGGCCAGTTCGCCCATTGCGGCGCCAGCTCGTGCGCCCATCGATTCGAGCGGCCGAATGCGTCGAAACGCGCGATGTCGGGAAATACCGCGATGCCCGCCAGCACCTGCTCGTTTGCCCGCACCGGCAATCGGCGAAAGTCGTTCTCGCGCGGCTCCGTGACATACCACCCCTGAGCGGTCGCTCCACCGGTGTCGAGAACGACTGACATGCATTCGCGACAAAACGCCAGCAGCTGCGCCGACGCCGGCTCGTTCAGATAGAAGATCGTGATATCGACGCATCCCGGCGGGATAACCCCGGCGTCGCGGCCGGCCCGGCGCGACAGGTCGACGGGCAGGTTCGATCCTTCCCACGCCGGGCGCAACAGCAGGACGTCGTCCGAATCGATCATCGTCGCGTTGGCCGCGTCGGCATGCGCTTTCCACACGGGGCCGCCGTAGAAATCCGTGAGCCCGCCCAGCCGGGTTTCCATGCTCTCGAAACCGCGCAACCAGACGAACCGGTCCGGACGATCGAGGTCGCGAAACTGCCCCATGACCTTCATGCCGACCGCTTCCTGCGGCTCGACCAGCTCGCGATCGAACAGATCGATCAGCACGTCGCGTTTGCCTGGATGGAGGGTGTACCGGCGCAGCTCGACGACGTCGAGTGGCGTTACTCGAATGCGCTCGTTCATGTTTGACCTCGGTGTCGATGGAACGGATCAGGCATGCGGCAAAGCATAAGTCCGATAACATGACACCTCATGTCAGGTATTCGAGCGAGGTGCTTCCGATGAAAGCCGGTCGCCTGTTGTCGATCATGATGATGCTGCAGGCGCGCGGCCGGATGACCGCGCCGGCGCTGGCCGACGCGTTGGAAGTATCCGAGCGCACGATCCTGCGCGATATCGACCAGCTTTCCACGGCGGGCGTGCCCATCTGGGGCGATCGCGGCCGCAACGGGGGATTTCAGCTGCGCGACGGCTGGAGCACCGATCTCACCGGCCTGACCGAGCACGAGGCGCACGCGCTGATCCTGGCGGGCTTGCCCGGCCCCGCGAGAGAACTGGGGCTGGACGGCATGGCGACCTCCGCACGGCTGAAAATGATGGCCAGCCTGCCGCCTGGCTCGCGCGAGCAGGCCGATCGCGTCGCCAGCCGGCTGCACATCGATACCGTCGACTGGTATCGCGCGCAGGAAACGCCCGAATTCCTGCGCGAAGCCGCCGATGCGGTGTGGGGTTCGTACCGTATCGACGTGAAGTATCAGAGCTGGCGCGGGCTGTCCCGCCGCGAGCTCGAACCGCTCGGCCTCGTGCTCAAGGGCGGCGCGTGGTACCTGATTGCCAGGGTGGTCGGCAAGCCCGGTGCACTCACGTTCCGGCTCGCGAATATCCTCGAACTCCATGCATTGCGCCGCCGCTTCAAGCGCCCCGCGCGATTCGATCTGGCGACGCACTGGCGTGACGCGATGAGCCGGTACGAAGCCGACCTCGATCGGCTGACCGCCCATATCGCCGTGTCGCCGCGCGGCGAAACCTGGCTGGCCAACGCACGGATCAAGACGGCGCCGGTCTCGCAGGATGCACGCAGCGCGGAAGTGCCACCGGGATGGAAAGCGTTCCTGATGCCCATCGAATCCATCGAGCACGGCGCGCGGAAACTGCTGGGGTACGGCGCGCACGTGAAGGTGCTTGGGCCGCAGACGCTCAAGGAGCGATTCATCGAAGAGGTGTCGCAGGTGAAGGCGCTCTATCCGGCGGGCGGTGTTTGACGCGTCGACACTGGCCGCAATGCGATCGTCGAACGGCATGCCGTATCGACCGTTTCCGGCGCCATCGTGCCATCCTGCAATACGTCAGGTCCGTTGCGCCTTCAGATGCTGCCAGATCTTCGCGAGAATGCCCTGCAGCGCATGGCGGTCGTGCTCGTCGAGACAGTCCACCAGTGACGCGCACATCGCCCAGAATGCCGGCAGCGCCCGGCCGAGCACGTCGCGCCCCTCGTCCGTCAACGTCAGTGAAATGCTGCGCCGATCGTCCTGATTCAGCGCGCGCGTGAGCAGCGCGCGCTTCTCCAGCCAGTCCAGCAGCCCCGTGACCGTCGAGCGCGTCACACCAAAATAATCCGCGATATATGACGGCGTCACCGCGCGGCTGTCGATCAACCCACGCTCGGCCAGCCCGAAGATCATCAGCACGTCGAGCTTGCTTTCCGTCAGCCCGAACGCCGTCAACGATGCGTTCGCACGATGCTCGACATCGTCGGAGAGCCAAAGCAGCAGCAGCCCCAGCCCGGCCGCCCCCGCATCGGTACCGCGCGACGCCGTTTGCGCCATCAACGCAAGATGCGGCCGTGCGGCCGACACGGCGTCGCCGGCCGGCGTGTCCATCTCGGGCTGGGGTGTCCGGGCAGCCTTCATCGCTTTCACGACTTTCGTCGCCTTCGCGGTCTTGTTGATCGTGGCAGGGGTCTTGCGTGCAGTCATGGGCGTCAATCGAATCGGCAATCGAGGAAGGGGCGGGTCAAATTATACGACGACCGAATAATTCGTTTACGTATAGTACGGTTTACGTACTATAATTTGTCACGCCGACGCCCTCCCGGCTTCCGCAACCTTCTGCCGCCCCGTCGGCGACGCTATCCTGAACCGCATGAGGACACTGCAATGCCCATCAACGTACTCGAACTTCATCACGTCGGATTCGGTGTGACCCACGCCCAGGCCGATGCCATGCTCGACTTCTATCGTGATGTCCTGAGTCTGCCGCAGGATCCGGCGCGCTGGAAGATTCCCGGCATCTACGGCTCGTGGATCAACCTGCCCAACGGCACCCAGTTGCACATCCTGGGCACCGAAGGCGTCTCACGCTACGCGAAAGGCCCTGGCCAGGACCCCGTGTCGAATCACATCGCGCTCGCCGTCGAGGACGTGCTGGCTGCCGAGCAGGAACTCGTCGAGCGTGGCATCGCGTACTTCACGCTCGACAACGTCGCGTCGCCCGATCTGAAGCAACTGTTCCTGCACGACCCCGCGGGCAATCTGGTGGAGCTTCACCAGTCCAATGCGCGCCGCGCCGGCATCGACAAGCCCGTTCAGAATCCTGCCCGCGTCGGCAACGAGTAACGACCGCTCCCGCTTCCAACGGATACTTTCCATGTATTTCGACATGCAAGCACTCAGCGGCCGGCAGCGCAGCAATCTCGTGCACTCCACCGTGCTGCCGCGCCCCATCGCCTGGGTGAGCTCCCGCAACGCCGAGGGCGAACTGAACGTCGCGCCGTTCTCGTTCTTCAACGCGATGTCCGGCGATCCGCCGGTCCTCTGCTTCTGCGTCGGCTCCCGAGACGGCGTGCTCAAGGACACCGCGCGAAACATCGCCGCACACGGCGAATTCGTGGTGAACCTGGTGTCGTCGGCACAGGCCCGCCGCATGGTCGTGACGTCGATCGACTTCGACACGGCCGTCGACGAATCCGTCGAGGCCGGCCTCGCGATGGCGCCGGGGCGCCTCGTCGACGTTCCGCGCATCCAGGACAGTCCTGCATCGATGGAATGCCGCGTGCGCCAGCTCGTCGATATCGATGCGCGCCGCACCCTGGTGATCGGCGACATCGTCGGCATGCATCTGATCGACGAATCGGTGACCGATACCGAGCGCATGTTCATCGACCCGTTGCCGATGCAACTGATCGGCAGGCTGCACAACCCGGGTTGGTATGGCGAAGTCACACACGCTTTCCAGATGCCGGCGCCGTCGCTCGCGCAGTGGCGTGACATGCAGCATGACGGTCTGGACCAGCAATATCTCGATGCACCGCTGCCGGTTGCGCCGGTACGTCAAGGACCGCCCCGATGCTGACTGACAACGACATTCGAACCTTCGCCCGCGAACTCGACGCCGCGGAGCAATCGCGTACCCAGATGAAGCAGATATCGCTCACCCGGCCCGATATCACGGTTGCCGACGCCTACGCGATCCAGCGGACCTGGGTCGACGCCAAGCTCGCACGCGGGCGCACCGTCATCGGCCACAAGATCGGGCTGACGTCTCGCGCCATGCAGATGGCATCACGGATCGACGAACCGGACTTCGGCGTGTTGCTCGACGACATGCGCTGGGAGGACGGTGGCGAGATCGATTGCGCGCGGCTGATCGTGCCGCGCGTCGAGGTGGAACTGGCATTCCTGCTCGACCACGCGCTGACCGGCCCCGACGTGACGCTCTTCGATGTCCTGGACGCCACCCGCTACGTGGTGCCGGCACTCGAAATCATCGACGCCCGTTCCGAGCAGTTCGATGCCCTGACCGGCCAGCCACGCAAGGTGTTCGACACCATCGCCGACAACGCGGCCAATGCCGGCGTGATTCTGGGCGGCAGGCCGGTGCGGGCTGCGGACGTCGACCTGCGTTGGGTCGGCACACTCCTGCAACGCAACGGCGTGATCGAGGAAACGGGGCTGGCCGCCGGGGTGCTCAATCATCCGGCCAACGGCGTAGCGTGGCTGGCGCGCCGACTCGCGGCCTTCGGCGAAGGGCTCCAGCCGATGCAGATCGTCCTGGCCGGATCGTTTACGCGCCCGGTATACGCGCGGCCCGGCGACACCTTCCACGCGGATTTCGGCCAGTTGGGCAGCGTGTCGTGCCGCTTTGTCTGATGCTGTCGATCTTGATCCGCCGCCTGGCTCCGCGTTAGTAACGTGCCCTTCCGGCCACGCTGCTTTCGACGCGTGCCGCATGCGGGAACGACCTGGGCCGGCACGGTGCTTCAACGGAGCAAGGCAACGCACCGTTCACCGTACCCGTCATCGCACGCGACGAAACACACAAGCCGGACGCAGACATTGAAAACGTCAGAGCCGTTTCTGCTGAATACGATTCCGACTGAAAAGGCGAGCGCTCCGTCGCGCAGTGCTGTGACGAGAGGTAACGCAATGCTACATCGAATGCGACCGGATCAGATCTCGTCCGCAAACTCGTCGAGAAAGCGCTGCAACCGATCGCGGCGGACGATCGCGAGACGGGTACCGGTGACGGTCTGGAAACCGGTTGAAAGCTTCAACAGTTTCGTGCGGAAGTGATCGATCGCAAATCGCTTGTCGTCGAGTTCCCGTTCCGTTGCGTGCGGATCGGCCGGGTCATACAACGCGCTGCCCATCCGGCCCGCGACATAAAAGCACCGCGCGACGCCCACCATGCCGATCGCATCGAGCCGGTCGGCATCCTGCAGCACCTTTGCTTCGAGCGTCGTCGGCGCGATACAGGCAGAAAAACTGTGCGCCTCGACCGCGTGCGCGACGGCGTCGATCTTCGCGTCCGGCCAATCCAGCGACTTCAGCACCCGCCGGGCCTTTTCCGCCGACAATCGCGATGCCTGCGCGCGAAGCGGGGAATTTTTCTCCACCGCCACGCAGTCGTGCAGCAGTGTCGCGGCAAACAGCACCTCGGCGTCTCCGCCCTCCTTCGCCTGGATCGCGGCCGCGTTCTTCCACACGCGTTGCAGATGCGACGTGTCGTGGGAGCCGTCGCCATTGGCATCGCTCCAGTGAGCCAGCAAGGCCTTGGCCAGTTCCTGAAAGGGGGCGAACGCAAGGATAGTCATGGGGGAAATCGGTCGAGATCGGGATGCCGATTATCGCCGCAAGTGCCGCACCGCACACGATCGACTGTCCGATCCGCCGTTGATCCCGACGGATCAGGCAAACCATTCCATCCGCGTGAACCCGGTTGGCTTATAGTGCGGCGTGCCAATACAACGAGGAGCGCTGCAATGACACTGCTGGCCAACGGTCCGTTTGAAGTGAAGCTGAATCCGGAATCCCTGAGTCCCGTCGCGGAACATACCGGGCTCGGCCGCATGTCGCTGGACAAGCGGTATCACGGCGACCTGGAGGCCGTCAGTCATGGCGAGATGCTCGCGTTTCGAAGCAGCGTCCAGGGCTCCGCGGGCTACGTGGCCATGGAAACCGTGCAAGGCGCGCTGGGCGGCCGCCACGGCAGTTTCGTCCTGCAGCACAGCTCCACCATGACCCGCGGACAGCCGCAGCAATCGATCACCGTCGTGCCCGATTCCGGAACGGGAGAGTTGCTGGGGCTCTCCGGCTCGATGATCATCGCCATCGACGACGGCCGGCACTCATACCGCTTCGACTACACACTGCCCGGCTCGCCTCGGTAAGCCGACTCATGGGAATGCGGCTGCCTCATGGTGTCGCCGCGCCGGGGCAGTGACGCAGCCCCCTCTCATTCACCTCCCGATACCCGGCGATTGCGCGTCGAAGGCATCGCCGGGTTCGCTCATGATCGTGTGAATGCGTTCGACCTCGGCGACGCGCTCAGCAATCGCCGAACCATCGCGCCACGATCACAACGGGTTCAATTCCACGCATGGCGCGCCGGGCGCACGCCGTTCAGGTAGTAGTTGCCGACGAGGTGATATTTCCAGCGCACCGGATCGTGCAACGTATGCGTGCGTGCATTGCGCCAGTGCCGGTCGAGGTTGTGCTCGGCCAGCGTCGCCTGCGTGCCGGCCAGCTCGAACAGCTTCTCGCCCGCGAGCAGCGCGATCTCCGTCGTCAGCACCTTCGCCTCGCCCACCGCCACCGACGCACGCGCAACATCGTCTTCAGTCACGTCGCCGCGCGCCGCGATCTCGTCGAGCGTACGCGCCGCGCGCTCGAGCAGCGCCTCCGCAGCATGCAGCTGGATATGCAGATGGCCGATCTCGCGGATCGTCAACGGATCGTCGGCTGCGCGCTCGACGCCGCTGTCGACCCACGGCCGCGTGCGCGTGCGCACGAACGCCAGCGTATCGTCGAGCGCGGCCCTGGCGATGCCCGCGTCGATCGCGGCCTGGATGATCTGCGACAGCGGGCCGTTCAGCGTCGGCAGATCCGACACGCGCTGGGCCGGCAGCACGTGCGACGCCGGCACGCGCACGTTGTCGAGCACGACGGTGCCGCTCGCGGTGGTCCGCTGCCCGAACCCCGACCAGTCGTCGATCACGGTCAGCCCCGGCGCCGGCTGGCGAATGTAAGCGAGCCACGCGCGGCGCTCGTCGTCGAGGCCGAGCACCGGCACGTAATGCGCGAACAGCGCCCCGGTCGAATAGAACTTGGTGCCATCGACGACGTAATCGTCGCCGTCCCGGCGCACACGCGTCTTCAGGTCGAGCACGTGCTTCGTGCCCTTCTCCGAAAAGCCGTTGCCGAACCGCTTGCCGCTCAGCACTTCCGAGAACAGGTGGCGCTTCTGCGCGTCGGTGCCGGTCAGCGCGATCACGTCGACCAGCCCGAAATGATTCTGCGGCAACTGCCCGAGCGACGGATCGGCCGCCGCGACGATCTTCACCACCTCCGTCAACGTCACATGCGAGACACCCGCGCCGCCATAAGCCTTCGGCACGGTGATGGCCCACAGCCCCGACTGCGAGAACCATTCAATCTCGTCGCGCGGCAGCCGGCGCTCCCGGTCGCGCTCGGCCGCACCTTGCGCGAGCCGTTGCGCAAGCGCATGCGCGGTCGCGATGGCCTGCGCGTCGTCGGCGATCACGTGCGCCACCTGCGGTTGCGTATCGGCGGGCCGTTCCTGGATCGTGGCGCTCGTCTCTGACATCGGGCTCTCCTGCTGATTGACGGAAACGTTCAATCTAGCAGCGCCCCGCGCGCCGGCAAACCGAGCGATTCGCACAACGATATTCCTTCGAACGGCAAACGATGCGGCACGCCGCACGCAAGAAACCGCGCGTCAGCAGCGACATCGACGCTCCGGCATCGATGCCGCGCCGCCTCGCCCGCGTAATGCCCGGTGGCGATAACGATGTACGAATCCGTTATTGGATCGTCCGCGTCGCGCTTCCTATACTGGCCTGCCGGCATCGACGGCCCCCGCCTTTCAAGGACCACCGCATGACTTCGTCTCCCGCAGCAATCGAGCTTTCCACCGGCACCGACTATGACGCGCTTGCCAGCCGCTTCAGGCCGATCTTCGAACGCATCGCGGCCGGCACCGCGGAACGCGAACGCCGCCGCGAACTGCCGTACGAGGCGATCGGCTGGCTGAAGGCCGCCGGCTTCGGCGCCGTGCGGCTGCCGGTGCGCGATGGCGGCGCCGGCGCATCGCTGCCGCAGCTGTTCCGGCTGCTGACCGAGCTGGCCGCCGCCGATTCCAATCTGCCGCAGGCATTGCGCGGGCACTTCGCGTTCGTCGAGGACTGGCTGAACGCGCCGCCCGGCGCCGACCGCCAGACGTGGTTCGACCGCTTCGCGAGCGGCCAGCTCGTCGGCAACGCGTGGACCGAGACCGGCGACGTGTCGCTCGGCCAGACCATCACGAAGGTTTCAGAGAAGAACGGCCGGCTCGTGCTGAACGGCCGGAAGTTCTACAGCACCGGCAGCCTGTTCGCCGACTGGATCGACGTGTTCGCGCAACGCGCGAGCGACGGCAGCGACGTGATCGTCGCCGTCGCGACCGCGCAGCCCGGCGTGATCCGCGAAGACGACTGGGACGGCTTCGGCCAGACGACGACCGGCAGCGGCACCACGCGCTTCGAAGACGCGACGGTCGACGCACGGGACGTGATCGACTTCGCGCGACGCTTCAAGTACCAGACCGCGTTCTACCAGCTCTTCCATGTCGCGACGCTGGCCGGCATCGGCCACGCGGTCGTGCGCGACGCCGGCAACCTGGTGCGCCACCGCACCCGCGTATACAGCCACGGCAACGCCCCGCGTGCGGGCGACGACGCGCAACTGCAGCAGGTGGTCGGCGAGATCGCGTCGTGGGCCTATGCGGCCGACGCGCTCGCGCTGCGCGCCGCGCAGCCGCTGCAACGGGCCTACGAAGCGCACTTCGGCGGCGACGCAGCGGCCGAGCACGATGCGAACGTCGCGGCCGAGATCGAATCCGCGCAAAGCCAGCTCGTCGTGTCGGAACTCGTGTTGCGCGCGGCGACGCACCTGTTCGACGCGCTCGGCGCGTCCGCCACCCGCAGCACGACGGCACTCGATCGCCACTGGCGCAACGCGCGCACCGTGTCGTCGCACAATCCGCTCGTCTACAAGGCGCGGATCGTCGGCGACTGGGTCATCAACGGGCGCACGCCGCCGTTCGTCTGGCAGGTCGGCAACGGCGCGGGCGCGGGCGCGAGCACGCATGCAGAAACGGGAGCCGCCCAATGAGCAAGACCAGCAAGACCATCCGCTTCAACGCGTTCGAGATGAACTGCGTCGGCCACCAGTCGCCCGGGCTGTGGGCCCATCCGCGCGACCGGTCGTGGCAGTACAAGGATCTCGACTACTGGACCGACCTTGCCCGCGTGCTCGAACGCGGGATTTTCGACGCGATCTTCATCGCGGACGTGATCGGCTACTACGACGTCTACAAAGGCAGCAACTACCACGCGCTGCACCAGGCCGCGCAGATCCCGGTCAACGATCCGCTGCAGCTCGCCGCGCCGATCGCGATGGCGACCGAGCATCTCGGCATCGGCATCACCGCGTCGACGACGTTCGAACACCCGTACACGTTCGCGCGCCGGCTGTCGACCGCCGATCATCACACGAAGGGCCGGCTCGCGTGGAACATCGTCACGTCCTACCTTGAAAGCGGCGCGAAGAACGTCGGCGACCACGGCCTGCGCACGCACGACGACCGCTATGCCGTCGCGGCCGAATACGTCGAGGTGCTGTACAAGCTGTTCGAAGGCAGCTGGGAAGACGGCGCGGTGGTGCGCGACCGCGACGGCCGCGTGTTCACGCATCCGGAGAAGGTCCACGAGATCGGCCACAAGGGCCGCTTCTTCGACGTGCCCGGCTACCACCTGTGCGAACCGTCGCCGCAGCGCACGCCGGTGCTGTTCCAGGCCGGCGCGTCCGGCCCCGGCAAGACATTCGCCGCGCAGCATGCCGAATGCGTGTTCGTCGCCGCGCCGACCCGCGCGCAGCTCGCGCGCTACGTGGCCGACGTGCGCGCGCAGGCCACCGCCGCGGGGCGGGACGCGAGCAAGGTATTGATCTACAACCTCGTCACCGTGATCGTTGATGAGACCGACGAGAAGGCACAGGCCAAGTTCGACGAATATCGCAAGTACGTGTCGTACGACGGCTCGCTGGTCTTCATGTCCGGCTGGACCGGCATCGACTTCGGCCAGTACGCGCCGAACGATCCCGTCCGGCGCGTCGAAACGAATGCAATCGTGTCGGCGGTCGAGCACCTGTCGGGCGGCGACACCGCATGGACGATCGAGGAACTGGCGGCCTGGGGCGGCATCGGTGGCCTGGGCCCGGTCTTCGTCGGCTCGGCGGCGACCGTCGCGGACATCCTGCAGGAGTGGGTCGCCGCCACCGACGTGGACGGCTTCAACCTCGCGTATGCGGTCGCGCACGAAACCTTCGAGGACGTCGTGCGTCATCTCGTCCCCGAACTGCAGCGGCGCGGCGTGTATCCGACCGGCTATGCGCCGGGCACGCTGCGCGAGAAACTGTTCGGCGGGTCGGCACGGCTGCCGGACGAACATCCGGCCGCGCAGTTCCGCGACATCGAGCAGGTCAAGCGCGATGCCGAGCGGGTAGCGGCCTGAGCGTACGGCAACGCGGCGGCTGGCCGGCCCGTGTGCGGGCCGGCCGACGTCACGACAAGCAGAGCAACCGGTACGTCGGGCCGCTCGCCCGACACGCCGCCTGATCGCCCCACTCCCCTCAATCGAAACCTGGTGCAGCTCCGCTGCGCGTTCAGCTTGCGCACGCGCGCACCGAAGAAAGCGCGCGCATGTTCCAGACGACGAGCGACAGAGATCCTGCGCAACTGCGCGCCTCTCGACACGCGATGCCGTCGAGCCCCGGCAGCACGCATTCTGTTCTCCCGATCCGGTTCTCCCAAGCGATATAAATCGATAAATTAATCGGCACGCGTCATAAAGTTGCTCGCGCCCGCGCTTAGCAGCAACGCGCATGTTCAATCGCGGATTTCTTCGTTACCGGAACCTCGGTGCTTCGTTACATTAGCCGGCCACCCTGCCTGTTCCCGGCTCGTTGCCGTTCTTCCGGAGAATCCCCGATGAAGCTGTCCTGGTCCCGCGCATGGCAATCCGCGGCCCTCGTCGTTGCCGCGTTCGCCGGCCTCGTCTCGGTGCACGCACGCGCAGCGACGCCCGCGGAAATCCGCGTCGACTACGCGTACTACTCACCGGAGAGCCTGGTGATCCGCCACTTCGGCTGGCTCGAAGACGAATTCAAGGCCGACCGCACGTCGATTCGCTGGGTGCTGAGCCTGGGCAGCAATCGCGCACTCGAATACCTGAACAGCGGTGCGGTCGATTTCGGTTCCGCCGCCGGTCTCGCGTCGGTGCTCGCGCGTGCGAACGGCAACCCGATCCATACGGTCTACGTGTTCTCCCGCCCCGAGTGGACCGCGCTCGTGGTCCGCAAGGATTCGCCGATCCGCTCGCTCGCGGACCTGAAGGGCAAGAAAATCGCCGCGACGCGCGGCACCGATCCGTTCCTGTTCACGCTGCGCGCGCTGCACACGGTCGGCCTGACCCGCGACGACGTCGAGATCGTCAACCTGCAGCATCCCGACGGGCGGACCGCACTCGCGAACGGCCAGGTCGATGCATGGGCCGGTCTCGATCCGCACATGGCCGCGGCGCAGCTCGACGACGGCGCTCGCCTGCTCTACCGCAATGTCGCGTTCAACACCTATGGTTTCCTGAACGTGCGAGACGCATTCGCCAGCCAGTACCCGCAAGCAGTCACGCGCGTACTGAAGGTCTACGATCGCGCGCGCCAGTGGATCGTCGCGCATCCGGCCGACACCGCACAGATCGTCGCCGACGAATCGAAGGTATCGCTGCAGGTCGCGAAACTGCAGCTTCAGCGCAACGACTTCAGCGATCCCGTTCCCGGCGAAACCCAGCGCGCGGCGCTGAAGGCAGCCGCGCCGGTGCTGACGGCCGAGCAGTTGACCAAGCCCGGTGTCGATCCTGCGAAGATCGTCGATACGCTGATCGATCCGGCGTTCGCGCGCCCGCTCGCCGCCGCTTCGCACTGAGGCTGTCGCCCATGACGAACACCGCCGCGCGCGACGACACGCTCGCGCCTCGCCACCCCGCTTCGCCGCGCGCCGGCCGGCGTGATCCGCTTCGCCGGTGGCGAATCGCGGGCCTCGCGCTGCCGTTCGCGGTGCTCGCGTTGCTGGAGGTCGTCGTGCGGCAGGGTTGGCTACCTGACCATCTCGTTCCGGCGCCCAGCGAGATTCTCGACACGCTCGCCCGGATGGGCATCACGCGCGTGGCGCGCCATGTCGGCGCGAGTACGCTGCGGGTCGCGGCGGGTTTTGCGGCCGGCGCCGCACTCGCGCTCGTCGTCGGCGCGGCGATGGGCCTGAGCCGCCGGATCGACGCGCTGCTCGAACCGACGTTCCAGGCGCTGCGCGCGATTCCGTCGCTCGCGTGGGTGCCGGTGTTGCTGCTGTGGCTCGGCATCGATGAAGCGCCGAAGATCACGCTCATTGCCATTGGCGCATTCTTCCCGGTGCACCTCGCGGTGGTCGCCGGCATTCGCGACGTCGACCGCAAGCTCGTCGAGCTTGGCGCGGTGTACCGGCTCGGTCCGCTCGCGCTGTTCCGGCGAATCCTGCTGCCGGCCGCGCTGCCGCAAATCGTCACCGGCTTGCGTACCGGCCTCAGTCTCGCGTGGATGTTCATGGTCGCCGCGGAGTTGATCGCGGCCACGCGCGGCCTCGGCTTCCTGTTGAGCGACGGCCGCGAAACCGGGCGGCCCGATCTCGTGTTCGGTGCGATCCTGCTGCTGGCCTTGCTCGGCAAGCTGACCGACGGCGCAATGGCGCGCATCGAGTCACACTGGCTCGGCTGGCGCGACGCATTCGATCACGCGCCACGCAAGGTGTCGGAATGAGCAGACATCCTTCCGCACACACCGCAGCGGACACGGCAACCCCGCTGCTCGACCTGCGAATCACCCGCAAGCTATACGGCGATCGCACGATCCTCGCCGACGTCCCGCTGCAGGTCACGCGCGGCGAGATCGTCTGCGTGGTCGGCCCGAGCGGTTGCGGGAAGAGCACGCTGCTGCGGATCGTCGCCGGCCTCGACACGGATTTCCGCGGCAGCGTGAAGCTGGGAGGCATCGCGCTCGACGGCCCCTCCCCGCGCGTCGGCGTGATCTTTCAGGAGCCGCGACTGCTGCCGTGGCTCTCGATCGCGGACAACGTCGGCTTTGCGGCCGGCCCCCGAGGCGGGCGCGAGCCGGCCGTCGCCCGGCTGCTCGACGAAGTCGGCCTGGCCGGTGTCACCCGGCAACTGCCGGCCACGTTGTCGGGCGGGATGGCCCAGCGCGCCGCGATCGCGCGCGGGCTGTTCGGCGAGCCCGACCTGCTGCTGCTCGACGAACCGTTCAGCGCGGTCGATGCGATGACCCGGATGCGCTTGCAGACGCTGCTGCTCGATGTCGTCGACCGGCACCGGATGGCCGCGATCGTCGTCACGCACGATCTGGACGAAGCGCTGTACCTGGGCGATCGCGTGCTGATGCTCGCGCCCGACCCGGGCCGCGTCGACGACGAGATCCATGTCGAGGTCGCACGGCCGCGCGACCGGCGCGACCCGTCGCTGGCCGTGCTGCGCGCGCGGCTGCTGGACGCATTCCAGCACCTTCAGGATCGTGCCGACGGGGCGAGGCGTCAGTCGCGCGGCTATCAAGGTGCAGAATCCGGAATGCGCGCCGGCTGATTCGTCAGCGGCTGATTCATCGCCTGCCTATCCCGGCCGCGATCCGGCACGCGTTCAGCGCCGAGACTACACATCCGTCGTCGTGTCGTGCCAGTGCGACGAGCGTCTCCGTCGTATCGGGGCCCCAATAGGGTGCGCGGGGTATCGCGTGTGCCCGCTCGCGCCGCAGCGACACACAATGCTGCGACGCGCCGGTGCACGCGCGCACTTCAACCGTGCGTATGCCGCAATTCGCCGTCGATCGTCTGCGGCAATCTCAGCAGGTTGAAGATCGGGTACACGGCCTCGACCGCCTGATGCAGTTCACGAATCGTCTCCGGCGGCTCGGGCGAGACGATATCGAGCGTGTAGCGGAGGTTGTGCGGGAACACCGGCACATGCTCGAAGCCCGGCTGCTGCGCGAGCGGATGCTGGTCGCCGGTCACTTCGACTTCGATCGAATCGATCTTCAGGCCGCGCTCCGCGGCCTGGATCAGCGTGATGTGCGTCAGGCAGCTGCCCAGCACGCCGAGCTGCAGCTCCGGCGACGCCGGCCCGAGGTTGTAGCCCGCGGAATCGGGCGGACTGTCGCTGATCACCTGGAAATCGCGAATGCGGATCTCGCGCACGCCGCTGCGGCCCAGCGCACGCACGGTCGCTTTCAGCGGGGTCGCCTTGACATCCGGATCGTTGCGGGCCGCATCCTTTTTCGCGAGCCAGGCGTCGCGCTTCTGTTCGAGATAGTCGTTCAGTGTCGTCATGATCGCGCCGCCAGGGTCGCAATGATTGGCCTCGCATACGGCGGCCAATTGAGGGGAGTGGTCATGCTATTCCCTTCCGCTTCGGCCACTAAACGATCTTTCCAGCAAAGCAATTCGCGGCGCGTGATGTCACATTGCGACATGCGCGTTCCGGTACCGTCGGACTTCCTTCACGGTCCCCGACTTATCCACAATTTCCGTGCATAACCCTGTGGAGAACCTTGACGCAATCGCGCTGCCGCCCTTGCCGACAGGCGTCACCGCGCCGCTATCGCCGCCTCGCGGGCACTGCACGTTTACCGCTCTCACCGGATTCGGTGCTCGTCCGGATCTCGCGCCTCATCGGGCCGGCGCATGGGTCGCGTCGATATCGGCGGTCAGGATGCGCGCACCAGAAATGTGCCGCTTCGACGACGTCCGCACCACGTCGGACGCGGGCGCGGTCCGACGGTCCGGTGCCGGCCGCCCGCCTTGGTGCGTCACGCGAGCGCCTCGTCACGCAGACGGAACTGCGCGACCGCCGCACTCAGCCGCGCGCCTTGTTCGTCGAGCGACAGCGCCGCGGCCGCGGCCTCCTCGACCAGCGCGGCATTGCGCTGCATCGTCTGCTCGATCTGGATGACCGCGGCATTCACCTGCTCGATGCCCGACGATTGCTCTTCGAACGCGTTGCTCGTGTCGCTCATGATCGTATTGACGCGCTCGACCGCGGCGACGAGCTCGGCCATCGCCGAGCCGGCCAGGGCGACGAGACCGCTGCCGTCCTCGACGCGCTGCGCGGAATGGCCGATCAGCTCGCGGATTTCCTTCGCCGCCGACGCGCAGCGCTGCGCGAGTCCGCGCACTTCCGTCGCGACGACCGCGAAGCCGCGCCCTTGCTCGCCTGCGCGCGCGGCTTCGACGGCAGCGTTCAAGGCAAGGATGTTGGTCTGGAACGCGATGCTCTCGATCACGGCGACGATGCCGGAGATCTTCGCGGAGCTGTGCGATATCGCCGACATCGTCTCGACGACGCGCTGCATCGCCTCGCCGCCGCGCGACGCGATGCCAGCCGCGCCCTCGACGTAGGTGCGGGCATCGCGCGCGTTGTCCGCGTTCTGGCGCACGGCCGCCGTCAGTTGCTCGACGCTCGCCGCTGCCTGTTGCAGCGATACGGCCTGCTGCTCGGTGCGCGCCGACAAGTCGACGTTGCCGCTCGCGATCGTGCGGACGTCGCCGACGATCGTCTCCGTACTCGCGCGCACCTGGTGCACGGTGTCGACGAGGCCGTCCTGCATCCGCTTCAGCGCATGCAGCAGATAAGCCATCTCGTTCTCGCCGGGCACGACGACCGTGCCGGTCAGGTCGCCCTTCGAGATCTTTTCGAACTGGTCGACCGCGAGCCCGATCGGCTCGATGATCGCCTTCGCGAGCATGCGCTGCGCGAAGAAGCCGACGACGAGGGCGAACACCGCGACCGCGACCATCCCCCCCACGATCCGGTGGAAATGCACACTGGCCGTCTCGTAGCGCGCCTTTTCACGCGCAACCTGGAACGATTCGAGCGCATCGATCGCCTCCTGGTAGGCGGCGAACAGCGCGGGCGGCGCGGTGCGTTGCGTGTCGAGGAAGCCGAACGCGTCATCGCCGTCGAGTTGCGCGAGCGCCTTCAGGAACACGCCGTCGAGCAGGGCCCGACGGCGATTCTGCAGCGTATCGAAAAGTGCCTGCTCGTCGGCGTTGCGCGCGTGCAGGCGCGCGTAGGCGTCCAGTTCGTCATTGCTCTGCTTGAGGAGTGCGTGGACTTTCGCGACCTCTTCCCTGGCCGACCGGCCGGCGCTGATGACCTGCGCGACGTCGCTCATGCGTTCGCGCAGCACGAGCATGCGCTCGGAGCTGGTCTTCAGGTGCAGCAGCGACGCGGTGTCGTCGCGGTACATCGCCTCGAGCGAAGCGTTGCCCATATAGAGGGCCGCGATGCATGCGCCGACCACCAGCACGAGCAGCACGGTATAGCCGGCAATGGTCGCGACGAGACCACCACGGATAGTGAGTTGTTTTCGCATGACGTTCCCTTGCGCCGGCCGGGCGCGGCCAGCGGCGGATGTGGACTCCGGATCACGAAAGACGCGCGGCGCATCGCAACACGCGGCGCATGGGCTGCGAACGGGTTAACGGCGGGAGAAACGGGGAGGTTTTATCTGCAAGCGACGCGAATCTTGACGATTGCGACAGGTGTCGGTCTTGCGGCGGCGGGCGGCGGCAAGAACCGGAATTCGATCGGCGAGCGCAGCCTGCTCGGCGCGAACGCCGGCATCGGCATTTCCCTTGGCGACGAGTGCATTGTCGAGGCAGGGCTTTACGTCACCGCCGAAACGAAGGTGAAGATGCCGGATGGCAGCATCGTCGCGGCACGACAACTGTCCGGTCAGTCCGGCCTGCTATTTCGCCGGAACAGTCAAACCGACGCTGTCGAGGTCTTGCCAACCGATGCGTCGCGATGGGGCGGCCTGAACGCGAGCTTGCACAACAACGACTGAGGCCGAAGAAAAGCGATTCGAGAAGTGCTGTCCGCTCTCTCGCACCTTTTGATGCACCCGCCACACCAACCGCACCGGAATCCAGGGTCGACCGTTGCCGCCGCTACGTAACGGTAATCGTCCTCCCTGGCCTCGAGTGGGTCCACCCCGGTTTCCCCCAGTCCTGCGCATTTCGCAATCGGATGCCGCTGGCATGCAGCGTCGTTTGCCAGACGCCTTTCAATGGCGTGAGCCTGTCCACGACCCGCAACGCGATATCCCTCGACGCCAGTTCGCCCATCAGGTCATCCAGCACGTCGACCTGCGTGGGAACAACCGGCGTACGCGAGACATGCATCCCGACATCATCGATAGCCTCGAACGATTCGGCCGGCAGACGGTAGCGATAGATGCGGGCTGTCCTGACGCGGTCGAGCCACGCGCGCTCGATATGAGCGATCGCACGAAACGCCGTTCCGCCGAACCATGCGGCCCGATCCTCGATGCTCGTTGACGGCGTCGGCCAGACGACAATGCGCGGACACTCGCGGGGAAACAGGTACAGCAGTTCGTGCGCCTCGTCCGTCGACCATACCAGTGGCCCATTCAACCATTCCTGCCCGGCCGGGCGCTCAACCGCAACACGCACCGGCCTCGGATGAAATTCCGCGATGGTCGAATCGTCGCTGAAATGGAAGAGACGGCTTGTCATGTCGCGGCGGCCCACAAGAGAGACAACCCCGAACACAGCATGACCGCGTCCAGCACATGATGGAACGCATGCACGCTCATGCGCCGAACGACCGCCTTGCCGACGAAAGCCCCGATCATCACCGACGTGCCGATGATCAGCCCGCGAACGATGGACGGCAGCGGCAACGCGCCGAGCTGCTTGAACGTCACGATCTTGCTGACCATCAGGGCCAGCGAGCTGGCCGCCTCTGTCGACAGGAACGCGCCCTTTGCCAATCCGTACGCGGTGAAGGCCGGTACGCTCAGCGGCCCTGTTGAAAGCACGATCCCCGTCAGGAACCCGACGACTGCGCCCGCCAGCGCGAACTGCCATAACCGAATCCGGAACTGCCGCGCGTGGAGCCAGCGCCGCCCCGGGATCATCGCGAGGAAAAACACACCCAGCGCGACGTCCACCACCTGCGGCGGCAAGATCAGCAGCGTGCGCGCGCCCAGTGCCGCCGCCGGTACGCCCGGAACCGACCACGCGGCGAATGCGCGCCAGTCGATCTCGCGCCACCAGGACAACACCTTCGCGACGTTCGACATCAGCGCCGCAATCGCCATGATCGGCACGGCCTGCTGCGGGCCGAACTGGAACACGAGTACCGGCAGGAGCAGGATCGACGACCCCGCGCCGACGACACCGCTCAGCGCACCGGCAACGAGCCCGACCAGCAGCACGAAGAGGTAGGTCATGTCATTGACGTTTCATGCAGCACTGAAACGAAGTGGTCCCGATCACGGTGAAAATGGAGTGTCGAAATTTCTCTCCGAATATCATGGAAACCCGCAGCATCAGCCTTCCTGTTTTGTACTTCGGCACGCCTGTTGCCCTCGTTTCCAGCCTGAGTCCAGACGGAACCACGAATCTTAGCCCGATCTCATCCTATTGGGCACTGTCCGATACGTTACTGATCGGCCTGAGCGAAACAGGTCAATGCTGTCGCAATCTGAAACGATGCAGAGAGTTGGTACTCAATTTGCCGGATGCGTCGTTGTGGTCGAACGTCGAGGCCATCGCAGCAACTTCCGGGGCAGAAGCCATGCCTGACGCGAAGAGGAAAATGGGCTACAGGTTCGAACGCGACAAGTTCAAGCGCGCAGGCCTCACTGCGAAAGCGAGTGAATGTGTTGCTCCAATGCGAGCCGCTGAATGCCCGATCCAGATCGAAGCAGGTGTGGTTCGCGTTCATCCGATTGGCAAGGAAGCAGATGCTTTGATCGCCGTCGAGGTGCAGGCGCTGCGCATCCATGTCCATACCGAACTGCTTACCCTCTCGGATCGAATCCAACTCGATCGATGGCATCCGCTGTACTACGTCTTCCGCCAGTATTTCTCGCTTGGACAACATCTGGGGAAAAATTTCAGAGCATAGCTCAGCGTTGCCTCACCGAGATGCTCCTTGACTCTGAGGGGCGTCATGGATGGATCGCATACTTTCAATGCCATGCAGACGAGTTTGAATTCGGCTTGCACCTTCGCCAAACCACGCATGCTGAATTGCCTGAAGCGCAGGGTGCGCCTTAATTCAACCGTTGGGCGGTTCGACGATCCATTTACGTTTGCGATACCGTGCGTGTCGCGACACGCCTTCGACGCAAAAAACAAGACCTGGATCGAAGCGCCGCACTGAGCGGAAACTGATTGCGCGTGATGCCCGGTTTCCCTGGCAGGATCAGGCCGCCCGGCCTGTTTGCGACGTATTGCGGTCGCGTCGAGAGACTTCTGCATGGCCGTCAACGAGCAATACCGCGAAAACTGCATGGGCGGCGCATCTCGAGTGCGGCGAAAAAGAGCAAAGGCCCGGCATCGCGGCCAGGCCTTTGGGTTGAATGGCAAGTCTCGCGACCGAACGCCCGACAAACCGCGTTCGACTGCTCGCGGAAGGCGCGCGGGCTCCGGTCAGGCGTGCCCGTCAGCACGCTGCACGGCGCCGCCCCCGGGCGTCGTTGCGCCGGAGGTCGGTGACGTAAGCTTCTGGGCAACCAGCAACTCGAACAGTTGCAACAACGCATTCCCGCCGGTACCGGAACTGGTGATCAACGTGCTGGGGACGATCGGCAGCTTGGCCTCCCTGACGGCGTCGGCTACGCGCTCGAAAGCAGCAAGCGTCAAGCCATAATCGGCACCGCCGGCGGCCTCGAATCGTGCACGGGTGGCTTCCGCTTCACCTCGGCCAATGCTTGCCAGCCGTTCGCCTTCGCCCTGACCTTGCAGCTTCGCGGCTTCGGCGTTGGCCTGCGCGAGCGCCTTGATCTTCTCCGCTTCGCGGTTTGCGCGCCGCACCTCGGCCTGGCCGTTGTTTTCGGCGATTTCGATTTCGATGCTCGATTGAGTCAGGTGGCTTTGCTGCTGGGCTCGCGCCTGTTCTTCATTCAACTCGCGCAGCTTTGCAGCGGACAGCTTCTGATCTTCGTATGCCTTGACCTGTTCTTTCGCGATCTGGCTGGCCCGCATCTGTTCCAGGACAGGTTCGATACTGGACCCGGTCGGCGTACCGAGCACGACGTCGACCAGTTCGAGATCGTACTTCGCGAACTCGACGGTCAGATGCTCCTTCGCTTCGTTCTGAATCGTCATGCGGTCGTGCACGAGCGACGTCGCGGTCTTGCCTTGTGCGACGTTCTTGAAATATGAAGACACAAGTGGATCGAGCGTCTGATTCACCAGTTGATCCAGGTTGCCAAACCGTTGCACGACCGACGAGGCCTTCTGCGGATCAACGTGCAGGACGACGGACAGCGGCAGATCCGGTTCGAATGCATCGAGCGTAATCAAGCGGACCTCCTTCAGCCTCGCGTCCAGGTTGTGCTCGGATGTCTCGCCCTTTTGCCACAGCAGGATGGTATTGGTGGTCGGTACCAGCGTCACCTGTCCGGCGTAGGGGTTGAACGGATACTTGCCCGGCGGCAGCGAATTGCGACGCACCCCTTTCGCATCGTCACCGACGAGCCGGCCATGCTTCAGCGGCTTGTCGTTCACGTCGTCCGTGGCACCGGCCTGACCTGGCGTTTCACCCCTGCCGAAGTTGGACACGATGACGCCGACTTTCCCGACCGGAATCACGAGCTTGGAGATCAGTTCGACCGTCGCGAACATGCGGTTGATGTAGTACGAACCGTCGACCAGCACCTGGTACTGACGCCCCTTGAAGCCACCGGCACGGATAAATGCGTCGGGGGCCTGAAACGCGTGGTGAAACGTCCCGACGTTGCTGGAATCCGTGCCGACGGCGGGCTGCACCAGCTCGCCGCTGGGCGGGCCATCAAGCACCGTGACAATACCGATTTCATCACGGGCGCCGTCGATCACGACGGGATCGTAGCCGTTGATGTCGAGCAGGCTCTTGTGCGCCTCCGCGAGCATCGCGGTTTCTTCCTTGTCGAGGTTCAGCGCGTATACCTTGCTTTTCGTCAGAATCGCGAACTGTGCAAGGTTGATCGGGTGGACACCGCCGCGCAGGACGAGACGCTGCAGACCTTTCTGGCCTCCGGCCTCGAGAAATGCCCGCACGTCCTCGAACTGGTTGGCCGTCTCGTTGGACGCCAGTGCCTGGGAGGGCGGCAACTGTACGCCGCTTCGCGCAAATACATAGCCGAGTTCATTGTTCGGTACGACCGGAATTGGCTGGTGGTGGAGTCGATACGAATACGGCCTGAAAATGTGAATCCCGCCACGCAGCAGATCCGGTAGCAACCCGGCCTCTCCATTCAATGCGATGACGCCGCTGGTGAGCGAGCCCCTGGCGCTCCAGATTCGCTCGACGACAGCGGCATCCGAGTTCGACACGTACCGGACCACGCCAGCCGTGCGAACAACGATGGCGAGGACAAGGATCGGAATCAAGACAATCGCGGCGTGGGCCGCAAGATCTAAAATGTTCACGGCTTATGGTCTCAAGTGGGCAAGGAGCAAGTGATCGCAGCGCACGGCATCTCGTCAATTCACAACCTTTCAAAACCATCCCGCACGGCTTCGATTTCCGCGGCGTGAAACGCTTGTTCGGACGCGCGACCGCACTCGTAGCGTGCGGCAACCTCGACATCGTCGCGGGCAAAGAGAGGCCTGGCGAGATCGATTCCTACGGTAACAACGGACAGGTCTTCCGTCCAGATGGCGTTGATGAACGATTGTCACTGCATCATGGCATATTGATGCCGATTCGCGACTTCCGTCCCGGCCCCGGGACGGGGAAGTGCCTTTCATTACCTGAATCTCGCCGTGCACCGTCATGAATTCACGACAGCTTCGCCCGCCACCGGCGTCGGCCGGCGAAATGACATCCATGCTTCGCAAACCGGGAGCGCCCATGCACGGCCTGTGGAATGCGTACCCCATGCACTTGCGTCGTATCGTGCTGTTGATCCTGTGCGTGTCGTTTTCATTTCTTTCCGGATGCGCGGCGCTGCACCTATGCGGCCCCTTCGAGACTTACGAGGAAGGCATCGGAACGTACGTTGACTGGCAGCCCGATACGTTGGCGGCCCACCGCCTGGGGGTCGAGCAGGCGCGGGGCCAGTGTCGCTCGGCGCTGCAAGAGCAATGTGTCGCGAGCTATGTCGAAATCTGCCAGGATCGCTCGAACGAGCGTTTCAGGAACATGAGCCAGGCCGATGCCGATCGCGCCTGCGCCGCTGCCGCTCCCTATATCCGGGAGCCTGGCATGACGTGCGATCGGTTCGAGCAACGCGCCACCGCTGCCGGAACATGGACATCTTCCGAATTGCCCTGGGTAGACGCGTGCATGCGGTGTACCTATATACCCGACTATCAGCATCACAATCCTCTTGTCCCGCGACCCGACAACCGCATGTTCGAAGCGTGCATGGTCACCAAGGGGTTCAAGCTGGTCACGAAGACGAGGCGGGGAACATGCGAGCCGCGTGGAATCCTGAACGGCGTCCTCTGACATCAACAGGGCGTTAAAGATCTGTCGGCCTGACCGAAGGCCGGCAACTTGTCAAAGGCGAGGAACGGGAAACCGCCGCCGCGATCACGCTCCGTCCGGCGGATCGCGACATCGATCGCAATCCGAAGCACATCCAGATTCGCGAGCCCGATACGGGCATCATCGGGCGCGCGATCGACGGTCTCGATGCGGCCGTCATCAATTCGGACCGGGCGATCAAGACCGGCATCCGCATTCCGCAGGAACGCATCGCGCAGGAGAAGGTGGCCGGCAACCCGTATCGCAACGTGCTTGCCGTCAATGCGAAGGATGCGGACGCTCCTCCATGGTGCGCGCCCTCGTCGACAGCTATCAGCAACCGAACGTGGCGGCGAAGATCATCAGCATCTATCACGGCTAGGCACTGCCGGCATGGCAAGGGGCGCCGCAGCCGTGACCGTGACCGCGAACGGGGCGGCGCGGTGCGTCGCGCGAGGCGGCTCCGCGCCGAACCCGCTCACCGATCCGCCACGCGCGGGGGACGCCTGACGCGCGCCGGGCTTACGCGGCCCTGGCAAGCTCCGCATCGATCGCGGCGACGAGCTTCGGGTCGTCCGCGGCTGTGTCGGGCGAGAAGCGCGCGACCACTTCACCCGTCCGGCTCACGAGAAACTTCTCGAAGTTCCACAGCACGTCGGGCGCCGGATTCGGCTGAATGCCGTAGCCTTCGAGGCGGGCACGGAACGGGCCGTCGCCGGCCGCCTGCGGCTGCGCCTGTGTGAGCGAGCGATAGAGCGGATGCTTGTCGTCGCCGACCACGGAGATTTTCGAGAACAACGGAAACTTCACGCCGAAGGTCCCGGTGCAAAAGGATTGGATTTCGGCATCGGTGCCCGGTTCCTGGCCCTTGAAGTCGTTGGCGGGGAACGCCAGCACTTCGAGGCCGTCGGCGCGCTTGTCCTCGTAGAGCGTTTCGAGACCTTCGTATTGCGGCGTCAGCCCGCATTTGGACGCCACGTTCACCACCAGCAGCACTTTGCCTGCGTAGGACCGCAGCGTGGTTTGTGCACCGTCGATGGCGGTGACGGGAATATCGTAAATCGCGCTCATGTCTGCATCCTTCAATGGATTGAATCGACGGGTCAACTACCGGAATCGCCGTGTATCGCGTTCCTTCGGGAATCTCGCACGTCGTCAGCAAAGTCACCCGAGAGATCGCGCTGATGCGTAGCGATCTGCCATGTATTCCCCCACTTGTCTTTCACCATCGCCCGCCTGTCACCATACGGCATGTCGGCCGGGGCCTCGAGCGGAATCGCTTGAGCCGCGAGCGCCCGCCGATAGGTCAGATCGGCATCCTCGACATAGACATACAGAAACGCAGGCATCGGATCGCGCAGGCCGTCTTCGCCGCTGATCATCACGACGGAATCGCCGATCCGGATTTCCGCGGGCAACCCGGGACGGAACGCGCCCTGTGCGTGAAACACGGATCGCAAGAATTCGATCAGGTTTTCCGGATCCGGCACGACGATGCGGGGCGTGACGGTGTGCCATCCGTCGGGCTGAAATCCGGCCATGTCAGGGAGCCTCCGAAGCGATTTCCGCCGGTATTGTCCTCCCGCTTCTGCAGCCTGCAAAGGGCAGGCTACGGCCGGCCGCCAGAACGCCCCCGGTTCAATCGACGATGAACAGTTTCGCGCCCGCTCGGGTGGACGATCGATGCGCCTCCGCGTGGTCGGCCACCTGGTAGCTCATGCCCGGCCGAAGCGTGAACTGCCGCCCGTCGTCGAGCTCCGTCAGCAACTCGCCTTCGAGGCAATACAGGATGTGGCCTTTGACGCACCAGTGATCGGCCGCGTAGCCGGCCGAATATTCAACCTGCCGCACCCGGATATCGCCGAATTGCAGCGTGCGCCAGCGCGCAATCCCATGTTCTCCGCGGTGCTCGGTCGGTTCCACGGTGCGCCAGTCGGTCGTGCCAAACGGGATGTCGGTCATTTTCATCATTCATCTCCCTGATGCGACCCGGCAGTCGGCCTGTCCGGCTCGACGCGGCAAGGTATTCGCGCACCTTTTAGCGTGCGCCTCAACGAATCTCCACTTCCACGAACACCACTTCGTGGCCGGACGCATTGACGACGTTGTGCTCGACGCCCTTCAGCCCCGCATAGCTGCACCCGGCGTGCAACTGCGATTCGCGATTGCCTTGCGCGGTTTCGAGAAGAAGCTGTCCGTCCGTTTGCGGCACGACGACATAGTCGTGCTGATGGACATGCCAGCCGGTCTCGGCACCGGGCGCGAATCGCCATTCGGTGACGATCACGCGCTCGTTCGCAACCTGCTGCGTCGGAACGGCTTTCGGACGGTGCTGCATCGGATGTCTCCCAAAATATCAAGCAGGCTGGCCGACGATGGCGGCAACCGCACTTTCGCCGGTTGGTGTACGCCGCCGGCCGGATGTAAGGACGTCTTGCCACGCCCGATGTTCCCGACGGCCATTCTAAAGACGAAGCGCCTCCTTCGACACATTCAGATCGTTGCCGTTTTCCCGCACATCTGTTGTCGCCGATGATGCAACCCAACCGATCGCGAATGTCCGAACGGCTGCTTCGGCAACCCGCCGTCTTGCCCCGACGCGAATGCGGCCGGGGCACGCGCAGTCAATCCCGCGCCCATCACGTCACGCAATCGGCGGCTCGTGCGTGTCCGGCATCGAGCGACCGCGCAACGCGAACGCCGAGACCGTCGATTGCAAGTGCCGGACGACTGCGACTGCGACGGCGGCGCGTCACAAGCCAACTTCGTTCGACACCGGCAGATCGAGCGTGTCGGACAGATATTCCATGTCCTCCACGCCACCGCACCTCTACGAACCCCGCCTGACGGCGCCGTCTTCGTCATAAGCCACGATGTTCAACCCTTCCGTCGCTGCCGGCGCGACGAAGTACCGCGTGATCCGTTCGAACTCGGCGTCCGACGCCTGGAACGGATGGTCGCCGCGCGCATTGCGCGCGCGCAGCCGTGCCTTGCAGACCGCATCGCTGACGTCGAGGTAATGCAGTCGATGATCACAATCGGCCGCCTGCGCTACGGCAAGCCCCCATGCACGCGCAGCGACGGTGTTGAACGGCAGGTCGAGCACCACGGATACGCCGGCCTGCAGCAACGCGCGGGCGTGATCGGCCAGTACATCCCGGAAGCGCGTTGCACACCGGACATAGTCATCGATCGACAGAATCTCGCCCGGATAGAGATGCGCGAGCCACACGTCTTCGCTGATCGAAACGACCGGCCCGGCACTCGCGAGCCGCGCGACGAGCGTCGATTTTCCGGACGCGATCTTGCCGCATACCATGTGGAGCAACACGGCATCGTTCGATGCCGTCGCGTGAAGTGACTTCCCTGTCTGCATTTCCAGGCTCTCCATCGAATGCCCAGAAAGCAAAAACCCGCCTTC
The DNA here is from genome assembly GCF_011605345.1 of Burkholderia sp. D-99. GTDB lineage: Bacteria > Pseudomonadota > Gammaproteobacteria > Burkholderiales > Burkholderiaceae > Burkholderia. The sequence continues at coordinate 482,269 of NZ_JAAOXM010000004.1, forward strand.
CGGGCGGGTTGTGACGATATCCATTCAGTCGATCGTTATCCCGCCGGCAACATTGCGGCGCGAATAATCGAACGGGTTTGCGAATGGGTCATGCGCATCAGAATAATCAACTACCCGATCATGAGCAAGCGGATTGGAAGCGGCATACTTCAACCTGCAGGCTTAAAACTGATACGCTTGCCGGAAAACAACGATGGAATTCCGTGGCGGCTCCACGCCACCTCCATTCAGATAACAGATAAAAGAGGGCATTCCGAGATGAAACGTGGTTTTGTATTTGCCGCCGTGCTGGCGACGTCGTTATTGGCCGCGCAAGCGGCACAGGCGCAGGAAAAGGCCGCGCCGCCTGTCTATACGTGGCTGTCCGAGCGTTTCCCGGATTACACCCGCTACGATTCCCCCGCACTGACCGTCACCGATTCCGGCTTATCGGCTGACCAGGGCATCGTCGACGCGCAATTGACGCTCGTCCAGTCGCCGCAAGGCGTCGATTCCGTACTGGGGCTGGCCGTCGCCTTCCATACGACGCAGAAGTGGAATTTCAATACCGTGCGCGATTACGGGAAATACGGCACCCACTACCGGCAGCCGAAAATCCCGGTCGTGATTCCGACGCTGAACGGTGGCGGCTACGCCGACACCGCATACTGGAACACGGCGGCCGACGGCGCCAAGGCCTGGCCCGTCAACGGCGGCGTCTTCATCATGCTGGACCGCCTCTACCTGAAGACCTACGAGATCAGCGGGACCGACCTCGTGCTCACCCTCTCGGACTACAACGCGGTCGACAAGGGCTTCAGGATCCGGATTCCGGCCGCGTACCTGTCGCGCTTTCTCGCCGGCATTCCGAACGACCGCCGTCTGGTGCCGGAGGAACTGAAGGGCCGGCCGATGGGCTTCGGCGTGCATTTTGTCGATCTGGACGAAGGGATACAGGAGGGGATGAAGGTCCCCAGCAGCGCGATGCAGATCCTCGGTGTGCTGCCCGGCACCGTCGCCGATCGGGCCGGCCTGAAGAACTACGATGTGCTGATCCGGTTCGGCGATCGCCCGCTCAAGCAGATGGCCGACCTGGCCGACGCCGTGCATGCGACCGCCAAGGGCACGGTGGTGCCGCTGACGGTCTGGCGCGACGCCAGGGAAGTCACGCTGCAGGCGCAGTTCTAAGAGTGCCGCCGGCGCCGGGTCGCGGCGCCATCGCGGCCGGGTGCCGCGATGCAGGGCTCACGCAGCCCCGTCACGCCCCTTCGGAAACGCGCCATGGCTCATGGCGTCGAGTTGCCGGCCAATCTCCGCGCGCAATTCGGCGGATATCTCGACGCTGTCGAGCAGCTGCGAAATCCATAGCCCGTCGGCGGCGAGCCGGCAGATCATCAGCGTCGCGGCCTGCTCGAGCGGCACGGGGTCGGGCCGCGTCCATTCCCGCATCGGCACCGACCATCGTTCGCGCGTGTCCTGGTCGGTCATCATCGACGCGACCAGCACACGCAGCACATCGGTACTCGCGACCGGCTGCGACTCGTCGAGCACCGCGTGCATGTAGGCCCGCGCCGCCGCACCTGCACCGCCGGCATCCGCCGCCACCCGCGCAGCCATCTGCGCGGTGAACCGCTCGGTCGCCTGGCCGAACAGCGCATCCAGCAGCCCCTGCTTGTTCGCGAAGTGATACTGCAGCGCGCCTTTCGTCACGCCGGCGCGCTCGGCCACCGCATCGAGCGTCAACGCGGCCACGCCGTGATGTGTCGCGATTTCCGATGCAGCCGCCAGCAACTGCGCGCGCACCTGATCCGGCGCTTTTTTGCGACGCACGCCGGCGGTGACGACGGCCGGCGCCGCCGATGCTTCAGGCGCCCGCGCACCGGCCTCCGCAGCCGGTTCGGCAGGCGCGGGCACATCGTGCGGCGCGGGTTCGAGGTGTTTTTTCATGGAGCGGATGGTAGCACCCGGGCGTCTCGATATAAACATTCCAGCTGGATGGTATGATCCGCCGCATGAATAAACCCGCCCCTTCCCCCTGGTCCGCGCTCGACACCGCCATCGCCCGTGGACGCGACGCCCTCGTGCGTCTCCAGCAGCCCGACGGCAGCTGGTGTTTCGAACTCGAATCCGACGCGACGATCACCGCGGAATACATCCTGATGATGCATTTCATGGACAAGATCGACGACCTCCGCCAGGAGAGGATGGCGCGCTACCTGCGTGCGAACCAGCGGCTCGACACGCACGGCGGCTGGTCGCTGTACGTCGACGGCGATCCGGACGTGTCGTGCAGCGTGAAGGCGTACTTCGCGCTGAAGGCGGCCGGCGACAGCGAACATGCGCCGCACATGGTCCGCGCGCGCGACGCGATCCTGAAGCTCGGCGGCGCGGCACGCTCGAACGTGTTCACCCGCATCCTGCTCGCGACGTTCGGCCAGGTGCCGTGGCGCGCGGCGCCGTTCATGCCGATCGAATTCGTGCTGTTCCCGAAGTGGGTGCCGATCTCGATGTACAAGGTCGCGTACTGGGCGCGCACGACGATGGTGCCGCTGCTCGTGCTGTGCTCGCTGAAGGCGCGCGCCCGTAATCCGCGCAACATCTCGATCCGCGAGCTGTTCGTCACACCGCCGGAAGAAGAACGTCAGTACTTCCCGCCCGCGCGCGGCATGCGCAAGCTGTTCCTCGCGCTCGACCGCACGGTGCGTCACGTCGAGCCGCTGATGCCGAAGGGCCTGCGGCAGCGCGCGATCCGCCACGCCGAGGCGTGGTGCGCGGAGCGCATGAACGGCGAGGACGGGCTCGGCGGGATCTTCCCGCCGATCGTCTACAGCTACCAGATGATGCAGGTGCTCGGCTACCCGGACGATCATCCGCTGCGGCGCGATTGCGAAAACGCGCTGGAAAAGCTGCTGGTCACGCGGCAGGACGGCAGCATGTATTGCCAGCCCTGCCTGTCGCCGGTGTGGGATACCGCGTGGAGCACGATGGCGCTCGAGCAGGCGCGCGGCGTGGCGGTGCCGGAAGACGGCGCGCCGGACGACGCGCGGCGCGCACTCGACGAACGCATCGCGCGTGCGTACGACTGGCTGGCCGAACGCCAGGTGAACGACCTGCGCGGCGACTGGATCGAGAACGCGCCGGCCGACGTCCAGCCGGGCGGGTGGGCGTTTCAGTACGCGAACCCGTACTACCCCGACATCGACGACACGGCAGTCGTCACCGCGATGCTCGATCGCCGCGGCCGCACGCATTGCAACGCGGACGGCACGAACCCGTATGCGCCGCGCGTCGCGCGCGCGCTCGACTGGATGCGCGGGCTGCAATCGCGCAACGGCGGCTTCGCGGCCTTCGACGCCGACTGCGACCGCATGTACCTGAACGCGATCCCGTTCGCCGATCACGGCGCGCTGCTCGATCCGCCGACCGAGGACGTGTCGGGCCGCGTGCTGCTGTGCTTCGGCGTGACGAAACGCGCGGACGAACGCACGTCGGTCGCGCGCTGCATCGAGTACGTGAAGCGCACGCAGCAGCCCGACGGCAGCTGGTGGGGCCGCTGGGGCACGAACTACATCTACGGGACGTGGAGCGTGCTGGCCGGCCTCGCGCTCGCCGGCGAGGACAAGTCGCAGCCGTATATCGCACGCGCGATCGAATGGCTGCGTTCAAAACAGCATGCGGATGGCGGCTGGGGCGAAACGAACGACAGCTATATCGACGCGAAGCTCGCCGGCACCAATGGCGGCGAGAGCACGTCGAACTTCACCGCGTGGGCGCTGCTCGCGCAGATGGCGTTCGGCGACTGCGAATCCGATTCGGTGAAGCGCGGCATCGCGTATCTGCAGTCCGTGCAGCAGGAGGACGGTTTCTGGTGGCATCGTTCGCACAATGCACCCGGCTTCCCGCGCATCTTCTACCTGAAGTATCACGGCTATACCGCGTACTTCCCGCTGTGGGCGCTCGCGCGTTATCGGCGGCTGGCGGGCGCAGCGGCATCGACCGGCTCGACGGCACGCGAGGCGGCCGCTACGACTGCTGTGACCGCAGCCGATACGGCCGTCGTTTGACGGACGACGCGCTCGCTGCCATGCGCGGCGAGCGCGTCAGACAAACCCCTCTTCGACCAGCGTGCAGCCGTTCGCGGTGATCTCGTGCCGCTGCCCCGAGCCGCCGACCACCCGGCTCCAGCTCGCGGACACGAGCATGGCCGCATCGCCGTCCGTGCGCAGCGCATAGTCGAATCCACCGTACATGCCCGGCACCGCGAACCACATGCGTTCGGCCTGCGCGTCGAGTTCGAGCAGCGGTTCGAGTTCGGGCAGGCGCAGCGCGTCGACACGCAGGTGTGCGATGCGGCCGAGAATCATCTCGTGGAAATGGCGCTGAATGGCGAGCAGCGTAGCGTCGGGCACGAAGCGTCGCGGCTGCGGCGTCAGCACATCGACCAGATGCCGATGCCCGCGCCGCGCGGCGATATCGACCGCGCGCTCGCGTTGCGCATCGCGCAGCATCCGCCATGCGCCGAGCTGCAACAGCTCGGCGACGACCACTTTCGGCGCGCCGCCGTAAGCCGCCTGATGCAGCGGCGCATAAAGCGACGTACCGCCGAGCCGCGTCGCGTTGACGAGCGCGGGCTCCTTCGCCACGAGGTCGAGCATCGTCGCCCAGTCGCGGTTCCTTGCCGCGTCGGCGAGTGCGTGCCGGGTCGCGACCTGCGCGTCGCCGAGCATGTCGGCGCCCGTGATGCCGTCCCATGCGATGCTCAATCGAATCTCCTCGTCAGTCGCGTTTGCGTGACCGCATTGACCGCTCATCATAAGCGTTCGTCGCGGCGGCGCGATCATGCGGCGCTGCTTCGAGTCGGGATTCCCCGGCTCCACATCCGGCCACTGCCCGCGCCGCCCCGCCGATCTGCGATGATGTCGGACGCGAGGCCACCCATCGCGATCGCCTCGCACGGGCGCGCCACAGGCGCCCCACTCCATCCAACCCGACGAAGCATGCCCATCATGATCGACGTTTCCTCCATCACCGACGCGTTTGCCCCGAGCGGCGAGCCGACGCAGTACCGCGTTTCTCCCGAGAAACTGATTGCCGGCGACCCGCTGCAAACGCTCACGCCCGGCTTCGCGAGCCCGTGCGGCCGTTTCTCGACCGGCATCTGGGAAAGCACGCCCGGCTGCTGGCACGTCGCGTACACCGAAGCGGAATACTGCGAGATCCTCGAAGGCACGTCGGTGATCACCGACCTCGAAGGAAACCGGAAGACCCTGCGCACCGGCCATCGTTTCGTGATTCCACCGGGCTTTCGCGGCACGTGGGAAGTCGTCGAACGCACGCGGAAGATCTTCGTCGCATACGACGAGCAGCCGCCCGAATGAGCGGCGAACGGGCGCGACTGATGCAACATCGCGCCCCAATTTGCCACGCACATCCACGCCGATGACACGGCATTGACACACGCGGCCGGTAAGTTCCGCTCGTCTCGTCCCGTGTGTCGCCATGCTTGCCCTGCTTCTCGCCGCCTTCTACGAAACCGCCCGTCAAGGGAGCGTGACCGCGGCCGCGAAGCGCCTCGACGTGAGCCAGCCGACGATCACGTCGCGCATCCAGCAGCTCGAACGCCACTACGGCGTCGAGCTGTTCCATCGCCGCGGCAACCGTCTCGATCTCAGCGACGCCGGCGCAGCGCTGATGCCGATGATCGGCCAGATGCTGCAGATGGAGAACGACATCGATTTCGCGCTGCGCAACGAGCGCGAACTGCACACGGGCAACCTGCGGGTCGGCACGACCGGCCCGTTCTACATCCTGCCGGCGATCGCCGCATTCCGCCGCCAGTATCCGGCCGTGAAGATCAGCATCGAGATCGGCAACTCGCAACAGGTGCTCGATGCGCTCGTCGATTTTCGTGTCGACGTCGCCGTGTCGTCGCAGCGCGACGACGATCCGCGTTTCGTCCGGCATACGATCGCGAACGATCCACTGGTGCTGGTCGTGCACCGCTCGCATCCGCTCGCCGCGCGTGACTCGATCGCGCTCGCGACGCTGGCCCGCGAGACGCTGCTGCTGCGCGAGGCCGGCTCGCGCACACGTGCGCTGATGGAGCACGTGCTGAAGCACGCGGGCATCGACGTGCCCGCGAACGCGATCGAGCTCGGCAGCCGCGAAGCGATCCGCGAAGCCGTGCGGCACGACATGGGCTGCACGCTGATGCCGCGCGGCGAGGTCGGCGCGCATCCGGAGCTGCGCGCGATCGCGCTCGCCGACGATCTGCCGCCGATGCACGAATACCTGTATTACCTCGACGCGCGCGCCGGTACGCGGCTGATTACCGCGTTCATGGCCAACGTCGAACGCCGCGACGAACGCACGCCGGCGCGCGCATAACGACGCGCACGTTCACGCCGTTTCGAACAGGTCGACGATCTGCCAGCCTCGCTGCATCGCCACCGTGCGCAAGCGTTCATCCGGATTGGTCGCGACCGCATCGGTCACCTTCTCGAGCAACGGCACGTCGTTGTGCGAATCGCTGTAGAACCAGCTGCGTTCGAAATCCGTCCACGCGAGGCCGAGCGACGCGAGCCATGCGTCGGTGCGCACGATCTTCCCTTCGCGATAGCTCGGCACGCCGGCCGGGCGGCCCGTATAGCGCGACTCGGGCCGTCCGTCGACGGTCTCCAGCTCGCAGGCGATCAGCGCGTCGATGCCGAACGCGCGCGCGATCGGCCGCGTGATGAAAGCGTTCGTCGCGGTGACGACGCAGCACAGGTCGCCGCGCGCGCGATGATGGCGCACGAGCTCGAGCGCGGCCGGCGAAATCGCGGGCCGCACGACGTCGGCCATGAAGCACGCGTGCCAGTGCGCGAGCCGTTCGCGCGAGTATCGTGCGAGCGGCGCGAGCATGTCGCACAGGTGCGCATGGATGTCGAGCGTGCCGGCCGCATAGCCGGCTGAAAATGCCGCGTCGATGCGGTCGAATTCGGCCGCGTCGACGAGGCCGTGCTCGACCATGAAACGGCCCCAGGCCTGGTCGCTGTCGAACGGAATGAGGGTGAGGTCGAGATCGAAAAGCGCGAGTTGCGTCATCGAATGAAGCGTCGTGTGAACAGGAAGGAATGAAAAACGCGCGGCCTCGCCCACGCGAAGCCGCGCACAAAAGCCGCCGGCGCGGGTCGGCGCGCCGGCGGCACCCGGTGATGCGACGCCGGCCGCACGGCCGGCGTCCGTCAGCTGGACACGCCCATCGCCGGATCGCTGATGCTGTCCTTGCCGGTCTCGACGCGGCCCGCGAAGCGGCGCACGAGGCCGTTCTCGGCCGCCAGCGTGAAGTCGTACCAGCCGTTCGACGCGGCGAGCGTCCAGTACGGCTCGACCTGCATCCCGGCCGGCACCGCGTAGCTCCACGGGCCGTCGGTGCGGTACGCGTTCGACGTGACCGTGACCTGGCTCGCCGCGTTGCCGACGTTCATGATCGTCAGGTACACGGCATCGTTCGCCGGGTCGTAGCACACGCGGATTTCCGGCACGGGGCCACTCGCGGCCTGCGCGACGTTGCCCTGGAATTCGCGCAGGAAGCCGTTCGGCCCGAGCACCCACAGGTCGTAGTTGCCGGCATCGTCGGCCACCGCGCGCCACGAATCCGACAGCTGCTTGCCCGCTTCGACCGTATAGCGGCGCGGCGCGCGATCGAGATGCAGCTTGTCGTACACATGGAACACCGCGCCGACCGTACCCGTGTTGCTGAAGGTGAGCCACAGCAGCCCGCCCGATACATCGGCGCTCGCGCTCGTATGCAGCTCGTATGGCAACGCACGTGAGGGCCGCGTGCCCTGCGGCTGCACCGGCATCTGCTGCGACGCGACCGGCGGCACGGGCACCGCGCCCATCAGCGCCTGCTGCACGTGCTGCGCATCGGCCGCGGCCTTGGTCGGCGCCGGCAGCGACGTCGTCGGGTTGCCGTTCGGGTTCCTGAAATTGAACGCCGACGTCATGTCGCCGCACACCGCGCGGCGCCACGGGCTGATGTTCGGCTCCTGCACGCCGAAGCGCTGCTCCAGAAAGCGCAGCACCGACGTATGGTCGAACACTTCCGAGTTGACCCAGCCGCCCGTGCTCCACGGCGACACGACGAACATCGGCACGCGCGGGCCGGGCCCGTACGGGCGGCCGTCCGGCGCGAGCGGCGACGAATCGCCGGGCGGGTTCGGCAGCGTGAAGTACTCGTACTGCGTGGTCACGGTCGACTTGCCCGCATACGTGCCGTCCGTGTTGCGCGACGGCGGGTTCGGCGGCGGCATGTGATCGAAGAAGCCGTCGTTCTCGTCGTAGTTCACGAACAGCACGGTCTTGCTCCACACGTCCGGATTCGCAGTCAGCGTGTCGAGCAGGCGCTGCAGGTAGTACGCGCCCTGCCCCGGCGTCGACGCGCCCGGGTGCTCGCAGTACGCGGTCGGCGACACGATCCAGCTCACCTGCGGCATCCGGTTCGCCGCGATGTCGTCGGCGAGCGACTGCAGGAAGCCGCCATCGGGCATCGTGTTGCCGATCCCCTTGTACAGCGGCGACAGCGCCTCCATCGCAGGCGTGTACGGCGCGTTCGGCGAGCCCGGCACGGTTTCGTTGACCTTGCGGAACGTCGCGAAGCCCGCGAGCGGGTTGTCGGTGTAGTTGTCCGGCATGTTCTGGTAGACCTTCCAGCTCACGCCCGACGCCTGCAGGCGCTCCGGGTAGGTCGTCCACGTGAGGCCCGTCTTCGACGAACCCAGGCCGTCCCAGCCGTCGTTGTTCACGACGGCCGTGTTCGAGCCGGTCGGGCCGTTCGTGCCGGTCCACAGGAAGATCCGGTTCGAGTTCGTGCCGCCGTGCAGCGAGCAGTGGTACGCGTCGCAGACGGTAAACGCATTCGCGAGCGCGAAGTGAAACGGCAGGTCGGACTGGCGCAGGTAGCCCATCGACGCATCGCCCTTCGACGCGGGCCATGCGGTCATCCGGCCGTTGTCCCACGCCGAATGCGAATCGGTCCACGAGTGCGCGCCGCCGACGAGCAGCGCATTGCCCTTCGTGCTGTCGAGGTAGAACGGCAGCACCGGACGCTTGCCGTCGTTCTGCTGCCACACGGGCGTGCCGCCCGGCTGCGGGATCGTCAGCCGATCGCCGAAGCCGCGCACGCCGGGCATCGTGCCGAAGTAATGGTCGAACGAGCGGTTTTCCTGCATGAAGATCACGACGTGCTGGACGTCGTTGATCGTGCCCGTCTGGTTGTTGGCGGGAATCGCGAGCGCACGCCGGATCGCCGGCGGGAACATCGAGAAGGCCGTGCCGGCAGCGGCGGCACGGAGAAACGAGCGGCGGTCGATGGAAGTCATGATCGGGAAGGAAGGTCGTTCCGGAAAGGCGCGCGCGTCACGGCGCGCAGCGCAGCTGCGAGTTCAGCAACGGCGACGGCAGCGCGGCCGTGCCCGACGCGGCGCACGGGCCGGCGCCCGGCAGCGCGACGATCGGCACCGGCGCGCTCGCGCCGCCGGCGCCGGCCGGCGCGGCATTCGCCTTCGCGGCGCTGGCGGCCGTGCCGCCCGAATCGTCGCCGCCGCATCCGGCAACCAGCGCGCTCAGCACGCAGGCGGCGAGCGCGACGCGCACGCGGCGCAGGTCAGTGAGGTTCATGTCGGCACTCCGTCAGTGAAGGATCGTCGACAGCGGCTTGCCCGAGCCCGCGACCGACTGCAGTTCGGTTTCAGTCACGACGCGGTTCCACATCGCGACGTCGGAGAAGCTCTCGACGTTCGGCTTCACCGTCGTGCACGCGTTGACCGTGTAGCCGCCGCTGTAATGGCTGGCCGGATAGCCGCACGCGAGCATGTGGTACTGGCCCGTGCCGTCCTCGTTCACGCCGAAGGTCTTCGTGCCGAGGCCCGGCAGCGCGGCCGCCGACACCGTCAGCGGCGTGCTCTGCTTCTGCTCGCCGAGCACCGGGTCGAACGTGTAGGCCGTCATCGTCTTGCCGACGGTGTCGATCACGAACGCCGCGTACACCCATTGGTTCGCGCTCACGCTCATCGTCTTCAGGTCGTTGCGGTTGGTGCCGTCGCCCGCGTTGTACTGGATGTTGCACGTGCCCGACGGCGCGCCCGACGCCTGCGGGAACAGCCCGATCGCAATGCCCGCGTTCTTGCCGCTCTGCCAGTTCTTGTTCGCGAACACCGGCGTGCCGAAGCCGACCACGTCGGTACACGGCGTCTTCAGCCACATGCCGATGGTGAACTGCGCCTGCGTCGCAATGTCGGCGTTCTGCACCAGCTTGTAGCCGTCGTAGCCGTTCGTGTCGACGGTCTGCGTCGTCACCTGCAGCGCCTGCCCGCCGAACGGATCGGCGGTCAGCGAGCCGCCGTTCGCGGCGGCCGAGAACGAGCCCATCGTGCTCGCGTTCAACGCATCGACGGCCGGCAGCGCGCCGAACGGGTAGTACGACGCGAGGCCGTTCTTCAGGGTCGTCGCGAGCGGCGGCGGCGGGGGCGGCGGCGGCACGTACGCGATCCGCGCGATGCTGCCGAGCGGCGCGGCGCCCGCCGTCACCACGTAGTCGAAGCTGTAGGTGCCGGCCGCGGTCAGGCCGAGATTGCTGTCGGTGTAGGTCGTCGTGCCGGCCGGCAGCGTCGCGATCTGCTGGCCCGCGCGGTACACCGCGATCGCGCCGCTCGCGGGCGCGGCCCACGTCAGCACGACGCTGTGGCCGTCGGCGCTGGCCGCGCCGGCGAGTTGGGACACCGGCTGCGCACCGATCAGTTCGCCGCCGTCCATTTCATACGCGGACGGAGCCGGCAGCGCGCCGAGTTGCGCGAGCACGGTCGGCGCGACGTCCGCGATGCTGGCGCGCGTGTGCAGGTCGGCCAGCGATGCCGGCTGCGCGGCGCTGCCCAGCCGCCCGTTGTCGGCCTGGTTCATCGCGACGAAGGTCGTCGATTCGGGCAAGAGCGGCAGCCCGTCGCTGCCGCCCGCCGCGTTCAGGCCGTGGCCGCCGGTGACGACGACCAGCCAGTTCTCCTTGTTGCGCTTCGCGGTTTCGGCGACGAGCGCGCCGACGGCCGCGTCGAGCTGCTGAAGCGTGTTCGCATACGCCGATGCGCCGAGGCCGTAGTTCAGCGCCGCGTCCTGCGCCGAGTGGTACTGCGCGACGACCAGCGAGTAGCCCTGCTGGATCATCGTGGCGCCTTGCTGCGTGACGCAGCTGTCGACCGCCGCGCAGTTCGCGAGCGTGTCGAGGCTGCCCGCGTTGCGCCCGGCCGTCAGCAGCGACGCGAGCGCCGGCGACCCGACGGCCGCGCCGAGCAGGCCCGCGTTCGCGGTCTTCAGCGTGTCGAAGGCGGTCGGCGCCTGCAACGCCTGGTTCGGTGCGTCGGACAGCACCTGGTGACGATTGCCCCACGCGCCGGTGAGCAGCGTGGCCCAGCTCGGCGTGTCGAGGTTCGGCTGCTGCGACAGCAGGCCGTTGACGCCGCCGCTGTACGCGGGCGCGACGTGCAGCTTCGCGAGATTCGGCAGCGTGCCGCCCGCAATGCCGGCCGCGAGCGCCGCATACGTGACGCCGTCGAGCTCGATCACGAGCGCGCGGTTCGCGACCTGCTGGCCCGGCGGGTTGCCGCCGTTGCCCTTGCCGTTATCGGTGCCGCCGGAGCCGCCGGCCGCATTCGCCGACGGCCCGGCCGCACCGCCCGTGCCATCCATGTTGCCGCCGCACGCGCCGAGCGCGCCGACCAAGGTCAGCCCGCACAGCAGTTGCGCGAGAGTGGTCTTCCGCATGTTTCCCCCTGACTGGACTATCCGGACACGCCCGGAGATCTGCCCGGATTCTGCTCAGGGGATGCGATGCGCGTATTTCGTTTTGCAGAAGCGCGCCGATACAGGTATCAGCTTTTTTGGGGGGAGCCGGCCAGGTGGAACGACCGGCCCGCCGGCGTAAACGTTACCGCCGGCCGTCGAGCGCCTCGAGGATCCCGTACGCGGCCTTCACGCGGTCCTCGTTCGGATAGCTGCGGTTCGCGAGCATCACGATCGCGATCCGCTTCGAGGGAACGAACGCCACATAGGTACTGAAGCCGTTGGTCGAGCCCGTCTTGTTGATCCACGTATCCGCGCTCGGCGCGAGCGGCGGCTTGATCGCGGTGGCCTGCACCCCGTCGCGCAGCATCTTCATCGAGTTGCCCTCGAGCAGCGTCGGCAGCGCGACCGGATACGGATACTGCTCCCAGATCAGGTCCTGCGTCAGCGGCCCTGCGCGGAAATAGCCGGTGTGCGTGCGTTCGAGCGCGCGCTGCAGGCGCGGCGCGGTGTCGATCAGCCCCATGTTCGCCTGCACGAAGCGCAGCAGATCCGCCGCCGTGGTCCGCACGCCGTACGCCGGCTGCCACAGCATGCCGCCCGTCATCCGGATCGGCTTGCCGTCCTGCGTATAGCCCTGTGCATAGTCGGCCTGCCGCGCGTCGGGCACGTTGATGTACGTGTGCGTCATCCCGAGCGCGGGAAAGAGCCGCTGCTCCATCAGCGCCGCGAAATCCTTGTGCATCGCCTTCGCGGTGAGCCACCCGAGCATCCCGATCGCGACGTTCGAATACGTGCGATACGTGCCCGGCGCATAGGCGGGCCGCCACGCGTCGAGATAGCGGATCAGGTCCGCGTCGTTGCGGATGTTGTCCGGCACCTGCAGCGGCATGCCCCCGGGCGTATGCGTGCCGAGATTGAGCAGCGTCACGACGCCGAACGGCTTGCCCTGCAGCGCGGGCAGGTACTTGCCGGCCGGGTCGGCAAGCGACAGTTCGCCGCCCTCCTGCGCGTCGGCCGCCAGCGTCGCGGTCAGCGTCTTGCTGACGGAGCCGATTTCGAACAGCGTGTCGCCGGTGACGGGCTTGCCGGTTTGCGTCGACATCACGCCGTAGTCGAACACGTAGGGCTTGCCGTCGGCGACGATGCCGATGGCCATGCCGGGAATCGCGTACTGCTTCATCAGCGGCGCGATGTGGCGGGTCACGGTGTCGTGAAGGTCGTCCTGGGTGACGGCGGCCGCGCGGCCGGCCGTGGCAGTGGCGCACACGGCGACGAACAGGGTCGCGGCGAAGCGTGTCGCGTTGAATCGCATGGTTGCGGTTCCTTCGATTTCTGATGGTTGCGTGGACAACAGATCCGGCCGCGCCCTGCGGAAATCGCAGCGGCCGGCCTGCCGAAGCAGGACTATCCGCTGTAAGCTGTCCGTCAACAATCGACGTTATGTTGAGCGAGCCTAAAGAAAAACTTATGAGGCAGGCGAAGCAGTGGCGACCGCTGCCGCCATCGCGGCACGCTCGACAGTTTGCGCGGAACATCGGGTAGCACCGTCACGCGCCCTTCGACGAGCGCGACACGTCCGGGAATTTGCCTTACCAGCGGGTCAGCATACGCGTCACGGCGCTCGCGACCCTCGGCGCCGAAACCCGACGGTTTGAGCGCGTCAGCCCGGCACCCGCTCGAGGAACGCCAGCAGCGCCGCGTTGAACCGCGCGGGCCGCTGCAGCGGCGCGAAATGGCTCACGCCGGGCAGGATCGTCAACGTCGCGCCCGGGATCGTCCGCGCCAGGTACGCCGCATGCTCGGCCCGGATGAATTCGTCGTGCTCGCCCAGCACGATCGCGACCGGCACGGCGATTGCCGCGAGATCCTGCGCGCGGTAATCCGGTTGCGTGCGCATCATTTTGCTGACGGCCGCGACGAATGCATCGAACTGGTCCGGTGTCGCGGAAAGCGCCGCGTAGTCCTTGCGATGCCGCGCGAAGCAGCGGTCGAGCAGCGGGCCCGGCACCATCTCCTTCGTTCCGCTCGGGTCCATGTTGCACGCGAAGAAGAACACGCCGGCCGCACGATCCGGCGCGCGATCGGCCAGCACGAGCGCGATGCACGCGCCGTCGCTCCAGCCGATGAAGCGCGCACGGTCGACGTGCAGCGCGTCGAGCACCGCGAGCACGTCCGACGCCATGCGTTCGTAGGAATAGGGTTGGTCGTCGCGCGTGCTGCGGCCGTGGCCGCGGCTGTCGATCACGATCGCGCGGTAGCCGGCCGCGAGCAGCGCCGGCACCTGCTTGCCCCAGTTGCCGCTGTGGCCGAGGCCGCCGTGCAGCAGCACGACCGGCGGGCCCTGGCCGAACGACGCGTGCCAGATGCGCGCGCCGTCGTGTTCCAGCCAACCTTGCTCATCGGCCGCGGGCAGCGGCGTGCCGCCTTGCGCGTCGAAGCGGACGAGGTCGTCGTCGTCGAGTTCCGCATTCATCGTTCTGCCGTCCTGTCGAGGGAGACGCGCTTGCGATTGTAATGCGTGCGGCCGATGCGGCCGCAACCGGTCAGGCCTGCGTCGACACCAGCCCGCCCGCCGTCGAGCCGCCCGTCTTCTCGATCGCCGCCGCGAGTTGCGAGATCGCGGTCGAAAGCGCCCCCGAGATCGCGCCGGCTTCCGCGCTCAGCGACTGCTGCTCGATCGTCGCGGCCGGGTCGTCCTTCGCGCGCTGCGCCGCGCTCGCCATCTGGCGCTCGATCGTGGCCAGCTGCTTCTGCAGCCGGTCGATCAACGCTTTCAGTTGCGCGACCGCCGGGCTGTCCGACGAGCCGCCCGATGCGCCGAGCGTTTCGCCGGTGGCGCCGGAGCCGTTGGTCGAACCCTGCGTGCCGGTGGCATTCGTCGCGCCATCGGTCGATGACGTTGCGGCGGGCGCGGCCGACGCAGCGTTCGCGCTCGGGCTGGCGTCCGCCAGCGGGGCGCGCGTAGTCGTGGAGAAATCGATCTGCATCGTGTCGGTCCGTATATCGGTAAGCGAATCGTGACTGGGGCGGAATTGACTTCCAACTCGTTTACGGCATTCGTCACACGAAACTTGAATATCGGGGCCGGACTGATTTGGCGGAAGTTCGCCGGTTTTAGTCGCGAAAGGGCCAGATTGGCGGCATCGCAGCGCTGATAAAATTGCGGCTTCGCCGGCGGGATTCGCGCGCCCACCGCCTCCGGGCGCGAGCGTGCAACGCCGCCGGTGTCGACTCCCGCCCTGCCGGGCGCGGCACGCAACACGTGCCGACGTCGCGGTCGCGGCTGCGCGGGTCGCCATTTCCGTTCGCCTGCGTGCCCCGCTCGCCGCTTCAACCGGCGAACGCCGGGCGGCGCGCGCTCACTTCATCACGCATTCGAGGAACACACGATGGCCCGCATCGGCGCCTTCTGCATCACGACGTGGCTTGCCGCCGCGATTCTCTATTTCGGCCAGCACTCCGTCGCAATGATCGTGTTGAGCGGTGTCGTCGTATTCGGCGGGTTCGATCTGCTGCGTCCGTAAGCGCGCAGGGCAACGCGGCCGTTCCCGGTCGCGACGGCCGACGCGACTGTGATAGCCTCTCCCGCACCCTCTGTCACGCGCACGCCTCGCCGGCTAACAGGAGTACGGAACTTGAATCACGGTCCGAGCCGCCACCCGGCGGCCCTCACCTGCAAAGTGTGTTCGGCCCGCGCGCCCATCTGCGGCCTGGTCGATTTCTCGCGCTGCGGCGCCGACTTCATTGCCGGGAAAAAAGTCGACCCGTATGCAGGGGTGCCCGTGTATTACCACGCTTGCGAGCAATGCGGCTTCACGTGGGCACCCCTGTTCGACAGCTGGACCCACGACGATTTTGCGCAGCACGTCTACAACGCCGACTATGCGCGCCACGACCCCGAGTATCTCGAGATCCGTCCGCAACAGCATGCCGACCTGATCTGCACCAGCTTTCCGGAAATGCGGGAAGGCCGGGTGCTCGATTTCGGCTCGGGGCTCGGCTTGCTGGAACGGAAACTGGCGTCGCGCGGCTTCACGAACGTGACGTCGTACGATCCGTTCTCGCATCCGGTTCCGCCCGAAGGCACGTTCGACACGATCCTGTCGTTCGAAGTGTTCGAGCATCATCCGGCGCCGTTCGACCTCTTCGACCAGATCATGCGTTACCGGAAACCCGACGGCGCGCTGCTGTTCCAGACGTCGCTGATCACTCCGGACATCCTCTCGCGCGGCATCGAGCAATGGTGGTACTGCGTGCCGCGCAACGGGCACATCTCGTTTCACACCGCCCGTTCCCTGACGCTGCTTGCCCAACGCCACGGGCTCGAATATGGCGCGTTCAGTCCCGAGCTGCACGTCGTCTTCGATCGCGCCGCGACACCACGCTGGCTCGACCGGTTTCTCAAGCCGTAACGGCTTGCCGGCCATCGGGCACGTAACGACCGCCGCGCGCATTCGCCCGGCGCGTCAACGGCTCGCTACCGCTTGCGCGGCATCGCGTGCACGCCACCGTCAGCATGCCCCGAATGTCGGCACCGCCGGATCGACCGCCAGCGCGCGCTCGTTGAACACGACCGGCACGCCGCCGAGCCCGAGCCTGCAGTTCGGCCGATCGAGCCGCCACCCGTCCACGCGCAACGCGACGCGCGATACCGGCGCACCGCTCGCATGCGGCAGGTCGATCGTGATCTGCCGCTTCGCGCCCGGCACCAGGTTCAGGTAGTTGTCGCTGTAGAACGCGGGCAGCACGCGCGCGCCGGTCGACGGATCGAACACCTGCAGGTGTGTCATCAGCGCGACTGTCGCACCGATGTTCGCGACGTCGACCGTGATGCGCGTCGTCGTGTCGTCGGCCTCGGCCGATGCCGCGCGGATGGAAACCGCCGCGCCCGGCATCGTATCGAGCGACGTGTACGCGTTGTCGCCTCCGTCGCGCTGCCGCCAGTACACGTTCTCCGCAAGCGTATTGCCGCCCGAATCGGTCAGCACGAGCGACACGATGCACACGACGGATTTCGCGGCAGCCAGCGCCGACGCGAGGTTCGCCACCACGCGATACGACGCCTTCGCCACGCCGCCGACATCCGCGCTGGCCCGGCTGTTCAGCGAGCCGTCGAGGTTGTACACGCGCATCTCGACGCGGCCGGTGACGGCCGCTGCCGTGTGATTCGCGATCGTCACGTCGGCCGTGCCCGCATCGAGAATCGCATTGACGCGACGGCACCCGTGCTGCACCGCGAAGAACGATGCATGCTCCTCGAGATCGTGGCTGTACATCTGCCACACGAAGCTCGGTTGCGCGGGGTTCGTCATCCACATGATCACGCCGGTGGCCGGCGACGTGATCTTTCCGGCCACCGGGCCGATCATCACGGCCGCGTTCGCCTCGTAGATCGAGCGGATGCACTCGTAGTTCATCATCTGCGCCTTGCGCACGAAATCCGCGAGATTCCGGATCGCGCCGTAGCGCTGCGCCGTCATCGCAATGTAGCCGGCGCCGCCCTGCTTGCCGACGGCCGGGTAGTACGCGCCGTTGCCGTTCATGTCGCGGTCGGCCCAGAAGTCGTCCGGGCATTCGTACGAGCCGGGCGGCAGCATCGCTTCGACGCATTCGAGCGTGGGGATCGAATGCGAGCCGACTTCGTTGTGAAACGCGATCGACGTCGTGCCGTAGCCACGGCTGAACGCGGCCTGCGGCGAGGCCCAGTTGTACGGGCCGCCGGACGAATAGCCGTTCACCGCGCCGGCGCCCGTATCGCCGGCCGAACTCGTGAGGCACAGGCGTTGCGGGTCCAGTTCGGCGACGAGCGCGTCGAGCCCCTTGACGAGGGCCGGCGGCGGCGAGCCTTCGTTGCCGCCACACCAGAGCAGGATGGACGGACGATGACGGTTGCGTGCGATCACGTCGCGGAGGTTGTCGAGATCGCGCGGCACGTTGGCCGGGCCCGACCCGTCGCCTTCGGTCGAAAAGAAGAAATCCTGCCAGACGAGGATCCCGTAGCGGTCGCATGCGTCGAAGAAATCGTCGCTCGTGCTCTGCCCGTTCCAGTTGCGGATCAGGTTGAGGTTCGCGTCGCGATGGAGCCGCACCTGGTTGAACAGCCGTTCGCGCGGAATGCGCTTGAGCGCTTCGTCGAGCCCCCAGTTGCCGCCCATCACGAGGATCGGCAGGCCGTTGACCGTGATGCTCAACTGCTTGCCCATGCCGATGTCGCGCACGTATTCGATGCGACGCAGGCCGACGTTCAGCGTGCGCTCGTCCGAGCGCCTGCGCGCCACCTCGACACCGACCGTCACCGCGTAGAGATTCGGCTCGCCATACCCGTTCGGCCACCACAGGCGCGGCTGCCTGATCGACAGCGCCGCGATATCCGACGACGTGAGCGACACCTTCGTCGTCGTACGTGAGGCGGGAATCGCGATGTCGTGGCGGAACGGCGCACCGTTGCCGATGGTGCCGACGACGGTCGCGACGAGATCCGCGCCGGAGCCGTTGTCCAGTTCGAGATCGAGCCGCAACTCGGCGCGCGACAGGTCGGTGGACAGCGTGTGCGCGACGTTGATCGCCGCGATGCGCACCGCGCCGGTCGTGAACCACGCGACCGGCTGCCAGATGCCGAGCTCGCGATCGGGGATCGTCGGCAGCCAGTCCCAGCCCGCCGAGCAGAAGAAGGTCGGCCCGTTCTTCAGCGTGACGCCGGTCGGGCCGCCGTTGCGCCCGCCGCGCGTGACGCCGCTCGTGTAGCTCGGCAGCAGCGGGCCTTCGGAGAAATCCAGCTTGACGACGCGCACCGCGAGACTGGCCGCGCCGCCCGCTTGCGGCACCAGCCTCGAGATATCGAACGCACCCTGCTTGAACGCGCCTTCCAGCCGGCCGACGAGCGTGCCGTTCAGCCAGACTTCGGCGCAGTAGTTGACGCCGCCGAAGCGCAGCCACAGCCGCTGCCCCGGCTGCCGTGCCGGCGCCGCGAAGGTCGTCCGGTACCAGTAGTCGGTGTCCTTCAGCGTATCGGGAATCGTATCCGTGACGATGCGGCCGTAGAACGGATCGGGATACTTGCCGTTGACGATCATGCTGTTCAGCACGGTGCCGGGCACGGTCGCCGGCATCATGCCCGTCACGCCGGCCGTGCCCGACAGTTGCGCACCGCCGGCGCCCGGCAGGCTGCTCGCCGACGCGAACGTCCAGTTCGCGCTGAGTTCCTGCGCGGCCAGCAGGCTGCGCTCCGGATCGTTCGGCACCCCCGGCACGGTGGGCGTGGCCGTCGCCGGGCCGTCGGCGCCCGGCGTGCCGGCGGCGCCCGATGCGGAATCGATATCGCCATTGCAGCCGGCGAGCCAGCCCGTGCCGACGAATGCCGCGCTGTAGGACAGGAATTTCCGGCGCGCTTTCGATTTCATGCTGTCGTCCTCCCGGATTGCGTCGTGTCGACGCGCGCGCAGGGTCGACCCTGCGCGCGCCCGCTTGCGTTTATCGCGCGCCGGCCTGGCGCATCCGCATCGCGACTGACGAGCCGCCGGCCGTCATCTGCGTGTAGTCCGCATTCGGCCCGGACGGCGGCGTCAGGTTGTCGGCGGCCGCCCATTGCGTCGGCGCAGCCGACAGCGTGTAGTTCATCGTGCCGCCATTGGCGATCTTGCCCAGCGGCAGCCATGAGCCCGCGTAGTCCACGCCGTTGACCTTCAGCGACTGGATATACGCAAACGACGGGCGCCCTGCACTGTCCATCGCCACCTGCTTGTCGCTTTCGAGCCGCAGCGTCTTGCCGTTGCCGAACCAGACGGTGATCCCGCTGAACTGCGGCGTGGACAGCGCGAGCCCCGCTTCCGACGGAATCACCGGGAACATGCCGAGTGCCGCCCACACGTACCAGCTCGACGTCGCGCCCATGTCGTCGTTGCCCGGCAGCCCGTCGCGGCCGGTCGTGAACGTTTTCGACATGATGATCGGGAGAACGTACTGTGCGCCGCTCGGCTGCCCGGCCCAGTTGTACCCCCACGGCGACTGGAACGACGGTTCGTTGCCGATGTACAGGTTGTTCGACGATTCGCCGCCGTTCAGGTCGCCGGAGCTCGGCACGGTCGAGAACGGTGTCGTGATCGCAAACAGCGTGTTCAGCCGCGCGACGGCTGCCTGCTTCCCGCCGATCGCGTCGATCAGCGCGCTCCAGTCCTGCGCGAAGGTCCAGAAGTAGTTCGGTTCCGTCGACTCGTGGAACGAACCCTGCACGAGCGTGCCCAGCGTGCCGGGCGCCGAGCCGGCCGGCGGCGCGTTGCGCGCGGCGATCACCTTGTTCGTGTAGTCGAAGATGTTGCGCCACCACCCCGCCCGCGTGTACAGCATGCCGATGTTGTCGGGCGTCACGCCGACCGACGGTGCGTTCAGCACGCTGGCGGGCAGCGCCTGCAGGAACGCGGCCGCGGAACGGTCGCTCAGCACGCGCTCGATGGTCGCCGAAGACGAGTGGCCGTCGTCGCTCTGCGACAGGTAGTGGGCCGTCAGGAAATTGGCGAGCCCCGCTGCGCTCGTGCGGTCGTTACACGCGCTGGACGGATCGAACACCGACTGCTTCGTCAGGCGTGCGGCCGACACCAGGTCGAAATCGGTCGCGCCGAACTTGTACGCGCCGGCAATCACGTTCAACGCGTTGTCGCCCGCCATCGGCGTCGAGTCGTCGCTGCCGTCGACCCAGTGCGGGAACGCGCCGCACTGCAACGCGTCGACCACGAGCGACTGCATCATGTCGCTCGATTCCTTCGGTGCGAGCAGCGCCAGCAACTGTGCCTGCGACCGGTACGTGTCCCACAGCGAGAAGCCCGTGTAGTGGTTGCCCGCGCCGCCCTGCGAACCGTCGGCGCGCCGGAATGCGTAGTCGCTGGCCTTCGCCGTCGCGCGCGGCGGAACGGTGCCGGTCTGGTCGACCGACGTCGGATAGCTGCCGTCCGCGTTCCTGGGCTGGCGCATGCTGCGGAATTCGCCATTCGTGTCGCTGTAGAGCGTCGGCGTGCCGAACACGCGATACAGCGCGGTATAGAACTTCGTCAGGTTCGCCTTCTGCGTCGCATTCAGCGATGCGGGCGTGGCGGCCTGGTCGATCTGGATCGTGTTGAGCCGGTCGTTCCACGAGCCGGACGCCTGCTTGCGTGCGTCGTCGAATGCGAGCTTCTCGCCCTCGGCTTTGAGGTTGGCCTGAGCGTTCCCGATGCTGACGGAGGAAATCCCGACTTTCACGGTAACGGTCCGGTCCGCGTCGGTCAGGTCGAACTGCAGCGTCGCCGCGCCATTGCTGGCGGTATTCACCGCCGATGTGCCCGCCTGCTTGCGCAGCGGCTTGTCGAAGGTCGCGTAGAAATACACGGGCGCATTCCACACCGTGCCGTACGGCGTGCAGAACGCCGGCGCGACGGCCTGCCCGCTCATCGACTTGCCGTCGCTCGCGATGGCCAGTGCGACGTTCTTGGCGGTGACCTTCGTGCTGCCCGAATCGCTGTTGCCGTTCAGCTTCGCGTCGATCGAGAAGAAGCCCTTGTCCTTGTTCGTGTACGTGAAGCGCGCGATGCCGGAGCGTGCGGTCGCGCTCAGCTCCGTCACGATGCCGTTCGCGAGGCGGACCTTGTAGTACCCCGGTTCGGCCGTTTCATCCGCGTAGCTGTACCCGACGCCGATCGGCCGGCCGCCCGATGCCACGGCCGTCGCCGCGTCGGTCGGCAGCATCGCGACCGTGCCCTGCCCCGGGCACCCGACACCGCTCAGGTGCGTCACGCTGAAGAAGTCGATCGTGCCGCCCGACCCGCCCGACGACAGGTAGCCGCCCGAGCCGTTGAAGTTGTAGCGCGGCGTGTTGGGCCCGAAATTGACCATCCCGAACGGCACCATCGCGCCGGGGCTCACGTTGCCCGCGTAGCCGGAGTCCGAATTGACCTGCGTGCCGATGAGCGGATTGACGAACTGCGTCAACGGCATGTTGGTGCGCGTCGGCGGGGCCGGTTGATCCGGCCGGGACGGTTGCGACGGCCCCGAGGTCGACGGCGTGTCTCCCGCGCCGCTGCTGGCCGTCGGAACACTGTTCACGTCGTCGCCGCCACATGCGGCGAGCGCTGCACAAGTCAGTGCGGCGACGAGCAAGAGTCGTGGATTTTTCATTTTTTCGTTTAGTACCGTTAATTAAAACGATTGATCCGGTGTCGCGATCATCCGGCACGCCGCCTGGCTTGCGGCCCTGCGTGGCACTTCGATACCGCACGGCATAACGTCGACCGGTCCCCACGCGACGTCACGCTGACTTGTTACGTGCGAATACCCGGCAGCAATCGTTGCTGCCGCAACCGTCTCCTCTACCGCCCTGTCTCCGGGAACGTCACAGGCTTCCCAGGGGCTTACAGTGCCGTAACGACTGTTTATTCACCACGAGAAGTTTCCCGAATTTTCAGTTTGTTTAACTAAACAATTGGGAGTTATGTGGCTTCAGGTACAAATTTCCGCCATTTGTTGCGTTGCAACGGCGGCGCACGGGAGGTGCATTGGCGGGCGCCCGGCGAATCCGGGCGCCGCATGAACTTGCAGAACGGAACGAACGGATGCCGTGCGCGTCAGCGCGGCAACGTCCTCAACGACGACGGCCCGCCCGTCAGCGCGATCCGCTTGCCGGTATCGCGCAGCTTGCCGCCTTCCACCGCATACAGCGCCAGTTGCCGTTCGACGTTGAACTGCACGATCACGTGCCGGCTGTCGGCGGTGAACACGATGCCTTGCGCGGCTTCTCCGCCCGGCAACTCGCTCACCTTCACGGCCTGCTCGCCGCGGATCTCGAACAGCAGCACCTTGCCGATCTTGTGGCGGCCCGGATTGTCGGGCGTCAGGTTCGAACCGTCCATCGCCTGCACGGCGATCCACTTCCCGTTCGGCGAGATCGCGACGCCTTCCGGCAGCGACGGCACCGTCAGGTACTGGACCGTGCGGAACGGCACGCGCGACACGTCGATCAGCGCGATCGAATCGGCATCGCCCGCCAGGGTGCCCGTATAACCCGGCAGCCCGGCCAGCCCCACGTTGCTGACGACGGCCCAGCGGTTGTCGCTCGACACGTCGATCGTGTAAGGCGCGACGCCGGTGCTCAGGCGCGAGCCGCTGTCGGTCACCTTGCCGTCGTCGACGTTCAGCACCGCGACGCCCTGCTCGTCGCGCAGCGACACGAGCGCATGCTTGCCGTCATGCGTGAAGCTGATCCCGGCCAGCCGCTTCTTGCCGATCTTCAGGCTGCCGTCGAGCGTCACGTGCGTGCCGTCGATGCGAAGGATCGACACGCTGCCGTCGACGTTCGCGACCAGCGCGAGCTTGCCCGAGCGGTCGATCGCGATCCCTTGCGGATGCGCGCCGAGCTCGATGCGCGTGACCGTCGGCGGCGCGGCCTCGAGATCCACGACCTGCAGGAACGTGTCGTACACGAGCTGCTTCGCGGCCGTGTCGTAACGCGTCGGCGCGCCGACGAGCGCGATCTTCGCGTCGGGCGTGATCGCGACGGCCTGCGGCGGCCCCTGGATGCCGTTCTCGACGTCGACCTGCAGCGCGACCTTCGGCGGGAACGTGCTGGCGTCGAGCAGCGTCAGCGTGTCGGCGGGCGGCGAGGCCAGATAGGTGTCGCGGCCCTCGACGCGCTGGTACTTGCCGTCGTTGCCGGACACGATCCAGTCGGCGGCGTGCGCGGCAACGGCCGTCGTGGCGAGGGTCAGCGCGGCGAGCAGGCGCGCGCTGCGCGGGCGGAAAGGATTCGAATGCATGTCGGTCGGTTCTCCGGATCGGTTGCGGACGCAATGGATGGCTCGACCCTGCTGCTCGACGGGTCGATGCCATCGCATGATGCCCGAAAGCCGGCGGATCCGCCGTTTCGCACCCGGTTCGTTTCGGTCAAGCCGCCGGTCGCGCGCCAGGCGGCCAGTCGCCGGCGTCATCGAGCGGATACACCGGCCGCGCAAGCCGCTCGTAGTGAAACAGCCCGTAGTCCGAGCCTGTCACGCCGCGGCTGTCGCACTCGACCAGCGCGGCCGCGATCGGCACGAACACCGGCCGGCAGTACATCCGCGATTTCAGCAGCAGGAAGCGCGCGCGGCGCGGATCGACGCCGACGCTCTCGAACACGCCGAGATCCCACGGCTCCTGCGTCCGCTCGGTGATGACGAGCGTGGCCGCGCCGATATCGAGCACGGCCGTGCGGCCCATATACGCGCGCTGGCCCGTGTAAGTCGGCCCCGTGATCACGTATTCGCCGTCGGTGAGCGCACGCACGATGCCGGTCGCGCGAAACGGCTCGCGCCGCACGCCGCCGTGCGACGGCAAGCCGTTGCCGACCGGTACCGTGACGGTCGCGCCGACACCCGCGTCGATCAGTGCAGCGACGGCTCGCGGGTCGCACAGCGGCCCGCTGACGATGCCGTCGAGCCCGTGCTCGAGCGCAGCCTCGAGCAGATCCATCGTGTCGCACGGGCCGCCCGACATGCAGTTGTCGCCGTGATCGAGCATCAGCACGGGGCGATCCGCGTCGCGCGCGAGCGCTGCGGCCTGCGCCACCGATTCGGCAAGTGGCGCGCTGCGATAGACGAACGCGTCGCGCTCGTCCCAGATCTGCCGCGCGATGCGCTCGGCCACCGCGTCGGCCGCGGCCCGGTCGCCGTCGGCCACCACCACGACGCTGATGCACGGCGCGGGAATATCCGCGAGCGAGAAGCCGGGCAGCACCGAAACCGCGAGCATCCCGTCGGCCTCGGCCGCGCGCGCGGCCTCCACCGCGCGACGCATCGCGCCTTCCGCGCTCGCGCTGCGCAGCGTCGACGTCATCAGCGGCGGCTGCCGCCACGCGAGCACGGGCCGTGCGCGGCCGTGAAGCTTGTCGAACAGCACGCGTGCCGCATGTTCGCCCGTCTCGACCATGTCGACGTGCGGATAGGTCTTGAAACTGACGATCACGTCCGCGTGGTCGATCATCTTCTGCGTGACGTTCGCGTGCAGGTCGAGCGCGACCGCGATCGGTGCGTCGGGCAGCGCCGCGCACACGCGCTCGAGCAGGTCGCCCTCGCCATCCGCGCTCTGCTCGGCGACCATCGCGCCGTGCAGGTCGAGCATCACCGCGTCGCAGCCCGGCGCGGCCGCGACGATCGCGTCGCAGATCGCCGCATACGCGTCGGCCGCGACCGGCCCGCTCGGGTTCGCGGCCGCCGAGACGGGCGTGACGATCTCCGCGCCCTCGCGCGCCGCCGCATCGATGAACGCGGCCATCGCGGTGCGCATCCCGCGATTCGCGCGATACGCGTCGTCGCCCCAGTCGGGGCCGTTGCGGCCGAACGCGGCGAGCGGAGTCGGCACCGGCGAGAACGTGTTCGTCTCGTGGTTCATCCGGGCGATCAGGATCTTCATCGTGCGCCGCCCTCCGCGTTCGCGGCCGTATCGCGTCGGCCCGCTGTCGTCTCCTTCACCCGCATCGTCGAATTCCTCGCAATCGATCAAACGATCAAACGATGAAACGGCACGGCACGCGCAGCGTGCCGTCGCCGGCATCGCACCGCCGCCCGCCGGCTCACTTGCCATCGCGAACCGGGGCAGAGGCGCGCACCGCTCAAGCGTACCCCGTCGTGCCCTTCGTCTCCAGATATTCGACGAGGCCGAACTCCGCATACTCACGTCCGTTACCCGAACGCTTGTAGCCGCCGAACGGCGCGGCCGGGTTCCACGCCGGATAGTTGATGTGCACGTTGCCGACCCGCAACCGTGCCGCGACCCGCCGCGCGCGCTCCGGGTCCTTCGTCTGCACGTACGCCGCGAGCCCGTAGACCGAATCGTTCGCGAGCGCGACGGCTTCGTCCTCGGTGCGATAGGTCATGATCGCCAGCACCGGCCCGAAAATTTCCTCGCGCGCGATCGTCATGCCAGGCGTGACGTTCGAGAACACCGTCGGCCGCACGTAGAACCCGTCTCCAAGCCCGTCGGGTCGACCGAGGCCACCGGCGACAAGCGTTGCGCCTTCGTCGATCCCGCACTGGATCAGCTGCTGGATGCGGTCGAACTGCGTGCGACTGACCACCGGCCCGATGCCGGTTTCCGTCGAACGCGGATCGCCGACGACGGTGCGCGCCGCCTCCCGTCGCGCGGCCTGCTCGGCCAGTGCGAGATGGTCGACATGCACGAACATCCGCGTCGGCGCGTTGCACGACTGCCCGCTGTTGCTGAAGCAACTACGCACGCCGCGCGTGACCGCATCGTCGATATCGGCGTCGGGCAGGATCAGGTTCGGGCTCTTGCTGCCGAGCTCCTGGTGCACGCGCTTCACGGTCTCGGCCGCCGCCTTCGCGACTTCGACGCCCGCGCGCGTCGAACCGGTGAACGACACCATGTCGACATCCGGGTGCCGCGACAGCGCGTCGCCCACTTCATGCCCGTAGCCGTGCACGAGGTTGAACACACCGGGCGGCACGCCGGCTTCGTGCAGGATCTCGGCGAACAGGATCGCGCTGAACGGTGCGATCTCGCTCGGCTTGAGCACCATCGTGCAGCCGACCGCAAGCGCCGGCGCGACCTTGCACACGATCTGGTTGATCGGCCAGTTCCACGGCGTGATCAGCGCGCACACGCCGATCGGCTCGTGCGACACCAGCAGCGAATCGGTCTGCGTACTGAAGCGGAACGACTGCAGCGCGCGGATCGTCTGCTCGAGATGGGCGGTGCCGACCGCCGCCTGCATCGCACGCGCGAACGCGATCGGCGCGCCCATCTCCTGGCTGATCGTCTGCGCGACCTCCTCGTAGCGGCGCTGGTAGATCTCGAGCACGCGCCGCAGCAGCGCGACGCGCTCGTCCACCGGCCAGCGCGAGTACGTGTCGAAGGCCTGTTTGGCCGCGCCGACCGCGTGATCGACGTCGGCGGCACCGCCGATCCTGAGCTGCGCATACGGCCGCGCCGTACTCGGGTCGATCACGTCGATCGGCTGCGCATCGGCGGGGTCGAGCCACTGGCCGTCGATATAGGACTGTCGTGACGTTCGCATCGAATGCTCCTGTTGTGACGGATGCAGGTGCTCAGCGCGTCGCGCGCGCGAAGGTGTCGACGAGGATGTCGCGGATCTGCGCGACGAACCACACGATCTCGTCGCGCGACATCACGAGCGGCGGCGAGAACTGCACGATCGGCGTGCCTTCGTGATCGACGCCCGCACGGCACAGCAGCCCCGCGTCGAAGATCGCCGGCGCGAGCAGCGTCGACACGAATGCCTGCGCGCTGATGCCGGCCGCCCAGCGGCGCGCCGCCTTGTCGGTCACGAGTTCGAGCGAGTAGTGGTAGCCGTCGCCGCGCACGTCGCCGACACACGGCAGTTCGAGCAGGCCGTCGAGCGTCTGGCGGAACACCGCTTCGTTGCTGCGGACGTTCTCGAGCACGCCTTCGCGCTCCATGATTGCGAGGTTCGCGAGCGCGGCCGTGCACGCGACCGGATGGCCGCCGTAGGTCGCGCCGTGCAGGAACATCTGCTGCGGGCCGTCGAGCACCGTGTCGACGACCGCATCGCTCGCGATCACGCCGCCGAGCGGCACGTAGCCCGACGCGATGCCTTTCGCGAACGTGATGATGTCCGGCTTCAACCCGTAGCGCGCGGAGCCGAAATATTCGCCGAGCCGGCCGAACCCGCAGATCACTTCGTCGGCGACGAGCAGCACGCCGTGCCGGTCGCAGATGTCGCGCAGCCCCGCCGCGTAGCCGGCCGGCGGCGTCAGGCTGCCGCCCGCGTTCTGCAGCGGCTCGACGACGATCGCGGCAACGGTATCCGGCCCTTCCTGCACGATCAGCGATTCGATCTCGTCGAGCAGATGGCGCGTGAACTGCGCTTCCGTCTCGCCCGTCGGCCGGCCGTAGCGTTTCGTGTTGCCCACGTGCCGCACGCCCGACATCAGCGGCTCGAAATGCTTGCGGAAGTTCGTCATCCCGTTCAGCGCGAGCGCGCCGAACGACGTGCCGTGATACGCGACGCGCCGCGCGATGAACTTGCGCCGCTGCGGCTCGCCGCGCGACTGGTGATACTGGCGCACCAGCTTGATCGCCGATTCGTTCGACTCCGAGCCGCTCGACGTGAAGAACACGCGGTTCAACCCGTCCGGTGCGAGCGTCGCGAGCTTGTGCGCGAGCGTGATCGCCGGCTCGTGGCCGACACCCCAGTTGGTGGCGAACGGCAGCCGCACCATCTGCTCGCGGATCGCGTCGCCGATTTCCGCGCCGTGGCTGTAGCCGACCTGCACGCAGTAGAGCCCGGCCAGCGCATCGAAGTAGCGCTTGCCGTTGCGGTCGACGAGCCAGCAGCCTTCGCCGCGGTCGAACACGGTCAGCGCGTTGTCGCGATACGCATCGGCGTGCGTGAAATGCATCAGCAGGTGGCGCTTGCCGAGCGCCTGCAGGTCCGCATCGAGATTGACGTCAACAGCGTTCATGGTTCACTCCTCGTTCAGGGTTTCAAGTCCGGCGCGGCGCGTCCGGTCATTCAATTCATCGACAGCGTCGGCGCGGGGCGCGTGAAGCCGCGCGTCAGCCATACGAGCTGGCAGAGTCCGAGCACGAGCCAGCCGATGCCGACGTAGAACGTCTGGCGCGACAGTCCCGACCAGAGCCACACGTTCATCGCGAAGCCGATCGCCGGCATCACGCCGAACGTGATCCAGCCCGCGAAGCGGCGATGCTCGGGGCGGCACAGATAGCTGCGCATCACGCACAGGTTCACGATCGCGAACGCGACGAGCGCGCCGAAGCTGATCATCGTCGACGCGAGATCGAGCGTGATGAACAGCGCGGACAGCGACACGATGCCGACCGCGAGCGTCGCGCGCACCGGCGTACGCAGCCGCGCATGCAGGTGGCCGAACACGCGCTCGGGTAGCACCCGGTCGCGGCCCATCGCGAACAGCACACGCGTCACGCTCGCCTGCCCGGCCATCGCGCTCGCGAAACAGCCGGCCACGTACACCGCGACGAAGAACGCCGACAGCGTGCCGCCGCCGATGCGCTGCATCAGCTCGAGGCTGGCCGAATCGAGATCCTTGAATGCGTGCCAGTCGGGAAACACCACCTGCCCGACGTACGCGATCAGCATGAACAGCACGCCGCTCGCCAGCGTGCAGAGCAGGATCGCGCGCGGCACCGTGCGCTTCGGCTCGCGCGTTTCCTCCGACAACGTGGTGACCGCATCGAAGCCGAGGAACGACAGGCACAGGATCGCGGACCCGGCGAAGATCGCGTGCGCATCGCCCGACGACGGCAACGCGACGGCCATCGACAGCCCTTCGCCTGCCGCGACCCGCGCCGATGCGACGACGAAGATCGCGATGAACACCAGCTGGCTCGCGATCAGGATCAGGTTCACGCGATTGACGAGCCGGATGCCGACGATGTTCAGCCCGGTGATCAGCGCGATGCTCCCGACGATCCACACGCTGGCCGGCACCAGCGGAAAAATCTGCTTCATGTAGATGCCGATCGCGAGGTAGCTGATCATCGGGATGAACAGGTAGTCCATCAGCAAGGCCCAGCCGACCATGAAGCCGGCCGACGTGCCGAAGTTGCGGCTCGCGAACGTGTAGGCGGACCCGGCGCTCGGCATCAGCCGCGCCATGTGGCCATAGCTGCGCGCGGTGAACAGCATCGCGACCAGCGTGACCGCATACGCGGCCGTCAGGTGCCCGTTCGTCGCGCTCGTGACGAGCCCGTAGGTCGTGAACACCGTCATCGGCAGCATGTACGCGAGGCCGAAGATCACCAGCGTCGCGAGGCCGAGCAGGTGCGGCTTGCGGCGTTCGTCCGCATCGCCGCGCATCGCGTGTGCGCCGAAGTCATGCGTCGCGGCGGCCGATGCGTATCGACCCGGGCTGTCGTTGTCCATGCTGTCCTCACGTGGGTGGCATTCACGGTTTCAACACTCGTTCGCCCGGCACGGCCGGCGGCGCACGACTGGAAGAAAGTGTGGTGCGCCCAAAATTCCGCCACGAATGAGAAATGCGGACGTAATCAGGGGATATTTGCGGACACGTCGCCACGCGTCGCGCCGGCGAGTCATGCATGGTGCGATGCCGCACTGGCGTTTTGCGGACATTCCGGCTATGTTCTACGCGACCCAGTCGCCCCGTCAGCACCATGGACAGCCGCTCCCATCGAAACCAGAGCCGGGCCGAGCGCAGCCTGCGTTCGTCGCTCGGCCTCGCGCGCCCGGCCGGACGCCAGGAGGACATTCCCGCCACCGTCCACGCGATCGCGGTCGCGCTGGACGAGTGCCGCGTGCGCCATATCGACGGTGCCGCGCTGCTCGAAGGCACGGGGCTCGGCGCGGCCGAAGTCGCGTCGCCGAACCTGCACGTGAATCGTGGCCAGGAGCAGCGCTGCTTCCACAACCTGCTGCAGCGCAGCGGCGTGCCGTCGATCGGGCTGTCGATCGGCGCGCGGCTGCACGTGTCGACACTCGGCCTCGCCGGCTACGCGATGCTGATCAGCGGCTCCGTCATGCAGGCATTCCGGTGCATGGGCCAGTTTCCGCTGTTCATGGGGCTGTATTTCGATGTACGTATCGATGCGCACGCGGACGGCATGAGCGTGACGATCAGCCGCTACAACGGCGAACCCGATCTCGAGGTGTTCCAGGTCGACATGTGCCTGTCGAGCCTGCGCCTGATCGTGTCCGATCTCGTCGGCAAGCCGGTCTGGCCCGCGCAGGTGCAGCTCGCGCGCCGCACGCCGCGCAACGCGGCCGATTACACGCGCCACTTCGGCTGCAAGGTCGCGTTCAATGCGGGTGACAACCGGCTCGTGTTCACGTCCGTGAACGGTACCGAGATGCCGCTGCTCGCGAACGAAGTCAGCTTCAATGCGCTGCACGGCCAGTGCGAGGCGCTCGAACGGCAGTGGGCCGCGTCGGTCGGCACGCGCTTCGCCGATCGCGCGAAGGAGCTGATGGCGCGCGACCTCACGCGTTTCAAGTCGATGACGTCGCTCGCGAACGCGCTGCACCTGACGGAGCGCACGCTGCGCCGGCGGCTCGACAAGGACGGCCTCTCGTTCCAGTCGCTGCTCGACGACGTGCGCCGCGACGAAGCGGTACGGATGCTCGACGACCCCGCGCTGACGGTCGCGGCCATTGCCGAACGTCTCGGCTACAGCGAGCCGCGCAGCTTCCGTCATGCGTATCGCCGCTGGACCGGGCGCACGCCGCGCGCCGGCGCGGATCCCGATGCGTAACGCGCAATAGGCGCCCGTTTGAAAGGGCTGCAGCACAAGCTTTCCCGGCGGACGACGGCGAGCCGGCTTCATGGCCGGCATCGGCGCTTCCCGCACACGTGATTCATGACCTGCGTCCGAATGGCGTCGCGTTCGACGTGGCGGCAGTCATCCGGGTCTACTCGCGTAGAATGCGCGCAACCATCAAGCCGAGCGGGCCACGCCTTCATTCCACTCGCGCCGGCGCAACGCGAACAAGACGACACGAACAAGACCCGCGGCATCCGCCGACGGCGCCGCCCCGGCCGGGCAAGCGCCGCCGCGACGAATGCCCGCCGACGACGCCTCCATGAGCAAACCGATCCTGTACCTCCTCGCCGGCAACGGCAGCGCGGCCGACTGGTGGGACGATGCGCTGCCCCACTTCCGGCATTACCGGCCCGTGCCGCTGGAACTGCCGGGCTTCGGCGACAACCCCGCGCCGCCCTGCGAGGATCTCGCCACGTATGCGCAAGCGCTGCTGGACGCGACCGAACCGGGCCACGCGATCATGGCGGTGGGCGTGAACGCGCTGCTGGTGCTGCACGCGCTGCAGCGACGCCCCGGCCACTTCAGCCGCAGCGTGCTGCTCGCGCCCGTCGGTGCATTTCTGTGGGAGCGACGCCTGCCGAAACTGATGGCGCCGAAGCCGCTGCGCAAGACCATCCACTGGCTGCTCTCGCACTACCCGGCGCTGTTCGCCCGCAAGTTCTCGAACCTGACCTGGACGCGCGCGCAGTACCGCCGCATGGGCGCAGGCTACGCGCGCTGCCGCGCGTTCCTGCCGCACTGGGATCTGGTGCGCGCCGATACCGCGCTGCCGCTGCTCGAGTGGGTCACCGATCGCATCGAACTCGTGTGGGGCGACCAGGACAACGTGCTCGGCGTGCGCCAGGCCGCCGCGTGGTCGGCCATCCTCGCGCGCGCCGAGCTCACCGTCACGCTGCAGGCCGGCTGGGGACACTATCCGTGGATCGACGCGCCGGCCGCGTTCGCGCAGTGGCTCGAAGCGGGCGACGCCGGCTTCGTCGCGCACACCAAGGGCGGGCGCCTCGCGCTGGCCACGATGGCCGGCCTGCCCGTGCCGCCCGCGCTGTCGCTGACCCGCGCCGACGATCCGCGCCTGCCCGGCTTTCTCGCGAGCCAGCCCGACGCCGAGTGGGCGATCCGCTCGTCGAGCCACGGCGAAGACCAGGCCGATGCGGCCAACGCCGGCCTGCACACCACGTTCCTGCGCGTACCGGCATCGCAGGCCGCCGCGCGCGTGGCCGAGCTGCTCGACGGCGGCCTCGAGGAAACGGTCGTCCAGCGCTTCATCACGCCCGTGCTGTCGGGCATCGCGTTCGTGCGGCATCTCGCGGCAGAAGTCGAGTGGGTGGAAGGCCACCTCGAAACGCTCGCCGACGGCCAGGCCAGCCCGCAACGTGCGATCCTGTCACGGCTTGGCGAGCCCTGGCAACGCGGCACGTTCCCGACCGCGCACGGCCTGGGTGAGACGCAGCTGTGGGCCTTCCTGCAACGCGTGCTGCACGCGTTCCACTACGTGCCGGGCGATGTCGAATGGGCGTGGGACGGCAAGCAGCTGTGGCTGCTGCAGTACCGTCCGATCAGCAGCTACGGCTGGCACCGGCACCTGACCGCCGCGAACATTGCCGAGATCCTGCCACCGCAACCGAGCCGGCTGGTCGAGTATGCGCAACGGCGCGCGGCCGGCAGCATCCCGGCCATCATGGCGCGCTGGGATGCGCGCGTACTGCAGGACAACGAACCATTCACCGCGCTCTATGGCGGCGCGTCGTACATCAACAACGACCTGTTCCTCGCCCGTCTCGCCGACTGGGGCGTATCGGCCGGCAACTACAGCGGCGAGATCGGCGGTGCGACCCCGCCGCTGCGCTGGCGCCCGCTGCGGCTGCTGCGTTCGCTGCCGGTGTTCTGGCGCATGCTGCGCGTCGCGCGCGGGCATCTGCCGACGCTCGAACGCGGCTTGCAGCGCTTCGACCAGGAACTCGCGATGCTCGTCGAGCGACGCGCCGACGGCCAGCAACTGGCCGACTGGTTCACGCGCTTCTACGTGTTCGTCGTACAGGGCAACCTGTGCATCGCGTCATCGCTGGCCAGCAGCGGCGGCGCATTGTGGGGCCGCCCGCCGACCGCATACGGCCAGCTCGAGAACAGCCCGCATCGCCTGCCGTGGGAAACCGATCCGGGCACCGCGCGGCTCGCGCCCACCGACCTCCCGTTGCAGGCGTTTCCCGTCTGGCCGCTGCCGGTCCGCGTACTCCACGCGCTCGGCGCGCCCGGCATGCGCGGCTGGTATCTGCAGGTACGCGAGTGGTATCGCGACAACCTGATGCGCGTGTTCTTCCGCCTGCATCACGCGATGCCGGCCGCCGACCGCGACGTGTGGTTCGCCCCCCATCCCGATCGCCGCGAACGCAACGGCAGCTTCTGGCAGGACGGCAGCGAAGGCACCGACGAGGCGGCCGGCTTCATGATCTATCCGGGCCACACGCAAGGGGTGCTCGGCCACGACATCCTGCTGGAAGACACGCTCGACCCCGGCCGGCACGCGCAGTACCAGGCCGCGCGCGCCGTGATCGCGCGCATGGGCGGCCGGCTGTCGCACGGTGCGACGCTGCTGCGCGAACTGCGCAAGCCGTCGGCCGTGCTGCCGCGCGTCGATGCGGCGTGGATCGGGCGCGAGGTGCGGCTCAGCGACGGGCGGCTGACGCTGGTCGAATAGGCGCGGCGCGGTTGCCGCGTGTCTGGGTCTGGGTCTGGGTCTGGGTCTGGGTCTGGGTCTGGGTCTGGGTCTGGGTCTGGGTCTGGGTCTGGGTCTGGGTCTGGGTCTGGGTCTGGGTCTGGGTCTGGGTCTGGGTCTGGGCCTGAGCCTGGGCCTGAGCTCGAGCCGGTGCCGATGCCGGTGCCGGTGCCGGTGCCGGTGCCGGTGCCGGTGCCGGTGCCGGTGCCGGTGCCGGTGCCGGTGCCGGTGCCGGTGCCGGTGCCGGTGTCAGTGCCAGGCCAGTGCCAGTGCCAGTCCCAGTGCCAGTGCCAGTGCCAGTGCCGATGCCCGTGCTCGTGCCCAAGCCCAAGCCCAAGCCCAAGCCCGAACTCAGCGTACCGGCGTGCGGACTTTCCCGTCGACCTTCAACGTGCGCCGGTCGTGCGCGGCTTCGTATTCGACCGTCTGCGCGGGCGTGACGGCGCCGTACGAACGGCCGTTCACATAGACCATGCCGTCCCGCAGCTCGACCCGGTCGCCGTTGACCGTCGCGGTGGCCCGTTCGCCCTGCAGCACCGCGCCCGAGCAACCGGCGGTCGAAAAGCTGCGGACCGACGTGCCCGGCATCGCGGCGATCCCGCCCTGATCCGCTGCATGCGCCGCGCTGCAGGGCGGCGCGTCCATGCTGCCGGCAGCGTGGACCGCGCCGGCGCTGATGCCGCATCCGGCAAGCAACGCAATCGTCATCGGCTTCAGATGGTTCATGGTGAGCTCCGTTGTCCGCCGCCGCGGATCGATGACCGGCCGACACCCGTGCTCGCATCGCAGGCCGTCCGGATGCACCGAGTATGCGTCCGGTTCGCGGCACTCCGCCATCCGCGCCAGTACCACTCCCGGCCCGCCCCATCCGCCCCCGTGATCCGCGCCGGCGCCGGTCCCGGAAGCGCCCCCAGGCAAAACCCGTCCCGATGAAAATCCGCCTTGATCAAGTTGCGACCCGCAACTATTATTGATTGCGATTCGCAACCATTCCGGGCTGACCATGGACCTCATCGACGCTCCCGCCAAGCCTCGCGAAGCCACCATCCTCGAGCTTCGCGACTTCTCCCGCAAACTGGTTCGCGAGCTCGGCTTCATGCGCGCGACGCTCGCCGACAGCGACTGGGCGCCTTCGGCGGTTCACGCGATCCTCGAGATCGGGATGGCGCCCGGCATCAACGCCCGCGACCTGGGCAACATCCTGCGGCTGGACAAATCGAACACGAGCCGGCAACTCGCGCGGCTCGAGGCGGCCGGTGTCGTCGAACGGCGCGTGTCGAGCGACGATGCGCGCGCGACCGAGCTGTACCTGACCACCGACGGAAAAAAGCTCCAGAAAAGAATCGACACGTTCGCGACGGATCAGGTGTCGAATGCGCTGCGCCGCATGGTGCCCGCCGACCAGCAGGCGCTACTGCGCTCGCTCGCGCTGTATGCCGATGCGCTCGCGCAGGACAACGCCGCCAAGGAGAACACTGTGACGCCCGATGCGCCGTCGATCCGCGAAGGCTACCAGCCGGGCTGTATCGGCGATATCGCGAGCCTGCACGCGCGCTTTTATTCGGAACAGTGGGGATTCGGCGCCTTTTTCGAAAAACGGGTGGCGACCGAGCTGGCCGAGTTCGCCGGTACGCTGCCGGCCGACGGCAAGGCGCTTTGGCTGTGCCAGGAAGACGGCCGCACGCTCGCGTCGCTCGCGATCGACGGCGACCCGGCAACCGGAATCGCGCACCTGCGATGGTTCATCGTGAACGATGCGTTGCGCGGGTCGGGCGTCGGGCGCCGGCTCATGACGGAAGCCATGCGCTTCGTCGATTCGCAGCGGTTTCGCGAAACCTATCTGTGGACGTTCAAGGGCCTGGATTCGGCGCGCCATCTGTACGAGTCGTTCGGCTTCACGCTGACGAGCGAATCCGCGGGCACGCATTGGGGCACCGAGGTGGTCGAACAGCGCTTCAGCCGGCCCGGGCCGGCCGGCGGCTGAGGGTCGACGGGCCGTCTGCGCTGCGAATGCCCTGATGGTCTGTCGACACGATGCTCCCGCCCCGCCAACCACGACGCCCGGCATGTTCGAACGTCTCGCAGCCCTCGCACGCTGCGCGGCGGCCGCCCTTGCCCTGCCAGCCCCCGCCGCACAGATCATTCATCGGGTTCCGCAGGGCCATAAAGCCACGGGCTTGCCTGGCATTACTCGGTGCCAACTGCCACGACGCCGTATCGCGCGGCCGGGCGCAAATCATCGCAAGATCACGCCAACCCGGCCGCTCACCGATTCACCGCGCGCTTACGTCGACGCAAAGCGATTGCGCGGATGGCGCACTCCGAGATGATCGCGCAAGGTCGTGCCGTCATACTCGGCACGGAACAGTCCGCGTGCCCGAAGGATCGGCACCACCTGTTCGACGAAGTCGGTAAATGCCCGAGGCGTACCGCCCCCGACAATGAAGCCGTCCGCAGCGTCAGCCTCGAACCATTCCTGCAAGCCGTCCGCGATGTGCTCCGGCGTACCGATAAAACGCGGACGCGGTGCAGCCAGCTCGAGCGCAACCTGGCGCAACGTCAGCCCACCCTCGCGCGCCTTGTGCTTGATCTCGTCCGTCACGCTGCGGAAGCTGTTGCTGCCGAGGTCGCCGATATCCGGAAACGGCGCGTCGAGCGGGTATTGGCTGAAATCGTGATGCTCGAAAAACCGCCCGAGATGGTCGAGCGCGCTTTCGATCGTGATCAGTTCCAGACTCTCCTGGTATTGCCGCTCCGCGTCCTCGGCGGAACGGCCCACGATCACGCCGATCCCTTGGAACAGCTTCAGGTCGTCGGGCTGCCTCCCCTGCTCGATCACCTGCTGCTTGAGACCGGCATAGAACTCGCGCGCCTGCTCCAGCGTATCGTGATGAGTGAAAACGGCATCCGCATGTCTGGCGGCGAGTTGCTTGCCTGCGTCCGACGCGCCCGCCTGAAACAGGATCGGACGGGCCTGCGGTGTACGCCCCACGTTCAGCGGCCCTTCGACGGAGAAATACTTGCCCTTGTGATTGAGCGTGTGAAGCTTGGCCGGATCGAAGAACACCCCGCTTGCGCGGTCGCGTACGAATGCGTCCTCCTCCCACGAATCCCAGAGCCCCTTCGTGACCTCGAGATATTCGTCGGCGATCCGATAGCGTTCGTCATGCTCGGGATGCTCGCTGCGCGAAAAATTACGCGCCGAACCTTCGAGCGGCGACGTCACGACGTTCCACCCCGCCCGCCCCCGACTCAGGTGATCCAGG
The DNA here is from genome assembly GCF_011605345.1 of Burkholderia sp. D-99. Taxonomy (GTDB): domain Bacteria; phylum Pseudomonadota; class Gammaproteobacteria; order Burkholderiales; family Burkholderiaceae; genus Burkholderia. Next base: position 519,361 of record NZ_JAAOXM010000004.1, read on the forward strand.
CTGGCGAACTGCCGGGCAACCGTGAACGGCTCGCTGTAGGACGTCGACAAGGTCCCCACCAGCCCCACCCGCTCGGTGACGGCCGAGAGTGCCGACAACAGCGTGATCGGCTCGAACCGGTTCAGGAAGTGCGGAATCGACTTCGCGTTGATGTGCAGGCCGTCGGCAACGAACACGAAATCGAACTTGCCGGCCTCGGCCTGGCGGGCCACGCGCTTCGCGAAGTCCGGGTTGATGCTCGCATCGATCACCGCGTCGGAATGCCGCCAACCGGCGTAATGCCCGCCCGGCCCGTGAATCGTCGCGCCAAGATGAATCCGTCTGGGACGCCTGTTTTGCCCCGCCGCCTGCGTGTCACTCATGATCACGTTCTCTTCGCTGTACTGACATTAATGGAAGGCGCCACGCCCTTTTCACACCCATCCTCGTCATCTCGCGGTTCAAGGCACCCTGCCCGCCCCGTGATGGACGCCCAGCCGTCGCTGGCCGCGGGTGAAACGCACATCGGCGCCGCCGCGCGCGTCACTGCATGAACTGCTCGTTGCCGATCAGGCCGATCTTCGTCGCGCCTTCTCGCTGGGCCGAAGCCAGAACCTCGGCCACCGCCCGATAAGGCGCGGCCTTGTCCGGGCGCAACCGGATCTCGTCCTGATCGGCCGCGGCGGCCACTTCTCGAAACTTCGCATCGAGCGCGGGCCCGCCGCGTACGGCCGCACCGTTCCAGTTGACCGCGCCGTCCGGGGCAATGTCGATCTGCACCACCTGCGGCGGATGCGGAGGCGGCGGCGGATTGCCCACCGGCAGGTTCATCTTCACCGAATGCATCTGGATCGGGATCGTGATGATCAGCATGATCAGCAGCACCAGCATGACGTCGATCAGTGGCGTGGTGTTGATGTCCACCATGACGTCCGGCTCGTCGCTGCCCGCTCCGGAACCTACGTTCATACCCATCGTTCGAACTCCCTAGCCGCCCCTAGCGGGCGGCTCCGTAATGAAGGAAACCTTGCCGATCCCGGCCCGCTCGCACGCTGTCACGACCTTGCCGATGTACTGGTACGGCGTGGCCTGGTCGCCGCGCACGTGCACGTCCGGCTGCGGCGTCTGCACGGAAACGCCTTTCAGCCGCGCCACGAGTGTCGGCAGATCCACATGCTCGATGCCCCAGAAGATGTCGCCCTGCCGGTTCACCGCGATCTCGATGCTTTTTGGCTGCGTCTGCAACGCTTGTATCCGCTCCTTCGGCAGTTGCACCGGGATCGTATGGGTCACCACCGGGATCGTGATCAGGAAGATGATCAGCAACACCAGCATCACGTCCACGAGCGGCGTCGTGTTGATCGCCGAGATGACCTCGCCGTTGTCGTCACTGCCGCCGACACTGATCGCCATGACCGCCCCCGCTCAAGACTGAACCGCCAGCACCTGCGGCGCCTGTGCCGCAGGCGTCGCGATGCTGCCGGCCGCGCGCCGGCCGCTCGCGAGCAATACCGTATGCAGTTGTGCGCCGAAGTCGCGCACGCGCTCCATCACGGACTTGTTCCGTCGTACCAGGAAGTTGTAGCCGAGCACGGCCGGTACGGCCACGGCGAGGCCGATTGCGGTCATGATCAGCGCCTCGCCCACCGGGCCGGCGACCTTGTCGATCGATGCCTGGCCGGCAATGCCGATGGCCGTCAGCGCGTGATAGATACCCCATACGGTGCCGAACAGCCCGACGAACGGCGCCGTGGACCCCACCGTGCCCAGAAAGGCCAGGCCGTCCTGCAGCCGGTTCGACACGTTGGTGATCGAACGCTCGATGCTCAGGTCGATCCAGGTATTGCGGTCGACCGAATCGAGCAGCGCCGTATCGTGATGCTCCCCGGCCTCGATCGCGTTCTCGGCGATGAAGCGGAACGGCGACGCATCATCGAGCTGGGCCGCGCCCTCGGACAGCGTCGGTGCATTCCAGACCTGCTCGTCGGCCGATTTCGCACGGCTGTTTGCGCGCACCTGCTCGAGGAACTTGGTGATCATGATGTACCAGCTGCCGAGCGACATGACCACGAGCAGCCCCAGTACGAAGCGGGCCACGAAGTCGCCGTTTGCCCACAAGGCCCCCAGGCCATACGGATTCTCGACGGTTGCCGACGTCGCGGGCGCGGGCGGCGGCACCGCGAGATCTGGCGCACTTGCGGCACCCGGTTCCGCCACGGCCGGTGCCGCGCCGGCTACCGCCCGGCCCGGCGCCGATGCCGCCGCGTCCTGTGCAAGCACGGCTTGCGGTGCAACCAGCGTGCCTGCGGCCACGGCCGTGATCATCAGACTCGCCGCGAGAGCGGCACGAAAGCGTTTTTTCATAAGGACTCCGTATGCGTCGTATATCGATTCGGAACACTGGCCAGGTCGATCGGCTGTCCGTGGCCTGCGTCAATTCAGATTGAAGGAAAACGGCACCCGCACCCGCACGGGCTGCCCCTGGGCAATGCAGCGAAAGCGCTTGACCGCGTTCAGTGCCGCACGGTTGAGCACCGGGTCAGCCGGTTGCGCGACCCGCAGGTTCGTGACGTGGCCGTCCGGGTCCACCGTGAACTCGACCGTGACATCGCCCGTGATGTTGTTGTCCTGCGCTTCCGCCGGATAGACGATCGACGAGCGGACCTCATCCGAATTCGGACAGACGACACCGATCTCCTGGTTCACCGGCTTGGCGACCGGCACGGGCGCCGGTGCGGGGGGCGCCTCGTGCACGGGCGCGCTCGGCGCCGGCGCGGCCTGGTGGGTGATCGTCGGTTGGGGCGGAGCCTGCACGTGTACCTCCGGCGGCGGCACGAACGGCGGCGGCGGCGGCGCGACCCGCGGCTTCGACACGACCTTTTCGACCGGCTTCGGCGGCGGAGGCGGCGGCGGGGGCTTCACCGGAACGATGATGCGGGTCTCGATCGGTTGCTGGACGATTTGAACGACCCGGGTCGCCAGGCCGTTCACCAGCGCCCAGATCAGAACGAGATGCAGGCCGATGGCAATCGCGATGCCGCCGAAGCGACGCACCGGGTGAGTCCGTTTCTTGCCGAACGAGCGCGGACGGCTGACGGCCGCGAGTGGTGATTGAGAGACGCTGCTCATGGTCTGTCCAATGGCATTGAGGTCGGGGGGCGGGCGGCGCACGCCGGACGCGGGCGCCTGACGTTCCGGGCAAGCATCGGCGAGCCCCTCCCGGCCGGTGCAAGCGCATCAGGTCGATCGCCGGGTTCAGTCGCGCACGCCGCCCGATGCATGTCGTATCGATCCCGTCAGGCCGCGGCCGGTTCGCGCCGGTCGGCCGGACGCCAGCCGAGTGCCGGAGCGATACGCGCGACGAAATCCTCGAGGATCTGCCGGTAATTCTCGAATGGCAGGTCGTAAGGCAATTCGAGGCGCAGTTCCCGCACGTGCCCCACCACCGGATCGGCGAGCAGCCGCTCCACGATCTCGTCCGAGGTGCCGACGAGATCGGGGGCGAAGATCGTGCGTCGTTCACCCTGCGGCGCGAGCGTGCGGGCATGGCGCGCGTCGGCGAACGCCCGATAGCGTTCACGCTCACGCACGTTCGCGCCGTCGGTCGGTACGATCACACGCCCCAACGCGATACGCGGTTCGGCGGCTCCGCTCCAGTGACTGCGGTACAACTCGAGCTGCCGCAACTGCGCGTCGACGTAACTGTCGGTGCCCTCGCCCGAAGTCAGGTTGCCGATCAGCAAGTTGAAACCGTTTCGGGCGGCCCACTCGATCGAGCGCCGGGAACCCCCGCCATACCAGAGCCGGCTCGTCAGGCCGGGCGCATACGGGCTCACCCGTGGCCGCACCCGGCCGGCGGCCGATTCCACGAACGTGTCCTCGTCGCCGAGCCATTCGCCGGCGAGATTGCGACGCAGGCGCGCCACGCGCGCATGCGAGAAGTCGACCTGATCCGGATCGGTATCGAACAGCCGCTCGCCCAGCAGCGCGCCGTGATTCGGTGCGCCCGCGCTGAGTCCGACATGGAGCCGACCCTTCGACAGCACGTCCACCGTCGCCAGATCCTCGGCCAGCCGGAAAGGATTCTCGTAGCCCATCTGGATCACCGCGGCGCCGAGGCCGATCCGGGTCGTCCGCTGGCTCGCCGCCGCGAGAAACGTGGCGGCGGAGGAGACGGCGCGCTCGAGATGGCGCTGCCGTACCCACGCGCTGTCGTAACCGAGCGCCTCTCCCACGCGGAACAACTCAAGCGTCCGCTCGAATCCGGAAGCGGCGTCGTCGTCGGGATAATTCCCCGGCGTCAGGAATGCAATATGATCGATTCGTCCGTTGCTCACCATTTCCATCCTTCTTCATTTGCCACGGTGCCCGTGTCATGCCGTATCCGCCGCGAGCCGGCGAAAGCAGCCGGTCGGCAGGAGCGGCCGAGCTAGGACAGCACCTTGGACAGGAACTCGCGCGTGCGCGGATGCTCGGGCGCGCCCAGCACCGCCGCCGGCGGGCCTGACTCCACGACGCGTCCGCCATCCATGAAAACGATCGTGTCGGCCACTTCCCGCGCAAACCCGATTTCGTGCGTCACGACGATCAGCGTGGTGCCGGAGCGCGCGAGCTGACGAATCACGTCGAGCACTTCGTTGACGAGTTCCGGGTCGAGCGCGGAAGTCGGCTCGTCGAACAACAGCACCTTGGGCTTGAGCGCGAGCGCACGCGCGATCGCCACGCGCTGCTGCTGCCCGCCGGACAGCTGACGCGGCCACGCATCGGCCTTGCCGGCCAGGCCCACGCGGGCGAGCAGCGTGCGCGCTTCCGCTTCCGCCTGGGCGCGCGGCAGGCCCGCCGCGACCGGCGCCTCGATGATGTTCTCCAGCACGGTCAGGTGCGGGAACAGGTTGAAGCTCTGGAAAACCATGCCGACCTCGGCACGGCGGCGCAGGATGTCCTTTTCCTTGAGCTCGTAAAGCGTGCGGCCGTCGCGGCGATAGCCGACCAGTTCGCCGTCGATGGCGATGAATCCCCCGTCCACGCGCTCGAGGTGGTTGATGGTGCGCAACAGCGTCGACTTGCCGGAGCCTGACTTCCCGAGAATGACGGTCACGCTCCCGGACGGAATCGCCAGCGAAACGTTGTCGAGAACCTTCTGCAATCCGAATCTTTTCGATACCCGATGAATGCCGACGGCCGCTCCGACGCGCTGCTGCGCCCAGCCGGCCGCCTCGGCGCCGGACGCTGCGGCGACGCCGGGCCGGGTGCTCGCCGCCGCACCCCGGAACAACAGCGTCCCGATCGAACGCAGGCCGTTGCGCAAGCGCGCCGCGACACGCGAGACGGCCACCGGGTCGCGCGTCGCACCGCGCGCATAGTGGCGCTCGATATGCACCTGGATTGCCGACAAGGCGGTCAGGATGACCAGATACCAGACGGTCGCAACCATCAGCATCGGAATCACTTCCAGGTTGCGGTGGTAGATGATCTGGACCGTATAGAAGAGATCCGGCATCGCGAGGATATAGACGACTGCCGTCCCCTTCGCGAGGCCGATCACATCGTTGAACGCGGCAGGCAGGATCGCCCGCATCGCCTGGGGCAACACGATGCGCCAGGTCTGCCGTGCACGCGGCAGACCGAGTGCCGCCGCGGCCTCGCGTTGCCCCTGGTCGACCGACAGGATGCCGCCGCGGATCGCTTCTGCCGCGAACGCGGCCTGGGTCAGCGTCAGTCCGAGGATGGCCGCCATGAACGGTGTGATCAGATCCGTGGTCGGGCCGTGCAGGAAGACGATGTTCGTGAACGGGATCCCGAGCTGCACCGTGTCGTACAGATAGCCGAGATTGTTCAGCAGCAGCAACAGCACGATGGTCGGAATCGAGCGGAACAGCCAGATGTAGGCCCACGAGCACGAGGACAGCAGCGGCGAACGCGAGAGCCGCGCCAGCGCGAGGGGAATGGCCAGTGCGAAGCCGAGCACCGCACCGAGCGCCGTCAGCAGCAGGGTCTGCCCCAGCCCTTCGAGCACGGCCCGCGAGAAAAACCACTGCGCAAAGACGCTCCAGCCCCACTGCGGGTTGCCGAGCACCGAATGCAGCACGGCAGCGATCAGCACGATCGTTGCGACGGTCCCGACCGTCCTTGCCGGATAACGGGCGGGAACCACCCGGTCGTGCGTGTAGTCGGGCGCCGCCGGCGCTGCGCTCTCCGGCACGAAGGGGGTATTGCCGGCGATCCGGGAAATATCGTTCATTACGCTGCCTTTGCGCATGTCAGGTCGATCCGTCACGCCGTCGCGGCGGTTGCGTAGCGGTTCGCGCGACGCAGCGGGCCGGCATGGTCCCGCAACGCGGCGCCCGGTAACGCACCGCAGTAGCGGCTCCGTGCGTCGTCGGCGATCTCGCGACGCAGCCCATGATCCGGATGTCCGCCGCCGTCATTCTTCGCCGAGCCTTCGAGCGGCGAGGTCACGACGTTCCACCTGGCCGGCCCACCGCCGATCGGGCCGAAAGTGAGGTTGTGTTGGATCATGTTCGAATCCGCACGCTGGAAATTCAAACCGGGACAGTCGCCGTCAAGCGCCGACCGGCTGCTCGACACGTGCCAGCGCTTCAATCGAAGCGAGGCGTATCGCAGGGTCCGCCACCGGGTTGTCGATGACGAACTCGTCGATCCCGAAGCGCTCATGCAGCGCGTCCAGTTCCCGACGCACCTCATCCGGCGTACCGGCGACCACCTGCGGATGCAGTTCATCTACACGGTATTCGGTAACACCGATCTGGCGCGCGTAGTCGGCCGCCGCCTCCGGGCTTTGCAGGTTGACGCTCTGCCCGTTCCCGAATCGCAGCTTGAAGATTTTCAACGTGCCGACCTGGCGCTTCGCGTCCTCCGACGTTTGCGCCGCGACCGCGAACAGGGCGAGCAGCGGTACGCGCCCCGTCGCATCGCGATAGACGTCGATCGATCGCTCGATATTGGCGATATCGCCGTTGAAGTGGCCGGCGTAGCAGAACTGCCAGCCCTGGCGGGCAGCCAGTGCGGCACTTTCCGGACTGCCGCCCAGCAGGATGCGCTGCGGCGGCTCGGGCGGCGTGGGCAACGCCAGCGCACCGGCCAGCGGGTGATCGGGGGCGACGCCGTCGCCGAGAAACGCATCGAGTTCGGCGAGTTGCCCCGCGAAGTCCGGCTTCTTCGCCTTGTCGTGAAACCACTGCAATGCCCGCGTCGTGAGCGGCAGCCCACCGGGCGCCTTGCCGACGCCCAGGTCGACGCGTCCCGGCGCGAGCGCGGCCAGCGCACGAAACGATTCGGCGACTTTGTAAGGGCTGTAATGCTGAAGCATCACGCCGCCCGAGCCCACGCGAATCCGGGACGTATGCGCGAGCAGATGCGACACGATGATTTCCGGCGCCGAGCTTGCGAGGCCCGGCGCGCCATGGTGTTCCGCGATCCAGAAGCGCTTGTAGCCCAGCGCGTCGGCCCGCTTCGCGAGCGCGATCGTGAAACCCAGCGCATCATGCGCGCTCGCCCCTTCGGCAATCGGGCTTTTATCGAGAATCGACAGGGAATAGGACATGAGACTCAACCTCGAGAGAATGCGGACACACACCAGATTCAGATTCTCGTCACGCGGTATCGATGGGGCTGAGAATTCCGCGCTGGATTTCCATTATGTAGAACGCGTCGCCGCCCCGTTCCGGTCATTTCTGCTATGGATATGCGCGATGCATCAGAACAGATAGCGCGCGCGCAGATAATAAAATCCGCCATTGACGCCGATCGTGCTGCCGCCGCTGTACTGGATGCCTTCCAGCTGCGCTTCATACGGGAGCTTCGAAGGGCGAACGTCGAACAGGTTTTGCGCGCCGGCCGCGATCTGGAACGCCTTGGTCACGTCATAGCGCACCTCGACATCAGTCACATAGCGCGCGGCCTCCTCGAAGTGGACGAACTGCGAGGTCGAGAATGCATTCGGGCCGACGATGTAGGTCGCTTCGCCGGACGTCTTGCCGTAGCGCGTTTCGTGCAGCGTGACCGCCCACTTGTCGAGACGCCAGGTACCGCCGACGATGATCTTGTTCTTCGGTGTCGTGGTGGACAGCGACGCAATCTGCTGCGCGTTCAGCGACGGCTTTCCGTTCGATCCGTTCGCCACGTGCGTGACCGAAGTCGTATTCAGGTTCACGCCGAAATCCCAGTCCACCTGGCCATAACGACCGAAGCCGGTGTGATAGGTGCCGGCCAGGTCGATCCCGCGCGTGCGCGTGTTGGCGCCGTTGGTAAAGTAGCTGGCGCTGACCGCCGATGTCGGCACCGACCCGGGAACCGCCAGGCCCGCACCTTCGAGCGCGGCGATCGCCGCGGTGCCCGCCGCGGTTCCGCCGAGGACGATCCGGTTGCGGATATTGATCTGATATGCATCGATCGTCAGTTGCAGGTTGCGCACCGGACTGAGCACCAGCCCGAAGTTGTAGCTGGTCGACTCTTCCGGTTTCAGCGCCTGTGCACCGATCAGGTGAGCGCCCGGCGATGTCGTCGCCAGGATCCCGTTGACGGAAGCCGGCGACGTGGTCACGCTCGTATAGGATTCCTGAGCGAGCGACGGCGCACGAAAGCCGGAACTCACGCTGCCGCGCACCGCAATGGCCGGCGAGAACTGGTAGCGCGTGGAAATCTTGCCGTTGGTGGTGTCGCCAACGTCGTTGTAGTGCTCGTAACGCCCGGCCAGGTCCACCTGCCATTTCGGTGTCAGGAAGGTCGACAGGTCGATATACGTGCCGATCACGTTGCGCGAGATGTCGCTCGCGCTGACGGGCGCCAGGCCCGGCAAAGCGGCCGAGCCGCCGTAGATCCACGATGCCTCGTCGCCATTGCGGATCGTATAGGTTTCGCGACGCTGCTCGACGCCCACCGCGACATTCAGCGGCGCAGGCAGCAGTGGGACATTGAACGCTCGCGACAGGTCGAGGTTGTTCGTCAGCTGGGTGTTGCTGACGGTCGACAGATGAAAGGTGGACGGCGTATATCCCGATGCCGCATACAACCCGGTGTTGGCGGAATTGCGCATCCCGAACACGCTGTAATCTCCGCCGTAGGTCGTGCTCAGGTCCCACGCCCAGCCGAACAGGTTCTTGCCCTTGATCCCGGCGGTCACCGAGTAATCGTTCTCGTTGATCGTCTCGACCGGCACGAACCCGTTCGGATAGACCTGCGGCAGCACCGAAGGCGGACGATAGTTCTGGTACGCGTCGCCATTGCGGTGCGCGTAGGTGCCGAACCCGTAGAGTTCGACGTTGTCGCCGAGGTAGTAGCCGGCGTTGAAGCCGACCGTTTCGCGCGAACTGGCCGGGTCGCCCAGGATCGGGTTGTAATAGCCCTGCCCCTGCGGAAACCGCCCGAAATAATCGTCCGGCCCGGTCCGGATCGTATGGTTCTGCCGGTCGAATCCGGCGCTCAGGTCGAGGAAGCCCTTGTCGGCGAGATTCAGGCCGATCGTGGCGGACTCGCTGGTCTTGAAGCCGTCGCCCGAGTACGTCTGCCCGTTGGTCGTCGCGAGTTCGCCGCCGTGCGTGTTGCGCTTCAGGATGATGTTGATCACGCCCGCGATCGCGTCGGAACCGTACTGCGCGGACGCGCCGTCGCGCAGCACTTCGATATGGTCGATCAGGCCCACCGGGATCGTATCGATGTCCGCGCCGGTCGAGCCCTGGTTCAGCCCGGGATCGAGCGTGATGTTGGCGGTCGTATGGCGGCGCTTGCCGTTCACGAGCACGAGCACGTGGTCGGGCGTCAGGCCATGCAGCGACAGCGTATCGGTCAGCACGCCGGCATCGCCCGAGTACGAGGTCCGGGTGATCGACGGCGACAGTTTCACCAACGCATCGCGCAGGTTGGTCTGCCCCGTCGCACGCAACTGGTCGCCGCCGATCACGTCGATCGGCGTCAGGCTCTTGCTCGCGCGCGTCTCGGTGCGCGAACCGGTAATCACGACCCGATCCTGAACCTGCACCTTGCCGTCGGGCGCGTTCGACTCCGATGATGCCGACGCTGCCGGTGCGACCGCACTACTGGCAGGCATCGCGTCCGAAGCGGTGCCGTCCCCCGCCCCCGCTTCCTGCGCCCAGGCCGCGCCGTGAAACACGCCGGCCGCTACCGCCACCGATATCACTGTCCTGCGCGTCTTCGGCGAAACCCCTTCGCCCCGTGTGTGCCGCATGATTTCTCCGCTCTTTGCCAATGAGAGGCGTGCCATAAACCGTGTAATCATTAGTCGTGCAAACAATCATGAAAATACTGCCTCGTGCAGAATTCTCGTCGTCCGCTCGCGCCGTATCAGAGATCCGGAAGCCCCGGGGGATTCGTCGACGCCTTCGTGATCGCTTCGCTATCGAGATTCCAGCGGCCCAGCACCTGGCGATACTTGCCGTTCTGGATCAGGTCATTGATCGCACTGGTAATGGGCGCGGCGAGGCCGCCGCCCTTGCGCGTGGTCACGGCCACTTCGGCCGTGCGAGGCCATCCACCGCTGATCGTGCCGACCTGCCTGATCTTCACGCCCTGGCTCACCTGAAACGCCAACGCGGCGTTGACGCTGAAAATCGCGTCGGCGCGGCCCGATACCAGCGCCAGCGTCCGCACCGACGAGTCCTCGTAATACAGCACGTGAATCGGCTTCAGCCCGTGTGCGACATTTTCCTTGTCCCAGGCGAGCAGGATTTTTTCCTGATTGGTCCCGGAGTCGCCGATGATGCGCAACCCGGCGATATCCTTTGGCTCGCGAATCTGCTTGATGGTGCTGTTCGGCCCGACGTAGAAAGCCAGCACGTCGCGACGATAGGTCGAGAAGTCGAACTTCTGCTTGCGCGTCTCGGTCACGGTCACGTTCGACAGCACCGCGTCCACCTTGCCCGACGAGACGGCGAGCGGCCAGTCCTCCCATGCGAGCGGCACGAGCTTGAGCTTCAGGCCGAGTTCGTCCGCAACCAGCTGGGCGAGATCGGGATCGGCCCCGATGATCGTTTTCGTATCCGTTGCGTACGCACTGATCGGCGGGCCGCCCACCGCGATCCCGATCGTCAGCACGCCCGGTTCGACGAAGCGGAATTTCTCCGGGATCAACTTGATCGCCTCCGCATCCGGCGTACCGCGTGGGCGATCGTGCTGATCGGGACTCAGGTTGAATGGCGTCGCCGACTGCGCCAGGCCGGCGGCCCCCATCACCACGACCGCAAACACACCCGACAACGCCAGGCCGATTCCGCGACGACGATTCATGTTTCGATACCCCGTTGAAGTAGTCATTCGTCATGCGCCGGGCGGCCGACCCAACGGCCCGTCCGGCTTCAGATCCTGTCAATGGTCGATACGACCGGGCGCCAGCAGATTCTTTGCAAAAGGCAGTCACCTGTGCACGTCCCGCGCAATCGCCGGATCGTGTAGCGGTGCATGGCCGGTGCCGAGAAAAAGCGCGGAAGCTTCCGGTTGACGAAGAATGAATCAATGCGTTCGACACGCTTATTCCGCGTATCGCGTCATGCAATAGTGCGCGTCAGCCACTCACGCGCAAACCAAGCTTTTCCGAAATCGTTATTCAACCGAACACACATAATAAGGATTACATATCGTAAATATTGGACTGCACGGCGGATGCAATTCAACTGTGTCCGTCGAGGCATGCAGGCGTTACGCCGCGCACACAGGATCACCCTGCCGCACGCCGTGAATGCTTGCTTGTCCAGTCGGCACATGCCGCTGCGAATGCGCCGGCCACCAGCAGCAATATCGGCATCAGCACTTCAACGAATGCATTCCGGTATGCCGTCAAACCGGCCGACGACGATGCCTGCACCAGAAATACCCCGGTTCCCCACGACATGCCGATCGAGCAAGCGAGCCGTTGCGACAGCTGCAAAAAGCCCGCAGCCAGCCCACGCCCTTCATCCTGGCCGATCTCCGCGAGCGTCATGGCCTGATTCGGCGCGTGGATCAGGCCGCTGGCGAACCCCTGCAACAAGACGATCGCGGGATACGCCCAAAGGAGCCAGCGAACCGCGAAGTATTCGGTCGCCAGACCTTGCGCGACGACGGCGAGCGCATAACACGCGATGGCGAACACGGTTCCGGCACGGCCGAAGCGCCCGACGAATCGCCAGCTCCACATGGCCGATACGATCGAGGCCAGCGCGGCAGGAATCGACAGCGCGGCAAACAGCCGTGGATCGAGATGCAAGCCGTCGAGAAAAAACAATACACTGACCATCCCGAGGGTCACGCCCGCCGCAAACTGGCACATCGCCACGAGCGTGCCGAAGACATAGCCGCTCGAACCGACCAGGCCGCGGGTCAGGATCGGCGTGCCGCCGCGACGCTGATACGCCCGCTCCCACGCGAGGAACAGCAGCAGCCCGGCAATCGCGACCGCGATACAGACGCGTCGCGGCGGCAATCCGGCGGACCCGACCAGCGTCGCCAGCATCAGCGCGAGCGTGGTCGCGGACAGCAGGATCAAGCCGACCAGGTCGATCGAAAACCGGGCATCCGACAGCCGGTGGCGCGGCAAATGCCGCAGCGCCAGATAGAACACGGCCATCCCGAACGGCGCATTGACGAGGAACAGCAATCGCCAGCCGAGATCCGGCGGCACCGACGCAAGCACGAGCCCGCCGAGAACCGGTCCGACGAGCCCCGACAAGCCGCCTGCCGACGCATAGCGTCCGAGTGCCCGGGCTTGCGCCGCGCCGCGGAACAGGTCCTGGATCAAGCCGAATATCTGCGTATTGATCATCCCCGCGCCGAGCCCTTGCAGCACGCGCGCGACGATCACCGTGCGCGCATCGTCCGCCAGCCCGCCCAGCACGCTGAAGCCCGAAAACATCGCGAGTCCGACCAGGAACAGCAGCCGGCGCCCGATCACGTCGCCGAGCCGGCCTGCGGGGACGAGTGCAATGCCGAACGCAATGGAATAGACCGACGTGATCAGCTGTATCTCGGCCGTCGACGCGTGCAATCCGCGCCTGAGCGCCGGCACCGCGAGCGTGAATATCGCCTGATCGAGGAGCGTGGTGAAGCCCATCGCGACGCAGATGCCCAGCACGATGTTCGCGCTGGCGCCCGCATCGTTCGGACGGCCGTGGGCATCGCGCCGCCGCACCGGCCACCCGGACAGGCCAGCGGGCCGGCCCGGGGCGACGGATTGCGCCAGGTCGTCATGCACCGGCGCGGGCGCGTCATCGCGAGTCATCGATTCAATCCGGGCTGCCCGAGCGCTGAACCGGCAGCAGGTATTTCTCGAACAGCACGCCGGGCGGCGCGTCCTCGCCGAAGTCGTGCGACGACAGCACCGTATAGCCGGAGGACCGGTACAGGCCTACCGCTTCGGGTTGTCGGGGCCCGGTGCCGAGATGGACGCGCGTGTAGCCTTGCTGGGCCGCCTGCGTCTCGAGCTCGGCCAGTACGCGCCGCGCGAGCCCCTGACGGCGATGCGCATGACTGACCCAGATGCGCTTGAACTCGGCGGTGGCAGGGGTGTGATGGCGCATGAAGGCGCCGCCGGCGATGGCCTGCCCTGCTCGCAGCAGCAACAGGAACGCGCCGTGAGGCGGCGCAAACGCTTCCACCGGATAACGCACCAGTTCCTTGCTCAGCTCCTCTTCAGGGATGTAAGCCGCGTAGCGGCTGCTGTACTCGTGCGCCAGCTCGTCGAAGAGCGGCCGGGTGAGCGGGTCCGTGGCGGACACATAGACGAACCGGTCAAGCGGGTCCAGCGAAGATTCGACTTCAGACATCGACTGCCTCCTCACGTGCCGTTGCCCGGCATCCGGGCCGGCTGTTTCATGGTCCATCGGCGGGCGCTCATGGCGCAGGAGCCGGCTGGACGACGCGCTCGAGCAGGGACCGCAAGGCGGCGTTGACCGCATCGGGCTGCTCGAGCATCAGTTGATGGCCGCAGGCGGGCAGCACGCCGAACGATGCGTTCGGCAACGCATCGGCGAGCGCGCGTCCGCCGGCGGGCGGCGTCAGGCCGTCGGCGTCACCGGCCAGCACGGCGACCGGCAGGTCGAGCGTGGCCAGCCGGGCCGAATCGGGCCACGGCGCATCGCGCACCACGGCCTGCAACGTCGACATGCGGTTGCGGCGCGCGATGCGCGACTCGTAGGCGATGAGCGCCGGATCGGCCTGCGGGTGCCATGCGAGCCGCCGGAAGCGCCGCGCGAACACGGGCTTGATCCATTCGAGCAGCCAGCCCGGCAGCGCCGACGGTCGTGTCACCGGGCGCGCGAGCCGGGTGCCGAGCAGCAGCGCGCCGCCCGCTTCGTGCAGCCGACCGAGCGCGGCCAGCCGCGCGAGCAAGGCGAGCGTGCTGCCCGTGCCGAGCGAATGGGCGACCAGCACGTTGTGCGTCCCCTTGTAGCGGTCGAACAGCGCGAGATAGTCGCGCAGCGTTTCGTCGCCGTGGTAAGCGCCGCTTTTCGCCGGGGGCCGCGGGCTGTCGCCGTGGCCGAGAAAATCCCATGCCACGAGCCCGTAGCCTGCATCGGCGAAGGTTCGCCACAGGTCTCGCCACTGGTTCTTGTTGCCGCCGCCGCCATGCGCGAAGAACAGCACGGTGCCCGCATGCGGCGAACCCGGTGGCGCCGCGCGATGCGCGACGCTCAGCGTGCGCCCCGCGCGCACCTCGACCGGCGCGCCAGCCACGACCGCCGAGGCGGCGGCCGCGAAGTTCGAAACGGACGTCATGATTGCTCCTCGTTGATTCGGTGGACGTGCGAGGCGGCACCGTTCCTGTCGGTCGCGGGGATTCGCTCGGGCAGCACCGGCATCGCATCGAGCAGCGCACGCGTGTACGGATGACGCGCGGCGCCGAAAACCTGCGCGGTGTCGCCCAGTTCGACGACCCGCCCTGCGCGCATCACCGCGATCCGGTCGCAGATCTGCGCAGCCACGCGCAGGTCGTGCGTGACGAAGACGATCGCCATCGCGCGGCGCCGCTGCACCGACGCAAGCAACTCGAGCACCTGCGCCTGCACCGACACGTCGAGCCCCGACACCATTTCGTCGGCCACGAGGATCGACGGATCGAGCGCCAGCGCACGCGCCAGGCTGATGCGTTGCCGCTGCCCGCCGGAGAATTCGTGCGGATACCGGCCGAGCGCGTCCGCCGGCAAGCCGACCTGCGCGAGCAGGTCGGCCGCGAGCCGATACGCGGCAGCGCGGCCGACGCCGTGCGCGATCGGACCGGTCGCGACGATCTGCGCGATCGTCTGGCGAGCGTTCAACGATGCATACGGATCCTGGAACACCATCTGGATGTCGCGACGCAGCGGCCGCAGCGCCCGTTCGGTCAGGTGCGCGAGATCGTGCTCGCCGCGCAGTACGATGCGGCCCGCGTCCACCCGCGCCAGCCGCACCAGCGCGCGCGCGAGCGTCGTTTTCCCGGAACCCGATTCGCCGACGATACCGAGCGTCTCGCCGGCATGCAGCGTGAAGCCGACGTCGATCAGCGCATCGACGCCCTGCCGGCCTCGCGCCGGCAGGAACGGCAACGCGCGGCGCGGCGCATGGCGCTTGTGCAGGTTGCGCACCTCCAGCAGCGGCGCCCCGCTGCGGACGACGGCACGCGGCTCCACCCGACCGTGCGGCACGGCATCGAGCAGCGCGCGCGTGTAGGGATGACGCGGCGCGCGCAGCACGTCGGCCGCGCGGCCGCTCTCGACCGGCTCGCCATCGCGCAACACCACGACGCGATCGGCGACGCGGGCGACCACACCGAAGTCGTGCGTGATCAGCAGCACGCCGGTCCGTCGCGTGCGGGCCGCATGCTCGATCAGCGCCAGAATGCGGGCTTGCGTGGTGACATCGAGCGCGGTGGTGGGTTCGTCTGCGATCAGCAGGGCCGGTTCGAGGGCGAGCGCCATCGCGATCAGCACGCGCTGACGCTGGCCGCCCGACAGCGCGTCGGGATACGCATGACGCAGGCGCTCGGGCTCCGGCAGGCCGACGTCGCGCAACAAGGCCGTCACGCGCGCCGCCCCCTCGCGACGCCCGCTCGACACGCGATGGATGCGCAGCACCTCGTCGACCTGCGCGCCGACGGTCATCAACGGATTCAGCGCGGCGAGCGGCTCCTGAAAGATCATCGACACGTCGCGGCCGCGAATCGCGCGCCACTCGGCGTCGCTGCAGTGCGCGAGATCCCGGCCGCGCAGCGCGATGCGCCCGCCGGCGTGCCGCACGCCTCGCGGCAGCAGGCCGGCGATCGCGGCCGCAAGCAGCGACTTGCCCGACCCGGACGCGCCGACCACGCACAGCACTTCGCCGGGCGCGATCGTCAGCGACACGTCGCGTACCGCATCGCGACGCTCGGCACCGGCCGGCAAGGCGAGCGTGAGCCGCTCGATCGACAGCAGCGGCGCGGCGCTCATCGCACACGCTCCGCCATCGTCGATGCATGGCGCAAGCCTTCGCCGACGCGATTGACTGCGAGCGCGGTCGCGACGATCGCGAGCCCGGGCCAGATGCTCAGCCACCACGCGTCGCGCATCACGTTGCGCGCCGCGCCGATCATGAAGCCCCAGCTCATCTGGGACGGATCGCCGAGCCCGAGAAACGACAGCGCCGACTCGGTGAGGATCGCGCTCGCGACCATCAGCGCGGCCAGCACCGCGAGCGGCGGCCACACGTGCGGCAGGATTTGGCGCCATACCAGCGCGGCCGGCGACTCGCCGGCGAGCCGCGCCGCCAGCACGAACTCCCGGCGCGCCAGCCCGATGAATTCGGCGCGCACGAGCCGCGCGATCGCCGGCCACGACACCGCGGCGATCGCGACGATGGTCGATTCGAGCGATGCGCCGAGCACCGCCGCGATCGTGACCGCGACCGCGAATTGCGGCACGGTCTGGAACAGCGTCGCGAGCGCCATCAGCGCGCGGTCGATCCAGCCGCCGCACCAGCCCGCGAGCGCGCCGACCGACGCGCCGAGCACGAAGGTCGCGGCGGTTGCCGCGAGCCCGACGAACAGCGATACCCGCGCGCTCCACAGCAGCCCCACCAGCACGTCGCGACCGAGCATGTCGGTGCCGAGCGGATGGCCCGCGTGGAGCAGCGGCCGCAGCAACGGCTCGCCCGCCATGCGCCACGGCGACGGCAGCCACAGCGGCGCGGTCAGCGCAACGAACGCGGCGACGGCAAGAAACAGTGTGCCGGCCGCCGCTCCGGGCGTGCGCGCGAAACGGCGCAGGAAGCGCCCCGTCATCGCGCCTCCTGCCAGTCGACGCGCGGATCGACGAGGCCATACAGCAGGTCGGTCAGCGCGTTGAACCCCACCACGAGCGCCGCGACCACGGCCAGCAGCCCGAGCAGCACCGGATAGTCGCGCTGCAGCAGCGCGTCGTACATCAGCCCGCCGAGCCCCGGCCATGCGAACACGATCTCGGTGACGAGCGCGCCGCCCGCGAGCTGCCCGAGCTGCAACCCACCGAGCGTGACGACCGGCAGCAACGCGTTGCGCAGCACGTGACGGATCATCACGCGCGGCTCGGACGCGCCTTTCGCCCGCGCGGTTCGCACGAACTCGCACTCGATCACCTCGAGCATCGCGGCGCGCGTGAGCTGGACGAAGATCGCGCCGTACACGAGCCCGAGCGTCGTCGCGGGCAGCACCAGGTGGGCGGCCACGTCGAGCGCGTGGCGCCACCCCGTATAGCCGGCGCCGACGCTTTCCATGCCGAACGACGGCAGCCAGCCGAGCACCACCGAGAATGCGATCGCGCTCATCAGCGACAGCCAGAACAGCGGCGTCGCATAGACGACCACCGCCAGCGCGCCGATCGCGCGCGCCGCGCGGCGCGCCCACAGGCCGCCGTGCGCATCGCCATACGCCGCCACCGCGCCGGCCGTCACGCCGGCGACCACGGCGATCGCGAACGCGACCGCCATCAGCAACAGCGTCGCGGGCAGGCGCTCGGCGACGAGCTGCAGCACCGGCATCTGGTTGCGGTACGAGAAGCCGAAATCGACGTGCGCGAGATCGCGCAGATACAACCCGAACTGCTCGACGAGCGGCCGGCTCAGCCCGAGCTGCGCGCGCAGCCGCTCGACGTACGCGGCATCGCCCGAGCCCGCGTCGCCGGCGAGCACGAGCGCGGGGTCGCCCGGCGCGAGCCGGACCAGGAAGAAGTTGACGATCAGTACGCCGAGCACGACCGCAAGGCCCCGCAGCACCGTCGACGTCAATCGCAGCACCGTGTTCATCGCATCATCCGATCCACGTGTCCTCGAGGCTGTCGTTCACGCTGGTGGCCGTGCGCAGCAGGTTGTGGACGTTGCGCCGGTACACCGTCGGGTTGACCATCTCGAAGATGTTCGCGATCGCCGCGTCGTTCGCCAGCGTGGTCTGGAGCTGCGCATAGCGCGCGCGGCGCGCGGCCGGATCGGTATCCAGCGCGGCCGCGTCCCACAGCGCGTCGGCCTTCGGGTTGCGGTAGCCCTCGACGTTGCCGAACGGCGAACCCTTCGAGATGCCGTCGATCCGGTACAGCGGCGCGACGCCGAAATCGGGATCCGCGTTCTGGAACAGGAAGTTGTAGCTCAGGTCGAAATCCCAGTTCGCGACACGCGCATACCAGCCTGCCGCATCGGTCGTCTGTACGCGCAGCCGGAACCCGGCCTGGCCGAGCGCCTGCTGCGTGTACTCGGCGACGCGTTCCCACGCACCACCCTTTTCGCCGTTGAGCAGCACGAGCGGAAACTTGCCGACATCGACGCCCGATTGCCGAATCAGCGCGCGCGCCCGTTCCGGGTCGTACGCGAAGCGCGGCACGTTCGGATCGTAGAACGGCGACGACGACACGAACGGCCCGTTCGCGACTTTTCCGTAGCCGAAGAAGATCCGGTCGACGATGAACTGGCGATCGAGCGCATGCAGCACCGCCTGCCGCACGAGCACGTTGTCGAACGGCGGCTTGCGCTGGTTCAGTTCGAGAAACGCCATCCCCGTGAACAGCTCCCAGCCCTGCGTCGTGATGGCGACGCCCGGCAGCTTCGCAAGCCGTGCGATGTCCGAGTAGTCGACGTCGCCCGCGCGCAGCGCATGGATCTGCCCGCGCTCGAACGCGATCGAGCGCGCGGCCGCGTCGGGCACGATGTTGAATACGATCCCGTCGAGATGCGGCAACCCCTTCTTCCAGTAATCCGGGTTGCGCGCGAGGCGGATGTACGCGCCACGTTTCCATTCACGGAACACGAACGGCCCGGTGCCGACCGGATGCAGGTTCGCCGGATTGTTGCGAGGATCCTTGCCCTGGTACAGGTGCGCCGGCACGATCGGCAGCAGCCCGCTGCCGAGCAGGTTGATCAGCCCCGCGTACGGCTTCTTCAGGCGGATCGTTACCTGCAGCGGGCCGCTCGCGTCGATCGACGCGACGTACTTGTCGAACGTCACCTTCGTGCGCGGCAGCGCCTGCGGCGCGATTTCGTTCAGCGTGACGACCACGTCGTGCGCGCCGAACGGCTGCCCGTCGTGCCAGCGCACGCCCGGCTGCAGTTCGAAGGTGTGGGTCAGCCCGTCGGCCGATGCCCGCCAGCTGCGCGCGAGCACCGGCACCGCCCGCAGTTGCGGGTCGAAGCCGAGCAGCCCCTGGAAGATCTTGCCGCCCACGTATTGCGACGCGACGTGCGGCGTCAGCGCGTTGACCAGCGACGGCGGCTCCGGCTGCGCGAACAGCGACAGCGTGCCGCCGCGCACCGGCGCCACGGCGGCATCCGCCGCGAACACGCGGGCCGCGCCGCCGATCCCTGCCGCGGCCCCGGCGGCAGCGAGCACGTAGCGGCGCCGCGCCGGGTCTTCCGGTGCGAACGGCGACGGATTCAAAAGCGTGTCGTTCATCACAGATAGCCGTGGCGCGGCGGGTTGACCTGGTTGAGCACGTAGTTGCCGATCGCGTGATATTTCCAGCGCACCGGGTCGTGCAGCGTATGGGTGCGCGCATTGCGCCAGTGACGGTCGAGGTTGTATTCGCTCAGCACCGAGCGCGTGCCCGACAGTTCGAACAGCTTGTTGGTCGCGAGGATCGCGAGCTCGGTGCTCAGCACCTTGGCGGCCGCGACCTGCACCGACGCGTGCGCCACCTGCGCATCGTCGAGTTCGGCCGGCAACGCCTCGAGCAGCACGGCAGCGCGGTCGAGCAGCGCTTCGGTCGCGAGCAGGCGAATCTGCACGTCCGCGACGTCGCGGATCACGTACGGATCGTCCGACGCGCGCGCGATGCCGCTGTCGGCCCACGGCCGGCTGCGTGTACGCACGAACTCGAGCGTGTCGGCCAGCGCCGCGCGCGCGATGCCGACGTCGATGTTCGCGTGCAGGTATTGCGACACGGGGCCCGCGAGCGTCGGCCGCTCGAACGCGGCCTGGATCGACACCACGTCCTGTTCGTCGACCTCGACGCCCGCCAGCGTCAGCGTGCCGCTCGCCGTCGTGCGCTGCCCGAAGCCGCTCCAGTCGTCGACGATCTCGAGCCCCGGCCGGTCGCGCTCGACCAGCGCCTGCACGTAGCGGCCGTCGTCGTCGAGCGCGAGCACCGCGATCCAGTCCGCGAACAGCGCCCCCGTCGAATAGAACTTCTGGCCGTCGAGCACGAGCCGCCCGCCGCGCCGCGTCAGCCGCGTGCCGATCTCGAGCGCGTTCTTCGTGCCGCGCTCGGACGCCGCATGGCCGATCCGCGCACCGTCGAGCACGAGCCCGAAGAACTTGCGCCGCTGCGCGTCGTCGCCCGTCAGCCGGAGCACGTCGAGCGCGTGGAAGTGATTCTTCGGCAACTGGCCGATCGACGGGTCCGCCTGTGCGATGGTCCGCACGACCTCGCCGAGCGTCGCGAGCGACACGTCCGCGCCGCCGAATGCGCGCGGCACGGTGATGCCCCAGAGCCCGCTGCCCGAGAACAGGTCGAGTTCCGCGAACGGCAGCCGCCGCTCGCGGTCGCGCTGCGACGCGTCGCGCGACAGCTCGCCGGCAAGACGGCGCGCGGTTTCGAGCGCATGCGCGTCGTCGGCGATGCGGCTCGCAGGCGGGCGGGAGGAAAGCGGGGAAGACGCGCGAGCAGGCGTGTCGGCGGACGTGAAGGCGTTCATGAAGATCCTCGTGGACAGATACATGGCCTCCGTCGGGAGCAAGCACCGTGCCACCACCATCCGGCCGGCCTGTGCGGCCATGACGCCGCATGCGGCGCGCTGGATTTCCAGCGAGATGGCGCAAAAGCAGCACGCCGCGCCCCGCGCGACGGCACTGCTGGAATTCCAGCAAAACGACGGAAAGACGGAGGCGCAGTTGCGAGCGGCCAGCCTGCCCTTTCAGCGTCAACCCGTTGCGGGGCGTGGCGAAGCGCAGGTTGGTACACCTTTTGCGAATCCCCGCTCACGCGCCGCCGATCCGCGGCGCCATCGACCGGATGCGCGGCGCCGCGCCGGACCACCCGCATGACACGCGCATCGACTTGGGGATATACGGATGAAATACACGATGTTGAGCGCCTCGATCGGAGCGTCGGCGCTGCTGACGGCCGCATCGGGGCTCCATGCGCAGGAATCGCCGAACCTGACGGCGGCGCCGGCCGCAACCGCTGCGCCGGCCACCGCGTCGCAGAGCGCGACGCGTGCGACGACCAGCGCGCCGATCGCCGAAACACAGCTCAAGGACGTCGTCGTCACGGCCCAGCGCCGGCTGCAATCGGCCCAGCGGGTGGGCACCTCGATGTCGGTCATCTCGGGCCGCGACCTGAAGACGCTCAATGTCGAGACCGTCAACGACCTGCAGCACGCGACCCCGAGTGTCGAAGTCGAGCCGGCGTTCGGCGGCGGCCAGCCGCAGTTCCGCATTCGCGGCGTCGGCTTCAACGACTACACGTCGAACAACGCGTCGACGGTCGGCATCAACGTCGACGACGTCGCGTATGCACTGCCGATCCAGACCCAGGGGCAACTGTTCGACATCGCGCGCGTCGAGGTGCTGCGCGGCCCGCAGGGCACGCTGTACGGCCGCAACACGACGGGCGGCACGGTGAACTTCATCACGAACCAGCCGACCCGCGACTTCGAAGCGGGCACGAGCGTCGAATATGGCTCGCACAACCTGCTGACGACCGAGGGTTACGTGTCCGGGCCGCTGAGCGATCGCGTGCGCGGCCGCTTCGCGTTCACGACGCAGGACTTCGGCGCATGGCAGAACAACCGCGTGACCAACCAGACGCTCGGCAACCACGACAGCGCCGCCGCGCGCGGACAGCTCGACTGGGACGTCACGCGCGACTTCAAGCTGCATGTCGGTGCGCACGGCGGCTTCGACAAATCCGACAACGAGGGCCTCTACCTGTTCACGCCGTATACGTCGCCGAAGACCGGCGAGGTGATCCCGGCCGATGCCGATCACACGAAGACCGGCTGGGGCGTGAGCCCGGCGTTTTCGCGCGCGACGGGCCTGTCGACCGACGCGAAGCCGGGGCGGAACAACCTGAACGGCGGCGTCGACCTGACCGCGACGTGGAATCTCGGCCCGGTCGAGCTGAAGAGCATTACCGCGTACAACTACCTGCACCGCCGCGAATATGCGGACTGGGACGCGACGCAATACCACGACTCCGACGAGTACTTCGACGACACCGTCAACGAAGTCACGCAGGAGCTGCGCGCGTCGTCGCGCGGCGACACGCGGCTGCGCTGGGTCACCGGCCTGTTCTACTCGCACGACGATCTCGACGAGAAGTTCTATTCCGACTTCAGCGACCGGCTCGGCTTCATCGCGCTTACGCGCTACCGGCAGTCGGTCGATACGCTCGGTGTCTACGGCCAGGCGACCTACGACATCACGAAACGCCTGCGCGGCATCGTCGGCGTGCGCCAGGAACACGAGAAGCGCGAGTTGCGCGGCTTCACGTCGGGCATGCTGACGCCGTCGTTCGTGCCGTTCGCGGGCTTCCAGGGCGGCGACGCGAACCAGTCGCTGACGTCCAACGGCACGTCCGGCAAGGTCGGGCTCGAGTTCGATCTCGCGCCGGCGACGATGCTCTACACGACGGTGAGCCGCGGCTACAAGTCGGGCGGCTTCACCGCGCACAACACCGGCAATTCGAACGCGCTCGCGCCGTTCAAGCCCGAATCGCTGACCGCGTACGAGGTGGGCTTCAAGAGCGACCTCACGCGCTCGCTGCGCTGGAACGTGTCGGCGTTCCACTACGACTACCGCGACCAGCAGGTGCTGTCGGCCACCTTCGACCCGAACTCCCAATCGCTGGTCGGCACATTCGTCAATGCGCCGAAATCGCGCATCGACGGCTTCGAGACCGACCTGAAATGGCAGCCGGTGCGCGGGCTCGAAATCTCGCAGTACGTCGGCTACAAGAGCGGCAAGTACACGTCGCCGTTCGTCACGTACAACACGCAGGCGTCGGCGGCCAGCGGCCACAACGTGTTCACCGATTACAACGGCACCGCACTCAGCTTCCCGCGCCTGAGCTACGGCGGACAGGTCGCATACAGCTGGCTCGCGGGCGGCTACCGGCTGCGCGCGGAGACGAACTACAGCTATCGCGACGCGTATTCGCAATTGCTGCTGCTCGGCCCGAACTACACGGTCGACAGCTACTGGCTCGTCAACGCGAGCCTGACCGTCACGTCGCCCGACCGGCACTGGGACGTCGCGCTGTGGGCGCGCAACCTGTTCAACCGCCAATACGACCTGACGAAGAACTTCTTCCTGCCCGGCACGAACGTTGCCGCGGCCGGGCAGCCGCGCACGGTCGGCGTGCGCGTGACCTACACGTATTGAGGAGGCCCGCCGGATGACGCGCCGCACCGACACCCTGAAACTCAACGCGATGCTGAACGGCGCCGGCAGCCATGTCGTCGGCTGGCGCCATCCGCTCGCGCAGCCGAACGGCAACCGCGACTTCGCGCATTTCCGCCGCATGGCGCAGACGGCCGAACGCGGCAAGCTCGATGCGCTGTTCGTCGCGGACGTGGTCGCGACGCAGGGCAGCCACGTCGACTCGCTGCGCCGCAGCGCGCGCGCCGACACCTTCGAGCCGCTCACGCTGCTCGCCGCGCTGGCGGCCGTCACGCACCGCATCGGCCTGATCGCGACCGCGACGACGACCTACAACGCGCCTTACCACGTCGCCCGCAAGTTCGCGTCGCTCGACCACCTGAGCGGCGGCCGCGCGGGGTGGAACCTCGTCACGTCCGTCGTGCCCGACGAAGCGGCGAACTTCGGCGCGAGCCCGCACCTCGCGCACGCCGAGCGCTACGCGCGCGCCGACGAGTTCCAGCGCGTCGTCGCGGGGCTGTGGGACAGCTGGGAAGACGACGCATTCATCGAGGACAAGGCTGCCGGCCTACATTTCGATCACCGCAAGCTGCACGTGCTCGATCATCACGGGCCGCACTTCAGCGTGCGCGGCCCGCTGAACGTCGCGCGCGCGCCGCAAGGGCATCCGGTGCTCGTGCAGGCCGGCTCGTCGGAGGCGGGCCGCGAACTCGCGGCACGCTGCGCGGAAGTGATCTTCACCGCGCAGCACCGGCTCGACGACGCACAGGCGTTCTATGCGGACGTCAAGGGCCGGCTCGCGCATCACGGCCGCCGCCCGGCGCACCTGAAGATCCTGCCCGGCGTGATGCCGATCGTCGGCGCGACCGAAACCGAAGCGCGCGACAAGCTGCGCGCCCTGCAGGACCTGATCGACCCGGTGCTCGGGCTGCGGCTGCTCGCCGACAATGCCGGCGATTTCGACCTGTCCGGCTATCCGCTCGACGGGCCGTTGCCCGACCTGCCGCCGAGCAATCGCAGCAAGAGCCGGCAGCAGCTGATCGTCGATCTCGCCCGTCGCGAGAACCTGACCATCCGCCAGCTCTACGAGCGCTTTGCCAGCGCGGGCGTCGTGACCGGCACGCCGAAGACCATCGCCGATCGCTTCGAGGAATGGTTCCTGTCGTACGGGGCGGACGGATTCAACGTCGCGTTCGCCTGGGTGCCCGGCGGGCTCGACGATTTCGTCGACCTGGTCGTGCCCGAGCTGCAGCGCCGCCGGCTGTTCCGCACCGAGTACGAAGGCCCGACGCTGCGCGATCAGCTCGGCCTGCCGCGCCCGCCGTTCTTCCGGCGCCCGTCGTCGCTGCGCGGCGATACGGTCGCACCGGTCGGCGGAGGTGCCGCATGACGCGCCCGTTTCGTCTCGGCGTGCTGACGCGCGTCTATGCGCCCGATCCGTCGCCGCGCGTGCTGCACGACACGCTCGCGCTGATCGAGGCGGCGGAAGCGCTCGGCTTCGACAGCGCATGGGTGGCCCAGCACCATTTCGGCAGCGAAACCGGCCGGCTGCCGTCGCCGCTCGTGCTGCTGGCGGCCGCCGCGCGCCGCACGCGGCGCATCGCGCTCGGCACCGCCGTGATCGTGTTGCCGCTCGAATCGGCGTTGCGTGTCGCAGAGGATGCGGCCGTGCTCGATGCACTGGCGGACGGCCGCCTTCAGCTCGGTGTCGGCGCCGGCTTCGAGCCGGACGTGTTCGCCGCGTTCGGCCGCGATTTCGACACGCGCTCGGCGCGGCAGGCCGATGCCCTTGCGACGCTGCGGCGCGCGCTGGACGGCGCGCCGCTCGGTCCCGCCGGCGCGACACTGCAACCGGGTGCGCCCACGCTGGCCGCGCGTCTCTGGCAGGCGACCAGCCATGCCGAGGCGGTCGCGCGCGACGGCCTCGGGCTGATCGTCGCGCGCACGCGTCCGGAACAGGACGGCGAAGCGGCGCTCGTGGCACGCTATCGCCGCGCCTGGACGCATCCGCGCGCGCCGCGCGTCGCGCTCGTGCGAGCGGTCGTGCCGGGCGCGGACGCGGCCAGCGTCGAGGCCGCGCTCGGTCCCGACATCCTGCGCTACGCGGCCCGGCTCGCCCACGCGAGCGGTACCCCGGCGCCGGCGCCAGCCGACATCCCCGCGCTGCTCGATCGCTTCGGAGTCCTGCGCGGCGCATCTGCCGACATCGCGGCCGCGCTGCAAGCCGATCCAGCGTTTACCGGCGCGACCGAGCTGGTCGTGCAGGTACAGACGACCGGCACGTCGCATCGCGACGCACTGCGGCGGCTCGAAGCCGTCGCCGGCGCGATCGCGCCGGCACTTGGCTGGACGCCGGCCGCCGCAGCCATCGAAGCCGCTTCGCCCACTTCCGCTCCGATCCCGACATGACACATTCGCCCTCTCCCGCACCGGCCGCGCAACGGCCGTTCAAGCTCGGTTTCCTCACGCACGTCCACGGCACCGGCGACGCGCGCCGCGTCTACGCGGAGCTCGAAACGCTGTTCGTCGCGGCCGAACAGCTCGGCTTCGACGGTGGCTTCGTCGCGCAGCACCACTTCCGCGCGGAGTACGGCCGGCTGCCGTCGCCGCTCGTGCTGCTGGCCGCCGTCGCGCAACGCACGCGCCGTATCGAACTCGGCACCGGCATCGTCACGCTGCCGCTCGAGGATCCGCTGCGGCTCGCCGAAGATGCGGCGGTACTCGACTCGCTGGCCGGCGGCCGGCTGCAACTCGGGCTCGGCAGCGGCGGCGCGAATCTCGACGCGTTCGCCGCGTTCGGGCTCGACGCCGCTACGCGGCAGGCGCACTTCGCGAGCGCGCTCGAGCGCCTGCAGGACGCGCTCGCGGGCCGCCCGCTCGCACACGGCGCCGCCGATGCACCGCCGCTCGTGCTGCAACCGGCGGCGCCGGGCGTGCGCGCACGCCTGTGGCATTCGCATGCGTCGCCCGACGGCGCGCGATTCGCGGCCCGGCACGGCAACGGCCTGCTGCTCGGCACCGCCGTGCACGATCCGCGCATCGTGCAGTTGCCGCTCGCGCACGCGTATCTCGACACGTGGCGCGAACAGGCTCACGCCGTTGCACCGGCGCCGCGAATCGGCGTGGTGCGCGCGGTATTTCCCGCACGCGACCGGCGCACCGCGCTCGCCGCCCTCGCACCCGACGTGGTGCGGCATATCCCGTGGCTCGCAACGAGCGGCCATCCCGGCGTGACCGATCCCGAACAGATCGTGCGGCTGCTGAACGTCCACTACGGGCATCCGGACGACGTGATCGAAAGCCTGCGCGGCGACCCGGCGCTGCTGCCGTTCGCCGATTATTTTCTGCCGGTCGTGCAATCGGAAAGCACGTCGCTGGACGACGCGCTCGCGCGGCTGCGCACGCTCGCGGAAACGATTGCGCCGGCGCTGGGCTGGCGGCCGGCCCTCGCCGCCGCATGAGCGCGCCGGGTCTGCTGCTGCGGCTCGACATCGGCTGCGACGACACGCGGCCCGATCCGGCCGCCGACTGGATTGCGATCGCCGAGGCCGGCGTGTCGGCCGGCTGCGATGCCGTGCTGCTGCCCGCGCAGGCGGCCGGTCCCGATCCGTGGATGGCGGCCGCCGCGCTCGTCGATGTGCTGCCGGCCGTGCGCGTGATGGTGACACTGCAGGCAGGAGCGATGCTGCCCGTCGCGGCCGCCCATCTCGCGCAGAGCCTGCAGTCGCTCAGCCGCGGCCGCGCGCTGCTCGCATGCGAGGCCGACGCGCCGGACATCGACACGACCGACCAGGCCATGCATCTGAACCGCGACCAGCGGCTCGCGCGCAGCGCCGAATTCCTGTCGCTCCTGCGCGCGATGTGGGCGGCCGATTCGGCGCTGCAGTATCGCGGCACCTACTATCGCGTCGAGCATGCGCGCCTGCCGGATCTCGCGGCATCGCGGCCTCCCGTCTACTGGTCGCTCGCGGAGCGGCACGAGATCGCGTTCGCCGCGCCGTGGTGCGACGGGCTGCTCGTGCCCGCCCGCGTGCCGCGGCTGGAAGCGGCCGTCGAGCGCGCGTACCGCACGCGCGGCCTCGCACCGCCGCCGCCCGGCGCGCTGCTGCGGCGCACGCTCGGTTTCGACGACGCGCGCCGCACGCGCGGCTCGCACCGGATGAACCACCGGCGAGGCAACGCATGAGCATCGATTTCGCGTGGTTCCTGCCGACCAACGGCGACGGGCCCCATCTCGCCAACAGCGGCCTGCCGCGGCCGCCGACCTTCATGCAGGACTTCCGGCCGGCTACGCCCGAATACCTGCGCGGCGTCGCCCGTGCGGCCGAGGCCGCGGGCTTCGACAGCCTGCTGCTGCCGATGGCCGCGGGCTTCGAGGATCCGTGGCTGGTCAGCGCACAGCTCGCACGGGCAACGTATCGCCTCGCGCTGATCGTGACGTTCCGGCCGGGGCTCGAGCAGCCCGAGCAGATCGCACGCAAGGCGGCGACCCTGCAGCGCATGAGCGGCGCCCGCCTGCGCCTGTTCGCGGTGAACGGCTCGAGCGCATACGAGCAGCGTGCGCTCGGCGATTTTCTCGATCACGACGCGCGCTACCAGCGGACGTCCGAATACCTGCGGGTATTGCGGCGCCTGTGGCGGGGCGCCGGTCATTCCGTGGCCGGGCACTACTACATGCTGAACCCTTCGCATGCCGGCGTGCCGCTCGCGACCCCGCCCGCGATCTATCTCGGCGGGGCGTCGACGCTCGCCGAGCAGGTGGCCGCGAGCCAGGCCGATACCTACCTGCTGTGGGGCGAGCCGCCCGACGCCGTGCGCGAGCGCATCGCGCGGCTGCGCGCGCTGGCCGCGATGCACGGCCGCCGGATCCGCTTCGGGCTGCGCGTGCACGTGATCGCCCGCCAGACCGAGCGCGCGGCATGGGCACGCGCCGACGAACTGCTCAGCGAGATTTCCGACCAGACCTATGTCGATGCGCAGCGTCAGCTCGCCGCCTACGAATCGGTCGGCCAGCAGCGCCAGACCGCCCTGAGCCGCGGTGCGCTGCGCTCGTTGCGCGAGCTGGAGGTGTATCCGAACCTGTGGGCCGGCGTCGGCCTGATTCGTGGCGGCGCGGGCACCGCGATCGTCGGCAGCTACGACCAGGTCGCCGCGCGCATCCACGAATACCGGACGCTCGGCATCGAGACCTTCCTGCTGTCGTCCTATCCGAACCTCGAGGAAGCGACGCACGTGGGCGAGCAGGTCTTGCCGCGCGTGCGCATGCGGCTGGCACGCGCCAGCCTGCCCTGACGGGCCTGGCGGCGAACCGGGGCGACGGCGACGCGCGTCGGGCGGGTCAGTCGTCGAGCGCGGATTCCGGGCGTGGCTCGTTGAGCAGTCCGTGGCGCGCGAGCAGCGTGCGCATCGTGTTGCGCGTGACGCCGAGCAGCTCGGCGGTGCGCACCTGGCTGAACCGGCAATGCTCGAACGCCTCGGAGACGACCAGTTCCTCGATGTCGCGCAGCAGGCTTTCGCCGGGCGCGCGAAACAGGCGGCGCACGCCCGTGCGGATGTCGTCCTGCGGCAGGGTCGTCGCGGCGGCGTCCGCGAGCGCATAGCCGGCGAGCGCCTCCGAGAACTTCAGGTGCTCGGGGCGGATCAGGTTGCCGTTCGACACGAGCAGCGCGAGGTGCATGACGTTTTCCAGCTCACGGATATTGCCGGGCCACGGATACGCATGCAGCGCCTGGACCGTGCCCTCGGACAGCATCGGCTGCGGTCGCTTCAGCTGCGCGCAATAGCGCCCGCGGAAATGCTCGGCGAGCGGCAGGATGTCCTGCGGCCGCTCGCGCAACGGCGGCAACCGTACGCGAGCGAGACTGATCCGGTAGAACAGGTCCATCCGGAAATTGCCGGCCAGCACGGCCTGCTCGAGATCGACGTTGGTCGCCGCGACGACGCGGACGTCGACCTGTCGTGGGCGGGTCGCGCCCACGCGCGTCACCTCGCCTTCCTGCAGCACGCGCAGCAGCTTCGCCTGTAGCGGCGGCGCGAGATCGCCGATTTCGTCGAGAAAGATCGTGCCGCCGTGCGCTTCCTCGAAGTAACCGAGGCGCCGCCCCTGCGAGCCGGTAAACGCGCCGGGCTCGTGACCGAACAGTTCGCTCTCCGCGAGCTGCTGACTGATCGCGCTGCAGTTGACCGCGATGAACGCGCCCGAGCGGCCGCTGACATGGTGGATATGACGCGCGACCAGTTCCTTGCCGGTGCCCGTCTCGCCCATGATCAGCGCGGGCGCGGCACTGGGCCCGATCTGCTCGACGAAGCGCAGCACCGCGCGCGACGCGGGATCGGCAAACACGAGCGCCTTCGCGCGCACCGACAGGGGGCGATGCTCGCTTTCCGGCAGCGCAATGAGCGAAGGGAAATCTGTGCGGTTGTCCATGATCCAAACCCTGGCGAACCGGTTATCGATACTGGCGTCCGCCCAAGGGATTGATCATAGTCAACCCCGCGCACAGGCAAAATGCCGATTGCTGTGATGCTTCGCTGCCGCGCGCAGATAACGAATCCCGTGTGCGCCGCCCGGCAGGATGTCCGATGTATCCGGAAGCTTCCGTTCGGCAGCCACGCGCGCCCCCTTTGGGAGCGCTCAGTCCCATTTGATTCCGGCGTCAGTTTCACGGTTGCAACGGACATTATCCTGGTCAATTCCGTAACGCGGCCGTCGTATTCGTTTCAGAACCCTCCAACTATAAACAGGATGACTTTCGAGCCGGAATTACGACGAAACCATTCAAATAAAATACCAAAATCTTTCAAATTCATTCGCTCAGCCAATCACACCCCAAATTAAATTCTCCTTTTTATAAACAAATTCCAACTATTCCCATGCCATCGGCACGCCATCAATTTAAACAACAACAGTGACTCGATATGAATTTTTGCTATTTGCTAATAAAAATTTCTTATGTTGCGCCGCAGCGTTAACCCTCCTATAGTTCGACGAAACAATACATACCGGTTCGAATAAATCAGCCGGATTGAACAGAATTCGTTTATTTCGCTTTTGTTTTCAATCGCCGAGCGCATCTCGCAAAAATAAATTCGCTCTATGGATTTGCATATATTTCCTTGCACAATCATTTTGGCAATTGCCTCGGAGCTTCAAGATGTCATATCTGCACGGTAAGGAAGAATTTTTCGACACTGAGCTCGTGTCTCCATCCGATCTCAAGAAAATTCTCTATTTGCCAAAAGAGGATCTTCAGCTTATAGAGCATGCGCGCGCGGCCATATCGAATGCCCTGAATGGCATATCCGACAGGCTTCTGGTTATTGTCGGCCCCTGCTCCATTCACGACACCGCAGCGGCATTGCAGTACGCGGAATATCTTTCCCTCCTTCGCGGCCGGTTGAGCAGGGATCTGGAAATCGTGATGCGCGTCTACTTCGAGAAACCAAGAACACGCCTGGGCTGGAAGGGTTTGATCAACGATCCGCACCTGGATGACACCTGCGACATCGCGGCCGGCTTGCACACGGCGCGCAAACTCCTTCTCGACATCGCCGCGATCGGCTTGCCGGTTGCAACCGAATTCCTGGATGTAACGAGCCACCACTACTTGTCGGATCTCGTCAGCTGGGGGGCCATTGGTGCAAGAACGACGGAGTCCCAGATCCATCGCGAGATGGCGTCGGGCCTGCCTTGCCCGATAGGGTTCAAGAACGGCACCGATGGCGGCATCAAGGTTGCCGTCGACGCGATCCTTGCGTCATCCCGGCCGCACCATTTTCTCGGCATTGCGCAGGATGGCCGTTATGTCAGGCGCAGGACCCCGGGGAACCAGTCCGGTCACCTGGTACTCCGAGGCGGGCCCACACCCAATTACGACGAGCAAAGTGTCGCTACGGCATGCAGCATGCTGTCGGCGAACGGCTTGACGCCGCGCGTGGTGGTGGACGCCAGTCATGGCAATAGCGGCAAGCAGCATGAAAACCAGTTGTCGGTTTGCGACGAACTGAGTTCCCGGATCGCGCGTGGCGATGCTCAAATCGCCGGCATCATGATCGAGTCGAACCTCGTTGCCGGTAGCCAAACGCTGAAGCCGGGCAAGGCACTTGTCTATGGGCAAAGCGTGACCGACTCATGTATCGGCTGGCAGGAAACCTCGCTCATTCTGCAGCGGCTCGCATTCGATGTCCGAAGGCGACGCAAGCTCCTTGCCGGCGCCAGCCAGCCGTTGCAGGTCCAGTTCGGCTGAGAGACCGCTTCAGAAAGCCCCGGATCCGACTACGCCATGATCAATGCCAGCCATACCGCACCGCAGCCCGACGGGGATGAGATCGGTGCTTGCCTAGCCCGCATCGACGCGATCGACACGACGATACTCGCGCTGCTCAACAGCCGCTGCGAGGAGGCCGCGCATATCGACCGCACGGAGCCGCGCGCCGGGCATCCGTCGCCCCAGGCCTCGTGGGAGTCGCGGATTCTCGAACGTCTGGGCGTCGAGAACCGCGGCCCGTTGGCGCCCGCTCACTTGAACGAAATCTGGCAGCAGATCTTCAGGTCGTGCCGCGCGGCACGACAACCGTTCCCTTTGCCTACCGCCTATCTGGGACCTGCCGGAACGTACAGCGAAGACGCCGCCGTGTCGCACTTTGGCATCGGGCAGCCTCGGCTCCCGTGTGCGACGGTCGACGAGGTCTTCAATGCCGTAATCGCCGGTACCGCTGCGTACGCGGTCGTACCGGTCGAGAACTCGGCGGAAGGCCCCGTGGCGCGGACGCTGGACCTGATCGAACAGGCAGGCTTGCCGATCACCGGGGAAATCATCCTGCCGGTCGTCCACTGCCTGCTTTGCGTCACCGACAATCTGGAAGGCGTCCAAAGCGTGCTGGGACACCCGCAGGCTCTGGCGCAATGTCGCCAGTGGCTGGACACACACCTGCCCGGTGTGGAGCGCCGGCCGGTATCCAGTAACGCAGCGGCGGCCAACGCGGCGCACGAATCGTCCGCGCAGGCCGCCATCGCCAGCGCGCGTGCGGCGGGCATCTATGGACTCCAGGTGCTTGCCCACGGGATCCAGGATGACCCGTTCAACAGTACGCGGTTTCTCGTCGTCGGCGCGTCGCCCGGATCGCCAACCGGGCACGACCGTACGCTGGTACTCGCGGAAATCGCGAACGCGGCGGGCAGTCTCGCGCAGCTGCTTGCGCCACTGGAGCAACGCGGGATCTCGGTGACGCGCATCGAAACCCGGCCGATCCGGGGCGAACTGTGGAGCTACCGGTTCTATCTTGAACTGGCCGGTCATCCGGAAGACGAACTCATCGCCGCCGCGCTCAGCGAAATGGCGGAGACCTCGACGAGGTTTCTCGTGCTGGGGTCCTATCCGTGCAACGTAAGCCCTGATGTCGCGCCGACGGCTGGCATCGAACCGAATGCTCGCGACACCCGTGTGCGCGGCGGGAGGGCCCGCGTGCCCGCCGCCGCGCGGGCACAGGTTGCGGCTCGCAGAGAGACATGACGTGAACTCGATCCCGGCAAGCGCATCCGTGCACGCACACTCCGATCCGTCATCCACCGACAGCCGAACGGGGGACGATCCGGCACGCATCGCGCTCATTGGCATGATGGGTGTGGGAAAAACGGCTGTCGGACGGCAGCTAGCGGCAATGCTGAAGTTTCCGTATGTGGACTCTGACCGCGTTGTCGAGGCCAGGACAAACTGGACCGTGGCGGAGTTGTTCGCGCACGACGGGGAAGCTGCGTTCCGTGCGATGGAGGCCGGTGTCGTCGACGAACTCACGCGGTGGCCACGGGCTGTTATTGCCACGGGTGGCGGAGCCATCCTGGATACACACACACGTCTTGTGTTGACCAGTCGGACGCGAGTCGTCTGGCTAAGGGCGGAACCCGAGGAACTCTTGCGCAGGATGTCGGACGACTCGCAACGCCCGTTGTTGCGTCACGGCGACCGGCTGCAGGCATTGCTCGAACTGAGTGCACAGCGCGCCCCGCTCTACCGGCAATGTGCGCACGTGCAGGTCGACACGGATGGAAAAACCGTGGCCGAAGTCGTCGCAGACATTCTCGGTCATTTGAGCCCGAGCCATTTGAATCGCGAAACCGGTCGCGACGCCGTAACCCATGCAGGTCCGTCATGATCTGCGCGCGGTCGCACACGCCATCGCAGCAATGATTTCATGCGCGTCGGGCTGAAGAGACCGGACCGGGCAACGCCCGCCCGATCCAGATTCACGCTTCGAGCACATGAAACATGCGGATATCGGCTCACGCGGCAAGGTTCGACCCATTGAGCCTTTGATCGCGTAAGCCCAATCATTTTTTGGATAGGTTTGCAAGAAACGATACGTATTCCTTAATTATTAACAAATATCGAACCCCGATACATTGTTTGGAGGGCTACACCGTGTCAACCCTGATTCCGGAATCTCCCGTTCTCGAGAAGTCCCGTGCGTATCGTCCCCAATCAATGAGCGTTGTCGACCTGTTGTGGCGGGCTGCACACCGATACCCCAGCTCGGGGTTACGGTTCATCGCCAGTGTTCCCGGCGAGGAGGACTTGTTCGTCACGTACGCCGCGTTGCTCAACGAGGCACGGAACATCGCCTCCGCGCTGCGCCTTCTCGGGCGCCGGCCCGGCGACAAGATCGTGCTCGTGCTCGATGACGCGCGAGATTTCATCCCCGCGTTCTGGGCATGCCTCCTGGGCGGCCAGATTCCATGCCCGCTCGCCCCGATCCGCAATGATCCGGCTCGCTGGGAACGGACGATCGAGCATGTCTGCACGTTGCTGGACGATCCGCTGCTGATCACGACCGAGGCGCTTGAAGGCTACCTGCCGGACGATTCGCTGGTCGTGACGCTCGACACCTTGCGCCACACGCTGCAGGGATTCAACCACGCGCCCGCGCATGAGGCATTCCCCGACGACCCCGCCGTATTCGTGCTGACATCCGGCTCGACCGGCAATTCGAAGGCGGTGGTACTCACCCACGGCAACCTGCTTGCGTCGATGGCCGGCAAGAACGAGCGCCAGCGGCTGAGCGCGTCGGACGTCACCCTCAACTGGATCTCGTTCGAACACGTCGCCGCGCTGCTCGAGGCACACCTGTTGCCGCTCTATGTTGGCGCCCAGCAGGTGCACGTGGATTCGGGCACGATCATCGCCAACCCGCTGGTATTCCTCGATCTGGTCAGTTGCTACCGCGTATCGATGACCTTCGCGCCCAATTTCCTGTTTGGACAGATCAATGCGGCACTCCGATCTGCCAGCCCGGGCGCACTGCAATCGAGTTCCGTCGACCTGTCCAGCCTGCGGCACATCGTATCCGGCGGCGAAGCGACCGTTGTCGACACCGGCCGGCGATTCCTCGAGCTGCTGGCGCCGTTCGGGCTGTCGCCGCACGCGCTGTGGCCGGCCTTCGGCATGAGCGAAACCTGCGCCGGGTCGATATATTCGCGCGAGTTTCCGGCGGCGGACACGTCGCGCGAATTTGCCGGCCTGGGTACGCCGATCGCGGGGCTGCAGATGCGCATCGCGGACGAAGAAGGCGTAGCCGTTCCAGATGGCGAGCCCGGAGAGCTGCAATTGCGCGGCGCGATGGTCTTCAGCCAGTACTACCGGAACGAAGAAGCGACGCGCGCAGCCTTCACCCTGGACGGATGGTTTCGCACCGGGGATCTCGGGCGTGTCGAGCACGGAAAACTTCATCTGGTCGGCCGCAGCAAGGACAGCATCATCGTCAGCGGCGCGAACTACTTCAGCCACGAGCTTGAAACGACCGTCGAACAGCTCGACGGCATCGAACGCTCGTTTGTCGCGGCTTTTCCGACCCGTCCGAAAGGTGTCGATACCGAGCAGCTGGTCGTCGCGTTCGCCACGTCGATCCCGGCGGACGACGAGGCGCGGCTTCATCAGCTATGTATTGCCGTGCGCAACACCACGATCCTCCAGTGGGGCTTCCGGCCGACGCTGATTCTGCCGCTGCCCAAGCACGCGTTTCCCAAGACCAGTCTCGGGAAGGTCCAGCGGGCCACACTGCGCAAGCGCCTGGAGGCGGGTGAATTCGCCACCGAGATTGCGCACATGGCGGAGGTGACAAGCCGGCAAACGGGCGGATACGTGGCGCCGGAGGGCGCGACCGAGACGGCGCTGGTCGAGATTTTCGCCAACCTGTTTTCGCTCGAGCGCACCTCGGTGAGTGCAACGGCGAGCTTTTTCGACCTCGGCGGGACGTCGCTCGACATCCTCAAGCTCCAGCAGGCGATCGACCGCCGCTTCGACGGGACGCTGAAGATCTCGTTGTCCATGATCCTGCAGAATCCCAGCGCCCGCCGGCTGGCCGCACGTCTCGATCCAGCACGCGCAACGAACGCCACCTATGACCCGATCGTTCCGCTGCAGACCACCGGCACCAAGACGCCGCTGTTCTGCATTCACCCTGGTGTCGGCGAAGTCCTCGTGTTCGTCAACCTGGCGAACTATTTCGTCAACGACCGTCCGTTCTACGCGCTTCGCGCTCGCGGCTTCAATCCCGGCGAGCCCTACTTCGGGTCGTTCGACGAGCTGGTCAAAACCTATGTCGACGCGATTCGCGCGCGTCAGCCCCATGGCCCTTACGCGATAGCAGGCTACTCGTACGGCGGCGCCGTGACCTTGCCTGTCGCCAGGCTGCTCGAGTCGCAGGGAGAACGCGTGGCCTTTGTCGGCAGCATCGATGCGCCCCCGCTCATCCGGCACCCTCGCGGCAAGGTCGATGCCGTCGAGAGCGCCGTCATGCTCGCCTTCTTCCTGTCGCTGATCGACACCGAGCAGATGGAGACGTTGCCGGCGCAACTGCGCGCGATCGAAGATCGTCAGGATATCCATGAATATCTGTACGGCATCGCGCCACGGGATCGCCTCGCCGAGCTCGGGCTCGACCTGCCGGGCTTCACCGCGTGGTCGAAGCTTGCCCTGGCGCTATCCGACATGGGTCATGCGTACGTGCCGTCGGGCACGATCGAATCGGCCACGGTGTTTTATGCGGACCCACTGTGGGGCGCCAAGCAGGATTACCTGGATCGGGAACTCCGGCGCTGGGACGAATTTACGCGGGCGCCAAACCGCTACATCGAGGTGACCGGCGAGCATCACACGATCCTCGATCCGCGGCACGTGACGGCGTTCCAGGCGACGCTGCGCGCGGAAATCGACCTCGCGCTGAACGGCCTGTAACGCCGCACCGGAGACAGACATGACAACGACCGTCCGGCAGTTGAGCGTCAACGACGTCGACCTTGACTATGTGGATCAGGGTGCGGGCAACACGATTCTATTCGTGCACGGCTACATTTCGGATCACCGCGTATGGGACGCCCAGCAGCAGACGATTCCCGCCGGTTATCGCTACATTGCGCCTTCACAGCGCTACTTCGGCACCCGGCCGTGGCAGGACGAAGGCGACCGCTTTTCGTTCGCGACGCACGTCGACGACCTTGCCGCCTTCGTCCATCGCCTGGACGTGGCGCCGGTGCACGTGGTCGGATGGTCGTACGGCGCGGCGCTGGCGCTGGCGCTCGCCGTGAGGCACCCGGATTGCGTACGCAGTCTCTTTGCCTATGAACCGGGCAGCGTGACCTTCGTCACCGATCCCGACGACATCCGCATC
This sequence comes from Burkholderia sp. D-99, assembly GCF_011605345.1. Lineage (GTDB taxonomy): Bacteria > Pseudomonadota > Gammaproteobacteria > Burkholderiales > Burkholderiaceae > Burkholderia. The sequence goes on from NZ_JAAOXM010000004.1 coordinate 556,799, forward strand.
CTCGCCGACGACCGTGCCGACATGGTGACGCCCGCCGTGGCAGCACAAGGGCGCGGCGACCTTCGTGACGCGCTGCGCCAGGTGTTCGACCACGCGAATGGACGTACCGGCCTGTTCGATACGCTGGCCCCGGCGACACGTTCTGCATTCCTTGACAACGCCCGGACCATCCCTCTGCTGTTCCGCTCGCCGCCGCCGCTCCCCATCACCGATATCGAGCTCGGCCAGATCAGGGTGCCGGTGGCCATTGCAAGGGGTGAGCTGACCCGCACGTTCTATCGGGTCGTCGCGCAAACCGCCGGCCGCTTGATTCCCGACGCACGTCTCGTTGTCCTGCGTGACGGCATGCACGCGGCACCGGTTCTCACACCTGAACGGTTCAACGAAGCGTTCCTTGCCTTTCACCGCGACATCGACGCCTGGCCGACATCTCCGGTACGGGCACCCGCTTGAATACCCGCACGTCATGCACGTTACGTACGTGTTGCACGACCCCCAGGGCCTTTTGAACCAATGGATAACCCAATCATGAATGCACCCGACGAAAAGCGTACCCAGAAATGGGTCCTCACGCTGACATCCATCGCCGCATTGATGGCCATGCTCGATTCGATGGTCGTTGCGACCGCGTCGAACGCCATCCGTGCAGACCTCCATGCATCGATCGGCGCGCTCCAATGGACGATGAACGCCTACAACCTGAGTATCGCCGCGCTGCTGCTCAGCGGCGCGGCACTCGGCGACCGCTTCGGGCGGCGGCGCATTTTCGTCCTCGGACTGTTGCTGTTCGTCCTGGCCTCGGCAGCCTGCGCGTTGTCGCGAAGCGCGCAATGGCTGATCGTGGCCCGCATCGTACAGGGCGCGGGGGCAGCGCTGATCACGCCACTGGCGCTCGCACTGCTGAGCGCGGCGTATCCGCCCGAGCATCGCGGCAAGGCACTTGGCCTGTTCAGCGGCATCATGGGTCTTGCGCTCATTATCGGCCCGGTGCTCGGCGGTGCCATTGCCGGAAACGCCGCCTGGCAGTGGATCTTCTGGCTCAACGTACCGATCGGACTGGCCCTCATCCCGCTCGTGCAGCGCCACATCCCCGAGAGTTTCGGCCCCAACGTCGCGATTGATGCCCCGGGTGCGCTGCTGGTCATGGGCGCGGCGCTTGGGCTGGTCTGGGGCCTGACACGTGGAAGCGCCGTCGGTTGGTCAAGTACTGAAGTTGTCACCGCGCTCGCCGCAGGGTTCGTACTGGCGGTCGGATTCATCTACCAGGAATCTCGCACGGCCCAACCAATGGTGCCGTTGCGCTTCTTTCGCTCACGAGCGTTTTCTTCCGGTATCGGCGCAAGCTTCCTGTTCTATGCGGGCATGTACGGCGTCGTGTTCTTCCTGCCGCAATTCTTCCAGTTCGCCCAGGGCGAAGGGCCTTTCGGCGCGGGGCTGCGTCTGTTGCCGTGGACGGCGACGCTCTTCGTCGTCGCTCCCGTGGCAGGCAACATTGTCGACAAGATCGGCGAGCGCCCGCTGATGCTCGTCGGGTTGTTACTGCAGGCGCTTGGCTTCGCGTGGATCGCGTGGGAAGCCAGCCCCGACGTTCCCTATACGCACCTGATCGTGCCGCTGGTGCTGGCCGGCGCCGGCGTTTCGATGGCAGGCCCCGCCGCGCAGAAGGCGGTACTGGGTGCGGTGACGGTCAAGGAAATCGGCAAGGCGTCGGGGATATTCAACATGTTCCGGATTCTCGGAGGCGCGTCCGGGATCGCCATCGCAGTCGTCGGATTCTCCAGCGCCGGCAGCCTCGGTTCCGCCAGGGAATTCACGCTCGGGTTCGTCTACGCGATGGCCATTGCAGCCATCCTCTCGCTTGCCGCCGTCGTCGCGTCCGCGTGGCAACCGGCCCGCGTCGCGGTCACCCAGGATCCGGCCGACGCAAAAATCTGAGGACACTGCACCACGTCTCGCCTCGGGGGCAGCAGTTGCCTGAACTGCTCCCCCGCAAAATCCGGCGAGATCCGACTGAATCCAAGGCCGTTCATCTCCGCACCCTTCCACCCGGTACGGCGTCTTTTTGTATGTCGACATCATCGCCGTCACGCCAAACGCGTTCATCGCCCAGCGAATGCCTAGGGAAAATCCGGAGACATCCTTACAGCGATTTATCTGATGATTCACGGAAGCGTCATGTTTCGGCGATCCAGTCGTCCGCCAGGCTTTCAATTCGCGTCACGAAACCGATGCCGCCTCGCGGCCATCACGATGACCGCGGTCTGAAACGGCAGTCGCTGGCAAATCGTCAGGCGCTCAATACTTTCAACAACCCGGTCGAGAGTAATCGTGAGATTCCGTGGCCCGCTGGTGCGGTGGAGACGAGGCGACGCGCGAAACCTGCGCGCCGCGATCGCGTCCTCCGACGACAGTGACGGCTGGCAAAGCCCTCGCCTGCATCTGTCGATCTACACCATCCTGTCCTGTCGTTCCGTTCGCCGCCACAACGCCGTCGCCGCGCGTGCCTACGTCGCGATCCATACCGACGACGTGGCATCGCTGCTGCCTTAGCGCGCCGCCCCTTTCCCTCTATCCGTTCGACCTGATCGCCGTGTCGCCAGACCGGTGACGGGTTCGGCTCGCGCTTCGTTTCCGCGCGATCCCTCTCGCAATCGAACGGACTCCTCATCGTTGCGTATCGCGCTCGCTCACCGCGAGCGGCGATCACGCACGCCCGCTTCATCCGATGAACCATCGCGCCCCGACCCGCGCATCGCGGATCGACACGCGCACCGAAAATGGAAGACTTCGTCATGCGAATCCACACGCTTCACCGTGCCATTGCAACCGCCGCCATCCTGTCGGCCGCCGCGTCCGCCGGCACGACCGCCCATGCGGCCGGTGAACTGAACATCTACAACTGGTCCGACTACATCGCACCGGACACGATCCCGAACTTCCAGAAGCAGACGGGCCTCCATGTCCGCTACGACAACTACGACAGCGACGACACGCTGCAGGCGAAACTGCTGTCGGGGAATTCCGGCTACGACATCGTCGTGCCGACGTCGAACTACATGGCCAAGCAGATTCAGGCGAGCGTCTACCAGCCGCTCGACAAGTCGAAGCTGCCGAACCTGTCGAACCTCGATCCGCTGCTGATGAAGATGGTCGCCGACGCCGACCCCGGCAACCAGTACGGCGTGCCCTGGGCCTACGGCACCGACGGCATCGGCTACAACGCCCAGGCCGTGAAGAAAGCACTCGGCGACAAGGCACCGGTCGACAGCTGGGCGCTGGTGTTCGATCCGGCCAACATGGCGAAGCTGAAGAGTTGCGGCGTGTCGTTCCTCGACCAGGCCGTCGACGTGTTCGCGGCCACGCTGCAGTACATGGGCAAGGATCCGAACAGCACGAACCCGGCCGACTACCGCGCGGCGTACGAGGTGCTCAAGAAGGTGCGCCCGTACATCACGCAGTTCAACTCGTCGGGCTACATCAACGATCTCGCGAACAACGACCTGTGCGTGTCGCTCGGCTACTCGGGCGACGTCGGCATCGCGCACCGCCGCGCCGCCGAAGCGAAGCGCCCGTACGAGATCCGCTTCGCGAATCCGAAGGAAGGCGGGCTGCTGTGGTTCGACATGATGGTGATCCCGAAGGACGCGCCGAACCGCGACGCCGCGCTGAAGTGGATCAACTACCTGCAGGATCCGAAGGTCAACGCCGGCATCACCAACGCGGTGTTCTATCCGACAGCGAACAAGGCCGCGCGCCAGTACGTGAAGCCTGCCATCGCGCGCGATCCGTCGGTATATCCGGCCGACGAGGTGTTGAGCAAGATGACGCTGCTCAAGCCGATGCCGCCCGAGATTCGCCGGCTGCAGAACCGGCTGTGGGCGCAGTTGAAGACGGGGCGTTGAGCGGCGCGACGCGGGACTGAACCGTGCCTGCGGCGGCTCGCGCCGCAGGCAGTGTCCCGATCGGCAACGTAATAGTCGAGCCGCTCCGACAGAGCGTCGACCGCCTGCCGGATCTGGCCGACGAGCCCTCGGCCGATCATCGACTTCATGAAGAACGGCCGCGCGCCCCTTAGCGTAAGGCTATTGTCGATATGGTTGCCGCCCGCCCGCCGCGACGGGCGAGTCGGCCAGCTGGTCTCGACTTATCGCTTTCCGCTCCGGGGCATCGCGAATCGCAGCAATGCCATGCAGATCGACACGCTCCCTGCGATCACCCACCAGATGATCTGCAATCCTCTCCATGAAATCTGCCAGAGACGACGAACCCAATGCAGACTTCTCCGCCTTTCGGTCGGCGTGCGCTTGTTCAAGCCTGCCGCCTTGGCCGTCGCAAGCGCGATTTTCCCGCCGACGACAATGGAAAACAGCACGTAGTAGATCCATCGATAGTGCTTCGACCGACGATCGTCCTTGACCAGCGTCAGCAGTTGCTCTTGTCGGTCGCGAAACGCGACGAGTGTCGAGACGACACATTCGCTTGCAAGCGATGCCGGATTAAACGCATCGTGCCTGACGTCTCGCCCGTCGAGCCGTTCGGGAAACGACGCGCAGAACTGTATCGGGGTTCTCAGGCACCGCGACGAGGACGGCGGCATCAGGCTGACCCGACCGTCGATCCGCGTGACAGGACACATGTCCTCGTTGTAAGTCGCAATTTCGTTTCGCAACGACGTGATTTGCTCCGGTGTCAGGCGTTGCCCGTTAATCTGGTACATATCCGCGGCAGCATGCGGCCCCGTCACGACAAAGACAGCCGGATCTTCCGCCGAGTAATCGAGCAGCGTTTGCTGCACGCTCGACGCCCAGCGGCATGACAGGCTCTCCCCCTGCCTGTTCTGCGCGCACCACGATTCATACCGTTCCGCCTGCTTCAGCAGATAGGCGCTCGCTCTCTGCGTATCGCGCGAACGCTCCTGCAGCGACTGGACATGCCGGTTCGCTTGCGAATCGAACACGAAAAAAATGCCCGCGAGCAACGCGGCCGCGTACCAAACATGATCGTAGACATGCCCGAAACCGTCGCCGATCGGCAGGAGGTCGATGAGCACAAGCACGCCGCACCATCCCGCGACCAGCCCCAAACCTACCAGCGTCAGCATGCCCCAGCCGCTGCCCAGCACACCGCTCCCGCCGATGACGAACGAATCGGGCGCAAACGAAATCAAGGGCCACCAGCCCTGCAACACCAGCAACCCCGGCAGCAAAAGAATTGACAATGCAACCAGGGCCCCCGTCTTCCGGGCGAGCACATATCCCGTCGTGATGTAGAGGAACGCCAACACCAGCAAGAGTATCCAGAGCACGGCCAGAATCGGCAGCATCGCTTCGCCTGGCGACCAATAGCTCGAAACGATCTGCCCTTGCGCATCCTGCTCGACAAAATTCGACGAGACAAGTCCGAGCCCTTCAAAACTTTGCTGAATGTTCCAGGCGCCGCCTTTCAATATCACGAGATAGGGATATATCAGCCAGCCAAAATATTTACCGAGAAGATACCCCGACCGCTCCGCTACGATATAAACAATCTCATTCATTTTTCAATCCGTCGAATCAACACGATCGGCCCATCGAAAATCCCGGCCTTAACCAGAATCATTCTAGGTGCGATATGCCAAATACAACAATCGACAGATCTCTTTTATATATTCTAAAAAATCAGGCTCTTTGTTTTATTTCACCGGCAATCACGCCGTGACGGACTGGTTTGCCGATCAGCGCCTCGCCGGGCAAGCGGGAACTCCCGCCAGAGCCGCACGCCCCTGCACCGTGTTGCATGCCACCGCCGCGAACACCATCACGACGTGAACCGCATCTACCAACACGTCGACCGGCGCACTCCGTGGCGTCTGGGCCATATGTGGCGCGATCCCATCAGCGATGCCTCTGCACGCGGCTCGACCATGAAGCATGACTGCCATTCGACCGGGAGCGTGCACTCGACATGCGGGACGACCGGCCGCGACACGAGAGCGTCCGATCTCCACCGAGGCCGATTGCATGAACTATCGCTTCGCGTGCGCCGCCGCAAACGCATCGTCCACGAACCGGATCACGTCATCGAGCGACGACGTGCACGTGGCGTCCGGCGCCAGCGACGCAAACGCGCCGTCCGGCCCGAAACAGACGAGCGGCTTGCGCCAGCGCTGCGCGAGCGCAATTTCTTCGGCCGTGCCGTGCCCGCCCGGCAGCGCGACGATCAGGTCGCTGCTCAGCACGTTCACGTAGTTGCGGTTGATCGTGTGCGGCTCCGCATCCGGCTCGCGGCGCGGCAGCGGCGTGAGGATCGGGATGTCGACGAACGGATGCGGATAACCGTCGAGCGGCACGAAGCCCGCAAGCGGATCGGCCTGTGTCGGCAGGATGCCGATCGATCGCCCGGCCCGCCCGGGCACGCCGGCGAACGCACGCGCGACCGCCAGCATCACGCCCTGCCCGCCGCCCGTCAGCAGGTTGAAACCGGCCTGCGCGAGCCATGCGCCGAGCGGCTCCGAAAACGCGAGCCACGGCTCCTTGCCCGAGCCCATCACGCCGATCGTCTTGTTGTTCTGCTGCATCGTGGTTTCCGGTGAAGTCGTTGGATTGCGCGCGATCGCCGCGCTCATTCGAGCTCGACGCCCTTGAGCTCGGGAATCAGGAACAGCGTCGCGACCATGTCGAGCACGTAGAGGCCGGCGAGCATCGCGATGGCCGTCTGGAACGAGTAGTGCGCGGCCAGTGCGCCGACCGCGACCGGGCCGAAACCGCCGACCGCGCGGCCGATATTCCACAGCACGTTCTGCGCGGTTGCGCGCGCGGCCGTCGGATAGCCTTCCGACATCAGCGTCCCGTAGCCACCGACCATCCCGTTGACGAACATGCCCATCAGCGCACCGGCCCACAGCATCGCCGTGGGGTCCGACAGCTGCGCGTACGCGATGACCGTCGCCACCGCGCCGAGCTGGTACAGCAGGAACGTCGGCTTGCGCCCGATGCGGTCGGCCAGTTGCCCGAACACCCAGACGCCGATCATCATCCCGACGACCGTCGCCGCCGTCCACAACCCCGACTTCGTCAGCGAGAAGCCCATCTGTTTCGACAGGAAGGTCGGCAGCCAGATCATGATCCCGTAGTAGCCGAAGTTCTGGACCGAACACAGGATCACGATGCCGAGGCTCGTACGCGCGGTGCGGCCGTCCGCGACGAGCAGGCGGAACGCGTTGGGCTTCGGCTGCGCCGCGCGCTGCACAAACGCTTCCGGCTCGTGCAGCTTGTTGCGCATCGCCCAGGCGAGCAGCGCGGGCAGCACGCCGACCAGGAACATCCCGCGCCAGCCGATGTGCAGCAGCAGGAACGGTGTCAGCAGGGCGGCCAGCAGCACGCCGGCCTGCCAGCCGAGCGCGACGTAGCACGACACGCGTGCGCGCTTGCTCGCCGGCCACGCTTCCGCCGCGAGCGCCATGCCGATCCCGAACTCGCCGCCCAGCCCGATGCCCGCGATGGTGCGGTAGACCAGCAGATCCCGGAAACCCTGCGCGAACGCGCACAGCCCGGTGAAGATCGCGAACAGCAGGATCGTCCAGGTCAGCACGCGCACGCGCCCGTAGCGGTCGCTCAGTGCACCGAACAGGATGCCGCCCGCGACGGCGCCGATCAGCGTCCAGGTGACCAGCGCGCCGCCCTGCCCGGAGGTCAGATGCAGCGCCGCCGTGATCGCCGGCAGCATGAAGCCGAGGATCAGCAGGTCGAAGCCGTCCATCGCATAACCGATCGCCGATCCGGCCAGCGCTTTCCATGCGTACGCGCCGACCTGCTCCACGCGCGGGGCCGACGGGCCGCCGAGCGTCGAAGATTTCATGTTTGCTGCCATGGTGTCCCGCCACGATTGTCCGGCGACATTCTAAGGCCTGTGCCGGCGAGCGAAGGGCCGGCAGGCCGGCCGGTGGCGAGGCTCCGCGCGCGTCGGCACCCGCTTGCGGGACGGCATCGCGCAAACCTGCGGGCAACGAACGGGAAGGAACAACAGCGAGCCAGTGTCGGCGGCGAAGCGTGCGATGTCGCGGTCAGGCCGGACACCGGATGAAAAACGGCGTGGTGGGTGCATGTTGCCGGCCAGCCCGCTTGCGCGAACCGGGCGGCGCCGGGTGGCCCGGCGTCCCGGCCGGCTTCAGCCCTGGTCGTCTCCGGGCCACCAGGTCTTGGCCTCGCGGTCGACAGCAAGCGTATCGAGATCCCTGCCTTCGAGCCATTTCGGCCGCGGGCCGCGGCCCGACCATGAGCGGCCGGTCGTCGGATCGTAGTACTTGGCAGGTGCCTTGCGTTTTCGCTGGACGATGTAGCCAAGCGCGCTCAGCACTTCCTGCTGCGTAATTCCCAAAAGCTCGACCTGTTCCTTGAATGCCGCGAGCGCGGCCTGCTTCTCCTTCTGCTTCGCATCCGACAGCTTGATGTTCAGGTCCCGAAGTTGTGCTTCGAGTTCCTGCAGGGCCTGGGTCATGTATTCATCCTCTTTGGGCATGTTTTCGCAAAAAGCTCCGATGGCGGAACCTACCACGAAGTTCCGCCGATGGGTGCTCTCAAATGTGTGAATCGTTTGCCAGAGCCGGCATGGCTTGCGCAATACGCACTAAACGACGTCGCGCGTCAATCAATGACAGACAGGACCGGGCCGGCATCGCGCAGCCCGCCGCGTACGAAGGCACGGTGAACGGCTGCGGCAAGTAAGCGCCGCACCTGGCACAGGCGCGGCATGGCGCGAATGATAGCAGTGCGCGGCGTCGTGATGCATAAGCCGCGGGACGGCGTTGATACGAACCCGGCCGCTTTTCGGCCGCTTATCGGTAGTTTACCGGCCGACGTCGCGGGCTTCCCACGCGATCCGGTCGAACAGCGCGCGCAGCTTCGCGCCGCGCGCCGCGTTCAGCGCGGCCGCATGCGCGACACGCCCGGCGAGATGCGCACGGAAGTCCGGATTTGCATCGCGATTCTGCGACGCCGGCCCGCTCCGGATGCAGTTGGTCAGGATGGCTTTCAGGAGATCGAACTCATCGCGCGCCAGGTTCGGATGACGATTGACGACCACACCGGCCAGTTGCTGGCGCATGCCGCGCCGCATCACGCGCGTCTTGCGCAATTGCAGCGCAAAGCCCTCCTCCAACGCGATCGCGGCGACCCGGACCTCCAGCCGCTCGACGTCGCGCGCCAGCGCGCCGCCGCCGGAAAATGCGAGATCGTCGGCATAGCGCGTGTAGGTCGCACCGAGCGAACGCGCGAGCCCGGCGAGCCGCATGTCGAACCGGAACGCGCACAGGTTCGCCAGCGCCGGCGACGTCGGCGCCCCCTGCGGCAGATGGCGTTCTCGATAGCGCTGGCGGCCGATCCAGTCGAACCGGTCGCGCAGGTCCGGCGCGAGCAGCCGCGCGGACGGTACGCGATTGGTGCACAGCCTGGTGAGCGTGCGCGCGACTTCGGCCGGGTACCCGAGCGTGACGAACAGCGCGTGAACGCGCGCGGCGCGGATCGATACGAAGAAATCCGCGAGATCGAAACGCACGACGACATCACGATCCGCATGCGGCGCCGCGAACGACACGATCCCGTGCCCCTTGCGAAAGCCGTGTACCGCACCGTGCGGCGCGATGCGATCGAGCAGCCCGTGCAGGATGCGGCGCTGCGCTTCGCGCAGCCGGCCCTTCGGGATCTCGACCAGGCGGCACCCGCCGCTGCGCTTGTCGTGCGCCACGTACGTGTAGTGATGCAGCGGCGTGGCGCTGCTGCGCGCGTCGACGCGCCAGTGGTCGGACAGCCAGTCGAGCTCCGGCACGCGCACGCCGAGCCAGTCGGCCAGATCGCCGGGCGTCGCCCATTGCGGCACATCACAGCCGGCCAGCAGCGCCGGCAACGGCTGCTGGACTGGCGGCCGCCGCACGACGCGGATCGCGGCCGGCCGATCGCTGCCATACCACGCGAGCACGAAAGCCGGCGCATCGGCGAGGTCCGCCGCAAGCGCATCGATGTCGACGTCGACCCAGCGCGCGCCGAAGCGTGCGAGCGCGGCATCCGCGACTTCGTGCGTCCACAGTGGTGCGCCGCCGAGCACGGTTGCCATCCGGGACAGCACGCCGGCGCGTTCAGGCGCACCGGCCAGCATGGCCTCGGCAATCGTGCGGGTGGTATCGCGCAGGGATGAAGACATGGAGAAAGATGGGCGGGACGATGAGCCAACGTGACGGGTACTGCGAGGAGTCACGTTGCGCAACGCGCAACGGCGCTCCTTGCGACGCATCGGGATGTCGATCTGACCCACGGGGTAGCCCCGTAGTCCTGGAACATCGGTTGCCTGTTCCGGGCGTGTGCTTGACCCACCGGCCCGCGATGCGACTTTAATGGCCGCGAACGCGGCGTGTCAAACCCGGTGGCGATCCGCCTCCGCCGGAGCGCGCCGGATCGCGACGAACGACCTACGCGTGCCGGTAAAACAGTTCGCGGTACGCGATCGGCGCGACGCCGACGCCGGCCATGTTGTTCAGCATCGTGGCCCAGGTCGCGTTGTCGACGCTGACCGGAAACGACCGCACGCGGTTCGCGAGCAGCCAGAAGGTGCGCGTCATGCCGTTGCTCATCGCGACTTCATACCCGCTTCCCTCAAGCCAGTAGCCGACCGGCGGCAGCGCCACCGGTTCGAGGCGGCCGGCCCGGAACGCGGCGGCAGCCGACGCGTACTTGCTGTCGAGCGGCATGATGCGGCGCGGCACGCAGTCCTGCGAGTTCAGTTGCGGAAATCTCGGGCTCGTGCCGAGCCACAGGCCGTAGAACGTCTGAGCGTCGAGGTGCACGACGTAGCGCTCCGTTTCGGCGGGCATCGCCGCCATGTAGCAGTCGGCCTGGCCCGGAACGGCAACACGCCACATCGCGCGCTGCGCGCTCAGGTCGACCAGTTCGCACGCCTGCGGCCGCGGCTGGATGGGAGACGGTCGTCCTGCTTCACGCAGGTCGCGCGCGCGATCGAGTCCGATACGAAGACGTGTCAGCATGGGCCCTCTGTTTCTCTCGTGATTTGTTCGAATGAGTCAGGATGCGGGCCAATACGTCGTCGCGTGTCGGCAATGCGTGTGCCCGGTGTCCTGACACTCCCGGTGTGTTCGGGAACCCGCGCAGTGTAGCGTTTTTCGGTGCGCGTCAAGATGAGCGCGCCCGACCTGCGCATCGCAGCCCAGACGGAAGACCGGGTGCCGTGTCACGATCGATCGCGCTGCCCCGCGCCGCTCGGCACGATTGCGCGGCCGGCCGTGCCTGCGTGCGTCAGCGCGATGCCGATCACGACCAGCACGAGCGCCGGCACCACGTACCACCGCAACGGTTCCCCCAACAGCGCCGACGACAACAGGACGCCGAAGATCGGTACGAGGAACAGGTATATCGATACGGCGCCCGCCTTGTTGTAGGACATCAGGCTGTTCCACAACAGGAAGCTGGCGGCGGATACGAAAGCCAGATACGCAAGCACGAGTACCGACCCGGGCGAGAAGTCGAATGGCGCCACGCCGGCTTTCGCGCCGCCGACCGCGATCAGGGCAAGGCCGCCGAGCAACATCTGCATCGCCGTGAGCGGCAGGACGGGCAGGATCGCCGGGGCCGCCTGCTTGCTCAGCATGTTGCCCAAAGCGGCAAAAAACATCGCCGACAACATCAGGCCCTCGCCGCTTCCGATCGTGAATGCGTAGCCATTGGCCATCACGTGGTAGAACACGATGCCGGCAAATCCCAGGACGGCGGCAGCGACCTTGGTCGCGGTCATGCGGTCGTCGGCATGCATGACGTGCGCGAGGCCCAGTTGAAAGAACGTGAGCGTGCCGGCGATGATCGCGCCTTCCATGCCGCTGCTGAGCGCAATCCCCGCGTAGAAGAAAACGTACTGCAGGAACGTCTGTACGACACCCACTCGCACCACCGCGACGGCCGTTGCCCGGTTCAACGGCGGCCGCGGGACGCGCGCGACGGCCATCAGCGCGAACAGCAGCAGCGCCGCCAGGACGAAGCGATAGCCTGCAAATTCGATCTGCGGGAATGTGTCGTCGCGTCGAATGCCCAGCATCCCGTATCCGACCTTCACGACCGGAAACGCGCTGCCCCACAGGCAAGTCGCTGTCAGCGCGGTCACGAAGCGACCGGCGGGTGCCGCAAGGAAGCTCGTCACGCCGGACCGTGCAGGCCCGAACACGTGATCGACCGGTTCATTTCGCAACGTGGCCTCCATCGACCAGACAGTCCGCTCCGGCAATGAAGGAGGCGGCGTGCGACGCGAGAAAGCACACGGCCGCCACGACGAGACTCGATGACATGCGTGGCCGGTTCCTGACACGTGTGCACGGTGTCCTGACGCTCCCGATGTGCTCGGGAACCCGCGCAGTGTAGCGTCTTTCCATTCAGGCACGAGTCGAGTCGGCCCGGCCGGCGCCGACAACGGGATGAACATGGACAGATGCGCGCTGCGCAGCTCGCGCACCGGACGAACAACGCGTTCGTAATTCAGGCAAGACCCCGTCCGGTTTCCCGGCCAGGGATTCATCCCGCTCTCACACGCTCGAGCCCCGCGAACACCCATGCGCTTCGTCTGCCGCGCCCGCACCACCCTCATCCATCGATTCAATATTCGTCGCCGATTATTTAAATATCGAAACAATCAAAAACAAAAACAACAACACGCAGAATTCAATGAAATAGCATTCAAACAAAAAATTATCGAATTCGATTAACGATAAATTAATTCGATTGGCGCTCTCAAATTCAAATAAATAGTCTGTGTTGTGCGCCGCAACACCGCAAGCCATAATCAACGAGATAACGGAGGCGCAGCACGAATCATCGTATTCGTGTTTTGTCGCATAGTTTCACCGTACCAGGCCACCGTTGATTTCCAGACACTTGCGAATCAGCAATCCGTAAAGACAGACTTGTCTTTGCGGACGTGACCGACGTCGTCATATCGCATCATTTCATTCATTTCCAAAGGAAAGTCATGAAGAAGATTGCAACCGTGCTGTTTTCAGCACTGATGCTCGCCTCCACGTGCGCGTCCGCACAGGCGCTTTGCAAGGCCGGCAAGATCGACAAGATCGAAACCGACCCCACCGGCAACCTGCTGGTGACCATCAACGACGGCGTCTATTCGTTCAGCGCCAAGGAAGTTTATTCAATTATTTACCAGGTATATTCAGAAAACAGGAATCTGTTTATCTATGGAAACAATTGCGCGAATGGCTCGCCGGCGACCCGCTTTGCCATTCGTTAATCGACCTTGAAGCGCTCGACGATTATCAATACGTGGAGCCTGGAGCTGGATTGACATTCTGAATCCAGCGCCACGGCGGGCTGTGGTGCCGACATTGCGCAACATGACACCTTCATGCCCGCTGGCTGATCGCCCCTCTGCCACGCCCTTCCCGGTATCAGTGAAGCCAGGTTGCTTGCCGTTTCGAGTCAAGCGCTGTCCGGTATGTGTCGCGCCCGGCGCATCGTCGTGAGGTTCGCACCGAAATGCCGCATCGACGGCTGCACGATCATGCAGTTGCCATATGGTGTGACGATCGGTGTGACGATCGCGTCGTCACTGTCACGCGATCTCGGTGCCGGCCTTTGCGATCGCCTCGAGCTCCGTCGCATGTGCTGGACGTGCAGTGGAATCGGTAGTTGGCGTAGCCGGTCGAGACCGACGCCCGGTTCGTTGCGCCGGGCTCGCGCGTGATTGCGTGCGCAGCTTGTGAAAGCGTATGCGCGGTCGTAGCATCAGGCTTTCCTGCTTCATCGACAGGTTGAATCCTCAGCCACGAGCTGACGCTCGATCGAGCCGGCTAGTTTGCCGACAACCTCTGCGTGCTCTGCTTTGATGCACTCATCCTGTTGCCCCACATGCGCGGCAACAGGATGGACACGCGGCTGTCGAATATCGTTATGCGCAGACAGTACCCATCCACGTCGAAGGCGCCCCAATGATCGACCACGTTTATATCTCAGTCACCGACATCGAAAAGTCACTGATCTTCTACTCCGAAGCCCTGAAGCCGCTCGGCTGGAGACTATTCGGCAACTACGACTCCGCTTCGGGCCCGGAGAGCGTCCCTGATCTTTACGGCATCGGTGACGACGTGTATGGCAAGGGAGAGGGGGTTGGATCGAGCATCTGGCTACGCAAACGCAAGCCCGGCGAAACCGGGCTTTACCTCGGGATCGTCTGCGATACGAATGAACTGGTCGACGCTGCCTACGCAGCTGCAATCAAGGCCGGCGGTATTGACGAGGGAAAACCGGCGGATCGTACCTACTTCGCCCCCGGTTACTACGCAGCCAACGTCGCCGACATCGACGGCAACCGTCTTGAGTTCGTACACAAAGCGTGGAACCCCAAGCGACACGCGTAGCAATCCGATTGATACGCGGGTGGCCTGGCTGTTCGTACAAGCTTTGGACGATCCTGCACCGGATACAGGGCTCCTGTGCGGAAGTGCGGTTGGCCGAATCGGATCGAAAACAGACTTGCGGCGCCGGTCGAGCCGGCGATAGCCCTGCGCCCGGACAATCCATGCGGGCGCAAACGCCGTAGCGGCGATTTGTCTGCGCCCCGCTCACGGGTGCGTGAATCGGATGCGGTGTAGCACACGACACCCCGGCTGAGCGAGACCGCGCGGGGCGTATCCCGGCGGTCCGCCGCAGGCAACGTCAACGCTCCAGCAATCGCCCCAGCCGCATCATCGTGACGTTCACGCCGAGATGCCGCATCGACGGTTGCACGATCACGCAGTTGTCATACGGCGTGACGATCACGTCGTCGCCGTCGCGGGCAATCTCGGTGCCGGCCTGCTCGATCACCTCGAGCCCCGTGAACGGTTGCGAGAACCGGAAATCCATCGAACGCGCGACGACCGGCTCCGTGATCTCGACGAACTTCTGCCGCACCGGTGCAGGCTGCGCGAGGAAGGCCGCGACGTCGTCGCGCGCAACCACGCCCGCATGCAGCAGGAAGCGCGCCGCGCTGTCGAGCGCGACATCGCGCGCGCTCGCGGCGAAGTGCTGGCCCGTCTCGATCAGCAGCGCATTCTTCGCGCTCGCCGGATCGCCGAAGCCGCCGTAGTCACGCAGCCGCGTGCCGTTCGCATGGCCGCGATCGATGATCACGTGCTCCGGCGTGCCGATGGCGGCCGCCAGCGCGATCGCCTTCTCGAGCGGCCCGGTCATCATCAGCGGCGCGGACGCTTCGTGCATCGAATGAATGTCGAGCAGCAGGTCGACCGTATCGAGCAGCGGACGCATCGCGCGCGCACGCGCGATCTCGCGGCTGTCGCGCGTGCCGTCGAGCGCGGCCGGCGTCCACACGCGATTCATGTCCTCGTCGAGATAGCGCGTCGCGTCGGCGTTCTCCGCGCTGAAGTGCTCGTATGCGCCGACGTTGCCGAAGCCCAGCGACAGCCGGCCCGCAACCGGGTGCAGGCCTGCGGCCAGCAACGCGTCCACCGCGATCGCGCCGCTGACTTCGTTGCCGTGCGTCAGCGCGAGGATCATCACGTGCTTGCCGGGCCGGCCGCTGTCGAACGTATGCAGATAGTCGATGCCCGTATTGCCCGCGCGCCAGCGCGTGATGTCGGGGAAGGCCACTTCGATCGGATAGGCCGGCAATGCGGCGCGGATGGCTTCAAGCGTGGTCATGTCGGAAAGGCTCAACAGGGGTTCTGGAAAGGCGCAGCCGGCGTGTGCCGGTTGCGCCGGAATCGGGTTCGCGGCCCGCGCGTCACGCCTCGGTCACGCGCGTCGACGGCGTGGCGGCAGCCGCCGCGCCGCGCATCCGGCGGCCGAGCGAAATCACCGACGTGATCCCGAGCACGGCCGTCGCCATCACGTAGAAACTCGGCGCCAGCTTGTTGTGCGTCGCGTCGATCAGCCAGGTCACGATCAGCGGCGCGAAGCCGCCGAACAGCGTCACCGAGAAGTTGTACGACAGCGCGAGGCCCGTGCCGCGCGTGCTCGTCGGGAAGATGTCGGCGAGCAGCGCCGGCAGCGGTGCGAGGCTCACGGCGATCAACAGGCCGACCAGCGCCTGGACCGCGAGCAGCGTCTCGACCGTCGGATAGCGGTTCAGCACGACGAACAGCGGCCACGTCGTCACGCCGACCAGGATCAGCGCGATCAGCATCACGCGGATGCGGCCGAAGCGATCCGACAGATGCCCGACGACCGGCGCCGCGACCATCAGCATCGCGCCCGTGACGACCGCGCCGAGATACGACGACGTGGCCGGGATATGCAGTTGCTTGACCGCGTACGTCGGCATGTACAGCTTGTGCACGTAGTTGAAGGCCGTGGCCGTCGCGACGACACCCGCGCCGAGCAGCATGTTCGCGCGATCGCGCCCGAACACCTCGCGCAGCGGCGACTTCGCGCGCCCTTGCTCGCCGAGCCGGCGGAAATCGGCCGGTTCGTCGATGTTGCGGCGAATGTAGAGCCCGACCGGGCCGATCAGCAACCCGACCGAAAACGCGACGCGCCAGCCCCACGCATGAAGCTGGTCGGCGGTCAGCAGCAGGCTCAGCAGCGCCGACACGCCGGCCGCGAGCACCGTCGCGAGCCCCTGCGTCGACATCTGCCAGCTCGCGAAGAAGCCGCGGCGCTTCGCATCGGCCTGCTCGACCATGAACGCGGTCGCCGCGCCGAATTCTCCGCCCGTCGAGAAACCCTGCAGCATCCGCGCGACGATGATCAGCAGCGGCGACGCGATGCCGATCTGCGCATACGTCGGCGCGAACGCGATCATCGCGGTGCCGAGCATCATCAGCGCGATCGACATCGTCAGCGATGCCTTGCGGCCCGCGCGGTCCGCATAGCTGCCGAGCACGATCGAGCCGAGCGGACGCGTGACGAACGAAATGCCGAATGTGCCCACCGACAGCAGCAGCGAGGTCGCCGCGTCGTGCGTGGGAAAGAACAGCTGGCCGATGACGATCGCGAAATAGCCGTAGATCAGCAGATCGTAGAACTCCAGCGCGTTGCCGATGCTCGCGGCGCAGATCTCGCGCCACGGGTTGTGCGGGGCCGGC
Source organism: Burkholderia sp. D-99 (assembly GCF_011605345.1). Lineage (GTDB taxonomy): Bacteria > Pseudomonadota > Gammaproteobacteria > Burkholderiales > Burkholderiaceae > Burkholderia. The sequence goes on from NZ_JAAOXM010000004.1 coordinate 573,861, forward strand.
GTCGCGGCGTGCGTATTGCGGGTCATCCCTGTGCTCCTCCGGTAATGCTGGCCGTCAGGATTTTGAAAGACGGCGCGCGGCTGTGCCGGCGGCCGTTCGGGCCAGTCAAGCGCGGAGTGTAGGCAACGCGGGGCGGGCGTTCGTGCCGTTTCGGCACGCAATCGTGCCGATCGGCGCGCGGGCCGCGCAGCCGCTGCTCACGGCAGGCTACGCCGCGCCGTCGTCGCGTGACGGCGCGGTGCGCCAGATCGCATCCAGTACCGGGTGCGGGTCGTTCCGGCGCCGGTACAGCGCGATGTCGAAGCCGATCTGCCAGTCGGCGCCGCCGACGATCGCGAGTTCGCCGCGCCGCACATCGTCGGCCACGAGCCGCTGCGGCAGCCACGCGAGGCCGAGCCCGCGACGCGCCATCGCGAGGATTGCCTCGTACGAGTCGGCCTGGTACACGGGCCGCAGCGTCGGGCGGTTGGGCATTTCGGCGAGATGGCGCGCCAGCACCGCGCGCAGGGTCAGCGTGCGCGCGAACGCGAGCCACGGCACCGGCGCCTGCCCGGCCGGCAGCCGGTAGCGCACGCTGCCGCGCGCATCGAACGCGCTGACCGGCACCAGCACCTCGCGCGCGACGGACAGCCAGTCGAAGCGGTCGCGATCGATCAGCAGCCGCGTATGCGGGCTCGAATAGACGATCAGCATGTCGGCGTCGCCGGCCGTGAGCTGCAGGATCGCTTCCTCCGCGCTGCCGGTCGACACGGTCGCCGTGAAGAAGCCTGCGCGCGCAACGGTTTCGTCGTACCAGTCGGGGAAGAAGGTGGCCGAGAGCGTGCGGCCGGTCGCGATCCGGAGGTTGTTCTCCAGCACCGGCGACGCTTCCTGGAGTTGCGTGCGTGCGCCGTGCAGGATGTCGAGCGCGTTCGATGCGGCATCGAGGAAGACGGTGCCCGCCGCCGTCAGTTCGAGCGGCTTCGTGCGCGCGATCAGGCGCGCGCCGACCCATTCCTCGAGCGACCGGATCCGGCGGCCGAACGCCGGATGCGTGACGAACCGGTTCTCCGCTGCGCGTGTGAAGCTGCGCGTGCGCGCGAGTTCGACGAAGTCTTCGAGCCATTTCAGTTGCATGGCTGGGCTCCTGGGTGGGCGATGAGGTGCGGGCCGGTGCGCGCGGGCCGCAACCGTGGCGCAGCCGCCGCCGTGGACGGATGCGGCTCATGCGGCGCGAGCCGCGCGTGGCGCCCGATCCTACCGCACCTGCGGCGCATCGCGCAGCACGGCGCGCAGCGCGATATCGAACGGTGTCGCGTGATCGATCCCGGCTGCGCGCAGGCACGCAGCGTCCAGGTGGCAATCGTACGGACGTGGCGTCGCGTCGGTCGGCTGGTCGATCCGCCTGAGCAATGCTTCGATGCCGAGCGCGGCCGCGATCCGCTGTGCGATGTCGTACTTCGTCATCGGCTCCTCGCCCGACCAGTGTCGGATGCCCGTGATCGATGCACCCGCGAGATGGCGCAGCGTCAGGTCGCGGATGACGTCCGCGACGTCCGGCGTATACGTCGGGTAGCGGATCGCCCAGGCGTCCATGCCCACCGGGTCGGCGCCCGGCCGCGCCGAGGCGGCGACCGCCGGCACGAGGCTCGTGACCGCCGATTCGCTCCAATCGACGATCGGGCCGTAGAGCAGCGGGAGGCGCAGCACGCATGACAGCGTCGACGCGGCGAGGAGTGCCGCCTCGCCTTCCAGCTTCGTGCGGCCGTAGATGTTCAGCGGATTCGGGGCGGCGTCCTCACGGTACGGAGCGGCCTTGCCGTCGAAGACGTAGTCGGTGGAGATGCCGAGCGTCCATGCCCCGTGGCGCGCGGCAAGCGCACCGATACGGGCCGGGGCCGTGACGTTGATCGCGCGGGCGCCGGCAGGATCGCGCTCGCAGACGTCCGGGCGGCGTTCGGCCGCGCAGATGATCACGGCGGCCGGTTGGCGGGTGGCGAACAGGTGTTCGAGGGCCGGTTCGTCGAGGACGTCGAGTTCGGCGAGGTTTTCCGGGGGCAGCGCAAGGCGTTTTGCGCCTGCGCCTTGCGGGTTGCGGATCGTCGCGACGAGGTTTAACGAAGACTCGCGGGACAGGGATGCGGCAACCGCGCGGCCCAGGAGGCCGGCGGCGCCGATGAGAAGGACGGTCGATTGCGGCACGGTAGCCATCTGTGAAAAGGGAACGGGGATTCCCCAGAGCCTATCGCAACTTTTGGGTGTAAGGCATCAATCGATGGCCTGGGCACCGCTTCACGCCGCGCAAACGCAAGAAAGCCGTGCCGATCAAATACGCGCAGGGGCTTCAACCCGGAGCCGATCAAGCTACGGATGCGTGGGACAGTCAAGCGAGCAACGAATGACGGGCAACCCGCCGCGATCATGGCAGCGCCGACACTGCTCGAATTAATCAGGAATTCGAATGTATCTGATGCGTGCCGGTCAGTGATCGAGGGCACATGGATTCCGGCCGCTCTGCGACACCGCGCTACCACCACACGTCACGCCCCACTAACAAAAACAAAGCCCGGCGCACTTTCGTGCACCGGGCTCCGAACCCGCACGGAAACTCCGCCCCGCCTTACTTCCGGTCGAGCGAATACCGACCCGGCCCGGTCAGCGCGAGCAACAGCAACCCGCCGATGATGCTGATGTTCTTGTAGAAGTTGATCATCGCCATGTATTGCTCCATCCCCTGCAGCGCCCAGTAGCGATGGCCGATCAACGCGGTCGCGAGCGTATAGGCGGCAAACACCAGTGCGAGCGGACGCGTATAGAAGCCGGCCGCGATCAGCAGGCCGCCGGCCAGCTCGACCCCGACCGCGATCGCGGCTGCCAGCTCGGGCGCCGGGTTCCCCGTCGACGCCATGTACGCGACCGTGCCCGAGAAGCCGTTCAGCTTCTGCCAGCCGAACAGCACGAACAGGATCATCAACAGCACGCGAGCCGCCAGCAGCAGCTCGTCCTTCTTCGACTCCAGCGAAACGTAACGCATAGCAATCACCCTTGAATTGACGGTTTGATGCATCCGGTGCCGAGATGCGCCGAATCGGCGCGCCAGGTCGGCAACGAATCACTCCTCGCACAATCGGACAGCAAGCCGGCTGGCCCGCCGCCGAAGAATCCGTCTGGTCGCACCATTCCCGGCGCGCTCCGGATCGGTTCTGGCGAAGCACGGATGCAGTCTACTGTCCCCGCGGGAATCATCAATCCGTCAAAACATGATTCGCTGTATCAATTTAGTGGACAATCGAAGACAACATCGCCGATAGATAGCGGTCTGCGGGCAGTGCAAACCAACCTGCTCCATGTTTCAAGAACACGAAAATGCCCCGCTTCTTTCAGGCCGCCTGATTCATTCGATATTTTCGACTTCAATTGACACGAATCGGTCACAGCTGTGCATCACGCACTGTCATTCAACGGCAGTTTCAATATGTAATTCACGCAGGCCAACTCCATTCCCGCAACTCAACTGATATTGCGATCGATTGAGCATTCTTTTTCAGAAAAAGACACATGGCCCGGGAATAAGCATTGGCAGTGCGAAAACGTTTCGCGGGCATGCAGGCTGAAGTCACCCGCAACGGATATCGCCCAACAGGCAAGGGTTTCAGCCCGAGACCGGCCAGGGAGAACGCCTTCCGCACACCGTCGATCGACACGATGTTTAGCAGAGCAAGCGAAAAATCCGTGAATAAATACAACCAAAACGGTGTGTTAACGGCAAAAAATCGCAGACCTTTAGCCCTCACTCAATCACCCCGTTCCCGTCTGCATTTTTCTCAACAGGCATTACAAAAAATTACCAAGAAATACCGATTTAAATATACGATAGCGCACGTCCTTACGTTTTCCCGACACTCCCGTGAACCCCGGAACGCGTCGCACCGGATGCGGCCTGCCTTCGAATCGCCGCAGGCCGTCGCGGCAGCCGCTCGTCACGGGATCGCTTTCCAACCGGAGACCATCCATGGCAATAAACACGCCCGTGAACAGCAGCGCGAATTCGAACAGCGTGATGCAACAGGCGGTGCAATCGATCATCAGCGGCTCGACCGGCAATTCGTCGGATATCAACGCGCTCGTCAAGGTGCTGGTGAACGCGAAGACGGCCGGCCACGCGGCGGCGCTGACGTCGGCGCAAGCCACCAGCACAACGCAGATTTCCGCATTCGGCGCGCTGTCGTCGGCGCTGGGCGCGCTCGAGGCAGGCCTCGCGTCGCTGAAGAACGGCGCCCTGCAGTCGACGTTCAACGCGGTCGCGAGCGGCAAGGGCCTGACCGCAACCGCAGGCGTCGGTGCGGTCGCCGGCACCTACACGGTCGGCGTCACGCAGATCGCAACCGCGCAGGCGCTGTCGTCGTCCGGCTTCGACGGGAACAAGGCGCTCGGCACCGGCACGTTGACACTGTCGCTCGGCAGCCAGTCGTTCAACGTCCCGGTCGGCGGCACGAACAACACGCTGTCGGGCATTGCGGCCGCGATCAACGCCGCGTCCGGCAACCCGGGGATCAGCGCAACCGTCATCAAGGGCACCGACGGCTCGCACCTCGTGCTCTCATCAACGAAGACCGGCTCGGCGAACGCGATCAGCGTCGCGGTCGGCGACGTGTCCGGGGACAACGGGCTGTCGAGCCTCGGCGTCAAGTCGACGGCCGACACGTCCGGCGGCGCATCGAAGATCGAATCGGCGAACAGCGCGGCCGCGTGGCAGCAGAGCACCGCCGCGCAGGACGCGAAGTTCACGCTCAACGGCATCGCATCGACCAGCGCGAGCAACGCGGTGTCGGGCGTGCTGACCGGCGTCACGCTGAACCTGTCGGCGGACGCGGTCAACGCGACCGGTACGCAGACGCTGACGGTCAGCACCGATACGAAGGCGCAGGCGACGACGATCACGAATTTCGTGAACCTGTACAACACCGTCGTCAAGACGATGGGCACGCTGACGAGCTTCACGCCGGGCGCGAACTCGCAGGGCGCGTTGATCGGCGATTCGACGCTGAACACGATCCGCAACTCGCTCGCGTCAAGCGTCGCGCGCGGCGTCCCCAACGAGGACGGCAACGGGCACACGAACCTGATGACGCTCGGCATCTCGCTCGAGAAGGACGGCACGCTGAAGATCGACAACGCGAAGCTCGACAGTGCGCTGTCGTCCAACCAGGCGGGGGTCGCGCGCCTGTTCAACTCGAAGAACGGGATCGGCGCGCGTCTGGCCGAGCAGATCGAACCGTTCACGAAGAAAGACGGGATGATCGACGTGCGCACGAACGCGCTGAGCGCCGATCTGAAGCGCGTCACCAAACAGCAGTCGGACCTGACGGACTACGCCGACCAGCTGACCAAGCAGTATCAGGCGCAGTTCACGGCACTCAACGCGCTGATGGCCAAGATGAACTCGAACACGAAGTACCTGACGCAGCTGTTCGGCGGCGCCAACAGCAGCGGTACGCTGGCAAACAAGTGATGCGCGGCCGGGCCGCCCGATGACCGCGTCGGCGGCCCCCGGCCAATGGATCGGCCGGCTCGCGGCGTCGCGCGCGGTGTCGCGCCCGGAAACATCGCTCACACCCGGCCGTGCGCAAGCGCGCGCCGGGCTCCCTTCCCCGGTTCGCGCTCCATCACGGCGGGTTGCTTGCCTGCAGTTCGCTCCGAACGGGCGTGCCGTCAGCCGAGCCCTTCGACGCGATCGGCGAACAGATCGATCGCACGCGACACCTGACGCCCGAAATAGCCTGGCCGCTCGCGCTCGTATGCGCGCAGCAGCGACGTGCATTCACGCTCCGCCCAGCGCCACACGGGGCCCTGTTTCGCGAAGACCGGATGACCGTGCAGTTCGGCCGGTACCGTGTGCTCGTCGTCCCAGCCCCAGAAATACGCCTGGTAAGCGCGCGCGAACGGCATCCCCAGGTTGCTCGCCACGGTCTCGTCGTGGCGCAGCGTGAAATCGACGATTTCCTTGCGCGCGTGGCCGCCGATATCGTCGTGGCGCGCCTCGATCCAGCAGTGATACCTCGCGAGCTGCGACAAATGCCGCGCGGTGCGGCGCCGCTCGCGCGTCGTGCACAGCGCATACAGGTTGCCGCCGCCGAAATCCAGCACCTCCCCACCCGCGTACGGCCGGTAAGGCTTACCGGTCAGCAACGTCAGCACCTGCGCGCCGACGATCGCGTAGTCGGCACATCGCATGTAGCCGCTGCGCGTCGTCGCTTCCGACACGCTCCGATGCACGACCTCGTCGATCACGGCGTGCAGCATGGCATCTACCGGTGCCGCCAGGATCGGTGACTGGCTTGTCGTCGTTACGTGTTGCATGGGAAGCGGATGCGGACTCACGGTTCATCGGTAAAAATCGCTCCGCGGCATAATATTACGAATCGTTACGAGAAACGATGAGAGGGTTTGATCAGATTTGTGTGCTTTTGTCGTCCGACGTGGACATGCATCGGTCAGCCGTCGGCGGCGGCAGATCGCGGGGCGTAATGCGTCGGAGGGACGCGCGAGCGGTTGCGGTTGCGGTTGCGGTTGCGGCTGCGGCTGCGGTTGCGGTTGCGGTTGCGGTTGCGGTTGCGGTTGCGGCTTGCGGCTTGCGGCTTGCGGCTTGCGGCTTGCGGCTTGCGGCTTGCGGCTTGCGGCTTGCGGCTTGCGGCTTGCGGCTTGCGGCTCTTGGCTCTTGGCTCTTGGCTCTTGGCTCTTGGCTCTTGGCTCTTGGCTCT
>NZ_JAAOXM010000005.1 GCF_011605345.1 Burkholderia sp. D-99
CGAGACCAGGACGTTGATAGGTCAGGTGTGTAAGCGCAGTAATGCGTTCAGCTAACTGATACTAATTGCCCGTAAGGCTTGATCCTATAACAAGTCTGCCTTGTAGATCGGCGCCGTGCGACAGCACCGGCCGCAAGATCCAGAGCGACAAGTTGGATTCTCGTGTGTGATACACACAACCTAAATTACTGCTTCTTCCAAGATTGGTTGTGCTGCGAAGCAGCGCAACAACCCTCTTTGCCTGATGACCATAGCGAGTCGGTCCCACCCCTTCCCATCCCGAACAGGACCGTGAAACGACTCTACGCCGATGATAGTGCGGATTCCCGTGTGAAAGTAGGTAATCGTCAGGCTCCCTAAGCCAGAAACCCCCGCCCGAAAGGCGGGGGTTTTTGCATTTCGGCGACGGAAATGCGCGGAGGATCGGGATGGGCGGCCTGGCTGCAGCTCGAGCTGGGGCCGGGGTGCCGCTTCTCCAGGATTGCCATCTACTGGATGGCGCAAAAGGTGGTCGGCCCGATCGGCCTGGCCGCGCACCGCTAGCCGGCGTGGGCCGAGACCACCATTCAAACATCCAGCCACCCGCTGTCCACGACAATGGTGATCAGGTCGAGCGGCGACCTCAGCACATACCTCACTCCCGTCGCCGCCACGATTCTCTCCAGCGCGGCCCGGTGAGCCATATCGCCTCCTTCTTCCTCACGAATCAGAATCAGATCGTGATCCGCAAGATCGGAAAGAACCTGCCCGGGACGGTGCTCGATTCCTTTTCGCCGATTTTTTCAGCCCCGAGCGCCAGATAGAACGGAACCGCATTGGGATCGGATTCGATCACAAAGCTCCTGATCCCTCTCGCGGCGCTTTCCCTGCGGACCTCATCCCACAGCGCACGGGCGACACCCCGACCCATGTGGTCGGGATGGACGAACAGCCATCCGGGAGTCGGGCGATCCGATTCCGATGACGCCCTGACCCAGAACCCGATGATTGCCTCTCCGGATTCCGCGACGTAACCGATCGACCCGTCGATCGTCTCCGGCGCAATCGTGAGATCGCTCTGCCACAAGTCGAGCCAGTCCTTCGGATAGCCCCAGTGTGCCTTCGAAATGCGAGCCAGACGCGTGAGCTCGCCCGCGTCCGCAGTACGGGCAGCACGTACGGTAAAGGGTTTGTGCATCTCGTCTCCTGTCATGGTCGACACCTTCGTCGAGGTATCGTCCGGCCCGCATCGACTCAACCACTCCGGATTCGCGGCTTGCCGACTCGAAGGGAGGCGAGCTCGACGCAGCTACATGACATGCGATGCGTGTCCGGCGACGACGCGCCAGCCGGCGCGCGATCGGCGCCACAGCCGAGTATAGGCAAACACGCCGTCGAACGCCGTGCCGTCGAAATGGCCGGCGAGTATCGCCTTCGTCGTGGTCAGGATCATCTCGCCGATCGCGCATGCACGCGTTTCCTGCACCTCGAGCTTGTCGAGACGCAGCAGCTTCGCGCGATGCGCGGCCAGGTCGTCTTCCTTCGAGATGACCTGGCCGGTCGGAACGGTGAACACCAGATCGTCGTCCAGCAACGCATCGAGTGCTTCGACATCGTTGGCCAGCATCGCGGCGCGAAGCGCGGCTTCGCTGGGTTCGATGATCGTACGGATTGCATTCATTTCTGGGCCTCGCATCATCTCTGAAGGTTTGTGGTTCCGCTCATACCGGCGAGCCATGGCAGCAAGCAACTTACCGCATCGACGGGTACAGCCTACCGCGTGCTCGCCAGCGATTGACGCCGGACAAGCATCACCGCGCAGATGCCGATCGACGCAACGATGTTGACGGCCGGATAGAACGCGACCGCGACACCCCATGTGCTCAACGCCAGCAACGCCAGTGCGTACTTGAGCACGCACAGCGCGAAATACGCGAGGCTCTCGCTCCACGGATCGCGGATCGTCTTGCGGACGGTCGGGCCGAGGCCGGCAAGCTCGATCAGCGTCACCAGGCAGATCGAAATCGTCGGATCGTCAGTCAGCATCCACAGCGGAATGGCCGACAGCGCCGCGACCAGGAAAAACCAGTCGACGCGTGTCCAGCCGCGTTCGCCGCGAAACATGCTGGCGACGAGCGTCAGAAAGCATGTCACGGCAATCGCCGCCGTGCACCACGCGGACGGCCCCGCACCTGCGGCGAACTGGCCGGCAGCCGCGATCGCCGTGACGACCGACCACACGAGCCATGTGAACAGATGCGGACGAACGGTGCGCCGGTAGATCGCAAGCGCGTACGGAATCGCCGCCAGCAGCGACACGGTAGTTCCGATGACGCCGAAGATCGAAGCGGCGCCCTGATCGACATTCACCATCGACGCATCCTTGTTCGCACAGGCCGACCAGTATGTGGCCGGGCGAGTCGGGGCGCAATGTCGTGCCGGCCCGGTGTCGCAGGGGGTGTCACGTCGCATCGCACTGAAAAGCCGATGAGATCGCACGCAAACAAACGGCACCGGGATCGCGACGTGGCAGGAAAACCCACTGCACGACCGCAGGATGAATAGAAATAACCTCTTCAATGAGAAGAAAAACTGTTCTTTCAAATCTCTTTTTGATGACCGACAGTTTGCCAACCGGACGACTGCGGCGATTCACGGCGGTCATGGGCATCGGACGTGCCCGCTGGCGTCTTTCGTCGGGTCGAGTTCAGGCGGAGAACGACGCACATACGCCTGGTCGTCAAAACGGAGTCTTGAATGCACCCAACTTCAGCAGAAAACCATCAGCACGCGGACTGGAGACGTTTCGCGGCGCAAGTCGTGCCGAGAACGCTTGCGCATATCGGCGGCCGCAGCGTGCCGGCCCGGAGCGGCCGGACGTTTGCCGCAATCAATCCGGCTACCGAGGCCGTCATCGCGGAAGTGGCGTCGTGCGATGCAACGGATGTCGATGACGCGGTGCGTGCCGCGCGTCACGCGTTCGAATCCGGCGCTTGGTCGCGCTGCGCACCGGCGGAGCGCAAGCGCGTGCTTTGCCGGCTTGGCGAACTCATCGCATCGCACGGTGCGGAGCTCGCGCTGCTCGACTCGCTCAACATGGGCAAGCGCGTGGCCGACGCGTTCAGCATCGACGTACCGGCCGCAGGAGGGCTGTTCAGCTGGTACGGCGAAGCCGTCGACAAGCTGCATGGCGAAGTCGCGTCGACCGACCCCGGCAACCTCGCGGTCGTCACGCGCGAACCGCTTGGCGTCGTCGGCGCCGTGGTGCCGTGGAATTTCCCGCTCGACATGGTCGCGTGGAAGGTGGCGCCGGCGCTGGCGGCCGGCAACAGCGTCGTGCTGAAGCCGGCGGAACAATCGCCGCTGTCCGCCTTGCGTCTCGCGGAGCTGGCGCTCGAGGCCGGCCTGCCGCCGGGCGTGCTGAACGTCGTGCCGGGCTACGGCGAGACCGCGGGGCGCGCGCTTGGCCTGCATCCCGACGTCGACGTGCTTGCATTCACGGGATCGACATCCGTCGGCAAGAAATTCCTCGAGTACGCCGCGCAGTCGAACATGAAGCAGGTGTGGCTCGAGTGCGGCGGCAAGAGCCCGAACCTGGTCTTCGACGATGCGGACGATCTCGACCTCGCTGCACGCAAGGCATGCTTCGGCATTTTCTTCAATCAGGGCGAGGTGTGTTCCGCCAACTCGCGGCTGCTGGTTCAGCGTTCGATTCACGATGCGTTCGTCGACCGGCTGATTGCGCATGCCGCCGCGTTCATGCCGGGCGATCCGCTCGATCCGGCGAGCGGCATGGGGGCCATCGTCGACGAGCAGCAGCATCGGCGCGTGCGCGAGTGGATCGCACGCGGCCGCGATAGCGCGACGCTCGCGATCGGCGGAGGCGCGCCGCGGGTCGACGGCAAGGGCTACTTCATCGAACCGACGATCTTCATCGACGTGAAGCACGACGACGCCATCGCACGCGAGGAGATCTTCGGGCCGGTGCTGTCGGTGATGGCATTCGACACCGAGGACGAGGGCGTCCGGCTCGCGAACGACTCGATCTATGGCCTTGCCGCGTCGGTCTGGACCGGCAGCCTGTCACGCGCACACCGTGTGTCGGGCCGGCTGCGGGCCGGCACGGTGTCCGTCAACACGGTCGATGCGCTGAGTGCGCAGACGCCGTTCGGCGGGTTCCGCCAGTCGGGCTTCGGCCGCGATCTTTCGCTTCATGCGATCGACAAGTACACGGGCCTGAAGACAACCTGGATCAGTTACTGATTCGACGCGGCGGGCCGCACGCGGCTGCGCCGCGCACCACGACAACGCTTTTCATTCACAAAACGAACCGGAGACTCGCCCATGAATGCGCCCAACTTTCCGCATCGTACGACGCAGGACTATCAACGCAGCGACGCCGCGCATCACCTGCATGCGTTCGTCGACCAGAAGGCGCTGAACCAGGAAGGCGCGCGTGTGATGGTGCGCGGCGAAGGTGTCCATCTATGGGATAACGACGGCAACCGTTACCTGGACGGCATGTCCGGGCTTTGGTGCACCAACGTCGGTTATGGGCGACCGGAGCTGATCGATGCCGCCGCGCGGCAGATGAAGGAACTGTCCTACTACAACATGTTCTTTCATACCACGCACCCGTCGGTGATCGAACTGTCGGAGCGGCTGTTCGCGCTGCTCGGCAATCGCTTCAGTCACGTGGTGTATACCAATTCGGGATCCGAATCGAATGAGGTGCTGATTCGCACCGTGCGGCGGTTCTGGGACGTGATGGGCAAGCCGGAGAAGAAGGTGCTGATCGGCCGCGTGAACGGCTATCACGGGTCGACGGTGGGCAGCGCGTCACTGGGCGGCATGGCGTTCATGCATGAAATGGGCGACCTGCCCATTCCTAACATCACGCACGTGGACGAACCGTACTGGTACGCGAATGGCGGCGACCTGAGCCCCGAGGCATTCGGCAAGCAGGCGGCGCTGTCGCTCGAGCGCAAGATCCTCGAGATCGGTGCGGACCGCGTCGCCGCGTTCGTCGCGGAGCCGTTCCAGGGAGCGGGCGGGATGATCTTTCCGCCGGACGGCTACTGGCAGGAAATCGAGCGCATCTGCCGTCAATACGACGTGCTGCTCTGCGCGGACGAAGTGATCGGCGGTTTCGGCCGTACCGGCGAGTGGTTCGCGCACCGCCACTTCGGCTTCGAACCTGACCTGATCTGCATGGCCAAGGGGCTGACCTCGGGCTACGTGCCGATGGGCGGGCTGATCATGAGCCGGCGCGTCGGCGATGCGCTGGTCGACAAGGGCGGCGTCTACGCGCACGGGCTGACCTATTCCGGGCACCCGGTCGCGGCCGCCGTCGCGCTGGCCAACCTCGACGTGCTCGAGCGCGAAGGCCTCGTCGAGCGGACGAAGACCGACACAGGGCCGTACCTGCAGAAGGCGCTGCGCGATGCATTCGACGGCCATCCGCTCGTCGGCGAGATCCAGGGCGTGGGCGCGGTCGGCGCGATCCAGTTCGCGAAGAACAAGGCGACGCGCGAACGCTTTGCGAACGAGGCAGACCTGACCTGGCACAGCCGGACGGTCGGGTTCGAACTCGGCGCGATCGTGCGTTCGACGAATGGCCGCCTCATCGTTGCGCCGCCGCTGGTGATCGATCACACGCAAATCGATGAACTGGTCGACACGATGCGCAAGGCCGTGGATGCCACCGCGCGTGAAGTGCTCGGGATCGACTGCTGACCGTTGAGCGACGCGCTTTCGTCCGGCGACAGACGGGCGGGAGCGCACCGAACCAAGGGTTCCGCTTCGGAGGTAGGCCGGATTCGTACAGCCACCGGAGCCGCTACCTGACACGTTGAGGATTGGGTGTCGCAGACGGCGGTCCTATAAAGCGATGTGTTGTCGACTGCCGATTGATGAGGAATGCAAATAAATAGATGGCTCATTGCGGAGCGCACGCTTCGCGTGGGCCAGGCATTCCGATTCACCGCTCAGCCTCCGAACCCGCGAACACCACAACATGAACAAGGAGACGAAATGAGTCAGGGCGAGTCCATTGCTCATCTCGAGGAAAGCACCATCCAGCCGATTCCGCTGAACGAGCGGCACGGCAGCGCGAAGGATCTGTTCACGATCTGGTTCGGGTCGAACATCATGATGCTGACGATCGTCACCGGATCGCTCGCGACCACGGTGTTCAAGCAGCCGTTCTGGTGGGCGGCGCTCGCCACGCTCGTCGGCAGCCTGATCGGCGCGGTCTTCATGGCGCTGCATTCCGCGCAGGGGCCGCAGCTCGGCGTGCCGCAGATGATCCAGACCCGCGGGCAGTTCGGGTCGTTCGGCGCGCTGCTCGTGGTCGCGCTGGTCGTCGTGATGTATGTCGGCTTCTTCGCGTCGAACTGCGTGTTCGGCGGGCAGGCGCTGCACAGCCTGGGCGTCGGAATTCCGCTCGATGCGGGCGTCGTGGTGATCGGCCTGATCAGCCTGCTCGGATCGATCTATGGCTACAAGCTGATCCACGCGTATGCGCGACTGCTGAGCTGGTGCTCGGGCAGCGTACTCGTGCTGGCGTTCGTGTGGATCATTTTCGTGCATGGATTGCCCGCCGATACGTTCTCGAAGCATTCGCTGAACCTGTCCGGCTTCCTGGGTGCGATGTCGGTCGCCGCGCTGTGGCAGATCGCCTATGCGCCTTACGTGTCGGACTATTCGCGCTACCTGCCGCCCGATACCGGGCCGCGCACGGCGTTCTGGTCGAGTTACTGGGGCTGCGTGCTCGGCTCGTTCTTCCCGATGCTGCTCGGCTGCCTGGTTGGCCTTGCGACGCCCGACGGCAATGTGGTGGGGGGCCTCACGGGACTCACGCAAGGGATCAGCGTACTCGTGATCGTCGTGCTGTCGTTCGGCATCGCGGCCAGTAATGCGATGGAGCTGTATTGCGGCGCGCTGTCGGCCATCACGGTGCTGCAGACGCTCTTTCCATCGTGGTCGGGCAAGGCGCGTGCGCGGGCGATCACCGCGATCGTCCTGTGCGCCATTGCGCTCGCGATCGCGCTGTTCGGGCAGGACAATTTCCTCGCCGGCTACACGAACTTCATCCTGCTGCTGCTGTACGTGCTCGTGCCGTGGACCGCGATCAACCTCGTCGACTACTACCTCGTCTGTCATGGCGAGTACGACGTCGATTCGTTCTTCCGGCAGGACGGCGGCATCTACGGACGCTTCAATACGATCGCCGTCGGTTCGTATTTCATCGGCATCGTCGCGCAGGCGCCGTTCATGGCGACCGATCTGTATACGGGCGAACTGGCGAGCCGGCTCGGCGGCGCGGACGTGTCGTGGATCGTTGGTCTCTCGCTGACGTCGCTCGTCTACTACGCGGGTTGCAAGCTGTTCTCGCGGCCGCTGCCGGGTGTTGCCGCGAGCGTTGACGGGGTTTCCCGGTGAGTCCGCGCCACGTTACAGCGCGAATGTCCGCAGGCGTTCGGCGTGGGCTTCGAGTCCTTCGAGGCCGAGGTAGTGGTTCAGTTTGCCCTTGCGGACCTCGGCGATGTCGGCAGTGAACTTGCGCAGCAGCGTTGCACTCGCCGTACGGTAGGCGGCGGCCGCATCAACGCCTTGTGCCGCCAGTGCCGCGCCGATGAGGCGCGCGCTGTCGGCGCCGCCGCCGGCGACACAGCGTGCCATCGCGTCGGCATCGGGTCGTACGCCGGCGTCGAGCAGTGCGCGCATCAGCGCGACCGGCACGTTGCCGGATGCGGACTCCAGCGAATCCGGTGCGACCGGCGCGCCGGATTCGAGCAACGCGGTGGCGGCGGCAAACTTCTTGCGCCGCAGCGCGTAGTCGGTCGGGATCGAGCTGCCGGCGAGCGCCGTGCCGAGATTCGCGACGAGCGGCGCCAGTTGCATGGTGAGTGCCGTGTCGTCGTGGTCGATCGCGTCTCGCAACGCCTGGCGCGCGAGCGCTGGCCGGGCGGCGAGCGTGCCGTCGGCGAGCGGTGTGCGCCAGTCGATCATGGCCCGGCGATAGAACGCGATCAGCTTGTCTGCCAGCGGCTCCGACAGGCCATGTTCGGCGCGGCGCTCATCGACATACTCAAGCAACGTCATGCCGGTTCCACTGTCGCAGGGTTCCAGCGGATCTGCATTGAGCTGCAGTGCGCCGAATGCCGCGTACAGGTCCGGCCCGACTGTCGCGAGGCCGTCCTCGTGCATCGCGCCGCGCCACGCGGGCGGCAGCCCCTGTTTCCACGCGAGCACGTGGCCGCGATCTTTTGCGTCGGGTTGCGTCACGATGTAGATGCGGTCGCAATATTCGAATCCGCCGAACGGCAATACGTCGAGCTTGCCGCTCCAGGGGCGTGAATTCTCCTCGGCGGCTTCCTCGGCCAGTTCGAGTTCGTGGTCGATCCAGCCTTCCAGGTCGCGGTAGCCGTTGCTGCCGTTGTAGAACAGCTCCCCCCAACTGATGGCTTCGATGTGTCCGTTCATCTCCAGTGTGAGGTCGTAGTCGAGTCTGCCGCCGGCCGTCGTGCGCCACAGCTCGAGCAGCGCGGGAGGAAGGTCGCCGTGACAGCGTGCCTGCACGGCCGCGATCTGGTCGGCGGGCATCGGCGGCTGAGCGTCGAAGATCACGCGGTCGGCAAACAGCACGATGCCGTGCGCGCGCAGGTCGGCCAGTTCTGTGTCGGAGAAGACGATTGCTTGCATCGGAGCGGGAGCGGTCGTGGTGGGTCGGGTGGTTGCTGTCGTTCATCGATATCGAACGGCAGTCGGCAGATCGCATCGTATCAGCGTCGCGTGAGTGTTTCCGTGTCGGCCGTGCACACCTGTTGACGACCGCTCGCCGCATCATCCGCTTGCCCCCGCCGGCTCCACCGCCGCCGCGTGCACGTCCCGCCGGAATGCGCCGGGGCTCGTGCCCGTCCATTTCCGGAACGCGCGATGAAACGCGCTCGGCTCGGTGAAGCCGAGCTCGACCGCGATCTCCGCGACGCTGAGCGCGTGCCCGCGCAGCAGCGACTGGGCCAGCGCGCCGCGCAGTTCGTCCTTGATGGCCGCGAAGCTTTGCCCTTCGCTGCGCAGACGCCGCCGCAGCGTCGCGGGCGTCGTGCCGAGGCGCACGGCCAGCGTATCGAAGTCGGGCCACTCGGCGGCCGGCAGTGTCTTCAACTGCGCGCGCGTTTTCGCGACCCAGCCCGTGTCGTGCCGGTAGCGGACGAGCAGGTTGCCGGGCGCGCCGCGCAGGAAGGTCTTCAGCGCCTGCTCGGAGCGGATCGTCGGCAGCGCGAGGTAGGCGGCGTTGAACGCGAGCCGGCTGTCGGGCCGGTCGAAATGCACGGGCACGCCGAAGAACTGGTGGTAGTCGCTGCGCTGGTCGGGGCTCGGGCACGCGAAGTCGATGCGCTGCAGCGGGATGCGCCGGCCGATCAGCCAGCATGCGACGCCCAGGAGGATCAGCCAGAACGTCCGGTACGCGAACGCCGGGTAGGGCGCGCCCGTCTGCGTCAGCACGATCTGCGCCTGTCCGTCGGCCACGACGAGCTCGCCGTGCGGCTCGTCCAGCACCACGCGCAGGAACTGCAGCGCGCGCCGCAGCGCCTTGTCGAGCGTGCCGGCGTGCAGCACCGCATGGCACAGCAGCGTGAAGCTGCCGCGCCGCATCGGGCGCGCGGCGAGCCCGAAGAATTCGTCGTCGAGGGTGCCGGCGATCGCGAGCCACAGCCTGCCGTACTGCTGCGGCGTGACGGGCTCGCGCACGGCGGCCGGCAGGCCGGCGGCGCGCAGCACGGGCGCCGTTGGAAGGCCTTGCCGGCGCAGGCACGCGAGCGCGTCGTCGACGAAATCCGGCGAAATCATCTGCGGCCCCATTTTCCTGCATCCTCCCGACATGGCAAAAGCGATCACGATTCTAGATTCCGTTTGTCATTGATTGCAATGTGCGGGCTGTCTACTATCGAACTATCCCCGTCGCGCCCCTGGCTCGCCGGCGGCCATAACGCACAGGAGACACGCATGCCTGATGGAGCTACCGCCCGGGTGGTGCCGGCCTACGCCGACGCCGTGGCCCGATTCAGTATCGAGACCGCCGCGCAGCAACTGCACGGCGACCTGGAGCGCGGCCTGAACGCGTGCGTGGAATGCTGCGACCGGCACGCATCCGCGGACGCGATCGCGCTCGACTGGATCGACGCCGGCGGCCAGCACCGCAGCTACACGTTTGCGCAGATGAAGGCGCTGTCGGCGCGCGTCGCGAACCTGCTGGTCGCGCAGGGCGTGAAGCCGGGCGACGTGGTGGCGGGCCTGTTGCCGCGCACGCCCGAACTCGTCGCGACGATCCTCGGCACGTGGCGCGCGGGCGCCGTCTACCAGCCGCTGTTCACCGCGTTCGGCCCGAAGGCGATCGAGCACCGGCTGCGCATGAGCGACGCGCGCCTGGTCGTGACCAACGTCGCGAATCGCGCGAAGCTCGACGAGATCGCCGATTGCCCGCCCGTTGCGACGGTGCGCGCGCCGGGCGAGACGCTGCCGGAACGCGACATCGATTTCCGTGCGGCGCTCGATGCGCAGCCCGATACGTTCGAACCGGTGCTGCGCAAGGGTTCGGACCTGTTCATGATGATGTCGACGTCGGGCACGACGGGTTTGCCGAAGGGCGTACCGGTGCCGCTGCGCGCGCTGCTCGCGTTCGGCGCGTACATGCGCGAGGCGGTCGATCTGCGTGCGGGCGACCGGTTCTGGAACATCGCCGATCCGGGCTGGGCATACGGGCTCTATTACGCGATCACGGGCCCGCTGGTGCTCGGCCACGCGACCACGCTCTACGAAGGCAGCTTCACGGTCGACAGCACCTACGACGTGATCGAACGGCTCGGGATCACGAGCCTCGCCGGCTCGCCGACTGCATTCCGGATGCTGATGGCGGCCGGGACGGAAGCGGCGGCGCGGCTGAAGGGCAAGCTGCGCGTGGTCAGCAGCGCAGGTGAACCGCTGAATCCGGAAGTCGTGCGCTGGTTCGACGCGGCGCTCGGCGCGCCGATCTACGATCACTACGGCCAGACCGAACTCGGGATGGTCGTGAACAATCACCACGGTCTCGCGCATACTGTCCACGCCGGTTCGGCCGGCTTCGCGATGCCCGGCTACCGCGTCGCGGTGCTCGACGAAGCGAGCCGCGAACTCGGCCCCGGCGAGCCCGGCAACCTCGCGATCGACATCGCTCGCTCGCCGCTGCTGTGGTTCCACGGCTACTGGCAGCAGGACACGCCGGCGATCGCGGGCGGCTATTACCGGACCGGCGACAACGTCGAGCTGGAGCCGGACGGCACCGTGAGCTTCATCGGCCGCGCGGACGACGTGATCACGTCGTCCGGCTACCGGATCGGCCCGTTCGACGTGGAAAGCGCGCTGATCGAGCATCCGGCCGTGAGCGAGGCCGCCGTCATCGGCGTGCCCGACGCGGAGCGCACGGAGATCGTCAAGGCGTTCGTCGTGCTGTCGAAAGACTACGACGGCACGCCGGCGCTGGCCGAGGAACTGAGCCTGCACGTGAAGCGGCGGCTGTCCGCTCACGCCTATCCTCGCGCGATCGACTTCGTCGACGCGCTGCCGAAAACCCCGAGCGGCAAGATCCAGCGCTTCGTGTTGCGCAAGATGGAAGCCGAGAAGGTCGCTCAACCCTGAACACAACCTGTACGGACTGCGAATGGATATCAAGGATCGTGTTTTTCTGATCACGGGCGCCGGTTCGGGCCTCGGCGCCGCGGTGGCGCGCATGGTGGTCGCGGAAGGCGGCAAGGCCGTGCTGCTGGACGTCAACGAAGAGGCCGGCGCGGGCCTCGCGCATGAACTCGGTGCGGCGGCGCGCTTCGTGAAGACCGACGTGACGAGCGAAGCCGACGGCCAGGCGGCCGTCGCCGCCGCGCGTGACGCGTTCGGCCGCATCGACGCGCTCGTCAACTGCGCGGGCGTCGCGCCGGGCGAGAAGGTGGTGGGCCGCGACGGTCCGCATTCGCTCGACCGTTTCGCGCGCGCGGTGTCGATCAATCTGGTCGGCACGTTCAACATGATCCGGCTGGCCGCCGAAGCGATGTCGAAGCAGGATGCCAATGCGGAAGGCGAGCGCGGCGTGATCGTCAACACCGCGTCGGTCGCGGCGTTCGACGGGCAGATCGGGCAGGCCGCGTATGCGGCGTCGAAGAGCGGCGTGGTGGGCATGACGCTGCCGATCGCGCGCGAGCTCGCGCGGTTCGGCATTCGCGTGGTGACGGTCGCGCCGGGCATCTTCGCGACGCCGATGATGGCCGGCATGCCGCAGGACGTGCAGGACGCGCTCGGCAAGAGCGTGCCGTTCCCGCCGCGGCTCGGCCGCCCGGAAGAATTTGCGGCGCTGGTGCGCCACATCGCCGAGAACACGATGCTGAACGGCGAAGTCATCCGTCTCGATGGCGCGTTGCGCATGGCACCGCGCTGACACTGGAGGAAGCGAATCATGACGACTCAGGATCCGATCGTAATCGTTGGCACGGCGCGTACGCCGATGGGTGGTTTTCAGGGCGACCTGGCGGCAGCCAGCGCGAGCGACCTCGGCGCGGTAGCGATTCGCGCGGCGCTCGAGCGCGCGAATGTGCCGGCCGAGCGTATCGATGAAATCGTGTTCGGCTGCGTGCTGCCGGCGGGCCAGGGCCAGGCCCCGGCGCGGCAGGCCGCGCTGAAGGCCGGACTGCCGCTCGGCGCGGGCGCGACCACGGTCAACAAGATGTGCGGCTCGGGGATGAAGGCCGCGATGTTTGCGCATGACCTGCTGCTCGCCGGCTCGGCGGCGGTGGCCGTCGCGGGCGGGATGGAGAGCATGACGAATGCACCGTACCTGCTGCCGAAGGCGCGCGCGGGGATGCGCATGGGTCACGGGCAGGTGCTCGACCACATGTTCCTCGACGGGCTCGAAGACGCATACGAGAAGGGCCGCCTGATGGGCACGTTCGCCGAGGACTGCGCGCAGGCGTACCAGTTCACGCGCGAGGCACAGGATGCGTTCGCGATCGCGTCGCTGACGCGCGCGCAACGCGCGATCGCCGAAGGGCATTTCGTGTCGGAGATCGCGCCGGTGACCGTGAAGGCCGGAAAGACCGAAGCCGTCGTGTCGATCGACGAACAGCCGGGCAACGCGAAGCTCGACAAGATCCCGACGCTGAAGCCGGCCTTCCGCGAGGGCGGCACGGTGACGGCCGCCAATGCGTCGTCGATTTCGGACGGCGCGGCCGCGCTCGTGATGATGCGCCGCTCGGAAGCCGAGCGCCTCGGCCTCACGCCGAAGGCGGTGATCGTCGGGCATTCGACCTTCGCGGACAAGCCGGGCCTGTTCGCGACCGCGCCGATCGGCGCGCTGCGCAAGCTGTCGGAGAAAACCGGCTGGAACCTGCGCGACGTCGACCTGTTCGAGATCAACGAAGCGTTCGCGGTGGTGCCGATGGCCGCGATGCGCGATCTCGACCTGCCGCACGAGAAGGTCAACGTGCACGGCGGTGCGTGCGCGCTCGGCCATCCGATCGGTGCATCGGGTGCGCGCGTGATGGTGACGCTGCTGGCCGCGCTGGAAACGTACGGGATGAAGCGCGGCATCGCGTCGCTGTGCATCGGCGGCGGCGAGGCGACGGCGATCGCGATCGAGCGCGTGGTTTGACGCGTAGCACGCACGTAACGACGCACACGCGCGATACGGCACGCTGACCGTATCGCGCCGCGGGCGAAAGGCATCGCGCAGGCTGAATCTGCGCGTTGCCCTTCGCCCGCATTTTTTCAGTGAATTGCGCTTCGCGTTGGCCTACGTCTTCGCGTGCGGCGACACGGCACCGCAGGCGCGAATCACGAGCTGCACGACCTGCTCGGTCCGCTCGTCGAACGCCTTCTGCGTGAACGTACGCTTGCCGCTCAGCGCGCGGATCTGCGCATCGAAATCCGCGTAGTGCTGCGTGGTCGCCCAGATCAGGTACATCAGCGCATGCGCATCGATCGGCGCGAGCAGCCCGCGCGCGATCCAGCCGTCGATCACCTTCACGCGCGTGTCGAACCACGGCTTCACGCGCCCCGCCAGGATGTCCTGCATGTGCTCCGCGCCCTGGATGATCTCGTTGGCCCAGACCTTCGAGCCGAGCGGGCGCCGCCGCGACAGCGCCATCTTCGCGCGCACGTAGCCGCCGATCGCTTCCACCGGATCGTCGTCGGCCTCGAACGAGCCGGCCGCATGATGCCAGTCCTCGAACAGATCCTCGAGCACACGGCGGTACAGCGCGAGCTTCGTCGGGAAGTAGTAATGCAGGTTCGCTTTCGGCAAGCCGGCACGCTCCGCGATCATCGCGGTGCTCGCGCCGTCGAGGCCGCGTTCCGCGAACACGGCCTCCGCACAGGCGAGCAGGTGCGCTTCGTTGGACTCGCGGATGTGCGCCTTGCGTCGCCGCAAAGGCGCGGGCGTTTCGTCGCTGTCGGTGGCTTCGGTTGCCGCCTCGTCATGTCTCATCGTTGCCCTCGCGCGGCGGGCGTGCCGCGTTGGGCTTCATTCTAGCCGCTGATCCGTATCGAACGCACGTGTGCGGGCTTCGCGCATCGATCGCGATGCTGCGTTGCGATGGCACGTTTCTCGCTCTATTCATTCACGCAAGAAAGACATTGATTTGGTCATTTTGATCGTCTAAAACCTGTCCAATCGGACAGGATTCGACGCGCGGCGGAAACCTCTCGGCGCGATTCGTCGGACGAACTTCGCGAACGACCGGGGCATGCACCGCGCTTGGGCGGTGTTGCCCCGAAACAGGCATGGCACGCACCGGCACAGACCGGGCTGACGACATCACCGACCCCACAGGAGCGATACGAATGAACGCGGTATCGGAAACAGTGAAGCGGGCAGCTTTCGACACGTCGATCAAGGTCGACGGCAAGCGGTTGTGGGACAGCCTGATGGAAGTCGCGAAGATCGGCGCGACGCCGAAGGGCGGCGTGTGCCGCCTCGCGCTGACCGATCTCGACAAGGCCGGCCGCGACCTGATCGTCGGCTGGGCGAAGGCCGCCGGCTGCACGGTGACGGTGGATACGATGGGCAACGTGTTCATGCGCCGCGCGGGCCGCGTGGCCGATGCGGCGCCGGTCGTCACGGGCTCGCATGCGGATTCGCAGCCGACGGGCGGCCGCTTCGACGGCATCTACGGTGTGCTCGGCGGTCTCGAGGTGATTCGCAGTCTCAACGATCACGGCATCGAGACCGAGCATCCGGTCGAGGTCGTGATCTGGACCAACGAGGAAGGTTCGCGCTTCGCGCCCGCGATGGTCGCATCCGGCGTATTCGCGGGCGTATTCCCGCTCGAATACGGGCTGTCGCGCAAGGACGTGGACGGCAAGACGATCGGCGAGGAGCTGGCGCGCATCGGCTATGCGGGCGACGTGCCGTGCGGCGGGCGCAAGCTGCACGCGGCCTTCGAACTGCATATCGAGCAGGGGCCGATTCTCGAAGCGGAATGCAAGACGATCGGCGTCGTGACCGATGCGCAGGGGCAGCGCTGGTACGAGATCACGTTCACCGGCCAGGAAGCGCACGCGGGGCCGACGCCGATGCCGCGCCGCCGCGACGCGCTGCTCGGTGCGTCGCGCGTGGTCGATCTCGTCAACCGGATCGGCCTCGATCATGCGCCGTTCGGCTGCGCGACGGTCGGCATGATGCAGGTCTACCCGAACTCGCGCAACGTGATTCCCGGCCGCGTGTTCTTCACCGTCGATTTCCGTCACCCGGACGACGCGGTGCTCGCGAAGATGGATGCTGCATTGCGCGACGGTGTGGCGCGCATCGCAGCCGACATCGGGCTCGAGACCCAGCTCGAACAGATTTTCTATTACAAGCCGGTCGCGTTCGATGCCGCCTGCGTGGAAGCGGTGCGCGGTGCGGCCGACCGCTTCGGCTACTCGCATCGCGACATCGTGTCGGGCGCGGGGCACGATGCGTGTTATCTCGCGCAGGTCGCGCCGACGTCGATGGTGTTCGTGCCGTGTGTCGACGGGATCAGCCACAACGAGATCGAGGACGCGACGCCCGCATGGATCGAGGCCGGCGCGAACGTGCTGCTGCACGCGATGCTGTCGCGCGCCTGCGAGCCGGCTTCATGACGCAGAGACTGTAGCAACCGGCAGGCAGCGTATCGCCTGACCTGAAGCATTCCTGATAATGATGACCGCCCCGACTGTGCATTCGCAGCCGGCGGGGACGGCTTTGTCTCCACCCAGTCGAAGGAACGCGTATGACCACCAAGCCAACCGGCGATATCGCCGCGCATCGCCTGTCGTCCACGCAACTCTCGTGCGAATTCGCCGATATCGCGCCGCTGCTCGATCCGACTGCCGCCGCGGCCGCCGCCAGCCGTTGCCACTACTGCTACGACGCGCCGTGCGTGCAGGCCTGCCCGACGCAGATCGACATCCCGAGCTTTATCCGCAAGATCGGCAACGGCAACCTGAAGGGCGCCGCGACCGACATCCTGTCGGCGAACCCGCTCGGCGGGATGTGCGCACGCGTGTGCCCGACCGAGATCCTGTGCGAAGGCGCATGCGTGCGCAACCACCAGGATGCGCAGCCGGTTGCGATCGGCGCGCTGCAGCGGCATGCGACCGACTGGGCGATGACAACCGGCGCGGTGCGCTTCACGCGCGCGCCCGACACGGGCCGCCATGTCGCGGTGGTCGGCGCGGGCCCGGCCGGGCTCGCGTGTGCGCACCGGCTCGCGCTCGCCGGGCACCGCGTCACGCTGTTCGATGCGCGCCCGAAGGCCGGCGGTCTCAACGAATACGGGATCGCCGCGTACAAGACGGTAGACGATTTCGCTCAGCGTGAAGTCGAGTGGCTGCTGTCGGTGGGCGGCATCACGCTGAAGACCGGCGTTGCGCTCGGCCGCGACATCACGCTCGACGCGCTGCGCGAGCAGCACGACGCGGTGTTTCTCGCGATGGGCCTCGGCGGCGTGCGGGCGCTCGCGATCGACGGCGAACAACTGGCCGGCGTGATGAACGCGGTCGACTTCATCGAGCAGGTGCGGCAGGCCGACGCGCTGGAGAACGTGGCGGTCGGGCGGCGCGTGGTCGTGATCGGCGGCGGCAATACGGCCATCGATGCGGCGGTGCAAAGCCGCAAGCTCGGCGCCGATCGCGTGACGATGGTGTACCGGCGCGGCGTGGACGCGATGAGCGCGACGTGGGCCGAGCGCGAATTCGCGCAGAAGAGCGGCGTCACGCTCGTCACGCACGCGAAGCCCGTGCGTATGGCGGGCGCGAACGGGCAGGTGACGGGTGTCGAGTTCGAGGCGGCATCGGGCGAGCGTTTCACCGTGGACGCGGACATGGTGCTGAAGGCGATCGGCCAGACGCTGGTTCCGGACGGCATCGCGGCCGCGCTGCTGACGGCGGACGGCGCACGCATCGCGGTGGACGCGGACGGGCGCACCGCATGGCCCGACGTGTGGGCCGGTGGCGACTGCGCAGCGACGGGCGGCGTCGACCTCACGGTGCAGGCCGTGCAGGACGGCAAGCGTGCGGCCGCGTCGATCGACGCGGCGCTCGCGCAGCGCGATGCGAAGGCCGCGTGATAGCACGACGCGCCAAACGCACCACGAGCACAACGAACACGACCCCACTCTCACGGAGCCGAACATGGCCGACCTTCGCTGCACCATCGCGGGCATCACTTCGCCGAATCCCTTCTGGCTGGCGTCCGCACCGCCGACCGACAAGGCCTACAACGTGAACCGCGCATTCGAGGCGGGCTGGGGCGGTGTCGTGTGGAAGACGCTCGGGCTCGATCCGCACGTGGTCAACGTCAGTTCGCGCTACGGCGCCGTGCAGTGGAACGGCCAGCGCATCGCCGGGCTGAACAACATCGAGCTGATCACCGACCGTCCGCTCGACGTGAACCTGAGAGAGATCGCGCAGGTGAAGCGCGACTGGCCGGATCGCGCGCTGATCGTGTCGCTGATGGTGCCGTGCAACGAGCGGGACTGGAAATGGATCCTGCCGCTCGTCGAGGATACGGGCGCCGACGCGGTCGAGCTGAACTTCGGCTGCCCGCACGGGATGAGCGAGCGTGGGATGGGTGCGGCGGTCGGGCAAGTGCCCGAGTATGTGGAGATGGTCACGCGCTGGGTGAAGGAAGGCACGAAGCTGCCGTGCCTCGTGAAGCTCACGCCGAACATCAGCGATATCCGGATGGGGTCGCGCGCCGCGTACAAGGGCGGCGCGGACGGCGTGTCGCTGATCAACACGATCAACTCGATCGTCGCGGTCGATCTCGACCACATGGCGCCGATGCCGACCGTGGACGGCAAAGGCACGCACGGCGGCTATTGCGGGCCGGCGGTCAAGCCGATCGCGTTGAACATGGTCGCGGAGATCGCACGTGATCCGGAAACGCCGAACCTGCCGATCTCCGGCATCGGCGGCATCTCGACGTGGCGCGACGCGGCCGAGTTCATGGTGCTCGGCGCCGGCAGCGTGCAGGTGTGCACCGCCGCGATGCATTACGGCTTCCGGATCGTGTCGGATCTGGCCGACGGGTTGTCGAACTGGATGGACGAGAAAGGCTACGCGACGCTCGACGACATCCGCGGCCGCGCGGTGCCGAACGTGACCGACTGGAAATACCTGAACCTGAAGTACGACATCAAGGCGCGCATCGACCAGGACCGCTGCATCCAGTGCGGGCTGTGCCATATTGCGTGCGAGGACACGTCGCACCAGGCGATCACGCGCGAGAAGGACGGCGTGCGCCACTACGAAGTGGTCGATTCGGAATGCGTCGGGTGCAATCTTTGCATGCATGTGTGTCCGGTCGAGCAATGCATCACGATGGAGCGTGTCGATTCGGGTGACTATGCCAACTGGACCACGCATCCGAACAATCCGGCGAGCGCGGATGCGGGGGCGAGTGCAAGCGCGGCGGCGGCACCCGAGAAGCACGCGAAGAAGGCTGCCTGACCGGCGTCCGGCGATGCAGGCCATCCTGCACCGCTGCCTTTCGTTCCACCCGGGCCGGCATCGCACGATGCCGGCGCTGACGTTTTCGTGGAGTACGCTCGATGAATCACGCAGCGAATCCCGCCGATCCCGATAGCGCCGCGGCGCAGGGCGGCAGCCTGTACAACGACGACCTCGCGCCGACCACGCCGGCGCAGCGCACGTGGAAGTGGTATCACTTCGCGGCGCTATGGGTCGGGATGGTGATGAACATCGCGTCGTACATGCTCGCGGCCGGGCTGATCCAGGAAGGCATGTCGCCGTGGCAGGCGGTGACGACCGTGTTGCTCGGCAACCTGATCGTGCTCGTGCCGATGCTGCTGATCGGCCATGCGGGCGCGAAGCACGGGATTCCGTACGCGGTGCTCGTGCGCGCGTCGTTCGGTACGCAGGGCGCGAAACTGCCGGCGCTGTTGCGCGCGATCGTCGCGTGCGGCTGGTACGGGATCCAGACCTGGCTCGGCGGCAGCGCGATCTATACGCTGCTGAACATCCTGACCGGCAACGCGTTGCACGGCGCCGCGCTGCCGGTCGTCGGCATCGGGGGCGGGCAGCTCGCGTGCTTCCTCGTGTTCTGGGCGCTGCAGCTCTACTTCATCTGGCACGGCACCGATTCGATCCGCTGGCTCGAAAGCTGGTCCGCACCGATCAAGGTCGTGATGTGCGTGGCGCTCGTGTGGTGGGCGACGTCGAAGGCAGGCGGCTTCGGCACGATGCTGTCGGCGCCGTCGCAGTTCGCGGCGGGCGGCAAGAAGGCCGGGCTGTTCTGGGCGACCTTCTGGCCGGGCCTGACCGCGATGGTCGGCTTCTGGGCGACGCTCGCGCTGAACATTCCCGATTTCACGCGCTTCGCGCATTCGCAGCGCGACCAGGTGATCGGACAGTCGATCGGGCTGCCGTTGCCGATGGCGCTGCTGTCGGTGGTGTCGGTCGTCGTGACGTCGGCGACCGTCGTGATCTACGGCAACGCGATCTGGGATCCGATCGACCTGACGAGCCGGATGACGGGCGTCGGCGTGGGCATCGCGCTCGTGATCCTCACGCTCGACACGATGTGCTGCAACCTCGCCGCGAATCTCGTCGGCCCCGCGTACGATTTTTCGAGCCTGTGGCCGAAGGCGATCTCGTACCGCACGGGCGGGATGATCACCGCGACGATCGCGATCGTGATGATGCCGTGGAAGATCCTCGCGACGACGGAAGGCTACATCTTCACCTGGCTCGTCGGCTATTCGGCGCTGCTCGGGCCGGTGGCGGGGATCCTGATGGTCGACTACTTCCTGATTCGCGGCACGCGGCTCGACACGCGCGCGCTGTTCGACGAACGCGGCGGCTTCAGTTACGCGCGAGGCTGGAACCCCGCCGCGCTGGCCGCGCTCGCGGTCGGCGTGCTGCCGAACCTGCCCGGCTTCCTGCACACGGCATTTCCGGCGTCGTTCCCGAACGTGCCGGCGTTCTTCAACACGCTCTACACGTACGCGTGGTTCGTGGGCCTCGTGCTGGCGTCGTGCGTGTACGGCACCTGGATGAAGTGGCGCGCCGGACAGCGCGCGCAGATCGCAAGCGCATGACGCGCGCGATGCATGTGACGTGTGTGATGCGGCAACCGACAGTCAACGAGGAGGCAACCCAATGGCAATCCTGATTCGTGGCGGCACCGTGGTCGATTCGGACCGCTCCTATCGCGCCGACGTGCTCTGCGCAGCCCCGGAGGACGGCGGCACGATCCTGCAGATCGCCGAGCAGATCGACGCGCGGGCCGGCGCGAGCGTCGTCGATGCGCACGACCAGTACGTGATGCCGGGCGGCATCGATCCGCATACGCACATGGAACTGCCATTCATGGGCACGACCGCGAGCGACGATTTTTATTCGGGTACGGCCGCCGGGCTCGCGGGCGGCACGACGAGCATCATCGACTTCGTGATCCCGAGCCCGAAGCAGCCGCTGATGGACGCGTTCCGCGAATGGCGCGGCTGGGCCGAGAAGGCGGCGGCCGACTACGGCTTCCACGTGGCCGTGACATGGTGGGACGAGAGCGTGCATCGCGACATGGGTACGCTCGTGCGCGAGCATGGCGTGTCGAGCTTCAAGCACTTCATGGCGTACAAGAACGCGATCATGGCCGACGACGAGGTGCTCGTGAACAGCTTCTCGCGTTCGCTCGAACTCGGCGCGCTGCCGACCGTGCACGCGGAGAACGGCGAGCTCGTGTTCCAGCTGCAGAAAGCACTGCTCGCGCGCGGGATGACCGGGCCGGAGGCGCATCCGCTGTCGCGGCCGCCGGAGGTCGAGGGCGAGGCCGCGAACCGCGCGATCCGCATCGCTCAGGTGCTCGGCGTGCCTGTGTATATCGTGCACGTGTCGTCGAAGGATGCGGTCGATGCGATCACGCGCGCGCGCAGCGAAGGGCTGCGCGTGTTCGGCGAAGTGCTGCCGGGCCACCTGGTGATCGACGAGGCCGTCTATCGCGATCCGGACTGGACGCGCGCGGCCGCACACGTGATGAGCCCGCCGTTCCGCTCGGCCGAGCATCGCGAGGCGCTGTGGCGCGGGCTGCAGGCGGGGCAACTGCATACGACTGCAACCGACCACTGCGTGTTCTGCGCGTCGCAGAAGGCGATGGGCCGCGACGATTTCACGAAGATCCCGAACGGCTGCGGCGGTGTCGAGGATCGCATGTCGGTGCTGTGGCATCACGGCGTGAATCACGGCCGCATCACGCCGAACGAGTTCGTGCGGATCACGTCGACGAACGCCGCGCAGATCTTCAACCTGTATCCGCGCAAGGGCGCCGTGCAGGTGGGCGCCGATGCCGACCTCGTCGTGTGGGACCCGTCCGCGACGAAGACGATCTCGGTGAAGACCCATCACCAGCAGGTCGACTTCAACGTGTTCGAGGGGATGACGGTGCAGGGCGTCGCCACGCACACGCTCACGCGCGGCGCACTCGCATGGGCCGACGGCGAATTGCGCGCCGTGCGCGGCGCGGGACGCTACCTGAAGCGCCCGCCGGCCGCCAGCTACTACGAGGCCGCGCGGATCGCGAACCGGTTGCGCGAACCACATCCGGTCGAGCGAGCCGGCTGAACGTTGCGTATCGTGCGGGGCGTGTCGGGTCGAACGGCACGCACCGCGCGCTTGAGCCTGCGTTCACACGCATGCGGGCACTGCTTCCGCCCGATCCTTCCGCTTTTCCGCATCCCGTCAACTCTCTCAGTATTTGGGACGGATCGTCGCGTGATCCCGTCTTGCCGATCTCCCGGTACGTAGAAGAACTGAGCAAGTCGACGACACACGCGACGCCGCTCGGACGCGGCCATTTTGTTTGCGTTGTCGACGTGCATGCCGGCGAGTAATATCCACCGACGGCGATGCGCCGGCGTGCCGCGCCGCCCGCCGAACATTCAAACAACATTGAGAGCAAGGAGTACGAGGTGGATATTCTGCGCAGTCTCCTGGGTATGCTGTTCCTGCTGCTGGTGGCTTATCTGCTGTCGAACAACCGGCGCGCGGTGAGCGGCCGGACCATGGTCGCCGCGCTGTGCACGCAGTTGGCGATCGGCGCGCTGGTGCTGTTCGTGCCGTCGGGCCGCACGGCGCTGGCGGCGGCCGCGAACGGCGTCAATCGCGTGCTCGACATGGGCAATCACGGCATCGCGTTCGTGTTCGGCGGGCTGGTCGACAGCAAGATGTTCCAGCTGTTCGGCGACGGCGGGTTCGTGTTCGGCCTGCGCGTGCTGCCGATGATCATCTTCGTGACCGCGCTGATCGCGGTGCTGTACTACATCGGCGTGATGAAGTGGATCGTCGCGATCCTCGGCGCCGCACTGGCGAAGGTGCTCGGCGTGAGCCGCATCGAGGCGTGCTCGGCCGTCGCGACGATCTTTCTCGGGCAGAGCGAGATGCCCGCGCTCGTGAAGCCGTTCGTGCGGAACATGACGAGCGCCGAGATCTTCACAGTGATGGCGAGCGGCATGGCGTCGGTCGCGGGCTCGGTGCTGGTCGGCTACGCCGGCCTCGGCGTGAAGATGGAATACCTGCTCGCCGCATCGTTCATGGCGGTGCCCGGCGGGCTGCTGTTCGGCAAGCTGCTGTTTCCGACGGTCGAGCCGAGCCGCGTCGTGGTCGACGGGCTCGACTTCGACGACAAGCGCGCCGCGAACGTGATCGAGGCGGCGGCGTCCGGCGCGTCGGTCGGGCTGCGGATCGCGATCAACGTCGGCGCGATGCTGATCGCGTTCGTCGGGCTCATCGCGCTGATGAACCTCATCGTCGGCGGCGTGGCCGCGCTCGCGGGCTTTCCGCAGATCACGCTGGTGGGTATCATCGGCCACCTGTTCGCGCCACTCGCGTGGATGATCGGCGTGCCGTGGCACGACGCGATGCTCGCCGGCAACTTCATCGGCGAGAAACTGATCTTCAACGAGTTCGTCGCGTACGGCGACCTGTCGCCGTACCTGAAGGGCAGCGAGCACGTCGCGGCGGCGGGCCTGCAGGTGCTCGACCCGAAGACGCTCGCAATCGTGTCGTTCGCGCTGTGCGGCTTCGCGAACTTTTCGTCGATCGCGATTCTTGCAGGCGGCTTCAGCGCGGTCGCACCCGAGCGCCGCTCGGAAGTCGCGCGGCACGGCCTGCGCGCATTGACGGCCGCGACGCTGTCGAACCTGATGAGCGCCGCGATTGCGGGCCTGTTCTTCTCGCTGCATTGAACCGAGCAGTAGACTCCGACCGATCGAGGAGAGGCAACGATGTTTTTACCGCAGGAATTCATTCGCCGGAAGCGCGACGGGCAGCCGCTCGATCGCGACGGGATCGTCGCATTCGTGCGCGGCGTGACCGACGGCAGCGTGACCGAGGGCCAGGTGGCCGCGTTCGCGATGGCCGTGTATTTCAACGACCTGAGCACCGACGAGCGTGTCGCGTTGACGCTCGCGCAGCGCGACTCGGGCGACGTGCTCGACTGGCGCACGCTCGATCTCGGCGGGCCGGTGATCGACAAGCATTCGACCGGTGGCGTCGGCGATGTCGTGTCGCTGATGCTCGGGCCGATGGTGGCCGCGTGCGGCGGCTACGTGCCGATGATCTCGGGGCGCGGGCTCGGCCATACCGGCGGCACGCTCGACAAGCTGAGCGCGATTCCCGGCTACGACGTGACGCCCGATACCGACGCGTTTCGCCGCACGGTGCGCGACGTCGGCGTCGCGATCATCGGGCAGACGGCGCGGCTGGCGCCGGCCGACATGCGCATCTATGCGATTCGCGACGTGACGGCGACCGTCGAATCGATCGCGATGATCACCGCGTCGATCCTGTCGAAGAAGCTCGCGGCCGGGCTCGACGGGCTCGTGATGGACGTCAAGGTCGGCTCCGGCGCATTCATGCCGACCGCCGGGGAGTCGGCGGAGCTCGCGCGCAGCATCGTCGACGTCGGCAACGGCGCCGGCATGAAGACGACCGCGATCCTCACCGACATGAACCAGTCGCTCGCGCCGTGCGCGGGCAATGCGCTCGAAGTGGCGTGCGCGATCGACTACCTGACGGGCAAGTCGCGCCCGGCGCGCCTGCATGACGTCACGATGGCGCTGTCGGCGGAGTTGCTCGTCACCGGCGGGCTGGCGCGCGACGTCGCGGCGGCGCGCGTGAAGTTGCAGCACGCGCTCGATTCGGGGGCGGCGGCGGAACGCTTCGCGAGGATGGTCACGGCGCTCGGCGGCCCCGCGGACCTGATCGATGCACCCGCGCGTCATCTTGCGCGGGCGGAGGTGATCGTACCGGTTCCGTCGCGTGCGAGAGGCGTGGTGCAGCGGGTCGATTGCCGCGCGCTCGGGCTGGCGGTCGTGGCGCTCGGCGGCGGCCGCACGCGCGCGGCGGATGCGATCGACTACAGCGTCGGCCTGACGGCGCTCGCGGAGATCGGGCAGCGTGTCGAAGCCGGCCAGCCGCTCGGTTTCGTGCATGCTCGCGACGCCGCTGCCGCCGCGCATGCGGTGGATGCGATCCAGCGCAGCTACGTGCTGGGCGAGACGGGCGACGTGCCGCCGACCCTCTATCAGCAGATCGGCTGACCGATCGCACGGCGCGGACACCGGCGATCGCTTCACGTCACGGGCTTGTCGTGACGGCCGGGATGCGACCGTGACGATGCATCCCGGCACACACAATCGGAGGCACGACGAGATGGAACGACACGAACTGATCGAAGCGGCGAAGGCGGCGCGCGAACGCGCGTATGCGCCGTATTCCCGCTTCAAGGTCGGCGCGGCGCTGCAGGCGCGCGACGGGACGATTTTTCACGGCTGCAATGTCGAGAACGCGTCTTACGGACTCTGCAATTGCGCGGAACGCACGGCGATGTTTTCGGCCATTGCGGCCGGGTATCGCCCGGGGGATTTCACGCGGCTCGCGGTCGTGGGCGACACGGACGGCCCGATCGCGCCGTGCGGCGCGTGCCGCCAGGTGATCATCGAGATCGGCACGCCCGACATTGAAGTAATCCTGGCCAACCTGAAAGGGGCCGTCGAGGTCACGACGGCCCACGCATTGCTGCCGGGCGCGTTCCGGTTGTAACGGCGCGCGACGGCGCGCCGCTCGCGTCACGCGCCGTCGCGCGCTTCGCGGATCGGGATCACCGTGCGCGCGCCGCACTGCCGCAGCAGGTCGCGCAGTTCGTTGATGACCGGAAACACCTCGTGGTTCCAGTCGGCGCCCTGGCGATCGTGTGCTTCCTGCTCGCGCTCGACGATCCAGCGATCCTCGCGGAAGATGCGCTCGGTGAACCAGACGAGCAGCGGCCACGCGAGATCGAGTGCGAACGGTATGCCGGGCTTGTGGATCGACAGCAGTCCGAACGTGCGGTTGGTGCGCTGCTCGGCGTCGAGCGGTACGTAGACGATCCACAGGTCCATCACGAGCGTGCCTTCGCTCGAGCGGATCTGCAGCGTCTGGTACGGATAGCCGGTACGCACCGTCATCACGCTCTTGTCCGCCTGCTCGCCCGGCTTCTTGCTCGCGCCGAACACGAGCGCCTCGCCGACCGGCTGCTTGCCTTCCATCCGCGCGAACGTGTAGTCGACCTCGACCCAGTCGTCGCCGCGGCGCCGGCCGACCGAGCGCGCACGCATCTGCCCCATCTGCTTGCGATGCAGGAACTGGTGGTTCATGTCCATCAGGTTCTCGTGCATGAACGAGTAGTGGCACTTGACCTCGCGGCCGAAGCGGCGCGTCTTGAACGCGCGGTCGTCCGCCGATTCGAGCGCGGGGAACGGCCGCGCGTCGGCGAGCGTCGCGTCGCCCGGGAACACGAAGATCAGCCCGTGCGCTTCGCGGCACGGATACGCGCGCACGCCGTTGGGCAAGCGCTCGCGGCCGAGGTACGGCACGTCGACGCAGCGGCCGCTGTCGCACGCGTAGGTCCAGCCGTGATAGCAGCAGCGCAGCGTCTCGCCGCTCACGACGCCCGCGTGCAGCGGCACCTGGCGGTGCGCGCAACGATCCTCGAGCGCGTACACGGCGCCGGATTCGGTGCGCACGAGCACGATCGGATCGCCGGCGAAGCGCACGCCGAGTGTCTTGCCGCGTTTCAGCTCGCGCGACCACGCGAGCGGATACCAGTGATCGGGATGAATCGGCACGCGGCGCAAATCGCGCACGACCGCGCCGGCAGAGGGTTCTCCAAGGGTGCCGCTGTCTGGGAAGGGCACTGCTCGCATGCGTGACTTCTCCGTGCTGGAGTGGGATTCCGGCCGCCGCATGACGCGGCGGGGATCTGGAGCAGTCTACGCGAAGTTGCCTGTCGCGGCGGACGCGATGCGGGTTTGCCCCGGCACGGCGGCCGCGGTTTCGTTGATGCGGCGCAATTCGGGCCGAACGCGGCGCGCCGGCCGTGCGCGGCCGCTCGGGCCTTGGCCGCACGGCGGGCGTTACCCCGTCAACCCTTCACCCCGACGCGCGGCCGCGTGGCGGTCACGAGCGCGCATCGCGCCACAGCACCGCGTCGGTGCGGTACAGCGTCGGGAAGTACTGCTTCAGCCCGGTGATCTTCGGCATGTCGTTGTACGCGATGTACGGCGCATCGGGGTGCAGCTCGAGGTAGTTCTGGTGATAGGCCTCGGCCGGGTAGAACCCCTTGTAGTTCTCGACGCGCGTGACGACGGGCGCCGGAAACACGTGCGCGGTACCGAGCTGCGCGATGTACGCGGTCGCGACCGCGCGTTGCTGCGCGGTGGTCGGGAAGATCGCCGACCGGTATTGCGACCCCTCGTCGGGGCCCTGCCGGTTGAGCTCGGTCGGATCGTGCGCGACGGAGAAGAACACCTGCAGCAGCCGGCCGTACGTAATCTGCGTCGGGTCGTAGACGATGCGAACCGATTCCGCGTGCCCGGTCAGCCCCGAGCCGACGAGCGCATAGTGCGCGGTTTCGGAAGCGCCGCCCGCGTAGCCGGCCGTGACCTGCTTCACGCCCTTCACGTGTTCGAACACGCCTTGCACGCCCCAGAAGCAGCCGCCGGCGAACACGGCCGTCTCGTCGTGCGATGCGCCGGGCGTTTCGTCGAGCGTTGGCGCGGGCACGGTGCGCATCGGTTCGGCGGAGTTGACGATGCGCTGGTAGCCGAACACGGCGAGCGCCGCGACGACGATGGCGCCGATGCGGCGCAGCATCGCCGTGCGCCGTTGCGGCGCGGGGCCGCGGGGAGAGGTGATGTTCACGGTGGGCTCCTTCGGAAGGCGGAATGGAAAGCGGGTGGCCCGGAGGCGGCGCTGGTGCACCACCTCCGGCCGGGATCAGCCGAACGTGAACGCATACGCATTCACGCCGGGATCGAGAAACTCGATCGCGAAGGTGCGATCGGCGATCGCGCCGGGCTGCCGCACCAGCTGGTACAGGCGTTGCCCGGTCACGGTGCCGTAGCCTTGCGCGTCGACGTCGCTGCCGTGCGCATCGCCGGGTGCCGCGCCGTCGAGCGTCACGCGAAAGCGCACCGGCTTGCCGTCGCCGCCGGGGCCGAGCACCAGGTGCAGGTCGCGTGCATGGAAGCGGTAGACGATGCGGCCGGCCGGCGCCGCGAGCGTCGCGCGTTCGGCGCCGACCCGCCACATGCCGGCGAGGCCCCAGTCGTTGAGATCGGGACGGGCCGGCTCGGCGTAGTGGTACGCCGCATCGCGCACCACACCGCCGGGCGACACGAAATCCTCGGCGCGTGCGTAGCCGACGTAGGTCTCGGGCGAGCGGACGTCCGCGCTGTCGGCTGCCGCGAGCGCACCCTTCGCGGGCGCGCCGGCGAGCCCGAGCGGCACGTTCAGCGCTTCCGGATGGCCGGCCTCGGCGAGCAGCGACTGGATCGCGCGCTCCGATTCCGCGTACTCGCCTTCGCCGAAGTGGTGGCGGCGCACGCGCCCCTGCGCGTCGACGAAGTAGTGCGCGGGCCAGTATTCGTTGTTGAACGCGCGCCAGATCGTGAAGCGGTTGTCGATCGCGACCGGGAAGTCGATGCCGAGGTCGTGCACGGCCTTCTTCACGTTGCCGATGTCGCGCTCGAATGCGAACTCCGGCGCGTGCACGCCGATCACGACGAGCCCGTACGGCGCGTACTTGCGCGCCCACGCGGTCGTGTACGGCAGCGTGCGCAGGCAGTTGATGCACGAATACGTCCAGAAATCGACCAGCACCACCTTGCCGCGCAGGGCGGCCGCCGTCAGCGGCGGCGAGTTCAGCCACTGCACCGCGCCGTCGAGCGACGGCAGCGTGCCTTCGACGGGCAGCGCGGCAGGCGCATGCGTCGTATCCACCGCGCGCATCATTGCGCCGCCGGCCTGCGCGGCATCGGCTGTCGCGGCCATCATCGCGCCGGCTGAACCGTTCGCGGCGCCGTTTGCCGGGCTGTCCGCCGCGCTTTCTGCCGCGTTTTCCGCCGAACCGCCGGCCGTGGCCATCGCCGCCGGCGCGCTGTTCGAATGCCCGCCGAGCCGGTCGACGAGCTTCGTCTCGAGCCCGCCCGTCGTGACGGTCGACAGTTGGGCGAGCGCGCCCGTATCGAGGCCGAGCGCGATCGCGCCGACGCCGGCCAGCAGCGCCGCGCCGATCCCGCGCTTGATCCATTCACCGGCGCCGAGCGAGCGCTTCATCGCGGCGAACACCTTGCCGCCGATCACGAGCGCGACGCCGAGCGACGTCGCCGCGCCGGCCGCATACGCGACCAGCAGCAGCGTCGTGCCGACGCTTGCACCGCGCAGCGCGGCGCCGGTCAGCACGAGCCCGAGGATCGGGCCCGCGCACGGCGCCCACAGCAGGCCGGTCGCGACGCCGAGCAGCAGTGACGACGCGGGGCCGGCCGGGCGGCCGTCGCGTTGCGCGAAGCCGGTGAGCCGGTTGCCGGCGGCGACCAGCGGGCGCGTCAGGTGCTCCGCGAGGCGCGGCATCAGCAGTGTCAGGCCGAATACCGCGAGCAGCACGATGGCGACCCAGCGGCCGGCCTGGTTGGCTTGCGCGACCCAGCCACCGCCGACGGCCGCGAGCGTTGCGACGACGGCGAACGTGAACGCCATGCCGGCCAGCAGCGGCAGGCCGGTGCGCACGAACGGCTGGTCGGCACGCGCGAACACGAACGGCAGCACGGGCAGGATGCACGGGCTCAGGATCGTGAGCACGCCGCCGAGGTAGGCAAGGACGATGAGCAGCATGGTGCGTTCTCCAGTCGGTCAGGAGTGGGGCCGGATCAGGCGACGGCAGGGTGGAAGGCGAGGGCGAGGCCGTTCATGCAGTAGCGCAGGCCGGTCGGCTGCGGACCGTCGTCGAACACGTGGCCGAGATGGCCGCCGCAGCGGCGGCAGTGCACTTCGGTGCGGATCATCCCGAACGACGCGTCGGTATTGGTGGCGACCGCGTGGTCGAGCGGCTTCCAGAAGCTCGGCCAGCCCGTATGGCTGTCGAACTTGGTGGCCGACGAGAACAGCGCGAGGTCGCAGCCGGCGCACGCGAACGTGCCTTGGCGGTGCTCGTCGTTCAGCGGGCTGGTGTACGGCCGCTCGGTGCCGGCTTCGCGCAGGACCGTGTACTGGGCAGGCGTGAGCCGGCGATGCCATTCGGCGTCGCTGAGGGTGACTTCGAAAGGGGCGGCCATCCGCGGGGCGGCCGTCTGCGGGGTGGCTGGCGACGCGGCGAACGCGCGGCCGACCAGCGCGCGGCGGCCGACGGACGACAGGGTCGCAAGCGCGGCGAGGCCGGTGGCGCCGGCGAACAGCAGATGTCTGCGGGTAGGCATGATGGGCTCCTGGCAGCAGGTCCTGGAAATATGCGCCCATCGTAGTCAGCGGCCGGTGTCGAAGTCCTCACGGAAAGTTAAATGAATCGTGAAGGTTGGGGTGTTACGTTGGGGTGCGGTGGAGTCCGTCTGGGCTCCAACCGGCAAGGGCCTTCGGGCGGGGGAGTCGCTGATGTTTATCGAGCACCTGTTCGTGCCACGATTTTTAGTGTCTTTTTAGTGTGCGCCGAGTGGCGCGGCGAATCCGGACTTTGGCTCGCCGATCGAATCGGACCGGGACACGTGCGTTGTTTGACTGCGGTCGCGAATCACACCGCGCGTCTGATGCGCATTGATAGACGGATGAGTTTGCAAGCTAGGGCGATCGACGCGTAGTGCGCGTGTGGACGCGGAAGTTTGACAGTTTTTTGCGTAGAAATTTCAGGGGGCGAGTTAGGACGTGCGCGGTTGTGCAGTAAAAGAGGGGCACGATGCGCTCCGCCGAAGTGGTCCATGTCGAGGCAGGATCCGGCGGAATGAAGGGGAACATAGCAAGGGCTATGTTCCCCTTCATTTTGGGACGTAGGCGAAGCGCCCGCGTGCGCGGCACACCGCCCTAGGGGGAATTGAGCGCTCCCGCCGCGGCGATCGAAAAGCGGTGCCGTCACCGTTCCGGCGCCCCGGTATTTCTGGCGCGGGCGACGACGCGTCGGTGGGCGGGTTCATTGGGCATTGCGTCACACGCGGGCCTGGAGGTTCTTCGATCAGGGCGGGGCGGCTGGAGAGGCGGCTTCGTCTCAGGCGGTGCTGAAGCTCAATTGCGAGCGCCCACATTTAGCGCGGTGAGAGGCGAGGGCCCCAGCGGGCAGGTGGCTGAATTCTCTCCGCGGTGCGGAGAGAATTGGGGCGCGCCCGGCAGGGTTCCGCCGTTGCTCAGATTCCGGTAACGTGGGCGCTGCTGGCGCGCGCCGGCCCGCCGATTCCTCCATTCCTAACAAGATGACCGAACTCGTCCCTGCATCCCTCTTGACCGACATCCGCCGCATGATTGATTCGGCGCGCGCCCAGGCGGCCGCGGCCGTCAACGCGGAACTGACCCTCCTTTATTGGCAGGTCGGTCGTCGCATTCGAGATGATGTGCTGGGCGGGGAGCGCGCGGGTTACGGACAACAGATCCTCGCCGCGCTCGCACGACAACTGAGAGGCGAGTACGGCCGGGGTTGGAGCGAGCAGCAATTGCGTCACTGCATCCGCGCGGCCGAGGTGTTTCCTGATGAACCAATTCTCTCCGCACTGCGGAGAGAATTGAGCTGGACCCATCTGAAGATGTTGATGTACGTAGACGACCCGCTCAAGCGCGACTTCTACATTGAGCTCTGCCGTCTGGAGCGCTGGTCGTCGCGGCAGCTGCAGGAGCGGATGCAGTCGATGCTGTTCGAGCGCAGTGCGCTGTCGCGGCAACCCGACGAAGTGATTCGGCGCGAAGTGGCGCACCTCCGCGACGCGCAACAGATGACGCCTGACCTCGTGCTGAAAGATCCGTACATACTCGATTTTCTCGGCCTCAATGATCACTACCTCGAGCGCGATTTCGAAGATGCGATCCTGCGCGAGATGGAACAATTCCTATTGGAGCTAGGTGCCGGCTTTACATTCGTCGCGCGCCAGAAGCGGTTGCTGATCGACGACGACGACTTCTATCTCGACCTGTTGTTTTACAACCGCAAGCTCAAACGCCTTGTCGCGATCGAACTGAAGCTCGGTTCCTTCAAGGCCGAGTACAAGAGTCAGATGGAGCTGTACTTGCGCTGGCTCGCGAAGCACGAGCAGGAGCCGGATGAAGCGCCGCCGATCGGCATCATCCTGTGTGCTGGCAAAAAACAAGAACAAATTGAATTGCTCGAGCTCGGCAAAAGCGGTATTCACGTCGCCGAGTACCTCACGGTGCTCCCGCCGCGCGAGACGCTACAGGCGAAGCTGCATCAATCAATCGCGGCGGCACGTGCACGGCTCGACGAAAAGCGCGAGTCGTGATGACAGGCCGACATCATCAGGACGAATGTCTGGGCTACTGAGATTGCACGATTGAGCGGCTTTCTTGGGGATACCGTTTCGCCCAGTCCATGAATCTTTCCGAATCGCCTTCGAAGGAAAAGAACGCCAAGCCGCGGAGTTCCGCGCTCTTCAGAGTGACATCGACTAAACCTGTCGCTGTCCTGACGACGGAGTGCGGCATAACCCAGACTACGGTCCATTCGTCGGGATGCAGCATCAGGAACCCGCGTACGACCTGACCTCCGTGTTGGATGACGTAGGCATCCGCGTTCGCGTGGCATTGCGCAGGCTCCGCTTGCGTATAGGCTTTTGCCGTAAGAGGTTCGCCTTTGCGATCAAGCAGCCAGCGGGCAACTGCTGCATTCACCGCAGCGAGGTATTCGGATTCTGTCATGTCAGTGCTTGCCGCAGATATGGGGCAGAGTGTGTGCGCATGGTCAGCGGCCAGCCCGGACATACTGCACTCCATGATAGGTAGCCAGATAACGATCCTCCGGAAACACGACGAGATTTTTGCCACCTGCTTTGACGGCACTGGGGTAGATCAAGCCAGCCAACCTGGTGTCTTTTCCAGCGTCAAACACTTGGGCGAGGTACTCGCAGACCACCTGCGAGGGAACATAGTCGATGTGCTCGCGCCCGTCCTTGGTGACGGGGACACTGATGGTCTCGACAAATTCGTGTATGAACAAGGCCTTCTCGCGCGCATCCTTCTGTTCTAGGTCGAACACCGACGGCATAGAGGGTAACGCAGTCAGATCGATGACTGTGAGGTGCCTTGTCAAGGTAAATGCGGCCGTGAAGACGGTCCGACTCGATCGCTCCGGGACACCGATCTCACGCCGGGCGGTGGCCTTGTCAAACGATATATAGAGATAGGGGATGCCGGCAGGATTCATGCGTCCTGCGGTCGTAAATGCCTTCGGTGGTGGGCCTATCTGATCGGCGGTTGGCTCCCACGTCTGGCCACGATGACGTATGCGGGCACGGTACGCCTCCGTCCCTGCCGCGAGCGTGAAAATGGCTGGGCGCAGATGTTCAGCAATCGCCGGGAGCACATCGGCGATGTCAATGTCATAAGGCGATTCCGCTTCACGCGGGGTATTGGCAAAATGAAAGCGCGTCTCGTGCTTGACCGTGTAACAGAACAATTTCCAGGCACCGGAAAGCATTTCATGCAAGTGACTGCCGGCCCAGTGGCCGTCAGCAGCGGGGACAAAATAGTCACCGTTTGCTTCAGCCTCGATTACAGCATCCACAAAATCAGGATGACCGCTGAAATCAAGTTGATCCAATACGTCATCGATACTGATCGATGGAATGATGAAACCGCCATCGTAAGGTACTCCTCCTGAGGCGGGTTCGCAGTAGTAAGTGTGTATCGTGTCGAATATCGCCTTCATCACCACCTCAGCCTCGGCAGCAATGTATTCAGTGCCCTGACGCTCGCAGTAATCGCAGGTGTTAGAACCGGCGTTGTCTTGAATCAGCGCTTTGAGATAGGCGTCGTCCACGCAGTTGGCACACACGTAGG
Organism: Burkholderia sp. D-99; assembly: GCF_011605345.1. Lineage (GTDB taxonomy): Bacteria > Pseudomonadota > Gammaproteobacteria > Burkholderiales > Burkholderiaceae > Burkholderia. The sequence goes on from NZ_JAAOXM010000005.1 coordinate 33,850, forward strand.
TATCGGGTGCCGACCAGCCGCGCTCCTGTGCGTCCATCCATGCAGTCTTGGCCAAACCCATATCGCCTCCTTTCATGGTTATCGTCCGGTGGACGTGACGCCGGGACTCGCCAGCGTTGACTACCTGGGTTGCGTCGTCATAGTAGAGCGCGGATGGTGAGATCTTCCGTCTTGCTGACGTTGCTCATGGCGATCCGACTCATTTAGTGAAAACAGAAAATATCTTTGCCGCCGAAATCCGTCAGCGGACGATTGCAAAAACGAAGACCTTATAGCGTCCCACTTTCATATTTTTTGATCAAGCCGACCAGAGGCACATCACGTAGGTTGACGGGCAGTGTCCACGCGATGACGGGCCAGATGAACCGGGCGAGGGCGGTCTCCTTCCCGCTTTGGTACGGATGCGGCGCGGTCTTTTGAGAGACAGTGGAGAACATGATGAGGAACATGTAGGACCCCCGGAGCGCTCGTCGCGCTGATCGTTGGGCTGACGTGGCTGAACGCCGACCTCGGCTGTAAGTTGCGTTAGTTCAGTGGATAGTCTCCCGATCGCGAACAAGGCTGCTCGGGGCTGCCGATCGGGGACGAGGACTCAACGCAAATCGGTGAACAAATTCCATGGCATGAGCGCCGCGCAGTCGTCGGCGGTTGCGGCGAGCGGTAACTCGCGAAAAGCCAGACCAGATAACGATAGGGCTCGACGCCATTCGGCTTGCACTTCACGCCGAAATTGTCTCAGGTCCGTAAAAAATCCATAGCTGTACGCCTAGACTGGTACCTGCGCATCTGAGCAGCAATCAATGACAGTCCAACCTCGACCCATCAGCGTGTCGAGTTCCCCAGGCCCAAACGCATCCTTTCGCATCGCCAAGCACAGCAGATGGGTCGGGCGAGTCATCGCGACGTAATGTAACTTGAGCCGCCCGAGCATTCTCGGGCCTTCAGGGACTTGGCGGCCCCTGGCGTTTGTCGAAACGCCGCCCGACTTCGTGCCCAGCAACCATGGCTTGAGTTCGCTTAGATGATGCGCGTGGTAGAAACTGTCGAGGACGAGCGTCGCCGTGTGCGTTTCGCCCTTCACCGCATGGATCGAGCTCAGCCGAATGTGTACTTGTGGTGCGTAGGGCGGATAAGCAAACAAATTATCGGTGCGCGCGGCGATTGCAGCTTCGGCCTCAGCTACGGCCTGAGCCTGCGGCGGTGCTAAGAAGGTGGCAACATCCTCCCCAAGCACCTCTGCGCCGCTCAGTTGCCGGATCACTGCCTCGATATGGGCTTGTGCTGCCGCCGCACAGAGCGCAGGGGTGATATCGCCTTGGTGCGTCAGGATGATCTCTTGCAATGCGAGATATTCGCCTCTTGCATCGCTATCGCCAAGCATCTCGACCACCCGGCGATGAGGCGATTTTCGTGCGCTCGCCCCATATGGGGCGCCGGCAAGCTCGCTGGCAGTGAGGAGCGCCGCCGCCACGGCGTTGATAAGCCTATCCGTGTTTCCGCTGCCAGCCATCTCAAAACGAGCCCGCGCAAGGTATTGGGCGAAGCTGCTCGGCGTGGACTCCTTCCGAACGCATGCCGGGTCGTAACCGGGCATATAGTGTCCCATCGCTCGCGGGATGCGATCGTCGCCCCCGGGTTCGTGAACCCCAGCCACTGCAGTGAACACTCCGTTTTCCAGTACAGCCGCGTCGAAGCTATCCAGCAGATGCTGGCCATAGCGCTCCAGCACTCTCTGGACCGACCCGTCATCGAAAAGGAAGATTGCCGACGCCTTAGGATCGGCGCTGAGGTGATCCGGTGGACCGGCGCCGATTAGCGCATGCGGCGTAACCCCAAATCCCTTCACTTGGTCCGCAAGATTCTGATCAAAACGGTAGCTTCGTGGCATCGGATGTACAACAGCGCCTGGAAACTGGTCCGTCGTGGCGCCGCTCTCGCTGGTGCTTCCGTAGATGGCCTGGTTGGAGTCGCCGAAACGCTGACGGCGCGACGGCGCGTCGCCGCTGCAAAAGATGCGGTGCAGCAGCGCCGATTGTGCCTCACTGTTGTCCTGAGCCTCGTCGATGAATACCAGCGGAAAGCGCCGACGTAGCACTGGAATCGTCTCAGGATGCCGATCAAGCAATTCGCAGGCCCATACGAACATTTCGTCGAAGCAGAAATATCCCTGTTCGCTCGACTGGCGACGCGCATCGATGATCGCTTGATATGTAGGCGTCTGCGGTCCGAAACGGCCTGTCTTGCCCCCGCCATAGTCAGTCTGGTCGTAAATCAGGCAGGTTTCGCTCAGATTTGCCTGCTGCAAAGCCCAGCGCCGATTCGCGGGTAGCAGGTTCCACCGCTTCGCAAGTGCAATCCTGGTATCGATGCAGCGCACTTCGACTCCTTTCGACCGGAGCCAAGGCAGCGCGAGATACTCGTTCACAAACGCGTGGATCGTGCCGACGAAGTGCGGGTAGCGTGTCAAGGAGACACCCGCCGCCGAACTGCTGAGCTTCGCGCTGATTTCGTTGCGCGCGGCATTGGTATGCGACAGCACGCAGATGCCCTGCTGACGGCTTGGCCAGCGCATCGCTATAACTGCGAGTTTTGCGACCAACAAAGTCGTCTTGCCACTTCCCGGGCATGCCTCGAAGTCGATTGTGTCGAGTCGCAGCATTGCTCGGAGTCGGCTGTCATCACCCTCGATAGCCGCAAATCCGGTGGGGCCAAGCCCCATCAATTCCGCTGCCCAGGTAACGTCTTCCTCGCGGACTAGATCGTCGTACATCACTCAGGCCCCCGGTGCCGGCGCCATTACTACCGCGCCCGGCTCTTCGGCCGCGCCGCCTGCGAGCGGCGGTGCGAAAGGCCCGGTGACATGCTCGATAGCGGCAACGATGTAGGGCGGCAGCAATGCGCGCAAGCTATTGGCATCTAGGTTATTGTCCGCGGCCTCCTTTTCCAGCAGTTCGGCAAGATATTGCGCGCCGATCGCCTTTGAGGCCCCATCAGCCTCAAACAGCGCATAGACATGTGAGGCGAGCGTCGATGGATCATGACCCGCATCGATCAGCGCTTGATAGGCTGCATCGGCGGCGGCGAGGATGACGGCCTGCTCGGCAGTGCCGGCAGAGAGGCGGTCATTGGCTAACGCCAGTGTCCCTGCGCGATAGACGTGCTTGCCGAGACCGTGGAATGCGAGGTCAAATTCAAGCGTCCATTCGTTAGCGACGAACGTCTCGACCTTTTGGCCTGAGGCCTTCTTCCTGCGTTCGGCTCGCCGCTGTTCAAGGTGTTCGCCCGGAAAATCGTCCTTAATCCGCCATTGCCGCTTTGAGGGAGGTCTTGGAGGGATCGGCTGCCCGTCCTCCAGCTTGCCCACGATCCAAGGCGCATTGTTTGGCATCACGTCCATGTCGGTGATGCAGGCGACGGGAATGTTAATGACCCCATCCTTCTCGACGTCTTCGCGCATGAATATGCGTGCGTATCGGCCGAGCCCAACACCGCCGACATTAACCACGGAGACACCGTGATGGTGGAAATCGCGGTCAAGTAACCTCGCTATGACGGGCAGGAGGATGTTCTCGGCATCCCCCTCGACGATCATTACTGCGCGCGCGAAGAACAAGTTTGCCTTGGTCACGTCGAGGAAGCGCTCGAGAAATCGATAGTCTGATCCGCTGAGCTTGGTCTTACCCTCACACAGAGGGAAAGCCCGTCCGCCTTCAATCAGTACGAGCTTGTCGAGTTGTAGGTCCGACGCGAGATTGGCACTGTGCGTTGTAACGATGATCTGGATGCGCTGTCCATCGGCACGCGTCTTCTTTGCCTGTGCCTGCAGGAACGACATAAGTTGCAACTGCCGCTGCGGATGGAGATGCGCCTCGGGCTCTTCGATCAGCAGCAACGGGAACCCGTCGCTTTCAGTAGCGAGAAGCAGGAGCTCGCACGCCATGAACAGCAGGTTGTTTGAGCCGAGTCCACGACTGTGCGCACTTTCGGCGTCAGACGACGCGGTCAGTACCAGCTCAAGCTTCTCAAGTAGCTGCCGCAATCTGAGGCTGTCCTCCTGCGCTCCTGCTACGCCGATTCGCGCATTCAGCATATCGTTAGCGAACGAGAGGGGCTTCAGGTACTCATCATTGAGCCGCTTTCGAGCCTGCCTAATGCCTTCGCTCTCCGCAAGCAGATGAGTAGCATAGTCGCCAAGGCCCAGCACACTCAACGTCGTCGGGTCGGGTGGTGGATCGGCCAGCTTGTCGAAAGAGTTTCCGGTGTCGCGGATTTCCGTGGTGTGCTGGAGGATCTGCGATAGTCGCGATCCTCGGCCAGAGCTCATGGCACGCTCGGCGTCGCGTAACGGCCGCAGATACGTCGCCGTCAGCAGCGATCGTGCCCCCAGATCGAGCAAGGGGCCGTCCCCCTTGGCACCCGTCCGCCACTCAGGCGGAAGCACCCGGCGTGAGCTGCCTTCCTTGGTGTTGCGTTTCGCAACCCAGGTCACGATCAGCACGGTATTGGTCGCTCCGGCTACCGTCTCATATGTGAGGAATTCGGCAAACGCACCTCGATCCGCCGTGGTGAGGCCTTTGAAAGTCAGACGGATGATAATTTCATCGGCACTTGGACCACCGGGGGTAGGCTGATGAAAATCAAGTGGATCCACCCGCAGCACGTCCTGGTCACGCGTGCCGACCACCAAACGTAGCGCGTCGATGACCGCTGTCTTGCCGGCATCGTTCTCGCCGACCAATGCCGTAAGTCCCGGGGACAGTGGTAGCAAGAGCGCTTTGTTATTGGCACCAAACAGCCGGAAGTTCTCGATTCGAATTTCTGCGATATACACAGTGGCGCCCCTGCCGTGTAGAGTCCTACCGATAGCCAAATCCAATGAGACAGCCGAGAGACTGAAAATTTCTCGGAAATTCTAACCGATCATTGTGGCTGCAATAGTCCGGGATAGAATTTCAGGGATATCTAGCAAACGGTAATCCGTCGCTTTTGACGCAAGTCAAAAATAGAGTGTCTGTTGCGGCCATGAACCGCCGTTTCAGCGCCATGCCGGACGGACCCATGTTTGGGCAATCATGATTGTATCGCCACATCCATTCGATTTCAGAGTATTGAACATGCACGGTCGTCCCATTCGTATTGCGACACACATCCAACATGGTCAGAGAATAGAGCGCGGGGACGACGTTTTCGCCGCAGAAGCTGATTTCATCGACTCAGATGAGAGAAATCATGCGACTGAAGAGATCAGCGCGCTGCCGGTCGTGTCCGGTCCCGCAACCGCGAACGATGTGCAGGCGAATGCGTCTGGCTGTGTGTTGCTTACGTTGTCCAAAGGTTTACGCGTCGTCGTCAAGCCGGCTGGCATTGCCCGCGGGGCGGTCACCAAACCCTCGTCCGAATGGCTGCTTTGTAAGAATGCCGACCGATCGAATCCACCGTCGTTCAGAGTCGCTCGCGTCGCCTAGAACTGCTATCCGCTGTAGCGCGTCGCTCCAAAGCCCGATCGACGCGGCAGCGGGATAAAAGGAACCTTATCGCTACAGCACGATTGTCGGTTCAAACTCAGGTTCCGAACAATGCGGGGCGACGGCTGTCAGCGCTCCAAGGGAGTTGACACTGGTCTTCGCGACGCTGGGCTCGGTGACATCTTTCTTTTAGTCTACGGCAGGTCGCCGCGCTTTTCCCCCTGGTGCCTGCCTTACCCGCCACTGTCAGGTCTGGCCTAGTCGGGCGATCAATGATCCGCTGCGCGATGTCGTGTCCTGATATTCGGAAGTCGTTCCGCGCGAATTTTCAATCCGTGTAATCAATTGACGTGAATCAAGACGAATCGGTGGCGCTCGTGAGAACCTCACGCCGATCAAAATTTGAATAACCGGTTCCCTTGAGACCAACGAAGGCAATGGTGCCAGCGACGTACTCGTTCGCGCCAAAGATTCGCAGGGGCGGCTCGCGTGATAGCGGGAACGGGATGCCTTGTCCGAGAAGATGACAGTGACTTTGAGATCCACCGCAGTACTTGCCGTGCTGTGCGGTTTGCTGAGCCAGCCGGCGTTCTCTCGGGAACCGCAGACGGAACGCGCGCCCGATTCGATGGAGGCACGCGTGCTGGCCTGTGCCGCGTGTCACGGCCGCCAGGGGGAGGGGACGTCGGACGACTACTTCCCGCGCCTGTCGGGCAAGCCGGCCGGCTACCTGTACAACCAGCTCGTCGCGTTTCGCGATGGCCGGCGCAAGTACCCGCCGATGAACTACCTGCTTGCGTACCTGCCCGACGCGTACCTGCATCGGATAGCCGACCACTTCGCGAGCCAGCGGCCGCCATTCCCTGCTATCGCAGTGCCCACCTTCGCGCCCGCGGTGCTGGAGCGAGGGCAGCAACTAGTGAAGTCGGGCGACCCGGCGCGCAAGATTCCCGCGTGCGTGTCGTGCCACGGGGCGGCGCTCACCGGGATGGAGCCTGCTGTTCCCGGTCTTCTCGGCCTGCACGCGAACTATCTGAGCGCGCAGCTTGGTGCCTGGCGGTACGGAACGCGTACATCGATCGCGCCCAACTGCATGCAGGAGGTCGCATCCCGGCTCACCGACACCGATGTGACTGCGATCTCCGCGTGGCTCGCGTCGCGGCCCGCGCCAGCCAGTCCGTCGCCCGCGCCCGTGGGCTCGCTCGTGATGCCGCTCGCATGCGGCAGCGAGCCCCGCTAATGGAGACCTCCGTGCACAAGCAATTGATTGTGAAATTGCGCAGCGCGCTTGCATTCACCGGCGTCCTGGTCGCCGTCGCGGGCTCGGCATTCGCTCAGTCGTCGAACGACGCTGCGACCATCCGGCGCGGCGAGTATCTCGCGCGTGCGGGCGACTGTATCGCGTGCCATACGGTACCGGGCGAGAAGCTCTTCGCGGGCGGCCGCGAGATGCCGACGCCGTTCGGCACGCTGTATTCGCCGAACATCACGCCCGATGACGGAACGGGCATCGGCAAATGGACGGCCGACGAGTTCTACTCGATGATGCACACCGGCCGGTCGCGCGACGGCTCGCTGCTGTATCCGGCAATGCCATTCGCCGCGTACACCAAGGTGACGCGCGCGGATTCCGATGCGATCTTCGCGTACCTGCGCTCGGTGCCGCCCGTGAAGCTCGCGAACCGGTCACACGACTTGCGCTTTCCGTACAACAACCGGCAACTCCTGATCGGCTGGCGCACGCTGTACTTCAAGGAAGGCGAGTATCAGCCGGATACCACGAAGTCGACCGAATGGAACCGCGGCGCGTATCTCGTGCAAGGGCTCGGCCATTGCTCGATGTGCCACACCGCGATCAATGCGCTTGGCGGCAGCTCGGAAGCGAACGCGTTCGAAGGCGGGCTGATACCGATGCAGGCGTGGTATGCGCCGTCGCTCACGTCGAACAAGGAAGCAGGGCTCGGCAACTGGAACATCGCCGAAATCACCGACCTCCTGCAGGCGGGCGCGTCGCATCGCGGTACGGTGTATGGCCCGATGGCGGAGGTCGTCTACAACAGCTTGCAGCACCTGTCCGACGATGACGTGCGTGCGATGGCTGTCTACCTGAAGTCGCTGCCGCAACGCGGGAGCGAATCCGTGTCCCTGCCGCCGACGAAGATGCCCGCATCGGAGCAGGCGCGACTCAACAAGCTCGGCGCGAAGATCTATGACGCCCAGTGCGCAAGTTGTCATGGCAAGTCCGGCCTCGGCAAGCCGCCGGCATTCCCGCCGCTCGCGGGCAACCAGTCGATCCAGATGACGTCCGCAGTCAATCCGATCCGCATGGTGCTGAATGGCGGATACGCGCCCGGCACCGCGAAGAACCCCGAACCCTACGGCATGCCGCCTTTCGCCCAGTCGCTGTCGGACGATGAGGTGGCGGCCGTGACGACCTTCATCCGGACCGCCTGGGGCAACCGCGGTACGCCGGTTTCCGCGAAGGAAGCCAATGCGCTGCGTTCGGCTCCGCTCTATTGAGGACATCATGAGCGACACTTTCCAACGGCCCGGCGACGCTCCCGAACCGCACGACGATGCGGTTGACGAGATTGTTCGCGCGGGTCCGCACGGCGCGCTCGCGCTCGCAGGCACCGCAACCGCGATCGTGATCGCACTGTGGTTTGCCTTCTACTTTTTCGTTTTCCTGCCCCGCGGCGTGATCCAGTAACCGGGTTCCCATGTCAAAACAACCTTTGCCAGACCGTCTCGACGGCGCGCAGCTCGCGGCCCGGATCGAGCGCAGATGGGCGATTCTGGCCGTCGGCCTGATGGTTCTGCTCGTCGCCATGATGGTGTACACCGGCCTGCATTGGGCCATGATGCCGCCGTCGCGCGTCGAAACGGTCGATCCGACGACGCTGCACGTCTCGGGCGAATTCATCGAGAGCAACCTCGGCACCGCGCGCGAGCCGGACGGCTCGGTAACTGTGCGCGTGATCGGCCAGCAATACTCGTTCACGCCGCAGTGCATTCTGGTGCCGGCGAACACGCCGGTGACGTTTCGCGCGACGAGCGCGGACGTCGTACACGGCTTCCTCATCACCGACACCAACATCAATTCGATGCTCGAGCCGGGCTACATCGCAACGTTCAGGACGACCTTCGACAAGCCAACGGAGCACCTGATGCCGTGCCATGAATATTGCGGAACCGGCCACGAGGGGATGTGGGCGCACGTCAAGGTGATTGATCGTGCGGAATTCGACAAACTGGCGTCCGGCGCGCGGAGACTGAGCTGTGTTAAAGAATAATCGACTGGTACTCGCGCATTTCTGGCTCGCGTTCGCGGTCTTCGGCGTCGCACTGCTGCTCGGCGCATGGCAGATGCTCGCGCGCAGTCCGCTGCATCCATGGCTCGGCAACCCCGAGCTCTACTATCGCTCTGTGACGGCGCACGGTTCGGTGATGGGCTATGTATTCCCGACGCTGATCGCGATGGGTTTCGGCTATGCGATCAACGAGCTCGCGCTCAAGATGCCGCTGGTCGGCCGCAAGTGGGCGTGGGTGGGCCTGGGGCTGATCGCAGTCGGCTCGGTCGTCGCGATGACGCCCGTTTCGCTCGGGCTGTCTTCCGTCCTCTATACGTTCTATCCGCCCATGATCGGCAGCCCGTTCTACTACCTCGGCGTCGTCCTCGTCGTCGTCGGTTCGTGGATCTGGGTCGCGCTGACGTCGGTGAACCTGTACGCATGGAAGAAGGCGAATCCGGGCGCGCCGATCCCGCTCGCGATGTTCGCGAACGTCGCGGGCGCGTATCTGTGGGGCTGGACTTCGATCGGCGCCGCGATCGAGATCCTGTTCCAGATCCTGCCGGTCGCGGTCGGACTCAAGACGGCGATCGACGCGGGTCTCGCCCGCGTGTTCTTCTCGTGGACACTGCATGCGATCGTGTACTTCTGGCTGATTCCGGCGTATATCGCGTACTACACACTCGTGCCGCGCGCGATCGGCGGTAAGCTGTACAGCGACGGCATGGCGCGCATCTCGTTCATCCTGTTTCTCGTCGGTGCGATGCCGATCGGCATTCACCACCTGTTCGCCGATCCGCAGGTGGGCTCGGGCTTCAAGTTCCTGCAGTCGGTGTTCACGGCGATCGTCGCGGTGCCGACGCTCCTCACCGTGTTCACGGTATGCGCGTCGGTAGAGATCGCCGCGCGGCTGCGAGGCGGCAAGGGGGCGTTCGGTTGGCTGCGCGCACTGCCGTGGCACGAGCCGATGATGCTTGCCGTCGCGTTCTCCTTCGTGATGCTTGGCTTCGGCGGCGCGGGCGGGCTCATCAACATGAGCTACCAGCTCGATTCGACGATTCACAATACGCAGTGGATCACGGGCCACTTCCACCTGATCTTCGGCGGCGCGGTCGTCATCATGTACTTCGCGATCGCATACGAGCTGTGGCCGTATCTGACGGGCCGCGCGCTCGGCAGCGCGCGTCTCGTCAAGACGCAGCTCTGGTTGTGGTTCGTCGGGATGATCGTCACGACGTTTCCGTGGCATTACGTCGGCATCCTCGGCATGCCGCGCCGCATGGCCTATTACGACTACAGCGATCCCGCGCTTGCGCCGCAAGCGATCTGGGTGATCCTGTCGGTGATCGGTGCACTGATCCTGGTCGCGTCGGCGGTGCTCTTCTTTGTCGTGCTGATACGCGGACATCGCGGCGCGAAGATCAACCCCGCCGAGTTCACGTTCAGCTCGGCCGTGCACGAGCCGAAGAAGCTGCCCATCGCGCTCAACAGCTTCGGGCTGTGGATAGCGCTGATGATCGGCCTCACGGTCGTCAACTACGGCTACCCGATCGCACAGTTGATGACGCTCAAGCAGCCGTCGGTGCCGGCCATCTACTTGGGGACGCAACGATGAGCACGGAACGCCTATTTTCGCTTCGCAACCGCTGGTTTACCGTGAGTGTCGGGCTCACGCTGTTCACGGTGGCCGCGGCGGTGCTGATCGGTTTCGTCTGGTTGCCGTCCGTGCAGAAGGATGCGCAGTTCCAGGGGATCTGGAATGCGATCTGCAGCGCGGCCGGCGTCCCGCGGGCGTGGCTCGCCTCGCAGCCGGAGCCGTCGAAGATCAAGACCAGCACTGTCGTCATCACGCCGCAGATGATGTCGAAGACGGACAGCCTGTCGATCGGCCGCGGCGCGACGCTCGCGATGCGCTGCACGATGTGTCACGGCGCGCGAGGGATGAGCGACGCGGATTCACCGAACCTCGCGGGCCAGTATGCGGCAGTCGTCTACAAGCAGCTGAAGGATTTCCAGACGGGTGCGCGCACGAATTCGGCGATGGAGTCGATGGCCGCGAATCTGTCCGATCAGGATATGCGCGATCTTGCGGCGTACTACTCGTACCTGCCGCGCGCCGTAACGAAGCCTGCCGCGAATCCGCCGAAGATCGTCGCGAGCGGCGCACCGCTCCGCAACATCGCACCATGCGCGTCGTGCCACGGGGGGATGGACAACAAGGTCGGTGGGCCGTGGCTCGAAGGCGAGCCCGAGGCCTACATCAAGACGCAGTTGCAGGCATTTTCGTCGGGCGCACGGCACAACGACATCAGCGAGCAGATGCGCAATGTTGCGCGGCAGATGACGCCGGACGAGATCGCCGCCGCTGCGCGATATTACGCTGGCCGACCGTGACCTGCTAACAAACTTTGACAGTCGGCCCGAGGCCTCCTCGCGGCGTGTCGCGACGAAACAATGCTAAATTCATGCGACATAACAAACCGAGGGCTGTCTATGACCTACGCGTTTATTCGCGAAGGCGATACGACGTCGCATGGTGGACGCGTAATCGCCTGTACATCAACGAACATGATGTTCGGCAAACCCGTCGCGCTGCTTGGCGACATGGTGGCGTGTCCGAAATGTGGCGGCGTTTATCCGATCGTCGACGTGAAGGTGAGAAGCATGACCTTTGGAGGTCGGCCTGTCGCGACGGAAGGGGACAAGACGGCCTGCGGGGCGTCGCTGATCGCCTCGCTGGGATCTGCGCACGTCGAGCAGGTGTCCGGTGCGGCGGGCGGGATCGGCGGCGGAAAGAGTGTCGTGCCGCAGCAGGATTCGAGCGCGACCGATCGGTACCGTGGCTGATTTCAAGTCCTGAACAGCGAAACGCGCAGTCCCGTTCCGAATCATCCCTACTCCTTCCAGACCCCCGGCGGTTCCACAATCTCCGGCCAGACCGACTCGCAAGGCTTCACGCAGTGGCATGAGTCTGACGAGCCGACTTCGATCACGTTTCACGGCGAGGGGAGTACCGAAACGTGAGCAAGTGGTCGATTGGAGGCACGGCGCCAGACAAAGGCGAAACCAGTCCCGTCTACCTCAATTCGAAGCTGCGCCCCAAGGACCAGGCGAAGCTGTGCAGCCTCATGTGCACATGCAAGAACGGCCCGGCGAAGTCGGTAGACAACAAGGACCTCCGACAGATCTGCGTTGCTACGCAACTGAAAAAGGAAGACACCAATTTCACGACCAGCATCTACAAGGCTGAAGTGAAGTACCTTATGACGGTTCGGCCACCAACACCGATCATGAGCCCGCGCACCCCGAACAAGACTTATGGTTGGCTGCCACAATGGATCAAAGGCAACTGGGAGGGGGAGTGCAAACGAGGTGCCGGCAACGTGCGTATCCCGGACGTCGTGATCGTGAAGGATCCCGCGAAGGAGCCCACGCAGGATAATCTCGATGCAGTGGTCGAGATGAAGTTCAAGGGCGACACGTATTCAACGCGGCACCAGAAGCAGGACGAAGATATCGCGGGCCCGCACGCCTCTGCGGTCCTGCTGACGCCGGAGGATTGCGGTTGTCCTGACGATGATGGGAAGAAGCAGGAAAAGACCAGCGAGTACCCGGTGCTTGGGCCCGTGCCTCGAGACGCCACGGATGGCGCGTCGAAAGCGGCGCCCTGGAGCCCGTTCGATGAGTTCGAGGGCGTGACGAAGCGTGCGCGCAATGTCTTCGGCCCGCGGCCGCCAGACGGCGCTGCGCCTCCAGCATCGCCGAACCTGATTCCGCTATTCTGATGATCATGGACGAACAAGCACTGATCGAGTGGGCGAAAAATGCCCAGACTGATGCCCTGTTGAAAGGGGGCATGCTCCTGCCCAAGCAACGCCACGACTACGTCGGTGCGGCGATGGTCGTGCGCGCGGCGCTGTTTTTTCCGAACGCGTATCAGGAGGCCGTGCAGGGCGAGATTGCAAACTGCTTCGCGGCGTATGCCGCTTACGCGGGTCCGCGTCTTCGCTGGCTCACGCAAGACGGCCGGAAGCCCGTGCAGCTGAAGGATGGCCAGGTCGACCCGAAGGTGTTTCGCGCGAGGGGCGACGAGGGTGTCACGGCCTACGTGTCGTCTGGCGAAAAAGCTGACGATGCTGGACTGTGGGAGTTCCGCGTGTTCGGAATCCTGGAGTACGAGGAAGCGATACCGGAGGCCGGCGCCAGCGCGCTGACCTTCTCGGTTCCCGCGCCGTTTCTGGTCGCCCATCCTCGTGTGTTTCAGCAGCTTTTCGTCGACTTCGCGAAACGGTTGAACGCCTACAACGGCTACGCCGGGTTCGCAGTGAATCTGAGCCTGACGGAAGCCGAAGCCAACACACCGACGGAATACTGGTTGGCGCGGCGTTACATTGCACTCGACGTTGGCAATCCGCTACTCAACGCGACGCACCTGAGAACCAAACTGAAAACGGTGTCCTGGCTCACATGTGTGGATAAGGCGATGTTGGAGCAGGTAGGCGGGATCTCCGCTTTACGAAGTGAGCTACCGCCGAACTGGTTCGCGCTATACGACATGAACGGCGGGGTCGTGATTCAAGCCGGCCCTGAACCCGAGTCGGGTGGCGCAGCAGATGAGGCAGGGAAGGGGCCGCCGGTCGCGCCGGCGAACTATGTGGTCCTCAACAATGTGCTGAAGGCCGTTCGAGCTACGACAGTGTGGCGTTTGCAGCGCGGCTTGATGGGAGCCGCCGCTCCATACTTTGATACGACCGCCGAGAGCGATGATTGGCTGCGTCGATTCGACATCGACGAGAACAATCTGTTCGACTACAAAGCGAAGCTGCTGAAGATGCCGAAGCTGACGGCAGAGACGACGCTTGCTGATCAACGCCTATAAACCATGAGTTTGCTGGCCGCGTTCGCGCGCGCGAGCACCTGCAGGTCGTAGCGATCGAGCTGCGCCCGGCGCGCGAGATCCGCTACATCGATGAGCGGCCGCACGGCGCGCGTGAGCTCGACGCGGCCGGCCGTTTCCTCACCCATGCCGCTCGGCAGTGAAAAGCCGAGGCACAGGGGCGCCGACGTCGTCTGCGCTTCGATCAAACCGCGTCCCGGTCGCCAAAACGAGGCGCTTTTCAACAGCCTGCTAGGGTCTATTTATATTCGACGAGGCATGGGTGCGAATCGAGTCCACCTGACCCGGCAAGAAAGGCGGCCCTGGGCGATCCGGGACCGAAATTGGGCTAGCCTCACATCGTAGAAGCATTTTTCTTGCGGAACGAAGCGGCGGGCCTCTCTCCGACCGAAGCTGGGACCTCCGCTCTGAATTTCATGCCTGATCCGATAGACAAAACGAAAGATCGGGCTAAAGAATCCGATTCGTCTGACGATAAAGCAGTCTGAGCATTCCGTAATACCAGCGCGCCCGCACTACAAGCGGGTAACAAGAACGCATTGGAAAGCCATGTCTACTCTATCGTCCCTGAACGTCGCCACGACCGCTGCGCTTGCTCCACTCGCGGATTCTGCGGGCCCTGTCCCCGCCGGATCGGCGAACGCAATCGACCGGCAGAGTGCGGCGCTGTCTTCGCCGTCGACCATTGTCACGATTCCTTCCTCCCTCGGCGTTGCGGTGCTTGAAACCTATACGCCGGACGGGACGCTGGCCGGCGTTGCGCCGACAGTCGCCACGGCCAACGACAGTGGCGACGCCGTGACACTCCGGATGCTGGGCAATTACACCACCTCGCGGACGATGACGGCGCAGTTCTCCGGTGTCGGCAGTGCGCTGCTCGATCGTTTCAAGACGACGGATAGCGATTTTTCGCAGTCGGTCAGCATGACCGGCGGCATTGGTTTACCGTCGCTGCAAGGACCCGACGGCAAGATCCACCTCACGGTTAAAACGAACAGCGGCGTGACGGTCGACATCGAGCTCGACAGCGGGGGCGGCAGCCTCTCGGCCAGCATCACGAGCAGCGGCAAACTCAGCGACAGCGAACGCAGCGCCGTGGCCCAGCTTGCCGATGGTTTTCAGCGGGCCATCGACAGTCTGGGTGCCACGCCGCCAAAACTCGACCTGAGCGGCCTGACGCAATTCGACACGTCGGCGCTCGCTTCCGTGAACTTTCAGTACAACGTCACCAACGACGGCAGCGCGAACATTTCGGCCAGCTATTCGCAAAGTCGCGCCTCTCGAAGCTTGAGCATCAAGAGTGCGGAAGGGGTCATCGACGTCAGCGTCGACACGAGCAATTCGGCGCTTTGGGGGACGAGTTCGCAACGTGCTGCGTCCGTTGCCAGCTATCTGCAGCAGTTCGATCAGGCGAATTCGCGAGGGCACGGCAATGCGGCGCTGATGTCGATGTTCGAAGACGGCTTCGCGCAGATGAACGCGGACTACGGGACGCCGTCGGGGCAAGTGTTGCCGGGTGCAGCCTATGCGCCAGCGCTGCAGCAGGCGAATCAGGCAATGTTGACGGGACTCGGTGATTTCAGCGCATCGATCAAGAATGCGACGACGTCTCCGAATCCGATGCATCCCGGCGAAGTCGACTCGTTTTCCTATCAGGTATCGCAAACCACGCAACTCACCGGCTCGCAACGCGACGGACAGATCATGCAGCGTCAGCAGTCCCATTTGAGCGCGAGCTACCATCGGGCGCTGTCGGGCGGCGGCGAACCGGTACTGACGTCGTCGCGCTTGTCGCAGAACTATCGCTACGTGCAAATCGACGATAGCGCCAGCAGCACAGTGCAGATCGCAACGAAACGCGGTGTGCTGCAGGCGGCGTCGTTGAATCAGACGTCCGACCGGAAGACACGCGATTCGATGTACGAAGCCGGCCGGCTGATTTCGGATGTGACCACGCCGGAAGAAACGTCCCGGTCGTCGGATCTGCTCGCATTGCTCAAACCGCTGCTCGACAACGGTGACGCTACGCGCAACAGCGTTGAGTGGCAGCAGGCGCTTTCGCGCGTCCATGCAATGGTCTTGCTGGGCGCGTAATTTTCGCCGGCGATCGGGAGGTTGTGTCGCTCGAGATGTGTGATTCGCGGACATCGTTTCAACTAATACGGGACGATGGAACGCGAAATCTCGATGCGATTACGTTGGGTACGCATGGATCAAGAGACCGGCAACGCCGGTCTCGTATGCACGCGTTGTGGCATCTCCAGGCCAACGCTTCGCAAGTGGCTGCGCCGCTACCAGGAAGCGGGAGGAGAGGGGGGGCAGGAGTTCCGTATTCAAGGCAGGTTGAGATTCACGCGGATGATCGAATGAATCGATCCTCGTAAAGGATGGCGAACTGGTTCATAGCCGCCTTCCAGTCATGAGCAGCACGCCCCCAATCGGCAGTGATGTTTCGCAGTGCCAATCAGATGAGCTTGGTGGCGGCTGTCAGCGCTCCAGGTGAGTTGACATTGGTCTTCGCGACGCTGGGTTCGGCGACACCTTTGCTTCGCAAGCGGTGACGACTTTATTTTGGTCTGCGACTGCGACTGCGACTGCGGCTGCGGGCGCTGGGGCACGCGCTGCATAGCTGAGGGCGACGCCGGCACGGGGGGATGCGATCGAACCCGCGCAAGCGTCTCTCGGCGCCGACCTGCTCGTTCGCTACCGGCGCGCGCGCCGCCGGTTCGTGGCGATCAGGCGGCGCGCCCCCTGGCGGGCGGCCGTCCGGCTCAGCCCGGCCGCCGTCCGCACACATCGCACGGCAGGCCGGCGGGCGTGTCGCAGGCGGCGGGAGAGGCGCCGCTCATGATGCGCTTGCGCGCGTCGGTGAAGGCCCACCACGGCTCGGGCGGATCGCCCGCCATGAACCGCGTCACGGAAATGAACACATCGATCACGCACGGGTCGTGGCGCGTCGCGGTGCGCATGCACAGCTCGTCGTAAAGGCAAAACGGACACCGGCCGACGAGATCGGCGGGGCGGCCGATGCCGATCTGCACGAGGTCGGCGGCGGACGCCGGGCCGATATTGGGCAGGTCGGTCAGCTTGACGACGCGGGTTCGGTCTACCTTGGCGGGATTCATCGTGAAGTCGGTCGGTAATGGGGCAGCGGCCCGTATCACCAGCAGGGCATGCCGCCGCCAGTATACGTTTTTGCGATCGGGAAGTTTCGCGTGTCGGTGGTCGACGTGATCTGGCTCAGGTCGGCGCCCGCCCGCAGCAGCGCCCGCCCGAGCCGCAACTGGCGGGTCCGGATCTCGTCGATCGCGGAACGGAAATACTGCTCGACATCCGCCACGTCGCGCCGGTGCGTTTCCGCATCCAGCCGGTCCGCCAGCACCGCGTCGAGGCTCGACGTGAAGAACGCGAAATTGAACTCGGACATCTCCTTGTGCTTCGCGTACAACCCCGAGCGAAACTCGCGGATCAGCTCGACGACCGACGGGGTGTGCCGAAAGCGCCGCTGGGTGCGCGACAGGAAGGTCGACAGCACCACGTTGAAGGTCTCGAATTCGAACACGGCGGACTGATCGGTGATGACGCCGCGCTCGTGATAGTCGTCGTTGTTGTAGAGCGACGCGAAGTGATGCGCCAGCTTCGCCACCGCTTCATCCTGGTAGCGGTAGCCATAGTGGTCGAGCGATTGCCAGTAGTCCGCGTTCAGCAGGCCGTCGTGCTCCATCTTGCCGATCAACGGCGTGCCCGGATAGATTTCCAGCCGCTCGGTGAGCCGGCGCAGATTGTGGCCGTTGTTGCGGCGCAGGAATTCGGCATTCCGACGCAACGTGTCGACGGTCGAGTACGGGTGGAACTGGATGAATCCCATCGCGAGATAGATGCCGTGCTCGCGCAGCAGCCGGATGATCCGCTCGTTGTCTTCGACGCTCGCGCGCTTCTGCCACAGGGCGAGCTCCTCGGTGGTGCCCGACTCGATCCCCACGTTGACCTTCTCGAGGCCGGACTCGAACAGCAGCTGCAGCAGCTCGGCATCGTCGTCGGTCCAGTTTTCCGCGCGCATGCAGACGTTGTAGTAGATGTCGAGCTTGCGATCGAGAATCCCGTTCGCGATCTCCCGGATTCGCCCCTTGCCGATGCGCCGTCCGTCCGGATCCTCGAAGGTGGAATCGATGAAGTCGTAGGTGCGGAACTGGTACGTGTCGACGAGATGGGTGAGCTCGTCCAGCACCGACGCGGCCGAGCGGCCGCGCCAGCCCTTGCCCGGCTGGATCTTGTTGCCCGCGTGCGGCGCGCTGCAGAACGTGCAGCGCGCGACGCAGCCTCGGCTCGTGCTGATGCGGATGTACTCCAGCTTGCCGCCGTGCAGCTCGAGCTGGTCGCGCGACGGGAAGGGCAGGTCGTCGAGGTTGTGCATCATCATCCGCAACGGGGTCTGCACAGGTTCGCCGTCTGCGTTGCGAAAGCAGATGCCCGGGCAGGTGTCGAGCGGCAGGTTCAGGTACAGCCGCTGCACCAGCTCGAAAATGGTCGGCTCGCCTTCGCCGACCGCGACGATGTCCGTGTGCGGGCAGTTGCGCAGCACGTCGACCCCGGCATAGGTGCCGGCGGGCCCGCCGCACACGATGCGCGTGCCGGGCAGGCGCGCGCGGACCTGCTCGGAGAAGCCGCCGAACGTCACGATGTTCAGGCTCATCAGCGTGAAGCACGTCATGTCCGGCGCGAACGCGGCAAGCGTGTCGAGTGCGGCGTCCTTGTCGTCCCGCACTTCCATGATCACGCAGGTGAAGCCGGCGCGGCGCAGCACCGCCGCCATGTAGGCGACGCCGAGATGCTCCGGCGACATCACGAGGTCGCCCTCCAGGAATATCACGAACGCGACCTTGAAGCGGGCGGGATCGGTGACGCGCGAGTCCAGCTCGAAATGATATTCACGCTCGAGCGGCGCATTTCGCATATCGATTAATTGCATGGTCAGCCTCGAAAGAACTATGCTCGTGTCGTTAAAAAAAAGCGGTCGTTGCGGGAAAGGCCGGGAAGGCCGGATGCGCCCGGGTCGGTCGCGCAGCCGCCGCGTTGTTCATTGCCGTATTCACTTGCCCGAAGTCATGCATTCAAAACCATCCATTCGTCTCCATCGTTTCTCGCTGTCCGGCCATTCGCACAGCGTCGCGTTGTTCGCTTCGCTGCTGAAGCTCCCGATCGAGACGATCGAAGTCGACCTGCTGCGCGGCGAGCACCGCACGCCGGCCTTTCTCGCGCTCAATCCGCTCGGTCAGGTGCCGGTGCTCGAGGACGGCGCGCTCGTCCTGTCGGACTCCCATGCAATCCTCGTCTACCTCGCCGAGCGCTACGGCGCGCGTCACTGGCGCGGCGCGGACGCGCCGCCCGGCGCCGTGCAGCGCTTCCTGTCGCTCGCGGCGGGGGAGCTCGCGTTCGGC
Source organism: Burkholderia sp. D-99 (assembly GCF_011605345.1). GTDB lineage: Bacteria > Pseudomonadota > Gammaproteobacteria > Burkholderiales > Burkholderiaceae > Burkholderia. Next base: position 52,940 of record NZ_JAAOXM010000005.1, read on the forward strand.
CCCGCCGTGCTGCGTCGTCACGCGCTGTTCGGCGGGCAGCACGATCTGGTGCGCGCGCGTGCGCTGTCCGAGCGGCTGTGCGCATTCTTCGAGCAGCATCTCGCGGGCCGCGATTTCCTGCTCGGCGCGCAGCCGTCGATCGCCGACGTGGCCTGCCATACGTACCTCGCGCAAGCGCCGGTGGGCGGGTTCGCGCTGGACCCGTATCCGCGCCTGCGCGCGTGGATCGCGCGCATCGAAGCGCTCGACGGTTTCATCCCGCTGGCCGACGGCATGGCGCACGCAGCGCACGCATGACCGCCATGACGCCAAAGCCCATCCGGATTGCATCGTTCGTTCTCCACTCGATCCCGCATGAACTCGACCGCCCGACTCGTTCCTGACGGCCGCCTCGTGCTGCTGTCGCCCCATCTCGACGACGCCGTGTGGTCGCTCGGCGGCGCGGTGCCGGCGTGGCGCCGCGACCGCGAGGTCACGATCGTCACGCTGTGCGACGGCGACGCGGAGCCCGCCGTCGCCGCGCGCCTGACCGAGCCGGCGCACCGCTGGCGCGCGTTCGGCGGCGTCGCCGCGCGGCGCGACGAAGACGCGCGCGCCGCGGCCATGCTCGGGTGCGCGCGCATCGGCCTCGGCCACCGGGACGCCGCACTGCGCGCGTCGCCGGCCGGTGAATTCGAATGCCCGGCGCCGGACGCGCTATTCGCGGCGCCCGGCAGCGTCGGCGCACCCGCCGTACCGGACGCGCTCGAAGCGCGCCTGCGCGCATTGCTGCGCCCGGATGACCAGGTCATCGCGCCGCTCGGCTTCGGCGGCCACGTCGACCATTGCATCGCCCACCTGCTCGCGCGGCGCCTGCCGCACACCGTCGCGTACTACGCCGAGTTTCCGTATTACGCGCCCGCGCATGCCGCCACGCTCGCCGAGCAGGTTCGCGCGCTCGGGCTGGCGGCGATGCCCGTCGCGCTCGAATGCGACTGGCCGGCGTGGGTCGACGCGAGCCTCTGCTATCGCAGCCAGGTGATCCGGCTGTTCGGCGGCCGCGCGCGCTTCATCGACGCGCTGTCGGCCTACGCCGGCGATACGCCGCGCTGCCTGATCTGGTCGACGCGCTGACGGTAGCGCTCGACCGAGCCGGCCGGCGACAGCAGCGCATCGAGCGCGTCCGCCTCCGGGCAGGCCGCGCGCTGCTGGAACCGCCGCAGGTTGTCGTGGTGCTCGTCCCAGCGCGCGGCGTTGTAATGCGACATGTGGTAGCCGCGCGCCTGCGGCGCGAGCCGCACCGGCACCCCGGACGCCCACAGGCGGAACGCGAAATCGATGTCCTCCATCCCCCAGCGGGTGCCGTAGGCCTCGTCGAAGCCGCCGCCGGCAAGCCAGGTCGCGCGTGGCACGGACAGGTTCGCGCCGGCGCACGCGAGCCACGGCCAGCGGGCCGCCTCGGCGTGCTCGGCGGCCTGTTCGAGCGGATTGGCGACGGCGCGCGCGGCGCCCGGCGACCAGCATCCGGCGCGCAACGCCGCCGCGTCGATCGGGGGGCAGGACGGGCCGCCGAGCGACGGATCGTCGACGCGCAACAGCCCGATCAGCTCCCTGAGCCCGCCGTGCACGAGGCCGGGCTGCTCCACCTGCGCGGACCGGTGGCAGGCCAGGAAGTCGGCCTGCACGAGGATGTCGTCGTCGACGAACACCAGCCATTCGCCGCGTGCGACGGTCGCGCCCGCGTTGCGGGCCGCCGCGCGGCCGACGCCGGGCGTTTCGACGACGCGCGCCGCCGGCGTGGCGGCGATCACCTGCCGGACCGCCGGCGTCGCGTTGTCCGCGACGATGACGAGCTCGACGTCGCCGCACCCGGACTGGCCGGCGAGGCCGGCCAGCGTCAGCGCCAGCCGGGGGGCCTTGCTATGCGCCGGAACGATCACGCTCAGGCTCATGCCACGACCTCGCCGGCCCGCGCCGGTTCGGTGGCCGGGCCGGCAGTACCGGCCCGCGCGGCCGGCGGGTAAAGCGTGGCCATCGCCGAGCCGAGCGAGCGCAGCTTCCGGTAGTCGGCGGACAGCGCCGCACGCTCGCCCGCCGCTGCGCGGCCGGCGAGCGTCAGCGCGTCGCGCACGAAGGCCCGATACGGCGCGATGCGCTCCTCGGAAGGGCAGGCAAGCGCGTGCACGGCGCCGTCCTGCGTCAGCGTCAGGGTGGGCTCGCGCACGCCGTTGGTGCTGAACCCGAACGTGCAGCGCAATGCCAGCTCGCCGTTCTGGCCGTATGCGTGGATCACGGTTTCATCGTGTTCGCGATGCGACACCCACGCGGTCGACACGCGCACGACCGCGCCCGTGTCGGCGAGCAGGCAGCCGAACAACTGCGTGTCGACGCTGAGCTCGGCGTCCGGCGCCGTGGCGTCGTCGCCGCGCCACGCGGCCAGCTGGGCCGCAGGGTCGCCGGCCGTCATGACCTGGTGGCTGAAGCCGGCCTGCACGAGCGGATAGTCGAGCAGGCCGAGACCGACTTCGAGCAGATGCCAGCCGAGGTCGCCGCCGGATCCGGCGAGCGCGCTGCCGGCACGCGTGAACCAGGAGCCGGGGCGCGGAATGCCGGCGCGGCGACGCCAGCCGACGTCGAGGCAATGCGGCGCCCCGAGCGCGCCGTGCCGGGCGTGCTCGTACAGGCTGCGCACATCGCCGCGTCGCGACGAGGCCGACGTGACCCACAGCCCGCGCTGCCGCCGTTCGCTGAGGCCGATCAGGAACTCGGCCTCGGCGAGGCTGAAGCAGGCCGGCTTGTCGACGATGACGTGCAAGCCCCGCTCCAGCGCGAACGCGGCGTGCTCGACGTGATGGGCGTTCGGCGAGCAGACCAGCGCGAGATCGCAGCCGTCCAGCGCCGCGTCGTCCAGCGCGTGATGTACGCGGATGCCTGGAAAGCGCGCCGCCACCGCATCGCGCGCGTCTGCCGACGGATCGACGACGCTCGCGAGCGTGGCGCCGGCCTCCTCGAGCAGCGGGAGCCAGACGGTGCGGGCGACCCAGCCGCCGCCGATCGTCGCCGTACGCATCGCGGTCACGACGCGTTGACGCCGTCGAGTACCTTGCGGAGCGCCTCGGCGATGGCCAGGGTGTCCTCCCGCGAACCCAGCAGCGCGCGATGGTGGATCCAGATGCCGTTCGCCGCGATGTGCTCGGTCGTCGGGCAGGCCTGGACCAGTGCGTCGTGCGTCGTCGCCGGCGCCGGCGGCATCCAGAAACTCGGGATGCGATACAGCGCCTGATACGCGCGAAACGCCGGGATCCCCTCGGCGATGAGGCAGTCGACCACCCGGTTGCGATCGAACGAGCGGCCGTGCCGATCGCGCTCGAGGGTCAGGATGGTCATGTAGTGCGGATGGACGGTCGCATGCTCGCCGTGCTGCTGCTGGCGGATTTCCGGCATGCGGGCGAGCGCGTCGCGCAGGATCGCGGCATTCGCCTCGCGGGTCTGCGTCTGCGCATCGAGGCGCGCGAGCTGCGTGCGCAGCACGGCGGCCGAGAACTCGCTCATGCGCGCGTTGGTCCCGACCACGGTGTGCTGGTACGCGCGGTCGTTCTGCGGCCGGCCGCAATTGCTGTACAGGAAGATCCGCTCGCGAAGCGCGGCATCCGGACAGGTGATGATGCCGCCTTCGCCGGCCGTCATCAGCTTGAAGTTCTGGAAGCTGAAGCAGGCGGTCGTGCCCCATTCGCCGATCCGCAGGCCGCGGGGGCCTCGCGCGCCATGCGCGTGCGCGGCGTCCTGGATGACGGCCAGCCCGTGCTTGCCGGCGATCGCGAGCACTGCGTCCATGTCGCTGAAATGACCGGACATGTGGACCGGGATGATCGCGCGCGTGCGCGGCGTGATCGCGGCCTCGATCGCCTTCGGGTCGATGCAGTAGGTCGTCGGCAGCACGTCGACCGGCACCGGCACCGCCCCGATCTTCTGGCAGGCCATCGACGTCGAGATGAACGTGAAAGCCGGCACGATCACTTCGTCGCCCGGTTCGATGCCGAGCGCGAGCAGCGTGAGCTCGATCGCGACCGTGCCGTTCGTGACGGTCACGGCGTGTTCGCAGCCGTGATGCGCGGCGAATTCCTCTTCGAAGCGCAGGTTTTCCTGGCCCGTCGCGCGCCACCACTGGCCCTGGCGCAGGCTGCGCAGCAGCGCGGCTTCTTCCTGTTCGTCGTAGTGCGGCCAGGCCGGAAATGCGCCGGTCTTGACCGGGGTGCCGCCGTCGATTGCAAGTTTCATGAGGATGAGTTCCGGAAGATTGCGGGAGATTGGGGTGGCCGCGCTGCGCCGCCCCCGGTTCGTCATTGCAGCAAGGTGCCCATTTCGCACTGGGGCGCGGGCGCGCGACCGAGCAGATGCGCGATCGTCGGGGCGATCTGCTGCAGCTGCGCGTCGCCGCCCGGGTCGGCCAGCGCGTGCGCGCTGTCGACCAGCACGAAGCCCTGGTCCCGGTGCCAGCCCGACTGGGCGGTCCGGCGCACGTGACGCGCCCAGCGCGGATCGCCGAGCGGCGGGCGCTTCGGGTTCGCGGGCTTGACGATCAGCGTGGGCGCGAGATGCCGGTGGTCGCCGACGTAGAGCTCGTCGCGGTGATGCACGCTCGCGAGCACCGGGGTGCCGTCGTCGAAGCGCAGCGCCTGCAGGAACGCGCGAACCTCGTCGACTTCGCTGTCGCGGGCGCCGTGGCCACCCAGCAGGTCGCCGCGCAGCGCGATGCCGTGCGAGCCCTGCACCGTTTCCATCGCGAGGCTGCGCGCGCAGTCGACCTGGCCGTCGCCCGCGAGCACCTGCAGGCCGCCGGCCTGCAGCGCCGCGTCGATGGAATGGAAGCCGTCGAGATCGCCGAAGCCGATCTCGGAGAACACCAGCGTCGCGTCGGGCTCGAGCGATTGCAGGCGCCGGCAGGCCGCGTCGACGAAGTCGTACGCCTGCAGCACCACCGGCCGCTGCGCGGGATTGTCCTGGCGCATCTCGTACCACAGGAAATGCGATACGCGATCGATCAGCGTGAGGTTGACGATCATCACGTCGGTGTCCGCCGCCAGCTCGAACGCGGTGTCGAGCTGCGCGGACGCGACGTGCCACGCATCCTGCGCGAACGCGTCGAACGGCTGGCCCGTGTAGAACAGGGTCACGTCGTGCGCGTAGCGGATGCCGCGCCGGTGCAGGTCGGAGAGCAGGCTGCGCGGATAGCTGGCGTTCAGCGAATACGACATCGGGTACGTCACCAGCCGGCCGTTCAGCGGCTTGGGCGGATGGGTCAGCTGGACGTTCACGACGCTGAAGCGCAGGTCGCTCAGCTCGGGCCATTCCCACACGCGCGCGGCCTTCACGTCGCCCGTCTCGAGCACGCGCGGCAGTTCCCCGTCGCCACGGGTGCTCCAGTACGAGAAGCAGCCGTGGCGCCCCGGATTGACGCCTGAGAACGCGGTGGCCAGGTTGCTCGGCTCGTACGGAACCGGCCCGCAATCCAGGCGGCGGTAGTGCGACGCGCGCAGGCGTTCCGCGAACCACGGCAGGTGACCGCGCTGCACCTGTTGCTCGAGGACGACCGGGTCCATGCCTTCGGCGATGATGATGAGTGCTTTCATGGGACAGGAGATCAGGGGCGCGCGGCCGGTTCGACGGCCGGCCGGCCGGCGCCGCGCATCAGCCCGGTGGCGGCCAGCAGGTAGCCTTCGCTGCCGAGGCCGGCGATCACGCCGGCCGCGAGCGGTGCGAGGATGGACGTATGGCGAAAGCTCTCGCGGCTCCAGATGTTCGACAGGTGGACTTCGATCCACGGCGCCGGAAAATCCTCGAGCGCGTCGCGCAACGCCCAGCCGTTCATCATCAGCGCGCCGGGGTTCAGGATCAGCGCGTCCACGTCGCGGCGCGCCTCGAGGCAGTCGATAATTTCGCCTTCGTGATTGCTCTGGAACGCGACGACCGACCACCCGCCGGCCTCGGCCAGCGCCTCGAGGCGCCGCGTGATGTCGTGCAGGGTGGCCGTGCCGTAGATGTCCGGCTTGCGGCTGCCGAGCCGGCCGAGATTCGGGCCGTTGATCATCAGGAGAGTGCGCATGACTGGGGCATCCTCAGCAGTGACAGGAGATCGGCCGGCGCGGCGAGCTGCACGTCGACGGGCATCGCCAGCACGTGCGCCGGCGGATGGTCCCACAGGGCCAGCGCGGTCTTCATGCCGGCGCGCGCGCCGCATTCGAGGTCGGCGGCCGCGTCACCGACGAACAGCGTGTCGGCCGGCGTGAGCGCCAGCACGTCGGCGATGCGCAGCGCCATGTCGGGCGCCGGCTTCTGGTTCGGCACGTCGTCGCTGCCGAGCACCATTGAGAAATGGCCGTCGAGCCGCAGGTGATCGAGCAGCGCGACGGTACGCGCGTGATCCTTGCCGGTCGCGATCGCCATCGGCACGCGGTGCAGCGACAGCGTCTCCAGCATCGCGATGACGCCGTCGAACACGCGCACCCGATGCATGTTGCGGATGCTCTCGCGCTTGAATGCCGCATGCATTTCGAGCGGCAGCCCCATCTGGCGCATGATGTTCGGGAAGCTCTGGCCGAGATAGCGGCAATATTCGCTGAACGGCGGCGGCGAGCCGTCGCCGACCACCTCGTCGTACGCGGCGAAATACGCGCTGCGCATCACGTCCTTGCTGTCGATCAGCGTGCCGTCCAGATCGAAGATGACCGCGGACAACGTGTCAAGCATGCGATGCCTCCCGCGGCGAAGCCGCATGGTTCAGCGTCGGGTCGACGGCCGCCAGCATGCGCGCCGTGTCGAGCCGGCGCGGCGCGAGGAACGCCTGGATGCGGTCGATCTCCGGCGCGGGGGCGGCCAGCATCGATTCGTAGTGCAGCGTGTGCAGCCGCATGTTCGGCCGCGCGTCGATCCACGCGAGCGTTTCGTCGACATGGCGGCGGTATACGTCCTTGAGCTTTTCCGCCGCCGCGTCGTCCCACGACGCGTCGGAGTGATGCAGCGCCATGTCGCGCTGCGAGCGCACGATTTCGTCGAGGTCCCGGTGCAGGAACAGGATCGAATAGCAGCGCGTGGCCGGCAGGTGCCGCACGAAGCGCGACACCGCCTTGACGGCCTTGCCGGCCGCGCTGTCGATCCAGTTCACGTAACCGTGCCGCTCCTTGATTGGCTCCCACTCGAAATAGCCGTGCGGATTGCGCGAGTTGCCTTCGCGGATGTGATCGGTCAACGGTTCGATGCCGCCGAACGCGAGCACGCGCATCAGCATCGACGTGCCGGAGCGCGGCAGGCCCGAGACGACGGTGACCGCATCGTCGCCCCAGGCATCGTTCGCGAGGACGTCCATGCAGGCGAGGGATTTCAGCATGCCGTTCTCCCCGGGCGGGCGCGGTGCGTGTGCCGCTTCATGCGGTGGCCGCCGGCAGCCGGTTGCGGATGTACTGCTCGAGCGTGTCGACCGAGCTGACCAGGTCGATCGACAGGTCTTCGTCGTCGATCTGGATGCCGAATTCGCCTTCGACGCGAATCAGCACTTCGAGCGCATCGACCGAGTTCAGGCCGAGCGTCTCGATCAGGTTCTTGTCCCGCAGCGAGTCCAGCGTCACGTCGCGTTGCGTGACCGCGGAGAACACGTTGATCAGGCGTTCGGAAATTTGCATGGCTCAGGTCCTTGAGTAAAAGTTCACACGATGGGAAACCGTGGCGTCGTCCTTCATGACGTCCTGTTTCCGGAAGCCCAGGTTCAGCATCAGCAGGTCGATGCTCGATTCGGTGGGATGGCAGGTGCCGCCGTGCGTGATCCAGTCGACGCCGATCGCGGCGCCCGCGCCGTCGCCGAGGAACAGTTCGTCGACGACGACGACGCCCGTGGGCGACAAGCGCTCCGCCAGCCGCAGCAGGTTCGACGCGACGTCGGGGTGGTGCACGGCGTTGTCGAGGATCACGACGTCGAGGTCGCCGGCGCCGGCACACGCGTCGTCGAGCGAGCAGCAACGCACGCCCGGCGCCGGTTCCGCATTGAGCCCGCCGACGAGCACGCATCGGCCGTCGCGCACCAGGCCTTGCGCCGCGAGGCGCGCCGAATAGGCGCCCGACGTCGCGCTGACGTCGAGCACGCGATACGGCCCGGGATGCAGTGCCGCGAGGCGCCGCATCGCGAACAGCGCGGCGCGCTGCTTGTGCGGCCCGTTCATCGCGCGCTGGTAACGCGCGATGAACGCCTGCGACGGCGCATGCGTTGCGAGCGGTCGCGCGCGCCGGCCCGCCTGCAGGATCGCGCGCAGATCCTCGGCGCGGTTCCAGCTGCCGGCGGCGTCGGCTTCGAGCCGCACCAGGTCGGCCACCGCGTCCGGCAGCGGCGCGGGCGCGCCGTCGGGCGCGTCGCTCAGCAATCCGCATTGCGCCGCGACCGACAGCAGCTCGCCGAGCGCGTCGGCGTGCAGACCGCTTTCGTACGCGAGCTGGTCGACGTTCGCAACGCCGTCGAGCCGTTCGAGCACGCCCGAGCCGCACAACGCGAACAGCAGCGCGGAGCGCTTGTACGCGCCGGCTGCCTCGATCAGCCGTTCCGGCGCCGCCCAGCGGTAGACCGGGCTGCGCGCGGCCTTGCCGTTGGCGGTGCGGCGGATGGCGTCGACGGCTTCGAACACGTCCGGAACCTTGTTCTCGCGCAGCCGCTCGCGGCAGAACCGGCGCACCGCGCCCGCGTCCCAGGCGAGCCCGGGGCGCGGCACGATCGACGCGAGAATGTGGTCGTTGCCGTCGCCGCGGCGCGACTTCACGCTGCGCACCTGGCAATCCTCGACGAGCGGGCACTCGCGCAGCACCGCTTCGATCTCGAACGGCGAGATCCATGCCTCGCCGCGGCGGATCGCGGCCGTTTCGCGGCCGACGATCTGATAGCCGTGCTCGCCTTCGTTCACCAGGTCGCCGGTCGGATGCAGGCGCCCGTCCTCGAGTTCGATCACCAGCGGGAAGGCCGACGCGTCGCCCGGCTTGCCGGCGATCCGCAGGCCCGGCATCGGTCGGCCGATGCACAGCGGCGGCAGCGGCGCGATGCCCGCGAACAGCGCGCCGGTCTCGGTGCTGCCGTAGTTACGCGACAACCCGAGCCCGAACGCGGCCTGGAACTGCGCGTCGAGCGGCGCGTCGACCGGCCCCGCGCCCGCCATCGCCACGCGCAGCCGTGCCGGGCGCGCACCGCTGCCGGCGCGGCGCGCCAGCAGCGACGCGATGAACGGCGTGAGCGCGCAATGCGTGGCGCGCTGCCGCAGCGCGTCGACGGTGCGGCCGAGCTGGGTCGGCGCACAGATCTCGAGCGCGCAGCCCGCATCGGCGGCGGCCCAGAGCCAGCCCAGCACGTATGCGTGGTAGACGGGCGCGACGAGCAGCACGTGATGCTCGGGCGCGAGCCCGAGCAGGTCGATGTAGCGACGCGCTTCCTGCCGCCAGCTCGCGACCGGACGGAACACGACGGACGGCCGGCCGGTCGAGCCCGACGTCAGCAGGTGCAAGCCGCTTTCCGGCGGGTTGTCGCCGGTGCGCGCCGGCGCGGCCGCGATGCGCTCGATCGTCAGCGACTGGCTGTCCGCCAGGCGCCAGAGGGTGTCGGCGCCGATTTCGCGCGCGTAGCCGCGCGCCTCGTCGGCCGTGCTGTCGGCCGGCAGGACGAGCGGCGAAATGCCGTGCGCCAGCAGGAAGAACAGCAGCGCGGCATGCGGCAGTGTGTTGTCGACGTAGACGACCGCCCGCGTGCCGATGCCGTGCTCGGCGGCCAGCGCGTCGCGCCACGCGGCGAGCGTCGCCGTGCCGGCATGGCGGGCCGCCACCTGCTCGAACGACGCGTCGCCCGGCGGCGCGGGCCGCGCGATGAATTCAGCGTTCGACATAGTGGGCCTTCTTGGCTTCGAGCAGGCGGCGCACGCCGGGCGGCGCATAGGACGGCGCGCGGCACAGCTCGTCGAGCGTGATCTGGTCCTCGAAATACAGGCTGAGCGTGTCCCACGGCGTGAAGCAGCCCTTGCACGCGTCGAGGCGCGGGCGCTCGCCCAGCAGCAGTTCGTAGAAGCCGGTGCGGTTGACCTGATCGAGCGCCGCTTCCCAGTTGTCCGTGGTCAGGTCGCCCATCTTGTGGAACCAGATGTTCGGGCAGGGCGTCACGACGCCGTCGTCGAACGTCGACACGACGAGCCGAGGCAGGTGGCAGCGCCACGAGCGCACGCCGTCGCGATAGAACGCGATCAGCCGGTCGAGATAGGGCTTCGGCGGCAGCACGTGCGCGAATTCCGCGAGCATCGACGGCAGCGCGTCGATGTGGTGGTACTGGTCCGGACGCACCTGGAATCGCTCGCTGTCCGGCCCGCGCACCGGGAACGGAAACAGCTGCGGCGGATTCTCGCGAAACTGCCCGCACCACTCGACCAGCGCGCGCAGGTAGGGCGCGCTTCGATCGTTCAGCACACCGTATATTTCGAGCGGTAGGCCGGCCTCGACGATCCGGCGGATCCGGTCGAGCACCATCGAATGAATCGATTCCGACTGCACGCGGTAGCTGTTGCCGTGGTAGTCGCTGCTGTCGAGCGACACCTGCACGGTGATGTTGCCGAGCTTGACGAGCCGCTCGATCTTGTCATCGGTCAGCGGCAGCGCGTTGGTCTGCACGATCAGCGTTTCATAGCGCGGCGCCATCTTCTCGATGAACGCCATGATTCCCTTGACGATGAAGATCTCGCCGCCGGTGAGCTTCAGCAACGGCGGGGCGAGCGCTTCGTCGACACGCTCGACGATCGTGTCGAGCCGCGTGCCGAGATCGTTGCCTTGCGCGTAGCGAGCGATCGTCGGTGTCTGGAAGATCAGTTTGCCTTCGTGCGACGCCTTCAGGTTGCTCTGCCCGGTCAGGCAGTATTCGCAACTGAGGTTGCACGCGTTCTCGTTGATCACGAGGTCGTTGCCGAGCAGCTGTCTGGCGACGTCGGGTTCATGCGCGAGTGGATTCATGGTCGGACCGCCTCGTCGGGTTGGGAATGGAATGGTCGGGAGCCGGCCGACCGCCACCCGGCGGCGAGCTCGGCGTCGAGCGTGCGCAGCGCGTCGAGCGCCGCGCGATACCGCGAGTCGACGGCCGGCCGCTCGGCGAGCACGTCCGCTTCGGTCAGCGCGCCCTGCTCGGCGCGTAGCGTCAGCCGCGAAATCAGCGCGAGGTTGAATTCGGCGAGCGCGTCGCGCAGCACGCGCACTCCGGTTTCAGCCGCCGCAATCGCACGCGCGCCGGCCGGCGTCGCGGCCCGGCGCTTCAACCGCGACAGGCGCAGGCTGAAGGCCGGATCGTTTCGCTCGAATTCGAATACGGGCGGCAGCGCACCGTCCGTCGACGCGGCGTCCTTCCTGAACAGCAGCGGCATCGACGCGGCCAGCGCCGCGATGCGCGCATCCTGGAAGTCGTACGCGAACGGGTCGAGCGACAGCGCGTAGTCGTCGTGCAGTAGCCGCTCCTCGCGCAACGTGTCGAGCACGCTGGCGCCGGGGTAGAGCTCCAGCGGCGTCGTATAGCGGCGCAGATGCTGGCCGAGGAAGCGGTGCAGGAACGCGTTGTTGGCGCGAATCTCGTCGAACGACGACCACGGGTGGTACGCGATGAAACCGAATTCGACGTGAATGCCGGCGCCGCGCAACAGCCCGATCGCGCGAATGTTGTCCTCGACCGTCGATTTCTTGTTCCAGCGGTCGAGGCCGCGCTGCGAGCCGGATTCGATGCCGATCAGCACTTTTTCGAGCCCCGAGCGATGGAGCAGCGCCAGCAGCGGCCGATCCGCCTCGTGCCAGCTCCGCGCCTGCGTGCAGCAGCTGTAGTGGATGTGCAGCCCGCGATCGAGCACGCCTTGCGCGATCGCGCCGATGCGGCGCTTGCCGAGCGTGCCGCCGCCCGGATCCTCGAACGTCGAATCGACGAACTCGAAGGTGTCGACCCGGTACTGGCGGTGCAGCCGCTCGATTTCGTCGAGGATCCGTCCGGTCGAGCGGGTGCGCCAGAGCTTCCCGCCGTTGATCTTGTTGCCCGCATGCGGCGCGTTGCAGAACGTGCAGCTGCCGCTGCAGCCGCGCGTCGTCGCCACCCGCATGCTGGACAGGCGGCCGTCGTTCGTCTCGTACTGGTCCCGCATCGCTTCGGGCAGCATGTCGAGCTCGACGACCGTATGGCCGACCGGATTGTCGACACAGTCGTCGGCCGCGCGCCGCCAGCTCAGCGCCGGCACGTTCGCGAAGTCGCTGTCCTGCCAGAGGGCTTCGACATAGCGCACGAGCGGCACGTCGCCTTCGCCGCGCACCAGCGCATCGAGGAACGACCAGTTCGGATTGCGCAGCAGCTGTGAGCCGAGCGAGGTCGCGAGCGGGCCGCCGGCCAGGAACGCGGGGGCGGGCCCGAGGCGCGCGCGTAGCGCATGGCCGAACGCCGTCGCATGCGAGATGCTGACGGTCGTGAGCGACAGGCCGACGAGGTCCGGCCGGAATGCCCGGATCCGCTCGATCGCGGCGGCATCGCCGGCGCCGCCCGCCGGCACCTCGACGATGCGGCAGTCGATGCTCAGGCGGCGCAGGATCGCGACGAGATAACTGACGCCGAGATGCTCGGAGCTGACCACGAGATCGCCGTCCAGCAGCACCGGGAAGCAGACCCGCATCGGCCGCGGATGCGTGAAGTCGACGGCCGAGCGCAGCGGGTCGCCGTCCTCGTCGCCGGGCGCGGCGAACGGAATCAGCGGAATCACGGGCTTGATGTGAAGCGCAGCCGGCATGTCAGAAATAGCCGATCTGTTGCAGCTGGCTGTCCATGAACGCCGATTCGGCGTCGGTCATGCGCCGGCCGCCGGCGTGCTGCTGCGCCGCCTCGCGGGCGACATCGCCGCCGGGTTCGACCAGCCAGTGGCCGTCGAGACGATCGGGTACCGGCAGGCCGAGATGGGCGAGGAGGGTCGGGTAGATGTCCTCGATGCGGGCGAACAGCGCCGCGCCGCGCGGAAACGCCGGGCCGGCGACGAACACGATGCCGTCCGGCCGGTGCACGCCGCGCTGCGCGGGCTCGCTCCAGATCGTTCCGGTCAGGTTCGGCGTCGGCATCACGCTGAAGTCGCGCGGAATCAGCAGGTAGTCGGGCGCGTCCGCCAGCCGCGCGCCGCGATACACGTGCTCGCGCTTTTCCAGCCGGAACCAGGGCTGGCCGTGCGCGTCGACGACGGTTGCGAGTGCGTCGGCCAACGCGCGCTCGGCGTCCGGCAGCGTGTCGGCATCGAGCGTGCCGTGCGCGTCGCGGCCCTTGAGGTTCGCGTTCAGGCCGAAGCAGCCGGGCGTCGGCATGTAGAAGCGGGTCTGCGCCCACGCGACGGTGCGACGGTAATGGAACGGCGAGTCGAACCACGCGCGCTGCGTCGCGTCGTCGTTCGCCAGTTGCCCGCCGGCGCCCGCCGGTGCGAATTCGGTCGCCAGCAGGCCGTGCTGCTCCAGCAGCTCGTGCACGTTGAAATCGGCATCGCAGCGGCCGAAGCCGTGGTCCGACGCCACCACGAACAGCGTGTCGTCGTCCACCAGCTCGAGCAGCGTGCCCAGCGCGCGGTCGACGTCGGCGTAGATGCGCTCCACGTCGGGGCCGGGGTGTGCGTCCTCGCCCCAGTAGTAGTGGCTCACGCGGTCGATCTCGGTAAAGACCACGAACAGCGCGTCGACGGGGCGGTGCTGCTGCAGGTGCAGGCAGGTGCGCGCGCGATCGTCGATGAAGCGGCTCGCACGTTCGACGTAGTCGTCCTGGCCGCGGTACATCGTCACGATGTCCGAGTGATAGTGCAGGCCCGCGGCGGCCAGCTCGCTCATCAGCTCCGGCGGCTCCGTATAGCGCAGCGTCTTCGACAGCGGCCAGCTCACCATGTAGCCGTCGCGCAGCGGCGCGGGCGGATGCGTCATCGGCACGTTGTAGACGCCGACACGGTAGCCGTGGCGTTCCAGCGTGCGCCATACCGGTTCGCGGCCATAGTCGGCGACGTTCATGCCGCGCGCCGAGTAATCGCCGGCCTGGGTCGACCAGAACTGGTAGACCCCGTGCTCGCCCGGCTCGACGCCGGTAAACATCGACGCCCAGCCGGGTGCGGTATGCGGCGGAAAGGTCGACTGCAGCACGCCCGATGCGGCACGCGCACGCAACGCCTTGAAATTCGGCAACCGATCCCGCGCGATCAGATCGTCCAGGACCGTTGCCGACGCGCCGTCGATGCCGAGTACCAGCAGTTTGAGCGCATTCGATGTCGTCATCGACTGTGGCGCGGCGCGTGCCGCGCTTCCATGGTGAAGGTTTAAGGTGTCCGGCGCCGCGCGCGGCGGCCGGAGCGTCATCGTTTTCGGGGCGGCTTGCCGGGCTGGCCGGCAAACCGGATCGAGTGCGCGAGCCACACGCTCAGGCGCGCGGTGTCGTCCAGCATCGCGTCGGGCACCAGCACGTACTGGCGGCTCGGCGGGCTGGTCGGCTCGTACTGCAGCGGCCGCGCGCCGCGCTCTTGCAGCAGCGCGGCGTGGTGCACGGGATCGAGCTTGATCGCGAGGCCGACGTTGGACAGCGACGCGAACGGCTTGCCGTTCGCATACGCCATCACGCCGCCGAACATCGCCCGGAAGCTGATCGCGTTCGGATCAGGGGCGGCCAGCATCACCGGCGCCTGCAGTTGCCTGGGATCGTGGTGCATGGCGAGTGCCTCGCGTCGGGAGATCAGCGAAGCGGCGTCGCCAGCTCGACCAGCACACCGTTGTTGTCGAGCACGTAGCCGACCTTTTGCCCCCAGGGCTTCTCGATCGGCGTCTTGACCGGCGTGGCGCCGTTGGCGACCGCGTGCGCGTAGGCCGCCTCGATCTCGGGGCTGACCAGCACCACCTCGATGCCGGCAGGCATTTCGCCGGCCAGGTTCTTGCGGTACTGGACGGGCACGCTGGTCGCCGCGAGCTCGTCGCAGACGAACGCGAGCGTCGTGTCGCCGGTTTCCATTTCGGCGTACTGATTGCTGTCATGCACGAAGCGGCGCGTCAGGCCGAAAGCCTGCTCGTAGAACGCCACCGTTTGCAACACATCGTTCGTATAGACGATTACATAGCCAAGCTGCATCACTTCACCTCGGGTGTGGAACGGTTTTCAAAAGCGGCGGGTGCCGCGCCTTCCCAGTACAGGGCGGCGAAGCCATCCCGGTACGGGGGGAACGTGTGTACGCCGCTCACGAGCGGCTGGCAGCCCCGGATCACGCCGCGCGCATGACCGAGCGGCTTGGTCAGGACGATCGCGAGGAACATGCGCGTCGCGCCCAGGCACTCGACGAGCCGGCCCGCGCGCGCGGCGCTGTCGGGCGCATCGCGCAGGATCGCCGTCACGGCTTGCGCAAAGGCGAGATCGGGCACGATCCACGCGTGCGATTCGCCGGCCGCGTCGCGGAACGCGAGCTTCACGAGATGCCGCTGGCGCGTCGTGCGCAGCAGCTCGATACGCTCCGGCGTGGCCTCGATCAGGGCGGCGCTGCGCGCGCCGGCGAACCCGGCCGCGACGCTCGCGTCGCAGTGCGACGACAGCCAGGCCTCCAGCCGGCACGCGTCCCAGTCGCCGACGGCCTGCGCCTCGGGCAGCCATGCGACGCGCTCGCGATCCTCCGGGCGCCGGTCCGTGCCGCGGGACGGCGCCAGCCGGCAATGCACGGGGCGACCGTACGCGTAGTGCGGCGCGTCGCCGGCCACGTCGGCCAGGTACACGGGTTCGGGCCTCAGCCACCGGCCGTCGGGCGTCAACCCGGCCGCGCAGCCGTAAGTCGCGTCGACCTGGGTGATCGCGAGCGGCAGCAGCGTCACGTCCTCGAATTCGGCGGGATCGGCGTCGTGCGTTGCGCCTGCCGTCGTCATCGGCTCGTGCATGGCGCGCACCTCATGGCGCCGACGCGCAGACCAGCGCGCCGGGAACGAGCGGGAACCGCCGGCTCGCGACCGCGGTGAAGCCGTGCCGCACGAGCCGTTCGCACATGTCGCGGTCGGTCAGCGCGAACTCGGCGCCGACGCAGGCCCAGTCGACGGTCATCAGGTCAGCGGCGCTGAAGCAGGCGGGATCGAGAAACTGGTCGTAGACGACGAGCCGCGCGCCGCTGCGCAGCCCGCCGCGCAGCGCGTCCAGCAGCGCGTCGATCTCGCGGTCGCTCAGCAGGTGCAGCACGTTCGACACGATGGCGGCGTCGGCCGCGGCGATTTCGGTGCCCAGTGCCTGCGGCCGGGTGATGTCGTCCGCGACGAAGCGAAAGCGTTCGCGATCGGCCATGCCGGCGACGCGCGCGTCGAAAAGGGCCGCGACCGGGGGACGGTCCACGATGCAATAACGGGTGTGCGGCAGCAGCGCCGCCAGCTCGCCGGCGAGCGCGCCGTCCGCGCCGCCGATATCGAGGATGGCGCCATGGGCCGGCATCGCCGCGTAGCGGTAGACGTGCAGCGCGAGGGCACGCGCGGAGGCCGCCATCGCCTGCTGATAGCAGGTCAGGAACGCCGCGTCGTCGATCTGTTCGAGCGGGCGTTCGGTCACGCCGGTCTCGAGCGCGGCGCGCAGCGAGCCGTGGTCGGCATGCCACCGGCGCAACCGCGATTCCATCGCCACGACCGGCAGCACGGCTCGCGTCGCGGACGGCAGCGAATACGCGGCGCCGCTGCGCTCGAGCACGCCGACCGTCGCCAGCAGCTCGAGAAACTGCGCGAGCGGCGCGGCGCGCCAACCGCCCGCCGCCGCGAGCGCCTCGGCCGTGGCCGGCGCCTGTTGCAGCCGCGCCAGTGCACCGGTCTCCGTCAGCGTCATCAGGATGTCGCTGATCTTGTAGGCCATCGCCCAGAACATGGCGGGATTGCCCGACGGCGCGCGCAAGGCCGCATGGGCGTCGATCCGATGCTCGACGGCGCTCATTGCGCGTTCTCCGTGGCGGCGACGATCGCGACGAGCACGGTGCCGTCCGCGCCGGGCGCGACGATCGCCGACGTCGCGCCGCGCGCGATCGCGTCGTCGATCGCCAGCATCGACAGCGCGGCGCGCGGGTCCGGCGAGCCGTCGCCGAGCGCCAGGCAGGCCGGCGCGTGGCCGCAGACATCCAGCGCGCGCGTGAGCAGCGGCAGGTAGCGGCCGGCCTCGTGCGCCGCGAGATAGACGCGGTCCGGCGCGTATTGCGCGAGATGGCGGCCGAGCCGTTCGGCAAGCGCCGGACGTGCGCCGTCGGCCGCGTCGCGACCGCTCAGCGTGCGCACGTCGAGCAGGCGCGCCAGCACCCGCGCGCCACGCGCCACGGCCCGCTCGGCGGTTTCCAGCACCAGCGAACCGGCCGCGTCGGCCGGTTCCGCCCGCCCGGGCAGATGCGGCGCGAGCGCCGCTTCGAGCGGATCCCATGCGTCGTAGCCGGCGACCAGCGCCGCGTCGGCCCGCTCGGCCCGGATCGACAGCGCCGCGACTTCGAGCGCCTGAAGCCCCGAACGACGCGAGCCCGTCAGCGTATAGGTCGTGCCGGTCAGGCCGAAATGCCGGCACACGAGCGCGGCGCCGAGGTGGATGCCGTGGTCCAGCGACATGCTCGGCGTGATGGCCGCCGGATTCGTCCGCAAGCCGTCGCACATCACGCGGCTGGCTTCCGGGGAACCGCCGACGCAGCTCCCGAAGATCGCCGCGAAGCGATCGTCCGGGCAGGGCAGCGTGTCCGGCGCGATGCCGGCGCGGCGCAGTGCGTCTGCGCTCGACGCGGCGGCAAGCTGGGCCGCGCGGTTCATGTAGTGGTAGTTGGATTCGACCGGGTAGTGGCGATAGATGTCGAACTCGCCGAGCCGCGCGGCCGGGCGCGGGCCGTCCTCGCCCACCGGCCGCCAGCAAAACCCGTCGGCCGCGATCGCGCTGCTGCCCGTGATCACGAGCGGCGCGTCCGCACGCGGCGCGAACGCGTGGCGGCGCGGCTGCCCGTTCGCGGCCGACGACAGTGCGACGCTCGTATTCAAGCCGCCGCCGCCGCACGCGTTCGACAGGCCGAACGCGAACGCGTGGCGTACGCTCGCCGTGCCGACGGGGCGCAAGGCCAGCGTGTCGTCGTGGCGATCGAGGCCGGCGTTGCCGTGCACGAAGCCGTCGCGCATCTGCACGAGCGTGGCGATGACTTCGGTGATCGCGGCGGCGCCCGCGAGATGCGTGGTGATCGATTTGGTCGAGTTGACGAGCACCGGCTCGCCGATACCGCGCAGTCGCGCGATCGCGCCGCATTCGATCGCGTCGATCATGCGGGTGCCGGGCGCGTGCGCGTTCACGTAGTCGAGCTGCTCGCGGCCGCGCGCGGCGTCGTCGAGCGCGAGCTGCATCGCGCGATACAGGCCGGAGCCGTCTTCGGCCAGCGTGATCGGGGCCGCGCCGCGGTCGCACACGCTGCCGAAGCCGTCGACCCAGCCGAGCGCGGGCGCTTGGCCGGCCAGCGCCGGCTCGGCCAGCACCAGCGCGGCGGCGCCTTCACCGAGGATCGCGCCGTCGCGATCAGGATGAAAAGGCGCGAGCCGGGTGCCGACGAAGCCGGCGCGCTCCGCACCCCAGATCATGCTGGGCTTGATGACTTCGACGCCGACCACGATCATCGCCTTGCACTTGCCGGCCCGCAGGAAATCCAGCGCGAGTCCGATCGCGATGTTGCCGGACGCGCATGCGTTGCTGATCACGAAGCGCGGCCCGAGCACGTCGAAGCTCGCGCACAGGCGTTGCAGGAGCACGCCGTTCGGATAGGCGCCGAGCGCCGCGCGCGCCGCGTCGTCGATGGCCGACGACGTATCGAGCGTCGCGTAGCACTGCTCGGCCGCATGGCTTTCGCCGCCCATCGTCGCGAGGATCACGCCGACGTCGTCGAGCGCGGACAGGTCGAGCCCGCTCGCGTCGATCGCCTGCGCCATTGCCGCGTGCGCCATCCGGAACGCCTTCTCCGGCCCGTCGAAGGCCGCGTCGCTCACGAGGCCCGCGAGCGCCTTGCCGCGGGGAATCGGCATGCCGTCGAGCACGCCGACGCGCGCGCGTGTGTTCGACAGGGCGTCCGAGAAGCCCTCCAGCGTCGCGGCGACCGGGTTGACCACGCCGGCGCCCAGCACGGCGACGCCCGCCGCCTCGCTTGCGTTGCGCGCACTCAGCATGGCTTGACCGCCACGATCACGCAGTTCAGCAATTCAGCCGGCACCATCTTGACCACGGTGGCCGGCGGGAAGCCCGCCGCGTCGAGGCATTCGAGCCAGTAGTCGACCGGCACCGGCATCTCGCCGTCGGCGCGCAGGAACTTCGGCATCAGTTCGATCTGCAGCAGCATTCGCGCCAGTCCCGCGGTACGCAGGTAGTGCATCGCCTTGTCCGACAGCAGCGAGAACATGTCCGCGACCCACGCGGGATCGTCAGGACCCCCCATCATCCGGCAGTGCTGGTCGCCATAGATGAACTTGCCGCCCGGCCGCAGCACGCGCATCACTTCACGCGCGCAGATCCGCTTCTCGTCGTGGGTCAGGTGGTGCAGCGCATAGTTGGACACCACGGCGTCGACGGAGCCGTCCGGCAAGTCGATCGCATGCGCCGAGCCGACGATGCACGCGACGTCCTGTTGGCCGTCGAATTTCGTCCGCAGCATGTCGAGCATCGGCTCGGCCGGGTCGAGCGCGATCAGTTGCGCGTCGGGCCGGGCCGTCGCGGCCGCCTTCAGCAAGTTGCCCGTGCCCGCGCCGAGATCGAGGATGCGGCCGGCATCGACCGGGAGGTGGCGCACGATTTCCGCGAACAGATCGTGCATCTGCGGCACCTTGGCCATGATGGCGTCATAGGAGCCAGCCAGATCCTTCCAGTGCGTGTCGCGATGATCGAGGGTTGTCGACATGAGCATTCCAGTTTAGAGAGGGGACCAACGAGTCGAATTGCGCAACCGATTGCCGAAACCAGCCGAATCATCGATTGATGCCATTTTTGTAAATGACCGGCTGAATTAGATGTGCTGGAATCGGTTTCCGCTTCAAATGCGTGGATTAAATTTAAATGGACGAGCGGCATCGCAATTCCGAATTAATCGGAATTGAACGGGTAATCGTCGATTATTTAGCCGGGCACGCGATCGCGCGCCTAGCCGATCGTGGAGGCGGCCTGCTTATCCGTGATATATCGCGCGAGCACCTCGAACGAATCCAGCAGGTTCGCGGACAGATCGTCCGGGTCTATTTCGATGCCGTATTTCGCCTCGACGCCGATGCTGATCTCCAGCATCGAGACGGAATCGATGGACAGGGCGGCAAGAAGCCCATCGGGCGGCAAGGTCTCCGCCCGGCGATGCAGTCGCAACGCGCGTATATACAGGTCACGAAGCTGCAAATCAAGGCTCTCGGCCATTACCCCTCCTCTGGCAAACACGCATCCGTCGTCCAGCCGGACGCGGACGGCTCTCTCAGTCATTTGTCAATATATTTGGCGGATCAGGCCAGGATGAATTTTTCGTCATCCTGGCGTTCGCCGGTTCATCATGAATTTCATTGATGTGTCTGTGAATTATATTCATGCACTGTTATTATTCGCAACAGGAATTTGTAATCCAGTCTCGGCGGAATAGTAAATACAAGACGAATCCGTGCTGACTTTTTAAATCAAAGAAACAATCAAATAAAACGCAGCGAAAGATGAAACAAAGCGATCGGGCACGCCCCGTTCGCGCGAACGGACGTCTCTTTCAAACGTCGTCTGCCTGACGGACCCACCTTTAGAACGATCGACTGCCGCCGTGCCGGCAAGACTGCTATGCGAAATACCAATGACCTTACTCAGGAATTGCTCGGGCTGATCACGGCGATTCCGGCAAGCGTGCGGCGCTTCGACACGGACGCCGACACCGCCGCGCGCCACTACGGCATGCCTCCCGCGATGCTCGACGACCTGACACAGCGTGGCCTGCCGTGCGTGGGCGCCGAGGGCGCGCGCCGCTACGACCCGTTCGATCTGTCGAACCTTGCGCTGCACCTCGGGCTGCCGTCGATCCAGCGGCTGGCGATGCGGACGTGGGCGCGGGCGCTGCAGCTGGCGGCCAGCCACCGGATCGACGCTGCCACCGTGAAGGTCCTTCCGATCGACGCGGACAGCGCGACGGCCGATCCGCTTGAGGTGCTGCACATGCCGATCGCGGAGCACGCCCGTTACGCGGCGGGCCCGGTGAAGGCGCTACTGGATGAATGGGCCGGCTATCGCTTCTTCATGTTGCCGGAAGCGTGCCGGTGGGACGTCGGCTTCATCGAGCAGCATCGCGTCTGCGAATGCGGTGGCGCGTCGAAGCGCATGCTGCAGCAGGCGCACGAGCAGGGCCTCGACGCGCGGCAATGCTTCGGACTGCTGCTGGCCACGCCGTTCTCGACCGGGCACTACTGGACCGAGTTCCGCATCGACGGCGAATGGGTTGCGTTCGACCCGCTGCTGCTCGGCATGCTGCACGCGGCGTGCCGCCTCGATCCCGCCGAGTGGCCCGCGCATCGGAGCAATGGCGCGGTGCTGCACCGGCTGTGCGTGATCGACCGCTACGACGCACACGGCGCGCCGATACTCGATCGCTACGTCGACGAGCCGTATGTGAGCCAGCCGCTCGTGATCATGGACGGCCAGGCGCTGGCGGTCTCGCTGCCGACCGCATTCGGCAAGCCCCAGCGGGCCGGCGACGAAGCGCCGTCGCCGCTGCATGCGCCGGCGGGCGCCCCGTCCATCGGCGCCTGACGGGGCGCCCCCCGTCGCCGTACCGGCACGTCAATTTCGGATAGACACATGTTCGATCTCCACGGAAAAATCTGCGTCGTCACCGGCGCCTCGGGTTACCTCGGCGCGCAGATCTGCAGCGCGCTCGCCGCGCAGGGTGCGACGGTCGTCGCCTGCCATTTCACGCACCCCGAAGGGCTCGACGCGACGCGCGCGAATGCAGCGGTCGCGGCGCGAATCCATCCGGTCCGGCTCGACGTCACGCGCGCCGACGACGTCACGGCCACCATCGGCGAGATACTGAAATCGCATGGCCGGATCGACGTGCTCGTCTGCGCGGCCGGCGCCACGTTGCGCAAATCGGCGTTGCTGACCGGGCAAGACGACTGCGATCGCCTGCTCGACCTGAATTTCAAGGCGGTCGCCCAGCTGTGCCGCGGCGTGCTGCGCCCGATGTTCCGGCAGCGCAGCGGCCGCATCGTGCTGATCGGCTCGACGGCCGGCGAGCGCGGGCTGGCCGGGCAGGGCGTGTACGCGGCGTCGAAGGCGGCACTGCACGCCTATGCGCGCTCGCTCGCGCAGGAAGTCGGCGGCCACGGGGTCACGGTGAACGTCGTCGCGCCCGGCGCGTTGTCGAGCGCCGGCCAGTCGCACTACACCGAGCAGGATGAGGCGCGCGTGACGGAGCAGATCGGCCTGCGCCGGCTCGGCAACGCGCACGAAGTGGCGGCCGCCGTCGTGTTTCTTGCGTCCGACGAGGCGTCCTACGTCAGCGGTGCCGTGGTGCCGGTCGACGGCGCGGCGCGCTTCTGATGATGCGGCTCGGCATCGACATCGGCGGCAGCAAGATCGCGCTGGCCGCGCGCGACGGCTCGCACACGGTGTTCGAGCACCGCGTCGGGCTCGACACGCATCCCGCGCCGGGCGAGGTGCTGGCGGCGCTTGCCGCGTATCTCGAGCGGCAATGCGCCGTCCATGGCCGGCCCGCCACGATCGCGATTGCCAGCGCCCCGAACCTGGACCGCGACGGCCGGGTCGAGCGCTGGCCGAATCGTCCCGCGTGGGAGGGCGCGCCGGTCGTCGCGACGCTCGCGCCGTTCGCGCGCGAGCGGATCGTGTGGTGCGACGACGGCACGGCGGCAACGCTCGCCGACGCGTGGACGCTCGGCGCGCGCAACCTGGTTCATTTCTCGCTCGGCACCGGCGTCGGCGGCGGGATCTGCGTCGACGGCAACGTGCTGCGCGACCGCGAGCTTGGCCATCTGCTCGTGCATCCGCATGGCGCGCTGTGCAGTTGCGGTCGGCACGGCTGCCTGCAGGCCTACGCATCCGGCCGCGCGTTCGAGCGCCTCGCCGAGCGGCACCCGGCCGATGTTGCCGCGGCGCGCTGGCTCGACGGCGCAGCCGACGCGCTCGCCGCATGCAGCGCCAATCTCGTCGAGCTGTTCCACAGCACCTGCATCACGCTGAGCGGCGGGCTCGTGCATCGCTTTCCCGCGCTGCCCGACGCCGTCGCACGCGCGCTCGGCGCGACCTTCCTCAAGCGACCGCTCGCGATGCCCGAGATCCGGCTGTCGCCGCACGGCGGCGACGCGCCGTTGCAGGGCGCGCTGGCGCTGGCCGCCGCGCCGGAGCCCGAGCAACGGGCCGCCTGCCGGCACTGGCGCGCGGCATGAGCCCGGTTGCCCACGCGTCCCGCTGGCACACCGATACGCAGCACCTGCATGCATGCGGGCTGTGGCGCGACGTGCCGGCGCGCCGGTTGCGCGCGGATGCGCCGCAGGCGTCCGTCGAATGCCGCGTGTGGTCCGTCGCGCACGGCGACTGGGACGATCGCGGTTGCGCGGCGCTGCTCGATGCGCGCGAGCGTGAACGGATGCGGCGCCTGCCGCTCGAGCGGCAGGCTGCGTACGCGCGGCACCACGCTGCGCTGCGCGTGCTGCTGGCGGAATGGCTGGGCGTCGCTTCGCACACGCTCGTCATCGCGCCGGACGCGCACGGCAAGCCGGCGCTGCCGGATCATCCGCGGCTGCATTTCAATCTGTCCCACAGCGGGCCGTTTGGGGGCGTAGCGCTCGGCGAGTGCCCGGTGGGGTTCGATCTCGAGGCGCCGGACGGCGCCGCCTACGACAGGCTCGCATGGCGGCTGTACGCGTTCGAGGCGGCCGCACTGGCGAAACGCGGCGGCACGCCGCGCGATCCGCGCGCATTCGCGCGACTCTGGACTGCCAAGGAATCCTACCTGAAGGCGACCGGCGAGGGCCTGAGGCGACGCCTCGACAGCTTCCGGTTGCGCGTCGGCGCCGACGCGCGCGCATTCGCGCTGCTGGACGACGGCGCGGCACCGCCCGTGCGCGCCTGCCATTTCCTCGTGCTCGACGAGCCGCCGGCGCTCGCGTACGTGGGCACCTTGGCCGTGCTCGCCGCAGCCCCGCAAGACGATCGATTCACATATGGCGATGCCCGGTCGGGTGACCGCGCATCGCCACTCACCATCGGAGAATGAAGATGTCTGTCGTACAGGATCGCCCGAATCCAGCCGCGCCGACGCGGCGCAGCCATCGCGTCGTCTGGCTGGCCGGCGCGCTGGTGCTCGTCGCGCTCGGCGTTGCCGCGCGCATGGCGTGGCGCGGCGCGCATTACGTCGAGACCGACAATGCCTATGTGACGGGCCACGTGCACATCGTGTCGCCGCGCATCAACGGCGTCGTGTCGCGCGTGTTCGTGACCGACAACCAGTTCGTGCGCGAGGGCGACCCGATCGCCGAGCTGGACCCGACCGATCAGCGCACCAGGATCGAGCAGATCGAGGCGCAGATCCACAGCGCGACGCAACAGGTGCTGCGCGACGATGCGCAGGTCGTCCAGATGCGCGCGCAGGTCGGCGGCGCCGGCGCGCAGCTCAAGCAGGCCGAGGCGCAATTGCGGCGCGCCAACCAGGACGCCGAACGCTATCGCCAGCTGTACGGCGAACAGATGAAGGCCGTCGCCAGGTCCGAGCTGGACGCGGCCGTGGCCACCCAGGCCAGTGCCGCCGCGGATGTCGACGCGCGCCGCAAGGCCGTCGAGGCCGCCGCTGCGCAGGTCGATTCGGTCGCCGCCACCCGGGACGTCGACGAGGCGCAGATCCGCGTGCTGCAGACCCAGCTCAAGGACGCGCGGCAATTCCTCGAGTACCACACGGTGCGGGCGCCGGCGGCCGGGCGGATCGGCAAGCGGATCGTCGAGGTCGGCATCGCGATGCAGGCGGGCCAGCACATGGCGGCGGTGGTGGAGGACAAGGTCTGGGTGACCGCGAACTTCAAGGAAACGCAACTGACGCGCCTGAATCCCGGGCAGCAGGTCGCGGTCATCGTCGACGCGCTGAAGGACCGTCCGCTGGTCGGCACGCTGGACAGCTTCTCGCCGGCCTCCGGCGCGCAGTTCTCGATGCTTCCGCCGGACAACGCGACCGGCAACTTCACGCGCATCGTGCAGCGGATACCGGTGAAGATCGCGCTGGCGCCGGCCGACGTGGCGGCGCTGAAGGGGCGTCTCGTGCCGGGCATGTCCGCGCGGGTCGAGGTGCGCGTCGATCAGTCCGGGCCGGTACGGCTCGCCGACGCACGCTGACACGGACGGCCATGAACACGGTTTCCACAGGCGTGCGCGGCACGCAAGCATCGCCGGAGCATGTCGACGCGCGAACCTGGATCGCGGTCCTGGCGAGCATGATGGGCGCGTTCATCGCGATTCTCGACATCCAGATCACCAACGCGTCGCTCAAGGACATCCTCGGCGCGTTGTCCGCGACCCCGGAAGAGGGCTCGTGGATCTCGACGTCGTATCTCGTGGCCGAGATCATCGTGATCCCGCTCACCGGCCTGCTCGGCCGCGTGTTCGGCGTGCGCAACTACCTGATCGGCACGGCCGTCGCGTTCCTGGTGACGTCCAGCCTGTGCGGCCTCGCCTGGAACCTGGAGAGCATGATCGTGCTGCGCACGCTTCAGGGGTTCACGGGCGGCGGCATGATTCCGATGGCCATGACGCTCCTGATGACGCGGCTGCCGCCGACGCGCCGCGCCGCCGGCATGGGCATGTTCGGGCTGACC
Organism: Burkholderia sp. D-99; assembly: GCF_011605345.1. Lineage (GTDB taxonomy): Bacteria > Pseudomonadota > Gammaproteobacteria > Burkholderiales > Burkholderiaceae > Burkholderia. The sequence goes on from NZ_JAAOXM010000005.1 coordinate 78,782, forward strand.
GGCACGCTCGCGCCGGTGCTCGGCATCACGTTCGGCGCGTACCTGAGCGAAAGCTACGGGTGGCAGTCGATCTTCTACGTCAACTGGCTTCCCGGCCTGCTGCTCGTCGCCGGCATCGTCTACGGGCTCGAACCGGGCGAGACGCGGCCCGGGCTGCTCCGGCACGCCGACTGGACCGGCATCGGCTGCATGGCCGTCGGCCTCGGCGCGCTGACGGTGTTCCTCGAGGAAGGCAACCTCAAGGACTGGTTCGACTCGCCGCTGATCATCGGTTGCGCGGCGCTGGCCTTCGCCGGGGTGCTGGCGTGGATCGTGAACGACCACTTCCGTCGCGAACCGTTCGTCGATCTCGGCCTCTACGGCCGGCGCAATTTCCTGGTCGCCGCGATCCTGTCGGCCGTGTCTGGCGTCGCGCTGTATGGCTCGTCGTTCCTGATCCCGATGTTTCTCAGCCGGATCGCCGGCTACACGCCGATGCAGATCGGCGAGGTGATCATGTGGGCCGGTCTGCCGCAACTGCTCGTGATGCCGATCGTCACCGCGCTCGCGAGCCGCGTCGACAACCGCCTCTTGTGCGCGTTCGGCTTCCTGCTGTTCGGCGTGTCCTGCCTGATGAACACGACCATGGACGCCACCACGGGATACGACCAGTTGATGATGTCGCAGATCGTTCGCGCGCTGGGCCAGCCCTTCATCATGCTGATCATCGCGAACTTCGCGATGAAGAGCGTGGCGCCGACGGAAACCGCGTCGGCGTCGGCGCTCTTCAGCATGACGCGCAATCTCGGCGCCTCCGTCGGCATCGCGGTGCTGTCGACGCTGCTGACCTGGCGGGAACACTTCCACTCGTCGCGGCTGGTCGAGTGGATCTCGCCCGCGCAGCCCGAAACGCTGCTCCGCATCGGGCAGCTCACGCGCACGTTGCTGGCGCGCGGCGACGATCCGTGGCCGCTGGCCGACGAGCGCGTGACGCGCCTGATCGATGCGGGGGTGCGCCGCGATGCCTACGTGATGGCGTTCAACGACTGCTTCCTGATCATGGGCCTGCTGCTGTTCGCCTGCATCGGCATCGTCTGGTTCGCCGACGCACACAAGACGCCGTCCCGATCCGGCACGTCCCGCTAGGGCCTGTTCCGCCAACAACAGGCCCCGGCAGGCACGGCAGCGGCCCGCCGCTGCGTGCGCTTCCGGTGCCTCCAACGCTTGCCAAGTCATTTTCATGTCGAGACAACTCACTTCCCTGGCGTGGCCCGCCATGCTCGTCCTGCTGTCCGGTTGCATGACGGTCGGCCCGGACTTCGTCGCACCCGCCGACACCACCCCGGCGCGTTACCGGCATGCGGCGTCCGAGGCGACGTCCGTGCCGCTGCCCGACGAGTGGTGGACCGTGTTCGGCGACCCCGCGCTGAACGCGCTCGAGGCACGCGCGTTTCGCAACAGCCCGAACCTGAAAGCCGGCGCCGAACGGCTGCTGCGGGCCCAGGCGCTGCTGGGCGTCGCCCGCGCCCAGCAGTTGCCGGCGATCAACGCGAATGCGTCCGCGCAGCGCATGCGCAGTTCCCTCAACACGCAGCAGGCGATCGTATTCGGCCGCCAGCTGATCCTCGGCAACAACGTCGCCGCGGGCCTGTCGATGACCTACGAGATCGATCTGTGGGGCCGGGTCAGGCGCGTCGTCGAAACGGCCGATGCGCAGTTCCGCGCCGCGCAATCCGACTACGCCGGCGTCGCGCTGCTGCTGTCCACTCAGGTCGGCCGCGTCTACTGGCAGTGGCGCGGCGTAGGAACCGAGCAACGCATCCTCGAAAGCGCGCTCGCGACGCGCAGGGAAACGCGCGAGCTGGTGGCGGCGCGCTTTCGCACCGGCTTCGCCAACGAGCTCGACCTGTCGCGCGCGCGCGTGGAGGAGGCGAATGCCGAGGCGGAACTGCACGAGGTGGTTCGCCAGCGAGATGCGCTCGAGCATGCGCTGGCGGTGCTCGTCGGCGAAGCGCCGTCGCGGCCGCTCGACGCGAGCGCGAATGCGCCGCTGCCGGCGCCGCCGCGCATCCCGGTCGGCCTGCCGGCGCAACTCCTCGGACATCGGCCGGACCTGAGCGCGAGCGTCGCGAACCTGCGCGCCGCGAATGCCCAGATCGGCGTGGCGGAGGCCGCGTTCTATCCAGGCGTGCAACTGACCGGCGATTTCGGCTACGCGTCGCGCAACCTGCGGGAACTGACGAACGGCGATTCCACCCAGTTCAACCTCGGGCCGCTCGCGCTGACGCTGCCGCTGTTCGACGGCGGGCGCAATCGCGCGAACCTCGCGGCGGCGAAGGCGCGCTACGAGGAAGCGCTCGCCGATCACCAGAACAAGCTGCTCGAGGCGCTGCGCGAAACGGAGGATGCGCTGTCCGACGTCGAGCAGCACGCGTTGCAGGCCGACGCGCGCAAAGCCGCGCAGGAGTCGGCCTCGCGCGCCTACCAGGTGGCGCTGACCCGCTACGAGCGCGGCATCGCCACCTACCTCGACGTCGTCGACGCGCAGCGCAGCCAGCTCGCCGCGGACCGCGCCGCCGCGCAGACTCAGACCCGGCGCCTGCTCGCGGCCGTGGACGTGATCCGGGCGACCGGGGGCGGCTGGTCGGCTGCGCCCGCCGACAGCGCCACCGCTGTCGCTCGCTGACTTCGCACGGGACATCGCGTGCCCGCTATCTCGCTTGACACACTTTGGGGAGATTTCAATTGATGAGAATGCTGCATTCTGCTGGTGAAACCGGATCGCAAACGCCATCGATCGACCGTCGCTACCGCGAACGACAGCAGGCGCACCGGGCGCTCGCCATCTGGCTGACCGGCTTGTCGGGCGCGGGCAAGTCGACGCTGGCGGTGGCGGTCGAGCAGCGCTTGCACCTTGCCGGCAAGCGAACCTACGTACTGGACGGCGACAGTCTCCGGCATGGCCTGTGCAGCGACCTGGGCTTTTCGGCCGAGGACCGCACGGAAAACATCCGGCGCGCGGGCGAAGTCGCCCGGCTGTTCGTCGATGCCGGCGTGATCGTCCTGTCCGCATTCATTTCGCCGTTCCAGGGGGATCGCGAGACCGTGCGCGCGCTGTTCGCACCGGGCGATTTCATCGAGGTCCACTGCGACTGCGACCTTCAGGTCTGCGAACAGCGAGACGTCAAGGGCCTGTACCGAAAGGCGCGTGCGGGATTGATCACGGACTTTACGGGAATCTCGTCGCCGTACGAGCCGCCGCCGCATCCGGAAGTGCGCGTCGACACCGGCAATGAATCGCTCGACGCGTGCGTCGACCGGATCGTCGGCGTCGTGCTCGGCGCGCTGCGCTAAGCCGCCCGCGCGCGACCGGTGCGGACCGGCCGGTCGCACGGAGCGGGTCGTCGCCGCTTACCCGACGCTTTTCAGGAAGGCTTCCACGGCGCCCGAGATCGCGTCGGCATGCTTGTCGCCCTGCAGGTCGAGGTGGGTTGCGCCCTGCACCCAGAGCACCGATGCGAAAGGAATCGCCTGCGCCGCGCGCTTGACCATGAAGTTCACATGGCTGTCGGTCCCGCCGATCAGCAGGACCGGAACCCGCAGTTGGGCGAGGTTGTCGTCGGAGATCGGGTTCTCCGCGCGAATCGTGAATTCGTGGGCCAGCAGGTTGTCGCTGTTGATGTTGGTGACGATCGATTGAACGACCTGCGTCGCACGCTCCTGCACCAGTCCGACGGTCGGATCGACGTATCGGAGCACGCGCTCGACCGCGCCCGCCTTGTCCCCCGCGGCGGCCTTCCGCGCACGCTCGAGCAGGTCTTCCTTCGGCGTGTAGAGCGCCGGCTCGACCAGAATCAACGCACCGATCCGGTCGGGATGCGCCAGCGCATACGCCGTCGTGAAATAACCGCCATGGGAGTAGCCGAACAGCACGGTTTTCCCGTTCGCTCCGGCGGCCGTGACCGTGTCGAGATCGGCGACGTAGTCGCTCAGCGCCGGCGTGGCCTGCCGGTCCTGCGCGACACTCCTGCCGTAGCCGCGCAGCTGCATCTGGCTGACCGGTAGCGACAGCCGGTCGAGCGCCGCGAAATGACCGCACGCAACGGCGGTAACGTGAAAGGCGCCTTGTTCGCGAAGGACGCTCACTTCAATTTCCGCACCCCGGGAAGTCAGAACGCGCGACGCTGCAGTCATAATGTTCTCTCCAGATATGGGTTAAAAATAGTGAATAAAAGGCGCGTCAATTGCGGGAATATTTTGCTTCGCCATGTCCGGCGCATCGCATTTCACGCGAAATTCAGCATAGGTGATCGGGTGCGATTTTCAACCCGAAATTGACGATTCCCGGATATCGAATTGCATCGAAATCAAGGGGGGCCTGCGAGGAAGCATTTGGAGATTGGTTGGGCCGTGTTGTGACACGGTATCCGTTCAGCGTTCCGATGCCGTGGGAAATGAGCACAAGGCTGCGCTGCGCGTGATTAGCCGCTATCGAGTGCGGATCCCGCACATCGTGTGACCACGACTGGTGGAGCTGAAGCCGCGCTACGGGAGAGTCGGCACCGATCTTCGCGGCGCCCGCCCGGTGGCAACTCTAACTCGGATGCGCGGCGCACAACCTCTTGAATTCGCCGGTTTTCGCATCTCTCGCTCGACGACGGCTGGCGACGTGACATCTTTACTGCGCAATCGGTGGCAATCTTGATTTGGTCTACGATTGTTCGCGAGTTCAATTCAATTAAACCAACAAAATTATTGAACAATGAAGACGATCATGCCGGCGCCCTCCAAACGCGAAATATCGAGATCGATCATTCACGATCGTCAAACACCAAAATCCGCGTTGCATCAGGGCTGACGAACAAAGCATCCTGAAAATGGATGTTTCGATGTCGCGAATCAAAAAATTACTCATGAGGGAAGTTTATTTTTTCGATTTTCGCGGATAAGGTTCGAATCGGTGAAAGTGATTTGTCAGGAAGCATGGCGATCGATCATCGCTTGCCGAGGTTTCATCCGACCGCCGCTTTTGCCGATCAGCGTGCGCGACGACGCGTCGCCAGGAATCCCTGCCCGGGATCTTGCGACAGGCTCGATGTGCGCATATCCGTTTCGACATCAATGCCATGAGGGCTCATGAACAAGATCATCCGCAGGTACGTTGCTTCCGTCATGCCACGCTCGCTGGCCGGCGTGGCGCTGCTGGTCGCGGCGGCCGGTGCTCACGCGCACGGCCGTTTGACCGAACCGCCTTCGCGCATCGTGCTGTGCACGCAAGGCCAGAATCCGAACTGCCCTGTCGACGCCTGGCACGCGAACGCGATGGAGAACGGCAAGTTCTTCCCCGCGACGCAAAGCGGCCTGTCGGATTCGTTCGCGCCGGACGACGCGAAGAATGCCGCACCACCGAAGGACGGCGAAATCGCCGGCGCCAGCACGAATGGCCCGCTGCCCGTGCTGAACGAGCAGTCGCCGGGCCGCTGGCAGAAGATCCCGCTACGACCGGGCGCGGTGCAGAATTTCAAATGGGAATTCAGCGCCGTGCACAAGACGCGTCGCTGGAACTACTTCATTACACGCGCCGACTGGAACCCGTCGGAAAAGCTGACGCGCGCGCAGTTCGAGCCCACGCCGTTCTGCACGATCCAGAATCCCGGCCAGCCATACTGGGACCCGAACGCAAACCTGGTGCCACAGCAGCCGACCATTCACTCATGCCGGCTGCCGATGCGTAGCGGCTACCACGTCATCCTTGCGGTCTGGGAGGTCGCGGATACGGCGATGGCGTTCTATCAGGTCGTCGACGCGGTGTTCACCAATGGCGATACGACACGCAGCCCGTTCTGATACGGCCGCGACATGACGCGCCCGGCGATGCCCGGGGCGTCATGAATTGAAGAACGCGTATCACGGACGCGGTGGACGGCGCTGACACGGCAACCGGCTTACCCGGCGACCACCTGGTTGCGACCTTGATGCTTCGCGCGGTACAGGCGTTCGTCCGCCTTGCGCAGGATCGCGTCGATCGTCTCGCCGTCCCGGCCGAATTCGGAGGCGCCGACACTCACGGTGACCTTGATCGGTTCGCCGACGCCTGCTTCGAACGGCGCGCCGGAGATCGCCGCGCGGATGCGCTCGCCGATCGACCGGGCGGTGTCCAGCGCGGCTTGCGGCAGCAGCACCATGAATTCCTCGCCGCCCACCCGCGCAACGCCATCGTACGGCCGGATCGCATCGGCGCATTTGTCGACGAAGCGTTGCAACACCTGATCGCCCGCCTGATGCCCGTAACTGTCGTTGATCGCCTTGAAGTGGTCGAGATCGAGCGCGAGCAACGAGAACGGCGCGCCATTGCGCTTTGCCCGGTTGATTTCCGCTTCCACGCTTTCGATGAATTGCCGCCGGTTGGCCGCGCCCGTGAGCGGGTCCGTGGCCGCCAGGTGCTCGAGTTTTTCGTTGGTCTGTTGAAGCGCCTGCAGCGCGCGCTCCGTCCTGGCCATCGCGTCCCTCAACCGGGCAAACAGTTCTGCCTGGCTGTAGATCTTCGAAAACGAACGGGTCGTCTGAAAGGCCTGCACCACGCCGAAACTGAGCAGGAAGAAGCCGGCTGCGAAAATCGCATGCGCGAGCCACCACATGTGATTCCACGGCCGCCCGAGGATGAAGGCGAGCGAGGAGAGCGCGAACGACGTGACCGAAATGCCGTAGATCGTCATCAGCGGCGAGCGGATGCGGCGTATGACCAGTGCAACGACGTTCACGCTCGAGAGCAGCAGTGCGCCGCCTTCCATCGACAGGCGCACCCACAGGTGGCCGGCCACCGGCGAGAAGGCGATCACGGCGACCGCGACGTCGACGAGTCCGAACACGGCGAGCCAGGGTAACCAGGTGCGGGGATCGGCGCGGGTTGTGGCGCTGTCGGCCTTGTGACTATAGGTGAGCTGCCCGACCAGGATCAGGATCGACATGGTCAGGCGCGATGCCGGTCCGTACAGCAGGAACAGCCAGATATTGTGATGCGCCATGCCGGTGAACAAGCCATGCAACGCATAGACGAGCGAAAAGCCCAGAAAGCCCAGCGTAAGCCAGCGTAGCAACGGCTCACCCGACAGGCGATGGCAGCGCCAGCAGACATACGTGACGAACACGCCTTCGAGCGTGGCGGCCGCGATCGCCAGTTCGTGAAAGGCGTGATTCTCGAATTTCAGCGACGGGTCCTGGAAGAAGTACAGGTAGGCGATCAGATAGGCAGGCACCAGCGCGAAGCCGACCAGCAGGAGCCTCGCGTACACCCGGGTGACCAGTTGGGCGGTGCGGGTCGACGCTTGGGTGGTGAGATCGACAGTCATGTTCGGCCTCCGGGTTCGGTGGATGAATCAAGGACGGCAACCTGACGTCATCGCGGGTCGGTCGCCAATACGATGAAGCCCGATCGCATCGTCTGAATTTCGTTGATTTGAACAATCAGCCAAATGGCTGCGAGATATCCGGTTAATTTGTCGAATGGCGACAATTGCAATATGGCAATGCGATCGCGTGAATATTTTCGGGTTTCGATATTGGCGGAAATAATCGATTCCAGGGTTGATGCCTGATGATTATGTAGTATAACAAATCGAAGTGCGGGCGTCGGACTGAAGCTTTACTACATTGACCGCCGAAATATCGGTATCCGCCGCCGCGCGGCAGGCCCGCTATCTCGGGCCTGCGTGACGACGTCACGATACCACTTGCATCGTGTTGTGACGGACTTCCGGTGTTGCGCGAAAGTGGCGTGCGACATGCTTCATCAGCATTGACCGAAGTCGTAGCGTTTTCCGTCGTAGATATAAAAACAGAATCAATATCGAAATTTGTCTTCAAATGACAATTTGTAAGGTTGATTTCTTTTGAATTCGACCTGGGCGGAGCTTTGTCAATCGAAAGGGGAAATCATGAACCAGATCGGAATGACGGAGAGGCGGCGTTCGAGAAATGAAACCGGCCGTATGCCACATGTCGTATCGCTTTCATTCGCGTTGCTCTCCCTGCTTGGCGCGACGGTGCCGGCCCATGCAGCAGAGGTACTGACCCGCCACGTCCGGGCGGAAACCGGCGTCGCGCTGGCGGCGCCCGCGAGCGCCGTTCCGGCGGACCGGCAGATGCTGCTCGACGTGGTGCTTCCGCTGCGGGACCGGGCAGGCCTGGACGCATTCGTCGCGGATGTCACCAGCCCGGGCAGTCCGAACTTCCGTCATTACCTGACGCCGGCCGAATTCACCGCGCGATTCGGTCCGACCCGGGCGGACTACGCGTCGACCGTGCAATATCTCGTCGATCACGGCCTGACGTTGAAGGGCGGCAGTCGCGACGGCATGGATATCCAGGTGAGCGGGCCCGTATCGGCGATCGAAGCCGCGTTCAACCTGAAGCTGCGTTACTACCGGCATCCGACGGAGGGCCGGCTCTTCTTCGGCCCCGATCGTGAACCGACCACCTCGATGGGGGTTCCGCTTTGGCACGTGTCGGGGCTCGACAACTATTCGATTCCGCATCCGTTGTTCGTCAGGAAGACTGACTATGCGAAAGCGGGCGCCATCCGCCCCGACGCCATCGCGCCTCGAGCCACGACCGGGTCGGGGCCGTCCGCGTCGTTCCTCGGAAGCGACATGCGCGCGGCCTACTATGGCGGCGCCAGCCTGACGGGCGCCGGGCAACACCTGGGCTTGCTTGAATACGCGGGCACGGAGCTGGCCGACCTCGACACCTATTTCAGCAACGTCGGGCAAACCAACCATGTTCCGATCACGCTCGTCTCGACCGACGGGACCGCTACGTCCTGCGACCCAAGCGGATGCGATGACGGCGAGCAGACGCTCGACATGACCCAGGCCATCGCCATGGCGCCCGGGCTCGCGAGCCTGACGATGTTCGTCGGTTCCGCCGACACGGCCATCCTCGCCGCGATGACGACCCGCAATCCGTTGCCGACGGCGATCGGCTGCTCGTGGGGCTGGACGCCGGCCGATCCGTCCACGCTGGATCCGTACTTCGAAAAAATGGCTGCCCAGGGGCAATCGTTCTTTGCGGCGTCCGGCGACAGCGCGACCTGGTCGACCAGCAATGCGGCATGGCCCGCGGACAGCGCCTACGTCATTTCCGTCGGCGGGACCAGTCTGACGACGGGCTCGGCGGCAGGCGCGTGGAAGGCCGAGACGGCGTGGAGCGACAGCGGCGGCGGTGTTTCTCCCGCGCAGATCGCAATTCCGTCCTGGCAAAAGATCCGCGGTGTGGTCAATTCCAGCAACCGTGGCTCCACGGCCTATCGCAACGGACCGGACGTCTCCGCCAACGCCGACTTTACCTTCTACGTGTGTGCCAACCAGGCCGGCTGCACCGCGAACGAGTACGGCGGAACCAGCTTCGCCGCGCCGATGTGGGCAGGCTTCGTCGCGCTGGCGAACCAGCAGGCCGCCGCGTCCGGGAAGGCGCCCGTCGGGTACTTCAATCCGTTGATTTACGCGCAGAACCAGGTCAACGGCGCGCTGACGCCCGCCTATGCGGCCACCTTCCACGATGTTGCGAGTGGTGCCGCAGGCAGTTACTCGGCGGTGAAAGGCTATGACCTGGTCACCGGGTGGGGGAGCCCCAAGGCCGATCTGATCACGATGTTGATTCGGTAGTCCGTAGCAATGGTGCAGACGCTTGCCGCCCATGTGACGTGGCGGGTTTCCGTTACGTCCGTGTGGGCGGAGCGCGTCTTCCTGAAATGTTCCCCGGCATGTATGGCGTGAAAGACAGGTGCCGGTAATGCGTAAAACACGATGAGGGCATGAAAATGAAGAGCAACCAATCCGGAATCATGAAGCGGTCGACCTTGAGGGGCGCGCTGGCGCTTTTGTTGGCATGGTCTTCTTTCGGCACGGGCGCTGCCGCGGCAGCCGGGACGGGTACCGGCACGGCGCCGGCATTCGTTTATAGCCCGTACAAGGACGCGACGATTTCGATGAACTGGAACACGAACGTCATCTCGTCGAACGTCACCGGTCAGTTGAGCCCGGTGCTGTCGGTGCTGCCAGCCAGTGTCCGTACGATGACGCTCGCGTTTGCGACCGGTGAATGCGGCAGCGAGAACTGGGCGGGCGTCGACGGCGGCGCGATGGCGGCCGCCAATGTGCCGCTTTTCACCGCGGCCAACGTGAATTACGTGATTTCCACCGGCGGTGCGGCCGGCATGTTCACGTGCGGGACGGATGCGGGCATGGCAGCTTTCATCAATCGTTATGCATCGAGCAACCTCATCGGGATCGATTTCGATATCGAGGGCGGACAGACACAACAGGTGATCAACGATCTCGTCCAGCGCGTGGCAGTCGCCCAGCAGAATTATCCCGGCCTGCGCTTCAGCTTTACGCTCGCGACACTGGCCCCTTCCCAGCAGGGCGCGACCACGGCCAGCTCCTGGGGCGCCAGCGCCCCCGACAGCTTCAACGTGTATGGCGACTGGGTCATGCAGGCGATCCAGACGTATGGGCTGAAGAACTACACCATCGACCTGATGACGATGGACTACGGGTCGGCGGGGGCGGGGAACTGCGTGGTCGCGAACGGCACCTGCCAGATGGGACAGTCGGCGATCCAGGCGGCGATGAACCTGCACGATCACTGGGGTGTGCCGTACAACCAGATCGAGCTGACGCCGATGATCGGCGGCAACGATGTGAGCGGCGAAACCTTTACGCCGGCGGATGCGGACACCGTTGCGCAGTTCGTGAAACAGAATGGTCTCGTGGGTGTCCACTTCTGGTCGTTCGATCGTGACGTCGATTGTCCGCCCGGCGCCGCGTCGTCGACGTGCAACTCCATCGGCGGTGTCGGTACGCTTGGTTATACGAACCGGTTTGCCAACGACCTGGCGCCCGGCAATTGAACGAAGAGGGGGCAGGGAGGAGACCATGCGGGCCGTCCGTATCATGGCGACGACGTTTCCCATGGTCTCCGACTTCCATGACCGGCAACGGGAAGAATCGCGGTTGTCTAGGGGCGGGCTGCCGGTACGCGCATTCGATGCGTGGTTCGCGATCGTCAACACAAAGCGCGGCAAGAAGGGGCGAACGATAGCTGTAGGTTACTTCGGACTGCGATAAACAAATGTGATGCCGACCCTCCGGACACACAGGATCGCAGGCGTGTTTGCATCGAACGTTCCGCCGCTGCTTACCGCGATTTCAGACGTGGGTCACAACCGGCAAGCGATCGAGATGTTGGTAACGATCCAGCAAATGACTCGGTGGGGCGAACGTAACCGGCCGTGGAAGCGCTTGCTGATCGATTGCGATGTGCTCGCCCCTGCGAAAGAGGATGTCGTTTCCCGTGATTTCGATCCGGTTCGTGTCAACGAACGTAAGCGGACGCTGGCGGACCATGATATCTGCGCGTTCGGTGAACTGATTCCTGCCGCGCGGCTTCCGCGTTCCATCGTGTCATCGGTATGGGTCATGCTTGCGTGTGAAACGCGCGTCGGCGAAACGCGTCCTGACGCGCTTGATCGATCTTGACTTCAAGGCACTGATGTAGAGGATTTCAAAGGAACGAACGAAGTCGAACGCGGCGATCACGATTCATCTATCCGATTTCGTCGTTGCGTCATCGGCAGGGACAGCTCACCCCGCTCGCCGGTCCTTCGGTGATTCGATGCCGGCGTCACCGAATCCGGCTGGCCGCATCGCGTCCTAGCGAGGGCCACCCGCGCGCGCCATGCCGTTTTTCGGAACAGTCGAATCTCCGTCGGCCCTGTGCGCAATGGAAGCGCCGATATCTGACAATCGCGTGTTCAATCGAGGATGTTGGTTCGATCTGGGTAATACCGCGAGAATGATGCGGACAATTCGACTGATTACTCTATTTCATTTTTTTGCAACCTAAAGAAACGTATTATCCGGCTTGATCTGAAGCAAGCCGCTCTTTTATTTGAAAAACAGATAAGTAAATAACGGGCAGAAGTTCCGACCCGATATAAAAACTGCTTCTTTCCCGAAAAATTAGTGAACTTACGTCGGACTGTCGAATTTCCGGCCTGATCGTCGCGTGAGCGACTGAATTACCTCGTCAACGGGGTGGTCGGTGTGCTGCACGATGGATGTGATTGATTCTATTTAATCAATTCTGGTGTTGGTAACGAGGGATAGTCTGGTTTGATGAGGTTGATTCGCTGGGCTTCACGCGGAGGTGGCAGGCATCTTGTTATATATATGAAAGAATTCGGGCTTTGGCGGATTCGCAACGGATGCCCGGATTCTGGGAATCAGGACAGGAAATAATCGATTCCGAATCACGCCCCCATTTATCGAATCTCCATTCATCGAATCGGTGCGAGGATGCGCGCGATTCATGCGCATCACATAAAGCGCAGCACCATTCGACCGGCCCGATCCCACATCAGGACGCGTTTCCGCATGCTCCGCACGCGTTGCCGATTGTTCGTGTGCGCTGACCGTCGCGAGTGAGGATCAGCCACTGGCTGGCTCTTGCGGGCGGGTTGCTCCATCGAGTCTTTCCTCAACCTTGATCTGACATCTGGCGATGATGAAACCGAGTCCTGCCGATCCGCATGAGATGCGCGACCCGAGCGCGAAGCCACCCGACCGAGAGTGTCCCGTTCAGGCGCACGCCGCGTGCTGCCGGGTGGAGACGACCTGATGCCGTGACGTGCGCCGCGCGGCGACGGTGCCGTTTTCCTGAAACGGCCGCTCGGCGACAGCTTGCTTCACGTGTTTCTCACCGCGACGATGCCAGCTTCGTCCACGATGACGAACGGTTCGCGCGCCGATACCCATTCACAACAAACTTTCGTTAGCCGCAACCGAAGGGGCGGGGGTCGATATCGAAAGTTTGGAGCGCTGAGAAATGAATATCGATCTAACGATGTGGTGGCGCGATGTGTTCGCCGGCTTTGGTCAGGTCGTAACGGAGAAAAATCTGCTGCATCAGATGATCCGTTTCGGGAATCACCTGGGATTCGACTACGTAGCCGGCGGCGCGAAAGGGATGATCGTCACGTCGCAGGATGAAGTGAGAATCGTCTCCAATTATCCGCAGGCGTGGCTCGATCGCTACGTGCAGAGGAATTACGCGGCGATCGATCCGACCATCCGGATCGGCGCGCGCAGTCGCAGCCTGGTCATATGGGGCGACGCAATGTTTCGCAAGACGCCTCACCTCTGGGCCGAAGCGCAGCAGTTCGGGTTGAAGGCGGGGCTGTCACAACCCGGGTGGGCGAGGGGGGGCATCTTCATGATGCTGTCGCTCGCCCGCAACGGCGAGCCGGTCACGATGGCCGAGGCCGCGGAACTGCAGCCTTATCTTTTGCTGCTGACCGAGTTCTTCATCTCGAAGATGCAGGATCTGATCGACAACTCGGACGCGACCCGCAACAGGACGCAACTGTCGCCGCGCGAGATCGAGGTACTGAAGTGGAGCGCGGCCGGCAAGACCGTGATCGAGCTGTCCGCGATCCTGGGCGTGACGGGTGCCACCGTGCAGTTCCACTTGCAGAACGCGAAGCGCAAACTGGGCGTGTCGACGAAGATTCAGGCGACGGATCACGCGAGGCGTCTGGGCCTGATTGGATGAGCGATGCGCGGGCACCACAGTGCGGGCGCGACGGGTAACCGGCGCCCGACCGGTGCGCGTGACGCCCGCGTATCCGACCGCGCGGCCGTCAGCGTGGCGCGTTCGTCACACGCTGATCTCGCCGCTCGACTGGCGGCCCGCGTGCAGGCTGTCGTCCCGGATTGCGTGCGCCGGCCGGCGCGTGCCGACTGCGCCGGCCAGCTGCTCCAGCACGCGTTCGGTGTCCGGCCATGACAGGCACGCATCCGTGATGCTCTTGCCGTATTCAAGCGCCTTGCCGTTGCCGGGATCCTGACGACCTTCGACAAGGTGCGATTCGATCATCACGCCTGCGATATGCCGACTGCCGGACGCGATCTGCATGGCGATGTCCTCGCAGACCGGGATCTGATTGCGGTACTGGCGCCGGCTGTTCCCATGGCTCGCATCGACGAACAGACGCGGTTTCACGTTGGCGCTCGACAGCAGCGCGTGCACCTCGCGGATGTTCGCGGTATCGAAGTTGGGTTGTTTTCCGCCTCGCAGCACCACGTGTCCGTACGGATTGCCGCGCGACGAGACGGTACTGACCGCGCCGTGCGCATCGATCGACATGAAGTGATGCGCGCGCGCCGCGGCGATGATTGCATCCACGGCGATCTGGACGTTCCCGTCCGTGCCGTTCTTGAAGCCGACCGGCATGGGCAGGCCCGACGCAAGCTCCCGGTGCGTCTGCGACTCGGTGGTGCGCGCGCCGATGGCTGCCCACGCAACCAGATCGGACAGATAGACCGGCGTAAACGGGTCCAGGAATTCGGTCGCCGTCGGCACGCCCAGCAGATTTATTTCGTTCAGCAGCGCGCGCGCGACCGTGAGGCCGATCTCTATCCGGCAACTGCCGTCGAGATGCGGATCGTTGATCAAGCCTTTCCAGCCGACGGTCGTGCGCGGCTTCTCGAAGTAGGCGCGCATCACGATTTCCAGATGGTTGCAGAAACGCGTGCGTGCCTGCGCGAGATGCGCCGCGTACTCCAGCGCGGCGCGCGGGTCGTGAATGGAGCAAGGCCCGACCACGACGACAAGGCGCGTGTCGCGTCCGTCGAGTATGGCCTCGATGGCCCTGCGCCCACGTTCGACCACGGCGCGCGCGCGCGACAAGTCGGGAAGCGCGGCGGCTATCTCGGCGGGGGCGGGAAGACGAATTGCGCTCTTTCTCTCAGGCGACCACATATCCATGCTGCGCTCCTCGACGATTTACCTAAAGATACGCACACCTGACGGGCTGTACGAGCATCGGTTCCGGAATGGCAGTTCCGCACTGTGCCAGCCATTCGTGCATACGGGGGCGTCTCGCATTCGCGTCTACCTATCAATGGCTACAGGAGAAACAAGACACGCATCGCGATGGAGCGACGCGATGAATCAAGCGGATGTCATGCATGTGACGACGCGTCGAAATGTGCGCGTACGCGGCCGTGCATGACCACCCCCTATCGAAATTCATAGTGTGGTCGGCGCGGCGCTGCGCACGCGACGAGGTCGTCATGCAATGATGAAGTCGTTGTTGGCTCACCCACATGCGATCCGCATAACGCGGAGCGCGATCGGATCGAACACACGATTGATCGCGACTTGAAGCAGGCGCGCACGCAAGCACGCCGAGCGGATCGACGAATTACGGGGCGGCGCATCCACGCCGCCCGGTACCCCCGTATGCCCGATGAATCGTGCGGACCCTGTCCGCGGTATTCAAGCGCGTGGCGCAGCAATCGGAGACAGACGTGACAGCCTCAATTGCCGAGAAAGAACACTGGGTCATCTGTTCGAACTTCGACCATGACCTCCTGCAAACCCGGCTCCTGGCCGACGCCGCGCGCGCCGGCGCGCACCGGGAGGTCGTCGTCGCGCCGCTCGGCGCGGCGTTCGATGCGCTTCGCGCGGAGCACGACGGACAGGATGCGGGCGATCGCGCGCATCGCTTCGTGCTGGTGCGCGTCGAGGACCTGGTCGACGTCGCGCCGCTGCGCGCCGAGGCGCCCCGGCCGACTTCGGATGCCGGCGACCTTGAGTACTACAGATTGCCGAACGGAATGGAGATCGCGCATCTGAAGGCGTACGAGAGCCGCTACCTGTACAACGAGATCTTTGTCGAACAGACCTACCTGAAGAACGGCATCGAACTGCACGATGGCGACGTCGTGTTCGACATCGGCGCCAACATCGGCATGTTCTCGCTGTTCGTCAGCCGGCATTGCGAGGGGGCGAGGATCTATGCGTTCGAGCCGTCTCCGGTGACTTTCCGCGCGCTGCGCGCCAATCTCGAACGTCACGCGCCCGGCGCGACCGCGATCGAGGCCGGCGTGGCGGAGGCCGACCGCGACGCGACCTTCACGTTCTATCCGCAATCGTCGGTGTTCTCCGGATTCCATGCCGACGACGCGGACCGCGCGGCGCTCAGGGCCATCGTGTCGAACGAACTCGCTGCCGATGATCGGTTGCGTGGCCGCGATGTCAGCGGGTATGTCGATGCGTTGCTCGAACACCGGTTCGAGCAGCAGACCTACGACTGCAAGCTGCGTTCACTTTCCAGCGTGATTCGCGAGCTGGGTATCGACCACATCGACCTGCTCAAGATCGACGCGGAAAAGTGCGAGGAGGCGATTTTCGACGGCATCGATGCGCACGACTGGGCGAAGGTCCGGCAAATCGTCGTCGAGGTGCACGGGCAGGCGGCCCCGGCACGGGAGCGTATCTGTGCGACGCTGGAAGCGAACGGTTTCGACATCGCGCTGGTCGAGGAACAGATGCTGCGCGAGTCGGGATTCTGCAACATCTACGGCACGCGGGCCGGGGTGCGCGGCCGCGACACGCTGGCGACATGGGAGGCGCGCGCACAAAACGGGCTGGACGCGCTGTCGAAGCTGCTCGATCCCTCCGCGCGCGCCGCGCACGACCCGGCGCCGGTGATCGTGATCGCACCGTCTTCCGACGCGTTCGTCCGGCGCGTGCCCGAGGGCCTGGTCGAGGCGGTCGAGGCGCGTATCGAGCAGATGTTGGGCGCGCGGCCCGTCGGCGCGCGCGTCGATACGCACGGACGCCGCGACGCGGGCGACGCATCGGATCGCGCGGCGCCCGACGGCGCCCGGCTCGACGCGCTGGCGCAGTACCTGGAGGCGCTGGCCGCCGCGCGGCCCAAGGCCGCGGCCGCGAAGGCGGATGCGCCGCTCGCGGGGCAGGCAAGCCGGCCCGGGATTCCCGTGATCGAATCGTATGCGATGCCGGTTGCGTCGCAGTTGCCGGTCAATATCGCGCAATGGCGGATCGATCCGCGCCGCGCCGTGCTGCTGCTGCACGACCTGCAGCGCTTCTTTGTCCACCGGATTCCGTCGGCGGGCGCCGGCGCCGCGCTGGTCGACAACGCGGCGGCCATTCTCCGCCACTGTCGTGCGGCCGGCGTGCCGATCGCCTATACCGCGCAGCCAGGCGGGATGACCCAGGAGCAGCGGGGCCTGTTGAACGACTTCTGGGGCCCCGGCATGCAGGTGGCGCCCGAGGATCGCAACATCGTGGACGGCCTGACGCCCGAGCCGGACGACTGGGTTTTGACCAAGTGGCGCTACAGCGCGTTCTTCAAGTCGAATCTCTTGCAGCGCATGCGCGACGCGGGGCGTGACCAGCTGATCGTCTGCGGTGTCTATGCGCACATTGGCGTGCTGACGACGGTGATCGAATCCTATTCGAATGACATCGAGACCTTCCTGGTTGCCGACGCGATCGCGGATTTCTCGCTCGACCGCCATCTGATGGCGCTTCGTTACGCGGCCAGTTGCTGCGCGGTCGTGCTCACCACCGGGGAGGTCATCGCGTGAACTCATCGCTGCTAGACGACATCGTGTCCGGCCATGCGAACCACGGCGCGTTCGCGTTGCTGCTGCGTTCGGATCCCGACTGCAGCGGGACGCTCGACGTGCTGGCGGGCGACCTGAAACAGTACGAGACCCTTGCGTCGGTCCCGCTGCCGGATGGCGGGGACGCCGGGGACGAGGTGCTGTTGCTCGTACCGTACTGCCAACTGCGCGAGCGCCGCTTCGCGTGCCGCGACGACGGCGAACGCCTGCGAGCCATGACGGTCCGGCGGCGCGAGCACGTCGATGTCGTCGAGGCGCTCAAGCGCCTGCCGGACGCGGCGGTCGTCCCCGGGCACGGCGAATTCGACATCGACGACGACGCGTACGCGGCGATCGTGCGCGAGGTCATCGCCGACGAGATCGGGCGCGGCGAGGGCTCGAACTTCGTGATCCGGCGCACGTTCGTCACCGAGCTGAGCGGCTACTCGACGCGGGTGGCGCTGGCCGCGTTTCGCCGGCTGGTGGAGCAGGAGGTCGGCGCGCATTGGACCTTCATCGTGCACACGGGCGACCGCACCTTCATCGGCGCGAGCCCCGAGCGGCACATCAGCCTGCGCGGCGGCGTCGTCACGATGAATCCGATCAGCGGCACCTACCGTTACCCGGCGTCGGGCCCGACGCTCGACGGCGTGATGGCGTTCCTGTCCGACCCGAAGGAGAAGGACGAGCTGTACATGGTCGTGGACGAGGAACTGAAGATGATGGCGCACTTCTGCCCGCAGGGCGGCAGGGTCATCGGTCCGTATCTGAAGGAAATGTCGCGGCTCGCGCACACGGAGTATTTCATCGAAGGGCATACGTCGAGCGATCCGCGCGAGATCCTGCTGCACACGCTGTTCGCCCCGACCGTCACCGGCAGTCCGATCGAGAACGCCTGCCGCGTGATCGCGAAGCACGAGCCCGCGGGTCGGGGCTACTACGGTGGCGTCGTGGCACTGATCGGCCGGGACGCCGACGCGCGCTTCTCGATCGACTCGGCGATCCAGATCCGCACCGCCGACATCGACGCGCACGGCCGTGCACGCATCGGCGTCGGGTCGACGATCGTCCGACATTCCGATCCGCGCTCGGAGGCGTCGGAGACCCGCGCCAAGGCGATGGCACTCCTGGCCGCGCTCGGCCAGGGCGGCCGGCAGCGGCTCGGTGAGGAGTCGCGCGTCTGCGCGGCGCTGAACCAGCGCAATGAAGGGATCTCCGGGTTCTGGCTGGCCGGCGCCGAAGAGCGGATTCGCCCGGATCCGGAATTGTGCGGCCGCCAGGTGTTGATGATCGATGCGGAGGATGCGTTCACCGCGATGCTGTCCCAGCAGCTGTCGGCCGTCGGTCTCGACGTGACGACCCGCGGTTGCGAGGAGCGCGACGCGTTCGAGCGCGACTGGGACCTGGTCGTGATGGGGCCGGGGCCGGGCGACCCGCGAAGCACGCAGGACCGGCGCATCGCGAACATGCGCAGCACGATCGGTCATCTGCTGCGCAAGCAGATCCCGTTTTTCGCGGTCTGCCTGAGCCACCAGATCCTGTGCCTGGAGCTGGGACTCGAGATCGCGCAGCGCGCGATCCCCAATCAGGGTGTGCAGCGCGAGATCGACTATTTCGGCGACCGCGAACGGGTCGGCTTCTACAACACCTATTCGGCAAAGTGCGACCACGACGTGTTCGCGCTGGCGGACGGCACGCCGATCTCGGTTTGCCGGGATGTCGAGTCGGGCGAGGTGCATGGGCTGCGCGGCCGGTACTTCTCGTCGATCCAGTTCCATGCGGAGTCGCTGCTGACCCAGCGCGGTGTGGACATCTTGAGCGCGAACCTGAAAAGGATACTTGTCAAATGAAAGCGACGATCAGCTGGTGGAACCTGGATCAATCGAGTCAGACCATCGAATCGCTGCGCGAATACCTGAAGGAGGAAGGTGTTGCGCCGTGGGAGGCGATCCAGGGCATGCGCTCGAAGGCCTGGATCTCGGATCCCGCGAACAACCTGTGGGGTGCGGTGGTGCTGTGGGATTCGCCCGACGCAATCCGTCAGCCGCTGCCGCCGAATCGCGCGCTGGAGCTGATCGGCTACCCGCCGAGCACGCGCGTGACGTTCGACGTCGAGGCGCTGGTCGAACAGAACCGGACGCTTCACTGGCTGGCCGAAGCGGCCACGAAGGAGACACGCTGATGGCACACGACGTACTCGCGCTGTCGACGGCGTTTTCGCCCGATCCCGACGAGCTGGTGCGCGCCGCGATGCAGTGGCATTTCAGCGAACGGACCGGGACGCCGTTCTGGCTCAAGCGCGCGCGCAGCCTCGATTTCGATCCGTTGCACGACGTGCGTGGCTTCGCGGACCTGCGCCGCTTTCCCGACGTCGCGAGCGAATGGCGCACGACGCCCGTCGAGGACCTGATTCCGCGCGGCTATGGCGACCGACCGGACCTGGCGGGCATCTTCGAGAGCGGCGGCACGACCGGCAAGCCGAAGCGCGTGGTGTGCATGCGCGAGTGGCTCGATTACATGGTCGCGTGGAGTAACGCGAATCTGGCCGAGCACGCGTTTCCGCGCGGCACCAACTGGCTGGGCTTCACGCCGTCGGGGCCGCATTTCGTCGGACGGCTGTTTCAGGAATCGGCGACGACCTACGGCGTGCGCGGGCTGACGCTGGACGTCGATCCGCGTTGGGTCAAGAAGCTGATCGCGGCCGGCAAGGGCGCGGAGGCGGATGCCTACGCGGAGCACGTCGTCGATCAGGCGGCCGATATCCTCAAGACGCAGGACATCGGCGTGCTGACGATCACGCCGCCGCTGCTGGAGCGGGTCGTGCGCCGGGAGGAGCTGATCGAGCTGGTCAATCGCAAGGTGCGGGCGATTCGCTGGGGCGGCACGCAGCTCGACCCGGAGACGCGGGCGCTGTATCAGCACAGCATCTTCCCGTCGCTCAAGCTCTACGGGCACTACGGCAACACGATGATTCTCGGGGTCGCCGGCGAGCGCGCGAATCACGATGATTCGGATACCTGCGTGTTCGACACCAGCGCGCCTTACGTGACGTTCGCGGTCGTCGATCCGGACACGCGCGAGCCGGTGCCGTATGGCGAACGCGGACGTGTGGTGACGACCCATGTCAGCCGGGCGATGTTTCTGCCGAACAATCTCGAGCGCGATCTCGCGACCCGTATCGCGCCGCGCCACGGCCGGATCGGCGACGCAGTCGCAAACATCGCGCCCGTCGCGCGCTTCGAGAGCGAAGCCGTGATCGAAGGGGTTTACTGATGCTGGAAACCGCAACCCAAACCTTGACCGCCGTTCGGCCGATGCTGTCGCCGATGGGGCCGGACGGACTGTATGGCGCGCAGCAGCACCTCGCGATCGAGGATGTGTCCGGCGACGTGGTGGCCGACCTGGGCATCGTGCCGCCGGTGATGGTCGGCTGGGCGATGACGAGCCTGCGCAAGGCCGCGCCGATGCCGGTCGACGCGCGGGTGCGTGCGATCGCGCAGGCCGGCGCGCTGTTCGCGACGGGAACGCCGGGCGGTTTGTCGATCGCGGAGCACGAGCGGCTCGTGAGCCGGGTGGGCGGCATTCCCGCGCCGGTGGTGCGGGCTGCAACGCAGGTGCTCGCGCAGCGTACCGCGCAGATCTTCGCGAGCATCGAGCATGCGCGCCCGGCGGGCGCCGTGATCGACTGGCGCCATCCGCTCACGCGCACGGGGCGCGGCGTCTGGGCGCGGCGCGGCAACGTGCTGTCGGTGCACGCCGCCGGTAATCATCCGGGCACGCACACGATCTGGCCGGAAGCGCTGGCGTTCGGCTATCGCGTGGCGATTCGGCCGTCGCGGCGCGAACCGTTCACGCCGTTCCGGCTGGTCGCCGCACTGCGCGAGGCAGGTTTCGGCAACGACCAGGTGATGCTGCTGCCGTCGGAGCACGACGCCGCGCAGGCGATGCTGCGCGGCGCGGACCTGGCCTACGGCAGCGACGAGATCATCCGTCAGTACGCCAACGATCCGAAGGTCCTGTCGCTGCGGCCCGGGCGCTCGAAGATCCTCGTCACGGCGAACGTCGACTGGCACGCGCACCTGGACCTGATCGTCGATTCGATCAGCCACCACGGCGGCACCGGCTGCGTGAACGCGACGGCCGTGCTGGTCGAGGGCGACCCGACGCCGCTCGCGCGCGCGCTCGCCGAACGGCTGTCGACGCTGCCAAACCTGCCGCCCGAGCACGAGCACGCGGCGTTGCCGGTACAGCCGCTGGGCGCCGCGCGTACGCTCGCGAAGCACGTCGAGGCGAAAGCCGCCGGCGCGCACGCGTGGCTGGGCGGCAAGGACCTGCTCCACGACCTCGGCGACGGCAGCGCCGTGCTGCGACCGGCCGTGCATCAGCTCGACGATCCGAACGCGGAGGCGATGGGTACGGAGTTGCCGTTCCCGTGCGTGTGGATCGCACCGTGGTCACGTGAAGACGGCCTCGCGCCGCTGCGCGACACGCTGGTGCTGACCGTGCTGACAGACGATGCGAGCCTGATCGACGCGCTGGTCGAGGAACCCACGATCAGCAATGTCCATATCGGCGATCACCCGACCTACTGGACCGGCACCGGCATGCCGCACGACGGCTACCTGGCGGATTTCCTGATGCGGGCGAAGACGGTGATCCGCGGCTGACGCCGCGCGCGCCGCGCACCTCGGAGCGACGACATGAGTGAACCACTGCAATCGGCAAGCGCGCTTCAGGACGAGCGGAACCCAAGCACGTTTCTCGTGCCGGGCAGCAAGGCGTTCGTCGAAGCGATGGCCGGGTTCCAGACGGGCTTCCATTACCGGCCGGCGCTGATCGCCTGCGCGACGCACGCGGCGCAAGTGCGCGATGGCGTCCTTCAGGCGCTGCGCGACGACCTGCCGGTCGGGGTGCAGGCGACCGGACACGGCCGGCCGCGAACTACGGAACGCGGCGTGCTGATCAACACGGCGCGCATGAGCGGTGTGGTCATCGATCCGCTCGCGCGGACCGCGCAGATCGACGCGGGTGCGCGCTGGGAACAGGTGATCGCCGCGGCGGTGCCGCACGGACTCGCGCCGCTCAGCGGCTCGGCGCCCGACGTGGGGGCGATCGGCTACACGCTGGGCGGCGGGATGGGCATCCTGGCGCGCCAGTACGGATATACGGCCGATCACGTCAGATGGGTCGAGCTCGTGACCGCGGACGGCGAGCTGCGGCGGATCAGCGCGACGGACGACCCCGAGCTGTTCTGGGCGGTGTGCGGCGCGGGCGCCAATTTCGGCGTCGTCACGCGCATGGAGGTCGCGCTCGTGCCGCGCGCGACGCTGTTCGGCGGCGGGATGGTTTTCGATACCGCGTACATCGACGACGTGCTCGCGTGCTTCGCCGACTGGACCCGCACGGCGCCAGAGGAGATGACCGCGTCCGTCGGGTTGTGCGCCTATCCGGACCTGGCGGCCTTCGCCGCGCCCCTGCGCGGCCGCTTCGTCGCGCATGTCCGCTTCGCGTGCGGCGCGCCGCCGGCCGTCGGCGAGCAGCTGGTGGCGCCGTTCAGGGCGCTGGGCACACGCCTGATCGACACGGTGCGCGAGCGTTCGTTTCTTGAAGCGGGCGGCATCTACGACGATCCACCGATGCCGCATGCGTACTACGGCAACAACCTGCTGATCGACGACCTCGATCACGCGATCCTGCGGGCGGCGGCCGAGGTCGCCGCGCCGCCCGGTTGGCCGATGTGCGTGGTGGACATCCGCCATCTCGGCGGCGCGGCGGGACGCGCACCGCAGGTCGCGAACGCGGTCGGGCATCGCGGCGCGCGCTATGTCGCGCGGGTGCTGTCGCCCGTCGGCGCGGCCGACGCGCCGGCTGCGGCCGCGCGCCACCAGCCGTTTTACGACGCGCTGCGGCCGCGCGCGCTCGGCCGCTCGCTCAATTTCATCTATGGCCACGAGAGCAGCGTCGAACTGGTCGGCAGCGCGTTCGACGCGGCGGATTTCGCGCGGTTGCGCGCGCTCAAGCGCGAGCGCGATCCGCGCAACGTATTCAGGCTCAACTACAACATCCCGCCGGCGTGAGCGGGCCGCCGGCGTCGCGCAGCAGGATCAACCGGAGAACTGTATGGGGCAAGACTCATCCCGCATGGGCACAGCCATGCCGTCACCCGTCCCGGAAACGGGCAACCCGGCGTCACCGAGCACCGAGACCGTGATCGCCGAGATCTGGCGCGAGGTGCTCGAAGTGCCCGAGGTGCGCGCGCAGGACAATTTCTTCGACCTCGGCGGCCATTCGATCCTGCTGTCGGTGGTGGGCGAGCATATCGCGCGCCGTCTGGGCAAGTCGGTGGCCTTGCTGGACATGTTCTCGCACCCGACCGTGCGCGCGCTCGCGCGTCACGTCGACCAGATTCCCCAGGAGCCCGCCCATGACCACGCCGGCTGAGCGCACCCGCGAACACGTCGCGATCATCGGGATGTCGTGCCGCTTTCCCGGCGCGGACGGCGTGGCGGCGTTCTGGGACAACCTGATCCAGGGCCGGGACACGATCACCCGTTATCCGGGCGACGGCGACGACGTGCTCGCGCACGGCCTGCTCGATCGGCCCGAGTGGTTCGACGCCGAGTATTTCCGCGTGTCGCAGCGTGAAGCGCGTCTCTTGAGCCCGCAGCACCGCGTGTTTCTCGAATGCGCTGTGGAGGCGCTGGAAGGCGGCGGCTACGATCCTGACCGCTACGCCGGGCGGATCGGCGTCTACGCAAGCGGCGCGGACACGGGTTATGCGCAGGTCGTGCGGTCCCAGCTGCATCGCCTGCCACCCGTGGGCGACTGGGAAATCCTGCTCGGCAACGCACCCGAGTACATGGCCGCGCGGGTCGCCTACAAGCTGAATCTGCGCGGTCCGTCGATCGCCGTCCAGGCCGCCTGCGCGTCGTCGCTCGTCGCGCTGCACGTCGCGATCCAGGGGCTCCTGGCCGACGACTGCGACATGGCGCTCGCCGGCGCAGCGTCGGTGCACGTGCCGTCGAAGCTCACCCCGTACACGCCGGGCGGCGTGATTTCGAAGCAGGGCGTGTGCCGGAGTTTCGACGCGTCCGCCGACGGCACGGTCGGCACCGACGGCGTGGGCGTCGTGCTGCTCAAGCGGCTCGACGACGCGCTGACCGACGGCGATGTGATTTACGCGGTTGTGCGCGGCAGTGCGGTCGACAACGACGGCGCGGGGCGGATCGGCTTCACCGCGCCCAGCGTGGACGGGCAAGCGCGCGTGATCCGGGACGCGCTGCGCACGGCCGGCGTCAGCGCCGCGTCGCTCGGCTATGTCGAGGCGCACGGCACGGCCACCGCGCTCGGCGACCCGATCGAACTGTCGGCGCTGACCCGCGCGTTTCGCGAGCACACCGACGCGAGCGGCTATTGCTCGATCGGGTCCGTGAAAAGCAACATCGGACACGCGGATGTCGCGGCGGGCATGGCGGGCCTGATCAAGACCGCGCTCGCGCTCTCGCACGGCCGGATCCCGCCCAGCTTGCATTTCGAGCAGCCGAATCCGCACATCGATTTCGCCGCCACGCCATTTCGCGTCGCGACGCGGGCAGAGGACTGGCCGCGCACCTCGCAGCCGCGCCGCGCGGGCGTCAGTTCGTTCGGCATCGGCGGCACCAACGCGCACGTGGTGCTCGAAGAAGCGCCGCCGCAGCCGGCGTCGCCGCCCGGGCATCCGTGGCAATTGCTGGTGGTATCGGCGGAGCAGCCGCGCGCGCTCGAACAGGCGACCGACCGGCTGATCGATTACCTGCACGCGCATCCGTCCGCCTCGCTCGCGGATGTCGCGTGGACGCTGCAGACCGGCCGCCGGGCACTCGCACTGCGCACCTTCGTGGTCGCGCGCGATCGCGAGGACGCGCTTGCCGCGCTCACCGCGGTGTGTGCCGGGGCGGGCGGTGGCGAGGCCGTGCCCGCTGTGTCGCCGCACGTGGTGCTGCGGTTTCCCGGCTCGCTCGACGAGGCCGAGACGGCGCGTCTGTTCGCGTATGAGCCGTCGCTGCGCGAGGCGGTCGACGCCTGCCTGCCGTCGGGTCGCGAGACTTCGCCGGAACTGCGCTGCTTCGCGGTCCAGCACGCGGTGGCCGGGATGCTGGAGGCGTGGGGCGTCAAGCCCGACACGATCGTCGGCGAGCGTGCGGGCGCGTGGGCCGCGGCGGTGTGCGCGGGCGTGCTGTCCGTCGCGCAGGCGGTCGCGCTGATCGAGGCGAGCGGCGCAGGGCCGGCGGCGTTCGACGCGAGGCTCGGCGACATCCATCCCGCGCCGACGCGCACCCGCCTGTCGTTCGCCGGGCACGACCGGGTCTTCGAACCCGGCGAACGGGTGGATGCGCATCATTGGTCGTGGTGCGCGTATGGCCTGCCCGATGTGCGCGCGTCGGAGGACGGCACTCAGGGCGTGGTGTCCATCGACGTCGTGGGTGCGCCCGCCGACGACGGCGCGCGTGCCGACGCGGCGGTGGCGGCGGCACCGCCGCAGCTGCTGGTGCGGTTGGGGCGCGTGTGGTGTGCGGGGCTGCCGGTCGATTGGCGCGGCGTGCACGGCGCGGCGCGGCGGCGGGTGCTGCTGCCGCCCTATCCGTTCCAGCGGGCGCGCTACCTGGTCGACGCGGACGAAGCGCGGGCCGCGACGCCTGCGCCTATCCCCGCGCCCATCCCCGCGCCGGCCGTCGCCGCGAGCACGGCCGACGCCCACGCACCGGCGCGGGATTTCGAAGCGGACCTGGCGCGGCTGTACGCGGAGATTCTCGGCATGGAAGCGGTCGGCGCGGACGACAGCTTCTTCGATCTGGGCGGCGATTCGTTGATCGCGGCGACCCTGTTCGAGCGCATCGCCGCACTGTTCCAGGTCACGCTCGATCCGCTCGCGCTCTACGACGCCGAGACGCCGCGCCAGCTCGCGGAGCTGGTCCGGCTGGCCGACGCCGAGGTACGCAAATGACGGACGCAAAGGATGTCGCCGGACGCCGCGCCGGGCGCTGGCTCGTCTCGCCGGCGGGCGGGCCCGCCGACGGCGCGCGGCTCTACTGTTTCGGGCACGCGGGCAGCGCGCCTGGCGAGTATGCGCGATGGACGCCGGCGTCGCTGCGCTGCATCGCGCTGCAGTTGCCCGGGCATGGCGCACGCGCGCTCGAAGCCCCGTTGCGCCGAATGGACGAGGCCGTGCGGCAGATCGTCGAGCACGTGTCGTTCGAACCGCCGTTCGCGTTCTTCGGCCACAGCCTCGGCGCGCTGATGGCGTTCGAGGTGGCCCGCGCGCTGCACGCGGCCGGCATGCCCGCGCCGATGCACCTGTTCGTGTCGTCCGCGCCGGCACCGCCGCGGATCGACACGGTGCAGGACGTGCATACGCTCGACGACGACGCGTTGCAGGCCTGGATCGAGGGGCGCTGGGGGCCGCTGCCGGACATGATCCGGCAGAACCCGGCGCTGCTGCGGCAGAGCCTGTCGGTACTGCGCGCGGACCTGGAGATCTTCGTCACCTATCGGCCAGCCGAGCACGCGCCGCTCGACTGTCCGATCACCGCGCTGGCGGGCGACGCGGAGCAGTTCGAGATGCCGGCATGGCGTGCGCATACGACTGCGCCGTTCGCGCATCACAGCCTGCCCGGCGGCCACTTTTATTTCCGGCAGACGCTGCCGCGTCTGTTCGGAGTCTTGACCGAAGCGATCAGCATGAGGACGACTCTTTCATGAATCAACGACTCGATACCCCCGCGTCCCAGCCGGACGGTGCCATTTTCCAGGATCCGCCGCACGAGCCCATCCCGGTCCTGCGTGCGTGGCTCGACTCGGCCAGGGCGAGCGGCGTGCTGGAGCCGGGCGCGATGGCGCTCGCCACGACGGGCGCGGAAGGCCACGCGTCGACGCGCATGGTCCAGGTGCTGGACGTCGGTCCTGACGGACTCCTGTTCACCACGCACGCGGGCAGCCAGAAGGGGCGGGAGATCGCCGCGTTCGGCTGGGCAAGCGGCGTGCTGTACTGGCGCGAGACGAAGCAGCAGATCGTCGTGTCCGGGCCGATCGGTTCCATCTCGATCGAGGCATCCGACGCGCTGTGGGCGAAGCGCTCGCCCGTCACGTACCCGATGTCGAGCGTGTCGCTGCAGAGCGAGACGCTCGACGACGAGCAGGCACTGCGCGCCAAGGCGCAGCGCCTCATCGATGCCGGCATGCCGTTTCCGCGGCCGGTCGGCTGGCTGGGCTACGCGCTGCGCCCGACGATCATCGAGTTCTGGCAGGCATCGCCCGATCAGCTTCACAACCGGCTGCGCTACGACGCGACGGCCAACGGCTGGACCAGCCGCAGACTTCAACCCTGACGCGGAGCACAGATGAAGACGAGTCGATATGTCATTGCCGATGTGTTCACCGATCGGCCGCTGGAAGGTAATCCGGTCGCGGTGTTCGTCGATGCGTCCGGGCTCGACGCGACCGACATGCAGCGCATCGCGCGTGAAACCAATCTCTCGGAGACCACCTTCGTCTTTCCGCCGAAAGCGGACGGCGATGTCCACGTGCGCATCTTCACGCCCGTCAACGAATTGCCGTTCGCCGGCCATCCGACGCTCGGCACCGCGATCGTGCTGGGTGAGACCCATGCTCAGCCGGTGCTCCGGATGGAGACCGCGATGGGTACCGTGCCGTTCGCGTTCGAGCGCACCGACGACGGCCGGATCCGCTCGGCCACGATGCAGCAGCCGATTCCCACCTGGGAACCGTACGAGCATGCGCAAACCCTGCTCGAAGGGCTCGGCCTCGCGTCGTCGACGTTGCCCGTCGAGCTGTACCGGAACGGACCGCGCCACGTGTTCGTCGGCCTGCCGGACATCGACGCGCTGTCGGCTGTCAAGCCGGACCTGCGGATTCTCGCCACGTTGCCGGACATGGCGGCGAACTGCTTCGCCGGCAGCGGCGGGCACTGGCGGATGCGGATGTTTTCCCCGGCGTACGGCGTCGCCGAGGATGCCGCGACGGGCTCGGCGGCCGGGCCGCTCGCGTGGCACCTGATCCGTCACGGGCTGATCGGGTTCGGGCAGGCCATCGAGATCTGGCAGGGCGTGGAAATGGGCCGTCTGTCGATCATGTCCGCCCGGGTCGACGGCTCGTCCGCCGGTGTCGATTCGATCCAGGTGTCGGGCAGCGCGACGATCGTCGCGCGCGGAGAGTTGCTGCGCTGGCGCGCGGCGGATGCGACCGTCGCGCACGGCGCGCTCGCCGGGGAGGTCGCATGAGCGCCGCCGGCGCCGGGTTCGGGATCCGCGCGTTCGGCTACGCGTTCGGCGAGGAAACCAGCGTCGCTGAGACGGCGGCGGACTACGTGACCGATCCGGAGCGCGTGCTGCAGTGGGGATGCACGACCTATCGCCGCGCGCGTCACGACGAGTTCGCGCTCGATTTCGCCGCACGCGCGGCACGGCAGGCGCTCGAGCGGGCGTCGTTGCGCGCGTCGGATCTCGATCTCGTGGTGCTCGGGTCGGCGGAAATGCCCGAGTACATGTACTGGGATTCCGCGGCGGCGCTCGCGCGCATGCTCGACCTCGAACGGACGCAGACGCTCGTGTTCAACAACGAGGGCTGCAGCGCCGGCCTGCGCCCGTTCGGCATGATCGCGGGGGCGTTCGCGCTGCAACCGGAGGTGGACAGGGCGCTGTTCGTGGTGGTCAACCGGGTCGGCGAGCATCACCGCAACCGGATGAACATCAACAACTGCGTGCATAGCGACGGCGCGGTCGCGGCCGTCCTGCAGCGCGGCCATGCCCGCTGCCAATGGCTCGCGACCGAGCACTTCACGCTGCCCGAGTACTGCGACCTGTTCCGCGGCGAGTACGGCGGCACGAAGACGCCGGTGCCGCCCGCGGGCTGGTCGAGCCGGAACGAGTCCGGCTACGAGAGCGTGCATCGTCATTTCAAGAATGACGCGTCGCGCCTGAAGGTCTTCCTCGACCACCGCAACGACTGGTTGACCGAGACCGTCGATGCGGCCTGCGCGCGGAGCGGGCTGACGCGGCGCGACGTCGATCACCTGATCTACATCAACGACGCGCGGCCCGGCGCGATCGAGGCGCTCGGCAAGCAGATCGGCGTGCCGGTCGAACGCACCAATTTCGCATTCGCGGGCGTGCTCGGTCACATGGGCGCGGCCGACCATCTGGTGTCGCTTGGGCAACACGTCGAGCGAGGGGAGATTCGCGACGGCGACATCGTCGCGATGTGCGGCATGTCAACCGGCATGCACTGGTGCTGCACGCTGCTGCGCGCGTGACGGCGCGACAAGGGGAAACGATGAACGTTTCGACAGACTGGATGGCGGCGTTGCGCGACGCGGCGATGCGGGGCGAGCCGCCGGACGCGCCGACGCGCGCGGCGCTGCTCGGCGTGACCGACGCGCTGCGCGCGATCGCGGCCGGCAAGCTCGTCGCCGGGTTGCCCGCGGGCGGCCCGCGGCCGAAGACGATCGACGTGACCGTGCTGGCCAATTGCACGACCGGCAACTATCCGCACCTGCTGGCCGCGCGGCTGGCCGGGATCGGCGTGCAGGCGCGCGTGCACGTCAATCCGTATGGCGGCTTCGAGATGGCGCTCGCGACGGGCCGTCTCGACGGTAGCGATCCCGATCTCGTGACCTGCCTGATCGACGAGGCGTACTTCATGCCGGAGGACTGGAATCCGGCGGACGCCGACGGGCTGGCCGCGCATCTGGCGTCGCGCGCGGACACGCTGCGCGCGCAGGTGCTCGCGCTGACCGATGCGTCGCGCGCCACGTTCGTGCTGCACACGCTGCCGCTTCCCGACACGCTGCGCAACAGCGTCATCAGCTGGCGTGCGCGCACGGCGCTCAGCCGCGCGTGGTGCCTGGTCAACGCTGCGATCCTCGGGCTCGCGGAGGACAGCGAGCGGGTCGCGGTGATCGATCTGGTCAGCCTGCTGGCGAACGCGGCGAAGCCGCTGCGCGACGCGCGCCTGATGCACTACGGGCATCTGTCGTTCAGCGACGACGCGCTGCTGCTGCATGCGAACGAAGTCCGGCGCTACGTGCAGGCGCGGCTCGGCTTGTCGCGCAAGGGGCTGGGACTCGATCTCGACAATACGCTGTGGGGCGGCGTGGTCGGCGAGCTGGGCGCCGAGCGGATCGAACTGGGCCGCCTGTATCCGGGCAGCGGCTATCGCGCGCTGCAGACCGCGGCGGCGCGCCTGCGCAGCCAGGGCGTCGTGCTGGCCCTGCTCAGCAAGAACGATGCGGCGCTGGTCGACGACGTGCTGGCGTCGCATCCCGAGATGGTGCTGCGGCCGGGCGACTTCTCGGCGAGCGCGGTGAACTGGGCGCCGAAATCGCAGGGCCTGCACGCGATCGGCGAGACGCTCGACCTTGCGCCCGATGCGTTCGTGTTCATGGACGACTCGGCGTTCGAGCGAGGCGAGGTCGCCGCGCAATGGCCCGAGGTGGCGCTCGTCGCCGCCGACTGCGATCCGGCGCTGCTCGCCGATACGCTCCTGGGCGGCGGGTGGTTCGACAGCCTCGCATTGACCGACACGGATCGCAACCGGCCGGCGCTGTATCGCGCGCGCAGCGACCGCCAGCAGTATTCGAACGGCTTCGCGTCGCGCGACGACTATCTGCATGCGCTCGGCATTCAGCTCGTGCCGAAGGCTGCGGAACGCTTCACGATCGCGCGGATCGCGCAGCTCTCGGCGCGTACCAACCAGTTCAACCTGACGGGCGAGCGCCACGACGACGCGCAGCTCGAACAGATGGCGAACGATCCCGGCCACTTCGTCTATTCGTTCAGCGCGCGGGACCGGTTCGGTGACGACGGCATCGTCGGCGCCGTGTGGGGGACGCGCGACGCGTCGGCCTGGCGTGTCACGAATTTCGTGCTGAGCTGCCGCGTGCTGGGCCGGAGCATCGAAGTCGCGATCGTCGGCTGGCTCGCCGCGCGCGCCCGCGAGGCCGGTGCGCACACGCTCGAGGGACGTTACGTGGCGTCGCCCCGCAACGCGGTGGCGGCCGAACTCTGGCCCACCTGCGGATTCGCGCCCAGCCGTGACGATTGTTTCGCCTTGCCGCTGTCGGGCGCGTTCGCGCCGACGCCAGCATGGATCCACATCCTTTCCGACCACGAGGTGTCCGCATGAGTGAAGCCGTATCGTTCGAGCCAGCCGTGTTGCGCGTGCTGAGCGAAATCCTGAATCAGCCGGAGGCGGCGTTGCAGGCCAACCCGGTGCTGGCGGCCCACGCGTGGGACAGCTTCAATTCGCTGAACGCGCTGCTCAGCCTGGAGGCGACGTTCCAGATCAAGTTCGACCTGCGGCGCTTTCACGAGGCGCGACGCGTCGACGACATCGTCGCGCTGGTGGCAAGCGCCGCGAACGGCGCGTCCGCGCCGGCTGCCCATTCCTCTCACCTCAACTAGAAGGATCCCACCATGAGCGACATCCAGACCGACGCCGGACAATTCGAACGCGACGCCGAACTGCGCCGCCGCAACCGTCAGGTGGTCGAGGACTACATGAGCCGCAAGGGCGAAGGGCGCCTCACGCGTTATCAGCTGTTCGCGCCGGACGGCAGCGCCGGCCTGTGGACCAACGACACGCTGGAGCCCGTCGCGTCGCACGGTCACGAAGGCCTCAAGGCGCACGGCGAATGGTCGCTGAAGTGCTTTCCGGACTGGGAGTGGACGAATGTCGAGATTTACGAGACCCAGGATCCGAACCGGTTCTGGGTGGAGTGCGACGGCGAGGGGCAGATCCTGTTCCCCGGCTATCCGCCGGGCCGCTACGTCAACCACTTCATTCATTCTTTCCTGTTCGAGAACGGCAAGATCAAGCTCGAACGGGAATTCATGAATCCGTACCAGCAGATGCGCGCACTCGGCATCGTCTACCCCGCGATCAAGCGCGCCGGCATTCCTACCTAGACAGACAGGCCAAGACCCTGAACCGGAGTCATCGCATGCGTCATACGACATTGGGGGCGCGGACCGGCCTGCGCGTTTCCGAGTGCGCGCTGGGCACGGCCAATTTCGGCACATCCTGGGGCGGGGGCGCGTCACGCGCCGACGCACTCGCGATGCTCGAGCGTTTCGCCGACGCGAACGGCACCTTCATCGACACGGCGGATTGCTATCAGTACGGCGAGGCCGAGTCGATCGTCGGCGAGTTCCTGACGGGGCGGCGGGACCTGTTCGTCGTCGGGTCGAAGTTCGGCTACGGCGCGTCGCCGGCGCCGCACGCGCTCGATACCGGCAACAGCGCGAAGACCATGACGCGCGCGGTCGAGGCGAGCCTCAAGCGGTTGCGGACCGATTACCTGGATCTGTACTGGGTGCATTTCCCGGACGGCGTCACGCCGGTCGAGGAGATCCTTTACGCATTCGACGCATTGGTCCGCGCGGGCAAGGTGCTGTATATCGGCCTGTCCAATTTTCCCGCGTGGCGTGTGTCGCGGGCCGCCGCGATCGCGGACCTGCGCGGCTGGGCGCCGGTCGCCGCGATCCAGACCGAGTACAGTCTCGTCGAGCGTTCGGCCGAACGCGAACTGCTGCCGATGGCGGCGAGCCTCGGGATCGGTGTAGCGAGCTGGTCGCCGCTCGGCGGCGGGCTGCTGACCGCGAAATACCGGCAGGACCGGAAGGGTCGCCTCACGGACTGGGGCGGCCGCGTCATCCGGTTCGAGGACAGCGCGCAGCGCACCGGCATTCTCGATACGGTGCTCGCGATCGCGAGCGAGAGTGGGCACGCGCCGGCGCAGGTCGCGCTTGCGTGGACGCTGGCGCGCGCGCGCGCGTGCCGGACGGGCTTCGTGCCGGTGCTGGGGCCGCGCAGTTGCGTGCAGCTCGACGCGTGCCTGGACAGCCTGTCGATCGCGCTCGACGTCGCGCAGCTGGCGCGGCTCGATGCCGCCAGCGCGATTCAGGCGGGTTCGCCGCATGAGGTCGGCGCGAACGCGCTCGAACGGATGCTCGGCGGCGCAGGTCATCGCGTCGAGCCGCGCAGCGGGGTGCCCGCATGACGGCGGACACGATGGACGCACGGCTTGCCGGCGCGTGGCGGCTTGCCGCCTTCGTCACCGTCGAGGCGGACGGGGTCAGCCCCGGTCCGCTCGGCGACGCGCCGACGGGCCTGCTGGTGTACGACCCGGACGGCTACATGTCGGTCGCGATGATGGGACAGGCGAACGGCGAGCCCGGCGCGGCGGCGGTGCCACGCTACATGAGCTATGCGGGCACCTGGCGCTGCGATGGCGACGAGGTCGTGCACCGGATCACCATCGCACCCGACGCGTCGTGGATCGGCACGGAGCAGGTCAGGCGCATCGAGCTGAGCGGCGCGACGCTCAAGCTCTACGGGCGGTCGCTGACGGGCGACCGCCGGCTGCGCCTGCTCGAATGGACCCGGCTACCCCGCGCGACCGACTTGCCCGACGGCTAGGCTCAGGCGCTGCCACCCGGCGCGGGCGGCACGTCCGCGTGGCGGTGCACGAGCTTCCAGTCGTCGCCGGTCCGGCGGAACACTTCGGTGACGCGGATCCGCATGTCGACCGGATGTTGCTGTCCCTTCAGCTGGACGGTGACGACCTGGTAGCCGGTCCAGAAGGACAGTTCGTTGTCCGTCACTTGCTGCAGGATGTCGAGGCGGCTCTTGCCGCCCGGCTGGAAGATCTGCGCGTCGCTGATATAGCGCGCGCCCACCTCGGCCGCGCCCGACAGGCTGTCGCCGCGCGGGCTGTGGAAGGTCGCGTCCCCCTGTTTGACCACCAGCTTGTCGAGCGGCTCGGGATTGCCGCTGACATAGGCTTCTGCTGCTTTCGTGCGCACCGCAAAGAACGAATCGAATTCGGCGTGGCTCATCATGGTCCTCCTCGTCAATGTCGAGTCTCGATCATAGTGACGGGGACTGTCAGATTCTGTCAGCGGCGAGCAGTCTCGGTGTGGGCAACCGTCTTGCGCCAGGTGGCGAGCAGCGTCTGCTTGCGGCGCGGGTAGCGCTGGCCGAGCGACGCGAGGTCGGTCATCCGGTCGGTGCGGAAGTGACGGAAATCCATCCGCCGCTCGCACCACGCGACGAGAATGCGTCCGTCCTCGAAGAACCCGAGCGCGATCGGCCACACCGTGCGCAGCGACTGCTCGCCGTGGCCGTCGGTGTAGTGGAACGACAGCTTGTGCTCGAGCCGGATCGCGCGGCGGATCGCGGCCATGTCGATGGCTTCGTCGGACTTCGCGTCGCGCGGGCCGACCAGCAGCGCGTTCGAATCGAGCGAATCGCGCAGTGCGTCGGGAATCACCGCGGCGATCTTCGCGATCGCGTTCGTCGCGGCGGACGCGAGCTGTGCGTCCGCGCGCTTGCTGACCCAGCGTGATCCCAGCACGAGCGCTTCAATTTCATCCTCCGAGAACATCAGCGGCGGCAGGATGTAGCCGGAGCGCAGCACGTACCCCATGCCCGCGGCCGCGTCGATCGACGCGCCCTGCGACTGCAGGCTCGCGATGTCGCGGTAGATGGTGCGAACGCTGACGCCGAGTTCGTCCGCGAGCGCCTGGCCGCTGACCGGTTGACGGTGGCATCGCAGCGCCTGCAACAGCGCGAGCAAACGTTCGGATCGGGCCATCGGCATGCCTCCGAAAAGGTTTGATGCTGCCAGAAATTGACGCGAGCGTGTCGTAAGCTCGTCTGGCGTTGATCAGTGTTCAACCCTCAAACAGGAGAGTCATGCGATGCCTACACCTAATCTGATCTTGCTCTATGTCAAGGATCCGGCCGAAAGCACCCGGTTCTACGAGAAACTGGTCGGGAAGGCGCCGTTCGCGCAGTTTCCGACCTATGTGGCGTTCGGCTTCGACAACGGACTGACGCTCGGTCTGTGGTCCACGCAGGCGCCGGATTTCGTCAGCGCCGGCACCGGGCAGCGCACCGAACTGGCGTTCATCGTCAAGGACGCCGCCGAGGTCGATGCATTGCATGACGCGTGGCGCGAAATCGGCGTGACGATCGAGCAGCAGCCGGCGAACGCAGTGTTTGGCCGGACCTTCGTCGCGCTGGACCCGGATGGCCACCGGATTCGGGTCTGCACGCCGGACGATTGATTGGGGTGGGGGGCCGTTGGTGGCGATTGATCTGCTCCGGAAATCCTGGGCACACTCGAGCGTTAATGTTTCGGAGGCAATTTTCCCGACAGGAACGGGAGGTTGGCGATGAAACGCGAGCAATACTCGGTGGAGCAGATCATGGCCGTGCTCAAGCAGGCCGAGCCGGGCATGTCAGTGGCGGATCGGGTTCGGCAACCGGGAATCTCCGAGCAGACGTATTACCGATGGAAGACGCAGTACGCGGGGGTGGTATCGAACCAGGCCCGCGTACTGAAGGTTCATCGACGGGCGCGAAGCGATCGACCGAGCGCGGGTGGATCAGGCCAATCAACTCCGGCACGACAAGCCGGCGCGGAAGGTTCTGAAGTCCAGCCGCTGGCTGTTGCTACGCAACCGCCCCAACCTGAAGCCCGAGCAGGCCGCGCACCTGAAGGAACTGCCGGCCGCCAATCAATCGCTGCTTTGCGTCCAAGTGCTGTGCGACGAACTCAAGCGGCTCTGGTTCTACCGAAAGCCAGCCAGGGCGGAAAAAGCCTGGGGGCAATGGTTCGAACAGGCTCGGCAAAGCGGGATTGCCGCCCTGCAAAGGTTTGCCGAGCGCTTGCATGAATACTGGCACGGAATCGTGACTCGCTGCCGCCATCCGCTCAATACCAGCGTCGTCGAAGGCATCAACGACACCATCAAGGTCATCAACCGCCGGGCTTACGGATACCGCGACGAGGCGTACTTCTTCCTCAAGATCCGCGCCGCATTCCCCGGGAATCCACGATGAACCAAAAATTGACCTGCCTGCGCATCCGGCCGAAGAACCGTGACTTCCGGTAGCGGGCGGCGGGCATCGCATACCGGAGCGCACGGCTCACTCGTTGTTTCTGTCCACCAGCCATTCGAGTCGATATCCGTAGCCGTGTACCGGCGCCAGCCGGTAGCCGTTCTCGGGACGCAGGCCGAGTTTCGTGCGCAGCTTTGAAAATGGGTATCCAGCGTCCGTGAAGGAAGGTCCGTCACCCTTTTCCAGACGAGGTCGATCAGGTAGGTGCGCGACAATGGCCTGTCGATGTTCTGGAACAACAGCAACGCAAGCTCGAACTCTTTCCGGGTCAGGCCGATCGGCTGGTTGTCGGCATAGGCTTGTTTCGCCGAGGTGTCGAACCGGAACCGGCCGAACTCCCGGATCGCGCCTTCGACATTGACCGGATAAGAGCGCCTCAGAAGCGCGGCGACACGGGCGTGCAGGACGTTGCCCGATACCGGCTTGGCAATGTAGTCGTCGGCGCCGGCATTCAGGATTTGCGCAATTCCGGCCTCGTCGCGTCGCAGCGACAGAAAGAGGATCGGCAGGTGCTTCCCGCTTTCACGGGAGCGTACCCACGTCATGAGATCGGCGCCGGACAGGCCGGGGACGTTCCAATCCAGCACCAGCATGTCGAACGTTTCCCGCTGGAGGCGTCGCTTCAAGGCGGAGCCTTCCGTGAACCCATAACAGGTATGACCCGCGATCGTCAGCACGTGACAGATGAACACGGACTCGTGGAGATCATCTTCCAGAATGGCGATTCTCATGACAATTCGTATTGGATACCTAAATTGTTACGTCGATCCACACGGATGGATCCGTTTCTCGTTACTTGCGTTGACCTGTCAGATTGAGTGGCCGGCCAGGTCGGGTTCCGGATTCACTAGATCACGACATGCGTCCTGCAAGATGAGGCGAGGTATTTCTACGGCCTGATAGCCAACCAAAACTCTATCTGCGCGCGCCGCGCAACTTGATCGCCATGTCGAGCTTCGATATCCAGCCGGCATCGTCCAGCCGTGCGCCGAGAATATTTTCGATTCGCTCGAGGCGATAGTTGAGGGTGTTGGGATGAATGCCGAGCACGCTGGCGGTCGCTTTACGTCGCTGCAGTTGATCGAAGTAAGTTTGAAGTGTCTCGATCAAATACGGTTCGTGTGCGAGCTGTTCCACCAGAGATACCAGATAGCTCAATACCCGTCTCGATCCACGTATGCCCTCTTCGAGGGCAATCGCGGAATACAGACGCACACGCGTCAGGCCATCGCGGCCTCGGCCGAAACTGAGCGCCCGGCTCGCCTCATCCGCGGACATCGACCAGCCTGGCGCGCCATCGCCTGGCAGGCCAATGCCGATCGCGCTTACTTCCGATACGGTATCCACGACGTACGCGATCTGCTTGCCCACCTGGCGATCACTCGTTCCCATCAAGTCGCCAAGCAAAATCGGGATCCATACAAACAGCCGTCCGTGGAACCAGATATCGAAAATCTGGTCGACCGGCAGTTTGATGCAACGGGCGATTGCCGCAACGATACGCTCGATATCGCTCATGAAGGTAGACGAATTGCTGTCGATCGAGTTGACTTCTATGGCCAATGCTATTCGTGGAATGGTGCCGTTGATGTGCAGTGCGGATGTGGCTTTTGAAAAGCTCTCGGCATCGTCGGGGAAATTCAAGATGATGCTGTGCAATTGATATCGAAGCGATTGACGCCAGTGAGCCTGTTTGCACTGTTCCTCGAGATAGGTTTGAGAAATGATCTGCGACATGCCGTCGAAGAACCTCATCAAGTTGGGTGAAATCAGAAACAGGAGTTCGTCTCGAATGTCATTGGATTTTTCGTCCACTTCGATATAGCAGCACCAGATTTCTCGAGATGCCAGTCGGAACGCATGAAGCAGTGCTTCGAGGGAAACATTCTGATAAACACGGCGGCGGCCATGCTCCCGAAATATCTCAAGTGCATCGTTCGACGGCAGATTTCCTGACAGGAGGGAGTCCAGCCATAGTCTCGAAGAGAAGGAAATTGAATTTCGGATGTCGAGCCTGGTGGGCAAGTCGAGATCGATATATGGTTTGACATGGAATATCTCCTTGCATGCCCTTTCGACGACGCTTGCGTGGTTCGAGAGAACGGTTTCGGTCCATTTGCGCAAGATCGGAGAGATTTTGGGGATTTTGGATGTCATTGTCGCTGTTCCTTGCACTTCATTCACTCGTTCGGACGGCATTCCGGGATTAGTCAGTCGATCGTTCAGAGGAGACCACGTGCGCGGATAGTTTTCATTTCGTAGTGCAAATCGCTTATCGCCTGATGTAATGTCTGTCAGGATCGAAGCCGGCCACCATGTACGTACAGCCGATAGTTCCCCGTGGGCGTGACGGTGTCGTTACCGACTTGAGCACCTTCGGAGGCACTTCACAGTGCCCGGTTTAACGACACACGCGAGCGACGAATCCTGAGTCGCACGATCCACCTGGATCGGGAACTTGGGTCGTTCGATTCCAAGGCGACGCCGCATCGGATTCCGTTGCATCGCCACGATCAATCGGCGTCACGCCCGGCGCGCTTTGAACGGCCTCGAATCGCGATCCGACCGCGACTTTCTCGAATTCGAACTGACGCAGTCGACGCGGCCGGTACCGCAGCGAAGCCCGCGGAGTGCACAAGGTCAATCGGCGTCGAAGCGAAATATGCTTCGGATGCGCTGCAGGAATTGCCCCTTCGGGCCAAGGTCGGGCGACGCGCGAACCGCTATCTCGCGATGAAGTATCTGCATTCCACGCCGTACCGACTTGTCGAAGGCCGCCGCCAGTTCGGCGTTTTTCGCCAGCAATGGCGCGATTGCATCGCGCGGGAGTCGATGAATCGTGCAATGAGTGAGAGCCGCAGCGGTAGCGGCATGCGGCGCCGCCGTAAACATGCCGATCTCGCCGACATATTCTCCCGCACCGATGCGGCCGACCGTCCCGCAGACGGCGCCGGATTGTTGCGTCAGTTCCACGATCCCCGACGTCACGACATAGAGCGCCTCATCCACGGCGCCTTGCAGGAAAAGCGTTTCTCCCGGCTCGAGCCTGAGCACGTCGACAAGACGGGCGAGACTGTCGAGTTGCTGTTCGTCGAGACATTCGAACAGAACGATGTCGCGAAGCAGTCGGCGCACGGCGAGCACCTCACTCGAGACATTGACACTTGCGGCGCCGTCCTGATTGTCGTGAGCGAGCAAGCCCGCGTAGTGCAGTTGGCGACGAACGGTTCGCAGCAGGAGGTCGGTTGCGGACGACAGTTGCGTCGCGTCGGCAACCGAAAATGAAATTCGATAGGCATTCCGTTCCGTCCCGAGCTGAGTCAGGACAGCTCTCGGGTCGGGGAGTCGCAGAATGTCGGGGCACAGCAGCGCCGCGTGCGACAGGGCTTCGATCACGTGTTCCGGAACGGCGCTGGCCGGGCAGGCTACCTCGACGAATGCCGCTCTGCGTCGACTCGGGATGCTCTTGTTGACGATCTCGGCTTTGGCGATCAGGCTGTTCGGAATGATCGCCATGTCATCGTCATCGGTACGAATCCGGATCGATCGCCAGTTGATCTGCGTCACGATGCCCTCGATCCTGTCCGCAATCTGGATCCGATCCCCCACGCCAAACGGTGCCTCGACGCCGACCGCGATGCGGGAAAAAACATCCGCCAGCGTGTTTTGCAGCGCGAGACCGAGAACGATCGCCACGACGCCCGAGGTGGCGACCACGCCTGTCACCGGTAGCGCGTAGACCGAGTTCAGGACGATGGCCGCGGTTGCGAGATAGATGGCAGCGACGAAGAGGTCCGAGAACAGCCTGGCGCCTCGCGTGCGTCGATCGCGATGGCGTGCGAACGAGAGCCCCGCGACCACGATCCGCGATCCGAGCAGCCACCACGCGCCCCCTATCGCACGGAGCCATATGCCACCCTTGTCGGCATGATCCTGCAAAGGAGGGAACACCGGGAGGTGGATTCCCTGCTTGTGAAAATAGAAACTGATGGCGAGAAAGCAGATTGCGTCGAACGTAATCCGGACGCCATCCGAAAAGCGCCGAAGCCCGAGCACGCCGGCGATCGTGATTGCGATCAACGTGGCGGCAGAGATAAGCGTCAGATTCACCACGGTCCTCGTTCGGATGGGTCACGTCTCGTTGCCGGCGGTCCGGTTGCGCGTGCCGACCTGCGGCCACCTGTCATCTGTGCCGTCGACGGCAGTCGAGTCAGGGTTGTCTTGCGAATGCTGGCTGACGTGGCCGGTGAGGGGCGGGTGGGCAGCGTCGAACGCCGACCCTGTCGACACCGTGCCGAACCGACGGAATACCGGACGGTTTCGAGACAATACGAAGAGCGCACGCGCCGGACACGCAAGCGACGGCGCGCCCCGTTGGG
Organism: Burkholderia sp. D-99; assembly: GCF_011605345.1. Classification (GTDB taxonomy): domain Bacteria; phylum Pseudomonadota; class Gammaproteobacteria; order Burkholderiales; family Burkholderiaceae; genus Burkholderia. The sequence continues at coordinate 119,580 of NZ_JAAOXM010000005.1, forward strand.
CGCGCCTGCTCGACATGCCCGGCAAGTCCGATCCCGGGCGGGCGTGTGCTTGTGTCTCGACCGGCCCGTCATGGCCGTTGCGGGAGCGATCGTCACCGCTCGCTCCCGTTACCGGGATCGCGTGACGATTGCGCCGTCCCGCTACCCGGCGAGTTGGCGCCGCGAAAGGGCGGTGACGGCTTCAGGTTCCTTCTCGCCGAAGGGAAAGGAGGCCGACGAGGACTTCGTCGCGGCGAGCCGCCAACTGATCGATCGATCGACCGTCGACCTCGTCCTGAATGCCGGCAATCACTTTCCGGCGAAGTTCCGGCGTAATTTGCGGCGAACCCAGAACCTTCCACCAGGCGGTCATCGGGCCGGTGAACTGGTCGAAGAAGTGCTCGATGCCGCCTTGCCCGCCACCGAGATGGAACAGCATGTTCGGCCCCATGATGCCCCACCGCAGGCCCGGTCCCCAACACACGGCGGTATCGGCATCCTTGACGCTCACGACATCTTCGGCAATCAGATGCACGATTTCGCGCCAGAGCGCCGCCTGCAGACGATTCGCAACGTGGCCGGGCACTTCCTTGTTGAGCTGGATGGTCTTCTTCCCGAGGCTCGTATAGAACGCGGTCGCGCGCTCGATCGTTTCCCGTGACGTCTTCGTGCCCCCGACGATCTCGACCAGCGGAATCAGATGCGGCGGGTTGAACGGGTGGCCGATCACGCAGCGCTCCGGATGGCGCTCGCAGGCCGACTGGATCTCGCTCATCGTCAGGCCGGAAGAGCTCGACGCGATGATCGCGTCCGGCGCCAGGATGGCGTCGAGATGCTTGTAGAGATCCTGCTTGAAGTCGATCCGCTCAGGGCCGTTTTCCTGGACGAAATCGCTGCCGGTCACCGCTTCGTCGAGATTGGCGGTGAACTGCAGTCTTGAGCGCGACGCGCCCGGCGCGAGCCCGAACTGCTCCAGGGCAGGCCAGGCCGCGTCGACGAATGCCCGGAGCTTCGGCTCCGCATCCGGGGCGATGTCCGTCGCGACGACGTCCAGGCCCCTGGCCAGAAACAGCGCGGCCCAGCTCGCGCCAATGACGCCGGTGCCGATGATGGCAATACGGTTGATATCTTTGCCCATGGCTGACAATCCTTCGAATGGAGTGGGGGTCAAACGAACGCGCTGAAACCGGTAACCGCCTTGCCGACGATCAGGTGGTTCATTTCGCGTGTGCCTTCGTAGGAATAGAGCGCTTCCGCGTCGGCAAAGAAGCGCGCGACGTTGTAGTCGAGGACGATGCCGTTGCCGCCGAAGATTTCACGGGCCCACGCAACGGTCTCGCGCATGCGGCTCGTGCAGAATGCCTTGGCCAGCGACGATTGCTGGTCGAGCAGCTTGCCCTGGTCCTGCAGTTCGGCGAGCCGTACGACCATGCATTGCGACGCGGTGATGTTGCCGAGCATTTTGGCGAGGTGGTCCTGCACCATCTGGAACGACGCGATCGGCCTGCCGAACTGCTCGCGGGTCTGCGCGTAACGCAGCGCGTGTTCGTAGGCGCCCATGCTGCAACCGACGGCTTCCCACGCGACGTATTGACGGGTGAGCCGCAGCACGCGAGCCGTGTCGCGAAACGACAGGTCGCCCTGGAGGCGGTTCTCTTCAGGTATCCGGCAATTGTCGAGCGTGATCACGCCGTTCTGCACGACGCGCAGCGCGATCTTGTTCTCGATCTTTTCGACGGAAAAGCCCGGCGTGGTCTTGTTCTCGACGATGAAACCCTTGACCTGGTTGTCGTCGACGTCGCGAGCCCAGATGATCGACAGGTCGCACCACGGGGAATTGCCGATCCAGCGCTTCTGGCCATTGAGCACCCACGTATCGCCCTCCCGCTTGGCGGTCGTCAGCAGGCCGCCGCCGGCACCCGAGCCGACCAGCGGCTCGGTCAGTCCGAAGCAACCGATTTTTTCGAGCCGTGCCATCGGAGGCAACCATTTCTGCTTCTGTTCCTCCGAGCCGCCGAGATAGATCGACCCCATGGCCAGGCCGCTATGGACGCCGTAGAAGGTCGAGATCGACGAGTCGACGCGCGCCAGCTCCATCGCGATGAAGCCGTCGAGAAGCGTGCTGCCGCCGGGGCAGCCATAGCCTTCGAAACCGATGCCGGCGATGTTGAGATCCCTGATCCCGGGGATCAGCTCGAACGGGAATGCATCCGCGGCCCAGAACTTGTTGATCACCGGTGCGACCTGCTCCTCCATGAAAGCACGGACGCGCTTCAGCAGCGCGCGTTCGTCGTCACTCAGGAGTTCGTGAATCAGATAGAAGTCGCTGTCGGGGGCCGGAAGCGGGTGGTTGGGCTTCGCGCTGGCAGTCATGATGATTTCCTGTAAAAGCGTTGATCAGGATGCGTTCGATGGGGCGCGCAGATAGTCGTGGACGACTTCGGCGCCTGCGATCGTCAGGTCGGTCAGGATATGGATCGCGGACAGCACCTCGAGCACCGGCAGCTTGGCGACCGGCGCGAAACAATGCGGATGCAGTTCCAGCGACGCAGGCCCGGTCCACGCGCCTTTGACCGTGACATCGGTCACGTGATACCTGACCAGTTCGCAGACCCGGGCCGACCCGTCCACGTGCGGCAGGATTTTCAGCAGGAAGCCGGGCGCCTCGAGGGTTTTCTTGACGGCGGCGAGATCCAGCGGCTCGTACTTGTAGCCCATCGTCGCGGTCGCGACGCGCACGCCGTTGTAGTCGAGCGTTCCCACCAGCGCATCGTTGCGAACTTCGAGCTTCGGTTGCGCCAGAACTTTAGGAAAGCCAAGCAATTCTCGTCCGGACGCAATGCCTGCCTCGCTGTCGAGGTACATGGCGTGGGTGTAACCGCCGGCTGCGCCGTTGAACGATACCGGGATGACCTGACCCGACTCGGTGTAGGAACCCAGCCCGCTCGAATCGGGCATCTTGATGAATTCGTATTTGACGATCGGTTCGGCTGGAAGTAACGGTGCAGGCACTACGCGGGCGAGCGCTTCCGGATCGGTGCGATAGGTCACGATGATGAATTCGCGATCGACAAACCGGAAAGGCGGCCTGGGATAGGCCGGGCTGCAGATCGGCATCGCGTAGGCGCGGGCGCGGATTTCGTCTTCTGTCATGAATGGCTCCGGGGGGGCGGCGGACAATCGCCGGCCGCTGTAGGGTTGCCAGAGAGGCTCTTGCGAGCCGCCTGGCACATCGGGATTCAGGTCTCGCTTTCAAATCGCGCGACAACCCCCGCGTTCTGAAGGCGGGTGATTTCGGCATCGTCGAAACCCATTTCGGACAGGATTTCCGTCCCGTGCTCGCCGAGATTCGGCGCCACGCCGGGCTTGACCTTTTGTCGTCCAACGATCTGGATCGGATTGCTGACCGTGCGCGTGGCGGGCTTGCCCGGCACATCGAGCGGCACGACGATCTCGTTGATCGTCAACTGAGGGTCGTTGATGATCTCCTCGGCAACCTGCACGACGCCGAAGATCACGCGTTCGGCGGTGAAGGCCTTTTTCCAGAATGCCAGCGGTTGGCTGGCGAACAGCGGATCCAGAATGTCGACCAATGCAGCCGAATGCGTGATGCGCTGCTGATCGTCGATAAAGCGCGGGTCTCCCGCCAGTTCCGGCATGTCGATTGCCCGGACAAAGCCTGCCCACTCCTTGCGTTGCGCGGCGACCAGCAGGAACCACCGTCCGTCCGCCGTCTGGTAAGGGTTGAGCAGGGCATTGGGCGGATTCTTGCGGTCGTGTTGGGGAAAGAACCTGCCGCCGTTCAAGCCACCTTCGACCCAGGCCGCCGCTGCCCAGATGCCGTTGGCGATCAGGGACGTCGTCACATGGCTGCCTTTGCCCGTCCTGGTGCGCTCGTATAGTGCAGTGACGATCGCGGCATAAAGCGTCGTCGCCGTGGCGTGATCGCCGATCCCGGGAATCGGAAGCGTCGGCGGGCTGCCGGCGTCGTGGGTGACTTCCATCAGGCCGGAACGCGCCCAGTAGGCCGTGACGTCGAAACCCGGCGTGTTGGCCTCGGGCCCCTCGGAGCCGTATCCGGTGATATCGGCGTAGATCAGCCGAGCATTGAGCGGCGAGAGGGCCTCGTAGGTCACCCCCAAGGTCTCCTTTACGCGCGGCGGGAAGTTGACGACCACGACGTCTGCCCACTTGACGAGGCGTGTCAGCACTTCCCGGGCGTCGCTCGCTTTCAGGTCGAGTGCGATGCTGCGTTTGTTGCGATTCGTCAGTTGCCACGCATAGTTCGTGCTGGCGACGGGATTCGGCGGAATGCTCGAGAAAAAGCGGTAGACGTCGCCCGTGCCGGGCGGTTCGATCTTGATGACGTCTGCACCGAAGTCTGCGAGGATCGTCGTGGCCGCCGGCCCGGCAATGTAGCTCGCGAGATCGAGCACCTTGAGACCGGAAAATACGTGTTGTCCGTCAGTCATTGAAGTGTTCCGAATTCAGGGTTGGGGATTCAGGCAACGCAGGCGGGTGTTTTTTCCAGCTGCAAGCCAGGACGACGAGGTAGTTGGATGTCAGCGCCCCGCGAACTTCGGCGGGCGTTTCTCGAGAAAGGCGGTAGTGCCTTCCTTCTTGTCGTCGGTTGCCGCGCACAGCGCGAAGAGCTTTCCTTCCAGCGCGAGCCCTTCGGGCAACGCCGCGTTGAGTCCGAGGTTGACCGCATCCATCGCATACGCGACAGCCAGGGGCCCGTTGGCGGCAATTTGAGCCAGGATGGCTTCGGCCCGGGCGATCAGCGCGTCGGATTCGACGACTTCATTCACGAGGCCGATTCGATACGCTTCCTCGGCCGACACCATCTCGCCGGTCAGGATCATCTGCAACGCGATACCCTTGCCGACGAGGCGAGGGAGCCGTTGCGTGCCGCCGAAGCCGGGGATGAGGCCAAGCCTGATTTCAGGTTGTCCGAACTTTGCATTCGGACTGGCCAGCCGGATCGTGCAGGCCAGCGCGGTCTCGCATCCGCCGCCGAGTGCGAGACCGTTCACTGCGGCGATCACGGGTTTGCCGAGACGCTCGACGAGATCGAGCAGCGCCTGGCCGGCACGTGTACGCTGTTCCGCGTCGATCGCTGTCGCGTTGGCCAACTCATTGATGTCCGCACCGGCGATGAACGCTCGATTGCCTGCCCCGGTGATGATCACCCCGCGAACCTGCGGGTCGTCTCGCGCATCTTCAAACGCGGTGCGCAGCTCCGCGATCGCTTTCTGGTTCAGTGCATTCATCACCTCGGGGCGATTCAGCGTGAGATAGGCCGTCGCATTTCGCTTCTCGTAGAGAACCGTGTCGAAGAGGGGGGCAGGGGAATCGTGTGGCATGGGGTCGGCTTCTCAAACAGATGGCATGTGCCTTTTCAAGGCAGGCTTTTCAAACAACTCGGGCTTGCGCCGGCTGGCACCGTCGAACGAGAGACCGAGGGGCCGCGGTCTCAGGAATCGAGAGCGAGCGCGTCCTCGACGACCGTGGCGAGAATCAGGAAATTCAGATTGACCGGGTTCGTATGCCGTGCACGAACCGGTCGATAGATCAGGTCGCCGACTTCGATCGCGGCATGCGTCAGCGCGCAGATACCGGGGCGCCGCGCAATCGCCACCTTCCAGATCTGATCCGCATATCGACATGAGGTCGGGTCTTGCCATGAAACGCTGATCGTCGAGCGGCTCAGCCGTTCCAGGATCCTGGCCGAATGGACCGCAGGGCAATCGGTTGCTCGGGCACTTCGCCCGGCGCTCGAACCGGACAACCGGCGTAGGCCGGCATGCCTCCCGTCGGCGTCGAGCATGCCCACCATGTGCTCCCAGATCGGACAATTCGGCGTACTGATTCCCACCTTGTTACATCCCCTTACATTGAGATCAGTTCAACTTAGCGGTACCGAGTACGACCCATCTTAAGGAGATGCCGATCCATCGCCTATGTCACAACACACAATGAAGTTAGCTATTTTTCCAATTCCGGCGCGACCGGTGGGCAACCTGGAATGGCGGTGCCTGCAACAGGCGCGACGAGACAGCGCAGGGACTCGATCCTTGCGCTGTTTTTCTGTTCAAACGAGGGAGGGGTGCCGGGCCGCTGTTATTTGCGCGCGTTGCGCAGCTTGATGGCCATGTCGAGCTTCGATATCCAGCCGGCATCGTCCAGCCGCGCGCCGAGGATTTTTTCGATGCGCTCCAGCCGGTAGTTGAGGGTATTGGGATGAATGCCGAGCACGCTTGCGGTTGCCTTGCGGCGCTGAAGCTGATCGAAGTAGGTCTGAAGCGTCTCGAGCAATTCCGGTTCACTGGCAAGCTGCTCGACCAGCGAGACCAGATAGCTCAGCACGCGTTTGGTGCCGCGTACGCTTTCTTCGAGGGCGATCTCGGAATACAGGCGCACCCGCGTCTGGTCGGCCCGACCTCGACCGAAACTGAGCGCGCGGCTTGCCTCGTCCGCGGACATGGCCCAGCCCGGCGCGCCTTCGCCCGGCAGGCCGACGCCAATCGCCGCGACCTCGCGCAGGGTATCGGCAACGGACGCAATCTGTTTGCCTGCCTGGCGATCGCTCATGCCCATCAGGTCGCCGATCAGGACGGGGATCCATACGAGCAATCGTCCACCGAACCAGATGTCGAAGACGTCGTCGAGCGGCAACTTGAGGCACCGCGCGGTCGCGGCGACGATCCGGTCGATCTCGGTCTTGAAGGTGGGCGAATTGCTGTCGATCGAATCGACATCGATCGCCAACGCGATTCGAGGGATGGCGCCGTTCAGGCGCAGCGCGGCGGCGGTCTTCGAGAATCCATCGGTGTCGTCGGGAAAATTGCAGATGATGCTGTGTAACTGATAGCGCAGCGATTCCCGCCAGCGCGCCTGTTTGTATTGTTCTTCCAGGTAGGTCTGGGAAATGATTTGCGCGAGCGTGTCGAAAAACTCCATCAAATGCGGAGACACCCGAAACAGGAGTTCGTCGCGCAGGCCGGCGTATTGCTCGTCGAGTTCGATGTAGCAGCACCAGAGTTCGCGGGACCCGAGTCGAAACGCGCGCAGCAGCGCTTCGAGGGGGACGCTCTGGTAGACCCGCCGGCGACCGTATTCGCGGAAGCTCTCGAATGCCGCCTCCGATGGTGGACTGCCGGACAACAGCGTGTCGAGCCATAACCGCGACGACAACGCGATCGAATGGCGGATATCCAGCTTGGTCGGCGAATCGAGATCGACATACGGCTTGACGTTCATGACCGCCTTGCATACCCGATCGATGACGTCCGCGTGATTCGCGACCACGCCTTCGGTCCACTCGCGCAAGGCCGGCGATATTTCAGGGATCTGGGCTGTCACGTCTTCGTGCTCCTGGAAATGGCTTCGCTCGTCCGTCCGTTCGGACGGGGGGCGGGGCGCTGTTTCGTGCTTGATGCCGCGCCACGTCCGGGCGACCCACGGCGCCTTACGGACTTTGCGTCGCGCGAGGTCGACGCGGCTGCATCGTATCGGACTCTTGCGCGTCGCCGCGATCGACCGGCGTCACGCCCAGTCCGCTCTGGACGGCCTCGAACCGCGACCCGACCTTGAGTTTCTCGAAGATGTTCTTCAAATGCCACTTGATGGTCTCGGGCGCTACTTGCAACGCCCGTCCGATTTCCTTGTTCGACAAACCGCGAGCGATCTGGCCGAGGATCTCGATCTCGCGCGCGCTGAGCAGATGCCGGGCGGCAGGCGGGGCGTTGTCGCCTGCCGACCCTCGCCGAGGGTCGAACGCGGCGAGCAGCCGGTCGACGAAGGTCCGTTGAATGCCCGCGCGATCGGACGTGTCGCGGGCCCATCTCGTCAACAGGCGCAGCAACGGCTCGCCTTCGTCGACGAAACTGCTGACCATGCCGTTCGACTGCGCATAACGCAGTGCGTCTTCCAGTGCCGCGGATGCCGCGTCGTGCGCGTTTTCCTGCTCGAGCGCCAGCGCGCGCAATAGCGAGGTTCGTGCTTCGAGGTAGGTCATGCCGGCCCGGGCAAACGCGTTCTTCAGGTCGTCGAGCGACTCGGCGGCCCGATCGGATCGACCCGTGGCGATGTCGAGTCGCGCTTTCACCTCGCACCAGCTTGCCCAGGTCTCGAGGAAACTGCCCATCGGCTCCGGCGGCTGCTCGGGCATCAGTGCTTGCAGCCCGTCGGCGGTTTCCGCTGCGCGATCGAGCCAGCCGCGTTGCAGGCACAAGCGCACGATGTCGGCATCGCACGATGCACGCAATCGCAGCCAGCGCCGGGAGGCGGCCAGTTCCACCCCTTGTTCGAGGCACAGCAATGCCGACGCGATATCGCCATTCCTCGCGTGCAGCCGGGCCGCGGTGCGACAGTAGCTCGACAGCGACCCGAGCGGACACGCTTGCGCGGTGATGGCCGATCGGTCGTTGACGAGTTGCCGGGCACGGGCCAGATCGTTCTGCTCGTAACGGACTGCGGCCAGGTAGCCTGCCGGAACCGCCGCCGCGGCAGAGTTCGGGCAAACGTTCGATTCCGCATAGGCGAGGGCCGCCTCGAACAGCTCGGCCGCCTCCGAAAGACGGCCATTGACCAGCACGTTCAGTCCAAACATCGATTCGCGGTAGACGCTCGCGTAGACGGGTTCGCGATCGACGATCGGAGCGACCGCTCTCCCGTGCCGGATCTGTTCGACCTCGTCGAAGCGGCCGTCGTAGGTCAAGCCGAAGATTTGCGCGGATTCGCCGATCCGCCGGACCCATGCCGGGACCGGCAGCGGAGAAGCCGCCGCTTCGCGGCCGAGATCGAGCGACCGGTAACTGTCGTCGCGAAAGCCGGAGACGGCGGCGGCCACCGCAACCGCCTCGATCTGCAACAGCGTGTCGTTTCCGCTTGAGGACCGCGTGCCGTCGGCGGGGGGGCGCGCGAGATCGGCGGTCACCGACTGCAGCATGCTGTCGGCTTCCGGCGTGTGCATCAGAAAGGCGAGCGCCAACGCGTTGGCAAGCCGCAGCCGCACCCGCGATTCCACCAGTTGGCGAGGCAGCTTGCCGATCAGGTTCAACAGCATGCTGACGTCGCTGCGATCGATCAGTGCCATCGCGCAGTGCTCGACCCAGGTCGCGGCCTGCTGCGCGTCGCCGGCAGCCAGCGCATGGCGCACGGCCTCCGGCCACTGACGCTCGGCCGCGAGCCACTGGCTGGCGCGACGGTGAAGCTTCGGCATCTCGTCGGCGAGTTGCCGGGCCGCTCGCCGCCTGAGTGCGTCGGACATCAGCGCGTGATACCGGAACCATTGCCGTTCGTCGTCGAGCGCGCGGATGAAAAGGTTGTGGCGCTCCAGCCAGTCGAGCTTCTCCCAACTGCGTGCACCGGCGCCCATGATGGCGTCGCAAACGCCGGGGCTCAGCCGATCGAGAATCGACGTGCGCAGCAGGAATTGATAGACGGCGGGCGGCAGGCGGGCCAGAACCGCGTCGTCGAGATACGCATCGATGCCGAACCGGTTGCCGGCAAGATCGCGGGCGACCTTGGCGGCGTCCGTTGCGTCCTGCAGCGACAGCGACGCGAGTTGCAGGCCGGCGATCCATCCTTCCGTTGCATCGTGGAGCAGTTCGACGGCGGGGCGGTCGAGCGTCGCGGTACCCGCGCGCGCGAAGAACGCCTGTGCGTCGTCGGCGGAAAAGCGCAGATCGGATTCGTCGATCCGCAGGAGCTGCCCCTGGGCCTGGAAGTGGGTAAGCGTCAGTTTGGGCTCGCTGCGCGCGCCGAGCAGGACATGGAAGTTCTCGGGGGCATAGCGCAACAGTCGAGAGACCGTGGCCCGCACCGGGGTGGACGAGAGGCGGTCGAAATCGTCGAGGACCAGAAAGACCTTCCTGCCGCAGGTCGCGATTTCGTTGAGCAGGACCGAGACGACGGTCTTGCCGGGCGTCAGCGGATCCTTGCGCAGCAACCGCTCGGCGTGCCGCCCGACACCGCCCGTTCCACGGCTCAGTGCGGCGACCAGGTAAGCGCCGAACTGATCGGGATCGTCGTCGTCGCCGTCCAGGCTGAGCCAGGCGACGAGCTGGTGCCGGGTGCGCAGCACTTCGCACCATTCGGACAACATCGTCGTTTTCCCGAACCCTGCCGGCGCGACGATCAGCGTGACCAGGTGTTCGGCCGCGGCGGCCAGCTTCTTCAGCAGCGGGCGCCGTGTCACGCGGTGCCGGGGCGGCCGAGGCGGCGCCATCTTTGTCTGGATGAGTGAGAGATCCCAGCGTTGCTCGTCAGGATCGGTCGGAAGGTTCATTGCGATATACCCGGTAGATGCCGGCCCATCATAATCCGCGCCGCGATTCGGGCGATGAGGGTTTTCCCACGGGAGGGGGGGCGCCGTATTTCACCCCCCCGACGCCCGGGGCCGACCCTCCCCGTCGGTCGCGCGCACGGCTGTCCGCCTGCTCGTAATCTTGCTCCGGGCTCGCGTTCGTGCGGTACGACCGCACGGTCCATGTTCCGCGCCGTCGCCGGAAGGCGTGATGCTTCCGGTCGAGCGCGTTTCGACAGCACGTAGAGGCATCACGCGTAGCCGCCGCTTCCGCATCCCGGATGCGAACGCGCTCTAAAAGTGGGTGCCGATCCATACGGTGGCGTCTTCCGCGATTACCCGGAGCGGCTGCGCCGCGTGTTCGCCGGCCGCATGGTCGCAGTTGCCGTTTTCAATCGATCGCGGGGCATGGCGATTCGATCGCGTGGCTCGTCAATTCGACGCTGCTTGCCAGGATGATCCGGAAGGCCAGGCTGAAAGTCGTCGATGGTCGCCATCCCTCCATCGTCAATCGCGCGGGCGACGTTGCGTCCATGGTCAAACCCTGCCTGATTGACGACGACTCGCCGCGGGATGCCACATCGGTGCTGCCGGAGAGCGGACCCGGGCCCGGGTCGTAACGATGTTGTCGTGACCTGCGCGGAGTCGTTAAACGCCGTACGGGTAGAAGGCCTGAATCAAAAAATAACTATCTTTATTGGAGATTGTGGATGAAATCGTCAACGTGCCCGCGAACACTGGGTCTCGTCGTTGCGGCGTCGCTGGGTGCAGCGTCCGGACAGGTTCACGCTCAGAGCAGCGTCACGTTGTATGGCGTGGTCGATGCGGCCGTGCTGTACACGAACAAGTCGTTGAACACGACGACAGGAGCGAATGATGGTCACAAGTTCGCGTTGGTCGACGGCGCCGCATCGGCATCGCGATTCGGCTTGAGAGGGGTCGAGGATCTCGGTGGCGGGCTGAAGGCGACTTTTGTCCTCGAGAGCGGCATCGACGTTCCGAGCGGCGGGTTCGGCAATTCGAACGGCAACCTGTTCGGCCGCCAGGCATGGGTCGCATTGAGCGGCGACTTCGGGACGGTCAAGGCCGGCCTGCAATACTCGCCGTTCGTGCTCGCCCAGATCGCGACCGATCCGCGCGACATCGCGTATTTCGGCAGCGGCGCAGTGATCTATGTGGACAACGTGCTGGTGACGGGGCTGTTCAATCAGAGTGCCGTGTCCTATACGAGCCCGGTAATCGCGGGCTTTCAAGGCAGCGCGATGTTGGGACTCGGCGGCAAGGCCGGCGATTTCCAGTCGGGCCGGCAATATTCGGCAAGCCTGAAGTACCAGATGGGCGGCCTGCTCGTCGCGGCGGCCCTCTATAACGGCAACGCAGGCGGCACGGCGGCGACGCCGGTTCCCAGCACCGTGCCGTTCACGGGTCGTTCGATCGGCGCCGCGTACGATTTCGGCAATCTGACCGTCAAGGTGTCCTATGCGCTCTACAAGGTGAGCGGATCGTTCGATAACCGGGTGTACGGCGGCGGGGCAAGTTACCTGATCACGCCCGCGGTCGACGTCGATGCCGGCGCTTGGTACACGAGCGACGGCAACGATACCGGCAATCACTCGCTCTTGACCGCGATCGGACTGAGGTATTTCCTGTCGAAGGCAACGACGCTCTACGGACAGGTCGGGCTGGTGCACAACAACGGCCTGATGAACACCGGGCTGGCGATCAACGGCGCGCTGCACGAGGTCCAGGGCACGACAGTGGGCGCGGTGCTCGGCATGCGTCATACGTTCTAGGGCTACGCGCACGCGGTGCGCCGCACCGGCGTGCAGCGTGCGCGGACCCGATCCGCCGCGGCCGGCATGTGCGAACGACGTGTGTCGGAGCCGCGTGGCGGTGTGCGATGGCGCCCCGTCGCATTGTGAGTTTCTACAACCGCGTTGTCGGTTTTTCCAGTTCTCTCGCCCTCCCTGCGCGCTTACCATCAGGGATCGAGTCGCACGGGGCCCGTTACCGGCCCCCGTTCTTCCCGCCGGTGCCGCACATGCGCCCGGCTCTCGCGGCAGGCGGGCGGCAGTTCGCCCGAGCCCTGTTCCGTCGTGCCCATTCAATCATCGAGTCAACCTTGCGGCATTCGATCATGCCTTTCTTGCCCGCTGTCGTGAGTCCTTTGCAGATGCGCTCATCCATCACCCGGAAATTCGTCCCGCTCGCCGCAAGCCTGTTGCTTGGCGGCTGTGTGCCGGCGCCGTCGGTCGCCGTGTTCGGCGCTGCATTTCCGGACTGGCTATTCTGCATCGTCTTCGGCGTGCTGGGCACCGTCATCGTTCATGTCGTGCTGGGCAAGCGCGGCAAGCGCGCGTTGCTCGCGCCGCTCGCGATCAGTTACCCGGCGCTTTGCGCGCTGCTCGCGATGGCTTGCTGGCTGCTCTTCTTCCCCCACTGATCACGCGTACCGTCTATGTCCGATGCCTCCCGCGCCTCGCGCAAAAAGTTACTTCCCGCGTTGCTCGTCGTCGCCGCACTGGTGCTGCTCGGCATCGTGCTGTGGCGGATCGACCAGGCACCGAGCACCGACGACGCGTACGTTTATGCGGACACGATCAACGTGGTGCCGGAAGTCAACGGCCGCATCGTCGAGATGCCGGTACGCGACAACCAGCAGGTGAAGCGGGGCGACCTGCTGTTCCGGATCGATCCACGGCCGTACCAGGATGCGCTGAATCAGGCGCGGGCGCGGCTCGAGACGCTCGACCAGCAGATCGCGCTCACGCAGCGTTCGGTCAATGCGCAGCAATACAACGCCGAATCCGTGAAGGCGGCGGTCGAGCGGTCGCGCGCGCAGGCGAATCAGGCCACCGATACGCTCCACCGTATCGAGCCGCTGCTGACGCATGGCTACACGTCGGCGGAAGACGTCGATCGGGCCCGCACCGCGCAGCGGGCGGCGCAAGCGGAATTGAATGCGGCGATGCTGCAGGCCCGGCAAGCCGCGGCGGCGGTGAGCGGCGTCGAAGCGCTGGTCGCGCAACGCGCCGAAGTCAACGCGCAGATCGCGATCGCCGAACTGAATCTCGAGTTTACCGAGGTGCGTGCGCCGTTCGACGGGCGGGTCGCGGCTCTGCGCACGACGCTGGGTCAGTTCGCTTCCGCGCTCAAGCCGGTTTTCACGTTGATCGATACGCGTCACTGGTATGTGATCGCGAATTTCCGCGAGACCGATCTGAAGGGCGTTCGTACGGGGATACCGGCCACCGTCTACCTGATGAGCGACACCGGGAAGCGTTTCGCGGGCCAGGTCGATTCGATCAGCTACGGTGTGCTTCCCGACGACGGCGGCGTGGTGCTGGACGGGTTGCCGCGCGTGCAGCGCAGCATCAACTGGGTGCACGTGTCGCAGCGCTTCCCGGTCAAGATCGCGGTGGAGAATCCGGATCCGGCGATATTCCGGGTCGGCACGTCGGCGGTCGCCACGCTGCGCCGCGACGACCACGCGCACGATGCGTCCCGTTGAGCGACACATGGACGCCGAACCTTCCCTGTCGGGCGGCCTGCAACGTCTCGCGCGCTTCGTGGGCGGCGAGATCCGCCCGTATCCGGGGCGCATGAACGTGACGCTGCGCTGCGTGCTGACCAGCGCGCTCGTCATCGTCACGTCGATGGCGCTGCAGGTGCCGCTGCTCGCGCTGTCGCTGATCGTCGTGTTCTACGTGACGCAAGCCAACGTCGTCGTGACGCGCATGATCGGCACGCTGTTCATCATCGGATCGACCGCGGCGATCGTCTGCACGATCCTGGTGCTGAAGCTGACCTACGACTATCCGCTGCTGCGGATCCTGCTGGCCGGTGCACTGTTCTTCGTCAGCGTCTACATGATGCGCGTGGCCAGGATCGGCGTCGTGTTCTTCATCGTCGGCCTGATCGTCATCTACGTGCAGACCTTCGTCGACCAGACGGATCAGGCTGAACTGCTGGTGCGCCTGGTGCTGTGGGTCTGGGTTGCGGTCAATTATGCGATCGCACTGACGCTCGTGATCAATACGCTGTTCCTGCCCGCCGAACCCGTGCGCCAGCTCGAAGCCGCGATGCGCGCGCAACTCGACGCGATCGACACGACCCTGGCAGATCTCGAACACGGCACGTCGGCTTCCGGCGTGCCGGGGGCGCGCGCCATCCAGGCCGGCGCGTTGACGCTGCAGAAGCTGCTGCGTTTCGCAACGATGCGGGATGCGGCGTATCGCAAGGGTCAGGCATTGCACCTGGCGCGCGCGGCAACCGTGTCGCGCCTGTACGCCGCCACCGGCCACCTGCCGGCCGCCGCGGCCGGATTGCCGGCCGACGTGATTCCCGCGCTGCGTGACGCATGCCGGGGCCTCGGCGATGCGATCGGGACCGGCACGCAATATGTCGCGCCCACGGCATTGGCCGAGTTGCCGGCCGACGGGTTGCCCGGCGCGCTGGCGGAAATGCGCGACGCGCTGCTGGCATTCGCGGATCGATCCGCAGCGCCGCCGGACGCCGAATCGCCGGCCGAAAAGGGCCGCCTGCTGGTGCCCGATGCGCTCGACAATCCGGTCTATGCGCAGTTCGCGCTGAAGACGCTGATGGCGGCCTTGCTCAGCTATGTTTTCTATATCGCGACCGATTGGCAAGGTATCCATACGATGATGCTGAGCTGCCTGATCGTCGCTCAACCGAGCCTGGGTGCGACCACCCAGCGCGCCGTGCTGCGGATCGGCGGCGCGATCGTCGGCAGCGCGCTGGCGCTCGCAATGGTCGTGTGGGTCGTGCCGCATCTCGACGGGATCGTCGGCCTGTTGCTGATGGCATTGCCGGTCATCGCGCTCGGTGCGTGGGTGGCGGCAGGCTCCGAACGCATCAGTTACGCCGGCATCCAGATCATGTTTACGTTTGCGCTGGCCTTGCTGGAGCAATTCGGCCCGACCACCAACCTGACCGAGATCCGTGACCGGATGGTCGGCATCCTGCTCGGCGTCGCGGTGTCGACAGCCGTCCATGCGTTGCTGTGGCCCGAGGCCGAGGGCGAATCGCTTCGTCAGCGCGTGGCGAAGCTGCTGCGCCGGATCGGCGCGCACCTTCGTCAGGGCGCGACAGGCCCTGTTCCCGCCGATCTTTGGGCCGAGCTGGCCGATTGCGAGGCGATGGCCGCGCGTGTCGCACTGGAGCCGGGCTGGCAGATGGCTGAAGGCCAGCAGGAAGGGCTGACCATGCGCATGCAGACCCTGCTGGCGCACGTCAGGGAAATCCTGCTGGCGACCGACGCGTTCGGGGCGGAGCGGCGATCGTTGCGATTGGCGGATCGGACCGAGGCTGCCGCGATCGCGTTTCAAGGAGCGCTCGCTGCGTCGCTGGACGATTACGCACACGGGCTGGCCGACCATCCGTTGACGGTCGACGCGCCGCCTCGTCCCGCATTGAACGCGTTGTCGGCGTGCAGCGCGGCCGACCTGTCGACGCAACCCGCCGCTGCGCTGCGAGCCGCCCACGAGCGCTTGTTGACCCGGGCCGGGAACCTGGCCAGCCAGATATCGATCCTGCCCGCCTGGGCAGACGACCCCGTCAGCCCCGCACTTACCTCGCGAGCTTCGCAAGCATGACCGTTTCGCTGATCCGATTTTCCTCTTCGTCGCTGCGTTGTGTCGCCGTCGCGGCGCTGCTGTGCGGCCTGTCCGCGTGCGCGCTGATTCGCCACGACACCCGGCCGGCCGCGGCGCTCGATCCCGAGCGCATTCGCCTGGCCGACGACATCCATCTGGCGAACGACGGCTGGCCGTCGGCCCGCTGGTGGGCGCGCTACGGCGATCCGCAGCTCGACGCGCTGGTCGAGCGCGCGCTCGGCGATTCGCCGACGATGGCGATCGCGCGCACGCGTGTCTCCCAGGCCAGGGCCAACGTCGATCTCGTGAAAGCCGGCACGAATCTGCAAGTGTCCGCGCTGGGTTCGGTGGACCGCGAGCGCGTGTCGGGCAACGGCTTCCTGGGGGCCTATTCCGGCAATCAGCCGCTGATCGGGGCGACGGGGCCCTGGTACACGGAAGGCATCGTCGGCCTCGGCGCGAGTCTCGATCTCGATATCTGGGGCAAGGAGCGCGCGCAGGTGGCCGCCGCGCTGGGGGTGCGCAATGCGCGCGTGGTCGAGATATCGGCTGTCGAACTGGAAATCGCTTCGGACGTCGCGCAGCTGTATTACGGAATTCAGACGACCTATCGGCTGGTCGATCTGCTGGAGCAACTGCACGCGATCGCGACCATCTCGGTCGATGCGCACGGCGCGCGCGCGGCGCGTGGCCTGGAGCCGCAGACGCTGACCGAAACGGCGCGCGCGCAACAACTGGCGACCGAGCGGCAGATCGTGGCGGCGCGAGGACGCATCACGCAGTTGCGTGAATCATTGCGTGCGCTGGTCGGCGCGCGTGCTGACGACGTGGGCGACATTCGCCCCGTGCCGCTGCCGTCCCAGCCGTCTTCACTGCCGACGACGCTCTCGTACGAATTCCTCGCGAGACGGCCGGACCTGCAGGCGATGCGCTGGTATGTCGAAGCGTCGTTCGACAGGATCGACGCGGCGAAGGCCGCGTTCTATCCGAGCTTCGACATCAAGGCGTTCTTCGGTGTCAACGCACTGCATCTGGCCGACCTGTTCACGCATGCGAGCCAGCAGATCAACCTGATTCCCGGGCTGACCTTGCCGATTTTCGACGGCGGCCGGCTCAACGCGAATCTCGGCGGCGCGCGCACGGCGAGCGACCTGCTGATCCTGCAGTACAACCAGGCAGTGCTGAACGCGGTGCGCGACGTGGCGATGACCGGCAGCCAGCTACAGGATCTCGACACCGAGGCGAAGCTGCAGACGGAGAAGATTCAGGCGGTGCGGTTCGCACAGGACAGTGTCGACGCGCACTACCGAACCGGATTGGCGAGCCGGCTTGCCGCCGTGGAGGCGAAGCAGGCGGTGCTCGTGGAACGCATGGTGCTGCTCGACATCGACGGACGACGGATCAGCCAGGACATCGCGCTGACCAAGGCGCTGGGCGGTGGTTATCGGGCGGATGCCCCGGTCACGTTGAATCCCCGGTAGGGCGGAACATGTCCGACCGACTGTCTGCACCGGGTTGCCGCGACGTATCGCGCGAGATCGGCGATGTTTGCTCGATGCTCGGCGTCTACGTGTCGATCAAGCGGCACTTCAACCAGCGAACGTCGGCTTCGCTCGGGATTTCGTTCTCCCAGTGTTGTGCGCTCGTCCATCTCGCCTGCAGCGAGACGGTGTCGTGTCAGGCGCTGGCAAGTTCGCTCGGGTACGGCACGGGGCGCCTGTCGCGCCTGGCGGATGACCTCGAGAAGCGGGCATGGATCGTGCGCCGACGCAACGACGACGATCGCCGCGCGCTGGAGCTCGCGCTGACGCCGGCTGGCCGGGCGCTCGCGGCACGCATCCCGTCGGCGCTGGCGGAAGCCCGGCATGACGCCCTGAATCGCTTGTCGGCGCAAGAGCGTGCGGTTCTCAAACGGTTCCTCGAGCGGATGCTCGGGGAAATCGACCGGCAACCCGGTTGACTCCGGCAGCCGCGAACTTCCTGAAACACCTGGATCGATTGACGTCACGTGTCTAAACCCGCTTTGATCGCCTGCCACGAGTGCGACGCACTGTTGCACAAGCCACGCCTTGGCGGCCACGAAGTTGCGCACTGTCCGCGCTGCGGCGCGCTGCTCTACCGCAGCAGCCCGGCGGAGATCGAGCGGATTTGCGCGCTTGCGCTCGCGGCGCTGATCACGTTCGCGATCGCGCAGGCGTTCCCGATTCTCGAAATGGACGTGAACGGCAATCGCGTGCAGACGACGTTGCTCGGCGCGATCGACGCGCTGTGGCGCCAGGACATGGCGATCGTCGGCGTGATGGTGTTCTGTTCGACCGTGCTGTTCCCGCTCGTCGAGATGGCCGCGCTGCTGTACCTGCTGCTGCCGATGCGCTACGGCGTCGTGCCGCCCGGCTTCAACCTGGTGCTGCGCGCGATCCAGCTCGTGCGGCCCTGGGGGATGATCGAGGTGTTCATGCTCGGGATCCTCGTCACGATCGTGAAGATGGTGAGCCTCGCGCGCGTCGTACCGGCCGCCGCGCTGTTCGCATTCGCCGCGCTCACACTGATGACCGCCGTCGTGCTGATGTTCGATCCGATGCTGCTGTGGGATCTCGTCGACGACCTGCGCGCCGGTCGCGATACGACGGCGCTCCCCGAGGTGCGCCGTTGACCACGCCGACCGCCGCCCGCTCGGGCCTCGCGAGTTGCCACACGTGCGGGCTCGTGCAGACGCTCGACCATCCGTACGCACACTGCGCGCGCTGCGGCAGCGCGCTCCATTTCCGCACGCCGAACAGCCTGATGCGCACGTGGGCGCTGCTGCTCGCGGCCGCGATCCTGTACATTCCGGCGAACCTGCTGCCGATCATGCGCACCGCGTCGATCGTCGGCTCGCAGGAAGACACGATCATGAGCGGCGTGATCTATTTCTGGATATCGGGCGACTGGCCGCTCGCCGTCGTCGTGTTCGTCGCGAGCATCCTCGTGCCGATGCTCAAGCTCGGCGTGCTGCTGATCCTCGTGATCAGCGCGCAGCGCCGCACCGCCTGGCGGCCGCTGCAGCGCACGCGCCTGTTCCGGATCGTCGAGCGCATCGGCCGCTGGTCGATGCTCGACATCTTCGTCGTGACGCTGACCGTCGCGCTTGTCCATTTTCGTTCGCTCGCTACCATCACGGCCGGCCCCGGCGCGCTCGCGTTCGGTTCCGTCGTAATCCTGACGATGCTCGCGTCGATGCAGTTCGATCCCCGCCTGATCTGGGATCCAGTCGAAACCTCAGGGAATCACCATGAATAGTCCACAAGGCCCGCAGCACGACGCGCCCCGGCCGCCCGATCCGACGATCTCGACGAAAAGCGGCTGGCTGCCGTCGCTCGTCTGGCTCGTGCCGCTGATCGCCGCGCTGATCGGCATCGGCCTCGTGATCAAGTCCGTGCGCGAGCGCGGCCCGGAAATCGCGATCAGCTTCCACAGCGCCGAAGGGCTCGAGCCCGGCAAGACCCAGGTCAAGTACAAGGACGTCGAGATCGGCATGGTCAAGACGATCAAGCTGTCGAAAGACCTGTCGCGCGTGCTCGTCCAGGTGCAGCTCAAGAAGGAAGCCGAGGATTTCGCTGTCAAGGGCTCGCGCTTCTGGATCGTGCGGCCGCGCATCGGCGCGTCCGGCGTGTCGGGGCTCGGCACGCTGCTGTCGGGCGCGTACATCGGCGTCGACGCGGGCCGTTCGAAAGAGATCACACCATCGTTCGCCGGGCTCGAGACACCGCCTGCCGTCACTGCTGACCAGAAGGGCACGCAGTACGTGCTGCGCGGCGATTCGCTCGGCTCGGTCGACATCGGTTCGCCGGTCTATTACCGGCGCGTGCAGGTCGGCCAGGTGGTCGGCTTCTCGCTCGACAAGGACGGCACGGGCGTCACGTTCAACGTGTTCGTCAATGCACCGTACGACCAGTACGTCGGCGTGAACTCGCGCTGGTGGCAGGCAAGCGGCGTCGACCTGCGGCTGGACTCGAGCGGCCTGAAGCTGAACACGCAGTCGCTCGCGACGGTCATCCTCGGCGGTATCGCGTTCCAGACGCCACCCGGCCAGGGCAGCGGTACGACCGCACCGAACGACACGACCTTCCACCTGGCCTCCGACGAGGCCGACGCGATGCGCGAACCGGATGGCGAGCTGGTACAGGTCGTGATGAACTTCAACCAGTCGCTGCGCGGGCTCGCCGTCGGCGCGCCGGTGGACTTCCGCGGCATCGTGCTCGGCGAGGTGACGAACATCGGTATCGACTTCGATCCGAAGACGAAGAACTTCACGATGCCGGTGACGATGAACCTCTATCCGGATCGTCTCGGCAAGCACTTCCGGGATGCGGTCGGCTACCAGGGCGATGCCGCGCGCCGGCTGGTCCTGAAGCGACTGGTATCCGGCTATGGTTTGCGCGGCCAGCTGCGTACGGGGAATCTGTTGACCGGCCAGTCGTATGTCGCGCTCGACTTCTTCCCGCAGGCGCGGGCGGAGTCGATCGATATCACGAAACCGGTGATGGAACTGCCCACCGTGCCGAACACGCTCGACGAACTGCAACTTCAGCTCGCCGATATCGCGAAGAAGCTCGACAAGGTGCCATTCGACCAGATCGGCGCGAACCTGAACAGCGCGCTGGTGAACGCCAACAAGCTGTTCACGCAACTCGACACGCAGGTCGCGCCCGAGGCGCGCGACACGCTGTCGGCGGCGAAGCAGACGTTCGTTGCGGCCGAGGCGACGCTGCAGCAGGATTCGCCGCTGCAGTCCGACGTGCGCGGCGCGCTGAAGGAACTCACGCACACGCTGCAGTCGCTGAACGCGCTGGCCGATTATCTGGAACGGCATCCGGAATCGTTACTGCAAGGGAAACCCGGAGACAAGAAATGATCGTTCGCCAGCCTCGACGCGTCCGCGGCGCGACGTTTGCCGTGTGCGCGGTGGCCGCCGCACTGGCGCTCGCCGCGTGCGGCTCGCCGCCCGCGCGGTTCTACACGCTCACCTCCGCGGATGCCGCGGCCCCGGTGCGCGCCGCGCCCGCCAACCCGCCGTTCCTGATTGAAGTGCCGGCCGTCGACGTGCCCGAGCAGGTTGCGAAGAACCAGCTTGTCGTGCAGAAGAACGCCGCACAGGTCGACGTGCTCGAACAGGCGCGCTGGGCGTCGCCGCCCGCCGATGAAATCCGGCGCGCGTTGTCCGACGATCTCGCCGCGCGGCTCGGCACGATCGACGTCGCGAATGCCGCGTATCCTCCGGGCGTGCCCGTGTATCGCATCAGCGTGAACGTGCGGCGCTTCGAGTCGTGGCCCGGCAATCGTGCGGCGATCGACGCCGTGTGGAGCGTGCGTGCGATTGGCACGCAGTCGGTGATGACCTGCCGCACGAGCGTCGCCGAACCGGTCGGCGACGGTTACGATGCGCTCGTCGTGGGCCACCGGCGGGCGCTCGTCGAGTTGGCGGAGCGGATCGCGGCAGGTGTGCGGGCCATGGACGAAGCGCACGCGCATGCCGCGGCGACCGGCTCGCCGGGCCGATCCTCGCCGGTGCCGGGGCAGTCATGCCGAAATTGATGACCCTGCATTCGTCCGGCGTGGGGCACGGGTCCGTCGCCGACGCACAGCCGGCGCTCCGCGATATCGATGCCGACGCATTCGTCGAGCCAACCAGTCGTGACGGAGCAAGGAAGCGGGGTTTCGACACGCTGCGAGCGATGCGGATCTTCGTGCGGGTGGCGCAGGTCAGCGGCTTTACCGAGGCCGCTCGACAGTTGAACGTTTCGGTCACGTCGGTCTCCCGCATCGTTGCCGCGCTGGAGCGATCGCTGCGTGCACGCCTGCTGGATCGTTCGACTCGACGCGTGCTGCTCACGCCAGCCGGCGAACGCTATATCCGGCACTGCAAACAGATTCTCGATAGCGTGGACGCGGCGGAAGCCGAAGCCGAAGCCGCAGGCGGTGGCGTGCGTCCGGCCGGAAAGCTCAGGATCCATGCTTCGCCGGAACTGGGCCAGCATGACCTCATGTCACTGATCGCTCGCTACCGGCGACGCTATCCCGACGTTCGGGTCGAACTCATCTTGACGCACGCGCTGCCGGACCTGTTCGGCGAAGGTGCATGCACGGCCCTGGCGCTTCGACGGAACGTGCCCGAACCGGGATTGGCGTCGCGGCGTCTCGGACAAGTTTTCGGCATCGTCTGTGCGTCGCGCGACTACATCGCACGGCAGGGTGTGCCGCAACGTCCACGCGATCTGGCCGATCACGTTTGCCTGGGCATCACGATGCCGGGTTTCAGGCCGGACGAGTGGGTGCTTGCCGGGCCGGACGGCACGGAGACGACGGTGCCGCTGCGGCCGGCATTTCAAACCAACGTCGCGGAAGCGCTGGCAACGGGCGTTCGGGAAGGCATGGGTGTCGCGGTGTTGCCGATGGGCTCGGCGGCTGCCGGGCTACGCAACGGCGACTTCGTGCGGATCATGCCGGATTACCGCGCGTGTGTGACGAACGCTTACGCGTTGTATCCGCCGCAGCGCTATCGAGACGACACGATTCGAACCTGGATCGACTTCATCGAGGACGCGTTTCCTGCATTGCTGAGTGCCGATGAAGCAACCCTTCGATGTCCGGAGCATGTGGCGGCGTGAACGCCTGGGCGGGCCGCGTGCGAGCGCGGTTGTCGGCGCGGTGGCGCTCTTGAAGGAAACCGGTTTGCCCCACGTCGTTCACCCGCCGCGCGCTAGGCGTGACGCATTCCGTTCGCGACAATGCGGCCGAGCAGACACTTGAGCGAATGGATCTCGTCCGCGTCGAAGGTAGACAGCAACTCGTCGGAAACCGCCGAGACGATCGCCGGAACGCGGTCGGCAAGCACCTGGGCCGGTTCGGTGATGTGTAGTCTGACGATTCGCCGGTCTTCGTCGCAACGCGTGCGCGTCAGCAGGCCGCGTTGCTCCATGCGGTCGATCATTCGCGTGACGGCACTGGCATCCACATCGCATTCCCGGGCGAGATCGGCCGCCGTGCGGGCGGACTGGTTGGCGAGCAAGAGCAGCATGCGCGCCTGAGTGTCCGTCATGCCCAGTTCGGCTTCAGTGCGCCGCGAGATCGTGCGGCACATGACGGCCTTGGTTCGTTTCAGCAGATGGCCGAGCCCGTCGCTGGCCGGCCGCGTTCCTGTACCGGAGTCGTTGGGTGGGGTGGCATGGTTCATGACGTGGCGGCTCCGGTTCGTTGCGTGACCCGGCTGAAGCGGGTTCTGACGTAGCGACAGCGCGATGCGTGCCGCTCGTGTCGATATCCGGCGCCATGACCGGGGCGCCGAATTCTGAAAAAATCACTGTCTCCGCCGGGGCGGCGCCGCATCGGGAAAAACCGCCGATCGCCGGAACGGCATGCGGCCTGAATGGCTGGCGCACCGGGCCGATTGCGCCTGCGGCGGCGGGTCAGGGTGCGGAGCGCTCATGTCGATGCCGACAACGTTATCCGAGCGTCGGGATGCGCGATATGGGAAAGGTTGGGGTCAACGATGTGGTTTTTCACAATCCCCGGGCGACACCTCCTGTCGAGGCCCGGGAGGGGCGTGAACGCGACGTGATGCGACGTGCGCGCCGGTGCGTCATGCGGGGTGCGGACGATGTTTCGTGAAGCGCCGCCTGTCGCGTGGTGAATCAAATGGATGAGGATGGCGGATGGCTGCTGAAAACAGAGGTACTGAATCGACCATGAGGCCCGTCGACGTTCCGGTCACGTCGGCGCTGATGCGTGACAAGGTGCGAGAACTTGGCGCGGACCCATCGGCCGTCGTCGAACGCACGTACGCGGCACTGACCCGGATCGGAGGCTACGACGGCCTGACTTCCTCGATGCGCAAAGACATCATGGACTCGATCGAGGTGTCGCAGCGGTTGTGGTTCGAATCGGTGTCGACGGGGCAGTTTCCGTCATCCGCCGACCTGGAAGGCCTTCAGGAATTCGGGCGTCGACGCGTTCACCAGGGCATCCCGTTGTCCGCGTTGGTGCGGGCCTTTTGGGTCGGGCCGCGCGAGCTGTGGCGAGTCTGCGCGGAACTCGGTAGCCAGCACGACGAATTGCGCGACGAGCTGCTGTTCGCGCTGTCGCCCTATCTGATGGAATACTTCGACTTCATGGTGCAGCTGATATCGCGGGCCTACCTCGATGAGCAATATCAGCAGGCGCGATGGCGCGACGCGCTGCGTCACCAACTGCACGAGATCGTCTTCAGTCATGCTACGGATGACGATGCGTTCCGCAAGGCGATCAAGGCACTGGGCCTGGACCCCGCTTCGTCGAGA
Organism: Burkholderia sp. D-99; assembly: GCF_011605345.1. Taxonomy (GTDB): domain Bacteria; phylum Pseudomonadota; class Gammaproteobacteria; order Burkholderiales; family Burkholderiaceae; genus Burkholderia. Next base: position 143,801 of record NZ_JAAOXM010000005.1, read on the forward strand.
ATTGCGCTCGCGATCGAATGCGAACGGCTCGATCGCGGGGCGATGCGATCGGACAGCGAGCTCGAACGCGTCGTGTTGTCGGTGGCGCGATACCTGAAGTGCCGGAAGGACGATCTGGTCGATGTCTGGCATCGCGATTGCCTCGTCATCTGGGCGCCATGCCATAGCGGCGAATCGGCGAGCGCGAGCGACCGGCGCCTGGAGGAATGCATGACGTCATGGCTTGGCGGCGCGGGCGGGATCGGCGCCGTCGGCATGGGGCTGGCGGGTGCCGGCGCGAAAGGGTGGGCAACGTCGGCCAACGAGGCGATTCGGGCACTGGACTTCGGCCGGCACCGTGGCGGCGACGGCAAGTTGCACCGCTACTCGGACATCGTCATCGGCGAGTGCATCCGAAGCGATGACAGTGCACTCAACTACCTGCTGTCGCTGATGCAGGAGTTGTCCGGCGAGCAGGACCTGATACTGACACTGAAGAGTTTTTTCTCGAACCTGCAGCGCCGAAAAGTGACCGCCGCCGCGCTCGGCATTCATCCGAATACGCTGGATCACCGGCTCGAGCGGATTGAAAAAATCCTGGGTGCCAGGCTCGACGACGCAGCGTGGATCGCGAAGCTGGAAATCGCCTTGAAACTGCAGGGGATGGGCGAGCGGAGCCGATGAGCGTGCGTTCGGGTTCGGCGCGTCGGCCTCCCGTCCCTGTTGGGAAAATTGCCTCCGAAACGCGAACACTCATTTGTGTCCAGGATTTCTGGATCAGATCGCGGCTACGCAAGCTTACCCGGTTGCGTGACCGGATGGGTGGGTGCATCGGTTGATGCGTGCCTGTCGATGAAGGATTGCCCGCCGAGAAACCCGGGCGATGCGTTGAGCGAGCGCGGACAAGGGGGCGGTGCTGCTTGAGGGCGCGGCTGTCCGCAGCGCAAGTCGACGTGATGAGGATGTGCATGGGGTGATGGCCTTCGTCGACGTGCGGATGTATCGGGCCGGGCGGGTGCTCGGTGCAGTTGCCGGCAGGTAGCGATGCGGATCGCCCGCAAGCCGGGGCTGCGTGCCCTGACAACAAAAATCGACAAAACGGAACAGATGGGCGCGGTGTTCCCGCCTACCATCCCGACGTGCCTCGCGCATTCCCGTACCGCCGCAGCATCGGCAGATGCATCGCCCGCATTCCGCTGCACGTGACTTCCTCGCACCCTCGCATCCTGACAAGCCGCCAACAGGCAAAGGATTCGCCATGTCCGCAAGATCATTCGCTCCATTCGTGCTGATGCTGCTGCTCGCGGCGTGCGGAGGCGACTCGGATTCGGCCGTGCCGGGCAGCATGATCGCGGCGGCCTCGGCGCGCACGTCGCAAGCCGCCGCGTGGAAACCGCTCGTGCCCGGCACGAGCTGGCAATGGCAGATCGACGGCAACACGATCAACGAGAAGGTGCTGGACGGCGTGAACAACCCCCGCAAGATGATCGACGTCGACATGGAACTGACCGATGCCGATACGATCCGGCGCCTGAAGGCGAAGGGCATCACCGTCGTGTGCTACATGGAGGTGGGCGGGCGGGAAGACACCCGCGGCGATGCCGGCAAGTTTCCGGACAGCGTGCTCGGCAACCCCGTCGAAGGCTACGAGGATCACGAACGCTGGCTGGACATTCGACAGACCGCGATCCTGATGCCCCTGATGCTGGCGCGTCTCGACATGGCGAAGAAAAAGGGCTGCGAGGGCATCGAGCCGGATCTCGACGACAGCTATCGCCAGGAAACGGGCTTTCCGCTGACGCGCGACGATCAGCTGCGATACAACACGGCGCTGATCGCCGCCGCGCACGATCGCGGGATGTCGATGGGCCTCAAGAACGGCTCGGGTATCGCTGCCGCGATGGCGAAAGTGGCCGACTGGGCGCTCAACGAGCAATGCAACAGGTTTCACGAGTGCGGTAGCTACGCGAGCTTCGTCGCGCTGAACAAGGCCGTGTTCAATGTCGAGTACACGCGTCCGGACGGCATGACGCTCGCGGATTTCTGTCCTGCGGACAACCAGGCCAATTTCGACGGCATTCTGAAACTGTCGAGCGACACGCTCTCGGCGCTGCCGCGCGCGGCCTGCCGGTTCGAGTGAGCGGCGGGCCGCGCGGATCGTCGCGCGGCGCGACGACGGGGCGCGCGATCGTCCCCGTCCGGCGTGGTGAATCGTTGCCCGACCCGGGTGGCCGCGTCCGGATGCGCGCAGGCCGCACGGTCCGTGGGCCATACGTCCGAACGCGCGTTCAGCCCTGCGTTCGAGTACCCGACCGGCATCGCGCCGGGACGATATCGCAAGGCAGTCGACGGGGAGAAGGCGTCGTTCGATGCGGCGCCGGGTGAACGAGCGATGACGGCCGGGATTCAAGACCGGCTTTCGTCGTGACGATCAGTGTTCACCAAAACAGATCATCTGGATCACAAATATTCATTTGAAGTGACCCTGCACGGCGCCTATCGTCATAGCCAACACAGACGACGTCGTGCGCAGGTCGGGCACACGCGCAACGGGCCGGTGTGCCGGGCGACGAGTCGCCGGGTTCCCGCCGCCGCATGTTCGAGCGGAGCGTGGCGATGCGCCCCGTCGTGAACCGCGCGCCGCCATTCGCCGCGTCAGATCAGGAGACGGAGCATGCAACTTCGAGACAACGGCCTGCGCTTCTCGCCCATGACGATCGCGCTGCACTGGACGGTTGCGATCCTGCTGTTCTCGATCATCGGGATGGCGATCGGCATTTCCCACGCGACCGACGTCGCGCAACGCATGCGCATGATGCAGTGGCAGAACCTGCTGGGCGTCGTGCTGTTCGTGCTGTCGATCCATCGACTGTGGGCGCGCCTGTCGTCCTTCCATCCGTTGCCGCTTGGTACGCCGAATCCGGTCGAGGTGATCGTCAGCCGGTCCGTGGCGGTGGCACTGGCGCTGGCCATGGTGCTGCTGCCTGTCGCCGTCTGGCTCGCACGATCGGCCGGCGGGGAAGTGATTGCGTTGCCGTTCGGGTACGCGGTGCCCGCGCTGATCGCGCCCAGCCCGCGTGTGCGGCATGTGGTGGACATCCTGTTCGGCATCGGCGCCGTCGCATTTCTTGCCGGATTGGCGCTGCACCTGTTCGGCGCGCTCAAGAATCATGTCGTGAAGAAGAATGACACGCTGAAGCGGATGCTTGGCAAACACGTGGAGCTTTGACGCCGTGGAATCCATCGAACAATCCTCCGGCGCGCCCACGATCGAGCGCTTGTGCGGCGTGCGCTATCCGGTCTTTCTGGCCGGCATGGCCGCGCTCTCGGGGCCGCAGCTCGTCAGTGCGGTATGCAATGCGGGTGGGCTGGGCATCCTCGGCGGGTTGCGGCTGCCGCCGCTCGCGCTGCGCAAGTGGATCCGGCAGACCCGCGAACTGACGGACCAGCCGTTCGGCGTGAATCTCGTGCCGCAATTCGGAGGCCCCGCCGTATTCGAGGCCCAGTTCCGGGTGGTGCTCGAGCAAAGGCCCAAGCTCCTGTCGCTGTTCTACGCGGAAGACGAAGCGGCCGACATCATTCCGCGCGCAAAAGACGCGGGCATGCTGGTCATGGTTCAGGTGGGGTCGGTTGCGCTGGCACGCAAGGCGATCGCGTGCGGCGCGGACATCATCGCCGCGCAAGGCAGCGAGAGCGGCGGACACATGAACCGCGGCGCGATCGGGCTGACTGTGTTGCTGCCGGCGATTCGCGAGATCGCCGAGGGGCGGCACGTACTGGCGGCGGGCGGCATCACGACGCGGGACGACGTGCGGGCGGCGATGGCGCTCGGGGCATCGGGCGTGCTCGTCGGCACGGCGTTCGTCGCGACCGACGAATCGATTGCGCATCCGCTGTACAAGCAGAAGATCGTGGACGCCACGGTGGACGATACCGAATACCGGACCGGCTACTCGTACGGCTGGGCCTACGGCACCCCGCATCGCGTGATCCCGAACCGGGACAAATGGAACCTGTTGCGTTTCATCGGCGGTGGCGCACGCGCGATCGACCCCCCGCGCATGGCACGCAAGCTGTCGCTCTATGCGGGGCAGGGGGTAGGCAAGATCGCGTGCATCGTGCCGGCGGCCGAACGCGTGGCCGAGCTTGCGGCCGGGCTCGCGCCGTTGCCGGACAGCGTCGCGATCCTCGGTGACACGCGCTGAGAAACCGCAAAACAGCAGAAGTGGCTTGAATGGCCACGTCGTCATGCGGGCTGCGGAGATCCGGTACGGACGCGCGGCAAGGGAAGGCGCGCGGTGCGCGGAATGCTGTTCCGATGTGCGTGCGAATCGCGTTTGCGCAATACGTCGCTGTCTTTCGGCGCGTCATCCGTATGCCGACACGGGGTTTCATCAACGTGATTACAGCGCATGCGAATGCGCCGCACCGACACGTCGGTGCGAATTTCCGCCTTGTCATGCGATGGCGAAATGTGCCAATTCATGCTGTTTTGTGGTATTTCACGCGAGTGTCATCTCGTGTCGCGATAGTGCGGGATCGGGCGACAAGGCCCGGGATTGAACGGCGCGAGCCGGCCCGTTCGCCCCGCTCCCGGGAATCCGTCCATGGGGCGCGGCGAGCGGCAACCGACGCACCGGCCCCGAAGGGGCGGTGCGTGTCATCTCGACAGAAGGAGCATGCAATCGTGAACGCCATCGCAGCGGCAGATGCTTATGACGTGATCGTCGTCGGCGCCGGCATCGTCGGCCTGGCCCATGCCTATACGGCGGCACTCAAGGGACTGCGCGTCTGCGTGATCGAACGCGATGCCGCATGCGTGGGCGCGTCGATTCGCAATTTCGGCTTCGTCACCGTCACCGGGCAGCACGCCGAACACAGCTGGCGGCGTGCGCGGGCGAGCCGCGAGGTCTGGGCGGACGTGGCGCCGCAAGCCGGCATCGATGTGCTTCACAAGGGCCTTCACCTGATTGCGCGTCGCCCCGAGGCGATGCACCTGATCGACGCTTTCATGCAGACCGGCATGGCCGACGGCTGCCGGGTCATGACACCCGGCGAAGCGGCGGCCGTGGCGCCGGAACTGCGGCTGGACGGCGCGCAAGGCGTCCTGCACAGCCCGCATGAATTGCGCATCGAGCCGCGTACCGCGATCGGGTTGCTGGCGTCATGGCTGGCGGAACGTTTCGGCGTGCGGTTTCGCTACGGCGAGATGGTGCACGAGGTGCGCACGCCGTCCGTGCGTACGTCGCGTGGCGTGCTGCACGCGGAGCGCGTGATCGTCTGCGGCAATGCGGACAGCCGACACCTGTACGGCGACTGGTTCGCGAAGCACGAGGTCCGCCTGTGCCAGTTGCAGATGCTGCGCGTGCGGCCGCGCCGCCCGCTGGCGCTGCGCGCCGCGGTGATGAGCGACCTGAGCCTGCTGCGGTATTCGGGTTTCGCGGTGCTGCCCGCAGCCGGCGCGTTGCGAACGCGCCTGAACGCGGAGGAGCCCGTGTGCCTCGGTTACGGCATCCACCTGATCGCGGTGCAAAGCGCCGACGGCAGTCTCGTGGTGGGCGATTCGCATGAATACGGCGCCGCACCGCTGCCGTTCGCGACGCAGGAGATCGATGCGCAGGTCCTGCGCCTGCTGCACGAAACGCTCGATGTGCCGGAACTGGATGTCGTCGAACGCTGGACCGGCAGCTATCCGTCGGCATCCGATGCCGATTGCGTGATCGAAGCGCCGGACGACGGCACGCGCGTCGTCGTCGTGACGAGCGGCGCCGGGATGAGCACGGGCTTCGGGATCGCGCAGGACGTGTTTGCCGCGTGGTGAGGGCGGGGACAGGCGCGTTGCGCAGTCCGGGGAATCGCGACGGCATGAACGGGCAAACGGCGAGCGGGCAGCGCGTGTACGATGGCAGCACGGCGCGTCCGGTTCATCCCCGCGCTGCAACGTCGACGCAAGGATGCTGATGTGAATCACGAGATCACGACCATCGCGCAACTCGAGGCGATCTACGGGACACCGCACGAACGTGCGATGTGGAAGGAAATCGATCACCTGAACGACGACTATCAGGCATTTGTGCGCGCGTCGCCGTTCGTCGCGCTGTCGTCGGTCGGGCCGCACGGCACCGATGTTTCACCGCGCGGCGATCGCGCGGGATTCGTGTCGATCGTCGATCCGAAAACGCTCGCGCTGCCGGATCGGCCGGGCAACAACCGGATCGATACGCTGCGCAATATCGTGGCCGATCCGCGCGTGTCGCTGCTGTTCCTGATTCCCGGGGTCGGCGAGACGTTGCGCGTGAACGGCCGCGCGACGATCAGCGCCGAGCCCGACCTGCTCGCGCGCCTTGCCGTCGACGGGAAAATGCCGCGCACGGTGCTGTTGATTCATATCGACGCGGCTTATTTCCACTGCTCGAAGGCCCTCGTGCGTTCGCGTCTCTGGGATCCGGGCGCGCGGATCGAACGTGACAGTCTGCCGAGCGCGGGTGCGATGCATCGGCGGCTGAGCGGCGGCACGTTCGACGGCGAATCGTACGATCGCGAACTCCCGGCTCGCACCGTCGCTGGGCTGTACTGAGCGCGGCGACGGCGATCCACGCGCGCATCGAAGCAGATCGACGGCGCGGATCGCACGTCGCATTGCACGGCCGCGTTGCACGACTGAAGTCGTACGAGAGCCCGCGGCGCAGGCCGGGAACGGCTACGTCAGGCGCCGGAGCGTGCCTGTCGTTTGCGCGAGGCCCGCGGCCCGCGGCAATACCTGACCGCGGGCCGCGCGTTGATCCGCGATCATGCAGCCGTCACGCGTGACGACGCGCCCCGCATTCGCCGCAGAACAGGTCGTCGGCGGCCATCGGCTTGTGACATTGCGCACACGCTGCGGCTTCGTCCGCAGCGGGCGACCCCGTATCCGGCGTCGGCAGCGAAGCCGTGCCCGTCGCGCCGGCCGTGTGCGAATCGCGAGCCTTCGCGAGGTGATCGGCGGCGCGCTCGCGTGCCTGTTCGGCGTGGCGTTTTGCGTCCGCGACGTGCTGGCTCAGTTTCTCTTCGGCCGCGGAGAAATCGACGCCGCTGACCGTCTGCAGATAGATGAGGCACGTGCCGTTGACGAAGGTCAGGAACGGAATCACGAGGCCGATCGCGAACAGCAGGCCGTTGCCGAAGCCGTACGCGCCCAGATAGGCCATGCTGCGGTAGTCGAATCCGCCCAGGCCGCCGAGCCCGCCCTCCGCTGCATCCGCGCCGAGGCCGTAGGCGCCGGCGTGCCGGCCGAGGCCGCCCAGGCCGCCGAGCGAGCCCATCAGGCCGCCCAACGGGCTGGTGCCGGTTGCCGCCGAGATCGACGACGCGATCGCGGCGCCCGTGCCGAGAATGCCGAATACGATCGCGGACAGGACGCCGACGAGCAGCAGCAGCCCGAACATCCTGACGATCACGCCGAGCAACTGGCGGCGGCCGATCTGCAGCAGGCGCGCGGCGGTCTGCAGCGTCGAGTTGCCCTGCCAGATGGCGGGCGCGGCAAGCGGATAGCCGACGTACCACATGCCGGCGAAGATTGCGCCCGCGACGATCGCCGCGATCGGATACGCGATCGCATACAGCAGCGGGCCGAGGCCCGGGATCTTGCAGACCAGGAACACGATCAGCAGCGCGAGCAGAAACAGTATCCAGCCGACCGCGAGCAGCACGCCGATCCCGAGAAGGCGGTGGACGGTGAACGTCGCTTGCAGCAGCGCGTCGACGAATCCGACCGGCTCGCCCTGCGCATCGCGCATCAGCACGATGCCGACCGCCGAATAGCCGATCAGCGAGATCGCGAAGGTCGCGATGATGAACAGCAGGCCGAGCACGGGGCTGTGACGGAGTACCTGGATCGTGAGCATGGCCATCAGCATGCTGGCGACGATCGCGAAAGCGCACATCGCGAGTGCGCGCCAGTTCGTGACCGCCTCGGCAGCGCGCAGTAGTCCGAACTTCCCCGACACGGGGGCTTGATCGAGCGTTGACATCGTTGAATCTCCTTGCAGGTGCGGGCCGGTCAGTGTGCGGTGGGGGCGTCGAGCAGCGCGACGACGGTGACGCCGTCGACCTGCGCGAGCTGGATGCTGGACTGCCGGACCGAGCCCGGCTTGCCGTTCAGGTAGACCTGGCTTTTCAGCGTGTAGGTGCCTTGCGGCGCACCCGACGGCAGTTTCAGCGTGAAGCTGTTGTCGAATTCGCCGCTGCCCGGCGCCGCGTTGACGACCTTCTCGCCACGCTTGAACTGCTCGCCCGACGGTGCATAAACGGTCACGACTTCCTTGACCTCCTGGACGGGTTCGTTCGTGCCGGACACCGCGCGAATCTGCGAGGCCAGCTTGATCGGCTCGCCGGTCTTGACGGCAGAGCGCGGCGTCACGACCGTGGTGTAGGCGTCGATCTTCGCGTAGGGCGGCAGGTTGTTGCGGTTGTTCGCGCGGTAATCGCGATCGACTTCGGCCGCCGTCTTCGTTTGCCGCGTCGCGACTTCGATCACGGCGCATGCGGCGAGCCCGGCAACCGCGCCGCCGATCGCGCCCTTGGTGCCGCCGATCAGCGCACCGACCAGTGCGCCGCCGGCGCCGAGCGCCGTACAGCGCAGCACGGATTCGGACGAGATCCCGCCGGCCCCGTTCTGGGTGGCGCAGCCGCTGGCGAGCAGGGTTACCGCGCAGGCCGCGGCGAGGGTTTTCTGGATGGTCATGTCGGTGTTCTCCGGCGCTTCATTCAAGTGTGCTGTTGTTGCGCAGTGCATCCATCTGCCGCGCCTTCGCCTTGTCGATGAGCGTCTTCGCCGGACGGTTGCCGGGCTCGATCGCAAGGACGCTTTCCGCTGTCGCGACGGCCTTGTCGTACTGGCCGCGCGACAGGTCGCCCTGCGCGCGTTTCAGCAGGCCGTCGACGGCGGGCGATGCAGGGTTGGCCGCCGTAGAGGGGCGCACGGGCGGTGTAGGGCGCGGCTTGCTGCGCGATGCGTCCGCAACGGCGGCAGGTGCAGGCGGCGCGGGCGTGTCGTCCTGCAGTTTCGCGAAGGGCGACGTTTGCTGTGCGTTCGCAGAGGCCGGCGCCGTGTTCGACGACGGTGCTGTCGCGGGTGCGGAAGCCGTCGCGACATTCGTGACGACGGCCGGGCCCGACGCGGGCGAGGTCGTGGCTGCGGCGGCGGTGGCCGTATCGATCGGCGCGGACGCTGGTGCGTCGGCCGGCGTCGTCGCAACGACCGCGCTGGCGGTGACGGAGCTCGCGTCTGCAATGTCGGATGCGGCGTTGGCCGTGACGGCCGGAACCGCGGATGCGACGACGGGTTCGGGCGTTGCGGGTGTGCTCGCCTGGCGGCCGTGCCACCAGAATGCGCCGCCCGCGCAGGCGACGGCGACCGCGACGCCCGCTGCAATGATCTTGAGTTTTGCCGACGGATCGTCGTTCGTCGTCGCGGGCTGTGTGATCGGCCGGGGTACCGCGTCGGATTCCGGACGCATGGGTTCGGCCGACGCCGGCGGGGTATCGGCATCCGGTACGTCTTGAGATTCGGCAACTGCTTCGACGGCGTTCATTTCGTCGGCGGAGAGCGCCGCGTCGATGCTTGCCGATGCACCCGCAGGCCCGGACTGCACATCGGTGACGACGGGCGCGACATGCGATGCAGCGGCCGCGTTGCCTCGATGGTCCGCCGCTGCCGTGTGCGTGGCGTTTGCCGCAGTGTCGTGCGATTGCAGCGGTGCGCTCGCGCGACCAGATTCCGGATCGGCGATGCTCGCGACGTGCGGGATTTCATTCGGGGTGGTGTTCGCCGCCGGTGATTCGACGTCGATATCCGTTTGCGCACTTTGTGCGTTTGCGATGCCGTGCGCGGGCTCGTGAGCCGATTCCGCGGCCGCGTATGCGGGTTGCCGTGCCGACTCGGCCGGCGGCGCGGGCACATCGATGTCGATCGCGCCAACGTCGTTCGCGGATGCGACGGGCGTCCCGCACTTGTTGCAGAAACGCTGGTTTGGCGTCAGAAGGGCATGGCAGCCCCGGCATGGTGTGCCGGCCGCTTCGTTACGGGTGGCCGCAACCGGTGTTCCGCATTGCCTGCAGAACTTGAGACCGCCGGGCAGATCGGTCCCGCAGTGGGTACACGCAGTCATAATTCAGTAATCCTCTTCGTTTTGTCGATCGACGTGAGGGTGCCGTGCGGGCATGCGCACGTTTGTCGAATCGCGGGATGGCGGCGTACCGGACGCGTGCTACGAAGGCGCGCGACGCGGAACGGGCCGCTCAGCGCGGGATATCAGTCGGAATCGGGACGGCCGCACAGGAAGTGCGGCGTAGAGAAGAAGAGATCCGGCCGACGTGAATTGGCACGTACGGCCCAACGGATCCGGATGCCCCGGTATTGAATGGCGAGTTCAAGCTTTCCCCGTTTCAGTCGCCAGGTTGAATCCGGCAGACTGTTTTCATTATTTCGATTGATAATACAAATGGTCTTATGCAGCGGATATTACACTGAAATTACAAGGTTTTGCCATCCGCCAATCGTGTGACGGGGCGTGCTGTCGTACGCAAAACTGACCGGATGCGCCGATCGTGACGAGGCGGCTGCAACGAGATCCTGCGTCGATCGGAGGGCGCGGCAGGTTGCGTGGCCGCTGGCCTTGCGCCCGGTGCTCGACTGACAGATGCTGACCGGTAGTTCGCGTCCGACCGCAAGTGGCGTGTCGATCAACGACCGACATTGACCCGAGGAACGCCCTGGCCGTGCCGCAGCCGGCGCCCGCGATGTCGCAGGGCCCGCGCATCACCGTCATCCAACCTGCTGTTCGCCGCGCGCATCGCGAGCGCCAGACCGTGCGCCGGGCGTGGCAGGCGGCAAGTTCGTCCCGGCGCACGTAACTTCACCGACTGACTGCGCGTGATAGACGAAGCCCGCGACCTCGGCGCTCGTCATCGCCCGGCCGCTGTAGGCACGCTCGGGTTTGCCGCGGGCCCCGGGGGATATTGTGGTCCTTCGGAATGGCCTCCAGTACCGCTGGCCGCGGCGTCAAGCAGGTCCGGGCGGCCAGCCGCTCGCGCAGCGCGGGGCGGCCGGGCTTCGGCATGTCCGGGCAGGCAGCAGCGCACGGTTTTCATCTTCATGTCGATGCCGACGGCAGGGCGCGCGTCTAACCCGGTGCGTGATGAAGTCCTCCACAGCGTGCCGTTCGGCATCGTACGTGGGCAGCGGACATGTGCCCACGGGCCCGCCCTTCATGAAGTTCGACGCGGTGTTGATGTATTTGGCGACCTACATGGACATCGACGCTTCGCAGAGGGTTTCCACGAACAACTACGGGCGGAAATCCGTCGCGACCGCGCCATACGCGGAGTAGGCATCGCGTTCTTCCTCGATCGGACCGGCTCATCGAAGCCTTTCGCTGGCGCGAAGGCGTTGGGAAGTTTCTCCCCGTGCGACCGCCCGAAGCCCTTCTCGCAGATACGCCAGGGTGCTGCCTGCGGCCGAGGTGCCGGACAGGATCGGTCGCGAGTGCCGGGGCGTTGCAACAGGCGAAGCGTTTCCTGGGTAATCGCAGGTGCTCCGAGTACCCGCCGGGATCACGCGCATTCTGATCGACGACGAGACTTCGGACGGGCATCGGCCTCGATGCCGATGTACCGGAGCGCGCTGTATGGGATCGGCGTGACGGTGGGGTGGCATAAGCCGCACGCGGCGGGCGGCGTCAATGCGAGAACGGTAGTGACGCCTCCGGCCGTGCCTGCGGGTTCACGATCGATGCACCGGCGCGGCCCACGAGCACTGTCGCGGCGTTCTCGACGGCCTGCCGTGCCGCCGAGCGTATCGCGCTTCCTGTCGTGCCGGCAATGTGCGGGCTCAGCAAGGCTCTGTCGATCCCGACAAGCGGCGACGAGAACCGTGTCTTTTCCAGCGCGAAGGTATCGATCGCGGCACCGGCAATCGGGCTGTCCGGGCTGGACAGGGCATCCGCGAGGGCTTGTTCATCCACTAGGCCGCCGCGCGCCGTATTGATGAGAACTGCGCCGTGCTTCATGCAGTCCAGTTCACGTGTGCCAATCAGATGGCGCGTCGCCGCGGTCAGCGGCGCATGCAGCGACACGACGTCGGCGTCCTCGAGCAACGCGTCGAGCGTTTCCTTGCGCTCGATGTGAAGCGTGGCTGCCAGTTCCTCCGTGAAGCGCGGAGAACCGTATCCGATTACGCGCATGCCGAGCAGTTGTGCTTTAGCGGCAAACCGGCGAGCGATGTTGCCGATGCCGACCAACCCGAGCGTGAGGTCCGGCATTTCGGACGCAACCGGGCCCGCATTCGATTTCGCCCAGACGCCGCCGTGGCTCGCGGTGTCGTAGGCGACGATCCGGCGTGTCAGCGCCAGCATCTGGCCGAGCGCAAACTCCGCGACGGCGTTGGCGTTGGAGCCGGGTGTATTGGTGACGAGCACGCGTTGCCGGGTGGCCGCGGCGATGTCGATGTGGTCGACGCCGACGCCGGCCTGGCTGATCACCGAAAGCGGGTGCCGCAACGTGTGTGCGGTGGCGCCCTCGATCAGCGCGCGGTCGATCGGCACATTGGCGCGCGTTTTCAACACCGCGTGACCGATGCCGTCCTGGATCAGGGCATCAAGCACCGACGCCGGCTCGAAAGCGTCGAAATCGGCGTAGGACAGCCGCTCTCCATAGTGCTGCCGGACGGCGTCTCGCTCCGGCACGTTTCTCAGGTTCAACGTGACGACGAATCCGTGGTCGAGGAACGCATTCATCTCGTCGAAGAGCAGCGGCCCGGGCGATGCATCGACCACGAGCGCGCGAGCAAGGAAGGATGCAGTCATGGGTGTTGTCCGAGCGGGGCGTCAACGATCAGATTCGCGTCGAGTGCGCGAATACGCCGGTCGACGAAGTAACCGCCGCCTTCCATATAGCGGAGAAATACGCGACTGCATGCGACGCATTCGGAAACCGTGCAGCGGTTGTATGGAAAGTAGCGTGGTGCGATCGGGGCCGTCTCGGACCAGTAACGCGTGCCGGCAGGATGAAACTCGGCGTAGGACGCCTCCTCCGGATCTCCGTCGATCAGGGTTCCGATGTCGCGCAACTGGGTGTCCGGCAACGAAAGCGGCATGCTTTGCCAGCCTGCGGCCACAGTCCCCCGGCATGTGCACGGATGGCCCGAATCTGGTGCGCGCGTCGCCAGCCGATCGAGATCGGTGCTCGTCAGAAGAGGGAGGGCCGTCATACGGAACTCATTCCGTCGCTCAGATAGCCGCGGAGCAGGGCCTCGATGACATCCGTTTCCGTCACGCGGCTCCCCTGCAATACGGATTGCTGTACCGCGTACAGCTTCAGTTTCTGGGCAAGGTCGTATGGCAGCCGGAAATTCTTTTGCACCATCGTCGTCGACATCTTCCGTCCTGACGAGTCGATCGGTTTAGAGGAGAGTATCGGTGCAGCAATATCACGTTCGAGATTCACGTTTTGGCCCCGTAAAAAATGAATCGATTCCAATGGATTTGGTGCGCTTTCATTTCATATTGCTTTCAATTGGAGATTGTCCGGGAGGGCTTGCACTGAAATGGTGCCCTCTCTGTTGTATGTGGAAAAACTGCAGGTCAGTCGACGATCGTGCGGATAAATCGTATTGGGGATGGTGGCTTCTGTCAATTGCGCGGTGCTTTATATCAAATCCAATAGTCGATATGAAGAGGATTCGGGCGTTGTTCCGACGCCTGGTGTGGGCTCGGAATGAAATGACGGGGCGAATATGGCTGCCGCTCTCTCCGGTCGAGCCGGTTGTCCGTCGGAGTGCGGCGATGGGCTTGGTACGGAAGTGTCGTAAAGCACCAGGGAAGGGATTATCGATGGCGGCTGTCCGTGTCCCCTGAACGCTCGTCGTTCGCTAATTTCACGATTAATTTATAGATTAATAAATTTATATATTGATATATAGATATATATTGTTTTGCAAAATTTGTGGAGTTAATTTTTCCCGTGTGTTAGTTTTCCCTTAATGGTTTTTACGCGGTGGGGTGCCGAATAAATTCGGCTCGGGATGGAAGCTATTTAAACGGGTGAATCATGACTGCTGACAATTTGCAGCTCCAAGGGTATTTCTGCGACGATTTGTCGATTGAACATATCGTCAAGCCGCGAGAGATGTTTGCGCGGCTATGGTTTGCGTTCGAGGAAATCGTGAGAAGCGACGAGAGAAATATTCATTGCCGACGGGCGCTTCAGGATATTCGAGCATTTGATTTCTTGCGCGGCAAGAATGCGCAGCTCGTCGAACAGGTTGGCCGTGATTTCTTCACGCTGAAGGAACCCGACGAGCGCCGCACGCTGGTGAAAGCGCTGCTCGTCAAGCAACTTCTCACCGAGGTCGCGTTGCGAGCATCGGTCGTGCTGCACGACAGTGGCCAAGCGGATGCCGATTCGCCCGGTGTGCCGGGCGACTGGGCAAGGGCGCCGGAGAGCGTGCGGTTGAACCTCGGCATTCTCAGCAAGGAAACCGAGCAGCTCCGTTTCGGCGTGGTAAAGGCGTTGCAGGCACTGGAAACGCTGGTCGAGCGCGAGGCGCCCGCCGCGGCTGTCGACGTGGCGTTGCGCGAGCTCTGGGACGCCGTATGGGACGAGGTCGACGGTACCGATACCGATTTCCAGATTCTCTACGCGCATTGCCTCTACGATCACCTGCCGCGCGCGACGCGCGAATTGCGCGAGCGGCTGGAGGCGGCAGCCGGCAAGCCGGTCGAACTCGGTGCGTGGCTTCATCCGTTTACCTGGCTCCATGCGGACAAGGACGGAAGGCCATACGACACGAACGCACACACGGCCAGGCTCGTCCTGGCGATGGAGGATGCGGTGCGCGGACGCTATCACGAAGATCTCGCGGCCCTGCTCGATGCCTATCCAGGTGATGCGAGCCTCGGCGAGGCGCTGCGGCGGCTGGATCGTGCCGAATCCGATGCCTTCGAGGAACCGGCCGAACTGTTGCGGCTCGTCGAGGATTCGCGTGCACGCGGCGACGCGCGCTTCGATGCCCTCGTGCTGCGAATCAACACGTTCGGTTTCTTCTTCGCGAAGCTCGAGTTCAGGGAGAACGCGGGGATGTTCGATGCGGTGCTCGACGAGATTGTCGCGCCGGAGGTGGTTGGCGCTACGCTCGGGTGCGCGCCGGGTCGTTACGCGGCGCTCGATACGCGCGACAAGGTTCGTCTGCTCACGGATCTGCAGGACGGGAGCAGCGAGCGGCGTCCGGCCGCGATCTGGCAGGCATATCGGCAGAAGACCGACGCCGAATTCGATGCGAAGCGGCAGCAGTATCAACATGGCGACTATCTCGAGCTGCTGAAGGCCGACCCGGCTTACATTCGAATGTTCGATGCGCGCACGACGGTCGAGCGTTTCGAAATGATCCGGGACGGCGTCGAGCGCATGCCGATCCACGGCATCGCCGAATCGGACGGCATCGACGGTCCGCTCGCTGTCCTGTTTTTTATGGAAGTTGCCGGTCTGCGTAACGGCATCGACGTCGCGCTGCAACCCGAGGACATCCACGGCGCGGAGACGACGCTCGCGAATATTCGCGAGCTTTACGAGAATCCCGTCTACAAGACCCATCTGCGGTTGCGTGGCGCAAGGCAGTACATCACGTTCGGGCCGAGCGACACGGGCAAGCAGGGTGGCAAGGCGATGCACAAGGCCAATATGCGGATCGCGAATCTGCATCAGGCCATCGCCGCCGAGCACGGGGTGGAGGCGGTGCTTCATGTCATCCTCGGCCACGAGCACGCGCGCTGCAACGGTCCGGTCGACGAGGCGATGCGCGAATACGGCGCGCTCGACAGCGGGGAAACGCGTTTCATGATGGCCGGTTGCGCAGAAATGCGAAGTCATCTGTTGACGCCCGAACGAACCGTCGATTGCCTGAAGTCGTTGTTCAACATGCATCTCGATGCACGTCGATCACACGCGTCTCCTGCCGAACTCGAACGCGAGCGAGGATTCTGGACGAGCATCGTGCACCGTTACCAGAAGACCTTCTTCGCGCATCCGGCGCTGCCGAATCTGCTGAAAGTGCTGGCTCGTTTCGATGTCGTCGGCGCGACTGCGAAAGGCACGCGGCCGCCGTCGCGGATCTTCAACATCCAGAACTTCGAATCACGCCCGGACGCGATTCGGGCGATACCCTGGACGCGCGCGCTGCTCGTCGGCGGCATTCACAGCGAACTGATCGGCGCCGGAATGCTGGCCGACGAATCGCCCGCACGTCTGGCGAACACGTGCCGCGCGAATCGGTCGTTCGGCGCCTACGTGAAGAACATTGCCTATGCGCTCGCCCGCACGGACATGGATTGCGCGTGGCTCACGGTGCTCGGCGAAATCCCGGGCCGCGAAGCCGTCGAACGATGGAGCGCGGAGCTGGGCGAGGGAATCGACGAGCCGGCACATCGAATGCTCGCGGCGCTCCATGTCGAGGTCGTGCGCGCGAAGCGCTTCGTCTACAAGGCGCTCAACGGCCACGAACCTTATGACGACGCGTGGAGCCTCGCCGCGATCACACTGCTCGCCCCTTGGCCGGGGCTCCAGCAGGAAGTGGCGTGGAAGGAGGACAACCTGCGCATCTACCGGCTGCTGTTAGCTTACTTGCGCCGCGCTCCGGGCTTCCTGCGTTCCGATGCCGTACACGATTTCTATAGCGGATTGCTCGCGGCCGCCAATACGGACACGGGCATCATGCATCCGCACGCCGTCGACGCCATGGGCTGGTATTGACGCGCCTTCGGCGTCCGTCGCGATCGGCCACGCCGCCGCCCGTCGCTCGTGGGGAACGAGCGGATTCGCGGGCGGTACATTTCACGTCGCAACGCTTTCTCCGGAGATACGCGTAGTGAACCAACAGGATACTGGCCGCAATGGAGCCGCCCCGGGGGTATTGTCGCGGCATGCGCGACTTGTCCCGTTCGTCGTCGCGTGTGCGTTCTTCATGGAGCAGCTCGACAGCAGCGTCCTGTCGACAGTACTGCCCGTGATCGCCGCCGATTTCGCGATGACACCGCTGCGGTTGAATCTTGCGATCACGAGCTATCTCCTGAGCGTAGCGGTGTTTATTCCGGCAAGCGGTTGGGTGGCCGATCGGTTCGGAACGCGAAAGGTTTTCTGTGCTTCGTGCGTACTGTTCACCCTCGGCTCGGTCGCATGCGGAGCGGCGCACACGCTGCCTGAACTCGTCGCCGCCCGGATCGTGCAGGGTGCCGGCGGCGCGCTGGCCATTCCGGTCGGCCGGCTCATCCTGCTGCGAGCATTTCCGGCGTCGCAGTACATCCGTGCGATGAGCTACGTCACCATCCCGGCGCTGGTCGGCCCGGTCGTCGGGCCGCTGGTCGGCGGTGCGATCGCGACTTATGCATCATGGCGATGCATCTTCTACATCAATTTGCCGGTCGGACTCGCTGGCGCCATCCTGGCATGGCGTTACCTCGACGACGAACCGGGAAGGCCGCGCGAGCCGCTCGACTTCCCCGGCTTCGTGCTGTGTGCGGCGGGACTCGGCGCACTGCAGACGGGGTTCGAGTCGGTACATCGCCACGCCGGCAATTCGCCGGCAACGGCCGGGGTGCCGGTCGCCGCGTTTCTCGCGGCGGCGGCCTGCATGGTGCTCTATGCACGGCATATGCCGCGACATGCGAATCCCATCGTCGACCTGCGCCTGTTCCGCGAGCGCGGTTTCCGGATCGGGACGCTGGCGGGTGGCTTGTGCCGCGTGAGCCTCGGGGCGACACCGTTCCTGTTGCCGCTCTACCTGCAAACCGGCTTCGGGCTTTCGCCAATCGAATCGGGTTCGTTGACGTTCCTGATCGCCGCCGGGTCGATCGGACTCAAGACGACCGTGACGATCATCAGCGCGCGGTTCGGCTTGCGCAGCATTCTGTGTGCGAACGGTGTGCTGCTGGGCGCACTGACGATGAGCCTGTCGGCGCTCTCTTCAGTGACAGCGCACTGGATCCTTGCATTGCTCTTCTGCGTCTACGGTTTTTTGCGTTCGTTGCAGTTCACCACGATGAATGCGCTTGCCTATGCCGACCTGCCGCACGCGATGCAGAGTCAGGGGACGACACTCGGCGGCATCGCCCAACAGCTGTTTCCGAGTTTCGGCGTCGCCGTGGCAACGACGTTGCTGTCGGCGCTTGCTGGGGACCACGGCCTTCCCGGCCCGCGCGACTTCTCCGTCGTTTTTCTGGTACTCGGCCTGTTTCCCGTCGTCGCCGCCGTCTGGTTCGCACGCCTTGCCGCCAGCGACGGCGCGGCAGCGAGCGGACATCGACGCACGGCGTCGTCGCCTTCGTAAAACCTACCCAACCGGAGAACAGGAACATGAGCAAGCAATTGCATCTCTACATCGCGTCGATCGGTTCGAAATGGCGTCGCGACGCCTCGGCTGTCGTGCCGCACGGGCTGCCTGCGTTACCGTACACCGTCGACGAGGCGCTCGAGGATGTGGCGGCCTGCCACGCGCTCGGTGCCCGGTTTTTCCACGTGCATTCGCGTGGCGAAAATGGCGAGCATGTTGCCGACCCGGCGTGGTATCAGGCATTTGCACGTGAATTCCGGCAGCGGTTTCCGGACGCACGTATCTGTTTTGCGACCAGCCGCTCCGGCGAGGTGATCGACCAGATCCGGGCGAAGGAGAGCGTGTTGCGGGAACAGCTCGACGAAGCCGATGCCAGGCTCGACGCCGAAGGTGTCCGGCTCGCGTGCGTTGCATCGGACGATCCGGTCGAACTTCCGGACCTGTTGACGGCGTTTACCGCGACCGAAGTCCGCATCTATGCCGAGGATGCGGAGATCGGGCACGTTGCCGAGGCGCGCAGTGCGCGGATCACGCGCGATTTCTATCATCGTCTCGTCGCGGTGGCCACGGCGAAACGCGTGCTTCAGGAAATCGAGATCACGACGCCGCAGAGCATCGACGTGATCGAGAGACTGCAGCACGAGTCGTTCCTGCGTGCTCCGGTCAGCATTGTTCTGTTGCCGGGCTTTACGCGGTCGTTTCCGTTCGTTCCGGAACAGCTCGCCGAGATCGTGCGGCGTGCGCGCCGCGTGATCGAACGCAACGAAGGTGGCGGCATGCTCACGCTCGGCTGCGTATTGCCGCCAGCGACGCCCGGCGCCGACGGTGAACGCGAGCGATTTGTCCGCTTCGCGGTCGAGCATCCGCATATCGATGCGATCCGCATCGGGCTCGAGGACGCTCCGTATCTTGACGGCAAGCCGGCAAGCAATCGCGAGATCGTGCTCAGGACGCTGGCGCTGATCGAGCGAAGCGGCGGCACGATCCGTATCGGGACCGAAGCACTGCCGTACACGTCGGCCGCTTCGACTGCCGCCGCGTAACGCCGGGAACGAGCACGGGGCGTGACATGCTGAACGCTGTTGTGTTGTCGGCGGAATCGTCGCCGCCACGCTGCCGTGCAATCCAGGCGTACTTCACGCCGGGACCTTCCGGCAGTAGCCGAGCGATTTTCTGGGGAATGTCGCGCACCGTCGTGACTCGCTTCAGTTCGCGCGGAAGGCGCCGAACTTCGGGCAGTGCCTCCGCGCGCAGCGGTTTGCTGACGTCCATTTCCATCGCGCCGTCGTGCGCCGGCCCGACCCGGCGGCAATCCGTAATCGCCAATGTCGTGATCGTACGCAATCCGTATCGCGCTCTACGCCGGTTGGCCTGCCACGACATCCGCGGTCGATGCGCTGGCCGCGTTGCCCGAATAACGGAGGGTGTCGAGATGCCATACGCCCGAATTACGTTGCATGACGGTCAATCGGTCGACTGGTAGGCGGCGATTGCGACAGGCCTGCAGAATGCGCCCGAGCAAACGTTCGAGTTACCGGCGGGGACTGTTTCCACGTCTTTCAGCAGCGCCGGCAGGGCGAGTTCGTCCATGGCCGGGACGGATTCAGCGCTACGACCATCGGCGGTCCCGCCGGGCGGTGAGAATGAAGGCACCGGCCGAGGCATTCGCTTTAGCGGCTTAACCGCTGCGCGATTTGCTGAATCATTACCTCGGGCCGATTCGCCCGCGATACGTCGCATGTGCGCGCCGGGTGATCGCGCGAATATCCCCGCTGGGACCTTGCGTCACGAAACCGAATCGGGAAGGTGGTCGTCGAGAACCGCCATGAACGCTACGCGAGATCGGCCAGGAACCGGCCAAAGAGAACCAGGCCCTGGGGCCACATCCCCAATTTTTCGGAGGCGCCGATATGGCCGAGCCGACCGGCGTTGATGAATCGTGAACCCCATGCGTCGGCAAACTGTCGTGCGCGTTCAACAGATACGTGCGGATCGTTGCTGCTGGCAACGACCATCGACGGGAACGGCAGCGTCTGGAGTGCCGTTGGCGTGAAACCGGTAATAGCCGGATTCGCCAATGCAGCGTCCGTGTCCCGGTCGGTTGGTGCGACCAGAAAGGCACCGGCCACTAGCGCGCTCTTTTCCGTCAGTGCCCATCGGGTTGCCAGCGATGTTCCGAGACTATGGGCAGCGAGAATCACCGGGCGCGTGCGTTGCGCCACCTGACCGGACAGGCGCTTCGCCCACGCTTCGTAGTCGGCCTTCGCCCAGTCATCCTGGACGACCCGCTGCATCGACGGAAAGGCCAGCTCCCAATGGCTTTGCCAGTTGTCCGGACCGGAGTTTTGCCAACCCGGGAGTGTGAGGATGTCGAACGCGTCGGTCAACACGGTGACTCCTTGCAGTGAACATTGGCCGTATTGTCGGTCGCACCCGATACCCCGGAAAGAGACAGACTGGTTCAAAGCGGCTGACCTGTACTGGTCACGCGTCAATACGGATTCCGGCGTAATGCACGTTGACCGTGCGAGACCGGACGCAGTGCGGCGTTGGCTCGCGTATGTCGAGATCGATGTATTTCCCGGACGACATGTCGACCATCGCGGGAATAAACGGGCCTGCTTCCCGGTATGTCGATCACGCACCGGAGGCATCGAGAGGAGGCGCCAATGCACTACAGGGAGCGACAGGCCCGGGACGCGGCGGGCCGGGCGCAGCGAGATCGCGAGGGCGCCCTGAACGTGGGCGAGGCCCAACGGTCATCGGGGTTGCAGGAGGGCGCCGGCATGCGCCCGCCGCGGCGCAATCGTGCACCGCGTCCCGCACCGCACACGCATGGCCCCGATGCCGGTCCACCGGCGTCGGCGCATGACCGGATGCGCAAGACCGCGCGAAGGCTGCAGCTCGGGTCCGGCATCCTGCTGTGGCTCTATATTTCCATTCACATGGTCAATCACGCGCTCGGCATCTGGTCGATCGATATCGCCGAGCGCGGGCTGCACCTGGCGATCGGGCTCTGGCAAAGCGTGCCCGGAACGATCGTGCTGTACGGCGCGGCCGGCCTGCATTTCGCGCTGGCGATCCGCACCATTTACGGCCGCCGGCACTGGTCGCTACCGCCCGCTGAGTGGCTGCGTCTCTGGGCGGGACTCAGCCTGCCCATGCTGTTGATCCGCCATGTGGTCGGGACCCGTGTGGCGACCTCGTTCTACGGGTTCGAGCCGAACTACGAACGGGTCATCGTGTCGCTCCTCACGAGCGGCACGCAGGGGCTGCAGATCGCGCTGCTCGCACCGGGGTGGGTCCACGGCAGTCTCGGGTTGTGGTTTCATCTGCGCCGGCATGCGTTGTTTCGTCGCGCGAGGTTCGTGCTGCTGGCCATGCTCGTCCTGCTGCCCGTGCTGTCGGCGGCGGGCTTCGTGCAGATGACGCGCGCGATCGTGCCGGAAAGTCTTGCCGTACCGGCGCCCGATGCGGCGCTGGTTGCGCATCGCGCCGCGCTCGACAGCTGGCGGCATCTCCTCGTCGCCGGTTATCTGGCGCTGATTGCGATTGCCTTCGCCGGCGGTCAGTTGCGAAACCGGCTCTGGGGCGGTGGTTCGCACGATCCATTCCGTGAGCCGCGGTAAGAACCAACGCATGAATACCGCACGCCCGCTCGCGGTTCGCCATCCGCGCGCGTCGGCTGCACCGGCACCGGCACCGGCACCGGCATCGGCGCAAGCCGGCCACGCGAAGTCTGCTGACAGAGTCTGGCAGGAGCTTCGGCGATACTGTGCGCTTTCGCACCCGATGATCCGCGGCGCATGTCGGATCCCCTCGCCATGACAACCACTCAAGTTCCCGTCCCGCTGAAGGAATCGCTGGGGAAGCAGCAATTCCACGCGCTGTCCGACGTGCTGCATTCGATCGAGCCTGCCTTCGACCGGCCGGCATTTCTGGCGACGGCGCTCGACGGCCTCGACGGCTTGACGCTGATGGAGCGCGTCAGGCGCGCCAGTGTCGCGATCGACACGGGCGCACGACCGCTACCGGGCGGGTACGATGCCGTGCTGGCCTTGTTGGAGGAGGCAGCGCCTCGATTGGGCCGGGGTTTCATATCGCTGATCGCCCCCGATTACGTCGGGCAGTACGGTCGTCACGCCTTCGACCGTTCGATGGCCGCGCTGAAATACTTCACGCCGTTCGGCACGTCGGAATTCGCGGTGCGCGAATTCCTGCGCATCGACCAGGCGCGGGCGCTCGCAACGATGGAAGCCTGGTCGCAGGATGCGGACGATGCCGTACGCCGGCTGGCAAGCGAGGGAAGTCGCCCGCGTCTGCCCTGGTCGTTCCGGCTCCGTGAGATCGAGGCCGACCCGGCGCTGGCCGCGCGGATTCTCGACAACCTTCGCTCGGACTCGAGCGCGTATGTGCGCCGCTCGGTCGCGAATCACCTGAACGATGTGGCGAAGACGCATCCGGCGTGGGTGCTCGATCGGGCCGAACGATGGGGCGGCGACCATCCGCATACGCGATGGATCGTCCGTCATGCGCTCCGCACGCTCGTGAAGCAGGGCGATGCGCGAGCGCTCGCGATACTGGGTGCCGACAGTGCGCCGCGTCTGGAAATCGGCCCGTTCGACGTGACGCCCGCGCAGGTAGTGCTCGGCGAGTCGATCACGCTTGCCTGCGAGCTGCAATCGACGGCCGAAGCCGCGCAGCGGCTCGTCGTCGATTACCGTATCGCGTATGTGAAGCAGAATGGCGACGCGTCGCCGAAGGTGTTCAAGCTGAAGGGGCTGACGCTCGAACCCGGCCAGCGCATCACGCTGCGGCATAGTCGCCTGATGCGCGATTTCACGACGCGCCGGCACTATGCGGGCCGGCATGAGGTCGAGCTGATCGTCAATGGCCAGGTCGTTGCGCGATCGTTTTTCGAGCTCGCCGTGTGAGTGGGGGGCGGGCTCGGTGGAAGTTGCCATGTGCGTTCCAGCGCGAGGGCGACCGAGTCGACAGAGTTCTGTCTCGTTGTCGCGAGTAGCCAATTGCTTGACTCGGCCGTGTACCGCCGCTTCCATCGGCAATACGTCCGCCCTGATATCTGCAGTCGCCGAACCGGATCAACCACCGGCATACCCGGCTCGGCCTGCAAGCGTGCCGCTATGGTCAATGCAGCCCGCTGAAGCGTGGATCAATATACGCATCGACGTCCTGAGACTGCTTGTACACGCCATTGCGCACGTTGAACGCATTCGCGTTTCGCGTCGAGCCATAGATCGAATTGACGGATGTGTCGGACAACGTCGAGTAGACCGGGATGGGCAGGGCCGAATGATCGTTGCGGGCCTGGCCGCGGGGTGATGTGGCCAGCACATCGACTGGAATGAAAATGGCCGACAGTGGTGTATGTAACCGTGAGCGCTGTCTCCGACGTCGGCGAGTCGCTACGACCGCGAAATTGTTCCGTGCAATCCGCATACCTCGCCCGCAGATGCCCGTGCGCGGGTGTCAGGTGATGGAATCAGGATCCGGACAACAGCGGACCCTCGTCAACCACCTTACCCCCGTCGACTACAAGGCCGGGTCGATCGCCGCATGAGGCGCCGTACGTGAAATCGAGGCAGGGTCGCGACTGTCCAGCCACGATTGGCGTTCAAGCGAACGCCATCGGCACAATCCACGAATTTCGACTCCGGCATCCGCCGGGATCGCTACGGCATCAACCGATCCAGCAGCGGCGACCGGAAGATCCGGTTCGGGTCGTAGCGTTCGAGGGTCGCGCGCGCCGCATCCCACGTGCTCTGCGCCGGCTGTCCTTCACGATGCAGGTTCGGAATCGTGCTGGTGAGCATCGTGTCGTCTTGCCAGGCAGCTGTATCGGTGTAGCCCCAACCCTTCGACCATTCGGGGCGAAGCGTCGCATACGAACCGGTGTAGTTCGAGAGCATCCATTGCTCGATCTCGCGATAGAAGCGATCGGCAGACGGCGTGCCCGGTAACGTCAGAATATCGAACCACACGGCGACGTCCCAATCCGGCCGGTCGGGGCGCGGCTTGAGTGCGGACAGGGTGGGCACGGCTGCGCCGGCGCCGACATCGGCCGGCTTGTCGAGACCGGTGATACGGATTTCGACGGGACCGTTCATCGGATACTCGCCACGCGCCTTGTACGTGTCGACGCGGTTCTGATAGAACTGCACGAATTCGCTGATCACGCGTTGCACGTCGGCGCGCCGCGCCAGTACCGCGTAGCCGTTCGCGGTGACGCGCAGCGTCGTCGGTCGAATGTACTGCAGCACGGTGCGCGACCAGCCCCAGATATCCCCGCTAAGCGTGAGCGCGAGACCGGCGGCCGTGATGGCCAATTGCGTCTGGCCGAACAGCGGCGTCAATGCGCCTTCGCCGCCGATCACGATCCGTTTGACGAGGTCCGAGATGGACTGCGGGATCGAATCGGAGAACGGATAGTTGTACGGCTGCGTGACGGCGCGCGACAGGAACGGTTTGCTGGGCGTCGGCGTCCAGACCTTAAGCCACGGGCTGGAGGTGAACGGGAACCAGATGGCTTCCACCCGGCCCGCACGATCGAGATACGACGCGATCGTGCGGCCCGATGTGCCGGCCGGCGCAAACAGTTCGGATGCCGGAATGTCAACGTAGCTCTGGCAGCGTAGCCGCTGGTTCGGGCCCGCCGTCAGCGTGACTTCGACGACGAACGCCCGCCCGATGTGCGTGAGGAACGCGCCGATCTCGGGATCGCTGCGCTCGAACCGGCGCAGCACGTATTGCTGCCGGGCCGGATCGTACACGACCGCGGTGAGCGCGACCACGAGGTTGCTCAGTGAGCCGTAGGTGTGGCCCGGTTGCAAGGTTTCACCGGCCGCCGGCACGGCAGTGCCATGTGCATCGATCGCGAGCGCACCGCCGAGCGTGATGTCGCCTGGCGCAGGCGCGGCAATCACGCCGAGGCCATACTGCTCGAGCGTCGCGAGCAACGACTCCAGCGAGATGCCCGTTTGGGCGGTGACGCGCGCCGGACGTGCCGACGTGTCGACGGAGACGGCCGTCAGCGACTTCGTCGTATCGAGCAGCACCAGGTTCGCGGCACCGGCGGCCGGATCCAGCGTCAGCGGCGACCAGTTGTGCATGTACCCGCGCGGGCGGATCCGGTAGCCGTTCGCGCGCGCCCAGTTGACCGCCGCGACGACGTCGTCGGCAGAGCGCGGCGCGGCGGTCCATACGTCCTGCACCGCGATTTCGCCGCTCCAGTTCTGGAACGCCTGCTTGTAAAGCGGGATATCGGCCGGGAAGCCGGGCGGCGTCGCGTCAGCGGTCCGCGCGTTGGCCGCAATCTGGTAGAGCGGCGTCCAGCCGGTGACGACGCCTGCGGCCGCGAGCTTCGCCATATCGGCGAGGAAAGCGCGGCGCGACGCAGGTTCGTCTCGGAAGTCTTGACTCATGGTGTGCTCCAGTTTTTTCGGAATGGTTTTGACAATCGGAAAGACGACTGATGACGCGTTGATACCGGGATGCGGCAATTCGAACAGCAGCGATGCGAGGTAAAGCGTTGGCCGGTCAGGATTGAAAAGGCGACCGGTTCGGCGATTCGCGGACGCGCATCACCGCGGACCTCTGGAAGGAAATCCAGAAGTTGCCCGGTTTCTTATTCAACTGGCGCCGGCCTGTCCTGTCGGCAGGCGAGTAGGGGAATTCGACTGAATATCGCGTGACGAAGCGCTAGCCGCGACGATCAATAAAGGACGATTGCGCGTGAATATTTATTCTCATGTTTCACATTTTTAAATAAAATCACTCGCAATTTAAGATCGGTTGATGATTCACCCCTTGCAGCGCCGAAATGGTATCAATCTGTTCGATGTGTGACAAGCGGCGCTCGATGCCAAAAGCATGGTGGAGAACGAATAATCCTGGATGAAATCCACCCCAGCTTCTCTCGAACGATGTTTCGCAAACGGAACTGAAACAGAAACTAAAGCTCCCGCGCGCAATGCATGGCTGGATTGTTGCGAAATATCGTGGCAAATAATGGCGAATCTATTCATTCAAAACTGGTACATCAATCGATTTCAGTTTTGTTGAACGAAGCGCCTGAAGAAAATATCCAATTGACTGCAAAATATCTTAAATCGTAGATATCATACGCAGCTAGGGTATTCGTGCATCAAATCAATGAGAGGAATCGTTTCGACGTTTTTTGTTGCGTTTTATTCGGTAAACACGCCAAGAGCGCGCTTTTATTCCGCCACACTCAATGACTGAAATAAATGTTCCAGCTTATGGCAGGGTTCGCCAGCAATCGTCAATCCCTGCGCCGCCGTCCTCAAGCACGCACAACAAGGAGAGTCAGATGGTCGCGATCTTCGCGAAGCTCGGGAAGGTGATTTCGAGCGCCGGCAGTGAGCGGTTCGCATCCGACATGCATGCATTGCTGGTCGGATCGATTCCGGTCGCAACCACCAGGATGACGGAATGGACGCTCGATGAGCCGGCGGGCGAAGTGGTCCACGTGGAATCGCTCGGTGCGTTCGGCGCGACGCGCGACGACGGACGCGGCGGCGCACCGGTCGCGCACGGCGAGCGGGAACCGGCGACGCATCCACTGCGGAACCGGATCGTGGCCGCTTGCGACCGGCAGCTCATTCACGTCGATCCGCTGATGCGGCGCGGCAACGGCGGCGAGGTCGTGCCGCCGCGTGGGGCGGGCGTGGGATTCCAGTGCCACCTCGTGTCGCGCAAGGCGAATCGCCGCTACGTGATCTCGTTGCATCGTGCGGCGTCGCATGACGACTTTTCGTTGCAGGAGATGTCGTTCCTGAGAAATTTCGCCGATACGCTGCTGCCGCTCGTCGAGTGGCATGCATCGACGCGGCGGCAGGGCGTGCGCGAAAGCGGGACGCCGCGCGGTGCGATGGCGCTCGGGTCGGGTGTCGAGGCGCTGCGCCACGAGTTTGAATCGCGGCTTGCGCGCGCCTCGGTCGTGCTGTCGGCGCGCGAAAGCGAAGTGTGTCTCGGCCTGCTCGCGGGCAAGATGCTGCGCGAAATGGCCGGCGAGCTCGGCGTCAAGGAGAGCACGGTCGAGACGTACATCAAGCGTGCCGCGGTGAAGCTCGGCATCAGCGGCCGGCACGGGCTCACGAAATGGATGATCGACAATTGCGTGCCGTGCGCATCGGCGGCATGACGCCGCTTCCTTTCGCGAATCGGATCGCGGTCCCGGCTTCGGCTGCTTCATCGACCCTCTGTTCAACTCTGTCGGAAGACGCCTGACGAGGCGTTGAAGCTGCGCTCGCGCGCGCCGCGCGCCGACATGATCCGAACATCGTGCCGCTCATCCATTTGTCGCGGATATCCGGGGCAAACCGACGAAGCACCGGCCATCGAATCCGGTGCGATGCGCGGCGCCGCGGGTCGGATCGACGCATTCGGCCCTTGAAGCGGTCGCCGGCCCGGGCGATCCGCCGTTCGTTGAAAACGGGATCGTCACGTGACGAAGCGGCATCGTCCGGACGCCCGCTCGTTGCACGGAGGGTTCGACAGTCGTACGCGCGAACACCCGCATCGCATCGTCGCCGCCTCCGATGACACCCGGCGGCCCGGGTCACCGGTCATCCTGCCATGTCGGCGCTGACGGGACACCTGGCCGAATCGGAGAAGATGCGACCGCTATCCAGGCGAATGACCCGACCGGCCAGCCTGAAATACTGATCGTCATGGGTCACGATGATCACGCATTTCCCCCGCGCTTGCAGATCGGGCACCAGCACTTCGTAGAAGAATTTCTTGAAAACCGGATCCTGGTCGGCAGCCCATTCGTCCAGGATATAAATCGGGCGATCCTCGATGTAGGCGCAAAGCAACGCCAGTCTCTTGCGCTGCCCCGTCGACAAGGCCGTGGTCGTCGAGTACGTCTTGTCGTGAATTTCGATCTTGCCGGCCAGCTTGAGGGTTTCGAGGTA
This sequence comes from Burkholderia sp. D-99, assembly GCF_011605345.1. Classification (GTDB taxonomy): domain Bacteria; phylum Pseudomonadota; class Gammaproteobacteria; order Burkholderiales; family Burkholderiaceae; genus Burkholderia. The sequence goes on from NZ_JAAOXM010000005.1 coordinate 172,097, forward strand.
TTCCCGCGCACGCTCGCTGCTCGCGCTTTCATGGTCCGGCCCGATGATGCGATTGAATAGATGGAAATCGGTAAATACGGTGGAAAACAGATTCCGGTACGGCTCCCGCGCATCGTCGTCGATGACCTCTCCGTCCAGGGCAATATGGCCTTCGGTTGGCGCATAGAGGCCGCTGAGCACCTTCGCCAGTGTGCTTTTGCCGCTGCCGTTTCCACCAATCACATAGATCAGTTCTCCGGCGTGAATCGTCAGGTTGACGGGGCCCAGGACGAAGTCGACCGACGACGCGTTGTCACGGTAGGTCATCTTGACGTCGCGCAACTCGATACGCTGCCATGACCTGATCGGCGTGGATTCCCCCATGCCGGGCGAGGGCGGCTTGCCGAATGAATCTGGCGTGTCGTCGATCAGGAAACCGAATTCCGCGAGTCGGGCGAGGGCGGTCTTGCCCTCGGCCACGATCGGCAGAATGTTGATCAGCATGGTCAGCGGCCCCATCATGTAGAGCACGGCCAGGATGCTCGCCATGAGTACGGCGGGATCCACGACGCCGAGAGACGGCACGCCGAACAGCAGGAATCCGAGCAGGACCGCCACGGTGACCTGGCCGATGCTGTCGCCGGTCATGAACCAGAAGCGTTCGATGAAGTTGTAGCCCGCCACGCGCCGTGACGAGACTTCGATCGCCGCCTTGGTGAACCAGCGTCGTCTGGCCCGGTTGAGCTTGAGTTCCTTGATGCCGAACACGAGGCTATGCGTGTATTCGTTGAACTGGACGAACTCGTCGCGCACGCGTTCCGTGAAATTGGCCGCCTTTCGATAGAACAACAGGTAGAGCACCAGGCCGACGATCGTCAGCGTGACCGTCGACGCGAAAACGATCCACGACAGATAGGCGAGATAGGCGACGCTGCACATCAGGATGACGGATTGAACCAGGATCGTCGGTATGGTGAGCAGGGTCTGGCTCAGTTGCGGAATGTCTTGCGTCAGCATCGTCAGCACATGCGGCGCGCCGCGCCTGTCGATGTCTTCCAGCGGCGTCGCCAGGATGCGCTTGCACAGGTTGACGCGCAATCGCGTCATGATCTTCATGCACGCGTAGGACGGCATCGCGGCAGCGCCGCTCCGGCAGATCACCGCGACGACGTTCACCGCGATGAAGATCATCAACAGCATCGGTCGATCGTCCTGGTCGTGAAGCACCCGGCTGATCAGGCCGACGCCCGCGATCGACGCCACGCCGCTGATGAGGCCCGTCAGGACCGTGCCCAGGGTCAACCAGGGATGACTGCGCCACATCAGGGTGACGGCTGAGTGCCACGGCGGCGATTTGCTTTGCGCGGAGTCCATGAGTCGCTATTCGGAGAGGCGTGAAAACGGGAAGGGCTCAGTTGACCAGGTGACTGAGTTCGATGACGTGTGCCGCCGATCTCAATCTCGACGAGGCCTCGTGCCTTCCGAGAAACGTGATGCTTTCGACGATTTCCAACGGCGAATCGGAAAACAGGATGCAGCACTTCAGCAGGCGCTGCGCACGGTCCCAGCCGACGTTCATGGAATCGGCCACGCCCTGCAACGCAGCCTCGACCGACGCGGCCGTCCAGCCGTCGTTCCGGATCAGCTGCGACTCGATCAGCCGAAGAAATTTCAGGAGGGTGCGGGGATTGCTTTCGATGCTGTACATGAGGATGTAATCGATCCGCAGTTTCTTCGTGATCAACGGAAAAATCAGGTCGATCACGCCGGCGGTCGATTCACATTTCCCGTAAGCCAGCGAAATCGCCTCGCCGAGCTTGCGGTCCCGGTGAAGCGCATCCAGTGCGGCCTGTACGAATGCCGCTTCATGGTCAACGGTAGTGATTTGCATGATAGTCAATGGCCTGTCGAGTGATGGATCGCGGCGAGCGTGGACCGCAGGCGTTACCAGCCATCCGGAATGGGCATGGAATAGGTCAGCGGCTTTTCCGGCATGACTTCGTCCATGATGTCGGAGTAGCCGGACTCCTGGCCGACCAGATTGGGCTCGAAGCAGTAGCAGTTGAACGTCTTCTGCAGGACGAGGTTGTTGCGGTCGTTGATGGCCGGCGGATGCTCGTTGATCGCGATGAACGCGTCGTAAAGCGAGTGCCTGACGACGTACGCATGCGCGGTCAGCGTCTCCACCGTCTTGACGACGTTCGGCGCGACGGGAATGGGCGGTGCGAAGTGATACGCGCCCAGAAACAGCATGTGCCAGTCATCCGGCACCTGCGCGATGAACTCGGGGAAGCGCGCGGCGAAATCGGCGGCGAAGAACGCGTCGTCCTCGAAGATCAGGACTTCGCTCGCGCCGGCGGCCTTGGCCTGCTTGACGGCGGCGAGATGGCTCATCGTGCAGCCGTAGTCCTGCGGACGCATGTGGCTCAAGGATTCCGGCACGCTCGCGAGCCTTGCATCGACGGCGGGCAGCCGTTCCACCGTGAGGATGTTCTGCTCGGCGAATTTTCGCTGCATCGCCTCCCAGCGATCGGGACGCCGGTCCAGGTTGATGCAGACCTTGCGGGCGAAAGTGTTGTCGATCGTCGGCGTTGATTTCATGAGGGCGTTTTTTCCAGGAACTGATTGACATGGGCAGCGAGGACACCGGCATGCGGATCGAGCAGCATGGTCAGGTGGTCGCCAGGGACGTCCGTCACCTCGACGGGAAGCGCCGAGAAGCGTGACCACCCCCAGGCCGGGTCCAGGCGAAGCTGCGCGATCTCGGGCGACGGGTCGTAGTCGCCAGGATCGCGCTCGGTACTGCGGAACAACGCGATCGGCACGGGCAGCGGAGAAGCTTGTGGCGCGTAGTGCGCCTTGAAGTTGGCCTGATAGACGCGCAGATAGGCGCGCAGGCGGTCGGGTCCGGCGTCCGCGAACCAGCTGCCGCGAGCGCCGATCCGGTCGAGGATCAGGCCGGCCTGGCCGTCGGGATCGAGCGGGACGAGGTCGTCTCGCGTCACCTGAAGGTCGGTCCCGAGGAAGGTGCCGATTTCGTGGGCGATCGCGACCAGCCATTCGGTGTCGTCCCAGTCCTGCCAGTAGGTGGCGGCCGGGCTGTCGATGGGTGCGGACGCATCGAAGATCGCCAGCAGCTTCACGACGGCGCCCTTGGCGACGAGCTGCCGGCTCATTTCGAGCGCCACCTGCGCGCCGAACGAGTGGCCCGCCAGGTAGTAAGGGCCCGCGCCCACCAGCGGCCAGATGCGTTCGATGTGACGGGCCGCGATGTCTTCCACGCGGGTGAGCGGCAGGCAGGCGCCGTCGAGGCCGAGCGCTTCCAGCCCGTGAATCGCGTGGGTTCCGCTCAGGTGGTTCGCGAGCGGGTGGAAGTAGACGACGTTCCCGCCGGCGCCCGGCAGGAGGAACAGCGGCGCAGCGGGACCGCCGTCGCGGATCGGCACGAGCCCGCCGGCAGGGGCGGACGGTTCCTGCGTGGCCAGCGCCGCCGCCAGTTTCTCGATCGTCGGATTCTCGAAGAGACAGGAAATCGGCAGCCGGCGATCGAACGCCTTCTCGACATTGGCCATCAGCTGGATCGCGATGATCGAGTGACCGCCGAGATCGAAATAGTTGTCGCTGACCTTGATGTCGTCTCGCTTGAAGATCCGCTGCCAGATCGCCAGCAACGTGCTTTCGTGTGCCGTCGGCGCGACGGCGCGTGCCGCCGTAACCGGACCGGCGGCGGGTTGGACGGCAGGGTCGGCCACGCCGCGCGGCGCGCCCGGCTGGCCACCGGCAGCCGGCCCATCGGCGAGCTGGCCGGTCAACTGGTCAGGCTCGGCGGCGAATCGCTCCAGCAACGCGCGGAGGGTGTCCAGCATCTGCCGCACCACGTCGGGCGCGACGCGGTGTGCGTCGTGCGAAATTTCGAAGCCGATGCGCTCGTTCGGGTGCACGGTCAGGGTCAGCGGGTAATTCGATTCCGCGAAGGCGCGGGTGTCGAGGATCTCGATGTCGTCCGGCCCGAGATCGGGAGCAGCGGCAACCGGGAAGTTCTCGAACACCAGCAGGCTGTCGAACAGGCTGTCGCGGGCGGGCAGTTCGCTCCATGACTGGATATCGACCAGCGAGCTGTACGAATGCGGTTCCATGGCCGTCTGGGCTGCGTGGACCTCCGCCAGCCATTCGACGAAGGGGCGCTCCGGCGCGATGCGCAAGCGCAGCGGCAGCGTGTTGATGAACAGCCCTGCGATTGACTCGACGCCGTCGAGCATCGGCGGGCGACCGGACACGGTGACGCCGAAGACGATGTCGTCCGTTCCGGCGTGGCGCTGCAGCACCAATGCCCAGACAGCGCGTATCAGGACGTTGAGGGTGACGCGATGGGTGCGCATGAGCGCTTGCAGCCGCGCGGCCAGGGCCTCGTCCAGCAGGAATTGCTGTGTCCGCCGCGTAGCCTGCCGAGCGGCGTCGCCGGCGGCCTGCCGGGCCGGACCGGCCGCGATCGGCGTGGCGGCATGGAACCCCGCCAGTTCGGCGCGCCACCAGGTTTCGTCGGCCGGGCGAGGATGGCGCGCGAGCCAGTCGATGTACGTGCGGTATCCCGGCGCCGATGCGGCCGCCGCGGGCGCGCCGGTGCGGACGAGCGACAGGTAGTCGTCGAACACTTCCTTCATCAGGATGGCGGTGCTCCAGCCGTCGAGAATGATGTGGTGCGCGCTCCAGCAGAAGCGATGGCGCGTGTCCGTTTCCTGGATCAGCGTGCAGCGGAACAACGGCGCGCGCTGAAGATCGAAGCCGCGCCGCCGGTCATCGGCGAGGAAAGCGTCGAAGTCCTGCGCACGGCGGGACGCATCGCGGGATCGCCAGTCGAGGCACGTCCACGGCAGGTCGACCGTGTGCAGCACGGTCTGGACGGGCTGATCGCGATCGGCCCACGCGAACGCGGTGCGCAACACGGGATGGCGCGCGAGCGCATGGGCCCACGCTTGCCGGAGCGCCGGCACCTGGAGCGGGCCGCGGACGACGAAGCTGAACTGCTGGAAATAGGCGGCGGGATCCAGGTCGTACAGCGAATGGAACAGAATGCCCTGCTGCAGCGAAGAGAGCGGGTAGCTGTCCTCGATGTCGTCCCATGCGGTGTCCTGGACCGACGCCGCGAAGTCGAGCAGGCGATCCTTGAAGTGCGCGGCCAGATTCTCGACCGTCTGCCGCCGGTGCAGCCGCTCGCCGTAGCGCCAGTCCACCTGAAGCCTGCCGTCGACAACGGCGGCGACGATCTCGAACGCATGCGTGCGCTGCGACCGCTCGGCACGCAGCGAACCGAGGTCCTCGGCCGCCGGGCGCCAGCCTTCGGATTGCTGCAACACGGTATCGAGCTGCCCGTGATAGTTGAACAGGATATCGGCGTTCGGCAGCGTGGCGAGACCGTCGCGCACCGCGTCGTCGGGGCTCAGGTAGCGAAGCAGCGAATAGCTGAAGCCTTCGGCCGGAATCCTGCGCAACTGCTGCCGTGCGGCACGCAGCGCTTCCTCCGGCGTGTGCCGAGCGTCGGCCTCGAGCACGACGGGGTAGATGGAGGTGAACCAGCCCACCGTCCGGGTGAGGTCGAGCGGCGCATCCGACACGTGGCGGCCGTGACTCTCGAGATCGATCCGGGTGCGGGCGTTGCCCGTGACCATGCTGCAGGCTTGCGCAAGCGCGGCGAGCAGGACGTCGTTGATGCGGGTGTCGTGGGCCCGCGGCAGCCGGCGCAGCAATGCCGTCGTGGCGGCTTCGTCCAGCTCGAACGACACGGACGCCGCGTCGCCGACCGCGTTGCTGGCCGCGCCCGCGGCCGGATAATCGACCGGCATCGGTTCGACGGGCTGCGCGACGAGGGCCTGCCACAGCCCGGCTTCGTTGCCGATGGCCGGCGACCGGCTCAGTTGCTGCAGATGCAACGCCCATTCGCGGAACGAAGTTGTTTTCTCGGGCAGCGGCTGGCCGTGGTAGGCGGCATGCAGATCCTCGAGGAGCACGCGCCACGACACGCCGTCCACCGCCAGGTGATGGACCGACACGAACAGGCGGGCGAGCGGCTCGTCCGCCACGCAGAAGAGCCGGGCCGCCAGTAGCGGGCCGTGCGTGATGTCGATGCCGCGTTCGGCTTCGGCGGCGGCGGCGCGCATCGCCGCCAGGCGCTCGCCGGCGTCGCCGGCGATCTCCCGCTTCGCGAAGCATGCGGGCGCCTCGCCGCCGGCGACGACTTCCTGGGTCCAGCGGCCCGCGCTGCGCGAAAAACGCAGGCGCAATGCATCGTGATGTTCGTGGACTTGCCGGAACGCGTCGGCGAGCCTCGACGCGTCGATATCCGCCGGCACCTGGATCAGGACCGTCTGGTTGTAGTGCGACGGCGCATCGGTCTCCTGCTCGAAGAACCAGTGCTGCACCGGTGTGAGCGGCGCATCGCCCAGCGGGCTGACGCTCGACGCATACGTTGCCCGCTCTTCGGGTGCGGCGGCCAGCTGCGCGATCGTCTGGTACTGGAACAGCTGTTTCGCCGTCACACGAAGTCCCGCCCGATTGGCGCGCGCGATGACCTGAATGCTCAGGATGGAATCGCCGCCCAGTTCGAAGAAGTTGTCGTGGATGCCGACCGAAGGCAGTTGCAGCACGTCTTGCCAGATTGACGCCAGCAGGATTTCCCGGGGCGTGACGGCCGGCGCGTGCGGCAGGGCCGCGTCGATCGTGTCCGCGGGCGCAGGCAACGCCTTGCGATTGATCTTGCCGTTGGGCAGCATCGGCAAGGACGCCAGCGCGACGAACTGCGACGGCACCATGTAGTCAGCGAGCTTGCCGGCCAGATAGGCGCGAAGATCGGCGAGGTCCGGCGTTGCGGTCGCGATATAGGCGATCAGGAACGTTCGGATGCCTTCCGTTTTCGCGATCACGACACAGTCGTCGACCGCCGGATGCGTGCGCAGCGCCGCCTCGATCTCACCGGGTTCGATGCGCAGGCCGCGCAGCTTGATCTGGTGATCGATGCGGCCGAGGAACTCGATATTGCCGTCGGGGCGGTAACGCGCGAGATCGCCGGTGCGGTAAAGGCGCGCCCGCGGGTCGGTCGAGAACGGGTCGGCGATGAACTTCTCGGCGCTCAGTTCCGGCTCGCCGTGATAGCCGAGCCCCACCGGCGTGCCGCCGATCAGCAGTTCGCCTGCGATGCCGAGCGGCGTGGGCTGCATGTGCGCGTCCACGATATGAAGGCGGGTATTGGCGATGGGCCGGCCGATCGGGACGATACGGTGCGGGTCGTCGCGCTTGCACTCCCATGCGGTCACGTCGACGGCGGCTTCCGTGGGGCCGTAGAGGTTGTACAGCCTGACGTCCAGGCGCTCGAAGCAGCGCTGCTGCAGGTCGTAGGGCAGCGCCTCGCCGCTGCACACGACGCGGCGCAGCGACGTGCAGTGCGCGTCCAGGTCCGGATGGTCGAGGAAGGCACGCAGCATCGACGGCACGAAGTGAATCGTGGTGATCCGTTCGCGCGCGATGAGTTCGGCCAGATAGTCGGTCTCGCGCTGTCCGCCGGGTCGGGCGAATACGAGGCGCGCACCGGTGACGAGCGGCCAGAAGAACTCCCAGACCGAGACGTCGAAGCTGAACGGGGTCTTCTGCAGGACGGCGTCGTCGGCGTCGAGCGAGTAGGCGTGCTGCATCCAGAGGATGCGGTTGGTGATCGCGCGATGGGTGTTGAGCGCGCCCTTGGGCCGGCCGGTGGAACCGGACGTGTAGATCATGTAGGCGAGGTTGTCGCCGCTCAGATCAGGCTCGGGGTTGGCCACGGCGTCGGGATCGAGGTCGAGTTCGCTGGAATCGACGACGATCAGGGCGGCTTCGGTGTCGGGCAGCGCGTCGCGCAGATGTTGCTGGGTGAGGAGCCAGCGCAACTGCGCGTGCTCGATCATGAAGCGCACGCGCTCGGCGGGATAGTCGGGGTCGACGGGGACGTAGGCGCCGCCGGCCTTGAGGACGGCGAGCAGCGCGACGATCATGTCGAGCGAGCGCTCCATGGCGACGCCGACGAGGGCGTCGGGCCCGACACCGAGGGCGATGAGCCGGTGCGCGAGGCGGTTGGCGCGCAGGTTGAGTTCGGCGTAGGTGAGCGTGCCGTCGTCATGGACGGCGGCGACGGCATCGGGCGTGCGCTCGACCTGCTGTTCGAACAGGCGGTGCAACGGTTGAGCGGCGGCCTCGCCAAAATCCGTTTCGGTCTGGTTCCACTCGACGGTCAGCAGGTTCCGCTCCGCTTCGCTCGTCAACGCAAGCCCGCCGAGCGGCCGGTCCGGATCGGCGATCACGGCATCGACGAGCGTGCGGAAGTGTTCCGCCATGCGATCGATCGTGGCGGCGTCGAACAGGTCCAGGTTGTATTCCAGCGAGCCCGCCAGGCCGTCGTCGGCATCCTGGATATGGAGCGTGAGGTCGAACTTGGCGGTGTGGGTCTCCACCGACACCGGCGTCGCCACGAGACCGGGGAAGCTCAGCGCCTGGGATTGCGCTTTCTCGTACGCGAACACGGCCTGGAAAACCGGCGTGCGGCTCAGGTTGCGCTCGAGCTTGAGCGAATCCACGACCTGTTCGAACGGAATCTCCTGGCGGCTATAGCCGTCCAGCGCGACGCGCTTCACGCGCGCCAGCAATTCGTCGAAGCTCGGATTGCCCGACAGGTCCACGCGCAGCGCGAGCATGTTCGCGAAGAAGCCGATCAGCGGCTCGGTCATGCTGGAGCGCCGATTGGCGATCGGGGAGCCGATGACGAGGTCCTGCTGATGGCTGTACCGCGACAGCAGCAGCGCATACGCAGCGAGTACGACCATGAACGTGCTGGTGCCGGACGCACGTGCGATCGCGCGCAGGCCGTCGGCGCGTTCGCCGTCCAGCCGGAACGGCAGCACCGCGCCGCGGAACTGCTGGATGGCGGGGCGGGGACGGTCGGTGGGCAGTTCGATCAGGTCCGGCGCGTCCGTCAGCGATGCGCTCAGAAGCGCCAGTTCCCGATGCGTATCGGCGGACGCCAGGCGCTCGTGCTGCCACACCGCGTAGTCCGCGTACTGGATGGCCAGTTCCGGCAGCGGCTGGCCTGCATAGAGCGCGGCCAGTTCGCCGATGAGGATGCCTGACGACCACGCATCCGACACGATGTGATGCATCACGACGCCGAAGACGTGCAAATCCGCATGCACGCGATACAGCACGACGCGATAGAGCGGCCCGGCGGCGAGATCGAACGGGCGATCGGCTTGCTCGGCGAGCAGCGCGAGCGCCTCGGACTCGCTGGCGACGTCGACGACGTCGAGCGCGACCGGCGCGGGCGGCGCGATGCGCTGGACCCCGAGGCCGTCGATGGCGGGAAACGTCGTGCGCAGGATCTCGTGACGCCGGCTGATCCCGGACACGGCGGCCCGCAGGCGCGAGAGGTCCAGTGCGCCGTCGAAACGCAGCGCGCTCGAGATGTTGTAGGCGGCCGACGGGCCTTCCAGTTGCGCGAGGAACCACAGGCGCTGCTGCGGAAAGGACAGCGGCAGGTCGTTCGCGCGTGAGCGGGGCAGGATGTTGCCGGCCGTCGCACCGGCGCGGGGTGACGACGCCTCGATCAGGTCGGACACCGCGCCGATGGTCTGGAGTTCGAAGATCGCGTCGATGCCGATCTCGACGGAGAAGCTGCCCCAGATCCGCGAGACCAGCTGCATGGCCTGGAGCGAATCGCCGCCGTAGTCGAAGAAGCGGCCGGCGAGATCGACGGCCGGGTTGTCGAGCACGTCGCGCCAGATGCGCAACAGTTCGAGCTGGACCGGCGTGGCGTCGGGACTGGCCGCGTCGGGCGCCGCGGCCGGCTCCATGGCCAGCAGCGCCGGGCGATCCAGCTTGCCGTTGGCGTTGAGCGGAAATTCGGCGATCAGGACGATGTCGGACGGGACCATGTAGTCCGGCAGTTTCCCGCCCAGGAACGCCCTGAGGTCCGGCACGTTCAGGCTCGCGGAACCCTTGACGTAGGCCGCCAGCTTGCGCACGCCGTGAGCCGATTCGCGCAGCATGACCGCTGCGCCGACGACCGCCTCGTGCGCGGTGATCGCGGCCTCGATCTCGCCGAGTTCGACACGGTGCCCGCGAATCTTGACCTGGTCGTCGACGCGCCCATAGCACTGGATCCGTCCGTCGGGCAGCCATCGGCCGATGTCGCCGGTGCGGTAGATGCGCGCTTCGCCGGGGAACGGATGCTCGACGAATTTCGCGGCGGTGACGTCGGGTCGCAGGTGGTAGCCGCGTGCGAGGCCGGCGCCGGCGAGGCAGATTTCCCCCGGCACGCCAAGCGGGACCGGCCGCAGGGCCTCGTCGAGCATGTACACCCGGGTGTTGGCGATGGGCCGGCCGATCAGCACCGAAGCCGGCACGTCCTCGACGCGCTCGACGATGCAGCCGACCGTCGCCTCGGTGGGACCGTACTCGTTGTAGATTTCGATCGACGGATCGATCTTCCGCAGCGTCGCGATGTGCTGGGGCGTCAGTTCCTCGCCGCCGACGATCACCTTGCGCACGCCGGAGCGTGCCAGGTTCATGTACTCCAGCAGATGAATGTGGGTCGGCGTGAGCTTGAGGGTGTCGACGCCGCTGCCGGGCTGGAACATCCGGGCCAGAATGGTGTCGATGCTTTCCGACTGCGGATAGATGCGCAGCGTCTTGCCGCGCACCAGCGGGCAGAAGAGGTTGGTCAGCGTGAAATCGAAGCACAGCGAGCTGTACAGGCCGAAACTGCCGGTCGTGCTTTCCGGAAAGTAGTACTCGACGGCCCACGCGATGTAGTGGGCCAGGTTCCGGTGTTCGAGCAGGCAGCCTTTCGGGCGCCCGGTCGAGCCGGACGTGTAGATCACGTAGGCCAGGTTCGCCGGTTCGGCGCGGCAAGGCGGATTGTCCGGCAGCGGCGTCCAGTGGGGGAGCTCCTGGTCCAGCAGCAGTGTCACGCCGGAGAACTCGTACCATTGCGCCAGTTGACTCGACTGGGTCACCAGCAGCGACAGGCCGGTGTCGCCGAGAATGTGATTGATCCGTTCGGCCGGATAGGCCGGGTCCAACGGAACGAACGCCGCCCCTGCCTTCAGGATGCCGAGAATCGCGACGATCATCCATTCGGAACGTTCGAGCATGACGCCGACCAGCGATTCCTGCCCGACGCCGTAATGTTCGCGCAACTGATGCGCGAGGCTGTTGGCCCGGGCGTTCAGGTCGGCGTAGGTCATCAACGCACTGTCGGTGACGAGGGCCGGCGCTGCCGGCGTGCGGGCGACCTGCGCTTCGAACATCTCGACGACCGTCGGATGGCGAGGGCCGGCCGCCGCGGTTTCGTTGAAGGTGGCCAGCTGCCGGCGCGCGTCCGGCGCGCTCGAGTCGATGTCGCCGACCGGCTGGTCGAGGTGTTCGAATGCCTGCATCACAGTGGCGAGGCCGCTTGCGAAACCGTCCATGACGAATGGCTCGATGGCGCCGGCATGACGAATCTCGATTTCGCCGCGCGCCAGTCGCAGGTGCAACTGCAGGTCGTCGTCCTGCCCCGTCAGCGCATGGTGCACCCGATCGTCCGCCAGCGAGACCTTCGTGAGCTGCGCGAGCGCCAGCTCCTTTTCGTGACGCACCAGCGTTTCGAGCGGGAATTGATGCTCGGCATAGCTTTCCTCGACGATCCCGGCCACGCGCGACAGGTAGTCCTCGATGCGCTCCTCGGGACGGACCTCGATGATCAGCGGAATGGTGCCGACCCGGGTCGACGGGTGCTCTGCAAGCCCCGGCGTGCCGAGCACCGTGACCGGCGTCCGGAAGTATTGCCAGAGCAGGAACGCAATGCCCGCCGCCGTGACGGCGAATTCGGCAAGCTCGCCGTCGCCGATGCGCCGCAACACGTCGAGCGACGCGGGCGTGAGCGGCACCGTGCAGGAGAGCTGGCGCCCCGGTTGCGGGCTCGGCGCGTGCGCGGCGATCCGGTAGGTACCGGTGACCAGGGACAGGCTTTCGCGCCAGAATCGCGCGGTGTGCGCATAGCGATGGTCGGTGACCAGCACGTTATTGTCTTGCACAGGAAACTCCTCGATACGTTTTGTTCACCTGAAACAACCCGAAGCCGGGCGCATGGCGCCCGCCGTTCGCACTCCGGCCGGCATCACGACTTCTCCTCGAGCACGTCGTCGACGGTGACTTCGGGCGCTCGCTTCAGGCGCAGGCCGACCCGCACGCGCGGGCTGGCGGCGGGCGCTTCGCCGGACAGCGGGATGCGATCGACCGGCATGGCCGGATCGCGGCGGAAGACGTCCTGGATCGCGAGCAGTCGATCGCGCATCGCGGCGATGGTCGCGGGGCGGAACAGGTTGGCGTTGTAGATCAACTGAATGCGGTGCCGGCCATCGCTTTCCACGACCTGGAACGACAGATCGAACTTGGCCGTGGTGTCCGCCTGCGAGCGGTCCGTGATGCGCACATCCGACTGCGGCGCGGGCATCGAAATGGCGTTCGCCTGAATGTCGAAGATCGGGAAGTGGCCGGCCGGGGTGCGAATCTTCAGGTCGTCCAGCAGTGCATCGAACGGATAGGACGCATGCGCCAGCGCGTCCGTGGAGGCTTTTGCCACCGCGTCGATCACCGCTTCGACGGTTGCGGACTGCTGCACCGGGACGCGGAGCACGAGGGTGTTGAGGAACACCCCGATCTGCGATTCGAGCTGCTCGCTGTCGCGGCCGGCCGACACGCTGCCGATGACGATGTCCTCGCGCCCCGTGTAGCGGTGCATCAGCACGCAGAACGACGCGAGGAGCACCGTGTAGAGCGACGTATGGTGCGCGCGGGCCAGTGCCGCGAGGCCCGTCACCTGCTGCTCCGACAGTTCGACTTCGAGCGTCTGCCCGGCATGACCGGGCCGCTCGGGACGCGGGAAGTCGGACGCCAGTTGCAGGCGGGGCAGCGGCGCCGCGAGTTGCGCGAGCCAGTACGCGCGATGCGCGGCGGCGTGCGGACCTTCGAGGCTCGCGTTGTGCCACGCGGCGTAGTCGCGATACTGGATCGACAGCGGCGGCAGGTCGTGTCCCGCATACAGGGCCTGCAGGTCGTCGGTCAGCACGCGGATCGACCACGCATCCGATATCACGTGGTGCATGTTCAACAGCAGCAGGTGTTCCGTCGGCGAGAGCCGGACCAGCTTGACGCGCAAGAGCGGCCCCGACGCGAGATCGAATGGCTGCCCGCTTTCCTCGCGAATCAGCGCATCGATGGCCTGCAGCGCAGCATCGTCCGCGAGATCCATGTGCTCGACCCGGAATCCGGATGCCTCGCGGGTGAGGATGCGTTGCCGCAGCTCGCCTTCGATCATCGCAAACACGGTGCGCAGGCTCTCATGGCGATCGACCAGCGCGTCGAACGCACGGACGAGGCGCGCCGTGTCGACGGCGCCGTCCAGCTGCAGCGCGCCTGCCATGTTGTACGTGGACGGATCCGCGCTGCGGCTGGCGAGCCAGATCCGCTTCTGTGCACGGGACACCGCGTAGGACGGTTGCACCGCAAGCGCCGGGATGGGCGCATCGACATCGAGGAGATCGGTGGGGCGGGATGCCAGCTTCCGCGCGAGTGCGCGCGGCGACGGCGCCTGGAAGATATCGGCGACCGCGACGTTCAGTTTCAGTTCACGCCGGATCCGGCTGACCATCTGGATCGCTTTCAGGCTTTGGCCGCCATGCTCGAAGAAGTCGTCGTCGACGCCCTTCGGCCGACGGCCGAGCACCTCGGCGAAGAGGCGCAGCAGCGCGGCCTCGACGGGCGTCTGCGGTTCGGCCGGCGCGCCGTCGGGCACGGACGCGGCATCCGGTAGCGGCAGCGCGGCGCGGTTGATCTTGCCGTTCGGCATGACGGGCAACGCCGGCAACAGCATCACGGTGTCGGGCACCATATGCGCCGGCAGCGTGTCGCGCAGTGCGTCGCGCAGGCGTTGGGGCGTCCAGCCGGTGCCCGACGCGTAGCCGCACAGGGTCATGTCCGAGTCCGACGCCTGCCGGGCGACCACGACGGCGTTGGAGATGCCTGCGAGCCCCGTCAGCGCGGCTTCGATTTCCCCGAGCTCGATGCGATAGCCGCGGATCTTGACCTGGAAGTCGCGGCGTCCGAAGAAGTGGAGCGTGCCGTCGGCCCCGAAGCAGCCGATGTCGCCGGTGCGATACAGGCGCGCGCCCGGTTCCGGACTGAACGGATCGTCGCGGAACACCGCCCGGGTGCGTGCTTCGTCGAACAGGTAGCCGCGCCCGACGCCCGCTCCCCCGATGCAGATCTCGCCTTTGACGCCGGCCGGGCACGGATTCATGTCGGCGTCGACGACGTAGAGGCGCAGGTTCTCGATGGGGCGGCCGATCGGAATCGCCGGCAGGTCCGGCGCGCGTTCCATGCTGAAATGCGCGACGGAATCCGACGCTTCGGTCGGCCCGTATGCGTTGATGAGCCGGACCGCCGGATTCAGGCGGAACCACGCGTGCGCGGAGGCCGGCTGCAGGGTTTCGCCGATCGTCAGCAGCGTGTCGAGGTGCGGGAAGGCCGGCGCCGGGTGCCGTTCCAGCTCACCGAGAAAGGTCGCCAGATAGGACGGCACGAATTGCATCGCCGTGATGCGGTCGCGGTGAAGCGCGTCGATCAGGCGCGCGGGCTCGAGAATGTCGGCATCGGGATAGATCACCGTCGTGCCGCCCGACACCAGTGCCGCGAAGCACTGCCAGACCGAAATGTCGGAGCAGTGCGAAGCGGTCTGTGCGACCGCGCTCTGCGCGCCGAGCCCGACCCTGCGCGCCATCGCGAGCACGTGATTGAGCATGCCGCAATGCTCGACCATCGCGCCTTTCGGCTGGCCGGTCGAACCCGACGTGAAGATCACGTAAGCGAGATCCGCGGGCCGGCAACGCGGCGCCGGCGCGCCGGCACCCCGTTGCTCGGGCAGGCGCGCGGGATCGACCCGCGGGATCGACGCCAGAGCCGGCGGCGGCATGCCGTCCGTCGCGACGATGATGGCCGGCCGGGCCAGCGTCAGGAGGGTCTCGACCCGCTGGGCCGGATAGGCCGGATCGACGGGAACGTACGCCGCGCCGCACTTCCAGATGGCCAGGATCGTTTCCAGCATCAGCGGCGAGCGCGGCATCCAGACGGCGATCCGGTCGTCCGGCTGGATCGGCGCGACGTGCAGCAGATGACCGGCGATCCGGTTGGCGCCCTCGACGAGGTCGCGATAGGTGCGGACCTCCGTGCCGCAGCGGACCGCAATGCGCTCGGGGTGCACGGCTGCGACGGCTTCGATCAGTTCGGGTAGCGTCCGGTCGGACGGAACCGGCGCGAACGTATCGTTCCATCCGAGCACGATGGCGTCCCGCTCTGCGGCGGTGAGGAGCGCAACGCTGCGGTTCGGGCGATCTTCCTCGCCGGCGAGGCCGACGAGCAGCGTTTCGACGTGACCCAACAGGCGGACGATCGTTTCGCGATCGAACCGGCCGTCGTCGTACAGCACCTGCAGCGACAGGCGCTTGCCCGGCGTCACGACCAGCGTCAGCGGGTAGTTGTTCGGATCGGCGACCTGGAATTCGCCGATCCGCAGGCCGGGCAGCCCGTCGGCCAGCGCTTCCTCGACCGGATAGTTCTGGAAGATGAGCAGGCTTTCGAAGAGCGGCACGCCGGGCGGCAGGCCCGCGAATTTCTGGATGTCGGCCAGCGGATAGTGCGCATATTCCTCCTGCTGCGCGAGCTCCATCTGCAACTGCGCGAGCCACGCGGACGTGGGGCGCGCGTCGATGCGAACCCGCACCGGCAGCGTGTTGATGAACAGCCCGACCATCTCGTCCGACGCCGGCAGCGAGGCCGGGCGACCGGAAACGATCGTGCCGAACACGACGTCCGCTTCGCCGCTGTAGCGACCCAGCAGCTGGGCCCACGCGCCCTGCACGAGCGTGTTGAGGGTGAGGCGACGGGTTTGCGCGAAGGCGACGAGCCGTTGCGTGTCGCTTTCGGAGAGCCGCAGCGGCACCTCGACATAGGTGCCCGGCGCGGCCGTGCCGTCGAGTTCCGGGCGTCCCAGCACGAGCGGCGTCGTCGCCGGGAAATCCGCCAGCTTCGTCTTCCAGAAGCGTTCCGCCGCGGTTGCGTCCTGGCGCGCCAGCCAGCGCACGTACTCGGCGAAGGCCGGCGGCGCGTCCTGCTCCGGCGCACCGTCGGCCGGCAGCGCCTGATAGGCGGCGGCCACTTCGCCCAGGAGCCGGGCGGAGCTCCACCCGTCGAGCAGGATGTGGTGATGGCTCCAGTGGAAGCACCAGGCGTGATCGCCCATGCGGAACAGCGCGACGCGCATCAGCGGCGCCCGGGTGAAGTCGAAGCCGCGTGCCCGGTCCTGCGCGTCGTAGGTTTGCCGACGCCGTTCGGCCTCCGCGGCGGACGCCGC
The DNA here is from genome assembly GCF_011605345.1 of Burkholderia sp. D-99. Taxonomy (GTDB): domain Bacteria; phylum Pseudomonadota; class Gammaproteobacteria; order Burkholderiales; family Burkholderiaceae; genus Burkholderia. The sequence continues at coordinate 188,541 of NZ_JAAOXM010000005.1, forward strand.
GCGCAGATCCTCCTCGTGCCACGGCAAGTCGATATGGCGATGCACGACCTGCACGGGGCTGTCGAGGTCTTCCCAGTGAAACGACGTTCGCAAGATGTCGTGCCGCTGCGCCACGGTATCCCACGCGCGGCGGAACCGTTCGACGTCGAGCGCGCCGTCGATACGGAAATTCAGGCTGCTGAAGTACGCATCCGACGCGGGTTCGAACAGCCCGTGGAACAACATGCCCTGCTGGGTCGGCGTCAGCGCGTAGACGTCGGCGATCTCGTCCGGCATGACCGAGGCCGGCGCCTGCGCCAGGCCGGTCGCGGGCCGGGTCGATGCGGACGGGACGGCAGGGGCGGCGACCAGGGATTCGAGCGCCGCGAGGTACGCTTGCGCGACGCGCCGGATGGTGGCGGCGTCGTGGCAGGCCCGGCTGAATTCCCACGCAACGTGCAGGCGGTTGTCGCTCACGTAGGCGTTGATGTCGAGCAGGTGTTCGCGCCGCTGGTTCGCATGGCGGCCGTCCCCGCTCGGCTCCGTCGCCGGTTTCCAGTCGCGCGCGGCGGCGAACAGCTGGTCGGTCTGGCCCAGGTAGTTGAACAGCAGTTGCGGCTGCGGCGCCGGACCGTCGAGCCGGTCTTGCAGCAGGCCATGGCTGATGCCCGCGTTCGGCACGGCGCGCAGTTGCGTCTTGACCGACGCAACCAGGCGAGCCGGATCGTGCGGGCCGGGATCGACCGTCAGCGCGACCGGGAACACGGACGTAAACCAGCCCACCGTGCGCGAGATGTCGAGGTCTTCGAACAGTTCTTCGCGCCCGTGCGCTTCGAGATCCAGCAGGACGTCGGCGCATCCGCTCCAGTCGCTGACGGCACGCGCGAGCGCGGCAAGCAGCACGTCGTTGATCTGCGCGTCGTAGGCCCGGGGCGCGGCGCCCAGCAAGGCCGTCGTCGCGGCTTCGCCCAGCTCGACCACGATCGTTTCGGCGGACGACACGGTATTGGCGTCGGCCGGCGCGGCGCGATCGAGCGGCAGGCCGGGCAGGTCGGCGCGCGCCAGGGCCTGCCAATGGACGAGATCGGCGTCGGCGGCGCCTGAGCCGGCCCAGCGCGAGATCGCCCGGGTCCAGGCGGTCCATGTCGCGCTGCCGCCCGCAAATTCGGGCGCCTTGCCGTTGCGCAGGCGGGTATAGGCGTCGTACAGGGTTTCGAGCAGCGCGCCCCACGACACGCCGTCGACGACCAGATGATGCGCAACCAGCAGCAGACGAAGCGAACGGCCTTCGTCGAGCCGGAACAGGTCCGCACGCACGACGGGGCCGTCCGACAGATTCAGGCTCGCATGCGACTGCGCGACGTGCTGCGCGAGCCGCTCGCGCGGAAGGTCGAACACGCCGACGGGCACCTCCGGATCGTCGACGACTGCCTGGATCCAGCCGGACTCGCCCGCGCGAAAGCGCAGTCGCAGCGCATCGTGCCATTTGACCGCGTGCCGCAACGCCAGGCGCAGCAAGGCCGGATCGAAATCCGCCGGCACGTCGAGCAGGACCGCCTGGTTGTACTGATCTGGATCGTTCTGATGCCGCGCGAAGAAACGCGTCTGGATCGGCGTCAGCGGCAGCGGGCCGGACGATGCGACGAACTCCGCCGCGCCGACCGTGCCGCGCGTCGCCACGGCGGCGAGCTCGGCAACCGTCGGATGCTGGAAGATCAGCCGGGTGGTGAGCTTCAGGCCCGCCCTGGCGGCCAGCGACACGATGCGCATGCTGAGAATCGAGTCGCCGCCCAGCGTGAACAGGTTGTCGTGGATGCCGGGCGCCGGAATGCCCAACGCTTCTCCCCAGATGCGGCACAGCAGTGTCTCGGTGGGCGTGCGGGGCGGTGTCGGTGCGTGTGCCGCCGCCGACAGCCGCGACCGGTCGAGCGGCGGCAGCGCCTTGCGGTCGATCTTGCCGTTGCCGCTCAGGGGCAGCGCGTCGAGCACCACGTAGATGGCGGGCACCATGTAATCCGGCAACGTGGCGGACAACGCGGCGGCTATCGCGGCATCGCTCAGCGACGCGCCGTCGCGGAACGCGACATACGCGCATAGCGCGGCGCGGCCGGCGTCGTCGCGATAGTCGAGTGCGGCCGCCTGGCGGATTTCCGGAATGGCGGCCAGCGCGTTGTCGATCTCCCCGAGCTCGATGCGGTAGCCGCGGATCTTCAGCTGGTGGTCCTTGCGGCCGTAGAGCGCGATCGTTCCGTCGGGGAGATAGCAGCCGATGTCGCTGGTGCGGTACATGCGGACACCGCGCTCCGGAATGAACGGATCCTCGACGAAAGCCTCCCGCGTTGCGGCTTCGTTGTTCAGGTAGCCGCGGCCGACGGCGATGCCGGACACGCACAGTTCGCCGGGAATCCCGATCGGGCACAGGTTCATCTGCGGGTCGACGACGTAGAGGCGTACGTTGCGGATCGGCTTGCCGACCGGCACGTAAGGCGTGGTCGGCGCGCACGTCATGCGGTGCTGCGCGACGTCGTCGGATGCTTCCGCCGGGCCGTAGGCGTTCACCACCGCGATGTCCGGGAACACGTCGAACCACTGTTTCACCAGGGCCGGGCTGACCATCTCGCCGGTGACGAGCAGGTGCCGCAGGTGCCGCATCAGCGCCGGCCGTTCCGACGCGCGGTCGAGCACGGCGGACAGATAGGACGGCACCAGTTCGAGGATGCTGACCCGGGTGGCGTCCAGGGTCGCGATGAAGGACGCCGGATCGCGAATGCATTCGTCGTCGACGATCACGGTCTTGCCGCCGGCGAGCGGCGCCGTGAAAAATTGCCAGACCGAAATATCGAAGCAATGCGGCGCAGTTTGCGCGATCACCGACGAAGCCGAAATCGAAAACTCGTCGATCTCGGCGAGCATGTGATTCAGCATGCCGGCGTGCTCGACCATCGCCCCTTTCGGCTTTCCGGTGGAACCGGACGTGTAGATCACGTAGGCGAGGCTGTCGGGCGACACGGGGCGGCCGGGGTTGGTGTCGTCGTCGATCCCGGTGGTGTCGTCGAGCGACACGACCGGCGCGAGCGAGGCCAGCTCGGCCGGCAACAGGCCGTCGCAGGTCATTACGAGGGCGGCGCCGGAATCCTCGAGAATGGTGCGGATGCGCGCCGCCGGATAGTTGGGGTCGATCGGAATATAGGCGGCGCCGCACTTCCAGACGGCGAGGATCGCTTCCATCAGGTGGGCCGACCGGTGCATGCAGATCGCGACCAGCGCATCCGGCCCCAGCTCGGCGGCGGCCAGCAGGCGGTGCGCGATACGGTTGGCGCGGGCGTTCAGTTCACCGATGCTCAGGACGCTGTCGCGGTACTCGACCGCCGCCCGCCCGGGGTGCGCCGCGGCGGCCTGTTCCAGACGATGCACCACGGTGAGCGCGGCGTCGAACGGCACGGCGGTGTCGTTGAAGGTGTCCAGCAGTAGCCGGCGCTCGGCCTCGGGCAGGATCGGCAGGCGTCCGAGCAGCCGATTCGGATCGGCCGCGAAGGCATCGAGCGTCGCGGCCACGTGGCCCAGCATGCGCTGCATCGTGTCTTCATCGAAGCGCCGCGGATCGAACGACAGTTCCATCTTCCAGTCGTCGCGTGCCGTCACCACGAATTCGAGCGGGATGTCCGCGCGGTTGTAGAGTTGAACCTCGTCGACCGCCAGCCCGTGCGCGCCATGCGTCAGCGACGCGTCCAGCGGGTAATTCATGAACGTGATGTTGCTCTCGAACAGCGGCGTCGTCAGCGGCACTTCGCTGCAGCGCTGAATGTCGGGCAACGGCGTGTGCTCGAACGGCGCGCGGGCGGCCACGCGCGCCTGGATCATCTTCAGCCACGGCACCAGCGGCTGCCTGGGGTCGACCCGCACCCGCACCGGCACCGTATTGATGAACAGGCCGAGCATGGATTCGATCCCCGGCAGGTTGGCGCCCCGTCCGGACACGACGGCGCCGAACACCACGTCGGTCTCCCCGCTGTAACGCGACAGCACGAGCGCCCAGGCCGCTTGCGCGAGGGTATTGAGCGTGACGTGATGGCGGGCCGCAAATTGCCGCAGGCGCGCGCTCAGGTCGGCCGACAGGTCGGCCTGCACTTGCGCGAGACCCTCGCCGAAGCGCTCGCCCGCGTCCGCGCGCGCGGACGTGGGCAGCGGGGTCGGCGAGTGAAAACCTTCGAGATAGCGCGCCCAGTATTGCTGCGCGGCTTGCGGCTCGCGCTGCTGCAGCCACTGGATATAGTCGCGATAGGGGCGCACCGCGGGGAGCGCCGGCGGCACGCCGTGCGTGAGCGCGCGATAGGCCTCGAAGATCTCCTCGATCACGAGCGACAGGCACCAGCCGTCGGCCAGGATGTGATGGTGGCTCCAGCTGAACAGGTACGCGTGCTCGGCGACGCGCACCAGGCGGCAGCGCACGAGCGGCGCACGATCGAGCGCGAAGCCTTCGGCCAGGTCGCTGTCGAGATGCGCGCGCCACCGCGCGCGCTGTTCGTGGTCCGGCAGATCGCGCCAGTCGTCCTGCACCCACGGCAGCGTGGCGTGCGCATGCACGACCTGCATGGGCTTGTCGAATGCCTCCCAATGGAACGACGTGCGCATCACCGGGTGCCGATCGATCAACTGCTGCCAGGCGGCTTGAAACAGCGCGGGATCGAGGCTGCCGGTGATCCGGCAACCGAGCTGGTTGAAGCTGCTGCTCGCGCCGGGCGAGTGCACGGCATGAAAGAGCATCGCCTCCTGCATCGGGGAGAGCTCGTAGATATCGGCGATGGTGGGGGAGGTCACGATTTGATCCTTGATACGAGGGCGTCCAACGCTTCCTGACTGATGCGAGCGGCCGGAAAGTCCGACGGGCTCAGCCCACGCGGGCCGTCACCGCTGGCCTCGACGATCGACAGCAGACGACTGCGGTAGCACTGCGTCAGCTGCTCGATGACGCCGGGTGGGCAGGCCGCGCGGTTGTAACGCCAGGTCAGGCGCAGACGCCCGTCGAACACCATCCCGTCGATCTCGAACAGATGGCCGCGACGTGCGCGCGGGCTGTGCTCGGGACTCTGGAAGTCGAGCACCGGTTTCCAGCCCGTGTCGTCGGCCAGCACGCGATCGATCTGGCCGAGGTAGTTGAAGCGCACCGGCGCCGGCGGCTGCCGTTCCAGTGTCGCCGCGATGCCGGCGTCGTTGCCGAGGTAGCGGGCGACGCCGTAGCCGAGCCCGCGCATCGGCACCGCGCGCAGCTGCTCCTTGACGTGGCGCAACGCGTCGACCGCCACGGTGGCGTTGCCGGCATTCAGGTACACCGGGTAGTGCGTGGTGAACCAGCCGATCGTGCGCGACGTATCGACGCCGTCGAAGAGGTCCTCGCGACCGTGGCCTTCGAGCTCGACGACCAGCGTGGCGTTGGCGGTCCAGTCGCCGAACGCAAGCAGCAGGGCCGTCAGCAGGACTTCGTTGATCTGGGTGTTGAACGTGCGCGGCACGTCCTGCAACAGCGCGAGCGTCTGCCCGGCGTCGAAATCGATGACCGTCGTGCCGGCTTCGCCGACGGTGCCGACCGGCATGTCGTCGAAGCACGCAGGCTCGTCGGCGCGGGCCTGGAGCCAGTAGTCCAGCCCGTCGGGCGTGCTCGCACCGAGTTCGGACAGGCGCGTCGACCAGTCGCGCCACGCCGTCGTCCTGGCCGGCAACTGCACCGCTTCGCCCGCTTCGTGCTGGCGACACGCGGCGTACAGGTCTTCGAACAGGATGCGCCACGACACGCCGTCGATCACCAGATGGTGCGCGACCACGAGCAGGCGCTGCGGCGCGTCGGGACCGAACTGGAACAGGTGCGCGCGCAGCAGCGGCGGCGCCGACAACGTGAAGCTTTCCTGCATGGCGCTGGCGGTCGCGAGCATGGCCGCCTGCCGAGCGGCGGGCGCCGCGTCCGCCAGCGACGTGACGCCGAGCGGAATCGCCAGCGGCGGCGCCGCATGCGATTGCTGCCATGCGCCGGCGACGCGCTCGAAACCCAGCCGCAGCGCGTCATGATGGGTCGCGACCGCCGCCAGCGCGTGCTCGAGCACGTCCGGCCGCAGCGACGCGGGCACCTCGATCATGGTCGACTGGTTGTAGTGGTGCGGGTCCGCCACGTCCTGCGCGAAGAACCAGGACTGGATCGGCGTCAGCGGGGCGGGGCCGACCACGGGTTCCTGCGGAATCAGGATCGACGGCGCCTCCACCGCAACCCGGGCAAGCGCGGCGATGGTCGGATGCGCGAAAAACTGGTCGGCGGTGAATTTGAGGCCGACCTGCTGGGCCAGCGACATCACCTGAATGAGCAGGATCGAGTCGCCGCCGAGTTCGAAGAAATTGTCGTGCATGCCGATCGGCTCGTGGCCCAGCACCTCGGACCAGATCTTGCCCAGGCGCGCTTCGACGTCATTGGCCGGTGCGACGTACGCGGTTGCGCTCGGCACGGGCGCCAGCTCCAGCGCGGCGAGCGCCTTGCGGTCGGGCTTGCCGTTCGGTGTCAGCGGCAGGCGTTCGAGCGTCACGATCGAGGCCGGCACCATGAACTCGGGCAGGCGTTCCTTCAGATGTTCCCGCAGGCCGGCGACGCTGGCCGTCGCCGTGGCGACGCAGGCCACCAGCTGCTTGTGCTGCGGCGTATCCTCGCGCACGAACACGATCGCGTCGGTCACGCCGGCGTGCTGCCGGAGTGCCGCTTCGATTTCGCCCATCTCGATGCGATAGCCGCGAATCTTCACTTGCGTGTCGCGGCGCCCGGTGACTTCCAGGTTGCCGTCCGGCAGCCAGACGCCGAGGTCGCCGGTGCGATAGAGGCGCTCGCCCGCTTCGAACGGGTGGTCGACGAACGCGGCGGCGCTCAGGTCGTCGCGGCCGACATAGCCGCGCGCCAGCGCGATGCCGGACACGCAGATCTCGCCGGTACACCCGTCGGGGGCCAGCGCCCCGTGCTCGTCGAGCAGGTACAGGTGCGTGTTGTGGATCGGGCGGCCGACCGGCAGACGGGCGCCGTAGGCGATCGCCGGGTCGACCACGTAGTCCGCGATGCACACGGTGGCCTCGGTCGGGCCGTACGAGTTGTGGCACACGCGGGTCCGGGCCAGTTCGCGCAGATCCGCCACGCGCGCGTTGTCGCCCGCGCTGATGACCCGCTTCACGGCGCCGAGCGCGTTCCAGTCGAGCGACGCGAGATAGGCCGGCGTCGCGTTGACGGTGGTGACACCCTGCTGCGCGATGTAGTCGACGAAACGCGGCACGTCCCGGATCACGGCAGTCTTCGCCAGCACCAGGCGCGCCCCCGCGAGCAGCGTGACGAAAATCTCCATGATCGAGCCGTCGAAGCCCGGGGAGTAGAACTGGACGAACCGGTCGTCGGCATCGAAACCGAAGGCGTTCACATGGGACTGCGCCATGTTCAGGAGCCCTGCATGTTCGAGCACGACACCCTTGGGGATGCCCGTGGAGCCGGACGTGTAGATGATGTACGCCGCGTCGCCCGGCGCGACCTCGACCTGCGCTGACGCCGGTGCGGGTTCCAGCGTGTCGAGCTGAAAGTCGAGCGCGAACATCGGAATCGCCCAGAAATCGGCGAGCAACGGCAGGTATTCCGAGTTCGTCAGCAGCGCCTTGACCTTCGCGTCCTCGATCATGAAGCGCAGCCGCTCCCGCGGAAACTCCGGGTCGAGCGGCAGATATACCGCGCCCGCCTTGAGCGCGCCGAGCATGCCGACGATCCAGCGCTCGGACCGGTCGGCGACCACCCCCACCACGTCACCGCGCTCGATCGCGTATTCCGCGAGCAGGAAGCCCGCCAGCCGGGACGCCTGGTCGTCCAGCTGCGCATAGGTCAGCGATGCGTCGGCGGTCACCACCGCGATGCTGTCCGGCGTGGCCGCGACCCGTTGCGCGAACTGCGCGAGGAAGGTGCCATCCACGGCAACGGGTGCCGCATGCGCAAGCAGGCGCGCACGTTCCTCGTCATCGAGCAGCGAGACCGTGTCGAGCGGGGCGTCCAGCGCGCCGAAGCCGGCCACGACGTTGCGCAGGTGCCGCGCGACATGCTGCAGATAATGCAGCGTGAAGACCGTCTGCCGGCCCGTCAGGACGATCTCGTAGCACGCACGATGCCGGATCTCGATCGACAGGTCGTAGTCCCCCTCCGTCCACGCTTCGTGCAGGCCGTCGAAGCGCACGCCGACGTTGGTCGCCGGCCGTTCGCCGCGCAGTTTGTGCGCGAGGGCCGCGATCGGAAAATCCTGATACGAATAGCTGCGCTGCACGCTGTCGCGCACCTGGTTCAGGTACGCGCGAACCGTGGGGCCGGGCTGGGCGGCGTCGAGCAGCGGGACGGAATCGGCGGAACCGTTCGCGGCTTCGGCGATCAGGCGCGGCGTGTCCACGAACAGGCTGGCTGCGCCGTCGTAGCGCCCGAGCACCCGGAACAGCGCCGCCAGCAGCACGACGAACGCGCCCAGCTCGTTGCCGGCAGCGAGCTTCGCCAGGGTCTGCGCCGCGTCGCCGTCGAGCGCGAACGTCAGCGCCGGCGCGGGGCCGAGGGGCAACGCATACGCCTGCCATGCCTGCTGAAGACGGAAGTCTTCGTCGATGCGACCGAGCGCCTCGTTCCAGAACGCGAGGTGTTCCTGGTATTGCCCGCTGGTCGACAGCGCGTTGAGATTCAGTTCTGACAAAGCACGATCTCCCTCGTCGCGTACAGGATTTCGGAGGCGATGCCCTTGGCCTTGCAGTGCGCGACAAACTGGGTGGACTGGATATGGCTGGGCGAGTTTTCGTCGAAGGTGTTGTCGAGGAGGTGGTTGAGCCACGGCTCCTGCCCCATCGCGTAGACATACGCCGCGTTGAACGGGAAGTCGTCCACCAGCGCGGCCGCCTCGCCGAACTGGCAGCCCCGCGCCCGGCGCGACCGGTCGAGGTCGCGCGGCAGCGCCTTGGGAAACAGCGGGCCGTAGACCCATGACGGCGGTGCGCCCTCGGTTTCCATCCCGACGAACAACGTGTCCGGCTTGCCGGCGAGGCGGAAGACATGCTCGTAGAGGCGCGGGTCCAGGTTGCACGAATCGGCGATGCACAGCACCGAACGCGTGCCGAAGCGGATCATGAAGCTCTGCTTGCTCTGGATCGCCAGATCGTTGTGTTCGCCCAGGAACGGAATGGCGGTGATGACGCCGTTGGGCAGCTTGATTTCGTCTGCATCCCTGACTTCCAGCACATCGTCGAAACCGAGCTTGCGCAACGCCAGCGCCATTGACGGATCTTGCGGGAACCCGTCGAGATTCCTGCCGACCACCACGGTCTTGATCTTGTGGCGAAGCTGCAGCAGCGTTTCGAGGACGATGTGATCGTGATGGCTGTGCGTGATCAGCACGTAGTCGATCTGGTCGGGCAAGTCCGCGAACGTATAGCGCGGCAGCGCGGTGTCGTAGCCGTAGCTGATCACCGGATCGATCAGGATGCTCACGCCTCGGCTTTGCACCAGCAGGCACGCGTGGCCGTAATAGCGGATGCGGATGTCGTCGCCGTCGAACGAACGATCCGGTTTCGGCGCTGGCGCCTCCTCGACGAAGAACGTGCGGAACAGCGGCTCGTCCTTCTCCTCCACGCGCATCAGGTCGACGATTTTCGCGTAGCTGCCGGGTGTGTCGCGCATCCGGAACAGCGCATCGAGCGCGCGATCGTCGAAGGCCATCTTGCAAAACAGCGTGCGCTCGTCGCTGAGCCGGGGCGTGCTGAGAATGAACGGCCGGGGCGTGTTCTCGTCGATCGCCGACAGCGCGATGCTCTGGGCATCGCGCGCATAGAACGGGCTCGCATACAGCAAGCTCTCGAAGAGCCGGAAGGACGGGTTGTGATTCAGGTCGTAGTAGATCTCGACATAGCCTTTCAGCACGTCCGGGATCTCGGGATAGATCGGGTCCGACGCCATCCCCTTCGCCTGTTCCAGCAGCAACGTGGAGAACGTCTTGTAAGCCTTCGCCAGTTCCAGTTGGCGGGTCGCGCGACCGGTGGTCTGCTCGATCAGCGCGCGGATTTCGTCGACGCGCTTGCCGCCCAGGTCGAGAAACGGGCCGCCGCGCATCGCGGGATCCTTGCAGGCTGCCGCATGCATCATCGGCGACGCGGCATAGGACTGCAGCAGCGGCAGGAACCGCTCGGCCACGTTGAGTGCGGCGGTCAACGGCGGCAGCGTGTGAAACCACGCGTACCAACCGTTGATCAGCGGTTCGAACTGAATGTTTTGCCGCAGGTAGACGTGTGTGTTGGACGAAATAGTCAACGAAGGCTCCTTAGAATGCGCTGAGTTCGACGGTCGGCTGACGGGTTTCGGCGTGCAGCGCACGGTGTCCCAAGGTCAGGTTCCGGATGCGAACGCCCGGATCGGCAAGCACTTCGCCGATGACGGACGTCAGCTCGTCGGCAAGGCCTTGCACCAGGGCCTCGCTGAACCGCCCCGCGTGATAGACGACGCTGATCGCGAGGCCCTCGGCGCGCGGCTCGGCCAGGAACCAGAAGTCCGTCGCGGCTTCCGTGTCCGCGCGTTGCGGATCGTGGTCCGGCTGCTCGGCAATGTGCACTTGTCCCGCGTAGCGATCGACGGCGCCCTCGCGCTGGTTCTGCAGCGTCAGGCCGATGTCGAAGAGCGGGTTGCGTCCCGCAACGCGTTTGATGTGCAGTTCGTCGAGCAGGCGATCCAGCGGATACAGCGGATGGGAGAACGCTTCGAGGGTGGTGTCCCGCACCCGGGTCAGCAGCGTGTCGAAACGGTCGTCGCCGGCGACGCGATCGCGCAGCGCCAGTACGTTCAGGTAAGGGCCGACCTGCGACTCGAGTTCGGGCAGCTCGCGGCCCGCGACCGGCGTACCGACGACGATGTCCTCCTGGCCGGAACGGCGGTAGAACAGTGCCTTGATGGCGGACAGCAGCGCGACGAACAAGGTCGCGCCGTGACGCTTGCCGAGCGCATCGAGCGCCGTCGTCGCGGCGGCGGGCAGTTCGAACCGCCAGGTTTTCCAGCTCGGTGCGGCCAGCTGCTCGACGTCGCCCGGCAGTGCCAGCGCGCGCAGGCCGCCGCCCAGCTTGGCCAGCCAGTAGTCCTTCATGCGGGCGCCGTCCGGCCCGGCGAGCAGGCGGTTCAACCAGCCGGCGTAATCCTTGTACTGGATCGAAAGGGCGGGCAGCGGATTGTGCCGGCGCTGGACGAACGCGTCATAGAGCTTCGACAGGTCGTCGAGCAGCACCTCCGTGGACCAACCGTCGCTCACGATGTGGTGCATCGTGCAGAGGCAGATGTGCCGGACTTCGGACAACCTGAGCAGCTTGACGCGGAAGAGCGGGCCGGCGGCGAGATCCATCGGCGCGAGCCGTTCGCTCTCGTAGATCGAGATGGCCTGGGCGTCCCGGTCCTCGGCATCCTGCAGATTGACGACCTCGACCGGGAAGGCCGCTTCGCCGGGCGGCAGCACCTGCTGGACCGGCTGATTGCCTGCCAGCACGAAACGCGTGCGCAGGATCTCGTGACGTTCGCTCAGCGCGCGGAACGCACGCACGAGCGCATCCACGTCGAGCACGCCCTCGAACAGCAGGGACGTGGGCAGCGGCCCGCCGGCTTGCCCCGCATTGAGGCGATCCTGGACCCACAGCCGGGTCTGGGCGGGGGAGAGTTCGTAGTGCGTCTGCGCCGGCAGCGGCGTCACGGGCACGTAATCGATCGGCTGCGTATCGGCGATGCGCTTCGCGAGACCTGCAATGGTGGGGTGCGCGAACAGGCTGCGGATTTCCAGTTTCGCATGCAGATCGCGACGGATGCGCGCGACGACCTTCGTCGCGGACAGCGAATTGCCGCCCAGCTCGAAGAAATGGGCGGTCGTGCTGATGCGGGCCTGGCCGAGCACTTCCTGCCAGATGACCGTCAACTGCGCTTCGAGCGCGTTGGCGGGCGCAACGTGGGCCGGGCCGTCGCCGGGTTCGGGCAGCCTGGTGCGATCGAGCTTGCCGTTGGGCAGGGTCTCGAACGCGGTCACGACGACGAACGCCGACGGCACCATGTAATCCGGCAGCCGCTGCCGCAGATGGCCGCGGACCGCTTCGATCAGTTCGGCTTCGGGGTGCGACGCGCACAGCCATGCGACGAGTTTCGCGCCGTCGTCCACGCCGCGCAGCGCCACGACGGCGGCGTCGACCAGCGGGTGCGAGGTCAGTACCGCCTCGATCTCACCGGGTTCGATGCGCAGGCCGCGCAGCTTGATCTGATGATCGATGCGGCCGAGGAACTCGATATTGCCGTCGGGGCGGTAGCGCGCGAGATCGCCGGTGCGGTAAAGGCGCGCCCGCGGGTCGGTCGAGAACGGGTCGGCGATGAACTTCTCGGCGCTCAGTTCCGGCTCGCCGTGATAGCCGAGCCCCACCGGCGTGCCGCCAATCAGCAGTTCGCCTGCGATGCCGAGCGGCGTGGGCTGCATGTGCGCGTCCACGATATGAAGGCGGGTATTGGCGATGGGCCGGCCGATCGGGACGATGCGGTGCGGGTCGTCGCGCTTGCACTCCCATGCGCTCACGTCGACGGCGGCCTCGGTGGGGCCGTAGAGGTTGTACAGCCTGACGTCCAGGCGCTCGAGGCAGCGCTGCTGCAGGTCGTAGGGCAGCGCCTCGCCGCTGCACACGACGCGGCGCAGCGACGCGCAGTGCGCGTCGAGGTCCGGATGGTCGAGGAAGGCACGCAGCATCGACGGCACGAAGTGAATCGTGGTGATCCGTTCGCGCTCGATGAGTTCGGCCAGATAGTCGGTCTCGCGCTGTCCGCCGGGTCGGGCGAACACGAGGCGCGCACCGGTGACGAGCGGCCAGAAGAATTCCCAGACCGAGACGTCGAAGCTGAACGGGGTCTTCTGCAGGACGGCGTCGTCGGCGTCGAGGGAGTAGGCGTGCTGCATCCAGAGGATGCGGTTGGTGATCGCGCGATGGGTGTTGAGCGCGCCCTTGGGCCGGCCGGTGGAACCGGACGTGTAGATCATGTAGGCGAGGTTGTCGCCGTTCAGATCAGGCTCGGGGTTGGCCACGGCGTCGGGATCGAGGTCGAGTTCGCTGGAATCGACGACGATCAGGGCGGCTTCGGTGTCGGGCAGCGCGTCGCGCAGATGCTGCTGGGTGAGGAGCCAGCGCAACTGAGCGTGATCGATCATGAAGCGCACGCGCTCGGCGGGATAGTCGGGGTCGACGGGGACGTAGGCGCCGCCGGCCTTGAGGACGGCGAGCAGCGCGACGCACATGTCGAGCGAGCGCTCCATGGCGACGCCGACGAGGGCGTCGGGCCCGACACCGAGGGCGATGAGCCGGTGCGCGAGGCGGTTGGCGCGCAGGTTGAGTTCGGCGTAGGTGAGCGTGTCGTCGTCATGGACGGCGGCGACGGCATCGGGCGTGCGCGCGACCTGCTGTTCGAACAGGCGGTGCAACGGTTGAGCGGCGGCCTCGCCAAAATCTGTTTCGGTCTGGTTCCACTCGACGGTCAGCAGGTTCCGCTCCGCTTCGCTCGTCAACGGCAGCCGGGCAACGGCGGCCGACGCATCGCCCGCTAGACGCGTGAGCAGGGTCCGGTAGATCGCGAGGAAACGCTCCACGGTGCGCTCGTCGAACAGATCGGTGTTGTAGTCGCAATCGATCAGGAGTGCCTCCCCCGAGTCGAGGACGTTGACGTTCAAATCGAACGCGGTGTGACGGATCAGCGGGGCGACCAGGTCGACCGTCAGGCCCGGCAGGCCGGGCAGCGCCGACACGGGCTCCAGATTGAAGACCGCCGATACCAGCGGGGCGGCGTTGAGATCGCGCTGCGCGCCGATTTCGCGGACCAGTTCGGCGAACGGATAGTCCTGGTGCTCGAGCGCGTCGAGCAGGTTCTGCCGGGTGCCGGCCAGGAAGCTGGCTACGGTGGCCTGCTCGGGCAGCGTGGAGCGCAGCGGCAGCAGATGCGTGCAGTAGCCGGCGAGGCGATCGCTGCCGGCCACGGAACGGCCGGTCACCGGGATGCCGGTGACAATCTCTTGCTGGCCGGCGATGCGGTGCAGGAACAGGTTGAAGCCGGCAAGCAGCACCATGTAGAGCGTGCAGCCGTTCTGACGGGCGGCGGTGCGCAGCGACGCGGCCGCCGCCGCGTCCAGGTGCAGCGACACGCGCTTGCCGTGAAACGTCTTCACCGCGGGCCGCGGGTAGTCCGCCGGAAGGTTCAACGGTTCGGCCTGGCGCTCGCACTGCGCGAGCCAGTACGCGCGATTCGCCTTCGTTTCCGGGCTGTGGCGCTGGCCGTCGAGCTGCTTCAGGTATTCGCGGAACTGGAGCGGCGCCGCGGCCGGCGCGGCGCCGGCATACGCCCGGGCCAGATCCTCGAGCAGGATGCCGAACGTCGAGCCGTCACAGATGATGTGATGGGCCGTCATCACCAGCAGGTGACGTTCGCTGTCCAGGCGCACGAGCGCGGCGCGAAAGAGCGGGCCGTTCACCAGGTCGAACGGCTCGCGGCTCTCCTGGTCCCGCCACGCGTCCTGGTCCGCGTCGATCAGCGGAATCCGGAGCGTCAGCGACGGATGCACGATCTGGCCCGACCCGTCCGGCGTCACCGTCGTGCGCAGCGCCTCGTGTCGATCGACCAGGCCCTGGACGGCGGCGCGCATCGCGGCTTCGTCGAGCCGGCCCTTCAGTTCGAGGGTGGTGTTGACGTTGTAGGCCAGCGAGCCGTCGGGATCGATTTCCGACAACACCCACAGCTGGCGTTGCGCTTCGCTCAGCGCGGCGACCGTGCCGTGCTTCGAGTGCGGCCGGATGAAGCCGCCGCGGCGCAGGTCGGCGACGCTGTCCTTCACCGCGCGGATGAACCGGTCGACATCGGCATCCGTATGCGCGGTGGAAAGGAAGCAGGTGCGCCATTCCCAGATGTAGATGCCCTTTTCGAGCATGTGATAGAAGAACAGGTCCAGGTTCTCGGTGAATTCGAAGCGGAACATCGAGCCGAACCACGTGACCTTGATCGGCGCCTCAGCCTCCACGAAGAACGCATTCAACGTGCCGGCGATTTGCGCGGTCCGTTCGTTGAGCGCTGCCTGCAGCGCCGGGCCTTCCTGTTCGATCTTCTCCAGCACGGCCAGCGCGGCCGCCATCGCCAGCGGGTACTGGCAGAACGTGCCGCCGAACGCGGTGCGGTCCGCGACCGGGAACGAGTGGTCGCCGTAGGTCCACATGCCGCCGTCGATGGCGTCCATGAAGCGGGTGGTGCCGGCGATGACGCCCAGCGGCAGGCCGCCGCCGATGATCTTGCCGTACGTCGCGAGATCGGCCCGGATGCCGAACATGGCCTGCGAGCCGCCCGGATGGACGCGGAAGCCGGTAATCATTTCGTCGAAGATCAGCGCGACACCGGCCTCTTCGGTGATGCGGCGCAGTTCCTTGAGGAACGCGACGGGCTGCAGGGACGGGTTGCGACTCTGCACGGGCTCGACCATCACGGCCGCGAGGGTCGACGCCATGCCGCGAATGGCCTCGAGCGCGGCGTCGCTGCCGTAGTCGAGCAGGATCATGTTCTCGACCGAGCCGAACGGCACGCCGGGAGCGATGGTTTCCGTGACGCCTTCCGCGTTCGCCGCGGCGAGCGTGCCGTCGGCATGGCCGTGATACGAATGCGTGAACATCACGATCTTGTCGCGCCCCGTCACGGCGCGCGCGAGCCGCATCGCGGTCATGACCGCCTCGGTACCGGTGTTCGAGAACGCCACGCGATCGAGGCCGGTGACGCGGGCAAAGCGCGCGGCCACTTCGCCGACGAGGCTGGAGCGTGCGCCCAGTTCGAGCGGGCGTTGCCATTCGCGGCTGACCTGATGCTGGATGAAGTCCGGTGTGTGGCCGAACAGATGCACGCCGAAGCCCATCGTGAAATCGATGTACTCGTTGCCGTCGATGTCCCACAGCCGCGAACCGGCCGCGCGCTCGCCGACGATCGGATACAGCATTTCCTTGGTCGAAAAGCGGAAGCCGACCGTGGCCCGGCTGTCGGCCAGCACCGGGCGGGACGCCTGCACCGATTCCTTCGATTTCCGGGTGCGCGTCGTGTAGCGCACGATCAGCGCTTCGAGATGCTCCTGCTGTACGGCGGACAAGCCGCGCGCCCGCTGTTCGACCGGGCTGCCCCACGGCATCATCGGCTTGGGCGGCCGGTTGCCGGTCGCGGCCGCAGTTGCCGGCGCGGGCTTCGCCGCGGGCGTGGCGGCCGGCACCGCGATCGCGGCCTTGGCTGCAACGTTCGCAACGTTCGTGACGGCTTGCGCGGCGACCGTCGCCGGCCGGACGTCGGCGTGGCCGGTCAGCGATGTGCGCAGCAGATCCATCTGCTGGCTCATGACGCGCGACAGCAGCTGATTCTGCTCCCGCAACACGCGCTCGACCGCGGAGCCGCCTTCGGCCGCCACCCATTCCACCGGCGCGGCGGCGGTCGGCACAAGCCCCTGAGCGGACGGCGCGAGCGCCACCGTGGACGGCTCGACCACGGTCACGGCTACGGCCTCGGCCTCGGCCTCGGCCTCGGACGGCGCGGCTTCCGCCGGCAGGTTGTCCGCGATGTATTCGGCGAGCGCCTGCACCGTCGCCAGGTCTTCGAAGAAGCGGCGCATGGCCGTCTTCACGCCGTACTGCTTCTCGATGTGCCGGATGGCCTCGATCAGGATGATCGAGTCGGCGCCCATCTCCAGGAACGGCAGGTCGATGTTGATGGTGGCGGGATCGGCCTGGATCAATTCGCCGATCTTGCCGCGAAGCCATTCGAGAACCTCGCCGCTACGGTCGTGGGTCGGCGTTGCAGCGATGGGTGATGCGCTTGTCTGAGTCATGGACGTGTCCGCTTTCTGAAACCAGGTACGGCTGCGTTGGAAGGGATAGGACGGCAAGGCGACGCGCACGGGCGCGGGTGTTTCGGTTGCGGCCCAGGCGACATCGACGCCCCGGGCATAAAGGCTCGACAGCGTTTCGATCAGCGCCTGCTGCTCGACTTGCGGCCGCTGCAGGGCCAGGAACTGGATCCCGGCATCCGGCGCGCAGCACGCGCGGGCCAGGTTGACGAGCACCGGCTTGGGACCGATTTCGACCAGCACGTTGAAACCGGCTTCGGCGAGGCGCTCGACGCTGCTCGCGAACTGCACCGGCTCCCGGCAGTGACGGCGCCAGTACGCGTCGGTGGGCGCCTCGTCCATCACGGCGCCCGTGAGATTCGAATAGAACGGGATGGCCGGGCGCGCGACGGGCACGGCTTGCGCCGCGGCCTGGAAGCTGTCCAGCATCGGCTCGAGCAGCGGCGAGTGAAACGCGTGCGACGTGTTGAGCGGCACGGACCGGATGCCCTGCGCGGCAAACGCGTCGACCAGCAGTGCGATGCGCTCGCGCTTGCCGGAAATCACGATGCTGGCCGGCCCGTTGACGGCAGCCACCGCGACCTCGTGCGGACAGGCTTCGATCGCGCGCTCGACCGTGGCGAGGTCGGTGAAAATTGCCGCCATCTCGCCGTCGCGGGGCAATGCCTGCATCAACCGGCCGCGTTCGGCGATCAGCCGCAGGCCGTCTTCCGGCGAGAAGACGCCGGCCGCGCAAGCCGCCGCGTACTCGCCGACGCTGTGCCCCATCACGGCGTCCGGCACTACGCCGAACGACGCCAGCAACGTGGTGAGCGCGTACTGCAGCGAGAACAGGGCCGGCTGGCTGTAGCCGGTCTGATGGATGTCCTCGGACGGCGCGGACAGCACCTCGAGCAACGGCTTGTCGAGCAGCGGATCGGCCACCGCGCGGCAGCGGTCGATGGCGTCGCGGAACACCGGATACGCGTCATACAGGCGGCGGCCCATGCCGGCGTATTGCGAGCCCTGACCGGTGAACAGGAACGCCATCTTCACGCGAGGGGCGGGCTGCGCCGCGCCTGCAGGTTCCTTGGCCTGGAAGGCGCGCAGCTTGTCGATGGCGTCCTCGACGGAGGTCACCGGCAGCGCCAGCCGGTGTGCGAAATGCGAGCGGCCGGCCGCCGCCGAAAACGCCACGGCCGCGATATCGAGACCCGGTTCGGCTTCGAGCCGCCGCTGATAGCGCCCGGCAAGCTCGCGCAATGCGGCGGGCGTCTTGCCCGACAGCACCAGCGCATGCACCTTGTGTCTCGACGGTGTCGCCCGTTGCGCCGGCACGGGGGCTTCTTCGAGTACCACGTGCGCATTGGTGCCGCTCGCGCCGAACGCGCTCACGCCGGCTCGCCGTGGCCGCTCGCCGCGCGGCCACGCGCTCGCCTCGGTACAGATCTCGACGGGCAGCGCGTCCCACTGCACCAGCGGGTTCGGGCGGCGCAGATGCAGGTGGGCCGGCAGGCGGTCGTGGTTCAGCGACAGCACGACCTTGATGACCCCCGCGATGCCGGCGGCGGATTCCGTGTGGCCGATGTTGGTCTTCACCGAGCCGACCCGCAGCCGCCGGCCCCCGTCACGGCCTTCGCCGAAAACCGTCGCGAGCGCCTGCACCTCGACGGGATCGCCGAGCGGGGTGCCGGTGCCGTGCGCTTCCACGTAATCGATGGACGCGGCGGACAGCCCGCCCAGCGCCTGACGGATGACGGCTTCCTGCGCGCGGCCGTTCGGCGCGGTAAAGCCGCTCGATGCGCCATCGTGGTTGACGGCCGAACCACGCAGCACGGCCAGCACGCGATCGCCTGCGGCGAGCGCATCGGACAGGCGCTTGAGCACCAGCGCGCCGCAGCCGTCACTGCGCACGAAGCCGTCCGCCGCCGCGTCGAAGGTCTTGCAGCGGCCGTCCGGCGCCAGCGCCCGCGTGCGCGACACGGCGATGGAGTTGTCCGGCGACAGGATCAGGTTGACGCCGCCCGCGATCGCGAGATCGCATTCGCCGCTTCGCAGATTCTGGCTGGCGAGATGGATCGCGGTGAGCGACGACGAGCAGGCGGTGTCGATCGCCATGCTCGGTCCCTGCACGCCCAGTCCATAGGAGATGCGGCCGGCCGCCGTGTTGAGCGGATTGCCGGTGAAGAAATAGCCGTCGATGCCGCTGCCGTCGCCGTTGCGAAGCTGCAGGTTCGCGTAATCGTTGGTGGTGATGCCGACGAAGACGCCGGTCCGGCTGCCCTTGAGACCGTCGACGGGAATCCCGGCATGCTCCAGCGCTTCGTGACTGACTTCGAGCAACAGGCGCTGCTGCGGGTCCATCGCGGCCGCTTCGCGCGGCGTGATACGGAAGAAGGCCGGATCGAACTGGTCGACGTCGCCGAGGAAACCGCCGAAGCGGCAGTACATGCGCCCCGGCGCTTCCGGATCGGGGTCGTAGTACGCGTCGACGTCCCAGCGCTCGCGCGGCACTTCGGAAATCGCATCCACGCCGTCGTTCAACAGCTGCCAGTAGGCGTCGAGGTCGTGCGCGGCGCCCGGAAAACGGCAACTCATGCCGACGATCGCGATCGGCTCCGGCGTGCCGGTCTCGCGGGCTGCAGCGGCCGCAGCGGTCGCCGCGACCGGCCGCGGCGCCACGACCTCCGTTGGCGTCGCGTGCGCGTCCGGCGTCGTGCCGGACGACAGGTCCGCCAGAAAATCGGCGAGGGCGTTGACCGTCGGATGATCGAACAGCAGCGCGACCGGCAACGGGATGCCCAGTGCCTGTTCGACGAGCGTGCGCACGTCCAGCGCCATCAGCGAATCCATGCCCATCTCGAAGAAGCCGAGGTTGCGATCCAGCGTCCCCGCTTCGTAGCCGAGCACCTGGGCCACCGCGCGGTCGATGCTGTCCGCCAGCAGACGCTTGCGCTCGCGCGGCGAGGCGTCGCGCCATGCCGGCATCGCCTGCGCGCCCGTGGCGGTGCCGGCCACCCGCACGCGGTCGAGGAAGGGGCGGGGCCCGCGCGCCTCGTACGAGGCCTGGAACAGCGCCAGGTCGAGATCGACGACCGCCGCCTGCGGCACGGCGGGGAGGTGATCCAGCAGGTCGAGCGCGCGATCCGCCGCCAGCGACCGGATGCCGACGCGCCGCAGCAGCGCTTCCGCTTCGGGGAACGTCATGCCGCCTTGTGCCCAGGGCCCCCAGTTCACGCTCAGGGCCGGCAGGCCCAGCGCGCGGCGATGATGCGCGAGCGCGTCGAGGAAGCGGTTCGCGGCACTGTAGTGCGCCTGGTCACGCGAGCCCCATGCGGATGCGATCGACGAAAACAGGATGAAGAAATCGAGCGGGAAGGGCGCGCTGTGCTGATGAAGCAGCACAGCGCCGGCGACCTTGGGTTCCAGGACCGCGTCGAGTTCCGCGCGCTCGACCTGCACGATCGGCTTGTAGCCGACGATGCCGGCCGCATGCACGATGCCCCGCAGCGGCACGCCGTCGCGCCGCAGCGCGGCGAAGAAATCGGCGACCGCCACCGGATCCGCGATATCGAGGCGTTCGCAGCGCAGTGTCACATTGCGCTCGCGCAGCTCGGCAATCGCCTGCCGGCTCTCGTCGCTTGCCGCCCCTTGACGGCTGACCAGGATCAGCGTGCCGGCGCCGCGCGCCGCCAGCCATCGCGCGGTGTGCAGCCCGAGCGCACCGAACCCGCCGGTGATCAGGTAGGCCGCGTCCGGATCGACCCGCAGCGCGGCCGTGTCGGTTTGCGCGAGCGGGCTCAGGCGTGCGACATGGCGCACGTCGCGCCGCAACGCCACCTGTTCTTCGCGGTGCTCGCCGAGCAGTTCCTGAAGCAGCGCCTGCGTCTCGTCCGCCGGCGCGGCCGGATCGAGATCGATCGCCGTGCCGAACCATTCCGGATGCTCGATCATCGCCCCGCGTGCCAGGCCCGACAGTGCAGCCTGTGCGAGCCCCGTGACGCGGGGCGCCTCGCCGGCTTCCACCGCGTCGCGCGTGACCACCGAGATCCTGGGCCCGATCGAAGACGCCCGCTCGCTGCCGGCCCGCGCGTGCACGAGATGCAGCAGCGCGGTGGACATGCGCGACGCGCCCACGGCTTCGTCCAGCGCCCATAAAAAGACGATGCGCTGCCCGGGCGCGGCCGTCTCGTTCAGCAAGCGCACGAAATGGTCCGGTTGCTCGGGCGCGACCTGCCAGCCCGCTTCCGCGCCGCCGCCATAGTCGCGGCCGGGGCGTACCAGCGCGCACGACGCGCCGTGCGCGCGCAGCAGCGCGGCGAGCCGTTCGCCGACACCGCTTTCGTCCGCGAAGATCAGCCACGGGGACGCGTCGGCGGCGAGCCGTGCCGCCGGCAACGCGGCCTGCTGCTCCCACATCACGTGATAGAGCGGGGGAACGGCCGGGGCGGCGGTTTCGGCCGGGGCGAACGCGGTCCTGAGCAGTTCCGGAAAGACGTTCAGCACGTCTTCCGGGTACTTGCCGGACGACTTGAGATGCCGCAGCGCGGCGTCGATGCTGCCGGCATCCTTGCCGACGACGGGCGACGGGATCTTCTCCAGGCTGAACCGCTGCCGCTCGAACGGATAGTTCGGCAACGTGGTGGCAGGCTGGGCCGGCGCCGGGAACAGCGCGTGCCAGTCGAACTGCCCGCCCTGCACGTACAGTGCCGCGAGAGCGTGCTCCAGTGTCTCGCCGGCGCAGGGCGGCGGCAGCCAGCCGTCGGCGAGCCCCTCCGGCACGTGCGGCGCGTCGGCCTGATCCGGCGCCCCGGCAAGCTGCAGCCAGTACTGCGGGTGCGTCACCTCGTCGGTCACCTCCGCGCCGAGACAGCCGGAAATCAGGCGGACCGATGGCCGTGCGAGCGGCATGTCCTGAAGCGCGGCGCGCAACGCGTCGGCATCCGGGCGGGCGGCCACGAGGCGCAGCGCGTCGGCCACGCTCACGACACCCGCCACGCAGGCCGCGACATATTCGCCGATGCCGTGTCCCGACACGACGGCCGGTCGGATGCCCCATCCCTTCCACAGTTCCGCCCACGCGAACTGGACCGCGAAGCGGCCCGCGTCGGTATCGAGTGCGTCCAGCGGCACCGCGCAACGGTCGAAGGCATCGCGAAACAGCGGTTCCGATGCGTGGAGCGCGCGCGCGACGCCAGTGTCCGGCACGCCGAACAGGGCGCCCAGGCGCAACGCCTTGCCCGTGCGCGCCACGGCCGCCGACGCGCTCCGCCCGCCCGACACATAGGCCGTGCGAAACGGATAGTGACTCCGTCCGGTGGCGGCTGCGCGGCAGATGGCGGCCTGCTCCTGCGGCGTCGCGCCGGCGATCGCGCGCTCGTAGCGTGATGCGAGCGCCGCCAGCGCCGCTTCGGATCTGGCCGACAGCAGCAGCAACTGGCGCTGCGCCGCGTGCGCCGGTGCGACCGGCGGTTCCTCGACGATCGCGTGCGCATTGGTGCCGCTGAATCCGAACGCGCTGACCCCGGCGATTCGCCGGCGCTCCCCGCGACGCCATGCGACCGGATCGGCCGCGACGCGGATCGGGATGTCCTGCCACGGCGTATGCGGATTGGGTCGCGTGAAGTGCAGGTGCGCCGGAATCCGGTCGTGCTCGAACGACAGCAGGACCTTGATCAGGCCGGCGATGCCGGACGCGGATTCGAGATGCCCGATATTGGTCTTGACCGACCCGATCACGAGCGGCTCGCTGGCCGTGCGGCCGGGACCGTAGACGCCAGCCAGCGCTTCGACCTCGATCGGGTCGCCGAGGGAGGTCCCGGTCCCGTGGGCCTCGACATAGGAGACGTCGCCGGGCGCGAGGCCAGCCTGGTTCAGCGCACGGCGTATCACCCGTTCCTGCGAATCGCGGCTCGGCACGGTCAGCCCGCCGCCGCCGCCGCCCTGGTCGACCGCCGTGCCACGCACGATGCCGAGTACCCGGTCGCCGTCCGCGAGCGCGTCGGAGAGGCGCTTGAGCACCACCATGCCGCACCCTTCGCCGCGCACATAGCCGTCCGCCGACGCGTCGAAGGTCTTGCAGCGTCCGTCCGGCGACAGCATGCGCGCCTGCGAGAAACTGACCATGACCTCGGGCGACAGCATCAGGTTGACGCCGCCCGCGAGCGCCATGCCGGTTTCGCGCGAGCGCAGGCTTTCGCAGGCGAGGTGCAGGCAGACCAGCGACGACGAGCAGGCCGTATCGATCGCCATGCTCGGGCCGGTGAGGCCCAGCACGAACGACAGCCGGCCCGCGGCCATGTTCAGTGCGCTGCCCGTGCCGGCGTAGCTGCTCGACGGCATCGCCGCATTGGACACCTGGATCGCATGGTCGAAGCAGGTAATGCCGACGTACACGCCGGTGGCGGACTGCCGGAAGCGCTCGGGAGCGAGATGGGCGTTCTCGAGCGCCTCCCACGCCACTTCGAGCAGGAGCCGTTGCTGCGGATCGAGATAGGTCGCTTCGCGCGGCGCGATCCCGAAGAACGCCGCGTCGAACTGATCGACGCGTTCGAGAAACGCGCCGTGGCGGGTCGCCATCTTGCCGGGCGCGGACGGATCGGGGTCGTAATAGCGATCGATGTCCCAGCGTTCGCCCGGCACTTCGGTGACGGCGTCCCGCGCGTTGTCGAGCAATTGCCAGAACGCGTCCGGCGTATCGCTGCGGCCGGGGAAGCGGCAAGCCATGCCGATGATGGCGATCGGTTCGTTGCGGTCCGAGCGCAGCGCCGCGATTTCCGCGCGCCGCTGGCGCAGTTCGTCGAGTGCGGCTTTCAGTGCTTGCGTGGCCTTGGCGTTCATTGGGCGCCGATCTCCTGCGCGATCAGTTCGGAAAGGTCGTCCTCGTCGAGGTCGTCCGATGCTTCGTCGACGACAGGCGCGGGGAGCGACGGTGACAGTTCGCCGAGCACGTACCGGGCGAGCGCTTGCAGGTTCGGATAGGAAAAGAACAGCGTCGCGCGGAACGGCCTGCCGAACACCTTGGTGAGGCGGTCGGTCAGTTCGAGCGCAATCAGCGAATCCAGGCCGAGATCGAGCAGCGATTGCTCGGGCGCGATGGCGTCGGGGCCGGGCAGACGCAAGGTCTCGGCCAGCATCTTCGCGAGCGTGCCGGCGATGAGCTCGAGCCGCTCGCGCGGCGCGCACGCATGCAGCTGGCGCAGCAATGCCGTCTCCTGCTGCGCAGGCTGCGCGGCCGGTTGCGCCAGCTCGGAAAACAACGCCGACCCGGCAGCCGGCGCATCGACCCGGAACAGCGTCGGCCAGTCGATGCGCGCGACCCCGGACTGGGCAACGCCGGACGCCATCAGCCGTTCGAGGGTCGCGATGGCCAGTTCGGGCGACAGCGTGCCCACACCGAGCGCGCCCAGCTGTTCATGCGCGCGCCGTCCGTAGTCGGTGGCGGCGTGGCCGATCTCGGCCCACGGCCCCCAGTTGACGCTGAGCGCCGGTTTTCCCTGCGCGCGCCGATGCTGCGCCAGCGCGTCGAGGAAGCTGTTCGCCGCCGCGTAGTTGCTCTGGCCCGGCATGGTGATCAGCGCGGCCATCGACGAGAACAGCACGAAATGGTCGAGCGGCAGGTCGGCCGTCAGCTCGTGCAGATACCACGCGCCATCGGCCTTGCCGCTGCCGGCGCGATGGAAGAAGTCGTCGTCCTGACGGGCCAGCAGCGCATCGTCGAGTGCGCCGGCGAGGTGAAACACCCCCTTGAGCGGCGGCATCGAACGCGCGATTTCGTCGATCGCGTCCGCGACGTCCTCGCGACGCGACAGATCGGCGCGAATGAAGCGGGCGTCGAGCGTCTGCAGGATTTTTTCGGCGGCGGCGGAAGGCTCGCTGCGCCCGAGCAGCACGACCTTGCCGGCGCCGTTGCCGGCGAGCCAGGCCGCGAGCCGCAGGCCGAGCCCGCCGAGCCCGCCGGTCACCAGATAGGTCGCGTCAGGGTGGAACCTGACCGGCCGGTGGCTGACGAATTCGCGATTGTCGCGGGCGATGCGCGCGACGTGGCGTTGTCCACCGCGAAACGCGATCATGTCTTCACGGCCGCCGGCCAGCACCGCCTGCACGATGTGGGTCGCCGACGGCTGCGCGGGATCGAGGTCGATCAGGCCGCCCCACAGCGGCGCATGCTCCACTGCGATCGCCCGGCCCAACCCCCACAGCGGCGCCTGCGCCACGGCGGTCGATTCGCCATCCAGAACGTTCATCGCACCCGACGTCACCAGCCACAGACGCGCCTGCCGGGCCGACGGCGCGCGCGACGCAAGCGCCCTGACCAGCTGCAGCACGCTCGCGCTGGCGCGCCGTCTCGCGGCGATATCGGCGGGCGCGAGATCGAGACTCCACAGATGGATGACGCCCTTCAGCGGCCGGTCGAGCGCGGGCAGCGCCGCGCTCGCGTCGGCGAAGTGCAGCGCGCACGTATCGCCCGCGCTTTCCAGCAGGGCCGACAGTTGCGCGCCGACGCCACCACAGTCCGCGAGAATCAGCCACTCGCCCTGCTCCGAAGCGCCGGTTGCCGCTTCGACGCTCGACGGTCTCCAGACACGCTGATAGAGCAGGGCGGCGAAGTCGTGCCGCTCGACGGCTCGTCCGGCACGCACCTGCTGCAACCGCAGCGCATCGATCTCGATCAGCAGCCGGCCGGCGAGGTCGTGGACGCGGATATCGCCCTCCAGCGCATGTTGCCCGGTCGGCTTGCGCAGCGTCGCGTGACTCCACGCCTGCGCTGACGACGGCGGCTGATGAACCCGTACCGCACCGATCGAACTGGGCAGGTACAGGTCCCCGGCCTGCAGCGCGTCCGGATCGATGGCGGCCGCGAGCACGCGGCTGCACGCATCGAGAAACGCCGGGTGCACGTGGAATTGCGACGACGCCAGTGCGTCGGCCGGCAGGCTGATTTTCCCCAGCGCCTCACCGGTCGTGCGCCAGATCTGCCGGATCGCATCGAACACGCCGTCGATCTGCACGCCGTACTGCCGGATTTCGCCATTGAAGTCCGCGCCCGACGTCGTTTCGGTGCAGCGCGCCTGCACCTCGGCGGCATCGAATCTCGCCGGCTCGGCGCGCCGTTTGGGCGCGCACATTTCCCGCAGCCGGCGCAGGTGAGGAAGATTGCCCAGGATCAGCTCGACCGGCGGACCGAAATCGAGCAGGCACGCCACTTCGTCCACGCCGATCGACTCGAGGTCCCGCACCAGGTCGACGCAGGTTTCCGGCGTCCCGATGAGGCCGCGCGATTGCGCGAAGCGTTCATAGAGAAACTCGACGAACTCGTCCAGTTCGCGCGCGCCCATCGCGCGCACGTCCACCGACTGGCCACGGCTTTGCGCCAGCCCGTTCAGCAGTCCGATATTGCTGCGGATGTAGTTGCAGAACGGCGCACGCGCCTGCTCGCGCACCCGCGTCGCGTCGTCGCCGACGAACGTGTGCAGCATCACCGACACGGTGCCGGTCGCCGGATCGAAGCCATGCTTCGCGCGCGCCTCGCGGTAGAGGGCGATCTTGTGCGCGAGCTGGTCCCGGTCCTGGTCGAGCACGTGGGTCAGCAGGTTGGCGCCGACTTCGCCGGCGCGGACGAACGTTTGCGGATTGCCGGCGGCGGTCACCCAGACAGGCAGTTCCGGCTGCACCGGCGTCGGGTAGATGCGCAACTGCACCGGCTTGCCGACGCCATTGTTCGCATTCAGCGATCCGCCGCGCCACAGATTCCGGACGGTGCGCAGCGTCGTCAGCATGTCGTCCTGCCGGGTCGCGTATTTGTCAGGCGCGAGCACGAAGTCGTCCGGATTCCATCCGGAGGCGAACGACACGCCCACGCGACCGTTCGACAGGTTGTCCACCATGGACCACTCTTCCGCGATCCGGATCGGGTTGTGCAGCGCGGCGACCACGCTGCCCGCGACCAGTTGCACGCGTCCGGTGACCGCGGCGAGGGCGGCGTGCAGGACGGCGGGATTCGGGTACAGCGAGCCGAATTCGGTGAAATGGCGCTCCGGCACCCAGACGCTGGAGAACCCGTTCGCATCGGCGAAGCGCGCGCTCTCCATCACGAGCTGGTACTTGTTGCCGGACAGCGCCTCTTCACTGCTGGCGAAGAACATCAGGCCGAATTTCATGCGTGGCTCCGATCCGATTCGTGGATTTCGGCACTGGCGCAGATCTGCCATGTCGCGGCAGCGCTCGTGTCCTCGATCCGGTGATAGACGGCAAACGAAAACGGTCCCCAGGACTGGCGGCTCAGCACGGTCTGCACGGCGCGCGATCCATGCGGATGCAGCGGCAACGGCGCATGCAGTGCGAGGTCCTTCAGCGTGGTATGGCCGTCGGCGCCGATCTCCGCGGTGGCCGCCAGCGCCATTTCCACATAGGCGGAATAGGGCAGGACGGGCGGTCCCTTCACGCGATGACCGGCGAGAAAGGCGGTGTCCGGTGCGTCGAGACTCGACTCCCAGATCCACGTGCCGGGCAAATGCGCGTGCTGCGCCATGAGGCGCCCGAGCAACGGATGCCGAGGCGCGCGCGGGTTGAGCCAGAAGCCGCGACGCTCGAACGGATAGGTCGGCAGCGCGAGCCGGCGGTGCGGTGCGGGCTGCTCGACGGCGTGCCAGTTGACGGATGCGCCACGGACGTAGAGCTCGGCGAGCGTGTGCAGGATCGCGTCCCAGGCGGCCGCCTGCGCGCCGATCTCGATGACGATGCCATGGGTGCCCGCCGCAGCGCCGTCCGGGGCCTGCGGCACGTCCGCCAGCGAGGCCGCGGCGCGATGCCCGTCGCCGGTGTTGCTGACGGCGTCCGGCGTGATGCCGAAGGACATCCACAGTTGCGCGAGCGCGCGCTGGAATGCCGTGAAGCCGTCCTCGGCCGCGTCCGGTTGCTGCTGCATCAGCGCGCTGAAAGCGGGGCTCGCCGAGCGCAATTGCCGAACCGCATCGGCGCTGGCGCCGTCGTCGGCGGAAAAGTGAAACGTCACCGCGGGCGGTGTGTCGGCGGCCTCGCTGGCCGAAACGGCATGCAGCCGTGAACGCAACGCATCGAGACTCGATGCGACGATGGCCGCCCGCCGCGTGAAGTGGGTGCGCCCGGTGTTCGCCGTCGACGCGACCTCCCGCAAGCGGACCTCGGGATGGGTGTCGAAATACACCGTGTAGGACGCCGCCAGCGCTTGCAACGCTTCGGGCGTGCGCGCGGAGAGTGTCATGACGTGCGTCGCGGGCGCCGCCGGATCGTCTACGACCACGCCGGCGTGCGGCGCTTCGGACAGGATCATGTGCGCATTGGTGCCGCCGAAGCCGAACGAACTCACGCCGGCCACACGCGGCCCGTGTTCCGGATGCCAGGGTATGACCTGCTGCGGAATGCGGAACGGCGTGTCGTCGAGCGCGATATGCGGATTGAGCGACCGGAAATGGAGGTTCGGCGGAATGGTGCGATGGTGCAGCGCCAGCGTGGTCTTGATCAGGCTCGCGATGCCTGCTGCCGATTCCAGGTGGCCGATGTTGGTCTTCACCGAACCGATCCAGCAGCGCGCTTCAGGTTGGCGCGATTCGCTCAGCACAGCCGTCAGCGCGTTCAGCTCGATGGGGTCGCCCAGCGGCGTGCCCGTTCCGTGCGCCTCGACGAAGCCGATGTCCTGCGGCCGCACGCCGGCATCGCGCAGCGCGCTGTGAATCACGGCCTGCTGAGCCGGGCCGTTCGGCGCGGTCAGGCCGTTGCTGCGCCCATCCTGGTTCACCGCCGAACCGCGGATCACCGCGAACACGGTGTCGCCGTTCGCGAGCGCATCGTCGAGACGCTTGAGCAGCACCATGCCCACGCCTTCTCCGCGCACATAGCCGTTGGCATCCGCGTCGAATGCCTTGCAGCGGCCATCCGGCGACAGCATGCCCGCTTGCGTGAAGGACGCGCTCAATTGCGGCGCCAGGATCAGGTTGACCCCGCCGGCAAGCGCCGCATCGCTCTCGCCGCGCTGCAGCGCGCGGCACGCGTGGTGAACCGCGACGAGCGACGACGAACACGCCGTGTCGACCGCCCAGCTCGGGCCGCGCAGATCGAGCGTGTAGGCAATGCGGTTGGCGGCGACGCTGAGCGCATTGCCGGTCGCGACATACGGGCCGACATCCGCGTCTTCTTCCTGCGCCAGCCGGACGTAGTCGGAATTGCTGATGCCGACGATGACCGCGGTGCGGCTGCCGGCGAGATGCCGGGGCACGATCCCCGCGTGCTCGAACGTCTCCCACGCCACCTCGAGAAGCAGGCGCTGCTGCGGGTCCATCGTTTCGGCCTCGCGGGCGCTGATGCCGAAGAATTCCGCATCGAACTGATCGACCTGGTCCAGCAATCCCGTGGTCGGAAGGCCGCCGGCGCGTGCGTTCGACGCGCCGACCGCGTCATGGCCCTCCAGCAGGCGCTGCCAGAATGCGTCGGGATGACTGGCGCCGGGGAAGCGGCATCCCATGCCGACGATGGCGATATCCGCGCGTGCGGCGGCAACGGGCGTGTCGTCCGACGCCGCATGCCCGGCGCCGCAGAAATGGCGCGCCAGCAGGGCAATGCTCGGGAAATCGTAGACGACCGTAGGAGAAACGGGCTGCCCGAGCCAGTCCTGCAACTCGCCCGAGAGCAGGATCGCGTCTTTCGAATCGAGCCCAAAGGTGCTGAACGGCGCGTCGGGGTCAAGCTTGCCGGGCGCGATGCCCGACAGATGCGCGACCCGCTCGATGCACCATTGCACCAGTTCCTGCGTGCCGCGCACCGCGGTGGCCGGGCGTGCGGCCTCCCGGGAGAGCGAACGCCGCCATTCGCCCGCGATCGCGAGCCCCTGTTCATCGAGGAAGGCTTGCCGGATTCGGCTGCGCTGGATTTTTCCGCTGGACGTGCGCAGGATCGTCGCCGGTTTCAACAGGATCGCCGCATACAGATCGACATCGTGCACTTCGGCGAGCTGGCGCCGGATCGCCGTGGCGACGGCTTCGGCGTTCAGCGTGTTGAGCGCCTCGCGGCGTACTTCAGCGGCGACGACGACCCGCTCCACGTTATCGACGTTGATCGAGAACGCCGCTGACGCGGCGGGCGCCAGCGCGGGGTGACTCGACTCGGCCGATTGTTCGAGATCCTGCGGGTAGTGATTGCGGCCCGCGACGATGATCAGGTCTTTCAGGCGGCCGGTGACGAAGAGGTGCTCGCCATCGACGAAGCCGAGATCGCCCGTGCGCAGGTAGCGCGCGTCATCGCCGTCCAGCCTCGCGCGGAAGGTGCGCTCCGTTTCCTCGGTGCGGTTCCAGTAGCCGACGCCGACGCTCGGGCCCGTCAACCAGATTTCTCCGATTCGGCCGGGCGGGCAGCGTTGACCGGTCTCCGGGTTCACGATCTGCAGGCGATGCCCCGCCCAGGCGCGGCCGCATGAGACCAGCGCGTGGCGCTTGCCGTGCGCGCTTCTCGTCGCCACGCCTTGCGCAAGATCGTCGGCGTCGAAGTCGGCCACGAGCGGCTGCGAGCGCGCCGGCTGGCCGGAGATGAACAAGGTCGCCTCGGCCATGCCGTAAACCGGGCGCATGGTTTCCGCGTGGAAGCCGCGCGATGCGAATGCACGCGAAAAACGCGCCACCGATTCCGCGCGCACCGGTTCCGCGCCGTTGAATGCCACCCGCCAGCTGCTCAGATCCAGCTGTTCGCCGGCTTCGTCCGAAATCTTGCGTGCGCACAGGTCGTACGCGAAATCCGGCGCCGCGCAATGCGTGCCGCGATACTTCGTGATGGCTTTCAGCCAGCGGTGCGGCTTCTGCACGAACGCCGCCGGCGCCATCAGCACCGACAGCACGCCGAGATAGATCGGCAACAGCACCTTCCCGAAGAAACCCATGTCGTGAAACACCGGGAGCCAGCTGACGAACACGGCCGACGCATCGGCATCGCTGGCTTCGGCGATGACCGCCATGTTGCTCAGGATGTTCGCATGACTGATCATCACGCCTTTGGGCGTACCGGTGGAGCCCGACGTGTACTGCAGCAGCGCCAGCGTTTGCGGCGTAATGTCCGGCGCGCGCCATTGCCCGGCCGGTGCGTCGAAGTCCTGATCGGTCGCCAGGATCCGCAGTTCCAGCGTGTCGGAATAACCGTCCGCGCGATGCGCGATGCCGCCGAGCGTGGCGGCGTCAGTGAGCGCGACAACCGGCCCGGCGTCGGCCACGATCGACTTGAGGCGATCGGCCGGGCGATTCCTGCGCGGTGGATAGGCAGGCACGCCGATCAGGCCGGCGTACAGGCATCCCACCCACGCGCAGATGAATTCCAGTCCGGGCGGATAGACCAGCAGGACACGATCGCCCTGTTGCGCAATCTCTTGCAGGCTGGCGGCGATGCCGCGCGCGCGCTTGTCCAGGTCGCCATACGTGAGTCGGGCCAGTTCCGATTCGCCGTTATCGAGAAAAATGAACGCCGTCTTATCCGGTTCGATCTTGCCGCGAAACTGCAGTATTTCCGTAACAGTCCTGAATTTTGTATCGGGAAGCATACTCAACCTTCGTTGTCTGCCAAACGTTGATCTGAATGCACGTCACTTGTGAATCCGTGCGTTCATTCTGACGGGCAAAGACAGTCCGTCATGCACGCCATGTGCCGGGCGCATACCGGGTTCACTGTCGCGTCGCGTGACCTCAGGACCAGTCGCGGCGCGCCCGCCAGCCTTGCTTCTTGAATCGGGTTGTATCGAGATTAGAGCATCGCGCCAAACCGGCGTCTGCCCTGTAATTCAAGGACACGACGTTTCGTGCGCGTATTCAATCGGACCGGTCATTCATTCGCACGGTCATGGTTTGCCGACTACCTGCCCGACGGCGTTCCCGTGTCGGGGGAGTAGGGATCCAGCAGCGACACGATCACCTTGCGCTCGCCGTCGAAGGGATTGCGCCCATGCGCGAATCGCATGTTGTCGACGAGCAGGACGTCGCCTTGCTGCCAGGGAAACTGGATCGCGCTTTCGCGGTACGCGTTGCGGATTTGCCCGATGTCGTCGAGATCGAATGGACTCCCGTCGCCGTAGAACGCGTTGCGTGGAACGCGATCCTCGCCGAACAGGCTGACGATCGAACTGGCGAGCGATGCTTCCAGGTTCGAGAGGTGGAACAGGTGGGCCTGGTTGAAGAAAACCCGGTCACGCGTGACCGGATGGTAGGCCACGCCCTGGTTGATCTGTGCGGTGCATAACGTGTCGTCGTCGAGCCATTCGTGCTCGATGCCGTTGTCTGCGCAGAAGGCCGCGACCTGGCTGCGGTCGGTGGTCTGAAAGACGGTTTCCCACGGAATGTCGACGTGCCGCCGGTAGTGCCGGACATAGCGAACCTGCTTCGCCTCGAAGTTCTCCAGGATGCGTGCTCCGATCCGGCGGCTCACCTCCCGCATGTCGGCGATCGGCGTTTCGCCGCCGGCCGTGGGTGCGCAAAGGCAGCAGAATGCGACGCGCAGCGGCCAGCTGCGTTGATACGCGTTTTCGCAATGAAGCGCGATCGTCTCGCTCGGCGGATACTCGGTGGCGGTGAAGATGCCGTTGCCGATCGAGGTGCGCGGCGTGGAACGATAGACGTAGTCGGACTGATGAGCCGACACCGCGTTCGAAAACGCCTCGAATTCGGCGACCGATGACACGTCGAAACCGCGAAACAGGAGCGCGCCATGTTCCAGAAGCCGCGATTCGAGTTCAACCCGATTGTCGTTCACCGCCAGCACGAGATCGTGCCCGTTCACTCGCCCGCTCGATGCCGGCTCCAGCAGCAACGGCGAGGCCCCGTCGGCAAGCAGCTTGCGCTCCGTCATGCCCAGCATGGTCAACTCTTCCTTATCTGGATGTGGATCGCGACGCACCGCGGACCGACCGGTCTTCACGGTTACGCTGCGGTGTGCCTATGCGCGGCAGGCCGTTTCCACCGCTTGTTCGAAGCGGTTGAGAATCTCGTGGATGTCCGCTTCCGAGACGATCAACGGCGGCAGGAACCTGAGTACCGCGCCATGACGGCCGCCGGTTTCGATCACGAGTCCGTTGCGCAGGCAATTCAGCTTGATGGCTTGCGCGAGCGCCGCATGGGTCGGGCCGGGTTGGCCATCGCGGCCGGGCAGCACGACTTCGACGCCGATCATCAGGCCGCGGCCGCGGATCTGGCCCAGACTGGGGAAGCGTTCGGCAATACGTTCGAGGCCGGCGACCAGCAGCTTGCCGACCGTGTCCGCGTGCGCCGGCAGCCCGTCCCGATCGACGATGCGCATGGTCGACAAACCGGCCACCATCGCGATCTGGTTGCCGCGGAAGGTGCCCGCGTGCGAGCCGGGCGGCCAGGTGTCCAGGCGCTTGTCATAGACCACCACCGACAGCGGATAGCCGCCGCCGAACGCCTTCGACAACACCAGGACGTCCGGCCGGATGCCGGAATGCTCGATGGCGAACAGCGCGCCGGTTCGGCCGAGGCCGGTCTGCACTTCATCGACGATCAGCGGGATTTCATGCCGCAGCGTCAGCTCGCGCAACTCGATCAGCCAGGCGTCGGAAGCGGGGATGCAGCCGCCTTCGCCTTGCACGACTTCGACGATGACGGCCGCGGGTTTCGTGATCCCGCTCTCGGGATCGGACAGGACCGTCCGGATATAGTTGATGCTGAGTTGATCGGTTGCCGAGCCGTCGGTGCCGAACGGGCAGCGAAAGGCATAGGGGTAGGGCAGGAAATGAACGTCGCGCCCGTTGCTGCCGGCCGATTTCGGCGTGAGATTGCCCGATGCGGCGAGTGCGCCGGTCGTCATGCCGTGGTAGGCGCCGTGGAACGCCATGATCGTCGGGCGGCCCGTATGATGCCGGGCGAGCTTGATCGCCGCTTCGACGCCATCCGCTCCGCTCGGACTGCAGAACTGGATCTTGCCGGTATCAGCGATCGCGTTCGGCAACATCGAGAACAGCTGTTCGACGAACGCGTGCTTGGCCGGCGTCGCCAGGTCGAGCGCCTGTTGCAGTTGACCGGAGGACAGGAACCGCATGACGGCTTCGTTGACTTCCGGGTGATTGTGCCCGAGTGCGAGCGTTCCGGCATTGGACAGGCAGTCGATGTATTCCTGCCCGTCGGAGTCGCGCATGCGTATGCCTTCGGCATGGGTAAACAGCCGTGGAAACGACGTCGCATAGGTTCGCGCGTTCGATTCGACATGCTTGAGATAATCGAGTTTTTCCATGCTTGGGGATCCGGCTTGCAGCGCGGATGATGGACACTGGCGAATCTGCATCGCTTCGTGTCGGCCAATGGTGCAACGGCAAGGGTGCAGCGGTACGGCTGATTGAAGCATGGTCTCCGTATCGCGTCTGCCACGGGAAAGCGGGACACCGGCGTGGCGTCAGGCCGGCACGGTCGAGCGGAAATAGTCGATGGTTCGACGCAGCCCCACTTCGAGCCCGATTGTCGGCTTCCAGTCGAGGTGGGTGCGTGCGAGGGTGATATCCGGACAACGTTGCGTCGGATCGTCCTTCGGCAGCGGCCGGAATACGATTCGCGACTTCGAGCCCGTCAGGCGCAAGATGATCTGCGCGAGTTCACTGACCGCGATCTCATGCGGATTGCCGAGATTGATCGGGCCGGTGATGTTCGCGGGCGTGTCCATCATCCGGATCAGGCCGCCGACCATGTCGTCGACATAGCAGAACGCGCGGGTCTGGCTGCCGTCGCCATACAGCGTGATGTCCTCGCCGCGCAGCGCCTGCACGATGAAGTTGGATACGACGCGACCGTCGTTGGGATGCATGCGCGGCCCGTACGTGTTGAAGATCCGTACCACCTTGATTTGCACGTTTTGCTGGCGGTGATAGTCGAAGAACAGGGTCTCCGCGCACCGTTTTCCTTCGTCATAGCACGCACGCGGCCCGAGCGGGTTGACGTTGCCCCGGTACGTCTCCGGTTGCGGATGCACGTCGGGGTCGCCGTACACTTCGCTCGTGGAGGTTTGCAGCACGCGTGCGTGCGTGCGCTTCGCGAGCCCCAGCATGTTGATCGCGCCCATCACGCTGGTCTTGGTGGTCTGCACGGGATCGAACTGATAGTGGATCGGCGATGCCGGACAGGCGAGGTTGTAGATCTCGTCCACCTCCACGTACAGCGGAAAGGTCACGTCGTGGCGCAGCGCCTCGAAGCTCGGGTTGCCGAGCAGCGCGGCC
Organism: Burkholderia sp. D-99; assembly: GCF_011605345.1. Classification (GTDB taxonomy): domain Bacteria; phylum Pseudomonadota; class Gammaproteobacteria; order Burkholderiales; family Burkholderiaceae; genus Burkholderia. Next base: position 223,659 of record NZ_JAAOXM010000005.1, read on the forward strand.
ACGTTCTGCTTGGTGCCGGTGAAATAGTTGTCGACGCACAAGACGTCATGACCGAGTTCGATCAGGCGCTCGCACAGATGCGAACCGAGGAAACCCGCGCCACCGGTTACGAGGATCCGCTTTCGATTACGTTGCACAATTGCACTCCAGGTTTGACGCGTAGGTAACTGGCGAGCTGCCCCCGGGCACGTTCGGCGGGACCGCGAGGCGCTTCGCTTCGACGATCACGGCACGCCGATCGCGCGATGCGGACCCCGACGTGTGCGATGCCCGTCACGCTTGCAGGGCGGTCGATGCAACGTGATCCGCGCGCCGCAGGCGCGTCGCAATGATGTCGGCCATCGCCCGCATTTCGCTCCGGATAAAGAAGTGATCGCCGTCGATGACATGAAAATCGCAGCGCCCGGTCGTCGCGGCATCCCAGCCTGAAACGGAATCGGCAGGGACCTGTTCATCCGCCACGCCCGCGAACGCGGTGATGTCGACTGCCAGCCTGCGTCCAGGCACGGCCCGGTAGTTTTCGATCATCGTGAAATCCGCACGCAGCGCCGGCATCATCAACGCCATCATTTCGCGGTTGTCCAGCACCGCCTTCGGTGTACCGCCCATCTCGCGCAGCGCGTCGATGAACGCGCGGTCGTCCAGCGCCTGCATCCGTCGAACGGGGCGCTCCTTGCCCGGTGCAGCGCGCGCGCTTACGAACAGATGCCGGAGGTTCGGTCGCGCATGCGCGGGAAGCCGCAGCGCCAGTTCGACGGCAATCGCCGCGCCCATGCTGTGGCCGAGCAGTGCGAAGGGACGATCGAAGCAACTGCCCAGGTCGTCCAGCAACGCGTCGATCAGCGTCGCCATATCCCGCACGGCAGGCTCCGACAGGCGGCTGCCTCGGCCGGCAAGCTCATGACGGTGCACCTCGATCCCGGGCAATAGCGGTTGCAGGCCACGATAGACGGCGGCCGAGCCGCCCGCGTAAGGGAAACAGATCAGACGCATGCGAGCGGGTACTCGATCGGCGTACTTGCTGCCGGGCTGCCGGAGATCGCGCTGCAGGCATTCACGGGTTCGGCGTTGTTCACGACTAAAGGTTCGGTCATTGTTTTCATGGTGATGCGTCGGCCATCTTCACCTGGCGGGAATCGGGCTTGAACACCCGGCGCGGCTTCGCGATGCGCCAGGCGACAGGCCGTTTCCATAGCCGGTTCGCTAGCGCTGTACGAAGGCTGCGAGGCCGCACGCGAGCAGTCGCGGAAGCGTTGATTCGCGTCATGGAAATTCATGGTGCCGCCAGGATTCGGAATGCACCCGACCCGGCTGGGCATGAGTTAAACATGAGGCCGCGTGGATGTATGTCGTAGAAAAACGGGACGTGTGCAGTTCGAGCGTCGTCATGCGCGCGGCAGAGGAATGCGGGGGAGTTGACACCGGTCCTGGCGACGTCGCGCTCGGTGACCACGAATTCCTGCACGAATTTGAGCCACATGGCCCGAGTCTCGATCGTGGGCCAATTGGGTTGGGCCGACCAGGCCGCGAGGCCCGGCAAAAGGGGACGGGGCGGAAAGCGCTGCGGGTATTGGCTCACGGCACGGGCGCGATCCAAAATTAAACGAAATGTGATCCCTTCCCCCCGCAAAATTTTGCACAATGGCGGCAGCGCGGCACGTAACCGCGATTCGCCCCCGGGGAAACCGGCCAGCCGGCCCGGGCCCGGGGCCGGCCCGAACCGATATCCACCCCCGGCACCGACGTGCCGCCACCCGCCGCCATGGACCAACCGAAACGCATCCTGATCGTCGAAGACGACGCCGACATCGCCGACGTGCTGAGCCTGCACCTGCGCGACGAGCGCTACGAGGTCGTGCACAGCGCGGACGGCGCCGAAGGGCTGCGCCTGCTCGAGCAGGGTGGCTGGGATGCGTTGATCCTCGACCTGATGCTGCCGGGCGTCGACGGCCTCGAAATCTGCCGGCGCGCACGTGCGATGACGCGTTACACGCCGATCATCATCACGAGCGCGCGCTCGAGCGAGGTGCACCGGATCCTCGGCCTCGAGCTCGGCGCCGACGACTATCTGGCCAAGCCGTTCTCGGTGCTCGAACTCGTCGCGCGCGTGAAGGCGCTGCTGCGGCGCGTCGATGCGCTCGCGCGCGATTCGCGGATCGACGCGGGTACGCTCGACGTCGCGGGGCTGGCGATCGACCCGATCGCGCGCGAAGCGAGCGTCGACGGCACGCGCATCGACCTCACGCCGCGCGAATTCGACCTGCTGTACTTCTTCGCGCGACACCCGGGCAAGGTGTTCTCGCGGATGGACCTGCTCAATGCCGTGTGGGGCTACCAGCACGAAGGCTACGAACACACGGTCAACACCCACATCAACCGGCTGCGCGCGAAGATCGAGGCCGACCCGGCGGAGCCCGTGCGGATCCTCACCGTGTGGGGCCGCGGCTACAAGCTCGCCGCGCCGGGACAGCGGGACGGATGATGAAGCTCACCCTCACCCAGCGGCTGTCGCTCGTGTTCTCGGTGCTGCTGCTCGCGTGCTCGGGCGCGTCGGCGTGGCTGCAGATCCGCGCGAACGACATGCGCGAACAGGAAGTCGTGCAGGGGCTGTCCCGCGACCTGGCCGCCAACATCGTCAACAGCGTGACCCACAGCGCACCGCTGATGGACGCGAACGGGCTGCGCCCGGACGCCGTGCGCACGCTGTTCGGCCAGTTGATGGGCGTGAACCCGAGCGTCGAGGTCTATCTGCTCGACAACGCGGGGCGCATCAAGGGCGACGATGCGCCGCCCGGCCACGTGAAGCGCGACCGTGTCGATCTCGCCCCCGTGCAGCGCTTCATCGCGGGCGAGCCGCTGCCGATCCTCGGCGACGACCCGCGCAGCCCCGACGCACGCAAGGTCTTCAGCGCCGCGCCGCTGCAGCGCGCGGGGCAGCCGCCGTCGGGCTACATCTACGTGGTGCTGCTCGGCGAGGCGCACGACCAGCTGGCCGCGCGCGTGGACGCCGGCAACGTGCTGCGCACGACACTGTGGTCGATGGCGCTGGTCGCGCTGCTCGGCCTGCTCGCGGGCCTCACCGCGTTCAGCTTCATCACGCGCCCGCTGCGCCGGCTGACGGACGCGATGCGCCGCTTCGACGCGAATGGCACGCCCGACACGCAGCCGCCGGTGCCGCGTTCGCGTCCGGGCCGGCGCGGCGACGACATCGTCGTGCTCGAATCCGCGTTCGCGCAGATGGCCGACCGGATCGGCGACCAGTGGCGTGCGCTGACGCACCAGGACCAGCAGCGGCGCGAGCTGATCACGAACATCTCGCACGACCTGCGCACGCCGCTCACGTCGCTGCACGGCTACCTGGAGACGCTGTCGCTGAAGGCGGACACGCTCGCCGAGACCGAACGGCGGCGCTACCTGTCGATCGCGCTCGCGCAGAGCGCGAAGGTCGGCCGGCTCGCGCAGGCGCTGTTCGAGCTCGCCCGCCTCGAATCGGGCGGCGTGCAGGCCGAACGCGAGCCGTTCTCGCTCGTCGATCTCGTGCAGGACGTGTTCCAGAAGTTCGAGCTGACCGCGCAGGCGCGCGGCGTTGCGCTGCATGCGCGGATTCCGCCGCGGGTGCCGGTCGTGTCGGCCGATCTCGGGATGATCGAGCGCGTGCTGACCAACCTGCTCGACAACGCGCTGCGGCACACGCCTGCGCATGGCGAGGTCGAGGTCACGCTGGAGCCGCGCGGCGACCGCGTGCTCGTGACCGTGGCCGATACCGGGGAAGGGATTCCGGCGGCGCGGCGCGAAGGGTTGTTCCAGCGGCCGCAGCGGCCGATGAGCGGCGGCGCGGTGACGAGCGGCGGCCTCGGGCTGCTGATCGTGCACCGGATGCTGGCGCTCAACGGCAGCAGTATCCGGCTGGTCGACCGGGCCGGGCGTGGCGCGGTGTTCGAGTTCGCGCTGGCGGTGGCCACGCCGGCGATCGGCGACGGACGCTGACTGCCGCCAGCACCGCCAGCACCGCCAGCACCGCCAGCACCGCCAGCACCGCCAGTACCGCCAGCACAACCAGCACCGCCAGCACCGCCAGCACCACCAGCCCCCGCGCTCAACCGCCGCGCTTGTTGCGCCGCACGTCGCTCGGTGTCATGCCGGTCCAGCGCTTGAACGCGTGGCGGAAACCCACCGCATCGCTGAAGCCGAGCGTCAATGCGATGTCCTCGGTGCTGAGCGTGGTCGTGCTGAGATAGTCGATCGCGAGCGCCTTGCGCACGCTCGCCAGCAGATCGCTGTACGACGTGCCTTCCGCTTCGAGCTTGCGGCGCAGTGTGCGCGACGTGACGCACAGGATCGCCGCGATCGCGTCGATATCGGGAAACTGCCCGGGTGTGCGCGTGAGTTCCTGGTACACGCGCCGCGTGACGCCGGCCTGGCTGCGCAATTCATCGAGCAGGCTCGCGCAGTGCGACGACACCTGCGCGGCGGTAATCGGATTCGCGAGCTGCGGCGCGCGCGTGAGCCACGCGGCCGGGTAGCTGAGCACATGATGCGGCTGGTCGAAGGCGATCGGGCATTCGAGCGCATCGCCCAGCAGCGCCGCGTGCGTCGGCCGCGGCTGCACGAACTGCGCGCGCGCCGGCACGCACCACGCACCCATCACGTCCTTGATGATCGTCACGTGCAGCGCGAACTGCATGTCGATCAGGAAACGGTACAGCGGCTCGTCGAGATCGGGCAGCGCGACTTCGTGCCGGTCGGGAAACAGCCACGACGCGGTATCGCCCTGTTCGACCCAGCGGATCCCGAGCATGCCGTTCGCGAGCCGGTGATATTTGACGGCCGATTCGAACGCGTGCGCGAGCGATTCCGAACACAGCATCGCGTAACCGTACATCCCGTAGCTCGACACGTGCAGCCGGTGGCCGACGCGCACGCCGAGATCGGAGCCGTCGTAGCGGCCGATGGCATTGCGCGCGGCCGTGAGGAACTGCAGCGGCGACGTGAGCGTGAACGGGTCTGCGACGGCGGCCGGCGTGAGGCCGGTACCGTCGAGCACCGCGACCGGGTCGAGGCCGGCTTGTGCCGCCACGTCGAGCAGCACGGCCAGTTTGGCCGGCGTGAAGCGCTGCTGGCGCAACGCGTGGATCGGCTCGACGTCCGGCAGGCGGGCTGCGCGGGCGGTCGTCGGGTTCAAGGGCGCGCTGCGCGGCATGGGAGCATCCTGCGTCCGAATCGATATCGTTTACGGCACGCAATTCTGCTCGGGATCGGTCCCATGCGCCACAGGGTTCACCCTGATACGCGCGCCGGCGCCACCCGGCGCGGCGCGCGTCGGGCGCCGCGAACCGGCTTCAACCCGCCTGGAACACACCGGCCTCCCATGCAAACGGCTTCGCGAGCCGGTTCCACGTGTTGATCTGCGCGACGATCAGCGTGAGCGTGGCCAGTTCGTCGCGATCGAAATGCGCGCGCGTCGCGTCGACGAGTTCGTCGCCGATCGCGTGCTCGCTGATCAGTGTCAGCGCCTCGGCCCAGCGCAGCGCGGCCTGCTCCTTCGGGCTGTAGAGGCCGGGCGTTTCGTGCCAGACGGGCAGCAGGTGGTAGCGCAGCGGGTCTTCGCCCGCGTGAATGCCTTCCTTGATATGCCGGTCGAGACAATAGGCGCAGCCGTTGAGCTGCGACACGCGTGCGCGTACCAGCTCGACGAGCCGGAAGTCGTGGCCGGTGTCGTTCGCGTAGGCCTCGACGTTGAGCACGACGTCGAGCAGCCGGGCGGGGAGTTGTCCAAACGAGATGCGTTCTGGCATGGCGACTGACCTTTGAAAGTGTTGTTGGTTGTCTTGTTCCGGTTTGGCGTGCTGCCGTGGTCGGCGCCATATGTACAGTATTCCTGATTATCAGGCAGCGGGATCGACCGGCGAGAACAGGCGAGATGCGCACTTGATCCGTTGTGCGGATCCGGCGGCTTCATGGGCGGCGGCGCGCGGCACGTTCGGCCGTGGCGAACCGGAAGCGAAGCGATCGTATCAGGTGCGGCCGGCGACAGGAATCGCCGGATCCCGTATGTTGTTCATGCCGATCACGCGATAGTCGATGTGCGGGCGCGGTCAGCCCCGATCGTCCGCACGCGTGCGCAGAATCGCATCGGCGAACTCCACGAACCCGCTGCCGCCCGGGCCTTGCGTGATCCATCGCGGCAACGCAGGCAACTGCTGCAGATACTCGACCACGGTGCTCATGCCGGCCGTGTGCGTGAAGTAGCCGAACATCGGCGCGTCGTTGGTGGAATCGCCGGAATAGGCGACGCACTCGCGCGCCGAGCCGGCGTCGATGCCGAACGTGTCCGACAGCACGCGCAGCGACATCGACAGCTTGTCGTACCCGCCGACCCACCCGATGATCCACAGGTTGTTGATGGTCGCGTCCGCGCCGGCCGCGACCAGCGCGTCGCGTATGCGGTCGTCCTGGTCGCTGCCGGTGCGGGCGTACGCGAGCGACGTCAGCCTGAAGTCCTGGTCGTCCGCGTGACGGGCGGCGGGTACGGCCGTCTCGACCTGCCGCGCAATGCGCCGGAGTGCGTCGCGCGCGCCGGCGAGCGCATCGTCCGCATGCCAGTAACGGCGTTCGACGCCATGCCCGTCCGGGCTGCGCCGGATGAAGAGTCCGCCGTTTTCCGCAATCACGCCGTCGACCGGCCACATGCGCGCCATCTGGTCGCACCAGCCCGCCGGCGCGGCGGTCACGGGAATCACATGGATGCCGCGGGCCTGCAGGCGTTCGAGCGCCGCGTAGGTTTGCGCGGCCAGGCGGCCCTGATAGGTCAGGGTCTCGTCCATGTCGGTCAGCACGAATCGAACGGACGAGAAGGCTTCGGCGGGGGCCAGGGCAAGCGGCTGCATGTGCGCGACGAATGAATGACGATCGTCGATTATGAAGAAGGGCGACGGGCCGTGCTACGCCGCTTGATGCTTTGCAATTCGTGCCGGGGAATATACGATTCTGCGCGGCGCTCCACGAAGTTGCCTAGACAAGCGCATGCGCGCGTGTCCGTTTCGATCATCTTTTCGGCCGCCCGGATCATTTGCAAAGTACGCCGCGCGGGCGATAGTCGCCAGTCAGGCGACTGGCCCGCGCCCTCCGGCGTGCAGGCCGTCGTGCGAACGGCGCGCAGCTGGCGCGCCGTCCCCCGTGGAGTGAGACATGACGAAGAGACACTGGACCGGGTCGTATGGCTCGATCCCCGCCGAGATCGATCCCGATCGCCATCCTTCCGTAAGCGCGCTGCTGGACGACGCGATGCGCCGTTTCGCCGGTCGTCCGGCGTTCCATGCGTACGGCCGCACGCTCACCTATGCCGACGTCGACCGCCTGTCGACCGCGCTGGCCGCGTATCTGCAGCAGGTCGTGGGCGTCCGCAAGGGCGATCGCGTGGCCGTGATGCTGCCCAACGTGCTCGCGTTTCCGGTCGCGTTCGTCGCGGTCGCGAAGATCGGCGCGATCCAGGTCAACGTGAACCCGCACTACACGGCGCGCGAGCTCGAGCATCAGCTCAACGATGCGGGCGTCGAGGTCGCCGTGGTGTGCGGCGGGTCGATGGGCACGTTCGCCGAGGTGGTCGGCGGCACGCGCGTGCGCACCGTGCTGAGCGTCGGGCGCGGCGATCTCGGCGTCGTCGATGCGCCGGCCGGTGCATGCGACGCGCTGCCGCCTGGTTCGGTCCCGCTCGCGGAAGCCATTGCCGCCGGGGAGTCGCTCGCGTTCGAACCGGTGCCGCTCGGCGGCGCGGACCTGCTGCTGCTGCAGTACACGGGCGGCACGACGGGCCTGTCGAAGGGGGCCGCGCTGTCGCACCGCAACCTCGTCGCGAACATCGCGCAGTTCGGTGCGATCGTGCCGGCCGCGCGCGAGCCGGGCGAGGAGGTCGTCGTCACGGCGATCCCGCTGTATCACATCTTCGCGCTGACGGTGAACTTCCTGTCCTACTTCGCGATCGGCGCGCAGAACTGGCTGGTCGCGAACCCGCGCGACATGGACGGCTTCATCGACGTGCTGAAGGCCGCGCGCCCGACGGTGTTCGTCGGCGTGAACACGCTGTACGCGGGGCTCGCCGGCCATCCGCGCCTGACGGAAGTCGACTGGTCGCGGCTGAAGCTGTCGGCCGGCGGCGGCGCGGCCGTGATCGACGTGATCTCGTCGCGCTGGAAGGCGGTGACGGGCAACTTCATCCGCGAGGGCTACGGGCTGTCGGAAACGTCGCCGGTCGTGTCGTTCAACCCGCAGTCGATCGACGCGTTCACGGGCACCACGGGCCTGCCGCTGCCGTCGACCGACGTGAAGCTGCTTGACGACCAGGACAACGAGGTGGCGATCGGCGGCGCGGGCGAAATCTGCGTGAAGGGGCCGCAGGTGATGAGCGGCTACTGGCAGAAGCCGGAAGCGAATGCGGCCGCGTTCACGGCCGACGGCTATTTCCGCACGGGGGACGTCGGCGTGTTCGACGAAGCCGGCTTCCTGCGGATCGTCGACCGCAAGAAGGACATGATCATCGTGTCGGGCTTCAACGTGTACCCGAACGAGGTGGAAGCCGTCGCGACCGCCGTGCCGGGCGTTGCCGAATGCGCGTGCATCGGCGTGCCGGACGCGCGCACGGGCGAGGCCGTCAAGCTGTTCGTGGTGCTGGCGCAGGATGCCTGCGTCACGGAGGAACAACTCGTCGCGCATTGCCGCGAGAGCCTCGCGGCCTACAAGGTGCCGAAGCTGATTCGCTTCGTCGACCGGCTGCCGAAGTCGACCGTCGGCAAGATCCTGCGCCGGGAACTCAGCCGCACCGACTGATGGCGTCGGCGCGCCGCGCAGGGCCCGGCGCGCCGAAGGCCCGGAAGGCTCCGCGCGGGCCGCTCAAGTACAATGCGAGCGGTTCGATCGACGGGGACGCGATGACCGGTTCAGATTCACTTTCCGCCCAGCCCGGGCCCGGGCGGGCGCTGCCGTCGCCGAGCGCGACGGTGCCGATCTCGCTCGTCAACGGCTTCCTCGCGAGCGCCGGTGCGCAGCGCGACGTGGTCGAGCGCTACCTGCGCGGAGCCGGCATCCCGATCGAGCTGCTCGGCGAACCGCATGCGCGCGTGACGGAGGAACAGTTCTCGACGCTGTACCGTACGCTCGCGATCGACCTCGACGACGAGATGCCCGGCATCTTTTCGCGCCCGCTGCGCGGCGGCACGCTGAAGTACCTGTGCCTGAGCCTGCTCGATGCGCGCAACCTCGAAACGGCGCAGCACCGTTTCGGGCAATTCTTCCATATCCTGCTCGACGATTTCTTCGTCGAATCGAAGCGCGACGGCCTCGTCGCGCAGGTGCTGCTGCGCCCGAACGACGCCATCGGCCCGATCGGCGCGCTCGGCCAGGAACTGATGCTCAAGCTCGTGCACGGCGTGTGCTCCTGGCTGATCGGGCAGAAGATTCCGCTGCTGCAGATCGAGTTCGCGTGCCCGCGGCCGCGCCATGCGGTCGACCACCTGTATTTCTTCACCGGCTCCGTGGCGTTCGACTGCGAGCGCACGCTGATGCGCTTCAGTGCGGATTACCTCGACGCGCCGATCCGGCAGAGCAAGCGCAACCTGCGCAAGTTCCTCGCGCGCGCACCCGGCGACTGGATCTTCGAATCGTTCAGCGAACAGCTCGTGTGCCATCGCGTGCGGCAGTACCTGTCGGCAGCGTTGCCCGACCTGCCGGTGATCGACCAGGCGGCCGAGCACCTGCATTGCTCGGTGCGCACGTTGAGCCGCCACCTGGCCGCCGAAGGGACGACGTTCCAGGTGCTCAAGGACGAGTTGCGGCGCGACATCGCGATCCAGCGGCTGACCGATACGCCCGACACGATCGCGGCGATCGGTGCCGACATCGGCTTCGACGATCCGAGCGCGTTCCATCGCGCGTTCCGGCACTGGACGGGGAGCACGCCGGGGACTTACCGGCGGCGCGCATAACGCGTCGCTTCAAGGGTCAACGGAGCCGGTTCCCATAACCGGCTCCCTTCGCGGGTTCCCATGGACGGCTCCCATAGGCGGGGCGCTTCACGAGTCGACGGGACAGGCAGGGCGCCCGCTGCCGAAGCTGCGCACGGTGCTCGCGATCCGGGCGGCGAACTGCTCGATCATGCGCTGTTGCACGCGCACCATGTCGGCATAGCTTCCAGGAGCGGCCTCGTTGAGCCGCGTGCTGCACGAAATGCGCGGGCCCGGCGTGTCCTGCTGCACACCGACGGCCCAGTCGGCTTCGAACTGGGCCATGCTCCCGGGCCACGCATCGAAGCGGCGCACCTGCGTGCGGATGCTCATGACGGCCTGGTTCGACGGACGCGGCAGGCCGGTGACGTTGCGCGCGCCCAGTTGCTCGACGAGTGCCGACGAAAGTGCCGCGCGCAGCTCGTCGCCGAGCGGTGCGACCCAGCGTTCGTTGTCGAGTATCACCGCGCTGCCCGTGCCGCTGCGAACGACCATCTGCTGCTGGTCGAGCTGGGCGGGAATGCCGACCGGCAACACGTTGATCGCCAGCGGCGCGGTGCCGCGCGCAGTGGTTGCCGTCGCGGACGTGGCCGGCGAGACGAGCGTGTAGTAATGCACCGGGTTCGACGCGCAGGCGGTCAGCGCGATGACGGCACCTGCGCCCAGGGCGATCGTCCTGGCGCGAATCGGGAAGCTCATGGTTGTCGTGGCTCCTGCTGGACAGGCGGGGTTGAAGTGTCAGCCGGCGCGAGCAGTGCATGATCGGCCCCGGTTCCCCGCAGCAGCGATTCGGGACGGCGGCCCAGCATGTCGGTCAGCGTGCGCAACGAGCGCGCGGTACGCTGGACTTCGGTCAGCGTGTTCGCCAGGTTTTCCTGAAGCGGACCGTCCTCGGCGATGCCCTGACGCAACGCGCCGAACGTCTGGTTCGCCTGGTCGAGCGCGCGCGTCGTCGACGGCAGCAACTGGCCGTTGACCTGCCTGAGCGTCGCGTCCAGGTTCGTCAGGCTCGAATCGACATGCTTGCCGATCGAATTCAGCGGCATCTTGTTGATCTTGTCGACGATTTCGGCGACTTGCTCCGGCAGCTTGTCGAACGTACTGGTGACAGTGGGAATGGTCAGCGGCGTCGCATTGGCGTCGAACGGCACCTTCGGCGCGTTCTTCACGAAATCGAACGAAATGTAGAGCTGCCCCGTCAGCAGGTTGCCGGTACGCGTTTCCGCCCGGAGCCCGTGCTCGACCAGGCCCGCGAGGAACTGGGCCGCGCGCGGATTGCCGTTGCCTTCGGTCTTCTGCAGTTTCTCGACGACGGGGCCGAGACGATACGGATAAACCTTGACCATGACGATGGACCGGAAACGCTGGGTGGCACGGTCGAAGTCGAGCTGGGTGGAGACGACCTTGCCCATTTCGATGCCGGAAAATTCCACCGGCGCCCCGACCGCGAGCCCGCGCAACGGCTGTTCGAAACGCAGCCGGATGAGCTGGGACGGACCGTCCGGAGCGGCCATCGCGGCAGCTTCGTCGGCGGCGAGCGTAAACAGGTTGCCGGCAGGGGCGGCCGCCGTGCCGCCGTCTTCCGGTGTCGCGAACGCGATGCCGCCGCCCACGATCGTCGCGACCGACTGGGTTTTCAGCTTCAGGCCGTTCGCGTCGAGCGAAAGATCCATGCCGCTCGCATTCCAGAAGCGCGTATCGGTCGTCACCAGGCGATCGTACGGCGCATCGATGAACACCTGCAGGTTCATGTCGCGACTTTGCATGTCGAGCTTGTACGACGCGACGTGGCCCACCATCAGATGGCGGTAATAGACCGGCGAGCCGATATCGAGCGAGCCGAGATCGGTGGCCCGCAACGCGAAGCTCGTTCCCGGCGTGCCGTTGATGATGGTAGGCGGCGTTTCGAGCCCGGTGTAGGCTTTGCGCGCCTTGTCGGAGCGGCCCGTGTCCATGCCGATGTACGCGCCGGAGAACAGCGTATCGATGCCCGATACGCCGCTCATGCCGACGCGGGGCCGCACGACCCAGAAGCGCGTGTCGTCGCGAATCAGGTTGCGTGCATTCTTCACGAACGAAACCGTCGCGACCACGTGTGAACTGTCGTCGCTCAGCGAAATGGCGGTCACGGTGCCGATCACGACGTCCTTGTACTTGACGGGCGTCTTGCCGGCCTCGAGACCCTGCGCGGTGCTGAACGTGATCGTGATTTCCGGCCCGACGGACAACCACGCGTGGATCACCATCGACAGGCCGATCAGCGCCGCGACGAGCGGCACGAGCCAGACGAGCGAAAGCCGCAGCCGGTTGCGTGACACGGGCGGGTCGTGGGGTTCGAGGCCTTGCGGGCCGGATGCAGGATTCATGCTTCTTCGGCGTCCCAAATGAGGCGTGGGTCAAAACTCATCGCAGACAGCATCGTGAGAATGACGACCATGCCGAAAAACAAAATGCCGGCGCGCGGTTCGATCTCGGACAGCGGACCGAACTTCACCAGCGCACAGATGATCGCGACGACCAGCACGTCCAGCATCGACCAGTAACCGACCAGCTCGACCGCGCGGTACAGCACGGCCCGCTCGCGCATGGCCGACACGCTGCGCCGGCCGGTCGTGACGAGCAACATGCCGAGCGCGAGGAACTTCGTGCACGGCACGACGACGCTCGCGATGAAGATGACCGACGCGATGCCGTACGAGCCGGCTTTCCAGAACACCACGACGCCGCTGAGGATCGTCGATTCGCTGTGGCTGCCGAGCAGCGTGGTGCGCATCACCGGCAACAGGTTGGCCGGGATGTAGAAGATCAGGCTGGCGATCAGGAGCGCCCAGGCGCGCACGATGCTGTCCGAACGACGCGCGTGCAGCGCGGCCCCGCATCGCGGGCAGCGGGCCGTTTCCGCGGCATGCGGATGGGCGTCGTGCGCGGCGGATGCGTGCGTGCGGCAGACGAGGCCACATGCATGGCACCCGACCATGCCCAGCTGACTGGCGCGCACGGGCAGGCTCACGGGCGGCCTCCGTCGGCTTCCACCGGGACGACCCAGTCCCACAGCTGGCGCGCGTCGTGACCCGCGATCAGCGGGATCAGCACCATCAGCACGGCGGTGGCCCACAAGCCGGCGCCGGGAATGATCTGCATGATGCTGGACAGCTTGATGATGGCGATCAGGATGCCGAGCAATCCGACCTCGATCATGCTCCAGGGCCGCAGCGCGACGAGCAGCCGCATCAGCGGGCCGAATGCGGGTGCGCGATGTCCGGCACGGGCAAAGGCCAGCAACCAGATCAGCGTGGCGATCTGCAGGAACGGCACCACCACGATCGCGAGGGCCGTCGGAATCGCGATCGGCGCGGCGAAACCCTGGGCAAGCGCGAGCGCGGATTGCCACAGTGTGGCCTCGCTGTGCAGCCCCTGCACGCTGATCCGCATGATCGGGCAGAGGTTGGCGATGGCAAAGACCACGCCGGCCGCAACCGCCAGCGCGAGCCATCGGTCGATATCGAGCCAGCTCGATCGGAACAGCACGGCGGCGCAGCGTTCGCACCGCGCGACCTCGTGAGGCGCCAGCGCGCGGCGCCGGTAGACGCTGTCGCAATGCTCACAGGCGATCAGGGTCGGAAACGTGTCCATGTGTTCGTGTTGCTCGCGCATGCGTGCTCGATGACTTGCTTCGCAGTGTGCGTGGCGTCGATGGACGTTTTTGTGCGGTTTGATGGAGAAACGATGGAGCGGGATCAAAAGGCGCAGGCTGCCGGGTGGCTCTACAGGCGCACACAATCTGTCACGACAACGGCGAACCGGGGTTGGATGGGAGTGCTATCTTTCGCCGGACTTTCGTCGAAACGAATGGGCAGCAACGCCGAGCGCGATGCCCGTCATCGAAGCGAGCGCAACGAACGACGTGAAGCCGTTTCCACCCGCACGCTTGCCGGGACGCGCATAGCGCAACCCGATCTGCCACTCGTACGGGAGTTTCAGAAAAAGTCTTTTCACGGGGGAAGGGGCTGGCAGCGAATGCGGCGCAACGGGTTACAAGCCTGACCTGCGCGCCAGTTTGACGAGATCGATGACCGTCGCGACGAGCCCGGCCAGCAGCAAGGCGGCCAGCAGCAGATAGCTCGGCGTCTCCCGGATCACCACCGCGATCGGGTGGTCGGTCGCAGGAGACGAAACGGCGAGGATCAGCCCGTAGACGACGAACCACCCGGTCGCGATCGTCAGCACGACAGCGACCGTCAGCAGGCCGATGATCCGCGCAACGCGCAGCCGCGATCCATGAGGCGCGTTCACTGGGTGCTGCGCAGCCGGTAGCCGACGCCGCGCATCACCTCGGGCATCCCGGACGCGCCCGCGCATTCGAGTTTCTTGCGCAACCGGCTGATATGGCTGTCGACGGTACGCTCCAGCGCGTCGACGTCGGCGAGGCAGGCGTCGATCAGTTCGCTGCGCGTGAACACGCGGTTCGGCGAGCCGGCCAGGTGGGCGAGCAGCCGGAATTCGGTCAGCGTCAGCGAAATGCTGGTTTCCCCGATGTCCGTGCGGACCGTGGTCAGGTAGCTTTGCGTGTCGATTTCAAGGTTGCCGACCTTGATGAAGCGTCCCGCTGCGGTTGTTTCCAGGCGGCGCAGGATCGCACGGATGCGCGCGACCACCTCGGCCGGATTGAAGGGCTTCGTGATGTAGTCGTCCGCACCGAAGCGCAGCCCCTGCAAGCGATCGATTTCGCGGTCGAGCGCCGTGATGATGACGATCGGCGTGTCGCCGCGGCGCCGCAGTTCGACCAGGACTTCCCAGCCGTCTTTCTTCGGCATCCTGACGTCGAGCAGGATCAGGTCGGGTTTCAGCACGGGCTGCACGTCGAGCACGGCCTGGCCGTGACTGACGCGGTAGGTGCGATAGCCGTCGTGAGCGAGATAGGCGTCGAGTATTTCGGCGATCTCCGGATCGTCTTCGGCAATGAGTATCAGAGGGTTCATCGGGTTCACCGGAAGTGAGCGTGACCTGCAGGCGGGCCGGCGGCGCGGCACGTGCGCCGCCGGACTTCACCGTGCGTTCAGTCGTCGCGAACGGAAGGGCGACGACTCGTTGCTCAGTTGTTCGCCACGTTGTTGGCGGGAGGCACGTCGGTGTCGACCAGACCGCCACCGAGCGCCTTGTAGAGCGCGACCGCGTTGCCCAGTTCGGCATTGCGCAGATCCAGCAAGGCCTGACGCGCGGCATACAGCTGCCGCTGCGAGTCGAGCAGTTCCAGCCGATCCTCGATGCCGGCGCGATAGCGCAGGTTCACGAGATCGGTACGGCGCTCGGCGCTCTTGACGACCCGGCTCTGCGCGTCGATCTGGCGGCTGAACGTCTCGCGCCCGGCGAGGCCGTCGGCCACTTCGCGGAACGCGGTCTGGATCGATCGTTCGTACTCGACGACCGCACTGGACTTGCGCACTTCCGCGAGATTCAGTTCGGAACGCAGCCGGCCGCCCTGGAAGATCGGCAGCGTGACCTGCGGCGCAAAGCTCCACACGTTCTGGCCGCCGGCGAACAGGCTGCCCAGCCCCGGGCTCAGGAAGCCGATCGACGAGGTCAGCGACAGGCGCGGGAAGAACGCCGCGCGTGCCGCGCCGATGTCGGCGTTGGCGGCGACGAGGTTCTGCTCGGCCTGCTGGATGTCCGGCCGGCGGTACAGCAATTCCGACGGCAGGCCGGCCGGCAGTTGCGTCATCACTGGCTGGCGTTCCAGCGACAGCGGGTCGGGCAGGGTCTTCGGCAGGTCGGTGCCGACCAGCAGACGTAGCGCGTTGCGTGCTTGCTCGACGGCGCGCGAACGCGCTTCGAGATCGGCGCTGGCGCTCGCGACCTGGCCTTCGGCCTGCGCGATGTCGACGCCGCTCGCCTGGTTCGCTTCCTTGAGCCGGCGTGCGAGATCGAGCGACTGACGCCAGTCGTTCAGCGTGCGTTCGGACAGCGCACGCTGTTCCTGCGCGAGGCGCTCGGCGAAATACGCGTTGGCCACGGAGCCGACGAGCGCGATCTGCACCGCGCGGCGGCCGTGATCGGTTGCGAGGTAGCGCGCGAAAGCTGCATCGGACAGCGACTTCACGCGGCCGAACAGGTCGATCTCGAACGCGCTGACGCCGACGTTTACACCGTACTGGTTCTGCGTCGTCTCGAACACCGGCGGGTTCGATTGCGAGTCGGCCGGCGTACGCTGGCGCGTGAAGCTCGCACCGGTGCCGATCGACGGCAGGCGCGCGGAACGCTGGATGCCGTACTGCGCTTCGGCGGCCTGGACGTTCAGCGCGGCCAGGCGCAGGTCGCGGTTGTTGTCGAGCGCGAGCTCGATCAGGCGCTGCAGGCGACGGTCGCCGAACATCGTGCGCCAGCCGAGATCGGCTGCGTTCGCGTGCTGGTCGGCCGCGGCAGCGGTCGTATAGGCGGTCGGCACCGGCATCTCGGGCTTGACCAGCTTGGGTGCCATCGAGCAGGCCGACAGCGCGAGGGCGGCGGAAACCGCAGCGGAAAGAATGAGCAATCGCATGGCATCAACCTTCTTGTTCGTGGGTCACGGTGGCGGGCTTCTTGCCGGATGCGCGCCATGCCGAGATGCGTTCCTGGAGGCTCATCACGAACACGAAGAAGACCGGAACGAAGAAAATGGCCAGCACGGTGGCGGTGATCATGCCGCCCAGCACGCCGGTACCGATCGCGTGCTGCGTCTCGGAGCTGGCGCCGGAGGCGATGACGAGCGGCACCACGCCGAGCCCGAACGCGAACGACGTCATCAGGATCGGACGCAGGCGCAGCTTGGACGACTGTACGGCAGCCTCGATCAGCCCCATACCCTCTTCGCGCAGCTGCTTCGCGAACTCCACGATCAGGATTGCGTTCTTCGCCGACAGGCCGATCACGGTGATCATCCCGACCTTGAAGAACACGTCGTTCGGCAGCCCGCGGAGCATCACCGCGCCGAGTGCGCCGATCAGGCCGAGCGGCACCACCAGCATCACCGACAACGGGATCGCCCAGCTCTCGTAGAGCGCCGCGAGCACCAGGAACACGACGATCATCGACAGCGCCATCAGCATCGGCGCCTGCGATGCCGATTCACGCTCCTGCAGCGACTGGCCAGTCCAGGCCACCGTGAAGCCCGGCGGCAACTGCGCTGCCAGACGCTCCATCTCGGCCATTGCCGCGCCGCTGGAGTAGCCGGGGGCCGAACCGCCGGAGATACGCGCGGACGGGTAGCCCTGGAAGCGCACCATCTGGAGCGGGGCTTCCGACCAGACCGGATGCACCACTTCGGACAGCGGCACCATGCCACCGGTCGCGTTGCGCACGTAGAGCTTCATGACGTTGTCGATCTGCATGCGTGCCGGGGCATCGGCCTGGATGATCACCTGCTGCATGCGGCCCGCGTTCGGGAAGTCGTTCACGTAGGTCGAGCCCATCGCGGCCGACAGCGTGTCGCTGATGGTCGTGAACGACACGCCGAGCGCTTCGGCCTTGTCGCGGTCGATGTCCAGCCGCACGCTCGTGCCGGCCGGCAGGCTGTCCGGATAGACGCCGGTCACCACCTTGCTTTGCGCGGCCAGTTCGAGCAGCTTGGTTTCAGCCGCCTTGAGCGCCGCGTAGCCCTGGTTGGCGCGATCCTGCAGACGCATCGTGAAGCCTGAGCTGGTGCCCAGCCCGTCGATCGCCGGCGGCAACAGGCTCATGACCGTGCCTTCCGTCACGCCGCCCGTCGCGGCCTGCGCGCGCATCGCTTCTTCCAGCGTGGACGAACCCTCGCGCTTGTCCCAGTCCTTGAGCACCGCGTAGTTCAGTGCCGCGTTGGAGCCGAGGCCGGAGAAGCCGTAGCCGATGATGGAGATGCTCGACTGGATCGCCGGACGCGACGCGAGATGCTTCTCGAGGGTCTTGACCACGTCACCCGTGCGCTCGACGGTCGAATCCGCCGGGAGCAGGAAGCCGGTCATGAAGTAGCCCTGGTCTTCCTCGGGCAGGAACGACGACGGCAGCATGCGGAAGCCGAACACCAGCGCGACGGCGATCGCGACGAACAGCAGCATCACGCGGCCCGTGCGGCCGACCAGCCGGCCGACGCGCGTTTCGTACCAATCCGTGAGGCGGTCGAAGCGGCGGTTGAACCAGCCGAAGAAGCCACGCTTCTCGTGGTGGCCAGGCTCGACCGGCTTGAGCATCGTCGCGCACAGGGCCGGCGTCAGCGTCAGCGCGAGCACGGCCGAGAACATGATCGACACGGCCATCGACAGCGTGAACTGCTGATAAATCACGCCGACCGAGCCGCTCGACATCGCCATCGGGAGGAACACGGCCGTCAGCACCAGCGTGATGCCGATAATGGCGCCGGTGATTTCCTTCATGGCCTTGATCGTCGCGTCCTTCGGCGACAGGCCTTCTTCCATCATCAGGCGTTCGACGTTCTCCACGACGACGATCGCATCGTCGACGATGATGCCGATCGCGAGCACCATGCCGAACATCGTCAGCACGTTGATCGAGAAGCCTGTCATCAGCATGACCGTGAAGGTGCCGAGCATCGCCACCGGCGCGACGATCGCCGGGATCAGCGTGTAGCGCACGTTCTGCAGGAACAGGTACATCACCAGGAACACGAGCACCATCGCTTCGAGCAGCGTGTGAATCACTTTCTCGATCGAGATCTTCACGAACGGCGCGGTATCGAACGGGATCGAGTAGGTCATCCCGGCCGGCATGGTCTTGGCGATCATGTCCAGCTGCGCGCGCACGGCCTCCGCGGTCTTCACCGCGTTGGCGCCCGGCGCCAGCTGTACGCCGGCGAAGGTGGCGGGTTTGCCGTTCTCGCTGTTGACGAAGGTGAATGCCTGCGGGCCGAGTTCGACCCGCGCGACGTCACCGAGCACGACCTTCGAGCCGTTCGCATTCGCGCGCAGCACGATCTTTGCGAACTGCTCCGGTGACGTGAGCTGGCCTTGCGCGGTGAGCGGCACCGTCACGCGCTGGCCCGGCAGTGCGGGCGCCGCACCGAGGCTGCCCGGGGCGATCTGCATGTTCTGCTGGCTGATGGCCGTCGTCAGGTCGCTCATCGACAGGCCGTAGGTGATCAGCTTCTGCGGATCGACCCAGATGCGCATCGCCTGTTCGGAGCCGAACAGTTGCACCTTGCCGACGCCTTCGACACGTCGCAAGTCCTCGACAACGTTGCGCGCCATGTAATCCGCGAGTGCGTTTTCGTCGTAGCGGCCGCTTTCCGACTTGAGGCCGACGAACAGCAGGAAGCCCGTGGCGGCCGATTGCACGTTCACGCCGTTTTGACGCACGACGGGGGGCAGGCGCGGTTCGACGGTCTTGAGCTTGTTCTGTACCTCGACCTGCGCCAACGCGGAATCGGTGCCGGGCTTGAAGGTCACGGTGATCTGCGCCTGACCGGAGGTATCCGCCGACGATTCGAAGTACAGCAGGTTTCTCACGCCGGACAGTTCGCGCTCGATGAGGCTCAGCACGCTGTCGCTCATCGTTTGCGGCGTGGCGCCCGGGTAGGTGGCGGTAATGGTCACGCTCGGCGGTGCGACCGACGGATAGCGCGCAACCGGCAGTTCGGGGATGGCGATCAGGCCCAGCAGGATGATGAAGAGGGCGATCACCCACGCGAAGACCGGGCGCCGGATGAAGAATTGGGACATGACTGGAGGCTCCCCGTGACTCAGTGCGTGGAAGCGGTGTTGACCGCTTCAGGCGCCTTCCATGCGGTCGCGGTCACGGCCGCGCCGTCGCTCAGGCGCTCCATGCCTTCGACGACGACCTTCTGGCCCGCCTGCAGACCCGACTTGATGCGGTAGCTGCGGTGCGTCAGCTCGCCGACTTCGACGCCCTTGAGATGCGCGGCGCCCTTCGCGTCGAGCACCCAGACCTGCGTCTTGCCGCCGGCGCGGACGATCGCCTGTTGCGGGACGGTCAGCGCGTTGGCGTAGTGCGCGCGCGGGATGCGGGCACGCACGTACATGCCCGGCAGCAGCTCGCGCTTCGGGTTGTCGACCAGCACGCGCAGCAGCACGTCGCCGGTACCCGGGTCGACGTTGACGCCCGAGAACAGCATGCGGCCCTTCACGTCGTAGCGCGAGTCGTCGTCGCGCAGCACGTCGACCGGCAGGCCGTTGCCCGCGTCGTCCGGCTGTCCCGCGAGCGCGCCGCGCAGCGAATCGAGCGACGCGGCCGGCTGGCGGACGTCCACATAAACCTGGTCGATCTGCTGGATGCGTGCCATCGGCTGGCTGTCGCTGCTCGCGACGAGCGCACCCTCGGTCACGAGGGCCTGGTCGATGCGGCCCGTGATCGGCGCTTCGACGGTCGCGAACTTCAGGTCGAGCTGGCGGCGCGCGAGCGTCGCGCGGGCCTGCGCGACGTCGGCGGCAGCCTGGTCGCGTTGCGACACCGAGTCGTCGTAGACCTGACGGCTGATCGCGTCGGCCTCGACCAGCGGCTTGAGACGCGTGGTCTGCACCTTGGCCCGTTCGAGCGCGGCTTCCGCACGTTGCAGGGCCGCCGCGGCCGTGTCCATGTCGGCCTTGAACGGCGCCGGGTTGATTTGGAACAGCGGCTCGCCCGCCCGCACTTCCGAGCCCTGTTCGAACAGCCGTCGCTGCACGATGCCGCTGACCTGCGGCCGGATCTCCGCGATCCGGTGGGCCGCGACGCGGCCGGGCAGGTCTTCGGTCAGGTCGAGGGGCGAGGCCGCCAGCGTCATCGCCGCAACCGGGATGGCCGGCGCGGCGGCCTGCTGTTCGGAGGGCCCGCAGCCCGCCAGCATCGCCGCCACCAGCGCGCACACGGCGCTGTAGCAGGCTCGTTTCTGATTCTTCATGTGGACTCCTTGGGACGCAGGCACCCAATGGCCCGCATTTTCGGTTCGCAGTGTGCGTGTGCCCGATGGAGTTTTTTGTGCGGAAAGATGGAGGTTTGATGGAGGGGCGAAAGAATGGCGGGAGGGCGATGCGGCGGCGGGCCGAGCCCGAAGATGACGGGCTCCCGGGGCGACCTGGCGGTATCCGGGAGCGGGATGGGCGGCGAGGGCATCCCGGAATGCCGCAATCATCTGATGAAATGGCGGCGGCCGTGCATGCCATCGGCATCGCCGGCTTGGCGCTCCGGGCGCCGTTACCGCGAGGAGCGCTTCGGCGTGGGCGACGGGCGCATCGCTTGACGCAGGCGCACCGCCCGTTCAGTGGTGGTGTGCGCGAGGTTGAGGGGCGGCAGGCCGGCGCACGGGGCGTGTCGACGGCTCGCCAGGCAGTTCAGCACGGATCGGTATCGACGGAGCGTTGCGTGGCGGACGTCACGTCCTTCCGGTTCGGCGTGGCGACGCACGGCGATGCGGGGCTGTCGGGCCAGCGTAATTCGAACGCCGTGCCGCCGCATGCCGCCGGGCGGCACGATGCCTCTCCGTCGTGCGCCTGCGCAATGGCCGCGACGACGGCCAGCCCCAGGCCGCTGCCGCCCTTTTGGCTGGACTGCGTATCGTCCACGCGCCGGAATGCATCGAAAATCCGGGCCGCGCAATCGGCGGGGATGCCCGGCCCCTCGTCTTCGATCAGCAAGCGACAGGTGCCGCTCTCGACGCGCGTGTGAATGCGTATCGCGCCGGGTACCGCATAGCGCCGCGCATTCTCCAGCAGCGCGAGCAGCGCCTGGCGCATCCGGAACGGGTCGCAGCGCATGGGCCGCGTATCGAGATCGAGCACCATGTGTTGACCGTTTGCGGCCAGCGAATCCTCGAACACCTCGACGACCGCCTTGATGTGCGTCGCCAGGTCGGTCTCCTGGATGCTGACGCTCAGATGCCCGCTTTCAGCGAGGCTGATCACGCGGAGATCTTCGATCAGGCGCGTCAGTCCTTCCGCCTGGGTCAACAGGCTTCGGAACAGCGCCTCGCCCGGCTGGAAGACGCCTTCCGCCAGCCCCTGCAACCGCCCGCGCAGGACCGTGACCGGCGTACGCAGCTCGTGAGCGATCGCGGCATTCCAGAATGCCTGTTCGTCCGTCATGCGCTGCAGCTGGGCCGCGAGTGCATTGAAGTCGTCCGCGATCAGCGCGGCTTCGCGCATCGATCGGTCGCCGGCGACGGCGCGCGCGGTCAGGTCGCCCTTGGCGACGCGGCGAATGCTGTCGGCGACGGAATTGAGCGGCACCAGAATCCGGTGCGCGAGTCGCGCCGACGCGACAATCGCGAGCGCCAGGCCGGTCACGATGGTGATGCCCAGCCAGATCCACTCGGGGTTCGACGGAAACCAGCCCGCCTGGTAGCAAACCTCGCTCCAGTGCCGGAGCATCACGTAGTAGAACGCATAGAGCATCAGCACGACGATCAACGTGATGCCGAGCGCCAGCTCCGCCATCGACACCGCAATCTTGCGGCCGAGCCCTCCGAGCTTCATTTCGTGCTCCCAAGCGTGGTGTTGTGTCGGTTCACGACGGGAAGGTTGCGCGGTCTGGTTGCCGTGGCGTCAACGGAGACGTGTGACCGGGGCGGGCGAGCGGTGTGCCGGTCAGGAGCTGCCGACGCGGTGCGGGAGGCGGCGGCGCGCCTCGGTGCGCCAAGGTTCCCGGCTGCAGATGTGCCGGAGGCGCCATGTCGCCCGGGACCGGAGAGGGCCGGGCTTGCATCAACGGGATCGCTCCCGACCGACAGAGACAGTGGCCGAACGGCTCGACTCGCGCGGGACGGTATGGATTCTTCAGTCATGGTGTCCGCTTTGGTTTTTGCTATTCACTCCATCGAATCGCAATGTTACCGCACGAAATTGGCCACCGGATGACACGATGGTTCGGGGTGCGTTGGAAAGCGAGCGACGCTGGCAGTGCGGGGCGGCTCGGGTCGGCAGGCGTGTTGGGCCATCGGCTGGCCCCGATTCCTGCCCGATGATTCCAGGCGATCAAGGCGCTTTCGAGGCAGGGGAATACCCTGCTTTTTTTCATGGACAGTTGTTATGTATCATGACCTACAATAGTTAATGTTTTCTATTTGTTGAACTGTCCCGGCCCGCTTGATCCGGCGGGGTTCGATGGAAGGGGCGAGGATCGAGGAAGGGTGGGGTGTCGCTGCCGGTGCGAACGGGAAGCATGAGCACACCGATGGGCGTGCGCAATCGAGTCGGGCGCGCGTTGATCCGGAGAAGCAATGAAGCATCGAACCGAATCGGTACTGGAAGATTCATGATGGATTTCAGATCGCCTGACATTGAGTTGTCCGTTGCCTTGCTGGCATGGGCGACAGGAACCTACGGCCTGAAGTTCGTCCGGAAGCGCAACCCGCTGCTCGGGGTCGCCTGGTGGGTCGTGACGGCGTCTTCCATTAACGCGCTGATCTTCATGGCGACGGGCTGGTCATGCTCGTCCGGCGTAGCGCACTTCCTGGACATGTTCACGAGAGGGTTCGGCATCCCGGTGATTGCGGCTGCCGGCATGATGGCCGTCACGCACGAATACAGGCCGATGGCCCAGCAGGTCGTGATGTTGTTCGGGACGGCCGTGGTGGGAACGATGGCGCTGATGACGCTCGAGTTCGTCGATGTCGTCCTGCCGTATTTCTATGTAGCGATGTGGGCGTTGCTGGCGCTCTATCTGGTTTATTTCGTCGTGCGGCTGTTGCGTGCCGCGGAAGCGTTGCATGCGATGACGACGACGCTGGCGATCGTGCTGTCGCTGATCGTCGCGTATGTCGACGACCTGTACAAGATGCCTGGCAATGCGCACGGCGCCGTATTCAGTTTTCCCGTGCTGGCGCTGCTGACGTGGTCGTATTTCGCGGTAGCGATCTATTACGCGTACTGCGCGCTGGAACGGAAGCGTCATGTCGAAAAGGCCGGGGCTGCAGGCATGCTCCGGTGGCGTGAATTTACCTCATTCGAATAGGAATCCTGACATGAATGAGGATATGAAAGAGTACGCAGAACCCGGCGCGGATCAGACCGGACATGCGGTGAAGCCGGCGCCTCGGCGCGGAAGGAGGCGCGACGGCGAGACACGGGAGCGTTTGCTGCAAGCGGCACGCACGATCTTTGCCGAAATAGGGTATGCGGCGGCGAGCATCGAGAGCATCGCCGTCGCGGCGGGCTATACGCGCGGCGCGTTCTATTCGAATTTCCGCGACAAGACGGTCGTGCTGCTCGAATTGCTGAAGCGCGATCACGAAGACGTCGAGCGTGAGCTGATGCGCATCGTCGAAGCGCGTAACGATCGCGATGTGACGGAGCGCGCGATGCATGCGTACTTCAGGCAACGCTATCGCCAGCCTGATGCCTGCGTCATGTGGATGGAAGCGGCACTCTTGTCCGTGCACGACCAGCGGTTCCGCGTTCGATTCGCTGCATTCCTGAACGAGCAGCGGGATCGGAGCCTGGCGTGCGCCGGTGTGCGGCTGCCGTTGCCGATCGAGTTGCTGACGCTCGGCCTGACGGGGCTGGGCGACGACGTGTTGCCCGACGGTGCGAGCGGACGGTGGCACCTGACCGACGCATGGGTCGACGCGGCGGTGACGCAAGTGTTCGTGAGCAGTACGTGCGACGAGCTGATGGAATGAACGCGCGATCGCCGCGTACCGGTGCAAGGACAAACTGACGAGGACGGAAGGACTATAAAAATGAATCGCAAACCCAGGCCGGATGCCCAGACCCGGCGCAACATACTCCGCCTCGCAGCGGTGGGCGCGGCGTCGCTCGCGGCCGGCGAAGTGTCGCTCGCGCGAGTGGCCGACGCAGTTATCGGGAACGACGGCGTGCTCGACGTCGCGATCATCGGCGCGGGGCTCGCGGGGCTGACCGCCGCGCGCGACCTGAAGCGTGCCGGATGCGAATCGTTCGTCGTGCTCGAGGCGCGCGATCGCGTCGGTGGGCGAACCTACAACCACGACCTCGGCGGCGGCAGAATTTCCGAGGCGGGAGGGCAGTGGTTCGGTCCGGGCCAGACAGCGATCGTCGATCTCGCGCGCGAGCTGAACGTCGATACCTTCGATACGTACTACGCCGGCAAGACGGTATACCTGGCGGACGGTGCGCGGGTGGCGCAGGACACGCAGGGCACGGTGGGCGGCAACGGCACGATCGCGGCCCGGCTCAATGCGATGGCGAAGAACGTGCCTTCGGCGGCGCCGTGGAAGGCACCGAATGCGGCAGAGCTCGACCAGCTGTCGCTGGGCGCGTGGCTTGCGCAGCAAGGCCTGACCAACGAGGAGAAATTCTCGTTCAGCCTGGCCGCCCGTTTGTCGCTCGGCACGGCGCCGGCGCAGCTCGGCTTGCTGCACTACCTGGCGACGATCAACAGCGCGAACAGTGACTACGAGCAGCTCGAGTCGATCAAGGGGGGCGCACAGGAATCGCGTTTCGTCGGCGGTTCGCAGGTGCTCAGCATCAGGATGGCGAACGAACTCGGCGAACGGGTGAAGCTGTCCTGCCCGGTACGCAAGATTTCCGGCTGGAATCGCGAGGTCGTCGAGCTTCACACCGACCAGGGTGTCGTGCGCGCGCGCCGCGTGATCGTCGCGTTGAATCCGGCGCTGTGCAATCAGGTCGTATTCGACCCGCCACTGCCGGACGGCCGGGCGCAGCTGCAACGCCGGTGGCCCGCCTACGCGCCGATGCGCAAGACGGTTCACGTCTACGACCGGCCGTTCTGGCGGGACGACGGGTTCAACGGGCAGGTCATCCCGGTCAACGGTCCGCTGTTGTGGGCCTATGACAACTCGCCGCCGGACGCGTCGATCGGCGTCATCAACGGCTTCATCGCACCGGGCGCGCTCGCGAGCGACGCGAAGGTGGCGGAACGGACGCTTTCCGCGATCTACGCGCAGGCGCTCGGCGACAAGGCGCTGCGCCCGACGCAGTTCCACGATTACGACTGGGGCAAGGTGGACCCGTGGTCGCTGACCTGCATCCATCCGATTCCGCCCGGCTTCTGGACGAAGTGGGGCGAGTACCTGCACCCGCCGGCCGGGCGGCTGATCTGGTCAGGAACGGAGACGGCCGACATCTGGGCCGGCGCAATGGATGGCGCGGTGCGTTCGGGGCATCGCGCCGCACTGCAGGTTTTGGGTGCGCTCGCGCATCGGACAACGGAGGCTTGAGTGAAGCGAGCATGGATCATCGGTGTTGTCGTGGTCGCTGCCGTGTCGGCGGCCGGCGTGGTGTTCGGGCCCGATCTGTACGGCTATTACCGCTTCGGGAAGGCGCTGGACAGCGAGGCCGACACGCTCAGGGCCGATGCCGGCCCGTGGCCTCAGCCGCAGGAGACGTGTTTCATCTGTCACGGCCCGCGCGGGCAATCGGGTAACGGCGGATATCCGGCGCTGTCCGGCCAGCCGGCGGCCTATATCGAGGCCCAGTTGCGCGCGTTCGCCAGCGACCGCCGGCCGGATCCGTACATGGGGCCGCTTGCACGCGGCATGGACGAGAAACAGATGAAGCTGCTGGCCGACTATTTCGCGCGCCAGGCACCGGTCCAGAACGAGAAGATACGGGTCGACGCGGCGCTCGCCACGCGCGGCCTTTCGGTGGTGCAGGCGAGAAGTTGCGTCGCCTGTCATGGTGCGGGCCTGACGGGCAACGAGCGCGCGCCTCGCCTCGCGGGGCAGGGCGAGGCCTATCTGGCAGACCAGCTCGTCGTGTTCCGGGCAGGCAAGCGGCATGACGAGACCGGCGCGATGAATGGGGTGGCCGCCGCATTGTCGGATGAAGACATCCGGGCCGTCGCGCATTACCTGGCGAGTATCGCACCGACGCATGCTGCGGCCGCATCGGCGGATCATGCGCCGCGCCTCGCGAATCACGACGAGGCGGATCTGGTGAAGCAGATCACGGCCATCAAGACCGGGAATCGTGCCGATCCGGCCCGTGCGATGCATGCCGCTGTCGCCAGGTTGTCCGGCGACGACATCCGTGCCGTGGCGTACTACCTCGCCAACGCGTCGCCCGGGCGCGATGGCGGCGGCGTCAGGTGACGACGGCAGCGGCGCGGCGATCCCGCCCGCTTGCTGCGACGACGCGGGCGGACGGTAGCGCCCGGAAGAACGGGCAGGCTCGGGGCGGCCCCGGTAGCCGCGACACGGCGCGCGCGATACGCGCGCCGCGACGAACGGAGGCAGCGGCCGCGAGCCGCCAGCCGGCGGCGCCCCGGATGGAAATTGGTGTCGGCATCGGGTATAGTCGTTCGCGACCGGCGAAACGCCGGTCCTATCACATCAGGAAGGCGGGAACGCCCAGATCACGACGGAAGCGATGACAGTGCCTATTGAGCAACCGACCAGGAAACGGCGCACATCGAGTGCTGCACCCACCGGCGCGCAGCCTGAAGGCCTTCGGGCCCAGGGCGTCCGTACGCGCAAACTCATCGTGCGCGTGGCGAGGAAACTCTTGCTCGAGGGTGGTGCGCTGGAGTTTTCCCAGCGTGCGGTCGCGCAGCGTGCCGGCATCAGCGTCAGCAACCTCCAGTACTATTTTCCAACGCGGCTTGCCGTGCTGCGGGCGGTCATGGAGCCCGAGATCGAGGCCTACCTGAGCGCGCTGAAGCGCGCGCTTGAAAGCGGCGCGCCGCCGCGTGAAACGCTCGATGCATTGCTCGACATGGCGCTCGAGAATGCGAAAGACGTCAAGGGCACGGCCCTGTGGGCCCACTTCGTTTCGTTCGCGTCGATCGACCCCGAATGTGCGCGGCTGATCGACGAATGGTATGCGTCCCTGACGCAAGCGATCGCCGTGCTCGTCCGTGCAGTGAATCCGGGCCTCAAGGCAGCCGACGGCGAGCATGTCGCGATGCTGCTCGTCGCGATGGTCGACGGGCTGGCGCTCCAGTACACGATGGGGCGGCAGACGGAGGGGCTCGATACGAGGTTTCTGGCGTCGGCATACACCCTGGTGGAAGGCAAGGCGTCCGGCGGCAAGAGCCGGTAGCGGCCGCGGTCTGGCCAGGTGACATGAGAAGACAGGGCATGCCCCTGTCTTTTTTCTTTTGCCCCCCGCGCGTGATACCGCGTCGCAGGCGCCGCGTCTGGCGATGGCGACGCGCACGGTGGGCATTCAGCTTGCCGGACGTGTGTTGCCGAGCGTTCCGCGGAATTTCACGAGCTGACGCGATTCCGCCACGAGCTGCCCGCTCGTATCCCGCAATTCGCCATCGATGACCAGCAGGCCGTTGCGGACTTCCTTCGTCAGGAAGCGTGAGTGGATCGGCCCGGGGTCGGGGTTGGCCTTGAGATGGACCGCATAGTCGATCGTCGACACCGATCCCCACTCGGCGCGATCGATGACGTTGTAGATCGGCGGCGGGAACGCATCGGCGAAGAGGGCCAGCGACGCGAGCGTCGGCGATACTTCGTCATCCAGAGAAATCCATCCCTCTATGGTCGCGGTGTGTTGGGGCCTGCTGTTCTGCAATGCCCCAGGTGCGAGACGCAGGTCGAACTGCGAGATGAACGAGCGCATCGGATCGGGGATCGCCAGCGTGTCGATGCTCACGCACGAGCGATAAGGCGTGGCCGGCAACTGCGGTCCCGCGCAATCCGACGCCGTGGCGCCGGTGGTCCGGGAGAAGTCGGTGAACGTCGCAACGTAGAACGCCTTGAGTTCGTCTTCCTGCATCAACGACAACGTCGCGCGCGACAGGCTTTTTGTCGACCCCAGTTCGACGATGCGGGCCGTTGCGGGGCCGGAAACGGGATGGCCGAAAAAGCTCGCGTTGATCGACAGCAGATCGGGGTGCGCGCTCCGTCCGGCGAGCGTCTCGGCTGCCAGCCTCGTGAGGTAGCCCCGTTCGGATAGCCAAGGACGTCGAATCGCGACGAGATATCGACGGGTATTTCCACGCAGGCGCCTGACATTCCTGTTCCCATGAGGCCATGCCCCGTCGACGAGACGGGGAATCGAATTGAGCGGCACGCGCACCACGGCACGCGCGCGAGTCGCGGCCGGACATGGGTTGCCGTGATCGAGCGCGTGAATGCCGTGCGACGATGCCATCGCCGGCGGATCGATGCGATTTCTCGCGTGGATTCTTGACCGCGAGCATAGCGGGCACGTGCGCCGCACTGAAGTTTATTTTGTGAATCGGCATGCATTCGTGCGATGAATGATCTGCCGTGCGCATCGTCGTCTGCCAGCGTCCGACGGCTCTTCACAGGCAGGGTAATCCCCTGTCTTTTCTTTATTTTTGTTGTATGTATCATGACCTACTTTTGTCACATATTCCTATAAATGGATTGCATGGGTTGTCGACTTGCCTTGCGCCACGAGCGGGCGCCTGGATGGCGACTGCATTCAGATCGGTGTGGAACGACGTGCCGAACGGGCCGCCTATCGTTCGTCATCCTGATTGACGGCTCCCGAGCGACTTTCATTGCAGTAGCGAACACAAAATGCCAAAGAAGTCTTTCCCCAATGGAGCAGCTGATCTGCGTCGGCGGCAGTGGCTCAAGTATGCGGGCGCGTCGGCCGCCGCCGTGGGCACGCTCGCGATCGGCGCGCGGCAGGCGAGCGCCGGCGAAGGCGGCACGTCCGGCACGCCGGGCGACGTACTCGACGTGGTCATCATCGGTGCGGGGCTGGCCGGGCTGACGGCCGCGCGCGACTTGCGCCAGGCCGGTTGCGAATCGTTCGTGGTGCTCGAGGCGCGCGACCGCGTCGGCGGCCGGACCCTCAACTACAACGTGGAAGGCGGATTTGTCACCGAGGTCGGCGGCCAATGGATCGGGCCGGGCCAGACCGCCGTCGCCGATCTCGCCCGCGAACTGGAGGTGGGCACGTTCCCGAGTTACTACGAAGGCAAGACGGTCATCCTGGGCGGAGAAGGCCGCGCGACGGCCGACCTGAAAGGCACGTTCGGCACCGACGAAGCCATATCGTCGAAGCTCAGCAAGATGTCGCGCGACGTGCCGTCGGGCGCGCCGTGGACGTCGCCCCGGGCGGGCGAGCTGGACAAGCTGTCGGTGGCCGACTGGCTGGTGACGCAGGACATCAAGCCCGAGGACCGGGTGGGGTGGGAGGGCTCGTGCACGCTGAGCGGCGGCGCTCCGCCGGTCAGGATGGGGCTGCTGCACTTCCTGTCGATGATCAATTCGGCGTCCTGCGACTTCACGCAACTCGACTCCATCAAGCACAGCGCACAGGAAACACGCTTCATCGGCGGCTCGCAGATCCTTTGCACGAAGATGGCCGGGCAACTGGGTGACAAGGTGCGCCTGTCGACCCCGGTGCGCCGGATCTCCGGTTGGGATCGCGACATCGTCACGTTGCATACCGATCGTGGAGAGGTGCGTGCGCGCAAGGTCATCATGGCTATCCACCCGGCCCTCTGCAACCAGGTCCAGTTCGAGCCGCCGTTGCCCGAGAAGCGGGCGTCGCTGCAGCGTGCGTGGCCCGCTCACTCGCCGGCGCGCAAGACGGCGATGGTCTATCGCCGTCCGTTCTGGCGGGAGAAGGGGCTGAACGGCCATATCTTCCAGGTCGGCGGGCCGATCATCTGGGCGTTCGACAACTCCCCGCCCGGCGGCGAGATCGGGATCATCAACGCGTTCGTCCGGAACGCGCTGTTGCCGACGGACCGGAAGGCCGCGCAACACATGCTCACGGACATCTATGCGCAGGCGTGGGGTGACGATGCGTTGTCGCCCGTGTCGTATCACGACCACGACTGGAGCCGCGCCGACCCGTGGACGATCACGTGTGTGTCCGCGATTCCACCGGGCTTCTGGAGTGCGCACGGCGACGGACTGCATTTGCCGTGCGGCAACCTGATCTGGTCGGGGACCGAAACCGCGAACATCTGGGCGGGCTACATGGATGGCGCCGTGCGTTCGGGCCATCAGGGCGCATTGCAGGCACTGAACGGCCTGCGCCGCGCATAGGAGAGCAATCATGAAAAAACGCATCTTGCTCGCCATTGCGGGGCTCGTCGCCGTATCGCTCGTCGTCTTCGGGCCGACGCTGCTGAATCTGTACCGCCTTCAACAGTTCGTGTCCGCGTCCGACGATGCGTACCGCGCCGACGGCGGGCCGTGGCCGCACCTGACCGACGCGTGCCTCGGCTGTCACGGCGTCAAGGGTACGTCGGTCGAGCAGGGTTATCCGAGCCTGGCGGGGCAGCCGGCATCCTACGTGGCGGCCCAGCTTCACGACTTCGCGAGCGGCAAGCGCGCCAACCCGAACATGGCGCCGCTGGCGATGAGCCTGAGCGAGACCGAAATCAAGTCGCTGTCCGAGTACTACGCGCGGCAGCCGGTGCGCAGCAACCGCTACTTCGAAGCCGATCCGCAACAGGCGGCGCAAGGCAGGCAACTGGTCGAGAAGGGGGCGTGTGCCGCGTGTCACGGCGCCCGCCTGACAGGCCAGGCGCAGTTCCCGCGCTTGGCGGGCCAGGGGCACGACTATCTGCTGAAGCAACTGGAGGCGTTTGCCGCCGGCACGCGAACCGAAGCGACCGGCACGATGCAGCGCGTCGCCGCCGCGTTGTCGCCGAAAGACCGCGACGCCGTCGCCCAGTACCTGGCGAGTTTGAATCCGGAGAAGGAATGATGAACCGTATGCAATCGGAATGGAGCATTTGATCATGGACAGCAGATCGCTCGTACTTTGCTTCGCCAGTGGGTTGCTGGCAACCACGACGGCCATTTACGGCTGGAAGTTTCTCAAGAAGCGCAATTTCCTGCTCGGGATCGAGTGGTTCATCGTGACGGTATCTTCGACCAATGCGCTGATCTACTTCGCGACTCACTTCGAGATATCGGGGCTGATCTCGCATGTCCTGGATGCGTTTTCCCGCGGCTTCGGGATGCCGCTCGTCGCCGTTGCAGGCCTGATGGCCGTGACGCGCGGCTACCGGCCGTCGGGCCGCCAGGATGTCGTGCTGTTCGGGATCTCCATCGTCGGCACCATCGTGCTGGTGTCTGGCCTGATCGCGAAAGTGCAGCCGTATTTCTATGTCGCGACATGGGCATGGCTGACGATCTACCTCGCCGGTTTTGTGCGGAAATTGCTGGCGGCCGAAGAGCGGTTTCACGCGATGACGACGACCGTCGCGGCGGCAGCGTCGATGGCGATTGCATGCATCTACGACTTCTATCCGATACCGGGAGACGAGCACAACGTCGTGCTCAACTTCTTCGTACTCGCGCTGGTGACGTGGTCGTACATGACAGTCGTGCTGTATTACGCCTATTGCGCGCTGGAGCGCGCAGGTCAGACGCATGACGCCAGCCGGCTCCGCTCGACACGGAGCGGGGATCGTCGCCTCGCGTAAGCGCGTAGCGACGCGCACCGGCGCATTTGCGTCGATCGAAGACACGTGCCGGAGATGGCCGTCGTGTCGTCGTGCCGCGCAGGGCCGAATCGCTTCCGTTACTCGCCGCGGCCGATCGCGCGCGTGAGTAACGGTGTTCAGGAGCGAGGCGAACGTGCATCGGCCCTCGCGTATCCACTGGCCTGCGTGCTGCGGTGTCGACATCGATCCGTAGACGACCTGAGTGTCTCGTTGTCCGATGTTTGGGATGGCGGGGTCTCGGGTCGGCGCTGGCCGCGACACGTGAAAGCCGTCGAACAATCGTCGTAGGAAAGAGCGGGCACTTGTCCTTCGTGTGCCCTTTCGTCGTGCACGCGGCGCGGCGCGCCGGCAGGCACGCGGCCGTGATCGGCTTCGCATGCCCGGCTGAGGGAGCGCATGCCATGCCAGGCATCCCGCTTTGTCCACGCATTGAATCCGTACCGGGAATACCCTCTCTTTTTATTTTTTTCTAAATTTATCATCATTACCTAACATTGTTATCAAGTTCTACAGTCAAGACGGTACAGCGGACCCGCAAGCAAGGCGGGGGCGAACCAACAGGAGGTGACAGATGGACGATGTCAAGCGCAAGGCTTTCGCGGAAGACGGCGCGGTTCTGATCGAAGGTGTGTTGAACGAGGAACAGCTGGCCCGATGCCGGCTCGCGTTCGACTGGGGTATTGAAAACCCGGGGCCGATGGCGTCGAGCCTGCTCGACGGTACCGAATTCCGGTCGCACGTCGACAACGCGAATCCGTATGCGAAGGAACGGCTCGACGAGCTGGTCGCCACGCTGCCGCTCGGTCGCCTGTTTGCCGACTTGTGGGGATCGGAGCACGCGTGGTTCTTCGCCGAGGAGCTGTTCCTGAAGCGAGGCGGAAAGGGCGCGCGCTCGTTGTGGCATCAGGACACCTCGTACCTGCCGTGGGCAGGGATGCACTTCGGCAACGCGTGGATCAGTTTCGAGGCCGTTCCCAAGCGCAACGCGCTCGAGATCGTCCGGGGCTCGCATCGCGGCGTGCGTCACGACGGCACCACGTTCCAGAACGTCGACGATCCCACCGAGCCGCTGCATGGCGGTGGCGTGTGGCCGCGGATGCCGGACATCGAAGCCGAGCGCCGCGCCGATCCGGGCAAGTACGACATCATCTCGTGGGCCACGAAGCCGGGCGACGTCCTGCTGCTTCATCCCGGCGTGCTGCACGGCGGCGGCGTGGTCGATCCGGAGTTTCCCGATCGCCACACGCTCGTGCTGCGCTTCTTCGGCGACGACGCCACGTTCAGCCCGTTGCCGGACAACAGCGCATCCGGTTTCACGCCGGCCGGCGTGCTGTTCGTGGACGAGCTCGCGTCCTTGAAGGCGGGCGACCCGTTTCGCGCGCCGTGTTTCCGTCAACTCGTCTGAATCCGGAGGATTCCAGTCATGGCAACTACCAGCAAGCGGCAACCGATCATTCCACCCGGGTTCAAGGCGTGGTACGACACCTACCATTTCGCCCCGGCCACGCGGGTGGGCGACACGATCTGGGTTTCCGGCCAGGTCGGAATCGGCGCGGATATGCGACCGGGCGACGGCGTGCAGGCGCAGGCGCGCATCGCGTTCGAATCGCTGAAGGCGATTCTGGTCGAGGCGGGCGCGAGTCTTGCCGATGTGGTCGAACTGACGACTTTTCATACGGATCTGCGCGCCGAGGTTGAAGCCTTCTCGGCCGTGAAGGACGAATATTTCCCGGATCGCTATCCATCGTGGACGGCGGTCGGGGTGACGCAGCTCGCGTTGCCCGAGCTGTGTGTCGAAGTGCGCGCGGTGGCAGTGGCCGGGTCCGGCGCTGCCTGAGCCGGACATCCGGCCGTTGGCGCGGCCGGAGCAGCGGCGACGCAAGGCGGGGTTCGACGCCGCCGCATCCGGCACGTGAGGACTGCCTGCCGGATGCGCCGAATCCCCGCGCCGGCGACGGAAGAGGGCGGTAAGGATTGAAGCGGTTGGGGCCGGAGAGTACAGATGATATTTCGTATTGCTTACAAAGTAAAACGCATCGGCTCGATGAAGATCGAGCGTTTCGCGGTCGCAGAGGTCACGCGATGGCCCGCCATGAAGCGGCGCGCTAGCCACTCGAAACGGATTGAACGCCTGTCGCCCGTCAACCGCGCAACCGGTGAATGAAAGCAGAGTCTCGAGAGTCTCGGAAGGAGAACATGATGAAGAAGCACACGATCGGAACCGTGTCCGCAATCGCGGCTGCGTTGTTGATGATGGCCGGCGGCGCCATGGCCGACGACCTCACCCCGGTGGGAGCCGAACGCGGCGCGAGCAAGGACGGCTCCATTCCGGCCTTTGCCGGCAGGCAGGAGCCGCAGTCGGGCTGGGAATACGGCAAGACGCGAGGCGATTTCTGGAAACACCGGAACGAGAAGCCGCTTTATTCGATCGATGCCGCGAACGTCGACAAGTACGCGAGCAATCTGTCGCCCGGCCAGATCGCATTGATCAAGCAGCGCAAAGGTTACCGGATGGATGTCTACCCGTCGCATCGCGAGTGCCAGCTGCCGGAATTCGCCGAGCAGAACACGAAGGCCAACCTCGCGGCCGCGAAGCTCGCATCGGATGGCGAAACGCTCGAAGCGGGCGTCTTGCCAGGCGTGCTGTTTCCGCAGCCGAAAAACGGCGTCGAAGCGATCCTGAACTACGAGAACCGGTATCGGGGTGTGGGTATCGAATGGCCACTGGTCGTCACGTCCATCTCGCCGCGTCCGGGCGGCGGCGACTGGATCGACGGGATCGGCCCGCAGGTGTTCTATTTCCCGTCGGGCAAATCGGGCAAGAGCGGGCCGAAGGATGTCGACCAGCTCAGCCTGGCCGCCTATTTCTCGGCCACTTCACCGGCCGCGCTGGCCGGGCAGGCATTCGTGCAGCGCCAGTATTTCAACAAGGACTCGGAAACCTACTACTACTTTCCGGGCCAGCGCCGTGTGAGACGCATGCCGGCCTATACGCATGACGCGCCGCTGATCGGCTTCGAGAACCAGTATCTGATCGACGAAGCCAACATGTTCAACGGCTCGATCGACCGGTTCAACTGGAAGCTCGTCGGCAAGCGCGACATGCTCGTTCCGTACAACGCATTCGGCATGTACAAGTTCAAGAGCAAGCTGCACGACGTCGCGACGCCGGACGGCATCGCTTCGGCGAACCGGCGCTACGAGATGCATCGCGTATGGGTCGTCGAGGCGACGGTCAAGCCGAGTGCGCGCCATGTCGCGTCGAAGAAGGTGTTCTACCTCGACGAGGACAGCTGGCTTGCACTCGTCGGCGAGGACTACGACGCGCAGGGCAAGCTGTGGAAGGTACGCGAGAGCTACCCGATTCCGGTATGGGAGCTGGGCGGTGCCTGCGACAACGAGCCGATGGCGCAGTACGACGTGCTGAGCGGACGTTACGTGTTCGATTCGTCGACGATCGGCCAGGGCAAGGATATCCGCTGGTATCAGGAGATCAACGATCCGCGCTTCAAGTCCGATTTCTACACGGCGGAATCGCTGAGGTCGGTCAGCGAACGCTGATTGCCGTAGTAAAAAAAAAAGAAAACAGGCCCGACGGCGCGCTCGCGCCGTCGGCATCCGGTCTGGAGATGGGTGGGTGGTGCGATGAAAGCAAGCAATATCGTTAAGACTACTACGGTGTCGATTGCAATGCTGGGTGTGGCAACGTCGACTGCGTACGGGTACGAGTTCACGCTCGGGGACGGGACTGTCCAGGGGTCGTGGGTGTCCAATCTCACGGCGGGCGGCGGGATCCGGACCAAGAGTCCGAGCTGCTCGCTGACCGGCGATCCGAACGCGTACGGCTGCGGTGCGGCCGCCAATACGAACCAGTGGGGTTACGGCGACAACGGCGACCTGAACTACCGCAAGGGGCAGCCGTTCAGCACCTACGTGAGCGCGACCAGCGAGCTGTTGCTGAAGATGCCGAGCGAAGGGCTCAAGTTCATGGTGCGCGGCACGGGGATGTACGATTTCCTCGCCGGGAGAACGGCCAGAACACCGCTGTCGAGCACGGCTGCCGCGCAGGTGGTGTACAACGCGCAACTCCTCGATCTGTGGGCACAGAAGGACTTCACGATCGACGGACGCAACGCGCACGTTCGGCTCGGCAACCAGGTGATCAACTGGGGTGAGAGCATCTACGCGCAGAGCGGCATCAACGCGACCAACTCGATCGACGTCCAGAAGCTGCTGATCCCGGGTTCGCAGCTCAAGCAGGCGCTGCTGCCGGCGCCGATGCTGAGCCTCGCTGCCGATCTTTCCCACGGCTTCAGCACCGAAGCGTATTACCAGTTCCAGTGGAACGGCAACCGCCTCCCGCCGGTCGGTTCGTACTGGTCGCTGGCGAACGTCATCGGCCGCGGCGCCGAACCGTTCACGATCAACGCGAACAACCCCAACGTGTCGGGCCCGGGCGTCGGCACGATCGCCAATGCAATCGGCGGCGGGGCGGCAGCGGGTAACCAGGATACGCTGAACGCGATCAAGAACGGGCTCGTCAACGGCGCCTTCGCCGGGCCGCCGTTCAATGACCTCGGCATTCCGGTCTCCACGCAGTTGCCGGCAAAGTACCGGCCGCAGTTCGGTGTGAAGTTCAATTATTCGCCGCGCTCGTTCGATGCGAACTTCGCGTTCTATTACCTGAACTACACGGACAAGTCGCCGGTGCTGTCGACGCTGTCAAACGGCACCGCGCAATGGTCGTATCTCCAGAATCGGCAACTGTTCGGCGCGAGCGCGAACTTCGGGGTCGGCCCGTGGGCCATCGGCACCGAGCTGTCGTATCGGCCGCGCGATGCCGTCGCGCTGTCGAGCTGCTACGGCGCGGGCGGCCCGACCGACCTGGTCACGAACGGCGTACAGGGTGTCAACTGCCAGCAGTGGGCCGACAAGAAGAAGTTCCAGCTGGATGTCAACGGGCTCCTCGCGCTGACGCGCAGCGAGTACCCGTTCCTGAAGCTGATCGCCGCGGATTCCGCCGCGTTGACCTGGGAACTCACGTGGATCTACTACCCGGGCCTCGGTTCGGACGTGACGCGCACCGTGGACGGGCAGCCGGTCACGCAGGTGCCGGCCACCGGCTATTTCCCGTGGCTGAACAACAACTCGGGGCTCGGCTATCCGATCACGCAAGGGCAGGGCACGTCGAGTTCGGTGGGCGCGACGGTCGACTTCAACTGGACTTACGACGGCTCGCTGATTCCCGGCTGGCAGGTGACGCCGGGCGTGACGTTCAGCACCGGCCTCTACGGGTACACGCCGACCTTCACCGCGAACTACATGCAGGGTGCGAAGTCGGTGAACGTCTACGTGCTGTTCAACCAGAATCCGCCGACGTGGCAGGCGGGCATCAACTTCGCGGCGTTCTTCGGCGGCCATCAGTCGGTGGGCAATCCGTATGCGGACCGCAATTTCGTCGGTGTGTTTGCTACCCGGAACTTCTGACGGGCGCAAGCGGAAGCGAGCGCGCGCGTCGGGCATCGCCGGAAAACATGAAGGGGTAATGCAGTGCTTAATCGTCTGGTCAGCCGCCTTGAAAGGCTTTTCTTCGGTCATCGCGCGATCGTGCTCGCGGCGATCGGCCTGTTCACCGTCGTGATGGCCGTGTTCGCGATGCAACTGCGCATGGATGCCGGCTTCGAGAAGCAGATGCCGATCGGTCACGAGTACATCCGTACGTTCCAGCAGTACCGGAACGACCTGCTCGGCGCGAACCGGATCACCGTCGTCGTGCGCGCGAAGCACGGCTCGATCTGGACGCCGGACGGTCTGACACGGCTGTACAAGGTCACGCAGGCGGTGACCTACCTGCCGAACGTCGACCGGATCGGTGTGCGCTCGCTGTGGACGTCGAACGCGTTCGTCAATGAAATTACCGATGAAGGGTTTCGGGCGGAGCCGATCATTTCGGGCACGATCACGCCGGATCAGCTGACGCCGGAGATCGTCGAGAAGATCCGTCGCGCGACGACGCTGGGCGGCTATGTCGGCACGCTCGTGTCGCACGGCGAGGATAGCGCGATGATCACGGCCGAGCTGAACGAGCGCGACGGTGCGGGCAAGGTGCTCGACTACGTCGCCTTCAATCATCTGCTGGAACAGAAGATCCGCCAGCCGTTCGAGGATGCCGGCTACGAGGTGCAGATCATCGGCTTCGCGAAGCAGATCGGCGACATCGCCGACGGCGCGAAGGCCGTGCTCGGCTTCTGCGCGATCGCGCTGCTGCTGACCGCGCTCGCGGTGTACTGGTATTGCCATTCGCTGCGCTTCACGGTGCTGCTGATCGCGTGCTCGCTGACGTCGCTGGTCTGGCAGTTCGGCACGCTGAGGCTGCTGGGTTTCGGCCTCGACCCGCTCGCGGTGCTGGTGCCGTTCCTGGTGTTCGCGATCGGCGTGTCGCACGGTGTGCAGCAGGTGAACTTCATCGTGCGCGAGATTTCGCACGGGCACGATTCGTACGAGGCGGCGCGGCGCAGCTTCAGCGGGCTGCTGATTCCGGGCGTGCTCGCGCTGATCACCGCGTTCGTGTCATTCATCACGCTGCTGCTGATCCCGATCCCGATGGTGCGTGAACTGGCGATCACCGCGTCGCTCGGCGTCGCGTACAAGATCGTGACGAACCTGATCCTGCTGCCGGTGGCAGCGTCCTGCTTCAACTTCACGAAGCGCTACGCGGACAGCGCGCTCAAGCGCGGCGAGCGGCGCTCGGCATGGCTGCGCCCGCTCGCGCGCATCGCGCAGCCGAAGTATGCGGGCGCGACCGTCGCACTGGCGCTGGTCGTGTTCGCGCTGGCCGCGTGGCAAAGCCGCGACCGCGTGATCGGCACGCTGCAGCCCGGTGCGCCGGAACTGCGCGCGGCCGCCCGCTTCAATCGCGACGCGACGTCAATCGCCGGCAACTACGACATGGGCCTCGACTGGCTGACGGTTGCGATCGAGTCGGCCGGCAAGGCGTGCGACAACCCGGCGGTCGGACTGTACGAGGACGATTTCGCGGCCGCGATGCGCACCGAGCCGGGCGTGGTGTCGGTGCAGTCGTACTCGGGCATGCTGCGCGCATACAACCAGGGCTACAACGAAGACTATCCGAAGATGAACGTGGTGCCGATCGATCGGGAGAACTACGGGGCGGTATCGGTCGACGTCGGGCGCGTGAAGGGCTTCATGAAGGCCGACTGCACGATGTCGGCCGTGCACCTGTTTCTGACCGACCACAAGGCGACGACGATCAACCGCATCCTCGACGACGTGAAGCAGTATCGCGCATCGCATCCGTTCCCGGGTATCACCGTGCGTCTCGCGGCCGGCAATGCGGGCGTGCTGGCGGCGACCAACGAGGAAGTCGCGGGCAGCGAGCTGCCGATGATGCTGTACGTGTACGGCGCGATCCTGTTCCTCGTGTTCCTCGCGTACCGCGACTGGCGCGCGATGATCGCGTGCTGTGCACCGCTGTCGGTGGCGACCTTCATCGGCTACTGGTTCATGAAGGAACTGCAGATCGGGCTGACGGTGGCGACGTTGCCGGTGATGGTGCTGGCGGTGGGGATCGGCGTCGACTACGCGTTCTACATCTACAACCGGCTGCAGGTGCACCTCGCGAGCGGGCAG
Source organism: Burkholderia sp. D-99 (assembly GCF_011605345.1). GTDB lineage: Bacteria > Pseudomonadota > Gammaproteobacteria > Burkholderiales > Burkholderiaceae > Burkholderia. Next base: position 263,600 of record NZ_JAAOXM010000005.1, read on the forward strand.
ACGATCGTGAAGGCGGTGCAGCACGCGATGCTCGAAGTCGGCGTCGCGACGATCTTCACGGCGATCACGCTCGCGATCGGCGTGGCGACATGGAGCTTCTCCGCGCTGAAGTTCCAGGCCGACATGGGCAAGCTGCTGGCGTTCATGTTCCTCGTCAACCTGCTGATGGCGATGACGGCGCTGCCCGCGCTGGCCTCGGTGCTGGAGCGTCGGTTCCCGCGCCGCAAGCCGGCCCGTGCGCCGGGTTTGTTCAGTCACTGAAGCTTGTGAACATGCTGATGGAGATTCGTTCATGGTCAAGACGCTAACTGCTTGCGCCGCACTTTGCATCGCGGCGAGTGCCTTCCCGCGATTTCATGAAGCGGGCGCGGGTCGGACCGCGCTGGCTCATGCGTTCGCGACGGACACGACACGCACCGGTGTGCGCCACGCCGCAACCGGAGAAACAGGTGTCGCTGCGTCGTCGGACGACGGCAAGGCCGAGCGACGGGCAGCGACCGCGCAGGGTGCCGACAAGCCATCGGCCGTTGCGCTCGGCGAAGCGAATGCCGGCTGGTCGGCGCTATTCAACCACTGATGCCCGCACACTACAGAGATTCACCATGATCAAGACGCTCATTGCCTGTATCGCGCTCTGCGCGGCCGGGACGGCCTTCGCACAAACGCAGGACGGAACCGTCGCGGCGTGGGCCGTGAAGCCTGCGCACGCGTGGGCCGCGCCGACGCACATGATGCTGATGGACGCAGCGCGCGCCGGGTCGCGGATCGTCGCGGTCGGCGAGCACGGCATCGTGCTGCTGTCCGACGATGACGGCAAGACCTGGCGTCAGGCGCGACGCGTGCCGGTGTCGGCGACGCTGTCGGCCGTGTCGTTCGCGGATGCGAAGCACGGCTGGGCCGTCGGCCAGTGGGGGACGATACTCGCGACCGACGACGGCGGCGAGACCTGGATGACGCAGCGCATCGACACGTCGGTCGACCAGCCGCTGTTCTCCGTGCTGTTCACGACGCCGCAGGACGGGCTCGCGGTCGGCCTGTGGTCGCTGATGCTGCAAACCCATGATGGCGGCAAGACCTGGACCCGGGTGACGCTGCCGAAGCCGCCGGGCGGCGGCAAGGCCGACCGCAACCTGTATCACGCGTTCGGCGATCGTCACGGCGCGCTTTACATCTCGGCCGAACAGGGCACGGTGCTGAAGTCGACTGACGGCGGTGCGAGCTGGATCTACCTGCAGACGGGCGGCAAGGGTTCGCTCTGGACGGGCGCGGCGCTGCCGGATGGTCGCGTGGTGGTGGGTGGCCTGCTCGGCAGCCTGTACCAGAGCAGCGACGGTGGCGTGAACTGGACGGCCGTCGACAGTCGCACGCGGAGTTCGATCACCGGTCTGGTGGCGGCAGGTGATGGCCTGATCGGCGTCGGGATCGATGGCCTGGTATTGAAGCAGCGTGCGGGGGCGGCAACGGTCGAGGTTGCGCAGCGCCCGGATCGTGCGACGCTGACCGCCGCGCTGCCCGACAACGGCGGCACGCCGATCCTTTTCTCGCAGGACGGCGTGTTGACGTCGCCCTGATTGCATCCCGAATGACGCGGGATTCCTGTTGGTGGCACGGAGTGACGGAGGCACATATGAGCGATTCGCAGTACCCATTTCTGGATGACTCGTCCGGCAATGCCATGCGGTTCGATACGGCGCAGGCAGACCGTGCGTTGCGAGCATACCGGCCCATCGGCGGATGGATCGAGCGGCCGGACGACATGCAGCCGCAGCTCGAAGGCGACGTTCGCGCGGATGTGGTCGTCGTCGGCGGCGGCTTCGCGGGCCTGTCCACTGCGCTCGAACTGACTGCGCGCGGCGCCAGCGTCGTCGTGATCGAACGAGAGTTCGCGGGCTTCGGCGCGAGCGGCCGCAATGCCGGCTATCTCGCGGGCGGGCAGGGGCTCGAGTACGAACTGTTCGTGAAGCGCGTGGGGCGCGAGCAGGCGAAACGGATCGTCGGCTTCTACGACGAAGGCGTTGCCTACGTCGAGCGCAAGCTCGTCGAGTACGGGATCGACTGCGACTTTCGCGCGACAGGGATCATTCGCGCGGGCGTGCATCCGTCGCAGGAGAAGCGCCTGCGCGAGAACATGGAGATGGGCATTGCGCTCGGTTCTCCTGCCCGGTTTCTCGATGGCGCGGCGCTGCGCGCGCGCGGCATTCCGCCGGCGTTCCTGTTCGGTTGCCACCTGCCCGGCGGCGGCACGCTCGATCCCGGCAAGTATGTGACGGGCTTGCGGCGCGCCGCGCTCGCGGCAGGCGTGAGGCTCTACGAGAACACCGCGCTGCTCGACTTCGACCCGGGCAAGACCGTACGGGCCCGGACGGCGCGCGGCAGCGCAAGCGCGCCGGTCATGGTGCTTGCCACCAATGCGTATACGCCGCAACTCGGCTTGCTTGGCAACAAGGTGATGCCGCTGCGCGTGTCGGCGCTCGAAACCGAACCGCTTTCCGATGCGCAACTGGCGATACTGGGCTGGCCGAATCGCGAGGGAATCGTGACACCGCACATGACGATGGAGAGCCACCGGCTCACCGCGCGCAATACGCTGTTGGTGACGACCAAGCGGCTGGATTACGTCTATGGTTCGCGGACGCCGAACGTACCGGACGACGCGGCCTATCGCGCGCTGCTGGCGACGCTGCACGCGCGTTTCCCGCAACTGGGCAACCTGCCGGTGCGTGCATGCTGGAGCGGCTATATCTCGGTTGCCAGCGATGCGCTGCCGGTGGTCGGCGCGACCGGCACGCATGGCAACGTGTTCTACACGGCCGGATGCTCGGGGCACGGCGTCGGCACGCAGTCGCTGATCGGGCAGGTGCTGGCAGACCGGATCCACGGCGCGGAGTCGCCGCTGCTCGCCGCGCTCACGCACCGCACGCCGTCGATGCCGCCGGAGCCGCTGCGCTGGTGTGCGATCAAGGCAGTGCTGGGCATCGCGAACCTGCTCGACGAGCGCGTGAACCGCCACGCGAATCGCGGATAGCGCCATCCAACACCATCACGACGAACCGGACACGATGACCGAACCCAAAGCGCACCACGGTGGCAGAAGGCGGCGCGCGACGAGTGCCGCGTCGTCAGGCAGCAATCTCGACGGCATGCGGGCCCAGGGCCTGCGCACGCGCAACACGATCGTTCACGTCGCGCGGGAACTGCTGCTGAAAGGTGGCCCGCTGACCTTCTCGCAGCGCGCGGTCGCCGCCGGCGCCGGTATCAGCGTGAGCAATCTGCAGTACTACTTCCCGACCCGGCTGGCCGTGCTGCGGGCCGTGATCGAGCCGGCCATCGATGCGTACCTGGGCGAGCTGACGCGCATGCTCGACAGCGATGCCTCTCCCGACGACGTACTCGAACGCGTGCTGGCACGCTCGTTGAGCGATGCGAAAGATGCGCAATACGGCGCGTTGTTCAGGCATTTCCTGTCGTTCGCCGCCATCGATCCCGAATGCCTCAAACTGTTCGACGGATGGTACGACACACTGACGCGCGAGATCGCGAAGCTGTTGCGCACCGTCAATCCGGCGTTCGACGCGGCCGACAGCCTGCACGTTGCCACGCTGTTGATTGCGACTGCTGATGGCCTGACGATGCAAACCGGGTCAGCGCGATTTACGCAGAGGCTCGATGTGATGTTCATGGAGACGGCCCGTCGTCTCATCTACGGAACGCGACCTTGAGGCAACGCCCTGCGGTGACAGTGCGTAGCCGCGCAACGAACCCGTGGGGTACGCGCCGGCGTGCTGCTCCGCATGTCGGGCCGTCGGCGTCGGGCCCTTGGTTGCCATCCGGCCAGCGCGGACGCGTTCTTTGCGTCCAGTGCCGGAAAGAGCAGCCACGCGGCTAGCGACAACGCACTCCACGGCAGTTCCGACAGCGCGATGTCGATGCCGAGCGCCGAGCAGCGGGCCGTCGCTTTCCGTTGCACGTCAACCGCCGCTGCACACGTCATCTGCAGGTGAGCGGCCCCACCGCATTCGCCGCAATCAATCCGGATCGCTGGCGATCCAGTACAGCACCTCCAGCGCGGCCGCGACGTGCAGGCGCTGCTGCGCGAGCGGGCGGGGCAGCAGCGACTCGGCGCGCTCGAGACGGCGCAGCAGCGTGTTGCGGTGAACATGGGTTTTCTCGGCCGCGTCGGTCACGCTGCAGCCTTCCGCGAGAAACGCGCGCAGCGCAGCGCGCAGCGACTTGTCGGCGGTGGCCAGTTCGCCCAGCGTATTGGTGACGAACTGTTGTACGGACTCCATATGGTTCGTCATCAGCGCGATCAGGCTCATGCTGTCCGCATGCACCACGCCGACGCCGGCATGCAGCCGGCCGAGCAGCCGCTGCGTCGCCAGTGCGTCCAGATGACCGTGCCGGAATCCTTCCATGCCGCTGCCGGCGGTCGCGACGGCCATGTGCACGCCGGGCAGCGGGTTGATCGCGCGCTGCAACCAGGACATGTCGAGCGGTTTGCCGTCGTGATACGTCCAGACCCACAGCGTCGCCGTGTTCGCGACGACGACCAGTGCATTGCGCGTGCCCGAGCATTGGGCCAGTGCATCGGCCGCCCGCTCCAGCAGCCCCAGTTCGATATCGGCTTCCTCGCTCCAGACGATCGCGGCATGATGGCGCTGCTCCAGCGTATAGCCGAGACGCCGGCTGGCCTCCTGCGCGCCGATGGCCGTGCCTTCGACGATCTGCGTGACCAGTTCGCGACGGTCGGCGTGCGTGCCGCGCAGTCGCGCTTCGCGTTCGGCGCGCATGAACTCCGCCATGCCCACCATGTTGGTGTCGATGAAAGTCGCGATCGAACGTGACGACACGGCCAGGAACTCGCGCAGTTCTTCCGGGTCCTGGGTCAACGCGAACGCGAGCTCCATCCAGCGTTGCCACAGGACGCTCTGTGACGAACGGGCCGCGACGAACACAAGGTCGGTCAGGCCGCGCCGCACCAGTTCCTGCGCACTGCTCAGCATGTCGGCGGACAGAAAGCGGGATACCGGCGCGCAAGGGTTTTCGAGGTTGGAGGTTGCCCAGTGAATCAGCCCGTTGCGGTTGATCCGCCGCACGGCCGCCGCGAGCACGGGGTCGCTCATCGTCGGGCTGGTCGCCACGTTCTCCTTGTCCAGTTCCTGCAGCCATTCCGTCTGCACATTCAGCGCGATTTCGGCACCCTGGCGCATCAATTCCCGGATGCGGAGTGACGGCATCGGCCATGGCGGCGGGGTAACGGGAGGAAGATTCTGGGACATGGCGGGCAACACGCAGGTGAAGAGGTGCAAGTTGCACCAATTGTAGTCGCGTACTGTGCGTTCGACACCTTGTTCGGCGCAATTCGGTTGATAACAATAACGTCACATCGCGCATTTCGACGCAATCTGGAGACACGCCGTGACCGTACACCCTCTTCCGTCCACCGAGCATGTGGATGTGCTCATCGTAGGCGCCGGCCTTTCCGGGATCGGCGTTGCCCGTCAACTCGAGACGGACCGTCCCGGCACGACGTACCTCATTCTGGAAGCGCGTGCCGCGACCGGCGGCACGTGGGACCTGTTCCGTTATCCGGGCATCCGCTCCGACTCGGACATGCACACCTACGGCTACGGTTTCAAGCCTTGGGCCGACAAGAAGGCGATCGCCGGTGCGGATTCGATCCTTGCGTACCTGAGAGAGACGGCGACCGAATACGGGATCGATCGTCACATCCGCATGAATCACAAGGTGATCCAGGCAAGCTGGTCGAGTGCGCAGGCGCTGTGGAGCGTCGAAGTCGAGCGCCTCGATACCGGCGAACGCAAGACGATCCTGGCCAAGTGGTTCTTCAGCGCCGCAGGGTTCTATCGCCATGACGAAGGCTACACGCCGAAGCTCGACGGGATCGAGAACTTCGGCGGCCCGGTGGTTCACCCGCAGCACTGGCCGGAAGATCTCGACTACAGCGGCAAGCGCGTGGTGGTGATCGGCAGTGGCGCGACTGCCGTCACGCTGTTGCCGGCCATGGCCGGCAAGGCCGGGCACGTCACGATGCTGCAGCGCACGCCGACCTACGTGGTGAGCCTGCCGTCGGAAGACATCATCGCCAATACGCTGCGCAAGATCATGCCGCACAAGTGGGCCTATGCGATCGTGCGTCGGAAGAATGTCGCGATTTCCCGCTTCATCTGGCGCTTCTGCCGGTCGCGTCCGCAGGCAGCACGGCGCCTGATCCGCTACCTGAACAAGCGCCAGTTGCCGAAGGATTATCCGGTCGACGTCCACTTCAACCCGCCGTACAACCCGTGGGACCAGCGCCTGTGCGCGGTGCCGGACGGCGATCTCTTCAAGTCGCTTCGCGATGGCCGTGCATCGGTCGTGACGGACCGTATCAAGACCTTCACGGAAACGGGCATCGTGCTGGAATCCGGGCAGACCTTGCCCGCCGATATCATCGTCACGGCGACCGGGCTCAGCGTCAGATTCTTCGGCGGGATCAAGCTGGTGGTCGACGGCGAGCCGGTCGATCTCCACAGCAAGGTGGCTTTCAAGGGCATGATGCTCAGCGGCGTGCCGAACTTCGGGTTCTCGATCGGCTATACGAATTCGTCGTGGACGATGAAGGTCGGGCTGCTGGCCGAACACTTCTGTCGTTTGCTGACGCATATGGAGCGCGGCGGCTACGCGGTCTGCATGCCCGAATTGCCGGCCGCCGACATGCCGACGCGACCGCTGCTCGATTTCGGTGCCGGCTACGTCCAGCGTGCGATCGGCGGCCTGCCGCGACAGGGCCCGGGCACGCCGTGGGTCATGTCGATGGACTATCACGTCGACGTCAAGATATTGCGGCATGGCCCGGTCGAAGATCCTAACCTGCGTTTCCGGCACGCGCCGGCAGCAGGCGGCACGGATCGCGTCGAGGCCCGCCGGGCCGTCGGAGCCTGATCATGACGATCCACGCCATGGAACAGATCCAGGACGCGTTCTGCGACCTGCCGAGCGGGGTGCGCCTCTGCTATCGCACCTACGGGCCCGACGACGGCGAGCCGTTGCTGCTGATCGCGGGCATGACGCTCCAGCTGACCTTCTGGCCGCCTGCGCTGATCGGCGCGCTGATTCAATGCGGCTATCGCGTGATCGTGTTCGACAATCGCGATGTCGGGCGCTCGTCCCGCATTCCGCGGCCGGGGCCGAGCGTGCTCCGGCAATTCCTGCGCCGGCCAGTCAAGGACGGCTACGACCTGGAAGACATGGCGCAGGACACGATCGGCTTGCTCGACAACCTGCAGGTGGCGCGCGCGCACGTCGTCGGCATGTCGATGGGCGGCATGATCGGCCAGGTGCTCGCCGCGCGTCATCCGCAACGCGTGCTGTCGCTCACCTCCATCATCTCCACGACCGGTGCGCGCAAGGTCGGCCAGCCGGCCATGTCGAGCATGATGATGCTGACCGCACCGCCGCCGCGCACGCGCGATGCGGCGGTGGAGCAGTACAGCCGCATCATGGCCCACATCGGCACGCAGGCATATCCCGCGGACGACGCCGCACGGCGCGCGTACGCGGCGCAGGCATGGGACCGCGGCCAGCAGGCGCGCGACCACGAGAGCACGACCCGCCAGATCGGCGCGATCATCAATTCAGGAGATCGAACCGATGAAATCCGGCGAATCCAGGCGCCGACGCTGGTCGTACACGGCGATCGAGACCTGCTGGTCGCGCCCAGCGGAGGTGTCGCGACCGCTGCCGCCATCCCGGGAGCCGACATGGTCATGGTGCGGGGCATGGGGCATGACATTCCCGATGGCGTCGTGCCGCTGCTGACGAGCCTGATCGACGGCCATATCCGGCGCCGTGCGACGTGCGCTGCCGCGGAACCCGCGCGCGCCGGCAGGCACATTGCGTGAGCCGGTTCGCCCGCGGCACGCGGACCGGGGGAGACGGCGTGGCGCGGCGCTCGCGCAATCGCCGCCAAGAGAACTGCCCCAAGGCAGCGTGAAAACCAGGAACACCTTGCAAGACGCTTGTCGTGATGCGACGCGATCGCACGATCGACAAACAGGAGGAGACACCATGCATCAAGGCTACCCGACCGACCTTGCGGCCCGCTTCGAGCGCCAGCGCCGCGCCTTCGCGCTGGAGCCGAACCCGACGCTGGCCACCCGGCTGGCGCGCCTCGAACGGCTGGCCGCGTGGCTCGATGCGCACGAGCACGACATCGTGCGCGCCATCGACACCGATTTTCAGGGCCGCTCCGCTCACGAGACGCGGCTTGCGGAGGTGTTCGTCGTGCGCGCCGGCATCCGGCATGCGCGCCGGCACCTGAAGCACTGGATGCGGGCGCGCCGCGTATCGACCGCGCTGCATTTCCGTCCCGGCCACAACCGGCTCATGCCGCAACCGCTGGGCGTGACGGGCATCATCTCGCCGTGGAATTACCCGCTGCAGCTTTCGCTCGGGCCGGCACTCGCGGCGCTTGCCGCCGGCAATCGCGTCCTGATCAAGCCGTCCGAGCTCACGCCCGCGCTGTCCGACCTGCTCGCGTCGATGGCGCGCGAGACCTTTGCACCGGACGAACTGGACGTCGTAGCGGGCGACGTCGAACTCGGCAAGGCGTTTGCGAGCCTGCCGTTCGATCACCTGTTCTTCACCGGTTCGACCCAGGTGGGGCGTGTCGTCGCACAGGCGGCCGCGGCCAACCTGACGCCCGTGACGCTCGAGCTCGGCGGCAAATCGCCGGCCATCCTCGATGCGTCGTGCAACGTCGCGGTGGCCGCGCAGCGCATCGCGTTCGGCAAGCTGCTGAACGCGGGCCAGACCTGCGTCGCGCCCGATTACCTGCTCGTGCCCACCGGCACGGCCGACAGCGTCGCGTCGCAACTGGCGCGCGCCGTCGCGCGCCTGTATCCGACGCTGGCCGCCAATCCCGACTACACGGCCATCATCAGCGAACGCCACCGCGCGCGCCTCGCCGACATGGTCGATGAAGCGCGTCGCGCGGGCGCGCGCATCCTCGAAGTCAACCCGGCCGGCGAATCGTTTGTCATGTCGTCGCGCAAGCTCGCGCCCACGATCGTGGTTGGCGCACCGGCCGACACGCGGCTGATGAACGAAGAGATCTTCGGCCCCGTCCTGCCGATCGTCGAATACGCGAATCTGGACGATGCGCTGGCCTGGATTCAGGGCCGCGCGCGTCCGCTGGCGTTGTACTGGTTCGGCGAAGACGCGTCGCGCCGCGATCGCGTGCTGCGCGAGACGGTGTCCGGCGGCGTCACGATCAACGACTGCCTGTGGCACCTGGTACAGGAGAACCAGCCGTTCGGCGGCGTCGGGCAGAGCGGCATGGGCGCCTATCACGGGCGATGGGGCTTCGACACCTTCAGCAAACTGAAGCCGGTGTTTCACCAGGCCCGCTGGAACGGCGCCGTGCTGTTCCATCCTCCGTACGGACGCGTCTTCGATTTGCTGCTGCGCACGCTGTCGCGAATCGCGTGACTTCCGAATCCTGTATCGAGAGAAATGCCATGAATCATCAGTTCGACTACATCGTCGTGGGCGGCGGCTCGGGCGGCAGCGTGGTAGCAGGGCGCCTGACCGAAGACCCGGACACCACTGTCTGCCTGCTGGAGGCGGGCGGCGGCGGCAACGACATGGCGATCAACATCCCGGCGGGCACCGTCGCGATGCTGCCGACCCACCTCAACAACTGGGCGTTCGATACGGTGCCGCAGCGCGGGCTTGGCGGGCGTGTCGGCTATCAGCCGCGCGGCAAGGCGCTGGGCGGCTCGTCCGCGATCAACGCGATGGTCTACATTCGTGGCCACCGCAGCGACTACGACACGTGGGCCGCGCTCGGCAATCCCGGCTGGTCGTACGACGAAGTGCTGCCGTACTTTCGCCTGAGCGAGCATAACGAGCGCATCGACGACGCGTGGCACGGCCAGGACGGCCCGCTGTGGGTCAGCGACCTGCGTTCCGACAATCCGTTCCAGGCGCGCTTCCTGGCGGCGGCCCGCCAGGCCGGCCTGCCGCTGACGGACGATTTCAACGGCGCGCAGCAGGAAGGCGTCGGCATCTACCAGGTCACGCAGAAGCAGGGCGAACGGTGGAGCGCGGCGAAGGGCTATCTGTTCCCCCACCTCGGCAAACGCGCCAATCTCGCCGTCGAAACGCACGCGCAGGTCCGGCGCATCCTGTTCGAGGGCAAGCGCGCGGTGGGCGTGGAAGTGCTGCAGAAAGGCACGTTGAAGACCTTCCGCGCCCGGCGCGAGGTGGTGCTGGCAGCGGGCGCGCTGCAGACGCCGCAACTGCTGATGCTGTCCGGTATCGGCCCGAATGGCGAGCTCGCGCGGTTTGGCATCGAGACGCTGCACCATCTGCCCGGCGTGGGCCGCAACCTGCAGGATCACCCCGACTTCATCTTCAGTTACCGCACGCGCAGCCTCGATACGATGGGCATCTCGGTGGGCGGCAGCGCGCGGATGCTGCGCGAGATCATGCGCTTTCGCCGTGAGCGGCGCGGCATGCTGACGTCGAATTTCGCCGAAGGCGGTGCGTTCCTGAAGACGCAACCCGGCCTCGACGCGCCCGACATCCAGCTGCATTTCCTGGTGGCGCTGGTCGACGACCACGCGCGGCGCATGCACCTGGGCCACGGGCTGTCGTGCCACGTGTGCCTGCTGCGCCCGCGCAGCCGCGGCTCGGTCACGCTGCTCAGCCGCGACCCGGCCGACGCGCCGCTGATCGATCCCGCGTTCCTCGACGATCCGCGCGACCTGGAGGACATGGTGGCGGGCTTCAAGATCACGCGCGGCCTCATGAACGCGCCTGCGCTCGCGGAGTGGATCACGCGGGACATGTTCACGCGCGACGTGCACAGCGACGACGAGATCCGCGCCGTGCTGCGCAAGCGCACGGATACCGTCTATCACCCGGTCGGCACCTGCCGCATGGGGCAGGACGCGATGGCCGTGGTCGATCCGCAGTTGCGCGTGCATGGCCTCGACGGGCTGCGCATCGTCGATGCATCGGTGATGCCGACACTGATCGGCGGCAACACCAATGCGCCCACCATCATGATCGCGGAGAAGGCGGTCGACATGATGCGCGGCGTTAGCCGGGTGGCATCCGCGGCGGGCGCGACGGCGGCGGAAACACACCGGTACACGACGTCGGGCATCGAGACCGGCCGATAGGGTGACAGTCCGATGGCCGTCAGCGTCGGACGTTCACCCGGCCAAACGAATGCGTGCATGCAGCGTCGGGACGACCGGTCCCGCCGATGCGATTTATCACCCGCAGTTTTGACGAAGAGTTGCCGAACCATGTCTGCCATCCGATCGCCATTCTGGCCCGCGCACCTGGCCACGCATCAGGTGCCGCCCGCGACCAACCTGTTCCGTCACGTGGAGGCCGCGGCCACGCGCCATCCCGACAAGCCGTTCATCCTGTTCTACGACACGCCGGTCTCGTTCGCGCGTTTCCAGCGCGAAGCCGAGCACGTGGCGGGCTTCCTGCAGCAACGTTGCGCGGTGAAGGCGGGCGACCGCGTGCTGCTGTACATGCAGAACAGCCCGCAATGGATGATTGCGTACTACGGCATCCTGCGTGCGAACGCGGTGGTCGTTCCGGTCAATCCGATGAACATGACCGACGAGCTGGAGCATTACATCGAGGACAGCGGCGCGAGCACGGTGTTCGTCGCGCAGGACCTGTATCCGCGCATCGCGCCGCTCGTGGGCGGCGCGGGTGGCCTCGCGAACGTCGTTGTGGCGACGTATGGCGACTACGTGGCGCAACCTCCGGCCGTTCCGTTGCCCGATTTCGTGGCCGCGCCGCGCCACGTCGACGGGCCCGGCGTGGTGCACTGGCACGATGCGCTCGCCGCGAAGCTGGCGCCGGGCGAACTGACGGCGGGCCCCGACGACATCTGCCTGATGCCCTACACGTCCGGCACGACGGGCAGGCCGAAAGGCTGCGTGCACACGCATCGAAGCGTCATGTGCACGGGGGCCGGCTTCGTCGACTGGTTCGACGACCCCGAGGACGCGATCCACCTGGCGGTACTGCCGCTGTTTCATGTCACCGGCATGCAGGGCGGCCTGAACGGCCCGCTGTACCGCGGGTCGACGGTGGTCGTGCTGCCGCGCTGGGATCGCGATGCCGCGGGCCGCGCGATCGGCCGCAACCGCGTATCCGTGTGGCAGTCGATCTCGACGATGATGGTGGATTTCCTGTCGAACCCGAACCTGCACGAATACGACCTGTCGAGCCTGCGCTCGGTGCGCGGCGGCGGCGCGGCGATGCCGGACGCGATTGCCCGGAAACTCAGGGAAACGGTCGGGCTCGACTATGTCGAAGGCTACGGGATGTCGGAAACGATCGCCGCGACGCACATCAATCCGCCGGCGCGCCCCAAGGCGCAGTGCCTCGGCATTCCAGTGTTCGACGTCGATGCGCGGATCGTCGATCCGGTCACGTTCCAGCCCGTGCCGCAAGGGGAGGTAGGCGAGATCGTCACGCATGCGCCGCAACTGATGCAAGGGTACTGGCGCAATCCGGATGCGACGCAGCAGGCGTTCGTCGAGATCGACGGCAAGCGCTTTTTGCGCACCGGCGATCTCGGCCGCGTCGACGCGGACGGCTACTTCTTCATGGCCGACCGGCTGAAGCGGATGATCAACGCGTCGGGCTACAAGGTGTGGCCGGCCGAAGTCGAGACGATGATGTACCGCCATCCGGCGATCAAGGAAGTGTGCGTGATCGGCACGCGCAGCGCGCATCGCGGCGAGACCGTGAAGGCATTCGTCGTGCTGGATCCGGCGTATCCCGACGGTGTCACGCCCGACGACGTGGTTGCCTGGTCACGCGATCATATGGCCTCCTACAAGGTTCCGCGCATCGTCGAATTCGTCGAGTCGCTGCCGAAATCCGGGTCGGGAAAGATCATGTGGCGGGAACTGCAGGAAAGGGAAGAGGCGGCGGCAGCCGCCGCCGCTCAGGGGAACGCAGTGGCATGACGTACGTGCAATGCGTCACGCGTCGACCTGAATGAAGCAGCCGTGAGGGCATTCCCTCGTGTGCTGCGCTGCTTTTATGTTTGTCATTGCGACCTATCATTATTAATATGAACTACTGATCGGGCGACCCGGTTTGCGGCGTCGCGCGATCGGGCCTGTCAACGTCAATCGAATGGTTCTCCATGCGGGAACCGGGCATGGAGTGCGGAGAAAGAGAATGAGGAACGATTCATACAAGGTCATGCGTTTCACCGCATGGAGCGCGATCGTCGGCGGCCTGCTGGCGTACGCGAACGTGGGGCTGGTGTCGATGGTGGCCGGCACGGATACCGGCATGTTGCTGCACGGCGCGACGATGCTGAGCCTGCCGTCCGACACGCGCGACCTGTTTCGCCTGTCGATGCTGGCCGACGTGTTCGGGTTCTATCTCGCGGTGCTCGTGATCGGCGGGTACTTCCTGCATAGCTTCAAGGATGAACTCGGTGCGCTCGGCTACATGATCGCGTTCGCGATCGGCGCGTATGCGGTGCTCGGCATCACCGGCGCGGCACTGCAGTTGTCGGTGCTCAATCCGCTGGCGCAGATGTATGCGGGTGGAGACGGCGTAACGAGGGCCGCGGCGGCGGCAGCGTGGGCGACCGTCGCCAACGGTACGCAAAGCGGGCTGTGGTGGGCCGAAGGGCCGCTGGTGTTCTTCTGGGCTCCGATCGCCGCCAATCTGTTGAAAAAGGCCGGATGGCACGGGTCGTTCCTGCTGAAGATCACCGGGTGGTTCTTCGCGGTCATTTTCGTGTCCGGATTCTTTCCGGAGTTCGAAGCCGTGACGGGTGCGAGCGAGATCGTCGTCGTCCTGCTGCTGCCGTTGTGGATGCTGTGGTTCGGCCTGCAGTTGCTGCGCCGTGCCGGCCGGCACGTGAAAGCGGGTGTGGCGGTTGCCGGGTAACGGATCGAAGTCGACACCGGGAGCCCCCATAACCGGCTTCCTTCGCGCGCTCCCATGGACGGCTCCCATGAACGATTCCGAACGCGCGAATCGCCCAGGCATGCAACGGGTGGGCCCCGAATCCGGTCTACCCGGCCGCGACGCAGGCGGCGCCGGCGCGCAACGTCGCCGCCCGCAGGTAGCGATCCCGATCGGCCAGCCAGTCTTTCCGCTCGCCGCGCCAGCCGACCGCATGGATCCGGTCCATCTGGCGAGCGGCAATGGTTGCCGCGCAGGCCAGGCCTGACAGCGGGATATCGAGCAGGCGCCAGTTGCCGGCATGCGGCGTATCGACCTCGCGGAATGGCCCCGCGAGTGGCGCCAGCGACGCGAGCGTGGCACCGTGTCCGCTCCCGCACGCATTCGAAATGCTGTCCAGCCGAAGCTGGTCGCGCGATGCCGGATCGGCGGTTGTGCCGGTCTGCGCAATGCCCAGCCCGATCGGGCCGCGGGCGATCGCGATCACGATCCAGATGCCGGCATGGCCGACCACGATGTCGAGCCCGTCCAGCACGTCGCAGCCCGCGATCGCGATATGGTCGGCCTCGCGCTCGATCAGCGTCAACTCGTCCGCCGCGCGGCCGGCCAGCGTCCCCAGGATCGCGCGCAGCGCCGACCGGCCGATCGCGAAGCGGCGGCCGTGCGCGCGATTCGGATGCGTCCTGGCACGCCGCAGCTCCGTCCTCGACAGGTAGAGATGGCCTCGCTCGCTGCTGACGAGCTGCCATTCGCCGCGCAGTCGCCACAACAGGATCTCGCCTGGATCGGGAAGCCGCGACGGACAGGACGCAAGCGTGTGCGAGCCCGTGATCGTCAGGCTTGGATAGCGCATGCCGGCCCTCGCGTCGGTGGCGAATTCAACGTGGCCTGGCGTGCCGGCCCCGTCATGCCTGTTGTCCGGCCTGCCGCGCGTCATTGCCCGAGTGCTGCCGCGTGAGCCGCGCGGCGAGCGAGACGGCCTGCCCGAGCGACGCCACCGCATGATGCGGAATCCCGAATGCCTTGACGGCGATCTCTCCTTGCGCGGCCACTTCCGCTCGCCGGTCGGGATCGGATTCGACGCTGACGAGCGCCTTGCAGACGGCGCCCAGCGCTTCCTTGTTCTGCTTGAGCCAGACCGCGCGATGCTTGCGGTCGTCGTGGCTCTCGTCGGTATCGAGCTCGACGTAGACGATCACGAACGGCTCGCCGTGGCGCATCAGCGTGTCGATCTCGCCTTCCCAGCGGGGCGCGTAGCCCGGTGTCGCGTGTTCGGGGCGAAACACGCAGACCGGAAAGAGCTGGATGTCGTGTAACGCGAAATCATTCGGATTGAGAGCGGGCATCGAGGGTTCTCCGGTGGATGAGCGACGCCGAAGCGTCGGGTGGCCGTGAGGCGGCATTCAATGCGCGTTCGCTGGCGCTGCGCCGGCCTGCGCGACCGGCGGCGCGTCGCGCCAGCCGACGCCGAGCGACTTGTAGAGCGCGATCGCACCTTGCACCTGGGCGAGCCGGCTGAGTGCGAGCGCATCGCGTGCGCGGTACGTCGCGCGCTGCGCGGTGAGCACCGACAGGTATTCGCCGAGGCCGTTGCGGTACAGCCGCGTCGCGCGCGACTGCGCATCCTGGCTGCTGTCGACCGCCGCGGCGAGCATGGCCTGCCCGTCGCGTGCCGCGCTGATCGCGACCAGCGCGTCCTCGACATCGCGAAACGCGCTGCGGATGCGCTGCTCGTAGGCGAGCCGTGCGGCCTCGGCGGCCGCGCGCGCGGCGTCGACGCCGGCTTTCGCGCGGCCGCCGTCGTACAGCGTCTGCGTGCCGTCGAGCGCGACCGACCAGGCGACGCTCGCACCCGTGAACAGGTCCTGCACGAGGCTCGCCGTCGTGCCGAGGCTCAGCGGAATTGCGAAATGCGGGAACTGCTCGGCGCGCGCGACGCCGATCTGCGCGGTCGCGGCGGCAAGCCGCCGTTCGGCCGCGCGAATGTCGGGGCGCTCGCGAATCACGTCCGATGGCAGCGTGACGGGCAGCGCGGGGGCGACAGGCAGTGTCGCGCCGGGCGCGCTCAGCGCGTCGCGCAGCGTTTCCGGAAAGCCGCCGACGAGCACGCCGATCGCGTGGGCGAGCCGCGCGACGTCCCGCTGCAGTGGCGGCAACGTCGCCTGCGCGAGCTGCAGCTCGGCACGCGCCTGCGCAACCGCGAACGACGTGCCGAGGCCGCGCCGGTTCGAACGCTCGGTCAGCCGTCGCGTGGCGTCGAGGCTCGCGACGTTGTCCGTCGCGATGCGCAGCCGCTCCTGGGTCGCGCGCAGCGCCGCGTAATCCGACGCGAGCTCGGCCAGCAGGCTCACGAGGATCGCGTGGCGATCGTCGTCGAACGCATCGATCTGCGCATCGGCCGATTCGACCGCGCGTCGCGTGCCGCCGAACAGGTCGAGTTCCCACGACGCATCGAAGCCGAGCCGGTAGGTGCGCGACTGCCCGATCCCGGGCGGCCAGTCGAGCGCCCGCGACGAGCGCAGTGCATCGGCATTGCCACCGGCGCTGACGGTCGGGCCGAGGCGGCTCGCGATCTGGTCACGTTCGGCGCGCGCCTGCAGCAAGCGCTGGCGCGCGATCGCGAGATCCTGGTTGTGCGCGATCGCCTGCTCGACCAGCGCATCGAGCTGCGCATCGCCGAACGCGCGCCACCAGTCCTGCAACTGCGCGGGGGCGGTCGTCACCGTGTCGCGCGGCGCGATCCAGCCGGGCGGGTGCGCGGGTTGCGGCGCCACGTAATCGGGGCCGACCGTCGTGCACGCGGCCAGCGCGCACGCGCAGGCCACGACGAAGGCGCGCACGCAGCACGTCGCGCGCAGCGGAGGGAACGGGCATCGCATCGTCGCCTCCATCACATCCACGCGTGCAGCCACGACGCGAGCCGGCCGCGCGGCGTGCGCTCGCGCCCGCGTTCGCCGACTTCGACGCTGCACGTCATGCCGGCCGCCAGCAGCACGCCGGCCGGCACCCGGTCGATCTCGATGCGCACCGGAATGCGCTGCGCGAGCCGCACCCAGCTGAAGGTCGGGTTGACGGCCGGCAGGCCGAGTTCGTCGAGCGTGCCGTTTTCGTCCGCGATGCCGCGACCGATGCTCGTCACGTGCCCGCTCAGCAGCGGATCGAAGCCCATCAGCCGGATCGTTGCGGGCGCACCCGTCGCGATGCGGCGCAGCTTGGTTTCCTCGAAATAGCCGGTGATCCAGAAGCTGTGCGCGTCGAGTACCGAGATGCCGGGCTTGCCCTCGACCGCATAGTCGCCGTGACGCAGACGCAGCTGCGTCACGTAGCCGTCGACCGGCGAGCGTAGCGTCGTGCGTTCGAGGTCGAGTTTCGCGACGTCGAGCGCGGCCAGCGCCTTGCGGTGCTCGGCCTGCGCGATCGCCACCGCGCGGCTCGAGCGCTGGATGTCCTCGCGCGGCACGAGATCGTCGAGGCCGGTTCGCCGCTGCGCTTCGTCGCGCTTCTGGCGCATCGACTCGGCGGTCGCGGCAACCTGCGCTTCGGCCTGCTCCACCGCCAGCGCGAAGCGCTGCGGATCGATCCGGTACAGCACGTCGCCTTTCGCGACGCGCTGGTTGTCGACCACTGCGACTTCGACGACGGTGCCCGACACTTCGGGCGCGATCCGCACGACGTGCGCGCTCACGCGCGCGTCGCGCGTCCACGGCGCGAGGACGTACGCATGCCAGAGCGCGGCGACCAGCACGATCGCGACGGCCACCGTGGCGAGCGTCAGCAGGGAGCGGGTGAGGGGTTTGAGCGACATGACGCGATACGTTCCGACGGGAGGCTAGAAATAGAGGATGAGCGTGGCGACCAGCACCAGCGAAATCGCGAACTCGAACAGCGCCGGATGCCACACGCGGCGCAGCACGCCGAGCCGGGCGAGCAGTGCGCGCACGGCCATGTAGAGCGGCACGGTTGCGCACGCATAGACGAAAAAGGGCGGCAGGTAGATACCGGCCAGCGCGAATTCACTGAGCATCGCGGGCGCGCTCCGGAACGGCGGTGAAATAGGCGGCGTACGTGTGCAGCAAAACGTAGACGTCGGCGAACGCGGCCATCAGCCACTTCAGGTCGGTGTTGCCCGGCTGTGCGGTGGCGAGGCCGGCGAGGGCGTGCGCGGCGCGCCGTGCATGCCGGGCTGCGCGCGGCGGGGCGGCTGCATGCCGCGCGAGACCCGCGAGCCCGGCGCGCACGTACCGCCGCGCGGCGTCGGGCAAACCGTCGCGCGCGGCGCCGCGGCGGATCCGCAGCAGCTCCTTGCCGACATGCAGCGCCGCGAGCGCCTCGATGCTGGCCTGTGTCATCGCGGCCGGCTGGCCCGCGAGCAGCGCGCCGAGCTGCGCGATGCGGTGCTGCTGGCGCTGCTGCCAGCCCGCCGCCGTGACGCGCCTGCCGGCCACGAGCGCGAGCGTGTCGTCGCGGATCGTGCGGCGCAGCCGCGTGGCGTCGACGGCCAGGTTGCGCGGCAGGATCAACCGGAACGTGAGCAGCGTGAGGAACGTGGCGAGCACCCACGCGACCGACTGGTTGAGAAACAGCGCGAAGTCGGGGCGGAACGGATTGGTCGCGCCGGTCAGCGTGTTGAACGCGACGAGATAGGCGAGCCCCGCGAGCGCGGTCTTCGGCACGCTCGTCGCGTAGATGCCGGGCATCCAGAACAGCGCAAGCGCGACGACGAGCAGCGGAAAGCCCTCGATGCGCGGCAGGATGCCGAACGCGCACACGAACGCGGCCGGCACGGCGAGCACGGTGCCCTTGATGAACGCCTGCGCGCCGGCGGCCGGGTTGCCGGCGGTCGCGAGCAGCGCGCAGTACGGCGCGACGACGAGCAGCATCATGTCGCCCTGGTTCCAGCCCGTCGCGAGCCAGAACGCGCCCGAGATCGTGATCGCGCACGCAGCGCGCACGCCGTTGCGCAGGGCCGCGCCCGTGTCGCGGTGAAAGCGCACCCGTGCGGGCCGGTAGCCCGGCCGCGGGCGCTGCAATTCGACGAGCCCGTCCAGCGCCGCGCGGTAGTCATCGATCTGTTCGATCAGCCGTTCGCCGGCGATCAGCAGCGCCGCGTCGTCGCGCGGATGACCCAGCGCGATGCCATCGAGCGCGTCGCGCAAGCGTTCGCGCGCATCGGCTAGCAGGACGAGCGCGTGCGCCGCGCCGCCGGGGCCGTTGCCCAATGCGTCGGCGGCGGCCTGCCACGCTGCCGCGAGACCCGGCTGCAGCGACGCGACCGCGCGCGCGCCGGGACTGTCGGCCGGCAGCGGCGGCATGCCGCCCGCGAGCGCGCCGAACAGCGACGCCATCCCGTGCCGCACGGCGGCCGCGCGTTGCGCGAGATCTTCCGATTCGGCCTTGCCGAGCGCGAGCAGATCGTCGATGCCGTAGATGCCGGCGAACAGCGCGTGCCGCTTGTCGTCGGCGGGGGCCGCCGCGAGGCCGTTGCGTTGCGCGGCGATGACCCGCGCGACGTCGGCCGTGACACGTGTCACCAGCGCGTCGAGCTTCGCGTGCACGTCGCGCGTGCCGAGCAGCATCGACACGAGGCTCAGGCACAGCACGCCGATCGCGACCGTCGAGCCGCGCCCGATCACGTGCTCGAAAGTCAGCTCGGGATGCTGCATCGCGCCGTAGGTCGCGAGGCCGATCGTGTAGCCGGCCACCACGGTGCCCGACGCGCGAAAGTGCCGCAGCAGCGTCATGCCCGCGACGCAGACGCCGAGCCAGAACGCGAAGCCGAGGATGAACAGCAGCGGCTGCTGCGCGAAGCAGCCCATCAGCACGAACGCGACGACCATCCCCGCGATCGTGCCGACCACGCGCCACACGCCCTTGCCGATCACCGCGCCCTGGACGGGATTGATCACGAGCAGCACCGTCGATGCCGCCGAGTACGGGGTTTCCAGTTCGAGCAGGTACGCGACGCCGAGCGCGAGCGCGGCGGCAATGACCGAGCGCGCGACATACGCGCCGCGCGGCGTGAAGATGTCGATGCGCGCGATCAGCGCCGCGGCCGCGCGATTCAGGCGGCGGGGCGGCGCCGCGACGGCGCGCGTCTGATCTGCTGCGTCATGCACTGCGCTCGCTCCATGAGAAAGGACGAAGCCAGTCTACGGTCGAGCCATGCATGCGGAACAGTGACGTCTTTGCACTCGACGAGTGCGTGCGATGCATGCGTCATGCGTGCGCCGGATGCAGCGCCGGCTGGCCGGTGCACAGCCCGCGCACGACCCGCCGCAGCCACTGGTGCGCGGGGTCGCTCTGGAAGCGCGGATGCCACGCCTGCGTGATCAGCACGGTTTCGAGCGGCACCGGCAGTTCGAACGCGCGCACGCCGAGCCCGGCCTGCACTGCGCCGCGCGCGAGATGCTCGGGCAGCGGCAGGATCAGGTCCGACGCCTGCAGCGCGAAGATCGCCGCATACGGCGTCGGCACGACGAGCAGCACGTGGCGCGCGAGCCCGCGCGCGGCGAGCGCGTCGTCGATCGGCCCCGCCGACTTGCCGCGCCGCGAGACGCCGATATGCGGCCAGCGCGCGAAGCGCTCGGGCGTGATGTCGTCGTCGAAGATCGGGTGGTCGTGGCGCGCGAGGCCGACGAAGGTCGTCGTGAACAGCGGTTGGACACGAATCTCCGGCCCCAGGCGGCGCGACGCGCTGATGAACAGGTCGATGCGGCCGCTGCGCAATGCATCGTCGTCGATGTCGTCTTCCTCGGGCATGAAGCGCAGCATCGCGCGCGGCATCCCGCGCGCCATCTCCTCGAGCAGCCGGCTGCTGTGCAGGCCGACGAAGATGTCGTTCGCACGCACGTTGAACTGCTTGTCGAGCGTGCCGAGATCGATTTCCGCGGACGGCGCGAGCAACTGCGATGCACGCTCCACGGTCTCGCGGACGACGCCGCGCAGTTCGAGCGCGCGCGGCGTCGGCACCATCTTGCGGCCGGCCTGCACGAAGATCGGGTCGCCGACCGTTTCGCGGATGCGCGCGAGCGTGCGGCTCATCGCGGGCGGGCTGAGGTTCATGCGGCGTGCGGCGCCGACGACGCTGCCCTCTTCGAGCAGCGCGTCGAGCGAAATCAGCAGGTTCAGGTCGGGTGCCATCGGCTTCTCCGTTTCATCGCGTGCATGCGGCGCAATGGTAGTGCGGGATACGCGCGCGCAGCGTGACTGCAGCGCACGCAATGATTGCGCGCGGCATCACGCGTGACGCACGCATCGGTGGGTAAGGGCGTGTTTCCGCCAATCACGGGGCAGCCTCACGAATGAATGCTCAAAGCAGGGGAAGGTGCCTTTCCGCCCGCATTGCGGCGTCGTGCGTCGCTTGTCTTCCAAGGGCACTTCCTTCGGGGTGCTGGACTCGGCCAAACGGCGCTTCTTGCTCGCTGCACGCGTGCCAAGGAAGTCCTCTCGGGGGACGGGCGGTAAGGCACGTCCGCATGGCTGTTGTTTGCGGGAACACGCGCTAGCGCCCCGTGCCGGCATCGAGCGGCAGCGAGCGGACGGCGGCGAACGCGCCGTTCACGTACATCAGCGGGTTCACGTCGTCGGACATCGCGACGCGCGTGACCCGGCCGACCAGAATCGAATGCGAGCCGACCTCGACCTGTTCGAGCGTGTCGCAGAAGAAGGACGTCTGCGCGTTCTCGAGATAGGGCAGGCCGGTCGCCGCGTCGGTGCGCCACGCGTCGTGCGCGAAGCGCGCATCGGAGCCCGTCGTGCTGCACGCAAGCGCGAGCGGCACGTGGCAGCTTCGCAGCGCGTTCACGCAGAAGCGCCGGCGGCCGGTGATCGACGCGTGAATGCTGGCGCCGCGGTTGATGCACACCAGCACGGTCGGCGGATCGAGCGCGACCGACGTGAACGAGCTGGCGGTCAGCGCGCACGGTGCGGCAGTGGCGCCGTCGCCGCCGCCGCCGGTCGTGACGATCGTGACGGTGGCGGCCACGCCACGCATCGCCTGTTTCAGTTGCTTCGCAATGTCCACGGTGTTCGTCATGATGCAATCCTGTCGCGAGGGGCCCCGGTGCCGCGCGGGTCGCACCGCACGGCACTGGGGCGGGCGTCAAAGCTGGTACGCGTTGGCCCAGGTCCAGTGGTAGGACTTGAAGTCGGCGCGGCGCGACTTGAGCTCGGCGTCGCGCGCCTCCTGCTCGGGGCCGTCGGGCAGGTGGAACACGCCGCCGTTGCCGGCCGAGGCAAGCTGGATCCGCGCGCTGCGGTCGATCCGCAGGCGCTGGTACTCGACCAGCGCGGCGCCGAGCGCTTCCTTCGACGCGAGCCCGGTCACGCACCGGCCGAGCACGACCGCGTCCTCGAGCGCCTGCGCGGCGCCTTGCGACTGGTACGGCAGCATCGGGTGGCACGCGTCGCCGAGCAGGCACACGCTGTCCCACACCCAGCGCGTGAGCGGCTGGCGGTCGTGCAGCGACCAGCGGCTCAGGTCCGACGCGCAGCGGATCAGCCCGACCAGGCGCGGATCCCAGCCGTCGAGCTCGGCTTCGAGCGTTGCGCGGTCCCCCTTGCTGCTCCACGATTCGCGCGTGCTGCCGTCGCCTGGCACGATCACGACGAGGTTCAGCAGCCGGCGGTCGCGCACCCAGTAATGGATCGCGTGCCGACCGGGCCCGAGCCAGATCGTCACCTGCGGTTCTTTGACGATCTCGAACACGGGCGAGCGCGGGTCGATTGCATCGGCGTCGATCAGCGCGCGATACGCGTCGTCGCCGCTGTAGTGCGGCGCGTCGTCGCCGAGCAGCGCGTGGCGCAGCGTCGAATGAATGCCGTCGGCGGCGACGACGAGATCCGCGCGCCAGCGCGTGCCCGCCGCGTCGACGAGCGTCGCGCCGCTCGGCCCGCACGCGTCGAGGCCGCGCACCGCGATGCCGCCGAGTACGGTGACGGGCGGGCCGGCCGTGTACGGGTCGCGCACGGCGTCGAGCAGCGCGGCATGCAGGTCGGCGCGATGCGCGTTCCAGTACGGCGCGTTGAAGGCGGCTTCGACATCGTCGCCGAGCGGGAAAGAACCGAGCAGGCTGCCGTCCTGCCAGCGGCGGCGGATCGTCGCGGTCGGGGCGACGGCGGCCAGCCGCTGCCGGTCGAGCACGCCGAGCGCACGCAGCGCGCGCGTGGCGTTCGGCACGACCTGCAGCCCGGCGCCGACTTCCCGAAACGCCCGGCTCTGCTCGAGGACGGTGACCCGATGGCCGGCGCGCCGCAGCGCGAGCGCGGCGGCCAGGCCGCCGATGCCGGCGCCGACGACGATCGTGTCGAGTGACAGGGACGGTGTCATGGGCGGGTTCGCTGTGGATCCGGAAGGAATCGGCATGGCGTCATAGTCCCGGCAGCACGTCGCGGGCGAATACCTCCAGGTTGTTGCTCATCAGCTCGTACGGCTGCGCGCCGTAGTCGATGTGCCACAGGATCGCGTCGAGACCGAGATCGGCCTCGAGCGCGCGAATGCGCTGGCGCACGGTGTCGGGCGTGCCGAGCACGGCGGTCGCGTCGAGGTCGGCCGTGTCCATGCCGCCCATCTTGTTCTTCATCGCTTCGTTGTAGCCCTGGTAGGCCGATGACTGCACCTGCTCCCACGACTTCGCCGCTTCCGCGAACTGGCGCCAGTGATGGCGCAGGCGCGGCTCCGCGAGCGCCAGCGCGTGCGCGTCCGATGTGCCGATCATCAGCGGGATGCTGATCGCGACCTGCGGCTTGCGGCCGGTGTGGCCGTGATGGCGCTCGAAGGTTTCCCGATACAGCGCCACCATCTCCTGCGTCTTCGCGAGCGCGGCCTTGCGCGGCGGCGCGGCCATCAGCAGGTTGAAGCCGCGTTCGCCGATCCACTCGAAGCTGGACGGCGTGAGCAGCGCCGCGACCCAGACCGGCGGGCGCGGCTGCTGCGTCGGGCGCGGCAGCGATTGCGCGTCGCGATAGCGGAAGAACGGGGTGTCCTCGCTGGCCGATTCCTCGGCGAGGAGCCGCACCGTCGCGTCGATCGTTTGCTGGAAGCGCGTCTTGCTCGAATCGAGATCGATGCCGAACGCATCGAATTCGTACGGCAGGAAGGCACGCGCGAAGCCCAGTTCGAGCCGCCCGTTCGAGATCGCGTCGAGCTGCGCGGCCTCGGCCGCGAGCTGGATCGGATGATGGAACGACGCCTGGATGCCGCCCGTCATCAGGCGGATTGATTTCGTCTGCGCGGCCACGGCCGCGAGGAACATCAGCGGCGACGGGCTGTAGCCGCCGTACGGCTTCAGGTAGTGCTCGGTCATCTTCACGTACGTGTAGCCGAGTCGCTCGGACAGCGCGCTGAGCTTCAGCGCCTGCGCGTAATAGTCGGCCGCCGGGCGGTCGGCCGGGCCGGTATCGGGCAGAAAGGACACGCCGAACTTCATAGACACCTCACAGGTTGATGTACTGCCGTTGTCTGCAAAGGGGAAGCGATGCCGCGACGAATGCGTCCCCTGGTCGGGAAACAGGATCGCTCGCAATGTACTTGCAAGGATGATCCAATCATAGGATGATTGGGTCTATGCAAGTCTTACACGTCGCAAGATTTGCTGCAAGCGTTGCTCGGTTGTTGCTCCAGTTCCGCCCGCAAGCGGGCACCCCGAGGGCAGGCTGAAGTGAACGGGCCGGCCTCTCCATTTCTGGCGAGGAATCACGGATGAACTCTCTTCTATCGGTATCTGGCAAGGCGCTCAGGATGCGGCGAGTGGTACGCGCCGCGTCGGGCAAGTGTTTGATGGTGCCGCTCGACCATTCGCTCGCGGACGGGCCGATCGCCCATCCGCAGCAGTTGCGGCAACTGGTCGGCGACATCGCCGCGCACGGCGGCGACGCGATCGTCGTGCATCGGGGCCGCGCGCGCTTCCTGGCGCCCGACGTGCTGAGCGATCTCGCGCTCGTCGTGCACCTGAACGGCTGCACGCGCTACGCGGAGGATGCGAACGCGAAGACGCTGTTCGCGAGCGTCGAGGACGCGCTGGCGAGCGGCGCGGACGCGGTCAGCGTGCACGTGAATCTCGGCTCGAAGACGGAATCCCAGCAGCTGCTCGACCTGAGCCGCATCGCGACCGAGTGTGCGCGCTGGTCGCTGCCGCTGCTCGCGATGATCTATCCGCGCGGCCCGGGCCTCGGCGATCGTCCGCAGACCGAACTGATCGCCCATGCGGCGAACGTCGCGGCGGATCTCGGCGCCGACATCGTCAAGCTGCCGTACAGCGGCGACGCCGCGAGCATGGCCGACATCATCGCCGGCTCGTCGCTGCCGGTGCTGGTCGCGGGCGGCGCGAAGCTGCCGGAAGACGAGTTCGTCGCGTTCACGTCGCGCGTGATGAACGCGGGCGCGCTCGGCATCGCGGCCGGCCGCAACGTGTTCGCCGCGCCGAAGGCCGCACCGCTGATCCGCCGCCTGTCGGACGCCGTGCACGGCGTCGAGCGGCGCGCCGCGCACCTGGCCGCCTGATCCGGTGCGCCGGGCCGTCGTGCCCGGCATTTTTTCGATCATCGAGGGTTTCCATGCATCGCTATCCGTGGATCGACCTGCGCGCGCTCGGCGCGCAGGCAGGCGCCGTCGCGGCCGACGCAGCAAGGGCCGGCGCGTGCCGCGTCGTGGTGGCCGAGGCTGATCGCGACACGTGCGCGGCCGGCGCGGCGGCGCAACTGGCCGTGTCGGCGGCGGGCGTCGCGACGCTGGTTGACGACGCGCATGCGCCGCTCGCAGGCGTTCGCGTGAGGATCGACGGCGCGGCCGATTTCGATGCCGCGCGCACCGCGATCGCGCGGCACGCGCTCGTCCTGCTCGACTACGCGCTCGCGACCACGATGCCGCTCGAGCGGCTGCTCGCGGATGTCCGCGATGCCGCGTGCCGCATCGTCGTTTCGCTGGCCGATCCGCACGGCGCGGCCTACCTCGCGCGCAAGCATGCGCAGTCGCCGGTCGACATCGCGTTCGCCCCGCGCGATGCGGCCGCGTGGCGCAATGTGCTGGCCGCGTGCGGCGAGCTGCGCCCGCGCGAGCCGCTGAAGCTGAAAGCGTTCGAGGTGCAGCGCGTCGAGCCGCTCGGCGTCGGGCTGCATGCGGTGATCGACGGCTGCTCGCAGCTTGACGGCGAAGAGTGCGTGCTGGCCGGCGCGAGCGCGACCAGCATGCTGCTCGTCGTCGCGGCCGGCGCCGCGCACCCGCCGGGCCGGCCGCTCGTGTTCGGCATCGACGCGGGCGCGGCCGATTCGTTCGTGTTCTGCGGCGGCGACCGCGCGCGCCAGCTTTCGCTGCTGCGTTCGGGCGAGCGGATCCTGACGGTCGGCGCGGCGGGCGACACGCGCGCGATCGTGGTCGGCCGCGTGCGGATCGAATCCGCGCCGCTCGTCGCGCTGCACACGCGCAGCGCATCCGGCGCGAGCACACGCGTCGTGCTGCGCGGCGACCGCGCGGTGCGGTTCCGGACCGACGGCGGCGCGGCCGTCGGTCTCGCCGATGTCGCGCCCGGCGTCCGGCTTGCCGGCTACGAACCGGGCGCCGGCTGGGTGGATTGCCGGATGAGGGCCGCCGCGTCGCGTTCGGTCGTCTCCGTCAACCGCTAGTTTCAATCTGTCATTCAACCTGCGTTATCCCCTTCGAAGGAGATTGGCCTTGAAGAAGCTTTCCTGGATTGACCTGCGCAACATCGGCGAGCTCGCGGACGAGATCACCGAGGAGGCGCTGCATGTCGGCGTGTCCGCATTCGTCGTGAAGGATGCGGAGCAGGCCGGGCGGTTGCCGCCGAGCGCGTGCAAGGTCGCGGTCGTCGATCGGCAGCCGGCCGACGCCGCGCTGCTCGAGCAGGTGCAGATCGTCCTCGTGAAGGATGGCCTGCCGGTCGATTTCGCGGTACCGGACGGTGTCGAGCTCGGTGTGTTCATCGAGGTGACGGGCGAGGCGACGCTCACGCGCGCGTGCGAGCTGTCGGTGTCCACGCCGTGGCTGCTCGTCGAATTCCTGCAGGACCCGAGCAAGATCCCGCTCGAGATCCTGCTGGCAGCCGCCGATCGCGCGACCGGCGAGCTGATCACCGTCGTCGCCGACCTGGAAGATGCGGAGGTGACGCTGAACGTGCTGCAGCGCGGCCCCGAGGGCGTGCTGCTCACGCCGACGCAGGTCGGGCAGGCCACGCAGCTCGTGTCGATCTGCAGCGACACGGTCGAGGATCTGGAACTCGAGGAAATCGAGATCATCGGGCTCACGCACCTCGGGCCGGGCGAACGCGTGTGCGTCGATACGTGCTCGCGCTTCGAGCAGGACGAGGGCATCCTCGTCGGTTCGTATTCGACCGGCATGATCCTCATCAGCAGCGAGACGCACCCGCTGCCGTACATGCCGACGCGCCCGTTCCGCGTGAACGCGGCCGCGCTCCATTCGTACGTCGTCGCGCCGGACAACCGTACCCGCTATCTCGCCGAACTCGAATCGGGCGCGGAGATCCTCGCGGTCAACGTGCAGGGCAAGGCGCGCCGCGTCGTGGTCGGGCGCGCGAAGGTCGAGACGCGGCCGCTGCTGCTGATCGAGGCGAAGAATGCCGCCAATCGCGCGATCAACATCATTGCGCAGGACGACTGGCACGTGCGTGTGCTCGGGCCGAAAGGCAGCGTGCACAACATCACGGAGCTCAAGCGCGGCGACCGCATCCTCGGCTATACGCTCGATGCGCAGCGCCACGTCGGCTACCCGATCCGGGAATTCCTGCACGAGCAGTGATCCGCCTGCTTCATTGACGATGCGATCGCCCGGTGCGTTACGCGCCGGCGCGGTCGAACCCTGTTCAGGAGTGCTTTATGGAAAATGCGGCAAAACAGGTGCTGGATACGCTGTTCGGGCGGTGGCGCAGCCGGATCCTGTATGCGGGCACGCGACTCGGCGTGTTCGATGCGGTCACGACGGACGTGCCGGTATCGTCGGCCGCGCTCGCGGCGAAGCTCGATGTCGACGAGCCGCTGCTGTACCGGCTGCTGCGTGCGCTCGCGTCGCTCGGCCTGCTCGACGAGGACACGCACCGCGGCTTCCGGGCCACCGCGTCGGGCGCGCTGCTGCATGCGGACGCCCCGAGTACGTTGCGCGATTTCGTGCTGCTGCAGGAAGGCCCCGAGCACTACGCGATCTGGGCGCACCTGCCCGACATGGTGCGCGAGGGGCAGCAGAACGGCTTCGTCCGCGAGTTCGGCGCGATGGCGTTCGACTATGCGAAGGATCACGAACGTTACCGGAGCGATTTCAAGCGCGCGATGTCGAGCTTCTCGACCGTGCAGTCGGAGCAAGTGGTCGATGCGCTGCGCGACGTCGCGTTCGCGCCGGGCACGCACGCGTGCGACATCGGCGGCGGCCAGGGGCACATGCTGTGCAGCCTGCTCCGGCGGTTCGGCGCGCTGACCGGCGTCGTGTTCGACCTGCCGGAGGTGATCGACGGCGACGCGGACGGCTGGGCGCAACGGATGGGCGTGAGCGCGCGCTGCAGCAAGGCGGGCGGCAACATGTTCGACGCGGTGCCGGCGGCCGATGTCTACCTGCTGAAGCTGATCCTGCACGACTGGAACGACGACGAGTGTGTGGCGATCCTCAAGCGGGCGCGCGAAAGCGCCCGGGACGGCGCGCGCGTGTTCGTGATCGAACGGGTCGTGCCGGCGCCGGGCGTCGCGCATTTCTCGAAGCTCTACGACATCCACATGATGTGCTGGGGCAGCGGCCGCGAGCGCACGCGGGATGAATACGACGCGCTGCTCGCCGCCGCCGGCTGGCGACCTGCGGGGATCCGCTCCGCGCCGGACGGGCAGATCGACGTGATCGAGGCCGTCGCGGCGTAGCGTACCGGGCGCGTCAGGCGGCGGGCGTCTCGCGGGTCTCGAGCCAGGTCATTTGCGGCTTGAGGATCGCGAGCGTCGCGCGCACTGCCTTGTTCTCGTCGCGCTGTTCGATCGCGTCGAGCACCGCCTGGTGCGCTCGCATGTCCGGCTCGGGAATCTCGGCC
The DNA here is from genome assembly GCF_011605345.1 of Burkholderia sp. D-99. Taxonomy (GTDB): domain Bacteria; phylum Pseudomonadota; class Gammaproteobacteria; order Burkholderiales; family Burkholderiaceae; genus Burkholderia. The sequence continues at coordinate 292,609 of NZ_JAAOXM010000005.1, forward strand.
TCGTCGAGTTCGACGAGGATGTCTTCCACGTTCGCGAGGATCGAGCCCGAGAAGTAGCGATACAGCGCTTCGAGCGCGTGATTGTGCGAGGCCGCGGCCACGGCGATGTGAAACGCGCGGTCGCGCTCGACGAACTTCTTCACGTCGCGCGCCGCTTCGCGCTCGCCGCGTGCCTTCAGCAGCTTGCGCAGCGTCGCGAGATCCTCGTCGGTGCGCCGGCGCGCCGCGTAGCGCGCGCATTCCGTTTCGAGCATGCACTGCAGTTCGAGGTGGTCACTGCGCGCGGCACGATCGACGTTGCGCATCGTTTCGGCCGGATCGACGTTGCGGCGCACATAGGTGCCGTCGCCCTGGCGCACTTCGAGCACGCCGGAATACGCGAGTGTGCGAACCGCCTCGCGCACCGTGTTGCGTCCGACCTCGAGCTGCTTCGCGAGATCGAGCTCGGTCGGAATGCGTTGACCGACGCGCCAGATGCCGGAAGTGATATTGGATTTCAGGATCTCGATCGCCGAATCGACGAGCGAGTGTCGTGTGGCCGGGGGCAGGCTTGACATTACGTGTGTCGCTTGAAACTAGAGGGTGTCACTATCCTATCATCCGATCATTCATTTGGTCGTTCAGGATAACGATATTCAAACGTGACATTTTGTTAATGTCAGACGAATAAAACTGCGGCCGATCGATGCGTGCCGCACATTCGTCGATTGCGTCCACCGGCATTTACCCGCGACGCGTCGGCGTAAATGATTCCCATTCGCTGTTCAGTCGAGGTCGCCGTTGCATGAGCGGCCCGTCTCCCTACTCGCGGGCGCGGTGTATTCGCCGACGTCCGTTTCCGCTTTCCGGATAACCCGACATGAATCGATCACACACCGGCCGCCGTGCGCGGCCTGGATTTCCGTTGCCGCGCGCGGCGTTGCGGCGCGCGCCGGGCTGGGCGGCCGCACTGACCTGTGCGGCCGCGATGCCGATCGCCGCGGCGGCTGCGGCGCAGGATGCGCCCGAGGCGGGCGAGCCCGCGGATGCGCCGCTGCTCGCGCCGATCGTCGTCGACGGGCGGCGCGAGACGGGCGTCGGCCCCGTGCAAGGTATCGCGGCCGACGTGTCGCGCGCGGGCACCAAGACCGACACGGCGATCGTCGAGGTGCCGCAGGGCCTGTCGGTCGTCACGCGCGAGCAGATGGACCGGCAGGACGTGCACAGCGTCGGCGACAGCCTGCGCTACACGCCGGGCGCGTACGCGGACTCGCGCCCCGGCGGCGTGCTCGAGAGCGTGTTCCTGCGCGGCTTCGGCGGCTTCGCGGCGGCGGCGATCAATCCGCAGATGCTCGACGGCCTGCCGCTGCCGAAAGGCGTGAACTGGGCCGCGAGCGTCGTCGATCCGTGGACGCTCGAACGTATCGACGTGTTGCGCGGCCCGGCGTCGGTGCTGTACGGGCAGGCGAGCCCCGGCGGCATCGTCGACATGGTCAGCAAGCGGCCGACGCGCGACGCGCAGCACCTGCTCGCCGTGCAGACCGGCAACCGCGATCGCGCGCAGCTGGCGTTCGATTTCAGCGGGCCCGTGACGCAGGACGGCACGTGGCGCTACCGGATCGACGGCCTCGCGCGCCGCGCGGACGAGCAGATCGATTATTCGCGGCAGCAGCGGATCGTCGTCGCGCCGTCGCTGACGTGGCAGCCGAACGCCAATACGAGTTTCACGCTGCTGGGTTCGTTCCAGCGCGATCCGCACAACAACTTCGCGGGCTGGCTGCCGGCCCTCGGCACGCTGTGGCCGGACGCGGGCCGGCGGATTCCGACGCACTTCTTTCCGGGGCTGCCCGGTTTCGACACGTACGACCGCACGCAGGCGATGATCGGCTACGCGTTCGAGCATCGTTTCGATTCGACGTGGAAAGTCCGGCAGAACGTGCGCTATACGCATCTCGATGTCGACTTCGCGGGCGCGGCCGTCAACTTCGTCGCGCCCTACGTGGCGCCGGGCGTGCTGAACCGTTCGCTGTCGTGGTCGCGCGAGCACGTGAACCATCTCGCGCTCGACAACCAGGCGGAGATGCGCGTGATGACGGGGCCCGTCGAGCATACGGTGCTGGCCGGGCTGTCGTACGAGCATGCGGTGGCGAACCTCGTCGGGTCGGGCTTCGGTGCGGCGCCGCCGCTCGACACGCGTGCGCCCGATTACGGGCAGCCATTCACGGCGCCGCCGATTGCGCAGCAGACGCGCCAGACCCCCGACCGGATCGGCGTCTACCTGCAGGACCAGGTGCGCTGGGATCGCTGGGTCTTCACGCTCGGCGGGCGCGAGGAATGGTCGCGCACGACGACCGACGACCTGCTGCGATCCGCGAGCGTGCGGCAGAGCACGCGTGCGTTCACCGGGCGGGCGGGGGCGGTCTATCTGTTCGACAGCGGCTTCGCGCCATACCTGAGCTATTCGACGTCGTTCGAGCCGGCGCTCGGCACGCGCTTCGACGGCCAGCCGTTCACGCCGACGAAGGCGAAGCAGTTCGAGTTCGGGCTGCGCTACCAGTCGCCGGACCGGTTGCAAAACGCGTCGATCGCCGCGTTCGACATTCGACAGCGCAACGTGCTGACCGCCGATCCCGAGCATCCGTTCTTCAGCGTGCAGACGGGCGAGGTGCGCTCGCGCGGGATCGAGCTGGAAGGGCGTGCGCGCGTCTGGAAGCAACTGGACGTGATCGCCGCGTACACGTATCTCGACACGACGGTGCAGGCCGATACGGATCCGACCGTCGTCGGCAAGCGCGTGGCGGCAGTGCCGCGACATCTTGCGTCGCTGTGGCTGGACTATGCGGTCGAGCGGCCCGGGCTGCGCGGGCTGAGGGTGGGCGGCGGCGTGCGCTACGTCGGGCGCAGCGCGGGCGACAACGTCAATACGTTCGATGTGCCGGCGGTCGTGCTCTTCGATCTCGGGCTGTCGTATGACCTGGGTGTCGAACGGCCCGCGTGGAAGGGGTGGCGCGTCGCGGCGCACGTGAACAACCTGTTCGACCGGACTTATGTCTCGTCGTGTTTTTCGGCGGGAGGGTGTTTCTACGGCACGCGGCTGACGGTGACGGGGGATGTCAGTTACCGGTGGTGAGGGAGGGGGACGATCATGATGCCGGTGCAGTCGGTGCAGTCGGTGCAGTCGGTGCAGTCGGTGCAGTCGGTGCAGTCGGTGCGGCGTGTGCGGCCAGTGCGGCCAGTGCGGCGTGTGCGACCAGTGCGGCGTGTGCGACCAGTGCGGCGTGTGCGACCAGTGCGACCAGTGCGGCTAGTGCGGCCAGTGCGACCAGTGCGGCCTGTACGGCCTGTACGGCCAGTGCGCATGCGCTGGCCCGGCCGCGATGCCGCCCGGATACACTGTCGCCTTCGCAGCACGCATCGCCACAGCCTCGCCCGTCATCCCTGGATTCGTGGAGAGATCGCCCATGAGCATCGTCGTTCGTCGAAACCGGATCGTTATCCAACTGTGCCGGGTGCTTATCCCGGGTGCGTTGATCGCTTCCGTCGCCGGTTGCGCGGCGACGGCAGTCGAAGACACTGCCATTGCCCCCGAACTGCATGAAACCGTCGTCAAGATCCCGGTCGACGAAGGGGGGCGCACACGCGACATCGTCGCCACCACCTATATGCCGGACGGCCCTGGGCCCTTTCCGCTGATCGTGCTGAGCCATGGCAGCCCGCCCGATCCGCGCGCACGGCCGAAGGTGGGCCGCTACCGCGCGTTGCCGCAGATCCGGACGTTCGTGCAGCACGGTTTCGCGGTCATCGTTCCGATCCGCCGCGGGTACGGTGCGACGGGCGGTGTCGACGAAGAGGATGCGGGTTCGTGCCGGCATCCCGATTACCTCACTGCCGGCCAGCAGGCCGCCCGCGATGTGCTCGCGGCCGTGCGGTATGCGCAGACGTTGCCGCAGGTGGATCGAAGCCGCATCGTGCTGGTCGGGCAATCGGCGGGCGGCTTCGCGTCGCTGGCGGCGGCAAGCTACGCGCCGCCGGGCGTGGTCGCGGTGGTGAACTTCTCGGGCGGGCGCGGCGGGAATCCCACGACGCATCCCGGCATGCCGTGCGATCCGCAGCAGATGGCCGCCACGATCGGGCATTTCGCGGGCACGACGCGCGTGCCGGTGCTTTGGCATTACGTGCAGAACGACAAGTATTTCGCGCCGGAAGTCGTGGCGACGTGGTTTGCCGCGTTTCAGGCGGCCGGCGGGCACGGCGAAATGATCGTCGAGCCGCCGTTCGGCAAGAACGGCCACGGGATGTTCGCGGTCAAGGAGGCGATTCCGATCTGGCTGCCGCATTTCGAGCAGTTTGTCGGGCCGCTTGTTGCGATGAAGTAGGTGGGTTGGGTGAACAGATCGAATCGGGCCAAGGGTTTTTGAAATGGCCGTTGACGACCGTAAAGGGGGAGTCGTCCATCTCATGCATCGGACGAGACCGCTTCGATCCAGCATCCCGATGAGTGGGGGAGTAGTTTGGAATTCGAAATAATCTTGATGCGAACAGGCAGTCGTGAGGCTGCCGCGTCGCTTGCGCGAGGTTCTGGCGCAAGCAACGCGGCGGCCCCAATCGCGAATCAATCGGTATAGATCACTTTGAGGGTGCCGCCGTGGCTGAGGTCTCCCAGATAGGCCACGACCTTCCGCTTCTGGCCAAGTGCCGTAAGCGCGTTCCCGATCTGGATCAGCAAGGCCGTGTTCGAGGCGTCGACTTCGAACGAATTTCCGCCCTCGTTATTGAGCATGAAAGGAAAGCTGCTCGAGCTCTCCCAATAGCCCACCTGGATGGACTCGACCTCCACGCGTTTCCAATCGTTCGCAGTTTCCGCAAACCGGCGAATTTCGCCGAGTTTCACGTTCGACATAATCCTTCTCCTGATGTGAGTTGATAAACCGAAAACCCGGGTGGTATGGCCGGAATCCGTCCTGCGCGATTTCGGCATCGACAACGTTCATCCCGATCTTCGTGACGGCTCGGGGCGAGTCATGCGCGAAGCGGCTTGCCCACGCATGAAAGTAGGCTGGGCGTGCTGAACGATCAATTACACTCGATTACGGTTGATCCGCTTTAGGAATCCTGGACCGATCCGAGCACGGTACGACCGTTACCGGGAACGCCGTATCCCGTTTCGCGGCGGAATCGTCCGACAGCGAACGGTACTCACCGCCCACGGCTTACCGCTCACCGCCAGCCACCAGCCGCCAGCCACCAGCCACCAGCCACCAGCCACCAGCCACCAGCCACCAGCCACCAGCCACCAGCCACCAGCCACCAGCCGCCCACCGCCCACCGCCCACCGCCAGTCGCCAGTCGCCCGCCGCCCGCCGCCCGCCGCCCGCCGCCAGTCGCTCGCCACCAGTCGCTCGCCACCCGCCACCCGAATCCGAATCCGCCCACCGGATCACACCGGCCGCCCAGTCGCTTGCTCGCCGCTCCCGCCCAAACCCGACTCCAGCCAAACCCGCATCCAGCCGTCAGCTTCCGCCCCCGCCCCCACATCCCGTGGCCGGTTTTGTCACCAGGTGGGCCGAATATGACAATGGAAACCGGCTCGCCCGGCATTAGGATGGGTCACCTCGCCGCCCGGAGCTGGCCGGTTTTGCCGTATCGGCCCCGTAGCGCGCCTCATTCACCGCCTGATTGGAACATCGACCATGAGCTATAACGCCCCCGTCAAGGACATGCTGTTCGTGCTGAAGGAACTGGCCGGCATCGACGCCGTCGCGCAGTTGCCCGGTTTCGAGGATGCCGGTTACGACACGGCGCAGGCCGTGCTCGACGAATCCGCGAAATTCTGCGGCGAGGTGCTGGCGCCGCTGAACGTCGAAGGCGACCGCAATCCGAGCAGCTGGAAGGACGGTGTCGTGACCGCGACGCCGGGCTTCGGCGAAGCGTTCCGCCAGTTCGTCGAAGGCGGCTGGCAGGGGCTGCAGCACCCGTCCGAATACGATGGCCAGGGGCTGCCGAAGCTGATCGCGACGCCGTGCATCGAGATGCTGAACGCGGCGAACCTGTCGTTCGCGCTGTGTCCGCTGCTGACCGACGGCGCGATCGAGGCGCTGCTGACGGCCGGCACCGACGAGCAGAAGCAGCGCTACGTGCCGAAGCTGATCTCGGGCGAATGGACCGGCACGATGAACCTGACCGAGCCGCAGGCGGGCTCCGACCTCGCGCTGGTGCGCTCGCGCGCCGAGCCGCAGGGCGACGGCACGTACAAGGTGTTCGGCACGAAGATCTTCATCACGTGGGGCGAGCACGACATGGCGGACAACATCGTCCACCTGGTGCTGGCGCGCACGCCGAATGCGCCGGAAGGCGTGAAGGGCATCTCGCTGTTCATCGTGCCGAAGTTCATGGTCAACGACGACGGCTCGCTGGGCGCGCGCAACGACGTACACTGCGTGTCGATCGAGCACAAGCTCGGGATCAAGGCGAGCCCGACGGCGGTGCTGCAATATGGCGACAACGGCGGCGCGATCGGCTACCTGATCGGCGAGGAGAACCGCGGCCTCGAATACATGTTCATCATGATGAACGCGGCGCGCTTCGGCGTCGGGATGCAGGGGATCGGCGTGGCCGACCGCGCGTACCAGAAGGCCGCGGAGTTCGCGAAGGAACGTGTGCAGAGCCGCCCGGTGGACGGGTCGGCCAAGCAGTCGGTGACGATCATCCATCACCCGGACGTGCGCCGCATGCTCGGCACGATGCGCGCGCTGACCGAAGGCGCGCGGGCGCTGGCCTACGTGGCCGCCGCGCACAGCGACATTGCCCACCGCCATTCGGACGAGGCGACGCGTGGCCGTCATCAGGCAATCTACGAGTATCTGGTGCCGGTGGTGAAGGGCTGGAGCACGGAGATGGTGAACGACGTGGCGAGCCTGGGCGTGCAGGTGCACGGCGGGATGGGCTTCATCGAGGAGACGGGCGCGGCGCAGTATTACCGCGATGCACGGATCCTGGCGATCTACGAAGGCACGACGGCGATCCAGGCGAACGACCTGGTGGGCCGCAAGACGATGCGCGACGGCGGCGCGGTGGCGAAGGCGCTGATCGCGGAGATCGGCGAGACGGTCGCGGCGCTGGACAAGCTGGACGGCGCGGCGGCCGCGTCGATGAAGGCGCAGCTGGAGAAGGGTGCGAAGGCGCTGTCGTCGGTGCTGGATTACGTGGTGGCGAACGTGAAGCAGGACCCGAACGCGGTGTTCGCGGGCAGCGTGCCGTACCTGAAGCTGGCGGGCGTGGTGCTGTGCGGGTGGCAGATGGGCCGCGCGCTGGTGGCGGCGCAGGCGAACCGCTCGAGCGACCCGGCGTTCTTCGATGCGAAGATCGCGATCGCGCAGCTCTATGCGGAGCACGTGCTGGTGCAGGCAGGCGGGCTCGAAGCGTCGATCGTCGGCACGAAGGGCAACGCAGGCGTGCTCGCGTTGACGGAAGACCAGTTCTGACCGATTGACGGTCGGGACGCAGGAGGAGACAGGATTTTGACCACACAGGACTTGCTCGCGCAGTACGGCCCGCGCGAATCGATGGAATACGACGTCGTGATCGTCGGCGGCGGCCCCGCCGGGCTGTCGGCGGCGATCCGGCTCAAGCAGCTGGCCGCCGAGAAAGGCACCGAGATCGGCGTGTGCGTGCTCGAGAAGGGTTCCGAGATCGGCGCACATATCCTGTCGGGCGCGGTGATGGATCCGCGCGCGATCAACGAACTGTTCCCCGACTGGAAGGAACGCGGCGCGCCGCTCGACGTCGAGGTGACGGAAGACCGCTTCCTGTTCCTGTCCGAGAAAAGCGCGGTCACGACGCCGAACTGGGCGCTGCCCGCCAACTTCCAGAACCACGGCAACTACGTGATTTCGCTGGGCAACGTCACGCGCTGGCTCGGGGCACAGGCCGAGGCGCTGGGCGTCGAGATCTTCCCCGGCTTCCCGGCCGCCGAGATCCTGTACAACGACGACGGCTCGGTCAAAGGCGTCGCCACCGGCAACATGGGCGTGGGCAAGGACGGCGAGCCGACCGAGAACTTCCAGCTCGGCATGGAGTTGCACGCGAAGTACACGCTGTTCGCCGAAGGCTGCCGCGGCCACCTCGGTCGCCAGCTGATCTCGAAGTTCAAGCTCGACGCGAACGCCGAGCCGCAAGCTTACGGGATCGGCATCAAGGAGCTGTGGGAAATCGATCCCGCGAAGCACAAGCCGGGCCTCGTGATCCACACGGCCGGCTGGCCGCTGAAGTCCGATACCTACGGCGGCTCGTTCCTGTATCACATGGACAACAACCAGGTCGTGGTCGGCTTCGTGGTGGGCCTCGGCTACACGAACCCGTACCTGTCGCCGTTCGAGGAATTCCAGCGCTACAAGACGCACCCGTCGATCCGCGCATTCCTCGAAGGCGGCAAGCGCGTGTCATACGGCGCGCGTGCGATTACGGCGGGCGGGCTGCTGTCGCTGCCGAAGACGGTGTTCCCGGGCGGCGCGCTGATCGGCGACGACGCGGGCTTCCTGAACGCATCGCGGATCAAGGGTAGCCACGCGGCGATCAAGACCGGCATGCTGGCGGCCGACGCCGCGTTCGACGCGGTGCAGGCCGGCCGCCAGTCGGACGAACTCAACGCGTACCCGGACGCCTTCAAGCAGTCGTGGCTGTACACGGAGCTGTACCGTGCGCGCAACTTCAAGCAGTGGATGGCCAAGGGGCTGTACCTGGGCACGCTGATGGTCGGGCTCGAGCAGAAGGTGATGGGCGGCAACGTGCCGTGGACGCTGCATCACAAGCATGCGGACCACGAGATGCTGAAGCCGGCATCGCAGTGCGAGCCGATCGAGTACCCGAAGCCGGACGGCAAGCTGACGTTCGACCGGTTGTCGTCGGTATTCATCTCGAACACGAACCATGAAGAAAACCAGCCGGCGCACCTGACGCTGAAGAATGCGAACGTGCCGGTGAACGTGAACCTGCACACGTACGCGGGGCCGGAGGGGCGTTTCTGCCCGGCAGCCGTGTATGAATTCGTGAAGAACGACGACGGCAGCGATCGGCTGGTGATCAACGCGCAGAACTGCGTGCACTGCAAGACCTGCGACATCAAGGACCCGACGCAGAACATCGTGTGGGTCACGCCGGAAGGCGGCGGCGGGCCGAATTACCCGAACATGTAACGCAATGCATCCCCGCGCCTGCGGGCGCGAACGAACCGGAGTGAGACGATGAGCAATGCAGCGAAAGAAGTCGTGGTGGTGAGCGGTGTCCGTACCGCGATCGGTGATTTCGGCGGCAGCCTGAAGGATTTCTCGCCGACCGACCTCGGCGCGAAGGTCGTGCGCGAAGTGCTGTCGCGTGCGAACGTGCCGGGCGATGCGGTCGGGCATGTCGTGTTCGGCCACGTCGTGAACACCGAGCCGAAGGATATGTATCTCGCACGCGTCGCAGCAATCGACGGCGGCGTCGCGCAGCACACGCCCGCGCTGACCGTGAACCGCCTGTGCGGTTCGGGCCTGCAGGCGATCGTGTCGGCCGCGCAGACGATCATGCTCGGCGACGCCGACGTCGCGATCGGCGGCGGCTCGGAAAACATGAGCCGCGCGCCGTACACGGTGCCGGCCGCGCGCTTTGGCCAGCGCATGGGCGACGGCAAGCTCGTCGACATGATGCTCGGCGCGCTGCATGACCCGTTCCAGACGATCCACATGGGCGTGACCGCCGAGAACGTCGCGGAGAAGTACGGCATCTCGCGCGACGCGCAGGACGCGCTGGCGCTCGAATCGCATCGTCGCGCGGCGCGCGCGATCGCGGAAGGGCGCTTCAAGGACCAGATCCTGCCGATCTCGATCCGCACGAAGAAGGGCGAGGTCGCGTTCGACACCGACGAGCACGTGCGTCAGGACGCGAGCGCGGACGATTTCACGAAGCTGCGCCCGGTGTTCAAGAAGGAGAACGGCACGGTGACGGCCGGCAACGCATCGGGCATCAACGACGCGGCCGCGGCCGTGCTGATGATGAGCGCGGACGCCGCACGCGCGCAGGGCGTGAAGCCGCTCGCCCGGCTCGTCGCGTACGCGCACGCGGGTGTCGATCCGGCGTACATGGGCATCGGCCCCGTGCCGGCCACGCAGAAGGCGCTCGAACGCGCGGGCCTGAAGATCAGCGATCTCGACGTGATCGAGGCGAACGAGGCGTTCGCCGCCCAGGCATGCGCGGTCACGCAGGAGCTCGGCCTCGATCCGGCGAAGGTCAACCCGAACGGTTCGGGCATCTCGCTCGGTCACCCGATCGGCGCGACCGGTGCGCTGATCACGGTCAAGGCGCTGTACGAACTGAAGCGCATCGGCGGGCGTTACGCGCTCGTGACGATGTGTATCGGCGGCGGCCAGGGGATTGCGGCGATCTTCGAGAACATCTGATAATCGAACGCTCAGCACCCGAACACACAGGAACTACATGGCCATCGAAATTGTCGGCGTCGTGGGCGCCGGAACCATGGGCAACGGCATTGCGCAGACCGCCGCCGTTGCGGGACTCAATGTCGTGATGATCGACGTCAGCGACGCCGCGCTCGAGAAAGGCATCGCGACGCTGAAGGGCAGCCTCGAGCGGCTCGTGTCGAAGGACAAGCTCGACGCAGCCACACGCGACGCGGCGCTGGCGCGCATCACGACGTCGACCGACTACGCGAAGCTCGCGTCGGCCGATATCGTGATCGAAGCCGCGACCGAGAACGTCGAGCTGAAGGGGCGCATCCTGAAGCAGATCGAGGCCGTCGCACGGCCCGACGCGATCATCGCGACCAACACGTCGTCGATCTCGATCACCGCGCTCGCGGCGCCGCTCGCCGATCCGGCGCGTTTCGTCGGCATGCACTTCTTCAACCCGGTGCCGCTGATGCCGCTCGTCGAGATCATCCGCGGGCTGCAGACGAGCGACGCGACCGCGTCGGCGGTGCGCGAGCTGACCGAGCGTTTCGACAAGTCGCCGATCGGCGTGCGCAATTCGCCGGGCTTCGTCGTGAACCGGATTCTCGTGCCGATGATCAACGAGGCGTTCTTCGTGCTGGCTGAAGGCATCGCGTCGGCCGAGGAGATCGACGCGGGGATGAAGCTCGGCGCGAACCACCCGATCGGGCCGCTCGCGCTGGCCGACCTCGTCGGCCTCGACGTCTGCCTCGCGGTGATGGACGTGTTCGTGAAGGACTTCGGCGATCCGAAGTATCGTGCGTGCCCGCTGCTGCGCGAGATGGTGACGGCTGGAAGGCTCGGGCGCAAGACCGGGCGCGGGGTGTACGACTACAGCAAGTAAGCAGAGGACCGGAAAGTCTTCAACGCGGGTGGCGAGTCGTGCCGGATGGTGTAGTTCATCCGGTGTGGTTCACCACCCGCGTTTTTCATTTGGAGCGGGTGGAGGAGCCTCACGTTTTCCGATGCCGGCTCAAGCAGATCCACTGTCGATGAAAAGAGACAAAAGGATGCCGTGGATCGAGTTCGTTATCCTGACTGTTTTCTCCTCGTTTCGAGTTCAATGGGCGAGGAAGCACCGTGATTGATCGCGGATTCGATGAGTGCGGCATCGGGCGCCATCGAGGCGCCCGGTGCCGATCCGACGCACACGCCGATCAGGTCTGGATCGTGTTCATCACATTGGCCGGCGTGACGGGATCGAACACCACCGTTTCGGGAATCGCGGTGGCGCCCGAATGGACGCTCAGGTAGTTCGCCGTATCCCTCGCCTGCCGCGCGCCGATACGACAGCGCGATCGACACGCTCCGCGCGTCGATCGGCGGCGACGACCCGACGCAACCTGTACATGAATTTCAAACGCAACGGCTGGGCGTATTTCGGGCTGACGCAGGCGTATGAACGCGAGGGGATCGAGAACCCGACGCCTGACCAGCGGAAGGACTACGACAGCGCACGGAAACGGCTCGCCGAATACTGTCCGCCGGGCAGTGGGGCATGCGCTTTGTCGCTCGACCGGATGCAGGCGTGCCGTGTCGGCCGGCTGAATTGTTTCTCTAATCGATTTAAATCATAAAATAGTTAAGCTAATTAACGAGGATATCTTTCATATCGATTAAATTGACGTTTCAATATGTAATGTTATATCTTGGTTGCCCAAAAACAATCGAGAGAAAATAAAGTGGCAATAAACGAGGTGCTTCAAAAAAGCCGCCGCTGGTCGGCCATCGTCGCGTGGTCGGTATTCGCCGGACTGGCCGGCGCCGCGTCGGCCAATACCGAGCCGGCGCAGCAGACGCAACCCAGGCAGGCGCGCATGCCTCGCGTGCCGCAGAATCTGCCCGTGTCGCCCGAGCAGGCGCAGTACAACCTGCCGCTCAGCGAGCAGGATCGTGCGGCACTGACCAAGCCTTCGCCGCTCAAGCAGCCGGCCACGCGCAACAAGCGCAGCACGTCGGGCGCCGATTGCCGTGACATGTCGGTAATGATCCAGTATCGCGGCGCGGCACTCGCCGATTACATCGCGAATCTTCCCGATTACGAATGCCATTACGGCCTGTTCTCGGTCGATAAAGCGCAGGCCACACAGATCTTCAATGCCGAAAACGTGCACGCCGTCGCGGGTCGTTTCGTGCAGGAAATCTATAAATACGATGCGAGCAATTTGATTCTGGTCAATTTGCTGATTTACCTGCGTGCCGCTTATTACCAATATGATGTATCGGGCATTGCGAACCCGATTCCGGATCTCGCCGTGTCGCTGCGCCCGTATATCAAGCAAAGCCTGGAGGGCGATGCGCTCTATCGCGACAATTCGCGTGCGCCGAGCACCGCGAACGAGCTGATGAAGCTCGTCACGAACATGCGGGACGAAGCGTACTACCTGCCGACGCTGAAGAACCGCATCGCGTCGTACACCGTGAGCGCGGCGAATCCGCAGGCGGCGGCGCCGCTGTTGCAGCGCAGTGCGGCGGGCGGCTTCACCGGCTTGCTCACGGTGTTCTTCTACGCGCACCAGCGCAGCGGCGCGCAGCCGATGCTCGACAGCGACGCAACGCTCCCGGAGACGCTCAACCGCTTCGTCACCGCGAACCGCGCGAGCCTGTCGAACACGAGCGCCGCCTATCAGCTGGCCGACGCAGCGCGCGAAACGTTTCGCTTCCTCCGCTATCCGACGCAGAAGCCGCGCGTGAAGAAAATGATCCAGGACATGCTCGCGTCGACGAGCATGACGGGCGCGGACAGCGATCTCTGGCTCGCGGCGGCGGAAGCGGTCGACTACGGCGATTCGGGCAACTGCGCGGATTACGGCACCTGCGACTACAAGAAGTGGCTGGCCGACACGGTGCTCTCGAATCGCTACGCTTGCAACGCGGGCGTGCGCATTCTCGCGCAGGACATGACGATGCCGCAGCTGCAGTCGGTCTGCACGGCGGTCGCGCGGCAGGACGACTACTTCCACCGGATGATGAAGACCGGGCGCAAGCCGGTCGCGGGCGATCGCAACGATACGATCGAACTCGTCATTTTCGATGACTACGCGAACTATCGAAAATACGCGTCGGTGATCTACGGCATCAGCACCGACAACGGCGGCATGTATCTCGAGGGCGATCCGTCCGCGCCCGGCAACCAGGCGCGCTTCATCGCGCACGAGGCATCGTGGCTGCGGCCCGAGTTCAAGGTGTGGAACCTCGAGCACGAGTTCACGCACTACCTCGACGGCCGCTACGACATGGCGGGCGACTTCTCGGTGAGCACGGCGAAGCCGACCGTGTGGTGGATCGAAGGCGTTGCCGAGTATCTGTCGAGAAAGAACGACAACCAGGAGTCGATCGACGCGGCGCGCGCGGGCGCGTACCGGTTCTCGGACGTGCTCGGCACGCGTTACGCGTCGAGTGACTACGTCACCCGCGCGTACCGGTGGGGCTATATGGCGACGCGCTTCATGTTCGAGCGCCATCGCGCGGACGTCGACACGATCGTGTCGCGCTTCCGGGTGGGCGACTACGACGGCTACGCAAACTATGTCGCGTACATCGGCAATCGCTACGACACCGAGTTCGCCGACTGGGCGCGCAACGCGACGACGGCGGGCGAGCCGCCGGTGCCGGCGAAGCGCTGACCGGCACGGGCCGGCGCCGCGTGACCGGACGCCGGCCACCGGCCGCCGTGGCGCCCAGCCCACCAGGGCAGGGAGCAGGAAGCGGCCCTCGAACGGGCGTTCGAGGGCCGCGGCGCGTCGGCATGACGCGCCGCCACCGCGCTAGCGATCCATGCCGGTATCGGCTACATAGTTCGCGATGCTGAAGAAACGATAGTCGCTCAGCAGATCCGGCGCCGGGAACCCCTCCGGATGAATCCGCCCGTAAATCGGGCTGTCGGGGCGCAGGCCGGCCAGGGTCAACGCGAGCGTGAATTCGTTGAACGGCGCCATGAACTGACGCGACACGAAATGCATGCCCCAGTTGAACACCGACGGAAGCTGCTCGGTGCGCAACCACGTGTCCGGCCCGCCCGGCGCACGCGCGCACAGGTTCTCCGCCCACGGGCTATGTCCTTCCACGATGAGAAAGCCATGCTTGGCGTGGCGCTTCCAGCGGGTCAGGAAATCGATCAGGTCCGCAGCCGCCACGTAACCGGGAACCAGGCCTTCCGCGTCGCTGTACGCCACCTTGAACGCGCGCTTGATCTGGTCGAGCGTAATCGGCAACTCGGCCTGATTCGATACCGTCAGGACACCCGCATAGTGCTGATCGACAACCGCGTGCAGGCGTGCCCGGTCGACGGTGCGGAGATGGCGCTCGAGGATCGCTTCGGCGGCGTCCTTGCGCCGGATGCTCAACCGGCGGTTGTGGACCAGGAACATGAAGGTGTGCAGCAGGTCGCTCAGCCGCACCGGGCGCACGCTGCCGTCTGGCTGCCCGACGGTCAGGCCGCTTTCGGCCACGGCTTCGTCGTAGCGGTCGGGCTGGGAGATGTCGGCGGCGATCACGCGTACCTGCACGCCGGGGATGTCCTTCAGCGCGGATAGCGTGGCGGCGGCGCGGCCGCGCGCGGATTCGTTGTAGTCCGCGCCGATCACGAGCAGCGGATAGTCCGCGAGGTGCCGGCCGCGCCGTGTCGACGTGATGACGTATTCCGCGAGGCGCTTCACCGCGCTGCCGTCGCCGCAGCCCATGTCGGCGATGCCGGCCGGCTGGCGATCCAGCGGCGTGTCGTCGAACAGCGCGCGCAGGATTTTCGTCGTGATTTCCTGCGACGCCGGCCCGGACCCGGCGCCGCTCGACGCATATACGTTCATCACCCGATCGATGTGGCCGTCGCTGTCGATATCGAGCGGATCTGGGTTGCCGAACAGGAGATCGTCGAGCAGCGCATACGAACGCAGATACGACGCGGGCAGCCCCGCGTAAGGGGCGGCGATCGGCCGGTGAATCCGGCCCGACTCGGTTAGGCGCACTTTCTCGCGATCGATTTCCGCCATGCCGAACTTGCCCATCAGCGCCCATGCCGCGTCCAGGACGACAGGATCGGCTTGTGCCCAGGCGCGCAACGCGACCCCGCCGGGCTGCTCGTCGAGCTTGCCGAGGATGCCGGGAGCGGACTGCGCGTACTGGCCGCCCGGCTGCCTGTCGAACACCGGCATATCGAGCGCGACCCAGGTCGGGCCCAGCAGCAGGCCGTCCATCGCCGTGCGCAGCTGTCCATTCGCCTGGCGTTCCAGGTCGGTGGCCGGGGGCGCAAGCTCCGGCCAACCCGCCACGCAGGTCCGCGCGAGCCGCGCATACAGCAGGCTGTCTTCGGCCGCTACGCGTGTTCGATGCAACAGCGCGTGCAGATGCTGGAGCACCGAGGTTGCATTCGCCAGTTGTTCGAACAGCGGCCGGGCGTGCTCGACGCACGCGACGACATATTCACCGGCCGGGGTGAGCGCATAGTCGGCGTCTTCGTCGCCGCGATCGAGGGTCAGCCAGCCGGCGAGGCTCAGCAGGTTGAAGGCGCCCCACAGAATCCCCAGGTTACGGGTCGGGTCGGGCTGGCGGGACTCCGCGAACGCGCGCATCGCGCGCGGCGCGCCGGCCCGCAGGCCGTGGAATGCGCCGGCAAACACCAGGCGCGCCAGCGTCGGCACCAGCACGATGCCGTTCGCCCAGTTGCAACTGCGCGTATAGGCCATCACGCGCTGTGCGTCGTGCCGGCCGATGCGCAGCGTGGCCGCATGGGTGTGTCGTTCGAGCTTGACCGGCAGCGCCATGTCGAGCACCTCGACGCCGATCGCGGTGCCGGCCGGCAGGCCGAGCAACGTGCGCGTTTCGTCGGGATAGGCGTCGAGATAGTGTTCGAGCTGCCGGGCCAGTGCGGTGGTGGAATCACCAAGGTCGAATCGGGCATGCATGTTGGGCGGTCTCACAGGTTCGAAGGTTGGGCTGCAACGGGTGAAGGTGTATCCGGATCGGCGTGCGCCGCGGCAACCGCCGGCGCGGTGCCGCGGGTCCGGGGCGCGAGATGGGCGGCCAGCGCGCGAATGGACGGGTAGTCCCAGACCGCGGACGGATCGACGCTCACGCTGAACGTCTCGCTGAATACGATCGTCATTTCGACGGCGAGGATCGAGTCGAAGCCGATCTCGGCGAACGTCGACTCGCGCGTCAAGCGAAGCTTGCGGTGCTTGAGGCGCTCGCCGAGCCACGCGATGAGCCATTGTTCGACGGCATGAATATGCTGGCGATCGATGAGGCTCGCCGGCTCGCTCACGATCGGGGCCGCCGCCGAAGCGGTGTCTTCGCCGGCCGGCGCGTCGGGCGCGCGGGAGGCCGAATACGCGTCGCCATTGGGGTCCAGCAACGGATCGACGTGTTGGCTTGCGCCCGGGATCGTTTGCTCGATCGAGCCGATCTCGAACCCGATGTGCGCTGCCCAGTCGTTCAATTCCACCGACGTGGACAGTGCGGATCGCAGGCCGACCTGCCGCTGCGCCGCTTCGATCGCGAGTTCGTACCGGCTCTGCGCCCAGCGCAGCGCGCCGTCACCGATGCGCTGCTGCGCAGCCGCACGTTCGATTACCGCCAGCAGCAATCCCCATTGTGCGACCGTGCCGAGCCAGTAATTGACCCAGACGGCGGCATGCGCGGCGCCGCCGAGTTTCGCCGCATTGGCGAGCCCTTCCTGCGACAGCTGTGCGCCCAGCTCGCGCAGTTCCGTGGCTAGCACGCCGGCGCCCAGCGCACTTTCCAGATAGCGCGGCAGATCGTCGCTCCCGTTGAGCAGGCGGCTGCCGAGGTGAACCAGCAGCGTTTCGGTCGGCCCCTCGAAGATGCGGGTCAGGCGCGCGTCGCGGAAGATCTGCGGCGCGAAGTTGGTCTCGATGTAGCCGCGGCCGCCCAGGAACTGCATCAGCTCGTCGGCGGATTGCGACAGCAGCTCGGAGCCGAGAATCTTCGCAATCAGCAGGCAGTCTTCAGGCAGCGCGACGCCGAGGTCCAGTTCGGTGGCCAGGTGCCCGACCAGCGCGTCGAGCGCGTCGATGCGGTTCCGCAGCTCGCCCAGGCGCAGGCGGCTCAACGGATTGTCCAGCAGGAGCCCGGTGCCGACCTCGCGCCGCGCCCCGTAGCGATGCATCAGCTGCGCACAGCGTTTCATTCCGCCCACGCAGACGGCAGCGATGCCGAGGCGCGCAATGTTCATCGCGTGCTGTGCCACGGACATCCCTTGCCCGATGTCGCCGAGCCGGTACGCGTCGCTGATCCGCGCCTGATCCAGATGCAGCGAATTCTGGATCATGCCGCGCACGCCCATCGTCAGCTCCTCGGCGCCGATCCGCACGCCCGGCGTGCCGGGTCGCACCGCCAGGCCGACCATCCCCGCGCCGTCGGCCTGCTTCGCGAACACGTTGATGATCCCCGCCCACGCGGACGAGCCGCTCCAGCGCTTGGTTCCGGTGACCAGCCAGTCGCCGGACTCGATGCGCTGCGCGCGGGAGGCGATCGCACGCACATGCGAGCCCGCGGCCGGCTCCGTGATCGCGAATGCGGCGAGCATCCGGCCGCTCGCGAGGCTCGGCAGCAGTTCCTCGCGCAACGGCTGCTGCGCATGCTGCATGATCGGCACGATGCCGAGCGTGTTGTTCAGGGCGACAAAAAAAGCCAGCGTCGAATCGATCGCGGCCAGTTGCGCATACACGCGCGACATGTCGCGCTGGCCAAGGCCGAGGCCGCCATGCGAACGATCGATCGGCATGCCGAGCAGGCCCCGGTTCCCGAAATCGAGCACGATGTGCGGCGGAATGGTGCGTCGCTCGTCGATGGTTCGTGAATCGATCCGCGTGCGGGCGTAGTGCCTGAGCCAGTCGTTCAGTTCGTCGACGGTGGCGCCGTCATCGCGCCGGCGATCGTTGGCCGCCGGCTTGTCGACATCGGCTGCCGGGCGCGCGGGCTGCCGAGAGTCGGGTGCCGGCGTTTGCGTGCTGCCCTCGACGTCCCACTGCGCGAGGATCGTCAGCGCGCCATCGTGCAGCTGCGTGCGGCACGTGCTGCGGCGCACCTTGCCGCTCGACGTCTTCGGCACGCTGCCGGGCGATACCAGCACGATCCGGCTCGGGCCGATGTCGAGGCGGTTCCAGATCGCCTCGCGAATCGCGTCGATGAAGCTGTCGAGATTGCCCTTGCGCTGCGTGCGCTCGACCTCCGCCACGACGATCAGGCGCTCCGCGTCGACCTGATCGTCCATGAAGGCCGCGCAACCGTTCGGCACCAGTTCCGGCACGCCGACGATCAGCGCGTACTCGATGTCTTCCGAGTAGTAGTTGCGGCCGGCGAGAATCACCATGTCCTTGAGCCGGCCGGTGACGTACAGTTCGTCATCCAGAATGAAGCCGAGATCGCCGGTGCGCATGAACGCCTGATTGCGGTCGCCGGCCAGCGTGTGCGTGAAGGTCGCATGCGTCTGCTCGTCCAGACGCCAGTAGCCGGCGGCGACGCTCGGGCCGGCCACGCAGATTTCGCCGATGGTCCGGCCGTCGCATCGCGCGTTGGTTTCCAGGTCGCGCACGATCACCTGTTGTTCGCCGTCGGTGCGGCCCACGCTGACCAGGACCCGCTCGCCGGGGCGATCCAGCGGCTGCGGCGACACGCCGAGGAACGCGCTGCGCAACACCACCGATTGCCGCTGGAGCGCGGCCTGGTCGACGCACAGCGTGCGGACCGGATGCTTCTCCGTGCAGCCGGCGACGTACAGCGTGCCCTCCGCGAGCCCGTAGCACGGCAGGAAACCGTCGGCGGCGAAGCCTGCTGCCGCGAAGCGCTGCGCAAAATCCGTCAGGGTGCTGGCGCGCACCGACTCGGCGCCGTTGTAGGCGACCCGCAGGCACGACAGGTCGAGCGTCGCCAGCTGTTCGTCGGAGATCCGCCGGCAGCACATCCGGTACGCGAAATCGGGCGCGCCCGTCAGGTCCGCGCGGTGCTGGCTGATCGCACGAAGCCACAGGTACGGATGCTGGATGAAGCGTTCGGGGGCCATCAGCACGCTACGGAAGCCGCCATAGAGCGACGTCAGGATCACGCTGATCAGGCCCATGTCGTGATACGGCGGCAGCCAGCTGACGATCGTGCTCGACTCGTCATAGGCGAGCCATTCGCGCATCAGTCCCAGGTTGTGCATCAGGTTGCCGTGCGACACCATCACGCCCTTGGGGCTGCCGGTGGTGCCCGACGTGTATTGCAGAAACGCGATGTGGGACGGCTGCACGGCGGCGGGCGAATCCACGGGAGCCAGCGCCTGCGCGCCGCCGACGTCGAGCAGTGTGCTGCCGGACGCGTCGGTATCGGCGAGCCAGGTCGTGCAGCGCGCATGGTCCTCGGCCGAGCACAGGATCGTGTTCGCGCCCGCGTTCTCGACGATGCCGGCGATCCGCACCATGTGCTGCCTGTTGCGCGGCGGGTAGGCGGGCACCGCGATCGCGCCCGCATACAGGCATCCCATGAAGGCGCTGACGTAATCGAGCCCCGGCCGGCACAGCAGCAGTACCCGGTCGCCGATGTCGACCGCGTTCTGACGCAGCAGCGCGGCGACCCGGCGGGCGCGTGCGTCGAGCGCCGCGAAGGTCATCGATTCGGCCCGTTCCTGCTCGGGCGGCCCGCTCAGGAACACGTAGGCGGTTTTGTCGCCGAGTGTGGCGGCCCGGTTCTGAAGCAATTCGCTGAGCGTAGTCGGCAAGGTCGCAGTGGTCATGATGTCGTCGGAAGAGGAATGAAAACAGCGAGCAGCGGCCTGGCGCCGGCCGGCGCCCGTGCGTTGCCGCGGCGGACATCCGGGTACGGCTATTCGGCGCGATGGAACAGGTCGATCATGTGCGTCATGCTTTTGAGATGCAGGAAGCTTGGCACGACCTTTTCGCTTCTTGCCGCGTAACGGGCCGTCCACTGGCGGGCCAGTTCCTGCGTGGCGGCGGCGTTGCCGCGAACCGCACGTGCGTCGGCCTCGCGCGCATCGAGACACGCACGCGCATGCCGCGCGGCCGATCGGGCGAGCTCGCCGGTGAGGATGCCGTGGTGCCCCAAGGCAAGCCTCGGCGCATGCAGCTGCTCGATGACGTCCAGCGAGTGCCGATACGCAAACAGATCCTGAAAGACCAGCGGCAGCCAGTGCGTGGCGCCGTGAAACTCGCCGAGCGCATCCGACACGAAACCGATGTCCAGCTGCGGGCAGTAGTAGCCGAACTGGCAGCGGCTGTGGCCCGGCAGCGCGATCGTGCGGATCTGCATCCCGGCGCCGATATCGAGCTGTGCGCCCGGATTGACCGGGTAGAACGGCAGGTCGGACAACTCGGTGAAATCGGCGTCGACGGCGGGCGCCCACGACCGTGACGCGTGCGCGTCGAGCTGACGGATGGTGCGGCAGGCCGACGGGCTCTGGAACGCATCGAACGCGTCGGGCGAACCGGATACATGGAGCCACGGCATGCGCGACTTGAGCGTCATCAGCAGGCTGCAATGGTCGTAGTGCGAGTGGGTGATCAGCCAGTAGCGCAAATGCCGGATGCCGCCGAAGTCCCTTAGCAGATCGTGAAGCTGCTGCCATACGAGCGCCGTCATGCCGCTCAGGCCGCCCTCGATCAGCGTCGCGGCCTCGTCATTGACGATCACGTACAGCGGCACGTCGGCCGTGCCGACGAGGGCCAGCCGCGAATCGATCCACCCGGGAGATGCGTTCAGCATGTCGTTCAGCTCCGATAGAGCGCACAGGCCCATGTCGCGCCGGCGCCGTAGGTCACGAGGAGGTTGAGCTGCCCGGCCGGCATGCGGCCTTGCTCGCGCGCGAGGGAGAGCGCAACCGGAAACGCCGCGCTCGCCATGTTGCCGAGCTGGTCGACGGAGATCATGCAGCGCTCGCGGGGCAGCCCGAGTCGCTCGATGACCGCGTCGAGGATGCGCAGGTTCGGCTGGTGCGGCACGACCAGCCCGATATCCCCGATCGTCAGTCGGTGCTTGTCGAGCATCTGCCGGCACGAGTCGACGATGCGCCGCGTCGCGTCCTCGAACATCGGCGCGCCTTTCATCCGGAAGTGGTGGCGGCCGGCCGCGATGTCGTCTGCGTCGATGAAGTGCGGGCGTCGCGCGCCGGGCGCTTCGGTGCTGAGCAGGTCGAACTGGGTGCCGTCGGCGCCGAGCGTCAGGTCGATCAGCCCGTGCGCCGGGTCGTCCGTCGCCTGCAGCAGCAGCGCGGCGGCGCCGTCGCTCAGCAGGATCGACAGGTTGCGGCCGGCGTTGCTCGTGTCGATCCGCCGCGACAGGGCCTCGGCGCAGATCAGCAGCACGTTGCGATACAGGCCGCTCGCGAGGAAGTGGCGCGCGATCTCGATCCCGTAGAGGCCGCCGCTGCATTGCGCGCGGATATCGAAGCACGGCACCTCCCGCAAGCCGAGCCGGGGCTGGATGTAGCACGCCTGCGACGGATCGTGATGATCGGGCGACAGCGTATTGACGATCAGCAGGTCGACGTCGTGTGCCGTCACGCCCGCGTCGGCCATTGCGCGTTCCGCGGCCGGGCATGCGAGATCCGCCAGATGTTGATCGGGGCCGAGATAGCGTCGCGCGACGACGCCGGTGCGCTCGCGAATGAACGCGTCGCTGGTGTCGATCATGCCGGCGACTTCGTCGTTGCCGACGATCCGCTCCGGCAGCGCATGGCCGAACCCGGCGATGACGAGGCGGGCGCTCATGCCTGACCCTCCTGTTCCGTCACGGGGGCGACCGCATCGCCCGCATCGGACACGACGGTTTCGCCCCAGCGCCACAATTGCGCACCGAAGCCCCAGCCCGCGCCCGCGCCGGCAATCACGACCAACGATCCCGGCCGGATCACGCCTTGCCGGATCGACTCGGCCAGCGCAAACGGCACGGCGGCCGACACGAGGCACGCGCAATCGGCCACGCGAATCACGTATTGATCCGGCTTGAGCCCGAGGCGCTGCGCCCATGCGCGCACGAGCAGCGCGGACGGCTGGTGGAACACCATCGCATCGACGTCGGCGATGCCGGTGCCGCTCCGGTGCAGCAGGCGCTCGACGATATCGGGAATGGCCACCGGCATGAAGCGCGAGATGGCCTCCTGCGCTTCGGGCTTGAGCGTGAAATACACGCCGAACGGGTTATCGGTGCTGGTTGCCGCGTCGTCGTCGGCCGCGGCCTGCGCGTTGCGCCACTGCATCGTCACGAGGTCGTAGCGGGTGGCGTCGCTGTGATACGCGGCATCCAGCCAATCGGCGCCATCGGGGTCGGCCGGCGCCGCGACGAGCACGGCTGCGGCCGCGCCGTCGCCGAAGTTCGTCGACGATTTGCTGGTGTAGTCGACCACCGCCGACATGCGCTCCGACGAGCACACCAGCGCCCGCTTCACGCGCCCTTGCTTGATGAGGTTGGCGGCGAGCTGCAGTTGCAGCACGAAGCTCGCGCATTCCATCTCGATATCGGCGTCGAGCGCGCGCGTGGCGCCGAGCCGGTCGCGCAGCGCGCGCGACAGCCGCGGCGCGAAACGGCGCCGGCCGTCGGCGAGCGACACGAACGGCGACGTCATGTTGAACAGCACCAGGTCGAGTTCGGCGGGTTCCACGCCGGCACGGGCGAGGGCGTCGCGGGCCGTGCGCTCGGCCAGCGCCAGCTCGGATTCGCCGGCATCGGGATCGATCATGTAGCGCGATTCGATGCCCCAGAATTGCCACCATTCCGACGGAATGGGTTCGACGCCCGCGAAGACGGGATCGTCGTTGGGTACCTGGCGTGCCGGCAGGCGGCAGGCGAGACTTGCGATTCGGACGTTGTGCACCGTCAGACCTCCATCGTGCTGCAGGCGATGCGCGGCCTGAACGGATCCAGTGTCATGGCGATCACCGTACGTTCATCGTCACGCAACGAAATCGAATCTGCGACGCGCGACGCGAGCCACGCGGGCAGCTGGAACGGGTTCGGGACGTCCGTCGAACCGGCGACGACATCGACGTGGAAATCACGACCCACGTTGGTGGCGATCGATGTCCATCCGCTCAGCCACGATTCGCAGAACAGCGTGGCGGCGCGCCGGTCGATGCGGCTTTGCGCCGCGTCGAGCATCGCGTTGACCGCCGCGGCCGCATTGGCCGGTTCGGCGTCGAATCGACCGGTGGCGCGATCGAACCGGCTCTCGAAGCGGGCCAGCGACAGGCCGCCGTTCACGCGCCGGGGCGCAAGTGCGTCGAGTGTCGCGAACGGGGGCGAGTCGAGGTCCGCGTAGCGGCTCGCATAAGCACGGTCATGGCCGGACGGCGTCAGCACGATCGCCCCTGCACCGTCGGCGAAGCCGCTCGTGGCCACCTGTTCGACGTCCGCGAGCGCTTCCGCACGAATGACAAGCGCGCGCCGATAGCCGAGCTGCCGGCAGTGGCTTTGTGCGAGATCGAGTGCGAGCGTCCAGTCCGCGTCGAGCAGATCGAACACGGCCGCATGTCGCGCACGCAGGTCGCGCTGCACCGGGTGCGCCAGCCGTGGCCCGGCGATCGACGGCGAGTCCGCCATCCGGCTGGGAGAAATCGACAGGCTGACGATCAGATCCAGTTCCGACGGCAGGCAACCGGCTTGCTGCAGCGCTTGCCTGGCCGCCTTGACCGCGTAGTCGTTCGCGCAGGATTGCGCGGTGGTCGCGGGGTCCGGAATGGCCGCCGCGGCGCCGAGAATTTTCATAGCGTATGCTCGTTAAGGACTGCTTGATTCAGAGGGCACAGCGCGCCATGACCCGCCTGACGGAGCACGGCGCGACGCAATTTGCCCGATTCGTTGCGTGGCAAACCGGCGGCGTGATAGGCCACGCGATGCGGACACTTGTACGGCGCAATCACGCTCTTCACATGCTGCTGCAACTGCGTCGTCAATGCGTCCGAGCCGTCGACACCGGGGCGCAGCACCACATGCGCGCAGATGAGCGTGCCGCCCCATTCGTCGATCTGTCCGACGACGCCGCATTCGGCGATATCGGGATGGCGCAGCAGCGCCTGCTCCACTTCGCCGGGCGACACCGTGTAGCCGGAGGTGATGATCATGTCGTCCGCGCGCGCCTGGTAGAACAGATAGCCGTCCTCGTCCAGGTAGGCGCTGTCGCCCGTCAGGTTCCAGCCGTGCTTGACGTAGTCGCGTTGCCGCGCGTCGTTCAGGTAGCGGCATCCGGTCGGCCCCTGCACGGCCAGGTAGCCGATCTCGTAGGGCGGCAGGCAGTGGCCGTGCTCGTCCACGACGGCAACGCGGTAACCGGGCACCGCCTTGCCGATCGCGCCGTCCTTCGCGCCGGCGTCGCCCGTCGACGCAAAGATGTGCAGCATCTCGGTCGACCCGATGCCGTCGATCAGGTGCAGGCCGGTGCGGATCTGCCATGCATCGCGCGTCCATGGCGGGAGCGCCTCACCGGCCGACACGCATTTGCGCAGGGACGACACGTCACGCGTGTCGAGATGGTCGAGCATGGCCCGATAGGCCGCCGGCGCCGTAAACAGGATGCTGACCCGATGCCGCTCGACCGCGGCCAGCAACTGTTCCGGGCCCGCTTTCGGCAACAGCACGACGCTCGCACCGACGCTGACCGGAAACAGCAGCAGCGCGCCGAGGCCGAACGTGAACGCGAGCGGCGGCGATCCGCAGAAGACGTCATCGGCCGTAGGCCTCAGCACGTGCTGCGGAAAGCAGTGGCAGGCCGCCATCACGTCGCGATGAAAATGGACGGTGGCCTTCGGTTCCCCGGTCGTTCCCGACGTGAACGCGATCAGGCAAGGATCGTCCGCGCGCGTTTCGGCAGCCGCGAATGCCGCCGGATAGCCGGCGAGCCAGCGAGCGTTCGGATGCGTGTCGTCCGTCTCGTAGCGCCGCACTTCGCCGCGCCACTGCATGCGCGCCATCGCCGCGTCGAGCTCGGCGGACAGCCCGGCCTCGCAGATGACGTGCGTGACCCGGGCCCGCCCGATGATGGTCGACAGTTCGCCCGCGCGCAGCTTCGGCATCGTTGCGACGGCCACGCCGCCGGCCTTGACCACGCCGAACCACGCGGCGGCCAGCATCGGGTGATTGGCGCCGTGCAACAGCACCCGGTTGCCGGTCACGAGGCCCGCATCGCGGACCAGCATGTTGGCGATCCGGTTGGCGGCATCGCGCAATTCGCGATACGACCACGTGATGCCCGACTCGGTCGTGATCGCCACGCGATCGCCCCAGCCCCGTTCCTCGACTGCGGTATCCAGCAGCGCGGCGGCGCAATTGAGAAACGGCGGAAACTGCAGCCCCGGCAACTCGAAGACAAACGTCGGCCAATCCTCGGCAGGGGGCAAATTCGCGCGGCAAAAGTCGTCCATCGTCAACGCTCGCAAGAGTGTGAGTTCGAAGTTCGCGAAGGCGGTGCGGTGCTGCGCGGCCGGGGCCCATCATCGGGCCCGGCCGCGCAGCCTGAATCGCGATGCCAAAGAGATGTGGTCGGAGCGGCAGGCACCTGTCGCCGAGCGACGCACGGAGAGCCCGGTCAGTCAGGTGATGGCTGGCCGGCTTTTATGGAGGTATACCGTCTCATTTCATTTTCTAAATAAACAATAATTGACCGGTTTAATGCAAATCCATTTGAATTTGAAATTAATCGATCAATTGGATGGGTGTCTAAAAATGCTTGCCGCAAGCTTAGCGGAGGCGATATTGAAAAGTAAATGGAAAAATTGACGGCTGATTGTAATTATTGACTGAAATCGATTCCATTAATCATCGGTATTTTGTGAATTAATCGATTTCGGTAAATCATCTCGCAATTTATTGACTCCGGTGGAGCCTGGCTGCCGGGGCGCTGAATAAAGCGCCGCGAAGTTCACCGGGGCGAAACGCACGTCGCTCCACGAAGCGGATTGCCCGTGCGAAAAGGAGCAAGACCTGCACTCCGAGGAGCAGCAGGGCTTGGGTCGATTTGGATGGAGAGTCAGGGATACGGGCGCCGGGGTCTCGGGTTGCGCCCATATGGTTTCTTTTGATTGTATTAACGAATATTTTGTTTCAGACGGGGAGTCGGATATTCGCCATTCGAGGATTCGGGCGCATCCTAGCTGTCAAGCACGGATAGATTCTCCGGCAATGTTCGTTTGAACATCGCGAGAATCCTGCGCGCCGCCTTCGGCGGCAACTCGATCGCATGTCGCACCGCCGCGGCGATCAATACCATCGTCAATTCCGAGAACGCCGCCAACTGCGCGCCGGGCACTGCCGGCGCGAGATCCTGCAACGCACTCGCCAACAGCCCCGCCAGAAACTCGCCGTCCGCCTGGTCGAGGGCCTGCAGCGCGCGGTCGGCCTGCGTGGCCCGCCAGATGTCGCGCATCAGCGGCTCGTCCGCGAACATCCGGTAATAGCTGTCCGTGATGCGGGCGAGCGTGGCGTGCAGGTCGTCGAGCGTCTTCATCGCGGCGAGGTCGCGCCGCACGCAGTCGTGCCCGGCTTCGTTGTAGCGCTCCGCGAGCGTGCCGATCACGGCCGCCTTGTCCGGAAAGTACTGGTACAGCGAACCGAACGAGATGCCCGTGCGTTCGACGATGTCGCTCATCCGGAACGCGTCGCAGCCTTTCTCGATCATCACCTCCGACGCGCACGCGAGGATGCGCTCGAACCGCTCGCGGCTGCGTTGCTGCGTCGGCACCAGCCGCGCGCGCGCCGGCGCATCCGCTGCCGCCGCGTCGGGCTCGTCGTTCTGCCCCGATTTATGTCGGCCCATGCCGCCTCCGGAAAAACTTGACCTTGCTAATGCGAGAGTCTATCGTGTTTTCTGAAACGCGAGACACTCTCGCATTTTAGTCAAAGGAGACGGTCATGTCGGCACTTCCCACCCTCATCGTCGGCGGTTCGGGCAAGACGGGCGCCCGCGTCGAAGCACGGCTGCGCGCGCGCGGCATCGCGACCCGGCCCGTGTCGCGCACGTCGGCCGTTCGCTTCGACTGGACGGAGCCCGCGACGTGGCCTGCGGCACTTGATGGCGTGTCGGCCGCGTACGTGACCTACCAGCCCGATCTGGCGGTCGAGGGCGCAGTGGACGCGATCGCCGACTTCGCGCGGCTTGCGCGGGAAAGCGGCGTCGAGCGCGTCGTGCTGCTGTCCGGGCGCGGCGAGCCCCGTGCGCAGGCCGCCGAGGCCGCGCTGCAGGCGTCGGGCGTGGGCTGGGGCGTGGTGCGCGCGAGCTGGTTCAACCAGAACTTCTCCGAGGGCTACCTGATCGACGGCGTGCTGGCCGGCGAAGTCGCGCTGCCGGCCGGCGCGGTGCGCGAGCCGTTCGTCGATGCGGACGACATCGCGGACGTCGCGGTGGCCGCGCTCACCGACGCGCGCTTCGCGAACCGCGTGATCGAGGTCACGGGCCCGCGCGCGCTGACGTTCGCCGAAGCGGTCGGCGAAATCGCACGGGCCGCTGGCCGGCCGGTCGTTTATCGCGAGATTCCGGCCGATGCGTTCGTGGCCGGATTGCGCGAGGTCGGCGTACCGGAGCCGGTCGTCGCGCTGCTCGACGATCTGTTCAGCGTGGTGCTCGACGGGCGCAACAGCGCGGTAACGCACGGCATCGAAGCGACGCTCGGGCGCCCGGCCCGCGACTTCGCCGACTATGCGCGTGCGACGGCCGCGACCGGCGTGTGGAGCGCACGATCATGATCGCGTTCGTGACGCCCGCGTTGCTGTGGGGCTCGGCCATCGGCTGCGGGCTGATGGCCGGCGTGTACTTCGCGTTCTCGACGTTCGTGATGACGTCGCTCGGACGGATCGCGCCGCATGCCGGCGTGGCCGCGATGAACGCGATCAACGTCGACATCGTGCGTTCGCCGTTCATGCCGCTGTTCCTCGTGACGACGCTGATGGCGCTGGCACTGGTCGTGCTCGCGCTGCTCGATCGCGACCAGCCGGGCGCGATGGCGGCGGTCGCGGGCGGCGTGCTGTACGTGTTCGGCATGTTCGCGGTGACGATGGCCGTCAACGTGCCGCTCAACGATGCGCTCGCCGCGGCCGATCCGTCGACCGCCCATGGCGCCGCGCTGTGGACGCGCTACGTGCACGACTGGACGATGTGGAATCACGTGCGCACGGTGGCGTCGGCCGCCGCATGCGTGTTTTTCATCGTGGGGATTGCGGCGCGGTAGCGCCGTGCGTCATGCGGTGCGCGCGGCCTGCGCGGGCAACCGGTATTCGGCGATCGTACCGGCGTCGAAGGCGATCAGCGCACCGCGTACCGGATCGTGCCGCCGGGCGATGAAGCCAGGAAGCGCCCCGAGCGGCGTGCCCGACGCCAGGCTCCAGATCGTCGTGCCGGCGGGCGTGGCGACGTACAGCGATGCGCCGTCGCTGAACAGGTCGCCGATCCGCTCGGGTTCGGTCGCCATCGGGATGCGCCGGTCGTGCGACTGCAGGGCTTCGTTCACATCCAGGATGCGCACGCCGGCATCCTGCCCGGTTTCGGCGAATTCATCCTCGTCCCAGTCGGCAAGCCCCCAGTACGCGACGTGCCGGTTGTCGATCCAGCAGGCAGGTGTGTCCCAGTCGTCGCGCTGGGTCAGGCTGACCACCGATGCGCCGTCCTCGCTTTCGAAGGGGTTGGCGTCGAGCCAGGCATCGACCGACCATGCGCGCGGGATCGAAACGGGGTGCCATACCCATCCGTCCTCGAACAGCCGGCTGCCGTCAGGGCTCGGCACGAGCCGGCCGTGGAAGTAGTCGAGGTAATGCGCGGGCCGGTCGTGGTTGGCGTACGGCGCGATGTCGCGCGGGGTCAGCGATGCGCCGGTGGCCGGGTCGGCCGCGTCGAGCCGGTTCCATGCGGTGCGGTGCACGAAGATCGTGCGATCGCGATGGCGAAGGAAGCATGCGCTGAACGGGACGGTATGCGCGTAGTAGTCGCCGCCGTCGAGCTGCATCGTCGGCTTGCCGGTGGCGACGTCGACGACGAGGCCGTGCCGCCCGTAGTCGGTCACGATCGCCGCGTATCGGCCGTCAGGTGACGCGTGCAGGCGATAAGCGGCCGTGCCGAACGCCGTGTGACCCGTCGCAGGCGGGAGCGGCGGCAACGGCACCGGACAGAGCCCCGTGCGATGCCGCGTATCGAGATCGACGCCGTGCAGCGAGCCGTCCGCCGTCAACACGAGCAAAGGGCCGTAGTCGGCCTGAACGGCGCAGATGTCGACGATCGGCGCGTGTTCCCACGCGAGCGTATCGACGGTCTGGATTGCGTGCGTCGATGCTGACGAACGGTGCGGGCTGATCGTGTTCATGGCCGCGATTCTATCGCCCACGGCGCCCGTGGCGCGCCCGACCACGCGCTACGCGTAAAACGCCGACGGCGACACGCCGAAATGCCGCTTGAACATCGCGGAGAACGCGCTCTGGCTGCTGTAGCCGTGATCCATCGCGACGGTCAGCACTTTCTCGCCGTGCGCGAGGCGCTTGAGCGCGAGCAGCAGTCGCGCCTGCTCCCGCCAGCGGCGGAAGCTGAGCCCCGTCTCGCGCCGGAACGCGCGATGCAGCGTACGGACCGACAGGCCGAGCCGGTCGGCCCATTCGGCGATCGTGCGCGGATCGTCGGGCGCGGCGACGAGCGTGTCGCAGATCGTCCGCAGCCGTGCGTCGTGCGGCCACGGCAGGTACAGCGGCAGCAGCGGCGCGACCGTCACCTCGGCGAGCAGCAGGTGCATCAGGTGGTCGTGGCGCGAGCCCGGCGCGTAGTCGAGCGGTACGTCGACCGCGGCGAGGATCAGCTCGCGCAGCAGCGGATGCACTTCCACCACGCAACTGCGCGCGGGCAGGTGCTCGACCGTGCCCGGTTCGACGAACACGGTGCGCATCTGCACGTCGCCGCTCATCTGCACCGTATGGTCGAGGCCGGCTTCGAGCCACACGCCGCGCGTCGGCGGCACGACCCACGACGCACCTTCGGACTGCACGTGCATCACGCCCTCGATCGCATAGAGCAGTTGCGCGCGGCGATGGCTGTGCGTCGCGATCGACGTGCCGTGCGGGTACGCCGCCGCCATTGCCGACACGGGCATCGGCGTCGATTCGTAGCGCAGGTGCGCAAGCGGCGGGGTGGGCACGAGTGTCCGATTGGCGATAAGTCCTGACATTTTGGCGTGAGACAGGCAGTTGGGCGGGCGGGCACGATGGCGTTCCGATTCACGCCTGCACCCTGTCACGATATTAATCCGTCAAACGCGATGAACAAGCCTCCTTTTCTGTTTCCCTTCTGCGCGATCGCGCTGTGGGCCGGCAACGTGGTCGTGTCGAAGCTGTCCGCGTCGACGATCGACCCGTCGGCGATCACGTTCTACCGGCTGCTGCTCGCCGTCGCGCTGATGAGCGTGTTCACGTTGCGCCCCGCGTGGCGCAACCGTGCGGCGCTCGTCGCGCACCTGCCGAAGCTCGCGGTGCTCGGCTTTCTCGCGATGGCGCTGTTCCAGAGCCTGTCCTACGAGGCCGCGAAGACGACGAGCGCGACCAACATGGCGATCATCACGGCACTCGTGCCGCTGATGACGATGCTGCTCAGCTCGCTGCTGCTCGGCGATCCGCCTGGCGCCGGCATGGTCGGCGGCGGGGTGCTGTCGCTCGCGGGCGTCGTCTACCTGATCGCCGAGGGGCACCCGACGACGATCGCCGCGCGTGGCGTGCATACGGGCGACCTGCTGATGCTGGCCGCCTCGGCCGCGTATGCGCTGTACGGCGTGCTGCTCAAGCGCTGGCGCATCGGTGCGCTGCCGGCGTGGCAGTCGACCTACGTGCAGGCGCTCGCCGCGCTCGTCTTCATGGTGCCGATGCTGCTGCGCCTGCCCGCGCAGGCGGCGTGGCCGACGCGCGCGAGCGTGCCGTTGATCCTGTATGCCGGCGTGCTGGCGTCGGTGGTGCTGCCGTATCTGTGGATGCAGGGCGTGCGGCTGCTCGGCCCGAGCCGTTGCGCGATGTTCATGAACCTGCTGCCGTTGATGACGGCCGGCGGCGCGATCGTGCTGCTCGGCGAATCGCTGCGGCTGTATCA
The DNA here is from genome assembly GCF_011605345.1 of Burkholderia sp. D-99. Classification (GTDB taxonomy): domain Bacteria; phylum Pseudomonadota; class Gammaproteobacteria; order Burkholderiales; family Burkholderiaceae; genus Burkholderia. The sequence goes on from NZ_JAAOXM010000005.1 coordinate 324,115, forward strand.
CCTCATCGGCGGCGGCGTGGCGCTCGTCGGCGTGGCGATCGCACAGCGGTTTCCGTTTCAGGCGAGTGCGTCGCAAGGGGTGCGGCAATGAGCGGCGATCGCGACCTGCAGAACCTGATGGCCGCGCTGCCGGATGCGTGCGCATCCGTCGAGGGGCCGGCGCTCGCGCATCAGCTCGAACGGATCGCGACCGCGCTCGAAGCGCTCGCGGGCACCGGCCGGCCGGCGGCCGTCGATTTCGACGCGGCCGTTGCATTCCGCTGGCGCGGTTTCGGCGGCGGGCCGCGGATGGCGCCGCTCGAACCGGTCGCCGCGCCTGCGCTGATTGCGTTCGAGGCGCTGCGCAACGTCGAGCGTCAGGTGGCGATCGTCGAACGGAACACGCGGCGGTTCGTGCGCGGGTTCGCGGCCAATCACGTGCTGCTGACCGGTGCGCGCGGCACCGGGAAGTCGTCGATCGTGAAGGCGTGCCTGCACGCATTTGCGCCGCACGGGCTGCGGTTGATCGAAGTCGGCAAGGAGCAGTTGAGCGACCTGCCGGCGATCGTCGAGCTGGTGCGGGCGCGGCCCGAGCGGTACATCGTGTTCTGCGACGACCTGTCGTTCGAGGCAGGCGAGACCGGTTACAAGGAACTGAAGACGGTGCTCGACGGCTCGGTCGCGAGCGACCTGTCGAACGTGCTCGTGTACGCGACGTCGAATCGCCGCCACCTGATGCCCGAGCAGGCGAGCGACAACGCGAATGTGTCGCGCGCGGAGAACGGCGAGCTGCATCCGGGCGACGCGGTGGAGGAGAAGATCTCGTTGTCCGAACGCTTCGGGATCTGGGTGACGTTCTACGGGTTCACGCAGGATGCGTATCTGGCCGTCGTCGAAAGCCGGCTCGTCGAAGCCGGGTTCGATGCGGAGCAGATCCGCGCGGCGCGCGAACCGGCGCTGCAGTGGGCGCTGGAGCGCGGTGCGCGGTCGGGGCGGATTGCTGCGCAGTTCGTGCGGGATTACATCGGGCGGCTGGCGGACGAACCTGACGCGGATGAAAAATGAACGCGCACGCGCGCGGCGAGCGGGTTGAGCAGGGCGTTACAACACCCGTTCCGACAACACGCGAAACGCGACATCCGGCACGACGAAGCACAGCGGTTCGCCGGTCGCGCCGATGCGCGCGAGGAACTCGCCGCCGCCCACCGGTTCGACCGGTTTCAGCGGCCGGACCGCATCGATGTCGATCGGCAGGTCGATCGACGCATGGGCGAGGCCGTCGCAGTCCGCGACATGCGCGACGGCCGCGTGCTGCAGCGACAGGTAAGCGACGGCATTGCGCCAGCTTCCGAAGAACGGCGCGAATGCCGCGGGGAGCGCGTAGTCGCTCGACACGCCCGCCGAGCAGTGAAAATCAGGCGCGCTCCCTGTCCCGCCGGACAGCAGCGTTCGATAACGTCCGTCCTGCGCGGCATGCGTGAAGCGCGCGGCAAGATGCGACGGCAGCGCGTCGCTGAAGAGCCGGCTGCCGAGCGCATAGAGCGGATGATCGAACACGTTCTTCACGAACAGCACCGTGCGATCGGCCGGTACGCCACCCGGCAGCGCATCGACGTAAAGCCGCCAGTTGCTTTGCAGCGGCGACGGGAACAGGCGTCGCAGCGGGCCCGCGATACGCGGGCCGAAATGGCGGTGCGCATAGGTGAGGATCGTGAACGGCGTGCGGCCGTCGCGGCTCGCGAGCGTGACGCCGCGCGGCACCAGGTGCGCGACGGCGGCAACCTCGACGAGCCACGTGCAGTACACGACGTTCTCGACGTCGCTAGCGAGCTGCAGGAACGGCAGCCGCGACAGCAGCGCGCGGCGGGTGCGCAGCAGCGGGCGGTTCGCGACGAGCCGGTTGGCGAGGCGGCCGATGGGGCCGGCGGATGGGTACACGAAGGCGTTGTCTTGGCGCATGAGCGGCATTGTGCCGATGTCGCGGAGCGGGCGGAAGCGGTATCGCGGCGCCCCTGTCGAATCTGTCAGTGCCTGCCTTTGCCGGTCAGAGATCGCGCGCGGCCCGCGCGACGAACGCCGCGATGGCCGAGTCGTCGCGGGCGACGAAGCGCCACTGGCCGACCGTCGTCGCCACGATCAGGCCGGCCTCGCGCAGCACGGCGATGTGTGCCGACACGGTCGATTGCGACAACCCGCTGCGCGCCACAATCGCCGAGAGCGGCACGCCGTGGCACGCGTGCAGGCGTACGTCACCCGGAAGCCTGTCGGGCGACTTCAGCCAGCGCAGCACGTCCCGCCGGAACGGATGCGCAAGCGCCTTGTGGGCGAGCGTGTCGTCGACCATGGTGCGCGCCGGCTCAGCGCCGCCCCCCGCAGCGATGCACGAGCGCGGCGGCGAGCCCGGCCGCGATGCCGAACGCGACCACGCCAGGCCAGCCGACGCGGGCCATCAGCGCACCGCTGACAATCGCGCCGAGCGCACCGCCGACGAACGTTGCGGTCATGTAGAGGCTGTTGATGCGGCCCTGTGCGTTCGGATCGGCGGCGAACGCGCGTGTCTGGTTCGCGACCAGACCGGCCTGCACGCCGATGTCGAGCACCACCACGCCGATCACGAGCAGCGCGAGCGAACTGCCGGCGCCGGCGAGGATCAGGTAGGAGACGGTAACGATCGCGATGCCCAGGCCGATCACGCGCCGCGTGCCGATGCGATCCGACGCCCGGCCACCGATCGTGGCGGCCAGCGCGCCTGCCGCGCCGATGATGCCGAAGCCGCCGGCCCACGCACTGCCGAGATGCCACGGGCCGTCGGCAAGCAGCGCCGCGAGATTGACCCAGAATGCATTGAACGCGGCCCACAGCAGCGCTTGTACGGTCATCGATTCACGGATCGGGCGATGCGCGCGCGCCAGCGTCCAGAGCGACGCGAGCAGCCGGCCATACGGCAGCGTGGTGCTCGGCACGCCGCGCGGCAGCAGCCACGCGGCGGCGACTCCAACCGGCACCATCGCGGCAGCCTCGACGCCGTACACCGCGCGCCAGCCGGCGTGCGCGGCGATCAGGCCGCTGACCGCGCGGCCGAGCAGGATGCCGACCATGATGCCGGTGACGACCGTGCCGACATTGCGTCCGCGTTCGCCGGCCGCCGACATCGCGGCCGCGAACGGTACCAGTTGCTGGGGCACGCAGCTGACCACGCCGAGCCCGAATGCGGCGCCGATCAGCGCCCAGACCCCCGGCGCGAGCGCGGATGCCACCGCGAACGCGAAAGCCAGCACGATCTGGCCGAGCACCAGCTTGCGTCGGTCGTAGCGATCGCCGAGCGGCAGCAGCAGCGCCAGCCCGGTTGCGAAGCCGAGCAGCGCCGCGCCGGCCACGAGGTCGGCCGTCGCCGGGTCGGCATGCAGATCCCGCGCGATCAGCGGCAGGATCGGTTGCGTGCAATAGATGTTGGTCACGACCGCGCCGGCAATGGCGGCCATCGCGACGATCCTGCCGCGCGACGCGGCGGCATGCTCTGCGGTGGCCGCGACGGGCGGCATGCCGGAGGCGAGGGGCAATTCGTTCATGGCAGGCTCCTTTCATGGCGATCCGCCACCGCCGGCTGCGGAGGCGGCCGGCGGGACGACGTGAAAGCAGCGTACGTCCTTGCTCTGGAAAAGATAATCCACCAGAATCTGGAATCATCTTTCCGAAATTCGAGAGGCAACATGAACCGCCTCGAGTCGATGTCCCTGCTGGTGGCGGTGATCGATGCCGGTAGCATGTCGGCTGCCGCGCGCCAGCTCGGCATTCCGCTGGCGACCGTGAGCCGCAAGGTCGCCGAGCTCGAGTCCTACCTGAATACACGGCTGCTGCATCGCACGACGCGTCAACTGTCGTTGACCGAGGCGGGCGAGTCCTATGTCGCGGGTTGCCGGCGCATCCTTGACGACATCGCGGAAACCGAGCGCGCCGCCACCGGCGAATACGCTGCGCCGCGTGGCGAACTGATCGTCACGGCGCCGATCGTGTTCGGGCGTCTGCATGTCGTGCCGGTGGTGGCTGCGTTTCTCGCGCAGTATCCCGAGATCGACGTGCGGCTGGTGCTGACCGACCGTGTCACCCACCTGATGGAAGAGCAGATCGACGTTGCGCTGCGGATCGGCGAGTTGCCCGACAGCAGCTTCATGGCGACCCGCGTCGGCAGCGTGCGCCGCGTGATCTGCGCAAGCCCGGCTTACCTGGCGGCGCATGGCACACCCGTCGAACCGGCCGATCTGGCGCGGCATCAATGCATCACGTTCGAGGTGCTGGCGTCGCGGCGCGCGTGGGTGTTCGATGGCGAGAAGGGCGAGCTGACGGTGCCCGTGCACTCGCGCTTCGCGGTGAATACGGCCGAGGCGGCCATCGATGCAGCCGTGCTCGGCGTCGGGCTGATCCGCGTGTTGTCGTACCAGGTTGCGCAGGCGGTGCGCGATCGCACGCTGGAGGTGGTGCTCGACACGTTCGAATCGCAACCGCTGCCGGTCAGCCTGGTGCACAAGGGGCAGGCGCCGATGCCGCTGAAGCTGCGCGCATTCCTCGATTTCGTTGCGCCACGGCTGCGCGAACGGATCGCGGGGCTGGCGCCCGGTGGTTGATCGACCGGCCAAGGCAGCGGGTGGACGGCCACCGTGCGTCGATCGCCGCGCTATTCTCGCGAGAACAGGCGCCGCGGCGGCGGATCGCCATTGCGCAGCAGCCAGATGCCGGCGAAGCCGTTGAGCAGCCCGGCAAGCAGCAGCCCCGCGCCCAGCATCAGCCTGAATTCCCATTCGTCCGACATCACCGCGCCATTGAGGCGCGCGATGCCGGGAAAGGCCGGCGACACGCGCAGCCCGTCCTGCGCGAGCGCGCCGCAATACGTGTCCGTCTGCGCGTCGACGCGCGCAGGCGTCGGGTCGTGCTCGTCCGTCAGCGCATCGGCGGGCTGCCACACGGTGGAATATTCTCGTCCGGCGCCGTAGCGGAACCGCGCGCTGACTTCCCAGTACGCGGAGTGCCGGCCGTATTGCAGCGTCGCCGTGCATTGCTCGATGGTCGCCGGCACGCGCGGCCATGCCTGCGCGCGTCGCAGGATCACGGCATCGGTCAACGTGAAGCCGCCCCACAGCACGACCGCGATGCCGATCGCGAGCAGGAAGCCGGATCTCAACCAGACGGAGAACGTTCTCATCGGACGGGCGAAGGAGCGGCGCACGAACCGGCGCGCGGGAGCGCCAAGCGTACCACCGCGGCCGCATCAGCGCGGCCGTCGGTAGTCCGCGTCGTCAATACGCCGACTCGCTGCTGCCCTGATCGGTGACGATCGCCACGCCCGAGCTCGTGCCGAGCCGCGTCGCGCCGGCCTCGATCATCGCCAGCGCGGCCGCGCGGTCGCGCACGCCGCCCGATGCCTTCACGCCGAGCACGGGGCCGACCGTGCGGCGCATCAGCGCGACATCCGCGAGCGTCGCGCCGCCGTGGCCGAACCCGGTCGACGTCTTCACGAACGCGACACCGAGGTCGCGGCACATCTCGCACACGCGCACCTTCTCGTCGTCGGTCAGCAGCCCCGTTTCGAGGATCACCTTGAGCGGCACCGCACCGCAGGCGCGGTGCACGGCTTCGATGTCGGCCTTCACGTCGTCGGCGCGGCCGCTCTTCAGCGCGCCGATGTTGATCACCATGTCGATCTCGCCGGCGCCCGCCGCGATCGCGGCGGTGGCTTCGAATGCCTTGGCGGCCGACAGCCCCGCGCCGAGCGGAAACCCGACCACGGCACAGACGAGCACGCCGGTACCGGACAGCTCGCGCGCGGCGAGCGGCACGTTCGCCGAATTCACGCAGACCGAGTAAAAACGATGCTCGGCCGCCTGGCGGCAGAGGTCGCGGATCTGCGCGTCGCTCGCGTCGGGCGCGAGCAGCGTGTGATCGATGGTTTGAGCGAGTTGGGCGTTGGAAAGCGGCATGTTTCAGGACTCCACGGATCGCGTGCCGGAAGGGCACACGTAAAGTTGATGTTTTCACATCGGTTTGTTACAAATACGACATTCCGGCCGGGCCCGCGCGCCCGGCACGACAAGCGACGGATGCGGCGCGCACGCAGGATACTGGCATGGAAACGAAGAAGGGCGAACGAATCAAGACACTGATGAACGTGCTGCAAGGGCAGAACGCGATTCATCTGAAGGAAGTCGCCGAGCTGTTCGGCGTATCGGAAATGACGATCCGCCGCGATCTCGCGGACAACCCGCACGGCCTCAGCCTGATCGGCGGCTACGTGACCCGCCATTTCGCCGCGCAGCGCAGCGATATCGGCGAGTACGTGGTCAGCGCCGAGAACAACCGGCAGACCGAGGAGAAGCGGCGCATCGGCAAGCTGGCCGCGCAGTTCGTGACGACCGGCGACACGATCTTCGTCGACTGCGGCTCGACCACGCCGTTCGTCGTCGACTTCATTCCGGACGACCTCGAATTCACCGCGGTCTGCAATTCGCTGAACGTGTTCGCGAAGCTGCAGCAGAAGCCGCATTGCAGCGTGATCCTGTGCGGCGGCGCGTACCACCGCAAGAACATGGTGTTCGAGTCGGTGGCCGAGACGGGCATCCTCGACACGGTGCGCGTGTCGAAGGCGTTCATCTCCGCGGCCGGCGTGAGCGACCGTTGCGGCGTGACCTGCTTCAACTTCCACGAAGTCGACGCAAAGAAGAAGGTGATGGAGCGTGCGCAGAACCGCTTCCTGCTCGTCGACCACACGAAGTTCGACGAAGTGCGCGCGGCCTATTTCGCCGAACTGACCGACTTCAACTACGTGATCTCGGACGGGCAACTGAGCCGCCGCTACGAAACGACGATCCGCGAACACGGGATCGCGCTCGTGACCTGACGCCGCGCGGGCGGGCATCGCGCTTTGCATCGCATCAAGCATTGCGTGCTTCCGCCGCGCTCAGGTAGCCGGTGACGACTTCGAAGCGGCGCGTCGCGCCCGGCGCGAGTGTCGCGACATGGCCCTTGCGGCGTTCGGCCTGATAACCCTCCGGCTCGCAGGTCGACGGCAGCGCGAACGCGGCGACCTGCTGGTCCGCGTTGTGCAGGATCCAGCGCGTCGCATGCGGGAATTGCTCGGGGCGGTACGCGGTGTGGAATGCGCCGCCATCCGGATGCTCGAGCCGGAAATGCGCGACGCCGTTGGCATCCGTTTCCGCACCGTTCATGAAGAACACGATCTCCGGGTCGTACAGCGCGGGCGCATCTAGCATCTGAAGCCGCTCCGGCTCGCGCGCGAGCGTGGCCGTGTAGTCGCGCCATGCGGCGGTCGGCTTCACGTGCGCGGGCACGCTGTCGCGCAGCCGCAGCCCGCCGTGCGACAGCGACTGCACGAAACGCCCGCCCGGCACGTACGCGTAGTTCAGGTGCGCCATGTACATCAGGTCCATCGGCGCGCCGCCGAGATTCGTCACGTCCATCGCGATCGTCATCTGCGCATCGTGCTCGGCGAGCTGCACCGACGGACGCGCCGCATAGTGGCTGCCGAAACCCTGCACGTATTCGTACTCGCCGGTCACTTCGACGATCGCACCGCGTGCATCCGCGTCGACGACGAGGCTCGCGCGATCCATCGGCGCGCACGGCATCTCGCCGTGCAGCGCGTGCGTGTCGTCCGGCCCCGGGCAGCCGTTGCGCAGCAACCCGCTGTGGAACATGAAGCAGCCGTAGGTATCGATGATCGATGATGCGCGTTTCGGTTGCCGGAACATGTGCTTCATCGTCAGGTCGCGGCCGTCGAACGCGGCGGCCCAGATCATCTGGCCGAGATACGGCAGCACGACGAGGTGGCCGCGCCGGTTCTCGAGCTTCAGCGCCTCGACGCCGGACGGATACGCGAACGCGGTGACGGTCACGCCGTCGGTGCGGTACAGCGTGCGCGGCGTGTCGCGGAAGTCGTCGCGCCGCAGTTCGATCTCGCCTCGCATGCTCATGCTCCCGACGTGTTGCGCGTGGCGGCGTAGCGCGCGGGCGCGTGGCCGTCGGCGGCTGCGTCGGGCGTCGCGGCCGGCAGGTGGCGCAGGCAGTAGAAGCCGTAGTAGACGATCACGACGAAGCACGCGAGCGGCACGACGAATGCGAGCTGCATGTTGCCGCCCGTGTGATCGGAGATCAGCCCCTGGATCAGCGGCACGACCGCGCCGCCGACGATGCTCATCACGAGGATCGAGCCGCCGTATTCGGTGTCCTTGCCGAGCCCGTCGATCGTGAGGCCGTAGATGGTCGGCCAGCACGGGCCGAGGAACACGCTCACGCCCACGGCCGCATAGACGGCCGTGATGTTGTGCACGCTGATCGTGTACGCGAGCAGCGCGATGCACAGGATGCCGTAGACGATCAGCACCTTGGCCGGGCCGACGCGCTTCATCACGAGCGTGGCGATCAGCTTGCCGACGAAGAACGCGAAGAACGTCGCGAGCAGGTAGTGCGACGCGCCGCGCTCGGTGAGGCCGCCGATCTGCATCGCGAGCCGGATCGTGAAGCTCCACACGCCGACCTGCGCGCCGACATACAGGAACTGCGCGACCACGCCCGCGACGAAGCGCCGGTTGCCGAACAGGCGCGCGAGCGTGCCGCGCGCGTCGATCTTGTGCGTGGCCGCGCTCGGGCCGTTGCCCTTGCACGCCGGATACGGTGTCAACGCGAACACGATGAACACGGCGACGAGCACGACGATCAGCCACTTGTACGGTTCGAGCGTGGCCTGGATCATCGCGAGCTGGTGCACGTGGGCTTCGGCCGCCGACATCGCCGCGAGCTGCGCATGCGACGCATCGCCTTCCTTGAAGATCAGCAAGCTGCCCATGTAGACGCCGGCCATCGCGCCGAACGGATAGAACGTCTGCGAGATGTTCAGCCGGCGCGTGCTGGTGTCGCGCGGGCCCATCAGCGTCGAATACGAGTTCGACGCGGTTTCGAGGAACGACAGGCCCGCCGCGATCACGAACAGCGCGACGAGGAACATCCCGTATTTCGCCATCGACGCGGCCGGGAAGAACAGCAGGCAGCCGGTCGTGTAGAGCAGCAGGCCGACGAGGATCGTCGTCTTGTAGCTGAACTTCTTCACGACGGTCGCGGCCGGAATCGCGAGGAAGAAGTAGCCGAGATAGAACGCGGACTGCACGAATGCCGATTCGAAATCGGACAGGAAGAACGACTTCTTGAATTGCGCGATCAGCACGTCGTTCAGGTTCGCGGCGGTGCCCCACAGCGCGAACAGGCAGCACAGCAGCGTGAATGCGAAGAGCGGCGTGCGGTTCAGGTAATAGCCGTCGGGGGTGTGTTCGATCCTGGCTCGGCTCATGGGTGTCTCCTTCCCAATTGTCTCGTCGATGAAGGCGCCGTTCAGATGCCGGCGTCGCGGAGGAAGCGTTCGAAGGTCGCGGTGTCGGCGTACGACTTCTGCGTGCCGAGGCCCGTGACCGAATGCGCGGCGTACGCGGACGCGTAACGCATCGCGTCGAGCGCGTCGCGCGACGCGGCGTAGCAGCGCGCGAAGCAGCCGATATACGCATCGCCGGCGCCCGTCGTGTCACGCGCGTCGACCGGCACGCCGGGCACGTGCCGCACGCCGTCGCGCGAAACCAGCAGCGAACCGTTGCTGCCGAGCGTGACGAGCACGTGCTTCAGCCCGCGCGCGACCAGCGCTTCGGCGGCACGCGCTGCGGTGTCGAACGAATCGACCGGCATGCCCGACACGATCGCGAGCTCGGTTTCGTTCGGCACGAAGAATTCGACGGTGCGGATCCGCTCGAAATCGAGATCGGCCACCGCGGGCGCGGGGTTCAGCAGCACGGGGATGCCGTGGCGCGCGCCGAATTCGATCGCGTGATAGACGGTGTCGAGCTCGATCTCGAGCTGCAGCACGATCAGTGCGCATTCGGCGAGCTGCGGCGCGGCCGCATCGATGTCGGCCGGCGTCAGGTGGCGGTTCGCGCCCTTGACGATCAGGATGCTGTTGCTCGAATCGGGTTCGACGAAGATCGGCGCGACGCCGCTCGGCACGCCGGCGACCTTGCGCACGTGCGTGGTGTCGATGCCTTCGCGCTCGAAGTTGCGGATCGTGTTGTCGGCGAATACGTCGTCGCCGACCTTCGTGACCATCACGACGCGCGCGCCGAGGCGGGCGGCCGCGACCGCCTGGTTCGCCCCCTTGCCGCCGCAGCCGAGCTCGAAATTCGGCGCCTCGAGCGTTTCGCCCCGGGCGGGCATGCGTGCGACGTAGGTCACGAGGTCGACCATGTTGCTGCCGATGACGGCGATTGTCTCCATCTGCGTCTCTTCCTTGGTATGGGGTGCGCTGCACGCGTGGGTGGCGGCATGCACAATGTGATAATAAAATCACATTCAGTGTGAAAATGCAATCATATGAAGTTAGGAAGGTTGCGCCTGGTGGGGAAGGGGAGGCGCAATATGGGTGCGGAACGGGCTGCGCGGTGATCGCCGCAGGTTGTTTCGCTGTCGGCCTCGCGACAATCGGCGAGCTGCCAGGCAAAACAGGGGTGACGAGCATGCCCTCGAACGCGGCGGTTGTGATCGCCCGTTCGTGAAAGACGTGATTCCCGGAATTCGGCGGCGGATCGTGGAAGAAGTACGGGGCGGCAAGCCGATACGCCATCAGCGCAAAGCGGAGCTGTGGCATGAATCGAGTGTGAGGGCGAAGTGGCCGTCATGTAGACGGCCTCAGGCAATGCGATCGACTCGGCGGGGGATGCCAAGGACGGCTTCATCGATTCACACCGTGACGTTACCTCGATTGATCAGGTTGGCGTTGTGTGCCGGCCAGTTCCTCACACGGTACCGGGCCCTCGGCTCGCACGTCTTGCTTGTGCCCCTGTGCATCTTCTCGAAACCGGAAATCGAGAATTTGCGCAGGAACCCGAAGTGTTGACAGGTCCGCCGGACCGGGCTGTTGTGCGTCAACGTCAGCCAGCGGCATGCCCACCCGATTGATGCAACAACGCTACGCCAGCCCAGTGCCGCCAGACCCGAGCGCACGGCAAACGCGCGCAAGGTCACGTACCTAAACGGTCAAGCGGAAGATGTCGACACGTAAATATTTGAGTATCTCGTAATACCAGCCTATTGTTTGATTCCCTTTCCACGATTTAATCTCCGCCCACTGATTTACATTCTGGATATTCCAGCAGGCAACTGAATCGAGCTCATTGTCCTCCGGCCACGGTGAAATATTTTCATTCTTGACATAATTCATGACCTGCGATCGCTTCGTATATTTTTCGTTGATTATTTGGGCAACGATCTTATTTGAATTTGGCATGGATTTCGACGAGATCGCAGTGTACGCGCTCGCTACGTCCCCAACCTTCACACGAAAATATGCGGCGGAATACAAATCGTTTTCGAAGGAATGTGTTCTTATCCCGTCAGATCCGTCAATCGGCGGCAAGCTAACGCCGGTCTCTTCCAGGAATTCGCGCCTGGCGCACTTCTCCGTATCGCCTTCGTCGTTTGCACCGCCAGGCAGCGCATTCAGTCCGCCGCCCTTTTTTTGGGTCAAATCAATTCCGTTGTAATTGACCGTTTGTCCATTTTCACTTAAAAAATAGTATGCCCTCGTCCGTTTCCAGGCTATAAGAAATGTACCGACCTTGTCGTACAAGACAGCATAAGCAGGAGGTTTGGCCTTTGCAGCGGACATACCATCCTCATCGTACGTAACTACCGGATCAGAAGTCATGATCGCCCTCAATTTATGATCTGAATTGAAATGCCGCCCGGTGCGCAACCGGCGTCGCGCGGCATGACTGGTACAGCGCATTGCTTCGCGAGCGCCCGGACTCAGGCCAATTCCGGCGCCGCATCCACTCGTCGGCGATGGTGGCAAAATCACCGGCCGTCCGGCCATCGATCCAGCCCACCATGTTGGCCCTGACCGTCTCGTTGCTTCGACAGCCGATGTTGGCGGCCGCACGGCCACCGACATGAATGCCGTAGATGCGCCACTGGCCGGCGTCATTCCTAGCGACGATCGCGGAACCGTTTTGCCCCTGCGCGGTGGAAATCCTGTCGCTCAGGAGGGGCGGCGTGACGTCGGTCTGTGACCCGATGGCAGCCCACATGGTTTTGCTTTCCTGATAGGCAATCACACCGTTCTTCGCACAAGGCCTGTTTCAGCGCGCAACCATCTAATTGCTCCTGTGACATCGGTTTTAGACGCGACGCGTGAAATACCGCGCCCGATATAAGTATCCCGCCGCGTACAGCAAATCCATTACATCCCATTACGGCGTGACGCTACAACCAGGCTGCCCCGATCAGGGGCGTTGTTGCATAAATCGGGCGGGACCGCGGTCGGCTGGCGCTGACGCATGACAGTCCGGTTCGGTGTCTCTGTTATGACTTGCGGGTAGTCGCGTGGAGAACCTCGTGCGTCCGCAATCTGTTCGCATTGCCCGAGGTCATCAACATGACGGCCACTTCGTCCTCACGCTCGATTTATGCAATCGCTCCGGATGAATCGGCAGGTTGCGCATGCCGCTAGCAGCGGGGCGCATCGGCCAGCTCGTATGCGTCGCGCCGGAATTCTTTCGTGGCCTTCACGCTGGCCGCGAAAAAATGATGGTCCGCCGCTCGTCGCGTGGCCTTTGGCTTGGGCGTCACGATGGGGGCCGAAGGGGGGAACGGCAACGCGATCTGACAGCTTCGCGGGTAGTCCGCCGAGCCGCGCAGGAGGGGGCGACCGCCGCGCCTGGCGCGGGGGGCTTTCCGGGAGATCGAGATTTCTGCCGTTTTATCGTGTGATGCCGTATGACGGCGACGAGGCGAGACCCCGGTGCTGCGGGGGGCTACTGCAGGCAGTCATGCCGCCCTGGCGCGTAGGGTCGCCGGGCGTGTCGGGTCGGCTCGACCGACCCGGCGGTGGCTAGACAGGCGCGTTCGCGTGTTCTTGCCCGGCGCTTACGCGTACGCGTCGATCAGTGCATCGAGATTGCGCTGCGCGCGCGGTGTAAGCGCCGCGAATTCCGCCGATTGAAACAGCGGGGCCTGCGCGCGCAGATGTTCGAGCGCCTGCCTGCGGCCCGTGCGGAACGCAGCCGACGGCGCATCGGGATCCTGCGCCCACTCGCGTGCGATTGCGCGGTCGTATTCGTGCAGCCGATCGGGCGCAGCCGCGAGGATCGCGAGATCGGCATCGAGAAAAATCCGCCCGGCGCGCTGGAGGTCGGGGGCGGACGCGAATGCATCGGGCAGCCGGTGCGACTTCGTCGCGAGCACGAGATCGTGTGCAACGGACACGTGCGATGCGTGCGCACGCAACCAGGATGCGCTGCAGTGCGCGTTCGTGACCTGCACGAGCCATTGCGCGCTGAGTGCTTCGTTGTCCGCATAATCGGGCAGCGTCGTCGCGTACACGAAGTCGTGCGCCCATACCGTGAGCTCGATCACCGGCCACAGCGGTTCCGCGCGGAATGGTGCGAGATGCGCGAACAGCTCGGCCAGGTGCGCGAGCGTGTGGTAGTGGCGTTGCGGCTCGCCATACGCGCGCTCGACGAGCGGCCAGACGGTGGCCGTGCCGAAGCAGGCGTCGCAGGACGCGCGCAGCGTGCGGGCGAGGTCGGGGGCGGGGGCGTTCATGTCGGCGATCGGCTCGGGCTGGCGATGCGCGCAGCATAGCAAACGCGGCGGCGTGTGCAGTGCTGGCGGCGTATCGATCCGGCAATAGCTGCGGACCGTGTCGTCAGCATATCGCGGCGTGGCGGGCGGGGCGGCCGCACCGCATTTCCGATCCGGCGGTTGCCGGACGGTAGCGGCCGATTCGTCATCGCAACGGGTTGCTCGCGCGCATCGCGATGGTGAAAATCGCGGCGATGTTTCCGCCTCGCGCGTCTATACGTTGACGACGCCGCGCCCGAGTTCGATCACGCGCCCACCGACACCGATCTTCCCGCTTGCACTGACCGACAATCGCAGCAGGCAAGGCCGGCCGACGGCTTCACCTTGCTCGACCTGAAACGCGGCAGGCAGGTCGCGGTTCATCGCAAGCAGCCACCCGCCCAGATTCGCGCAGGCCGATCCCGTCCCCGGGTCTTCCGATACGCTGCCTTGCTTCACGAAGAAGTAGCGCGACACCACCGTGCCCGGACGCTCGGCATCGAACGCGAACACATACGCGGTCTTGCGGCCGAGGCTGCTGGTCGGCCAGATGTCGAGGCCCGCGCTGTCGGGCTGCGCGCGGCGCACGGCGTCGGGATCTTTGAGCGCGACGAGCAATTGATCGGCGCCGGTGTCGACCCAGATCGGCGATGCGAGCAGATCGTCTTCCGTCAGCCCCAGCAGCGCCGCCATACGGGTATCGGACAATTCGCATGCCGCCGTCTTCGGCATGCCGGCATGCGGCGCGGTAAACGTCCACACGTCGTCGTGCGCGTTGACGTCGACCACGCCGGCCTTGAATTCGAGTGCGAGAGCGTCGTCCGCACCCAGCAGGTCGCGCACGACATGCGCTGTGCCGAGCGTCGGATGGCCTGCAAAGGCCATCTCGTAGCCCGGCGTGAAGATGCGAACCCGCGCATGCGCGCGCTCCGACGGCAGCACGAAGGTCGTTTCGGACAGGTTGAACTGCACGGCGAGCGCCCGCATGGTCGCGTCGTCCATGCCGCGCGCATCCTCGAATACGCAAAGCGGGTTGCCGCCGAACGTCGATTCGGCGAATACATTGAGCAGGCGGAAGGCATAGGCGGTCATTGGACGCTCGCGTGAGGATGGTGATTACCGTACCTGGGTGAAGTGCGCGCGGCTCGATGCGCCGGCAGCCGCGCAGGGTCGCATGGGTCAGCTCGGCTTGTCGAGCGGCGCAAGCATCGCCTGCATGTCGGGATGCTTGAGGAGTTTCCTGTACTCCGCCGGACTCATTGCGTCGATCAACACGCGCCCGCTCACGTCCGCCTTGATGTACTCGACGGCAAGCAGTGCAATGACCGGATTGGTCGTCAAGGTAGCGTGATCAAGCGAGTGATCGCCGAATTCAGCCACCACTGCCTCGGTGTTGTCCGCCACGACGACGGCGAGCCGGCGGCCGGACAGCCTCAGCCTCGCGCTCGCTCCGCATTTGGCCATGTCGTAGTGGCGCGGCCCGTTGAGCGTGCGATTGCCGTAAATCGCCACGTGCGTGTCGACGCCCCGTGCCGCGGCGGCCTCGAGCAGCGGCCCCAGGTCGTCGATCTCTTCGTCCCAGACACCCGCGAAAATCTGTGTTTTCGCATTGACGATGACGCGCGCGAACGCGCTGGCGATCGCTTCCCGCCCGCTCAACGACCAGACGAGCCCAGGCTCCTGTTGAACCGGCAGCCGGTCGAGCGCGTCTGCGGCCAGTTCAAGATCCGCATTGAAGCGCGTGCGCAAATCCTCGAGCAACGACCGGTGGGGCACGGCCGCATAGCGGACGGGTTCGGACCGGTTGACGAGCACCGCACCGCGCGTTTCCAGGCGACCCAGGGTTTCATAGATCTTCGATGGCGGCATGCCGGCGCGCCGGCCGACTTCCGCGCCCGTCAGCGCAGCCTGCCCGACGAGAGCCGCGTAGGCCTGCGCCTCGTACTGGGTGAATCCAAGCCGGATCAACGACGTGATCAGCTCCGTGTTTTCGCTCATGTGTTTCGGCTCCTGCGCCCACGACGACCTGCCTGGGGCTTCTTGATTAACTACCGGAGTAGTATACAATCGCTCGAACTTACTACCCAAGTAGTAGGCGATGCTTCTCAACCTGACTGGAGAGATCTTCAAGATGAGAAAACGGATCAGCACCGGCTCCCCGTGGGAGCCCAAGGTCGGCTACTCGCGCGCGGTGGTCGTCGACAACACCATCTACATTTCGGGGACGGCCGGCAAAGGCGCGGACGTGTACGCGCAGACACGCGATGCGCTGGCGACGATCGACCGTGTGCTCGCGGACAGCGGGTTCTCGTTGTCGGACGTCGTCCAGAGCCGCCTGGTGGTCGCGGACTTCGACAACTGGGAAGCCGCGGCACGCGCGCACGGGGAGATCTACGGCGATATCCGGCCGGCGTTTTCGCTGGTGCATGCGCTTCCGTTCGTCGATCCGGAGATCCTCGTCGAAGTCGAGGCGATCGCGGTCAGGACCACGGCATGACCGTTGCCGGCAACCGCGTGCCGCTGTCCCGCACCGCGACGGCGGTGCTTGCAGTGGCGGCGGGCGTGGCGATCGCCAACGGCTATGCGTTGCAGCCGTCGCTGTCGGCCATCGCGAGCGAGTTCGGCGTGGCGGCGTCGCGCATGGCGGCGCTCGCCTCCGTGACGATGCTCGGTTATCTGGTCGGCCTTGCATGGCTGGTACCGCTGGTTGACCGCTTCAGTCCGCGCGTGCTCGTCTCGATGCAGATGGGCGCGCTCGCGTTGTTGCTGGCGTGCGCGTCGTTGTCGCCCGGGCCGCTCGCGCTCGACGCCGGCTTTTTTCTGGTGGGCGCGGCAACCACGGTGGCGGCGCAATGCAGCGCCGTCGCCGGCAAACATGCAGATCCGCAACGGCGCGGCGTGGCGATGGGGGCCGTGTCGGCGGGCATTTCCGCCGGGATCCTGCTGAGCCGTTTCGTGGGCGGCGTGTTGTCGCAATGGTGCGGCTGGCGCGGCGCATTGCTTGTGCTGGCCGGATGCGTTGCGCTGGCCGCCATCGGTGGGGCGGTGCTGTTGCCCGGCGGCCGGCCGGAGAGGGTGCCCGGCCGGGCGAACGCGATCGGTGCCATTCCACGGTTGCTGCGCGACAGTGCGCAGTTGAGGCGCCGTACCTGCGCCGGCATGCTCTGGTTCTTCGCGTTCAACCTGGTCTGGGTGGGGCTCGCGCTTCGCCTGGCCGAGCCGCCGTATGGCCTGGGTGCCGCCGCGATCGGTGCGTACAGTCTCGCGGGCGTGCTGGGCCTCGGCGTGACGCGCGTGGCCGGAAAACTCGCCGATCGATTCGGCGATCGCGCGGTCATCCGGGGCGGACTTTTCGTCTCGGCCGTGTCGACCTTGCTGCTCGGCGTTGCGCTCGGTCGTCCCGGATGGCTGGCTGTCGGGCTGGCCTTGTTCGATGCCGGCTGCTTTGCCGCACAGGTCGCGAACCAGACGCGTGTCGTCGCGATCCAGCCGGCGCGGGCCGGCGCATTGAGCGCCGCGTACCTGACGCTGTACTACGCGGCCGGCGCCGGCGGTGCCGTGGCGGCAGGGGTGCTCAACGCGCGGGTCGGGTGGGGCGCGATGATGATCGTGACGGCGGCGGCCATCGCGGCGGCCGGGTGGATCGGGTCCGCGGCGGCGGGCGTCGCGGCGCGGAACGAGCCGACGTCCGCCGGTTGAGCGCGCGGACGTTCGTACGCGATCGCGCCGGACCTCCCTTTTTCGCGCATGATCGGGTGCTTCGTCGATCGGCGGCGAGCCGCTCCCGCCATTCACCTGCCTGCGACGCCGGCGGACAGGCCGGCGCCGGGTCAGGCAGTCGCGCACGGGCGCGCGTATCTCGAATCCGACGACAGGCGCGCCGGCTCGCACGGCGAACGGCTTCCATTCGATTCCGCGCGGCGACCGGACGGCTACGCTGTCCGCATACATGCATCCGTACTGCCCGCAGATCGCCGGCGTGAGGATGGCGTGCCCGTTGCGAATTCACGCGTGGCAATTGTGCGAGGCATAGTCGAATGCGGCGGCTGTCGGTCGATCGCAGGGGCGTGTCATTGCCGGATCGCGGGAAGCGAATCAAAATAGGCCCGTACCGCGGGGGGAAGCGCAACCGAGGAAAGATGTCGATGGCGAACGCCGGGACATCATCGGGTACGCGTCACCGGAAATCGAAAAGACCGGAGTTGAAGCATAAAAAAGGGAATTGCAATGAACGTGAGAGAGCTTCGCAACAAAAAGGAAAATGTCTATCACTGGATCATGATGGTGATCGGAGTCATTCTGTGGGTGGCGATCGCGGAACTGGTGTGGGACTACTGGGGTCATCCGAAATTTGGCGCGACGGTCCATCTGTACGTCGGATACGCCGTTGCGTTCGTGGCGTTCCGCTGGGTGGCCGGTGTGATGTATCGCGCGATCGCGTTCGGGAACATGGTGCTGCTTGGCCCGTCCCAGTTTCCCGAGATTTACGCGATGGTGGAGGCGGGAGCGAAGGAGATCGGGCTGGGCGAGACGCCGAAAACGTTTATCTACAATTCGAATGGATTGTTCAATGCGTTTGCCCGACGCATCCTGGGCGGTCGTTACGTCTTTCTGACATCGGCACTCGTGCAGGCAAACAATAATGCGCAGGTGCGCTTCGTGATCGGCCATGAAATCGGACATCATGCTGCCGGACACCTGAACCCGTGGATGAATTTCATTAAACTGCCGGCGCACATCGTTCCATTTCTGGGTAAGGCCTATTCGCGCGCGAGAGAGTACACCTGCGACAGCATCGGCGCGTATCTGTCGAAAGATGCCCGCGCATCTCGAAGCGCATTGCAAATGCTTGGATGTGGCTGTCAGCGGCTGAACGACTCCATGAACGCCGATGCGTTCGCCGCGCAAGAGGGCAGCGTGCCCGAGATTTCCGGGTTTATCGTCGAGATTTGCAGAACGCATCCGCGCCTGACGCGACGTGTCTCCGCAATCAATACGTGGTCGAAATATGCGGGCGACGGCGAACCGACCTTCGACATGAAGTTGCCGGCCGGGCAACGGTAGTCGCGCGGCTTGCGGCTGAAAGCGTGTTTGCCGGCCCGTCGGGCGATCCTGATGCCGTGTCGATCCCGATGGAGCGGGGCAAGGCCCACGTATCGTCCATGACGCCGGCGGCCTTCGCCGCCGTCACAGTGCCCTTCACGTGGGCCAACAAGCTATCGGGCAAGCGATCGACGACCGGCGTCGCGATGACGTGCTGGCCGCCTTGCAGGCCAGTACGTTGATCGCGCCGTGGCCGGCAGGCGGGCGCATGCCGACACCGGACCGTCCGCTCGCCGCGTTGCGCGCGAGCCGGTTTATTTCGACCAGCGCCTCATCGCCCGGCTGAACGCGGAGGTATTCTTGTACCCCAGTCTCGCGGCTATCTCCTTCACCGTGTATTCCCTTTCCGATAGATATCGCGACGTCAGGTCCTGGCGGACAATATCGTACAAAGCACTAAACGACGTGCCCATTTCCTGAAGCTTTCGCTGCAGGCTCCGCATCGAAATGCCGAGTTTTTGAGATAGTTCCGCGACATCCTGGCACGTGGGGTCCTCATACATCAGGCCGAGCAGCCGCCCGATGAGGTCGGAGGGAACCCAGTGCGCCAGTTCAAATTCACGTTTGGCGCACGCCTTCCTTGCCGTTTCGAATTCGAGTGGATGTGCGAGCGGAAGCGCGATTTCCAGCGTCGATGCACTCAATTCGAGGTAGTTCTCGTCGGCGTCGAACTCGATCGGGCAGTCGAAATATTCCGAGTAAGACTCTGCGTGTGGCGGCTCGGGATAGACAAACCCTATTTTCGAGAAATCGGGATTGCATCCGATCAGGTCGCGTATCTGTCGGCGTACCGCCGTAAATACCATGTCGGTATTGACGACGAGCAGATCGGTGCGATAGGTATAGCCGCCCACCGTGATTCTCGCGGTCTCGCCCGCCGTGGTCACCCGTATTCTGAAATAGCTGATACCGAGCAGCGGGTGCTCGAAGCCCAGGCGCAGCGCGGCGCCCAACGTTGGGCTCACCAGCATCGCGTGGCCACGCAGGCCGTACGACGTCACCGGGATCGCATGGCCGATATGCAGTCCGATCGCGCTGTTGCCGGTCGCCTCGAGCGCATTCGCGAACAGAACCATTTCCTGGGCATGCGTCACCATTGCGCCGGGTCGTTCGATGTCTGATGGAGAAATGCCGGTGCCTTTCAGCACGACGTCGACCGGAACGCCCATGCGCTTCATCAAGTCGAGCGTGATGAAGATGGTGTGCAGTGGCGCTGGACATTGTGCAGCAGTGCGGCGAACCGCGTCGGCTACCGGCTTCATTCGATCCCTTGGATTCTAGTTCCCCAACAACTTTGTAAACACGACCTGACACCCGTACTCGTCCAGATCGCCACGCTTCCAGCCCAGACGCTGGTAAAAGCCATCGGCGCGCGAGCCGGGATCGGTCACAAGCGTGACCTGATCCACGCCCTTGTCCTTCAACCACGTCAGCGCACGGGCGAGCAGCTCGCGGCCGATGCCCGCGCCATGGAATCGCGGTGACACGAACAAGGCGGAGATGAAAGGCTTTTCAGTGATGACCGGCAGGCAGATCCCGACTGCCTCGTCACCATGCTCACAGATCCAGCCGCCTCCCTGCCTGATCTTCTCGATCAGGAGGTCGCGGTTCAGAAGATGGACTTGGTGGGGGTGAATTCTATTCTCGCGCACGGAGAATCGCACATCATAAAAGGCGCCGACATCTCGCTCGGTCATCGGGCGGTATTTCAGCTTCTCAGCAATGGTCATGTTTTTATTGCCTCTCTTCTCGTTATGTGAAATTTGCGTGCCAAAAAACTGCGCAACTATCTCACGATTTTTGCAAACCCTCCACGATTGAGGATTTTCGAGCCGGCCGAAGTCGTGTCGCTGGCGGTTCGCCCTGGTCGGTTGGCACAGTCGGAACCCTTGCTTTCCAGGCGTGCGATCCGGCATCGCGAGCCAGGTGGCTACATCGCGCGCCACGGATTACCGGCTCGGTGTCCGCGCATGGCCCGGTGCGCCGTATTCAGTCATTTCAGCCCGGTGATCGGCAGCCTTAAAATGCCGGGGCGGCGATTTCGGCAAGGCGCGAGATCGGAAATTTCGATATATGCAATAATTCCTAAAAAAATGCAGTATCGCAAATTTATAATGATGATGGCGCACAGGGGTAACACATTGGCGTAATCGGCACATGCGCCGACTATAAATGAGGCTGTCGATTTGGTACGCTTCTTGCCAATCGAACTGAATGATTTGAGGTCGTTGGCAGTGCGCCAAGTCTCCATGCTCAATCTACTGAAGTCGTGGCGGCCGATGGCCAACCCGACGGCGCTCGTCATGCTGGTGGGCGTCGTCCTTCCCGTGATCGTCCTGGCGGTTGTGTCGCTCAGTGCGCCGCGCGACTTCGGCGGCGTGTCGTGGGGCGACTTCACTGTCCGGGCATACGAGCGGATTGTCTTCGATCGGGACTGGGATGGGGCGCGCGTCCTTCAGTGGGGCTATCTCGCCATTTTCGCCCGGTCGATGATCATGGCCGTCCTGACCACCGCGGGTTGTCTCCTGATTGGATTCCCGACAGCGCTGTTCATTGCGACGCGCTCCCCGAAGTGGAAGGCCATGTTGCTGATCCTGATCACGATCCCGTTCTGGACCTGCGTCGTCGTCCAGATGTACGGGTTGATCATCGTCATTGCGGACGATGGCCTTCTGAACCGGTTGTTGTCCGGCGCCGGCCTGATGCATGGCCCGCTCGGATTGCTCTATACCGATCTCGCGACGCTGATCGGCCTGGTCTATGCCTTCACGCCGTTCATGGTCGTGCCGATCTTCGCCGCGCTCGACGATTTCGACTGGCGGCTGGTCGAGGCGGCCTACGACCTCGGGGCTGACAAGTCGGCGGCACTGGCCCATGTCGTCGTGCCGTGCTGCCGTCCGGGCATCATGGCCGGAACAGGGCTCGTCTTCGTTCCGGCACTGGGTTCCTATACGATCCCGGGTCTGCTCGGCGGCAACCATGCTTTCATGATCGGCAACCTGATCGACTTCCAGTTTGCCGGGGGACGGGATTGGCCGTTGGGCGCCGCCATGTCGTTCGCCTTGCTCGCCATGGTGCTTCTGGCGATGCTCGCGTCTCGCCTGGGTTCGTTGTTCCGACGGCAGGAGCGTATGCATGATTTCGCCTGAACTGCGCCGGTTTCCACTGACTGCGGCGATCGCATGCGCGGTGCTGGCGTTCCTCTATCTGCCCATGCTGACCGTGATCGGGATGAGCTTCAACACCGGGCCGTCCGCCCTCATATGGGACGGGTTCGGGATGCAAGCTTACGTTGATGCCTGGGCTGATCCGACACTGGTCCGCGCCGCGAAGAATTCGCTCTTGCTGGCGCTGGCGTCGATGGTGCTCTCCACCACGCTCGCGACGGGCGCGGCAGTCGCGTGGTGGTCGAGAGGCGACCGGCGCGGTTTCGACTCCGCGGGACTCGTCATTGCGCTGCCGCTCGTGATACCCGAGATCGTGCTGGCAATTGCGACCATGATGCTGTTCTCGATGTTCGAGACGGAACTGGGTTTCGGTGCCGTTCTGTTTGCTCACGTGGTGTTTTGCGTGCCGCTTGCCTACCTGCCGATCAAGGCGAGACTCGCGACGATCGATCGCACGCTGCTTGAGGCAGCCGCGGACCTGTCGGCCACGCCCTGGGCCACATTCAGGCAAATTACCCTGCCTCTGGCGCTATCCGGCATCGTCGCGGGGGCGCTGCTGTCCTTCGTCGCGTCGATGAACGATTACGTCACCAGCTACTTTCTCGCCGGCGCGGGCATGACCACCTTGCCGATGTACGTCTTCGGCGCGTTAAAGATCGGAATCACGCCGAAGATCAGTGCCGTGTCGACCGTCATCATCGGACTCTCGACGCTGCAACTGATGGCGGTCTGGATCGTCGGTGCCCGAGGCAAAAGAAGATCCAGGACCCAGCAGTCCGAGTTACACCACGCCAATCTCCACGCAATAGGAACAGCATGAAAAAAACAATCGGTGCGATGTTGCTTCTTGCCGCCGTCACGACCCAGGCCGCCGAGTTACATATCGGAAGCTGGCCGAACATCCTGCCTGTCAACTTGCTCAAGAAGTTCCAGGCCGATACCGGCATCGAGACGACGCTCGACACCTATGCGAGTGATGCAGCGTTGACCCAGAAGCTTCAGGCGGGAGGAGGGGGATACGACGTCGTGGTGGGCGGCGACTACTACGTTCCGGTACTCGTGAAGTCTGGCCTTCTGCTCAAGCTGGACAAGAGCAAGCTGCCCAATATCGCCAACATCAAGCCCGAGTACCGTCATCCGTCGTTCGATCCGCAGCGGGATTACGCGATGCCGTTTACGGTCGTCCTGACCGGGTTTGCCTACGACAGCGCGCGCGTGCCGGGCGGCCGGCTCGACGATAGCTGGAAGTCGTTCTTCGAGCCCCCGGAGGCGCTGCGCGGCCAGGTCGGCGATCTGGACGTCGAGGAGGAACTGTACATGGCCGCGAGCTGGTATCTGGGACAGGATGAATGCACCGAGCGTCCCGAGGACGCGAAACGCGTCCTCGATGTGCTGCAGAAGCAGAAGCCGTTCGTGAAGACGTATAGCAACGACGGAACGGTCGATCGTCTCGCGACCAGGCAGATCATCCTTCAGCACGTCTGGAACGGCGCCGCTGCACGGGCACAGGACCGCTTGCCGACGATCCGGTTCGTGTATCCGAAAGAGGGCGTCCGGTTGTTCATGGACAGCTTGCTGGTTCCGGCAAAAGCGCGAAACGTCGATTCGGCCTACAAGTTCCTGGACTGGATGATGCGGCCCGAGAACATCGCGCTGGTGACGAACGCGCTCCGGTACAGCAACGAGATCGTCGGATCGGAACGCTACATCGATCCCGCGCTGCTCGACAATCCCGCGATCAAGACGCCGGAGCAGTACAAGGCGCGGCTCAAGCCTTACAAGATGTGCTCGCCCGCGGCGATTCAACTGCGTAACAAGGTCTGGCTGAAGCTGAAGAGCAATCAATGAATCGCGCCGGACGTCGATGACCTGCCGGATGAGCGATTCGCGCGTGCAGCGGTGGAGCCGGGCGCCGCCACTGCACGCATCACCCGATGCGATCGTCGTCCCCGGCGGCGGCCGAACACGGGGCCGCCGAGCCGGTATGCAGTCGCCGGCGTGATCTTGCGCGCTGGGGCGCGGTGTCTGCATGGGTCCGGACGGAGTTCGAGCCGTCACTTTCCCGATGCGCCATTTCATTCCGGCGAAGACACGCAGCCTCGGTCGCCGCCCGTCCGTGTTCGGTGATTGGCAGGCTTTCGGCACGGGCGGTTCGCGATCGCTTCTCTCGATCGCGCCTTTTAATCGATGCGGCGTGGTGCATCAACCTGATACGGTTCGGACACCTATATTTAATTATTGCGGATGCCGCGAAAAACAGACGATTGATTTTCTTCGTTTCGAGAATACGATATGCAGAGCTACCGAGATTTGAAAGACCAGATCCAGAAACTCCAGACGCAGGCTGAACTTGCGCGTACTCAGGAACTGGCGAGCGCGATCAAGGAAGTACAAAGGTTGATTGCCGAATTCGATCTGAGGCCCGAGGATGTGTTCTCCAGGCCGAAGCTCAGGCCGCGCCCCGTCAAGCGTCGTGGTCCCGCCGCCGTAAAGTATCGCGATCCGGAATCCGGTGCGCAATGGAGCGGACGGGGACGAGAGCCCCGGTGGATCGCCGGCCGCGAAAGGGACCAGTTCCTGATCCACGAGGCGCATGAGATCGCGGAGCGGGCGGCATAGCGGGCAAGCGAAGCGCCGGGTTGACCGCCGTGCCTTCGTCCGACGTCACGCACCATCCGGAACGCGGTGGTCGGCATCCGAACGCGGGCCCGGTTCATGCGAGCTTATGGCATACCATGTCCAGATCATTGTCGCCTAACCGAATTCGTGTTGCATGGGAGCGCATTCGTGCATCGGTTTGGCGTTGCATTCCGGCAGCGTGCCGCAAGTCGGCCGGCCTTCAATCGCCGAGCGCGCTTGTCGCGGATCCGGGCGGGGCCGATGTTGTGCTCGCAGCGACCCTGTCCGCCGTCAGGGCGGAAGCCAGTGTCTCCGAACTCGAAAGTCTGGAAGGTCGGCACCGGCGACTGGCGACCGCGTATTTTCCGAGCGTTCGTGCCCGCATCGACCTGATCGGCTCGCGTGTCCGGAAAGCCCGGCTCCACGCCGTGCGCGCCCGTGCCCATGCCGACGCCGCTGTCCTGATGTTCCTGGGCGGAATGGAGAAGAATCACCCGGGTTCGCCGTTGGAAGGGCTCAAGCGTCACGCCGAGCAAGCGGAACAGGCGCAAATGCTCGCAAGCGATCTCCTCGACATTTCGCTCGCGTTGGAGCGCCGGGAAAAATCCCGTTTCTCGCGACGCCGGTGAAGACACATCCCGAAGTCGGGCCGTCGCGCCGGTCGTCCCGGCCGTGTGTGCATGCTCGCGCCACAACGTGCCGCCCGGACCGTTTCACTTTTCAGGCGTTCGGAAGGAGCGCCCGCGTGAATCGGACGAATCGATGAGGTAAGCTGCTGATTGGCTGGAGGGTACTTTGATCTCGATGGATGTTCTTCGACATTGATCTGGCAGAGGACATGAAACTCGACGAAAGCGTTCCGAATACCGGCGGCGGGCTTGCGCCGCAGGCCGCCCTGGCCGCGCTCGTGCGCGGCGTCGAAAGTCACGGCATTCCTGCCGGCACCGATTGGCCGAGCGCGGAGCGCTATCTCGCGGACAACGAAAGGCAGTGGAAATTCTCGGCGGTGCTGGTCGCGATCGTCGCGCGGCGCGAGCCGACGATCCTGTTGACCAAGCGCGCGTCGGATCTCAGTGAATACTCGTCGCAGGTGAGTTTTCCGGGCGGACGCCCGGCGGCGTCCGACCGCGATATCGGCGCGACCGCGTTGCGCGAGGCGTTCGAGGAAATCCGTCTCGTGCCTGAGGCGGTTCACGTGGTCGGCAGCTTGCCGATCCATAAAACCAGGAAGCGCAATCACGCGATCTTTCCCGTGGTCGGCATCGTGCCGGAAACGGCGCAATGGGAGGCGGCGCCCGCGGAAGTCGCGGAGATCTTCGAGTTTCCGTTCGCCGCGCTGCTGAATCCGGATCTGCCGCGTCAATACACGGACGGCGAACGCACGGGCGCGTGGTACTGGGCGGAGCAGGCGCAGGACATCTGGGGCGTGACGGCCTTCATCCTGAAGTCGCTCGCCGATCTGGCACGCGATGCCGTGCACATCTACCGGTAGCGCGGCGAGATACGGCTGACGGGCATCGATACGCGGGCTCGGCGCGGTGCCCGATTCAATGCGACGACACGAACACCGCATCCTCGAATGCCGCCGGAATGGCGAAACTTTCGCGCATGCGTTGCGTTTCCTTTGCCGGCGTCAGACCGAACAGGCGCTTGAATTCGCGGCTGAACTGCGACGGGCTCGCATAACCGACCGCATAGCCGGCCGCCTCCGCTGTCAGGTCCTCACGCACCATCAGCAAGCGCGCCTGATGCAGCCGTGTCGACTTCAGGTACTGCATCGGCGAGACCTGCGTGATCGCCTTGAAGTGGCTGTGAAAGCTCGGCACGCTCATGCCGGCTTCGTCGGCCAGTTGCGGCACGTCGAGCGGCTGCGCGTAATCGGCGTGGATCACGCGCAGCGACCGGCCGATCCGGCCGAACTGCCCGCGCATCGCCAGCGCGCTGCGCATCGCGCTGCCCTGTGCGCCGGTGAGCACGCGGAAATACAGCTCGCGCAGCAGCGCCGGGCCGAGCACCGCGGCGTCGAGCGGCCGGCGCATCGCCTCGACGAAACGCAGCACCGACGCGTGCATCGTTTCATCCATCGGCGTCGACATCATGCTCCTGGGCGCCTGCACGGGCTCCGCGATGCCCTCGCGGTCGATCTGCGCCGCGAGCTCGGCGGCCATCGTGAAATCGAGGTGCAGATACAGCGCGAGCAGCGGGCGCTCGGGCGTGGCGTCGGTTTCCATGCTGAACGGTACGGGCACGGACACGGCCAGGTAGTGATGTTCGTCGTACAGATAGCGCTCGCCGCCGAAGTAGCCGCGCTTGCAGCCCTGGCACACGATCACGATGCCCGGGTCGTACAGTACCGGCGTGCGCGACAGCGCGCGGTTCGAGCGCAGGATGCGCACGCTCGGCAGCGCCGTCAGGTTGTAGCCTTCGTCGGGCGCCAGCGCGCGCAGCAGCGTCACCAGACGCTTCCGGTCACGCGGCGACAGCGACGGGGGGCGGGCGGAGGTTGGCTCGGTGCTCATAGTTTTGTGCAAGAAAATCAGCGGAATCGGGCTTATTCGACGCGGTTCGTCAGACTAGTATGCACGCTCCAATCGACATTCGGGAGAAGCTCAAATGGCATCCGGCACCCTCATGCTCATCACCGGCGTCAGCAGTGGCTTCGGCCGCGCGCTCGCGCAGGAGGCGCTCGCGGCAGGTCACACGGTGGTCGGCACCGTGAGAAGCGCGCAGGCGGCGCAGGCGTTTGAAGCACTGTCCGCGCAGGCGTTCGCGCGGGTGCTCGACGTGACCGACTTCGATCGCATCGACGGGGTCGTTGCGGAAATCGAGGCGAACGTCGGGCCCGTCGACGTTCTGGTGAACAACGCCGGCTACGGGCACGAAGGGATCATGGAAGAAGCGCCGCTTGAGGAGATGCGCCGGCAATTCGACGTGAACGTATTCGGTGCGGTCGCGATGATGAAGGCGGTCGTGCCGTTCATGCGTGAACGGCGGCGCGGCCGCATCCTGAACATCACGTCGATGGGCGGGCACATCACGATGCCGGGCATCGCCTACTACTGCGGCAGCAAGTTCGCGCTGGAAGGCATTTCCGAATCGGTCGGCAAGGAGCTGGAGCCGTTCGGCATCGCCGTGACGGCGGTGGCGCCAGGTTCGTTCCGCACCGACTGGGCCGGCCGCTCGATGTTGCGCACGCCGCGCTCGATCGCGGATTACGACGCGATTTTCGATCCGATTCGCCAGGCGCGCGAAGAGAAGAGCGGCAAGCAGCTGGGCGATCCCGCGAAGGCCGCACGGGCGATGCTCGCGGCAATCGCGGCGGAACATCCGCCCGCGCATCTGCTGCTCGGCAGCGATGCGCTGCGGCTGGTGCGCGGCAAGCTGGCGGCGCTGGAGGAGGAAATCCAGGCGTGGGAGGCTGTGACGGTGTCGACCGATGGTTGACGAGCGTAAGTCGAGACCTGATCTGTCGGTTAGCGTCAGTTCAGGTCTGGGATTGTTTCGCCGTCGCTTTATCAAGGGCGGTGATTGACCCTAAACCGCCGTTTGAACTCGGGGCCTCGGCAGCGGCCGCTTCCAAGGGACGCTGTCACTCGCCCTATTGACTTGATCAGAGATTAATCAGCGCTTCCAATCTATCGCGAGCGTCCAATTATCATTCAAATTCTCACCACGCCATTCACATACTTTTCATTTAAATTTTGGGGGATCCGTGATCGTCTTTGAGAAAATATCATTCGCAAATATTTTCAATAATTCCACCTTATATCCATATCCGATCAGAATTTTTCGCATATTGTTAAGGTTAACTCTCGAAAAAAATGGGAGATGCAACTGATCCCCTGCCGCATCGCTGATGATGGCGTATACGATAGTAAATTCGTCTTGAGCTGGCTTTTTTTCGGCCGGCATAAGATCTCGATATGCTGGCGGCAATTTTTCACGAACTTTCGTACGGAACGATGTATCAATTTGGATGAGCTGCCCGGAAACAAATCCTTGCGCAAAGAGATGGCTCAGTACGCTCGATTTGCTATATATCTTAACATGGATAAGCTCTCGATTAATTGAAAATAGATCACACACTTCGACCTGACCGTGTCCACCACCATGCATGATCTTCTTCTTGTCATCCAAAAGCGCATAGACTGCCGGCTCGTTTATGGCGACCAACGAATTGTACGCCCCCTCACCACCTCCGCTATATTCCGGCAACTTCAGACTTGACAGTGGAGTCTTGGCAAACTCCTCGTTTGTTCTTTTAACAAAATCCTTTTCAACCCTGAACCACTTCCCGTCGTTCAGGATATATTTATTATCCGATAGATCAATTTCAGCATAAAGGCATTTGAATATTTTCCACGATTTAAAAGTCTTTTGGTGATCTGCGTCGGCGCAATGCACCTCTCTTGATCGCAACAATTCAAGATTAATTTTTTCCCCATTTTTCAGGGTCTTCAGGAATCCACTGAAATTTATGTCTGGATAAACCTCCCTTTTACCGTGTACGTACATGAACCCCTTGACAGTAGCCCAGTCGATGATCTCCGGGATTGATAGCCAAATATTGTCAAATTGATTTTTTCCCAGGAGTTTATCAATCTCTACTTCGAGGCGGCTCACCAGTTCCGAGTTTCTCACCATTGATATGTTGTTGACCCACAGGTAATCCTCGGCGCTCAGGTCAGATTCGAACTTCTTTCTATACTCATCCAATAGAAATGGAAGATCAGACAAATCCATCTTGACTGAAACTGCCAGCGAATCACTTCCGGCCATACGATTACCAAGTGCGTGATCGATTGGAGCACCCACGATAGCCTTGAGCATATCCTGCTCTACATCCAGACCGAATTGATCGGCGCTCGTTTCTTGACCAGACTGAATTCGGGTGTGACTCTGAATTGCATCTAATGATTGCACGTCGACGCATCGAAAACTGTTTTTGTCAACCGAGTTGAGAGCGCAAAGCAATCCGAATCGCTCTTCAAAAACTTCATCTCTTAATAAAAATCGCCCGCCTTGCCCAAAAGTAAGAACAAAACATCTACCATTTACTTTTAGAAAAAATGCAGCCGATATTCCTGGAACAGCATACGAACTCAAATCAACATGGCCGCGGAATAATGTCGTCCATTTTGGCAGAAAAGGCGGCACGCGCTTAATGTAAAGCTGCCCTTCACCGTACCCGGAGAAAGTTACAAAGAATGGCGTCTCGCAGGATTCCGTGCAAATAACCTTATCGCATGTGTCGTATTGTTTTTTAATCAGAAATACCGTTAGATGGTTAACCTTCTTTTCAGCGTTCATCTCCGCTCCCCGGT
This sequence comes from Burkholderia sp. D-99, assembly GCF_011605345.1. Classification (GTDB taxonomy): domain Bacteria; phylum Pseudomonadota; class Gammaproteobacteria; order Burkholderiales; family Burkholderiaceae; genus Burkholderia. The sequence continues at coordinate 353,972 of NZ_JAAOXM010000005.1, forward strand.
AGCGACGGATATTGTCCGTTGATCATGCCTGCTCATCGGGGTTCGAAAATTGGGGTTTTCCCTTTGAGTCAAGTAAAAGTTTTGTCCAGTAATAGACGTTTATGAAGATGCAAAGGCAATGGAAGCGATAACGGTTTCGGCCGATGATGCGACATGCAACGTCGCTCTGCGATGGGCTCAAAGCTGAGCGAAGCCGACATTCGAATGTCCGACATACACCCGTGATCAAGGACCGCTTATGGCCAAATGCGGCCGGCGGCCGGCCGCCGCCCTGTGACGCTCGACCGGCGCAGATCGACCCGAAGCGGTCGACGAACTTATTCGCCCTGGCCGACCGCAGCCGGCTGAACAGCGGACGCTCGCGAATCTGCGGTGAGAGGTGAGCGGGCCTGCCGTGGCAAGGACGCACGCGCGCTGCCGCGCGTCTTAGTGGACAGTAGCGCTCCACTGCGGCATGCGACCTTAGCTACGCGGGCATTAGTCATGCGATGCAGATGAACAAAATAGTTTCCTTTTGACCACGCACAAGGGCTGGGTAAGTTGTTCCGTAATTCGATCAAGAGTCGGGGCTACGCTTTATCTTTCCGAACTCTGCTTTGACGAGAAACGCTTTCTCTTCCTCCATTTCTGTGGCCGCATTGGCGGATACAGCTGCGCCATAAAGCTTTGATTTAACCTTCATTGCTAGACCGCGGTCCGAAGAAAACGCGGTGTTTTCGCGCACTTCCAAGGCAGCCCTTGTGCAGCCGCCAATTTCGCGTGCATCAATGAGCGCGTTCCAAGATGGCTCGAAATGTACCCATGCGAAACGCGTTACGTCTAACTTATCGCCTTCTTTCCACTCGCGTCCGTCCAATTCAAATTCTCGGGTGTCGAGGTCGACGGTACCGGTTCTGGCAGCGAAGGAAGCACCGATTTCGGCCTCCCCGATATTTTTCGACCCGCCAGTAACAGAGCCATCCATCTTTCGAGATGATGAGGCGTTGTGCTTCTTTGAGATGACGACCTTAGTCGCCCCGAGATGCACCAGCAGCTTCAAGAGTTCAGCTTCTCTTTCCTGGAGTAACAGCTCATCATACTTGTCGGAAGGGATATAGATGTCAGCTTTTCCTGCGGCTGGAACGTCGGCTAGCGGATGCTGCTTGTAGACCTGCCCGACTTGGGGGTGGCCCGGCGGAAATTTGAAGCCAGCGTCCTTTGCCATCTGAATGGAATATGCGTGCCTGCGCATGAATGCTCCGATCGCCTCTTGCTCTTGACTATCTAATTCCTTAGGCAACTGCTCTTTGTCTTTTGTGAAAATACGAGCGACTGCAGGGCTGGATGCCGCTGCAGATATGAGCAGCGACGCTGGAAGCCCAAGCAGAGGACCACCCAACGCGCCGGCGACGATTTTGACGGCGCCTGCTGCTGCCCCTGCTGCGGCAGCGGCACCCAATCCGGCGGCAATTGCGCCACGAGAATCGCCGGGGTTTACTTCGACTCCCGGATCGGACTTGAATCCAGGCATCGTAAAGTTGGGGCGATACGGCGGAACATCCTCCGGTTCAACGATGTAAAGAAGGTTCATTGCATTTGTTTGTTCGATCTAGACGCACAACGGCGTCCAAGCTGGTTGACGTTCGCTTCACGCTCTGTAGGGACCAACGCAATCTCGACTGGATAACGGCGAATTCGCAGCTACGCTTTAGTGTTGCAGTCGAAATTGGCTCCGCCCGCCCTGCGGTCGGCTCTCGTCAACCCTTCAGATCGTTGGACCTTTCGCGACCATACGAACGCTTTCAGGGCGAGGCTGCCCTTGTATGGCCTCTGGCATGCGCCGACCGATGTCCGTCGATGGTCGTCGGCGCGCGTCTATTTGCGGCCGCGCATCTAGTCGGTGCAGTCTAGCTCTTTCCGTGGCAGCCCGTCATACTTACCTTTTTTAAGCTGTCGTCTCAATGAGGGAGCATACGTGAGCGAATACTTCGATTTTGTCACCAATGAATTATTGCAAAAGCTTAATCAAGTGAAGGCATTTGTAAAGAGGCACAACCCCACCATTGGACTTCTAACGGAAGAGATATTGCGAGATTTTTTGCGGACACACTTGCCAAAAGTCGTTAGTGTTGAGCAAGGTTTCATTATCAGAAAAAATGGCGAATTGTCCAGGCAATGCGATATTATTATTTACGATTGCATGTTTTATGCCCCGTTCTATAGAATAAATGATGTGATTGTGGTGCCGGAAGAGTCGGTGCTAGCGATAGTCGAGGTGAAAACATCAATTACGAAAAAATCCTTCCATGAAGTCATCGAGTACTTTGCCGACTTCAAGGAATTTTTGAATATAAAAACTTATCTTTTTATGTTCAAATCCGCTAGCATAAGTCTTTTGAGCGAATATTTTCATAACTACAAACATCCGGGGACGTACCAACAGTTCGATCACGATACGTTTCACTGGCTTCCGGACGAAATAACAGGAATAAACCCATCGTTTCATCTTAAAAAAGATGGTGTTATAACAGAGCGGGATCAGATGGGATATACGTCCTATTTTTTTGAAGGTATGGACGGGGCAGAAATCAGTGCGTTGGAAAATTTTTTCCTGTCTATTTATCGAACAATTGAAACGTATATCGACAAGAATTTTGCAAATGGGAATAACCGTGACCACTACGGCGCGCCACAACACAACCGCAGGAATATCAAAAGATCGGACTATCATTCGCGCCAAACCCGATACTTCGCGGCGATTCCGCTGTTTGATATGTAATCGCGGGTTTCACAGTCCCTTTTTTGGCGCCGCTTGCAGCTTTTGGCGTTTGTCAGTCGGCTTCGGAACTATTTGCCGTTCGAACGGCATCAATCTCTCATGACCATATGACCGCTTGTGGCCGAACTGAGTCAGCCGATCTGCCGCTGTCTGTCCGGTCTAGTCGAGCCTTATACAGCGACGCAGCCCGATCGTTCGCCCTTCGGCGGTTCGTCCACGTTGGCCAGATTGTTTACGACCGCTTGCATCGCAGCATCATCGTTTAACAATACTGTCCGATAATGTCCCCCGGCCACTGCGCCACGTTCAATCCACCTTACAGGAGTCCATCGCGATGCCATACGTCACAACGAAGGATCACGTCGAGATTTTCTACAAGGACTGGGGCCCGAAGGACGCGCAGCCGGTCATGTTCCACCATGGCTGGCCGCTGTCCGGCGACGACTGGGATGCGCAGATGCTCTTCTTCGTCCAGAAGGGCTATCGCGTGATCGCGCACGACCGGCGCGGCCACGGTCGGTCTGCCCAGGTGTCGGACGGCCACGACATGGATCACTACGCGGCCGATGCCTTCGCGGTCGTCGAAGCGCTCGACCTGCGTAATGCGGTGCACATCGGTCACTCGACCGGCGGCGGCGAAGTGGCCCGCTACGTCGCGAAGCACGGAGAGCCGGCCGGCCGTGTCGCGAAGGCGGTGCTGGTCAGCGCGGTGCCGCCGCTGATGCTGAAAACCGAATCGAACCCCGAAGGCTTGCCGATCGAGGTGTTCGACGGTTTCCGGAAGGCGCTCGCCGACAATCGCGCGCAATTCTTCCTCGATGTGCCGAGCGGTCCGTTCTACGGGTTCAACCGCGAAGGTGCAACCGTGCATCAGGGCGTGATCCGCAACTGGTGGCGGCAGGGGATGGAAGGCAGCGCCAAAGCGCATTACGAAGGCATCAAGGCGTTTTCGGAAACGGACCAGACCGAAGACCTGAAGTCGATCTCCGTCCCGACGCTCGTGCTGCATGGCGAGGACGACCAGATCGTGCCGATCGCGGATGCCGCGCTGAAGTCGATCAAGCTGCTGAAGAACGGCACGCTGAAGACGTACCCGGGCTATTCGCACGGGATGCTGACGGTCAACGCGGACATCCTCAACGCCGACCTGCTGGCTTTCGTGCAGGCGTAACGGTGACGGTCGGCGCAGGCCCGCTTCGGCGGGCTGCGCCGTCGTCGCAGGCTGGCGGGTGTGTGGTGGCGCTTCGTAGCGTCCGGTAGCACCGTCGACAAGGCGGCCGGTTCGCCGGCCGCAGGGTTCAGCCCGGGCCGTTGAAGCGGATGCCCGGAAACGTCAGGCGCGGCATCCGGCTTTCCAGAAACGCGAGCAGTTCGCGCACCTGCGCGGCTTTGCCGGAGTCTTCCGGCCACACGAGGTAGTACGCGTCGCCGGTATTGACGGCTGTCTTGAACGGCAGCACGAGCTGCTTCTCGTCGATGGCCGTCGCACACAGTGCGAGATCGCCAATCGAGATGCCGTGGCCGGCTATCGCCGCCGCGATCCCCTGTTCGAGCATGTCGAACACCTGCCCGCGCGTGATGTCCACCTCGAGATCATGGCCGCTGCCCTTGAGCCAGCGGCGCCAGTCGCGCCGGTCGGGCGACGGATGGATCAGCTCGCATGCCGCCGGATTCGTGCGTGCGACCGTCGCGGTCGCCCGCGAGCACACCGGAATCAGCCATTCGTCGAACAGCTTCACGCACTGCGTGGCCTCGCCGAACTTGCCTGCGCCGAGCAGGATCGCGCAATCGTAGGATTCGCTGAAGAAATCGACGGTATCGACATCCATCCACACGCTCGCGATCTGCACCTCGAACGCTGGCCGCGTGTTGCGAAACGCGGCCAGCGCGTCGAGCAGCCAGCGCATCGTGAGCGTGGACGGCGCCTTGAGTCGCAGCACGTCGCGTTGCGACTGGAACAGCATGCAGGCTTCCTCGATCTGCCGGAAACCTCGCCGCAGGCCCGACGCAAAGATGTGCGCTTCCGCCGTCACCGTCATTTTTGGGCCGCGCCGGACGAACAGTTTCCGGCCGAAGTAGGCCTCGAGCGTCCGGACGTGCTTGCTCACCGCGCTCTGCGTCAGGCTCAGTTCCTCGGCGGCAAGCGTAAACGAGCCGGTGCGCGCGGCGCTTTCGAATGCGCGCAACGCGTAGACAGGGGGGAGCGGTTTGGCCTTCACGGGGTTCGAGTATGAATAGAACTCATGTCATTCGACAGGATTTTCCGTTTTTCAGCAGCGGGCCAGGCACGCAATACTTCATAAAACCGCGCAATCTGCTTTGCTGAATCCCGATGATGCCATCGTAGCGGGCACGCGCGCCAATCCATCCAACAACTTTTTGTCATGGCACTCCATTACCCGCTGCTGTTCGCCTATTTCGCCGCGATCGTGCTGCTCATCGCGACGCCCGGCCCTGTCGTCATGCTCGTGGTCGGCACCGTCGCGCGGCGCGGTTTCCGCCAGGGCATGCTGACCGCGGTGGGCGCGAATGCCGCGAGCCTCGTGATGATCGCGGGGGCGATGCTGATGGTATTCGGCGTCGTGCTCGTCAGCGATCGCCTGCTCACGGGGTTGCACGTGGCGGGTTGCATCTTCATCGCGGTGCTGGCCGTCCGGACGCTGCTCGGCGAATGGCGCGCCGGCCGTATGCGCGAGGGCAGCGGCGCCGCGCAAGGCGAACCGGCGTCGCAGGCGCGGCGTTTGCCGGGTGTGGTGCGCGGCTTTCTCGTCGGCATCGCGAACCCGAAGGATCTGCTGTTCTTCGTCGCGTTCTTTCCGCAGTTCGTTGCCATCACGCCGGATTCGCGCGTGAGCCTGGCGATCCTGGCCGCGCTGTGGATCGCGGTCGATTTCACGATCATGACCGGCTACATGGCCGCGATCAACCATCCGCTGATTCATGGCAAGCAACGATGGATCACGGCCTCGTCGGCGCTCGCGCTGCTCGTGATTGCGCTCGCCGGGCTCGGCGGTGCGATTGCAGGTGCTGCATAAGCCAATCGGCGATCTGCGATACGCTTCGTTTGTCTTTTTTTATCGAGTTCAATCATGTCCAGCACCGCCCCGACTTACTCCGAGCAGCTCTTTTCCTATGGCACGCTGCAACTCGAACCGGTGCAGCTCGCCACCTTCGGCCGCAAGCTCGACGGTCGTGAAGATGCAATGCCCGGTTACGCGATGACGATGCTGAAGATCGACGACCCGGAGGTGGTCGCGACGAGCGGGAAGACGCATCATCCGGTGGTGGCCTATACCGGCCAATCGGGCGATCGCGTAACAGGCACCGTGTTTGCGATCACGCGTGAAGAACTGCAGCACGCGGACGACTACGAAGTCGACGCGTATCGCCGCGATCGTGTGGTGCTTGAATCGGGCGTCGCCGCGTGGGTGTACGTGGATGCGAGCTCACCGCGCCCGGAATGAATCCGGCGCACGGGAACGCTCGACGTCGTCGCGTTCTTCCCGCTAATCGTTGCGCAGGAACACGACGTAGCCGCGGAACCACGGGTTCGTCGCGAGGTAAGGCGGCGCGTCCCATTCGCCGCCCTGGATGATGCCGATGCGAAACGGCAACTGCAGCCGCGCGATGCGCGGCAGGTAGTCTGCATAGTCGGGGATCGTGCGGCGGCCCTGGTAGGTCTGCACGACGACTTCGTCGACGATCCCTCGCAACTGGTTGACCTGGTCGGTATCGATGCGGCTGCTCCAGTCGAGCAGCCCCGTGATGCTCAGCCGGCAATCGGCGGGCAGGGTCTCGCGCAGCGTCCGCAGGAATTCGAGGTAATCCTGCAGGTGGCGCGTGCGTGCATCGAAGTCGATCTGGATACCCGTGATCGTGCGGCCCGACGCGCGCCAGCGCTCGAGCTGCGCGAGCATGATCTGCGTGACGCGGGGCGTCCAGCGCAGCGTATGCGCACGATAGACCAGCCACACGCGCGCATGCGGCGCGGGCGGCAGCGCGACGCCCTGCGCGATCACGCGAACCTGCGACTCGTCCCGCGGCGATGCCTCGATCTGCCCTTGCAGCACGTAGACGGTGCGTGCGCCGCGCACGACCGCCTGCGGCTTCACGCCCGCCCACAGCCAGAACGTGTCGTACCGCGCGGCATCGACGGTGCCGGCCAGCGCGACGCGTCCGGCCAGCAACAGCGCAATACACGCGACACGCTTCACGCGGCGCTTACCAGTAGTAGCGAAGTTTCTGCGCCCACGGGCTGCCCGCGTAGCTGGCTTTCAGCGTATCGAACCAGCGCTTGCGCACGTTCTTCGGCACGTCCTTGCCGCCGCATTCATTGGAGCCCGCCGGCGCATAGCACTTGATCGCGCGGTAGTACGCGTAGGCGCGGTCGTTCGGGTTCGCCTGCGCATCGGCCATCACCGTCACGTAGCTCGACATCCGCTCGTAAGGCTTGCCCGCGAACTGCGACGGCGCCGCGCCGAGCGTCGGCGGCACGCGTGTGGCGCTCGCCGCTGACGCGTTGCGCATCCACGGGGGCACCGCGTCGCCTTCGAGGTTGGCCGTGAGCGGGTTGACGCGCACGAAATCGGCGAGGCAGTTCAACCCTTTCGGGTCGGCCGGATTCTGCTGGAGCGTCGCCGCGATGTCGCGCGCGGACGGGCACACGTAGCCGTCTTCGTTTTTCGCACCGGGCGCGATGAACGGTTTCAACGGATCGGCCGGCGTGCCGGACACCAGCGCGGCATCGGCGATGAACTCGGCGTAGTGCGAACGCGTGAGTTCCTTGTACAGCAGCGCGTACAGCGCGGTGTCGCGCAGTGCGCCGCCGGTCGCCTGGTTTTGTGCCTGCGCGCGCAGCAGGTCCGCATTGGCCGCGCGTCGCAGCAGCACTGCGCGGATCGCGGCGTTCTGCACGGGCGAATCGTCGGCAAACGCGTCGTTGACGAGCCCGGCCTGTTCCAGGTTGATCGCGAGCGCGAGTTCCAGCGCCTCGCGCTGGAAGCGGAATTTCGCGAGCGGGATCAGGTCGCGCCACAGCTGGCGCGCCTTGTCGGACTGGCCGCTATCCTCCAGCGCGAACCCGCGCAGCGCCTGCTGGCTCAGGCCGAAGTAGTCGAGCGGCTCGGCGGGTGTCTGCGGCAGCAAGGCGAGCGCGGCGTCCGGCTTGTGCCCGATCTGGACGTACCAGGTTGCGAGCAGGTAGTCGTACAGCGCGGGCGCGTTCGCGAAGCGCGGCTTCTGCGCCTGCAGTTCGTCCAGGGTCAGCGGCTTGTTGCGGCTCGAATCGCTGTTGTCCGACGTGCGCATGCGCAGCAGGTCGACGGTCGCGAGCACGGTCGGCGACTGGATCTGACGTGCGTCGAATTCCGACCCGAACAGCAGCTTGCTGTCGAGTTCGTTCGCCAGCTGGATCAGCGGCACGTTCGACGTCGCCGTCGACCAGCGCGCGAGCGCATGGCCGTACAGGTCAGCCTGCTGCGTGACGTTGCCGCCGAGCCACGCGACCCGCCGCAACAGCCCGTTCGCGGAGGTCGCATAGCGTCCCTGCGGATACACCTTCAGGTAGGTGCGAAACACCGTATTCGCGGCGTCGAGCGACACCTTCGTCACGCGGCCGAGCGACGGCGTGGGGTTATCGTTGTCGAACACGTTGGCCTGCGCGGCGTTCAGCTGCGCGCGCCCGGCCATGTAGAGGCCGGTTTCCTTCAGCCACGGGTTCGCGCTGTGCGACGCGTTCGAGAAGGCCCGGGTCGCGGTGAGGAAATCGGCGCGGTAGAACGCGTTCGTGCCGTCGAGGTAAGCGGCGAACTGCTGGCCGAGCGGCGACTTGACCGGCGGTTTGGTCCACGCGGCGCTCGCGCCGCCGGTGGCGCAGGTCTTCTGCGCGATGTCGGCGCGCGCCGCGCGCAGGCGCGCGGCTTCGTCGGCGGGGAGGCCGCCGGCGGCGCCCAGTGCGTCGTTGAACGCGTCGGCGCCCGAGTTCATGCTGCGGCAGATGCTGCCTTCGCCGTCGGCGTACCGGTTCGACTGCGCGTCGGCATCCGCTGCGTTGTCGGACTCCTTCTGCCCGATGTAGATCCACCCGGAGAAGTCCATCGGAAACGGCACGATGATCTGGTTGATCCGGTCTTTCGCCGGGATCGTCTTCGGGTCCGGAAACGCCTGTGCGACCTTGGCGCTGTCGACCATCATCAGCATCGCGTTGATGCGCGTGTCGTTGGCGGGGCTCAGCATCGGCAGGTTGGCGCAGGAGTAGGCGGTCTGCCGGAGCGTGGTTGGCGCATAGCAGCCGTCGTCCCCGCTGGCATGGGCGGCCGGAATCCAGAACAGGCCGGCCGCCAGCGCGGCGAACAGGTTTCGGTGCAGCAATGGGCTTTTAGGCATTTTTTCTTGTGCCGGGTGTGGGGCCGCAGCGGCCGGGTCTCTCAGGTGAGGCATTTCGCCCCGGCGCGTATCGTACCGCACCGGCCGGCCTGGTCGCGAGCGCGCGCAGGCGGGCAGTCGCGTCGAATGCGGGCCGGCGAAAGGGAAGTCCACACAGTGCAGACGCAGCGATCTGCGGACGGTGGCCGGCCGGCGGGATAGGCATTGCCGTTCGGCATGCTCAACAACTGAGCGCGCGATGCCGCTCGCGCATCACGCGCACACGCTGCTTGCGACGTCCCCGTCATCTGCATCGTCGATCGCGGCCCGCAAGTCGTCGATCGCCACCATCAGCTCGCGGACCTGCCGCAACGACGGGTACTGGTGCAGCACCGCATGCCATTGCGGCAACGTCAGCAGCGCGTGCCAGACGACGCCGAGGCCATCAGGATCGGCATCCGGCCGCTGCGCGAACGCGCTCGCGTACTCCAGGCTGGCTTGCGCCGACAGCAACTGCATCCGGCTTGCGGCGCCCAGCAGGCGCGGCGTCGCGTCTGCGGACGCATCGCAGCAATAGAGCACTTCCTGTTGCAGCGTCGCTTCGTCGGTCGTCAGCGCCCGCAGCGACGCGCCGTACACGCGCACCGTGCCCTGGTGCGTCTCGAACGAATAGATCGTGTCGGGGTCGGCCTGCGCGAGCAGGTTCAGGCCGCGCAGCAGGCGCGGCAGATCAGTCGTCGCGGCATCCGCGGACGCTTTCGCTTCGACGAGGAAGCGCACGTTCCATGCTGGCGCCGGGTCATCGCCGCGCGTGCGTTCGAGCAGGATCGCGTCCCATTCGGTTTTCGCGCGGTCGTGCCGGCCCGGTATCGATGACGGCACCCGCATCGACGTGACCACCCGGTAGGTACGCTGCTCGTCTACCGCTTCGAGCCTGCGGGCCAGCGCGTCGAGCGCCTGCGCGGCCAGCGCTTCGACGGCTGCGCCGCGCTGCTGCGACGCGACGCCCTGCGCAACGGCGATCGTGCTGCCTTCGAGCGGCCCCTGGCGGACCCAGAGCGCACGGTAGCGGCGCACGTGCTCGTCCGATGCCAGTGCGTCGACACGCAGCATGCGTTCGAGCGCGGGGCTGTCTTTCAGCTTGACGATGTCCTGCTCGAACGCGGCATCGGTCGTCATGTCGGGCAGTGCGAGCAGCTGCTGCAGCGTTGCGTGAAGATCGGCCCACGACGCGGAGGTCACGGCCGCATGCAGTCGCGCGAGCCCGTCGCGTTGCCACGTCTGCGCACTGCGTTCGAGTTTGGCCGGGTGCGCGATCGCATTGACGGCCGAGTACAGCGCGCGCCGGTCCTGCTCCGCGTGCGCGGACAACGACGCGTATTCGCGCACGCTCGGCGCATCGTGCCGCAGCACCGCGGCCTGAAAGGCGGGATCGCCGGACTGAGGATCCATCGCGTCGCGGATCATTTGCGCGAGGGCGTCGATGAAGCGCTGCCGCAGTGCCGTGCCGGGAGACTGGCCGTCTGTCCGCATCCGGCACGCTTCCTCGATCACGATCGCAAGGGCGGTGGCCGGATTCGCGGCGTCGGTCAATGACGACGCGCTGTCGAGCGGCGGCAGCCGGTAACGACGAGCGACGATGCGCAGGGTTTCGTCGAACAGGGCGGGCAGCGGTGTCAGCGACATGGCGGGCAGGGGCGTGAAAGCGGTTCGCATGCGCAGCGGGCGGTCCCGTGCGCGTGATGATGTGCAACGTTATCACGGCGCGGCCGAATGGACGGATGGCAGGGCCGTCGCGGCGGCGCAGGGCGCGATCGCACGCGGCGTCAGTCCCGCGCGATGTCTTTGGTCAGCGTCTCGATGGTCAGGGTGCGGTCGCGCGGTGTGCCCACGCCGGCGTCGAACGGGTAGCCCGACCGTTCCCCGGTTCGCGTATAGCCGCGGCGCAAGTAGAAGTCGATCAGTTCGTGGCGTGCCGACAGGACGACCATGACGGCCTTTCCGATCTGCCAGCGCCGGCTGGCGAATTGTTCGGCTTCGTTAAGCAACGCCTTGCCGAGCCCGCGATCCTGCATTGACGGGGAAACGGCCAGCGTGCCGATATAGGCAACGTTGCCGTCTTTCCTGACTTCGACGCAGCCGGCGATCTGCCCTTCCACGTCGGCGACCAGCAGGGCGGAATCCGGTGCGCGCAACGTATCGACGAGCTGTGACGACGCAATCCGCGGGCCGTCGACGAGCGATGCTTCGTGTGTCCATCCTGCTGCAGTCGCTGCCGGGCGGTAGGCTGAATTGATCAGTTGAACGAGCGCGTCGACATCGTGCCCGTTCGCCGTCCGGTAGCGGGTGGCGCCTTTGATCGGGCCCGTGGGTTCATCCATTGAAGTCACTCCGTTGCCGTTGTCGCGGTTTGTCCTGGATGTCACGTCGTCCAAGGATAGTTGAACGGTCGGACGGCGTCGACCGGCGACCTGCGATCGGTGCGGCCATTCAACCGGCAATCCACATTTCGCGTCACGCTGAAGCGTTCGCGCCAGACCGGCGGCATCATCTGCTTATGCGACCCGTGCCGAGCGGGCCGATCCCAACCTCGTCATGGACTGCGAACGCGAACCTCCCGACATGCTGCAGCCCGTCATGCCCCGCAGCCACCCCGCCATCGCGGACCTGCTCCTGCTCGTCACGCTTTCGACGTTATGGGGCGCGTCCTACACGTTCATCCGGATCGGCGTCGCGACCATTCCGCCGCTGACGCTGATCGCCGCGCGGACCTTGATCGCAGGCTCGGTGCTGCTGCTGTGGATGCGCGTCACGCGCATTCCGATGCCGCGCGATCTCGCGGTCTGGCGTCGCTTCTTCGTGCAGGCGCTGTTGAATAGCGTCGTACCGTTCACGCTGATCGCGTGGGCCGAACGTTCGGTCGAAGCCGGTCTCGCGACGATCCTCAATTCCGCGTCACCCGTTCTCGCGTTCGTCGGCACCTGGCTGATTACCCGCCATGAACCGCTGACGCCGAGGAAGCTGTTCGGCGTCGTCGCCGGGCTCGTCGGCATCTCGCTGGTGGTCGGCGTCAGCGCGTTCGAGGGACTCGGGCGACAACTCGTGCCGCAACTGGCGATCGTCGCGGCCACCGTCTGCTACGCGGGCGCAGCGATCTACGGCCGGGGCTTCAGCGGATTGTCGCCCGCAGCGCCCGCCGCCGGCTCGCTGATCGTCGGCGCGATCGTGCTGGTGCCTGCCAGCCTCGCCGTCGACCATCCGTGGACGCTTCATCCATCACCGCAATCGCTGATCGCGCTGGCGGCGCTCGCGGTCTTCTCGACCGCGCTCGCGTTCGTCATCTACTTCCGGCTCGTGCAGACGCTCGGTTCGGTCGGCACGACGGCGCAGGCCTATCTGCGTGTGCCGATCGGTGTCGGCATCAGCATGGCGCTGCTCGGGGAATCGCTGTCGGCATCGGCGTGGCGGGGGCTCGCTTGCGTCGTCGCGGGTGTGGCCGCGATGACGTTGCCGTCGCGACAGCGCGCGCAGCCACGCACCTGACTCCTGCCACGAAGCCGGCCGCGCAACGGTCGCGGCCGTCGCGCTGCGATCAGCGATCAGCGACCGGCGACCGGCGACCGGCGACCGGCGACCGGCGACCGGCGACCGGCGACCGGCGACCGGCGATCAGCGATCAGCGATCAGCGATCAGCGATCAGCGACCGGCGCGATCAGCCGCGCCCGCGTGCCGCGCGCATCACGCCGTCAACGTCACCGACAAACTGCCGAGCTCGTCGAAACGGACCGTCAGCGCATCGCCGAGCGGCACGTCGATCGCGCCCGCATACGAACCGGTCGTCACGATCTGCCCGGCGCGCACGGGGTCGCCCCGCGACGCGAGGAAGTTGACGAGCCACACCAGCGGCTTCAGCGGATCGCCGTCCGGATGGCGGCCGTCGATCGCGCGGTTCAGCGCGCCTTCGAACGACAGCGCCAGCGTCTCGAGCGGCACGTTCAGCCCGTCGGGCACGACCGGGCCGACGCACAGCCCCTGGTTGAACTGCCCGTCGGCCAGCAGTTCGAACTTCGACGCGCGCGTGGGCTCCGCATAGCGGCAGCCGAGCACCTCGAGCACGATGCGCACTTCGCGGATCGCGTCGCGCACGGCCTGTTCGTCGTACGGCTGATCGCGCGCGGGCAGGTCGCGATCGAGCACGAACGCGATTTCCGGTTCGATCCGCACGATCGGGCCGCCGACGACGCGGTACGGCGCATCGGCCTCGCGGATCGTCGACGCGAAGATCGGCGCGAGGATCACGCGGTCGGGCGGCGGCAGCGCGCATTTCCATCCGCCGACGGGTTCGCCGAGCAGGTCGGCCACGCGCTGCTGGATCGCGAGCGCGGTCTCGACGTTCTCGGGACGCAGCGCATCGGGCAGCAGCGGGCCGGGCGAGCCGGCATGGCGGGCGGCGACGAGATGCTGGGCGGCGCCGTCCACGCGTTCGGTAGTCGTTGTCATGTCGGTTGAGCGAGTTGAAAGTGGGCCGGCAAATAAGGGCCGGACGAAAGTCGCACATCCGATGATAGCGCCTTCGGCGCGATGATCGCTCGATCCTGGTGCGCACGGACGGCTCACCGCGGTCGCGACACGCCCCGGGATATCCCCTAGACGATCGATTCGCCCCGGCGCTTGCAAGTCGGGCAGGTTGTACGACACAATAGGGAAAGCGCTTTCCCAGATGAATCGAACGACGGGGAAACGCTGGTTTCCGGCGCGAGGGATCGCAGCCGGTTCCCATGCCGCACGGCCCGGCGGCCGCACGTCGCTGGGCACACGCCATCGGCCGTGCGCAACGATTCGACAACAACGTGGAGACAGCAGATGTTCAACAGGCTTCGGGCGGTAACTTTCGCAGTCCTTTCAGTGCTGGCGGCGCAGGTGTGCGCCGCGCCGGTCACGCTCGACGTGACGGGCTGGAAGGGCGGCGGCGCCGAGCCCGCCAACATGGCGGCGCTGATCGCGAAGTTCGAGAAGGAAAACCCCGACATCAAGGTCAAGTTCGAATACATGTCGCGCAACGACACGACGACGGTCGTGTCGTCGCGGCTGCAGGGCGGCAACGGGCCCGACGTGTTGATGGTCGACCGCGAGCTGATGCGGCAGTGGCAGGGCGCGCACCAGTTGCTGGACCTCAGCGGCGAGAAGTGGGTGCCGACGATCTGGCGCGGCGTGCGTAACCACACGCAGATCGGCGGGAAGACCTACATGCTGCCGATGGAACTGGTCGGCATCGGCCTGTTCGCGAACCTCGACCTGTTCAAGCGCGCGGGCATCGCGACGGTGCCGACCGATGTCGATCAGTTGAAGGCGGCGTGCGGGAAGCTCGCGGCGGCCGGCATCACGCCGATGCTGCTGCCCGCGAAGGAAGGCTGGGCGCCCGCGGCGCTCGTGATCGCGTCGGGGCTTGCAGCCGGCGGCGGCGACGCGGATGCGCGCGCCGAGTCGTTCGTCGGCGCGGGCAGTGCGCGCTTCGCGGCCGATCCGGCGTTCAAGCAGTCGATGGCCGCGCTGAAGGTGCTCGCGGACGCGAAGTGCTTCGTGCCGCGCCTGAACAATGGCGTGAGCGCATGGAGCACGGGGCTCACCGAGTTCCAGGCCGGCCGCGTCGCGATGATGCCGCAGGGCGCATGGAATATCGCGAAGTTCAGTGCGACGAAGGGGCTCACGTTCCAGTTCGCGCCGCTGCCGGCGCTCGTGCCCGGCAACGGGCCCGTCGCGCTCGACATGCTCGGCACCGCGTGGGCGATCAACGCGGCGTCGCACCAGGCCGACGCCGCGAAGAAGTGGCTCGCGTTCTGGGCGCGCCCCGACAACGACCGCCAGTTCCTTGACGCGGAAGCCGGGTTCAGCCCGTTCGAGGGCGGCACCGACGCGATGCCGCCGCAGGCGCAGCCGTATGCGGCCGCGCAGAAGAACGGGCACGTCGTGCTGTATCCGAAGGGCGTGTGGGCCGGCTCGCTGTTCACGGCGATCTGGAATTCGATGTCCGCGTATTTCCTCGACATCAGTCAGGACCCGGCGAAGCTGCTCGCCCGTTGGGATGCGGCCGCGCGATGAACCGCCCGTCCGCTGACATTTCCCGTGCCGCGCGATCGCGCACGGCACGGTTTGACGAAGGAGGCGCGCGATGAAGCGCAACCGGACCTTGCTGTGGTGCGCCGTGCCGGCGCTCGCGCTATACGCGCTGCTGAGCCTGTATCCGCTGTTCAAGGCCGCGCGGATGAGCCTGACGGATTTCTCCGGGGTGGGCGATGCGCACTGGATCGGGCTCGCGAACTACGCGGCGGCGTTTCGCGATCCCGCGAGCTTGCATACGCTCGTCGTCACGTTCGCGTACGCGGCGATCGTCGTGATCGTGCAGAACGGGCTCGGGCTGCTGTTCGCGGCGTTGTTGTTCTCGCTGCCGCGGTTGCGCGGCGCGTTGCGCGTCGGGCTGCTCGTGCCGAGCATGTTCTCAGCGGTGATCGCCGGGTTCGTGTGGGAGTACCTGTACTCGCCGCTCGGCGGCGGCATCAACGAACTGCTGCATCTCGTGCATCTCGACGCGCTGCAACAGGTGTGGCTCGGCGATCCGTCGGTCACGCTGCCGGCCGTCACGGCCGTGCATGTGTGGATGTACGTCGGTTATTCGACGGCGATCTTCCTGGCCGGCTACCTGAACATTCCGACGGAGCTGCACGACGCGGCGAAGCTCGACGGCGCGAATGCGTGGGTGCGCTTCACGCGCATCGACCTGCCGCTGCTCGCGCCGGCGTTCACCGTGAACATCACGCTGAGCACGATCGGCACGCTGAAGACCTTCGAGCTGCCGCTCGTGCTCACCAACGGCGGGCCGGACGGCGCGACGACCACGCTCGGGCTGCAGATCTTCCACAGCCTGTTCAACGACTACAAGTTCGGCTTCGCGAGCGCGCTGTCGATGATCATGCTCGCGATCGTCGTGGTGGTCGCCACCACGCAGAACACGATCCTGCGCCGCCGGGAGGACAACCTGTGAACGTCATCCGTCAACGCTTTCATGCGGACCGTCCGTCCGCCGGCACGTCGGGCGGCGGGCTGCGCGCGAGCGCGCTGCTGCACCGCATGCCGGGGTTCGCACGGCTCGTCGCCGCGATCGCGATCGTCGCGATCGTGCTGCTGCCGACGATCTACATGGTGCTGATGTCGCTGCGCACCGGCGACGACATCATCGCGCGACCGCTCGGGCTGCCCGATCATGTGTTCTTCGGCAACTACGCGGCCGTGTTCACGCAGATGAACTACTGGCGCAGCGTCGCGAACACGATCGGCATCACGCTCGCGGTCACGTTTCTCGTCGCGCTGCTGTCGTCGCTCGCGGCCTATCCGCTGGCACGCGTGAAGGGCCGGCTGTCGAATGCGGTCTACATCGTGCTGACGCTCGGCCTGACGATCCCGATGTTCGTGAGCCTGACGCCGCTGTACGTGCTGTTCCGCGATCTCCACCTGCTCAACACGTATCTCGGCGTCGTGCTCGCGTACACCGTGCAGAGCCTGCCGCTCGGCGTGTTCTTCTACACGAGCTTCCTGAAGCGCATCCCGCTCGAACTCGAGGAGGCCGCGGTGATGGACGGCTGCAGCCCGCTGCAGGTGTACTGGTACATCGTGCTGCCTCTGCTGCGGCCGATCACGGGCACGCTCGCGATGTTCGTCACGCTGTCGGTGTGGAACGACCTCGTCTATCCGCTGCTGTTCCTGACCGACTCGTCGAAGTTCACGATCACGGTCGCGGTGTTCCGCTTCATCGGCACCAACGACATCGATCCGACCAAGCTGTTCCCGGCAGCCGTGATGGGCACGCTGCCGCTGCTCGTGCTGTTCTTCATTCTCCAGCGCAGGATCGTCGCAGGCATCACGGCCGGCGCGGTCAAGGGGTGACCTCATGAATCCATTCGAATCGCTCGACGGCCGCGTGGTCGTCGTCACCGGCGGCGGCGACGGCATCGGCCTCGGCATCGTCGAAGTGCTTGCGTCATGCGGCGCGCAGGTGGTCGTCGCGGAGAAGAACGCCGCGCGCGCCGATGCGGTGCGCGAACGGCTCGGCGGCCGCGACGCGCTGTTCGTCGAAACCGATGTGGCCGACCCGGCGAGCGTGACCGCGCTGTTCGAACGCGTCGATGCGCATCACGGCCGGCTCGACGGGCTCGTGAACAACGCGGGCATCACGCTGCACGGCCCGTTCGACGCGTTCTCGCTCGACGACTGCGACCGCCTGTACCGCACCAACCTGCGCGCGATGTTCCAGTGCGCGCAGCTCGCGGCGCCGCGCATCGCGCGCGCGGGCGGCGGCGCGATCGTCAACATCGCGTCGAATCATGCGGGCGCGAGCGTGCCCGGCTTCGAGATGTATGCGGCGACCAAGGGCGGCATCGTCGCGATGTCGCGTGCGATGGCGACGAGCCTCGCGCCGCAGCGCATCCGCGTCAACACGCTGAGCCCCGGTTTCACGCTGAACGCGCCGATCGGCGCGGCGCTCGAGCGCGATCCCGCGCTGCTCGACGCGTATCGCGCGCTGCATCCCGCGCAGCGCATCAACGAGCCGGCCGATATCGGCCGCATCGCCGCGTTCCTGCTGTCGGACGCGGCGATCGGCATCGCCGGCGCGGATCTTGTCGCCGACAACGGTATGTCGGCGCTGCTGTTCAACCGCACCCGTTCCTCCACATGAAGATCACCGAAATCGAAACATTCGCGGTCGCGCCGCGCTGGCAGTTCGTGAAGGTCAGCACCGACGAGGGCCTGGCCGGCTGGGGCGAGCCGATCGTCGAAGGGCGCGCGGCCACCACGGCCGCCGCCGTGCACGAACTCGCCGACTACCTGATCGGCCGCGACCCGCGCCACATCGAGGACCTGTTCCAGGTCATGTATCGCGGCGGCTTCTATCGCGGCGGCCCGATCCTGACGAGCGCGATCTCGGGCATCGAGCAGGCACTGTGGGACATCAAGGCGCGCGCGCTCGGCGTACCCGTCTACGACCTGCTCGGCGGCCCGGTGCGCGAGAAGGCACGCGTGTATGCGCACGTGAAGGGCGATACGCCGGAAGAGATGGCCGCGAACGCGCGGCAGCTCGTCGAGGCCGGCTATACCGCGTTGAAGATGGGCGTGGTCAACGCGACCGACTGGATCGAGTCGCCTGCTGCGATCGACCGCGCGGTCGCGCGCTTCGGTACGGTGCGCGATGCGATCGGCAAGGAGGTCGGGCTCGGTATCGATTTCCACGGCCGCGTGCGCCGCCCCGTCGCGAAGGCGCTAGCAAAAGCGCTCGCGCCGTTCGACCCGATGTTCTACGAGGAATTGCTGCTGCCCGAGCACAACGATGCGCTGCGCGAAGTCGCACGCGACTGCGCGGTGCCGCTCGCGACCGGCGAACGGCTGTTCACGCGCTGGCAGTTCAAGGAGCTGCTGCAGGAAGGCGTCGTCGACATCGTGCAGCCCGACGTGAGCCACACGGGCGGGATCTGGGAGCTGCGCAAGATCGCGGCGATGGCCGAGGCGTACGACGTCGCGGTCGCGCCGCATTGCCCGCTCGGGCCGTTGACGCTCGCGGCGTCGCTGCAGATCGATTTCTGCACGCCGAACGCGTTCATCCAGGAGCAGTCGACCAATGTGGCCTATCACGACGACAACGCGATGTACGCGTACACGCGCGGCATCCCGTTCGCGTTCGACGCGGGCTACGTCGCGCGCCCGGGCGCGCCGGGGCTCGGCGTCGAGATCGACGAGGCGAAGGTGAGGGAAGCCGCCGCGATGGGGCACCGCTGGCGCAACCCGGTGTGGCGTCGCGAGGATGGCTCGGTCGCCGAATGGTAAGCGGCACGAACGGACGAGGAGAAACCCAATCATGGCAAGTGTGTCGCTCAAGCAGATCCGCAAGCGTTACGACGACGGCGCGGAGGTGATCAAGGACGTCAGCCTCGACATCGAGGATGGCGAATTCATGGTGTTCGTCGGCCCGTCGGGCTGCGGCAAGTCGACGATGTTGCGGATGCTCGCGGGGCTCGAGGAGATCACGTCGGGCGATCTGCTGATCGACGGCCGCCGCGTCAACGACGTGCCGGCTGCGAAGCGCGGGCTCGCGATGGTGTTCCAGAACTACGCGCTGTATCCGCACATGACGGTGTTCGAGAACATGGCGTTCGGGCTGAAGCTCGCGGGCGTCGATGCGGCCGAGACGCGCACGCGCGTCGGGCAGGCGGCCGAGGCGCTGCGGCTGTCCGCATTGCTGGATCGCAAGCCGAAGGCGCTGTCGGGCGGCCAGCGGCAGCGCGTCGCGATCGGCCGCGCGATCGTGCGCAAGCCGGGCGTGTTCCTGTTCGACGAACCGCTGTCGAACCTCGACGCCGCGCTGCGCGGCGGGATGCGGCTCGAACTCGCGCGGCTGCATCGCGAACTCGGCAGCACGATGATCTACGTGACGCACGACCAGGTCGAGGCAATGACGCTCGGGGATCGCATCGCGGTGTTCAACGGCGGGCGCATCGAGCAGGTCGGCTCGCCGCTTTCGCTGTACGAGCAGCCGGCGAACCATTTCGTCGCGTCGTTCCTCGGTTCGCCGTCGATGAACTTCCTGCCGTGCCGCGCGCACGGCGGCGCCGATGCACCGCGCTTCGACGTGCCGGGCGGCTCGCTCGCCGCGGCGCCGGACGCGTTGCGCACGTGGCCGTCGGGCTCGCTGCAGCTCGGCATCCGGCCGGAGAACCTCACGGTCGGCGCGCCCGGCACGGGGCTCGACGGCCGCGTCACGCACGCCGAGCATCTGGGCGACGCGACGATCGTCTATGTCGAGCTCGCGGGCCACGACCGGCTGCTGTCGGTGCGGCAGAACCGCGACGCGTACACGGTCGCTTCGGGGCAGCCGGTCGGCGTGCGCATCGACATGCGGCACGCGCACTTCTTCGACGACGCGGGCCGCGCGCTCTGAGTCCGGCCTGGCCGGCAGGTTCCGCCCGCCGCTGCGGCGGGCGGCCGAACGCATGCATAAAACAGAATTTCGATGACGACAGTAAAACTGGTACAGGGCGCGAACGCGATCCTGGGAGAGGGCCCGCTCTGGTGCGAACGCTCGGCGTCGCTCTACTGGATCGACATCAAGCGCACCGCGCTTTACCGCTACACGCCCGGTCATGGGCAGACGGGCTTCTGGCTGCTGCCTGAGCTGGCCGGCTGCGTCGCGGGCGTGGACGACGGGCGGCTGCTCGTCGCGCTCAAGAGCGGCCTGCACCTGTTCGACCCCGCACACGGCACGCTCGAGCGGCTGGCCGACGCCGCGCATGCGCGGCCGTCGCTGCGCTACAACGACGGCGCGGTCGACGCGCGCGGCCGCTTCTGGGTCGGCACGATGGCCGACGACGGCGACGGCCCGGGCGACCTGCATTGCTTCGAACATGCGCGTGCGTCGCGCGTCGCGGTGGCCGGCTTCGCGTGTGCGAATGGAATGGGCTGGAGCCCGGATGGCACGACGATGTATGTGACCGATTCCGGCCGCCGCACGATCTTTGCGTACGACTTCGACATCGACGCCGGGCGCTTGTCGAATGCACGGCCGTTCGCGACATTCGGCGACGCGCGCGGCGTGCCGGACGGGCTCGCGGTCGATGCGGAAGGCGGCGTGTGGTCGGCGATCTGGGACGGCTGGCGGCTGCATCGCTATGCGCCGGACGGCGCGCTCGACAGGGTCGTCGAGATGCCGGTGCAGCGGCCGACCAGCGTCGCGTTCGGCGGCGCCGATCGCGCGACGCTGTTCGTGACCTCCGCGTCGGTCAACGTGAGTGCGGACGGATTGCTGCGCGGGCCGCTCGCGGGCAGCCTGTTCGAGACGCGCCCGGGCGTGGCCGGGCTCGAACAGCACTGTGTCGCGCGTACGTGGCTCGGCGAAGCGGTCGCGGCCGCGCCGCGTTGACCGGGTGAGCGAAGTGAGCGGGTTGAGTGTGGCGAGCGGTCAGCGGCGGCGCGCGTCGCGCGGCCGCACCGTCGATTCGCGCACGACGAGCCGTGCTTCGAGCATCGTATGCGGGTCGGGCGACTTGCCTGCGAGCGCGTCGAGCAGTGTCGTCATCGCAACCTCGCCCGCGCGTTCGGTTTCGGTATCGATCGACGTCAGCGTGGGTGACGTGAGCTTGCCGAGTTCGAGGTTGTCGAAGCCGCACACGGCGACGTCGTGCGGGATCGCGATGCCGAGCCGTTCGGCTTCCTTGATGAAGCCGGCCGCGATCATGTCGTTGTAGCAGATCACCGCATCGGGCGGCTCGGCCGACAGCATCACCGATGCGCACACACGCTCGCCGTCTGCCACCGTCGCGCGCGGCACGCTGAAGGTGCGCAGCGGCAAGCCGGCGCGCGCCAGCACCTGCTCGGCGCCGGCGCGGCGTTCGTCGTCGCCGCGCGCGTTGGGCAGGCTGATGTACGCGAAGCGCTGGTACTTCTCCATCAACAGATGCTGGCCGAGCATTTCGCCCGCGCGGACCGGGTCGGAATGGAGCGTGAGCAAGCCGTCGCGCGGCGCGGAGCCGACCGCGACCACCGGCTTGCCGAGGCTCGCGGTCCAGCGAAGGTCGTCGTCGGGCATGCTGGTGTTCAGGATCAGCCCGTCGACGCGCCGGCTCAGTTTCGTCAGCGCCGGCCGTTCGCCCTTGCGGTTTTCGTCGGCATCGACGATCAGGACGACGAAATCGTTGCGCTGCGCGATCCGGTTCACGCCCTTGACCATCGCGGTGAAGTACGGGTTCAGGATGTCCTGGATCACGACGCCGACCGCGCCCGTCTGGCCGGTGGCCATCGAGCGTGCGAGCGGGTTCGACTCGTAGCCGAGCTGCTCTATCGCCTCGGCAATGCGGCGCTCGACGTCGGGCGAGAAGCGCTTCGTCTTGTTGATGAACTTCGAGACGGTACCGATGGAGACGCCTGCTGCGGCGGCGACTTCGTTGATCTTGGCCACGATGAAAGTGAGTGTCAGTGCATTTTGCCGGCGAGCATAGCATGCGCGCCGGCGGTGGCGACCGCGCGGCGGCATCGCGTGAATGCCGCGCGGTCGGACTCGGTAGTATCCCTTGGAGGGCCAGAATTTTCTTGAAAAAGCGCAATCGCGCATCGACAATGAAAACGCTTTCCCAATTCGCGAGCATAGCACGCGTGCCTTCCGTTCGAAACGTAACGGAAAACGGTACACGACAACCGCCGCGAAATTTTTTTGCTGTCGAGGGAAAGCGTTTTCCCAAATCAGACGAAACGTCAACGAAAAGCAGGAGGAGATCTTGATGCGACAGTATGGGTGGATCGCGGCGCTGGCATTGGCGGTGCCGGCGGCGGCGCAGGCCGAATCGAGCGTCACGGTGTGGGGGCGGGTGGGCGGCGACGTGCAGTACCTGAGCGGCGTGCAGAACGGCCCGCATTCGACGGGCTCGCGCTTCTCGGAAGGCAACGACTGGGGGACGAGCATCCTCGGCATCACCGGAAAAGAGGATCTCGGCGGCGGCAACCAGGCCGTGTTCTGGCTCGAATCGTCGATCAACGCGGCGAACGGCAACTACGGCGGCGGCGTGCTGTTCCAGCGCGGTGCCTGGATCGGTTTCAAGAACGAACGCTACGGCTTCCTGCGGCTCGGGCAGGGCTCGTTCATCAACAGCTATATCTGGTCGTACGATCCGCTGCTCGAGGAAAACTACTCGGTCGAGTCGCTGACGTCGTACCGCAACGGCCCGAAGCTGTCGAACGGGATCCGCTACGAATCGCCGAAGTTCGGCGGCTTCTCGTTCGCGCTGCAGGCGAACCTCGGCAACAGCTCGAACGGCTGGCTGCGCGGCTCGCCGAACAACGTGAACGCGACGGGCCTGTCCGACGGCGCGACGCTCGCTTACACGCACGGCGACTTCGAGGTGCGCGCCATCTGGAACGAGATCCGCAACCAGTACGGCCGCGAAGACAACCTGTTCACCGCGTCGCAGGAAGCGTTCATCGGCGTGCGCGACCGCTTCGGCCCCGCGCTGGTACAGCTCGGCTACACGCGCTACAGCGCGCCCGACACGCCGGCCGGCCTGTCGCGCACCGCGAACTACTACTGGGGCGGCGTGACGTACGACGCGACGCCGTTCCTGCATCTGCAGAGCGCCGTCTATTCGATGAAGATCGACGCGGGCCAATGGAGCGCCGACCACAGCGGCGAAGGGCGCTCGACGATCATCGGCCTCGGCGCGATGTACGACCTGTCGAAGCGGACGTTCCTGTATGCGACGGCCGCACACGTGTTCAACAGCGCGGGGGCGAACCTGGGTGTGAACCCGCAGTCGCCGGGGCTCGGCAACGGCAACGGGCTCGGTGCGTCGCCGATGCCGGGGCGCGGGCAGACGGGGGTCTACGCGGGTATCGAGACGCTCTTCTGATATCGGCATGACGAAGTAGCGAGCCGCAACCGTCAAACAGAGGAATCCTATGCAAGATGCAATGCAACGACCCGACGACGAGGCGCCGGTGCCGCGCCTGATCGCACTCGACTGGGGCACCACATCGCTGCGCGCGTACCTGATGGCGGATGCGCGGACCGTGCTCGACGAGCGTACCGCGCCGAAGGGCGTGATGCAGCTGGGCGGCGCGGGTATCGCGATCGCTCACGCATGCGATGCGGCGTTCGAGGACGTGTGCGGCGGATGGCTCGATGCATGGCCGGCGCTGCCGGTCGTCGCGGCCGGCATGGTCGGCAGCACGCAGGGCTGGCGCGAGGCGCCGTATGCGGACGTGCCGATCGATGCGGCGCGGCTCGGCGCATCGCTGCAGGCGGTGCGCGCGCGGCGCGGCGTGACCGTGCACATCGTGCCGGGGCTGATCCAGCGCGGCGAGCTCGCGAACGTGATGCGTGGCGAGGAGACGCAGATCGTCGGTGCGCTGCTGGCGGGCGGTGCGACGCACGGTTCGGCGTCGGTGCGGTGGATCGGGCTGCCGGGCACGCATTCGAAGTGGGTCGCCGTGCGCGGCTCGCGCATCGAGCGGTTCCGTACGTTCATGACGGGCGAACTGTATGCGCTGCTGTGTACGCACAGCCTGCTCGGCCGCACGATGCAGCCGTCGGCCGGGTTCGCGCGCGACGCATTCGAGCGCGGCGTGCGCGCCGCGCAGGCCGGCCATGCGATGGGGCTGCTCGCGACGATCTTCGGCAGCCGCGCGCGGCTGCTGGCCGGCGACCTGGCGCCTGACGAACAGGCCGACTACCTGTCCGGCGTGCTGATCGGCCATGAGCTCGCGGGGCTGGCCGCCGAAGACGGCGGCCCGGGCGGTACGGCCCGCGACGACGCGCTGCAACCGATGCTGATCGGCGACGCCGCGCTGTGCGCGCGTTACCGGCATGCGGCATCGCTGTTCGGCTGGTCGCCCGTCGACACGATCGACGGCGCGGCGGCAGCCGGCCTGTGGGTGCTGGCCGAGCGGGCGGGGCTGCTGCCCGCGGCAAGCGAGGAGGGGGCGCCGGTTCGTATCGACGAACCGGCTGCCGGAATGGGCGGCCGGCGCACGGATCGACCTGCGGTCGACCCGGTGCCGGATCACGAATGCAATATTTCGGGAGACTGACTTTGAAACACTGGAAGATTGTCGCAGCGCCGCTGATCAGCGCGCTCGCAGCATGCGGCGGCGGGGAATCGGCGGACGGCGTGGCGGCCGGGCAGCAGCTTGCCGCCGCGCCCGTTGCCGGACAGGCGGCCGATGAGGTACCCGGTACGCTGCACGTCGACTGCTCGCTCGGATCGAACGGAACGGGCTCGCCCGCGACGCCCGGCTCCGCCGCGAATCCGATCCACGATCTCGCGACGCTGAACCGGATCGTGCTCACGCCCGGCATGCACGTGCGCTTCAAGCGCGGCACGACCTGCAACGGCAGCTTTACGCCCGCACCGGGCAGTACCGGCGCGGACGGTGCGCCCATCGTCGTCGACGCATACGGCGACCCGAAGGCGCCGCGCCCCGTCATCGCGGCCGGTTGCACCGATGCGACGGCCGACCCCGACCAGTCGATCACCGAGCAGCACAAGACGCCGGGCGGGTTCAGCGGCTATTACTCGCTGTGCAAATCAGATAATCCCACCGTGAACCGTGCGGCGATCTATCTGACCAACACGCAATACTGGGAGATTCGTTCGCTGGAGCTGACCAACGATGCGACGACGCCCGGCGGGCGCCTCGGGCTGTATGTGCGGCTCGAGGATTACGGCACGGGCAGCCACTATCGCGTAGACGACGTGTACGTGCATCACGTGCGCGGCTATCTGAAGGACGTCGCCGGCAATACGGTCGGCTCGTACAAGACGACCGGCGGGATGCTGTTCGAGGTGACGCGCGACAACGAAGTCGTCGGGACGAAGGAGAAACGGACCGGCTTCGACGACATCGCGGTCGAGAACAGCGAGATCTACAACGTCGACGCGGTTGCGCTGTCGACCCGATCCGCATGGATGTGCCGGGAGGGCGGCGCGCCGTGCGGCGACTATCCGCCGTACAAGGGCAATCCGGCCTACCTCACGAATCCGGCCACCCAGGCATCGTCGGACTATTTCCCGATGACGCGTGTCGTACTCCGCAACAACCTGATTCACAACGTCGGCGGCGACGGCATCATCGTGCGCACGGCAACCGCGCCGAAGGTCGAGTCGAATCACCTGTACGACATCTGGATGCGTGCGCCGGGCAACAGCGCCGGTGCATGGGCGATCAACACCGACGATGCGCTGTTCCAGTACAACGAAGTCAACGGCGTGCGGCTGCAGAACAATATCGAAGCCGGCGACGGGATGGCGTTCGACGCCGATCTCGGCACGCGCAACACGCGCGTGGCCGCGAACTTCAGCCACGACAACGACGGCGGACTGATGCTGTTCTGCGGATGCGGTTCGGACGGACTGGGCCACGTCGCGCAGGAAACCGGCGCGATCGTCGAGAACAACCTGAGCCTGAACGACAAGCGGCGGATCGTGTCCGCCGCGGGCTCGGCCGATTCCGTCGTGCGCGACAACGTCGTGATCACCCGCACGCCGGGGCTGGTCACGCCGATCGTCGAAAACCTCAGCTACGCGAACGCGTTCCAGGTGACGGGCAACCGCTTCTACAACGCATCCGACAGCGGCGCGATCTTCCGCACGAAGAACTCGCAAGGCAGCTACGCGAACATCGTGTGGAGCGGCAACGCGTACTTCGGTTATGCGGCGGATCCCGAATTTACCGGGCCGAACTATCGTCACGGCGCCGAGCCCGACACGGTCCTGCCGTTCGCGGGGCAGGACGTGGACGCGGTCGCCGGCGAATGGTCGCGTGCCAGCGGGTTCGACAAGCACAAGTACCGCGCGCCGCATACGCGATGACGCAACAGGGCGCCGGCGCACGGCGGTGTGTGCTGCCCGCGCGGCGCCCTGCGTCGGCCGGTCGCAGCCGGCATGGGCGCCCGCTTGATCGTCGTCAACATTCGAACTCGCCATCCGCCGATGATGGTGACAAGGCCGCGCGCGATCAGACGCGCGGCAATTCACCCCAGCGAGGTTCGCATGTACAAGAAGATCATGGTGGCCGTCGACGGCAGCGGTTCGTCGAAACAGGCGCTTGCCGAGGCGGTAAAGGTCGCGCTGGCCGGCGACGCGCATCTCAGTGCCGTGTATGTGGTGGACAAGTCGGTGCTGTTCACCTACGCGGGCCGTTTTGATCCGCACGCGCTCGTCGAGGAAATCCGCGACGACGGGCGCAAGGTGCTGCGCGAAGCCGAACAGATCATCGCGCTGGCCGGCGCGAACGGCGAGGCCGAACTCGTCGAGACCGAGAGCATCGGCGAGGACATCGCGGAACGCCTGCAGCGCTACGTGAAGGAAGGCGGGATCGATCTCGCGGTGGTCGGCACGCACGGGCGGCGCGGCATCCGGCGCGTGCTGCTCGGCAGTGTCGCCGAGCGCTTCGTGCGCGGCTCGAAGTGCCCGGTGCTGCTGATTCGCGGCGACGATGACGATGTCGCGGCCGCTGCTGCGGCTGCCTGACGCGGCGGGCGCGCGATGATACGCCGCCAGTCCAGGATCGTCGTCGCGGCGATCGCCGTGTTCGTGTCGCTCGCGGGGATGATGGCCGTCGTGTCGGGCCTGCTGTTCGACAACGCGATGGCGCTGCGCGGCGGCGCGATCGCGCTGGTCGTCGGCGTGGCCGCCTTCGTCGTGATGCTCAATCCGGGTGCGAAAGGCGAGGCGTGACGCGCGCGGGCATGGCCGGTTTCTTTTGGCCGACGGTGCCGGAAGTGGTCGGAAACCGCTTTCCGAAAGGCCGGCGATAGCCGCCGCGCCCGCCTCATTGCTTGGCGCGGCCATGCCGCGCCGTTGCTCCGTTTACTCGCTTGCCGTACCCGGCGCCTTCGCGCCGTCCTGCCCGACCTGTATCTCCAGCCGCTTCAACGTTTCCTCAAGCTCCGCGTTCTTCGGCTGAACCTTCCGCGCCTGCGCGAACGCATCGCGCGCTTCATCCTGGCGCCCCAGTTTCCACAGCACCTCACCCTTGTGCGTCAGCCCGGTTGCATAGGCTTCGCTTGCGCCCTTGTCCTCATCGCCGTCCTTCGCGAAGATCGCGATCGACCGGTCGAACCACGTGAGCGCTTCGTCGTTGCGACCGAGGCGATAAAGCGCCCAGCCCTTGCTGTCGAGCGCATACGCATCGTCTGGTGATTGCGCGAGATGCGCGTCGATCATCGCGAGCCCGCGCTCGACCGCGACGCCGGCATCGGCGAGCCGATAGCCGAGGTCGTTCAGGCGATCGTCCGGAATCCTGTCGAGATCGAGCGCGGCGGTGACGCGGCCCTCGTCGCGTTCGGCGATCGCGAGCGACAGCAGCTTGGCGGCGATCTGCTGCCGCAATTCGCTGCTGATCCGGTCGCCGTTGGCGACCAGGCTGCCGAGGTACTGCGTGTACAGGTCAGGTGCGCCCGGGGCGTTCACGCTGTTCGCGATGGTCACGCCCGGGCCCGCGCACCAGTCGGTGTCGGCCGACCCGGCCAGCATGCCGACGTAAAGATTGACGTTGCGCGGCGTGCGCGATTGCGCGTAGTAGGTGTAGCCGTTCGCATCCGAATAGCCGCACGCCAGATATTCGTTCTCCACGTCCAGCACGTACGGGAAATGGCCGAGCGGTGCCGTGCCGCCCGGATCGACCAGCCGGAACGATTCGCCCAGATCGCCGTCGCCGATGATGGAGTTGAACACCCATTGCTTCTCCGGATGCAGTTTCGGCAGCCGGATCCGGACGGTCCGCCCGGCCGCGTCGGTCGTGCCGAAGATCACGCTGTCATGCTGTTCCGGCTTGACGGGCACCCCTGCGATGACCTGACCGGGCAGGAACAGCCGGTAGCGCGCATTCGGCAGCGGCTGGTGCGTGGCGGGGTCACGCAGCACGAACTGGTGAACGTAAGCCCCTTTTCCGAACGATGCCGTCGGTGCGACGTAGGTACGCGCATGGGCGGCGGGCAGGGCGGTGCAGCTCAAGGCCGCGGCAACGAGCGCGGCGAGAAGGCGGGATGTCATGAAATTGCGGTTCTTGTTGGTAAAGGTGTTATTGACCGACGGCCGGAAATGCACCGAACGACCTGCGCGCCTTTCGATAACCCGCTGCGAATACCGATACGGATGGCCGGAACGTCCAGCGCAATTCGATGCGGATCTCGCCCGCCGCAGCGTGAGGCGAGGAAGCGGCAGGCGGATCGCGCGCGAATGCAGTGCGCAGCATAGCAGGCCGTGTTGCTCGCGCCCCATTTGCTTTCGCTGTTTCGAGCCGATCAACGATAGCGTGATTTGTATCAAGTCGTGATACGTCTATCCGTCCGACAATGGGTTTGATCACGGTGAGAAGGAAACAACGATCGAAATTCGGTCGTTCTATACATCTGCTATTTCACCTCCTTGAATAATCAGGGTCTGCCAAAAGACCGGAAAAACGAGATCCCCATGAGCCATTTCCTGGACAGATTGCGTTATTTCTCCACCACGAGGCCGCGCTTCTCCGACGGACACGGCGCCGTCACGGACGAAGACCGAAAATGGGAAGACGGCTACCGGATGCGCTGGCAGCACGACAAGATCGTCCGCTCGACCCATGGCGTGAACTGCACGGGCTCGTGCTCGTGGAAGGTTTACGTGAAAGGCGGGATCGTCACCTGGGAAACCCAGCAGACCGACTATCCGCGCACGCGCCCGGACATGCCGAATCACGAGCCGCGCGGCTGCTCGCGCGGGGCGTCCTACTCCTGGTACCTGTATAGCGCGAACCGCCTGAAGCACCCGATGGTGCGCAGCGCGCTCGTGAAGCTGTGGCGCGAACGCCGCCGCACGCTCGGGCCGGTCGACGCGTGGCGCTCGATCGTCGAAGACGATGCGGCACGCCGTTCGTACCAGAGCCGCCGCGGCCTCGGCGGCTTCGTGCGCGCAAGCTGGGACGAGGTCAACGAGATCGTCGCGGCGGCCAACGTGCACACCGTCGAGCGGCACGGCCCCGATCGCGTGGTCGGCTTCTCGCCGATTCCGGCGATGTCGATGGTGTCGTACGCGGCAGGTTCGCGCTATCTGTCGCTGATCGGCGGCGTGTGCCTGAGCTTCTACGACTGGTATTGCGACCTGCCGCCCGCGTCGCCGCAAACGTGGGGCGAGCAGACCGACGTGCCGGAATCGGCCGACTGGTACAACTCGACGTTCATCATGATGTGGGGCTCCAATGTCCCGCAGACGCGCACGCCGGACGCGCACTTCCTCGTCGAGGCGCGCTATCGCGGCACCAAGGTCGTGTCGGTGTTCCCCGATTACTCGGAAGGCGCGAAGTTCGGCGACCTGTGGCTGCATCCGAAGCAGGGCACCGACGCGGCGCTCGCGCTCGCGATGGGGCACGTGATCCTCAAGGAATTCCATTTGGCGGGGAAGAGCGACTACTTCGCCGCCTACTGCAAGCGCTATACCGATATGCCGTGCCTCGTGCGTCTCGTGCCGCACGGCGACGGCTACGTGCCCGAGCGCCTCGTGCGCGCGTCCGACTTCGACGATGCGCTCGACGAGGCCGCGCATCCGGACTGGAAGACCGTGATGATCGACGACGCGAACGGCGAGTTCGTCGTACCGGTCGGCTCGGTGGGGTTCCGCTGGGGGCAGCAGGATGAAGCCGACAAGGGCAAGTGGAACCTGCGCGGCGAGACGTCGAAGGGCGCGGCGCTGTCGCCACGGCTGTCGTGTACGGCCGTGCACGACGAAGTCGTCGACGTGCTGTTTCCGTACTTCGGCAACCAGCCGCACGCGCATTTCAATTCGACGCAGCATGCGTCCACGCTGTCGCGCCGGATCGGCGTGCGGCGCATCGCGACGCACAACGGCGACCTGCTGGTCGCGACCGTCTACGACCTGTTCGTCGCGAACTACGGGCTTGACCAGGGTCTCGGCGGCCGCGACGTGGCCGCGAGCTACGACGACGACCTGCCGTACACGCCGGCCTGGCAGGAAGCCATCACCGGCGTGAAGCGCGCGGACGTGATCTCGGTCGCGCGGCAGTTCGCGGAGAACGCGCACAAGACGCAGGGCAAGTCGATGGTGATCATCGGCGCGGGGATCAACCACTGGTTCCACATGGACATGTCGTACCGCGCGATCATCAACATGCTGATCATGTGCGGCTGCATCGGCAAGCCGGGCGGCGGCTGGTCGCACTACGTGGGCCAGGAGAAGCTGCGGCCTCAGACGGGCTGGACGGCGCTGTCGGCGGCGCTCGACTGGAACCGCCCACCGCGCCAGATGAACGCGACGTCGTTCTTCTACGCCCATACCGACCAGTGGCGCTACGACCTGATGGATCCGGCCACGCTGCTGTCGCCGCTCGCGGACAAGTCGCAGTTCCACGGCGCGCCGATCGACTACAACGTGCGCGCGGAACGGATGGGCTGGCTGCCGTCCGCGCCGCAGCTCGCGGTGAATCCGCTGAAGGTCGGCGCGGCGCTCGCCGATCCCGCGCAGGCCGGTGCCGACATCGCGCAGCAATTGAAGTCGGGTGTGCTGAGGATGGCGAGCGAAGATCCCGATGCGCCGGAGAACTTCCCGCGCAACCTGTTCGTGTGGCGCTCGAACCTGCTCGGCTCGTCGGGCAAGGGGCATGAATATTTCCTGAAGCACCTGCTCGGCACGACCCACGGCGTGCAGGGCGAGGATCTCGGCGCGACGGGCGGCCCGCGTCCCGAGGAAGTGACGTGGCACGACGAAGCGCCGCGCGGCAAGCTCGACCTGCTCGTGACGCTCGACTTCAGGATGTCGACCACCTGCATGTACTCGGACGTCGTGCTGCCGACCGCGACGTGGTACGAGAAGGACGACATGAACACGTCCGACATGCACCCGTTCATCCATCCGCTGTCGGCGGCCGTCGATCCCGCGTGGGAATCGAAGAGCGACTGGGAGATCTTCAAGGGGATCGCGAAGCGCTTTTCCGAGCTGTGCGACGGGCATCTGGGTGTCGAGCGCGACGTGGTGCTCGCGCCGATCGCGCACGACTCGCCGGGCGAGCTCGCACAACCGTTCGATGTGCAGGACTGGAAGCGCGGCGAATGCGAGCCGGTACCGGGCCGCACGATGCCGAACGTGACCGTCGTCGAGCGCGACTTTCCGAACACCTACGCGCGCTTCACGTCGCTCGGGCCGCTGATGGACAAGCTCGGCAACGGCGGCAAGGGCATCGGCTGGGACACGAAGGACGAAGTGAAGCTGCTCGGCGAGCTGAACTACAAGGTGGCCGACGGCACGGCGCAAGGCCGCCCGCGCATCGACACGGCGCTCGACGCGGCCGAGGTGATCCTCGCGCTCGCGCCCGAGACCAACGGCGAAGTGGCGGTGAAGGCGTGGCGCGCGCTGTCGGGCATCACGGGCATCGACCATACGCACCTGGCCGCCGCGCGCGCGGACGAGAAGATCCGCTTCCGCGACATCCAGGCGCAGCCGCGCAAGATCATCTCGTCGCCGACCTGGAGCGGGATCGAATCCGAGCACGTGTCGTACAACGCCGGCTACGTGAACGTGCACGAGCTGGTGCCGTGGCGCACGATGACCGGCCGCCAGCAGCTCTACCAGGATCATGCGTGGATGCGTGCGTTCGGCGAATCGCTGTGCGCGTACAAGCCGCCGATCGATACGGGCAGTTACGCGCACATGCTCGGCACGCGTTCGAACGGCAACCCCGAACGGGTGCTGAACTTCCTGACGCCGCACCAGAAGTGGGGGATCCACAGCACCTACACGGACAACCTGCTGATGCTGACGCTGTCGCGCGGCGGCCCGATCGTGTGGATGTCGGAGGACGACGCGAAGGCGATCGGCGCGGTCGATAACGACTGGATCGAGTGCTACAACTCGAACGGCGCGTTGTGCGCGCGGGCCGTCGTGAGCCAGCGGATTCCGTCCGGGATGGTGATGATGTACCACGCGCAGGAGAAGATCGTGAACACGCCGGGCTCCGAGATCACCGGCACGCGCGGCGGCATCCACAACTCGGTCACGCGCATCGCACTGAAGCCGACCCACATGATCGGCGGCTACGCGCAGCTGTCGTACGGCTTCAACTACTACGGCACGGTCGGCTCGAATCGCGACGAATTCCTGATCGTACGCAGGATGAACCGGATCGACTGGCTCGACGGTGAAGCAGCCGCAACGGCGACACAGGGTGGGCGCGAAGGAGAAACGTCATGAAGGTACGCGCACAGATCGCGATGGTGCTGAACCTCGACAAGTGCATCGGCTGCCATACCTGCTCGGTGACCTGCAAGAACGTGTGGACCAGCCGCGAGGGGATGGAATACGCGTGGTTCAACAACGTCGAGACGAAACCGGGTATCGGCTACCCGAAGGACTGGGAGAACCAGGACCGCTGGCGCGGCGGCTGGCAGCGGCGCGCGGACGGCAGGATCGAGCCGCGCCTCGGCGGCAAGTGGCGACTGCTCGCGCAGATCTTCGCGAATCCGCACCTGCCGGAGATCGACGACTACTACGAGCCGTTCACGTTCGACTACGCGCACCTGCAGGAAGCCGGCAATACGCGCGCGATGCCGGTCGCGCGGCCGCGCTCCGTGATCAGCGGCCAGCGCCTCGAGAAGATCGAGTGGGGGCCGAACTGGGAAGAGATCCTCGGCGGCGAGTTCGAGAAGCGCGCGAAGGACACCAACTTCGAAGGGGTGCAGAAGGACATCTACGGGCAGTTCGAGAACACCTTCATGATGTACCTGCCGCGCCTGTGCGAGCACTGCCTGAATCCGGCGTGCGTCGCGTCGTGCCCGTCGGGCTCGATCTACAAGCGCGAGGAAGACGGCATCGTGCTGATCGACCAGGACAAGTGCCGCGGCTGGCGCATGTGCGTGTCGGGCTGCCCGTACAAGAAGATCTACTACAACTGGAAGAGCGGCAAGGCCGAGAAGTGCATCTTCTGCTATCCGCGCATCGAGGCCGGCCAGCCGACCGTGTGCTCGGAAACCTGCGTGGGCCGCATTCGTTATCTCGGCGTGCTGCTGTACGACGCCGACCGGATCAGCGAGGTGGCCAGCGCCGAGAACGAGAAAGACCTGTACGAAGCGCAACTGTCGCTGTTCCTCGACCCGGACGACCCGGCCGTGATCGCGCAGGCCGAGCGCGACGGCGTGCCGGCCGCGTGGATCGACGCCGCGCGGCGTTCGCCGACCTACAAGATGGCGATCGACTGGAAGATCGCGTTCCCGCTGCATCCGGAATACCGGACGCTGCCGATGGTGTGGTACGTGCCGCCGCTGTCGCCGATCAACGCGGCCGCGAACAGCGGCGCGCTCGGGATGAACGGCTACCTGCCGGACGTCGAATCGCTGCGCATTCCGCTGCGCTATCTCGCGAACCTGCTGACGGCGGGCGACGAGGCACCCGTGAAGCTCGCGCTAGAACGGCTCCTCGCGATGCGTGCCTTCATGCGGGCGCGCCACGTCGACGGCATCGATGCGCGCGGCGTGCTTGACCAGGTCGGGCTGTCGCTTGCGCAGGTCGAGGAGATGTACCGCTATCTCGCGATCGCGAACTACGAGGATCGGTTCGTGATCCCGACCACGCACCGCGAGTATGCGGAGAACGCGTACGACCTGCGCGCGTCGTGCGGCTTCTCGTTCGGCAACGGCTGCTCGGACGGCCGTTCCGACGCGAGCCTGTTCAGCACGAAGAAGGGCAGCAAGACGATTCCGATCCACGAGGCTTCGCGATGATGAGCACCGCACCCGATCCGACCTACGCGGCGCTCGCGGCGCTGCTCGACTATCCCGACGATACGCTCGTCGCCGCGCTCGACTCGATCGAAGCGCACCTGCGCGAGCCCGCGCGCGCGCCGAAAACGGTGCGCGCGGGTCTCGACCGCTTCTTCGCGTACGTGCGCGAACGCGACCTGCTGACGCTGCAGGAGAACTACGTCGCGCTGTTCGACCGTGGCCGTGCGACGTCGCTGTATCTGTTCGAGCACGTGCACGGCGAATCGCGCGACCGCGGGCAGGCGATGGTCGACCTGCTGCAGATGTACGAGCGGCACGGGCTGTTCCTGAAGCAGGGCGAGCTGCCCGACTACCTGCCGGTTTTCCTCGAATACCTGTCGCGGCTGCCGGCGCCCGATGCCCGCAAGCTGCTCGCCGAAACCGGCGAGATCCTGCGCGCGCTGGCCGGCCAGCTCGCGCAGCGCGGCAGCCATTACGGCTTCGTCGTCGGTGCGCTGCTGCCGATGGCCGGCCTCGCACCGGCCGACGCACCGGGCGCGGCCGCCGACGACGTGGCGGCCGAGCGTCCGAGCGCCGCCGACTATCGTGCGCTCGACGCGTCGTATGCGGACGAGGCCGTGCGCTTCGTCGGCGCGGCCACGCCGGCGGAGGAACCGGTGCGCTTCTACGATCAACGGCCCGCGCGGCGCGCGTAGTCGCGTCGCGCCAACAGGGGAAAGCCATGAACGATTACCTGCATCAATTCCTGTTCGGGATCTATCCGTACATCTGTCTCGCGGTGCTGCTGCTCGGCAGCCTGATCCGCTTCGACCGCGAGCAGTACACGTGGAAAAGCGATTCGTCGCAGCTGTTGCGCCACGGGATGCTGCGGCTCGGCAGCAACCTGTTCCACTGGGGCGTGCTGGTCGTCGTGCTCGGCCACTTCGGCGGCTTTCTCGCGCCGCACTGGCTCGTGTCGCCGTTCCTGTCGGCGTCCGGGCACCAGCTCGTCGCGATGGTGGCGGGCGGGGCGGCTGGCGTCGCGGCGATCGTCGGGCTCACGATCCTGATCTGGCGCCGCCTGGGCGACCCACGCATCCGCCGCAACAGCCGCCGGTCGGACATCCTGATCGTGCTGATGCTGTGGGTGCAGCTCGCGCTCGGGCTCGGCACCGTCGTGCTGTCGACGCGCCACATGGACGGCGCGATGTTCGAGCAGCTCACCGACTACGTGAAGGGCATCGTTACGTTCCGGCCGGACATCGCGAGCCTGCTCGTCGGCGTGCCGCTGACGTACCGGCTGCATATCCTGCTCGGCTTCACGATCTTCCTCGTGTCGCCGTTCACTCGGATGGTGCACATCTGGAGCGGCATCGCGTCGGTCGCGTACCTGATCCGCCCGTACCAGCTCGTGCGCAAGCGCTGAGGAGGCCGCATGAACGACGTTCTTTCCGATGACGTACCTGTCGCATTGCGCATCAACGGTGTCGCGATCGGTGACGATGCGATTACGGCCGAGGCTGCGCATCACGGCGACGCGCCCGATCCGCTCGACGCGGCCCGGCGCGCGCTCGCGGTGCGCGAGCTGCTGCGGCAGCGCGCGGTGTCGCTCGCGCTGCTCGACGAAAATGCACCGCTCGACGATGCAGCCGTCGACGCGCTGCTCGAACGCGAGCTCACGCACCTGCCCGAACCCGATCGCGCGGCTTGCGAGCGCTATTACGCGCAGCATCCGGCGCGCTTTCGCCGCAACGACATCGTCTATGCGAGCCACGTGCTGTTCGCAATGACGGATCGTGTGCCGCTCGCACCGCTGCGGCAGCGCGCGGAGGCCGCGCTCGCCGATGTAGTCGCCGCGCCCGACACGTTCGAAGCACTCGCGCGCGCATCGTCGAACTGCCCGTCGGCGGAAGTCGGCGGCAGCCTCGGGCAGCTGCTGCGCGGCGACACGGTGCCGGAATTCGAGGCCGCGCTGTTCGACACCGACGGGCTCGGCGTGTTGCCGAAACTCGTCAATACGCGCTTCGGTTTCCACATCGTGCGCATCGAGCGCCGCGTGCCGGGCGATGCGGTGCCGTTCGACGAAGCCGCCGCGCAGATCGCCGCGTACCTGTCGGAACGCGTGCGGGAGCGGGCGATGCGGCAGTACGTGGCGATTCTCGCGGGTGGTGCGCGCGTCGAAGGTGTGGCATTCGACGGCGCGAACGGGCCGCTGGTCCAGTGAAACGGGGTGTGATGCATGGCAACTCAACAACAAGGTAACGTGGTGCCGGCCGGCGGCGCGCCGGCGATTCCGCTGCGCGCGTGGTCGGTGCTGGCCGCGAGCACGCTCGCATTCATGGTGTGCTTCGTCGTGTGGATGATGTTCGGCGTGCTCGGCGTGCAGTTGCGCACCGATCTCGGGCTGAACAGTACGGAATTCGGGCTGCTCACGTCGACGCCCGTGCTGACCGGTGCGCTGATGCGCTTGCCGCTCGGCACGTGGACCGACCGCTTCGGCGGCCGTATCGTGATGACGGTGCTGCTCGTGGTGTGTGCGGTGCCCGTCTATATCGTCAGCTACGCGACGCAGCTCTGGCAGTTCCTGCTGATCGGGCTGTTTCTCGGTTGCGTCGGCGCGTCGTTCGCGGTTGGCACGCCGTATGTCGCGCGTTTCTTCCCGCCGCAGCGGCGCGGACTCGCGATGGGCGTGTTCGGCGCGGGCACGTGTGGCGCGGCCGTCAACCTGTTCGTCACGCCGCTGCTGCTCGACGCGTACGGCTGGCGCTTCGTGCCGCGCGTGTATGCGGTCGCGTTGCTCGTCACGGCCGCGATTTTCTGGTTCGCGTCGGCGCCCGATCCGGGCGCGGGCAAGCGCGGCGGTTCGCTGCTCGATTCGTTCAAGGTGTTGCGCGACCCGCGCGTGTGGCGGCTCTGCCAGTACTACTCGATCACGTTTGGCGGCTTCACCGCGCTGTCGCTGTGGATTCCGCAGTACCTGAAGAGCGAATACGGGATGTCGCTCGTGATGGCGTCCGCGTTCGCGGCCGGCTTCTCGTTGCCGGGCTCGGTGCTGCGCGCGCTCGGCGGTGCGTTGTCCGATCGCTTCGGCGCGCACGCGGTCACGTGGTGGGGGCTATGGGTCGCATGGATCGCACTGTTCCTGCTGTCGTATCCGGCGACCGACTTCGTGATCCACACGATCGACGGCACCGCGACGCTCAACGTGGCGATGCCGGTGGCCGGCTTCGTCGCGCTGACCTTCGTGCTCGGCGCGGTGTTCGCGCTCGGGATGGCGTCGACCTTCAAGTACGTCGCCGACGATTTCGCGGACAACATGGGCGTCGTCACGGGCATCGTCGGGCTCGCGGGCGGGCTCGGCGGCTTCCTGCTGCCGATCCTGTTCGGCATGCTGCTCGACCTGCTGCGCGTGCGCACGACCTGCTTCATGTTCCTGTACGGGATCGTGTGGGTGTCGCTGATCCTGATCTACCTGTCGGAAGTGCGGCGCACGCCTGTCACGGGCTGACGGGTTTCGATCGATACGCGTGGGCGCGATGCCGGGACGATCCGGGGTCGCGCATCGTCGCCTGTCGCGCCCGCGACGTATCCGGCCGCGCGCGCTTCTGTCAAACTGGCGCCCATGAAACCGCGCCTCGCCTCACCGCTTTCCTCCGATTCCGCGCCTGCGCCCGCAGGCTTTCCCGACGCCGACGAACTGGCCGCGTTGCGCGCGTGGTACGCGGGCATGACCGTGCGCCAGGCGGTCGAGCGCTACCTGCCCGATCGTCTCGGCGAAGGTCGCTCGGCGCGCGGCGTGATCGGCGGCATCCGGCGCCGCCTCGTGCGCGTCGCGCGGCAGGCCGGCCGGCCCGATCTCGCGGAGCGGCTCGGTCATCCCGACGGTGAGCGTATTCAGGAGGCGAAGGCGGCTGCCGAAGCAATCGGCCTGCTGCGTCATGCGCGCGCGCCGGTCCCGCAGATCAGCGACGACGTCGGCCTGTGGCTGCCCGCGCGTGCGGTCGTTGCGCTGCGGGCGCACGGGATCGCGACGCTCGCCGATCTCACGGTGCGGATTCCGCGCCGGCGCCAGTGGTGGCGTGCGATCGCGGGCCTCGGTGTGGCCAGTGCACGGCACATCGAGGCGTTTTTCGCCGCGCATCCGGACCTGACCGAACGGGCCCGCGCGCTGATCGCGGCGACGCCGCGCGGCAGCATCGTGCCGTGGGAGCAGTTGAAGCTGCCGCACGAGGTCGACGGTTCGGCCGGCACGTTCCGCGCGCCGCGCGCGACCAGCACGCTCGATGCGGACAACGATTACGCGGCCGTGCATGCCTGGCTCTCGCTGCACGAATCGGCTGCGACGCGGCGTGCGTACCGGAAGGAGGCCGAGCGCTTGATCCTGTGGGCGATCGTCGAGCGCGGCCGCGCGCTGTCGTCGCTGACGACCGAGGATGCGGTCGCGTATCGCGCGTTCGTGCGGCGCCCGACGCCACACGAACGCTGGGTCGGGCCCGTGCGGCCGCGCAGCGCGCCCGACTGGCGGCCGTTCTCGGGTGCGCTGTCCGCGCGTTCGGCGGCGTACACGCTGTCGGTGCTCGGCGCGCTGTTTCGCTGGCTGATCGAGCAGCGCTACCTGCTCGCGAATCCGTTCGCGGGCGTCAAGGTGCGCGACACGCGCGGTGCAAACGCGCTCGACACGTCGCACGCCTTCACCGAAGGCGAGTGGCTGCTCGTGCGCACGATCGCCGACGGGCTCGAGTTCCGTAAGGGCACGACGGCCGCGCCGCAGTCGGGCTGGACACCGGCCGCCGCGCAACGGCTGCGCTTCATTCTCGATTTCGGCTATGCGACCGGGCTGCGCGCGAGCGAGCTGGTCGGCGCGACGCTCGGCGGTATCGAGACCGATGCGCACGGCGACGCGTGGCTGAAGGTGATCGGCAAGGGCAGCAAGGCCGCGCGCGTCGCGTTGCCGCCGCTCGCGCGCACGGCGCTCGACCGTTATCTGGTTGTGCGCCGGCTGCCGGTCACGCCGGTGCGCTGGCGGCCCGATACGCCGCTGATCGCGAGCCTCGCGGAAGACGGCGCGGCCGCGATCACGAGCGTGCGGCTGTGGAAGGTGATGCAGCGATTCTTCGCGCAGACGGCTGATCTGGTCGAAGCCGACAACCCCGCGCTCGCGCAGAAGCTGCGGCAGGCGAGCCCGCACTGGATGCGCCATACGCATGCGACGCATGCGTTGGCGCGCGGCGCGGAGTTGACGACCGTGCGCGACAACCTGCGGCATGCGTCGATCTCGACGACGTCGATCTACCTGCATGGCGACGACGTGAAGCGGGCGCGGCAGATGTCGAGCGCGTTTGCGGCGGACAAGTAACGGCGTCGCGTCGATGAGGCAGGCGCTGCGTGCGCGTCATGTCGGCTGTCGGCTTGCGTCGGGGTGCGCGAGGTGCTGCGCCGCACGCGCCACGACCGCATGACGATCGGGCCGCACGCGCTCGAACAGCGCGGACACCGACGCGAGAATGTCCGGTGCGGCCCGCTCGGGACGTCCGCAGTCGAACGGCGGCTCGGGCGCATATTCGATGCCGAGCTGTACCGCTTGCGCGTAGGCCGGGCCGGCCAGGTCGGCCATCACCGAGAGCGCCATGTCGATGCCGGCAGTGACGCCGCCGCCCGTGATGACCGGGCCGTCGCGTACCACGCGGCCTTCGTCGACGATCGCACCGAACGGCGGCAGCAGGTCGCGCCACGCCCAATGGCATGCGGCCCGCCGGCCTTGCAGCAACCCGGCCGCGCCGAGGACCAGCGACCCGCTGCACACGGAGGTAACATAGCGGGCGCCCAGCGCGAGCCGGCGCACCTCGCGGACGAACGCCTCGTCGGCGAGCGCGTCGATCACGCCGAGCCCGCCCGGCACGCAGACGAGATCGGCGTGCGCGATGTCGGCGAGCCGCTCGACCTCAGCAAGGGTCAGGCCGCTGTCCGCGCGAATCGATCCGCAGCGCACCGAGGCCCGGTGAATCCGCGCACCCGGGAGACGCCAGAACACTTCGTCCGGCCCGGTGAAATCGAGCTGCGTGACATGATCGAACAATGCGAATACGACGATGAACGGCGTGGTGGACATCACGAACTCCCGAAGACATGAGCGGCCTGTAGCATCGCGCCGCACGCTGTCCGTCGCAATGTCATTTCTCCCGCACTTTCTGCCATGACCCATCGCGTCGCCGTGCTCGTGTATCCCGGTTTCCAGGTGCTGGATGCCGCCGGGCCCGTTTCCGCGTTCGAGATGGCCGACTATGCGCGCGCGCCGTATTACGCGGTTTGCATCGTCGCGGCGCAGCCGGGGCTGGTGCGCAGTTCGTCGGGCGTGAGCTGGCACGCCGAGCCGTTGCCGGATGCGGCGGACCTCGATACGTTGCTGGTCGCGGGCGGCGACGGCGTCGATGCCGCGATGGTCGACGCAGCGACGTGCGCGTTCGTCCGGCGCTGCGCGGCGGGCGGCATCCGCGTGGCGAGCGTCTGTTCGGGCAGCTTGCTGCTGGCCGCGGCCGGTGTGCTGGACGGTCGGCTCGCGACCACGCACTGGGGCTGCGGCGAGCGCTTCGCGCAGGCGTTTCCGCAGGTGCGGCTGGCGCTCGACCGCATCTACGTGAATGACGGGCCGTTCTGGACGAGCGCCGGCATCACGGCCGGCATCGACCTGACGCTTGCGCTGATCGGCGAGGATCGCGGCGAGCGGCTGGCGCGGGCCGTCGCGAAACGGCTGGTCGTGTACTACCGGCGCCCCGGCGGGCAGTCGCAATTCTCGGCACTGATCGAACTCGACAGCGCGCAAGGGCGCTTCAAGCCGTTGCTCGACTACATTCGCCGCAATCTCGGCGCGCGCTTGCGCGTGAGCGACCTGGCCGAGCAGGCGTGCATGAGCCCGCGTCAATTCGCGCGGGCGTTTCAGACGGAAACCGGCCTTACGCCGGCCAAGGCAGTCGAGAAGCTGCGCGTGGAAGCCGCGCGCGCCGCGCTTGAAAGCGGGGCGGCGTCGCTGCAGCGCGTGGCGAACGAATGCGGTTTCGGCGATACGGAGAACATGCGGCGCAGTTTCCAGCGCTGGCTGGGCGTCGCGCCGTCGGCGCTGCGTTCGTAGGCGGGCGTTGTCGCGTCGTCACGTCGTCGATCGCGATTGTCTCGCTCGGGCGCGCGCCGTCATGCAATTGTCAGGACGCGGGGCGATGTGGACCGGGAAGCCCCTGCACGTGTCTTAACGCGCGTTCCGCTGTCGAATGGATGACGTACCGCAGCGCATCTGCCAATAGGGCGGAACGGTCCGGCATACCCCACGGTCATAAACTTTTTACAAGGAGCAGGGATGGCATCGAGCCAAAGCACAGTCGATTTCATCGTCGAGCAGATGGGGGCGGCCGGCACGGTATCGGCGCGCAAGATGTTCGGCGAGTACGGTATCTATTGCGACGGCAAGATGGCCGCGCTCGTCTGCGACGATCGGCTGTTCGTCAAGCCGACACCCGAAGGCCGCGCGTTTCTCGGCGCGTGCGAGGAAGGTTCACCGTATCCGGGCGCGAAACCGCATCTCGTCATCGGCGGCGAGCGCTGGGACGATCGCGAATGGCTGTCGGCGCTGATCCGGATCACCGCCGCGCAGTTGCCGGTGCCGGTGAAGCGGCGCCGATAGCGGCCTTCTCGCGTGCAATGTTGCGCTGCGGCCAGGCGTATTCTGTGACACATGTGCGCGACCCTCGCGCGCCAGGCGGGAGCACAAGAATGAAGACATCCGGACATCCGCGCGGCACGTGGCTTGCTCGCCGCGCCCGGTACGCGCTCGTCGCGGCCCTGTGTATGGGCTGGAGCGCGCTGTCGTTCGGCGCGGACGATGCGGCGACGCTGCTCGAGCGTTACCGCAGCCTCGGCGCGCAACTCAAGGACAACGCATTTCACCGGCCGCTGGTGCTCGAATCGGCGGAAGCGTCGTCGTCGCTGAAGGGCGACATCTACGCGGTGGTCGACTATCCGTACGCGGTCGTGAGCGGCCAGCTCGACGATCCCGCGCAGGGCCCCGCGAACTGGTGCGCGGTGCTGATCCTGCACCTGAACACGAAGTATTGTCATGCGTCGAGCGGCAGCAACGGCCCGGTGCTCGACGTGAACCTCGGCCGAAAGATCCAGCAGAAGCTGTCGGACACCTATCGCGTGCAGTTCCGCTATCGCGTGGCAGCCACATCGCCCGACTATTTCCAGGTCGACCTGACCGCCGACAGCGGCCCGATGGGCACGAAGGATTACCGGATCGCGCTGGAGGCCGTGCCGGTCGGCGCGTCGCGCACGTTCCTGCACCTCACGTATTCGTATGGCTTCGGCACGGTCGGCCGCATGGCGATGAAGACCTACCTCGCGACCGTCGGCAGCGACAAGATCGGCTTCACGAACGTCGGTGGCGCATCGGCCGCGCAGCCGCAGTACGTGGGCGGCGTGCGCGGGCTGCTGGAGCGCAACACGATGCGCTACTACCTTGCGATCGACGCGTATCTCGCGACGCTCGACAAGCCGCTCGACCAGCGCCTCGCGCGCTGGTTCGACGCAACCGAGCAGTATCCGCAGCAACTGCACGAGGTCGAGCGCGGCCCGTATCTGCAGATGAAAGCGCAGGAGGTGCAGCGGCAGCAGGCGGCGCGGTAGGCGGCGCACATGCGCGGAGCGCCGCGAGCGGACAGCTTCGTGAACAACGCCCACGTGGCTGGAGCGAGGTGGAAGGATGCAGGAGTGTGAGTTGCGG
This sequence comes from Burkholderia sp. D-99, assembly GCF_011605345.1. GTDB lineage: Bacteria > Pseudomonadota > Gammaproteobacteria > Burkholderiales > Burkholderiaceae > Burkholderia. The sequence goes on from NZ_JAAOXM010000005.1 coordinate 397,134, forward strand.
ACACAATCCGACACTGTTTTCGGAGGGCCTGTCGGTGGCGATTATTCTCAACTGGTATCCGGAAATCACCAAATGGATAGCGCGTTGCCGGTTTGTCCGCGTGACTAAGAAAAATCGGCGAATTCGACGATATATTTTCTTGGCGCTCTTCCGAGTGACTGTGGAATAAAATCCTATCGTGATCGAACGTAGGGAAGCTAAAGAGCGACGAAGACAAGATGGGTGGAAAAGGCTGAGAGGGCCCGCACGAATCTGTCCGAATCACTCTTGATGCAACCGCTGGGAGTCACGTTAAAAAAATACACGTGAAATTTGCATCGGGGAAACCAAATGGCAATAGTAGGCAACAGCCTGGTTGGAATAGGGGTGCTTGCATCACTGATCGGTATTGGTGGCTTTATAGACACGCGTAAGGTAGATCGGAGGTTTAAGACTGGTTATAAGAACAACGAGCCGGACTCTAGAAATTTTGTCCGGTCAGGCAAGATTTTGTTGTGTGGTATCGGTTTATTTTTATTCGGGTTGATGGTTAACCGCATATCGGATACGGACATGCAATCGACTCGCGCCGAAGTGACTCACGAAGACCGGGTAGCGGGGGGACTTTCCACTGTCGATGCTGCTAAACCGACAAACGAGAATTTGCTGCCGGACGTTCATCCGTCAGATCGGTCAGCATCCAGCATGTCCAGTGCCGGGCGTCCATCGATCGAAATTTCTGAACAGAACGGCGGTGCCTCCGACGCACCGGTTGATCATGCCGTGCAAGCGCATACTTTTGCGACCAGTTTTGATTGCTCACGAGCATCGTACGATGACGAATCGGCGATCTGTCATGACCCAGGTTTGGCAGCAATGGACCGGAGATTGGCTCAGCTGTACGCGGCTGCATTGCGAACCGTCCCGGATCCGGAGTCTCTTCGGCAATCCGAGTCGGAGTGGGTCGCTACTCGGCACCAATGTGGCAAGGACCTCAATTGCTTGCGTCGCGCATACGGCGAGAGAATCGGCCAGTTCGTGGGTTCGCTAGGTTCGAAGCCTTTGCTTCCCGAGGACGGCAAATAGATTCACTTCGGCAGCGATGACCCCGATGCGCGGCGAACGCCGCGCCTGGAAGACTCTCTCCAGCACGATTTACCTCAGTGTGCGCAAGGCTGCTTCCGTACCGGACGTATGGTCCATTTCGGAAACAACCTTGAGCGGTACCTCGCCAACACCCATCGCACGTTCGATCAGCAAGTCGTCGCCATGTTGTGCCAGCAACGCCTGCAATCGGTCGAATTCGCCACACCAGAGCGTTTCGACATCCTTGTCGCGGGCAACGTCGCGATTCGCGACGAGAGATACGGCTCGAACCTGCAGGCGACCGGCTTGGGCCTGGCCGCCGACTTCGACACCGTAACCTGGCAGGGAAGGTTTCTTTACAACGACCCGGCCATCCTTCGCCCATGCGGTCGTCATGCCCTCATGCACTTCATAGCCGAGTCGCGCCAAGCCGCTCAGGATTGCGTTGCGCCGAGCCGCCGCTGCTTGTTGCTGCCGCACCCGCTCGATCAGGTCCTGCCCGGTTCGGGTCAGCTCGGCTACGACGTCAGGTGACGTGGTGATATCGCACTGTCGAGCGCGTTCGACATAAATCGCCGTGTCTGTCGTGTTGCAAGCCCGAATCTCCGCCGTCAGTTCTTCCAGTGCCGAGATAGCGGTGCGACGAGCGCGGGCCGCTTCGATTGCACTCGACAGGTCGAGGATCAGGCTGTCGAGCAGCAGGCTTCTTCGCGCGTCGCTTTCCTCGTCTTCGAGGGCATCCAGTCGTGACGAGAACCGGGTGACCTCTTGTGGTTCCAGGAATACCCGTGCTTCGCCGATCTGTCGATCGAGACGGTCGATCGACGGATCACGAGACGTAGCCAGTTGCGTTGTTTTCCAGGTCTGGAAGTCTGCCGACGCCTCCTCCGGCATCAGGCGATTCGCTAGCGCCCGTTGTGCATCGTTGAGTGTTCGTCCTACAGCAGGTGTGAGAAGGGCGAACCCTTGCGCTAGCACGGCATCGGCGTCTTCAAGTATGTTGCCCGAGCGCAAGCGATCAAGCTGACTACGGAGTTCAGCCGGAATCTCGATGCCTTTCGCTTGCAATGTACCGAGCAATGTCGTCGCGCTGTGCCGTCCTTGCCGTCGACGTTTCGCTGCCTGCTCGGCCTGGTCTATTGCCGCCTGTTGACGCCGGGCGAGATCGGTCTTCAGGAACGCAATCTCGTCGGGCACTTGCTTCTGCAAATCCATAAACGCGTCGGCGGCGACCAATGCTCCCAGCATTTCACGGCGAGCCTGGGTCGTCGCGATCTCTTCGTCCGACAGCTTGCCGATACGTTGGCCTTCGGCAATCCATGTGGCGATGGTCTGGTCAAGGCGCTGCAAATGTCCCTCGCAGATCGCGACGATTTCCTCGCGCGTCACGATCCGGACTACTTTCGGGCCGCTCATGCTATTACCTCCTGGCCAAGGGCTAGCTCTACGGCTGTTTTCAGGCGTGCCTTCTCTGACTCCGGTTCGTGGTACCAGGCCTGCGACGAGACGCGATGCAGTGTCGGAATGGCTCGTCCCAGCACGGACGGCCGCCAGATTTCCCGGGCGCGTGCATGTTCGAGCAAGGGATGACGCGGTGCATCGCACTCGATGCCGATCGCATAAAGACCGGTTTCCGGATTTGCGATCGCAAAATCAAGCCCGAAAGCATCGCCTTCCTGTGCTGACACCGGTGATAGACCGAGGCCCTGCAGATAGGCAAGCACATCTTCCGCGAATCCGTCGACGGCACCCGTCTGCCGCAGCTTCGCATGCGCTCGTTCGCTACTCATGCGGCCAAGCAATGCACGGCCGGCGGAAAGCTCACCGTTCGACATTGCGCGTGCGTATTCCATATAACCCTGAAGATAATCGCGCGGAATCGCCGGCTTGCGCTGCGTCGTGAGCATGTCGGAGATCTCGCGGATAGGCATCGACGTAATGAGCACGACTTTATGGCGGGCACGCGTCACTGCCACATTGAGGCGCCGCTCGCCACCGCTCTGGCCAAGCACGCCAAACATGCGTCGGAAGGTTCCCTGGCCGTTTCGCCCGAAGGTCGTGGAAAAGACGATGATGTCGCGTTCGTCCCCTTGGACATTCTCGACGTTCTTCACGAATACGGCCATGTCCTCGCCACGATCGGTTCGGTCGAGTTCCTCACGATAGGCATCGCGGAATGCCTCATCCACTTCCGCACGCTGCTCCAGGCGCTCGAGTGTGAGGTCTGCTTGCTTGCGGTTGAACGTGACCACGCCGACGGAGGGGCGCTGATCGTAGGGCTGTTGCCACAGTTGCGCCAGATAGGCGACCACGCGATCCGCTTCGTCGCTGTTGGTCTGCTGCTCGTAAAGACCATTCACCTGGACGAGTTCAATCGGCTTAACCTCGCGCACCGTGGCATCCGGATGGCGGACCGGCACACTGAGGTTGTTCTCATAGAACGCGGCGTTTGAATAGCCGATCAACTCTCGATACGACGAACGATAGTGAATCTGCAGCGTCGACACGGGTAGTGCGCTTCGTGCCAGTTGCAGCAGGTCGGGACAGTCCTTGATCTCGCGTCGGTTCCAGGTGTCTTCGAAGCGCTCACGCTCGTCTTCCGTCGCTGCATCGTCGGGTTGCTCGCCGTCGAATATTTCCGTTTCGTCGCTATCCGTTCGGCTCGAAAAGAACGCAGTTGGCGGCATTTGCTTTTCGTCGCCGCTGACGATCGACAAGTTGCCGCGGAACAGCGTCGGAATGGCGTATTCCACCGGCATCTGCGATGCCTCGTCGTAGACGACGGAATCGAACAGCCCTGATTTCAGAGGCAGTACGCGGCTGGCGACATCGGGGTTCATCAACCAGACTGGCCTCAGCGCCATCAGGCCCAACCCCGTACCGAGTTCGATGAATTCGCGCAGGCGCCGGGAGCGCCGGCCGGTCAAACGCGTCACATCTTCCCAGTCACGCGCTGAGCCCAGTCTGCCGTGATCGATACCGTTGCGAAGCATCTCGCGGTTCAGCCGACGCATTTCCGCATCGGCAGCCGCGAGCGCGTCGATCTTTGCGGTCGTTTCGCTTTGGTCGAGCAGCAACTCGGGATTGTCCTGCTCCATGCGCCGCTTCCATCCTAGCCGCGCCTCGCGGTTGATCATGCGCCGCACTGCATCGTCGAGGTGTTCAGGAGGCAGGCGCGTCAGAGCGTCTTCGTGGTCGCGCATGATGGCAAACACGTCGAGCGCTTCGGTCGAGACATGCCGTGCTCGGGTCCGGAATTGCTGGTATGCGGCCAATGTCGGCAACGCATCGCTGATTCGGTTCAACGGCGCCTGATAGCTGATGTTGTCGGAAATCGCCTGCCGACAGGCGGTGACGAGTTCTGTCGAGAGCCACTCATCGAGCGGCCTCAGTGCGCTCAGACTATGTTGGCGCGCATTGTGGCGCACAAACGCGGTTTCGAAACCGTCGAGCAACTGTTCGACGGGTGCTCGAGCTCCAGTCATCACGGCCGAGTCGAACTCGTCGCCGCGTGGCGCGATTGCAAGATGCTGTGCGAGTTCGCGGATTTCCTCGAGCTGGCGCAAGCGGGTCAGGCAGGCATCGGCGAGTGCCGGCCCGCAGGTAGGCTCAACCGTCTCTAGATGCAATGCCCGGCTGATCGTGTTCAATGTGTCGCGCAGCGGCCTCCAGGCCTTTTCGAGCCGGCTAGCCGCCAGCAGCTTGCGAAGCGTCTCGTCTGTCGCGGGAGCGCCGCAGCCGGCGACGAACTTCATCAAGCGACCACGCCGCAGATAAGTGACCGGGTTAAGGCGACGCAATAGAGACGGGGCGCGAGTTGCCAACGCCGCCTGAGTCTCGAGCTTGCGGAGCTCCGGATCCGGCAAGCGTGCAACGGTATCCGACAGCACGGCATCGAAGCCGCTGGTCTCGACGGCCAACAGATCGCGATGCAGGCCGCCGAGCGCCGTGTAGTACCGATGGCCTTCAGCATCGGCATGATCGGCCGGTCGAAACAACGGCAGCCATTGTGCAAGCCGCTTGCGTTGCGTATCGTCCAGCGCGACAAGGCGGCCGGCGTTGGCATCGAGCCACGCCCGATACGGGGCGGGGTCGTCGACATCGAATCGCGCGGGATGCGTGGCGAGCGTCTCGATTCGCAGGCGCTCTGCCCCGCAGAACTCCGCGAACATGGCATTGAACGTTTGGAGCGTGGCGGCATCCGTCGCGAAGGACTTCAATTGCACCAGTGCACTGCCCTCGAACTTCGACGGTAACCAGTAGCGGGCGAGCGGTGCGCATTGTTCTTCCAGCGTTGTCAGCGCCGAAATATCCAGCGTGGCAAGCCGTGTACGCAATTGCGGCACGCTGACGGGCGGTGTGCCGGCTTCGAGCTGGATCAGTTCACCGAGCAGTGCCCGATAGCTGAGACCGGTTGATTCGTCGATGCGATGCAGTGCTGCATGCCGGCGATCAAGTTCGCCCTCGAGGGCCTCGATTCTCGCGGCCATGCGTTCACGCTGGCGTATCAATCCGTGGTCGAACACGGTGCTTCGAAAGATCGCATCCAGTTGCTCGCGGACTGCTCGGATTGTTGGCTCGCGGTCCTTGTTGACGTCGTTGAGCATCACGATGCGATCGCCGAGGCCTTCCGCGACGAGACGCTTGCGAACGACTTCCAGTGCGGCATGCTTCTGGCAGACGATCAGCAGGCTGCGTCCTTGTCCGATCGCGTCGGCGACCATGTTGACGATTGTCTGACTCTTGCCGGTACCGGGCGGCCCTTCGACCAGTAGTCCGGGGCCCTGACGCGCCTGCAGGATCGCTGTTTCTTGCGATGGATCGCTTGCCACTGTCAGGAATCGGTCGAGTTCGGTCTGCGCTGTCTCGGTTGCTTGGTAGGCGGATTTGTCCTTGAGCCGCAGCATCGATTCGAGCGCCGTGCCGGAGGGCGACAATTGCTTGAGCTGGCGCAGATCCTCGCCGATGGCTTGGCCGGCGAAGTCGACGTGAAAGAGCACGCCGGCGCAGACGATGCGTGTCGCGCCGACGGGCACGTCGAGGGTCGGCAACGGTAGCGAACCGAGTTTCCGGCTTTCCACGTCGGCCAGCAGGCCGAAAGCATCGACCACGTCGGCCGCTTTCAACGCGGAACGTCCGAGCACCTCGTCGGCTGCGACGCGCCACGCCTTGACGGCCTCGCGTCCCAGCAGGCCCTCGAGTGCCGGATTCAGGCGAACCTCCTCGCGCTCGCCGTCGAAAGCCATCGCGACCTGGCCTCGCGTGCCGAGCTCCATCAGCAGTTTGACCGGCCACAACAGGACAGGGGCGATGCGAGGGCGCGTCGTGCTGCGATGATCCTTGTAAAGCAGGAACGGGAAGCCGAGATAGAGGCCGTCGATGCCGGTATCCCGTTTGTAGAGCGAGGTCTGCCGGTACAGCGTATTCAACCGGCCTTCGAGTGTTCCGCTTGCACTAAATACGGCTGGGTCCACCGATACCGCTTGTACATTGCGCTGGAGCAGATGGTCAAGCAACGCGGTGCTGGCGAAGCGTTCGCCGTTCAGTTCTTGAAGATCGACCCGCCCCGTGGTTTTGCCGATCGTCATCCGTACCAACGGACCACGCAATACCGCTGTGGCGACTTTTTTCTCGAAGAAGTCGAGGATCTGCGACACGTATTGCTGCTTCTGCGGTTCCAGCCACTGCTCGGGGGGCACGGACAAGAGAACGACCACTTCGTGCAGTGGCAAGCGACGTTCTAATCGGAACTGCTCCGCCCATTCATCGACTGTCTGGTTTCCGGTCCGCGCGAATCCGGCGATTCGGTCGTCGATCGCGTGAAACAGCTCGACGCGCGGCAGCGCAAGCGCGGTCCGGGCAGCCTGACGGTCGAAGACCAGAATCTGCTCTCGCTCTGCGATGGCCGTCGCCTGGTTGAGGATCTCGTCGACCGAACGAAACTGTGAAATTGCGGCGCTCAGCAGAACGATCAGGTCTTCCTCGCTGAGGACGCGGCGCTCCGACAGCGACAACAGACCGTGATGGTCTGAATCCGGCAACAACAGGCGTCGCTGTTCCCATTGCGCGGCCAATTGAGCACGCGAGGTGGAAAGCAGCGCGATGCGCACCATGTCCTCGTCCAGTTCGATGCCAAGATGAGCGGCCCGGTGTCGCACTTCATCGGCGCGAGAGCGCAGCCTGGACAGCCAACTTTCCGTGCCCAGCCGCTCCAGGAGCGTTGGTACCGGCCCGGTTACCAGGTCGTAACCCTCCAGCGGGTTTTGCAGCAACCAACCGGGCGTGACAATATCGCCGCGCAGAATAAGCGGGATGTCAGAATTCAACAGCTTGAGCGCGATCATCAGACGGCAATCGTCATCAACGCCGTCGAGTTGCGCAACCTGACGCAGGCCGGCCAGCACTTTTGCACTGGCGCCGGCTTGTTCTGCCCATGTCAGCACAACGCCGCGATGCAGGTGGTCGCGTGCCGTTTCCCAATTCTCGCGCTCCGCAGCGGCGAGCGCGAAGACCGCCGGCTTGCGATATTGCCGAGCGCCCAATGCGATGGTGGCGCCTTCGTCGCCATCGGAGTCAACAGTCACTGCCGATGGTGCATCTACCGGTTTGCCGTCCAGCCAGGCTTTGACTTGAGGCCATTGCCAGCGTTGATGTCGGTCACGTGCCAGCAGGCCGCGCAGCAAGAGGTGAAGTGACGGATTCAGATCGTCCGGTAAAGTGACGCCGTTGGCCAGCACGTGAATCAGAAACGCGCGCGGGTTGATGCCCTCGAAGCAGCGGCCGTCGGTCAGTTGCTCGAGCAGGATCATGCCGAGGCTCCACCAGTCGGACGCCGCGGCAACACCGCCTGCAATGGCTTCGGGCGCCATATAGCGTGTCGTTTCGAGCGGTGAGACGATATCGAGGTCGAATTCGGACAGCCGTGCGGAACCGAAGCCGCTGATGACGAGGTCCAGAGGTTCGAGGCTGCGCACAAGCAGCGTTCCGGGCCGCAGGTCCCGATGCCGAAGGCCCACGTCCGAAAACGCTTGCAGGGCCTGGCCAAGTTCATCGACCACATGGCGGATCGTCTCGATATCGCGTACTGCCATGCCGAGATCCGCCAGAGTCCCGCCGCTCATCTCTTCAGCGACCTCGTAGGCACGTTGATCCCAACGTCCGGTAGCGATGATCTCCGGCACATGCTCGCGCGGTAGGCGGCGGACCACGTCATAGACCGCCGGATCCGGTTCTGCGCCCGGTCGATAAAGCGTCAGGACTGCCTGCCTGCCGGTCTCGTCTTGCTGGGCCACGTAGCGCTCGCGCACACCGTCCGTGCTGGAAATCTGACGCAATAGTCGCCAGCCGTCGATTCGCGTTTCTTCGACGGGCGCCGGCGGGGAGCCCTCTGTCGAGCGATCTGCGGAAACCTCAACGTCGATGCCGAGACGCTGTGCGTCAACTGGCAAGGTCGGATCCGCGCCACATTCCAGGCACATGAGGTCGCCGACGTTCATCGAATGGCCGTTCGTGCACCACAACGGTGTCTGCACGGTGGATTCGGGTGTGTCCGAAGCCATTTGCTGGCTGACAGCCTCAACCGTGATCACATCCTGGGGGCGCCAGCCGGTCGCCCGGATCGGTACGCCTGACAAGTCCCAGTTGCAAATGGCCTCGCCGACTGAGCCGGCACAGAACCACTCGTCGACCGACCGCTCGGTTCGGCAATTCGGGCAAAAACGCATCATGGCTGACATTTCCTGTCTTATCTATTTCTCGCCTTGTCGGCACTGATCCGGACGTGATGACCCTGATCAGTCAATAGGTCTCTCAATCGTTGAAAATCGTCACGGTTCGGTATCCCCGCGAACCAGACGCTACCATCCTCGTCGAACATGACGTCTAGTGTCTTGCCAGTGTGTGGCGCGTGTTCGTACTGTGCGAAACGTGTGCGGCCGAGTGCCGTGAGGCAATGCAGCCGCTGATTGTCGCTGCCGCGCAGAGGACGTGTCTGCGGGGCAGCGGTGTCGAACGGATCCGAGATCAGCGCATCGATCAGGCCGTCGGCTCGAGCCAGAGTATCGGCCAAGAACTCGATCGCGTGGCCGCTGTAGACGAGTATGTCGCCTGCGGATAGCTGCCGTAGGCCACGCAGGAGCGCAATCAGCGCATCGGGCTGATCGAACGGCTCTCCACCTGAGATCGTGATGCCGGTTGATTCAGGCAACCAGGTTTGGACCTGGGCCAATATGGCACCTACGGTGGTTTCGCCTCCGGCGTTTGCCCAGGTATCCATTGAAATGCAGCCCGGGCATCGGATCGTGCAACCCTGAAACCAGATGCCGATCCGCTGCCCCGGCCCGAGTGTCGTCACGGGAAAGTGCAGGCGTGAAACGCGGATGTCCATGGCCTAGCACTTTTGCAACTGGAACGAACCCGAGTCGATGCCCGAGATGACAAACCGATCGCCGGCGTTCGCATCCTGATCGAACAGGCCGCGTGCCAGCGGGTTGAGCAGATGCGCTTCGATCTGGTTTCGGATGCCGCGGCCGCCGTTGGAGAGATCGCCGAGGCATTTCGCTTGGAGCGCTATCTTGGAACCGGCGTCCAGGTCGACGACGATGCCTTGGGAGGCGACGTCGTCGAGCACGGAACGGACCATCTGCTCGAAGATATCGGTTGCGACATCCTCGCGGATGAAGTCGAAGACGATGATGTTTTCGCCGATGCGGTTCAGGATTTCGGGCCGGTTCAGGACCAGCTTGAAATGCTGCTGGATTTCCCCGAGTACTTTCTTCTGGATTTCCGCAAAGTCGTTTCCTGGTTGGACATTCGGCACGCGCTGGCCCGATTCGTCCTGGCGATAAATGCCAAGGTTTGATGTGAAAACGATCAACGCTTCGGAAAAGTACACACGGTCGCCGCGCCCTGACGTCAGCACGCCGTCATCGAGGATTTGCAGAAACTTGTCGAGAATGCGCGGATGCGCTTTTTCGATTTCGTCGAAGAGCACCACGCTGAACGGGCGTTCTCGAATCGCATTCGTCAATTCTCCGCCGACGTCGTAGCCAACGTAGCCGGGTGGAGCGCCGATGAGCCGCTGGTCGGCGTGTTCCGCGCTGAATTCCGACATGTCGAAGCGAATGTAGGCACTCTCGTCACCGAACAGCAGGCTCGTGATCGTCTTCGCGAGTTCCGTTTTTCCGACGCCAGTCGGGCCGGCGAGGAATGCTACACCACGCGGCCGGTTTCCTTTTCGCTGAGAACCTACACCCGTCATGGCGCGCTTGACGAGGTCAAGCATGTGCGTGACTGCGTGCGCTTGCCCTTTAACACGCCGGCGAATGAAGGTGTCGGCGTGACGGATTTTGTCGCGGTCGATTTGCTGCCACGGATCCTCGGTGACACCCACTTTATAGCGCCGTACGGCGTCGGCAATTTTATCGAGGGGAACTTGCTCGACGCGGGCGAGCGTGGCGATCGCGTTCATGTCGGCGAGCAGCAATCCCTCGGAACCGTCGACGAATGCGGATTCTGCCTCGGCAACACTCTCCGGTGTCGTGGTCTGGGCACCGGGTACGCCACGCAGCAATGCGCCGGCCAACGCCCGACGCGCGGCGCTGTCGGGTTTTGAAACGGGAATATGCCGTATGCGCGGATTGTCAATCAGCAACCAGTCTGGCAGATCGCCTTCCTTGTCGACAATCCAGATCACGGTATTGAAAAACGGACGTCGCAGTTCTCCTGCGGGGCGTGGCGCAGCCATATGAGCCAGCACCAGTGCGCGCGTGAACAGTGTGTGCTCGGCCGGGCTCAGCGTTTCGGTGCGAATCGCCAATCGAGAAGCAAAATCGACGACGAGGGCAAGCGGCGGGCCGGGCAACGTGACCTGGCGTTCAAGGCACGCAGTGAGCGCGTCGATGCCGCCCGGAGCCATGCCATCGACCGGTGTCAATCCAAGACGTCGTAGGGTTTCATCGGCTGGCTCTGTTGGTGGCACCCGGCTGTCGGGTACCGTGAAGCCTGAAATCGGGTTCCAGACGACCAACTGCGCATAGCCCGTCTCCCGGAGATTGTCGCCGAGCGTGCTCACCAGAGACTGCGCTGTCACAACTTCGGGGGCAACTTCACATGCCTGTAAATCGCGTACGTTTCCCGATAGCACGAACTGGCTTTTCAACGGAAGGAAACGAAGCAGATCCCGTAACCATCTTGGTTTGACGTAGGCAGGCATGTCGTGAAGGCTCGCAAAGAAAGCGAAAGCAAAACGTTATCATAGCCGCCCGGCCGATATATGCCGAATGAATAGGGGACCGGAAACGAGTCGATTTATTTCTACGCCCCGAGACATGATTATCGACGGTCACGCTTATTTTTCCGTTCAGCCCAATAAGTTCGCGACGACATCGACGATTTGCTGCAGCAACTCCCTGTCGTAAGGCAACTGCATTACCGCGCGCAGCGGCGACGGCCGTGGCTCGCCAAGCGCGAGTTCGGCGGGTTTCAGAGTGTGCGCGCTGGTTCGATGCAACCGAGCAATATCCGCAGCAACTGCACGAGGTCGAACGCGGCGCATATATGCAGATGAAAGCGCAGGAGGTGCAGCGGCAGCAGGCGGCGCGATGACGGTGTGGCCTCCGGTCGCGCCGCCGGGCGTCAGTTCGACGCGCCGCCGACGGTGCGGATGCTGTGCCACTGCCCCTGTTCGACGCGGAACAGCGTGTACGGCGGCTTGATCAGGTCGCCACGCTCGTCGAACGAGATCTTCCCGGTCACGCCGGTGACCGACACACCGGGCAGGCTCGCGACGATCTTGCCGCGATCGAGCGAATCGGCTTTGCGTACCGCCGCGATCATCGCGAGTGCCGCATCGTAAGAGAACGGCGCATACAGCTCGACATCCTGGTTGAAGCGCGCCTTGTAGCGCTGCGCGAACGCCACGGCCGACGGCAGCTTGTCGAGCGCCGGCCCCGGTTCGAGATCCTGCGTGCCTTCGCCCGAGGTACCGGCAATCTTCAGGAATGCGTTGCTTTTCAGTGCGCCCGCGCCGAACAGCTGCGCGCGGATGCCGAGCGAGCGCATCTGCTTCACGAGCATCGCGCCCTGTTCGTCGAGGCCGCCGAAGAACAGCAGGTCGACGTTGTTGCTCTTCATCGTTGTCAGGATCGCGCGGAAATCGACGGCCTTGTCGTTCGTGTATTCGCGCGACACGATGCTGCCGTGCGCGTCCTTCACGCCTTTCTCGAACGCGTCGGCGAGCCCCTGCCCGAATGCGGTGCGATCGTCGATGATGCCGATCCGCTTCGCTTTCAGCTGCTCGACCGCGAAGCGGCCGGCCACCACGCCGCCGACCCCGTCGTGCCCCATCGTGCGGAACACGTTCTTGAAGCCCTGCATCGTCAGTTGCGGATTGGTCGAGCCGGGCGTGATCATCGCGACGTTCGCCTGCTTGTAGACGGCCGACGCGGGAATGCTGCAGCCCGAGTTGTAGTGGCCGATCACGCCGACCACGCCGTCGTCGACGAGCTTCTGCGCGACCTGGATCGCGATGCGCGGATCGGCCTGGTCGTCCTGCACGTCGAGCACGAAGCGCACGGGCTTGCCGCCCACGGTCGGATGTTTCGCGTTCTCTTCGTCGAGTGCGAGTTGCGCACCGTATTGCAGATCCTTGCCGACGCGCGCGACGGGCCCCGTCAGCGGGCCGGCGAAGCCGATCTTGACGGTTTCCGGATCCGCGGCCTGCGCGGATGCGGCGACCGTGCCGATCGAGCAGACGGCCAGCCAGACCAGCCAGTTACGACGATTCATGATGCCTCTCCTTGCAGTGGTGAAAGTCGCGGCGCGCGTCAGAATCGCGCGGCCCGGTACGGCGTGAGGTCCAGCGGCGGTGCGCGCCGGGCGACGAGGTCGGCGACGATTTGCCCGGTGATGCCGGCGAGCGTCACGCCGAGATGCTGATGGCCGAACGCATGGATCACGCGCGCGCTCTTCCGCGCGCGGCCGATGACGGGCACGCCATCCGGCAGCGTCGGCCGGAAGCCGAGCCAACTGCGCGTCGGGGTGCCGAGCGACGGCACGGCTTCGCGGGCGGAACGCGTGAGCAGCGCGACGAGCGACGGATTCATCGGCGCGTCGAAGCCGCCGAGTTCGACGGTGCCGGCCGCGCGCAGCCCTTCGTCGAGCGGCGTCATGTAGAAGCCGCGCTCGGCCCAGCCGACCGGCCGCGTGACGATCGGCTCGTGCGCGCCGAACTGCACGTGATAGCCGCGCTCGGTATCGAGCGGCACCGTGTCGCCGCATGCGGCCGCGAATTCGCGCGAGCGGGCGCCCGCGGCGATGACGACGTGATCGAACGCGCGCACGGTGCCGCCCGCATGCACGTTCACGCTGTCGCCGGCGGGCTCGATCCGCTCGACGCGCGCGCGTTCGAGCGTGGCGCCGTCGCCGGCGAGGTGCGCGAACAGTGCGCCGAGAAAGCCGCATGGATCGGAGAAGTGCCAGCTGCCGACGAACAGCACGCCGCGCGTGAAGATCGGTGCGAGGGCGGGCTCGAGCCGGCGAATCGCGCTCGCGTCGAGCGTCTCGAACGGCACGCCGAGCCGGCGCCGCAGCGCGAGCGACGGCTGCGCGGCGTCGAACGACGCTTGCTGCGCATACAGGTACAGGCATTCGCGCGGCCGCACGAACGCCGCGAGCCGCGACGGGGCAAGCAGCGGCGCATAGCCGTCGGCGGCGCGCGACAGCAGCGCGGCCAGCGCAGTCGCGCTGCGTACGTGGCGAGCGGGCGTCGATGCGAGCAGGAACCGCGCGAGCCACGGCGCGCCGTGCATCAGGTAAGGCCAGCGGATGCGCAGCGGGCTGTCGGCGGCGAACAGGAAGTGTGGCAGGTTGCGGAACACCGAAGGGCCGTTCACCGGCACGCAGCCGTACGGCGCGAACGTCGCGGCATTGCCGAACGACGCGCCCTGGCCGACGCCGGCCGGATCGAACAGCGTCACGCGATGCCCGTCGCGCTGCAGCCATGCCGTCGCGCCGAGCCCGATGAAGCCTGCACCCACGATGGCGACATTCGCCATGACGCGCCCCTCCGGTCCACATGATTCACACAAAGTTGCGATCAAGAATCACACAGTAATTTTTTGTGTGCAATCAAAATGAGATTGTGTGGCGCTAGTGTTTACCCGATTCCAACTGACTGATTCAACAGACTTTTTGACTGACGTTTGACGGGGAGGGGATGTCGGATACAATCGCTGAGCAGGTCAAAATGGCAGACAAACGCTTTTTGTGTGGTCACAGGCGACAAATGGCATCAGACAAACTTTCCGGCGAGCGCGACAGCAGCCTGCCGACGCAGGCGAAGCGGCCGACTTATGTCGAGGTATCGAGCTCGATCGAGGAGGAAATCCGCAACGGCACGTACCCGCCGGGCAGCCGCCTGCCGCCGCAGCGCCAGCTCGCGACCGAGCTCGGCATCAACGTGTCGACCGTGTCCCGTGCGTACAAGGAATTGCAGCTGCGCGGCCTCGTGATCGGCAGCAAACGCCGCGGCTCGCTCGTCACCGGTGGCGCGATGCCGAGCATCGCGCCGGCCCGCGCGTCGCTCGCGGCGGGCAACGGCGTGATCGACCTGACCGTGAACCGACCGGCGACCGGCGAGTTTCTCGCGAGCCTCGCGCAGACGTTCGGCACGCTGCCGAACGATCCGCGTTTCGCCGCACTGCAGGAGTACCAGCCGCCGCAGGGCCCCGACTGGGCGCGCGCGGCCGGCGCGCAGTGGCTCGCCGCGCCGGGCTTCACGCCGTCGCGCGACCAGGTGGTCGTCACGAGCGGCGCGCAGCACGGGCTGTACGCGGTGCTGAACAGCCTGATCGGCACCGACGGCGTGATCGTGGCCGACCGCCTCACGTACTACGGGCTCAAGGCGCTTGCGCCGGTGTTCCAGTTCGAGATCGTCAGCGCGCCGGCCGACGACGACGGCCTGCTGCCCGACGAGATCGAGCGGATCTGCCAGCGCATGCCGGTCAAGGCGATCTTCGTCGTGCCGAACCTGCAGAACCCGACCGTGACGACGATGAGCCTCGCGCGCCGGATGGCGCTCGTCGACATCGCGCGGCGTCACCACGTGACCATCATCGAGGACGACGTGTACGGCCCGCTCGTGCGCGACCGGCTGCCGGCGATCGCGGGGCTGTGCCCCGAGCTGACGTTTCATATCGGCGCGACGTCGAAGATCCTCGCGCCGGGGCTGCGCCTCGGCTACCTGAGCTGCCCGCGCGACAGCGTTGCACTGTGCGCGGAGGCGGTACGCACGACCGCGTGGATGCCGGCCCCCACGTCCATGCTGATCGCGACCGTGTGGATCGAGGACGGCACCGCCGAGCGGATCATGGGCGCGCAACTTGCGGAGATCCGTGCGCGCGTCGATCTCGCGCGGGAGCTGCTGCCGGCCGGGCAGCTGAAATCCGACCCGGCGTGCATGTTCGTGTGGCTGCGCCTGCCGCCGCCGTGGCGGGCCGACGACTTCGCCGCGAACGCGAAGGCGCGCGGCGTGATCGTGATGCCGTCGTCGACGTTCGCGGTCGATCGCGCGGAGATCGAGCACGGCGTGCGCATCAATCTCGCGTGCCCGGCCACGCGCGACGAGCTCGTCAACGGGCTGCGGATTCTCGCCGGCACGCTGAAGGACCGGCCGCGCGCGCTGTTCGGTTCGATCTGACGGTGGCTGCTCAGTCGAGCAACCCCGCGACGACGTCGACGATCCGCTGCAGCAGCGCTTCGTCGTAAGGCAGCCACGGCACCGCGCCCAACGGCGATGGCGGCGGCTCGATCGCGGTATCGACGGGTTCGCCGTCGCGCATCACGCGCCCGGTCGCGCAATGCACCGACCACGCGCCGACGCGCACATGCCGCTCGCCGATCGTCATCTTCCCTTGCGTCACCGGCCCGGCGAACACGAGCGACAGCACGTGCCGGCGATGCTGCGCCATCGTACCCAGCGGCAGATCCGACAACCGGTTCAGGCGCTGCCAGCGTTGCGTTTCGCGTTCGCGCTGGCGCACCGGGTCGGCCGTGAGCGCGGCGGTGGCGGCGCGTGTCGCGTCGTCGTCGAGCGCGAACGCGGCGACGCTGACGAGCAGATCGACCGCGCGCGCCACTTCCGAGAACACCACTCGATCGATCTCGCCGATCGGCAGTGGTACCCAGCGCCGCTCGTGCCGGCGTTCGAAATGCAGCCGGCGCGACGTGCCGTGGCTTTCCGAGCCCGGATAGAGCCGCGCATCGACGAAGAAGGTTGCGCGCACGTCGCCGAACTCGCGGACGAGCCCGTCGTCGTAAGCGCGGATCGACCAGCCTTCGCGACGTGCGACTCCGACCAGCTGCCGGCTCGACAGCACGTGGCCTTCGAACATCGCGGAATCGCTGGCCGACGCGTCGCCGTCGGCCGGCACGTAGTATTCGCGGAACGCCTGCCTGACCGGCTGCCGCAGCGTGCGGCCAACGATCGCGCGTTGCCACGCGAGCCGCTCGTCCGCATCGGCCAGCAGCGGGTGCCATAGCCGGATGTCGCTGTCGCCGGCGATGTCGATCGCGTGCCCGGCCGCGTCGCGCAGCACGACCTTGCCCTTCGCGATGTCGGGCATGAACGACTGCGTCGATCCATCGTGGCCGCGCGCGTGCCAGATCGTGCGCGCGGCGAACGCGGCGCCGGCCGGCGCATCGACGAGGCGCTCGCGCCATTCGGCATGGCCGAGCGTCATCGACTGCCAGAAGCCCGCTTCCATGCAGGTGGCGAGCATCGCGAGCTGCTTCTTGTCGGGTTTCGCGTCGAGCGTCATGCGCAGCGCGGTGTGCGGCCGCTCGCCGAGCGCGCGTTCGGCCGGCTTCAGGTTGCGCGCGAGCTTTTTCTGCACGCCGGCATGACGCACGGTGGCGAGCGCATCGCGCAGCGCGCGCACGCTCTCGGGTGTCGGGATCGTCTCGACCGCGTGGCCGAGCGCGATGGCGAGCGACTGTGACGGTGCGGTCTTCGCGGCCGTCGGCGCGACGCACACGCCGGTCAGCAGTGGCCCGATCAGCGGGCGCAGCCATGCTTCGTCGCGATAGGCGGCCACGCGGGCGGCGCGCGCGACGACCTGTGCGTCGTCGGT
Source organism: Burkholderia sp. D-99 (assembly GCF_011605345.1). GTDB lineage: Bacteria > Pseudomonadota > Gammaproteobacteria > Burkholderiales > Burkholderiaceae > Burkholderia. The sequence goes on from NZ_JAAOXM010000005.1 coordinate 414,329, forward strand.
CGTGAACGCACGATCGGCCTCGTAGGGAACGGCGCCCGCATGGAGTGCCGCGATCTGCCGCGCGGCCTCGGTCAGCGCATCGCGCGCGAAGGCGACGTACGCGGCGTCTTCCGCGAGCGTGACGGCCGGATCGCTCAAGTTGAGCCACAGCCGCCTCGACGTGAAGTAGCCGTTGTTCGTCGCGGCCAGCGTGAGCAGTGCGGCCAGCCCGAGTTCGGGCAGCACGTCGAGTTCGCGCACGCGATACGGCGAATCCGCCAGCGCGTGCGCATACTCGTCGCGTCGGGCGGAGAAGTCACGGCGGCCGGCGAACCGGTCGAGCGTATACACGCCATATGTGCTGGACGCCGAGCGCACGCCGCCTTCCTCCGGTTCGCCCGCGATGCGTGCGAGCTCCGCCTGCAGCGCGGGCGACGGCAGCGCGTCGAGGCAGGGCAAATCCTCCAGCGCGCGTTTCCAGTCGCCGGCCGGGATGTCGCGGAACAGTTCGAGTGCGGCATCGGCGTCGACGAGCGGCACGAGTCCGAGCGCATCGATCTGCCGGTGCAGCCAGTGCGCGAATTTGGCGCGCGGATCATCGAATGCCTGGTCGCGCACCAGGATCTCGTGCTCGACACGGCGCAGGGCCGGCCAGACTGCACCGAGCGTGTGTGCGTCGAGTGTCGACAGGTCGATCGGCGTGCCGGCGAAGCGCGGATGGTCGGCGCTGCCGGTCAGCCGCGCGACGAGCTGGTCGACGAGGGCGCGATCAGTCATCCGCGGCCTCCTTGCCGGCTGCGTTGTTCCGGCGCCATTTCTGTACGTTCCGGGCGGCGCGGATCACGCCGCCGAGGTCGGATGCGTGTTCGATCGTGTACTGCATGGTCTGACTCCGGTAATGAAAACCGAGCGGACGCACAGTATTGCACCCTAATTCATGCAACCGGGCGAAAGGCCGCGCGGCGGGCGTTCCGGGCCGATCCGGCCACGCCGCGCAAGATTTCCGGCCGCCCAGCCATTTCATAAGACGTACAGTTTTCCCGCCATGCGCGATTCGCGCCGAACTGTACTCTTGTTCGCGCGGTCGATGTGTGTACTCGTCGCCAACTGTTCTGCTCTTAAGATTCCATCATCAAGGGCACAGTGCCGCAGATCCAGTCGTACCGGAACCCTGTTGGCGCATCTTCAAGAGCGAGCCAGTGCGATGGAAAAGGCAAAACCGGAGGGAAAGATCAGGAATCACGACGGCCCGGCGAGCGGGCGAAACACGTGCGTGTCGGACGCACACGGCGGGGTGGTGCGGCTGCGCAGGCCGGCGGGAGGCGCGCGATGAAACTCTACGAAAAACTCGCGGACGACATCGAACGCCTGATCCGCCAGGGTGTGTACCGGCACGGCGACCGGATTCCGTCCGTGCGGCAGGCGAGCCAGCAGCACCGGATCAGCATCACGACCGTGCTGCACGCGTATCTGCTGCTGGAAAGCCGCGGGCTGCTGGAGAGCCGCCCGCAGTCCGGCTATTTCGTGAACCTGCGGCGCGACGACCGCAATGCGCCGGTGCGCGAGCTGCGGCCGTCGAAGCCGATCGCGATCTCGTCGTCGGTCGACGTGAGCCGGCTCGTGCTGTCGACGCTGCGCTCGATCGGCACCGACGACGCGGTGCCGCTCGGCTCGCCGTATCCGGACCCGAGCCTGTTCCCGTTCGAAAAGCTGAACCGCTACGCGTATGCGGCCGGCCGCGACAAGTCGTTGTGGGGCGTGACGGACGGGCTGCCGCCCGGGCATCCGCGGCTGATCCGGCAGATCGCACGACGCTATCTGGAAAACGGGATGTCGGTGGACCCGAACGAGATCATCGTGACGGTCGGCGCGACGGAGGCGATCAACCTGTGCCTGCAGGCCGTGGCGAAGCCAGGCGACACGATCGCGGTGGAGTCGCCGACGTTCTACGCGATGCTGCACGCGATCGAGCGGATGGGGATGAAGGCGATCGAGGTGGCGACGCATCCGGAATACGGGATCGACATCGCGGCGCTGGCCGCGATCGCGAAGTCGCAGCCGATCGCCGCATGCATGGTGATGCCGAACTTCCAGAACCCGCTCGGCTTCCAGATGCCCGACGAGCGCAAGCGCGAACTGGTCGAGTTCGCGACGAAGGCCGGGATGCCGCTGATCGAGAACGGTGTGTATAACGAACTGTATTTCGGCGATGCGCATCCGAGTTCGCTGAAATCCTATGACCGCAACGGGATCGTGCTGCATTGCTCGTCGTTCTCGAAGAGCCTGACGGCTGCGTACCGGATCGGCTGGGCGCTGCCGGGCCGTTATCGCGATCAGGTCGAGAAGCTGAAGTTCCTGAACACGCTCGCGACGCCGTCGTTGCCGCAGCTCGCGATCGCGGAGTTTCTCGAACGCGACGGTTATGAGCATCACCTGCGGCGCTTGCGCAAGGCGTATGCGCAGCAGGCGAACCTGATGCGCGCGATGGTGTCGCGGTTTTTCCCGGAAGGCACGCGCATTTCGAGCCCGGCGGGTGGTTATGTGCTGTGGGTCGAGTTGCCCGCGCAGGTCGATGCGATGAGGTTGTACCAGCTCGCGCTTGAGCAGGGGATCACGATCGGGCCGGGCTATATGTTCTCGATCACGGACAACTACCGGAACTTCATCCGGCTGAATTACAGCAGCCCGTGGTCGCCGGAGATCGAGCAGGCGGTGATTACGGTGGGGAAGCTGGCTTCGGCTTGCATGAAGTGATGGGCGCGTGTTGTTGCATGCGGGGGAATGACGAAGCCGGCCTTGGGCCGGCTTTGTTTTTGGTTTGGCGGCGGGGCGGGGAGTGCGATGCGATTTGGCGGCGTTCGGCCAGGATCGGTCGGTGAATCGAGGGGAAAGCGGCCGCTCAACGTTTGGTTAAGGTGTGGGCTTTAGCCCGTCCCCGTGAGCAAAGCGAACGATCTGAACCAGTTGTTATTTGTTTTCACGATTCCAGTCAGCCTCCTTGTGTCGTGATATTAGCTCCTCTTCAATGTAGTTGCGAAGAGATTCCGGTTCGATTGTGACCCAGGAAATTTTCACCAGTCCACCTGACTGAACATGTGTAACGATGTTTTCGAGTTTTGCTCCGGTTCTCTCGTTCTTTTTTATTAAATGGTTGCGGACTCTTTGGCGCGCAAGCTTTCTCGTTGTTTTTCCGATGTATCTGAGGGTGAAGACATTGGAATCTCTAGGTGCAGTGAATATCGCGTAAACGTTGGCGCATCCTGCAACGAGATCAAGAGTAGACTCATTTTCCGCGTCGAGTTGCTGGGCATTCCAAGGTGAGATGCTTTGCTGCGGATACTTGAAGGAGATTCGCCTCTCCTCTTGTAGAAGAGCGGCTTCCACTTTTTCCAGATACTCTTCAAGGCTTTTAAGTTGCTCGTACTTCATGTTTTGCGAGTCCTGTCATGCATAACACTTTAATTCTGGTTCGACCCATTATGGCGATTACCTGGAATGAACTTTTGTAAATCACGTTCACGCAGAGTGCTTCTGACCCTGGCCCAAGAAGTAGTCCGCATCAAAAGTAGAGAAACTCGGCATTGAGGCTCGCCCCTCAGACCAATCCCACGCGACTTGTTCTGGTTGTCGCCGTCAAGGAGTTACAGCAGGTCAATGCATTGGTTCGAGGTGGTCGCCTCCCGATTTCGTCGACCGGCCTGACCATTATCTACGACGAAAATGGAGCCGGAAAATCCGGCTATTCCAGAATATTCAAACATGCGTGCCGCGAACGGGGCCGCAGAGCGCCTGTCTTCCTGTCAGCCTGCGCACTGAAACGCGTTGCCAAGCAAACGCGACGGCACATTGCTCGGAAGGTGCTGCCTGCATGTGCCGGATGGCGGCGAGAACGCGAGCGCTGTACTTCACGCGAGCGCCTCGCCTGCATCCATGTCCGTTGACTGAACGACTGATGAATCTTTCGAAAGTCAGAAGGCCGGTAGTCCAGCAACGACATGCCTGACACCCTCAATCATCCAATCTCACCGGATGTAACCCCCGCGCGTGCCGTACGACGTGCCCGGCGTCGCCGGAACACGATTGCGAAGACCCCCAGCAGCACGACAACCACCGGTGCTGCGAGCATCAACGGCCGGGCCCGCACGAGCAGCGGAACCGGGCCGCCGCTGCGCGCGACGGCCACGTCGTCGGGCGTCACGGTCACGTCGGCATTGCCGTACTGCGCGAGCACGTAGTTCGCGATCGCGGCGATCTGATCGTCCTTCAGCGGCTGGACGTAGGAATCCTCTCCAAAAGACGGCATCAGAACGTGCTCGCCGCCCGCGTCGCGATCGACACCGTACAGGATCGCCGCAATCAGGTTCGACGGATTGCGCGAGCCCGTGGCGGTATTGTTCGACAGCGACGGATAGGCCTGACTCGGGCTGCCCTTGCCGTTGGCCTGGTGACAGCTCGCGCAGTAACCGCTGAACAGCGCCTCACCCGTGGTCAGCGTACCGTTCGCATTCAACGCGGTCGTGCCGCGCAACGTCGGTTCACTGCTGACCGCGCGGCCGTGCGCAAATGCCGGTGCAGACTCGTGCTCGTCGCGAATCGGCTTCGTGCTGCGCAGATACGTGACGATCGATTGCAGGTCTGCGTCCGACAGATACTGCAGGCTGTTCTGCACGGCCTCCGCCATCGGGCCGGCCGCCTGGTTCTTGCCGGGTGCGCGGCCGGTCTTCAGGTACGACACCAGCTCGTCGTCGGTCCATGCGCCGATGCCGCTTACCGGGTCCGACGTGATGTTCGGCGCATACCACGCGCCGAGCTGCGCACCGCCCAGATTACGGCCGAAGTCTTCGGCCATCAGCGCGTTGCGCGGCGTATGGCACGCACTGCAGTGCGCTAGCACATTGGTCAGGTACGCGCCGCGATTCCACTGCACGTCGTGCGCGGGATCGGCTTCGAAACGCTTGTTCGTCAGGAACAGCATGTTCCAGCCCGTCATCGCGATGCGCATGCCGAACGGGAACGGCAGGTTCGTCGCGGGCGCGGGTTCGTCGACCGGCTTCACGGCGTGCATGAAGTAGCTGTAAAGCGCGTGCACGTCGTTGTCGCTGAGGCCGCTGTACGACGTATACGGCATTGCCGGATACAGGCGTGCGCCGTCCGCGCGTACGCCTTCACGCAGCGCGCGTGCGAACTGCGCCTCGGTATAGTTGCCGATGCCGGCCGTTTTCGACGGCGTGATGTTGCTCGAATAGATTTGCCCCATCGGTGACGCGATGCCGTACCCGCCCGCGAACGGCTTGCCGCCGTCGAGCGCCGTATGGCAGGCCATGCAGTCCGCTGCGATCGCGAGTTGATGGCCTTTTTCGATCAGCGCGGCGTCGGCCGACGTCGGCGTCGGCGCCGCACCGGTCGCTGCGTCCTGCGCGAACGCGGGCGTGCCGCCGACGCTGCCGAGCACCGCGAGTGCGACGGCCGCGCGGTAGCCGGCGCCGCGCAGCGTGCGAAGTGGTCGTTGGATCGTCTGTGTCATCGAATCAACCCTTCGCGAGGCTCGCGGAAATCGAATCCGCGGCCTTCAGGCCGAGGGCTGCCATCGACAGCGTCGTATTGACGACGGACGCCGACGGCATCGCGCCGCCGCCCGGCAACCACAGGTTCGCATGATCGTGCGCGCGGCAGTCGCCGTCGACGACCGAGTTCTTCGGATCGGAGCCCATGATGGTGCCGCCCATGATGTGATTGTTCGCGTTCAGCGACGTCGTGATGTTGAACTCGACCGCATCGAACAGGCTACCGATATGCGTGAGCTGCTTGCAGGCCGCGTCGTAGCCGCGCCGCACATAGTCGCCGACGTCGTAGTGGATGTCGGGGCACGCGAGGCCGAGCGGATCGAAGCGTGTCTTGCTGAGCGTCAGGCGGTTGTTCGGATCCGGCAGCGGTTCGAGGCTGATCGACAGGTCGACGCCGTAGATCGCGCGGCGCCGGATTTCCTCGTCGAGCGCCTTGCCGACCAGGCCGAGCTTCAGCGCCTGCTGCGTGGCCGGCCCGACGCGCGAGATGTTGTTCAGGATCATCTTGTTCGCCGAATACTGCCCGCGGAAATCGCCGTCGCGCGGGCCGACGATACAGCTGCTCTGCGCGGGGCCACGGCCGAGCCACATCGGCTCGTTCGCGAGGAACGTGCAGTGGAAGCCCGAGTGATCCATCATGTTGCGCCCGACCTGGTCCGAGCCGTTCGCGATGCCGTGCGGATTGCGCTCGTTCGCGGCCAGCAGCAACAGGCGCGGCGTCTCGATGCCGTTGCACGCGAGCACGAACATCTTGCCGCTCGCCTTGTGCGATTTGTGCGACGTGTCGTACCAGTGCACGGCCGTCACGCGATTGTTCGCATCGGTGTCGATCTTGTAGACGACCGATTCGGCGAGCACTTTCGCACCCTTGCGCTCCGCGCGCTCGATGTGGTGGATGCCGTTGTACATCGCGCCGATCGGGCAGATCGGCTGGCAATTGTTGTTGCCGCAGCAGACCGGGCGGCCTTGCCACGGCCGCGTGCTGCGCGCCTGCGGAATCGGGATCGACCGGTAGCCATGCGCGTTGACGATTTCGGCGAAGCGCCGGTCGCCATGGCCCCACGGCACCATGTCCATCGGATAGGGGCGGCTGCGCTGCGACGGCGACTGCATGGCCGGATCGCTTGGCCCGGCGACGCCCATTTCCTCTTCCGCGCGGCAATAGTACGGCTCGAGGTCGTCATAGGAGATCGGCCAGTCGCGGCCGATGCCATAAGCCGACTTCATCCGGAAATCGACCGGCAGGTGCCGCCAGCTCGACGCGGCCCAGTGCCACGTCGTGCCACCGACCGTACGCAGATAGCCCTGCTGGAAACTCTGGCCATCCCTTCCGCTCAGGCCGACGTAGTTGTTCTTCGGAAAATAGAGCGGGGCAGGCGCATTCGCCGCCTGCGGGTAGAGCCCCTGGAAGTCGGAGCCCACGCGATTGTCGAAGGGCATGTTGCGCCAGTTCTCGACCGCCTGCCCACGCTCGATGCGCAGGCCCGATTCGATGATCAGCACCGAATGACCCTGGCTGACCAACTGGTCGGCGATCAGGCCGCCAACCACGCCGGAGCCCACGATCACGACGTCGGCCGATACGTCGCCGTTCGATTCAAATACAGGAGTTCTCATGAGGTTCAGGCGTGCGTTTGCGGGTGCGGGGTAGTTGCTGACGCAACCGTTTTGCGGGGCGGCGCGACGTCGGCCGGTGGCGGCTCGGCGGTCCACCATAGCGGGCCGTTCGAACAATAGGTCGGTGCGCTCATTCCGTCGTGGACGGTGTCGTACATCAGCGCATCGGCATAGGCAACCATCACGGCCTTCTGGCCATGACCGACGGTGCCCGTGTACCACGCGGCGACGATCGCGAGCGCCGTGTCGTGCAGGCCCGCGCCGTCGGCATCGGCCAGCAGTTGCGCGGGTGTCTGGCCGGTGCGGACGCGTTGCGCCAGCGCAGCCGCACGCGCGGCAAAGCCGGGGTCCGTGCGTCGGAATGCGTCGACGAGGCGCGCAGCCGTCGTCGGGTCGAGATTCGCATGGCCTGTCAGCGCTTTCGACAGCGCGAGAAAGGTCCGGGTGTCGAGGGACGGCTGCTGCGCGAGTGCGTATCCGGGCGCGGCGGTGAGCAGCCCGACTTGCGTCAGCGCTGCGGCCATCACTTTCAGCGCCGCTCTACGGGTCATGCCGGCGCGCGCGAGGATGCGCGATTCATGTTTGTGTGGGGCCATGTCGTTTTCGTCTTTTCCGCGAGACGTTGCTCGCATGTTTTCTTTCTTCCGAATGTTCCGCGTCGGGAGCCGCTCCGGGCCGAAACGACCCGAATGCGTCCCCCCCGCGGCGCTGCGTTACCCGTCCGAGCGCATCGGCAAACGACCATTGCCGGCTGAACAAAGTATTGCACACGCCGCATGCAGAGGTTTTTATCTGTTCAGGCGAGACAGCGTTCGGGCACGAGATTATGGAACCGGTTCCATTCGAGCGTCCAGTGTCGCGCTCAAATTTCATTGCAACGGGGGAGTGTATCGATATCGCACGATTCGCGTATTTTCAACGCGGCATCGGCGTACTGCGACCGGCTTAAAACAAACGTGAAAGAAAAGTGTAATTAAAACGTCAGAATTAGACTGTTGTATTGCCGAAATGGGCGGTTCAGCGGCAGCGCGAGCGTCGGCAACGATACGGTTTCGCGACACGCGCGATGGACGCGCGCCTTACTTGATTGCCGCCGCGCCGGCGGCCGCGATGACACTATCCTGCACACCCGCGCCACCGCTGGCCCCGATCGCGCCGATCAGGTGCCCGTCGATCACGATCGGGATGCCGCCTTCGCCCGCGAGGATTCCCGGGATGCTGAGGTTACCTGTCGCACCGTTGTTGATGGCGCTTTGCATATCCCGGGTCTGTCTGCGGAATCGGGCCGATGCGCGCGCCTTGGCTTCCGCGATTTCAACCGAGGCGAGTTGCGTCCCGTCCATTTTGTCGCACGAGACCAGGTTCCCGCCGCTGTCGACAACGGCAATCGCGTATTTCCAGTTTCGGCGTCGTGCCTCCGTTTCGGCCGCGGCCATGGCGGTACGCGCCTGCGTCAGCGTAATGGGCGGGCCGTAGGGGATGTCATACGGCAGTTGTTCGGGAATGGGGGCGGACGCGGCGGATTGTGCTGATGCATGAGCCGCGAAAATTGCGCTGGCCGCGATGAGGATCCGGAATTTATTCGAAAACATAGATTGATGATACAAGTGCCCCTGATTATTTCAGGCGCCGGTCAATGAGAATGAATACGATGCGATCCCGCAACGATGAGTTTCCTGGCTCGATTGCCGGGACATGTCGCGATCACGGGGAAAATATATTGCATCCTGGGCCAACGTGCAGTGAAGCGGGGCAACTGCGAACACCACAGGCACCGGCGAACTGTTCGCGGACTGCCGGCACGAAGCGTCGATGGAGCGGGACGGCGCGTGTCGCTATTGCGCGCCGTTCGAGTCGGAGATTTGCGCGTGCATGGCCGACGTGTATCGCCACGAGGTTTCTGGATGTCGTACGGCCAGCCGGGGGATCATCGTGCTTGATCGTATTGAACCTGTTGTTCATCACGCACGATCTGGCTGTGACGCGCGCGACGGCGCACCGCGTGAATCAGTAACGCGTTATGGGTGGCGCGGGAACCGCCGATTCTGAAGTTCATGCCTTCGCCCAGGGGCGGACGGCGGCGTACGGTCGATGATCGAGCCGCTTTGAACGGCATCTTTAGTGGACGCACGAGGCATCCTGCTGACTGTCACGGTCGCTGGTGCCAATCGGCACGAATCGATGACGTTCGAGCCCGCACCTGATGCCATTCCGGCGGTACCTGGCCTGAACGGCCAGCCGCACAAACGTCCGAGCAAGTTGCTCGCGGGCTGTGTTTGCACGTTGCCGACGTTATCTGAGACGGCGTGGCGTCAAGGCCCGTATCACCCGTCGCGGCGTGGAAAGCAGCGAGCAGTCAGGACGGCATTGCTGGGCCGTCGAGCGAACGCATGCCTGGTTCGCAGGGTTCGGCAAGCTCCGTATTTGCGTCGAGTGTTGCCGCGATATTCGCCTCGCTTTGCTCTTCCTGGCTGCGGCCGAATCTGCTCGCGATTCGTGGAAGACTCGTGTCGGCGGCTTTTATCGCGTGTCGGCTATTGATGCTGCCCCGGGTCTCATGGTGAATGTCGGGAGTCGATCCGCAAATGGTCACTGACAACGATTAATGTCGAAGATCGCCAGCGAGGCGCGACACGCCGCCAGAGCGGCGACGGTTCTCATCGAAACGTCGCGTCAGCGCGAAGCTGCGCCGTCGCCGAGCGACGATCCTCGACAGCCGACGGAGTTCAGGCCGCTGCCGCTTGTTTCATCGCGTCGTGCTGCTCGCCACCCAGGCTATCGACGAGATCGGTCAACATTCGCGCCAATTCGCCCGTCATCAGCGTGACATCCGAGTCGAAGCGTTCGTCGTCGTTCTGCGCGGTGGGATCCGTCACTTCCTTGATCACGTCGAGCGGCGTCACACGCTTGATCGTCAGCGATGGTGTCAGCACGAAGGAGATCCGGTCGTTCCAGGTCATCGCGAGGCGCATGCATTGTTTGCCGGCCTCGATGTGCCGGCGCATGTCGTTCGCTTCCAGCGCGTGGCCGACGTATCGCACCGTGGCGCCGCCTTCGCCGCTCGAGCGCAACTCGGCGTCCTGGTCCACAGTGAATCCGCCCGGCGCTTCGCCGGACAGCAGCCAGTCCGTCATCGCGGCGACCGGCGAATGCGCCACTTGAACGCTGGCGAGCGGCAACGGGTCGATCGATTTGACGAGCAGGCCGCGAATGTCGTCGGCAAGCGCTTGCGAAGCCGCATCGATGACGAGCCAGCCGTTCACCGTGTCGATCCACACGCGGGTATCGCGGCGAATGCTGAACGCGCGCGGCATCAGTTCGTCGGTAACCTGCTCCTTGAGTTCGCGCAACTGTTTGCGCCCCAACTTGAAGCCCTGCTGCTCCTCGACTTCAAGCGCCCGGGCCTTGGTCACCTGATTGACGACCGACGCCGGTAGCAGCTTCTTTTCCGCACGAAACACCAGCAGCATCTGCCGGTTGTTCGAATACACAAGCGCGCCGTCGTCACGCGGCGACGCCCATCCGAAGCGCTGCATCTCGATGCTGTTGCACGGCTGAAACGCGTAGGGCGCCAGCCATTTTTCCATCTGGTCGGGGGTAACGGCCCAAGGGGCCGGAAGACGATGAAGCTGAAGATTCTTGAACCACATAGGAGGGCGGGCAAAGCGGCAAAGCGTGCCATTCTATATGACGGGGAGGTGTTGCGGCCATGCGTCGATCGCGTCTACACACACTGACGACCGAGGGCCGCACGAACATCCGCGATGTCATATCAATCAGTGAACGCCCTGGCACGGCCGAGATCTGCTGTTCGGCAACGCCAATGGCCGGATGGCGACATTCGTCGAACGCCAGGCCTGGTTCGTGATGTGGGTAAAGATTATTCGCAAGGACGCTGAGGCTGTAGTCAGCGCTCCGATAAGACACGCCGGCCGAACGATTCCGTCAAGCTGTTGCTTCGACCGGTTGAATTCGCCGTCGATGCCGGACGTCGACTTCGCGCGAAAGCGCAACGCTCGATGCCCGCCGTGGACGGGATCGCACCGACAGATGCAAGCGTTGAATGCCGGTCTCGGTCTAAACAGCGGGCGTCCAATCGTGGAGTAGTATTCCCCCCACGTCCAGGTCATTGCTCGGCCTCTCTGGCACACGGGCAGCCCATCCGTGACGGGGGCGGCAAGCGCGTTGAAGGGTTGGGAAGCCGCTTCAACGATACGTGTGGCGGCGTTGGCCGTGACAACGGAATTGACGGGAATGCATCATGTCAACCGAGTGGAAGCACCGCGTCAGACTGTTTATCCAGCGCTTCTGGCAGCCGACCAGTGCGTGCATGACCTGCATGCCGGGGAGCTGGGGCAACATCATGAGCCTTGCCCACTGGACTATCGCATTTCATACAGGTCTGCTTACCGGACTCCTGGCTGTACTTTTGACGTTCACGCCCGCGGTGAAACTCTACGCGCATCGATACGGCAATGCGCTGGTTGTTGGCTGCCTGACGACGTTGGGCGACGCCTACTCGCACACGAGTCACTACCGTATTCCGTATGTCGAGCACATCGTGACGGGGGCGATTTCAGGTCTCTTGACGCTGGTGGCCTCCTATCTCCTCGAGGACCGTGCGCGACGCCTTCGGGCGGTATGGGCTCGGGTATTCGGGTAGCTTGTCCGTTGACTTTTTGAACCCACGCGGCCCAACGGAAAGAGGCTCCCCGGTGTGGCTACGCTTCATGATCGCGAGGCTGCGCATGGACAACGGGACTCGCGAGCGTTACATGCCCCAGCTTCAGGGCGCGACCAGAAGCGCTCTGTCGACGATCCGGTTGATATCCTCGACAATCTTCATAGCCTTGCCTGATTGCACGAGGTCGCGAACCCGCTTCCGCCGTCGTCCAACCTGTCCTCGCATGTAACCATGCCACTACCGCTCGTCTTCTTGCCTGCAATGCCGTGCGACGAACGCATGTATGCCCATCAACTCGAAAGGTTGAGCGATCTGGTTGCGCCGTCTGTCCGGGTGCTCGGTTGTCCTACGTTTGCCGACAGTGCCGAGAGCCTGCTTGCCTCCGTTGACGGCCCATTCATCATTGCAGGGACGGCCTACGGTGGCTGTCTCGCGATGGAAGTGCTGGCCCGAGCGCCTGAACGTATACGTGGACTCTGGTTGATGAATTGTCAGCCGGGTGTGCATCCGCATCCGGACGTTGTTCGCGCCACCAGCCGGAGGATTCGGGCGGGCGAGCATGAGCAAGTGATCGCCGAATTCGCCGAGAACGCCATTCCTCCGGAAGATGTCCGGTCGAGAGCAGCGTTTGTTCAAATGGCGCGCGATACCGGTTCGGACATGTTTGCGCGACAGTCCGATGCTACGCTGACTCGCTCGGATCGGTGGTCGACGCTGGCAACGAGCAAGATTCCAACACTTCTCATATGGGGCAAGGCAGATCGCTTCGTTCCGGTCGATGTCGGCCTTCGTATCGCCAGGCTGATGCCGCATGCTCGATTCGAGTCGCTCGAAGGATGCGGGCATTTTCCGACGCTGGAGCGGCCATCGTCTTGCACTGACATTGCTCGACGCTGGCTGGTAGAGCAAGTCGTAGGCAGCCGTGTCCACGGTATCGTAGTCGGATGAGAAAAGGCCGAAACTGCCGGCCACGAACGGTTGTTCGACACCGTGCGTCACCTGGACGACAATCGACCGGCTTCCTGCGTTCGCAGGCCGTCGACAGGGCCCCAAATGCCGATTACAGAAACGCTGCGCCCCCCCGGGGTTATCGTCGTACTCAACGGTCCGAGCAGCTCGGGCAAAAGCACATTGTCCAGATATCTACGCGAGAACCTGGACGAGCATCCTTTGCACGTCGAGCTTGATGTATTCCGGAGCATGGAGCCTGCCAACTATTGGGACGTCGAGAAGCCGTTGGTAGAGATCCGCTTGGCAGCCCTGTGTCGGGCGATCAATGCCACGGCCGCCACCTTCTCCAGACATGGTCAGGCCGTGATCGTCGATCACGTTCTATCGTCCGATGCGTGGCGCTACATGCTTGAAGACCTGACCGAGCTACCGGTACTTATTATTGGTGTTTCCTGTGCGCTTGAAGTCCTGATCGAACGCGAACAGGCCCGTGGCGACCGTAAGATCGGACTCGCCAAGTCTCAGTTTCACTCGATTCACGCTAACCGGCACTACGATTACGTGGTGGACACATCGTCTTCGAACGGTGCCGAATGCGGTCAGCAGGTTCTGGAGTGGCTAGAAACCCGACCGACACCCGCTGCATTCACGAAGATGCACCAGCAGTTTTTCCGGTAACCCATATGGACAGGTGTCGGCCATGTAGCGTCGTTCGCCTATCTTGCTGAACCGACATTTGGACGTCAGCTTCGCATCGGTTATCGACCGATCGTGTAACGACAATACGCGCCACATCATCGGCTTCGCCCTGCCAGGATTGACAGGTATCATTGCGCGATTTTCATAACTATTATCCTTGCATTCACAATAAAAAATAATCGATCAGTTGTCGAAAATGAATTACACAAAAAATTAAGCGCAACTGTTGTAGCAGTAATGTAAGCGTGCATGAGGGGCTTCTTAAACTACCTTTCAAAACGGGGCATGCCATGTCAGACAATCGAGTATCCGGATTTTCTCCTTCGGGATGGATTTCCGGAACGGTCGACAACACTCTGCAGCAAAAGGGCTCTATCTCGGTACTTCCGCCGTTACCAGCTGGCACGATCATCTTGGGGCTGACGGTCTTGCCCATTCACCTTTATTCCAACGACCCGCATCCCGAGCCGTTTCCCGGGCTACAGACCAACTTCACGACCGACGGACGCGGATTCATATTGTCGGCCGAGCCTTATAATCCGCGCGATTCAATCCAGTTTTTCATGTGGCAGGTTACGTATGGGACCGCACCGGCGGGCTATCAGCCGCGAGGCTGGAAATCCGGCGTGACCTCGAACGCTTCGTTGCCACAGAAAATCAATACGCAAATCTCCCCCAATGAGGCCATTGCCGGGGTCACAGTTCTACCAATTCATATTTACTCCAATGATCCGAATCCCGAGCCGTGGGCCGGCCTGATTGCCGAATTTACGGAATCCGGCTCGATATTTCTCAGTTCGGACGGGACGAAGCCGCGTGACAGTATCGACTGGTTCTTATGGCAGACTTTTCTGGGACGTCAAGGCGCGAGCCCGACCCGAATTGGCTGGAATTCCGGCGTAACAGGTAGCGCCGATCTGCCTGCACGTATTAACCCGACGATTCCACCGGGTTTCGGTATTGTTTCGGTGACGGTCTTGCCGATTCATATCTACAAGAACGATCCTAAGCCGGAACCCTGGCCGGGATTGCGTGTGGACTTTCCGACGCCACAAAGCTTCACGATTCAAGCGGTAGCCAACGACCCTCGCGACAGCATCGATTGGTTCGAATGGCAGGTTACTTATGCTGCGCTGGGTTGATGACAAGGTGGCTGTCCCCCGGTTTCCTGGACAGAGGCTGCAGCGATAGTGTTCGAGCTTGAACCGCTTGGATTTCCTGGACAGTGCCGAGTGTTAGTGGTCGGCCTTTCATGAGCCTTCGGCCGTAGGCCGAAGGCTTTATTGTCGAGCGAATGTGCGCGGTGTCAAATCCTCGAGGGGGATGAGCAAGGTTCGTGATTGTGCTCTGCAGAGCATAAGGCAGAGATTCTTTGATTGGCGGTCGCGGCAACCAGCGCATCGCCATCGAAGAAACCCGTTCAAGCGAAGCTGTCACGACTCTTGCTCCCAATCCAGGGTCAGGAAATCAGTTCAAGATGCTTGGCGCCGTTCGGCACGGCATCGTCAACCAGGCGCCGATCGAAGGTCGCCAGCTTGCCCTTGTGAGCACGAGCGAGCGCAGGCAGGTACACGTGTCGGTCAGTCGAGCGGACGACAGCACACGGGTGGCGTCGACGTGTTTTCCATCCAGCACGCTCACGTCGTCCGGCCAGAAAGTGTGCCCCGAGTGGGCTGGCCGTTGCACGACGAGTGGTGAAACGGCCGCCGGCAAGCCCATCGTGTTCTGGTATTTCGGATTCCAGATAATTTGAGGCGCGCCGTTTTTGGTGAGGGGGCAGGTGGCCTAGGCAGAATGACCTACCCGGCCAAACCAGCATGCGCGGCTCGTGCTGAACGTGTGCCGGGCCAAACGGCCGCTTCGGGTAGTTAGCCGACAAATACCACCGGAATTCCATGAATCGCCACGTTCCCCGACGTCCACATCATTCCCGCCCGCCCAGATACTCACAAAGAAATTCCACGAACACCCGCACCTTTGCCGACAGGTTGAGCCGCTCCGGATACACCGCATAGATATCCGATGGCGGCAACGACCAATCCTCGAGCACGCGCGTCAGCGCGCCCGAATCGATCAACGGTTGCGCGTCCCATTCGGATCGCACCAGCACGCCGTGCCCGTCGATCGCCCAGCGCAGTGTCGCTTCGCCGTCGTTGCTGCTCATCACGCCATGCACCTTGACGAGTTCATGGCGCTTGCCCTTCGTGAAGTGCCACGTGCCGTATGCGGTGTCGTTCTCGCGCAGCACGATGCAGCGGTGGCCGCGCAGGTCGCCGGGCACCTTCGGCGTCCCGTTCGCCTTCAGGTAAGCGGGTGACGCGCAGACGAAACGGCGGTTCGCGGCCAGCTTGCGGCCCACCACGCGCTGGTCCGGCAGTTCGCCGAACCGGATACCCACGTCGTACGCGAACTCGGCCAGGTTCATCGGGCGGTCGGTGAGTTCGAGCTGGATCTCGACCTCCGGATGACGATCGCGAAACGCGGACAGCGCGGGCACGATGTGGCGGCGCCCGAACCCGAAAGTCGCATTGACCTTCAGCAGCCCTTGCGGCTGGTTGCGGCTGCTCGACACCGTGCGTTCGAGTTCGTGTACCTGTTCCAGCAACTTCGAGCCGGTCGCGAGATACACCTCGCCCTCGTTGGTCAGCGCGAGCCGCCTCGTGGTGCGGTTCAGCAGCTTCACGCCCAGGCGCCGCTCGATCTGGTTGAGCCGCGCGCTGACGGCCGGCGGCGTCACGCCGAGATCGCGCGCGAGTGCGGACAGGCTGCCGTGCGTGACGAGCCGCGCGAAGAATTCCAGGTCTGCGATCGGATCCATCTTAAAGTTTCATTTAATAATGGGTTAAGCCGTGCCTCATTTTAAGGCGTCACCCTCCAAATTACACTTGCCGAAACGTCCGCACCAGGGCGTTTTCGCAAGACAGACCGGAGGAACGATGGGACAGACGCTTTACCGGAAGATCGTGGCGAGCCACACGGTGTTCCGCGTCGACGAGCAGCATGTTGTGCTGTATGCCGACCTGCACATCATGAACGAGTACACGAGTCCGCAGGCGTTCGCGGGGCTCGCGGAAAAGAACCTGCCGGTGCGCCGCCCGGAAAAGCAGATGGGCATCGTCGATCACGTGATCCCGACGCATCCCGTCCCGGTCGGCCAGCGCACGATCGTCATCGACGCCGCTGCCAGCCAGGCCGCCAACTTCACGCGCAACTGCCGCAAGCACGGCATCCACCTGTTCGACGTGCAGGATACCGAACAGGGCATCGAGCATGTGGTCGCGCCGGAGATCGGCCTGATCCGGCCCGGGATGGTCGTGCTGTGCGGCGACAGCCACACGACGACGTACGGCGCGCTGGGCGCGCTCGGTTTCGGCATCGGCACGTCGGAAGTCGAGCATGTGCTGGCGACGCAGACGCTCGTGTACCGCGTCGCGCGTGACATGCGTATCCACGTGGGCGGCACGCTGCCCGCCGGCACGACGTCGAAGGATCTCGTGCTCTACATCATCTCGCGGATCGGTGCGCAGGGCGCACGCGGTTTCGTCGTCGAATACGGCGGGCCGGCGATCGCTGCGCTGAGCGCCGAAGCGCGGATGACCCTGTGCAACATGACGGTGGAAGCCGGCGCACGCGGCGCGCTCATCGCACCCGATGAAACGACGCTCGCGTATGTTCGCGAGCGGGTCCGCGACCTGCCGGTGGCGCAAATCGACGAAGCCGCCGTGCAGTGGGCACAACTGAAATCCGACGCCGATGCGCAGTTCGACATCACGCATCGCTTCGATGCCGCGGACGTCGCGCCGTTCGTGACCTGGGGCACGAGCCCCGACCAGGCAATCGCGATCACCGCGTGCATTCCAGCGTTGTCGGCCGAACCGCTCGAACGCGACAACGCGCGCAAGGCGCTCGACTACATGGGGCTCGATGCCGGGCAGCCTATCGATGGCCTGGCCGTCGATCACGTGTTCATCGGCTCGTGCACGAATGCACGGATCGAGGACTTGCGTGCGGCAGCGGACGTCGTGCGCGGCCGCACGGTCGCGCGATCGGTGCGCGCGATGGTCGTGCCGGGTTCGGTCGCGGTGCGCGAGCAGGCCGAGCGCGAAGGCGTCGCGCGCACGCTGATCGATGCCGGTTTTGAATGGCGCCAGCCGGGCTGTTCGATGTGCCTCGCGATGAACGACGACATCCTGCAACCCGGACAGCGCTGCGCGTCGACGACGAACCGCAATTTCGAGGGCCGCCAGGGCCGCGGCGCGCGCACCCACCTGATGAGCCCGGCGATGGCCGCCGCCGCCGCGCTGGCCGGCCGCATCGTCGACGTACGCAAGGAGTTCGACCATGTCTGAGCACGCATTCGTCACCGGCATCGCCGCGCCGCTGCCGCTGAACAATCTCGACACCGACCAGATCATGCCCAAGCAGTTTCTGTTCGGCATCGACAAGTCGGGGCTCGCGCGCGGCGTGCTGTACGACCTCCGCCACGACGGTTCGGGCGTGCCTCGGCCTGATTTCGTATTGAACCGTCCCGAGTATCAGCGGGCCCGCATCCTCGTGGCCGGCGCCAATTTCGGCTGCGGCTCCAGCCGCGAGCACGCGGTGTGGGGCCTGCAGCAGGCGGGCTTCGAGGCGGTGATCGCGCCGAGCTTCGGCGAGATCTTCTACTTCAACGCGCTGAACAACCGGCTGCTGCTGGTGATGCTCGATCCCGCCGTCATATCGGTGCTCGTCGGGCAGGCCAGCGATCCGGCTACGAGCACGCTGACGATCGACGTGCTGCGTCAGGTCGTCAGGACAGCAGATGGATCGGAATACCCGTTCGATCTGCCCGAGCGACAGAAGCGCATGTTCGTCGAAGGGCTCGACATGATTGGCATGACGCTCGCCGACCGCACCGCGATCGATGGGTTCGAGGCACGCCACTACAAGGCCCATCCGTGGATGAGGATCGATCTGCCGAAGCAGCAACGCGGCGTGAACGAAGCATCGTAGCGCCCGCCGTACGGGGCCGGACGCGCGGTTCCGTCCGGCCTTGCCGAAGTGCGACTGGAACATAAAAAAGGAGACATGAGATGGAAGCTTCCCCCGTGCAGACGAGCGTGCCGCCGCCAACGCGACGAGCGTCGCTGCTGACCCTGAAGATTGGCGGGATGCCGCTGCCGATGTGCATTGCGATCGCGATCGTCACGATGCTCGCGGCCGTCACGAAGCGGCTGCCGAACGACATGATCGGCGGTTTCGCGGTGCTGATGTTGTCCGGGCTGCTGCTCGGCGAGATCGGTCGCCGGATTCCGGTGTTCCGGCATATCGGCGGCCCCGCAATCCTGTGCCTGTTCGTGCCGTCGGCGCTGCTCGGCTACCGGCTGATGGACGATGCGATGCTCAGCGCGATCACGGTGACGATGAAGACGGCAAACCTTCAGTATCTCTACATTGCGTGCCTGGTCGCCGGGAGCATCCTCGGGATGAACCGGACGATCCTGATCCAGGGCTTCCTCAAGATGTTCGCGCCGCTCGTCGTCGGCACCGTGGCCGCGATCGCGGCGGGTGTCGCCGTCGGCCTCGCATTCGGCTACGACCCGCAGCACACGTTCTTCTACATCGTGATGCCGATCCTCGGTGGCGGCATCGGCGAAGGCATCCTGCCGCTGTCGATCGGCTATTCGGAGATCACCGGCGCCGCGCAGGGCCACCTGATCGCGACGATGGTGCCGGCCGCGCTGATCGGCAACGTCGTCGCGATCCTCGCGAGCGGCATGCTGAAACGCTTCGGCGAAAAGCACCGCGACTACAGCGGCGACGGCCTGCTCGTGAAGACCGGCGAGGATCGCGCACTGCTTGCCGCGCAGAAGGCCGAGGCGGCACTCGACCTGCGGCTGATGGGGTTCGGGCTGCTGTTCGCGTGCACGCTGTTCATCCTCGGCGCATTGCTGGCGCCGCTCACCGGCATCCCGGGCCCGGTGCTGATGATCGTCGCGGCAGCCGTGCTGAAAGTGTGCCGCGCGATTCCCGAGTCGATGGAGATCGGCGCGTACCAGATGTACCGATTCATGTCGACGAACCTGACGTTCGCGATCCTCGTCGGCCTCGGCACGTTGTTCGTGTCGTGGGACAAGCTCGTCGGCGCGTTCTCGCCCGGTTACTTCGTGATCTGCGCATCGATCGTGATCGCGATGGTGGTGTCGGGCTTTTTCGTCGGCGCCGCGCTGAAGATGTACCCGGTGGAATCGGCGATCATCACCGCGTGCCACAGCGGGCTGGGCGGCACCGGCGACGTCGCGATCCTGTCGTCGTCGAACCGGATGGGGCTGATGCCGTTCGCGCAGATCTCGACGCGCATTGGCGGCGCCGCGATGGTCGTGTTCGCGACGATCGTGATGAAGTGGCTGCATTGATGCGCGCGGGGTTGCCGGCCCGTTCGTGCGGCCGGCCCCGTTCAATTCGATACAACGCCGGCCTCCCGGAGCCAGCGAACCCGGCTACCGTTTGCCGTTTTCGTGAAAGCGGGCCAATGGGCTTGCGCCCCGGGGAGCACAGCGCAGCAGCTGCGCTGTGCGGCCAACCCGTCCCCCGGGGCGCGTGACCGCGACGGGTCACGCAGGGGAAGGGTAGCCGCGCCTCGCACCGCTCAGAGGCTGTCCAGGAACGCCTGCGTGACCGCGACCCACGGGCCGTTCCCGTCGTTGTTCGCATCGTATTCGACAGCGGGATTCTGGCCGCCCCAGATGATCAGGCCGGCCGCGGCGGTGCTGCGGATCGTGTTCAACATGCTCTGCCAGGTCGAAGCCGGGATCAGCGTCGTGTTCTGGTCGTAGTACTGCGGCCAGATGTACGGAAACACCGGATGCGTGCCCGTGCTGCTCTGCCGGTCGATCGTGCCCGTCGTCGCGAGGTCGGCGTTGAGCTGCGGCGCCCATGCCGCGCCCGTATACGGCGACGTGCCGTTGGCCTTCACGTATTCGCTCGGGAAGTACGCAGTCCTGCCGTTGTTGAGGTCCATCAGCTGCGCGATGTCACGATAGGCGCTGGCCGGATCCACGGTGCTGATGTTGGCCGCGTTCGCGAGCCCGTACCACCCGAGCACGCGATTGGGGCGAATCGCCTGGGTCCACTGCTGGAGTTGCTTGAGGATCGCGAACCGGTTGGCGATCGTCGCCGTGCTGCCGGTCAGGTACAGCTTTTCGCAGTCGAGCACGAGATAACCGGGCGCGTCGGCCGGTGTCGGATCGTAGGTGTTGACCAGCGCCTCCCAGTCGCTCTGCGACGGCAGCTTGACCTTGCCCGTCGACGCATCGTACGTGAGCGGCTGGCAGTAGCGCGCCGGGATGAAATGGGTCTTGACCGAACCGTGCCCGAGTGAAACATCGGCGTATGCGGTGTTGTCGAGCACGGTAAACGACGGCGCGGCATCGGCGTCGAGCGGATGGGTGAGCGCAAGCGCGAGCAGCGCGGCCGTACCGACACTTGCTGCGATCGGAACGCGTGGGCGGATGGATCCGGATGGCATGGTTCGACTCCTGGTTGGCAAAGTGGAAGAGCGTGGCGCGGCGCGCAGGGCCAGCGCGGCCGGCCACGCGGGCTAGAACACTGTCTCGATGCCGGCATAGACGCCGGTTTGTCCATGGCCAGGCGCCGGGTTCGTGCCCCAGCCGGCGTTCATCGGCCCCAGGCCCGGGTTTTGCGGGTTGACGCCGAAATTCGCGTTGGCGCTGTTGAACACGTGCGCGGCCATGCTGTACAGGAACGTCCGCTTCGACAGGTCGTACATGCAGCCGACGCCGACCATCGTCACGCGCGATTCGCCGTCGTGGTCGGCGGTCCACTTGCCGGGGCCGACCTTCATCGTGTAAGCGGCACCCTGCAGGTGGAGAAAGGGGTTCACGTCGTAGGTGAGGCCGGCCCACCAGAGATCGGCGCGGTCGGACAATCCCGCCGGTGTATCCGGCGCGGAGTAGTGCGTGTAGGCGGCCTGCACGCGAAACGGGCCGAACCGGTCGCGCACGCCGACGAACAATTCGCGCGAGTAACTGAACAGGTTGTTCTCGATGCCCTGGGCATTGCGGATCTCGTCCCAGACCACCCGCACCTGGAAATCGCCGTGCGTGTAGGCGCCGCTGAAGCCGTCCGCGCGCCCGGCCTTGCCCGCGTTGCCCGGATCGCCCGCGTTGAAGCTGGTCGGGCTGTTGCCCAGGTTCAGCTCCGCATCGAACGAGAAGCCGTGCAGGTCGGGCGACAGGTAGCGGATGCCGTTGGACAGGCGCGAGCCGTTCCGGTACGCGACGAACGACTGGGCGCCGAAGTTTTCCTCGAGCAACGGGTCGTATTCCCACACGTAGTTGTTGAGCATCGGCCCCTGGCCGAAGCGGATCGTGCCGTACGTGTCGTTCTTCAACCCGACCCAGGCCGCGCGCTGGAAGATCAGCCCCGCGACCAGCGAGCCGGTCGGCGTGAAAGCCGATTCGAGCCAGAACAGCGCGTGGTTCCCGTTCCCCAGATCTTCCGTGCCCTTCAACCCGATGATGTTGACGCCCCAGTCGCTGCCCTGCGACCAGCGGGACGCGGTGCCGTGCGGTGTCTGCACGCCGCTCGTGTACTGGACGTCGCCGCCCAGGCGTCCCCACAGCAGGACGCTCGATTGCGCATGCGCGAGCGTCGTCGCGAAGCACGCGATCGCGAAGGCGATTCCCCTTTTCATTTATTTAGCTATCCATATTTAATAGGGCAATAAAGAGGCGGCCGACCACCGGCGCGACCGCCATTGCGCAAGGCCGCTCAGCGCGCCTGCTGCACCGGCAGCGGCCCGTCCGCGCGCGGCTCGGCGCGGCGTGGCGCCGGGCGGACGAACTGTCGCCGCTGATCCTGCGTCAACCCGAAGAACCAGGTGAGCACGAACGCCGATGCATACGCCGTCGCCGTTGCGAGGCAATAGGCC
This sequence comes from Burkholderia sp. D-99, assembly GCF_011605345.1. Lineage (GTDB taxonomy): Bacteria > Pseudomonadota > Gammaproteobacteria > Burkholderiales > Burkholderiaceae > Burkholderia. The sequence goes on from NZ_JAAOXM010000005.1 coordinate 436,755, forward strand.
GCGACGCTGCTGCCGAGCCCCATGGGCCCCGTGACGAGCGGAATCAGCATCAGGTTGGCGGGGCCGATCGTGGTCGCGCCCACGAAATCGCCGTGACTGGCGAGGTATCCGAGCACGAGCGCGCCGATGCCGCCGCCGATCGACGACGTGACGAGCGGGCGGCCGAGCGGCAGCGTGACGCTATAGAGCAGCGGTTCGGACACACCCAGCATGCAGGTCGGCAACGTGTCGCGGATCCGTTGTTTCAGTCCCGCGTCCTTGACGCGGAAATACAGTGCGAAGGCGGCGCCGGCTTGCCCGCAGCCGGACATCGCGAGGATCGGGAACAGCGCGGTGAAGCCGTATTGCGCAATGAGTTGCGCATGAATCGGGATCAGCGCCTGATGCAGGCCGAACATCAGGAGAACCACGAACGACGCGGCGAGCACGAACGCGGCCGGCATGCCGCCGACATTCAGCAAGCGCGTGGTGAGCGCGCTGACGCCGTTCGTCAGCACGTCGGCCACCGGCATGAGCACGAACAGCGTCGCGACGCCCGCGACGAGCAGCGACACGGTCGGCGTCACCAGCGTCTCGATCGCCGGCGGGATTCGCGTGCGCAGCTTGCGCTCGACCAGCGCGACCAGCACGCCGGCCAGCAGCGCGCCCATCAGTCCGCCCTGGCCGGGCCGCAGCGCGATCTCGCCGAGCAGCGGCAACGTGAACGCATGGAGCTTGGTCAGCGCCGGCACGATCATCACGCTCGCGGCCGCGCCGCCGAGGCTCGCCGTGCCGTCGAACTCGCGCGCCGCGTTCATGCCGACCTGGATGACGAGGAACGCGAAGAACGCCGAGCCGATCGTCGACGCGACGGTCGCGAGAAAGGTCAGGTCGCTCGCGCTGTCGGCCGGCGAATGCCGGGCCCAGAGCAGCAGCAGGCCGCCCAGCGCGTTGATCAGCCCCGCGCCGACCAGCGCGGGGATCAGCGGCGTGAAGATCGACGCGATGCGGCGCAGGAAACCGCGCACGGCGTGGTTGCCGCGCCTGGCAGCCGCGGGCGGCTTCGCGGCCCGCGCATCGTCTTGCGGATGCGCGTCGCCTGCATCGTGTTCGCTCAATGCCTGCGCGAACGCGCTCCATACCTGCTTGACCGCGCCGGGGCCGATCACCACCTGGAGCGGATCGCCGGTCACCACGCCCAGCACGCCGGGCAGTTGCCGCAGCACGGCCGGATCGGCGAGCGCCGGATCGACGAGGTTGACGCGCAGTCGCGTCATGCAATGCGTGTGATTGCGCACGTTCCGTGCGCCGCCGATTGCCCCGAGAATCGCGCGGGCCAGTGTCCCGAACTTCTCTGCCGTGTCCGCCGCCATGCCTGGCTCCTGTGAAATGCCGAATCGCCCCTGTCCGGAGGCGAGTACGTTGAATTGTCGATAAATTGGAACGTACCAATTCACATATTGGTTGGCAATAGGTAGTTTTTTAGAAGTTGTCCAGGGATCGGGTGGATAGCTTTTCAGTCTCGGAGATAACGGGGTCAGGGTGCGGTCCTGAACCGCTCGCACATTGAAATCTAATTCGTATCAGTGGTTTGACGATGTTTCGTTGTCGGCGTCAGCGAAGTTACCGGCATCAACGATGCGACGCCCGATGAATTGGCGATTTACAACCAATGCCATACCAATTATGATCAAACCCATCTTTCGCCCAACCTGTGGAGTGCCGCCATGCCGCTGGATCGTTTGATCACCGAGCAGCCCAACGTCTTCAGCGCGAACCTCGATCAGCTCAGCATCGAAGAAGGCGTGGCGTTGATGAATCGCGAGGATGCGTTCATCGCGCCGTGCGTGGCGCGTGCATTGCCGTCCATCGCGGCGGGGGTGAGGGCGGTCGCGCAGGCACTCCGCGCGGGCGGCCGGCTCGTCTACATCGGCGCCGGCAACAGCGGACGGATCGGCTATCTCGATGCGCTGGAATGCCAGCCGACCTTCGGCATGTCGCCGAAGGAGGTCGTGGGCATCGTCGCGGGCGGTTTCGTCGGCATGTCCGAGGGCATCGAGGATTCCGCGGCAAGAGGGCAGGCGGATCTGGAGGACATCGCGCTGCGGCGCGAGGACGTCGTGGTCGGGCTGAGCGCGAGCGGCCGCACGCCCTATGTGATCGGCGCGCTTCGCCATGCGCGGCACATCGGCTGTTCGACGGTCTCCGTGGCCTGCAACAGCGGGAGCGAGGTCGGTGCCGTGGCCGATGTCGCGATCGAAGTGGACTGCGGCCCGGAGATCCTGGCCGGCTCCACGCGCCTGAAGGCCGGGACCGTGCAGAAGATGGTCTGTAACATGCTGTCGACGCTGTCGATGGTCGCGCTCGGCAAGACCTATGGCAATCTGATGGTCGACCTGCAGGTGCACAATCAGAAGCTGCAGCTCCGCGCGCAATCGATCGTCGCGCAGGCGGCGGGAGTCGCGCCGGACGTCGCGGCGCGCACGCTCGCGGAAGCGGGCAACCGCCCGCGGATCGCGATCCTGATGCTGCTGGCGGGTTTGAGCTGCGGCGAGGCCGAAGCGTTGTCGGTTGAGCATGGCGGGTCGATTCATCACGCGCTGCAGTCGCGCCAGCCGTCCTGATGCCGTGCATCGCACCGTGTCGAATGTCCTCCAATCCTGACCAATTTTTAGTGTATCGATGACGGAACGCCGCCTGGATGACCCTCTTTCGCGCGACCCGCAACCCGGCGCGCCGTTGTTCGGCGCGGCGCAGGTCGCCGAACTGCATGCGCCGTCGACGGGCGGCGCGCGCATGCCGATTGCGTCGCGACTCGCGCGGATGCTGCGCGCGACCATCGTCGACGGCACGATGAAGACGGGGGAGAGCTTTCCGCCCGAGCGGGAACTGGCTGCCCAACTGCAGGTGTCGCGCGACACCGTGCGGCGCGCGATCGAGGAACTGATCCGCCAGGGGCTCGTCGAAGCGCGGCAGGGCGCGGGGACGTTCGTCGCCGCGCGCGTCGAGCAACCGTTGACCGAGATCACCAGTTTCTCGGACGACATGCTCCGTCGCGGCTTCCGTCCGGGGTCGCACTGGGTCAAGCGCGAACTGCGCCGCCCGACGCCGGAGGAGTCGCTCGCACTGGGTCTCGCGCCGGATTCGGTCGTCATGCACCTGGAGCGTGTCAGGACGGCGGATGCCGTGCCGATGGCGATCGAGCGCGCGGTGCTGGCCGCCGACCTGCTCGGCGGCAACCTGGAATTCGGCGATTCGCTGTACGGGGCGTTGAATGCCGCGGGCATTTGCCCGGTCAAGGCGCTCCAGCGGCTGCGCGCGGAACTGGCGTCCGGGCCGGACGCCGAGTTGCTCGGCATCCGCAGCGGCGATCCGGTGCTGCATATCGAGCGGCGGTCGTTTTCGATCGAGGGACGGCCGCTCGAGCTGACGCGGTCGTTCTACCGTGGGGATCGTTACGATTACCTCGCGGTGATGGGAAAGGCGTGATTTCCGGAACGACGGACGACGACACGCTATCGCGCGCAATACGCCCGGCTTCCGGCAAACACTGAGCGACGGAATGTGCCGGCATCGATTTCGACGCCGGCACATTCAGCGTAGCGGCCGCCAGGTTGCTGCGGGCCATGGCCTGCCCCGCAGCGGAGCCGTGTCGCGATTCGATGAGGACTCCAACGTGTTGCGTCACCGCTGCGAAACGCTGCGGTACGTTACGCGTCGTACCCGCGCGTGGCCGCGATTCACATCACGGCCGCGAACCCTGTCATCCCGCTGCGCGCATTGGCGTCGGCCGCGAGGCGTCGTTCCCGTTCCGTCGCATGGATGCGATCCCATTCAAGTACCTTGGGTGTCATCAGCCGGTGCCAGAGCGGCGGGATCATCGCGACGACGATCGTCGTCAGGTAGCCGCCGATCATCATCGGCGCATCGGCAAACGGCTTGAGATCCTGGTAAGGCACTTCGCCCTGCGCATGATGATGCGAATGGCGCGTCAGGTTGAACATCGACCATGAACTGATGCGCCGATTGGTATTCCATGAGTGGCGCGGCTGGACCGGCGTGCCCGGATCGCGAACGATACCGTAGTGCTCCATGTAGTTGACGATTTCCAGCAGCGCCTTGCCCCACAGCGCGCAGAGCAGGAAGTACATGCCCGTTCGGTACCCGCCGATGCTCCATGCGCCCGCGAGCAGCAGCACGCTCATCAGGTGGCCGCGAATCACCGCGTTGAACGGCGTGAACGCGCCGTGCCCGGCCCGCTTCAGGCGCTTGCCTTCGATCTTCCACGCGCTGACGTTGCCTTTGACCGTCGAGACGAGGACATGCAGGTAGACGTTGCGGCCGCGAGGGGCCGTGGCGGGATCTTCGGTCGTCGATACGTAGCGATGGTGCCCATACACGTGCTCGATCGAGAAGACCGTATCGAAGCTGAAGGCCAGCAGCCAGCGGCCGATGAACATCGACACCCGGTCCCACGTGCGATGGGTCAGCTCGTGCGCGGGGATGGTGCCGATCATGCCGATCATCAGGCCGGTGAGCACGACGCCGGACACATGGTGCCACCGGTTCGTCGCCGCGCGCGCCGCCAGCGCATCGTATCCGGTCAACCGTTCGACCAGTGCGCCGAATCCGAGCGGATCGGAGGCGGCGATCGACCAGACCGACGCAAAGACGATCAGCGACAGCAGCGGCAGCGCCATCCAGAGTTGAAACGTCAGGATGCCGGGATGGCGCAGCACGGGTGTCGACGTATCGTCGCCGCCTATCGCGTCGCCGACGATATAGAACGCGAGGATCGCGACGAGATCGAGCGTGATCCACGTACCGCCCGCGACGAAGGCGACGATCGCGGAGATGCCGATCACGTGGAACAGGAAGTACTTCAGGTAGTGGTGCATGGGGACGTGTCTCCTCCGGGTTGGTATTGGCATTCAGGCGACTGCCTGCGTGTCGTGTTGCGTGGTGAACCGGTCCGCGTGAATGTGTTCGCGGGCAAGGCCGCGGGCCGTCAGCACGTCGGTGGCCGCGTCGATCATCCGGGGCGGCCCGCACAGGTACGCATGGGCATCCGCCGGCAGGTCGGCGGCGATGCCGTCCGTCACCCACCCGCGCGCACCGCGCCATGACGAATCGTCCGGCTCTTCGGAAAGGATCGGCAGGAAATCGAAGCGGTCGCGCCAGCGGCGCGCCAGATCCGCAATCGTGTCGAGCGCGTACAGGTCGCGTTGGGCGCGCGCACCGAACAGCAGCGTGACCGGACGTGCCGCGCGTGCCGCCGCGCCGTCTTCGAGCAGCGCGAGAACGGGCGCAAGCCCGCTGCCGCCGGCGATCAGGATCAACGGGGTCGTGGCGGGGCGCATCCAGAAGTCGCCGAGCGGACCTTCGACGGTCACGGTCTTGCCGGTCAGGTCATGGCCGTGGACATGGCCGGAAAATACGCCGCCGGGCACCTTGCGCACGAAAAAGACGGCCTGCGCATCCGGTCGTACAGCGGTCGCGAACGAGTAGCTGCGCGCCTCGCCCGGCAAGGATGCGATCGACAGCTGCGCATACTGCCCGGCCTTGTACGGAAGCGCTTCGTCGAGCTGGATGCGCAGGCGCACGATGTCGTGCGTCTGCCGGTCCTGGCCGATCACGCGGCCGCCAACCTTCCGCCGTGCGCCGTAGCGGCTCAGGTCGACGGCGATGGTCACGTCGGAGCGCGGGATGCTCTGGCAGGCCAGGATGAAGCGCTGATCGAGATCCTCGTCGGGCAGGACGTATTCGGTATGCGTGAGTTCCTTCACGCGGCCGTGAATCAGCCTGCATTTGCAGGTCGCACACCCGCCGACCCGGCAGCTGTGCGGAAAGTCGATGCCTTCGCGCAATGCCGCCTGCAAGAGTGTTTCCCCCGGCTGGACCGTGATGGTGCGATCGTTGATGACGGCCGTCACAGTCTTGGGTTTTGTCAGGAAGCTGAACATGGTGCCTTCCGGTCGGTACGGTTGAGGTACGTTCATCGTAGGGAACCGGCCGCCGTTACGGGAGTGCTCGAATTGACATCGATGGCGCATTTCAGGTCAATTGATGTCCGTCACCCACCGAGGATGTCCGACATGTCCGAGACGGACTTTTTTCTTCAACCGCAATACGCGCTCCAGATCTCGGATCAGGTCGTCCGGATGGGGGCGCGCCTGCCCGACTGGTTCGTGCAGCTGCAAGGTCCCGGCGCGACGGGCGAACTGACGGTCCGGGATTTTTCCTTCGACGCGTTCAAGCGGCTGGTGAGCGATGCAATCGACGCAACGCGCGAGCCGGCGTTCGGGCTGCTCGTGGGGGAGCGCCTGCGGATCGGCAGTCACGGGATACTGGGTTACGCGATGGCCAACAGCGTGACGCCGCGACAGGCGCTCGAACTCGTCGAGCGTTTCGTGCAGGTGCGGACCTCCCTCGTTTCCGCGAAGCTCGAGACGGCGGGAGAACACGTGCGGCTCGTGTTCGTCGAATGCCATCCGCTCGACGACATCCGGCAGCCGGTGATGGAAGCGATCGTGTTGACGATCAAGAACCTGCTCGACTACATCACGCGGGGCGCGAGTCCGGCTTCGTTCGTGGCCCTCCCGTTCGATTTGCCCGGCTATGCGGATCTGGCGAGGGAGCTGTTCGGTTGCGACGTCCGGTATGGACTCGATTGGGCGGGCCTGGACTTCCAGGCCGGCGATCTCGATCGGCCGCTCGACAGCAGCAACGCACGTGCGCTGACGGAGGCGGTTCGCATCTGCCAGGTCGAACTCGCGAACCTGAGCCGGCAGCATGCGCTTGCGTCCAGGGTCCGGCGGCTGATGCTCGAGCGGGTGGGCGCGTTCCCGTCGCAACAGGCGACCGCCCAGCTGCTGAACATGACGCCGCGCACCTTGCATCGGCGCTTGACCGATGACGGAACGTCGTATCGCGAGATACTCGAAAGCGTGCGCCATGCGCTGGCGGTCGAGAGCGTGAAGTCGGGCAAGCTCAGCCTGCAGGAAATCGCGTTTCTGCTCGGCTACGACAGTCTCGGGAATTTCCGGCGTGCATTCATCCGCTGGGAGGGCATGTCGCCGTCCGAATTCCGTCGGGCCGCGACCCGTTCGTGACGCGTCGCCCGCGGCGATCCTGTCGTGGTGGGAGTCGATCGCGATGGTGCGCGAACGGCATACGGGCGTACGCACCGGGTTGACGGAACCCGGGATCGGTGTCGCGACGGCGAAGTGGCCGACGTGTGTCTACCGGTGTCAGGCGTCACCGGGATTTCGCCCGTCGCGACGTCACCCGCCCGTCACCGGCGGGAAAAACGCGACCTCGCTGTCTTCCCGCACGACGAATTCGCCCGTCACCATCTCGAGGTTCACGGCCGCCCGCACGGGCCGGTCCATCCGCAGCGCGTCCGCGCTGCGAGCGTCGCGCGCGGCCAGCGTGCTGCGCAGTGCGTCGACGGTGAGTTCGCGGGCGTCGACCTCGACGGTTTCCTCGTCGCGCTCGAGTTGTTCGCGAATGCTTGCGAAATACTTGATCGTCAGTTTCATGGCGATGTCTTGAATGGAGTCGGCGGGAACGGAAAGCGCATGGCGGACGGGTTCAGCCCCAGCGTCGCATGGCGTGGTCGTCGTGTGCCTTGGCCTCGACCCAGCCGGATTCGCCGTCGTGGCGGATCTCCTTCTTCCAGAACGGCGCGTGGGTCTTCAGGAAATCCATCAGGAATTCGCACGCATCGAACGCGCACGCGCGATGCGCGGCGGCCACCACGACCAGCACGACGGCCTGCCCGAGCGGAATGCGCCCGACGCGATGCACGATCTTCACCGCTTCGAGCCGCCAGCGCGCGCTGGCTTCCTCGACGATGCTCCACAGGGCCTGCTCGGTCATCGTCGGGTAGTGCTCGACTTCCAGTGCGACGACGTCGTCGGTGTCGCCTTCCTTGCGCACGACACCGAGGAAATTCACGACTGCACCGACATTCGGATTGCGAACGATCGGCGCGAGCTCGGTGCCCGCGTCGATCGGCGCGTACTGCACGCGCACCTCGAAGCCGGCGGTAATCGCGGGCGGCGGTTCGGGGTGCGGGTCGGCCGCATCGGCGGGAGGCGGGTGGCCGCCGGCACGCAACGGATCGTCCGGCAGCCCGGCACGGGATTCGGTGAAGGTCGTCATGACTGGTTCTCCATTAGGCGGCGCGTGCCGTGTCGCGCGGCGGCCCCTCAGCCGCCGACGAGCGACATGCGCACGGTCGGATAGGTCTTGCCCGGCGCGCGGGCCGGCCGCGCGGCCCGGCGCTCGGAATAGCGGTCGTCGCGGTGCGTCCAGCGATCGCGCACGGCGGCGGCGAGGTCGGCGCTCGACGCGGCGTCGTCGAGCCACGGCCGCAGGTCGGTGCCTTGCGTCGCGAACAGGCACGTGTAGAGCGTGCCGTCGGCCGACACGCGGGCGCGCGAACAGGTGCCGCAGAACGGATGCGACACGCTCGCGATGAAGCCGACCTCGCCCGCGCCGTCGATGTGCGCGCATCGGATCGCGGTCGCGTCGTGCGCCGGTTCGCCGACGAGCACGAGCGGGTAGTGCGCGTCGATCAGCGCGCGCATCTGCGCGGCCGGCACGACCTTGTCGCCGGACCAGAAGCTCGCGCCGCCGACGTCCATGTATTCGATGAAACGTACGGCCACGCCCGTATGCCGGAAGTGGCGCACGAGCGGCAGGATCTGGTCGTCGTTCACGCCGCGCTCGATCACCGCGTTGACCTTGACCGGTGCGAGCCCGGCCGCCTGCGCGGCCTCGATGCCGGCCAGCACGCGCGACACGGGCACGTCGGCGTCGCTCATCCGGCGGAACATCGCGTCGTCGAGCGCATCGAGGCTGACGGTCACGCGCGACAGGCCCGCGTCGCGCAGCGTGCGGGCCTTCGCGGCCAGCAGCGAGCCGTTGGTCGTCAGCGCGATTTCGACGGGCTTGCCGTCGACGGTCGTCAGCGCGGCGAGGCGTTCGATCAGCGCTTCGAGGTTGCGGCGCAGCAGCGGCTCGCCACCCGTGATGCGGATCTTCTCGACGCCGAGCGACGTGAACGCGCGGGCGATCTTTTCCAGTTGCGCGAACGACAGCCGTTCGGACGACGGCATGAACGCATAGTCGGCGCCGAAGCTTTCGCGCGGCATGCAGTAGCCGCAACGGAAATTGCACTGGTCGATGACGGACAGGCGCAGGTCGCGCAGCGGGCGGCCGAGCGTGTCGGACGTGCGGGGGAAAGCGCCGGGCGATGCGCCGCCGGAAGCTGCGGCGGCGGCCGGCGCGGCGGAAACGATGGCATTCACGATCGGTTCGTCGGCCTGCATGAAGTAAGCGAAGGGGCGTCGCCGGCCGGCCGTGCGCGTGCCGAGGTGGCGGCGCACGGCGCGTGACGAGCCTCATCGTGAGGATAGTCCGCCGGGTTTTTCCGGCAGGGACACAATCGCGCCCGAATTGCAGGAATACAGTTCGCGGCGCGGGACGCGCGGCGCATGCGCTGCAGAGGGCGAGTGTCGGGGGGCACGCTCATGCGAGCCACGGCGAGAATTCGTAATACGGGACCGTGTCGCCGCGCGCGATGCGCCGCCCGGCCGGCAGCCGGGCAAGCCCGCTCGCCTGCACGAGCGACTGCAGCGTGCCGGCGCCTTGCTGGCGCAGGGTATCGAGTACCGGCATGCCGTCGAGGCCGACGGTGCAGTGCACGCGCACGAAGCGCTCGCGCTGCGCATCCGGCTCGAAGTCGGCGTCGATCGGCAGCGACGGCACGATCGGCATGCGTGCGTCGCGCCCTTGCAGGCGGCGGATCAACGGTGCGACGAACAGCGCGAACGCGGTCATCGCGGCGCCCGGGTTGCCCGGCAGCAGCACCACCGGCCGCGTGTCGAGCCGTGCGAGTGCAACCGGCTTGCCCGGTTTCATGCGCACGCCGGCAACGATGAACGATGCGCCGAGCGCGTCCAGCGTGGGGCGCAGCAGATCCTTGTCGCCGACCGACGCGCCGCCGACGCAGATCACCAGGTCGCAGCCCGCGTGCAGATCGCGCAGTGCGCGATCGACGGCGGGCGCGGTGTCGGCCGCATGCAGGCTCAGCGCGACCTCGGCGCCGGTGCCCGAGACCAGCGCGGCAAGCATCGGCGCATTGCTGTTGTAAATCTGTTGCGGCGCACGCGGCTGGCCGCACGCGACGAGTTCGTCGCCGGTCGTCAGGATGCCGACGCGCAGCGCCGGACGCACGTCGACGCGCGCGAACCCTTGCGCGGCGGCCACGCCGACATGCATCGCGCCCATGCGCACGCCGGCCGGCACGAGCAGGTCGCCGGCGCGCACTTCCTCGCCCCGGCGGCGGATGTGCGAGCCGCTGCGCTGCGGCGCGTCGAACGCGACCCAGCCGTCCTGCTCGTGCGCATGCTCCTGCATCACGACGGTGTCCGCGCCGGGCGGAATCACGCTGCCGGTGAAGAGGCGCGCGGCCGTGCGCGGGGCCAGCGGCGCCGGCGTGTCGCCCGCATAGCAGCGCTGCGCGACGTGCAGCGGCTCGCCCGCTGCGAGATCCGCGTGACGCACGGCGTAGCCGTCCATCGCGCTCTGGTCGGCCGGCGGCTGGTCGAGCACGGCGGTGAGCGGTGCGGCCAGCACATGGCCGGCGGCCTCGCCGACCGGAATGGACGTGGCGGCCTCGAGCGGCGCGAACGCGCTGGCGAAATGCTGCTGCGCGGTATCGAAATCGGTCAGTGGTTTCATCAGGAGAAAGCCGGGCGCGCTTGCGCAAGCGCCGGTGGGTCGGGTTGAACGGCGTCGGGCGACACGTACTCGACGAAGCCGTCGTTGCGGCAGAAGCCGAGCAGGCGCACGCCGGCTTCGCGGGCGACGTCGATCGCGAGCGACGTCGGCGCCGAGATCGTCGCGATCATCGGGATGCCGACCCGCGCGGCCTTGCGCACCAGTTCGTAGCTCGCGCGGCTCGACAGGAACACGAAGCCTGCGTGCAGATCCGCGCGGCGCCGTGCGAGCCGGCCGATCAGCTTGTCGAGCGCGTTGTGGCGGCCGACGTCCTCGAACACGTCGAGCACGGCGCCGTCGCGGTCGCACCATGCGGCCGCGTGAATGCCGCCCGTCTCGCGCATCAGTGCCTGATGGGCCGGCAACGTGCGCGCGGCGCGTGCGATCGCGTCGGCGCCGATGCCGGCGGCCGTCCCGGCGGCGGCGATGCGCGGCGGGTGCAGGTCGAGCTGCGCGATGCTCTCGATCCCGCATACGCCGCAGCCCGTGCGGCCGGCCAGCGCGCGCCGGTGCGCCTTCAGTGCCATGAACGCTTGCTGCGACACGGTAAGCCGCACTTCGGCGCTGCCGGGCCGGCATTCGCTTTCGATGTCGAACACGTCCGACGCGCGCTCGACGATGCCTTCGCTGAGCGCGAAGCCGAGGCCGAACGCGTCGAGGTCGATCGGGGTCGCCATCATGACCGTGTGCGCAATCCCGTTGAATACGAGTGCAACCGGCGTTTCGTCGACGACGCGGTCGACGGTGTCGCGCGCTTCGCCGGCACGGTGACGTGTCACATGACACGCGGTGCTGCCGGTCGGCTCGTCGCGGCGGATGCTGGGCTCCATGCGGTTTTCTCCAGGCGGATCGGCCGGCGGGCCGGCCGGGTCGGGCGCGTACGCCGGACCAGGGAAATCGGGGCTGCCGGGCGGGCGCCGCCGAGGGGCGCGCCGTGGCCGTTGGCAAGCGTTACACCGGATGTTAGCGAGGATGCGCTGTATGCCGGATGCACAGCGCTGCAATGCGGAAAGCAGTACAGCTGACCATCCCGCAGGCACGAAATGTGTTTTCCGTACACACATCTTCGGCAGTGGAAGCAGCACAGTTTCAGCGCACGTTCGAACGATTGCGAGTATCGTTGCAAACGCGATATCGTCATTCACGCTTCGATGCCATGCGAGTGACCGTTTGTGTTCGCATGTGTTGTCGCCAAGCCGTCGCGCGATTTCCTGCTTCGAGCGTACGTCCTCACAACCACGAGCAAATTACGGTCATGGAAATCTTCGATGCGTTCCATCTCGCCCGATTGCAATTCGCATTCACGGTGTCGTTCCACATCGTGTTTCCCGCGATCAGCATCGGCATGGCGAGCTTCCTGGCGGTGCTGGAATGGCGCTACCTCGTCACCGGCGACGCCGCCTACAAATCCATGTTCCAGTTCTGGTCGAAGATCTTCGCGATCGGCTTCGGGATGGGCGTGGTCTCCGGCGTCGTGATGGCGTACGAGTTCGGCACGAACTGGGCCGGCTTCTCGCGCGTCGCGGGCAACATCACGGGTCCGCTGCTCACCTATGAAGTGCTGACGGCGTTCTTCCTCGAAGCCGGCTTCCTCGGCGTGATGCTGTTCGGCTGGCAGCGCGTGAGCCCGCGCGCACACTTCTTCGCGACGCTGATGGTCGCGGTCGGCACGCTGATCTCGACGTTCTGGATCCTCGCGTCGAACAGCTTCATGCAGACGCCGCAGGGCTACAAGATCGAGAACGGCCTCGTCGTGCCGGTCGACTGGTTCAAGATCGTCTTCAACCCGTCGTTCCCGTACCGCCTCGTGCACATGACGATCGCGGCATTCATCGTCGCGGGCTTCATCGTCGCCGCGTGCGGCGCGTGGCACCTGCTGAAGGGGCGCCGCGACGAGCCGGTGAAGCGCAGCTTCTCGATGGCGCTGTGGATGCTGCTGATCCTTGCGCCGATCCAGATCGTCGTCGGCGACGCGCATGGCCTGAACACGCGCGAATACCAGCCGGCGAAGATCGCGGCGATCGAGGGGCTGTGGGAAACCGAGAAGGGCGGCACGGCGCTGAACCTCTTCGGGCTGCCCGACATGCAGGCCGAGACCACGCGCTATGCGATCCAGGTGCCGCACCTCGGCAGCCTGATCCTCACGCACAGCTGGGACGGCGAGATTCGCGGGCTGAAGGAATTCCCGCCGCAGGACCGCCCGTATTCGCCGATCATCTTCTGGACGTTCCGGATCATGGCGGGCCTCGGGATGCTGATGCTGCTCACCGCGCTGCTCGGGCTGCTGCTGAGAAAGGGCGGGCGCCTCTATGAAACGCGCTGGTTCCAGTGGTTCGTGGTGGCGATGGGGCCGTCGGGCATCGTCGCGCTGCTGGCCGGCTGGATCACGACCGAGGTCGGGCGGCAGCCATGGACCGTCTATGGCGTGCTGCGCACCATCGATTCGGTTGCGCCGCTCAGCGCGCAGCAGGTCGGCGTGTCGCTGCTGATCTTCGTGGTCGTGTATTTCCTGGTGTTCGGAACGGGTATCTACTACATGATGAAACTGATGAAGCGCGGGCCGGCTGCCCAGGCCGGGTACATCGAGCTGCACCGGCATCCGGGGCTGCGCAAGAGCGCGCTGTCCACGCCGCTGAACGTGACCGAAGCGGAGTAAGCCATGCAAATCGATCTTCCTGTCGTGTGGGCCGCGATCATCGGCCTCGGGGTATTCATCTACGTAATGCTGGACGGCTTCGATCTCGGTATCGGCCTGCTGTTTCCGTTCTTCGATGCGAAGGCCGAGCGCCAGGTGATGCTCGATACCGTCGCGCCGGTGTGGGACGGCAACGAGACGTTCCTGGTGCTGGGCGGCGCGGGGCTTTATGGCGCGTTCCCGGTCGTGTATTCGACGCTGCTGCCCGCGAACTACCTGCCGCTGGTCCTGATGCTGGTCGGCCTGATCTTCCGCGGCGCGGCGTTCGAGCTGCGCGCGAAGGCCACCCGCACGCAACACATGTGGGATCTCGCGTTCATCGGCGGCTCCGCGCTCGCGGCGTTCTGCCAGGGGATCGTGCTCGGTTCGCTGCTGCAGGGGATCAAGATCGTGAACAACCAGTTCGCGGGCGGGCCGTTCGACTGGCTGTCGCCGTTCAGCCTGATGTGCGGGATCGGCGTGCTCGTCACGTACGCGACGCTCGGCTGCGGCTGGCTGATCCTGAAGGTCGACGGCGAACTGCAGCGCAAGATGCGGCTGCTGATGAAGCCGCTCGCGGGCGTACTGCTCGCCGTGATGGGCGTGGTCAGCCTGTGGACCGTGATCGGGCTGCCGGCCGTCGCGCACCGCTGGTTCGGCAGCGGCGATCTCGGCTGGTTCCTGCCGGTACCGATCCTCGTCGTCGCGTGCGTGTGGGGCATCTTCCACACGGTGAAGCGCGAGCACGAGGCCACGCCGTTCCTGCTGACGCTCGCGCTCGTGTTCCTCGGCTACACGGGGCTCGTGATCAGCATCTGGCCGAACATCGTGCCGCCGTCGCTGACGATCTGGGACGCATCGTCGAGCCCGTCGAGCCAGAAGTTCGCGCTCGTCGGCACCGTGATCGTGCTGCCGATTATCCTCGTGTACAACGCGATGCAGTACCGCGTGTTCCGCGGCAAGGTGCGCGAGGGCGACGTCGGCTATCACTGAGCGCCGCACGATGTGACGGACGCGGCGCGCGCGGGCGTATCATCTCGCGCAGCACGGCGCCCGGCCCGGCATTCACCCGCTAGCGGCCCGCCATGCGCGGGCCGTTGCGCATCGGGCGCCGGCGTGCAGCCTGACGCATTTCCCTGGCAGTCGAGAAAACACCATGATCGTCCGACCACGACAAAACTGGCTCAGGATGCTGTTCGTCTGGAACGGCTCCGTATTGCAATCGATCATTCCGCAGCTCGTGTTCATGGCGATCGTCAGCACGCTGGCGGTCTTCACGAACGGGCGGATCTTCGGCGAGAAGATTCCGCTGAACACCGCGCCGTTCACGCTGTTCGGGCTCGCGCTCGCGATCTTCCTCGCGTTTCGCAACAACGCGAGCTTCGAGCGGTTCAAGGAGGCGCGGCATCTGTGGGGCAACCTGTTGATCGCGGCACGCGCGTTGACGTCGCAGCTGAATCACTACCTGCCCGACGGCGTCAGCGTTGTCGAGCGCAACCGGCTCGCCGATCTGTTGATAGCGTTCACGTACGCGCTGAAGCATCAGCTGCGCCATACCGATCCGACCGCAGACCTCCAGCGCATTCTCGGTGCGGAGCGCACGGTCGAGCTTGGCGGCAAATGCTTCAAGCCCGTTGCGATCCTCGACGAGTTGCGCGGCGGCATCGTCCGCGCGCTGGGCCGCGCGCCCGGCAGCGACACGACCTGCTGGATGTTCGAGACGCAACTCGACGAGCTCGGCAAATCGGTCGGCGGGTGCGAGCGCATCCTGTCGACGCCGATCCCGTTCTCTTACAGCGTGCTGCTGCATCGCACCGTGTATGCGTATTGCGTGCTGCTGCCGTTCGGCCTCGTCGATTCGACGGAGTTCTTCACGCCGCTGATCTGCGTGTTCATCTCGTACACGTTGATCGCGCTCGAGGCGATCGCGAACGAGGTGGCCGAGCCGTTCGGCCTCGCGCCGAACGCGCTGGCGCTCGATGCGATGACGCGTACGATCGAGCGGTCGGTGCTCGAACTGGGCGACCGTCCGATGCCGGAGGAGTTCGTGCCGGCGTCGACCTACCAGATCACGTAAGCAGGCGCGCGCAAGCGCGCAACGAGCGGATCGCGTCGGGCGCTAGAATGGCGCTTGCCTGTTCTTCGGACCTGACGCAATGACCCTCGTCGACACCTATCTCGCCGGCCTGCGTGCCGCACTGCCCGACACCGACAACGCGGCACTCACCGCCGCCACGGGCGCGACGCCCGCGCAGCTCGACGCGCTGCGCGCCGCGTATCCGCAGTGTCCGGCCAGCCTGCTCGAACTGCTCGGCAAGCTCGACGGCACCTACTGGCGCGACTACGGCGGCACGACGATCAATGTGCTGGTGCTCGGCTCCGACGTCTACGAATACCCGTATTACCTGCTGTCGGCCGGACAGATGCTCGAGGAAGGATCGAAGTACCGCGACAGCATCGCGGAGATCTACGGCGACGACGCGAACGACGACGGCGAACTCGTCGATCCGCGCATCGACATCGCGCTGCCGATGGGCCGGCGGCTGTGCTTCTCGCATTGCATGAACAACGGCGGCACGTCGCAGCTCTACATCGATTTCGAGCCGGCGCCGGGCGGCAAGGTCGGGCAGGTCGTGCGCTTCCTGCACGATCCCGACAGCTATGCGGTGATCGCCGACGACTTCGACGGCTACCTGCGCAAGCTGATCGACGACGGTTATGCGTTTGTCATCGATTTCGACGAAGAATAGCGAAGGGCGGGGCGGTGCCCCGGTTTCGATCATCCGGCGCGGCCGGGCGAACGATGTTCGCCGGTTGCCGTTTCAGGAGCATGCACGATGCGAATCTACGTGACGAACGTGTTCGTCGACGACCAGGACAAGGCGTTGGCGTTCTATACCGACAAGCTCGGGTTTCAGGTCAAGTACAACGTGCCGGTAGGCGAATTCCGCTGGCTGACCGTGGTGTCGAAGGACCAGCCCGACGGCACGCAGTTATTGCTCGAACCGAGCAATCATCGTGCGGTGGGGCCGTACAAGCAGGCGCTGTACGAGGACGGCATCCCGGCCGCATCGTTCCAGGTCGACGATCTCGATGCGGAATTCGCGCGACTCAAGGATCTGGAGGTCCGCTTCACGCTGGAGCCGATGGACGCGGGGCCCGTGCGTGTCGCCGTGCTCGACGATACGTGCGGGAACCTGATTCAACTGATGCAGATGAAGTGACGTAACGCGCCGCGCGCGGGGCGTTCAGCGCACCGCGACCGGCGGCGCATCGTGCATCCAGCTGCGCTCCTGCGTGCGGCTCCGGATGCGCCACCCGCATTCGGTTCGCACCAGCAGGTCGCGATACCAGAGCCCGACGAAGCACACGCGATCGTCGCCGGTTTCATCGGCCGAGATCATCATCGCCTGGCCGGCCGTTCGCGCGGTGGCGGCATCGCCGTCGACGATCAGCAGCGACGTCGAGATCGTGTGCTGCGTGCCGCGCATCGCCGATGTCATCCGTTCCAGGTAGGCGGCGATTTCCGCGCGGCTGCCGGCCGGGCCGCCGAATGCCGTGTAGTCGAGCGTCGCATTGGCCGCGAAGAGGCGCTCGAATTCGTGCCAGTCGTGACGGTCGACGGCGTGGCAATAGCGGGTCAGCAGATCCTGGATCTCCATCCGGTCGATCGTTTCCTGCGGCGTCATGGTGTCGAGGGTGAGTGGATGACGGGGAAACGATAGCGGGGGCGTGCGGGTGCGGCATCGGCGGAGTGGACTAAGGGCCGGCCCGCTGCCGGCGTGAACGGCATCGCATGTGACGCTGTCGGGCTTTCACGTATCGCCCACAAGCGGCAGGGTGACTTCGATGCGAAAGGCCGCGCTCAGGTAGACTCGTGTGCCCTTCAACGGAGTAGATGCGATGCAACTGCTTGACCACGTGTCAATCAGCGTGCCGGATGTCGACGTGGCACGCCCGTTCTACGATGCCATCATGGCCGCGCTGGGCGCATCCAAGGTCTATGACCGGGGAACTGCGCTGGGCTACGGCGAACGCTGCAATGCCAACGACACCGCATCGACCTGTCTGGCGGTCTACCTGGACCCCGCTGAAGTTGGTATGAGCAAGCGGCACTGGTGCTTCAAGGCTGCGAGCCGCGAGCAGGTGGATGCGTTTTTCGAGGCCGGCCTGTCGACGGGCGGGCAATCCGACGGTGAGCCCGGCTTGCGGCCGCATTATCACGGCGACTACTACGGCGCGTTTCTCGTCGACCCGGCCGGCAATCGCGTCGAGGCGGTGTGCCACGCGTCCGTGCCGGCGCACGTATCGTGACGCGGTGCGGTTGTCGCGCCGCCCGCTCGCGCACGTGACGCAGTGACCGCCACGCGCCGGCCCGATACCGTCCGGCGCGCGGCGCGCATTCACGCACTTGCTGCCTGCGCCGCTCAATCGAAGTAGTTCAACCCCATCGCGCCCTTCACCTCGGAGAGCGTCGCGCCGGCCACGTCCCGCGCGTGCATCGTGCCGCGTTTCAGGATCGCCATCACTTCGGCCTTGTCGGCCTCGAATTCGCGGCGGCGCGCGCGGATCGGCTCGATCAGCGCCTGCAGCCGCTCGTTCAGCACGCGCTTGACGACGCTGTCGCCGAGCCCGCCGCGGCGGTAGTGCGCCTTCAGCTCGTCTACCTTCTGCACATCGGGCTCGAACGCGTCGAGGAACGTGAACACGACGTTGCCCTCGACCTGGCCGGGATCGCTTACGCGCAGGTGGTTCGGGTCCGTGTACATGTCCTTCACGGCCTGCGTGATCTCGTCCGGCGTCGAGCCGAGCGTGATCGCGTTGCCGAGCGACTTGCTCATCTTCGCCTTGCCGTCGATCCCCGGCAGCCGCGTGACCGCCGACAGCACGGCCTCGCATTCGACCAGCACCTGCTTGTCGACCGTCGCGTTGAAGCGGCGCACGAGTTCGTTGGTCTGCTCGATCATCGGCAACTGGTCGTCGCCGACCGGCACGTGCGTTGCCTTGAACGCGGTGATGTCGGCCGCCTGGCTCACCGGGTAGGTCAGGAAGCCGGCCGGGATGTCGCGCTCGAAGCCGCGCAGGCGGATCTCTTCCTTGATGGTCGGATTGCGTTCGAGGCGCGCGACCGTGACGAGGTTGAGCAGGTATTGCGACAGCTCGGCGAGCTCGGGCACCTGCGACTGCACGACGATCGTCGAGATCGCCGGATCGATGCCGACGGCGAGATAGTCGAGCGCGACTTCGATCACGTTCTCGGTGACGCGCTGGCGGCGGCCCATGTTGTCGGTCAGCGCCTGCGTGTCGGCGAGCAGCAGGAACTGCTTCGCTTCGTGCTGCATCTGCACGCGCGCGCGCAGCGAGCCGATGTAGTGGCCGAGGTGCAGCGGGCCGGTCGTGCGGTCGCCGGTGAGGATGGTCGGTCGGGTGGTCATGTTGGTCGTTGCTCCGGGTTATCGAAGCCGCCGGCCATGACGTCTGCGCAGAAACGCAAATGCCGCCATGGCTGGCGGCATCACGTTCGGGTCATGCAAAAGGAAACGGGCCGCCTGGGTCAGGCGCGCCACCAGCAATGCACGTTCGGCGAGGCGGGTTGGGTTTCCATGGCGCGAGTATAGCGTAGTGCGGGGACGGACGTGCCGCGTCAGCGGATGACCGACTCCATCGCGAGGCAGGCGGTTTCGGCCGACGGCCACAGCAGGTACAGCAGGCCGGCCATCAGCAGCAGCGCGCCGGCACGCACCAGCGGCGTGCGGTCTTTCTCGCGCGGGGGGCGGGTGGGCGGCTTCGAGTTCTTCATGCTTGCTGGCGCGCGCGGCGCCACTCCAACGGTTGCTGCAACGGGTCGCGTGAGGCGACGCCGGGGTGTTGCGGGGTTCGACGGGGGCTGGGGTGCGGTCGGGCACCGTGTCGCCTGGGCGGGACGGCGGGGTTGGCCGCTTGTGGGCATAAAAAGGGACGGTTGAACGCCCTTTGGCTGCCGTCCATGCCGACGCGACCGGCATCCTACCAGTTCGGCGCTGTGGTGACAGTCAAGAATTGTCGGAGACAGGGGCCGGAGGGGGGCGCGCCGAATGGCCGGAATTGCCCTCCGCGAGCCTTGACCCGCACACGCGACAGCCGACGATCGAAAGGTACCCGTCGGCCGATTGCATTAATAAACGCCGTTACGCACCCGTGATTATCCGGTGTCGGTTTTTTACGATCTCGTCGTAAATGGCTTGGATTATTCATGAAAATAAAACGGCCCAATCGCCACTTCGGATTACGCATTTTTTTGATAATTTCGCTCGCCTTTGCCTTGCGAAAACCAATTCCATCTGCTTTATTTACTCATACCAAATCAGGATAAAACGCTATCGGGGTATCTCGGCTACTTTGCCAGGCATTCGTGCCTGCCGAATCGGCATCGATTCACCACGGCATCCCTGCGATCTGAAGGCGCAGCCCCTTTCCAGAGGGCGGGCTACGCCTGTTGCGCGTGTCCACGCCACTCATGGAGGCGATCAGGCGACCACGCGGGCCTGCCTATGGCCCGCTGATTAATGCTTTCAAAATGCCAGGCGATATTTGAATAAAAATAATTCTATTGAAAGCGAGTTTCGCTGATTTATTAATTACCCGTTTACGTTCAAAACCTGGCGGCAAAACCGTAACGCTACCCACGAAGGAGGCTGGATACATCATGACTAACGCATCTGGAGTCAGAGTTCGTCCGTCGATCGAATCGTTGCAAGTCGAATATCGGAAAGGCAACAAAAAGCCGCTGGAAGACGTGATGCGCGCGTGGAAAGGCATCAAGGAACTGCCGCCCGACGATCCGAACTCGTTCTTCATGATCGGCGGCTTCCACGGCGAACCGTTCCGCGGCGCCGGCTGGGGTTCGGCGTCTTACTGGGGCGGTTATTGCAACCACGGCAACGTGCTGTTCCCCACCTGGCACCGTGCCTACCTGGTGCGGCTGGAACAGGCGCTGCAGAGCATCCCCGGTTGCGAGCAGGTGATGCTGCCGTTCTGGGACGAAACCAGCGAAGAGTCGCTGACGAAAGGCATTCCGTGGGCGCTGACCGACCCGGATTTCGAGCTCGACGGCGTAAAGATTCCGAATCCGCTGGCCTCCTTCACGTTCAACCGTGCGATCAAAGACCACATCAACGGCGACGATCCGAACTACAGCAAGCCGCTGACTTACGTCACGGTTCGCTACCCGCTATCGGGGCTCGTGGGTACCCCCGAGGACCGGGCCGCCACCAAAGTGCACAACGACAAGTTCCCCGACGCCACCCAGAACGTCATGTTGCTGAACCGGAACATCGTGGACTGGCTCACGTCGTACATCGTCGTAAAGGGCGAGGTGGTGCCGACCAACGTGAAGCGCATGTTCGAGCAGTGCCTGGACGCGCCGAACTACACGTTGTTTTCCAACACGTCGTCCGCGGCCCAGTGGAACGACAATGTTCCGGAAGGCGCGATCCCTGTCGTCTC
Source organism: Burkholderia sp. D-99 (assembly GCF_011605345.1). Taxonomy (GTDB): domain Bacteria; phylum Pseudomonadota; class Gammaproteobacteria; order Burkholderiales; family Burkholderiaceae; genus Burkholderia. The sequence goes on from NZ_JAAOXM010000005.1 coordinate 457,684, forward strand.
GCTCGAGGAGCCACACAACAAGATTCACCTTGCGGTCGGCGGGTTCGACGTGCCTTACGGTCCGAACAAGTACGACCGCTCGCCGATTCCGGGCGCCAACGGCGACATGGGCGAAAACGACACGGCGGGCCTCGACCCGATCTTCTATTTCCACCACTGCTTCATCGATCGCGTGTTCTGGCTGTGGCAGAAGCGCCATGGCTTCACGCAGCACCTCGACCTCATCGCCGAGTATCCGGGCACCAACTCCGTCGACGCGCAGGGGCCGACGCCGGGCACGGTGCCCAACTCCTGGCTCACGCTCGAATCGCCGCTCGATCCGTTCAAGAAGAGCGAGAACGGCAAGGAGCGCGCCTATACGTCGCTCGACTGCATCAACATCGAGGAACAGCTCGGCTACACGTACGGCCCCGGTTCGCTGGAAAGCCTGCCGAAGCTTTCGCTGGCGGCGACGACCGTGCCGGCCGGCAACAGCAGCAAGGTCGTGCGCGTGACCGGGCTGAATCGTGCGCCGATTGCCGGGTCGTTCCTGGTTTCCGCGTACGTCAACGTGGACGGCGAGCGGCAGTTGCTCGGTACGCACGCCGTGCTGAGCCGCTGGAGCGTGCAGTCCTGCGCGAACTGCCAGACGCACGTCGAAGTGAGGGCGTTCTTTCCGCTGAACCAGTTCACGGAAAGTGCGGTGGAGGGTGCCCAGTACGAGGTCGAGGTCCATACGCGTGAGGGCGTACGCCTGCAGACGCAACCGGCTTCACCGCCCGCTTCGCAGGCCGTCGCCGGTGCGGCTCCGCAAGCTGCTCCGAAACTGTTCCGGCTCGAGGTCCGGTAACCACGGCGCGTGACGAACCGGCGCCATCGCCTGGCGCCGGTTCACCTCGGCACTTCGACAACGCGGACATGAAGGGGAGAGGCAGGCATGAGCTACACACCCGAAACCGGCAGCCTGGTAGGCCTGTGGACCTATCGCAGTTTCCTGAACGATCCCGACCCGGCCACCTCGTTCAACGACCTTGAATTCGGCCTCGGCACGATCGAGATCGCGCAGGCACCGGCGGGCATTTTCAAGGGGCGCATTTTCGGCCCGGGATGGGAGCTGCAGCTCAACGGCTGGATCAGCTACGGGAATCCCGGCACCGTGCGCTTCCAGGGGCGCGGGGTGGTCAACGGCGAGGAATGGGTCTACGACTATGTCGGGTACGTGAGCGCGCCCTGGCCCAATGGCATCGATCAGCGTCCGGCGCTGACCGGTTCGATCGTCCGCACGGTTCCGCATGCGAGCGGCAACGGCGGAGTCGCGCCGGCCGGTGTGGTGTGCTCGTGGTATGCGGTCATGAGAGATCCCGCCTGAACGGCCATGACTGCTCCGACTGCACCGCCGGCCGACCCGGCCAGGCGTCCGGCAACGGTGACGGACGCGATCCGCGCATGCGTGGGCATCGGCACCGGCCCTGCGCGAACGGCCATGCTTTCGATGCCCGAACGCGTGCGCGGCGCGATGGCGTTCGCGATCCTCGGTTACCTGGCCTGCGACTTGCCGACCAGGCTGCATGGCGCTCCTTCCAGCTGGATATGGAGCGGCATCGGTGCGCTTGCCTGCGGTATGGCGGGTTATGCGACGAAAAGCGGAGCGCCGGGCAGGTGTGCACGTCGGTCGATGCTGTGGTGCATGGCCGCCATCTGCGCGGGGTTGACGCTCGATGCGATGCGGGCGCCCCTCGAGGCCATTCTCGACATCTGCGGTGGAACGCTCGATGCCGGCGCGATGTGGAGCACGCTCGTGCTCCATCTCCAATGGTTTCCGATGTCGATGCTGGCCATGCTGGCGCTGTTGATCCTGCGCGAGGCCGACCGCCAGGACAGGCATCGACGCAGCGCGGTACGCGTGCTGGTGCGGGCTTCGGTTCGGGTCGCGCTTGAATTTGCGGGGATGTTGCTCGTGATGGCACTCGGCATGACCGCGATCAAGGGATTGGCGGTCGGCCTGGGGCTGCGTTGGGATACGAGCGGCGTCGCGTTCTCGATGCTCGTCAGCATGCTGGCGTTCTACGCACTGAGCGATCGAGCCGCACTCGCAGAGGTATCGCTGAAAAACCGCTTACGAAATAAAAACAGCTGAATTACTTAGGATGACAAAAATATATCGGAGATCGCATTCGACGGAACATGATCGAGGCGTAGGTCAATTCCAATAAGAAAGACCACGCGCCCGGCGGCGAGTGAATGGAGCGCAACGGTATCGGCCGGCCTGCGCGGGGCAGCTTCGTGCCCGCGCATTGCCGCATCGTGCGTCGCGTTGCGTCGAGTTACGTCGCGCGAGCAGCGGCGTTCGCGCCGGCTCCGGGCAACGAGCGTGTCCACGAGAGGAACGGCGCGCTTTCGTACGGGCGCCGCTTGCCGCACCCGCGGCGACCAGATGCAACGGGGATCACCATGAGCATTTCAGCGTGCGACGAACAGAATCAACCCGTCGATACGTGGTTCGCCTACAAGGTGCCGAAACTCATCGGCGGCCAGACCAGCGCGGGCGCCACCGGCTACGAATACGCGTACTACGACCGCAAGGTGGGCGCGTTCGCCAAATCGCCGAACCTGATGAACGACAAGCAGGGCGCACTGTTCTACACACTCGATGCGGTATTCGGCAACCCGGCCGGTACCTATGGCTGGGTGCTCTACAACGACGAGATGCCGGCCGACGCCGGTGTTTTACGGCCCGCGTTTCCGTAACGTGAACCCGCCGGCGTAGGCGCGACGCACGGCGAAGACCGACTTCACAGACCCCTCGCACGGTTCGTCCCTGCAGCGGTCCTGCCGAAATTTCCGGCAGGGCCGCCGCCTGTCCATTTCCCGGAGAACACCATGCGATATCCATTGCAGTACGCAGGCCGAGGCGCCCCGGCGCTGCGTCCATCCGCACCCGAACCGCACGCACCGGCGCCGCGGGCGGCCATCGAGGAGGCGTGAGCCATGAGCAACGACGCACTCGACCCCTTGCTGCGGCAGTTCGCGGAGAAGCGATTGGGACGGCCCCTCGAGCCGGGTGAGGAACGGGCGCTGCTCGAGCGGCTGCCGAGTCGTCACGGAACCGAGCCGGCGCCGGCCGCCGGCACGGCCACGCAGGCGAGCGCCGCGAACCCGCCATTGCCGCGCTTGAAAACCCGCCAGGAGGCCCGCGAGCAGGTCAAGCATTTTCTGCAGCTCAACCAGCAGAAGGCGTACGAGAAGATGCGCGGCATCCTGCAGACGATCGACGCGCAGAACGAGACGACCCTCGGCATGCTGGCGTCGGAACAGCAAAAGGTGTCCGGCGTACTCGACGCGCACGAGCCGCCGGGTGACGCACAGGCATCCGGCGCGGCCGACCTCCAGGACAGCACCCGCGAGGCGCTGGCGATGATCGGCGAACAGCTGACGGGCCTCATCCGGCAGGAAATCGACGCCTGCTTCCGGCAGCACGTCGATTCGCTCGCAGAACGGCTCGCCGTGCGGTTCGACGCGATAGACGAGCGGCTGCAACGCATCGACGCCCGTCCGGCCGAACTGCACGAACCGGCCGCTACCGCCACCGCCACCACTTCTGTTCACGATACCCCCGGGCCAGCGTCCATGGAGTAGCACACGGGGCATGCGGTTGAAGTCAGGCGGCTGAGGTCCGGCAGCTGAACGCAAAACCGGCCGGCCTCGATGTGCGACCTCTCAACTACGTGAATCAAGGAGCAAAAAATGGGTGATACGTGTCAGGTGTGCCAGGTCAATCCTGCGATTACCGATGCCGTCACGCAGGTCAACGTCAAGGTGGTCGCCGAGGCGCCGGCAATGGCGATGGGCTCGCTGTACCAGGCCCAGAGCCATTCGCTCAGCATCCTGTTCGAGAACGCGGTGCAGCAGCAGTCGCAGGCCGCGATCCAGTCGCAGACGTCGACGAACGTGGGGACGATGCAGCTCTACACGATCGGGCCGGAAAGCGCGGGAGCGGCCGCTACGGAAATCGGCGCGAACGGGATCATCTCCATTCTGGCCGACGTGATCGCGATCGGGAAGGCGATGCGCCCGTAAGGCGCGGTCGCAACGCCGTGGTTGAGCGGCGGCGCAAGCGGCACGGGCCGCCGATGCCGCCGCCGCGCCGCCGATCCGCAGCACGGCCGCCGGCGCCTGAACAGCGGTGCCGCGCGGTGTTCCGGAGCAAACGACAGAACGGGTAGAGCCGATTCGATGCGGCGCCCGTTCGCAAACCAGGAGAAATACGATGGCAAATGATACAACCGACCCGACGGACACGAAGGATCCGAAAGACCCCTGCAACTGCAAGACGTGCGCGGTCAATGCCGCGATCACCGACGCCGTCACGCAGACCAACGTCAAGGTGGTGGGCGAAGCGCCCGCGATGGCGACGGGCTCGCTGTACCAGGCCCAGAGCCATTCGCTCAGCGTGCTGTTCGAGAACGCCGTGCAGCAGCAGTCGCAGGCCGCGGTACAGCTGCCGACCTCGACGAACGTGGGCACGATGCAGCTCTACACGCTCGGGCCGGCGAGCGCCGGCGCCGCCGCGACGGAAATCGGCTCGAACGGCGTGCTGTCCGTGCTGGCCGATGTGCTCGCGCTCGGCAAGGCGCTTGTCTGACGCGTAACCCGGCGTCGACGCCGGGCGGCGGCCCCGATCCCCGTGGCTGCCGCCCGGCGCCTGTCGTCATGCCGACGCCCGCGACGGCGAGCGCTCGCGCGCACCGATGCTGCCGCCCGGCGCACGTCGCCGACCGACCCATTCATGCGTTCGCCGTGACTGCATCGCAGCGGCGGGCAAACCAGGAGCAACGACATGCCGGAACAGGTTTCCGCCGCGGTGACCGATGCGGTCACGCAAGCCAACGTCAAGGTGGTGGGCGAGGCGCCCGCCGTGGCCTTGGGCACGCTCATGCAGTCGAACAGCCATGCGTCTGCGATCCTGCTTCACAACGCGGTGCAGATGCAGGCGAACCAGGCGATGTCCAACCTCGCCGCCACGACCGTCGGCATCATGCAGCTCTACGCCGGCTCGCCGGTGGCGGTGGCCGCCGCGGCGCGCTCGGCGAACGACAACTTTGCGTCGCAACTGACCGCCGTCGCGCAGTTGATGAACGCCATCGGCCACTGGCGCGGCTGACCTTCGCCGCGCGCCGCGCAACCCGGCGCGCGCGACCTCCTGCCGCCACGGCGCGTCGCGGCGCACGCGCCTGGCGCGTCAATTGGCGTTGACGATGGTCCGGAGCTGCTCCGGTTTCTCGATCGTCACGCCGTGCTCGTGAAGCCGGATCAGGCCGTCGCGCTGCATCTTCTGCAGGCTGCTGTTCAATCGCGGCCGGCTGACGTTGAGCATCGCGGCGAGGATGCTCTGGTTCTCCGGTAGCCGCACCTCGACATCGTTCCCTTGCATGCGGTTCAGCAGATGGCGCGCGAGCCTTGCTTCGAGCCGGTACAGGCACGCCGATTCGATGAAGTCGCTCAACTGGTGGACGTGCCGGCACAGCTGCTCGTGGATGCGCTCCATGAAATCCGCATTGGCCAGCAGCGGCGCGAAGTACTGGCGATGCAGCAGCGACACGCGGCAGTCCGGGCTCAGCTGCGCGGTGAAGCTGCGCCGGTGGGCGCGAACCAGCGTGTTTTCGCCGATGAGTTCGCCCGGCAACGAGTGGCCGAGAATGAGTTCGCGTCCGCCGGGTTCGTGCAGCGTCTTGTAGACGCGGCCGCAGTGCACGAAGGCGACGAAATCGCCCGGATCGCCCTTGAAGAACAGCAGCCGATTGCCGTGTTCGGGCCAGGGCGAGAGATGCCGCTCGATGTGAGCGAGCAGGCTTTCCGGAAGATCGGCGAGTATCGGTATATTGCACAGCGTTCGACCGTTGACGAGGGCAGGCATGTTTTCCGTGCAAGGTTGTTTGACGATGCGGCCACCTAGCGAAAAACGTTGCCTTTGGCATTGCGTGAAAAATGAATGATGGAAATAACCAGATAATGGGAAAGTGGTCCCGATATGGCTTTGCTTCGGCGCCAGGGACATTTGGTCGACCGACATCGACAGCAGCGTGCCGGCGTAAGCGCATCGCGGCGGCAGTCGCTATTTTTCATCGAAATGCCATTCTTCACGCTCGACGGCGCGCCCGAATCGACGGATGAGGAGAGGCGAGGGAATTAAAGTTTCCGTTAATAATAATCAAGAAAATTTACAGAGGCCGATTATCTTGATAACGGTGTTACGCGGGTAACAGCGCCATTCTCGGCATCGAATCGATTCTGTGTTTTCCATGAAAAAGGAAGGCACGGGATGACAACCTCGAACCAGCACGCTGTTTCGACGCCTGAGTCACCGGCGCAGCAGCTAGATCACACGTGGCGGGAAATGCAGGCGAAATTGCGGCGCCGCGCGCGCCTGTTGTGCAAGGGCGATATTCACCGTGCCGACGAACTGCTCTCCGATACCGCGCTCAAGGTCCACATTTACCTGCAACGTTCGCCCGAGCGCGTCCGGAACCTGGCCGGCTTTCTCTTTCTGGCGCTGAACCACGCGTTCCTCGATGGCGCGCGCCGTCGCCTGCGCGAAAGCGGCATGCTCGAATTCGACCCGGGCTGGGACGACGATCACACGGCCGAGCTGGCCGGCCACGCGCCGTCGGTGGAGCAGCAACTGCTGCTCCGGCAACAGCTGCTGCGTCTCGAGCAGGTGCTGTCCACGCTCCCGTCGCAGCAGCAGATGCTGTTCACGCTGAAGTTCGAGGAGGACCGGCCCTATCTGCACATCGCGGCGACGCTCGGGATCAACGAGCCGCTGGCCAGAAAGCGTGTCGAGCTGCTGCGCAAGAAATTGCGCGAGGAACTCGCATGAGCGCGTTCACGAACGCGGGCATGCAGCGTTCCTAACGGCATGCGCGGCGTCGATGGCCTGCCGGCCCGCCGTTCCTTCAATCGCATGCCGGAGCCGAGATCCGAGGAGGCCTCGTGGCAGACAAAGTCAATGAGCAGGTTACCGACGCGGTGACGCAGACCAATGTCAACGTCGTCGCGGGATCCCCGGCCCAGGCGCTGGGCACGCTTTACCAGATGTTCAGCCAGGCCGTCGGCATCTCGGCGCAGAACATGACGCAGCAGCAGGCGGCGCTGAACCAGATTTCGAACGCCGTCGTGTCGAAGGCGGTGGCCATGATCCTGTCCGTCGAAGCGTCGCCGAAGCCGGCATCGGGCGGCGCGGCGCAAGCCCCGGCGGCCGGGCCGCAGACGGGTTCCACGCATTAGTCGACTCTCGGGATACCTGAACCATGAACATGAAAGGCCTTTTGGGTGGACGCGGCGACGGTGCGCCGCAGGCGCCGCACGATGGCGCGTCCGCAGCAGCAGGCGCAACCACGCCGGCCGACGCCACGACGCCCGCCGAGGTCGCGCCGCACGTCGTGGCGTCGAAGGCCGGCGCGCGCGCGTGGCCGGTCAACCGGCTGCGCAGGCTCACCGATGCGCTGAAGGCACCGAACCAGGTCGCCGATCCGGCCGGGGCCGGCGGCCCGGCGCTGCAGACCGTGCAGGCGATCAACGCGGAGGCTGCGTCCTACGCGACGACGCAGATCGCCGTCGGCCCGAACATGATGATCACGCAGGCGGGTGGCATGGTTGCGCAGGCGGCGGCCAACTACTTCGAGGCGACGACGTCGCTGGCGATCGCGGGCAAGAGCGTGCTGATGAAGGATCTGGCGCAGAAGACCATCGACGAGAACGTGGGTGGGATGGCGATGGATGCGGTGGGCCTGCTGTTGACGGACCTGTTCGTCGCGACCGCGGCGATCGTCGCGGGTGCCGCGGAGGCGATCGAAGGGGAGGCCGCGAGCGTCGCGCTCGACAAGATCGACGAGAGCCTGCAGAAGTATCAGGCGCTGCTGGACAAGAAGGGCCCGTAGCGCGCGACCGCGCGCGCAGCGACGAGGAATCCATCGACACGACCCGCGGGGCCGTCAGGCTCGATGCGGGATGTGAGCGGCGGGACCGACGCGTGTCCGTTTTCCCGGACACGTTGCGGCCCCGTCACCGGCAGTCCCATCGAGTCAAGTGAGGAGCCCATGCCCTACGACATTCAGAACGTACAAGGTCCCGCGCCGCTGGCGGTTGGCGAGCGCATCTGGGGAGATGCGACGGAAATCGATTTCGGCGCGATGACGAGCTGCATCGCGCTCGTCGAGCAGGTGCCGGGCCAGCCGGCGTCGGTGCGCGCGATCCATCTGTCGATCGTCAGCGCCGACGGCACGCAGGTGTACGACCCGTCGGCGAACGTGGCCGGGCAGGTCGAGACGATCATGCAGCAGAGCGGCGACCTGCGTACCTGCCTCGGGCGCATCGATCTCTGGCAGGCCAGCCAGTCGCAACAACTGCGTGATTTCTTCGCCGCGCTGATGCTGAGCCTCGACATGCAGAACTGGGTGCCGTTGCCGGACGGCAACCTGCGGGTGCGGATCAACGGCGGCGTGATCGAGTATCGGCAGGGCGCCGGCCCATGGGCCCACGCGTAGCCGGCGCGACCGGTCGAAGCCGACGCCCGCCATCTGCGCGGGCGCCGGTGCAACACGGGCGCGTCGTCCCGTGATGCTCGCCGCCCGCGCCCCCCAGCTTTTTGCTCATCAACACCAACAAAAATCATCATTTCGCCACCGGCGGGGTGTCAGCAGAATGTCTCCATTCCAGCTCACGCGACAGCACGCACGTCGCACTGAGCCGCACTTCAGAAGGAGACAGCCGTGGCAGTCGAAACAACCTCAATCGATACGCTCGTCGTCGGCGCCGGTCAGGCCGGCGTCGCCATGAGCGAGCATCTGGGCAAGCTGGGCGTGCCGCATCTCGTACTGGAGCGCAGCCGCATCGCCGAACGCTGGCGCACGGGGCGCTGGGATTCGCTGGTCGCGAACGGCCCCGCGTGGCACGACCGCTTCCCGGGGCTCGAATTCGACGGCCTCGATCCCGACGCGTTCGCGTCGAAAGACCAGGTCGCCGACTACTTCGAAGCGTATGCGCGCAAGTTCGACGCGCCGATCCGCACCGGCGTCGAGGTGAAGCGGGTCGTGCGCAATACGGGCAAGCCGGGTTTCGTCGTCGAGACGTCCGACGGCACGATCGAGGCGAACCGCGTGGTCGTCGCGACGGGGCCGTTCCAGCGCCCGGTGATTCCGCCGATCGCGCCGGACGACGCGCGTCTCGTGCAGCTCCATTCCGCCGACTATCGCAACCCGGGCCAGCTCCCGGACGGCGCGGTGCTGGTGGTCGGCGCGGGTTCGTCAGGCGTGCAGATCGCCGACGAGCTGCAGCGCGCGGGCCGGCAAGTCTACCTGTCGGTCGGCCCGCACGATCGCCCGCCGCGCGCGTATCGCGGCCGCGACTTCTGCTGGTGGCTCGGCGTGCTCGGCGAATGGGACAAGGAAGTCGCGACGCCCGGCCGCGAACACGTGACGATCGCGGTGAGCGGCGCGCGCGGCGGCCATACGGTCGATTTCCGCAAGCTCGCGAACCAGGGCGTGACGCTCGTCGGGCTGACGAAGTCGTTCGACGGCGGCGTGGCCACATTCGAACGCGATCTCGCGATCAATCTCGCACGCGGCGACGAGAACTACCTGTCGCTGCTCGACGCGGCCGACGCCTACGCGGCGCGCAACGGCCTCGACCTGCCGGAAGAACCCGAAGCCCGCCGCATCCTGCCGAACCCCGACTGCGTCGCGCACCCGATCCTCGCGCTCGACCTCGCCGGCGCGGGTGTCACGTCGATCGTCTGGGCGACGGGCTATGCGGTCGACTACGGCTGGCTGAAGGTCGACGCGTTTGCCGAGAACGGCAAGCCGCAGCACCAGCGCGGCGTATCGAAGGAGCCGGGCATCTATTTCCTCGGGCTGCCGTGGCTGTCGCGGCGCGGCTCCAGCTTCATCTGGGGCGTGTGGCACGACGCGCGGCACATCGCCGATCACATCGCGACGCAGCGCACCTACCTCGAATACCACGACGCGTCGCAGCGCCGCTCGGGATCGCGCCCGGAGCAGGGCGGCGCCGCGTCGCACGCCGACGCGCAGCCGCTTGCCGACGCGGTGAACTGACCGGACCCATGCTGCCTGCCTGCTGCACCGCGTTCGCATCCGGTGCGGCGGCGCGACCATTGACGACCAAAGGATTTCGATGAGCCAACCCACCCATACCCGTATCCGCATGTTCAACACGAAGGATACCTACCCGAACCAGACGCTCGACAACGACCTGTGCCAGGCCGTGCGGGCCGGCAACACCGTCTATGTGCGCGGCCAGGTCGGCACCGATTTCGACGGCAACCTGATCGGCCTCGGCGACGCGCGCGCACAGGCCGAGCAGGCAATGAAGAACGTCACTCAGTTGCTCGAAGAAGCCGGCAGCGACCTCACGCACATCGTGAAGACGACGACCTACCTGATCGACCCGCGTTATCGCGAGCCCGTGTACCAGGAAGTCGGCAAGTGGCTGAAGGGCGTATATCCGATCTCGACGGGGCTCGTCGTCTCCGCGCTCGGCCAGCCGCAGTGGCTGATGGAAATCGACGTGATCGCCGTGATCCCGGACAACTGGCAGCCGAACCGCGCGTAGGAGGCGATATGACTTTCTCCATCGTCGGGCGTTGCCCGGAGACGGGCCAGCTCGGCATCGCGATCAGCTCGTCGAGCATCGCGGTGGGCGCGCGCTGCCCGTGGGTGCGCGCGGGCGTCGGTGCCGTCGCGACGCAGAACATCACGCTGCCGGCGCTCGGCCCGCAGATCCTCGACCTGATCGAGCACGAGCAGCTCGCGCCCGCCGCGGCGCTCGACCGCGCGCTCAGCGCGAACGGCTGGAGCCAGTACCGGCAGGTCACGGTGATCGACGGGCAGGGGCAGACGGCGTGCTTCACCGGCAAGGAAGCGCTCGGCACGCATCACGCGGTGCGTGGCGAACAGTGCGTGGCGGCCGGCAACCTGCTGGCTTCGCCGGCCGTGATCGACGCGATGGCGCGCGCCTTCGAACAGGCGCCCGGCCTGCTCGCCGATCGCCTGCTGTCCGCGATGCATGCGGCGATGGCGGCCGGCGGCGAGGCGGGGCCGGTGCATTCGGCCGCGCTGAAGGTGGCCGGCGACGTGACCTGGCCGATTGTCGACCTGCGCGTCGACTGGGCCGATGCCGATCCGATCGGACAACTCGATGCGCTGTGGCGTGCGTATCGGCCGCAGATGCAGGACTACCAGACGCGCGCGCTGAACCCGACCGCCGCGCCGAGCTACGGAGTGCCCGGCGATGAATGACACGTCGAGCCGCGCGTTGCTCGAACGGCTGATCGGTTTCGCGACGGTGAGCCGCGATTCGAATCTCGAGATGATCGGTTTCATCCGCGACTATCTCGCGGGGTTCGGCGTCGAGAGCGAACTCTTCTACAACGCGGAACAGACGAAAGCGAGCCTGTACGCGACGATCGGGCCGCGCGATCGCGGCGGCATCGCGCTGTCGGGCCATACCGACGTGGTGCCGGTCGACGGGCAGGCGTGGACGGTCGAGCCGTTCCGGCTGACCGAGCGCGACGGCCGCCTGTACGGCCGCGGCACGGCCGACATGAAGGGCTTCATCGCGTCGGTGCTCGCGGCCGTGCCGGCGTTCGTCGCCCGGCCGCTGAGCGTGCCCGTGCATCTCGCGTTCTCGTACGACGAGGAAGTCGGCTGCCTCGGCGTGCGGCCGATGCTCGACGCACTGGCCGCGCGCGAGCACCGGCCGCGCCTGTGCCTGATCGGTGAGCCGACCGAACTGAAGCCGGTGCTCGGTCACAAGGGCAAGCTCGCGATGCGCTGCCACGTGAAGGGGGCCGCGTGCCACTCGGCGTACGCGCCGTCGGGCGTCAACGCGATCGACTATGCGGCGAAGCTGATCGGCCGGCTCGGCGAGATCGGCGCGGCGCTCGCGCGGCCCGAACGGCACGACGGCCGTTTCGATCCGCCGTTCTCGACCGTGCAGACCGGGCTGATCAAGGGCGGCCGTGCGCTGAACATCGTGCCGGCCGAATGCGAGTTCGATTTCGAGGTGCGCGCGCTGCCGGATTTCGATGCGCACGACGTGCCGAGGAAGCTGCAGGACTATGCGGAATCCGAACTGTTGCCGAAGATGCGTGCGGTGCAGCCCGATACCGACATTCGATTGCAGTCGCTGGGCGCGTATCCGGGGCTGGCCACCGCACCGGACAGCGAAGCCGCGCGCCTGCTCGCGATGCTGAGTGGTTCCGACGCATTCGGCACGGTTGCATTCGGCACCGAGGGCGGGCTGTTCGGGCAGGCCGGCATTCCGACCGTGGTGTGCGGGCCCGGCAGCATGGACCAGGGGCACAAGCCCGACGAGTTCGTCACGCTCGACCAGCTGCACGGCTGCGACGCGATGCTGGGCCGGCTGGCCGCGCATCTTTCGTCGGCCGCCTGAAACCGTCACCGCCGACACGCACGCACTGCCTTGCGCGGTGCGTGCGTGTTTGCGCTTTTTATCGCGCCGTTTCCGCGACGATCTGCGCGAGCCGCTCGCGGCAGAAATCGACGAACGACTGCGCCTGCTTCGTGAGTTGACCGCGCTTCAACCGCGCGCTCACGAGCCCCGACGGGCTCACCGTTTCGCTGAGGCCAATCGTCACGACCCGCTGGCCGTCGTACGTGTATTCGGAATGCGGGCGCGTGACGAGCAGCGAGAAGCCGAATCCCTGGCCGACCATCCCGCGCACCATCTCGATCGAAGGCGACCCGAACACGATGTTCGGCGTCAGCCCGAGTTCGTGAAAGAGGCTGACGAAATACGTGCGGCTCGGCTGCACGTCGAGCAGGATCATCGGCTCGACGCAGAGGTCGCGCAACGACACGTGCGCCTGGCCCGCGAACCGGTGGTTCTCCGGCAGCAGCACGTACGGTTGCTGCGGCGGCATCAGCGGCTCGGTCTCGATCGTGCCGTCGAGGTCGTGGTCGTACATGAGCGCGAGATCGAACGTGCCGGACGTCAGGCCCTGCACGAGTTCCTGCTGGTCGCCGTCGCGCAGCCGGATGTTTACGCCGGGGTAGCGCTCGCGAAAGCCCGCGATCAGTTGCGGCAGGTAGAGCGGCGCGACCGTCTCGAAGCAGCCGATGTCGATCTGCCCGGTGATCACGTCGTTGTCGGCGAGCGCGTTCTGTTCGAATTCGTGCGAGATGCGCAGCAGCTCCTGCGCTTTCCGGTAGAAGCGCGTGCCGCTCGGCGTCAGCGACACGCCCTGCGCGTGATGGCGGATGAACAGCTTCACGCCGAAGCTTTCTTCCAGCCCCTTGATCGCGCTGGAGATCGACGGCTGCGCGATGAAGAGCTGGCGCGATGCCTCGGCCACGCTGCCGGATTCCACCGTCGTCACGAAGTATTTCAGTTGCCGCAAAGTGTAGTGAGCCACACGCACCTCTGATGCACGGCCCCGGCGTGCCGCCGCGGGCGCAATCTGTCCATGGTTGTGCGTAGCACCTTACCTGAAAGGCCCCGGTGCCGGAATTTCCGCTGCAGAGCTTTTTCGTATGTCCCGGAAATATTTTTAGTATTTTCCGGCCGCGAGGCACGTGGCGCACCATCGTCTCCAACCTGGATCACGAAGTTCACGACGCGGCCGCGCATGCGCCGGCGGGATAGATCATCCGTCCCCGCCAAGCGCATCGTCCGCTTCGTGCGACACCGCCGCCCGTGCACGCGGTGCGTCGTCGTTCGCGTATCCGGACCCGATTGCAGGCGCGCACCCCGACGCGCGCCGGCTGACACGGCACGCGCGCATCGCCGCGCAGGACAGGAGACATCACCATGACGAACGTGGACCGCAATGCGTCCCCGATGATAGAGAAACACACGATCGGCTACGTGCCGCCCGCGGAGCGCCACGGCAAGGTGCGCGACCTGTTCACGCTCTGGTTCGGCGGCAACATCGCGCCGCTGCCGATCGTGACCGGCGCGCTCGGCGTGCAGATGTTCCACCTGAACCTGATGTGGGGCATCGTCGCGATCGTCGTCGGCCAGGCGGTCGGCGGCGTGCTGATGGCGCTGCATTCCGCGCAGGGGCCGCAGATGGGCATTCCGCAGATGATCCAGAGCCGCGCGCAGTTCGGTTCGTGGGGCGCGCTGCTCGTCACGGTGATCGCGGCCGTGATGTACGTCGGCTTCTTCGCGTCGAACATCGTGCTCGCCGGCAAGTCGGTGCACGGCATCGCGTCGTCGGTGCCGGTGCCCGTCGGCATCGTGATCGGCGCGGTGGGTTCGGGGCTGATCGGCATCGTCGGCTACCGGTTCATCCACATCCTGAACCGGATCGGCACGTGGGTGCTCGGCATCGGGATCGTGGTCGGCTTCTGGATGATCCTGACGCACGTGACGACCGACGATTTCCTGACGCGCGGCGGCTTCAGCTTCGCGGGCTGGCTCGCGACGGTGTCGCTGTCGGCGTTGTGGCAGATCGCGTTCGCGCCGTACGTGTCGGACTATTCGCGCTATCTGCCGGAAAACGTCGGTGTGGCGTCGACCTTCTGGGCGACCTATCTCGGCTGCACGATCGGCTCGACGCTCGCGTTCATCTTCGGCGCGGTCGCGGTGCTCGCGGTGCCGGCCGGCGCGGACACGATGGATGCCGTCAAGCAGGCGACGGGCCCGCTCGGCCCGCTGATGCTCGTGCTGTTCCTGCTGAGCGTGATCAGCCACAACGCGCTGAACCTGTACGGCGCGGTGCTCGCGGTGATCACGTCGGTGCAGACCTTCGCGTACAAGTGGATTCCGACCGCGAAGGCGCGTGCGGTGGTGTCGGTCGTGATCTTCGTTGGATGCTGTTACGCGGCGATCGGCGCGTCGACGAACTTCGTCGGCAACCTCGTCGATCTCGTGCTCGCGCTGCTCGTCGTGCTGGTGCCGTGGACCGCGATCAACCTGATCGACTTCTACGTGATCCACAAGGGCAAGTACGACATCAAGTCGATCTTCATGGTCGATGGCGGGATCTACGGCCGCTTCAACCCGCAGGCGCTGCTCGCGTATGCGATCGGCATCCTCGTGCAGATTCCGTTCATGAACACGCCGATGTATGCGGGCCCGATTCCCGCGCATCTCGGCGGCGCGGACCTGTCGTGGCTCGTGGGGCTCGCGCTGACGTCGCCGCTGTACTACTGGCTCGCGAAGCGCGACAGCGCGTATCGGCGCCGGCAGACGGGCGCGACGATGCCGCCGACGGCGGTGCGCTGAGCGGGGCATGCCCCGACGCGCGCGAGGCGGCCACGGTGGCGTCTCTTGCGCTGCGCTGTCGAGGGCGCGGGCATGGCGGAGGTCGGCATTCCGTGTGGTCGCAGCGTCGCGGCACCGGCTCTGACTCTGGCACCGGCACCGGCACCGGCTCTGACTCTGACTCTGACTCTGACTCTGACTCCGGGGCTCCGGCTCCCGCTCCCGCTCCCGCTCCCGCTCCCGCTCCCGCTCCCGCTCCTGCTCCTGCTCCTGCTCCCGCTCCGGAAGGCAATGCGCCGGTCGATCGTGACGAGATGGGGAAACCGCCGATGGAGTAGAGTGCATCGGCCGGTCCGGCCGGACGCGCGGGATACGCATCGATTCAGCCGCGCGTACTGCCACACACGACCGGATCGCACCTCTGTCCGCCGACGCCGGTACCCGGCCGACGCGAGCCCGACAAATCGATCGCGGAGCAGGAGCATGCCCCTTCAACTGCATCAACCGGCCGGCGTCGCCGTGCCGTTGTCCCGTTACAGTCATGGCGTCTCGGCACCGGTCGAGGCGCGCTGGCTGCATATCTCCGGCCAGGTCGGGATCGCGCCCGACGGCAGCGTGCCGGAAGACCCGGAGCGGCAGATGGAAATCGCCTGGGACAACCTGTTCGCCGTGCTGGCCGATGCGGGCATGGCGGCGTCGGATCTGGTCAAGGTGGACGGTTTCCTGACCCGTCCCGATCTGGTGCCGCTCTATCGCACGGTGCGCGAGCGGCGGCTGGGCGGCCACGCAAGCGCGTCGACCGTCGTGATAGTCAGCGGCCTGGTCGTGCCGTCGCTGCTGGTCGAGATCCAGGCGGTCGCGGCGAAATAACCGGACGAGGCGTTCGGCCCGCACCCGGCCGGACGTTCGCTGCGGTCACGACGTCGCGGGAAACAGGTGTCCGGCCATGAAGTCGACGAATGCCCGTACCCTGGGCAGCAGTTGACGATTGGACGGCCACAACACCCAGAACGTGCTCGACGCGTTCGTCCATGCGTCGAGCACCGTCGTCAGCGTGCCGTCGTCGATGGCGCGCTGCACGGCGAAATCCGGCAGGCACGCGATCCCGTGACCGTCGATGGCCATGTGCAGCAGGGTCTCGACATGGTTGCTGGTCATGCTGGCCGGCGGCAGGAAGCCGGGATCGCCGGGCTGCCGGTGCAACGGCCATTTCTCCAGCAGGCCGGTGGTCGGGAAGCGGTGCAGCAGGCACGCGTGCTGCGCGAGTTCCTCCGGCGCGGCAGGGGGCGCATGCCGCCGGAAATACCCGGGCGAGCCGACACACAGGAAGCGGCTCGCGCCCAGGCGCCGGCTCTGCAGCCGGGAATCGCTCAGCTCGCCGGTCCGCACCACCGCGTCAAAACCCTCGTCGACCACGTCCACCAGACGGTCGCTGAAATCCAGGTCGAGTTCGATTTGCGGATGGCGTTCGGCGAAGGCGGACAGCACGGGCAGCATCAGTCCGCTGACGAGCGGCAGGCTGACGCGCAGGCGCCCTTGCGGGCTCGCGTGCGTACTGGCCAGCTCGTTCTCCGCGGCGGTGACTTCGGCGAGGATCCGGCGGCAGCGATCGAGGAACAGCGCGCCTTCCGCCGTCACGCTGACGCTTCGGGTGCTGCGCTGGAACAGCCGGACGCCGAGCTTTTCCTCCAGCCGCGCGATGGCCTTGCTGACCGCCGACGCCGAAATGCCGAGCTGGCGCCCGGCCGTCGCAAAGCTGCGCGTGTCGGCCACCTGCACGAAGACGGTCATGCCGTTGAGGCTGTCCATTCGATACTCCGATTCATGACAGATCCGTCATCTTAGTCCTGAAATGATCGCGGATTATCGGCGACTGGTTCCTCGATAGAATCAATCGCCAGCGCCATCACGCCACCGCCGCCGCGCGATTCCTGATGCCGGGCGGGCGCGGATGGTCCCCGTGACTTGCAGGAGCGCGTCCGATGACGACCACGACCACCCCCGCCACGACGGCCGCCGCGACGCATGTCGCCACCCGCCGCGTGCCGTTGATCCTGACCGGCTGCCTGACGGCGGCGGTCATTCCGTTGAGCATCGCCGGCCCCGCGGTTGCCGTCCCGTCGATCAATCATGCGCTGGGCGGCAGCACGGCCGAGCTGACCTGGATCATCAACGCGTACCTCGTCACCTACGGCAGTGCCACGCCGGCGGCGGGGAGCCTGGCGGATACCTACGGACGCAAGCGGAGCTGGCTGGGCGGCATGCTGGTGTTTGCGCTGGTCACGGCGGCCATTCCGTTCATGCCGTCGGTGCTGTGGCTCGACATCCTGCGGCTGATCCAGGGGCTGGGCGCGGCGGCGGCGTTCGCCAGCGCGATGGCGGCGCTCACCCAGGCGTTCGACGGCCATGCCCGCACGCGCGTGTTCAGCCTGATCGGCACGACCTTCGGCGCGGGCGCGGCGTTCGGGCCGTTCGTGGCCGGCGTGCTGATCGACAGCGTGGGCTGGCAATGGGTATTCCTGCTGCCGGCGGCGATCGCCGCGCTGGTGTCGGTCATGGTCGCGCTGTTCGCGAGCGAATCGCGCGATCCCGATGCCACGGGCCTGGACTGGCCCGGCGCGCTCACCTTCACTGCCGGCCTCGCGGTGTTCACCTACGGCATCGTGCTCGTGCCGGAGAAGGGCTGGGGCGATGCATCGGTCCTGTCCGCGCTCGCGGGCGCCGTCGTGCTGCTGGGCACGTTCGTGTTCGTCGAACGGCGGCGCGACAAGCCGCTGCTCGACCTGTCGCTGTTCGCGAACGTGCGCTTCGTCGGCGTGCAGGTGCTGGCGGTGGCGCCGGCCTATACCTACGTCGTCCTGCTCATCGTGTTGCCTGCGCGGTTCATCGGCATGGAGGGCCACGGCGCGCTGGAGGCCGGCCGGATGATGATTGCGCTGTCGGCGCCGCTGCTGGTGGTGCCGTTCCTGGCCGGGCAGCTCGCTCGCTGGATCAACGTCGGCGTGCTGTCCGGGATCGGGCTCGTCATCGCGGCGGCCGGCCTGGCGTGGCTCGGTGTCAGCATCCATGACCGCGCCCATGACGGCCGGCTGCTCGCGATGCTGGTGATCGGTACGGGGATCGGCCTGCCCTGGGGGCTGATGGATGGTCTCGCGGTGAGCGTGGTGCCGAAGGAGCGGGCCGGCATGGCGGCCGGCATCTTCAACGCGGTGCGTCTGGCGGGAGACGGGCTGGCGCTCGCGGCGGTGAGCGTGATGCTGTCGGCGCGGATCGGCACGGCGCTGGCGGCGTCCGCGCGCGACGGCGTGCCGGGACTCGCGCCCGGCGGCCGTCTCGTGGAGGTCGCGAACCGGCTCGCCATGAGCGATCTGAGCAACGCGATGGCCGGCGTGCCCGAGACGGCGCGCGCGGCGCTGCTGCGCGCGTACGAGAGTGCGTTCGGGTTTCAGCTGTTCGCGCTGGCGGCTGCGGCAGCCGTGACGGCACTGCTGGTCGTTCTGTTGCTCGGCAAGGTAAGGAATACGAACGACGAGCGTCAGGCGCAATAGGCGACAGCCGGCCACGTCGCGTGCGGACGTGGCCGCGCCGCACGCGGCGCGGCGTCGCGCGCCGGCGGCAGGCGCGCGGGGTACATCGAGCCGCGCCCGCGCGCGCCCGCCGCTGGATCAGACTACCGCTGACCGCGCGACATGCACCGGCACCGACTTGTACGACGGCGTACCGCTTTCCTTGTCGATGTAGTCGAGCGGCACGAGCACGTTCGCTTCCGGGTAGTACGCGCCGACCGAACCCGGTGCGATGTCGTACTCGATCGCGGTGATCTTCTCGAGACGAAGCGTGCGGCCCGATGCGGTGATCGTCTCGATGTCGACGAGGTCGCCGTGTTCGAGCCCGTACTTCGTGAGATCGGCCGGGTTCATGAACAGCACGTCGCGCCGCCCGAACACGCCGCGATAACGATCGTCGAGCCCGTAGATCGTCGTGTTGTACTGGTCGTGGCTGCGCAGCGTGATCAGCCGCAGCACCTGCTCGCCGCCGAGCACGTCGGCATCTTCCTTCACGCCCTTGTAGACCGAGAACATCGCCTTGCCGGTCGGCGTCGGCCACACGCGCTCGGTGGGCGGCAGCGGCAGGCGGAAGCCGCCCGGCGTGCGGATGCGCTCGTTGAACGCCTCGAAGCCGGACACCGTGCGGTCGATCAGGTCGCGGATGCGGTCGTAGTCGGCGATCAGGTCGAGCCACGCGACCTTGCTCGCCGGCAGCGTCGCATGCGCGATCCCCGCGACGATCGCGGGCTCCGAGCGCAGCTGGTCCGACGCCGGCTTGAGCTTGCCGGCCGACGCATGGACCATCGACATCGAATCCTCGACGGTGATCGATTGCCGGCCGGTCGCCTGCATGTCGAGTTCGGTGCGGCCGAGCACGGGCAGGATGAAGGTTTCCTTGCCGACCAGCAGGTGCGAGCGGTTCAGCTTCGTGCCGAGATGCACGCTCAGGTCGAGCTTCGCCATCGCCGGGAACGACTGTTCCGGATCGGGCAGCGCGACCGCGAAGTTGCCGCCGAGGCACAGCAGCGCCTTCGCGGTACCGTCGATCATGGCCTGCATCGCCTGCACCGCGTCGTGCCCGTGATGCGCGGGCGGCGTGAAGCCGCACACGTCCTCGATCTTCTTCAGGAACTCGGCCGACGGTTTCTCGGTGATGCCGACCGTACGGTTGCCCTGCACGTTCGAATGGCCGCGCAGCGGGCAGACGCCGGCGCCGGGCTTGCCGATGTTGCCGCGCATCAGCAGCAGGTCGGCGATCAGGCGCACGGTTGCCGTGCCCTTGTTGTGCTGCGTGACGCCCATCCCGTACGTGATGATCGTCGCGTTCGACTTCGCGTAGGCGAGCGCGACCTGTTCGAGCTGTGCCTGGCTGAGCCCGCTCGCGCGCTCGATGTCGTTCCACGACGTGGCTTCCAGGTCGGCCGAGAACGCATCGAAGCCGTCGGTATGCTGCGCGATGAAGTCGCGGTCGAGCACGTTGCCGCGTTCGGCTTCGAGCTGCAGCAGTGCCTTCATGATGCCCTTCAGCGCGGCCGCGTCACCACCGGCGTCGACCTGATAGTACGTCGATGCGATCCGCGTCGAGCCGAACGACGCCATCTCGATCATGTCCTGCGGATCCGCGAAGCGTTCGAGCGCGCGCTCGCGCAGCGGGTTGAACACGATGATCGGCACGTTGCGCCGCGAGCACTCGTGCAGCGTGCCCATCATCCGCGGGTGGTTCGTGCCGGGGTTGTGGCCGATCGAGATGATCAGCTCGCACTTGTCGAAATCCTCCAGCGACACGGTGCCCTTGCCGATGCCGATCGACTGCGGCAGGCCGACGCTGGTCGGCTCGTGGCACATGTTCGAGCAGTCGGGGAAGTTGTTGGTGCCGAGCTCGCGCGCGAACAGCTGGTACAGGTACGCGGCTTCGTTCGATGCGCGGCCCGACGTATAGAACTCGACCTGCTCGGGCGGCAGCGCGCGCAGCACTTCGCCGATGCGCGCGAACGCGTCGTCCCATGTGATCTCGCGGAACGTGTCGGTCGCGCGATCGTAGACGAGCGGATGCGTGAGCCGGCCCATGTTCTCCAGTTCGTAGTCCGACATGCGCAGCAGCGACGACACGGTGTTCGCCGCGAAGAACTCGGGCGTCACGCGCTTGGTCGTCGCTTCCCACGTGACGGCCTTGGCGCCGTTCTCGCAGAACTGGAACGTCGACTTGTGTTCCTTGTCGGGCCACGCGCAGCCGGGGCAGTCGAAGCCGTCGGGCTGGTTGGTCCGCATCAGCACGATCGGCGCCTCGATGGTTTCCATCTGGGTGCGCACCGCGTCGGCTGTCGCGCGAAGCGCGCCCCAACCGCCGGCGGGCCCGTCGTACTTCCTGATGCCTGGCACTTCGCGTCGATTTGTCATGTGAATCTCCAATTGCCGGACCCGGTGCGGGCGGCTCGGTTGCGCCATGTCGCGGCGTGGGGCGGCTCCGTCCGTTGGACGGAGCCGGTCATGCATGCCCCGGATTGCAGGGCACGCGTTTTTTTAGTGCGCGTCCTTCTTTGCGCCGGACGACTTCTTGCCGGACGGCTTCGCGGCCGGCGCGCGCGGCGGCGCGTCGGCGGGTGCGTTAGCGGGAGCGTCGGCGGCCTTCGCGTCGCCGGCGGCCTTGGCTGTCTTGCCGTTCGGTTTCGCGTTGCCGCCGGCGTCCTGCTTCGTGTCCTTCGCCTCCTTCGCTTCAGGTGCCGCGAGCTTGTTGAACTTCACTTCGTCGCTGGCCTTGTCGTAGTCGACTTCGCATCGATCGCCCGACTGCAGCCGGTCGGCAAGGATCTCCTTCGCCAGCCGCGTCTCGATGGTCTGGCGAATCTGGCGTTTCAGCTCGCGCGCGCCGAACTCAGGCTGGTAGCCCGCTTCGGTCAGGTGCTCGACGAGCGAATCGCCCATCACGAGCGTGATGTCCTGCGCGGCGGCCGTGCGGACCACGCGGTCGAGCTGGATCTGGACGATCGCGCGGATGTTCTCCTTCGACAGCGCATGGAAGACGATCACCTCGTCGATCCGGTTCAGGAATTCGGGGCGGAAATGGCCCTTCAGCACCTGCATCAGTTCCTCGCGGATCGCCTTGTCGGTCTTGCGCGCGGCCTCCGGTTGCGTGAGGTTGTCCATGATGATCGCGGCGCCGAGGTTGCTCGTCGCGATGATGATCGTGTTGCTGAAGTCGACCACGCGGCCCTTGCCGTCGGTCAGGCGGCCGTCGTCGAACACCTGCAGCAGCACGTTGTAGACGTCCGGGTGCGCCTTCTCGATCTCGTCGAGCAGGATCACGCTGTACGGGCGCCGCCGCACGCGCTCGGTGAGCTGGCCGCCTTCTTCGTAGCCGACGTAGCCGGGCGGCGCGCCGATCAGCCGCGCGACCGCGTGCCGCTCCATGTACTCGGACATGTCGATCCGGATGATCGCCTGCTCGTCGCCGAACACGGTTTCGGCGAGCGCCTTCGCGAGCTCGGTCTTGCCGACGCCCGTCGGCCCGAGGAACAGGAACGTCGCGATCGGCCGGTTCGTCTGGCCGAGCCCCGCGCGCGACAGCCGCACGGCATCGCTGACGGCCACCACCGCGTCGCTCTGGCCGACCACGCGCTCGCGCAGTTGCTCTTCCATCTTCAGCAGCTTCTGGCGCTCTTCCTGCGTGAGTTCGGACACGGGGATGCCGGTCAGCCGCGACACGACCTCGGCCACCGATTCGACCGTCACCTCGAGCGTCTCGGAACCCGTCTTGCGCTGCCACGCCTCCATCATCTCGTCGACGGCCTTCTGCTTCGCATTGATCTGCTCCTCGAACTGCTTCGCTTCGTCGAAGCGCTTGCGCGAGGTCGCGTAGTCCTGCTCGCGCTTCAGTTGCGCGATCTGCGCTTCGCCTTCCTGGATGTCGACCGGGCGCGACGTCGCGCCGATCCGCACGCGCGCGGCGGCCTGATCGATCAGGTCGATCGCCTTGTCGGGCAGGAAGCGCGACGTGATGTAGCGGTCGGCGAATTCCGCGGCCGCGACGAACGCGTCGTCGGCGAACGTCACCTGGTGATGCGCCTCGAGGCTGTCACGCAGCCCGCGCAGGATCACGATCGTCTGCTCGACGCTCGGCTCCGGCACGAACACCGGCTGGAAGCGCCGTTCGAGCGCGGCGTCCTTCTCGATGTACTTCTGGTATTCGTTGAGCGTCGTCGCGCCGATCAGGCTCAGCTCGCCGCGCGCGAGCGCGGGCTTCAGTACGTTCGCGATGTCGAGGCCGCCTTCGCCGCCGCCCTGGCCCGCGCCGACGATCGTGTGCAGCTCGTCGATGAACAGGATCAGTTCGTCCTGCTTCGCAGTCACTTCGTCGATCAGCTGCTTCGCGCGTTCCTCGAACTCGCCGCGATACTTCGCGCCGGCCACCATCGAGTTGATGTTGACTTCGACGAGCCGCTTGCCGCGCAGCACCTCGGGCACGTCGCCGTTGACGATCCGCTGCGCGAGCCCTTCGACGATCGCCGTCTTGCCGACACCCGGCTCGCCGATCAGCACCGGGTTGTTCTTCTTGCGGCGCGCGAGCACCTCGATCGTGCTCTCGATTTCCTGCGCGCGGCCGAGCACCGGGTCGAGCTTGCCCTGGCGCGCGATCGCGGTGAGGTCGCGGCCGAACTTGTCGAGGTTCGGCGTGCCGGTCGGTGCATCGACGCGGCCGTCCTCGGCACCTTTGCCGACCACCTTCACGACTTTCTGGCGCAATGCCTCGGGCGTCACGCCGTATTTCTTCAGCAGCGTGCCGGCGACGCTGTCCGGCACCGACGCGAGCCCGATCAGCAGGTGCTCGGGGCCGATGTACGAGTGGCCGAGATCGCGCGACGCCTGGAACGCATACTGCACGGCTTTTTTCACGCGCGGCGAGATCGACAGCTTGTCGAGCGGCGCATCGGCGGCGGCCGTGCCGGTGTGCGCGTGCTCGTCGATATACGACTTGATGTCCTGCGGTGACAGCTTCAGTTCCTTCAGCAGCGCGGCGCACACGTCGGTGTCCGCGAGCGCGTAAAGCAGGTGTTCGGAATCGAGCTCGCTGCGACGCAGCTCGTGCGCCTTCTCGGCCGCGCGCTGCAGCAGCTCCAGCGTCTGCTCGCTGAACGCGTCGGTCGGGTCGACCGATTCGCGCGGAACCTCGGCGGCGAGCGGCGATTCGTCGCCGAGCCCGCCGAACAGCGACGACGAGCCGCCACCGCCGAGCAGCGAATCGAACGGGTTCAGCATGCTCTGATGCCGCATCAGCTGACGGAAGTGGTAATCGCAGATCGAGATCGTCTTGCGCTCGCCGTCCTGCATCACGGTTGCGCGCGCGACGGCCGGCCGGGCGTGGCAGATATCGCAAAGTGCGGGCATGGTGGTCTGGCTCCTGTCGGTGAAAGTGGGTCGAAGGGTGAAGTCCCGATGCGGTGCGGCGCTTGCGCATCCCGACCGCGAACGCACGTCATGTGGCACGGCGGCGCGGTGGCGCGCGGGCCGCGACCGGGCTGTCGCGCAGCGCGCGCCGGCGTCGTGCAAGGTCGCGGTCAGGACGGCAAGCGTGCGTGCCGGGAGGAGCCCACGGCATCGCTTCGACTGCGTTCAAAATAGCGAATCGGCGGACGCCATCCAAGACACAGTTCCGCGCCGGCCCGGCCGTGAATTGCACCCTCGGATGCGGGTGCGAACGGGTGGCAAGGAGTACAGACGGGCAGGTACGCGGCGGCACGGGCGTGCGCGGCACGCGTAACGTGCGGTGACAGGAAAGAGGAGGAAGTGCCACGCAAACGGGGCGCGGTGCGACATGGGCGCGCAGGGTGCCGGTCGCCGGTAGGTGGAGGGTACTGCGGGTGGTCGGGCGCGATGGAAGCGCCGCAGGAGGGACGTGCGTCGACCGGCCAAATGCGACCACGCACGCACCGCAGACGATGCGTGTGTGGCGGCTGAAGGAGCGGGCGGGTTGCACGGTCCGGGCCGGACACGGCGCAACCGTGGCGTGCCGCGGTCAGTCCGGGAGTGTCATCGCGAGCCGTTGCCGGGCGATCTGTTTCACGTCCGTTGACAGTGCCGCATCCGGCAGGCCATTGGCCCAGACGGAGAACGAATCCTCGATCAGGTTGCGCGTGTCGGGCGGCAACTCGGCCAGGACCAGCGACATGACGGTGAACAGCACGGCGGTGTCGCCGGCCTGGCTGCCCGCGTTCGCGTCGACCGCCTTCTTCAGGTGGTCGACCGACGTCTGCAGCGCCTGCAATGCCTCATTCGACTCGCTCATCACACACTCCATGCAAAGTGGGTTCGGTCGGCGACGAACATGCGGCCGGCGGTGCGGCTGGTCGCGCGCGACGCCGGGCGGGCATCGCGCGCAGGCAACCGCGGTCAGGCCGCCGTGCTGCCCTGCGGCGCCACGGCCACCGATGCTTCGCTCGTCAGCATCAGGAACGTGAACGTTTCGCGCAGGTACAGGCGGACGACCTTGTCGGTATGGCTCGTGTAGCCGATCGATACGTCTTCCCCGAGATGCAACTCATAATCGCCGCCGCGCGTGGACAGCACGCAGCCGCCGCTGATCGCCGGCGCCCAGATGATCTCGCCGCTGACGATCCGCTTGATATGGCCGAGGACCGGATAGCCCTGGTCGCGCGCTTCGCTGAGCGCCGTGTATGCATCCGACCCGAGCACCACCGAGTACGGGCCGTCCACGCCGGCCAGCCGCAGCGCCTCGAGCGCGTCGCTGATCGCGTCGGGATACGCGCCGACGTCCGCCGGCAGCGTGAGCTTGCGGTTCGACGTGCCTTCGCGGATGCCGACGATGCCTGCTGCCTTGTAGCCGTCGAAAATCGCGTTGTCTTCGGCGAACGCGAGCCGCTGCGCGGCGTCCTTCGCCGGTTGCCAGTCGGCGTCGCGCGCGCCACGCTCGACGCTGTCGATCGCATCGCGGCTCAGCTCGAACGGCACCGTCAGCTCGACGATCGTGCGCACTTCGCGCAGCCGCGCATTCACGTGCTCGCGCGGCGCGTCGACTGCGACCAGGTGCCCGGTGCCGACGGCCGACAACTCGGGGCCTTCGGGGCCGTCGACATCGACCACGCGGCGGCCGGCCACCGATCGTTTGAACGTGCGTGCCACTTCTTCCTCGATTTGCTCCCAGGCGGAAGACGAGATCGGGGCGAGTTCGCGGTGCAGGTTATTCATGGATTTGGATTGCCTCACGTCAGCGGAAACACTTCATGGCGGGCCGATCGGCTGAGGGGCTGTGCGTGATGCCAGGCCTGCCGATCGCGGATGAAAATGCATATTAGCAGGCTCGATCGACACCACTGCAGCACAAATCGAAACGACACCGTGCGGTGGCGCAACTGTTATGCAATTCGCGCGGCGCGAGTGTGGGCGAGTGCGGAATGCCGCGACTGGATTGCCGCGATACAGGGGGCGTGCCGGTGGCATCGTCGCTCGGGCCGCGTTCGACGCTGTGCGGAATCAATTCCGGTCGACGTCCTGTCGCGAGTCGTGCATTCTTACGAACATTCATCCAGCCGGGTTTCTGCCAGCAGGGGGTGGGCGGTCGTCGGTGCCGGGCCCGGATGAATCATAGACGCAGCCTATTGAAGCTTCACAACAAGTGGAGGTCGTTCATGGCATTACAACTCGTCTCGCCCGAAGACAAATACATGCTGAAGACGGGCGTCATCAATCACGAGGATGTCATCGGGCATTTGCGGCAGGTGTTGAACGCGTTTGCCGCAAAGCCGGAGTACAGCAAGTTCTATATCGGCATCACCAGCGACCTGTACACCCGGCTGGCGAAACATCGCGCCACCAAGCCTGACTTCAAACTGATGGCCCCGATCTATCTCGAAGCGCACAACCTGGTCGGGAACGCGTTCGACCGTCTGGAGCGCAAGGCCATCGAGACATTCCGTACCGGCATCACGCACCCCCAATCCGGCGAACGGCTGCTGGCATGCAGCAACGGCCCGGGCGGGGCGCTGCCGAAGAACTGGCTCTATATCCTGGTGGGTTGATTCGCGCGGGCGGCGTGCAGGGAATGCAAGCCTGCGCGCGTAGCGGCCCATACGCGGTGGCACGGCGGAAGGGGTTGTTGCGCAGCGCCGCGCGAGCGCGCCGGCCGACTGAACCGCGGCCGTTCCGGACAAGCCCGGCGCGCGGTTGCGCGCCGGACTGCCGTTGGCCCCTTGCGTTACGACGGCACGCCTTTCAGCGAGCCGATTTTCAGCGAACCGTCACGATGCGGCGCGGACGGCGAGGCTTCCGGCTGCGCGGCGCCGGCGGCCGGCGCCGCGCGATCGGCGAGCGCTTCGAGCAGGTCGGCGGACGGCACGAAGAACAGCGAGCCCGTGACCGCGCGGCTGTAGTCGAGCAGGCGGTCGTAGTTGCCGGGCGGGCGGCCGACGAACATGTTCTCGAGCATCTGCTCGATCGGCGCCGGCGAGCGCGCGTAGCCGATGAAATAGGTGCCGAATTCGCCTGAACCCGGGCGCCCGAACGGCATGTTGTCGCGCAGGATCTTCACTTCCTGGCCGTTCTCGTCGAGCGTGGTCAGCGAGCTGTGCGAGCACGACGGCTTCACGTCCGGTGCGAGTTCGATGTCGGACAACTTGGTGCGGCCGATGATGCGCTCCTGCGTTTCGACCGCGAGCGCGTTCCAGCCGGCCATGTCGTGCAGGTACTTCTGCACGATCACGTAGCTGCCGCCCGTGAATTCCGCGTCTTCGTCGCCGATCACCGTGAAGTCGACCGCCTCGCGGCCTTCCGGGTTCTCGGTGCCGTCGACGAAGCCGATCATCGCGCGCTGGTCGAAATTGCGGAAGCCGTGCACCTCGTCGACCACCGTGACGGCATCGCCGAGCGCGCCGAGCAATTGCGTCGCGAGTTCGAAGCACAGGTCCATCGCTTCCGCGCGAATGTGCAGCAGGATGTCGCCCGGCGTCGCGACCGCGACGCGCTGCCCCGCGCCGAATTCGCGGAACGGATGCAGCGCGGCGGGGCGCGGGTCGCCGAACAGCGCATTCCATGCGTCGGCGCCGAAGCCGCACACGCAGGTGAGGTTGCCGCCCGGCACGCGCTTGCCGACCGAGCGCACGAGTGCGGCGATGTCGCCGCACCATGAACGGATCGTGTCGGCGTGATCGGCGCCAGGATTGATCGTGGCCACGAGGAAGATCGCGCTGCGCGTGATCGTGCTGTGAACGGCCTGGGAGAGCGGGGGAGGTGTCTGCATCGTGGGCTGCCGGTCAGTCATGTCGGGACGGAAGTGCCGTGGCGCACGCAGGCGAACGGTTGAACTGTGTCATGCGACTGTTCTCTTTGTGTCATGCGGATGAAGGACGTTGCGCGGACCTCGCGCAACGGGCCGCGGCGGTGGCGGCCGGCCGCACGGCGCGTGACCTGCCCGCACCGCGTAACGTCGTCGAGCAAGCAATCTAGCAGCTTCGGCGGGGCTTTGGAACCCGTATCGCCGAACTGTCATGCGAATGCGTCAAACAGGGCCGGATTTTGGGCGGCGCCCGCGCAGCTGTACTCCTGGCGCGCGCGGCGCTGTGCTCTTGAGCGGGCGTGCCGCGTGCAGTAGATTAGGTCCCGCTGCGCCCGCCGACGAGGAGCGTCATCATGAACCTGCTGGAAGCGATGCGTGTATATGTCGCGGTGGTCGAGCATGGCGGCCTGGCCGGCGCGGCGTCCGAATTGCAGCTCGACGAAGCGCAGGTGAGCGAACGGATCGACTGCCTCGAACGGTATCTCGGCTGTCGCCTGCTGCTGTGCCGCGAGCACGACGATGTGGCCTGCACCGATGCGGGCGTCGCGTTCCACGTGTGCTGCCGGCGGACGCTGTCCGCCGTCGAGCAGGCGATCGGCGCGGCCGGCCCGCATGCGTCGGGCGTATCGGATGTGCCGGACGCGCACGATACCGATTCCGGCCCTGCCGCCGCGCGCGACGCGACGTTTCCGCCGCCCGGCGCCGTTCAAGCTTCATCACCGCGACTGTCACCTTGAATACGACCACCGTTTCCTGCTCGCCGGCCGAGCGCATTCGCCGCCGCTTCGGCCATTTCCTTCACGCGGCCGAACTGGCCGGGCTGATCGTGATCGGTCTCGCGACCGCGTTCGCGATGACGCAGGAAGCGTGGAAGGTCGTGCTCGCGGGCGAAGTGTCGCTGACCGACCTGCTGCTGATGTTCCTCTATCTGGAAGTGCTCGCGATGGACGTGCGCTACCTGCGGCTCGGCCGGCTGCCGGTGCGGTTTCCGCTGTTCATTGCAATGACGTCGCTGGCGCGCGACCTGATCCTGCGCGGTGCGACCGACAGCCCCGAGCGGATGCTGATGACGACGTTCGGGATCGTGCTGCTCGCGGTGGGTGTGCTGATCCTGAGTTTCGGCCAGCATCGCTTTCCGGCGGACGTCGACGATGTCGAGGACGATGTACATGCGCGCAGGTGAGGGGCGGGCGGCAAGCCGCATGCATTTTCGATGTCTCTGCAAGGAGGGTGCGGGATGAGCACGCGTTCCGTCGAAACGAAACATGCGATCGCACGGCAGCACGAGGCGTCGGACGCCTACCGGCTGGCGCGCGACGCGTACGATGCCGATCCGGCACACACGCGCGCGCCGTCCGTCGCCGGGCTGCAGCGGGCGGCTGCGCACGCGTATGCCGATGCGGCGCGCGCACGTGTTGCGGCCACCGGCATCTGAAGCGAACCCCGGCGTGCCGCATGCGGCGCGGCGGCTGCAACTGACCAAACCGATCATCCAACCGAGCGAGGTGTCGAATGACCAAGCAACTGATCGTCGCCGTGTTCGGCAGCGTCGACACGGCCCGCCAGGCCGCGAACGATTTCGAGGCGCTGTCGGACAAGCATGAGGGATTCCACATCGAGAACGGCGTCGTCGTCGAGAAGGACGCCAACGGCAAGCTCGCGGTGCTCGATGCCGAATCGCGGCCGTTCAAGGGCGGCGTGATCGGCGCGATCGCAGGCGGCTTGCTCGGCCTGCTCGCCGGGCCGCTCGGCGTGGTTACCGGCATGGCGGCCGGCGCGGGGGCCGGCATTCTCGCGCAAGCGGCCGGCAACGTGCTGCTCGACGGCACGTTCGTCGAGACGATTGCGGCACGCCTCGTGCCCGGCAGCGTCGCGGTCATCCTCGAAGCGAAGGAGGACACGCCGTTCTCGGTCGACAACGTCGTGACGGGATTCGGCGGCAAGGTTTTCCGCCAGACGCTCGATTGAGCGCGCTATCTTCGAACCGCATCAGGAGCACGACATGCGCATCGATCAATCGTACCGGCGCTTCGACATCGCGGCGACGCTGTCGCCGCTGCCCGGCACCGGCAACCGCGCGATCGCGGCCGTCGACGTGACGACCGACGATCCGGCCCGCCTCGCCGATCTCGGCACCGGGCAATTCCTGCAGATCCGCAAGTGGGTCGAGTCGAACGACATCGCGCTGCTGACGGTGGTGTTCGACGAGTGCAAGGTCGCGATCGACCACTACGCGGACAACGTCGACGACGCTTGAGTTCAAGCGGGGCCCGCGCATGACCGGGCTTCGCGTGACTGCCGCCCGCGGCTGGCGGCAAGCCGCGACGACGCGCGCCGGGATGGCGCCCGGAGAACGGCCTCGCGCGATCGCGCGGGGACCTTCGTTGTCGCGTCCGAATCTGTTCACCCCGCCGGCCGGAATTCACGTTTCCCCGCCAAACTGTCACTTACATTCGTCGAAATGACGCAGTAGGATGCCGAACCTTGTCTAGATGAGATTCGCATTGCTATCCGCCTTCAATTTCGATAACGGACGAGGTTCGCACCGGGACACCCGCACCCGGGCACGGCTATCCGGCTTCGTGCACCGGCGCGGCCACGCCGCCCATGCATCGCAGGCCGGTTCACCGCTGGCGGGGCGAGGCGGATGAAGCTCTACGAGAAATTTGCAAACGACATAGAGAGACTCATCCGGCAAGGCGTATATCGACACGGCGATCGTGTGCCGTCGGTGCGGCAGGCGAGCCAGCAGCACCGGATCAGCATCACGACCGTGCTGCACGCGTATCTGCTGCTGGAAAGCCGCGGGCTGCTGGAGAGTCGCCCGCAGTCCGGCTATTTCGTGAACCTGCGGCGCGACGACCGCAATGCGCCGGTGCGCGAGCTGCGGCCGTCGAAGCCGATCGCGATCTCGTCGTCGGTCGACGTGAGCCGGCTCGTGCTGTCGACGCTGCGCTCGATCGGCACCGACGACGCGGTGCCGCTCGGCTCGCCGTATCCGGACCCGAGCCTGTTCCCGTTCGAGAAGCTGAACCGCTACGCGTATGCGGCCGGCCGCGACAAGTCGCTGTGGGGCGTGACGGACGGGCTGCCGCCCGGACATCCGCGGCTGATCCGGCAGATCGCACGCCGTTACCTGGAAAACGGGATGTCGGTGGACCCGAACGAGATCATCGTGACGGTCGGCGCGACGGAGGCGATCAATCTGTGCCTGCAGGCCGTCGCGAAGCCGGGCGACACGGTCGCGGTGGAATCGCCGACGTTCTACGCGATGCTGCATGCGATCGAGCGGATGGGGATGAAGGCGATCGAGGTGGCGACGCACCCGGAATACGGGATCGACATCGCGGCGCTGGCCGCGATTGCGAAGTCGCAGCCGATCGCCGCGTGCATGGTGATGCCGAACTTCCAGAACCCGCTCGGCTTCCAGATGCCCGACGAGCGCAAGCGCGAACTGGTGGCGTTCGCCGCGAAAGCCGACCTGCCGGTTATCGAGAACGGTGTGTACAACGAACTGTACTTCGGCAACATGCATCCCAGCACGCTGAAGTCGTTCGACCGCCACGACATCGTGCTGCATTGCTCGTCGTTCTCGAAGAGCCTGACGGCCGCGTACCGGATCGGCTGGGCGCTGCCGGGCCGCTATCGCGAGCAGGTCGAGAAGCTGAAGTTCCTGAACACGCTCGCGACGCCGTCGTTGCCGCAGCTCGCGATCGCGGAGTTTCTCGAACGCGACGGCTACGAGCATCATCTGCGGCGGATTCGCAAGGCGTATGCGCAGCAGGCGAACCTGATGCGCACGATGGTGTCGCGGTTCTTCCCGGAAGGCACGCGCATCTCGAGCCCGGCGGGCGGCTATGTGCTGTGGATCGAGTTGCCCGCGCAGGTCGATGCGATGCGGCTGTACCAGCTCGCGCTGGAGCAGGGCATCACGATCGGGCCGGGCTACATGTTCTCGATCGCGGACAGTTTCCGGAACTTCATCCGTCTGAACTACAGCAGCCCGTGGTCGCCGGAGATCGAGCAGGCGGTGATCACGGTCGGCAAGCTTGCCGCATACTGCCTCGACTGACCGTGCCGCCGCGTATCGTGCGCGGCGCCGGGCGTCACGTCAGCCGGTACGACTGCGCGCCCGTTCCCGCGAGCGTGCCGCCGTCGACGATCAGGTATTCATTGCGGATCGGCTTGCCTTCGAACCAGCATTGCAGGATCTCCAGCGTGCCGGCCGCATAGCGTGCCTGTGCGGACAGCGACGTGCCGGAGATGTGCGGTGTCATCCCGTTGAACGGCATCGCGCGCCACGGGTGATCGGCCGGCGCCGGCTGGGGGAACCACACGTCGCCGCCGTAACCCGCGAGATGCCCGGACGTGACGGCATTCACGACCGCGTCGCGATCGACCAGCTTCGCGCGCGCGGTGTTGATCAGGTACGCGCCGCGCTTCATGCGCGCGATCATCGCCGCGTCGAACAGGTGCTCGGTCGACGGGTACAGCGGGATCTGCAGGTTGACGATGTCGACGGCGCTCGCGAGCGACGCGGCATCGGCGTGATAGGTGAGCGCGAGTTCCT
This sequence comes from Burkholderia sp. D-99, assembly GCF_011605345.1. Classification (GTDB taxonomy): domain Bacteria; phylum Pseudomonadota; class Gammaproteobacteria; order Burkholderiales; family Burkholderiaceae; genus Burkholderia. The sequence continues at coordinate 490,310 of NZ_JAAOXM010000005.1, forward strand.
GCTCGACCGATGCGTCGAGCCGGTGGCGCTGCGTGTAGTGCAGCTGCAGGCCGAACGGCTTCAGCCGGCGCAGCACGGCGAGCCCGATGCGCCCCGCGCCGACCGTGCCGAAATGCATGCCTTCGACGTCGTAGCTGCGCGACACGCAATCGGCGATGTTCCAGCCGCCCTGCTGCGCGATCGCATGCGACGGCAGGTAGTTGCGCACCAGCGCGAGCGTCGTCATCACGACGTGCTCGGCCACGCTGATGCTGTTCGAGCCGGTGACTTCGGCGACGGTGACATGGGCGCGCGCGGCGGCGTCGAGATCGACGTGATCGGAACCGATGCCGGCCGTCAGCGCGAGCTTGAGCTTCGGCGCGCGGGCGATCCGCTCGGCCGTCAGGTACGCGGGCCAGAACGGCTGCGAGATCACCACGTCCGCTTCGGGCAGCCGGCGCTCGAATTCGGAATCGGGGCCGTCCTTGTCGCTCGTGACGATCAGCGTGTGGCCGTGCGCTTCCAGATAGCCGCGCAACCCGAGCGCGCCGGACACCGAGCCGACGAGTTCGCCGGGCCGGAAGCCGGGCGGGCCGGCCGGCGTCGGCGCGGTTTGCCCGTCCGCGTAGTGCGTGATGACCGGAATCGCATCGCGCACGTAGCGCGGCGGATAGCCGTCGACGGGATCGGGGTAGAGCACGCACAGGATGGTGGCCATCGGGTAGCACTCCTGGTGACAGGGTGAAGGGGCGGTATGCGGATTGCTCAGGATGCGCGACGTGCCCCGCATGCAACGGGTGTGTTGCGCCGCAACGTTGATGACGTTCTACGCCCGTCATGGCTCGCGTACAAGCTACAGTCGGTGTTTGCGTGCGCTGCGGGGGCGTCTGTACCTGTTCTTTTCATGGGGGACGCCGATAATGGGATCGTTACCTGACTCTGCGGGAGCGACGTCATGTCCGGAAGCGATTCCTCGTCTTCACGCCCCGATCTCACGCAAGGCGTCGCGCTCGACGATCTCGCCGACGGCGCGATGATCGAGGGCCACGTCGGCGACGCAGCAGTGCTGCTCGTGCGCCGCGCCGACGAACTGTTTGCCGTGGGCGCGCAGTGCCCGCACTACGGCGCGCCATTGGCCGACGGCCTGCTGGAGGGCGACACGATCCACTGTCCGTGGCATCACGCAGCGTTCTGCCTGCGCACGGGCGAACTGCTGCGCGCACCGGCGCTAGACGGCCTGCCGTGCTGGCGCGTCGAACGCCGCGACGGCCGCGCCGTCGTGCTCGATGCGCGACCAGCTGCCGCGCCGCCCACGCTGGATGCGGCCGGACTGCCCGCGTCGGTGGTGATCGTCGGCGGCGGCGCCGCCGCGATCGCGGCCGCCGTGACGCTGCGGCAGGCGGGCTATCCGCACCCCGTCACACTGCTCACCGCGGATGCCGATCCGCCGTACGACCGGCCGAACCTGTCGAAAGACTATCTCGCCGGCACGGCCGACGCCGACTGGCTGCCGCTGCGCGCGCCGTCGTTCTACACCGACCATCGGATCGACGTGCGGTGCGGCACGCGTGTCGCGCGGCTCGATCCCGCGCAACAGGCGGTCGAACTGGCCGACGGCAGCCGCGTCGGGTACGGCGCGCTGCTGCTGGCAACGGGCGCCGAGCCTAACCGGCTGACCGTGCCCGGCGCGGATCTTCCGCACGTGTGCGTGCTGCGCTCGCGCGCCGATTGCGACGCGCTGATCGGCAAGCTGAAGACGGCACACCGCTGTGTCGTGGTCGGCGCGAGCTTCATCGGGCTCGAGGCGGCCGCTGCGCTGCGCACGCGCGGGCTCGACGTGCAGGTCGTCGCGCCCGATGCACATCCGATGGCGCACGTGCTCGGCGAGGCGCTCGGCGACACGATCAAGGCACTGCACGAGTCGCACGGCGTCGTGTTCCATCTCGGCGCGACGCCGGTGCGGATCACGCCGGACAGCGTGACACTGTCGACCGGCGACGTGCTGCCGGCCGATGTCGTGGTGGTCGGCATCGGCGTGCATCCGAACGTGGCGCTCGCGCAGGACGCGGGGCTGGCCGTCGAGCGCGGCGTGACGGTCGACCGCTTCCTTCAGACGAGTGTGCCCGGCATCTACGCGGCCGGCGACATCGCGCGCTGGCCCGATCCGCTGACGGGCGAGCGCATTCGCGTCGAGCACTGGGTCGTTGCCGAGCGGCAGGGCATCGCCGCGGCGCGCAACATGCTCGGCCAGCAGCGCCCGTTCGATGCGGTGCCGTTCTTCTGGAGCCAGCATTACGACCTGACGATCAACTATGTCGGGCATGCGGAGCAATGGGATCGTGTCGAGATCGACGGCGACCTCGGCGCGCACGACTGCTCGATCGCGTACTGGCGCGGCGACACGCGGCTCGCGGTCGTGACGATCGGCCGCGATCTCGACAGCCTGAAGGCGGAAGCGGCATTCGAGCGGCAGATTGCAGCCGCGTGACAGACGCGTACCCGCCGCGTAACAGCGGCGTGACGACATGATTCGATCCTGGAGGCGAGATGAGTCCCGAAGTCCGTGCACGTTTCGAAACCGAGTTTGCGCCACGCATCGCGGCGCGCGTGCTCTGCCTGTATCAGCCTGGTGAAGTGCGCGTGAACGTCGTGCCGCACGACGGGCAGGGGAGCCCGACCTGCGTGGACGTGATCGGCCTCACGTCGACGGTCGGGCTGCCGAACCGGCTGAACGCGCGGCTCGTGTGGCGCGACGATGCGATCGATGCGTTGCTGGCCGAGCCTGACCGCAGCCGCTTCGACCGCTATCTCGCGGCGCTGCCGGTCACGATCGAACGCTGGCAGATGGCATTGCCGGTCGACTTCAGCACGCGGACCCAGCGCGACCGCGAGATCCTGATCGGCGATCTCGATTTCGATGCGTGAAACGCGCGGTATGACGCCGGCCGGCGACGCGCCGATGAACCGCGCGACGTTACCGGTCGCGCGTCTTGACGATCACGCGGCCCTGGTCGATGCCGCCGCGCAGCGCTTCGTCGCACGTGAGCCATTCGGGTGTGACGAGCTCGGGCGCGGGCAGGTCGACCGGCGCGCCGTCGCGGAAGATCCGCACCTGCGCAACCCACGCGCCGTTTGCGTTGCGCGTCGCGTCGACGCGAATCTCGTGATCCATGAAGGTGTCGGTGGCTTGCATCGTTCGGGGCCCTCCGTCGTGCGTGAACGCGGTGCGTCGATCGTAGCAGCATGGCGTGCGAAGTGCACCGGAAACGAAGCGGAACCTGTGCGCGATTCGACACGCGATTCGACACGCGATTCGACACGCGATTCGACACGCGATTCGACACGCACATCGACGCGCAAATCGACACGCACATCGACACGTGAGACGGGAGTGACCCTGTGGCCTTCGACCTGACCTTTTCGATCAAGGTGTTCGCGGCGCTGTTCGCGATCATGAACCCGATCGCGAACATCCCGGTGTTCCTGTCGCTGACCGAAGGTGCGGCGGATGGCGTGCGCCGCAAGGTCGCGCTGACGGCCGCGATCGGCGTGACGGTCGGTTGCATCGTGTCGGCCGTCGCGGGTGGCGCGATCCTGCACGTGTTCGGCCTGACGATCGACGATTTCCGCCTCGCGGGCGGGCTGCTGGTGCTGCTGATCGCGCTGTCGATGCTGCACGGTGCGCCGAGCCGCCAGCATTCGCCGGGCGACGACGAAGGCGCCGACCCGGCGGCCACCGAGAGCGTCGCGATCTATCCGCTGACGATCCCGCTGCTCGTCGGCCCCGGCACGATCGCGACGATGATCGTGCTCGGGCACAGCGCGTTCTCGACCGGGCAGGAACTCGCGTTCGCGCTCGGGCTCGTCGCGTTTCTCGTGTTGCTGGCCGTTTCGTTACTGTCCGCGCCGCTGATCGGCCATTACCTGTCACCGCGCGTGACGGCGGTGACCCAGCGCCTGATGGGGATGATCCTCGCGGCGATCGCGATGCAGATGATCGTCGCGAGCCTGAAGGCCGCGTTCGGGCTGCCGCATTGAGCGCGGCGCGTCCGGAATCGGTGGCCATGATTTTACGGAGTGGTGGATGAATACGCTGATTGCATTGTCCTATCCAGATCTCGCTGATGCCCATCGTGCGCTCGCCGAACCCGGGGCGTTGCGCGACCGGCATGTCGTCGCGCTGTCGGGCGTCGTGATCGTCGAGTGCACGACCGACGGACAGTTGCGCACGCATTCGGTCGATCCCGGGCGCGTGTCATCCGGATCGCTGCTCGACAGCGTGGTCGAGCACATCGAATCGTCGCTCGATGCATGGCGCGAGCGGCCGGTGGACGACGCGCTGATCGACCGCGTCGCGCGCAAGGCGCGCCCGGGCACCGTGTCGATGGGGCTGACCGCGACGCAACTCGACATCTACGCGCTGAGCGCGGCGCTCGCACCGTTCGGCGGAGAAGTGACCGACACGACGCTGTCGATCGACGACGAACTGAAGCTCGTCGAAGCGATCTCGAAAGCGCGCGACGGCGGCAGTCGTTCGGGGGCCGACTGACTGACGAGCCGCACCGTGCGCTCGGTGAGCGACAAGTGAATCGGCGGGGTCTGACGCGAACGAAAGCCATCGAACCGCGGCGTATCGTCATCAACCGTTTTCGACATGCGAAAAGTCAGGCCGGAAAGTTTGACCGCATAGATCGATGAAGTGTGCAAAAGAGGTGATCAGGACGACTTCACGCCGCATGATCCGTTCGAAAGCGATGGCATTCTTACCGATCGCGCCGCATTGAATCTGGCAATGCAGGTGGCTGGCGCGGATAGATTTATTCGATGATCGGCGTGTGCGCGACATCGCTCTTCTATACTGACAGGGACTGCTTTTCACGGGAGGACAGCCAGTCGGTACGAGCGCATCGATCGTGCCGTATCGTCGAGCGACCGGTGGCCGGACCTCGCAGCGATCCACCGTGATCCGCCGCGGTCCCGGCAGACACGCGTGCCGGGCCGCTTCACAAGGAGGCACGATGCCCTACGTCCTGATCGTCGAAGACGACGCCGATACGCGGACGATGCTCGCGGCGCTCGCGCGCATGCAGCAGCTCTCATGCGATACGGCCGCGACGCTGGAAGAAGCGCGCACGCTCGTCGCCACGCATCCCCCCGATCTCGTGCTGTGCGATCTCGTTCTGCCGGACGGCAACGGGATGGACCTGTTCGATGCATTGCCGAAGCATTCGCACTGCGAAATGGTGTTGACAACCGGTCACGCCAGCCTCGAAACCGCGATCGACGCGTTGCGGCGCGGCGCGACCGACTACCTGGTGAAGCCGCTGAACATGCAGCGGCTGAACAGCATCTTCGCGCGCGTGCCGCGCACCACGGCGCTGCACGAGGAAATCGCCGAGCTGCGCTCGGAGTTGCAGCGCCTCGGTCGCTTCGGCCGCATGCTCGGCAGTTCGCCCGCAATGCAGGTTGTCTACGACGCAATCGGCCGGGTCGCGCGCACCGAGGCGTCGGTGCTGCTGACGGGCGAATCGGGCACCGGCAAGGAGCTGGCCGCGCAGACGGTGCACGACCTGAGCCTGCGCCGCCGTGGCCCGTTCCTCGCGGTGAATTGCGGTGCGATCGCCGCGAACCTCGTCGAGAGCGAGATGTTCGGCCACGACCGCGGCAGCTTCACAGGCGCGGAGCGCCAGCACAAGGGCTTCTTCGAACGCGCGGACGGCGGCACGCTGTTGCTCGACGAGATCACCGAGATGCCGCTGGAATCGCAGGTCAAGCTGCTGCGCGTGCTCGAGACGGGGCGCCTCACGCGGCTCGGCTCGATGCGCGAGATCGACATCGACGTGCGCATCGTCGCGGCGACCAACCGCGATCCGGAAGCCGCGATGGCGGACGGCAAGCTGCGGCCCGACCTGTTTCACCGGATCAACGTGTTTCCGATCCCGCTGCCGTCGCTGCGCGAGCGCGGCGACGACATCCCGATGCTGGCCGATGCATTCCTGCAGCAGTTCAACGCCGAAAGCGGCCGCAACCTGCGCTTCGCGCCGGCCGCGCGCGAAGCACTGAAGACCTATGCATGGCCCGGCAATGTGCGCGAGTTGCGCAACTTCGTGCAGCGCGCGAGCATCTTCAGCGATGCGGACGTGATCGATACGCTGCCGCCGCCGATCATGGACGAACTGTCGAACCTGGCCGATTCGCACGACGATCGCGTGACCGTGCCGTTCGGCACGTCGCTCGAGGAAGTCGACCGGCGGCTGATCGTCGGCACGATCGCGCAATGCGGCGGCGTGAAGGCGCAGGCGGCCGAGGTGCTCGACGTCAGCCTGAAGACGATCTACAACCGGCTCGCGCAGCGCGAAGACGAAGCGGACAAGCCGGAATCCTGATCCCGCGTCGGTCGGGCAAGCGGCCGGGAGCGCGACCGATGTTCGACCTGTCGTGAACGTGCGCCGGCAATTGCGCCACCTCCGTGAGGCTGGTCGCGATCGCGACCGTGCCGCAGGCGCTGCCGCATGGCGCGATCGCCACCGATGCGAACGGACGGCTCACCTGCATCAACGCGGCCGCAGCCGCGGCCGGGCATGCCACTGCCGACGCCGTACCGATTCGGCCCACTGCATGGGCGAGGCGGGACGGTGCGCGAAACGCGTGCCCAAAACTTGCTACCGGTTTGTAAAAAAGCGGTCCCGATGGTCTGCAAGACGGGGTACGAACGCACGCGAACCGCGACGCGGGGCGACCGGCCGGCCTGGCATGGAAGCTGCGTGAATCCCGAATACGAAGCGAATCCCGCGAAACGTCAGGAGGGTCATCGATGTCCGTCTCGCTTGCGCTGCAGATGCGACAGCATCTGGCACTTACGCCGAGGCTTCAGCAGTCGCTGCGGTTGCTGCAGTTGTCCTCGCTCGAATTTCAACAGGAATTGCGGCAGGCGCTCGATCAGAATCCGTTTCTCGACGATGGCCAGGGCGACGAGGAGCCTGCGGCCGACGCAACCGGGCCGCAGGCCGAAGCCGCGGCGCCCGAAGCGGCGCCCGAACCCGACGTCGCGCGCCCGCCGGACGGCGACGTACCCGAGGTGCCCGAGGTGTCCGAAGTGTCGTTGACGGCCGCGCCCGCGACGCGCGTCGCCAGTCGCCAGGGCGACGAGGCGGACGGCCTGTCGCCCGGCGAATGGCTGGCCGCGGAACCGTCGCTGCATCAGCAACTGCATGATGCATTGCGGCTCTATCCACTGAACAGGCGCGACCGCGAAGCCGCGCGCATCGTGATCGACGCGCTCGACGACGATGGCTACCTGCGCCAGGAGCTCGCCGAACTGCTGGTCGCGGCGGACCCCGCGCTGCTGTTGTCGGCGCAGGATCTCGCGGTCGCGCTGCGGCTCGTGCAGATGCTCGATCGGCCCGGCATGGCCGCGCGCTCGCTGTCCGAGTGTCTCGTGCTGCAGCTCGACGCGATCCCGGCCGGTACGCCGGCGCTCGCGGAAGCGAAAGCGATCGCGCGCGAGCATCTCGAGCGGCTCGCGCGCCGTGAGACGGCCGAGATCCAGCGGCGTATCGGTTGCAACCCGCACACGCTGCAGGCGGCCTGCGCGCTGGTGCGCGGGCTCGACCCGCGCCCCGGCAATCATTACGGCAGCACGCGCGGCGACTACGTGGTGCCCGACGTGATCGTGCGCCAGGTGCGCGACGACTGGATCGTGACGATCAACCCGGCCGTGTTGCCGCGCGCGCGGCTGCACGACCGCTATGTGACGCTGTTCGCGCAGTCGAGCGGCGAGCGCGATTCGCCGCTCGGCCAGCAACTGCAGGAAGCGCGCTGGCTGATCCGAAACGTGCAGAAGCGCTTCGACACGATCCGGCGCGTTAGCGAATGCATCGTCGCGCGGCAGCGCGATTTCTTCCGCTACGGCGAGATCGCGATGAAGCCGCTCGTGCTGCGCGACGTTGCCGACGAACTCGACCTGCACGAATCGACCGTGTCGCGCGCGACGGGCAACAAGTACATGGCCACGCCGCACGGCACGTTCGAGTTCAAGCATTTCTTCCCGCGCAAGCTCGAGGCGGCCGGCAAGAGCGTGTGCTCGGCGGCGGCGGCGAAGGTGCTGATCCGCGACATGATCGCGGCCGAGCGGCACACCGATCCGCTGTCCGACGTCGCGCTCGCGCACAACCTTGCGGGTCGCGGCATCCTGGTTGCGCGCCGCACGGTGACGAAGTATCGACAGGCGATGAAGATTCCGCCGGCCGACCTGCGACGCCGCGACGCCGTATGACGGCTGCCCGGCGAGCCGATCGCGCGCGTGCCGACCGTCGTGTCGACGCGTGCGCGAACGACAGGAGCGCAACCATGCCGGCAAAGTCGCGGGCCCGGCAGCGTGCGGCAGGGGCGGTGCTGTCGGCCGGATGTGGCAAGACGAACATCAAGGACTTCGAGCCACCGGCGAAGGCCATGGTCAACTCGATGAGCTAAACGGCACTCGAGAAAATCGCGTCCGCGCCGAGGCGCGGCAAACCGGAGTACGAACACGATGCGTGAACGGCGACGACGTGTCCTGACGACAGCTGCCATCCAGGAGGTATCCATGCTTCGATACGCGGTCATCTTCTTCATCATCGCAATCGTCGCGGCCGTGTTCGGCTTCGGCGGAATTGCAGCCGGCGCGGCCGAGATCGCGAAGATCCTGTTCTATATCTTCGTCGTGATCTTCGTCGTCACGCTGCTGCTGGGCGTCGTGCGACGATGAGCGGCGCGTGAGCGGCACACCCGGGCGGTCGCAGCGCTTCGCGAACATCGCGGTGGTCACGAGACTGGCGAGCAGATCGGTCGCGTGATTCACACGAAGCGCATTGACGAAGGTGCGGGACGTTCGATCCGCGCGCCGGTTCGCGGGCATGCGGCGCGCATGTCTTGCATCGTCGTCGCAGACAGGGATAGGAGGCCACCGTGCAAAATCAACAGGACGCACAGATCCGCGACCCGTATCGCGGGCACGAGATACGCGTGTGGGCGCGGCGCAACGACAGCGGCGCGTGGCGCGACGAGGTGCAGGTGGTTGTCGGCGGCGCGCGCATCGAGCTGGCCGTGCCGGCGGCCGACGGCCCCGAGTGGCTCACCGAGCGAAGCGCTGCTCGCGGGCGTCGCACGTGGCCGCTATCTGATCGACAAGCGCATCGACGACGATTGAGCCGCCCGGTGGTCGCGTGTCGTGACGGCCGGCCGTGGCCGGCCGTTCGCGGCCGGACGAAACCGGCAGCGATCCCGCGCGGGTGCCGTCGGCGAAGCAGGCGGTTCAGGGGCGCGCCGCAATCTCGTCGAGATGCCACAGCAGATCGGCCGGATCGTCGTACACGCGCAGCGCGCCCGCGCGTTCGAGTTCGTCGCTGCCGTATCCGCCCGACAGCAGCCCGACGCCGAGCGAGCGGCAGCGGGCAGCAGCCAGCATGTCCCAGATGCTGTCGCCGACCACGACCGTGTGTTCGATCGGCACGTTCAGTTGCGCGGCGGCGGTCAGGAACAGGTCGGGGTCGGGCTTCGCGTACTTGACCTGGTCGCGCGTGACCACGACCTGCTTCGCCGGATCGACGCCGAGCGCCTCGAGATTGATGGCGGCCGTTTCCATCCGCCCGCTGGTCGCGATCGCCCAGCGAATGCCCGCCGCCGACAGCGCGGCCAGCAATTCGCGCGCGCCGGGCAGCGGCCGGACCTGCGCGCGCAGCCGCTGGTACGCGGCCGCATGCAGCCGGGCGAGCCGCTCGACGCGCTCGGCGTCGAGGTCGCCCGACGTCTCGCGCAGCAACTGATTCAGGAACAGGCCGCCGCTCATGCCGATCTTGCGGTGGATGCGCCACACCGACAGTTCGATGCCTTCGGCATCGAGCGCTTCCTTCCACGCGAGCACGTGCTGATAGACGCTGTCGACGAGCGTGCCGTCGAGATCGAACAGAAAAGACGTTTCAATGCGCATGTGAATCTCCTGGTCCTGTGACAATCGGGCGAAGTGTCCGCAAAAAATCCTGGTCGACACATTATCGGCGCACGGCCGTGTCATCGCCATGTCCCGCCGCCGTGCCGCGGCGTGTCATGTGCCGCTGGTACAATCGCGCCGATGCGCCGGGCCCGGCCTTCTTCATCGGGGCCGCGCCATACGCACCGTACGCCCCCAACCCTCGTCTCGTCGATTCCACGCATGGCAACACCGGACGCCATCAGTTCCAGGCACTCGTGGTGGGGCGTACTGGCCCTGGCACTGACCGCCTTCATTTTCAACACCACCGAATTCGTGCCGGTCGCGCTGCTCAGCGCGATCGGCGACAGCCTGCAGATGAAGCCGACCGCCGTCGGCCTGATGCTGACGATCTACGCGTGGGCCGTTGCCGTCGTATCGCTGCCGCTGACGTTCGTCACGCGTCACGTCGAGCGTCGCAAGCTGCTGGTCGGCGCGTTGCTGGTGTTCATCGGCAGCCACATCGTGACCGGCGTCGCATGGAATTTCACGGTACTGATGATCGGCCGGCTCGGCATCGCTTGCGCGCATGCGGTGTTCTGGTCGATTTCCGTCCCGCTCGCGGTGCGGCTCGCGCCGAGCGACCGCAAAAGCCGTGCGCTGAGCCTGATCGCGATGGGCTCGGCGATCGCGATGGTCGCCGGCATTCCGCTCGGGCGCGTGATCGGCGAGGCGTTCGGCTGGCGCGTCACGTTCCTGATCATCGGGGGCGCCGCGGCCGGTGCGGCGCTGTTGCTGCGCACCACGCTGCCGGTCCTGCCGAGCCAGGGCGCCGGGTCGCTGAGCAGCATCGGTGTGTTCCTGCGCAAGCCCGCGCTGGTGGCGCTTTATGCGATCACCGTACTGGTCGTGACCGCGCACTTCACGTCGTACACGTACATCGAGCCCTTCGTCCAGAGCGTGAACCACGCGAGCAGCAGCCGGATCACGTACGTGCTGATCCTGTTCGGCGTCGCCGGCCTGCCGGCGGCGATCTGTTTCAATCGCGTGTACCCGCGCGAGCCCGACAAATTCCTGCTCGGGTCGATCGTCGCGCTGGCGGGATGCCTGCTGATCCTGTTTCCGTGCGCGCTGAACATCGTCACGCTGTCCGTGCATACGCTGGTGTGGGGCGGGGCGATCGTCTGTTTCGGCCTGGCCATGCAGGCGTGGGTGCTGAAGCTGGCGCCGGAGGGGACGGACCTGGCCGTGTCGATCTTCTCCGGGCTGTACAACGTCGGCATCGGCGCCGGTGCGCTGATCGGCAACCATATCGCAGGTGACTTCGGGCTGCCGTGGGTTGGTACCTTTGGCGGTGTGGTCGGCGCGGTTGCGGTCGGGATCGCGTGGCTCGCGTTGCGGCTTCACGCGAAGCGGGCGGTAGCGGAGCCAACAATAGCCACCGGCGGGCAGTGAAGGCGGCACGGCTCGAGGCATTGGCTTCCCGTGTGAACAGGGGGGGGCGAACTGACAGCGCGCTGCCGGTTCGCACAGTCAGTTCGCGCTGTCGGTTCGCGCGGTTGGGTCGGTTATGCGACGATGAACGCTCACGGCATTCCGGAGCGCGCTTTCAGGTGTCATGCAACCGAGTAGCCGCCGTCGGCCACGAGCGCATGCCCTGGCACATAGCTGAAGTTCGCCAATCCGACGGGCTGGGCGCCTGATATCGACGGCATCGACGGCATCGGCGCACCGGCCAAGCAGTAACGTGCGCGTGGCCCGGCGACCCTGCCACGGGCGGCCGCACCCTTCGCCGGAATACATTCGGAAAGCCGACATAATGCGGCATCATCATGGTGCCGCGGCACCCGCACGCGGTGCCCGATATTCGACTGGAGACCCTGCATGCCGATAGCCCGGATTGAAACCCGCGACGCGATGGGCGACCCCGATGAGGTCTATCTCAACCCGCACCACGTGCTGTGGATGTCGCTGCCGAGCGCCGCGCAGAGGCGGCCGGGCGGCATGGCCATCCGCGTGGACGACCGCGTGAAGGGCGGGTCGTTGCTGATGGCCGACCATCCGCCGGCCGCCCGGCTCCTTCAGGATCTCGGCCCGTTCGTGACCGTGACGCTGGCGAACCCGTCGTCCGACTATCCGGACGGTCTCGTGCATATCCGCGCGCATGCGATCGTCAAGATCGCGACGGACAACGATGACAAGCCGCTGGCCGAGCGCACGCTCGGCTGGGTCCATGTCTACGACGGCTCCGCTTTCAAGGTCAGGAATTACGCCGCCGTGGCCGCGCAATGGCAGGCGTCGGTCGCGGCGGCGTCATGAACCTTTCCGTATCCGATATCACGCCGGAGGAACTCCGGCTGTTCGGCGACATCGTCTCCCGCCTCGAGGAACTGGGGCCGGTCGTCGACGTGAGGACGGTCGTGCTGCCCGCGATCACGCAACTGATGCGCGCGGATTTCGCCGCGTCGTTCGATTGCGACGAACAGACCGGCCTGTGGTGCAACGGGTTCTCGTACAACGTCGATCCGTTGCAGATCGCACGGTACGAAGCGTGGTTCCAGCATATCGACCCGGTCACGTCGCAATTGCGCGCGCGCCGCGTGGCGACCTGCGTCGACGAGGTGGTGAGCCGGCGCGAGCTGGAACAAACCGAGTTCTACAACGATTTCCTGTGCCGCGACGGCATGCACCACGGCATCAACGTCTACGCGTTCGACGGCGCGACCCACGTGGGCGACCTGCGCATCTGGCGCGCGCAAGGGCGGCCCGATTTCACCGAACGCGACAAGCTGCTGCTGAACGGCATCGAACCGTTTTTCCGGCGCGCGCTGCTGCGGCGGCGCCACGCGTGCGCCGGGCTGACCGATCGCGAGAGCGACGTCGCGCGGCTCGTCGCCGCCGGTTATACCGACAAGGACGTCGCGCGCACGCTCGGTATCGGGCTGTCGACGGTCCGCACGCATCTGCGGCGCGTGATGGCGAAGAAGGGTGTCGCCAACCGCGCGAGCCTGGCGGCCGCATTGGCGTGACCGGCTGCGCAGCCGTCGGCCGGGGTCATCCATTGTGATGATGGGCGTCAAAATCGGCGCATCCTACCTTGTGACGATCCCCCGTGACGAGGAACGACGACGATGCCCACCCTTGGACCCCTGACGCTCACCGAAGCCCGGAACGCGATCCTGCGCCGGGAATTTTCCTGTGTCGAATACGCGTACGCGTTGATCGAGCGGCACGCACGCTGGCGCTACCTGAACGGCTTCACGTGCGTCGACGATGCGCGTCTGCTCGCCGAAGCGGCCCGCTGCGACCGCGACCTCGCGACGTCGGCCGCCCCGCACGCGCTGCTGGGCCTGCCGATCGCGATCAAGGACAACATCGACACCGCCTGCCTGCCGACCGGCAACGGTACGCTGGCGCTGCACAACCGCGTGCCGCCGCAGCATGCGCCGGTCGTGGCGCGGCTGCTGGCGAACGGGGCGCTGATCGCCGGCAAGGCCAACCTGCACGAGCTGGCATTCGGCGTGTCGGGCAACAATCGCGTCACCGGCGCGGTACGCAACCCGTACGACTTCAACCGGATTCCGGGCGGCAGCAGCAGCGGCTCGGGCGCGCTGGTCGGCGCGGGCGTGGTGCCCGCCGCGCTCGGCACGGACACCGGCGGCTCGGTGCGGATTCCGGCCGCGTTGTGCGGCGCCGTCGGCCTGCGGCCGACCGTGGGGCGCTACCCGTCGGGCGGCGTGGCGCCGATTTCGCGCACGCGCGACACCGTCGGCCCGATCGCGCGGTCGGTCGAGGACATCGCGCTGCTCGACGCGATTCTGTCCGGCACCGGCACCGGCACCGGCACCGGCACCGGCACCGGCGCGCCGACGTCGATGCCGACCCGCAGCACGACGCGCCCCGTGCGCCTGGCGGTCCCGCGCACGACGTTCTGGCGCGGCCTCGCGCCGGATGTCGACGCGGTGGCGAATGCCGCGGTGGCAAAGCTGGAGCAGGCGGGATTCGAGTGCGTCGACCTCGACCTGAATGACTATCCGGGGTTCTTCGACGACGAGCCGGCCATTATCGCGATGTACGAATTCAGTTCGTCGATGCACGCGTATCTGGTCGAGAACGGCTACGATCTGTCGGTCGACGACATCGTCGCGAACGTCGGAAGCCCGGACGTCGCGCAGATCGCCCGCCATATCACCGGCCCCGGCGGTATCGGCGAAGCGGCTTATCGCACCGCGCTCGACCGGCGTACGCGTTCGCGTGCGGCGTACCGGCAGTGCCTCGCCGACAGCGGTGCCGATGCGCTGGTCTTTCCGACCACGATCGCGACCGCGTGCCCGATCCCGTCGGGCGACACGATGATGCTCAACGGCGAGCCGGCCTCGGTGTTCTCGACCTACATCCGGAACACCGAGCCGGGCAGCAATGCGGGTGTACCGGGCATGACCGTCCCGGCCGGCCTGACGGCAACCGGGCTGCCGGTCGGCCTCGCACTGGACGGGGCGGCCGACACCGATCGCGAACTCATCGCGGTTGCGCTGGAGGTCGAGCGGGTGCTCGGGCGGCTGCCGCTGCCGGACGACGGATTTGGGGTCGAGGGCAAGCTGGCCGGGTACCCGGGCTGACACCATGCCGCCGGGCCGCCGGGCCGCCGGGCCGCCGGGCCGCCGGGCCGCCGAGCCGCCGTGTCGCGGAGCCGCCGAGCCGCCGAGCCGCCGTGTCGCCGTGTCGCCGAACCGCCGAACCGCCATGCTGCCGCGCCGCCGTGTCGCCGCGCCGGGGACGTGGACGTGGCGGCGGCTGAATCGCCGAAGCCGGCGGTGCTCGCCGCGAAGCCGGCCCGCATGCACGACCGGTGGATTCCCCTGACGCCGAACTGCGGTGGATCGGCACCTTGGGCGGTGGGGGCGGCGCGGTCGCGGTCGGGATCGCGTGGTTCACGTTGCGGCCGCATGAGAGGCGGGCGGTGGCGCAGGCGCCATCGCTGCACGCAGTATCAAGGCGCGCCGGCGTTCGTGATTCCCGCTGCATCGAGTTGCCTGAGCTTCGCATACAGCGTGGTGCGCGAGATGCCCAGTTGCCGCGCAGCGGCCGACACATTGCCGTCGTGCTCGTCGACCGCACGGCGGATCGCGTCGAGCGACTGCTCGTGCAGGCTTGCCTGCGGGCTGGCGGCCGGTGCCGTGCTGCACACGTCGGCGGCGTCTTCCAGCGCATCGGATTGCCGCCGCATCGTCGCCCGATCGAGCGGCGCGCGCACGGCCCGCACCCAGACGTGACTGCCGTCGTCGCGCGCGATCCGCTGCGGTGTACGCGCCGGTATCAGCAAACGACGCTGCTGCGCCGGCGTCGCGCCGGGAAAGAGTTGTCGGAGATCGTGTGGTTCGATCGGCCCGGCTGGCGCGAGTTCGAGCATCTGCCGCGCGAGCCGGCTCGCCGCGCGCACGCGGCCCGCCTCGTCGAGTGCGACGACGCCCGCGAGCGGCGTGCCGAGCCAGCGCGGATCGTACTGCACCTGCAGCAGATGGCAGTCGCGCAGCATCGCATACAGCCGCTGCTCGGCGGACAGCGCCGCATGCCGGAACCGCTCGCGCAACTGCACGACATTGCGCCGGCCGATGCCGGTGATGTCCAGCGCGCCGATCACTTCCCCGTCGAAACCGACCAGCGGCACCGCGAGACAGAACACGCGCGACAATTCGTCGAGATAGTGCTGGGCGCCCGCGACGACTGCCTCGGTGCCGTCGTGGATCACGCAGCTCGGTGCGGTCGTGCCGATGTTCGGCTCGACGATCCGGCGCCCGGCGACGATCGGCGTCAGCAGCGTGTCGTCGCAATGCGGGCTGCGTCGCGCGTGGACGATCGTGCCGCGCGGATTGACGCAGAAGATCGTCCACTCGCTGCCGCCGAACGCGGCCCACAGCTGCTCGATCTCCTGCGCGACGCAGCGGGTCAGCCGCCGGTCCGCGCGCGACGCGTCGAGTTCGCGCTGCATTTCGTAGCGGGCGGTTTGCCACGGCCGGAGCCCGGCGTCGCGCGAACGCAGCCACGAGCGTGCGACGCCGGCCGGCAACGCCGTTTCCGGCAGCGGCTCGCCCGCCGCGAAGCGGGCGCGGAGCCGGACCAGGTCGAGGTCGACCGGCCGCGAGGGGGATTCGGGTGCCGTGTTCACGCTGCGCTCCATTGAGGGTCGAAGGTCCGGGCCGGGCGTACCGGCGCGGTGTGTCGCGCGAATGCGTAATATAGCCCGGTGCCCGAAGCGGGGTATTTTCCCGAAGGGGCGCCGCCGCGTGTCGCCGGGCGGCGCCCCCGCGCTCAATGCGGCAAACGCAGGATCGGCTTGAGCGTGATGCCGCTGCTGCTGTCCTCCGCGGCCTGGTTGATCTGTTCGAGCGGATAGAACTTCACCAGCCGGTCGAACGGAAACCGCCCTTGCAGATGCAACTGGACGAGCTGAGGAATGAACGTCTGCGGCACGCTGTCGCCTTCGACGATGCCGCGGATCGTGCGGCCGCCGAGCAGCAGGTTGTTGACGTCGAATTCCGCCTTCGTCCCGAGCTTCGGCGCGCCGACCACGCCCATCGTGCCGCGCGAGCCGAGCGCTTCGATCCCTTGCGACAGCACGGCGGGCAGTCCGGTCGATTCGAGTGCGAAGTCGACGCCGCCGCCGGTGATCGCGCGGATCGCGTCGACGACATCGACTTCCTTGCTGTTGATCGTGTGCGTCGCGCCGAGCTCCAGCGCCAGCGCGAGCCGCGACGGCACGATGTCGACAGCGATGATGGTCGTCGCGCCGGCGACGCGCGCGGCCATCACGGCGCTCATGCCGACTGCGCCCGCGCCGAAACTCGCGAAGCTGCTGCCCGGGCGCACTGCGAGCGAATGGATCACCGCGCCGGCGCCGGTCTGGATCCCGCAGCCGAGCGGCCCGAGCAGTTCGAGCGGCGCTTCCGGCGGCACCTTGATCGCGTTGTTCTCGCGCGCGAGTGCATAGCTGGCGAACGACGACTGCGCGAAGAAATGATCGTGCAGCGGCTGCCCGTGTTCGTCGCGGATCGCGGTCTGTCCGTCGGCGTCGGCGCCGCCGAAATTCAGCCCGAAGAAGTGCCGGCAATACGCGCCGTGACCGCCGACACAGGACGGGCAGTGGCCGCACGCACCGTAGGTGAGCACCACGTGATCGCCCGCGGCGAGCGTCGTCACGTTCGGGCCGACCGCCTCGACCACACCGGCGCCCTCGTGACCGAGCACGGCCGGCAGCGGCACCGGGTAGTACTGGTCGCGCACGATCAGGTCGGTGTGGCACAGGCCCGTCGCGACGACGCGCACCCGCACCTCGTCGCCGCGCGGCGCGCGCAGGCGGGCGGATTCGATCGAGAAGGGCGCGCCGGCCGCACGCGCGACGGCCGCGGTGACGACGCGTGTATCGTTTTCGGTGTACATGTTCGGTCTCCTTGTCAAATCGGATACAGCGGCGCTTCGCCCTTGATCGTCAGCCACTGCCACTGCGTGAACTCCTCCCAGTTTGCCGCGCCGCCGATGCTCGAGCCGTTGCCCGATGCACCGACGCCGCCGAACGGGTTGATCACTTCGTCGTTGACCGTCTGGTCGTTGATGTGCAGCAGCCCGGTGTTCAGGCGCTCGCCGATCCGGAGCGCCCGGCCGACGTCGGCGGACAGGATCGCCATCGACAGACCGTATTCGGTGCGGTTCGCGAGCGCGATGGCGTCCTCGTCCGTATCGAACGGCACGACGACCGCGACCGGCCCGAAAATCTCCTCCTCGAACGCCGGATTGCCCGGCCCGACGCCGCTCAGCACGGTCGGCTCGAAGAACAGGTCGCGATGGCCGCCGCCCGTCTCGACGCGCGCGCCCGCGCGACGGGCCGCGTCCACCAGGCTCGCCGCATGGTCGAGCTGTGCGGCATTGATCAGCGGCCCGAGGCCGACGTCCGCGCTCGCGGGATCGCCGACGCGCAGGCTTCTGGCTTTCTCGACGAGCTTCGCGACGAAGCGGTCGTGAATGCCGCGCTGCACGAGCACGCGGCCGGTTGCCATGCAGATCTGGCCTTGATGCAGATACGCGCCCCACGCGGTATTGGCGACGGCGCGCTCGAGGTCGGCGTCGTCGAGCACGATCAGCGAGTTCTTGCCGCCGAGCTCGAGCGACACCTTCTTCAGGTGGCGGCCGGCGGCTTCGCCGACCTTGCGCCCCGCCGCGGTGGAACCGGTGAACTGGATCATCGCGATGTTCGGATCGGCAACCAGCGCGGCGCCGGCCGCGCCGTCGCCGGGCAGGACGTGCAGCACGCCTTCCGGCAGGCCGGCGAGCTCGAACACGCGGGCGATCGCGACGCCGCCGCACACGGCGGTACGCGGATCGGGCTTCAGCACGACCGCGTTGCCCAGTGCGAGCGCCGGCGCGACCGCGCGCATCGCGAGGTACAGCGGGAAGTTGAACGGCGAGATCACGCCAACGACGCCGCGCGGGCGCCGCCGCGCAAGCGACAGCCGGCCGGCCGCCGACGGCAGCACTTCGCCGGCCGCGCGCGACGGCAACCCCGCCGCCTCGTGCAGCGCCTTGATCGTGACGGACGTTTCGAACGACGCTTTCGCGCGCGTCGATCCGCTTTCGCGCACGAGCCAGTCGACGATCGAATCGAAGTGCGTTTCCGCGACGGCCGCCGCGCGGCGCAGGACGGCCGCGCGCTCGTCGTACGGCAGGCCGAACCACGCCGGCTGCGCGCGATGCGCGGCGGCTGCCGCGTCGGCCACCGCCGCGCCGTCCGCGAGGCCGAGGCGGCCGAGCGTGTTGCCGGTCGCGGGTTCGATCACGTCGGCCGCGTGCGGGCTGGCGTGCCAGCGTCCGTTGAAAGTCTTGCCGTGCCAGACGTCGGCGTCGAACAGTGCCGTGTTGCTGCTGCTATCCATGTACGCTCCTGAGGAAATTCCGACCCGCCGGATCGGGCCTTGCATCGTCCCGACCGGCATGCGCGCGAGGGTAGGCGGCCGCGAGGAAGCGGAGCTATCCGGGTTTGTTCCCACCCGCCGCGCCCGCGCCGGTCGGTGGGGGCACGCGTCGACGTGTGCGGAAACTGAACACGCCGATACCGCCGGGCGAACGGCGTGTCGTTTCCGCCCTCACGGCGACAGAGACGCCAGGGACGCGCGCCGGCGAGCGAAACAGCGGGTGTCGCCGCACGAACGGGCGGGGCGTCGATATCCGCGTACCGACTTCCTTCCGATCCTTCACCGAAGTTGAAGTTGAAGTTGAAGTCGAAGTCGCAATCCGGAAGGCCAGCCACGCCGTCGTTCCATCAGGAAAACCCTGATCCCCTCCCGGCGGGCCGCGGATTTCGGCCGGATTCCCCTGCTCGGGGAGCCGCCGCGACACGCCCCCGCGCCAGCAGCGGCCCGAGCGCCCGCGCCCCCGTGCCATCAAGCCTTCTGGCTCGTATGCCTAGCCAAATCAGGTATGGCGCATCGCAATATTTCGCATATCCAGCCTTATTTCAATACCTGCAAGGTATCGAAAATCGCGCCCAAAAGTATTGGACGGTGCATTTGAGCGGCGCGTATAAATCCGTCCCATGAACTCCCCACACGCAGCGTGCCCCATGTCCTCCGTCACCATCGAACGCATCGAAACCCGCCTCGTCGATCTGCCGACGATCCGTCCGCACAAGCTGTCGGTGGCCACGATGCACGGCCAGACGCTGATGCTCGTGAAGGTGTTCTGCAGCGACGGCGTGACGGGCCTCGGCGAAGGCACGACGATCGCCGGCATGGCGTATGGCCCGGAAAGCCCGGAAGCGATGAAGCTGGCGATCGACACGTATCTCGCGCCGGCGATCGTCGGCCGCGATGCGACGCGCATCCAGACGCTGATGGCGTTCCTCGGCAAGCTCGCGAAGGTCAACCACTTCGCGAAGAGTGCGCTCGAAACCGCGCTGCTCGACGCGCACGGCAAGCGGCTCGGCGTGCCGGTGAGCGAGCTGCTCGGCGGCCGCCGGCGCGATCGCCTGCCGGTCGCGTGGACGCTCGCGTCGGGCGATACGTCCACCGACATCGCCGAAGCCGAGCGGATGCTCGACCTGCGCCGCCACAACGTATTCAAGCTGAAGATCGGCGCGAAGTCGCCGGAGATGGATATCCGGCACGTGGCCGAGATCAAGAAGGCGGTCGGCGATCGCGCGTCGGTGCGCGTCGACGTGAACATGGCGTGGAGCGAAACGCAGGCCGCGCGCGCGATTCCGGCGCTGGCCGATGCCGGTTGCGAACTGGTCGAGCAGCCGGTGGCCTCGGCCGCGGCGCTGGCGCGCCTGATGCGCCGCTTCCCGGTCGCGCTGATGGCCGATGAAATCCTGCAAGGCCCCGACAGCGCATTCGACATCGCGAAGCATCACGGCGCGGACGTGTTCGCGATCAAGATCGAACAGAGCGGCGGCCTGTTCGCCGCGCAGCGCGTGGCCGCGATCGCGGATGCGGCCGGCATCGAACTGTACGGCGGCACGATGCTCGAAGGCGCGTTCAGCACGGTCGCCTCCGCGCACCTGTTCGCGAGTTTCGCGAACCTGCAGTGGGGCACCGAACTGTTCGGGCCGCTGCTGATCACCGAAGAGATCCTGACGCAGCCGCTGGATTACAGCGACTTCGAACTGACCGTGCCGGACGGCCCGGGCCTCGGCATCGAACTCGACGAGGACAAGGTCAGGCGTTTCACCCGCGACGGGCTGACGAAAGTCGCGCGATAGATAACCCGAGCCAGGCAAAGGCCGTCATTCCCCCCAAATACACGTGGAGACACCATCATGAGCGTCAAAGTTTTCGAAACCCGGGAAGTGCAGGACCTGCTGAAGGCCGCGTCGAACGCGGGCGCGGACAGCACGAAGGGCGGCAACGCGCGGACGCAGCAGGTCGTGCTGCGCCTGCTCGGCGACCTGTTCAAGGCGATCGACGATCTCGACATCACGCCCGACGAAGTGTGGGCCGGCGTCAACTACCTGAACAAGCTTGGTCAGGATGGCGAAGCAGCGCTGCTCGCGGCCGGCCTCGGCCTTGAGAAGTATCTCGACATCCGGATGGACGCCGCGGACAAGGCGGTCGGCCTCGACGGCGGCACGCCGCGCACGATCGAAGGGCCGCTGTATGTGGCCGGCGCGCCGGTGCGCGACGGCGTCGCGAAGATCGACCTCGACGCGGACGAAGGCGCGGGTCCGCTCGTGATCCACGGCACGGTCACGGACCTCGACGGCAAGCCGGTCGCGGGTGCCCTGGTCGAATGCTGGCACGCGAACTCGAAGGGCTTCTATTCGCACTTCGACCCGACCGGCGCGCAGACCGACTTCAACCTGCGCGGCGCGGTGAAGACGGGCGCCGACGGCAAGTACGAATTCCGCACGCTGATGCCGGTCGGCTATGGCTGCCCGCCGCAGGGCGCGACGCAGCAACTGCTGAACGGCCTCGGCCGCCACGGCAACCGCCCGGCGCACGTGCACTTCTTCGTCGACAGCCACGATCACCGCAAGCTGACGACGCAGTTCAACATCGACGGCGATCCGCTGATCTGGGATGACTTCGCGTATGCGACGCGCGAGGAGCTGATCCCGCCCGTGGTCGGGAAGACCGGCGGCGCGGCGCTCGGCATGAAGGCCGATGCGTACCAGGACATCGAGTTCAACTTCGTGCTGACGCCGCTGGTGCAGGGCAAGGACAACCAGATCGTCCACCGCCCGCGCGCAGCCGCGACGGCGTAACCGCCTGACGGCGCGGCGCGCATGCGCCGCCGCCGGCCGGGTTCCCGCGAGATTCAACCGAAACCGATGCGAGCGTGCTTGCAGGACGCGGCACGCGCATGGGAGGAGCCAACATGTCCGCCACGATCGACCAAGCCAACGACCTGGATCACCTGCTCGCCACTGCCGTGCAGGACGACAAGGAGGCCGGCGTATTCCGCTGCCGCCGCGACATCTTCACGAACGCCGAGCTGTACGAGCTCGAGATGAAGCACATCTTCGAAAGCAACTGGGTGTACCTGGCGCACGAAAGCCAGGTTCCGGACAACAACGACTACTACACGACGTGGATCGGCCGCCAGCCGATCGTGATCACGCGCGACAAGACCGGCGAGCTGCACGCGGTCATCAATGCCTGCGCGCACAAGGGCGCGATGCTGTGCCGCCGCAAGCACGGCAACAAGGGCAGCTTCACGTGCCCGTTCCACGGCTGGACCTTCTCGAACACCGGCAAGCTGCTGAAGGTGAAGGACGAAAAGACGACCGAGTATCCGGTGCAGTTCAACACGCACGGCTCGCACGACCTGAAGAAGGTCGCGCGCTTCGCGAACTATCGCGGCTTCCTGTTCGGCAGCCTCAGCGCCGACGTGCTGCCGCTCGAGGACTATCTCGGCGAGGCGCGCGTGATCATCGACCAGATCGTCGACCAGGCGCCGAACGGGCTCGAAGTGCTGCGCGGCAACTCCTCCTACATCTACGAAGGCAACTGGAAGATGCAGATGGAAAACGGCTGCGACGGCTACCACGTGAGCACCGTGCACTGGAACTACGCGGCGACGATGGGCCGGCGCAAGGAAGACGGCACCAAGGCCGTCGACGCGAACAGCTGGAGCAAGTCGGTCGCGGGCGTGTACGGGTTCGACCACGGCCACATCCTGCTGTGGACGCAGACGATGAACCCGGAAGTGCGGCCCGTGTACCAGCATCGCGATGAAATCAAGGCACGCGTCGGCGACGTGCAGGCCGATTTCATCGTGAACCAGACGCGCAACCTGTGCGTGTACCCGAACGTGTTCCTGATGGACCAGTTCAGCACGCAGATTCGCGTGGTGCGGCCGCTCGGCGTCGACAAGACCGAAGTCACGATCTTCTGCTTCGCGCCGAAGGGCGAGAGCGAAACCGACCGTACGGTCCGCATCCGCCAGTACGAGGATTTCTTCAACGTGACGGGCATGGGCACCGCCGACGATCTCGAAGAGTTTCGCGCCTGCCAGGCCGGTTATGCGGGCATCACGGCGATGTGGAACGACCTGTCGCGCGGCGCGCCGCTGTGGGTCGACGGGCCGGACGACAACGCAAGGAAGATGGGGCTGAACCCGCGCATCTCGGGCGAGCGCAGCGAGGACGAAGGGCTGTTCGTGTGCCAGCACGAACACTGGGTGCAGGTGATGCGCGATGCGCTGAAGAAGGAACGCGGGGAGGTGGCAGCATGAGCTTCGATTACCGGACCATTTGCGCGGCGCTGTATCGCGAAGCGCGCCTGCTCGACGATCGCCAGTGGGACGAGTGGCTGACCTGCTACACGGAGGACGTCACGTACTGGATGCCCGCGTGGGACGACGACGATCGGCCGACCGAGGATCACCAGAGCCAGATCTCGCTGATGTACTACCCGGATCGCGGCGGCCTCGAGGATCGCGTGTTCCGGATCAAGACCGAGCGCAGCGGCGCATCGACGCCCGAGCCGCGTACCAGCCACAACGTGACGAACGTCGAGGTGCTGGCCGAGCGCGACAGCGAAGTGGACGTGCGCTACAACTTCCACACGCTGAACCACCGTTACCGCGTGACCGATCACTTCTTCGGCACGATGTTCGTCACGATGCGCCGCACAGGCGATGCGCTGCTGATTTCGCACAAGAAGATCGTGCTGAAGAACGACTACATCCGGCAGGTGCTCGACGTGTATCACGTCTGATGCCCGTTGTTCCGTCATGAAAGAAAAGGAAGTGGAGGCGACGCCATGTCCAGCTACACGATTGCACTGAATTTCGAGGACGGGGTAACCCGCTTCATCGACTGCAAGGCCGGCGAGAAGGTTCTCGACGCGGCCTTCCGCGCGAAGATCAACCTGCCGATGGATTGCTCCGACGGCGTGTGCGGCACCTGCAAGTGCCGCGCCGAAAGCGGCCGCTACGACCTCGGCGACGACTACATCGACGATGCGCTCACCGAGGATGAAAAGGACGGCGGCCTCGTGCTGACGTGCCAGATGGTGCCGCAAAGCGATTGCGTGATCGCGGTACCGACGTCGTCGGTCGCGTGCAAGACGGGCCAGAGCGGGTTCGCCGCCACGGTGACGAAGGTCGAGCAGCACAACGATGCGGCCGTCGTGCTCGAACTCGACGTCGGCGCGGCAGCACCCGTGTTCCTGCCGGGCCAGTACGTGAACATCGACGTGCCGGCGAGCGGCCAGCATCGCTCCTATTCGTTCTCGTCGGCGCCGGCCGACGCGAAGGTCAGCTTCCTGATCAAGAAGATCCCGGGCGGCGTGATGAGCACGTGGCTCGAATCGGCGCAGCCCGGCGACACGCTGGAACTGCACGGGCCGCTCGGCAGCTTCTACCTGCGCGACGTGCAGCGGCCGCTGCTGTTCCTCGCGGGCGGCACGGGGCTCGCGCCGTTCCTGTCGATGCTCGAGGTGCTCGCGCGCACCGGGTCGCAGCAGAAGGTGCACCTGATCTACGGCGTGACGCGCGATCTTGACCTCGTGCTGGTCGACGCGATCGAAGCCTACGCGGCGAAGCTGCCGAACTTCAGTTTCGCGACGGTCATCGCGGATGCGGAGTCGAGCCATCCGCGCAAGGGCTGGGTCACGCAGCACATCCCGGCCGATGCGCTGAACGACGGTGACGTCGACGTGTATCTGTGCGGGCCGCCGCCGATGGTCGACGCGGTGCGCAAGTATTTCGACGACGAAGGCGTGAAGCCGAACAGCTTCCACTACGAGAAGTTCACCCCCAACGTCACGGCAAAGGCGGCATGACCATGCAACGATTCTCCGGCAAGGTCGTCGTCGTCACCGGCGCGGCGCAGGGCATCGGCCGAGGCGTCGCGCTGCGCGCGGCGGCCGAGGGCGGCAGGGTGCTGTTCGTCGATCGCGCGGATTTCGTCACCGAGGTGGCGACCGAGGTGACGGGCTGCGAGACGGCAGGCTTCGTCGCCGATCTCGAAACCTACGAAGGCGCGCACGCGGCGATTGCGTACGCGGTGCAGACGTTCGGCGGCATCGACATCCTGATCAACGGCGTCGGCGGCGCGATTCGCATGCGCCCGTTCGCCGAATTCGAACCGGCGCAGATCGATGCGGAAATCCGTCGTTCACTGATGCCGACGCTCTATACCTGTCACGCGGTGCTGCCGCACCTGCTCGCGCGCGGCGGCGGCACGATCGTCAACATCTCGTCGAACGCGACACGCGGCATCCGCCGGGTGCCGTACTCGGCGGCGAAAGGCGGCGTCAACGCGCTGACGTCGGCGCTCGCGATGGAATACGCGGCGCACAACATCCGTGTCGTGGCCACCGCACCGGGCGGCACCAGTGCGCCGCCGCGCCGCGTGCCGCGCAATGCGGCCGGCGACAGCGCGCAGGAACAGGCATGGATGGGGGAGGCCGTACGGCAGGTGACCGACTCGACGTACTTCAAGCGCTACGGCAGCCTCGACGAACAGATCGCGCCGATCCTGTTCCTCGCGTCCGACGAGGCAAGCTACATCACCGGCACGGTGCTGCCGGTCGCGGGCGGCGATACGGGTTGAGCGGCATGCCGCGACGCCGCTTGCCCGTGTTCGAGATGTTCATCGACAACCAACCCACCAACCAACCGGCCGGCGCGAAGACGCCGGCCACGGAGACCGTCATGCGTGATCGAAAAGCCATCGTTCCGGCGGGAATGGAAGCGGTGTACGAGAAGATCGGCTACGCGCCCGGCCTGAAGGTCGGCGATACGCTGTACGTATCCGGCCAGATCGGCCGCGATGCGGCGATGCAGCTCGTCGAAGGCCGTTAAGCACAGATCGTGCAGGCGTTCGAAAATCTGAAGGCCGTGCTGGAGGCTGCCGGCGCATCGTTCAACGACGTGGTCGACCTGACGACCTTCCATACCGACATGCGCGACCTGCCGGTGTTCATGCAGGTGCGCGACCGCTACCTCGACGCACATCCGAAGCCCGCGTGGACGGCGGTCGGTGCGCACATGCTGGGCGGCGCGCCAGGTTATATCGTCGAGATCAAGGCAGTGGCGGTGTTGCAGGCGTGATGCGCGTTGACGGGAGGCGGGCGCGAGGAGCCGCATTCCACGCATCGAATCGACTCGTCGCGGGCTGAAATGGAGCGGGAGACTTCGCAATCCACCGCGCAATCCTGACGAAATGCTTTCTCGCGAGCTCGAGCGTGCATCGTTGCTCCGCCGTCAGCGACAAGTCACGCGAGTTCGTTTATGGTGCGAGGGAACGCAGCATCGTCTCTTTCCTTCCGCCGAGAATCCGCGATGAAATGCCTGCCACGCGCCATCTTCGCCGCCCTCGCTTTCACCGTCGCGCAAGCCGCGCTCGCCCAGGTGCCCGCAACGGTGCGGCTCGAAGACCTGACCTGGACCGAACTGCGCGACAGCATCCGGGCCGGCAAGACCACCATCCTGATTCCGATCGGCGGCACCGAGCAAAGCGGGCCGTACGTCGCCCTGGGCAAGCACAACGCGCGGGTCGGGGTACTGTCCGAGCGGATCGCGGAAGGCCTCGGCAACGCGATCGTCGCGCCCGTCATTGCCTATGTGCCCGAGGGCGGCTATGCGCCGCCGACGTCGCACATGCGCTTTCCGGGCACGATCACCGTGCCCGACGACGTCTTCGAAAAGACCCTCGAATCCGCCGCCAACAGCTTCCGGGTTCATGGCTTCACGAACATCGTGTTTCTCGGCGACCACGGCGGCTACCAGAATGACATCAGGCAGTCGGTAGCCCGGCTCAACAAGTCTTGGGCCGGCACGGGTGCGCGCGCGTTCGTGCCGGCCGAGTATTACGGCACCAGTTCCGACGGTTACGACCAGATCCTGCGCGAGCACGGTGTGCCGGCCACGGATATCGGCACGCATGCGGGGCTGGCCGATACGTCGCTGCTACTGGCGGTCGCGCCGCGCATGGTCAGGGTCGACAAGCTGCGCAATGCCGCGAAGCCCGGCGCCGTCGACGGCGTTTACGGCGGCGATCCGCGTCATGCGAGCGTCGAACTCGGCCGGCTGGGCACCGACGCCATCGTGGCGCGCACCGTCGACGCGATCAGAAAGGAAGTCGCCGGCCGTTGACGCAACCGCGCCACCGCGCCACTTTTGCCGTCGTTCCATTCAATCGAACCGGGACATCGTCATGCCACTGCGCTTTGCCCGTCACATCCGCTTCCCCCGTCCCGCGATCGTCATCGCGGCAGTGCTGGCCGGTTTCGGCGCGCATGGTGCGATCGCGGCGTCCGCCGTCGCGGCCGTACCCGGCATGCCGCCCGTCATCCACCCCGACAACCTGTACAGCGAGGCCCAGGCCGGCCGCATGAGCGCGGCGGTGTCGGGCGCGTTGCCGCGCATCTATGTGCCGAACCTGCGATCGAACGACGTGTATGTGATCGACCCGGCCACGTACAAGGTCGTCGACCGGTTTGCCGTCGGCCGCAGCCCGCAGCACGTCGTGCCGGCGTGGGACCTGCAGACGCTGTGGGTCGCCAACAATGCGGAAGGACGGACCGACGGCAGCCTGACGCCGATCGATCCGAAGACGGGCAAGCCCGGCCCGGAAGTGAGCGTCGACGATCCGTACAACATGTATTTCACGCCCGACGGCAAGGATGCGATCGTGGTGGCCGAGGCACATGCGCGGCTCGACTTCCGCGACCCGAAAACGATGGCGCTGAAATCGAGTCTCGAGGTGCCGCAATGCAAGGGCATCAACCATGCCGACTTCTCGATCGACGGCCGGTATGCGCTCTTCACGTGCGAGTTCGGCGGCAAGCTCGCGAAGATCGACATGGTGGACCGCAAGGTGATCGGCTACCTCGAACTGGACCGGAAAGGGATGCCGCAGGACATCCGCGTGTCGCCGGACGGCAAGGTGTTCTATGTCGCCGACATGATGGCCGACGGTGTATACGTCGTCGATGGCGACCGCTTCACGAAGGCCGGTTTCATCCCGACAGGTGTCGGCACGCACGGGTTGTATCCGAGCCGCGACGGCACGAAGCTCTATATCGCGAATCGCGGCTCCAATCTCGTCCACGGGCCGCGCCACGGCAAGGGCAGCGTGTCGGTGCTCGATTTCGCGACGCGCAAGGTGGTCGCGACCTGGCCGATTCCCGGTGGCGGCAGCCCCGACATGGGCAACGTCAGCGCGGACGGCAAGACGCTGTGGCTGTCGGGCCGCTTCGATGATGTCGTCTACGCCATCGACACCACGAGCGGCGCGGTTCGATCGATTCCCGTCGGCATGGAGCCGCACGGCCTGACGGTGTGGCCGCAGCCGGGCCGCTATTCGCTGGGCCATACCGGAAACATGCGGTAGGGCGGCGGCCGGCCGGCGCGTGTCGACGCGGCCGTTCGACAGGCGGGCCGCACGGCGTGCCGATGAATACGGCGCGCGGTTCGCGTGCCTGCCCGGCCCGTTGCCGCGCATGGCGGCCGCTGCTGCCGGGCACGCGGGGGCGGACGAACGAGACGCAACCGGCGCGCGCGGCAACCGTCGCGGCGGCCGCGCGGCGCCCCAACCGGAGAAAGCCGATGACCGAACGTCAGTCCCCCGACACGACGCCGCCGCATGCTGAGCCCGGTGCGCACGACGCGCTCGAGCACTTGCTCGGCAGCCTGCACCGGCATGGATTCCTGCATCTGGCGAGCGAGGTCGTCAGCGCGAATGCGCGGCTGGCCGACACGTTCGTCGATGCGCTCGACAAGCCGGGCATGCAGAGCGGCATGCAGAATCTCGCGGTGCTGCTGATGGCGCTGTCGCGCATTCCACCCGAGCAGTTCGGCAAGGCGGTGTTCGCAGCCGCCGACGCGCTGCACCACGTCGGCGCGTGGCAGCCGGCGCAGCACGAGCATGTCGCTCCCGGCGTGCGCGGCGCCTACCGGCTGCTGCACGACGAAGCGCTGTGGGACGCGTTGACGCCGTTGCTCGAAGGATTGAAGGTGTTCGCGCAAGGGCTTGCGCGCGATCCGGAGACGCCCATCACCGCGCCCGGCGAGAAGACGAACGGCTCGTGACGGTGTCCGGTGGCGTGTCGGCATCGACGTGCACGAACCCGAGCGGCAAAGGTCGTGGGGGCCGTGCACGCACAATCGTCGGCGAGCAGCCGGTCAATGCGAGCGGTCGCGCGGTCGTGTGCCGCGACAGGCTGCATGTGATGCAGCACGTCATTCCCACGCGTGCTTGCTGAACTGATAGCCCTTGCAGCGGATCGTCTTGATTCGCTTCGGTTCGGTCAAGTCGTCACGCAGCTTGCGGCGCAGCTTCGAGATGCGGCCGTCGATCGAGCGGTCGAAGCCGTCGAACTCGATGCCGCGCATCAGCTGCGTCAGGTCTTCCCGGCTGACCACCTCGCCGGCGCGGCAGACCAGCGCCCACAGCAGGTCGAATTCGGTTGAAGTCAGGCGCGGCGCGCTACCGTCGGGAAGGCGAATCTTGCGATCCGCCCGGTCGATCGAGAACTTGCCGAACTCGAATCGCTGGGGCGATGCCGGCGCGCTGTCGGCCGGGCGCACGCGCATCCGTCGCAGGTGGGCCTTGATCCGCGCGAGCAGAATGCGCGGCTCGACCGGCTTGCGGAGAAAGTCGTCCGCGCCGAATTCCAGGCCGAGCAACTCGTCGAACTGTTCGTTGCGGGCCGTCATCATGATGACGATGCCGTCGTACTGCAGGCGTGCTTCGCGGCAAATCTCGAAGCCGTCCTTGCCCGGCAGGTTGATGTCGAGCAGCACCAGGTCCGGGCGACGCGCGACGATCGTGGACACGGCGTCGGTGCCGTCGAACAGGGTGTCCACCTCGTACTGATGCATGCGCAGATAGTCTGCGATCAGCGAGGACAGATGGACGTCGTCTTCGACGAGCAGGATTCGGATGGGCATCGCTAAACGAGGGGGTGAAACAGGAAAGTGGCGAGCGCTCAGGCCCGGTCCGAACATGGGGCAGCCGAAGAGAGGCGCATGATACTGAGAAACATTCCGGCGGAATGTGGCGAAATATGCATCGGTCGGTGAGCCCGTCTGCATGCACCGCTTCGCCGCCGTGCCAAGAAGCGGATGCATGAAGGTGCGGAGTCGTGTCGTCGTCGAACGACGCGACGACGGGTGAACGGGCTCGGAGCGATATCCGGCGCGCAACCGGCAGGGATGCCGGGCGACGTTTCGGTCGCGCGAAAACGTTTGCGAAATGAGTGCGCACGCGGGGCGTCGCACACGCCGCCAGACCCAAGCCCGGTAAAGGTTACTCCACATATCATTACAAAATATTACCTACTCGGCGGCGCGGGGCTCCCTACAATCGTCGCAACTGATTCGCGAGCGTGCCGCACACTGGTTTCCGCATGATTTCAAAGGGCTTTCATCGACGAAGGCGGCCACCGATCGCGCGCCGTTGCCCCTCGGTCATCCCCATTCGGCGCACCGCTGCTGGTGTCGAACGCGTGCGGATCGGTGTTGACATCGTGCTGGCCCTGGCCTTTCAGGAAAACGGCACGATGTTCTGATAGGAATACGAAATGATACCGCTTGAAATCATCCAGAATCTCGATTCACTCACGAACGCGATCGAAGTCGCGGTCGCCCGTGCCGACTGGAGCGAAGCCGTCCGGGCCGCAGAAACGCGTTCGAAGTTCCTGATGACGCTGGTACCCGATCAACCGGACGAGGTTCGCCTGGCGATCGGCAGAATGCAGGAAACCGATTTGCGAATCTCCACCGCCGCACGGGAAACGCTGGAAGCGCTCGTCGCCGAGGGCTGGCAGGCGCTTTACGAAACCCGGCTGGCGACGAAGGCGCTGGCGTCTCAGTCGCTGTCGCCCGGGGCGGGAGCCATGGCGTCCCGATCGCCTTCCTGGCCCGCATGAATTTCACGGCCCCTCGCGGGGCTCATGCTCAATACGCGGACGGGTCTTTGGACGTGCCTGTCAGGTCTCAACGTTTCGGTGGCGGTATGCGATTTCGAAAGCGCATCAGTTATGTCGATGCAACACGATGGTTCGCCGATGGCGATCATGACCGGGTGGCGAACCGTCAAGGCGGACGGGCGGTCGCTACCCCGGAAGGCTGGCGCCCGGTGAAGCCGGGCGACTGGATATTGATTGATGACTGTGGCAACTGCTGGCCGATGGACAACGGGCTCTTTACCAGTCTTTATGAAGCGGTCATGGAGTGAGCGGGGGTGAAGCATCTGTGCAGCAAGCCGATGCGGCACGCCCGCGATAACCGGTTGACCGGTACGCCGTCCAGCCTACCGGCTCGCGCGCGAAAACAGCAATGAGTCGGTGTCGTTGAACCGGATCCCTATCGGCTCGCCATAACCGGCTTTCTCCGCGACACGGATCGACGCGACGTTGGTCGGCGCGATCACGCACACGCTGCGCTCGAACTGCTGTTGTCCGTCGAGCCATGCGAGCGCGGCCGCGAGCGCCTCGGTCGCGTACCCTTTGCCGTGCGCCCAGGTCGCGAGGGCCCAGCCGGCTTCCGGCACGCCGCGAATCGACGGCTCGATGAGCCGGTGGAAATCGGCGAAGCCGAGATCTCCGACATAGCGGCCCGACGCCTTCTCGCGAATCGCCCAGTAGCCATAGCCGAGCAGCGGCCACAGCCCGCGATACGCGAGCATGCGCATCCACGAGTCGCGCGGCGCGGACGGCTCGCCATTGAAGATGTGCTCGACGACCTTCGGCTCGGCCCACATCGTGGTGAGCGCATCGAAGTCGCCGAGCGGATGGCCTTCGAGGATGAGGCGCGGCGTGTCGAGAACGGGTGGGGATGAGACAGGCGGCATTGTGGTTTCCGGAAAGAAGGGGGGAACGGCCTGGACGTCAACATGTCGATGCCGCGCTGGTTGGGACCCGTTCACGCACCCGTTGGCAGATCGGGTGGCGATGTTGCTCGGCGAGCGGCGGCGTGCGATCGACGGCACGTGACGGCGACACGCTGCGAGCGGGCATGTCCAATGCGGCAAGACAGGGAGCCGGAATGATAGCAAAACGCTTGCCGGGACGGGCGGCGCGTCCGGCGGCCGGGAGTGGCGCTGGCGCATCGACGACATCGAGCAGCAAACCTGCGCGATTGCATCGGCTTACCGCGCGATAATCGGAGTTTCATGCGGTATGCGCCGCACTCCCGATGTGCCTTCACCACTCGACATGACACGCGAATCCGACTGGCTGAGCCGCTTCATGGCGCTCGTCACGGTTACCGGGAAGCTCGAAATCCGCTGCGCGTTCGGCGCGCCGTGGGCGGTCACGTATGAACGATCGCCTGCGTGCGAGATCCCGTATCACGTGGTGCTGCGCGGCCGCGCGATCCTCGAGAATCCCGACGATGGCACGGTGCGCGAACTCGGCGGCGGCGATCTCGTGCTGCTGCCGCACGGTTCCCCGCACGTGCTGCACGACGGCAGCGGGTTGCCGCCGGTGCCGGCGGTCAAGCGGCCCGGCGGTCACGTCTTCATCGGCGAGAACGCGGGCACCGGCGAGCGGCTGGACATGCTGTGCGGGCGGTTCGTGGTTGCGCCGCCGCACGACCGGCTGATCCGGCGCCACCTGCCGGCCGATCTCGTCGTGCGCGCGGTGGCGGATAGCCGCACGCCGGACGCGCTGGCCGCCACCGTGCGGCTGACCGCCCTCGTGGAGCTGATGCGCGCCGAGTCGCTCGAGCAGCAGCTCGGCGGCCTCGCGATCCTGAACGCGCTGTCGGCGGCGCTGTTCGCGCTCGCGCTGCGCGCAATCAGCGATTCGGGGCAGGCACCGACCGGCCTGCTGGCGCTGGCCGGCCAGCCGCGCCTTGCGCCCGCGATCGTCGCGATGCTCGACGATCCGGCGAAGCCGTGGACGCTGCCCGAACTGGCCGCGCTGTGCAGCATGTCGCGCGCGACCTTCATGCGCCACTTCCAGTCGAAGCTCGGGCACTCGGCCGCGGATCTGCTGACGGATATCCGGATGAGCCTCGCCGCGAATGCGCTGCGCCAGCCGTCGGCCAGCGCGGAGGCCGTGTCGGCCGACGTCGGGTATCAATCGGTGGCGGCGTTTCGCCGCGTGTTCACGCGCTGGGCCGGCATGACGCCCGGCGACTGGCGGCGCCAGTCGCTCGGTGGCCCGCGCGATGCGGTGGCATTGGACGACGGTGTGGCCGGCGACGCGGAGTAGGTGCGAAGGAGGCGGCGTCTGCGCCGGTTTCATGCATCGCATACGGTTCAGCGCTTAGACAGCGCACGGTTCGATGCCGGCCCCATCGCTATGGTTGCCCGGTGCGACGAACAGCTTGACGGACAGCGCGACGGACAGCGCGACGAATAGCTCGACGAACAGCGCAACGAACAGCGCGACGAATAGCGCGACGAACAGCCCGACGAACAGCCCGACGAACAGCCCGACGAACAGCGCGACGAACAACTCGACGAACAGCCGGACGAACAGCCCGACGAACAGCCGGACGAACAGCCGGACGAACAGCCGGACGAA
>NZ_JAAOXM010000006.1 GCF_011605345.1 Burkholderia sp. D-99
GGTTCGGCGGTTCGGCGGTTCGGCGGTTCGGCGGTTCGGCGGTTCGGTCCGTGCTCGCCCGGCGCCGGTTCCCGCGATTTTGGCGCTATCATTCCGGGTTCACCGGGCCCGGGCCCTCAGCGAATTCTCACCGGGCGGCGCCTGCGCGCCGCCCGTCATCGAAGCAATCCATGGATGTCATCGTCATCGGCGGCGGAATCAGCGGCGTCGCCACCGCCTACCAGTTGCGCGCGGCCGGCCATCGCGTGTGCGTGGTCGAACGTCACGCGACCGTCGCGCAGGGTGCGACCTACGGCGACGGCGGCGCGCTGCTGCCGAGCCCGCTCGACGTCTGGTTCGGCCCGACCTTCATGCGCCAGCGCCAGCCGCGCGACAGCGGCATCGTCTACAAACCCGGCTTCAACGGCGGCGTGCGACGCTTCGTCAAGCAGCTCGGCACGCTGCGCGAGCCCGACGCGTTCGCCGCGCAGTACGCGCGGCTGCGCCCGCTGATCGACGCATCGCGCGATACGCTCGCCGATATCGAGACGCGCCTCGAACTTGAATTCGAGCAGAAGCCCGGCATCCTGCACGTCGTGCGCGATCCGCGCGACTGGGAAGCGATGCAGCCCGCGCTCGACCTGCTGCGCACGCTCGACCAGCCGTACCGCCTGCTCTCCGCCGAAGAATGCGCGGTGCTCGAGCCTTCGGTGCCGGCCGAGCCCGGCTTCGCCGGCGGCGTGCTACTCGAAACCGAGCGCACCGGGAACTGCCCGCTGTTCGCGAAACTGGTCAAGCAGACGCTCGACGAGCACGGCGTGCAGTTCCGCTTCGGCGCGGAAGTCGCCGCGATCCGCGTCGACACCGGCCGCGCCGCGGTCGAGCTCGTCCCGCCCGGCGACCGCCACGCGTCGAACGCACGCGAGGTCGACGTGATTTCCGCCGATGCAATCGTGGTCGCCGCCGGCGCCGGCAGCCTGCCGCTGCTCGACCGGCTCGGCTGGCGCCTGCCGCTGCACCCGGTGCGCGTCCACACGCTCACCGCGCCGGTCGCGTACGAAGAACACGCGCCGCACCTGAGCGTCGTCGATTCGATCAAGCGGATCTCGATCACGCGCACCCATCAGCGGCTGCGCATCGGCGGCGGCGCCGTGCTGCAGAGCCTCGCCGACACCGCGAAACCGCTCGCCGAGCCGCTGTCCGAGACCGCGCTCGCACTGCTCGGCCAGGCCGTCCACGACTGGGTACCGGGCGCCGCCAAAATCTCGGCCGCGCTGTCGTGGCAAGGCATGCAGCTGCTGTCGCCGGACGGCTTGCCCGTCGTGGGTCCGACCCCGCATCCGCGCGTGTTCGTCAATTTCGGGCACGGCCCGACCGGCTGGGGGCTCGCATGCGGGTCTGCTAAAGTGGTGACCGACTACCTGGGCGGCGACGCCCGGCAGTGGCCCGCCGACACGCTCGCCGCGCTCAGCGCCGGCCGCTTCACGACCTGACCGCCGCGGGCCCGTCCCGTGGCGGCATCCTTGCCAGCTGCCACGATCCCGCGATGACCGTTACCCGCCCGCTTCCCGATTCCGATCCGATCGCACTGCTGCGCGTCGCCGACCTGCGCGCAGCCGAAGCCGACGCCACCGCGGCACTGCCGCCGCACACGCTGATGGGTCGCGCGGGCGCCGCCGCCGCGCACTGGCTGTCCGAGCGCGTCGCCGGAGATGACCGCCCCGTCTGGTTCGCGGTCGGCCCCGGCAACAACGGCGGCGACGCACTGGTAGCCGCCGCGCATCTCCAGCAGCTCGGTGTCGCGACGCAGGCGTGGATGCCGGTAGCGGTCAAACCGGACGACGCGCAATGGGCGCTCGGCCTCGCACGCGCGGCCGGCGTCCCGCTGTCGGCCACGCCGCCCGCATCGCTGGACGAATACGCGTGGGTCGTCGACGGATTGTTCGGCATCGGTCTCGGCCGCGCGCTCGACGGCGCGTTCGCCGAGCAGGCCACGCGCATCGCCGCGCATGCACGCAACGGCGGTCGCGTGCTCGCACTCGACGTGCCGAGCGGGCTCGACAGCGATACCGGCCGGATCGTCGGCGCGGGCGTCGCCGTCGCGGCCACCCACACGCTCACCTTCATCGGCGCGAAGCCGGGCCTCTACACGGGCGACGGCCGCGACCTCGCCGGCGAGATCGACATCGCGCCGCTCGACGTCGCGCCGCCCGCCGCACCGGCCATCGTGCTGAATGCGCCCGCGCGGTTCGCCGCGGCGCTCCCCGCGCGGGCATTCTCGTCGCACAAGGGCACATACGGCAGCCTTGCTGTACTCGGTGGCGACACCGGCATGTGCGGCGCGCCGATCCTGGCCGCGCGCGCCGCGCTGTTCGCAGGTGCCGGCAAGGTGCACGTCGGCTTTCTCGGCACCGGCGCACCGCCGTACGACCCACCCTTCCCCGAACTGATGCTGCACGCAGCCGACACCCTCGACCTCGGCGCAATGACCGCGATCGCCGCCGGCTGCGGGCTCGGTACGCGCGAGGCCGCGGCAACGCTCGTGCGCGACGTGCTCGCGCACGACGCCGCGACGCTGCTCGATGCCGACGCGCTGAACCTCGTCGCGACGCATGCGGATCTCGCGGCCGCCGTCGCCGCACACGGCAATCCGTGCGTGCTGACGCCGCATCCGCTCGAAGCCGCACGGCTGCTCGGCTGCGACACGGCAACGATTCAGCGCGACCGCATCGCAGCCGCGCAGGCGCTCGCTTCGCGTTATGCGGCCATCGTCGTGCTGAAAGGCTCGGGCACGGTGATTGCGGCGCCCGACGGCCGAGTGACGATCAATCCCACCGGCAACGCGGCGCTCGCCACGGGCGGCACCGGCGACGTGCTCGGCGGCCTGATCGGCGCGTTGCTCGCGCAGCGCGTCGCGCCATACGAAGCGGCGCTCGCGGGCGTCTACCTGCACGGTCTCGCGGCCGACACGCTGACCGCGAACGGCATCGG
Organism: Burkholderia sp. D-99; assembly: GCF_011605345.1. Taxonomy (GTDB): domain Bacteria; phylum Pseudomonadota; class Gammaproteobacteria; order Burkholderiales; family Burkholderiaceae; genus Burkholderia. The sequence goes on from NZ_JAAOXM010000006.1 coordinate 2,971, forward strand.
CCCGGCCGGACTCACGGCCGGCGAACTCGCACCGATGGTGCGCACGCTGATCAATCGCCTTTTTTATCCGTCGCCGCGCGCCGACACGTAACGCCGCTATACTGACTGCCCCGCCGCACGGCGGGCCCTCTCGTCCGCCGGCCTTCCGATCCCGATGAGCCGGCGCGGCATTCCTCCCGATTCACGCTTCACTCGAACCGCCATGACGCTGAATTCGCTCCCCGCCTGGACTGCCCTTCAATCCCACTTCGAACAGATCCGCCACGCCCGGCTGCGCGACTGGTTCGCGCCGGAAAACGACCGCGCGCCGACCCGCGCCGAACGCTTCACGATTCCGGGCGGCGGTCTCGCGGCCGATTTCTCGAAGAACCGCGTCAACGACGAAACGTTGCGCCTGCTCGTCCAGCTCGCACGCGACGCGGGTGTCGAAGCACGCCGCGATGCGATGTTCGCCGGTGAGATCGTCAACCCGACCGAAGGCCGTGCCGCACTGCACACCGCGCTGCGCGCGACTGACCCGCAAGCGCCGTTCCACGCGCAGGTGAGCGCCGAGCGCGCGAAAATGGCGACCTTTGCGCGCGCCGTGCGCAGCGGCACCTGGACGGGCTACACCGGCAAGCGCATCCGCCACGTGATCAACATCGGCATCGGCGGCTCCGATCTCGGGCCGAAGATGGTCGTGCACGCGCTGCATCACGTCGCGACGCCTGAAATCTCCACGCACTTCGTGTCGAACGTCGACGGCGCCGATCTCGCGCGCGTGCTCGAACAGGTCGATCCCGAGGAAACGCTCGCGATCATCGTGTCGAAGACTTTCACGACGCTCGAGACGATGACGAACGCACGCTCGCTGCGCGACTGGTTCATCGCGCGCGGCTGCCCCGAGGACGCGCTTGCAAAGCACTTCGTCGGCGTGTCGGCGAACCCGGCCGAAGTCGTGAAGTTCGGCATCGCGGCGGACAACGTGTTCGAAATGTGGGACTGGGTCGGCGGCCGCTATTCGCTGTGGTCGGCGGTCGGGCTGTCGATCATGATCGCGATCGGCCCCGAGCAGTTCGACGAGCTGCTGGCCGGCGCGAACGACATGGACCGTCATTTCCGCGAGGCGCCGCTCGAGCGCAACCTGCCCGTGCTGCTCGGCCTGATCGGCATCTGGTACCGGAATTTCTTCGGCTCGCAGAGCTATCTCGTCGCGCCGTATTCGGAAGCGCTGCACTACCTGCCGTCGTACCTGCAGCAACTCGAAATGGAGAGCAACGGCAAATCCGCGCGCCTGGACGGCACCTTCGTCGACTACCCGACGTCGGCCGTCACGTGGGGCGAGCCGGGCACCAACGGCCAGCATGCGTTCTTCCAGATGCTGCACCAGGGGCCGACGATCGTGCCGATCGACTTCATCGCGGTGCTGACGCCCGAGCATCCGCTCGCGAGCCATCATCCGAAGCTCCTCGCGAACTGCTTCGCGCAAAGCGAGGCACTGATGCTCGGCCGCACGCTCGAAGAAGCCCGCAAGGTCGCCGGGCCCGGCAAGGAGGCGCTCGCGCCGCACCTGACGTTCCCGGGCAACCGCCCGACGACGACGCTGCTCGTCGATGCGCTGACGCCGCGTACGCTCGGCGCGCTGATCGCGCTGTATGAACACAAGGTGCTCGTGCAGGCAACGGTGTGGGACATCAATCCGTTCGACCAGTGGGGCGTCGAGCTCGGCAAGATTCTCGGCAAGGTGGTGGAAGCCGACCTGTCGGCCGAATCGGTCGATCCGGCGAAGCACGACTCGTCGACCACCGCGCTGATCGAACGCGCCCGGGCGGCGCTGAAGCGTTGAAGCACTGACACAACGGCGTCATGCCCATGCCGGCCGCTCGGCTCACGCTGCGCGGCCGGCACGAAATTCAGGCGTTGCGCTGCACCGCGTGCGGCTCGACGATGCGCCCGGCATCGAGCGTCACCGTCGTCGCGCAGCGGCGTGCGAGTTCGACGTCGTGCGTGACGAGCACGAGCGTTGCACCGTGCGTGCGGTTCAGTTCGAACATCAGGTCGATGACCGCATGGCCCGTGGCCGCATCGAGACTGCCGGTCGGCTCGTCGGCGAAGAGGATAGCCGGGCGGGTGACGAATGCGCGCGCAAGCGCGACGCGCTGCTGCTCGCCCCCAGACAACAGCTTTGGATAATGCGCGGTGCGCTCGCCGAGGCCGACCTGCACGAGCAGCGCCCGGGAGCGATCGGCTGCGTCGCGCGCACTGATGCCACCCTGCAGCTCGAGCGGCAGCATCACGTTCTCGAGCGCGGTCAGGTGCGGCATCAACTGGAACGACTGGAACACGAACCCGACCGCGCCGTTGCGCAGCGCCGCGCGCGCATCCTCGTCGAGCTGGTCGAGCGCGCGACCGAGCAGGCGAACCGTGCCGCTCGTTGCGCTGTCCAACCCCGCAAGCAGGCCGAGCAGCGTCGATTTACCCGACCCCGACGCGCCGACGATCGCGAGGCTGCTGCCCGGCCGCACGGCGAACGTGATGCCGTCGAGGATCGTCAGCTCGCCGGTTGCGTCGGCGACCCGCTTGCACACGTCATGGACTTCGATGATCGGATCGGTAATCTTGAACATGGACACGACATTTCACTGGAAAAGACGCGCGGCGGCCGCCGCGCTGCTGGGTACCCTGCTGGCCGCCACCGTGCCGGCACGCGCCGCGACGACGCCGGCCGCGACACCGGGCCAGCCCGTGATCGTCGTGCTCGGCGACAGCCTGTCGGCCGAATACGGGCTGCCGCGCGACACCGGCTGGGTGGCGTTGCTGCGGCAACGGCTCACGACCGAGCGAATCGATTATAGCGTCGCGAACGCCAGCGTCAGCGGCGACACCACGAGCGGCGGCCGCGCGCGGCTGCCCGCGGTGCTGCAGCGACTCAAGCCGTCGATCGTCGTCGTCGAACTCGGTTCGAACGACGCGCTGCGCGGCGTGCCGCTCGCAACGACCGAACAGAACCTGCGCGACATCATCGCCGGTGCACGGCAGGCGCAGGCCAAGGTCGTGCTGGTCGGCATGTACGTGCCGCCCAACTACGGCCCCGACTACACGCAGAAGTTCCACACCGTCTATACGCGATTGTCGAAGGATCTCGGCGTGCCGCTCGTACCGTTCCTGCTGGCCGGCATCGAGAACAAGCCCGAGATGTTCCAGTCCGACCAGATGCATCCCACGCAGCAGGCGCAGGGCATTCTGCTCGACAACGTCTGGCCGGCGCTGAAACCGCTGCTCGGCAAGCCGCGCGGCTGACGCCGACGCCCCGCCAGAAAACAAAAAGGTTCATCGAGGATTACCGGGGAACGCGGCGCGGATCTTGAGGAAGAAGTATTCCTCGTCGCGGTACCCGTAAGCTCGACGCTTGATGACCTTGATGGTGTTGTTGATACCTTCGACGACGCTGGTATTGAGTGGGTGTCGGCAACGTGCCAGGATTCCGTGCCAGTAACCCTGCAGACGCTGCGCAAACAGTTGCAGCGCGGCAATCCCGCTTTGCCGGGCTTGCTCGATCCATTGCTCCCAGGCTTTTTGCGCCCAAGCTGGCTTCTGGTAGAACCAGAGCCGCTTGAGTTCGTCGCGTAGCACGTAGACGCACAGCAACGGCTGATTGGCGGCCAACAGTTCCTTCAGATGCACGGCCTGTTCCTGCTTCAGGTTACGGCGGTTGCGCAGCAGCAGCCATCGACTGGACTTCAGAACCTTCCGGGCCGGCCGATCATGGCGTAGCTGATTGGCCTGATCCACCCGTACCCGATCGATCACCTCGCGCCCGTACTTGGCGACGACGTGGAACAGGTCGTAGACCACTTCGGCTTGCGGACACTGCGCCTTGATCTCCAACTCGTAGGCCGTGGTCATGTCGATCGCGACCGCTTCGATGCGCTCGGCGGCGCCCGCGGGAAGTTGTTCGAAGAAGGCCCTGGCCGTCTCGCGAGAGCGCCCCTGTCCGATCCAGAGCACTTGCCGGCCGATCGGATCGACCACCACCGTGGCGTAGCGATGGCCTTTATGCAGCGCGAACTCGTCCATCGCCAGATAGCGGATCGTCGACCAGTCCGGCTCGGCCACGCGTGCGCGCAAGCGCATCTTGTCGATCGATTTGACCGTATGCCAGCCCAGGTCGTAGAAGGCCGCTACCGCCTGCACGCTGGCCGCTTGCAGCAGCTTCTCGCAGGCCTTGGCGAATCGCTCGGTCACCCGCTGGTAGCGGCCCAGCCAGTCCAGCTTCTCCAGCCTCGGCCCGCCGCAGCGTTCGCACCAGACCCGCCGACGAGGCACATGCAACACCACCCGGTACTCGAACAGCGGCAGATCGCGCACGCGCCGCACCGTCGTTTCATGAATCTGCTGGCAACGCGCTCCGCATTGCTCGCAGTACATGACCTTGCTGACCGGCTTCAAGTACAGCGACAGCGTGCGCCTTTCACCCGCCGGCCACTCCACCCGCTCCAGCCGATAGCCTGTCCAGCAACCCAGTGCCTGAAGTGCCTTGCGATCGAGCAATTCTGCCTCCTGACCTCCATAAAGTCAGGCATCAGGTTACGCAATCGCTCTCCAAGGCTCCACGGTTTCCTGCGATGAACCAACAAAAAGCCCCGCACGAAGCGGGGCTTTTTGTTGTGTGCGAAACGACGCTCAGTTGTCGCCGTCCTGCGACTGGCCGGCCGTCGAGCCGTACAGCTTCACCTTCGAGCGATCGCGCAGCGCGGCAAGATACGCTTCGCCTTCGCTCTGCGCGTCGACCTGCGCCATCTGCTGCTGCGCGGCCGCCAGTTGCTGCGGATCGACCGCCGAACCCGCGATCACCGCGTTCACGCGGTAGATCGCATAGCCGTCCGCGCCGAGATCGACACCGACATAGGCCGGCAGCGTCTTTGCGTCGACCTTGTAGACGGCGCTCAGCGCAGCCGGCGTCAGGCCCTGCGACTGTGTACGCGATACCTTCTGCGCGGCCGCGAACCCGTCGGCCGACTTCGACTTCTGCAACTCGGCGAGCTTCGCCGCGCCATCCTTCTTCGCGAGTTCCGCGGCCTGCTCGGCGACCACCTTCTGGCGCACGACGTCCTTGATCGCGTCGAGCGCGGGCACGGCAGCCGGCTTGTAGTCGGTCACGCGCGCCGAGATCAGCGTGTTGTTGCCGACGTCGATCGCCTGCGTGTTGTTCTGGCTCTTCACCGAGTCGTTTGCGAACACGGCGGCCAGGAATTTCGGATTGTTCAGCGGGCTCGTCGGCGGCAACTGCGGATTCGGCGTCGGCGTGACGGTGGTCGTCTGGATCGTCAGCTTGTACTTGTCCGCGGCCGGCTGCAGCGTCTTCGCCTTTTCGTAGACGGTGGACGTGAAGCCTTCCGCGTTGTCCGTGAACGCCTTCGATGCGTACTGCTGCTTCAGGTCGACTGCGATCTGGTCCTTCACGTCAGCGAACGGCTTGACGGCCGCCGGCTTCACTTCCGTCGCCCTCAGGATGTGGAAGCCCAGATCCGACTGCACGACACCGCTCACGTCGCCTTGCTTGAGCGCGAACGCGGCATCGTCGAACGCCTTGCCGCCCGCCGTCGAGCCGCGCGTGATGAAGCCGAGGTCGCCGCCCTTCGCGGCCGACGGTGCGTCCTGCGAGTCCTTCTGCGCGATCTGCGCGAACTGGTCCGGGTGCGCCTTCACGTCGGCAAGCAGTTGCTCGGCCTTCGTCTTCGCCGCAGCCTTGTCGGCCGCGCTTGCGCTGCCCGCCGCGGCGATGAAGATATGGCTCACGCGAACCTGTGCTTCGGTGCGGAAATGCGTCGGGTTGTCGTCGTAGAACTTCTTGATGTCCGCATCCGTCGGCTGCGCGCTCGCGGCCGCTGCGGCCGGCGAATACACGAGGTACTGGATCGTCGCGGTCTCCGGCGTCGCGAAGCTCTGCTTGTGCGCGTCATAGTACGCAGTGAGCTGCGCGTCGGTCGGCTGGACCTTCGCTGCGAAGTCGCTCGTCTTCAGTACGAGCGCCTGCACTTCGCGCTGCTGCGCGGCGAGTTCGGACAGGCGTTGCGCGAGGCTCTTCGGTGTGAACGCGCTCGACACGATGCTGGCCGGAATCTGCTGCAGCGAGAGGCTGTAGCGCACGCGCTCCTGATATTGCTCGGGCGTCATCCCCTGGAACGACAGCAGTTGCGCGTAGCGCTCGACGTCGATCGAACCGTCCGGCTTCTTCAGCGACGCGATCATCGGGTCGCTCATCAGCGCGTCGCGCACGGCGTTGTCGGATGCGGTCAGGTGCAGGCGTTGGGTCTCGTCTGCCAGCACGCGTTGCTGGATCAGGCCGTCGAGCACCTGCTTGCGGTGCTCGGGCGTATCGAACATCTTGACGTCGAACTGCCCGCCGAGCGCCTGACGCGCCTGGTCGATCTGCTGGCGGAACGCGCCGTCGAATTCGACCCGCGTGATCTTGTGCCCGTTGACTGCCGCGACGTTCGCACTATCGTCGAAGAAGCCGCGGAAGCCTTGAATCCCGACGAAACCCAGCCCCGGCAACACGATCAGGAGCAGGAGCGCCATCATCAGGCGCTGGTGATTACGGAAGAAATCGAGCATGCGTGACGGGAAAATTGGACAAAACGACCGATATTACAACATACGGGGTGGGACGGGAGAAAAGCAGACGTGCTGCGGTCGAGCACAATGCAACAACCGGGCGCACAAACAACAATGCCCGCACAAGGCGGGCATTGTTGTTTGTTTGGCGGAGCGGACGGGACTCGAACCCGCGACCCCCGGCGTGACAGGCCGGTATTCTAACCGACTGAACTACCGCTCCTTGGTCTGGCTGAATCAGGAAACTGGTGGGTGCTGAGGGGTTCGAACCCCCGACCTACGCCTTGTAAGGGCGCCGCTCTACCAGCTGAGCTAAGCACCCGTTTCCGATTCGTTCTGGCTGCGATCTGCGTTTCGGCATCAACAACCAGCGAGCCCGCAAGTTTAATTCATCCCCGATCATTTTGCAAAGCCCGGGCGTTAATTTTTTTAACGCGCGCGCGCACGATTCCGATACGCATAAAAAAACCCGCGGCCACGCCGCGGGTTTCGTGAACAACCGTCAGAACAGACGGCGTCCTAATGCTTAGTGCTTGACGAATTCCGTCGAGCCGGCATCCTTCGCCGCATCGGCGACCGGTGCCGCCGCCTTCGCCTCTTCTTCCGGCGGCAGCGGGGTCGGCGAACGCTCGAGCGCGAGTTCAAGCACCTTGTCGATCCAGCGGACCGGCACGATCTCGATCGCGTTCTTCACGTTGTCCGGAATCTCGGCGAGATCCTTCACGTTCTCTTCCGGGATCAGCACGAGCTTGATGCCACCGCGATGCGCTGCGAGCAACTTCTCCTTCAGGCCGCCGATCGGCAGGACTTCACCACGCAGCGTGATTTCGCCCGTCATCGCGACATCGGCACGCACCGGGATACCCGTCAGCACCGATACCAGCGCGGTCGTCATCGCACCGCCGGCGGACGGACCGTCCTTCGGCGTCGCACCTTCCGGCACGTGGATGTGGATGTCCTGCTTCTCGAACGCCTCGTCCTTGATGCCCAGACGCCGCGAACGCGAGCGCACGACCGAACGTGCGGCCTCGACCGACTCCTTCATCACGTCGCCAAGCGAACCCGTACGGATCACGTTGCCCTTGCCCGGCATCACCGCGGCTTCGATCGTCAGCAGATCGCCACCGACTTCCGTCCACGCGAGGCCCGTCACCTGACCGACCTGGTTTTCCTTCGCCGCGAGGCCGAAGTCGTACTTACGCACGCCGAGGAAGGTATCGAGGTTCTCGCCGTCGACCTTGATCGCGCCCGATGCCTTCTTCAGCAGCAGCATCTTCACGACCTTGCGGCAGATCTTCGACACTTCCCGCTCGAGCGAACGCACACCGGCTTCGCGCGTGTAGTAGCGGATGATGTCGCGGATCGCCTGCTCGGTGACTTCGATCTCGCCTTCCTTCAGCCCGTTGTTCTTCTTCTGCTTCGGCAGCAGGTAACGCTGGGCAATGCTGACCTTCTCGTCTTCCGTGTAGCCCGACAGACGGATCACTTCCATCCGGTCGAGCAGCGGCGGCGGGATGTTCAGCGAGTTCGACGTCGCGACGAACATCACGTCCGACAGGTCGAAGTCGACTTCGATGTAGTGGTCGGCGAACGTGTGGTTCTGTTCCGGATCGAGCACTTCGAGCAGCGCCGACGACGGATCGCCGCGGAAATCCATGCCCATCTTGTCGACTTCGTCGAGCAGGAAGAGCGGATTGCGCACGCCGACCTTCGTGAGGCTCTGCAGGATCTTGCCCGGCATCGAACCGATGTACGTGCGACGGTGGCCGCGGATCTCGGCTTCGTCACGCACGCCGCCGAGCGCCATCCGGACGAACTTGCGGTTCGTCGCACGGGCGATCGACTGGCCGAGCGAGGTCTTGCCGACGCCCGGGGGCCCGACGAGGCACAGGATCGGCGCCTTGACCTTGTCCACGCGCTGTTGCACCGCGAGATACTCGAGGATCCGTTCCTTCACCTTCTCGAGGCCGAAGTGATCCTCGTCGAGCACCTGCTCGGCGTTCGACAGGTCGTTGTTGACCTTGCTCTTCTTGCGCCACGGCAGGCCGATCAGCGTGTCGATGTAGTTGCGCACGACGGTGGCTTCCGCCGACATCGGCGACATCAGCTTCAGCTTCTTCAGCTCGGCGTCGGCCTTCTTCTTCGCTTCCTTCGGCATGCGCGCGGCGTTGATGCGCTTCTCGAGTTCCTCGAGATCGGCACCCTCTTCGCCTTCGCCCAGTTCCTTCTGGATCGCCTTGACCTGTTCGTTCAGGTAGTACTCGCGCTGGCTCTTTTCCATCTGGCGCTTCACGCGCCCGCGGATGCGCTTTTCGACCTGCAGGATGTCGATCTCGGCTTCGAGCTGCGCGAGCAGGTGCTCGAGGCGCTCGATGACCGGGAACATCTCGAGGATGTGCTGCTTCTGGTCGAGCTTCAGCGGCAGGCGCTCGGCGATCATGTCGGCGAGGCGGCCTGCTTCGTCGATACCCGACAGCGACGTGAGGATCTCCGGCGGGATCTTCTTGTTCAGCTTCACGTACTGGTCGAACTGCGACACGATCGCGCGGCGCAGCGCTTCCGTTTCAGCACTGTCGGCATGATCGGGCTCGAGCGGCATCACGTCGCAGGAGAATTGCGTTTCCTGCTCTTCGATCGACAACGCCTTCGCGCGCTGCAAGCCCTCGACGAGCACCTTCACGGTGCCGTCCGGCAGCTTCAGCATCTGCAGGATGTTGGCGATACAACCGACCTCGTACATGTCCTTTTCGGTCGGTTCGTCCTTGGCCGCGGTTTTCTGGGCGACGAGCATGATGTGCTTGCCGCCTTCCATCGCTGCTTCGAGGGCCTTGATCGATTTCGGCCGGCCCACGAAGAGCGGAATCACCATGTGCGGGAAAACGACGACATCCCGCAGCGGCAGCAGCGGGAGCGTGATGCGTTCCGGCGGGAGAAGTTGGGTGCCTGACATTTCATTTCCCCATGAGTGGAATCAATTGTTCGGTAATTGAGGCCGCCACAACGAATTGCAAGCCTTCAAGTGCGGGAAATATTCGGTAAGAAAGTAACCACCGCGTTTCGAGTCAGAGTTACCCACAAGATAAACGAAAAAAAGCCGCCCACGGTCTCATGAACGGCCTTTTTCGCAGAACATCGTCGGCAAGCCGGTCAGTTCGAACCCGCCACCTTCGGCGTGTCCTCGTAGATCAGCAATGGCTTGCCGTCGCCATCGATGACGTTCTCGTCGATGATGACTTTGCTGACCCCTTTCATCGTCGGCAGCTCGTACATCACGTCGAGCAGCGCCTGTTCGATGATCGAACGCAAACCGCGCGCGCCGGTCTTGCGGCGGATCGCCTTGCGGGCGACTGCCTGCAGCGCGCCCGGCCGGATCTCCAGCTCGACGCGCTCCATCGCGAACAGCTTGTGATACTGCTTGACGAGCGCATTCTTCGGCTCGACCAGGATCTTCATCAACGCCGCTTCATCGAGCTTGCCGAGCGTCGCGACCACCGGCAGGCGGCCGATCAATTCGGGGATCAGACCGAATTTGATCAGGTCTTCCGGTTCCGTTTCACGCAGCACTTCGCCCGCGTCACGCTCCTGCTTGCTCTTGACCGTCGCGCCGAAGCCGATACCGGTTTTCTCGGTACGATCGGTGATCACCTTTTCGAGGCCGTCGAACGCACCGCCGCAGATGAACAGGATGTTGGTCGTGTCGACCTGGATGAAATCCTGGTTCGGGTGCTTGCGGCCACCCTGCGGCGGCACCGACGCCATCGTGCCCTCGACGAGCTTCAGCAGTGCCTGCTGGACGCCCTCGCCCGACACGTCGCGCGTGATCGACGGGTTGTCCGACTTGCGGCTGATCTTGTCGATTTCGTCGATGTAGACGATCCCGCGCTGGGCCTTGTCGACCTCGTAGTTGCAGTTCTGCAACAGCTTCTGGATGATGTTCTCGACGTCCTCGCCGACGTAGCCGGCTTCGGTCAGCGTCGTCGCGTCGGCGATCACGAACGGCACGTTGAGCAACCGCGCGAGCGTCTGCGCGAGCAGCGTCTTGCCGGAGCCCGTCGGGCCGATCAGCAGGATGTTGCTCTTCGACAGCTCGACGTCGTCCTTCTTGTCGAGATGCTTCAGGCGCTTGTAGTGGTTGTACACGGCCACCGCGAGGATCTTCTTCGCGCGCTCCTGGCCGATCACGTACTGATCGAGGATGTCGCGAATTTCCTGCGGGCTCGGCAGATCCGACCGGGACAGGCTGGCCTCGACGCCGGCGGCAGCCGCCTCGTCGCGAATGATTTCGTTGCAGAGGTCGATACATTCATCGCAGATGAACACCGACGGGCCCGCGATGAGTTTTTTCACCTCATGCTGGCTCTTTCCGCAAAACGAGCAATACAACAGCTTCTCGCTGTTCGAACCTTTTTTGTCCGCCATGAATGTAGAGCCTCCGGACAGGTAAATGACATGATACGCCGAATGCTCCGGACGCCGCGCCTAGGGCGCGACCGGAGCCGGCCGGATGCGCTTGCCGCAGATGCTCTGGGCGTGCGGAACATCGCAAGGGTGCCGCGCGAATCGGGGCGGCACCCCACTTAAGTTCACGGGCGCTTCAACAGCACCTGATCGATCAGCCCGTACGCCTTCGCATCTTCGCTCGACATGAAGTTATCACGGTCGGTGTCGCGCGCGATGCGCTCGACGTCCTGGCCCGTGTGCTGCGCGAGCAACTGGTTCAGCCGCTCCTTCAGGTAGAGGATTTCGCGTGCCTGGATCTCGATGTCGGATGCCTGGCCGCGTGCGCCGCCGAGCGGCTGGTGAATCATCACGCGCGAGTTCGGCAGCGCGAAACGCTTGCCCTTCGCGCCCGACGCGAGCAGGAACGCACCCATGCTGGCCGCGAGGCCCATGCACAGCGTCGACACGTCCGGCTTGATGAACTGCATCGTGTCGTAGATCGCCATCCCGGCCGATACCGACCCGCCCGGGCTGTTGATGTACAGGCTGATGTCCTTGTCGGGATTCTCGCTCTCGAGGAACAGCAGCTGCGCGACCACGAGGTTGGCGGTCTGGTCGTTCACTTCGCCGACCATGAACACCAGGCGCTCCTTCAGGAGACGCGAATAGATATCGTACGAACGCTCGCCGCGGCCGCTCGTTTCGACGACGATCGGCACCAGCCCCAGCGCTTGCGCCTCGAAACCTTGCGGCGCGTTCGAAGCAAGCATGTCCAGCAATTCAGCGCGAGTGATCATTCAATGAACCTTGTTCGAATGGAAAATTGAACGGAAGGAAGCCGCCCGCTCAATCGCCATATTAATGGCAACCGTGCGCTTGACGTAAAAACGGCGTGCGGGCCGTCGCTCCGACAGCCGGCACGCCGCTAGAGCAACACTTACGCTTGCGCCGATGCGCTCGCGAGTGCTTCGAAGCTCACTTCCTTGTCCGTCACCTTCGCCTTGCCCAGCACGAAATCGACGACGTTGCTTTCAACGACGAACGCTTCCATCTCGGCGAGGCGCTGCTGGTTCGAATAATACCAGCGGACCACTTCCTTCGGGTCTTCGTAGCTCTTCGCGAACTCGTCGACTTCCGCGCGGATCTGTTCCGGCTTCGCTTCGAGGCTGTTCGACTTCACGAGCTCGGCCAGCACGAGGCCCAGCTTCACGCGGCGTTCTGCCTGCTCGGTGAACATCTCGGCCGGGATCGGTGCATCCTTCGCGTTCGGCACGCCACGCTGCGCCAGATCCTGGCGAGCCATTTCGACGAGGCGTTGCTGGTCCTGCTCGATCAGCGCCTTCGGCACGTCGAGTTCGGAGATCTTCAGCAGCGCGTCCATCACCTGGTTCTTGACGATCGATTGCGTGCGGCGCTTCGCTTCACGCTCGAGGTTTTCCTTGATCTCGCCGCGCATCTTCGTGAGATCGCCGTCTTCGATGCCGAGCGACTTCGCGAATTCACCGTCGATTTCCGGCAGGTGCGGCCACTCGATCTTCTTCATCGTGACCGTGAACTGGGCCGTCTTGCCGGCCACGTCCTTGCCGTGGTAGTCGTCCGGGAACTTCAGGTCGAACGTGCGTGCTTCGCCGACCTTCAGGCCCAGCGCCGCGGTTTCGAATTCCGGCAGCATGCGGCCTTCGCCGAGCACGAACGGGAAATCTTCGGCCGTGCCGCCCTGGAACGCGACGTCGTCGATCTTGCCGACGAAGTCGACCGTCACGCGGTCGCCGTCCTTGGCTGCGGTATCCGCGCCGCCGTCGCCGTGCTCGCCTGCTTCGCCACGTGCGTGGAAGTGCACGCGCTGCTTGCGCAGGATGTCCAGCGTGCGATCGATTTCGGCGTCGCCGATCGACGTGGTCGAGCGCTCGACTTCAGCCGTCGCCAGATCGCCGATCTTGACTTCCGGGTAGACCTCGAACGTCGCGTCGAACGCGTATGCATCTTCAGCCTGCTCCTGCTTCGGCTCGAAGCTCGGCTGGCCGGCGACGCGCAGGTTTTCCGCGCGGCTGATCGTGAAGAATTCCTGGCCGATCTTGTCGCTCAGCACTTCCGCCTCGACCTGGCCCGCGTATTGTTGCGCGACCATCTTCACCGGCACCTTGCCCGGGCGGAAACCCGGCATGCGCACGGTCTTCGCGAGTTTATGGATACGGGCGTCGATTTCCTTCTGCACGGTGTCTTTCGGCAGGGAAATCGTCACGCGGCGTTCAAGCTTGCCGAGGTTCTCAACAACGTTAGCCATGGCTTCAATCGTCCTAAAATTATTCGAGCGAATCGGGTTTTCCTTGCCGTGCCTGCCTGCGGCGTGATGTGCGTTACATACACTCGCCGCGCCGGAGCGCCACGCCATCCCTGCACGCGCCGGATGGCTAGCGCAAGCGGCTCGGAGCACGGCTTTGGCCGGAAGAATCGACTATTCTAGCAAACAATTTTCCTCACACACGCCAGATCGGCACGACGCGCGTGCGTCTGCGCCGCGTCGGCAGCCCTTTGCACGGCCATGCGCGCGGATCGCCGCTATGCCGCACGCCGTATCCACCACGTGCCCGCCATCCTGTAAGCTCCGAATGAGGGTGCGCCGCCGTCGCCCCCAATATTCCTCACACAAATCACGCCTTCCGGAGACACCATGCCGCAACACCCGTCCGCGCCTGTCGTCGTCATCGCGCCCGATTCGTTCAAAGGCTCGCTTTCCGCCGAGCAGGTCGCGGACGCGATCGCCACCGGCATCCGCCGCGCCAGGCCCGACGCCGTCGTGCGCTGCTGCCCGATGGCCGACGGCGGCGAAGGCACGCTCGACGCGATGCTGGCAGGCGGCGGCTCGCGGCGCGCGCTGCGGGTGGCCGGTGCGTCGCTCGCGGCACGCGACGCGGCGGTCGGCGTGATCGACGCGCGCACCGCGATCGTCGAAACGGCCGAGATCGTCGGCATTACGGATCCGGTCGGCATGAGCGTGCCGGTCGACGCGCGCAGCACGCGCGGAATGGGCGAGGCGATCCGCACGCTGCTCGACGAAGGCGTGCGCCGCTTCTTCGTCGCGCTGGGTGGCAGCAGCACCAACGACGCAGGCGCCGGGCTGCTCGCGGGCCTCGGCCTGCAATGCTTCGATGCGGGCGGCCAGCCCGTCGAGCCCGTACCGTCGCGGCTCGCCGACATCGCGCGCATCGACGCGTCGGGGCTCGACGCGCGCCTGAAGGAAACCGAATTCATCGGTATGTCCGACGTCGACAATCCGCTGACGGGCACGCACGGCGCAACCGCCGTGTTCGGCCCGCAAAAGGGCGTGACGCCCGAGCACGTTGCGACCCTCGACGCCGCGCTCGCCCACTTCGCCGACCTGCTCGAAGCCGCGCTCGACCGTCGCAGCCGCGACCTGCCGGGCGCCGGTGCCGCGGGCGGCCTCGGTTTCGCGCTGCACATGCTCGGCGCGCAGTTCGAAGCGGGTGCCGAAGTGGTCGCGCGGCAGGTCGGGCTCGACGGGGCGCTCGCCGGCGCCGACTGGCTGATTACCGGCGAAGGCCGCTCCGACGTACAGACGCTGCACGGCAAGGCGCCGTTCATCGCGTGCCGCCACGCGCAAGCCGCGGGCGTACCCGCGTCGCTGCTGTCCGGCGCGGTCGACCCGGCCGCGCTGCCGCGCCTGTCCGAACATTTTTCCGGCTGCTTCTCGCCGGCTCCCGGGCCGATCACGCTCGACGTCGCGATCCGCGACGCGGCCAATCTGCTCGCGAACGAAGCGGAGCAATTGACACGCCTGAAGTACGGCGCACACTGACCGTTGACCCGAACGCGCGATACAGGAACAATCGGGCCCGCCCTTTTTCTTCAGGATTCGACATGAAAGGCCGTCAAGCCGGGCTCGATCAGTTTCTGACCTATCGCCTCCACGCGCTCACGAAGCGATCCGACCGCGGGATCGGCGAGGTGTACCGGCACAAGCTCGACATCTCGCTACCCGAGGCGCGCGTGATCGCCGCCGTCGGCGCCTTCGGCCCGTTCTCGATCATGGATCTCGCGCGCCACACCAATCTCGACAAGAGCCAGGCGAGCCGGGCGGCCGAGGCGCTGCTGCGCCAGGGGCTGCTCGAACGCAGCGCAAGCGAGGAAGATGGCCGGATCGTGTTGATCGCGCTGACCGCCGACGGCCGCGCGCTGCATCGCAAGATCATGCCGATCGTGCGCAAGTGGAACGACGGCTTGCTCGCATGCCTGTCCGACAGCGAACGCCAGACATTCGAACGGCTGCTCGACAAGGTCGTCGCGCACGCGACCGAGCGGGACGACTGAGCGACAACACAGGCACGGCGCCCGTCGTATTGATCAGATGAATTCGGCGGGCCGCCCCGGTCGCCTGGCCGGCGACGCGGGCGGCCCGCCTTGCGTCATGCGCTGCGCGCTGCAACCGGATTGCAGCGCTCCCCCTCACCGACATCGCGCATGCAACGGCCTCGCCGGCGCTACAGCCCGCTGTTCGTCGCGCGCTGGCGCAGCAGCCCGAGCACTGCGTCGCAATACGGGGTCGGCACGCCGAGCTTGCGCCCGAGTTCGGGAAACACGCCGAGGATCGGCCCGATCTCGAGCGCGCGCCCCGCTTCGAAATCCTGCAGCATCGACGTCTTGAACGCACCGAGCTTGCGCGTGACCGCGATCCGCTCGGGCCCGCTCATCCCCGTCGACAGGCCAAGCTTCGCGCCGATCGCGGCCGCCTCCTCCATCATCCGCAGCGCGAGATCCTGCGTGAACGGATCGTCGAGCAACTGCTCGGCCGTCGAGCCCGTCAGCGCGCTCAGCGGATTCATGTTCATGTTGCCCCACAGCTTCGTCCAGATCTCGGTCCGGATCGCCGGCGTCGACTCGACGTCGAAGCCACCCGCCGCGAGCGCCGCGGCGAACCGGGCGGTGACCATGTCGAGCCGCGCATCGGGCGCACCGACGATCAGCCGGTTGCCACGCCCGCGGCGCACGATGCCCGGCGCGTCGGTACTCGACGACAGGTGAACGACGCAGCCGATCGCCTGGGCGGGCGGCAACGCCGCCGACACCGTGCCGGCCGGGTCGACCGCGTCGAGCGGCACGCCGTCGAGCGCCCCTTCGAGCCCGTGCGTGAACCACCACGGCAGCCCGTTCATCGCCGCGACGATCACGGTGTCCGGCCCGACCAGCGGTGCAATGCGCGCGGCCAGCGCCGGCAGTGCCTGTGCCTTCAACGCGATCACCACGTAGTCCTGCACGCCGAGCGCGGCCGCATCGTCGCTCGCTCGCACCGGAACCGACGACGTCGCGCCCGCCTCGTCGATCACGCGCACGCCGTGCGCATTCAGCGCATCGAGCGTCGCGCCTCGCGCGTACGCGCTCACGGTCATGCCGGCGCGCGACAGCGCGGCCGCGAGCAATCCGCCGATCGCGCCGACCCCGACTACCGCCGCGCGCACCGACCCTGAATTCGTGTCGTTCATGATGGAATTCCGTCTCCTGGAAGCCGACGAGCATAACGCTCAATGGTTGCGGACACAACCATTCACGCGCCCGCGTGCCACGCGCGGTGTTCGTCCGCTTCAGCGCGGCTCGCCACCGGCCTCCACCGGTTCGTCATCAGCCGCGCCGCCCGTCGCGCCGAGCACGCCGGCGATCTGGCTCTTGTCGTGCATGCCGAGCTTGCGGTACGCGCAGCGCAGGTAGTGCCGCACGGTCGTCGGCGAAATCGCCATCTGTTGCGCGACTTCCTTGTGCGAGCGCCCGGCGCCGTAATAGCGGATCGCCGCGAGCTCGCGCGGGCTCAGGCGGTCGAGCAACGAACGCGGCCGCGCCTCGATCTGGAACAGCCCCGCAACCGGCACACACTGGATCCGCAACGCATCGCCGACGAACGGCTGGCCCGCCTGGCGCCGCAGGTGCGCAACGAGCGGCTCCGGCACGCGCGCACCGGCCCATGCCGGCCATTCGGTGCGCAGCACGTCGTCGAAGCCGTGATCGGCGTGATGGAGCACGCCGAAGTTGTCGCACAGTGCGCGCGCCGCCGGTGCAACCGTATCGCCGCGCTCGCGCGTGAGCTGCGCGGCGCGATTGATCGTCAGCGCCGCCGCGAGATGCGGAATCACTTCCTCGAAACGGCGTGCGTCGTCGTCGCTGAACGGACGATTCAGGCCCTGGCGGTAGATCGACATGAACGTCGTCAGGCCGAAACGGCGATCGAGCGTGCACACGCACATCAGTTGCGCGAGCCCGTACTTCACGCACCAGTCGCGAAACCGGGCATCGAGCCCCGGCTCGACGACCGTCAACCGCACCGCGTGGCCGTGCGCGCCGCGCAGCGTGCGATGCGCGAGCGGGTCGCAATCGCGCACACGCTTCCAGTCGCTGAAGAACGCGTGCGGCAGACGGTACAGGAAGCTGTTGTGCATCACCGGGCCGGTCGGCACATGGGTCGCGACGCCGGTCCATGCAGCGTCGAACGGAATGAGCGCCTGCAGCAGCGAAAAGAAGCGGTATTCGAACTCGCCGATACCGGACCGCGCGGCAACCGCGTACAGGTCGAGCAGCATCAGCCCGAGTTCGCGCTGCGATGCGTCGCCGCGCGTGACACCGTCGAAATCGGCACGCCGGGACGGCAGCGGCGGCCAGGCGAACTCGTCGAGCACGATGGCGGCCGGCACGTCCCGCAGCGCTTCGAGATCCTGCCCGATATCCGTCGTGATCCTCACCTTCCGCTCCCCTGCCCGATCGGGCTGCTGACGTGCGCAACGACACCCGCCGATTATAGCGATCGGCTTTTTTGACGGGCCACGGTGCCGGAACGGGCGCCAGCCCCATCCATTTGAACGGTGCACCGCACGTTGCTGCTCCGCAGCACGCCGCGCGACGCCAGCGCGTCACGTACATGCCGCGCACCGCGGGTTTTCCACACCGTTCATCTGTACGACTGTTCGAAGGTTTTCCCGCTGCGGACACTGCGTCGCGACAACACCAACGACAAACCGATGCAGGACGGTATGGAGAACCCCACGTGACGAAACCCCGCTTCATCCGCACGGCCGCGGCCGCCGCGACGCTTGCTGCGTGCAGCGCCGCCGCACACGCGCAGTCGACCCTCACGCTGTACGGCGCGCTCGACGCCGGCGTGCAATACCTGACGCATGCCGACGGGCGCCACTCGGCCGTGCAGTTGCAGAACTACGGCATCCTGCCTTCGCAGATCGGGCTGAAGGGCAACGAGGATCTCGGCAGCGGCTGGCGTGCGCTGTTCAAGCTCGAACAGGGCCTCAACCTCAACGACGGCACCGCGACCGCTCCCGGCTACGCGTTCTTCCGAGGCGCGTACGTCGGCATCGGGGGGCCTGTCGGCACCATCACGCTCGGCCGGCAGTTCAGCGTGCTGTTCGACAAGACGCTGTTCTACGACCCGCTCTGGTACGCGTCGTACAGCGGCCAGGGCGTCATCGTGCCGATGAACGCGAACTTCATCGACCACTCGGTCAAGTACCAGTCGCCGACGTTCGCCGGCTTCGACGTCGAGGCGCTTGCCGCGACGTCCGGCGTCGCCGGCAATACGCGCGCCGGACGCGTGCTCGAACTCGGCGGCCAGTACACGAGCAACGGCCTGTCGGTCAGCGCGGTGCTGCATCAGGCGCACGGCGATGTATCCGCGGCCGACGACACGTCGGCACGCCGCCGCGAACTCGGCACGCTCGCCGCGCGCTATGCGTTCGCCGCGCTGCCGCTCACCGTCTATGCAGGTGTCGAACGCCTGACCGGCGACCTCGACGCCGCGCGCACGATCGTCTGGGGCGGTGCGCGCTACCTGACACCGAACGGGATCGGCCTGAACGCGGGCGTCTACCACACCGACTCGCGCACGCCGGCGATCGGCCACCCGACGCTGTTCATCGCGAGCACCACGTACGCGCTGTCGAAACGCACCGTCGCCTACGTGAACCTCGGCTATGCGCGCAACAGCGGCCAGAGCTCACAGACCGTCTACGAATACGACCCGACGCCGCTCGCGGGCGCATCGCAGTTCGGCGCGATGGTCGGCATGTACCACCTGTTCTGACTCCCCAAACGAGATCCCGCCATGAAAACCCTGTCCCCGGATGCCGTACTCCCGCCCGACGGCCGCGCATCGACCTTCGCGCGCTCGACGCTCGTCGCGCTCGTCGTGTTCGCGGCCATCACGCCGCTGTTGCTGCTCGTGGCGCCCGCGGTCGCCGGCCAGCTCGCGACGCAACTCGGGCTGTCCGCGTCGCAGATCGGCGCCTACTTCTTCGTCGAACTCGGCGCGTTCAGCCTCGCGACCGTGCCGTCGTACTTATGGCTCGGCCGGGTCGACGCGCGCCGCGTCGCCGCGTTCGCGATCGCGCTGTTCGGCGCGGGCAACCTGCTGACCGCGCTGTGGATGCCGGGCTTCGCCGCCCTGCTCGCGCTGCGCGCCGTCACCGCACTCGGCGGCGGTTCGCTGATGGTGCTCTGCATGACAAGCGCCGCGACGAGCGAGAACAGCGACCGCGTGTACGGCCTGTGGGTCGTCGGCCAGTTGATCGCGGGCGCGATCGGCCTGTTCGCGCTGCCGCATGTGTTCGCGGCATTCGGGCTGCGCGCGCTGTATGTCGCGCTCGCCGCGCTCGCGCTGCTCGCGGCGCCGCTGTCGCGCGGCTTTCCGTCATCGCTGGGCGCGCGAACCGCACCCGCGCAAAACGCGCGCGGCGCCGCGGCGCAAACGCCGCAAAGCTTCATCGTGCTCGCGATCGGCGCGGTGCTGACGTTCTATCTCGCGATCGGCAGCGTGTGGACGTTCGCAAGCCGTGCCGCGTCCGAAGCCGGGCTCGATCCGCAGTCGACCGGCAACGTGCTCGCGATCGCGAGCGTGATGGGCATCGCCGGCGCGGCGCTCGCGTCGTGCGCGGGCGGCCGGCTCGCGCGGCGCGCGATGCTCGCGGCCGGTTACGCGCTGCTTGCGGCGTCGCTCGTCGCGCTCGCCGTGATGCGGGAAACCGGCGGCTACAGCGCGGCGATCTTCGCATTCAAGTTCGCGTGGACCTTCGTCCTGCCGTTCATCCTCGCGACCGTCGCGCAGATCGACACGTCGGGCCGCCTCGTGGCCACGCTCAATTTCGTGATCGGCGCCGGCCTCGCTGCCGGCCCGCTGCTCGCCGGGCTGATGCTCGACGC
Organism: Burkholderia sp. D-99; assembly: GCF_011605345.1. Classification (GTDB taxonomy): domain Bacteria; phylum Pseudomonadota; class Gammaproteobacteria; order Burkholderiales; family Burkholderiaceae; genus Burkholderia. The sequence goes on from NZ_JAAOXM010000006.1 coordinate 23,215, forward strand.
CGGCGGCACGATGCATGCGTTGTTCACGATCGCGACGGCCGTCGCGATCGTGTCGTTCGCCGCACTGCGCCACATCGACCGCCGCACACGCCCTTCCGTTTCCTCCCAACCGTGACAGGTCACGCACATCCATGAATCGCACTGCCTTCTTCACCGACGAACGCACTTTCTGGCACACCGGCGGCACGCATGCGCTGTTCTTCCCGGTCGGCGGCTGGGTCCAGCCGCCGTCGAGCGCGGGCTACGCGGAATCGCCCGATTCGAAACGCCGCTTCCTGTCGCTCGTGCAGGCCTCGGGCCTGGCCGCGCAGCTCGACCTGCGCGGTGCCGAACCGGCATCGACCGCCGACCTGCTGCGCATTCACCCCGCGCACTATCTCGACGCGTTCCGCACGCTCAGCGACGCGAACGGCGGCGACCTCGGCGATCTCGCGCCGTTCGGCAAGGGCAGCTACGAGATCGCCGCGCTGTCTGCCGGCCTTGCGATCACTGCCGTCGATACGGTGGTCGGCGAGCGCGCGGCCAATGCATTCTCGCTGTCGCGGCCGCCCGGCCACCACTGCCTGCGCGATCGCCCGATGGGTTTCTGCATGCTGGCGAACATCCCGATCGCGATCGAGGCCGCACGCGCGAACCACGGCATCGAGCGCGTCGCCGTAATCGACTGGGACGTGCATCACGGCAACGGCACGCAGTCGATCTATTACGACGATCCGGACACACTGACGATCTCGCTGCACCAGGACCGCTGTTTCCCGCCCGGCTATAGCGGCGCGGACGATCGCGGCGAAGGCGCGGGCGTCGGCGCGAACCTGAACGTGCCGCTGCTCGCGGGCAGCGGCGACGATGCGTATCGCTACGCGTTCGAGCGGATCGTGCTGCCGGCGCTGGAGCATTTCCGGCCCGAGCTGATCGTCGTCGCCAGCGGCCTCGATGCGAGCGCGGTCGATCCGCTCGCGCGCATGCAGTTGCATACCGACAGCTACCGGTTCATGACGCGTGTGGTGAAGGAGGCTGCGCAACGCCATTGCGGCGGGCGGCTCGTGATCGTTCACGAAGGCGGCTATTCGGAGGCGTACGTGCCGTTCTGCGGGCTCGCGATCGTCGAGGAACTGGCCGGCATTCGCACCGACGTCGCCGATCCGATGCTCGACCTCGCGATCGCGCAACAGCCGGGCGAGCGGTTCGTCACGTTCCAGCGCGAACTGCTGGACGAGCTGGCGGCGTCGTTCGGGTTGTAAGGCGCGCTGACAGACGCGGCGGGGGCCGGTGGGGGCCGGCCCTCTTGCGCGATCGGAGCGGATGGGGTTTCCTGTGCTTTTATCCCCGTTCCGGCCCGAAGCCGCACTCTTCCGATGAAATCGTCCCCGCGCGATAACGATGACAATACCAAGGCGCGCCGCCAGCCTTCGAAGCTGGTCCTGAACATCGCCGCCGTGACGGTCGGCCTCATCACGTTCGCGATCGGCGCGGCGTGGGTGATCTATAGCTGGGTCGTCGATCGCGAAGCGCAGTATTTTGCGATTCCGCTGGTGTTCTCGGTGCCGGTAATCGTGGCGGTCGCGATCCGGAGCTTCTGGGAATAGACGCGCCAGAAACGACGAAGCGCCGCGGGTCGGGTGACGCGTGGCGCTTGGTATTGGGCTTGTTTCAGATGAAGCGGCGAGCCCCTCGATTCACTTGCACGCCGGTCACAGGCCGGGACGCGGGCACGGATTGGGGGCTGCGCCTTGATATCTGCCGACGACGGCGCCCAGGGCGGCGCCCAGCGCGGCGTTAGCCAGCGACGCGCCGAGCGCTTCCAGCCCGCTTCCGGTCGCCAGCGACTGGCCGCTCGACATCACCCGCCCCGAGTACGCAGAGCACGCCGACGACGATGCAGCCGTCTGCACGGGCTTGGCACTCCATGCGACGTTGTCGGCAGGCGTATTGGCAAATGCCGGCGCAGCCAGCAGCAGCGCAAGAACGGAAATCGGGATGCGTACGGTGTTTTTCATCGGTGGCCCCTCGGTGTTGTTGTACTTCTTGTATTTGATCGCGATCACGATACTACACGCGGCCGAATTCCAGTGTGCGCTCGTACGGGCAGCACGTCGGCAAACAAAACGGGGACCAACAAAAAAGCGCTGCGGCCAATCGGCCGACAGCGCTTTTTAATGAATGGCCCGTGACGGAGGCGCATTCGACTTCTGGTGCGTGAGGCCGGACTCGAACCGGCACACCCTTGCGGGCGTCAGGACCTAAACCTGGTGCGTCTACCAATTTCGCCACTCACGCGCATTTCCTGTCGCCTGACTACACGGCACGCAAGACGCGTTTCCGCGCGCCCGGGACATCGCGCCGGCCTGGAACCGGCACGCCCGATCAGGCGAGCGCGAGATTCTACCCGATCCGTGCGGCGTTGTCTCGCCCCGCCGGCACCCGTCGTGCAGCGGTGCTAGAATGCCGCGCTCGACGTTTCGGCACCGCGCCGCCGCGCGTCCCCCGAACCCGCCCCCACACGATTCCGCCCGTGAACTTCGACGAATACTGTCAGCAAAAGGCCGCCCCCGCGGGCTCCAGCGTCTACTACGCGCTGCGTCAGGCGCCGCTCGCCACGCAGCCACGCCTGACCGCGCTGTTCGCGCTGCGCCGCGAACTCGAGGAAACCGTCAAGGAAACCAGCGACCCGACCGTCGGACACACGAAGCTCGCGTGGTGGCACAAGGAACTCGCGGCGCTGGCCGACGGGCAGCCGTCGCACCCGGTCACGAAGGCACTCGCGCAGCATCATCCGGCGATCGCCGCCGAGGCCGATGCGTTGCGCATGCTCGTCAACGGTTACGGGATGGATCTCGAACAGGCGCGCTACCTCGATTTCGCGAACCTGCAGCGTTACGTCGCGCAGACCGGCAGCACGTTCGCGTCGCTGGTCGCGCGCGCCGGCGCCGCCAACCCGGCCGACCCGCAGCCGTGGGCCGCAGACGCCGGCCGCGCGCTGATGCTCGCGCAGTTCGTGCAGGAACTCGGCAAAGACGCGCGCCACGGCCGCATCTACCTGCCGATCGACGAGCTGCAGCGCTACAACGTGACGGCGGCCGACCTGCTGAACCGTCGCTACAGCCCGGCGTTCACCGAGCTGCTGCAATTCCAGACGGCACGGGCGCGCGAAGCGCTCGCGGCCGCCGAAGCGGCGATCCCTGCATCCGAACGCCGCACCCAGCGCACGCTGCGCGCGCAGATCGCACTGGCCAGCTCGCTGCTCGACGAAATCGAGCGTGACGGCTACCAGGTGCTGCACCAGCGCATCGCGCTGACGCCGATCCGCAAACTGTGGATCGCGTGGCGCGCCGCGCGCCGACGCTGACCCGCACGACGCACGCCCATCACGCCCTCAGCAACGGCAGCGTGTCGAAGCGCTGCTGCAGCACGCGTGTCGCATCGAGCCCCCACCACGGCCCGAGCACGGTCGCATAGAGTTGGCGGAAATCGACCGCGACCGGCAGGTTGCCGTTGCCGTCGAGCCGCCCGAGCGCCGGCGGCGCGCCGTACAGCCCGCCGGCCACGCGCCCGCCCATCACGAAATGCGGCGCCGCCGTGCCGTGGTCGGTGCCGTTGCTCTGGTTCTCCCGCACGCGCCGCCCGAATTCCGCATACGTCATCACGAGCGTCTGGTTCCAGCGCCCGAGTTCGATCAACGCGCCGCGCATCGCGCTCATCCCTTCCGCGAACTGCTTGAGCAGCGCGGCCTGCTGCCCTGGCTGGTTCTGGTGTGTGTCGAACCCGTTGAGCGTCAGGCGCAGCACCGCGACACCATCCTGCGCGCCGGGCCCGGACGCCTCGCACGCGGCCAGCACCTGCATCGCAGTCTTGACCGACGTGCCGAACGCACCGGCCGGAAAGGCCGTCCGGAATTCACGCATCCCGCCGCGCGGGCGCAGCCGGTCGGCCGCCTTCACGATATCGTTCTCGACGTCGATGATGTGTGCGAGCGCGGGGTTCTGTTCGCGTAGCGACGACGGCTCGGCGAGCCGGGCCGCACGGATGAACTGCGCGGGATTGACGAGCGCGATCGCGCGCGCGCCGTTCGCGAGTGGCCCCATCTCGGCGCTGCCGAGCACGACGCCGTCCGCCGCGAACCCGGGCGGCACCGGCGCCTGCGCGAACGTGCGCGTGAGCCAGCCTTCGTGCAGATACTGGTCCGAGCGCGACGCGGTATCCCAGATCTCGATCGAGCGGAAATGCGACAGGTTCGGCTGCGGATAGCCGACGCCCTGCACGACCGCGACCTGCCCGTCGCGCCACAGCGGCATCAGCGGCGCGAGCGACGGATGCAACCCCGTGTGCGCGTCGAGTTGCAGCACCTGCTCGCGCTTGATGCCGATGCTGCGCCGGAACTGGTAGTACAGCGGGTCCGCATACGGCACCACCGTGTTGAGGCCGTCATTGCCGCCCTTCAGCTCGACGAGGATCAGCACGTTCGCATACCCGGCCGCCGGCTGCCGCCCGGTCGCGGCCATCGCAGGCGCCTGCCACATCGACACGCCGGCCGCGGCCGCAGCACCCGTCAGGGTCAGAAAATCACGTCGGTTCATCGCGCATCCTTTGGTTCGCCGCCCGGCACCTTTGCCGCACCGGCTCCCCGCTTCATCGTCGTTCGAATCATTTCAGTTGATAGGCCGGATCCATCAGCAGCGCCTCGAGATACGCGCTGCCGGTCGAATCCGTGTCGATCGCCGCGACCGGCGAAAGCTGCAGCACCGCGTGCTGCAACTGAAGCTCGGTCGACAAACCCGCGATCGCCTGCGGCCGCGCGCGATATTGCGCAAGCCAGCGTTCGAGGTCGAATCGCAGGCCGCCGCGCGCGGGCTTGGCAGGCGCCGTACGCATGCCGGCAGCGGACGCCGTATCGACCACCGGCATCGCGTGCGCGCGAACACTCTGCGGCGGCACCATCGCATGCGCCGGCGGGTGCATGCCGGCCGTCTCCGTCGCGCGGAACAGTTGCTCGACGAACTGCTTGCGCGCAAGCAGCGTGGTGCTGTTGATCCACAGCGCACCGCCCGGCCAGCCCTTCACGTTCGGCGGGTAGAACAGGTTCTGCCCGAGCGTGCGCACGGTGTTCGCGAGCATCTGCGGATCGCCGTACGACACGTCGAACAGCCGCACCGAGCCGACGACGAATTCCGCCGGCGACTTGACGAGCACGCCACGATTGCGCGGATCCCAGAATGCGTCGGTCGACCACAGCGCGGCGAGCGCCGCGCGAATGTCGTAGCCGGTCGAGCGAAACCGCTCGGCCACCGCATCGAGCGCGCCCGGATCGGGCGTATCCGACACGAACTCACGCCACAGCTTGCCGGCGATGAAGCGCGCGGTGCCGGGCCGCTTCAGCAGGATGTCGAGAAAGCCGTCGCCGTCGAACGGCCCCGTTTCGCCGAGGATCGTCTTGTCGCCCGCATCGTGCAATTCCGGCCGCACCTCGAAGCGCAGCGTATCGGGATCGACCGTCCAGCCCGTCATCGCGCGCGCGGCTTCGGTCACGTCGTATTGGGTGTAATGCCCTTCGCCGAGCGTGAACAGCTCCATCACCTCGCGCGCGAAGTTCTCGTTCGGGCGGCCCTTGCGATTGCTCGCGCCGTCGAGATACTGAAGCATCGCCGGATCCTTCGCGACCGCGTGCAGCAGCACGCCGAAGTTGCCGAGCGCCTCGCGGCGAAACAGCGCGTTCTGCTCAGCCATCGTCTGCGGATAAGGCACCTTGTCCTGCCCCGATGTGAAGTGTCCGTGCCAGAACAGCGTCATGCGCTCGGTCAGCGGCGACGGCGTGACGATCATCTCGTTGACCCAGGCCGCGCGCAGCGCATCGTAGCGGACATTGCGTTCGCGCTGCTCGTCGCGTCGCATGTCGGGGGTCAGCGCCTGGCGTTGCGCGCGCGTCGGCGGCAGCTCGGCGATCCAGTCGGGCCACGTCGTGACGGGGTCGCGGCGAACGCTGCCGAGCGTGTCGGCCACGACCTGCGCGCGTGTCATGCCGACGATGCGCGCAACATCGGCGGGCGCGGGAGAAAACCCGGTACGGCTCAGGAAAAACAGCGCATCGTCGGCGTCGAGCGGCGACTGCATAGCGGGCGACGGCGCCGGTACGGCAACGTTCGCTTTCATCGTCATGGACTCCCGGAACGCACCAGCGGTGCGGATGCCGGTACAACGGCAATCGGCAGGGGAAAGTTGACGGAAAAATTGCTACGAATCTTTTCCGCGCGGTGTATCGCGGCGATAGCCCGCGGGGCGAAAGACGGCGCGTCAGCGCTTGTACAGCTCGCGAACGGCGTCTTCGATGTGCTGGCGCAAAAGGTGGCGTTCCTCGGGCGTCATGTGCCCGTCGCGGCGGCGCTGCTCGAAATCGGGAGGCACGGCAGAACGGACCGCCATCTCGGAGGCACGATCGGGCTGCGGCGCTTTGGCGCGCGGCAGCTTGCGCGACGATGCGCCCTGCTCGGGGCGCTGCGCATACGCGAAGTTCGACGCATACGGACCGGCGAGCGCGATCGTCAGCATCAGTGCAATCCGGGCAGATCGCATGACCGTCCTCGCTTCTTTGGTCGATTTGTTCCCTTCGTCACGCGGCAACCGGTTACCTCTGGTACTTGAAAAACCCTGCGGAATTCGGGTGTGCAAAGATGAAAGATGGAGTGCAGGGGAGTATCTACCGAATTTCGGCTTCGAGTAAAGGAATCTCTATAGCCTGCCTTTACTCCGCGCGACACTACGGGTAAATTTTGTAACCGACTGTAACGCACGAAAATACGCGGCCGTGCGTCAATTCCCATTCGCGATAAGATGCCGATCATGGAAACGAAAAACCCCTCCAAGATTCTCGTCGTCGACGACGACCCGCGCTTGCGCGATCTGCTGCGCCGCTATCTCGGCGAGCAGGGTTTCAATGTCTACGTCGCGGAAAACGCGACCGCAATGAACAAGCTCTGGGTTCGCGAGCGTTTCGACCTGCTCGTGCTCGACCTGATGCTCCCGGGCGAAGACGGCCTGTCGATCTGCCGCCGCCTGCGCGGCAGCAACGACCGCACACCGATCATCATGCTCACCGCGAAGGGCGAGGATGTGGATCGCATCGTCGGCCTCGAGATGGGCGCCGACGATTACCTGCCGAAGCCGTTCAACCCGCGCGAACTCGTTGCGCGCATTCATGCGGTGCTGCGCCGCCAGGCGCCGGCCGAACTGCCGGGCGCGCCGTCGGAAACCACCGAGGTGTTCGAGTTCGGCGAGTTCTCGCTGAACCTCGCGACGCGCACGCTGACGAAGTCCGGCCAGGAAATTCCGCTGACGACCGGCGAATTCTCGGTGCTGAAGGTGTTCGCGCGTCACCCGCGCCAGCCGCTGTCGCGCGAGAAGCTGATGGAACTCGCGCGCGGCCGCGAATACGAAGTATTCGACCGTAGCCTCGACGTGCAGATTTCGCGCCTGCGCAAGCTGATCGAACCGGATCCGGGCAGCCCGCGTTTCATCCAGACCGTCTGGGGCCTCGGCTACGTGTTCATCCCGGACGGCGCCGCCTGATCTTTTTCCTTTCCGGTTTCGCCCGCCCACGGCCCGTCCCATGCGTATTGACCGGCGCCTCCTGCAGCTCGCGTTCGGCGGGCTGTTCTGGCGCACCTTCCTGCTGATCGCGCTGCTGATCTCGGTCAGTCTCGCCGCGTGGTTCCAGAGCTTTCGCGTGATCGAGCGCGAGCCGCGTGCGCAGCGCGTCGCGCTGCAGCTCGTCGCGATCGTGAAGCTCACGCGCACCGCCCTGCTCTATTCCGATCCCGATCTGCGGCGTGCGCTGCTGCAGGATCTCGAGAGCAACGAGGGCGTGCGCGTTTACCCGCGCGAGAAGACCGACAAGTTCAAGCTGCAGCCCGACGAATCGCTGAACCGCCTGATCGAACACGACATCCGCAGCCGCCTTGGCGACGATACCGTGATCGCACAGTCGGTCAACGACATTCCCGGCGTGTGGATCAGCTTCAAGATCGACGACGACGATTACTGGGTCGCGCTCGACCGCGACCAGCTCGACAACGTCACGGGCCTGCAGTGGGCCGGCTGGGGGCTATTCGCGCTCGCGTTGTCGCTGTTCGGCTCCGCGTTCATCACCAGCCTCGTGAACCGGCCGTTCTCGCGGCTCGCGCTGGTCGCACGCCAGGTCGGTTCGGGCCAGGCGCCCGACCCGCTGCCCGAGCGCGGGATGGGCGTCGCGGCCGACACCAACCGCAGCTTCAACCAGATGGTGCGCGACCTCGAGCAGCTCGAGGCCGATCGCGCGCTGATGCTCGCGGGCATCTCGCACGACCTGCGCACGCCGCTCGCGCGGCTGCGCCTCGAAACCGAGATGAGTCCGTCCGACCAGGCGACCAAGGACGCGATGGTCGACGACATCGAGCAGATGGACCGCATCATCGCGGCCTTCATCGACTACGCGCGCCCGTCGCAACGCAAACCGGAACCCGTCGACCTGTCGTCGATCGCGCACGAAGTCGCCGCGCGCGTGTCGGGCGAAGATGGCGTCGAGATTCGCACGCGGCTCGCGCCGAGCGCGGTGATCGAAGCCGACGAAACCGACATGCGCCGCGTGATCGGCAACCTCGTCGAGAACGCGCGCAAGTATGGCCAGAGCAAGCAGGACGGCGTGTCGCGCATCACGCTCGAGACGCGCGTGACGCACGCGCGCGTCGAGCTGTCGGTCAGCGACGAAGGCCCCGGCATCCCCGAGGATCAACTGCCGCTCGTGATGCGGCCGTTCTACCGCGTCGACACCGCCCGCACCAAGGCGGACGGCACCGGCCTCGGGATGGCGATCGTGCTGCGCCTCGTCGGCCGCTATCGCGGTGCACTGCGCCTGCGCAACCGCAGCCCGGAAGCGGGCCTCGAAGTCACGCTCGAATTCCCCGGCGCCGGCAAGGCACGTGCGACCGCGTGACGCGCTCGCGCACGCTTGCCGCCCTACACACTATCGATCCGGTTGAAAAAAACTATGAAGATCGTTAGTCAAAATCTATTGAAGTGTTTTATTAATAGTGCTACAGTCCTGCCCATGCTGTCACACCATCGTTGCAGCACCGAGGTAGCTTGACTCAGTCTTCTTCCCAACTCATACAGGAGTATCCGCATGAAAACCGTGGGCGATAAACTCGAAGCTTTCACCGTCGTGGCCGCGAAGCCGGGCTTCAACCATCACGAAGAAAACGGCCAGTCGGCATTCGAGACCGTCACCGAAGCGTCGTTCCCGGGCAAGTGGAAGATCATCTACTTCTACCCGAAGGATTTCACGTTCGTGTGCCCGACGGAAATCGTCGAATTCGCAAAGCTCACGAAGCAGTTCGAAGAGCGCGATGCCATCCTGCTGGGCGGCAGCTCGGACAACGAATTCGTCAAGCTCGCATGGCGCCGTGAGCACAAGGACCTCGACAAGCTGAACCACTACGCGTTCGGCGACGTCAAGGGCGAGCTGATCGACCAGCTCGGCGTGCGCGACAAGGAAGCCGGCGTGGCCCTGCGTGCAACGTTCATCGTCGATCCGGACAACACGATCCAGCACGTTTCGGTGAACAACCTGAACGTCGGCCGTAGCCCGGCAGAAGTCCTGCGGATTCTGGACGGCCTGCAAACGGACGAACTGTGCCCGTGCAACCGTGCAGTCGGCGGCGCAACGCTGTAAGCGCATCGATGCACGAAGCCCGCGGCGCACGTCCGGCCTGCGGGCTTTTTTAACGGCCAACCCATAGGAGATATCAATGGAATTCATCGACTCGATTAAGGCGCGTATCCCCGACTACGCGAAGGACATTCGCCTGAACCTCGACGGCACGATCTCGCGCTCGTCGCTCGAAGGCACCGACGCGGTCGGCGTCGCGCTGGCGGCGGCGATCGCGGCAAAGAGCACGGTGCTCATCAAGACGATCCGCGAAGCCGGCGTGCTGTCGCCCGAAGAGACGAACGCCGTGCTGACGGCGGCCGCGCTGATGGGGATGAACAACACCTGGTATCCGTATGTCGAGATGGCCGACGACGCCGACCTGAAGACGCAGCGCGCCGAGCTGCGGATGGGTGCGTATGCCACGCACGGTGGCGTCGACAAGCGCAAGTTCGAGATGTACGCGCTCGCCGCGTCGATCGTCGGCAAGTGCCACTTCTGCGTGAAGTCGCACTATGCGCTGCTGAAGAACGAACAAGGGATGACCGTCACGCAGCTGCGCGACGTCGGCCGCATCGCATCGGTGATCAACGCCGCCGCGCAAGTCATCGCCGCAGAAGGCGAATAAGCGGTTGCGCCACGCGCGCCGGCAGCGATGCCGGCAGCGACGCCCGCTTCAAACGAAAATGCCACGCTGATGCGTGGCATTTTTCATTTCCGCGGGACGGCGTGCGGCTCGAACCTCGCGCCGCCACGAGCAACCATCAGCCGCCCTGCTTCACCAGCAACGCGGCGGCCTGCGCCTCGATGCCTTCGCCGCGGCCGAGATAGCCGAGCTTCTCGTTGGTCTTCGCCTTCACGTTCACGCGATCGAGCGGCAGCCCGAGATCGGCCGCGATGTTCGCGCGCATCCCGTCGATATGCGGTGCCAGCTTCGGCGCCTGGGCGATCACGGTGCTGTCGACGTTCTGGATCGTGAAGCCGGCCGCCTTGATACGTGCAACGCACTCGCGCAGCAGCACGCGGCTGTCGGCGCCCTTGAATGCCGCGTCCGTGTCGGAGAAATGGCGGCCGATGTCGCCGAGCGCCGCCGCGCCGAACAGCGCGTCGGTAATCGCGTGCAGGAGCACGTCCGCGTCCGAGTGGCCGAGCAGGCCGCGTTCGTACGGAATCGTCACGCCGCCGATGATGAGGGGGCGCCCCTCGACGAGCTGGTGCACGTCGTAGCCTTGTCCGATTCTGAAATCCATGCGTGTTCCGATTGAGAGGGGGTGAAAGTCAGGAAGCGTTCGCGGGACGCGCGAGGATCGCTTCCGCGAGCGCGAAATCTTCCGGGTACGTGACCTTGAAATTGCGCAGGCTGCCCTGCACGACGCGCGGCGTATGGCCGGCCCATTCGATCGCGCTCGCTTCGTCGGTCAGGTCGTGCCCTTCGCGCTGCGCGCGCAGGATCGCCTCGCGCAGCATGCCGATGCGGAACATCTGCGGCGTCTGCGCCTGCCACAGCGCGTCGCGCGACTCGGTGCGAGCGATCGCGTCGCCGCCGGCCGGCACGCGCTTCAACGTATCGGCGACCGGCAGCGCGACGATGCCGCCGACCGGATCGTCCTTCAGCGTCGCGACGAGCGTGCGAATCAGCTCCGGCGTGATGCCCGGGCGCGCGGCGTCGTGCACCAGCACCCAGTCGTGGTCGGTCGCGCCGAATTCGGCCAGCTCGAGCAGCCCGTTCAGCACCGACGCCTGGCGCGAGCCGCCGCCGCAGCGGCGCACGGCGAAGCGCAGGCCCGCGAAGCGGCGCGCGTCGAAATGGGAATCGTCGGGCGCGACGACGACGAGCGTCTGCGCGAATTCGCTGCACGCGTCGAACGCAGCGAGCGTGTAGTGCAGCAGCGCGCGGCCGGCCAGCGTGCGGTATTGCTTCGGCACGGCCGAGCCGGAACGGCTGCCCGTGCCGGCACAGGGAATCAGGGCGAAAAGTCGGGGAGTCACGAAAGGAAACGCCGGAAAGATGAAATCGAGAAGCGGATTTTATAATAGGTCTTTCGTCTCGACCCGCGCACCGCGATGCGCCCGTGCACGCCACCCCTGTCGTCCCTATGCCAGATAACGCTTCCACCCCGTTCGCCTCGCCCGTTGCCCGCGTCAAGCCCGGCCAGCGTTTCGCCTTCGACGGCGCGCATGGTTCCGCCGACGCGCTCGCCATCGCCCGTTATCTCGCCGACAACCGCCAGGACGTGCCGCTCCTCGCGGTGATCTGCGCGAACGCGGTCGACGCGCAGCGGCTCTCGCAGGAAATCCGCTACTTCTCGCCCGACGCCCGCGTGCGCCTGCTGCCGGACTGGGAAACGCTGCCGTACGACACGTTCTCGCCGCACCAGGATCTCGTGTCGGAGCGTCTCGCGACGCTGCACGATCTCGGCGAGGGCCGCTGCGACATCCTGCTCGTGCCCGCGACCACCGCGCTGTACCGGATGCCGCCCGCGTCGTTCATGGCCGCGTACACGTTCGCGTTCGCGCAGGGCGAGCGGCTCGACGAGGCGAAGCTGAAAGCGCAGCTCACGCTGGCCGGCTACGAGCACGTGAGCCAGGTCGTGCGACCCGGCGAATACTGCGTGCGCGGCTCGCTGATCGACCTGTACCCGATGGGCTCGCCGCTGCCGTACCGGATCGACCTGTTCGACGATCAGGTCGACTCGATCCGCGCGTTCGACCCCGACACGCAGCGCAGCCTCTACCCGGTGCGCGACGTGCGCCTGCTGCCCGGCCGCGAGTTCCCGTTCGACGAAGCCGCGCGCACGGCCTTCCGCAGCCGCTGGCGCGAGACCTTCGAAGGCGATCCGAGCCGCGCGCCGATCTACAAGGACATCGGCAACGGCGTGCCGTCGGCCGGCATCGAGTATTACCTGCCGCTGTTCTTCGACGAAACCGCCACGCTGTTCCACTACCTGCCGCAGGATGCGCACCTCGTGTTCGCCGGCGATCTCGAGGCGGCGATCCGCCGCTTCACGGCCGATACGAAGCAGCGCCATGCGTTCCTCGCGCACGATCGCGAGCGGCCGATCCTCGAGCCGCAGCGCCTGTTCCTGTCCGACGAGGATTTCTTCGCGTTCGCGAAACCGTTCGCACGCGTCGCGCTGCCCGCGCAGCCGGCCGGCGGCTGGGCAACGGCGCTGCCCGAGCTGTCCGTCGATCGCCATGCCGACGATCCGCTCGCGTCGCTGCGCACGTTCGTCGAATCGTCCGGCAAGCGCGTCCTGCTGACCGTCGAATCGGCCGGCCGTCGCGAGACGATCCTGCAGCTGCTCGCCGAACACCATCTGCGCCCCGCGTCGAACGACCACTTCGCGGGCTGGCTCGAGAGCGACGAACGATTCGCGCTCGGCGTCTCGCCGCTCGCGAACGGCTTCGCGGTGCCGGGCGAAGGCTATGCGGTCGTCACCGAAACCGAGCTCTACGGCGCGCTCGGCCGCCGCGCGGGCCGCCGCCGGCAGGAACAGGCCAGCAACGTCGACGCGATGGTGCGCGACCTGTCGGAGCTGAAGGTCGGCGACCCGGTCGTCCACGCGCAGCACGGCATCGGCCGCTACATGGGCCTCGTGTCGATGGATCTCGGCGAAGGCGAGACCGAATTCCTGCATCTCGAATACTCGGGCGACAGCAAGCTCTACGTGCCCGTCGCGCAATTGCACGTGATCTCGCGCTACAGCGGCGCCGATCCCGACAGCGCGCCGCTGCACGCACTCGGTTCCGGCCAGTGGGAGCGCGCGAAGCGCAAGGCCGCGCAGCAGATCCGCGACACGGCCGCCGAGCTGCTGAACCTGTACGCGCGCCGCGCGGCCCGCGAAGGCCACGCGTTCTCGCTCGATCCGCGCGACTACGTGAAGTTCGCCGAAAGCTTCGGCTTCGAGGAAACGCCCGACCAGGCGGCAGCCATCGCGGCCGTGATCGGCGACATGACGAGCGGCAAGCCGATGGACCGCCTCGTGTGCGGCGACGTCGGCTTCGGCAAGACCGAGGTCGCGCTGCGCGCGGCGTTCATCGCGGTGCTGGGCGGCAAGCAGGTCGCGCTGCTGTCGCCGACCACGCTGCTCGCCGAGCAGCACACGCAGACCTTCGCCGACCGCTTCGCGGACTGGCCGGTGCGGATCGTCGAGCTGTCGCGCTTCAAGACCACGAAGGAAGTGAACGCGGCGATCGCGCAGATCAACGAAGGTACCGTCGACATCGTGATCGGCACGCACAAGCTGCTGTCGTCGGACGTGCAGTTCAAGCGCCTCGGCCTCGTGATCATCGACGAGGAACACCGCTTCGGCGTGCGCCAGAAGGAAGCGCTGAAGGCGCTGCGCGCGGAAGTCGACGTGCTGACGCTCACCGCGACGCCGATTCCGCGCACGCTCGGGATGGCACTCGAAGGGCTGCGCGATTTCTCGGTCATTGCAACCGCGCCGCAGAAGCGGCTCGCGATCAAGACCTTCGTGCGCCGCGAGGAAGAAAGCGTGATCCGCGAGGCGATGCTGCGCGAGCTGAAGCGCGGCGGCCAGGTGTACTTCCTGCACAACGAGGTCGAGACGATCGAGAACCGCAAGGCAAAGCTCGAGGCGCTCGTGCCCGAGGCGCGCATCGTGATCGCGCACGGCCAGATGCACGAACGCGAGCTCGAACGGGTGATGCGCGATTTCGTCGCGCAGCGCGCGAACGTGCTGCTGTGCACGACCATCATCGAGACCGGCATCGACGTGCCGAGCGCGAACACGATCATCATGCACCGCTCGGACAAGTTCGGCCTCGCGCAGCTCCACCAGCTGCGCGGCCGCGTCGGCCGCTCGCACCACCAGGCGTATGCGTACCTGCTGGTCCACGATCCGCAGGCGCTGACCAAGCAGGCCCAGCGCCGGCTGGAAGCGATCCAGCAGATGGAGGAGCTCGGTTCGGGCTTCTATCTCGCGATGCACGACCTCGAGATCCGCGGCACCGGCGAAGTGCTCGGCGACAAGCAATCGGGCGAAATCCACGAGATCGGCTTCCAGCTTTATACGGACATGCTGAACGACGCGGTGAAGGCGCTGAAAAACGGCAAGGAGCCCGACCTCACCGCCCCGCTCGCCGCGACGACGGAAATCAACCTGCATGCGCCGGCGATCCTGCCGGCCGACTACTGCGCGGACGTGCAGGAGCGGCTGTCGCTGTACAAGCGTCTCGCGAACTGCGAGCATGGCGACGCGATCGACGGCATCCAGGAAGAGCTGATCGATCGCTTCGGCAAGCTGCCGCCGCAGGCGCACGCGCTCGTCGAGACGCACCGGCTGCGGATCGCCGCCAAGCCGCTCGGCATCGTGAAGATCGATGCCAGCGAGGTCGCGATCGGGCTGCAGTTCGAGCCGAACCCGCCGATCGATCCGATGCGGATCATCGACATGGTGCAGAAGCACCGGCACATCAAGCTCGCGGGCCAGGACAAGCTGCGCATCGAGACCCGCTCGCCCGATCTCGCGATCCGCGTGTCGACGATCAAGGAAACGCTGCGCGCGCTGGCCCCGAAACAGGGTGCGGCCACCGCGGCGCGCTGACGCGATACTGACGGGCGCGACGTTGCTGCACCGCATCGCGCCCGACGAAGGCGGGCCGGCGCGTTTTTGAGTATGATTTTCGCATTCATCAGACGGAGTTTTGCCATGTCCACACTCGACGCGACGGCGCCGTCCGCCGCAACCCAAGGCGACGCGCCGCTCGTCAGCCTGCCCTGGATCAAGCAACTGGTGTCGATGGACACGACGAGCCGCGTGCCGAACCTCGGCCTGATCGAAACGGTGCGCGACGCGCTCGCCGCGAAAGGCATCGCGTCGACGATCACGCACGATCCGCGCGAAGGCTGGGCGAACCTGTTCGCGACCGTGCCCGCGCACGACGGCTCGACGAACGGCGGCATCGTGCTGTCGGGGCATACCGACGTGGTACCGGTCGACGGCCAGCAATGGGACAGCAACCCGTTCGCGCCGGAAATCCGCGACGGCCGCCTGTACGGCCGCGGCACCTGCGACATGAAGGGCTTCATCGGCACCGCGCTCGCGCTGCTGCCCGAGATGCAGGCGACGAAGCTGGCGAAGCCGATCCATTTCGCGCTGTCCTACGACGAGGAAATCGGCTGCGCCGGCGCGCCGCTGATGATCGCCGACCTCGTCAAGCGCGGCGTGCAACCGTCAGGCTGCATCGTCGGCGAGCCGACGAGCATGCGGCCGATCATCGCGCACAAGGGCATCAACGCGTACCGCTGCTGCGTGCGCGGCCACGCGGCGCATTCGTCGCTGACGCCGAAGGGGCTCAACGCGATCGAATATGCGGCGCGCCTCATCTGCCATATCCGCGACATCGCGGACCGCTTCCGCGCCGAAGGCCCGTTCGATGAACTGTACGACGTGCCGTTCACGACCGCGCAGACGAGTACGATCCAGGGCGGCAACGCGATCAACACGGTGCCGGCCGAGTGCCGCTTCGACTTCGAGTTCCGCAACCTGCCGACGCTCGATCCCGAGCAGATCTTCACGCGCATCGAAGCGTATGCACAGGAAACGCTGCTGCCGCAGATGTTGCGCGAGCATCCGAATGCCGCGATCGAGTTCTCGAAGATCGCCGCGGCGCCTGGCCTCGACGCAACCGAACAGGCCGCAATCACGCAACTCGTGCGCGCGCTGACGGCGGACCAGGACAAACGCAAGGTCGCATACGGCACCGAAGCCGGCCTGTTCGCACGCGCGGGCATCCCGAGCGTCGTATGCGGGCCCGGCAACATCGAGCAGGCGCACAAGCCGAACGAATATGTCGAGCTCGCGCAGCTCGCCGGCTGCGAACAGTTCCTGCGCAAGTTCATCCGCAGCATGTCGGTCGACGCGCACTGACTGCCTCCCGCCACGCCGGCCCGCGTGTGCGGGCCGGCCCACTCCGCCACCCGCCACGTCATGTCGACTGAACAACACGGCACCGCCCATACGACGATCGACGGCGAGCCGATCCCGACGCTCGACGACATCGCCGCGCAGCATTTCGCGCTGTCGCCCTGGGTCGCGCGCACGCCCGTGTTCGAGCGCGCCGACCTGCCGTCCCTCGAGGGCACGCACGTCAACTTCAAGTTCGAGTTGCTGCAGGTGAGCGGCAGCTTCAAGGTGCGCGGCGCATTCACGCACCTGCTCGCGCTCGACGAGGCGCGCAAGAACGCCGGCGTCACCTGCGTGTCGGCCGGCAATCACGCGGCGGCCGTCGCGTATGCGGCGATGCGGCTCGGCAGCAGCGCGAAGGTCGTGATGTTCCATACCGCGAGCCCGACACGCATCGCGCAGTGCAAGCAGTACGGCGCGGAAGTCGTGCTCGCGGGCAGCGCATCGCAGGCGTTCGATCTCGTCCGGCGGATCGAGGCCGAGGAAGGCCGCTTCTTCATCCATCCGTTCAACGGCTATCACACGATCCTCGGCACCGCGACGCTCGGCTACGAATGGGCGACGCAGACCCCCGACCTCGACGCGGTGATCGTGCCGATCGGCGGCGGCGGGCTCGCGGCCGGCATGGCGACCGCGCTGCGGCTCGCGAATCCGCGCGTGCATGTATACGGCGTCGAGCCGGAAGGCGCCGACGCGATGAGCCGCAGCTTCGCGGCGAATCACACGATCAAGATGAGCGCGATGCAGACGATCGCCGATTCGCTGATGGCGCCGCATACAGAGGAATACAGCTACCAGCTGTGCCGGCGCCACGTCGACCGCATCGTCACCGTGTCCGACGACGCGCTGCGTGCCGCGATGCTGTTCCTGTTCTCGCAACTGAAACTGTCGGTCGAACCGGCGTGCGCGGCCGCCCTCGCCGCACTGCTCGGCCCGCTGCGCGAAACGCTGCAGGGCAAGCGCGTCGGCGTGCTGCTGTCGGGCACGAATACCGACCCCGGCACGCTCGGCATGCATCTCGCGCACGCGAAACTGCAGCACTGACCGCGCGACGGGCCTCAGCGAACCAACCTAGGGTTATCCCCAGATTATGTTGACAGCCCTGTTGATAACCCGCAGGACAAGCACGCAAGTAGTTGAGCGCGCAGCGTTTTGCGCGCGTGAAGGTCGATCGACGCGAAATGGGCAACTGCGGCCGCCAGCCGCACGCACCGCGACCTGGTGGCGCCGCGCGGCGCCCATGATCGGCGGCGTCGCGATCGCGCTGCTCGCCGGTTGCGCGGCACAGCCCTCGCCGGTCGTCGGCGCGGCGTCGGCCTGCACGCAGCCGGGCGAGAACCGCATGCTGCAGGCCGACCTGCTATTCGGGCGCGACATCGCCGGGCGCGGCCCCGTCACCGATGCGGAACGTGCGGCGTTCCTCGCCGACACAGTCACGCCGCGCTTCCCTGACGGCCTCACCTACTGGGACACCCACGGCCAGTGGCGCGAACGGGCAAGCGGCGGGATCACGCGCGAAGACAGCTTCGTGATCCGTATCGTCGCCGACGATACGCCCGACACGCGCGTGCGGCTCGCCGCGATCCGCAAGGCCTACATGAAGCGGTTTCATCAGGAATCGGTCGGCATGACGGTCGTGCCGGCCTGCGCATCGTTCTGATTCCGCCTCTTCCGCTATCGGTCCCGTAAATAAAACGGGCGCCTGAAGGCGCCCGTCGCATGCATGAACAGCAGTATCCCGCTTACTTGTTCTCGAACATGTCCATGATCTGCTGCTTCTCCTGCGGCGTGACGGGCGGCGGCGCAAGCCCTGCCGCACCGGCCGAGCCGAGTGCGTCGTTCGCGCTGATCGCGTTCTCGGCCGGGTTGATGTCGACGTTCGCGACGAAGCCGTTGCCCGGCGTGCGATCGGCGTAGTACAGCTCGCCGTCGAGCGAGGTCAGGCCGTCCGGCATCGGCATCTGCTGCTCGGGCACGCCGTTCAGCGCGGTGCGCATGTAGTTCACCCAGATCGGCAACGCGAGCTGTGCGCCGAATTCGCGGCTGCCGAGGCTCTTCGGCTGGTCGAAGCCCATCCACGCAACCGCGACGAGCGATTGCTGGTAGCCGGCGAACCAGCCGTCCTTCGCGTCGTTCGTCGTACCGGTCTTGCCCTGCAGGTCGCCGCGGCCCAGTGCGTTGGTGCCCGCGCCCGTGCCGGCCGTCGCGACCGAATGCAGCAGGCTGTTCATCACGTACGCGTTGCGGCCTTCGATCGTGCGCGGCGCCGTGCTGCCCGCGAGCGCCGGCTGCGACTTCTGCAGCGGCTGGCCGCGTGCGTCGTCGACCTCGGCGATCAGGTACGGATCGACCTTGTAGCCGCCGTTCGCGAACACCGCATAGCCGGTCGCGAGCTGCAGCGGCGTCACGAGGCCCGCGCCGAGCGCCATCGGCAGGTAAGGCGGCGTCTTCGCGGGATCGAAGCCGAAGCGCTGCGTCACGTACTGCTGCGCATACTGCGTGCCGATCGACGCGAGGATCCGGATCGACACGAGGTTCTTCGAACGCTGCAGGCCGGTGCGCATCGTCATCGGGCCGTCCGGCTGGTCGTCGTCCTTCGGCTCCCATGCGGTGCCGCCCGGCACGCTCGGCGGGAAATACAGCGGCGCGTCGTTGATCATCGTCGCCGGCCCCATGCCCTTGTCGAGCGACGCCGAGTAGATGAACGGCTTGAACGACGAGCCCGGCTGCCGCCATGCCTGCGTCACGTGGTTGAACTTGCTCTTGTTGAAGTCGAAGCCGCCGACGAGCGAGCGGATCGCGCCATCCTGCGGCGCAATCGCGACAAGCGCGCCTTCGACCTGCGGCAGCTGCACGACCTGCCAGCCCGTCTTGCCGTCCTTCAGCACGCGCACGACCGAGCCTGGCTTGATGCGCAGCGTATCGTTCGCGCGGGGCCCGAGCGCGCCCGCCACGAAGCGCAGCCCGGCCGGGCCGATCGTCGTGGTCGCGCCGCCGACGAACTGCACCTCGACCGCGTTCGGCGACGCCGACAGCACGACCGCCGACTGCAGGTCGCCGTTGTCCGGGTGATCGGCGAGCGCGTCGTCGATCGCCTCGTCACGGTCGTCGCCAGCCGCGGGCAGCTGGATCGACGCTTCCGGCCCGCGATAGCCGTGGCGGCGCTCGTAGTCGAGAATACCGCGACGCACGGCCTGGTACGCGGCTTCCTGGTCGGCCGAGTTGATCGTCGTCGTGACGGTCAGCCCGCGCGTATAGGTTTCGTCCTTGTACTGCTGGTACATCATCTGCCGCACCATCTCGGCGACGTACTCGCCGTGCACCGCGTACTGGTTGCCCGGCGTGCGCACGTGGATCTCTTCCTTCACGGCCTCGTCGTACTGCGGCTGCGTGATGTAGCCGACCTCGAGCATGCGCTTCAGGATGTATTCCTGGCGCACCTTCGCGCGCTTCGGATTGACGACCGGGTTATAGGCGGACGGCGCCTTCGGCAGCCCCGCGAGCATCGCCGCTTCCGCGAGCGTGATGTCCTTCAGGTCCTTGCCGAAGTACACGCGCGCGGCGGCCGCGAAGCCGTACGAGCGCTGGCCGAGATAGATCTGGTTCATGTACAGCTCGAGAATCTGGTCCTTCGTCAGGGCCCTCTCGATCTTGTACGCGAGCAGCATTTCGTAAATCTTGCGCGTGTAGGTCTTTTCGCTCGACAGGAAGAAGTTGCGCGCGACCTGCATCGTGATCGTGCTCGCGCCCTGGCGCGCGCCGCCGTGCATCAGGTCGGCGACGCCCGCTCGCAGGATGCCGAGGAAGTCGACGCCGCCGTGCTCGTAGAAGCGGTAGTCCTCGATCGCGAGCACGGCCTTCTTCATCACGTCGGGAATGTCCTGGAAGCGCACGAGGCTGCGGCGCTCTTCGCCGAACTCGCCGATCAAAACGTGATCGGCCGTGAACACGCGCAGCGGCACCTTCGGCTGGTAGTTGGTCAGCGCATCGAGCGACGGCAGTTGCGGTGCCATCACGACGAGCGCGTAGCCGACGATCAGCGCGCCGACGATCGCCAGCGTCACGAACAGGCCGGCGAACCACAGCACGACACGCGAGCCGAACGAGCGACGGCGCCCGCCGCCGCCGCTGCGCTGGGTGCGGCGGTCGTCGTCGCGATCGTCGTCATCGGGGTAATAGGCTCCGGACGGTGAACGGCGCAGCGTGTAGTGGGGTTCGTTCCTGTCGGAAGAAGAAGGCGGTCGTTTGATAATTGGCATGTCGGAATGGCGGGCGTACGTGGCACCCTCGGACGCATGCGGAAATGCAAGCGAATGAATCAGAGCGGGTAAGGCGTGATGCGGCTGTCACGTCGACAGACCCCGCCGCGCGGCGATCCGTTCCCGCGACGTGACAGCGCATTTTAATGAAATCGACCGGGTGCCTTCGCGATTTTTTGTAAAAATTCCCTCAATGCCGTGATTTGAGGAACGTATTGTCGGCATCCTCTGCCTATCATGGACACGCAACATGGCGCGCACAGCCGATTTTCTTTCAATCGCGAAAGGTTCGACATCCTGATGCGCAAGCCGCTTGAACTCGCGCGTTTAAGCCGTATTTAAGTGAACCGGTGGTGTAATATCCGCCGGCTCATGCGGGTCGGAACCGGCTCGCTACGGGCACTGCCGCGGTCACGTGGCACCTTTCAACCACGGAGGATTTCATGTCGCTTTTCGACTCTGTTTCGCGCACGATCAAAGGCCTGCTGAACGATGCGGCCGATTCGGTACAGGATCCGTCGCGCGACGCACGGCAGATCGTGCGGGAGCTCGACGACAGCATCGGCCGTGCCGAGAATTCGCTGATCGAGATCGAGGCACAGGTCGCGACCCAGCGCAGCAAGCGCGATGCGGCCGACGACAAGGTGAAGAAGTACGAGGACGGCGCGAAGCGCGCGCTGCAGGCCGGCGACGAGGCACTCGCACGCGAGGCGCTCGGCGCACAGTCGAACGCGGAAGCCGAGCGTGACGCGCTCGCGGCCGAGTTGTCGACGCTCGAGCCGTCCGTCGACAAGCTGAAGGGGCAGATCGCCGACATGCGTCAGCGCCGCAACGACCTGAATGCACGCTCGAACATCCTGCAGGCCAAGCAGGAAATCGCGCAGGCGAAGGACGTCGCGGCAAGCGCGTTGGGCGGCATCGGCGGCAAGAACCTGTCCGAGGACTTCCAGAAGCTCGAGGACAAGGTCGCGCTGCAGAACGCACGCTCGGACGCACGCCTCAATTCCGCCGACACGTCGAGCGGCAAGGCGCTCGAGGACAAGCTCGCCGCGCTGAACAAGGGCCCGTCGGTCGAGGATCGCCTCGCCGCGCTGAAGAAGCAGCTCGACACGCCCGCGCAGTAACGGCAACTGCGGGCAACCGCGCCGCCGCCCGTCCCGGGCGCGCGGCGCGAACCGATCGTCAGGAGACGGGCGCCTGCGCCCGGTTCGACCATGAAGAAATCTCTCGCCGCACTCGGCCTCTCGCTGATGTTGCTGTCGTCCGCCGCGTTTGCGGTCCCGTCGCTGCAGCAGGTCGAGCAATCGATCGCGCAACGCAACTGGCAGCAAGCCGACACGCAACTGTCGCAAGTCATCGATGCCCATCCGAACAACGCGCACGCGCGCTACCTGTATGCGCAGGTGCTGGACCGCGAGGGCCGCGCATCCGACGCACTCGCGCAACTGCAGCGCGCGAAGTCGCTCGATCCGCAACTGAAGTTCACCGACGCGTCGCACTTCGCGCAGACGGAGTCGCGCATCCGCGCCGACGCCGCGCGCGTGAGCGGCAACGCGCCGTCGGCCACGCAGGCCGGCACGCTGCAATCGTCGCTCGCACCCGCCGTCGCGCCGGCCGAAAAACACGGCCCGTCGACCGGCATGTGGATCGTCCTCGGGCTGATCGTCGCGGTGATCGCGCTGGTGCTGCGCTGGACGCTGCGGCGTGCGCGCACGGCCGACGACGGCCGCGCCGACGACGAACGCCGCACGCAGCTCAAGCGCGCGACCGACGTGCTGAACGACATCCGTCCGCTGAAACTCGACGCGAAGCTGTCGACGGCGCCCGGCGCCGCGGCGCTCATCGGTGAAATCGAAGCGATCGAGACCGACGCGCGCACGCTCGTCGAAGCGTTGTCGAACGGCAAGAATCCGGTACCGCCGTATCGCGTCGATGAACTCGAACAGCGCCATGCGAGCGTGAAGGCACGCGTCGAAGGCCGTCCCGACCCGGCCGCGCAACCCGCGGCACCGGCGAACGGCAGCGGCTCCGTGTATGCGCAGGAAGCCGATCGCATGACGGGCGCACCGGGCCAGCCGTATCCGCCGCAACCCTACCCGCAACAGCAACCGCCCGTCGTGATCCAGCAAGGCGGCGGCGGTTTCGGCGGCGGCATGGGCGGGCTGCTGACCGGCGTATTGCTCGGCGAGGCGATGTCGGGCGGCCGCGAGCGCGTGGTCGAACGCGACGTGATCGTCGACGGCGAGCGCCGCCGGCAGGAGAACGACCCGGGTTTCGACCTCGGCCGCGGCGATGCGTCGAACTGGAGCGACGGCAACGGCGGCGGTGGCGGCATGGATCTCGGCAGCAACGACGACGGCTGGACCGACGACAACTCCTGACGCCACGCAGCGCGTCAACACACCTGCGGCACACCCGCGACGCGCTGCGACGCACGCCACGCTCCCCTGGATGGCCGGCCGCGCCGACGCGCGGATTTGTCAATCATTTCAAGATGGGCTACCGGCAATGGGGAGCGTTCGCTATCATGCGGCCATCGGCGTGCCACCGACCCTCATTCGACGCTCTGCATCCCTGCGCGTCGCGGCACGCCTCCCCTCGCCCCCACCAGGAGAAAGCCGCTCATGAGCATCATCAAGGAATTCAAGGAGTTCGCCGTCAAGGGCAACGTCATGGATCTCGCCGTCGGCGTGATCATCGGCGGCGCGTTCTCGAAGATCGTCGACTCGGTCGTGAAAGACCTCATCATGCCGGTCATCGGCGTGCTGACGGGCGGTCTGGATTTCTCGAACAAGTTCGTTCTGCTCGGCACCATCCCCCCGACGTTCAAGGGTAATCCCGATTCGTTCAAGGACCTGCAGGCCGCGGGTGTCGCCGCGTTCGGCTATGGCTCGTTCATCACCGTGGCGATCAATTTCGTCATCCTGGCGTTCATCATTTTCCTGATGGTGAAATTCATCAACAAGCTGCGCAAGCCGGAAGACGCCGCGCCGGCCGCGACGCCGGAAGACACGGTGCTGCTGCGCGAGATCCGCGATTCGCTGAAGCAGCGCTGATCGCCGAGCGCCCCGCCTTCCAGGCCCGCCCCGTGCGGGCCTTTTTATTGCGCGCGCGATGCGCCGCCGGATGCGGTCCATCTCACTTTTTTGTGACGGGCGAATGCACGCGCGGGAAAAGCAGGTCTATGATGGAGACTAAACGACAGTACGGGCGCCAAGACGCTGGCTGTGTCGATCATGGCGAGCAGGTCGACGGGAGACATTGATCGTCGTACTGCACGAAGGCAGCATTTTCGTGTGCTATAAAGGATCGACATGCGGCGTACATAGCCGGGAGTGGGTCGCATGAAAGTGCCGCATTTCTTGCAATTGTTTTTGAGGCGAGTGTTTATGTCCTTCCCGAAAAAACGTCGGCGTGCCCAGCAGGATGGCCAGGAGTCATTCCTCGCGGTATTGCGCCACTCGAAACCGTTTGCCCAGCTCGACACCAAGATTGCCCGCGCCCGTGCGCAGGACGAACCCGTCCTGTACGCGCATGTGCTGCCCGGTCTCGACGTGCTCCTGTGCAGCGTGCGCGGCGCCCAGCCGCCCTATCCGGCCATCGCCGAGCTGCGCAAGCGCTGCATCGAATCGATCGCCAACGCGCTCGAGCAGCCGCTCGATGGCCTCGAGAACGGCGGGTACTGGTACGAAGCGAACGGCTTCGGCTTCCTCGTGTTCGCCAGCCGTGCACGTGCGCGCATCCTGCCCGAGTTTGGTGCAGGCACGAAAGCGAGCCTGCGCGGCGGGCTCGGCCGCCAGAACGCCGGCGACACGACACCCCGCTCTCTCGGCTGATCCGCCTGCCATTCGATGGGCCGCCTCCGGGCGGCCCATCTGCCATTCACGCGCCCCGCGTGCCCGTCACGACGCCTGCTGACGCCCGTTGCCGGGCCGCACGATGTCGATGAACGCGGCGAAATCGGCGCCGGCGAGCCCTTGCGCGGCGCCCAAGCGCAGCACCTGCTGCACGGTAGCCGATACAGGCATCACCGCGCCCGTGTCGCGCGCCGCGTCGGCGATCGCATCGACGTCCTTCTGAAACGTGCTGAGCGCACCGATCGGTGCGTGACCACCCGACGTCATGCGCGGCACGAACGTCTGCAGCAGCACCGAATCGGCCCAGCCGCCGGCCAGTGCTTCGGCCAGGCGGGCGGCATCGATGCCGCTCGCCTGCGCGAGACCGACGGCCTCGGCAATCGCGGTCACCGTCGCGGTGACGATCGCCTGGTTGCACAGCTTCGCCGTCTGCCCCGCGCCCGCGTCGCCCATGTGCGTGATGCGCGACGCGTACGTGTCGATCAGCGGCCGCACCGTGTCGAGATCGGCCGCGTGGCCGCCGGCCATCACCGCGAGCGTGCCGGCCTGCGCGCCGGGCACGCCGCCCGATACCGGCGCATCGATCCAGCCGACGCCGAGTGCGGCCGCGCGCGCCGCGTAATCACGCGTCGCGGCAGGCGGGATGCTCGAATGATCGACGATGCGTTGCAGGCGACGCCCAGCGGCGTCGCCGGACAACAGCCCGTGCTCGCCGAACACCACGTCGCCCACCGCGCGGCCGTCGAGCACGCACACGAATACCGTATCGACGCGCTCCGCCAGTTCGCGCGGCGTGCCGGCCACTTGCGCGCCGTCCTTCACGAGCGCCTCGGCCTTGTCGCGCGAGCGATTCCACACGCTGACCCGATGCCCGGCCGCCAGCAAATGCCGAATCATCGGCGCGCCCATCAATCCCGGTCCGCAAAATCCGACTTCCACGATGTTCCTCGTCTCCGATATGGGTTGAACTTGCCGCCCATCATACCTATCACTCAAGAAGCCGGGCACGCGCGGCGCCGCTTCGGGACCACGGCTTGCACCGGCAATCCAAACCGATATCCCAGGGAGCGCATCATGAGCGACCACGTGTACAAGATGATCGAGCTGACCGGTTCGTCGCGGCAGTCGAGCGACGACGCCATCCGCAACGCGATCTCGAAAGCCGGCAAGACGCTGCACAACCTGCACTGGTTCCAGGTGACCGAAACGCGCGGCCACATCGAAGGCGACCAGGTCGTTCACTGGCAGGTGACGCTGAAGGTCGGCATGCGCATCGACGACTGACGCGCCCGTCGCATCCCACGCCGCGCCGCGATCCGGATCCGCTCAATGCGTGTCCGCGCGGCGCCACGCGCTTCTCATCGCCCCCGTTCGAGCCCCTTGTCACGGCCCGGCCGGCGGACGCCTGCGGGTATCCATCTCTTGACGCTGGCCGCGCTTCATATTAAAAACGATATACCCCACCTACCCCTCGATCAGCCCAGCCATATAAACCGGAGATATCATGAGTCAGCAACGCGAGGCGATCGACACGTACCTCTTGCGCGTCTTGCACACCTTGTTGATGGAGCGCAGCGTCACGCGCGCGGCCGTCAAACTGAACCAGTCGCAACCGGCGATCAGTGCCGCGCTGCGACGCCTGCGCGACATCACCGGCGATCCGCTGCTGGTGCGCGGCAAATCCGGCATGGTGCCGACCGAATACGGGCTGCGCCTGCTCGAGCCCGTGCAGAACGCACTGCGTGAAATCGAGCGGATCAAGTTCCAGCAGCACAACTTCGACCCGGCCACGTCGATCCGCTGCTACCGGATCGGCTGCCCCGACTACCTGAACGTGCTGTTCGTGCCGACCGTCGTCGAGCGCTTCCGCCAGGCCGCGCCGAATGCGACGCTCGAGTTTCATTCGCTCGGCCCCGCGTTCGACTACGAGCTCGCGCTGGAAGACGGCAAGCTCGACATCGTCGTCGGCAACTGGCCCGAACCGCCCGAGCAGCTGCACCTGTCAAACCTGTTCGTCGACGAAATCGTCTGCCTGATGAGCAACACGCACCCGTTCGCAAAACGCGGCGGGCTCACGCTCGACCAGTACCTGAACGCGCCGCATCTCGCGCCGACGCCGTACTCGGTCGGCCAGCGCGGCGCGATCGACGTGCATCTCGCGCGCGAACGGCTCAAGCGTCACGTGGTCGTCACGCTGCCGTATTTCAACCTTGCGCCGTACGTGCTCGTGAAGTCCGACCTGATCTTCACGACGACGCGCCTGTTCGCCGATCACTACGCGAAGTTCCTGCCGCTGTCGGTCGTGCCGGCGCCGCTCGACTTCCCGCCGATGCAGTACTACCAGCTGTGGCACGAGCGCTGCCACTACTCCGACGAAGTGCGCTGGCTGCGCAGCCTCGTCGCCGAAGCCACCCGCACGCTGATCGAGCCGTAAGCGCGCACGACGCGCGCGCCGGCCACGCCGTTGCGGGGTGGCTGGCGTGGCCTCGTGTGGCCCGGTGTGACGTATCCCGGCCGCAGCCTCGGCCGCCGCGCACCCGCGGTGCGGCGCGCGGCGCATTCTCCACCCCGACGCGTCAGCGCGACGCCTCCACGAGTGACTGCGCGAGCGCGTTATGACGCGCGATGACAGGCGGCAGATCGAGCGTGGCCAGCCGCCCTTCCCGCACCACCACCTTCCCGTTCACCACCGTGTACGCCGTCTGCGACGGCGCGCAGAACACGAGCGCCGCGACCGGATCGTGCAGCGCACCCGCGAACAGCGGCTGGCGCAGGTCGAACGCGGCGAAGTCGGCGGCCATGCCGGGCTTCAGCGCGCCGATATCGTCGCGGTTCAGCACCTTCGCGCCGCCGAGCGTCGCGATCTCGAGCGCTTCGCGCGCGGTCATCGCATCGGGCCCGAAACCGACCCGTTGCAGCAGCAGCGCCTGCCGCACTTCCGCGACCATCTGCGCGCCGTCGTTCGATGCCGAGCCGTCGACGCCCAGGCCGACCGGCACGCCCGCGAGACGCATCTTCTTCACCGGCGCGATGCCCGACGCGAGCCGCATGTTCGAGCACGGACAGTGCGCAACGCCCGTGCCGGTGCGCGCGAACAGGCCGATGCCCGCATCGTCGAGCTGCACGCAGTGCGCATGCCACACGTCGTGGCCGACCCAGCCGAGATCTTCCGCATATTCGGCGGGCGTCATCCCGAACTTCTCGCGGCTGTACGCGATGTCGTTGACGTTCTCCGCGAGGTGCGTGTGCAGCGACACGCCGTATTCGCGCGCGAGCACGGCCGCGTCGCGCATCAGCTCGCGGCTCACCGAGAACGGCGAGCATGGCGCGACGACCACGCGCAGCATCGCGTAACGGCCTTCGTCGTGATAGGTCTCGATCAGGCGCTGCGTGTCGCGCAGGATCTCGGGCTCGCGCTCGACGACCGAGTCGGGCGGCAGCCCGCCATCGCGCTGGCCGACGCTCATCGAGCCGCGGCTCGCGTGAAAGCGCATGCCGATCCGCTGCGCGGCGCCGATGCTGTCGTCGAGGCGGCTGCCGTTCGGGTAGATGTACAGGTGGTCGCTCGACGTCGTGCAGCCCGACTGCAGCAGTTCGGCCATCGCTGTGAGCGTCGACACCTCGATCATCTCGGGCGTCAGGTGCGCCCAGATCCGGTACAGGTTCGTGAGCCAGCCGAACAGTTCGGCGTTCTGCGCCGCGGGCACCGCGCGCGTGAGGCTCTGGTACATGTGATGGTGCGTGTTCACGAGCCCCGGGATCACGAGATGGCCGCGCAGGTCGAGCACTTCGTCGGCCGTGTCGGGCAGCTCGGCGGTCGGGCCGACCGCGACGATCCGGTTGTCTTCGATGTAGAGCCCCGCGTCGCGCAATTCGCGGCGCGTGTCGTCCATGGTCACGAGCACGTCGGCGTGCTTGACCAGCAGGGTTTTCGGGCGGGATGAGGAAGGGTTCGGCGCGCGTGCGCCAGCGTGCTGCTCGGGGTTCATGCGTTCTCCGCGTCGGTCTGCCCCCAGGGTCTGAATCCTGGAGGCGGTCACACAGCCGTTCGAACGCTGAATCGCGGCACGCTCCGGTGCCTGCGTCCGTTCGAACGCCCTGGCCCGGTTACCCGGCGTGCTCGCCGTCTTCGGGGTACGCGCGGGCCACAGGCCGACGCGCACGGCGGGAGGATCGCCCAAGCGCGCGCCGCACACAATGCGCGATCCGGAATACCGCGTTTCACGGTTTCGATATGGTACGCCGCGCGCAGGCCCGCGAGGCACCCGAAACGTACGCTCAAAGCCGTATCCGGCGGGCCGTCGACAGCCGCTCATGCGCGGCGCATTATCTTTGATATCGCGCCCGTATTTGCGCGGGGAACCTTTTTACAATGCCTGCACGGCGCTCGCTTCAATCTCGCCGACGGGTATGTAGCCACGTGACGTGGAGCCTCGATCCGCCGCACAGTCAATGGATCGAGTCGCCGCCGAACCTCGCATTCACACAAGGACAATTGCGAATGGGAAAGCTCACTACCCACGTACTCGATACGGCGCACGGTCGTCCCGGCGCCGCAATCAAGGTCGACCTCTACGCGCTGGACGGCGAATCGCGCCGCGCGATCAAGACCGTGCTGACCAATAGCGACGGCCGCTGCGACGAACCCCTGCTCGAAGGCGCCGCGCTCGCCGCCGGCGAATACGAACTCGTGTTCCATGCCGGCGACTACTTCGCGTCGATCGGCGTGAAGGTGCCCGAACCCCGTTTCGTCGACCGCGTCGTACTCCGCTTCGGCATCGCCGACACCGCCTCGCACTACCACGTGCCGCTGCTGGTGTCGCCGTGGTCGTACAGCACCTATCGCGGCAGCTGACATTCGAATCAGCGCCCACATCAAACAAACGATTTGAGTCTGGAGGAGTTTCATGGAAGGCTTCATCACCGACTGGCTGAACCTCGCGCTGCGATGGCTGCACGTCATCGTCGCCATTGCGTGGATCGGCGAGTCGTTCTATTTCGTCGCGCTCGACAACAGCCTGAAACCGCCGACCGATCCGAACCAGCGCAAGCGCGGTGTGTTCGGCGAGCTGTGGCACGTCCACGGCGGCGGTTTCTACAACATGCAGAAGTACACGGTCGCCCCGCCGGAAATGCCGGATGACCTGCACTGGTCGAAGTGGCCGTCGTACACGACCTGGCTGTCGGGCTTCTCGCTGTTCTTCGTGCTCTACCTGCTCGCGCCGAACACCTACCTGATCGACAAGAGCGTGCTCGACATGGGCCCGGTGGTCGCCGTCGCTTCGGCACTCGGCTTCCTCGCGGCCGGCTGGATCGTCTACGACTCGCTGTGCCGCGTCCTCGGCACCAACGATCGCGTGCTCGGCATCTGCGTCGGCATCTACGTCGTCGTCGCGGCGTACCTCGCCTGCCATATTTTCTCGGGCCGTGCCGCCTACCTGATCGTCGGCGCGATGCTCGCGACGATCATGTCCGCGAACGTGTTCTTCGTGATCATCCCCGGCCAGCGCAAGATGGTCGACAAGATGCTCAAGGGCGAAGAACCGAACCCGATCTACGGCAAGCGCGGCAAGCAGCGCTCGGTGCACAACACGTACTTCACGCTGCCGGTCGTGTTCGCGATGCTGTCGAACCACTATGCGATGACCTACACGAACAAGTTCAACTGGGTCGTGCTCGTGATGATCATGCTGGCCGGCGCGCTGATCCGCCAGTTCTTCGTGATGCGTCACCGCGGCAAGCAGCTGTGGTACCTGCCGATCGGTGGCGTCGCACTGCTGTCGGGCGCGCTGGTGTGGACGATGCCGAAGCCGGTCGCGCCGGAAGCGCAAGCGGCCAACGCACCGAAGATCGTGATCAACGACATCATGCCGGTCCTGCAGCAACGCTGCGTCGAGTGCCACTCGTCGAAGCCGACGCTGATGGGCAGCGCCCCCGCGGGCGTGATGTTCGACACGCCGGACGAAGTGTCGAAGAACGCGCAGCGTATCTACGAACAGGCCGTGCGCCTGAAGGCGATGCCGATCGGCAACGTCACGCACATG
This sequence comes from Burkholderia sp. D-99, assembly GCF_011605345.1. Classification (GTDB taxonomy): domain Bacteria; phylum Pseudomonadota; class Gammaproteobacteria; order Burkholderiales; family Burkholderiaceae; genus Burkholderia. The sequence continues at coordinate 53,977 of NZ_JAAOXM010000006.1, forward strand.
ACCGACGACGAGCGGATGAAGCTCGCCGCCTGGTTCGAGGGTGGCGCGAACAAGTAAGCCGCCGTGCGCCGGGTGCGAATGCCTGGCGCAATCCTCTCCGTTCGCGGGCCCGGTGACGGGCCCGTTTTTTTTGCGTGCCCCGAATGCCCTTCGCGCGTCAGCCGCGCATCGCGTCGCGCTGGAGCGCGACGAGCGCATCGAGTGCGCGCGGGCCGTCGTCGAACGGCACGAAGATGTGATCGTGGTACGCGGCCGCCATCACATTGCAGCTGATGCCGGCCGCGCCGAGTGCCCGCGCGAACGCCGCCGTGAGGCCGACGGCCGCCAGGTCGGAATGCACGGTCAGCGTGATCCAGGCGGCACGGAACAACACGGGCCAGCCGCGACGTGCTGCCGTCTGCTCGTCGACGACGACCGTCAATCCCTCCGCTTCGCGGAACGTCGCGATTGCTTCGGATAACGATACGTCTGCATCGATCGGCAGCGAGACGAAGGCGAACGCGCCCGGGTGCAGTTCGGGCTGCATCGTGCTCAGCAGGATCGCGAGGTCGTTTTCAGGTTGGCTCATCGGAAGAACACGCCCGGAACCGGGCATCGTGCGGTGGAGATGCGGGCACGATAGCATGCGCCGGCGCCGCCGCTACGCACGCATCGTCGCGACTTCGTCCGCGAGCCAGTCGCGCAATGCGACGATGCGCGGATCGTCCTGCGTGCGCTCCGGATACACGACGTGATACGCAAGGCCCGGTGCCACCTCGACGTTCACGTCGAACAGCTGCACGACGCGCCCTTCCGCGAGATCGCGCGCGATCATGTGCGGCTCCGCAAGACCGACCGCCGTGCCGTCCGTCACGGCCTGCACGACGTGGCTCGAATCCGGAAACGACACACACCGGCTGTCGTCGAAACCGTCGACGCCGGCCGCGGTCATCCACGCCGACCACCGCGGCCACGTGACGCCATCGACTTCGCAGTCAACGTGGCAGAGCGTGTGGCGCAGCAGATCGCGCGGCTTGCGCAACGGCGGCCCGGCCGACAGCAAGGCCGGGCTGCAGACCGCGACGACCGACGTATCGAACAGGCGCCGAGCGCACGTGTCGCGATAGCGCCCGGTGCCGAAGCGGATCGCGACATCGACGTCGTCGTCGTCGAAATCGCGCAACCGGTCGGTGATGTCGAATGTCAGCTCTAACGCCGGATGCGCGGCCCTGAAACGCGGCAGGCGCGGCAGCAGCCAGTGCGTCGCAAAACGCGCGCCGAGCGACACGCGCAACTCCGTCTGCTCCCGCGCGATGCGCCGGGCCCGAGCCGTCGCGCGCTGCAGGCCCGCCAGCGCATCGGCGGCCGCGGCAGCCAGCACGACACCGGCCGGCGTCAGCCGGATGCTGCGGCTCGTGCGCACGAACAGGTCCATGGCGAGTTGCGCCTCGATCTCCTTGATCTGGTGACTGACGGCCGCCGGCGTCAGCCCGACCTCGTCGGCCGCCCGCGAGAAATTCAGGTGCCGCGCCGCCGCATCGAACGTCCTCAGCGCGCGCGTACCGGGCCACATGCGTTCCATCGATCTTCAAACCGGATTTGATGACCGTTCCAAAACTACTCGTTTTTCAAGACGTCATCAATCCGCAAACAATAGGTTTTCTTGAAGGTACTGCGAGCCGCCCCGCGCTCGCGACCGAACCCGGAGATCCGCCGATGACCGTTACCCCGTTCCCTTCCGTCGTCCAGCTCAACGGCGTAGCCGCCACCGCGGACGCACTCGCCGCGCTCGCGTTCGCGGGCCATGCGCATTTCACCGCGATGCAGGTGCGCGACGGCCGCGTGCGCGGCCTCGACCTGCATCTCACGCGGCTACGCGATGCGTCGAACGCGCTGTTCGGCCAGGCGCTGCCCGACGACCGGATTCGCGCGCTCCTGCGCACCGCGCTCGATCGCGCGCCGTCGGCGCTGTCGCTGACGGCGACCGTGCATGCGACCACGGGTGAATTCGTCGCGCCGCGCGACGACGAAGCGCTCGACGTGCTGGTCCGCACCGCGGCGCCGTCATCGGGGCCGGTCGGCCCGCTCGATCTCGCGCTGTTCGAACACGAGCGCGTGCTGCCCGACATCAAGCACGTCGGCGAAGTCGCAAAGACGCACTTCTTGCGCCGCGCGATCGCGCAGGGTTTCGACGATGCGGCATTCGTCGATCGCCACGGGCGCATCAGCGAAGGCTCGATCTGGAATCTGGCGTTCTGGATCGGCGACGCGGTCGTGTGGCCGGTGGCGGGCATGCTCGGCGGCGTCACGATGCGCATCGCGCGCCGGCAACTGGCGCGCCTGGGCGTCGCGCAGCACGATCGCGAACTGACGCCGGCCGACCTGCCGTCGATGGCCGGCGCCGTCGTGATGAATTCGTGGACGCCGGGAATCGCCGTGCGCCGGTTCGGCACGGCCTCGCTGCCGGACTCGTCGTCATTCGTGGCCCTGCTGCATCGCGCGCATGAACAGGAGGTGCCCGTCGCGCCGTGACGCGCGGGCCCCGTGTCGGGCACGGCTCACCCGTCGACCGCCTCCGGCAGCCGCGCGATCGCCTTGATCTCGAACTGGAAGCCGTACAGCCAGGTCACGCCGACGGCGGTCAACGTCGGATGCGGTGCGTCGCCCCAGTATTCAGGGACGATCTCCCAGATCCGCTCGAACGTCGCTTCGGGATCGACGAGGAACACCGTCACGTCGACGACGTCGTCGAACGTGCAGCCGGCCGCGCGCAGCACCGCATTCAGGTTGTCGAACGCGCGGCGGACCTGCGCGCCCAGTTCCGGCTCGGGCGAGCCGTCCTCGCGGCTGCCGACCTGCCCGGACACGAACAGGAAACCGTTCGAGCGCACTGCCGGCGAATAGCGGTTGCGGTCATACAGCGCCTGGCGACCGGGCGGAAAAACTACGCTACGCTTTGCCATTCAACACCTCCATCAGTTTGCGGGGCAAAACCGCCCCTGTATCAACGATGGAAAGCACTTTATGGACCGTTGCGCGGCGGATAAACCGGCAACCTTGTCCAACACTGTTTGCGCTCTCCAAACAATGTCCGACCGACGCGGAGCCCTGACCCCATGGATCGATTCGACGCAATGCAGGCGTTCGCCCGCGTGGTGGAAGCCGGCAGCTTCACGAAGGCCGCCGACACGCTGCACATGAGCCGCACCACCGTCACGCAACTGGTGCAGCAACTGGAAGCGCGGCTGCGCGTGAAGCTGTTCAACCGCACGACGCGCAAGGTCGTCGTCACGGCCGACGGCGCCGCGTACTACGACCGCGTGGTGCGGCTGCTGGCCGACATGGACGACGCCGAAACGAGCCTGTCAGTTGCATCCGCATCGCCCCGCGGGCGGCTGCGCGTGGACGTGCCGAGCCCGTTCGCGCGCCTGATCCTGATCCCCGCGCTGCCCGCGTTCCATGCGCGCTATCCGGACATCCAGCTCGACATGGGCGTGAGCGACCGCGTGGTGGACGTGATCGGCGAGAACGTCGACTGCGTCGTGCGCGGCGGCGAACCGACCGACCGCTCGCTGGTCGCGCGGCAGGTCGGCGACCTGCGGCTCGGCGTGTACGCGTCGCCGGCCTATCTCGCACGCGCCGGCACGCCGGCGCGTCCGGACGAGCTGGAGGACACCCATCACCGGATCGTCGGGTTCCTGTGGGCGCGCACCGGCAAGGCGTTGCCGTTTGCGATGGCATGCGACGGCGAGCAGATCACCGTGCGCGGGCGCTACGTGCTGGCGGTCGACGACGGCAATGCGTACCTCGAGGCCGGCCTCGCCGGGCTGGGCATTCTGTGGCTGCCCGACTACATGGCCGCCGCGTATCGCGCACGCGGCGAACTGGTGCCGCTGTTCGAACGATGGCAGCTCGAACCGATGCCGATGTACGTCGCGTTCCCGCCGAACCGGCACGTCAGCGCGAAGCTGCGCGTCTTCATCGACTGGGTCGCCGAGCTGATGGCGCAGCATGCGCCGGTCGCGAACCGGCGCCGCGGCGGCCACGGTTCGCGCAGCGCGCGCAAAACCGCGGCGACCTGAAGCGCGCGGAGCGGTCCGCGCATAAAAAAACCCGCGCATCATGCGCGGGTTTCGACAGACGCTGGCTGAAACTCCGGTGACTCAGGCCGTCAGCGCGGTCAGCGCCTCGTCGGTGAGCCACAGCGATTCCTGCAGGTCCTGCTCGTTCAGGTTCAGGCCGTCGCCGCCGCGGTCGACGACGATGAAGTCGCTGACGCCACCGAGCGCGATCAGCGGGTGATGCCACACGCCCTTCGCGTAATTGACGCCCTGCCACCCGCTCGTCACGAACGCGCGGATCTTTGCCGGATCGAGATCGCCCGCGGGTGCCACGACGACGAGATACGGCTGGTCGTTCAGCGGCACGAAGGCCTGGCTGCCGAGCGGGTGCCGCTCCAGCATCTTCACTTCGAACGGCAGCGTTCGCGGCTGGCCGCGGAACAGGTTGACGAGCGTGCGGCCGTCTTCATCGGTCACGTCGACTTTCGCGAGATCGTGAAAGCGGATCGTGGTGCCGAGGTTGATCGGGATCTGCTTCGCCCCTTCCGTTTCGATCACGTCGCCGAACGGCGCGAACGCTTCCTTGGTCAGCGGTTCGATGGCAAGCGTCTTCATTTGTCGAGCGTCCCCCACAAGCGCAGGCGCGATACGCCGCCGTCCGGAATGATGTTCAGTCGCACGTGCGTGACGGGGCCGAGCGACGCGATGCCTTGTTCGAAGTAGTGCTGCTTGTCCATCTGCAGCTTCTGTTCGCCGAGCAGCTCGGGCCAGAACATCGACTGCGTGATCAGCGAGCTGTCCGTGCCGCCCGACACGTACGCGGCCTGGATCGAGCAGCGATCCGGGTAATTGCCCTTGAAGAACGCGGTATCGACTTCGATCTTGCGGATCACGCCCGGCTGCGCGAGCGCGATGATCGCCCAGTCGTTGCCCGGTTCGCGGCGGCGGCGGGTTTCCCAGCCGTCGCCCATGTTCACGCCGCGGCCCGGCAGCAGCAGGTTCGACGCGACGCCGAAGTGCTGGTTGTTCGCGGCCACCACGTAACCGCCGTTTTCCATCGCCGCGAGATCGAACTGCTCGGACGCGCTCGCGCCGGCCCAGTCGAGCTGCGGCTGGCCGTACACGCGCAGGCGTGCAATGCCGCCGTCCGGGTAGATGTTCACACGCAGGTGCGTGAAGGCACGCGCGTCACTCGCTTCGACATAGTGATGGCTGTTGCCCTGCAGCGTCGTCGACGGCACGATCTCGACCCACTCGGTCGCATGCGTCGGCGCACCGTCGGCCACGAACGCGGCCTCGATCGACGCGGCCGGCGGGAAGTTGCCGGTGAAGTGGCTCGTGTCGATGTCGAAGCCCTTGATCACGCCCGGGCGCGCGAGCTTGACGATGCACCAGTCGTAGCCCGTCGTGCGCTTGCGGCGCGTTTCCCAGCCGTCCATCCACTTGCCGTGGTCGTCGTACTTGCCGGGGATGAAGACGGCCGGCTCGGGGTTCAGCATCCGGTCCTTCGGCGCGAAGAAATCGTCGCTGGCTTCGAGCGCCTGCGCACCGAGACGCGGGTCGGCAAGGTTCACGTAGCGCCGCGTGAAGTCGGGTGCGTTGGGATCGAGAAGCGGAACAGCCATGATGTTTCCTTGTTTCAGTGAGGCGATCAGGCCGCTGCGACGCAGCAGGCCGTATTGCGGTGTCAGGCGTCGATCAGGTCGTCGAGGCGGAAGCGTGCGATCCGGTAGATCTGGTCGAGGCTCGCGCGCAGTTCCTCGGTGCGCGAATGATTCACGCGCGACTCGAAGTTCGCGATGATGCCGTGCCGGTCATAACCGCGCACCGCGAGGATGAACGGGAAGCCGAACTTCTCGCGATACGTGCGGTTCAGCGTCAGCAGCTTGTCGAATTCTTCCTGCGTGCACTGGTCGAGGCCCGCGCCGCTCTGCTCGCGCGTCGACTCGGCCGTCAGCTCGCCGCGCACGGCGGCCTTGCCGGCCAGCTCCGGGTGAGCGTTGATCAGCGCGAGCTGGCGCACTTCGCCGCCCGTTTCCACTGCACCCGACATCGTCTCGTGCAACGCGTCGATGCTCGCGAACGGGCGCTTGCCCGCAGCGACCTCGGCCACCCACGGCGAATGTTCGAAGATCCCCGACAGCGCCGCGACAAATGCGCTCGGCGCCATCGTATTCAGTTGATTCAACGTGTAGCGCATCGCCTTCATGCTTTCCCTTCGTTCTGATGATTGGGCTGATACGGATGATGTTCACGCCAGTGACGCGCGATATCGACACGGCGCGTCACCCATACGCGATCGTGCTTCTCGATGTGATCGAGGAAACGCTGCAGCCCGCGGAACCGGCCCGGCCGGCCGAGCAACCGGCAGTGCATGCCGATCGACAGCATCTTCGGCGCTTCGTCGCCCTCCGCGTACAGCACGTCGAATGCGTCGCGCAGGTAGTCGAAGAAGTGATCGCCGGTGTTGAAGCCCTGCGGCGTCGCGAAGCGCATGTCGTTCGTGTCGAGCGTGTACGGCACGATCAGCTGCGGCGACGTCTTGCCGCCCGACACTGCGACGTCCATCCAGAACGGCAGGTCGTCACCGTAGTTGTCGGAGTCGTACAGGAAACCGCCGTATTCCGCGACGAGGCGGTGCGTATTGGGACTGTCGCGGCCGGTGTACCAGCCGAGCGGGCGCTCGCCCGTCACGCGCTCGATCGCTTCCATCCCGAGGCGCATGTGCTCGGCCTCGAGTTCCGGCGACATGCTCTGGTAGTGGATCCAGCGCCAGCCGTGGCACGCGATTTCATGGCCCAGCTCGACGAACGCGCGCGCGAGGTCCGGGTGGCGTTCGATCGCCATGCCGACGCCGAATACCGTCAGCGGCATCCCGCGCTTCTCGAATTCGCGCAGGATGCGCCATACGCCGGCCCGCGAACCGTATTCGTAGATCGACTCCATGCTCATGTGGCGGTCGGGATACGCGGCCGCACCGACGATTTCGGACAGGAACTGCTCGGAGCCCGGATCGCCGTGCAGCACGCAGTTCTCGCCGCCCTCCTCGTAGTTCAGCACGAATTGCACGGCGACGCGGGCGCGCCCCGGCCAGTTCGCCTGAACGGGATGGCGGCCGTAGCCGATCAGGTCGCGAGGATAGTTGGGATCGAGTGACATGGGTTCGAAGTGCGACGAAAGCTCGCTGAAATAATGGGTTCGCATCGACCGCGCGGGTGCCGGAGGCCGGCCGCGCAAGCCGATGCGATGACGGCCCAGTGTAGCGAAAACGCCCATACGCGCCCATACAGCGACGCAGATAGTGCGTGTCAGACGGTGTGTATGTGCGGTTGCGGCAAATTCGGGACCGATTCTGCCTCATCCCCGTCCGGCGGGCTGAAGCGGGCGAACGCGCCGTCGTAGCGCTTCGGCAGCGGCCGCGCGTAGTCGCCGCGCTTCGCTGTCGCGAGGCGCAGCGCGACGAGCGCCTCGGCCCACTTGACGGCCGCCGTGACGCCTTCGACCACCGGCGCGCCGATCTGCTGCTCGATCTCGTGCGTGAACTCGGCCATCCCTGCACAACCCAGCACGATCGCGTCGGCGCCGTCCTCGTCGAGCGCGCGCCGGCATTCGTCGACGATGATCCGGCGCGCGGCCGGGCCCGGCCGGTCGAGTTCGAGCACGGCGACGTCGGTCGCGCGCACGTTGCGGCAGAACCGCTTCATCCCGTAGCGCTCCGCGAGGTGCCAGGCCATCCCGCAGGTGCGCGCGAGCGTCGTGACGACCGAGAAGCCCGGCGCGAGCACGCTCGCCGCATGCATCGCGGCCTCGGCAATGCCGATCACCGGCCCGCGCGCGAGCTCGCGCGCCGCATAAAGGCCCGGATCGCCGAAGCACGCGATCACGTATGCGTCGCAGCCGTCGCGCTCGCCCTGCGCGATCTCGGCAAGCAGCCCCGGCGTCGCGAGCGCCTCGTCGTAATACCCTTCGATCGACGGCGGTCCCATCGGCGGGCTCACCGCCACGATCTCCGTGCCGGCGGCCGCGACCTCGCGCGCGCAGCGACCCATCGCATCGGTCATCCGCTGCGTCGTATTGGGATTGATCAGTCGGATCTTCATCGCACGCTCCTCAGGCCTTCGTGCTCACGAGCAGCCGGTAGAACACGAAGCCGAGCCCCGCGCCGATGAACCACGAGAAGTTCGCGACGCCCTGCCAGCCCGGCACCATCACGCAGACGACCGCGATCACTGCGGCCGGCAGGAGCGCTGCGAGCGCGCGTCGATTCACGCCGCCCGTGTACCAGTACGACCCGCTTTCCGACATCGTGTACAGGTCGTCGCGCACGAGCCTGCCGCGCTTGACGAGGTAGAAGTCCGCAATCAGCACGCCGTACAGCGGGCCGATGAACGCGCCGAGCACGTCGAGCGTGTAGTGGATCACGGCCGGGTTGTTGAACAGGTTCCACGGCGTGATGAAGATCGACGCGACGGCCGCGAGCATCCCGCCCGCGCGCCAGCTGATCAGGCGCGGCGCGACGTTCGAGAAGTCGAACGCGGGCGACACGAAGTTCGCGACGATGTTGATGCCGATCGTCGCGATCGTGAACGTGAGCGCACCGAGGATCACCGCGGTCGGATGGTCGATGCGGCCGACCGTCTCGACGGGATCGGTGATGAGTTCGCCGAACACGGGCAACGTCGCTGCCGTCGTGATCACCGTGACGAGCGAGAACGCGAGGAAGTTGACCGGCAACCCCCAGAAATTGCCGCGCTTCACTTCGCCGAACGAGCGGCAATAGCGCGAGAAGTCGCCGAAATTGAGCATCGGCCCGGAGAAGTACGACACGACCAGCGACACGGCCGTGATCATCACAGGAATCACTTCCGCACCGTGATACTTGACGCCGCCGAGGTTGATGCCGATGTTGCGCCAGCCCGCGCGCCACACCATGTAGCCGGCGAGGATGAACATCACGACGTAGACGGCCGGGCCCGCAAAGTCGATGAACTTCTTGATCGTCTCCATCCCGTTCCAGAACACGAACGCCTGGAGCACCCACAGCAGCATGAAACCGGCCCAACCGACCGCCGACAGCCCGAGGAAGCCGTAGCGATGGACGTCCGCGTAAGGCAGCCATTGCGGGAAGAATTTCAGCACGACGATCACGAGCGCGCTCGACGCGAGATACGTCTGGATGCCGTACCACGCGATCGCGATCAGCCCGCGGATCACGGCCGGCACGTTCGCGCCGAGCACGCCGAACGTCGCGCGGCACGCGACCGGATACGGCACGCCGATTTGCTGGCTCGGCCGTGCGATCAGGTTGCACAGCACGTTCACGAGGCCGATGCCGACGATCAGCGCGAGCAGCACCTGCCAGCTCGTCAGCCCGAGCGCGAACAGGCTGCCCGCGAACACGTAGCCACCGACGCTGTGCACATCCGACATCCAGAACGCGAAGATGTTGTACGAACCCCATGTCTGATTTTTAAGGGGTGCCAAATCTTCGTTGTACAGACGTTCGCTGTAACCATTCGGCAGCGTCGGGTCGCCGCCCTCGCCGCCTTCTTCCGCCGGATAGGCGCTCTCGTGCGCCACACTGAACTGAGCCATGACTTCTCCTTGACGCGGCCGGGCGGCCGCTCCACCGTCATCGATATCGCTCCGGATCGACGCCCGGAGTCGGACCAGCGGCCCGCGGCAAACACCGCGGGCCTGCATTTCGCTCGTTTTTGTGGCGCGCGGCCGGGTTCGCGTCGCCGCTCAGGCGCCGCCGAACACTTCGCGCAAATCGACCTGCCCCTGTGCGGGCCGGTCCAGCATCTTCAGTTCGACATGCTGCAGGTGGTGCGCCATCAGCGTCACCGCCCGCTTCGGATCGCCCGCCTCCAGCGCGCCGAGGATCTCGTCGTGGTCGTCGCACGAGCACGGGCTGCGCCCGTGCGATTCGTACAACGCGGACATCAGCGTCGAGCGCGCGACGAGCCCTTCGAGGCACTCGCTGAGCGTCGCATTGCCCATCAGCGTGGCGAGCGCCGTATGGAATTCGCCCGACAGGCGGATCCACGCCGCGAAGTCGTGCCGCTCGAACGCCTTGCGCTCCTTGTCGATCAGCGCGGCGACCCCCTTCAGACGCTTCGCGCCGGGCCCGGTCGCGAGCCGCTCGACTACGGCGAGCTCGATGATCCGGCGCATCTCGAACACCTCGTGCACGTCCTGCAGCGTCGGGCTCGCGACGAACGCGCCACGGTTCGGCTCGAGATCGACCAGCTTGTCGGTCGCGAGCTGCGCGAGCGCCTGGCGGATCGTCCCGCGCTTCACGTCGAACACGTCGCAGAGCTGCGCCTCCGTCAGCTTCGCGCCGGGCGCGAGCCGATGCTCGAGGATCGCCGTGCGGATCCGCTCGGCGATCGCTTCGGGACCGGCTGCGCCGGACGGGTGGGATTCGGGCTCGTTCATGATCGGCATCGCGTGATGATCCTCATCCTAGGGCGGACATAAAGATTGTCAACAATTCTTTTCCTGCATTGCGCACAATCGACGTGCATCAATGCGACCCGGTTCGGTGCACGATGCGTCGAATCCATGCACGGCAAGGCTGAGACACACGACAGAGGCCATTCTCGTCGTATACCCTCCGGGCCATTTTGTTGACAAAACTGGTGCAAAATTCGGCGACGATCCTGCTGGAGTCGACGAAAAAACTGACCGTTAGTTGCGCATTTACATAAAGAAAAAGGCGGAAAAACCGCCTTTCGATCGATCGCGTCCGCCTCAGCCGAGGTGCGGATAGTCCGACAGCGTGAGCCGGAAACCGTGCGCATTCGCGACCAGTTGCGCCTGCGCGCCGAACGGCAGCGTCAGCAGGTCGGGCACATGGCCGAACTGGAGCCCCGTGACGACCGGAATCCCCACCACCTCACGCACCTGGTCGATCATCGCCTGCATGTCGTAGCCGTTGTCGTACTCGAACGGCCGCGCGCCGGTGAACTGGCCGAGCACGAGCGCCTGCTGGCGCGCAAGCAGCCCCGACAGGTGCAGTTGATAGATCATCCGTTCGATCCGGAACGGCTGCTCGTTGACGTCCTCGATGAACAGGATCCCGCCTTCGATGTCGGGCATGTACGGCGTGCCGACGAGCGACGTGAGGATCGCGAGGTTGCCGCCCCACAGCGTGCCCGTCACGTTCACGGTCTGCACCTGCGGCGCTTCGGCGATGATCGTCGTGGTCGGCTGCGTCAGCGTCTGCCAGAAGTGCTGCATCGTGAAGTCGCTCGGCGTTTCCGCGCCGAAGTCGGCGGACAGCATCGGGCCGCCGAAGGTCTTGATGCGCGCCTTCGCATACAGCGCGAGCTGGAGTGCCGTGAAGTCGCTGTGCCCGACGAGCGCGACCGGCTGGTCGCGCAGCCTGCGTTCGAGCCCGCGGTAGTCGAGCCCGTGCAGGATGCGCGCGGCGCCGTAGCCGCCGCGCACCGCCAGCGCGATGTCCGGCAGCGGCCGCTCGGGATCGGCGAGGCGGTTCAGGTCGCCTGCCCGCTCTCCGTCGGTGCCGCCGAACCGCTGGAAGCGTCGCTGCGTCGCTTCGATGTTCTCGATGCGGTGCTGTGCGGTGCTGAGGCGCTCGAGCGCACGATTGATCGCGTCGGGGTCGTGCGGATAGCCTGACGGCGCAAGCAGTCGGATGGTGTAGGACGCGGCGGGCTGGAAGGACATGGCGAAAGGTGTCGGGTCGTCAAACCTGCTTAGAGGGTCCGAACCGTCTCCGGTTCACGAAGCCGTGCGCACCCGGCCCGCGCCGGGCGGCGGGCGCGCCTATGACGCGCCGGATTCGGCGTCGCGGGCCAGCCGTGCTTCGCGCAACGCGCGACGGCGCTCGGCGAAGAACGACTTCAGCGCGGCGCCGCACTCGTCGGCGAGCACGCCGCCGGTCACTTCGGTATGGTGGTTCAGCTGCGGGTTCGCGAACGCGTCGATCACGCTGCCGCAGGCGCCCGTCTTCGGATCGGCGGCGCCGTAGACGACCCGCGCGATGCGCGCATGCATGATCGCGCCCGCGCACATCAGGCACGGCTCGAGCGTCACGTACAGCTCGCAGCCGGGCATCCGGTAATTCTGCAGATGCTGCGCGGCCATGCGCAGCGCGGCCATTTCCGCATGGGCCGACGGGTCGTGCCCGCCGATCGGATGGTTGAAGCCGCGTGCGATCACTTCGTCGCCGCGCACGAGCACCGCACCGACCGGCACCTCGCCGGCCGCGCGCGCCTCTTCGGCGGCGGCCTGCGCGAGACGCATGAAATGCAGGTCGCGCACCGATACGGGCGCGGCTTCGGGAACGGGAAAATCGGCGGCGGGTTCGGCGGCCGCGGCGGCGGCCGGCCGGGCTGCGTCGTGCAGCGCGTCGGACGTCACATCGGCCCCGCTTCGGCGGGCGCTTCATCGAGCCCGCGCTCGCACAGGCGCTCCGCGATGCGCCGGCAGTAGTCGCGCGGCATCACCATCGGGCCGCCGCGCAGCGATTCCAGTGCCATATCGAGCGCGAGGATCTTCGCCTGCAGCCGGCACCGCGCGGCACGGTCGCTGACCGCCTGCACTTCGTCATGCAGGTTGCGCAACGCGCGCAATTGCTCGACGGCCGGCGGCACGAAGCCCGCATTCTTCAGGATACGGTTGGCCACCCGCACCTCCTCGGGCACGAGCAGGTCGTCATCCAGCGCCAGCGGCGCGCCGGTACCCGGCAAATCGTCGAACTCGCCCCGCGCGGCGGCGGCGGCAATACGTTGTTCGACAAGGGCGTCAAGCAATCTCATCAGTCAATCGGAACAATGCGGCAGGCCGAATTCTAGCAGGGTGACGCGGGTATGACAGGCCCTTCGAATATATGCTCGATATTGTATTTTTAGGGGCCGAATCGCGGCGCATGCGCGCCGATCGGCATCATTTGCCGCCCTGCTGCGCCGCAGCGGGCTGCGGGCCGCCCACGTACCCGCCGCCACACGCGGTGTCGGGCCCTGTTTTTATCGGTGGCAACGCGCGCCGAGCCGCGCCGATCCGGTGAAATGCAAGCCGCCCCGCTTCCGGCTCCGGGTCACGCGGCCACGATTTCCGGTCGCGCTTTCGCGAACGGGCGGAACATCATCGCCATCAGGAACGCGCCGACGCCGATCGCGAACGAACCGACGTACAACCAGCCATAGCTGCCGAACGTGTCGACGATCAGGCCGCCGGCCACGGGGCCCGCGGCCATCCCGAGGCTGCCGGCCATCGCACAGCCGCCGATCACGGTGCCCATCATCCGCAGCGGGAAGTTCTCGCGCGCGAGTACCGAATACAGCGGCATCACGCCCGCATAGATGAAGCCGAACAAGGTCGCGACCGCGTAGAAGCCGTCGAGCGTGCGCACGAAGGCGTACCCGAGCGCGCCCAGCGCCTGCGCGAGCAGCCCGGCCACCAGCATGCGCTTCGCGCCGATGCGGTCGCCCAGGATCCCGAACGCGATCCGGCCGCCCATGCCGGCGAGCCCTTCGACGCTGTAGATCGACACCGCGACGATCAACGGGATCCCGCACGTCACCGCGTAGCTGACCGTATGGAAGATCGGACCCGAATGCGTCGCGCAACAGAAGAAATTGGTCAGCAGCAGCACGATGAACTGCGGCGAACGCAGCGCGTGCGCGACCGACATCGCCCCAGGCTCGCCGGCTGGCGCAGCGGCTGCCGGGGCCGCATGCGCACCGTCGAGCGCGGGCGCCCGGCGCACCAGCAGCGACACCGGAATCATCACGACGGCGGCCAGCGCCGCCATCAGCAGCATCGACGTGCGCCAGTCGCGCACCGACACGAGCCACGCGGCCAGCGGGGCCATCGTCATCGGTGCCATCCCCATGCCGGCCGACACGAGCGACACCGCCAGGCTGCGGTGCGTGTCGAACCAGCCCGTCACGCACGCCATCATCGGCGCGAATATCGCAGCCGTCGCGCCGCCGACGGCGAGGCCGAACGTCAGCTGGAACACGAGCAGCGACGGCGCGCGGCTCGCCAGCGCCAGGCTTGCCGGCAACAGGACGGCACCCATGATGACGACCGGGCGCATGCCGATGCGGTCCGACAGGCTGCCCCACCCCATGCTCGCGAAGGCCATCGCGATGAAGCCAAGCGTCATCGCGCCGGAAATGCCGGTCATCGACCAGCCCGTGTCGCGCGCGATGGCGCGCAGGAAAACCGGCAGCGAAAACATCGCGCCGACGGCGATGCAGCCCATCAAGCCGCCCGCGGCGACGATGACCCAGCGATATCGGGAATCCTGCATGGGATGCCTCCTTTTCGTTACGCCAATCCTCGGTAACCGGGCGCCACCCGCGTGGCGCCCTGCCCGGTCGACATGGATACGACGGGCGACGCAACGGGAAATCGACATGCACGGCACACGCGCCGGCGAATTTCCTGATTGTCCGCCGCTCCACGCCGCCCGCAACGGGCGGATCGGGCCGACACCGCATGCCGGATCCACCGTTCGGTCCGGCCCCTGCCGCCGTGCTTTTCCGGAATCGGAAAGTCGAAATCAGAAATGGTTGGTTGGGACGTGCCATCGCGCTGACTACACTCGAGCGATCTTGTCATAACAAGTTGACCGATGACCTCACCCAACGTCGTGCCGCTGTCGGCGGCCCCGCTCTACGTGCAGATCAAGGACACGCTGCGTGCGCGTATTCTCGACGGCACCTATGCGCCGCACAGCCGGATGCCTTCCGAGCACGAACTCTGCGCGGCGTTCGGCGTCAGCCGGATCACGGTGCGCCAGGCGCTCGGCGATCTGCAGAAGGAAGGACTGCTGTTCAAGCTGCACGGCAAGGGCACCTTCGTGTCGAAGCCGAAGGCGTTCCAGAACGTGACGTCGCTGCAGGGCTTCGCCGAGGCGATGTCGTCGATGGGCTACGAGATCGTCAACCAGGTGCGCAGTGTCCGCACCGTCAAGGCCGACCGCCATCTCGCGACAAAGCTGAACGTGCCCGAAGGCGCGCCGCTCGTCGAGATTCACCGCGTGCGGCTGCTGAATCGCGAGCCCGTGTCGCTCGAACAGACCTGGGTGCCGGAAGCACTCGGCAAGCGCCTCGCGGGTGCCGATCTCGCGACCCGCGACATCTTCCTGGTCCTGGAAAACGACTGCGGCATCCCGCTCGGCCATGCCGACGTGTCGATCGACGCGATCCTCGCCGACGACGAGATCGTCGATGCGCTGCACGTCGAGGAAAGCAGCCCCGTGCTGCGCATCGAGCGCCTCACGCATGACGCGTCGGGCGCGCCGATCGACTACGAATACCTGTACTTCCGCGGCGACGCCTTCCAGTACCGGCTGCGCATCGACCGGCAAAAGCCGCGCCAACCTGCAAGGAAACAGCGATGACTACCCATGTACTCGAATACGACATCGTCGTGGTCGGCGGCGGCACGGCCGGCCCGATGGCGGCGATCAAGGCGAAGGAGCACGACCCGTCCCTGCGCGTGCTGCTGCTCGAAAAAGCCAACGTGAAACGCAGCGGCGCGATCTCGATGGGGATGGACGGCCTGAACAACGCGGTGATTCCCGGGCATGCGACGCCCGAGCAATACACGCGCGAGATCACGATCGCCAACGACGGGATCGTCGACCAGGAAGCCGTGTACGCGTATGCGGCGCACAGCTTCGCGACGATCGAGCAGCTCGACCGCTGGGGCGTGAAGTTCGAGAAGGACGGCACCGGCGACTACGCGGTGAAGAAGGTCCACCACATGGGCTCGTACGTGCTGCCGATGCCGGAGGGGCACGACATCAAGAAGGTGCTGTACCGGCAACTGAAGCGCGCACGCATCGCGATCACCAACCGGATCGTCGTGACGCGCGTGCTGACCGATGCGCAGGGCCACGCGAGCGGCGTACTCGGCTTCGACTGCCGCACGGCCGAGTTCCACGTGATCCGTGCGAAGGCCGTGATTCTCTGCTGCGGCGCGGCCGGCCGCCTCGGCCTGCCGGCCTCGGGCTACCTGATGGGCACGTACGAGAACCCGACCAACGCCGGCGACGGCTACGCGATGGCCTATCACGCCGGCGCCGCGCTCGCGAATCTCGAATGCTTCCAGATCAATCCGCTGATCAAGGACTACAACGGTCCCGCATGCGCGTACGTGACGGGCCCGCTCGGCGGCTTCACCGCGAACGGCAAGGGCGAACGCTTCATCGAATGCGATTACTGGAGTGGCCAGATGATGTGGGAGTTCTACCAGGAACTGCAGAGCGGCAACGGCCCGGTGTTCCTCAAGCTCGATCATCTCGCGGAAGAAACGATCCAGACCATCGAGCAGATCCTGCATACGAACGAACGGCCGAGCCGCGGCCGCTTCCATGCGGGGCGCGGCACCGACTACCGCAGCCAGATGGTCGAGATGCACATCTCCGAGATCGGTTTCTGCAGCGGCCACAGCGCATCCGGCGTATACGTGAACGCCCGCGCGGAGACGACCGTGCCCGGGCTCTACGCGGCCGGCGACATGGCGGCCGTCCCGCACAACTACATGCTCGGCGCATTTACGTACGGCTGGTTTGCCGGGCAGAACGCGGCCGACTACGTGACAGGCCGCGAGCATGCGCCGGTGGACGACGAACAGGTCGCCGCCGAACGCACCCGCGCGCTTGCGCCACTGTTGCGCGAGCGCGGCCTGGCACCGGCGCAGGTCGAGTACAAGCTGCGCCGCATGGTGAACGACTATCTTCAACCGCCGAAAGTGACACGCAAAATGGAAATCGGGCTGCAACGCCTTGACGCCATTACTGAGGATATCGAAGAGATAAAGGCAAACCATCCGCACGAACTGATGCGCGCCGCCGAGGTGCGCGCGATCCGCGACTGCGCGGAAATGGCCGCGCGCGCGTCGCTGTTCCGCACCGAGAGCCGCTGGGGGCTGTACCACCATCGCGTCGACTTTCCGCATCGCAACGACGCCGAATGGTTCTGCCACACCTGGCTGCGCAAGGACGCCGACGGCGCGATGCGCAGCGAGAAGCGGCCCGTCGAACCGTACGTCGTGCCGCTTGCGGACGACGATCGCGACGCCTACACGAACCTGCGCATCCGCGAACCGGCCGCACTCGCTGCCGCCCTCTGAGGAGCCCTACCGTGCCCCATACCCCGCACGACATCTTCCTGCGCAGCAGCGCGCCCGTGACGATCGACGAGGAACGCTGCATCGCCGACAAGGGCTGCACCGTCTGCGTCGACGTGTGCCCGCTCGACCTGCTCGCGATCGACTTGACCAAAGGCAAGGCCTACATGCAGTTCGACGAATGCTGGTACTGCATGCCGTGCGAGCGCGACTGCCCGACCGGCGCGGTCAAGGTCGACATCCCTTACCTGCTGCGCTGAGCGAGCGCGCGGCCGATCGTCGTCGTGCCGCGCGCGCGGGCCGCGCATCGACGACGTGACGGCCGGGCCGGCGTTCGCCAGGTTCGCGTCGCCATACCGCGCCGTCCATGCGCCGCGCTCCGTGAGCAGCAGCTCCTTCACCGAACCGATTTTTGCCCATGACCGCTTTCTTTTCCACCACCCCGCTGCCCGGCACGCACGATCCGGATCGTGCCGCACTCGCCCTCCGCCTCGCCGCGCCCGACGCATCCGTGCGCCGCATCGCACTGCTCGAGCTTGCCGATCTCGAGGAGTCCGATCTGGTGCCGTCATTCGTTGCGGCACTGTGCGACGATCCGTCGGCCGACGTACGCAGCGAGGCTGCGCGCGTGCTCGGCGCATGGGAACAGCCCGACGTCGTCGACGCACTGTGCGGTGCATTGCTCGATCCGGACGAAGGTGTACGCGCCGCCGCCGCGCAGAGCCTGTCCGAACTGAAGGACCCGGCATCGGGTGCCGTACTGTGTCGATGGGCCGCCCGGCCCGAGCCGTTCGTGCGCCGCGCCGTGCTGCGCGGATTGCGCGAGTTGCGCGACCCCGACGCGTTCGCGCCGGCGCTGCACGCGCTCGACGCCGAACACGCTGCCGTGCGCGCCGAAGCCGTGGCGGTGCTCGGCTGGCTCAGGGATCCGCGTGCGCTGCCGCCGCTCGCGCGCATCGCGACCACCGATGCCGCAGCGGACGTGCGACGCGCCGCGGTCGGCGCGATCGGGTTCGCGGCACCCGACGATGCGGCCACCATCGACGCACTGTTTGCCGCGCTGCGCGACCGCGAATGGCAGGTGCGCGAGGAAACGGCCACGACGCTCGGCAAGTTGCGTGTCACGGCCGCGCGCGAACCGCTCGTCGCCGCGCTCGACGACGACTACTGGCAGGTACGCTTGCGTGCCGCGCGCTCGCTCGGGCAACTGCGCGATGCGGCCGCGGCGCCGGCCGTCGTCGCGCTGCTGTCGCATGCGATCAGCAACCTGCGCAAGGAAGCCGCGCTTGCGCTCGGTGAATTGCGCGACCGCACGACGTTGCCCGCGCTGACCCACGCGCTGGAGGATCACGATCCGGAAGTACGCAAGGCCGTGCGAATCGCGATCCGGCAAATCGACGAGGCGTCGCGATGATCTCGCCGACCGAAATCGCACTCGACCACCCGGCACGCACGTTGACACTCCGCTGGCCGGACGGCCGCACGCAACGCATCGGCTATGCGCGGTTGCGCGGCGATTGCCCGTGTGCGGAATGCCGAAGGATCCGGCTCGACGGCGGTCGTGTCGATGCGCGGCCCGACCTGACGCTGGACAGCCTCGAGCCAGCCGGCTACGGCATCCGCGCCCGGTTCGGCGACGGTCATGCGCGCGGCATCTATCCGTGGCCATATCTGGCGGATATGGCGGATACGGCGGACATGACGGCGCGGCCGTGACGTGACTCCCGCGCGTGCGCGGACGACATGACAGGTGTGCGGAAACGCTGCGATACTGACGCCCACGATCGTCTCCACCCACCGTGGGAGCCAGAACATGCAAACCGCAGTCGGATTCATCGGCCTCGGCGTGATGGGCACGCCGATGGCACTCAATCTCGCGCGGGCCGGCACGCCGCTCGTCGTATGGAGCCGGTCGCACGGCAGCGACGATGCGTTGCGCGACGCCGGCGCACGCGTGGCCGAGCACGCCGATGACGTATTCGCCGCCTGCCCGACCGTGATCCTGATGCTCGCGAACGACGCGGCGATCGACGCCGTTCTCGCGCGCGGCACGCCCGGTTTCGCCGCCCGTGTCGGCGGACGCACCATCGTGAACATGGGCACGAACGCACCCGGGTATTCGCGCGCACTGGCCGATGAAATCGCTGCCGCGTCGGGCCGTTACGTCGAAGCGCCGGTGTCGGGGTCACGCAAGCCGGCCGAAGCCGGTCAACTCGTCGTGATGCTCGCCGGCGCGCCGGACGACGTCGACGCCGTCCGCACGCTCGTGAAGCCGCTGTGCCGCGACAGCTTCGTATGCGGCGACGTACCGTCGGCGCTGACGATGAAGCTCGCCGTGAACCTGTTCCTGATCACGATGGTCACCGGCCTGACCGAAGCCACGCATTTCGCACAACGCCAAGGTATCGATCTCGCCCGCTTCGCCGACGTGCTGAATGCGGGCCCGATGGCGAGCGACGTGTCGCGCGTGAAGCTCGGCAAACTCGTCGCCGCGGATTTCTCGGTGCAGGCCGCGATCACCGACGTGCTGAAGAATGCGCGCCTCGTCGCCGAATCCGCGCGCGACATCGGCATCGCGTCGCCGCTGCTCGACATCTGTCACGCGCTTTACGGCGAGACCGAGCGGGCCGGACATGGCGCGGACGACATGGTCGCCGTGATCCGCGCGATCGAGCAACGCACGCACGACGTGCGGTGAATCGTCACCGGCCGCCCGACACCCTCGAACACGCCCGCACGTAGACCCCTCATGTCCGATTCGCCCCGCTCCCCGACCACCGTCATCGCCTCCGTACGCCCCGTTCCCGCCGTGATCGGCATCGTCCTGCGGGAACGCGACGTGCTGCTGGTACGCCGCGCCAATCCGCCCGATGCGGGCTGCTGGGGCTTTCCCGGCGGCAAGATCGAAGCAGGGGAATCGATTGCGAACGCGATCGTGCGCGAGATCGCCGAAGAGACGACCGTCGACGTAGAAGCACGCGACACCTTTACCGCGCTGGATGCCTTCGATTACGATGCCGGCGGCAACGTGCGCCAGCATTTCGTCATGGTCGCGGTGCTGTGCACATGGCTGCGCGGCACGCCTGCTGCCGGCGACGATGCGCTCGACGCGCGCTGGTTCGATCTCGCCGAACTCGACCGCGACGATTTGCCGATGAGCGCCGGCGTTCGCGACGTCGCGCGACGCGCGATCGAGCGTGCGGCGGCCCTCGGCGACGCACCGCGTCCGGCCATTACCTGAAACAACGCCATCTTTCCAGCGCCCCTTGCGAGCGGCCCGATCGGGGCCATGACGGTGTCGGCTGCCCGCCGACCTTCAAACTACCCATCAAAACAGGTCAAACCATGATCAGCATTCGCAAATCCACCGAGGCTGACGGCGCACGCGTGCTGGATATCTGGCGCAACGCGGTCGACGCCACGCATCACTTCCTGAGCGACGATGACCGCCGCGCGATCGAATCCGACGTGGTCGCGTTCCTGCCCGGTGCGCCGCTTGATCTCGCCGTCGACGAGGCCGACCGCGCGATCGGCTTCATGCTGTGCGACGACAGTCACATGGAAGCCCTGTTCGTCGATCCGGCTCACCATGGCGCAGGTGTCGGGCGCCTGCTCGTGGAAGAGGCACTCAGGCGTCACCCCGACCTGTCGACCGACGTCAACGAGCAGAACGAATTGGCAGCGGGATTCTATGAACGGCTCGGCTTCGAGCGCTGCGGGCGCTCGGCGCTCGATGGACAAGGGCGGGCCTATCCGCTGATTCACCTGCGCTATCGCGCGGCACCGCCGTCCTCGCCGCGGCACGCATAACCCCCTGCTGGCGCGGGGTATCACGCCGCCTTCCACGGCTCACGCGCCGGGCGCGCCAAAGCAGCTGCGTGCTACCGAGTCCGCGCCACGCATGCAGCACGCGCACCGATACGCGTGCCACGTGGCACGTCACGCGCGACGCATCGGCAGCACGCGTTCGACGATTGAAAAAGCGCGCTGCATGAAACCGTTGAACCGGTCGGCATCGCGCCGCAGCCCGGCCTGTTGTCCGCCGATCAGGCACAAGTGCACGGCCTGCCCGACGATCTCGGCCTCGCCCGACGTGCGCACCAGCCGGCGCGACGTCTCGATCGCAAACGCGAGCCGCGCCGCGTCGACGCGCTGCTGGAATTCCGCGACCAGCGGATCGTGCAACGCCCATGCGCGGATCGCGATTTCTCGCCCGGGCCGTTTCTCGGCAGCGATGCGCAGGTAGCGCGCCAGCGTATCGCCGGCACCGCGGCCCTCGGCCGCATACGCAAGCATGCGCGCGGTGTAGTCGTCCTCCCACGCGGTCAGCAAGGTCGTGACGAAGTCCTCGCGATTGCGGAAGTGGTGATAGAACGATCCGCGGGTCACGTTCAGCCGTCGCGCAAGGCTTTCGGCCGAAATGCCCGTATACCCTTCCCCGTCGAGGGCGTCGAAGCCCACGGCAATCCAGTCGTTTCGCGTCAGTGTGCTCATCGTCATCGCCATACAGGCTGTGTATGGTGCGGCATGGACAGATAGGCTGCGAACTCTATCACGGCCGCCGCCGCATCCGGCAGCGTGCCACTACGCATGGAGTCCGCCTTGAAAGACATCGCGCTCGTCGCATTCGACCGGTTCACCGACATCGACCTGTTCCTGATGTGGGACATTCTCGGTCGCAACAACAAGGACTGGCGCGTCCGGATCCTGGGTGCGCAGCCGGTGCTGCATTCCGCCCATGGCCTGGCCATCCCGACCCACGGCCCGCTCACCGACGCCAATCGCGCCGACGCGATCCTGTTTTCGAGCGGCAAGGAAGGCGTACCGGCCGCGCTCGCCGATCCGGATTTCCTGCAGTCGTTCGATCTCGATCCCGAACGCCAGCTTGTCGGGTCGATCTGCGCCGGCGCCTTCATTCTCGAACGGCTCGGGCTGCTGCCCCAGCGCCGCGCCACGACGCACCCTGAAGCGCGGAACGGTTTGCAGGCACTCGATCTGCAAGCGATGGATCAGCCGCTGGTGTGTCACGGCAACGTCGCGACCGCGGGCGGTTGCCTTGCGTCGCTCTATCTGACCGGATGGCTGGTGGAAGCGATGTTCGATGCGGACAAGCGGCGCGAGACGCTGCTGCCCGTGCTGCCTGCCGGGCAACGGGAGATTTACGAAGACCTGATCGCGTTCAGCCTCAGGCAGGGTGCGGGACAAGCGACGGGCCCGGTCCGGATCGTCGAAGGCAAAAACGGGCTTGCGGCATGACGCGCGGATCGATGGGCTGCCGATAATCGGCAGCCAGCACCCTGTTGCAGCGTCGTGCGTCCTGCCGAGCCAACGGCGGATCGGGACGCATTCGCGGGCGGTCCGCGTCATCGATCGGGTCGGCTTGCGCCGCACGGTTGGTCGTTTCCCGGGCTGAACGAGTCTGTCGCGGGCCTGAAGATGCTAACCTCTCGGCCTCTCTGAACGACACCGCGTGAAGCAACAGGATTCGACCATGCAAACCGTTGCGGTACTGGACTTCGAAACAACCGGACTTTCGCCGAACCTGGGCGACCGTGCGACCGAAATCGCCGTCATCCTCCTGCGGGACGGACAAGTCGTCGACCGTTTCCAGAGTCTGATGAATGCGGGCAGACGCATCCCGTCGGATGTCGTCGCGCTGACCGGCATTACGAACGAGATGATCGCATCGGCACCCCCGGCATCCAAAGTCATGAAGGAAGCGGCGGCGTTCGTCGGCAAGCATGCGGTCGTGGCCCACAACGCCGGTTTCGACAAACGGTTCTGGCAGGCGGAACTCGGGCTGCTCGGCATGACGGCCGAGCATGCGTTTGCCTGCACGATGCTCGTGGCGCGACGTATCTACCCGGATGCCCAGAGTCACCGCCTGTCGAGCCTGGTGGATATGCTGCGGTTGCCCAAGTCGGGCCGTGCGCACCGGGCGATGGTCGATGCCGAGATGGCCGGTCACCTGTGGTGCCGGTTGCAGCACGACATTGCGCGGACTTACGGGCTGGATCGCATCGATCACGCGCTCATGGCACGTGTCCAGGCGACGGCGAAGGCGAAAGTGCCGCTGTACTTGCGTTCGCTCGCGGGCTCGCACGCGTGAGAATCGGTCGACCACCGCAGGCGATCGCCATCAGGCGCACAGAGGATTGCCGCATCACGCATGCCGCACGACGTTTCATGATTCAGGCACCGCGTTAACGCAAAACGGCTTGGCAATCGCCAAACCGGTTCTCGACGAATTTTTGACGACCACGGCCTGCGTGCAATGAGCCGCCCTCACCAAGCCGCAGACAATTCCGCCGATGCTTCGCCGGTCGGCTTTGCGTGGCAAACACGGCTTGCGCCATCGGAAGAACCGGAAGCCGGCGCGGCCATGCGTTTGGCACTTCAGTAACTTGAGCCGATGCACGCGACCCGACACGAACTGAAAAAAGGCCATGCGGTCGCATGGCCTTGGGCGATCATTGCCGCAGGTACTGAAAAATCGTTTCAGGTGCTTAGGCGAAAACGGCGTTCAACGTTGCAATGATTGCTGTCTGGCTGCCCCCTGCCAGCGGAACCGTCACCGTCGATCCACTAAAGCCAACCACGCTTTGCCCGGCTGGAGCCGGCTGTACAAATCGATTCTGGGTGGCTGAGCCGGCCATACTGCCGAATGGGCCATAAGTGACCCCGCTTTTCCCGGTCAACGACAGTTGCAAAACACATTGCCAGCCATACCACACGCCCGTGTAGCCGGAAATGGACACGATCGGATCGTTAAGCGGGATATTGAAGGTTTGCGCACCCCCACTGTTTCCGCCGTGTTGCAACAAGGTAAATATTCCGGTTCCCGTTCCCTGGGTGCCGGTGTTATAGGGCCCCGTCCCGGTATTGACAGCCTGAATCGCGTTGAGCACGTCGCCTGATCGGATCGTCATCTGGGTAAGGTTGGGATTGCCCGCTGCGTTGATAATCGGCGTGTCGTCGAAGATGTTGCTGGAGGGTGGATTGCCGAGTTGATCAAGAATCATGAACTGCGCTTGCTCGAACTGGAAGTTTCCAGAATTGAAGCGCCAGACAAAAATATCTTGATAGTCATATAGCGCGCTCCCGAAAGAAAAACCTTCCGAAACCATGCTCCACACCTGTTGCGCGCTGGCATTGGGGGCTGCATTTCCTGGCTCAAACTGAGCCCCATAGCCAATCCTGGACGGCGATATTCCGGCATCGAGGAACGCTGATAGCGGCGTGCCGTCATAGAATTGCGGCGAGACAAAATCGAATTTGCTATTGACTGCAGAATAATCAGTCGTGTCGGTGGGCCACGCGGGCGTGAATGACAGATAATATTTCACGGGCTGCCGATCAAATTCATTGCGAATTGCAGAAAACAGGATCTGGAACTGCGATCGCGTCATTTTCTCGGAAACATCGCCTTCCCAATCGATGTCCAAGCCATTCATTCCATTATCTTTAAGATATGCCACCAGATTATTTGCAAAGTTACTTGCCTGCGTTTGCGGATCCCCGCTCCCTGAAAAAACCGCCGCCAAGGTATTGGCACCGGAATACACCATTGTGGCCAGAAATTTTATTCCGGGATTGACCTGACGCGCATCGCGGAGCACAAAATTCAAATAATCCTGATTAGTCAGGCCACCCGGATGAGATGAGTTGCCGATTTGGATCGTGGAACCCTGCGCGGCGGGAATGACTTCAAAAAAAGCAATGCCAAGAAAACTTGCACTGTCGTAAACCTTGCAATCGACGAGCGATTGATAGCAACTTTCTGGACTGTTGTAGTTGGTTTGTGGCGGTTCGTCTTCGTTCAAGAAAATCCACGCATTGATGCCGTTTTGTAGGTTTGCCATTTTTCTTTCCTGTGACGTAGCGTTTTTGGGCGGTGGCGCGCGACGCTGCAACTACAGTAGAAGGCCACCAAATACCACGGCCAATTGACCGTGGCGCATCAGCAATGCGGTCACGCCCAGAGACGACACAGCCACGCAATGAACTGAGGCGTTCCACGTTGCTGAAGATCAGTATAGGAAATGGCGAAAGACAAAACCTTCCGAACTGCGTGAAAAGAATATCGATTCTTTGGAAAAACACACGACACCAATTCGACGGCAAAAACCCTATCGCGCGCAACAATGTACTTTCGGATTCGTCATTCCGGCTCCATTACGCCGGCTGCCGACACATTCACCAAAGGTCTTCGTCACGACGCGCCGCTGCTTTTTCCTCTGCTTCGCCACGGCCAGGCACCCGTCTTCACGGACGGCACGCCGGCATCCAGCAGTTTTTCCCGCGCCAACGCCAGCGAAATACACCCTCGGCCATTGCGGCCGATTGTCATCGTTTCTCGCCGCTCAATAATGCGGCAATCGTATCGAAAAAGGAAATGGTGAACGCCGGAGATACTGCGACATATATGCCGCCGCAGTCAGCGATCTTGTACAGGGCTGTACGGGGTTTGAGGTTGCGGAGTGTGAATTCAGTGAGCTGCTTTTCTCGTTCTCGTGATTGGCAAAGCTTTTACCGCTGCCAACCACGAGCCCTCGATGTGCCCGCAAACCCGCACCACGCCCGGAATTTTGGAAGGAGTTTTACTGCCACGACCGAATCACGCTGCCGGTAGATTATCGAGTCGCAATCATGCATCCGGCATATACCGCCCGCTCCACCGTCATTTTGCGGCGCTCACTCGGCGGGCGGTCTCCGGAATCGTCGAAAGTTCGCTTCTAGATCAACGGCTTACAACCATGGGGATCACAACGGAAATCCCGCAAGGTACTGCGTAAGCCATTGATTTCAAGAGGAACGTTTTACCACTCACTCCCACTCGATCGTCGCCGGCGGCTTGCCCGAGATGTCGTACACGACCCGGTTGATCCCGCGCACCTCGTTGATGATCCGGTTCGACGCGCGGCCGAGCAGCGCGTACGGCAGGTGCGCCCAGTGTGCGGTCATGAAGTCGGTCGTCTGCACGGCGCGCAGCGACGTCACGTAGTCGTACGTGCGGCCATCGCCCATCACGCCCACCGACTTGACCGGCAGGAACACTGCGAACGCCTGGCTCGTCAGGTCGTACCAGCTCTTGCCGACATCGGCTTCGCCGCACAGGCCGGCAGCCGCATCCTGCGCGGTCGCGGTCGTGTTGCGCAATTCCTCGATGAAGATCGCGTCAGCGCGGCGCAGCAGGTCCGCGAACTCGCGCTTCACTTCGCCGAGAATCCGCACGCCGAGGCCCGGGCCCGGGAACGGATGGCGGTACACCATCTCCGGCGGCAGGCCGAGCGCGACGCCCAGTTCGCGTACTTCGTCCTTGAACAGGTCGCGCAGCGGCTCGAGCAGCTTCAGGCCGAGCGTTTCCGGCAGGCCGCCGACGTTGTGGTGGCTCTTGATCGTCGTCGCCTTCTTCGTCTTCGTGCCGCCCGATTCGACCACGTCCGGATAGATCGTGCCCTGCGCGAGCCACTTCGCCTTCGACAGCTTCTTCGCCTCGGCCTGGAACACCTCGACGAACTCGCGGCCGATGATCTTGCGCTTCGCTTCCGGATCGGTCACGCCGGCCAGGTGGCCGAGGAACTGATCGGCTGCGTCGACGTGCACGACCTTCGCATGCAGGCGGCCCTCGAACATGTCGAGCACCATCTTGCCTTCGTTCAGGCGCAGCAGGCCGTGGTCGACGAACACGCAGGTGAGCTGGTCGCCGATCGCGCGATGGATCAGCGCGGCCGCGACGCTCGAATCGACACCGCCCGACAGGCCGAGAATCACTTCCTCGTCACCGACTTGCTCGCGGATCTTCGCGACGGCTTCCTCGATGTGATTCTTCATGATCCAGTCGGGCTTCGCGCCGGCGATCTGCAGCACGAAGCGCTCGATGATCTGGCGGCCCTTCAGCGTGTGCGTAACTTCCGGATGGAACTGCACCGCGTAGTACCCGCGTGCCTCGTCGGCCATGCCGGCGATCGGGCAGCTCGGCGTCGACGCCATCAGCGCGAAGCCCGGCGGCAGCTCGGCAACCTTGTCGCCGTGGCTCATCCAGACCTTCAGCATCCCGTGGCCTTCGTCCGTCTTGAAATCCTCGATGCCGTCGAGCAGGCGCGTATGGCCGTGCGCGCGCATTTCCGCGTAACCGAATTCGCGGTGGTCGCTCCACTCGACCTTGCCGCCGAGCTGCACGGCCATCGTCTGCATGCCGTAGCAGATGCCGAGCACCGGCACGCCGAGATCCCACACGGCCTGCGGCGCGCGCAGCTGGTGGTCTTCGTACGTGCTCGCGTGGCTGCCCGACAGGATCACCGCCTTCGGCGCGAATTCGCGGACGAAGTCGTCGGACACATCGTTCGGATGGATTTCGCAGTAGACGTGCGCTTCACGCACGCGGCGCGCGATCAGTTGGGTGACTTGCGAACCGAAGTCGAGAATCAGGATTTTGTCGTGCATGGCTGCGGACGGGATGAAGAGAATAAGAAAAGCAGCGCATCATTTGCATCATGCGCTGCGTCAATAGCATGGACAGCGGCGTCGGGCGGAAGGCAGCACGCGCGACGCATGGCCGGTCAATCCTGCATCGGCGGGCGCTCGTCGAGTGCGACGGTGCCTGACGACGATGGGCCGGATGCGGCCGGTGACTTTGCGGCGGCCGGCGACGGTGCCGCGGGACGGCTGACAACGGGTTCGACACGCTGCGGCGCGGCCGACGACGCTTGCGCCATCGCCGGCTCGTCCGGACGCTGCGCTGGCGCGCGCGCCTCGAGCGCCTGCGCTTTTTCGCGCCGGCGCACGGCCGATGCGAGCCGCACGCCGCCGAGGCCGAGGACGATCAGCGCAACGCCGGCCACGGCCGACAGCACCCTGCCGGCGGCTGCGAGCGCGGGACCGCTGCCGGTGCCGATCGACCAGACGATCGTCAGCGCACCGGTCAGCCAGTACACATGGCCGACCGAGCGCGCAACCGGCGCCGTGAGATCCCCGTTGAACGCTGCATGAAACGCGAGCCACGCGAGCCCGAGCAACGCGATGCCGAACGCCTGGCCGAGCATCGCCGGCTGGACGTTCGCAAGCTGCAGCGCGTTGAAGAGCGACTGCCAGGGCGTCAGCACGAACAGCACGCCGAACGCCAGCAGCAGCACGGCATCGATAATCAGCACGGCTCGCAGCAGCGGTTTCATCGGCGATCAGTCCACGTGGTAGTTCGGCGCTTCCTTCGTGATCTGCACGTCGTGCACGTGCGACTCGCGCATGCCCGCCGCGGTGATCTGGACGAATTCGGCCTTGTCGTGCAGCTCGTCGATCGTGCGGCAGCCGCAGTAGCCCATGCTCGCGCGCACACCACCGACCAGCTGGAACAGGATCGCGTTGACCGAACCCTTGTACGCGACGCGGCCTTCGATGCCTTCCGGCACGAGCTTGTCGATGTTCGCCGAGTTGTCCTGGAAGTAGCGGTCCGCCGCGCCGTCCTTCATCGCACCGACCGAACCCATGCCGCGGTACGACTTGTACTGGCGGCCCTGAAACAGGAACACGTCGCCCGGCGCCTCTTCGGTGCCCGCGAACATGCTGCCCATCATCACCGCGTTCGCGCCGGCCGCGAGGGCCTTCGACACGTCGCCCGAGAAGCGCACGCCACCGTCGGCGATGCACGGCACGCCGGTGCCCTTCAGGGCTTCCGCGACGTTCGAGATCGCGCTGATCTGCGGCACGCCGACACCGGCGACGATCCGCGTCGTGCAGATCGAGCCCGGGCCGATACCGACCTTGACCGCGTCCGCGCCGTATTCGACGAGCGCCTTCGCGGCGGCGGCCGTCGCGATGTTGCCGCCGATCACCTCGACGTGCGGGAAGTTCTGCTTGACCCAGCGAACGCGCTCGAGCACGCCCTTGCTGTGACCGTGCGCGGTATCGACGACGATCACGTCGACGCCGGCCTGCACCAGCAGCTCGACGCGCTCTTCGTTGTCCGCGCCGACGCCAACCGCCGCGCCTGCGCGCAGCTTGCCGTGTTCGTCCTTGCACGCGTCTGGGTGCTCGGTCTGCTTCGTGATGTCCTTGACGGTCATCAGGCCGCGCAGTTCGAACGCGTCGTTGACGACCAGCACGCGCTCGAGGCGGTGGCTGTGCATCAGCGCCTTCGCTTCGGCGAGCGGCGTGCCTTCCTTGACCGTGACGAGGCGCTCGCGCGGCGTCATGATCGACTTGACCGGCTCATCGAGGCGCGTTTCGAAACGCAGGTCGCGGTTCGTGACGATACCGACGAGCTGCGGGCCTTCGACGACCGGGAAACCCGAGATGCCATGCTGGCGCGACAGCGCGATCACGTCGCGCACCTTCATTTGCGGCGGCACCGTGATCGGATCGCGGACGACGCCCGACTCGAAACGCTTGACCTTCGCGACCTCGCGGGCCTGCTCGGCCGGCGTGAGGTTCTTGTGGACGATACCGACGCCACCCTGCTGTGCCATCGCGATCGCGAGGCGACCTTCGGTGACCGTGTCCATCGCGGCGGACACGAGCGGCATGTTCAGGGAGATGTTGCGGGTCAGCTTGGTCTTGAGGCTGGTGTCGCGCGGGAGAACGTCGGAGAAGGCGGGAACGAGGAGCACGTCATCGAAAGTGAGTGCTTTTTGGATCAGACGCATGGCAAATCCTATGGGCGCAAAAGCGAATTATACGCGAAGCGCTGCGAATTTTCACAACACGAACAACGGCTTAGCCGGTTTCAGCCGTTCGGGGGCCGAATCGTTCGGATCGCGGTTCGGTTCGTTTTCGATCGCCTTTCGTTTCACCGCTGCATCGAGCCATTCGCGCAACGGGCGGCAACGTGGCCCATCGGCCTGTTGCGCACAGGTCACGCGGCCGATGCGGCCACGGTGAAGCAAGGCCCGGCAACGTGTCGACTCGGCCTGCCTACCCTGTGTTATAGCAGTCCGGCCGCACGCACGATCATCGCGATGCCGCCGCCGACCGCCACGCAACCGGCGATCTGCGCAACACGCCCGCCGGTTGGCGCGAGGCGCTCGGCAGCAATCGCGACCGTCACGGCGGCCATCACGCGCAGGTCCATCATGCCGGCCGCCAGCGCGATCGCCATCAGGTTCCCGCAACAGGCGCTGCAGTGCATGGCGGCCCGCACGCCGTGCCGCCATGCCACACCGGCAACTGCCGACAACCGGTGTGCGTCGCGTGCCGTATGCCGGCAGCACGCCAGCCGCCGCGCCTTCCACGCGGAGAATTGCAGCATGCCCGCAACCGACACGACCGCGCCGGCCGCGAACGGCAGCGCGCGGGCAAGCGCCGGGAGCCGTGCGGCGGCGGCCGTCAGCTCGGCGCCAGCCGGAAACACGAGCGCCCCGAACGCCATCCACACCGCGAAATATCCGACGCCCGCGACGACGACGAGCCAGGCGGAACGCGCCGTGCCCATCGGGCCGATGCTCTGCCGGTATCGCCAGAGCATCGGCGCCAGCACCGGCAGCATCATCGCCACGGTCATCGCGCCCCACATTCCGGCGAACGCCGCGAATGCGCGGACGGTGCTTCGGCCGCACGTCTGCTGCCATGCGGCCGAAGCCATCCAGCCGCCGGCCATCGGTTCACTGCCCATCGCGGCCATCGACGCATGCTGCGCCAGTGCCGCCGTCACGGCGACGGCGAACACGGCCGCGAATGCGGCCCCGAATGCCCGCGGATCAGGGCCCGCCCCGCCGGTTGCCGACTGCGCCATCGCGCGCTCCCGCCCGTCGCCGGCTTGCGCTCAACCGCGCGCGTACTCGTCGTGACGGCGCCACCACGGGCCGGCCTCGTTGCGCCCGCGCGGCGCGCGATCGAGCCACTGGTACATCCCCCACAGCCCGTCGAGCCCGCGCGCGTAGGTCGAGTACGTGTGATAGACGACGCCATCCTCGCGCACGAACGCGCTCATCCCCGGCCGGTCGAGCGAGTACGTGAGCGCGTCGGTGCCGCAGGTCGCCGCGAACTGCACGACGGGTGCCGGCGGCGGATCCATGTCCATCGCGTGACCGGCCCGCGCGTAGTTGTACTCGACGTCGCCCGCGCGCTGCTGCGTTTCGGTGAACGACACATTGAAGTCGAAGTTGAAATCGCTGCCGACCGACGATGCCCACGGGAAGGTCCACCCCATCCGCTCGCGGTAAGCGAGGAGCTTCGCGAGCGGCGCACGCGACACCGCCGCGAGCGTCACGTCGTGGTTCGCCAGGTGCACGGCGAAGCCGTCGAAACCGTCGGCGAGCGCCGAGCACGACGGGCAGCCGGCCTTGTAGTCGGGGCCGAACATGAAGTGATAGACGAGCAGTTGCGAACGGCCGCAAAACAGGTCGTCGAGCGTCGCCTGCCCGTCTTCGGTGTCGAACCGGTAGGTCTTGTCGACGCGCACCCAAGGCAGCGCCTGGCGCCGCCGTGCGAGTTCGTCGCTTTGCCGCGTCAGCGCCTTTTCGGCATCGAGCAGTGCGCGGCGCTCGGCCAGCCATTCGTCGCGCGTTCCGGTGAGATGGGTCGTCATTGCGGGTTCCTCCTTCCGATGGGTATCCGGGCACGGCGGACAGTGCCGTGTGCGTGGTGCTAGATTAGTGGCGGGCATCGGACCGGAGGGAGTGACAAGTGTGTCGGGATTCGGATGGATTCGCTGATCACCGCGGCCGCGCGCGCGCTCGCGGCCGGTGACGCGCTCGGCGCGTTGAACCGCGTCGCGCTGCGCGACGATGCGCCGGCGCTCGCGCTGCGCGGCATCGCGATGGCGCAGCTCGGCGATTTCGAACGCGCGCGAGCCCTCGTGCGCGGCGCCGCCCGTGCATTCGGCGCGAAGGAAGCCGTTGCACGGGCACGCTGCGTCGTCGCGGAAGCCGAGATCGCACTCGCGTCGCGCGACCTGCGCTGGCCGACGCGCGCGCTCGATACGGCCTGCGCAACGCTCGACGCGCACGGCGACCGCGCGAACGCCGCGCATGCACGCTATCTCGGCGTACGCCGGCTGCTGCTGATCGGCCATATCGACGATGCCGAGCAACTGCTCGCGCATCTCGATCCCGCGCCGCTGCCAGCCGCGTCGCGCGCCGCCCATGAACTGATCGCGGCCGGCATCGCGATGCGCCGCATCCGTACGCACGCGGCACGCGCGGCGCTCGCCCGTGCGCACGCAGCCGCCCGCGACGCCGGCATCGCCGCACTGACGGCCGAGGTCGACACTGCGGCACGCGTACTCGACGCACCGGCGGCGCGCCTCATCGCGCGCGGCACATCAAGGCTCGTGCAGCTCGACGAAGTCGAGACGCTGTTCGCGTCGAACGCGCTCGTCGTCGATGCGTGCCGCCACACGGTGCGCGACGCGCGCACGACTGTGTCGCTCGCGCGGCGGCCCGTGCTGTTCGTGCTCGCCCGTGCGCTCGGCGAAGCATGGCCGGCCGACGTGTCGCGCAACGCGCTCGTGGCCGCCGCGTTCCGCGCGAAACACGCGGACGAATCGCATCGCGCGCGGCTGCGCGTCGAGATCGGCCGGCTGCGCGCGGTGCTGCGGCCGCTCGCCAACGTCGTCGCAACGCCGCGCGGCTTTGCGCTCGAGCCGCTCGGCGTACGAGAGACCGTCGTCCTGGCGCGCCCGGTCGACGATCGCCACGCGGCCGTGCTTGCGCTCCTCGCCGATGGCGAAGCATGGTCGAGCTCCGCGCTGGCGCTGGCTCTCGGCGCGAGCCAACGCACCGTGCAGCGCGCGCTCGACGCGCTCGCCGAAGCGGACAAGGTCCAGGCGCTCGGCCGCGGCCGCGCGCGCCGCTGGATGACGCCGCCGCTGCCCGGTTTCGCGACGACCTTGTTACTCCCTGCCCCGCTGCCGGGAGATTAGGATGACCTCACCGAACGACGAGGTGACGAACATGAAACGCTCCAGTGCAGAGATCCTTCGCGAATACGGCCCGTTTCCCGGCGTAGACGGCGTACACGGCGTCACGTTCGACGGGAAGTACGTGTGGTACGCGTCCGGCGACAAGCTGAATGCGCTCGACCCGGAGCGCGGCACGACCGTCCGCTCGATCGACGTCGCCGCGCATGCGGGCACAGCGTTCGACGGCCGCCACCTGTACCAGATCGTCGAGGACCGTATCGAGAAGATCGATCCCGAATCGGGCCGCGTGCTCGCGACGATTCCCGCCCCCGGTGGCGGCGGCGATTCGGGGCTGGCATGGGCCGAAGGCGCGCTGTGGGTCGGCCAGTACCGCGAACGCAAGATTCATCAGGTGGATCCGCAATCGGGCGCGGTGCTGCGCACGATCGAATCGAACCGCTTCGTCACCGGCGTGACGTGGGTCGACGGCGAGTTGTGGCACGGCACCTGGGAAGCCGACCAGGCCGACCTGCGGCACATCGATCCGCGCACGGGCCGGGTGCTCGAGCAGATCGACATGCCCGCCGGCGTTGGCGTATCGGGGCTCGAATCCGACGGCCACGACCGCTTCTACTGCGGCGGCGGCAACAGCGGCACGTTGCGCACCGTGCGCCGGCCCGCGCGGGTGCGGGCGCCGCACGACAGTGCGGGAGCGACGCCCGATCCGGCTGACGATTGATCGGCCGCCTGCCGGGATCGCTCCTGCGCGCTGCACGCCAAGGCATCGCGCTGCGCCGAGTGCAGGAATGAACAAGACGACGCCGCGATGGCGTCGCTAAGATGCGCGCTCGTCAGTCATGTGTTCGGAGCGGTCGATGCAGCGCGGTGTGGTTTATGGTGTCCTGGCAGGCGCCCTGTGGGGCATGGTGTTTCTCGTTCCGCGGCTGCTGACCGATTTCTCGCCGCTGTTGCTGAGCGCCGGCCGCTATGCGATGTACGGCCTCGTGTCGCTCGCAGCCGCGCTGCCGGCCGCCCGCTCGCTGCTCGCGCGGCTGACCCGCGAGGATCTCGTCGCGCTGGTCAGGCTCGCCGTCGTCGGCAACGTCGCGTACTACATGCTGCTGTCCGGCGCGGTGCACCTGATCGGCATCGCACCCAGCTCCCTGATCGTCGGCGTGCTGCCCGTCACGGTGACGCTCGCGGGCCTCGGCGACCACGGCGCCGTACCGCTGCGCCGGCTCGCCGCCCCGCTCGCGCTGGTGATCGCGGGCATCGTCTGCATCAACGTCGACCTGTTCACGTCCGAGGCCGCGCATGCGACCACGCTCGGCCAGAAGCTCGCCGGCATCGCCTGCGCGGCGGGCGCGCTCGCGAGCTGGACCTGGTATGCGGTCGCGAACGCACGCTATCTGCAGCGCCACCATCATTTCGGCGGCAACGAGTGGTCGGTGCTGTGGGGAGTCGTGACGGGCCTGATCGGCGGGCTCGTCTGGATCGCGATCCTCGCGCTGCCGGCCGGCTCGGTGCAGGCAGCGGTGCCGGCGTCGCGCTGGCAGTTGTTCTGGCTGCTGAACCTCGTGCTCGCGATCGGTGCTTCGTGGCTTGGCAACGGGCTGTGGAATGCCGCGTCGAAGCGGCTGCCGCTCACGCTGTCGGGCCAGCTGATCGTGTTCGAAACCGTATTCGCGATGCTTTATGCGTTCGTGTACGACCGGCGGATGCCGCATGCGCTCGAAATCGCCGCGCTGGTGCTGTTGCTCGCGGGTGTCTACGGATCGGTGCGGCGGCACGGCAACACGCCCGCCGGCGGCGGTACGCCAGGAAACGCGCCGGCAAACGCGAACGCCGCGGCCCACTGAGCGCCGCGGCGTTTGGTCAGACGAATGGGAGGGGCGAAAGTCGCGGATCGATCCGCGTCAGCGCGCGTCCTTGTGCATCCATTTGCGGCCCTCGATGGAGCCGCCGCGCCGCGACTTGTCGACGCGCCGCTGGCGCGCGAGCTTCGGATCGACGATCAACGGGCGGTAGATCTCGACGCGGTCGTGGTTGGCGAGCGGCGCGTCAAGCGGCGCAAGCTTGCCGTACACACCCGTCTTCGCGTTCGCGAGATCGATTTCCGGGTGCAGCGCAAGCACGCCGCTCGCATCGATCGCCGAACGAACCGTCGCCCCTTCGGGCAGCGACAGCGGAATCAGCGTCTGGCGATCCGGCAGCGCGTAGCAGACTTCGATCGACAACATCGCGTCACCCCTTCCCGTAGCGCTGGTCGGCGCGCTTCACGAACGAATCGACGAACGTGTTCGCGATGTGGCTGAACACCGGCCCGATGATCTTCTCGAGCAGGATGCTCGAGAACTCGTAGTGCAGCGCGAATTCGATCTTGCACGCATCGGCACGCAACGCCGTGAAGCGCCACGTGCCCGTGAACTTCTTGAACGGGCCGTCTGTGAACTCCATGTCGATCCGCGTCGGGCGCTCCTGCGTATTGCGCGTCGCGAAATGCTGCTTGATGCCCTTGAAGTTGATATCGATGCGCGCTTCCATCCCGCTCTCGTCCTGACGGCGAATCTCGACGCCGCCGCACCAGGGCAGGAAATTGGGGTAGTCGGCCACGTCGGTGACGAGGTCGAACATCTGTTCCGCCGAGTGACGGATCAATACGGTTTTCTGGACATCTGCCATAAATCGCGCGGCATCGCTTAAAGTGGGAACGCAAGCCGGGCGATTCCCGCCCTGCTTTGCTAAAATCGTGATTTTAAACGAGTTGGCCCGATCCTTTCATGAGCATCATCGACAACAGGAAAGCGCACTTCGATTATCACATCGAGGAACGCTACGAGGCGGGGCTCGTGCTCGAGGGCTGGGAAGTCAAGGCGCTGCGCGCCGGGCGCGGCCAGATCCGGGAAGGTTATGTCGTCGTGAAGAGCGGCGAAATCTTCCTGATCGGTACCCATATCAGCCCGCTGCCCGAAGCCTCGACGCACATCACGCCCGACCCGGTTCGCACGCGCAAGCTGCTGCTGCACCGCGAGGAAATCAAGAAACTGATCGGCAAGGTCGAGCAGCGTGGCTACACGCTCGTGCCGCTGAACTTCCACTACAAGGGCGGTCGCGTGAAGTGCGACATCGCGCTCGCGAAGGGCAAGAAGCTGCACGACAAGCGCGAAACCGAGAAGAAGCGCGACTGGGAACGCGAAAAGGCACGCATCATGCGCGCCGGCACCTGAAGCACACGACGCGCTTCGCAAACGACACGGCTCGCTCGAAGCGGGCCGTGTCGTTTTGGACTGCATGAATCGTCGATACCGATCGACGGGCGGAGCCTGCCGGCGGGATTCCACACGCAACGCCGCCTGTTTCGGCTGAAGATGCACGCCGGCGGCATCCCGCAAGCGTCACCCGAACCGGCCAGGCTGCGCGACGATTCGCCGCAGGCGGACCTCAAACGGGCGGCCGCCTGCGGGATCGCATCCGTCCGGCTCAGCCCTTCCCGCCCGCAGCCGGCGACGCGTGTTTGACGATCGACATCGCCGATGCGATCGCACTGCCGAGATCCGACAGGTTCGACGGCACGATCAGCGTATTGCCCTGCTTCGCGAGATTCGCGAACGCGCCGACATACTGCTCGGCGACCTTCAGGTTCACCGCGTCCATGCCGCCCTGCGACTGCATCGCGTTCGCGATTTTCTGGATCGCCTGCGCGTTCGCCTCGGCCACGGCAAGAATCGCAGCGGCCTCGCCCTGCGCCTGGTTGATCGCGGCCTGCCGCTCGCCTTCGGACTTCTGGATGGCCGCTTCACGCGCACCCGACGCGAGGTTGATCTGTTCCTGCTTGCGGCCCTCGGATGCGGCGATCAACGCACGCTTTTCGCGCTCCGCGGTGATCTGCGCCTGCATCGCGTGCAGGATTTCCTTCGGCGGCGTCAGGTCCTTGATCTCGTAGCGCAGCACCTTCACGCCCCAGTTCGACGCGGCCTCGTCAAGCGCCGACACGATGCTGTGGTTGATGAAATCGCGTTCCTCGAACGTCTTGTCGAGTTCCAGCTTGCCGATCACCGAGCGCAGCATTGTCTGCGACAACTGCGTGATCGCGAGCACGAAGTTGCTCGACCCGTACGACGCCTTCATCGGGTCCATCACCTGGAAATACAGCACGCCGTCGACCTGAAGCTGCGTGTTGTCACGCGTGATGCAGATCTGGCTCGGCACGTCGAGCGGGATTTCCTTCAGGATGTGCCGGTACGCGATGCGATCGACGAACGGCAGCACGATGTTCAGACCGGGCGACAGCGTCGCGTGATAGCGCCCGAAGCGCTCGAGTACCCATGCATGCTGCTGCGGCACGATCTTCACCGTCTTCGACACGATCACGATCGCGATGACGAGCAGGACAACCCAGATGATCAGCGAATCCATGAAGTATTCCCTCCTTGTTGTATCGGCGGACGATCAGCCCGCGAGTTTCGCCACGACCACGAGACAATTGCCGCGCACGGCACTCACCTGATACACGCGCGCATCGTCGCGCTCGCCGTTCGCAAGCTCGACGTCCCAGTCGGCGCCGCGATACTGCACGCGCGCGCGGCCGTCACGCCACGCGTCGACCGTGACGGTCGAGCCGATGTCGAGATTGACGTCGGGATTCGTCGACGTGTCGCGCTTCTGCTTGCGGCCGAGCCCCGAACGCCGCAATACGATCATCGCGACGATCGCGACCGCGGCCGCCGCGCCGAACTGCACGTGCGGCGCGAAACCGGCCAGTTGCAGCAAGCCGCCCGCGAGAAAGCCGAGCGCGATCATCAGCAGGTAGAACGTGCCCGTCAGCAGTTCGGCCACGACCAGTACGCCCACCGCGACCCACCAGAACAGATGCCCCGACATCATTTTGGCCTCCAGAAAAACGCCCCTGTACTCACTATATTCGCTGCCGCGAGCGGAGGCGACCAGCACGCCCGGGTCGGCACGTTGCGTACCGACAAACAAAAACACCCCGGTGTGTACCGGGGTGTTTATAACACGAACCTTGCATTTTGCCTTCAACGAAAGCGCGGCGGCACCGCGCTTTCGCCGAAGCGGCATCACCGACCGTTACTTCCGGTTGGCGGCGAGCGCCTGCCACGTATCGATGATCGTGTCCGGGTTCAGCGAGATCGACACGATGCCTTCGTCGGTCAGCCATTGCGCGAAGTCCGGGTGATCGGACGGGCCCTGGCCGCAGATGCCGACGTACTTGCCCATCTTGCGGCAGGTGTCGATCGCGCGCTTCAGCAGGAACTTGACGGCCGGATCGCGTTCGTCGAAGTCGGCCGCCAGCAGTTCCATGCCCGAGTCGCGGTCGAGGCCGAGCGTGAGCTGCGTGAGGTCGTTCGAGCCGATCGAGAAACCGTCGAAGTGTTCCAGGAACTCTTCGGCGAGGATCGCGTTGGTCGGGACTTCGCACATCATCACGAGGCGCAGGCCGTTTTCGCCGCGCTTCAGGCCGAACTTCTCGAGCAGGCCGACGACGCGCTCCGCCTGCTTCACGGTACGCACGAACGGCACCATGATCTCGACGTTGGTCAGGCCCATCTCGTCGCGCACGCGCTTCAGTGCACGGCACTCCATCTCGAACGCCTGCGCGAAGTCTTCAGCGATGTAGCGCGATGCGCCGCGGAAACCCAGCATCGGGTTTTCCTCGTCCGGCTCGTAACGCGAACCGCCGATCAGCTTCTTGTACTCGTTCGACTTGAAGTCGGACAGACGCACGATCACGGGCTTCGGATAGAACGCCGCCGCGATCGTCGCGACACCTTCGGTCAGCTTGTCGACGTAGAACTGGCGCGGCGATGCGTGACCGCGCGCGACGCTCTCGACGGCCTTCTTCAAGTCCTGGTCGATGTTCGGGTACTCGAGGATCGCCTTCGGGTGAACGCCGATGTTGTTGTTGATGATGAACTCGAGACGCGCAAGACCCACGCCGCCGTTCGGCAGTTGCGAGAAGTCGAACGCGAGCTGCGGGTTGCCGACGTTCATCATGATCTTGACCGGGATTTCCGGCAGTTCGCCGCGCTGCACTTCCGTGACTTCCGTCTCGAGCAGGCCGTCGTAGATCTTGCCTTCGTCGCCTTCCGCGCACGATACCGTGACGAGCGCGCCGTCCTTCAGGATGTCGGTCGCATCGCCGCAACCGACGACTGCCGGCACGCCGAGTTCACGCGCGATGATCGCCGCGTGGCAAGTCCGGCCGCCACGGTTCGTGACGATCGCGGCCGCACGCTTCATCACCGGCTCCCAGTTCGGGTCGGTCATGTCGGCCACCAGCACGTCGCCCGGCTGCACGCGTTCCATTTCCGACGGATCCTGGATCACGCGGACGGGGCCCGCACCGATCTTCTGACCGATCGCACGGCCCGTCGCCAGCACCTGCGACTGGCCCTTCAGCTTGAAGCGCTGCTCGGCCTTGCCGGTTGCCTGGCTCTTCACGGTTTCCGGGCGCGCCTGCAGGATGAAGATCTTGCCGTCGCGGCCGTCCTTGCCCCACTCGATGTCCATCGGACGCTGGTAGTGCTTCTCGATGATGACCGCGTACTTCGCCAGCTCGATCACGTCTTCGTCGGTGATCGAGTAGCGGTTGCGCTGTTCGTGCGGCACGTCGACCGTCTTCACGCGGCCCGGCTCGCCCGGCTGCGTGAACTCCATTTTGATCAGCTTCGAGCCGATCGAGCGGCGGATGATCGGGTACTTGTCCTGTGCGAGCGTTGTCTTGAACACGTAGAACTCGTCCGGGTTCACAGCGCCCTGCACGACGGTTTCGCCCAGGCCGTAGCTCGACGTGATGAACACGGCGTCCTTGAAGCCCGATTCGGTGTCGATCGTGAACATCACGCCGGCGGCGCCGACGTCCGAGCGGACCATGCGCTGCACACCGGCCGACAGCGCGACTTCGGCGTGCGTGAAGCCCTTGTGCACGCGGTACGAGATCGCGCGGTCGTTGTACAGCGACGCGAACACGTGCTTCATGCGGTCGAGCACGTCTTCGATGCCGACGACGTTCAGGTACGACTCCTGCTGGCCGGCGAACGATGCGTCGGGCAAGTCTTCCGCGGTCGCGGACGAACGCACGGCAAACGACAGCTCGGCCGGCGAGCCGTTCTTCAGGATTTCGAACTGCTCGCGAATCTCCTGTTCGAGACGTGCCTGCATCGGCGCGTCGACGATCCACTTGCGGATTTCGGCACCGGCTTCGGCGAGCGCCTTCACGTCGTCGATGTCGAGCGACTCGAGACGCTTGGCGATGCGGTCGGTAAGGTCGTTGTGCGTGAGGAAATCACGGAACGCGAGCGCGGTCGTGGCGAAACCGGTGGGTACGCGAACGCCTGCTTCGGAAAGCTGGCTGATCATCTCGCCGAGCGACGCATTCTTGCCGCCCACGATCTCCACATCGGTCATCCGCAACTGCTCGAACGGAATTACATACGCCTGGTCCTTTGCGACGTTTGCTGCGTTAGTCATACAAGCCCCTAAGTGTGAAAAAAATGCTCGATTGCGCAAGTGGGCTCGGACGCGGGCGCTTGCAAAAAGGCGCGGCGCGTCTTGCGCAACCTGTTAGATAAACAATCGCAGTGGCGAAAAATATTTCGACCCGATTTGCAAAAATCCCGGCAGAAGGGCGATATTTGCAGACAAATCGCCACACTTGCCGGGAATTTTGGAATCGAGCGGCAAAGCCTGGGGCGCCGTTCGCGCCCTGCCCCCGCAATTGCTTATCCAACAGGTTGCCGCTATTCTACCGTGCCGGCTGCCGGATGTGGCGCGACCTTGTCACTGCGTCTGGAGGCGAACCTCCAGCCGCCCGCGCAACCGCCCTTCACGCTCGACGCCCAGATTCATGCTGCCTACCGTATTCATCGTCTCCGACGGCACCGGGATCACTGCCGAAACCTTCGCGCACTCGATCCTCTCCCAGTTCGACCAGAAATTCCGTCTCGTGCGCGTGCCGTTCGTCGACTCGCTCGACAAGGCCTATGCGACCGTCGAGAAGATCAACGAGGCCGCCGTACACGACGGCCGCCGCGCGATCGTGTTCACGACGCTCGTCGACAGCGAGTCGAACGACATCGTCAAACGCTCCAACGCGCTCGTGCTCGACATGTTCCAGCGCTTCGTCGAACCGCTCGAGCAGGAGCTGGAGCTGAAATCGAGCCACGCGATGGGCCGCGGCCACCAGAACGCCGACACCGAGGAATACAAGACCCGGATCGAGGCGATCAACTTCTCGCTCGCGCACGACGACGGCCAGTCGAACCGCAACCTGTCGGAAGCCGACGTGATCCTCGTCGGCGTGTCGCGCAGCGGCAAGACGCCGACGAGCCTGTATCTCGCGATGCAGTACGGCGTGAAGGCAGCCAACTATCCGCTGATTCCGGAAGATTTCGAGCGCGGCAAGCTGCCGTCGGCGCTCGCCGCGTATAGCGAGAAGCTGTTCGGGCTGTCGATCGACCCGCAACGCCTGTCGGAGATCCGCAACGAGCGCCGACCGGGCAGCAAGTATGCTGCGCCCGAGAACTGCCGTTACGAGATCAACGAGGCCGAGGCGATGATGCGTCGCGAAGGGATCAAGTGGCTGTCGTCGACGCACAAATCGATCGAGGAAATCGCGACGACGATCCTGCAGGAAATCCGTCTCGACCGGCAGTCGTACTGAGCGCCTGCGCGCTGGCGGCCGCCTGGCCGCCCGCCGG
This sequence comes from Burkholderia sp. D-99, assembly GCF_011605345.1. Classification (GTDB taxonomy): domain Bacteria; phylum Pseudomonadota; class Gammaproteobacteria; order Burkholderiales; family Burkholderiaceae; genus Burkholderia. The sequence goes on from NZ_JAAOXM010000006.1 coordinate 95,688, forward strand.
AAACAAAAAGGCCGCGTCGAACGCGGCCTTCTTTCATGGGGCGGGAAATGCGCATGCGCGGCGTCACGCACTCCGCTGCTGGCGTACCTGCTCGAACAGGCACACCGCTGCGGCTGCTGCGACGTTCAGCGACTCCATCCCGCCCGGCTGCGGGATCGTCACGCGATGCGTGGCCGCGTCGCGCCAGAACGTCGATACGCCGGCGCCCTCGTTGCCGAACACCCATGCAACCGGCCCCGACAAGTCGCAGTCATAGACCGCCTGCGCACCGTGCGAGTCGGTCAGCGCGACCGGCACATCGAGGCGCTCGGCGAGCGCACCGGCTTCGACATCCTCATGGATCGACAGCAGGAAATGCGCACCCATGCCCGAGCGCAGCACCTTCGACGACCATGCATACGCCGTTCCCGGCGCACAGAACACGTGGCGCACGCCGGCCGCCGCCGCGCTGCGCAGGATCGAGCCGACGTTGCCGGCATCCTGCACACCGTCGAGCACAACCGACGTATGCGTGACGCGAGCGGGCAGCGGTTGTTCTGGCCGGTCGACGAGCAGCAGGAAACCGACGCCGTTGACGACGTTCGACAACTGCCCGAACAGTGCGTCGGGCAGCGTGACGATCCGCTGCGCGTCCACCCGTGCGACGATCGCCTGCGCTTCGGCGTGGCCGAGCGCGCCTTCGGTCGCCACGCACAGCTCCGGCGTCGCTCCCGTATCGAGGTACGCGCTCGCGAGATGGAATCCTTCGAGCAGCGCCTGGCCACTGCGGCGCTGATGGGGCGTCGAACCCGCCAGCGCCTTCAGGCGCTTGTACAGCGGATTGTCGCGGGAAGTAATGCTTTTCATCGAATCAGGTCGAGTGCCGCACGAACCGGCGCGAACGAGCGCCGATGCGCTTCGCACGGGCCATGCTCGCGCAGTGCGGCAAGGTGTTTCGCGGTGCCGTAGCCCGCATGCACGTTGAAGCCGTACACCGGGAAACGCGCGTGCAGGTCGACGAGCATGCGATCGCGCGTGACCTTCGCGAGGATCGACGCGGCCGAGATGCTCGGCACCAGCGCGTCGCCGCTGACGATCGCCTCGGCACGCACCGCCAGCGTCGGGCAGCGGTTGCCGTCGATCTGCGCGAGCGTCGGCAGGACCGACAGCCCCTCGACGGCCCGTTTCATCGCGAGCATCGTCGCGTGCAGGATGTTCAGCGTGTCGATCTCGTCGACGCTCGCCGACGCGACGCAGTACGCGCGCGAACGTGCGACGATCAGGTCGTACAGCGCGTCACGCTTCTTCGCGGACAGCGCCTTCGAATCGTCGAGCCCGTCGATCGGCTGCGCCGGATCGAGGATCACGGCGGCGGCCACCACCGGCCCCGCGAGCGGGCCGCGGCCCGCTTCGTCGACACCGCAGACGATCTCGTCAGGGCGGCTGAAGTCGAAACCGCCCTGCTCGTCGCTCGACGCGCGGCGGCGTGATGCACGTACTGCGGTCATGCGCGCCCCTTGCGATGTTCGAGCACGCGCACGACCGCTTCGGCGGCCTTCGCGGCCGTGTTCTGCCGCAACGAAAGATGCATTTCGGTGAATACTTCGGTGAGCGTGCGGCGGTTCGCGTCGTCGCGCAGCTGCGTGAGCGTCGCATCGGCGAGCGCCTCGGGCGTCGCGAAATGCTGCAGCAGCTCGGGCACGACGAAACGCCCCGCCAGGATGTTCGGCAAGCCGACGTACGGCAGGTAACCCTGCCGGCGCATGATCTGCCCGGTCAGCCAGGGCACCTTGTACGAGATCACCATCGGCTTCTTCAGCAGCGCGGCTTCCAGCGTGACCGTGCCGCTCTTCACGAGGATCGCGTCGGCCGCCGTCATCGCGACCTGCGAGCGGCCGTCGGTGAGCGTCAGCGCGAGCTGCGGATGCGCATCGACGAGCGGCTGCAGCAGCGCGCGCAGCGCGGGCGTCGCCGCCGGCATCACGAACCGCACACCGGGCTCGCGCTGCTGCATCAGCGCCATCGCCGCAAAGAACGTCGGGCCGATCAGCGCGATTTCCGAGCGCCGGCTGCCCGGGAGCACCGCGATCACCGGGCCGTCGGCCGGCAATCCGAGCGCGATGCGCGCACCGTGCGTGTCGGGTTCGAGCGGGATCTCGTCGGCCAGCGGATGGCCGACGTAGGTCGACGCGATGCCTGCCTTGTCGAGAATCGCCGGTTCGAACGGGAACAGGCACAGCATGTGATCGACGGATTTCGCGATCTTCTTGATCCGGCCGCCGCGCCATGCCCAGATCGACGGGCACACGAAGTGGATCGACGGGATACCCGCGTCGCGGGCCGCCTGTTCGACGTTGAAGTTGAAGTCGGGCGCGTCGATGCCGATGAACGCGTCCGGCCGCTCGGCGAGCAACTGGCGCTTGAGCTCACCACGAATCCGCAGGATCTCGGGGATCTGGCCCAGCGCCTCGACATAACCGCGCACGGTCAGCTTGTCCATCTGCCAGTGCGAGTCGAAGCCCTGCGCGATCATCCGCTGCCCGCCGATCCCGTAGAACTGGGCCGATTCGGGCAGTCGCTCGCGCAGCCCGCCGAGCAGCGATGCCCCGAGCAGGTCGCCCGACGGTTCGCCGGCCGCCATCGCAAGCCGGAGCTGAGTGGTCGGAAGCGGCATCGCTTAGCGGATGATGCCGCGTTGCGACGCGTCGATGAACTCGACGAACGCCTTGACCGCCGCGTCACCGTCGCCGCCCGCTTCCGCGAGCTCGCGCAGCTGCACCTTCGCTTCCTCGAACGACAGACCGTTCTTGTACAGCAGGCGGTAAGCGCTGCGCAGCGCGGAGATCGCGTCGGGCGAGAAACCGCGCCGGCGCAACCCTTCGACGTTGATCCCGTGAGGCTCGGCCTTGTTGCCCGCCGCGATCACGAACGGCGGAATGTCCTGCACGAGCGCCGAAGCACCACCGAGCATCGAGTGCGCGCCGATGCGCACGAACTGGTGGACGCCCGACATCCCCCCGACGATCGCCCAGTCGCCGATCTCGACGTGGCCGGCCATCTGTGCGTTGCTCGACAGGATCACGTGGCTGCCGACGGTGCAGTCATGGCCGATGTGCACATAGGCCATGATCCAGTTGTCGTCGCCGAGCGTCGTCACACCGACGTCCTGCACGGTGCCCGTGTGGATCGTCGTGAATTCGCGGATCGTGTTGCGGTTTCCGATCACGAGCTTCGTCGGCTCGTCCTTGTACTTCATGTCCTGCGGACGACCGCCGACCGACGCGTAATGGCCGATGCGGTTGTCCTCGCCGAGCGTCGTATGGCCCTCGATCACGCTGTGCGAACCGATCGTCGTGCGCGCGCCGATCGTGACATGCGGACCGACGATCGCGTACGGGCCGATCTCGACCGATTCGTCGATCTGCGCGCCCGGTTCGACAATCGCGGTGGGATGAATCCTGGTCATGCGCCGTTGCCTCTCGATGTGATGTGTCGCGTTGCGTTGCCTGTGCGTGCCGCGTCGCTCAGGGCGCCGCGTCGGTCGTCTTGACCGTGCACATCAGTTCGGCTTCCGCCGCCACCTTGCCGTCCACTTCCGCCACCGCCTTGAACTTCCAGATACCGCGGATGTAGCGTTCGAACGTCACGTTCAGAATCAGCTGGTCGCCCGGCTCGACCGGACGCTTGAAGCGCGCGCCGTCGATCCCGACGAAGTAGTACAGCGTGTTCTCCGGATCCTTCGGCTGCTCTTCCGAGAAGGTCAGCAGCGCCGCGGCCTGCGCGAGTGCCTCGAGGATCAGCACGCCCGGCATCACCGGCCGCTTCGGGAAATGCCCCTGGAAGAACGGCTCGTTGATCGACACGTTCTTCAGCGCTTTGATTCCCTTGTGCGGCTCGAGTTCGAGCACGCGATCGACGAGCAGAATCGGGTAGCGATGCGGCAGCAGCGTGAGGATCTTGTGGATGTCGAGATTGATTTTTTCAGTGCTCATGATGGTTCGTCTCACGCAGAGGCTGCGCGGTGGTGATGCAAAGGCTGAAGCGGGCCGCCGTGCGGCCCTGTCTGGCAAACCGGGCCGGTTGCGCTGGCCGTGCCCGGTTCGAGATCTCGCATGATGCGCTCAGGCGTGCGTGCCGCCCTGGGCGGCGAGCGCGGCTTCGAGCGCCTTGATGCGCTCGCGCAGCTTGTCGAGGTTGCGCACGAGCGCGGCGCTCTTGTTCCATTCGCCGTGGTCGACGGCCGGGAACGCGCTGGTATAGATGCCGGCCTTCGGCAGCGACTTCGACACGCCCGAATTCGCGGTGATGATGACATAGTCGCCGAGCGTCACGTGGCCAGCGATCCCGGCCGCGCCACCGATCATGCAGTGGCGGCCGATCGTCGTGCTGCCCGCGATGCCCGCCTTGCCGGCGATCACCGTGTAGGCGCCGATCCGGCAGTTGTGGGCGATCTGCACCTGGTTGTCGATCTTCACGCATTCGTCGATGACGGTATCTGCCATCGCGCCGCGGTCGATCGTCGTGTTCGCGCCGATCTCGACGTCCGGGCCGATCGATACGCCGCCGACCTGCGGGATCTTGACCCAGCTGCCGGTACGCGCGTCGCCGTCACCGACGAAATCCGGTGCGAAGCCGAAGCCGTCGGAGCCGATCACGGCGCCCGCATGGATGATCGCGCGCGGGCCGACCTTGCAGCCGTGGTACACCGACGCGTTCGGATACAGGTGCGAGCCCGCGCCGATCGTCGTGCCGCGGCCGATGAATACGTTCGCGTCGAGCTGCACGCCGTCTTCGATCACCGCACCGGCCTCGACCGTTACGTGCGGGCCGATCACCGCGCTCGCGGCGACCTGTGCGGCCGGATCGATCGTCGCGCTCGGATGCACGCCTGCGGCACGCTGCGGCGTGGCCAGATCGATGAACATCTGCGCGACGCGTGCGAAATACGCATACGGATTCGGCGTGACGATGAAATTGCGGGGCCCGGCCGTCCGGCCGGTAGCGGCCGCGCCGAGCTTTTCCAGATCCTTCGGCGCGATCAGCACCGCGCCGGCGCGGGTCGACTCGACCTGCGACAGGTACTTCGGATTCGCGAGGAACGCGAGTTGCTGCGGGCCAGCCTGGTCGAGCGGTGCGAGCCCGCTCACCTTGCACTGTGCGTCGCCGGCGATCTCGCCGCCGAACCGCTTTACGAGTTCCTCAAGCGTCAATGCCATTCGTCGTCTGCTCCGTTCAGTTCGTCGAGCCGGACGCGAGCGCCTTGAGCACCTTGTCGGTGATGTCGATGCGCGGGCTGACGTACACGGCTTCCTGCACGATCAGGTCGTAATTCTGCTGCTCGGCGATCTGCTTGATGACCTTGTTCGCCCTCTCGAGCACAGCCGCCAGCTCCTCGTTGCGGCGCTGGTTCAGGTCCTCTCGGAACTCGCGCTGCTTGCGCTGGAAGTCGGTATCGAGCTGCGCGAGATCGCGCTGCTTCTGCGCACGATCGGCCGCCGACAGCGACGTGCCGTTCTTGTCGAGCGAATCGGACATCGACTTCAGACGCGCCGCCAAGTCCTGCAGATCCTTGTCGCGCTTCGCGAACTCGGCTTCGAGCTTCGTCTGCGCCGCCTTCGCGGGCGCCGACTCGCGCAGGATCCGATCCGAATTGACCGCCGCGATGCGGGCGACGTCCTGTGCGTGCACCGTTGCCGCGCCCAAGGCCAGCGCAACGGTCAGCGCGCACATCACTCGTTTCGAAAACTTACCGGTTAGCAAAATTACCCTCTCGTTGCTGTTGTCATGCGTTCGGTCAGAACGCCGTCCCGATCTGGAACTGGAATTTCTGATACTGGTCGCCTTCGTGCTTCTGCAGCGGGAAGCCGAGGCTCAGCTTGAGCGGGCCGATCGGCGAGATCCACGCGAGACCCACGCCGTAGCCGTAACGCAGGCCGTTGGCGCCCGTACTCGTGCCGCCCGGCGCGTTGCCCCACACGTTACCGCCGTCGAGGAACGTGAACACGCGCAGCGTGCGGTCGTAACCCGTGCCCGGCAGCGGGAACGTCAGTTCGATGTTGCCGACGACCATCTTCGAACCGCCGATCGGGTCGTTCGTCTTCGTGTCGCGCGGGCCCAGCGAGCTCGGCTCGTAGCCTCGCACGGAGCCGATACCGCCCGCGTAGTAGTTCTTGAAGATCGGGTACGGGTTGCCGATACCGTTACCGTAGCCGCCCTGCAGGTTCATGCCCAGGATGAAGCCGCGCGAGAACGAATAGTAGTACTGCGCCTGCAGGTCGGCCTTGTAGTACTGGATCTTGCCGACCGGCACGCCGTACTCCATGTTCGCCTGCGTGAAGTAGCCGCGGCTCGGAATCAGCGCGCTGTCACGCGCGTCGCGCGACCACGCGACGGTCAGCGGCACCGTGTTCGACACTCGGCCGAACTGGTTCACGTAATCCTGGTAGCTCTGCGGCGTGTTCGAATCGACGTCGAGGCGGTTCTGCTCGAAGCCCGCGCCGAAGTAAACGGTGTCGACTTCCGAGAACGGAATGCCGAACTTCAGGTTGCCGCCCGCGCTGATGATCCGGAAGCTCGAGCTCGTCGAATAGTAGAGCGGCTGGTACGTGCGGTAGTAGACGTCCGTGATCCGCTTGATGCCGTCGACCGTGAAGTACGGGTCGACCTGCGTGACGGTCAGCGTGCGGTAGCTCTTCGCGGTGTTGACGTTCACCGACAGGCTCGTGCCCGAACCAAACACGTTGTCCTGCGACACGCCGGCCGACAGCACGACCTTGTCCGTCGACGAGAAGCCGGCGCCCAGCGTGATCGCGCCGGTCGGCTTTTCGTCGACCTTCACGTTCACGTCGACCTGGTCGTTCGTGCCGTCGACCGGCACCGTCGTCACGTCGACGTTGGTGAAGTAGCCGAGACGGTTCACGCGGTCCTTCGACAGCGCGAGACGGTTCGAATCGAACCACGAGCTTTCGAGCTGGCGCATTTCGCGGCGCACCACTTCGTCGCGCGTGCGCGTGTTGCCTACGACGTTGATGCGGCGCACGTACACGCGGCGGCTCGGATCGACGACGAGGTTCAGGTTCACCTTGTGGTTCGCCTGGTCGATGTCCGGCTGCGCGTTGACGGCCGCGAATGCGTAGCCGTATTCGCCGAGCTTGTCGACGATCGACTTGGTGGTCTGCTGCAGCTTTTCGGCCGAGAAGCGGTCGCCCGGCTTGATCTTGATCAGCTTGTTGAGTTCGGCTTCGCGATCGAGCAGGTTGCCCGACAGCTTGATGCCCGACACCGTGTACGGCTCGCCTTCGTGCAGCGTCACCGTCAGGTACATGTCCTTCTTGTCGGGCGAGATCGACACCTGGGTCGACTCGATGTTGAACTCGAGGTAGCCGCGGTTCAGGTAGTACGAGCGCACGGCCTCGAGGTCGCCCGTCAGCTTTTCCTTCGAGTACAGGTCGTTCTTCGTGTACCACGAGAACCAGTTCGGCGTCGACAGCTGCATCTCGTCGCGCAGCGTGCTGGTCTTGAACGCCTTGTTGCCGATGAAGTTGATCTGGCGGATCTTCGCGCTCGGGCCTTCGGCCACCGCGAACAGGATCGACACGCGGTTCGCGTCGACCGGCGTGACCGTCGTCTTGACCTCGGCCGCGTAGAAGCCGCGCGTGAGGTACTGGCGCTTGAGCTCCTGCTCCGCCTTGTCGACGAGTGCCTTGTCGTAGTAGCGGCCGTCGGCGAGACCGACCGCGCGCAGCGCCTTCGTCAGGTTGTCCTTGTCGAATTCCTTCGTGCCGGTGAAGTCGATCGACGCGATGGCCGGACGCTCCTGCACCTGCACGATGACGACGTTGCCCTGCGTGGCAATGCGAACGTCGTTGAAAAAGCCCGTCGCGTACAGCGCGCGGATTGCTTCGGATGCCTTGTCGTCCGTGAAGGTATCGCCCTGCTTGATCGGCAGATATGCGAACACCGAACCCGCTTCGACGCGCTGCAGCCCCTCGATCTTGATGTCTTGCACCACGAACGGTGCCGCTGCATGCGCCGCGAGGCCGTGAGCGGCAAGCGCAGCCGCCGCAACTGTCTTAGGTACAAAGCGATGAGGTTTGAACAACATGCATCCCCAATATTTAGCTGCATCAAATCGGGCGGCTGCCGAGCGGCCGCCGCCTGACGCTTCAGAAATGGATTAACCGAGCCAGATCGTTGAACAGCGCGATCGCCGACAACGCGACGATGCAGATCAACCCGGCTCTTTGCAGAATCAGCTGCCAGCGCTCCGAGACGGCTTTCCCGGTCGCGGCTTCAACCGCATAATATAACAGATGCCCCCCGTCCAAAACGGGAATCGGCAACAAGTTCAGGACGCCAAGGCTAATGCTGACAAGGGCGAGGAACGACAGGAACGCGGACGGACCGAGCCGCGCACTCTTGCCCGCGTAGTCGGCAATCGTCACGGGGCCGGACAGGTTCTTCAGCGACGCGTTGCCCGTGATCATGCGCCCGAACATCCGCAGCGAATACACGGAGATGTCCCACGTGCGGTGCGCGCCGAGCCGCAGGCTCTCGATCGGGCCGTAACGCACGTCGACGGACGGCGCATGCATCGACAGCGCCGCGCCGATCCGGCCGACCTGCTGCCCCGATTCATCGTCGCGCTGCATCTGCGGCACGATCGACACCGTCTGCGCGGCGCCGTCGCGCTCGATCTGCAGGTCGAGCGGCTTGCCCGCATGGTGTTTCACGAAATCGATGAAGCGCGACGCGCCGCCGATCGGCTTGCCGTCGAGCGCGACCAGCTTGTCGCCGGACTTCAGGCCCGCCTGCTCCGCTGCGCTGCCGGGCTGCACCGATGCGACCGACAGCGTGCCGCCACCGGTTTCGAAGCCCAGATGGGCCATGAAATCGTCGTCGAGCTGGGTTTCGGGAACGTTGCGGAGGTCGACGCGGAAATCGAACGTCGTGTTGCCGTCGCGTGCGCCGAGCACGATCTCGCTGTGATCGAACGCGGCCGCCAGCAGCTTCCAGCGCAGGTCCGACCACGATCGTACCGGCTCGGACTCGCCGCCCTGCGCGTCGCCTGTGCGCACGTTGCGGATCGACACGATCGTCTCGCCGCCGTCGAAGCCCGCGCGCGCCGCCGCCGTGCCGGCGGCCGGCGGCGCGACGATCGCGGCCGGCTCGGTCACGCCGGTGGCAAATACGACAGAAAACAGCACGATTGCCAACAGGAAGTTCGCAATCGGCCCGGCCGCGACGATCGCAATGCGCTTGTAGACCGACTGCCGGTTGAACGCCTGGCCAAGCTCCTCGGGCGGAATGCCGGGGCCGGAATCGCGCTCGTCGAGCATCTTCACGTAGCCGCCGAGCGGCAGCACGGACAGCGTCCACTCGGTGCCCGTCCTGCGGCTGACCCAGCGCGCGACGGGCTGGCCGAAGCCGATCGAGAAACGCAGCACCTTCACGCCGCACCAGCGCGCGACGCGATAATGTCCGTACTCATGCACGACGACCAGCACCCCGATCGCCACCGCAAACGCGATCAGTTCGACCAGCACGTTCATGAGCACCCCATTCAGACAGTACGCTCCACGCGAGGCGCAGGCGCTTTGGCAATGATTTCGGCGGCGAGGCGGCGTGCCTCGGCATCCGCCGCCAGGACGTCGTCGAGCCCGTCGGGCTCGCGGTTCGGCAGCGTGCTGAGCACGGTGTCGACCGTCGCCGCAATCGCCATGAAGCCGATGCGGCGCTCGAGAAACGCTTCGACCGCCACTTCGTTCGCCGCGTTCAATGCGGCGCTCGCGATGCCGCCTTCCTCAAGCGCCTTCAGCGCGAGCGCGAGGCACGGGAAGCGCGCGTAATCGGGCTGCTCGAACGACAGCTGGGCGATCTGCGCGAGGTCGAGCTGATCGACGCCCGCGTCGACGCGCTCGGGAAACGCGAGCGCGTGCGCAATCGGCGTGCGCATGTCGGGGTTGCCGAGCTGTGCGAGCACCGAGCCGTCGCGATACGACACGAGCGAATGGATCACGCTCTGCGGATGAATCAGCACGTCGATCCGGTCGCCCGGCAACCCGAAGATCCAGTGCGCCTCGATCACCTCAAGGCCCTTGTTCATCATCGTCGCGGAATCGACCGAGATCTTGCGGCCCATCACCCAGTTCGGGTGCTTGCACGCCTCGTCCGGCGTCACGTCGACGAGCGTGGCCGGCTCGCGCGTGCGGAACGGGCCGCCCGACGCGGTCAGGATGATCTTCGAGATCCCGCCGTGCTCGGCCGCATCGCGCGGCATGCACTGGAAGATCGCGTTGTGTTCGCTGTCGACCGGCAGCAGGATCGCGCCATGGTCGCGCACGGCGTCCATGAAGATCGCGCCCGACATCACCAGCGCTTCCTTGTTCGCGAGCAGGATGCGCTTGCCTGCGCGCGCAGCGGCGAGGCTCGGCGCGAGGCCCGCCGCGCCGACGATCGCCGCGACCACCGTGTCGCAACCGTCGCTCTTCGACACGTCGACGAGCGCCTGCGGCCCGTGCAGCACAGTCGTCTTGCTGCCCGCCGCGCGCAGTTTCGCGTCGACGTGCGCGGCGGTCGCGGCGTCGCCGACCACCGCCACTTCAGGCGCGAAGCGCAGGCATTGCTCGACCAGCTTGTCGCCGTTGCGGTGCGCGGTCAGCGCGTAGACCGAGAAGCGCTCGGGATGGCGCGCGACCACGTCGAGCGTGCTGTCTCCGATCGAGCCCGTGGAACCGAGCAATGTCAGACGTTTTTGCATAACAGAAATAGTGGTTTAACCAAGCAGCAGCATCGCGAGCGGCAGCACCGGAAGCAGCGCGTCGACACGGTCGAGCACGCCGCCATGGCCAGGCAGCAGTCCGCTCGAATCCTTCACGCCCGCCTGCCGCTTCAGCAGCGACTCGAACAGGTCGCCGATCACGCTGTACGCGACCAGCAGCGTCAGTGCGGCCCATGCGCCGGGCATCCCGTAGCGCACGGCGAACGCGGAAAACAGGGTCGGCTCGAACGCATGCGCGGCCATCGCGACACCGGCGACGACCATCACGGCGAGCCAGCCACCGATCGCGCCTTCCCAGCTCTTGCCGGGGCTGATCGTGATGGCCAGTTTACGCTTTCCGAAGGCCTTGCCCGCGAAGTATGCGCCGATATCGGCCAGCCAGACGACCAGAAGCAGCGACAGCACGAACGGCACACCCCGCGCGCGCGCCGCGACGAGCGCGTGCCAGCAGGCTGCAAAGACCACGAGGCCGGCCGCCAGCAGGAACGGCCGCCATACGCCGCCCGCGAGTTCAGGCTTGCGCCGCAGCGCGAACGGGCCGACCAGCAGCCAGAACACGCCGGCTGCCATGAAAAGGGGACGGGACGAAGCGGCATCGACGCCGAGCGGCGCCGTTGCCGCGAGCGCAAGCGCCGCGACGACTGCATAAATGACCGGGCCGAAGCCGCCGAGCTTGAGCAGGCGCGCCCATTCCCACGCGGCGAACACGAGCACGACGCCGATCAGCGCGCCGAACGCGTTGAGCGGCGCGAACAGCGTCACCGGCAGCAATACCGCCAGCATCACGATCGCCGTGATCACACGGGTTTTCAGCATGAAAAGGAGTCGGCGTTCTGCGATTGCGGTTCGAGCTGTGCGCTCGTGCGGCCGAAACGGCGCTCGCGCTCCGTATACGACGCCATGGCGTCGGCCAGTGCCGCGCCGTCGAAATCCGGCCAGTATTTGTCGGTGAAATAGAATTCGGCGTACGCGAGTTGCCACAGCAGGAAGTTGCTGACGCGCTGCTCGCCACCGGTACGGATGAAAAGATCGGGCTCCGGCGCATAGGCCATCGCCAGGTGCGGCGCGAACGTGTCCTCGGTCACTTCGACCTCGCGCCCCTCGCGCACGGCCTGCTCGACGAGCTTCTTCGTCGCCTGCAGGATGTCCCACCGGCCGCCGTAGTTGGCCGCGATGGTGAGCGTAAGACGGGTATTGCGCGCCGTCTTGGTTTCGGCGCGGCGAATCAGTTCGCGGATGCGCGGCTCGAAGCGGTCGAGATCGCCGACGACACGCAGGCGGATCCCGTTCGCATGGAGCTTGCCGACCTCGCGCTCGAGCGCGGTGATGAAGAGCCGCATCAGGAACGACACTTCGTCGTTCGGCCGGCGCCAGTTCTCCGAACTGAACGCGAACAGCGTCAGGTATTCGACGCCGGCGCGCGCGCAGCCTTCGACCACCGCCCGGACGGCATCGACGCCGCGGGTATGCCCCGCGACGCGCGGCAAGCGGCGTTCGGTCGCCCAACGGCCGTTGCCGTCCATGATGATCGCGATGTGACGCGGCACGACGCCGACGTCAGGCACGCGAACGGTAGAGCTGGTATAGGTCATGGCCGTTGAGACAGTAATGCGGGAAGAAGGCGGCGCGCGAGGACGGTCGTCAGACCGTCATGATCTCGGCTTCCTTGCTCTGCACGAGCTTGTCGATTTCGGCAACGTGCTTGTCGGTCAGCTTCTGCACGTCGTCGCTCGCACGGCGCTCGTCGTCTTCCGAGATTTCCTTGTCCTTCACGAGCTTCTTGAGCGCTTCGTTCGCGTCGCGACGCAGGTTGCGGATCGCGACCTTGGCCGTTTCGCCTTCGCTCTTGACGACCTTGGTCAGCTCGCGGCGGCGCTCTTCCGTCAGCGCGGGCATCGGCACGCGGATCAGGTCGCCGGACGTTGCCGGATTCAGGCCGAGATCGGCTTCGCGAATGGCCTTTTCGACCTTCGCGACCATCGGCTTTTCCCACGGCTGCACGCCGATCGTGCGTGCGTCGACGAGCGTCATGTTGGCGACCTGCGAGATCGGCACCATCGACCCGTAGTAGTCGACCTGCACGTGATCGAGCATGCCGGTGTGCGCACGGCCCGTACGGATCTTCGCCAGATCGCTCTTGAATGCATCGATCGAGCGCAGCATCTTCTGCTCGACGCCCTTCTTGGTATCAGCGACACTCATTTCAACCTCCGAACCTTCAAACCTTCAAAAAACGCGGGCACTGCCCGGCGCGCCACGCACGCCAGGGCCGACGACCCGCATCCGCGGGAGTTTACACGTGGACGAGCGTACCTTCGTCCTCGCCCAGCACGATGCGCTTGAGCGCGCCCGGCTTGTTGATCGAAAAAACACGAATCGGCAGCTTCTGGTCGCGGCACAGCGCAAAGGCCGTCGCATCCATCACCTGCAGGTTGCGGCTGATCGCCTCGTCGAACGTGATCGTCGTGTAGCGCGTGGCCGACGGATCCTTCTTCGGATCGGCAGAATATACGCCATCGACCTTGGTCGCCTTCAGCACGACTTCCGCGCCCACTTCCGAACCGCGCAGCGCGGCGGCCGTGTCCGTCGTGAAGAACGGGTTGCCCGTACCGGCCGCGAAGATCACGACGCGGCCTTCCTCGAGCTGACGGATCGCGCGGGGCCGGATATACGGCTCGACGACCTGGTCCATCCGCAGCGCGGACTGTACGCGTGCCTCGATGCCGGCGTGGCGCATCGCGTCCTGCAGCGCCAGCGCGTTCATCATCGTCGCGAGCATCCCCATGTAGTCGGCCGTCGCGCGGTCCATGCCGGCCGCGCCACCCGCGACACCGCGGAAAATATTACCGCCACCGATCACGACCGCGAGCTGCGTACCGAGACGCACGACTTCGGCGATATCGGCCACCATCCGTTCGATCGTCGCGCGATTGATGCCGAAGGCATCGTCGCCCATCAGCGCTTCGCCGGAGAGTTTGAGAAGGACGCGTTTATAGGCATTGGACATAGGGGCTTCCGAGCGACGAGAGGATGACAACCACGAACTGTAGGGGCGAAATACTGATTCGGGCAAGCGCCGGCGGTCGGACCGGGTTTCCCGGCCGGCCGGCGGCGGCGCCGACCGCGGCGGAACGGACGCCCGCCGCGGATACTGCCTGACTGCTTACGGCTTACTGCTGCTTTGCTGCTGCGACTTGCGCGGCCACTTCGGCGGCGAAGTCGTCCTGGCGCTTCTCGATGCCTTCGCCGACGACGAACAGCGCGAACTTCTGCACTGCCGCGTTCGCTGCCTTCAGCATCTGCTCGATCGTCTGCTTGTCGTTCTTCACGAACGTCTGGTTCAGCAGCGACACTTCCTTCAGGTACTTCTGGACGCTACCGTCGACCATCTTCGCGACGATTTCAGCCGGCTTGCCCGATTCCGCGGCCTTCTGCTCGGCCACGCGGCGTTCCGTTTCGATCAGTTCCGCCGGCACGTCGGCCGACGACAGCGCGACCGGCTTCATTGCCGCGATGTGCATCGCGACGTCCTTGCCGACCTGCTCTTCCGCGCCCGTGTACTCGACGATCACGCCGATACGCGCGCCGTGCAGGTACGTTGCGATCTTGTTCGCGGTTTCGAAGCGGACGAAACGGCGGATCGACACGTTCTCGCCGATCTTGCCGACCAGTGCCAGACGCACTGCGTCGACCGTCGAGCCGTCGAGCGGCAGCGCCGACAGCGCAGCCACGTCGGCCGGGTTTTGCGTCGCGACGAGTTCCGCAACCGTCTTCGAGAACGCGAGGAAGTCGTCGTTCTTCGCGACGAAGTCGGTTTCGCAGTTCAGCTCGACCAGCGCGCCTGCGTTGCCGCCGACGAACGATGCGACGACGCCTTCGGCCGTCACGCGCGATGCCGCCTTGCTCGCCTTGTTGCCGAGCTTGACGCGCAGCAGCTCTTCAGCCTTGGCCAGATCGCCGTCGGCTTCCGTCAGCGCCTTCTTGCACTCCATCATCGGTGCGTCGGTCTTTGCGCGCAGTTCTGCCACCATGCTTGCGGTAATTGCCGCCATCATTCGCTCCTTGAGTCTGTATTCACAACGCCGCCCGCTTGGACGCGAACGGCCGAAATTCGTTTCCGGACCCGCGCCGATTCGGCGCGATCAGGTCCGGCGCACAAGCTTAAAAAAAGGGGGCCTGTTGAGAGCCCCCTTTTTGCGCCGGCTCGGGGCCAGTTACGCGTTTTCCTCGACGTACTCGTCGTCGCCGCGTGCGGCCTGGACCACTTCGTTGACCGCGTTCGCACGGCCTTCGAGGATCGCGTCGGCCACGCCTTCAGCGTACAGCGCGACTGCCTTGCTCGAGTCGTCGTTACCCGGGATCACGTAATCCACACCTTCCGGCGAGTGGTTCGTATCGACCACGGCGATGACCGGCACGCCCAGCTTGTTCGCTTCGGTGACGGCGATCTTGTGGTAACCGACGTCGACGACGAAGATTGCGTCCGGAATGCCGCCCATGTCCTTCACGCCGCCGATCGACTTCTGCAGCTTGGCGATTTCACGTTCGAACAGCAGCGCTTCCTTCTTGCTCATCTTCTCGGTTTCGCCCGATTCGACAGCTGCTTCCATGTCCTTCAGGCGCTTGATCGACACCTTCAGCGTCTTGAAGTTGGTCATCATGCCGCCGAGCCAGCGTGCGTTGACGTACGGCATGCCTGCGCGCTGCGCTTCCTGGGCGATCGTGTCACGCGATTGACGCTTCGTGCCGACGAACAGGATCGTGCCGCGGTTCGCTGCCAGCTGGCGCACGTACTTCTGTGCGTCCGTGAACATCGGCAGCGTCTTTTCGAGGTTGATGATGTGAATCTTGTTGCGGTGACCGAAAATGAACGGAGCCATCTTCGGGTTCCAGAAGCGCGTCTGGTGACCGAAGTGGACACCCGCTTCCAGCATTTGGCGCATCGTAACTGCCATGTAAATTCTCCACGAGGGTTGGGTCTTAAGCCGGCTGCCGTACCGCCGCGCGGATCTGCCCGAAAGGCACCGATTCCGCGCGGCCGGCACCCTGGTTGCGCCGGCTTGCGATTCGACACGTGCAAAACGCCCGTGCCGTAAGCCTTTCACCGCGATGCCGCCCCAGAATGGGACAAACTCGGCATTTGGATGTCGACTTAGCCAAAGAGTATAGCACGCCGATTTGTCCGCTCTCAAGTCGCTCACCACTTTCGCTTGCCGCGCGGCAGCCCGCCGGACAATCCGCGAAAACCCGCACCCGCACCGCCGGCAGGGGCTGCGACGCCTGCCAGAAGGTGCGATAATCCGTCAATTCACCGCATTCCAGGCATACCTCGATGACTATTACGCTCAAAAACGAACACGATATCGCCGAGATGCGCGTCGCCTGCCGTCTCGCGAGCGAAGTGCTCGATTTCATTACGCCGCACGTCGTCGCGGGCGTCACGACCGCCGAACTCGACCGCCTCTGTCACGAGTTCATGCTCAACGAACAGGGCACGATCCCCGCGCCGCTGAACTACCAGCCGCCCGGCTATCCGCCGTACCCCAAGGCCACCTGCATTTCGGTCAACGACGTGATCTGCCACGGCATTCCCGGCGAGAAGGTGATCAAGAACGGCGATGCGCTGAACATCGACATCACCGTGATCAAGAACGGCTATTTCGGCGACACCAGCCGGATGTTCATCGTCGGCGACGGTTCGATCCTCGCGAAGCGCCTCGTGCAGACCACCTACGAGTGCATGTGGCTCGGCATCGACCAGGTCAAGCCCGGCGCGCACCTCGGCGACATCGGCTACGCGATCCAGAAGCACGCGGAAGCACAGGGCTACAGCGTCGTGCGCGAATACTGCGGCCACGGCATCGGTACGGTGTTCCACGAGGATCCGCAGGTCGTCCACTACGGCCGTCCGGGCACCGGCATCGAACTGAAGGCCGGGATGATCTTCACGATCGAGCCGATGATCAACGCCGGCAAGCGCGACATCCGCACGATGCCCGACCAGTGGACGGTCAAGACGCGCGACCGCAGCCTGTCGGCGCAGTGGGAGCACACCGTGCTCGTCACCGAAACCGGCTACGACGTGCTGACCGTGTCGGCCGGCACGCCGGCGCGCCCCGTGTTCGCGCAACCGGCCGCAGCAGTCTGAGCGCCGTCGCGCCAGCCCGCCCCGCCCGCACCTGAACGGCCGCCCATGAGTGCTCACGCCGCCCCCTCGCCCGACGCGCTGTCGCGGCGCGCCGAATTCAAGGCCGCCAAGACGGAGATGCTCGAGCGCTTTCGCCGCGCGGCGAACGTCGCATCGTTGATGCACGCACTGTCGAAACTCACCGACGAAGCGCTGAAGCGCGTATGGGACGACTGCGGGCTGCCCGCGACGCTCGCGCTCGTCGCCGTCGGCGGCTATGGGCGCGGCGAGCTCGCGCCCTATTCCGACGTCGACATCCTCGTGCTGCTGCCCGATGCGCACGACCCGGCGCTCGACGCGCGCATCGAGCGCTTCATCGGGATGGCATGGGATCTCGGCCTCGAGATCGGCAGCAGCGTGCGCACGGTCGCGCAGTGCATCGAGGAGGCGTCGCAGGACGTCACGGTGCAGACCTCGCTGCTGGAAGCGCGCCGCATCGTCGGCAGCACTGCGCTGTTCGAGCGCTTCACGGTGCGCTACCACGAGGCACTCGACGCCCGTGCGTTCTTCACTGCGAAGGTGCTCGAGATGCGCCAGCGCCACGCGAAGTTCCAGGACACGCCGTACAGCCTCGAGCCGAACGTGAAGGAAAGCCCCGGTGGGCTGCGCGACCTGCAGACGATTCTGTGGATCGCGCGCGCGGCGGGGTTCGGCAGCAGCTGGCGCGAACTCGACACGCGCGGCCTCATCACCGATCGCGAAGCGCGCGAGCTGCGCCGCAACGAAGGTTTCCTGAAGACGCTGCGCGCGCGGCTGCACGTGATCGCCGGCCGCCGCCAGGACATGCTCGTGTTCGACCTGCAGACGCAGGCGGCCGAGAGCTTCGGCTACCAGCCGACGCAGGCCAAGCGCGCGAGCGAGCAGCTGATGCGCCGCTACTACTGGGCCGCGAAAGCCGTCACGCAGCTCGCGACGATCCTGATCCAGAACATCGAGGCGCAGCTGTTCCCCGCGACGAGCGGAATCACGCGCGTGCTGTCGCCCGATCGCTTCGTCGAGAAGCAGGGCATGCTCGAGATCGTCGACGACGGCGTATTCGAACGCCATCCCGACGCGATCCTCGAAGCGTTCCTGCTGTACGAGACGACCCGCGGCGTGAAGGGCCTGTCCGCCCGCACGCTGCGCGCGCTGTACAACTCGCGCGAAATCATGAACAACGCGTGGCGCCGCGATCCGCAGAACCGGGACACGTTCATGCGGATCCTGCAGCAGCCCGAAGGCATCACGCACGCTTTCCGGCTGATGAACCAGACGAGCGTGCTCGGCCGCTATCTGTTGAATTTCCGCCGCATCGTCGGCCAAATGCAGCACGACCTGTACCACGTGTACACGGTCGACCAGCACATCCTGATGGTGTTGCGCAACATCCGCCGCTTCGCGGTGGCCGAGCACGCGCACGAATATCCGTTCTGCAGCCAGCTGATCGGCAACTTCGAGCGCCCGTGGGTGCTGTATGTCGCGGCGCTGTTCCACGACATCGCGAAGGGCCGCGGCGGCGACCACTCGACGCTCGGGATGGCCGATGCGCGGCGCTTCTGCCGCGAGCACGGTATCGCCGGCGACGACGCGTCGCTGATCGTATGGCTCGTCCAGCATCACCTGACGATGAGCCAGGTCGCGCAGAAGCAGGACACGAGCGACCCCGAAGTCATCAAGCGCTTTGCCGAAGTCGTCGGCAACGAACGCTACCTCACCGCGCTGTACCTGCTGACCGTCGCCGATATCCGCGGCACGAGCCCGAAGGTGTGGAACACGTGGAAAGGCAAGCTGCTCGAGGACCTGTACCGCATCACGCTCGCGGTGCTCGGCGGCGCCAACCCCGACGCGCATTCGGAGCTGAAGTCGCGGCAGGAGCAGGCGCTCGCGCTGCTGCGCCTCGAGACCGTGCCCGACGACGCGCACCGCGCGCTGTGGGATCAGCTCGATGTCGGCTTCTTCCTGCGTCACGACGCGGCCGACATCGCGTGGCAGACACGCGTGCTATACCGGCACGTGAACGCGGAAACCGCGATCGTCCGCGCGCGGCCGTCACCGATCGGCGACGCGCTGCAGGTGCTGGTGTACGTAAAGGACCGCCCCGACCTGTTCGCGGGCATCTGCGCGTATTTCGACCGCAACGGGCTGTCGGTGCTCGACGCGCGCGTCAGCACGACGCGCCACGGCTATGCGCTCGACAACTTCATCGTCACGCAGACCGAACGTGACGTGCGGTACCGCGACATCGCGAATCTCGTCGAACAGCAGCTCGCGACGCGGCTCGCCGAAACCGCACCGCTGCCGGAACCGTCCAAGGGCCGCCTGTCGAGGCTGTCCCGGACGTTTCCGATCACGCCGCGCGTCGACCTGCGGGCCGACGAGCGCGGCCAGTACTACATCCTGTCCGTGTCGGCCAACGACCGGCCGGGCCTTCTCTATTCGATCGCGCGCGTACTCGCCGAGCATCGGATCGGCGTCCACGCGGCGCGGATCAATACGCTCGGCGAACGCGTCGAGGATATCTTCCTGCTCGCGGGCGCCGGCTTGTCCGACAACCGCCTGCAGATCCAGCTCGAAACCGAATTGCTGCGAGCGATCGCAGTCTGAGTGAATTCCAGCGTTTATGCGCACCAAACTAACCGTCAAGAATCCGAAGCCGGCGTCGCCGACCCGCGCCCCTGTCCGCTCCGGCAGCCTCGTCGCCCGCAAGGCGGTGCGTCCCGCTGCGCCGCCCGCCGGGGACAAGCCGGCCCGCCCGAAGAAGGCTGCCCCGGCAGCCGCCGGCGAACGCTCATTCAAGCCGCGCGGCGCGGCAGGCGCCGAGCGCCCGGGCGCGGATCGCGCACCGGCCAAGCGTGCGCCGCGTGACGGCGGTGCCGAACGCGGCACGCGCGCGCCTTATCGCGACAACGCGGCCGGCGAAGGCGCGAAGCGCAGTTTCGGCGACCGTCGTACGTCGTCGGATCGTCCGCCACGCCGTGATGACGACGCACGTCCGCGTCGCGCGGGTGGCGAAGGCGGTGCACGTGCGCCGTATCGCGACAACGCATCCGGCGAAGGTGCAAAGCGCAGTTTCGGCGACCGCCGTACGTCGTCGGATCGTCCGCCCCGCCGTGATGACGACGCACGTCCGCGCCGCGCAGGTGGCGAAGGTGGCGCACGTGCGCCGTATCGCGACAACGCATCCGGCGAAGGTGCAAAGCGCAGTTTCGGCGACCGTCGCACGTCGTCCGACCGTCCGCCCCGCCGTGATGACGACGCACGTCCGCGCCGCGCAGGTGGCGAAGGCGGCGCACGCCCGCCGTACCGTGACAACGCATCCGGCGAAGGTGCAAAGCGCAGTTTCGGCGACCGTCGCACGTCGTCCGATCGCCCGCCCCGCCGTGATGACGACTCACGTCCGCGCCGCGCAGGTGGCGAAGGTGGCGCACGCCCGCCGTACCGTGACAATGCATCCGGCGAAGGCGCGAAGCGCACCTTCGGCGACCGTCGCACGTCGTCCGATCGCCCGCCGCGCCGCGATGACGATGCACGGCCGCGTCGCGCGGGTGGTGAAAGCGGCCCGCGTGCCCCCTATCGCGACAATGCATCCGGCGAAGGCGCGAAGCGCGGCTTCGGCGACCGCCGCACGTCGTCCGATCGTCCGCCGCGTCGTGATGACGACGCACGTCCGCGTCGCGCAGGTGGCGAAGGCGGCGCACGCCCGCCGTATCGTGACAACGCATCCGGCGAAGGCGCAAAACGCAGCTTCGGCGACCGCCGCACGTCGTCCGATCGCCCGCCCCGCCGCAACGACGACGACGCCCGTCCGCGCCGCGCAGGCGCTGACGAAGGCAAGCGCCCGTCCTATCGCGACAAGGCAGCCGGCGAAGGCGCAAAGCGCAGCTTCGGCGACCGCCCGGCTCGCCCCGCACGCGACGGCGAACGCCGCTCGTTCGGCGCGGTCAAGACCACGCAACCGGTCAAGCGCGCTGCGGCCGACGTCGACTACGGCGACGAAACGGGCCTGATGCGCCTGTCGAAGCGGATGTCCGAGCTCGGCATGTGCTCGCGCCGCGAAGCCGACGAATGGATCGAAAAGGGTTGGGTGCTCGTCGACGGCGAACGCATCGACACGCTCGGCACCAAGGTCCGCGCCGACCAGAAAATCGAGATCGACGAGCGCGCGAGCGCCGCGCAAGCCGCGCAGGTGACGATCCTGCTGCACAAGCCGGTCGGTTATGTGTCGGGCCAGGCGGAAGACGGCTACGAGCCGGCGGCCGTGCTGATCACGCGCGCGAACCGCTGGAGCGGCGACCATTCGCCGGTACGCTTCTCGCCGCAGCACCTGCACGCGCTCGCGCCGGCCGGCCGGCTCGACATCGACTCCACCGGCCTGCTTGTGCTGACGCAGAATGGCGTGGTCGCGAAGCAGCTGATCGGCGAGCAGTCGGACATCGACAAGGAGTACCTGGTGCGCGTGCGCTTTGGCGAGCGACTCATCGACATCGACCAGCACTTCCCGGCGGAATCGCTCGCGCAGCTGCGCCACGGCCTCGAGCTCGACGGCGTCGCGCTGAAGCCCGCGATGGTGAGCTGGCAGAACGGCGAACAGCTGCGCTTCGTGCTGCGCGAAGGCAAGAAGCGCCAGATCCGCCGCATGTGCGAACTGGTCGGCCTCGACGTGATCGGCCTGAAGCGCGTGCGCATGGGCCGCGTGATGCTCGGCGCGCTGCCGCAGGGCCAATGGCGCTATCTGTCGGCCGACGAGACGTTCTGACCGCAGGCACACTCGTGCGCCATGCAATGAAAAAGCCCGCGCAAGCGGGCTTTTTCTTGTCTACGAGCAACCGGGAAAGCAGCGGGATCAGTCGTCGGAAGCCGGATCGAGCCCCGGGAACAGCACTTCCGTGAAGCCGAAGCGGGTGAAATCGGTGATCCGCATCGGATACAGCTTGCCGATCAGGTGATCGTATTCGTGCTGGACGACGCGTGCGTGAAAACCGTCGGCAACACGATCGATCTTCTCGCCGAACTGGTCGAAGCCGCTGTAGCGCACCTTCGCGTAGCGGCTGACCACGCCGCGCATGCCCGGCACCGACAGGCAGCCTTCCCAGCCCTCTTCCATGTCCGGCGGCATGTACTCGACCTTCGGGTTGATCAGCACGGTCTCGGGCACCGGCGGCGCATCCGGGTAGCGGTTGTTGTTGCCGAAGCCGAAGATGATGAGCTGCAGCCCGATGCCGATCTGCGGCGCGGCCAGGCCGGCGCCGTTCGCATGGTGCATCGTCTCGAACATGTCCGCGACGATCTCGTGCAGCTCAGGTGTATCGAACCGCTCGACCGGCTTGGCGACTTCGAGCAGGCGCGGATCGCCCATCTTCAGGATCTCGCGAATCATGGCGTATTGCCCTCCAGGAGTTGGTGCAGGCCGTCTTCGTCCAGCACGGGGATGCCGAGTTCCTCGGCCTTCACGAGCTTGCTGCCGGCTTCGGCGCCCGCGACCACGTAATCCGTCTTCTTCGATACCGAACCGGCCACTTTCGCGCCCGCCGCTTCGAGCATTTCCTTCGCGGCATCGCGCGTGAGCGTCGGCAGCGTGCCCGTCAGCACGACCGTCTTGCCGGCCAGCACGCCCTGCGGCGCCTTCGGCGCGGGCGGCCCTTCCGGCCACGTCACCTTGCCCGGTGCACGCAACTGCTCGATCACGGTCCGGTTGTGCTCTTCCGCGAAAAACTGGTGGAGCGATTCGGCGACGATCGGCCCGACGTCGTTGACTTCGAGCAGCTCCTCGATCGACGCGTCCATGATCGGCGTCAGCGAGCCGAAATGCTTCGCGAGATCCTTCGCGGTCGATTCGCCCACGTGACGGATGCCGAGCCCGTAGATGAAACGCGCGAGCGTCGTGTGCTTCGCCTTCTCGAGCGAATCGAGCAGATTCTGTGCGGACTTCTCGGCGAAGCGGTCGAGCTCGGCGAGCGTCGCGAAACCGAGATTGAACAGGTCGGCCGGCGTGCGCACGAGATTCAGCTCGACGAGCTGGTCGATGATCTTCTCACCGAGCCCGTCGATGTCGAGCGCGCGGCGCTGCGCGAAGTGCCACAGCGCCTGCTTGCGCTGCGCCGGGCAGAACAGGCCGCCGGTGCAGCGGGCGATCGCCTCGTCCGGCAGGCGCTCGATCTTCGAGCCGCACACCGGGCATTCGGTCGGCATCACGAATTCGGCCGCATCGGCCGGGCGACGGTCGAGCAGCGCACCGACCACCTCGGGGATCACGTCGCCCGCGCGGCGCACGATCACGGTATCGCCGATCCGGATGTCCTTGCGGCGCACCTCGTCCTCGTTGTGCAGCGTCGCGTTGGTTACGGTTGCGCCGCCGACGAACACGGGCTCGAGGCGCGCGACCGGCGTGATCGCGCCGGTGCGGCCGACCTGCACGTCGATCGCGACGAGCTTCGTCAGCGCTTCCTGCGCGGGAAACTTGTGCGCGAGTGCGAAGCGCGGCGCGCGCGACACGAAGCCGAGGCGCTCCTGCTCGTCGCGCCGGTTGACCTTGTAGACCACTCCGTCGATGTCGTACGGCAGCGAGTCGCGCTTCTCGCCGACCTTGCGGAAGAAGTCGAGCAAGCCCTCGGCACCCTGCACGACCGCGCGCTCGCGGTTCACGGGCAGGCCGAGCGACTCGTACCAGTCGAGCAGCGCGCTGTGCGTATCGGGCGTCGGCATCCCGTCGAGCACGCCGATCCCGTATGCGAAGAACGACAGCGGACGCTGCGCGGTGATCTTCGAGTCGAGCTGGCGCAGGCTGCCGGCTGCCGCGTTGCGCGGGTTCGCGAATTCGCGCTGCTCGGCCGCGCGCTGGCGCTCGTTCAGGCGTGCGAAATCGCGCTTGAACATCAGCACCTCCCCGCGCACGTCGAGCACGGCCGGCACGTTCTTGCCCTTCAGCTTCAGCGGAATCGAGCGGATCGTGCGCACGTTCTCGGTCACGTCCTCGCCGGTCGTGCCGTCGCCGCGCGTCGACGCCTGCACGAATACGCCCTGCTCGTAACGCAACGAGATCGCGAGACCGTCGAACTTCAGTTCGCACGCATAGTCGACCGGCTCCGTCACCGAGCCGGCGAGATCGGTCGTCTTGTCGAGCGCATCGGCGATGCGCTTGTCGAACGCGACGATGTCTTCGTCGGCAAAGCCGTTGTTCAGCGACAGCATCGGCGCGTCATGGACGACCGGCGTGAAGCCGCCAGCCGCCTCGCCACCCACGCGCTGCGTCGGCGAATCGGGCGTCACGAGTTCGGGATGATCGGTTTCAAGCTGCTGCAGTTCGCGGAACAGCCGGTCGTATTCGGCGTCGGGCAGATCCGGCTGGTCGAGCACGTAATAGGCGTAGTTCGCCCGCTCGAGTTGGTCGCGCAGCCACGCGGCACGCGCGTCGGGCTGGCTGGCTGGCGGTTCGGCTTGGGTTCGGGCCATGCTGGCGGCAGATTCGTTCTGAGAAAATCGGATGCCCGATTATCTCAGTTTGCCGTCGCGGCGGGGCGTGCAATGCGCGCCCGATACGCGTGCTGCAGCGCAAACAGCGAGGTGTGCGCCGCAGCGACGAACGGCGGCTGCAAAGCCCGCCGCTCGTATGTTCGCGTTACTGGCTGAAGAGGCGGCGCGTGATGGGCGAACCGGCCGGGATGCCGGCTTCCTCGAGCTTCGCGTACAACTTCATCAGTTGCTGGTCGATCGCGACGAGTGTCGATTCCGGCAGCGGCCGGCGCGAATCGTCGACCACACGTGCGCCGATCCGTTCGGACAGCGACTTCGCGTAATCGCACATCAGCCGGAACGGCAGGATGTCCTCTTCGGCAACCGGCACGTCGAGCACCAGCGTGATCATGTTGCCGCCCTTGTACGTGAGGTCGTCACGCAGGAAGTTCGTATCGCCGAACTGCAGCATGAACACGGGGTTCTGCTTCGCATCGAGCTTCACGAAACGCGTGCCGTCGCGCGACAGCAGCAGCCCGTCCTGTGACGCGACCGCCTGCACGTAGTTCGCCGACCAGGGCGCGCCGTCCGACATCACGTTGATCGACAGCTGGGCGTCGCATTGCGCGGCAAACGCATCGAGCTCGCGCGCCATCGCGACCGTTTCCATCATGTCCGGGAATTCCGGCGCGCCGTCGATCGCGTCGGCGAACTGCTGGACGCCCGTCACGAATTCGGAGAACTCGAGCTCGTTGAGCGCGCCGCTGCGGTTCGCGAGCTGCGCGGCCGCGCGCAGTTCCTCGTAGCGCACGCCGTTCTGCAGCAACTCCCACTGGCCGCCCTCCGGCTTGCCTTCGATATGCACGGGCTTGCTGCCCGCACGGCGCAGCCGCTGCGCGGCCGGCAGGATCTTGTCGCCCGGCAGCAGCCCGGCGAGGCGGATCGGCACGATGCAGTCGATCCGGCGATCGACGATCGCCGGCGGTGCCGACGAAATCGTCGTTGCGGCCGGCAGCACGGGTTCGGCCGGCTCGGCCGATTCAACAGGCGTTTCGTGCGCGGAGGCCGGCACGACGGCTTCGCCGGCAACCGGCTCGACCGACTCGGCCGGCATGTCGACGCCGGTTGCCTCGGCCTGCAGATCGGCCGGCATGTCGGCAGGCGCAGCACCGCCGAAGGTCGGCTCGACGCGCGCGACTTCCGCCTGCGTGGCGGCCGCAGCTGCCGCTGCAGCCGGTGCCGCAGGCTCGCGCCGCACCGGCTGACGCACCGGCTCGATGAACGGCAGTTCTTCGTCGCGTTCGGGGCGCATCGCCTCGGCCGCGTCCTCCGGCATCGGGCGCGGCATCCTGCGCCGTACCTTCGCGCCCTGCCATGCGTTGTAGACCACAACGCCGCCCACCACGACGGCGCCCGCGCCGATCAAACCGAGTGTCAACTCGTCCATGCACGCTCCATCAGCAATTCTTGTTCGTCGGAACCGCGAACGGGCGCCCATGCGCCGCGCGAACGCGGTCCGGTTTCGTCAAACGTCAATTCTGGGCAAAACCCGCGGCAGTTTCCATGTCCACCGCGACGATCCGCGACACGCCCTGCTCCTGCATCGTCACGCCGATCAGCTGCTGCGCCATTTCCATCGCGATCTTGTTGTGCGAGATGAACAGGAACTGCGTCTTGTTGGACATCGCACGCACGAGATTCGCGAAACGCTCGGTGTTCGCGTCGTCGAGCGGCGCGTCGACCTCGTCGAGCAGACAGAACGGTGCCGGATTCAGCTGGAACATCGCGAACACCAGCGCGGTCGCGGTCAGTGCCTTCTCGCCGCCCGACAGCAGGTGAATCGTCGCGTTCTTCTTGCCGGGCGGCTGCGCCATCACCTGCACGCCGGCGTCGAGAATCTCGTCGCCCGTCATGATCAGCTTCGCCTGGCCGCCGCCGAACAGACGCGGGAACAGGTCGCTGAAGTGGCGGTTGACCTCGTCGAAGGTGCCCTGCAGCAGCGTGCGGGTTTCCTGGTCGATCTTGTGGATCGCGTCCTCGAGCGTCGTGATCGCGTCGATCAGGTCGGCCGACTGCGCATCGAGGAACACCTTGCGCTCGCTCGCGGCCTTCAGCTCGTCGAGCGCGGCCATGTTCACCGGGCCGAGCGCGTTGATCGCGTTGTTCAGGCGCGTGACTTCACCCTGCAGGTACGACGGCTTCAGATCCGGCGTCAGCTTCTCGGACAGCGCGGCCTCGTCAACCTCGGCCGTCGTGAGCTGCTCGGCGAACTGCTCGACCGCCAGGCGCGCAGCCTGCTCCTTCAACTGCAATTCGGTAATGCGGTCGCGCAGCGGCTGCAGCGAGCGCTCGGCAACGAGCCGCTGCTCGTCCGACGCGCGCAGCTTCGCGGTCAGGTCGTCGAGTTCGATCCGCGCGGCCTGCAGCGCCTCTTCCTTCACCGCACGAATCTCGAGCGCGTCCTGCAGGCCCGTGTGCGCGGTCTGCTCGTTGATCGTCTCGAGCTCGGCACGCGCGTCTTCCAGCGATCCGGCAACACGCTCGCTCTGTTCGTGCGCCACCTGGATGCTGCGCTTGAGCTCGTCGATCCGGGTCACCGCATTGCGCGCGGCGAAGCGCGCGTCGTTCGCGCCGCGCTCCAGGTCGCGCGCTTCCTGACGCGCCTGCGTCAGCGATTCGTCGAGTGCTTCGAATGCGAGCTGGTTGTCCTCGAAGCGCGCCTGCAGTTCCGCGAGTTCGCCGTCGAAACGCTCGAAATTCGCTTCCGATTCCGCGCGCATCGCGCGCTGCTCTTCGATCTGCGCGCCGATTTCCTCGAGTTCCTCGCGGATCTGCGTGCTGCGCTGCGTGTAACGTTCGTGCGCCTGCGCGAGCTTCAGCACGTCCATCTGCAGCGCGTGCACGCGCTGCGTCGCACGCTCGGCCTGTGCGCGCACGTCGCCGAGCGCCTGCGTGGCCTGCGTGTGCGCGGCTTCCGCACGCACGGCGGCCGTGCGCGCCTCGTCGGCGAGCAGCGCCTGCGCACGCACCTGGCGCGTCAGGTTTTCGATTTCCTGCTGGCGGGCCAGCATCCCGGCCTGCTCCGAATCGGCTGCATAGAGCTGCACGCCGACGCGCGTGACGATATGGCCGGCCTTGACGACGAACGCACCACCTGCCGGCAGTTGCGTGCGCGTCGCGAGCGCCTGCGCGACGTCGTCGGCGACATACACGTTGCCGAGCCAGTCGTTCAGCACCGCGCGGATGCCCGCATCGTCGATGCGCACGAGCGACAGCACCGGACGCAGGCCGGCCACGGCCGCGGGCGCTTCGCCGGCCGCGGGCGGCGCATAGAACGCGAGCTTCGCAGGCGGTGCATCGGTGGCGAATGCCTTCACCCAGTCGAGATTCGACACTTCGAGCGCGGCGAGGCGCTCGCGCAGCACGGCCTCGAGCGCCGCTTCCCAGCCGGCCTCGACGTGCAGCTTCTTCCACAGACGCGGCAGCGCGCCGAGCTCGTGCTTGTCGAGCCACGGCTGCACCTTGCCTTCGGTCTGCACGTTTTCCTGCAGCTGCTTCAGCGCGGCGAGACGCGCCTCGAGCTGGTGGATCTGCGCGGCCTCGGCCTGCACGCGCTCCTGCGCGGCACGGCGCTCGCCATCGAGGCGCGGCACCGTTTCCTGCGCATCGGTGAGGCGCGCCTGCGCTTCGGCAAGGATCTCTTCCTGCTCGGCCAGCTGCATGCGCAGCTCCTCGAGCTGGGCCTCGTCCGGCGCGTCGAGCCCGCCCGCTTCGCTCTTCAGGCGCTCATGGCGCTGCTGAAGCTGCTGAAGCTGCTGGTCGGCATTGCGCTGGTGCGCGGCTTCGAGCTTCAGCGACTGTTCGGTCTGCGCGATCCGCGCGCGCTCGTCGTTGAGCTGCGCCTGCGCATCGCGCCATTTCGCTTCGAGCGCCGGCAGCGCGTCGTGCTTCGCGGCGGCGTTGTCTTCGGCGAGCGCGGCCTTCTCGTCGGCCATCGCGCGCGCTTCCTCGGCTTCCTCGAGCTCGTCCTGCGCCTTCTCGGCCTGCGCGCGCCATTGCTCGCGCTGCGCATTCAGCGCGGCGATCTGCGCCTGCACGCGATTGCGCGATTCGACGATGAACTTGATCTCGGCTTCGAGGCGGCTCACCTCGGCATTCGCCTCGTAAAGCGAACCCTGTGCGCCCTGCATCGCATCGCTCGCCGCGTAATGCGCGACGCGCAGCGTCTCGAGCTGCGCCTCGACCTCGCGCAGCTTCGCCGTTTGCGCCTCGAGGTCAATCTGCGCCTGTTCGATCGCGCGCTGCTGCTTCTGCTGCTCGCCGGCAGCCTCGTTCTTGCGCAGCAGCCACAACAGGCGCTGCTTCTCCTCGCCGTCGGCGACGAGATCCTTGTATTTGGTCGCAACGACCGCCTGCGCCTCGAGCTTCTCGAGGTTCGCACCGAGTTCGCGGACGATGTCCTCGACGCGCGTCAGGTTCTCGCGCGTGTCGTGCAGGCGGTTCTCGGTCTCGCGGCGGCGCTCCTTGTACTTCGACACGCCTGCGGCTTCCTCGAGGAACACGCGCAGCTCTTCCGGCTTCGCCTCGATGATCCGCGCGATCATGCCCTGCCCGATGATCGCGTACGCACGCGGCCCGAGG
This sequence comes from Burkholderia sp. D-99, assembly GCF_011605345.1. Taxonomy (GTDB): domain Bacteria; phylum Pseudomonadota; class Gammaproteobacteria; order Burkholderiales; family Burkholderiaceae; genus Burkholderia. The sequence continues at coordinate 124,703 of NZ_JAAOXM010000006.1, forward strand.
CCGGTGCCGAGGAAGATGTCCTGGATGTCGCGGCGACGCGCCGGCAGGTTGTTGATGTAGTAACTCGAGGTGCCGTCGCGCGTGAGCACGCGCTTCACGGCGATCTCGCCGTACTGGCCCCACTGGCCGGCCGCGCGGCCGTCGGAGTTGTCGAAGATCAGTTCGACGCTGGCCCGGCTGCCGGGCTTGCGGGCGGTCGAGCCGTTGAAGATCACGTCCTGCATCGACTCGCCGCGCAGCTCGGAAGCGCGCGACTCGCCGAGCACCCAGCGCACGGCGTCGATGATGTTGGACTTGCCGCACCCGTTCGGGCCCACCACGCCGACAAGCTGGCCCGGAACCTGGAAATGCGTGGGATCGACAAAGGATTTGAAGCCAGCGAGTTTGATCGAGCTCAGACGCACGGCGGTATCGGATGTGAAGAAGGTGTGAAACGGACGGAGCCGCACTGCGCGAGGCCAGACGGCCCATGCGCGCGACGCGCCCCGGAATTCAAAAGCGGGGCCGCGCGCATACAGCGTTGGGCCCCGCAAACGGCTTCCATCATACCATCGCGCGTGCACCGTCCCGACCGTCGCCGGGTTTGTCCGGTGCGGGCGCGGCACGATGGACCCGGCTCGACAGCAGCGTCGCGAGCACGATGCACGCGCCGCCCGCCCACTCGCGCGCGGTCGGCAGCTCGTTCGCGAACACCCACGCCGACAGCGCGGTGATCACGATCTCGAACAGCATGATGATCGACGCCCGGTTCGCCGGCACGCGCGCGAGCCCGTACTGTACGAGCAGGTTGTTCGACGCCATCGTCACGCCGATCGCGACGATGATCAGCGCGGCGACGCCGAGCGGGCCGCCCGCCGGCGCGGCCGGCAGCCCCTCGAACAGCGACGCGATCGCGCCGAACACGGCCGCGCCGCCGAACAGCGTCGCGGTGCGCATCTCCGCGCGCATTTCCGGCAGCTCGCGGCTCGCCTTGATCACGAGCACGTTGCTCATCGCAAAGCTCAGCCCGGCAGCGAGGCCGGCCCACTCGGCCGGGCTGGCCGGCAGCGGCAAGCCGAGCGTCGGCGACCACAGCATCAGCATCGCGCCGCCGATCGACAGCACCGCGAGCCCCGCGCCGGCCCAGGTCAGCCGCTCGCGCAGCAGGAAGTGCGCGTAGATCGCGGTCCACGCGGGGGTCAGGTAGAACAGCAGCATCACGCGCAGCACCTCGCCGTGGATCGTGCCCCACACGAACCCGAGGTTCGTCACGCCGGCCGTCACCGCGATGCCGGGCAGCACCCAGTGCCAGCGCAGCGTCGCGATCGTGCGGTGCCGCGCGACGATCACGAACAGGAACGCGACGAGGCTCGTCAGCGCGCTCGCCAGTGTGCCCGTCACGCCGAGCGATGCAAGGATCCGCAGCGGATACCAGATCAGGCCCCATACCGATGCGCCGATCAGGATGGCCAGCGTCGGCAGGCTGCCGCGTACCGCGTTATTCATTTGGTTCGATACCCTTTATTCGACCGGCCCGGCCGCCGTTCCGGCAGGCCGTGACCGCATTCCGTCACGCTATAATCGTGCGTTGCGACCCGTGCGCCCGCGGCGCCCGTTCGCAGCCGCGCGGCACGCCCGCCGCTTCTTTCGCTCCAACCGGCCGCGATGGCCGCTTCGCCCGTGAACCCTCGACTCGACTCGCTCCAGCCCTATCCCTTCGAAAAGCTGCGCGCCCTGTTCAAGGACGTGACGCCCTCCGGCGCCCTCAAACCGATCAGCTTCGGCATCGGCGAGCCCAAACATGCGACGCCTGCGCTGATCCGCGACGCCGTGGTGGCCGCGCTCGACGGTCTCGCGTCGTACCCGGCCACCGCCGGCTCGGACGCGCTGCGCACGTCGATCGCGCACTGGCTCGAGCGCCGCTACGGGCTGCCGGCCATCGATCCGGCCACGCAGGTGCTGCCCGTGTCGGGGTCGCGCGAGGCGCTGTTCTCGCTCGCCCAGACGGTGATCGACGCTCGCCCGTCCGAACCGGGCGAGAAGGCGATCGTACTCTGTCCGAATCCTTTCTATCAAATTTACGAAGGCGCGGCGCTGCTGGCCGGTGCCGAACCCTATTTCGCAAACAGCGATCCGGCCCGCAACTTCGCGTGCGACTACGCGGCCGTGCCCGACGAAGTCTGGGCACGCACGCAGCTGCTGTACGTGTGCTCGCCGGGCAACCCGACGGGCGCCGTGCTGACGCTCGACGACTGGCGCGAGCTGTTCGCGCTGTCCGACCGCCACGGTTTCGTGATCGCGTCCGACGAGTGCTATTCGGAAATCTATTTCGACGAAGCGGCGCCCCCGCTCGGCGGCCTCGAGGCCGCGCACCGCCTCGGCCGCGGCTTCGAGCGGCTCGTGATGCTGTCGAGCCTGTCGAAGCGCTCGAACGTGCCGGGCATGCGTTCGGGCTTCGTCGCCGGCGACGCGGCGCTGCTGAAGAAATTCCTGCTGTACCGCACGTACCACGGCGCCGCGCTGTCGCCGGTCTGGCAGCACGCGAGCATCGCCGCGTGGAACGACGAGGCGCACGTACGCGAGAACCGCGCGCTGTACCTGCAGAAGTTCAATACCGTCACGCCGATGCTCGCCAGCGTGATCGACGTGAAACTGCCCGACGCGGCGTTCTACCTGTGGGCCAACGTGTCGCGCACCGGGCTGTCGGACACCGAGTTCGCCCGCCGCCTGTACGCCGACTATAATGTGACGGTTCTGCCCGGCTCGTACCTGGCGCGCGATGCGCACGGCACGAACCCGGGCCGCGATTTCATCCGGATCGCGCTCGTCGCGGGCACCCCCGAATGCGTCGAGGGCGCGCAACGCATCGTCGATTTCTGCCGCTCTCTCGCGCGGTAATCCAATCGTCCATCCGATCAATTCCATCCATCTCCTGCGAAAACGAACATGTCGCAACAACTTCAGCAAATCATCGATACCGCCTGGGACAACCGCGCCGAGCTGTCGCCGAAGGCCGCACCGGCCGACGTCCGCGAAGCCGTCGCGCACGCGATCGAGCAGCTCGACAAAGGCGCGCTGCGCGTTGCCGAGAAGATCGACGGCAACTGGACCGTGCACCAGTGGCTGAAGAAGGCCGTGCTGCTGTCGTTCCGCCTGGAGGACAACGCGCCGATGCCCGCCGGCGGCTACTCGCAGTTCTACGACAAGGTGCCGTCGAAGTTCGCGAACTACACGGCTGAGGATTTCGCCGCAGGCGGCTTCCGCGTCGTCCCGCCGGCCATCGCGCGCCGCGGCTCGTTCATCGCGAAGAACGTCGTGCTGATGCCGTCGTACACCAACATCGGCGCGTACGTCGACGAAGGCACGATGGTCGACACGTGGGCCACGGTCGGTTCGTGCGCGCAGATCGGCAAGAACGTGCACCTGTCGGGTGGCGTCGGCATCGGCGGTGTGCTCGAGCCGCTGCAGGCGAACCCGGTCATCATCGAAGACAACTGCTTCATCGGCGCGCGCTCGGAAGTCGTCGAAGGCGTGATCGTCGAGGAAAACTCGGTGATCTCGATGGGCGTGTACCTCGGCCAAAGCACGAAGATCTACGATCGTGAGACGGGCGAAGTCAGCTACGGCCGCATCCCGGCCGGCTCGGTCGTCGTCGCCGGCAACCTGCCGTCGAAGGACGGCTCGCACAGCCTGTACTGCGCGGTGATCGTCAAGAAGGTCGACGCGAAAACCCGCGCGAAGGTCGGCCTGAACGAGCTGCTGCGAGGCGACTGATGGCGAAGCCGCACACCGTGGTCGTCTACGGCATTCCGAACTGCGACACCGTGAAGAAGGCCCGCGTGTGGCTCGACGATCACGGCGTCGAATTCGAGTTCCACGATTTCAAGAAGCTCGGCGTCAGCGTGCCGCTGCTTGAAGACTGGCTGAAGGACGTGTCGCTCGACGCGCTCGTGAACAAGCGCGGCACGACGTGGCGCGGCCTGGACGACGCAATGAAGGCGGCCGCCGAAACAAAGGCCGGCGCGGTCGCGCTGATGATCCACAAGCCGTCGGTCATCAAGCGCCCTGTGCTGGTGGTCAACGGCCGGGTGAAATCGCTCGGCTTCGCGGCCGATCAATACGCGGCGTTGTTTGCCGCATAGGGCCGCCCGCGCTGCGCCTGTCGGCGCAGCTCGACGTCTAGTCGCTGCCGGCCACCGCGCCGGCATTTTTTATCGAAAGTGGTCCGAACCATGTCCGCCACCCTAGCCCTTACCGAACAGCTGATCGCCCGCGCGTCCGTGACGCCCGACGACCAGCATTGCCAGCAGATCATGACCGAGCGCCTCGCCGCGCTCGGCTTCGAATGCGAGACCATCGCGTCGCACGGCGTGACCAACCTGTGGGCCGTCAAGCGCGGCGCCGACGGCCGCGAAGGCAAGCTGCTCGCCTTCGCGGGCCACACCGACGTCGTGCCGACCGGCCCGCTCGAGCAGTGGAGCTCGCCGCCGTTCGTCCCCGCCCATCGAGACGGCAAGCTGTACGGCCGCGGCGCGGCCGACATGAAGACGTCGCTCGCGGCATTCGTCGTCGCGTCCGAGGAATTCGTCGCGGCCCATCCCGGCCACCGCGGCACGATCGCGTTCCTGATCACGAGCGACGAGGAAGGCCCCGCCACCGACGGCACCGTGAAGGTCGTCGAGCTGCTCGAAGCGCGCGGCGAACGCATGGACTACTGCATCGTCGGCGAGCCGACGTCGACCAACGCGCTCGGCGACGTCGTCAAGAACGGCCGCCGCGGCTCGATGTCGGGTGAACTGGTCGTCAAGGGCGTACAGGGTCACATCGCGTATCCGCACCTCGCGAAGAACCCGATCCACCTGCTCGCGCCGGCGCTCGCCGAGCTCGCCGCCGAGCAGTGGGACGAAGGCAACGAATACTTCCCGCCGACCACCTGGCAGGTGTCGAACCTGCACGCCGGCACCGGCGCGACCAACGTGATTCCCGGCCACGCCGACCTGCAGTTCAACTTCCGTTTCTCGACCGCCAGCACGGTCGAGGGCCTGCAGGCCCGCGTGCACGCGATCCTCGACAAGCATGGCCTCGAATACACGCTGAAGTGGTCGGTGAGCGGCCTGCCGTTCCTCACGCCGCGCGGCGAGCTGTCGGGCGCGCTGGAAAACGCGATCCGCACCGAGACGGGCATCACGACCGAGCTGTCGACGACGGGCGGCACGTCGGACGGCCGTTTCATCGCGCGCATCTGCCCGCAGGTGATCGAGTTCGGCCCGCCGAACGGCAGCATCCACAAGATCGACGAGCACATCGAAGTGCGTTTCATCGATCCACTGAAGAACGTGTACCGCCGCGTGCTCGAACAACTGATCGCCTGATGGAGCCTCGCATGACGACACCTTTTGTAACTGTTCGCGACCTGCTGCGCTACGCGGTCACACGCTTCTCGAAGGCGAAACTCGCGTTCGGCCACGGCTCGGACAATGCGTACGACGAAGCCGCCTACCTCGTGCTGCGCACGCTCGAACTGCCGCTCGACACGCTCGAGCCGTTCCTCGACGCGCGCCTGCTGCCCGACGAAATCGCGGCCGTGCTCGCGGTGATCGAACGGCGCGCGACCGACCGCGTGCCGGCCGCGTACCTCACGCATGAAGCCTGGATGCACGGCCACCGCTTCTACGTCGACGAACGCGTGATCGTGCCGCGCTCGTTCATCGGCGAACTGCTCGACGACGGCCTGCAGCCGTACGTCGCCGATCCCGAACAGGTCGGCGCGGTGCTCGAGCTGTGCACGGGCTCCGGCTGCCTCGCGATCCTCGCGGCGAGCGCGTTCCCGAATGCCGAGATCGACGCGGTCGACCTGTCCGACAAGGCACTCGAAGTCGCCGAGATCAACGTGCGCGACTACGGCCTCGAAGACCGCGTTTCGCTGCACCGCGGCGACCTCTACGCGCCGCTGCCCGCGTTCCGCGCCGACCCGGACGCACGCTATGACGTGATCCTGACGAACCCGCCGTACGTGAACGCGTCGTCGATGGCTGCACTGCCGCCCGAGTACCAGCACGAACCGGAGATGGCGCTCGCGGGTGGCGATGACGGGATGGACATCGTGCGACGCATCGTCGCCGAAGCCCATCGCTGGCTGCACGACGACGGCGTGCTCGTCGTCGAGATCGGCAACGAGCGCGAGAACGTCGAAGCCGCGTTCGGCGGGCTCGAACTCACGTGGCTGCCCACCAGCGCGGGCGACGACGCCGTGTTCCTGATCCAGGCGTCGGACCTGCCGCGCAAGGCCTGAGCGTTTCCGGCTCACCCACCGTGCGGTGCACCGTTGCGCCGCACGGTTGGGTAAGATGCGCGTAGGCGGCCACCCGGCCGCGCGACCTCAGGAGTCCGTCACGCGCCCATGACCCTCGACTGGCTACATCTCGGCACCCTGATCCTGACCATCCACGTGCTCGGGATCGTCGCGGCGTGCCACGCGATCATGAACACGCGCACGTCGCAAGGCGCGATCGCGTGGGCCGTCTCGCTCGCGGCCATGCCGTACCTGACGCTCATTCCATACCTGTTCCTCGGTCGCAGCAAGTTCTCCGGCTACGTCGACGCCCGGCGCCACGAGCTGGAAATGTTGCGCATGCACACACCCCGCTCGCCCTGGCTCAGCACCGACGCGACCGACGGGCCGGCCGCCGACGCAATCGGCCAGGCCGCGGTGCTCGCGCTCACGCGGCTCGGCGGCATGCCGTTCCTCGGCGGCAATTCGGTGCGCACGCTCGTGAACGGCGATGCGACGTTCTCGGCGATCCTGGCCGCAATCGACGCTGCGCGCGATTACGTGGTGGTGCAGTTCTTCATCGTGCGCGACGATGCGCTCGGCCGGATGCTGCGCGACTCGCTGCTCGCGCGCGCGGCAGCCGGCGTGCGCTGCTGCCTGCTGTACGACAGCATCGGCAGCTTCGACCTCCCGCACAGCTACGTCGACACATTGCGCCGGGGCGGCGTCGAGGTTCATCCGTTCGCGACCAACCGGAAGTTCGTCAACCGCTTCCAGCTCAACTTCCGCAACCACCGCAAGATCGTCGTCGTCGACGGCAATCGCGCGTTCGTCGGCGGCCACAACGTCGGCGTCGAATATCTCGGCGCGAAGCCGCGCCTGTCGCCGTGGCGCGACACGCACATCGAGATATGCGGCCCCGTGGTCGCAAGCATCCAGTACGTGTTCGCCGAAGACTGGCACTGGGCGACGCAGAAGCTGCCGCCGCTCGCACTGCCGCCGCCCGCGCAGCCCGGCGACAACATGCATTGCCTCGTTGTGCCGATGGGGCCGGCCGACAAGCAGGAAACCGGCTCGCTGTTCTTCGTCGAGGTGATCAACGCCGCGCGCGAGCGGGTCTGGATCACCACGCCGTACCTCGTTCCCGACGAAGCCGTGATCTCCGCGCTGAAGCTCGCCGTGATGCGCGGCGTCGACGTGCGCATCCTGATCCCGAGCCGGCGCGATCACTATGTGGTGTTCGAAGCGTCGAAGCTGTACGCGCGCGACCTGGTCGATGCGGGCGTCAAGGTGTTCCGCTACCGGCCCGGCTTCCTGCACCAGAAGGTCGTACTGATCGACCGCATCGCGGCGGCGATCGGCAGCGCGAACCTCGACAACCGCTCGTTCCGCCTCAATTTCGAGATCATGGTGCTGACCGTCGACCGCACATTCGCCGACGAGGTCGAGACGATGCTCGATGCCGACTTCGCGCAGGCGTACGAGGTCGATGCGAACGAATACCGCCGGTCGCCTGCATGGCGGCGCATCGCGATGCACGTCGCCCGGCTGTTCGCTCCGATCCTCTAACGGCCGGGGCCGCGGCGACGCACGTGCGATCCGCACCGGAGCCGCAAACGCCGCCGGCAGCCGTCACAGCAGCTTGTCGATATCCGCGGCGATTTCGTCCGGCTTGGTGGACGGCGCATAGCGCTTGACGATGCGCCCGTCGCGATCGATCAGGAATTTCGTGAAATTCCACTTGATCGCCTTGAGGCCGAGAATGCCGGGCGCCTCGTCGGTCAGGTGGCGGTACAGCGGATGCGCATGGTCGCCCTTCACGTCGATCTTCGCGAACATCGGGAACGTGACGCCGTAATTGCGCTCGCAGAACGCGCCGATCTGCGTGGCGTCGCCGGGCTCCTGCTTGCCGAACTGGTTGCACGGGAAGCCGAGCACGAAGAAACCGCGCGCCGCGTACTGGTCGTACAGCTTCTGCAGGCCCGCGTACTGCGGCGTGAAACCGCACTCGCTCGCAGTGTTGACGATCAGCAGCACCTTGCCGCGATACGCGTCGAGCGAGGCCGGCGCGCCGGCGAGCGTCTCAGCGCTGAACGAATACAGGGTGGACATCGGGCACTCCTTTTAACGAAACCGGATCGACGTGGAGTCTAGGCGAAATTGCCCCATTGCGGCATCTGCCGAACAGCCAATGCCCGGCGCAAGCGGCGCGCAGTCTAGAATAGCGGTTTTGGCCAGTCATTTCCGCCGTGATCCGTTTCAATCAGTTCAGCCTTGCGCGCGGCACCAAGCCGCTGTTCGAGTCGACCTCCTTCGTACTCAATCCCGGCGAGAAAGCCGGCCTGATCGGCGCGAACGGCGCCGGCAAGTCGACGCTGTTCTCGGTCCTGCGTGGCGAGCTGCACTCGGACGGCGGCGATTTCTCGATGCCGCCGTCGTGGCGGATCGCCCATGTGTCGCAGGAAACGCCCGCCGTCGACCGCTCGGCGCTCGACTACACGCTCGACGGCGACGCCGCGCTGCGCGAGATCGAGGCGCGCATCGCCGCCGCATCCGCCGCGCATGACGGCGCCGCCGAAGCCCACGCGCACGCGGCATTCGCCGACGCCGACGGCTACACCGCGCCTGCCCGTGCCGAGGCGCTGCTGCTCGGTCTCGGCTTCACGCTCGCGCAGACGCGCGAATCCGTCGCCAGCTTCTCCGGCGGCTGGCGCATGCGCCTGAATCTCGCGCAGGCGCTGATGTGCCGCTCCGACCTGCTGCTGCTCGACGAACCGACGAACCACCTCGACCTCGACGCGATCGTCTGGCTCGAAGACTGGCTGCATCGCTACCCCGGCACGCTCGTCGTGATTTCGCACGACCGCGAATTCCTCGATTCGATCTGTAACGTCACGCTGCACCTGGAAAACCGCCAGGTGAAACGCTACGGCGGCAACTACTCGCAGTTCGAGGTGCTGCGCGCGCAGCAACTCGCGCTGCAGCAAAACGCCTACGAAAAGCAGCAGAAGACGATCGAGCACCTGCAGAGCTTCGTCGACCGCTTCAAGGCCAAGGCGACCAAGGCCAAGCAGGCGCAGAGCCGGATGAAGGCGCTCGAGAAGATGGAGCTGATCGCGCCTGCGCACATCGCGTCGCCGTTCACGTTCGAATTCCGCACGCCCGACGCGGCGCCGAACCCGATGATGGTGATGGAAGACGTCCGCTGCGGCTACCATGCCGACGACGGAGCGGAGATCCCGATCGTCGAGCGCGTCGCGCTGTCGATCCAGAACGGCCAGCGCATCGGCCTGCTCGGCGCGAATGGCCAGGGCAAGTCGACGCTGATCAAGACGCTGGCCGGCACGCTCGCGCCGCTGTCGGGGCACGTCCGCGACGGCAAGGGGCTGACGATCGGCTATTTCGCACAGCACCAGCTCGAGACGCTGCGCGAAGACGATTCGCCGCTTGCGCATCTGGGGCGGCTCGCGCCCGACACGCGCGAGCAGGAACTGCGCGACTTCCTCGGCGGCTTCAATTTCTCGGGCGATATGGCAACCAGCCCGGTCGGGCCGTTTTCAGGTGGTGAAAAAGCACGCCTCGCGCTCGCGCTGATCATCTGGCAGAAGCCGAACCTGCTGCTGCTCGACGAACCGACCAACCACCTCGACCTCGAAACGCGCCATGCGCTGACGATGGCGCTCGCGCAGTTCGAAGGCACGCTGATCCTCGTCTCGCACGACCGCCACCTGCTGCGCGCGACGACCGACCAGTTCATGCTGGTCGCGAAGCACCGGCTGCAGCCGTTCGACGGCGACCTCGACGACTACCGCGACTGGCTGCTGCAGCACGCGGCCGAGCAGCGCGCCGCCGCGAAGGCGGACAGCGCGGCTGCGTCGGGCGCGGGCGCCGCGGCCAACCGCCGGGACCAGAAGCGTCAGGCCGCCGAGGAGCGGCAGCGCCTGTCGGTGTTGAAGAAGCCGCTGCAGTCGCGCATCACGAAGCTCGAAAAGGAAATGGAGACGCTGCACGCGGAGAAGGCGCGCCTCGACACGTTCGTCGCCGATCCGGCGAGCTACGAAGCCGAGCGCAAGACGGAGCTGACCGATGCGATCCGCAAGCTCGGGGACGTCAACACGCGCCTCGAGACGGTCGAGGCCGACTGGCTCGCCGCCCAGGAAGAACTCGAGCAGATCGGCTGACCGCTGTCGCGGCGCAGGCCGACACGCCAGCCAGGCGTACCGGCTGCCCCGGCGCCGCGGCACCTTGGTATCACGGAGCCTCGACAAGCCATCTGGCCCTTTACGGGCCCGGATACGACAAGGCCGGGCACATGGGCCCGGCCTGTTCATTCATGACCGTCGTCACCCGGTTCGCCGGCCACTCGCCAAGCCGCCGGCTCAGCGTCGCGGCAACGTGTCGCGCGGCATCTGCTCGTCGTCGCCCATCAGGTGCCGGCGCCCTTCGGTCGGCCGCCTGATCGCCGCGGCGACTTCCGCTTCCGTCACGTCCTCGGACACGACCTTGCGCGCGAGGCGCCCTTCTTCGTCGATCCATTCGACGATTCGGCATCCACCGCCCCAGGGTTGGCGAATCGGCTCCGACACGCGGCAGCCACGCAGGTTGTAAAGGCTTCCGCTCGGCGCTTCCCCATACGATTTCAACATAGGATCCCTTCGCATTGCGCGGTTCGACAATGCGGCAAAGGATAGGGAAAAGCGATGTCCGGCGGGTTACAGAACCCTACATCTTCTTTACAGTGAATTACGCGACAGATCGCCGGCAGGCACGGCCCGCGTGCCTGTGCGGCCGGTCACTCGAGATCGCGCACGCGGTCGATCGCCTGCTCGAGCCGATCGACGGCCATCACGTTCAGTCCTTCGATCGGCTGCTTCGGCGCATTCGCCTTCGGAATCAGCGCGGACGTGAAACCGAGCTTCGCGGCCTCGCGCAGCCGTTCCTGCCCGCGCGGCGACGGCCGGATCTCGCCCGCCAGCCCCACTTCGCCAAACACGATCAGCCCCTTCGGCAGCGCCTTGTTGCGCATCGACGAGTGGATTGCGAGCAGCACCGCGAGGTCGGCGGCCGGCTCGGTGATCTTCACGCCGCCCACCGCGTTGAGGAACACGTCCTGGTCGAAGCACGCGATGCCCGCATGACGGTGCAGCACCGCGAGCAGCATCGCGAGCCGGTTCTGTTCGAGGCCGACCGCGAGCCGGCGCGGGTTCGGCACGTGCGCGGTGTCGACGAGCGCCTGGACTTCGACGAGCAGCGGGCGCGTGCCTTCCTGCGTGACGAGCACGCACGAGCCGGGCACGACCTGCTCATGTTGCGACAGGAACAGCGCGGACGGATTCGCGACGCCGCGCAGCCCGCGCTCGGTCATCGCGAACACGCCAAGCTCGTTGACCGCACCGAAGCGGTTCTTGAACGCGCGCACGAGCCGGAACGACGAATGCGTGTCGCCTTCGAAGTACAGCACCGTGTCGACGATGTGCTCGAGCACGCGCGGGCCGGCCAGATTGCCCTCCTTCGTCACGTGCCCGACCATGATGATCGCGGTGCCCGACTGCTTCGCGATGCGCGTGAGCTGCGCCGCACACTCGCGCACCTGCGCAACCGAGCCAGGCGCCGACGTCAGCGCCTCCGAGTAGACGGTCTGGATCGAGTCGATGACGGCCACGTCCGGCCGTTCCGTGTCGATCGCGGCCTGGATCTTCTCGAGCTGGATCTCGGCGAGCAGCTTCAGTTCGTCCGCCGGCGCACCGCCGTCGAGCAGCGCAAGCCGTTGCGCACGCAACGCGATCTGCGCAGCCGATTCCTCACCGCTGATATAGAGCGCGCGCCGCTCACTCGCGATGTCCGCGAGCGACTGCAGCAGCAGCGTCGACTTGCCGATGCCGGGATCGCCGCCGATCAGCACGACGCCGCCCGGCACCAGCCCGCCGCCGAGCACGCGGTCGAATTCGCCGATGCCGGTGGAGAAGCGCGGCACGTCGGCGGCTTCGATGTCGACGAGACGCTGGACGGGCGCCCGCTTCGCGAGCGACTGGAAACGATGCGCCGACGGCGCCTCAGGGATCGATTCGACCAGCGTGTTCCAGGCCTGGCACGACGGGCATTGCCCCTGCCACTTCGGGGTCTGTCCGCCGCACTCGCTGCAGACGTATACGGTTTTCTGTTTGGCCACGCGCAACGCCCTTATTCCGCGCGCACGGGCACGCGGCCGGCGACTGCACACATCAGCTCGTACCCGATCGTGCCGCAATGGCGGGCGACGTCGTCGATCGACAGCGTGTTGCCCCACAGCTCGACGCGCGCGCCGACGCCGGCCTGCGGACACGGCGTCAGGTCGACGGTAATCATGTCCATCGACACCCGGCCGACGATCCGCGTGCGGATACCGTCGACGATCACGGGCGTGCCTTCGGGCGCGACGCGCGGATAGCCGTCCGCGTAACCGCACGCGACGACGCCGACCCTCATCTGCGACTGTGCGGAGAACGTCGAGCCATAGCCGATCGCCTGGCCCTTCGCGATCGTTTGCACCGCAATCAGCTCGGACGCGAGCGTCATCGCGGGCTTCAGCCCCGTGTCGGCAATGTCGGACGACAGCCCGGACGGCGACGCGCCGTACAGCACGATCCCCGGCCGCACCCAGTCGAAGTGCGTGTCCGGATGCCACAGCACGGCTGCGGAGTTCGCGAGACTGCGCGCGCCGGCGATGCTTTCCGCGCCGCGCTCGAACGTCGCGAGCTGCTCGGCGACGCCGCGCTCGTTGTCCGCATCCGAAAAATGGGTCATCAACGTGATCTGGCCGATACCGGGGCACGCGCGGGCGCGCTCCCACGCGGCGCGGTATTTTTCCGGCACGTAGCCGAGCCGATTCATCCCGCTGTTCATCTTGAGCTGCACGTTGACGGGCTTCGACAGCCGCGCCGTTTCCAGCATCCGCATCTGCTCGTCGTTGTGGACGGTCGTCGTCAGGCTGTAGCGGTCGATCACGTCGATGTCGGTCGAGCGGAAGAACCCTTCGAGCAGCAGGATCGGGCCGGCCCAGCCGAGTTCGCGCAGCTTGACGGCCTCGTCGAGGTCGAGCAGGCCAAAGCCGTCGGTGCCGCGCAGGCCCGGAAACGCACGGGCGAGGCCGTGGCCGTACGCGTTCGCCTTGACGACCGCCCAGACCTTGGACGGGCCGGCAAAGCGGCGGACGACGGAGAGATTGTTCGCGAGAGCGGCGGTGTGGATGGTGGCGGAGATCGGGCGCGGCATGGGAAATTTACGTAAAGACGCTTGCGAATCATCAGCTTACCGCGCCTTTTGAGCACTGAAGCCGACAATTTGCGGAACGATCGGGGAATCTTGCTAGTCCGAATTGGCGTATTTTCATGTTATAAAGCCGTGCGCACAACCCATTTCGAACGGAATAAGCCGATCGCATACCAGGCGGCCTACGCGGCCCTGCCGCAGCGACGAAAGCATCGCATCAGATGAAAAAAGGTTTTTACACCATCATGGCCGCGCAGTTTTTCTCGTCGCTGGCCGACAATGCGCTCCTCATCGCCGCCATCGCCCTGCTGAAAGACCTCCACGCCCCCAACTGGATGACACCGCTGCTGAAGCTGTTCTTCGTGTTGTCGTACGTGGTGCTGGCGGCGTATGTCGGTGCGTTCGCGGATTCGCGCCCGAAGGGCCGCGTGATGTTCATCACCAACTCGATCAAGGTGGTCGGCTGCATGATCATGCTGTTCGGCGCCCACCCGCTGATCGCGTACGGGATCGTCGGCTTCGGCGCGGCGGCCTACTCGCCCGCGAAATACGGCATTCTCACCGAGCTGCTGCCGGCCGATCGGCTGGTCGCCGCGAACGGCTGGATCGAAGGCACGACCGTCAGCTCGATCATCCTCGGCACCGTGCTCGGCGGTGCGCTGATCAGCCCGCACATCGCGTCGCACGTGATCGCGCATACACCCGCCTGGATCGGCACGCCCGCCGAAGCGGCGATGGCGATCATCATGGCGATCTACGTAATCGCCGCGCTGTTCAACCTGCGCATTCCCGATACGGGCGCCCGCTACCCGAAGCAGGAACGCGGCCCGGTCAAGCTCCTCACCGATTTCGCCGATTGCTTCATGGTGCTGTGGCGCGACAAGCTCGGCCAGATCTCGCTGGCGGTCACGACGCTGTTCTGGGGCGCGGGTGCGACGCTGCAGTTCATCGTGCTGAAGTGGGCTGAAGTATCGCTCGGCATGTCGCTGTCGGAAGGCGCGATCCTGCAGGCCGTGGTCGCGGTCGGCGTCGCGGCCGGTGCGATCGCCGCCGCGGCGCGGATCCCGCTGAAGAAGTCGCTGTCCGTGCTGCCCGTCGGCATCATCATGGGCATCGCGGTGATGCTGATGGCGTTCTATACGCGCGATCTGTTCCCGCCGCACTGGGCCGTGCACTTCGGCCACCTGCGCATGCCCGTGTACCTGATCATCGCGTACATCTTCCTGATGTGCGTCGGCGCGCTGTCCGGCTACTTCGTCGTGCCGATGAACGCGCTGCTGCAGCATCGCGGCCACGTGCTGCTGTCGGCCGGCCACTCAATCGCGGTGCAGAACTTCAACGAGAACCTGTCGGTGCTCGTGATGCTGTGCCTGTATGCGGTGCTCGTGTGGCTCGACGTGCCGGTCGGCGTCGTGATCGTGCTGTTCGGCACGTTCGTCTGCCTGACCATGTGGCTCGTGATGCGCCGCCATCAGGCGAACCAGCGCCAGTTCGACTCGGTCGCGCTGATCGGCGAATCGCGGCACTGACGCTACACTTCCCGTTTCCGTCCGCCGGCGCCGGTCTTCGTACCGGCGCGTTGCCATCATGACGCACCCGATACCCAACATCCTGACGATCGCCGGCTCCGATTCGGGCGGCGGCGCAGGCATCCAGGCCGACCTGAAGACCTTTTCCGCGCTTGGCGCATATGGCGCCAGCGCGATCACCGCGTTGACCGCGCAGAACACCCGCGGCGTAACGGGTGTGCATGCGCCGGACGCGGCGTTCGTGACCGCGCAACTCGACGCGGTGTTCGGTGATATCCGCATCGATGCGGTCAAGATCGGGATGCTCGCGAATGCAGCGATCGTGCACGCGGTCGCCGACGCACTGCGGCGCTATGCGCCACGCTTCGTCGTGCTCGACACGGTGATGATCTCGAAGAGCTCGCACGCGCTGCTCGCGCCCGATGCCGTCGACGCGCTGCGCGATGCGCTTCTGCCGCTCGCGACGGTCGTGACGCCGAACCTGCCCGAAGCGGCCGCGCTGCTGAACGATGTGCCCGCAACCACGGAAGACGACATGGTCCGGCAAGGCCGGGCCTTGTTACAGACGGGCGCGCGCGCCGTGCTGATGAAAGGCGGCCACCTGCCCGACGCGTCCGCGAGCCCCGACTGGCTCGTCGAAGCGGCGCGCACCGTGCGGCTCGACGGCGTGCGCTTGCCGGTCAGCAACACGCACGGCACCGGCTGCACGCTGTCGTCGGCGATCGCCGCGCTGCTGCCGCAGCAGCCCGACCTCGAAAGCGCAGTGCGCGAAGCCAAGACCTACCTGACCGGCGCAATCGCCGCGAGCGGCCGCCTCGATGTCGGCCACGGCGTCGGCCCTGTCCATCACTTCCATCGCTGGTGGTGAGCGCCGGCTGACGCGGCGTCAGTGATCCTGCGCCGCGAACGCCTGGGCGCGCACCGGCCAGTCGTCCGGCACGACAAAGCCGCGCGCCCGTTCGCGCCACGTGCCGTCACTGCCCTTTTCATGAACGCCGATCAGCGCAGGGGCCTCGCGCGTCGTCAACACGGGCGGCAGTTCCAGAGCGGCCGCCAGCGGTTCGGGTTCGAATCCGGTATCGGCGGCGGCACGTCGCGGCGCCAGCCACGCCAACCTCGGCAACACACTCCATGCGGCGCCGGCACGCTGCGCGGCCGCCCACGCCGGCCACTGCGCGTGCGTCAGCCAGAAACCACGCGGGTGATCCGGCGCGATTTCGGCGGACACCGGCGGCAACGGCACGCCATTCGGATAGAACAGCCAGCCCTTGATGAACATCTGCGCGTCGGACGGCGCGCCGAAGCCGAGCCGCGCAAACCCGTCGTGTTCGCCGAGCCGCAACTGGTGATCGAGCAGCCGGCGGCGCTTGCGGTCGAACCGGTCGACGAGATTGGGGCCAACGAAGTCGGCAAGCGACGCACCGGCGCGTACCGGCGCGCACAAATAGCACTTCACCGCGAGTTCCCAGTGCAGGCGCTGCCCGCCCGGCGCATCGACGAGAAAATCGACTTCGCCGAGCGTCTTGCCATTGCTGCGCAGCGGGAGATTGGCCGCGATGAGCCGCAGCGACGGGCCGTGCGCCAGGAAATATTCGAGCAGGCATTCGGCGTAGCGGCCGAGCCGGGTGGGCCGGAGCCCGTCGAGCGAGCGATGCAGCGGCTCGGGCTGCGCATCGAGCGCGGCGAGCCAGGCTTCGACGGCCGACTGTCCGGCCGCATCCGGCCACGGGCGCGCAAGCGGCGCGCCCGGTACCGCCGTGAGCAGGCTCGGGCTGGCAAGCAACCAGCCCAGATCGCGAACCGCGGCGTCATGCAGCGTATCGACGAATGCGCACGCCACGCCGGCCGTCATTGTCCAGCCGGCCCGTTCGCGTCGGCACCTTCCGCGCGCCGGAACGCGTCGCGTGCGAGGCACAGGTCGGCCCACGCCTTCGACTTGTCCTGCAGGCTGCGCAACAGGTACGCCGGGTGATAGGTCACGATCACCGGCACGCCTTCGTACTCATGCACGCGGCCGCGCAGCGACGCAATGCTCGCATCCGTCTTCAGCAAGGTCTGCGCGGCGAAGCGGCCGAGCGCGACGATCAGCTTCGGCTTCACGAGCGCGACCTGGCGCTGCAGATAAGGCTCGCAGCTCGCAACCTCGTCCGGCTCCGGGTTGCGGTTGCCGGGCGGGCGGCACTTGATCACGTTCGCGATGTACACGTTGTCGCCGCGCTTGAGCGACAGCGACTGCAGCATGTTGTCGAGCAGCTTGCCGGCCTGGCCCACGAACGGCTCGCCCTGTTTGTCCTCGTTCTCGCCCGGCGCTTCGCCGATCAGCATCCAGTCCGCTTCGCGGTCGCCGACCCCGAACACGGTGTTGGTCCGCTTCTCGCACAGCCGGCAGAGCGTGCAGTCGGCCACGCGCGCAGCCAGCGCGTCCCAGTCGAGTGTTGCAACCGGGGTTTCAGCGCGCCGCAACGGGCCCGCCGGCACGGGATCGCCCGGCGGCGCCGCATCGAACCACGCGAAATCGTCGGCTCCGGCAGGCGGAGCATCGTCCAGCGGCGGCATCGTGTCGGTCGAGGCGACCGGCGTACCCCGTGCAGGCGCGCGATCACCGTCGTCGACACGGCGCGCAGCGGCGACCGGCTCGCGAGCCGGCGGAACATCGACGTTCCGCGCCACCGCCGGCGGCGCCTCGTCTTGCACCGGCGTACGCGCGGTGCGCGCAGGCCGCTCGGCCACGACGGCAGGTGCGGCGACCGCACCTGTTTGCGCCGCGGCGGGTGCTTCGGCCGCCGCGCCTTCATCCGCGCCTTGCCCGCGCCGTACCCAGATCTGCGCGAGGCCCATTTCCTCGAGCGCCGCTTCAGCCCATGCCATGCGCGTCCCCTTCATCCTTGTTCAGCGTCAGACGCATCACGATCGCGTCCTCCCGGCTGTGATGCTTCGCCGGGTAGTAATTCTTGCGCCGGCCGATCGTCACGAAGCCGAAACGCTCGTACAGCTGGACCGCGCGCGGATTGGACGGTCGCACCTCGAGCAGCACGCCGTCGAGCCGCTCCGCACGCGAAATGCGCACGGCCTCGCGCAGCAGCGCAAGGCCCGCACCCGCACGCTGTGCAGCCGGTGCGACGCACAGATTCAGCAGGTGCATCTCGTCGACCACGGGCATCAGCACGCAATAGCCGATCAGCGAACCCGTCACGTGCCGCAGGCACACGCCCAGATAACCGTTGCGCAACGAATCCTCGAAGTTGCCGCGGCTCCACGGGAACTCGTACGCGACGTGCTCGATCGCGACGACCTCGTCGAGATCGGCGTCCGTCATCGGCGCCAGATAGCGGTCGCTCAGCAGTACACCCGTCATCCCTTCGCTCCGCCCGTCTGCGCGGCGCGTGCCGCGACGCGTTCGGCGGTCGTCTGTGCAACCTTGTCACGCACGTACTCCGGCGCGGCCTGATCGGCCGGCACCGCACGGCCGGCACGGAACGCGCGCAGCGCCGCATGGGCGACCGCCAGCGCGTGCGGCATCGCGTCACCGTCGATCACGGCTGCGTGCGTCGCGGCCGGCAACTGCGCGCCGAACGCGGCGGCCGCATTGCCCGCGAGCGTGAACGGCGTATCGGGCACGCCGACGGCACCCGGTGCATCGAGCGAAGCCGGATGCAGCGTGAGCCAGTCGCCCGCACTGTCGTCCCACGCGAAGTCCGCCCAGTAGGCTTCGTCCATCCGCGCATCCAGCGCGGCAAGCACACGGGTCGTGCCGGGCGCGCGCAACCGCGCGTGCTCGGCGCACGCGAGCAGCGTGCCGATCGGGACGACCGGCAGCCCGCGCCCGAATGCGAGACCCTGGGTGATGCCCGTCGCGGTGCGCAGGCCCGTGAACGAGCCGGGGCCCGCGCCGAACGCGATCGCGTCGCAATCGGCGAGCGTCAGCCCCGATTCGGCGAAGAGTTCCTGGATTGCCGGCAGCACGCGCGTGCTCGACACGGCGCCCGTCAGCTCGTGGCGGACCCAGGTTTGCGGGGTGGAAACGGCGTCATCGGCGTGGGCCGAGCGCAGCAGCGCGACCGAGCAGTATTCGGTCGACGTATCGATGGCGAGGAGCACTGTTTGCGTCATGGGCGACATTGTAATGCGGCACCCCGCTCCCACGGGCGATCGGGCCCGATCCGTGCGCACGCGCGGGCCCGGCAGCGGTTTGGAAGGATCGCTCGACCCCGCGCGGCGGTCCGCTTGTTAAGATCGCCCGACCTGAAACCCTTACGGAGACACCCGATGAGCGAACTCACCGCCCAATTCGACCAGGCCCAGATCGACGTCAAGCAACTGACGGAACGGCCGGGCAACCTGACCCTGCTGCGCCTGTACGCGCTCTTCAAGCAGGCGACCGACGGCGACGCCCATGGCGACAAGCCGGGCTTCACCGACATCGTCGGCAAATACAAGTACGACGCATGGGATGCACTGAAGGGCACGTCGCAGGATGCGGCAAGGCAGCAGTACATCGAGCTCGTCGAATCGCTGAAGAACGGCACGGCTTCCTGACCGAATAGCCTCCGGCCGCCCCCGGCCGCAATAGGCAATCAAATCAGTGGCGCAGCGCAGCAAATCGCTTTATAATGCTGCCTGCGTCACCTCCCGCGCTCGGCTCGCAAGCCGTCCGGCCTGACGCCTCGTAGCGTTAAGCTCCAATCCGGTTTAGAACCTGTCCCCTCCTGCTTCGACCTTCGCGGTCGTCACTTATCAGGCTGGCGGCCCCGCTCCTGAAGCGCGCCGCACCCAAAACAGCTTCTAATGCCTCATCCGCCGACGGTTCGGCGGATTGCACCCGTTTCCCGATTTGCTCGCTGAATCCGACGACTTGGGTATGCGCGATTGGCGCCGACGTTTCACCCACTGTGTTTCAAGGATTGTTATGACTTCGAGCATCAACTCCAGCCCGCTCAACGCGATCGCCGACCAGGCGCTCGGTCTCGACGACGCCGCCGCACCGGCCGCGGTCGAACCGGCGTCGGACGAGCCGAGCTTCGCGTCGCTCGGGTTGTCGCCGGAGATCGTCTCCGCGCTGGAGGCCGCCGGCTACGTGAAGCCGACGCCGGTCCAGCAGCGCGCGATTCCGGCCGGCATCGCCGGCCGCGACCTGCTGGTGTCGAGCCCGACCGGTTCGGGCAAGACCGCCGCATTCATGCTGCCCGCGATCGAACGTTTCGCGCAGCTCCAGAAGACGCTGGCGCAGCAACCGCGCGCGCCGCGTGAACCGAACCAGGGCGACCGCCGTGCGCGCCGCCCGCAACCCGTCGCGCGCCCGGGCCTGCTCGTGCTGACGCCGACCCGTGAACTCGCGATGCAGGTCACCACGGCCGCATCGACCTACGGCAAGCACCTGAAGCGCCTGCGCACGGTCAGCATCCTCGGCGGCGTCGCCTACGGCCAGCAGCTGATGCTGCTCGCGAAGAACCCGGAAATCCTGGTCGCCACGCCGGGCCGTCTGCTCGATCACCTCGAGCGCGGCCGTATCGACCTGTCCGAACTGAAGATGCTCGTGCTCGACGAAGCCGACCGCATGCTGGACATGGGCTTCATCGAAGACATCGAGACGATCGTCGCCGCCACGCCCGAGTCGCGCCAGACGATGCTGTTCTCGGCCACGCTCGACGGCAAGATCGGTTCGCTGACGGGCCGCCTGCTGAAGGATCCGGAACGCATCGAGATCCAGCAGCGCCTCGAGTCGCGCGCCAACATCGCGCAGACCGTGCACTACGTCGACGACCGCGATCACAAGGATCGCCTGCTCGATCACCTGCTGCGCGACGACGCGCTCGACCAGGCGATCATCTTCACGGCGACCAAGATCGACGCCGACCAGCTCGCCGGCCGTCTCGCCGACGCAGGCTTCGAATCGGCTGCGCTGCACGGCGACCTGCCGCAAGGCGCGCGTAACCGCACGATCCGTGCGCTGCGCGAGCGCCGCGTGCGCGTGCTGGTGGCCACCGACGTCGCGGCACGCGGCATCGACATCCCGGGCATCACGCACGTGTTCAACTACGACCTGCCGAAGTTCGCGGAAGACTACGTGCACCGTATCGGCCGTACCGGCCGTGCAGGTCGTTCGGGCACGGCAGTGAGCCTCGTGCACCACGCCGAGCAAGGCGCGCTCAAGCGCATCGAGCGCTTCGTGCGCTCGCCGCTGCCGGTCAACGTGATCGAAGGTTTCGAGCCGCGCAAGGCACCCCCGCGTAACGGCGGCAACGGCGGCCGCGGCCGTCCGGGCGGCGGTAACGGCGGTGGTCGACGTTTCGGCGGCAAGCCGGGCGGCGGCTATGGCGGTAACGGCAACGGTAACGGCCGCAGCTACGGCGGCGGCAATGGCGGCGGCTGGAGCGGCAAGCCGGGTGGCAGCCGTGACGGCGGCCCGCGTCGCGACGGTCAGCGCAGCGGCGGCCCGCGTCGCAGCAACTCCGCGTCGTAAGCACGCAAGGGCGGCGTCTCGCCGCCCCACGGATGGGCCCCACCCATCCAGCCAACCGGCGCACCTGCGCCGGTTTTTTTTCGCCCCGCCCCACATTTCACGATGCGGAAAATTTTTTTGTGTCGTAAAAAATCATGTTGCGTGGCACAACCCGAGCGATTGCGGGATGGGAAAAAGCATTTCTCATCTTGAAATTTCAATTTCAAGATACTGATTTAAAACAACTAAAAATTTTATCCCCGCCTCAAAAAGCCCCCTGTCCCGCTCCGGTCGATTTGCCTAGACTCTTATACAAGACCTCACGAACCGGAATGTACCGCTCCCGGCTTCGAGAACCGCCTCACCACCGTCAGATTCAACCCATCAGGCATCGCACCGCATCAAGGAGTTCATCATGTCGCGTCAGCAACAGGCACAGGAACTGCAACAGCAATGGGAAACCGATCCGCGCTGGAAGGGCATCAAGCGCAGCTATTCGGCTGATGACGTGGTCCGCCTGCGTGGTTCGATCCCGATCGAGCACACGCTCGCCAGGCGCGGCGCGGAAAAACTGTGGAGCCTCATCAACAACGAGCCGTTCGTCAACGCACTCGGCGCACTGACCGGCAACCAGGCGATGCAGCAGGTGAAGGCCGGCCTGAAGGCCATCTACCTGTCCGGTTGGCAAGTGGCTGGCGACGCGAACGTCGCGGGCGAAATGTACCCGGACCAGTCGCTGTACCCGGCAAACTCGGTGCCGCTCGTCGTGAAGCGCATCAACAACACGCTGACGCGCGCCGACCAGATCCAGTGGTCGGAGGGCAAGAACCCGGGCGATGAAGGCTATGTCGATTTCTTCGCCCCGATCGTCGCTGACGCGGAAGCCGGTTTCGGCGGCGTGCTGAACGCGTTCGAACTGATGAAGGCGATGATCGAAGCCGGCGCATCGGGCGTCCACTTCGAGGACCAGCTCGCGTCGGTGAAGAAGTGCGGCCACATGGGCGGCAAGGTGCTCGTGCCGACCCGTGAAGCCGTCGCGAAGCTGTCGGCAGCGCGTCTCGCGGCCGACGTGATGGGCACGCCGACCGTGCTGGTCGCCCGCACCGACGCGGAAGCGGCCGACCTGATCACGTCCGACGTCGACGACAACGACAAACCGTTCCTGACGGGCGAGCGCACGGTGGAAGGCTTCTTCCGCACGAAGCCGGGCATCGAGCAGGCGATCTCGCGCGGTCTCGCCTACGCGCCGTACGCCGACCTGGTCTGGTGCGAAACGGGCAAGCCGGATCTCGAGTACGCGAAGAAGTTCGCGGAAGCGATCCACAAGCAGCTCCCGGGCAAGCTGCTGTCGTACAACTGCTCGCCGTCGTTCAACTGGAAGAAGAACCTCGACGACGCGACGATCGCGAAGTTCCAGAAGGAACTCGGCGCGATGGGCTACAAGTTCCAGTTCATCACGCTGGCCGGCTTCCATGCGCTGAACTACTCGATGTTCAACCTCGCGCACGGCTATGCCCGCACGCAGATGAGCGCATTCGTCGAACTGCAGCAGGCCGAGTTCGCGGCTGCGGACAAGGGCTTCACGGCCGTCAAGCACCAGCGCGAAGTCGGCACCGGCTACTTCGACGCGGTGACGCAGACGGTCGAGCGCGAAGCGTCGACGACCGCACTGCACGGCTCGACCGAAGACGAACAGTTCTTCGACGGCAAGAAGGTCGCGTAACCCGCGCCTGGCGTCATGCCGATGCCCGCCCCGTCTGATGAGGGCGCGGCATCGGCCACCGAACAAAAATCAGGGAGGAGACGGCAGGCGCGCGATACCGATCGCGCGACCGGCCGCGCGGCCTGCGGGCCGCCAGCAACGACGCGCGCCGGCTCCGTCCGGCGCGCCCTTTTTCCAGGGCGCCGCCCTACCGATAGACGATCACCGGAATTTTCGTATGGGTCAGCACGCGCTGCGTCTCGCTGCCGATCAGCAAGCTGCCGAGCCCGCGGCGTCCGTGGGACGCCATGAAGATCACGTCGCAGCCGCCGCGTTCGGCCGCCTCGATGATGCCGAGATACGGCGACGGATGCACGCTCGTCCAGGTGTCGCAGTCGACGCCGGCCGCCTTCGCCGCCGATTCGACCTCGTCGAGGTGCGCGCGCGCCTCGCGCTCGCTGCGCGCCCGGAAATCGGCAGGCGGCTCGATGATCACTTCGGAAAACGGCGAGTACGGGTACTGCGGCAGGCACGCGTAGGCCGTGACGCGCGCACCGACCGCCCGAGCGAGGTCGATCGCGCCGTCGATCGCCTTCTGCGACAGTTCGGAACCGTCGGTTGGAACGAGGATGTGCCGGAACATCGCGCCCTCCTTCGTCAAGTGCACGCCGCACGCCGCGATCCCATCCGGGCCGGCCGCGACGCGTCGGACATGCCTCCTACGAGTGTAGTGCGCGAAACCGCCCGACCGGCCCCGGCAGCGGGTTCGCCCTCATATCGGAAACGCGCGGGCGGGCGCGGCCCGATACGGCTACTCGCCCCAATATCCTGGCCGCTCGTAGGTGTGCTTCAGGTAATCGAGAAACAGCCGCACGCGCAGCGGCAGATGCCGGCGTTGCGGGAACACCACGTGGATGCCGATCGGCGGAGCAGCGAATGCGTCGAGCACGCTCACGAGCCGGCCGGCCGCGATGTCCTCCCCGACCTCCCACCACGAGCGCCACGCCAGGCCATGACCGGCGAGGCACCACTCGTGCAGCACCGCGCCGTCCGAGCATTCCATCGTGCCGTTCACGCGGATCGACACGACCGTGTCGTCCTCCTGGAACGCCCAGCCGCGTTGCTGGTTCGCGTTTGCCGCGAGCGCGAGGCAGTTGTGCCGCGCCAGTTCCGCGAGCGTAGCCGGCGTGCCGCGCCGTACGAGGTACGCGGGAGCCGCGACGCATACGCGGCGATTCTCGCCGAGCTTCAGCGACACGAGCGACGAGTCGGGCAGCTCGCCGAGCCGTACCGCGCAATCGAACCCCTCGTTGACGAGGTCGACCATGCGGTCGGACAGGTCGAGCGTGACCGATACATCCGGATGCCCGACGCTGAATTCGGGCACGAGCGGCGCGACGTGCCGTCGGCCGAAGCCGGCCGGCGCGGAAATGCGCAAGTGGCCGCTCGCCTTGACACCGCCGGCGGACACGCTCGCCTCCGCGTTCTGCATGTCGTTGATGATCCGCTGGCAATCCTCGAGGAACGCCGAGCCTTCGAACGTCAGCGTGAGCTTGCGCGTCGTGCGCACCAGCAGCTTGACGCCGAGCCGCTCCTCGAGCGCGTCGAGGCGGCGGCCGATGATCGCCGGTGCGACGCCTTCCGCATGCGCGGCCGCCGACAGGCTGCCCTTCGCCGCGACCGCAGCGAATGTTTCGATCTGCTTGAACCGGTCCATGACTCGCAGGGGCGGCGCTGCCGCCCTTCAAATAGCTTAAACCGCTCAAGATTAGGTATATGAAAGTAAAAGATCAAGTGATGTTTAGCGTCTTTTTTGGCGAATACGATCACGAATAGAATTCACCTGACCTCTGAAACTGGAGCGCAAGGCTATGTCGGCCACAACGACACTCTCCACTCCCGACGCAATCCTCTTCGACGCATTCGGCACGTTGTTCGACGTGCGTGCGGTCCTGGCCGCGGCGGAACAAATGTTTCCCGGTCACGGGGAACGGTTGTCGCAGTTGTGGCGACGCAAGCAAATCGAATACTCGCAGCTACGCACGCTCGCCGATCCGGCCGGGGCCCGCTATCGCCCGTTCCGCGACATCACGCTCGATGCGCTGCGGTTCGCGGCGCGCCGGCTCGGGCTCGCGCTGAACAGCGCGGCCGAGAAGCGGCTGATGGACGAATACGCTTGCCTGTCCACCTATCCCGATACGGTGCCCGCGCTGCGCAAGCTGCGCGCGCTCGACCCGCGCCCGCCGCTCGCGATCCTGTCGAACGGCACGCCGCAGATGCTCGACATCGCGATCAAGAGCGCCGGCATGTCCGGGCTGTTCGATCGCGTGCTGTCGGCCGACACCGTGCGCGCGTACAAGCCGAGTCCAGCCGCCTACGCGCTCGGCACCGCCGCGTTCGGACCGAACCGGCGCGGCATCGTGTTCGTGTCGTCGAACGCGTGGGATGTCGCCGGCGCCGTCTGGTTCGGCTACACGACGTTCTGGCTCAACCGCACGGGCGCGCCCGCCGAGGAACTCGGCGCGCCGCCCGACGGCACCGGCACCAGCATGGCCGACCTGCTCGCATTCCTCGCCACCCCGGCTCCGTCCGGCAGACCCGCAAACCGCACGCGCCCCGGCCCGGGTGCATGACGCTTGCAGCTGCCGCCTTCCCCCTTCACCGAAACCGCAACTGACCGACCAAGGAGATGAGACTCATGAGCACCCCGATCACGCTGCCGCAAGGCATGACGATCACCGGCGAAATCAAGCCGGGTTACGAAGCAATCCTGACGCCCGAAGCGCTCGCACTCGTCGCGGCGCTGCACCGCACGTTCGAACCGCGCCGCCAGACGCTGCTGCAGGCGCGCGTCGAGCGCACGAAACGCCTCGACGCGGGCGAGCGCCCCGACTTCCTGGCCGAGACGAAGGCGATCCGCGAAGGCGACTGGAAGGTCGCGCCGCTGCCGGCCGACCTGCAATGCCGCCGCGTCGAGATCACGGGCCCCGTCGAGCGCAAGATGATCATCAACGCGCTGAACTCGGGCGCCGATTCGTACATGACGGACTTCGAGGATTCGAACGCGCCGAGCTGGACGAACCAGATCGACGGCCAGATCAACCTGAAAGACGCGGTGCGCCGCACGATCTCGCTCGAGCAGAACGGCAAGTCCTACCAGCTGAACGACAAGGTCGCGACGCTGATCGTGCGTCCGCGCGGCTGGCACCTCGACGAGAAGCACGTGACGGTCGACGGCCAGCGCGTGTCCGGCGGCATCTTCGATTTCGCGCTGTTCCTGTTCCACAACGCGAAGGAACTGCTCGCGCGCGGCTCGGGCCCGTACTTCTACCTGCCGAAGATGGAAAGCCATCTCGAGGCACGGCTGTGGAACGACATCTTCGTCGCCGCGCAGGAAGCCGTCGGCGTGCCGCGCGGCACGATCCGCGCGACAGTGCTGATCGAGACGATCCTCGCCGCGTTCGAGATGGACGAAATCCTCTACGAACTGCGCGAACACAGCTCCGGCCTGAACGCCGGCCGCTGGGACTACATCTTCTCGGCCATCAAGAAGTTCAAGAACGACCGCGACTTCTGCCTGGCCGAGCGTTCGAAGATCACGATGACGGTGCCGTTCATGCGCGCGTACGCGCTGCTGCTGCTGAAGACCTGCCACAAGCGCAACGCGCCGGCGATCGGCGGGATGGCAGCGCTGATTCCGATCAAGAACGATCCGGAAGCGAACGACAAGGCGATGGGCGGCGTGCGCTCGGACAAGGCCCGTGACGCGACCGACGGCTACGACGGCGGCTGGGTGGCACACCCGGGCCTCGTGCCGATCGCGATGGAAGAGTTCGTCAAGGTGCTCGGCGACAAGCCGAACCAGATCGCGAAGCAGCGCGACGACGTGCAGGTCGAAGGCAAGAACCTGCTCGACTTCCAGCCTGAAGCGCCGATCACCGAAGCCGGCCTGCGCAACAACATCAACGTCGGCATCCACTACCTCGGCGCATGGCTCGACGGCAACGGCTGCGTACCGATCCACAACCTGATGGAAGATGCGGCCACGGCCGAGATTTCCCGTTCGCAGGTGTGGCAATGGATCCGCTCGCCGAAGGGCGTGCTCGACGACGGCCGCAAGGTCACGGCCGAACTCGTGCGCGAACTCTCGAAGGTCGAGCTCGACAACGTGAAGCGTTCGGTCGGCGGCAACACGCAGCCGTACGAGCGCGCCGCGGCGATCTTCGAGCAGATGTCGACGTCGGAAGGCTTCACCGAATTCCTGACGCTGCCGCTGTACGAGGAAATCTGACGAAGCCGCCCGTCTCGATCGGGGCCGACCCTTCGTCGGTGCCGGTCGCATGCG
Source organism: Burkholderia sp. D-99 (assembly GCF_011605345.1). Classification (GTDB taxonomy): domain Bacteria; phylum Pseudomonadota; class Gammaproteobacteria; order Burkholderiales; family Burkholderiaceae; genus Burkholderia. Next base: position 152,216 of record NZ_JAAOXM010000006.1, read on the forward strand.
ATGACGGCATAAACAAAAGCGCCCCTCGGGGCGCTTTTTCCTTTGCGGCGGGAGCGGCTGCCGCGCAACCGGTCAGACGGCTTCCCGCTCGCGCCGGTGCTGAACCCAGTCGCCCGATGCAATGCGCGGGCGCCCGGCTGTCGCGTGCGCGGCGACCGGATAGTAAAGGCAGGCGTACTGCCGGCCGCCGAGCTCGACGGTCACGTCTTCCGGCTTGAACAGCGAGTCGACGCCCGGATAGACGCGCTCGATCTCGTCGAGCACCGGAACGAGCAGGTCGTCGACCTCGTAGACGTCGCCCCAGACCAGCGACTTGCCGGCCGACCCGGCAATCATCCCCGGATACGTACCGAAATCGTACAGTTCGCCCGGCAGCGCGGCGGCGCCGAGCAGCGTCGGCGCGGCGATCCCGTGCCTGGCGGCCGCGTGGCCGATGTCGTTGGCCTCCCCGTTTCTCAGGGTGCCGTAGACGAATACGTAACGCATCGTGGTTCTCCTCTTTGATTCGTATGTTGCTGTGTTCGCGCGCGATTCGTGCGCGATTCGTGCGAAATCGCCCGCGCATCGATAGACCACGATACCGGCCCGATGGTTCGAACCCGCAAGCGCGCCCCGCCCCGGGCAGTCCAGAAATCGCCCGGCCCCACACAAAGTTCATTTGATCGCGGCATGATCGGCCGACAAACCGCCGCATGCGCTTTCGCGGCGCCTTCTACAATAACGGCATCGCCGCCGCGCTGCCCGAATCGTCCATGAATCCGCCCGTCCAAGCCGACGTACCGAACCCGTACGTCATCGACATCCCGCCCGAATTCGCACCGACCGCCGTCCATCCGATGCGCGTGCGCGCACGGCTGCTCGACGCCGGACGCCGCATCCCGCTGCACACGCATGCGTGGGCACAGCTTGCGTACGCATCACGCGGCGTGCTGCGCGTCGCGACGACCGGCACGACATGGATGGTGCCGCCGTCCCGCGCGATCTGGGTACCGCCGCACGTGACGCACGAGGTCGTGATCGTCGAAGAGGCGTTCTTGCGCACGCTGTATATCGACGAGTCGATCGTGCCGGAAGGGCTTGACGCGTGCCGCGTTGTCGAAGTGACGGGGCTCCTGCGCGAACTGATCGTCGCACTCGACGCGCGCGACTTGAGCACCGCGCGCGAGCGCCTGCTGTGCGGGCTGGTGCTCGACGAGCTGAGTCATGCCGAACCGCTGCCGCTCGCGGTGCCGATGCCCGACGAAAAACGGCTGCGCATGCTGTGCGAATCGGTACTCGCGCATCCGGCGCACGCGGAGTCTCTCGAACATTGGGCAAGCGAGGTCGGTGCGAGTACGCGCACGATTTCGCGGCTCTTCAAGCAGGAACTGGGCGTGAGCTTCTCGCAGTGGCGTCAGCAGGCACTGCTGGCACGAGCCATTCCGTTGCTGAACCAGGGGCGCCCGCTGTCGCATATCGCGCGCGAACTCGGCTACCAGAGCCAGAGCGCCTTTTCGGCGATGTTCCGACGGGCATTCGGTCAAAGCCCGCGCGCGTTCATGCTGCGCGGCTACGAGCACCGCGGCCCGGAAGGCAGCCTCGCAGACGACGAAACCCCGGACGACGACGCAATCGGCGCTGTCCGCTGAACGTCTCGTTCCGGGTCATCGGGCCTTCAGACTGGCCGCACCATGTGGCGAATCGAGCCAAGTTGCGCGAGCCGCGACCCGGCAACCTGATAACCCATGCGCAAATAGAGACGCGCGGCAGGATTGTCGACGAACACGCGCAGTTGCAGTTCGTGCAGCCCGCGCGCACGCGCCCAGCGGTGCGACATGTCGAGCATGTAGGTGCCGGCGCCCTGCCCGCGATGACCGGCCGCGATCTGTACGTCGCGGATGTGCAGCGAGTCGCCCTCCTCGGTCACGCGCAGCACGCCGATGCGCTCGCCGTCGGCCTCGAGGATGAAGTTCTCGGATTCGCGCCAGCTCGCGTAGAACAGGTCGCTGCGCCACACAAGCCCATGGCGCTTGTAGTAGCCGCCCATGTTGCCGTGCGTCAGCGCTTCGGCAAACGGAAAATCGCCAGCCTCCGCGGGCCGGAGTTGATACAGGAGTCGCAGGTCGGTCGGATCGAGCATCGCGCAGGGGTCAAGAACGCATCCCGCCACGATAGCGCAGTCGCGTGCGGATGCAATCGCGGATTTCTCGTAGCGGTTCGACGCCGGATGACCGGAGGTTACGTGCCGCCAGCGGGCACGACCGGGAACACAAATGAAAAAGCCCGCACCAGGCCGGCTTCTTCATTTTCTGGTGGAGTGGACGGGACTCGCCTACATCCTGCAGGGCGCGGATGCGCGTGCACGCGCACGCGCATCCCTTCGAGTCCCGCCGGAAGCCGCGCAGGCGGCTTCCTCCGATCCGCAGTCACGCGCCCGCCAGCGGGCGCAACCGGAAATGCAAATGAAAAAGCCCGCACTAGGCGGGCTTCTTCATTTTCTGGCGGAGCGGACGGGACTCGAACCCGCGACCCCCGGCGTGACAGGCCGGTATTCTAACCAACTGAACTACCGCTCCAGCTTTCTTTACCTCGCCTGCAGGACCTTGTCACGCTCCTGCATGCGTTGCGGCACTTCCATGAAACGCCGCTGAATCTGGCGTCCCCTAGGGGATTCGAACCCCTGTACTCACCGTGAAAGGGTGATGTCCTAGGCCTCTAGACGAAGGGGACAACGTACTGCTTACATCTTTAATACAAAAGCCCGCTCAAAAACGTCTTGAACGGGCTTCGTTCTGGCGGAGCGGACGGGACTCGAACCCGCGACCCCCGGCGTGACAGGCCGGTATTCTAACCGACTGAACTACCGCTCCAGCTTTCTTTACCCTCACCTGCAGGACGTCGGTTACGTTCCTGCAAGCGTTGCGACATTTCTACGAAACGCCGCTGAATCTGGCGTCCCCTAGGGGATTCGAACCCCTGTACTCACCGTGAAAGGGTGATGTCCTAGGCCTCTAGACGAAGGGGACAAAATCTTTTCAGATCTGTCTGACTTTCGCTATTCACTTTTCAATCAACAGCGAAGGCCGGAATTCTAACTGCTTTGAATCATTTTGTGAAGCATTTATTACTACCACTGCTGCTTCGCAAATCAATCCAGTTTGTTCTGATGGTGGAGGTAAGCGGGATCGAACCGCTGACCTCTTGCATGCCATGCAAGCGCTCTCCCAGCTGAGCTATACCCCCTTGCAGAACAGAAATGAGATTATATGGACCTACTTTGATCTTGTAAATACCCTTTTTGCGATTCGCGCGAAATATTTTGCGAAGCTGCCGCGCACTCACGCGCAGACAGCTTCAGCGACGCACGAACCTCAGGCGAGCGCGCCCTCGATGCGCGACACCACGACGTCACGACCGAACAGCACGAGCACCGCGTCGATCGACGGCGTATGCGTGGTGCCCGCCACCAGCAGGCGCACCGGCATCGCGAGCTGCGGCATCTTCAGCTTGTGCGTGGCGAGCGTCGCCTTCAGCGCAGCGGACACCGCTTCCTTCGTCCAGTCGGCCGCCTTCAGCGCGGCGGCGAGATCGGCCAGCGCCGGCCGCACCGCATCGGTCACGTGCTGCGCGATCGCATCGGCTTCCGGTGCCGGCACACGGTAGAACATCGTCGCGCCTTCCGCGATCTCCTTCACCGTCGTCGCGCGATCCTTCATCAAGCCGACCACCGCATCGAGCGCCGGGCCCGTCGCGAGCGCCGCGTCGTCGATGCCGAGCGCGTCGAGGAACGGCTTCGCGAGTTCGGCGAGGCGCGCGTTGTCCGCTTCCTTGATGTAATGCGCGTTCAGCCAGCTCAGCTTGCTGTGGTCGTACTGCGCGGGCGACTTGCCGAGATGCTCGAGATCGAACCATTCGACGAACTGCTCGCGCGAGAAGATCTCGGCGTCGCCGTGCGACCAGCCGAGGCGCGCGAGATAGTTGACGACGGCCTCAGGCAGGAAGCCCGCGTCGCGATACGCCATCACGCTCATCGCGCCATGCCGCTTGCTCATCTTCTCGCCCTGCTCGTTCAGCACGGTCGGCAGGTGTGCGTAGACGGGCGCTTCGCCGCCGAGCGCATTCAGGATGTTGATCTGGCGCGGCGTGTTGTTCACGTGGTCGTCGCCACGGATCACGTGCGTGATGCCCATGTCCATGTCGTCCACCACCACGCAGAAGTTGTAGATCGGCGTGCCGTCCGGGCGCGCGATCACGAGGTCGTCGAGCTCCTCGTTCGAAATCTCGACACGCCCCTTCACGGCGTCCTCCCACACGACCGTACCCGTCAGCGGATTGCGGAAGCGCAGCACCGGCTTCACGCCAGCCGGCGGCTCCGGCAGCACCTTGCCGGGCTCCGGACGCCACGTACCGTCGTAGCGCGGCTTCAGGCCGGCCTCGCGCTGGCGTTCGCGCAGCGCGTCGAGCTCCTCGGCCGACATGTAGCACGGGTACGCGAGGCCCTTCTCGAGCATCTGCGCGAGCACCTCGCGATAGCGGTCCATCCGCTGCATCTGGTAGATCGGGCCTTCGTCGAAATCCAGGCCGAGCCATTGCATCCCTTCGAGGATCGCGTCGACCGCTTCCTGCGACGAGCGCTCGACGTCGGTATCCTCGATGCGCAGCACGAACGTGCCTTCCATCTTTCGGGCGAACGCCCACGGATAGAGCGCGGAGCGGATGTTGCCGAGGTGAATGAAGCCGGTGGGACTCGGCGCGAAGCGGGTACGGACAGGACGGGTCATAAACGGTAACTCGAACGCCTGGGGCGCATGAATGATTCGACGCGGGATCGACGGCGGCAGCCCGGACAGCAACGGGGCCGGCCGCGCCCGGAACGGGAAAGAAGCCGGAATTATACTCGCGCCGCACATCGCGCCAAGGGCGCCGCTTGCTTTATGATGTGCGCGCCGCGGCCGCCAGCCGGCGCGGCACCGGCCGCACGGAACCCGCCGCGCGGCCGCTCGGAACCTATCGCCGCCGCGGGCCGTGTAACCCGCCGCCAAGCCGCCGGAGAACCATTCGATGTCGTCCTCTCGCCTGTCGCGCCGCCACTTCACGATCGCCGCCGCGTCCGCCAGCCTCGCTGCCTGCACGTCGTTCGGCGACAAATCCCGCCCGGACAATGCGTCCGGCTCCACACAGTCGCACGAGAAGCCCGTGAAGATCGGCATCGCGCTCGGCGGCGGCGCCGCGCGCGGCTTCTCGCACATCGGCGTGCTGAAGGCGCTCGAGGCGCGCGGCATCCCGGTCGAAATCGTCGCGGGCACGAGCGCGGGCTCGGTGGTCGGCGCACTCTATGCATCGGGCATGAGCGCACTGCAGATCAACAAGATCGCACTCGACATGGACCAGGCGGCGATCAGCGACTGGGCGCTGCCATTCCGCTCGCGCGGGCTGCTGCAAGGCGTGGCGCTGCAGAATTTCCTGAACAAGACGCTCAACAACCGGCCGATCGAGAAGATGGCGAAGCCGCTCGGCATCGTCGCGACCGATCTGCAGAGCGGTCAGCCGATCCTGTTCCAGCAGGGCAACACGGGGCTCGCGGTGCGTGCGTCGTGCAGCGTGCCGTCGGTGTTCGAACCGGTGAAGATCGGCAGCCGCGAATATGTCGACGGCGGCCTCGTGAGCCCCGTGCCCGCATCGTACGCACGCAAGATGGGCGCGAGCTTCGTGATCGCGGTCGACATCTCGGCCCGGCCGGACGGCGCGGCAACCAACAACCCGATCGAGATGCTGCTGCAGACCTTCACGATCATGGGCCAGACGATCAAGACCTACGAGCTCGACAAGTACGCGGACGTCGTGATCCGCCCGAACCTCGCGGCCATGGGCGGCAGCGACTTCAACCAGCGCAACGCGGCCATCCTTGCGGGCGAAGAAGCCGTCGCGCGCATCATGCCGGAACTGCAGCGCAAGCTCGCGGCAGCGCGCGGCGTGGCTGCCGCGTAAGCACGCGATGCGCTTGCGGGCCCACGCCGCCGGCCCGCAAGCGACGGGGCGCCTGCCGGCTCACCGTTTGCGCCGCCCCAAAACAAAAAACCCTGCCGCCTTTCGGTGACAGGGTTTTTTTCGATCCGGCCGGACTGGCCGCCGAACGTCAGTTGTTGCCGTTCGCCGAATCGTCGCCAATCGTTGCGCGCACGCGCTGGCGCAGATCTTCCGGCTTCATCGGGAACTCCGATTCAAGCCGGCGCGCGCCGGTGAAACGCTTTTCCCAGTAGCCGCTATCGAGATCGTCGACGCGGATGGTGCTGCCCGTCGACGGCGAGTGCACGAACTTGTTGTCGCCGATATAGATGCCGACGTGCGAGAACGTGCGGCGCATCGTGTTGAAGAACACGAGATCGCCCGGCTTGAGGTTGCTCATGCTCACCTTCTCGCCGACGCGGCTCATCTCTTCCGCACGGCGCGGCAGCGACATACCGAGGGTGTCCTGGAACACGTAGCGGACGAAACCGCTGCAGTCGAGGCCCGAATCCGGCGAGTTGCCGCCCCAGCGATAGCGCACGCCGATCATGTTCAGCGCGCCGACGACCACGTCGCCCGCCTTGCCGGCCATGCCGGCGAGGAACGACTTCGCGCCGCCGCTCGACGGCTGCGCGCTGGTCTGCTGGAGGGAGGAATTCGACGCGTTCTGCGTCGAATTCGTGACATTCTGGTTAAAACTGCTGACTTCGTCGGCGAACGCGCCGGGAGCTGCTGCAAACAGGGCGCCGATGAACAGCCCGGCGATGGTGCGCGCGCATGCCTGGGTCAGGGATCGATGCTGCATTGGTCGATGGAATTTGCTTAAAAATCAGCTGATTGGCGGAAAATTTCGGTCGATACTAGCCAGCGCGTAATCGTTTGTCAAAACAAATTAATAAATACAATCGAGATGGTCAGACCATTGGCGGCCTATCACGCTTTCCAGACCGCTTTCAACAGCTTTTGTGTGTAAGGATGTGACGGTTTGGTGAAGATGTCGGCCACCTCTCCCGACTCGACGACGGCCCCGTCCTGCATCACCGCGACGCGGTGCGCCATCGCCCCGATCACCTCCAGGTCATGGCTGATGAATACATAGCCGAGGTTGTATTTCTGTTGCAAATTCGCGAGCAGCTTCAGCACCTGCTGCTGGATCGACACGTCGAGCGCGGACGTCGGCTCGTCGAGGATCAGGATGCGCGGCTCCAGCACCAGCGCGCGCGCGATCGCGATCCGCTGGCGCTGCCCGCCCGAGAATTCGTGCGGATAACGGTGCAACACCGTGCGGTCGAGGCCGACTTCGCGCAGCACCGAGAGCGACTTCGCGCGACGCGCATCGGGCGACATGTCCGGGCGGTGCAGTTCGAGCCCCTCGCCGACGATCCGCTCGATCGTGTGACGCGGTGAAAGCGAACTGAACGGATCCTGAAAGACCACTTGCATGTTCGAGCGCAGCGCGGTCTGTTCGCGGCCGCGATAGGTCGACAGCGCGCGCCCCTGGAATTCGATCGTGCCGCCGACCGTCTTTTGCAGGCCGAGCAGCGCCATCGCGAGCGTCGACTTCCCGGATCCCGATTCACCGACGATGCCGAGCGTCTCGCCCTGCCGCACCGACACCGACACGTCCGCGACGGCCGTCACGGGCACCGAGCCGAACCAGCCCGCGATACCCGGCCGCTTGCGGGCGAACTGCACGCTCACGTGGCGTGCATCGAGCACGACGGGCGCGATCGGCATCACCGGCTCGACCGCGCGCTGCGGCCGGCTGTTCAGCAGCCGCTGCGTATACGGGTGCTCGGGTTCCGCGAAGATCCGCTCGACGGGCCCGCTCTCGACGAGCCGGCCGTGCTCCATCACCGCGACGCGATCCGCAAAGTGCCGCACGAGATTCAGGTCGTGCGTGATCAGCAGGATCGCCATCCCGCGCTTTTCCGCTTCCTCGCGCTGCAGTTCCAGCAGCAGATCGACGATCTGCGCGCGGATCGTCACGTCGAGCGCGGTGGTCGGCTCGTCGGCCAGCAGCAGCCGCGGCCGGCACGCCAGCGCCATCGCGATCATCGCGCGCTGCCGCTGGCCGCCCGACAACTGGTGCGGATAGCTGTCGACACGCCTCTCCGGCTCCGCGATGCCCGTGCGCGCAAGCAGAGCGATCGCGCGCTTGCGCGCCTCGACCGCCGATACACCGTCGTGCAGCACGATCGTCTCGCCGATCTGCACGCCGATCGTATACAGCGGGTTGAGCGCCGTCATCGGCTCCTGGAAGATCATCGCGATGTCCGAGCCGCGCAGCCCGCGCATCTCGCGCTCGCTCTTGCCAGCCAGGTCCTGCCCCGCGAGGCGGATCGCGCCGCTCACGTCGGCGTCGCGCAGCAGCCGCAGGATCGACAACGCGGTCACGCTCTTGCCGGAACCCGACTCGCCGACCAGCGCGACGCGCTCGCCGCGGCCGATCTCGAGCGTCACGTCGTCCACCGCAACCGTGTCGCCGAAGCGCACGTGCAGATGCTCGAGCGCCAGCAGCGGCTCATGCTGCGTCGATACGACCGGCTCGCTCATCGCTGGCCTCCCGCCGCGCGCACCGAATCGGCGATCCGCGTATCGAGCGCGTTGCGCAGCGCGTCGCCCATGAAGGTCAGCAGCAGCAGCGTCGCGACCAGCACGCCGAAGGTCGACAACGAGATCCACCATGCGTCGAGATTGCCCTTGCCCTGTGCGAGCAGCTCACCGAGGCTCGGGGTCGGCGGCGGCACGCCGAGCCCGAGGAAATCGAGGCTCGTGAGCGCGAGGATCGAGCCGCTCATCCGGAACGGCAGGAACGTGATCACCGGCGTGAGACTGTTCGGCAGCACATGGCGCCAGATGATCTGCCCGTTCGTGAGCCCCATCGCGCGCGCCGCGCGCACGTAGTCCTGCGTGCGGTTGCGCAGGAATTCCGCGCGGACGTAGTCGGCGAGCCCGATCCAGCCGAACAGCGACAGCAGCACGATCAGCAGCAGGAAACTCGGCTCGAAGATCGACGCGAAGATGATCAGCAGGTACAGCTCGGGCAGCGAACTCCAGATCTCGATCAGACGCTGCCCGATGATGTCGATGCGCCCGCCGAAGAAGCCCTGCACGGCGCCTGCGGCGATCCCGAGCAGCGTGCCGATCACGGTCAGGATCAGCCCGAACTCGACCGATACGCGGAACCCGTACACGAGCCGCGCGAGCAGGTCGCGCCCCTGCGCGTCGGTGCCGAGCCAGTTCGCGCGCGACGGCGGCGCGGGGTTCGGCACGTTCGAGAAGTAGTTCAGCGTGTCGTAGTAGTAACGGTTCGGCGGGTAGACGACGAAGTTGCCGGGCGCCTCGAGCCGCTTGCGCACGTACGGATCGAGATAGTCGGCCGGCGTCGGGAAATCGCCGCCGAAGGTCGTCTCCGGATACGCATGGAACAGCGGGAAATAGTACTGGCCGTCGTAACGCACGACGAGCGGCTTGTCGTTCGACCACAGCGGCGCCGCAACGCTCGCGGCGAACGCGACGACGAAGATCACGAAGCTCCAGTAGCCGAGGCGCTGCTGCCTGAAGCGCTGCCATACGCGGCGCGCGGGCGACGGCGACACGCGGGCGCGCGCCGCGTCGATGCGGGACGACACGACGGCCCGGTTCATCGCGCACCTCGCCCGGTGACGCCGGGCATGCAGACGGACGGTTTCATGTCAGCGCTCCAGGGTGTCGAATTGAATGCGCGGATCGACCCACACATAGCAGAGATCGGAGATCAGCTTGGTCGCGAGCCCGATCAGCGTGAACAGGTACAGCGTGCCGAGCACGACCGGATAGTCGCGCCGCACGACCGATTCGTACGACAGCAGCCCGAGGCCGTCGAGCGAGAACAGCGTCTCGATCAGCAGGCTGCCCGTGAAGAACGCGCCGATGAATGCGGCCGGGAAGCCGACGATCAACGGCAGCATCGCGTTGCGGAACACGTGCTTCCACAGCACGCTGCGCTCGGACAGCCCCTTCGCGCGCGCGGTCAGCACGTATTGCCGGCGGATCTGGTCGAGGAACGCATTCTTCGTGAGCATCGTGACGACCGCGAAGCTGCCGACGACCGAGGCCGTGATCGGCAGCGCGATATGCCACAGGTAATCGAGCACCTTGCCGACGAGCGACAGCTGGGCGAAGTTGTCCGACGTGAGCCCGCGCAGCGGGAAAAGCTGCCAGAACGAGCCGCCGCCGAACAGCACGAGCAGCAGCACGCCGAGCACGAAGCCCGGAATCGCATAGCCGACCAGCACGACGAGACTCGTCGCAACGTCGAACGGCGAGCCGTTGCGCACCGCCTTCGCGATGCCGAGCGGCACCGATATCAGGTACGTGAGGAAGAACGTCCACAGCCCGATGCTGATCGACACGGGCAGCTTCTGCACGACCAGCGACCACACGCTCTGGTGGCGGAAGTAGCTGTCGCCGAGATCGAAGCGCGCGAAGCGCTTCAGCATCAGCCAGTAGCGTTCGAGCGGCGGTTTGTCGAAACCGTACAGCGCCTTCAGTTGCGCGAGCTGCTGCGCGTCGACGCCGGTGTGCGCGCGCATCCCGAACGGCACCGCGCCCTGCTCAGTCGCGCCCTTGCGCAATTCCTGCACGGCCTGTTCGACGGGGCCGCCCGGCACGAACTGGATCACCGCGAACGTGAGGGTCAGCACGCCGATGAGCGTCGGGATCATCAGCAGCAGGCGTTTGAGGATGTAGCTCCACATGGGCGTCGACTCGCGATCGGTAGGCGGGGTTGGACGTAGAGGCGGCGGGCTCAGTGATCGGGCTTCGCCCACCAGGTCGACACGACCCAGCCCTCGGCCGAATAGTACAGCGGCAATGTCTGCGGATAGGCAAGCGTGCGCTTGTACGCGACCCGGTGCGTCGTGCTGTACCACTGCGGAACCGCGTAGTAGCCGTGCATCAGCACGCGGTCGAGCGCGTGCGTCGCGTCGAGCAGCTCGTCGCGCGACTGCGCGGTGCCGAGTGCGTGCAGCAGCGCGTCGACGGCCGGCGACTTCAGTCCGATGACGTTGTCCGACCCCGGCTCGTCCGCGAACTTGCTGCCGTAACGTGCAAGCTGTTCGGCGCCCGGCACCTGTACGCCGATGTAGCGGATAGGCGTCATGTCGTAGTCGAACGCGTCAAGGCGCTTTTGCAGCAGCGCGAAATCAGCCGTCCGAAAGCGTACCTCGATGCCGAGCTTCGCAAGATTACGCTGGTAGGCTGCCACGATCCCCTTGAATGGGGACCCTGCATCGTCCAGGATCTCGAACGTGAAAGACTCTCCTTGCGCATTGCGCAAAGCGCCATCGCGATAAGTCCAGCCTGCCTGCGCAAGCAGCGCCCGCGCCTTCAGCAGGTTCGCGCGCAGCGAATTCGGCGGGTTCGTGTTCGGTTGCACGACCATCGGGCCGAATACGACCGGGTCAAGCTGCGCGCGCAGCGGTTCGAGCAGCTTCAGTTCACCCGGCCCTGGCAGACCGGTGGCCTGCAGGTCGGTGTCAGCGAAATAGCTGTCGAGGCGCGTATAACCGCCATAGAACAGTTGGCGATTCAGCCATTCGAAGTCGAGCGCAAGGTCAAGCGCCTGGCGCACACGCACATCGCGAAACAGCGGCCTGCGCAGGTTCATGAAGAAACCCTGCATGCCCGCGCCGTTGTGTTGCCGGAATTCGCGCTTGATCAACTCGCCGCTGTCGAAGCGCTTGCCGACATCCTGCCGTATCCAATTGCGCGCGATGTTCTCGACAAGTACGTCATATTCACCGGCCTTGAACCCCTCAAGGCGAGCAACACCCTCGCCGTACAACTTGTAGACGATCCGCCCAAAGTTGTTGGTACCGACCCGCACCGGCAGGTCGGCACCCCAGTATGCCGGGTTACGCCGGTATGTAATGTTGCGGCCGTTGTCGTAGCGCTCGATCAGGTACGGGCCGCTGCCGATCGGCTGCTCGAACGCGAGCTGGTCGAACGGGATGCGCGAGCCGTCCGCGCGCAATCCCCACTTGCGCGAAAACACCGGCACGCCGCCGGCGATCAGCGGCAGTTCGCGATTCGCGCTGCGGAACTCGAAACGCACGGTGGCAGGATCGACGACCACGGCCTTCGTGATTTCCGCGAAATACGCGCCGAACTGCGGCGCGGCCTGCTTGCTCTTCAGCGTGTCGAACGAAAACTTGACGTCGTCCGCCGTGACCGGGTCGCCATTGGAAAAGCGCGCGCGCGGATTCAGGTGGAACGTGACCGAACGGCGATCCGGCGCGACGTCGATGTCGTCGGCCAGCAGCCCGTAAGCGGATGCCGGCTCGTCCGAGCTGCCGGTCGCGAGGCTCTCGAACAGCATGTCGATGCCCGGCGCGGGATTGCCGCGCATCGTGAACGGGTTGAACTTGTCGAACGATGTCAGCCGGTTCGGGTTCGCGAGCACGAGCGTGCCGCCCTTCGGCGCGTCGGGGTTGACGTAGTCGAAATGCTTGAAGCCCGGCGGATACTTCGGCTCGCCGTACTGCGCAATGGCATACGCCGCGTGCGCCGCGCTCGCGGCCAGCGCCGCCTGCAGCGCGAACACCGCGGCCGTGCGGCCGGCAGCCCGCACGGCACGGCAGACACACGCGGCGGCGGCCCGGGGCGAACCCTTCGTCATAGAGGCCCTGTCGGTCGAATGAGGGTAGTAACGAGAGACGATTCTACCCATTCAAGCCTGTGAGCCAAAAGAAAACCGCCACGCGGGCGGTTTCTTCACGAGCGGATCGCGGGCGCGCATCCAGCGAGCGCGCCGCGCCGATCAGTGCCAGCCGTTGTGGCGGCCGTTATCCCAGTGGCCGCGATCGCGATCGCCGCCCCAGCCGCGACCATGGCGGCGGTACCACTCGTCACGGCCCCAGTAGCGACGGCCGTCCCAGTAGCGGTCGCCGTGCCAGCCGATGATGATGGCCGGCGCCGGCGCGTAGACAGGTGCCGGCGCGTAGACCGGCGCAGGCTGATAGATGACCGGCGGCGGAGGCGGCGCATACACGGGTGCGGGCGCGACGTAGACCGGTGCCGGAACGCCGAGATTGATCCCGACATTGACTCCCGCCATTGCTGCGCCCGACACGAGCAAGGCCGTCATACCGGTCAAGAGCGAGGCAATACGCAAGGTCTTCATGGATTCCTCTTTGGGGGTTGTTTGATGTGTGATTCGACTATAACGGCAAGCGTCGCCACCGCATATTTCAAGTTTGTAAGAACTGATGCGCGGCATCGCAACGACAAGCTTGCGCTAACGTCTTGTAACAATCGACGGCCCGACGAAGGCGTCCGGGCCCCCTTCCGCCTTTGCCGGTCGATGTTCGCGCCGGCGATGTGCGCGCGCCGAATCATACAGCCTGTGTCCCCCGATGCCGCCCTCGCGGGCCGAAGCACCCGCCTGTGCGCGTCCGCGACGGCGATGCGCCTCTTCTCGCGGACGAAAAAAAAACGGCACCTTCGTGCCGCTTTTCCGATCGACGCACCGCGCCGCGATGCCGCTCAGCGCGACATCATGTTCATGCTGACGTTGTGCATCACCCACAGCGTGCCGACGATCAGGATCGCCGCGGTCAGCACCGTGTAGCTGAACGCCATCACGTTCCAGCGCTGGCCCGACGAGCCGTTCATGTGCAGGAAGTACACGAGGTGCACGACGATCTGCACGAACGCGAGCACGGCCAGCGCGATCAGCGACGCGTGCGGCGACAGCACGCCGCCCATCACGAGGCCGAACGACGCGGCGGTGAGCAGCACCGACAGGATGAAACCGGCGACGTAGCCGCCGACACTGCCGTGCCCTTCTTCGAGTTGAGACGAATGCGAATGGGCCATTTAGATCACGCTCGCGAGATAGACAAAGGAAAACACGCAGATCCACACGATGTCGAGGAAGTGCCAGAAGAGGCTCAGGCACGTCAGGCGTCGCAGGTCGCGATCGGTCAGGTCGCCGCCACGGAACACGATCTGCCCGGCGAGCACGATCATCCACAGCAGCCCGGCCGTCACGTGCAGCCCGTGCGTGCCGACCAGCGTGAAGAACGCCGACAGGAACGCGCTGCGCTGCGGGCCCGCGCCTTCCGCGATCAGATGCGAGAACTCGCGCAGTTCCATCACGAGAAACGCCGCGCCGAGCACGAACGTCACCGCGAGCCACGCCAGCAGCGCGCCACGCCGCTGCTTGTACGCAGCGAGCATCGCGAACCCGTACGTGATGCTCGACAGCAGCAGCGCGGCGGTTTCCACCGCGACGCCCGGAATGTCGAACAAGTCTTTCGCGGTCGGCCCGCCCGCATGCTGCTGGCCGAGCACCGCGAACGTCGCGAACAGCGCCGCAAAGATCACGCAGTCGGTCATCAGGTACAGCCAGAACCCGAACACCGAATGCGACGGCGGATGGTCGTCGTGCTCGAGCAGGGTTGCACTCAAGGTTTTCTGCAACATCAGTTGGCCTCCAGTTCCACGTCATCGACGTGCGCGGCCACGCGCTTCGTCGGCTGCTTGTCTTCGGTCTTGCGCACCGTAGACGCAGGAATGTAATAACCGTCGTTATCGCGCGAGCTGTAGATCACGAGCGTCGCGACGATCCCGACGAGCCCGCCGATCGCCATCCACCAGATGTGCCACACCAGCGCGAAGCCGAGCACCAGGCTGAAGATCGCCACCACGAGGCCCGCGCAGGTATTCGACGGCATGTGGATGTCGCGGAACGACGCCGGGTTCGGCCGGCCTTCGCCGCGTGCCTTCATGTCCGCGTACGCGTCGAGCGTGCGCACCTGCGGGATCACCGCGAAGTTGTAGTCGGCCGGCGGCGACGAGGTCGCCCACTCCAGCGTGCGGCCGCCCCACGGATCGCCCGTCGTGTCGCGATACGCCGGCAGGTTGCGGTTGCGGATGCTGACCACCAGTTGCAGCAACTGGCACGCAATGCCGATCGCGATCAGCACGGCGCCGAACGCGGCGACCAGCAGCCACGGATGCCATGCCGGGTTGTCGTAGTGGTTCAGGCGGCGCGTCATGCCCATGAAGCCGAGCACGTAGAGCGGCACGAATGCGACATAGAAGCCGACCTGCCAGAACCAGAACGCGGCCTTGCCGAGCTTCTCGTTCAGCTTGAAGCCGAACGCCTTCGGGAACCAGTAGTTGAAGCCCGCGAGATAACCGAACAGCACGCCGCCGATGATCACGTTGTGGAAGTGCGCGATCAGGAACAGGCTGTTGTGCAGCACGAAGTCCGCGCCGGGAATCGCCATCATCACGCCGGTCATCCCGCCGATCGTGAACGTGACCATGAAGCCGATCGTCCACAGCACGGGCGTCGTGAATTCGATCCGGCCGCGATACATCGTGAACAGCCAGTTGAACACCTTCACGCCGGTCGGGATCGCGATGATCATCGTCATGATGCCGAAGAACGCGTTCACGTTCGCACCCGAGCCCATCGTGAAGAAGTGGTGCAGCCACACGAGGAACGACAGCACCATGATCGCGCAGGTCGCGTACACCATCGTCTTGTAGCCGAACAGCGGCTTCTTCGCGAACGTCGCGATGACTTCCGAGAAGATCCCGAACGCCGGCAGGATCAGGATGTACACCTCCGGGTGACCCCATGCCCAGATCAGGTTCAGGTACAGCATCGCGTTGCCGCCGGCTTCGTTCGTGAAGAAGTGCATGCCGAGGTAACGGTCGAGGCCGAGCAGCGCGAGCGTCGCGGTCAGGATCGGGAACGACGCCATGATCAGCACGTTCGTGCAGAGCGCGGTCCACGTGAACACCGGCATCTTCATCAGCGTCATGCCCGGCGCGCGCATCTTGATGATCGTCACGAAGAAGTTCACGCCGGTCAGCAGCGTGCCGACGCCCGATATCTGCAGCGCCCACAGGTAGTAGTCGACCCCTACCCCCGGACTGAACTGCAGCTCCGACAGCGGCGGATACGCGAGCCAGCCCGTCTGCGCGAATTCGCCGATCACGAGCGACACGTTGATCAGGATCGCGCTCACCGCCGTCATCCAGAAGGAGAGCGAGTTGATGAACGGGAATGCGACGTCGCGCGCGCCGATCTGCAGCGGCACGACCAGGTTCATCAGGCCGACCATGAATACCATCGCCATGAAGAAGATCATGATCACGCCGTGTGCCGTGAAGATCTGGTCATAGTGATGCGGCGGCAGGTAGCCGGGCGCGTTGTACGAGAGCGCGAGCTGCATGCGCATCATGATCGCGTCGGCGAAGCCGCGCAGCAGCATGATCAGCGCGACGATGATGTACATCACGCCGAGTCTCTTGTGGTCGACCGTCGTCAGCCATTCCGTCCACAGCCATTTCCAGCGGCCGGTGATCGTCAGCGCGGCGAGAATGCCCAGCACGGCCAGCCCCATGAAGGCGCCGGCCACCATGATGATGGGCTGATCGAACGGGATCGCCGATAGTGTGAGTTTGCCGAACATGCGTTACCCCTTCGTGCCGCAGGCGGCGTCCTTCAGGTCAAGGACGTGGCCATCGTTGTATTTCGCGATGATGTTGTGGAAGAGCCGCGGATCGACCGACGAGAAGTAGCGTACGGGCGCCTTCTCGCTCGGCTGCGCGACGGTGCCGTACACGGTCGCGTCGAGCCGGTCCGGCGACGCCTTCACCTTCTGCACCCATGCATCGAACTGTTCGCGCGGCTCGGCGAGCGTGCGGAACTTCATGTCGGAGAAACCGCGGCCGCTGAAGTTGGCGGACGTACCCGCGTAGTTGCCGGCCTCGTCGGCGATCAGGTGCAGGCGCGTCTGCATGCCGGCCATTGCGTAGACCTGGCCGCCGAGCTGCGGGATGAAGAACGAGTTCATCACCGAATCGGACGTGATGCGGAAGTTCACCGGCGTGCCGACCGGAATCGCGAGCTGGTTCACCGACGCGATGCCGAGTTCCGGATAGATGAACAGCCACTTCCAGTCGAGCGCGACGACCTCGACATCGATCGGTTTCACCGACGACTCGAGCGGCTTGTACGGGTCGAGCTCGTGCGTGGTCTTCCACGTGAGCACGCCGAGGAACAGGATGATCAGCGTCGGCACCGTCCAGATCACGACCTCGATCGCGGTCGAGTGCGACCAGTTCGGCGCGTAGGTGGCGTTGCGGTTCGATGCGCGGTAACGCCACGCGAACCACAGCGTGAGCAGGATCACCGGCACGACGACGATCAGCATCGCCCAGGTGGACGTCGCGATCAGCGCCTTTTCGGCGGCGCCCACGCTTCCTTTCGGATTTAGTACATCTAAATTACAGCCTGACAGGCTCAAGGCCGCGCCGATCGACATCAGCGCCGCCCCGCCTTTTGAAGCTTTTCTTTTCATCACACCGCCCGAGGGTCATTGAATCCGTTTGCGTATGCCCGATGCGCATTCGATCCACGAAAGTGGCCGAATCATACGTCGCGCGAGTGCGATGAAAAACCAGCTAATGCGGAAAATCATCATTGCAGAATCTGCTGTGAGACACATTGTCGCGGGGCAATTTCACGCAGCCGAAAGCGGGCCCGACGCTGCCGGCGCCGGACCGAGATCGATGTGTATGCAACGGCTTCTCCGCCGTGCGATATGCCCCGCTCGCGCGACGTGCCGCGATCAGCCGCGCGTCGATGCCATGTACGACGGCTGCGGCTGCGCAGGGCCGTCCCCTGCCGGCAGCTTCGAATGGCTCGCGTCTTCGATCAGCCTTCCGACGGTCGGATCGATCGCGTCGGTGAACGGCTTCGGATCGATGCCGACTGCCAGCACGACCAGTGCGAGCGACGCGAACATCACGATCTCGCGACGGTTCAGGTCGGCGAGCTTCGCGATCCCCTGGCTCGCGACCTTGCCGAACACGACGCGCTTGAGCATCCACAGCGTGTACGACGCGCTGAGGATCAGCGTCAGTGCCGCGATCGCGCCGATCCAGAAGTTGAAGCGGATCGCGCCCATGATGACCATGAACTCGCCGACGAAGCCCGACGTGCCCGGCAGGCCGATGTTGGCCATCGCGAACAGCACCGTGAAGGTCGCGAAACGCGGCATCACGCCCGCGACGCCGCCGTACGCGGCAATCTCGCGCTGCTTCGTGCGATCGACGAGCACGTTCACGCACAACAGCATCGCGCCCGCGACGAAGCCGTACGACACGAGCTGCACGATCGCGCCTTCGACACCGATCCGGTTGAACAGGAACAGCCCGAGCGTGACGATCCCCATGTGCGCGACCGTCGAATACGCGAGCAGCTTGCCGAGATCGGTCTGGGCGAGCGCGATCAGGCTCGCATAGACGATCGCGAACAGCGACAGCGCGATCACGGCCGGCGCGAAGAAGTGGCTCGCGTCGGGCGTGACCGGCAGCGCGAAGCGCAGGAACCCGTAGCCGCCGAGCTTGAGCATCGCGAGCATCAGCGCCGCGCCCGTCGGGCCGTCGGTGTAAACGTCGCTCAGCCACGTGTGGACCGGCCACATCGGCACCTTGACCGCGAATGCGGCAAAGAAGCCGAGGAACACCAGCAACTGCGGCGCGAAGCCGAGCTGCAGCGTGCGCCACACGGCCATGTCGAACGTATGCGATTGCGCGTACAGGTACAGCATCGCCATCAGCAGCAACAGCGAACCGGCGAACGAGATGAAGAAGAACTTCACCGCCGCGTACACGCGACGCTCGCGCCCCCACGTGCCGATCAGCAGGTAAAGCGGGATCAGCGTCGCCTCGAAGAAGATGAAGAACAGCAGCCCGTCCTGTGCGACGAACACACCGACCATCAGCCCCGACAGGATCAGGAACGACGCGTAATACTGCGCGACGCGCACTGTGATCGACTCCCACGATGCCACCACCACCACGAGCGTCGTGAACGCGGTCAGCACGACGAGCCACAGCGACGCGCCGTCGATGCCGACCCGCCACCCGGAATTGAATGCTGCCAGCCAGTTGCGGCTTTCGACGAACTGCATCGCAGCCGAGTGCGCATCGAAACCGGCGACCAACGGAACGACCGCCGCAAGCCCCACCAGCGCACCGACGAGCGCGATCAGCCGCGTTCGACGTGGATGATGGTCGGAACCGGCGCGCAACAGGCATGCGCCGAACAGGATCGGAGCCCAGATGGCCAGGCTCAGGAAGGGGAAATCATGCATGTCAACAAGGCCTTGATGAAGTCGCGCACTGCATCGGGGACAGGCGAGACGAAAGGAACGAAATCAAATCGACAGATAGATTTCGTGAATCGCCAATGTTGGCAAAATGTAAAGCGGCATCACGGGAAAGCTTGATGCCGCTCAAACGCAATCGGGTTAACCAGCATAAGGCGATTGATTATTTTCTGCATCGCAGCAGAGCATCAATTTCATCAATCGCTCTATCCAACTGATTTTTATTGGTAATTTTTTGTATTGCCCGATGGGACAGGTCGCGAAAATCGACGCGGCGCCGCATTTTTGACGTCTGTCTGCCGTTTCTGAGGGTCGGAACGAGCTTATTGGTGCCTTGCAAGACAGCCCCCACATCGCCCCAAATCCTTACAACAATACTTTCATTTATATTTCGTTGAGCTTTGCTCGACGCGGATCGAGCGAATGGCCGCGCCGCCCTCGCCCCTCATGCTCCCGACCGAGATCGCTGGTGGCTCAGGCGGTCTCATATGCGCATCGTCACCGCGCAACAGGGGATGGGTTGCGCGGGAACATGGACAAAGCGGCCGCCACCCGTGGCATCAACCGGCGAGGACGCGTGCGTCATCGCATCGACGATATGGCGCGTGTCGATCATGCCGCTACGGCCGTCAGTGCCAGCCTCAACGTCTGCATCGTGAGAATCGCACCGTGGCCATGCACGACATCCTGCAGCGCGTGCGGGTCGAGCGCTACGGAGCACGGTTCGAGCAAGAGCAGCAATGCGCCCTGCTCCATCGCGACGAGCTGCGCGACGATCGCGTGGTACTTGCGCAGGATATGCGGACGCTCGCAGCAACCGTGTATGCCCTCGACCGTCGCATGACGGTAGCCGCGCAGCCGCGTGTAACGAGTGTGGGTTGCCGACAAGTCGGTCGACGGGTCGATGAGGGAAGACAGCCGGAACGGAACGCAGGCTTGTGAAGAGCATCACCTCGAATCGCGCCGGACGATACGCGACCTATAGCGCACTATCGCCGCTCGAGCCGAACACTCACTGAATCAGTGCCTGCCCCGCCCGAATCCGCCCGCGGATGAGATCCAGCCGCATCACGCGTCCAGCGCTCGACGGGCCGGAAAAAGAAAAAGCCCCGCAAGTCCGAGAACTTGCGGGGCTTTGTCACCGCTTTTGGCGGAGACGGAGGGATTCGAACCCTCGATCCAGGTTTTGGCCCAGATGCTCCCTTAGCAGGGGAGTGCCTTCGACCTCTCGGCCACGTCTCCCAAACTTTCGCTCGCACCAGGGAGGCAGTGCGACGAGAACGAAATAATATAGGGTTTCGAACCGCACGTCAATTTCCGTGATGCATTTTCTTCAATGCATCACGAAAAATTCACGATGCCTGGTCGAGTTCGAATGCCTTGTGCAGCGCGCGGACGGCCAGCTCCATGTATTTCTCGTCGATCAGCACCGAAATCTTGATTTCGGACGTCGAGATCATCTGGATGTTGATGCCCTCTTCCGACAGCGTGCGGAACATCTTGCTCGCGACGCCCACGTGCGAACGCATGCCGACGCCGACCACCGACACCTTCGACACCTTCGGGTCGCCCTGCACCTGCTCGGCACTCACATGGCCCTTCACCTGGTTGGTGAGGATGTCCATCGCCTTCTGGTAGTCGCCACGGCCGACCGTGAACGTGAAGTCGGTCTTGCCCTGGACGCTCTGGTTCTGGATGATCATGTCGACGTCGACGTTCGCATCCGCGACCGGGCCGAGGATCTGATACGCGATGCCCGGCTTGTCGGGCACGCCCATCACCGCAATGCGTGCTTCGTCGCGCTGGAACGCGATGCCGGAAATGACTGCCTTTTCCATGGTCTCGTCTTCTTCAAAAGTAATCAGGGTGCCCGAGCGCATTTCTTCGTCGAGCGCAATCAGCGGATCGGTCAGGCTCGACAGCACGCGCGTCTTCACCTGGAATTTGCCGGCGAATTCGACCGAGCGGATCTGCAGGACCTTCGAGCCGAGGCTGGCCATTTCCAGCATTTCCTCGAACGTCACGCGATCGAGGCGTCGCGCCTCTTCGACGACGCGCGGATCGGTCGTGTAAACGCCGTCGACGTCCGTGTAAATCAGGCACTCTTCGGCACCCAGCGCAGCCGCGACCGCCACCGCCGACGTATCCGAGCCGCCACGGCCCAGCGTCGTGATGTGACCGTCCGGATCGACGCCCTGGAAACCCGTGATGATCACGACCTTGCCTGCATTCAGATCGGCCTTCACGCGCTCGTCGTCGATCGAGTGAATGCGCGCTTTCGTGAACGCGCTGTCGGTCTTGATCGGCACTTGCCAGCCCGCGTAGCTCACGGCCTCGACGCCGATTTCCTGCAACGCGATCGACAGCAGGCCGACGCTGACCTGCTCGCCGGTCGACGCGATCATGTCGAGCTCGCGCGGGCTCGGCTGGCTCGAAATCTCTTTCGCGAGACCGAGCAGACGGTTGGTTTCGCCGGACATCGCCGAAGGCACGACCACCATCTGGTGCCCGGCCTGATGCCATTTTGCGACGCGTTTCGCGACGTTCTTGATGCGCTCGACCGAGCCCATCGAAGTGCCGCCGTATTTGTGTACGATGAGTGCCATTGTCGTTCTGAACTGGAGGAGAAACCGCACGGGCGCGCTGGACAGGCCGCGTAGCCGTTCGGTCACGCGGCTTGTGGCTGTGGACGGACGACGAGGGGGACGGCTGGGACGCAACGCGCAAGCGTGACGGATTTTGCCCGGAAGGCCGATCAGGCCGCGCAAACCGGGTACGTCACGCGGAAAACCTGCACAAATCGCTCAAAAATCGAGCCGAGCAAACGACCGAGCGTACCCGATAGAGGCCCGCTTGACAAGCCGCTCGCCGCGTCCAGGGCCGTTCCGGCGCTGTTTACCAAATAGTGAAAATGCGCGCGCTGTCGCGCCGCCAACGGCCTGTCGCCATCAAGCGATCTGCAGGTCCGGACGCCACTCGATCCGGCGCCACGCGCCGTCATCTGACGCCCCGCCCCCGGACAAGCCGACATCGCGGTTCACGCCGAGGCGCGGCACATAGATCAGCCGGTCGCCGGCGAACAGCAGCGGCACGTCGCGCTGCCAAGCCGGCACGCCGCGCTCCTGGAACAGGTTCTTCAGTGTGCGGCCCGGCCCGCCCGGCGACGTACGCATCCGCTCGCCGCCCGCACGGGCGCGCACCGCCAGCCGCGCGCCGCGCAGCAGCGCCTCCGGCACCGCATCGGCGCCTCCCGCGTCGGCCGGCACGAACACGAACGTACCGCGCCATCCCGGCAGGTGCCAGACTTCCTGCCCGTCCCACGCGAGCACCGATTCCGGATGCGGTGTCCCGGTGCCGTCATCGGCCGGTTCGCTGCTGTCGCCCGCTTCCCAGTAGATGACATCGCGATAAAGCCGCAGGCATTGCCCCGCGTGATCGACGCGCAACGCATGGGCGTCGTGTGCGGCTCGCAGCTGCCGCATCATGTTGGCGAGCCGGGCGGCTGACGCGCCCGGCAAACCGAGCCGGCGCATCCAGAAGCGCAGCAGGTTCGCGCCGCGCGTATCGTCGAACGCGACCAGTGCATCGCGCGACAGCGCGTGCCCGTCATCGCGCGCGGCAACGGCGAAGTCGAGTTCGGCCAGGTCGTCGAGCAGCCGCTGGGCGGCGGCAGCATGCTGGGCCGCGCGGCCCAGCGCGTCACGAAAACCCGGAAAATGCACGGCCAGCGCCGGCAGCACATCGATGCGCAGCGCATTGCGCGCATAGCGCGTGTCGCCGTTCGATTCGTCATCGATCCATGCCAGGTCGTGCTGCTCCGCATAGCGCTCGAGTTGCGCGCGCAACAGTCGCAGCAGCGGGCGCACGCGCTCGACGCTCACGCCGTCAGGACGGTAACGCGGCGCCATCGCGGCAAGCCCGGCGATCCCCGCGCCGCGCAACAATTGCAGCAACACGGTTTCGGCCTGGTCGTCCGCATGCTGCGCGAGCCACAGCGCGGTCGCGCCGTGGTGTTCGCACATCTCGTCGAGCGCCGCATAGCGCCGCTCGCGCGCCGTCGCCTCGACGCCGAGGCCGCTGTCGCGCGGCACGTCGACGCGCATCGATTCGAATGCGACGCCGAGCCCGGTCGCGCTCGCCTCGGCATGCGCAACCCACGCGTCGGCGTTCGCACTCAGCCCGTGATGCACGTGCAGCGCGACGCAACGCGACGCGCCCGCGACACGCACGGCCGCGTCGAGCAGCACCGTCGAGTCGAGGCCGCCGCTATAGGCGATCGCAATGCGCGCATCGGGCGGCATGCCGGAAAGCGCAACGCCGACCGCGTCGAGGACGACGCGGTCGGCGGAGAATTCGGTCGGTGGGATCACGAGAGGAACGCGCGCGCAGCGGCGCGCGTATTGAGCACGCGGCCGGTCATGCGCCCGGCGTCGTTTCCTTGAACTTGCCGTAGGCCATCAGGCGTTCGAAGCGGCGCTCGCGCAGCGCATCGATGCTCATGCCCTGGAACTGGCGCAGCGAATCGGCGAGCGCACGGCGCAGCAGCGCAGCCATGCCCTTCGGATCGCGATGCGCGCCGCCGAGCGGCTCGTTGATGATCTTGTCGATCAGGCCGAGCGCCTTCAGGCGGTGCGCGGTCAGGCCCAGCGCTTCCGCGGCTTCCGGGGCCTTCGCGGCGCTCTTCCACAGAATCGACGCGCAGCCTTCCGGCGAGATCACCGAGTAGGTCGAGAACTGCAGCATCATCACGGTGTCGGCCACGGCGATCGCCAGCGCGCCGCCCGAACCGCCCTCGCCGATCACCGTCGTGATGATCGGCGTCTTCAGCTCGGCCATCACGTACAGGTTGCGGCCGATCGCTTCCGACTGGCCACGCTCTTCCGCGCCGATGCCCGGGTACGCGCCCGGCGTGTCGACGAACGTGAAGATCGGCAGCCCGAATTTTTCGGCGAGACGCATCAGGCGTTCGGCCTTGCGATAGCCTTCCGGACGCGGCATCCCGAAGTTGCGCGCGGCGCGTTCCTTCGTGTCGCGGCCCTTCTGGTGACCGATCACCATGCACGGATGGCCGCCGAAGCGCGCGAGACCGCCGACGATCGACAGGTCGTCCGCGAATGCACGGTCGCCATGCAACTCGTGAAAATCGGTAAACAGTTCCGCAACGTAATCGAGCGTGTACGGACGCTGCGGATGCCGCGCGATCTGCGAAACCTGCCACGGCGACAGGTTCGCGTAGAGGTCTTTCGTCAGTTGCTGGCTTTTCTTCGACAGCCGCTCGATTTCTTCCGAAATGTCGACAGCCGAGTCGTCCTGCACGAATCGCAGCTCTTCGATCTTGGCCTCGAGTTCGGCGATCGGCTGTTCGAAATCCAGAAACGTGGTCTTCATGTGTTCGAATCCTTGGGTCTTGCGGCAGCGCGTATTCTACCCGCGCGGGCGACGCTCAAAACCGACTCTCAACTATTGATGTTTAAAACCCGATAGCCGCCGCTCAGGCGTCGGCGTCGGGCGCATCGAGGCTGCGCCACATGTACCAGGTCGCAACGGTGCGCCACGGCTCCCAGTTGGCCGCGACCTCGCGCGCCTCGCTGCGCGTGACGGGTTCCCCGCTGAAGTAATTGACGCTGATCGCGCGGATCAGGCCCGGGTCGTCGAGCGGCAGGACATCCGGCCGCGACAGGTTGAAGATCAGGAACATCTCGGCCGTCCAGCGGCTGATGCCGCGGATCTGCGTGAGTTCCGCGATCACGTCCTCGTCGTCCATCGACGTCCATTTGTCGACGTGCAGCGCGCCCGACACGAAATGCTGCGCGAGATCGAGGATGTATTCCGTCTTGCGCTTCGACAGCCCGCACGCGATCAGCTTGTCCGCGCCGAGCCGGATGACCGGCTGCGGCGCGAGTTTCGGACAGGCATCCCCGATGCGTGCCCACAGCGACTGCGCGGACGGCACCGAGATCTGCTGGCCGACGACCGAGCGCGCGAGCGTGACGAACGGGTCGCCGCGCTTCACGAGATGCGCGGGACCGAACTTTGGAATCAGTTTCTTCAGGATCCGGTCGCGCTTGACGAGGTCGGCGCATGCTTTATCCCAGTAAGCAGGACGCACGACGACCTCCTCGCCGTCCGCTTCGGACGCACGTGCCTTGCGGGCCGCGTCGGCGGCCGGCTGCACGGCCGCCGGCTGCGCATGACCGTTGAGCGCGCCGTTCGGCACGGCGCGCGTCGCGTCCGTCTTCGCCGGCGGCACGCGCTTGGCTGCCGGACGCGCGGCGACCGGGGTCGCGCGCCTGACCGGCGCTTTTCTAGCCGTTGCCATCTTGCCTCCTACCTGACGGATCGGTCAGTGGAACGCACCGCGCTCATACGCGACGCCATTCGGTCGATCCGCCCGGTTTGTCTTCAAGTGCGATACCGGTCTCGAGCAGTTCTGCCCGGATCCGGTCCGCTTCGGCATAGTCCTTCGCTTGCTTCGCCGCGACGCGCGCGGCGATCTTCGCTTCGATCTCGTCGGGGGCGAGCCCGCCCGCCTGCGCGGTGCCCGACGCCTGCTGCAGGAACGCGCGCGGTTCGCGGCCCAGCAGGCCGAGCAGGCCCGCCAGCTGTTTCAGTTGCCGCGCGAGCGATGCGTCGCGCGTGCGATTCACCTCGCCCGCCAGCTCGAACAACGTTGCCACCGCGACCGGCGTATTGAAGTCGTCGTTCATCGCGGCCGCGAAACGCTGTGCATGCGGCTCGTTCCAGTCGAGCGCGAGCATGTCGGCCTCGACATCCTTCAGCGCGGTGTAGAGGCGCGTGAGCGACGCGCGCGCATCGTCGAGATGCACGTCGCTGTAATTGAGCGGCGAACGGTAGTGCGTGCGTACGATGAAGAAGCGCATGACTTCCGCGTCGTAGCGCTCCAGCACTTCGCGGATCGTGAAGAAGTTGCCGAGCGATTTCGACATCTTCTCGTTGTCGACCTGCACGAAA
Organism: Burkholderia sp. D-99; assembly: GCF_011605345.1. Lineage (GTDB taxonomy): Bacteria > Pseudomonadota > Gammaproteobacteria > Burkholderiales > Burkholderiaceae > Burkholderia. Next base: position 178,357 of record NZ_JAAOXM010000006.1, read on the forward strand.
CCGTTGTGCATCCAGTAATTGACGAACGTCTGGCCGGTCGCGCCTTCGCTCTGCGCGATCTCGTTCTCGTGGTGCGGGAATTGCAGATCCTGCCCGCCGCCGTGGATGTCGAAATGCTCGCCGAGCAGCGTGCAGCCCATCGCCGAGCACTCGATGTGCCAGCCCGGGCGGCCCATCCCGTACCTGGACGCCCACGACGCGCCTTCCGGATCTTCCGGCTTCGCCCGTTTCCACAGCACGAAGTCGAGCGGATCTTCCTTCGCGTCGTTCGCGGCAACGCGCTCGCCCGCGCGAAGATCGTCGAGCGACTTGCCCGACAGCTTCCCGTAGTTCGCGAACTTGCGCACCGAGTAATTGACGTCGCCGTCGGCCGCCTGGTACGCGTAGCCGTTCGTCTCGAGCGTCTCGATCATGCCGAGCATCTGCGGAATGAACGCGGTCGCGCGCGGCTCGATGTCGGGCCGCTGGATGCCGAGCGCGCTTTCATCGTCGTGCATCGCGCCGATGAACCGGTCGGTCAGCGACTTGATCGTCTCGCCGTTCTCGACTGCGCGGCGGATGATCTTGTCGTCGATGTCGGTGATGTTGCGCACATACGTGACCCGGTAACCGATCGCACGCAACCAGCGCTGGACGAGGTCGAACACGACCAGCATGCGCGCGTGGCCCACGTGACAATAGTCGTAGACGGTGATTCCGCATACGTACATCCGCACTTCGCCGGACTGGCGCGGCACGAAAACTTGCTTGTCACGCGCGAGCGTGTTGTAGATGCGCAGTGATTCCATAGAGATGAACCGTGAGCCGAAGGAAACCGCCCTGGCGAAGCTCGCCCAGCATGCGAAACGGACGGACCATCTGCTGCGGCACCAGGCCGAGCGTCCTCGCTATCACATGGGGCGGTCAGGCTGCAAGCACAGCGGTGACGGCCACGAGAGGCTAAGAAAGACTGCCTGCGGCTCGCCGGAACGCGCAGACGTTTTGTTAGAATGGCTCGGAGTATAACATTCCGATTTACGCCTATGAAACCTCATCGCGGCCGCGCGCCGAGCGCTGCGACCCTCGTTGCGACCACCGTCATGGGCGTCGCGCTGACGCTGTTCGCGGCCCCCGCGGCGCATGCGCAGAAGGCCCCGGCCACCGCCGACGGCACCCCCGAAATCGACACGTCGATCGCCGGCAAGCAGTGGAAGCAGGCGCTCGCGCAGCTCGACGCGCGCATCGCGTCGAACCCGCACGACGTGCAAGCGCAGTTCAAGCGCGGCACCGTGCTGGCCCGCCTGAACCGCGACGACGACGCGATCCAGCAGTTCGTCGCGATCACGCAGGCGTACCCCGAGCTGCCCGAGCCGTACAACAACCTTGCGGCGCTTTACGCGAAGCATGGCCGATACGACGAAGCGCGCACCGCGCTCGTCACGGCGACCCAATCGAACCCGAGCTACTCCCTCGCGTACGAGAATCTCGGCGACCTTTACCTGCGCCTCGCGGCCGAATCGTACAAGCGTGCGCAATCGCTCGGCCGCACGAGCGGCGCGACCGCCCAGCGCCTGGCCGATCTCCAGAAGATCGTGTCGCCGCCGAAGGCCGCGCCGAACGCCCGCGCGGCCGCACCGGCCACGCGCGATTACACCAACCGCGCGGCCTCGAACGTGAGCACCACCACGCTGCCGATGTCGCCGACGTTCCAGTTCAGCGGTCCGTCGGGCGCACTGGCGGCGCCGTACGTCGCGCCGTCGCAATAAGCGGCGCGGCCTTCTTTCCCTCCCAACCTGAGGATCGCAATGAAACGTCTGTTGCTGGCGCTTGGCGGCGCCGCCCTTCTCGCGACCGCGACCGCACCTGCGTTCGCACAATCGGCTACCGCGCACCCCGTCGTGCAGCTGAAGACCTCGCAGGGCGACATCCGCGTCGAGCTCTACCCGGAGAAGGCGCCGAAGTCGGTGGCCAACTTCCTCGATTACGTGAAGGCCGGCCAGTACAACGGCACGATCTTCCATCGCGTGATCAAGGGCTTCATGATCCAGGGCGGCGGCTACAAGACCAACTTCGAGGAGAAGCCGACCCGCGCGCCGATCCCGCTGGAAAGCCGCAATGGTCTGAAGAACCTGACGGGCACGATCGCGATGGCGCGTACGAGCGACCCGAACTCGGCCACCGCGCAGTTCTTCATCAACACGGTCGACAACAGCGGCCTCGACTACCCGAACCCGGACGGCAACGGTTATGCGGTGTTCGGCAAGGTCGTGTCGGGCCTCGACGTCGTGAAGAAGATCGAAGGCGTCGCGACGACCTCGCGCGGCCCGATGCAGGACGTGCCCGCGCAGCCGATCGTGATCGAATCGGCCAGCATCGTCTCGAAGTAAGAACCTGCCGGCACGTCCGGCGACTCACGCGGCCGCGTCGCACGACCGGCCGCGTGCCATTTAAACCGCCTCACCGAAGGAATTCATCATGGTTGAACTGCATACGAACCACGGCGTGATCAAGCTCGAGCTCGACGCCGAAAAGGCACCGAAGTCGGTCGAGAACTTCCTGAACTACGTGAAGAAGGGCCACTACGACGGCACCGTGTTCCATCGCGTGATCAACGGCTTCATGATCCAGGGCGGCGGCTTCGAGCCGGGCCTGAAGCAGAAGCCGACCGACGCGCCGATCGACAACGAGGCGAACAACGGCCTGAAGAACGACAACTACACGGTCGCGATGGCGCGCACGAACGATCCGCACTCGGCCACCGCCCAGTTCTTCATCAACGTGAACGACAACGACTTCCTGAACCACTCGTCGCCGACGCCGCAAGGCTGGGGCTACGCGGTGTTCGGCAAGGTCGTCGAAGGCCAGGACGTGGTCGACAAGATCAAGGGTGTCAAGACGGGCAATGCTGGGTTCCACCAGGACGTGCCGGCCGACGACGTCGTGATCGAAAAGGCCGTCGTGGTCTGACGCACGGTTACGGAGACACTTCGATGTTGCAGGAGAGTCCGCCGCGAAGCGTCTCCGCGGGCGTGCCGGGCGAGCGCGAGTACGCGCAAGCCGCACGCCCGTTCCTGTTTCTCTCCGATCTGCATCTGAGCGAAGCGATTCCGAAGACGGTCGCCGCGTTCGAGCATTTCGTGAAATACACCGCCGACAGCGCCGACTCGGTGTTCATCCTCGGTGATCTTTTCGAATACTGGATCGGCGACGACATCCTCGACGACGATCCGTTCGCGGCCCGCATGGCCGCGCTGATGCACACGTTCTCCGAGCGCGGGATCGCGCTCTACGTGATGCACGGCAATCGCGATTTCCTGCTCGGCCGTCGCTTCATGAAGGCAGCCGGCGCAATGCTGCTGCCCGACCCGTCGCTGATCATGGCGTTCGGCCAGCGCATCGTGCTCGCGCACGGCGACGCGCAATGCACGGCCGACCGCGGCTACCAGGTGTTCCGCCGCTTCGCGCGCAACCGCGTCGCGCAATGGCTGTTTCTCGCGTGGCCGTTCCGTTGGCGCCGCGCGCTCGCGCAGCGCATACGCTCGAACAGCGAAGCGGGCCGGATGCGCCCTGCTTCGGCCATCTACGATGTCACGCGTGAAGGCGTGGCCGCCCTGTTCCGGAAGAGCCGCGCGAGCGTGATCATTCACGGCCACACGCATCGCCCCGCGCGCCACCTGGAACCGGGCGGCATCCGCTGGGTGCTGCCCGACTGGGATCTCGATCACGGCGCGCCGCGCGGCGGCTACCTGCGCGTCGACGCGGAAGGCATCCACGCGATGCCGCTCGACTGACGCCGCCGTCGCGCTGACCGGCCGCCGTCGGCACGCATCGCGTTCGTTACATCTGGCGTTCGACCGTCTTTCCTTCCAGAACCGCCGATAGCCTGCGCAGGTCGAGGCGCGCCGCATCGGCGCCCTGCAACGTTTCCAGATGCGTACCGAGCTGTTCGAGCGCCGCGACGATCTCGTCGACACGACGGCTTTCCTTCGCCGCGTGATCGATCAGGCCGTGGATCGCGAGCGACATCGGATCGTCGGCGTTCGGCGTGATCCCGTACGCGCAGAATGCCGCGCGCTCGGGCTGCGGCTTCGGCTGCGCGGGCATCACGATGCGTGCCGGATTGCCGACCGCCGTGCCGCCTGCCGGCACCGGCTTCACGACGACCGCGTTCGAGCCGATCTTCGCCCCCGCCCCGACCGTGAAACCACCGAGCACCTTCGCGCCCGCGCCGACGATCACGCCGGCTTCGAGCGTCGGGTGGCGCTTCGCGCCGCGCGTAAGCGACGTGCCGCCCAGCGTCACGCCCTGATAGATCGTGCAGTCGTCGCCGATGATCGCCGTCTCGCCGATCACGACACCCATGCCGTGGTCGATGAACACGCGCCGGCCGATCGTCGCGCCGGGGTGGATTTCGATGCCCGTCAGGAACCGGCCGGCCTGTGACGCGAAACGCGCGAGCCAGTAGCGCTTCACGCGCCAGCATGCGTGCGCGAAACGATGCAGCACGAGCGCATGCAGCCCCGGATAACAGGTCAGCACTTCCCACGCACTGCGAGCGGCGGGATCCCGCTCGCGAATCGTTGCGACGTCTTCGCGCAGTCTCGTGAACATGATGTGGTCTGGGAAAAGGCCGGCGCGCATCGCCGGCAATGCCCGGCCGTTATCGCGCCGGGTAATTTGCTTATGACGTCCGGCGATTGTAGGGCGAGTCGCGCACGGCCGCACAAGCCCGCGCGTTCACCCCGCAGCCGGCGCGGGTATTCGGGCGGAACGCTTGCTGGCGCCGGGTTTGCGGGATGGCCGACCAGGCCGGGCGATCTGGCCCGGTGCTTCCGACGGCCGACGTCGTACCTGCCCGGCAGGGAGATGGCCCCGCGCGCCGAGTCGTCCTGCCGCCCGTGCGTCGGCCGATTACGCGTCGTCGCCCGGCTTGCCCGATTTCAGCAGGATGTGCTTCGCGACGCCACGCAGGATGTTGACCTCCTCGCGCTCGAGGCCCGTGCGCGCGAACAGGCGCCGCAACCGCGGCATCAGCTTCTTCGGGTTGCGCGGATCGAGGAAATCGAGCGCGATCAGCGCGTTCTCGAGGTGCACGTACATCCGCTCGATTTCGTCGCTCTGCGCAAGCGTGCCGACTTCGGCCGACGGTTGCACCAACGGCTCGCTCGCCTGCTCGAGAAACGCGACGCGCAGCTCGTACGCGAGCACCTGCACGGCCTGCGCGAGATTCAGCGAACTGTAGGCCGGGTTCGCCGGGATGTGCGCCAGCGCGCTGCACTGCTCGACGTCCTCGTTCGCGAGGCCTGTACGCTCGTTGCCGAACACGAGCGCGATGTCGCCCGTGCCGACCTGTGCGCACGCCTGCGTGGCGGCCGCACGCGGTGCGAGACGCGGCGGCCCGTATTCGCGCGTGCGCGCGGTCAGCGCGATCGACCAGTGAACGCCGGACAACGCGTCGCCGAGCGTCGGCACGACATGCGCTGACGCGAGGACGTCGTCCGCGCCGCTGGCCATCGCGATCGCCTCGGGATCGCTCTGGACGTGCGGCACACGCGGCGCGACCAGCACGAGACGCGAGAAGCCCATCGTCTTCAGCGCGCGGGCGGCTGCCCCGACATTGCCGGGATGGCTCGGCTCGACGAGCACGAAACGGGTAGACGTGAAGCCGCCGGACGGCGGCCGGGACGAGGCCGCGCCCGGCTCGGACGGCGCGGCGGTGATCTGCGGGGTTTCCACTACGATACGACTCGGTTCATCAGAATGGCAGTATGGTATCGCCATCGCCGCAGCAAACCCACTCGTCCGGACGGATAGTGGGGGTTTCCCCGTACTCCGGTCGCCTGAAACCGCCAAAAATCGGGTAAAATCATGCCTTTACGCGTCGCACACCGTGCGGCGCGGGTCGTACCCCGTTCTTTGTCAATTCGCGTCTCACCTCGCCTGCCACGCTTGCGCCGTGCCGGGCGGTTGTTCCACTTCGTGGCGGCCCGTGCCGCCGGCTACAGGATCCAGGCTCATGCATCCCATGCTCAACATTGCTGTCAAGGCTGCGCGCCGCGCCGGACAGATCATCAATCGCGCGTCCCTCGATCTCGACCTGATCGAGATCCGCAAGAAGCAGCAGAACGACTTCGTCACCGAAGTGGACAAGGCCGCCGAAGACGCGATCATCGAGACGCTGAAGACCGCCTACCCCGACCACGCGATCCTCGCCGAAGAATCGGGCGAATCGGAGAACGAATCCGAATTCAAGTGGATCATCGATCCGCTCGACGGCACGACCAATTTCATCCACGGCTTCCCGTACTACTGCGTGTCGATTGCGCTCGAGCACAAGGGCGTCGTTACGCAGGCTGTCGTCTACGACCCGAACAAGAACGACCTGTTCACGGCCACCCGCGGCCGCGGTGCGTACCTGAACGACCGCCGCATCCGCGTCGGCCGCCGCGACCGCCTGTCGGACGCACTGGTCGGCACGGGCTTCCCGTTCCGCGAAAAGGACGGCCTCGATGCATACGCGCGCCTCTTCACCGAAATGACGCAGGCCTGCACGGGCCTGCGCCGTCCGGGCGCGGCCGCGCTCGATCTCGCGAACGTCGCGGCCGGCCGCCTCGACGCGTTCTTCGAGCAAGGCATCAACGTGTGGGACATGGCAGCGGGCAGCCTGCTGATCACCGAGGCCGGCGGCCTCGTCGGCAACTACACGGGCGACGCCGATTTCCTGCATCGCCATGAAATCGTCGCTGCGAACCCGAAGATCTACGCGCAGATGATCCCGATCCTGAATCGTTACAGCCGAGTCCACCCGGCAGCGGAGTAAAAGCCCGAGCCGCGCCCGCATGGCGCGGCTTTTGCGCAAACCGCTCGCGGGCATCGTCACGATCGCGCGCCGTTCGCCTCCCGATTACCCGGGAGGCGCGACAATCTTCCGTGCACAAGGGGCGCTTCGTGCGCCTATCCTGAAGTTGCCTGAGTTGTCCGGGCGGGTCGGCGTACTGCTGCTCGCCCTGCTTTTCCCGCAATGACAATGAATGGTTTGCGTCCGGCAGGCCCGCGCGACGAACAACGCCGCCGCCGACATACCGGCCCCACCTGTATCAACATCGCCACGACGCCGTGGCAATCGCATCCGAGTCCCCATGTTACGGCTAAGCGAAATTAAACTCCCCCTCGACCACCCCGAAAGCGCACTCGAGGCCGCCATTCGCGCGCGCCTCGCCGAGCTTGGCGTGGCGGCGGACGAGCTCCTCCGTTACACCGTGTTCCGCCGCGCGCACGATGCGCGCAAGCGTTCGGACATCAAGCTCACGTATATCGTCGATCTCGAGGTCAAGGACGAAGCGGCCGCGCTCGAGCGCATGGCCGGCAAACCGCATTGCGGCGTGACGCCCGACATGGCGTACCACTTCGTCACGAAGGCGCCCGAGCACACCGATTTCCTGCGCCCGGTCGTGATCGGCATGGGGCCGTGCGGCCTGTTCGCGGGGCTGATCCTCGCGCAAATGGGTTTTCGCCCCATCATCCTCGAACGCGGCAAGGCCGTGCGCGAGCGCACCAAGGACACCTTCGGCCTGTGGCGCAAGAGCGTGCTCAACCCCGAATCCAACGTGCAGTTCGGCGAAGGCGGGGCCGGGACGTTTTCCGACGGCAAGCTGTACAGCCAGATCAAGGATCCCAACCACTATGGCCGCAAGGTGCTGGACGAATTCGTCAAGGCCGGTGCACCGGAAGACATCCTGTATCTGAGCCGGCCGCACATCGGCACGTTCCGCCTCGTCAGCATGGTGGAAAAAATGCGTGCGTCCATCCACGAACTGGGTGGTGAAGTGCGTTTCGAAACGCGGGTCGACGACATCGAGATCGATCAGGGCAAGGTGCGCTCGCTGACGCTCTCGAACGGGGAGACGCTGCGGTGCGACCACGTGGTGCTGGCCGTGGGCCACAGCGCGCGCGACACCTTCCAGATGCTGCACGATCGCGGCGTCTATGTCGAAGCCAAGCCGTTCTCGCTGGGTTTTCGCATCGAACATCCGCAGGGGCTGATCGATCGCAGCCGCTTCGGCAAGTTCGCGGGCCACAAGCAGCTCGGTGCGGCCGACTACAAGGTGGTTCACCACGCCAATAACGGCCGGGCCGTCTACAGCTTCTGCATGTGCCCGGGCGGCACGGTGGTCGCAGCGACCTCCGAGCCGGGCCGCGTCGTCACCAACGGCATGAGCCAGTACTCGCGCGCCGAGCGCAACGCGAATGCGGGCATCGTCGTCGGCATCACGCCGGACGACTATCCCGGCGGCCCGCTGGCGGGCATCGCGTTCCAGCGCAAATGGGAAGAGCGCGCGTTCGAACTCGGCGGCGGCGATTACCGCGCGCCGGGCCAGCTGGTCGGCGATTTCATCGCAGGCCGGCCGTCGACGTCGCTGGGTTCCGTCGAGCCGTCGTACAAGCCTGGCGTGAATCCGACCGACCTCAGCACCGCGCTGCCGGATTACGTGATCGAAGCCATCCGCGAAGCCCTGCCCGAGATCGACAAGAAGATCGCCGGCTTCGCGATGCACGATGCGGTGCTGACCGGTGTCGAGACGCGCACTTCGTCACCGATCCGGATTCGACGCAAGGACGACTACCAGAGCATGAATGTGGATGGCCTGTATCCGGCCGGCGAAGGCGCCGGGTATGCGGGCGGCATCTATTCGGCGGCGATCGACGGTATCGAAGTCGCGCAAGCGGTCGCACTCAGCATGACGTCGGGACGCACGTCCTGACCAGCCGGACAAAGTCGGCGTGCGAAGGTCCGTGACCTGAGTACGCCGACCTTTGCATGTCCGCCGCCCAATGTGCTTCATCGACGCTCAGCCATGGCGCGCTTTCGGCATTCCCGTCAACACACGCCGGGAATTAGCCGGTACCGAACCTTCGCTTTGTACGCACGATAATCGGCGTCTTCCGACAGCACCCGCTCTTCCATGCTGATTCGCCCGATCTGCAACAGCATCCAGATACCGATCATGAGCAAGTTTCGCGTACTGAAGTTTGCAAGCAGGAAACCGATTTCGGACAACAGATAACCGGCATAGATCGGGTGACGCATGAACCGGTACGCACCGGTCGAGACGACCCCGCGATTGGCTGGCAGCAAACCGAACGAGCGCCCGAGCGACAGTTTCGCGAACAGTTGCCACGCAATCCCGCAAATTTGCCAGGCGCCCCCTGCCCACTCCGGAATCAGTTGTGTACTGGCGGTCAGCTGATAGGTCAGGCAGTAGAACGAACCGCCCAGAGAAAAGCACACCGCGACGGGATGCCAGTCACGCCGTTTCGGCAATTTCGCAAAAGCCGACATGCCGACGGTCAGTACCGCGGAAACCAGCAGCAGGATCAACGTGATCCGGCTCGGGTCCAATCGCCACGGCGTATAAATCAGACAAGCAAATACGCCCAACACGGTCACTGAAGACACGCGAGCGAAAAGCTCGATCAGGTTGATCCGCTCCGACTCATCCGCAACCGCTGTAACGTGCGGCACCAGGGTACTTTGCGCGCACGCGCCCCCCGCATCCTGTATGGCCTGCTTCATGTTTGTGCCCCGTAGCTTATTGCGTTTTTATTTATATTGCCGGTTCAGACTAGCACGCTCCCTCGATTGAAACTTGCCTAAGTTTCAGTTTTTCGAGGTTGATTGGTATAAGTCCCGAGAGCCTGGGTAAATATAAAGGCCGAGTAACTGGATTACGCGGCCTGCCAAACGTTTCACCGTTCGTGGCGCTGTCCAGGCGGACGAAATCGTCTGCGGTAGTGGGCGGCTTGTATCCCTGGCGAAAAAAGGGCCGAATGATAGCCGCGGACCTGGTGGCCATGATCGAAATCGCACGATGGCACTGCGCAGCGAAGTTCGAAGCCGCAGCGCTCCGTCCGAGATCCAAACACACGCTCTGACATGCGGGGCGTCGTCCGCACCTGGCCAAACGGCGAACTTCGCGCGTGCACATGGAAGCGACCGGCAAACTCGGGCAACCAAAGCAACAACTTCATGCGTGACCTATAGACCATGCTGTCGCCCAACGCCTTTGCCGGTCACACCCCGATGATGCAGCAGTACCTGCGCCGAGCCAGACAGGGCTTTACAGTAAAAACCATGCTGCAAGCTACGCGGTAGCCGGCAACCTCGCATTGCGACGCTGCAGCTAATCCTTCGGCGCGGACGGGAGGGGAATCCAGTGCGTGTACTCCGACTGAAGCAGCGCGACGTGATCGAATCGGACTGCCCTCGGAGCAACGCGAACGCAGCCTTCCATCCCGTCACGGCATGCTGCAACGACACTGTCCCGCACGGAACACGGTCGTCATGGATAGCTCCATGAGTCGAAGGCCACTTCCTCGCATACCATGCGCCAAACATTCGCTTCAATGTCGAAGCGTTCACAAGTTCTCGAAATGGCACAGGGCTCATCGAAATCGCGATCCGGTCAATTCAATGCTTCGGAGATGGCAGTCGCATAAGTCAAAGACACTCACGGAGTACGAATTGCCCATGAATCGCCTGAAAACGTGGTGGATATAGGCGAATTTGCCTGACTGTCGGCGAGCATACTTGAAACCCCAATGACTCTCCCGGACACCACGATGGCTTCCTCAAACATGCAAGCGATCGTGTGCGGCAAGACTGTCCACGTTGTCTTGATGGCTGATGCTGGAACGGCCAGTATTTTCGTCGTGGATAACGATGACGGTTCCCATCAGTCAAAAATCATGAACGTTCGCCAGTATTTTGATGCCGGCATGGCTGATGAGGGTGTTGCCCGTCACGTACTCAATGTTGTCGTGGCGGCGATTGAGCGGCGTGGTCAGCGCTGGGCGCACTGAACTTCAGCTTGCCCGTTCGTCAAACCGTACAAGACTCGCCCGCGCATTGACGTCAGAGGGTCGTCAACAATCGCAACTGGTGCTCGGTTTCAGTTCCCTTGACCAGCGCATAGCACCGTGTCTCCCGTCGCTCGATCACCGAAAGGCCTTCTGCATCGGAGAAGGTGTTCCATACGACGCCGTCAATACTTGCAAATTCGCCGTGAGTTCGCGCAAAGGCACGCAACAGCGGACTTGCTTCTCGACGAAGAACGACACGGTCCGCATTTAGTACATAAGTCGACCAGCCACCGCGAAGGATCAGGTAATAGGGTATCGAACGGTGGTCAATTTTCATGAGCAGAGCTGTTTCTTCCATTGTCATCGCTACGAGGTCCAACAGTTCGCCTTGCCGATGACGTTATTGACTCGAGTGGCGCGCGACCACGGCGGAATGGTGAAGCGGGTCGGAGCGTGGCACTTCTCGATGGCGGACGCTTCTGCTCGCGGGGCCTCCGCGGCAGCCCCGCTCGCGACAACCGAACAGGGAGGAGCAAGTGCTCTTCGATACGGCAGGATTCCGAATCGATCCGACACCCCGCAAAGCTGATGGAGAGTACATCGCACATGTGAGACTTACCACGACGCTGCTGGACGGACGCGACAGAGAGGTGCATTCCAGCGGCGATCTGGCTGGTTTCGATGCGCGCGATGATGCGATTGCGTACGCGACGCAATGGGCGCAGGGATGGCTGGCCGCTCAATCTGGCTGAAGGCAAAAGGGAGGTGGCGCAACTGTGGCTCGAGCTTCGGGCATCATGGATGCGTTACCGCGTGGGGTGCTTCATTTCCTCGGCCTCCATCGCGGCAGTCGTTCTTCACTTGCGGATACAGATTCCATGGCTTCGTCGATCGAAGCCAAAGCATGTTCGCAGGCCAGTTTCGCTTCTTCAACGGAAGCCTCTCGCTTTTCATCGTCGCTTGGCGGAGGGGAAAGCATGTCTCCGAGCATCATCGCCAACTCAGGGGTGTCCCTTTGTTCGCCCTTCTGCTCCCTCTTCTTTATATAGCGCCGGATTTCCGCGTCTTGCTCGGGCGAGAGTGGAAGGTGTCGAAACGTGTTGCTTGGGTTAGCGCCAATCACGATGTTGCTGCGAAGTTCGAATGCCCCCTTGGACTGTCCCTGCAATGCGCGTGCACCCTGAAAAAGACGCGGGTGAAGGAGCAGGTTCCTACTTTCGGCAGCGCGAATCCTGAATGCGTTCGAGGCGGGCCCAAAGCTCGTCCACCTGGAGCCCCAGGACCTTGTCTCGCCTGGATTGTGTGCGAAGCTTGTCGAGCTTGACTCTCCAATACGCGGGATCGTTCACAGTCGATCTGTTGATGAAGGCGTGTTGCGCTTGCTCAAGCAGCCCGATTGATCGTCTGATTTGGGCTAACTCGCGTTCCACATCGCAGTACCAGCTCATGCTTGTCGCCTTCTGATTATGATTTTCATCCTGACTTGCTGCACGGCGCGACGGGTGGACCAATCATCCTTCTTGCCGCTGCGAGGCGGCGGCCAGCATGCTGCCTGCGTCGTCCGGCCGCCCTACCTCGTGCCGGGGATCTAGATGGCGACGCCAGGGGGCCCCTCGGCCAGCACGTTGTGCGCGATGTTCATCTAGTACATTTTGCGGGGAGGCAACATGCGCTTCGCCCGTAAGCGCTGCCTTGCAACGGCACTGGCCTTTTTCCGCTTGCGCTCCGTCGTGGGCTTTTCGTAGCTGGTGCGACTGCGCAACTCCCGAATCAACCCGGTCTTCTCAATACTGCGCCGGAATCGCCGCAGCGCGACATCGATTGGTTCGTTGATCTTCAGTGTGACGGTTGTCATGTAACTCCTGTTTGAAAACGTTTGACGGGAAAACTAGCCGAGCCGTGTCATGACGGTGCTCGCTATCTCGTCGGATTCGAACTCCGAATACCCGGCTCCGATTGAAAGTGCTCTCACGGCTGCGAACATTTGCAGCTCTTGTTGATGGCATAGCGCAGAATCGGTCATTCCAGCGGGCAGGACAGCGTCGCTCCGAGTGATCCTGCACCGCCGGATCAGATCAAGAAGCTCGTCGACGATCATTTCGTCCTCCCAATTGCTGGTAAGTCACGTTGCCATCGCGAGTCGCGTTAGAGGACGTTTGAAAAGAAGCCCTGTTTTTCGCGATTATCGTCAATGACGCTCTCGGCATAGCGCAGTGACGCACGACGTGCGTCACCGGCGGAATCGAACGGGCTGTCGTCGAGAAGCCTGAAAGTCTGGCTCTGCGTCAGCGTGTCGGCGGTGCCGCGAAGACAAATCTTGACTGCTGCGTCGAAGCCGGCATCGTAGTTGTGCGGGCAGCCATCCAACGCGGGCACGTGCGGGTAAATCAGTGGATAGATCTCGAATCCACAGTAGATGTGCATGCTCATAATGAACTCCTGGCGTTCGAATGCGGCGACTCGCAGGACGAGCGTATACCGCCAGCATCACCTGATGCATGGCGCGACGGGCGGGGTGAAAGGGGCAAAAACGTTGCGAGCGAGGAAATGCGCGACGCAACACGGTGGCAGGTGGAGGGCGAGCGGTCAAACAGCAAACGGGTGCTCGAACGAAACCATCATACGCGCATCGTCGATCGGGCGCCCATCTTATTTCGACCGCGACGAGGCCGTTGACGAATTGTCTCGCAGCACCGTGCCTGCTGCACACCGTATGCCGTCGAGCCCTCGTTCACCGAGATGCTTACGACGCGACTTGTTGACCAGATGAAGGCCGCGCCGATTGCAGCCGACGCGCTGGACATGCCGATTGCTGTCGTCAATAAACGTCAAGCACGCGCTCGCCCTGCTTCGGGTTGCCGACAATCCAAGCAGCCAGGTCAAGTGTCGGATCGAGGCCACCAGCGGTCGGTCGCGATCTCCGACAACTGGCCGGATGGTGAACTTCGAGCAGTCCCGGTCGGGCCACTGGTAAACTCGTGCAACCCAAGCAACAACTTCATGCCTGACCTATGACCACGCTGTCGCCCGACGCCTTTGCCGGCCACACCCCGATGATGCAGCAGTACCTGCGCATCAAGGCCGACCATCCCGACACGCTTGTCTTCTACCGGATGGGCGACTTCTACGAGCTGTTCTTCGAAGACGCGGAAAAGGCCGCACGCCTGCTCGACCTGACCCTCACGCAACGCGGCGCATCGGCCGGTACGCCGATCAAGATGGCCGGCGTACCGCATCACGCGGTCGAGCAGTATCTGGCCAAGCTCGTGAAGATGGGCGAATCGGTCGCGATCTGCGAGCAGATCGGCGATCCGGCTACATCGAAGGGCCCCGTCGAGCGCAAGGTCGTGCGCGTCGTCACGCCCGGCACGCTGACCGATGCAGCGCTGCTGTCCGACAAGAACGACGTTTACCTGCTCGCCATGTGCACGGGCCACAACAAGCGTGGCGTCGCGGTCAATATCGGCCTCGCGTGGCTGAACCTCGCAAGCGGCGCGCTGCGGCTCGCCGAAATCGAACCCGAGCAGCTCGCTGCCGCGCTCGAGCGCATCCGGCCGGCAGAGATCCTGACGCCGGACGGCGCAACCGATGCCCTGCCGGCAGGCGCGGGCGCAAGCAAACGCGTGCCGGCATGGCACTTCGACATCGCGTCGGGCACGCAGCGCCTGTGCGACCAGCTCGATGTCGCGAGCCTCGACGGGTTCGGCGCGCATTCGCTGACGAGCGCGTGCGGCGCGGCCGGCGCGCTGCTGCTCTACGCAGCAGCCACGCAGGGCCAGCAGCTGCGGCACGTGCGCAGCCTGAAGGTCGAGAACGAAACCGAGTACATCGGCCTGGATCCGGCCACGCGCCGCAACCTCGAACTGACCGAGACGTTGCGCGGCACCGAGTCGCCGACGCTGTATTCGCTGCTCGACACCTGCTGCACGACGATGGGCAGCCGCCTGCTGCGCCACTGGCTGCATCACCCGCCGCGTGCGTCGGTCGCCGCACAGTCGCGCCAGCAGGCGATCGGCGCGCTGCTCGATGCGCCGGCAGACGCCAGCCTCGATGCGCTGCGCAGCGCGCTGCGCCAGATCGCCGACGTCGAACGGATCACCGGGCGCCTCGCACTGTTGTCCGCGCGCCCGCGCGACCTGTCGAGCCTGCGCGACACGTTCGCCGCCCTTCCGGCACTGCGTGATCGCATCAGCGCGATCGTCGCGAACGCGGACGCACTCACCCGCGTCGACTCAGCACTCGCGCCGCCCGCCGAATGCCTCGACCTGCTGACGAGTGCGATTGCACCCGAGCCGGCCGCGATGGTCCGCGACGGCGGCGTGATCGCGCGCGGCTACGACGCCGAGCTCGACGAGCTGCGCGACATCTCGGAGAACTGCGGGCAGTTCCTGATCGATCTCGAAGCGCGCGAGCGCGCGCGCACCGGCATCGCGAACCTGCGCGTCGAATACAACAAGGTGCACGGCTTCTACATCGAGGTCACGCGCGGCCAGACCGACAAGGTGCCCGACGACTACCGCCGGCGCCAGACGTTGAAGAACGCCGAGCGCTACATCACGCCCGAACTGAAGACTTTCGAGGACAAGGCGCTTTCCGCACAGGAACGCGCACTGGCGCGCGAACGCGCGCTGTACGACACGGTGCTGCAGGCACTGCTGCCGTTCATCCCCGAGTGCCAGCGTGTCGCATCGGCACTCGCCGAACTCGACCTGCTCGCCGCATTCGCCGAACGCGCCCGCGCGCTCGACTGGGTCGCGCCGGCCTTCACCGACGAAATCGGCATCGAAATCGAGCAGGGCCGCCACCCGGTCGTCGAAGCGCAGGTCGAACAGTTCATCGCGAACGACTGCCGCTTCGGCACCGAGCGCAAGCTGCTGCTGATCACCGGCCCGAACATGGGCGGTAAATCGACGTTCATGCGGCAGACTGCGTTGATCGCGCTGATGGCTTATGTCGGCAGCTACGTGCCGGCCAAGTCGGCCTGCTTCGGCCCGATCGACCGGATCTTCACGCGCATCGGCGCGGCGGACGATCTCGCGGGCGGCCGCTCGACCTTCATGGTCGAGATGACCGAAGCCGCGGCGATCCTCAACGACGCGACGCCGCAAAGCCTCGTGCTGATGGACGAGATCGGCCGCGGCACGTCGACGTTCGACGGCCTCGCGCTCGCGTGGGCCATCGCGCGCCACCTGCTGGCGCACAACGCGTGCTACACACTGTTCGCGACGCACTACTTCGAGCTGACGCAACTGCCGGCCGAATTTCCGCAGGCGGCCAACGTCCACCTGTCGGCCGTCGAGCACGGCCACGGCATCGTGTTCCTGCACGCGGTCAACGAAGGCCCGGCCAACCAGAGCTACGGCCTGCAGGTCGCACAACTCGCAGGTGTTCCCGCGCCCGTGATCCGCGCCGCGCGCAAGCACCTTGCTTATCTCGAACAGCAGTCGGCGTCGCAGCACACCCCGCAACTCGACCTGTTCAGCGCGCCGCCGGTGGCCGTCGACGATCTCGAATGCGCGGACGCGCCGGCGCTGCCCGACACGCCGCACCCAGCGCTCGAAAAACTGCGCGACATCGATCCCGACGATCTCAAGCCGCGTGAAGCGCTCGACCTGCTGTACGAACTGCGCACGCTGGTCCGGTCGCACGATGCCGACGGGCACGCGTAAGCGCATCCCGCGCGGCCTGCCGGCTCGCACCGCCGCCGCGCTCGTCGCGGCCGTGCTCGCGCTCGCACAGGCCGCCGCGCTGGCCGCACCGCCGAAGCGCAGCACCGCGCCCTACTCGTTCGCGGTCGTGTCGGGCGTGATCAACGCCCCCGCGGACGAGCCGGCCGCCCAGCGGCTGCTCGATGCGATCGCGCGCGAGCGCAATCTCGCGTTCGTCGTCTATGCGGGCGATCTCAAGGGTTCGAAGGAGGCGTGCCGCGATGCACTGTATTCGCAGCGCGGCGCGATCCTGGATGCGGCACGCGTGCCGCTCGTGTTCATTCCCGGTCACGACGACTGGGCAACCTGCAACACCGCGGCCGGCGGCGGCTACGATCCGGTCGAGCGGCTCGACTTCCTGCGGCAGACGCTGCTCGCCGATTCCGCACTGCCCGACCCCGGCGCGCTGCAAATCACGCGGGAAAGCGAAGTCGCACGGTTCCGGCCGTATCGGGAGAACGCACGCTGGATGCGCGACGACATCGTCTACGTCGCGCTCAACGCGCCGGCGCCGAACAACCACTACCTGACGGCCGGCGGCCGCAACGGCGAATTCGAGGATCGCATCATCGCGAACGGTTTCTGGATCGACCACGCGGCCGAATACGCTAAGCGGCGCGAGGCGCGCGCGATGGTGGTGATGTTCGAAGGCGATCCGCAGTTCGAACGCTATGAACGCGCGGAACGCTTCGCGTGGCTGCGTTTCAACCGGCCGCGCGTGCGCGACGGCTTCCGTGAGTTGAAACGAACGCTGGTGAAGGCAGCGGCGACGTTCCGCGGCCCGATACTCGTGATGCACGCGAGCGGCGAACCGCTTGCGAACGGCTTTCTGATCGACCGCCCGCTGCGTACAGACGACGGTGAACTGGTAGGTAACGTGACGCGCGTCGCGATCGGACCGCGCCATCCGGCGAATCAGTGGGTCAAGGTGAGCGTGTCGCCGTCACGGCAGACAATCTTCAACGTGAGCCTGCAGGAGGTGCCGAAGAACCTGCCCGTGCCGCCCGCGCTGCCGCTCGTGCCGCGTGACGACGTGCCGTTGCCGCAGATGCCGGAAATCCCTGCATTGCCGGCGCTGCCCGACTCGTCGTCGGTCGCACCGCCACTGCAGGGCGACGGCGCCGCACCGGGCGGCGCGTCGTGGCCGGCGCCGGCCCCTGCATCGGGGCCGGCGTCCGGCCTGCCTGCGAGCTCAGTGCAAGGTGCGCCCTGACGGCGCTTCGCCGTCTTCATCTTCGTCCTCGTCGACGATCTCGAGCCCTTCCGCGCCATGCGCATGCTCATGCTCGATTTCGTCTTCGGTTGCTTCGCGAACGTCCTTCACGGTGAGCGCGAAACGCAGCGCCATGCCTGCCAGCGGGTGGTTGCCGTCGAGCACGACCTTGTCTTCGGCAACGTCGGTGACCGTATAGATCAGCGAATCGACTTCCTCGTCACCGTCTTCCGGCGTGCCTTCGAACTGCATGCCCACTTCGAGCGGCTCGGGAAAGCGATCGCGCGGCTCGATCTTCACGAGTTCGGGATCGTAGTCGCCGAACGCGTCCTGCGGCTCGAGCTGAACCTGCGCCTGGTAGCCCGGCTCGTGGCCGTCGAGCTGTTCCTCGATCTTGGGGAACGTGCCATCATAGCCGCCGTGCAGATAGACCATCGGCTCGTCGCTTTCCTCGATCAGATTGCCCTGTGCATCCGACAGCTTGTAAGTGACCGACACGACGGTGTTTTTTGCGATTTTCATCCAATTCTCCCAAATACAAGTCTCATTATACGATGCGCAACCGGTCTCAAGCCGTACCGCGGGATGCCGCTGCCGCCCCGCTCGGCGCGCCGCCTTCCGATCTTCCCACACAGCTGCTCGGCGGTCTTACGCCGGCGCAATTCATGCGCGGCTACTGGCAGAAGAAGCCGCTCCTGATCCGACAGGCGATCCCCGGCGTCGCGTCGCCGGTCTCGCGCGACGCGCTGTTCGAGCTCGCCGCGGACTATGACGCGGAATCGCGGTTGATCACCCATTTTCGTAACAAGTGGCAACTGGCTCATGGCCCGTTCGAGCCCGGCTCGCTGCCTGCCGTCACGCGCAAGGCCTGGACCCTGCTCGTACAGGGACTCGACCTGCATGTCGATGCGGCACGCGCGCTGCTCGACCGCTTCCGCTTCATCCCCGACGCGCGCCTGGACGACCTGATGATCTCGTATGCGACGGACGGCGGCGGCGTCGGCCCGCATTTCGACTCATATGACGTATTCCTGCTACAGGTCGAAGGCCGGCGCCGCTGGCGCGTCGGTGCGCAGAAGGACCTGTCGCTGCAGCCGGACGTGCCGCTGAAGATCCTCGAAAACTTCGAGCCGAGCGACGAATGGGTGCTGGAACCCGGCGACATGCTGTACCTGCCGCCGCACATCGCGCACGACGGCGTGGCCGAAGGCGAATGCATGACCTGCTCGATCGGTTTCCGGGCTCCGTCCGCAGGCGAGCTGGGCGCCCAGTTCCTGTACTATCTCGCGGAGCGTGGCGGCCTGCGTGAAGGGTGCGGCGACGACCTCTACCGCGATCCGAAGCAGCCGGCCGTCGATACGCCCGCGCAACTGCCTCCGGCGATGGTCGAGCGCGTTGCCGAGATCGTCGACGCGATTCGCTGGCGCAAGCGCGACGTCGCCGAGTTCCTCGGCTGCTACCTGAGCGAGCCCAAGCCGAACGTCGTTTTCGACCCGCCCGCGCGCCCGCTGTCCGAGGCCGCGTTCGTCACGCAAGCGTCACGTCGTGGCGTGTGTCTCGACAGAAGGGCCGCATTGATGTATAACGCGCGCTCGTACTTCATTAATGGCGAGGAAGGACCGCTCGAGCAGGCCAGCGAATGGCTGCCCGAACTGGCCGATCAACGCCTGATGGAGGCGAAACGGTTTGTAACACTATCCCGGGCTCCCTCGATGACAGCTTTGTTGCACGAGTGGTATCGTGCGGGCTGGATACGGGTCGGTGGCCGGAATTAGTGTGAGTCGCCCCGTATGCCCGTACGGATCAAATTCTGTATGGGAAAGACAACGTATTGACCCCGCATTTGTCGACGGTCGATAGGAAAGTGCATATAATTTCCGCCCAAGCCGTAGGGAAGATTCACGCTCTAGAAGTGCATCTCCACCAGCGGCCCAGGTCGGTGTTGGAGCACATTACCGGTATTGTTTCGCGCTGTTGCTTACCTTTAACCATAAAAGGACGTGATCATGAAGAAATCCCTCCTCGTAGCTTCCCTGTTGGCTGCTGTTGCACTGGCTGCTTGCAACAAGAGCGCTGATCAAGCTGCTTCGTCGGCTGCAAGCGACGCGGCTGCTGCTGCTTCGACGGCTGCTTCGGCAGTTGCTGGTGCAGCGAGCGACGCTTCGGCTGCTGCTTCGTCGGCAACGGCTGCTGCGAGCGACGCTGCTGCTGCAGTGGCGTCGGCTGCTTCGGCAGCGACGGCTGCTCCGGCTTCGGGCGCAAGCCAGTAAGCCTCAGCGTCAGCTGAAAAAAAACCGGCCCGAGGGCCGGTTTTTTTACGTCTGCCGTTTCTGCGCCTGTCGCCCGGCAGTCGCACCGGGCCGCCACCGCGGCCTTGCCCCGCTCATCCGAGCGCCAGCCAGTCGAAGCCCGCGTCCTGCGTGGCGACGATCACGTCTTCCCCGTTCGTCCCCAGTACGCCGCCAAACGCCTGGCGGACCAGTTCCGGCAGGTTGTTCTGCTGGCTCAGGTGCGCCCCGACCAGGTGCTTGAGGCGGCTGCGTTCAAGCGACGCGAGGATGGCCGCCGCCGCGTCGTTGCTCAGGTGGCCATGGTTGCCGCCGATGCGCGCCTTCAGCGACTGCGGATAGCGGCTCCCGGCCAGCATCGCGGTGTCGTGGTTGGATTCGAGCACCAGCGCGTCGCAGCCACTCAGGACGGCCGTGATGTGCGGCGTGGCCATTCCGACGTCCGTCAGTACGCCGAGCCGGCTACAGCCGTTCATAAAGACGAACTGGAGCGGTTCGCGCGCGTCGTGAGGGACCGTATAGGGCATCACGGCCAGATCGCGTATCGCGGCCGTCTCGTCGCCCCACAGCACGTGGAGATCGACATCGGCCTCATCCGCGCCGACCGCACGTGCGGTGCCCCAGCTCATGTAGAGCGGCAGCGATGCCCGGCGGGCGAGCGTCAGCGCACTGCCGACGTGGTCGCTGTGTTCGTGGGTAATGAGGATCGCATCGAGATCGCCGATGCAGAGATTCAGACGGCCGAGACGACGCTCGACCTCCTTGGCGGAAAAGCCGCAGTCGAGCAGCACGCGGGTGGTCGTCGTGCCGCTCGAGGCCTCGACGACCAGCGCGTTGCCTTCGCTGCCGCTTCCGAGGCTGGCGAATCGCACGCGCTCAGTTCAGCTGCGCGTGGAGCAGCGAAATGATCCGCTGCGCGTCCGACGAGTTGTCGACCTGGCCGTTTGCGCCGATTACCGCGACTTGCGTGCCGCCGCTGCCTTGCGCGCGCACGTTGACCAGGAATTCCCTGCCCGGCTTCGCGGCCACCGGGCCGCCGTAGAACAGCTTGCCGAACAGGCCGTCACGCTTCAGCTCTTCCATCGAATTCGCATAGCGCACGGTGTACACGCCCTTCTCGCGGTCGCGATTGTCGACCGTGAAGTTGGTCCGGTCGAGCGCCAGGCCCACTCGCAGCCACGCGCGGTCGAACGACTCGGCCAGCTGCAGCGTTGCCGCGCCGCTGCTCGTGTCGCTGACCTGCGCCGGCGCCGTCGCGGGGTGCGCATCGGTCAGCAGCTGCTTCGCCTGCGCATCGGTCAGACCGAACTTCTGCATCAGCTTCGACAGGAATACTGCTTCGAGCACCGGGTTGCGCGGACGCTCCTCCCAGCGCGACGACGTGCCGCCCTGCGGGCCGACCATCATTTCTTCCATCGCGCTGTGCGTGATCGAGATGTCGGTGTTGCCGTCCGACGTGCGGTTCACGAGCGTACGGAAGCGATCGCGTGTGCCGGACGAGTACGCGAAATCGATGACCTTGCCGATCGTGCGGCGGAACCAGTCGTCGGGAATGTTCGCGCGGTTTTCGGCCCAGTCGGTGGCCATGATGCCCGTCGACGGCGCATCGGTCTTCAGCGAGAAACCGTTCTCCTGCCAGAACTCCTTCAGGATCGGCCACAGCTGCTCGGGCGTCCGGCCATCGACGACGAGCCAGCGGCGGTCGCCGTCGCGCTCGATGTGCATGCCGAGCGGATCCTGCGCGCTCGGGATGCCGTCGGTCGCGTTGCCAGCCTGCGTCGTGACCCGCGGCGGCAGCGTGCCGAGCCCGGCGTTGGTCGGCGGTGCGACGAACTGCTGCGTCGTCGGCACGGGCTTCAGGTCGCTCGGCACCGCGAGCGGCGGCGCCGAACCGGTGTTCTTGTAGTTGACCCGGTCGGGGGCCAGGTAGTCGTTCAGCGTATCGCAGCCAGCGAGCGCGCCCAGCGCCAGCGCCACCACCGACAGCTGGATGGCGCGAGAGGAAATGGCGAAACGTTTCATGAAATCCTTCGTCTTGCTAGAACGCTCGTCAGGAGCGGCGCCGGACGGAGCCGGCCGGTGCGGGTTAATCAGGGTTCGAGCCGGCGGCCGCAGGACGCGGCCGCCTCGGCATCAGGCGAGAACGCCGGCCTCGACGAGGGCCGAACGCACGGCATCGTGGCAGCGCTCGTCGAGCGCCGTGAGCGGCAGCCGGATGCCGCCCTGCATCTTGCCCATCGCCTGCAGCGCCCACTTCACCGGAATCGGGTTCGCTTCGATGAACAGGTTCTTGTGCAGCGACAGCAGCTTCATGTGCAGCTCGCGAGCAGTCTGTACGTCGCCGGCCAGCGCCGCGCGGCACAGTTCGCTCATCGCGCGAGGTGCGACGTTCGCCGTCACCGAGATGTTGCCGTGGCCGCCGAGCAGCATCAGCGCAATCGCGGTCGGATCGTCGCCGCTGTAGATCGCAAAATGCTTCGGTGCGGCCTTGATCAGGTGCGCAGCGCGATCGATGTTGCCGGTCGCTTCCTTCACGCCGATGATGCCCGGCACTTCCGCGAGGCGCAGCGTCGTTTCGTTCGCCATGTCCGCGACCGTGCGGCCCGGCACGTTGTACAGGATCACCGGCAGGTCGACCGCTTCGGCGATCGTCTTGAAGTGACGGTACATGCCTTCCTGCGTCGGCTTGTTGTAGTACGGCACGACCTGCAGCGTCGCGTCCGCACCGACAGCCTTCGCGTGTTTCGTCAGCTCGATCGCCTCGGCGGTCGAGTTGCCGCCCGCGCCCGCGATGATCGGGATGCGTTTCGCCGCATGCTCGACCGCCGTGCGGATCATCAGGATGTGCTCTTCGACGTTGAGCGTTGCCGACTCGCCGCTCGTACCGACCACGACGAGCGCATCGGTGCCTTCCGCGATGTGCCAGTCGATCAGTTTGCGAAACGCCGGCAGGTCGAGACTGCCGTCTTCGAGCATCGGGGTGACGATCGCGGGGATGCTGCCGCGGATTTGAATGCCGTCTTGGGTGCCGTTAGCCATGAAACGCGATTGAGATTATGTACCGGTAAACGTTGAGATTGTAGCGGATTAGCCGGGCAGTTCGTAACGTGGAATTCCCGCCCCCGCCTTCGGGGTCGCGCCCTCGCGCACTGCGCAGAGACGCTGGACGAATGCCTCGCGCGGCGCGGCGATGAACCCGTCCTCGTATGCGACCACCCGCAGGCGGCCGTGTACGGCGTCCAGCAGCTCGCCCGGGGCGAGCAGGAACGCGGGGTTGGACGGTTTACCGACCGTTTCGTTTCCTTGCGCGAAGGTTTCGTAGATGAGCAAGCCGCCCGGCGCCACCGCATCGAGCAGATGGGGCCAGAGCGGACGATGCAGATAATGGGTGACGATCACCGCCGAAAACTGCTCGCCGGCCGGCAATGGCCACGGTGCACCTTCAAGATCGGCGTCACGGGCGTCGACGCCCGGAATCGCACGCAACGCGGCCAGCGCGACCGGGTCGCGGTCGAGTGCGACGACCGGATGCCCGTGCAACGCGAACCAGCGCGCATGACGGCCGCCGCCCGCGGCGACATCCAGCACCGCGCTGCCTGCCGGCACGAGCCGCGACCATTGCGCGACCCAGCGCGACGGCTCGGCCTGGGCGACGTGGCCGCCCGCGGCGGCGATGACGGATGTGCTCATGCGGTCGATCAGTTGTACGACAGGCCCATCGCGTCGCGCACGTCGCGCATCGTTTCCGTCGCGTACTTGCGCGCCTTGTCGCAACCGTCCGCGACGATCGCACGCAGCAGCGACGGATCGTCCATGTACTTCTGCGCGCGCTCGAGCATCGGCTGCTGTTCGCGCAGGATGCCTTCGACGACCGGCTGCTTGCAATCGAGGCAGCCGATGCCTGCCGAACGACAGCCCTTCTGCACCCAGTCGTGCGTCGCTTCGTCCGTATAGACCTGGTGCAGCTGCCACACCGGGCACTTGTCCGGATCGCCCGGATCGGTGCGGCGCACGCGCGCGGGATCGGTCGGCATCGTGCGGACCTTCTTCGTGATCGTCTCGGCGTCTTCACGCAGGCCGATCGTGTTGCCGTACGACTTGGACATCTTCTGCCCGTCGAGACCCGGCATCCGCGATGCTTCGGTGAGAAGCGCCTGCGGCTCGACGAGGATGATCTTGCGCGCGCCTTCGAGATAGCCGAACAGGCGCTCGCGGTCGCTCATCGACAGGCTCTGCGATTCCTGCAGCATCGCGCGCGCCTGTTCGAGCGCCTCGTCGTCGCCCTCCTGCTGGTATGCATTGCGCAGCTCGTGATAGAGCTTCGCGCGCTTGCCGCCGAGTTTCTTCGCGGCATCGAGCGCCTTCTCCTCGAAGCCCGGCTCGCGGCCGTACAGGTAGTTGAAGCGGCGCGCAATCTCGCGCGTCATCTCGACGTGCGGCACCTGGTCTTCGCCGACCGGCACGAGCGAGCCGCGATACAGCAGGATGTCGGCCGCCATCAGCACCGGGTAACCGAGGAAGCCGTAGGTCGACAGATCCTTGTCCTTCAGCTTCTCCATCTGCTCCTTGTAGGTCGGCACGCGTTCGAGCCAGCCGAGCGGCGTGCTCATGCCGAGCAGCAGCGCGAGTTCGGCATGCTCGGGCACCTTGCTCTGGATGAACAGCGTCGCCTGCGCCGGATCGATGCCGGACGCAAGCCAGTCGATCAGCACGTCCCACACGTTCTTCTCGATGACCTCGGGAGTCTCGTAGTGCGTCGTCAGCGCATGCCAGTCGACGACACAGAAGAAGCACGGGTACTCGGACTGCAGCTTCACCCAGTTTTTCAGCACGCCGTGGTAATGACCGAGGTGCAGCGACCCGGTGGGTCGCATGCCGGAGAAAATACGTTCAGGGAACATGATTGTCGTTAGAAAAGCGAGGCGAATGGGGACAGGATGGCGCTCAGGACGGCGTAGCCGACGTTGACGAGCGGGCGCAACCAGAAGTTCGTCAGCACGCCCGTCGAGACCAGCACGAGGACGATGATGAAACCGTACGGCTCGATGCGCGACAGCGCGATCGATTGCTTCGTCGGCAGCAGCGCCGCCAGGATGCGGCCGCCGTCAAGCGGCGGCAGCGGAAACAGGTTCAGCACGCCGAGCACGAGGTTCGCGCTGACGCCGGCAAACGCCATCCGCGTGAAGAACGGCTCGTCGATGCCGACGGCAGGCAGCACGAGGGTCAGCACGCCCCAGATCAGCGCCTGCACGAAGTTGCAGGCCGGCCCCGCGAGCGATACCCACAGGCTGCCCCAGCGCGGATTGCGCAGGTTGCCGAACGATACCGGCACCGGCTTCGCATAGCCGAACAGGAACGCGCCGCCCGTCAGGAAATACATCGCGAGCGGAATCGCGATCGTGCCGAGCGGATCGATGTGACGCATCGGGTTGAACGACACGCGCCCCATCATGTAGGCGGTGTTGTCGCCGAGCAGGCGGGCGGCGTAGCCGTGCGCGGCCTCGTGCAACGTGATCGCGAAGATCACGGGCAGCGCGTAGACGGCGATGGTCTGTATCAGGGAAGCATCCATATGGCGTTATTGTAACAAGCGCACTCGCGCAAAAAATGGAACGGCGCGCTTACGCCGCCGAGAGTCCGAACGGCTCGAGCGCGCCGCGCCCCGCGCGCACGAGCTCGGGCTCGTCGCCGGTCAGGTCGATCACCGTCGACGGCTCGCGGGGGCACGCGCCACCGTCGATCACGAGGTCGACCTGTTTCTCGAGCCGCTCACGAATGTCTTCGGGATCGTTGAGCGGCTCGTCGTCCGGCGGAAGGATCAGCGTCGTGCCGAGCAGCGGCTGGCCGAGCGATTCCAGCAACGCGAGCGTGATCGCGTGATCGGGCACGCGCAACCCGATCGTCTTGCGCGACGGGTGCGACAGCCGGCGCGGCACTTCCTTCGTCGCCTGCAGGATGAAGACGTACGGGCCGGGCGTCACCGACTTGATCTGGCGGTACTGGCGGTTGTCGACCATCGCGAAGTTGGCGAGCTCCGACAGGTCGCGCACGAGCAGCGACAGGTGCTGCTTCTCGTCGAGGCCGCGAATCCGGCGCACCCGCTCGACCGCGTCCTTGTCGTCGAGATGGCACGCGAGCGCATAGCTCGAATCGGTCGGCATCGCGATCACGCCGCCCTTGCTGACGATCTCCACGGCCTGCTTGATCAGGCGCGGCTGCGGATTATCCGGATGAATCCTGAAGAACTGGGACATGGGGGTACGTGGGGATACGTAAAGGGGAGAAGTCGGATGTGCGCGCCGGCGGCAACGCGGGCGGCTGGCCGCCGCCAGGTGTCAGAGCCAGCGCTCCCAGACCGGTGTCAGGTCGGGCGGCAACGGCGGCAGGCTGCCGAGCTCGACACGGCCCTCGCCTGGCGCATGGAAATCCGAACCGCGCGACGCTTCGAAGCCGAAGCGTCGCGCGACGTCCGCGTATTCGCGGTACTGATCGGGCGTGTGGCTGCCCGTCACGACCTCGATCGCGCGGCCGCCGAGATCGATGAACTCGCCGAAGAACGCGTCGAATTCGACGGGCGTATAGCGGTAACGGCCCGGATGTGCGACCACGGCTTCGCCGCCGGCCGCCCGAATCCACGCGACGGCGTCGGGCAGCGTCGCCCAGCGGTGCGGGACGAACCCGGGCTTGCCGTCGCCGAGCATGCGATCGAACACGTCGGACGTCGAGGCGGCGTGGCCGTTCTCGACGAGAAACCGGGCGAAATGCGTACGCGAGATCAGGTCGGGATTCGATACATACTTCAGCGCGCCTTCGTACGCATCCGGAATGCCGAGCGTGGCGAGCTGCTCGCCGATCGCCACTGCGCGCGCCGCGCGGCCGTGGCGCGTGCGGTACAGGCCGTCGACGAGCGCCGGATTCGCGGGATCGACATTCAGGCCGACGATGTGCACGGTGCGCGACGCCCACGTGACCGAAATCTCGACGCCGCTCAGGTAGCGCATGCCGAGCGCTTCCGCCTCGCCGCGCGCCGCCGCCTGGCCGCCGATCTCGTCGTGGTCGGTCAAGGCCCACAGGGTCACGCCGCCGGCATGGGCGCGGCGCGCGACGTCGGCAGGCGACAGCAACCCGTCGGAAACATTCGAATGGCAGTGGAGATCGGCGTTCATTGTCGGCATGGCAGGTAAGGCTTCATTCTACTGCAACGCGGCAATGCGCCGCCCGCCTGCCCCGCCGCTGCCGCTGCTGCCGCCGCGCGGCTTACGCGCAGAACGCCTCGATCAGCGCCGCGATCTGCTCGGGCTGGTCGTGATGCACCATGTGGCCGGCATCCTCGACGAGCTTCTCGCGCCAGTCAGGGAACGCGTTGAAACGCGCCTTGAATTCCGGCAGCGGGATGTCGCCGGCGATGTGTGCCAGCGTCGGCGAATTGACGGCTTCGACGTGCAGCACCTTCGCGCGCACCTGCGCCCAGGTGGCCATCACTTCGTCGAGCCGGTACAGCAGCGGGCCAGGCATCTTGTGCGCGGGGTCGGCCAGCAGGTGGTAGAGGCCGTCGTCGCCACGCTTCGACCAGTGCGCGGCGAGGAACGCGGCACGGCGCGGATCCAGCCGCGGATTGGTCCTGGTCAGGCGCGCCGCCACGTCGTCGAGCGACGCATAAGGGCGCAGCGCGGGCGGTTCGCGCAACTCGTCCAGCCAGCCGCGCAGCCGGCGCGGTGCCTGCTCGGAGCGCGCGGGCGCGAGCCCGAAACCCTCGAGATCGACCACGCGCCGCACGCGCTCCGGCCGGGCGCCGGCATACAGGCACACGACGTTCGCGCCCATGCTGTGCCCGACCAGGTTGACTTCGCCGGTCGGCGCATAGTGGTCGACGAGCGCATCGAGGTCGCCCAGGTATTCGTGGAACCAGTAGTGGCCGCCGCCCTGCCGCGCGACCGGCCAGTCGGACAGCCCGAAACCGCGCGCATCGGGCGCGATCACCTGCCAGTCGCCCGCGAGTGCATCGACGACGAACTGGAATGACGCCGCGACATCCATCCAGCCGTGCAGCATGAACAGCGTCGGCGCATCGGGCCGGCCCCAGCGCCGGACATGCAGCTGGACGCCGCGCACCGTGACGAAATCGGAATCAGAACTCGAGGCACTCATTGCAGCCGCCAAAAAAGAATGGTCGTTCGATTATAGCGGCGACGCCTTCTTTCCGGTGTCCGGCAGTCGAGGCGACGCTCTAGCAGCACCCGTGCGCAAGGGCCCGCCGGGAAGCGCCATCTGCCGGGTGCCGGGGACGGCGGGCCGCCGTCGAAACGCAGCCGAACGCGAGCCGGCTAGCGTGGCGCGTTGCCGTCCGCCCCATCCTGCGCGGCCAGTTCGTCGAGTTCGGCCTGTTCGAATCCGGCATCGCGGCGTGCATCGAAATTGAACGGGCCACGCAGCCGCGGCGCATGGTATTGCTCGGCGAGCTGCCGGTAGGTCGGCACGGGATCGCGGCCGGCTTCGTCGCACAGGTACCGGAACCAGCGGTTGCCGATCGCGACATGGCCGATTTCGTCGCGCAGGATCACGTCGAGGATCGCGGCCGACGCATCGTCGCCCGCCTGTACGAGCCGCGCGCGGATCGGCGGCGATGCGTCGAGCCCGCGGGCCTCGAGCGTGCGCGGCACGAGCGCCATGCGTGCAAGCACGTCGCCCTTGGTGCGCTCGCACATCTCCCACAGGCCGTTGTGCGCGGGAAAATCGCCGTACGCATGCCCGAATGCCGCCAGGCGGTCGGACAGCAGCGTGAAGTGATAGGCCTCCTCGGCCGCCACCTTCAGCCAGTCCGAGTAGAACGCGTCCGGCAGGCCCGCGAAGCGCCAGACCGCGTCGAGCGCCAGGTTGATCGCATTGAACTCGATATGCGCAAGCGCGTGCAGCAGCACGGCGCGCCCTTCGGGCGAACGCATGCTGCGTCGCTCGAGCTGGCGCGGCTCGACGAGCGGCGGGCGCGCCGGGCGCCCGGGCAGATCGGCCGGCTCGGGCAATTCGAGCAACGGGGTGATCGCCGCCTGCCCGGCCCGCAGCGCATCGTAGAGCGAGCGCACCTGGGCGGCCTTGGCCGCGGGTTCGGCATCACGCAGCGCGGCAAGCGCGGCGCGGCGCGCGCACGCAGGCGCATTGCCGAAAGAAGAAGACTCCATGTTCATAAACGGGGGCACCCTGCGTGCGCATCGCGGGAGCGCACGCACGCGACGGTTTACAATATGCGATTGTTCCGCGGCGCAACGCGAATGCACCGGGCAAACCAGACGCGCCATTCTACCGGCGCCCATCATCGAAGAGACAAGGAGACTCCGTGACGATCTACAAGCTGGGCGATACGGCCCCGACGATCCACGAAAGCGTATTCGTCGCCGACACGGCGGCCATCATCGGCAAGGTCGTGCTCGAGGAGAACGCGAGCGTCTGGTTCGGCGCGACGATTCGCGGCGACAACGAGCCGATTACCGTCGGCGCTGGCAGCAACGTCCAGGAGGGTGCGGTATTGCATACGGACCCCGGCTTTCCGCTGACGATTGCCGAAAACGTGACGATCGGGCACCAGGCCATGCTCCACGGCTGCACGATCGGCGAAGGTTCGCTGGTCGGTATTCAGGCGGTGGTCTTGAATGGAGCGGTGATCGGCCGCAACTGTCTGGTCGGTGCCGGCGCGGTCGTGACGGAAGGCAAGACGTTCCCGGACAATTCGCTGATTCTCGGCGCACCGGCGAAAGTCGTGCGCGAGCTGTCGGCTGAAGACATCGCGCGGCTGCGCGCAAACGCGAAGACGTACGTCGAGCGGCGTGCGCATTTCAAGGAGCAACTCGTGCGGATCGGGTGATTCGCACGGATTTCAAGGAAGAAGAGTGAGCGACCAGTTACAGAAATTCATGTTCAATGCGGCGCCCGTGCGCGGCGAGATCGTTTCGCTGCGCAATACGTGGCAGGAAGTGCTCGCCCGCCGCGACTACCCTGCCCCCGTGCGCACGGTGCTCGGCGAGATGATGGCCGCGTGCGCGCTGCTGTCCGCGAACCTGAAATTCAACGGCACCCTGATCATGCAGATCTTCGGCGACGGGCCGGTCCAGATGCTGGTCGTCCAGTGCAGTTCGGATCTGTCGATGCGGGCCACCGCGAAGTTCGCCGGCGACGCCGCCCAGACGATCGGCGACGACACGAGCTTCGCGTCGCTCGTCAATGCGAGCGGCCACGGCCGTTGTGTTATCACGCTAGACCCGACCGACAAGCTGCCGGGCCAGCAGCCGTACCAGGGCATCGTGCCGCTGAACGGCGTCGACGGTCCGCTCGAGTCCGTATCGCAGGTACTCGAGCACTACATGCATCACTCGGAGCAGCTCGATACGCGGCTGTGGCTCGCGGCCGATCGCGACCGTGCGGTCGGCATGCTGCTGCAGAAGCTGCCGGGCGACGGCGGCATCGTGCCGCGCAACGCCGAAACCGATATCGATACGTGGGAGCGCGTCTGCACGCTCGGCGGCACGCTGTCGGCCAAGGAACTGCTCGAGGTCGAACCGGAAGTCGTGTTCCGCCGGCTGTTCTGGCAGGAAAACGTGCAGCACTTCGAACCGGCCGGCACGCGCTTCCAGTGCTCGTGCTCGCGCGAGAAGGTCGGCGCGATGCTGCGCATGCTGGGTCACGACGAAGTCGACAGCGTGATCGTCGAGCGTGGCCACGTCGAAATCCACTGCGAGTTCTGCAACCAGCGCTACGAGTTCGATCCCGTCGACGTTGCGCAGCTGTTCGCGGCACCCGGTGTCGAGACCGGTATCGCGCCCGCGACCGACCAGCGTCACTGAGCGGCGTGCTCGTGCCCGCCATCCGGGCACGGGCGCATAATGACGCACGAGCGTCGCACGCACGGCTCAGGCACCGGAGGCTCGGCCTTCGGTGCACGCCACTTCCCGCCGTCGGCGCGCTGCAGGAGAAACACATGAATCGCCTCCGCCCGTTTCGCACCCTCATCCTGACGAGCGTCGCCGCCGGCACGCTCGCGCTCGCCGGCTGCGCAATGCCGCCGCCGACGTCCACGATCCTGAGCCGCCTGCCCGAGCCGGGCGCATCGGGCGGCCAGCCGCCCGCGCTGTCGAGCGCCGAACGCAAGCGCTACGACGAGATCGACCAGCAGGTCCTGCGCGAACAGAACAGCGCCATCGCAGCCGAGGCAGCCGCACGCGCGTGGGCGTACTACTCGCCACCGCCCGTGACCGTCTACGGCGGGTACTACGGCGGATGGGGAAATCGCTGGGGAACGGGTGTCAGCTACGGCTACCCGGGATGGTGGTGGTGAGCGGTCAATCGATCGATTGACGACTGGCATGAAATAAAAAAGCGCGGTATTTCCCGCGCTTTTTCAATGGATTCGAGCGGCCGTGGTCAGTGATGCGCGACCTTGCCCTTGTCACCGCCATGATGCCGCGATGGTTTCGCGATCGACTGCGGATTCGGCACGACGCGCACCGGCGCCGCGGACACGGCGCCGCGCGTCGACGTATTCGACGGCGTGTTGTTCAGCGGCACGGCCGGCGCATTCGGCGACACGAACTGCACGAATACCTCGCCGTCCTTCACCATGCCCATCTCGTAGCGCGCGCGCTCCTCGATGGCCGCGGTGCCGCCCTGCAGATCCTGCACTTCGCCTGCGGTGCGCTCGTTGCGCAGCTTCTCGTCCGCGTTCTTCTGGAGCTGGTCGTCGAGCTGCTGACGCAATTCATGCACCCGCAGCCAGCCGCCGTGTCCCCACCATAGGGGGTACTGAATGAGCGCCAGCAAGGCAATCAGGACGACAGTGACAAGCCGCATGTAAGAACCGCAGATATAAGAAGCGCCGCTCCGCGCACATGCACAGAGCGGCGTCGATATGACGAACCCGATAGTAGCGCGTTAGCGCAGGTTATAGAAAGCCGATTTACCCGGGTAGCTCGCGATGTCGCCGAGATCTTCCTCGATACGCAGCAGCTGGTTGTACTTCGAGATACGGTCGCTGCGCGACAGTGAACCCGTCTTGATCTGACCGGCATTCAGGCCAACCGCGATATCCGCGATCGTCGAATCTTCCGTTTCGCCCGAGCGGTGCGAGATCACGGCCGTGTAGCCTGCACGCTTCGCCATTTCGATTGCCGCGAACGTTTCGGTCAGCGTACCGATCTGGTTGATCTTGATGAGGATCGAGTTCGCGATGCCCTTCTCGATGCCTTCCTTCAGGATGCGCGTGTTCGTGACGAACAGGTCGTCGCCGACCAGCTGCACCTTCTTGCCAAGGCGCTCGGTCAGCAGCTTCCAGCCTTCCCAGTCGCTTTCGTGCATGCCGTCCTCGATCGACACGATCGGGAACTTGTCGGCGAGCGTCGCGAGGTAGTCGGTGAATTCGGCCGACGACAGTTGCAGGCCTTCACCCGCGAGCTGGTACTTGCCGTCGTGATAGAACTCGGATGCCGCGCAGTCGAGCGCGAGCAGCACGTCTTCGCCCGCACGGTAGCCGGCCTTCTCGATCGCCTGCAGGATCGTCGACAGGCACTCGTCGTTGCTGCCGAAGTTCGGCGCGAAGCCGCCTTCGTCGCCGACTGCCGTGCTCATGCCGCGGTCGCTCAGGATCTTCTTCAGTGCGTGGAACACTTCCGCGCCGCAACGCAGGGCTTCACGGAACGTCGGCTGGCTCACCGGGACGATCATGAATTCCTGGATGTCGAGGCTGTTGTTCGCGTGCGCGCCGCCGTTGACGATGTTCATCATCGGCACCGGCAGTTGCATCGCGCCCGAGCCGCCGAAGTAGCGGTACAGCGGCAGGCCGGCCTCTTCGGCGGCAGCCTTCGCGACGGCCATCGACACGGCCAGCATCGCGTTCGCGCCGAGGCGCGACTTGTTGTCGGTGCCGTCCAGCTCGAGCAGCGTCTTGTCGAGGAACGCCTGTTCCGACGCGTCGAGGCCCATGATGGCTTCGGAGATTTCGGTGTTGATGTGCTCGACTGCCTTCAGCACGCCCTTGCCGTTGTAGCGGCCGGCTTCGCCGTCGCGCAGTTCGATCGCTTCACGCGAGCCGGTGGACGCGCCCGACGGCACCGCCGCGCGGCCCATCGTGCCCGATTCGAGCAGCACGTCGCATTCGACGGTGGGGTTGCCGCGCGAATCCAGAATCTCGCGGCCGATGATATCTACGATGGCACTCATGGGTTTCCTCTGAGAATGACGATGGATTCTTCAAACTGCGATGGCGCGCGCGCCTGAACTGCTTTCGCTACTGACGCGCGAAGCCATCGCAAGGTTCATTCGATCTTTAATTGAAATCGTTTTCCAGGAACGGATTGCGCTTCACCGCCTGGTCGAGCGTGACCAGCGTCTCCAGCAGCGCACCCATCCGGTTCAGCGGCACCGCGTTCGGGCCATCCGACTTCGCTTCCGCCGGATTCGGGTGCGTTTCCATGAAGAGGCCGGCAACACCCGTCGCGACCGCCGCACGCGCGAGCACCGGCACGAATTCGCGCTGGCCGCCCGAGCTCGTGCCCTGCCCGCCCGGCAACTGCACCGAGTGGGTCGCGTCGAACACGACCGGCGCGTTCGTCTCGCGCATGATCGCGAGCGAACGCATGTCCGACACGAGATTGTTGTAGCCGAACGAGACGCCGCGCTCGCACGCCATGAAGCGGTCTTCCGACAACCCCGCTTCACGTGCCGCGTCGCGCGCCTTGTCGATCACGTTCTTCATGTCGTGCGGCGCGAGGAACTGGCCCTTCTTGATATTGACGGGCTTGCCCGAGCGCGCGCACGCATGGATGAAATCGGTCTGGCGGCACAGGAACGCCGGCGTCTGCAGCACGTCGACGACCGACGCGACCTGCTCGATCTCGTCGATCGAATGCACGTCGGTCAGCACCGGCAGGCCGAGCTGGCGCTTCACCTCGGACAGGATCCGCAGGCCTTCGTCCATTCCGAGGCCACGGAACGACTTGCCCGAGCTGCGGTTCGCCTTGTCGTAGGACGACTTGTAGATGAACGGAACGTTCAGCTTCTCGCAGATCTCCTTCAGGCGGCCCGCCGTGTCGATCGTCATTTGCTCCGATTCGACGACGCAGGTACCCGCGATCAGGAAGAAAGGCTTGTCGAGACCGACCTCGAAATCGCACAGCTTCATGCTTTACACTCCGCGCGCTTGCTTGTTGGCGAGCGCGGCTTCGACGAACGACTTGAAGAGGGGATGACCGTCACGCGGCGTGGACGTGAATTCCGGGTGGAACTGGACGCCGACGAACCATGGGTGCATCGAACGCGGCAGTTCCATCATTTCCGGCAGATCTTCGCTCGGGGTACGGGCGCTGATGATAAGGCCGCCGGCTTCGAGCTGGGGCACGAAGCGGTTATTGACTTCATAACGGTGGCGATGGCGTTCGTTCACGTCCTTGCCATAGATTTCTTCCGCCATCGTGCCGGGCTTGATCGGGCAGCGTTGCGAGCCGAGGCGCATCGTGCCGCCGAGGTCGGATTCCTCGGTGCGCGTCTCGACCTTGCCGTCGCGGTCATACCACTCGGTGATCAGCGCGACCACGCGTTCCGGCGTGTCCGGCTCGAATTCCGTGCTGTTCGCCTGCTTCAGGCCGACGACGTCGCGCGCGAATTCGATCACCGCGAGCTGCATGCCGAGGCAGATGCCGAGATACGGCACCTTGGCTTCGCGCGCATAGCGGATCGCCGCGATCTTGCCTTCCGTGCCGCGACGGCCGAAACCACCCGGCACCAGCACGGCGTCGAGATGCTTCAGGCTGTCGACACCGTTCGCCTCGATCTCTTCCGAGTCGATGTACTCGATGTTGACCTTGGTCGACGTGTGCAGCGATGCGTGGCGCAGCGCCTCGATCAGCGACTTGTACGACTCGGTCAGGTCGACGTACTTGCCGACCATGCCGATCGTCACTTCGTGCTTCGGGTTCTCGAGCTTCTCGACGAGCGCCGACCACATGCTCAGGTCGGCGTCCTTCGGCGACAGCTTCAGTTCCTCGCAGATGATGCGGTCGAGGCCCTGGTCGTGCAGCATCTGCGG
Organism: Burkholderia sp. D-99; assembly: GCF_011605345.1. Taxonomy (GTDB): domain Bacteria; phylum Pseudomonadota; class Gammaproteobacteria; order Burkholderiales; family Burkholderiaceae; genus Burkholderia. The sequence continues at coordinate 213,469 of NZ_JAAOXM010000006.1, forward strand.
AATCTTGTAGATGCTGTCGGCATCCCACACCGAGATCACGGCATCTTCCGGCACGTTCGAGAACATCGAGATCTTCTTCGATTCGTCGTCCGGGATGCGGCGGTCCGCACGGCACAGCAGCACGTGCGGCAGGATGCCGATCTCGCGCAGCTTCTGCACGCTATGCTGGGTCGGCTTCGTCTTCAGCTCACCGGCCGTCGCGACGTACGGCACCAGCGTCAGGTGCACGAAGCACGCACTGTTGCGGCCGAGGCGCAGGCTCATCTGGCGCGCGGCTTCGAGGAACGGCAGCGATTCGATGTCGCCCACCGTGCCGCCGATCTCGACGATCGCGACATCCGGTTCGCCGCAGGTGGCCGACGCGGCCCCGCGCTCGATGAACGCCTGGATTTCGTTCGTGATGTGCGGAATGACCTGCACGGTCTTGCCGAGATAGTCGCCGCGGCGTTCCTTGCGGATCACCGATTCGTAGATCTGGCCGGTCGTGAAGTTGTTGGCCTTGCGCATCTTCGTGCTGATGAAGCGCTCATAGTGGCCGAGGTCGAGGTCCGTCTCCGCTCCATCTTCCGTCACGAACACTTCGCCGTGCTGGAACGGGCTCATCGTGCCGGGGTCGACGTTGATGTAGGGATCGAGTTTGAGGAGGGTGACTTTCAGACCGCGCGATTCGAGGATCGCGGCGAGGGAAGCGGCGGCAATACCCTTGCCAAGGGAAGAAACTACGCCGCCGGTGACGAAAACATATTTGGTCATCGCTGGATGCTCGCGGGAAAAACGGATTATACCGTAAAGGCCGCCCTTTTCTCAGCAACTGACGCGATGATCGTGCCCTTTCGCGCCGCCCCGCACCAGTCGTGTGCGCCGGGGCTGCGCCACCCGCCGGTCGGCCAGCCGGGCGTGCCGGCGGTGCGTCCCGGCCACCCAACCAGGCGTCAGGCGCGCTTCGCGAGCGGGGCACCGCCCTGCGACGCATCGCCCTCGGCCGCTTTCAGCGAATTCAGCATCCGCTGCAATGCGCGGGCAGTCTCGAGCGGCCGCTCCATCGGGAACAGGTGACTGCCTTCCAGCCATTCGACACGGCCGCGCGCCGCGCGGCGCGTCGCATCGAGCCCGACCTGGCGCACTTCGCGCGAACGCGTGCCGGCGAGAAAACCAAGCGGCACCGGCGCGCCGTGCGCGAGCCTGGGGCCGAGCGTGTGCGGCAATGTCCGGTAGATCAGGTATTCGACCTGCCGGTCGAACGCAAGCGCTCGCTCGCCGTCGGCACCGGCCTGCGGGATCCCGTAGTCGATGTAATCGGCCAGCATCCGTTCGTCCCAGCGGGCGAACGCCGGTTTCTCACGGAAGTGCCGCCAGACGTCGTCGCGGCTCACCCAGCGCGTGCGCCGGTTGCGCGTCGCGGCGGCCGGCGACAGCCGCTCGTCGAGCCCCGCCCACTGGCTCGCTCGCAATGCGCCGGCGCGCCAGCCCGCGATGATCGGCGAATCGATCATCACGACGCCGCGCACCCATTGAGGCTTCTTCAGTGCAGCCATCAGCGACAGGTAGCCGCCGAGCGAATGGCCGACGAGCCAGACGGGACGCTCGTAGCGGCTGCCGATGTCGTCGAGCAACTGCTCGACGAGGTGCGGCCAGTCGCGCGTCACCGGGTAGCGACGGTCGTGACCGATTCGTTCGATGTAGCGCAGCTCGTAGTCGTCGGCCAGTTCGGCGAAGATCGTGCGATACGTCGATGCCGGAAAGCCGTTCGCATGCGAGAAATGGAGGATGTCCTTCAAATGCCGATGTCTCCTTTGTCGACCGGACTTGGCGCTTTAGCGCTTAGTCCGGTCCCATGCTTCGCGGTCGACCCGGAGTTGGCGCATTAGCGGCTAGTCCGGTCTCATGCTTCGCGGTCGACCGGAGCGAGTGCTGCTGCACTTGCTCCGCGCCCATGCTTGCGCATTGTGCGCGGGTTCCGGGCCTTCTTTCTTGCTACGCCAGCCCTCGCCGCGATCACCGGTCCATCCAGTACCGTCGCTGAACATCGCGATGACGCTCGAAGGCAAACCCGCCGTCGGCCGGCGCGACGTCGAACCGCACGGCGCCGTCGCGATCGGTGCGTGGCAGCGGAATTCCGCGCGCCTCGTAACGCGCGAGAACCGCCCGGTGCGGATGCCCGAAACGATTGCGATAGCCTACAGGAAATACCGCGACGCGCGGCCCGACCGAATCGAGGAAAGGCTCGACCGACGACGTACGACTGCCATGGTGCGGAACGACCAGGATCTGCGCGGCCAGCGCGTCGCGCGCGGTGCCCACGAGCTGGCGCTCGGCGGGCGCTTCGATATCGCCCGTCAGCAACGCGGACGTGCCGCCCGCGTCGATGCGCAGCACGCACGATTGCCCGTTCGACGAACCCGTGCCCGGGCCGCCCGATGGCCAGAGCATCGTGAACACGACCCCATCCCAGGTCCAGCGCTGCCCTGCCGTACACGGCAGCCGGTCGGCGACGCCAGCGGCCGTCGCATCGCGCCATAGCCCGCTCTTCGGCGGAATGCCCGCCAGCAGCTGGCGCACGTCGACTGCCGCATAGACGGCCGATGCGCCGCCCGCGTGATCGGCATGCGCGTGACTGAGCACGAGCGAATCGATCACCGCGATGCCGCGAGCCCGCAATGCCGGCGCGACGATCCGCGCCCCGGCATGCGTCGACTCCGCTCCCGGCCCCGCGTCGAACAGCAAGGTCCGGCGCGCGGTCTCCACCAGCACCGACGCGCCCTGCCCGACGTCGAGCACGGTCAGCCGGAAACCGCCCGGCGGCGGCGCATCGGCTGCCGGTACGACCAGCGGCAGCCACGTGAGCGGCGCCGCCCAGCGCAGCGGCCAGCCGCGCGGCATCAACACCCATGCGACGCCCACGCAGGCCAGCACCAGGACCGGCCAGTCGGGCATGCGCAGCCAGAACACGCCGGCCGGCCAGTCGGCGAGGTGTCCGAGCAACATCATCATCGGTTCGAGCGCCGCGTGCGCAAGCCGGAACGCATAAGCATCGAACGGCGCGGGCAGCGCGATGCCGGCCAGCACGACCGGCGTCACGACGGAGCTGACCCAGGGAATCGCGAACGCATTGCCGAACGGGCCCGACAGGGATATCTGCGCGAACCATGCGGCCGTCAGCGGCGCGAGACCGATCGTCACCGCGTACTGCACGCGCGTGGCCTCGGCGATACGGCGCCCGGCGCGTGCCCCCCACGCACGCATCCGGTTCGACAAGCCGGTCGTGCCGTTGCCCTCCTCACCTTGCGCATCGGCCTCGCGCACGGCACGCCAGCCGGCAACGGCCAGCAGGATCACGGCGACCGCCCCGAACGACAGCCAGAACCCGGCCGACAGCACGGCCCACGGATCGGCAAGCAGCACACCGCCGAGCGCCAAGCACAGCACCGCGGAAGTCGGCACGCTGCGCCCGGCCAGATACGCAACGCCGCCAGCCGCGATCATCCACCACGCGCGCTGCGCCGGCACGTTGAAGCCGGCGAGTGCCGCATAGCCGGCCGCGGCCGCCAGCGCGGCGAGCGCAGCCGCGTACGGCGCCGGCAACACGAGCGTCATGGCCCGGGCGCGCCAGCGCAGGCGGCGCCAGACCATCGACACGAGGCCGCCCGCGATCGCGCCGACGAGCCCGACATGCAGACCGGAGATCGCGACCAGGTGGCTCGTGCCCGTGCTGCGCAGCACGCGCCAGTCGTCGTCGCCAATGCCCGACTGGTCGCCGATCGCAAGCGCGGCGACGATGCCGCGATGGCCGGCGTCGCCGCCAAGCGTCTCGCCGATACGCGAGCGCAGCGTGTCGCGCAGCCGATCGATCGATGCACGCCATCCCGATGCACGCGCATCGAGCAATACCGCCCGCCGGGGCGCGCTGACATAACCGATGGCGCGAATGCCTGCGGCAAGCCACGCCGCCTCGCTGTCGCGCACGCCGGGATTGGCCTCGGCATGCGGGCGCTTCAGGCGCACGACGAAACGCCAGCGCTGTGCGGCGTGCAGATCGGGCAGCGCGTCGCGTGTCGCGGCTGCGCCATACACCCGCCACGACAACCGGATCAACGGTGGAAAGCGGGCCAGCCCCGCATCGTTCGACTCGACCGCGAACAGCAGCCGCGCGCCTGTCTCGTCGACCACGGGCAGCCCCCGAATCACGCCGGTGACGACGATGTCGCGCCCTTCCCACTCGACGGGCAGGCTGTCGCCCAGCCGCCATTCGGCCCGCGCGGCCGCATAGCCGAATCCGGCGACGCCGGCCGCGAGCGCGCAAAGCATCCATCCGAACGCGACGGTCATGCGCGTACGCCGGCGGCGCATGCACCACGCGCCCGGCACCACGCAGCCCGCGAACACGGCCGCACCGATCATCCATGCGAACGCATCCGGCAGCGCCGCCTGCCGCTGCAGTACGACCACGCCGAGCGCGAACGCGATCCACCACACGCGCATCGCCCCTCCTCGTCGACCCGGCGCCGCCATTGCGAATGCGGCGCCTTCCGGCAACGATTATGCGGACGAAAGAGCGAGTCGCGGCAGCGCGGCGAGCGCGTTAGCCGAAGTGCATAGGGAGAGCGCGCCGGCGTCGATCCCGCGCAGTTCGGCGAGCACTTCGCCGATGCGCGGCACCTGGTCGGGCGTGTTGCGGGATTTGTATGCCCATTCGGGCGCGATGTCGGGCGCGTCCGTTTCGACGACGATCGCATCGAGCGGCAACTGTGCCGCTAGCCGGCGGATCTGCAGCGCGCGCGTGAACGTCACGTTGCCGCCGAAGCCGAGATGCAGCCCATGCGCGAGATACGCTTCGGCCTGCTGGAAACTGCCGTTGAACGCATGCGCGATGCCGCGCCGCACGTCGAATCGGCGCAGCCCGGCCAGTACGCGGTCCTGCGATTTGCGCACGTGGCACAGCACGGGCAGGTCGAATTCGCGCGCCAGCTTGAGCTGCCCCTGGTAGAAGAACTGCTGCCGCGCTTCATCGAGCCCCGGCACGAAATAATCGAGGCCGATCTCGCCAATCGCGACAAAGCGCGGATCGTCGAGGCTCGCCTCGATTTCCATCCGCAGCAGGTCGAGATCCTCGTCGCGTGCGCGCGGCGTGTACATCGGATGGATGCCGAGCGCATAGGCCGCGCCCGGCGTGCGTTGCGCAAGCTCGCGCACCGTCGTGAAGTTGTCGCGCCCGACGCTCGGGATCACGATGCGCGACACGCCGGCCGCGCGCGCCGCCTGAACGACCGCGTCGCGGTCGGCGTCGAACTCGGCGGCATCGAGATGGCAGTGCGTATCGATCCACATGGCTGCATTCCTGCGCCCTTGCGCCGCGCCGGTCAGGCTGATTCCGGCACGCCGCGAAAGGCGTTCGTTCACACCGGCAGCGCCGGCTCCTCGTGCAGCACGCCGTCGCGCAGCCGCATGATGCGGTCGCAGCGCGCGGCGAGATCGGGATCGTGCGTGACGATCACGAAGCTCGTTTCGAGCGTCGCGGACAGTTCGAGCATCAGGTTGAACACCGTATCGGCCGTCGTGCCGTCGAGGTTGCCGGTTGGCTCGTCGGCGAGCACGCACGCGGGCTTCGTGACCAGCGCGCGCGCGATCGCGACGCGCTGCCGCTCGCCCCCCGACAGCTCGCCCGGCCGGTGTTTCGCCCGCGGGCCGAGACCGACGCGCTCGAGCATCGTCTGCGCCTCGGCACGCGCGGCCTCGGTCGTCATCCGGCGGATGCGCAGCGGCATCGCGACGTTGTCGAGCGCGGTGAACTCGGGCAGCAGGTGATGGAACTGGTAGACGAAGCCGAGCGCACGGTTGCGCAATTCGTTGCGCTCGCGCTCGGCGAGTTGCGTGAACGGCTTGCCGAGCAGCGACACCTCGCCCGCGCTCGGCTCGTCGAGCCCGCCCAGCACGTGCAGCAGCGTGCTCTTGCCCGATCCCGACGCGCCGACGACCGCAAGCTTCTCGCCGCGCCGCACCGTCAGCTCGGTGTTGTTGAGCACCTGAACGTTGAAGCCGCCCTGCACGAACGCCTTCGTGATCCCGCGCGCCTGAAGCACGTATTCCTGCATACCTGCCGAATCCTGTCTGTTGTGTTGTCGTGAATCCGCGAATGCGGTCGCGCGATCATTCATAGCGGAGCGCCTCCGCCGGCTTCACCTTCGCCCCGCGCCAGCTCGGATAGAGCGTCGCGACAGCCGACAGCGCGAACGCGATCAGGCCGATCCGGATCACGTCGCTCGCGACGAGTTCTGACGGCAGCTCGCTGATGAAGTACACGGACGGCGGCAGGAACTGCACGCCGAACAGGTGCTCGATCATCGGGATCAGCCACGGGATGCTCCACGCGATCAGGCAGCCGAGCGCGACGCCCGACGCCGTGCCGACGAAGCCGATCGTCACGCCCTGCACGACGAAGATCTTCATGATCGACCCCGGCTGCGCGCCGAGCGTGCGCAGGATCGCGATGTCGGCCTGCTTGTTGGTCACCGTCATCACGAGCGACGACACGAGGTTGAACGCGGCCACCGCGATGATCAGCGTGAGGATGATGAACATCATCCGCTTCTCGATCTGCACGGCCGAGAACCACGTCTTGTTCTGCTGGGTCCAGTCGCGGATGTACAGGCTGCCCGACAGCGTATGCGACAGCTCGACCGCCACGTCCGGCGCCTTCTGCATGTCCTTCAGCCGCAGCCGCACGCCGGTCGGCGCGCTCATCCGGAACAGCGCCTCGGCATCGCGGATGTTGATCATTGCGAGCGTGCTGTCGTATTCGTAGTGGCCCGATTCGAACACGCCGACGACCGTGAACTGCTTCAGCCGCGGCATCATGCCGGCCGGCGTGATCGAACCTTCCGGCGCGACCAGCGTGACCTTGTCGCCGACCGTCACGCCGAGGTTGCCGGCGAGCGCATCGCCGAGCACGATGCCGAACTGGCCCGGCACGAGCGCGGCGAGCTGGCCCGCCTTCATGTCCTTGCCGATGTCGGACACCTGCGGCTCGAGCGTCGGCTCGACGCCGCGCAGCATCACACCGCTCACCGCGTCCTGACGGGTAAGCAGCGCCTGCGCGTCGACATACGGCGCGGCGCCGATCACCGACGGATTGCGGCGCGCTTCCTGCGCGGTCAGTTGCCAGTCGGGCATCGAGCCCGTCGGCGAGAACACTTCGACGTGCGCGAGCACCGACAGCATGCGATCGCGCACTTCCTTCTGGAAGCCGTTCATCACCGACAGCACGACGATCAGCGCCGCGACGCCGAGCGCGATCCCGAGCATCGACACGAGCGCGATGAAGGAAATGAAGCCGTTGCCGGTCGTGCGTTTGCCGGCGCGCGTGTAGCGCCAGCCGATCTGCCATTCATACGGAAGTTTCAAGCGAATCCTTTCTGCTGGTTACGGCGGGGAGGCGCCCCGCGGCCGGACCGCCGCCCGGTGGCGGCCACCGGCCCGGGCACGGTCGAAAAACGGCCGCCGGACGCGAACGGGCCGTCAGCCGGCCCGATCACGCGCGCAGTTTGCCATACAATGCGCACCATCATGCACGACCGACGCCTCCATTTTCTCGTTCCGTTCGCGCTGCCGTCGGCGGCCGATGCGGCCTCGTCCCTGCACACGCTGGACAGCCCCGCGCTCGAAAAGTTGCTCGCCCGCGCGAGCCTCGTCGAGCGCGTGGCCGGCGAGGACTTCCAGCGCACGCTGCCGCACGAGCGCTGGCTGGCCCGCCAGTTCGGCGCAACCCAGGGCAACGCCGCGGACGAGGCGCCGCTCGCGCCCTACATGCTGCTGGCGGACGGCGGCGACCCCGGCGCGCACGCGTGGGCCTGCGTCGAGCCCGTCCACGTCGAAATCGCGCACGATCACCTGGTGCTGGTCGATCCAGCCGCGCTCGCGCTCGACGACGGCGACGCGGCGGCGCTGCTCGCGGTGGCACGGCCGCTGATCGAAGAACTCGGCGTGCGGCTCGACGCGCCGAATCCCGCCCGCTGGTACCTGTCGAGCGATCAGCTCTCCCGGCTCGCGGGCGCCGCGCCGCTGCGCGCGAGCGGCCGCAACATCGAAATCTGGCTGCCGCACGAGGCGCATACGGGCGAACGCTCGCGGATGTGGATGAAGCTGCAGAACGAAGTGCAGATGGCATGGTTCCAGCATCCGGTCAACGAGGCTCGCGAGGCGCGCGGCCTGCCGGCCGTCAATTCGATCTGGTTTCATGCGCAGGGCACGCTGAAGCCGGTCGGCAAGCCGTTCGCGCGCGTGCTGTCCGCGTCGCCGGCAGCGCTCGGCCTTGCGCGCGCCGCACAGATCGACGCCGCAGCCCCGCCCTCTGCATTCGGCGCACTGCCAGCCGCCGACGGTGCGACGCTCGTCGAACTGCCGGCACTGACCACCCCGTTCATCGAGCAGGACTGGGCGCGCTGGCACGACGGACTCGCCGTGCTCGAGCGCGACTGGTTCGCGCCGACCCTCGCCGCGCTGCAGTCCGGCGAGCTCGCGAGCGTCGATTTCACGCTGTGCGGCGATACGAGCTCCGTGACGCTGCACGCGACGCGCGGCGACCTGCGCAAGTTCTGGCGCCGCCGTGCGCTTGCCTCCCTGTTCGAATAACCAGCAGACCCCGAATGACCCGGATCGTTACCCGCCCCGTCGCGCCCGCCGACGCAGAAGTGCTCGCGCGCCACGGCCTGCACCCCGTCCTCGCGCGCCTGTATGCGTCGCGCGGCGTGCAGTCCCCCGTCGATATCGAGACTGCGCTTGCGCGTCTCGTCCCGCCCACCGAGCTGAAAGGCTGCGCCGGCGCGGCGTCGCTGCTTGCCGACGCGATCGCCGACAAGCGGCGCCTGCTCGTCGTCGCAGACTACGACTGCGACGGCGCGACCGCGTGCGCGGTCGCGGTGCGCGGCCTGCGGATGTTCGGCGCGCAGATCGACTACCTGGTGCCGAACCGCTTCGAATACGGCTACGGCCTCACGCCCGAGATCGTCGAACTCGCCGCCGCGCGCAAGCCCGACCTGCTGATCACCGTCGACAACGGGATCGCCAGCGTCGCGGGCGTCGAAGCCGCGAACACGCGCGGCATCGACGTGCTCGTGACCGACCACCACCTGCCCGGCGACGCGCTGCCCGCCGCCCGTGCGATCGTCAACCCGAACCAGCCCGGCTGCGCGTTCCCGAGCAAGCACCTCGCCGGCGTCGGCGTGATGTTCTATGTGCTGCTCGCGTTGCGCGCCGAGCTGCGCCGCCGCGGCGCCTTTGCGAGCAAGGAAGCCGAGCCGCGCCTCGACGGCCTGCTCGACCTCGTCGCGCTCGGCACCGTCGCCGACGTCGTGCGGCTCGACGGCAACAACCGCGTGCTCGTCGCGCAGGGGCTGCAGCGCATCCGCAACGGCCGCATGCAGCCAGGCATCGCCGCGCTGTTCCGCGCCGCCGCGCGCGAGGCGCGCACGGCATCGGGCTTCGACCTCGGCTTCGGCCTCGGCCCGCGCCTGAACGCCGCCGGGCGGCTCTCCGACATGTCGCTCGGCATCGAGTGCCTGATCACCGACGACATCGGCCGCGCATGGGACCTCGCGCAGCAGCTCGACGTGATGAACCGCGAACGCCGCGAGATCGAAGCCGGCATGCAGCAGCAGGCGCTGGCCGATCTCGCCGACGTCGATCCGGCCGACGCGTGCACGATCACCCTCTTCAATCCCGAGTGGCATCAGGGCGTGATCGGCATCGTTGCCGGCCGGCTCAAGGAAAAATTCCACCGCCCGTCGTTCACGTTCGCGCACGCGGACGACGAAGGCAAGCGGGTCAAGGGGTCGGGACGCTCGATTCCCGGCTTCCACCTGCGCGACGCGCTCGACCTCGTGTCGAAACGCGAACCGGACCTGATCGTCGCATTCGGCGGCCACGCGATGGCAGCTGGCCTCACGCTCGACACCGAGAACGTGCCGCGCTTCGCCGCCGCATTCGAGGCCGTCGCACGCGAATGGCTGTCCGACGACGCGCTCGCCCGCGTGATCGAGACCGACGGCGAACTCGAGGACGCCTACTTCACGCCGCAGTTCGTCGGGCTGCTCGACGAGGCCGTGTGGGGGCAAGGTTTTCCGGCCCCGCTTTTCTCGGGTGAATTCGACGTCGTGTCGCAGTCGCTCGTGAAGGAAAAGCACCTGAAGCTACAGCTTGCGCGCGGCCGCCAGCGCTTCAATGCGATCTGGTTCAACCACACGGAGCCGCTGCCGGCAAGCGCGCTGGTCGCGTACCGCCTCGTCGCCGACACGTGGAACGGCGTCACGCGCGTCCAACTGATCGTCGAGCACGCAGCCGGCTGAACGCGGGCCACCCGGCCCGCTACCGCGCCCGCCCCCGCATGCACGCCGCGCCGGATGGGGCCGCGGCGCACATGCCAGCACCGTTTGCGTCACCGGGCAACCCCGCCGATCGGCTATAATTCCGCTTTTTTACGAAGCAAGAATAGCGAACGATCATGGAAGCGGAACGTCTCAACGCGATCGAAAGCTCCCTGCTTGACCTGCGCAACCGCGCGGGCGAGCTTCGGGGGTATCTTTGACTACGACGCCAAAGCTGCGCGTCTGACCGAAGTCAACAAGGAACTCGAAGACCCGAACGTCTGGAACGATTCGAAGAACGCCCAGGCGCTCGGTCGCGAGAAGAAGCTGCTCGAGGGCGTCGTCACGACCCTCACCGCGCTTGATGGCGACCTGCGCGACGCGCTCGACCTGTTCGAGCTGGCCCGCGAGGAAGGCGACGAGGACACCCTCGTCGCGTCGGAGAAAGACGCCGCGAAGCTCGAAGCGCGCGTCGGCGACATCGAGTTCCGCCGGATGTTCTCGAACCCGGCCGACCCGAACAACTGCTTCATCGACATCCAGGCCGGCGCCGGCGGCACCGAAGCGTGCGACTGGGCATCGATGCTGCTGCGCCAGTACCTGCGCTACTGCGAACGCAAGGGCTTCAAGGCCGAGGTGCTCGAAGAGTCCGACGGCGACGTCGCCGGCATCAAGAACGCGACGGTCAAGGTCTCGGGCGAATACGCATACGGCTTCCTGCGCACCGAAACGGGCATCCACCGCCTCGTGCGCAAGTCGCCGTTCGACTCGTCGGGCGGCCGCCACACGTCGTTCTCGTCGGTGTTCGTCTATCCGGAAATCGACGACTCGATCGAAGTCGAGATCAACCCGGCCGACCTGCGCATCGACACGTACCGCGCATCGGGCGCGGGCGGTCAGCACATCAACAAGACCGACTCCGCGGTGCGGATCACGCACATGCCGACCGGTATCGTCGTGCAGTGCCAGAACGACCGCTCGCAGCACCGCAACCGCGCCGAAGCGATGGCAATGCTGAAGTCGCGCCTGTACGAAGTCGAGATGCGCAAGCGCCAGGCCGAACAGGACAAGCTCGAATCGAGCAAGACCGATGTGGGCTGGGGCCACCAGATCCGTTCGTACGTGCTCGACCAGAGCCGCGTGAAGGACCTGCGCACGAACGTCGAAATGAGCAACACGAGGGCTGTCCTCGACGGCGACCTCGACGACTTCATCAGCGCGAGCCTCAAACAGGGCGTGTAAGCGCCGCGGCGCGGCCTGGCCAGGTCGCGCCACCCTTGCCCTTCCCGTTTGCGTTGCCGCACCCACTCCGAATTCCGACCATCATGACCGAACCGACCCAAACGCAGCCCGCCGTCACGGCGGACGAAAACCAGATCATCGCCGAGCGCCGCGAGAAGCTGCGCGCCCTGCGCGAGCAAGGCGTCGCCTACCCGAACGATTTCCGGCCCGAGCACCACGCAGCCGACCTGCAGGCGAAATTCGCCGACTCGGACAAGGCCGCGCTCGAAGCGAACCCGGTCGAGGTGTCGGTGGCCGGCCGCATGATGCTCAAGCGCGTGATGGGCAAGGCAAGCTTCGCGACGGTGCAGGACGGTTCGGGCCAGATCCAGTTCTTCGTGACGCCGAACGACGTCGGCGCGGAAACCTACGACGCATTCAAGAAGTGGGATCTCGGCGACATCGTCGCTGCGCGCGGCGTACTGTTCCGCACCAACAAGGGCGAGCTGTCGGTCCAGTGCAAGGAACTGCGCCTGCTGTCGAAGGCACTGCGCCCGCTGCCGGACAAGTTCCACGGCCTGTCCGACCAGGAAATGCGCTACCGCCAGCGCTACGTCGACCTGATCGTCACGCCGGAAACGCGCGACACGTTCCGCGCCCGCACCAAGACGATCGCGTCGATCCGCAAGTTCATGGACAACGCCGAGTTCATGGAAGTCGAGACGCCGATGCTGCACCCGATCCCGGGCGGCGCGGCCGCGAAGCCGTTCGTCACGCATCACAATGCGCTCGACATGCAGATGTTCCTGCGCATCGCGCCGGAGCTGTACCTGAAGCGCCTGATCGTCGGCGGCTTCGAACGCGTGTTCGAAATCAACCGCAATTTCCGGAATGAAGGCGTGTCGCCGCGCCACAACCCGGAATTCACGATGATGGAGTTCTACGCCGCGTACACCGACTACCGCTGGCTGATGGACTTCACCGAGCAACTGATCCGCCAGGCGGCGATCGATGCGCTCGGCACCGCGACGATCCAGTATCAAGGCCGCGAGCTCGACCTCGCGAAGCCGTTCCATCGTCTGACGATCACGCAGGCGATCCAGAAGTACGCACCGGACTACACCGCCGGCCAGCTGTCGGACGACGCGTTCCTGCGCACCGAACTGAAGCGCTTCGGCGTCGACGTGTCGCAGCCGGCGTTCCTGAACGCGGGCATCGGCGCGCTGCAGCTCGCGCTGTTCGAGGAAACGGCCGAAGCGCAGCTGTGGGAGCCGACCTTCATCATCGACTACCCGGTCGAGGTGTCGCCGCTCGCACGCGCATCGGATACGGTGCCGGGCATCACCGAGCGCTTCGAGCTGTTCATGACCGGCCGCGAAATCGCGAACGGCTTCTCGGAGCTGAACGATCCGGAAGACCAGGCCGCGCGCTTCAAGAAGCAGGTCGAGCAGAAGGATGCAGGCGACGAGGAAGCGATGTTCTTCGACGCCGACTACATCCGTGCGCTCGAATACGGGATGCCCCCGACCGGTGGCTGCGGGATCGGCATCGACCGTCTGGTGATGCTGCTGACCGACAGCCCGACGATCCGCGACGTGCTGCTGTTCCCGCATCTGCGCCGCGAAGACTGATCGCTGCACCCGCGTGTGCGCCGCGCCCCGCGGCGCGCACGCGTCAGCTTTGTAACGACGCGTAAGTCCCGCCAGCCGCCGTTCGCCGGCTTTCGATCCATCCCCGTTTTATTCCCTCGCCGCGCCTGCCTTCTCCGGGTTTTCCCTGCCACGGCTGCCTGCGCCCCGCTGCAATTCGTTACACCTTGATACGGTGCGCCGCGCGCTGGTGAATGACACTCCTGTTGCGTCACCACGCATGACCACGGGACCAGAACCAGGCGCAGGAACGCCAGGTCTGCTCGCTCCCGAGCGTGGGATCCGGCCCGGCCCGCAGTGCCGACCCGGATCGACATCGGAGAAAAAAATGGACAACCAGAATCAGACCACGCCGCAAAAGCAACGCCTCCACCCGCTCATCGCCACCGCCGCCGGCGCCGTCATCGTCGCCAGCCTCGCGGCAACGGCAGCGATCACGGGCGTGTTCCCGAAGGCCAGCAGCAGCAACGAACAGAACGGCCAGACCCAGGCCGCGCTGATCGCCTCGCAGCCGGCCGTCGATACGGCCGCAGCCGCCAGCGCCGCGCTGGCCGCACAGGCCCAGCAGCAGGCGGCCGAACAAGCCGCTGCGCAGCAGAAGGCTGCCGTCGCGCAAGCCGAGCCGAAGCCCGCGCCGCGCCCGGCTGCACCGCACCGCCGTCATACGACGGCACCGCAGCCGCCGCAATACGCGCAGCAGCCGTCGGCGCCGGCCCAGACCTACTGCCAGAGCTGCGGCACGGTCGTCGCGATCTCGCAGACGCGCACGCCGGGCCAGAGCTCGGGGATCGGCGCCGTGGGCGGCGCTGCAGCCGGCGGCCTGCTCGGCAACCAGTTCGGCCACGGTAACGGCCGCACCGCGATGACGATCATCGGCGCGCTGGGCGGCGGTCTCGCCGGCAATCAGGTCGAGAAGCAGGTGCGCGCGGAAACCGACTATCAGGTGCAAGTGCAGATGGAGAGCGGCGCGACGCGCACGTTCACGTACCACAACCCGCCGCCGTTCGGCCAGGGCCAGCGCGTGCGGATCGAGAACGGCACGCTGGTCGGCGCGTGATCGCGTGATTCCCCTGCCCGCGTCACGCGCGCGGAGCCAGCTTGATGAACCGGCCTGAAAATGAAAACGGCTCGTGAGCGATTGCTCACGAGCCGTTTTTTTCATGCCCGGCCGTCTGCACCGTTGCGGCGCATGCGGGGTTCAGTCCTCGTCGTCGAAGTCCGATTCGTCGATCCAGTGGGCCTGAATCGCTTCGAGGATCTTCTCGCCGGAATGCTTCGGATCGTCGTTGAAACCGTCGAGTTCGAGCACCCACTGGCGCAAGTCGACGAAGTTGATCCCCTGCGGGTCGATGTCCGGGTGCTTGTCCGCCAGCGCAATCGCTATTTCACGCGAATCGGTCCATTTCATCGCCTGCCTCCGGTTCCTGTCAGTGGTTTTCCTTCGCGTGGTTGATCGAGTACTTCGGAATCTCGACCACCAGGTCCGAATCTTCCTTCACGATCGCCTGGCACGACAGGCGCGACGTCGGCTCGAGGCCCCACGCCTTGTCCAGCAGATCGTCCTCGTCCTCCTCGGACGGCGTCAGATCGTTGAAGCCTTCGCGGATCACCACGTGGCACGTCGTGCACGCGCACGACTTCTCGCATGCATGCTCGATCTCGATCCCGTGTTCGAGCAGGTTGTCGCAGATACTCTTGCCGGGCGTCGCGTCGATCACTGCGCCATCCGGGCACAGTTCGACGTGAGGCAGCACCACCAGTTGAGGCATGTCCGTTCCGTCAGTCAGGGTGCGGCGCCAGGCGCCGCACGGTTCAATATCGCGCGGGCCGTTACCGGCCAATGCGCAGTCGTGAGTTCAGATCTCGTCGAGCCGGCGGCCCGACAGCGCGCGCTTGATGCTCTTGTCCATCCGGCGCGCCGCGAATTCGTCGGTGCCGTCGGCCAGCGCCTTGGTCGCCGCTTCGATCGCGTTCGTATCGTCGCCTTGCGCCACCGCGCGCAGCGCCGCGGCCAACGTGTCGACCTGCGTGCGCTCGTCCGCATCGAGCAGTTCGCCGTCGGCCGCCAGCGCAGCCTGCGTCGCCTCGAGCATCCGCTCGGCCTCGACCTGTGCTTCGCGCAGCGCGCGTGCGCGCATGTCGATTTCGGCCGTCTTGAAGCTGTCCTCGAGCATCTTCGCGATGTCGTCGTCGGCAAGGCCGTACGACGGCTTCACGACGACCGACGCCTCGACGCCCGACAGTTGTTCTCGCGCGAACACCGACAGCAGGCCGTCCGCGTCGACCTGGTAGGTCACGCGAATGCGCGCGGCGCCGGCCGTCATCGGCGGAATACCACGCAGCTCGAAGCGCGCGAGCGACCGGCAATCGGCGACGAGCTCGCGCTCGCCCTGCACGACGTGGATCGCCATCGCGGTCTGGCCGTCCTTGAAGGTCGTGAATTCCTGCGCGCGCGCAACCGGAATCGTCGAGTTGCGCGGAATGATCTTTTCGACGAGGCCGCCCATCGTCTCGACGCCGAGCGACAGCGGAATCACGTCGAGCAGCAGCCAGTCGTCACCGGTGCCGCGATTGCCTGCGAGCAGGTCGGCCTGGATCGCCGCGCCGAGCGCGACGACCTGGTCCGGATCGAGGTTCACGAGCGGCGGCTGACCGAAATGTTTCGCGACCGCGTCGCGAATCACCGGCATGCGCGTCGCGCCGCCGACGAGCACGACACCCTTGATGTCGGCCGCCGTGACCTGCGCGTCGCGCAGCGCCTTGCGGGTCGGCGTGAGCGTGCGCTGCACGAGCGGCTCGACGAGCGACGCGAACGTGTCGTGCGAGATCGTCTGCACGAGGTGCGCGCCACCCGACAGCGTGACGTCAAGCGACGCCTGCGGCGCGGACGACAGCGCTTCCTTCAGCACGCGCACACGGTCGAGCAGCAGGCGCACGTCTTCGGGCGCAAGCGTCTTCACATCGATGCCGGCCTGCGCAAGCACGTGATCGAACAGCGCATGGTCGAAATCGTCGCCGCCGAGTGCGGAATCGCCGCCCGCGGCCAGCACTTCGAACACGCCCTTCGTCAGCTTCAGGATCGACAGGTCGAACGTGCCGCCGCCGAGGTCGTATACCGCGTAGAGGCCTTCGGCCCCGTTGTCGAGACCGTAGGCAATCGCCGCAGCGGTCGGTTCGTTCAGCAGGCGCAGCACGTTGAGACCCGCGAGGCGCGCGGCATCCTTGGTCGCCTGACGTTGCGCTTCGTCGAAATACGCGGGCACCGTGATCACCGCGCCGACCAGGTCGTCGCCAAGCGAATCTTCCGCGCGATAGCGCAGCGTCGCGAGAATCTCGGCCGACACTTCGACCGGGCTCTTCACGCCGTCGACAGTACGGATCTGCACCATGCCCGGCGCATCGACGAATTCGTACGGTGCGTTCGCCGCGCCTTCGACCTCGGCCTTGCCGCGGCCCATGAAGCGCTTGACCGACACGATCGTGTTGCGCGGATCGGTCGCGGCCTGCTCTTTCGCCTCTTGGCCGATGCGTCGGCCGCCCTTCTCGAGGTAGCGGACCACCGACGGCAGCAGCACACGGCCCGCTTCGTCCGGCAGAACTTCGGGCACGCTGTTGCGCACGGCCGCGACGAGCGAGTTCGTCGTGCCGAGATCGATCCCGACGGCGAGCCGCCGCTGATGCGGCGCCGGCGCCATGCCCGGTTCGGAAATTTGCAGTAAAGCCATCTTGGTTCGTTCGGGCGCTCGGCCCGTTTGCTGCGCGTGCCGCAAGGCACGCGGTTAAGTTTCGAGACGCTCGATCTGCGCGCCCACTTCCGACGCGACCCGTTCGATGAACATCAGCTGGCGCACGGCCTCGGCGGCCGCCTGATCGGCGCCGCTGTCGAGCAGCGTGCCGAGGCGCTCCACACGCACGCGCCGCTCTTCGCGCAACTCGGCGAGCAGCGCGTCGAGCGCGTCGACGTTGCGGGCGGCCGCGGCATCCTCGATGCCCTCGCGCCACTCCATCTGCTGCATCAGGAACGCGGGCTCCATCGCGGTGTTGTTTTCCGCGCCGATGTCGACACCGCGCAGCGACAGCAGATACGACGCACGCTTCAGCGGATCGCGCAGCGTGCGGTATGCCTCGTTCGCGCGGGTGGCCCATTGCATCGCGATGCGCTTCTGCGCATCGCCGGCTGCCGCGAAGCGGTCCGGATGCACCTGCGTCTGCACCGTCCGATAGGCGGCGTCGAGCACAGTCTCGTCGAGCGCGAATTGCGCCGGCAGGTGAAACAGGTCGAAGTGGCTGTCTTTCAGCGAGACCATCGTCGCGTTCAATTCCGGTTCGTCGCGCGGCAAACGCCGCACATTAAAAAGGCGGCCCGTGCCGCCTCTTGCCCGCATCGCGCGGAGATCCGCGCTGTCATACGCGGAACGATTCGCCGCAGCCGCACTCGTCCTTCACGTTCGGGTTGTTGAACTTGAACCCTTCGTTCAGGCCTTCGCGTGCGAAGTCGAGCTCGGTGCCGTCGATATACGCAAGGCTCTTCGGGTCGACGATGACCTTCACCCCATGGCTCTCGAACACCTGATCCTCGGGAGCCAGCTCGTCGACATACTCGAGCTTGTACGCGAGCCCCGAGCACCCGGTCGTGCGAACGCCAAGCCGCAGGCCCACACCCTTGCCGCGACGGACGAGGTATTTCTGGACGTGCTGTGCTGCTTTTTCGGTCAGTGTAATTGCCATGATGTCCTTGCCGCGGCGCGCCACCGGGGCCCGCCGCGTTTCCTTCTCTAGCCGCTCGATGCCGCTCAGGCTGCTGCCTGATCGCCTTCCTTGGTGTCGTGGCGCTTCTTGTAGTCGGCCACGGCTGCCTTGATCGCGTCTTCCGCGAGGATCGAGCAGTGAATCTTCACCGGCGGCAGCGCGAGTTCTTCGGCGATCTGCGTGTTCTTGATCGACAGGGCTTCGTCGAGCGTCTTGCCCTTCACCCACTCGGTGACGAGCGAGCTCGACGCGATCGCCGAACCGCAACCGTAGGTCTTGAACTTCGCGTCTTCGATCACGCCGTCCGCGCCGACGCGGATCTGCAGCTTCATCACGTCGCCGCAGGCCGGCGCGCCGACCATGCCCGTGCCGACCGTGTCGTCGTCCTTCGCGAACGAACCGACGTTGCGCGGGTTTTCGTAGTGATCCAGAACCTTGTTGCTGTAAGACATGACTCAGACTCCTTGACTCGTTACGTCTGCGTGCGCGAATCCGCCCGCGGGTATGTTCAATCCGGCGCTCAGTGTGCGGCCCATTCGATCGTCGACAGATCGATGCCTTCCTGGTGCATTTCCCAGAGCGGCGACAGTTCGCGCAGCTTCGCGATCTTGCTGTTCAGCAGGTTGATCACGAAGTCGACTTCCTGCTCCGTCGTGAAGCGGCCGACCGTGAAGCGGATCGAGCTGTGTGCCAGCTCGTCGTTGCGGCCGAGCGCACGCAGCACGTACGACGGCTCCAGCGACGCCGACGTACATGCGGAGCCCGACGACACCGCGACGTCCTTGATCGCCATGATCAGCGACTCGCCTTCGACGAAGTTGAAACTGATGTTGAGGTTGTGCGGGACACGGCGCTCCATGTCGCCGTTCACGTACGTTTCCTCGATCTGCGACAGGCCGCGCAGCAGCTTGTCGCGCAGCATGCGAACGCGCTCGTTTTCCGTCGCCATTTCTTCGCGTGCGATGCGGAACGCCTCGCCCATGCCGACGATCTGGTGCGTCGCCAGCGTGCCCGAACGCATGCCGCGCTCGTGGCCGCCGCCGTGCATCTGCGCTTCGATGCGCACACGCGGCTTGCGGCGCACGTACAGCGCGCCGATGCCCTTCGGGCCGTAGGTCTTGTGCGCCGAGAACGACATCAGGTCGACCTTCAGCTTCGCGAGGTCGATCTGGACCTTGCCGGTCGACTGTGCGGCGTCGACGTGGAACACGATGCCCTTTTCGCGGCAGATTTCACCGATCGTCTCGATGTCCTGGATCACGCCGATCTCGTTGTTCACGTGCATCACCGACACGAGGATCGTATCCGGACGCAGCGCGGCCTTGAACACGTCGAGGTCGATCAGGCCGTCATCCTTCACGTCGAGGTAGGTGACTTCGAAACCGTCGCGCTCGAGCTCGCGGCACGTATCGAGCACGGCCTTGTGCTCGGTCTTCACCGTGATGATGTGCTTGCCCTTGCCCTTGTAGAAGTTCGCGGCACCCTTGATCGCGAGGTTGTCCGATTCCGTTGCACCGGACGTCCAGATGATCTCGCGCGGATCCGCGTTCACGAGCGCGGCCACGTTCTCGCGCGCTTCCTCGACCGCACGCTCCGCGTCCCAGCCATACGCGTGGCTGCGCGACGCCGGGTTGCCGAACTGCTCGCGCAGGTACGGCACCATCTTGTCGACCACGCGCGGATCGACGGGCGTCGTCGCGCTGTAATCCATGTAGATGGGCAGGTGGAGAGTGTCTTGGGTCATCTGTCGCTCCGGGAATTCTGTGCAGGGACTATGTGCGTTATGGGGTATGGCGGCGCTTTCGCGCTCACGAACTCGCGATGTTGAACACCGAATTGGGGCCGAGCGGCATCGTCCGCACCGGCTCGGCCGGCGCCGCGACGGGCTCCGGCGTGCGCCGGTCGCGCAGCACCGCAGGTGCGCCCTCGCGAGCGCGCTGCTGATCGACGAGATCCTGCAGCGACACCGAATCGAGGTATTCGACCATCTTCTGGTTCAGCGTCGACCACAGCTCGTGCGTCATGCAATGGCCGTCGGGCTGCTTCGAGCCGTCGCACGTGCCTTTGCCGCCGCACTGCGTGGCGTCGAGCGGTTCATCGACCGCGATGATGATGTCGGCAACGGTGACGTCCTGCGCGCGACGCGCGAGGTTGTAGCCGCCGCCCGGGCCGCGCACGGATTCGACGATTTCATGCCTGCGCAGCTTGCCGAACAGCTGTTCGAGATACGAGAGCGAAATCCGCTGGCGCTGGCTGATGCCTGCAAGCGTCACCGGGCCCTGCTCCTGGCGCAGTGCCAAGTCAATCATCGCCGTGACGGCGAAACGGCCTTTGGTGGTGAGTCTCATGGTGTCTAGGGGACTGCAATCTTGACGATTTTGGTCAAGTATAAATATTTGACGAATTTAGTCAAGTATCCATGCTTTTGAAAGGGTATTCGCAGACCGCTGAATACCGCGCGATCAGCGCTCCGTACGGGCCCGGAGCGTCTCCAGCAGGCCCGCGCACGCGCGCTCGACCTGATCGAGCACGTGCTCGAAGCCCTGCGCGCCGCCGAAATAGGGATCGGCCACTTCGGTTTCGGCCGAATCCGGCGCGAACTCCATCAGCAAACGCACCTTGCCGTGATGCTGCGGCGGACAGCGGCGGCGCAACTCAGCGAGATTCGCCTCGTCCATCGCGAGCAGCAGGTCGAAGCGCTCGAAATCCGCCGCGCTCACCTGTCGTGCGCGCAGCGCCGACAGGTCGTAGCCACGGCCAAGAGCGGCAGCCTGCGCACGCGTATCGGGTGGCTCGCCGACATGCCAGTCACCCGTGCCGGCCGAATCGATCGCGACCCGGTCGGCCAGCGCGGCCGCGTCGACCTGGCGACGCATCACGCCTTCCGCGGTGGGCGAACGGCAGATGTTGCCGAGACAGACGAAACAGATCGAAACGCGGGTCATCGCACTATCGGAAAGCCGCGGCGGACCGCGTTGGAGAACAGCACGCCATTATACAAAGGCGGCCGAAATCGCGCCGCCGCGCAAAGCGACGGCGCCGTGCATTACAGCGCCTTCGGTGCGGCGAGCACAACGTCGCCGGACGCTGCCGGCAGCGGCTTCGCCGCATCGCCGACCAGCCCGAACGACACCGCACGCGCCAGTTCGGCAGACGCCTGGTGCACCGCCAGCGGGCCACGCGACGGCGCATCGGCCATCGCGTGCAGATAGGCAGCCGCAGCCAGCGGAACGACGATTGCCAGCGGCCAGTACATCGATATTGTCTTTCTCATGATGCGGACCTCCTTGACCTCGTACCCCGAAACCCAATTCCGGGGACTACAGACAGGATTCTATAGACCGCACCTATCGAGATAAATATACAAATAGCGAACGCACTGTTGTCGCCGGATGAACAGTCGTCAGCCGAGGTGGCTTTGCGACGCCGCGTACAGTTCGCGGAACGTGCGCCCGGTCGGTGTCGGCATGTCGCGCGTATCCATCCAGCCGCCCATCATCGGCAGGCGCCGCAGCGTGCCGCCGTTGCCGCCCAGCCGCTCGAGGACGCGCACGGCAAGCTTGGTCGTCAGCGCATACAGCATCGGCCGCCGCGCGAAGAAGCCCCATGCGGCGAGCGCCGCCCGCTCGCGCCACGGCCGCAGGTGCCGCTCAACCTGCTTCTCGCGCAGCGTGCGCAACAGGTGCGACAACGGGATCCCGGCCGGGCACACGCTGTCGCATTCGCCGCAGAGCGTCGCGGCCTGCGGCAGGTCGAGCGCGCGGTCGAGCCCGACGTAGCTCGGTGTCAACACGGACCCCATCGGCCCCGGGTAGACCCAGCCGTACGCATGGCCGCCGACCTTCTGGTAAACCGGGCAATGGTTCATGCAAGCGCCGCAGCGGATGCAGCGCAGCATCTCCTGGAACTCGCCGCCGATCAGCCCCGTGCGGCCGCCGTCAACGAGCACCACGTAGTTGTGCTCGGGGCCGTCCTCGTCGTCCGGCCCGCGCGGCCCGGTCAGCAGCGAGAAATAGTTCGACGTCTTCTGCCCCGTCGCGGAACGCGGCAGCAGGCGCATCGCGGTCGCGAGATCCTCGAGCGTCGGCAGCACCTTCTCGATGCCCGTCACCGCCACATGCACGCGCGGCATCACCGTGCACATCCCCTCGTTCCCTTCGTTCGTCACGATCGCGACCGAACCGGTCTCGGCGATCACGAAGTTGCCGCCCGTCACGCCCATGTCGGCCGACATGAAATGCGGGCGCAGCACCTCGCGCGCCTCGCGCGTCATGTCCGGAATCTCGGTGAGCCGCTCGCGGTGGTGCGTGCGCGCGAACAGGTCGGCGATCTCGTCCTTGTCCTTGTGCACGACGGGCGCAATGATGTGGCTGGGCGGCTCGTTATCGTTGATCTGCAGGATGTATTCGCCGAGATCCGTCTCGATCGACTGCACGCCCATTTCCGCGAGCACCGCGTTCAGGCGCATTTCCTCGGACACCATCGACTTGGTCTTGATGACCTTCTTCACGTCGTGACGGCGCGCGATGTCGGCCACGAGCCGCGCGGCGTCCGCCGTCGTTTCGGCGAACAGCACCGTCGTGCCGCGCCGCGTCGCCTCACGCTCGAAAGCCTCGAGCCACACGTCGAGGTTCTCCAGCGCGCGATTGCGGCGCGCCTTCAGCGCGGCCCGCGTGGCCGGGAAGTCGATCGCGGTCATCGCGTCGGCGCGCGCGGACACGAACTTGGTCGACAGCTTCTTCAGGTTCTGCTGCAGGCGCTGGTCGGCCAGCTTCTGGCCGGCGCGCGCCTTGAAATGCATCGATTGGACTTGCATCGCGGTATCGGGGAAAAGTGAGCGGAACCGGGCGTCAGACGTCGCCCGCCAGCACCTGCGCGACGTGCAGCACGCGGGTGTCGCGGTCGCCGGTGCGGCGCAACCGCCCTTCGATGTTCAGCATGCAGCCGAGATCGCCGAGCACGACGGCCCCCGTGCCCGACGCGCGCACGTTCGCGCATTTTTCATCCGCGATGGCCGCCGAAATGTCGCCGTACTTGATCGCAAACGTACCGCCGAAGCCGCAGCAGTGCTCGCAGTCCTTCATCTCGGTGACCGCAATGCCGCGC
Organism: Burkholderia sp. D-99; assembly: GCF_011605345.1. Taxonomy (GTDB): domain Bacteria; phylum Pseudomonadota; class Gammaproteobacteria; order Burkholderiales; family Burkholderiaceae; genus Burkholderia. The sequence continues at coordinate 236,549 of NZ_JAAOXM010000006.1, forward strand.
TGCGCGAGCAGCGCGCGCGGCTGCGCCTTCACGCCGAGTTCGCGCAGGCCCGAGCACGAATCGTGATAGGTGACGGGCCCCGTGAATTCACCCGGCGCGAGCGATACCTTCGCGACATTCGCCAGGAAATCGGTCAGTTCGTAGACCTTCTGCTGGAACCGCGTGTAGCGCCCCATCAGCTCGGGGTCGTCGCGGAACAGGTCGCCGTAGTGCGCGCGGATCATTCCGCCGCACGAACCCGACGGCGCGACGACGTAATCGAACTGCTCGAACTCGCGCAATGTCTTTTCCGCGAGATCGCGGGCGAGCCCGCGTTCGCCCGAGTTGTAGGCCGGCTGGCCACAGCAGGTCTGCGCGGGCGGCACGATCACCTCGTAGCCGGCGTCGCGAATCAGCTTGAGCGCCGAAAAACCGATTTCGGGGCGCATCAGATCGACCAGGCAGGTCACGAACAAACCGACTCGCATACGTGCTCCTTCGAGAAAACGGCTCTCATTATCCGCCGTTTGGCCGGCAAGACCAACGCCGGCTCGCGCACAAGCCCGGGCTGCGCGAAACGAGGACTTCCTCGAACGGCGTTCGCTTTTTTCACGATACGAGATACAATCGTTGCAACCTCGCTTGACGCGTCAACCGATTTCTCCCCCGACATGAGCCAATCCACCCCGGATTCAAAAACGTCGATCCAGGTGATCGAACGCATGATGCGGTTGCTGGACGCGCTCGCCGCGCACAGCGACCCTGTCAGCCTGAAGGAACTTGCGCAGCGGACGGAGCTGCACCCGTCGACCGCGCACCGCATCCTCAACGACATGGTGACCTGCCGTCTCGTCGACCGCTCCGATCCCGGCACGTATCGCCTCGGCATGCGGCTGCTCGAGCTCGGCAACCTCGTAAAGGCACGCCTGTCGGTACGCGACGCGGCGCTGATGCCGATGCGCGAGCTGCACCGCCTCACCGGGCAGACCGTGAACCTGTCGGTGCGTCAGGGCGACGAGATCGTCTATATCGAGCGCGCCTATTCGGAGCGTTCCGGGATGCAGGTCGTCCGTGCGATCGGCGGCCGCGCGCCGCTGCACCTCACGTCGGTCGGCAAGCTGTTCCTCGCGGCCGACGAAACGTCGCGCGTGCGCGCCTATGCGACGCGCACGGGGCTGTCCGGCCATACGCAGAACAGCATCACCGACATCGCGAAGCTCGAGCGCGAGCTGACGATCGTGCGCCAGCAATCGTGCGCACGCGACAACGAGGAACTGGAACTCGGCGTGCGCTGTATCGCGGCCGGCATCTACGACGACTCGGGCAAACTCGTCGCGGGCCTGTCGCTGTCGGCGCCGGCCGATCGTCTGCAGGATGCGTGGCTCGGCCAGTTGAGCCGTACGGCCCTCACCATTTCGGAATCGCTCGGCTACCGGCCGGCGCCCGCGAAGGATGCGGACGGGTTGCAGCGGCAGGCATGAGCCGCCCTCACCGGCCTCGCTTCTCCCGAACGAAAAAGCCCCGCGATTGCGGGGCTTTTTCTTGTGACCGATCTGCACGACGGCGAACCGCCGCAAACGCGATCAGGTCCCGCCATTCGGCGTGTTGGCTGCCGTCAGGCGCTCGCCGCCGCCGGCGTCGAGCCAGTTGCGCAGGCGTGCCGCGTCGGCGAAACGCGAATACTTGCCGAACGAATCGAGCAGCACCATCACCATCGGCCGGCCATGGATCGTTGCCTGCATCACGAGGCATTCACCCGCTTCGTTGATGAAGCCCGTCTTCTGCAGGCCGATGTCCCACGAGCCGTTGCCGCGGATCAGCGCGTTCGTGCTGTTGTAGGCGAGGTTGCGCTTGCCCGTGTACACCTCGTAGCTGCGATCGGTCGAGAACTGACGGATCATCGGGTACTGGTACGCCGCATTGACCATCTTCACCAGATCGCGCGCGCTCGATACGTTCGAGCTCGACAGGCCGGTCGAATTCTCGAAGTGCGTATCGGCCATGCCAAGCGACTTCGCCTTCGCGTTCATCGCCGCGATGAACGCCGGACGGCCGCCCGGGTAGTAACGCGACAGCGCAGCGGCCGCGCGGTTTTCCGACGCCATCAGCGCGATGTGCAGCATGTCTTCACGCGACAGCACCGAGCCGACCGACAGGCGCGAGCCCGTGCCCTTCTCGTAGTCGCGATCTTCGTCGGTGACTTCGATCTGGTCGGTCATCGGCGACTTCGAGTCGAGCACGACCATCGCCGTCATCAGCTTCGAGATCGACGCGATCGGCACGACGGCGTGCGAATTCTTGTCGAACAGCGGCTCGCCCGAATTCTGGTCGACGACATACGCGACGCTCGATCGCAGCGCGAGCGCGTCGGGCGTGTCGTGCAGGCCGAAGGCCTGGCCGACCGTCGGCCGGCGCGGCTGGAACGCGACCTTGCGAACTGCGCCGTGATGGCCGCCATGCACGTTCGACGCGAGCGTCATGCGCTTGCGCGAAGCCTTCGCGCGCGGCGCGTCGGCTGCGGCGACCTTGGCGGATTTGTCGGAGGCGGCCTTGGCCGACTTCTTCTTCGCGGACGAAGCAGGAGCGACAGCCTTTTTCTTGGCGGCTTGTTGGGTCTTCGCAGTGGCGGCAAAGGCGTCAGCGGGCGCGACGGCCGCGGTGGTCGCCAGCAAGGCGACTGCGACCGACACAGCCGTGCCGAGCGTCATGCTCTGCAACAATCTGCGCGGTGAAAACGATTCGGCTTTCATTGGGGTCTGGACAAAGCGGGCGGGAGGTTTCCGCAAGTGTAGTTAAAGCTGAAAAAAAGAGCAATATTAGGCACTTACCGATCGTCGTTAAACCGGAATGTAAGGGTCGGCCAACCTCTGACCAATGAACCCTCCCGCTCCCATCGAAAAAATTCATGGGATACGCTGCCCGACAGTACCCGTCTCCCGATTACCACACGGTTAATTGAGATAACGTCACTTCGGAGGCGATTTAAAGCGGGGAAACTACGTATCCGGCGCTCGGCGTGCCTGGAGAGCCAGTCTCGGCCGTGGCGGCGGTAGGTCGCCACGGTACGCACATCGAAACGGCGCGTTTTTCGACAGGAACAGAAGGATAACGTTCCACAGGCCTGTCAGGTTTACCTGTGCATGATCATGGTGCGCCGCGCCTGCCCCGCCGCCGTGCGCACCATCTGGGATCGCACGTGAAACCGATTCCGAACGACCACGATAACTCGTTGTTTTATCGATAATTTGTCGCGATTGTGCAACGCACAAAAAATACTTGACAACGGTTTTCTCTGCCCTAAAATAGGCTTCATTGCTGCGTTGCACAAAGCACGCGCATCCGAGGTTCCCCGTCGTAGTGCCCTTTACCCAGCGATCGACGCGATCGCTTTTCAGGAGCTGGACATGTCCTTGCTGACCCCCGAGCAAATCGCCGCCGCACAGAAAGCCAACCTCGAAAGCCTGTTCGGTCTGACGACCAAGGCATTCGAAGGCGTCGAAAAGCTGATCGAACTCAACCTGCAGGTCGTGAAGTCGACGCTGGCCGAAGGCCAGGAAAACGCACAGCGCCTGCTGTCGGTGAAGGACGCACAGGAACTGATCGCGCTGCAAGCGAGCCTGTCGCAGCCGGTCGCGGAAAAGGTGCTGTCGTACGGCCGTCACCTGTACGAAATCGCGTCGTCGACGCAAGCCGAATTCGCGAAGGTTGCTGAAGCGCAATTCGAAGAGCAGAACAAGAAGGTCCAGGCACTCGTCGACAACGTCGCGAAGAACGCCCCGGCCGGTTCGGAAACGGCTGTCGCCGCGCTGAAGTCGGCACTGAACGCTGCGAACACCACGTACGAAACGGTTCAGAAGGCAGCGAAGCAAGCCGTCGAAATCGCTGAAACGAACTTCAACGCTGCGGCTGCCGTCGCAACGAAGGCCGCCACCGCCGCTGCCGCACGTCGTACGAGCAAGCCGGCCGCGTAAGCGTCCCCTGCTCCTGAAAGAGCCGCGCACAGCGCGGCTTTTTCGTTTCTGGTGCCGGAACATGCGATCCGGCGACGGTCCCTGCGGGTCATTGCCGTCTTCCGTTGCGCGGCATCAGGGGGCAATCAAATCAACAAGAAGTACGTTTCGCCTTCATTTCATTGATGTTCAGAACGCTCGGATCCATCACCGTCGCCACCGCCCTTTCCGTCGCGACGCTTGCGCTACCCGGTTTGGTCGCGGCCGCGCCACCCAACGCGACGCCTCAACAGGCAGAAACGCCAGAGTCGATGGAAATGTATGCGTTCGAGCTACCGTTTGCCGGCATAGTGGACGCGGCCCAGGCATTGCTGGCGAAGAACGGAATGGTGGGTATTTCCGAGGAACACGTGATCGCGGGAGAGGATAAAACCAGCCATTACCGCTACGTGATCGTGGTGACACCCGCGAAATCGAATCCGAACAAGTCCTACCTCTGGGTCAATGTCACGATGGGCGAGACGCCCCCGCCGCACGGCGCTGCCGCGCCACGCGACGAATTGCACGCGTTCATGAAGCAACTCGGCGAAAAACTCGGCACCACCCCGCAATTTGTCAGGGCGGCGAAGTAGATCCCGCCGTTCTGCGTGTGCGCGGTACCGCGCCTTCGGCATAGGCTGCGCCGCCCGGCCCTGGCTGCGCATCAATAAAAAAACGCCGCTCGGGTTTCCCGAGCGGCGGCGTTTCTCATGACCGGCACCTGGCCAGCCGTGCCAGCACGTTACTTCTTGCGTTGCGGCGGCAGGTCCGTACAGACGCCTTCGTACAACTCGGCGGCCATGCCGACCGATTCGCCGAGCGTCGGGTGCGGATGGATCGTCTTGCCGATGTCTTCCGCGTCCGCGCCCATCTCGACGGCGAGGCACACTTCGCTGATCAGGTCGCCTGCGTTCAGGCCGACGATCGCGCCGCCGATCACGCGATGGGTTTCCTCGTCGAAGATCAGCTTCGTGAAGCCTTCATCGCGGCCGTTCGCGATCGCGCGGCCCGATGCAGCCCACGGGAACACGGCCTTGCCGTACTTGATGCCTTCGGCCTTGCACTGGTCTTCCGTCTTGCCGGCCCACGCCACTTCCGGATCGGTGTACGCCACCGACGGGATCTGCAGTGCGTCGAAGTACGCCTTTTCGCCGTGCGCGGCTTCCGCTGCGACGTGGCCTTCATGCACGGCCTTGTGCGCGAGCATCGGCTGGCCGACGACGTCGCCGATCGCGAAGATGTGCGGGACGTTCGTGCGCATCTGCTTGTCGACGTCGATGAAACCGCGATCCGTGACGGCGACGCCGGCCTTGTCGGCGCCGATCTTCTTGCCGTTCGGGCTGCGGCCCACCGCGACGAGCACGAGGTCGTAGCGCTGCGCTTCCGCCGGCGCCTTCTCGCCCTCGAACTTCACGTAGATGCCGTCTTCCTTCGCTTCCGCGCCGACCGTCTTGGTCTTCAGCATCACGTTGCCGAAGCGCTTCGCGTTGTACTTTTCCCAGACCTTCACGAGATCGCGGTCCGCACCCATCATCAGGCCGTCCATCATTTCGACGACGTCGATCTCGGTGCCGAGCGTCGAGTACACCGTCGCCATTTCGAGGCCGATGATGCCGCCGCCGATCACGAGCATGCGTTTCGGCAACTGGCGCAGTTCGAGTGCGCCGGTCGAATCGACCACACGCGGGTCTTCCGGCATGAACGGCAGTTTCACGGCCTGCGAGCCCGCGGCGATGATCGCCTGCTTGAACTTGACGACCTTCTTGCCGTTTTCGCCCTGCACTTCCATGTGGAACGGATCGACGAATGCACCAACGCCCGTGACCACTTCGACCTTGCGTGCCTTCGCCATGCCGGCGAGGCCCGTCGTCAGCTTCTTGACGACGCCGCCCTTGAAGTCGCGCAGCTTGTCGAGATCGACTTCCGGCTTGCCGAACGTGATGCCGTGCGACGCGAGCGCCGCGGCTTCTTCGACGACGAGCGACGTATGCAGCAGTGCTTTCGACGGGATGCAGCCCACGTTCAGGCACACGCCGCCGAGCGTCGAGTAGCGTTCGACGAGTACCGTCTTCATGCCGAGGTCGGCTGCGCGGAACGCGGCCGAGTAACCGCCGGGGCCGGCGCCGAGCACGAGCATGTCGCATTCGATGTCGGCGGCGCCTGCGTAGCTGCCGGCTTGCGGCGCGGGTGCCGGAGCGGCTGCGGCCGGTGCCGGTGCAGCTGCTGCGGGCTTCGGCGCTTCGGGCGCTTTCGCGGGAGCGGCCGCACCTGCTGCTTCGACGATGGCGATGACGGTGCCTTGCGAGACTTTCTCGCCGGCTTTGACTTTGATTTCCTTGACGGTGCCGGCGACGTCGCTGGGCACTTCCATGGAGGCTTTGTCCGATTCGAGCGTGATGAGCGTCTGCTCTTTTTCGATCACGTCGCCCGGTTGTACGTTGACTTCGATGACATCGACGCCGCTGAAATCGCCGATATCCGGAACCTTGACTTCGATGAGACTCATTACTGTCCCCTTCTTGATTGACTGCAGACAGAGAGGGAGAAACCCGCGGAAGAACCCGCTACGGCCTGGCAAAAGAACGCGACGCTGGGCAGAACCACCTTTGCCGTCCGCCCAAGGACGCGCCTTTCTTTTGGTTACTTTTCTTTGGAAGACAAAGAAAAGTGACCGCCGCCCCGCGCAGGGGCGACGCTAATAGACCGTTAGCAAAACAGGTTCAACGACGAGGCGCGGATCACCGACAAAAAACCCACGCCCCCCGCGAGCCACTCCCCGCTCATCAAAGAATGATGCGACGGAAATCCGCGAGCAACGCGCCGAGATACGCATTGAACCGCGCGGCTTCCGCGCCATCGATCACGCGATGGTCATACGACAGCGACAGCGGCAGCGTCAGGCGCGGCACGAATTGCTTGCCGTCCCACACCGGCTTCATCTGGCCGCGCGACAACCCGAGGATCGCCACTTCCGGCGCGTTGATGATCGGCGTGAAGTTCGTGCCGCCGATCCCGCCGAGCGACGAGATCGAGAAGCAACCGCCTTGCATCTGGTCCGGCTTCAGCTTGCCGTCGCGTGCGGCCTTCGACAGCTCGGCCATTTCCTTCGCGATATCGACGAGGCCCTTCTTGTCCGCATCGCGGATCACCGGCACGACGAGGCCATTCGGCGTGTCCGCGGCAAAACCGACGTGGTAGTACTGCTTGAACACCAGGTTGTCGCCGTCGAGGCTGGCGTTGAAGGTCGGGAATTTCTTCAGCGCGGCGACGACCGCCTTGATCACGAATGCGAGCATCGTGAACTTCACGCCCGCCTTTTCGTGCTCCTTGTTCAACTGCACGCGCAGCGCTTCGAGCTCGGTGATGTCCGCTTCGTCGTTGTTCGTGACGTGCGGGATCATCACCCAGTTGCGATGCAGGTTCGCGCCCGAGATCTTCTTGATGCGCGACAGCGGCTTCGCCTCGAACGGGCCGAACTTCGAGAAGTCGACCTTCGGCCACGGCAGCAGGTTCAGCTCGCCGCCGCCTGCCGGCGCGGCTGCCGCGACCGGTGCCGCGCGCTGGCCCGTCATCACGCCCTTCACGAAGCCCGTGACGTCTTCCTTCGTGATGCGGCCCTTCGGACCCGAGCCCTGCACGCGTGCGACTTCGACGCCGAGTTCGCGCGCGAACTTGCGTACAGACGGCGACGCGTGGCTGGCGCGGTATTCACCCGACTGCGCTGCGGCCGGCGCAGCGGCAGCCGGTGCCGGCGCGGCCTTCGCGGGTGCCGGTGCAGCAGCCGGCGCAGGCGCTGCAGCGGCCGGAGCCGGCGCGCTCGCCTGCGGTGCGGCAGCCGCTGCACCTGCGGCTTCGAGCAGCACGATCAGCGTGCCTTCCGACACCGAATCGCCCACCTTCACCTTGATTTCCTTCACGACGCCGGCGGCCGGGCTCGGCACGTCCATCGTCGCCTTGTCCGACTCGAGCGTGACGAGCGACTGTTCCTTCTCGACCGTGTCGCCGACCTTCACGCCGATCTCGATGACCGGAACGTCCTTGTAGTCGCCGATGTCGGGCACCTTCACTTCGAACGTGCCGCCGGCTGCTGCCGGTGTGGCAGCCGGTGCCGCCGCGGCCGGCGCGGGCGCTGCCGCCGGAGCCGGTGCTGCGGCCGGCGCAGCCGCGCCATTGGCCTGCGCCGCGGCGCCGCCTTCGAGCAGGATGATCAGCGAGCCTTCCGACACGGAATCGCCCACCTTGACCTTGATTTCCTTCACGACACCGCCTACCGGGCTCGGGACGTCCATCGTCGCCTTGTCGGACTCGAGCGTGACGAGCGACTGCTCGGGCTCGACCGTGTCGCCGACCTTCACGCCGATCTCGATCACCGGCACGTCCTTGTAATCGCCGATATCCGGCACCTTCACTTCGATCGCTTGACTCATCTGTTTCTGTCTCCATGGCCGCGCGCGCTCCTCGCGGGAGCGACGCGCGGCATCACACGGCGTGTGCGTTAAACGGTCATCGGGTTGGGCTTGGACGGATCGAGGTTGTACTTGGCGATCGCGTCCGCGACCACCTTGCGCTCGATCGTGCCTTCGTCGGCCAGCGCGTTGAGCGCGGCGACGGTGACCCAGTGACGGTCGACTTCGAAGAAGTGACGCAGCTTCTCGCGGGTATCCGAGCGGCCGAAACCGTCGGTGCCCAGCACGACGAAGCGGCGATCGATCTGGCCGCGGATCTGGTCGACCAGCGCACGGACGTAGTCGGTCGACGCGATGACCGGGCCCTGCGTGTCCTTCAGGCACTTCTGCACGTGCGACAGACGGCGCTCCTCGGTCGGATGGAGCAGGTTCCAGCGCTCGACCTGATGGCCTTCGCGCGCCAGCTCGGTGAAGCTCGGCACGCTCCACAGGTCGGCGGCGACGCCCCAGTCGTTCTTCAGCAGTTCGGCGGCAGCGATCACTTCGTTGAAGATCGTGCCCGCGCCGAGCAGCTGGACGCGCGGCGCCTTCTTGTCGGCGTCGGCCTTCTTGAACGCGTACATGCCCTTGATGATGTCGGCCGCCACGTGCTCGCCCTGCGGAATCGCCGGGTGCTCGTAGTTCTCGTTCATCACCGTGACGTAGTAGTACACGTCTTCCTGGTCTTGCACCATGCGGCGCAGACCGTCCTGGATGATCACCGCGAGTTCATAGCCGAACGTCGGGTCGTAGCTCACGCAGTTCGGCACCGATGCCGCCCACAGGAGCGAGTGGCCGTCTTCGTGCTGCAGACCTTCGCCGTTCAGCGTCGTGCGGCCCGCGGTACCGCCGAGCAGGAAGCCGCGCGAACGCATGTCGCCTGCGGCCCATGCGAGATCGCCGATCCGCTGGAAGCCGAACATCGAATAGAAGATGTAGAACGGCACCATGATCTCGCCGTGCGTCGAGTACGACGTCGCCGCCGCGATCCAGTCGCACATGCCGCCCGCTTCGTTGATGCCTTCCTGCAGGATCTGGCCGGTTTCCGATTCCTTGTAGAACATCAGCTGGTCGGAATCTTCCGGCACGTACTTCTGGCCCTGCTGGTTCCAGATACCGATCTGGCGGAACAGGCCTTCCATGCCGAACGTGCGCGATTCGTCCGGGACGATCGGCACGACGCGCTTGCCGAGCGCCTTGTCCTTCAGCAGGATGTTCAGGATCCGCACGAACGCCATCGTCGTCGAGATCTCGCGGCCTTCGCCCGTGCCCTTCAGCAGCGGCTCGAATGCATCGAGTGCCGGCACCGGCAGCGACGTCGCCTTCTCGCGGCGGTGCGGCAGGTAGCCGCCGAGGTCCATGCGCTGCTTGCGCATGTATTCGAGTTCCTTCGAGCCTTCCTCGAACTTCAGGTACGGCACGTCGGCGATCTGTTCGTCGGTGATCGGCAAGCGGAACTGGTCGCGGAACTTCTTCAGTTGCTCGACCGGCAGCTTCTTCTGCTGGTGCGTGATGTTCATCGCCTGACCCGACTCGCCCATCCCGTAACCCTTGATGGTCTTCGCGAGGATGACGGTCGGCGCGCCCTTCGTGTTGCTGGCTTCGTGGAACGCCGCGTAGATCTTGTGCGGATCGTGGCCGCCGCGGTTCAGCGCCCAGATGTCGTCGTCCGACCAGTCGGCGACGAGCGCCTTCAGTTCAGGCGTGTTGAAGAAGTGCTCGCGCACGAACGCGCCCGATTCCGACTTGTACGTCTGGTACTCGCCGTCGACGACATCCATCATGCGGCGCATCAGCGCGCCCGACTTGTCGCGCGCGAACAGCGCATCCCAGCGGCTGCCCCAGATGACCTTGATCACGTTCCAGCCGGCGCCGCGGAACTCCGATTCGAGTTCCTGGATGATCTTGCCGTTGCCGCGCACCGGGCCGTCGAGACGCTGCAGGTTGCAGTTGATCACGAACACGAGGTTGTCGAGCTTCTCGCGGCTCGCCATCCCGATCGCGCCGAGCGATTCCGGTTCATCCGTCTCGCCGTCGCCGAGGAATGCCCACACCTTGCGGCCTTCCGTCTTCGTGATGCCGCGCACCTCCAGGTACTTCATGAAGCGTGCCTGGTAGATCGCCATGATCGGGCCGAGGCCCATCGACACGGTCGGGAACTGCCAGAAGTCCGGCATCAGCCACGGGTGCGGGTACGACGAAATGCCGTTGCCGTCGACTTCCTGGCGGAAGTTGTCGAGCTGCTCTTCCTTCAGGCGGCCGAGCAGGAACGCGCGCGAGTAGACGCCCGGCGACGAGTGGCCCTGCACGAACACGAGATCGCCGCCGTGCTGCTCCGACGCTGCGTGCCAGAAGTGGTTGTAGCCGACGTCATAGAGCGTCGCGGCCGATGCGAACGATGCGATGTGGCCGCCGACGTTCGTGTCCTTGCCTGCACGCAGCACCATCGCCAGCGCGTTCCAGCGCGTGTACGAACGGATGCGGTGCTCGAGGTCCTGGTCGCCCGGGATCTTCGCCTGGGCGCCGACCGGGATCGTGTTGATGTACGGGGTATTAGCGGAGAACGGCAGGTGTTCGCCGTGCATGCGGGCGAACTCGATCTGCTTTTCGATCAGGTAATGCGCGCGGCCGGTGCCCACGGAGGAGATCACGCCATCGAGCGACTCCAGCCACTCGACGGTTTCTTGCGGGTCGTCGTCACGTTCGGCGGCGACATATTTCATCACTTCGTTCGGTACAGCGGACATTCTCGTCTCCTGGGTCCTGGAATGTGAGGATCGCTCTCGTGCAGACGACGCGACGCGACCGGCTGCGGGCAAGCTCCAGCGGATTGTAATGAGCGTGCGCGGGCCTGCGCAACAAAATTTTCGAATTGTGAGATCTTTTCTCGCAATACGGAATATTGCTGCGCTGCACCCATATTTCGGGGCTCTCCGGCACGCCGCGGCGGAACAAATCCGTTTCCGTTCAACATATCCGGTATAGGTTTTCCATGTATTGCGCTGCGCTACAATCCTGCCATGTTGACCGATCGGCTTTTCGCACGCTCGGCGCGACCGTCGGGCCCGCCGGCGGAGTCGCAGCCGTCCCGTTGGCACCACGGACCGTGGTGGTCCAATTCCTATTTGCTGACGCCACTGCTGTCGATCCTCGTGTTCCTGGTGGTGATGAGCCTCATCCTGTGGAGCCTCAATCGCCGCGAACAGCAGCAGCAGGAAGACACCCTCTTCCGTAACGTCGCGTGGGCCCAGCAGCAGATCCGCCTGTCGATGACGGGCGCGCAGGAACAGCTTCAGGCGCTGTCGCGCGATCTCGCGTCCGGCCGCCTCGACCAGAACGCGTTCCAGATGGCCGTCGCTGACGTGATGCAAACGCATCCGGAAATCCTCTACCTGAACTGGTACACGTCGCCCGGCGTGCAGCGCTGGCCGACCGTGCATCCGCCGCTGCTCGGCCAGCGGCTCGCGAAGCCCGGCGAAGCGCAGATGCAGGACGCCGTGCGCGGCGCCTACGACGAAGCGCGCGGCACGCGCCGCCAGGCCTATTCGCCGCTGATCTACGACGACTTCGGCAACGGCTTCATCACGCTGCAGACGCCTGTGATGCGCGGCGACCGCGAGTACCTCGGCTCGATCGCCGCGGTGTTCTCGGTCGAAGGCATCCTGAAGCACGACATCCCGCAGGAACTGTCGTCGAAGTACAAGATCTCGATCACCGACGCGAACAACCGCGAGCTGTCGTCCACGTCGACGCGCCCGCGCCTGCCGCGCGACTCGCATTACGACCTGCCGCTCGATCCGCCCGGCCAGGGGCTGACCGTGCGCGTGTACGCTTTCCCGCAACTCACCAACCTGACCAACAACACGCTCGTGTGGCTCGTGGCGGGCCTGTCGTGCTTCGTGCTGTGGAGCCTCTGGAGCCTGTGGAAGCACACGCGCCAGCGCTTCGAGGCGCAGCAGGCGCTGTACGCCGAAGCGTTCTTCCGCCGCGCGATGGAAAACTCGGTGCTGATCGGCATGCGCGTGCTCGACATGCACGGCCGCATCACGCACGTGAACCCCGCGTTCTGCCGGATGACGGGCTGGGACGAAACCGACCTCGTCGGCAAGGTCGCGCCGTTCCCGTACTGGCCGCGCGACGCTTACCCGGAAATGCAGCGCCAGCTCGACATGACGCTGCGCGGCAAGGCACCGAGCTCGGGCTTCGAGCTGCGCGTGCGGCGCAAGAACGGCACGCTGTTCCATGCGCGCCTGTATGTGTCGCCGCTGATCGACAGCTCCGGCCGCCAGACCGGCTGGATGTCATCGATGACCGACATCACCGAACCGAAGCGCGCGCGCGAGGAACTCGCGGCTGCGCACGAGCGCTTCACGACGGTGCTCGAAAGCCTCGATGCCGCGGTGTCGGTGCTGGCCGCCGACGAGGCCGAGCTGCTGTTCGCGAACCGCTACTACCGCCACCTGTTCGGCATCCGCCCGGACGGCCATCTCGAACTGTCGGGCGGCGGCTTCGACCGCGCACAGGCATCGTCCGACTCGATCGACATGGTCGATGCGTTCGCGGGCCTGCCGGCCGCCGCGCTGACGAGCAGCACGGCGGACGCGCAGGAGGTGTACGTCGAGAGCATCCAGAAGTGGTTCGAGGTGCGCCGCCAGTACATCCAGTGGGTGGACGGCCACCTCGCGCAGATGCAGATCGCGACCGACATCACGACCCGCAAGAAGGCACAGGAACTCGCGCACCAGCAGGAAGAGAAGCTGCAGTTCACGAGCCGATTGATGACGATGGGTGAAATGGCGTCGTCGATTGCTCACGAATTGAACCAGCCGCTCGCCGCGATCAACAACTACTGCTCGGGCACGCTCGCACTCGTCAAGAGCGGCCGCGGCACGCCGGAGACGCTGCAGCCCGCGCTGGAAAAGACCGCGCAGCAGGCGCTGCGCGCGGGGATGATCGTCAAGCGGATCCGCGAATTCGTGAAGCGCAGCGAGCCGAAGCGCCAGCCGGCGCGGGTTGCGGACATCGTCGCCGACGCGGTCGGGCTTGCCGAAATCGAGGCCAGGAAGCGCAGGATCCGGATCGTCACGGAAATCCTCGCAAGAATGCCTATTATTTATGTCGACCCCGTGCTGATCGAGCAGGTGCTGATGAACCTGATGAAGAACGCGGCCGAGGCGATGGCCGACGTGAAGCCGGCGTCGGCGGACGGCGTGATCCGCGTCGTCGCCGACATCGATGCGGGATTCGTCGACATCCGCGTGATCGACCAGGGTCCGGGCGTCGACGAAGCGACCGCCGAACGCCTGTTCGAACCGTTTTACAGCACCAAGTCCGATGGCATGGGCATGGGGCTGAACATCTGCCGTTCGATCATCGAATCGCATCGGGGGCGTCTGTGGGTGGTCAATAACGTCGAGCCGGATGGCCGCATTTCCGGCGCGACGTTCCACTGCAGCCTGCCCATTGGGGAACCCGCTGATCTCGGCCGAGGGGGGCGCGAGGCATCGGCATCACACACCGTTACGGGAGAACTATGAATAGCCCTGTCACCACCACTCAGGAAACCGTCTTCGTCGTCGACGACGACGAGGCCGTACGGGACTCGCTGCGCTGGCTGCTGGAGGCGAACGGCTATCGCGTGCAATGCTTCTCGAGCGCCGAGCAATTCCTCGATGCGTATCAGCCGGCGCAGCAGGCCGGCCAGATCGCATGTCTGATCCTCGATGTGCGGATGTCGGGCATGAGCGGTCTCGAACTGCAGGAACGCCTGATCGCCGACAATGCCGCGCTGCCGATCATCTTCGTCACGGGTCACGGCGACGTGCCGATGGCTGTCTCGACGATGAAAAAGGGTGCGATGGACTTTATCGAGAAACCGTTCGACGAAGCCGAGCTGCGCAAGCTCGTCGAGCGGATGCTCGACAAGGCCCGAAGCGAAAGCAAGAGCGTCCAGGAACAGCGTGCCGCGAGCGAACGCCTGTCGAAGCTGACCGCGCGCGAGCAACAGGTGCTCGAACGGATCATCGCAGGCCGCCTGAACAAGCAGATCGCCGACGATCTCGGCATCAGCATCAAGACGGTCGAAGCGCACCGCGCGAACATCATGGAAAAGCTCAACGTCAACACGGTGGCCGACCTGCTGCGCCTCGCGCTGTCGAAGAAGCAGGCCTGAGCGCGTGCCGGCCGCGGCGGCACTGCCCGCCCGGTCGCGGGGCGCTTCCGCCCATGACGTAACGGCCTGTTCCGGCCGCCCCGCGCGATGCGGCCCACTCGCGCGGCGGCGGCCTTTCCTTTCCTCCCGGCGTGCGAGCGCCGCGGCCGTGACGCTTCCCGCTCATTCGCTGTCGGACGACAGCAAGCGACCGGTATAATTGCGTGCTTTGCTGCGGCGCTTCGTGCGTCGCACGCCCGCATTCCAACTTCCCGGCAGGACCACCACCATGACAGCCCTCCTCATCGACGGCAACGCCCTTTCGAAGACTCTGCGCGCACAGGCCGCCGAACGCGCCGCCGCCCTGACCGCACGTGGCCACCAGCCCGGTCTCGCGGTGATCCTCGTCGGCGCCAACCCGGCGAGCGAAGTCTACGTGCGCAACAAGATCAAGGCGTGCGAGGACAACGGTTTCTTCTCGCTGAAGGATGCGTACCCGGCCACGCTGTCGGAAGCCGACCTGCTCGCACGCATCGACGAGCTGAACCGCGACCCGAAAATCCACGGCATCCTCGTCCAGCTGCCGCTGCCCGCGCACATCGACAGTCACAAGGTGATCGAGGCGATCGCGCCGGAGAAGGACGTCGACGGCTTCCACATCGCGAACGCCGGCGCGCTGATGACCGGCAAGCCGCTGTTCCGCCCGTGCACGCCGTACGGCGTGATGAAGATGTTCGAGGCACACGACATCCCGCTGCAGGGCGCGAACGCGGTCGTGATCGGCCGCTCGAACATCGTCGGCAAGCCGATGGCGATGATGCTGCTCGACGCCGGCGCGACCGTGACGATCTGCCACAGCAAGACCCGCGACCTCGCCGCGCACACGCGGCAGGCCGACGTCGTGGTCGCCGCGGTCGGCAAGCGCAACATTCTGACCGCCGACATGGTGAAGCCCGGCGCGACGGTGATCGACGTCGGCATGAACCGTGACGATGCGGGCAAGCTGTGCGGCGACGTCGACTTCGCGGGCGTGAAGGAAGTGGCCGGCCACATCACGCCGGTGCCGGGCGGCGTCGGCCCAATGACCATCACGATGCTGCTGATCAATACGATCGAAGCCGCCGAGCGCGCCGCCGACGCAGCCGCCTGACCCCCTGCCCGTTCAACCGGCACGCGGTTCCGCGTGCCGGTGCCTCGCCGGCCGCATCGCGCCGGCCGCGCCTCCCGACGCCCCGCATTCGACCCCGCGTCAATCGCCTCGTTAGAAACTAACGATTGGAAAGCGCGCGATGCGCCCCAATAATGTCGATATCGGGCGCCGCGTTGCTTTGCGCGCCTTACCCTTTTCACTCCGGTTCATCCGGCAACAGACAGGGAGTCTTATGTCCGCCAGCGCCAACACCAACCCGCTTCTCGACTTCTCGGGCCTGCCCCGCTTCGGCGAGATCCGCCCGGAACACGTGACGCCCGCGCTCGACACGCTGCTCGATGCCGCCAACCGCGCGGTCGAAACGGCAAGCGCGGCTGCGACGCCGGCAACCTGGGCAGAAATCGTCGAGACGGTCGAGCACGCGACGGAGCCACTCGGTCGCGCCTGGGGCATCGTCGGCCATCTGAACGCGGTCGCCGATACGCCCGAACTGCGGGCCGCCTACGGCGAGAACCTGCCGCGCGTGACCGAATTCTGGTCGAGCGTCGGCCAGAACCTCGCGCTGTACGAGAAGTACAAGGCGATCGCCGCGAGCGCCGAATACGCAACGCTGTCCACCGAACGCAAGAAGATCCTCGACAACGCACTGCGCGATTTCCGCCTGTCGGGCGCCGAGCTGCCCGAGGACCAGAAGCCGCGCTTCGCCGAACTGCAGGAACAGCAGGCCGCGTTGTCGAAGGCATTCTCCGATCACGTGCTCGACGCGACCAACGCGTACGCTTACTTCGTGCAGGACGACGCCGAACTGGCCGGCCTGCCCGGCGACGCGATCGAGGCCGCCCGTGAAGCCGCGCAAAAGGACGGCAAGGACGGCTGGAAATTCACGCTGCACTTCCCGTCGTACTTCCCGGTGCTGCAATACGCCGACAACCGCGCGCTGCGCGAGACGCTCTACCGCGCCTATGCGACGCGCGCGTCGGAACTCGGGCCGCAGTACGGCGACGGCAAGGCCGAATGGGACAACACGGCGATCGTCGCCGATGCGCTGAAGCTGCGCCGCGAAGAGGCGCAGATGCTCGGCTACCGCAACTTCGCCGAAGTGTCGCTCGCGCCGAAGATGGCCGAATCGCCGCAGCAGGTGATCGCGTTCCTCGAGGATCTCGCGACGCGCGCGCGCCCGCATGCGGACAAGGACTGGGACGAGCTGCGCACGTTCGCCGCGAAGGAACTCGGCCTCGCCGAACTCGCGCCGTGGGACGTCGCGTACGCGGCCGAGAAGCTGCGCCAACAGCGCTACGCGTTCTCGGAAAACGAGGTCAAGCAGTACTTCCCGGAACCGGCCGCGCTGAAGGGCCTGTTCACCGTCACCGAGGCGCTGTTCGGCGTGCAGATCAAGCCGGACGATGCGCCGGTGTGGCACAAGGACGTGCGTTTCTTCCGCGTCGAGAACCGCGACGGCTCGCTCGTCGCGCAGTTCTATCTCGACCTGTACGCGCGCGAAGGCAAGCGCGGCGGCGCGTGGATGGACGACGCGCGTTCGCGCGCGAAGCGCGGCAACAGCGTGCAAACGCCCGTCGCCTATCTCACCTGCAACTTCTCGGCGCCGATCGGCGGCAAGCCCGCGTGCTTCACGCACGACGAAGTCATCACGCTGTTCCATGAATTCGGCCACGGGCTGCACCACATGCTCACGCGCGTCGACGAGCTCGGCGTGTCGGGCATCAACGGCGTCGAATGGGATGCCGTCGAGCTGCCGTCGCAGTTCATGGAAAACTTCTGCTGGGAATGGGACGTGCTGTCGTCGATGTCGTCGCACGTCGACACGGGCGCCGCGCTGCCGCGCGAGCTGTTCGACAAGATGATCGCCGCGAAGAACTTCCAGAGCGGGCTCGGCACGCTGCGCCAGATCGTGTTCTCGATGTTCGACATGCTGCTGCACGTCGACTTCGACCCGGCGGGCGCCACCGGCGTGACCGCATTCGCGCGCGAGATCAACGAACGCTATCACGTGATCCCGCAAGCCGCGTTCTCGCGCTGGCCGAACACGTTCAGCCACATCTTCGCGGGCGGCTACGCGGCCGGCTACTACAGCTACAAGTGGGCCGAGGTGCTGTCGGCCGATGCGTACGCGGCGTTCGAAGAAGCGGCTGCCGCGAGCGGCAGCGTGCTCGACGCGGCAACCGGCACGCGCTATCGCCGTGAAATCCTCGAGGTCGGCGGCAGCCGCCCGGCGATGGAATCGTTCAAGGCGTTCCGCGGCCGCGAGCCGCAGATCGATGCGCTGCTGCGCCACAACGGGATGGCCGCGCCCGCGCATTGAGCGCGCGCTGTCCGGTTCGTCCGGCTGCATCGAAAGGCACCGCTGCGGCGGTGCCTTTTTTCATGGCGCCGGGGATTCGTCGGCTGCGTCGCCCGCGTTGTCGGCATGGTCCGCGTGCCCGGCTTCGTCGTCGAACAGCGAGAATTGCCCGTGACGCTCGGCGGTATCCTCGTCGATGCGCACGCCGACGCCGAGCAGCCGTACCGCCTGCGCACGGCGTTGCAGCCCCTTCGCGAGCAGCGTGACGGCCGTGTCCGCATGCGTCGCGTCGGCCACGCACTCGACCGTCGTGCGCTGGAAATCGGCGAAGCGGATCTTCACGTACAGCTTGCGGATCGACCGCGCGGCGCCCGCCCGTGCGATTCGCCCATCGAGTTGCACGACGAGGCGGCGGATTTCCTCCGCGCACTGTTCGAGCGTCGTCAGATCGGTGACGTAGGTCGTCTCGACGCTGACCGACTTGCGCTCCTGGTCGGCCTGCACGGGCCGCTCGTCGATCCCGCGCGACAGTTCGTACAGCCGCCGTCCGAACGCGCCGAATTCGCGGTGCAGGTCGATCAGCGGCCAGTCGCGCAACTGCGCGCAGGTCTGGATGCCGAGCCGGTCGAGCCGCGTGGCCGTCACCTTGCCGACGCCGTGCAGCTTGCGCACCGGCAGCGCCGCGACGAACGCGTCGATCTGGTGCGGCCGCACGACGAACAGCCCGTCGGGCTTGTTCCAGTCGGACGCGATCTTCGCGATGAACTTGTTCGGCGCGACGCCGGCCGACACGGTCACGCCGACCGTGTCGTACACGCGCTGGCGGATCTCCCGTGCAATCAGCGTCGCACTGCCCTGGCACCGCTCCGACCCGCTGACGTCGAGATACGCCTCGTCGAGCGACAGCGGCTCGACGTCGGGCGTGTAGTCGCGATAGATCGCCATGATCTGCCGCGACGCCGCGCGGTACTTGTCCATCGCGGTCGGCAGGATCAGCAGGTCCGGGCACTTGCGCATCGCCAGCGCCGACGACATCGCCGAATGCACGCCGTAGCGCCGCGCCTCGTAGTTGCAGGTCGCGATCACGCCGCGCTGGTCGGGCCGGCCGCCGACCGCGAGCGGCCGGTTGCGCAGCGACGGGTCGTCTCGCATCTCGACCGATGCGTAGAAACAGTCGCAGTCGCAGTGAATGATCTTGCGCATGCGCGGCAGCGCGTCGCCAGGCGGCGGCACGTGCGGATCGGCAGGCGGAATGATGGTCGGGTTCACGGTGCCGATACTGTACAAAAACACAGTGCCGGTTTCAACTGTCGCGTGCGGCCGCGCCCGGCTGCGCCGTACCGGCCCGCTTTGCGCGGATCGTTCCGGCGGGGCGCGGGCCGCGGCACCTATACTCGTCTGCCGCAATACACGAAACGCAAAGGTGACGGATGAAGACGATCGGATTGATCGGCGGAATGAGCTGGGAATCGTCGGCCGAGTACTACCGGATGATCAATCGCCATTCGAAGGCGCTGCACGGCGGGCATCACAACGCGAAGAGCGTGCTGGTCACGGTCGATTTCGCGGAGATCGAAGCACTGCAGCGCACGCACGACTGGGCGGCGCTCGGCGACCGGATGGCCGGCGCCGCGCGGCAGCTCGAAGCGGCCGGCGCCGACCTCGTCGTGCTGACGACCAATACGATGCATCGCGTATGCGATGCGATCGAAGCCGCGGTGACGCTGCCGTTCCTGCACATCGCCGATCCGACCGGCACCGCGCTGCGCGATACGGGCGTCGAGCGCGTCGCGCTGCTCGGCACGCGCTACACGATGGAGCTGCCGTTCTACGCGGAGCGGTTACGCGGCAAGTTCGGAATGGAGGTGCTCGTGCCGGACGAACGCGGGCGCGACGACGTGCACCGGATCATCTACGACGAGCTGTGCCACGGCATCATCTCGCCGGAATCGCGCGCGACGTACGTGACGATCATCGAAAAACTCGCGCAGCAAGGCGCGCAGGCCGTGATCCTCGGCTGCACGGAAATCACGCTGCTGATCGGCGAGCACGACTCGCCGCTGCCGGTATTCGATACGACCGCGCTACATGCGAAGGCGGCGGTCGAGTGGGCGGCGCGCTGACGCGCGCGATGTGCCGGCCGTGCGGCGGCGTCACCGTGATTCGCGGCCAGACGCATGCGTTGATCGATCCGTTCCCGGGCAGCCGACGGACAGGCGTCGACGAACAGGACCATGCATTCGCGAAACGCCACGCCGGACGACTTGGTAGGATATCGACCCCACCTCGATCAGGACGATTTGCCGAATGGGAAATCGCGCATGGCTGTACCTTCGGAGCGACACCGGCAACGGCGGGCGCATGACCCAGGTCGCCGAGACCAGCAACCATTTTCCGACCTTGTGGCGCATCCTGCTGGCCGATGGCGCCAGAGGCGCGGCGATCGCCGATCAGCGCGTATTCGGCAACGCGGACACCGACAACCTGACCTGCGATGCAGGCGCTGCCATCGGGCGGCTGGGCACGCTCGCCGCCTTTCTCCGCCAGCATGCACGTCGCGGCGAGACACCATGGCTGGCGCGCCAGTTCGACGGCGCGCTCCGGTATCTCGGAGAGCAGGCCACTCGCCTGACGGAGAACGGGCGGCCCGCAGCCTTTTCGGCCGATCTCGACGAGTTGTCGTGGCTGTCCGACGCCGACGACTTCATCGCGGTCGCGCGCGAATCCTGCCACGCAACCTGGACGCAGATACAGGCATGCATCACGGCGAACGATGCACAACGCGTACGAAGCCTGCTCGAGATCGACGAGCCGCGTGACTGGGTGTGGGGATTCGGCTTCGGCGGCCTGTCTCACGCTTATTTCTCACGACAGCAGCCGCCACGTGACGCGACCTACGACGAATTCGTCGCATCGGGAGGATTGTCGGCCGACGACCTGCGCAGCGACGCTGCCGGCTCCGATGCGTTTCGCGCGTCGCGGCGCCAGCGATTCCTGAGCGAGGACTATTTCAACTGGCTGCAGCCGTATCTGGACGAGCGCGTCGCCTACTGGTCTGAACACGTCGCACCGGTGGGCAGCACCGACCACGAACGGAAGGCGCTGGCGGCACGCTATCTCGTTTCGGGCCACTACCCGCGCTTTCTGCTGATGTACACGAGCGGCATGGACCTGACGCTGCTGCGCGATGCGCTCGAACCGGTGATCGCGGCATACGAGCGCTGCGCCGACGCGTGCCGCGCACACGAGGAGAACGATCGCCTGCCGCCGCTCGGGTTCGGCGACATCGAAGACTACGAAACCGTGATGCAGCTGATCGGCTTCTGCTACCTGCTACATCGCCGCGACCTGCTCCCGCGCATCGCCGCGATGTTCGATCCCGCCTATCGCGCACGCGATACGCTGTACGAAGACCTGCTCGCGTACGAACTCGAAGGCCGCTTCGATGTCGACCAGTGGTTTCACGACGTACCGTATCGCCCGCTCGTCTTCAGTTTCTACCGCGACACGAAGGCCGAATGCGTCGACGATATCGCCGCCTATCTCGACGCATGGTATCCGGCGATGCACGACGCGACCTGGCACGACGGCCATCTCGACATCGGTG
This sequence comes from Burkholderia sp. D-99, assembly GCF_011605345.1. Lineage (GTDB taxonomy): Bacteria > Pseudomonadota > Gammaproteobacteria > Burkholderiales > Burkholderiaceae > Burkholderia. The sequence goes on from NZ_JAAOXM010000006.1 coordinate 258,169, forward strand.
CGAAGGGAAAAGGTCACAAGATCTATTTCGGCTACTGGGCCATCGAAGCGGCAGCGGCGGCCTATCTGCTGGCGCTCGACGACAGCACCCTGCGCAATCGGCTGACGTATCCGAAGGATCTCGCCGACTTCGCGCGCAGCTACGATGCGCAGCACACGGCACGGGACGGCATACGTTGATCGGGGCAAGGCCCGGCGAATCCGCACGAGCCGGGCGGCCGTGGGCCGGCACACCGCAGCACATCGTGCCGAGGCCGGAAAACAAAAAACCCGGCACGAGGCCGGGTTCCTGTCGACGAAGCGCGCATCGGTCATTTGCGCTGCACATCGTCTGGTGTGCTTGGTTGCGGGGGTAGGATTTGAACCTACGACCTTCGGGTTATGAGCCCGACGAGCTGCCAGACTGCTCCACCCCGCGTCAGAGAAATAAATTATAGGGTGAGGGAGCACTCACGTCAACACTTTTGTCACAATTTCTTCTCCGTCCACCGTGACAGCGGTGCGAGGCACTGCCCTCGCCCCGCACGACAGGCGCGTTCGCGCCGCGTGCTCGCGGTAAGATGGCGGCCTTCGCATTCACCCCGCACGCACACTCCCGTTCATGAAAATCGCCACCTGGAACGTCAACTCGCTCAACGTCCGCAAGCAGCACGTGCTCGACTGGCTCGCGCAAAGCGGCACCGACGTGCTGTGCCTGCAGGAACTGAAGCTGCCGGACGAGAAATTCCCGCGCGCCGATCTCGAAGCCGCCGGCTACCGCAGCTGGTTCACGGGCCAGAAGACCTACAACGGCGTCGCGATCCTCGCGCGTGACACGCTGTCGGTCGACGAAGCGGACGTCGTGCGCAACATCCCCGGCTTCGACGATCCGCAGCAGCGCGTGGTCGCCGCGACGGTCGACGGCGTGCGCATCGTGTCCGCGTATTTCCCGAACGGCCAGGCGCCCGACTCCGACAAGTTCGTCTACAAGATGCAATGGCTCGACGCGCTGCAGGCGTGGCTGCGCACCGAGCTGCAGCGCTACCCGAAGCTCGCGCTACTCGGCGACTACAACATCGCACCGGAAGACCGCGACGTGCACGACCCGGCGAAATGGGAAGGCCAGAACCTCGTGTCGCCGCAGGAGCGCGCGCACTTCGCGCAGCTGATCGAACTCGGCTTCGTCGATGCGTTCCGCCGCTTCGAACAGCCGGAGAAGACCTTCACGTGGTGGGACTACCGGATGATGGGCTTCCGCCGCAACGCGGGGCTGCGCATCGACCACATCCTACTGTCGCCGGCGCTCGCCGAGACCTGCACGTCGTGCGAGGTCGATCGCACGCCGCGCACGTGGGAACAGCCGTCCGACCACACGCCCGTCGTCGCGGTCGTCGGCTGATCGTCCAATCCGCCCGCGCGTTCAGCGACGCGCGGGCGCCGGCCCGAGATGGGCCCACAGGAACCCGAATTCCGCCGCATCGGCTTCCGCGCGTTCCAGATCGTCGGCGCTGCCGTGGCCGCCGTCGGTGTTCTCCCAGTACCACACCCGTTCGTGACCGAGCGCATGCATGCGTGCGGCCATCTTGCGCGCATGCGCGGGATGCACGCGGTCGTCGCGCGTCGACGTCGTCAGCAGTAACGGCGGATATGCGGCGCCTTCGCGCACGCAGTGATACGGCGAGTACGCGGCCAGCGCCGCACCTTCGTGCGGATCGTCCGGGTCGCCATACTCGTCGAGCCACGCGGCGCCCGCGTGCAGCTTCGGGTAGCGCCGCATGTCGAGCAGCGGCACGCGGCAGAGCACCGCGCCGAACAACTCCGGGCGCTGCACCATGCACGCGGCGACCAGCAGCCCGCCGTTGCTGCCGCCCTCGATACCGAGCTGCGCGGCGCTCGTCACGCCGGTCGCGGCCAGATCCTCGGCCACCGCGATGAAATCGTCGAACGAGCGCTGGCGGTGTTCGCGCTGCGCATCGACGTGCCAGCGCGGCCCGAACTCGCCACCGCCGCGGATATGCGCGAACGCCATCACGCCGCCGCGCTCGAGCCACCCGATGCCGAACGCGTCGCTGTAGCCCGGCAGGTTCGGGATCGCAAAACCGCCATAGCCCGACAGCAGGCACGGCCGCGCGACACGCGCAGCGCCGTCGGTCACGTCGAGTGCATCGCGCGGCCCGATCAGCGTGTACGGCACCATCGTGCCGTCTTGCGAACGCGCGCTCGCGCGGCGCACGACGAGCCCCGCCGCGTCGAACTGCACCGGCGGCCGGTCGAGCAGCACGCGGCGCGACGACGCATCGTCCGCACGGTCGGCAAGATCGGCCAGCCAGCATTCGGGCGGATCGAGATAGGTGTCGACGTCCACGTAAATCTCGTCGTTCAGCGTCGACTCGACGGGCTCGACGTCGATCTGCGCGTCACCCGGCCAGTCGAACGGCCGCGCATCCCACGTCCATGTGCCATCGTCGGCCTGCCGCGGCTGCCACAGCATCGTGCGGTTGTGCACGTCGTCGAGCCAGCTCGCGATCAGCGTCGTGCGCGTGTGCGTCCACGTGCACGCGGAGGTCGACGGTTGCGGTGCGAACAGCGTCGTGAGTTCGCGCGACCCGGCCAGGAACGCCTGCTCGCGGATCGCCAACAGCGAGCCGCCCGCGTGGCGCACGCCATCGCAATCCCAGTCGAGGCGCGGCTCCAGCACGAGCCAGCCTTCCCAGAACCCGACCTCGACATGGGTCGGCACGTCGTAGCGCGCCCATTCGCCCGCGTCGGTCAGCCGGTACGCATGCGCGTCGAAGAAGTCGACGCTGCGCCACGCGACGTGGCGGTTGTCCGTCGGATCGAACCCCGCACCCGCGCTGATGTCGTCGGGTTCGCCGCGGAAGACGACGGGCGCATCGGCAAGCGCCGTGCCGCGCACCCAGCGCCGCGCTTCATACGGATAGCCGGCCGCGGTTGCATGCGCTTCGCCGCGATCCCAGCTCACGTAGACGGTATCGCGATCGATCCAGCCGACCGTGTGATGCCCCGGCTCGTCGATCGTGAAGCCGCCCTCGACGAAACGACGTTCGACGAGATCGAATTCGCGCACGACGACCGCGTCGGCACCGCCCGGCGACAGCGACAGCAGCGCGCGATCGCCGTCCGGATACAGGATCGCGTCCTGCTCGAACACCCACGACTCGCCCTCCTCCGCGCCGAGCGCGTCGACGTCGAGCAGCGTTTCCCACGCCGGCCGGCCCGCACGCCAGTCATCCCAGCGCGTGCAGCGCCACAGCCCCTTCGGATGGAGATCGTCCTGCCACAGGTCATACGCCCAGTCGCGCCAGCGGGTTGGAATCACCGGGCGTTCGCGCGGCAGGTACGCCTTTGCGAGGCGCGCCGTCAGCGCGCGATACGCGTCGTCGTCACGCAGCGCGGCGCGCGTGCGCGCATTCTGCTCGTCGACCCACGTGCGGGCGCGCTTGCTGTCGAGCGCTTCGAGGAAACGGAACGGGTCGGCCCCGGCGGGCCAGCGGAAGGAATCGGACATTGAGGATCGGCGGAATGGCAAACGACGTGCAAACCGCGATTATGTCCGATCGCGGCATGCGCGATGCCCGCGCATGCCGCGAAATCGTGCTCAGGGCTCCAGATGGAGTTCCTGGATCTTGCGCGTGATCGTGTTGCGGCCGATGCCGAGCCGCTCCGCGGCCTCGACCTTGCGGCCGCGCGTGAAGTCGAGCGCCTCGCGAATCACGGCCGCCTCGAAGCGGCGTGCAAGTTCGTCCATCACGTCGGCCGAGTTCTCGCGCAACAGCCGTGCAACCTCGGTGCGCAGGCCGTGCTCCCACAGCGGATAGCCGGCCGGCGCGCTGCCGTTCGGCGCGGCCGCAACGGGCGTGGACGCCACCGGTGCCGCACCGGTCAGCGATGCCGAGAGCGCCGCATCGCCGCCACCGACGTGTGCGTCCACACCGTCGCCCGCGGTGACGACCGGCGCACCGGCCGGCACGAGGTCGGGCGGCAGGTCCTTGATCTCGACCGTCTGCGCGGGCGCCATCACGGTCAGCCAGTTCGCGAGGTTCTCGAGCTGGCGCACGTTGCCGGGAAACGCGAGCGACGTGAGGTAAGCCAGCGCCTCGTCGGACACGCGCTTCGGCTCGACGCCGAGATCGCGCGCACTCTTCTGCAGGAAGTGGCGCGTGAGCAGCGCGATGTCCTCGCTGCGTTCGCGCAGCGGCGGCAGGCGCAGCCGGATCACGTTGAGCCGGTGGTAAAGGTCCTCGCGGAACAGCCCCTGGCGCACGCGCGATTCGAGATTCTGGTGCGTCGCGGCGATCACGCGCACGTTCGCGCGCAGCGGGTTGTGCCCGCCGACCCGATAGAACTGCCCGTCCGACAGCACGCGCAACAGGCGCGTCTGCAGGTCGAACGGCATGTCGCCGATTTCGTCGAGGAACAGCGTGCCGTTCTCGGCCTGCTCGAAGCGGCCCTGCCGTGTGGTCTGCGCGCCGGTGAACGCGCCGCGCTCATGGCCGAACAGCTCGGATTCGAGCAGATCCTTAGGAATCGCCGCGGTGTTCAGCGCGATGAACGGCCCGTTCGCACGCGGGCTGTGACGGTGCAGCGCACGCGCGACGAGCTCCTTGCCGGTGCCCGATTCGCCGGTGATCAGCACGGTCGCGGCCGAATGCGACAGGCGGCCGATCGCGCGGAACATGTCCTGCATCGCGGGCGCCTGGCCGAGCATCTCGGGCGCCTCGGCCACGCGCTCGTCCTGCGGCGCGCCGCCGCGCAGGCTTTCCTCGACGGCGCGGCGGATCAGCTCGACCGCCTTGTCGACGTCGAACGGCTTCGCGAGATATTCGAACGCGCCGCCCTGGAACGCCGCGACGGCGCTGTCGAGATCGGAGAACGCCGTCATGATGATGACGGGCAGGCCCGGCAGGCGCTCGTGCATCGCCTGCAGCAACTCGAGGCCCGAGCCGCCCGGCATCCGGATGTCGGATACGAGCACCTGCGGTGTCTCGTGGTCGAGCGCGGCCAGCGCATCACGCACGTTCGCGAAGCTCTTCGTCGCGAAGCTGTCCCGGGCGAGCGCCTTTTCGAGCACCCAGCGGATCGATTGGTCGTCGTCTACTATCCAGATCGGCTTCATAGGTCGGTCAGATATTGGTGAATCTGGTGAATCGCCATGCCGCCGCTCAATGGTCGAGCGGCAGCAGGATCTGAAATTCGGTACGTCCGGGCCGGCTTTCGACCTCGATCATCCCGTCATGCTGCTGCACGAACGTCTGCGCGAGCGTCAGGCCGAGACCGCTGCCATCGTCGCGCCCGGACACGAGCGGGTAGAAGATCCGGTCGCGGATTTCTTCCGGGATGCCGGGCCCGTTGTCGATCACGTGCAAGTCCAGTGCCAGCCGGTACAGGCGCTTCGCGATCGTCACCTTGCGCGCGATGCGCGTGCGCAGCTCGATCTTCGCGTCGCCCTGCGCGATCCGTTCGCGCAGCGCCTGTGCGGCGTTGCGCACGATGTTGAGCAACGCCTGGATCAGTTGCTCCTTGTCGCCACGCAGGTCCGGCACGCTCACGTCGTAGTCGCGCTCGATCGTGAGCCCGCGCGGGAATTCCGCGAGCATCACCGCGCGCACGCGTTCGCATACTTCATGAATGTTCACGTCGCCGACGATGTGCGGGTGCCGGTGCGGCTCCAGCAACCGGTCGACGAGCGTCTGCAGGCGGTCGGACTCCTTGATGATCACCTGCGTGTATTCGCGCAACTCGCCGCGCTCGCGCTCGCCGAGCTCGAATTCGAGCAGCTGGGCTGCGCCGCGAATGCCGCCGAGCGGATTCTTGATCTCGTGCGCGAGGTTGCGGATCAACTGCTTGTTGACCGCGGTCAGGTCGTGGATGCGCTCCTCGCGATCGGTGCGCGACTGCCGTTCGTTCTCGAACAGCTCGACGAGCACGAAATCGGGCGAGGTCTCGAGGAAGCCGACGATCGCATGCACGTGCAGCGGTTCGCGGCCGGGCCGGTCGAGCACGGTATCGAGGTGCGTCGCGTGAAAGCGTTCCTCGCCGATCGCAGTGATCGTCGACGCCAGCTCGTTCGCGTTCGGAAAAATCTCGCCCCACGGCCGCTGTGCGAGCTGCCGGCGCGAGATGTCGAGCATCGCCTCCGCCGACGGGTTCGCGAACGCGATCCGCAGCGTCTTGCGGTCGAGCACGATCACGACCGTCGGCAGCGCTTCCAGCCCCGCCAGCAGGCCCGAGCGTGCGAGCCGCTCGTCGTCCGTCAGTCGCTCGGGCTGCCCCGTTTTCGCCTTGATCAGATTCTTCAGAACCATCTGCGTGCTTGTCGCGCCTCAACGGGCCAGAAAAGGAAAATCACCGGAACAAAAAAGGGACGGCTGGACGCCGCCCCTTTCAGACTCCGCCGCCCCCGCCGCCAACCGCGCGGCGGGAACGAACCGGCAAAACGGCGCTGAATCGAAGCGCCATCGCCGATTACAGCGAGTAGTACATCTCGAACTCGATCGGGTGCGTCGTCATGCGGAACTTCGCCAGCTCCTGCTCCTTCAGCGCGAGGTATGCATCGAGCATGCCGTCCGTGAACACGCCGCCGCGCGTCAGGAACTCGCGATCCTTGTCGAGCGCTTCGAGTGCCTGGTCGAGGCCCGCGCAGACGGTCGGGATCTTTGCATCCTCTTCCGGCGGCAGGTCGTACAGGTTCTTGTCCGCTGCTTCGCCCGGATGGATCTTGTTCTGGATCCCGTCGAGGCCGGCCATCATCAGCGCCGTGAAGCACAGGTACGGGTTCGCCATCGGATCCGGGAAGCGCGTTTCGATACGGCGGCCCTTCGGGTTCGACACGTGCGGAATGCGGATCGATGCCGAACGGTTGCGTGCCGAGTAAGCGAGCTTGACCGGTGCTTCGAAGTGCGGGACCAGACGCTTGTACGAGTTCGTCGTCGGGTTCGTGATCGCGTTCAGCGCGCGAGCGTGCTTGATGATGCCGCCGATGTAGAACAGCGCCAGTTCCGACAGGCCGGCGTAACCGTTGCCCGCGAACAGGTTCTGGCCGTCCTTCCAGATCGACTGGTGAACGTGCATACCCGAACCGTTGTCGCCGACGACCGGCTTCGGCATGAACGTCGCCGTCTTGCCGTACGAGTGCGCGACGTTATGGATGATGTACTTCGACCATTGCGTCCAGTCGGCGCGCTCGACCAGCGTCGAGAACTTCGTGCCGATTTCGTTCTGGCCCTGGCCCGCCACTTCGTGGTGGTGCACTTCGACCGGGATGCCGAGCTGTTCGAGCAGCAGGCACATTTCCGAACGCATGTCCTGGAACGTGTCGACCGGCGCGACCGGGAAGTAGCCGCCCTTCGTGCCCGGACGGTGGCCCGTGTTGCCGCCTTCGAATTCCTTGCCTGCCGACCACGGCGCTTCTTCCGAGTTGATCTTCACGAAGCAGCCCGACATGTCCGTGTTCCACTGGACCGAGTCGAAAATGAAGAATTCCGGTTCCGGACCGAAGTAGGCCGTGTCGCCGATGCCCGTGCTCTTCAGGTACGCTTCGCCGCGCTTCGCGAGCGAACGCGGGTCGCGCTCGTAGCCCTTGCCGTCGGCCGGCTCGACCACGTCGCAGGTCAGCACGAGGGTCGACTCTTCATAGAACGGGTCGATGAAGGCTGCGTTCGGGTCCGGCATGAGCAGCATGTCCGACGCCTCGATACCCTTCCAGCCCGCGATCGACGAACCGTCGAATGCATGGCCGCTTTCGAATTTGTCTTCGTCGAACGCCGAAACCGGCACCGACACGTGCTGTTCCTTGCCACGCGTGTCCGTGAAGCGGAAATCGACAAACTTGCAGTCCTCGTCCTTCACGAGTTGCATGACGTCGGCGACGGTTTTACTCATAACCTCTTCTCCTGATTGAACAATTCTGGCGGACTGGGAACCGCCTCGTTTATCGAGCTGATCGGGATCTTGCTTTGGCGCAGCGCGCCCCGATTCGACCGAATTCTATAAAGCAGCTTCCGTGCCACCTGTGCGCAAGATTGGCGCGAATCGCGCCGGCGCTCGCCGCGCCGGGGCCGGGCTGCGCAATTCCGGGGCTCGACGTCGCACCGCCCGCCGCTCGATGGCACCGCCATGGTGCAATCGTCGCAACGCACCGCGGCCACGGAATCATTCTGGTGCATGCGCGCCATTCTGCACTTTTTTGGTGAGCGCGTGTGTGGTGCGCGCACCGTACCCCACACGGCCATCCGTGCCGCGACGCCGCGCTAGAATGTTCGTTTGACCGATAGGAGGCTCCCTGCCATGAGTACGCTCGACCAGCTTTACACGAAGGCCGACGAACGCCGCGCCCAAGGCGCGCTCAACTACGCCGGGGCGCTGCTGCCGGCCGAAGCCTTCGAGTTGCTGCAGCTCGATCCGTCGGCGCGCCTCGTCGACGTGCGCACCCGCGCCGAACTCGACTGGATCGGCCGCCCGCTGGTCGGCGACGGCCAGTACCTGCACCTCGAATGGACGCGCTACCCGGGCGGCGTGCCGAACGCCGAATTCGTCAACGAACTGAAGGCGGCCCTCCCGGCCGATACACCGATCCTGTTCCTGTGCCGCAGCGCCGCGCGCTCGAAACTCGCCGCGGTCGCCTCCACGCAGGCCGGCTTCACGAAGGCGTTCGACCTGCTCGAAGGCTTCGAGGGCGCGAAGGACGCCGAGGGCCACCGCAAGACGGTCGACGGCTGGTGCTTCCGGAAACTGCCGTGGATCGGCGCCTGACGGCGCGCCGCTTCCGCCGGTGACGACAACCTCATCGTCGAGCCGGGCGATGACATGCCGATGACGGGCCGCGTTGCGCGGCCCGTGGTTTTTGTGCCGCCGGTTGGCGGGCCGCTCAGGCGCGCGGCGTCTCGGGTTCGACGACGTCGCCGCCGAGCAGGTGCACGCCTTCGCGCAGCTTCACGTACGCGGCCGCGACCGCTTCCGGCTCGCCCTTCACGCCGAGGTCGATGTGACGGCGCGCATAGATCCCGCCGCGCTCCGTATCGCCCACGCTCGGCAGACTGAACACGCGCACGCCCGGGAAATCGCGCTCGATGCGCTCCATCAGCGGCGTGAGCGTCGATTCCGGCAGCTCGAACACGTACAGCGAACGCTCCGCGTGCGGCGTCGCATGATGCAGATGCGCGTACTTCGTATCGAGCACCCATTCGATCATCGGCCACGCCATCACCGGGAAGCCCGGCACGAAGTGCAGGTCGCCGACCGAGAAACCGGGAATCCGGTTGTAGCCGTTCGGGATGATCGTCGCGCCCACCGGGAACACACCCATGTTGAAGCGGTGCTGGTTCTCCGGCGACTCGAAGTCGACCGGCGTGGCCGGATCGGCGTGCGTTTCGCGGATCCGCTCCGAAATCAGCACCTTCGCTTCCGGATGCAGCTCGAGCGTCACGCCGAGCGCGGCGGCCGCGCACTGGCGCGTGTGGTCGTCCGGCGTCGCGCCGATCCCGCCGGTCGAGAACACGATGTCGCCCGACGCGATCGCGCGGGCGAGGGTCGCCGTGATGCGCGCCGGATCGTCGCCGACGTATTCGGCCCAGTCGAGCGCGAGGCCGCGCGCGCCGAGCAGCTCGATGACCTTCGCCAGATGCTTGTCCTGCCGGCGTCCCGAAAGGATTTCGTCGCCGATGATGATGATGCCGATGCTCATGCCTGCCCCATGTCGATTGCGGTGGCGCGCGAACTCGCACGCAGGTCCTCCAGCGCGCGCAGGCAGTAATGCCCGAACCACAGCGCCGAGAAGACGAGGATGAAAGCGTAAACCCAGATCATGGCCGCCGCGACGAACGGGAACAGCACCATCATCCAGACCGACGATACCCACACGAAGGTCGGCACGGTGCCGAGCAGCCCGGTCGCGACGCCGATGCCGATCAGCGGCCAGCGGTGCTGGCGCACGAGCGCCCGGCGCTCGTCGCGGCTCGCGTGCAGCGCGAGCGCGTCGTAGGTCATCACGCGGTACGTGAGCCAGCCCCAGATCACGGGCGGCAGCAGCGCGAAGAACGGCGGAATCAGCCACAGCGGGATCGTGACGACCAGCAGCACGACGCCGACGAGCGCCGCGCCGAGCGAATTGAACGCGCTGCCGAAGAAGGTGCCGCCCCGCTTCGACTCGAGCGCCGCGAACTGCCGGTTCGACAGGTGCTTGATCACGACCGGCATCGAGATCGTCGCGATCAGCAGCAGCACCGTCAGTACGATCAGCGGGATCGCGAGCGACACGACCACGAACGGCGCGACGACCGCATGCAGCTGCGACATGCCGATCGCGTCGAACGCGCGATACAGCATGGCCGTCAGCACGAAGCCGTCGAGCGCGCCGCGCGCGATATCCAGCAGCGTCTGCCACGAGAACCACAGCACGGCACCCCAGAGCAGCGCCGAGACGACGAACGGCATCAGGGTGAGCCACAGCATGCGCGGGTGCAGCGCGCTGGCGAGCGCCCGGACGAAAGAGCGCAGCAAGTCGTTCATGCGAGCCTGTATCGACAGAGAAAAACGGGGAAAGGATAAACCACGCGGCCCGCATGCGCCAAAGCACATGCGGGCCGCGTGGGAGAGCCGCTCAACGTGGGAAGGGCCGGATCAGGCCGATGCCGCGCCGCGCTTGGCGGGGAACAGGCGCCGGAAGATCCGCACGAACGCGAGGCCGTGCTGCGACCAGAAGCCTTCGCCGTAGGACACGCCCTCGACCTGGTCGCGGATGCCGGTCGGCTCGACCGTGCGGTTCCACGACGCGGTGCCGAACATCATGTCCCACCACGGGAACAGCACGCCGAAGTTGCAGCCGTACTTCGTGCCTTCGTGGCCGTAGCCGACCGCGTGGTGGCGCCGGTGGAAGATCGGGCTCACGAACAGGCGCTCGCCGAGCCAGCCGAACGACAGCCGCGCATTCGTGTGCTGAATGCTCTGCATGAAATTGGTGAACGCAGTCAGCACGACGAACTGCGACGGCGTCACGCCGATCACGAGCGCGATCGCCGCGAAGAAGCACGACTGGATCACGTCGTCGAGCACGTGGTTGCGGTCGTCGCACCACAGCGACATCTGGCGCTGGCTGTGATGCACCGCGTGCAGCTCCCACCAGATGCCGAACTTGTGCTGCCAGCGGTGATACCAGTAGCCGGCGAAATCGAGCACGACGAGATAGATCGCGAACGCGACGATCGGCTTCGAGGTCACGCCCGGCCACAGGTAGTCGAGGTTGACGTTCGCGATGCCGTGCAGGCGCAGCCACGCCTGGAAGTTGTCGAACACCGGCTGCAGCGCGAAGAAGAAGAACAGCGAGTAGATGCCGAGCTTCGCGATCGCGGTGTAGATCACGTCGACCCGCACGGCACGGCGGTTCGTCCAGCGCTCGACGGGCAGCAGCGCCTCGAACGGGCGCAGCAGCACGAACATCAGCACCATCTGCAGCGCGCCGACGATCACCCAGTACAGCGCGTCGTAGGTGTCCTCGTCATAGTCCATCAGGTTGAACTTGAAGAGGAGCGGTTGCACGACGTCGACGTACAGCCAGGTCTGGATGTCCGACACGAACGCATCGATCAGGTGCAGCATCGTTCGCCCCCGCCCGTCACGCGCCGTTCGCGGCGCGCCACGGCGCGCGGTCGTAGAAGTAGATCCCGTGCGGCGAACGGCCGACGGCGATCGTCTGCACCAGCTTGCGCGACGCGAGGTCGATGATCCCGACCTTCTTCGCGAAGCGGAACGTCACCCACAGCGTCTTCTTGTCGGCGGACAGCTCCATGTCGTCCGGGCCCGGCAGCAGGCCGGTGATGTCGCCGACGTTGGTGAGCGTGTTCTCGTCGATGATGCTGATCGTGTTCGCGACCCGGTTCGTCACGGCGACGTGCGTGCCGTCGGCGAGCGAACGGAAGTTGTGCGCGCCCTTGCCGGTGTAGATCTGCTTGACGACCTTCTGGTTGCGCCAGTCGACCACCGCAACGTAATCCGCGCCCGTCATGCCGACGAGCAGGTATTTGTCGTCCGGCGTGAGCCACAGGCCGGCCGGCACCTTGCCGACCTTCATCTTCCACTTGACCGTCTGCGTCGGCAGATCGATCGCCGCGATCTCGCCGGACACCTGCAGCGACACGAGCACCGTCTTGCTGTCCTTCGTGAACGCGAGGTGGCTCGGCATCACTTCGAGCGGCACGCGCTTCACGAGCTTCAGGTCGCGGCCGTCGTAGCCGTAGATGTCCACGCGATCGAGGCGCAGGCCGGCGGCCGCGAACCACTTGCGATCGGGCGAGAAGCCGAGCTGGTACGGATCGTCGATACCCTCGACGGTGCGCTGCAGCTTGCCCGTCTTCGGATCGAGGAACATCAGGCTGTTCGAGACCGAATTTGCAACGATCAGCGACGAATTATCGGGCGTCGCCATCAGGTGGTGCGGTTCCTTGCCGGTCGGCATCGTGCCGATGACCTGGCGGGTCTGCTGGTCGATCAGGGAAAGCGTCGCTTCGGCCGAATTGAGGATGATCACGTTATTCGCGTGGGCGGCGGGCGCCAGCACGGCGGCGGCCAGCGCGAGCGTGCGGCCGAGGGAAAGGAAAGTGCGCATGAAGACTCACGTCGTGGAACAACCGTCATTGTAAAACGTTCAACCGGCCCGGCCGGTTGACGGAAGCCGGCATTGCGCCACTTCGACGCACGCGGCGGCGGCCCGGCTGGCCGGCGCGGCAAGCGCCGCGCGGCCGGCCGGGGCCAGCCGCCGGTGCGGGACCCGGGAAGCCGATGTTGCGCTAGCGCTGCATCGACTCCCAGACCTTGTGCAGACGCTTGACAGAGACAGGCATCGGCGTGCGCAGTTCCTGCGCGAACAGCGAAATCCGCAATTCCTCGAGCAGCCAGCGGAATTCCGCGAGCCGCGGATCCGCGACGCCGCCGCGCTGCGACACCGCGCGCTGGTACTGCTGGGCGAGCGGCAACAGGTCGCCGGACTGCTTCGCGTCGCGCGCCGGATCGGCCTTCAGCTTGTCGATCCGCAGCGCGATGCCCTTCAGGTAGCGCGGGAAGTGCGCCAGTTGCGCGTAGGGCGTGTCGATCACGAAACGCTTGCCGACCAGCGCGGCGAGCTGCTGCTGCAGGTCCGCATGCGCCTGCGCGAACGGCTTCGCCTGCGCGAGCTTCTTCACGAGCCCCGCGTATTCGGCCAGGATCTGCCCGACCAGCCGCGCGATTTCCTGCGCGAGCAGGTTCAGGCGGCTGCGGCCCTCGTCGCGGCGCGCGTGGAAGCTCGCATCGTCGTCGGGCAGCGGATCCTGCAGGCACGCGCGGTCGAGCGCCGTGTCGATCAGCTGGTCGCGCAGCTCGTCCTGCGTGCCGAGCGACATGTACTGCATCGCCATCTCGCGCAAGCCCGGCAGGTTCTTCTCGAGGAACTTGATCGGCTCCTTCAGCTGCAGCGCGAACAACCGCCGCAGGCCGGCCCGGTGAATGCGCGCGGCCTCCTCCGGCGAATCGAACACCTCGACGTCGCAATGCGTGCCGCGATCGACGAGCGCCGGGTAGCCGTACAGCGTCTGGCCGCGCCGGCGGATCTCCAGCAGCTCGGGGAGCTTGCCGAAATTCCACGTCGTCAGGTTCTCGTACAGCGCGGTCGCGCCGGCTTCCGCCGGAGCGGACGTCTGCGGCGCCGCGCCCTTGCCGGCCTTCGCGCCGCGACCGGCGGTGCCGGCAGTGGCGGGCGCCGCCGGCGCCTGGCCGACCGGCTGACCTGCATCGGCATCGCCGCCCGTCGCGATCGTCGACGCCGCCGCGATCTTCTGGAACTGCTGCTGCGCCTGCGCGCCCAGCTCCTGGCGAAGCTGCGCGAGATTGCGCCCCATTGCGAGCTGGCGGCCGTGCTCGTCGATCACCTTGAAGTTCATGAACAGGTGCGCGGGCAGCGTCTCGAGCTTGAAGTCGGCCGTCTTCATCGCGATTTGCGTCTCGCCGCGCACGTCGGCGATCAGCGCCTCGACGAGCCCGCCCGCGCCAAAGCGCTCGCGGCCCATCCGTTCGACGAAGCCGGCCGCGTACTCGGGCAGCGGCACGCAGTGCCGGCGCAGCTTCTGCGGCAGCGACTTCAGCAGCAACTGCACCTTTTCCTTCAGCATCCCCGGCACGAGCCACTCGCAGCGGCGCGCGTCGACCTGGTTCAGTGCGTACAGCGGCACCGCGAGCGTCACGCCGTCGCGCGGCGTGCCGGGCTCGAAGTGATACGTGAGCGCCATCTCGACGCCGGCCATCGTCGCGCGCTTCGGGAACAGCTCGGTCGTCACGCCGGCCGCCTCGTGGCGCATCAGGTCGTCGCGCGACAGGTACAGCAGCCGCTGCTTGTCCTCCGGCTGGCCGCCCTTCTTCACCTCGTCGCGATACCAGCGCTCGAATGCGGCACCCGTGTGGATGCCTTCCGGGATCGCCTGGTCGTAATACGCGTAGATCAGCTCGTCGTCGACCAGCACGTCCTGCCGACGCGACTTGTGCTCGAGCTGCTCGATGTCGGCGAGCAGCTTGCGGTTGTGCGCGAAGAACGGCAGCTTCGTGTCGAATTCGCCTTCGACCAGCGCGCCCCGGATGAACAGCTCGCGCGCACGCGCCGGATCCTGCTTGCCGAACGCGACGCGCCGGCGGTGGTAGATCGGCAGCCCGTACAGCGTCGCGCGCTCGAACGCGCTGACCTGCGCCGGGCGCTTTTCCCAGTGCGGCTCCGACAGCGATTTCTTCAGCAGGTGCGCGCCGATCTTCTCGACCCATTCGGGCTCGATCTTCGCGAGGCAGCGCGCGTACAACCGGCTCGTCTCGACGAGCTCGGCCGCCATCACCCAGCGGCCGGCCTTCTTCGCGAGCACGGAGCCCGGCCACAGGTAGAACTTGATCCCGCGCGCGCCGAGATAGTGCGGATCGTCGTCGGCCTTCATGCCGAGGTTGCCGAGCAGCCCGGTCAACAGGGCCAGATGGACCTGCTCGTAAGTCGCCTCGGTTTCGTTGAGCCGCCAACCGTGCTCGCGCACGACGGTCAGCAGCTGCGAATGGACGTCGCGCCACTCGCGCAGCCGCAGGTGCGACAGGAAGTTCTGCCGGCATGCGTCGATGAGCTGGCGGTTCGACTTCTTGTGCGCAACCGCCTCTTCGAACCACGCCCAGATCTTCAGCCACTGCAGGAATTCGGAACGCTCGTCGGCAAACCGGCGGTGCGCCTGGTCGGCCTGCTCCTGCGCCTCGATCGGCCGGTCGCGCGGGTCCTGCACGGACAGTGCGCTCGCGATGATCAGCACCTCGCGCAGCGACTGCTGGTCGCGTGCGGCCAGAATCATCCGGCCGACCCGCGGGTCGAGCGGCAGTCGCGCGAGTTCGCGGCCGAGCGGCGTCAGCGCGTTGTCGTCGTCGACCGCGCCGAGTTCGTTGAGCAATTGATAGCCGTCCGCGATCGCGCGGCCGGGCGGCGGTTCGAGGAACGGGAACGATTCGATCGCCGTCAGGTGCAGCGACTTCATCCGCAGGATCACCGACGCAAGCGATGAGCGCAGGATTTCCGGATCGGTGAAGCGCGCGCGCGCCTGGTAGTCGCTTTCCTCGTACAAGCGAATGCAGATACCGTCGGCCACGCGGCCGCAACGGCCCGCGCGCTGGTTCGCGGCCGCCTGCGAGATCGACTCGACCTGCAGCTGCTCGACCTTGTTCCGGTACGAATAGCGCTTCACGCGCGCGAGGCCCGTGTCGACCACGTAGCGGATGCCCGGCACCGTCAGCGAGGTTTCCGCCACGTTGGTCGCGAGCACGATCCGGCGCGCATTCGACGCCTTGAACACCTTGTCCTGGTCGGTGGCCGAGAGCCGCGCGAACAGCGGCAGGATCTCGGTGTGCGGCGGATGGTGCTTGCGCAGCGCCTCGGCCGCCTCGCGAATCTCGCGCTCGCCGGGCAGGAACACCAGCACGTCGCCGGGGCCTTCGCGGCACAACTCGTCGACCGCGTCGACGATCGCGTCCATCAGGTCGCGCTCGGCTTCGCGCGCGGTCTTCACGCGGTCGCGGCCGCCCGTGCCTTCGGCGTTCTTCACGGCCGGGCGATCTTCTGCCACCGGCCGGTAGCGCATCTCGACCGGATACAGCCGCCCGCTCACCTCGATCACGGGCGCCGGGCGCTCGTCGGTACCGAAATGGCGCGCGAAGCGATCGGCGTCGATCGTCGCGGACGTGACGATCAGCTTCAGGTCCGGGCGCCGCGGCAGGATTTCCTTCAGGTAGCCGAGCAGGAAGTCGATGTTCAGGCTGCGCTCGTGCGCCTCGTCGATGATCAGCGTGTCGTACGCCTTCAGCAGCGGGTCGGTCTGCGTCTCGGCGAGCAGGATGCCGTCCGTCATCAGCTTCACGGACGCGCCCGGTGCGAGGTTGTCGGTAAAGCGCACCTTGTAGCCGACCACCTCGCCGAACGGCGTGCCGAGTTCCTCGGCGATCCGGCGGCCGGTGGACGACGCGGCGAGCCGGCGCGGCTGCGTATGGCCGATCAGGCCCGTGCCGCCGGCACCGAGGCCGCGGCCGAGATCGAGACAGATCTTCGGCAGCTGCGTGGTCTTGCCCGAGCCGGTTTCGCCGCAGACGATGACAACCTGATGACCGGCGATCGCGCGCGCGATTTCGTCGCGCTTGCCCGACACGGGCAGGCTTTCGGGGTACGTGATCGGCGGAACGGGATTCGGCGCGACGATGGCGCGCGGCGCACGCTCGCGGCGCGGGGGGCGCTCGCCCGTTGCCTGCGGTGCGCCCTTCGCGGCCGGCTGGCGCGCATCGCCGCGCCGTTCGTCACCGCGCGGCGCGTGTGCCGGCGTGCCCGCCGGCTTGTCCTGCTGCTGGCGCGGCGGCTGGCCCTGCTGCTCGCGTGCATCGGCCGCACCATCCGGGTGCCGGGCCGACGGCGTATTGGCCCGCGTCGGCGCGGGACTTTTAGAAACATTCGACATGGGGGCGCATTATAATCCCGCCCATGAATTCCCAAACCGACCTCCCCCCCGCCCAGACCGGCGCCACGACGCCGCCGGCCGCCGACGACTCGGCCGCCAGTCACGCGCAGTTCGTCGACTGGATGCGCTCCGTCGCGCCCTATATCCACAAGTTCCGCAACAGCACGTTCGTCGTGGGGTTTGGCGGCGAGGTGGTGCAGCAGGGGCTCCTGAACGCGCTCGTGTCCGACATCGCGCTGCTGCAGGCGATGGGTATCCAGATCGTGCTGGTGCACGGCTCGCGCCCGCAGGTCGAGGAGCAGCTGAGCCTGCATGGTGTCGAATCCGAGTTTTCGCACGGCCTGCGCATCACCGATGCGCGCGCGCTCGAATCCGCGAAGGAAGCGGCCGGTGAAGTGCGTCTCGACATCGAGGCCGCGATCAGCCAGGGTCTGCCGAACTCGCCGATGGCGCACGCGCACATCAGCGTCGTGTCGGGCAACTTCGTGACCGCGCGGCCGGTGGGGATTCTCGACGGGGTCGATTTCGCGCATACGGGCATCGTGCGCAAGATCGACGCCGAATCGATCCGTCATTCGCTCGCGAGCCGCAAGCTCGTGCTGCTGTCGCCGCTCGGCTTCTCGCCGACCGGCGAAGCGTTCAACCTGTCGATGGAAGACGTCGCGTCGGCGGCCGCGATCGCGCTGCGCGCCGACAAGATCATCTTCCTGACCGAAGCGCCCGGCATCGTCGACGACGAAGGCGAGCTGGTGCGCGAAATGTCGCTCGACGCCGCCGCCGAGCTGCTCGATTCCGGCAACGTCCAGGGCGACGACGCGTTCTTCCTGAAGCACTCGATCCGCGCGTGCCGCGGCGGCGTGACGCGTGCCCACCTGATCCCGCAGTCGCTCGACGGCAGCATGCTGCTCGAACTGTTCCTGCACGATGGCGTCGGCACGATGATCTCGTACGAGAACCTCGAGAGCCTGCGCGAGGCGACGCCGGACGACGTCGGCGGCATCCTGTCGCTGATCGAGCCGCTCGAGTCGGACGGCACGCTGGTGCGGCGCGGCCGCCACCAGATCGAACGCGACATCGACCACTTCTCGGTGATCGAGCACGATGGCGTGCTGTTCGGCTGCGCGGCGCTGTATCCGTACCAGCAGGAGAAGATCGGCGAGATGGCGTGCCTGACGGTCGCGCCGGAAGCACAGGGCTCGGGCGACGGCGAACGCCTGCTCAAGCGCATCGAGCAGCGCGCCCGCGCGCGCGGCCTCACGCACATCTTCGTGCTCACGACGCGCACCGAGCACTGGTTCCTCAAGCGCGGCTTCGTCAAGGTCAGCGTCGACGACCTGCCGGAAGACCGCCGCAAACTCTATAACTGGCAGCGCAAGTCGCTCGTGCTGATGAAGCAGCTCTGAGCGCAGGCACGACTGCCCTCCCCCCAGTTCGATTACAGGAGAAGTACACGATGGCTCGAATGATTCAATGCGCGAAGCTCGGCAAGGAAGCCGAAGGCCTCGATTTCCCGCCGCTGCCGGGCGAACTCGGCAAGCGCATTTACGAGAGCGTCTCGAAGGAAGCGTGGCAGGGCTGGCTCAAGCAGCAGACGATGCTGATCAACGAGAACCGCCTGAACATGGCCGACCCGCGCGCGCGCCAGTACCTGATGAAGCAGACGGAAAAGTACTTCTTCGGCGACGGCGCGGACCAGGCGTCCGGCTACGTGCCGCCGACGGAAGGCTGATGACGCGACGCGCGCGGCCGGCAGCCTGCCGGCCGCGCGCTCTGGGAAAGACGGCACCGTGTTTCGCACGGTGCCGTTTTCTTTTGGCGATACGCATCCGATGCGTTCCGGCCTCCCGCGCGGCAGCGTTGCGTGCCGCTCAGCCGGCCGGCTTCAGCGCACCGCCTTCGCCCGGCTGTGCATTCCCGTCAGCCGCGGATTCCGCGCTGCCGCCTTCGGTGCCCCATTCGGCCGCGTCGCTGCGTTCGGCCGTCGACAGTTCGTCCGCGCGATACCCGGTGCGATTCAGCAGCGCCAGCATGCAGACGAGCGACACGAACGCGTAAAGCCCCGATGCGACCGCGACGCCCACGATGCTGCCGGTCGCATTGAGGATCGCCTGCGCGAGCACGGGCGTGCCGCCGCCGACGACGAGCGCGCTCAGTTGATACGCGAGCGACAGGCCCGTGTAGCGGATGTTCGCCGGGAACACCCGCGCGAGCACGCCGCCGACCGCGCCATAGAACATCGCCGACGGAATCGTCGAGATGCACATGCCCGCGACGGCCACCCAGTACGACCGCGTCGCGAGCGCATGGAACATCACGGGCATCAGCACGATTTCCGGAATCAGGATCCAGCACATCGCGCGGCGCATGTCGACCTTCGACACGAACCACGCGCCGACCGGCTGCAGCAGGAACTGCACGACGAGCGAGATCGACAGGATGCCGAGGAACGTGCCCTGCGCGTAGCCGAGCTCCTTCGTCGCCCATGACAGCGCGAACGTGCTGCGGAAGTACGTGACGTTGATCACCGGCAGCGTGCCGGCCGCGAGCAGCACGACCACCCAGTGATCGCGCACGACGTCGCGCAGCGGCAGCTTCACGGTGCGCTTGCGCGCGAGCACGCGCTGCATGTCGGCCGACTCCTCGAGCTTCAGCCGGATCACCATGCCGATGATCACGAGCACGGCCGACAGCAGGAACGGAATGCGCCAGCCCCACATCAGGAACGACGGTGTCGGCAGCGCGCTCAGCGCGAAGAACGCGGCGGTCGCGAGCAGGTTGCCGGTGGGCGAACCCTGCTGCGCGAACGCCGCATACAGGATGCTGCGATGCTTCGGCGCGTTCTCGCTCGCGATCAGCACCGCGCCGCCCCACTCGCCGCCGACCGCGATGCCCTGCAGTACGCGCAGCACGACGAGGCCGGCCGGCGCCCATACGCCGATCTGCGCGTAGCCGGGCAACAGGCCGATGCCGGTCGTCGCCAGCCCCATCATCACCAGCGTGATCACGAGCGCGGTCTTGCGGCCGACACGATCGCCGAGATGCCCGAACACGATGCCGCCGAGCGGCCGCGCGGCGAAGCCGGCCCAGAACGTGACGAACGCAAGCAGCGTCGCGACGCCGGGATCCATCGTGCTCGAAAAGAACACCTTGCCGAACACGAGCGCCGCGGCGGTGCCGTAAATGTAGAAGTCGTACCACTCGATCGTGGTGCCGACGAACGCCGCGAAGGCGGCGCGGCCGGGCCGCGGCTGCGGCTGAGCGGCGGACGGGGATTGCGGACGGCTCATCGATGTCTCCATGTCTGTGATCGGTGGCGCGACTGTCGCGCGCCTTTTCCGGGTGACCGGCTTTACGCCGCCGGCCGGCGATGTTGCTTCAGGTTGCGTTGCCCTGTGTTGCGCTGCTTTTCGTTGCGGCCTGCCGGCCCGTCATGCTCGCCTGCGGGCCCCGTCGGCCGGTCACGTCTGGTCGGGCGCCGCCCTCAGAACACCGGCCTCGAGCAGTTGCTGCTGAAGCGCGGGATCGACGCCGAGGCGATCGAGCACCGCGCGCGTGTCGCCGCCCAGCGCGGGCGGCGGCGAACGATAGGTGGCCGGCGTGCGCGACAACTTCACCGGCGACGCCGTGCCGCGATACGCGCCGATCTCGACGAACAGGTTCCGGTGCAGCGCATGCGGATCGTGCGCGACGTCGGCCACCGTTCGCACCGGCCCGCACGGCACGCCGGCCGCCATCAGGTCGCGCGCGAGCGGCTCGCATGCGTGCTCGGCGAGCCGTGCTTCCAGTTCGGCCTTCAGCTCGGGACGGTGCGCGCAGCGGTTGCGGTTGTCGACGAAGCGTGGATCGCCCGCGAGCGCCGGCACGCCGAGATGCGCGACGAGCCGCGCGAACTGCCGGTCGTTGCCGATCGCGAGGAAGATCGGCACGGTCGCCGTGCGGTAGCTGTCGTACGGCGCGATGTTCGGATGCGCGTTGCCGCTGCGCGCCGGCACGCGCCCTGAACCGAAGAAATTCGGCAGGTGCGGATGCAGCAGCGACACGCCGCAGTCGTACAGCGCGATGTCGATCGACTGTCCGCACCCGCTCTTCTCGCGCTCCGCGAGCGCCAGCAGGATGCCCGCGAGCGCATTGAGGCCCGTGACCATGTCGACGATCGGCAGGCCGATACGCGTCGCATCGCCGTCGCGCTCACCGTTGACGCTCATCAGCCCCGCCATCGCCTGGATCACCGCGTCGTAGCCGGGCAGCCCGCCGAGCGGCCCCCCTTCGCCGAAGCCCGTCACCGCGCAGTGGATCAGCCGCGGGAAGCGCGGTTGCAGGTCGCGTGCGTAATCCATCCCCCAGCGCGCGAGCGTGCCGGGCTTGAAGTTCTCGACGAGCACGTCGGCCTCTTCGAGCAGGCGCCACAGGATCGCGCGGCCCTCGTCGCGCGACAGGTCGAGCGCGAGCCCTTCCTTGTTGCGGTTGACGCCCATGAAATACCACGCGGTATCGCCGAGGAACGGCGGCCCCCAGCCGCGCGTCTCGTCGCCGTCCGGCGGCTCGATCTTGACCACCGTCGCGCCGTGGTCGGCGAGCGCCTGCGTGCAGTACGGGCCGCCGAGCACACGGCTCAGGTCGACGACCTTCAGGCCGTCCAGTGCGCCACGCGAAGCGGTCATCGTTCGACCTCCGGCAGCAGGTCGAGCGCGGTATCGAGCGCGATCGGCGTGCCGCGCAGCAGCGCGTCGTAGGCGGCGGATTCGTCGTCGCGCGATGCCGGCGCAAGCGGATCGACCGGCAGCAGCTTGTGGCGCACGACCAGGTGCGCAAGCGCGAGACGCCGGAAATCCGGCGCGAGCCGCGCACCCTCGCACGCCATCAGCACGGCCGCGCTTGCGTAGTACAGCGCGGATGCGGCCTGCCGCACGCGCGCGTCGTCGCCTTCCGCCGCGACCCGCGCGAGCGCGTCGCAGGCGCGCGCGAGGATGCGCCGCAGCGCCGCGCGGCTCGCGTCGGGCAGCGGCGCCGCGCCGAGGCGGTCGCCAAGAAACGTACGCAGCGCATCGAGCGCCTGCTCGCGCTGCGCGGCCCGCGCGACGTCGAGCGCGACGATGTTGCTCGTGCCTTCCCAGATCGAGCCGAGATGCGCATCGCGCACGACACGCGCGTCGCTCCACTCCTCGATGTAGCCGGTGCCGCCGCGCACTTCCATCGCGTCGCCCGTCACGCGCCGCGCATCGCGGCACGCGCGGAACTTGATCAGCGGCGTCAGGATCCGCACGCAGCGCGCGGCCTGCTCGTCGCCCGCATCCGCCTGCGGCAGCAGCAGCGCGATCTGCATGAACATCGCGCGCGCGGCCTCGGCCGGCAGCAGCATCTTCAGCAACTGGCGCTGCATCAGCGGCATCTCGATCAGCTTGCGGCCGAACGCCTCGCGGTGCGCGGCGACGTGCAGCGCCTCGTTCAGCGCGCGCCGCATCAGCCCCGCCGCGCGCACACCGTTCGACAGCCGCGACATGTTGATCATGTCGGCCATCTGGTGAAAGCCGCGGCCGATTTCGCCGATCAGCCAGGCCTGCGCACCTTCGAGTGCGATCTCGCCGCTCGCCATCGACCGGCTGCCGAGCTTGTCCTTCAGGCGCACGATCCGGTAGCGGTTGCGCGTGCCGTCCGGCAGTGTCTTCGGCAGCAGGAACAGCGCAAGGCCTTTGATGCCGTCCGGCGCGCCGTCGGGCCGCGCGAGCACCATCGCGAGATCGGCGTCCGCGTTCGAGCAGAACCACTTGTCGCCGGTCAGGCGCCAGACGGTCTCGCCGTGCGCGTCCGTCTCGCGCGTCGCCCGTGTGGCGATCCTGCCGACGTCGGAACCCGCCGCCTGCTCGGTCATGAACATCGCGCCCTGGTACAGCGTGTCGAAGTCGCGCGACGCAAGCATCGGCAGGTAGCGCGCGACGAGCGCCGGATCGCCGAAGCGGCGCAGCGTACGCGTCAGCGAATCGGTCATGCTGACCGGGCAGCACAGCCCGAATTCCGCCTGCACGAACAGGAACGTCAGCGCGTACTTGACGAGCGGCGGCACGGATTCCGGCCCGTGGCTCAGCGACGCGAGCCCGAGCTCCGCATATGCAACGCGTTCGAGCGCGACGTACGCGGGATCCTTGTCGATCCGCTGCACGGCCTCGCCGCGCCGGTTGCGGTGCTCGAGCACGGGCGGGTGCTTGTCCGCGCGCGACGCCCATTCGTCGAGCTCGCCCGACACGCGTGCGCCGAGCGCGCGCAGGCGCGGCTCCAACGCTGCATAGTGCGCGTCGCCGAGATGCAGCTTCAGCAACGCGCCGAGGTCGGGATCGGCTGTGAAGAAATTGATGCCCCGGCTGTCGGGGATGTTGGATGCGCCGGCGTCCGGCGTGCGAGCGGTGTCGTTCATGCGTGCGTCTCCTGGGTTGCCTGCACGTCGGCTGGAGGCGCCGCCGCGGCACCCGGCCAGTCCCGCGCAAAGCCTTCCGCAGAGCGTAGGCGCGCGATCGATAAGCGTCCAATACAGGATTTATCCGGTACGATAGATATCGCTTATCGATGCCGACGCCGCGAGGAGACACCATGGAACTGAGGCAGTTGCGCTACTTCGTGGCGGTCGCCGAGGAATTGCATTTCGGGCGCGCGGCGAAGCGCCTGTTCATCTCGCAGCCGGCGCTGAGTTTCGATATCCGCAAGTTCGAGGACACGCTCGGCGTCCAGCTGTTCTCGCGCACCAACAAGACCGTCGCGCTGACCAACGCGGGCGAGGTGCTGCTCGGCGAAGCGCGCCGGCTGCTGCTGCAGGCGGCCGAGGCCGAACGCCTGACGGTGCGCTCCGCGTCCGGTCTCGCGGGCCGGCTGCGGATCGGCTTCGTTCATTCGATGCTGTACCGCGGGCTGCCCGATGCCGTGCAGCGCTTCGAGGCCGACTACCCGGGCGTCGAGGTCGTGCTGAGCGAAATGAACACCCAGGCGCAAGTGCAGGCGATCCAGCGCGGCCAGATCGATCTCGGCTACGCGCACTGGGGCCACTTCCCGCCCGAGGTCGAATCGGTGCCCGTCTATGCGGAGCCATTCGTGTGCTGCCTGCCGGCCGCGCATCCGCTCGCGCGGCGCAGGCAGGTCGCGCTCGCCGCGCTGGCCACAGAACCCTTCATCCTGTTCCCGCGCGAAGCGGCACCGCACTATCACGACCTGATCATCGCGCAATGCGTGAACGCCGGCTTCAGCCCGCTGATCCGCCACGAGGCACGGCTGTGGCAGACGATCCTGTCGATGATCGAGTTCGGGATGGGTATCGCGCTCGTGCCGCGCGTGTTGCAGCAGGTGAAGAGCGACCGGCTCGCGTTCCGGCCGCTGAAGGATGCATCACTCGAATCGCGCACGCTCGCACTGAAGCGCAGCGGCGCGGCCGAACCGGTTGCGCTGCGCTTCGCCGACTACGTGCGCGCATCGATCGACGCGCTGCCCGCGCTCGCGGGCTGAGCGCACGGCCGGCTCGCAGGTATTTGCGGGTATCTGAAAAATATTTGCAGAAAGTGCTTTACAGACCCTCAAAGCACTGACATAATTTCAGCTTCTTTGGGCGGTTAGCTCAGCGGTAGAGCACTGCCTTCACACGGCAGGGGTCACTGGTTCGATCCCAGTACCGCCCACCAAAGAATTCAAGGGCCTGCGTCTCACGACGCAGGCCCTTTTCGTTTTGGCTTCGCGCCACGCCATTGCTGCCCCGTCCGACTCGGCGCCGAGCCGCCAACGCATGCCGGACGCCGTTCATCGCCCCTCGCACATCCCCTGCGTCTCGAACACTCGGGAACACTCGGCCCCGCAACGCGCACCGCCCACTCTCGCGACCCGGTATGCGTAATGCACGGTAACCAATCCGTAACATCTGCCAGATAGCGGCTGAATAGAATCGCCCAACGATAACGGCCGACCGAGGCAGCGTCGGCTCCCGTTCCAGTCACAGGATCACGCATCGCGTGACCCGTGCGCACCGTTCCGAAGCAGCCATGACACTGTCCACGTCACATACCTTGTGGTTGACCGGCCTGAGCGGCGCCGGCAAATCCACACTTTCGCGCCAGGTCGCTGCCCACCTTCGCGAACACCAGATCCCCGTCTGCATGCTCGACGGCGACGAACTCCGCGCGGGTGTGTCGCCCGATCTCGGCTTCAAACGCGAAGACCGCGCGGAGAACTGTCGACGCACAGCCGAAATAGCGAAGCTGCTGAACGCCCAGGGCATCACGGTAATCGTTGCGCTGATCTCCCCCTACGCCGCGGACCGGCAACTCGCACGAGACATCATCGGCCGCGAGCGCTTCGTGGAAATCTACCTGCAGACCGACATCGAGACCTGCTCCGCGCGGGATCCGAAGCGTCTGTATGCAAAGGCAATCACCGGCCAGACCCGCCAGTTCACCGGCATCTCGGATCCATACGAAGCACCCGTCTGCGCCGATCTCGTCCTCGATACCGGAACGACGAGCATCCCGGCTTGCGTCGCGCGCATCATCGAATTCGATCTGCAGCGCTACGCCCACGTGTAGTCACGGCGGGCGCGACAACGGCTCACGTGGAACGCCCCACCCGCTGAGCCGTCGCATCGAACGCACGCTTCGCCTTGTCGACGATCTCGTCGACCTCCGCCTCGCGAATCACGAGCGGCGGCGACAGCAGCATCCGGTCGCCGGTCGCACGCATGATCAGGTTGCCGTTGAAGCAGAAGTCGCGGCAGATCGTCCCGATATCGACATTCGCACCGAACCGCTCGCGCCGGTTACGGTCGCGCGCAAGCTGAACGCCCGCGACCAGCCCCGCTCCCGCAATCTCCCCGACGATCGGATGGTCGGCCAGCGCATCGCGCAGCCGGCGCTGGAAGTACGGCCCGATGTCGTTCTTCACACGCTCGACGATCCCTTCGTCGCGCAGCAGCTTCAGGTTCGCGACCGCGACGGCCGCCGCGACCGGGTGGCCCGAGTACGTGAGGCCGTGGTTGAATTCGCCGTTGTCGATGATCGGCCGCGCCACGCGTTCATGAATGCCGACGGCACCCATCGGCACGTAGCCCGACGTGAGGCCCTTCGCCATCGTGATCAGGTCCGGCTCGAAGCCGAAGTGCTGGTGTGCGAACCATTCGCCGGTGCGTCCGAAGCCGCCGATCACTTCGTCGGCGACGAGCAGGATGTCGTACTTGCGGCAGATCCGCTGGATTTCCGGCCAGTACGTCGACGGCGGGAAGATCACGCCGCCCGCGCCCTGGAACGGCTCGCCGATGAATGCCGCGACGTTCTCCGCGCCGAGTTCGAGGATCTTCGCCTCGAGTTGCTGCGCGCGGGCAAGGCCGAATGCCTCGGGCGTTTCGCCGACCGCCGCTTCGCCGAAGAAATACGGCTGGTCGATGTGCACGATGTGCTCGACCTTCGACGGCATCTGCTCGTGCATGTAGCCCATCCCGCCGAGCGTGCCGCCCGCGATCGTCGAGCCGTGGTAGCCGTTCCTGCGCGAGATCACGTATTTCTTCTGCGGCTGGCCCTGCACGCGCCAGCACTGGTGCACGAGGCGCAGCACGGTGTCGTTGCCTTCCGAGCCGCTGTTGCAATAGAAGAAGTGGTTGAAGCCGGCCGGCGTCACTTCCGCGAGCATCGCGGAGAGTTCGATCACCGGCGGGTGTGTGGTCTTGAAGAACGTGTTGTAGAACGGCAGTTCCTGCAGCTGGCGATACGCGGCGTCGGCGAGTGCCTTGCAGCCGTAGCCGACGTTCACGCACCACAAGCCGGCCATCCCGTCGATGATCTTGTTGCCGTCCGAGTCCCACAGGTAGACGCCATCGGCCTTCACGATCACGCGGCTGCCCGCGCGGTTCAGTGCGCCCATGTCCGAGAACGGGTGGATGTGGTGGGCGGCATCGAGCGCGCGGTATTCGGCGGTCGAGTGCGGTGAGAAGGCTTCGTTTCGATCGGTCATGTTTCCTCCGGATAACCGTGCCGCACGCTCAGACGTGCAGCAGCAGATGCCTGCGCTCCCACGAGCTGATCACGCGGAAGAACGCTTCGTATTCGGTGTCCTTCAGCGCCAGGTACGCCTTCACGAACTTGTCGCCGAGAATGCCGGCCAGCGGCGTGCTGGCCGCCATCAACGAGATGCCTTCCTCGAGATTGCGCGGCAGCTGATACGGCAGGTTGTAGCCGTCCGACGCGATCGGCTCGGTCGGTGCGAGCTGCTGCGACAAGCCGAGATAGCCGGCGGCGAGCGTCGCCGCGAACGCGAGGTACGGATTGCAGTCGACGCCCGGAATCCGGTTCTCGATGCGGCGCGCCGACGGGCCCGACTGCGGGATGCGGAAGCCGACCGTGCGGTTGTCGTAGCCCCACTGCACGTTGATCGGCGCGGCCATGAAGCGCGACAGGCGGCGATACGAGTTGATGTACGGCGCGAAGATCGGCATCAGCGCGGGCGTGTACTTCTGCAGCCCCGCGAGATAGCTGTGAAACATCGGCGACACGGCACCGTCTTCGTCGGAGAACAGGTTACGCCCCGTGCGCGCGTCGGCGAGGCTCTGGTGAATATGCATTGCCGAGCCCGGCTCGTCCTGCATCGGCTTCGCCATGAACGTCGCGTACATGTTGTGGCGCAGCGCCGCCTCGCGCACCGTGCGCTTGAACAGGAACACCTGGTCGGCCAGCGACAGCGCATCGCCGTGTACGAAGTTGATCTCCATCTGCGCGGCGCCGACCTCGTGGATCAGCGTCTCGATATCGAGCCCCTGCATCTCGCAGTATTCGTAGATGTCCTCGAACAGCGAATCGAACTCGTTCACGGCCTCGATCGAATACGACTGGCGGCCGGTTTCCGCGCGCCCGGTGCGGCCGACCGGTGGACGCAGCGGCAGGTCGGGATCGGCGTTCATGTCGACGAGATAGAACTCGAGCTCGGGCGCAACGACCGGCTGCCAGCCTTTCGCCTTGTACAGGTCGAGCACGCGTCGCAACACGTAGCGCGGCGAGATCTCGACCGGCGAGCCGTCGAAGTGCACGCAGTCGTGGATCACCTGCGCGGTCGGATCGACGGCCCACGGAATCAGGCAGATCGTCGACGGATCGGGCACGCACACCATGTCGGGATCGGTCACGCCGGTCAGCGTGCCGTCCTCCGGGTAGTCGCCGGTGACGGTCTGCACCATCACGGCCTGCGGCAGGCGCATCGATTCGCCGGATTCGAACTTGTTGCGCGGGATGATCTTGCCGCGCGCAATGCCGGCCATGTCGGGGATGATCGCCTCGACTTCGGTGATGCGGTGCTGTCGCAGGAATTCGCTCAGTTCGGGTTGCATGATCGGCCTCTATCAGTCGACGTCGGATGCGGCCGGCGACGGCATTGCGCCACCGGCTGCATGAATGCGATGCGTCATGCGCGCGCGGCAGGCCGCACCGAATGCCGCGAAGATGTCGCGCGACAGCGGCTGTTCCGCGTAGCGCCATTCGGGATGCCACTGCACGCCGAGCGCGAACGCGTGCGCACCGCGCACGCTGACGGCCTCGACCAGTCCGTCCGGCGCGCTGGCTTCGACGACGAGCCCCGCGCCGAGCTGCGCGATGCCCTGGTCGTGCAGCGAATTGACCGTCGCCTCCCGCGCGCCACGTGCGACCCGCTGCAGCAGGCCGCCCGGTGCGAACTGCACGACGTGCGCAGGGCCGTACTGCCGCTCGAGCGGATCGGCCGGCCGCTCGCGGTGATCGTCGAAGCCGGCCGTCGCATGCAGCCGCTGATGCAGCGTGCCGCCGTAGGCGACGTTCAGCTCCTGCATGCCGCGACAGATCGCGAGCACGGGCACGCCCGCTTCGATCGCCGCGCGGACCAGCGGCAGCGCGGTCGCGTCGCGCGCGGGATCGTGCAGCGTGTCGGGCGCGCTCGCGGCGCCGCCGTAATGATGCGGCTCGACGTTCGAATGACTGCCGGTCAACAGCAACCCGTCGACCGCCGCGACGATCGCATCGGCCGGCTGGCGCGCGCCGAGCGCGGGCAGCACGAATGCCAGCGCGCCGGCACCGTCGACGAGCGCGGCCAGGTACTTCTCCCCCGCCGTGTGGTTCGGATGCGCACCGCGCAGGATACGGTCGGCGGTAACGGCTACGATCGGGCGCGCACGCATGGGGGTCTCTCCGGCAATCGTGCGCGACACGTTCGCACACGGGACGATGAAGGCTCGCGCCGGCGCCGCACGCGCGCACCACGGCGCGGCGCATGCTCAAGCGCGATCCTGCCGCGCGAACGATGCGGCAACAGGCGGTGCAACCCGGAACGGAAGCGGAAAAGGACGCTAGGGCAACAACGATGCGCTGCCGTCGCACTGCACCGCGCTGAACACGTGCGCAGCCACGAGATTGAAGCGGCGCAGGCCGCGATGGGAAATGGCGAAGAAACGAGGCTCGCGTAAAGCGGCGGCACGCGTGCCGCGATCAGCATGCCGGATCGGCCCGGCCTGAGGCGGCGCGCCCGCCGACGGACTTCGCGTCCGGCGTATCGAAGGGCTGGCGGCTTTCACGATCGTACTCGACTGACGGATGAATGCAGGACACGTGTCGCGATCAAGCGCATGCGGCAATGCCGCGCGGCGACACGTCGGCAAGGTGTCTCGCAGCGAATTCCGGCGCGGCGCGGCCACGATCGATGGCCCGCCGCCGATGCGCGCGTGACGACTTCCTGACATTCAGCTTATATCACCTAGAAATTGCGTCAAATTTTCAGGTACCGATGACCGCATCGATCAGACGAAAGCCAGACGAAAAAAACGGCATCGATCGTGTGGATCGATGCCGTGTTGTGCATTGCATCGGTGCGGCACGCTGCGTGCCGGCGGGCTGCGATGCACCTGCTCCGCCGCGCTGCCGCATCCGTGCGGCCCGTGTTCAGCGATGCGCGAGCGCGGTTTCGACGAGCGTCTGCAATAGCGGCACAATCCGCGCCGCACGCGTTTCGTCATACGCGTAAGGACGCGTCTCTTCCATGTAGGTGATCTGCGAGAGTTCGAGCTGCACAGCCTCGACGCCGGTATCGGGCACGCCATAGTGACGCGTGATGTAGCCGCCCTTGAAGCGCCCGTTCGCGACGGCCGTATAGCCGCCATGTTCGAGCACGCGCGTGGCCAGCGCTTCTGCCAGACCCGGCGCGGCACTCGTGCCGCTCGACGTGCCGAAGTTGAAATCCGGCAGGCGGCCGTCGAAGAAGCGCGGCACGTGCGAGCGGATCGAATGCGCTTCCCACACGAGCACGCGGCCATGCTCGCGCTTCAGGCGCGCGACCTCGCGTTGCAGCGCGTCGTGATACGGCAGCCAGTAGCGATCGCGGCGACGCATGATCTCGTCATTGCCGGGCAGCGCGTTCGCCGGATATAGCGGCGCCTTGTCGAACGTATCGACCGGCACGAGCCCCGTCGTGTCCTGCCCCGGGTACAGGTTCTCGTTGTCGGGCGGACGGTTCAGGTCGACGACGTAACGCGCATGCGACGGTACGAGGATCGATGCGCCGAGGCCGGCCGCGAATCCGTACAGCCGCTCGAGATGCCAGTCGCAATCGTCGACGAAACGCGCGTCGGCCGTCATCGTCGCGGCGATGTCGTCGGGGATGTGCGTGCCTGCGTGCGGGATCGAGATCAGCAGCGGCAGCGTGCCCTGCTTCAGCGTGAATACAGCCGGTTGTTCAGTCATGTCGCATTACCGTTAAAGGTCTGCCGGCGCACGCATGCGGCGTGCGCCGGTTGCGCGCGTCAGCGCAGCAGTTGCGCCAGCGCGGCGCGGTAGTCGGCATACGCGACGGCTTCGTCGCGATGGCGGCGGCCGCTCACGACGCGCTCGCCGCCCGTATAGACGTCGAGCACCGGCGTCTCGCCGTGCTCCGCGAACACGATACCCGACAACCACGACGTGCTGTCGTGTTCGGCGATCGCCGGATGATCGGGATCGAGCACGAGCCAGTCGGCGCGGCACCCTTCACGCAGCGCACCGACACGCCGCCCGCTGGCCTGCGCGCCGCCCGCGAGCGACGCGTCGAACAGGCGATCGGCGACATGCGCCTGCGTGCCGCTCGCCAGCACGTTGCGCGCGCGGTGCACGAGCCGTTGCCCGTATTCGAGCAGGCGCAGCTCGGAACGCCATTCGACCGACGCATGGCTGTCGGAGCCAACGCCGATCACGCCGCCTTGCGCGAGATAGTCGACAGCCGGGAACACGCCGTCACCGAGGTTCGCTTCGGTCGTCAGGCACAGGCCGGCGACCGCGCGACGCTTCGCGAGCGCTGCCGTTTCGGCCGCGTCGACATGCGTCGCATGCACGAGACACCAGCGTGCATCGACGTCGAAGCGATCGAGCAGCCATTGCACGGGGCGTGCGCCGTACGCACGCACGCAGTCGTCGACTTCGGCCGTCTGCTCGGCGATATGGATATGCACGGGCGCATCGTCGGGCAGCCCCTCGAGCAGCACGCGCAACCCGTTCTCGGAGACCGCCCGCAGCGAGTGCGGTGCAACGCCGTAGCGCAGCCCGCCGTGCTCCGGCGCCACGCGACGCATCGTGTCGAGCAGCTCGAGCAGGCCATCGGGCGTGTTGATGAAGCGGCGCTGGTCGTCGCGCGGCGGCTTGTTGCCGAAGCCGGCGAACTGGTACGACACCGGCAGCATCGTGATGCCGATGCCGGCCTCGCGCGCGGCGTCGATCACGCGCGTGCCGAGTTCCGCGATCTGCGGATAACGCGAGCCGTCCTGCGTGTGGTGCACGTAGTGGAATTCGCACACCGACGTGTAGCCGCACTTGAGCATCTCGACATACAGCCAGCGCGCGATCGCCGCGAGCGCGTCGGGCGTGATCTTCAGCGCGAAGCGGTACATCAGGTCGCGCCAGCTCCAGAAGCTGTCGGCCGGATTCGCGCGGTATTCGGTGAGCCCCGCCATCGCGCGCTGGAACGCGTGCGAATGCAGGTTCGGCATGCCGGGCAGCACCGGCCCGGCCGCACGCGCGACGCCTGCCGGGGC
Source organism: Burkholderia sp. D-99 (assembly GCF_011605345.1). Taxonomy (GTDB): domain Bacteria; phylum Pseudomonadota; class Gammaproteobacteria; order Burkholderiales; family Burkholderiaceae; genus Burkholderia. Next base: position 290,175 of record NZ_JAAOXM010000006.1, read on the forward strand.
ATCGGTGTCGGGCGTCACGCCGGTCAGCGTGCCGGCCGCGTCCCAGCGCAGCAACACGTTACGGCGCCAGCCATCGGGCAGGTACGCATGGTCAGCGAACAACAGGGTGTCGGTCATAAGGCTATCCATTGATCCGGCGAAACACGGTCGTGCCGCCGCGTACGACCTGCTCGCACAGAGGCCGGCCGATCCAGTAGGCGAGCTCCGCCAGCGAGCCGACCGACCAGGCGGCGAAGTCGGCCTGGCGACCGACCTCGAGCGCGCCGTGGCGATCCGCGCGGCCGAGCGCCGCGGCCGCATGGCGCGTCACGCCCTGCAGCACTTCGGGCACCGTCATGCGGAACAACGTGCAGCCCATGTTCAACGTCAGCAGCAGCGATTCGAGCGGCGACGTGCCGGGGTTGTGATCGGTCGCGAGCGCGATCGGCACGCCGTGCTTGCGCAGCAGCTCGATCGGCGGCAGTTGCGTCTCGCGGATGAAGTAGTACGCGCCGGGCAGCAGAACGGCGACCGTGCCGGCCGCCTTCATCGCCTCGATGCCGGCTTCGTCGAGAAATTCGAGGTGGTCGGCAGACAGCGCGCGATAACGCGCGGCGAGCGCCGTGCCGCCCGCGTTCGACAGTTGCTCCGCATGCAGCTTCACGGGCAGCCCGCGTCGTGTCGCGGCTTCGAACACGCGCTCGGTCTGGGCGAGCGAAAAGCCGATGCGTTCGCAGAACACGTCGACCGCATCGACGAGCCCCTCGTCGGCCAGCGCCGGCAGCATCCGGTTGCACACTTCGTCGATGTATGCGTCCGCACGGCCTGCGTATTCGGGCGGCAGCGCATGCGCGCCGAGGAAGGTCGTGTAGACCGTGACCGGAAAACGCTCGCCGAGCTGGCGCGCGACGCGCAGCATCTTGCGTTCGCTCGCGAGGTCGAGCCCGTAGCCCGACTTGATCTCGATCGCGGTCACGCCTTCGGCGAGCAGCGGCTGCAGCCGCGCGGCGGCCTGCACGAACAGCGTCGTCTCGTCGGCCGCGCGTGTCGCGCGCACCGTCGACACGATCCCGCCGCCCTGCCGCGCGATTTCCTCGTAGCTGACGCCCGCGAGGCGCTGCGCGAATTCGTCGGCACGCGTGCCGCCGTACACGAGGTGCGTATGGCAGTCGACGAGGCCAGGCGTCACCCACGCGCCATGCAGATCCTCGCGCTGCCAGTGGGCATAACCGTGCGGCAGCGCGGACATCGCGCCGAGCCAGGCGATCGTGCCGGTTTCGTCGACGGCGATCGCCGCGTCGTCGATCGTCTCGTCAGGATGGCCGTGCGGACACAGCCTCAGGTGATGCCAGACAGTCGGTTTCATGCGTTCAGTCTCGTTCGCCGATGGCGAGCGACACGGCGAGCAACGCGCCGCTACCGCTCACGACGACGTCAAACGCACGCCGCGGCCCATCGAGCCGCAACGTGTCCATTTCTTGCAGTGTGTAGTGCTTGCCGTCGATTTCAACGGCGGCCTCGCCGGCCGCGCAATGCAGCAGCACAGTATCGGCGTGCCCGGAGCGGTGCGCGCCCGCGCGCCACACGTCGAGCGTGCCGCGCGCGGCCGAACGACGCGTCATCAGGTTGAAGTCGCGCGTCGCGCCGTCATGCAGCGTCGCGTCGATCGCCGCCTCGCCCGCGAAATCCGCGCGGGCCAGCGGTGCGTCGAGCACGTGGCGTGCGCCGCCTTCCTCGGCGAGCGTCATGCCCGCGCCGGACAGCAGCACGAGCGTGCGGTCGATTCCGTCGAAACGCGAGAACGGCCCGGCCGTGCCGACGTCCGCGACGCTCACGCGCCACGCGAACGCGTCGAGCGCGGCGCCCGGGGGGAACGCGCCGATTTCGCGCGTCACGCCGCCGCCGTTCTTCCATGGCGACGCGACGAGATCCGCTGCGCGGATCAGCGCGGCGGCCAGCGTCGCGTTCACCGGCGCCTGGTGGAGCGCCGTCATGCTCAGCGGCCGAGCATCGGCAGCTTCAGGCCGGCTTCGCGGGCCGTCTGCTGCGCGAGTTCGTAGCCGGCATCCGCATGGCGCATCACGCCCGTCGCCGGGTCGTTCAGCAGCACGCGGCCGAGGCGTTCGTGCGCTTCGGCGGTACCGTCGGCGACGATCACGACGCCCGAGTGCTGCGAGAAGCCCATGCCGACACCGCCGCCATGGTGCAGCGACACCCACGATGCGCCGCCTGCGGTGTTCAGCAGTGCGTTCAGCAGCGGCCAGTCGCTCACGGCGTCCGAGCCGTCCTTCATCGATTCCGTCTCGCGGTTCGGGCTTGCGACCGAACCCGTGTCGAGGTGGTCGCGGCCGATCACGATCGGGGCCTTCAGTTCGCCGTTCTTGACCATCTCGTTGAACGCCTGGCCGAGGCGATAGCGATCCTTCACGCCGACCCAGCAGATCCGTGCCGGCAGGCCCTGGAACGCGATGCGCTCACGCGCCATGTCGAGCCAGTTGTGCAGGTGCGGATCGTCGGGGATCAGCTCCTTCACCTTCTGGTCGGTCTTGTAGATGTCTTCCGGATCGCCCGACAGCGCGACCCAGCGGAACGGGCCCTTGCCTTCGCAGAACAGCGGGCGGATGTACGCCGGCACGAAGCCCGGGAAGTCGAACGCGTTCTCGACGCCCATTTCCAGCGCCATCTGGCGGATGTTGTTGCCGTAGTCGAGCGTTGCCGCGCCGCGCTCCTGCAGATCCAGCATCGCCTGCACCTGGACGGCCATCGACTGCTTCGCGACCTTCACGATGCTCTGCGGATCGACCTTCTGCGCTTCGCGCCATTGCGCGACGGTCCAGCCTTGCGGCAGGTAGCCGTTGATCGGGTCGTGCGCGCTCGTCTGGTCGGTCACGCAATCCGGCGTGATGCCGCGCTTGACGAGTTCCGGGAACACGTCGGCCGCGTTGCCGAGCAAGCCGATCGACACGGGCTTGCCGGTGCGCTTCGCTTCCTCGATCATGCCGAGCGCTTCGTCGAGCGTCGTCGCCTTCTTGTCGACGTAGCGCGTCTTCAGGCGGAAGTCGATACGCGTCTCGTCGCATTCGACCGCGATCATCGAGAAGCCGGCCATCGTCGCGGCCAGCGGCTGCGCGCCGCCCATGCCACCCAGGCCGCCCGTCAGGATCCAGCGGCCCGACGGATCGCCGTTGAAGTGCTGGTTCGCGACCGAGAAGAACGTTTCATAGGTACCCTGAACGATGCCCTGGCTGCCGATGTAGATCCAGCTGCCGGCCGTCATCTGGCCGTACATCATCAGGCCCTTGCGGTCGAGCTCGTGGAAGTGGTCCCAGTTCGCCCAGTGCGGCACGAGGTTCGAATTCGCCAGCAGCACGCGCGGTGCATCCTTGTGCGTGCGGAACACACCGACCGGCTTGCCCGACTGGATCAGCAGCGTCTCGTTCTCTTCGAGATCCTTCAGCGACGCGAGGATCTGGTCGTAGCATTCCCAGTTGCGCGCCGCGCGGCCGATGCCGCCGTACACGACGAGCGCATGCGGATGCTCGGCGACTTCCGGGTCGAGGTTGTTCTGGATCATCCGGTAGGCCGCTTCGGCCAGCCAGGTCTTGCAAACTTTCTCGCTGCCGCGCGGCGCGCGGATCGTGCGCGTCGGATCGAGACGGGGATCGATGTGTTTCGGATGGTTCATGACGACTGCTCCCGAGGGAAATGAATATCAAATAGGAATCAGAAATGCCCGGTGAAGCGATAACGGCTGCCGGGATGCCACAGATTCGCCACCGAGGCGACGACGCCCTGCGACCAGGTGCGCCGATGTAAAACCAGACACGGCTCGACGTCGTCCATCCGCAGCTGCTCGCGCCGCTCCGGCGCCGGGGCCGCCGCTTCGATCCGGTACTCGACGCGCTGCAGCGGAGCCGCGCGCATCAGGTACAGGTTCGGCGTCGTGTTCGTGAAATCCTGCCCGGCGTAATCCGGCGCGACCGCCGGATTCACCCACCGTTCTTCGAGCTGCACCGGCTCGTCGTTCTCGAAGTGCAGCACCTGCGAGTGAAACAGCTTCGTGCGCACCGTCACCTGCATCTCGTCGGCGAGCGCCTCGTCGGCGCGGATCGTGTCGAGGCCGAGCACGCTGGCGTGATACGCATGCCCGCGCGCGCCGACCTCCTCCGAGATGCTGCGGATCGCCACCAGCGTCGACTCGTACTTCGGCCGCGCGACGTAGGTGCCCGCGCCCTTCATGCGTGTGAGCACCTGCTCGGCCGTCAACTCGCGCAGCGCGCGGTTGACGGTCATGCGTGCCACCTTGAATTCGCGCGCCAGCTCGTTCTCGGACGGCACCTGGTCGCCCTCCTCCCACTCGCCTGCGTGGATGCGGCCCAGGATGAAATCCTTGATCTCCTGGTAGACCGGCGCGCTCATGGGCTTACTGTTCCGATGCGAACGAGAACGGCGCGATCTTCGCGAACGCGCGCTCGCCGACGAGCTTCGCGATCGCTGCGATGTCCGGTGCGAAGTAGTGGTCGAGCTCGTAGTGCGCAACCTTGCCGCGGATCGTTTCCATCGCGGGCGCCAGCTTCGGGCTCGTGTGGTACGGCGCGCGCAGGTCGACGCCTTGTGCGGCAGCCAGCAGTTCGATCGCGAGGATGTGCTTCGTGTTGTCGGCGATGTCGGCGAGCTTGCGCGCGGCGAACGTCGCCATTGACACGTGGTCTTCCTGGTTCGCGGAAGTCGGCAGCGAGTCGACCGACGCCGGGTGCGCGAGCGTCTTGTTTTCCGATGCGAGCGCGGCAGCCGTCACGTGGGCGATCATGAAGCCCGAGTTCACGCCGCCGTCCCGCACGAGGAACGGAGGCAGGCCCGACAGCGTCGCGTCGATCAGCAGCGCGATGCGGCGCTCGGCCAGCGCACCGATTTCAGCTGCGGCCAGTGCGAGGTTGTCGGCCGCGAACGCGACGGGTTCCGCGTGGAAGTTGCCGCCCGACAGCACTTCACCGGTGTCCGGGAAGATCAGCGGGTTGTCCGATACGGCGTTCGCTTCGATCAACAGCACGTCGGCTGCATGGCGCATCTGGTCCAGACACGCGCCCATCACCTGCGGCTGGCAGCGCAGGCTGTACGGATCCTGCACCTTGTCGCAATCGCGGTGCGACTGGTTGATCGGCGAGCCTTCGAGCAGGTCGCGATACGACGCTGCCGCGTCGATCTGGCCTTGATGGCCGCGCAGTTCATGAATGCGGGCGTCGAACGGCTTCACCGAGCCGGCCGCCGCGTCGACCGACAGCGCACCCGCGACCAGCGCGGTGCGGTACAGGTCTTCGATCGAGAACATGTTGTCGAGCGCCAGCGCGGTGGATGCCTGCGTGCCGTTCAGCAGTGCGAGGCCTTCCTTCGCCTGCAGCGTCAGCGGCGCGAGGCCCGCGACGCGCAGACCGTCGACTGCGCTTGCGCGCTCGCCACGGATGAACACTTCGCCGACGCCGAGCAGCACGGCCGACATGTGCGCGAGCGGCGCGAGGTCGCCCGATGCGCCGACCGAGCCCTTCACCGGGATCAGCGGCAGCACGTCTGCGTTGAACAGCGTGATCAGCGCGTCCATCACTTCGCGACGGATGCCCGAGTGGCCGCGGCCGAGGCTCGACAGCTTCAGCGCCATCAGCAGGCGCACCGACGAGCGCGCCATCGGCTCGCCGACGCCGACCGCGTGCGACAGCACGAGGTTCTTCTGCAGCAGTTCGAGCTGGTCGTGCGGGATGTGCGTGCTGGCCAGGCGGCCGAAGCCCGTGTTGATGCCGTAGGCCGGCTCGCCCTTCGCGGCGATGTCGGCGACGGCCTTCGCGCCGGCGTCGATCTTCGCGAAGCTGGCCGGGTCGAGCGTCAGCTGCACGGATTCGCGTGCGATCTGGCGCAGTTGCGGGAGGGTCAGGTGGCCGGGGGTCAACGTAATCATGTGAGCAATCCTGTCTAGACAAGTTCGGAGTGGTTTGAAGTGTAGCCACCTGAACTTGTCTAGACAACCCGTTTTTCACCGATTTCGACTTGGGAGTTTCCCTGATGCCCGGTGGGGCCCGCCGGATCGGTTGGCGGGATCCGACTCTTAACATATGTTGCAATTATTTTGTCTTTGGCAACATACGGATCACCATTTGTCACGGAGACCGTCATGCACTTCCCGCCCCGCTTCACCGCCCTGCTCGGCCGCGGCCTGCTCGCCGCCGCGTGTGCACTCGCATGCGGCGCCCCGTTCGCCGCGGAGCCGCTCTCGGGCACGCTCGAGAAGATCCGGCAGAGCAACCTGATCTCGATCGGCCACCGCGAAACGTCGGTGCCGTTCTCCTACGTCGACGCGAACGGCAAGGTCATCGGCTTCTCGCAGGACCTGTGCGACCGCGTGATTGCCGCCGTGAAGGCGCGCGTCGGCAAGCCCGACCTGCAGGTGCGCTTCATCCCCGTCACGTCGCAGAACCGCATCCCGCTCGTGCAGAACGGCACCGTCGATCTCGAATGCGGCGTCACCACGAACCTCGCCGCGCGTCACGCGCAGGTTGCCTTCTCGACCACCTTCTTCGTCGCGACGACGCGCCTGCTCACGCGCACGAGCTCGGGCATCCGCGACTTCCCCGACCTCGCCGGCAAGACGGTCGTGACGAACCAGGGCACGACGTCCGAGCGCCTGCTGCGCAGGATGAACGAGGAAAAGAAGATGAACGTGCAGATCATCAGCGCGAAGGACTACGGCGAAGGACGCCTCACGCTCGAATCGGGCCGCGCGGCCGCGTACATGATGGACGACGTGCTGCTCGCGGGCGTGCGCCAGCTCGCCGCGAAGCCGGCCGACTGGCAGATCGTCGGCACGCCGCAGTCGTCGGAAGCCTACGGGTTCATGCTGCGCAAGGACGATCCGCAGTTCAAGGCGCTCGTCGACGGCGTGCTCGTGCAGTTGATGAAGCGCGGCGAGATCGACGCGCTGTACGACAGGTGGTTCCTGAAGCCGGTGCCGCCGAAGGGGCTCGCGTTCGACTTCCCGATGAGCGACGTGATCAAGGCGCGCTACGCGGCGCCGAACGACGCGCCGCTCGAATGAGCGACGCCGGTTGACGTGCGGTGACCTGCGCTATGCGCGCGTGCGCGTCCACGCGACGCACGCCGCGTAGCCGGGCGCCGCATCGAGCCACGCGGCATCGAACGCCGCGACGCCGGCCGCCGGCGCGGCCGGGTCGACGATCGTCGTCGCGGGTGTCGCCACATCGCGCGGCGGCACGACCGCGAACGCACGCAACCCGCCGACGATGCCGGTGCCGAGCGCCTTGAGCAGCGCTTCCTTCGCCGACCACACGCGCATGAACGCCGCCGCGCGCGCGGCGGGCGACGTGCTGTCGAGCCAGGCGGCCTCGGCGGGCGCGCAGACTTCGCGCGTCAGCGCACGCCAGTCGGCCGCGCGGTCACAACACTCGATATCGACGCCGACGCGGCCCGCGGGCGCCCACGCGAGCAACGCGTGGGCGCCTGCATGCGACACGTTGAAATCGAGTTCCGTCTGATACGCGGGGGCCGGCGACGGCCGCCCCGATTCGTCGACGACGATCGCGACCGCGTGCGGCGCGACCCCGAGGGCCGCGCCGAGCACGTCGCGCAGCGCGGCACGCGTCGCGGCACTGCGTACCGCATCCTCGTGACGCATGAAGCGCGCGGCACGCGCGCGTTCGCCATCGCTCAGTGCCGCATAGGCCGGCGAGGCGAGCGGGATGCTCCAGTCGAAATCGATGCGCACGACCCGCACACCCGCGCGGGCTGCGGCGGGCGGCACATCGAGCGCGTGCACGCGCCACGCGCGGGGGGTGTCGGCCGGAGAAGCGGAATCGGACGGAATGGACATCGATGCGCGGCAGCCTGTGCTGTGAAAGGGAAGGCCCGATGTTAATCGATCGCGCCGGCGTACGAGCCGGCGGGTGTGCGGATCGCCGCGGCCGCATCGAACCGGAGCGGCTTCATGAGCGGCATGCGAAGGCCGCGCACGGCAACACGCGATGCCTGCGACGCATCGGGCAGCCGCCGTGCATCACCCGTTCGCGGCGACGCCCGGCACGCCGCTGCCCGCTGCCCGCCCGCGCGACGCCGGGTGGAGCGCGCGCACGCGGCCCGGCGCATCGGCCGGCAGCACGCCGTGCTGCAGCCAGTACAACGCAAGCGGCCACAACGTGTCGGTGAAGCGGCTGTGGAAAAACGCGAAATGGCCGATCGCATCGACGCCGATGTCGGCCGGCCCGATCCGCAGATGCGTGACGTCGCTGCCCGTGTAGTAGCCGACCAGCCGCTCGATCGCTTCGACCGTGCCGAACCCGTCGTCGTCGAGGCCGATCGCGAGCATCGGCGCCGACAGCCCCGCGAAGCGGGCGGGCAACGCGGCGCGGCTCGCGGCGGGTTCAGCGAGCGGGCCGCTCGTATAGCCATCCTCGAAGCGCGCCTGCGAGCGCACCCACGACAACGCGACGCCGCGCGGCGTGTCCTCCATCCAGCCGAGCCGCTTCGCGGGCACGTAGCCGAACACCGTCGCGAGCACCGGCATCGCAACGTGCCACTTCCACCACATGCGCCGCCGTTCGGCCGGCAGGTAATCGCGCCAGTACGCGTACTGCGCGCCGACCGTCACCGCATGCCGCACGTGTCCGTTCGATGCCGCGAGCCCGAGCGCGAACCCGCCGATGCTGTGCGCGACGACGTCGATCGGCTGGCCTGGAAACGCGTCGCGAGCGTATTGCAGCGCGGCTTCGCAATCGAGCCGCCCCCAGTCGAGCCAGTTCGCGCGCAGCTTCGCGAGCTGCGCCGGGCGCGACCCGCCGATGCCGCGATAGTCGTAGACGAGCACGTCGCGCCCCTGTGAGAACAGCCAGGCCGCGAAACGAAAGTAGTAATCGCAACGCACCGACGTCGCACAATTGATGACCGTCACGGGCCGCGCGACACTGCCGCCGCGATGGCGCCATACATGGCCGCGCAATTCATAGCCGTCGGCCGCGCGCAGCGTCACGGGCTCGGGCGGCAATGCGCCCGCCGCGCGGCTGCCCTGCGTCGTTCCGCTGCCTTCGTTCGAAATCGTCATCGAGTCTCCTGTCGGTCCGAGTTAGCGCTTTAGCGCTTACTCGGACCCCATGCTTCGCGGTCGGTCCGAGTTAGCGCTTTGGCGCTTACTCGGGTCCCATGCTTCGCGGTCGGTCCGGGTTAGCGCTTTGGCGCTTACTCGGGTCCCATGCTTCGCGGTCGATCCGGGTTGGCGCTTCAGCGCTTACTCGCATCCCGTGCTTCGCGGTCGGCCCGAGTTAGCGCTTTGGCGCTTCCTCAGCCCCCTACTTCACGTTCGATTCGGGTGGCGCCTCGGTGCTTGCCCGAGCCCATGCTTCGCACTCGGCCAGGGCGTCAACGCCCCGCCGCCTGCTCCAGCCCCATGCTTCGCCGCCCGAGCCCGCTCCAGCCTCCATTGAACTTGACGCGCCCCGCGTTCTCAACCAATCTTGCTGCTCCGTTCGCATGAGTCACGCGCATGTCAACGCCGCTCGTCCGTCTCCCGTCGCTCGACCTCGTCCGCGGTTTCGTCGCCGTCGGCCGCCGCATGAGCATCACGCTCGCCGCGCAGGACCTGTGCGTCACGCAATCGGCGGTCAGCCGCCAGGTGCACGCGCTCGAAGCACATCTCGGCGTCGCGCTGCTGCAGCGCGGCTACCGGAAGATCGCGTTCACGCCGGAAGGCGAGCGGCTGTTTCGGGTCGCCGATGCGGCACTGCACGGCCTGCAGGACACCGTCGCGTCGCTCGCCGCCGCGCGCGAGCGCCAGCCCGTCACGATCACCGCGAGCATCGGTGTCACCGCGCTGTGGTTGCTGCCGCGGCTCGGGCGGCTGCAGGCGCGCCTGCCGGAGATCGACCTGCGCGTCGCCGCGAACGACAAGGTACTCGATTTGCGCGCCGAAGGCATCGACCTCGGCATCCGCTATTGTCCGCGCGACCGCGCGCCGGCCGGCGCGCTGCACCTGTTCGACGAGATCGTCGTGCCGGTCGCCCATCCCGCGCTCGCGGCGCGGCCCGTCACGAACGCGGCCGCGATCGCCGGCCACGTGCTGCTCGAATTCGACGGGCCGCCGCAGCCGCAATTGCAGTGGCACACGCACCTGCTCGCGGCCGGACTCGGCGACGCGCGCCCGAAAGGCGTGCTGCGCTTCAACCAGTACGACCAGGTGATCCAGGCCGCGATCGCCGGCCAGGGCATCGCGCTCGGGCGGCTCGCGCTCGTCGCGCCGATGCTCGCGGACGGGCGGCTCGCGGTGCTCGGGCCGCACACGCAGGCGCTGTCGGAGGCGTACGGCTACTGGCTGTTCCAGCACGATCCGGCGCCGCGCCGCGAAGTCGCAGACGTCCGCGACTGGATGCTCGCCGAAGCAGCCGAATGCGATACCGCGATACGTGCGCACGACCCGGCATCGGCGTAGGGCGGAGCCGGTTTGGCGAATGCCGCTGACCGCGGCCGGACGCTTCCGCCCCATCCCGAGCACCCCTCGTCGCATTCTCCGCACGCATGCCAACCTGACCGAATGATCGCTTGAGCGGCAACGGTCCCGATCGTCTAATCGGATCGAGCGCGGCCGTTTCGCCGCGCACCTTCATCCGGAGACACGCATGACCCCGATCGAGCAGGAAGTCCGCCGCCGCTGGCTGCCCGTACTGGCCGGCGGCCTGATCATGGGCGCCGCGCTCGGCATCCGCCACGTGCAGGGCCTGTTCCTCGCGCCGGTGTCGCTCAACCACGGCTGGTCGCGCGAAGCGTTCGGGCTCGCGCTGGCGCTGCAGAACCTGATCTGGGGCGTCGCGCAGCCGTTCACGGGCATGGTCGCCGATCGCTTCGGCTCGCTGCGCGTGATCGTCGCCGGAATGCTGCTCTATGCGGCCGGGCTCGTCACGATGGCGCATGCGGCGACGACCGGCATGTTCACGGTCGGCGCCGGGCTCGTGATCGGCATCGCGCTGTCGGGCTCGGCGTTCGCCTCGATCTATGGCGCACTGAGCCGCCTGTTTCCGCCCGACCGGCGCGGCTGGGCGCTCGGCGTCGCGGGCGCGATCGGCGGGCTTGGCCAGTTCTGCATGGTGCCCGTCGCGCAGGAGCTGATCGGCGGCATCGGCTGGCGGCATGCGTTCATCGCGCTGGCGCTCGTCGCGGCGCTGCTCGCGCCGCTCGCCGTGCTGCTGCGCGACCGGCCCGCGCAGGTTGCCGGCGCAGCCGCCGGCCCCGACCAGTCGATCGGCGAAGCCGTGCGCGAGGCATTCGCGCATCGCGGCTTCTGGCTGCTGAACGCGGGCTTCTTCGCGTGCGGCTTCCAGCTCGCCTTCATCGCGACGCATCTTCCGGCGTACCTGCTCGACCACGGGTTGCCGGCACGCCACGCGAGCATCTCGCTCGCGCTGATCGCGCTGACCAACGTGGCCGGCACCTATGCGTGCGGCCATCTCGGCGGACTGCTGCGGCGCAAGTACGTGCTGTCGGTGCTGTACCTCGTGCGTGCGCTCACGATGGCCGCGTTCGTCGCCGCGCCGCTGTCGCCCGCGAGCGTCTACGTGTTCGCGGCCGTCATGGGGTTCACGTGGCTCGGCACCGTGCCGCTGACGAACGGCGTGATCTCGCAGGTGTTCGGCGTGCGCTACATCGCGACGCTGTTCGGCTTCGTGTTCTTCGGGCACCAGCTCGGCAGCTTCTTCGGTGTCTGGCTCGGTGCGCTCGTGTACGACGCGACCCATTCGTACATGCCGCTGTGGATCGGCTCGATCGCCCTCGGCGTACTCGCGGCGTTGCTGCACCTGCCGATCAACGACGCGCGCGTCGCGCGTCCGGCATCGGGCAACGCGGCATGGGCATGATCCGCGCAGCACTGGCCGCCGGCACGCTCGCGTTCGTCGCGTGGTGCGGCGCGGCCTACTTCGATTCGGGCGTCGCGTACGCGCTGCTCGAGCACGTCGCGTTCTGCAATTGATGCGGCGCCCCGATGCGGGCGGTCAGCGGCGCTTCGGCAATGCCGCCAGCGCATCGAGTGCGCGGTCACGCGCGGCCGCATGCTCGACGAGCGGTTCCGGATAGTCGAGTCCGAGCCGCACACCCGCCGCGTCGAGCTCCAGCGGCGTAGCCTCCCACGGCGCATGAATCGATGCGGTGTCGAGGCCGGCAAGCTCGGGCACCCAGCGTCGCACGTACGCGCCATCCGGGTCGAACTTCCGCCCTTGCGCGACCGGATTGAAGATGCGGAAATACGGCGCGGCGTCGGCGCCGCAGCCGGCCACCCACTGCCAGCTCGCCGCGTTGTTCGCGGGATCGGCGTCGACCAGCGTGTCCCAGAACCACGCTTCGCCCGCGCGCCAGTCGATCAGCACGTGCTTGATCAGGAACGACGCAACGACCATCCGCACACGGTTGTGCATCCAGCCGGTCGTCCACAGTTCGCGCAGGCCCGCATCAACGAGCGGATAGCCGGTCAGCCCGCGCTGCCACGCACGCAGCGCGGCGGGATCGTCGCGCCACCGCATCGCATCGAACTGCGTGCGGAAGTTGTCGGTCGCGAGTGCCGGAAAGTGGTACAGCAGCATGTAGCTGAATTCCCGCCAGCCGAGTTCGCTCAGGAACTTGTCGGCGCCCGCCGCGCACGCCGCGCCGCCCGCCTGCGCGGCACCCTGCACCGCGTGCCACACCTGTCGCGGCGACACGTTGCCGAAGCGCAGGAACGGCGACAGCCGGCTCGTCGCGGGCCGGTCGGGACGGTCGCGCGCATCCGCGTAATCGGCCAGCGACGTCGTCAGGAACGCGTCGAGCTGCGCGTGCGCGCCGTCTTCGTCGGGTGCGGGCCACGCGTCGCACAGGCCGCCGGCCCAATTCGGCACCGGCGGACGCAACGCCAGCGCGTCGAGCGCCAGCGCACGGTCGCTCACCGCCTTCGGCCACGGATAAAAGCCGATCCGTTCGGGCGCCGGCAGCGGCGCGACGACCGCACGATCGCGGCGCGCCGCGCGCCAGTACGCGGTGAACACCTGGTACGGCCCACCGCTGCCCGTCAGCACCTCCCACGGCTCGTTCAGCAGGCTGCCGTTGCTGCTCTCGACCGTGACACCGCGCGCCTTGAGCGACGCCTTCAGCGCCGCGTCGGCGTCGCGCTGCGGTTGCGCATAACGACGGTTCCAGTACACGGCTTGCGCACCCGTGTCGTGCACGACGCGCTCGATCTCGCGCGGCGCGTCGCCGCGCAACAGCAGCAGGCGTCCGCCATGACGCGCCAGCGCCGCGTCGAGCCCGGCCAGCGACCCGTGCAGCCACCAGCGCGCCGCGCCGCCGAGCGCTCGCCCCGCGCCAGCACCCGTGTCGTCGACGAATACGCACACGAGCGGCCGGCCCGATGCCGCCGCGCGCGTCAGCGCGGGCTGGTCGGTCACGCGCAGATCGTCGCGGAACCAGACGATCGCGGGAGCAACGGACGACTTGGCGGGCACGGGCACCTCGATGACGAAAGCAGGAAGAGACCCGTATTGTCGCGGCTGCGCTGCGTGGTGTCGACGTTCGACGCCCCCGCGTGCCGATGGCGTCGACGGTCACGGCCGTCGTACCCGCTGCTGCCCCCCCGGTGAAACGCCTTAGTCCATTCCGACGATTCTTCGCCGCATGCGCCGGCCTACGCTCGATGTCGGGTGCGCTGCGCGGCACCTGCCGGCCGCTACCGGCACCGCGCGTTCCGTCCCGCCCCTGCCATGCGCGCCGGCCGATGCCGTCGCGGACCTATCCGACCGCTGCGGCGCCCGGCCAGCCGGGCGCGCAGCCTCACCCGATAAACCCCCATGACCAAACCCTCGAATCTCGTCACCTCGATCACCGTCGACATCGACGCACCGGCTTCCGTCGTCTGGGAAGTGCTGACCGACTTCCCCCGCTACGGCGAATGGAACACGTTTTGCGTCGGTTTCGAAACGACCGGCAAGCTCGGCGATTTCGTGCACATGCAGGTGCGTATTCCCGGCACGGAGACCGTGATTCCCGTCAGCGAGATCCTCGTCGCCTGCGAACCGGAACGCCTGCTGTCGTGGGAGCAGCGCCCGACCGACGACAACAAGGACGCCGCGCGCCGCGACCAGTACATCGATGCGATCGACGCGCAGCGCTGCCGCTATTTCACGACCGACCAGTTCCTCGGCATCAACGCGGACACGATCATGCAGAACCACGGTGCGTGGGTGAAACAGGGTTTCGACCAGTGCGCGCGCGACGTGAAGCAGCGCGCAGAAGCACTGCATGCGGCACGCAAGCGCAAAAGCGCGTGACCGGGAGCCGCCGATGCCCGATCTGCAAACGCTGTCCGACCATCACGACATCCGCGAACTGATCGTCGCGTATTCGAGCGCGATCGACACCCGCGACTTCGACGCGCTCGACGCGGTGTTCACGCCCGACGCGGCGATCGACTATCGCGCGATGGGCGGCATCGCCGGCTGCTACGCGGAAGTCAAGGCGTGGCTGCGCACCGTGCTGCCGCAGTTTCCGCAGTACCAGCATATGGTCGGCAACCTGTCGATCCGGCTCGATGGCGACACCGCGCGCGGTCGCACGATCTGCTTCAATCCGATGGAAGTCGTGCTGCCGGATGGCGGCACGCAGGTGATGTTTCTCGGGCTGTGGTACGTCGACCGGTTCGTGCGTACGGCACCGGGCTGGCGCATCGCCGAGCGCGTCGAGGAGCGCTGCTACGGCCACAACGTGCCGGCCGTGCTCGCGGGCGCGACCGGGTGATCGGACCAAAATGCGGGGGCCATCATGCACCGGCCACGATGCGCACGCCGTGCAATGGCTGCACGGCGCGCGCATCTCAGGCCGTTGCGTCAATCGAGCCGGAACGCCGCCTCGAATCGCTCGGCGAACGTGTCGAACTCGGCTTCGGGCAGATGGTTGATACCGCCCGCGCGCTTGCGCCCGCCGCCGGTCGCAAAGCCGCGGCAGAACTCGTCGGCGCCGAGCGGCCGGCCATCGGGCACGCGCACGCTGACGACGAGCCCGCCGTCCGCGCGCGGCGACAGCACCGCGAGTGCCGCATGCGGCGCATTGCGCATCCGCTCGTTCGCGAGCATGCCCGTCGCACGCCGCGCCCATGGATGATCAGGCATCCGGACCAATGTCGCGCCGGGAACCTCGCGCAGCGGCGCAAGTGCGCACGCACGAGCCATGTCGTCGCGGTAGCCGTCGCGCAGTGCGGCAAACACGGCCGTCTCGCGCACGAAATCGAGCGGGTCGACGCATGGCAGCATCGCGTCGGCGAGCGCCGCCGGGTCGAAATGCAGATCGCCGACACACTCGCCGTACGCGTTGTAGTTCAGGTAAAGGCCGAGTTCGGCGAGCGTGTCGCGCTCCGCGTCGTCGATCGCATGCTCGCGCGCAAGCGCGCCCCCGAGCGCCGGCAACTCGTCGCCGAATGCCGCGACGATCGCCCAGCGCACATGCCGGCCGCCGAGATAGCGGTTCACGATCGCGCTCGTGCAGACGTCGGCCGACGTGTCGATATGCGCGTCGAAGCGCGGATCGTCGGGCAGCTCGCCCGCGAAGTGATGGTCGAAATAGCGGACCGTCGCGCCGTCGCGCAGCAGCCGCGCGCACGCATCGCGATTCTGGTCGTGCGATACGTCGAGCACGGTGACGATGTCGCCCGCGCGCGCGTCGATCCGCTCGAGCAGCTTGATGTCGCGCTTCACACCGGTCACGAGCGTGCCGTGCACGCCCTCCGCGAGCCGCAGTTGCTGAAGCGCGCACAGGCCGTCTGCATCGCCGTTGAATGCAAAGAAGTGTTGTTCGTTATGGTTGTCCTGCATGATCCTTTGCTCCATCGTCAGGGCATGAAATCGCCGCCATTTGCGTCGAGCGTCGCGCCCGTCACCGCGTTCGCGTAGTCCGACGCGAGGAACAGCGCCGCACGCGCGCAATCGTCGTCGGTCGGCAGCTTCGCAAGCGCGATGTTCGATGCGATCGGCGCGATGATCTGCTCTTCCGTCATCCCGTACTCGGCGGCCGCCTGCCGGAAATACGTCTGGGTCGGCACGCCCCACATCCACCCCATGTGGATGCTGTTCGCGCGAATGCCGTGCACGCCGAGTTCGCGCGCCAGGTATTTTGCCGCAACTGCGAGCGCCCCCTTCGATACAGCGTAGCCGCCTTCCCCTGCAAACGGCTTGCGGGTCGCCTGCGTGTTGATCATCACGATCGCCCCGCGCTTGCGCCGCTTCATGTGCGGCACGACTTCCTGCGTGAGCGCCATCGTGCCGAACACGTTGGTGTCGAACACCGCGCGCCAGCCGTCGAGGTCGGCCTCCTCTACCGGTTCGGGAAACGTGCCGTGCACGAAAGCGCTGTTCACGAGTGCATCGATCCGGCCGAAGCGCTCGACGGCCTCGGTCGCGAGTTGCCGGCATTGCGCGCGATCGGTGATGTCGGTCTTCACCTTCAGCACGTCGCAGTCGACGCCGAGTGCGCCGATCCGGGCCTCCGCGTCGTCGAGCTTCTCCATCGTGCGCGCCGCGACGACCACGCCGCGTGCACCTTCGCGCGCGGCCTCGACGGCGAGCTTCACGCCGAGCCCCGGCCCGATCCCTGAAACTACAACGATCTTGTCTTTCAGCAACATGGGTTGTCTCCTGGTTGTCGTTCGTCTCGCGGGTGCGGCCGTCAGCCGGCCGCCCGCAGGTGCCGCTCGCGATACGCGGCGAAGTCGTGCGCGAGCTGCGCATCGGTGAAGCCGAAGCGCGCGATCGAATAGTCGTGCGCGGCGCGCTTGTCGCGGCCGTTGCGCGCCATCCAGTCGGTCATCGCCGCGCGCTGCGCGGCATCGAGCGGCATGCCGGCGAAGGCGTACACGGCCTCGGCAACGCCGAGCGGATTCGACACCGTGTCCTCGAAACGCACGTCGAGAAACCGGCCGGTCGGCAGGGCGTCACGTGCCACCATCGCCGCGCCGATCGCGCGCGCCATCCCCGCGTTCCACTGCGCGCCGACGGCGAGCGGATCGGGATCGTCGGCATACATCTGCCACAGCGTGAGCGCCATGCTCGCCATCGACGGAATCGTCTGCGCCGGGTCGCGATGCGTGAGCACGACCTGCGCGCGCGGAAACACGCGGCACAGCACGTCGAGCGCATGCAGGTGCTGCGGCGTCTTCAGCAGCCAGCGCTGCGCCGGCGCAACACCGCGCCGCGCCTTCTGCCACTGCAGGAACTGCAGCATCCGCTTCAGGTACGTGTAGACCGGCGTGAGATCCTGCCGCGCGAGCCACGCCGTGTAGCGCGGTACGTTCGCGTACGAATCCATCGCGCACACGAACGAATGCTCCATCAGCATGAACTCCTCGTCGGCGAGCATCGCATCGAGCGGATGGATCGTCAGGATCTGCGGAATGCAGTCGACCATCATCGCGACTTCGGCCTGCGCGCGGGCAATGCGCACGGTCGGCTCGGCAAGCGTCTCGCCGGTGAGTGGCGCCGGGTAGCGCGTTTCCCACCACGCGGCAGTATGAAAGCGCGGATCGACGGCCAGCAGCCGCTGCAGCAGCGTCGTACCCGTGCGCGGCAGGCCGACGATCACGAGCGGATCGTCGATCGCGATGTCCGCGATCTCCGGATGACGCCGGAAGTAATCCTCGACGACGAGCCGGTTCACGAGTTGCCCGACGAGCTTCTCGCGCATCATCTCCGCGCCGCGTGCGGACAGCTTCGCTTCGTCGATCAGCGACGCGCACATCACGTCGAGCGCCTCGCGATACGGCCCGTCGCCGAATGCAGTGAGCCCGCCCGTGCGCGACACGGCCTCGGCAATCAGTCCGTCGGGAGCCAGCAGCGTACGAATCTGGTCGAGCGGCGCATTCATGCGGCCTCCTTCAGCGCGGCGAGCTTCACGACCCGCGTGCGCGGATGCACCGGCTGCACGGCACCGACCCAGCGCCAGCAGATCGTGCCGGTGCGATGCCCGGCCGTATCGAGCCAGTTCGCATCACCCGGCCGCGCGGCCGCGACGACCACCGTCACGCCACCGTCGGCATTGCGCCGTGCGCTGTGCTTGTTCACGCAGATGTCGAAGTGCCTATAGTCGAGCGACTCCATCCAGTAGTTGTTGAGCTGCACGTTCCAGAAATCACAGTCGGGCACCGTATCGACGTCGATCACGAGCGCTTCGTCGTCGGCCAGCGCCCAGCACGAGTGGTAGTAGTAGATGTTCGGATCGCCGCCGACCGACTGGCACAGCGCCTGGTCGGCGGGCGGCAGCGCGTTGACGTGCGACCGGTAGCTCGCGGCCCAGTCCGCGAACAGCTTCGACGTCTGCTCGACGAATTGCGCGGCGCGCGTGAGGCCGCCGTGCAGCACGAGCGGGTCGAGCGGCGCCGGGCGATCGCCGGCGCCGATGCGCTCGATCTTTAGTTGAGCAGGCGTTTCCGTGCGTCGATCGAGGAAGGTCTGGCGCACGAGCAGCGCGTTCGTGCCCGGCTCCATGCGCACCCAATTGCCCGCGCGCGGCGTCTCGCTCAGCACGATCTCGAAGCTGCCGTCCGGCGCGATCTCGAGCTGCTTCGCGTCGAGAAAGCCCGTCTGCAGCATCTTGCCGTCGGTTTCGTAGCCGCCCTTCTGCGTGCCGAAGCTCAGGTACGCGACCGTGCCGCGCCGCCCCGTCACGCGGTATTCGCAGCGGCCGTCGAGGCGCGCGTACTGGTACAGGTTGTCGGGATTGTCCGCGCCGATCTTCGCGGTCTCATGCGACGGCGAGAAAAAGCCGGGCCACGCGCCGTCCGCGAACTCGACGTGCATTTCGAGCGCGATGCGCATCAGCCGGCTCAGGTAGCGGAAGCCTTCCGCGCGTGTCAGCGGATCGTCCGGCGCTTCGGCGCGCAGGATCTGTTGTCCGCTGCGTTTCAGGGTGTCGCAGAAATCGGCCCAGGTCTGGCCCGAAAGCAATTGCGTGGCACGTGTGTCGTCCGTCATGTGTCGTCTCCGCCGATGGTCGAGCGCTTACCTTAAGCGCCGGCGTCGCGCACCTCTTCGTCCGGGTGGACTAAGGAAAGATCCGCTCCGTCGCCGCATGCCGGTTTAGTCCACCCGGACGAAGAGCGGCAGGCCGCTCGCTCGATACCGTTGGCGTCATGCACGAAACGCCGCACATGTCGCGCGGCGCCGGCATGAAACAAGGAGACGAACGATGTTGACCCACTTGGAGCGGCTGGAGGCCGAAAGCATCCACATCATGCGCGAGGTGGTCGCCGAGAGCGAAAACCCGGTGATGCTGTATTCGATCGGCAAGGACAGCTCGGTCATGCTGCATCTCGCGATGAAGGCGTTCTACCCGGCGAAGCCGCCCTTTCCGCTGCTGCACGTCGATACGACGTGGAAATTCCGCGAGATGATCGCGTTTCGCGACGAAACGGCCGCGCGCCTCGGCCTCGACCTGCGCGTACACATCAACCCCGAGGGCGTCGCGAACGACATCAACCCGTTCACGCACGGCTCGGCCGTGCATACCGACGTGTGGAAGACGCAGGGGCTCAAGCAGGCGCTCGATCACTACGGCTTCGACGCCGCGTTCGGCGGCGCGCGCCGCGACGAGGAGAAATCGCGCGCGAAGGAACGCATCGTGTCGCTGCGCTCGGAACAGCACCGCTGGGACCCGAAGCGCCAGCGCCCCGAGCTATGGTCGCTGTACAACGCGCGCAAGCGCAAGGGCGAAAGCCTGCGCGTGTTCCCGATCTCGAACTGGACCGAACTCGACATCTGGCAGTACATCCAGCTTCACGACATCCCGATCGTGCCGCTCTACTACGCGAAGGAACGGCCCGTGGTCGAACGCGACGGCGCGCTGATCATGGTCGACGATCAACGATTGCCGCTGCGCGACGGCGAGCAGCCGCAGATGCGCAAGGTGCGCTTTCGCACGCTCGGCTGCTATCCGCTGACGGGCGCGATCGACAGCGATGCGACGACGCTCGACGACATCCTGCAGGAGATGCGCGAGACGCGCACGTCCGAACGGCAAGGACGACTGATCGACAGCGATTCGGCCGGTTCGATGGAAAAGAAGAAACAGGAGGGATATTTCTGATGGCACACGTACTCACCGCGACCGACACGCTCGCGCGCCCCGCCGCTACCGCGTCCGCCGGCGACGCCTCCCAAACCCAGGACCTGCTGCGTTTCATCACGTGCGGCAGCGTCGACGACGGCAAGAGCACGCTGATCGGCCGCCTGCTGTACGAGTCGAACATGCTGTTCGACGACCAGCTCACGCAGCTCGAAGCCGATTCGAAGAAAGTCGGCACGCAGGGCGGCGAACTCGATTTCGCGCTGCTCGTCGACGGCCTGTCGGCCGAGCGCGAGCAAGGAATCACGATCGATGTCGCGTACCGGTTCTTCGCGACCGCACGACGCAAGTTCATCGTCGCCGATACGCCCGGCCACGAGCAATACACGCGCAACATGATCACCGGCGCGTCGACCGCCGATCTCGCGGTGATCCTGATCGATGCGCGCAAGGGCGTGCTCACGCAGACGCGCCGCCATAGCCATCTCGTCGCGCTGATCGGCATCAAGCGCGTGGTGCTCGCGATCAACAAGATGGATCTCGTCGACTACGACCAGGCCGTGTTCGAGCGCATCGACGCCGACTATCGCGCGTTCGCGGCCGAACTCGGGCTCGCCGACATCGTCAGCATCCCGATGTCGGCGCTGCGAGGCGACAACGTGATCGCGCCGAGCGCGCGGATGCCGTGGTACGCCGGAGCGTCGCTGATGCAGCATCTCGACCACCTGCCGCTCGCCGCGCGCGTGACGCGCGACGAACCGTTTCGGCTGCCCGTGCAGTGGGTCAACCGCCCGCACCTGAACTTCCGCGGCTATGCGGGCAGCATCGCGTCGGGCGAGATCCGCGTCGGCGAGCGCGTGCGCGTGCTGCCGTCCGGCAAGGAGAGCCGTGTCGCATCGGTGATCACGCAAAGCGGCGAAAGCGACATCGCACGCGCCGGCGACGCGGTGA
Source organism: Burkholderia sp. D-99 (assembly GCF_011605345.1). Taxonomy (GTDB): domain Bacteria; phylum Pseudomonadota; class Gammaproteobacteria; order Burkholderiales; family Burkholderiaceae; genus Burkholderia. The sequence goes on from NZ_JAAOXM010000006.1 coordinate 311,214, forward strand.
CGCTCACGCTCGCCGACGAGATCGACATCAGCCGTGGCGACATGATCGCGCGCGCGGATGCGCCGCCCGAGGTGGCCGACCAGTTCGAGGCGACACTCGTGTGGATGCACGACGAGCCGATGCTGCCCGGCCGCCCGTATCTCGTGAAGCTCGGCACGCAGACGGTCGGCGCGACCTGCGCGACGCCGAAGTACAAGATCGACGTGAACACGCGCGAGCATCTCGCCGCGCGCACGCTCGCGCTCAACGAAATCGGCGTGTGCAACCTGAGCTTCGACCGGCCCGTCGCGTTCGATCCGTACGACCGCAACCGTCACACGGGCGGCTTCATCGTGATCGACCGCTTCACCAACGACACGGTCGGCGCCGGGATGCTGCACTTCGCGCTGCGCCGCGCGCACAACGTGCACTGGCAGGCGGTCGACGTAGACCGCGCCGCGCGCGCCGTGCAGAAGGCGCAGACGCCGCGCATCGTCTGGCTGACGGGGCTGTCCGGCGCCGGCAAATCGACGATCGCGAACCTCGTCGAGAAGCGGCTGCACGCGCTCGGCAAGCACACGTACCTGCTCGACGGCGACAACGTGCGGCACGGGCTGAATCGCGATCTCGGCTTCACCGAGGCCGATCGCGTGGAGAACATCCGGCGCGTCGCGGAAGTCGCGCGGCTGATGCTCGACGCGGGGCTCATCACGCTCGTGTCGTTCATCTCGCCGTTCCGCGCGGAACGCGAGATGGCGCGTGCGCTCGTCGGCCCCGACGAGTTCGTCGAAGTGTTCGTCGACACGCCGCTCTCGGTCGCCGAGGAACGCGATCCGAAGGGCCTGTACAAGAAGGCGCGGCGCGGCGAGCTGAAGCACTTCACGGGCATCGACTCGCCGTACGAGCCGCCCGCGCAGCCCGAACTGCGCGTCGACACGGTGGCCGAGTCACCGGAGGAAGCAGCCGACCGCATCGTCGCTTACCTGCTGCGCGAGCGCGCGGCGTAAACGCCGCAAGCGGGCAGCCTGACGGTTGCCCGCTTGCCGCGCCGCCTACTCCGTTCGGATGACGCGGGCCGCCGGCCGGCCGGTATGCTGGTTCGGGAATCCTTCATCCCGATCCAGGAGAACACGAGCATGCCCATCGCGCTGGCACCCGGCGATCCGGCCGCGCACGACGGTTTCGACGACGCGGCGTGGACGGCACGCGAACTCAGCGCGTGGCTCGGGCTCGTCTATCAGGGCCCGTCGGAAGCGACCCCGTGGGCCGGCTTCCTCGAAGCGGTCCGCGTGCGGCTCGACGCGAGCTTCACGACACTGGTGCTGCGCAATCCGGGCGGCGCACGGCACGGGCTCATCATCAACGCGTCGGCGCACGGCCCGCTGCTGCCCGGCGAGCCGTCGTACAGCGAGCAGTTCTATGCGCTGTGCCCGTTTCTCGACCATCCGCCCGGCCAGGTCTTCACGGCCGACCGGCTGTTCGGCGAAACCGCGTGGCGCGCGCACGATTTCTACCGGCAGTACCTGCAGCCGCTCGACCTGCGCTACATCCTCGGCGCGAACCTGCGCGGCGAACGCGGCGTCGAATGCGCGTTCTTCGTGAGCCGCGCGCACGGCGGCTGCGATTTCGACGCGGCCGAACGCGCGCAGGTCGCGACGCTCCTGCCGCACCTGCAGCGCGCGGTCGAACTGCACGCCGCGTTCGACGTGCTCGATGCCGAACGTGCGCTGTACGCGGGCACCGTCGACCGGCTCGATGTCGGCACCGCGATCGTCGACGAGGACGGCCGCGTGATCAAGCGCAACCGCATCGCCGAGCGGCTGATCGAGCAGCAGGACGGGCTGTGCGTGCGCCAGGAGCGGCTCCACGCGTCGTGCCCGCTCGACGAGCGCCGGCTGCAGAAGGCGCTGCAAGCCGCGCTCGAGCATTTCCGCGCGGGCGCGCTCGCCCGCATCGAAGCCACCACGCTGTCGCGCCCCGGCGGCGCGATGCCGTTGAGCGTGCTGCTGCGCCCGCTCGCGCCCTACCGCGGCGCCGAGGACCGCCAGCACCGGCCGGCCGTCGCGGTGTTCGTGCGCGATCCCGCGTCGTCGCCGCAGACGTCGCGCGACATGCTGCACCGGCTGTTCCGGCTCACGCCGATGGAAACCGAAATCGCGCTGTTACTCGTCGACGGGCTGACGCTCGACGAAGCGGCCGCCGCGACGGGCATCACGAAGAACACCGCCCGCGCGCACCTGCGCGGCATCTTCGCGAAAACGGGCGCGACGCGGCAGGCCGTGCTCGTGAAGACGCTGCTCAACAGCGTCGTGTCGATGGCGTAGCTGCCGCAACGGCAGCGGCCGGACACGCTACCCGGCCGCTGCGCCCACGAGCGCGGGTCGCAACCGGCTACCCGGCGATTGACGCATGCTCATTTCACGTCATACGTCATCAGACATGAATGAACCACCCGCGCACCTCATGAAATTCCCCAATATCCGGGTATTTTTCGGGTAAACCCGCGACGTCTTCCTCGGCACTCAGGCGTACCATGTTATACGACGACATACCATACAAACCGCCACCCAGACGCCGACGCGAGCAACCGCCCCGTCCGCCGCCGCCCGACCGGAGACACGCTTGAACCCGCCCTCGCCCGCCCTGCCCGGACGCGACCCGCTCGCGTCCGCCGTCTCGAAAGTGAAGTGGCATGTGCTGCCGCTCGTGCTCATCATGTTCATCGCGAACTACATCGACCGCGTCAATGTCGGCTTCGTCGATCGCCACCTCGAAGCGTCGATCGGCATCGGCGCGGCCGCGTACGGCCTCGGCGCCGGGCTGTTCTTCGTCGGCTACGCGCTGTTCGAAGTGCCGTCGAACCTGCTGATGCAGCGCTACGGCGCCCGCGTGTGGCTTGCCCGCATCATGGCGACGTGGGGCATCGTCGCGGCCGCGATGGCGTTCGTGTGGAACGACACGTCGTTCTACACGCTGCGCTTCCTGCTCGGCGTGGCCGAGGCCGGTTTCTTCCCCGGTGTCGTGCTGTACCTGTCGCAATGGCTGCCGCCGCAGGAACGCGGCAAGGCGATGGCGATCTTCCTCGGCGGCTCCGCGTTCGCGTCGGTGCTGTCCGGGCCCGTGACCGGCGCGCTGCTGTCGATCCGCGGTTTCGGCCTCGAAGGCTGGCAATGGATGTTCCTGATCGAAGGGCTGTTCTCCGTCGCGCTGTGCGGCGCGAGCTGGCTGCTGCTGAAATCGCACATCCGCGATGCCACGTGGCTCACGGCGGAAGAACGCACGGCGCTGCAGAACGCGCTCGACGAGGAACGCGTGACGCGCGACGTGCGCTCGAACGTGCCGGTGCGCGCCACCGCGCTGCTGCGCGACCCGCAGATCATGCTGTTCTGCTTCCTGTATTTCTCGATCCAGCTGACGATCTACGCGGCCACGTTCTGGCTGCCGACCATCATCCGCAAGATGGGCGGCCTCACCGATTTCCAGGTCGGCCTGTACAACACGATTCCGTGGATGATCGCGATCGGCGCGATGTACGGCTTCGCGGTGCTGTCGTCGAAATGGAAGCATCCACAGCGCTGGCTCGCGTGCGCGCTCGTGCTCGCCGCGTGCGGGCTGTTCGCGTCGACGTCGCACGATCCGGTGTGGTCGTTCGCGTCGATCTGCTTCGCCGCGCTCGGCTTCAAGGCCGCGTCGTCGCTGTTCTGGCCGATCCCGCAAGGCTATCTCGACACGCGCGTGGCCGCGGCCGTGATCGCGCTGATCAACTCGGTCGGCAACCTCGGCGGCTTCGTCGCGCCGACGGCGTTCGGCTATCTGAAGCAACATACGGGTTCGATCACGGGCGGGCTGTATGCGCTCGCGATCGCTTCGCTCGTCGCCGCGGTCGCCGCGCTGTTCGCGCGCACGCACCGGCGCAGCGATCCGCCGCGCGGCCTGCCGGCCGACGAATCCTTCACGAACGCTTCGATGCTCCGCCATGCCGAACACTGACCGCCTGACCGTCGTCGTCTCGAATGCCGCCGACGGCGACCTCGCCACGTTCTCCCTCACCGGCGACGGCACGCTCACGCCGCTCGCCCGCTATCCCGCAGCCGACGTCGCGATGCCGATCGCCGTGCAGGCCGACCGCGCGCGGCTCTACGTCGCGACGCGCGGCGAACAGCCGACGATCGTCGCGTTCCGCGTCGCCGTCACCGGCGCGCTCGCGCGCATCGGCACGACCGCGATCGACGCGAGCCACGCGTACCTGTCGCTCGACCGCAGCGGCCGCTGGCTGCTCGGCGCGTCGTACGGCGGGAATTCGCTCAGCCTCTACGACGCCGCGCGCGTACGCGACGGCGACGGCACGCCGCGGCAGGTCGCGGACGGCATCGCGAACGCGCACTCGGTGATCGTGTCGCCGGACAACCGCTTCGCGTACGTCAGCTCACTCGGCTCGGACCGCGTGTTCAGCTTCGCGCTCGTCGAGGACGCGGCCGGCCTGCGTGCGGTCGAACACGGCGAAACGCGCGTGCCGGCCGGCTTCGGCCCGCGTCACCTGCAGTTCGCGGATGACGGCCGCACGCTCGCCGTCGTCAGCGAATTCCAGGCCACGCTCGCCACGTTCGCGCGCGATCCCGCCACCGGCCGGCTCGGCGATGCGCACGTGAGCGCACGCCATCCGGCCGTCGCCGAACTCGCGCAAGGCCATGCGCGGCCTCCCGCGCCTGCCGAGCCTTCCGTCTGGGCCGCCGATCTGCACTTGAGCCCCGACGAGCGCTTCGCCTACGTCAGCGAACGCACGTCGAGCCGCCTGCTCTGCTATCGCCGCACCGAAGAAGGCACGTTCGAACCCGCGCACGCGAGCGCCACCGAGACGCAGCCACGCGGGTTCGCGATCGACCCGTCGGGGCGCTGGCTCGTCGCCTGCGGCGAACAATCGGAGTACGTGTCGGTGTATGCGATCGCGCCGGACGATGGCGCGCTGTCGCCGCACGCGCGCGTGCCGGGCGGGCGCGGCGCGAACTGGGTCGCGATCGTCTGAGAAGGGGACACGGGGGGCATGAATCGGCAGGCCCGCCACGCAGGCGGGTTCATGCCCGCGTTCAGCGCCGCTCGCTCGGCGCGACACCCGTCCAGCGCTTGAACGCACGCGTGAAGTTCGCGCGATCCGTATAGCCGACACGCGCGGCGATCTCGTCTACCGGCAGCCGCGTCCCCTCGAGCAGCCGCAGCGCGTCGCGCAACCGGATCTCGTCGAGCAGCGCCGAATAGGTCGCGCCGTACTCGGCGAGCTTGCGCTTGAGCGTACGCGCCGACACATGCAGCTCGCGCGCGACGTCGTCGACCGCCGGATAGCCGACCTCGCCGCAGATCAGCAGGTTGCGCACGCGCTCGACGATGCTTTCCGCATAACCGAGCCGCGCGAGTTCAGCCTCGCACTGCTGCACGATCATCTGTGCGGTATGCGCGTTCGCGGTGCCGATCGGTTCGTCGAGCAACGCGGCGTCGCAGCGGATGCGGTTCGCGCGCGCGTCGAAATGGCAGCGCGGCAGCCGCGCGCGATAACGCTCGAACCACGGCGGCTCGGCCCATTCGAAATGGAGTTCGGCGCGCGACTGCAGCGTGCGCCCCGGCACCGGATACAGCAGTGAATTGAACAGGATCGCCGTCTCGACCAGGAAGTTCTCGACCGCGAACTGTCGCAGCCGGCCGAGCGGAAACGCTTCGAGTACGTCGATGTCGACGGTCCCGTCGAGCCGCGCGAGCCGCACCGAGAAGAACGGCACGCGCGTCGGCAGGTAGCGGATGCCGAGCGCAATCGCCTCGCCGAGCGTCGCGCAACTCATCAGCCCGAAGCCGATCAGTCCCGCTTTCGTCAGGCTGCTGCGCAGGCCGATCTCGATCGCGATCGACGGATCGTCCGTCGCGTCGAGCAGGTTGAACACGATCGCCGCCTGTTGCAGCGGCGTGATGCGCGCATCGGGCTGCGCGAGCCGGTCGCGCTCGACGCCCGAGCCGGCGAGAATCCGGCCGCCGTCGATGCCGCGCTCCTCGGCCAGCATCAGCATGAACAGCGCATACGCGGACGACACCGTCGCCTTGTTCAACTGGCGCGCGGCATCCGGGACGGACAGGGCCATACGGCGGACTCCGGAGCGGTTTCGGCGGATTGTAGCGCCGCTGGCCCGCAATGACACCGGGGCGAGACTCTAGCCGCGCCGGCCGGCCATCCTGGCCCGAAATGACACCGTCATTGGCACCCGCGGCCCTCGCGGGCGGTCGGGTGCGCGCCTATGCTAGTCACATCGGCATTGCGCCCCACTCTTTCCGCAGGAATCCGGTCGATGAGCCAACCCGCACGAACCGCCTTTCGCCACGACGCGGACAAGGTCGCGTACGTCCGCCGCGAGGTCAACGCCGCGAGCGACGCGATCCGCGCGCGCTTTCCGTTGCTCGACAACCAGAACCTCGTCGGCGCGACCGTGATGGCCGTCTCGGTGAGCGCGATGCTCGCGATCGCCTGGCTGTATGCGCGCGGGGCGATCGCGTGGTACGTCGCGCTGCCGCTCGCCGCGTTCGTCACGTCGCTGATCCACGAGCTCGAGCACGACCTGATCCACCTGATGTACTTCAAGAAGACGCCGTGGGCCTATCACCTGATGATGGCGCTGTGCTGGCTCACGCGGCCCGGCACGATCAACCCGTGGACGCGGCGGCGCATGCACCTGCATCACCACAAGGTGTCGGGCGGCGAATCGGATCTCGAGGAGTTCGGCATCACCAACGGCGAGCGCTGGGGCGTGAAGCGCCTGCTGATGATCGCGGACGGCATGCTCGCCGTCGTGCTGCGGCCGGCCGCGATGCGCCGCAAGGTGAAGCAGTATGTGGCCGCGCAGCCGGTGCAGGATCCGGTCGAACGCGTGCAGTTGCGCGTCGAGCAGGTGTCGTCGTACATGCCGGTCGGTCACGTGTATTACGTGCTGTGGCATGCGTTCATCGTCTATCACGTCGGCCTGTTCGCGCTGCATGCGTTCGGCTACCCGGTGACGGTGCCGGCCATCGTCGAACGCGTGATGAGCGTCGTCGATTTCCTCGCAGTGGTGTGGCTCGGGCCGAACTTCGTGCGCAGCTTCTGCATCAACTTCGTCAGCTCGAACATGCATTACTTCGGCGATATCGATTCGCGCAACGTGATCCAGCAGACGCAGGTGCTCAACCCGTGGTGGATGCTGCCGTTCCAGCTGTTCTGCTTCAACTTCGGCAGCACGCATGCGATCCATCACTTCGTGGTGCGCGACCCGTTCTACATCCGCCAGCTGACCGCGCGCACCGCGCATGCGGCGCTACGTGAAGTCGGCGTGCGCTTCAACGACGTCGGCACGTTCTCGCGTGCGAATCGCTGGGGCGTGTATCGTCCGGCGCGTCGCGCTCGCCACGCGCAAGCCGACGCTTGATGTAAAACCGGCAAACGCCGGCGCCGCGCCGACTCAGCCGCCGATCGGCGGCATCGGCCCTTGCCCGCGGATCCACGACCAGTTCGCGAGCTCGGCCATTTCCTTGTCGCCCCGGCTGTCGCCGTACGCGAACAATTGTTTCGGCGGCCGGTTGCCCCACCATCCGCGCAGCCGCACGACCTTCTGCGGCCCCCAGCAGTTCTCGCCGTCGAGCCGCCCGGCAAACGTGCCGCGCTCGAACGCGAGCCGCGTCGCGAGCACCGCATCGAAGCCGGCCGTCTTTGCCCACTTCTCCAGATACAGCGACGGCGACGCGCTCACCAGCACGACTTCGTGCCCGCGTGCCCTGTGCTCACGAATGCGTTCGAGCATTTCCGGACGCACGAGGCCCGGCAGGTAGGTGTCGACGAACGTGCGCGCCTGCGCATCGAGCGCGTCCTCGCGCACCGGCCCGAACGCGAACGACGCGAACTTCGCTTTCGCATCGCCGCGCGAAAGCAGCCCTGCCTTCATCGCGACGATCCACGGCAGCGCGCGGAGCCCCGCCCAGGCGAAGCGCGGCGTGCCGACCGCATAGCGGACAAAATGTCGAAAGCTGTCGGTCGTCGTGATGGTGCCGTCGAAATCGAATGCGGCAACGATGCGGTCAGTCATGGAGAATCGGCGGGAAAGCAATGAGATGCCCGGGAAGATAGCAGACTCGCGCCGGTCCACGCGAAACGGGGTGACGCGGCGGTGTGCCTGCGCAGCGAATGCGCGCGCCGCGGCGCGCGCATTCCTACCGTTCGTGCCGCTCGCTCAACGCTGCGGCCGCGCCGCCAGCGCCGCCGGCAGCACGACGTTCATCAGGTGATCGGCACGCGACAGCAGATCGGTCACGCGCTCGTCGAGCCCGCGCAATTGCGCGGGTTGCATGCGGATCTGCTGCACCGCCTGCCCGACGATGTTGCGGCGATCGAACAGCGTGCGCTCGACGCCCGCGTCATCCGGTGCGCGCACGACGTCCGACACCGCGCTCAGCGCCGCGAGCACGACCACGAGGTTCTCTTCCGCATGGCGGACCTTCGCGGCGAGTTCCTCGGTGCGGCGCGGAAAGAAGCCGAGCGACTGCTTGAGCGCACCGAGCGCCGCACGGTAGTCGACATGGCCCGTCGCCGCGCCGAACCAGCGTTCGAACATGCCGGCCTTGCGCGTCGCCTGCGCGAGCATGCCGGCCATCATGTCAGCCGCGCTGAGTTCGTTGAATTCGCGCGTCGTGGCAGCGACGGCTTCGACAAGGTTGCCCGCCGTCTCCAGCGCGCCGTCGCCGATCGTCGCGACCGTCGCGAGCTTGAGCGGCACCAGTTGCCGGATGTGCCGCTCGATGCGCGGCGCGAAGTCGGGATAGAGATTCGGGAAGCTGGCCTGCGCGGCGCGGAAGCAGGCTTCGAGCTGCGGATGGTTCGATTCGCCGAACAAGGCGCGGCCGACCGCCTCCGCCGGCGCCGTGCGCGCGGCCTTGTCGGGCGCCGGCCCGAAGTCGAGCGCCTGCGGTGCCGGCCGCTCGGGCGCACGCGCGCCCGGCGCCGCAGCCGCGGGCGGCGCGTCGAACGCAAGACGCCCGGGCGTGCGCTCGGGCGTCGTATCGAACTCGAGCCGCTTCGGCTCGTCGGACGGATTCGTCATCGCTGCTTCCTGCCCGGCACGGCGGTGTCGCGCCGGCCGGGCTGCCACCAGTCAGACCACGCCGCCGTACGCGCGCACGAAATCGCCCAGGCCGCGTTTGTAGCCGGCGCCGACCGCCTTGAACATGAAGTGGCCGTCGCGGCGATAGAAGCTGCCGACCTGCACCGACGTCTCCATCGAGAAGTCTTCCTCGAGCGCGTACTTCGCGATCACCGCGCCCGACACCTCGTCGGCGATCTGGATGTAGCTGTTGCGCACCTGCCCGAAATTCTGGCGGCGCGCTTCGGCCTGGTCGATCGTCACGACCACCGAGATTTCCTCGATGTCCGCGGCGAGCTTCGTCACGTCGATGAAGATCACTTCGTCGTCGCCGTCGCCGCTGCCCGTGCGGTTGTCGCCGCTATGCACGACACCCAGGCACTTCGACGCCGGCATTCCGCGCTTCGGGAAATCGTCGCCCGGCTGGATGAAGGTGTCCTTGCGCTCCATCGTGCGCACTTCGCTGTTGTAGAACACGAAATGCTGATCCGAGATCAGCTTCGGATTGCTCTGCGCGTCGTACTTGCACAGGAACACCGACACGTCGAGATCGAAATCCGTACCCGTGTCCGTTGCGTTCGCGTCCCAACCGAGACCGATGCGGAATTTCTGCGTGCCGGGCGCTTCCTTCGACAGGTTGACGCGACCGCCTTTCGACAAATTGATCATCTGAACCTCTTCTGCTGGAACCGCCGTTGCGCCGGCGGCAATGCCGGGCCGCCCTGCGCGGCCCCTCGTTGATGGTTTTCGTGCCGCGGGTGACGCGTGCTTATTCGCCGGCCACCGCGGTGCGGTCTTCCTTGCGCTGCACGACGATCGACGACCACACGGCCGCGGCGATCATCGCCGCGCCGACCAGGCCCGTGATGACCTCGGGCACCTCGAACTTCACGCCGAGGAACATGATCGTTGCGAGCGCACCGATCGCCCAGAACGCGCCGTGTTCGAGATAGCGATACTGCGCGAGCGTGCCCTTCTTCAGCAGCACGAGCGTCATCTCCCGGATATAGGCCGCGCCGACGCCGAGGCCGAGCGCGATCAGGAAGATGTTGTTCGACAGCGCGAATGCGCCGATCACGCCGTCGAAGCTGAACGACGAATCGAGCACCTCGAGATACATGAAACCCGCGACGCCTTCGCGCACCACGCGCGTGCCCGTTTCCTCGCCGCCGATCAGGTCGCCGATGCCGTGTGCGATCACGAAGCCGATCACGCCGAACGCGCCCGCGAGCAGGAAGCCGACCTGCTCCGCCGACGGCACGTAGAACGACGCGACGATCACGATCGCGAGCGTCAGCGCGACTTCCAGAGCGGTGATCCGGCCGAGATGGCGCATCGGGCCTTCGAGGAAGCCGATCCAGTGCTCGTCCTTCTCGGTGTCGAGCATGAACTTGAAGAACACCATCAGCAGGAACGCGCCGCCGAATGCCGACACCTGGTGATGCGCCGAGGTCAGGATCGCCGCGTACTTCTCCGGCGACTCGATCGCGAGCGTCAGCGCATCCCACATGCCGATGTGGCCGATCACGGCGACGATCAGCAGCGGGAACACGAGCCGCATGCCGAACACGGCGACCGGCAGGCCGAACACCATGAAGCGGTTGCGCCACTTCTCCGACCAGTTCTTGAGCACGGAGGCGTTGACGACCGCGTTGTCGAGCGACAGCGAGATTTCGAGCACGCACAGGACCGCGACGATCAGCATGTCCTTCACGCCGCCGAGGAAATACGCCGCGACCAGCGCGAGCACCGTCAGCGACAGCGGGATCTTGAAGTCTTTCAACATGATGTGGGGTTTCGAGTTTCGAGAAAAATGGCCTGCGGGCCGCGCTTACTTCGCGCGTACCCAGTCGCAGAATTCCTGCGTGATCAGCTGTTCGTAGATCTGTTCGTCGCTGATCTCAAGCGATTCGAGATGCAGGAAGCCGACGTTCGGCATCTCGTCCGCGACTTCCGCGAGGAAGCCGAATTCGCTCGGATCGCCGACGCCGACGAGCGACCAGTACAGCGGGTAGTGCTGCGACTCGGCCAGCAGCTGGCGCACGCGCTTGCGGTCGTTCTTCGGGTTCTGCCCGTCGGTGACGAACAGCACCCACGCGGGCAGATGGCCGTTCACCGGCGCGGTGGCGGCCGGCGCGGGCGTCTCGTCCGCACCGCCGAACAGCCGGCTCAGGAAGCCGCGCTTCTCTTCGCGCTTCGGCGACGGCTCCGGCGCGCGGAAGAAGAAGTCGACGATGTCGTTCATCACCGGCGCGTACTGCGTGCCGCCCCACTTGTCGATCCGCGCTTCGAGCACGTAGTCGGAGATGTACGAGCCGTAGTTGTCCGGCGTCGCGGTCGGCAGCCGGTCGTAGCCTTCGGTGAAGGTCCACGTGTCGACTTCGCCGTTGTCGTCGAATTTCAGTGCGATGCCGAGGATCCGATCGTGCGTCTCCTGGATCACGCCCGACTGGTAAAGCGGCTTCGCGGAGCCGGAGATGTCGAGCGCCGCGCCGACGCGCACGACGGGCGGCTTCAGGATCTGGCGTTTTTCGAGGACGATCGCGACCTTCGCCGCGCGTTTCTCAAGCGTAATCATGCGGTGTTCTCTCAGTTGTGCTTCGGAGCGAATCGGGTGATCAGGTCCTGTTCGAGCTGGCGCAGGCGCGGCGCGTCCTGCTCGCGCTGGCGCTTGCCGTCGGCGATGATCTGCGTGACGTCGTCGAATGCGCCGAACAGCTGCTGCTGCGCATATTCGAACGTGTCGGTCGAGATCACCGGGCGCTGGCCGAGCTTCGCGACTTCCTGCGCGTTCTGGCGGTTCAGGTCGGCCTGCGCGCGGATCGCCTCGTCGGCCGCGTCGTACGTCGCGTTCGCGAGCGCCGCCGCGCGCTTCGTGCTGAGCTGCTCGAGGTAGAGCGCGAACGCATTGGTCCACGCGGGGATCAGCACGGTCTTGATCGTCATGAACTTCGACGTCAGCGTGCGTTTCTGGTCCTGCTCCATCCGGATCTGCGGCGCGAGCTGCTTCGACATCAGCATTGCGCGATCGAGGTCGTCGAGCTTGCTTTCCAGCGCGTCGACCTTGCGCTTCACGTCGAGCAGGCGCTGCGCGGCGAACGCATCGTCCGCCGGCTGCTGGCCGGCCGCAAGATGCGCGCGCAGCGTCGCGAGCGCCGTTTCGCCATGCGCCTTCGACTGCGCGAGCGCCTGGTGCAGCGCGTAGTTGTCGTTGTACATCCGCTCGAGCTCGTCGATGCCGGCCTTCTGGCGCTGCGCATGACTCTCGAGCTCGACGACGAGCGTGTCCATCCGCTTGCTCACCGACTCGTATTGCGACAGCAGCTTCTCCTTGGTCGAGCGAAACAGCCGCGTGACCTGCGTGAGCAGCCCGCCCTTGTCGGCGCCGCGCGGATCGAGCCCCTTCGCGGTCGCGATCAGTTCGTTGAGCTTGTCGCCGAACTGGTCGGCATCCGACGCGCGGACGCTCGCGAGAATCTGTTGGGAAAAAGCGGCGATCCGCGTGCCCTGCGTCGCGCCGAGCTGGTCGATCTCGTCGACGGTGATCAGGCGGACATTCTCCGCCGGGCGTGCTGCCGGCACGGCGATGGCGGCGGCGGGCACGGCGACGGGTGACGAAGACGGAGTGGAAGGACGAACGCTTACCGCATCGGAGTTCTTGTCATCGAATAGCGGCTTCATGTGGCTACCACGTTTCCTTTTCTGCTTTCTGCTGCGTGTTGTGATGCGTGCGAGGCGCGCATCCGCGATTGCCGCCGTGCTCTCTCACGGGCGGCAGACGGACAATAAATGGCGACGGTGCGGCGCGTCAAGCAAGGAAAATCTTTCACTTTTCATACGCTCCGTAATGTATGCGACAAAAACCTCGATGCAGCCTCCGGTGACGCGCGGGCCAATGCCTTGATGGCGCTCGAACCGGGATTTTCCGGGAAGTGCGGTCAGCACAAAATAGAAAGTATTTTGAAAGAATATGTCTCTTGCCATTTCGCTGATTGTTACAGATTGCTTAATGCCAGGAGGGTGTCGTCGCGACGCCTCGGGCGCCGGTATATGCGTCGATGTGCAGACATGCGATGTATCGCGGCAATCACCTTGCGTCGGGTTCTACTCCGAGTAGCCTTGTGTCGTCGGGCCTGCATCGTGACGGCGACCCCACCACGGCAAGTACGCGTTGTTTCCACCGCGTGCCCGGAACCAGTTCTTGCTGGAATCGATCGGCGTCAGCTTCGACGGTGCGACGACGACCACTGCAGTCGGATGCTCGGTGTCAGTCGTTCCCGCCACGAGCACGTTTCCACCGAGGTGATTTGCGCGGCCGATCGCGAGGGCCACATTGGTCAAGGCTGCACCGGCACCCATGTCACCGAGCAATGCCGAGGTGTTGAAGGTCTGTCCGCGAAGGTCGCTTTCCGGCAGAGCTTCCGCGAGTCCTTGCGAGAGGAGCGCAGCCCTTGCCGACGCGGCGTCGCTGCCCTTGCCCGCGTCATGAATGACGTAGTTCAACGACGAGACGGTGACACCCGCATCGCGTGCCGCTGCATCGATAATCGTCGACCTCCATGCATGTGCCGCACGCTTTGCATCGGTGCTCCCGTCGAAATCCCGAAGGTTGCTCTGTGCGGCCTTGCCGATCCAGGCGAGCGGCTCACGGTCAGTCTTCAAGCCCGGACCAGCGAGAAACAGCACAACCATGTTTTCGTTGATCTGTTCGTCGTGCGGCGGGAAACTGGGTGCGTCCCAGTTCATCACCCACACGCTTTTGTCGGGATGCGCGGCCAGGTAGTCCAGTGCAGCGTTCAGCGACGTGAAGCCGGCATTTCCCTGGCCCGACGTCACGCGCACATCGGGCGGCGTGTCACGGCTCCAAAGATTTTTTGCGGACGGGTTGCCGATTTCATACGCATTCACCATTCTGTCGCGCAAGTACGCTCCGGCAGCTATTGGGTCGAGGCGGTCGACAGGAAGTGCGACTTCGACTCGCACCCCGGCCAGTTCACGCCACTCCCTCTTGTACTTCGAACTGACGGTGTAAAAATAATCCGGATTCGTCACATAGCGCGTACGAAACAACACAAGCAGCTTGTCGACGTACTTTTCATAGAATCCGGAAAACGTCTCACTTCCCCGGTTGCCATCCGCGACGATGGATACCGGTTGCAAGGTCGAGTATTTCACGGGGTTGGTCCGGACCATATCGTCATTGGTGTTCGGTTTCACCAACCCCAGTGCCCACAGCAATTGCCACTCCGTCGGATAGTCACGACGCTGCAGCGGATTGAGCCATTCAAGTCCGACAACCTGGGCAACGAACGGCGCGGCGGATACACCTTCGACAGATTGCGCCGGCGCGGTACTCGTCGCAGCCCGCAACGGCGAGCCCGACAAGAGGGCGGCCATGACAAATGAGACGAGCCCAATGCGTCTTGCAAGAGTGATGCGATGCATGGATATTCCCGATCGACCGTGCCAACGACGACTGCCGGTTCGACAATTCATTCCCGTCCGGACGACGCCAGACTCGAAATCAGCGTCGCGCCACACGATGTCTTGTGACCATCGAATGCGGCGGGTTTTCCGTCGACGATGACCTGCGGATCGCCTTCGGCGATAAAGCAGGCCTGATGGCCCGCGATCGGGCAGACACACGTATCACCGAGTCGGGCAACCGGCCGCCCCATCACTTCACTGACCGCACTGCCGGTCACGACCTGACCGCCGTGGCTCGTCGCGTCGCCGACTCGAATGATTCCGCGCATGCGTGCTCCTTATTCCGAATAGCCTTGCGATGCCGGACGCGCGTCGTGACGACGGCCCCACCACGGCAAGTACGCGTTGTTTTCACCGCGTGCGCGGAACCAGTTCTTGCCGGCGTCGATCGGCGTCAGCTTCGACGGTGCGACAACTACCACAGCGGTCGAATGCTCGGTGTCGGTCGTTCCGGCTACGAGCACGTTTCCGCCGAGGTGATTCGCTCGGCCGATCGCCAGAACCACATCTGTCAACGCCGCGCCGGCCCCCATGTCACCGAGCAGCGCCGCTGTGTTGAAGGTCTGCGTACGGAAATCGTATTCCGGCAGCACCTCTGTCAGCGTTTGCGATAGGGAGGCAATCCGCGTCGACGCAGCATCGCTGCCCTTGCCTGCGTCGTGAATGACGTAGTTCAGCGACGAGACAGTGACGCCAGCATTGCTCGCCGCCGCGTCGATCGTCGATTTCCATGCCTGCACTGCACGGCTCGCGCCTTGCTTCGCCTCGAAATCCTTCACGTTGCTTCGTACAGCCTTGCCGATCCATGCCAGCGGCTCACGCTCGGTCTTCAGATCCGGGCCGGCGAGGAACAGCACCGCCATGTTCTCGTTGATCTGTTCGTCCTGCGGCGGAAAGCTCGGCGCGTCCCAGTTCATCACCCATGCGCTTTTGTCGGGGTGCGCGGCCAGATAGTCCAGCGCCGCGTTCAGCGACGTGAAGCCGGCGTTGCCTTGACCTGATGTCACGTGCACATCGGGCGGCGTATCGCGGCTCCATAAATTTTTTGCGGATGGGTTCCCAATTTCGAAAATATTAGCGATCTGGCCGCGCAAGTACGAGGCCGCAAACGCAGGATTGAGTCGGCCAGCGGGAATTGCCAGCTCGACATGCATTCCAGCCAACTCGCGCCACTTTCTCTGGTCATCCGAGCTAACCGTATAAAAATAGCCCTCATTCGTAAAATATCGCGTACGAAAAAGTATTAGCAGTTCATTGATGTATTTTTTATAGAACCCCGAAAAAGATTCGCGCCCCAAACGACCGTCAGCCACGATAGAAATCGGCTGTAACGTAGAATATTTTCGTGGATTGGTTCGAACCATGTCATCATTGATATTCGGCTTTACCAAGCCCAGCGTCCACAATACTTGCCACTCTGTGGGGTAATCCCTACGCTGCAGCGGGTTCATCCAACCAAGCCCAACGACCTGAGCAACGAACGGCCTGGACGCATCTGTCCCGACAACCGGAATCACCTTCTCGGTCGACGAGGCAGCAACTGCGCTCGGCCCTGCAATCACCGTTGCAAATGCAAATACCATGATTGCCACCAGCCCCGGGACCAATACTAAACGTTTCATCAGAGTTCCCATACTCAACGATACTCCTGTCGCCCCATCAGACGAAACCAATATCAAGAATGATGCTCCCAACGCAAGAAGCAACGCGGCGATGGCGACTCCAAATCGGCGCGGCCAGGTAGCAATGACCGACCTCATAAAATGCCCCCAAGCTTCAGGAAAAGTCCACCATCTCTTTCATCATGTATCTTGGACGGCATTTTTGCATAATCGTCCGTAGCAACCCAATCCTTTAAAAATAATCTATTGCATTTTCCGGTTGAAATATATTCCGCCATCTGACCAATTGGATTACTGCCATCGCCGCCATCACCGCCATCACCGCCATCACCGCCATCATCATCGCCCAGACCCTTTACAAACCTCCAATCAGCCTGGATTCTGAATTCCGACAAATCTGCCGCAGTCAAATAGCAAAGTCCAATTGCCACATCGTAAGCCAACGCTTTTTCAGCATGCTCGCTGTTGGTCATGATGGTCGAATGATTGGTGGGGTTATTCTTGTCCCCACCGTTCAGAATCTCGAAGATCTCCTTGTTCCTCCATTCGGTATAGTCAGCGCTCGCTGCGTCCGGATCGTCTTCTCCGACTACATTTCCGTCCTTGTCGACCCAACGGCGATTCCCTGATCTCCGCGCCTCCATCCGGAGAATGGAATGATCCTCGTATCGCTGCGCAGCCTCTGATGCCGCGTCTCCCTTCGCTTTCAGCGCCTTGCCTTCGTCCGAAGCGATTTTTTCCGACTTTTCGTCAAAGTTATCGTACGGATCGTCATCCCGCTTGTCATTCTTGCCGGCATCGCGTCCGGCAGACGGCGGATCGTAGCCCTCATTGAAATCTGCTCCTTTGAGCAGCTTTCCGTCCGCATCGCACGCGCCCGACGGCTGGCCATAGCGCAACGCCTTTGGAAAGAAGCGCGTTTCCTTGTCGAGCATCGGTGCCGTAATCGGGATTTCCCATTCTTTCGGCGGCGGGGCATTGACCTCCATGTCCGACAAGTTGAACAGGTAGAGGGCGGGGCTCGTTACAAACGTGACAAACTTCGCGAGCCACCCCTCATTGGAATGCATGCCTCGCGCAAAACCGTACCGCGCGGGCGGTGACGGGGGATACCAAAATCCCTCCGTTTTGTTCTTGTCACTACGCCAGTCATTCTCCCAATACCGGTATAGCTTGTTGTCACCGCCAACCTCGAAATTCGACGCGAACACACGTTGCGAGAAAACACCCCACGCGTTCGTCGCACTGATCTCGTCGATACTCATGCCGCGCCATCCGATCCCTTGAACGGTCAGGGCGGAAATGACCTGATCATGCGGACAGCAATACAGTGTCACTCTCCCGTAGGTGTTCTTCTGGTACAACCCGTGCGCCTCCCGGTCCTTGGCTGCGCTATACGGCTTCCCCCCGCACTCCGACGGCCTGGCGTTTTCCATCGCCCGATCAAGATCCTCCGCAGGCATCTCCAGATCGGCTCGAGCGCGCAGGATATCGAAGTACTCCCTCAGCGTTTCCTTGCGTGCGACGTAGGTCTCGCGTCCCACGTGCCCGTTCTTGTCGCGTACCCCGCGCTGTGCCCAGGTATCGGTGAAGTTGCTCTCCACAAGGCTGTACGGCGGATTGGCAAGAACATAAGTGTCCGCGACGCAGCGTCCTTTCTTGCCCCACTGATCCTGCACCTCCGGCAACCGATCGCCGAGGAATGCAGCGGCGAGACCGATCATGTTGCCCTGGCTGTGGCACACGATCGTGATCGGCACGTCGGCCTGACGCTTGCGGATCGATTCGACCAGGCGCGCAAGCCGCAGCGCACCCAGCACGCCATAGGTACGCGGCGGCGTCGAATAGATCTTGCGATTGCCGATCGAATTCATGTGCTGGACGGTCAACCAGAGAAAAAGCCGGTCGTGCAACCCGTCGTTCCACAGATCCGGCAGACTCGAACACCCGCCCGCGAATGGCCCGCCGCCCCAGTAATTCTTCTCGTTGAGCATGATCTTGTCGCCATACTCCTTCAGCTCCTCAGCATTGGCGGCATATCCCCACCGGAAATGAATGACGGGCGAAAAGGACGGATCTGGCTTGATGTACGTCTTCGACGACATTTCTGGATTCAGGAAGCCATCGGACGTCAGGCTTTCGATATAGCTGACCGGCGTCATCTGACCGGCTACCGGCCCAAAATGGAACAATTGATCGTCATAGCGTCCCATTCGCCGGTTCAATCCGTCGCAAAGCCCCTTCTCGGCGTCCTTGAACCATTCGCCTTCCGAATTCACCCCGTGCACGAAGATGACCACGCCCGGCAGCGGCATCTGCATCACGCATTCGAGGTCGTTGCGGTTGAGCAGCGTCGTCCCCGCTCCACCGCCCACTGAAGTCTGCGACGCATCGTCAGCCGACGTCTGCCCGCTCGGGTTCTGCGCAAAGTTGTAGTTGAACATGTTGTTTTTCTTGAAGACTCAGCTCAGGTTCTCGACTTGAAGAAGCGAACCGCCAATTGTTCGAACTGATCGCTGCTGACCGGCGCCAGCTTGCCTTGCGCATCGGTCTTCCCCTTGATCAACTCGCCCGACGCCTTTCGCACCTCGGCTTCCATGCCCTCGACCGGCTGCCCGTCGGTGGCCCGGACCAGCTTCGGCACGCGCCCCAGCGAGCCCTGGTCGAACTTCGGAAAATCGGCGCTCATGCTCGCCGGCCCGGCCCACGTATGCGACGCGGACTTGACGGTGAAACTCCCCGGACACCCGAGCTCGATATCGCCGCCATGCAGCTTCAAATACGCGCCGCCCGACGTCACGAACACGACCTGCTCGCTGGCCATGCCCGCAAGCTTCCCCCCGCCCGCCGTCATCTGAATGCTCTTCGCCGAGTCGATCTGCGTATCGTCGTTCTGGCTCTGCAGCGTCACCTTCCCCTGGTTGGCGATCGCCGATACGCCTTCGCTGTGCGCGAACATCGCCACGCCATGCCCGGCCTGCAGGTTGATCCGCTGACCGCTCGTGTACTGAAGGTGGTTCTGCGCGACGACATCGACGTTGCCGCCCGCATGGGTTGTCACGGTCTTCGGAGTCGCCATGCTGATGCCGGCCGGCGCGGTGATGCCGATTGCGGCCATCGACGCGCCTGACGATTCACCGCCGCCTGACGCCTCACCATTCGGCCAGCCGTTCACCGTGGTCACGAGCGCGTCGTGCGGCTGTGTGTCCGGGGCGACACCCTGATGCTGGCCCGCGTAGTCGCCGAGGCTCTTGAACAGTTCGACGCATTCCTGCATCAGTTGCAGATACTCGTCCCGCGCCAAGTGCCCGTCGTTCGCGCGCAGCCGCTCCCAGGCCGATATCAGCATCGCCTTGCCGCTGCGAATCGCCACGTGCGCATCGCTGCGCAACTCGGCGCCCTCGCCGCGAGCCGTACCCTGTCCGTTGTCGCGTGGCTGCGTCAGATACCCGAGGTTCAGCTGACTGTACGCATGCTCGCTAGATAACTGGCTGCTGATCTGGCCGGGCGTATCGTCGAAGCGGATCTGGTTGTACCGCTGCCCCTTGATTTCCTTAGTCTTCGTACCGGACAGATAACGGTTGCCCGGCAGCGCGCCGGTATGGCTGAAGGTCGCCGGCATGTTCGGCCCGTTGGCCAGCACGCCCATCACGACGAGCCGGTCCGGATCGCCGCCGATATGACCGATCAGCACCTCCATGCCGACGCGCGGCAACGTATTCGCGCCAAAACTCGGCCCGGCGAGCGCGCAAGCGACGCGCACCGGCGCACTGTCGGATGGCGTGCCGCTCGTTCCCGCGCCCTGCGCGTGCGCATGATCGTCCGCACTCAGCCCCTGGATCCGCACACGGATGCGACCCATTTCATCGCAGAACACCTCCTCGCCCTCCGGGCCGACGACGACAGCCGTCATCGGATGCACGGGCGGCAGGTCGACGTGGGGATCGTATGCAGGCGTCAGCGGCACACCACGCCGCACGCACGAAAACGTGTTTTCGTAGCGCCTGTCGCTTTCGTCGCCCGATTTGCCGCTCACGTCGGCCGGCACCGCATTGAACAGCACGCGGCTCGCCGCGAACAACGATTGCGCGCGCTCGTTCAGTTCCTTCGGCAGGTTGTTCCGCACGCGATGATGAAGCGACGTGACGATGAACTGCCGCTGTTCGGACGGCAAGGTGTCGAGTTGCGGATGCTCGGCAAGCGCAAACCAGTGGCCGACAGCCAGATCGCGCACATTGCTCACGCCGTCGACGGATTCGGCACGCAGTTCATGCGCCAGCATCCGGTCCTTGCCGATCCGGTCGAGGTCGGACGACGAATCCCCGGCGTGCGGGATATCGATGACGGCATCGGCCAGCAAATGCCCGAGGTCGTTACCGCCGTCGCCCTGGTCGACGATCGTCGCCTGCTCGGTTTGCGACATCCGGCCGCTCTTGTAATCCCACGTCGGCCGAACGATCTTGCCCGGGATCAACCGGCGGCTCGTCGCCCACAGCGTGATCGAGTCGCGTTCTTCGGTGGCGGCGTCGCGGTGATAACGGATGGTGCCCGCGGGCGTCTCCGGCAACTTCATCGAGTCGTCGGCGAAGACGAGCGTATGAACCGGCGTGTCGTGCGCGTTGCCGTTCGCCCGCTCGCCGGCCTTGCCCGCCTTGACGAATACGGTCGCACCGTCGCGCCGCAGCAACCGCCGGATGAAGTGCGCGTCCGACTCGTTGACCTGCCGCGTCAGCTCGCGCGCCGGGTATCGTTCACCATGCAGGCCGGACAAATCGAATTCGAATGCGCCGGCGAGCGCCGAACTGCGCTGGCGCCACTCCTGAAGCAGCACGCCCAGAATGTCGGGCAGGCTCTTGGAGCGAAACAGACGCGAATTGGTCCGCCGCTCCATCACGGACAGCACGTCGCGAATCGTCAGCTGGTAGCAGGTCAGCGAACCGTCCGACTGTCCGGTGCGAACATCGGTAACGATGCCGTTGATGGTGTGGAGTCGCCCGCGATCGGTCGTCATCTCGACGGAAACCGGCAGCCCGATGAAGCTGCGGATCGGAAGATCGGCTCGTGCGGACACGCAGGTCAGATGCCCCTCGACGCCCGTCATCAACCCTTCGCGGATGTCGGCGTACTGAAGCGCAAGCACCTGCTCGAGTGTCTTCTGAGCAGGCCCCCAGTTCATGCGAACCGGCCGATTGTTCTGATCGACCACCCCGGACGCAAACGTGCGTAGCAATTCGGCTGTATTCACAGCGTGACTCTCAGGATTTTGTTTTACTTCGTTATTCGTCGGACAATCACGCCCGCTGGTCCGTCCTGGGAGTGCCGCCCGTCTGGTTTTCGGCGAGCATAGCAAAATTGTCAGGTTGGTGACGGCTTTTTGACAGGATTTAGAATGCTTTTTGCAAAGCGTCCGGCCGGATTCAGAAACTCACATTCTTTCGAATCGGTTCAGGCCTCATCCCGCGGCACCCGATCGTCGTCACGGTGTCAGCCCCGTACGTGCCGCATTCCCAATCCGGGCAGGACGAACGGCACCGCCAGGTCACGAATCGTGAAATCCCATCGTCCGTCGAACCCGACGAAGGTCGCGCTGAAATGCCGGTCGTCGGCCCAGGTCAGGTCGTCCAGATGGCACGACGCATACATCGCGCCGACCGTGCGCCGCGCGAGCACCTTCGGCGAATCCTTCGACACGAGCGTGAACGTAACGGCTTCCTCGAACGGGCAGTCGTAGTCGGTGACGAGCAGATACGCGGCCGGTGTCTCGAACTGGCGAAGCAGCACGTAGCCGGAAACGGCGAGCGCGGAACGCACGCCATCGACAAGCACATGCGTGCGCGACGGCCACTTCTCATACGGACCGTCGTGCGTCTCGAGCGCAAAGCGATCGACCGGCTTCATCGTCGCATCGGTGTCGGCGCGCCGCTTCCCCGCTGCATCGCCGCGTCAGTTCGCGGCCTTGCGATACAGCGCAACGTACCCCGCGAGCATCAGCAGCAGCGACCCGCTGACCCGGTTCAGCCACTTCTCCCCGGCCGCTTTCCACACGCGTACCGAATGCACGCCGAGCAGCGCGTAGCCGGTCATCCCGACGACGTCGATCGCGACGATCGTCGCGGCGAGGATCGCGTACTGCGGCGCGATCGCGTGCGACCGGTCGACGAACTGCGGCAGCAGCGCGGACATGAACAGGTAGTACTTCGGGTTGCTCATTGCGACGAAAAAGCTCTTCAGGAACGCGGTCCGGCGATCGGGCATCGCATGATCGAGTGCCTGCGAGGCAGCGCGGCCGCCGGACGAGAGCAGCATCCGCACGCCGACATAAGCGAGCCACGCGGCGCCGGCCAGCTTCAGCGTGACGAATGCCGCTTCCGACGCGTCGAGCAGCATCCCGAGACCGAACCCGACCAGCGCGACCATCACGACATCGGCCGTGACGGCGCCCAGCATGCCGACCATCGCGTGACGCAATCCGTACCGCGAGCCGTTGCTCATGGCGAGCAACACCGTCGGGCCGGGCGTGGCGACGCCGACGGAGAGGATCAGGGCAAAAGCGAGCAAGGCGGACAGCGACATGGCGTGGCGTTCCTTCTGAAGGGAGCTTGCGAACGGGATGGCATCGCCGCCTTTCGCCGCGCGGGCCGCTGCCGGCACGCGCGAATCATGACGACGCATTCGAACGGCTCATGATCGCATGTTCGCCCCGAGGCCCGTTCGGCGGTTGCGTGACGTCGATCCCGCAGGGCGCCCGCCCGTCATCCCGAATAATGAGCAGCCATTTTTTGTAAACGACAATGATTCTCGTTTACGTTAGACTCCGCCGCTCGATAAAAACACGTCCGCGACAGCACGGACGCGTCACACCGCCCGGATTCCGACCTGCCGCCCTGGGATGGATTACCGACCACACCCGATTTGCGTCCCATGTCGACACTTTCGTTACCCGCCCGGCGTCTCACGCCGATTGCCTTCGGCATTGCGCTGACCTGCGCGCTCGCCGCCCCCGCGCAGGCCCAGCAGGCCGCGCCCGCCGCCCCTGTCGCGCCTGACACGTCAGTGTTGCCGTCGATCAACGTGACGGGCGCCGCCGAGCCGCTGCCCGGCGACCTCGCGCCGACCTACGCCGGCGGCCAGGTCGCGCGCGGTGCGGATTACGGCGTGCTCGGCCGGCAAAAGTCGAGCGACGTGCCGTTCAGCATGACCACCTACACGTCGAAGCTGATCGAGGATCAGCAGGCACGCACCCTCGCCGACGTGCTCGACAACGATCCGGCCGTGCGCAGCGCGTCCGGCTACGGCAACTTCTCGCAGGTATTCGTCATCCGCGGCTTCCAGCTCGCCGGCGACGACGTTTCGCTGAACGGCTTGTACGGCGTCACGCCTCGACAGCTCGTCCAGACCGATGCGGTCGAACGCGTCGACGTGCTCAAGGGCGCGAATGCGTTCCTGAGCGGTGCATCGCCGAACGGTTCGGCCGTCGGCGGCGGCGTGAACCTGCAACTGAAGCGCGCGGACGACAAGCCGCTCACGCGCGTCACCGTCGACGGCTCGGTGTCGGGCTCGATCGGCACGCACGTCGACATCGGTCGCCGCTTCGGCAGCGACGGCCAGTTCGGCGTGCGCGTGAACCAGTCGATCGGCGGCGGCGACACGGCCGTCGACGACGAACGCCACCGCAACAGCGTGACGGCCGTGTCGCTCGACTGGCGCGGCGACAAGCTGCGCCTGTCCGGC
Source organism: Burkholderia sp. D-99 (assembly GCF_011605345.1). Classification (GTDB taxonomy): domain Bacteria; phylum Pseudomonadota; class Gammaproteobacteria; order Burkholderiales; family Burkholderiaceae; genus Burkholderia. The sequence continues at coordinate 335,173 of NZ_JAAOXM010000006.1, forward strand.
GACTTCCTGTATCAGCGCGAGCGGATCGACAACGGCCGCCCCGTCGTGCTGATCGGCGGCAACCAGGCGCCGGCCGTGCCGTCCGCGACGCACAACTACGCGCAGCCGTGGAGCTTCAGCGAGCTCGAGGATACGGTCGGGATCGTGCGCGCCGAATACGATTTCCTGCCCGCGTGGACGGCCTATGTGTCGGCTGGAGCACGGCATACGAACGAGCACGGCGACTACTACACGCCGACCTACTCGTCGTCCGGTACGACCGGCTCGCGCCTGAGCGTGCCGCACAAGGAGGACGCCCAATCGGCCGAAGCCGGTGTGCGCGGCCGCTTCACCACCGGCCCCGTGTCGCACTTCGTGACGGCCGGCGCATCGTTCATCCGCATCGACAGCCAGTCTGCGTACACGATGTCGGGCGCGTTCCCGACGACGCTCTACGATCCGTCACCGGTCGCGTTCCCGCCGACCGCCTATGCGGGCGGCGACATGAGCGATCCGGGCACGGTCAACAAGACCTGGCTGCGCAGCGTCGCGGTGTCCGACACGCTCGGCTTCCTCGGCGACCGCGTGCTGTTCACGATCGGCGCGCGCCGCCAGTCGATCTCGGTCGACAATTTCGACTACACGGGCGCGGTGTCATCGACGTACAGCGACGCGATTACGACACCCGTGTTCGGTCTCGTCGTCAAGCCGTGGCAGAACGTATCGATCTTCGCGAACCGCAGCGAAGCGCTCGCGCAGGGCGAAATCGCGCCGAACACCGCGCGCAATGCAGGCCAGTCGCTGTCGCCGTTCCGGTCGAAGCAGGTCGAAGCCGGCATCCGCTACGACACCAGCAAGGTCGGCGCGTCGCTCGCGCTGTTCCAGATCGAGAAGCCGATGGCGTACACCGATCCGGTGTCGAACCTGTTCGGCGCCGACGGCACGCAGCGGCACCGCGGCGTCGAGACGGCCGTGTACGGCGAACCCTGGAAAGGCGTGCGGCTGATCGCAGGCGCGACGTACATCAACGCGACGCTGCAGAACACGGCGGGCGGCGCGAACGACGGCAACCGGCCGATCGGCGTGCCGTCGTTCCTGCTCAACGCGGGCGCCGAATATGACGTGCCGATGCTGCGCGGCCTCACGCTGACCGCGCGCTGGATCCACACGGGCCCGCAGTACCTGGACGTCGCGAACACGATGTCGATCCCGGCATGGGACCGCTACGATCTCGGTGCGCGTTACGCGACGGAGCTGTTCGGCAGGAAGACGACGTTCCGTGCGACCGTGCGCAATGTCACGAACAAGTCGTACTGGTCGTCGACGACCGGCGGATACCTCACGCAGGGCGATCCGCGGTCGGTGTGGCTGTCGATGACGACGGATTTTTGACGATTGCGGAAGGGAGTGGCGGGTTGCCGCCAGAGTTTGCTATACTCTCGGTCTTCCGGAGAGATGGATGAGTGGTTTAAGTCGCACGCCTGGAAAGCGTGTATAGGTTAATCGCCTATCGGGGGTTCGAATCCCCCTCTCTCCGCCAGGACATCAGCAAAAACGGGCCGCTCGGCCCGTTTTTCATTTCTGCACGCCAAAGCGCCCGTCAATCGTCGGTATGCCGACGCTTGGCGGCGCCCATGTGCGTTCTTGCATCGTCGATTCGCTCCCCGCCTGCCCCGGACGCCCGCTGCGCCGACACGCCCGCCATCACGCGCTTCGCGTCGATTTCCGCCGTCAGGCATCGGACGAGCGCGCCGGCCCTGCAATTCAACGCACGCTTCATCGCTTCATTGTTTTTTCGACGCGACGACAACGCCATTCAATCCATCCGTCGAAATGGAATAACGATCGCGTACCCGTGCCTCGGATTGTCGGCAACTCAAATTTTCCAGAATGCGGCCGTTAAACTGCGTTCCCGATAAACGATATCAACGCGTGTAGAGACCATGAAAAAGAAAACACTGATGGCGGTCGCCGGGATCGCAATAACCGCAGGCGTGGCAACCAGTTATGCGAGCCCATACATCACCATGCATCAGATGCGATCGGCCATTGCCGACAAGGACGCCGACTCATTTTCTTCCCATGTCGACTTTCCATCGTTGCGCGAAAGCCTGCGTGCGCAACTCATGGCCATGATGCAGGCGAAAATGGCGAATTCGCCCGAAATGAAAGGCAATTCATTCGCCGACCTGGGAATGATGATGGCGATGGGCTTTGTGAATCAGGCCATCGACACGATGGTTACGCCGGCGGGAGTCATGACCATGATGGCTCAGGGAGCGGCCAAACCTGCGCACGCCAGCGTGCCGGCATCCGCTCCCGAACCATCGGAAACGGCGCATGCAGCGTCCAACGGTAGCGCCACGCCGCAAACATCGAGCAGCACGCCGAAGGCCGACTATTCGGTCGGCTACAAGAACTGGTCGACGGTCACCGCAACTGCGCGACAAGGAACGGACGACGAGGTGACGTTCATCTTCAAGCGTGACGGCCTCTGGTCCTGGAAGCTGAGCGCAATCAACGTACCGATCGACAAGTTCGGTTCGAACTGATCGCCCGGAAGCGGACCGGCCCCGGCGCCCTGGCGCGGCCGATCCGCTTCCCCGTTCGGGCCAAACGTGCGGCGGACAGCGAACCCCGAACACCGCGCGCTAAAGATGTGTATTCTTCTGACGATATCCGAGGTTTCAGCTCCGCGAGTCAGATCCATGCGATTTAGTCCACGGTTCGCCCTGATGGTTGTCGCTGCGACGATGCTGTCAGCTTGCGCAACGGCATTTTCGCCGGCGTCGATCAGCACCACCGTCGCGGTGACCTCTCCCCCGCCGCCCGAGAAAGCGCTGCGCGACGGCGGATCGTCGACCGACCTGTCGGCCATCGGCCAGCCTGCATCCCCATTTCGCATGCTGCTTTCCGTTCGCGAGTGCGCTGCCGGCAAATGCGCGGCGGGAATTGCCATGCCGACGCTCGCGGTCACGGTTCAACGCGTGTCCGAAGGACAGGCGGCAATACGCTTCTCGGTCAACGGAGATATAGGCAGCAGCCAGACGCTGAAATCGCAATCCGGGACCGCCGCGTCGGAAGTGACGATGTCGATCCCGTCGAGCGCGACACCGATCAACGATCGCTTTGCCGTGGACCGGGTCGCGACGATCAAGGTCGGCGAGTTTCGACACGTGGCACTGCCGCATGGCATCCGTGCGTATGTCTGCGTCGCGATACCGAACGCCAAGGGCATGACGGACGGAAGCTGCGATTTCAGCCGGGTGCAGACGACCAAGGGGGCCGAGCTCGGCATTTCCGCGCTCTGACGCGCTCGTCACGGCGCCAGTACGGGCGGCTTCCGGCACGTGAGCATGCCGAACGACGCCCACGTCACGGATGCCGGATGTAATCCACCAGCGCCCGCGTATAGTCATCCGGCTTTTCATCGAGCAAACTCACGACGATCGCCACCGCGAACCCCGCCGGCACCCCGAACACCCCTGAACTGATCGGCTCGATTCCGAACCACGTGCGCCCCGCGAACCCCGTCAACTGCGTGAAGTACGGATAGGTCGACACGATGTAGTACACGCACACCGCCAACCCCGTCACCATCCCGGCGATGGCGCCGCGCGTCGTCGTGCGCTTCCAGAACACGCCGAGCACCAGCACCGGAAAGAAGCTCGAGGCCGCCAGCGAGAACGCGGCGCCGACGAGAAACAGGATCTTCCCGGTATTGAGCGACGCGACATACGACGCGAACAGGGCGACGCCGAGCAGCAGCACCTTCGAGATCGTCACGCGCCGCTGGCTCGACGCGTCGGGCGCGACCATGCAGTAATAGACGTCGTGCGACAGCGCGTTCGCGATCGTCAGCAGCAGCCCGTCCGCGGTCGACAGCGCCGCGGCAAGCGCACCGGCCGCGATCAGTCCCGACACGACATACGGCAGCCCGGCAATCTCCGGCGCGGCCAGTACGACCATGTCCGGCTGCATCTGGATTTCCGACCAGTGCACGATGCCGTCGCGAATCACCTCGACGACGCTGATCAGGTCGGGTTCGAAGTGATGCCATTGCGTGACCCATGCCGGCAATTCGGCGAACGGCCGCCCGACGAGGTTCGCGAGGATCTCGTACTTGATCAGCACCGCGAGCACCGGCACGCTCAGGTAGAACAGCGCGATGAAGAACAGGGTCCACCCGACCGAGCGCCGTGCCGACGCGACCGACGTGGTCGTGTTGTAGCGCGTCAGGATGTGCGGCAGGCTCGCGGTACCGAGCGACAGGCACAGCAGCAGCGCGAGGAAATTCCGCTCGCGCGGCTTGCGTTCGTCATCGCTCGCCGCGGGAAACGGCTCGTGCATCGGCACGGGCGGCTCGGCACGGGCCAGCAGATCGTCGCGCGCCTGCGTCCACGCGACACGCGCCGCCGCCGGATCGCGCGGAAAGTCGGCCAGCTCGCGCTCGCGCTGGCTGATCTCGCGCAGCGGCCCGTTGTGGCGCCGCAGGTCGGCCAGCTGGTCGGCGAGATGCCGGCGTGCATCCGCATACGACGAAGGCAGCCGGTCGAGCCGCGTCTGGATATCCGCGGCCTGTCGTCGATACGCGTCGCGCACCTGCTGCTCGTCGGGCGCATCGCGCACCTGCGCCTCGCGCGCCGCGACGCGCTCCATCAGCTTGCCGTAGCTGAACTGCGGCACGGGGCCGAGCCCGATCTTCATCGCGATCAGCGACACCGGAATCAGGATCGCGCTGATCAGGATGATGTACTGCGCCACCTGTGTCCATGTGACCGCGCGCATCCCGCCGAGAAACGAGCACACGAGAATGCCCGCGAGCCCGCAGAAGATCCCGATCGCGAAATCGACGCCGATGAAGCGCGTCGCGATCAGGCCGATCCCCTGGATCTGCGCGACCAGATACACGAACGAACACAGGATCGCCGCGCCGGCCGCGAGCGCGCGCACGGCAGTGCTCGAAAAGCGCGTGCCGAGAAAATCGGGAATCGTGTAGCGCGCGAGCTTGCGCACATACGGCGCAAGCAGGAACGCGACGAGGCAGAACCCGCCCGTCCAGCCCATCACGTACGCGAGCGCGTCGTAGCCGGTCGCATAAAGCGAGCCGGCCAGGCCGATGAACGACGCGGCCGACAGCCAGTCGGCGGCCGTCGCCATCCCGTTGAACGCGGACGGCACGCGCCGCCCGGCCACGTAGTACTCGACAAGATCGGACGTGCGCGACAGCAGCCCGATCACCGCATACACGGCGATCGGCACGAACAGGAACACGTAGCCGATCCAGACGCCGGAGCCGGCGGCGCGCTCGATCCGCCACATCAGCAGCACGAATCCGAGAAACCCCAGCGTGTAGAGCGCATACGCGCGGATCAGTCGATGCGTCAGCATGAATCAGCGCCCGCCATTCACGTTACCGGCGTGCGCCGCATGATCGTCGTACGCGCGGCGCAGCGTGCGGTCCGCACGTTGCATCAGCCCGATGTAGACGGCGATCAGCACGAGATACACGAGAATCGCGCCCTGCGCGCCGACATAGAACGGCAGGCTGAACCCGGCGAAGCGGACGCCCGCGAGCGCGGGCCCGAAGAACGGTACGACGAACGACACCGAAAAGCCGATCACCATCAGCACCGCGATCAGCGCGACGTTGAAGCGCCAGTAACGCGCGTGGGCACGTGCGAGCGGCTCGGGAACGGGCGGTGGCGCGGCAGGCGCGGGTCGGGTCGGAACGGTCATCCCGTTATGTAACAAAAAGCCCCTGCGCCGGCAATCGGGATTGCCGCGCAGGGGCTCGTGCGCGTAATGCGCGACCGGTACGGTCAGCGCACTTCGGTGAGCTGCTCGAGGATGGCCGGATTCTCGAGCGTGGACGTATCCTGCGTGATCGCTTCACCCTTCGCGAGCGAGCGCAGCAGGCGCCGCATGATCTTGCCCGAGCGCGTCTTCGGCAGGTTGTCGCCGAAGCGGATGTCCTTCGGCTTCGCGATCGGCCCGATCTGCTTGCCGACCCAGTCACGCAACGTCTTCGCGAGCGCCGCGGCTTCCTCGCCTTCCGGACGCGAACGCTTCAGCACCACGAACGCGACCACCGCTTCACCCGTCGTATCGTCCGGACGGCCGACCACGGCCGCCTCGGCCACGAGCTCGTGCGAGACCAGCGCCGATTCGATTTCCATCGTGCCGAGCCGGTGGCCCGACACGTTCAGCACGTCGTCGATCCGGCCCATGATCGTGAAGTAGCCGGTGTCCTTGTCGCGCACGGTGCCGTCGCCGGCGAGATACAGCGTGCCGCCGAGTTCTTCCGGGTAGTAGCTCTTCTTGAAGCGTTCCGGGTCGCCCCAGATCGTGCGGATCATCGCCGGCCACGGGCGCTTGACGACGAGAATGCCGCCCTGCCCGTTCGGCACGTCCTGGCCGGTTTCGTCGACCACCGCGGCCATGATGCCCGGCAGCGGCAGCGTGCACGAACCGGGCACGGTCGGCGTCGCGCCCGGCAGCGGCGTGATCATGTGGCCGCCCGTTTCGGTCTGCCACCACGTATCGACGATCGGGCAGCGCTCCTGGCCGACGTGCTTGTGATACCACATCCACGCTTCCGGATTGATCGGCTCGCCGACCGTGCCGATGATGCGCAGGCTCGACAGGTCATAACTCTTCGGATGCACCTTGTCGTCGGCTTCGGCCGCCTTGATCAGCGAACGGATCGCGGTCGGCGCGGTGTAGAACACGGTGACCTTGTGGTCGCCGATCATCTTCCAGAAGCGGCCGGCATCCGGGTAGGTCGGCACGCCTTCGAATACGACCTGCGTGCCGCCGCAGGCGAGCGGGCCGTAGGTGATGTACGTGTGGCCCGTGACCCAGCCGATGTCGGCCGTGCACCAGAACACGTCGGTGGGCTTCCAGTCGAAGGTCCACTTCATCGTCTGCGCGGCCCACAGCAGGTAGCCGCCGGTGCTGTGCTGCACGCCCTTCGGCTTGCCGGTCGAGCCCGACGTATACAGGATGAACAACGGATGCTCGGCGCCAACCCATTCCGGCTCGCACGTGTCGGACTCGCCGTCCATCAGTTCGTGCATCCACAGGTCGCGGTCGGCATGCCAGTCGATCTTGCCGCCGGTGCGGCGATACACGATCACGCTCTTCACGGCTTCACAGCCGCCCAGCGCGAGCGCCTCGTCCGCAATGCTCTTCAGCGGCAGCGTCTTGCCGCCGCGCGCCTGCTCGTCGGCGGTGATGAGCGCCGTCGCGCCAACGTCGACGAGCCGCTCGTTCAACGACTTCGCGGAGAAGCCGCCGAACACGACCGAGTGCGTCGCGCCGATGCGCGCGCAGGCCTGCATCGCGACGATGCCTTCGATCGACATCGGGATATAGATGACGACGCGGTCGCCCTTGCCGACCCCGCGCTTCTTCAGCGCATTCGCAAAACGCGACACGCGCGCGAGGAGATCCGCATAAGTGACACGCGTGACGGTGCCGTCGTCGGCTTCGAAGATCACCGCGACGCGCTCGCCGTTACCGGCTTCGACGTGACGGTCGAGGCAGTTGTACGACGCGTTCAGCTCGCCGTCGTCGAACCACTTGTAGAACGGCGCGTTGGACTCGTCGAGCACTTTCGTGAACGGCTTGTGCCACGCAAGACCCTCGCGCGCGAGACGCGCCCAGAATCCTTCGTAATCGTTCTCGGCCTCGGCAGCCAGCGCACGATAGGCCGGCATGCCGGAAATGGTCGCCGCCTGCTCGAGCGCCGCGGGCGGCGCAAACTGGCGGGTTTCGTGAAGAACCGATTCAATCGCAGACATCGACTACCCCTTGGTGAACATGAATCCTCTGCATGGCGGCGCGATCGTGCGCGCCGCGCGTCTTGGCCGGCGCATGCGCGCCGCTGTCTCCTACCCACCACCCGCACACGGCCCGGAGGCCGCTGCGCGATGCTGCGCCGCACCACATCGCACGAAGGCGACCGGGCGACCCGACAGTGTCCACAATAAGCGCTCCAACTTACCCGTCACTTACGCGGCACGGCCGTTTCGCCCAGCGGGCGGCGGCGCTTGCAGCTTTACGCTGTAACGAGCGCGACCCTACAATCCTAACTGAACTCGCCTTCCGGATTCCAGCTTGAATCGCTACGCTTTCTTTCTCGTTCTGTCGATGCTGTTCGTCGGCAGCAATGTCGGTATCGGCAAATCGATCGTCGTCTTCGTTCCCGTCGCCATTCTCGCCACGCTGCGCTTCGTGATCGCGATCGCCGTGCTGTGGCCGCTGTTCAGCCCGGTGAAGATGCGCACCGTCAAACGCGGCGAATGGCTGAACCTGTTCCTGCAGGCGTTCTTCGGCACCTTCATGTTCACGCTGCTGATGCTGAACGGCGTGCAGCGCACGAGCGCGGTCGCGGCCGGCGTGATCACCAGCACGATCCCGGCGATCGTCGCGCTGTTCGCGTGGCTGATCCTGCGTGAAAAACCGAACGGCCGTGCGCTCGTGTCGATCGCACTCGCGATCGCCGGCGTCGTGACGATCAACCTCGCGAACGGCAGCGCCGCCGGGCATGGCGAGTCGTCGCTCACCGGCAACCTGCTGATCCTCGGCGCGGTGTGCTGCGAATCGATCTACGTGATCCTGTCGCGCCGCCTCACGCAGACACTCGCGCCGATCGACATCTGCGCCTACACGCACCTGTTCGGCCTGTGCCTGATGCTGCCGCTCGGCGCGACGGCCATGTGGCATTTCGATTACGCGAGCGTGCCGGCCGGCACCTGGGCGCTCGTCGTCTGGTACGGCCTGTCGGCCAGCATCTTCTCGTTCTGGCTGTGGATGAAAGGCATCCGGCACGTGCCGGGCAGCCTCGCCGGTGTGTTCAGCGCGGTGCTGCCGGTTGCCGCGGCCGCGTATGGCATCGCGTTCCTCGGCGAGCGCCCGACCCTCGCCCACGGCATCGCACTCGCGTGCGTCGTCACCGGTATCGTGCTCGCGAGCCTGCGCGTGAAACGCGTGCCCGCGGCCGCCTCCTGATCCGTCCCTGGCAGTGCCGGCGCGTCACTGCAGTCGCGCCGGCCGACGCGTTACAATAGCGCGCCTTTTCAAGATTACCCCCGATACCTGCGCACCGCGCCCGCACCGCCATCATGTCCGCCCCGCATTCGCCCGGCCGCCCCGCCCGTCGCCCGCTTCGCCCGCTTCCCGCGTTGATCTTCATGAGCCGCTGGCTCCAGGTTCCGCTTTACCTCGGCCTGATCGTCGCGCAGGCCGTCTACGTGTTCCTGTTCCTGAAGGAAGTCTGGCACCTGCTGTCGCATGCGACCAGCCTCGACGAAATCAGCGTGATGCTCGCGGTGCTCGGCCTGATCGACGTGGTGATGATCTCGAACCTGCTGATCATGGTGATCGTCGGCGGTTACGAAACGTTCGTGTCGCGCCTCGGCATCGAGGGCCACCCCGACGAGCCCGAGTGGCTCGACCACGTGAACGCGGGCGTGCTGAAGGTCAAGCTGTCGATGGCGCTGATCAGCATTTCGTCGATCCACCTGCTGAAGACGTTCATCAACCCCGACCAGCACACGATGCACGCGATCATGTGGCAGGTGATCATCCACGTGTCGTTCCTGGTGTCGGCGCTCGTGATGGCGTGGGTCGACCGCCTGACGACGCACACGCACCCGGCCCATTTCCACGAGCCGCGCGCCCACGACGGGCACGCGCCTGCAGCGAACGAGCCCCGCAAGCCGGCCGAAGCAGCCGTCAACGCATAAACGCATTCCCCCACTGTCCCCACAGAGTCTCAGCCATGACCGTCATCAAACAGGAAGACCTGATCCAGAGCATCGCGGATTCGCTGCAGTACATCAGCTACTACCATCCGCTCGACTACATCCAGGCCCTCGGCCGCGCGTACGAGCTGGAAGAAAGCCCGGCCGCGAAGGATGCGATCGCACAGATCCTCACGAACAGCCGCATGTGCGCGGAAGGCAAGCGCCCGATCTGCCAGGACACCGGCATCGTGACGATCTTCGTGAAGGTCGGCATGGACGTGCGCTGGGACGGCGCGACGATGGGCCTCACCGACATGATCAACGAAGGCGTGCGCCGCGGTTACACGCACCCGGACAACGTGCTGCGCGCGTCGATCGTGAACCCGCCGGAAGGCGCCCGCAAGAACACGAAGGACAACACGCCGGCCGTGATCCATTACGAGATCGTGCCGGGCGACAAGGTCGACGTGCAGGTCGCGGCGAAGGGCGGCGGCTCGGAGAACAAGTCGAAGTTCGTGATGCTGAACCCGTCCGACTCGATCGTCGACTGGGTACTGAAGACGGTCCCGACGATGGGCGCGGGCTGGTGCCCGCCGGGCATGCTCGGGATCGGCATCGGCGGCACCGCCGAGAAGGCGATGCTGATGGCGAAGGAATCGCTGATGGAGCCGATCGACATCCAGGAAATCATCGCGCGCGGCCCGAAGGACTGGGTCGAGGAACTGCGTGTCGAGCTGCACGAGAAGGTCAACGCGCTCGGCATCGGCGCCCAGGGCCTCGGCGGCCTGGCAACGGTGCTCGACGTGAAGATCATGGCGGCACCGACGCACGCGGCATCGAAGCCGGTCGCGCTGATCCCGAACTGCGCGGCCACGCGCCACGCGCACTTCGTGCTCGACGGCTCGGGCCCGGCCAAGCTTGAAGCGCCGTCGCTCGACGCATGGCCGAAAGTCCAGTGGGAACCGAACACCGAAACCAGCAAGCGCGTCGACCTGAACACGCTGACGCCGGAAGAAGTCGCCAGCTGGGCGCCGGGCCAGACGCTGCTGCTGTCGGGCAAGATGCTCACCGGCCGCGACGCTGCGCACAAGCGCATCGCCGACATGCTCGCGAAGGGCGAGAAGCTGCCGGTCGACTTCACCAACCGCGTGATCTACTACGTCGGCCCGGTCGATCCGGTGCGCGACGAAGTGGTCGGCCCGGCAGGCCCGACGACGGCCACGCGCATGGACAAGTTCACCGAGACGATGCTCGCGCAAACCGGCCTGATCTCGATGGTCGGCAAGGCCGAGCGCGGCCCGGTCGCGATCGAGGCGATCAAGAAGCACAAGGCGGCCTACCTGATGGCCGTCGGCGGCGCCGCTTACCTGGTGTCGAAGGCGATCCGCGGCGCGAAGGTGCTCGCATTCGAAGACCTCGGCATGGAAGCGATCTACGAGTTCGACGTGCAGGACATGCCGGTGACGGTGGCCGTCGATTCGTCGGGCACGTCGGTGCACCAGACCGGTCCGAAGGAGTGGCAGGCGAAGATCGGCAAGATCCCGGTCGCAGCCGCCTAAGCGCGATCGAACGAAAGGCCGGACGCAAGTCCGGCCTTTTTGCTTCTCGTTCTCATTATTGTGTGTGGCCGGTTATTCGAGGCTGATTCTCATTACACGCAAAAGGCAGGCCCGACAAGGCTTTGAGGCTTGGCTTTTCTCGTACGAGCGATTATCTTTCGGTTTCTGAAGCCCCACTGAACAAGGAACAAGCCATGCAAGGCGACAAGAAAGTCATCGAATATCTGAACGCCCAGTTGAAGAACGAACTCACGGCGATCAACCAGTACTTCCTGCATGCGCGCATGTACAAGCACTGGGGCCTCGAGAAGCTCGGCAAGCACGAGTACGACGAGTCGATCGGTGAAATGAAGCACGCCGACTGGTTGATCGAGCGCGTATTCATGCTCGACGGCCTGCCGAACCTGCAGGATCTGCACAAGCTGCTCGTCGGCGAGGAAACCGAAGAGATCCTGAAGTGCGACCTGAAGCTCGAGCAGATCTCGCAGTCCACCTGCAAGGAAGCGATCGCCTACTGCGAATCGGTGCGTGACTACGTGTCGCGCGAGATCTTCGAAAAGATCCTCGACGACACCGAAGAGCACATCGACTGGCTGGAAACGCAGATCGACCTGATCGGCAAGGTCGGCCTGCAGAACTACCAGCAAACGATGATGGGTTCGCCGGAGTAAGATCGCTCCACGCTTCCCGTTATCGCCCCCAGCCTGTTCATGTCGACACCCTCCGTTATCGCCGCGACGGCCACGACCGTCGCCCCCATCGGCATCTTCGATTCAGGGCTGGGCGGCCTGTCGGTGCTGCGCGCCGTGCGCGCGCAGCTGCCTGACGAGTCGTTCATCTACGTCGCCGATTCGCACCATGCGCCGTATGGTCCGCGCGATGAGGCGTTCATTACTGAACGCACGCTGGCAATCGGCGAGTGGCTGGCCCGCGAAGGGGCGAAAGCGCTCGTCATCGCCTGCAACACCGCGACTGCACGCGCGATCGCCGCGATCCGCGAACACCTGTCGATGCCGCTCGTCGGCGTCGAGCCGGGCATCAAGCCGGCCGCCGCCGTGTCCGCGAGCGGTGTCGCGGGCGTCCTCGCCACGCAGTCGACGCTGAACAGCCCGCGCTTCCAGGCGCTGCTCGACCGCTACGGCGCCGGCCGCCGCTTCATCTGCCAGCCCGGCCACGGGCTCGTCGAGGCCATCGAGCGCGGCGACACGAATTCGCCCGCATTGCGCGCGTTGCTCGACAGCTACCTGCAGCCGATGCTCGACGACGGCGCCGATACGCTGGTACTCGGCTGCACGCACTACCCGTTCTTCACGGAAACGATTCGTGACCTTGTAGGCGACCGCCTGACGATCGTCGACACCAGCGACGCGATCGCGCGTCAGCTCGTGCGGATTCTCGACGAGCGCAACCTGCGCGCGCCGGCCGGCACGCGCGCGGCGCCGCCCCGCTTCTGCTCGACCAGCGACGGCCGCCAGTTGCAGGTACTCGCATCGACGCTGCTCGGCCTCGCTGCCCCCGTTGAATCCGTCACCATTTCCTCGCCGAACGCGCGCGCCTGCGCGACCGCCTGACACGGGCCGGCACGCCCGCTTGCGCATGCCGCTCCACCGCTCCTGCCGTTTCAAGGGTCCGATGACCTTAAAAAAAACCCGACCCACGCTTGTCAACGCCCGCAAAATTAATGATAATAATTCGCATTAACGTTAGCTATCGCAACTCACCATGATCGTCTGCGTGTGCAAGTCTGTTTCCGATCGCAAGATTCGCGCGTCCCTCGCCGAGGGCGTGAACTCTTTCGATGAACTCCAGTTCGAGCTCGGCGTGGCCACGTGCTGCGGCAAGTGCGAGGAGTCCGTACGCGACCTCATGGCCGAACAAGGCGTCTGCGCGAGCCAGTGCGGTGTCGAGCATCACGCTCACCCGATCCCGGTCACGTTCTACGAGCGCAAGGCTGCCTGACCGGCGCCGAGCGTGCACATGCGGCCCAGGCCGCATTTTTGTTTTGACCGTCAGCAAGCCACCGTATGCGCGAGCCAGCGGCTTACCTGCCAAGGAGCCCGTCATGGAATTGCTGATCGGATTTGTGACCACCGTTTGCATCTCGCTGCTGATCTTCCGCAAGTGATGCCGATTCACCCGCCGCGCCCCGGGTGCGACATCGTTCTTTCAAGCTAACATGCAGGCTTCGCATTCCGCTCCTGCCGGCGTCTTGCCGGCTGCACCACGTATGAATCCCCGAGTGATCGCCGTCGCGGTCGGTGTGCTCGCCGCACACGCGATCATGCTGACGGCCGCCTGGCTCCATCGCAACGCACCGCCGCCGCCGAAGGAGATCGAGGTTCAGTCGATCACCGCGCAACTCATTCCGCCCGCGCCCCCGGCCCAGCCGGTCGCGGTTCAGTCGGCCGCGCAGCAGCCCGCGCCGCCCAAGCCCACGCCTCGCGTGAAGCCGAAGGTCGAACCGAAGCCGGTGCAGAAAGCCATCACGACGCCTCAGCCGGTCGCGCAGGCACCGTCGCCGACGCCCGCGCCGGCAGCGGTCGATCCGACACCGGCTCCCGCCGCGCCGGCTCCTGCTGCGCCGGCTGCGGCACCCGGCCCGGCGCGCGAGACGATGCAGGTCAGCGCGCCGAAGAACGTATCGGCGCTCAGCTGCAATTTCGTGAAGCCCGCCTATCCGACGATGTCGAAGCGTCGCGGTGAAACGGGCACGGCCTATGTTCACTTCATCATCGGCGTGACAGGCAAGATCGAAAGCGTCCAGCTGCAGAAGAGCAGCGGCTACCCGCGTCTCGACGAAGCCGCGCTCGAAGCGACGCGCGCCAGCACCTGTCCGCCGTATATCGAGAACGGTCAGGCGATCCGCGCCGCCCATACGCTGCCCTTCAACTTCACGCTCGACGACTAACCCGTCATATTCGGTAGATTCAAAGGAAACAAGAAAATGCAAAGCTACGGTATCGCGCACGTCTGGGCGCAAGGTGATTTCGTCACGCGCGCCATCGCGATCACGCTGCTCGTGATGTCGGTCCTGTCCTGGATCGTGATCGTCATCAAGGGCTGGAACGTGATCCGCCTGAACCGCCTGACGAAGAACGCCGAACAGGCGTTCTGGCATTCGGACGACTTCGACGACGGCATCAAGAAGCTCGGGCTCGCCGCATCGACGCCGAACGACAACCCGTTCCTCGCGCTCGCGCTGTCGGGCAAGGAAGCCGCCGATCACCACCACCAGACGCAACCGCACCTGCACGACCGCATGGACGTGTCGGACTGGGTCACGCGCTGCCTGAAGGACACGATGGACGAAGGCATCTCGCGCATGCAAAGCGGTCTCGCGATCCTCGCGTCGATCGGCAGCACGGCGCCGTTCGTCGGCCTGTTCGGTACGGTCTGGGGGATCTACCACGCACTGCTCGCGATCGGCGCATCCGGCCAGACGTCGATCGACCAGGTTGCGGGACCGGTCGGCGAATCGCTGATCATGACCGCATTCGGCCTGTTCGTCGCGATCCCGGCCGTGCTCGGCTACAACGCACTCACCCGTGCGAACAAGGGCGTGGTCAGCAAGCTGCGCCGCTTCGCGCACGGCCTGCACGCGTATTTCGTGACGGGCGCGAGCCTCGCATCGTCGTCGACGCGCGACGGCCTGCGTCTCGCGACGCGCGCCAGCTGAGGCGGGGTGAACCATGGCAATGAACACCGGTTTCAGCGACGATGACGACGATGCGGTGATGAGCGAGATCAACATGACGCCGCTCGTCGACGTCATGCTCGTACTCCTGATCATTTTCCTCGTGACGATCCCGGCGATGCAGCATGCGGTGAAGATCGACCTGCCGCACGCCAGCAGCCAGCCCGTCGACGAGAAGCCGCAGACGGTCGACGTCGCGATCCAGGGCGACGGCACGATCCTGTGGGACGACCACACGGTCACGCGCGAGCAATTGCAGGAACGCATCGCGGAAGCGGCAAAACGCACGCCGCAGCCGGAATTGCACCTGCGTGCGGATCGCAAGGTCGCCTACGAACACGTCGCCGAAGTGATGTCGGATGCGCAGGCAGGCGGCCTGACGAAGCTCGGCTTCGTGACCGAGCCGACCGCGAAAGCGAAGTAACGCACGCGCAATCAGGCGCTCGCCGGCTGCACCTTGCCGGCCGTGCCCAACTGGCCGTGCCTAACCGGCCGTGCCCAAAGTAAAAGGCCTTCATCGCCAGATGAAGGCCTTTTTTCATGCGCACGCGGGCGCCTTCGGGCGGCGGGCTCTTTGGCGGTATCGGTTGCGCCTCGAGCAACGCAAATGCGACTCTGCCGTGGTCTGCACGGACTGCGCGTTCTGCCCTATCTGGCTCGCAATATATGCGGCCACCTGATTTCGCTCAGAACTTCCTTCACGAAATGGGATTTCAATATAGGCCCGCACGCTCGCGCATTCAAGGTTCCGGCGATTGAAACTTGCGATTGCAGGCGACGCTTCAATGACAAAACAAATTTGCGTCGCCGTGCACGTCGTGTTCAGGTCGCCGAAACATCGGCCGCCGCTTCCTTCTTCGCACGCTCCGGACACCCCGGCTCCTTGTAGGCGCCGTGATCGAGCTTCTCGACCAGATAGTCGACGAACGCACGCACCGCGGGCGGCATCCCCTGCCGCGACACGAACACCGCGTACAGTTGCGGCACGGGCAGCGTCCAGCCCGGCATCACCGGCGACAATTGCCCCGCGCGCAGCGCGTTGCCGTACATCATCTCCGGCAGCGCCGCGATGCCGAGGCCATCGAGCACGGCTTCTCGGATCGTCATCAGGTCGGCCGTCACCAGCCGCGGGTCGTGCTCGTGCACGTGACGCGTGCCGTCCGGCGCGATCAGGTTGAACACGTGCCGCCCGTCGACGCTCGGCGTATCGAGCGTTTCGAATCCGCTCAGGTCGCCCGGCACCAGCGGCGGCGCATTCTGGCTCAGCAGGCTCGGCGCGCCGACCAGCATCTGCTCGGTGCGCCACAACGGCCGCACGACGATATTCGCGTTCTGCGGCGGCTCCGAGCGCACGCGCAGCGCGACGTCGATCGAATCCTCGAACAGGTCGATCACGCGATTGGTCACGCGAACGTGCACCTTCACCTCGGGATAGCGGCGCAGGAATTCGGGCAGGATGCGCGACAGCATCGTCTGCGACAGCGTCACGGGCACGCTGACGCGCACCGAGCCGCGCGGCGATGCGCGCAACTGCTGGACCGCGTTCATCGCGGCCTGCGCTTCGGCCAGCATCGCCTGGCAATGCTGGTAGAACAGTTCCCCCGCCTCGGTCAGCGCGAGCTTGCGTGTGGAGCGCTGCAGCAGGCGCACGCCGAGCGCCGCCTCGAGTTCGGTCAGGCGCCGCGACAGGCGCGATTTCGAGATGCCCAGCACGCGCTCCGCGGCCGAGAAACCGCCATGTTCGACGACCTGCGAAAAGTACATGAGGTCGTTCAGGTTGTGTGCATCGATATTCATCTCATCGTTCCAATTTCAGAACAATCCATTGCGAACCGTCGCGAATCGAACGGTAAAACGCCCAATATAATAGCGCTATGTTTCAAAAATAACGCTATTCCCATGATTTCGAGGGTACCCGCATGACGACCGCTCGCTCGCTTGACCGCACCTACCCCGCACTTCGCACGACCGAAGGCGGCGGCTTCGTGGTTCACCGCCCGTTCCCGACCCGGCTGCTGATGGATTTCGATCCGTTCCTGCTGCTCGACGAAATGGGCCCCGTCGACTACGCGCCCGGCGAAGCCAAGGGCGCCCCCGACCATCCGCATCGCGGCTTCGAGACCGTGACCTACGCACTCGACGGGCGCTTCCGCCATCGCGACTCATCCGGCCATGCCGGCACGCTCGGCCCGGGCGACGTGCAATGGATGACGGCGGGCGCCGGCGTCGTGCACAGCGAGATGCCGGATCCGGAATTCGCGCAGACGGGCGGCCGCTCCCACGGCTTCCAGCTGTGGGTCAACCTGCCGCGCCGCGACAAGCTGATCGCGCCGCGCTACCAGGAGATCCCGGCCGATCGCATTCCGAGCGCAACGTCGCCTGACGGCCGCGCGACGGTGCGCGTCATCGCCGGCGAAGCGTTCGGTGTCCAGGCGGCGATCGAGACGCGTACGCCGATCCTCTACCAGCATTTCACGCTGCAGCCCGGCGCAGCGGTCACGCAGCCCGTCCCGGCAGGCTATCGCGTGTTCGCCTATCCGATCGACGGAACGGGCCTCTACGGGCCCGACAGGCAGGCCGTCGACGCACGGCACATGGTCGTGTACGGCGACGACGGCGACACGGTCACGTTCGCCGCCGGCGACACGCCGCTCGACCTGCTGCTGATCGGCGGCGTACCGCTCAACGAGCCGATCGTCCGCTACGGCCCGTTCGTGATGAATACCGAGGAAGAGATCCGGCAGGCGGTCGTCGACTACCAGACGGGTCGCATGGGCCGCATCGAGGCATGAGGCCCGGACGGGCGGGCAGGTGCCGCGAAACCGCCTGTTTTGCGTCACAATGACTTCTTGAACCATGTGGCCGCCCGCCACCAGAAGGAACCCGCCCCCTTGAACTTCGAACATCTGATCCAGATCAACTCCGACGATCCGGCCGTGCCGACCCTCACCCGCGACCAGCTCTGGGAAGGTCTCGTGCTGCGCGCCGAACAGCCGCAGCTGTTCGTGCTAGGCCTCGACAGCTGTGTCGTCCGCGAACGGACGGACACGACGCTCGAACGTGAACTGCACTACGGTCACGCGACCGTGCGCGACCACGTCACGCTCACGCCGAATCAGCAGGTCCGCTACGACATTCTCGCGGCCGACGGCGAGATCGGCGGCTCGCTGACGATGACGATCGAGGAACGCGACGACCACGAACTGTTCCTGCGTTTCGAATACCGCACGACGCTGGTCGTCACCGACGACAGCGAAGACGCGCGCCAGACGCACGGGATCGTCAAGGAGGCGTACCGCACGTCGGATATCGACACGGTCCGCCTGATCCGCGAGTACGCGCAAGGCCGCAAGGATCCCGATCCGCTGCACTGAACCCGGCGGCGGCCTGCGGGCCGCCTCTTTGATTCAAGCTATCAGATTCACCATTCCGATCGATAAAGAGTTTTTGTAAATGGGAATAGTTATCATTTAGAATTCATTCCATCGTATCGACAGTCACCGATCAACCGAATGACCGACACCATGCGCCCGACCACGCTGACCTTGCGCCGCCCGACCGGCACCGCAGGCAGCAGCCGTCAGAAGACGGCAGCGGTCACCACGCCGGCGAAGCCCGCCGGCAACCGCGATGCAGGCACGCGGGTCGTCAGCAGCGATGCGCTGCTGCAAGGCCAAAGCCACGTCAGCATCGCGCATAACGGAGAGACGTATCAGTTGCGCGCCACACGGCTGGGCAAACTGATCCTGACGAAGTAACGACCGAGTATTGTGGGGACCACCTCCCTGAGAGGTGTTGGGCATTAGCCAGCGTAACGGCTTGCACGCGAGATCTAGACCCCTTCGTGCAAACACACTCAAGCAGCCGTTGCAGCAAGCCAAGCCACTTTTTTTGGTTCTCGCACAAGGAAGAAAAAAAGCGACACGTCCTTCGACGTGTCGCTTTTTTGTTTGGGCGGCCAATGCGCGAAGCATGCCGCCGAAGTTCGTTACCGCGTCGATGCATGAGCGCCGACGCGGCACGCGAGCCGCTTCAGAACCCCCAGAACATCAACCACCACGCACTGTCGACGACGGCAAGCCCGACGGCGAACCATGCGAATGCCGCAAGCCGACGCGGCCAGGCCGCGTAGCGCCCCGTCACCTTCCACGCGAGCCACGCACTCCACGCGTTGGCGCCGACCAGGATCGCGATGCGCACATCGGTCGCCCAGCCAAGCGGCACGTGCTCGGCGCGCAGCAACGACAGCGTCGTTGCGGACAGCCCGAGGAACACGCCCGCTCCCGCGATCGGAATCAGCGCCTGCGCGAGGTGATGCAGCCGCACGCGATCAAAGCGGCCGAGCATCAGCGTGGCACCGGCCAGCAACACCAGCAGCGCCGTGCCGTACACGAGCCCCGTGCCGACGATGTAGCTGACGACCAGCCCGCCGTCGAGCCAGGAGAATACGTCGTTGCGATCCGGGTAATGCGTGAGCAGGAACCACGGTGCATTGGTTTCGAGCGGCCAGGTGATGTCATGGTCGATCAGCCAGCCCGCGAGCCATTGCTTGATCTGCACGAACCACGGGCTGACGGTCCAGTGAAACGCACCGATCGCGACGCCGAGCAGGCCGTACAGGATCAGCGCGGTGTCCCACGGGTTCGCCTTTTGCGCGCCGAGGTTCACGACTTCGTCGGACGGCGAGCGCAACGACAACGAAATCGCGTCGCGGTGCCCGCTGCAGCGGCCGCACATATGGCAGTCCGACGCGCCCTTCATGCTGCGCAACGGCACGAGCGGCGCACAATTGATCGGAATCACGCGATGGCCATGCTCGCCGTTCTTGTACGAACGGCGCCATGCATCCTCGTCGACCTTGTAGCGCATCGGCGCGAGCCGTGCGAGCAGCCCGAACACGCCGTTGACCGGGCACAGGTACTTGCACCACACGCGCTTCTCGCGGCCGTACAGCAAGCCGATCACGATCGCGCCGACGGTCGAGCCGCCGAGCACGAACAGCACCGCGAGCGGGTACTGGTACACGCTCACCATCTGCCCGTAGATCGTCGTGAGCCCGAATGCGACGAACGGCCAGCCACCCCACCGTATCCAGCGCGGAATCGGGCCACCGTGGCCGAACTTGCTCGCGTATTCGGTGAGCGCGCCTTCCGGACACAGCACGCCGCACCAGACGCGGCCGAGCATCACCATCGACAGCAGCACGAACGGCCACCAGATGCCCCAGAACGTGAATTGCGCGATCAGCGTGAGGTTGCTCCACAGGTGCGCGGAGTCGTCCGGCAGCGGCAACACCGCCGGCACGATGATCAGGAACGCATAGACGGCGACGACGGCCCACTGGATGCCGCGGATCAGCGCGCCGTGGCGCTGCATCCACTGGCCCGCCTGCGCGAGCCAGCCCGGCTTGGCTGCGGCGACAACGCTCATGCCGCGCGACCTGCAGCGACGGCCGGCCGACGGCTCGCGCGCTTCATCAGCAGCCAGACCACCGCCCAGTACACCGCATAGGCAACCAGGTTGGTCAGTGCCGGGTGTGCGCGATAGCCGGTCAGCGTCGCGACGAGCGAGCCGAACGTGCCCGAATCATCGAGGATCGCGGACGTGTCCCACACCTGCGAAATGCCGAGCGGCAGGATTTCCTTGTCGATCAGCTTGTCGACGCCGGTCTGGAACAGGCCTGCGCCGAGGAACAGCAGCATCACTTCGGTGACGCGGAAGAAATGCCGCCACGAGAAGTACTTGCCGCCGAGCTGCAGCAGATAGAACGTGAAGAACGCAAGGCCGAGGCCGATCACGACCGCAAGCATCTGGCTGCCGTCGACGTGGCCCGACTGGCCGAACCCGAGACCGTACAGGAAGATCACCGTCTCGCTGCCTTCGCGCGCGATCGCAAGCGCGACCAGCACCGCGACGCCCCACCAGTTCGAATCGCGCGTGCTCTGCTGCAGCGATTGCTCCATGTCGCGCTTCAGCGTGCGGCCGTGCCGGCGCATCCACAGCACCATCTGCACGATCAGCACGCAGGCGATCAGCACCATGGCAGTCTGGAAGTAGTCCTGCGCGTCGCCGGACAGCACTTCGGTGAAACCGACCAGCGCCGCGCCGAGGCCGACGGCCATCAGCAGGCCGACACCGACACCGGTCCAGAGAAAAGGCAGGCCGCGGCGCGCGTCGTCGTCGCCGTTTTTCAGCCATGCATAGAGAATGCCGACGACGAGCAGCGCTTCGACGCTCTCTCGCCAGACGATGAACAAGATCTGACCCATCGATACCTCCTGACGCGCAGTACACCGGGCAGGTGGGCCTGCGCGCAGATAAACCGCGTTACTTCGCGACGATCACGCCCTGCGCCTGCTGGTGGAAATCGTCGAAAAACTTGTACTCGCCCGGCGACAGCGGCGCGACGACCACGAACGAATCGGCACCCGGCGCGAGCACCTTCTCCTTGCGCAGTTGCACGCTCTCGAATTCGGCGGCACCCTTGCCGGTGTTCTTGATCTCGATCTTGAAACGCTGGCCGGCCGGCACTTCGATGCGGGCGGGAGTCAGCTTGCCGTCCGCCATTTCGAGCTTGAACGTCGGCAGATCGGCAGCGTACGCTGCGCCGGCAAACCACAGCGCAGCGGCTGCGGCAACGATTTTCTGGGGAATTTTCATTCTGGGTTCTCTACGCCGACGGCGCGCCGAAGCGCGCCGTCCGTGATGCTACCGATCAGTAACCGCCCTTCTTGCCGATACCGGCGAACGGGAAGTCGTACTCGAGGGTAACGGGCTTGAACCATGCGCCCACGCCCGTTTCCTTGTCGATGTGACGACCGAACGCCATGTGGCCCGTCTGCATCGGCGGCTTGACGACCATCGTCAGGTGGTACTTGCCCGGGCCGTTCAGCTTCACGTTGTCGCCGTAGTGCGGACCGTCGCTCGCGACCATGCCCATCAGGTCGCCTTCAGCCTTCCACTTCGCGTCGCCCTGCTTCGTCAGCTTGTACGTGACCTGCAGGTACGGCATCCAGTCGCCTTCCGCGAAACCCGTCGGGTTGTTCTTGACCGCATGGATGTCGGCCTCGAGGTGGATGTCGGAATCCGACGCCTTGCGCATCATCCCTTCCGGGTCCATCGTGATCGGCTGCAGGTACACCGCGCCGATTTCCATGCCGCCCTGGATCTGCTGCTTGCCGATCGGATATTCGGCAGCCGAGGCCGACATCGCGGCAAGCGCCGCCGCTACCGCAACCGTCGTGCGGATGAACGAAGAACCCAACATGGACACTCCTTGTTATTTGATCTGGAACCATGCGGACCGGCCGTCAGGCCTGCCCGCTGAAAACACTAACGCGACGAATAACGTTAATGCGAACAATTCTCAATAATTGCGAAGTTTAGCACCGAACCTGTTTACGAACAAACGGGGAGCCGTGTAAACCCCTGATCCGACAAGGCTTACAGGCTCGTTACCGTGAGGTTTCCGTGACGCTTGGAGAGATTTACCGGCCGCCGTTGACGTGATCGCCGACGTTCGCGCCGAATACGCGCTCACGCAGCAGCGCAAGCTGGTCGCGAGTCGCGGCGGCCTTCTCGAACTCGAGGTTCTTCGCGTAGTCGGCCATCTGCTTCTCGAGGCGCTTGATTTCCTTGGCGAGTTGCTTTTCCGACATGTCCTCGAATTTCGCACGCTGCTGGGCTTCCTTCAGCTCGGCACGTGCCTCGTCCGCGTTGTAGACGCCGTCGATGATGTCCTTGATGCGCTTCACGACACCGCGCGGCGTGATGCCCATTTCCTCGTTGTACGCGATCTGCTTCGCACGGCGCCGCTCGGTCTCGCCGATCGCGCGCTTCATCGACTCGGTCATGTTGTCCGCGTAGAGGATCGCCTTGCCGTTCACGTTCCGCGCGGCACGACCGATCGTCTGGATCAGCGAGCGCTCCGCACGCAGGAAGCCCTCCTTGTCCGCGTCGAGGATCGCGACGAGCGACACCTCGGGAATGTCGAGCCCTTCCCGCAGCAGGTTGATCCCGACCAGCACGTCGAATGTGCCGAGCCGCAGGTCGCGAATGATTTCGACACGCTCCACCGTGTCGATGTCGCTGTGCAGGTAACGCACCTTGACCCCGTGATCGGCCAGAAACTCGGTGAGCTGCTCGGCCATGCGCTTCGTCAGCACGGTGATCAGCACGCGCTCCTCGGCCTTCACGCGCGCGTTGATCTCGGCCAGCACGTCGTCGACCTGCGAGCTTGCCGGGCGCACTTCGATTTCCGGATCGACGAGCCCGGTCGGCCGCACGACCTGTTCGGCGATCTGCCCCGTCACGCGCTTCTCGTAGTCGGCCGGCGTGGCCGACACGAACACGACCTGGCGCATCTTGCGCTCGAACTCGGGGAACTTGAGCGGCCGGTTGTCCAGCGCCGACGGCAGCCGGAACCCGTAGTTGACGAGGTTTTCCTTGCGTGCGCGGTCGCCGTTGTACATGCCGTTCAACTGGCCGATCAGCACGTGCGATTCGTCGAGCAGCATCAGCGCATCGGGCGGCAGGTAGTCGACGAGCGTCGGCGGAGGATCGCCGGGCTCCGCCCCCGAGAAATGCCGCGAGTAGTTCTCGATGCCCTTGCAGAAGCCGAGCTCCTGCAGCATCTCGAGATCGAAGCGCGTACGCTGCTCGAGGCGCTGCGCCTCGACGAGCTTGCCGTCGCTGTGAAAATACTCGAGCCGCTCGCGCAGTTCGTCCTTGATCGTCTCGACCGCGCGCATCACGGTATCGCGCGGCGTCACGTAGTGCGACGACGGATAGACGGTGAAGCGCGGAATCTTCTGCCGCACGCGGCCGGTCAGCGGGTCGAACAGTTGCAGCGTCTCGACCTCGTCGTCGAACAGCTCGACGCGCACGGCCAGCTCAGCGTGCTCGGCCGGGAAGATGTCGATCGTGTCGCCGCGCACGCGGAACGTGCCGCGCTGGAAGTCCTGATCGTTGCGCGTGTACTGCATCGCAATCAGCCGCGCGATCACGTCGCGCTGCCCGAGCTTGTCGCCGGCGCGCAGCGTCAGGATCATCCGGTGGTATTCGGACGGGTTGCCGATACCGTAGATCGCCGACACCGTCGCGACGATCACGACGTCGCGACGCTCCATCAGGCTCTTCGTCGCCGACAGCCGCATCTGCTCGATGTGCTCGTTGATCGACGAGTCCTTTTCGATGAACAGGTCGCGCTGCGGCACGTAGGCTTCAGGCTGGTAATAGTCGTAGTACGAGACGAAATACTCGACCGCGTTGCGCGGGAAGAACTCGCGGAATTCCGAGTAGAGTTGCGCGGCAAGCGTCTTGTTCGGCGCGAACACGATCGCCGGGCGGCCGAGCCGCGCGATCGTATTGGCCATCGTGAAAGTCTTTCCCGAGCCTGTTACGCCGAGCAGCGTCTGGAACGAGAGACCGTCCTCGACCCCTTCGACGAGCGTGTCGATCGCGGTCGGCTGATCGCCTGCGGGCAAATACGGTTGGTACAGCTGGAACGGCGACCCTTCGAAGGTCACGAATTTCGATTCGTCGAGCGCGTCGCCGGTTTCGGCATGATGTTCGGACATGGAATGCGGCCGGAGCGAGGGCAAAAGAGCCATTCTAGCGCTTCGCGGCCGGGCGGACTGCTGTCGGCTCCTGACGCGCGCCGGCCGCCGGGAATCGCGATTCCCGGCCGAATTTCGCCGCCGAAACGCCGCCCTCGCCAGCGCGAATTCGCTACAATATCAGGCTGCTGCGCTTTCCGGCGTCGTGCCTGCCCGCGCGCGGTCTGCCGCGCCCGCCCCGCCCGTTGAAAGCCTGACCCTCTTTTCACAACTGCCGAATCATCATGTCGCTCTTCTCCGCTGTCCAGCTTGCTCCCCGCGACCCGATCCTGGGCCTGAACGAAGCCTTCAACGCCGATGCGCGTCCGACCAAGGTCAACCTCGGCGTCGGTGTGTACACGAACGAAGAAGGCAAGATTCCGCTGCTGCGCGCGGTTCGCGAAGCCGAGAAGGTGCGTGTCGAGGCCGGCCTGCCGCGCGGCTACCTGCCGATCGACGGCATCGCCGCCTACGATGCGTCCGTGCAGAAGCTGCTGCTCGGCAACGATTCGCCGCTGATCGCAGCGGGCCGCGTGGTCACGGCCCAGGCACTGGGCGGCACGGGCGCGCTGAAGATCGGCGCCGATTTCCTGCGCACCGTGAACCCGAACGTGAAGGTCGCGATCAGCGATCCGAGCTGGGAAAACCACCGCGCGCTGTTCGAAGCGGCCGGCTTCGAAGTCGTTGCGTACCCGTATTACGACGCTGCCACCAACGGCGTGAACTTCGAAGGCATGCTGTCGGCACTGAACGGCTACGCGGCAGGCACGGTCGTCGTGCTGCACGCGTGCTGCCACAACCCGACGGGCGTGGACCTGACCGAAGCGCAATGGCAACAGGTCGTCGACGTCGTGAAGGCGCGCAACCTCGTGCCGTTCCTCGACATGGCCTACCAGGGCTTCGGCGAGAACATCGAGGCCGATGCTGCCGCCGTGCGCCTGTTTGCCGCGGCCGACCTGAACGCATTCGTGTCGTCGTCGTTCTCGAAGTCGTTCTCGCTGTACGGCGAGCGCGTCGGTGCACTGTCGATCATCACGTCGAGCAAGGAAGAGGCGACGCGCGTGCTGTCGCAACTGAAGCGCGTGATCCGCACGAACTACTCGAACCCGCCGACCCATGGCGGCGCCGTGGTCGCAGCGGTGCTCGCATCGCCGGAACTGCACGCTTCGTGGGTGCAGGAACTCGGTGAAATGCGCGATCGCATCCGTGCGATGCGCAACGGTCTCGTCGAGCGCCTGAAGGCAAGCGGCGTCGATCGCGACTTCAGCTTCATCAACGCGCAGCGCGGAATGTTCTCGTATTCGGGCCTGACCTCGGCGCAAGTCGATCGCCTGCGCGACGAGTTCGGCATCTACGCGGTCGGCACGGGCCGGATCTGCGTCGCCGCGCTGAACACGCGCAACCTCGACGCGGTCGCCAATGCGGTCGCAGCCGTCCTGAAGTAACGCGGCGTGCGCGGGCGGCAGCCGTCATCGGCTGCGCCCCGCCCTGCCGAAATGCAAAACGCGCTCCCCGGAGCGCGTTTTTTTATGCCGACCGCCGGTGGGCGACTATGGCGGCTACACCCGAATTACTGCATGAACCAGCCGTGGCTGACGACAAACGACTGGCCCGTGAGCGCGGCGCTCGGGAATGCCGACAGGAACAGCACCGTCTGCGCGACGTCCTGAACGGTCGTGAACACGCCGTCGACCGTATTGCCGAGCATCACCTTCTTCACGACTTCCTCTTCGCTGATCCCGAGTTCCTTCGCCTGCTCCGGAATCTGCTTGTCCACCAGCGGCGTGCGCACGAAGCCCGGACACACGACGTGCGAGCGCACGTTGTGCTTCGCGCCTTCCTTCGCCAGCACGCGGGCCAGGCCGAGCAGCCCGTGCTTGGCCGTCACGTATGCCGACTTCAGCGGCGACGCTTCGTGCGAATGCACCGAACCCATGTAGATCACCACACCGCCGCGATCGTCCTTGTACATGTGCTTGAGCGCGGCCTTGGTCGTCAGGAACGCGCCGTCGACGTGGATCGCCTGCATCTTCTTCCAGTCGGAGAACGAGTAGTTCTCGATCGGGTTGACGATCTGGATGCCCGCGTTCGACACGAGGATGTCGACCGAGCCGAACGTTTCGGCCACCTTGTCGATGCCGCTGTTCACGGCTTCCTCGTTCGTCACGTCCATCGCGACGCCGATCGCCTTGCCACCCGCCTTGACGATCTCGTCGGCAACGGCGTTCGCGCCGTCCTGGTTCAGGTCGGCGATCGCGACCGCCGCGCCCGCCTTCGCGAGCTCGAGTGCGATTTCCTTGCCGATGCCGCTCGCGGCGCCCGTGACGACTGCGGTCTTGCCATTCAGATCTGCTGCCATGTCCGTCTCCTCCCGTTGTCGGATCGATAAAACAAGCGCCCGCCGCATCCGCTACCGTCGCGCGATCGTACCGCGGGCCAGCCGTCATTGTGCACGATCGGCCCCGCCGCTCGCGCGCAAAACGTCTAAGCTTAAGGTCGGTTCTGTCACGCAGGAGATTCGCATGCACTATCGACGGCTAGGCCGCTCCGGCCTGCAGATCAGCGAGCTTTCGCTCGGCTCGTGGGTGACGTACGGCAACCAGGTCGACCAGCGGGTCGCGCGCGAATGCCTTGCCGCGGCACGCGACGCAGGCGTCAATTTCTTCGACAACGCCGAGGTCTACGCCGGCGGCAAATCCGAGGAAATCATGGGGCACGCGCTCAAGTCGCTCGACTGGCCGCGCATCAGCTATATCGTGTCCACGAAGTTCTTCTGGGGGCTCGCCGAAGCGCCTAACCAGTATCACACGCTGAACCGGAAATACCTGCTGAACGCCATCGACGGCTCACTGAGCCGGCTGCAGCTCGACTATGTCGACCTCGTCTATTGCCATCGCCCTGATCCGAACACGCCGATCGAGGAAACGGTCTGGGCAATGAGCGACATGATCGTGCGCGGCAAGGCGCTGTACTGGGGCACGTCGGAATGGAGCGCCGACGAGATCCGTGCCGCATGCGAGATCGCCGAACGGCATCACCTGCACAAGCCGGTCGTCGAGCAGCCGCAGTACAACCTGTTCCACCGCACGCGGGTCGAACGGGAATATGCGCGGCTCTACGACGACTACGGTCTTGGCCTCACGACCTGGAGCCCGCTGGCATCGGGCCTGCTCACCGGCAAATACCGTAACGGCGTACCGCCCGGCAGCCGCGCGCAGTTACAGGGTTACGACTGGATGCGCGACCGCCTGACCGATCAGGCCGCCAACGACATCGTCGAACGGCTCGGCGAAATTGCTGCAGAGCTCGGCTGCAGCACCGGCCAGCTCGCGATCGCGTGGGTGCTCGCGAATCCGCACGTGAGCTCGGTCATCACCGGCGCGTCGCGGATCGAGCAGATCGGCGACAACATGCGCGCGCTCGACGTTGCCACGAAGCTGACACCGGACGTGAAGCAACGTATCGAGGAGGTGGTAGGCGATGCGTATGAATAAGGCGATGCTCGGCCACTCGCGTACAATACGCGGCCCGCATCGGCGCCCGGCCTGACGGCCGCGCACGATCGACCGCTTTCATCGATTCACCTTTCGTTTCAGGCAGCCCGCCATGCTCAGTTATCGTCACGGTTTTCACGCAGGCAACCACGCGGACGTGCTCAAGCACGCCGTCGTCGTCCAGCTGCTGCGCTACCTGAACAAGAAAGACAAGTCGTACTGGTACATCGATACGCATGCAGGTGCCGGCGTGTATTCGCTGCGCGACGGATACGCAGCAAAGACGTCAGAATTCGACACCGGCATCGGCCGGCTATGGAACGAAAAGAACCTGCCGGAAGCCCTGGGCGACTATGTGGATGAAGTCCGCGCACTGAACGACGATGGTGAACTGCGCTTCTACCCGGGCTCCCCGTACATCGCATGGCGATCGATGCGCGAGCAGGACCGCATGCGACTGTTCGAAATGCACACGACGGAAATCGACGTGCTGCGCCACAATTTCCGCGATGCGGGGCGACGCGCGATGATCTTTGCCGGAGACGGCTTCGAAGGCGTCAAGGCACTGCTGCCGCCGCCGCCGCGACGCGCACTCGTACTGATCGACCCGTCCTACGAGGACAAGAAGGATTACGCGCGCACGGTGACTTGCGTGACGGAGTGCCTGAAGCGTTTCGCGACGGGCTGCTATGCGGTCTGGTACCCGCAGGTGACCCGGACGGAATCGCAGCGCTTTCCCGAGCAGTTGAAACGCCTGCAACCGAACAACTGGCTGCACCTGACACTGACGGTGTCGAATCCGCCGACTGACGGACTGGGTCTCTACGGCAGCGGAATGTTCATTCTGAATCCGCCGTATACCCTCGCCCAGAGCATGAACGAGGCACTGCCCTATCTGGTCGAAATGCTGGGACAGGATAGCGGCGCCCGCTGCCAGATCGAGCACCGCGGAAACTGACCGGGCGGCCGCGCGTTACGGCTGCGGTCGGGGTGCGAGCCTTGGCTGGTTGGCTGGCTGTCCACCCCACGCGGGGACATTGATATACGGCGCGACGAACAGCGGAACCGACGTGTTCGGCGCCTGCCCGGCCGGAGCCCGCATGCCTGCCGGCTCGACGATCGGCTCGGAAGACAACGGTGCCGTCTGCAGCACCAACCCGCCCTTGCCATCCTGGATGCCGCGTTGCGTATCGAGAATCAACGGCTTGGACGATGTCGCGGCAGCCGCCGCGAGTCCATGGACAAGCACGACCGCGCCGAGAACGAGACGCGCGCGGGCACTGCGACGCACATCGAGACGCAAACGCATGATTGTGTCCTTCAGGATGAAAAGCAGGTCCATACCATAGCGCTGCACTGACGATTGCGCCAGATCCGGCGCACAAAAAAACAAAGCCCCGTCAATACGGGGCTTGCTTATCGTTCGGTGCCACATGGCACCTGACGGTGACTCCGATTACAGCGAGTAGCCGTTGGTTTCGAGCGAGCGAATGCGGCTTTCGAGCTGGACGATGTCCGACGACGTGGCGAGGTAAGCCTCACGGCGTTCACGTTCTGCGGATTCGAACCAGTTGCTCAGCTTTTCGACGATGTAGGCGATCATGACATTCTCCAAGGAAGGGGGGACCCCTGGCGAATCGAGATTCAGGGATTTCCCGTATAGGGTTATCCCGAATTATAGCGATGGCGCACCAAGATGCCAGTGAAATACTTGCATGGAAGCCATTCCAATTCGGAATAGCCGGCCGTGGATTCAACGCAACTCATTGATTTTTAAGGAAATATAATCTAGGCCCATTTCGGGCCTCGAGGATGCGCACTAATTTGGTTCGCCGACGGGGTCGGACAGACGCGCCAAAATCGGGCATTCGGGCCGCCCGTCACCATGACAGTGCGCAGCGAGATCGGCCAGCGTGTCACGCATGTCGCTCAGCTCCGCGATGCGCTTGTCGAGTTCGGCCACGTGCTCGAGCGCAATCGATTTCACTTCGGCGCTCGCGCGGGAACGATCCTGCCAGAGCATCAGCAGTTTGCGGATGTCCTCGACGAGAAAGCCAAGGCGTCGTGCCTGACGGATGAAGCGCAGGATATGGATTTCGTCCGCGCCGTAGATCCGGTAGCCGGCGTCGGTACGTTTGCTCGGCGCAAGCAGGCCAACCTGTTCGTAGTACCGGATCATTTTTGCGCTGACCCCGGATTCGCGCGACGCGTCGCCGATATTCATTCCCGCCCTCTCCATCAAGCCCTGGTTTCGAACATGAGCGTCGACGAGTGCAATCGTCGACGGCACTTCGATCGTATCAAATCGCGTGGTTTCGTTTCGGGGAAGGATTGACTGCGGGATGGCAAGTGAGTGATCTGGCGTGCGAGCCCGGGAGACGTGATGGATGGAGCGCGCTTCCCCCAACGCACATACATTTCCGTCGCGCCAATGCAAAAACCCCCGCCTTTCGGGCGGGGGTTTCTGGCTTAGGGAGCCTGACGATTACCTACTTTCACACGGGAATCCGCACTATCATCGGCGTAGAGTCGTTTCACGGTCCTGTTCGGGATGGGA
>NZ_JAAOXM010000007.1 GCF_011605345.1 Burkholderia sp. D-99
GTTCAATCTGAGCCAGGATCAAACTCTTCAGTTTAAACCTGTTACTGTTTTCGGTTCAGTTAAGAACCGGTCGCTCACTCAAAGCTGACAGGAATATGAATCACTTCATAAACCTGACTTACTTTAGCGTGAGACTCTTGATACTTTCGCTATCTGATCCAAGGATCAGCTCGCTGCCATCAAGCGCCCACACTTATCGGCTGTTAATTTTTAAAGAGCATTCTGCGAGGAACTTCGCGTTTCTCAGCAGCGCTGCGTTTTCAGCAGCAGAGAAGCGAGATTATGAACCGTGTTTCGCAGATCGTCAACAACTTTTTTACACCATCGTTGCGACTGCGGGGCTCAACTTCCAGGCCAGTTGCGCGCTCCAGACTGCAGCACACCGCCAACCCTGCTTCCCTCTCCCGCACCGCGTTTCCGTTAGCGCGAAAGAGGCGTGATTGTAGGCACGCTCTTCGAACTGCGCAAGGGGTTTGAAGCAACTTTTTTACAAAAGCCGCAATTCGGCCGGTCTGCCATGCCTCGGCACGAGACCGCTTATGGTGCAAAGAACGGACTAGAATGTGAGGTTCTTCGCCTCTTTCTATATACGTCTTTAATATGCGCCAGCGAATCGCCAAACGCCTCCCCCCCGATGCCGACAAACTTGTCGGTCTGTCGCTTGCGCTCTTCGCCTCGGGCAGCCGCATCGAGGATCGCTTCTGGGAAGCGAAGCTCGACGCGCTGCTCGCCAAGATTGTCCGCAACGGCAACCAGACCACGCTCGACGCAGCGCTCGACCATCTTCAACAGAATCATCCTGACGCCTATGGTGCGCTCGCCGACATGGCCGAGACGCACAGCGAGTCGATGGTGATCGAGCACGACGGGCAACCGTTCGACGCGCTGCTGGTCGCCATCCCGGTTCTCGCATGGACGCGCTACATGATTCCGTCGGGCCCGCTCAAGGGTGACGTTGCCGACGCGCTGCGAACGCACCTGCAGGCTCACGTCCTTGCGAACGGCACCCTCGTCGGGCTTGCCCCGTTCCTCTACAGCATCGACCAGTTGCCGCGACATCACGTCGAGACCTACCGGCTGGCCCAGCAACTCGCGCATGCAGCGATCACCCAGCACACACCCAAGCTCAGCTTCGGCGACCTGCCTGAAACCTCGCCGATCCTGGCCGACCCGCGCTTCCTGCTCGCCGTCGTCGCCGCGCCCGCCGGCGCAGCGCTGTTCCGCTGGCAGGAGGAAGAAAACGGCAGCCGGATCGAACGTGGCCAGTGCCTCGAGCAATGGACGGCCCAGGGCGGCCCGAACCTGTCGATCGCCCTGCCCGGCTGCGAATTCGAATGCCTGCTTCCGGACGCGTACTATTCGGCCTGCCGGGATGCGGACGAACGCGTGCGTCCGCATACGGTGAGAACCGCCATTCGTTATCTTTTCGACACACTTGGTGCGGCACCGCAAGAACTGCGCGCGGTGGTCGCCGGCTTCGGCGAACGCCGTATCGACGAGTATCGTGTCGGCTTCACGCGGCGTGCCAGCAACGACGTAATCTACGGCGTCGTATGGCCGCTCTACGGCCGTGAAAACGGCGACGTGTCGATCGACAGCGCGACGCTCGAAGGCGAAGCACCGATCGACGGGCCGCTCGAGGAAATCGTGAGCCTGCTGAAGGAATGCGGCGTAACCGACGTCCGGCGGCACGCGGGCCGCTTCGAACCTGAATACTGTGATGACTGCGGCGTGCCGCTTTACGCAGATCCGCTCGGCGAAATCGTCCACGCGGAAATGCCGGAAGACGCGTCACCCGCCCAGCCGCACTTCCACTGACCCGCACAGCAGGCGTTGACGGCCTGCTCGTCCGAAGCCGCTCACGGTTCCCGCCGGAGCGGCTTTTTTCTTGTCCGCCATCCCGCCGTCCGAAATTTCATACTTTTCCTAAGCCTTTCAGCCAAGCAGACATCGTGTAAGGTCTTTGTCATCATCAGACCCAAGGCATGCCAGACGGCAGATCAATGGCTCACATTACGGAGGTTGAATATGCGGTTCCTGATGCTTAATTCAGACGCCGAGCGGCGTGACGGACTGAAGGCCCTGTTGCGACAGATCGACCGTCACGCCAGCATCAATGATGCGTCCGACAGTTTCCAGGCGCGCAGGCTGCTGCGCAACCAGCGTTTCGACCTCGTCGCGATCGACTGGCTCGACGTCGGCCGACTCAGCGAGCTTCAGGCGCTCTGCAGCGCGTGCTCGCCGACACCCGTCGCCGTCCTGGTCGACGAAACGTCGCCGGAGGCCATCCAGCGCTTCTTCAACTATGGTGTCGCCGGCGTGATCCCGCATTCCACGCGGCCGCACCTGATCGTGCGTGCGCTCGAGATCGTGCTGCTGGGCGGGCACTACATCCCGCCGATCGCGCTCCGACTGCTGCCGTCCGCTGCTGCGGCGCGTTACGATGCCCATTTCCAGACACTCGCCGGGTCGCTTCCCCGCCGGCCGCCGAGCGGCCTCTTGTCGCCGCGACAAGCGCAGATCATGCGCTTCGTTCACATGGGCAGCACCAACAAGATGATCGCCCGTACGCTCGGCATCAGCGAAGGCACCGTCAAGATCCACCTCGCCAGCATCTTCCAGCAGCTCGGTGCCGCCAACCGCGCCGCCGCGGTCGCGATCTACAACGGCTGGCTGTCGCCCCACCTCGAGGTGCTGCTGGCGAACCGCAACCGCACGCGCAAGCCGCCCATCGGCGAACACGGCCCGGTTCCGCTGCGTACGCAACGGAATGATCGCCCATACCCGTTGCCAGCCTCGACCGACAGCGCGCAGGAGCTGCCGATCGCCGCCGAGCCACCCGCGCGGTTCCGGCGCGAACGCTAGCCAAACAGTCTCGATATTGCGACGGTCGGCGTGTGCGAATTCCCACCTTTGATGCTCAACGAGTAATATGAACGCATGGGTTTTCTTTTCACACCGCTTCCGCTCTGGGTTGGCATCGGTGGCTGGATCGCCGCCGTGGCCTTGCTCGCGCTCGCGATCTGGAATCGTCCCTTCGTTCGCCTGCAAGACGCCACGCTCCAGCACGTGTGGCTCGCGCTCGTCACCGCCATTGCGGTCCTCTGGGCCTCGAATGCGTGGCTCGAAGATGGCATCGTCATGCATCTGCTTGGCGCGACGCTGCTCGTCACCCTGTTCGACTGGACACTCGCACTGATCGCGATGGGCGCCATCACGGCGGTTGCCGCGATCATCTTCGACGCGCCTTGGCAGGGCATTGGCCTGACCTATCTGATCTACGGCGCGCTGCCGGTCGCCGTGTCGGCATTGCTGCAGCGCGCCGCACTCGCATGGTTGCCGCACAATCTCGCGTCGTTCATCACCGGCCAGGGATTCCTGTCGCCGGCCGTCGCGATCATCGCGGTCGCCACTGCCGCGGCCGGGGTCCAGCTCGCGCTCGCGGACGGCGTGCCAGTCGTGATTCCGGCCGGCTATCTACTGAACACTGCGCTGCTCGCACTCGGCGAAGCGTGGTTCACCGGCATGGCGACGGCACTCATCGCCGTCTATCGCCCTGCCTGGGTCACGACCTTCGACGTCCGGCGCTATCGCCTCGGCGGCCCGCGCGCCTGAATTGTCCTCTGGCGGCGGCGCCGTCATCCCGTTCCGGCAGCATCTCGCGCGGTGCGGCAGAATGCGACATCTACTGCCGCACAACTTTTTTACGCTAAGATTGAACTCCGGTTCTTCATCGGGCATCTATACGTGCCCGATGTCTCATTCGCTCCTCACCAATAACCAGATGGACAGCTCTCCTGCGTCGCTCCGGATTTTCCGGGCGCTCGGCAAGCTGGCAGCCTGTATTGCGGGCCTGTCGCTTGCGCTTCCGACACCGGCATTCGCCGATCTGCTCGACCAGCGCTCCGAACTGATCAACAAATTCGTCAACGAAATGCACGCCGACCCGCTCGCCGCCGATTGTGCGGCGCATGGCAGCTTCATCGCCAGCACGTCGTCGGCATTCGACCGCGTCGACTTCGCGCCGAACGCATTCGACAGCGGCAACGCGACAATCACGCCATGGAACGACTCGTTCGACCAGGGCAAGCAGCGCGTGAAGGTCGACAACATCGTCACTGTCGACGGACTCGGCATCCACAGCGACGGCAGCGACCCGACGCCGCTGAAATTCCGATGCGGCTATGTCGGTCAGCAAATGCTCGCGTTCAGCTGGAACGATCCGGTTCCGCCGCTGAAGCCGCGCGTCGAGCGCTCCACGTCCTCGACGAAGAAATTCAAGGGCAAGTCGCACCGAGGCAAGGTGAAGGCAAAGGCATCGGGCCGCACCGGCAGCAAGAAAGCCGTCGCAACGAAAAAGTCGAGCGGCCAGAAGAAGGTCGTGAAGAAGACTGCGAAGAAGTCCTGATACGACGAAGCGACTTCGACAGAAGCAAAAAAGCCGGGGCATCCTGAGATGCCCCGGCTTTTTTTCATACGGCGACGCTACGCTTACGCGAACGTGTCGACGTGCACCAGGATCGCCGCCAGCATCGCCGCGCCAAGCGCCGCGCTTCTCTCACCGTTCCAGCCGACGCGTTCGTCGGGCAGGTTCGCGTTGTCCTTGAACGGCATCTCGAGCGTCAGCGACAGGCAGCCGAACTGGTGGCCGATGTACTTCGATGCGAGCTTGAGCGCGTCCTCCTTGTATTTGCTCGCCGCATAGCCGTGCTCGGTCTGGAAGTCGGGGCTCGCAACCTTGAAGGCCTCGATGAATGCGGTCTGCTCCTTGCCTTGCTGCTCGGTAAAGCTCGGCAGCATCTCCGACCCGGCAACGAACACGTACGGCAGATCCTCGTCCCCGTGAATGTCGAAGAACATGTCGCAGCCGATCGCATGGATCGCATCGCGCACGGCCAGCACCTCGGGGCTGCGCTCGGCATCGGGTGCCATCCACTCGCGGTTAAGGTTCGCGCCCGCCGCATTGGTGCGCAGGTTGCCATGCACGCTGCCGTCCGGGTTCATGTTCGGGACGATGTGGAACGTCACGCGATCGTAGAGCTTGCGCGCGACCGGATCACCGGCCCAGTCACCCCATCCGGCCAGCCGCTTGACGAGGCCTTCGATGAACCATTCGGCCATCGACTCGCCGGGATGCTGGCGCGCGATGATCCACACCTTCTTCTTCGGCGCGCCGTCGGCTTCCGGCGTACCGAGCGTCAGCAGCGACATCGGACGACCTTCGACCGTGCGACCGAGTTCGACAACGCTCGCCTGCGGCAACTGCTGGACCGCGCCGAGAAATGCCGCGTGACGCTCTTCCGAGTACGGTTCGAAATACGCGTAGTAGATGTTGTCGAATTCCGGCGTATGGTCGATGGTCATCGACTTGCCGTCGAACGTCGTCGGCACGCGGAACCAGTCGACCCGGTCATAGCTCGCCACCGCGCTGTAATTGCGCCAGCCCGACGGATACGCGCATTCGGCGGCATTCTCGAACGTCATCACGCAGCGCTCGCCGCGCGCGCCCGTCAAGCGGTAGTAGAACCATTGCGCGAATTCCGAGCGGTTGTCGCCGCGCACGCGCAGCCGAATCGCATCGGGACTGTCGCACGACACGACGTCGATTGCGCCTGCGTCGAAATTGCTGGTGATCGAAACGGCCATCTGTCTCTCCTTGGTCGACCGGAACAGGCGGTGTAGCGCTTGCCCGGCCTCATGCATGCGCCAGCCGTCTCGTGAACGGCCGGCTGGGTCACTCGCCGACTCGCCGGCGATATACGTAAGTCGAGTCGTTCGACGCAGCCGCATCGAACGCATAGCCTTCCGTCGCGAAATCCTTCAGCGCCTTCGGGTCGGTAATACGGTTCTCGACGATAAAACGCGCCATCAGGCCGCGCGCACGCTTCGCGTGGAAGCTGATGATCTTGTAGCGGCCGCCCTTCCAGTCCTCGAACACCGGCGTGATGACGGGCGCGGCCAGCAGTTTCGGCTTGACCGACTTGAAGTATTCGGTCGACGCGCAGTTGACCAGCACGCGCGCCGAGCCGCTGCGGGTTTCGAGCTGTTCGTTCAGCGCACGCGTGATGCGATCGCCCCAGAACGCGTACAGATCCTTGCCGCGCGCGTTCGCGAAGCGCGTACCCATCTCGAGACGGTACGGCTGCAGCAGATCGAGCGGACGCAACAGCCCGTACAGCCCCGACAGCACGCGCACGTGCTGCTGCGCGTAGTCGAGATCGGCGGACGACAGCGATTTGGCGTCGAATCCTTCATATACGTCGCCGTTGAACGCGAGCACGGCCTGCTTCGCGTTGGCCGGCGTAAAGGTCGGCGACCAGTCCGCGTAGCGCTGGAAATTCAGGCGCGCGAGCGGATCGGAGATATCCATCAGCGTCGCGATGTCCTGCGGCGAAAGCTTGCGCAGGCCGTCGATCAGTTCGGACGCGTCGTCGACGAATGCAGGCTCCGTGTAAGACTGGACGTGCGCGGGCGTATCGTAGTCGAGGGATTTGGCTGGAGAGAGAACGATTATCATAGAGGCTCGCTGGCACGCCGTGCCTTGCGGTCAGACGAAAACCACCGATTGTAACGAATGACCCGCTCTCTCGCCCCGCATGCCGCGCATCGCGTCGTGCTCGACTCGAACGTCTGGATCGACATCCTCGTATTCGACGACCCTGCTACGCGCCCGATCCGGGCCGCGCTCGAACGCGGCACGCTTGCCGCCGTGATCGACGGCCGCTGCCTGACCGAACTCGAGTATGTGCTCGATTATCCGCAGTTCCAGGCGCGCGCTGTCGACAAGGCGGCTGCGCTCGCGACCGTCGCCCGCCTGGCGAGCCTCGTCGAGCCGCCGGCCGTCGACGCCGACGCGCCGCCGCTGCCGAAGTGCAAGGACCGCGACGACCAGAAGTTTCTTGAACTCGCCCGCGCCGCCCAGGCCGAGTGGCTCGTGTCGAAAGACCGCGCGCTGCTGAAGCTTGCGAAGCGCACCGCACGCGACTTCGGCTTCCGGATCGCGCAACCTGCCCCCTTTGCCGAAGCCTGCGCGCTCGACGCCACGCCGGCTTGACGCACGCAACACCACCCGATTTCGACCGTATCGATGAACGCTCCTTCAGACATGCCCACGACTCCCGTTTTCCCTTCGCGCCTGCCGAACGTCGGCACGACGATCTTCACGGTCATGAGCGCGCTTGCCGCAGAAAAAGGCGCCGTGAACCTCGGCCAGGGCTTTCCGGATTTCGACTGCGATCCGCGCATCGTCGATGCGGTTGCCGCCGCGATGCGCAACGGGCACAACCAGTATCCGCCGATGGCCGGTGTCGCGCCGCTGCGCGATGCGATCGCAGACAAGATCGCGCAGGTCTACGGCCGGCGTTACGATCCGGCGACCGAAATCACCGTAACGGCCGGCGCGACGCAGGCGCTGCTGACGGCGATCCTGTGCACGGTGCATCCGGGTGATGAAGTGATCGTCGTCGAACCGACCTACGACAGCTACCTGCCGTCGATCGAACTCGCAGGCGGCAAGCCCGTGTTCGTCACGCTGGAAGCGCCCGACTACGCGATTCCGTTCGACCGCTTGGCGGCCGCAATCACGCCGAAAACGCGCATGATCCTGATCAACACGCCGCACAACCCGACGGGTACGGTGTGGCGCGAGGCGGACATGCGCAAGCTCGAAGAAATCGTGCGTGGCACCAACGTGCTGATCCTGTCCGACGAGGTCTACGAGCACATGGTCTATGACGGTGCGCGCCACGAGAGCGTCGCGCGCTATCCGGAACTCGCCGCGCGCAGCTTCATCGTGTCGAGCTTCGGCAAGACCTATCACGTGACGGGCTGGAAGGTCGGCTATGTCGCAGCCCCTGCCGCGCTGACCGCGGAATTCCGCAAGGTCCACCAGTTCAACGTGTTCACGGTGAACACGCCGATGCAGATCGGGCTCGCCGACTACCTGCGCGACCCGGCGCCGTACCTGACGCTTGCCGACTTCTACCAGAAGAAGCGCGACTTCTTCCGGGCCGGCCTCGAGCACACACGCTTCAAGCTGCTGCCCTGCACGGGCACCTACTTCCAGTGCGTCGATTATTCGGCGATCAGCGACCTGCCTGAAGCGGAATTCTCGAAGTGGCTCACGTCGGAGATCGGCGTGGCCGCCATTCCGGTGTCGGCGTTCTATCACGAGCCGCACGAATCGGGCGTCGTCCGATTCTGCTTCGCCAAGCAGGAAAGCACGCTCGCGGCCGCGCTCGAACGGCTCGCACGCCTGTAAGTCCCGCACGGGCGGCCGTACGCCGCCCTGCAGGAACCGCGCTTACGAACGAGCGACGCTCGTCGCTTCGATATACGCCTTGCGCTCGGTTGCCACGCGCTGCGCGGCCGGACGCTCGCCGACCGTCTTCGCGTGCGCCTTCCAGTCGATACCGGCGTCGAGCAGGAAATCGCGTCCGAATATGGCCTTCGTCGCCATCCCGATGACCGGCAGATGGACCCATGCGGCGATGTCGGCGAGGCCGAACGACTCGCCGAGCACATACGGCGAAAACTGCGTCAACTGCTTGAACGCATCGATCGCGCGCGGCAGGCGCTTCTCGACGTGCGCCTTCATTCCGTCGCTGACCTTGCCGCCGAAAAACGCTTCCGTATAGACCTCGCGCGCCACCCATTCGAGATACAGCTCGAGCGTCTCGACCAGTTCGCGCACTTTCGCGGCCGCAAACGGGCTCGCCGGGAAAATGCCTTTCTCGGGATAGCGCGCCGCCAGGTATTCGATGATCACCTGCGACTCGAACAATGCGCCTTCTTCGGTCTTCAGGAACGGAATCTTGCCGAGCGGCGAATCGGCGAGCTGGGCCGGATCGCTGATCGGCAATCCGCACACCGACTCTTCGAACGGAATGTCGTGCTCGAGCAGGACGAACTTCACCTTGTTGTAATAGTTGGACAACGGAATACCGCACAGCTGTAGCATCGGAGTCTCCTTCGTTGCTGGAACGCGGCCGCAACGGTGCCGGCCGCCTCGGGATTCGTCGCGCTGAAAAGCACGTTCGTGCTAGTCTAAAGCAAGTATTGCGTTCGTCATGACAACATTACATCCGCTACGGCATCGGCCGCATCAGCGTGCTACGCGCGCGGCGCCGCAGCCCCGCCATCCGATGGAGACACGCTCGCATGAGTGCTGAACTGCTGGCCTCGCGTCCGCCCGAGAGCGACTCGACGCTCGTCCTCACGCTATCCAATCCCGGCGCACGCAATGCGCTGCATCCCGACATGTACGCGGCCGGCATCGAGGCGCTCGCCACCGCCGAACGCGATCCCGGGATTCGCGCCGTCGTGCTCACCGGCGCCGATCGCTTTTTCTGCGCGGGCGGCAACCTGAACCGGCTGCTCGACAACCGCTCGAAGGATCCGTCCTATCAGGCCGACAGCATCGACCAGCTCGCCGCATGGGTCACGGCGATCCACGCTTCGACGAAGCCGGTGATCGCGGCGGTCGAAGGCGCCGCGGCCGGTGCGGGCTTCTCGCTCGCGCTCGCGTGCGACCTGATCGTCGCCGCGCACGATGCGAAGTTCGTGATGTCGTACGCGCGTGTCGGCCTGACTCCCGACGGAGGCGGTTCGTGGTTCCTCGCCCGCGCATTGCCGCGCGCGATCGCGGCCGAGATCCTGTTCGAAGGCAAACCCGTCGCAGCCGAACGTCTGCACACGCTCGGTGTCGTCAACCGGCTCGCCGTGCCGGGCGCGGCGCTGACCGACGCGCTGGCATGGGCCGATGCGCTCGCCGGCATCTCGCCGAACGCGCTCACGCGCATCAAGTCGCTGCTCGACGACGCAACGATGCAACCGCTCGACACGCATCTCGGCACCGAACGCGATCATTTCGTCGCGTCGCTGCATCATGCCGACGGGCTCGAAGGCATCACCGCATTTCTCGAGAAACGCCAGCCCCGCTACAAGCGCTGATCCGCAGCACCGGCTTTCGAACTGCCAGAACGCGTCTGCCCGGAAGCGCTGCGTGCGACCTCATCGACGATCACTTGCACGCCTGCGCGCACGCATCGGCATGCACATTTCCGTCGCCAGCAGCCCGTATCGATCCATGCTCTAATGACCGCCTGTCGCGGCGCTGCCGGCGCCGTTTTCGCGCATGCAACAAAGGAGTTCACGATGATCGACGTCTATAGCTGGGCGACCCCGAACGGCCACAAGGTGCACATCATGCTCGAGGAAACGGGCCTCGCCTATCGTGCCCATCCGGTCGATATCGGCGCAGGCGACCAGTTCAAGCCGGAATTCCTGAAGATCAGCCCGAACAACAAGATCCCCGCGATCGTCGATCCGGAAGGCCCCGGCGGCAAGCCGATCTCGCTGTTCGAATCGGGCGCGATCCTGATCTACCTCGCGGAGAAGACCGGCAAGTTCCTGCCGACCGATCCGGCCGCACGCTATGCGACGCTCGAATGGCTGATGTTCCAGATGGGCGGTGTCGGCCCGATGCTCGGGCAAGCGCACCACTTCCGCCTGTATGCGCCGGAGAAGATCGAGTATGCAGTCAACCGCTACACGAACGAGGCAAAGCGCCTGTACAACGTGATGGACAAGCGTCTCGGCGAATCCGAATATCTCGCGGGCGATGCGTACACGATCGCGGACATTGCGACGTTCCCGTGGACGCGCTCGTGGCAGAACCAGGGCATCGTGCTCGACGAATTGCCGAACGTGAAGCGCTGGTACGAGACGATCGCTGCACGACCGGCCGTGCAGCGCGGAGTCGAAGTGCTCGCGTCGATGCGCAAGGCGCTGCAGGACGACAAGGCACGCGAGGTGCTGTTCGGCGCGACGCAATACGCGAAGCACTGACGCTCAAGTGACGGACGGAGCGGCATCCATGCATGCCGCTCCCCGCTTCAGAAGTAATGAAGCGTGATGAATTCCGCCGCGCAAACCGGCAGCGGCGCATCGGGACGCTCGACCTGCATCGTCACCGACCACGTCACCTGCACACCGTCCCGCGCGGCCTCGGCGGTTTCCTTTACCGCAAACAGCGCACGCACACGCGCGCCGACCGGCACCGGCTTCAGGAATCGCACACGGTTCAGTCCGTAGTTCACGCCCATCTTCTGCTCGAAACGCATCGCGTCGGTCATCAACGCAGGAATCAACGACAGCGTCAGGAACCCGTGTGCGATCGGCCCGCCGAACGGCGACTCGCGGCGCGCGCGCTCGGGATCGACGTGAATCCATTGATGATCACCGGTCGCGTCGGCAAAACCGTCGACGCGATGCTGGTCGATCGCGATCCAGCCGCTCGCGAGCGGCTCCGCGCCGACACGCGCCTGCAACGCTTGTGCCGATGCGATCAGCGGCAAGGTCACGTCGGTCATGCG
Source organism: Burkholderia sp. D-99 (assembly GCF_011605345.1). GTDB lineage: Bacteria > Pseudomonadota > Gammaproteobacteria > Burkholderiales > Burkholderiaceae > Burkholderia. The sequence continues at coordinate 11,376 of NZ_JAAOXM010000007.1, forward strand.
TGCGTGCCTCCCGGATGACGCAGCCCGAAGATCACCTTGGTATGCACGGTGATCACCGTCTCGCCGGCGACGTTCACGCCGACCCACTCCGTCGATACGATGCCGCGATCGGGCTTGCTCTCCGACACGCGCTTGTCGTGGACCTTCTGGTACATCGTGATCGTGTCGCCTGCCCTCACCGGCTTGAGCCAGCGGATCGAGTCGATACCCGGCGAGCCCATGCTGGTCGAGTCCTGGCCGAGCTTCTTGATGAGCAGGCTCATGAACACCGAACACGTGTGCCAGCCGCTCGCGACGAGCCCGCCGAAATGCGATGCCTTCCCGGCCTCTTCGTCGAGATGGAACGGCTGCGGGTCGTAGCGTTGCGCGAACGCCTTGATGTCGTCGGGTTCGAACGTGTAACGGCCCACTTCGGTGGTGCTGCCGACCACCAGGTCTTCGTAACTGATGCCCACTAGGTGTCTCCTTGTCTGGCGCGCTCGCGCGTCGCCGTCATGCCGCGTCGGCCTGCGCGAAATCGGGCAGCGCCGCGATGCGCGCAAGATGATGATCGGTATCGCCGAGCGTCGTCTCGATGATCGACAGCCGCTTGAACAGGTGCGCAGCGGCGACCTCGTTGGTCACGCCCATGCCGCCATGCAGTTGAACGGCCTGCTGGCCGACGAAGCGCGCGGCGGCGCCGACACGCGCTTTCGCGGCCGACACGGCCTTGCGCCGCGCGTCGGCATCGCCGCTCGCGTAACGTACGGCAGCCAGGTAGGTCAGCGAACGTGCCTGTTCGGCATGGATCAGCATGTCGACCATCCGGTGCTGCAGCGCCTGGAAACGCGCGATCGGCACGCCGAACTGTTCGCGCGTCTTCGTGTATTCGACCGTGGCGCGATTCAGTTCGTCGAGTGCGCCGACCGCTTCCGCGCACAACAGGAACGTCGCGTAATCGGCAACTTGCTCGAGGGCTGCGGCATCGCGCGCACCGCCCGTCAGCAGTCGCGCCGGCGTTTCATTGAAGCCGAGCGTCGCAGCACGCTGGCCGTCGATCGTCCGGTAGTCGACCACCTTCGCATTCGCTGCATCCCGTTCGACGACGAAGAGGCCGATGCCGCCGCTGTCGACGCGCGCAGGCACGATCCAGGCATGCGCCTGTGCGCCGTGCTGAACAACCGACTTCGTGCCGGTCAGCCGGTACGCGCCGCCCTGCTCGCGCGCATGCGTGTCGAGTTCGAACAGGTCGTAGCGCGCATGCGGCTCGTGGAACGCGACCGCCACACGTTTCTGCCCCTGTGCGACCGCCTCCAGCAGCGCGGCATCGTCACCGGCGCCGGAGCCGGCGATGCGCAGCGCCTCGACGCCCACCGCCGTTGCCCAGTACGGCTCGATCACGAGCGCACGGCCGAGCTCCTGCATCACGACCAGCATGTCGACCGGGCCGCCGCCGAAGCCGCCCTGTGCGTCCGGCACGGGCAGCGCGGTCAACCCCAGTTCGGCGAACGCGCTCCATTGCTTGTCCGACACGCCCGCGTCGCTGCGCACGATTGCCTGGCGGGCTTCGAAGCCGTATTGCTCGCCGAGATAACGGCGCAACGCGTCGGCGAACTGCTGCTGCTCATCAGTAAAGCTGAAATCCATGGTTGTCTCCGTTCCCTGATCACAGCCCCAGAATCATCTGCGCGATGATGTTCTTCTGGATCTCGTTCGAACCACCGTAGATCGACGTCTTCCGGTAGTTGAAGTAGTACGCGGCCAGCGGCGCCGCATCGTCGTCGCCCGCGATGCTGTGCTCGCGCTGGCCTTCGAGGAACGGAATGTCGAACGGTGCGGCGAGCGGGCCGATCGCGTCGACCATCAGCTCGGTGAGCGCCTGCTGCACTTCCGTGCCCTTGATCTTCAGCATGGACGCCTCGGGGCCCGGCCCCTTCCCGCTCGTCTCGCGGCTGACGACGCGCAGCACCGTCACTTCGAGCGCCATCAGCTCGACCTCGAGCGCCGCGACCTTTGCGGCGAACACGGGATCGGCGAGCAACGGCTTGCCGTTCTTGCGCTGGTTCGACGCCACGCGCTTCAGGAACGCAAGCTCGCGCTTCGACGCGCCAACGCGCGCAATGCCGGTGCGCTCATGGCCAAGCAGGTATTTCGCGTAGGTCCAGCCGCGATTCTCGTCGCCGACGAGATTCTCGACCGGCACCTTCACGTCCTCGAAGAACACCTCGTTGACCTCGTGGTCCTCGTCGAGCATGACGATCGGGCGCACCGTGATGCCGGGCGTCTTCATGTCGATCAACAGGAACGAGATGCCCTCCTGTTTCTTCGCGGCCGGATCGGTGCGCACGAGGCAGAACATCATGTCGGCGTACTGGCCGAGCGTCGTCCAGGTCTTCTGGCCATTGACGACGTAGTGATCGCCGCGGCGCTCGGCGCGCGTGCGCAACGATGCGAGGTCGGATCCCGAACCCGGCTCCGAGTAGCCCTGGCACCACCAGTCCGAGCCGTCGAGAATGCGCGGCAGGTAATGCCGTTTCTGCGCTTCGCTGCCGTATTTCATCAACACCGGCGCAACCATCGACACGCCGAACGGCAGCACGGTCGGCGCACCGATCCGCGCACACTCCTCATCCCAGATGTGCCGTTGCGTCGCGTTCCAGCCAGGGCCGCCATATTCGACGGGCCAGGCGGGCGCGGACCAGCCGCGCTGGCCGAGAAGCCGGTGCCAGCTCGCGAAATCCTCGCGGTCGAGTCGTTTGTGATCGAGAACTTTGGCGCGCAGTGCGTGAGGCAGGTTGGCCTCGAGCCAGGCGCGGACGTCGACGCGGAACGCGTCGTCGGCGGGGGAATAATCCAGATCCATGCGCAGTGTCTCCTGTCGACCAGAGTTGGCGCTTTAGCGCTTACTCTGGTCCCATGCTTCGCGGTCGACCAGAGTTGGTGCTTTAACGCTTACTCCGGTCCCATGCTTCGCGGTCGACCGGAGTTGGTGCGTCAGCACTGACTCTGGTCCCATGCAAGGCTTGCCGCAGCCGTCCGGCGCGGCAAGGACTCACTGCACACCTTATTGCAGCGGTTCTTTCAGCGCGGCAGGAATCGGCAGCGGCATCACTTCGATGCCTTCTTCGGCCAGGGATTGCGCATCTTCGGGCGTCGTGACGCCACGAATGCTGCGTGCCGGCGCCTCGTTGTAATGGATGCGCCGCGCTTCCTCGGCGAAGCGCTCGCCCACATTCTCGGTTTTCTCCAGCACCTCGCGCAGCGCACGCATCACCTGCGCCTGCATTGCGCGCGGATCAGCCGGCTGTGCCTGCGTCGCACCTGACAGATTCAGGCGCGGCGCCGACGGCAGACGGTTGACCTCGGTCGTTCCGCACACCGGACATTCGACCAGCTTGCGGGACAACTGCGCTTCGAATTCATCGGCGGAAGCGAACCAGCCTTCGAACCGATGACCGTGCGGGCACTGTAAATCGAGGACCTTCATGCTGAATCAGGGCGTGTGGCGAGTGTAGCGCAAAAAACGGTTTTGTGAACGATCGTGCTAAATACCGATCGCGCGACGAGGAGGCGTCGCGTCACCGGATTGTAACGCGTCGCCCCACCCGCCGCTGACGCCGCACTCAGGGCGTCAGGACCGGCCCGAGCGGCCACGTGCCGGACAGCACCTTATCGAGCCACATCGTGCCGATGATTGTCTTCACGTCGGAAATCTGGCCCGTGCGCACCCATTCCTGCAGATCGGCCTGCGTCGCGGTGAAGGTCTCGAGGAATTCGCCTTCATCGAGCTTGCGCTCGCCGGCCGTCAACCCACGCGCGAGGTACAGGTCGATGAATTCGGTCGAATAGGAAATGATCGGGTGAATCCGGGCCAGGAACACGTACTCGCGTGCCGTGTAACCCGTTTCCTCGCGCAGTTCGCGCACGGCGCAGGCGAGCGCGCCTTCGTTCGGGTCGAGCTTGCCGGCCGGGAACTCGGCCATCACCTTGCCGATCGGGTAGCGAAACTGGCTTTCCATCAGCACGCGACCGTCGTCGAACAGCGGGATCACCATCACCGCGCCCGGGTGCTGGACGTATTCGCGCGTGGCTTTCTTGCCATCCGGCAGGCGGACGGTGTCGCGCTTGAGCTTGAGGAACGAGCCTTCGAAAATCGCCTCGCTCTCGAGGCAGGTTTCGGTCAGTGCGGCGTCGTGATTGGGTAGTTCGGCCATCGGCGGCTCCAAAATTGAGCGCGACGGCCGGAGCCGTCAGCGTCGTTTGACGAGATACTGGAACGTGAAGCCGGGGAACGCGAACACGATGAAGAGACTGAACGTGATCGCGTAGAACTGCCAGCCCTGTTCGAAGCGGTTGCCGGCGCGCGACTCGAGCCAGAAGCCGAGCGCGCCAACGATGAAGTACAGCACGATCAGCTCGCCGATCCGCACCCACCCGCTCTTCTTCGCCGTGCCGAACGGCACGACGGCGAAGAGGCGTTGGTTCAGGAACGGCAGGTTGGCGCAGACGAGCGCCAACAGCACGATAAACCAGCCGGCTGCCGACATTACAGCGGCAGCGTGTGACGAATTGCCTGCAGGCAAGCCGTCAGCAGCGGGCTCGGGATCAGGCCGAGCACGACGACCGCGAGGCCGTTCAGCACGAGGATCGTGCGCTTGCAGAAATCGCCCGAGATCGGCGTCGTATCCTGCGGTGCATCGAAGTACATCAGCTTCACGATGCGCAGGTAGTAGAACGCGCCGAACAGCGACGTGATCACGGCCAGCACGGCGAGCCACGTGAGGCCCGCGTTGACGGTCGCCTCGAGCACGGCGAGCTTCGCGTAGAAGCCGACGGTCGGCGGGATGCCGGCCAGCGAGAACATCATGACCATCATCACGAACGCGAACACCGGGCTGCGCTTGTTGAGGCCCTTGAAGTCGTCGATCGTGTCGGCTTCGAAATCGCGGCGTGCGAGCAGCATCACCACGCCGAACGAGCCGAGCGTCGTGATCAGGTAGACGATCGCGTAGAACATCGCCGAGCTGTAGGCATTCGCCGGTGCCGCCGCGTCGCCCTTCACGATGCCCGCGAGCAGGCCGAGCAGCACGAAGCCCATGTTCGAGATCGCCGAGTACGCGAGCATCCGCTTGATGTTGCGCTGGACGATACCGGTGATGTTGCCGACGATCAGCGACAGCGCGGCGAGGATCACGAGCGCGGTCTGCCAGTTCTGTGCGAGCGGCAGCAGGCCCATCACCAGGAAGCGCAGGCCCCACGCGAACGCGGCAACCTTCGGGCCGCCGCCGACGAACAGCGTCATCGCGGTCGGTGCGCCCTGGTAGACGTCCGGCACCCACATGTGGAACGGCACGGCGCCGAGCTTGAACGCGATACCGGCGACGATGAAGACCACGCCGAACATCAGCACGGCTGCGTCAGTGTTGCCGCTAACCGCCTTGTACACCTCGCCCAGCTCGAGCGAGCCGGTCGCGCCGTAGAGCATCGAGATGCCGTACAGCACGAAGCCCGACGCGAGCGCGCCCAGCACGTAGTACTTCATCGCGGCTTCGCTCGACTGCGCGGCATCGCGGCGCAGCGCGATGACGGCGTACAACGACAGCGACATCAGTTCGAGACCGAGGTACAGCGTCAGGAAGTTGTTGCCCGACACCATGACCAGCTGACCGAGCAGCGAGAACATGCCGAGCAGGAACACGTCACCGCGGAACATGTCGCGATCTTCGAGGTACTTGCGCGAATAGACGAGCGAGACCGCGAAACCGAACGACACGACAGCCTTCATCGTGCTCGCGAACGAGTCGACGACGACCATCTTCGAGAAGAAGTAGTACTGCTGCGGGTCGAGTGCCTGCACCGCGAACCACACTCCGGCTACGACCGACGAAACAACCGCGATCAGATAGGTCAGGCGGCGGCCGGAAGCACCGGTAAAGGTGTCGTTCAGCCATGCGACGACGATGGCAGCCATCACCAGCGCGTCAGGCAACAGGACATTCATAGGAGCGTTCATGATCTTGAGTTCCTCCGCTCGCGATTACTGCGCCAGCGGCAGTTTGGACTGCGCGACATGGGAGAGGAGGTTTTCCACGGAAACGTGCATCACGTCGGTGAAAGGCTTCGGATACAGGCCCATCAGCAGCGTGAACGCGGCGAGCACACCCAGCATCAGGAATTCGCGACGGCCGATGTCCTTCAGCTTGGCAACGTGATCGTTCGCGACCGCACCGAAGTACACGCGCTTGTACATCCACAGCGTGTAAGCCGCGCCGAGGATCAGCGTGAACGCCGCACCGAATGCGATCCAGAAGTTGTACTGGACGGCCGCGAGAATCACCATGAACTCGCCGACGAAACCCGACGTACCCGGCAGGCCGCAGTTGGCCATCGAGAACAGCATCGCGAAGGCCGCGAACTTCGGCATCACGTTGACGACGCCACCGTAATCGGCGATCTGGCGCGAGTGCACGCGGTCGTACAGCACGCCGATGCAGAGGAACATCGCGCCCGACACGAAGCCGTGCGAAATCATCTGGATGATCGCGCCTTCGACGCCGAGCTGGTTGAAGATGAAGAAGCCGAGCGTGACGAAGCCCATGTGCGCGATCGACGAATACGCGACCAGCTTCTTCATGTCGGCCTGCACCATCGCGACGAGGCCGATGTAGATCACCGCGATCAGCGACAGCGTGATCACGACCGGTGCCAGGAAGTGGCTCGCGTCAGGCGTGATCGGCAGCGAGAAGCGCAGGAAACCGTAGGCGCCGAGCTTCAGCATGATCGCAGCCAGCACGACCGAGCCGCCCGTCGGCGCTTCCACGTGCGCGTCCGGCAGCCACGTGTGCACCGGCCACATCGGCACCTTCACCGCAAACGCGAGGAAGAACGCGATGAACAGCAGGATCTGTGGCGTCATCGCGATCTTGGCGTTCTGCCACGTCGCGAGGTCGAACGAATGCGTTTCCGTGTACAGGTAAATCAGCGCGACCAGCATCAGCAGCGAACCGGCCAGCGTGTACAGGAAGAACTTGAATGCCGCATACACGCGGTTCGGGCCGCCCCACACGCCGATGATGATGTACATCGGGATCAGGGTCGCTTCGAAGAACACGTAGAACAGCAGGCCGTCGGCCGACGAGAACACACCGATCATGATCCCGGACAGGATCAGGAACGCCGCGAGGTACTGCGCGACGTTCTCGGTGATCACTTCCCATGCGGCGATCACGACGATCACCGTGATCAGCGCGGTCAGCACGACGAACCACATCGAGATGCCGTCGACGCCGAGGTGATACGCGATGTCGAAGCGCTCGATCCAGGTCGACTTCTCGACGAACTGCAGCGCAGCCGTGCTCGAATCGAAGCCCGTGATCAGCGGGATCGTGACCGCAAGGCCGAGCAGCGAACCGATCAGCGCGATCCAGCGGGCCGTCCCCGGATTTTTGTCATTACCCACCGCAAGCACGAGGAGGCCGAAAACGATCGGCAGCCAGATCGCGGTACTGAGAATCGGAAAAGCGTGCATTAAGTTGTCCCCCGCCTTATTTGCCGCCGAGCGTTACAAACAGGGTCAGGAGCCCCAGCATGCCGATGATCATGGCGAACGCGTAGTGATAGATGTAACCGGATTGGAGGAAGCGGATCACGCCGGCGAACCAGCCGATGAACCGGGCGCTGCCGTTGACGAGGCCGTCGATCACGACGACGTCACCTTCCTTCCACAGGCCGCGGCCGATCGCCACCGAACCACGGGCGAACACCACTTCGTTGATCTTGTCCATGTAGTACTTGTTGTCCAGCAGCGTGTAGATCGGGCCGAACGCGCGGCGGATCGACGCCGGCAGATCCGGACGCTTCAGGTACAGGAACCAGGCGACAACGACACCGGCGAGCGCGAGCCAGACCGGCAGGCCCGACACCGAGTGCAGGCCCATGCTCCACCAGTTGCCGAACTCATGGCCCATTTCCTCGAGCGCCGGATGGTTTTCACCGATGAAGATCACCTTGTCGAATGCCACGCCGTGCTGGAAGAAGTCGCCGAACAGCATCGGGCCGACCGCGATCGCACCGATGATCACCGACGGGATCGCCAGCAGGACGAGCGGCACCCACACGACCCACGGGGTCTCGTGCGGCTCGTGCGCGTGGTCGTCATGACCATGGCCATGACCGTGGTCGTCGTGGCCGTGCGCGGCCGCCATGCCCATCGGCGATTCCGGATGCTTCGGCTTGCGGAAGCGCTCTTCGCCGTGGAACACCAGGAAGTACATGCGGAATGAGTACAGCGCCGTGACGAACACGCTCGCGACAACCGCGAAGTAGGCGAAGCCCGAACCCGGCAGGTGCGACAGCTTCACCGCGTCGATGATCGAGTCCTTCGAGTAGAAGCCCGAGAAGAACGGCGTACCGATCAGCGCGAGCGAACCGACGAGCGACGTGATCCACGTGATCGGCATGTACTTGCGCAGGCCGCCCATGTTGCGGATGTCTTGGTCGTGGTGCATGCCCATGATGACCGAGCCGGCGCCGAGGAACAGCAGCGCCTTGAAGAACGCGTGCGTCATCAGGTGGAACAATGCGACCGGGTACGCGGACACGCCGAGCGCGACCGTCATGTAGCCGAGCTGCGACAGCGTCGAATACGCGACCACCCGCTTGATGTCGTTCTGGATGATGCCGAGGAAGCCCATGAACAGCGCCGTGATCGCGCCGATTACCGTGACGAACGACAGCGCGGTGTCCGACAGCTCGAACAGCGGCGACATGCGCGACACCATGAAGATGCCAGCCGTCACCATCGTCGCCGCGTGAATCAGCGCCGAGATCGGGGTCGGGCCTTCCATCGAGTCCGGCAGCCACACGTGCAGCGGGAACTGTGCCGACTTACCCATCGCGCCGATGAACAGGCAGATACAGGCCACGGTCAGCAGGCCCCAGTCGGTGCCCGGGAAATGCAGGCTCGCGAGTTCCGCGCGCTTCGCGAACACTTCGCCGTAGTTCATCGAGCCGGCGAATGCGAGCAGCAGGCCGATGCCGAGCAGGAAGCCGAAGTCGCCCACGCGGTTCACGAGGAACGCCTTCATGTTCGCGTAGATCGCGCTCTCACGCGTGAAGTAGAAGCCGATCAGCAGGTACGACACCAGACCCACCGCTTCCCAGCCGAAGAACAGCTGCAGGAAGTTGTTGCTCATCACGAGCATCAGCATCGAGAACGTGAACAGCGAGATGTACGAGAAGAAGCGCTGGTAGCCGTCTTCTTCCGCCATGTAGCCGATCGTGTAGATGTGCACCATCAGCGAGACGAAGGTCACGACGACCATCATCATCGCGGTCAGCGAATCGACGAGGAAGCCGACTTCGAGCTTCAGCGAGCCGACGTTCATCCATTCATAGACGGTCGCGTTGAAGCTCGCGCCGCCCATCACGTCGAAGAAGACTTTCGCCGACAGGAGGAACGCGATCATTACGCCGAGGATCGTGATCCGGTGTGCGCCCTTGCGCCCGACTGCGTTCCCGAACAGCCCCGCAATCAGCGAGCCGGCCAGCGGAGCGAGCGGAATCGCCAGCAGCAGGTTTTCATTGAGTGTCGTTGACATAACAGCGTAGCCTGAAATTAACCTTTGAGCTGATCGAGATCCTCGACATTGATCGTGTCGAGCTTACGGAACAGGGTCACCAGAATCGCGAGACCGATCGCGGCTTCCGCTGCGGCGACCGTCAGCACGAAGAACACGAAGATCTGGCCGTGCACATCGCCGAGGTAGTGCGAGAACGCGACGAAGTTGGTATTCACCGCCAGCAGCATCAGTTCAATCGACATCAGGATGATGATGACGTTGCGGCGGTTCAGGAAGATCCCGACGATCGCGATCGCAAAGAGGATCGCGCCGAGCACGAGGTAGTGAGCAAGAGTCAGCATGGTTTTCTTTTCCTCCGCTTAGCCGTTGGTGCCCGAACCGGCTTCGCTCTGCGCCGCTTCCGGCTGCGGCTTTTCCGCTTCCATCTTCACGAGGCGCACGCGGTCGTTGCGTTGCACCTTGACCTGATCCGACACGCGCTGGCGCTTGCTGTCCTTGCCCTTGCGCTCGGTCAGCCCGATCGCGGCAATGATCGCGACCAGCAGCACGAGGCCGGCGATTTCAAACGCGAAGATGTAGTCGGTGTAGATCACCTTGCCGATCAGTCGCGTGTTCGACCAGTTGGCCATCTCGCCCGTCGCCATCGCGTGGACGGTCTGCGTGTCGCCGTAGCCGCGCCACAGGATCAGCGCGGTTTCGATCACGATGATCGCGCCGACCACGGTCGCCATCGGAACGAAGCGCTTGAAGTCGCGGCGCAGGTAGTCGATGTTGATGTCCAGCATCATCACGACGAACAGGAACAGCACCATCACGGCGCCCACGTAGACCAGCACCAGCAGGATCGCGAGGAACTCCGCTTCCAGCAGCATCCAGATCGCGGCGGCGTTGAAGAACGCCAGCACAAGGAAAAGCGCAGACGCCACCGGGTTGCGCGAAGTGATCACCTTCAGCCCTGATACCACCAGGAGCAGCGCGAAGATGTAGAACAGTACGGTCGTGAATTCCATGATTACCGGTTCATCGTTAGGCCATAGTCAGGCGCGGCTTGCGGGACGCTCTCGCGTGCCGCACCCGTCGCGGCGGCTCGGCCCTGGCTTCGGGCCGGCACTGCAAACACAATCAACGATACGGCGCGTCGGCAGCCTTCGCCGCGGCGATGTCCTTCTCGTAGCGATCGCCCACCGCGAGCAGCATTTCCTTCGTGAAATACAGGTCGCCGCGCTTTTCGCCGTGGTACTCGAGAATCTGAGTCTCGACGATCGAATCGACCGGGCAGCTTTCTTCGCAGAAACCGCAGAAGATGCACTTCGTCAGGTCGATGTCGTAGCGCGTCGTGCGGCGCGTGTTGTCCGCGCGCGTTTCCGATTCGATCGTGATCGCCATCGCGGGGCACACGGCCTCGCACAGCTTGCACGCGATGCAGCGCTCTTCGCCGTTTTCATAGCGGCGCAGTGCATGCAGCCCGCGGAAACGCGGCGAGATCGGGGTCTTCTCTTCCGGGAACTGCACGGTGACCTTGCGCTTGAACGTGTAACGACCGGTCAGCGCGAGCCCCTTCAGCAGCTCGGTCAGGAAGAAAGTCTTAAAGAAGTGTTGGATAGCCGTCATGATTTCGTCCTTACTTCACCCAGATGTTCAGCGGCGACATCATCCAGCAGCCGACCACGACCACCCAGATCACCGTGACCGGCAGGAACACCTTCCAGCCGAGACGCATGATCTGGTCGTAACGGTAGCGCGGGAACGTCGCGCGGACCCAGATGAATACCGACAGCAGTGCGAAGACCTTCAGCACCAGCCAGAAGATGCCCGGGATGAACGACAGGAATTCGAACGGTGCATCCCAGCCGCCGAGGAACAGCGTCGCAGCCAGCGCCGAGATCACGATCATGTTGATGTACTCGGCGAGGAAGAACAGCGCGAACGCCATGCCCGAGTAGTCGATCATGTGACCGGCAACGATTTCCGACTCCCCTTCCACCACGTCGAACGGGTGACGGTTCGTTTCGGCGATGCCCGAGATGAAGTAGACGACGAACGCGGGCAGGAGCGGCAGCCAGTTCCACGACAGGAAGTTCACGCCGTGGCCCGCGAAGAAGCCATGCTGCTGCGAGTTGACGATTTCCGACATGTTCAGGCTGCCGGCCGTCATCAACACGAGAACCAGCGCGAAGCCCATCGAGATTTCGTACGAGACCATCTGCGCCGCGGCGCGCATCGCGCCGAGGAACGCGTACTTCGAGTTCGACGCCCAGCCCGCGAGGATCACCGCGTACACGCCGATCGACGAGATCGCCATCGCGTACAGCAGGCCCGCGTTGATGTTCGCGAGCACGGCCTGAGCCTGGAACGGGATCACGGCCCACACGGCGAACGCCGGCACGACGGTCATCACCGGCGCGATCAGGTACAGCCAGCGGCTGGCGGCGCTCGGCTGAATGACTTCCTTCAGCAGCAGCTTCAGCACGTCGGCGATCGGCTGCAGCAGGCCGCCGGGGCCGACGCGGTTCGGGCCGAGACGCACGTGCATCCAGCCGATCAGCTTGCGTTCCCACAGAATCAGGTACGCGACGCACAGCAGGATGACGACGGAGACGACGAGGATGCGCACGATTGCCCACACCGTCGGCCAAGCGAAGCCGAGAAGCTGGGACCCGCCCGCGTTGATCGTATCGAACAAGCTCATTTACGCCTTCTCCACCACCAGTTCACCGGACAGGCTACCGAGCGCTGCGCCGGCAGGCGTCGCCGCCGACACGCGAACGACGGTCTCCGCAAGATTCGCGTCGCGCACGGCCGGCAACTGCACCGCACGCTCGCCCTGGCGCACGCGCACCGCGTCGCCTTCCTTCAAGCCCAGCTTGTCGAACAGCGCGGCCGGCAGGGCTGCAGCATTCGCCGCCTTCGCAGCAGCCGTCAGGTGCAGCGCACCTGCACGGCGCACGAGCGCGTCGGCGTGATAGATCGGCACATCGGCCAGACGCTCGAAACCGCCGTTCGCGGCGTTCGCCGCGGCGCGCACCGGTGCGACCGACGTCTGGTTCGACAGGCGGCCCGCGACGCCGGCGTCGCCGAGCGCCGCGAGACGCACTTCTTCCGACGTCTCGTATTCGAAGTTCGGCAGGCCGAGCAGGCTGCCGAGCACGCGCAGCACCTTCCAGCCCGGACGCGTGTCGCCGAGCGGGCGCACGACGCCGTTGAAGCTCTGCACGGTGCCTTCTGCGTTCACGTACGTACCGGCTGTTTCCGTGAACGGCGCGATCGGCAGCAGCACGTCGGCGTAGTCGAGGCCGTGCTTGAACGGCGACATCACGACGACCATTTCCGCCTGGTTCAGCGCGGCCAGTGCCTGTGCCGGATCAGCGGTGTCGAATTCCGGCTCGACGTTCAGCAGCACGTAGCCCTTGCGCGGCTGCGCGAACGCTTCGCGTGCGTTCAGGCCGCCTGCGCCCGGCAGCGCGCCGACGACGTGCGCGCCGACCGTGTTCGCCGCTTCCGTCAGGAAACCGAACGTGGCGCCGGTGTTGTCGGCGATCCACTGCGCAACGGCGTGCAGCTTCGCGAATTCCGGATGGCGGACTGCGACGTTGCCGAGCAGCACCGCGCGACGTTCGCCGTTCGCGAGCGACTGGGCGACAGCCTGCGCGGCCGGCGATGCGGCAACGCCTGCCAACGTGTCGGGCAGCGCGACGCCGCGCAGTTGCGCGACGGCCGCGGCGATGCCGGCCAGTTGGTCGAGCCATGCCGACGGCGCGGCAACGATGCGCTGCGCGGTCGGGATCAGTGCATCGTCACCGGTCGCGTGCAGGAAGTGCAGCTTCGCACCGTTCTTCGCGGCCTGACGCAGGCGGGCGGCAAACAGCGGGTGGTCGCGGCGCAGGAACGAACCGACGACGAACGCGGCGTCCACGTTCGACAGGTCGGCGATCGGCATGCCGAGCCACGGTGCGCCCTGGGCCGGCGCCGAGAAATCCTGCTGACGCAGACGGAAATCGACGTTCGGCGTCTTCAGTTCGTTGGCGAGCTGCTTCACGAGGAACAGCTCTTCAGCGGTGCTGTGCGCGCTCGCGAGCATCGCCAGCGCGTTCGCGCCGTGATCCTCGGCGATGCCCTTCAGGCCCTTCGCGACGTATTCGAGCGCAGTCTGCCAGTCGGTTTCGATCCACTGGCCGCCCTGCTTCAGCATCGGCTTCGTCAGGCGCTCTTCGCTGTTGAGGCCTTCGTACGAGAAGCGGTCCTTGTCGGAGATCCAGCATTCGTTGATGGCTTCGTTCTCGAACGGCAGCACGCGCATCACGCGGTTGTTCTTCACCTGCACGACGAGGTTCGCGCCGACGGAATCGTGCGGGCTCACCGACTTGCGGCGCGACAGTTCCCACGTACGGGCGCTGTAGCGGAACGGCTTGCTGGTCAGCGCGCCGACCGGGCACAGGTCGATCATGTTGCCCGACATTTCGGAATCGACCGTCTTGCCGACGAACGTCGTGATTTCCGAGTGCTCGCCGCGGCCCAGCATGCCGAACTCCATCACGCCGGCGATTTCCTGGCCGAAGCGGACGCAGCGCGTGCAGTGGATGCAGCGCGACATTTCTTCCATCGAGATCAGCGGGCCCACGTTCTTGTGGAACACCACGCGCTTCTCTTCCGAGTAGCGCGACGACGACTTGCCGTAGCCGACCGCCAGATCCTGCAGCTGGCATTCGCCGCCCTGATCGCAGATCGGGCAGTCGAGCGGGTGGTTGATGAGGAGGAATTCCATCACCGACTGCTGCGCCTTCACGGCCTTGTCGGATTGCGTATGGACGATCATGCCGGCCGACACGGGGGTCGCGCAGGCAGGCACGGCCTTCGGCATCTTCTCGACTTCGACGAGACACATCCGGCAGTTGGCCGCAACCGACAGTTTCTTGTGATAGCAGAAGTGAGGAATGTACGTATCCGCCTTGTGCGCAGCCTGGATCACCATGCTGCCTTCGGGCACCTCGACCTTCTTGCCGTCTATTTCAAGTTCAACCATGATGGTGAATGGTCCTTAACCTATTTCCGCCCGTTCGCGCCTTCGCCCGACCGTGCGCTCAAATTCCGCAACCGGGTTCGCTTCAGGCCGCAGCCGCGTGCGCGTGGCCGCCGACCATGCAGTGCTTGTGCTCGACGTGGTACGCGAATTCGTCCCAGTAGTGCTTGAGCATCCCGCGTACCGGCATCGCCGCCGCATCGCCGAGTGCACAGATCGTGCGGCCCATGATGTTCTCGGTCACCGAGTTCAGCAGGTCCAGATCTTCCTGGCGCCCTTCGCCGTGCTCGATACGGTTCACGACGCGATACAGCCAGCCGGTGCCTTCACGGCACGGCGTGCACTGGCCGCACGATTCCTCGTAATAGAAGTACGACAGGCGCAGCAGCGAGCGCACCATGCAACGCGTCTCGTCCATCACGATCACCGCGCCGGAACCGAGCATCGAGCCGGCCTTCGCGATCGAATCGTAGTCGAGATCCGTCTGCATCATGATGTCGCCCGGGATCACCGGCGCCGACGAACCGCCCGGAATCACGGCCTTGATCTTCTTGCCGCCGCGCATCCCGCCGGCGAGCTCCATCAGCGTCGCGAACGGCGTGCCGAGCGGCACTTCGTAGTTGCCCGGACGCTCGACGTCGCCCGATACCGAGAAGATCTTCGTGCCGCCGTTGTTCGGCTTGCCGATCTCGAGGTAATTCTGCGGCCCGATGGACAGCAGGAACGGCACCGCGGCGAACGTCTCGGTGTTGTTGATCGTGGTCGGCTTGCCGTACACGCCGAAGCTCGCCGGGAACGGCGGCTTGAAGCGCGGCTGGCCCTTCTTGCCTTCGAGCGACTCGAGCAGCGCCGTTTCCTCACCGCAGATGTACGCGCCGTAACCATGGTGCGCGTGCAGCTCGAACGAGAATTCCGAGCCCATGATGTGGTCGCCGAGGAACCCGGCCGCGCGCGCTTCATCGAGCGCGGCTTCGAAGCGTCGATACACTTCGAAGATTTCGCCGTGGATGTAGTTGTAGCCGACGGTGATGCCCATCGCGTACGCGCCGATGGCCATGCCTTCGATCAGCGCGTGCGGGTTCCAGCGCAGGATGTCGCGATCCTTGAACGTGCCCGGCTCGCCTTCGTCCGAGTTGCAGACGAGGTACTTCTGCCCCGGGAACTGGCGCGGCATGAAGCTCCACTTCAGGCCGGTCGGGAAGCCCGCACCGCCGCGGCCGCGCAGGCCCGACGCCTTCACGTCGGCGATCACCTGCTCGGGCGGAATCTTTTCTTCGAGAATGCGGCGCAGCTGCTTGTAGCCGCCGCGCGCAACGTAATCTTCGAGATGCCAGTTCTCGCCGTTCAGACCAGCGAGGATCAGCGGTTTGATGTGACGGTCGTGGAGGGACGTCATTTCGAGAGCTCCTCAAGCAGCTGGTCGATCTTCTCGCGGCTCATGAAGCTGCACATTCTGTGATTGTTCACCAGCAGCACCGGCGCATCGCCGCACGAGCCCATGCATTCGCCTTCCTTCAGCGTGAACTTGCCGTCGGGCGTGGTCTCGCCGAAGCCGATGCCGAGCTTCTGTTTCAGGTAGTCGGCAGTCGCTTCCGCGCCACCGTGCGGGCCGAGCTGGCACGGCAGGTTCGTACAGAGCGTGATCTTGTGCTTGCCGACCGGGTTGAGCTCGTACATCGTGTAGAACGTCGCGACTTCCTGCACGGCAACGGCCGGCATGCCGAGATAGTCCGCGACGAACTGCATCAGTTCGGGCGACAGCCAGCCGTGCTCTTCCTGAGCAACGGCCAACGCCGACATCACGGCGGACTGTTTCTGATCGGCGGGATACTTCGTCAACGCTCGATCGATTTCCTTCAGGCCTTCAGCTGAGATCATTTTCAGACACGACTCTTTCAATTCCTACCGAACGAACAACCTGCCGCACACTGGGGTGCATGGACGGCAGACCTGGCGCTCACTCTGTTGACAGCTTGCGAAGCCGCGCCGGTTCAGCGCGCAACGCGTGTGACTGACTGCTCACCGCCCGCTCGCGCGGGCGGCGCAACCATTAGCGATCGATTTCGCCGAACACGATGTCCTGCGTACCGATGATCGTGACGGCGTCGGCGATCATGTGACCGCGCGCCATTTCGTCGAGCGACGCCAGGTGAGCGAAACCCGGTGCGCGAATCTTGAGGCGATACGGCTTGTTGGCACCGTCCGACACGAGGTAGATGCCGAATTCACCCTTCGGATGCTCGACCGCCGCGTACGCTTCGCCTTCCGGCACATGGAAACCTTCGGTGAAGAGCTTGAAGTGGTGAATCAAGTCTTCCATGTTGGTCTTCATGCCGACGCGCGACGGCGGTGCAACCTTGTGATTGTCCGTCATCACCGGGCCCTGATTCTTGCGGAGCCACTCAATACACTGTTTCGCGATGCGGATCGACTGGCGCATTTCTTCGACGCGCACCAGATAGCGGTCGTAGCAATCGCCGTTCACGCCGACCGGCACGTCGAAGTCCATGCGATCGTACACTTCGTACGGCTGCTTCTTGCGCAGATCCCACGCGATACCCGAGCCGCGCAGCATCGGGCCCGTCAGGCCCATCTGCAGCGCACGTTCCGGGCTGACCACGCCGATCCCGACCAGACGCTGCTTCCAGATCCGGTTGTCGGTGAGCAGCGTTTCGTACTCGTCGACGCACTTCGGGAAGCGCGTGAAGAAGTCGTCGATGAAGTCGAGCACCGAGCCGCTGCGCGCTTCGTTCATCTTCGCGAGCGCCTTCTCGTTGCGAATCTTCGACGCCTTGTATTGCGGCATTGCGTCAGGCAGGTCGCGGTAGACGCCGCCCGGACGGTAGTACGCCGCGTGCATCCGGGCGCCGGACACCGCTTCGTACACGTCCATCAGGTCTTCGCGTTCGCGGAAGGCGTACAGGAACACGGCCATCGCGCCAACGTCGAGTGCGTGCGCGCCGATCCACATCAGGTGGTTCAGCACGCGCGTGATCTCGTCGAACAACACGCGGATGTACTGCGCGCGCTCCGGCACTTCGATGCCGAGCAGCTTTTCGATCGCGAGCACGTAGCCGTGCTCGTTGACCATCATCGACACGTAGTCGAGACGATCCATGTACGGCACGGACTGGATGAAAGTTTTGGATTCCGCGAGCTTTTCCGTCGCGCGGTGCAGCAGGCCGATGTGCGGATCGGCACGCTGGATGACTTCGCCGTCGAGCTCGAGCACGAGGCGCAGCACGCCGTGCGCTGCCGGGTGCTGCGGGCCGAAGTTGAGCGTGTAGTTCTTGATTTCTGCCATGACGCCCCCTTAATGTTTCAGACCGCCATAGCGATCCTCGCGGATCACGCGCGGCGTGATTTCGCGCGGCTCGATCGTCACCGGCTGGTACACGACCCGCTTCTCTTCCGGGTCGTAACGCATTTCGACATAGCCCGACACCGGGAAGTCCTTGCGGAACGGGTGACCGATGAAGCCGTAGTCGGTGAGGATGCGGCGCAGGTCGGGGTGGCCTTCGAACACGATGCCGTACAGGTCGAACGCTTCACGCTCGTACCAGTTCGCGGAGGTCCAGATGTCGACCAGCGATGCCACGATCGGCAGGTCGTCGTCCGGTGCGAATGCGCGCAGGCGCAGACGCCAGTTGTTCGTGACCGACAGCAGGTGCGACACGGCCGCGAAACGCGGGCCGTCGTAGGCGCCGTCGCCGAAGGTCTGGTAGTCGACGCCGCAGAGGTCGATCAGTTGCTCGAAACGGAGCTTCGGATCGTCGCGCAGCATCTTTGCGACTTCGAGGTAATCGCTCGCCTTCACGACGAGCGTCAGTTCACCGATCGCTTCGGTGAGGCTCACCACGCGCGCGCCGAGCGCGGCTTCGAGGTTTGCCTTGAGGGTCTCGATTTTGCTTGCCATATTGAGGGGACGCTCGGGGCTTTATTGACGGGCGATGGTATTGGTGCGGCGGATCTTCGCCTGAAGCTGGATCACGCCGTAGACCAGCGCCTCGGCCGTGGGCGGACAGCCCGGCACGTAGACGTCGACGGGCACGATCCGGTCGCAGCCGCGGACCACCGAGTACGAGTAGTGATAGTAGCCACCACCGTTCGCGCACGACCCCATCGAGATCACCCAGCGCGGCTCGGCCATCTGGTCGTACACGCGGCGCAGCGCGGGCGCCATCTTGTTGCAGAGCGTGCCGGCGACGATCATCACGTCCGACTGGCGCGGGCTCGGGCGGAACACGACGCCGAACCGGTCCAGGTCGTAACGGGCCGCACCCGCATGCATCATTTCGACGGCGCAACACGCGAGCCCGAACGTCATCGGCCACAGCGAGCCGGTACGCGTCCAGTTGATCAGCTTGTCAGCCGTCGTGGTGACAAACCCTTCCTTCAAGACCCCTTCGATACTCATTTGCTTTCCACTCCAGACGAGCGACCGAGCGTGGCCGCTCATGCAAACCGGCGATTAACCCATCACTCCCAATCGAGGCCGCCTTTCTTCCAGATATAGGCAAAGCCCAGCAGGAATTCGAGCAGAAAAATCATCATTGCGATGAAACCCGGCCAGCCGATATCCCGGAGCGCGACGCCCCACGGGAACAGGAATGCGGTTTCGAGATCGAAGATGATGAACAGGATGGCGACGAGGTAATACCGGACGTCGAATTTCATCCGGGCGTCTTCAAAGGCTTCGAAGCCGCACTCGTACGGTGCGTTCTTCTCGACGTCCGGCTTGTTGGGACCAAGGAGCTTGCCGATGCTGACCAGCGCTATACCTAAACCAGTGCCCACGAGGAGGAACAACAAGACGGGGTAATAGGCTGCGAGGTTCAAGGCAATCCTCTATCGGTTGGTTCTGAGCGTCCGGAGAATACCACTATCCGGCGGAAGGAATCATTTCGGAGTGCAGGCGATCGCAAGACAACCGCAAGCACACCCCAGAAATGAAAAATGCCAGCCACTAGAAGCGGCTGGCATTGAGTAACTTTGGTGCCGACGGCGAGACTCGAACTCGCACAGCTTTCGCCACTACCCCCTCAAGATAGCGTGTCTACCAATTTCACCACGTCGGCACTGCATGCAACCGGGGTTGTAACTACTTGTTTCCCGCGAATCGCTTCAAGAATTAAATTCTAACCCGACTTCCAGAATTGTTCAACGCACAAACGCAAAAAATTTAACTTTTTATTTCGGGACGTCCTGGCCCGGCGCGCTCGCGGCCGAGCCTGCGGCAGCGGATGCCGCGACGGCCGGTACCGACGCTGCAGGCGCCGATGCCGGTGCGGTCGCAACCCCACCCAGCACGCCTGCCGACGGCGTCGACTTGTACGAACCGAGGTACGTCAGCGCGAGCGTCGCGATGAAGAAGATCGTCGCGAGAATGCCCGTCGTACGCGACAGGAAGTTCGCCGAGCCCGTTGCACCGAACAGGCTGCCCGATGCGCCGCTGCCGAATGCAGCGCCCATGTCGGCACCCTTGCCGTGCTGCAGCAGCACGAGACCAATCACACCGAGTGCAGACAGCACCTGCACCACAATAATCAGCGTCTTGAATAACAGCATCACACCCACCCGAATGGATCGGGCGACCGGAACGACCGGCCGCCGTCATGGTTCAATTCGATCGCAGACCGCTCAGCGCGCGGCCCGGCAGATCGCCAGGAAATCCTCTGCCTTCAGCGACGCGCCGCCGATCAGGCCACCGTCGATATCCGGCTGCGCAAACAGCTCTTCCGCGTTGTCCGGCTTCACGCTGCCGCCGTACAGCACGGACACGTCCGCCGCGCCCTTTGCCGCGAGACGCGCACGCAGGAACGCGTGCACGTCCTGTGCCTGCGCCGACGTCGCGCTCTTGCCCGTACCGATCGCCCAGACCGGTTCGTACGCGACGACGATGCGCACAGCCTCGTCGGCCGTCAGCACGGCCAGCACTGCGTCGAGCTGCGCACCGACCACCTGCTCGGTCGCACCCGACTCGCGCTCGCCGAGCGTCTCACCGACGCACACGACCGGCGTGAGCCCCGCCGCGAGCGCGCGCTGCGTCTTCGCCGCGACCGTCTCGTTGCTTTCGCCGTGATACGCGCGGCGCTCCGAGTGACCGACGATCGCATAGCGTGCACCGAACTCCGCGACCATCGCCGCCGCCACTTCGCCGGTGAACGCGCCCTGCTCGTGCGCCGATACGTCTTGCGCACCGCAGGCGACACGGCCGCCGTCGAGCTGCGCCTGAACCTGCGCGAGATACGGGAACGGCACGCACACACCGACCGACGTTTCGGCAGCTACCGCGCCCACGCCCTGCACCACTTCGTTCAGCAACACCTGGTTGCCGGCCAGCCGGCCGTGCATCTTCCAGTTGCCGATCACACGCTTAGTTCTCTGTTTCGACATCGTGTCTGTCTCGTCACCGCTTGGTCATTAACGCGCCGGAAACCGGCCGTCAGGTTTGATCTGGCGAAGCAAACCGGCGATTTTACTGCGCGCGACTTGAACCGGTCAAACCGCGCATGTCAAGCCCGGCCGCACGGGCCGTCAGGCGTTCGTACCCCAATCGAGCACGATCTTGCCGGTGTGCTCGCTGCTTTCCATCAGCGCGTGCGCCTGCGCGGCTTCCGCAGCCGGCAATACGCGATAGATCACCGGCTTGATGCGACCATCGGCAATCAGCGGCCACACGCGCGCCTTCAGTTGCGCGGCGATCTGCGCCTTGAACTCGACCGGACGCGGGCGCAGCGTCGAACCCGTGATCGTCAGCCGGCGACGCAGGATCTCGCCCAGGTTGACGTCGGCCTTCGCGCCGCCGAGCAGCGCAATCAGCACGAGACGGCCGCCATCCGCGAGCGCGGACAGTTCGCGCGGCACGTACGAGCCCGCCACCATGTCGAGGATCACGTCGACGCCGCGATCGTGCGTCAGCGACTTCACGACCTCGACGAAGTCTTCCGTCTTGTAGTTGATCGCGCGCTCGGCGCCGAGCGCCTCGCACGCGCGGCACTTGTCGGCGGTGCCGGCCGTCGCGAACACGCGAAAGCCGAGCGCATGCGCGATCTGGATCGCCGTCACGCCGATGCCGCTCGAGCCGCCCTGCACGAGCAGCGTCTCGTGCTCGCCGCCCTCGCCCGCGCCGAGCTGCGCACGGTCGAACACGTTGCTCCACACGGTGAAAAACGTTTCGGGCAGCGACGCGGCCTCGATATCGGTGAGCCCGTCAGGCACCGGCAGGCACTGCGGCAGCGGCGCCACCGCGTACTCGGCATAACCACCGCCCGCGAGCAGCGCGCACACTCGATCGCCCAGTTTCAGGCCGAACGGGTTCAGCGCGACGTCGGACAGGTCGCCGCCGACGATCTCACCCGCGACCTCGAGGCCCGGCAGATCCGACGCACCCGGCGGCGGCGCATAAGCCCCCTTGCGCTGGAACACGTCGGGCCGGTTCACGCCGGAAGCCGCCACCTTGATCAGCACTTCGCCGCGCTTCGGTTCGGGGCGCGGACGCTCCGCGAGCTTCAGCACGTCGGGGGCGCCGAATTCGGTGATTTCGATGGCTTTCATGGTGAGGGTCGCTCCGGGATCAGGATCGGAATCGGATGGTGCGCCCGCACGTGGCACGGGCGCCTTGCCGGCGCTGCTGCGCCGCACAACGATGCTACAGAAAAAACGGCCGGCACGCTTTCGCACTGCCGGCCGTTGGTCCGCCTGCCCGCTTACTGCTGCGGCGGCGTATCCGACTGCGACGCCGCCGCTGCTTCATTCAGCAGCGCCTTCGCCGACAGACGCACGCGACCCTTTTCGTCCGTCTGGATGACCTTGACCTTCACTTGTTGGCCTTCCTTCAGGTAGTCGTTGATGTCCTTCACACGCTCGTTGACGATTTCCGAGATGTGCAGCAGGCCATCCTTGCCCGGCAGCAGGTTCACGATCGCGCCGAAATCCAGCAGCTTCAGAACCGTGCCTTCGTACACCTGGCCGACTTCGATCTCTGCCGTGATGTTCTCGATGCGCTTCTTCGCTTCGGCCATGCCGTCGCTGTTCGTGCTCGCGATCGTCACGACGCCGTCGTCCGAGATGTCGATGGTCGTGCCGGTTTCTTCCGTCAGCGCACGGATCACCGAACCGCCCTTGCCGATCACGTCGCGGATCTTTTCCGGGTTGATCTTGATCGTGATCATGCGCGGCGCGAATTCCGACAGTTGCGTGTTCGCACCCGAGACCGCCGACGTCATCTTGCCGAGGATGTGCATGCGGCCTTCCTTCGCCTGCGCGAGCGCGACCTGCATGATTTCCTTCGTGATGCCCTGGATCTTGATGTCCATCTGCAGCGCCGTCACGCCTTGCTCCGTGCCGGCCACCTTGAAGTCCATGTCGCCGAGGTGATCTTCGTCGCCGAGGATGTCGGTCAGCACCGCGAACTTGTTGCCTTCGAGGATCAGGCCCATCGCGATGCCCGCGACGTGCGCCTTCATCGGCACGCCGGCATCCATCAGTGCGAGGCAGCCGCCGCACACCGATGCCATCGACGACGAACCGTTCGATTCGGTGATTTCCGACACGACGCGGATCGAGTAGCCGAATTCGTCAGCGCTCGGCAGGCACTTGACCAGCGCGCGCTTCGCGAGGCGGCCGTGGCCGATTTCGCGGCGCTTCGGCGAGCCGACGCGGCCCGTTTCGCCGGTCGCGAACGGGGGCATGTTGTAGTGGAGCATGAAGCGCTCGCGGTACTCGCCTTCGAGCGCGTCGATGATCTGCTCATCACCCTTCGTGCCGAGCGTCGCGACGACCAGCGCCTGCGTTTCGCCGCGCGTGAACAGCGCCGAGCCGTGGGTACGCGGCAGCACGCCGGTGCGGATCTCGATCGGGCGCACGGTGCGCGTGTCGCGGCCGTCGATGCGCGGCTCGCCGTTCAGGATCTGCGAACGGACGATCTTCGCCTCGATGTCGAACAGCACGTTGCCGACGGTGGCCTTGTCGGCCGCTGCCGTACCGGCTGCCTGCGCGTCTTCCTCGAGCTTCGCCGAGGTCGCCGAGTAGACTTCCTTCAGCTTCGTCGAGCGAGCCTGCTTGTCACGGAGCTGGTAAGCGGCGAGCAGGTCGTTCTGTGCCAGTTCGGTCACGCGTGCGATCAGCGCCTCGTTCTTCGGCGCCGGCTGCCAGTCCCACTCGGGCTTGCCGCCTTCGCGCACCAGTTCGTGGATCGCGTCGATCGCGACTTGCATCTGCTCGTGACCGAACACCACCGCGCCCAGCATCACTTCTTCCGACAGCTGGTCGGCTTCCGATTCGACCATCAGCACCGCGCGTTCCGTACCCGCCACGACGAGATCGAGGCTCGATGCCTTGATCTGGTCACGCGTCGGGTTCAGCACGTAGGCGTTGTCGATGTACGCGACGCGCGCGGCACCGACCGGGCCGTTGAACGGCAGGCCCGACACGGCGAGCGCAGCCGATGCGCCGATCAGCGCGGGGATGTCCGCCGGGATTTCCGGGTTCACGGACAGCACGTGGATCACGACCTGGACTTCGTTGTAGAAGCCTTCCGGGAACAGCGGGCGCAGCGGACGGTCGATCAGGCGCGACGTCAGCGTCTCATGCTCCGACGGACGGCCTTCGCGGCGGAAGAAGCCGCCCGGGATCTTGCCGGCCGAGTAGGTCTTTTCGAGGTAATCGACGGTCAGCGGGAAGAAGTCCTGGCCCGGCTTCGCCGTCTTCGCGCCGACGACGGTTGCCAGCACGACGGTGTCTTCGACGTCGACGATCACCGCACCGCTCGCCTGGCGAGCGACTTCACCGGTTTCGAGGCGCACCTTGTGCTGGCCCCACTGGAATTCCTTCACGACCTTGTTGAACATGGACATGGTTGCTCCTTTGAATTCATGCATTTCATTCGCCGCGCCGGCCATCCGGCACGGCGGCGTCCCGACCGAATCACCCGGAGCAAGGTGTGTTTTTTATGCCATTCCAGCGCGGCGCTCGTACAGCGACGCGCTGGAATGACACAAATCCTGCCCCGGTATCAGTCGTTGCGGCAGCCCCGCACTAACGTGCCGGACAGCCTGCGATGCGCGTGACGCTACGCATCGCGCAAAAACAAAATGCCTGTATCAGCGGACTGACACAGGCATCTTGCTGGCGACAATCGCCTCGATTACTTACGCAGACCCAGCTTCTCGATCAGCGCGCGGTAACGGTCGGCATCCTTGCCCTTGAGGTAGTCGAGCAGCTTGCGGCGGCGGCTCACCATGCGCAGCAGACCGCGGCGGCTGTGGTGATCCTTCGCGTGGGTCTTGAAGTGACCCGTCAGTTCGACGATACGTGCGGTCAGCAGTGCGACCTGAACTTCGGGCGACCCCGTGTCGTTGGTAGCACGGGCGAACTGAGCAACGACTTCCGACTTCTTGATATCTGCAACAGACATGTGATTTCCTTTCTAACTGAACAGGCGGACACGGAAGAATGGCCGTGCCGTGACTTACAACCGGCGGGCATTGTAGCACAACTCCACGCCTTTCTTACCGCCCCCTGTCACGGGCGCGTCATCGAGCATGTCAACGGCATCTCCGTGCGCTGCGCCGGCACCGCCAGCACCGTCCGGAAGCCGTATCCCGACCCCTCGTTGTCGAAGCGCACGCCCGGCGTGCCGGCCTTGTCCATCTCCATCACGTAAAGGGGCTGGATCAACTGATGATCCTGCGCGCGCATTCGCGACGCATGGAAGCCGTCGTCGAACGACAGGCCTTCGAGCGCCCGTGCGACCGCGACGGGGTCGGCCGAACCCGCGCGGTTCATCGCGGCGGCCAGCATCTCGATCATCAGGCTCATCCGCCGCACCGGATAGTCGTCCTGGGCAGCTGGAAAACGGTTCCGGAACGCGCGGTAGAACGCATCGGATTTCACGCCGCCCGCGTTCGGGTGCCAGTCCGCCACGGCCACGACCCGCCCCACGCCGGCGTCGCCGAGTGCGGCCGGCGCGCCGAGGCTGTTGCCATAGAACGTATAGAACTTCGCATTCAGCCCCTGCTCGCGCGCCGCCTTCACGAGCAGCGTGAGGTCGTTGCCCCAGTTGCCGGTCACGACGGCGTCGGCGCCGCTCGCGCGAATCTTCGCGATGTACGGCGAGAAATCCTTGATCCGGCCGATCGGGTGGAATTCATCACCGGCGATCGTCACGTCCGGGCGCCGCGCGGCCAGCGCCTGCCGTGCGAGCGTACTGACGTCGTGGCCGAAGCTGTAGTCCTGGTTCAGGAGGTAGACCTTGCGCAGCGCGCGGTCGCGCGCCATCACGTCCGCGAGCGCGGCCATCCGCATACCCGCATGCGCATCGAAGCGGAAATGCCAGAAACTGCAGCGCGCGCCGGTCAGCGCCGGATCGTCGGCCGAATAGTTGAGGAACAGCATCCGGTTGTCCGGATCGCGCGCATTCAGCTTGTCGAGCGCCGCGACGAGCGCGGCCGCCACGGCCGAGCTGTTGCCCTGCGCGACGAAGCCGATATGCCGGTCGGCGGCCGCGCGCAACTGCACGAGCGCCTCCTCCGGGCTGCCCTTGCTGTCGAGCACGACGAGTTCGAGCGGATGCGCGCCGTCGCGCAGCTTCACGCCGCCCGCGGCGTTGACCTGCTCGACGCCGAAGCGCAGGTTGCGCTCGACCGCCGCGCCCGCATTCGCGAACGGGCCAGACATCCCTTCGATCAGCGCGACCCGCACCGGCTCGCCGCCGGCAAATGCCGACGACGCCAGCATCCACCCCGCGCTCAACACGAGCGCGCATCGCTTCCACCCCTGCATCGGCCACCTGCCCTTCAATCTGCCCGAGAAGCGCGGATCATAGGCCGGCGCCCCTGCCGCCCGCAAGCGCAACCGCACCGGCGATCCGCACCGATTTATTTCAAGCGATGCGCGGCCGCCCTCCGTCCGTGATAAAACGGGAATTGTTTCCGTGTTCTGGAGAATCCCCATGCGCATTCGCATTTCCGCGCGCCTGCCGGTGCTGCTTGCCGGCGCCGCCGCGCTGCTGGCCGGTTGCGCGCAACCGTGGCAGCAATACCAGGCCGGCCAGGACGAGTCGGCGATCGTCGCACGCATGGGACCGCCGCGCGAGATCTACGACCTGCCCGGCGGCGGCAAGCGCCTGATGTGGCCGACCCAGCCGATGGGCGAGATCACCGTCGCGGCCGACGTCGACGCGGCCCACAAGATCGTCAACGTGCGTCAGGTCCTGCAACCGAGCGAGTTCTATCGCGCGGAGATCGGCAAATGGACGAAGACCGACGTCCTCGTCAACTTCGGACGCCCCGTCGAGACGTCCTACTTCCCGCTGATGAAGCGCGAGGTGTGGACCTACCGGTATCTCGAGGACAACGTCTGGTACATGATGTACAGCTTCTACTTCGATCCGCAGGGCATTCTGCGCATCACGCAGAAAACGCCCGACCCGCTGCACGATCCCGATCGCCGCAACCTGTTCTGACCGATTACGCATTTACGCGCAATTTTCACAATGGCCATTCACGAATCACCGCGTGAATGGCCATTTCATTTTTCCGTCTTCCTATTAATTCGGCAAATGCGACGGAAATCTTTTCCGATCGATGACATTCCGGTGGCAATCCGCTGACATCCCCGTCATACGGGCCTTCGCGTGGAAACAGGCACGCGCGGTGCATGTCATGCAGTGGATTGGTGCATGCAATGCACTACGCCAAACCAATTTGAAACAAATTGTTTCAACACCCCCGAAGCGCTAGGGCATACCCCTAATATCAGTCGAAATTCAACCTTTCAATTTAGAAAGAATACGATTGCGTCATTACCGCCGATATCCATTTGCCTTTATCACAAAGGAGTCCTCATGAATCGCCCCAAGAGCATGCTGGTTGCCAACATCGCCTGGGCCCGCGAAACGCGTGAACACACGCCCGGCTTCTTCGACGCGCTCGCACGCGGCCAGAATCCGCGTGTGCTGTGGATCGGCTGCGCCGACAGCCGCGTGCCGGCCGAAACCATCACGCACTGCGCACCCGGCGAGTTGTTCGTCCATCGCAACATCGCGAACCTGTTCCATCCCGACGACGACAACTCCGCCAGCGTGCTCGAGTACGCGGTGCGTGTGCTGCAGGTCGACCACGTGATCGTGTGCGGGCATTACGGGTGCGGCGGCGTACGCGCGTCGCTGCTGCCGCCGCCGACCGACCTGCCGCACGTCGCACGCCGCATCGCGCCGCTGTGCGCGCTCGCGCGGCGCCATCGCGACGCGCTGGACGGGCTCGACGACACGGCCGCCGCCGACCGCCTCGCCGAACTCAACGTGCTCGAACAGGTACGACTGCTGCGCGCGTCCCCGATCGTGCGGGGCCGCGAACGGCCGCCGCTCGTGCACGGCTGGATCTTTTCGCTCGCCGACGGCCGCCTGCAGGAACTCGATTCCGGCTACACCACGCCGCCCGTCGACGTCGAACCGGCGCAGGCCGCGACGGCCGACGCGCTCGGCTGACCCACCCCGCCCCCAAAGCCAATGAAATCGCCCCAACCATGAAACTGAACGAGCGCCTGTCCACCCTGCCGCGCGACATCGTCGCCGGCGTCGTCGTTTTCCTCGTCGCGCTGCCGCTGTGTCTCGGTATCGCCAATGCATCCGGCGTCGAACCGTTTGCCGGGCTCGTGTCCGGCATCGTCGGCGGCATCGTCGTCGCGCTGCTGAGCGGGTCGTCGCTGTCCGTCAGCGGGCCGGCCGCCGGCCTCGTCGTGATCGTCGTCGAAGGAATCGCACAACTCGGCAGCTTCTCCGCGTTCCTGCTCGCGGTGCTGCTGTCCGGCGTGCTGCAGTTCGGGTTCGGCATGCTGCGCGCCGGCCGCTTCGCCGCCTACGTACCGTCGCCCGTCATCAAGGGCATGCTCGCCGCGATCGGCCTGCTGCTGGTCGTGAAGCAGATTCCGTTCGCGTTCGGTATCGGCGGCTCGGCCGCGCAATCGTTTGCGAACTGGCCGGGCCTGCCGGTTGCATGGGCCGCCACGGCCATCGCGCTTGCGTCGCTCGCGCTGCTGATCGCGTGGGACACGCCTGCACTGCGCCGCTTCGCGCTGGTGCGCTCGGTACCGGCGCCGCTCGCGGTCGTCGTGCTCGGGATCGGCGCGACGCTCGTGCTGGGCTTCGTCGCGCCGGCCGTTGCGCCGGGCGCCTCCCATCGGGTGACGCTGCCCGAGCTCGGATCGTTCGCGGCGTTTGCGGCATCGCTCAAGCATGCGGAACTCGGCCCGAACTTCGCGCAGCTCGTCAATCCGGACGTGTGGCGCGTCGCGATCACGCTCGCAGTCGTCGCGAGCCTCGAGACCCTGCTGAGCCTCGAAGCCGTCGAGCAGATCGATCCGAAGCGCCGGCCGACCCAGCCCGACCGCGAGCTCAAGGCCCAAGGCGTCGGCAATCTCGTCGCGGGTGCGTTCGGCGGGCTGCCGATCACGTCGGTGATCGTGCGCAGCTCGGTGAACGTCAACGCGGGCGCGCAAAGCCGGATGTCGGCGATCGTGCACGGGATGCTGCTGCTCGCGAGCGTGTTCGCGCTCACCGGCCTGATCAACCTGATCCCGCTCGCGAGCCTGGCCGCGATCCTGATCCACACCGGCTTCAAGCTTGCGAAACCGGCGCTGTTCCGCTCGGTGATGAAACAGGGGCCGGCCGCGTTCGTGCCGTTCGCCGCGACGATCGCCGGCGTGCTCGCGGTCGACCTGCTGTTCGGCATCGCGCTCGGCCTCGCGTGCAGTGTGCTGGCAGTCGCCGTCGCGAACCTGAAAAGCCCTGTCACGCTCGCGCAGCACGACGACCACTACCTGCTGTCGTTCCGCAAGGACGTATCGTTTCTCGGCAAGGTGCAGGTCAAGCATCACCTGCGGCACATTCCGGACCGGGCCGCAGTGATCATCGACGCGACACGCGCCGACTACATCGATCACGACGTGCTCGAACTGCTCGACGCGTTCGTCACCGATGCGCCGCGGCGCGGAATCACGGTCGAGTTCCGCCGACGCAGCCCGGCGCCCCGCCCGGCCGGCCGACGCTGGATGTTCCGCGCGCCGGCCGCCGAGTGAGCGGCGCATGAAAAAACGCCCCGGCGGCAGGGCCGCACGGGGCGTTTCGGTGATGCCAGCGCGCGGCGCTTATGAGCGCTGCGGGTTGAGCTTGTCGTCCTTCGAATGCAGCTTGTTCAGCGCGGAGATGTACGCCTTCGCGGACGCGGCGACGATGTCCGGATCGGTACCGACACCGTTGACGATCCGCCCGCTCTTCGACAGCCGGACCGTCACTTCACCCTGCGCCTGCGTACCGGTCGTGATCGCGTTCACCGAGTACAGCAGCAGCTCGGAACCGCTGCCGACTTCGCTCTCGATCGCATTGAACGTCGCATCGACCGGACCGTTGCCGCGCGACTCCCCGGTCACTTCCTTGCCCTCGACCCCGAACACGACCTTCGCGTGCGGCTGCTCGCCCGTTTCCGAGTGCTGCGACAGCGACACGAACTTGTAATGCTCCTGCTCATGTGCGAGCGCCGATTCCTCGGACACGATCGCGATGATGTCCTCGTCGAAGATCTCGGACTTGCGGTCGGCCAGATCCTTGAAACGCATGAACGCCGCGTTCAGTTCGCCTTCGCTGTCGAGCGACACGCCGAGTTCCTGCAGGCGCTGCTTGAACGCGTTGCGGCCCGACAGCTTGCCGAGCACGATCTTGTTCGCGGTCCAGCCCACGTCTTCCGCGCGCATGATCTCGTAGGTGTCGCGCGCCTTCAGCACGCCGTCCTGGTGGATGCCCGACGCATGCGCGAACGCGTTCGCGCCGACCACCGCCTTGTTCGGCTGCACGACGAAACCGGTGATCTGCGACACGAGCTTCGACGTCGGCACGATCTGCGTCGTGTCGATGCCGACGTCGAGGCCGAAATAGTCCTTGCGCGTCTTCACGGCCATCACGATTTCCTCGAGCGACGTGTTGCCCGCGCGCTCGCCGAGACCGTTGATCGTGCATTCGATCTGACGCGCGCCGCCGATCTTCACGCCGGCGAGCGAGTTCGCGACGGCCATCCCGAGGTCGTTATGGCAGTGCACCGAGAAAATCGCCTTGTCCGAGTTCGGAATGCGTTCGCGCAGCGTCTTCACGAGGTTGCCGTAGAGCTCCGGCACGCCGTAGCCGACCGTGTCGGCGATGTTGATCGTCGTCGCGCCTTCCGCGATCACGGCTTCCAGCACGCGGCAGAGGAAATCCAGATCGGAGCGGCTGCCGTCTTCCGGCGAGAATTCGACGTTGTCGGTGAACTTGCGGGCGAAGCGCACCGCGAGGCGCGCCTGCTCGAACACCTGGTCGGGCGTCATCCGCAGCTTCTTTTCCATGTGCAGCGGCGACGTCGCGATGAACGTGTGGATCCGGAAGCTCTCGGCCGGCTTCAGCGCGTCGGCCGCGCGCTGGATGTCCTTGTCGTTGGCACGGGCCAGCGAGCAGATCGTGCTGTCCTTCACGAGACCGGCGATCGTGTGGATCGCGTCGAAATCGCCGTTCGAGCTGGCCGCGAAGCCGGCTTCGATCACGTCGACCTTCATCCGCTCGAGATGCTTCGCGATGCGGATTTTCTCTTCCTTCGTCATCGACGCGCCGGGCGATTGTTCGCCGTCACGCAACGTCGTATCGAAAATGATCAGCTTGTCTGTCATGGGGGGCTCCAGGGCTCTTTATACGGAAGTCAAACGTAATGAGATCGCGCCACCGCTGGCGACGCTCAACAACAGACGAAGCTTGACGGGGGGGCGAGAACGGTCAGCGCGGCAGGCGCGCCAACGCTAGCGCGCGTAGCGGCGCACCGGCTAGAAGGAGGGAGAGGCGGGGAAATGCAGTCATGCCGAAGACTATAGCGGCATTCCGTTAGGTGCGCAATCGGACGGCACCCGGGGTTTCCGGCGGCCCGGGTCGAACCAGGGACAAATGAAAACGGCGGCCCGAGGCCGCCGTTTCCAGGCATAAAACGCGCGTCAGTGGTCGCGCTGCGACGAGCGCGCCGGGTTCGCGCGCCCGCGGATGGCCATGTAGGCCCAGAACACGTAGCCGGACAGCCCGTACAGCACGAACAGGCAGAACAGCATCAGCGGTGGGTCGGACGACACGAGCACGAACGCGACGACGACCAGCAGGATCGCCGCGAACGGCACGCGGTGCCGCACGTCGAGCGCCTTGCCGCTGTAGAACGGCGCGTTCGACACCATCGTCACGCCCGCGTAGATCGTCAGCACGAACGCGACCCACGGCAGCCAGCCGAGCTTCATCGGCACGCGGTTGTCGGTGGCGAGCCACACGAAGCCCGCGATCAGCGCGGCGGCGGCCGGGCTAGGCAGCCCCTGGAAGAAGCGCTTGTCGACGACGCCGATGTTCGTGTTGAAGCGCGCGAGGCGCAGCGCGGCGCCCGAGCAATAGACGAACGCGGCGAGCCAGCCCCAGCGGCCGAGATCCTTCAGCACCCACTCGTACATCACGAGCGCGGGCGCGACGCCGAACGACACCATGTCCGACAGGCTGTCGAACTGCTCGCCGAAGGCGCTCTGCGTATGCGTCATGCGCGCGACGCGCCCGTCCATCCCGTCGAGCACCATCGCGACGAAAATCGCGATCGCGGCGATCTCGAAGCGCACGTTCATCGCCTGCACGACCGCGAAGAAGCCGCAGAACAGCGCGGCGGTCGTGAACGCGTTAGGCAGCAGGTAGATGCCGCGCGTCTTCAGGAACCGCTGGCGCGCGGCGCGGCGGCTCTCGATGGGCACCGCATCCGGTGCCATCACCTTGTTGCGGCGGAACGGGCGTGGCGTCTGGCCGGCGCCGTTGCGCGGCCGACGCGATTTGAATGCGGCCATCGTGCGCCTCGCCGCTTACTGTTCGAGTTCGGCGAGGATCGTCGACGACGCGTAGACTTTCTCGCCGATCGACACCTTCGCGCGGCTGCCGAGCGGCAGGTACACGTCGACGCGCGAGCCGAAGCGGATGAAACCGTAGCGCTGGCCGCGCGACAGCGGTTCGCCGGCGCGCACGTAGCAGAGAATCCGACGGGCGACGAGGCCGGCGATCTGCACGGCGGTAACGGTCTTGCCGCTCGCCGTCTGGATCACGACCGCATTACGCTCGTTCTCGGTCGACGCCTTGTCGATCGCCGCGTTCAGGAACGCGCCCGGGAAATACTCGACCTTCGAGATCGCGCCATCGACCGGCGAACGCTGCGAATGGACGTTGAAGACATTCATGAACACGCTGATCTTCAGCGCCTCGCGGTTCGCGTACGGGTCCTGCGCGGTCTCGACCGCGACGATGCGGCCGTCGGCCGGGCACAGCACCGCGTTCGGCTGCGCCGGGATCGGACGCTGCGGATCACGGAAGAACTGGACGACGAAGACGAGCAGCAGCCAGAACGGCCACGCGAAGCCGAAGCCCCCGACGGCATGGATCAACAACGCGATGACGGCTGCAATCGCGATAAACGGCCAGCCTTCGCGCGCGATGATCGGATGAGGATAGTTCATGGATTCGTTCTGTGTTCGGTGAATTGCAAAGCCCGTAGCATAACAAAAGCCGCCCGGGGCACTGCTGCCTTCGGGCGGCTTTTTGGTACCGGCCCTCTATTCGAGGGGCCGGAACAGCACGCGGTGCTTAGTTCTTCGTCTGGTCGACGAGCTTGTTCTTCGCGATCCACGGCATCATCGCACGCAGCTTCGCACCGACCTGTTCGATCTGGTGCTCGGCCGTCAGGCGACGGCGCGACTGCAGCGTCGGTGCGCCTGCCTTGTTCTCGAGAATGAAGCTCTTCGCGTACTCGCCCGTCTGGATGTCGGTCAGGCACTGCTTCATCGCCTTCTTCGTCTCTTCCGTGACGACGCGCGG
Source organism: Burkholderia sp. D-99 (assembly GCF_011605345.1). Classification (GTDB taxonomy): domain Bacteria; phylum Pseudomonadota; class Gammaproteobacteria; order Burkholderiales; family Burkholderiaceae; genus Burkholderia. Next base: position 44,851 of record NZ_JAAOXM010000007.1, read on the forward strand.
GCCCGTCACGTACTCGCCGTACTCGGCGTTGTTCGAGATCGAGTAGTTCATGTTCGCGATGCCGCCTTCATAGATCAGGTCGACGATCAGCTTCAGTTCGTGCAGGCACTCGAAGTACGCCATTTCCGGCGCGTAACCTGCCTCGACCAGCGTCTCGAAGCCAGCCTTGATCAGCTCGACCGTGCCGCCGCACAGGACGGCCTGCTCGCCGAACAGGTCGGTTTCGGTTTCTTCACGGAAGTTCGTCTCGATGATGCCTGCACGGCCGCCGCCGTTCGCCGCAGCGTACGACAGCGCGATGTCGCGTGCCGCGCCCGACTTGTTCTGCGCAACCGCGATCAGGTGCGGCACGCCGCCACCTTGCGAGTACGTGCCGCGCACGGTGTGGCCCGGTGCCTTCGGCGCGATCATGATCACGTCGAGGTCGGCGCGCGGGATCACCGCGCCGTAGTGGACGTTGAAGCCGTGTGCGAATGCCAGCGCCGCGCCCTGCTTGATGTTCTCGTGCACTTCCTTCGCGTACACGTCGGCGATCTGCTCGTCCGGCAGCAGCATCATCACGACGTCGGCGCCCTTCACCGCTTCCGCGACTTCCTTGACCGACAGGCCGGCGTTTTCGGCCTTGCTCCACGACGCGCCGCCCTTGCGCAGGCCGACCGTCACGTTCACGCCGCTGTCCTTCAGGTTCAGTGCGTGTGCATGGCCTTGCGAGCCGTAGCCGATGATCGTGACTTGCTTGCCCTTGATGAGGGAGAGGTCAGCGTCTTTGTCGTAGAAAACGTTCATGATGGTTCCTTCGCTAATTCAAAAATTCAACAATTCGTTCGGATGGAGTACTACGGGCCGGGACATGACGGCGCACCCGGCGTGCCTGCCGGCATCACACCTTCAGGATGCGCTCGCCGCGTCCGATGCCGGAGCTGCCGGTGCGCACGGTCTCCAGGATCGCGCCCGCGTCCAGCCCCTGGATGAATGCGTCGAGCTTGTCGCTCGCGCCCGTCAATTCGATCGTGTAGGTCTTTTCGGTCACGTCGATGATGCGGCCGCGGAAAATGTCCGCCATCCGCTTCATTTCTTCGCGCTCCTTGCCCACTGCACGTACCTTGATCAGCATCAGCTCGCGTTCGATGTGTGCACCGTCGGTCAGGTCCACCACTTTCACCACCTCGATCAGGCGGTTCAGATGCTTCGTGATCTGTTCGATCACGTCGTCGGAGCCAATGGAAACGATGGTGAGCCGCGACAGCGATTGGTCTTCGGTCGGCGCCACCGTCAAGGTTTCGATGTTGTAGCCGCGTGCGGAAAACAGACCGACCACGCGCGACAGCGCGCCCGGTTCGTTCTCCAGCAGGACGGAAATGATGTGTCTCATGTTCGCTTCTTCCAGAATGTGTCCGTGTCGATTCACTCGCGCCGCGCGCCGCCGCGTGCCGCACCGCCCTTCGTGAAGGCGGCCGCATCGGGCTCAGGCGCGCGTCGCGCCGTTACAGATCTTCCGATCCGAGCAGCATCTCGGTGATGCCCTTGCCGGCCTGGACCATCGGCCAGACGTTTTCGGTCGGATCGGTCTGGAAGTCGAGAAACACGGTGCGGTCCTTCAGGCGCAGCGCTTCCTTCAGCGCCGGCTCCACATCCGAAGTCTTTTCGATCCGCATGCCGACATGGCCGTACGCTTCGGCGAGCTTCACGAAATCGGGCAGCGCATCCATGTACGAATGCGAATAGCGCTTGCTGTATTCGATCTGCTGCCACTGGCGAACCATGCCGAGATAGCGGTTGTTCAGCGAAATGATCTTCACGGGCGTGTCGTACTGCAGGCAGGTCGACAGTTCCTGGATGCACATCTGGATCGAGCCTTCGCCCGTAATGCACAGCACGTCGTCGTCCGGGTGCGCCATCTTGACGCCCATCGCTGCCGGCAGGCCGAAGCCCATCGTGCCGAGGCCGCCGGAATTGATCCAGCGACGCGGCTTGTTGAAACGGTAGAACTGCGCCGCCCACATCTGGTGCTGGCCGACGTCCGAGCACACGAACGCATTGCCGTCCGTCAGCTCCCACGCCTTCTCGACCACGTACTGCGGCTTGATGATCTCGCTTTCGCGGTCGTATTTCAGGCAGTCCTTCGAGCGCCAGCCCTCGATGTCCTTCCACCATTGCGCGAGCGCCTCGGTGTCGGGGCCATGCTCGGCCGTCTGCAGCTGCTCGATCAGCTCCTTCAGCACTTCCTTCACGTCGCCGACGATCGGGATGTCGACCTTCACACGCTTCGAGATCGACGACGGGTCGATGTCGATGTGGATGATCTTGCGCGGACGCGACGCGAAGTGCGCCGGATCGCCGATCACGCGGTCGTCGAAGCGGGCACCGATCGCGATCAGCACGTCGCAGTGCTGCATCGCCATGTTCGCTTCGTAGGTGCCGTGCATGCCGAGCATGCCGAGGAATTTCTTGTCCGATGCGCGATAGCCGCCAAGGCCCATCAGCGTGTTCGTGACCGGATAGCCGAGCAGATCCGCGAACTGGTTCAGTTCGCGCGACGCGTCGGCGAGGATGATGCCGCCGCCCGTGTAGATGTACGGGCGCTTTGCCGTCAACAGCAGCGACACGGCCTTGCGGATCTGGCCCGAATGGCCCTTCGTGACAGGGTTGTACGAACGCAGCGACACGCTCTTGACCGGCTCGTACTGGCACGGCGTCTTCGAAATGTCCTTCGGGATGTCGATCAGCACGGGGCCCGGACGGCCGGTGCGGGCGATGTAGAACGCCTTCTTGACGGTTTCCGCGAGGTCGCGCACGTCCTTCACGAGGAAGTTGTGCTTCACGCACGGACGCGTGATGCCGACGGTGTCGCACTCCTGGAAAGCGTCCTGGCCGATCGCGGCAGTCGGCACCTGGCCGCTGATCACGACCATCGGGATCGAATCCATGTACGCCGTTGCGATGCCGGTCACCGCGTTGGTGACGCCGGGGCCCGACGTCACGAGGCAAACGCCGACATTGCCGGTGGAACGCGCATACGCATCGGCTGCGTGCACGGCCGCCTGTTCATGGCGCACCAGCACGTGCTGAATCTTGTCCTGCTTGTAAAGCTCGTCGTAGATGTAGAGTACCGAGCCGCCGGGGTAGCCCCAGATGAATTCGACGTTTTCATCGGCCAGTGCCTTCATGAGCACGGTGCCGCCGATGGAGTCGCTATCGGGAGGGGAATGGGGTTCCGACGTGGAGAATTCCGCGCTGGGCATGTTCATTTTGACCTTTCGAATTTTCGGCAAAAAATTGATCGGGTGCTCTCTGCCGGGCTTGTGGCTCGGGTTCAAGCGGCGCGTCCAGTTTGAAGGGCAGGCTTCTTGGGCCAGCCTCAAATGAGACCATCACTTCATGTTGCGAATCATTGACGATAGCGGGTCGCGAATGGGTCGTCAAGCAAAATATCCCGCAGCGCATCATGGGCGCCGCCCGGCACCCCGCCGCCGCGGCTCGCGCGCAACGCGCGGCGCCCAACCCGGTGCCAAGCGGCACGAAAATTTGATAGCATCCGCGGGTTTTACGAAATTTTTCGACCTTTTACACCACGCAGCGGTCCGCAGCGCATACCTTCACGGAATGGCATCAGACAAGGAACTCGCCGACTTTCTGGCGGGCGTCGAAAGGCGCGCGTTCAAGCAGGCTGCGTACGCCGTGCGTGACGACGATGCGTCGCTCGACATCGTGCAGGACGCGATGATCAAGCTTGCAGAGAAGTACGGCGACCGGCCGGCGGCCGAATTGCCGCTGCTTTTTCAGCGAATCCTGCAGAACGCGATCCACGACTGGTTTCGCCGGCAGAAAGTCCGCAACACGTGGGTCACGCTCTTCTCGTCGCTGAACAACACCGACGACGACGACTTCGACCCGCTCGAAACACTCGAATCCGCGAACGACAACGCGGGCGTCGAGAGCAGCGAGCACCGCCTCGAACGAGAGCAGGTTCTGGCCCTGATCGACGAAGAAATCCAGAAACTTCCGGCGCGTCAACGGGAAGCGTTCCTGATGCGTTATTGGGAAGATATGGATGTCGCCGAGACTGCCGCCGCAATGGGGTGCTCCGAGGGCAGCGTCAAGACGCACTGCTCACGAGCCACCCACACCCTGGCGCAAGCGCTCAAGGCCAAAGGAATCACGCTATGAGCTCCGCTCCCGTAAATCGAGAACACGAATTCGCGCTGAAGGTGCGCCGCGCGCTGGACGAGCGCGCGGCCGACCTGCCTGCCGCGACCACCGACCGCCTGGCCGTCGCCCGCCGGGCTGCGCTCGCGCGCAAGAAGCCCGAAGCCGCGACCGTGCCGGTGTTCGTGCCGGCCTTCGCCGGCGCGGCCGGTGCGTACGGCATGGTGCCCGCGAGCCGCCCGCAGGCGTCGTTCGCGCGCCGCCTGCTGCGCGCGTGGCCGCTGGCACTGCTGCTCGCGGGGCTCGTCGGCATCGCCTACTGGGAAGACATGCAGCGCACCGCCGAGCTCGCCGACATCGACGCGGCGATGCTCAGCGACGACCTGCCGCTCAACGCGTATCTCGATCACGGGTTCAACGCGTATCTGTCGCGCGCTCACTAACAGACAATAACGAGGGGATCGCACGGGTGAGTCAGAAGCGCGGCCTGGCCGTATTTTTCGGATGCGTAATCGCGATCGCCGTTTCCTACGTCGCCACGTACCCACGATTCCACCCGGCCCCCGCGACGACCACCGCCGCGGCCAGCAGCCCTGCCACGGCCGCATCGGCCGCGACCGGGTTGAGCACCGACCTGCCCCCACTGCCCCTGCCGCTGCCGGCCGCTACCGGCCCGCTGTCGTGGGCGCGTCTCACGCCGGCGCAACACGCGGCACTCGCGCCGTTCGCCGACCAGTGGGATGGCTTCAGCGACGCGCGCAAGCGAAAATGGCTGAAGATCGCATCGCGTTTCGCGAAATTGACGCCCGATGATCAAAAGCGCCTGCAGGACCGGATGACCGAATGGGCGCGGATGACACCCGAGCAGCGTCGCGTCGCGCGCGAGAATTACCAGAGCGCGAAGGAGCTTTCCGCGCAGGCGCGCGAGCGCGCCTGGAAGGCGTACCAGCAACTCCCCGAAGAGCAGAAGGAACGTCTCGCGGCCGCCGAGCGCCGCCGCCGGCCGAGTGTCGTCAGCGCGCCGCCGACCGTCGCCGACCGTGACGTCCGCCGCCTCGTCAATTCGCACGAGCACCCCGCAAGCGGCGCGGCCACCGCGCCGGCACCCGTCCCGGCCGCCGTCACGCCGCCCGTGCCCGCGTCGTCGACGGCCGGCACCGCATCCGCGCCGGCCGCCGTGGCGCCGGTGTCGCCCGCCGACGCACCCTCGCTGTTCAAGGGCTCCTGAGCGGCCGTGGCGAACGCCCGCGCCCCCGAAACCCCGGCCGCCGCGCCGTCCGTGCGGCGGCGTCTCGCCGCGCTGCTCTACGAAGGCGTGCTCCTGTTCGGCGTGGTGTTCTTCGCCGGGCTCGCGTTCAGCCTCGCGATGCAGCAACGCAACGGCCTCGTCCATCACAACCTGCTCGCCGCGTGGATCACGCTCGTGGTCGGCGCGTACTTCGTCTGGTTCTGGACCCATGGCGGCCAGACGCTGCCGATGAAGACATGGCGGCTGCGGCTCGAATCGTCGAGCGGCCGGCCGCTGAGCGCGGGCCACGCGCTCGTCCGCTATGCGCTCGGCTGGCTGTGGTTCCTGCCGCCGCTCGCGCTGCATCCGCTCCTCGGCCTGTCGGTACCCGTCACGCTCGCGCTCACCGCCGCGTGGATCGTCGCGTGGGCCGGCGCCGCCCGGCTGCATGCCGACCGCCAGTTTCCGCACGACCGGATCGCACGCACGCGCGTCGTCGCGATGCCACGCTGATGCGCCGCATTCACCAGACGAAAGCACCTCGCCGAGGCGGCTCCCGCCCGGCCCGACAGCCTTGCCGGACAAGCGCCGGACGTTCCGTACGGCAAGTTACACAACGTCCCGTCATTCACTGCTAAACACCCTGCAGCGGTCGTAATAAGAACGTCTCGTGACTGTCATGGCACAGTCACGCCCGCATGGCGGAATGCCGGTAATGTCAACCGGCGCGAGTCATGCATGGGCCAGAAAACGTCCGCGACCTCCCTGTTCCGTCACCCCCTCGGCGCCCGCGCCGCCACCGCCTTCCTGTCCGGTTCCGCCGCAACCGACGGGCTGGTGTCACAAGAGCCGCCTGCCGGGCACGCCACGCAGCATGACGACCCCGACTCGTCAGCCCATCGCTACCGCACCATCTGGCTGTCCGACATCCACCTCGGCTCGAGCGGTTGCCAGGCGCCATACCTGCTCGACTTCCTGCGCCACAACGATTCGGAGTACCTGTACCTCGTCGGCGACATCATCGACGGCTGGCAGCTGAAGAAGGGCTGGTACTGGCCGCAGGCGCACAACGACGTCGTGCAGAAGATCCTGCGCAAGGCCCGCAAGGGGACGCAGGTCGTCTACATCCCCGGCAACCACGACGAAGGCGCGCGGCAGTTCTGCGATCTCGCGTTCGGCGACATCCAGGTGCGCGGCGAGGCGTTCCACACGACGCTCGCGGGCAAACGTTTGTGGATCGTGCACGGCGACCTGTTCGACGGCGTGATCCAGCACGCGAAATGGCTCGCGTACCTCGGCGACACGCTCTACACGCTGATCCTCGTGCTGAACCGCTGGTTCAACCGGATCCGCAGCCGGCTCGGTTTCCAGTACTGGTCGCTGTCGCAGTACCTGAAGCACCAGGTCAAGAACGCGGTCAACTTCATCTCGCAGTTCGAGACCGTGATGACCGACGAGGCGCGCCGCCGCGGCTGCGACGGCGTCGTATGCGGTCACATCCACAAGGCGGAGATCCGCGACATCGACGGCGTGCTGTACTGCAACGACGGCGACTGGGTCGAAAGCCTGTCCGCGCTCGTCGAAACGATGGAAGGCGAACTGAAGATCGTCTACTGGACGGTGATGCGCACCGCACCGTCGGAGACCACGTCGCGCAAGGCCAAGGCCACTGCCTGACATAACCGTACTTACAGGACAATGCCGCGATGAAGATCATGATCGTCACCGACGCGTGGGAACCGCAGGTCAACGGCGTCGTGCGCACGCTGAAGAGCACGTCGCGCGAACTCACCGCGCTCGGCCACCGCGTCGAACTGCTGACGCCGCTGGAATTTCGCACAATACCCTGCCCGACCTACCCCGAGATTCGCCTGTCGATCCTGCCGTACCGCAAGCTGCGCGCGCGGATCGATGCGTTCGCACCCGACGCGCTGCACATCGCGACCGAAGGCCCGCTCGGCCTCGCCGCGCGGCGCTACGCGCGTTCGCGCAAGCTGCCGTACACGACCGCGTATCACACGCGCTTTCCGGAATACGTGCAGGCGCGCTTCGGCATCCCGCTGTCGGCCACCTACCGCTTCCTGCACTGGTTCCACGGCCCGTCGCTCGCGGTGATGGCACCGACGCCGGTCGTCAAGCAGGACCTCGAGAAATTCGGCTTCACGAACGTCGTGCTGTGGACCCGCGGCGTCGATCTCGACGTGTTCCGGCCGATGGAATCGAAGGTGCTCAATACCGCGCGGCCGATCTTCCTTTATGTAGGCCGCGTCGCGATCGAGAAGAACGTCGAGGCGTTCCTGCGCCTCGACCTGCCCGGCTCGAAGTGGGTCGCGGGCGAAGGCCCCGCGCTCGCGGAGCTGAAGTCGCGCTATCCGGAGGCAAACTATCTCGGTGTGCTGTCACAGGCCGAGCTCGCGAAGGTGTATGCTGCGGCCGACGTGTTCGTGTTCCCGAGTCGCACCGACACGTTCGGCCTCGTGCTGCTCGAGGCGCTCGCCTGCGGCACGCCGGTTGCCGCGTATCCCGTGACGGGCCCGATCGACGTGCTCGGCGAAGGCGACGCCGGCGTGATGCACGAGGACCTGCAGGAAGCCTGCCTCGAGGCGCTGAAGATCGAACGCACGACGGCGCGCGCATGGGCCGAACGCTTCTCGTGGCGCGCCGCATCCGAGCAGTTCGCGTCGCATCTGAAGCCGCTGCCGAAGACCTCGTACTCGCCAGCAGAAGGTGCCGCCGTTTGAAACGAGACCTGAACGACAAGACCCCGCCCCCCGACGCAACGCCGCAACGGCACCGGCCGTTCGACGAGGAAGAGCCGCACGCCGACGCGGATGTGCACGCGCACGAGCCGCTCGGCCCCGACGATCGGCTGGCGCCGCTGCCGCCGAACCCGTACAAGCGCCACCGCGGCATCACGCGCGCCTGGTACGCCCTCAAGCATTCGCTGAACGGCTTTCGCGTCGCGATCCGCGAGGAGAGCGCGTTTCGCCAGGAACTCACGCTCGCCGCGCTGATGCTCCCGATCGGCGCGTTCGCACCGGTGCCGGCCGCGTCGCGCGCACTGCTGATCGCGTCGGTGCTGCTCGTGCTGATCGTCGAGCTGCTGAATTCGAGCGTCGAGGCCGCGATCGACCGCATCTCGCTCGAACGCCACGAACTCTCCAAGCGCGCGAAGGACCTCGGCAGCGCAGCCGTGACGGTCGCGCTGTTCGCATGCGTGACGACATGGGGCTTCGTGCTCGGACCGGTCGTCGCACGCTGGCTCGGCTTCTAGAAGGCTGCCCGGCGCACACCCGCAGCACCGCCCGCGTGCGGCGCTGCACCATGCGCCGCGCGGGGCCGCGTACACGAAATGCGCCCGATGTGGCGAAACCCCGGTTTATAATCGTCCGCTAGACATAGAACAGCAACCCGCGCCGGACGAATCACGCAGCATCGATTGCAGCGCCCGCCAGTCCGGCACACACAGGGCCGGACGACATGGAAGCGAAACCTCCCCGCCGCACCCGCGAACGGATTCTCGAGTTGTCGTTGAAACTCTTCAACGAGATCGGCGAGCCGAACGTCACGACCACGACGATCGCCGAGGAAATGGAAATCAGTCCAGGCAACCTGTACTACCATTTCCGCAACAAGGACGACATCATCAACAGCATCTTCGCGCAGTTCGAACAACAGATCGAACGGCGGCTGCGCTTCCCCGAAGATCATCGTCCGACGATCGACGAAACCTGGTCGTACCTGCAGTACATGGCCGATTTCATGTGGACCTACCGGTTCCTGTATCGCGACCTCAACGACCTGCTCGCGCGCAATCGCACGCTCGAGACGCACTTCAAGCAGATCATCAGCCACAAGGTGCGCTTCGCGCGCGACATGTGCGAGCTGCTCGTGTCCGACGCGGAAATGGTCGCGACGCCCGCCGAGATCGAAGTCATCGCGACCAACATGGCCGTGATCTCGACGTACTGGCTGTCGTATCAGTACGTGATGCATCCGCGCAAATACAACGACCAGGACGCGATCCGCGAGGAACTGCACCAGGTCAGCATGCACGTGATCTCCGTGATGGCACCGTACCTGCGTGGCCGTTCGCGCCAGCTGTTCGACGATCTGGTCTCGGGCAAGCTGCCGAAGCGCCAGTTCACCGACTACCTGCCGCCGCGCGACGGCTCGCCGCGCCCGGCCGACAGCCCCGTCATCACCGGGCAGGCCCCCGCCAAGGATTCCAAGCAATGAAGGCTGTCTGTGTTTACTGCGGCTCGTCGTCCGGCGTGCGGCCCGTCTATGCCGACGCCGCACGCGCATTCGGCCGCGCGCTCGTCGATGCGGGCCTCACGCTCGTCTACGGCGGCGGCCGTGTCGGGTTGATGGGCGTGATCGCCGACGAAGTGATGGCCGTCGGCGGCCGCGCGGTCGGCGTGATCCCCGAACTGCTCGTCGACAAGGAAGTCGGCCATACGGGGCTGTCGGAACTGCACGTCGTGCCCGACATGCACCACCGCAAGAAGATGATGGCCGACCTCTCGGACGCGTTCGTCGCGATGCCCGGCGGCGCCGGCACGCTCGAGGAACTCTTCGAGGTCTACACGTGGGCGCAGCTCGGCTATCACCGCAAGCCGGTCGCGCTCTACAACATCGATTCGTTCTACGATCCGCTGATCGCGCTGCTGCGCCATACCGTCGACGAGGGCTTCATGCGTCCGGCCTATTTCGACGCACTGTGCGTCGAATCGGAACCCGTCGAACTGATCGAGCGACTGCGTCGCTACCAGCCGCCCGTCCATGACAAGTGGGCGCCCGACGCAGCCAAGTAACCGTCACCGGAATCCGCACGCAATGACCGCACCGTCCGACCGCAAGGCCGTCCTCATCACCGGCGCGAGCCGTGGCATCGGCCGCGCAACCGCCGTGCTCGCGGCCAAGCGCGGCTGGGACGTCGGCATCAACTACGCGCGCGACGCGGCGGCGGCCGAACTCACCGCGCAGGCCGTCCGCGACGCGGGCGGCCGTGCGTGCGTCGTCGCGGGCGACGTCGCGAACGAAGCCGACGTCGTCGCGATGTTCGACACCGTCACGGCCGCATTCGGCCGCGTCGATGCGCTCGTCAACAACGCGGGCATCGTCGCGCCGTCGATGCCGCTCGCCGACATGCCGACCGACCGGCTGCGGCGGATGTTCGACACCAACGTGCTCGGCGCGTACCTGTGCGCGCGCGAAGCCGCGCGCCGGCTGTCCACCGACCGTGGCGGCCGCGGCGGCGCGATCGTCAACGTATCGTCGATCGCCTCCCGGCTCGGCGCGCCGAACGAATACGTCGACTACGCGGGCTCGAAAGGCGCGGTCGACTCGCTGACGATCGGTCTTGCGAAGGAACTCGGCCCGCACGGCGTGCGCGTCAACGCGGTACGCCCCGGCCTGATCGAGACCGAAATTCACGCGAGCGGCGGCCAGCCGGGCCGTGCGGCCCGCCTCGGCGCAACGACGCCGCTTGGCCGTGCGGGCGAAGCGCAGGAGATCGCCGAAGCGATCGTCTGGCTGCTTGGCGACGCGGCTTCTTACACGACGGGCGCCCTGCTCGACGTCGGCGGCGGCCGGTAATTCCGCACAGCGGCGCATCAAAAGCCGCCGCCCGAAACAATCCGTCGTTACGGCACCACAAATCTCCACAATTCCGTGACACGATCGGTAAACCTCCGTAACAATTCCGTGGTCTACTAGCGGACATTCAGACAGGTCTCATAAACGCCCGTCCGCTACCCCTTGATGTGACCCCAATCGGTCCTGCCCATGCCGCCGGACCGGCTCGACTCGACCCGAGATTCCTTTCATGCCTGGAACCGCAGCGCCCAGCCGGCGACGCACGTCTGTGCCCGCTCCGGCCCAGCACACCCGCTCGACCGCCGACGCCGACCTCACGGCAACGCTCGACGCCGCCGGCACGCCCGTCGCCGCCTCGAGCGCCGCAACCAGCACCACGCACGAGCGCTCGCTCCTGCTCGGCTGGCGCGCATGGCTGTTCGTCGCTGCGCTGATCTGCGCGTATGCGCTGCCGGGCGTGCTCGGTCACGATCCGTGGAAGCAGGACGAAACTTACACGTTCGGCATCATCCAGCACATGCTCGAGACGGGCGACTTCGTCGTACCGACCAATGCCGGCCTGCCGTTCATGGAAAAGCCGCCGCTTTACGCGTGGGTCGCGACCAGCCTCGCATGGCTGCTGCAGCGCGTGATGCCGCTGCACGACGCGGCGCGACTCGCGAGCGCGCTTTTTGCCACGCTCGCGTTCGGCTTCATCGCGCGCGCGGCGCGCGTCGCCAGCCGCGCGGACTCCTGGTTCGACCTGCGCGTGATCGGCCCCGTCGTGTTGAGCGCGGGCACGCTCGTCGTCATCAAGCACGTGCACGACATGATGACCGACGTCGCGCTGTTCGCCGGCACGGCAATCGGCTTTAGCGGGCTGCTCGAACTCGTGATGCAGCACGTCGCGCGCGCGCAGCAGATGCGCCACGGGCTGCCGGTCCGGCCGTCGGGCCGCTGGGCCGCGCCGATCTTCGGCGCGGGCGTCGGCATTGCACTGATGACGAAGGGGCTGTTCGTGCCGCTCGTGTTCGCGGCCACGCTCGTCGGCACGCTGGTGCTCTATCCGGCCTGCCGCACCCGCTCGTTCGCACGCTCGCTCGGCGTCGCCGCGCTCGTGTTCGCGCCATTCGCGCTCATCTGGCCGATCGCGCTGTTCCTGCGCTCCGAGACGCTGTTCATGACGTGGTTCTGGGATAACAACGTCGGCCGCTTCTTCGGCTTCTCCGTCCCCGAACTGGGCGCGGAAAACGACAAGCCGTTCTTCATCCTTCGCGCGTTCCTGCTCGTCGGCTTCCCGGTCGCGCCGCTCGCGATCGTCGCGCTCGCGCGCGGTGTGTGGCGCGACTGGCGCGCGCCGCGCGTGGCGCTGCCCGTTATGTTTGCCGGCGTCGGTCTCGTCGTGCTGCAAGTGTCGGCAACGTCGCGCCAGCTCTACATCCTGCCGTTCTTCGCACCGCTCGCGCTGGTCGCCGCGCAGGCCATCGAACGCCTGCCGCGCCGGCTGCATCTCGCGTGGGATTACCTGAGCCGCATCCTGTTCGGCACGGCCGCCGCGCTCGCATGGGCAATCTGGGCGGTGATGGCCAATCCGGCCGCGTCGCGCACGGATCTCGCACTGCTCGGCCGCTGGCTGCCGCTCGACTGGACGATGCCGATCGAACCCGCGCTCGTGATCGGCGCGCTCGCGCTGACGGTCGGCTGGCTGACGCTGCTGCCGAAGCTGCGCGCGACGGGCCTCTGGCGCGGTGCGCTGTCGTGGGGCGCCGGCGCACTCGTCGCATGGGGGCTCATTTACACGCTGCTTCTGCCGTGGCTCGACGTCGCGAAGAGCTACCGCTCGGTGTTCGACGACCTGAACGCGCACCTCGCGCTCGAATGGAACGACGGCGACTGCATGGCGAGCCTGCACGGGCTCGGCGAATCGGAAGCGCCGATGCTGTACTACTTCTCCGGCATCCAGCACACGCCGATCGACGACGCGAAGACGACGCGCTGCACCTGGATGATCGTCCAGGGTGTGCGGGCCGTCGATCCGGCGCCCGGCAGCGAATGGAAACTGTTCTGGACGGGCGCACGCCCGGGCGACAACGACGAACTGCTGCGCGTCTACGTGCGCACGCCTGAGCAGCACCTGCAGTAATGCACGGCGCCACGGCGCGCCGTCGGACCTGCCTTCATGCCGGGCGTGGAGCGGTGAGCACCACCGCCTGATCCGCGAACAGCCGCCGGGAAATGCGCGCCGCCAACCGGCGCTCCCGGCCGACACGGTGCCCGTGTGACGCCGCGGGCCTGCCCCCTCCCCTTATCGCTCGACTGCCCGGATCGTCAGAACGAGGAACCGGGCTCGCGAAGAAACGCCGTCTCCTCGTCGCTCGACGCACGACCGAGAATCCCGTTCCGGTGCGGGAAGCGGCCGAAGCGCTCGACGACGGCCGCGTGCAGCAACGCGAAGCGGTGATAGCTCTCGCACCCTGCCTCGTCGCGGATGCCCGCGCACAGGCGCACGGCTTCGCGCTGGCTCTCGACCGATTCGTCGTGCTCGAACGGCAGATACGCGAACGCGCGGTGATGACCGCTCGGCAACTGCACGTCCCAGCCGGCCGCGACGACACGGCGCGCGAGCACGAGCGCCTTCGGATCGGCGGCAAACGCGCGCGGCGTGCCGCGATGGATGTTGCGCGAGAACTGGTCCAGCACGACGATCAACGCGAGCGCCCCCGACGGCGAGTCGGCCCAGTGATCGCAAGCGCCGTCGCAGGCGGCGTCGAGCAGCGCGCCGTAGCGCGCGCGCAGCACGTCGTCGAACGCCGCGCCGCCGTTGAACCACACCTTGCGTTCCTGCCCGAATTCGGCCGAGCCCGGCTCGCCGAACCAGAAATCCAGAATCTCCCGCGCTTGTGGATCCAGCGCCGTTGCGTCGGCGCGGCCGGTGTCGATCGTCATGCAAACTCCAGTACGAGGCGCCGGGTGCGCGCGCTCTTCTTTTCCAGTTTCGCGACCCGCAGCTCGCCGATTTCGGACGTGTTGCGCACATGCGTGCCGCCGCACGGCTGCAGGTCGACATGCTCGATGCGCAGCAGCCGCACCCGGCCGAGGCCCATCGGCGGCTTCACGCTCATCGTGCGCACGAGTTCGGGCCGCTCGGCCATCTCGTTGTCGGTGATCCATTCGGTCGTAACCGGGTGTGCGCCGACAACAAGGCCTGCGAGACGCCGCTCGACGTCGTCGCGGTCGATCGAATCTGACGTCGCGAAATCGAGGCGCACGTAGTCGGCCGTCACGCTGCAGCCGTCGACCGCGTACGGCAGCACCGCGCACATCAGGTGCGCGGCGGTATGCAGGCGCATGTGGCGGTAGCGGCGCAGCCAGTCGATCTCCGCGGCGACGCGCGTGCCGGGCACGAGCGCCGCGACACGCGCCTCCTGCCCCGGTGCGGGCACGTGCACGGCATCGTCGGGGGTCGCGCCGTCGAACTTTGCCTTGCGCGTATCGGCAATCGCGATCGTGCTGCCATCGGGCAGCGTCAGCGTGCCGGTGTCGCCGGCCTGGCCGCCGCCGAGCGGATAGAACACGGTGCGGTCGAGCCGGATGCCGTCGTCGCCGACGGCCAGGACGACCGCGTCGCATTGCGTGAGGTACGCGTCTTCGCGAAACAGCGCTTGTGTCGTCATCGGGCGAGCCTCGTATCGATTGGGGAAAGCGGCCAGTGTCGCGCCGCGCGGCGCACGCGCCCAGACGCAGATCGTCCCGCGCGCAGGCAGCGGCGTACCGGTCGATCAACCGGGCCGGTTGCGCATCCAGTCGGCCGTTTCGTAGAACGAATGCATGAGCCGCTCGCGCAGCGGTTCGGGCAGCCCGACATCCTCCATCGCCCACGCCATGCAGCGCAGCCACTGGTCGCGTTCGACCGACGCGATCGGGAACGGCAGGTGCCGCGCGCGCAGCCGCGGATGGCCGAACCGGCTGATGTAGTGGTCGGGGCCGCCGAGCCAGCCGCACAGGAACCAGAACAGCTTGTCGCGCGAACCGTCGAGCGACGGCGGGTGCACCGCGCGAATCTGCGCGAACTCGGGCTCCAGGTCCATCAGGTCGTAAAAGCGGTCCACCATTTCGCGTACGCGGGCTTCACCGCCCACGAGCTCGAACGCCGTCGGCTGCGACGGCGCATCATCATTCACATCGGTCATACGGATAGTCGGAAAACGGGATCTTCGGGGCCGCCGGCGACGCTCATGCGTCGCGCAGCGACTGCAGCGCGGGGCGCCGCAACACATTATGCAGGCTCAGCCAGCCGGCCGCACCGGCGCACGCGACGCCAGCCGCGATGCCGGCCGGCACGAGCCACGGATCGACGGCGAGCTGAAAGTCGAACACGCGCGACGCGAGCACCCAGCCGACTGCGATCGCGCCCGCTGACGCCAGCGCGCCGGCCAGTGCGCCGACCACGACGAATTCCGCGCGCTGCACCGCATTGACCTGCGCACGCGACGCGCCGAGCGCGCGCAGCAGCGCAGCCTCGCGCACACGCTCGTCGCGCGTGCCGGCCAGCGCCGTGTACAGCACGAGCACACCGGCCGCGAGCGTGAACGCGAACAGGAACTGCACCGCACCGACCACCTGCAGCATCATCCGCTGCAACTGCGCGAGGATCGGCGCGACGTCGATCGCGGTCAGGTTCGGGTAGCGCGCGATCAACGGATCGAGCAGCGCGGCGTCCGATGCCGGCAAATGGAAGCTCGTCAGGTACACGGCCGGGAAATCCTTCAACACCGGCGGCGGCATCAACACGAAGAAATTGACGCGGAACGAGCCCCAGTCGAGCTTGCGCACGCTCGTGATCGGCGCGTCGACCGTCAGCCCCGTCACGTCGAAGCGCAGCACGTCGCCCGGCTTCACGTTCAGCGTCTTCGCGAGGCCGGCCTCGATCGAGATCTGGGGCGTGGCCGCGGTGCCGAACCAGTCGCCTTCGACGATCCGGTTGTCGGACGGCAGCTCGGTCGTATAAGACAGGTTGAACTCGCGGTCGACAAGCCGGCGCGCCTCGTCGGACGGGTACGCGTCAGGGTTCACCGGCTTGCCGTTGATCGCGACGAGGCGGCCGCGCACCATCGGCGCGGGTACTGCGTCGCGCACGCCGTGCGCGGTCAGGTAGGCCGCGACGTCGGCGCGCTGGTCGGGCTGGATGTCGATCAGGAACTGGTTCGGCGCATCGGGCGGCGTCGACTGCCGCCAGCCCGCGACGAGGTCGTTGCGCGTGATCGCGATCAACAGCAGGCACATCAGGCCGAGCGCGAGCGCGGTGATCTGCAGCGCGCTGGCCGTGCCGCGCCGGTGCAGCGACGCGAGCGCGTAACGCCAGCCGACGCCCGCGGCCACGCGCGCATTGCGCACCGCGCGTGCGGCGGCGAACAGCACGAGCCGTGCGATCAGCGCGAAACCGACCAGCGCGCCGGCGAAACCGCCCGCGACGATCAGCCCGAGCTTCAGGTTGCCGGCGGCCACGATCAGCAGCCCCGCGAACAGCACGACGCCGATCGCATACGCAGCCCACGCGGTGCGCGACGCATCGCCCCACTCGCGCCGCAGCACGCGCACCGGCGGCACGCGCGTGAGCGGCACGAGCGGCGGCAGCGCGAAGCCGAGCAGCAGCACGAGCGCGGCGCCCACGCCGATCAGCGCCGGCCACAGCGTGGGTGGCGGCAGCACCACGTCGATCAGGCCGCCGAGCGCGGCCAGCAACGCCCAGTGGCCGCCGTAGCCGAGCACCGCGCCTGCGGCGCCGGATACGATCCCGATGCCGGCGAATTCGAGCGCGAACAACGCGCCGAGCGTGCGGCGGCTCACGCCGAGACAGCGCATCGTCGCGCAGCCATCAAGGTGGCGCCGCATGTAGCGCTGCGCGGCCATCGCGATCGCGACCGCCGCAAGCAGCGCGGTGAGCAGTGCGACGAGTGTCAGGAAGTGGCGTGCGCGATCCAGCGTCTGCCGCACCTGCGGCTGGCCTTCCTGCAACGATTCGAGACCGGCGCCGCGCAGTTTCCCGCCGTCGACGCGTGCGTGCGCATACGCTTCGAAGCGCGTGACGGCCGGCTGATCGCCGGCGACCAACAGCCGGTACGTGACACGGCTGCCGTAGCCCGTGAGCCCCGTCGCGGCGAGTTCATCCGCGCGCATCATCAGCCGCGGCGAAAAATTGACGAACGAAAACCCGCGATCGAGTTCACGGGAGATCGATGCGGCAACCTTGAACGTGCGCAGCCCGACGCGCACCGTATCGCCCGCCTTCAGGTGCAGCGCATCGAGCAGCGCCGGATCGGCCCACACGGTGCCGGGCGCGGGAATCCCCGCAGCCTTCTGCACGGCGGTGGCGCCGGCCGGCACGATGTCCACCGCGCCGCGCAGCGGATACCCGGACGACACGGCCTTCACGGCCGCGAGGCGCGAGGGCGCCGCGTCGGTCGCCGGCCCGCCCGTGGCGGACGCGATCATGCTCGGGAAGATCGCGGTCGTCGCGGTACGCAGGCCGAGCGCGCGGGCCTGCCGGTCGAACGACGGATCGACGGGGCGATCGGCCCGCACGACGAAATCGGCGCCGAGCATCTGGCGCGCGTCGCGCTCGAGCCCCTGGCGCAGCCGATCAGCGAGGAAGCCGACGCTCGTCAGCGCCGCGACCGCGAGCACCAATGCGAGGACGAGCAGCGTCAACTCGCCCGCGCGCCAGTCGCGCGCGGTCATGCGTGCGGCCTGGCGGATCAGGTCGCCCAGGCCGAAGCGGCCGGCATGCGCGGGTACCTCATGGCCGGGTTGCCCGGCCGGCGGCTGCGCCGCGTGTTGCCGCCCCTTCAATCGCGCTTCCCCCCGATCGAGTTCAGCCGCGACACCATGTGGTTCGCCATGCCGCGAAAGCCGCCCGAGACACCACGCCACAGGCGCGGGAGCGCCCACGCGGAAGCCGCGATGAACGCGGCGAGCAGCACGAGGAAGGCGAGCGGCACGAAGAACGCGAGCACGAGCCCGCCGACCACGAGGCCATCCTCGGTCGACGATGCGACCCAGTTCGAAATCGGTTCGGGAGACAGGTTGATCAGCGCACGCGTGCCGGCCTTCGCCACGTGCGCGGCACCGGCGAGCGAGCCGCCGGCGAGCCCCGCGACCGCGAGCACGGTCGGATCGGCATGGCCGAGTGCGCCGGCGGCGAGCACGGCGCCGGCCGGGATGCGAATGAAGGTGTGCACGGCATCCCACAGCGAGTCGAACGCGGGGATCTTGTCGGCAAGGAATTCGGTGACGGTGAGCACGGCCGCGGCGCCGATGACCCACGGCGACATCAGGACGGCCAACGTGTCGGGCAGGTGGAGCCAGCCGAACCGCGCCAGCAGGCCGGCGATCAGCACGGTCAGGTACAGGCGCAGGCCGCTCGCCCACGCGAGCCCCGCGCCGAGCGAAATGGCTTCGATCATCGCCCTCTCCTTGCACTTTCCGTGCGATTTGCCGATTGATCGGATCGGGTCGGACAGACCGGCCGCGCGGCGCGTGGCGACCGGCACCGTGTGCCGCGAGAAGCACGACGGTATTCAGGCCCGAATGCGTTCCATTATAGACAGGCTATCCGGGTGACCGGCGCAATTCCGCAGCGCGACATCCCGGGCGCACGTGCGCCCGGGTGCCGACGCCCGGATGCCGACGTCAGGCAGCCGACGACAGCTTGAGGCCGATCAGCCCCGCGACGATCAGCGCGGCGCTCGCGACGCGCGCGACGGTCAGCGCCTCGCCCATCATCACGATGCCGAACACGAACGCGCCGACCGCGCCGATGCCCGTCCACACCGCGTACGCGGTGCCGAGCGGCAACTGGCGCATCGCGACCGCGAGCAGCCCGAAGCTGGCCAGCGCCGTCACGATCGTAAACACCGACGGACCGAGCTTCGTGAAGCCGTCCGACGATTTCAGGCCGGCCGCCCAGGCCACTTCCAGCAAACCAGCAATCAACAACCATACCCACGCCATCTCGACGTACTCCGTATCGGATGGGGCCGTCCCCGTTGAAGCGAATGGCCCGGGGTCGTCCCCGGGCGGCGCCGAGTATAACAAGATGCTTACGGACGCGCCGGCTGCGGGGCAGGCCGGCGGCCGCTCGGGGGGCGCGATCGGCCGGGCCCGGTCAGTTCGGTCAGTTAGATACGCGCTTCGGCGTGGCACCGCCGACGCAGCGGTCGTCGCGGTACAGCGCCCATTCCTCGCACACGCGGCCGTCCTTGAACACGCACATTCCGACCTGCCCGCTCGACAGGTTGCGGATCGTGTGGCGGCCGCCGAGCTTGGCGCAATTGACCGACGCGGGATTGGCCATCGCCTGCTGGGGCGACGACGGTTGCTGCCCGGGCGGCAGCGGTTGGGCGAACGCGCCAGACGCAGCAAGCGCCAGCGCACAGATGACGACCAGACGGACGGACATTGCACGCTCCTCGTTTTCGTTCGCGGAACGGTCAGGATAACGGGGAATGAGCGCCGGGTGTGCACCGCGCGCGCAGGCCGCGAGACTGTCGCGCCGACGCAACCCTGCCGGCGCGCAACGTCACGCGCACGTGCGCCGCGGCAGCCCGGCCGGCTCCGTCATGCGGCGCCGACGAGCCGGTATCCGACGCCCGTCTCGGTGACGATGTACTCGGGCTGCGCCGGGTCGCGCTCGAGCTTCTGGCGCAGGTGCGCCATGTAGATGCGCAGGTAGTGGTGGCTCTCGACATGCGACGGCCCCCACACGTCGCGCAGCAGCTGCCGGTGCGTGAGCACGCGCCCCGCGTGCCGCACGAGCGTGGCGAGCAGCCGGTATTCGAGCGGCGTCAGGTGCACGATCTCGTTGTCGCGCCACACCTGGCGCAGCGCGAGATCCACGATCACGGTGCCGAAGCTCACCTTCGGCGACTCGTTCGCGCCGCCCTGGTTGCGCCGACGCAGTTGAGCGCGAATCCGTGCGCGCAGCTCGGACACGCCGAACGGCTTGGTGAGGTAATCGTCGGCGCCCGCGTCGAGCGCCGCGACCTTCTCTTCTTCCTGGGTTCGCGCAGACAGTACGATCACCGGCACCTCGGACCAGCCGCGCAGTTCGCGGATCACGTCGAGGCCGTCGGTATCGGGCAGGCCGAGGTCGACGATCACGAGATCGGGCTTGCGCGTCGCCGCGTCGATCAGCCCCTGTTTGCCCGTCTCGGCCTCGAACACGGCGATGTCCTCCTCCTCGAGCGCGGCGCGCACGAAACGGCGGATCTGCTTTTCGTCCTCGATCAGGACAACGGTCAGGCTGGGTTCACTCATGGTCTGGCAATGACTCGGATGGGGACGATGCGCCCGGCACATCGGGTTCGTCGTCGGGCACGGCAGGCGCGGCTGGCGGCGTCTCGACCGGCAGCGTGAACCAGAAGCGCGCGCCCGTCACATGGCCGTCGGGTGCGGTGCGGTTGAGCGCGCCGATTTTACCGCCGTGCGCCTCGACGATCGCGCGGCAAATCGCAAGGCCGAGCCCGATGCCCGGCGTCGCCGATTCCTTCTCGCCGCGCGTGAACTTGTCGAAGATGCGCGTTTCCATGCCGGCCGGCAGGCCCGCGCCGTAATCGTCGACATGCACGCGCACGAACGGCAGCCCGTCTTCGGTCACGCGCTCGGCGCCGATGTCGAGCGGCGCATCGGGCGGTGTGTACTTCGCCGCGTTTTCAAACAGGTTGGTGAACAGGCGTTCCATCAGCACCGCGTCCATCTGCAGCAGCGGCAGGTCGGCCGGCAGCACGACGCGCGCGGGATGGCGCGCGAGCACGCGCTTGCATGCGGCGAGTGCGGCGCCGACGGTTTCCTCGAGCAGCGACCACTGGCGCTTGAGCTGCAGGCTGCCGGCCTGCAGCCGCGCCATGTCGAGCAGGTTCGTGACGATGCCCGTCATCCGCAGTGCCTCGTCGTGGATCGCGTCGACGAGTTCGCCCTCGCGCTGCGCAAAGCGTTCGGCCGCCGCGGTGTCGCCGCCCTGCGCGGCCGCGCGCCCGTTCGCGAGCATCGACGAGAAGCCGACGATCGTCGTGAGCGGCGTGCGCAGGTCGTGCGAGATCGCCGACAGCAGCGAGTTGCGCAGCCGCTCGGATTCCATGTTGACGAGCGCGTCGCGCGCGATTTCGACGTAGTGCACGCGTTCGAGCGCGAGCGCGATCTGCGCGGCGAATGCGTCGAGCATCCGCTGCTGCTCGGGCACCTCGAGCTCGCGCGGCTCGCGTGACGCGACCGCGAGCACGCCGCGCGTGCGCATCGGCGCCTTCAGCGGCAGGTACAGCGCGACCGTCGCGGGCAAGGTATCCGTGCCGCGGCCGGCTGGCTTCTGCTGGTCGTACACCCACTGGCCGACGTCGCTGTCGAGATCGGCGCCCGTCAGCGTGACGGCCGCGTCGGGCTCCTCGATCTTCTGGCGCACCTTGTCCGCGCTGTCGGGCAGCAGGAACGCGACGCGCGCGCGGAACACCTCGCCCACGTGGCGGCTGCCGATCTCGACGATCTGCTCGGTCGTCAGCGCCGCGCCCAGCTCGCGCGCCATCGCGTAGATCGCACCGGTGCGGCGCTCGCGGCGCTGCGCGACGCTCGCCTGGCGCGTCAGCGTCGACGTCAGGTGGCTGATCACGAGCGACGTCAGCAGCATCCCGAAGAAGGTCAGCAGGTATTGCGTGTCGCTGACCGAGAACGACATGCGCGGCGGCACGAAGAAGTAATCGAACGCCGCCACCGACAGGAACGACTGCAGCACGCCCGGGCCGCGCCCGAGCCGCACGGCCGAGAACACGACGCCGAGCAGGTACAGCATCACGAGGTTCGTGAGGTCGAGCCGCTCGGACACGAGGCTCGCGACGACCGTGATCGCCGCGCAGATCGCGGCCGCGTATGCGTAGTGCCGCGGCGGCGAACGATGCGTGCCGAACTGCGCGAACGCGTCGCGCCAGTCGCGCGCACGCGCGTCGAGCGGCGCGGCGCGCGCCTCGTCGCTCGCCGACGCGCGGATCAGCATCAGGTCGACGTCGCCCGCGCGCTCGGCGAGCTTCTCGCCGAACGGCCGCGCGAAGCGGCGCATGAGCCCGACCTTCGGCGAGCCGCCCGCGACGATCTTCGACACGTTGCGCACCTTCGCATAGCCGATCAGCGCGGCGACTGCGTCGGTGCCCGCCAGCGTGGCCGTCTCGGCGCCCAGCTCGGCCGCGAGCTTCAGCGCGTCGAGCGTGCGCTGCCGCTGCGCGTCGGGCAGCCGCTGCAGGCGTGGCGTCTCGACATACACGGCGATCCAGTCGGCCTTCAGGCTCGCGGCGAGCCGTGCGGCCGCGCGCACGAGCGTCGGCGCCTCGGCGCCGGGCCCGACGCACA
This sequence comes from Burkholderia sp. D-99, assembly GCF_011605345.1. Classification (GTDB taxonomy): domain Bacteria; phylum Pseudomonadota; class Gammaproteobacteria; order Burkholderiales; family Burkholderiaceae; genus Burkholderia. The sequence continues at coordinate 67,193 of NZ_JAAOXM010000007.1, forward strand.
CGAGCAGCCGCTCGCGCGCCTGCCAGATGCGCTGGATCGAGCGGTCGGCGCGGTATTCGCGCATCTGCGCGTCGACGCGATCGGCCGTGCGTCGCAGCGCGAGTTCGCGCAGCGCGATCAGGTTGCCCTTGCGGAAGAAGTTGCGCACCGCGCGCTCGGCCTGCTGCGCGAGATAGACCTTGCCGTCGCGCATCCGCTCGAGCAGTTCCTCGGCCGGCAGGTCGACGAGCGTGACTTCGTCGGCCGCGTCGAACACGCGGTCGGGCACGGTCTCCCACACGCGGATGCCGGTGATCGCGCCGACCACGTCGTTCAGGCTTTCGAGGTGCTGGACGTTGACGGTCGTATACACGTCGATGCCCGCGTCGAGCAGCTCGTACACATCCTGCCAGCGCTTCAGGTGCCGCGCGCCCTGCACGTTCGAATGCGCGAGTTCGTCAACGAGGATCAGTTGCGGCTGGCGCGCGAGCGCGCCGTCGAGATCGAATTCGGCGAGCGTGCGGCCGCGATAGTCGATGCGCGCGAGCGGCAGCACGTCGAGGCCGCCGAGCAGTGCGGCGGTTTCGCTGCGACCGTGGGTCTCGACGATGCCGACGACGACGTCGACGCCTTCCTGCAGGCGCTGGCGCGCGGCCTGCAGCATCGCGTAGGTCTTGCCGACACCGGCCGATGCGCCGAAGAAGATCTTGAGCTGGCCGCGGCGCTGCTTTTCTTCGTCTCGCTGCAGCTTGTCGAGGAGTTGGTCTGGATCTGGACGGTTCATGCGTCAGGAAGGCGGAGCGCCCGGATGCGCGCGAGTACGAGCATTGTTGTTCCAAATCGCCGCAAAAGGCAAAGACGGCGCGTGCGCCGTCGGGAAAATGGCGCGTCCGGCGCGAATCTGGCCGCGCCGGACGCCGGTTGCCGCGCCGTGCGCCCGGTCAGTGCGCGGCCTGCGCCGCGTCGAGCGCGAGGTTCAGCTTCAGCACGTTCACGCGCGCCTCGCCGAGCACGCCGAACTGGCGGCCGGCCGTGTTCGCGGCGACGAGCTGCGCGACCGCGTCGGGCGCCAGGTTGCGCGCCTTCGCGACGCGCTCGACCTGGTACGCGGCGGCAGCCGGCGTGATCTCCGGATCGAGGCCGCTCGCCGATGCCGTCACGAGGTCGACCGGCACGGGCTTCGACATGTCGGTGCCTGCGTCGCGCAGCGCGGCGATGCGCCCCTTCACCTGGTCGGCGAGCGACGGGTTCAGCGGGCCGAGGTTCGAGCCGCCTGAGCCGGTCGCGTTGTACGGCATCGGCGCGGTGGCCGACAGCCGGCCCCAGAAGTATTTCGGCGCGTCGAACTGCTGGCCGATCAGCACGGAGCCGACCACCTTGCCGTCCTTCTCGATCAGGCTGCCGTTCGCCTGCGACGGGAACACGGCCTGGCCGAACACGGTCATCACGGCCGGGTAAGCAAGACCCGTCACGGCGGTCAGGACGACAAACAGCACGACGAGCGGGCGAATCAACGTTTTCATGATGTTTCCTTCAATGGCGGCCGGTTCAGGCCCAGCCGAGTGCAGCGAGCGTCATGTCGATCAGCTTGATGAACGGGAACGGCAGCAGCACGCCGCCGAGGCCGTACACCAGCAGGTTGCGGCGCAGGAGCGACGCGGCGCCGAGCGGCCGGTACGTGACGCCCTTCAGCGCGAGCGGGATCAGCGCGACGATGATCAGTGCGTTGAAGATCACCGCCGACAGGATCGCGGAAGCCGGCGACGTCAGGTGCATGATGTCGAGCACGCGCAGCTGAGGATAGGTGGTCACGAACGCGGCCGGGATGATCGCGAAGTACTTCGCGATGTCGTTCGCGATCGAGAAGGTCGTCAGCGAACCGCGCGTCATCAGCATCTGCTTGCCGATCTCGACGATCTCGATCAGCTTCGTCGGGTTCGAGTCGAGGTCGACCATGTTGCCCGCTTCCTTCGCGGCCTGCGTGCCCGTGTTCATCGCCACCGCGACGTCGGCCTGCGCGAGCGCCGGCGCGTCGTTCGTGCCGTCGCCCGTCATCGCGACGAGCCGGCCGGCCGCCTGGTGCTCGCGGATCGTCGCGAGTTTGGTTTCCGGCGTCGCTTCCGCGAGGAAATCGTCGACACCCGCTTCCGCCGCGATCGCCGCGGCCGTCAGCCGGTTGTCGCCCGTCACCATCACGGTCTTGATGCCCATCTTGCGCAGCTCCGCGAAGCGCTCCTTGATGCCGCCCTTCACGATGTCCTTCAGCTCGATCACGCCGAGCACGCGCGCCGCCCCTTCATGCAGGTCGGCCACGACGAGCGGCGTGCTGCCGCGGCGCGCGACCTCGTCGACCGCGCGGCGCACTTCTTCCGGGAAGCGGCTGCCGTGCGCCTCGACGTAGTTGCGGATCGCATCGGCAGCGCCCTTGCGGATCTCGCGACCCGGAAGGTCGACGCCGCTCATCCGCGTCTGCGCGGAGAAGCCGATGAACGTCGCGTGCAGCTGCGCCATGTCGCGCTGGCGAATGTTGAAACGTTCCTTGGCCAGTACCACGATGCTGCGGCCTTCCGGCGTTTCGTCGGCGAGCGACGACAGCTGCGCGGCATCGGCCAGCGCTTCCTCGGTCACGCCCGGCGCCGGCACGAACGTCGATGCCTGGCGGTTGCCGAGCGTGATCGTGCCGGTCTTGTCGAGCAGCAGCACGTCGACGTCGCCGGCCGCTTCCACCGCGCGACCTGACGTCGCGATCACGTTCGCCTGCATCATCCGGCTCATCCCCGCCACGCCGATCGCGGACAGCAAACCGCCGATCGTCGTCGGGATCAGGCACACGAGCAGCGCAACGAGTGCGGTGATCGTCACGACGTGGCCGGCCTTCATCGCTTCGACCGAGAACATCGAGAACGGCAGCAGCGTCGCGGTCGCGAGCAGCATCACGATGGTCAACGCGACGAGCAGGATCGTCAGCGCGATCTCGTTCGGCGTCTTCTTGCGCTTGGCGCCCTCGACCATCGCGATCATCCGGTCGAGAAACGCCTCGCCGGGGTTCGCGGTGACCTTGACGACGATCCAGTCGGACAGCACGCGCGTGCCGCCCGTCACCGACGAGAAGTCGCCGCCCGATTCGCGGATCACCGGCGCGGATTCGCCGGTGATCGCCGATTCGTCGACGGATGCGACGCCGTCGACGACCTCGCCGTCGGCCGGGATCACGTCGCCCGCTTCGACGAGCACGACGTCGCCCTTGCGAAGTTCGGTTGCGGTTGTGATGCGGATCGGCGACTTCGGATGCGGCTCGTTGAGCTTCTTCGCCATCACGTCTTTCTTCGCGCTGCGCAGCGATGCAGCCTGCGCCTTCGAGCGCCCTTCGGCGAGCGCTTCGGCGAAGTTCGCGAACAGTACCGTGAACCACAGCCACAGCGCGATCGCGAGGATGAAGCCCGACGGCGCTTCGGCCTGGCCGGCGAGCGCCGCGATCCACAGAATCGTGGTCAGGATGCTGCCGACGTACACGCAGAACATCACCGGGTTGCGGAACTGCGTGCGCGGCGTGAGTTTCTTGAACGAGTCCACGATCGCCGGGCGCAGCAGCGCCGGATCGAACATGGACCGTGTTGCGGAATGTTGAGTCATTGCGATCTCTTCAATCTCTTCAGTCTTTTCAATGTGTCGCCATGCGGGCGCGCATCACGCGCCCAGCCACATCATCAGGTGCTCGACGCCCGGGCCGAGCGCAAGCGCCGGCACGTAGGTCAGCGCGCCCACCAGCAGCACGGTGCCGAGCAGCAGCACGACGAACAGCGGACCGTGCGTCGGCAGCGTGCCGCTCGTCACCGCGATGCGCTTCTTCGCGGCCAGCGAACCGGCGATTGCCAGCACCGGCACGATCGTGCCGAAGCGGCCGAACCACATCGCGATCGCGGTCATCCAGTTGTAGAACGGCGTGCCGACCGTCAGGCCCGCGAACGCGCTGCCGTTGTTGTTGGCGGCCGAGCTGAACGCGTACAGGATTTCCGAGAAGCCGTGCGGGCCCGGGTTCGCGATGCCGGCCTTGCCCGCATCGGCGAGCACGGCGATCGACGTGCCGACCAGCACGAGCAGCGGCGTGAGCAGCACGACGATCGACACCATCTTCATCTCGTACGCTTCGATCTTCTTGCCGACGTACTCCGGCGTGCGGCCGATCATCAGGCCCGCGACGAACACGGCGAGCAGCGCGAACACGAGCATCCCGTAGAGACCCGAGCCGACCCCGCCGAAGATCACCTCGCCGAGCTGCATCAGCAGCATCGGCACGAGGCCGCCGAGCGGCGTCAGCGAATCGTGCATCGTGTCGACCGCGCCGCACGACGCGGCCGTCGTCGCGACCGTGAAGATGCCGGTCTGCGCGATGCCGAAGCGCGTTTCCTTGCCTTCCATGTTGCCGCCCGGCTGCAGCGCGCTCGTCGACTGGTCGACGTGCAGCGCGGCGAGCGTCGGGTTGCCGCCCTGCTCGGCATTCACCTCGACGCCGATCGCGATCACGAACGCGACCGTCATCGCCGCGAGCACCGCGATACCCTGCCGGCGATCGCCGATCACGCGACCGAACACGAGACACAGCGCGGCCGGGATGATCAGGATCGAGAAGATCTGCAGGAAGTTCGCGAACGGCGTCGGGTTCTCGTACGGATGCGCGGAGTTCGCGTTGAAGAAACCGCCACCGTTGGTGCCGAGCATCTTGATCGCTTCCTGCGACGCGACCGGGCCCATCGCGAGCGTCTGCTTCGTGAGCGGAGTCGGCACCGTGACCGCGTTGCCCTTGTCGTCCTTCACCGGGTTGCCCTGCGCGTCGAGCTTCGGCGCCGCATAGGTGCTCGCCTGCAGCACCGGCACGTCCTGGTACGCCTTCATGTTCTGGATCACGCCCTGGCTCATCAGCAGCGCGGCGATCACCACCGACATCGGCACGAGCACGTACATCGTCACGCGCGTCAGGTCGACCCAGAAGTTGCCGATCGTCTGCGCGGTATGACGTGCGAAGCCGCGAATCAGCGCGATCACGACGACGATGCCGGTTGCCGCCGACAGGAAGTTCTGCACGGTCAGGCCGAGCATCTGCGTCAGGTAGCTGACGGTCTGCTCGGGCGTGTAGTCCTGCCAGTTCGTGTTGGTGACGAAGCTGACGGCCGTGTTGAACGCGCCGTCGACCGTCATCGCGCCGAATTGCTGCGGGTTGCCGGGCAGGAAGCCCTGCAGGCGCAGCAGGCCGTAGAGAAACAGCGCGCCGAGCGCGTTGAACGCGATCGTCGCGATCGCGTACTGTTTCCAGTTCATCTCGCTGCCGGCGTCGACGCCGGCGATGCGGTACAGCGCGCGCTCGAGCGGCCCGAACACGCGCACGACGCGCGAACTGCCGTCCATCACCGCCGACAGGTAGCGCGCGACCGGTACGGCCGCCGCGAGCAGCACGACGATGAAAAGCAGCGTCTGAAAAAGATTGTTCGCGTTCATTCGATGTCCTCCGCGCGCAGCAGCGCAAAGACGAGATACGCGAACAGCAGGGCCGTCGAGGCGCCCGCCAGCCAAAGCATCCAGGTCATGCTCGCCCCCCGCGACCGTATTGCACGAGCTTGTCGCAACCGGCAACCAAACCGAGGATCAGCGCGGTGAAAAGCACCAGGGCGCCGATAAATACCCCATCCATTTTTGTGTTCTCCGTCATCGAAGTGAGACGAGTAGAACCTTATGGGAACGCACGTAAAGGACGGGTCAAAGGTATCGGGGCGGATATAAAAAACGTGTAAACGCGAGGGCGGGGGCGATTCGGGGGCGGGACGGGCGGCGTCGAAGCGCCACCCGCGAAGGCGCGTGCCGGCATGGCGCCGGCACGGTGGGACGGGTCAGGGAACGAGGATCGTCGATCCGGTGGTCTTGCGCGCTTCGAGATCTTCATGCGCGCGGCCGACTTCCGCGAGCGGATAACGCTGGTTGATGCTGGTCTTCACCTTGCCCGACAGGATCACGTCGAACAGTTCGGCGGCCGCGGATTCGAGATCGGCGCGCTTCGCGATGTACGAGAACAGCGTCGGTCGCGTGAAGAACAGCGAGCCGCGCGACGAGAACTCCTTCGAGTCGATCGGCGGCAGCGGGCCCGACGCATTGCCGAAGCTGACGAACAGCCCGAGCGGCGCGAGGCTGTCGAGCGAGCCGATGTAGGTGTCCTTGCCGATCGAGTCGTAGACGACCGGCACGCCCGCGCCGTTCGTGATCTCCTTCACGCGCTGCGTGAAGTTCTCGCGCGTGTAGACGACCGGATGGTCGCAGCCGTGCGCCTTCGCAAGCGCGGCTTTCTCGTCGGAGCCGACCGTGCCGATCACGGTCGCGCCTAGCGCCTTCGCCCATTGGCACACGAGCAGGCCGACGCCGCCGGCCGCCGCGTGGATCAGGATCGTGTCGCCGGCCTTCACCGGATACGTGCGGCGCAGCAGGTAGTGCGCGGTGAGACCCTGCAGCATCACCGATGCCGCGTCGTCGTAACTGATGCCGTCCGGCAGCTTCACGAGCCGCTCGGCCGGCATCACGCGCTCCTGCGCATACGCACCCGGCGGCTGTCCGACGTACGCGACGCGGTCGCCAGCCTTGAGCGCGGTCACGCCGTCGCCGACGGCCGTCACCTCGCCCGCCGCCTCCATCCCGAGGCCGCCGGGCAGCGGCTGCGGATAAAGGCCGGTGCGGAAATACACGTCGATGTAGTTGAGCCCGACCGCGTGCTGCCGGATGCGGACTTCGCCCGCCTTCGGCTCGCCGACCTCGACATCGACCCACTTCATCACGTCCGGGCCGCCCGGCTGGTCGTATCGGATTGCTTTCGGCATCGTTTCGCTCCTTGTCTCTCTATCGGTCAGGGAAATGGTCGGATCGCCGACGCACGGCGCCGACCGATGCAGGAAACAGCCGGCGGCAGGCGCGCGTCGCGATGCACGATTCTCGCCCGACGCCGCCGTCCGTGCATGGCCCTGCCCGCAACAGGGGCAATCGGGCCGCACCGCGACCTAGCAGCGGTCCTGCATGTTTCGCGCCAGATCGTCGAGCAGCATCCGCGCGGTCGCGACGTTGGTCGCGACCGGCACGTCGTGCACGTCGCACGCGCGCACGAGCGCGGTGATGTCGGGGTCGTGCGGCTGCGCGGTCATCGGGTCGCGCAGGAATACGACGATGTCGACGCGGCCGTCGGCCAGTTCCGCGCCGATCTGCAGGTCGCCACCGAGCGGCCCCGACAGCTTGCGCTCGACTTCCAGCCCGTGCGCCGCCGCGATGCGGCCGCCCGTCGTGCCGGTCGCGACCAGCCGGCATTGCGCCAGTGTCTCGCGATATTGACCCGCGAGCGCGACGATCTCGTCCTTCTTCGCGTCGTGCGCAATCAGTGCGATGCGGGGTTTGCTCATCTCCGGTTCCTTCGTCGTTCGGTGGTTGTCGTGATCGTGATTCGGCGGATGCAGGTCAGAACGTGCCCGGATACGCGCCGCCGTCGAGCAGCCAGTTCTGCCCGGTGATGTAGCCGGCATGCACGCTGCACAGGAACGCGCACGCCGCGCCGAACTCCTCGCGCGTGCCGAGGCGGCCGGCCGGGATGTCCTTCGTGCGCCGCGCGCGCATCTCGTCGAGCGTCACGCCCTGCGCCTTCGCCGAAGCGGCGAGCGTGGTCGCGATCCGGTCGGTGTCGAACAGGCCCGGCAGCAGGTTGTTGATCGTCACGCCCTGCCCCGCGACCTTGCGCGACAGCCCCGCGACGAAGCCGGTCAACCCCGAGCGCGCGCCGTTCGACAGCGCGAGCACGTCGATCGGCGCCTTCACGGCCGAGCTCGTGATGTTGACGATCCGGCCGAAGCCGCGCGCGATCATCCCGTCGAGGGTCGCGCGGATCAGCTCGATCGGCGTGAGCATGTTCGATTCGAGTGCGCGGATCCAGTCGTCGTGCGAGAAGTCGCGGAAGTCGCCGGGCGGCGGGCCGCCCGCATTCGTCACGAGAATGTCCGGCTGCGGGCACGCGGCGAGCGCGGCCGCGCGCCCGTCCGGCGTCGTGATGTCGCAGGCGACCGCGGTGACCGACACGTTCGCGCCGGCGCGGATCTCCTCCGCGGCTTCCTCCAGCGTGTCGCGCGTGCGCGCGACGATCACGAGGTTCACGCCCTCGGCGGCCAGCGCTTGCGCGCAGCCGCGACCGAGCCCCTTGCTTGCCGCGCACACGAGCGCGGTCTTTCCTGCGATGCCGAGATCCATCGTCGATTCCTTGGTGGCGACACGCGCCGGCGCGGCCCGTTCGCCTGCCTGGACCACGGGCGGGCCAGGCAGGCGAACGGGCGGGCGCAGGCGCGCGGTTTGTCGTGAGACGTCGATATTATCCGGATCATGCGGCGCGCCTTGGTAAAATTGCGGACATAAGCGCGCGGCCGGCTTGCGCCCGCCCCCGCCCCCGATCCTCTTTTGCCGCCAAGGCGCCCCCGTCATGAAACAGGACAGCCGTTTCCCGAACCTCTTCATCACCGATCACCCGCTGATCCAGCACAAGCTCACGCACATGCGCGACAAGGACACGTCCACGCGCACGTTCCGCGAGTTGCTGCGCGAAATCACGCTGCTGATGGGTTACGAGATCACCCGCAACCTGCCGATCACGACCAAGCGGGTCGAAACCCCGCTCGTCGAGGTCGACGCGCCGGTGATCGCGGGCAAGAAACTGGCGATCGTGCCGGTGCTGCGCGCGGGCATCGGGATGTCGGACGGCCTGCTCGACCTGGTGCCGTCCGCGCGCGTCGGCCACATCGGCGTGTACCGGGCCGACGACCACCGCCCGGTCGAATACCTGGTGCGCCTGCCGGATCTGGAAGACCGCATCTTCATCCTGTGCGACCCGATGGTCGCGACCGGTTACTCGGCCGTGCACGCGGTCGACGTGTTGAAACGCCGCAACGTGCCGGCGGCGAACATCATGTTCGTCGCGCTGGTCGCCGCGCCCGAGGGCGTGCAGGTGTTCCAGGACGCGCACCCCGACGTGAAGCTGTTCGTCGCGTCGCTCGATTCGCACCTGAACGAGCACGCGTACATCGTGCCGGGCCTCGGCGACGCGGGCGACCGCCTGTTCGGCACCAAGAACTGACACGCCGGCACGGCCGCGCGGCGCGCGGCCCGGCTCGCGGCGGCCCGCCCGGCCGTTCGGCCATGCGCGGCGGCCCCGATCCGGCGGTCGCCGCGTGATAAAATCCCGATCCACTCGACACGCGCGGCCCCGCGGCTTCATGCCCGCCGAAACGGCCGCCGACTCAACGACACATTGAAACAATCGCCCGCGCTGCGCGCCCGGGCACGGAGAAAGGTATGGCTGGTCATTCGAAATGGGCCAACATCAAGCATAAGAAGGCAGCGGCCGACGCGAAGCGCGGCAAGATCTGGACCCGCCTGATCAAGGAAATCCAGGTCGCGGCGCGCCTCGGCGGCGGCGACGTCAACTCGAACCCGCGCCTGCGTCTCGCGGTCGACAAGGCGGCCGACGCGAACATGCCGAAGGACAACGTCAAGCGCGCGATCGATCGCGGCGTCGGCGGCGCGGACGGCGCGAACTACGAAGAAATCCGTTACGAAGGCTACGGCATCAGCGGCGCGGCGATCATCGTCGACACGCTGACCGACAACCGCACCCGCACGGTGGCCGAAGTCCGCCACGCATTCTCGAAGTTCGGCGGCAACATGGGCACCGACGGCTCGGTCGCGTTCATGTTCGATCACGTCGGCCAGTTCCTGTTCGCACCGGGCACGTCGGAAGACGCGCTGATGGAAGCCGCGCTCGAAGCCGGCGCGAACGACGTCAACACGAACGACGACGGCTCGATCGAAGTGCTGTGCGACTGGCAGGCATTCTCGGCGGTGAAGGACGCGCTCGAAGCCGCCGGCTTCAAGGCCGAACTCGCCGAAGTGACGATGAAGCCGCAGAACGAAGTCGAATTCACCGGCGACGACGCGGCGAAGATGCAGAAGCTCCTGGACGCGCTCGAGAACCTCGACGACGTGCAGGACGTGTATACGAACGCCGTCATCGTCGAGGAATGAGATGCCGGCCGCCGTGCACCCGTTGCGGCGGCGGCCCGATCGAATCCGCGGCCGGCGCGCCTGAGCGTGCCGGCCGCCCTGTTTTCTAGTCTGCGGGGAATCCCATGAAACTACTCGTCGTCGGTTCCGGCGGCCGCGAACATGCGCTGGCGTGGAAGCTCGCGCAGTCGCCGCGCGTCCAGATGGTCTACGTCGCACCCGGCAATGGCGGCACGGCGCAGGACGAGCGTCTGAAGAACGTCGACATCACGGCGCTCGACGAACTCGCCGATTTCGCGGAAAGCGAAGGCGTCGCGTTCACGCTCGTCGGGCCGGAAGCGCCGCTCGCGGCCGGCATCGTCAACCTGTTCCGCGCACGCGGCCTGAAGGTCTTCGGCCCGACCCGCGAAGCCGCACAGCTCGAGAGCTCGAAGGATTTCGCGAAGGCGTTCATGAAGCGCCACGGCATCCCGACCGCCGAGTACGAAACGTTCTCCGACGTAGCCGCCGCGCACGCGTACATCGACGCGAAGGGTGCGCCGATCGTCGTGAAGGCCGACGGCCTCGCGGCCGGCAAGGGTGTGGTCGTCGCGATGACGCTGGAAGAAGCGCATCAAGCCGTCGACATGATGCTGTCGGGCAACAAGCTCGGTGACGCCGGCGCGCGCGTCGTGATCGAGGAATTCCTCGATGGCGAGGAAGCGAGCTTCATCGTGATGGTCGACGGCAAGCACGCACTGGCACTGGCTTCGAGCCAGGACCACAAGCGCCTGCTCGACGAAGACCGCGGCCCGAACACCGGCGGCATGGGCGCGTATTCGCCCGCGCCGATCGTCACGCCGCAGATGCACGCACGCGTGATGCGCGAGATCATCATGCCGACCGTGCGCGGGATGGAGAAGGACGGTATCCGCTTCACGGGCTTCCTGTATGCGGGCCTGATGATCGACAAGGAAGGCAATCCGCGCACGCTCGAGTTCAACTGCCGGATGGGCGACCCGGAAACGCAGCCGATCATGGCGCGCCTGAAGAGCGATTTCTCGAAGGTCGTCGAGCAGGCGATCGCGGGCACGCTCGACACGGTCGAGCTCGACTGGGACCGCCGCACCGCGCTTGGCGTCGTGCTGGCCGCGCACGGTTATCCGGACGCGCCGCGCAAGGGCGACCGCATCAACGGGATCCCGGCCGAAACCGAGCAGACGGTCACGTTCCATGCAGGCACGACGCTCGACGGCGGCAAGCTGACGACGTCCGGCGGCCGCGTGCTGTGCGTGGTCGGCCTCGCCGATTCGGTGCGCGAAGCGCAGCAGCATGCGTACGACACGATCAACCAGATCAATTTCGAAGGCATGCAGTACCGCCGCGACATCGGCTTCCGCGCACTCAACCGCAAGAGCGCTTGACGTCGCAATCGCCGCCCCGCCCTCGCGCGGCGGCGGCCCCTCTGCCGGGGTTCGATAGAATGCCCGGCAGATGCCTTTTTTACGGCCCCCGCTTCGGGCGGGGGCACCCAGTCCAGACATGACCGATTCAACCTACGACGTAGCGCGCGTGCGCACGTACCTCCAGGGCCTGCAGACACGCATCGCCGATGCGCTCGGCGCGCTCGACGGCACGCCGCTCGCAACCGACGCATGGCAGCGCGGGCCGGCCGAACGCCTGCGCGGCGGCGGCTGCACGCGGATTCTCGAAGGCGGCCGCGTGTTCGAACGCGCGGGGATCGGCTTTTCCGACGTCGCGGGCGACGCGCTGCCGCCGTCGGCGAGCGCGGCCCGCCCGCAGCTCGCGGGCCGTGGCTTCGAGGCGCTCGGCGTGTCGCTGGTGCTGCACCCGCGCAATCCGTACTGCCCGACCGTCCACATGAACGTACGGATGCTGATTGCGACGAAACCGGGCGAGGAGCCCGTGTTCTGGTTCGGCGGCGGCATGGATCTGACACCGGTTTACGGTTTCGAGGACGACGCGCGGCATTTCCACCAGACTTGCAAGGACGCGCTCGACCCGTTCGGCGTCGAGCTTTACCCGCGCTTCAAGAAATGGTGCGACGAATATTTCTTCCTGAAGCACCGCAACGAGATGCGCGGCATCGGCGGGATCTTCTTCGACGATTTCTCGGAACCCGGTTTCGAACGCTCGTTTGACATGATGCAAAGCGTCGGCGACGCATTCCTGCAGGCCTACCTGCCGATCGTCGAGCTGCGTGCCGACCTGCCGTACGGCGAGCGTGAGCGCGACTTCCAGGCGTACCGTCGCGGCCGCTACGTCGAATTCAACCTCGTGTTCGACCGCGGCACGCTGTTCGGCCTGCAAAGCGGCGGCCGGACCGAGTCGATCCTGATGTCGATGCCGCCGGTCGCGAACTGGCGCTATAACTGGCAACCCGAGCCGGGAACGCCTGAAGCGCGCCTGTACAGCGACTTCATCGTCCCGCGCGACTGGGTCTGACCCGCACGCGTGATGCTTCAAGAAAAGGACGCGTTTCTGGACACCACCGCCCGCCCCGCCCCGCTGCCGCGCCGTATCGGCCTGCTGGGCGGCACTTTCGACCCGATCCACGACGGCCATCTCGCGCTCGCGCGCCGGTTCGCCGAGCTGCTCGGGCTGACCGAACTCGTGCTGCTGCCCGCCGGGCAGCCGTACCAGAAGCGCGACGTGTCGGCTGCCGAGCATCGGCTCGCGATGACCCGCGCGGCGGCCGGCTCGCTGTGCGTGCCGGGCGTGACCGTGACCGTCGCCACCGACGAGATCGAGCACGCCGGCCCGACCTACACGGTCGACACGCTCGCGCGCTGGCGCGAGCGGATCGGGCCGGACGCGTCGCTGTCGCTGCTGATCGGCGCCGATCAGCTCGTGCGCCTCGACACGTGGCGCGACTGGCGCACGCTGTTCGCCTACGCGCACATCTGCGTGTCGACGCGCCCGGGTTTCGACCTGGGCACGGCGTCGCCGGACGTTGCGCAGGAAATCACCGCGCGGCAGGCGGGCGCCGACGTGCTGAAGGCCACGCCGGCAGGCCACCTGCTGATCGATACGACCCTTTCGTTCGACATCGCCGCAACCGACATCCGCGCACACCTGCGCGAATGCATCGCGCGCCATGCGCAAATGCCCGACGCATCGGCCGAGCATGTGCCGGCCGCCGTATGGGCCTATATTCTTCAACATCGCCTCTACCACACCTGATTCCATGGATATTCGCAAACTGCAGCGCGTGATCGTCGACGCCCTCGAAGACGTCAAGGCGCAAGACATCAAGGTGTTCAACACCAGCCACCTGACCGAACTGTTCGACCGCGTGGTCGTCGCTTCGGGCACCTCCAACCGCCAGACCAAGGCCCTCGCGTCGAGCGTGCGTGACAAGGTCAAGGAAGCCGGCGGCGACATCGTCAGCTCCGAAGGCGAAGACACCGGCGAATGGGTGCTCGTCGACTGCGGCGACGCGGTCGTGCACATCCTGCAGCCGGCCCTGCGCCAGTACTACAACCTCGAGGAAATCTGGGGTGACAAGCCCGTGCGGATGAAGCTCGGCGGCGGCAAGGGGAACGGCTTCGCCACGGCCAGCGAAGGCGACGAGGACGAGGAAGAAGCCGCGCCCGCACGCCCGGCGCGCAAGACGGCCGCCCGCCGCCGTTGAGTCCCGAGTCGTTACGCGTCTCCCGATGAAGCTTTTCATCCTTGCGGTCGGCCACAAGATGCCGGGCTGGATCGCATCCGGCTTCGACGAATACACGAAGCGGATGCCGCCGGAACTGCGCATCGAGTTGCGCGAGATCAAGCCCGAACTGCGTTCTGGCGGCCGCAGCGCCGAAAGCGTGATGGCGGCCGAGCGGCAGAAGATCGAGGCCGCGTTGCCGAAGGGCGCGCGCCTCGTCGCGCTCGACGAGCGCGGCCGCGACTGGACCACGATGCAGCTCGCGCAGGCGCTGCCCGGCTGGCAGCAGGACGGCCGCGACGTCGCGTTCGTGATCGGTGGTGCCGACGGGCTCGATCCGGAACTGAAAGCGCGTGCCGACGTGCTGCTGCGCATCTCGAGCATGACGTTGCCGCACGGGATGGTGCGCGTGCTGCTCGCCGAACAGCTTTACCGGGCGTGGAGCATCACGCAGAATCACCCCTACCACCGCGCATGACGTGTCGTCCTCGAGACGCGCGCCATGCGCGCTCACCGAGATAACGACACCATGCCGTCGAGCACGTCCCCCGCGCTTTTCCCGACCCTTTACCTCGCTTCGCAAAGCCCGCGCCGCCAAGAGCTGCTGCAGCAGATCGGCGTACGCTTCGAACTCCTGCTGCCGCGCCCCGACGAGGACGCCGAAGCGCTCGAGGTCGAACTGCCCGGCGAAGCCGCCGATGCCTACGTGCGGCGCGTGACCATCGCGAAGGCCGAAGCCGCGCGTGCACGCCTCGTCGCGAGCGGCAAGCCGGCCGCGCCGGTGCTGGTCGCCGATACGACCGTCACGATCGACGGCGCGATCCTCGGCAAGCCGGCCGACACCGGCGACGCGCTCGCGATGCTGACGCGCCTCGCAGGCCGCGAACACGCAGTGCTGACCGCCGTCGCCGTGATCGATGCCGACGGCGAACTGCTGCCGCCCGCGCTGTCGCGCTCGTCGGTGCGCTTCGCGGCCGCGTCGCGCGACGCGTACGCGCGCTACGTCGAATCGGGCGAACCATTCGGCAAGGCCGGCGCGTACGCAATCCAGGGGCGCGCGGCAGAATTCATCGAGCGAATCGACGGTTCCCATTCAGGTATCATGGGTCTGCCCCTTTTTGAGACCGCGGCGCTGTTGCGCGCCGCGCGTGTCGCCTTCTGAATCCCACCATGAACGAAGAAATCCTGATCAACCTCACGCCGCAGGAAACGCGGGTCGCACTCGTCCAGCAAGGCGCGGTGCAGGAGCTTCACGTCGAGCGCACGCTGTCGCGCGGGCGGGTCGGCAACATCTATCTCGGCAAGGTCGTGCGCGTGCTGCCCGGCATGCAGTCGGCGTTCATCGACATCGGCCTCGAGCGCGCGGCATTCCTGCACGTCGCCGACATCTGGCATCCGCGCCTCGCGGGCGAGCCGCAGTCGGGCACGCCGCACCAGCCGATCGAGAAGATCGTGTTCGAGGGCCAGACGCTGATGGTCCAGGTGATCAAGGATCCGATCGGCACGAAGGGCGCACGGCTGTCGACGCAGGTCAGCATCGCGGGCCGCACGCTCGTCTACCTGCCGCAGGAGCCGCATATCGGCATCTCGCAGAAGATCGAGAGCGAGGCCGAGCGCGAGGCCGTGCGCGCGCGCCTGACGGCCGTGATCCCGCCGGACGAGAAAGGCGGCTACATCGTGCGGACGATCGCCGAGGATGCCACCTCCGACGAACTGGCCGGCGACGTCACGTACCTGCGCAAGACGTGGGCGACGATCGTCGGGCTTGCGCAGCGGCTGCCTGCGACGAGCCTGCTGTACCAGGATCTCGATCTCGCGCAGCGCGTGCTGCGCGATTTCTCGAACGACGACACGACGCGCATCCAGGTCGATTCGCGCGAGACGTATCAGCGCCTCGCGGAATTCGCGTCCGAGTTCACGCCGGCCGTGGCCCCGAAGCTGCATCACTACACCGGTGAGCGGCCGCTGTTCGACCTGTACAACATCGAGACGGAAATCCAGCGCGCGCTGTCGCGCCGCGTCGACCTGAAGTCGGGCGGCTACCTGATGATCGACCAGACCGAGGCGATGACGACGATCGACGTGAACACCGGCGGTTATGTCGGCGCGCGCAACTTCGACGACACGATCTTCAAGACCAACCTCGAAGCCGCGCACACGATCGCGCGGCAGTTGCGGCTGCGCAACCTCGGCGGGATCATCATCATCGACTTCATCGACATGGAGAACGCCGAGCATCGCGACGCGGTGCTGTCCGAGCTGAAGAAGGCGCTGTCGCGCGACCGCACGCGCGTGACGGTCAACGGCTTCTCGCAGCTCGGGCTCGTCGAGATGACGCGCAAGCGCACGCGCGAATCGCTCGCGCACGTGCTGTGCGAGCCTTGCCCGACCTGCCAGGGCAAGGGCCAGGTGAAGACGTCGCGCACCGTGTGCTACGACATCCTGCGCGAGATCCTGCGCGAATCGCGGCAATTCAACCCGCGCGAATTCCGCGTGATCGCCGCGCAACAGGTGATCGACCTGTTCCTCGACGAGGAATCGCAGCATCTCGCGATGCTGATCGACTTCATCGGCAAGCCGGTGTCGCTGCAGGTCGAATCGAACCTGAGCCAGGAGCAGTACGATATAGTTTTGATGTAGGGTTTACCCCATATCAACCAACATCACCCAACCTCGTTAGAAGCCTTGCCCAGCAAGGCTTTTTCAATTTTGAAGGATCTTCCCGTATCATCCGGTTTCAAGGAAGCGCACCTCAAGTGGGTAGCTAGATGGGTAGCTAGCAGCGCTAATACTCTGGAGTTGGCCTCGCATGGCGAAACGGGAATCGAACCTGCTAACCGATGTACAGCTTCGCAAGTGGCTGCGTGCCGGCGAGCCTATAGCAAAATCGGACGGCGGCGGCCTCACATTCACTCTGTCTCAAGGCGGTACTGCCGCATGGGTGCTTCGATTTCGGCACGGAGGACGGCGCCAAGAACTGACCCTTGGTCGATACCCAGATCTTTCGCTATCAGCTGCACGCACGGCTGCAGCTAAAAGGCGCGTCGAAGTGAGCGAAGGCATCAACCCGGCCGATGAAGTCCGCAAAGTCAAAGTGCGGAAGGATTGGACCGTTCGGCAACTCGCGAAGGATTACCGCGAAAAGGTACTCAGCACGTTCGCAGCCAGCACGCAACGCAGCTACGGCCGCAACATCAAGCGCGTCGAGAACGGCATGGGATCGATGTCTGTTCAGTCTGTCGGGCCTGCCGACATCGTGGCCGAGATCGAGCGCCATGACCTCGGATGGGTCGAAACGTTCACGCTTTGGTGCGTTCTGCGCGGTATGTTCAAGCACGCGACTGGCAAGAAAATCATCGTCGCAAATCCATGCGCGGGCATCCAGCTCGACGCGATCATCGGGAAACGGCCGGAAGTGAAGCAGCGACTAATGCTGACCGACGACGAACTTCACGTCCTGCTGAACGCGAAAATGCGCGACGTGAACCTCTACGCCGTGAGGATCGCGCTTGCAACCGGTGTGCGAATCTCAGAGCTATTCACCGCACTCCGGCGGGACCTACACCTAAATGAGGCACGCTGGCACGTTCCGAAAAGCAAGACAGGCCCGGAAATGGACATTCCGCTCGCGCCCATCGTGATCGAGTGGTTCGAGCGGTTGCTCGATCTAGCTGGAACTTCGGAATACGTCCTGCCAGCCCGATTGAGCAATCGCATCGATCGGCACGACGGTGACACACACGTATCGAAAGACGCAATTCGCGAGGCGATCGACTACTGGATCGAGCATCATGCCCCCGCGATTCGCCGCTTTACACCTCACGATCTTCGAAGCACGATGAAGAGCCATATGCGCCGGCTCAAGGTGTCGCGCGACATTTCGGAAATGTGCTTGAACCACAAGGTCCCTGGTGTGGAAGGAATCTACGATCAGTACACGTACTGGGATGAGCGGCGCGAAGCTCTAGAACTATGGGCCGCCTATCTGATTGCGCGTATGCATGGTGAAAAATGGAATGTGATACCGATCAATAGATCAGCATAGCGTTTGGCCTCACCAAGCTCGCAAGGGCATCGCCGGGACCGCAACCCGGTATGAGCGACATGAATTGCAACAGGGAGCACAATGGAATCCGAATCTGTAGGAACCGAAATCCAGCTATCTCAGCTGCAAGGATATTTCTCCACGATGTCGCCGGCTGAATACATAGGGTGCGACGGCAGCGATCCGGAGAATGGCCCATGGGAGGCATGGTGTTCTGGGCGCGTTGACGAGATTCCAGGCGACTTCGCGCTATTTGTGTGGTGGCATTTCGCGGCGGCTATTTCTGTGTTCATGTCCCCTGCTCAATCGGGATACCCAGAATACGTTTTGAATGATCCCAATCGAGCAGAAGGTGATAACGCGAAACGGTTAGCAAGCGAAAGCCTGGTGCGCGCGCTAAAGGACGTCGAAGCATCGGTTGGCAGCCCACTCTCGTTGAATCGAAGATACGATGAAACCGACTTCTGGGCGGGCGATCCAAATGACAACTTGTACCCGATACGACTCGCTAGCGCATATTCGCTTTGGTGCATCGATCAGTGCATGTTGGCCCTCTACAACAAGGACGCTTTGTCTTCAGCGAGGGCCATGGGGTACGCGATTTCATCCCTTGACCTAGCTCAGGAATATGAGCGAGCAGTTGCCGGGCCGGCGCCTCATGGCATTCGCATCGCATTACGCACCATCGGCCAGAGCGGTGGGAAGGCAAAGCACGCCCGGGACCCAAGGCAGGTCGAAAAGAAATTCGTTCGCGAATGTTGGAACGAATGGCAACGAGAACCGGCAAAGTACAAAACCAAAGCCGCATTCTCGCGGGACATGCTTGAGAAATGCACCCATCTCGTCAGCCAAAAACAAATTGAGGACTGGTGCAGGGATTGGGAAAAGAGTGGACTGTAGGCCTAGCGGTAGACTGAGCAGTATGCCCTCGAACTGAGTTGTCTACCGCCACACGCAGAGACGCCCCAAAGTCTCGTCAATACTATCGGTGTCGCCCGTCGCAAATTGAATCACGACGGCGCGATACCTGCCGGGCCGTATCGCGCCACTTCAGGAGCGATACTGATGTCCCACCTCGCAAAAGCCTTGCTTTCTAAGGCGCTCGTCTCATTCGATGATCTCCCCGACTCTGCCCACGTCGACGTGCGCACCGTTGCCGGCCTGTACGGCTGCGCGGTCCCAACGGTCTGGCGCCGGGTTGCGTCTGCACTGATCCCCGCCCCGAAGAAGTTCGGCCACTCTACCCGATGGAACGTCGGCGAGCTGCGCGCCGCTCTCACGGGAGCGCACGCATGACGAACCCGACGACCCAAAATGAAAAGGGCCGCGACTCCGGCAAGAGCGCGACCCAGACGACCCGAGGCAATGATACCCCGCTCGTCGACCATTCGACGTGCTTTCTCGACGTTCTCCGTAGTGCAACGGAACGCCTCCGCGTCCAGCGACGTCAGTACCGCGGGCGCGAGTTCCTCGACGTACGCTGCTGGTATCTAGACACTGATGGCGTATACCGTCCGAGCCAGAAAGGCGTCACCCTCAACCCGTCTCAGCTCGCCGAGCTCGTGCAGGCGCTGATGATCGCCGGCCGGGCGTTCGATGCGAAGGGGGTGAACTGATGAAAAACCGAACGGGTGGCATACTGTTGACAAGTAGCTCCAATGGGGCTAATTTCACGTCCATAGGGAAACGCAGTCGCGAGTCCCGTTTACCCCGAAAGGACGAAACCATGAAGCTCACGTTATCCGCGTGTCGCGCGGCTACCCATGCCTATCAAATACACTCCCCCCTCGCCGGAAGATCTCTCGGCATTGAAAAACAGTCTCGGGATGACCGGGAAGCAGATGGCCGATCTGGCCTGGCTTGCGGGCGACCAGCACTGGCGCAAGTACACGAATCCGAACCCGGATACCGGGCGTCAAATGAACCCGCAAATGCTATTCACGATGATGGCTCATTTGGAGCTCGACTCGGAGACCCTCGAGCGAATTCTCAACAGGATGCGGGCGGTCGGCGCGACGATCGATCTGGACAGCGAGTAATCGCCGGTGGCGCGCACGTTGCCGCGTTCCCGGATTCCCTCACATCATCGGCCGATCCGTTCGACCTCGTGCCGAGTTCCTGGCGCAACGGTCGACCGTCAAAGCCCGCGATCGCGGTCACCCAGGATCTGTTCGAGCTCGCCGGCATCCGCGCCGCGGAACACTGGCTGAAGGTTCGCCCCACCGCACGCCCGAACCCGTGGTGCCGGTCGACGTTCGACAATCTCGTCGCCGGCCTCGGTCGCATCCCCTCCTACGCCAACTGCCTTGCAGCGTTCGAACGCTCGTTCAAGCGCCGTATCGAAGCGGCCTCCCGCGCTGATCGAGAAGCATTGGAGGTGCGCGCATGAACTCGACCGCTCTCGAAATTGTCCGTCGCGCGCTTCGTGACGCGGCTATGTCCGACCACCCGAATGATGCTATCGACACGCTCGCCGACGCCCTGATGCGTCTGGCCAATCTCGCTCGTACGGAGGCAGCCCATGTCTAACAATAGCCGCGACTACGGTAAGTTTCAGCGCATCCCCGGCGTCAGCAGAGACTGCGCTATCAGCGGCCGAGCGATCTTCGGTCTGAGCATCGACGCGGATCATTTCGAGCCCGAGGAGCTCGAAGCCGCACTGCCTTTGTTGATCGACATTCTGCGCGAAGAGTACGAGCTCGCGCGGGGACGTGTCGAGGAGCGTCGCGCCCGTGCGGAGGTGTCCCATGGCTAACGTGGCACAAATACATCCGGCCGCGCCGTTCGCGTCGACGGCCGTCCAGCAACTGGAGCAACTCGAGGCGATGTTCCATGCGATCCGCAGCGAGCTTGAGACGGATTGCTATGCGTATCAGCTGGCGAATCTCGGACAAGAGATCGCGAGTGGCTTCGCGGCCACCATGCAGAAAGTCGCGACTTCGGAGGCTCGCCATGGCTAATCGGCAACCCGACGCGGCCGGACTGCTCGCCTTCTTCTGGGATCGCTTCGATTCGCGTGCCGCATCCGACGACGATCTGGCGTATTTGTCTGCGGCTACAGGAGAGGCAGCAAACATGGCCTTCACCCTCAGCACTCACATCGCGGGTCTTGCCGGCCTGATAGATGGTGACCGCGGCATCGAAGACAAGCCGCAATGCGGATCTCTTCAGGATACAGATCAGACGGCGTTGCTGTACCGCATCGCCGACGAAGTTGAGGCGATCGCCCGCATTGCCCATATCGGAAGCGAGTCGGAGTGTTTGCTGCGCATTCGACTGACGGAGAAGCTGGCGGCCAGCAAGTCTCGTCGTATCCAAAGAGATTTGCATTCCTCATCAGATAAGGCGACCGCATGAGTTCGACGAAGAGCCAGAGTATCCGGGCGCGCGCCAACTCCATGATCGAGCGCGAAATCGAGCGCTGCAAGAAACAGATGGGTGACCGCGAGTGGGAAAAGCACAAAGAGTGGGTGACAGCGAACATCGTGACTGCAGCCAAGATCTGGCTCAACCGGAAAGCAGCGGAGGGCCTGCTATGACGGACCATCTTATCGATTTTGCTCTCGACGATGAACTCGAGGCGAGTCGCATCGCGGCAGCGCGCTCAGCATTCTTCGCGCAGGCCCGCAGCGTGAATGACGAAAAATCACGGCCGGCTGTAACGCTCTCACGCGCCTCCGACATTGTGCCGGAAGCAATTCGCTGGCTTTGGCCGGATTGGCTCCCGGAGGGGAAATTGACCCTGCTGGCGGGATCTCCGGGGACTGGTAAGACGACGCTCGCACTCGCGCTGGCCGCGACCGTCACGCGTGGTGGCACCTGGCCGGATGGAACGGTCTGCAATCGCGTCGGTGATGTCCTCGTGTGGAGCGGCGAAGACAACCCAGCCGATACGATCGTTCCGCGGCTGATGGCGGCCGGTGCGGATCTTGATCGGATACACATCATCACGGGCCGCACCGACGGGAACGGAGAATTGCTTCCATTCGATCCGGCTGCCGACATGCCATTGTTGTCCGAGCGGCTGACAGATATGGACGCGGCGCGTCTGCTGATCCTCGATCCGATCGTTTCCGCAGTGTCTGGCGACGCTCATCGTGTCAACGACGTGCGACGGAACCTCCAATCGCTGGTCGACATGGCAAACGCACATGGTTGCTGCGTACTCGGCATTTCGCATTTTGCCAAGGGCACCAAGGGCAGTTCCCCCGCCGAGCGCGTTATCGGCTCACAAGCGTTCGTCGCGCTCGCCCGCATGGTGCTGATTGCCGGCAAGGACGAGACAGCCGAGCGCCGCATTCTGGCCCGAGCAAAATCGAATATCGCCCCGGATGACGGCGGCGTAGCGTATTCGCTCGAACTGACCGAAACGAACGGTATTACGGCAAGCCGGGTTGTATGGGGTGCGCTGATCGATGGATCGGCCCGAGACATTCTGGGCGACGTTGAGCAAGACGACGAAGAGCGCACCGGGCTGGACGATGCCTGCGAATTTCTGACCGGTCTGCTGTCGGATGGACCGGTCAGAACGAAGGTTCTGAAAGCTGACGCGGACGGTGCCGGTTTCAACTGGAAAATGATGCAAAGGGCCGGAAAAAAACTCGGCGTGGAAACACGCAAGATTGGGATGAAGGAAGGATGGGAATGGGCGCTCGCGAAGGAGACAGCCCCCGAAGAAGACACGAAGAATCCCACTCTCTATACCGTGTCCTCTTCGGGAAGTCGTGTCCCCTTCGGCTCTGGCAAGGGTTTGCGGGCGGTCGATTTTGGCGATTCTACCGAAGGGGACATTGCCAAGGGAGTGTCGTCTTCGGAGAATTCTTCCGAGAATCCGTGCGGAGAATCGGAGACGGACCTATGAACGCCATCGCAATTGTCAACAAAGCGAAAGCTATGGGAATCCGTCTGAGCTCGAACGGCGACAAGGTGAAGCTGCGCGGGCCGGCTGACGCTATTGCCGTCATCAAACCGGAGATCGCTGCTCATAAGTCGGAAATTCTGGCCCACCTTAGAGCCGCGGAAGTCGAAGAGGCGGAGACTCCCGCCGATTGCGTCGGGGCGCTCCGTGAGCCAGGCGCCGGTCTATATCTGCCTTGGGGGCCGTATCTCGACTCGACCCGGCTCAAATCCATACAACGCGAGCTATTCAAGGTCGTCGACGAGCTCGCGAGATTGGAGCACTGGCGCGACGACACCTACGACCTAGTAATCGGCGCGATAGAACGTCAGCCACTATCGACGCTCTTGCCCGACCTTGGCTATTTCAGGGACCGACTTCAGATTGCGCGAGCCGAGAATCAGGCGCGGCAGGCAGCCGCCCAGCGGGCGTGGAGGTTCAATCGATGAGTGCCATCAACGCACGCGGCCGCGAGTCGCGACGATGTATGGCTTCTTCAGCTTGACGGGCATGGGATCATATTCGGATGCGGCAACACGACACACGAACAGGGGGTAAATGATGATCGATGGCTTGGTAAGCGGGCGCCTCTACGGCGAAGCCCAGATCGGAACAGGACAGAATGGAAAGCGGTTCGTGACATGCAAGGTGCGCGCGACTGCTGGCGACGGCGAAACGCTGTTCGTGAATGTGATCGCGTTCAACGTCGATGTACAGACTGCATTGCTCGCTCTCGACGACGCGGACAGCGTATCGCTCTCGGGCGCGCTTACGCCAAAGGTCTGGACTGACAAGAATGGCATCGTGAAGCCGGCGCTCGATATGGTCGCCCATGGTCTTCTGACGGCATATCACGTGCAGCGCAAGCGGAAGGCAGTTCATCCGCCCGCGTCAGACGAGCCCAAGACGGCCGGCACGAACGACGATCTTTGAGGGAGGGCACATGAACTTCTACAAGCTCAAGGAGGCTGCGGCAGCGATCGCTGCAGAGCTCTACCCCGCTGACGCTGCCGACGATAGCAATGATCCGCACGCGGACGTCGAGCGTTGCTATCTCGCTGCGCTTCAGCACGCCGTCTGCGAAAACGAAATCGTCTATCGCGATCCGGGTAGCAAACTGCCTATCCGGCAAGACGGTATCGCGGCCTTCATGACCTCAACCTGGTGCATCGTCAGCGATGCCGACCTCAATGCGTGGCTCGATAGCCTCGGCGTTGGTGTTCAGTTGCCAACCGAGCCACGCGGCGTCACCGCTCAGGCGCACGAATCCGATAGGCCGGCAGCGCAGACGGACGAGTGGCCGAAGAGTACCGCGCTGGCGAACGCTCTAGGACCTTTCATTGGTCGCCCCAACGGGGTTGATTGGCTGCAGAAGAGATTGGGCGATGCTGAGGACTACCCTGCTCTGAAAAAATATCGGCGAATGGAAGAGAAAAAGCGGGTGGCGCGTTGGAATGCCGCTGGCGTAGCGCTCTATTTGGTTAATGAGGAAGAATTGTCTGCGGAAAATGCACGAGCCGCACTGCAAAAGCACTACCCCCACTCAGTCGACCTTGT
Source organism: Burkholderia sp. D-99 (assembly GCF_011605345.1). Lineage (GTDB taxonomy): Bacteria > Pseudomonadota > Gammaproteobacteria > Burkholderiales > Burkholderiaceae > Burkholderia. The sequence goes on from NZ_JAAOXM010000007.1 coordinate 91,388, forward strand.
GGGCGATCTCGGTCTTCCGCAGAAAACGGTATCGGCTACCTGGTACCCGAACGACGGCGACTAGTCGTATGGCCTACTCCGGTGACTCTACGGTCACCGTACGGTCGCGCTGACCGGTTACCGGAACTACAGTTCTCTCGACATCTGACGTCCGCATAGTGCGGCCGCCCCGACCGAGAGGACTCTATGGCACGCACCCAGCAGCCCATCCCCGCCGCCCAGGCGAAGCCCGATTTGACCATCGACGCAGAGACGATCAGCAATCTGCGCGAACTGCTCGATCAGCGCAAAAAGCTCGACGACGCGGTCAATGCTGCGCCGGCCGAAATCAGCGCGCTCGAATCCGAGCTCTCGAGCCTTCGCCAACAAATGGCGACCCTCGATGCCGAAGTCGTGCTCATCGACGATGCGCAGCTACCCGCCAAGCAGAAGCAGATCAAGGCGCTGGACGGAGTCATCGCGGAGAAAGGTTTCTCTGTACGTCGCGCGCAGGCGCGTCTCGAAACGCTTGAGGCCCTCGCGCCGGACCTCGACGAAAAAATCGAAATCGCAATTGGCTTCGTCCGCGTCGAGGCCAGTATCGCGGCGCAATCACTGCGATCCGACATCGCCGAAGAGCTCCGCGGCAAGCTGCACGAGCTGCAGCTCATCTACGCGAAGGTTCGTGCACTGCACGGTCTCGTACGGGCCGACCGAACGGGAGACTTCCTGCAGAGCGCGCTCATTCCGGACCTCGATCATTGCATGCGCATCACTACGCGCAGCGGGACTTACGAAGCGTCCACCAATTTGCTGGAAACCAGGAGCGATGACACCGCAGCGGCAGAGGCACAAATCTCTGAAGCAATGCGACCGATCACGGACGTGTTGGTGCTCGCGCGTAAGCACAGGCCATATGTGCCGCTCGCAAAACGCCCCGCTCCGTACGTCCGCAAGGGTGCTTGGGATGGCCCTGGCGGCCGCATCGATCGCCCGGAAGAACCCGAAGTACCGCCGGTTCGCATGAAAACGATCGAAGAGGCCCTCACCGAGCCGTACGAAATCAAGGGCGACTCGAGCGGATTCCGGACGTGGCAGAAAGCGAATGAAATGAATATCGGGAAGGAACTCGCAAACCGAGACGACCTCGGCAAGTTCGAAAGCGAAGATTGGACGAAAGCGGACCAGCAGCGCTTGGCTGCTCTCTAAGCCGACCACGCGAAGCTCTGGCGTGAGGCGGCGTGCCTTGTCGAAGTGCCAAGCCCCAGCCGGCGGTGGGTAAAAACACCGGCAACTGCCGATGCTTTTGGAAGCGGAACCTCTCCCAGCTACCCCGCTGGGTTCTAACGCGGCAGGCGGCAGTAACACCAAAGGGAATGGTTAGCACTATCAAGTGAGTGAACGAAGGCTATAGCAACGAGGAGGCATGTGATGTTTCGAATTGATGACGCAACTGCAGCGTCCTCGTTGCCTACACAGGAAAATGCAATGTACCAATACGATGACCCCACCGCAGTTTCGGTAATGCCCGTGCCGGCCGCGGCTGGAACCGCGGGCTTCTTTACGGACGGGAATCCTGCCACGGCGGTGCCGTCGACTGTTTTGCGCGCGGACTTCATGAACACCCTGATGATGGAAGTCTTGAACGTCTTGAGCGCTGCGGGGATCGCTCCTGACAAGACGAAGCAAGACCAGCTTCAGAAGGCAATCAGTGCATTGTTGCAACAGGCGACTCGCACAAGGCTCACACAGAACACGAACTTCTACGTCAATGCATCGACGGGCAGCGATAGCAACAATGGGCTGACGTCCGGGGCTGCGTGGGCGACGATTACAAAGGCGCTCACGGTACTGCAGCAGAACTACGATCTCGCGGGGTACACGGCAACAATCAACGTTGCTGCTGGGTCGTATGCCCCTGGCATCGCGATCGGGGCGTTCTTTGGCGCGCTCGCTTCTAATTCTGTACAGGTGGTGGCGACGGGATTAGCGACTGTCACGAATCCATCTGGTGGCTCAGCAGCTTGTTTTTATGCAACTGCTGGGGCGCAGTTCGCTATATCGGGCCCGTTTACGCTCGTGAACAATAGCAACGGGTCATCGTGTGCGCAGGCATCCGGCTGGGGATCGATTCTGAACATCGGCTCCGGCTTGACCTTGGGGTTCTCAGCTGGGTCACATTTCCTCGCAAATGCCGAGGGCGTGCTCAATATCAACGCCAACTACTCGATTGCGAATAACGGCGGAGCTGGAAGCCACTACAACGTCGCGAATGGTGGCTCATTGAACGTCGCCGGGGGTATCACCGTTACGATCGGGACCAGCATCGGAATCACGAATGCATTCGCATTTGCGAACGGTCTATCGCAGATCAATGCGGTCGGGATCACCTTCTCCGGAACATCGAACGTCACCGGATCCCGATATACCTCGCAGACAAACTCCGTGATCAACACGAACAGCGGAGGTACGAATTATTTCCCGGGCTCCACAGCTGGCTCGTCGTCGACTGGTGGACAGTACGTTTGATGAGATTTCACGTAGTACGTTTCAGAGTTGGAACGGCCAACAGCGCCTCCGAAGACAATAGCGTCACGCCATAAGGAAAGCCTGCAATGGCATCGAATTCGTTCAATCTCGTCATAAGTGCGACCGACAAGGCAACGGCCGTAGCACGGCGCGTCAATGATTCGATCGCGAAGATCACGAAACCGATCGCCGACGTCAAATCGTCGGTGGCTGCCTTCAACAAGGAAACCGGCCTCGACCAGCTCGGCAAGAAATTCGAATCGGTCGGGAAATCGGCGCAGTCCGTCGCACGCAGCGTCGCATCGATTGCGCCACCTCTCGCGGCAATCGTCGGCGTTGGCAGTGTGGCGGGCATCGCTGCATTTGCGACGAGCTGGGGGCGCGCGGCCACCGAAATCGCCAATACGTCGAGCGTGATTGGCGTTTCGACGACTGACCTGCAGCGTTATCGCGGCGCCGCTCGTGTCGCGGGCCTGTCTGCCGACGCAATGACGAGCAGTATGCAGTCGCTCGGAGACGCGTTCGAGGATGCATCAGCTGGTCGAAACAACTTCGTTGCCGGCGTTCTCTCCGACAAGGGGATCGGCATTCATCGTCTGAAGGATGGCACGATCGACGTCGTGCGCGGCCTTCATGACGTTTCGGCTGCGGCTTCTAAGATCACGAACGCGCAGGCGCAGCGCAAGTTCCTCGACATTTTCGGGCTTGGTGGCATCCAGGCGATGATCCGCCGCGGCTCCATCGACCAGTTCGTTTCGAAATTCGACGAACTCAACGCGACGATGTCGCCCGAGCAGATCGCGCAGGGCGAGAAATTCAATCAGTCCATGATCGCACTGGACGCGTCGGTCGACAAACTGAAGAACTCGGTCGGTTCAGCTCTTGCGCCGGCGCTCGGGCGCGCGGTCGATGAGTTCGCGCGCCTTGCGGACGATTACGGACCAAAAATCGCGCACTGGATCGACAACGTTGACTGGGACAAGACTGCGAAATCGATCGCTGACGTCGGTGAATCTCTGGGTGGCGTCAAGGGTGCCGCGCTCGCCATCGCCGCAGTGACGTTCGCTGGGCCGATCGCGGGACTTGCGTCTCTAATTGGGAAAGCAACGACTCTCTCCACAATTCTGATGCCGCTCGCGGCAAATCCGATCGTTGCCGGCGCTCTCGGTCTGATGTACAGCCAAGGTCTGAACAAAGGCGAAGGTGACACACGCCTGACGCAGCCGGGCGACGTATGGGACGGCGACCCGATTGGGACAAAACGTCGCAACGGCGCCGCGAAAGACCCTATGACGTCCTATGTCGTCAAGTACTTCATGATGAAGGGGTGGACTCGCCCGCAGTCGGCTGGCATTGCTGCGAGCCTATGGCCGGAGAGTGGATATAACCCACGCGCCGTCGGCGACAACGGACATGCATATGGGGTCGCTCAATGGCATGAAGATCGCCAGGCTGCGTTCAAGAAGATTTTCGGCATCGACATTCGCAAAGCGACGCTCGAACAACAACTTGACTACGTTGACCATGAGCTCCGCTACGGCCCGGACAAGGGTGCGCAGCAGGCCGGGATCCAGCTCATGGCACAAGACTCGTCGGTGGGGTCTGGTGGGGTTGTGTCCCGCCTATATGAACGCCCGAAGGATCCTCGGGAAGAGTACCGACGCGGCCAGATGGCGGCAGAGATTGATTCAGCGGTACGGTCGAGCTATGCGACGCAGAAGCTTGAGGTGACGATTCACATGCCGGGCGCTCCGCATGGTACTCGCGCGAGCGTGCACTCGAACGGCGAAGTCATGGCGACCGGCCAGATCGGTCATTCTTTGTTGATGGGGCCGTGATACGCGATGAGTGTGCATCTCTTCCGTGTCGGCAAGGTATGGCACTATCGCTTCCAGATCAACGGCGCACGCCAGCAACGCTCATCGCGTGAAACGGATCGGCAGCGCGCCGAGCAAGTTGCGGAGCGTGCATTTCGGGAGGCGAAGCTCTGGACGCGTGACAGCAAGGAGTTGCCGACCTTGCGTGAGCTCGTCTCTCAATGGCTAACGATCCACGAGCCAACGGCCAGTCGCGCACACATCAAGGTTGTGGAGACCTTCGGCCGGCTGCACCTCTACGGGCTGGCCGACGTGCTGATCGACGAACTGTCGACCGATCGCGTCGAGCTCGCGCGCGTACAGCATCTCGAATCGCATGCACCCGTGTCGGCCAACCAGTGGCTCAAGGTCCTGCGCCTGCTCTGCAACTGGGCGGTGCGTCGCGGCATCCTGCCGGTGATCCCGTTCCGTGTCCGCGCGCTGAAGGTCCAGAAGAAACCGCGAGCGATCCTGCCCGTGAAGCTGGCCCAGGATTGGTTGGCGGCCATCGACACTGCGGAAAGTGAGCGAAACGGCGTTCGAACCGCGGTGCGACTGATGCTCGGCATGGGCCTGCGGGAATCGGAGACCATCACGGCCCGATGGGAGTGGCTCGACATCGCTCGTCAGACCTACACGCCGGGTCGCACGAAGGGGCGCGAGGCCGATGCCATTCCCGTTCCTGCCTGGTTGATCGACTACCTGATGCTCGACTGGAAACCGGCCGGCCTGATCCTGCAGAAGGCGAACGGTCGCCCCTATCCGGCCGGCTTCACCCGCTCTGCGATGTTGGCTGCCAACCAGGCGGTCGGCGCACCACACATCACAGCCCACCGCCTGCGCGGCACGTTCGCCACGCTTCTCAGTGAGGCCGGTGTGCCAGTCCAATCTATTCAGCGTGCCCTACGTCACAAGAACCTGACCACAACAGCGGCGTATCTCGAGGTCGACATGGGCACTGTCGCCGCCGGCCAGCAACGCATCGCAGAGAAGATCGGTTTTGGATTACACCCGGATACTTGTGGCGCGCCACTGGCGAACGTCACCCCGCAACTCCAGCAATGACAAGGAATCACGATCCCAAATGGTCATCGCGATTTTTCGGCCCTGTCGATCGAGCCATGTTCGGCAAATGGCCACCATCGCCATGGAATTCCGCCCTTCGGACTACCGGCCCCCCCCCCCTCGAAACCGCCCGGGTCCTTCCGCAAGATTTCCGAACGGGCGGGAACGAAGACTCGCGGATTTCCACCAGCGCTGAGTTTTGAAATTTGGGTAACAGGTAACAGATCGTGCGATGAATCAGAGCGAGTTCGCGGCACTCCACAACGTCAGTCGGAAGACGGTCACAAAGTGGAAGGAGCGCGGCTGGCTTGTGTTTGCGGGCAATGAGGTTGATGTCGACGCGTCGAATGCGAACCTCAAAAATACCGCCGCGACGGTGGTGATCCTGTTACCCAAAGTGTTACCCAAGCACCGAAGGTAACAAAACTGTTACCCAAGTAGCGAGGAAGGTAACACGCAGAGCCGGTCTCGCCAGCGCACCGATAGATCAGGTGACTGCTTCCCGACTAGAGACCTCCAGTGGCTTGATTTCGACGTGGAAGACACCGATCGTTTGACGCACCGCAACAGTGCGAGTACACTCCGCGCCGCGGGGTGGAGCAGTCTGGCAGCTCGTCGGGCTCATAACCCGAAGGTCATAGGTTCAAATCCTATCCCCGCAACCAACATCGAAGCCCGCTCTGCGAAAGCAAGCGGGCTTTTGCTTTGGCTCGGCCACACAGCAGAAAGCCGGTCGCGCTACCCCTGCTCGCAGCACGGGGCTGAATCGGACAGCCCCGTTGCCACCCTCTCACAGATTTGAATCGGCATTCGATCGGGTCGCCACCGGAGCCGCCGAGGAATTCGCGACGGATGTGACCACGCACGCACGAGCGTTGTCATTGTCGGGCGGTGTGGAGCGTCTGGCTTCAGCTAGCCAGCAGCAAGCTCGGTTCCCGGCGTCCGAACTCGAGATGGTGATTGCCGGTAGAGTCTGGTGAATCGAAATGCGAAAGGCTAGCATCTATACCTTTAACGCTTGGAGCGATCGGTCATGGGTGTGGTGCATTCCGTTCTCGCGTGGATGCGTGATAGCACTAACGCCAGCCTTGCGGGCTGGGCGCAAGCCATTGGCGGCGCACTCGCCGTTGTCGCGGCCTTTCTGTTTCCTACATTGCAGTCAAGACGGGAAGCGAAGCTGCGTGCTGATGATCGGCGCATAGCAACGCTTGCGCATGCCGGTGCGCTGCGATTGATCGCTATCGAATGCGAAGAGGCGATCCATGAACTCGTCGGCACGCTGCAACTCGAGCCGGATTCGCCGCCTCGCCACTATGGGTTTCCTCTACCCGACCACCCGCAGCTTGGGATATTTGCAGAGGCGATGGGAGACCTGCTGCCTCGTATTTCCTCGCTGCTCCAGCAACCGGCCTTGCGTGACGATCAGATCAATGCATTGGTCGCAATCCGTAGCTGTTTGAAGGAAGCCAGGCTTCTTTTTGATGGCGTACATAGCCCATACCAAGAGTTTGACTCAAAAAGAAAGGAGCAGGCGCGCACGATCCTAGACCGGATCCAGACATTGCGACAGGAGGCTCAAACTGCCTACGCTGCCATTGCCGCAGGAGGTTAGCGGCAAGTCATCGAGCAGCGAGCACGTGATCGGTGAACCATGCTCATGCATCAATCAACTGAGACCACGGACCATGAACACTGTCTTCCTACTGATGGCTCAGTACAACGCGACAGCGATTGTCCCGATCGAACTCGTCTGCAGGGACTACTTCGGCGCAATGACTGTGCAGACGCTTGTACGTAAGATCTCCGCGGGCGAGATCCCATTGCCGCTGATCCGGATGGAAATGTCTCAAAAATGCGCGAAGGGCATCCACATTCAGGATCTAGCGAACTACATCGATGAGCGCCGGGCTGCCGCGCTAAAAGAATGCGCACAATTGCGTTCCTAGCCGAGCCAAGTCTTCTTTCGCGCTTTGTTCGGCGAGAGGAAAACTAGCTTTTTATACTCTACGCGACTCCCCATCTGTCGGGCAGATGCTACCGAATCGCGAAACTGGCTCAGATGTTGCTCTTGAGCCAAACTGACCCTTCTTGATTAAATCCGCTCCAGGCTGCCGCGCCTGCAGACTGAACTACGAACAGTTTGTCGTCTCGATGCATATGAGGTGACAAGCAATCACGAACTTGAACTGCCGTCTTATTCGTCACAATCACCCATGTCGAGTCGAGGTGATGCCACCAATTAGAAAATGACGTTTTCAGCGCGTTAATCAGGTTCGTGTAGTCGTGGCCATCTTTACGGGTGAGGTCATACCCAACGACATAAGTAATCATCTAGTCATCCATGCAAAAACATGTGGCCCGTGCGGGAGGATGCTCCCGCACGACAACTAACTTACTTCTTCGGTGTTTTTCCGGCACCGTTGTGTGCCGGACGATCCATCTGATAGCTCTGCCCAGGCTTGGGCGTCGGCGGCATTGGCTTTCCCTTTACCGCGGTCCTTTCTTCTCCTGTTTGACCGCCACGGGGACCAACGATCCCATACTCGCCGGATCTAGGGGCGGGTTGCCCTGGTTTTAATTTGCCCGTCATTTTCATAAGCTCCAATTGCGCACGACAGTCTTGACGTCGGCTTTTTTCCGACTTAAAGTCGCGCACTGCACAAAAACAGCCGCTTATCGCCCTGGAAAGTGACAGCGGCTGACCACGCGTCGATCCGATTCCCAGTTTTACCGGGATCGGATCAGCGCCGGTAAACACTACCGTAAACAAGATCGTCGCACAAATTGCGAGCCACCAAATCTGGTGTTAGCTGTCTTGGATACGTCTAGGTGTAGTGGTTGAACAACGATTGTGATATGAAGTATTTAAATAAAATTCAGGTGAAAGAACTCGTATTTCTACCACCTAGATTTAGGCTAACTTTCCTCTCGGATCGACCGTATCCGCGCACATCAGGTAACGGCAGCCAATCATCCTGAAAAGTCGCGGCCATCATCGAGAGATGCTTCAAGGCGCGCCATTTCGATAGCGTCTTGCCGACCGTCTAGCCATCTCGCATAGGTTGTCAGGAATGTGTCGACACTGTGCCCTAACTGCTTCGCGCAAAATGCGGGCGTCATCCCGGCCATCAGCATTGCAGTCGCGTAGCTATGGCGCATGTTGTACGGCCGGCGGTAGCGGATTCCGAGTCGTTTGAGAATCGGAGTCCAGAAGCTTCGACGGAATGCCCGTTCGTCCTCCCATTGCGTGCCGTACCGCGGATCCTGGAAAATTGCTTCGTCAGCGATTCGGGGGAGTGATCGCTGACGCGTCAATGCGGCAAGTGCCCGGCTATTGAGACGAACCATGCGGGCAACTGCCGTTTTCGTTCGATCCTTGTGCTCACCACGCACGAGCGCTTCCGCGACCACTATCGTTCTGTTAAGCAAGTCCACCTTCGACCACTGCAAACCAAAGACCTCTGATGTCCGCAGGCCGCTCCAGAACCAGAACTCGATGAGGTTATGCACTTGCCCAGAATGGATGCGCCCTGCCTCCGCGATGATCTTTTCCGCTTCGTCGCGTGCGAACGGATCGGGCGGCCGTTTTTGATGCTTGGCACGCGGCACGTTCGCTGCAGGATTGCCCGTCAGAACGCTGTCGGACACGGCTAGGTCGAGCGCTTTTCGCAGCACCGAAACATAGTTGTTGATCGTCTTGCCGCTGAGCTCGGGGCGGCCAGCTATCGCGACCAAGATATGGCTCAACTTCAGTTCGCATAGATCGATCATCCCTAGCAACCGGTGGTCACGATCACTTTCCGCAAGCCGCCAAAAGCGGATTGCGCTTTCGTACCCCTGCTTTGTCGACGGTTCAATACGCTGCGCAGCAAGCCAAGTGTCGAACCATGTGGCTACGTTTGGCATCGTGTCATCTCCACATTCATCGTGGATCGAATAGATCTAACGCACGCCCCGTTGACCGAAGTGATTGAACTGCAAAACGGCACAGACATGACGCACGGACCGTTTGCGCTCGAAAACCAGCGCAAGCAACTGATTCGATAGCCATTTTCGCGCACCATCTCGCAACAAATTGATCGACGAAAGTTTGTATCGAACTCTTCGGAGACGTTGCCCAGCAACGCTTTGCAGCACGGTGCACAATGCGCCGCTTAACTTACGCCGCGTTGAAGGCGACGCTCTGTGGGGTCGAGTTCGGCGGCGACACCTCGAGCCCATTTGCACCAACCCTCGTAGTCGCTCGATGGCCCAGCGCCAAGATACTTTTGGCGATCAAGCTCTGCCAGGTATCGACGGATGGATTCGGCGCGAGTCCACGATTCGACCTCAGACAGCAGTTCCTCGTACTGGATGTGCTCGTCAATTGCGTACCTGGCACGATCGGCATCTCGCTGCCGTCTCAATCTGTTTTGCTTGCGCAGTCGCCTTGGCGCTTCGTGCTCGATCAGTTCGGCGATAGTGATGGACCACGGTTCGCCCGGGCTTAACGACGGCAGACCAGGCCGAGGTAAAAGATGGCCCCGCTTGCGATGAATCCAGTAGGCTTGCGGCGGCAGCGGAACCTGCAGTTGCTCGCAAGCCCATTTGATAGTCGGACGGGAAACGCCGAACTCTTTTCCCAGTTCGATCATTGGGATTGACCAAACTTGTTCGTACAACGCTTCGCGGTCGATTCGATTTGACGACGACATGGCTACCCCCTATCACGGTCACCTAGTCCATCGCTGACCGAACATTTGCGGCGCCATGTATTCGGCCCGCAAACGATCAATCGCATCTGTGGTCTACGGTCGAGCGACCTCTCGCCGTGCGTGCTTGCTTAAACGTTCCCGGCGTGGACGATTGGCAATGGCCCACGGAGCGTGAAGATCGAGGGTCCCTTAGAGGTCAAGGCAAGCTGCAAGCTTAGAGGAAGACTTTGACAGCCCTGGTCCTGCCAACTCCATGTGTTGCACCCTCACGGCTGCCGACGCGCCAGCGCGCTAGTCGGTTGCACTCGCGACCTGTTCGTCCAGCAAACGGCTAATTAGATCTGTGAGCGGATCAAGATCGAGTTTTACGCCGCTGGCCTGAGAGCGATCCGCCACCTTTAAAGCAGCTACGTACTCGCTCCTGTTGTCACACAGCAACTCAGGGAGTGTCTTCTTGCCTGGCAGTGCTCCACCGATCCTCAAACAGGCTACGAAATACGCAGCAGCACGCGCGGTTCGCCCATTTCCATTTACGAACGGATGGATATGATTAAGGCGCCATAGAACAAAGGCAGCGAGCTTGGGCGCATCAAATTTGGTCCACCTTGAGTTGACATAGTGGACGAAGTGTTCCATCTGCGCTGGCACTGAATGAGGCATCGGCGGTCGATGGTCGTCCTCATTCTTCCCCAGCTCGACGATGCATGGCCTGTACTCCCCTGCGTAGTCATGCAGGCAGGCGATAGCATGATAGTTCAGCGCCTTGATGATTCTTTCAGAGAGCCATTGTTGTTGAGCTCCCTTGGCGACCTCTATCAGTGATAGCAGGAAAGAGAATTGGCGGGCGGTGTTGGCAACTTCGAGCTGCGTGTAATGCTCGTTCTTCTCGCTCTGCGCCAGTTCCCAGAGGATCATACCTTCAGACGGCAGCGTGCTGCTTCACTAAATTCTCAACCTTCTCGCGAGTCATACCTTCGCGCTGCCCCATGACGCTGTAGACGAACGACACGCGCTGTTGTTCGATGTCCGCCGTGGTCAATTGCTTCTTTGCCGCTGCAGCAAGACGGGCGAGCAGCTTGCCATCTGTTTTCCTGGCAACAACCTTCATAGTTCGTTCCTTGGCACGACCGCACCTGTGGATAACCTGCTTGCGAAGCTATGGGTAGGTGCGAACGGCAAAATTTGAATGTGAAAAAAACTGCCGCAGGGCAGTTATCCACAGGTGACATCCGCGCATCGAAAAATTCGGCGGAGAGATCCGCTCGACCAGCGCAGTGACCGAACTATATCAAATTGCTTATTTTTGAGCCCGTGAAAATTGAGTACCAAATCGACCGTTGCGAATTTGGCAGTGCCCGGCCCAACCTCGCGCATTCGGCCTGCAGATGGTCGATCGCATCTGCGGCGTTCCAGTCGAGCGACAACTCGCGGCTCACGCAACGGTCCACCCGAGCGCGAAACCGCCGCACCAAGTCATCAAACCTGCCCATGTCACTCCTCAGCGCTCGCCATACACGGGGTTACCTTCTATCCCGCTAAGGCATAATGCACGCGAATCGAGTGACGCCGCCACACGGCACAGCGAACTCGACGTCGATGGGTAGCCAGATGGGTAGCCAGCACAGCAGTCGCCCCACGCCATCCACACAACACATTGATTATTAATGATTTTATCAAAAACACCAAAGCAGTACGATATCGTGCTGATGTAAGGCTCCTCCCATCCGCCGCCGGCTTCGCCGCGCGGCGCTTCGATGCGGCGCCCGGGCCGCTCGCGCATGCCGCGTCAGCGCCCGCCGCCGCCCTTTCATTGACCCTTTTCGCACTCACCACACACCATGAGCCAAGGCCACAACCGCCGTCAGCGCAAGAAACTCCATATCGGCGAATTCCAGGAACTCGCGTTCAACGCGACCGCGCATTACCGCAACGAGATGACCGACCTCGAACGCGGCGAACTGATCGATGCGTTCATCGACTTCGTCGAAGCGAACGGGCTGCTGACCGTCGCGTCCGCGGACGAAGGCATCGGCGCCTACGTGATCTCCGGCGCGCCGCGCGGCACGACGACCGACGCCGATCGCGAGCTCGTGCGCGGCTGGCTGGCAGCACGGCCGGAACTGACCGACGTCAAGGTCAGCGAATTCACCGATGCGTGGTATCCGGACGCCTGACTTTCCGGCTTCTCCCTGCATCGGGCAGCGTCGGCCCTGCTCGCCGTCATGGCGGGCCGGGCCGACGCCTGCCTGCACTGCCTCCTCTCCCGCTCCCCCTCCCTTCCCCGTCGCCCGACACCCGCGCGACCGGCACCGACTCACACGATTCGCACCGCGTCGACCGTGATTACCCCGATTCCGGCAGTGAATCGGACGCTTACTTCAATTTAACGATCGTTAAAGGACGTCTCCTGCCGGCAGACCTACTCTGATCGCCAGGAATCCGGTGTTTTCCGGCACGATCGGCAAGCAATACGAAAGAATGCAAACCGCTCGCCCGACAGGTGTTCCGGCTTCCGGTACAGGCGAAAACGCGACACGGCGACAGGTCAATCAGGGAGACAACCAACGATGCGCCAGCCGCTTCCCCATCGTGGCGACGAAAAACCGGCGCACGCGAAGGCCGCCTGACCCACCCCTTCAATCGATACGAGGATGACATGAATACGCCGAACACCCATCAAGCAGGACTCCGAATGATCATGATCGCGGCAGGCGTTGCGGCGCTGATGTCGCTGTCCGCGTGCGGCGGCTCCGGCTCGCTGAGCCAGGGCACCGGCGGTGGCGGATCGGGTTCGGGCGATACGACGGCCACGACCGGCGGTACGGGCAACGGCTCCGGCAACGGGTCGGGAACCGGCTCGACCGTCGGCAGCACGGGCAGCGGCTCCGGTGGCACCGGCAGCACCTCGGGCGCGGGCACCTCGGCCAATGCGCTCGGCCAGACGATCGATTCGTCCAGCAACATCGTGACAGCCGCGGGCGGCACCGTGTCGGGCGCCGGCACGGTGATCGCCGGCCAGTCGCTGCCGGGCACGAACGCGGCGACCACGCAAGGGCTCGGCACCGTCGTGCAGGACGCCGGCGCGGCCGTCACGACGCTCGGCAACGGCGTCGGGTCGGGGCTCGGCCAGCTCGGCGCGTCGTCGAACCCGGTCGGCACGACGGTCGCGAGCACGGGCGGCGTCGTCACGAACCTCGGCAACGCAGTCGCCGCGACCGGCGGTGTCGTGTCGAGTCTTGGCGCCAGCGGCTCGGCACTGGCCCCGCTCGCCCCCGTCACGTCGCCCGTCGGCGGCGCGATCACGACGCTCGGCAATACGATCGCGGGCGGCGGCACAACGCTCGGCACCCAGCTGTCGACCGGCCCCGTCGCGCAGGTCACGGGCGCCGCCAGTTCGGCGATCACGCCGATCACGACGACGGTCGGGTCGGTCACGCAGACCGTCGCAGCGAGCACGCCGCTCGGCGCGCCGCTCACGAACCTCGTGACGACGGTCGGCAACGGTGTCGCGAACGCCGGCACGACGATCGCGAAGACCGGTGGCAATCCGGTCACGACCGGCGTCGGCAACGTGGTGACGGCAACCGGCAACACGGTGGCCACGGCCGGCACGACGCTGCTCGGCGGCAGCGGTGCCGCGACAAGTCCGCTCGCGCCGGTCACGGGGCTCCTGTCGACGGGCGCACTCGGTGGCACGACGGGCGGCAGCAGCCCGGCAGGCGCGCTCACGTCGGCGGTCGGCACCGTGACGGGAGCGGTGTCTGGCGCGGCCGGCGGCTCGCCCGTCGCGGCGCTGACGGGCAGCACCGGTACCGGAGCGATCTCGAAGACGGGCGGCGGCGTGCTCGCACCCGTGACGACGACGCTCGGCGCACTGGTCAAATAAGCAGCCGGCACGGGCGGCGCCCGGATCGTCATCCTCGACGGTCGGGCGCCGCAGCGGCATCCTCGGCCGTCATCCGGCATCACCCGCGTCACCTCCGATCCCTACCTTTTCCCCACAGTCCGCCTGCAACCGGCCATCAAAATCGGTCCTGAAAGCAAGACACGTTAAAATCTCACCTCGCGTGGTGCGCCGCCCGCACCCGCCATCCATCGCCAGCCGCGTGCCGTAGGGCCGCCCCCGACCCATGGAGTGAGTGTCAATGAGCGGCGGACTTCCGTTTCCCGCATCCCGCAAGTCGTTACCGTCCTCGACGGTCTTCCTGATTCTCGCCGCCGCCGTGCTGCTGTCCGGCTGCGGTCTGCTGCCGGTCCAGAACCCGCCCGCGCCGATCAGCGAGGCGCTGGTCGAGCACGTCGAGGAAACCGCCGGCGAGCCGCTGACGATGCCGCCCGTGCCGGCGCCGACGCATCCGGAGGCGCCGGAAGCGCCGAAGAAGCCGCACCGCGAAGCGACGCGGCCGAAACCCGTGCAGCGCCCCGAAACACCGACGCCTCCACCGCCCCCGCCGCCACCGATCGTCGCGACGCGCCCGCTCGACCGCACCCAGATCCATGCGCTGCTCGACAGCGAGGTCGCGCGCCGCAACGGCAAGGTGATCGGCCGCGCGGTCGACATGGTGACCGACGCGAGCGGCAAGCCGCGCGAGATGATCGTCAACCTGCAGGGCTTCATGGGCGTCGGCGACCGCAAGGTCATCTTCCCGTGGAACGTGTTCCGCTTCACGCCGGGCGGCAAACAGGAACCGATCGTGCTCGACGTGCCGTCGGGCGACCTGCCGCCGGCCGCGCGGCCGAAGGCCGTGCCGCTGTCGGGCTCGGCCGCGGCCTCGCCCGCGACACGGCTGCCGATGCTCGACAGCGATGTCGAGCGCCCGAACGGCACGAAGATCGGTCGCATCGTCGACGTGCTGATCGACCGCGCGTCGCAGCCGCAGGCCGTCGTGCTCGACCTCGGCGGCCTCGTCAATACCGACCGTCGCTCGATCGCCGCGAGCTGGGGCGCACTGCGCTTCGTCACGCGCGACAAGGCGCTGCACCCGCAGCTGGACCTGAACGACGCACAGATCAAGGCGTCGCCGCCCTACGCGGCCGACAAGCCGATCGTCGCGGTCTTCCCGCCCGTTGCCCCGGCGCCGGCTTCGTCTGCGAGTGCGACCCGATGACGATCAAGCATTCCGTCAGCGTTCGCAGTCTCCGGTCCCTCGACTGGCTCAACTTCTTCGTTGCAAACGTTCAAACAGGGTTCGGTCCGTTCATCGCGTCCTACCTCGCCTCGCACAAGTGGACGCAGGGCGAGATCGGCATGGTGCTGTCGATCGGCACGATCAGCGCGATGGTCAGCCAGGTGCCGGGCGGCGCGGCAGTCGATGCGCTGAAGAACAAGAAAGGCGCGGCCGCGTGGGCGATCGCGGCCATCATCCTGTCCGCGGTGCTGCTCGCGTCGAGCCCGACCATCGTGCCGGTGATCGCCGCCGAAGTGTTCCACGGTTTCGCGAGCTGCATGCTCGTGCCGGCGATGGCCGCGATCTCGTTCTCGCTCGTCGGCCGCGCCGATCTCGGCGACCGGCTCGGCCGCAACGCGCGCTGGGCGTCGATCGGCAGCGCGGTCGCCGCGGGCCTGATGGGGCTCACCGGCGAATACTTCTCCGCGCGCGCAGTGTTCTGGCTGACCGCCGTGCTGGCGCTGCCCGCGCTGTTCGCACTCGCGATGATCCAGCCGACCCACGAGGTGATCCCGCAATCGTCGAAACCCGACGAGCACGACGAAGCCGGCGAACGCGAAACACTGGTCGAACTGCTGCGCGACCGCCGGATGCTGATCTTCGCGGCCTGCGTCGTGCTGTTCCACCTGTCGAACGCGGCGATGCTGAACCTCGCGGCCGGCGAAGTCACGGCCGGGATGGGCGAGAACGTTCAGCTCGTGATCGCCGCGTGCATCATCGTGCCGCAGGCGATCGTCGCGATGCTGTCGCCGTGGGTCGGCCGCTCCGCGCAGCGCTGGGGCCGACGGCCGATCCTGCTGCTCGGCTTCTCGGCACTGCCGGTGCGCGCGCTGCTGTTCGCGGGCGTGAGCAGCCCGTACCTGCTGGTGCCGGTGCAGATGCTCGACGGCATCAGCGCGGCCGTATTCGGCGTGATGCTGCCGCTGATCGCGGCCGACGTCGCAGGCGGCAAGGGCCGCTACAACCTGTGCATCGGGCTGTTCGGGCTCGCGGCCGGGATCGGCGCGACGCTCAGCACCGCGGCGGCCGGCTACGTCGCCGATCACTTCGGAAATGCCGTCAGCTTCTTCGGGCTCGCCGGCGCCGGTGCGCTGGCGGTGCTGCTGGTCTGGCTCGTGATGCCCGAAACGCGCGTCGAGAACGGCGATGCGGCGGCCGACGAACCGGCCGCCGCATCGCCCGAACAGGCGCACTGACGCCCGCGCGCCGCCGTTACCCGCTTCTTGACCAACGCATGATGGATACGATCAGGACACTCAACGAAGCCCGCCAGCAGATCCAGCAGTCGATCTTCGATCTGTTCAAGGGGCTGTCATTCAGCGAACGGCTCGCCCAAGGCGGGCTGATGGCGCTGCAGGCCGTGTGCGGCGCGTGCCTCGCCTATGTGATCGGCCACGCGCTGCACACCGAGCAGGCCGTGTGGGCGGCGATCACCGCGATCGCTGTCACGCAGCACAACTACTCGGACACGATGTCGCTGTCGCGCGACCAGTTCATCGGCGCGATGGTCGGCGGCGTGCTCGGCTTCGCCGGTGCGGCGCTCGGCGGCGACCGCCTCGTTGCATATGCGATTACCGTCGCGGTCGTGATCGTCTGCTGCTGGTGCCTGAACGTCGGCAGCGCCGCACGGCTCGGCGGCGTAACCGCGACGATCGTGCTGCTGTTTCCGGGCAACGGCCCGCTGTGGGACATTCCGCTGATGCGGCTCGGTGAAGTGACGCTCGGCACCGTGTGTGCGCTGGGCGTGTGCTGGGTGATGTCGAAAATCGAGCGCCGCTGGTTCCGCCGCGCAGCGGCAAAGTGACGCGGCGAACCGGCTGCCCGGCGCGCATCGCGGCATCGCGATACGTGCCGGGCGATCGGCAAGGTCAGTCGCCGATCCGCAGCACGATGCCGGAACCGATCTGCACCAGCAGGTGATCCCCGCCGACGCCGACCCATTGATAGCCGCGCGGCGGCGCGCTCAGGTGATAGCCGCGCCAGTCGTCGATCACGTACTGGCGATCGCGGAACTCGGGGGGAAGCCGGTCGCCCTTGTGCCACTCGCGACGCGGCTGGTCGGCCCAGCGCGGCGGCACGTCGTCCTCATGACGCATCTGGCCGGGCGGCGGGCGTTTCGGGCCGTGGCCACGCTGCATGCCGTGGTCGCCCTGGTCGTTGTGGTTGTCGTGGTCCTGCGCCATCGCGGCCGGCGCGGCGAAACCCGCCGCGATCACCGCAGCCAGCATCATCCCGTGCATCTTCTTCATTGTGCCTTCCCTCCGTGTTGTCACGTCGAACGAAACCACTCGAACTACCCGATGAAGACTAGCACACGGTAACGCGCGGCCGCATGACCGCGCGTTACGCCGCCTGCTGCTGGTACTGGATCCGGTGCAGGTGCGCGTAGAGGCCGCCGTGGCGCAGCAATTCGTCGTGGCTGCCCTCTTCGACGATCTTGCCGGCCTCGAGCACGAGGATGCGGTCCGCCCGCTCGATCGTCGACAGCCGGTGCGCGATCACGAGCGTCGTGCGGCCTTCCATCAGCCGTTCGAGCGCGGCCTGCACGTGGCGCTCCGATTCCGAGTCGAGCGCCGACGTCGCTTCGTCGAGAATCAGGATCGGCGCGTCCTTGTAGATCGCGCGCGCGATCGCGAGCCGCTGGCGCTGGCCGCCGGACAGCCGCATCCCGTTGCCGCCGACGAGCGTGTCGAGCCCGTCGGGCATCGCGGCGACCGCATCGGCGAGGTTCGCGGCCTCGAGCGCGGCCTGCACGCGCGCGCGGTCGGGCGTCTGCCCGTACGCGACGTTCGCGGCGATCGTGTCGTTGAACAGCACGACGTCCTGGCTGACCATCGCCATCTGGCCGCGCAGCGCGTGGAGGTCGTAGTCGGCAACCGGCACGCCGTCGACCAGGATCGCACCGTCGGTCGGATCGAAGAAGCGTGGCAGCAGGTTCACGAGCGTCGTCTTGCCGCTGCCGGACGGGCCCGCGAGGGCAATCATTTCACCGGGCGCGACCTTGAACGAGATGCGGTCGAGCGTCGGCCGCTCGGCCGCGCCGTAGTCGAACGACACGTTGCGGAATTCGATCTCGCCACGCGCTTGCGGCAGCGGCCGGCCGCCGCCTTGCGGTTCGGCCGGCTCGTCGATCAGCCCGAAGATCAGCTCCGCGGCCGTCATCCCGCGCTGCAGCGGCTGGTTGACGTCGATCAGGTGCTTGAGCGGCGAGATCACCAGCAGCATCGACGTGACGAACGCGACGAAGCCGCCGACTGTCGTCTGGTCGTTCGACGACTGCACGACCGCGATCGTGATCACGACCGCGAGCGCGATCGACGCGAGGAACTGCGTGAGCGGCTGAGCGAGGCCGCCGGAAACCGTCATGCGCATCGCGTAGCCGCGCAGGCGCTTGCTCATCTGCGTGAAGCGGTCCATCTCGTACGCTTCGCCGTTGTGCACCTTGACGACCTTGTAGCCGCCGACCGTCTCCTCGACGATGTACGACAGCTCGTTGGTCAGCGTCTGGTGCTCGCGGTTCAGGCGGCGCAGGCGGCGGTTGATCTTGCTGACGAGCCAGCCGATGCCCGGCAGGATCACCGCGACGATCAGTGTCAGCCGCCAGTTCAGGTAGAACAGGTAGCCGAGCAGGAAGATCACCGTCAGCGAATCGCGCACGAGCGTGACCATCACGCCCGTCAGCACCGACAGGATCTGGTTGACCTCGAACACGATCGCATTGATCACCGTGCTCGCGGTTTCGCGCTGGAAGAACGACGCGCTCGTGTGGAGCATCCGCTGGAACATCTCGAGCCGCAGTTGCAGCAGGATGCGGTTCGATACGTAGTTGAGCAGGTAATTCGACGTGTACTGCGACACGCCGCGCACGAGCGCGAGGCCGATCACCGCGATCGGCACGTACCATTTCGCGCTGTCGCTGCCATGCGCGCCGAAACCGTGATCGAGGAGCGGCTTGAGCAGCGCCGGGATACCGGCCTCGGTGGCCGCGACGACGCCCATCGTCATCACGGCGAGCACCACGATGCCGATCAGCGGCCGGATGTACGGCCACAGGCGCTTGAGGACCGTGACCGGCGAGGTGCCGGTGCCGTCCATCGGTTTGCGAAGAGTGTTCTGGGTTTCCAAGGCAATCCTTCTTGAGCCGCAAAGCGGCGCCCGGCGCATGACCGCCCGGGATATCGCCCCCACCGGGCGGGTGCCGAAAAGGGCTCAACATTATAGCCGTACCGCCCCGGCCGGCACGGTCATGACCGACGCGGGCGGCGGCCGGGCCGCGGGTATACTGCCGCTCACCGTTTTCTCCGCCTTTCCGACGATTTCATGGCTGAACCCTCCCTCGGCGTCGCCCTCATCGCCCTCAACGCGTCCGCGCGGCTTGCGCAGTGCCTTGCCGCGCTGTCGTTCGCCGACGACGTCGTCGTCATCGACGGCGGCAGCACCGACGATACCGTCGCGATCGCGCAAGCGCACGGCGCACGCGTGATCGTCGAGCGCGACTGGCCGGGCTTCGGCCCGCAGAAGAACCGCGCGCTCGATGCACTCGACACCGACTGGGTCCTGTCCCTCGATACCGACGAAGTCGTCACCCCGGAACTCGCGCAGTCGATCCGCGACACGATCCGCGCACCCGCTGCGCAGGTCTATGCGGTCGACCGGCTGTCGAGCTTCTGCGGCCAGTGGATCCATCACAGCGGCTGGTATCCGGACTGGGTGCCGCGCCTGTTCCGGCGCGGCTGCGCGCGCTTTTCGGACGATCTCGTGCACGAGCGCCTCGTGTTCGACGGCGCCGCGCAGCGCCTGTCCGGCAAGCTGATGCACTACTCGTACGAGGATTTCGAAACCGTCGTGCGCAAGCTCGACGCGTATTCGACGGCCGGCGCGCGCCAGCGCCGCACGGCCGGCCAGCGCGGCGGCTTCGGCAAGGCGCTCGCGCGCGGCGCCTGGGCGTTCGTGCGCACCTACGTGCTGCGGCGCGGCTTCCTCGACGGCCGCGCCGGCTTCATGATCGCCGTGTTCAACGCGGAAACCGTGTATTACCGGTTCCTGAAGCTCGGCCACGAACAGGCACGCTGAGCACCCGCCCGGCACGCGACCGGCGCGGCGTTACAATGCCGGCCTGCCCGCGCCGCGCGTGCCCGCCCGACAGGCGGCGCCGCGCGCCGCCCGCCACGACGCTCACCGAATCCGACCGCCATGTTCTCCATCATCATTCCGACCTGGAACAACCTGCCATACCTCAAGCTCGTCGTTGACAGCCTGCGCCGCCACTCCGCGTACGATCACCAGATCATCGTGCACGTGAACGACGGCTCGGACGGTACGCTCGACTGGGTGCGCAGCGAAGGCATCGAACACACCGCGTCGCCGTCCAACATCGGCATCTGTCACGCGGTGAACTGGGCCGCCGCGCGCGCGACCCGCGACTACGTCGTCTACATGAACGACGACATGTTCTGCTGCCCCGGCTGGGACACGGCGCTCGTGCGCCGCATCGAACAAATGCCGACCGACCTGTTCATGCTGTCGGGCACGATGATCGAGCCGGTCGACACGCGCAACCCGTGCGTCGTGGTCAGCAATTTCGGCCGCGACGCCGAACAATTCGACGCGGCGGGCCTCGTCGCGGCAGCCCCGAAGCTCACGCGCGCGGACTGGCTCGGCTCGACCTGGCCGCCGACGCTCGTGCACCGCGACTGGTGGAACCGGATCGGCGGCTACAGCAGCGAACTGTCGCCCGGCATGAGCAGCGACAACGATTTCTCGATGAAATTCTGGGATGCCGGCTGCCGGATCTTCCTCGGTGTGGGCGACAGCCTCGTCTACCATTTCCAGCAGAAAAGCACCGGCAAGATCGTCAAGAACGACGGCCGCCGCCAGTTCCTGAACAAATGGGGCATGACCCAGGCGACGTTCGACCGCTACTACCTGCATCGCGGCGAACCGGCCGGCGCGCGCGTCGCGCTCGACACGCCGGCCATCGAAGGACGCCTGAAGCGCGCGCTGCTGCGCTCGCGGATCAAGCGCGCATTCAGCTGAATGTGCGCGGGTGATCGGACACGTCTGATCAGGCCCCGGAAACGACACGGAAACGCGGTCGGCTTCGCGTATACTGCGCGGTTCGTCCCGGCCCATGCCGCAGGGACACGCGGCGCGCAGCACGTGCCCGCGTGTTGCATTCGTCCATTCGACAGGTTCCGATGCTTTCGTTTTCCGCTCCCGCCACCCGGCGCCTGACCGCCGCCCGCGCCTTCGCCGTTGCCGCGCTCTGCATGGTGCCGGTCTCGACCGCGCTGACCAACGTCTTCTGCGGGTTGTTTGCCGCCGTGCTCGTCATCTCTCCCGAATTCTGGCGCGACCTGCGCTCGTTCGTCACCGACCAGGCTTCGCTCGCGGCACTGCTGATCCTCGCCGCGCTGACCGTCAGCGTCGCCTATACGGTTGCGCCGCACGACAAGGCGTGGAACTGGGTCGCCAAATACGACAAGCTGCTGCTGCTGCCCTTCGCCGTGCTCGCGTTCCGTCATTCGAACTGGGCGCCGATCGTGCAGCGCTGCTGGTTCGGCACGCTGTGCGTGATCCTGCTCCTGTCGACGACCAACTATCTCGGGCTGACCGCGATCGGGCCCGCGCATGCGACCCAGCTGCCGCTGTCGCGCGCGTGGGTGTTCAAGAACCACATCGCCGCCGGCATGTTCGGCGCGCTGCTGTTCTACCAGGCGGCCGATCTCGCGCTGTCGGCCCGCACGACGCTGTCGCGTGTCGCTTGCGCCGCCATCGCCGCGTGGTCGCTGGTGAACGTATTCGTGATGCTGCAGGGGCGCACCGGGCAAGTCATTGCGCTGCTGCTGATCCTCGTGGTCGCAGTGCGTTTCGTGCTGTTGCTGCGCCGCCGGTCGGCGCTGCGCGCAGGGCTCGTCGCCGGGGTGTTCGTCCTGGCCGGCATCGCACTGGTGGTCGCCGCGTGTACGGTTCACAACGGCCGGCTCGTCAAGGTCGTGTCGGAAGTGCAGCAGTATCGGCAAAGCGATGCGGCGACGTCGACCGGGCTGCGACTCGAGTGGTACAAGAAGGGGCTCGAACTGTATCGCCAGCGCCCGGTGATCGGCTATGGCGCGGGCGGCCTCGAATTCGAATTCGAGAAACTCACGGCCGGCAAGACGGCCGCCGAAGGCCAGCTCACGTCGAACCCGCACAACGAATACCTGCTGATGGCCGTGCAGCTCGGTATGCTCGGCCTGCTGCTGTTCATCAACTTGATCGTGCAGATCGCACGCGGCAGCCGCGCGCTCGACCCGCGCTCGCGGCATCTGCTGCTCGCCTGGCTCGCGATCTTCGCGATCGGCAGTCTCGCGAATTCGCTGCTGCTCGATTTCGCCGAGGGGCACCTGATCGTGCTGCTGGCCGGCATCCTGCTCGGCTGCGGCGAGCGCGGCGAGGCGCTGCCGCGCGAGACGTCGGCGATCCGGCGCAGCGCGTAACGACATACGCTCCGCGGCCGGCCGGTTTCGGCCACTGCGGAGTTCGCTATCTTCGAAGGAAACGGGCTGCGCGGCTCGTCACGTATCAAGGCGCCGGCAACCCGCGAAAAGCGCGCGCCTCCCGCGCGTCAGTCGGATCCGGTGCGATGCAGCCGCGACGTATCGACGACGGCTTCAGCCGGGCCCGGCGGATTCAGCCCGAGCATCTCGGCCGCGGCGGCTTTCACACGCTGCGCACCGAGATTGACGAGGCAGTCGCTGCGGCTGTCGACCTTGCGCTCGCAGCCCTCGTGCCGGCACGGCACGCAATCGCCCTCCCCCTGCAGCAGCCACACGTTGCCGTGCCGCCCCGAGCCGCGCAGCGGCCACGGATTCTCGGTCGCCGGCCAGTGCTGCGGCCATGGCCCCCAGCGCACCGGGTCGGACGGACCGAACAGCGCGATCGTGTCGGTGCCGGTCGCCGCCGCGACGTGTGTCGCGCCGGTGTCGGGCCCGATGAAGAGCCGTGCGCGCCGTACGAGTTCGGCGCTTTCACCGAACGTCAGGCGTCCGACCAGGTTCAGCACGTCACCGCCCGCTTCGGCCGCGACCTGCTCCGCATACTCGCGCTCGCTGTCGGCCGGGCCGCCCGACAACGCGACCGCGAAACCCTGCTCGCGCAGCCAGCCGACCATCTCGACCCAGCCGTCGAGCCGCCATTGCTTGTAACGGAACATCGGATAAGGATGCAGCACGACCAGCGGCCTGCCGTCGCGGATCGCCGGCGACTCGGCGAGCCACGCGTCGAAGCGCGCCCGCCGTGCCGGATCGTCGCCGATGCCGGGCGCGACGACTTCCGACACCGGCTCGATGCCGATCACCGGCGCGAGTGCCAGCGTACTGACGACCGTGTGCGCGGATTCGTGATGATTGATCGCGATCCCGTTCAGCATCATCCGCGTGAGCCACGTCACGCGGTTCGGATCGACGAGGCCCACCCGCTTGCGGCCCGCGAACCAGCTGTAGAAGCGCGGCCGGTCGGAGCTCAGCGCCGCGCACGCAAGATCGTAGCGGCGCCACATCGACAGCGCGTCGCGCAGCCGCTCGCGCAATCCCGCGCGCTGCGCGACGACGATCACGCGCCGCACGTCCGGATTGTGCTCGAGCACGCCTTCGGTGCCGCGAAACACCAGCATGTCGATCTGCGCATCCGGCCAGCGGGCCTTCAGCGAACGGACGAGCGGCGTCGTCAGCAGCACGTCGCCGATACGGCGCGGCGCGGCTACGAGGATGGTTCTGGGCGGGCGGGCGGAAGAAAACAGGGCCACGGCGATCGGTGTATCCGGCTGGCTGAACAAGGCTGGCAATGTACAGGATTTTGCAGCAGCCGGCGCGGCATGGCGAATCGGCCGTTCAGCTGCCCCGATACGGCCCCGTTCGCGGCGTGAACCACGGCAGGCGCAGCGTGTGCCGTTGCCGTACGCGGTGCTTGCAATGCCCGTGGTGCTACGAAGCGACCGTCATGATCGTCGGCGTTGCAGCAACGGTAACGGGCCGCGTGTGTGCTGCGTCGGCCAACGGTTCGTCGCGAAGGGCGGCCTGCGGCAGCAGGTGACGCACCGCGCGCTCGACCGCGTCGACATCGATCGCGTCGACGGTCGCGCCGGCGCGCAGGATCACGTGCGGCACACCGAGCGGGTGCCAGCGCAGGTATTTCTCGGGACGGTCCTCGAACAGCGCGGCGACCGGGACGCCGAGCGCCGACGCGAGATGCACGGGGGCGCTGTCGGCCGAGACGATCGCATCGAGCAGGCTCGCGGCCGCCACCAGTTCGGCGACCGAGGAAGGTGCAACATGGCGTGCGCTCACGTCGCGCCACGAATCGTCCTCGGGGGCGTGGCCGACGACCGGGTCGCGAAAGACGATCACGTCGGCGCACGGCGCAAGCCGCTCGGCAAGGTCGCGCCAGCGGTCCGCGGGCCAGCGGCGCTCGGCCGCCTTGTTCGTCACGAACAGCCCGACCCGCGGTTTCGTGCGCGCGCCGAGCAGCCGATACCACGCATCCTGCAGCACGCGGTCGGGATGAACCGACAACTCAAGACGGTCGAGATCGGCGCAGCCGAGCTCGGGCACGAGCCGGAAACCCGACAGCGCCTCGTGGCACATCGGCCGCTGCGCGACATGCTCGGGTTTGCGATCGTCGAATTCGGTTTCGGCATCGTGCCAGCGACAATCCTTCGCACCGATCTGGCGCGCGAACTGCATGCTGCTGCGATGCATGCCGCCGTTCGGCACGACCACGAGGTCGAACCGCAAGCGACGCAGGCGACGCACGAGCCGCAGCCGGTCGAAGAATGCGCGCATTCGCCCGGGACGGTCGTTGCGTTCGCATTGGCGGCTATACACGTAGGTGTGGATCGTGTCCACGTCCGGGTTTCCGGCCAGCGCCGCCGCGTTGTAACGGTTCGCGACCACATGCAGCTCCGCACCGGGCCAGCGCTCCTTCAGCGCGCCGAGAAACGCCGTCGTGCACAGCATGTCGCCCAGAAAATCAATCCGGATCACGAGGATCCGTTGCGTCGGGTTCCCATTGGCCATGGTCATGTGGTGACTGTCAGTTTTTGTCGTCGCGACGGGCCATTCCTCGGCATCCGATCCCGGGACGGCCTTGTCGCATATCGCCGTCCGCCGCAGGGATCGGACCCCATTCATGCGCGCGATACCGGCACCACCCGCCGGACGAGCGGCGAGCGATGCCGCGTTCGTGCGGCTAGCGCCGGATTGTATAGCGTCCGGATGGCCAGCCCAAGACCCGCTTGCGCGAACATGCAAAAACGGCCCGTCGCACCGCACGAGGGCGATGCGACGGGCCGCATGGCGCGACAGCCGTCCGGCTCAGGCGCGGTCAGTACGTGATTTCGACGACGCTACCGTCGAACGCCGCCCGCAGCTCCGCGAGCAGCACGTCGCTCGGTTTCACGCGCCATGCGTCGCCGAGGCGCATTTCGCCTTGTGCCCGTGCGTTGCTGTAATGGACCTGCACCGCGAGCCCGTTCGGCAGCGGCGCCTGCGGGCGGCGACCGCCGTCGCGCCCACCGCCACGCGGTGCCGGCGCCTCGACCGCAGCCGCGGGATCGTCCTTCGACACGTGCGGCTCGAGCACGCGGCGCAGCTCGGCCGCGTCGGCGTTGCCGTTCATCGTCAGCCGCACGGCCTGCGCATAACGGCTGCGCGCGCGTTCGAGATCCATCACCGTGTCGGTCGTGAAACGGATGCCGCCCGTGAACGCATCGTTGCGCGCCTGCCCCTGGACGATCAGCAGTTCGTCTTCCTTGAACAGCGCCTTGTTCGCCTCGAACTGCTCGTTGAAGATCGTGATCTCGCACTGGCCCGAGCCATCGTCGAGCAACGCGATCAGCATCTTGCCGCGCTGGGTCATCTGCGTGCGAAGCGACGCGATGATGCCGGCCACGAGCTTGTCGCGCCCTTCCTTCAGGTCGCCGACCTTCTGCCGCACGAAGCGACGCACCTCGTCGCGATACGCGTCGAACAGGTGGCCGGACAGGTAGAAGCCGAGCGCGCCCTTTTCTTCCTGCAGGCGGCGCTTGTCGTCCCACGCGGGCTCGTCGACGAGCGCATGCGCGTGCGGCGATTCGGCGCCCATGTCGAACAGGCCGGCCTGCATCGCATTCGCCTCGGCCTGGTCGGCCGCTTCCATCGCCAGCGGCACCGACGCGATCAGCTGCGCGCGGTTCGCATTCAGCGAATCGAATGCGCCGGCGCGGATCAGCGCCTCGACCGTACGGCGGTTGACGACGCGCCGGTCGATCCGCTCGCAGAAATCGAACAGGTCGGTGAACGCCTTTTCCTCGCGGGCGCGCAGGATTTCCTCGATCGCGTTCTGGCCGCTGCCCTTCACCGCGCCGAGGCCGTAGCGGATCGTGCGCGAACGCTTGCCGTCGGCTTCGGCGACCGGTTCGAAGCGGTAATGCGACTGGTTGATGTCGGGCGGCAGCACGGCGAGGTTGTTCACGACACAATCGTCGTACAGGATCTTCACCTTGTCGGTGTCGTCCATCGCGAGCGTCATGTTGGCCGCCATGAATTCGGCCGGATGGTGCGCCTTCAGCCACGCGGTGTGATACGCGAGCAGTGCGTAGGCGGCCGCGTGCGACTTGTTGAAACCGTAGCCCGCGAACTTCTCCATCAGGTCGAAGATCTCGTCGGACTTCTCGCGCGTGAGGCCGTTCGTCGCCGCGCCCTCGGCGAAGATCTCGCGGTGCTTGGCCATCTCCTCGGGCTTCTTCTTGCCCATCGCGCGACGCAGCAAGTCCGCGCCGCCGAGCGAGTAGCCGCCGATGATCTGCGCCATCTGCATCACCTGCTCCTGATAGACCATGATGCCGTAGGTCTCTTTCAGGACGGGTTCGACGCGCGGATCCGGATAGTCGACCTTCTCGCGACCGTGCTTCCGTGCGCAGAAGCTCGGGATCAGGTCCATCGGGCCCGGACGATACAACGACACGAGCGCGATGATGTCCTCGAAACGGTCGGGCTGCGCATCCTTCAGCATGCCCTGCATCCCGCGGCTTTCCAGCTGGAACACGGCGACCGTGTTGGCCTTCTTCAGGATCTGGAACGAGGCGGGATCATCGAGCGGCACCTGCGCGAGCGACCAGTCGGCCTTCGAAGGATCGAGGCGGCGGATGTAGCGCTCGGCCCAGTCGAGGATCGTCAGCGTCGTGAGACCCAGAAAGTCGAACTTCACGAGGCCGACGGCTTCGACGTCGTCCTTGTCGTACTGGCTGACGACACCGCCGTCGTCGCCCTGCGTGTACAGCGGGCAGAAATCGGTCAACTTGCCGGGCGCGATCAGCACGCCGCCCGCGTGCATCCCGACGTTACGCGTGAGGCCCTCGACGCGCTGCGCGAGATCCAGCAGCTGGTGCACTTCGTCCTCGTGGTCGTAGCGCTCCTGAAGCTGCGGCTCCTCCTTCATCGCGTCGGCGATCGTCACGTGCTTGCCCGGCTTGAACGGGATCAGCTTCGCGATGCCATCGGTGAACATGTAACCGACGTCGAGCACGCGGCCGATGTCGCGCACGGCCGCCTTCGCGGCCATCGTGCCGAAGGTCGCGATCTGCGACACCGCGTCCGCGCCGTATTTTTCCTTCACGTACTGGATCACGCGATCGCGGCCGTGCTGGCAGAAGTCGATGTCGAAGTCGGGCATCGACACGCGTTCCGGGTTCAGGAATCGCTCGAACAGCAGGTTGTAGCGCAGCGGGTCGAGGTCGGTAATGCCGAGCGCGTACGCGACCAGCGAACCCGCGCCCGAGCCGCGGCCCGGGCCGACCGGCACGCCGTTGTTCTTCGCCCAGTTGATGAAGTCGGCAACGATCAGGAAGTAGCCCGGGAAGCCCATCTTCGTGATGGTCCCGCACTCGAATTCGAGGCGCTTGTAGTACGTGTCGCGCTGCGCGTCACGTTCGGCTTCGGCCGGATACAACTGCGCGAGGCGGGTCTCGAGCCCTTCCTTCGACAGCTGGACCAGATAGTCGTCGAGCGACATGCCGTCCGGCGTCGGGAACAGCGGCAGTTTCGGCTTGCCGAGCTCGAGTTTCAGGTTACAGCGCTTCGCGATTTCGACCGTGTTCGCGATCGCCGACGGCAGGTCGGCGAACAGCGCGGCCATGTCGTCCTGCGTGCGGAAATACTGGTCGGTCGTGAAACGCTTCTGGCGCCGCGGGTTCGCGAGGATGTCGCCTTCCGAGATACACACGCGCGCCTCGTGCGCGGTGAAATCGTCGTCGGTCATGAACTGCGTCGGGTGCGTCGCGACGACCGGCAGCTTCAGCGCCGCGGCGAGCGTCGCGGCCTGCTGGATGTACGCCTCGGCGCCCGGCTGGCCGTAACGCTGCAGCTCGATGTAGAAACCGCCCGGGAACACCTTCGCCCAGCGCTCGGCGTGACGGCGCGCGGCTTCTTCGTTGCCCGCGGCCAGCGCGAGCCCGATATCGCCCTGTTGCGCGCCCGACAGCGCGAGCAGCCCCTGCGCGAGCTCGCCGTCGAGCCAGCTCGCGTCGAGTTCCGCACGGCCGCGGTACTGGTTCGTGAGCCACGCCTTCGACAGCAGCTCGCAGAGATTCAGGTAGCCGACCTTGTCCTTGACGAGCAGCAGCAGCCGCGACGGCTTGTCGCGATCGTCCGGATTGGCGATCCAGACGTCGCAGCCGGCGATCGGCTTGATGCCCTTGCCGCGGGCTTCCTGGTAGAAACGGACGAGACCGAATGCGTTGCCGAGATCGGTGAGCGCGAGCGCGCCCTGACCGTCTGCGGCCGCCGCCTTGACGATGTCGTCAATGCGCACGATGCCGTCGGCAATCGAGAATTCGGAGTGAACGCGAAGATGGACGAAGCGGGGATCTGACATGGGCGCTATTGTAGCCGCCCCGCCGCGCAGGCTGCCCAAAAAATCCCCGCGCCGGCCGTTCGGCCGATGCGCGCGAGCGCACGTCACGTGACTGGCCAAATGGCTGGATGCCGGCCCGAGCGCGGTTTGCGGGATAATACGGTTTTTCGAATCAACGCCCCGGCTTCGCACCCTTTTTTGCGGGCCGCCGTGCGGCCGTTTCCCGTCGGACCATCATGACCATCGTCAACCTCGCCGCCTACCACTTCGTGTCGCTCGACGCGACCGAGCAATGGCGCCCGCTCGTCACCGCCCGCTGCAACGAACTCGACCTGCGCGGCACGATCCTGCTCGCGCCGGAAGGCATCAACCTGTTCATCGCCGGCACGCGCGAAGCCACCGACGCGTTCATCGCGTACATCCGCCACGATCCGCTGTTCGAAGGCAAATTCGCGTCGCTGCAGTTCAAGGAAAGCCTGTCCGACTCGCAGCCGTTCCGCCGCATGCTCGTGCGCCTGAAGCGCGAGATCATCACGATGAAGAAGCCGGCGATCCAGCCGGAACTCCGCCGCGCGCCGTTCGTCGACGCGCGCACGCTGAAGACGTGGCTCGACCGCGGCCACGACGACACGGGCCGCCCGGTCGTGATGCTCGACACGCGCAACGCATTCGAAGTCGACGTCGGCACATTCGACGACGCGCTCGACTACCGGATCGACAAGTTCAGCGAATTCCCGGAAGTGATCGACGCGAACCGCGCCGACCTCGAAGGCAAGACGGTCGTGTCGTTCTGCACGGGCGGCATCCGCTGCGAGAAGGCCGCGATCCACATGAAGGAAATCGGCATCGAGAACGTGTACCAGCTCGAAGGCGGGATCCTGAAATACTTCGAGGAAGTCGGCGGCGCGCACTACCACGGCGACTGCTTCGTGTTCGACTACCGCACCGCGCTGAACCCGCAACTCCAGCCCACCGAGAACGTCACGTGCTTCGCGTGCCGCGCGGTCGTCACGCCGGAAGCGCAACAATCGCCGAGCTACGTGCCCGGCAAGTCGTGCCCCGCCTGCGCACCGGCAGCCAGCGCCGCGTAAGCGCGCGTTGCCCCGCGCCCCGATGAGCGCCTATCGCGGCCGCTTCGCGCCGTCGCCCACCGGCCCGCTGCACTTCGGCTCGCTGGTCGGCGCACTCGCGAGCTGGCTCGACGCGCGTGCGCACGGCGGCGCGTGGCTCGTGCGCATCGAGGATCTCGACGGCCCGCGCACGGTACCCGGCGCGGCCGACGACATCCTCGCGACGCTCGCGCATTTCGGCATGACGCCCGACGAGCCGCCCGTCTGGCAAAGCACGCGCGATGCGGCCTATACGGCCGCGCTCGAGCGGCTCGTCGCGGCGGGGCTCGTCTATCCGTGCGGCTGCACGCGCAAGGAAATCGCCGATTCGCTGCGCGCCGCGCATGAACGCCACACGACGCTCGCCTACCCGGGCACGTGCCGCACCGGCCTGCACGGCAAGCCCGCGCGCGCGTGGCGGCTGCGCGTGCCAGACGGCGACGGCGCGATCGTCACGTTCGACGATCGCTGGCAGCACACGCAATCGCAGAACCTCGCGACCGAAGTCGGCGATTTCGTGCTGAAGCGCGCGGACGGGCAATGGGCCTATCAGCTCGCGGTCGTCGTCGACGATGCCGATGCAGCCATCACGCACGTCGTGCGAGGCGCCGACCTGCTCGATTCGACCGCGCGCCAGATCCACCTGCAACACTGTCTCGGTGTGCCGACCCCGCAATACCTGCATGTGCCCGTCGTCGTCGATGCGAACGGCGAAAAGCTCAGCAAGCAGACGGGCGCGACCGCGCTCGACCGCGACGATCCGCTACCGGCGCTGCAGGCCGCCGCCGCGCATCTGGGCCTCGCGCCCGGCGGCACGCTCGCAGGCACGACGCTCGATGCGTTCTACGCAGCCGCAACGGCCGCGTGGGCGACGCGCTTCGGGCCGCAGGCCGGCTAACGCGCGGCAGCGCACCGGTTTCGCGGCGATCGGGCGCCCGCCGGGTGCCGCTCGCATCGCTCGCCGCCGACGCCCCGCGCCCTCCTCCGCTTCGCCATCGAACCACGGCCCCAATAAAAAACGGGCACATGCTCATCGCATGCACCCGCTTCTCCGGCGGCGCTCGCGCGCCGCCCCAGCCACGCCTGCCGGGCTTACGCCGACGGCTTGCGCGGCATCCCGAACCCGCCGAGCAGCGCGGCGACCTGGCGCTTCGGCCCCTTCTTTTCAGGCTGCTGAGCAGGCTCCGCATCGTGCTGCTTCGCCTGCGCCGACGGCTCATACGGCTTCAGGAAGAAATCGTCGACAGGCGCTTCGTGGCGACGCGGACGGCCACCGCGCTCGGCACCGGCCGACCGATGCGTCGACGCGCCACGATGCTCGTCGCGATCGCGCCGGCTGCCACGTTCGCCACCGCGCTCGCTTCGCTCACCACGCTCACCCCGCTCTCCGCGGTCACCGCCGCGCTCGTCGTGACGCTGGCGCGCCGGCTTGTCGAGCGCGAGCGTCTGCACTTCGAGCGGACGCTTGATCAGCTTCTCGATATCGGCGAGTTGCTTGCGCTCGTTCGGGCTGCACAGCGACAGCGCGTCGCCCGTCGCACCCGCGCGGCCGGTACGGCCGATCCGGTGCACGTAGTCTTCCGCGCTGAACGGCAGGTCGAAGTTGATCACGGCGGGCAGTTCGGCGATGTCGAGGCCGCGCGCGGCCACGTCGGTCGCGACCAGCGCCTCGATCTCGCCGCGCTTGAACGCGTCGAGCGCCTGCATCCGCTCGAGCTGCGTCTTGTCGCCGTGGATCGCCGACGCGACCACGCCGTCGCGCTCGAGATTGCGCGCAAGCCGGCTTGCGCCGATCTTGCTGTTGCAGAACACGATCACCTGCTTGAGCCCGCGATCGCGCAGCAACTGCACGACGGCCGCCTGCTTGTCGCCTTCGGCGACGTCGTAGACGATCTGCGTGACGTTCGCGTTGGTCGAGTTGCTGCGCGCGACTTCGATCGTCTGCGGATTGCGCAGATAGGTCGATGCGAGCTTCTTGATTTCGCCCGAGAACGTGGCTGAAAACAGCAGCGTCTGACGTTCCTTCGGCAGCAGGTTCAGGATGCGCTGCAGATCGGGCAGGAAGCCCATGTCGAGCATCCGGTCGGCTTCGTCGAGCACGAGGATCTGCACCTGGCCGAGGTTCGCGGTCTTCTGTTGCACGTGGTCGAGCAGGCGGCCCGGCGTCGCGATCAGGATCTCGACGCCGCGGCGCAACTCTGCCGACTGCGGATTCATGTCGACGCCGCCGAACACGACCGCGCTGCGCAGCGGCGTGTGCTTCGCATATGCGTGCACGTTCGCGGCGACCTGGTCGGCGAGTTCGCGGGTCGGCGTGAGGATCAGCGCACGAACCGGGTGGCGCGCGGGTGACGCGCTCGTGTTGGCTTGCGGCAGCAGGCGCTGGATGATCGGCAGCGAGAAGCTCGCGGTCTTGCCGGTACCCGTTTGCGCGGCGCCCATGACGTCGCGGCCGGCGAGCACGACCGGAATGGCCTGCGCCTGGATCGGCGTCGGCGTCGTATAGCCCTGCTCCGCAATGGCTTTCAGGATATCGGCGGCAAGGCCGAATTGGTCGAAGGTTGCGTCGACGGGCTTGGCGACAGAATCGGACATGGTGGCGTTTCGCTCAAAAGGCGCGGCGGGGACATCGTGCGTCAGGCCAGCCGGGCCTGCGCTCATCACAATTCGGAAATAGACGGAGCCGCGGCGCGCCGCGCGGCGCCGCTCTGGCGCTTGGGACCGGTTCAATACGAACGCTGGACGCCAGGCCGTGCGGACTCCGTTCGGCGCGAATGCCGGCGGAAAGGGGCGTATTGTAGCACTGCGCGGCCATCTGTCCGTGACAACGCCGCGAACGGCCGCAACGGCAGTTGGCGCAGCGGGGCCCAGGCAGGTCCCGCGCGGTCGACGGAGGCCCGATCGGGCTATCCCGATCGGCCGGCGGGCAGCTTAAAGGGTCCGATCCCGGATCGTCTTGTCCGATCGCGCGCCGCCAGCCAGCGTGCCAGGCAGTGAGGCCCAAGAGCCGGCCGCCGGCCGGCACCGGCCGGCACGATCCTCGTTCCCGCCAGGCGCTCAGCCCTTCTTCTTTTTCTTCTCGACCTGTACGCAGTCGCCCAGCAGCGGCGGCGAATTCTGGTCGGCGATCTCGTCGCGCAGCGTCGCTTCCTTGCCCTTCGTCCACCACGTATAGCGGCCAGCCTGGTAGCGCGCGCCCGACGCCGACACGGTGTCGACGAACAGCATCTGCTTCCCGTTGACCGGTACGAGCGCGAAGCTCTGGCCGTTGCCCGCGAGCCAGTACGACACGCGCACGGGCTGCTTCTGGTTCGCGCACTGGTAGACGGTGAACTGGCGCGAATCGGCGTCGATCTCTTCGACGGTCAGCTGCGCGGCATGCGCGACAGAAACGGCGGTGCCGGCGAGCGCGAGCGCGGCGAGGGTTTGACGAATCATGCAGGTCCTCTCACGAGACGGGTGGAAACGCGCCCTCGCGGGGCGCGCGGTTATTGTCGGTTTCGCGTCGGGTCGCGCTGTCAGGGATCGATGACGTCAGCACACGCGTCGGTCGGCGCGGCCGCGAGATGGCCGACGAGCGGCACGATCTTGAGCCCGGCCGACGCGACCCGGCACGGCGCGGCCGCGACGCCACAACCCGCGAGACTCGCGGCAAGCGCCAGCACGACCCCCAGTTTTCCGATACGCAGCCATCTCGGCGCCATCGCCCTCTCCTTGTTCCGTCAACGGGCCGACACGGGCCGGACGGCCGCGGCGGCGCGCTTCGCGCGTTCGCGGGCTTCGTCGACGGTCGCGCCGGTGGCCAGCGCGACGCCCATGCGCCGCTTCGCAAAACTTTCCGGTTTGCCGAACAGGCGCAGGTCGGCGCCCGGCACCGCGAGCGCGTCGCGCACGCCTTCGAACGCGATGCCGCGCTCGTCGAGCCCGCCGTAGATCACGGCCGACGCGGCCGGCGTACCGAGCGCCGGATCGACCGGCAGCCCGAGAATCGCACGCGCGTGCAGCTCGAATTCCGACTGGCGTTGCGACGCGAGCGTGACGAGGCCCGTATCGTGCGGCCGCGGGCTCACCTCGGAGAACCACACGTCGTCGCCGCGCACGAACAGCTCGACGCCGAACATCCCGCGCCCGCCGAGCGCCTCGGTGACCTTGTGCGCGATCTCGCGCGACTTCTCGAGCGCCGCTGCGCTCATCGGCTGCGGCTGCCACGACTCGACGTAGTCGCCCGCGACCTGCACGTGGCCGACCGGCTCGCAGAAGTAGGTACGCGTGGCGTTCGTCGCCGGATCGATCGCGCGCACGGTGAGCTGCGTGATCTCGTAGTCGAAATCGACGAAGCCTTCGACGATCACGCGGCCGTGATTCACGCGGCCGCCCGCCATCGCGTAGTCCCACGCCGGCTTCACGTCCGCTTCGGTCTTGACGACCGACTGCCCCTTGCCCGACGACGACATCACGGGCTTCACGACGCACGGCATGCCGATCTGCGCGACGGCCGCGCTGAACGCGTCGAACGAATCCGCGAACGCATACGGGGACGTCGGCAGGCCGAGCTCCTCGGCCGCGAGCCGGCGGATCCCTTCGCGATTCATCGTGAGCTGCGTCGCGCGCGCGGTCGGGATCACCTCGGCGAGGCCGGCCGCCTCGATCGCCGCGAGCGCATCGGTCGCGATCGCCTCGATCTCGGGCACGATCAGGTGCGGGCGCTCGGCCTCGACGATCGCCCGCAGCGCGGCGGCGTCCGTCATGTCGATCACGTGCGCGCGATGCGCGACCTGGTGGCCCGGCGCGTCCGGATAGCGGTCGACCGCGACGACTTCGACGCCGAGCCGCTGCAACGCGATGATGACTTCCTTGCCGAGTTCGCCGGCGCCGAGCAGCATGACGCGCGTGGCCGAAGGTGAGAGCGGCGTACCGAGCCGCTGACCGATCTGCATGTGATTACCCGCTTCTGGTGGAGGACGAAAACGGCTCCGATGTTAACACGCGCCACGACACCGGTTTGGCGCGTTTCGCCGCGCCGGCGCCCGGCCGCGGGCCGCTCGCGAGCGGGCTGCGAACGTTTTCACGCGCGAAGTGTCGACTCGCCTGCCGCGGGGCGGGTGCGTTACTCTTACGCCTTGATCAGAATCCGATGAGGAACGAGGCTCATGTCCCACCTGTCCGCAGCCGCACGCGCACGCACCCGCCTGCTTCGCCCGCTGCGCGCGCCGCTCTGCGCGTTGACGCTTGCCACGCTTCTCGCCGCCTGCGCGATGCCGACCCATCCCGATTCCGCCGCCCCCGCGCCCGATCCGTACAACCCGGCCGCCGTCCAGCTGCTCGACGACACGAGCTGGGAACTCACCAGCTGGCTGAACGCCGACGGTACGCAGCGCGCGATCCCGCACGGCGACAACGGCGAGCCGATCAAGCTCGCGCTGTCGACCGAGTCGGGCATCCGGCGCGCCAGCGGCTTCTCGGGCTGCAACCGCTACATGGGCACCTACGCGATCAAGAACGGCCTGTTGAGCTTCGGGCCGCTCGCCGGCACGCGGATGGCCTGCCCGAATACGCTCGGCGGCCAGCTCGAACCCGCGTACCTCGACGCACTCACCCACATCGACAAGACCGGCGTGCAGATGCGCGACCCGCAGCAACTGCAGATCGTGACCGCTTCCGGCGCAACGCTGACCTTCACGCACCGGAGCCCCTGATGCACGGCGCGCGCGAAGGCCGACCGACCGCCTTCGCGTAGCGCGCCACGCGCGTGTGCCGCGCACACGCGTCGCGCGGCGTGAATCGGATGCACGCCGCGTTAGAGTCTTGTTCGCCGGCCGGTTAAACTCGGCGGGTCGCGCCCCGCGCGCCCCTCCCCACTCCTGTTTCAAAGCATGCACACGGTTGTCTTCGGCTGGTTCGGCATTTCCGCCGTCTGGTTCCTCATTCTCCTCGGGCGTCTCGTGCAAACGATGCTGCCTGGCGGCGTCGGGCTCGCCGGCCGCGGCTCGATCCGTCTGTGGCTCGGCTTCGCCGCGGTGTTCGTGGCGAGCTGC
Organism: Burkholderia sp. D-99; assembly: GCF_011605345.1. GTDB lineage: Bacteria > Pseudomonadota > Gammaproteobacteria > Burkholderiales > Burkholderiaceae > Burkholderia. The sequence continues at coordinate 127,692 of NZ_JAAOXM010000007.1, forward strand.
ACGCTGACGAGCCCGCTGTCGGGCCCCGACACGAACGCGCTCGGCCATGCGTTCTCGGCAGGCTTCGCCCACGTGCTCGGCCCGATCGGCACGCCCGTCGCGATGGTCGTGCTGTTCTTCGCCGGGCTGCCGTGGCTGACCGGCATCGGCTGGCGGCAGTTCGCCGCCTGGGTCGACACGTCGTTCGGCGTCAAGCTGTCGCGCGACGGCGGTGACGACGATGCGCGCGGCATTGCCGACCTGCCGCGCAGCGCGCTGCATCGCGACGACGACGTCGTACAGCCGACCACCGCGCATACCGTCAATTCGATGGCACCGCGCCAGAACGGCCGGTATTCGCGCCCGACGCTGTGGAAACCCGACCCGCAGGCGCGGCCGAAACCGCGTAGCAGCACGCCCCCGCGCCCTCACGTGGAACCCGTCGCGCCATCGGGTTGGTTGAAGCCGACCGCATCCCAGCGCATGCCGACGCCGCCCGCGCCGATTCCCCCGGCCAGCGCGATGCCGCCGCCCACGACCGGCAGCACCGCCAGCCTCGCGCGCGCAGCAGCAAACTCGCAAGTCCCGCGCCCCGATCCAGCCCCGCTTCCTGTCGGATTCGAACCCGTCCGTCCGCGGCCGACTGCCGCGCGACCGGCAACCGCCGCGTTGAAGCCGGTCGCGCCGCGTACCACGGTTACGCCGCGGCCAGCCGCCGCGCAGCCGCCGCGCCCACCGGTACGCCCCGTCGCAGGAGCAGGTTCGGCCGGCCTGCCGTCGGATACGGCACGACGCCGTCCGGCGCCGCAAACGCCGGCGCGTGCGCCGCTCTATGCATGGACGGAAAAGCCCGCCGCGCCGATCGCGCCGGCGCCGAGCGTGCACGACACGCTGCGCTCGATCGAGGCAAGTACCGCGCAATGGGCATCGCTGGGCGGTGCGCAGTCGGCCGACGCAGGGCATGCGGCGGCCGCAGCCGCTACCGTGGCCGGTATAGCCGCGGCAGCAACCGGCATTGCAACGCCGGCATCGGCGGCCGCGTCGACCGGGGTCGTCGCCGCGACCCACGGCCTCGCGGCGCATGACGCCCGTGTTTCGCTCGCACGCGATGCGGCGCCGGTGTACGACGACAACGCACCGATCGTGCTCGACGCGTTCATGCCGGCAGCTCCCGCTGTTCATGCACCGGTTGCCAATGCGGACACCACGGCGTTCGACGACGCCGCACCGCACGCGCTGTCGAATACCCGCATCGACGATGCCGCGTTTTCGCATCACGCCGATGACGAGATCCGGCACGCCGGCGGTGTACCTGCCGCGCCGGTGTCGGGAATCACGCCCGCACCGTCGTTCGATGCGCCCATCGATCTCGCACCTTGGGAAGACCTCGCCAGCCAGCCGGTTTCCGCGTTCGACGCATCCGCCTGGAACCCGGTAGCCGAATCATCAACGGACGCGACGGGATCCAAACCGGCCGATGCTGCCGCCGAGCAACCCAGGACCGAGGCGGTTCACGACATCGCCGCGAGCAACCCGCCGGCACCCATCGATTCCGGCGACAAGTACACGGCACAACCGGCTCCCGCAATCGATCGCACGGCATCGGCCCGCGTGCCGCAGGGTATCGCCGATGCGCACGCCGACGTGAAACCCGCGGGGAACATCGCACCGTTCGCGGCCCTCCCCTCTTCGCCGATCGCCGAAACGACGCCGCGCGCAAGTGTCGAAACCAGGCCGTTTGCGGCAGCGTCGGCACCGGCCGCATCGGGTGCAGCGTCGGGTGCAGCACTTGAAGCCGCCAAGCCGGACGCGGCGGAACCTGCGGCGCCGCTGTCGGCAAACACTCTGGGCGCCGCGCCGGCAGCGAAATGGACGTGGACGCCGTCGACGGCGCAACCTGCCCCGACGAATACCACCGTCGCCGCGGAATTGCCGAAATCGCCGGTCGCTGCTCAACCGTTTGCCGCCGCGCAAACGGCTTCGGCTACCGCTGCGTCGCCGCTCGTCGGCGCCGCCCACGGTTCGACCGCGCAAGCCCCTGCATCCGCTTCGAGCATTGCTCCTGTCACCGTTACCGCTTCATTGGATCGCGTGACCGGCACTGCATCCGGTTCGCCTGCTCAACCGCCTGCATCGGCATCGACCATTGCATCCGTCGCACCAACATCCCCGGTCGGCGTAACCGGTGCTGCGTCGGCTTCGCTTTCGCAGTCGGCCGCATCGGCATCGACCGTTGCACCCGCCGCGTCGACATCTCCGATCGGTGTAACTGGCGCTCCGCCGGCTTCGCTCTCGCAGCCGGCCTCATCGGCATCGACCGTTGCATCGGCCGCGTCGACACCCCCGATCGGTGTAACTGGCGCTGCGCCGACTTCGCTTTCGCAGTCGGCCGCATCGGCATCGACCGTTGCACCCGCCGCGTCGACATTCCCGATCGGTATAACTGGCGCTGCGTCGGCTTCGCTTTCGCAGTCGGCCGCATCGGCATCGACCGTTGCACCCGCCGCGTCGACATCCCCGATCGGTGTAACCGGTGCTGCGCAGGCTGCGCTCTCGCAGCCGGCCCCATCGGCATCGACTGTTGCATCTGTTACGTCGGCGGCCCCGGTCAGCGGGACGGGCACGACTTACGGTTCGCTCTCCCGCGCGTCGACGCCCGCGTCATCCGTTGCGCCCGCCGTAACGCCGTCGACGGCCGGCACGTCGGCTTCGACATCCGGTTCGACCGCACCGGCGCCAGCACCGACTGCCACACCGGCGCTCGCTACCGCGACGCCCGTGAATGTCGTGTCCGGCTCAATCATTGCACCGCCTTCCGCGCCCGCACCGACGTCTCAGGCCAACCCGGCAAGCTCATCGACGGGTACGACATTCGGCACATTCGGCACGGTCGCACCGCAGCCTTCCGCAAGCCTGCCCGTACCGCCGGCGGTTTCCGACACGACTGCACCGCTCTCCGGCACAGTCGCACCGATCACGCCCGCCGCCACGACTCCGGCGCAACCGATCGCCGGCTCGCCTGTCGCTCCGGCCGACTCGCTGCCCTCCTTCGCGGCAACCGCCGCCACGCAGGCACCGTCGATCGCTTCCGCACCGGCTGCAATCGGGGCCATGACGTTCTCGGCCCCGCCCGCCCCGGCCTCGTCGCCGGCAAGCTGGTCCGTGTCGAATGTCTCCGCAACATCGGCAGCCCCATCAGCCGCGGCACCGCAACCCGCAACAACCATCCCCGGTGCGAGCCTGTCCGCACCGGCGACGGTCACGACCGTACCGGCGATTCCCGTTGCCCCGCCGGCCGAAGCAACCACCGCCACGGCGACCGAACCCGCCACACCGGCCCCCGACACCCCCGCCCGCCCGCCGCGCCCGAACGCGTTCGAATTCCACGCGCCCGCGTCGTTCAACGTCGAACTGCCGACGCTCGACCTGCTCGAACCCGCGTCCGGCGACATCGAGACGATCACCGACGAACACCTCGCGCAGACAGCGCAGGTCATCGAACAGCGGCTCCAGGAATTCAAGGTGCCGGTGACGGTGGTCGGCGCGTCGGCCGGCCCCGTGATCACGCGCTTCGAGATCGAACCCGCGCTCGGCGTGCGGGGCAGCCAGATCGTCGGGCTGATGAAGGACCTGTCGCGCGGCCTCGGCCTCACGTCGATCCGCGTCGTCGAGACGATTCCCGGCAAGACCTGCATGGGCCTCGAACTGCCGAACGCGAAGCGCCAGATGATCCGCCTGTCGGAAATCCTCGAGTCGCGCCAGTACCAGCACTCGGCCTCGCAACTGACGATCGCGATGGGCAAGGACATCACCGGCCACCCGATCGTCACCGATCTCGCGAAGGCGCCGCACATGCTCGTCGCGGGCACGACGGGCTCGGGCAAGTCGGTCGCGATCAACGCAATGATCCTGTCGCTGCTGTACAAGGCGACACCCGAGGACGTGCGGCTCATCATGATCGACCCGAAGATGCTGGAGCTGTCGGTCTACGAAGGCATCCCGCACCTGCTCGCGCCGGTCGTCACCGACATGAAGCTCGCGGCGAACGCGCTGAACTGGTGCGTCGGCGAGATGGAGAAGCGCTACCGGCTGATGTCGGCCGTCGGCGTGCGCAACCTCGCGGGCTTCAACCAGAAGATCCGCGACGCCGAAGCGAAAGAAAAGAAGATCGGCAACCCGTTCTCGCTGACGCCCGAGGATCCCGAGCCGCTGTCGACGCTGCCGCTGATCGTCGTCGTGATCGACGAGCTGGCCGACCTGATGATGGTCGCCGGCAAGAAGATCGAGGAACTGATCGCCCGTCTCGCGCAGAAGGCGCGCGCGGCCGGCATCCACCTGATCCTCGCGACGCAGCGCCCGTCCGTCGACGTGATCACGGGCCTGATCAAGGCGAACATCCCGACGCGTGTCGCGTTCCAAGTGTCGTCGAAGATCGACTCGCGCACGATTCTCGACCAGATGGGCGCCGAGTCGCTGCTCGGGATGGGCGACATGCTGTTCCTGCCGCCGGGCACCGGTTATCCGCAGCGCGTGCACGGCGCATTCGTCGCCGACGAGGAAGTGCACCGGATCGTCGAGTACCTGAAGCAGTTCGGCGAGCCGCAGTACGAGGAAGGGATCCTCGACGGCCCGGCCGCCGACGGCGCGACGCAGGACCTGTTCGGCGATGCGCCGGACGCGGAAGCCGATCCGCTGTACGACGAAGCCGTCGCGTTCGTCGTGCGCACGCGGCGCGCGTCGATCTCGTCGGTGCAGCGGCAGTTGCGCATCGGCTACAACCGCGCCGCACGCCTCGTCGAGCAGATGGAAGCGGCCGGGCTCGTGTCGCCGATGGGCATCAACGGCAGCCGCGAGGTGCTCGTGCCGGCCGCGGCCGACTGAACGCGGCGGCCGCTCGGCCGCCGTCGATCGATACGGGCGCACCGGGAAACCGGCCGCCCCGGAAAGCAAAGGGCGCTGCATCGGCAGCGCCCTTTGTCCTTTACTGCACCGGCACCAGCTTGAAGTCGACCGGCTTGCCGACCGCCACCTTCTGCGGATTCGGGCCGAGCTGCCCCGTTTCCACATTGCGGCTGAACACGTAAAACGTATCGCTGTCCTGGTTGCCGACGATCAGCCACTTGCCGGTCGGGTCGATCAGGAACTCGCGCGGCGTCTTCCCGAGGCTCGACTGGCGGCCGACGTGCTTCAACCGGCCGTCCGCCTGGTTCACCGCGTAGATCACCAGGTCGTTCGCATCGCCGCGGTTGCTCACGTACAGGAAGCGGCCGTCCGGCGACAGGTGGATCGCGCCGCCGCCGACCTTGCCCTTGAAGCCCGGCGCGGTCATCGATACGGTCTCGACCGGCGTCAGCTTGCCGTCGTGGTAGCCGAACACCTCGACCGACGCGTTGAGCTCGCTCGTCACGTACGCGTAGCGGCCGTCGGCGCTGAACACCATGTGACGCGGGCCCGAGCCCGCCTTGACCGGCGTGTAGCGCGTGTCGGTCGGGCTGATCAGCCCGCGGCTGCCGTCCACCGTGTAGCGGTAGCCGTAGATCTTGTCCGTGCCGAGATCCTGCACGAACAGGTAATGGCCGTCCGGCGAAAACACCGTCGAATGCACGTGCGCGCCGTCCTGGCGGCCCTTCACGGGCCCCGTGCCCTCGTGGTGCACCGTCAACACGGCCTGGCCAACCGCGCCGTCGTCGCGCAGCGGAAACACCGCGAAACTGCCGCCAGGATCCTTCGCAACCGAGTAGTTGGCCGTCACGAGGGTCTTGCCGTCCGGCGACAGCGCGAGATAGCAAGGATCGTTCCCTTCCGACGACACGCGGTCGATGAAGCTCAGTGCACCCGTCTTCGCGTCGAAGCGGAATGCGCTGACGCCGCCGCGCTGCGACGCCGGCCCGTCGTCGCCGGGCAGTTCGTTGACCGCGTAGACGGTGCGACCGTCGCGGCTCGGCAACAGGTACGACGGATTCACGGTCTTCGCCGACGACACCGGCGCGACGCTGCCGGTTTTCGTATCGAAGCGGTAAACATAAATCCCGTCGCTGCCGCCGCCCGTGTAGGTGCCGACGAGCAGGTTGTAGACGCCGTCGGCCGGGGCGGGCGATTGCTGCGCAAATGCGTGGGTCGCGGAAAGAGAGAGCACGATCGCGAAACCTTTCATCCAGTGAGCGAGCCTAAGCGGGAACCCTCGTGTCGAAGCGCGTGCGTCACGCTCGCGTAAACGGTTGGGCATTGAATCCTCCTTGCATCGAGTCGCTTCAAGTGTTGAGATAGGACGAAACGCCGGCCGTTCATGCGCTCCGCCGCCCGGCCGAGTATACGGGGCGCGGTGCCAGCGCGTGAAGCCTTGGCCGCCGCCGTCCGCATTGTGAACTCGAATACCCAAGGATCGCCTGCCCATGCCTGCCCTGATCGAAGACTACGCCCTCGTCGGCGACGGCCATACCGCCGCGCTGATCTCGAAAGACGGCTCCGTCGACTGGCTGTGCTGGCCCCGCTTCGATTCGGGCGCCTGTTTCGCGGCGCTCCTCGGCACGCCCGAGCACGGCCGCTGGCTGCTCGCACCGGCCGCCGACGCCGCGATCACGCACACGACGCGCCGCTATCGCGGCGACACGCTGATTCTCGAAACCGATTACGAAAGCGCCGACGGTGCCGTCACCGTGGTCGACTTCATGCCGCCCGGCAACGGCTGGTCGGAGCTGGTGCGGATCGTCATCGGCCGCCACGGCACGATGAAGATGCGCATGGAGCTCGTGTTGCGCTTCGACTACGGCTTCTCGGTCCCTTGGGTCACGCAGTTGACCCGCGAGGACGGCATGAAGGCAATCGCGGGCCCTGACACCGTCGTGCTTCGCACGCCGGTGCCGCTCACCGGCGAAAACCTCCATACGCTCGCGGAATTCACGGTGAGCGCCGACGAGCGCGTGCCGTTCTCGCTCGGCTATGCGGCGTCGCACCTGCGGCTGCCGCCCGCACGCGATCCGCTGTCGATGCTCGCGCGCACCGAGAACTACTGGCTCGAATGGTCGGGCCGCTGCCAGGTGCAGGGCCGCTACGCGGCCGCCGTGCGCCGTTCGCTGATCACGCTGAAGGCGCTTGCGTACGAGCCGACCGGCGGCATCGTCGCGGCGCCGACCACGTCGCTGCCCGAGAAGATCGGCGGCAACCGCAACTGGGACTACCGCTACTGCTGGCTGCGCGACGCGACGATCACGCTGCTCGCGCTGATGCGCGGCGGCCACTACGACGAGGCGCGCGCGTGGCGCTCGTGGCTCGGCCGCGTGATGGCCGGCTCGCCCGAGCAGATCCAGATCATGTACGGGATCGCCGGCGAACGCCGGCTGCCGGAAATGGAGCTCGACTGGCTGCCCGGCTATCAGGACTCGAAGCCGGTCCGTATCGGCAACGGCGCCGCGAACCAGCTCCAGCTCGACGTGTTCGGCGAGGTGATGGCCGCGCTGCACCTCGCGCGCGTGGGCGGCCTGCAGGCCGACGACACGGTCTGGTCGGTGCAGTGTGCGCTGCTCGACCATCTCGAGAAGATCTGGCAGGAACCCGACGAAGGGATCTGGGAAACCCGCGGCGGCCGCCGCCATTTCACGTTCTCGAAGGTGATGGCGTGGGTCGCGTTCGACCGCGCGATCAAGTCGGCGGAAATGTTCCGGCTGCCCGGCTCGCTCGACCGCTGGCGCGCGCTGCGCGAGCAGATCCATGCGGATGTCTGCGCCAACGCGTGGCACGAAGGCAAACAGGCGTTCGCGCAGAGCTACGGCAGCGACGAGCTCGACGCGAGCGTGCTGCTGATGCCGCTGCTCGGCTTCCTGCCGCCGGAAGATCCGCGCATCGTCGGCACGGTCGAAGCGATCGAGCGCGAATTACTGCACGACGGGCTCGTGCTGCGCTACCGCACGACCGACTACGACGACGGCCTGCCGCCCGGCGAAGGCACGTTTCTCGCGTGCAGCTTCTGGCTGGTCGACAACTATGCGCTGCTCGGCCGGATCGACGACGCGCACCGCCTGTTCAGCCGGCTGCTCTCGCTGTCGAACGACCTCGGGCTGCTCGCGGAGGAGTACGACCCGGTGGCCGGGCGGCTCGTCGGCAACTTCCCGCAGGCGTTCTCCCACGTGGCGCTCGTGCATACCGCGATGAACCTGATGCACCACGAGGACGCGATGGCGCGCGCGGCCGGCCAGCCCGCGCCGGCCGTCGCCACGGGGCGTTGAACGGGGGCGCGAGCGGCTTGTTTGGAGCGCCCCCGGACCTGCCGCTTCGCGCCAGCCCCCCGAGGGGGTCATCCCCCAAGGGGACTTCCTTCGGAGCGGAAAACTTGGGGCGGCCCGGCGTTTTCTTGAGAGAACGTCAAATCGCAAAATCTTGATGAAAAATCGGGGAAATGTTGCATTGCACCACCCATCGTTGTCCGATATGATCGACGCGATTGTCCGGCTGCAGTGCAACATGGCCGGTCGCTGACCCACACGGCACGCCGCGACGCCCCACGCCGCCCTTGCGCACCGTCCCCCACGCGGGAGTAGTCTGCATGCTTTACCAACTGCACGAATTCCAGCGCGCCATGCTGAGCCCGCTGACGGCCTGGGCCCAGGCCGCGTCCAAATCGTTCGCCAATCCGTCCAGCCCGTTCTCGCTGATGCCCGGCGCGACGCGGATGGCCGCCGCGTACGAACTGATGTACCGGCTCGGCAAGGATTACGAGAAGCCCGAGTTCAACATTCACCAGATTGTCAAGGACGGCCACAACATCCCGATCGTCGAGCAGACGATCGTCGAGAAGCCGTTCTGCCGGCTGCTGCGCTTCAAGCGCTATTCGGACGACGCCGACGCCGTCACGCAACTGAAGGACGAGCCGGTCGTGCTGGTCTGCGCGCCGCTGTCGGGCCACCACTCGACGCTGCTGCGCGACACCGTGCGCACGCTGCTGCAGGATCACAAGGTCTACATCACCGACTGGATCGACGCGCGGATGGTGCCGGTCGAGACGGGCCCGTTCCACCTGCACGACTACATCGCGTATATCCAGGAGTTCATCCGTCACATCGGCGCGCGCAACCTGCACGTGATCTCGGTGTGCCAGCCGACGGTGCCGGTGCTCGCGGCGATCTCGCTGTTGGCGAGCCGCGGCGAGGACACGCCGCTCACGATGACGATGATGGGCGGCCCGATCGATGCGCGCCGCAGCCCGACGTCGGTGAATTCGCTCGCGACGCAGCACTCGACCGCGTGGTTCGAGAACAACGTGATCCACACGGTGCCCGCGAACTATCCGGGCGAAGGCCGCCAGGTGTATCCGGGCTTCCTGCAGCATACGGGCTTCGTCGCGATGAACCCGGAGCGGCACGCACAATCGCACTGGGATTTCTACCAGAGCCTGCTGCGCGGCGACGAGGACGACGCCGAAGCGCACCGCCGCTTCTACGACGAATACAACGCGGTGCTCGACATGGCCGCCGAGTATTACCTCGAGACGATCCGCGTCGTGTTCCAGGAATTCCGGCTGGCCGAGGGTACGTGGGATGTCACAGGCGAGCGCGTGCGTCCGCAGGACATCAGGCACACCGCGCTGATGACGATCGAGGGCGAACTCGACGACATCTCCGGCAGCGGCCAGACGCACGTCGCGCACGAGCTGTGCACGGGCATCCCGCAGGACCAGCGCCGCAGCCTGACCGCCGAGAAGTGCGGTCACTACGGGATTTTCTCGGGCCGCCGCTGGCGCACGATCATCTATCCGCAACTGCGCGACTTCATTCGCGAGCATGCGCCGGAGCCGAAACACGGCGCGACGAAGGATGTCCCGGATGCGCCGACGACCACGACGCTCGCGGCCGTGCCGGCCAGCGACGCGCCCGCCGAAACGGCGCGCGCCACCGCGGCGAAGCGCACGCGCGCGAAAGCCCCTGCCAAGGCCGTCGCACCGGCTCCCGCGAAGGCCGCACCGGCTGCGAAACGCGCCACCGGCGGCAGCCAGCGCGCAAAGACCGTGCGCACGCGCAAGGCCGCCTGACGCACCGCGTTCCGACGAAACAACGCCGCCGTTGCCTGCGCACGGCGGCGTTTTTACATCCGGCGGCCGCTTCTGCCGGTCAGCGCGTCAGCGACGCAGCAGATACGCGAGCAGCACCTCGGTGTTCATCCGGACCATCTCGGCGCGCTCGTCGGTGTCGGTGAAATCGCGGCCGAGCGTCGCGGCGAGCGTGAAGCGGTTCGACACGATGTAGTAGCCGAGCCCCGACAGCGTCACGTAGAAGCGCAGCGGATCGACGTCGGTGCGGAACAGCCCGGCCTTCTGGCCGCGCGTCAGCACGTTGCCGAGCTTCGCGACGATCGGCGACATCATCTCGCGGATCCGCGTCGACTTGTGCAGGTAGCGCGCTTCGTGCAGGTTCTCGTTGTTGATGAGCCTGAGCAGTTCCGGATGGTCGCGGTAGTAGTCCCAAACGAAATGCGCGAGCCGCGTGACGGCTTCGACCGGCGCGACGCCGTCGAGGTCGAGCACGCGTTCGGCCTCGGTCAGCGCGGAGAACGCGTGTTCGAGCACGGCCGTAAACAGCTGCTCCTTGCTGCCGAAGTAGTAATAGAGCATGCGCTCGTTGGTTTCGGCCCGCCGCGCGATCTGGTCGACGCGCGCGCCGAACAGCCCTCCACTCGCGAACTCTTCGGCGGCCGCCATCAGGATGCGGCGGCGCGTACCTTCAGGATCTCTTTTGATTTTTGGCTGATTCATGGTGGCGTTTTGCTATGTGAGCCGCTTGATCCGGACCGGCACCCCCACCGCCTTGGCGCCGGCCGCCCTGGAACGGGCGCGCCGCGAACGGCCGCCCTCCTGCTGAGCCCCTGCAAAAAAGCGGTTCGATTATGCGCACAGACGGCGTCCAGCGCAATGCGGGAAATCGGCGATAATCGAGCTTTGGCAAACCTTTCCGGCTGCGCCCGACGCGGCCGAGAGCCATTCGGCGCCGCTGCGCCCGTTGTCACCGTGACCGACTCCAAAACACTTGCAGATCGCATTGAAGATCTGCTTCCCCAGACGCAATGCACGAAGTGCGGCTATAACGGCTGCCGACCGTACGCAGAGGCGATCGCCGCCGGCGACGCGAACTACAACCAGTGTCCGCCCGGCGGCGCCGAAGGCATCGCGCGCCTCGCAGGCCTGCTCGGCAAGCCGGTGATTCCGCTGAACCCCGTCAACGGCAGCGAGCATCCGCGCGCCGTCGCCTTCATCGACGAAAGCCTGTGCATCGGCTGCACGCTGTGCATGCAGGCGTGCCCGGTCGACGCAATCGTCGGCGCACCGAAGCAGATGCACACGATCATCGAGTCGCTGTGCACGGGTTGCGACCTGTGCGTGCCGCCCTGCCCGGTCGACTGCATCGCGATGCTGCCGGTGACCGGCGAACGCACCGGCTGGGACGCGTGGTCGCAGGAACAGGCCGATGCCGCACGCGAACGCCACGACCTGCGGCTCGCGCGCCAGCGCCGCGAACGCGAAGCCGCCGAAGCACGCGCGGCCGCACGCCGCGCGGCCAGTGCCGCAAAGCCGGCCGCGGCACAAGCGGGAACGCCATCCGCCGCGCCGGCCACCGCACCAGCCGCAGACGACGCCGAAGCGAAGAAGCGCGCGATCATCGCCGCCGCGCTCGAACGTGCGCGCAAGAAGAAGGAAGAACTGTCCGGGCAAGGTGCCGCGCCGCAGAACACCGAAGGCGTGAGCGCAGCCGTCCAGGCGCAGATCGACGCGGCCGAGGCGCGCCGCAAGCGGCTCGCCGAACAGCAGGCCCAACGCGACGCCGAAGCAGCGGCCGCGAGCGGCAACGATGACGAGAACGACGCAGGCAACGACGGCCCGGGCGGCCCGTCTGCACCGCCCGACCAGAGCGCACCATGAACGCCAGCAAACGACACGCGATCTACGAAACGCTGCAGAGCCTCAATCCGCATCCGACCACCGAGCTCGAATACTCGACGCCATTCGAGCTGCTGATCGCCGTGATGCTGTCCGCGCAGGCGACCGACGTCTCGGTCAACAAGGCGATGCGGAAGATGTTTCCGGTCGCGAACACCCCGCGACAAATCGTCGCACTCGGCGAAGAAGGCGTCACCGAGTACATCAAGACGATCGGCCTGTACCGGACCAAGGCGAAGAACGTGGTCGCGACGTGCCGGATCCTGCTCGAGCGCTACGACGGCGAGGTGCCGGCCGATCGCGAGGCGCTCGAAGGCCTGCCGGGCGTCGGCCGCAAGACCGCGAACGTCGTGCTGAACACCGCGTTCGGCCAACCGACGATCGCGGTCGACACGCATATCTTCCGCGTCGCGAACCGCACGGGGCTCGCGCCGGGCAAGGACGTGCGCGCGGTCGAGGCTGCGCTCGAGAAGTTCACGCCGAAGGAGTTCCTGCAGGACGCGCATCACTGGCTGATCCTGCACGGGCGCTACGTGTGCAAGGCCCGCAAGCCCGAATGCTGGCACTGTGCGATCGAGCCGCTGTGCGAATTCAGGCCGAAGACGCCGCCGCCCAACGAGTGACGCCCAGCCGCGGGTGACCCGCCGCAGACCGTCCGGCGCCATGCGGCCAGGCGCTCGATGCACGTCCCGCCGGTCGTTGTTTTGTCGGCAAGCCGCGGCCGCGACCGCGCGCAGCCACCCGTGCCGCCGCCGCTTTCCCCTTTCCGACTATGCGTTGGACGTGGCAGTCGCATCGTCGGCAGCCGCACCGCCCGCCCGCACCAGCGCCAGCACGGCAGCCAGAATTGCCGCGCCGCCCGCCCACTGCAGCGGCGACAGCGCTTCGCCGAACAGCAGCGCCGCAAGCGCGACCGTCACGACCGGTTCGAGCGTCGACAGCATCGACGTGCGCGCGGCCCCGAGCCGCTCGAGCCCGGCAAAGAATGCGATCATCGCCGCGACCGTCGACACGAGCGCGATCGCAAGCATCGACGCCCAGCCACCGGCTGTCGCCGGCCAGCGCGGCGGCACGCCGAACGCCGAGGTCCGCACGACGGCGATCGCCACGAGCGTCGCGGTCGCCGACAGGCAGATGATCGCGGTGGTCGCGAGCGGATCGACACCGCGCGTCGCCTTCGTGCCGCCGACGATGTACAGCGAATAGATCACCGCGGCAGCCAGCGCGAGCCCGATCCCGAGCGGCTCGCCATGCCCGCCGCCGACCATCAGCGCCGAACCCGCGACGCACAGCACGAGCGCAACGCCCTTCGCGCGCGTGAGATGCTCGCCGAGCCACCACGCGGCCAGCAGCGTGACGAAGGCCGGATACAGGTACAACAGCAGCGCGACAAGGCTCGCCTGCGCGTGTTGCAGCGCGCTGAAGTAGCAGAACGACTGCCCGACGTAGCCGAGCGCGCCCATCGCCACGAGCGGCGCGAGCGCGCGCCCGCGCGGCCATGTGACGCGGCGATGCCGTGCGATCGCGGCGAGCACCGCGCCGCCGATCGCGAAGCGCACGATCAGCAGCCCGAGCACGTCCACACCGGCTGCATATGCATAGCGGCCGAAGATCGCCATCGCGCCGAACGCGGCGGCGGACAGCGCGACGTAGAGCGTGCCCTGCAGGGCGGCGGACGACGGGCGGATGGTGGCGGTCATGACGGAACGGACACGGACGGCGTGGCGACGGAAATCGTCGGAGTGTAACGGCGCGGCGGCGGCAAGCCTAGCCCGCGCTTACCCGTTCCACGGCCCGGGCACGACACGGCTGCAATCCGAGCCGCACGCCGGCTGCAACCAGCAACCACCGCGCCGCCAGTCCGGCTGCCACGCCCCTGCCCTCACCACCGCGCATCGCCCCGGCACTGCCTCGCCACCGCGAACCCCGCGAACCGCACCGGGCCACCGCCAGCGCCGCCCGCCGACCCGGCGTACAATGCGCGACGCGGCATCACGCCGTCCGAATCACGACGTTTCCCCACCATGTTCAATCCAAGCCGCGACGAAGTGCGTCGCTTTTTCACCGAGACCTGGCGCAAGCAGCGCGCCGGCGAGATCCTGACGCCGCTGGAAGCGATGGCCGCCGACTGGATCGTCGAGCATCCCGAATACCACGACGAACTCGCCGACGCCGATGGCGCCACCGCGCGCGAGTACACGCCCGAGGAAGGTCGCACGAACCCGTTCCTGCACCTGTCGATGCATCTCGCGATCAGCGAGCAGCTGTCGATCGACCAGCCGCCCGGCATCCGCGCCGCGCACGACAAGCTCGCGGCAAAGCTCGACTCGACCCACGACGCGCAGCACGTGATCATGGAATGCCTCGGCGAGACGATCTGGGAAGCCCAGCGCACGAGCACGCCGCCCGATACCGACGCGTACCTGCAGCGCATCCTGCGTCGCGCATCGCGCGACTGAGCGCCGCCCCGGTGGCCCACGGGCGCCGGCGCGCGGACAAAAAAATACCCCGCCGAGGCGGGGTATTTTTGCTGCGCGGGCCCGCCGGGCCCGTCGCGCTTACTTCTTGAACACGAGATCGGTCTCTTTCAGCGACTCGATGTAGGCCGCGATGTCCTTCATGTCGCTGACCGACAGGCTCTGCACCTGCGCCTGCATGATCGCGTTGTTGCGACCGAGCAGCGGATTCGTCAGGCCCATCTGGTACTGGCGCATCGCCCACACGAGGTAGTCGGCATGCTGGCCGGCGAGGCGCGGATATTCGGCGTTGATCGGCTTGTTCATCTGCGCGCCGTGGCAGGCGGCGCAGTTGTGCGATTCGACCAGTTCCTTGCCCTTCGTGGTGTCCGCCGCGTGTGCGGTACCGATCGCGAGGCCGGCCGCCAGTGCAACCGCCGCCGTCTTGAATGCGTTATTCATGAATGCTCCTGTCCCGCCGGAGAGATCGGCGGCGCGCGCTTACTTGTAGGGGTTGTCCTTCGAGTCGGCCTTCTGGGCGGCGTAGTACGCCGACAGATCCGCGATGTCCTGATCCGTCAGCGAACCGGCGATCGCATTCATCGACGGGAAGTGACGATCCTTCTTGCGGTAGGCCTTCAGCGCGTTCTCGAGGTATTGCTGGTTCTGGCCGCCGAGGACAGGCACCCGGTAGACCTCCGGGTACGCCGCGCGGTAGTCCTGGATGCCGTGGCAACCGATGCACATGGCGGCCTTGCTCGCCCCGTCCTTCGGGTTGCCGACCACACCGGCCGCCTGCGCGCTGCCCGCGAGCGCCACGAGCGCTGCGACAACGACGTGTTTGCCGACGAATTTGTTCATAGCTCTTGTAACCTAGCTTGAGGGGAAACTGGCGCCAAAGCGGCAACGGCCCGCGCCGTTATTGCTTATCGGATCGCCACGCAGGCCAAAAAAAACGGCCAGATTGTACCGCGTCGGCGGGGAACGCGTCCACCAAGCGCCCCGGTTCGCCCCGCCACAGCCCCGCTACGATACGCGGGCGCGGCCCAACCGCACAGCCCTTCTGACTTATACTGGGTTTTTTTCCCGATTGAGAAGAGCGCCGCCATGCGTTTCGAAGGGTCCTCGCACTACGTCGCCACCGACGATCTGAAGCTTGCGGTCAATGCCGCACTGACGCTGCAACGCCCGCTGCTGATCAAGGGCGAGCCCGGCACCGGCAAGACCATGCTCGCCGAGGAAGTGGCGGCCGCGCTCGACATGCCGCTGCTGCAGTGGCACATCAAGTCGACCACCAAGGCGCAGCAGGGCCTGTACGAATACGATGCCGTGTCGCGGCTGCGCGATTCGCAGCTCGGCGACGAGCGCGTGAAGGACATCTCGAACTACATCGTCAAGGGCGTGCTGTGGCAGGCGTTCGACGCCGAGCACCCGAGCGTGCTGCTGATCGACGAGATCGACAAGGCCGACATCGAATTCCCGAACGACCTGCTGCGCGAGCTCGACCGGATGGAATTCCACGTGTATGAAACACGGGAGACGGTCCGTGCGAAGCACCGCCCGCTCGTCATCATCACGTCGAACAACGAGAAGGAACTGCCCGACGCGTTCCTGCGCCGCTGCTTCTTCCACTACATCCAGTTCCCCGACCCGTCGACGATGCAGAAGATCGTCGCGGTCCATTTCCCGGACATCCGCGAGGAACTGCTGCGCGCAGCGCTCGAGAGTTTCTTCGAATTGCGCGGCGTGTCGGGCCTGAAGAAGAAACCGTCAACGTCCGAGCTGCTCGACTGGCTGAAGCTGCTGCTCGCCGAGAACATCCCGGCCGACGCGCTGCGCAGCGCGGACGCGAAGCAGATCGTGCCGCCGCTCGCGGGCGCGCTGCTGAAGAACGAGCAGGACCTGAGCCTGCTCGAACGGCTCGTCTACATGAACCGGCACAACCGGTAATTCCCCCTCACCCGCGAAGGCCCGGCCATGCTGCTCAATTTCTTCTACGCGCTGCGCGCAGCCAAGCTGCCCGTCTCGGTAAAGGAATACCTGACGCTGCTCGAATCGCTGAAGGCCGGACTGATCTCGCCGTCGATCGACGCGTTCTACTTCCTCGCGCGGATGACGCTCGTCAAGGACGAGCAGTACTTCGACAAGTTCGACCAGGCGTTCGGCGCGTACTTCCACGGTGTGTCCGCGCTGCCGTCCGAAGCGTTCGACATCCCGCTCGACTGGCTCGAAAAGCGCCTCGAGCGTGAGCTGTCGCCGGAAGAGAAGGCGCAGATCGAGGCGATGGGCGGGCTCGACAAGCTGATGGAGCGCCTGAAGGAACTGCTCGACGAGCAGAAGGAGCGCCACGAGGGCGGCAACAAGTGGATCGGCACCGGCGGCACGTCGCCGTTCGGACACGGCGGCTTCAACCCGGAAGGCGTGCGCATCGGCGGCCCGTCGAACGGCAACCGCACCGCGGTCAAGGTGTGGGAAGCACGCGCATACCGCGACTACGACGATTCCGTCGAGATCGGCACGCGCAACATCAAGGTCGCGCTGCGGCGGCTGCGCCGCTTCGCGCGCGAAGGCGCCGCCGAGGAGCTCGACCTGCCCGGCACGATCCGCAGTACCGCCGCGAACGCGGGCTGGCTCGACCTGCGGATGGTGCCCGAGCGCCACAACAACGTGAAAGTGCTGATGCTGCTCGACGTCGGCGGCTCGATGGACGATCACATCAAGCGCACCGAGGAGCTGTTCTCGGCCGCGAAGGCCGAATTCAAGCACCTGGAGTTCTTCTACTTCCACAACTGCGTGTACGACCACCTGTGGAAGAACAACCGCCGCCGCCACTCGGAACGCACCGCGACGTGGGACGTGCTGCACAAGTTCACGCCCGACTACAAGCTGATCTTCGTCGGCGACGCGACGATGAGCCCGTACGAAGTGCTGCAGCCCGGCGGCTCGGTCGAATACAACAACCCGGAAGCCGGCGCCGTGTGGCTGCGCCGCCTCGCCGACCAGTTCCCCCATCATGCGTGGCTGAACCCGGAGCCCGAGCGGCTATGGGAATACCGGCAGTCGGTCGCGGTGATCCGCGACCTGCTCGGCCATCGCATGTATCCGCTCACGCTCGCCGGCCTCGAAGCCTCGATGCGCGCACTCAGCAAGTAACGCCCCCACCAAGACACGAAGGCCGCGTCCGAGCGGCCTCCCCCCGGAGATAGCATGAACCCCTCGCCCACCGCGAGCGCCAGCCGCGCCGGCGGCCGCCGCTTTTTCGCCGATACCTCCGTCTCGGCACTCGTCGCCGGCTTCGTCGCGATGATGACGGGCTACACGAGCTCGCTCGTGCTGATGTTCCAGGCCGGCCGCGCCGCCCACCTGACCGATGCGCAAATCTCGTCGTGGATCTGGGCGCTGTCGATCGGCATGGCACTGACGACGATCGGCCTGTCGCTGCGCTTTCGCGCGCCCGTCGTCGTCGCGTGGTCGACGCCCGGCGCCGCGCTGCTGATCGCGTCGCTGCCCGGCGTGCCCTACCCCGAGGCGATCGGTGCGTTCGTCGTCTGCGCGGTGCTGCTGACGGCCGTCGGCGTGAGCGGGCTGTTCGACACGCTGATGCGCAAGATTCCGGCCGGCATCGCCGCCGCCCTGCTCGCGGGCATCCTGTTCGAGATCGGCATCGAGATCTTCCGCGCCGCGCAGTTCCAGACCGCCCTCGTGCTCGCGATGTTCTTCACGTACCTGATCGTCAAGCGGCTCGCGCCGCGTTATGCGATCGTCACGACGCTGATCGTCGGCACGGCGGTCGCCGGCGGGCTCGGCCTGCTCGACTTCAGCGGCTTTCACATCGCGTTCGCGAAGCCCGTGTTCACGATGCCTGCGCTCTCGATCGCGTCGATCGTCAGCATCGGCATTCCGCTGTTCGTCGTCGCGATGGCGTCGCAGAACGTGCCGGGCATCGCGGTGCTGCGCGCGGACGGTTATCAAACCCCGTCGTCGCCGCTGATCGCGACCACCGGCCTCGCGTCGCTGCTGCTCGCGCCGTTCGGCTCGCACGGCGTCAACCTCGCGGCGATCACGGCCGCGATCTGCACGGGCCCCGAGGCGCACGAGGATCGCGCGAAGCGCTATACGGCCGCCGTGTGGTGCGGCACGTTCTACCTGATCGCGGGGATCTTCGGCGCGACGATCGCCGCGTTGTTCGCGGCGCTGCCGAAAGCGCTCGTCGTGTCGGTCGCCGCGCTCGCGCTGTTCGGCTCGATCATGAGCGGCCTCGCGAACGCGATGCAGGACGTGAAGCAGCGCGAAGCGGCGCTCGTCACGTTCATGGTCACCGCGTCGGGCCTCACGCTGCTGTCGATCGGCTCGGCATTCTGGGGGCTCGTCGCGGGGATCGTCACGCAGGTGATCCTGAACGCGCGCCGCCCGGCGTGACGCGGCGCGGCGCCCGCCACCGCGGCGATCGGACACACCAGAACGTGCCCGACACGAATCGGGCCTAGAATAGCGGATCGGAGGCGGCGCCCGGCGCCGCTTCGCTTCGCCGCCGCGCTCGCGCGGCCCGTGAGAACCCGGCGCCTTGCGCCCTTCTTCCGAATCGCCATGACTACCGCACTCGACCAGCTGAAGCAGTACACGACCGTCGTCGCCGACACGGGCGATTTCCAGCAGCTTGCGCAATACCAGCCGCGGGACGCGACCACGAACCCGTCGCTGATCCTGAAGGCCGTCCAGAAAGACGCGTACAAGCCGATTCTCGAGAAAACCGTCCGCGATCATCGCAACGAAAGCACCGATTTCATCATCGACCGACTGCTGATCGCATTCGGCACCGAGATCCTGAAGCTGATCCCGGGCCGCGTGTCGACCGAGGTCGACGCGCGACTGTCGTTCGACACCCAGCGCTCGATCGACAAGGGCCGCGAGCTCATCAAGCTGTACGAAGCAGCCGGCATCGGCCGCGAGCGCATCCTGATCAAGCTCGCGTCGACGTGGGAAGGCATCCGCGCGGCCGAAGTGCTGCAGAAGGAAGGGATCAAGTGCAACATGACCCTGCTTTTCTCGCTCGTGCAGGCCGCCGCCTGCGCGGAAGCCGGCGCGCAGCTGATCTCGCCGTTCGTCGGCCGCATCTACGACTGGTACAAGAAGCAGGCCGGCGCGGAGTGGAATGAAGAGAAGGACGGTGGCGCGAACGATCCGGGTGTGCAGTCGGTGCGCCGCATCTACACGTACTACAAGACGTTCGGCTACAACACCGAAGTGATGGGCGCGAGCTTCCGCACGACCAGCCAGATCACCGAACTCGCCGGCTGCGACCTGCTGACGATCAGTCCCGATTTGCTGCAGAAGCTGCAGGACAGCAACGAGACGGTCACGCGCAAGCTGTCGCCGGAAGCGCTGCAGGACAAGCCCGCCGCGCGGATCGCGATCGACGAGGCGGCGTTCCGCTTCCAGCTGAACGACGACGCGATGGCGACCGAAAAGCTCGCCGAAGGCATCCGCGTATTCGCCGCCGATGCGGTGAAGCTCGAGAAGCTGATCGACTCGCTGCGCTGAATCGCGACACGCGTCAGCGGCTGTCAGCAACACTGACAACAGCCGTCAGCAAGCACGACGCACACGGCCGCGAACGTCATGTTCGCGGCCGTTTTTATTTTTCATTCCATCGTCAAGCACGCGCACTACAATCCACGTCACGGGTGCGACGGCCGCCTCCCGATGCACCCTTTCCCAGTCAGTCTTGCACGACGCCGAACCCGCGCAGATGCGCAGGCCGGCCCATCACAGGAGACAACGATGCAAGTTCAACCGTACCTGACGTTCTACGGTCGTGCCGACGAAGCCCTTCAGTTCTACGAAAAGGCACTCGGTGCGAAGACGATGTTCAAGATGCACTTCAAGGACGCACCGCCGAATCCGGACTACCCGATGACGCCGGAGATGGCCGACAAGGTGATGCACGCGAGCTTCACGATCGGCGACTCGATGATCATGTGCTCGGACGGCGACTGCAGCCAGCCGGCAGGCGCCGCGCACGCCGGCTATTCGCTGTCGCTGAACCCGGCGACGGTCGAGGAAGGCCAGAAGCTGTTCAATGCGCTCGCCGACGGCGGCGAAGTGACGATGCCGTTCGGCAAGACGTTCTGGGCGCTCGGCTTCGGGATGGCAAAGGATCGTTTCGGCGTGCACTGGATGGTCAACGTCGAAGACCTGTCACAGCGCGAAGACCTCGCGCAACGCGCGGGGCAGTAACGCACGCGCGTGCCGCCCGGACGCCGCGCTGCCGCGACGATCCGGGCGGGCCCGCTACTTGCGCAGCACCTCCGTCAGCGCCTGCTCCAGCGTGCCGTTCGAACGGCATGCGACGCGCGCGCCCTTCTGCTTGCCGGCCGCGACCACGCCGGCCATGCCCGCGACGTCGATCGACTCGGTCACGCCCTGCGTCGCTTCGTCGATGCGCGCGACGACCTTCAGCGTGTGCGTCACGTTCGACGTCTGCTTCAGTTCGGAACAGTCGAGAAAGTTGCCCGCGTTCGGATAATCGGCATACGCGGCGGCAACGAGCCCCGCGTCGCGATCACTGACGCGCACCGCCAGCTTGTGGTCCGCGTAGAACTGCGCGACCGCCGCCCACACTTCGTCATACTTGCGATTGCCGATCACGATGCGCGATGCGGCTTCGGTGCCGGGCGACTCGGACGCGCCAGCCGCGCCTTCAGCCGTATCGTGTTTTCCCGGCGGCGCATCGCGCGCCGCGTATCGCTGCCCGGGGCCGTACACCGAAATGCAGCCGGCGAGCGCCGCACACAGCACGGCGGCCGACAAGATCGTTTTCATCGCGGCCCGCCGTCAACGGTAGTACATGTTCGCGCAACCGGCGAGCAGGACCGGCGCGACGAGCGCCCACATCAACAGGACTCTCATGGTGCGCCTCACCGGTAGTACGCGTTGACACAACCGGCCAGCGCCACGCAGCACATGCCCAATACCAGAACCCAAATCTTCGTCATTGCATCCCTCATATAATCGGATCGTGTGGAGATCGAATCACCCGGTACAGCCGGGCGGGACGCATTATTGGCAAGCGGACCACGCGCCACCTAATCGGTCTTGCACCGATTTTCGCCACGGCGCGGCCGCCCTAGAATCGCTTGGAGATCGGCGCAAACGGACGCACGGCCGCACGGGGTGTTCGCGGCGCACCATGCAAAACGCCCGCGACTTGGGTCGCGGGCGTCGTGTCGAAACTGCAACAGAAAGTGGGGGAATCAGCCCTCGACGACGTCGAGATAGTCCTCCGGCCGCGTGCGATCCTCCGCATGCGCCATGCCCATCACGCGCACCAGCACGCTCACCGCCACCGCCACCACCAGGTTCACGATCAGCGACCACACGGCGGCGTAGCCGGGAATCGCGAGACCGAACAGGTGGATCGTGAAGATCGATCCGGCCAGCTTCAACGAGATCGCCATCCACGTGCCGCACACGATGCCTGCCGCCCAGCCGGCCAGCAGGCCGCGATGGTCCAGCACGCGCGTATAGAGGCCGAGCACGATCGCGGGCAGCGTCTGGATGATCCAGATCCCGCCGAGCAGCTGCAGCTGGATCGCGTAGGTCAGCGGCAACCCGAGGATGAACGCGACCGCGCCGACCTTCACGATCAGCGACACGAGCTTCGCGACGTGCGTCTCCTGCTCGTGCGACATGTTGCGGTTCACGAACTCGCGATGAATGTTGCGCGTGTACAGGTTCGCGGCCGCGATCGACATGATGGCCGCCGGCACCAGCGCGCCGATGCCGATCGCCGCGAACGCGACGCCGACGAACCACGACGGGAAATACTCGAGGAACAGCGCGGGCACCGCGAAGTTCGGGCCGAACGCCTTGAAATACGGCGCGTACTGCGGCATGTCCTTCACGCCCGACGCGAGCGCCATGTAGCCGAGCAGCGCGAGCAGGCCGAGCACGAACGAGTATGCGGGCAGCATCGCCATATTGCGGCGGATCGAGTTGCCGGACGACGACGACAGGATCGCGGTGACCGAGTGCGGGTACAGGAACAGCGCGAGCGCCGAGCCGATCGCGAGTGTCGCGTACGCGCTGTAGCCGTTCAGGCTCATCGCGTCGGGTGCCTTCAGCAGCAGCTTCGCGGGCGGTACGCTCGCGAAGATGTGCCCGAAGCCGCCGAGCTTCGCCGGAATCACGATGACCGCCGCGGCGATCGTGATGTAGATCAGGATGTCCTTGACGATCGCGATCATCGCGGGCGCGCGCAGGCCCGACGTGTACGTGTACGCGGCGAGGATCGCGAACGCGATGATCAGCGGCAGATCGCCGACGAAGCCGGTCGTGTCGAAGCCGAGCGCGCCGATCACCACTTCGATGCCGACGAGCTGCAGCGCGATGTACGGCATCGTCGCGAGAATGCCGGTCACCGCGATCGCGAGCGCGAGCATCCGGCTGCCGTAGCGCGCGTTGACGAAGTCGGCGGCCGTCACGTAGCCGTGCCGCTTCGCGATGCTCCACAGTTTCGGAAACACGACGAACGCGAACGGATAGATCAGGATCGTATATGGCAGTGCGAAGAAGCCCATCGCGCCGGCGCCGAACACGAGCGCGGGCACCGCGACGAACGTGTAGGCCGTGTAGAGGTCGCCGCCGAGCAGGAACCACGTGACGATCGTGCCGAAGCGGCGTCCGCCGAGGCCCCATTCGTCGAGATGGGCGAGATCGCCGCGCCGCCAGTTCGCGGCCAGGAAACCGATGATCGTGACGCCGATGAACAGCAGGACGAAGACGAAGGTTGCGCCGAGATTCATCGCGCACCTCCCTGCGGGCCGCTCGCCTTCCACGCGTTCTTGGTCTTGAAATAAACGAATGCGGTGATCACCGCGCTAATGAAGACCCACAGCAGCTGGTACCAGTAGAAAAACGGAAAACCGAACCATTGCGGTTCGATCTTGCTGTACGACGGTACCCAGACCATCGCGATCAGCGGCAGTACCAGCAGCCAGAGCCAGCGCTTGGCGGCCCGGTTGGCGTCGGCATCGTGAGCCATGACGTCTCCTCATCTTTCCCGGTTATCGATCTTGTTGAGCGGGTACGGCGCCGAGAGGAGCGCAAAACGGGTAGGCTGCGGCTCCCCTGGCTTCGCGCCAGTATAGGAGCCGCGAGCACGCGGTCAAGCGGGGGCGAACCCGAGGTGATCCGCCCCTTGTCGCGTGGTTGCACCGGCATGCCGCCGGCGCATGAAGCGTCAGATCGCGAACGCGGTGTCGCGCGCGCCGGTCGTTTCTTTCAAGGCTTTCACCCACTTGCGTGCGGGCAGCTTCAGCGTGTCCTCGATCAGCTTCGCACGCGCGTCGAGCTGGGTGAACGACACGTCGAGCGCGGGGCCCGAGAACGCGATCGCGATCCGGTTGCCGTCATGCACTTCCGGCAGCGCGATCACGCGATTTTCGAACGCCGCGTTCAGGTGCTTCATGTTGCGCACGAAGCTCGGATGGTCGCCGAACAGGTTGATCGTCGCGATGCCCGCATCGGCGAGGCAGCCGCGCACCGCGCGGTAGAACGCGACGCTGTCGAGCACGGGGCCGCGCGCGGTCGCGTCGTACAGGTCGATCTGGATCGCGCCCGTCGTGCCGCGGTTGGCCGGATCGTTGACGAAATCCCATGCGTCGGCTTCGTGCACGGCGAGACGTGCGTCGTCGGGCGGCAGCGCGAACATCGTGCGCGCGGCGACGATCACGGCCGGGTTCAGCTCGACGGCCTCGACCTTCGCTTGCGGGAGGAAGCGGTGCGAGAACTTGGTCAGCGCGCCGGTGCCGAGCCCGAGCTGGACGATCCGCTCGGGCGTTTCGAGGAACAGCAGCCACGCCATCATCTGCTGCGCGTATTCGAGCTCGATATGCAGCGGCTTCGAGATCCGCATCGCGCCCTGCACCCATTCGGTACCGAAGTGCAGGAAGCGCACGCCGCCCTCTTCCGAGAACGTGACGGGCGCGAAGCGCGGCTTGCGCGGCGCTTCGAGCACGGGCACGTCGTCGTGTTCGTCGATGTCCGGGCGGCGCTTCACGCGCGGCGGCTGGAGTTTGTCGGAGCCGTTGTAGGAGGACGGCTTGCCATTCTTGAACGCGCGCGCCTCGGCGGACGCGCGCTTGATCAGTCGGGTCATGATTGAATCTCGCTGGGTGATGCTGGTTTTAGCGGACGAGAGGATAGCATTGGTGCGGGGACGGAAGCCGCCGACCGCTGACAATGGGCGCCGACGACACCTGGCCGATCGGCCGACTTGCACCCTCGGGCAACGTAGACGATAATGCATCGCAATTGCGATGCATTAAGGCCAATGATGAAAACCGCCACTTTTCCATCCGTTCGGGTCGAACCGGAACTGCGCGACGCCGCCGAAAGCGTCCTTCAGGAAGGTGAAACGCTGTCGAGCTTCGTCGAACAATCGATCCGCGAAGGCATCGAACGCCGCCGCCTCCAAAGCGAATTCATTGCACGCGGCCTTGCGTCGCGCGACGAGGCCCGCCGTACTGGCGAATATGTGTCTTCTTCCGAGGTTCTGGAACGACTGGGTCGGCGGCTCGATACGGCGCGCGACAGGAAACGTCAGGCTCGATGACGTATACGGTTCGCTTCACAGTCGCAGCATCCGATGATCTGGACCGGCTCTATGCATTCGTCGTCGACGGCGACGAGGCAGACGTCCAACTGGCCGAACGTGCGTTGACGGCTATTGCTGCTGGCGTCGCCACACTCGAAGCGTCACCGTTCACTTGCCGTAAAGTCCATCCATCGATGCCGTTTCTGCGGGAATTGATCATCCCGTTCGGTGCATCTGGCTATGTCGCGCTGTTCGAGATCGACGACAGCCGAACGGTGACGATCCTGGCTGTACGTCATCAGCGAGAAAGCGACTACCACTGACGACGAGGAATCACATGACCTCGAACGACAAGAAAATCTGGTTCCCTGCGAAACGCTATGGCTGGGGCTGGGGATTGCCGGTCGCGTGGCAGGGCTGGATCGTGCTGCTGCTGTTCGTGATCGGAATCATCGCGAGCGCGTGGCTGGTGCCGCCGCAACGCTCGCCGGTCGCATACGGGGCGTGCATCGTGGCGCTGGTCGCACTGCTGACCATGGTGTGCTGGATCAAGGGCGAGAAGCCCAAATGGAGATGGGGCAAGGACGATTGAACGTCGGGCACGACGGCCGCCCGTCCCCGCGCCTCATGCCGAAGCGAGGGTCACCGGACGTTGCGGGGTGTGCGGTGAGTTGCAGGAATGGCGCATACTGGGGAAACCTGGAGGTTTCAATGGCCGATCAAGACAAACTGCATCCGCTACGTCCGTTCCTGAAAAATTGGGTTTGGGAGCACGGTCGAATCGGGACTCGCTATCTGGACTGCGTCGATGGCGAAATCAAGTTCGATGAAGGCAAGAAATCGCATTTCGCTGCCGAGAAATATATCTACGTACCCCTGGGCAAGAACGCTGACGACGATGCATCTGCGGATGGTCCTGCGATCCACGAGGCGGGACTTGCCCGCTTTTTGCGGGCTGCGCAGATGGGCAAGCCAGAGGAAGCCGGTTCCGTAGCGGACGCTCAGCGCGCCGTGCAGGACTGCGTGGAGATCGGCCTGTTCAGCGCGTATCAATGGGAGGCTCGAAAGGCATTTGCCCGCTACGCGCAGGAACCCATGTTCGAGGACGAGATCCGCGCGGCGGTTGTCGACGACATCCGGCGAATTTACGTCGGCATGCGAGAGCAGCTGGCGCTGTACGATTTCAGTGTGCTCTACGGCTTGCCCACGCCGCTGCTGATCAGCGAGACACCCTTCATCGACTGGCGCGTGATCGCCAGTCCGGCACTTCCGTTCGTATCGCTTCCGCTGGGACCTTACTGCCTGCTGGTAGGCGCGCCGTCGGGCAGAAGTAGCCGAATCGGCCCGGTGGTCTGGAAGGCCGCTGCCGCGATGGGCCCGTTGAAGGACCACAACCGCCGGATCGAGGAGCACGCACGTCTGTGGCTGGTGGCGACCACCGATGACCAACTCGTCGCTGCACAAAGTCGCATTGCCGCGGCCACGGGCGCCAGGCACCTGCTGCCGCCCACCTGATACCGCTTTACCGAATACTCGGCATCGAACGCGCCTCAGGAGCGAAGTGCGCGCCAAAGCACCAGTTTCTGTTCGAACGACAACATCGCATTCGCCGGGCTCGACGAAGGCAGCACGAGCGTCTCGTACCCGGCCTCGCCGATCACATCGGCGAACCGCCCTGCCGTCTTGCCGTTGAAGCACACGCGCTTCAGCAACGGCGCATGTTCCCGCAACGAATCGAAGTCGTTCGGCTTCGCATTCCGGATCGCAGAATCGAGGCTACCCTGACGATGGCACGCATCGAGAACGTCCCAGATACCGATACCGTGTGACAGCACGCACACGAGCCGCGCATCGTACGGCAGGTCATGAAGTGCCGGCTCGCCGAGCACCGCCCCCAGCAATCGCCAAAACTGATTGCGAGGATGCGCGTAATACTGCGCGGCATCGAGCGACGCCTCGCCCGGAAAGCTGCCGAGGATCATCGTGTGCGTATCCGGCCCGACGACCGGCCCGAAGCCCTGCAGCATCACACACCTCCGCCCGGACCGCCCGAGCGCGGCCCGTCGCCGTGCGCATCGAGATGACGCCACAGCGCCGGCAGCATGCACTCGGTCACCATCAGCGGCTTGCCGTGGCGCTGGAACACCGAACGCCGCGCAGCGAACGCGTGCGGCGGCCGGACGCCCGCGCCAAGCGCATGGGTCGCCAGTGCATACAGCGGATGGCCGGCGATCACGCGCCGGCTGACGAGCGCCGACCGCTCGACCTGCGGATCGCTGTACAGCAGCTCCGCGAGCGGCCGCGTGCGCAGGCGCCGCATCGCCTGCCACACACCCTTGCTGGCGGCGAGCGGCGCGATGCTGTGCGCGGCAACAAAAGGCGTGCCGTCAACCGACAGGATCACCTCGCGCACCCACATCGGCGCGCGCGGCGAACTGGCGAGCGCGTCCGGCTCGTCGAACCACGGACAGTCGACGGCCTCGCGCGTCACGCGCACGTTCACGCGGCCGAGCCGCGCGAGGTGCGCGGTCAGCGATCCGCCGCGCGTCAGCCAGTCGCGCTGGTCGAGCGTGCAGCCAGGCCGCGGCATCTCGCGCCAGCCGGCCTGCCCGCCGTCGAATCGCAAGCGCGCGTTCACGCGGCTCGCGACAGCAGCAGCGCGTTGGTCCGCTTCACGAAGCTCGCCGGATCGTCGAGCATGCCGCCTTCGGCCAGCAGCGCCTGATCGAACAACAGATGGGCCCAGTCACCGAAATCGGCGCTGTCGGCCTTCAGTTGCTTCACGAGCGCGTGCTCGGGATTGATCTCGAGGATCGGCTGCATCGCCGGCGCGTTCTGGCCGGCCGCCTTCAGCATCCGCTGCAGGTAGCCGCTCATGTCGTTGTCGTCCGCGACGAGGCACGACGGCGAATCGGTCAGGCGGAACGTGACACGCACTTCCTTCACTTTGTCGCCGAGCGCTTCCTTCATCTTCTCGACGACCGGCTTGATCGCCTCGCCCGCCTGTTCCTGCGCCTTCTTTTCCTCGTCGTTCAGCTCGCCGAGGTCGAGATCGCCGCGCGCCACGCTCGCGAGCGGCTTGCCGTCGAACTCCTGCAGGAACGACAGCATCCATTCGTCGACGCGGTCGGTCAGCAACAGCACCTCGACGCCCTTCTTGCGGAACACCTCGAGATGCGGGCTGTTCTTCGCGGCCTGCCATGCGTCGGCCGTCACGTAGTAGATCTTGCTCTGCTCGGGCTTCATGCGCGACACGTAGTCGGCGAGCGACACGTCCTGCGCGTCGGTGTCGCCGTGCGTCGACGCGAAGCGCAGCAGCTTCGCGATGCGCTCGCGGTTCGCGTGATCCTCGCCGAGGCCTTCCTTCAGCACCTGGCCGAATGCGCCCCAGAACGTCTTGTACTTCTCCTTGCCGGCATCCTCTTCCGCGTTCGCGAGCTCTTCGAGCATCGACAGCGCGCGCTTGGTCACGCCTTCGCGGATCGCCTTCACGTCGCGGCTTTCCTGCAGGATCTCGCGCGACACGTTCAGCGGCAGGTCGGCCGAATCGACGACGCCCTTCACGAAACGCAGGTATTGCGGCAGCAGCTGTTCGGCGTCGTCCATGATGAACACGCGCTTCACGTACAGCTTCAGGCCGCCGCGATAGTCGCGGTTCCACATGTCGAACGGCGCGTGCGACGGCACGAACAGCAGCTGCGTGTATTCGCTGCGGCCCTCGACACGGTTATGCGTCCACGTGAGCGGATCCTGGTGGTCGTGCGCGATGTGCTGGTAGAACTGCGTGTACTGCTCGTCCGTGACGTCGCTCTTCGAACGCGTCCACAGCGCGCTCGCCTGGTTGACGGTCTCGTCCTCGTCCTTCAGGACCATCTCGCCCTTTTCCTGATCCCATTCTTCCTTCTGCATCAGGATCGGCAGCGCGATGTGGTCGGAATACTTCTGGATGATCGACTGCAGGCGGTGCGACGACAGCAGCTCGTCCTCGCCTTCGCGCAGATGCAGCGTGATCGTCGTGCCGCGCTGCGCGCGCTCGATCGCGTCGATCGTGAAGTCGCCCTCGCCCGCGCTTTCCCAGCGCACGGCTTCGCTCGCCGGCAGGCCCGCGCGGCGCGTCTCGACGGTGATCTTGTCGGCGACGATGAAGCCCGAGTAGAAACCGACGCCGAACTGGCCGATCAGCGCCGCATCCTTCTGCTGGTCGCCGGACAGCTTCGTGAAGAATTCCTTGGTGCCCGAACGCGCGATCGTGCCGAGGTTCGCGATCGCCTCGTCGCGGCTCATGCCGATGCCGTTGTCGTCGATCGTGATCGTGCGCGCGGCCTTGTCGTAACCGATGCGGATGCGCAGGTTCGGATCGTTCTCGTACAGCGCGTTGTCCGCGAGCCCTTCGAAACGCAGCTTGTCGGCCGCGTCGGACGCGTTCGACACCAGTTCGCGCAGGAAGATTTCCTTGTTGCTGTAAAGCGAATGGATCATCAGGTGGAGGAGTTGCTTGACCTCTGCCTGAAAGCTCATCGTTTCATGTGCCATGGATGCTGTTTCCTCTTACTTGAACTTGAAAGGTGTGGCGCAGGCGGCCGGCGCGCGATGCCGGACGGCCCCTGAAGGGCCACCGCCTGGCGCAAGCGGTTTGCGCGCGTATCTGGGGACCGCACGCCCGATTTCAAGGGCCGGCGTACCGCGCCGGGTCACGACGCGCGGCGCACGGCCGAATCGATATAGCGCGACAGCAGCCCCGGCAGCGCCGGATCGCCGCAGTTCGCGACGTTGAAGCGCATCCACGTCGACGGCGATTGCTGCGGCGAGAACAGGCTGCCCGGCGTCAGCAGAAAGCCGGCCTCGTGCGCGACCGCCGCGAGCGCGTCCGAATCGACGCCCGTGTCGGCCCACAGGAACATCCCGGCCGCCGGCATCGTGAAGAGGCCGAGCCCCGTGCGCTCGAGCATCCGTGCGGTCTTGTCGCGCACACCGTCGAGCCGCGCGCGCAGCCGCTCGACGTGGCGCCGGTAATGCCCTTCGGTCAGGATCTTGTAAAGCACGCGCTCGTTGAGCTCGGGCGTCGTCATCCCGACCAGCATCTTCTGGTCGGTGACTGCCTTCGCGATCTCCGGCGCGCACGCGACATAGCCGACCCGCAGGTTCGCCGCGAGGGTCTTCGAATAGCTGCCGAGGTAGATCACGCGCTTCAACTGGTCGAGGCTCGCGAGGCGCGTGGCCGGATAGCTCGGCGGGCACAGGTCGCCGTACACGTCGTCCTCGACGACGAGGAAGTCGTACGCCTCCGCGAGCTTCAGGATCCGGAACGCCTGCGCGGCCGACAACGATGTGCCGGTCGGGTTCTGCAGCACCGAATTGATCACGAGCATCTTCGGCCGCCACATCTGCACGAGCGTCTCGAGCGCGTCGAGATCGGGGCCGTCCGGCGTGTACGGCATCCCGACGAGTTGCGCGCCCTGCGCCGCGAAGCGGCCGAACATCTGGAACCAGGCCGGATCGCCGACGATCACCGCATCACCGGGCTTCACGTAGATCCGCGAGATCAGGTCGATCGCCTGCGTGATTCCCGACACCAGCACGATCTGTTCGGGCTTCACGCCGATCTCCACTTCGGCGAGGCGCGTCTGCAGTTGCTGTCGCAGCGGCAGGAAGCCCTGCGCGGTGCCGAAGCCGAGCATCTGCGCGCCGGACTGGCGCCCGAGCGCGCGCAGCGCACCGGTAATCAGTTCGCCGTCGAGCCAGCGGCCCGGCAAATAGCCGAGACCCGGCCCCTTTTCCGGGCTGACGGTGTGCAGCATGTTGCGCAGCAGCCAGACGACGTCGATCGTGTTGTGTACCGGCGCGGCCTCGGCCACGCGCGCGACGCTGTCGGCCGGCTGCGGGCCGGCGGCCGTGCGCTCGCGCACGTAGAAGCCCGAGCCGCGCCGCGAGTCGAGGTAGCCCTGTGCGACGAGCCGCTCGTACGCCTCGACGACGGTAAAGCGCGACACGCTCTTGTCGAGCGCGAGCTTGCGGATCGACGGCATCCGCATGCCGGGCCGGAACACGCGTTCGTCGATGCGCCGCCGCGCCCACTGGACAAGCTGGTCGACGAGCGTGAGCGTGGCCGTGTCGTGCGGCACGGGAATCTGGGCGAGTGGAACGGTGGACATGGGCGGGGGCTCCAACTGTACCGAAGGCTATCGCGCCGATTGTACCGTTACTGTGCCGGTAGCGACGATTACAGTTGACCGGAATGGCGACCGTGCGGCCGCCGTTCCGGCCACGCCGCACCTGGCGCCGCGCCCACCGGCCTGCATCGCGGCCGGTACGCCGGCCGGTTCGGCCACCGCCCGGCGCATCGCCTGCCCACCAGACACTTTCGCTTCCCGACCGACGTTCATGCCAGCCCGCTCCCTGACACTCGACCATCTCGTGATCGCCGCGCGCACGCTCGACGAAGGCGTACGCCATGTCGCCGACGCGCTCGGTATCGAACCCGCCGGCGGTGGCCGACATCCGCTGATGCGGACCCACAATGCGCTGTTCGGCGCGTGGGGCGGGATCTATCTCGAAGTGATCTCGATCGACCCCGATGCGCCGGCGCCGAACGACGGCGCGCAGGCGCCGCGCGCGCGGCTGTTCGGGCTCGACGATCCGGCCATGCACGCGCGGCTCGCTCAAGGCCCGTTTCTCGCGCACTGGGTCGCGCGGGTCGACCGTCCGCGCCAGCTCGCGCTGTGGCAGAGCCAGTATCCGGCCCGCATCCCGCCCGTCGTCGCGATGCGGCGCGGCGACCTGGGCTGGGGCCTGACGGTGCCCGACGACGGCACGTTTCCCGCATGGCAAGGCGCGGGCGACGGCCTCCTGCCATCGCTGATCCAGTGGGACAGCGCGCGCCACCCGGCCGAATCGCTGCCGGGCGACGGCGTCGCGCTGAAGGCGCTAAAGGGCGCCCACCCGCGCGCGGACGCGATCCGCGAGCAGCTCGACTGGCTCGGCGCCGCCCACCTGCTCGATCTCGAAGCGGGTGAAGGCCCGCCCGCGCTCGTCGCGGAATTCGACACGCCACAGGGCGCACGCACGCTGCGCTGAACGCCCTGCCGCTTTCCTGATTACAACGACCTGCAATACGGAGACACCCGCAACATGAATTCGCGCGAAACCCGGGGCATGCTGCTCGGCCTGATCGGCGTGATGATCTTCAGCCTGACGCTGCCGATGACGCGCATCGTCGTGTCCGAACTCAACCCGCTGCTCAACGGGCTCGGCCGTGCGCTCGCCGCCGCGGTGCCGGCCGGCCTGCTGCTGTGGTGGCGCCGCGAGCCGCTGCCGACCCGCGCGCAACTGAAAAGTCTCGCGATCACGTCGGTCGGCGTGATCATCGCGTATCCGGTGTTTTCCGCGTGGGCGATGAAATCGGTACCGGCCTCGCACGGTGCGGTGGTCAACGGCCTCCAGCCGCTGTTCGTCGCGCTGTATGCGGCATGGCTGTCGCACGAGCGGCCGTCGAAGGCATTCTGGGCCAGCGCGGTGGCCGGCAGCGCGCTCGTGATCGCGTTCGCGCTGCGCGACGGCGGCGGCACCGTGCAGGCCGGCGACGCGCTGATGCTCGTCGCGGTCGGCATCGGCGCGCTCGGCTATGCGGAAGGCGCGCGCCTCGCGCGCCAGATCGGCGGCTGGCAGGTGATCTGCTGGGCGCTCGTCGTGTCCGCCCCGTTCCTCGTGCTGCCGGTCGGCTGGCTCGCCTGGATGCAGCACGTCGCGCATCCGGGCCCGCTCGCACTGCGCACCTGGCTCGCGTTCGGCTACGTGACCCTCTTTTCGCAATTCATCGGCTTTTTCGCGTGGTATGCGGGGCTCGCGATGGGCGGCATCGCGCGCGTCGGCCAGGTGCAACTGCTGCAGATTTTCTTCACGATCGCCTTTTCCGCCCTGCTGTTCGGCGAAACCGTCACGTCGTCGACGTGGCTGTTCGCGGCCGCGGTGATTGCCACCGTCGTGCTCGGGCGCCGCTCGGCGGTCGCCACCGCCGCGCGACCGGCTCGCGCCGGCTGAACAGGTGCGCCATAATGGACGTTTTGCCTGATCGGTTTTGCCCACCCGGCCGCGAAGGCTCGATCGCGTTCGCGCGTGCCCACCCGGCAGCGTCGAGGCGATTTGCCCGAACGACCTTTCTTGACTGACCACGATATCCGAACGAGGAGACTATGAATCCGAGCGACCTGCATCCGCCGCACTGGCAGCTTTCCGAACGCGCCCGCAAGCTGACGAGCTCTGCGATCCGCGAAATCCTGAAGGTCACGGAACGCCCCGAGGTCATCTCGTTCGCCGGCGGCCTGCCCGCCCCCGCGACGTTCCCGGCCGAGCGCATGCGCGCTGCCGCCGATCGCGTGCTGCGCGACGCGCCGGCCGCCGCGCTCCAGTACAGCGCAACCGAAGGCTACCTGCCGCTGCGCGAATGGATCGCCGAGCGCTACAGCGTGCGCGTGTCGCAGGTACTGATCACGACCGGCTCGCAGCAGGCGCTCGACCTGCTCGGCAAGGCGCTCGTCGATCCGGGCAGCCCGATCCTCGTCGAAACCCCGACCTACCTCGGCGCACTGCAGTCGTTCTCGCTGTACGAGCCGCGCTACGTGCAGGTGCCGACCGACGAGTTGGGCCTGTTGCCGGAAGGCCTCACGCCCGAACTCACCCAAGGCGCGCGCCTGCTGTACGCGCAGCCGAACTTCCAGAACCCGACCGGCCGCCGCATGCCCGTCGAGCGCCGCCGCGCGCTCGCCGCGTTCGCGCAGTCGAGCCCGTTCCCGGTGCTGGAGGACGATCCTTACGGCGCGCTGAACTACCGCGGCGAGCCGCTGCCGACGATGCTGTCGATGGCACCCGATCACGTCGTGCACCTCGGCACGTTCTCGAAGGTGCTCGCGCCGGGCCTGCGGATCGGCTACATCATTGCGCCCGAGGAACTCCACTTCAAGCTCGTGCAGGCGAAGCAGGCCACCGACCTGCACACGCCGACGCTCACGCAGCGCATCGCGCACGAGGTGATCAAGGACGGTTTCCTCGACGAGCACATCCCGTCGATCCGCGAGCTGTACAGCGCGCAGTGCGACGCGATGCTCGGTGCGCTCGAGCGCCACATGCCGGAAGGCGTCACGTGGAACCGGCCGGAAGGCGGGATGTTCATCTGGGTGAACCTGCCCGCGCAGATCGACAGCATGAAGCTGCTCGCCGCGGCCGTCGACAACCACGTCGCCTTCGTGCCGGGCGCGCCGTTCTTCGCGGACAACGCACAGCAGAACACGCTGCGCCTGTCGTTCGTGACGGTGCCGCCCGAGAAGATCGAGGAAGGCGTCGCGCGCCTCGGCACGCTGCTGCGCGAGCGCCTCTGATCCCCTTTTTCCTGTCACGACTCTCTACGAGGAATCGAACACATGGCTAACGTCTACGACAAACTGAAGTCGCTCGGCATCGAGCTCCCGACCGCCGGCGCACCGGCCGCCGCCTACGTGATGAGCGCGCAAAGCGGCAATACGGTCTACCTGTCGGGCCACATCGCGAAGAAGGACGGCAAGGTCTGGGCCGGCAAGCTCGGTGCGGATCTGCAGACGGAAGACGGCAAGGCGGCCGCACGCTCGATCGCGATCGACCTGCTCGCGACGCTGCACGCGCACACCGGCGACCTGAACAAGGTCACGCGCATCGTCAAGCTGATGAGCCTCGTCAACTCGACGCTCGACTTCACCGAACAGCACGTCGTGACGAACGGCGCGTCGGAGCTGATCGCAGAAGTGTTCGGCGACGCCGGCAAGCACGCACGCTCGGCCTTCGGCGTCGCGCAGATCCCGCTCGGCGCGTGCGTCGAGATCGAGCTGATCGCCGAAGTTGCGTAACGGGCGCAGCGCGATGCCCGGCCGTCTCGTCCGCTTCAAGCAGGTCGACGTGTTCTCGTCGGTGCCGTTCAAGGGCAACGCGCTCGCCGTGGTGTTCGACGCCGATTCGCTCGACGACGACGCCATGCTCGAGATCGCCCGCTGGACGAACCTGTCGGAAACCACGTTCCTCTGCACGCCGACCGATCCGGAAGCCGACTACCGCGTACGGATCTTTACGACGGGCGGCGAACTGCCGTTCGCCGGCCACCCGACGCTCGGCACCGCGCATGCGTTCCTGGAAAGCGGCGCACAGCCGCGCACGCCGGGCCGGCTGATCCAGCAGTGCGGGGTCGGCCGGGTCGCGCTGCGCGAGCAGGCCGGCGGCTGGGCATTCGCCGCGCCACCGGCCCGCGTCACGCCGCTCGACCGTTCGGACTACGCGGTGCTCGCCGCCGCGTTGTGCAGCGACGCGCTCGACCTGGAAGCCGAGCCGTGCGCGGTCGACAACGGCGCGCCATGGCTGGTCGTGCGGCTGAAGTCGGCCGACGCGTGCCTCGGCCTGTCGCCCGATCCGGCCGCACTGGAGGCGCTTACCCGCCGCTACGGCGTGGACGGCCTCGCCGCCTACGCGCCGCACGCCGAAGGCGGCCCCGCGACGTTCGAGATCCGTTGCCTGATGACGGGCGGCAAGTTCGGCCCCCCCGGGGAGGATCCCGTCACCGGCAGCGCGAACGCCGCGCTGGCCGGGCTGCTGACGCGGCAGGCGCGCCGCCCCGGCCCGTCGTATACGGCCCGCCAGGGTACGGCGATCGGCCGCGACGGCCGCATCTTCGTCAGCTATGCCGAAGACGGCACCCCATGGATCGGCGGCCATGTCGTCACGGTCGTCGACGGCACCTTCCTGTCACCCGTGTGACATTTCGCGATGTGCGATGGCGCCGGCCCGTCCGGCGCCCCCTACGATTCGCCCAACTATCGCAAAAACGTTCCAACCAGTAATATCGGGCCTAATCCGTTGTTTCGGAGGTCTGTCCATGGTTGCGTGTCCCGCGAACGAACAGACGTCGGGACAACCCGAACCATAGCCAGCCATCCAGACGGCTGGCGCACGCGAGCAGGACGCTGCCCTCTTCGATGAGCTCCGCCCGGTCCAACCACACGCCGCCGACCCGGCCGCTTCGCGCGCCGCGCAAATCGCGCCGGCGTGCGCTATTTGCGATCCCGCTGCTCGGGATGCTGGCGCTCGCGCTGCTGTGGGCCGTGATCATCGCGCGTCTCTCGGTGGAAAAGGACAGCGCATACAAGGAAGCGGCGGCTTCCGCGGCGATCCTGTCCTCCGCGCTCGAGCAGCATACGGTCAAGGCGATCCACCAGGTCGACCAGATCACCCGCTTCGTCAAGTTCGAATTCGAGAAGTCACCCGCGCGCTTCAACCTCGCGAGCGCCGTCGAGAAAGGCGTCGTGCCGAGCGACACGCTGATCCAGGTGTCGCTCGTCAACGCGAAGGGCATCCTGTTCGCGAACACGGCCGAGCTCCATCCGCAGCCGATCAACCTGTCCGACCGCGAGCACTTCAAGGTCCACCTCTCGCACAACGACGACCGCCTCTTCATCAGCAAGCCCGTGCTCGGCCGCGTGTCGAGCCACTGGACGCTGCAGATGACGCGGCGCCTGAACAACCCGGACGGCAGCTTCGCGGGCATCGTCGTCGTGTCGGAAGACCCGAGCTACTTCACGAACGACTTCTACAACAACGCGGCGATCGGCAAGGAAGGCGTGATCGCGGTCGTGTCCGATACGGGCGCCGTGCTCGCGCGACGCACGGGCTCGGTCAGCAACGCGCCCGGCGCGTTTTCGGCATCGGGCGTCTACCCGATCGCCGAGCGCGTGACGGGTACGATCATCGACCCGATCGACGGCGTGACGCGCATCGTGTCGTACCGCCACCTCGACGGCTACCCGCTCGCGGTGATGGTCGGGCTGTCGCAAACCGAGGAATTCGCGGACTACTACCACACGCGCAACGTCTACCTGCTGATGACGAGCTTCATCACGCTCGCGATGCTCGCGTTCTTCGGTGTCGCGACGGGCCTGATCGGCAAGCTGCTCGGCCGTGAGCGCGAGATGACGCAGCTCGCCGAATACGACCTGCTCACCGGCCTCGCGAACCGCTATGCGACGCTGCGCGGGCTGCGCAACGACGTATCGATGCCGACGAGCCTGTCGCGGCTCGGCCTGCTGTTCATCGATCTCGACAACTTCAAGACCGTCAACGACACGCTCGGCCACAACGCCGGCGACATCGTGCTGCAGATGACCGCGTCGCGCCTTGCCGATGCGGTCGGCGACGAAGGCTCGCTCGCGCGCATCGGCGGCGACGAGTTCGTCGTCGTGATGAAGGGCGACGACGTCGAGCGCCGCGCGGTGCGGCTCGCGGAAGCGATCATCCGGATGTTCGGCGAACCGTTCGACGTGCGCGGCAGCTCGTTCGTGCTGCATGCAAGCATCGGCATCGCGCTGCACAGCGTTGCGAACGAAAGCGAGATCGACCTGCTGAAGAAGGCCGATCTCGCGATGTATAGCGCGAAGGACGCCGGCAAGAACTGCTACCAGTTCTATGCGCCGCACCTGTCGCACCGCGCCGACCACCTGATGCGCTGGGAACAGCAACTCCGCGTCGCGCTCGCCGAGGGGCAGCTGTTCCTCGCGTACCAGCCGAAGATCGACCTCACGCACCGCTATATCACCGGCTTCGAGGCACTCGCGCGCTGGGATCACCCCGAGCACGGGATCATCTCCGCGAACGAATTCATTTCGATCGCCGAATCGACGGGCCTGATCGTGCCGATCGGCGACTTCGTGATCCGCACCGCGTGCGAGCAGATCGCGCGCTGGCGCGACGAGGGCCACGATACGCTGACGCTCGCGGTCAACATCTCGCCGGTGCAGTTCTGGCGCGGCGACCTGATCGAGACGATCTCGCGCACGCTGCAGGAAACCGGCATCGACGCGAACCGGCTCGAAATCGAGATCACCGAAACCGCGATGATGGAATATCCGGAACTCGTGTCGGAGAAGATCGTCGCACTGAAGAAACTCGGCATCCGGATCGCCCTCGACGATTTCGGCACCGGTTATTCGTCGCTGTCGTACCTGCACCGCTTCTCCGTCGACACGCTGAAGGTCGACCGTTCGTTCGTGCAGGCGATCCCCAACGACCGCAGCGTGTGCGTGATGGTGTCGTCGATCGTGCATCTCGCGCGCTCGCTCGGCCTGACCGTCGTCGTCGAAGGTACGGAAACCGAGGAGCAGATCACGTGGCTGTCCGCGCTCGGCGAGATCGAGGCGCAGGGCTTCCTGTTCTCCCGACCGGTGCCGGCCGACGCGATTCCCGCGCTGATCGCGCGCTTCGGCGTGCGCGGCGACTCGCCGAACGTGATCGCGCACCGCGCGACGGGCAGCACCGGCGCGTAAGCGCACCGCAGGCGTGGCGGGCGTTGCGCGCGCCGTGATTGTTTCGTTTTCCGATCTGATTGTTTAGGTCATGAACTAGCGTTTTCGCGCATGGCTGTGTCACGGTGCGCGGCGGACAATCAGGAGGGCCAACGTGTCGGCGGGCCGCCGGCATGGCTACACGCGAGAGATCGGGCCCCGTGTCCACCACCAACATGACGACCGTCGAAATCGAAGCGACCGCTGATGTCGAACAGGCACAGGCGTCCCTGTGGGACCTGTTCAAGGTCGTCGCCAGCATTTCGGCAGTCTCGTGGGGCGGGCTCTCGATGATGGCGCAGCTCGAACGCCACTACGTGGAACGGCTGCGGCGCATCGAGCCCCACGTATTCGGCGATCTCGTCGCACTTGCGTGGCTCGTACCGGGCCCCGTAGGCTGCAACGTGGCGGTACAGGTCGGACAAATCCTGCACGGCCGCGTCGGCGCATGGGTCGCCGGCATCGCGAGCGTGCTGCCTTTCTCCATCCTGATGACGCTGTTCGCGATCTTCTATCGCACGCCGCTCGTGCGCTCGCTGGCGGCGCCAATGCTGATCAATCACTTCGGGATGGTGCTCGCCGCGCTGATCGGCGTCACGTGGGTCAAGCAGGTGCGCTCGCTCGCTCGCACGAGGCGCGAACAGTTGATCGCGGCGCTGTCGACGATTCTGCTCGCTTTCGCGCATAATCCGGCCGCCTTCGTCGGGATTCTTTTCGCTGCGTTCGCGGCGGGCTGGCTGACCGGGCCGCCGCAACGCGACGCGGTCGATTTCACGCTGTCGACCCGCGACCGCAACCTGCTCGTGCTGCTCGGCGTGCTCGTCACGCTGTTCGCGATGCCGCTGCCCGGCGATTACCAGGCGACGCTGCTGTGGCCGCGCCTCGCCGGCGCCGGCATGACGCTGTTCGGCGGCGGCTTTTCCGCGCTGCCGGTGCTCAAGACGCTGTTCGTCACGCCGGCAACGGGCATCTCCGATCACGACTTCACGCTTGCATTTGCGCTGTCCCCCGTCGCGCCGGGGCCGCTGCTGAACGTCGTGCCGTTTCTCGGCTACCTGACCGACGGCTGGGTCGGCGCGCTGCTCGCGACGGCCGCGCTGTTCATTCCGTCGGGCTTTCTCGTCGTGTTTGCGCAAACCCATCTGTCCCGGCTCAAGCGCCATTCGCGCTTCGAGCACGGGATGCGCCTGCTGCGCGCGGCGACCACGGGTTTTCTCGTCGTCGCCGTCGTGAGGATCCTGCACCGCGAACCGGCCGACCCCGTTTACTGGCTGACGGGCGCCTTCGCGACGCTTTGCTTCGCCCGCTTCAAGGTGCCCGTCTATGCCGTGTACGGCACGGTCGCGGTGGCCTGCGGCGTGTGGCTGTGGGCCGCCGCGCGCTGACGGGCAACGGCCGCCGGCCCGCCAGACTCGACCGGCGTTCGCCCGTCCTGCCCGTCCTCAACCTGCCTGCACCGCGACCCGGCGCGCCATCCAGCGGGCGCGCAGCGCGTCGTACGCCAGGTTGAAGCAGAACGTGTAAGGCAGGAAGAACAGCACGATGCCGAGGTCGAGCAGCAGCGCCTCGACGAGGCTCACGTTCAGCCACCACGCAGCCACCGGCACCACCATCACGATGAGGCCGAGCTCGAACAAGGCCGCATGCGCGATCCGCATGCCGAGCGTGCGCGACAACCCCGCGCGTCGCTCGATGCGGTCGAACAGCGTATTGAACGCCATATTCCACGCCATCGCGATCAGCGACACCATCACCGTCAGCACGCCGACGTGCGACACCGGCATGTCGAGCAGCCACGCGCCGATCGGCGCGCACAGCGCGATCGCGACCAGCTCGAACGTCAGTGCATGCAGCAGCCGTTCCGTCACCGTTTTGTTGACCTGTTTCATGATTCCCTCCGATTCGTCTACTTCGTTCATGGCAGCCATTTTGATCGGCGAAACCGCATGAATCCAGTTTGATATCATCGGTTTTACCGATATAACGTCTCCAGGAACACCGTATGCGCCACGCCCCCGAAGCCCTGCTCGCCTTCGCCGAAGCCGCGCTGCTCGGCTCGTTCACGGCCGCCGCGCGCAAGCTCGGCAAGCGCCAGTCGACCGTGTCGGAGGCGATCGCGAACCTCGAGATCGATCTCGGCGTGCAGTTGTTCGACCGCTCGACGCGCGCGCCGACGCTGACCGACGCCGGGCGCGCGCTGCTGCCGCAGGTGCAGCGCGCACTCGAGGCCGGTGCGGCGATCGACCGCACGGCCGCGCGGCTCGCGGGCGGCGAGGAAGCGCGGCTGACGCTCGTCGTGTCCGATACGTACCAGTCGAAGCGCTACGAGGAAACGTTGACGGCGCTCGAACGGCGCTTTCCGGCGCTCGAGTTCGAATGCCAGATCGCCGAGCACGACGACGTGCTCGACCTGATCCAGCAGGGGCGCGCGCAGCTCGGGCTGATGGCCGCACGAGCGGCCTACCCGGCCGATATCGGTGCGGCGACGATCGCGGAGGAATCGGAGATCGGGCTGTTCGTCGGACGCATGCACGCGCTCGCCGAATACGGCGACGCCGACGTGCCGCACGCCGCGCTGCGCGACGTGCGCGAACTGCGCCTCAATACCTATGTGAAAACGGAAGGCCGCAGCACCGACGACCGGATCGTCGTCGGCACGCAGCACTGGCTGGCGCCGAGCTACCTGATGCTGCTGGAGATGGCCGTGCAGGGGTTCGGCTGGGCCGAGCTGCCGCGCTGGATGGTCGACCACTTTGCGCGCGATCGCCTGTGCGAACTGCGTGCGCGCGGCTGGCCGCGCCGCGTGCGGGTCGATGCGGTCTGGTCGCGCAACCGGCCGCTCGGCCCGGTTGGCTCATGGCTGCTCGATGCGATGCTGGCCGCGTAGCGACGCGGGCCGATGCGCCGGCGGCTGCGTGCCGGCCAACGGCCGACGGCCGCCAGGTCAGAAGCCGCGCGACAACACCGCCGCGCCGATCGTGACGACGCCCAGCACGAGATTCACGAGGACGAGCAGGCGTACCGTATTCACCGCGCGCGCGCCGTCCGGCCACTTCTGCGCCTGCACCGCACGACGGATGCGCGGGAACAGCGCGAACCGGATATGCCCGAAGATCAGCATCATCACGACGCCGAGCCCGGCCATCGCGTGCAGCGACCACGTTGCGTGCGCGCCGCCGAATTCCATGAGCAGGAAGCCGCCGGACAGCAGGATCACGATCACGG
This sequence comes from Burkholderia sp. D-99, assembly GCF_011605345.1. GTDB lineage: Bacteria > Pseudomonadota > Gammaproteobacteria > Burkholderiales > Burkholderiaceae > Burkholderia. The sequence goes on from NZ_JAAOXM010000007.1 coordinate 169,215, forward strand.
AACCCGATACCCAGTTGAAGAAGCGGCCGAACACGCCTTCGATCAGCGGCAACCGAAGCTGCGGCGACAGGTCGGACAGCGCCGGACGCAGGCAGAAGTTGGCGAAGACCATCCCGCCCACCCACACGGCGACGGCCAGCAGATGAAGAAACAGCGCGACGGAGACAGCATGGGACATGACGGCAATCCTGTGAGGAGTTGGGTGCGGCGAACGGCCGCGTCGTACGCGGCATCGAGCGACGTTCGACCGGATTGTCGCCGCCCGGTTCAGACCCCAGGCGCGATTTCACACTATTTTGCAAGTTCCGCGTGACAGCGCCACGCTTGCTTACCCGAATCCCCGCTCAAAAAGAACAGGCCGCACGTCCGCCGAAGCGGAGGTGCGGCCTTCGATCACGGCCGAACCGGACGATCGATCGTGCGGCGCGTCAGCCGAGCAGCGGACGCAGCTCGTTGACGACCTTGAGCTTCGTCTCCGGCGCGCGGCCCTTGCGTGCGCGCTTGCCGATGTGCGGCGCCAGCCCCGCATACGACAGCGTCTCGTCCTGCGCCTTGCCGCCGCGGCCGGTGCCGATCAGCACGACGCCGGCAGGATCGATCGCAAGCGCCTGAACCAGCGCCTCCTTGTCGTCGAGCGCCATCAGGATCACGCCGCGACCGCCGCCGGACAGCGTCTTCATCTCGTCCATCCCGAACACCAGCAGGCGGCCGCCGCTCGACAGGCACGCGACCTGCGTCGCATTCAGCAGCACGGGCATCGGCGCGAGCGGCACCGCTCCCGCATCGATCGTCATGAACGCCTTGCCGGCCTTCACGCGGCTCACCATGTCGCCGACCTTCGCGAGGAAGCCGAAGCCGTTGCTCGACGCGAGCAGCAGTTGCTGGTCGGCCGGCGCCGCGTAGTAGTGCATCAGGTGCGAACCCGATTCGAGCTCGATCAGCGACGTGACCGGCACGCCGTCGCCGCGCCCGCCCGGCAGCACCGACACGTCGACCGAGTACACGCGGCCGCTGCTGCCCCACGCGATCAGGCGGTCCGGCGTGCGGCACTGGAATGCCGCGTACAGATGATCGCCGGCCTTGAACGTGAAGCCGGCCGGGTCGAGCCCGTGGCCCTTCAGCGCACGCACCCAGCCCTTCTGCGACACGACGACCGTCACCGGCTCGTCGACCACCTTCGCCTCGAACGTCGCGCGCTTTTCCTGCTGGATCAGCGTGCGGCGATCGTCGCCGTACTGCTTCGCGTCGGCCTCGATCTCCTTGATCATCAGCCGCTTCATCGCGCTTTCGTTCGCGAGCAGTTCCTCGAGCTTCGCCTTCTCGTCGCGCAGCGCTTCGAGTTCCTTCTCGATCTTGATCTTCTCGAGCCGCGCGAGCTGGCGCAGCCGGATTTCGAGAATGTCTTCCGCCTGCCGTTCGCTGAGGCCGAACGCGCTCATCAGCGCGGCCTTCGGCTCGTCCGACTCGCGGATGATGCGAATCACCTCGTCGATGTTCAGGAAGACGATCATCCGCCCTTCGAGGATGTGGATGCGGTCGTCGACCTTCGCGAGACGATGGCGGCAACGGCGCGTCATCGTCAGCTGGCGGAACTTCACCCATTCGTCGAGGATCGTCAGCAGGCCCTTCTGGCCCGGCCGGCCATCGGCGCCGATCATCACGAGGTTCAGCGTCGCGTTCGATTCGAGGCTCGTGTACGCGAGCAGCGTGTTCACGAATTCGGTCTGGTCGATCGTGCGCGACTTCGGCTCGAACACGAGCCGCACCGCCGCTTCCTTGCCCGACTCGTCACGCACCGCGTCGAGCAGGTCGAGCATCGCCTTCTTCGTGTTCAGTTGCTCGGGCGTGAGCGTCTTCTTGCCGAGCTTGAGCTTCGGGTTCGTCAGTTCCTCGATTTCCTCGAGCACCTTCTGGCCCGACGTGCTCGGCGGCAGCTCGGTGACAACCAACTGCCACTGGCCGCGCGCGAGATCCTCGATCTTCCATTTCGCGCGCACCTTCAGACTGCCGCGGCCGGTTTCGTACGCCGCCGCGATTTCGGTGTCGCTCGAGATGATCTGGCCGCCGCCCGGGAAATCCGGGCCGGGGATCAGGTTCATCAGCTCCGCGTGCGTAAGCTTCGGATTGCGGATCAATGTGACCGCCGCAGCAGCGACCTCGCGCAGGTTGTGCGACGGGATTTCGGTGGCGAGACCGACCGCGATGCCCGACGCGCCGTTCAGCAGCACGAACGGCATGCGGCTCGGCAGCGTCTTCGGCTCCTCGAACGAGCCGTCGTAGTTCGGCATGAAGTCGACCGTGCCCTGGTCAATCTCGTCGAGCAGCAGCTTCGCGATCGGCGTGAGCCGCGCTTCGGTGTATCGCATCGCCGCCGCGCCGTCACCGTCGCGCGAGCCGAAATTACCCTGCCCGTCGATCAGCGGGTAGCGCAGCGAGAAATCCTGCGCGAGACGCACCAGTGCGTCGTACGCCGACTGATCGCCGTGCGGGTGGTATTTACCGAGCACGTCGCCGACCACGCGCGCCGATTTCACCGGCTTCGCGTCCGGGCCGAGGCCCATTTCGTTCATCGCGAACAGGATCCGGCGCTGCACCGGCTTCTGGCCGTCGCACACGTCGGGCAGCGCGCGGCTCTTCACGACGCTGACCGCGTAGCTGAGATACGCCTGCTCCGCGTAGTTGCCGAGCGTCAGCGCATCGCTCTCGGGCGCGTCGGAGCCGGCAAAGAGATCGGAGGTGTTGTCGTCCATCTGAATTCCGTATTCGTAAGTGGCGTGAGGCCGGGCCGGGCGTCATGCCCGGCCGCGCGGATTCCCGGCTTAAATGTCCGCTTCGACGTCGTTGCCCTTTTCCTCGAGCCAGCCGCGCCGCGCGGCTGCCTCGCCCTTGCCCATCAGCATCGTCATGCGCGCGACAGTCGCCTCGTAATCGAGCTCACCGAGCTTCACCGGCATCAAGCGGCGTGTATCGGGGTTCATCGTGGTATCCCACAGCTGCTCGGCGCTCATTTCGCCGAGACCCTTGAAGCGGCTGATGCTCCATTGGGTCTCGCGCACGCCGTCCTTGCGCAGCTTGTCGAGGATTGCTTCCAGTTCACCGTCGTCGAGCGCATAGAGCTTCTGCGCGGCCTTCTTGCCGCGCGCAGGCGCATCGACACGGAACAGCGGCGGACGCGCGACGCACACGTGGCCGCGCTCGATCAGCTGCGGGAAATGCTTGAAGAACAGCGTGAGCAGCAGCACCTGGATGTGCGAGCCGTCGACGTCCGCGTCCGACAGGATGCAGATCTTGCCGTAGCGCAGGTTCGACAGGTCGACGCTTTCATCCGGGCTGTGCGGATCAACGCCGATCGCCACCGAGATGTCGTGCACCTCGTTGTTCGCGAACAGGCGGTCGCGCTCGGTTTCCCACGTGTTCAGCACCTTGCCGCGCAGCGGCAGGATCGCCTGGTATTCCTTGTCGCGGCCCATCTTCGCGGAGCCGCCCGCCGAGTCGCCCTCGACGAGGAACAGCTCGTTGCGCGCGATGTCCTCGGTCTCGCAGTCGGTCAGCTTGCCGGGCAGCACCGCGACGCCCGAGCTCTTGCGCTTCTCGACCTTCTGGCCCGCGCGCGTGCGCGCCTGCGCCTGCTTGATCACGAGTTCGGCGAGCTTCTTGCCGTGCTCGACGTGCTGGTTCAGCCACAGCTCGAGTGCGGGGCGCGAGAACGACGACACGAGCTTCACCGCGTCGCGGCTGTTCAGGCGTTCCTTGATCTGCCCCTGGAACTGCGGATCGAGCACCTTCGCCGACAGCACGAACGACACGCGCGCGAACACGTCTTCCGCGAGCAGCTTCACGCCCTTCGGCTGCAGGTTATGCAGCTCGACGAAGCTTTTCACCGCCTGGTAGAGGCCGTCGCGCAGGCCGGATTCATGCGTGCCGCCGGCCGGCGTCGGGATCAGGTTCACGTACGACTCGCGCACGAGCGAGCCTTCCTCGCTCCATGCGACGACCCACGACGCACCCTCGCCTTCGGCGAAGGTGTCGTCGCCCGAACGCGAATCGGCGAAACGCTCGCCTTCGAACAGCGGAATCAGCAGTTCGCTGCCGTTCATTTCGTCGAGCAGGTAGCCGCGCAGGCCGTCTTCATATTTCCAGGTCTGGCGCTCGCCGCTCTTCTCGTTGACGAGCACGACCTCGACGCCCGGCAGCAGCACGGCCTTCGAGCGCAGCAGGCGCTGCAGTTCGCCGAGCGGCAGGTTCGGCGAATCGAAGTACTTCGTATTCGGCCACACCTGCACGCGCGTGCCGGATTTCTTCTCGCCGCGGCCCGCGCCCTGCGTCACGAGCGGCTTCACCACATCGCCTTCGGCAAAGCCGAGCTCCGCGATCTTGCCGTCGCGCCACACCGTCACGTCGAGGCGCGTCGCGAGCGCATTCGTCACCGATACGCCGACGCCGTGCAGGCCGCCGGAGAACGTGTAGGCGCCGCCTGCGGCCTTGTCGAACTTGCCGCCTGCGTGCAGGCGCGTGAACACGATCTCGACGACCGGCACGCCCTCTTCAGGGTGCATGCCGAACGGGATGCCACGACCGTCGTCCTCGACCGAGGCCGACTGGTCGGCGTGCAGCGTGACCGTGATCTGCTTGCCGTAGCCGCCGAGCGCCTCGTCGGACGCGTTGTCGATGACTTCCTGGATGATGTGCAGCGGATTTTCGGTACGGGTGTACATGCCGGGCCGCTGCTTGACCGGCTCGAGACCCTTGAGCACCTTGATCGATGCTTCGCTATAGGCCGCGCTGGGTTTCTTCGTAGACATAGGCGCTGAATTTCGTCATTCATCGGGACGTTGTCCACACCTCGTGTGGATAACGTCGTGGACAAAACGTTGAGTTCCGTAAAAAAGCGAATCGAAACAACGGTGTGCTTGGACTGCTCCGAAAGCGGGCGCGCCGCGTTGGCTGCGCTGCCCGGGACGCGCGGTATTTTACTGGTTCCGCGTGGCACGCCAATCGCGGAATCGCGCGCAGCGGCCACCGGCCGCGCGACGCGTCACACGTATTACGCGGGCTTGCGCTTCGCCTCGAGCGTTTCCCACCGTTCGAGCGCGGCGAGCAATTCGTCGTCGATCGCCGCGAACCGCTCGGTCAGGCGCGTGCCTTCCTGCGGATCCTTCGCGAAGATCGAACCGTCTTCGAGCCGGGCATTGATCGTCTTCTGCTCCTCTTCGAGCGCGGCGATCTTCTCCGGCAGCGAATCGAGCTCGCGCTGCTCGTTGAACGACAGCTTCACCGTGCGTTGCGCGTTGCGGCCCGCAGCGCTTTTCGCCGCGTCTTCCTTGACGGGTGCCGCCTCCTTGACCGCGCGCTTCGCGGCTTCCTGCTGCGCGAGCTGATCCGCGCGCGCGCTCTGGATCTGCCAGTCGCTGAAGCCGCCGACATATTCGCGCCACTTGCCGTCGCCCTCGGCCGCGATCACCGACGTCACGACGTTGTCGAGGAACGCGCGATCGTGGCTGACGAGCAGCACCGTGCCGTCGTAGTCGGCCAGCAGTTCCTCGAGCAGTTCGAGCGTCTGGATGTCGAGGTCGTTGGTCGGTTCGTCGAGCACCAGCACGTTGGCCGGACGCGCGAACAGGCGCGCGAGCAGCAACCGGTTGCGCTCGCCGCCCGACAGCGACTTCACCGGCGAACGTGCGCGTTCCGGCGCGAACAGGAAATCACCGAGATAGCTCATTACGTGCTTGCGCACGCCGCCGATCTCGACCCACTCGCTGCCGGGGCTGATCGTATCCGCGAGGCTCTTTTCCTGGTCGAGCTGCGCACGCATCTGGTCGAAATAGGCGACCTGCAGGTTGGTGCCGATGCGCACCGTGCCTTCGTCGGGCTTCAGTTCGCCGAGAATCAGCTTGAGCAGCGTCGTCTTGCCAGCGCCGTTCGGGCCGATGAAGCCGATCTTGTCGCCACGCATCACCGTCGTCGAGAATCGATCGACAACCGCGCGGCCGCCGTAGCGCTTCGTCACGTCGGTCAGCTCCGCGACGATCTTGCCGGACTTCTCGCCCTGCGCGACATCCAGCTTCACGTTGCCCAGCGTGTTGCGGCGGTCCGCGCGCTCGTTGCGCATCTGCACGAGCCGCGCGATGCGGCCGACGCTGCGCGTGCGGCGCGCTTCGACCCCCTTGCGGATCCACACTTCTTCCTGCGCGAGCAGCTTGTCGAACTTCTCGTTTTCCACGCGCTCGACTTCGAGCTGCTGCGCCTTGCGCGTCTGGTACGCGGAGAAATTGCCCGGGTACGACAGCAGCCGGCCGCGGTCGAGATCGACGATACGCGTCGCGACGCGGTCGAGGAACGCGCGATCGTGCGTGATGAACAGCAGGCCCGCGCGCTGCGTGACGAGCAACTCTTCCAGCCAGCGGATGCCGTCGAAGTCGAGGTGGTTGGTCGGTTCGTCGAGCAGCAGCACGTCGGGCTGCAGCACCAGCGCGCGCGCCAGCGCGACACGCTTCTGCATCCCGCCCGACAGCGCGTCGACGGGCGCGTCGACGTCCGCCAGGCCGATCTGCGCGAGCGTCATCGACACGCGCGTGCGCCAGCTCCACGCGTCGTGCGCGTCGAGCGACGACTGCAGCGCGTTCATCCGCGCGAGCAGCGCATCGTGTTCGGCGCCTTCGGGTATATCTGCGAGGCGGTGCGCGATCGAATCGTATTCTTCGAGCAGTTCGCGCGTGTGTGCGAGCCCCGATGCGACTGCATCGAACACCGTCGCGCCCGGTTCGAATTCAGGCTCCTGCGGCACATAGACGGTCACGAGCTCCTGCTGGCGCGTGACCAGCCCGTCGTCGGGCTTCGCGAGCCCGGCGACGATCTTCAGCAGCGACGACTTGCCCGCGCCGTTGCGGCCGATCAAGCCGACGCGCTCGCCGGCTTCCAGCGAGAAATCCGCGTGATCGAGCAACGCGACGTGACCGAACGCGAGCTGCGCGCCGGTAATGGAATAGAGCGACATGGGGAGACGGCGAAGAGAGGAATCGGAAGCGCCCATTGTACCGGGCGCGGGCGCCGGCACCGGTATGGCCGGACGGATAAGGTGCAAGACCGGTCGCGCGCGGCGGTTGCCGGAGGTCGGGTGCCGCGCGCGGGCGGCGGGCACCCGAGCCCGCCGGCGCGGGCGCACTCCGTCACGAGGACGGCCTGGCCGCCCTTGCGGGTATACGTGCTTACTTGACGTTGACGGAGATGGTCGAGCTCATTTCGGGACCGTACGAGCGGTGCGCACCGTCGCCGAACTGCAGCGTCAGCGTGTGCTGGCCGGGCGGCAGCTTGATGTCGGTTTCGGTCTGCGCCTTGCCGAAGTGCAGCGAACGTTCGCTCGCGGGAATCACGTCGCCCTTCGGAATCGGCCGGCCGTCGATCAGCAGGTGATGATGGCCGGTATCCGGCGTCATGTCGCCGGCAGGCCGAAGCTCCATCCCTTCGAGCCCGAACTTCACGTGCACCGGGTTCGACACCGTCGCGCCGTCGCTCGGCGCTTCGAAATACACGCGCGCCTCGGCCCGCGCGACCGTCGACACGGCCATCGCCGCCACGCATACCGCACTCGCGATCCACTTTCTGTTCAGCATCGCATTCTCCTTATGGTTGGACAGCCCGGGAAGCATACACCGCACGTACGGCATATGCGTTTCGGTTGCATTGTTCGCGATGCGTACGTTTAAAACGACGTTGCGCAGGCGTTCGGCGAAATTCCGGTACCATTGCGCCTTTCGTCCGCCGGCCAGGTCGCGGACGGCATCACCGGATTTCCATTTTTCCCGAGCACCACATGAGCGAAGTAACCGAATACCAGAGCTGGGTCTGCCTGATTTGCGGGTGGGTCTACAACGAAGCGGAAGGACTGCCCGACGAAGGCATCGCACCCGGCACCCGTTTCGCCGACATTCCCGCCGACTGGCGCTGCCCGCTGTGCGACGTGGGCAAGGACGATTTTGTTGTCGTCGATTTCTGATTTCGCGATGTTCTGATCGCGGTTGATTGCGCGATCGCGCGCGTCGGTGTGCATTCCGCCCCGCCGACGCGCCGCGCGTTTGTTATACTCTGCGCGCTGTCCACACTGCCTCCGGTTCGCGTTGTTTCGTGCGATCACCCGGACATGGCTCTCCCCGTAGTTCAATGGATAGAACAAGCGCCTCCTAAGCGCTAGATACAGGTTCGATTCCTGTCGGGGGGACCAGCCATGCCCCAAACCTCCCCCAAGATTCACAAGAAATCCCCCGCTCAAGCCCGTCTGGCGGCGCTCTAGCTCCTATCGTTACCCAAGGTTGCTCAGTGACAGCCAGCGAAAGTGTTGGTATTTTTGTTGGTATCAGCAGATACCAACAACACAGATACCAACAATGCCTCTCACTGACATACAGGTGCGGAACGCGAAGGCCAGCGCGGCACCATACAAACTGACGGACGGCAACGGGATGTTCTTGCTCGTCCAACCGAACGGCGCGAAGTACTGGCGTTTGTCCTATCGCTTCCTTGGCAAGCAGAAGACGCTCGCCCTCGGCGTCTATCCGGCCGTCACGCTTGCGACGGCACGGAAGAAGCGCGACGAGGCCCGCGAGCAGATCGCGGCCGGCATCGATCCGGGCGAGGCGAAGAAGGACGCAAGACGGGCCGCCGAGATCGCCGCGGCCAACTCATTCGAAGCGGTAGCCCGCGAGTGGTTCGACTCCCAGCGCCCGGGCTGGAGCGACGGCTACGCGGAGAAGGTGCTGAATTCGCTTGAGGTCGACGTGTTCCCGAAGATCGGCCCTCGCCCGATCGCGGAGATCGATTCGCCGCAGATGCTCAGCATCGTGCGTGAGGTCGAAGCGCGCGGGGTGCGCGAGACGGCGAAGCGAATCCTCCAGCGCTCTCGCGCGGTCTTCCAGTACGGAATCATGACCGGGCGATGCTCCAGGAATCCGGCGGCCGACATCGACGCGCAGACGGTGTTGAAGAAAGGTCCGGGCGTACAGCACATGGCCCGCGTGAAAGCGACGGAGATTCCGCAGCTCATGCGCGACATCGACGCTTACCAAGGCGACCTAGTCACGCGGCTCGCGCTTCGCCTGATGGCACTGACCTTCGTACGGACAACGGAAATGATCCGTGCGGAGTGGTCAGAATTTGACGAGGCCGCCGCAGAATGGCGCGTGCCGCCGGAACGCATGAAGATGCGCGACCCGCACATCGTGCCGCTATCGCGGCAGGCACTCGACGTGCTCGCTCAGCTCCGCGCGCTCAACGGCCAGCATCGATTCGTGTTCTACAGCGTGCAAGGCCGGAGTCACATCTCGAACAACACCATGCTCTACGCGCTCTATCGCATGGGCTACAAATCCAGGATGACCGGGCACGGCTTTCGCGGGCTGGCGGCTACGGCTCTCCGTGAACTCGGCTTTGGCCGGGACGTCGTCGAGCGCCAGATGGCGCACGCCGAACGCAATCAAGTGACAGCCGCGTACGTCCACGCTGAATACCTGCCGGAACGTCGGCGAATGATGCAGGTATGGGGCGATCATCTCGACCGCCTCAAGACAGGCGCGGAGGTAATCCCTATCGCGTCAGCCGGCTAGTGTGCCGAGAATCCTCTCCGTAGGCACCATGTACGGATAGCGATCCGTGCTAAGGAAGATCGACTGTACTTCAAGAGCGTCATCCTCTTTGAACACTTCGCCGTCCCCGTAGGGCGTAATTTCCCAAGAGAGCTTATCTCGATGACCATCTTTGGTCTTGAACGAAACAACGCGACAACGCTTATCCGCCGGAGTTTTGACCATGGCAACGTGGTCACCTCTCGGTTTGCGGTGAACTACCTCGCAGAATTGCCCCATATAAGGCCTTCCGCGCAGATGCTCGCACTTTGAATAGCGCTCGCCACAGATAGAACAGTCCAATCTATTCGCAACAAATCCTGCGCTCAGGAATACCTGTGGCGGGAAAATTTGACCTTCAAGTTGCTCCAAATTCTTCAGGCGTCGCGCGCAGTCCGCAAAGCCGCTATGCGCGCGAGTTGCATCCAAGCATCCCATCTGAGCCGCCACAAGGCGATCCCATGCTTCATTCGGCATGTCCCGCTTTAGCAGAATCCACATCATCAACTCGGACCGTATCGCCCCTATGGCGCACTCGAAACCCAAGAAGAGGTTCGCAGCATTTTCATCGACACGGCGAACTGCCTCGTGCTTGGCACGTGTCGCGTTATGCGAGAGCAAATCGAGAGCTAAGCACTGTTCCAGTTGCAGCTTGCTCGACCTCGCGAGACATAGAAAAACTTCCGCTTTCTCGATACCAGCGTTGAAGTAATCGACCAACTGCGTGAGGGTCATCCTCACCTGTTGCTCCACGAGTGGCACGCTCATTACTGCCCTCCCAACTCCTTTACGATTTCGGCGACCTTAGACAAGCCGTCGGGCGGGCCACTGTAGCGGACCGATTTGCACGAACCGTCTGCGTGCTGTACGACCACATCAAGCGAAGCCTTGCCCTCATTGGTACCTTTGAACAGGTCATAGAGGTAGTTCGTGATGACTCCCAGAGCTACGGATAGGACGTTGGGATCCTGCGAGAGCAGGCCGGCCGATACAAACAGGGTTGGGCCGAACCACTCAAAACTGTACTGTTGTAAATACGGCGGCTGATCGTCCTCGTCAAAAATCTCGGCATAGGCAATGTTGTTCGCCTTCAGCAGCGTCCGCACTGTGTCAGATTCCACTTGCTGCCGAAGGTCATCAATAGATGTGGCCGTCGCAAGATTTCCCGGCAAAAGTACAAGTCCACTAGGAAGAGAAACCCCGAAGCTCTTTAGCTTTTCGGAAACAGAAACGTAATCGCGTACTTCCGTGCTCATTTGACGCCCCTTTAGCATGTTATTTTCGAGTTGACTGCGAACGAAGACGCATAGTAGCCGTTTCCAAAAGTATCTACGAGTCGCCGAGTGACCGAACTCTGTTGCATCACCAATGTGCGTTCTCGAAAGCCCGATCAGTCCGGGGCAGCGGAAGGCCGGCGTTCCGTCTCTTGATCTTCCCTGCATGGTTATGCCCCCCCTTGCCGCGCACCTCCCACCGATTTTTCAGAAATGACACGGCACTGCCGGCCACCGGTATTTCGGTATGAATATGACCCCCCTTAGGCGCGCCGGGAGTAGGAAAAACACGCGGGTGTGAGCCCCCGCGTCTTTGCCCTAGACGCAGGGTCCCCCGCTTTCCGGCCGCCCCGACACTTGCGGCCGGCGCAACAATGCCCGATCGGGGCGCATCGCGGACACCCCCCCTCAAAAACGCGTTACCGACACCCCTCGAATCCCGGAGAGCCACGCCCCGTCTAGCTTCGCGGTCGACGCAGACGCTCGCTGCCTGTCCGCTCAGTGCAAAACGAGTTGGAGAGTTGGAGATAAACGCCCGAATCGGCCGCAAAGCCTTATGGGGTAAGGCTTCGCGTGTCTCCAAACGATTTGGAGAACGCTGGAGATACTGGAGATAAACCGAGCTGGATTGTTACGGTTACGGCAAGATTCGCGGCAACCGTCGGCCCGGTTCCGTCTGGAGCAGATCGCTCAAAGTAACTTTGACGCACGGGCGAAAAATGCCGCGCAAAGGAATGCCCGCCACCGCCCTACCGGACGGCGACGGTGCATTTCACAGCTCAAGCGTGAAGATGGACGGCAGCACGCGGTAGACCATGGCCGGGCCATGTCCCGGAATGTGCTCACGTCGGTACGGATAGCCGTCGGTGCGGGGCCTCAGCACGCCACGCTTTATCAGGGCGTTCGCGACCATCTTGTGATCGAAGCCGGCGCACACGTCCTTACGGAACACGGTCGACTCGATCAGATATTCCGTCTCGACGCACTCCGCATCTTCGGCGCTCATCTTGTCGCCGAACTCCGCGTAATAGGCTTGATTCGACTCAATCGCGATGCTGCTCTTGTCCTGTTTCACGAGTCGTTTCCAGCCCGCACGGTGCGGCGCGTTCGGCCGATGGTCGTCCTGCGCCCGGTTCATCCACACGAAACGGTTGTCGCCGTGTGCGACGAGGAAGTGCAGCACCTGCCGGACGGCTTCCGCCTCGTCCGAGTTGCCGGTGCCGCCGCGTAGTTCGAGCCAGCCTTCGAAGCAACGACGCGCGGCCTCGACCGCTTCGCCCTGCGGCCAGCCGGTCAGCCCGTGGGCCGTCGCCAGCTCGCCGGCTACCGCAACAAGGCAGAACCGCTTAGCAACGCGTGCAACCTGCGAATGCGAACCGTCCGGCACCCATTGCCCGACCAGCTCGTCGACGCGCATGCGCAGATGCTCGGCCAGCTCGCCGGCCTGCGACGAGGCCCACTCGATGAACGCGGGGCCGGCCGTGCCGTAGTGCATGCCTGCGTGCCGCTCTAGATGCTCGATCAGCGCGGCCGGCGTCGGGAAGCCGTGCAGCTTCTCCACGACGCCCATTTCGCCGACCTCGGCCGGGATCGCGGGCAAGCGCACCTCGATCCCGCCTTTCATCGGCTTGTTGCCCTCGGCCATCAGCGCGGACACGCTCTTTTCGCCGTTCGACAGGAACAGCAGCCGCCACGTGAGAACCGGCTTTGCCGAGCCGCTACGCGACGCACGGGCCTTGCCCGACTCGTTCGCAAGCATGTAGATCACATCGCCGACCAAGCGCGGCTCGACCTGTCCGATTTCGTCGAGAATCAGCAGCGCATCGCTATGCTGAGTGGCGACCGCTTCGAGGGCGTTGTCGGTTGCCTTCCAGCTCCGCACGTAGTCCGGCGAGCCGAACACGGACGCGGCGATGACGCCGCCGGTCGACTTGCCCTTGGACGTCGTGCCGAGCAAGTGAAAACCGCCCGACTGAAGCCCGGAGAAGTGCAGCAGCGGACCAGCGAAGGCGGTAGCGACGCAGAACAGCAGCCGGCTATTGCCAACGCAGTAGGCCGCGACCTCCCGTCGCCAGCCCTCCAGCGTGCCGCGCTCCTTGAACTGGCTCTGGATGGGCGTGTCGGCCTGATAGATCAACGCCTCTTTGCCGGTGCCGATGACGCGATCGGGCAGCACGAACGCGCCGTGATGCCAGCCGACACGCGGCACGCAGCGCACACGCTCGTCCGGCTGCGCCATCTGCACATAGTTCGCGATCTGCGTGCGGGCGATCTGCGTCACGCCGAGCTTCACGCCCATATCGAGCAGCATGCGGCGCAGCTCCGTGCCGTCGCCGGCAAAGAGGCCGGCCGGCACCGCCCATCGTTTCAGGATGCCGTCGCGGTCCGTGAATTCGAGCAGGTAGCCCCACTCGCTGTTCATCTCGTTTCGCGTCTCCGCGATCACGTCGATACGCGTGCTGACCCAATGCGGCGGGAGCGGGTCGCCCTGATTGTTGAAGCCGTGAAACCACACGCCCTTGTCGTCGACGACGAACCGCGACTTGCCGTCCTGCGCGCGGGCCGTTTTGGGGCGCTTGGCGGGCTTCGCGGCGGCTGGAGCGGCCTTGCCCTTGCTGGCGTCAGCCGAGCCGGCCGGCGCGAGCGCAGCGCGCACGGCGGCGGCCACCGCATCCGGGCCAAGGTGCGCAGCCAGGTCGTTGAAGTCGGTGCCGGCCGCTGGGCGGTTCGAGCCGAAGTCGGGCACGGCGACGATGCCGGCGACAGCGTCGGCCGCCGCGCGGGCCTTCGTCACGCCCGGATTGCCCTTCGTCGTGTGGTCGTCGTCGGCGCACACGACAATGCGGGCGTCCGGATACTGGCCGCGCAGCGCCGTCGCGACCGCATGCAGGTTGCCGGCGTCGAACGCGACGGCGGCCGGATAGCCCGTCGCGGCCGCGAGCGTCGCGCACGTCGCGTAACCCTCGCCAAGCAGCAGCGTGGACGGCGTGGAAGATAGCGGGCCGCCGATCAACGAGAAGCAGCCCGCCTTGCGGCCGTTCGGCAGATAGCGTTTCTGGCCGTCCGTGAGGACGAACTCCAGCGTCCACAGCTTGCCTTCCGCGTCACGGGCGGGGATGACGAGGGCGCCGTCGCATGCGGCCGTGCCGATGCACAAGCCGCCGCGATAGACGCGCAGCGCGTCGACCGGGATGCGCTTGCGAACGAGATACGGGTGATCGGCCGACGCAGGCTCGGCCGCCGACCAGATCGACTCAGCGAGCGCCGACGCGGTTTGCTGTTTCTCGGTCAGCTCCGCCAGCTCGGCCGCTTCACGGGCCGTGCGCTCGGCTTTCTGTCGCTCGCGCTCCGCTGGATCGACCGGCTTCGCTCGATGCGCACGCGGATCGAAGCCGCCACGCTTGGCGAGGTGAAACAGCGTGTTGATGGTGATCTTGCCGCCCTTGAACGACTTCCACACATCGCGCGCGTCCTTGCCGTTGTAGTTCTGCGCGCCTTGGCTCCATTCGTTCCAGAGGGCGAAGCCCTCCTCGCCAAACTCGGCCTTGAGCGCCATCCCCACCTGACTCCACGTGTCGCGGTCGTCAGGCGGGAGATAGCCGAGCGCGACTCTCGCCCGCTCGAATTCGGACATGGGTGCGTTACTCATAGGTTCCTACTGGACGCGCGTCGGTCGGCTTGCCGATTAGTAGTCCATATCGGGCAAGCAGCTACCCGACGCGCGAAGAATTGAATGATGCGGCGATGCCTAGCGGCGGAGCGTTAGCCGGTCGCGCGAGGCACCGACAGAACCGCCCCGCCGGCCGTGACGTCGTTGCTGTAGACGTAGCGGCCGAGCCGCGACTCGCCAAGGGCGTCGTTTGCCGCCTCCAGCGCCGCGCCGATCGACGGCAGGGACGCGCGGAACAGGCTCAGCACAAGCCAGTAGTCGTCATCGGACATGGCCTTGTCGGCCGCCCAATGCAGGCTGTCCAGCAGCTCCATGGCGTCACTGATCCGCGTGCCGATACGGTTGCGGTCGGGCCGGTTCACCTCGGCCACGAAGTGCGAAGCGAGCGATTGCACGGCGTTCTTGTTCGTCTTTGCCATGACCGCCCCTCAGTGCGTCGTGCGCGGTTCGCGCGTGACGAGCCCGAGGGCCGCGAACAGGTGCTGTTGTACGCGCCCCATCAGGCCGGCCGCGAACGCTTGGCGGCTGATCGTCACGCGGTGCGCGTCGACGTCGCCTGCGTCCTGCATGGCGGCTTCAATGCCGCGCGCGAACGCTGCGGCTTGATGTGCCGCGTAGTCGTGCAGCCGCACGTCGCCTTTCAGGTCGAGCCATGCGTCGGCGCAGATCGCGCCCAGGTCCACGGCGAATTGCAGCTCGATCGGTGCACCCGTATCCAACGGCGGTGCGTTGTCGAATCCGTCGACAACCGCGGTTCGGATGCGCTGGTCAGTCATGGCACACCTCCGGCTGCGCGGTGCGGCGCATTTCGGCGGAGTACCGGCTCGCAACGCTTTGCCCCATGTCGACGAGCGCGCGCTCGTAAGTGCCCTCCGCAAGATGCGAACGGACAGCATCGAACAGGGCTTCGAGTTGGGCGAACTGGTGCGCCGCGCACATGGCGATCATCGTGACTTCGTTCGGCAGGCGGTATTTAGACATGGCGCACCTCCAGAATCGACGCGAGGAGTTGCCCGACATCGATCGCGCAATCCAGCTCCGCTTCGCCGCGAATCGGCGTGAGGTTCCAGTCGTGGACGGCTGCGTGCGTGAAATCGCCGGACCGCCGACCGTAGACGCTGCGCCCCGAGACGGGGCCGCCCAAGATCCGCACGCGCCAATCGTGATCGGGCGTCGGACAAGCCGATGCCACCTCAACCAGCATGCCGATGCGAGCGCGAGCATCGCATTTCGTGACGATCGCCAGATCGCCGATCTTGCAGCGCAGCTCAGCCATGACGCACCTCCGCACGAACGAGCGCGGCGATTGCGGCCAATGCCGCACCGGTTGCATCGAGCGCGTCCTGATACGTGCTGGCGGTTGCCGCATCGCGCAGCGCTGCGCGGACGATGGATTGAATGAGGTGGGATTGCTGCCCGGTACGGGCGTGCGTGGACTGGCGCATTGAATGCGACCTCCTTGGACGGGTTGAACCCGCTCCCCACTTCCAAATGGGGTGGGCGGGCAGACAGCAGGGTTGGAAGACCGGCGTCCAAGGGAACCGGCAGGCCGAAGCCTCCCCACCGTCGCCCACCCATTGATCGTAGAGGCGCGCGAAGGCACACGGACGTAAAAAAACCGCACTGCGGCGGTCGTCCGCCTTGGAACAATCGGGCTTCCAAACCCGGTCGCTTCTGTGTCGGCGACATGCATAGAATACTGCGTGCCGTCGCGACGTGCAAATCCGGCGCAGAACGGTCCAGAGAAAGCGGGGCCATGCCCGCCGTGCGCTGGCATGGCAAAGTAACTTGGCAAACACTCATGCCGACACCTTCGGATCTAGCATGAAAATCGCCTCCTTCAGCAGCCGGACGGCATGCTTAGCGCGCGTCGGCATCCGAACCGCGTCGCGCTCGAAGACGCCCGCAGCGGTAACGATCATGCATGCAGCATCGCGCCGCACACCCTGCTCCGTACACTGGAGCACGTCGCTGAACAGTTCGTGCAGGCGGGAGAGTTCACAATCGTAGAACTCCGCGTCGGCCTGTTTTTTGGTGTCACGCGCCATCGCTCGCGCGTTCGTTGCGCTCGTCATCACACGCCCTCCGTCACTTCATTCACGGCATCGGCAGCGCGATAGTTCAGCGGATCAGCGAGATAGCGATGGATTTCGCGGTTGTTCCAAACCGTACACCTCTGAGTCAAGCGGATCGAGCGCGGAAACTTCCCCTCCTGTTCGCGCTTGCGAACAGTCTCACGAGACAGGCAAATTGATCGACGCAGATCGCGCCATTTGGAAAGACCATCAAGCGGCAGAGTGGCCGGAGCTTGCGTTGCGAATGCGTTGTTTGCGGACATTTGTGCTCCCTGAGTGACAGTAACGGGAGCGACTATCGCCGTGCGATCAGCACCTTTTAAAGTGGAATGTCCGGATTGCAGGAATGTCCTGCACTTTCACACTGAAATGTCCGTCCCTCAATCGTCGTCTGCAAGTTGTTCTATCACCCGGCGCACGTGACGCTCAGAGATTCCCAGCTTCACTGCGATAGCTTTTCGCTCGTCGATTCCAATCTGGACCCCACGATTGCGATAGCGCGCGACTTCGGTCTTGACCAGTGCACGCGTTGCCGCACCCTTCGCGACATTGGCATCCCGGCCAACAGATCCGTCTCGCTTTCGCGTCTCGCGGCGCACCGCCTCTGCCGCCAGTTTCGCGGAAGCGGTCTTCAAGCGCCGATGCAGAAGTTCGAGCGTAGCGGTAAAGGCATGAGTGCTGCCGCAATGGACGAAAGCATAAATCCGCTGTTCGCGCTGGATGCTGCTGACATCAGCAGAAACAGCAAATTCAATCGCGCGCTCCATGTCCGGCCATAGCTTTCGAATCTGCGCAGCGACGGCCTTGTCCGGCTTCGGTAGGTCGGACAAGTCTCCGCCAGCGCGCGCTCGCCGCCTTGCCTCCGCCACTCCACGCAAATACAAGGCGTACATCCATTCCGCCCGGTCGTACTTCCCGCCGCTTAGGCGTGCAACGTGCCCCGCATTCTGTTCCAGCGGATACGGCAATGAATCGCTCGATGCAAGCCGTCGGGCCCGAAGCAAATCTAGGCGCTCCATCTGAAAATGCTCGCGCTCCCACCGCTCATACTCCGCCTTGATTAGCTGAACAGCGGCGGCCTGTGCCGCAGGACTATCCCTGTCGACCTGATCGAGATGCAGAAAATGATCGGAGACTTGTTTGATTTTCGCTGACGGGCCGCGATCGACAAACGCGGTCAGCTCGTTCGCTGATACCGGCTCTTCGTCGGGATCTATTTCCTCGTGCACGAGGTTGCGCGACTTTCTCATATCCACCCTTCGCGTGGACCTTCACGAAGAACGCCGAGCCAGCCGGTGAAGGTGTCCGGTTTTCGGGTGGCCGCCCTAGGCTCGACGGCAAGCATTTTCTCACGAGTTACCACGCCGATAATTCCGCGCACTGAGTTCGAAGCCGCCAGCCTCTACCTATGCCGTCGCAGCCTACCGGTTATGCTTGAGCGGCAGCGTCACGTCGGGCCCCGAATAAGACGGAGAGACAACGATGACTTTGATCATTGGACACGCCACAAGAGAAATAGGCTTCTTGATCGCCGACACCCTTCTAAGCTCGCCCGTCACATTGCGGGGTGATGGGGGCCCGTTCAACGGCGCACGTCATACATTGAAGGTTCACATACTGTCCGGCCGTCTAGCGGTCGCGTTCGCTGGTGATCCCAGCTTAGCCTGCGACCTCATTGCGGAACTGAAAGCAGAGACTGAAACGCACCCAAACGTTGACGTCCCGAGATGTCTTTTGGAGATGTACCAACGACGCGCAACTGAGATACCGGAAGCCCAGCGCGCAGACTTTCTAATTCTGCGACTGCTGGACAATGGCCCGATGCTTGACAAAGTGACGTTGGAGGACGGCATACGAAATGCCGAACGAGCCTACATTGGCGACGCAGAAGGCTACCGCCAGTTAAGCGCACTGTTGGGTGCGTATGCCGGGCCGAAGATACGCATGGTGCAACAGCCGGACGGCTCATTCATAACGGAGCCATTCGAGCCGATGGATGGCGAGCGATGGTTCGCGGTCGCGGCGGATGCATTGGAAAGGCTGTGTCATAGGAAATCCGTCGAAACGGTCGGCTCCGTAACCGACGCAGTTACCAGAGTGGTAAATGCTCGAATCTCTGGGGAACTGGAGTATTTGCAATCGGTGTACGTGGGACGGTCGACCGAAGAAGGGCTGACCGGCTATACGTTTCTTGCCGCAAACGAGGACCCTCGGGCGACAGCTATCTATTTCTACGCAGGTAAAGTGGGCTTCGTGTTTCTACCCGGTGACCCGGCTGGAAGCCGAAGAATAGCTGCTGACTCAGACGTCCAGTTTATCGACGCGGCCCGGCAGCACTACGGGATCGAATTGACCGGTCCAACTCAACCGGCGTGACGTCTATCCGTTGGTCACGATTGTTGGCGTTCGACCAACTGCGTGTTCCCTTTCGCCCAGGCGGCCGATCGAACGACCATCTACCGCCAACCCAGCCATATGTCCGAAACCGAACCCTTTTGGACACTATCGCGAAGCTATGTCCGAAAATAAGGTTTCGTTACTTTCGGACATAGGCTATGATTCGGACATCCATTTCGTACATAGAGAACGGCATGTCCCGAACCTTCGCATACGCCCGAGTAAGCACGACCGATCAGACTGCGGCCAACCAACTTCGCGAGATCGAGGTGGCAGGCTTTTCGGTCGACAAGCGCCGCGTCGTTACGGAAAGCATTTCTGGAAGCGTAAGCGCGCACCAGCAACCGGGGTTTTCCGAGCTGCTACTTAAGATGGAGGAAGGCGACGTTCTGATCGTTACGAAGCTCGATCGCCTTGGCCGTAACGCAATGGATGTTCGCGCGACGGTCGAGATGCTGGCAGAACGAGGCATCCGGATTCACTGCCTTGCACTCGGAGGAGTCGATCTGACCAGCGCTGCCGGCCGCATGACGATGCAGGTATTGAACGCCGTCGCTGAATTTGAACGTGACCTGTTGATCGAGCGCACCCAATCCGGGATCGCGCGGGCAAGAGCAGAAGGGAAAACTATGGGTCGACCGGCCGCGCTAACGAAGCAACAACAAAACGAAGTGCGTCACTTACTCGGCGAAGGCGCGTCTGTGGCCGCACTTGCCAAACGATATGAAACGAGCCGTCAGACGATCATGCGTGTACGGGATGCGACGTAGAGCAGTGACGGCCAAAGTTACTTTTCACCGAATCGGCAAGACCCGCCTCGATTTTAACGACAATTGAGCAACCGCCGATTATTCATCAGCTTTACTGGCAGAAGGCCGCGGGACACCATCAACGATAATAACCTCTGGCGCATCCTTTCCCGCAGACATAACCAGATTACGGAATGCAGCCATTCGATCGTCAGAGGCACCTCCGTTATCGATGACCAGATACACTCCCTTTGTCGCTTTCTCGGCCTTTTGGTATATCGGGAGTTGCTTCTCAAATCCATGGAATAGCTGAGAATTACTAGTCAGCTTCACCTCAACCAATACCCGGCCATCAAAACCACTGCTTAGCTTAAAGTCCACCGGACCACGCCCACCGTCACTCTCTGGGGATAGCTCAAGACCGTTGGCGCGGCAATATGCGGATGCTATTCCGAAAAACACCAGTTGAGCCGCCGACTCATGTTTTCGGGTTCCATCTTTATTATAAAGAAGCTTGCAAAGCTGATTATCCTCAATCAGCTCTCGGAAATGCTGACAGATCTTCCGCACCACCGCAAAGACGCGATCCGTATCAGCAGGCGCTTCAAGCGTAAGCTCTAGTGGATATGCCGCAGAGAATTCCTTAGAAGCTCGATACCAGCGAGTCTCGCCGGCTGGGTCATCCTTGAAATCGTACAAACTCCTACCGGCCTTGTGATACGCCCCGAGAACCTCCAACAGAATATCCGGATATTTAATGAACGAATTTCGCAGGACCTCCTTCTGATCAGAGAGAGTCGCCTTTCGCCACGAATCACCGATGATCGCATTTAGCTCATCCCGGAGCAGCTTATTCTCATAGGCAATTCGAGAAATGTCGCCATACGTTTCCGCTATTGGAAGATCTCGCAATATATCCAGAGGAACCAAGATAACCGCCTTTCCAGTAATTGGATTCAGCGGCATATCCTCTTTCGGCACCCCCTTTGACACGACCAGCGGTTCCATTGGAATTCCGCAATCGCTACATACACGCTGGGTGAACTTAACAAGATCATCAAGGATGATTCGGGCGACCATGTCGCTGATTCTGTCTGGGCCAATATTGTCCTCGAATGCGCCGACCAGCTCGAACAGTGCTGGATCTTTCACGCCCGCATCGATGATCTTCTTTACCGTTGCAAGCAAAGGCTTTCGAAGCCCCGCCCCCATCCCACTCCCGGTTTTCCCGTTAGTGGCATATCCGATGCACAACCCATGCACTTCCGGAAAAGTAAGCCTCTGATCGGCGGCACGCCAGAAAACGTCCCCCTCGGCTCCGATATTCGAGACGATCTTGAGAACGTCTGCAAAATGCTCGGACACGCGATCGTAACTGTGGACTAGCTCAGGAGTATCCGTATGCTTGAGCAGGCACGGATCGATGAAGAGCCTAGTATCAACACCGAATACGGGATCCAGCGCACCTGACGCCTCGAATACATCAGGATCGATACCGTAGTAATCGCAAAAGCTCTGCATTGCCCTACCCCGTGCTGATCGTTCGTCTTGTCTCGATATTCTAGCTTGAGACAGTGGGCGCCCCATCCCTATCGTTCACCACGCTCGATTGCTGTCGCCGGCCGGGCAAGCGGCGGCGGGGGGAGTTCTTTTGCGCGGAGCGCTCCAGACGGAGCGAAAGTTTGCGAGCAGTCATACGAACGCACCTGCTAAATCCGCCTGTCTCCAAAGTTATCTCCAAGAAAATGTGTACTTTGGAGATAGACTTGGAGATAACCGCAGCCTTACCAGACAAGGCTCACAAGCCGAAATGACTGTCTATCTCCAAATCTCCAGATATTTTTTCTTCTGGCGGCACAGCAACGTTTCGCACAGCGCCGGCCTTCAACTGGTCGAGCCAACGCCGATGCGCCTGTTGGTATTTTTGTTGGTATTTACGGAACATCGTCGCCCAAACGGCGCATCCAGCCGAGCGATATGAATTCTGTCGGGGGACCAGCCATCCTCATGGTTTCATCCACTTTCCCACGCTCAAGTACCGCAACGACGGCGACGAAAATCGCCTGACGTCGAGGCAGACCGGCAAGCACCAGCAGTCAACTCACACGCCAGATCGTCGCACCCGGTGAAGGTGAACCGCGGCTTCCATTCGACGCAAATCAAAGATCGTTTGACTCTCCACATCAGCCCGAGTACACTTCGCGCCGCGGGGTGGAGCAGTCTGGCAGCTCGTCGGGCTCATAACCCGAAGGTCGTAGGTTCAAATCCTACCCCCGCAACCAATACCGAAGCCCGCTCCGCGAAAGCAAGCGGGCTTCTTGCTTTCCGCATGCACTGCCGCGTGTGCACTGCCTGGCGCACCGCACACGGATTGCGGGACATTCATCCACCGGCGTCACCTGCGACACTCAATCGCATCCCATCCAATCGCCGCGTCCCTGCACCAGAGATTGCGTAGAATTCCGAACCTTCCCAAGCATCCGGACTCCCGCAATGATTCGAGCGATCGCGGCACTCGCCGCGCTTTCAGCGATGACCGGCACGGCGAACGCAGCCGACACCATCACCGCGCCCGCGAAGCAGCGCTATGTCAGCCCCGGCATCGCCAACATCACGAACGCAGCGGCACCGCGCCCGGAAAACCCCTCCCCCGACTCACGCTGCCGTGAACTCGCCGCAGGCATCGACGCCGTGACGCACACCCCCGACCGCGGCCAGAAGGTCGTGCGCGGGATGGGCCCGGACGGCAAGCCGCGCAACGAACTGCGCGCTTACGACAAACGGGCCGATCTCGAAGCTGAGCATCAACGGCTCGGCTGCCGATAGCGAACGCAACGCCGCCCGGTCAACTCACACCGGGCGCCAACAATCACGCGTTCGCACCACCATCGATCGTCAACCCGGTCCCGTTGATCGACCGCCCTTCCGGCCCGACGACGAACGCGACAAGCGCCGCGACGTCGTCGGCCTTGCCGTACTGCGGAATCGCCATCCGCGAACGCTGTGCACCGGCATGTTCGCCGTCGGCCGGGTTCATGTCGGTATCCGTCGACCCCGGATGCACGATATTGACCGTGATGCCGCGCGGGCCCAGATCGCGCGCGAGCCCCTGCGTCCAGCCGATCAGCGCGGCCTTGCTCGCCGCATAGAGGCTCATCCCCGCATCGGGCACGCGCGTCGCGAGGCAACTGCCGGTCGACACGATGCGCCCGCCCTCGCCGAGATGCCGCGCCGCCGCCTGCGACGCGACGATCACTGCGCGCACGTTCACGTTCAACGTCGCGTCGATATCGTCGAGCGTGAGGTCCCCCAGCGTGCCGGCCCGGAAAATCCCCGCGTTGTTGACGAGGATGTCGAGACCGCCGAGCGCCTCGGCGGCACGATCGACCGCGTCGCGCACGGCCACCGGATCGGCGCTGTCGGCCTGGATCGCGACGGCGCGTCGGCCCAACGCCTCGATGCCGGCAACGACGGCCTGCGCCCGCTCGGACGATTTCTCGTAGGTAATCGCGACGTCCGCGCCATCGGCCGCCAGCCGTTTCGCGATCGCCGCACCGATGCCGCGGCTGCCGCCCGTGATGAGTGCACGCTTGCCCTGAAGTCGGTTCATGTCGGTTCCTTTCCTCATTTATGTAATGACCAACACAGAATGTGCGAAGTTGCGCGGCACAGTCAATTGATTTATTTTATCGATCGATACAGATATCGACGAAGGAACGGACGCAATGGCTGAACGAGGCCGACCGAGAAGCTTCGACAAGGAAGCGGCGCTGGAACGCGCGATGGAGGTGTTCTGGCGCCTCGGCTACGAAGGCGCGTCGATGACCGACCTGACGGCCGCGATGGGCATCGCATCGCCGAGCCTGTATGCGGCGTTCGGCAGCAAGGAAGCGTTGTTCCGGCAGGCGCTCGATCACTACCGCGCAACGGAAGGAAAGGAAATCTGGGGTGGCGTCGAGCAGGCCGGCAGCGCGCACGACGCCGTGCGGAACTACCTGATGGATACCGCACGCGTGTTCACGCGGCGGTCGAAGCCGGCCGGCTGCCTGGTCGTGCTGTCGGCGCTGCACCCGGCCGAGCGTTCCGATACGGTTCGGCAAACGCTGATCGCGATGCGCGAGGGCACGGTCGAGAGTCTGCGCGAGCGCCTCAGGCAAGGTGTCGCGACCGGCGAGATCGCAAAACAGGCAAACCTCGACGCGATCGCGCGGTACTACGTGACGGTCCAGCAGGGCATGTCGATCCAGGCGCGCGACGGTGCGAGCCGTCGCGACCTGGAGGCCGTCGCGATGGCTGCACTAGCTGCATGGCCAGCGCTCGTCGGTACGGGCGGCGCGTAGTAGCAGAACGCCGATTGCAGCCGCACGCGGCCGCGCCGGCAGGTTACTGCTTTGCAGCGTGCTGCACGTCCTTCGACGCATGCCACACGCGATAGCGCACCTCGAAACCGTCCGGCACGTAGACGACGAGCGGCAGGCGGCTGTTGTAGCGCAGCAGCTGACCATCGCCGCGTACCTGCACGAACCGTTGCTGCGGCGCCTGCCCCGGGCACGCCATCAGCGTCGATGCCGGCCCCTTCACGTCGGTGAGCTGGTAGTACGTATAGCCCCAGCCCTTCACGTCCTCGGCGCTCAGCTCGCCGCCGAACCACTGCTGGTTGCAGTCGGTCTGCAACGTCTTGCCGATCATCAGCTCGACGCGCGCATCGCCTTCGTTCTCGAGCGCGGGCAGCGCGATCACGACGCGCTGCTGGCCGGCGGCTGCCTGCGGGAACATCTTGATCGACTCGGCCGGCACGGCAGGCGCCGATGCAGGCCCGGCCACGCAGGCGGCGGCAGTCGTCACGCAGAAGGCGGCCAGCGCGGCCCGGATCGCGAATTTCATCGATGTGCTCCTGAAAAACAAATGAGCCCCGGATGCTAACACTTTCGTCGCACGACCTTACGGCGCTGTAATTTGACGACACAATTGCAAACAGCTGGCAATCCCCTTGCGCGGTACTTATAGGGGAACCAACGGAGAACATCATGCTGAAGCTCATTGCTGCCGCCGGCGTCGCGACCTTGCTGGCCGGCTGCGTCGTCGCCCCGGATGCCGGATACGGCTACGGGCAGCCCTACTATTCCGATCCTGGCTACGCATACGCGCCGTCCCCCGTGTACGGCACGGTCAATATCTGGGGCGGTGGCGGCGGGCGCGACTGGGATCGCGGCCGGCGCGATTACCACCGTTGGGACGGCGATCGTGGCAACCGCGGCAATGGCTGGGGACGCGGCGGACGCCGCGGCGACTGGAATGATGGCGGCGGGCGCGGTGACGGAGGCGGCGGCCATCGTCACTGACGCGCATTTGCAACCGTTTGTATCCGCGCACGGCCCACCGACGGCCGGCGCGTCACGCAGACGAACGGACGGCCGCACAAAAGGCAAAGGCCCTCGCATGAAGCGAGGGCCTTTTGTCGTCCGGTGCGGCGAAGCGAACGCCGGCGGCGCCGGCCGTTCACGCGTCACGCATCCGCCCGCTTACCAGCCGGCCGGTTGCGCGTAGCCGCCCGATACGGGCGCACCGCACACATACGCGCGCTGGTAGCGGTCGTAGCAATAGTTCGGGCCGTCGTCCTGGTACTGCGCCTGCTGGTAGGTCGGATAGGCAGGCTGCTGGTACGCGGGGGCCTGGTAGTACGTCGGCGGCTGATAGGCCGGTGCCTGGTACGCGGGCGCCTGATAGGCAACGGGCGGATTCATCGCGGACGTCACGATCGCGCCCAGCACCGCGCCGCCGATCAATGCGCCGATGACGGCACCGCCGTCGTGACCATGCGCAGACGCCGGACCCGCCACGGCAAGCGAACCGGCGAGGACACACACTGCGGCAATTTTTTTCATGATGGACTCCCACGCGAAGTGGTACTGGATGCGATGCATTGTGGCGGCACGCGGCCGTAATAGATGCAGCAAGTGGTAACGCGCGATTACCGCTATCACGCACACCGAAATGCGGTGCCGCCATGCTACGATTTTCGGCATACAGGAGACGCCGTCATGCAGCCCGAAACCGCCCACCGTTTCGATACCGAATTCGCCCCGCGCATCGCGCACGCGATCGCCGCCTTCTTCACCGATCACGTACTGACCGACGTCGTCCCGTATGGCGGCCACGGGCACCCGACGCGCGTGCAGATCCGCAGCGCGCCGCACGAGCATGTCAGCGGCTTCGAGCATCCGCTGAACCTCGAACTGACCTGGGACACCGACGAAATCGAGCGGCTGATGGAGCCGGACGGCCGGCAGCGCTTCGAGCACTACCTGGCCGCACTGCCGAAAAAGCTGGGTGCATGGGAAGGCGCGCGCGACATCGATCTCCTGTCACGCACGCAGGCCGACCCGCTCGTGCGGCTCGGCGGCCTCGACTTCGAAGGCTGAGTGCCGGCGTCGCGCCATGCGGCCCGGTGATACACTCGACCGGCCCCGCTCCGGTGCAGTTGCGCCGGCCGGGACGCTCATCGCCGCCTCCACCCTTGCGCATGGTTGTGTACGCAACCGGCAACCGGGCGCGCGGACAACCACGCATTTGCTCCCGCCATGAACGCCGACATCGGCCTGCCGCTTCCACAACGCTACTGGGCGATTCTCTGCGTCGCACTGGGCATCACGCTCGCCGTGCTCGATGGCGCCATCGCGAACGTCGCGCTGCCGACGATCGCGCGCGACCTGCACGCGTCCGACGCCGGATCGATCTGGATCGTCAACGCGTACCAGCTCGCGGTCACGATCACGCTGCTGCCGCTTGCTTCGCTCGGCGAGCGCATCGGCTATCGCCGCATCTATATCGCGGGGCTCGCGCTGTTCACCGCGGCGTCGCTCGGTTGCGCGCTCGCCGGCTCGTTGCCGATGCTGGCCGTGATGCGCGTGATCCAGGGTTTCGGTGCGGCCGGCATCATGAGCGTGAACGCGGCGCTCGTGCGGATGATCTATCCGTCGTCGATGCTCGGGCGCGGGCTGTCGATCAACGCGATGGTGGTGGCGTTGTCGTCGGCGATCGGGCCGACGGTCGCATCCGCGATCCTGTCGTTCGCATCGTGGCCGTGGCTGTTCGCGGTCAACGTGCCGATCGGCATCGCCGCGGTAATCGGCAGCCTGCGCGCGCTGCCATCCAACCCGCTGCACGATGCGCCGTACGATTTCCCGAGCGCACTGATGAACGCGTGCGTGTTCGGGCTGCTGATCACGGCGGTCGACGGGCTCGGTCACGGTGAAGGCCATGCGTACGTCGCGGCCGAGCTGGCCGTCGCGTTCGTCGTCGGCTACTTCTTCGTGAAGCGCCAGCTGTCGCAACCGGCGCCGCTACTGCCCGTCGACCTGATGCGCATCCCGATGTTCGCACTGTCGATCTACACGTCGATGGCGTCGTTCACGTCGCAGATGCTCGCGTTCGTCGCGCTGCCGTTCTGGCTGCAGAACTCGCTCGGCTTCTCGCAGGTCGAGACGGGCCTCTACATGACGCCGTGGCCGCTCGTGATCGTGTTCGCCGCACCGCTCGCGGGCGTGCTGTCGGATCGCTATTCGGCAGGCATCCTCGGCGGAATCGGGCTCGCACTGTTCGCGGCCGGGCTGCTGTCGCTCGCGACGATCGGCGCGCACCCGGGCACCGTCGACATCGTGTGGCGGATGGCGCTGTGCGGTGCAGGCTTCGGGTTGTTCCAGTCGCCGAACAACCGCGCGATGCTGTCGTCGGCGCCGCGCGAACGCAGCGGTGGCGCGGGCGGCATGCTGAGCACCGCGCGGCTGACCGGCCAGACGCTCGGCGCCGCGCTCGTCGCGTTGATTTTCGGGCTCGTCCCCGATCGCGGGCCGACGATTGCGCTCTATGTCGCCGCGGCATTCGCGGCGGTGGCCGCGATCGTCAGCATGCTGCGCATCGCGTCGCCGCGACCGGACGCGGTGACCTGACACCGCCGCACGCCGCACGCAGATCCCCGCGCGTCATTCGGCGTCGAGCGCATCCATCACGAAACGCATGCGCGCCTGCACACTCACGCGCGGCAGTTCGATCAGCCAGTAGCCATATGACGTGTAGCACTCGACCATCGCGTCATAGGTGCGCAAGGCTTCCGCGAAATCCTGCCGACGCTCGGTGTCCTGTGCATAGATGTCCGGCCACGGCGGCGCGATGAACACGCGCCGGTGATAGCGGAAACGGCGCGCCGCGGCCTCCGCATGCGCGGGCACGGCCAGCCCCGTCAGCCGCAGATAGCCGATCACGTCCGGCACGCCACGATCGAAGAACACGGGCCCGCGCGCATGCTGCGCGAGATCGTACGAGCGCATCTCCCAGCTCAGCATCAGCTCGGCAAACGCGGCCGGGTCGCGCCACGGCAACGCCTGACCGTCGATCGCCATCTGGTCGCGGATCACGCCGCGCCCGGCTTCCTGCGAGCGCGCGTAACCGGCGTGCTCGAGCGCATCGAGCAACGTGCTCTTGCCCGAACCCGGGCCACCGGTCACGACGAGGAAGCGGCGGGTGGCGTCGTCGATCGCGTCGTCCTCCGCGCCGGGCCCCTGTACGATCTCACGCATGCACGGCCCGCCGGCCTGCGCGCCGCGTGACCGACGCGGCGGCCGCGACACTGCGCAAGTCGGCGACGAACGTATCGCGCCAGACCGACAGGTCGTTCCCGCGCAGCCGCGCGAGGTTTTCCTCATGACGCGCCTGCCGCTCCGCGAGCGGCATCGACAGCGCACGCTCGAGCGCCTCGGCCATCTGCGACAGGTCGTACGGATTGACGAGGAGCGCGCCGGTCAGTTCGGCCGCCGCGCCCGCGAACTCCGACAACACGAGTACGCCCGGATCGGCCGGATCCTGCGACGCGACGTACTCCTTCGCGACGAGATTCATCCCGTCGCGCAACGGCGTCACGTAGCCGACCTGCGACATCCGGAAGAACGCCATCAGCAGGTTGCGCTCGTACTTGCGGTTCAGGTACTGGATCGGTGTCCAGTCGAGCTGCGAGAAGCGGCCGTTGATGCGGCCGGCCTCGCCTTCGAGCGTTTCGCGAATGTCCTGATAGGTCTGCACGTCGGAACGCGTGGGTGGTGCGATCTGCAGGAGCGACACGCGCCCCTGCCAGCCCGGCGCGTTCGCGAGCATCCGCTCGAACGCCTGGAAGCGCTCGACGAGCCCCTTCGAATAATCGAGGCGGTCGACGCTCATCACCAGCTTGCGGCCGTCGAGCGCCTCGCGCAGCATCTTCACCGGCTTGCGCGCGCCGTACTGGACGGCCGCCTGCGCGATCGCGTCGGGATGGACGCCGATCGGATAGGCGGCGACCTTCACGACGCGACCGTGCGCATGCAGCATCCCGTCGTCGCTCGCCGCGCCGATCCCGCGCCGCTCGATGTAATCGGTAAACGCCTGCTTGTCGGCCTCGGTCTGGAAGCCCGCGACGTCGTACGCGCACATGAACTTCACGAGCTCCTCGTGCGGCGGCACGAGACGCAGCATGTCGGGCGACGGAAACGGTATGTGCAGGAAGAAGCCGATCGGGTTCGTCACGCCGAGCTCGCGCAGGTAATGCGCGAACGGCAGCAGGTGATAGTCGTGCACCCAGATCAGGTCGTCGGGGCGCAGCAATGCGGCGAGCTGCTTCGCAAGCATCGCGTTCACGCGCAGATAACCCGCGTACTCCTGGCGGTCGAAGCGTGCGAGATCGCCGCGGTAATGGAACACCGGCCACAGCGTCGCGTTCGAGAAGCCGCGGTAATACTGGTCGTAGTCGCGCCGGGTCAGCCCGACCGTCGCGTAGGTGACGTTGCCGTCCCGCTGGATCGCGGGCCCGGTGTCGGGTGTGCCGACGATCTCGCCATTCCAGCCGAACCAGACGCCGCCCGTTTCCTTCAGCGCGTCCATCACGCCGACCGCCAGGCCACCGGCGCTCGGGCGCGTGTCCTCGCCGGCGGCGACACGGTTCGATACCACGATCAATCTGCTCATGCGGCTTCCCCTCCTCGATTCGATTGGCTGGCGCACGGCGCGCGCCAAGGCGGACACGGCTGCCCGAAGGCGACCGTGCGGCGATTCAGACGTGAGAAATGCAGGTGTGAAAGGCAGCGGCGGAATACGGCGGCAACGACATCAGGCGTCCTGCTCCTGACCGAGATCCCGCTGATAGTCGAGCCCTTCCGGGCGGGCGCCGCCCTGGTTGTGATCGCCGTCGGACGGCGTCTCGCCGGGCGCGCCGGCAGGCGGTGCCGATGGCGCGTCGGTCTGCGGACGCGGGCGGTCTGCGCCTGCATCGGGCGGCCGGGGCGAAAACCGTTTCGAACGGCGCATGGCCGGGTGTCTCATGTGCGGCGCGGCCCGAGGCCGTCGTAGAAACATTCCATAACTGAAAAGTCTAGGTCGCTTCCTTGCACGCCAAAGTAACAATTACCTTCAATTTGTAACGTTTCGACCCCGCACGATCCACGTGTCCGACAATAGCGCCGCGCGCACGCGCGCGGCATGCCGTCCGGCGATTTGTCAAAGCTTTGCAGTTTTCCTATGACAATTGCGAAACAATGACGCGGCATGAGGGCGCGCATGCGTTGCCGCTCACCCAGACAGGACTTGCACTCAGGGATGAACATTCGTTTCGAATCGCCGCGCCGGGCCATCTCGGCGCGCATCGTGCTGGCCGCGATCGCCACGGCCGCACTGCTGTCCGGCTGCAACTCGCTGTACAGCGAGGGCGCGACAGCCGGCGCCGGTATCGCGGGCGCCGCGATCGCCTCCAAGGTCACCAACAACGCCGCCGCGGCGACGGGCATCGGCCTCGGCGCCGTCGCCGGCGCGCGTGCGGGCGTCCAGTACACGCAGCGCGTCGCACACCGTTACACACAGGAACAGATCGCGAAGGCAGCCGGCCCGCTCGACGTAGGCGGCGTCGCGCCGTGGTCGACGCACCACTCGTTCCCGATCGAGGACGACGAGCAGGGCCGCGTGACGGTCAGCCGGATGATCAGTGTCGGCCCGCTCGACTGCAAGGAAATCGTGTTCGCCGTCGACACGCCCGCGAAAGCCGACAAGGCCGCGCAATCCGCGTTCTACGTCGCCACGATCTGCCGCGACGGCCCCGCGTGGAAATGGGCGTCGGCGGAACCGGCGACCGAACGCTGGGGCGCGCTGCAATGAGCGTCGCAATCCGTATCGCGGCCATCGGCGCGCTTTGCGCGGCGGCGGCCACGCTGTCGGGCTGCGGGTCGGTCGGCGCGGCGAGCGGCGCGCTTGCCGGCGCCGCGACGGGCCTCGTCACCGCGAACCCGGCGGTCGGCATCGGCGTCGGGATTGCCGTGCAGGCCGCGACCGACGAAGCCGTCAACCGCACGATGAAGCAGCTCCATCAGAACCAGCAGGACGCGATCGCGAAGGTAGTCGGCAGCCTGGCCGTCGGCGAAGTGAAGCCGTGGAAGGTGAAGAACACGCTGCCGCTGGAAAACGGCGAAGGCGAGGTGCGCGTCGCGCGCGCGTACTCGTCGGCACTCGCGTTGTGCAAGGAATTCGCGTTTTCGGTGAAGGACGGCGACAAGGCCGACTGGTATTTCGCGAACGCGTGCCAGCAAGGCACGCACTGGAAGTGGGCGTCGGCGGAACCGGCGGTCGATCGGTGGGGGAATTTGCAGTAAGGAGGCCGTGCGCATCATGCGGGCAGACCCCGCTGCCCCGGACTTCGCGCGGGACGCCACATCACCCTGCCCTTGATCGCGGCGGACAATGCATCGTCCGGATTCCGGAAAATCGATCCGACTCAGCGGACGGCTTTCCCGATCAGATCGCTCAGGTAGCGCTCCAGCACGCTGAACCGGACGATCGACGCATTCCGCCTCGTCGGATGCGGACTCGCCGCGGCCCTGACGTCGACCGGCAAATCATCCCTCAGCCACATCTCCGGAATGTGCAACCTGGTGTACGTTCCGCCCGCGATTTCCTCAAGAACCATGTGTCCGCGCCACGGATACTCGCCGAACGACCCGGATCGTGCGCTGACGAACATGAGGGCACGCTCCCCGACCTGCAGCGGTACGTTACCCCAGGTCGGCGGACCGCCGACGAACTCGAGCTCAGCCCCGAGATGGTCCGGTGCAATGCCCTTTCCAGTGGAATAGAGGTGTTCGACCTGAGCACGAAACACTTGTGGGCGTGGAGAATCGAGAACGGATACAAGCACCAGATCGTACTGTTCCGCGGCGACCGCATACAGCCCCGTCTTCTCGCTCATGGGCACCTTTTGGATCGCTGACGAGGTTCGAAGGCATCGAATCGGCCCTGCAATCGACAGGATTCGTTGCACCAGCCTCCGGCACTTGCCTGCCAGCCTGTCAGCGCATCGGCGATGCGCGTCACCGGCAAACGTCCCGGCCGCGACGGACTCAGTGCCTTTTGCTCTGCCAACGAACCGGGCGCCCGTCGCCGGCGCCAGGGACAAGCCGCGCTCGCATCGACACGAAGCGGTCGAATGAAACCGCGAAACCGGCATTCAGGCGATGTGGGCCCGAATGCCCCGCCGGCTTCAGGACTCGACGTCCTCGAGACTGAAAATCTCGGTCTGGTCGTTGTACGAGAAGATCTCGCCATAACGACCCCAGTCGATCACCGCGTCGAGCGTTTCCTCGGCGGCACCGTCCGACAGGGAATCCTCCAGCTCCTGCTCGAAGCGCACACGCGGCGCGCGATGGCCGGGGCGCTCGTTCAGCACCTTCTTGATCCGCGCGGCCAGCGGCACGTGCTTCAGCAGGTGATCCGCGAACATCAGCTTGCGCTCCTGCGTGCCGAATTCCGCGAACACGCGCCCCGGCGGCGTCAGGAACACGTCCCCTTCCCGCACGTCCGCGAAGCCGAGGTATTGCAGCACTTCGGCGATCGGGAACAGGTCGTCGACCTCGAGGTGCAGCGTGCGAGCGATTTCCGGCATGTCCGCACGGCCGTGGTACGGCGCCATCGCGAGCGTTTCGATCAGGCCGGCCATCAGGTTGGTCGACACCTGCGGCAGCCAGCTGCCGAGCTCCAGCCCCTTCTTCGTCGCCTCGCCGGTCTGGCGGGCCGTCATCTTCGCGTAGATGTCGTCGACCAGCTTGCGGAACGCCGGGTCGAGCCGGTTGCGCGGATGCTTGAACGGCACCTTGATCTCGGCGATCACGCGGCCCGGGTTCGACGACAGCACGAGGATCCGGTCGCACATGAACACGGCTTCCTCGATGTTGTGCGTGACGATCAGCACCGACTTGATCGGCATGCGGCCCTGCGTCCACAGGTCGAGCAGGTCGGTACGCAGCGTCTCGGCGGTCAGCACGTCGAGCGCGGAAAACGGCTCGTCCATCAGCAGGATCGTCGGATCGACGACGAGCGCACGCGCAAAGCCGACGCGCTGGCGCATGCCGCCCGACAGCTCGCGCGGGTACGCGTTTTCGAAACCGTCGAGACCGATCAGGTCGATCGCGGCGAGCGCACGCTCGCGCCGCTCGCGTGCGCCGACGCCGAGCGCCTCGAGGCCGGCTTCCACGTTCTGCAGCACGGTGAGCCACGGGAACAGCGCGAAGGTCTGGAACACCATCGCGACGCCTTCGGCCGGGCCGCTCAGCGGCTTGCCGAGGTAGGTCACTTCGCCGCCGGTCGGCTCGATCAGGCCGGCAATGATGCGCAGCAGCGTCGACTTGCCCGAGCCGGAACGGCCGAGCAGCCCGACGATTTCGCCTTCGCGCAGCGACAGGTTCGCATCGTCGAGCACGAGCAGCTCGCCCTGCGTCTTGTTGAAGCCGCGACAGACGTGATCGACGCGCAGGATTTCCTCACCGAGGCGCGGCGGCTGGTTCGTCTGGACGGGGGCGTTTACAGCATTCGGATTTTGCATCGCGTTTCGCTCTCAATCGGTCTCAGTCGAGCCGCAGCTTCGCTTCGGCGAAGGCATACAGCGGACGCCACAGCAGGCGGTTGAACAGGGTGACGAACAGGGACATCACGGCGATGCCCAGGATGATCTTCGGAAAATCGCCGGCGGCGGTGGTCTGTGCGATATAGGCACCGAGGCCATGCGCCTCGATCTTGGTATTGCCCCACTGCACGGCTTCCGACACGATGCTCGCGTTCCACGCGCCGCCCGATGCCGTAATGGCACCGGTCACGTAGTACGGGAAGATGCCGGGCAGGATCGCCTGCCGCCACCACTGCCAGCCACGGATGCGGAAGTTCGTCGCCGCTTCGCGATAGTCGTTCGGGTAGGACGTCGCACCGGCGATCACGTTGAACAGGATATACCACTGCGTGCCGAGCACGATCAGCGGCGACAGCCAGATATCGGGGTTCAGGTGGAAGCGCGCGATCACGATCACGAACGCCGGGAACAGCAGGTTGGCCGGGAACGCGGCGAGGAACTGCGCGAGCGGCTGCAGTTTCTCGGCGAGCCGGGGGCGCAGCCCGATCCACACGCCGATCGGCACCCAGATCACCGACGCAATCGCGATCAGCACGACCACGCGCAGCAGCGTGATGAGCCCGAGCACGACCACATGGCCG
Source organism: Burkholderia sp. D-99 (assembly GCF_011605345.1). Classification (GTDB taxonomy): domain Bacteria; phylum Pseudomonadota; class Gammaproteobacteria; order Burkholderiales; family Burkholderiaceae; genus Burkholderia. Next base: position 203,538 of record NZ_JAAOXM010000007.1, read on the forward strand.
ACCTCGGGCATCGTCACGCCGGTCGACACGAAGCTGATGACGCGCCACACGATATAGGCCGTGCCGATCAGCACGAGAATGGCCCACGCGATGTCGACCGTGCGCGACGCCTTCTTCTCGACTTTCGGCAGCGTGAAGCGCATCGCGCCGGACAGCGGCAGGCGCAGCGGAATCCGCGCGGCCTTTGCAAAGAACCAGCCGGCCGGCACGAGCAACTGATGGATCAGGCGCGTACGGCGGACGAGGTCGAGCAGCCAGGATTGCGGTGCATCGCCCGACGCGGTGTTCTCCATCCGGAACTTGTCGGCCCACGCGATGAGCGGGCGGAACAGGAACTGGTCGTACGCGAGGATCACGACCGTCATCGTGAGGATCACCCAGCCGATCGCGCCGAGGTTCTTGTCCGAGATCGCCTGCGCGAGATACGCGCCGATCCCCGGCAGCGTGATGGTCTGGTTGCCGACGGTGATCGCTTCCGACGCGACGACGAAGAACCAGCCGCCCGACATCGACATCATCATGTTCCAGATCAGGCCCGGCATCGAGAACGGCACCTCGAGCTTCCAGAAGCGCTGCCAGGACGTCAGGTGGAAGCTCCGCGACACTTCGTCGAGATCGCGCGGCACCGTGCGCAGCGACTGGTAGAAGCTGAACGTCATGTTCCACGCCTGGCTCGTGAAGATCGCGAAGATCGCCGCGAGCTCGGCGCCGAGCACGCGGCTCGGGAACAGCGCGAGGAAGAACGTGACCGTAAACGAGATGAAGCCGAGCACCGGCACCGACTGCAGGATGTCGAGGATCGGGATCAGCACCATGCCGGCACGCCGGCTTTTGGCGGCAAGCGTGCCGTAGACGAGCGTGAACGCAAGCGACGCGACCATCGCGGCGAGCATCCGCAGCGTCGTACGCAACGCGTATTCGGGCAGGTTCGACGGGTCGAGCGAGATCTTCTGCGTCTGCAGGACACCGATCGGCGCCATCGTTTCGTGGAAGCCGACGATTGCCATCGCAAGCAGGCAGATGATCAGCGGAAACGCGATGAAGTCCCACCGGTTCGGCAGAACGCGCCACGCGGACGCGTTGGCGGTCCGGTTCGGATTGAAGAATCCGACGTCCATCAGGCGCCCTCCCCGGTAAGGCCGAACGAAGCCGGCAGTCGATGTTGATTCATGGCAAAGCGCACGGGTGCGGTAATTCGATTGACTGACGATCGCGCGCGAGCGCGATGCGCCGTGCGTGCATGCGCTGCCGCGCCCCGGACGAGTCGGGCCGCGACGGCACGACACTACACCAACCTGTATTTCAGGTACAACCGTCCGGGAACGGCTCAGGCGGCGCACGGATCGTGCCTGGCGCATGGGCGGATGGCGGGTGCGCGGTACGCGCAGCCCGGCCGCAGTCCTTCGGCGGGCATGCAGGCCCGAATTATGCCGTGATCCGGCCCGGCCGGGAACCCGCCAGCTGCACGCTCGCGCAAACCATGTCGGGCGTCACCAGCCGGATACGACTAAGCGGGTATGATCAGGGCTGGCCCTCGGGGCCTGTTGCGGCCGTTCTGATGGCGACGCATGCGCGTTCCCGATGTCAACAGGCCCTGGGGATCGATCGACGAGCGGGAGGAAAGGGAATGGCAGGAAACTTGGTGATCGTCTGCCGCGATCAGGATGCCGACGCGTTCTACGAATTGATGCAGGAGTATGGGTCGTTCCAGACACGGCTGTCGTCGACGGCGTGGTACCTGAACATGAACGTCGTGCCTGAATCGCTGCAGGAAGAAATCCTGGAGCGCCTCGGCCGGTATACGACCGTCTACATCTTCGAGGCCACCAGCGTGACCTACAACACCATCGACAGCAACGCGGCCGAGACGCTCGGCACGCTGTTCGGCGAATGATGCCGCGCGGCGCCAGCCCGGCCGGGCTGGCGCCGCAGCCGCTTATGCGGCCTGTGCGTGAGGTTCGTCCTTCGGCACGACCTCGAACGGAAACGTCATCGCGACGCGCAGGCCGCCTTCGGGGCGGTTGCCGATGTCGCACGCCCCGCCCAGCCTGAGTACGAGCCGCTCGACGATCGCCAGCCCGAGCCCGCTGTGGCCGTTCCCGCCGCGCGCGGGGTCGAGCCGCACGAACGGCCGTGTAGCCGCCGCGAGGTCGCGTGGTGCGATCCCGCCACCGCTGTCGCTGACCGACAACACATAGCCGGTCGGCGTGCGTGCCGTCTCGACGAACACGGGCGGCGCACCGTACGCATGCGCGTTGTCCAGCAGGTTCGACAGGATCCGGTCGAGCGTCGCCGTCGGCAGGCGGAAACCCGGATCGGCGTCGAGCCGGGTCTGGACCGTCGGCGCGTTCGGCGCGACAGCGCGATAGCTGCGTGCAATCCGCTCGCACGCCTGATCGACCGGCACCGGTTCGCTGCGATCGGAACCGCCGTGTGCAAACACCAGAAATTGATCGACGATGTGCGACATCGAATCGACGTCGCGCACGACGCCGTCGCGCAACCGGACGTCGTCCATCATTTCCGCCCGCAGCCGCATCCGCGCAAGCGGCGTGCGCAGGTCGTGCGCCACGCCCGCCAGCATCACCGCGCGGTCGCTCTCGGCCTGCGACACCTGTTCCACCATCTGGTTGAAGCCGTGCGTGAGCTGGCGCAGCTCGCGCGGGCCGCGCTCGCGCAGCGGCGGCACCGGCTGGCCGCGGCCGAAGCGCGCGACCGCACGCGCCAGCGAACGCAACGGCTGCTGCAGCTGCCAGGCGGCGAACAGCGCGGCGATCACGCCGGCCGAGAAGATCGTGCCGAGCCACAGCAGCATCCGGTCGAGCGAGCGCGGCGGCCGCAGCGGCTGCACCGGCACCACGATCCAGTTGCGGTCGGTCGGCTCCTTCACCCACAGCACCGGCGGATGGCCGGGCGCGCCGATCTCGACGCGCGTGCCGGGCGGCATCCGCTCGCTCACGTCGTCGCGGAACCGCTTGAGCGCCGCCGGCAGGCTCGACGGGTCGCCATTCGGCACGTCGGCGCTGCCCGGCGTCACGAGCCGCACACGCGACGGCAACGGCTGGTCAGGCGTGCGCTCGACGTGCTGGCGCACGGCGTCGACCAGGAACGCGGCCTCTTCGACCGCGTAGCGCGTCTGCATCTGGCTGCGCTCGAGCCGCATCGCGAAAAACCACGCGAAGTGCGACAGGAGCAGGACACCGACGACGAGCAGCGCCAGCCGCCCGAACAGTGAATCAATGGGTTTGCGCATGGGCCTCGCCGTCGGGCACGAACACGTAGCCGCGCCCGCGAACCGTCTGGATGAAGCGCGGCGTCGACGGATCCGTTTCGAGGATGCGGCGCAGGCGCCACACCTGCACGTCGATGCCGCGGTCGGTACCGTCGTACTCGGGCCCGTGCAGCAGCTCGAGCAGCCGCTCGCGGGTGAGCGTGCGCAGCGCATGGTTCACGAAGATCTTCAGCAGCGCGAATTCGCTGCTCGACAGCGTGGCCGGCTTGCCGTCGACCGACAGCGTACGCGCCTGGAAGTCGAGCACGAAGCGGCCGAACCCGAACGGCTCGCGCTGTTCGGGCGCCGCCGCCGACGGCGTCGCGCGGCGGCGGCGCAGCACGGCCTGCACGCGCGCGAGCAGCTCGCGCGGGTTGAACGGCTTGCCGAGGTAATCGTCCGCGCCGAGCTCGAGCCCGACGATGCGGTCGACGTCGTCCGCACGCGCGGTCAGCATGATCACGGGGATGTCGTCGCCGGCCGCGCGCAACTGGCGCAGCGCGGTCAGGCCGTCGACGCCCGGCATCATCAGGTCCAGCACGATCAGGTCGGGCCGCTCGCGCTCGAGACGCTTCTCGAGCGTCGCCGCGTCGTGCAGCACGGACACTTCCATCCCCTGGCGCACGAGATAGTCGCGCAGCAGGTCTCGGAGTTCTTGGTCGTCGTCGACGATGAGGATCTGGGTAGTCATGGCTCGAAGTTTACCGCGCGAGGGCGGAGTCAAAGAACGAAACAAAGGGACGAAAGGGTTACTGCGGGTTACGGCGCAAGGGAACTGTAATGCGCGGTAACCCGACCACCTCCCCACGTAACACCGGCGGCGGCCTGCCTCGCTAACCTGCGTCTTACCGGATGCGGTACACGGCCTTCCCGGCACCGCATCGCCGGACCCTTTGGATACAAGGAGTTTCTGAAATGTATAAGAAGACTTCCCGCGTGGCCATCGCGGCCGCCACTGTGCTCGCTCTCGCATTCGGCACCGCGCACGCCGCGCAGCCCAACGACATGCCGCCTCCGGGCGGCCCCGGCGCCCACCAGATGCACGGCGGGCACGACGGCGGCCCGTTCGGCGTGATCATGAAACTGCACGACCAGTTGAAGCTCAACGCGTCGCAGGAACAGCAATGGCAGACGGCCATCAACACGATGAAGCAGAACCGTGAGGCGATGCGCAAGAGCCACGAGCAGATGCGCGAGCAGTTCAAGGCGCAGCAGAACCAGCCGATCCTCGACCTGAGCGCAATGCACGCCGCGCGCCAGCAGGCCGAGCAGCAGAACGCGCAACTGCGCGAGCAGACGTCCGCCGCGTGGCTCACGTTCTACAACGGGCTGAACGACCAGCAGAAGACCACGGTCAGCACGGCGCTCAAGCAGCAGTTCGCGAAGATGGAACAGCGCCACGAGAAGATGAAGGAGCGCTGGCAGCAGCATCGCGCGGCCAAGGCCGCGTCGGCACCGGCGCAGTAAGCCGGCGGGCCGCTCCCCGGAGCGGCATCGAAGGGGACGCGGGCACCGGCCCGCGTCCCCTTTTGCGTTTCAGGCGACGTCGAACAGCAGCACCTCGGCCGCACGGCCTCGTGCGAACGCCACCGCGTCCACGCCGCCGATCCGCACGCCGTCACCCGCGGCCAGCGCGCGGCCGTTCACCTCGACGTCGCCGCGCACCACGTGCACGTAGGCGCGGCGCCCGGCCGGCACATCGAATGCCGCCGCCTCGTCGCCGTCGATCAGCCCCGCGAAAATACGTGCGTCCGCACCGAGCGGCAGCGCGCCGCCGCCGCCGTCCGGCGCCGCGACGAGCCGCAGCCGCCCGCGCTTCTCCTCGTCGGCAAAGCGCGTCTGCACGTAGCCGGGCCGGCCGCCCGACCCGGCCGGCGCGAGCCAGATCCGCAGCAGGCGCAACGGCTGGTCACACGACGCATTGGTTTCGCTCAGCATGACGCCGGTGCCGGCGCTCACGCGCTGCACGCCGCCCGCACGCACGATTGCCCCGTTGCCGAGGCTGTCGCGATGCGCGAGCGCGCCGCCGAGCACGCAGGTGACGATTTCCGCATCCCGGTACGGCCGCATCCCGTAGCCGCGGGTCGGCGCGATGCATTCCTCGTTCAGTTCGCGCAACGCGCCGAAGCCCGGCGCCCCGCTCCGGCCGGACGCACAAGGAAAGCTGTGAAGAAATTCGTGCCAGCCATGGCTGCGCTGGTCGCGATCGGCGGCACGGCGGATCTGGAACATGGAACGGGCACTCCGTGAGATGCGTTGTTCTGGCATGCCGTCACTGTATGAGTGTGCCAATCGCGCCACAATCCACCGCCTGCGCACCGCATCGTTGCACCTGCGGATGCAATCAACGCAATGCGCATTGCGAATACGACGATTAGCGCAACAGCCGGATCAATGCGTCGAAGAATCGATCGATCGCACCGGATTGCCGTTTTCCGGATATCGCGTTCGGGTAAAATACCGGCCTTTTGGCGTTCGCCCTTCCGGCGGCGCCATCGCCAGAGCGCCGATCGGCGAATTTTGGCCGTCTAGAATACGCCGCGGCGCCCGGTCCCACCGGCCGCGAGCGCTCCCGGAAAGTCAGCAACAGAAGGATGGAAATGAAGAAGGCCGCCCTGTGCGCCGCCCTCGCCCTCGTGGCGGGCAGCGCCTTCGCGAAGGAGTGGAAGACCGTGCGGATCGGCGTCGATGCCAGCTACCCGCCGTTCGAGTCGACCGCGCCGAGCGGCGAGATCGTCGGTTTCGACGTCGATCTCACCAAGGAAATCTGCAAGCGGATCAACGTGAAATGCGTGTGGGTGGCGCAGGATCTCGACGGGGTCATCCCGGCGCTGAAGGCGAAGAAGTACGACGTCATCGTGTCGTCGCTGACGGTCACGGACAAGCGCCGCGAGCAGATCGATTTCTCCGACAAGGTGTACGACGCGCCGGCGCGCATGATCGCGAAGACCGGCTCGCCGCTGCTGCCGACGATCGCATCGCTGAAGGGCAAGCGCGTCGGCGTCGAGCAAGGCTCGACGCAGGAAACCTACGCGAAGGCGTACTGGGAACCGCAGGGCGTGACCATCATCCCTTACCAGAACCAGGACCAGGTCTATGCCGATCTCGGCTCGGGCCGCCTCGACGCGACGCTGCAGGACGAACTGCAGGCCGACTACGGCTTCCTGCGCACGCCGCGCGGCAAGGGCTTCGCGTTCGCCGGGCCGGAAGTGAAGGATCCGAAGACGATCGGCGACGGCACCGCGATCGGCCTGCGCAAGGAAGATACGGACCTGAAGCTCAAGATCAACAAGGCGCTGGCCGACATGCACAAGGACGGCACGTACGACCGGCTGTCGCACAAGTATTTCGCGTTCAGCGTCTATTCGGCTTCGGCCCGCTGAGCGCCGAAAAGAAGAGACAACGGATGCGGGGGCGGCCCCGTGTCCGGGCAGTACAGGCAGTCGACCACGCGCCGCCCGCCCCCTTGCCCGCCGCTCGCGCGACGGGCTGGCCCGGCACCGATGCCGGGGCGGACGGTCATGATACGCACGGGGCGTTCCGCGCAGCTTGGCGGGCGCGTCTTTCGCGGCGCACCGCGTGCGCCCTAAGGGACCACACCAGGGACCACATATGTTTCTACAAGGTTACGGCCCGCTGATCCTCGCTGGCACCTGGCAAACCGTCAAACTGGCGGTGCTTTCGCTTGCGCTGTCGTTCCTGCTGGGGCTGCTCGGCGCGGGCGCGAAGCTGTCGCGCAACCGCTTCACGAGCGGCGTCGGCACCGTCTACACCACGCTGATCCGCGGCGTACCCGACCTCGTGCTGATGCTGCTGCTGTTCTACAGCCTGCAGATCTGGCTGAACATGGCGACCGACGCGCTCGGCTGGGACCAGATCGACATCGATCCGTTCCTCGCAGGCGTGCTCGTGCTCGGCTTCATCTACGGCGCGTACTTCACCGAGACGTTCCGCGGCGCGTTCCTGTCGGTGCCGCGCGGCCAGCTCGAGGCCGGCAGCGCGTACGGGATGACAAACTGGCAGGTGTTCACGCGGATCATGTTCCCGCAGATGATGCGCTTCGCGTTGCCGGGCATCGGCAACAACTGGCAGGTGCTCGTGAAGTCGACCGCGCTCGTGTCGATCATCGGCCTGGCCGACGTCGTGAAGGCATCGCAGGACGCCGGCAAGGGCACGCTGCGGTTCTTCTTCTTCACGCTGATCGCGGGCGCCGTCTACCTCGCGATCACGACGATCTCGAACTTCGTGCTGATGTGGCTCGAAAAGCGCTACTCGACCGGCGTCCGCAAGGCTGACCTATGATCGAACTCATCCAAGAATACTGGCGCAACTATCTCTACACCGACGGCTATCGCATCACCGGTGTCGCGATCACGCTGTGGCTGCTGGTCGTGTCGATCGGCCTCGGCTTCTGCCTGTCGGTGCCGCTCGCGGTCGCGCGCGTGTCGAAGAAGAAGTGGCTGTCGAGCGCCGTGTGGCTCTACACGTACGTGTTCCGCGGCACGCCGCTCTACGTGCAGCTGCTGCTCTGCTACACGGGCCTCTACAGCCTGCAGGCCGTGCGCGGCACGCCGATGCTCGACGCGTTCTTCCGCGACGGGATGCACTGCACGCTGCTCGCGTTCACGCTGAACACCTGCGCGTACACCACCGAGATCTTCGCGGGCGCGATCAAGGCGACGTCGTACGGCGAAATCGAAGCCGCGCGCGCGTACGGGATGACGCCGTTCACGATGTATCGCCGCGTGATCCTGCCGTCGGCGCTGCGCCGCGCGCTGCCGCTGTACAGCAACGAAGTGATCCTGATGCTGCACGCGACCACCGTCGCGTTCACCGCGACCGTGCCGGACATCCTGAAAATCGCCCGCGACGTGAACTCGGCGACCTACATGTCGTTCCATGCGTTCGGCATCGCCGCCCTGCTCTACCTCGTGATCTCGTTCACGCTCGTGTGGCTGTTCCGCCAGGCCGAGCGTCGCTGGCTCGCGTATCTGCGCCCGCAAGGCAAGTAAGTTTTCGCAGGACTATTGATGAATTCCCAGACTCAGAAGCTTTTCGTCGACGATCTGCACAAGCGGTACGGCGACAACGAGGTGCTCAAGGGCGTGTCGCTGAAGGCGAACTCGGGCGACGTGATCAGCGTGATCGGCTCGTCCGGCTCCGGCAAGAGCACGATGCTCCGCTGCATCAACTTCCTCGAGCAGCCGAATGCGGGCCGCATCGTCGTCGACGGCGAGGAAGTGCGCACGACGCCCGACAAGTCGGGCGCGCTGCGCGCGGCCGATACGAAGCAGCTGCAGCGCGTGCGTACCAAGCTGTCGATGGTGTTCCAGCACTTCAATCTCTGGTCGCACATGAACGTGATCGAGAACGTGATGGAAGCGCCCGTGAACGTGCTCGGCATCCCGAAGAAGGAAGCCGAGGAGCGCGCGCGCGCGTATCTCGAGAAAGTCGGCCTCGCACCGCGCGTCGAGAAGCAGTATCCGTCGCACCTGTCCGGCGGCCAGCAGCAGCGCGTGGCGATTGCGCGCGCGCTGGCGATGCATCCGGACGTGATGCTGTTCGACGAACCGACGTCGGCACTCGACCCGGAGCTGGTGGGCGAAGTGCTGAAGGTGATGCAGAAGCTCGCCGAGGAAGGCCGCACGATGATCGTCGTCACGCACGAGATGGGCTTCGCGCGCAACGTGTCGAACCACGTGATGTTCCTGCACCAGGGCCGCGTCGAGGAAGAAGGCGTGCCGTCCGAGGTGTTTGCCCACCCGAAGAGCGAACGCCTGCGCGGGTTCCTGTCCGGCAGCCTCAAGTAACGCTCGCCGCACGAGCGGGCGCCCGCGGTTCGCCGCGCGGCGCCCGTTTTGCGTTTACGTGGCGTTCATGCGGCGCTCACCGGCGCGCTGTCGGCAAACGCGCGCAACTCATCACCCGCGAGCCGGTAACGCACCCATTCGCTCTGCGGCGCCGCGCCGACGCTTTCGTAGAAGCGGATCGCCGGCTCGTTCCAGTCGAGCACGCTCCACTCGAAACGCCCGCAGCCCGACTCGACCGCGATCCGCGCAAGCGCCTTCAGCAGTCGCAGCCCGGCGCCCGCGCCGCGAAAACGCGGCGACACGTACAGGTCCTCGAGATACAGCCCCTGCCGGGCGAGCCACGTCGAATACGAGAAGAAATACACGGCGAAGCCGGCCGGCTCGCCGTCGACCTCGCAGATCAGCGCGCGCGCCGGCGATCCGTCGCCGAACAGGCTGCGCTCGAGCGACGCGGGCGTCGCGACCACTTCGTGCTCCGCCTTCTCGTAGACGGCCAGTTCGGTAATGAAACGCAGGATCAGCGGCACGTCGGCGACGGTGGCGGAACGAATGTCGATTTGCACGGGATGAGCCCTCCTACGGCCCGGACTTGAAACGGAAAGCGGCGCCGCGCAACCGCGCTGGCGCCAATCAGACCGTCATGCTACGTTCACGCGGTGCCTGCAGGAAGTGCAGTTTCTTCATCCGGACCTGAACATGATGCATCCAGACCTGCGCCGTCTCGACCTGAACCTGTTGCTCGTGTTCGACGCGCTGTACCGCCACCGGTCGGTCGCGGCGGCCGCGCACGAGCTCGCGTTGAGCCCGTCCGCATTGAGCCACGCGCTCGCACGGCTGCGCGACGCGATCGGCGATGCTCTGTTCGTGCGCCTCGGCAACGAGATGCAGCCGACCGTGCGCGCCGACGACATCGCCACCTGGGCCGGCGACGCGCTCGACGCGATGTCGAAGGGGCTCGCCCGCGCGCGCCGCTTCGATCCCGCGCAAAGCGACCGCACGTTCGTGTTCGCGGCGACCGACTACACGGCATTCGCGGTGCTGCCCGCGTTTCTCGCGCGCATCCAGCATGTCGCGCCGCGGTTGCGGATCCGCGTCGTGCATTCCGACCGGAAGATTTCCGTCGACGAACTCGCGGCCGGCCGCATCGATTTCGCGCTCGGCTACCACGAGGAATCGGCGGCCGACGCGCCGGGCATCGAGGACTTCGACTGGTTCTCCGACGACTACGTCGTGATCGCGAGCGCCGCGCATCCGGACATCCACCGGCGGCTGACGCTCGACCAGTACCTGGCGGCACGCCACGTGGTCGTCACGCCATGGAACGAGTCGCGCGGCGTCGTCGACCATGTGCTCGACCGGCTCGGCCTCGCGCGGCAAGTCGCCGTGCAGTTGCCGACCGTGCTGGCCGCGCCGTTCGTGATCGCGGAATCCGCGCTGCTGATGACCGTGCCGAACCGTGCCGCGCAGGCGCTGCGGCACGCGGCGCCGATCCGCATCTTTCCGGCGCCGTTCGAGATCCCGCGCTACACCGTGAAGGTCTACTCGCACGCGAAGCATGCGCGCACCGACGCGCATCGCTGGATTCGCGCGCAGTTGCTCGAAGCGAGGCCGGAGCCGGCCTGACCGAAGCGCGCCGTTGCATCGCGTTGCGCGTTGCCGGGCCGGTGCTACAGGCTCCGGCCGGCGACGTCCGGTGGCCAACCATTCATTACGAAATACTTACCAATTCTTCATGTCAGGCGCTTACGCCCGCGCCCCCCGCAGCGTCAATAGTGGCAATCCTTGACCCCTGTTTGCGAAAGTCGTGTCTCCCTTGTGGGACAAGGGTTTTCCGTTAATTGCAAACCCTTGGCGCACCTGTTGCCCACCGTGTTGCATGGCAATTTGACGACAGGTGTTAGTCAAACAACGATTTCCATCGCCACAAAATTGTATTTTTGCTAAATTAGTAACCAAAGTAGCAAAACGAAGTTCGTGAAATGTAGTTTAGCTTCACGACACTACAAGGAGACCCCGCAGGCCGACCCGGCTGCGCGGGACCGCTCAACGGTTTTCCGTCTGCTTGCCCGCGTGCTGCGCTTACCGGCCCTGCACGAGGTCTCCCTGGTTATCCCGCTTTTGCCCGGCGCTCGCGCTCCGGGCATCTCGTGCAGTCTGGGTTGACTTTTTGACAGGGTATGGAGGAGATGATGAAGAAAGCTTTGGTCGCGGCCGCGCTGATGGCTGCTGGGGTGGTGACGGCGCACGCGCAGAGCAGCGTCACGCTGTACGGCCGCCTGGATGCCGGCATCGAGTACATGAACGGCCTGCAAAACGGCCACCAAGTGCGCGCGGAAAGCGGTGACTGGGGCACGAGCCTGTGGGGCTTGAAGGGCACCGAGGACATCGGCGGCGGCAACAAGGTCCTGTTCCACCTCGAAGGCGCGTTCAACACGATGACGGGCGGCTTCAGCGGCTCGATCTGGGATCGTTATGCGACGGTCGGCATCTCCAACGACCGCTACGGTACGCTGCTGTTGGGTCGCGAACTCGCGATCGCCAACGGTGTGTGGGACTTCGACCCGTTCGGCCAGTCGGCCTGGTCGACGGCATCGCTGGTGCGCGGCCGCAACTGGAACAAGACCAGCAACAACGTGTCGTACCAGTCGCCGCAGTTCTACGGCCTCGACTTCTACGGCCAGTTCTCGTTCTCGAACTCGACCAGCTTCAACGGCAACACGACGGCCGGCCAACCGGGCCGCGCAATGGGCGCCCAGGTTACCTACACGAACTCGCTGTTCCAGTTGCGCGGTATCTACGACGAAACGCGCGACAGCAACGGCCGCTTCTCGGACGTGTTCAACTACTCGCGTGAATACTTCGCGGGCGTGAACGTGTTCCTCGGCCAGTTCAAGGTTCAGGCGGCCTACCAGGCCTCGCGCGCGGACGGCAGCGGCGGCCCGGCAGTGAACGCCGGCGTCACCGGCACCCAGCAGGTCTGGGGCGGCGTGACGTGGCAGGCAACGCCGGCAGCGGCGCTGATCGCGGCCGCGTACCACGTGAACGCGAACCACGGCGGCGGCAACGCGAACATCTACACGGTCGGCGGTTCGTACAACATCTCGAAGCGCACGCTGTTCGACCTGCAGGTCGCGACGGTGCGCAACAGCAAGAACGCCAACTTCGGCCTGAACGCCAACGGCGCCGGTACGGCCGTGTCGACGGGCAACCCGAATCCGGGCGGCAGCCAGACCGGCGTCTACGCCGGTATCCAGCACCTGTTCTGATCAGGCGCCGTCAAGGAACGATTCGACAACACTTTCCACGCTGCTGCGAGAGGCGCGTATCGGTGCGGTACCCAACCGGGTATCGCACCGTTTTTTATTGGCGGGGCCTGAAACGGCCCGCTGACGAATGCGGCGCTCAGACGGCCGCTTCGTTCTCTTCGCCGGTACGGATGCGAATCACGCGCTCGACATCCGACACGAAGATCTTGCCGTCGCCGATCTTGCCGGTGCGCGCCGCACCGATCACAGCGTCGATCACCTGGTCGACCTGCGCTTCCGCGACGACCACTTCGATCTTCATCTTCGGCAGGAAATCGACGACGTATTCGGCGCCGCGATACAGCTCGGTATGCCCCTTCTGGCGGCCAAAGCCCTTCACTTCCGTCACGGTCAGGCCCGTGAGACCCACTTCGGCGAGCGCTTCGCGGACTTCGTCCAGCTTGAACGGCTTGATGATGGCGGTGATGCGTTTCATGGTGGTTGTCCCCCAATGCTCGTTTGGATGAAAAATCGCGATCCCGATTGTAAGCCTGCGAGCCGCATGCGGCCCAGCCCGGCTCAATCGAGACGTTCGGTAAAACGTGACGTGATCGGGTAGCGCCAGTCGCGCCCGAATGCGCGATGCGTGACGCGGATACCGATCGGCGCCTGACGGCGCTTGTATTCGTTGATCTTGATGAGCCGCGTCACGCGCTCGACATCGGCCTGCGCATAACCAGCCGCGACGATCTCGGCGAGCGGCCGATCCTCTTCCATGTACATCCGCATGATCGCGTCGAGCACGTCGTACGGCGGCAGGCTGTCCTGGTCGGTCTGGTTCTCGCGCAGCTCGGCCGACGGCGCGCGCGTGAGGATCCGCTCGGGGATCACGTCGCGCAGTGCGTAGTCGGCCGTTTCGTTGCGATAGCGGCAGAGCCGGTACACGAGCGTCTTCGCGATGTCCTTGATCACCGCGAACCCGCCCGCCATGTCGCCGTACAGCGTACAGTAGCCGACCGCCATCTCGCTCTTGTTGCCGGTCGTCAGCACGATCGAGCCGAACTTGTTCGACAGCGCCATCAGCAGCGTGCCGCGGATGCGCGCCTGGATGTTCTCTTCCGTCGCGTCTTCCGCGCGGCCCGCGAACTCGCCGGCGAGCGATGCGCGGAATGCGTCGAACATCGGCGCGATCGCGATCTCGTCGTAGCGCACGCCGACGCGCCGCGCCATTTCCGCCGCATCGGTGGTCGAGATGTCAGCCGTGAAGCGTGACGGCATCATCACCGCGCGCACGCGCTCCGGCCCGAGCGCATCGCATGCGACCGCGAGCACCAGCGCCGAATCGACGCCGCCCGACAGCCCGATCAGCGCGCCGGGAAAGCCGTTCTTGCCGATGTAATCGCGCACGCCCGTCACGAGCGCGCGGTACACCTGTGCGTCCGTCGACAACTCGGGCGCGATCGCGCCGGGCAGCGGCCGCGCGCCGTCGAATTCGACGATCGCATGGCCTTCGTCGAACTGCGGCATCTTCGCGACGAGCGCGCCCTGCGCGTCGAGCACGAACGAGCCGCCGTCGAACACGAGTTCGTCCTGGCCGCCGACGAGGTTCACGTACACCATCGGCAGCCCGGTTTCGCGAATCCGCGCGCGCAGGATGTCGAAGCGCACCGCTTCCTTGTTCATGTGATACGGCGAGCCGTTCGGGATCAGCAGCACCTGCGCGCCGGCCGCCTTCGCGATCTGCGCGGCCGACGCATGCCATGCATCCTCGCAGATGATCACGCCGTATTTCACGCCGTTCAGCTCGAACACGAGCGGCTCGGCGTCCGTCGCGAAGTAGCGCTTCTCGTCGAACACCTCGGCGTTCGGCAGATCCTGCTTGCGGTAGGTGCCGGTGATCTCGCCGCCGACGATCAGCGATACCGCGTTGAAGGTATCGGTGGGCGGCACACCGCGCTCGATCGGGCGGTTTGCATTACCATCGACGGCTGGCGCGCCTTCGCCCGCGCCGCGCAGCGGATGGCCTACCAGCACCGCGAGCCCGTCGAACGCCTTCAGCGCGTCGGCCAGGGCGTCGAGCGCAGCGGCCGCCGCCGCGTAGAACGCGGGGCGCAGCAGCAGGTCTTCCGGCGGATAGCCGGACAGCGCGAGTTCAGGCGCGACCATCAGCTGCGCACCATCGTTGTGCGCGGCGCGCGCGGCCGCGACGATCCGCGCGACGTTGCCGGCGAAATCGCCGACGGTGACGTTGATCTGGGCGAGAGCGAGTCGGGTCTTCATGGCGGGATCGGCGCAGCCCGGCGGCGCGCCCTGAACGGCTGACGAAATCGTCCCGGTGCGGGCCGCGCAGGCCTTCGCATCCGGCGACACAGAACGGTACGGATTCACGCTTGAAACACGAACGCATCGATTATCGCACGGGCATCCTGTCGTCCCCCGCGGAGGTACCGGCCGACGAATGGAACGCGCTGCTCGCCCGCGACGCGCAGCCGACGCCGTTCCTGCGCCACGAATTCCTCGACGCGCTGCACGTCGCGCGCTGCGCGGTCGACGATACCGGCTGGTCGCCGCACTTCGTCACGCTGACCAACGAGCGCACCGGCCGCCTCGCGGCCGCCGCGCCTGTCTACGCGAAGCAGCATTCGTACGGCGAATACGTGTTCGACTGGGCGTGGGCCGACGCGTATCAGCGCAACGACCTGCCCTACTATCCGAAGCTGCTGTGCGCGGTGCCGTTCACACCCGTGCAGGGCACGCGCCTGCTCGCGGCCGACGACGATGCGCGCCGCCGGCTCGCGGCCACGCTGCTCGCGTTCGCCGAGCAGAGCGACGTGTCGTCGCTGCACGTGCTGTTTCCGACCGGCGACGAAGCCGCGCTCCTCGAATCGATGGGGATGATGCTGCGTGAAGGCGTGCAGTTCCACTGGCTCAACGACGGCTACCGCCACTTCGACGATTTCCTCGGCACGCTCGAGCAGAAGAAGCGCAAGAACATCCGTGCGGAGCGGCGCAAGGTGCACGACGCGGGTGTGACGTTCCGGCGACTGACCGGCGATCAAATCAGCGACGCCGACTGGCGCTTCTTCTCGCGCTGCTACCGGCAGACCTACCGCGAACACTATTCGAGCCCGTACCTGAACCTCGATTTCTTCCGCACGATCGGCGCGACGATGCCCGAGAACCTGCTGCTCGTGATCGCGGAAGCCGACGGCCAGCCGATCGCGAGCGCCCTCGCTGTCTACCGGCGCGGCGAAAACGGCGGCGGCACGCTGTACGGCCGCTACTGGGGCGCACTCGAGCACGTGCCCTGCCTGCATTTCGAAACGGCGTACTACCAGCTGCTCGAATTCTGCATCGAGGCCGGGCTCGATACGTTCGAAGGCGGCGCGCAGGGCGAACACAAACTCGCGCGCGGTTTCCTGCCGACCGTCACGCACTCCGCGCACTGGCTCGCGCACCCGGCGTTCTCGGACGCCGTCGCGCGCTTTCTCGAACGCGAGACCGAGCATATCCACGCGTACGTCGACGAGTTGCGTGAACACGATCCGTTCAGGCGCAGCGCCGAGTAGCGGCGGCACGCCGAGCCGCTCGAGCGACGGACACGGCGACCGCTGGCGTTGATGCACGCGTTTTCTGAGACACTGGCGGCTTCGCATCCCGCCGCCCTGCCATGTCCTGGTTTCTGTATCTGATCGAATGCGCCGACGACAGCGTCTACACGGGCATCACGACCGACGTTGCCGCGCGCTTCGACGAGCATGCATCCGGCAAGGGCGCGCGCTACACGCGCTCGCGCAAGCCGCGTACGGTGCTCGCGTCGTTTCCGCTGCCCGACCGGTCGATCGCATCGCGTGCCGAGTACTGGGTGAAGCGGCTCACGGCCGCGCAGAAACGCGAGCTGGCGGCCGGGATCCGAACGCTCGAGTCGGTGTTGCCGGCCGGGACGTCGATCGACGGGAACGTCGATGCGGCCGGGTTGAAGGCCGGTACGCGCGGGCGGAAAAAAGCCAAGGAGCAGTCTGCCGACATCGCGACACGGGCCGCCGAAACGGACAAGCCCCTCAAGAAAGCCGCGAAGGCCGGGAATGGCGGGAAAGCATCCGCGTCCGCAAAGACCGCGAAACGCGGACAAGCCGTGCAGGCGCCCACCAAGACAAAGGCCACGCCCGCCACGAAGCGTGCGAAGACCGACGACGCTGCCAAGTTGAAAACGACCGCGTCGCGCGGCAAGTCGGGCACGAAGTCCATGAAGGCCACACCGAAGCAGAAAGCGCCGGTAGCCGGCGGCAAGTCCGTCGCAAAGCCACGCACCGACGTTGTTTCCGCACCGACGCGCAACCGTGCATCGGCAACAAAGGCCACCACCGACACAGTCGAAACCCCAGCGACTCCCGTCACCGCCGCACGCCGTGCAACGAGCGCGAAACGTGCGAGGACCGCACCGAACGCTACCGCCCTGCCCGCGCCAGCCCCCGCACGCGCACACAAGAAGGCCACCCCAGGCGCCAAACCGCGCACAAAACAAAACCGCGCGGCCTCCTGAGGAGACACGCGCGGTTTGCGTTTCGCACGATCCGGCCATCGGCCGGTACGTCGCCTACTTCTTGTAGTTCGCTGCGCCGTCGGTGATTTCCTTGTGCGCGGCTTCGATGCCGGCCCAGCCTTCGACCTTCACCCACTTGCCCTTCTCGAGCGCCTTGTATTGCTCGAAGAAGTGCTTGATCTGGTCCTTCAGGTACTCGGGCACGTCGTCGATCGACTTCAGGTTGGCCGTCATCGGGCAGACCTTGTCGTGCGGCACCGCGACCAGCTTCGCGTCGACGCCCGACTCGTCGGTCATCTGCAGCATGCCGAGCACGCGCGAACGCACGATCGAGCCGGCCAGCAGCGGGAACGGCGTGATCACCAGCACGTCGACCGGATCGCCGTCACCCGACAGCGTCTGCGGGATGTAGCCGTAGTTCACCGGATAGCGCATGCCCGTGCCGATGAAACGGTCGACGACGAGAAGGCCCAGTTCCTTGTCCGCCTCGTACTTCACCGGGTCGCTTTGCGCGGGAATCTCGATGATCACGTTGAAATCTTGCGGCAGGTCCTTGCCGGCCGGAACATGATTGAAGCTCATGAGCACTCTCTGTAGGTCGATGGGAATTCGGGACAGGGCGCCGCGGCCGATACATCGCCGCAGGCGTCCCCCAAAGGAATGCGCCATTATAGCCAATCGACCGGTGGCGTCCGGATGACGATCGGCGCGATAATCGTTCCGGATGTCCGGCCGTCGAACCACAGGAGCAGGCATGGAAGAGGCGAAGCACTTCATCGCGGGCGAATGGACGTTGCCTGCGCAACTGGAAACCATCGCGGTCGTCGATCCCTCCGACGGCCAGCCGTTCGCGACGATCGCCCGCGGCACGGCGCCCGACATCGAGCGCGCGGTCGCCGCGGCCCGCGACGCATTCGCGGGCCCGTGGGGCGCCAAAAGCGCCGCCGAGCGCGGCCGCGTGCTGATGCGGCTGTCGGCACGCGTGGCCGATTCCATCGAGGAACTCGCGACGATCGAGGCTCGCGACACCGGCAAGCCGCTGAAGCAGGCGCGCGCCGATGCCGCCGCGCTCGCGCGCTACTTCGAGTTCTACGCGGGCGCCGCCGACAAGCTGCACGGCGAAACCCTCCCCTATCAAGCAGGCTACACGGTGCTGACGGTGCGCGAGCCGCACGGCGTCACGGGCCACATCGTGCCGTGGAACTACCCGATGCAGATCTTCGGGCGCAGCGTCGGCGCCGCGCTCGCGGCCGGCAACGCATGCGTCGTCAAGCCGGCCGAGGATGCGTGCCTGTCGTTGTTGCGCGTCGCCGAGCTGGCCACCGAGGCCGGGCTGCCGGCCGGTGCGCTCAACATCGTCACCGGCTACGGCCATGAAGCGGGTGCCGCGCTCGCGCGCCATCCCGGCATCGATCACATCTCGTTCACCGGTTCCCCGGCCACCGGCAAGCTGGTCACGCAGATGGCGGCCGAGAACCACGTACCCGTCACGCTCGAACTCGGCGGCAAGTCGCCGCAGATCGTGTTCGCCGATGCCGATCTCGAAGCGGCGCTGCCCGTGCTCGTGTCGGCGATCGTGCAGAACGGCGGGCAGACCTGCTCGGCCGGCAGCCGCGTGCTGATCGAGCGCGCGGTGTACGAGCCGCTCGTCGAGCGGCTCGCCACCGCGTTCAACGGGCTGCGCGTCGGCCCGAGCCGCGCCGATCTCGACTGCGGCCCGTTGATCAACGCGAAGCAGCAGCAGCGCGTGTGGGATTTCCTGTCCGACGCGCAGCACGACGGCATTCCGATGGCCGCGCACGGGCAGGTCGTCGCCGATGCGCCCGAAAGCGGCTTCTACCAGGCACCCGCGCTGTTGCGCGACGTGCCGCCGTCGCACCGGCTCGCGCAGGAGGAAGTGTTCGGCCCCGTGCTCGCCGCGATGCGGTTCGTCGACGAAGACGAAGCCGTCGCGCTGGCGAACGGCACGCCGTACGGCCTCGTCGCGGGCATCTGGACGCGCGACGGCGCACGCCAGATGCGTCTCGCCCGGCGCCTGCGGGCGGGCCAGGTATTCATCAACAACTATGGCGCGGGCGGCGGCGTCGAGCTGCCGTTCGGCGGTGTCGGCCATTCAGGGCATGGCCGCGAGAAAGGCTTCGAGGCGCTGTACGGCTTCACCGCGCTGAAAACGATCGCGATCCGGCACGGTTGAACACGCGGCCGGTAGCGACCGGCCGCATGCCGAAGCACGACGACACTCATATCCAGCACAGGAGACAGACCATGCGGTTGAGCGGCAAGACGGCAATCGTCACGGGCGGCGGCTCGGGGTTCGGCGAAGGCATCGCGAAGACGTATGCGCGCGAAGGCGCGAACGTCGTCGTCAACGACCTGAACGGCGCGGCAGCCGAGCGCGTCGCGAGCGAGATCGCGCTCGCGGGCGGCAAGGCAATCGCGGTGGCCGGCGACGTGTCGCGGCAGGACGACTGGCACGCGCTGCTGCAGGCCGCGCTCGACGATTTCCACGCGGTGCAGATCGTCGTGAACAACGCGGGCACCACGCATCGCAACAAGCCGGTGCTCGACGTGTCGGAGGCCGAATTCGACCGCGTGTACGCGGTCAACATGAAGAGCCTGTTCTGGTGCGTGCAGACCTTCGTTCCGTACTTCCGCGAACAGGGCGGCGGCGTGTTCGTGAACGTCGCGTCGACGGCCGGCGTGCGGCCGCGGCCGGGCCTCGTCTGGTACAACAGCACGAAGGGCGCGATGATCACCGCGAGCAAGTCGCTCGCGGCCGAGCTCGGTGCCGACCGCATCCGCGTGAACTGCATCAACCCCGTGCTCGGCGAAACCGCGTTGATGACCGAGTTCATGGGCTGCGAGGACACCCCCGAGAACCGCAGCCGCTTCCTCGCGACGATCCCGCTCGGCCGCTTCTCGACGCCGCAGGACATCGCGAACGCGGCACTGTACCTGGCATCCGACGAGGCCGAGTTCATCACGGGCGTCTGCCTCGAAGTCGACGGCGGGCGCTGCATCTAGCCGCATCCGTCGCGCCGCGCCCGGGCTCGCCGGCCGGCACGACATCCACGCATTGCTTCGCACGAAACCGGATCGGCCGCCGATGCGCCGGTTCCGGTCAACAACAAAACCAGGAGACAACATGGCAACATCGACGCAGTCGCTGCCGGGTTCGTCCGGCGCATTCGAGGAAGCAACCTACCGCAAGGTATCGTGGCGGCTCGTGCCGCTTCTGCTGCTGTGCTACGTGGTCGCCTATCTCGACCGTGTGAACGTCGGGTTCGCGAAGCTGCAGATGGCGACCGACCTGAACCTCAGCGACACCGTCTACGGGCTCGGCGCCGGGATCTTCTTCTTCGGCTATTTCCTCTTCGAAGTGCCGAGCAACATCATCCTGCACAAGGTCGGCGCGCGCGTGTGGATCGCACGCATCATGGCGACGTGGGGCGTGATCTCGATCCTGACGATGTTCGTCACGACGCCCGCGATGTTCTACGTGATGCGCTTCCTGCTCGGCGTCGCCGAGGCAGGCTTCTTCCCCGGCGTGATCCTCTACCTCACCTACTGGTATCCCGCGCACCGGCGCGGCCGGATGACGACGTTCTTCATGACGGCCGTCGCGTTGTCCGGCGTGATCGGCGGACCGCTCTCGGGCTTCATCCTGAAGGCGTTCGACGGCATGAGCGGGTGGCACGGCTGGCAATGGCTGTTCCTGCTCGAAGGCATCCCGTCGGTGCTGGTCGGCGTGCTCGTGTTCTTCAAGCTCGACGAGCGAATCGCGAAGGCGAAGTGGCTGACCGACGAGGAAAAGGCGCTGCTCACCCGCAACGTCGACGCGGAGGAAGCGACCAAGGAAGACCTGCCGCTCGGCGCCGTGATGTCGAGCCCGCGCGTGTGGCTGATGGCGCTGATCTATTTCTCATTCGTGATGGGGCTCTACGGCGTCGGCTTCTGGCTGCCGACGATCATCAAGGCCACCGGCGTAACCGACACGTTCATGATCGGCCTGCTGTCGGCGATTCCGTATGCGGCCGCGGTGGTCGCGATGATCCTGATCGCACGCAGCGCGGACCGGCACCGCGAACGCCGCTGGCACGTCGCGATTCCGGCCGCGATCGGCGCGCTCGGGCTCGTGCTGTCGGTGATCTGGGCGCACCAGACCGCGCTCGCGATGCTCGGCCTCACGCTCGCGACGATCGGCATCCTGACCACGCTGCCGCTGTTCTGGAGCCTGCCGACCGCGTTCCTCGGCGGCACGGCGGCCGCGGCCGGTATCGCGATGATCAACTCGATCGGCAACCTCGCCGGCTTCCTGAGCCCGTACATGATGGGCTGGCTCAAGCAGGCAACGGGCGCCAACGATTCGGGCATGGTCATGCTCGCCGGGTTCCTCGTGCTCGGCGGGCTGCTCGCGCTGTCGGTACCGAAGCGGCTGGTCGACAAATGATGCGGGGCGCATCGGCGCCCCCCTGCCGGCGGATGATCCGCCCCCAAAACGCCCCGCTGGCCGGAACCGCTCCGGCCAGCGGGGCGTTTCCGCTTCCACTCAGGTGCCGCCCGGACGATGCAGGCTCGGCATCCCGCTAACGCTGATGCCATGATTTCCGTAATATTCCCTATTGATCCTTATTTCATGGAACAATAGGTAACATATTGAGCACCACGAGCCAATCATGCTCCATACCGTCGAAGAGTCCGCCGCCCGCCTGCGCCTCCACCCGAAGACCGTCCTGCGCTTCATTCGCGAGGGCAAGCTGCGTGCAACGCGGGTCGGCCGCGCCTACCGCATCCTCGACACCGACCTCGCCGCGTTCGCGCAAACCGAACCGGCCGCGCCCGTGTCGCGTGCGGTGCGCGTCACCAGCATCGTCGACATTCCGGACGCGTCGCAGTCGCTGCACCAGTACCTGTCGCGATCGCTGCATGCGATGGCGTCCGGGCGCACGTCGTACGTCGACCCCGTGCGGATCGACGTCGCGTTCGATCCCGCCGCGAGCCAGGTCAAGATCATCGTCGCCGCGACGCCAGCCGACACGGCCGCGCTGATGTCGTCGCTCGAGGCGCTGCTGCAGCAAAGCGGTACATGAGCGCGATCTTCAGGTCGCCGCACCATGCACGCGCCATTCGTGCCGCTTACGAAGCCGCGCTGTCGCACTGGCCGGCCGGGCATCGGCGCGTCACGGTGCAGACGCGCCATGGCGCGACGCACGTGATCGCCTGCGGCCCCGAACACGCGCCGCCGGTCGTGCTGATCCACGGCGCGCAGACGACGGCGGCGAGCTGGCAGCACTACGCGGCCGCATGGTCGGCGCACTTCCGGCTCTACGCGATCGACGTGATCGGCGAAGCGGGACCGAGCGCGCCGTCGCGGCCGCCGCTCGCGGGCGACGCGCATGCGCAGTGGCTCGACGACGTGCTGGACGGCCTGCAGGTGCCGCGCGCCGCGTTCGTCGGCATCTCGCTCGGCGCGCGAACGGCGCTCGACTTCACGTTGCGGCGGCCGGCACGCGTGACGCGGCTCGCGCTGCTCTGCCCGTCCGGCATCGGCCGGCAGAAGCCGTTTCTGTGGTGGGCGCTGCCGCTGTTGCTGCTCGGCGATGCCGGGCGCGCATGCGTGCGACGGCGCGTGCTCGGCCGTCTGCCGCCCGCGTCGACGCCGGCCGAGCGTGACACGCTCGCGCTGATGCGCGCCGTCGATCGCGGGTTTCGCCCGCGTATCGAACCGATCCCCGTGTTCCCCGACGACACGCTACGCACGCTGTCGGCGCCCACGCTGGCGATCGTCGGCGGCCGCGACGTGATGCTCGATTCGCGAGACACGCGTGATCGCCTGACGCGTCTCGTGCCGCACGCGCAGGTCCTGTTTCTTCCCGAGCAGCCCCACTTCATCCGCGGGCAGCGCGACAGCGTGCTCGCGTTTCTCGCATCGACGGAATCCATCGACATGCACCACCGAATCGTCCAGGCCGCCGGCAGCCGCGTGTTGCTCCGCGATCCCTCCGCCGCCCTCGTGCAGCGGGAAAGCGATGCGCTCGACCTCGTCGCCCTCGCGCACGAGCACGAAGCCGACTGGGTCGCGGTGCCCGCGGACGCGCTGCACGACGATTTCTATCGGCTCGAAAGCGGCCTCGCGGGCGCCGTGCTGCAGAAGCTCGTCAACTACGGCGTGAGGCTCGGCGTGGTCGGCGACATCGAGCACTGGCTCTCGCGCAGCGAAGCGTTCCGCGCACTCGTGCGCGAATCCAATCGCGGGCAGTCGGTGTGGTTCGTCGCCAGCGAGGACGACCTGCTGCGCAAGCTCGGCGCATGACGTGTCGTCCAGGCTCACCCTGGACGTAAAAAAGCCCCGACGGCCTTCCGGCATTCGGGGCTTTTTTGCGCGGATTGCGCGAGCCGCCTGCAGCAGGCAGCCACGCCGCCCGCGTCAGACCACGGTGATCGCAAGCGCGCTTTCGCGGTAGTGCTTTGCGGCCTTGTCGGTTTCGCCGAGATGCTCGAACAGGCGCGCGAGCGCACGATGCGCACGCACCTTCAGCGCCTCGTTGTCGGCGAGCTTCAGCGCCGATTCGAGGAACGACTGCGCCTTGCCCCACAGTTGCTGCTGCTGGCACAGCCGGCCGAGCGCGAACAGCAGGTCGGCGTCCTCCGGGTGATCCTTCTTCCACCCTTCCGCCTTCTGGATCAGCGGCAGCGCATCGGCGCCGGCCGTATCCGGGTAACGGCGCAGCAGGCGGGCATCCCAGTTGTGCGCAAGCGCGTCCTCGACGATGCGGCGCGCTTCGTTGCGACGCTCGAGCGGAACGAGGAGATCGGCCGCGAGATCGGCGAGACGCGGCGACTGGCGCTCGACCGCCGACAGCGACTGCCACACCTCGAGCAGCGCATCCGGGTCGTGCCGGCGTTCGCGCAGCAGGTTTTCCGCAGCCTGCTGGCGCAGCCGCACGGCGGCTGCCGGATGCAGCGCCTCGCGCTTCTCGAGCGCCTTCGCAAGCTTCAGCACCTCGGCCCAGTTCTTCAACTGCTGCTGCGCGCGCAGTGCGACCTGCTGCGCATGGATACGCTTGCCGCCCGCCTGCAGGTCGGCCAGCGCGGCGAGCGCGCCGTCGGCATCGCGCGCGTCCGCGCGCATGTCGGCAGCGGCGAGCAGCCGCGCGTCCTGCCATTCGGGCGCGTCGACCTTCGACAGCCAGTCGTCGCGACGCGTGTACTCGTGCATCCGGTGCGCGGCAGTCGCCGCGACGAGACTCGCCGCACCCTGGTTCGCGTCGACCGACAGCGCTTCACGCGCGGCCTTCTCCGCGCGCGAGAAGCGGCCCGCGTACAGGTTCGCGATCGCGTCGCGCAGCGATGCCTGCGCCTTCTCGTTGCGCGAACGCGCGCGATACGCGGCCACCCGCTGCGGCATGCGCCAGATGTTGCGCACGATGCGCAGCAGCGCATACACGACGATGAACAGCACGACGATGGCGATCACGAACAGGTTCAGCGACACGTCGATCCGGTACGGCGGATAGACGAGCAGCACCTGTCCCGCGTCGAAACGGCCAACGGTGGCGAGCGCAGCGGCGATCGCGAACAGGACCGCGAGCCAGACGATTCCTCGAAGCGTCATCGTTACCCCCGGCTCTTGAACTGCTGAACGGCGTTCAGGCTCGTGTTCAGGTTCGGCACCGCGACCGTCAGCGACGCGCCGTCAACCTGCTTGAGCAGATCCTCGACGGTCTGCGTGTCCTTCGATGCCTGGTCGAAATACTTCCCGAGCGACGCCTGAGCGGCGTGCAGGTCGGCCTTCATCGCGCTGTCGTTGCGCGCGAGCAGCGACAGGCGCGCGGTCAGCAGGCGCAGCTTCACGTTCTCGCGCACGAAGTAGCCCTGGTCGGGTGACGCGAGCATCGCGTCCGCGTTGTCGATCCGGCGCACCTGCACGAGCCCCTTCAACTGCTGGCCGAGACCGGCCGAGAAGTCGTGCCACCACACCTTCCAGCGCGGCTCGCCGGCCACGGCCGACGACGCGGCATCGGCCGGCGCGGCCTTCGGTACTTCGTGCGGGACGATCGCCTCGCCGGACAGCGGCAGCGCGTCGATCTTCGCGATCGCATCGTCGAGCTTGATCGCGAGGCCCGTGAGATCGGCCGCCGGTGCGGCCTTCAGCTTCTCGATGTCCAGCGCGAGCGCCTTGCGCACAGTGACGGCCTGCGCGCTCTGCGAGGTCGCGAGGCGCGCGTCGGCGTTCTGCAGCGCGATCAGCGCGAGCTGCGTGTTGCCGGTCAGCTGAAGCTGCTGGCTCGCGCTAGACAGCATCTGGTCGACTTCCTCGAGCATCCACGCATCGCGGTTGCGCGACAGGTCCTGGTATTGCTGCTGCAACGCCTGCTGCGCGCTCTGCGCGTCGGCGAGCTTGCCGTCGAGCTGCGCGAGCTGCGTGTCGACCTGGTGCGTGCTCGCCAGCGCCTGCTCGGTCTTCATCCGCGTTTCGGCTGTCTGCGCGTCGAGCGCCTTCTGGCGCGTGACGAACGTGCCGTCGAGCCGGTCGATCTTGCGGTTCAGCGCGTAGCCGCCGACGCCCGCCGCGCAGCCGAGCACGACGACGACGAACCACAGCACCGCGCTGCCGCCACGGCGCGCGGGCGGTTCGGACGCCATATAGGCGGGACGGGACGGCGGTGCGGAGGCCGCGGCCGGCTGGGAAGCGACGCTTTTGGAATCGTTGGTATCTGTCATGCGTTTAGTCACCGGTGCGGCTGTCGCCGGTTGGACGGCCTCGTCGGCCATCGTTCGAAACGCGCGGACGATGCGCTCATCGCCCGCGCCGGTCAGCGTAATCCTATCAAAACCCAATGCGCGCGCGGTCTGCTCGATCCGCGGATGCGGCGTGACGAGCGGCGCATGCTTCAGCGCGTCGATCTCGGCATCGTTCAGGTGCGCCCGCGCGAGTTCGTGCAGGTTGCGCACACCTTCCGAGCTCGTGACGAGCCACGCATGCGGTTCGCCGTCGAGCAGCGCGTGCACGCGCTCCCACGCGCCGACGCGCGGCTCCGGCACGACGCGCCGGTATGCGGCGACGAGCGTGACGTCCGCGCCGGCCTCGCGGAGGCGGTCGGCGAGCCATTCGCGCCCGCCGTCGCCGCGTACGATCAACACGCGCTTGCCCGCCAGCGCCTGCGCGCCGCCGAACGCGGCCTCGATGCTCGCGAACAGGCTTTCGGAATCGTAATGGGGTACGCCTCCGTCGGCCGGCGCCTGCGGCGCGATCACGCGATGCGCGGGGGCCGCGATGCCGTGACGCTCGAGCGCCGCGACACTGCCGGGCCCGACCACGCCGACCGGCAGCGCGTTCGGCCAGATCGCGCCGTACTGCGCGAGCGCGCGGTCGATCGCGTTCGGCGACACGAAAATCACCAGTGCGTAATCGGCAAGCGCCGCGAAGGCTGCGTCGAGCGGCGCCGGATCGTCGACGGGCGCAATGTCGATCAACGGGAATTCGAGCACGTCGCAGCCGGCCTCGGCCAGTTGCGACGCAAGCGCGCCGGACTGGCCGTCCGGGCGCGTCAGGACAGCGGTGAACGCGCGCGCGCCGCCCGCCATCAGGCGTCGCCCTTGCCGGCGGCCTGCGAGCCCGCGAGCAGCGCCTGGACGATCTCGAGCGCGCCTTGCGCCTCGAGTTCGTCGGACACGGCGCGGCCGAGCGCGAGCGCATCGGCGACGGTCATGACGGCCCCGCATTCTTCGGCCGTCAGCACGCGCTTGCCGTCGGTCGTCGACACGCGGCCCGTCAGGTACAGTTCGCCCGCGCGCCACACCGCGTGCGCGGCGAGCGGCACCTCGCAGCTGCCGCCGAGTGCGCGCGACACCATCCGCTCGGCCTCGACCGCGAGTGCGGTCTGCGAGTCGTGCAGCGGTGCGAGCCATGCGGCGACGTCGTCGCGGTGCGAGGCGATCTCGATGCCGAGCGCGCCCTGGCCCGCGGCGGGCGGGCTCGCCTCGACGTCGAGCAGCGCGCGGATCCGCGCTTCGAGGCCGAGGCGCTTCAGGCCGGCGGCCGCGAGGATGATCGCCGCGTAATCGCCGCGATCGAGCTTCGACAGGCGCGTGTCGAGGTTGCCGCGCAGCGGCAGCACGTTCAGATGCGGGTAGCGCGAGCGCAGCATCGCCTCGCGGCGCAGGCTCGACGTGCCGACCACGGCGCCGGCCGGCAGCGCGTCGAGCGACGCGTAGTCGTTCGACACGAATGCATCGCGCGGGTCTTCGCGCTCCATGATCGCGGCAAGCGAGAAGCCTTCCGGCAGCGCCATCGGCACGTCCTTCAGCGAATGCACGGCGAGATCGGCGCGGCCGTCGGCCAGCGCGGCCTCCAGTTCCTTCACGAACAGGCCCTTGCCGCCGACCTTCGACAGCGTGCGATCGAGAATCTGGTCGCCGCGCGTCGTCATCCCGAGGATTTTCACGTCACAAGCTGGATATAATTTGCGCAGCGCATCACGCACATGTTCGGCTTGCCACATCGCCAGGCGGCTCTCGCGCGAAGCAATCGTCAACGTCGCGGGCGGCTGTGCCTGTTGCGGCCCGGCCGCAGGGGTCTCGGAATTCATTGCTGGAACATCGAAGGACGGGATTGAAGATCGAACAATGGTAGCACGCACGCCCCCGCCCGCCCGGGCCCGGAGCCTGCGCCCGGCCTGCCGCCGAGCGGGTCGCGGCGCCGATGTGCGGATGTGCCGCACGTAGCTGGTTGCTTGACCGCAGTTTCGCAGTTCCCGCAGTTCCTTTTGACTCGAGCTTTCCCAAGGAAACCCATCGTGAAGTCTTCCGGATCGGCGCGTACGGCGCGCCGCAATGCTGCCCTGTCCTCCTCCGACGCCTCGACGGACACCGTCGCCACCGCCGCGAACGGCCGTGCGAAAACGGCAACGAAACCGAAAGACCCGATACGTCAGACCAAACGCACGACGAAGGCCGCCGGCCCGGCCGCCCGCACCGCGGCCCGCACGGCCGGTGCGACGAAGTCCGGCACCCGCACGCGCGACGACAAGGACGGCCCGCTGTTCGACGACATCCGCTTTCTCGGCCGCCTGCTCGGCGACGTCGTGCGCGAGCAGGAAGGCGACACCGTGTTCGACGTCGTCGAGACGATCCGCCAGACCGCGGTCAAGTTCCGCCGCGAGGACGACAGCGAAGCCGCGCAGACGCTCGAGAAGAAGCTGCGCAAACTGACGCCGGAGCAGACGGTGAGCGTCGTGCGCGCGTTCAGCTATTTCTCGCATCTCGCGAACATCGCGGAAGACCGCCACCACAACCGCCGGCGCCGCATCCACGCACTGGCCGGCTCCGCGTCTCAGCCTGGCACGGTCGCGTACGCACTCGAACAACTGAAAACGACCGGCAATGCGTCGAAGCGCCTGCTGCAGCGCTTCTTCGACGATGCGCTGATCGTGCCGGTGCTGACCGCGCACCCGACCGAAGTGCAGCGCAAGAGCATCCTCGACGCGCAGCACGACATCGCGCGCCTGCTCGCCGAGCGCGACCAGGAGCTGACCGGCCGTGAGCGCCAGTACAACGAATCGATGCTGCGCGCACGCGTCACCACGCTGTGGCAGACGCGCATGCTGCGCGACGCGCGCCTGACGGTCGGCGACGAAATCGAGAATGCGCTGTCGTACTACCGCGCGACCTTCCTCGAAGAACTGCCCGCGCTGTACGGCGACATCGAGGCCGCGCTCGCCGAGCACGGCCTGTCCGCGCGCGTCCCCGCGTTCTTCCAGATGGGCAGCTGGATCGGCGGCGACCGCGACGGCAACCCGAACGTGACCGCGCCCACGCTCGACGAAGCGATCAACCGCCAGGCTGCGGTGATCCTCGAGCACTATCTGGAACAGGTGCACAAGCTCGGCGCCGAACTGTCGGTGTCGAACCTGCTCGTCGGCGCGAACGACGCCGTGAAGGCGCTCGCGGCAGCTTCCCCCGACCAGTCGCCGCACCGCGTCGACGAGCCGTATCGTCGCGCGCTGATCGGCATCTACACGCGGCTCGCCGCAAGCGCACGCGTGCGCCTCGGCGAAGGCACGGTGCCCGTGCGCAGCGCGGGCCGCGGCGCGCCGCCCGTGCGCGCGGTGCCGTATGCGGATTCCGAAGCGTTCGTCGCCGACCTGAAGGTGCTGACCGCGTCGCTCGACGAACATCACGGCACGTCGCTCGCCGCGCCGCGCCTCGCGCCGCTCGTGCGCGCGGCCGAAGTGTTCGGCTTCCATCTCGCGAGCATCGACCTGCGCCAGAGCTCCGACATCCACGAAGCCGTGGTCGCCGAACTGTTCGCGCGCGCAGGCGTCGAGGCCGACTACGCGGCGCTCGCCGAGGAAGACAAGCTGCGCGTGCTGCTCGCCGCGCTCGCCGATCCGCGTCCGCTGCGCTCGCCGTACATCGAATACTCGGCGCTCGCCCAGAGCGAGCTCGGCGTGTTCGAGAAGGCGCGCGACGTGCGCGCTCAATTCGGCGCACGCGCGGTGCGCAACTACATCATTTCGCATACGGAAACCGTCAGCGACCTCGTCGAGGTGCTGCTGCTCCAGAAGGAAACGGGCCTGCTCGAAGGCACGCTCGGCGTGCCCGGCGGCAATGTGCGGAACAGCCTGATGGTGATCCCGCTGTTCGAGACGATCCCCGACCTGCGCGACGCATCGCGCATCATGCGCGAATACTTCGCACTGCCGGGCGTCGATGCGCTGATTGCGCACCAGGGCGCCGAGCAGGAAGTGATGCTCGGCTATTCGGACAGCAACAAGGACGGCGGCTTCCTCACGTCGAACTGGGAGCTGTACCGTGCGGAACTCGCGCTCGTCGACCTGTTCCGCGACCGCAAGATCACGCTGCGGCTGTTCCATGGCCGCGGCGGCACGGTCGGCCGCGGCGGCGGCCCGACCTACCAGGCGATCCTGTCGCAGCCGCCGGGCACCGTGAACGGCCAGATCCGCCTGACCGAGCAGGGCGAGGTGATCGCGAGCAAGTTCGCGAACCCGGAGATCGGCCGCCGGAACCTCGAGACGGTCGTCGCCGCGACGCTCGAGGCGACGCTCCTGCCGCAGAACAACGCGCCCGCGCAGCTGCCGGCGTTCGAGGCCGCAATGCAGACGCTGTCCGATTCGGCGATGGCCGCGTACCGCGCGCTCGTCTATGAAACCCCGGGCTTCACCGACTATTTCTTCTCGTCGACGCCGATCACCGAGATCGCCGAGCTGAACATCGGCAGCCGCCCGGCCTCGCGCAAGCTGCAGGATCCGAAGCAGCGCAAGATCGAGGATCTGCGCGCGATTCCGTGGGGCTTCTCGTGGGGCCAGTGCCGGCTGCTGCTGACCGGCTGGTACGGCTTCGGCAGCGCGGTGAGCGCGTATCTCGACGGCGCGCAGGACGACACCGAACGCACGAAGCGTGTCGCGCTGCTGAAGAAGATGAACAAGACCTGGCCGTTCTTCTCGAACCTGCTGTCGAACATGGACATGGTGCTCGCGAAGACCGACCTCGCGGTCGCGTCGCGCTACGCGCAACTGGTCGCCGACCGCAAGCTGCGCAAGCACGTGTTCGAGCGGATCGTCGCGGAATGGGAGCGCACGTCGCAGGCGCTGGCGGAAATCACCGGGCAGGAAGGCCGCCTCGCGACCAACCCGCTGCTCGCGCGCTCGATCAAGAACCGCTTCCCGTATCTCGATCCGCTGAACCACCTGCAGGTCGAGCTGATCAAGCGCCACCGCGCGGGTGACACGAACGCGCGGCTGCGCCGCGGGATTCACCTGACGATCAACGGGATCGCAGCCGGCCTGCGCAACACGGGCTGATCCGCATGCGGCGCGGCGTGATGCCGCGCCGGCCGGCGTCGTGAAAGCCGCGATACGCCACCGTGCACACGGTGTGCGTATCGCGGCTTTTTTCATGCGTGCATGCGTCGACGAAACAGCGACGGCGCACCGCAAGCTCAGTGCGCGTCGATCAGCAGCGCGTCGTGCTCGAACGAACCGTCGGGCTGCACCGCATAGTAGCCACGCACCTCGTCGGGCGCATGCGCCCACAGCGCGCGAATGCCCGTGACGCTGTCGGCCGGCGTGCGGATGCGCGCGACCCACGTATCGAAATCGATCGGCAGCCGCCAGCGGCTGTGCACGTGCGCGTCGAAGCCGGCCTCGCGGAACATCGCGAGCCATTCGTCCGCGCGGTAGTCGCGCACGTGCGACGCGTCGCGCAGCACTTCTGCGGCCTGCAGGTACGTATCGAGGAGCGGATGGTCGTTGCCGGCGATGTCGATCATCAGCACGCGGCCGCCCGGTTTCAGCACGCGACGTACTTCGGCGAGCGCCGCGCGCATGTCGTGCCAGTGGTGCGCGCTCATCCGGCTCACGACCCAGTCGAACGTCGCCGTATCGAACGGCAGTTTCTCGGCCGGACCCTGCTGCGTACGGATGTTCGCGAGCCCGCGCTCGCGCGCGGCGGCGTCGACGGTCGCGAGCATCTGCGCGGCGAGATCGTATGCGACCACGTCGCGCACGTGCGGCGCGACCGCGAAGCTCGCGTGGCCGGCGCCGCAGCCGAGATCGAGCACCGCGGCATCGGGCGTCGCGCGTACCGCGTCGGCGAGCGTCTGCAGATCGGCGCCCGTCGCGTGGACCGTGCTCGTCAGATAGGCGGCGGCTGTGGTGCCGAATGCGTCGGCGACCTGGTCGTGGTGTTTCATCGTTCGCTCCTTTGTGTGTCGACCGCAGTTAGCGCTTTAGCGCTTACTGCGGTCCCATGCCTTGTGCGGTCGACCGCAGTTGGCGCTTTAGCGCTTACTGCGATCCCATGCCTTGCGCGATCGACCGCAGTTGGCGCTTCAGCGCTTGCTGCGGTCCCATGCCCTGTGCGGTCGACCGCAGTTGGCGCTTTAGCGCTCGCTGCGGTCCCATGCCTTGCGCGGTCGACCGCAGTTGGCGCTTCAGCGCTTACTGCGATCCCATGCCTTGCGCAGTCGACTGCCGTTCGCACTTCAGCGCTTGCCGCAATCCCATGCCCTGCGCGATCGACCGCAGTTGGCGCTTCAGCACTTACTGCGATCCCTCGCCTTGTCCAGCCGAACCGGTGCGACAGTCGCCCCGGCCCTTGTTCCGGCCCCCTGCAACGCATCTTTCAGGA
This sequence comes from Burkholderia sp. D-99, assembly GCF_011605345.1. Classification (GTDB taxonomy): domain Bacteria; phylum Pseudomonadota; class Gammaproteobacteria; order Burkholderiales; family Burkholderiaceae; genus Burkholderia. The sequence goes on from NZ_JAAOXM010000007.1 coordinate 235,560, forward strand.
CACCCGCTCCCCTGCCAGCGCTTGAGCCGCTACAATAGGCCTGCGCTTGTACCAGTACAAGTTAAGCAGTTATTCTGGTATTCGATACACCTGTCTGATCGTTGCCGCGTCCCCGCTTCCACTTCGTCGTTTCCGCATGAACCAGCCGTCCTCCGCATCCGTCCCGCCGCTCGACGCCACGCCCGCCCGTGCGCTCGGCGAATTCATCCGCGCCCACCGCGAGCGGCTGTCGCCGCAGGCCGTCGGTCTGCCGCCCGGCCCGCGCCGCCGCACGCCGGGGCTGCGGCGCGAGGAAGTCGCTCAGCTCTGCGGCGTCAGCCCCACCTGGTACACGTGGATCGAACAGGGCCGCCCCGTCTCCGCGTCGGCCGACGCGCTCGCGCGGATCGCCGTCGCGCTGCAACTGTCGAAGGCCGAGCGCGCGTACCTGTTCGAGCTGGCCGCGCAGCGCGACCCGGCCGAGCCCGACGTCGCCGGCGGCGACCTGCCCCCGACACTCGCCGCGACCGTCGCGGCAATCGCGACGCCCGCGTACGTGCTCGACCGGCAATGGAACGCACTCGCATGGAACGCACCGGCCGCCGCGCTCTTTTCCGGCTGGCTCGACGGCGAGCACGACCGCAACCTGTTGCGCTTCACGTTCATGTCGCCGGCCGCGCGCACGCTGATCGTCGACTGGGAAACCCGCGCGCGGCGGCTCGCGGCCGAATTCCGCGCCGATTCGATCCGCCACCTGACCGACGCGCCCACGCGCGCGCTGATCGACGCTCTGACCGCCGGCAGCGATGCGTTCGCGCAGTACTGGGCATCGCAGGACGTGTTCGAGCGCGAAGGCGGCCTGCGCGAATTCGACCATCCGGCCGACGGCCGCCTCGTGTACCAGCAGATCACGCTGAAGCCCGCGCACCGCGAAGACCTGAAGCTGGTCGTGCTCGTGCGCGACTGAACGGGCCGGCCCGCGCCGGCCACGGCCGGCGGCCCGCCGCGAACGGCTGCGCGCCGCGGCGGGCAGGCCCGCGAATGTTAGAATCGCGGGATTCCCTCGGCGGCGCACGCCGCCCAACATCCCCTTCGAAGAATCGCCATGACGTCCCAACTGCACAAAAAGGGCGAGGCCTGGTCGGCCCGCTTCTCGGAACCGATGTCGGAGCTGGTCAAGCGCTACACGTCGTCGGTATTTTTCGACAAGCGTCTCGCGCTCGTCGACATCGCCGGCTCGCTCGCGCACGCGAACATGCTCGCCGCGCAGAAGATCATCAGCGCCGACGACCTGGCCGCGATCGAACGCGGGATGGCGCAGATCAAGGGTGAAATCGAGCGCGGCGAATTCGAATGGCAGCTCGACCTCGAAGACGTCCACCTGAACATCGAGGCGCGCCTGACCGCGCTGATCGGCGATGCCGGCAAGCGCCTGCACACGGGCCGCTCGCGCAACGACCAGGTCGCAACCGACATCCGCCTGTGGCTGCGCGGCGAGATCGACCGCATCGGCGGCCTGCTGAACGACCTGCGCGGCGCGCTGCTCGACCTCGCGGAACAGAACGCCGACACGATCATGCCGGGCTTCACGCACCTGCAGGTCGCCCAACCCGTCACGTTCGGCCACCACCTGCTCGCGTACGTCGAGATGTTCTCGCGCGACGCGGAACGCATGCGCGACTGCCGCACCCGCGTGAACCGCCTGCCGCTCGGCGCGGCCGCGCTCGCGGGCACGAGCTACCCGATCGACCGCCACGCGGTCGCGAAGACGCTCGGCTTCGACGGTATCTGCGCGAACTCGCTCGACGCGGTGTCCGATCGCGACTTCGCGATCGAATTCACGGCTGCATCGGCACTCGTGATGACGCACGTGTCGCGCTTCTCCGAAGAACTCGTGCTGTGGATGAGCCCGCGCGTCGGCTTCATCGACATCGCCGACCGCTTCTGCACCGGCAGCTCGATCATGCCGCAGAAGAAGAACCCGGACGTGCCCGAGCTCGCGCGCGGCAAGACGGGCCGCGTGAACGGCCACCTGATGGCGTTGCTGACGCTGATGAAAGGCCAGCCGCTCGCGTACAACAAGGACAACCAGGAAGACAAGGAACCGCTGTTCGACACGGTCGACACCGTCGCCGACACGCTGCGGATCTTCGCCGAGATGGTGGCCGGCATCACCGTGAAGCCGGACGCGATGCGCGCGGCCGCACTGCAGGGCTTCTCGACCGCCACCGACCTCGCCGACTACCTGGTGAAGCGCGGCCTGCCGTTCCGCGATGCGCACGAAGCCGTCGCGCACGCAGTGAAGATCTGCGACGACCGTGGCATCGACCTGGCCGACCTGACGCTCGACGAGATGAAGCAGGATCTGCCGAACGTCGCGCACCTGATCGGCGAAGACGTGTTCGGCTACCTGACGCTCGAGGGTTCGGTCGCCAGCCGCAATCACCCGGGCGGCACCGCACCCGACCAGGTGCGTGCGGCGGTCAAGGCTGCCCGCGCCGCGCTCGGCCAGTAAGCCCGCTGTTCCGGACGGACGCCATCGGCGTCCGTTTTTCATTCGGGCGGCCGTTGCGCCGCCCATTGCCTGCCCCGCCTCCCGAATGCCGCCGATGACCTTTTCCGCCGCGCTCTTCGACATGGACGGCCTGCTCGTCGATTCCGAGCGGACCATCATGAATACGTGGATCGACGTGTCGAATGCGCACGGCTTCACGCTGACCACCACCGACTACCTGCAGATCGTCGGCCGCTCGTTCGCCGAGGGCCAGGTGATCCTGGCACGGCTGATCGGCAACCCCGATACGTTCGACGCGGTGCGCACCCGCGTGCGGGAGCAGCTCGCCGCGCCCGAACCGCATCCGAAGTTTCCGCTGAAGCCCGGCGCGTTCGCGCTGCTCGACGCGCTCGCGCAAGCCGGCATTCCGTGCGCGGTCGCGTCGTCGTCCGCGCGCGACGTGATCCGCGCGCGGCTCGACGCGGTCGGCGTGCTGCCGTTCTTCCGCGCGATCGCGGGCGGCGACGAAGTCGCGCGCGGCAAGCCCGACCCGGCCGTCTACCGGCTCGCGGCCGAACGCCTCGGCGTGCCGGCACACGCATGCGTCGCGTTCGAGGACAGCGACTTCGGTGCGCAGTCGGCCGCCGGCGCGGGCGCCTCGGTCGTCACCGTGCCCGATCTGAAAGCACCGACGCCCGAAATCGTCGCGCTGAGCCTGCACGTGCTCGCATCGCTCGACGATGCGCTCGCGCTCGTGCCGTCGTGGTTCGGCGGGCACGATAACGATACGCAACGGCCCGCCTAGATCGCGTGCCATCCAATGCAAAACGGGCACCTTCGGGTGCCCGTTTTGCCTTATCGCCGAACCACCGGCATCGCAATTGCGATTACTTGTTGCCGGCCGTCTCCGACAGCCGCTTCATCGTCGCGATGCGTGCGCCGATCAGGTCGACGCGGCCGTCCTCGCCGACGAGCGGCGCCGTCGCATCGCGGAACCCGACCCACGCGCGCTGCGCGCGTACGAGCGTCGCAGCCGAATGCGCGGGCATCTTGCGGCGCAGCTTCTGGTAATAGCGGTTCAGGTCGAACAGCGCGTGCTCGCACGCGGCGTCCTGTTCACACGGCCGCACGCGGCGCACGGCCGGATCGCGCGGCGCGTTCGCCGGCTTGACGTTCGGTTTGGCCACACCCTGGGCCGCACTCGCGCCACCCTGCGCGCCGCTCGTGGCCACTACCGGCACGGCGGCGGGCGGCGGTGCATAGCGATCGGCCGCGCCGCGCAGCGCCAGCGCGCGATCGCGCACGGGCTGCAGTTGCAGGTCGGCACTCGACATCGCGTACGACGTGCCGCGCGTGGTGTCGTACACGGCCTTCAGCAGATGCACTTCGTCCTTGCGCCACGTGAGCCAATGGCGCTGGCTGTCCTGCCAGCCGCGCTTCGCGTCGGCCGGCGCATCCTTCAACAGGCGCTGGTACGCGCCATCCATTACGGCCTGCCACTGCTGCTGCGCTTCGCCCATGCACTGGATCTGGCCGGCCGGCGAGGACCGGTCGCGCCGCGCGAGGCACTGCCGCATCGCGACGTCGATCGGATCGGCCGCCGCGACTTCCGCATGCGCGACACCCACGCCCGCCAGCCCAGCCGACCCTGCCGCCCAGACGACGAGCGCGGCCACCGCCGCGCGCATCGCCTGGATTCGTCCATGCGTCGCCATCAGTCGCGCACGCAGTCGACGAAGTACTCGACGCGGCCGTTCACCTCTTCCGCGACGAGGCCGTGGATGTCGGTGTGGAAGCCCGGGAAGCGTTCGTTGAAGTCGCGCGCGAACCGCAGGTAGTTCACGATCGTCTTGTTGAAGCGCTCGCCCGGAATCAGCAGCGGAATGCCCGGCGGGTACGGCGTCAGCAGGATGCTCGTCACACGACCCTCGAGCTCGTCGAGCGGCACGCGGTCGATCTTGCGGTGCGCGAGCTTCGCGAACGCGTCCGACGGCTTCATCGCCGGTTCCATGTCCGACAGGTACATCTCCGTCGTCAGGCGGGCGATGTCGTTCGCGCGGTACACGTCGTGGATCTGCGCGCACAGGTCGCGCAGGCCGACACGCTCGTAGCGCGGATGCTGCGCGACGAATTCCGGCAGCACGCGCCACAGCGGCTGGTTGTTGTCGTAGTCGTCCTTGAACTGCTGCAGCTCGGTCACCATCGAGTTCCAGCGGCCCTTCGTGATGCCGATCGTGAACATGATGAAGAACGAGTACAGGCCGGTCTTCTCGACGATGATCCCGTGCTCGGCCAGGTACTTCGTGACGATCGCGGCCGGAATGCCCGTCTCGCCGAACTCGCCGTCGACGTCGAGCCCCGGCGTGATGATCGTCGCCTTGATCGGGTCGAGCATGTTGAAGCCTTCCGCCAGCGGGCCGAAGCCGTGCCAGTGGTCGTTCGGCTTCAGCATCCAGTCTTCGCGCGAACCGATGCCTTCTTCCGACAGCTCATCCGGGCCCCATACGCTGAAGAACCAGTCGTCGCCGTATTCGGCGTCGACCTTGCGCATCGCGCGGCGGAAGTCGATCGCCTCGGCAATCGATTCCTCGACGAGCGCGGTGCCGCCCGGCGGCTCCATCATCGCGGCCGCGACATCGCACGACGCGATGATCGCGTACTGCGGGCTCGTCGACGTGTGCATCAGGTACGCCTCGTTGAAGCGGTGCTTGTCGAACGTGCGGTTCTCCGAATCCTGCACGACGATCTGCGATGCCTGCGAGATGCCCGCGAGCAGCTTGTGCGTCGAGTGCGTCGCGAACACGAGCGCGCCCGTGCGCGGACGGCCGTCGCCGATCGCGTGCATGTCGCGATAGAAATCGTGGAAGGTCGCGTGCGGCAGCCACGCTTCGTCGAAGTGCAGCGTGTCGAGCAGGTCGCCCAGCAGGTCCTTGATCATCTCGACGTTGTAGACGACGCCGTCGTACGTGCTCTGCGTGATCGTCAGGATCCGCGGCTTCATGTCCGGGTTCTGGCGCATCGCTTCGCGCGCGAACGGGTTCGCCTCGATCTTCTTGCGGATGTTCTCCGGCTTGAATTCGTCGCGCGGGATCGGCCCGATGATGCCGAAGTGGTTGCGCGTCGGCGTGAGGAACACCGGAATCGCGCCCGTCATCGTGATCGCGTGCAGGATCGACTTGTGGCAGTTGCGGTCGACCAGCACGATGTCGCCGGGCGCGACCGTCGCGTGCCAGACGATCTTGTTCGACGTCGACGTGCCGTTGGTCACGAAGAACAGGTGGTCGGCGCTGAAGATGCGCGCCGCATTGCGCTCGGACGCCGCGACCGGGCCCGTGTGGTCGAGCAGCTGGCCGAGTTCGTCCACCGCGTTGCAGACGTCCGCGCGCAGCATGTTCTCGCCGAAGAACTGGTGGAACATCTGGCCGAGCGGGTTCTTCAGGAACGCGACGCCGCCCGAATGGCCCGGGCAGTGCCACGAGTACGAACCTTCGTCCGCGTACTTCACCAGTTCCTTGAAGAACGGCGGCGCGAGCGAGTCGAGATAGACCTTCGCCTCGCGGATGATGTGGCGCGCGACGAACTCCGGCGTGTCCTCGAACATGTGGATGAAGCCGTGCAGCTCGCGCAGGATGTCGTTCGGCAGGTGGCGCGACGTGCGCGTCTCGCCGTACAGGAAGATCGGGATGTCCGCGTTGCGGCGGCGCACTTCGGTGACGAACGCGCGCAGCTCGATGATCGCGGTCGCGAGCTCGGGCAGTTCGCCGTCCGCGCCGGTTTCGCCGAGCATGAGTTCGTCGTCGTCGATCGACAGGATGAAGCACGACGCACGGCTCGATTGCTGCGCGAACGACGTCAGATCACCGTAGCTCGTGAGACCGAGGACTTCGACACCCTCCTTCTCGATCGCTTCGGCCAACGCCCGGATGCCGGAGCCCGAGATGTTCTCGGAGCGGAAATCTTCGTCGATGATGACGACGGGGAAACGAAACTTCATGGGCGATTCTCCAAAAAGAACGACCGCGGCGCGTCACGCGCAGCGGTCACCCGGAAACTGGTGAGACGTTATGCAACCAGATCAGGTTTTCGGCAGCGTGACACCGCGCTGCCCCTGATACTTGCCGCCGCGATCCGCGTACGACACGTCGCACACTTCGTCGCTCTCGAAGAAGAGCACCTGCGCGACGCCTTCGTTCGCGTAGATCTTCGCGGGCAACGGCGTGGTGTTCGAGAATTCCAGCGTGACGTAGCCTTCCCACTCGGGTTCGAACGGCGTCACGTTGACGATGATCCCGCAGCGCGCATAGGTCGACTTGCCGAGGCAGACGGTCAGCACGGTGCGCGGGATGCGGAAATATTCGACGGTGCGGGCCAGCGCGAACGAGTTCGGCGGGATGATGCACACGTCGCCCTTGAAATCGACAAACGAACCCTCGTCGAAGTTCTTCGGATCGACGATCGTCGAGTTGATGTTCGTGAAGATCTTGAATTCGTCTGCGCAGCGGATGTCGTAGCCGTAGCTCGACGTGCCGTAGCTGACGATCCGGCGGCCGTCCGCGGACTCGCGAACCTGATCGGGCATGAACGGCTCGATCATCTTGTGCTCTTCGGCCATGCGCCGAATCCATTTGTCGGACTTGATACTCATGTCGGCCTCCGCCGGGCCGCCCCAAGGAGGCTGACCGCCCCCTCGGGGGGCAGCGAACAAAGTGAGCGTGGGGGTCGATTCATATCGGGGCGCCAGGAAACGCTGCGTGACGGAAAACGAAAGCCGCCGATACAAGACGGCGGCCGGGAAAGGCGGACATTTTACGCGATCATCGGCCGGCGCACGCGGCGGCCGTCAACGGATCACGCCGCAGGCCAGCGCGGGCCCCGCGCCATGCTGCGGAAACGCGGGATCGCTCGGGTCGCGGTGCACCAGCGCCGCGCGGTTCATCGCCGAGCGCACGCCATCGAGGGCCAGATCGGGCGCGACGATGAAGCCGGCCGCGACGCCGTTCGCGTCCGCATGAATGTTGCCGAGATCGCCGGCGACGCGGGCGCCCGCGCGCAGGCGGTCGGCGGCCGGCGCGAACACCTGGCCGGCGCTCGAGCCGTCGCCCGCGTTGCAGTCGCCGCGTTCGTGCACCTGCAGCGCATGATCGCTGTTCGGCGGGAGGCCGGCCAGGTTGTAGGTGACCTGCACACCGTCCGGACGCTCGACGAACGTCACCGCACCGCGCGCCTGCGAGCCGACCGTCGGCTGCAGTTGTGCATCGGCCCGTTTTTCGTGCGACGAGGAAAAGGAGGTACAGCCGGCCAGCAGGCCCAGCGCGGCGGCGGCCAGCAGCGCGCGCTGCGCGCGGCCGGCGCGCACGCCGTGATGTCGTTGTTTCATTCGATCCTCATGCCGGCTGGCGGCCGTTTGACACGACGGCCGCGCCGGGCGGGTAAAGGGACCCGGGAAAAGTCGCCATGATACCGCGCCTCGTGGCGCCGTAAACAGCGTAAGGGCCCGCCCCGCAAGGGTTTTACGTATTTTGAACAACGATCGACGGGAACTTCGACGTCATGTCGCGCGATCGCTCGGCAATCGCCAGCGCGACGCCGCGCGCGATGTCGCGGTAGCGGCGCGCCAGCGCGCCGTCCGGATCGGCCGCCACCGTCGGCGTGCCACTGTCGGCGCGCTCGCGGATCGCGATGTCGAGCGGCAGGCTGCCGAGCACGTTCACGTCGTAATCCTTCGCCATCCGCTCGGCGCCGCCGGCGCCGAAGATGTGCTCTTCGTGGCCGCAGTTCGAGCAGATGTGGATGCTCATGTTTTCGACGATACCGAGGATCGGAATCCCGACCTTCTCGAACATCTTCAGGCCCTTCTTCGCATCGAGCAGCGCGATGTCCTGCGGCGTCGTGACGATCACCGCGCCGGTGACGGGCACGCGCTGCGCGAGCGTGAGCTGGATGTCGCCCGTGCCGGGCGGCATGTCGACGATCAGGTAGTCGAGCTCGCGCCAGTTGGTCTGGCGCAGCAACTGCTCGAGCGCGGAGGTCGCCATCGGGCCGCGCCACACCATCGGGTTGTCTTCCTCGATCAGGAAGCCGATCGAGTTCGCCTGCAGCCCATGGCCGACGAGCGGGTTCATCGACTGGTTGTCCGGCGACTCGGGGCGCTGGCCGTGGATGCCGAGCATCGTCGGCAGCGACGGGCCGTAGATGTCGGCGTCGAGGATGCCGACCGACGCGCCTTCGGCGGCGAGCGCGAGCGCGAGGTTCACGGCCGTCGTGCTCTTGCCGACGCCGCCCTTGCCCGACGCGACCGCCACGATGTTCTTCACGTTCGGCAGCAGTTTCACGCCACGCTGCACCGTGTGCGCGACGATTTCCTGCGACACGGCGACGCGCGCATCGCGCACGCCCGGCACGGCCTGGAGCGCCGCGGTGACGCGTGCGCGCACATCGTCGTGCTGGCTGCGCGCGGGATAACCGAGCACCACGTCGAGCGCCACGACGTCGCCGTCGATCGCGACGTTGCGCACGCCCTTGCTCGCCGCATACGGACGGCCGGTATTGGGGTCGACGACGGCCGCCAAAGCGGCGTCGACTTGTGCCCGGTCAATGCTCATTGAAACTCCGTGAAAACGTTTTTCTCGCGCGCAAACGTCAAAAAATATCAAATTACGCTGCGAAAATCGGGAAAAGTGAAAGAATCTGTTGCACGCCATTGCGCGAACGCGCGACCCGGCGCACTCTTCGCGTGCGGCATGCTATGGGGCCAAATCGGCCACCAACCGCCTATATTGTAGAGGCTGACGCGTCGCACTGTCCCAACAGCCACGCTGACGGACAGGGCATGCGGCCGCCTCGGCGGCTGCCGCGAGCGCAGGCCTGCCCGCCTTTGCCGGGCGGCCCGCGCGGGGAGCCGTAACTGTTGTTGTCGTCGTTGTCGACTCGTTCAACCAAGAGAGGAATCCAAGATGAACATGAAAATCGCGACTCGCCTGTCCGTCTTCGCCCTGGCCGGTGCAGTGCTGGCCGGCTGCGCATCGCCGCAAGGCACCAACACGGCCGTCGGTACCGGCACGGGTGCGGCGCTGGGCGCAGGCATCGGCGCGCTGGCGGGCGGCGGCAAGGGTGCGGCGATCGGTGCAGGTGTCGGCGCACTGGTCGGCGGCGTGACGGGCTACAACTGGCAGGCGATCAAGAACAAGCTCGCGCCGTCGGCAGCGCAAACGGGTACGCAAGTGACCGAGCAGCCGGACGGCTCGCTGAAGCTGAACGTGCCGAGCTCGGTGACGTTCGCGACGAACCAGTACGCGATCACGCCGGCCTTCACGCCGCTGCTGAACGACCTGGCGACGACGCTGAACCAGAACCCGCAAGTGACGGCATCGATCGTCGGCTACACGGACAGCACGGGCTCGGCGCAGCTGAACCAGACGCTGTCGCAGAACCGCGCGCAAAGCGTCGTGAACGCACTGGCACAGCGCGGCGTGAACGGCGGCCGCCTGTCGGCGCAAGGCATGGGTGCGTCGAACCCGATCGCGGACAACGCGTCCGAAGCCGGCCGCGCACAGAACCGCCGCGTCGAGATCTACCTGCGCGCGGCGCAGGCGCAGTAAGCGCACGACGAGGGGAAGGCGCGGGCCCGCCGCCCGCGCAGCCCTGCCGGACAAGGCTTCCGGCGGAGCCGGTAACAAATCGAAAATATTTTCGAACTTCTGTCGCGGGCCGTGGTCAGTATTTACGGTACGCGGCTGGTGTTGCCGGCGCGTCACCATTCTCCTCTTGTCGTTGTTGCTCCGGGGCCGTATCCGCCCCGGTTTTTTTTGCCCGCAGAATTCGTGCTGCATCGCAGCACCCCGCCGTCGGGTACGCCGCTTGCGCGGCCCCGCCCGTTCCAGCACCCGGTCAACGGCGCCCGCCCGCGTCGCTGCCGCGCGCCCCTGCTAGAATCGCAATTTCCCGTCGTTTTTCCGCCGTTCCTCTACAGACCCTATGTCCGCATCCGACCTCACTTCCGTGCAGGCTGCGGCGCCGCAAGGTGACCGCCAGATCCTCGTTACGTCCGCACTGCCCTATGCCAACGGGCAGATCCACATCGGCCACATGGTCGAGTACATCCAGACCGACATCTGGGTGCGGACGCTGCGAATGCATGGCCATGAGGTCTACTACATCGGCGCCGACGACACGCACGGCACGCCGATCATGCTGCGCGCGGAGAAGGAAGGCCTGACCCCGAAGCAGCTGATCGACCGCGTGTGGAACGAGCACAAGCGCGACTTCGACAGCTTCGGCGTGTCGTTCGACAACTTCTACTCGACCGATTCGGACGAAAACCGCGTGCTGAGCGAGAAGATCTACCTCGCGCTTCAGGAAGCCGGCTTCATCGCCGAGCGCGAGATCGAGCAGGCATACGATCCCGTCAAGGAAATGTTCCTGCCGGACCGCTTCATCAAGGGCGAGTGCCCGAAGTGCCACGCGAAGGATCAATACGGCGACAACTGCGAAGTGTGCGGCTCGACCTACCTGCCGACCGAACTGCTGAACCCGTATTCGGTCGTGTCGGGCGCGACGCCGGTGCGCAAGACGTCGAAGCACTACTTCTTCCGCCTGTCCGATCCGCGCTGCGAGTCGTTCCTGCGCGAATGGGTGAGCGGCCTCGCGCAGCCCGAAGCGACCAACAAGATGCGCGAATGGCTCGGCGACGCCGGCGAAGCCAAGCTCGCCGACTGGGACATCTCGCGTGACGCGCCGTACTTCGGCTTCGAGATCCCGGGCGCGCCCGGCAAGTATTTCTACGTGTGGCTCGACGCGCCGGTCGGCTACTACGCGAGCTTCAAGAACCTGTGCGAGCGCAACGGCATCGACTTCGATGCATGGATCCGCCCGGGCACGAAGGCCGAGCAGTACCACTTCATCGGCAAGGACATCCTGTACTTCCACACGCTGTTCTGGCCCGCGATGCTCGAGTTCTCGGGCCACCGCACGCCGACCAACGTGTTCGCGCACGGCTTCCTGACGGTCGACGGCGCGAAGATGTCGAAGTCGCGCGGCACGTTCATCACCGCGCAGAGCTACATCGACACGGGCCTGAACCCCGAATGGCTGCGCTACTACTTCGCCGCGAAGCTGAACGCGACGATGGAAGACATCGACCTGAACCTCGACGATTTCCAGGCGCGCGTGAACAGCGACCTCGTCGGCAAGTACGTGAACATCGCGAGCCGCGCGGCCGGCTTCCTGATCAAGCGCTTCGACGGCCGCGTGCAGGACAGCGCGATGAACCATCCGCTCGTCGCGAAGCTGCGCGATGCGATTCCGCAGATCGCCGCGCACTACGAAGCACGCGAATACAGCCGCGCGCTGCGCCAGACGATGGAACTCGCGGACGAAGTGAACGCGTACGTCGACGGCGCGAAGCCGTGGGATCTCGCGAAGGATCCGGCCAACGCGGTCGCGCTGCACGAAACCTGCAGCGTGAGCCTCGAGTCCTTCCGCCTGTTGTCGCTCGCGCTGAAACCGGTGATGCCGCGTATCGCCGAAGCCGTCGAGTCGTTCTTCGGAATCGCGCCGCTTGCGTGGGCCGATGCCGCGAAGCCGCTGTCGTCGGAACAGCCGATCAAGGCGTACCAGCACTTGATGACGCGCGTCGACCCGAAGCAGATCGAGGCGTTGCTCGCCGCGAACCGCGATTCGCTGCAGGCCGAGGCTACCGGTGCGGCCGCCGCTAGCGCCAATGCCGCGAAGGACGCGAAGAACAACGCCAAGGCGAACGCGAAGCAGGCGGTCGTGAACGGCGCCGACGACGCACCGATCTCGATCGACGATTTCGCGAAGATCGACCTGCGCATCGCGAAGATCGTCGCGTGCCAGGCCGTCGAGGGTTCGGACAAGCTGCTGCAGCTCACGCTCGACGTCGGCGAGGAAAAGACCCGCAACGTGTTCTCGGGCATCAAGTCGGCGTACCAGCCCGAGCAGCTCGTCGGCAAGCTGACGGTGATGGTCGCGAACCTCGCGCCGCGCAAGATGAAGTTCGGCCTGTCCGAAGGGATGGTGCTCGCCGCGTCGGCCACCGACGAGAAAGCGGAACCGGGCCTCTACATCCTCGAGCCGCACAGCGGCGCGAAGCCCGGCATGCGCGTGAAGTAAGCCGCACACGCAGCCGCTTGCGTGAAAAAAGGCCCCGCACGATTCGATTCGTGCGGGGCTTTTTTCATCGCGCATCGCGAATAAACGGGGCGTGTCATTCTCGTTCGTTCGACCGGGAACCCGCACGATGCCCCCGGGCGGTTCGGCTATCCTGTGACATTGCGCCTGCCCGTGGCGGCGCACGGCGGACACTGTCGGCCGCAGGCCGTCAACACCGGGTCTGCCCACCGAACGACGACATGAGAACACACCCGATGCCCTTCCGGCCGGCCGGACGCGCGTTACCCAGCGCATGAGTGATACCCGCTCGCGGGCAACGATTCCGCTCGTGCCGATTGCCGATGCGGGCAGCGCCGCGCCGCTCATATCGCGCAGCCGCGCATTCGGCATGCTGGCCGACCGCTTTGTGTGGCTCGCGCTGCGCGAGCCGCCCGCCGACGATCGCACGCGCTGGCACACGCACACGCTCGGCAAGCGCACGATCCGCTTCGCGCAGCCGCTCACCTTGACCCCCTACGCGGCCGCGCAGCCCTGCTCCGCGCGCTGCCGTTTCTGCTCGGAAACACTTGTCGACGCGACCGCGCATGGCCCGATGGCGGCGAGCCTGCGCCCGCCAGCCGACTACTTCGACCGGCTCGGCCGCGCGCTGCGCGCACTGCAAGGCGTGCCGCTGTCGTACTCGCTGTCGGGGCTCGAAAACACCGACGATCCGGCCTGGTTGTTGTCGCTCGCGGCAACGCTTGGTGCTGCCGGCGACGACGGCCCCGATGTCGGCGGCAGCGTGCTGTACACGAACGGCGCGGGCCTCGTCGAGCACGGCGGCCACCTGCTGCCTGCGCTCGCGAATCTCGGGTTGTCGTGGCTCGAATGGTCGCGCCATCACGATCGCGACGACGTGAACCAGTCGATCATGCGTTTTCGCGCCGGTCAGCGCGTGATGCGAGACGCCGCATTCGAGGCCGCGTTCACGGCCGCGCGTGCCCGCTTCCCGGTCAAGCTCGTCTGTATCGTGCAGCGCGGCGGCATCGAAACGCCGACAGACGTGCTGCGCTACCTCGAACGTGCGCGCACGCTCGGCGCCAGCGCGGTGATCTTCCGCGAATTCTCGGTACTGCCCGATACGTACCGGCACAACGCGACGCGGCGCTACATCGACCGCGCGCGCATCGCGATCGATGCGCTGCTGCTTGCATGCATCGCGGATCCGGTGTTTTCCGCGCAGTACGAACCGGTTGCGCTGACGGGCGGCTACTACTTCTGGAATGCGCGGTGGGCGCATCGCGACGGTGTCGAAGTCGTGTTCGAGACGTCCGACTACGGTGCAATGCGTGAACACGAGCTGCGCGACGCCGTGTACAAACTCGTCTTCCATCCGAACGGCAATCTGTGTGCCGGCTGGCAACCGATGCGCGACATCCTGTGGAGCGACGATGACTGCCGTAACTAGCTGGTTGCGCCTGACCCGCGAGGCCGCCGACACGGCCCTGCCTGCCGACCTGCGCGCACGGGATTCGTTCGCCGCGCGCGATTGCGGCTGGGTCGAGCAGATGACGCCGTTCATCGGCAGCCACGCGACGCCCGGCGGGTGGATCGTCGATCCGTTCTGCGGCTTCGGCACGACGCTCGTCGCAGCCGCGCGCTGCGATGCGCTCGCGCTCGGCGTCGAGATCGACCCGGAGCGTGCGGCGTTCGCACGCGAGCGGCTCGCGCGGGTCGGCACGACGGCCGCCCGCCATCCGGTGCTCGCAGGCGACCTGTCGCGCGCCGCGACGCAGGCCGCCGCACGCGAAGCAGGCGGCCCGTTCACGCTGTGCCTGACGAACGTGCCGTACTTCGGCTGCGACGCGTTGCCCTGCAAGCCGGCCGACGGGCAGCTGTACGGTGTCGCGAACTACGCGCCTTATCTGGAGCGGATGCGCGACGTGTTCGCGGGCGTGCATGCGCTGCTCGAACCGGGCGGCTGGTGTATCGCGATGGCGCAAAACCTGCGGCTCGGCGGCCGGTTCGTGCCGCTCGCATGGGATGTCGCGCGGCTGCTCGGCGAACGCTTCGTGTTGCACGAGGAGCGCGTGCTGATCTACGAAGGCCCGGACGGCCCCGCGCCGCACGGCAACGGGCCGTCCGACCGCACGCATGAATACGCGCTCGTGTGTCGCAAGGCGCCGCTTGCCAGCGATGCCGACGCGGCACACGCACTCGTTGCCGCACTGACACGCGACGGCTTCACGTTCGCCGTGTTCGGCGGTTTCGCACGCCGGCTCGCAACCGGCACGCGCAACATCGATGTCGCCGCGCCGCTGAACGACGTCGACCTCGTCGTGCCGCCCGACGATGCGGACGTGTCGCGACTACTGCAATGGATGGATGCCGGTGGCTTCTCGATCGAATCGTGGAATTCCCGGATCACGCCGCCGGTCGCGGCCGCCGCGTTGCGATACCGCCACTACTTTCGCGCACGGCGGATCGATGCGTACGGCCGGCTGCTGCAAGTCGACGTCACGGTCGCCGATACGCACGAGGGATTCGCTGTGTACGCGGCAGCGAACCCGGTATGACAACATCTGCCGCGAGTGACACGCGACTGGCGACGCGCCCCCGTCACCGCTGCCCGAACCACCGGTCGAAACGCCGCGTGTAGTTCAGGTCGACGCCCTGGAACGTGCCGCCGTACGCGGACACCGACCAGAAGCGCGACAGGTTGATCGTCGCCTTGAACGCGTTGCTCGCCGATTGCAGCCCCTGCTCGAAGCCCAGCACGAACCGCTCGTTGATCGCCTTCGACACCAGCACGACCTGCGGATCGGTCAGGCCGACTTCGCTGCGGCCGACCGAGACCTCGTCGAGACCGAAGGTCTGCGCGACGCGCTTGCCGGTCACGCTGCCGAGCAGCCCGAGCGCCGCCGTCATCGCACCCTGCTGGCCGACGTTGTTGCCCTGGTCGGTGCCGTGCCCGAACAGCAGCCACGACAGCTTTTCGTTGTCCGTGACGTTCGGCTCCGACACGAGCTTGACCGTCAGCGACTGGATCGTGCCCGTCACCTGCACGCCGGCCTCGACCTCCTGGTTGCGTCGCATCGCAAGGATGTTGACGCCCGGGTTCGACACGGGGCCGTTGAACGTGAAGAAGCCGTTCTCGATCGCGAGCTTGCGGCCGAACGACGTGTACGTCGATCCTTCGGTCACGCGCACGTTGCCGACCGCGCGCAGCGGCACGCCCGGTGCACTCATCACGGTGATCGTGCCGCGCAGCCCGAGATCCGCGCCGTGGCCCTTGAAGCGGAAGTCGTTGCCGAGACCGATGTCGATGTTCGCGCGCGGCGCGAGTGACGGCGCCGGCTTGTCCGCGGCCGGCTGCGGCTTCGCGACCGCGGTGCCCGTCGGCGTCTCGCCGCGCACCGTGCCGTCCGGCTGCATGACCACGACATCGTCGGACAGGTGCGGCGCCGACTCCTCGGGCAGGTCGAACAGCGCGCGGTCAACGACGAACTTGCCGTCGATCGACAGCGCGCCGCGCGGCCCGTCGTTCGCGACCGTCGCCTTGCCCGACAACGACAGCTTGCGATCCGGCGCCGCAAACAGCTCGAGCTTGTCCGCGACGATGCTCGCGGTCAGGTCGGGCGCCTCGCCGTCGAGGCGCACGCGGCCGAGCATCCGCAGCGTACCGTCGCCGCCGTGGAACTCGACCTGCTGGAATTCGACGAGGTTTTCCGCGAGCTTCACGCGCACGATGCCGTCCTTCAGCTGCACACCCTGGTCGATGAGCGTCGCGGACAGGTCGTCGCCCGTCAGCATCCCCGACAGGTTCGGCTTCGCCGGCGTGCCGGCGACCGACAGCTTCAGTGCCGCGCGCCCGCCGAGCAGGTAGCTCGGGCCGAACAGGTTGCCGGTCGTCTTGAGCGCCGGGATGTCGGCGTCGATGCGGCCCGACAGCGCGCCGTCGTCGACGACGCCGAACATGCCGTCGCGCAGCGCGAACGGCACCGTGACATTGGCGTCGAGCGTGCCAACCCGGTTCGCCTTCGCGAGCGCCGTCACGTTGAGCCGGTTGCCGGGCGCAAAGCTCGCGCGCGCGGACAAATCGGTCAGCCCGAGCGACGCGATGCCGCGCCCGCTCTCGATCGTCACGTCGCCACCGCGGCGCTTCACCTGCACGTAGCCCGTCGCGTTCGCGCCGAGCGAGAAATCCCAGTCGGCGTCGAGCACGACGTCGGTCCGCAGCGGCGGCCGCTGGCCCGTCAGCTCCTGACGGACCTCGAGGAAGCGTGCGATCGACGCGCCGCTCACGGAACCCGCCGAGCGCATCTGGCCGTGATCGAACACGAACGATTTCAGGTCGATCGCCGCGCCTTCGAGCGTGAGCCGCGTCGCGCCGAGCGTCACGCGGCCGGCGCCGGCCGACACAGTGAGCGGCGCCTGCAGCGCGACGGCCGGCGTGCCGCGGTTCGCGAGGCGCGTGACGGTGCCGTCCCAGCGCATCCCGTCGCGGTTCTCGACCACGCCGCCGTTCGCCGCGAGCGTCACGTCGATCACGCGGCCGCCGGCCGTCCCGAGCGCCGACGCGTCGAGCGTGTGCTTCGCGCGCGTGCCGTCGAGGTTCGCGCGCAGCGATTTCAGCTTCAGCGAGCCGAGCGCGATGTCGGTCGCGTCGGCCGTGAACACGAGCGCGCCGTGCGCGCCGTCGCGGATGTCCGCGCGCCCCTGCGCGGCACCGATCCGGTTCGACCCGACGACGACGTGCTCGGCCTTGTAGGTGGCCGTCACGTTCGGGTGCGCGAAGCTGCCGGTCAGGTCGCCCTGCGCCTGCACGAGCCCTTCCACGCCGAAGCCGAGCCGGTCGAGCTGCGGCGCGTCGACGACGAAGCGCAGCCGGTCGCCGGGCGCACCGAAGCTGCCGCGCAAGTCGACATGATTGCCCGCGATCGACAGGGTCGCGTTGCTCGGCAGGATCCGCGAGCCGGCAAGCTGCACGACGCCGGCGCCGGTCAGCGGCACGCCGTCGTACAGGCTGTCGCCGAGCTTGAAGGTCGCCTTCGTCGACACCTGTGGCGCGAACGCGCCCGACGCCGTCAGCGTGCCCGACACGCGCGTCTCGCCGCGCTTGGCCGGCGCCTTGGCCGCCTTGCCGCCGGCCTTCGGTGCGCTCATCGCGGCGAGCAGCAGCGGATCGAATGCGGTCAGCGTCGCCTTCGCGTCGTAGCTCGAATGCGCATCGTGGCGGAACACCCCCGTCAGGTCGATTCGGCCCTTGTCCGCCGTCACGCGCGCGTCGGTCAGCACGGTCTGCTGCGGCGTCAGCGCAACCTTCGCGCGTGCGCCGAGCGCGAGCTTCGGATCGTTCAGGTTGAAGTCGACGGTCGTCACGTCGCCCGCGAGCGTCACGCCGAGCGGGCCGGCGAGGCGCATCGGCCGCAGCTCGGCGACGAAGGCGTTCAGGTCGAGGTTCGCGACCTTCAGGTCGAAGCGGCCCTTGCCGCCCGCCAGCGTGCCGTTGCCCGTCACGCTGCCGTCGCGGATCAGCTTCAGCGCGAGTGCGTCGATCCGTTGCGCGTGCGCGTCGAGATGCACGTTCGCGTGCGCGTCGATCACCGGCAACAGGTGGTCGCCGAGCGTGCCCGGCTTCGCGTTGACGATCGACACCGGCCCCGTCACCGCGAAACCGGTCGCGGGCGCGGCGCCCGCCGGCGCGGTCACGGGCGCGAGTTCGGCGCGCACCGCGAGATCGGCGGCCGGTGCGCCGGGCGCGAGCGCCTGCGGGTTCACGTGATCGAACACGAGCGACGCGCGCGTGAGCGGCACCGCGCCGAACGGCGCGGCCTCGACGTGCGCTCGCCCGTTCAGCTTCATCCCGCTCGCGTCGACTTCGGCGACGAGCGCCTCGAGCGAGCCCGACACGCGAGCGCGCGCATCGACCGGCTCGTCGGACAGCTTGCCCGCATATGTGGCTTCCCCCGTCAGCGCGAACGGCTTCACGCCGTCGAGCTTCGCACGCGCGGTCAGCGCGCCGAACGGCGTATCGACGCCGTCGAGCACGAGTTCATGGTGGCGGCCGTCGCTGCGGCCGTTCAGCGCGAGATGGTCGAGCTGCGTCGTCGAGCCGCCGTCGTGAATCGCCAGGCGATCGACGCGCAGGTCGTCGATCCGCAACTGCAGCGGCAGGCTCAGGTCCTGCGGCGTCGTACTCGGCGTCGACGGCCCCGGCGCGATCCGCACGTCGATGGTGCCGGCGCGAAGATAGGCGATGGACAGCCGCCACGGCGCGCGGGTCAGTGCCCAGCGGCCGTCGAGCCGGTCGATGCGGATTTCGGTGCCGGTACCGTCGGGGCTCGTCCAGGCGAACCCGCGCAACCGCACGCCGGTCGCGAGCGAGCCACCTTCGAGCGTGCCCGCGAGCCGCGTGCCGAGCACCCGCTCCGCCACCTGCCACGCGAGCCGCGTGCCGTGCTCGGTCGTCACCGCGGCCAGCACGAGCCCGACCGCCAGCACGACGAGCAGCATGACCGTCGCGAGCGTCCACGCGACGACACGCCCGATGCGCGCGACGGGCCCGCGACGCGGCGCGCGCGGCGGTGCGTCGGGCGCGCCGTCGGGCGTATCCGGATCGTGAGGCGGCGGCGTGTCGTTCGGGTCCTTCGTCATGCGGTTGGTCGATGAAGCAGTACGTTCAGAAAGCGATACCGAGCGTCAGGTACGGGCGCACGCTATGGTTGCGCAACCCGTACGCGACGTCGACGTTGATCGGGCCGACGGGGCTGCGCCAGCGCGCGCCGATGCCGACACCCGGGTAGAACACGCGCTCGCCCCACGCATCGGTGGCCGTGCCGATGTCGAAGAACGTCGCGGCGCCCCAGTCGCGGTTGAACCAGTGCTGGTATTCGGCGGTGCCCGTCATCAGGTACTTGGTCGGCAGGACGGAGCCGTCGACACTGTTGCCGATGCTCTGGTAACCGTAGCCGCGCACCGAGTTCGAGCCGCCCGCGCGGAACAGCAGCGACGCCGGCACGCCGGTCGAGCTGCCGCCCGTGAACACGCCGCCGAGCTCCGCGCGGAACACGAACAGGTCGCGCTTGCCGACCGGCAGGTACTGCTGGCCGCGCGCGTAGCCGCGGACGAAGGTCTGGTCGGTCAGCACGCCCTTGACCGCGAAGCCGGCCTCCGCGTGGATCAGGTTGCCCGAACGCGGAAACAGCGGATCGTCGACATTGCGGCGCGTCCACGCCCATTGCGGCACCAGCGCGCGGCTCGTGGTCGGCCCTGCGCCGTTCTGGTCGAGCCGGTCCTGGTAAAACATCAGCGAATACGTGTAGTCGATGAACTGGCCCGTGCGCGTGCGCTGCACGCCGACCCGCGCGCTGTAGATGCGCGTATCCGACACGTTGGTGTTCGTGTACGACGCGAGCACGCTGTTGGTCCACCCCTTCTCGCCCGGCGGCATCGACAGCTGGACCTGCCCGTATTGCTGGATCTGGTCGAGCCGGCCCGACACGGTCAGCGGCCACGCGGCGCCGAACGTGTCGAGATACGTGTAGGAGCCCTGCACATGCGGCCCGGTATCGGTGGCAAAGCCGACACCGCCGCGGATGTTGTTGTACGGGAACTCGCTTACCTTCACGTGCACGGGCGTGCGCTCGGGCTTCGCCGTATCGTCGCCGACGTCGATCGCGACGCTCGCGTAGTACGGCGTGTTCTGCAACTGCCGCTGCAATTCGGTGATCCGCTGCACGTCGTAGATCTCGCCTTCCGACAACGGATTGACGTTCGTGACGATCTTTTCCGGATAGCGGCGCACACCGTCGACGTCGACCTTGCCGATCGTGAAGGTCGGGCCGCTGTCGAACGTGACCGCGAGCGTCGCGCGCTGCGTGCGCGGGTCGATGCGCGCCTCCGACGACGCGATCTTCGCGCCGAGATAGCGGCGCGACTGCAGTTGCCTGAGCGCCGCTCCCTTCGCGCCATCCCAGTCGGATTGCGTGAACGGATCGCCCGGCTTCAGCGAAAACGCGAAACGGGTCGCGGCTTCCTGCTTCGGATCCTCGGTGCCGATGGGCCCCTTGAACGTCAGGTCGACGCTCGACACGACGGTCTGCTTGCCCGGATCGACCGCGATGCGCACGTCGCGCTTGCCGTCGCGCGTGCGCACGTCGGTGCGCACGACCGGCGAGAAATAGCCGGCCGTCGCGGTCAGGTCGCGCACCTGTTGCGGCGTGGCCGTCACGAGGAAGTCGAACTGGTCGTCGCTGATGTCGTCACGCTTCGCGAAGCGCGCGATGTCGAGATGCGTCTTGAGCAGCTTGCGAACCGAGCGCGGCGCGTCGATGTCGACGTCGTACTTCGCGTGGGCCGGCAGCGCGAAGCACGCGGCCAGGCAACCCGCAAGGGTCGCTCGCGCGGCGCGGGCCGCGACGCCGGCGCGATTGCGTTCCACGCGCGGGCCCGCGTCATGTGCCGGATGTGCTTGATGGTTCGACTGCCCCGCCAAATATGACCTCGCCCTCGGTTGTCACGGTTTTGTGGAAAACCCTGTATTTGACCACAGCGTGCCAGCGTCAAAGCTTAATGTTTGTAAACCGCTGCGCGCGCGAGCGTGGTCGCGGCGTCATGCCTGACGGCGCGCTTGCGGGCACCGGCTGCGCGCCGGCCCGCGGATTCGACGCGCGATTGCCGCCGGCTGTTCCCGCGATGCGGTAAAATCCCGCCATCGTGAATCCGGCGCATCGTGCGCCGCCCGAAACGGAAAACCAGCCATGCCGTACCAGTCCGATGTCACGCAGTTCCTGAACCAGCTCAAGCAGCAGAAGCCGACGCTCGAGGAAGAGCAGCGCAAGGGCCGTTCCCTGCTGTGGGACAAGCAGCCGATCGACCTCGACGAGCGCGACGAGCAGCAGGAATCGCGCGTGAAGCAAACGTCGTACGTCTACTACCAGAACTTCTGACGACGTGAGCGCCGCCGACGAGGCCAGCGCCGCCCGGCAGGACGACGCGATCGCCGCGCCCGCGGGCGCCGATTCGACGCCCGACACGGTCGACGGTGTCGCGGCATTTGCTCGCCTGTACGGCGAGCCGCTCTTCAAGCTGCCGCAGGATCTCTACATCCCGCCCGATGCGCTCGAGATCTTCCTCGAGACCTTCGAAGGCCCGCTCGACCTGCTGCTCTACCTGATCCGCAAGCAGAACTTCAACGTGCTCGACATCCCGATGGCGCAGGTCACCGCGCAATATCTGGGCTACGTCGACCAGATCCGCACGTCGAACCTCGAGCTCGCAGCCGAGTACCTGCTGATGGCCGCGATGCTGATCGAGATCAAGTCGCGGATGCTGCTGCCGGTCAAGAAGGCCGACACCGGCGAGGAAGCCGAGGATCCGCGCGCCGAACTCGTGCGCCGCCTGCTCGAATATGAGCAGATGAAGCTCGCTGCACAACGTATCGACCGGTTGCCGCAGCTCGGCCGCGACTTCCTGCGCGCCGACGTCTACATCGAGCAGAGCGTCACGCCGCGCTTCCCCGACGTGAATTCGGACGACCTGCGCGCCGCATGGGCCGACGTGCTCAAGCGCGCGAAGCTCGTCCAGCACCACAAGATCTCCCGCGAGGAGCTGTCGGTGCGCGAACACATGAGCCTGATCCTGCGCCGGCTGCAGAACGCGCGCTTCATGGAGTTCGCCGAGCTGTTCGACACGTCGCGCGGCGTGCCGGTCGTTGTCGTGAATTTCATCGCGATGCTCGAACTCGCGCGCGAATCGCTCCTCGAGATCACGCAGGCCGAACCGTTCGCGCCGATCTACGTGCGCCTCGCGTACCTGCCCGCGTAACGCCCGCGCCCGCCCTTCCCGTTCTCCCGATTCATCCCGGCACACTTGCCGCCTCACCGCAGCCCGACGCGGCCGCGCGGGCCGGTGCCGGCACGCCCGATTTAAAAGTGAACGATCGTTCTTTTTTCGATGCGTTTGGCGGCCAAATCCTCTACAATCCGCCGACGCCCGATGCGCCGCCCGCGCGCCGGCGTTCTCCGCTTCGACCCCGACGCCGCCGCTGCGGCGCCAACGCGCGCATGCGCGAGGAACCCGCTACCCGATCATGAAAGTCATCAGCTCGATCCATGAACTGCGCGACCAGTTGCGCGGACAGAACCGCACGGCGTTCGTGCCGACGATGGGCAACCTGCACGAAGGGCACCTGTCGCTGATGCGCCTCGCGCGCCAGCACGGCGACCCGGTCGTGGCGAGCATCTTCGTCAACCGGCTGCAATTCGGCCCGAACGAGGATTTCGACAAGTATCCGCGCACGCTCCAGGACGATATCGAGAAGCTGCAGAAGGAAAACGTCTATGTGCTGTTCGCGCCGACCGAGCGCGACATGTACCCGGAACCGCAGGAATACCGCGTACTGCCGCCGGATGACCTCGGCGGGATTCTCGAGGGTGAATTCCGGCCCGGCTTCTTCGCCGGCGTGTGCACGGTCGTCACGAAGCTGATGTCCTGCGTGCAGCCGCGCGTCGCGGTGTTCGGCAAGAAGGATTACCAGCAGTTGATGATCGTGCGCCGGATGTGCCAGCAGCTCGCGCTGCCGGTCGAGATCATCGCGGCCGAAACCGTGCGCGACGAGGACGGCCTCGCGCTGTCGTCGCGCAACCGCTACCTGACGGCCGACGAGCGCAAGGAAGCGCCCGAGCTCGCGAAAACGCTGCAGCGCGTGCGCGACAGCGTGCTCGGCGGCGAACGCGACCTCGGCAAGCTCGAGCAGCACGCGCGCACGCACCTGGCCGAGCGCGGCTGGGCGCCCGACTACATTGCGATCCGCCGCCGCGCGAACCTGATCGCACCGAGCGCCGCCGAACTCGAAGCCGGCGAGCCGCTCGTCGTGCTCGCGGCCGCGAAGCTCGGCGCGACGCGCCTCATCGATAACCTGGAAATCTGACGGGCCGCCCCGCCCGCGCCTCACACGACGCATCACGGAGACACCATGCAGCGCCACATGCTCAAATCGAAGATCCACCGCGCGGCCGTCACGCACTGCGAGCTGCACTACGAAGGCTCGTGCGCGATCGACGAAGACCTGCTTGAAGCGGCGGGCCTCATCGAAAACGAACGGATCGACATCTGGAACATCAATAACGGCGAGCGCTTCTCGACGTACGCGATCAAGGGTGAGCGCGGCAGCGGGATGATCTCGCTGAACGGCTCGGCCGCGCGTCGCGCGCAGCTCGGCGACCTCGTGATCATCGCGGCATTCGCGATGGTCGACGAAGCCGAGCTGCAGGCCGGCTGGAAGCCGAAGCTCGTGTTCATCGACGACGGCAACAAGATCAAGGGCCACCGCGATCACGTGCCGACGCAGAACTGGACCTGACCGGCCGCCCGCGTGCCATGGCGCGCGGGAGCGGCTGCGCCGCCTGCGGTCGAAGGGCCGGATTCCGTGTACCGCGGGATCCGGCCCTTTCTCATTTCATCGCGTACCGGCCCGGCGACCGCGCGATCAGGACGCCTTGGCGGCCTTCTCCGTCTTCTCTGCCTTCGGCGCGCGGCGTTCGGCCCATTCGACGATCGGCCGCCACTGTTCGAGATCCTTCTCGACCCGGCTCTTCGCGACGTCCCACAGCGTGAGGCCGTGCGCGGCGATCTGCACGTAGTTCTGCGTGTCGCGCACGTAGCCGAGCACCGGCAGGCCGAGCCCTTCGACGAACCGGTGAAGCTGGTCCGACGAACGCGTGCGCGCATCGACCCGCATCCCGACGATCCCGACCTCGACGCTGCCCTTGCGCACCGCCTTCTCGCCGGCGAGGCGCTCCAGAAACTGCTGCGTGGCCAGAATGTCGAACAGCGACGGCTGCAGCGGCACGATCACCTTGTCGGCCAGTTGCAGCGCAACGTTGAGCCGGTTGCCGTGCAGGCCGGCCGGCGTATCGATCACCGCATATTCGAGGCCGCGCGGCGGCTTCGTCGGCGCGTCCGGATCGAGCTCCCATGCCTCGATCGCCGGCAATCCGGCCGGCCGGAGGTCGAGCCACGCGTGCGCGGACTGCTGCCGGTCCAGGTCGGCAAGCGCGACCCACGCGCCCTGCGCCGCGAAATAGCCGGCAAGATTGGTGGACAGCGTGCTCTTCCCCACGCCGCCCTTCGGATTCGCCACCACGATCACCGTCATGAATTCCCCCGAAAAAGCCGCGCGGCGCCCGCCGCATGGCAGGCGCCGCTCGATTGCGGATACAGGGAGCGATGATATCGGCAAACGGGGTGTCACCGGAACGGGTTGCGCCGCACCGCGGACGCCGAGCTACCCGTTACGCACGCTGAACCGCGGCCTCCCGTGCGCCGAGCGCGTACGCGCCGCCGCCCAGCAGCGCCTGCACGGCAAGCGTGACCGCCCAGAACGCCGGATATTCCCAGCCGCCGTTCGGTGACGTGAAGCTCCAGCCGTTCGGCAGATGCGCGGCGATCGCGCCGAGCATGAACGGCAGCAGCACGAGCGCGGCGACCCGCACACGGAAGCCCGCGAGCAGCGCCAGGCCGCCGGCCAGTTCGACGAACGTCGTCAGGTACGCGAGCCAGCCCGGCAGGCCGATCGACGCGAAGAACTGCGCGGTGCCGGGCAGCGTGAAGACGAACACCTTCTGCGCGACGTGCGCGAGGTACAGCACGCCGAGCGCGACGCGCAGCAGTGTCGCGGCGAAATCGTTGAGGCGATTGGGGTTCATGGCAAATTCCTTCGTGAGTGGATGAGAATGAATCGCACTCTATTCGAATCGATTTAGCCGATAAACACGCCAATCCGATTTAACTGATTCCCGAAAAGAACGAATCAGGCATAAAAAAGGGCATGACCGATCATGCCCCGATGCGAACTTCAGTAACCACTTTTGCCTTGTGACGAATCTGCGCCGGACGGGCTGCCGCCCGCGCCGTACGAATCGCACGCGTGCGCATAAGCCGACGCGCCCAGCAGCGCCGCCAACAGCACGCTCCACCACCACCGAACCTTCATCGCCGCACTCCTCCGGACGAACCACCGCCCACCTGTGTTGTACGCGATCCGGCGAAAAATGCGAGGCCTGTTGCATCGGGCCCCGGCTGGCGCGTCAGCGGAATTCCGCGTACAGCGCGTCGAGGTCGAGATGGTCGGCGAATGTGTCGGCCAGCCGCTCGAGCGATGCCTCGCGCAGCGCCGGATAGTCGATGCGCTCCGCGCCGTCGAGCCCGGCCCACGCGAGCAGCGCCGTGCATGCGTCGGGCGAGTCGAACAGCCCGTGCACGTAAGTCGCGAGGAGCTGGCCGTCGGCGGACACCGCGCCGTCCGGGCGCGTGCCGCCCTGCGCGGCGTCGGCTGCGAGCGCGAGCGCAGGCGCCGCGAGCGCGGGCCCATGCGTGTCGCCCATGTGGATCTCGTAGCCGCTCACGGCGGCCCCGCCCGCCAGCGTGAGCTGCCCGGTCACGTTCTTCAGCGTCTTGTCGCGCTGCAGCGTCGTGTCGAAATCGAGCAGCCCGAGCCCCGGCACGCTGCCGGGCGCGCCTTCGAGACCGAGCGGATCGTCGAGCGTGCGGCCGAGCATCTGCATCCCGCCGCAGATGCCGATCACCTTGCCGCCGTAACGCAGGTGGCGACGGATCAGCGTGTCCCAGCCCGCGTCGCGCAGCCATGCCAGATCGCGCTGCACGCTCTTCGAACCGGGCAGGATCAGCAGGTCGGCGTCCGGCACCGGGCCGCTCTTCCAGTAGGTGAACTCGACCTGCGGATGCGCGCGCAGCGGATCGAAATCGGTGTGGTTGCTGATGCGCGGCAGCGCGGGCACGACGACGCGCAGCACGCCGGCGTCGCCGCGTGCGGCGGCGCTACGCGCCTGTGCGGGCAGCATGTCCTCGGCATCGAGCGTCAGCCCGTGCAGGTACGGCAGCACGCCGAATACCGGCTTGCCCGTCTGCACGCGCAGCCAGTCGAGCCCCGGTTCGAGCAGCTTGACATCGCCGCGGAAGCGGTTGATCACGAAGCCGCGCACACGTGCGCGCTCGCTGTCCGACAGGCACGCGAGCGTGCCGACCAGGTGCGCGAACACGCCGCCGCGGTCGATGTCGGCGACCAGCACGACCGGGCAGTCGACGCGTTCGGCAAAACCCATGTTCGCGATGTCGCCGGCGCGCAGATTGATCTCGGCCGGGCTGCCCGCGCCCTCGACGATCACCGTGTCGTAGCCGGCGCGCAGGCGCGCGTAAGACTCGAGCACCGCTTCGAACGCGACCGGCTTGTAGTCGTGATACGCGCGCGCATCGAGGTTCATGCGCGCCTTGCCGTGAATGATCACCTGCGCGCCGCGGTCGCTCGTCGGCTTCAGCAGCACGGGGTTGAAATCCGTATGCGGCGCGACGCCCGCGGCCAGTGCCTGCAGCGCCTGCGCGCGGCCGATTTCGCCGCCGTCGGCCGTCACCGCACTGTTGAGCGCCATGTTCTGCGGCTTGAACGGCGCAACGCGCGCGCCGCCGCGGCGCGCGAGGCGGCACAATCCCGCGACGAGCGTGCTCTTGCCCGCGTCGGACGTCGTGCCCTGGATCATCAGCGTGCCGCGCGGCCGCGGCTCGGGTGCATTCATCGTGTAAAGGTCATTGCGAAGCAAAGGCCGCATTATCGCCCGCGCCGGTATGCCCGCGCCGTTACAATCACGCGATGATTCCGCACGACCTCACCTTCGTCCTCGGCGGCGCGCGCTCGGGCAAGAGCGCCTACGCCGAGCAGCTCGCCGCCGACAGCGGCCGCCCCGTCACCTACATCGCGACCGCGACCGCCGCCGATGCCGAATTCGCGCAGCGCATCGCGCACCATCGTGCGCGCCGGCCGGCCGCCTGGGGTTTCGCCGACGCCCCCGTCGACCTCGCCGGTACGCTCGCGCGGCTCGACGATCCGCACGCGTGCCTGCTCGTCGACTGCCTGACGCTGTGGCTCACGAACCTGCTGTGCCCGGCCGACGGCGAACCGCTCGACGATGCGCAGTACGCGGCGCAGGTCGACCGGCTCGAGCACGCGTTGCGCGGCGCGCGCGCGAAGGTGATCGTCGTCAGCAACGAGATCGGGCTCGGCGTCGTGCCGCTCGGGTCGGTCACGCGCCGCTACGTCGACGAACTCGGGCGCCTGAACCAGCGTGTCGCCGCGCTCGCGACGCGCGTGACGCTGCTCGTCGCCGGGCTGCCGCTCGACCTCAAGACGGGAGCGCCGTCATGCTGATGCTGTCGCTGCCCGTTGTCGCGATGTTCGCGGTCGCGGCCGCGATCATCGACCGCGCGATCGGCGAACCGGCCGGCTGGCATCCGCTCGTCGCGTTCGGCCGCCTCGCCGCGCGCATCGAAGGCGCGCTGAACACCGGCCGGCGCGGCCGCGTGGTCGGCGTTGCCGCGTGGATCGCGGCGGTCGTGCCGCCGGTCGCCGTCGCGGCATGGCTCGCGGCCGTGCTGCCGTGGCCGCTCGCAGCCGCGCTGCACATCGCCCTGCTGTGGTTCGCACTCGGCGCGAAAAGCCTCACTGACCACGTCGCGCCGATCGCCGCGGCACTGCTGCGGCGCGACCTCGGCACCGCCCGCACGCTGACCGCGCGCATCGTGTCGCGCGACACGAGCGACGCGGACGAAGGCGCGCTGTCGCGTGCGGCCGTCGAATCCGCGCTCGAGAACGGCAACGACGCGATCTTCGGCGCGCTGTTCTGGTTCGTCGTCGCGGGCGGCCCGGGCGCGCTGCTGTTCCGGCTCGCGAACACGCTCGACGCGATGTGGGGCTACCGCACGCCGCGCTTCCTGACCTTCGGCTGGGCCGCCGCGCGCCTCGACGACGCGCTCAACTGGATTCCCGCGCGCCTCACGGCCGCGAGCTACGCGCTGCTCGGCGATACGGCCGCCGCATGGCGCTGCTGGCGCACGCAGGCGCGCCACTGGGACAGCCCGAACGCGGGCCCGGTGATGGCCGCCGGCGCCGGCAGCCTGAACGTGCAGCTCGGCGGCCCGGCCGTCTATCACGGCGAGATCGAGGATCGTCCCGCGCTCGGCACCGGCGCAACGGCGACCGCCATCCACATCGTCGCCGCGTTGTCGCTCGTCACGCGCACGCTTGCCCTGTGGCTCGCGCTGCTGGTCGCGAGCGGCGCACTCGTCATGGCCACCCATCATGTCTGACATCCGCATCGCGCACGGCGGCAACCTGCATGAAGCCGCACGCCGCCACGGCATTCCGTACGACACGTGGCTCGACCTGTCGACCGGCATCAATCCGGTCGGCTATCCGGTGCCCCCCGTCCCGGCCGACGCATGGCGCCGGCTGCCCGACGACGGCGACGGCCTCGCGGCCTGCGCCGCGCAGTACTACCACGCGCCCGATCCCGCGCACGTGCTGCCGGTTGCCGGCAGCCAGGCAGCAATCCGCGCATTGCCCGCGTTGCTGCCGACCGGCGACGCCGGCGTCGCGGCGCTCGCGTACGGCGAATATGCGCCCGCTTTCGCGCGCCACGGCCATCGCGTCGTCGCGCTCGACATCGGCACGGATACGTTGCCTGCAACGTTGCGCCACGTCATCGTCGGGAATCCGAACAATCCCACCGCCGAATTCGTGCCGGCCGGGCGCCTGCTCGGCTGGCATGCGCAACTGGCGGCGCGCGGCGGCACGCTGATCGTCGACGAGGCGTTCGCCGATACGGGCGCGACGCAATCGCTCGCGCCGCAGGTCGATCGCCCGGGGCTCGTCGTGCTGCGCTCGGTCGGCAAGTTCTTCGGGCTCGCCGGCATCCGCGCAGGCTTCGTGCTCGCGTGCCCCGACCAGATCGCCGCGCTGCGCGACATGCTCGGCGCATGGACGGTCGGCGGTCCGGCACGCCACGCGGTCGCCGCGGCGTTCGCCGATCGCGCATGGCAGGCCGCCGCCCGCGAGCGGCTCGCGGCCGACGGCGAGCGGCTGGCTGCATTGCTGCGCGCGCACCGCTTCACGGTCCGCGCGACGCCGCTCTTCAGCTGGACCGACGACCCGCGGGCAGCGGCACTGCATGCGGCACTCGCGGCACGCGGGATCTGGACGCGGCACTTCCCGGCACCATCGAGCGTACGCGTCGGCCTGCCGGGCAGCGAAGCCGAATGGCAGCGCCTCAGCGACGCGCTCGCCCACTGCGTGCCGCTGCTGCAGCGGGAATCCGCATGAATGCGCGCATGTTTCGCCGGCTGACACCGGTCGCGATGCTGGCCGCACTCGCTCACGCGCCGCTTGTCCATGCCGATGTCACGACGCGCGACGACGCCGGCAACACCGTCACGCTGCCTGCGCCCGCGCAGCGCGTGATCAGCCTCGCCCCCCACGCGACCGAACTGGTCTACGCGGCCGGCGGCGGCGCGAAGCTCGTCGGCACGGTCACGTACAGCGACTATCCGCCCGCCGCGCAAGCGATACCGCGCGTCGGCGACAACAAGGCGCTCGACCTCGAGCGGATCGCGGCGCTGAAGCCCGACCTGATCGTCGTCTGGCGGCACGGCAATGCCGAGCGGCAGACCGACGCGTTGCGCGCGCTGCATATCCCGCTGTTCTTCAGTGAACCGAAGCATCTCGACGACGTAGCGGCGTCGCTGCGCCGGCTCGGCACGCTGCTCGGCACGCAACCGGCTGCCGATACGGCCGCGACCGCCTATACGCGCGACATCGCGACACTGCGCGCACGTTATGCCGCGCGAGCGCCCGTCACGATGTTCTTCCAGGTCTGGGACCGGCCGCTGATGACGCTCAACGGCGCGCACCTGATCAACGACGTGATCGAGCTGTGCGGCGGCCGCAACGTATTCGCATCGCTCAAGCCGCTCGTGCCGACCGTCACCGACGAAGCGGTGCTCGCGGCGAATCCGGAGGCGATCGTGACGACCGGCGCGGGTGCGTCGCGCACGGACGAACCGCTGCCGAGCCTGGCGCGCTGGCGCACGTGGCCCGCGCTGACGGCCGTGGCGCGCAACAACCTGTTCGCGATCGACGGCGATCTGCTGACGCGGCCGTCGCCGCGGATCGCGCAGGGCGCGGCCGCGCTGTGCGAGGATCTCGATGCCGCGCGTGCACGGCGGCCGGCGCGCTGATTTCCGGCGACTTGCGCGCGCATTGCGCACCTGCGCCCGATGCGCCCGTGTTTGACACAGATCGACCGCGCGCTGCGTCGTTCGCATGCGGACGCCGGTGCGCCTATTCGTCCCAGTGCACCACTTCCCACGTTCGCGTGGCGGCATCGGCGCGCAGCCAGACGACACCCCCTGTCGGCACCGGCCGCGACAACAGTGTATCGAGCGGCACGCGCAGTACATGCGATGCAAACGCGCGGATCACGCCCGCATGCGTGACGGCCCATTGCGGCCGGTCGAACTGCACCACGGCATCGGCCTGCCGTGCGACCCGGGCAGCGAACCGCGCGACGCTTTCGCCGCCATGCGCACACGCATGCATCAGGTCGGCCGCCCACGCGTCGAGCGCGGCGCGATCGATATCGTCCCAGCGCTGCATTTCCCACGCGCCGAAATCCATTTCCTGCCAGTCCGCGTCGCGCCGCAGCGGCACGCCGCATGCCTGCGCGAGCCGTTCGGCAACCGACGCGCAGCGCGTCAGCGGGCTCGTCCAGACCTGTTCGGGAAGCGGCGCGTCAAGTGCCGACAGATGCGCGCGCACGGCCTGCGCGCCGGCATCGGCCGGCGCGGCGAGCGGCACGTCGCTGCGTCCGTAGCAAATGCCCGGCTCGACGCCGACGGCCGGATGACGGATCAGGACGACGTCCACCCGAGCACCACGAGATAGATCGCCAGTTCGCACAGTTGTTGCGTGAAGCCGAGGCAGTCGCCCGTATAACCGCCGATCCGCTTCACGAAATAGCGGGCTGCCCACGCGCGCACGAGCACGAGCGCAACGCATGCGGCGACCCCCATGCGCCAGTCGGGCCAGAACAGCCAGGGCAATCCGAACAGCGCGGCGACGCACGCCGCGCGTGCCCCCATCCGTTGCGCGACCGGTTTCGCCTTGCCTTCGGGCCGCACGTAGTCGAGCGTCATCAGCAAGCTCACGGCCGCCGCGCGGCTCGCCGCGTGCGCGGCGATCATCGTCCATGCGGCACGCAACGGCAGCATGGACGCAAGCGCCTGCCATTTCACGCCGAGCGCGATCACGAGCGCGACCGCGCCGAACGTGCCGATCCGCGAATCGTGCATGATGCGCAGCACGTCGTCGCGCGTATAGCCGCCGCCGAACGCATCGCAACTGTCGGCCAGGCCGTCCTCGTGAAAGGCACCCGTTGCAAGCAGCGTGGCGGCCATCGACAGCCCGACCGCGATCGACACGGGCAGCGCGCGCAGCGCGACCAGATACACGAGCGCGCCCCACGCGCCGACGCATGCGCCGACGAGCGGGAAATAACGCGCGGCCTGGTCGAGATCGCCGGCCGCGTAGCCGATCGTGCGCGGCACGGGCACGCGCGTGAAGTAGCCGAGTGCGACGAAGAAGTAGCGCAGTTCGGCTCGCACGCCGCGCGCGCGATCAGGCGTCACGATTGTCGACACCCGCGGATTCGAAGCTCGCCATTTCCGTGAGGAACGCAGCAGCAGCACGCACGAGCGGCAGCGCAAGCGCCGCGCCGGTGCCTTCGCCGAGCCGCAGGTCGAGCGCGAGCAGCGGCTTCGCGCCGAAATGCTCGAGCATGCGCCGGTGCCCGGCCTCGTGCGACGTATGCGAGAACACGCAGTAGTCGCGCACGCCGGGCGCGATGCGCTCGGCGACGAGCAGCGCGGCCGTCGCGATGAAACCGTCGACGAGGATCGTCATCCGCTCGCTCGCGGCCGCGAGATACGCGCCCGTCATCATCGCGATCTCGAAGCCGCCGAACGTCGCGAGCACGTCGAGCGGCGCAATCGCGTGCGAGTGCTTGACGAGCGCACGGCCGAGCACCGCGCGCTTGTGCGCGAGGCCCTGGTCGTCGAGGCCCGTGCCGCGCCCGACGCAGGCGTCGATCGGCACGCTGAGCAGGCGGCTCATCAGGCACGCGGCCGACGACGTGTTCGCGATCCCCATCTCGCCGAAGCCGATCGTGTTCGTGCCGAGCGACCCATGCAGGCGCACGCGCGCCGCGCCGGCCGCGAGCGCCGTCATCGCCTCGTCGCGCGTCATCGCCGGCTCCGCCGCGAAGTTGCGCGTCCCGCGCGCGACCGGCAGCGACACCAGCCGGTCGGACAGCGGCAGCGGCGACGCGACGCCCGCATCGACGATCTCGAGCGTGCTCTGCGCGACGCCCGAGAACGCGTTGATTGCCGCGCCGCCGGCGAGGAAGTTCGCGACCATCTGCGCGGTCACCGCTTGCGGATAAGGACTCACGCCCTCGGCGGCAATCCCGTGATCGCCGGCAAACACGATCGTCACGGGACGCTGCACGACCGGCCGCTCGGTGTGCTGGATCAAGCCGATCTGCAGCGCGATCGCCTCGAGCTGGCCGAGGCTGCCGGGCGGCTTGGTCTTGTGGTCGATTACGTGCTGCAGGCGCTTGCGCAGCGCGTCGTCGAGCGGCGCGATCGCGGGCGGGAAGTGGGTCGGAGTCGTCATCAAGGAGCCGTGTCGTTGGCGCGGTATGCGCCGCGCATCGGAAAAGAAAACGTCATTGTCGCTCGGGCCACGCCGGCAGCAGCGCATCGCGGCCGTTCTCGCGGATCAGCACGAGCGGATAACCGAACGCATCGCTGGCGCGCTCGGGCGTCAGCACGTCGTGCACGGGGCCGGCCCACGCGTGGCCGCGGCCGTCGAGCAACAGCGCATGCGTCGCGAAACGCCGCGCGAGATTCAGATCATGGCACGAGAACAGCACCGTGCGCGGGCCCGCGTCGAGCCACGCGGCCAGCGCGGTCAGGCAATCGATCTGGTGATGCAGGTCGAGGTGCGCGAGCGGTTCGTCGAGCAGCATCAACGGCGCGTCCTGGCACAGCGTCGCGGCCAGCGCGACTCGCTGTCGCTCGCCGCCCGACAGCGACAGCACGTCGCGCGACGCAAGCGCAGCCAGGTCGAAGGTCGCCAGCGCGTCGCGCGCGGCCGCGCGGTCGCCGTCTCGCTCCCAGCCCCAGCCGCCGAGATACGGAAAGCGGTTGAGCAGCACCGTATCGAACACGGTCGCGCTGAATGCGTCGTGCAGTTGCTGCGGCATCAGGGCGCGGCGCTGCGCGAGCGGCGCCGGCTGCCACGCGGCGAGCGGCCGGCCATCGATCTCGACTCGTCCGCCGGCCGGCGTCTGCAACCCCGCGAGCGTCGCGAGCAGCGTCGTCTTGCCCGCACCGTTCGGCCCCGCGATGCACCAGATCTCGCCCGGGCGGAACGCCTGCGTGAAGCCGTCGAGCAGCGTGCGCGCGCCAGCCTTCAGCGTCAAGTCGACGGCCGCGTAGCGCATCTCGCCGCCGGTGGCATGCAATGCGGCATGGGTCATCGCATCGGCCTCCTGAGCAACATCCACAGGAACACCGGCACGCCGATCAACGCGGTCATCACGCCGACCGGCAACTGCGCGGGCGCGATCGCGGTGCGTGCGAGCAGGTCGGCCGCCATCACGCCGCCGCCGCCCGCGAGCATCGCGGCCGGCAGCAGCATCCGCTGGTCGTTGCCGAAGGCAAGCCGCAGCGCATGGGGCACGACGAGGCCGACGAAGCCGATCGTGCCGGCCGTCGTCACCGCGGCCGCGGCGGCCAGCGACGCGACGAGATAGATCCGCACACGCAGGCGCGCAACGGGCACGCCGAGCGCAAGCGCCGTCGCATCGCCGCGCAGCAGCACGTTCAGTTGCGGCGCGGCCGGCAGTGCGATGCACGCGGCCAGCAGCAGCGCACCCCACGCGAACCATGGCGCGGTCACGCCGTTCAGGTCGCCGGTCAGCCAGAAGATGATCCCGCGCAGCCGTGCATCGGGCGCGAGCGACAGCAGCAGCGTGACGAGCGCGCCCCACCCGGCTGCGATCACGACACCCGTGAGCAGCAGCCGCGGCGACGCGTCGCGCGACTCGCCGCGCCACAGCTCGCGGCGCGCGAGGCCGAGCACGAGCGCGACCGACACGAGCGAGCCCGCGAACGCCGACGCATCGACAAGCCACCACGCGCCGCCCGCGATCATCGCGACAAGCGCGAAACCGGCCGCACCGCCGGACACGCCGAGCACGTACGGGTCGGCAAGCGGGTTGCGCAGCAACACCTGCAACAGTGCGCCGGCCAGCGCGAGCAGCGCGCCGCACGCGAAGCCCGCGAGTGCGCGCGGCAAACGCAGCGTGCGAACGATATCGGAAAACAATGTGTCGCCGCCATGCGGCAGGAGCGACGCGAGCGCCTGCCATGGCGACATCGGCACGCTGCCGATCGACAGCGACGCGACGAACAGCAACGCGACCACGGCGACCAGCGCGGCCCAGATCGCCGCGGCGCGCGCGGCGCTCATGCGGCCCTCCGCGCGACGGACGACGCTGCGCGCATCGGCGCGTTACCGCTGCCGGCCGGGCGCGACATCGGCACAGTGCGGCGTGTTGCAGGCATCCCCAAGCTCGTGATCCTTGTCGGTCAGGTGGTCGACGTGCGCGGCGGCCTTCGGCGCTCGCCTCGTTCGCAAACGTCACCAAGATGGCAGAAATCGGCGCCGACGACGATTGGGGTCGGCATCGAAGATCCATCCCGTGAAGCACTGCGCACCCTGCTTCCCCGCAGGCCGCGCGTCACGAAGCCCGTGCGGGCTTCCCGCCTCGGCCGGTATCCGGGCTGGCGGCGGTCCGGCTCGCCTTCCCGCGCGACAACGCGCAGTGGCCCGCGCCCGCCTGCGGTAACCGCATGCGAAACGCGCCCGAGCCGGCCTGCGTCATGCGACGCGGCCGCTTACCGTTGCGGGGGCAGCGCAGGTTGGCGGCTTCCTGGCGGAGCCCGCGCCCTGCTTCCCGTTTAACCGCGCGTTCCACGCGCGAGCACCGAGGCGGCGCCAGTTTAGGAGCCGCTCGCGCGAGCGTCAAGGAAGCGTCCCGGACATGCGCGGGACGCGCTGATTCGCGGCAAGAAGCAGGGGTGTTACGACTGGAAACGTTACAGATGTCGGTTTGCGCGTTATTCCGCGCTAAAATGCTGGGTCTTTAGAGGACGCAGCAAATGCTCAACGAACTCGAAACCTTATCTCAAAATATTGGCCGTCTGATTTCGCTGAACAAGCGCTATCACTCGGAACGGCTCGCGCTCGAGGAGCAAGTCGCGCAATTGCGCGCGGACGCGGACACAGTCCGCGCGGAACTCGCGCAACTGCGCGACGAACGCAATGCGCTCGCAGCCGAGCGCGACACACTGTCGGCAAAGATCGACGACGCCCAGGTGAAGCTGAACGCGATTCTCGAAAAGCTGCCGCGCTCGAAAAGTGCGGAGCAAGCCGACAACCAGCTCGACCTGCTGGATGGGCAGGCGCGTACGGATGGCGATGACGCGGCCAGCCACGGAGAACATGCATGAGCACCAAGCAGATCGAAGTCTCGATTCTCGGTCAGCCCTATCGGCTCGCCTGTTCGGCCGAGACCGAAGCGGCGCTGCTCGAAGCGGTTGCGCGTGTCGACGCCGAAATGTCGAAAATCCGCTCGAACAGCTCGGTACGCGGCACCGATCGCATCGCCGTGATGGCGGCGCTGTCGCTCGCATCCGAATTGCTGCGGCTGCAAACGAGCGTGCGGCACGGTGAAGCATTTCCGGCGGAGGAAATCCGTCGTACAATGCACCAGATGAACGAACAGCTCGGCGCGGTGCTCGCACAGCACGAGACGCAGTAACGTTTTAATCGATACGTCGATTCCCCTTGATCTCGGCGATCAACGGTGGTCAAATTGGCGCATCGATTCACAGTTCAGTCAGCTTCCCTGCCTGGTTCGCCAAGGTCATATATTCCTTGAACCAATGCCATGTGCACGGTTGCGGAAATTTGTAGCACGGGCGCGCGCGTCACTCTGTCTGATGTACCCGAAGTGCTGCTAACTGCGACCAATTCTGAACCTCAGGTTCAGGATGCCGGCCTAGCGGCCAAGGCGGGGGCCTATCCAACGGCATCGGGCGAAGCCCGATGCCGTTTTCTTTTGTAGCAGCCTCTTTCTGCGTCGATCACGATCCATGCAATACTGGCTGATGAAGTCCGAACCGGACGAAGCAAGCATCGACGATCTCGCCAACGCACCGCAGCGCTCGCTGCCGTGGACGGGCGTGCGCAATTATCAGGCGCGCAATTTCATGCGCGACACGATGAAGATCGGCGACGGCGTGCTGTTCTATCACTCGAGCTGCCCCGAGCCGGGCATCGCGGGCCTCGCCGAAGTGTCGTCGACACCCTACCCCGATCCCACGCAGTTCGATCCGAAAAGCCCCTATTACGATTCGAAGTCGAGCCAGGAAGCGCCGCGCTGGCTGCTCGTCGACGTGCGCTACGTGAAGAAATCGCCGCTCGTGCCGCTTTCCGCGCTGCGCGAACACGACGAACTCGCCGACATGCGCGTGCTCGCACGCGGCAACCGGCTGTCGATCACGCCCGTCACACGCGCCGAATGGAAGTTCATCACCGAAAAGCTGATGAAGTAGGCGCACGCCAAAGGTCAAATCTGGTCAGTACGTGCCGCCGCCACGGAACTCGCGGCACTTTCGCGCGGCCTAAGCAACCGCTGTCGGCCGATCGAGCCGGCTGTCGTTTTTTCGTCGCGCGGTACGCCCGCGTCGTGCACGCGCGATCCGCGTGCACGCCCTCGCACAAGGAGTCCAACAATGACCAAGAAATCTGCACTCGCGCTGTCGCTCGCCCTTGCCGCCGCCGTTCCCGTCGCGCTGACGCTCGCGTCGCCCGCCGCGCACGCGCAAACCGCGAACCCGCACTTTCCGGAGCCGGCAGGCGTGCTGTCGCTGTCGTCACAGGCCAGCGCCGACGTGCCGCAGGACATCATCCACATCACGCTGTTCTACGAGCAGCAGGCCAAGGATCCGGGCAGCCTCACCGCGCAATTGAACCAGCGCGCCGACGCAGCGCTGTCGCAGGCGAAGGGCGTATCGGGCGTCACGGCACACACGGGCGCATTCTCCGTCTATCCGAGCACCGATCGCGACGGCAAGATCTCCGCATGGCGCGGCCGCACCGAGGTCGCGCTCGAATCGCGCGATTTCGCCGCGGCGTCGAAGCTGGCCGGCCAGTTGTCGAACCTGATGCAGGTCGCGAACGTCGAGTTCTCGCTGTCGCCCGAAGCGCAGCGCGCAGCCGAGCAGAAGCTGACGACCGAGGCGATCAAGTCGTTCCGCGCCCGTGCGGACGAAGCCGCGAAGGCATTCGGTTACAACAGCTACACGATCCGCGACGTGAACGTCGGCGGCGGCCGCAACGTGCAGCCGTACCCGCGCATGATGGCGATGGCCGCGGCGCCGATGGACAGCGCAAAGATGAGCGCACCGATCGCGGTCGAAGGCGGCAAGGCCACCGTGTCGGTCACCGTCAACGGCTCCGTGCAGATGAAGTAACGCGCGGCGCGCGGCAGTCCGAAATGAAAAACGCCGGCCCTCGGGCCGGCGTTTTTCATTTCACGCGTGTGCCGATGCACGCGCCGATCGCGCGTGCATCGACATCGCATCAGGCAGCGGCATTCGCCGCGCGACGGCGATACGCCCACACCATCAGCGCGATGCCCGCGAGGATCATCGGCAGCGACAGCCATTGCCCCATCGACAGGCCGAGCGCGAGCAGGCCGAGGAAGTCGTCGGGTTCGCGTGCGAACTCGACCGTGAAGCGTGCGAGGCCATACCCGATCAGGAACAGCGCGGACACGGCGCCCATCGGCCGCGACTTGCGCGAGAAGAAGAACAGCGCGAAGAACAGCACGATGCCTTCGAGCGCGATTTCATAGAGCTGCGAAGGATGGCGCGGCAGCATCTGGTATTGCATGAACACGTCGGCGAGATGCCACTTCTCGACGAGCTCCGGATGCTTCGGCAACCATGCCGCATCGTCGCGCATCGCACCCGGGAACAGCATTGCCCACGGTGCCGACGGATCGGTCACGCGGCCCCACAGTTCGCCGTTGATGAAGTTGCCGAGCCGCCCGGCCGCGAGCCCCGTCGGCACCATCGGCGCGACGAAATCGGTGACTTGCAGCCAGTGGCGCTTGCGCTGCCACGCGAACAGCACCATCGCGAGCGTCACGCCGAGGAAGCCGCCGTGAAACGACATGCCGCCTTCCCACACCTTGAACACGTCGAGCGGATGCGAGAGGTAGAAATCGGCCTTGTAGAACAGCACATAGCCGAGCCGGCCGCCGAGCACGGTGCCGAGCACGCCGTAGAACATCATGTCGTCGATGTCCTTCGCGGTCCAGCCTTGCGCCGCGACGTGCGGCAGCTTCAGGCGGATCCGGCCGACGACGATCGCCGCGATGAAGCCGACGAGATACATGAGGCCGTACCAGCGCACGGCCAGCGGCCCGAGATGGATCGCAACGGGGTCGAAATTCGGGTGAATGATCATGGGTTAGCGAAGAAGTTTTCGAATGCGGTACGGCCGTCGCGAACGCGCAGCACCGCGCGTTGGACGGCACCGGCGCAGCATCGTTCACGTCACGTGGCGAGACCCTGCGCGCGCACGACGTCGATGAAGCCGGCCAGCACGGGGCTCACGTCGCCGGTACGCCACACGAGGCCCGTCTCGACGACCGGCGCGTGACCGGCGAGCGGCCGGTAGACCACGCCGGTGCGCCGCAGGTTACGCAGCGATTGCGGCACCAGTGCGACGCCCATGCCGGCCGACACGAGGCTGACGATCGTCTGCATCTGGATCGCCTCCTGGCCGATGCGCGGGGTTTCCCCCGCCGCGCCGTAGCAGCCCGTAATGATGTCATAAAAGCCGGGCGCCAAACGACGTGGAAAGATCACGAGCGGCAACGCGGCGACCTCCGCGAGATGGACGGGCTCGTCTTCAGGCGCGTCGCTCGCAGCCGCCGGCATCGCCACCACCAGCGGCTCGCGCACGACGGGCAGGTACGACAGCCCGGCCGCGTGGCGCGGCGGCACGGGCGGAATGACGAGCCCCGCGTCGATGCGGCCGGCGACGAGTTCGTCGATCTGCACGTCGCTCGTCGCCTCCGCGAGTTGCAGGCGCACCTGCGGGTAGCGCGCGCCGAACGCACGCAGCAGCGAAGGCAACAGCCCGTAATCGGCGGTCGACACGAACGCGAGCGACAGCGAGCCGGCCTCGCCGCGCGCGAGCCGTCGCGCAAGCGGCGGCAACGCATCGGCCGACGCAAGCAGCCGGCGCACATCGGGCAACAGCGCAGCCCCGACCGCCGTCAGCGCCACCGAGCGCTTGGTGCGCACGAACAACGCGACGCCGAGCGCGTCCTCGAGCGCGCGGATCGCCTGTGACAGCGGCGGTTGCGTCATCGACAGGCGTTCGGCCGCGCGGCCGAAATGGCGCTCGTCGGCGACAGTCACGAAATAGCGCCACTGGCGCAGGTCGGGAGTCGGATCGGCCATGCCTCTCTCATTCGTGAAACGACTTAATAAGCGACAAATAATATATTGGACATCCCAATCCGGAAACTCCATTCTTGATTGATCCGAACCGGCGCGCCGTTCACCGGCGTTGCCCAGACAACGATGGAGTCCCCCATGGCTTACAACCGTCGCTCGAAGCACATCACGCAAGGCGTGGCCCGATCGCCGAATCGCTCGATGTATTACGCACTCGGCTACCAGAAGGACGATTTCGACAAGCCGATGGTCGGCATCGCGAACGGCCATTCGACGATCACGCCGTGCAATTCGGGCCTGCAGCGCCTGTCGGACGCGGCCGTCGCGGCCGTGAAGGCAGCCGGCGCGAACCCGCAGATCTTCGGCACGCCGACGATTTCGGACGGCATGTCGATGGGCACCGAAGGCATGAAGTACTCGCTCGTGTCGCGCGAGGTGATCGCCGACTGCATCGAGACCTGCGTGCAGGGGCAATGGATGGACGGCGTGGTCGTCGTCGGCGGCTGCGACAAGAACATGCCGGGCGGGATGATCGCGCTCGCGCGCCTGAACGTGCCGGGCATCTACGTGTACGGCGGCACGATCCGCCCCGGCAACTGGAAAGGCCGGGACCTGACGATCGTCTCGTCGTTCGAGGCGGTCGGCGAATTCACCGCGGGCCGGATGTCGCAGGAGGATTTCGAAGGGGTCGAGCAGAACGCGTGCCCGACGTCGGGTTCGTGTGGCGGGATGTACACCGCGAACACGATGAGTTCGTCGTTCGAGGCGCTCGGGATGTCGCTGCTGTACTCGTCGACGATGGCGAACCCTGACGAGGAGAAGGTCGATTCGGCCGCCGAATCGGCGCGCGTGCTCGTCGAGGCCGTGAAGCGCGACCTGAAGCCGCGCGACATCATCACGAAGGAATCGATCGAGAACGCGGTGTCGGTGATCATGGCGACCGGCGGCTCGACCAATGCGGTGCTGCACTACCTCGCGATCGCGCACGCGGCCGAGGTCGACTGGACGATCGACGACTTCGAGCGCATCCGCAAGCGCGTGCCCGTGATCTGCGACCTGAAGCCGTCGGGGAAGTACGTCGCGACCGACCTGCATCGGGCCGGCGGGATTCCGCAGGTGCTGAAGATCCTGCTCGACGCAGGGCTGCTGCACGGCGACTGCATGACGATCACCGGCCGCACGATCGCCGACGAACTGAAGGACGTGCCCGGTGTGCCGCGGGCCGACCAGGACGTGATCTTCCCGATCGACCGCGCGCTGTACAAGGAAGGCCACCTTGCGATCCTGAAAGGCAATCTCGCCGAGGACGGCGCGGTCGCGAAGATCACCGGCCTGAAGAACCCGGTCATCACCGGTCCGGCGCGCGTGTTCGACGACGAGCAAAGCGCGATGGATGCGATTCTCGGCGACCGGATCCGCGCAGGCGACATCCTCGTGCTGCGCTACCTCGGCCCGAAGGGCGGCCCCGGCATGCCGGAAATGCTCGCGCCGACGTCCGCGATCATCGGCAAGGGGCTCGGCGAATCGGTCGGCTTCATCACCGACGGCCGCTTCTCGGGCGGGACCTGGGGCATGGTGGTCGGCCACGTCGCGCCCGAGGCGTTCGTCGGCGGCACGATCGCGCTCGTACAGGAAGGCGACTCGATCACGATCGATGCGCACCGGCTGCTGCTGCAGCTGAACGTCGACGACGCGGAACTCACGCGCC
Source organism: Burkholderia sp. D-99 (assembly GCF_011605345.1). GTDB lineage: Bacteria > Pseudomonadota > Gammaproteobacteria > Burkholderiales > Burkholderiaceae > Burkholderia. Next base: position 277,367 of record NZ_JAAOXM010000007.1, read on the forward strand.
GCCGCGCCGCGTGGCAACAACCGGCGCCACGCTACACGCGTGGCGTGCTCGCGAAATTCGCGGCACTCGCCGGCCCGGCGAACCAGGGTGCCGTCACCGGTTGACGCGGATGTATTACGGCATGCGACCCCGATAACCATGGCCGCCGGGGGAACGCGCAAAACGCGCTTTCCCTTTGCTTTTATAATGCGCGGGTCATGAAGCCGGCCGTCCCCGCCGGCGGAGAACCGCATGAAACACTCGATATTGCGCGCCCTGCTCGCCACGCTGCTGATCGGCAGCGCGGCGGCGGCGCGTGCCGACCAGGCCGACGGGCTCGCGCTTGCCCAGCGCAAGAACTGCATGGCCTGTCACGCGATCAGCAAGCCGCTGATGGGCCCGTCGTTCCGCGACATCGCCGGCAAGTATGCGGCGCGCGGCGACGCCGTCGATTACCTTGCCCAGTCGATCGTGAAAGGCAGCGTCGGCGTATGGGGCAGCGTGCCGATGCCCGCCAATACGCAACTGACGAACACCGAAGCCCACACGCTCGCGCAATGGGTGCTGTCGGTGCGCTGATCCGGACGCCCCGGGCGGGATAGCCTCTGCCGGCAGCGCGAGCCAGCCCCGGCTGACCAGCAACTCGCCGGCCGCTTCGCCGGCTCTTAGTGGAATCGCACCCCGTTTTTCACCGGATCGGCCGCGCGCTCAACCGGCATGGCCGGTGCGGCGGCGTGCGATCTCTTCGTCGACCGCGTCACGCACCCAGTCCATCACCTCGGTTTCCAGTGCCAGTGCCACTTCGCGCGTGATCTGGCCGACCAGCCAGGCCGAATGCTCATGCAGCGCGTCGCGGCAGCGGGCCTCGATGGCATCGCGCCCTTCCCCGGTCAGGTAATTCGTCAGCCGATTGCGCAGGCGCTCGGCAACGTGCTGTGCATCTTCCGGCGTCAGTCCGGCCGCTGCCTGCGCATCCGGCGGCGGTGCGGCGGCCGCTACGGCGGCCTCCGGCATGTGCGCTTCGCGCGCGTGCCCGATCGCTTCGTGTGCCACCGCGGTGAACGCGTGCTGCGGTACATCGCCGCCGGCCAGCGACGAGCGCAGCGGCGCACTCATCGCCACCGAATCTTCGGCGACCACGTGTTCCGCGGCGCCGGGTTCGGCCGGCGCATCGGTCTCGCCCATCGCGGCAGCGCCAGCCACCGCCTCGTCGCCCGGCAATTCGACTGCCGGCACGTACGGCGTCGGCACGAGTTCGACCACGACGGAATCGGCATCGAGCGCGCCGGGCATGGAATCGACCGGCGCAGCACCCGTGGTGTGTGGTGCGACCACGTCGGTGAGCACCGGAATCGCCGCACCGGCGGGCGGCTGCGGCGCGTCGGGCGCGGGCGAACGCGCCGGTACCGGCTTGCCCGGCACCAGCACGTCGGTCAGCGTCGGGATCGAGGATGAATCGGCTTCTGTCACGGCAACACTCCGTCGACGGTTGCGGCTAGCTGCCCTGCTTGTAGTTGTTCAGCGCGTATCCGCGGTCGCGGTAGAACCGGTAGCGGTCGCGGCCCGCGGCCAGCTCGTCCGGCGCGTTGCCGACCACTTCGAGCAGGCGCTCGAAGCGGGCGAACTGCGCAGGCACGGCAGCGCCGAGGTTCAGCAGCACGTGATGATGCGGTGCGCGGTCGAGATCCGCGGCCAGCACGATCGGCGTGCCGGCTGCGTGCTCGCTGTCGACACCGCAATGCGGGATGAAATCGAGCGGCGAGAACGTCCAGAGCAGCTCGTCGAGCGCGCGCAGGCGCGCGGGCTCGGCGAGCACGACGACCGGCTGCCCGGCCTGGTAGGCCTTGCGCAGCAGCCGGCACGCGTACGCGAGCGAATCGCCGACGTTCGAGTGGAAATCGATCCGCGTCATTGCCCGCGTACCCGCAGCGTCGTCAACACCGCCATCACTGGCCGGCGCGGTCGATCAGGAACTGCGCGAGCAACGGCACCGGACGGCCCGTCGCGCCCTTCGCCGCACCGCCCTTCCAAGCCGTGCCCGCGATGTCGAGGTGGGCCCACGGATAGCTGTCGGTGAAGCGCGACAGGAAGCACGCGGCCGTCACGGCGCCGGCCGGGCGTCCGCCGATGTTCGCGAGATCCGCGAAGTTCGACTTCAGCTGATCCTGGTACTCGTCGTCGAGCGGCATGCGCCACGCCGGGTCGTTCGCCTCACGCGACGCGTCGAGCAGTTCGCCCGCAAGCGCGTCGTCCGTCGAGAACAGGCCGCTGTTGTGGCCGCCCAGTGCGATCACGCAGGCGCCCGTCAGCGTTGCAACGTCGATCACGGCGGCCGGCTTGAAGCGCTCGGCATACGTGAGCGCGTCGCACAGGATCAGGCGGCCTTCGGCGTCGGTGTTCAGCACCTCGATCGTCAGGCCCTTCATGCTGGTGACGATGTCGCCCGGCTTCGTTGCGTTGCCGCCCGGCATGTTCTCGCAGGTCGGCACGATCGCGACGACGTTGATCTTCAGGCCCATCTCGGCGACCGCGCGCATCGTGCCGAGCACGGAACCGGCGCCGCACATGTCGTACTTCATCTCGTCCATGCCCTCGCCCGGCTTCAGCGAGATGCCGCCCGTGTCGAACGTGATGCCCTTGCCGACCAGCACGACCGGCGCGGCCTTCGCGGCGGCACCCTGGTAGTGCAGCACGATGAACTGCGGCGGCTCGACCGACGCGCGCGCGACCGACAGGAACGAGCCCATCTTCAGCGCCTGGATCTGCTTGAGCCCGAGCACTTCCGCCTTCAGGCCCCAATCCTTCGCGATCTTCTTCGCGGTGTTGCCGAGGTAGGTCGGCGTGCACACGTTACCGGGCAGGTTGCCGAGGTCGCGGGTGAGATCCATCCCGTTCGCGAGCGCGACGGCCTGCTTGACCGCGACCTTCGCGGCCTTTTCGTCGGACGGATCGACGCTGAACACGACGCGCTTGAGCGTGTGCGACGCCGGTTCCGGCTTGCTCTTCATCTGCGTGAAGCGGTAGGTCTCGTTGCGCAGCGCGAGAATCGCCGCGCGCACACCCCAGTCGGAGCTGCGCTCGTCGACAGGCAGTTGCGCGAGCGTGAACGTGACCTGGACGACCTTGGTCGCCAGCAGCGCGCGCCACGCGGCCGTCACCGCATCGTTATAGGCTTTCTGGTTGAAAGCATCCTGCTTGCCGAGGCCGACGAGCAGCACGCGCGACGCGCCGATGCCCGACACTTCGTGCAGGAACAGCGTCTTGCCGCGCTTGCCGTCCATGTCGCCGGCCTTCACCACGCGCGAAATCAGCCCCTTGGTGGCCGTGTCGATGTCGAGCGCCGCGCCCGAAAGCGTCTGCGCCTCGAAGATGCCGAGCACGATGCAGTCGGACTTCCCGGTCAGGAACCCCTTGGCCTCGCCTTTGCTCCAATCACAGCCTTTTATGCTAAAGTCCATCGCGCTTGTCCTCGGATAAAATCTGGGCTAAGGATGAAAGCCGCAATTATCCGCTATTTTTCCCGTGGCGGCGCGAGCGCTCCGCTACGCGTGCGCAGCCTCCCGCCCTCTTCTCATCAAGAATGATCTTCGAACGCTCCCTCCAGCGCGAGCTTGCGTATACGGCTGGCGCCGTGTTCATGGTGCTGCTCACGATCATGCTCACGACGATGATGATCCGCATCGTCGGCTATGCCGCGTCCGGTGAAATCGATCCGCGGGACGTGCTCGTGCTGATCGGCCTGACCGTAATCGGCTACCTCGCCGTGATGCTCGTCGTCACGCTGTTCGTATCGATCCTGTTCGTGCTGACCCGGTGGTACCGGGATTCCGAAATGGTGGTGTGGCTCGCGTCGGGCGTGAGCCTCACGCGCCTCATCAAGCCGATCGGCGTGTTTGCCACGCCGATCATCCTGCTGATCGCGTTCTTCGCGTTCGTCGGCTGGCCGTGGTCGAACCAGCAAAGCAAGATGATCAAGGCGCGCTTCCAGCAGCGCGATGAAATCTCGCTGCTCGCACCGGGCCAGTTCCGCGAGTCGGCCACGAACCACCGCGTGTTCTTCATCGAGAAGATGACGCCCGACCAGAGCAAAGTGCAGAACGTGTTCGTCACGTCGACCGAGAACGGCAAGGTCAACGTGGTCGTGTCGCAGACGGGTCACACCGAAACGCACGACGGCAGCCGCTTCGTCGTCCTGGAAGACGGCCGCCGTTACGACGGCACGCCCGGCCAGCCGAACTTCAAGATCATGGAGTTCGAGCGCTACGGCGTGAAGATCACGAGCACGCCGGTCACCAACGTGCCGACCACGAACAGCACGTCGACGCCCGACCTGCTGCGCAACCCGACGCGCGACAACCTCGCGGAATTCGCGTGGCGCGCCGGGCTGCCGCTGATCGCGATCAACCTGCTGGTGCTCGGCATTCCGCTGTCGTACCAGAACCCGCGCCGCAGCCGCACGATCAACCTCGTGATGGCCGTGCTGATCTACCTCACGTACTCGAACCTGCTGAACGTCGTGCAGTCGCAGATCGAGCAGGGCAAGATGTCGTTCGTCGTCGGCCTGGTCGGCCTGCACCTGGTCGTCGCGGCGATCGTCGCGGTCATCTTCTGGTTGCGCGTGCGCAATCGTCCGCTGTTTACACGCGCGCTGTTCGGCCGCTCGGGAGCATGATCGATGCGGCTCTATGAAAAGTACTTCGCGCGACAGATCTACATCACATTCGTCTTCATCCTGTTCGCGTTTTCGGGCCTGTTCTTCTTCTTCGACCTGATCAGCGAACTGAACTCGGTCGGGCACGGCAACTACAAGTTCGGCTACGCGGTGCTGCGCGTCGCACTGCAGACCCCGTCGCGCTTCTACGAGATCATCCCGGTCGCCGCGCTGATCAGCGCGATCTACGTGTTCGCACAAATGGCCGCGAACTCGGAATTCACGATCTTTCGCGTGTCGGGGCTCGCGACCAACCAGGCGCTGCGCTCGCTGCTGAAGATCGGCATTCCGCTCGTGATCGTCACCTACCTGATCGGCGAATTCGTCGGCCCGTACGCCGATCAATTGTCCGAGCGCGTGCGGCTGCAGGCCCTCGGCGCATCGGTGTCGTCGAACTTCCAGTCGGGCGTGTGGGTGAAGGACACGCTCGCGGCCCGCAACAACGGCGAGCAGGTCACGCGCTTCGTCAACGTCGGCAGCCTGTCGCCCGACTCGACGATCAGCAACGTGCGCATCTACGAATTCGATTCGAAGTTCCAGCTGCAGAACGTGCGGATCGCGCAAACGGGACGCTACGAGCCGCCCGGCCACTGGCTGCTGAAAGGCGTCACCGAGACCGAGCTGACGCCGATCAAGCCGATCAGCGGCCAGCCGGCCGACGCGCTGAACCCCGTGTACCGGTCGCAGCAGGTATCGCTGCCCGAATACCGGCTGCGCTCGGACCTGACGCCGCAGATCCTGTCGGTGCTGCTCGTGTCGCCGGAGCGCATGTCGATCATCAACCTGTTCCGCTACATCCAGCACTTGCGCGAGAACCAGCAGGACACGCAGCGCTACGACATCGCACTGTGGCGCAAGCTGCTGTATCCGTTCGCGGTGTTCGTGATGCTCGTGCTGTCGCTGCCGTTCGCGTACCTGCACACGCGTGCGGGCGTGGTCGGCGTGAAGGTGTTCGGCGGCATCATGCTCGGCATGAGCTTCCAGTTGCTCAATACGCTGTTCTCGCACATCGGCACGCTGAGCGCGTGGCCCGCGCCGCTCACCGCTGCGACACCGGGCCTCATCTATCTCGCGCTCGGCCTGTTCTCGCTCAAGTGGGTCGACCGGCACTGAGCGCCGCGTCATGACGGAGGCTTCGACATGAGTTCGCACGGCATCGTCCTGTTCGGCCATGGCGCTCGCGATCCGCGCTGGGCCGAGCCGTTCGAGCGGCTCGCCACGCGACTGCGCGGCGCCGGCTCCCCTGCCCCGCACGTGTCGCTCGCGTTCCTCGAACTGATGACGCCGTCGCTCGCCGACGCCGTCGCCGCGCAGGTCGCCGCCGGCTGCACGCGCATCACCGTCGTGCCCGTGTTCTTCGGCCAGGGCGGCCATGTCCGCCGCGACCTGCCGCAGCTCGTCGATGCATGCCGCGCCGCGCATCCCGCTGTCGAGATCCGCTGCGCGACGGCCGTCGGCGAAGACGACGGCGTGCTCGACGCGATCGCCCGCTACTGCATCGACCAGATCGGCAGCGCGTAAGCCCCGCGGTCACGGCACACAAAGAAAAAGCGCTGGCCTTCGCCAGCGCTTTTTTCGTTTCAGACTCCAGCCGGATCCCGCTCAGGCCGCATTTCGCAGCGAATCGCCCTCTTTCGCCTGCCCGGCGCGCTCGGCGAACGCGTCGCCGATCATCAGCAGGCTCGGTTCTGCGGGATCGAGCCACGCCTGTGCGTCGCCCGCCGCCATCTGCGCGAGCGTCAGCGTCAGCGTGCGCTCGCGCGTGGTGCTGCACGCCTCGACGATCGCCACGGGCGTCGCCGGCGCACGGCCTGCGTCGATCAGTTCCTGCGCGATGCCGGGCGCGCTGTCGCGGCCCATGTAGTAGACGATCGAATCGGCGCGCGCGGTTTCGCGGATCTCGTCGCTGCCCGGCGCACGGCTGTGGGTCGCGAACGCGACGCTGCGCGACACGCCGCGCAGCGTCAGCGACCGCTTCAGCGTCGCCGCACCGGCCAGCGCCGCGGTGATGCCCGGCACGACCTCGTAGTCGATGCCGGCCGCTTCCAGCGCGCGCATCTCCTCTTCGGCGCGACCGAACAGCATCGGGTCACCGCCCTTCAGCCGCACGACGCATGCATGTTCGCGCGCCGCATCGACGATCTGCTTGTTGATGAAGTGCTGCGCGGTCGAGCGCTGCCCGCAGCGCTTGCCGACTGCGATCCGGCGCGCATTCGGCGCGTAGTCGAGCATCGCGGGCTCGACGAGCGCGTCGTGCAGCACGACGTCCGCCTGTGCGAGCAGCCGCGCGCCGCGCACCGTGATGAGGTCCGCCGCGCCCGGCCCTGCTCCGATCAGATACACCTTGCCCATGTTTGTCGCTTCGCTTCGTCCGTGCGGACGTTTGCGTACAGCCCGCGCCGCCGTGTGGCGGCGCGGTTTGCCGCGCAGATTGACGATTACGCCGAGAACGCCCGGATCATGCCGGCGGCGACCGTGTGGTGCGTCGCTTCGTCGATCAGCACGAACGCGCCCGTGCCCGGATGCGCATCGTACGTATCGCAGACGATCGGCTTCTGCAGCGTCAGCGCGACGCGGCCGATGTCGTTCATCTTCAGGTCGTGACGGTCGGTCGCGTGCGACAGCGTATGCACGTCGAGCACCTGCTTGACCGCGCCGATCTTCGCGAACACCGTGCTCGTCGTCTGCTTCAGCAGGTACTTGCGCTGCGGCGACAGCGGCGTCTCGTCGAACCAGCACAGGTCGGCCTCGAGCTTCTTGGCCGGCTCGACCGGCTCGGCGGTCGTGACGAACATGTCGCCGCGCGACACGTCGACGTCTTCCGCCAGGCGAATCGTCACGGCCTGGCCCGCGAACGCATGCGCGACGGACGCGGTGCCGCCCGGCACCGGCGCGACGATCTCGGCGATCGTTGCCGTGCGGTTCGACGGCAGCACGACGATCTCGTCGCCGACCTTCACTTCGCCCGACTCGATACGGCCCATGTAGCCGCGGAAATCGTCGGCCGAGCTGCCGTCCTGACGCGCGACCCACTGCACCGGGAAGCGCAGCGCGTCATGCGCCTGCGTCTCGACCGGCAGAGACTCGAGCACGTCGAGGAGCGGCTCGCCTGCGTACCACGGCATGCGCTCGCTCGCGCCGACGATGTTGTCGCCCTTCAGCGCCGACACCGGCACGAAGCGCACGTCGGTGAGGCCGAGCTGTTTCGCCAGCGTGACGTACGCGTCGCGGATCTCGTTGAAGCGCGCTTCGCTGTAGTCGACGAGGTCCATCTTGTTGATCGCGACGATCACGTGCTGCAGCGCGAGCAGCTTGACGATCGCGCTGTGGCGCTTGGTCTGCGGCAGCAGGTCGGCGACACCGTTCTCGACCGTCACGCGCGTCGCGTCGACCAGGATGATCGCCGCGTGCGCGGTCGATGCGCCCGTCACCATGTTGCGCGTGTACTGTTCGTGGCCCGGCGTATCGGCGATGATGAACTTGCGCTTCGCGGTCGCGAAATAGCGGTACGCGACGTCGATCGTGATGCCCTGCTCGCGCTCGGCTTCGAGACCGTCAGTCAGCAGCGCGAGGTCGAGCTCGTCGCCGACCGTGCGCTTGTTCTTCGCACGCGACAGCGCGGACAGCTGGTCGGACAGCACGGCCTTGCTGTCGTACAGCAGGCGGCCGATCAGCGTGCTCTTGCCGTCGTCGACGCTGCCTGCGGTGATGAAGCGCAGCACGCCGAGGTCTTCGGTGTTCTCGATGATGCTCATGATGTGAATGTCCTCGTGTGCTTCAGAAATAACCTTGCTTCTTGCGCTGTTCCATCGCGGCTTCGGAGGCCTGGTCGTCCATCCGGGTCGCGCCGCGCTCGGTGATCTCGGTCACCGCCGTCTCGGCGATGATCTTCTCGACGTCGTCCGCGTCGCTCTCGACCGGGCACGTGCAGGAAATATCGCCGACCGTGCGGAAGCGCACCTGCGCGAGCTCGCTCGTTTCACCCTCGCGCATCGGCGTGAGCGGCGTGACCGGCACGAGCAGCCCGTTGCGGCGCACGATCTCGCGCTCGTGCGCGTAATAGATCGACGGCAGTTCGAGGTTCTCGCGCGCGATGTACTGCCACACGTCGAGTTCGGTCCAGTTCGAGATCGGGAACACGCGCAGGTGCTCGCCCTTGTGCAGGCGGGCGTTGTACAGGCTCCACAGTTCCGGGCGCTGTGCCTTCGGATCCCATTGGCCGAATTCGTCGCGGAACGAGAAAATGCGCTCCTTCGCACGTGCCTTCTCTTCGTCACGGCGCGCACCGCCGATCAGCGCCGTATAGCCGTGCTGTTCGATCGTCTCGAGCAGCGTGACGGCCTGTGCGGCATTGCGCGAATCGGTTTCGCGGCGCAGCACGACCGTGCCGCGCTTGATCGAATCCTCGACGTGGCCGACGACCAGCTCGGCACCGAGCTCTTGCGCGCGGCGATCGCGGAAGTCGATCACTTCTTCGTAGTTGTGGCCCGTGTCGATGTGTACGAGCGGGAACGGCAGCGTCGTCTTGCGGTTCGCGCCGAGGCCGAATGCCTTCAGTGCCAGATGCAGCACGACGACCGAATCCTTGCCGCCCGAGAACAACAGCGCCGGCTTGCTGCATTCGGCGACCAGTTCGCGCAGGATATGAATCGACTCGGCTTCGAGCCAGTCGAGGTGGCCCATGCGGTTGTCGGCACCGGCGGGCGGGGCAAAGGCGGATTGCTCGAGCGTCGTGCTCATGATTTCAGTCCTTCTCTTCTGGGTTCGTGCCGCCCGCTGTCGCAGGCGGCGCAATATTCAGTTTCTTGTCAGGCTTTCAGTGCGTGGCGCCGGCGACGGCTTCCGCGGGAATCGGCGTGATCGTGATGTGCAGGCCGCATTCCTTCGTATCGCGCGACTCCCACCACCAGCGGCCCGCGCGGCTGTCCTCGCCGGGACGGATCGCCCGCGTACAGGGCTCGCAGCCGATGCTCGGGTAGCCGCGTGCGTGCAGCGGGTTCACCGGCACGTCAAACGCGTTAAGGTACGCCCACACGTCGGCTTCCGTCCAGTCGGCGAGCGGGTTGTACTTCGCGATCCCGCGCGCTTCGTCCTGTTCTTCCTCGTGCAGCTCGGCGCGCGTGACCGACTGCTCGCGGCGCTGGCCCGTGACCCATGCACCGACGTCCGAGAGCGCGCGATTCAGCGGCTCGACTTTGCGGATGTGGCAGCACGACTTGCGCAGCTCGACGCTCTCGTAGAACGCGTTCAGGCCGTGCTCGGCGACGTACTGGTCGACCGCGTCCTGCCGCGGATGGAACTGCTCGATCTCGTAGCCGTAGCGCTCGCGCACGCGGTCGATCATGCCGAGCGTTTCCGCGTGCAAGCGGCCCGTGTTCAGCGAAAAGATGCCGATCCGCGCACCCTTCGACAGGATCGCATGCGTCAGCAGCATGTCTTCCGCCGCGAGGCTGCTCGCGAACTTCACCTGCTCGTGACGGGCACCGATCTGCGCGAGCAGCGCGTCGAGGCGCTCGACCTTCGCGGCGAGTTCCGGGCTCAGCGCGGTGGCGGCGGCGGTGCTCATGCGCTCACCTTCGCTTCGGGCGTCGCTACGTCCGCCGTCGCGGCGCGGCGGCGGAACAGCGGTTCGGGCTGGTCGAACGCGCCCTGATAACGCTGCGTGAATTCCGTGAACGCATTCAGCGCGTCGTGGATGTCCTTGTCGGCGCGCACCGCGAACGCGTCGAAGCCGCAACGCGACATGTACAGCAACTGGTCGCGCAGCACGTCGCCGATCGAGCGCAGTTCGCCCGTCCAGCCGTGGCGCTCGCGCAACAGGCGCGCGATGCTGTAGCCGCGGCCGTCCGCGAAGCGCGGGAAATCGACCGCGATCAGCGAAATCGCGCCGAAGTCGGCCACGAGATCGGCCGGCTCGCTGTCCGGGGCGAGCCACACGCCGAGCTCGTCCTTCGTCTTCGCGGCGACGAGCGCCGCGCGCTCGGCCTGCCACAACGCGAACGGGACCAGCACCTTGCCGGCCGGCAACGCGTCGACCGCGGGCAGTGCACCGTCTTCCGCCGCGCGCACGACCTGCCATGCATCGTCGATCACTGCGCGGTTCTTGATAATCGAAGCCATCTGCTAATTCCTTGTACCCGGTTGGTTACGCGTTCACTGCCTGGCGCGCCGCATACACGCGCTCCTTGAACGGCGCGATGCCGATGCGGTCGTACGTTTCGACGAAGCGTTCGCCGTCGATGCGCGATTCGACGAACGTATCGATCAGCTTCGCGATCACGTCGGGCACTTCTTCCGCCGAGAACGACGGCCCGATCACGCGGCCGAGGCGCGCGCCGTTCCGGCCCGTGCCCTGCTCGCCGCCGAGCGACACCTGGTACCACTCGGCGCCGTCCTTGTCGACACCGAGGATGCCGATGTTGCCGACGTGGTGGTGACCGCACGAGTTCATGCAACCGGAAATGTTCAGCGACAGGTCGCCGAGGTCGTACACATAGTCCAGATCGTCGAAACGCTGCTGGATCGCCAGCGCGATCGGGATCGACTTCGCGTTCGCGAGCGAGCAGAAATCGCCGCCCGGGCACGCGATGATGTCGGTCAGCAGGCCGATGTTCGGCGTCGCGAAACTCGCCGCCTTCGCCTTTTCCCACACCGCGAACAAGTCGCGCTTCTTCACGTTCGCGAGAATCAGGTTCTGCTCGTGCGACACGCGCAGCTCGCCGAGCGAGTATTCGTCGGCCCAGTCGGCCACCAGTTCCATCTGCGCGTCGGTCGCATCGCCCGGCGCCACGCGGTGATCCTTCAGCGACAGCGTGACGGCCGCATAGCCGGCCACCTTGTGCGGCGCAACATTACGCTCGACCCAGCGCGCGAATGCCTTGTTTTCGAGCAGGTGCTGCTCGAACGATGCGTCGGTGTCGGCCAGTTTCTCGTAGACGGGCGGCTGGAAGTATTGCGACACGCGATCGACTTCCACCTGCGTGAGCGTCGACGGGCCGTCCTTCAGGTGCTGCCACTCTTCCTCGACCTGCTGCGCGAACTTCGCGGGCGACAGCGCCTTCACGAGGATCTTGATGCGCGCCTTGTACAGGTTGTCGCGGCGGCCGTAACGGTTGTATACGCGCAGCACGGCTTCGCAGTAGGTCAGCAGATGCTGCCACGGCAGGTCTTCCTTGATCACCGCGCCGATGATCGGCGTGCGGCCGAGGCCGCCGCCCGCGAGGATGCTCGCGACCACTTCGCCCTGCGCGTTCTTCTTCAGGTACACGCCGAGGTCGTGAATCTGCACGGCCGCGCGGTCGTCCTTCGAGCCCGACACCGCGATCTTGAACTTGCGCGGCAGCCACGCGAATTCGGGATGGAACGTCGACCACTGACGCAGGATTTCCGACCACGGACGCGGATCGATCTCTTCGTCCTGGGCAACGCCGGCGAACTGGTCGGCGGTGATGTTGCGGATGCAGTTGCCCGAGGTCTGGATGCCGTGCATCTGCACCGACGCGAGCTTCGCGAGGATCTCGGGCGTGTCTTCCAGCTCGATCCAGTTGAACTGGATGTTCGAGCGGGTCGAGAAGTGACCGTAGCCGCGGTCGTGTTCGCGGGCGATGCGCGCCAGCATCCGGAGCTGGTCGCTGCGCAGGTTGCCGTAAGGAATCGCGATGCGGTGCATGTATGCGTGGCGCTGCATGTACAGGCCGTTCTGCAGGCGCAGCGGACGGAATTCTTCTTCGCTCAACTCGCCCGACAGGCGGCGGCGCACCTGATCGCGGTACTGCGCGACACGCTCGTCGACGATCGTCTGGTCGTATTGGTCGTACTGATACATTCGGGGACCCCAGGGGTTTTCGTGGTGACCGCGCGACGTCCTAGCCACGTCGCGCCCGAATCTCCGTTCCACCGTCACTGTCGCCGGCATCCGCTGCCGGGTGGATTGCTAATGACGAAAACAGATATCCATATTTGAAAAACTCCGGTGAATCGTAATAAACTCGCCTTATATTTCAAACGACTAAAAAATTCTGTTGATATGCGGAAGGGTTATAAATGAACCTGCACCAATTTCGCTTCGTGCGCGAGGCCGTCCGGCAGAATTTCAACCTAACCGAGGCTGCCAAGGCGCTCTACACGTCGCAACCGGGGGTATCGAAGGCGATCATCGAGCTCGAGGACGAGCTGGGCGTGGAGATCTTCACGCGGCACGGCAAGCGCGTGCGCTCGCTCACCGAGCCGGGCAGGATCATCCTCGCGTCGGTCGAGCGGATTCTCCAGGAGGTTGAAAGCCTTAAAAGGGTCGGGAAAGATTATGCCGCACAGGATCAGGGCAACCTGACCATCGCAGCGACCCACACGCAGGCCCGCTACTCGCTGCCGGCCGCGATCGCCGAATTCAAGAAGCGCTTCCCGAAAGTGCACCTGTCGATCCTGCAGGGCAGCCCGACGCAGGTGGCCGAGATGGTGATCCACGACCAGGCCGATCTCGCGATCGCGACCGAGGCGATCTCCGACTACAAGGAACTCGTGTCGCTGCCCTGCTTCCAGTGGCACCACGCGGCCGTCGTGCCGGCCGACCACCCGCTGCTCGAACGCAAGCCGATCACGCTCGACGATCTCGCGCAGTACCCGCTGATCACATACGAGGGTGCGTTCGCGGGCCGCAAGAAGATCAATCACGCGTTCGCGCTGCGCGGGCTGTCGCCGGACATCGTGCTCGAGGCGATCGACGCCGACGTGATCAAGACCTACGTCGAACTCGGCCTCGGCGTCGGCATCATGGCCGACATCGCGTTCAACCCGGAGCGCGACCGCAACCTGCGGTTGATCCCGGTCGGCCACCTGTTCGGCAGCAACGTGACGCGTGTCGCGCTCAAGCAGGGCGCCTACCTGCGCAGCTATGTGTATACGCTCGTCGAACTGCTGTCGCCGACGCTGAACCGCAAGCTGATCGAACAGGCGCTCAAGGGTGAAGCCGAATCGTACGAGCTCTGAGCCGCGTGTATAAACAGAGGGGCGCACATCGCGCCCCTTTTTGCTGCCCGACGGAGATTCCCGCATGACGCTTTCCGCCCTGTTGCGCCGCGCCGCCGCCGGCGCCCTCATGCTGACCTGCGCGGCCGCGCATGCCGACCTGAAGGTCGGCGTCGACCTGTCGTCGACCGGCCCGGCCGCCGCGATCGGCATCACGAGCAAGAACGCGATCCTGATGTGGCCGAAGACGATCGCCGGGCAGCCCGTGCAGGTGACGGTGCTCGACGATGCGTCCGACCCGGGCACCGCGGTGCGCAACATCCGCAAGCTGGTCGACGAGGATCACGTCGACGTCGTGGTCGGGCCGAACATCACGCCCGCCGCGCTCGCGGCACTCGATGCGGTGGCCGCCGGGCAGACGCCGATGATCACGCTGGTCGGCTCCGGCGCGATCGTCGAGCCGCAGGAAGGCGCACGGACCTGGGCGTTCAAGATGGCGCAGAGCGACCGCGCGATGGCCGACGTGATGACGCGCTACATGGCGAACCATGGCGTGAAGACGGTCGGCTTCATCGGCTTCGCGGACAGCTACGGCGACAGCTGGCTGAACGAGTTCACGCGCTTCGCGGACTTGCGCAAGATCCGCGTCGTCGCGACCGAGCGCTACAACCGCACGGACGCGAGCGTCACGGGCCAGGCGCTGAAGTTGATCGCGGCGAAGCCCGACGCGATCCTGATCGCGGGCTCGGGCACGCCGGCCGTCCTGCCGCAGCGCACGCTGATCGAACGTGGCTACAAGGGCCCAATCTACCAGACGCACGGGATCGCGACACCGGAATTCATCAAGCTTGGCGGCAAGGACGTCGACGGGACGCTGTTCCCGACCCAGCCGGTGGTCGTCGCGCGCACGCTGCCGGCCGATCATCCGGCCCGCAAGGCCGCGCTCGCATTCGTCGACGCATACGAGGCGAAGTACGGCGCCGGCACGGTCACGCAGTTCGCGGGCGACGCGGCGGGCGTCTACCCGCGCCTCGCCGACGCGGTCGGCCGCGCGCTGAAGGCCGCGCAGCCCGGCACGCCCGCGTTCCGCGCGGCGCTGCGGCGCGAGCTGGAACGCGCGCACGAACTCGTCGTGCCGAACGGGGTCGTCAATACCAGCGACAAGGACCATGTGGGACTCGACCAGCGCGCGAGCGTGATGGGGATCGTCAAGCAGGGCCGGTTCGTCTACCTGAGCCAGTGACGTGCGCGACCGGCATTCGGGCAGCTTGCCCGGCGTCGGGATTTCGGACATAATCCGCGTTTCGCCGCGCACAATCGCACGCGCGGCCAGAATCAAGCCCAGGTGGTGAAATTGGTAGACGCAGGGGACTCAAAATCCCCCGCCGCAAGGCGTGCCGGTTCGATTCCGGCCCTGGGCACCAGCATTCTCGCAGCGTGAAGCGCTGCGTCCCCCGAAACCCGCGCAAGCTCGCCGCTTCGCGGGTTTTTTGTTTTTGCCGCACGCACGCGCAACGCGTACCCCCGCGCAGCAGTCCAAGCATTATGAGGATGCGCGGCACGGAGGCACGCCATGTCCATGCGCACGATTTCATCTCCGCTCTGCCGACGCGTGCTCGCCGTGGCGCTGTCGTTCATGCTGGCCGGATGCGACGTACTGACCGCGCCGCCGGTGCCCGACTGGCCGGGCCCGCACGCGCCCTACCCGTTCCCGGACAGCATTCCGCATCGCACCGAATGAATGGACGGGAAGGCCGCCGTCGGCACTTCGACTCAAGCCCGTGTTCAGGCCATCAACGCCCGAACGAAGTCGAGGAACACCCTCACCTTCGCGGAAACGAGATTGGACGCGTGGTGATACGCGTAGAGCGGAAACGTCTCGTCCGCCCATTCCGGCAACAGCAGCACCAGCCGCCCGTCGGCCAGGATGTCCCGCGCATAGAGTTCCAGCAACTGCGCGACACCCGCGCCGCCCAGGCATGCGCCGAGCAGCATGCCCGTGTCGTTGACCATCAGCCGGCCAGCGGCATCGAACGGCACCACCTCCTTGCCGCGATGGAATTCCCATTCGAACGGCCGCCCCGTCACCGGATCGCGGATCAGCACGCAGCGATGCCCGCTCGCAAGATCCCGCGGGTGCCGCGGTTCGCCGTGACGCGCGACATAGGCCGCCGACGCACAGGTGAGCACGCGCGTTTCCAGCAACAGCCGCGCACGATATGACGACGGTTCCGGAATGCCGAACCGCACCGCCACGTCGAACCCGTCGGCGACGAGGTCGCCCATCCGGTCGCGCACGCTGATCTCGACCGACAGATCGGGGAAGCGGTCGAGAAACTCCGCCATCTTCGGCGCCAGCACGTAGTGGCCGAAGGTCGCGTCGACGTTGACGCGCAGCCGCCCCCTGACACGCGCTTTCGACTGGCCGGCGTCGATCGCCGCGTCCGCGATGCCGGCCAGCAGCGGCGCGACCGCCTCATAGAAACGCCGGCCTTCGTCGGTCAGCGTGATCGCGCGCGCCGTGCGGTTGAAGATCCGGATGCCGACGCGCTCTTCCAGCCGGGCGACCGCACGGCTCACCGCCGGCTGCGTCAACCCCATCGCCTCGCCGGCGCGCGCGAAAGTGCCGGCCTCGATCACCGCCGAGAGCACGCCGATCCCGCTCAGGAGCCTGCTATCGAATGCCATTAGACATACTTTCAGTCATTCTTGATCTGCTAATTATTCATTATTTTTATTGACCGAGGAAGCCTACATTGGTCCTGTCGCCGGATCGCACGGCACTCACGAACCAGGGAGCAGGACATGAGCACATCGGAACAGGTCGCCCTCGTCACGGGTTCTTCGCGCGGCATCGGCGCGGAAATCGCCCGCCGTCTCGCCCGCGACGGTTTCAGGGTCGTCGTGAACTATGCCGGCGGCGCCGGCCCGGCCCGGGAAGTGGTCGACGCGATCGTCGCCGACGGCGGCACCGCCGTCGCGGTACAAGCGGACGTCGCCGATCCGGCGGCGGTGGCCGCGCTGTTCGACGCGGCCGAGCAGGCGTTCGGCCGTATCGACGTGGTCGTCAACAGCGCGGGCGTGATGAAACTCGCGCCCCTCGCCGAATTCGACGACGCAGCATTCGACCAGACCGTCGCGATCAACCTGAAGGGGGCGTTCAACGTCAGCCGCGAGGCGGCGAAGCGCGTGCGCGACGGCGGCCGCATCGTCAACCTGACCTCGAGCGTGATCGGCATGCGCCTGCCGACCTACGGCGTGTACATCGCGACCAAGGCCGCCGTCGAGGGCATGACACAGGTGCTCGCACAGGAGATGCGCGGCCGCAACATCAGCGTGAACGCCGTCGCGCCGGGGCCGGTCGCGACCGAGCTGTTCCTGCACGGCAAGAGCGCCGAACTCGTCAACCGGATGGCGAAGATGAACCCGCTGGAGCGGCTCGGCCAGCCCGCGGACATCGCCAGCGTCGTCGCGTTTCTCGCCGGCCCCGACGGCGCATGGGTCAACGGTCAGGTCCTGCGCGCCAACGGCGGCATGTGCTGACGGGCCGCCTGCCGCGTCCCCCCGTTACCGGAGATCGATCATGAAGGAAGTCATTCTCGTCACGGGCGCGTCCAGCGGCTTCGGCCTGCTGACGGCCCAGGCGCTCGCCCGCGCCGGCCATGCCGTCTACGCGTCGATGCGAGAAAGCACCGGCCGCAACGCGCCGCGCGTCGCCGCCATCGCCGCCTATGCGCAGGAACACGGCGTCGACCTGCGCACCGTCGAGCTCGACGTCGGCGACGACGCGTCCGTCGGCACCGCCATCGACCGCGTGATCGCGGACAACGGCCGCCTCGACGTCATCGTCCACAATGCCGGGCACATGGTATTCGGCCCGGCCGAAGCGTTCACGCCCGAGCAGATCGCCCGGCTCTACGACATCAACGTCGTGTCGACCCAGCGCGTCAACCGCGCGGCGCTGCCGCAACTGCGCCGCCAGGGCCGCGGCCTGCTCGTCTGGGTGTCGTCGTCGTCCGCACGCGGCGGTACGCCGCCGTTCCTCGCCCCTTACTTCGCCGCGAAAGCCGCGATGGATTCGCTCGCGGTGTCCTATGCGGCCGAACTCGCCCGCTGGGGTATCGAGACGTCGATCGTCGTGCCGGGCGCCTTCACCCAGGGCACGAATCACTTCGCCCACGCGGGCAAGCCGGCCGATGCGACCGTGCAGGCCGCCTACGACGACGGCCCCTATGCGGGCGTCGCCGAGCAGGCGCTCCAGGGCCTCGCCGCGCTCGAACCGGCGGACGCCGATGCCGGCACCGTCGCGACGGCAATTGCCGACATCGTCGCCGCACCCGCCGGCAAGCGCCCGTACCGCGTATTCGTCGATCCGTCGCAGGACGGCGCGGAGGAAGTGTTCCGCGTCGGCGATCGCATCCGCCGTGAGATGTTCAGGAACATCGGCCTCGCCGACCTGCTCGCGGCCCGCGTCGGCAGTTGATCCGCTGCGCGCCGGGCACGCCGGCGCGCGTCAGCGTTGCTCGCAGAACCCGAGGATCGCGCCGGCGACCGCCGCCGGCGCCTCGCGCTGCGGAAAGTGACCGACGCCGTCCAGCACCTGCCGCGCGTAGCGTCCCGTAAAGAAACGCTCACGCCCGGCCGAACTGTCCGGATGATTGCAGGTGTCCGCGCCGCCGTGCAGCACGAGCGTCGGCACCGCCAGCACGGGCGCCGGGTTCAGCCGCGCATTGTCGTCCGCATAGGCCGGCGTGCCCGGCGCAAATCCCCACCGATGCCGGTACGAATGCAGGACGACGTCGATCCAGTCGGGCCCGTCGAACGCGTCTGCGGCCGCCTCGAAATCGCCGTCGCGATACCAGCCCGGCGGCGACCACGTGTCCCACATCAAGCGGGCAAGCGCGCGGCGATCGTCGCGCAACGCCTGCTCGCCGCGCGGCGTCGCCATGAACCAGTGATACCAGTAATTGCGCGCCTGCTGCAGCGACAGTGGCTGCCCGGGATCGTTGGTGCCGTACCCGACCGACAGCATCACGAGATACGATGCGGCGGCGTCGCGCAGCCCGCACGCGTTCGCGGCCGCCCGGGCGCCCCAGTCGTGCCCGACCAGCACGGGCCGCTCGATACCAAGCGCATCGACGAAGTCGAGCAGGTCGCGTCCGAGCGCCGCGAGCTGGCCGCTGCGCGGCACGGACGCGTCGCGAAAACGGGTCGGCGCAAAACCGCGCAGCGCGGGCGCCAGCACGCGGTAGCCGCGCGCCGCCAGCGCTGCTGCCACCGCTTCCCAGCCGGCAGGACTATCCGGCCAGCCGTGCAGCAGCACGGCCACGCGCTCGCCGCGCGGGTTCCATTCGAGATAGGCAATATCGAGCGACGCGGTCGTCGCATACGCATAGGTCGTCATCGTGTACTCCGTTGGGTCAGCCTGAGCGCACGATGGTAGGTCGGCATTTCATCACGATTCACGGAGTATCATGATTCATTCTTTGAATTTCACGTTGAATCGACTGATGGAACCGCTGACCGATCCCGCGTCGACCGCGCTCGACATCACGCTGCTACGCACCTTCCTCGAAGTCGTCGACAGCCACGGATTCGCGCCGGCCGCGGAACGTCTCGCGCTCACACCCTCCGCCGTCAGCGGCCACATCAAGCGGCTCGAACAGGCGGCCGGCACGGTGCTGCTCGCGCGCACGACACGCCGTATCGCACTCACGCCGGCAGGCGACACGCTGTACGCGTACGCGCGCAACATCGTCGATATGGAGCGCGAAGTACGCGCGCGGCTCCGCGGCGCGCCGGCGCACGGGCCGCTGCGGGTCGGTGCGTCGGAAGATTTCGCGGGCGCGTGGCTGCCGCATGTGCTGCGCACGTTTCGCGACCGCCATCCACGCACGTCGATCGAGTTGAAGGTCGGCATCACTGCGTCGCTGCTGCGCGAGCAGACGCTCGGCCGGCTCGACGTCGTGTTCGGCAAGCAGTGCCGGCAGGTCGACACACCGGGCGAACTGCTGTGGGAAGAGCCGCTCGTGTGGGCGTTCGCATCGGACCGCGCGCTCGACGCGGGCGGCGAAGTGCCGCTCGCGCTGTTTCCGCAGCCATGCGTGTATCGCGAAGCCGCCGTCGCGGCACTCGCCGCCGCGCTGCGACCGTTCCGCGTGCTGTTCGAGAGCAGCAGCATGGCCGGCTGCGTGTCGGCCGCGCTCGCCGGCTTCGCGGTCACCGCGCTGGCACGCAGCCAGCTGCGCGACGGCTTGCGCGAATGCGGGCCGCAAGACGGTCTGCCGGCGCTACCGGCCGCGCGCTTCTACGCGTTCGCGGCGAAATCGGACGGCGCGGGTGCGGCATTGATCGACGCGGTGCGGGATACCGGGCGCAGCCGGCAGTTCGCGGCGCTGCCCGGTTGAAACTGGCGCGGCGCGCACATGGCGCAAACCGCGCGCGTCGGTCAGTCGCCTTCTCCGTCCTCGCCGCCCTCCCCGCCTTCCCCGCCCCTAGTCAGTGCACTCGCCATCAGCTCGCCGAACCACTCGACGAACGCATTGAGCCGGCGCGAACGATGGCGCCGATGCGGATACACGGCCGACACGTCCATCGGTGCGGCGCGGTGGCCGGGCATCACGTCGACGAGTGCGCCGCTGTCGAGCAGATGCTCGACGTCGAAGCGCGGAATCTGGATCAGCCCCATCCCCGCGATACAGCTCGCGATATAGGTTTCGGCGTTGTTGACGATCACGCGGCTCGGCAGCGTAAGTGTGTGCCGCTGGCCGTCCGCGCAGTATTCCCAGTCGAGCTCGCGCCCTGTCGTCGGCGACGCATAACCGATCGCCCAGTGTCCGTGCGCGAGCGCGTCCGGATGCTCGGGCACGCCGCTTTCGCGCAGGTAGTCGGGGCTCGCGCAGTTGATCAGCGTGAACTGCCCGAGCGGCCGCACGACGAGGCTGCTGTCCGCGAGCCGCCCGACGCGGATCGCGCAGTCGACGCCCTCCTGCACCAGGTCGATCGAACGATCCGTCGAGCCGAGCGACAGTTGCAGCTTCGGGTAACGGTGAAACAGCGACGGCAGCGCAGGCGCCACCATGCGGCGCGCGATCCGGCTCGGCACGTCGACATTCAAGCGGCCGATTACGTCGCGGTCGCGGCGGCGGAACAGGCGGTCGAGTTCGTCGGCTTCCGCGAGCAGGCGCCGGCCGCGTTCGAGCAGCAGCGCGCCATCGGCAGTGAGCTGCACCTGGCGCGTCGTACGATGCAGGAGGCGCGTGCCGAGCCCCGTCTCGAGTTGCTGGACGGCCGCCGACACGGTCGCGCGCGGCACGTCAAGCGCGTGCGCGGCCTTGATGAAGCTGCCCATCTCGGCAACCTGCAGGAAGATTCTGACCTGATCCAGCTTGTCCATCGGCGGGGAACGTAGGTTCGGAAGATCGTCGCCGCCGGCTGTCGCGCGTCGCGGCAAGGTCCGGCGGCACAGAGAAAACGGGCGCGCAGCTGCAGGGCCGCGCGCCCGTCCATTGTCCACGCAAACGCGCCATTGCGGTGCGCCACGCGCCCGCGACAGCCGCCGGCGCGGCCCGTTGCCGGGCAGGTTACTTGGTCGTATAGCCGCCGTTGATCAGGATCGTCTGGCCCGTGATCCACCAGCCGTCGGTGACGAGATGGCGAATGAACGGCACGACGTCCTCGATGTCGGTCAGGCCCGTCTTGCTGAACGGCGACAGCGCGGCCGCGGTCTTGTGATACGCGACCGCATCGGCACCCTCGGCCGGATAGAAGAACGGCGTGTCCATCGGACCCGGCCCGACGGCCGTCACCGAGATCCCGCGCGCGCCGTATTCCTTCGACGCCGCGCGCGTGAAATGCTCGACCGGCGCCTTCGACCCTTCGTACGCCGCATAGAACGGCGTGAACGCGCCGAGCAGCGACGTCACGAGCGTGACGAGCTTGCCGTGATCCTCGAGGTGCCGCCCCGCTTCCTTGATGAAGAAGAACGCCGACTTGCTGTTGACCGCGAACATGTCGTCGTACTCGGCCTCGCTGATCTCGGTGAACGGCTTCTTCAGCACCTTGCCGACCGTGTTGATCGCGATGTCGATCTTGCCGAAGCGCTGCTTCGCGTCGTCGAACAGCTTCTCGACCGCAGCGGCCGTCGTCAGGTCGGCCTGGAACGTGGCAGCTTCCGCGCCGGCCGCGCGCACCGCAGCGGCCGTCTCCTCGGCCTGTGCCTGCGACGCCGCGCTGTTGTAGTGAATCGCCACCGCCTTCGCGCCGTGGCTCGCCAGGTCCCGCGCGATCAGGCCGCCGAGATTCTTTGCGCCGCCTGCGATCAGGACGACCTTGTCTGCGAGCGTATGAGTTGCCACGGTTGACTCCTTTTTCCGTTGAACGAAGCTAGGAGTGTAGGCACGCGCGACGCGCCGGTCAGCCAGTCGCGGCTGGATGGATTATCCAGAAAAACGATCCAATCGCAGCGAGGTAATGTTGCCTGCCGTACGGACAACAGCACCGGAATCTGACACCGATGCAGCGCATGCCAGCCGGCTCAGCGGGCGTACAGTTCCGCGTCGATCTTGCCGAGCAGCCACTGCATGCCAGCGAGATGCTGCTGGTCGTGGCTGCACAGGTAGTGGACGAGCCCGCGCACGGTCAACGAGCCGTAGCCGTCGAACTCCCCGGTGCGCGCAAGCTGTTCGGGCGTGAGGCGCGACACGAGATCCAGCGTCTCGCGCCGCGCTTCGCGGATCGCCGCGAGCACGTCGGACGCATACGCGTCGTTATAGCGGCGCTCGATCGCGAGTGCGTCGCCATCGATCGACACGAGCAGCGGCCGGTCTTCGTCGAGCATCCGCCGCAACCGCACGTGATAGCCGTCAGTCTCGATGTCGCGCACGTGGCAAAGCTGCCCGAGCGGCGAGAAGTGCTCGCTCGGGATCCCGGCCCAATCGTCGGGCGTCCAGCGTGCATAGCCGTCGGGTACGGCCGCGAAGTGCGCTTCGAGCAGGCGGGGGAAATCGGCGAGTGCGTCGAGCGTCGTCGGATTCATGCGGGACTCCCTGTCGAATAGGGGCGACTGCAGCCCTGGCACGGGCCTGCCGCCGCCGTTGCGTCACTTCACGCTGAAGCCGTACGCGCCCTGCGTGCGGTGCCCGTCGGTCGCGACGGCCACCCATTTCACCGTATAGGCACCAGTGCCGACTGCCGTGAGCGGCACCGTCATCCGCTTGCGGTTCGACGCGTCGATGCGCGCGTGGCCGTCCGACACCGTCTTGCCGTCGCCATCGACGACGACGATCGAGCTGAATGCCGGCTCCAGCGGCTCGGTGAAGTCGATCGTGACGGCAGCCGGTGCGGCGGCCACCGCCGCGCCTGCCGCCGGATCGCTCTTCGCGAGATGCGCGTGCGCGAACGCGGCCGACGAGACGGTCGCGGCAACGATGAGGGCGGCTGCCTGGCGGCCAAACGGGAATGAATCGAAACGCATGGACTTTCCGTGAAGAATGAACGGGCGCCGCACCCTGCGCGGCGTTCCGGCAGCTTACCAGCGCATGCGCGTTCATGGCGGTCATCGGCCGCCGCTTGATAGAATGCGCGCGCTATGGATCTCGAAAGCATTCTCTACACCCAGGGCTTCGGCTCGCGCCGCCAGTGCCGCGGCCTGATCGAAGCGGGCCGCGTCGCCGTGGCGGGCGCCAGCGCGACCGACCCCGACGCCGCGTTCGACACCGACGGCCTCGTGTTCTCGGTCGACGATACGACGTGGCCGTTCCACACGCATGCGTATCTCGCGCTCAACAAGCCGGCCGGCTACGAGTGTTCGCGCGACCCGCAACACCACGCGAGCGTATTCAGCCTGCTGCCCGCGCCGCTCGTCGCGCGTGGCGTGCAGTGCGTCGGCCGTCTCGACCAGGACACGACGGGCCTGCTGCTGCTGTCCGACGACGGCCAGTTCGTGCACGCGTACACGTCGCCGAAGCGCAAGGTGCCGAAGACCTACGTCGCGACCGTGCGTCACCCGCTCGACGATGCGCAGCTGAATGCGCTGCGTAGCGGCGTGCAGCTGCACGGTGAGCCGAAGCCGATCGCGGCCGTCGCCGCCGACGCGCGCGACACGCACGCGCTCGCGCTGACCGTCCTCGAAGGCAAATACCACCAGGTCAAGCGCATGGTGGCGGCAGCGAGCAATCGCGTCGAGTTGCTGCACCGCGAAAGCATCGGCGGCTTCACGCTGCCGGACGACCTCGCACCGGGCGCGTGGCGCTGGCTTGACGAAGCCGACCTTTCATCACTCCGCAATCCCGTCAAAACCCTGTAAGGGAAAATCCGCACGACCGTTCGGTGCCCGGCCGCGTCTCGGCCGCATGTTCCCCCGCTATACTGAAATCACAAGCTGCAAGAGCAGCGATGCAGGGGGAGATACCATGAACATCAACCATTCTTTCGAACTGTCGTCCGTGATGATCGCGTTCGCGGTCATCGGTGTCGTCGTGATCGGCGGCCTGCTGGCCATGATGCACGCGAAGCACAAATACCATCCGAACCTGATTGGCGCGCTGATCGGCGCGCTGCTTTGCTTCCTGCTGATCGAGGCGTTACCGGCGCTGACCTGACGCGCTGCCCGGCGCGAGCGTTTGAAGGAAATCGTCTACGGTCGGATACCGCAGCGTCACGCACAATTCGGCCTTGAGCCGTGTGTTGGACAGGCGCCGCGACTCGCGCATGAACGACAGCAGTGTCGGTTCGAGCTGACGCTCGGCGTCCGCGCGGCTGACGCGTGGCGGCCTCGGCAGGCCGAGCGCCTGCGCGACCCGGTCGAAATACTCCCCCATCCGCAGCTCGCTGTCGTCCGACGCATGCACGGCGCGCGCCGGCTTGCCGCGTTCGGCCGCGCGGCGCAGGATCGCCGCGAGATCGTCCGCGTGGATGTGGTTCGTGTAGACGTCGTCGGCCGGCTCGAGCGCCGGCGTGCCGCGCTCGAGCCGAGCGACCGGCAGACGGTTCGCCGCGTAGATGCCCGGAATGCGCACGATGCGCGCGGACAGCACGCCGCGCACCGTCGCCGCGCGCAGTTGCCGCTCGGCCGACACGCGCCGGAACGCCCGCGGATTCGCGGGGCGCAGCGGATGCGTTTCGTCGATGCGTGCGCCACCGCAGTCGCCGTATACGCCCGTCGTACTGGCGTAGACGAGCCTCGGCGCACGAAGGCCGTCGGGTACAATACGCGCTGCCCGAACGGGCGCGCCGGCCTGTCGAGCAGCGGTGCGCAGCGTTCGGAGCCGGCCGACCGCCGGTGCCGGCGGCACCGGTGGCCGTCGTGCAGGCACGGTCGTTGCGGCGATCAGCGCACGCGTGCGCCGGTCGTCGCGGCCGTCGGACTGCGGCGGCGCGAGATGCAGGATCGTGCGGGCCAGACCCGCGAGGCGGCCGAGCGTCGCCCGGCGATCGAGGTCGCCGACGATCGGCGTCGCGCCCGCGGCGCGCAGTTCGTCGCGGCGGGCCGGGTGGCTCGTCAGCGCGAAGATCCGCAGGTTGCGGTGCGAGTCGCGCCATTGCGCGACGCAGCGCATGCCGACGTCGCCGCAGCCGACGATCAGTGCGCGCGGCCGGCGCAGGATTCGAGTCGCGATCATGTTGGTTGCGAAATCAGTAGCCACCGTTGCGCGACGCGCAACGGGCTTGCATTGTAGCTGCCGTGCTCGACAGGCACGGTCCCCACATTTTGTTCTAGTTTGGTTCTATGGCATTCAACGTCACTCTCAAGCAAAGCGGCCGGCAATTCCAGGTCGAGTCGGACGAAACCGTGCTGGCGGCTGCGCTGCGCCAGAACGTCCATCTGCCGTACGGCTGCAAGAACGGCGCGTGCGGCTCCTGCAAGGGCCAGATCGTGTCGGGCCAGATCGAACAGGGACCGCACGCCGCGTCGGCGCTGTCCAACGACGAGCGCACGCGCGGCCTCGCGCTGCTGTGCTGCTCGAAGGCGCAGTGCGATCTCGAAATCGACGTGCGCGAAATCGCCGGCGTCGACGGCGTGCAGGTCAAGAAGCTGCCGTGCCGGATCGCCGCGCTCGAACGAAAGGCCGACGACGTCATGGTCGTGAAGCTGCAGTTGCCGGCCAACGAACGCCTGCAGTATCTCGCGGGCCAGTACGTCGAGTTCATCCTGAAGGACGGCTCGCGCCGCAGCTACTCGATGGCGAACGCGCCGCACGAGGAAGGCCCGGTCGAGCTGCACATCCGCCACATGCCGGGCGGCAAGTTCACCGACCACGTGTTCGGCGCGATGAAGGAGCGCGACATCCTGCGCTTCGAAGGCCCGCTCGGCACGTTCTTCCTGCGCGAGGATTCCGACAAGCCGATCGTGCTGCTCGCATCGGGCACGGGCTTCGCGCCGATCAAGGCGATCATCGAGCACGTGAAGCACACGGGCATCACGCGCCCGATGACGCTCTACTGGGGCGCGCGCCGCAAGAAGGACATCTACCTCGGCGAGCTCGCCGAGCAGTGGGCACGCGAGATCCCGAACTTCACGTACGTGCCGGTGCTCTCCGAGCCGGACGCCGGCGACCAGTGGACGGGCCGCACGGGCTTCGTCCATCGCGCGGTGATCGAAGACCTGCCCGATCTGTCGGGCCACCAGGTGTACGCATGCGGCGCGCCGGTGATGGTCGAATCCGCACAGCGCGACTTCACGCAGCACCACGCGCTGCCGGCTGACGAGTTCTACGCCGACTCGTTCACGAGCGCCGCCGATCTCGCGCATCCGGTCTGACACCCGCGCACCCGCGTCCCGCGTTGCGCACCGCGATGTCACATCCGTGGCATCGCGGCGGTTTACAGTTGGGCGCGGGATGCCTTATGCTTGCGCACATGAACTGCTTCCTGTCCGCCCTTCGACGTCGCCGCTCGCCGCTCCGCCCGGATGCCGCAGGCTCGTCACGGACTCGCGCGTAACCCCCGCACTGCTTCACCGGTTACGCACAAGCTGTTCGACCCACCAGCCACGGCCTTCCGTGGCTTTTTTATTGCCTGTTTCCCTTTCAACGTCCGCTGGAGTCTGCTGCCATGCCCCTGAACGATTATCCGATCGACTCGCTGATGTACATCACGAACCGCCCCGACATCGTGTTTACGCACGGCAAGGGTTCGTGGCTCTACGATCACACGGGCAAGCGCTATCTGGACTTCATCCAGGGCTGGGCCGTCAACAGCCTCGGCCACTGCAACGACGGCATCGTCGAAGCACTGAAGACGCAGGCGGAAAAGCTGCTGAACCCGTCGCCCGCGTTCTACAACGAACCGATGGCGAAGCTCGCCGGCCTGCTCACGCAGCACAGCGTGTTCGACAAGGTGTTCTTCACGAACAGCGGCGCGGAAGCGAACGAAGGCGCGATCAAGCTCGCGCGCAAGTGGGGCCGCAAGTTCAAGAACGGCGCATACGAGATCATCACGTTCGACCACAGCTTCCACGGCCGCACGCTCGCGACGATGTCGGCCAGCGGCAAGCCGGGCTGGGACACGATCTACGCGCCGCAGGTGCCGGGCTTCCCGAAGGCCGAGCTGAACGACATCAACTCGGTCGAGAAGCTGATCACCGACAAGACCGTCGCGGTGATGCTCGAGCCGATCCAGGGTGAAGGCGGCGTGATTCCGGCGACGCGTGAATTCATGCAGGCGCTGCGCGCGCTGACGAAGCAGCACAACCTGCTGCTGATCGTCGACGAGGTGCAAAGCGGCTGCGGCCGCGCGGGCACGCTGTTCGCGTACGAACTGTCGGGCATCGAGCCGGACGTCATGACGCTCGCGAAAGGCATCGGCGGCGGCGCCCCGCTCGGCGCGCTGCTGTCGAAGGCCGACGTCGCGGTGTTCGAGGCCGGTGACCAGGGCGGCACGTACAACGGCAACCCGCTGATGACGGCGGTCGGCTATTCGGTGATCTCGCAGCTCGTCGCGCCGGGTTTCCTCGAAGGCGTGCGTGCGCGCAGCGAATACCTGAAGCGCAAGCTGCTCGAGCTGTCGGAAGAGCGCGGTTTCGAAGGCGAACGCGGCGAAGGCCTGCTGCGCGCGCTGCTGCTCGGCAAGGACATCGGCCCGCAGATCGTCGAGAAGGCGCGCGACATGCAGCCCGACGGCCTGCTGCTGAACGCCGCGCGGCCGAACCTGCTGCGCTTCATGCCCGCACTGAACGTGACGACCGAAGAGATCGACCAGATGATGGCGATGCTGCGGTCGGTTCTCGACACGCTCTGAGGAGAGCCCGCCGATGGATGCCGCCAACGATACTGTCGCAATCCGCCCGTTCGAACGCGCCGACACCGAAGCCGTGCTCGCGGTATGGTGCGACGCGTTCCCGCAGTACGACGAAGCCGGTGCGCCGCCGCACCGCGATCCGCTGCGCTCGATCGAGCTGAAGCTCGCGACGCAGCCGGAGCTGTTTTTCGTCGCGACCAGCGGCGCACGCGTCGTCGGCACGCTGATGGCGGGTTTCGACGGACATCGCGGCTGGCTCTACTCGTTCGGCGTATCGAACGACGCGCGGCGGCTCGGCATCGGCCGCGCGCTGATCGCGCATGCGGAACGCGCGCTCGCCGCGCGCGGCTGCCTGAAGATCAACCTGCAGGTGCTGCCCGGCAACGACGATGCGTGCCGCTTCTACGCGGCGCTCGGCTACCGCGTCGAGGAGCGTATCTCGTTCGGCAAGACGCTGCCGGCCGCATGACGCGAAAGCCGGCAGCCGGCGATCTCAGCGTGTGATCGGCCCCGCGCCCGGCAGCGGATTGCCGAGCGCGTCGGTCGGCACGGCCTGCTGCTCGAACGCGGCGAAATACGCGGCCCACTGCGTGTCGCTCACGCGCACGATCAGCGCGCCGTCCTGCCAGATGTCGTTGTGGTCGTTGTGGTCGTCGCCCGCGCGGTGCAGGTAGTTCGAGCCGGTCGAACCCTGGTTCATGTGCGTGTCGTGGATGCCGTTGCCTTCGGCATACGAGCGGCCGAACACGACGACGTCGAGCCCCTGCGACTGCGCGGCGCTCACAAGCCGCAGCAGCGACGGGATCGGCTCCGGATTCTCGGTGCCGTCCATCACGGCGCTCGCGCGCCACGCCCCCGTTTCGTTCAGGATGTCGCTGCGCATGTAGTCGAGCGCGGGCAATGCCGCCTGCCCCGTCAGGTCCGTATAGCCTTCGGCCGCGGCCGCGAGCGTCTGCGTGATCGGGTGGTGGAAATCGTAGACGAGCTTGTAGTTCAGCAAGTCGTCCGCGTCGCTGGTGCCGACGTTGATCGCGACATCCCAGTTGCCGCCCGGCAACGCCAGCGTCAGGTGGATGTGATATTGAATCTCGCTGCCGTGCGGCGAGCCCTTCAGCTGCGCCACCGATGTCACCTTCGCCTTCACGAAACCGTAGTCCAGACTCATGCGTGCTCTCCATGTCCCGATGGGCCGCCGATGCTACACGGCCCGTGTGTCGGTTTGCAGGCGACCGGCTTCGGGCGGCCGCCCCCATCGCTCCCGCGCCGCGTACGCGGCGCAACAGTCGAATGGAGTCGCACCCGCACGCACAAGTTCGACCCGAATCGCAGGACACGAAAAAAAGGCTGTCACGGCATCCCGTGACAGCCTTTCGAAAGCCCGTGTGCGGCACGCCCGGCATCTGCCGTCGCGCGCCACCGGGCCCGCTCATTCACTCACTCATTCACCCAGATATGCGGCACGCACCTTCGGATCGTCGAGCATCTGCTTCGCATCGCCTTCCATCGTGACCGTGCCCGAATCCATCACGTAGCCGCGGTCGGCCGCCTGCAGCGCGAGGCGCGCGTTCTGCTCGACGAGCAGCACCGTGATGCCCTCCTTCGAGATTTCGCGCACCACTTCGAAGATCTTCTCGACCATGATCGGCGACAGCCCCATCGACGGTTCGTCGAGCAACAGCAGCTTCGGCTTCGACAGGATCGCGCGCGACATCGCCAGCATCTGCTGCTCGCCGCCCGACAGCGTGCCCGCGAGCTGCGTCGCCCGTTCCTTCAGGCGCGGGAAGAAGCCGAACATCCGCTCGACGTCCTTCTTGATCTGCTCGTTGTCGTTGCGCAGGTACGCGCCCATCTGCATGTTCTCGATGATCGACATCCGCGCGAAGATCCCGCGGCCTTCCGGCACCATCGCGAGGCCGCGCTTGAGCAGCTCGTGCGACGGCACGCCCTTGATCGACTTGCCGTCGTACTCGATGTCGCCTGCCGAATACGCCTTCAGACCCGTGATCGCCTTCATCGTCGTGGTCTTGCCTGCGCCGTTCGCGCCGATCAGCGTCACGAGCTCGCCCTGACGGACTTCCATGTCAACGCCCTTGACGGCCTGGATGCCGCCGTAGTTGACCTGCAAGCCCTTGATTTTCAACATTGCCGCTGCCATCAGTGCACCCCTGCGCCGAGATATGCCTCAATCACCTTCGGATTCTTCTGCACGTCCTGCGGCAGACCCTCGGCGATCACCTTGCCGTAATCGAGCACCGTCATCCGGTTGCACAGCCCCATCACGAGCTTCACGTCGTGCTCGATCAGGAGAATCGTGCGGCCGTCCGAGCGGATCTTGTCGAGCAGGCGCGTGAGTTCGACCTTCTCGGTCGCGTTCATCCCGGCCGCCGGCTCGTCGAGCGCGAGCAGCTTCGGGTCGGTCGCCAGGGCCCGCGCGATCTCGAGACGGCGCTGGTGGCCGTACGACAGGTTGCGCGACGTATAGTCCGCGTATTGCAGCACGCCGACGTACTCGAGCAGCTCGATCGCACGTTCCTTGATCTCGCGCTCTTCCTGGCGTTCGGCCGGCGTCTGGAACACCGCGCCGAGCAACCCGTGCTTGGTGCGCACGTGGCGGCCCACCATCACGTTCTCGAGGGCCGTCATCCCGCCGAACAGGCGGATGTTCTGGAACGTACGCGCGATGCCCGTCTTCGCGACCTGATGCACCGCCGTCGGCTTGTATTCCGTGCCGTCGAGCTTGAACTCGCCGGAGTCCGGCGTATAAAGGCCCGTGATCACGTTGAAGAACGTCGTCTTGCCGGCGCCGTTCGGGCCGATCAGCCCGTAGATCTCGCCTTCCTTGATCTCGAGGCCGACGTCGGACAGCGCCTGCAACCCGCCGAAGCGCTTGTTCACGCCCTTGACGGACAGTCGGATTTGCTTGTCGCTCATGTGTATATCCCCTGTGTCCGTAGGTTAAGCGCGCACCGGCTTCTTGCTGGCGCGCTTCGCCAGTTTCGCGATCTTGTCCTCATGCTTCGGCGCGGGCCACAGGCCTTCCGAGCGATACAGCATGATGACCACCATCGCGAGGCCGTACAGCGCCTGACGGATCACTTCCGTATCGACGATGTCGTGACCGAACAGCGCATGCTGCAGCGGGCTCATCGTCGAGCGCAGGAATTCCGGGAAGATCGCGAGCAGCACCGCGCCCAGGATCACGCCCGGGATATGGCCCATGCCGCCCAGCACCACGCACGCCAGCACCACGATCGATTCCCAGAACGTGAACGATTCCGGCGACACGAAGCCCTGGAACGAACCGAACATCGCGCCCGACAGGCCGCCGAACGATGCGCCCATCGCAAACGCGAGCAGCTTCACGTTACGGGTGTTGATACCCATCGCCTTCGCGGCGATTTCGTCCTCGCGGATGGCTGCCCATGCACGGCCGATACGCGAGTGCTGCAGACGCGTACACACCCAGATCACCAGCAGCGAGCACAGCACGAACAGGTAGTAATACATGTAGACCGACGGCAGCTGCAGGCCGAACAGCGAGTGCGTCTGCGACAGGTTGAAGCCGCCGATGTGCACCGGATCGATGCCCGTGATCCCCTTCGGGCCGTTGGTGATGTTCACCGGACGGTCGAGGTTGTTCATGAAGATCCGGACGATTTCACCGAAGCCGAGCGTCACGATCGCCAGGTAGTCGCCGCGCAGGCGCAGCGTCGGCGCACCGAGCAGGATCCCGAAGGTCGCCGCCAGCGCCATCGCGATCGGCACGATGATCAGGAACGGCACGTGCAGCCCGTTCGGCGCGATCGCCGCGATCCACTCGAACTGCGAACTCAGGTGCGGCGAGCTCAGCAATGCCGCCGTGTACGCGCCCACCGCGTAGAACGCGATGTAGCCCAGGTCGAGCAGGCCCGCGAAGCCGACCACCACGTTCAGGCCCAGCGCGAGCATCACGTACAGCATCGCGAAGTCGAGCACACGGACCCAGTAATTGCCGCCGGCCGAGCCGATGATGATCGGCGCGGCAATCACGAAGGCAGCGGTCAGGATGCCGATGATGATCGTCTTGGCGGTGTTGCGCTCTTCGACGAGCGACGTCGAGGATTCGATCGGTTGAATGGATGTCATGTTGTTTGCTCCCTTCCGTTACGCGCGATCCGCGACACGTTCGCCCAAGAGGCCGGACGGACGGAATACCAGCACGATGATCAGCACGATGAAGGCGAACACGTCCTGGTAGTTACTGCCGAATACGCCACCCGTAAGGTTGCCGATGTAGCCGGCCCCGAGCTGCTCGATCAGGCCGAGCAGCACGCCGCCGACCATCGCACCGCCGAGGTTGCCGATCCCGCCCAGCACCGCGGCCGTGAATGCCTTCATGCCGGGGATAAAGCCCATGTAGAAGTGCACGTTGCCGTATTCGGACGCAATCATCACGCCGGCCAGCGCGGCGAGCGCGGAGCCGATCATGAACGTCGCGGAGATCACGAAGTTCGGGTTCACGCCCATCAGGCTCGCGGTGTTCGGGCTTTCGGCGATCGCGCGCATCGCGCGGCCGAGCTTGGTCTTGTGCACGAGCAGCAGCAGGCCGCCCATCACGATGAACGCCACCGCGATGATCACGATTTCAGTGACCGAGATCACGGCGCCGGGCGTCGTGTCGGTCGCCTTGATCACGTTGATCGGATCGGTCGGCAGCAATTGCGGGAACGGCAGCGGGTTGCGCGACCAGATGATCATCGCGGCGGTTTGCAGCAGGATCGACACGCCGATCGCGGTGATCAGCGGGGCGAGGCGCGGTGCGCGACGCAGCGGCCGGTATGCGACCCGTTCGATCGTGAAGCCGACGAACGCACAGACGACTGCGGCGATGCCCAGGCCGATCGTCAGCGTCGCAACGTTGCCGAGTCCGGGGAAATGGTTCTGCAGCACGGTGATGGCCGACAGGGCGACCATCGCGCCGATCATCAGCACGTCGCCATGCGCGAAGTTGATGATGCCGAGAATGCCGTACACCATCGTGTAGCCCAACGCGATGATGGCGTAGACACTGCCGAGCACCAGCCCGTTGAGAACCTGCTGGACGAAAATATCCATTTAAAGCTCCTTGGCCCGTGCTGCCGGAGGACGGTGCGCCCCGCGGGTAAGCGAGGAATCGCGCCTTCTCGGCGACACTGCGGGTACTAGTCGATACCGGTAAGGGTGGATCGTCCCGGCGCGCGCCGCCCGGCCTGTACGGCCGGACCTGCCGCCGGAGCGGATACAAAAACGGCACCGCACTGTTCTCCGGTGCCGTCATGAGTCCCGTCGCTAAATCGTCACGACGTCGAGGACGGTGTTCGTGGCCTCCTTGAAGTCGTAGGGCAGCATGCCGAGACGGCCATCGTCCGGTTGCCCGGCATCCGTGCCTTTTCCCGCCCGGTACGAGGCAAGCCCCGCGCCCGGACAGATCGGATTCCGTGTCGCGCTGCCTCGCAAGGCACCGCGAGCGCCGCGCCCGACATTCGTCAGGACTGCGTCGGAATCCATCGTACGAACCAGACCGCGCGCCGCGACACCATTGCTCGCGGCAACGCGCTGTTTCGTCGAATCGAAATGAAAGGGGGCCGGCGACATCGGCACGCTGCCCGCATCGCCGGGCACCATGGCCGGCCTGCGTCGATCGGCGCGCACGGTCGCTGTCACGCCACGACCGGCGGCCTGCTGTGTTGCAACCTGCGTGCCCGCTGCCCGGCCGTTCGCCAGGCCAAGCGCGTTGATTTCCTCGATCGCCAAACGTGCCCCGTTTTCCTTGTCCTTGCCCAATCGCGCGATGCGGCACGCGAAGGATGCCGCACGACCGGCTCCGGCGACGCGCACGCCGCTGGCCGGCGGTGCCACGAACACCGCAGCCTCCCTCCCCGCCCCGTCGTCGCTCTTTTTGCTGCAGCCGGCAAGCATTGCAACCGGTGCGGCGACGGACATGGCGTAAGCCAACTTCACATGCATTGAGTGGTCTCCCGCGCCTTGCCAAAACCCGATCTCAAAGCCATTCCGGCCTGAAAACGGGCGCATTGTAACTCCATTTATAGGACGCCAATAATCCTGATTCGATGGGGTTTTCCTGCATTGCAACCAATTTTGAGAGACGCTCGGGGACGCGCAGAGCAACCCGGTTGCACCATGAACGCGAATAATGGTTGCGATTACAATTCCGACAGGCAAAAAAAAGCGCGCCGGGAGGCGCGCTTCGGTGTTCCGCGAGTGCGATGCGTCAATCAGGCGGCGGGCGGCAGGTTCAACCCGCGCGGCAGCGGAAACGACACGTTTTCCTCGATGCCGTCGAGCGCGCGGACGTTGCGCACGCCGAGCTCGCGCAGGCGCGCGATCACGGCCTGGGCGAGCACTTCGGGCGCCGACGCGCCGGCCGTCACGCCGATGCGGCGCTTGCCTGCGACCCATGCCGGATCGATCTGGTCGGGTGCATCGACCATGTACGCGTCCACACCGCGCTTCTCGGCCACTTCACGCAGGCGGCTCGAATTCGAGCTGTTCGGGCTGCCGACGACGATCACGACATCGCACTGCGGCGCCATGAACTTCACTGCGTCCTGGCGGTTCTGCGTCGCGTAGCAGATGTCCTGCTTCTTCGGCTCGCGAATCTTCGGATACTTGGCCTTCAACGCCCCGATGATCTCGGCTGCGTCGTCGACGGACAGCGTCGTCTGCGTGACGAGCGCGATGCGTTCCGGATCGGCAAGCTCGAGCTTCTGCACGTCCTCGACGCTCTCGACGAGATGCATGCCGCGCTCGACCTGACCCATCGTACCTTCGACTTCCGGGTGACCCTTGTGCCCGATCATGACGATGTCGACGCCGTCCTGGCGCATCTTCGCCACTTCGACGTGCACCTTCGTGACGAGCGGGCAGGTTGCGTCGTAAATGCGCAGACCGCGCACGTCGGCCTCGTCGCGCACGGCCTTCGACACGCCGTGTGCGCTGAAGATCACGGTATTGCCGGCCGGCACTTCCTCGAGTTCCTCGACGAAGATCGCGCCTTTCTTCTTCAGATCCTCGACCACGTACTTGTTGTGGACGATCTCGTGACGAACGTAGATCGGCGCACCATGCATCGCGATTGCGCGCTCGACGATCTCGATCGCGCGATCGACGCCCGCGCAGAAACCGCGCGGCTGGGCCAGCAGGATTTCGGCGTCGGCTGCGACGGTCTGCCCGGACAGCGTATCGGTGGTGCTCATGATTACAGGATTCCGATGATTTTCACTTCGAACGTGAGCGCCTGGCCCGCGAGCGGATGATTGAAGTCGAACAGCGCCGAGGTCTCGCTGACTTCCTTCAGCACCCCCGCGTATCGACCGCCGTCCGGCGCGTTGAACTCGATCAGTTCGCCCGGCGTGAAATCGTCGCCGACCATCCCGTTCTCGCGCAGCGTCGACAGCGTGACGCGCTGGAGCATGTCGGGATTGCGGGGACCGAACCCCTGCTCGGGCGCTAGCTGAAAAGTCGAGTGGTCGCCGACCCTGAGCCCGATCAGAATCTGTTCCAGCGACGGCGCCAGTTGCCCCGCGCCCAGCAGCAGCGTGGCCGGCTTGTCGGTGAAGGTGTTGACGATGTCGGCGCCGTCGGCCAGTGCCAGCCGGTAATGCAACGTGACGTGGGAACCGGGCTTCACTTCGGATAGATCGATGAGGCTCATGAATTACTCGTTCAGTCGGCGCCCGATACGGCCGAAAGGCCCGGCGCAAAGCCAATATTGTAAGTCACCTGAGCGCGCAAGGCGGAAAGTGCGACGACGTCGCGCACACCGCCCGCCGCCAATGGAGTTCCAAGCATGCTGTCACCCTGCCTCGCCCCGCCGCCCGTCGAGTGCCGCGACACCGCCGATCTGCCGGCCGATCCGCCCGGCCGCGGCCTCCCGATCCACCGGCGCAAGCGCCGCCCGGGCGACTGGCGGCCCGAGCGGCCGCGCGAGCGATTGCTTGAGCGCGGGCCGGCTGCACTGACCGACGACGAACTGATCGCCCTGCTGCTCGGCACGGGCAAGCCCGGGCACGACGTATTCGTCACCGCCCGCGCACTGGTCGGGCAGTTCAGGACGTTGCGCGGGCTGCTCGAGGCAAGCACCGACGATTTCGAGGCGCATCCCGGCATCGGCCCCGCGCGTTCCGCGCGGCTGGTCGCGGTCACCGAGATCGCACGGCGCGTGCTGAAGGAGAAAGCGCACGAGAAGAAGCATATCGATTCGCCCGGCGCGGTCGAGGACTATCTGCGGATGAAGATCGGCGCGCGTCCGTACGAAGTGTTCGCCGCGGTCTACCTCGACGCGCGCCACGGCCTGATCGAAACGGAGGAAATCACGCGCGGCTCGCTGACGCGCATGGCCGTCTACCCGCGCGAGATCGTGCGCCGCGCGATGGTGCACAACGCCGCTGCGCTGATCGTCGCGCACAACCATCCGTCGGGTGCGGTGCAGCCGAGCGCGGAAGATCGCCGCCTGACCCGCGTGCTGCACGACGCACTCGCGCTCGTCGACGTGCAGCTGCTCGATCACGTCGTCATCGGCACCAGTGATACTTTTTCGTTCGCACGGGCCGGATGGCTGTAGACTGTGCGGTTGCGGCCCGCCTGAGGGCGCCGCAACGGTGAAGCGAAATTAGGTTTGATTTTTCTGAACTTTTTCTGCTAGAATCGCCGTCTGTCTTTTTTCCAACCAGTTCTAGCCATCGAAGGGCCTTGTCTGTAAGGGCTTCGGCGTTCTGAGTGCAGCCATGGATCACGTGGCGGTACGATGGAACCTTCATCGGCGATCGAACCCCGAATTTAGCGTATTAGGAGTGCTCTCATGGCACGCGTATGCCAAGTAACTGGGAAAGCGCCGATGAGCGGCAACAACGTTTCCCACGCCAACAACAAGACCAAGCGTCGCTTCCTGCCGAACCTGCAAAACCGCCGGTTCTGGGTTGAGAGCGAAAACCGCTGGGTGCGCCTGCGCGTCTCGAACGCCGGCCTGCGCCTGATCGACAAGAACGGCATCGATTCCGTGCTCGCTGACCTGCGCGCACGCGGCGAAGCCTAAGCCCAAGGAGCACAATCATGGCAAAAGGCGCCCGCGACAAGATCAAGCTTGAGTCGACCGCTGGTACGGGTCACTTCTACACGACCACGAAGAACAAGCGCAACATGCCGGAAAAGATGGCGATCAAGAAGTTCGATCCCGTCGTCCGCAAGCATGTGGAATACAAAGAAACCAAGATCAAGTAATCTCCGGTTTCTGCCAGCCTGACGGCGACCAAAAAGCCCCGCACATGCGGGGCTTTTTGTTTTGCGCGCACGCTCCGGCGCGACGCGGTATGCTCTCCCCTTTCCGCGGCCACGGCCGCCGGAACGCACAAGATCAAAAGCGTAACGATGGAGATGCAGCATGAAATTCGACGTGGCGATCGTCGGCAGCGGCCTGGCAGGGCTGTCAGTCGCACTCAACCTGGCCAGCACGCGACGTGTCGCGCTGATCGCGAAACGGTCGATGATGGAGGGCGCGAGCGATAACGCGCAGGGCGGCATCGCGGCTGTCCTCGATTCGGCGGACAGCATCGAGAACCACGTCGACGACACGCTGGTCGCCGGTGGCGGGCTGTGCGACGAAGGCGCGACGCGCTACATCGTCGAGCACGGCCGCGAAGCGATCGAATGGCTGATCTCGCAGGGCGTGCCGTTCACGAAGGACGACGCCGCCGAGCTCGGCTTCCACCTCACGCGCGAAGGCGGCCATAGCCACCGCCGGATCATCCACGCGGCCGACGCGACCGGCCATGCGGTTCTCGCGACGCTGTCGGCACGTGCGCGCCAGCATCCGAACATCACGTTCTTCGAAAACCACCACGCAATCGACCTGATCACGTCGGACCGGCTCGGCCTGCCCGGCCGCCGCTGTCACGGCCTGTACGCGCTCGACGTCGACAACGACCGGACGATCACGATCGAGGCACCACATACGGTGCTCGCAACCGGTGGCGCCGGCAAGGTCTACCTGTACACGACGAACCCCGACACCGCGACCGGTGACGGCATCGCGATGGCGTGGCGCGCGGGCTGCCGCGTGTCGAACATGGAATTCATCCAGTTCCACCCGACCTGCCTGTTCCATCCCTATGCGAAGTCGTTCCTGATTTCGGAGGCCGTGCGCGGCGAAGGCGGCCTACTGAAGCTGCCCGACGGTACGCGCTTCATGCCCGCACATGATCCGCGCGCCGAACTCGCACCGCGCGACATCGTCGCACGCGCGATCGACTTCGAGATCAAGAAGCGCGGGATCGACTGCGTGTATCTCGACATCAGCCACCAGCCGGAAGCGTTCCTGCGCGAGCACTTCCCGACGATCCACGCGCGCTGCCTCGAATTCGGCATCGACATCGCGAAAGAGCCGATTCCCGTCGTGCCGGCCGCGCACTACACGTGCGGCGGCGTCGTCACCGACCTCGCCGGGCGCACCGATCTCGCGGGCCTGTATGCGGTCGGCGAAACGTCGTACACGGGGCTCCACGGCGCGAACCGGCTCGCGAGCAACTCGCTGCTCGAATGTCTCGTGATCGGCCGCGCGGCGGCCGAGGCGATCGAGGCGGCCGGCTTCGATGCCGAAACGCCGGCCACGCTGCCCGCGTGGGACGAAAGCCGCGTGTCGGATGCGGACGAGGAAGTCGTCGTTGCGCACAACTGGGACGAGCTGCGCCGCCTGATGTGGAACTACGTCGGCATCGTGCGCACCGACAAGCGCCTCGAACGCGCGAAGCACCGGCTGTCGCTGCTGCGCGACGAGATCCAGGAGTACTACGCGAACTTCCGCGTGACGCGCGACTTGCTCGAACTGCGCAACCTCGTCGACGTGGCGACACTGATCGTGAAAAGCGCACACTCACGCCGCGAAAGTCGCGGGCTGCACTACAGCCGCGACTGGCCGAATTCGCTGCCGAAAGCGCTGCCGAGCGTACTCACACCGCGCGCGCGTCGTTGAGAGGAACGCCCTTCCCGGCTGCGGTCGCACAGGAAAAAAGCCGTTGGCGTTTGCGCGCCAACGGCTTTTTTGTCTGGTCGACGGCGTTCGGTCAGTCGACGATCCGCATCGAATAGTCCGTCGCGCGCACGTCCTTCGTCAGCGCGCCGATCGAGATACGGTCGACACCCGTTTCCGCGAACGCTCGCACCGTATCGAAATTGACGCCGCCCGACACTTCGAGCATGGCCTTGCCGTCCGCGACTCGCACCGCTTCACGCATCATGTCGAGCGTGAAGTTGTCGAGCAGCACCGACTGCGCGCGATGCGCGAGTGCGGTATCGAGTTGCGCGAGCGTCTCGACCTCGACCTGCACGGGCACGCCCGACTCCAGCGCGAATGCCGCGTCGAGCGCCTCGCCTACACCGCCTGCCGCTGCGATGTGGTTCTCCTTGATCAGGATGCCGTCATACAGCGCGAGACGCTGGTTCTCGCCACCGCCGACGCGCACCGCGTACTTCTGCGCGAGCCGCAGGCCCGGCAGCGTCTTGCGCGTGTCGAGGATCTTCGTGCGCGTGCCTTCGACGCGATCGACGTAACGGCGCGTCGCGGTCGCGACACCCGACAGCAATTGCAGGAAGTTCAGCCCGTTGCGCTCGGCCGTCAGCAGCGCGCGCGCCGGCCCTTCGAGCTCGCAGACGGTCGAATCCGGCGTCATCCGGTCGCCTTCGCGATAGCGCCATTGCACGACGATCGCCGGATCGATCCGGGCGATCACGGCCTCGAACCACGGCACACCGCACAACACGGCTTCCTCGCGAACGATGATGCGCGCGCGGCGACGCCCGCCGGCCGGTACGAGCCGCCCGGTCTGGTCGCCCGTGCCGACGTCTTCCGCGATTGCATCGGCCACGTTGCGCGCGATTGCGTCGTCGAATGCCGCGCCGTATTGCTCGCGGACGATGCCGAACAGCGGGGATACGGCTGCGTTCGTCATGCAGCCCCCACGTTCGCAAACAGTTGCTGGTCGCGCTGCAGATCGCCGCTCGCCTGCACGCGCTTCTTGTGCGCCGCTGCGAAAGCGAGCATCCGGTCGATCGGCAGGCGTGCGCGCTCACCGATCGCGGGCTCGACGAAGATCTCGTTGTGACCGCGTTCGAGCACGTCGGCGAGGTTCGCGAGGCCGTTCATCGCCATCCACGGGCAGTGCGCGCAGCTCTTGCAGGTTGCGCTGTTGCCGGCCGTCGGTGCGGCGATGAAGGTCTTGCCGGGCGCCGCAAGCTGCATCTTGTGCAGGATGCCGAGATCGGTCGCGACGATGAAGCGCGTCGCGTCGAACTTGACGGCGGCGTCGATCAGCTGCGTGGTCGAGCCGACCACATCGGCCTGCGCGACGACGTTTTCCGGCGATTCGGGGTGGACGAGCACTTTCGCGTCCGGATACTCGGCGCGCAGCAGGTCGAGCTCGATGCCCTTGAATTCGTCGTGGACGAGGCACGAGCCTTGCCACAGCAGCATGTCCGCACCGGTTTTCTTCTGGATGTAGCTGCCGAGATGGCGATCCGGCGCCCAGATGATCTTCTCGCCGCGCGCGTGCAGGTCGGCCACGATTTCGAGGCCGATCGACGACGTGACCATCCAGTCCGCGCGCGCCTTCACGGCGGCGCTGGTATTCGCGTAGACGACGACGGTGCGATCGGGATGCGCATCGCAGAACGCCGAGAATTCGTCGACCGGGCAGCCGAGGTCGAGCGAGCAGGTCGCATCGAGGTCGGGCATCAGGATCCGCTTGTTCGGACTCAGGATCTTCGCGGTTTCGCCCATGAAGCGCACGCCGGCGACGACCAGCGTCTGCGCGTCGTGATCGCGGCCGAAGCGGGCCATTTCGAGCGAATCGGCGACACAGCCGCCCGTTTCGTCGGCCAGCTCCTGCAATTCGGCGTCGACGTAGTAGTGCGCGACCAGCACGGCCTTTTCACGCACGAGCAGCGCCTTGATGCGCGCTTTCAGTGCAGCGCGTTCTTCGGCGGACGGGGCGTCGGGCACCTTGGCCCATGCCTGCCCCACGCCGCACACGGTCCCTGCTGCGATGGGCCGATCGTATTCGACGGGTTTGATCGTCGATTGCATCTCCATATCTCCTGTCGATCCAAGTTAGCGCTTTAGCACTTGCTCCGATCCCATGCTTCGCGGTCGGCCAGCGTCGGCGCTTTCGCGCTCCGTCCGGCCTCATCCCCTGCGCTCGCCCCAGGGCACCCATTCACCGCTGCCCCAAGCCTCATACAAAATCCGGCCCGACCGGTCACCCTTCGAAAACCGGCGGCCCAAATAAAAAACCCCGCCAACGCGGGGTTTTTGACGTCCTTAGATTCTAATCGATTTCGAATCAGGCGTAGCGGCGCAGGCGCGTCGCGAATTCCTGCAGCGCCTTGATGCCGCTTTGTTCTGCGCGATGGCACCAATCCTGCAATTGCGCGAGAAGCTGTTCGCGCGATGCGGTCGAACGATCCCAGATCGCGGCGAGATCCTGGCGGAGCTGGAAGTACGTTTGCAGCTTCTGGCTGTTCGCAAAGATTTCCGGCAGCAGCTTCTTCTGCGGCTCGTCGAGGCCGTCCGCATCCTTGTGGAACCACTTGCGCGCGCCACGCATCAGCTGGTACTTCTCGCTCGAGCCGAGTTCCTTCAGGTGTGCGAGTTCCTGGGCATACGCACGCTTCACGGCCTTGCCGTAGCGTGCCATCACTTCATAGCGGTTCGACAGCACGGCCTGCAGCGTTTCCTGGTCGAGTACCGTCTTCGGCTTGTTCAGGCGCGGGGTCGGCGCGACCTTCTTCACCTTCGCAAGACCGAATGCCGACATGATGCGGATGTACATCCAGCCGATGTCGAACTCGTACCACTTGTTCGACAGCTTCGCCGACGTCGCGAACGTATGGTGGTTGTTATGCAGCTCTTCGCCGCCGATCACGATGCCCCACGGGAACAGGTTCGTGCTCGCGTCGGCCGAGTTGAAGTTGCGATAGCCCCAGAAGTGACCGAAGCCGTTGACGACGCCAGCCGCCCAGAACGGAATCCAGACCATCTGCACGGCCCACACGGTCAGGCCGAGCACGCCGAACAGCGCGACGTCGATCACCATCATGATGCTGATGCCGAGAATCGGGTACTTCGAATAGACATTGCGCTCGACCCAGTCGTTCG
The DNA here is from genome assembly GCF_011605345.1 of Burkholderia sp. D-99. Lineage (GTDB taxonomy): Bacteria > Pseudomonadota > Gammaproteobacteria > Burkholderiales > Burkholderiaceae > Burkholderia. The sequence goes on from NZ_JAAOXM010000007.1 coordinate 319,444, forward strand.
GCGTGCCGTGGCCGAATTTGCGCATCGTCTCTTCGTTCTTCGCTTCCGCGCGATACAGTTCCGCGCCCTCGAGGAACACCTTCCAGATGCCGCGCGTCTGCGGGCTGTGCGGATCTTCCTCGGTCTCGCACTTCGCATGGTGCTTGCGGTGAATCGCGGCCCACTGACCCGTCAGCATGCCGGTCGTCATCCACAGCCACAGGCGGAAGAAGTGGCTCGCGATCGGATGCAGCTCGAGCGCGCGATGCGCCTGGCAGCGGTGCAGGTAGACCGTCACGCCGATAATCGTGACGTGCGTGACGGCGAGCGCGAACAGCGCGACCTGCCACCACGAAAAATGCAGGAGCCCGTGGGAAAGAAAATCGAGCAGGGAATTCAACAAGGCAGTTACCTGTGAAGAGAGCGACGCCGGCCCGCGCCAAGCGTCAGAAAAATGAAAGCATACCGCGTGTAGACCAGAATTTTACTTCAACCGTTCCAAGTCTTTGTAAAAAATGAACATTTTCTTGCCCTGACGCAACAAGCGCAGTCCATGGGCGGACTTGGAATGGCCCGCGATCCGGTTCCGACCGCGGGGTCGATACGTTTGACGACCGGCGAGCGCTACGCAGCCGGTGCGCGCCCGTCCACCGCGCCGTTGCCGGCCGCCGCGCCCGCGGCGGGAAAACCGTCGGGCAACCCGACGACGCGCACTTCGCGCTGCGGGAACGGAATCGAAATCCCCTGCTCGCTGAACAGCCGCCAGATATTGCGGTTGACGGTCGAACGCACGCCCGACGTGCCTTTCGCCGAATCCTCGATCCAGAAACCGAGCTCCAGGTCGATTCCGTCCGCACCGAAACTCACCAGATAGGGGGTCGGAGCAGGCTCCGCCAGCACGCGCGGCACGCCCTTGGCCGCATCGGCGAGCAGCGCGAGCGCGTGCTCGACATCGCTCGTGTACGCGACCTGCACCGCGACCTTCGCATAGCCGCGCGTCAGGTACGACGACTGATTCTGCACGACGTCGGTGATCAGCTTCTCGTTCGGGATCAGCGTCTCGTTGCCGTCTAGGCCGCGCACGACCGTGTAGCGCGTACGAATCTGCGTGACGATGCCCTGCAGCCCGCCGACACTGATCGCGTCGCCGAGCCGCAGCGAGCGGTCGAGCAGGATGATGAAACCCGACACGTAGTTGCTCGCGATCTTCTGCAGCCCGAAACCGAGGCCGACACCCACCGCACCGCCGAACACGCCGAGCACCGTCACGTCGATGCCGACCAGCGACAGCCCGATCAGGATCGCCGCGAACACGAGCAGCGCGCGGCCGACCCGCGACAGCACGACCTTCAGGTTCGCGTCGAGCGTGCTCGCGCGCGTGAGGCGATCCTCGAGCACCGAGCCCAGCCACATCGCGACCATCAGCGTCACGCACACCCACAGCGCGCCGGAGATCACCGACAGCAGCGTGAGGTGCGCATTGGCGACACGGAACTGCACGCTGTCGAGCCAGCCGAGCACATCGCGCTGAATGCCGAGCACGGTCAGCACCATCGCGGCCCACACGACGGTCGACACGATCTTCTCGACGATCGACAGCCACGCATGCGTGTGGCCGTCGCGCGCGAACACGCGCCGCGCGAAGAAGAACAGCACGTAGATCAGCCCGATGCCGAACAGCGGCACGAGCGCGAGCGACAGCAGCGACGTCGACATGAACGGGTCGAACGCGAGCTGCGCGCCGCCCACGAACACGGCACCGAACAGCGGGAACAACGCACGCTTCAGGCTTTGCGCGCCCGCGCCGGGCGCGCGTCCGGCCGCCCGGCGGCGCGCATCGATCCGGCCGTGCACGAAGCGCGCGGCCACCCACGCGAAGCACAGCGCGCCAATGAGGATCGCCGCCTGCCAGATCATCACCGGCTGGTGGAAATCACGAATGACCGATGCCAGCCGGTGCGACAGCAGGCGGCTCTGCAGATTTTCCATCGTCCGTCCGGCCCGCCGTTACTGCGCGGCGCGCCGTTCGAGCACCGCGGCGAAGAAGCCGTCGGTCGCGTGACGATGCGGCCACAGCGACAGATAGTCGCCCATCTCCAGCTCGATGCGCTGGTCGGCCAGCACCTTCTGCGCCGGCACCAGCACGAACTCGGGATGATCGGCCAGGAACTGTTCGACGATCCGCTCGTTCTCGGCGTCGAGCACACTGCAGGTCGCGTAGACGAGCCGGCCGCCCTTCTTCACGAGGCGCGCGGCGCTCGCGAGGATCGACGCCTGCTTCGGCGTCAGTTCGTCGATCGCCGTGCGCGTCTGGCGCCACTTCAGGTCCGGATTGCGGCGCAGCGTGCCGAGGCCGCTGCACGGCGCGTCGACCAGCACGCGGTCGATCTTGCCGGCGAGCCGCTTGATCTTCGCGTCGTGCTCGCTATCGATCAGCACCGGGTTCACGTTCGACAGCCCGCTGCGTGCGAGGCGCGGCTTCAGCTTCGCGAGGCGCTTTTCCGACACGTCGAACGCATAGAGGCGTCCGGTCGAGCGCATCATCGCGCCCAGCGCGAGCGTCTTGCCGCCGGCGCCCGCGCAGAAATCGACGACCATCTCGCCACGGCGCGGCGCGACGAGCGAGCACAACAGCTGGCTGCCTTCGTCCTGCACCTCGATCTGGCCTTCCTCGAACAGCTTCAGGCGCGTCAGCGCCGGCTTGCCGACGACGCGCACGCCGAACGGCGCGAACGGCATCGCGCCCGCCTCGATACCGTTTGCGCGCAGCGCGTCGATCACCTGGTCGCGAGTCGCCTTCTGCGCGTTGGCACGCAGGTCGAGCGGCGCCGGGTAGTTCAGCGCGGCGGCGAGCTGCGCGAGCTCCTCGGCGTCGAAACGGGCCGACAGCGCCTGGTGGATCCAGTCGGGCAGGTTCGTGCGCACGCGCACCGGCAGGCTCGCCGGATCGATCTTCGACACGTGCTCGAGCCATGCCGACTCGGTGTCGGACAAAAACGGCCTCAGCGCGTTGCGGCCGGCCGTCTGCATCAGGCCGAGCAGCGTCAGACGCCGCGCGGGCGTGCCCGTGCCGCTTTCGGCCAGGTGCGAAAACTCCATCTTCCGGCGCAGCACCGCGAAGACAGCCTCGGCGATCACGCCGCGCTCGGCATGCCCGAGCTTCGGGTGCGCGCGGAAGAACCGGCTCGTCGTCGCATCGGCGGGGCCGGCGAACTTCAGCACCTCGGCCAGCAAGGTCTCGGTCTGGCCAATCAGGAATCCGTGCAGCTTCATACACCCTCACTCGTTTCGGTATGCGGTTGATCCGCGAAAATCCAGCGTGCTTCTTCCGGCGCCACGACGGCACGGCCGTTCTCGAGGCGCAAGCGCCCCTCGACGAACCAGCGCACCGCGCGCGGATACAACACGTGCTCGACCGTCAGCACGCGCTGCGCGAGCGCGGCCGCGTCGTCGCCCGCGCGCACGGGCACCGCGCCCTGCGCGACGATCGCGCCGCTGTCGAGTTCGGGAATCACGAAGTGAACGGTCACGCCGTGCAGTGCGACGCCCGCGTCGAGCGCCTGCTGGTGCGTGTGAATGCCCTTGAAGCTCGGCAGCAGCGACGGGTGGACATTCAGCAGCCGGCCCTCATATCGTCTGACGAATGCGGGCGTGAGGATGCGCATGAAGCCGGCGAGGACGACGAGATCGGGGGCGAAACGGTCGATCTCGGCGGCGAGTGCCGCGTCGAAGCTGTCGCGGCCGTCGAACGACCGGTGGTCGACCACCGCCGTCGCCACCCCGTGCGACGCGGCAAAAGCCAACCCGGCCGCATCGGGCCGGTTGGCGATCACGGCGGCAATCTCGGCCGGCCAGCGTTCCTGCGCGCACGCGCGGACGATGGCCTCCATGTTGCTGCCGCGACCGGAAATCAGGATCACGAGTTTTTTCATCCGCGAATTTTACCATTCGCCCCCGCGTTTCCCGCCTTCTCGGCCGCCGGCTCGCCCGAACGTTTATAATCTTCTGCTTTGCGGCACCCCACCGCCCATTCCCCGACGCTGCATCCGCTATCGTGAAAGTCTTCCGCGGCCTGCCCAACGCCGAGAGCCGCGCGCCGTGCGCGCTGACGATCGGCAACTTCGACGGTGTCCATCGCGGTCACCAGGCCCTGCTCGCGCGCGTGCGCGCGGCAGCGGACACGCGCGGCCTGCCCGTGTGCGTGATGACCTTCGAGCCGCATCCGCGCGAATTCTTCAACCCGGCCGGCGCGCCGCCGCGCATCGCGATGCTGCGCGACAAGCTGGAAGCGCTGCGCGACCACGGCGTCGATCGCGTCGTCGTCGAGCACTTCAACCACACGTTCGCGAGCCAGTCGCCGCAGGCGTTCGTCGAACGCACGCTGGTCGGCGGGCTGCACACGCGCTGGATGATGGTCGGCGACGATTTCTGCTACGGCGCGAAACGCGCGGGCACCTTCGACACGCTGAAGGCGGCCGGCGAGCAGTACGGCTTCGAGGTCGAGCAGATGGGTACGGTGGCCGGCAGCGACGGCACGCGCATCTCCAGCTCGGGCGTGCGCGCCGCGCTCGCCGCGGGCGATCTCGACGCGGCCGCGCAAGCGCTCGGCCACGGCTATGCGATCAGCGGGCACGTCGCGCACGGGCTGAAGCTCGGCCGCGACCTCGGCTTCCCGACCCTGAACCTGCCGATCGCACACAAGCGGCCCGCGCTCGCGGGCATCTTCGTCGTGCAGGTGCATGGCCTCGGCCCCGCTCCGCTGCCGGGCGTCGCGAGCCTCGGGCTGCGCCCGACCGTCGATGATTCCGGCCGCGTGCTGCTCGAAGTCCACCTGCTCGACTGGCACGGCGATGCGTACGGCAAGCTCATCCGCGTCGAATTCCTGAAGAAGCTGCGCGACGAGGCGAAATTCGACGATCTCGAGGCGCTGTCGCGCGCGATCGCGCTGGACGTCGCGAATGCACGCGCGTACTTCATCGAGCGCGACCGTGCGCCGGGCAGCCGCGCCACGGGCTTCTCGACGTCGGCCACCGACCGAATTAGCTGATCCGGACGGCGGCGCCTGGCGCCGCACCCTCGCGCCGCTCACTCGCGCGCATCCCCGATTCACGACGCTCGCGCGTCTCCCGATTTAGATAGCGATCCCATCATGAGCAACAAGAAAGCCGATTCGAAACCGCAGGCCAAGTATCCGGTCAACCTGCTCGACACGCCGTTCCCGATGCGCGGCGACCTGCCCAAGCGCGAGCCGCAGTGGGTAAAGGAATGGGAAGAGCGCGGCCTCTACGAGAAGATCCGCGCAGCCAGCAAGGGCCGGCCGAAGTTCATCCTGCACGACGGCCCCCCGTATGCGAACGGCGACATCCACCTCGGCCACGCGGTCAACAAGATCCTGAAGGACATCGTCGTCAAGTCGCGCAACATGGCCGGCTTCGACGCGCCGTACGTGCCCGGCTGGGATTGCCACGGGATGCCGATCGAGATCCAGATCGAGAAGCAGTTCGGCAAGTCGCTGCCGGCGGCTGAAGTGATGAGCAAGGCGCGCGCGTACGCGACCGAGCAGATCGAGAAGCAGAAGGTCGGCTTCAAGCGCCTCGGCGTGCTCGGCGACTGGGCCAACCCGTACAAGACGATGAACTTCGTCAACGAGGCGGAAGAGCTCCGCGCGCTCGGCAAGATCATCGAGAAGGGCTATGTGTATCGCGGGCTGAAGCCGGTGAACTGGTGCTTCGACTGCGGCTCCGCGCTCGCCGAAGCGGAAGTCGAATACAAGGACCGCACCGATCCGACGATCGACGTGATGTTCGCGTTCGCGGAACCAGAAAAGACCGCGCAGGCATTCGGCCTGGCGGCGCTGCCGCGCGCTGAGGGCGGCATCGTGATCTGGACCACCACGCCGTGGACGATCCCGGCGAACCAGGCGCTGAACCTCCATCCGGAAATCGTCTACGCGCTGGTCGACACCGAGCGCGGGCTGCTGATCATCGCGGAAGAACGCGTGGCCGCGTGCATGGAAGAGTTCAAGCTGACGGGCCGCGTCGTCGCGACCGCGCCGGGCGTGAAGCTCGCGAACCTGCGCTTCCACCACCCGCTCGCATCGGCCCACCCCGGCTACAAGCGCACCGCGCCCGTCTACCTCGGCGACTACGTGACGACCGACACGGGTACCGGCGTCGTGCACTCGTCGCCCGCGTACGGCATCGAGGACTTCATGTCCTGCAAGGCGCACGGGATGACCGACTCGGACTTCATCAACCCGGTGATGGGCGACGGCCGCTATATCGAATCGCTGCCGCTGTTCGGCGGCCTGTCGATCTGGGACGCGAACCCGAAGATTGTCGAAGCGCTGAACGCGGCCGGCTCGCTGCTGCGCAGCGAGAAGTACACGCACAGCTACATGCACTGCTGGCGCCACAAGACGCCGATCATCTACCGCGCGACGTCGCAGTGGTTCGCCGGCATGGACGTGACGCCGCGCGACGGCAGCAAGACGCTGCGCGAAACGGCGCTCGAAGGCATCGACGCGACCGCGTTCTACCCGTCGTGGGGCAAGCAACGCCTGTTCAGCATGATCGCGAACCGTCCCGACTGGACGCTGTCGCGCCAGCGTCAGTGGGGCGTGCCGATGGCGTTCTTCGTGCACAAGGAAACCGGCGAGCTGCATCCGCGCACGCTCGAGCTGCTCGAGGAAGTCGCGAAGCGCGTCGAGCAGTCGGGCATCGAGGCATGGCAGACGCTCGACCCGCGCGAGCTGATCGGCGACGACGCGAACCTGTACGAAAAGAACCGCGACACGCTCGACGTGTGGTTCGACTCTGGCACGACGCACTGGCACGTGCTGCGCGGCTCGCACAAGGATCAGCTGCAATTCCCGGCCGACCTCTACCTCGAAGGCTCGGACCAGCATCGCGGCTGGTTCCACTCGTCACTGCTGACCGCGTCGATGATCGACGGCCGCGCGCCGTACAAGGGCCTGCTCACGCACGGCTTCACGGTCGACGGCGAAGGCCGCAAGATGAGCAAGTCGCTCGGCAACGGCATCGATCCGCATGAAGTCGCGAACCGCCTCGGCGCAGAAATCATCCGCCTGTGGATCGCATCGACCGACTATTCGGGCGAGCTCGCGATCTCCGAGGAAATCCTGAAGCGCGTGACCGAAGGCTATCGCCGCATCCGCAACACGCTGCGCTTCCTGCTCGCGAACCTGTCGGACTTCGACTTCGCGCAGCACGCGGTGCCCGTCGACGAATGGCTCGAGATCGACCGCTATGCGGTCGCGTTCTCGCAGCAGCTGCAGACGGAACTGCTCGGCCACTACGAGAAGTACGAATTCCACCCGGTCGTCGCGAAGCTTCAGACGTACTGCTCGGAAGATCTGGGCGGCTTCTACCTCGACGTGCTGAAGGACCGCCTGTACACGAGCGCGGCCGATTCGCGCGCACGCCGCTCCGCGCAGACGGCGCTGTACCACCTGACGCACGGCCTGCTGCGCGTGCTCGCGCCGTTCCTGTCGTTCACGGCGGAAGAAGCGTGGAAGGTGTTCCAGCCGTCCAGCGACACGATCTTCACGGAAACCTACTACGCCTATCCGGAAGTCGCCGGCTCGGCCGCGCTGATCGAGAAGTGGGCGCTGCTGCGTGACGTGCGCGGCAACGTGACGAAGGCGCTCGAGGAAGCGCGCACCGCGAACCGCATCGGTTCGTCGCTGCAGGCCGAAGTCGCCGTGCACGCGAGCGGCGCACGCTACAACGCGCTCACGAGCCTCGGTGATGATCTCAAGTTCGTGCTGATCACGTCGGCCGCGACGGTCGTCAAGGTCGACGACGAAGCGCAGGAAAGCGTCGACGTGGCCGCGTCGAAGTACCAGAAGTGCGAACGCTGCTGGCACTACCGCGAAGATGTCGGTGCACACGCCGATCATCCGACGCTGTGCGGCCGCTGCTTCTCGAACCTGTTTGAAAACGGCGAAATCCGGAGCGCTGCTTAAATATGGCGAAAACCCTGTCGAAACCGGCCAGCGGCGCACTTGCGCCCTGGCTCGGCATTTCGCTGATCGTGATCCTGTTCGATCAACTGTCGAAGATCGCGATCCTGAAAACGTTCGTGTACGGCGCGCAGCATGCGCTGACGTCGTTCTTCAACCTCGTGCTGGTCTACAACCGCGGCGCCGCGTTCGGCTTCCTGTCGACCGCGAGCGGCTGGCAGCGCTGGGCGTTCACCGCGCTCGGCATCGGCGCGACGCTCGTGATCTGCTTCCTGCTGAAGCGCCACGGCCACCAGCGGCTGTTCAGCGTGTCGCTCGCGCTGATCCTCGGCGGCGCACTCGGCAACGTGATCGACCGGCTCGTGTACGGCCACGTGATCGACTTCCTCGATTTCCATCTCGGCGCCTGGCACTTCCCGGCGTTCAACCTCGCCGATTCCGCGATCACGGTCGGTGCGGTGCTGCTGATCTACGACGAACTGCGTCGCGTGCGCGGCTCTCGCTAAGCGCGCATACTCGGCGTCGACGGCCGGCTTCGCGCCGGCCGTTCCGTTTGACCCTTGGAGGCCTGAGTTGGCACACGCAGAACTCGCAGGAAAACACCTCGTTCTCGGCCTGACGGGCGGCATCGCCTGCTACAAGATCGCCGAGCTCACGCGGCTGCTCGTGAAGGCCGGCGCGACCGTGCAGGTCGCGATGACCGAAGCCGCTACCCAGTTCATCACGCCCGTCACGATGCAGGCGCTGTCCGGCCGGCCCGTCTACACGAGCCAGTGGGACGCGCGCATCGACAACAACATGGCGCACATCGACCTGTCGCGCGAAGCCGACGCGATCGTGATCGCGCCCGCGTCGACGGATTTCCTCGCGAAGCTCGCGCACGGGTTCGCCGACGACCTGCTGTCGACGCTGTGCGTCGCGCGCGATTGCCCGCTGCTCGTCGTTCCCGCGATGAACCGCCAGATGTGGCAGAACCCGGCCACGCAGCGCAACGCCGCGCAACTGCGCGCAGACGGCGTGTCGGTGCTCGGCCCGGACTCGGGTGCGCAGGCTTGCGGCGAAGTCGGCGACGGCCGGATGCTCGAGCCCGAGGCGATCTATGAAGCGATCGTCGCGCACTTCGCGCCGAAGGTGCTCGCGCACCGGCGCGTGCTGATCACGGCCGGCCCGACGTTCGAACCGCTCGACCCCGTGCGCGGCCTCACGAACCGCTCGAGCGGCAAGATGGGCTTCGCGCTCGCGCGCGCCGCGCAGCAGGCCGGCGCCGACGTTCATCTCGTCGCGGGGCCGGTCGCGCTCGACACGCCGTGGGGTGTCTACCGCCAGGACGTGCAGACCGCCCAGCAGATGTACGACGCGGTGATGCATGCCGTGAACAACGCCGACATCTTCATCGCGGTGGCCGCGGTCGCCGACTGGCGCGTCGCCCAACCGGCGGAGCACAAGATGAAGAAGACGGCCGATCGCAAGATGCCGGCGCTCACGTTCGTCGAGAACCCCGACATCCTCGCGTCGGTCGCGGCGCTGCCCGATCCGCCGTACTGCGTCGGGTTCGCGGCCGAAAGCGGCGACCTCGACGTGCACGGCGACGAGAAGCGCAAGCGCAAGAACGTGCCGCTGCTGGTCGGCAACCTCGGCCCGCTGACGTTCGGTCGCGACGACAACGAAGTCGTGCTGTTCGAGGCCGCCGGCCTCACGCGCCTGCCGCGCGCACCGAAGGACGAACTCGCGCACACGCTCGTCGCGGAAATCGCGAAGCGCCTGCCCGACAACCGCCTGATCTGATCTCCCGCGCGGCGGCCGTCGCTGCCGCGCCCTTCCCGCCTCATCCGACGACCGCATGAAACTCGACCTGAAGATTCTCGACGCGCGCATGCGCGACTACCTGCCCGCCTACGCGACCACCGGCAGCGCGGGCCTCGACCTGCGCGCGTGCCTCGATGCGCCGATCACGCTGCAACCGGGCGAAACGACGCTCGTGCCGACCGGCCTCGCGATCCATCTCGCCGATCCCGGCTATGCGGCGCTGATCCTGCCGCGCTCGGGCCTCGGCCACAAGCACGGGATCGTGCTCGGCAACCTCGTCGGCCTGATCGATTCCGACTACCAGGGCCAACTGATGATCTCGACGTGGAATCGCGGCCAGACCGAGTTCGTGCTGAATCCGTTCGAACGGCTCGCCCAGCTCGTGATCGTGCCGGTCGTGCAGGCACAGTTCAACATCGTCGACGACTTCGCGGAAAGCGATCGTGGCGAGGGCGGCTTCGGCAGCACCGGCCGTCACTGAGCAACGCAACAAAAAAGGGGCCTCGCGGCCCCTTTTTCTTGTCCTTTACCGTCATTCCTCGACGGGTTGCGCGATCCGCGCGGGCATCAGGTCGCGCTGCCGCGCCTGGGCCACGATCGCGTAGATCACCAGTGCGACCAGCACGCCGAGCAGCACGGCCGACGAACCGATCGTGCCGAGCGCGAGGCCGCCCTTCGCAACCGGCTTCGTGAGCAGATCGCCGACCGTCGCGCCGAACGGACGCGTGAGCACGAACGCGGCCCAGAACAGCAGCACGCCCGAGATCCGCGTGAAATAGTGCGCGAGCACGATCACCGCGAGCAGCCCGCCGATCAGCAGCGCGCCGCCGCCGAAGCCGAGCCCCGAGCTGTCCGCGAGGAAGTCGCCGAGCGCGGTGCCCAGCGTGTTCGAGAACAGGATCGCGATCCAGTAAAGCAACTCGACCTTGCGCGTGCGGATCAGGTCGACCGACAGCGATTCGCCGCTGAGGCGCCACACGGCGAAGATGGCCAGCAGGATCGCGACCAGGATCGACGAGCCGGCCGCATAGCCAAGGCCGAGCGTGCGGTCCATGAAATCGGACATCGTCGTGCCGGCCGTGCTCGTCGCGACGATCACGGCCCAGTAGATCGCCGGGCGATAGCGTGTCGTCCTGAGTTGCGCGCCCAGCGTCACGAGAAAGAAACCGAACAGCAGGATCGAGCTCACCGCGTAGCCGACGTTCAGCGTCATCGACAGCAGGTCGCCGCCGGTTTCGCCGAACGTCGTCGCACAGATCTTCATGATCCAGAACGCGAGCGTGATTTCGGGAAGTTTGTTCATTCGAACCCCTTTTTGCAGGAAAGCGGCGGGCCGGCGCATGCCGGCCCGCCTTGCAGACAGGATCGAATGTAGTCGCCGCGGGCTTAACGGAACCTTAGCGGGCGTGAAGAACGGTGTGGGGGTACGCCGGCGCGGTCAGCGTGCATGTTCGTGCCGGTAATGCAGCGCGTATGCGAGCGTCAGCAAGACGACGAACACGACGCCGACCACCATCGTCATCCGGAATTCGCGCGTAAACGCGGTCGTGAACAGGATCGCCGCGACGAGCCCCGCACCGAGCAGGCTGCCGAACGGGTGCCCCCACATCCGGAACGCGAGCGCGGGGCCGCGATACCGCGCGCGGAAGCGCAGGTGCGTGACGAAGATCATCATCCATGTGAACAGCGCACCGAACATTGCGATCGCCATCATCACGGTGAACGCAGTGTCTGGCGCGAGCGCAACCAGCACGGCCGCCACCGCGACGCCGCTCGTCGAGATCCACAGCGCTGCACGCGGCACGCCGTTCGTGCCGAGCCGGCCGAACACCGCTGGCGCGAGCCGTGCACGCGACAGGCTGAACATCATCCGCGTCGTCACGTAAAGCTGGCTGTTCATCGCCGACAGCGCCGCGATCAGCAGCACGAAGTTGATCACGCCTGCCGCGTACGGCACGTGCGTCGCGGCCATCACCTTCACGAACGGGCTTTCGTCGGTGCCGGCCTGCGTCCACGGCACGATCGCGAGCATCAGCGACAGCGTCAGCAGGTAGAACAGCACGAGCCGGAACACGGTCGAGCGGAATGCGCGCGTGACCGCGTGCTGCGGATCGCGCGCCTCGCCGGCTGCGATCGCGACGGCTTCGATGCTCATGTAGCTGAAGATCGCGACGATCACCGCGACCCAGGTGCCCCACGGCCCCTTCGGCATGAAGCCGCCGTGCGCGGTGTAGTTCGCGAAACCGATGCCCGATGCGGCCGGCGCCGACCACACGAGATACGCGCCGAGCACGATGAACACGACGATCGCCGCGATCTTCAGCAGCGAGAATGCGTATTCGACCGTGCCGTACAGCGTGACGCTGGCCAGGTTCACGGCGATCAGCAGCGCGGAGAGGCCAATCACCCAGTACCAGCCGGGCACGGCCGGAAACCAGTACTTCATGAACACGGCGATCGCGCTGATCTCGGTGCCGATCGCGAACACCACCGCGAACCAGTACGCATAGCGCACCAGGAAGCCCGCGAGCGGGCCGACATAGTGCTCGGCATACGCGCCGAACGAGCCAGCCGTCGGATGCGCGACGGTCATTTCCGCGAGCGCGCCCATCAGCAGCAGCGCGATCAGCGCGCCGATCGCATAGGAGACCAGCACGCTCGGGCCGGCGAGACCGATCGCGAACCCGCTGCCGAGGAACAGCCCCGTGCCGATCGCGCCGCCGATCGCGATCATCGCCATCTGCCCCGACGTCAGCGCGTGGCGCAACCCTTGTTCTCGCGCGACGATGCTGTCGAACGATCGTTGTTGTTGTGTCACTGCGTTACCACTCCCCTGCACCACCATTGCGCCGCCGGCGCCGGATAAAACGAAACGGCGCGGAGAACTTCCCGCGCCGTTCGCATGAACAACGAATTATCGCTTACTCGACTTCGACCGTCTCTTCGTTCGGCTTGTGCGGCGGATTCGCCAGCTTGTCGAACGACAACAGCACCTTGTCGTTTTCGTCGACGTCGACCGTCACGTGACCGCCGTTGACGAGCTTGCCGAACAGCAGTTCGTCGGCCAGCGCGCGACGGATCGTGTCCTGGATCAGCCGCTGCATCGGCCGCGCGCCCATCAGCGGATCGAAGCCGTGCTTCGCGAGATGCTTGCGCAACGCGTCGGTGAAGAGCGCGTCGACCTTCTTCTCGTGCAGTTGTTCCTCGAGCTGGATCAGGAACTTGTCGACCACCCGCATGATGATTTCCTCATCGAGCGAGCGGAAGCTGATGATCGAATCCAGGCGGTTGCGGAACTCCGGCGTGAACAGGCGCTTGATGTCGGTCATCTCGTCGCCCGTCTCGCGGCGCGTCGTGAAGCCGATCGTCGCCTTCTGCATCGACTCGGCGCCCGCGTTCGTCGTCATGATGATGATGACGTTGCGGAAATCCGCCTTGCGGCCGTTGTTGTCCGTCAGCGTGCCATGGTCCATCACCTGCAGCAGCACGTTGTAGATGTCCGGATGCGCCTTCTCGATTTCGTCGAGCAGCAGCACGCAGTGCGGCTTCTTCGTGACGGCTTCGGTCAGCAGGCCGCCCTGGTCGAACCCGACATAGCCCGGAGGCGCGCCGATCAGGCGGCTCACCGCGTGACGCTCCATGTATTCCGACATGTCGAAACGGATCAGCTCGATGCCGAGCGTGAACGCGAGCTGGCGCGCCACTTCGGTCTTGCCGACACCCGTCGGGCCGGAGAACAGGAACGCGCCGATCGGCTTGTCCATCTTGCCGAGGCCCGCGCGCGCCATCTTGATCGAGGCCGCGAGCGCATCGATCGCCGGATCCTGGCCGAACACGACGCTCTTCAGGTCGCGGTCGAGCGTCTGCAGCTTGCTGCGATCGTCCTGCGACACGCTCTGCGGCGGCACACGCGCGATCTTCGAGATGATTTCCTCGATCTCGCTCTTGCCGATCGTCTTCTTCTGCTTCGACTTCGGCAGGATGCGCTGGGCGGCGCCCGCCTCGTCGATCACGTCGATCGCCTTGTCCGGCAGGTGACGGTCGGTGATGAAGCGCGCCGACAGTTCCGCCGCGGCCGACAGTGCGCCCGACGAATACTTGACGCCGTGATGCTCCTCGAAGCGCGACTTCAGGCCGCGCAGGATCGCAACCGTCTGCTCGACGGTCGGCTCGCTCACGTCGACCTTCTGGAAGCGCCGCGACAGCGCCGCATCCTTTTCGAAGATGCCGCGATATTCGGTGAACGTGGTCGCGCCGATGCACTTGAGCGTGCCCGACGACAGCGCCGGCTTCAGCAGGTTCGACGCATCGAGCGTGCCGCCCGACGCGGCGCCCGCGCCGATCAGCGTGTGGATTTCGTCGATGAACAGGATCGCGTGCGGACGCTCCTTGAGCTCCTTCAGCACCGTCTTGAGACGTTGCTCGAAATCGCCGCGGTACTTGGTGCCCGCGAGCAGCGCGCCCATGTCGAGCGAGTAGACCTGCGCGTTCGCAAGGATGTCCGGCACTTCGCCACGCGTGATGCGATAGGCGAGCCCTTCCGCGATCGCGGTCTTGCCGACGCCAGCCTCGCCGACGAGCAGCGGATTGTTCTTGCGGCGACGGCACAGCACCTGGACCACGCGCTCGACCTCGGGCTCGCGACCGATCAGCGGATCGATGCGGCCGTCCTTCGCCATCTGGTTCAGGTTCTGCGTGAATTGCGCGAGCGGCGTTTCCTTCTGCGCATTCGCGTCTTCGCTTTCCGCGTTCGCGTCGGCCGACTTCGCGGCTTCGCCGCCGTTGGTCTTCGCGATGCCGTGCGAAATGAAGTTCACGACGTCGAGGCGCGTGACGCCCTGCTGCTGCAGGTAGTACACGGCATGCGAATCCTTCTCGCCGAAGATCGCGACCAGCACGTTCGCGCCGGTGACTTCCTTCTTGCCGTTCGACGTCGACTGGACGTGCATGATCGCGCGCTGAATCACGCGCTGGAAACCGAGCGTCGGCTGGGTATCGACATCGTCGGTGCCCGGGACGGTAGGTGTGTTGTCGTGGATGAAATTGCGCAGGTTCTGACGCAAGTCCTCGATGTTGGCCGCGCACGCGCGCAACACCTCGGCTGCCGTCGGATTATCCAGCAGGGCCAGCAGCAGATGCTCGACCGTAATGAACTCATGGCGCGCCTGGCGTGCTTCCATGAACGCCATGTGCAGGCTGACTTCCAATTCCTGGGCAATCATGCTTCCTCCATCACGCACTGCAGCGGATGCCCGGCCTGCCGCGCATGGGTAACGACTTGCTCAACCTTGGTCGACGCGATGTCCCGCGTATAGACCCCACAAACCCCTCGCCCTTCGCGATGGACCTTCAGCATGATCTGCGTGGCCGTCTCGCGATCCTTCTTGAAATACTCCTGGACCACCATCACGACGAACTCCATCGGCGTGAAGTCGTCGTTCAGCAGCACCACCTTGTACATCGAAGGCGGCTTGAGCTTCTGCTGCTTGCGTTCCAGGACGGTGCTGTCCTGCTTGTCCGGGATAATCGCCATACACCCATTCTAAACAACTCGGACAGGCCCGCAATCCTGCCATTACCCGACCGACCGGCCGGCGCCCTCCCCGGAATCCCGGAACACGCGATCTTCTTCGCGCCATACGAAAGCCGGCTGCGGTGCCGGCTTTCACGCGTGGCGTGGAACACGAACCGTCAGGGGGAACCGCACCGGAACGTCGTATCCGCATCCAGTATCCCACAAGCCGGCACGACTCGAACGCGTGTCACTCGAGCCTGGTATATGAGCCGATTATGCTGCTTTTCAAGTCCTCGCGCTTGGCCGCGTGCTGCAAAGCAAAGCCGGAAAAACCCTGAAAATGGGTTCTTTACAACGTCCCTCTAAACGTCTAAAAATTCCTCTTGACACTCCAATAAAGAGCGCCAACAATCAAGCTGGCACTTTTTTCAATTTGCCAGTTGGCGAAATGAAAGAGGCCGAGGTGAGCTTGTGAGGGGGGAACGACTGCATTTTCCGGTCGTTTAGCTTTTCGAGCGTGCTCGTGGTAAGTAGCAGCGACTGTGTGACAGGGGAAGTAGGAAAATGGCAACTGGTATCGTTAAGTGGTTCAACGACGCGAAGGGCTTCGGTTTCATCACTCCCGACGAGGGCGGTGAGGATCTGTTTGCGCACTTCTCGGCTATCACCATGAATGGCTTCAAGACGCTGAAGGAAGGCCAGAAGGTGAGCTTTGACGTCGTTCAAGGACCGAAGGGCAAGCAAGCGTCGAACATCCAGGCCGCATAAAGGCATCGGATATCGGACGAAGAAACCCGGCGCATTGCGCCGGGTTTCTTTTTTTGAGGCCGGCCAATCGATAATCGATTGGCCGGCCTTTTCGTTCAATCCCGATAATTGAACACATATTGTCTTGTCACACATGCAGATAGGTTATCGGTCCTGCGCGTGAAACATATTCACCACATCGTTACACGACCTTCAGCGTGCCCATCATGCCGAGATCCTCGTGTTCGAGAATGTGGCAATGAAACATGCGCTCGCCGGGCATGTCTTGTGTGACGAGAATCGACACCGTTTCGCCGCTGCGCACGTTCACGGTATCGCGCCATGCGCGGAACGGTTCGGTCGTGCGCGCGCCGCCCGACGCTCGCTCGATCACCTGGAACTGCGTGCCATGCAGGTGGAACGGGTGATCCATGTCGGTGGTATTGCGAATCTCCCAGCGCTCGATGTCGCCGCGGCGGCTCGTCAATGTCACGCGGTGCGCGGCGTAGGTTTCGCCGTTGATCGTGAAACGCATGCCGGCCGGTCGGCCGTGCGCCGCGCCCTTCATCATCGCGTCCATGTCCATTTCCTCGCCGAACGCGACCGTCTTGTGCGCGACCGGCTCGCCCAGCGGCTGCACTGCGCGCAGCGTGGCCGGCAATGCGCGCGCGGCGGCGGGCGCAAACGCGACATCGGCCAGCGCCAGCGCCGGATCGGGCGGCAGGCTGCCGTGACCGTCGTCGTGTGACATCGCCATCTTGCGGCGGTCGTACTCGGCCGCCTGCAGCACCGCGCGCGACGCACGGTCGCCGGCGCGCACCAGCAGTTCCGCACGCTCGCCCGGCGCGATCAGCAGCGACGTCACGCGACGCGGGGCATCGAACAGCCCACCGTCGGTGCCCGCGTGCTCGAACGCTCGGCCATCGTCGAACGCGACGCGCAGGTAGCGCGCGCTGCACGCGTTCCACACGCGCCAGCGCTCGTCGCCCGCGACGTCGATCCGCGGCCGGCGCGCGCCGTTGACCAGCACGAACTGGCCCTCGCGGCCATTCATCCAGTCCATCATGTCGTTCGGTGCAATCGTGCCGTCGCGCGCAAGCTTCAGGTCCGACACGAACAGGTTGCGTTCGGGCCAGCCCGCCAGCGGATCGTCCGCGGCGCGCACGACGAACGGGCCGGCGAGCCCGCGAAACACCTGCTCGGCCGTCATCATGTGCGGATGCGGGTGGTACCAGTAGGTGCCGGCGCTCCCCTTCGGCAGCGTGAAGCGATACACGCGCGATGCGCCGGGCGCGACGGGGTCGGACGGGTTGCCGTCCTGATCGGGCGGCACCGGCAGGCCGTGCCAGTGGATCGTCGACGGCTGCGGTAGCTTGTTCACGAACTTGATCTCGACCGTGTCGCCCTCGCGCACGTCGATCAGTGGACCCACGACAGGCCCCTGCGTGCCCGCGCCGAACTGCCAGAACGGGGTCGGCCGTGCACCGTGCAGCATCGGTCGCGCTACCGGCTGCGCGACCAGCGTGGCCCGGAACATGCCGGGCTCGCGGCTTTCGTTCGCGAGCGTGCGCAGCGCCGCGAGCGGCGCGCCGGCCGGCAGCGCGTCGGCGGCCGCGAGCGCGGCCGGTGCGGACTTGCCGTGCTGCCCATGACCCGCCATCCCTGGCATGCCCGACATGCCGGGCATGTCGTCCATCGAGTCCATGCCGGCCATGCCAGCGTGACCGGCATGCTGCGCCCACGCGGCGCGCGCGAACAGCGACGCGGCCGCGGCACCGATGGCGCGCGACAGGAAGGTTCTCCGTATCATCAATCGTTCCTCGTTATCCATGCTGCGTCGCGCGGCCGCCACGACGCCCGCGCCGGCCGGCTGAAGCGCCGATGCGCGACGCAAATCCTGATGCCCGCGTCATCATAACCGCAGGCTCATATCGAGACGCTTCGCCGCCGGCCGGGCGGCGATACGCCGCATGGCTCGACAACGCCCCACCGGATTCGGCACGCATCGAGCGGCATCGTCGATCGACGATGCACGGCCCCTCACTCGCGACCGCAGCACCACTCAACCCTGCCCCTTGCTGCGTCCAGACGGTCGCCTGGCGCCTGCCGTTCGGCCCCGCCCCGGCGCCGGTCGCGCCACCGGTTCGCAAAACCGCCAATATTTCACGATGTGGAACAAGTCTCTGCGTTGTAAAAATTCGTGGTGCAGGGCACAAATTTCCCGTTTCGCGATGCCAAAAAACGTTCCGCAATACAAAACGACGAAAGTAATTATTTGTTTTTAAACGATAATTTTTGTTTAGTGAAGCCGTTCTACATGCACCATCCGACCGGGTCGCGGACGTAGACTTTGTCCCATGCACTGACGCTTCGCCACGACGTTCGATACGGAACCCGGCGCAAGCAGCCAGTCGGGACACAGCCGGTCGAGCCGGCAAGCGGCACAACAGAATCGCTTGTAATCAGAAAGGGAGAACGGAAATGAAGGGATTTCGCTTTGGTTCAGCGCTCGGGTCGTTCTACATCCTGCCGGGTAACGGTGGCTGGGAAGCGACGTTCGGCAACGCCCTGCTCGGTGCATTCTCGTGCCCCGAAGTGGCGGCCGACCACATCTCCCGCGGCGACTGCGAGCAACCGTCCGAACTCGACACGGCAACGCTCGAAGTGCCGCACGAAATCGCCGAATGGGAAATCGTTCACGTCTGAATGGCAAGCCTGCAACGAAAAACGCCCCGGGCGACCGGGGCGTTTTTATTGGGTGTCGGACGGCGAACGGCTAACCGCGCCGTGTCGACACACGCATTGGCTCGCGCGATTGCGCGGCCCGCGTCAGGCGACTGCGTCGACGATGCCGTTCAGCGTCGCGCTCGGGCGCATCGCCTGGCTCGTCAGGTCGACGTTCGGACGGAAGTAGCCGCCGATCGCCTGCGCCTTGCCCTGCGCGGCAGCCAGCTCTTCCAGAATGCGCGCTTCGTTGTCGGACAATGCCTTCGCCACACCTTCGAACTGCGCCTTCAGCGCGGCGTCCTCGGTCTGCTCGGCCAGCGCCTGCGCCCAGTACAGGCACAGGTAGAAGTGGCTGCCGCGGTTGTCGAGGCCGCCGACCTTGCGCGCCGGCGACTTGTTCTCGTCCAGGAACTTGCCGGTCGCCTGGTCGAGCGTCTTCGCGAGCACGACCGCCTTCGGGTTCTGGTACGCGTTGCCGAGGTGTTCGAGCGACGCAGCCAGTGCGAGGAATTCGCCGAGCGAATCCCAGCGCAGGAAGCCTTCCTCGACGAACTGCTGCACGTGCTTCGGCGCCGAGCCGCCCGCACCCGTTTCGAACATCCCGCCGCCGGCCATCAGCGGCACGATCGACAGCATCTTCGCGCTGGTGCCGAGCTCCATGATCGGGAACAGGTCGGTCAGGTAGTCGCGCAGCACGTTGCCCGTGACCGAGATCGTGTCCTTGCCCGCGCGGATGCGCTCGAGCGAGAAACGCGTCGCTTCGACCGGCGTCATCACGCGGATATCGAGGCCGTTCGTGTCGTGATCCTTCAGGTAGCGTTCGACCTTCGCGATGATCTGCGCATCGTGCGCACGCGCCGGATCGAGCCAGAACACGGCCGGTGCGCCGGTCGCACGCGCGCGGTTGACCGCGAGCTTGACCCAGTCCTGCACCGGTGCGTCCTTCGTCTGGCACATGCGCCAGATGTCGCCCGATTCCACTGCATGCTCGAGCAGCACGTTGCCGGCTTCGTCGGTGACGCGCACGACGCCATCGGCCGGAATCTGGAACGTCTTGTCGTGCGAACCGTATTCTTCGGCCGCCTGCGCCATCAGGCCGACGTTCGGCACGCTGCCCATCGTGACCGGATCGAACGCGCCGTGCTGCTTGCAATCTTCGATCACGGCCTGGTAGACACCGGCGTAGCAACGGTCCGGAATCACGGCCTTCGCATCGTACAGAGCGCCGTCCGGGCCCCACATGCCGCCCGAATCTCGGATCATCGCCGGCATCGACGCGTCGACGATCACGTCGCTCGGCACGTGCAGGTTCGTGATGCCCTTGTCCGAGTTGACCATCGCGAGGCGCGGGCGCACCGCGTATTCGGCCTTGATGTCGGCTTCGATCGCTTCGCGCGTGTCGGCCGGCAGGTCCTTCAGGCGCGCGTACAGATCGCCGATCCCGTTGTTCGGGTTGAAGCCTGCCTGCGCCAGCACGTCCGCGTGCTTCGCGAGCGCGTCGCGGTAGAACACCGACACGAAGTGACCGAACAGGATCGGGTCCGAGACCTTCATCATGGTCGCCTTCAGGTGCACCGAGAACAGCACGTCCTGCGCCTTCGCGTCGGCGATCTGCGCTTCGATGAAGCTGCGCAGCGCATTGCGGCTCATCACCGATGCGTCGATGACTTCACCGGCCTTCACGGCCGTCTTTTCCTTCAGCACCTTCTTCGCGCCGTCGGTCGTCGTGAGTTCGATCTTCACGCTGCCGGCATCGGCGATCAGCGCCGATTTCTCGCTGCCGTAGAAGTCGCCTTCGCTCATGTGCGCGACGTGTGCCTTCGACGTGGCCTGCCACGCGCCCATCTTGTGCGGGTGCTTGCGTGCGTAGTTCTTGACCGACAGCGGCGCGCGGCGGTCGGAGTTGCCTTCGCGCAGCACCGGGTTCACCGCGCTGCCCTTGATCTTGTCGTAGCGGGCCTTGACCGCCTTCTCTTCGTCCGTCGACGGATCTTCCGGGTAGGCCGGAAGCTTGAAGCCCTGCGCCTGCAGTTCGGCGATCGCGGCCTTCAGCTGCGGCACCGATGCGCTGATGTTCGGCAGCTTGATGATGTTCGCTTCCGGCTTCAGCGTGAGCTGGCCCAGCTCGGCCAGATCGTCGGAACCCTTCTGCTCGGGCGGCAGGACGTCTGCGAATGCCGCGATGATGCGGCCGGCGAGCGAGATGTCGCGCGTTTCGACGGCGACGCCGGACGAGCGCGTGAAGGCCTTGACGATCGGCAGCAGCGAATAGGTCGCGAGCGCGGGCGCTTCGTCAGTGAGGGTGTAGATGATCTTGGGCGAAGTGGACATGGTCGATGCGTTGCTACGTGAAAATTTTGGACTGAGGAGCGCCGGCGGTAACCGGCGGGGAGCGACCGGGTCGGTCGCGAAAGGGGCACGCCGGCTCAGCCGGGCGGTGGTGTTGCGAGGGCCGTCATGTTCTACCTTGCAGGGCCTCCGGGCCGCATCGCAGCGCCGCGGCCCGCATGCCGGACCGCCCTGCCAACAAACCTGCCATCCACGAAACGCTCCGGCGCCGGCAGTCAGCGCCGGGGCGGCCGGCAACCTGCCGGCCCACCCCGGAAGGGGTCTTACATGTTCTCGATCAGCACTTCACCGAAGCCCGAGCACGACACCTGCGTCGCACCTTCCATCAGGCGCGCGAAGTCGTACGTGACGCGCTTCTGCAGGATCGACTTCTCCATCGACGCGATGATCGTGTCGGCCGCTTCCGTCCAGCCGAGGTGGCGCAGCATCATTTCCGCCGACAGGATCTCGGAACCGGGGTTCACGTAATCCTTGCCTGCGTACTTCGGTGCCGTGCCGTGCGTCGCCTCGAACATCGCGACCGAATCCGACAGGTTCGCACCCGGCGCGATCCCGATTCCGCCGACCTGTGCGGCCAGTGCGTCGGAGATGTAGTCGCCGTTCAGGTTCAGCGTGGCGATGACATCGTATTCGGCCGGGCGCAGCAGGATCTGCTGCAGGAATGCGTCGGCGATCGAATCCTTGATCACGATCTCGTTGCCCGTCTTCGGGTTCTTCACGCGCATCCACGGGCCGCCGTCGATCAGCTCGCCGCCGAATTCCTTCTGTGCAAGCGCGTAGCCGGCATCACGGAACAGGCCTTCCGTGAACTTCATGATGTTGCCCTTGTGCACCAGCGTGACCGACTTGCGATCGTTGTCGATCGCGTACTGGATCGCCTTGCGCACGAGACGCTCGGTGCCTTCGGTCGACACGGGCTTGACGCCGATCCCCGAGGTTTCCGGGAAGCGGATCTTCTTCACGCCCATCTCGTCCTGCAGGAACTTGATCACCTTCTTCGCCTGCTCGGAGCCCGCGGCCCATTCGATGCCCGCGTAGATGTCTTCCGAGTTCTCGCGGAAGATCACCATGTCGATCTTTTGCGGCTCGCGCACCGGCGACGGCACGCCCTTGAAGTACTGGACCGGGCGCAGACACACGTAGAGATCGAGTTCCTGGCGCAGCGCGACGTTCAGCGAACGGATGCCGCCGCCGACCGGGGTCGTGAGCGGCCCCTTGATCGAGACCACGTATTCCTTGAGCACCTGCAGCGTTTCGTCCGGGAGCCACACGTCCGGGCCGTACACCTTCGTCGCCTTCTCGCCCGCGAAGATCTCCATCCAGTGGATCTTGCGCTTGCCCTTGTAGGCATGCGCGACCGCCGCATCGACGACCTTGATCATGACCGGCGTGATATCGAAGCCCGTACCGTCGCCTTCGATATAGGGAATGATCGGCTGATCGGAAACGTTGAGCGAGAAGTCCTTGTTGACGGTGATCTTGTCACCGCCTTCCGGAACCTTGATGTGCTGATACGGCATGATCGACTCCAGTGACGTGGCTGAGCAGGTGATGCTGGTCGAAGCTGCGCGCGTGGCGGGGGCGCGGCATGGCCACCCCGTGACGGCAACAGCGAGCCGCTATTCTAGCGCCCCAACCGGGCACTTCGGCACGAAGCGCGGCACTGCGTATCAAGACCCCACTTATGTCTTATATAAGACAGAGGACTTGCCGTTCCGTATTATGCATTAAGATTCCGCCATTTGCCATAGACCGCCCGCCCCCGCTTCCCGCGGCGCGCCGGGTGGGCGCCCCGCCATGAACCTGATCGCCCTCAACAAGCCGTTCGGCACGATTTGCCAGTTTTCCGCGCACGAGACGCGCCCGTCACTCGGCGACTGGGTAAAAACGCCCGGCGTCTACGCGGCCGGCCGGCTGGACGCGGACAGCGAGGGGTTGCTGCTGCTCACCGACGACGGCGCGCTGCAGGCGCGCATCGCCGAGCCTCGCCACAAGCTCGTCAAGCGCTACTGGGCGCAAGTCGAGGGCGCGCCCGGCCCTGGCGACCTGAAGGCGCTCGCGCGCGGCGTCGACCTCGGCGACTACGTGACGCGCCCATGCCGCGCCGAATTCATCGAACCGCCCGACACGCTGTGGCCGCGCAACCCGCCGATCCGCTACCGCGCCGCGATCCCGACCACGTGGATCGAACTCGCGATCACCGAAGGCAAGAATCGGCAGGTGCGCCGGATGACGGCGGCCGTCGGCTTCCCGACGTTGCGCCTGGTGCGCGTCGGCATCGGCACACTGGATATATTTGCGCTCGGCATTGCACCGGGAGAAACAATTGCACTGCCGCCACGCGCGCCGTGGGACGGTTTCGCGCCCGCCTGATGACGAATTCGGGACGTACGAATTTTTCGTCATCTTTTTCGTCAACCGCCTGCGAAGATCGCGCGTTAAACCACGCAGATGCCAACCTTAGCTATCCGGCATTGGCAGCCGAGCCGTGTTTGCGTCACAAAAGCGACGTTTTTATCGAATACGATTCGGCGCCCGCAGCGCAATGAGAAATTTCTCGAAGCGTCTGTCAACCGAAAGGTGGATGGCACCGTTAGACGACATGACTCCTATTGCCGGGTCATTTGGTTAATTAACTAAAGCTGAGGAACACAACATGAACAAACTGATCGCCGCTCTGGTCGCTGGCCTCTTCGCAACGGCTGCTTTCGCACAAGCATCGGCTCCGGAAGCTGCTCCGGCTGCTGCTGAAGCTGCTTCGGCACCGGCTAAGCACGCTGCCAAGAAGCACCACGCAGCCAAGAAGCACCACAAGGCATCGAAGAAGGCTGCAGCAAGCGACGCAGCAGCACCGGCAGCTGCTTCGAACTAAGTAAGCTTGCTGTAATAACGCAGTCAAGAACACGCAGTCTTGCCGTTCTTACGGCGTTGAAAGGCAGATCACCGCAAGGCGATCTGCCTTTTTCTTTTGTGTGCCCGCCGGCACGCATCGCGTACCATGCGGGTCTTGTTTTCCAGATAGGAGCCTTGCTGTGCAATTCTCCCTGCGCTCGTCGCTCGGCCGCCTTGCGCGCGCCGCCGTGTTTCCCGCCGCGCTCGCCGTCCTCGCATTCGGCATGCAGGCCGCCAGCGCGCAAGTGCCGCCCGGCGCCAAGCAGCCGAGCGAATTCCCGCGCGTGAAGCTGCGCGCCGGCATGTACGTGATCGACGCGGCCGTCGCCGCGAACGACCCCGACCGCGAACAGGGGCTAATGTACCGTTCGCAGCTCGCGCCGAACGAAGGCATGCTGTTCGTGTTCAACGAGAACGCGGTGCACTGCTTCTGGATGAAGAACACGCTGATCCCGCTGTCGATCGCATTCATCCGCGCGGACGGCACGATCACCGACATCGACGAGATGAAGGCCGAGACGACCGACAACCACTGCCCGCGCAACAACGGCGTCTATGCACTCGAAATGAGCAAGGGCTGGTTCGCGGCGAAGGGCATCAAGCCCGGCATGAAGCTCGAAGGCCTGCCTCAGGCCCAGTAACGGGCATCGCCGCGCCGCCGACCCGCATCGCGCCGCGCACCGACCGAAGCCGGCCGCCTGTTGCGCGTCGGCTTTTTTTTCGCCTGCCGGCGGCGGCGCCCGCCTTGATTCGGCAAACGCTGCCCGCATCTGCAAAAGCCACAGACAAGCGCTATCCTTTAAATCTCGCTTGTCCATCCCGGGCCGGCCCGGCCGGCCCGCTTACGATCCGAACCCAAGGAGGTTCACGTGCCCCGCAAAACCCCCATCGAGCGCTATCGCAATATCGGGATCAGCGCTCACATCGATGCCGGCAAGACCACGACGACCGAGCGCATCCTGTTTTACACCGGCGTGAGCCACAAGATCGGTGAAGTGCACGACGGCGCGGCCACGATGGACTGGATGGAGCAGGAGCAGGAACGCGGCATCACGATCACGTCGGCTGCGACCACGGCCTTCTGGAAGGGCATGGCCGGCAACTATCCGGAACACCGGATCAACATCATCGACACGCCCGGGCACGTCGACTTCACGATTGAAGTCGAGCGCTCGATGCGCGTGCTCGACGGCGCGTGCATGGTCTACGACTCGGTCGGCGGCGTGCAGCCGCAATCCGAAACCGTCTGGCGCCAGGCCAACAAGTACAAGGTGCCGCGCATCGCGTTCGTCAACAAGATGGACCGCGTCGGCGCCGATTTCTTCCGCGTGCAGCGGCAGATCGGCGAGCGCCTGAAAGGCGTCGCGGTGCCGATCCAGATTCCGATCGGCGCGGAAGATCATTTCCAGGGCGTCGTCGACCTCGTGAAGATGAAGGCGATCGTGTGGGACGACGAAAGCCAGGGCGTGAAATTCACGTACGAGGAGATCCCCGCGAACCTCGTCGAGCTCGCGCACGAATGGCGCGAGAAGATGGTCGAGGCCGCAGCGGAAGCGAGCGAGGAACTGCTCGAGAAGTACCTGCACGACCATGAATCGCTGACCGAGGACGAGATCAAGGCCGCGTTGCGCAAGCGCACGGTCGCGAACGAGATCGTGCCGATGCTGTGCGGCAGCGCGTTCAAGAACAAGGGCGTGCAGGCGATGCTCGACGCGGTGATCGACTACCTGCCGTCGCCCGTCGACGTGCCGGCGATCCTCGGCCACGACTTCCACGACCCGGACAAGCCGGCGGAACGTCATCCGAGCGATGACGAGCCGTTCTCGTCGCTCGCGTTCAAGATCATGACCGACCCGTTCGTCGGCCAGTTGATCTTCTTCCGCGTGTATTCGGGTGTCGTCGAATCCGGCGACACGGTGCTCAACGCGA
This sequence comes from Burkholderia sp. D-99, assembly GCF_011605345.1. Classification (GTDB taxonomy): domain Bacteria; phylum Pseudomonadota; class Gammaproteobacteria; order Burkholderiales; family Burkholderiaceae; genus Burkholderia. Next base: position 345,372 of record NZ_JAAOXM010000007.1, read on the forward strand.
CCAAGGACAAGAAGGAACGGCTCGGCCGGATCCTGCAGATGCATGCGAACGAGCGCAAGGAAATCAAGGAAGTGCGCGCGGGCGACATCGCGGCGGCCGTCGGCCTGAAGGAAGCGACCACCGGCGACACGCTGTGCGATCCGGCGAAGCCGATCATCCTCGAGAAGATGGAATTCCCGGAGCCGGTGATCTCGCAGGCCGTCGAGCCGAAGACGAAGGCCGACCAGGAAAAGATGGGCCTCGCGCTGAACCGCCTCGCGCAGGAAGATCCGTCGTTCCGCGTGCAGACCGACGAAGAGTCCGGCCAGACGATCATTTCGGGGATGGGCGAGCTCCACCTCGAAATCCTGGTCGACCGGATGAAGCGCGAATTCGGCGTCGAAGCGACGGTCGGCAAGCCCCAGGTCGCGTATCGCGAGACGGTGCGCACGACGGCGTCCGACGTCGAAGGCAAGTTCGTCAAGCAGTCGGGCGGCCGCGGCCAGTACGGCCATGCGGTGATCACGCTGGAGCCGAACCCCGGCAAGGGCTACGAGTTCCTCGACGAGATCAAGGGCGGCGTGATTCCGCGCGAGTTCATCCCGGCCGTCGACAAGGGCATCACCGAAACGCTGAAGAGCGGCGTGCTCGCGGGCTACCCGGTCGTCGACGTGAAGGTGCACCTGACGTTCGGCTCGTACCACGACGTCGACTCGAACGAAAACGCGTTCCGGATGGCCGGCTCGATGGCGTTCAAGGAAGCGATGCGCAAGGCGAAACCCGTGCTGCTCGAGCCGATGATGGCCGTCGAGGTCGAGACGCCCGAGGAATTCATGGGCAACGTGATGGGCGACCTGTCGAGCCGGCGCGGCATCGTGCAGGGGATGGAAGATATCGCCGGTGGCGGCGGCAAGCTCGTGCGCGCCGAGGTGCCGCTCGCGGAGATGTTCGGCTATTCGACGTCGCTGCGTTCGGCCACGCAGGGCCGCGCAACCTACACGATGGAGTTCAAGCAGTACGCGGAAACGCCGGCCAACGTATCGGAAGGCGTGATCAGCGCGAAAGTGAAGTAAGCGCGGCGCGATCTCGCGCTGCCGCACGCAGGCAAGGCCCGTCCGGTTCCGGACGGGCCTTTTTCATTCCTGCACGCCGTGCGCGCGGACTATTTTGACCGGCACGTCCGGTATTTTTTTCGCGTGCCACAATGCATCGCGATTCGTCAGATGGAACCATCCCGATGCCGCCCACCCCTGCCCTGCGCCGCCTGCTGATCCTCTATGCCGGTCTGATCGCCGCGAACGCCGCCGTCTGGCTGTGGGCGCTCGCCGTGTTGCGCGATCATCCTCTGCTGCTCGGCACCGCGGCGATCGCTTACGGGCTCGGGCTGCGTCATGCGGTCGACGCCGATCACATCGCCGCGATCGACGTCGCGACGCGCAAGCTGATGCAGGACGGCCAGCGTCCGGTGAGCGTCGGCCTGTTCTTCTCGCTCGGCCATTCGACGATCGTGATCGCCGCGACGCTAGGCATCGCGCTGACGGCATTCGCGCTGCGCGACCGGTTCGATGCGTTCCGCGAGATCGGCGGCACGATCGGCACGGCGGTGTCGGCCACCTTCCTGCTCGTGCTCGCGTGCGTGAACCTGGCGATCCTGCGCGACGTGTGGCGGCGCTATCGCGGCACGCACGGGCACGACGCCGCGCATGTGCACCGTCCTGCCGGGCTCGTGTCCCGGCTGCTGCGTCCGCTGTTCCGGTTCGTGTCGAAGAGCTGGCACATGTATCCGGTCGGCGTGCTGTTCGGGTTAGGTTTCGATACTGCAACCGAAATCGGCCTGCTTGCGATCGCTGCCGCGCAGGCGAGCCAGGGGCTGCCGGTCTATACGGTCATGCTGTTTCCCGCGCTTTTCACCGCCGGCATGACGCTGATCGACTCGACCGACAACGTGCTGATGATTCACGCGTACGGCTGGGCGATGGACGATCCGCAGCGCAAACTGCTCTACAACGCGAGCATCACGTTCGTCTCGGCGGCCGTCGCGCTGGCGATCGGCGGGATCGAGGCGGCCGGCCTGCTGGCCGACAAGCTGTCGCTGACGGGCCCCGTGCGCGACGCGCTCGATGCGCTCGGCGAACGCTTCGGCGCGATCGGCTACGGCATCGTCGCACTGTTCCTCGTCTGCTGGATTGCATCGATCCTGTTCCACCGCTGGCAGCGCGCGGCCGATGCGCCTGCGCGCTGAACTTAGCTCAGACGTTTCAATCCGGAAACAAAACTCCCCCAACGACGTTGCATGCGCCGTCGTGCGCCTGCGCGCGCCTTGCGCCTCGGGCGCAAGCGGCCGGTGGCACGAATCTCGCAGATAGAGCTTCGCACGGCGGGCCCGCATGCCGTTCCGCAATCGCGGCTGGCGTCCAGCGCCGGACCGAAGGCAATCGGCTACCGACAGGACTACGAACCTTTACCGGCCCCCTGCACCACACGTAGATCGCCGCGCGGCGACGAGGCATCGCGCGCATGGGGAGGCCATGATGCTCAAGACGAAACGACCGTTCCGCAAGACGGGACGGTGCCATCGCGCAACCTTGCTCGCCGCAGCCGCGTTCGCGTGCTGCTGCTCGTATGCCGTCGCACAAGATGCGGCACCGGACGCCGCGCCCGATGCAGTTGCCAGCGCGGACACCATCATGATGCTGGTCGACGACGCTTCGCCGTGCGCAGCCAACCTGGCTGCGTGCGCGGTGCACGTCTTTGCGGGCGGACGCGTCGGCGGTAATGGCGCAGGCGCTAGCGGTAGTGGCAGTGGCAGCGGCGGCAGCCCCGGTAGCGGAAATGGCAATAGCGGCGGCAGCGGCAACAACGGGAACGGTACCGTCGGACCTGCCGGCGTCGGCGGAACGACAAGCGGAACATCCGGCGGCACGAGCGGTTCGGGTGGCTCGGGCCGCGGTGGCAATGCGTCTGGCAGCGGTGGTTCGGGTGGTGGTTCGTCCGGCGGCGGTTCGTCCGGCGGCGGTTCTTCCGGTGGTGGTTCGTCCGGTGGTGGTTCTTCCGGTGGTGGTTCTTCCGGCGGTGGTTCTTCCGGCGGTGGTTCTTCCGGCGGTGGTTCTTCCGGTGGCGGTTCTTCCGGCGGCGGTTCTTCCGGCGGTGGTTCGTCCGGTGGTGGTTCTTCC
>NZ_JAAOXM010000008.1 GCF_011605345.1 Burkholderia sp. D-99
AGCCTGTCCAGCAACCCAGTGCCTGAAGTGCCTTGCGATCGAGCAATTCTGCCTCCTGACCTCCATAAAGTCAGGCATCAGGTTACGCAATCGCTCTCCAAGGCTCCACGGTTTCCTGCGATGAACCTTTTTTTTGACGGGTGTGAACGGGCATGAAATGCATCCGGTCGGTGCCGACCGCCTGGCCGCCGTCCCGGGGCCATCGCCGGCAACGGCAATGCAATGGTATTGACCATTGCCGTCTATAGACGCTAGCATCGTCCCCATGCTTGATCGCGCTAATTCCCTCTCCTCGCTGCTCCGTGCATGTTGTCAGAACGTGCCAGGGGGAATTTGCGTCTAGCGAACTCGCTAAACATTCAAGCAATCGCCTTCCGGCCGCCTGTGATGCAAAACAGGCGGCCTTTTTGTTTTTGGGCCGACACCTTCGGGACGGAGAAACTCGATGCCGCTTGCGCTGTATGACACCTGGTCGCGTACCGTGCGCCCGTTCACGCCAATCCATGCCGGACAGGTCGGCCTGTACTGCTGCGGCCCGACGGTCTACGACGATGCCCACATCGGCAACCTGAGAACCTACGTGTTCGAGGATATCCTGCGCCGCATACTGATGCGCAACGGATACGAGGTCCGGCACGTCGTCAATATCACCGATGTCGGCCACCTGACTTCGGATGCGGACGAAGGCGAAGACAAGATGGAAAAGGGCAGTCGCCGGACCGGCGAATCGGCGTGGGCCATCGCCCGGCGCTACACCGAGGCGTTCGTCCGGGACTGGCGCGCGCTTCACCTGCTCGAGCCGACGGTGTGGTGCCGCGCGACGGATCACATCGCCGAGCAGATCGCGTTCATCGATACGCTCGACCGGGCCGGCTACGTCTATCGGACGGACGACGGCCTCTACTTCGACACCAGTCGGCAGGACGACTACGGTTATCTCGCGCGGCTCGACCGCGCGGGGTTGCAGGCGGGCAAGCGGGTTGCGCTGGGCGAGAAACGGAACATTACGGATTTTGCGTTGTGGAAGTTCAGCCCGGCCGGCGTCAAGCGGCAGATGGAATGGGACAGCCCGTGGGGTCGCGGCTTTCCGGGCTGGCATATCGAATGCTCGGCGATGTCGGCGAAGTATCTCGGGACGTTGTTCGATATCCATTGCGGCGGCGAGGATCATATCGCCGTGCATCACAGCAACGAGATCGCGCAGACTCGCGCGGCCCACGGCACGCAACTCGCGAATTACTGGATGCACGGGCACTTTCTGACGCTCGACGCCGATACGAAGATGTCGAAGTCGAGCGGCGATTTCGTTCGTCTGCAGACCTTGCAGAGCCGGAATGTCGATCCGCTCGCGTACCGTTACCTGTGCCTGACGGCCCATTACCGGAGCAAGCTGCATTTCACGTGGGCGTCGCTCGATGCGGCACACACCGCGCTGAATCGGCTTCGGCATCTCTATGCCGGCTGGCCGGACGGAGGGCGCGTCGATACGGAGTTCGCCGCGCGTTTCGACGCCGAAGTGAACGAGGACCTGAATCTGCCCAGGGCGCTCGCGGTGCTCTGGGATCTGGTCAGGAGCGACCTGCCACCCGCGACGCTGAAAGCGACCGTGGACAGCTTCGACGCGGTGCTTGGCCTCGGTTTGCGCGAATGGAGGCCGGTTGCGTTCGACATTCCGGAACACGTTAGCGTGTTGCTCGGCGATCGCGAGCGCGCGAGGGCGGCCAGGGACTGGGCGCAGGCCGACCGGATTCGGGAAGCGTTGAGCGTCGAGGGCTGGCGAGTCGAGGACACCCCGGAAGGTCAACGCGTGTTCGGCATCGCCGGCGACTCGACCGAAGCGGGCGTCCCGCCGCGGTGAAGTCCATGGCCGCCTGCATCAGAAGATCCGGTGCCCGAGCCACCATCCGCCGGCCGCGAACAGCGCGGAGGCCGGCAGCGTGAGCACCCACGCCCACACGATGTTGCCGGCCACACCCCAGCGCACGGCCGACAGCTTCTGCGTCGCGCCGACGCCGACGATCGCGCCGGTGATCGTGTGCGTGGTCGACACCGGAATGCCGAGGAACGACGCGAGGAACAGCGTCATCGCGCCGCCGGTTTCCGCACAGAAACCACCGACCGGCTTGAGCTTCGTGATCTTCTGGCCCATCGTGCGCACGATGCGCCAGCCGCCGAACAGCGTGCCGAGGCCCATCGACAGGTAGCACGCGCCGATCACCCATGCCGGCGGCGCATCGGCGGTCGCCGACGCATAGCCCGACGCGATCAGCAGCATCCAGATGATGCCGATCGTCTTCTGCGCGTCGTTGCCGCCGTGGCCGAGGCTGTACAGCCCGGCCGACAGCAGCTGCAGCCGGCGGAAGCGCCGGTCGACCTTGCTGGGCGCGGTGCGGAAATACAGCCACGACACGCCGAGCATGAACAGCGAACCGAGGATGAAGCCGAGCAGCGGCGAAATGAAGATGAACGCGACGGTCTTCAGCAGCCCGTCGATGTTCAGCGAACCCCAGCCCGACTTGGCGAGCGCTGCGCCGACGAGGCCGCCGATCAGCGCATGCGACGAGCTCGACGGAATCCCGTAGTACCACGTGATCACGTTCCAGCCGATCGCACCGACCAGCGCGCCGAACACGACGTAGTGGTCGACGATCTCGGGATCGATCGTGCCTTTACCGACGGTCTGCGCGACTTTCAGGTGGAAGATGAAATACGCGATGACGTTGAACGCCGCCGCGAACACCACGGCTTGCTGGGGCTTCAGCACCCCGGTGGACACGACGGTGGCGATCGAGTTCGCCGCGTCGTGAAAGCCGTTCATGAAATCGAATACGAGCGCGACGAGTACCAGCGTCGCGACCATCCAGAGGGCGAGTTGTATCGAATGCATCTTGTTGATTCGCTCAGGCGTTTTCCAGCACGATGCCTTCGATGATGTTCGCGACATCCTCGAACTTGTCGGTAATGCGTTCGAGCAGGTCGTAGACGCCCTTCAGCTTGATGAGCGTCTTCACGTCGATGTCGTCGCGAAAGAGTTTCGATATCGCCGATCGCAGCACGCGGTCGGCGCGGGTTTCGAGCGCGTCGATCTCTTCGCATGCCTCGAGGATCTGCAAGGACTGCTTCATGTCGGACAGCCGGTTGACCGCGATTTGCGTCTGCAGCGCCGACTGCACGACGATGTCCGCGAGTTCGCTGGCCTCCCCGGTTACCGACTTCAGGCCGTAGACCACGACGGTGGTCACGACGTCCTCCATCAGGTCGAGGATGTCGTCCATCGTCGTGATCAGTTTGTGGATTTCGTCGCGATCGAGCGGCGTGATGAAAGTCTTGTGCAGCAGGTCGATCGCCTCGTGCGCGAGCTTGTCGCCGGTTCGTTCGGTGGTCTGGACGTTGGCCATGGCCAGCTCGGCGTCGTCGAGATTGTCGAGGAGCATCTGAAGCTCGCATGCGGCCAGGACGATGTGCTGCGCATGCGTATCGAAGAGGTCGAAAAACCGGGTTTCGACGGGGAGGAAGCGTCCAAGCATGGATTCTCCGGGGAAAAGGTGGGCGGGATGAGCCGGGTCAGGCTGCGCACGGGCCGCACAGCGTGCGGTTGCCGAACGCGACGTGCCGGCGCTGGGCGAGCGAGCGCAAGTCGAGCGGCCGCCGGTTGACGATCGTGCTGGCGTGCCCGGCCGACAGGTCGGGATTGACGAAGTACATCAGGGACGTGCGCCGTGCGCGCGTGCGCGGGCGTTCGACGGCGTGCTGCATCGCCGCCACTTCGCCGTCGGTGAGCGCCTCGAGGAGCGAGCCGGCCAGCACGATCATTTCGTCGGGCCGAGGCCGAGCGGAAACCGGCGATGCGTCGGGCAGCAGGACCAGGCCGGGTGCGCTCGGCCGGATGAACGACAGCAGGTGGCCGTCTTCGTGCGGATCCTGCAGGTACGCGCGGTCGTGGCTGTCGTGATGCGGCTCGTACGCGCAGAACTGCAGGTAGGAGCTGTGCCGGACCGGCGGCTGCGGCGAGCCGCCGAGGTTGTCGCATACCGCATCGAGCAGGTCCTGCGCGATTGCGTTGATGCAGGCTTCGTAGGCTGCCATCTCGCGATAGAACGTGGACCTGGCCAGCGGGAAGCCGTGATGTACGTCGCGCCGTGCGACCCAGTAGCAGAATCGGTCGCACAGATCCGGCTGCTCGGGCGTATGCGAGTATTCGAGCCCGAACGGCAGGAAACCGTCGGTCTGGTCCGGAAACGAGAACGCGTGCTTTTGCTTGCGATCGAGCTGGTCATAGGCGGCCGCGAGCCGGTCGAAATGCATGAGCAGTGCGTACGGCATCTTGAAGTAGACGTAGCTGTCGCGGATCAGCCGGCTGGCATGGAGTTTCATGAGGTTTTGCATGGTGTTCTCCCGGTACATCGGTCATGGCGTGGTGCCGAACGGCGGGTATTGCCGCGTTGCCGGCGCATGAGAAGGCGGGGCGCGGAGTGCGCGATCCAGGTGGCGTCACCGCGCAGCGCGTGACGCAGCCGCGGCGGCTCGACGCAAATGACGTGTGCAGTGGCGACGCGGGGGAGCGTCCTTGCGGCTGTCGTGGACGAGCCGGTGTGGCCGGTGCGGCCGAATGGAAATATCGAGTCGTGTCATGGGTGCTCCAGGCGCCGGACTGCACACGGCGGGAGCGTCATGACGTCAACGACGGACGAGCGCTTCCCGCCGCGCCGCGTCGGGCGCGATCGGCTGATAAGAGGCTGGGAATCGGGTATTCGCCGGCATGGCGTGCGAACGCGCGCCGGCGCAGCTTAATCGGCTACTGTCGTCGTCCATTCGAACTCCTGTCTATTTGAACGGCACGTGCGTGCACACGGGCTGCACACGCGCGGGCATGCGGCCGGACACACGCACGCGACGCGGGTCACGTACGGACGCCGCCCGGGTGTCGAGCGGCCACTGAATTGTCGAGTACGGGAACTTCGGATCGACGGTACGCCGATCCTGAAAGACACCGCATCCTGCTATCCCGGGATGCGGCAGAAGACAAGGCTCTGCGAAGCTTCCTCAGGCGGCAGTCAGGTTGGTACAGGACCAACTACAACTCGCATCGGTAGGCACAGAAGCCTCCATGAATGAAAACGAGTGCGATGTTAAGAGGGAACCGCGCGGCGCGTCAATCGAAAACTTCGCACGTGTTTCGCACGTGTATCGCGCGGGTTCGCCGGCATGTCGGGCGGGTGCGCCCCGGTGCTGCCGGCGCCGTGCGGGAACCATTCCGGGACAGTGGGCGGAACGGCTCCACGCGGCTTGCCGGCATCGGGCATCATGCTGGTTTGACGATGACGGCCGTGCCGTAGCAAATGACTTCGGTCACACCCGAACCGATCTCGGTCGAGTCGTAGCGCATCGCGACGATCGCATTCGCGCCGAGCTTGCGCGCATCGGCGAGCATCTTGTCGAAGGCTTGCTGGCGCGCTTTTTCGCACAGCGATGTATAGAGCGTGATGTTGCCGCCGAAGATCGTCTGCAGCGATGCGCCGAACGAGCCGACGATCGAGCGCGAGCGCACGATGATGCCTTGCGCGACGCCGAGCGAGCGGACGGTCGTGTGGCCGGGCAGGTCGAAAGCTGTCGTGACGCGAGTGGGCGACAGGTCGTCGAGGGAGCGGGGGGTATCGGTCATGGCGGGACGTGGGTAGCGGAGTGGTCGAACGACGATTCTATCCGGACGCGTGCAAGCAGTCGGCGCTGAGCGTTGCGCCGCTTTGCGATGCTGTCGGTCACACAATCGAGAGGTGGGTATTGTTTAACGAATGTATCAGCGAGTTCTGGCATCAGAAGTTTTCGGGCGACCGGTGCCTTTACGACGGCGACGATCTGCAGATCGCCGTCAGTTCCGCGCTGGGCGACGAGCACGGCATGATCCTCGTGCCGACCGACGGAAGAAGCCGGATCGTCGTGCAGGAGAAGGTTGCGCGCACGTTGCGCCTGAACGAAGCGGGTGCGTGGACGATGGGCGCGTTCATCGATCGCCTGTCGGCCTCCGGTGGCGACCTGTGCGGCGCGGACAATCTTTTTTACTATTCCGCGCCGGCGCTGGCCGATCTGCCGAATCACGCGATTCCCGCGACGGTCAGGGCGCTGAGCCCGGCGGATCGACCGGCATTCGACGCATTCGCCGCCGCGATGCCGGCCGAGGATTTCGATACGGCCAGCGTCGAGCTGGACCATTGGCGCGTCTTCGGCGCATTCGAGCAGGATCGTCTGGTCTGCGCGGGCAGCGTGTACGCGTGGTGGGATTCGTGCCTGGCCGACATGGGGGTGCTGACGCTGCCTGAAGCCAGAGGCGCCGGCCACGCGCGTGGCGTCGTGCGCGCGATGAGTATGGCGGCCTGCCGCGAGGGGCTGGCGCCGCAGTACCGGTGCCAGCTCGACAATCCGGCTTCCGCGGCGGTCGCGCGGGCGGTGGGTATGCGCCTTTACGGGACGCTGGACGAGATCGTCTGATCGAGGCGGCCGGGAAGGCAGCCCTTGCCGCCGCCTTCCCGGCCGTACGCCGTCAGGGCTTCGCCGCCGCCCCGCCGTTGCCGCCGAGATCGACCGCGTAGGCCAGCGCCAGCTTGCCGAACTTCAGCGCATGATTCGCCTGGCGATCCGAATTCTCCAGCGTGTCGTTCACGGTATGGATATACGGACTGTCGTTCTGGTCGGCCTCGAACGGGAACGACGCCGGATACCCTTGCGCATTCCAGGATGCGTGATCCGAGCACGCATACCCGCACTGCGACGTGCCGATCGCGAGTTCCGGCAGGTAGGTCTTCGCCAGATTCGTCAGGTAGGTGTTCTGCGACGCGTTCGTGTAGTCGGTGATCAGGTAGATGTCCTTCGGATCGCCCTTGTAGTTCGTCATGTCGAGCTGCAGCACGCCGACCACGTTCGCATTCTGCGCACGGAACTGCTTAGCGATCGCTTTCGAGCCGAGCAGGCCGGCTTCCTCTGCTGCGTATCCGACGAACTTGATCGTCCGCTTCGGCCGGTAATTGTTCGCCAGCAGCACGCGCAGCGCTTCGGTCAGGCTCGCGATACCCGATGCATCGTCGTCCGCGCCGGGCGAGCGCGTGTTCTCCGTCGTGCGGCCGACCGTCGAATCGAGGTGGCCGCCCAGCACGATGGTGCCCGCGGCCGGATCGCTGCCGTTGATCGTCAGGATCACGGATTTCTGCGGAAAGCCCGTGTGCGCAAACTGCTCGACGGTGATGTCGGCGCGCGAACCGGCCAGCTGCTTCCATTGCAACGCGAGCCAGTCCGACGCCGCGACGCCGTGCGACGTCGTGTAGTAGCGGTTCGTGAAGCCGGACAGCGACGTGATCGTGCCGACGATGTTGCTGGCCTGCAGCTGCTGGATCCACGTGCCGATCTGCGGCGCGTTCGATACCTGGTACGTGGAAGCGGCGGCCTGCTTCGCCAGCGTCGGCGGCAACGGTTGCAGTGCCTGGCGCGCTTCGTCGAACGAGTCGTGCACGACATAGCCGGGCCCGTGGCCGCGCGTATGGTGGACGGCGTGGGCCAGCTCGCCGAGCCGTGAATCGTCGATCTCGACGACGTGGACGGTTTCGCGGCGCGACGCGCCGTCGGCCGTCTTGCCGGCGTCGAGCGTCGTACTGTATTGCGCGGTGGCGCTTGCGTCGATCCGTTGCAACTGGCGGAACGCCGCGTCGCCGAGTGTGATCCACACCGGCGTCGCGTGCGCGGCGGCGGTCAGCAGCATACCGCCCAGCGCGGCGCTCAGGCGGGTGAGTGTCAGAGTAGGCATGTTCGATCTCGTGAGGATGGCGATGTCGAGGAAGAGGGCGTGCCGCAGGTCGTGCGGTACGCCCCCGCCTGCTGCGGAATTACGACTTCTTCGGTACGGTCACGCCGTACGTGCAACTCTGGTTGTACGCATTGCCGATCGCGGTGAGCTGCGCGTTGCTGTAGCCGAGCGCGGACGCGGCCGTCAGCACGGCCTGCGCGGCGGCCTTCTGGTTGGTCGAGCTGTTGGTCATCGACAAGCCCTTCAGGAACGCCTTGTCCATTGCCTGCGCACCGATCGCGTCGCGCGCGACGAGGTTGCACGAGGCCCAGTACTGGCCGGCCGTATGGATCTCCGCGCCGCGTGCCTGCGCATAGGTGCGCCCGACGTTCCAGTTGGTCACGCGGCCGCCCCAGAACTCGTTGTGGCCGTCCCAGTTGTAGACCCAGTGGTACTGCGCATCCGACGGGCTCCACTGGTTGAAGTCGCGGCTGTACGCGGCGGCGAGATAGTCGCCGGTGCCTTCCGACAACCCTTCCTGCTGAGACAGGCCGCCGTTCGTCACCCAGTCGTGGATGCCATGGCCGAGCTCGTGGATCACGACGTCCGCATCCTCCGCGTCGTCGACGCCGCCTTGCCCGAAGGTCAGCCGGCCGCTGCTCGACGAGTACGACGAGTTGTCGTCGCCCGATTCGCCGTGCGGGTCGTACTGCACGCCGCCGGTGTACTGGTACGGCAGCGCCTTGATGCCGAGCGTCTGGTTCACGTAACGCAGGAACGTGTCGATGTGGTAGTACGCGTTCACGGCCTCGAAGTACAGGTTGCCGCGCGTGAACTCGAACGCGGGCGTCGACTGCACGGGGCACGCCTTGTCGAGCGGCGCATCGAAATCGATGCATACCGCATACGGACCCGACAGCGAATAACGCCCGCCCGACTGCGCGAGATCCTTCAGCGTCACGCGCACGCGCGCGGCGGTCAGTTGCGACGAATCGGCGTCGTTGTTGTCCTTGTAGCCCGTGCTGCCGTAGCTGCTTTTGGTCGGCGACAGCGGGTCGGGCCGGAACACGAAGCCCGTGCCGTCCGTTGCATAGAACGCCTTGTCCTCGGCGCGCAGCACTTCGCCGCTGCCCGAGTCGATCAGCAGTTCCCAGTCGCCTTTCGGGCCGTCGTTCGGGCGGCCGCGCACTTTCCACGCGGCATGCGTGCCGGCCTTGTCGACGAACGCGACGAGCTGCGCATCCAGGTTCGTGAAGCCGCTCACGCCGAGATACGCGCGCGCACGGTCGAGTGCCTGCTGCTGGTCGACGGCCTGCGCCTTGCTCGACTTCGCGACCACGCCGTTGATCGTGTTGCTCGCGACGTACAGGATGCGGCCGTCCTTCGCGACCGTCACCGCGATATCGCTGCCGTACACAGGCAATCCGGCCGCCTGCTGCTGCAGGCGCACGACGGTGAAGTCGGCGTCGCTGCGCTCCGACGTGACGACGAGGCTTGCGAGTGCGCTCGCGTCGAGCCCGAGCTGCGTGGCCTGCGACGCGACGAAGTCGCGCGCGCTGGCGGCGGGCGTGGTGGCGGCCTTCTTCGCGCGATACGCGGGGTTGTACAGCGTGACGGCGATGCCGTCCGCGCGGAACTGCCCGGCGGCCGTATCGGCCTTGGCGGCCGGCGGCGCGACGCCGCGTGTCAGGCTTTCGCGCAGGCTCGTTGCTTGCGGATTCGAGACTTTCGTATCGGCCGCGGTGCCGCCGACGATGCCGAAACCGAGCGCGAGACCCAGGGCGAGCGGTAGTGCTTTGCGTGATGTCTGCATACGTGATCCTCATCTCAACGGTTGGACACGCCCGCGCGCTCGTGGCGTGCAGGCACGACACGGCCCGCGCGCCGGCTCGATGGAGCCGGTGCGGCGAAGCGGTGTTGGGGGTGTCGACTGACTAAGGAACCCTAAATGTCAGGTCGAAAAGAAACAGGCGGGAATAGAGGGGGAGAAGCAGGGTGAAAAGCAGGGGGAGGAGCGCGCGAAGAAGCGAACGGCAGGCAGGTGCGGCGACGGCGAATCGAGCATCGTCATGTCATACCCCTCGGATCGAATCGATATCGGTTGGCAGCCTGCATGGCCAGACATGTGTCGAGCCGACGTGTGCATCTCGTTAGGCTGCCTATCTAATTTCGAGGTATGTTACAGAATATTTTCAACGACATTCCAATTTATTTTCGATGACCGCTTCGGTTCGTCGATCAATCGTCGGCATTGTTCAGCGAACGGCGGGAACCGCTGCCGGAACGCGCAATACCGTGCCGTATTGTGCGTGTAAATCGCGATGATCAGCGCGTCGCGCGCCGGTCGCTGCGCGGGCTGAGACCGAATCGCGCGCGATACGTGCGCGAGAAATGCGATGGCGATTCGAACCCGCATGCGACGCATACGGACGTGATGCTCATGTCGGTCTGCTGCAGCAGTTCACGCGCCCGATCGAGCCGCAGGTTCAGGTAGAAATGCGTCGGCGTGTCGTTCAGCGTCGCGCTGAACAGCCGTTCGAGCTGGCGCCGCGTGATCGAGACCTCCTGCGCGAGCGCATCGGAGCCGAGCGGGTTTTCCATGTGCCGCTGCATCGTGCCGATCACCTGGATCAGCTTGCGGTTGTGCACGCCGTAGCGCGCGGCGATCTCGAGCCGCTGGCTGTCCGAGCGCTGCCGGATCCGGCTGACGACGAACTGCTCGGAGATTGCCGCCGCGAGATCCGCGCCGTGCCGCCGCCCGATCAGGTCGAGCATCATGTCGATCGACGCGGTGCCGCCCGCACACGTGATGCGCCGGTCGTCGATCTCGAACAGCTCCTGCGTCGCGTTCAGGCCGGGATAGCGTTCACGGAACGCGGCAAGCGCTTCCCAGTGCAGCGTGAGCGGCTGCGACGCGTCGAACAGCCCGGCTTCCGCGAGCACGAAGCTGCCCGTGTCGATGCCGCCGAGCGTTGCACCATGACGGTGCTGGCGACGCAGCCAGTCGCCGATCGCGCGCGTGTAGCACACGAGCGGATCGAAGCCGGCGACGACGAACACCGTGTCGACCTTGTCGACATCCGCGCACGCGGCTTCGGCGGCGACCGGAATGCCGTTGCTCGCGGCGACGGGCGCGCCGTCGGCGCTGATCACGTGCCAGCGATAGAGCTCGGTGCGAAAGCGGTTCGCGACGCGCAGCGGTTCGACCGCGGACATGAAGCCGAGCGCGGAGAAGCCGGGCAGCAGCAGGAAGTGGAAATCCTCGGGCATCGGGGCAGGGGATGGAATCCGGTGGTCGTCGCGCGTCGCACGGGGCGTCGCGCGCACGGGCATGTGCCGCGGCCGGCTCGCGCGCGCCGAACGGTCAGCGGGAGATTATCGCGGGTTTTGCGCGGCTTCAGCGCGTTTTTGCGCCGCGCGCGGAACGGCGCGCGGTGGTCGACGGCAACTCGCCGAATTGCGCCTTGTAGGCGTTCGCGAAATGCCCGAGATGGATGAAGCCCCAGCGCGCGGCCGCGTCGCTGATCGGCAGGTCGGCGTGCCGCGTGTCGAGCAGCATCCGCCGCACTTGCGACAGGCGCAGCGAGCGCACGTAATGCAACGGGCTGGTCTGTACGACCGACTGGAAACTGTTCTGCATCGTGCGCCGGCTCACGCGCAATTGCGCGCACAGGCTCAGCACGTCGACCGGTGCTTCGGGATGACCGATCACGTAGTCGTGCACGCGACGCACGATGTCGGCGCGGCAGGCGTGCGTGAGACGGTTCGACGGTTCGGGAATCCGGTACGTGAGGAGATCGACGAGCACGTTGCCGATCTCGCCGCGCAGTTCGCGCTGCGCGCGAGCGTCGTGGAATGGATCGGGTGCCGACAGGACACGTTCGAGTTGCGTGGCGATCTGCAAGCTCGCGCGCATCAGCACGGCGGTGGGCATGTCGACGACACCGCGCCGCAACGTGGCTTCGTCGAGGTGGACATCGGCCGCATCCTCGACCTGCTGCATCAGTTCGCCATTGGCGACGACACCGATCAGCGACATGTCGTCGGGCGAATGCAGCTCGAACGGGGCGCCGCCGCGCGCGATCACCATCGTGCCGCGTTCGATGCGCGCACCACCGAATGCGAATGCACCCGAGCCGGTGAGCGGCATGCCGAACACCGTATGGTCGTGCGGCAATTTTCCGCGCTGGATGATCCGGACGTTGGCGGCTTCCTGGAACAGCTGCACGCCGTCCAGCACCGCATGCTTGACCGCGCTGCGATACGTGCCGGAGCCGATCTGGTCGTAGCGCTGGTTCCAGCCGCGCAGCGCCTCGGCATGCCGGTCCGCGTTGTCGAACCTCTCGTGAAACACGAACACAGCGCCTCCAGGTGTGTCGATCAGGACCGCGCAAGATTAAACCGACCGCGCGGTCGGCGCAATAAGGGGGAGCGCTATTCCGGGCGCATTTGTCAGAGGGTCGGAAGCCTCCGGCCGACGCGCCTTTCAGGCGGTTTTCCAATATCCCGAATCGGCACGCACGCGGTGCCGGTCCGGGTGCTGACCGGATTTATTGTCGAACTACAGTCGCCCCACATTACGTGAATCCCCAACTGGAGGCGACATGAGGACAAGGCGACGAACCGCGGTGCTCGCGGCGACGCTGGCGTTCGCGGCGGCGTGGGCCGGCAACGCGAACGCGACGGAAAAGCCGGAGGAACTGGTCGTGCAGAAGATGCCGCCGTGGCATCCGCACGAGGTCTATATCGTCGACATCTCGATGCCGTCGATGACCGACGGACGCATCTACGTGTACGACGCCGATGCGAAGAAGCTGCTCGGCCAGATCGACGGCGGCTTTGGCCCGGGCCTCGCGATTTCGCCGGACCACAAGACTAGCTTCGTCGCGACGACGTACTTCTCGCGCGGCTCGCACGGCACGCGCACCGACGTCGTCGAGATGACCGACAACACGACACTCGATCACGCGGGCGAAATCGCGATTCCGGCGAAGCATGCGCAGCACGTGCCGTCGCCGTACAACACCGCGTTCAGCGCGGACGGCACGCGGCTGTACGTCGCGAACATCACGCCGGCCGCGTCGGTGACGGTGATCGACGCGGTCTCGAAGAAGGTGCTGTCGGAGATCGACACGGCGGCCTGCGTGCTCGCGTATCCGTCGGGCAACGACCGCTTCACGGCGCTGTGCGAGAGCGGCAAGGCGCTGACCGTCACGCTCGACGCGAACGGCAAGGAAACGAAGCGCACGATGTCGGATGCGTTCATCGACGTCGACAAGGATCCGGCGTTCGTGAACGCGTCGCGCTACAAGGGCGACTATCTGTTCACGACGTACGGCGGCAACGTGCGCAGCGCGGATTTCAGCGGCGACAAGCCGGTGTTCGGCAAGTCGTGGCCGCTGCTGACGGACGCCGAGCGCGCCGAAGGCTGGCGTCCGGGCGGCATGCAGCAGACAGCCGTGCAGGCACGGCAGAACCGCTACTACGTGCTGATGCACAAGGGCGGCGACGGCTCGCACAAGGATCCCGGCACGCAGGTGTGGGTGTTCGACCTGAAATCGAAGCAGCGTGTCGCGCGCTGGGATCTCGCGCAGCAGAAGGTCGATCCGCTCGTGTCGATCCAGGTCAGCGAGGACGACAAGCCGCTGTTCTACGGGCTGACGGCGACGTCCGACCTCGTCGTGATGGATGCGCGCACGGGCAAGCTGCAGAACGTCGAAAAGCAGATCGGCAATACGTCGTCGCTGCTCGTCAACCCGTGAGGCCGCGATGACGCTCGATCCCGTACTTGCCACCAGCGCGCAGGCCGGCGCTGCCGTCGTCGTGCTGCTCGGCGCCTTCGCGAAGATGCGCCGGCCCACCGCGTTCGGCCAGGCGCTCGCCGGCTACCGGCTGCTGCCCGATGCGTTGACCGCGCCCGTTGCGTTCGCGATTCCGCTCGCGGAAGCCGTCGGCGCTGCGGCGCTGCTGTTTCCCGATACGCGCACGGCCGGCGCGATCGGCCTGATCGCGCTGCTCCTGGCCTTTGCAGCGGCGATTGCGATCAATCTCGTGCGCGGCCATACCGACATCGACTGCGGCTGTTCCGGCTTCGCGGCGGCGCGCGCGGATGCGCCGCGCGGCATCGGCTGGCTGCACGTCGGGCGCGCGCTGCTGCTCGCCGCGCTGGCCGCGACCGCGTTCGTCGAGCCGGGCGCACGCGCGGTCGTGTGGTTCGACTACCTGACGCTGTTCTTCTCCGTGCTGCTGATCGTCTGCGCGCTGCTCACCGTCGACGTGCTGCTCGCCAACGTACCGCGCCTTTCCCATCTGAGGAATTCATGATGCAAACCGCTCTCACCGTTTCCACCGCCCTGCTGTGGGTGGCCGTCCTCGCGCTCGGCGCGATCTGCCTCGCGCTGGTGCGCCAGATCGGCATCCTGTACGAACGCATCATGCCGGCCGGCGCGTTGATGATCGACAAGGGGCCGGCGGTCGGCGCGATCGCGCCGGCGTTCGAACTGACCGACATTCGCGGCTCGCAGGTGAAGGTCGGCGGCATCGATGCATCGGGCAAGGCCACGCTGCTGTTCTTCCTGTCGCCGACCTGCCCCGTCTGCAAGAAGCTGCTGCCGCTGCTGCCTTCGCTGCAGGCGAGCGAAGCGACGCCGGTGAACATCGTGCTCGCGAGCGACGGCGAGATCGACGAACACACGCGCTTCGCGCGCAAGCACGACCTCGGGCGCTTTCCGTACGTGCTGTCGCAGGAGCTCGGCCTCGCATACCAGATCGGCAAGCTGCCGTACGCGGTGCTGCTCGACGAAACCGGCACGGTGCGTGCGAAGGGGCTCGTCAATACGCGCGAGCATCTCGAGAGCCTGTTCGAAGCGAAGGAGCGCGGCGTCGCATCGCTGCAGCAGTTCGTGCACGGCGATCACAGCCACGACGCGCACGCGCAGCACGCATGACCGGCCGACCCTCTTTCAACGTCAAGGGAGAACAACGACATGGGCCTGTTTGATTCATGGTTCGAGCGGTCGGCGCGCGGCGTCGCGCAGCACAGTTCGCGGCGCAGCGCGATGGCGAAGCTCGGCAAGGTGCTGGTGGGATCGGCGATGCTGCCGCTGCTGCCCGTCGATCGCACCGCCTATGCGGCCGATGCGGCATCGGGCGCATCCGGTGCCGCCGCCTCGGGGGCGAGCGACGACCCGATGAGCTGCGACTACTGGAAATACTGTGCGATCGACGGCTGGCTGTGCAGTTGCTGCGGCGGCACGTCGAGCAGTTGCCCGCCGGGCACCACGCCTTCGCCGATCACGTGGATCGGCACCTGCCGCAATCCACACGACGGTTCGGACTACATCGTGTCGTACAACGATTGCTGCGGCAAGACGTCATGCGGCAAGTGCTTCTGCAACCGCAACGAGCGCGAGAAGCCGTTGTACAAGCTGTCGTTGAACAACGACATCAACTGGTGCATGGCGAACGGCAATTCGAATTACCACTGTTCGGTTTCGGTTCTGTTGGGAGCAGCGAAGCAATGAAAGTGAAGCAGGCAGGAAGGATTGGAATCGCGTGCATGACGGCCGTGGCAGCCTTCGCGCTGGCGGGCGCCGCCGGCGCGCAGGAAGCCGTGCATTACCCGGCCGGCAAGAGCCTGTTCGACGCGCAGTGCGCGGTGTGCCACCAGGCGGGCGGAAAAGGGCAGGACGGCCTCGCGCCGCCGCTGACCGAGTATCCGGGCAAGTACGCGGCGGCCGAGCCGGGGCGTGCGCAACTGGTCGCGACGCTGCTGCACGGGATGTTCGGCGAGATCACGGTGCACGACAAGAGTTATAACTTCAAGATGCCGTCATTCGCGAGCGCGAGCGACGACGACATCGCGCACGTGCTCAACTACGTCGTGTTCGATCTCAACGCGCAGCACGGCGATGCGAAGCCGTTCACGGCGGCCGATATCCGCGCGGCGCGCGCGAAGGAGATGGACGGCACGGCCGTGCATGCGCAACGCGCGGTGGTGATCAAGGGGCTCGGCCTGTGAACGGGGCTTGCGCGTCCGCGCGGGGCATGCGGTGCGCGTCGTCGTCCTGGCTCGGCGGCCTGTCGCGCCGCCTGTCGTTGCTGTTGCTGGCGGCGGGCGCGGCGGCATGCATGGCCGCGACGCCCGCGCATGCCGAAGGCACGGCCGACGCGGCGCTCGCGCGACAGCACTGGGTGCTCAACTGCATGGGCTGCCATACGGCGACGGGCGGCGGCATTCCCGGCAAGGTGCCGCCGCTCGCGAATTCGCTCGGCTATTTCACGCATCTGCCGGCCGGGCGCGAGTATGTGATGCGCGTGCCCGGTGCGTCGAACTCGGCGCTGTCTGACCAGGATCTGGCCGACGTGCTCAACTGGGTACTCACGACGATGAACCGCGATGCGCTGCCGCGCGACTTCAAGCCTTATACGGCCGCCGAAGTCGCCGCGCACCGCCGTCCTGCTTTTGCCGACGTCGCGACCGTGCGCGCCGGGCTGGTCCGCGCGTTGCAGGCGCGCGGGATCGACGGCGTCACGGATCGCTACTGACCGACTCATTCAACGAACCAAGGAAACGTGGACATGGAGACGAACGAAACCTTTCCGTTGCTCGACGCAACGCGCGCGTTTCTCGCGAAGCCGAAGAAGATGCTGATCGGCGCCGAGTGGAGCGACGCCGCGTCGGGCCGCCGGCTCGACGTCGTGAATCCGGCCGACGGCACTGTGCTCACGCGTGTGCCCGAAGCGGACGAGCACGACGTGCAGCAGGCCGTTGCCGCCGCGCGGCGCGCATTCGACGCGGGGCCATGGCGCACCGCGAAGACCACCGACCGCGAGCGTCTGCTGCTCGCGCTCGCCGACCTGATCGAAGCGAATGCACGCGAGCTGGCCGAAATCGAGTCGCTCGACAACGGCAAGCCCGTGATGGTGGCGCAGGGGCTCGATGTCGCGATGGCCGCGCAGTGCTTCCGCTACATGGCCGGCTGGGCGACGAAGATCGAAGGCAGCGTGATCGAAGCGGGCATGCCGTACATGCCGGACAGCGAGATCTTCACCTACACGCGCAAGGAGCCCGTCGGCGTGGTCGGCGCGATCATTCCGTGGAATTTCCCGCTGCTGATGGCGGCCTGGAAGCTTGCGCCCGCGCTGGCAACGGGGTGCACCGTGGTGTTGAAACCCGCGGAAGATACGCCGCTGAGTGCGTTGCGACTGGGCGAACTGATCCAGGCGGCCGGTTTCCCGGACGGCGTCGTCAATATCGTCACCGGCTACGGTCACACGGCCGGCGCCGCGCTGTCTCGCGACCCGCGCATCGACAAGATCGCGTTCACGGGCTCGACGCAGACGGGCAAGACGATCGGCCACGCGGCGCTCGACAACATGACGCGGATGTCGCTCGAACTCGGCGGCAAGTCGCCGGTGATCGTGCTGCCCGACGTCGATCCGGACAAGGCCGCACTGGGTGTGGCGAACGCGATCTTCTTCAACCAGGGGCAGGTGTGCACGGCCGGGTCGCGCGCGTACATCCATGCGAAGGTGTTCGACGACGTAATCGCGCGCGTCGCGAAGATCGCCGCGGGCCTGAAGATCGGCCCGGGGATGGACCCGTCGACGCAGATCGGCCCGCTCGTGTCGGCAAAGCAGCGCGAGCGCGTGTGCGGCTATATCGACTCGGGATTCGGAGAGGGCGCGCGCGCTGCCGCTGGCGGCCGCGCGATCGACGGCCCCGGTTTCTTCGTCGAGCCGACCGTGTTGGTCGATACGACGCAGGCGATGCGCGTCGTGCGTGAGGAGATCTTCGGGCCGGTGCTCGTCGCGATGCCGTTCGACGACGTCGACACGGCCGTGCAGCTCGCCAACGACACGCCGTACGGCCTCGGCGCAAGCATCTGGTCGAACGACCTTGCCGCGATTCACAAGCTGATCCCGCGTATCGCGGCCGGCACGGTGTGGGTCAACTGCCACTCGCTGCTCGACAACGCGATACCGTTCGGCGGGATGAAGCAGTCGGGTTTCGGTCGCGAACTCGGTCGCGCGGTGATCGATCAGTACACGGAAAGCAAGTCGGTGATGATGAACTACGCATGAGCGTAGCGGCGGGTGCGTGCGTTGCCGCTACGTCGGCCGCGCACGCATGCCGCGGGTCGGCACGTTCGGGTCGCGGCAACGCGGCTGAGCGCTGACGGCGAGCTGCAACCACGCGCCGTTCTCGTTCGGCGTCGGCGTGCTCGACCTGCATCCTCCGCTCGATGCGGCGCCGGGCGGTGCGCAAGGCCGGCCGTCGGCAACTGGCGATGGCGCACAACCTCAGATCGCACGCGCGGCCGCCGCAAACACCACGAACGCATCACGCGCGAACCAGCACCACCCCGAGAATGAGGCACGCCGCACCGGCCATGCGGATCGGGCTGGCCGAATGCTGCTGGATGCCGAGCACACCGAAGTGGTCGAACACGAGCGCACCGGTCATCTGCCCGACGACGATCAGCGCGAGCGTCGTCGCCGCGCCCAGTCGCGGCACCATCAGGATCGCGATGGCGATGAACACCGCGCCGAAGAACCCGCCGGTCCAGCTGAACCACGACCCGACGCCGGCGACAGTGCCGCTCAGGCGCGGATGCGGGGCTAGCAGCGCGACGGCGAGCATCGCGGCCAGGCCGACGAGGTAGCTGACCGACCCGGCCCACCACGGCGAGCCGAGCTGCGCACGGAGGTTGGCGTTGAGCACCTGTTGCAACGCCACGCTGATGCCGGCGGCGACGGTGAGCAGATACGACAGGAGAGTAGTCACGAAGAGGGATGCTCCGGCGATGTGCCCGTGACGGCGATTCCGGCACGGCAGGCTTCCATTCTGGGAAGCGCGGCGGTATAACACAAATATCAAATCTGGCGCGTATCCATCTCTTTTCAGCATGCCATCCCTGAGGCAAATCCAGTATTTCCTGACCGTGGCCGATCTCGGCGGCTTCACGCCGGCCGCGAGCGCGCTCCACGTCGCGCAGTCGGCGCTCAGCCGGCAGATCGGTCAACTGGAAGACGAGCTGGGGTTCCTGCTGTTCGACCGGGAGCCGAGGGGCGTGCGGCTCACGCCGGCCGGCGCGATCTATCGCGATCGCGTGGCGTCGATTCCGGCGACCCTGACTGCCGCGGCGGAGGAGGGTGCACGGTTGTCGCGCGGTGAAGCGGGCGTATTGCGGCTCCTGCATTCGAGTACCGTTCCCGTCGGCAGCCTGATGCCGGTGCTCGAGCGCTTCATGAGCGCGTGTCCGGGCGCGCGGATCGATCTCGACCGCGCCTCGTCCGAGGATCAGGTCCTGGAGATCGCGAACGGCAACGCCGATATCGGGATCGTTCGTGTGCCGGTGCTGCGCCGCGATCCGCGCGTTCGCTTCGTCGAGCTCGCGGCCGAGCGCTTGTGCGTGGCGGTGCCGGCCGATCATCCGCTGGCGCCCGCCAGGCGTACGGCGATCTCGCGGCTGCGGCACGAGCCGTTCGTATCGGCCGTGCATCGGGAGCGGGGCGGGCTGGCGCGCGTCGTGATCGATCTTTGCCTGAAGCGGGGATTCGTGCCCGCTACCGCCCGGATCGTGTCGCCGAAGACGTCGATGCTGAATCTTGTCGCGGCCGGGCAAGGTATTGCGATCGTGCCGGAACGGATGGCGAGCCTCGGTATCGACGGGGTCGTCTTCGTGCCGATTTCGGATGAAGACGCAAAATCGGTTTGCGCGCTGGTGTTGCCGATCGAGCCGACGATGCTGGCGGACGCGTTCGTACGGGTGATCGCAGCGGGAAGCGCACGGGACAATGCCTGACAGGCACCGCGCGAGTCATCCCGCCGGATAAAAAAAACGCCAACCCGTCGAAACGGGTTGGCGTCGTGCTTCGGGTATGACGATGATCAGAACTGGTTCATCGTGTTGTCCTTGCCTGCCGCCTTCAGCGCTGCGTCGCCGCTGAAGTATTCCTTGTGGTCGTCGCCGATGTCCGAGCCGGACATGTTCTGGTGCTTCACGCAGGCGATGCCCTGACGGATTTCCTTGCGCTGCACGCCGGCCACGTAGCCCAGCATGCCCTGGTCGCCGAAGTATTCCTTGGCCAGGTTGTCGGTCGACAGTGCGGCGGTGTGGTACGTCGGCAGCGTGATCAGGTGGTGGAAGATACCTGCTTCGCGCGATGCATCAGCCTGGAACGTGCGGATCTTCTCGTCGGCCAGCGCGGCCAGTTCCGTCTCGTCGTATTCCACGCTCATCAGCTGCGCACGGTCGTATGCCGACACGTCCTTGCCTGCTGCCTTCAGCGCGTCGTACGCCTGCTGACGGAAGTTCAGCGTCCAGTTGAACGACGGGCTGTTGTTGTACACCAGCTTCGCGTTCGGGATGACCTTGCGGATCTCGTTGACCATGCCGCCGATCTGCGCGATATGCGGTTTTTCGGTTTCGATCCACAGCAGGTCGGCGCCGTTTTGCAGCGACGTGATGCAGTCGAGCACGCAGCGCGCTTCGCCCGTGCCGGCGCGGAACTGGAACAGGTTGCTCGGCAGGCGCTTCGGACGCAGCAGCTTGCCGTCGCGCTTGATCACCACGTCACCGTTGCCCAGCTGGTCGGCCGACAGTTCTTCGCAATCGAGGAACGCGTTGTACTGGTCGCCCAGGTCGCCCGGCGTCGCCGTCACGGCGATCTGCTTGGTCAGGCCGGCGCCCAGCGAGTCGGTACGGGCGACGATGATGCCGTCGTCCACGCCCAGTTCCAGGAACGCGTAGCGGATCGCGCGGATCTTGGCCAGGAAGTCCTCGTGCGGCACGGTGACCTTGCCGTCCTGGTGGCCGCACTGCTTCTCGTCGGACACCTGGTTTTCGATCTGGATACAGCATGCGCCCGCTTCGATGAACTGCTTGGCCAGCAGGTACGTCGCTTCCGCGTTGCCGAAGCCGGCGTCGATGTCGGCGATGATCGGCACGACGTGCGTGACGTGGTTGTCGATCTTGTCCTGGATCGCGGCCTTCGCAGCAGCGTCCTTGGCGGCATCGAGCTCGCGGAACAGGCCGCCCAGTTCACGGGCGTCGGCCTGGCGCAGGAACGTGTACAGCTCGCGAATCAGCGCGCTGACCGAGGTCTTTTCGTGCATCGACTGGTCCGGCAGCGGGCCGAACTCGGAGCGCAGCGCGGCGACCATCCAGCCGGACAGGTACAGGTAGCGGCGTTCGGTGCTGTTGAAGTGCTTCTTGATCGAGATCATCTTCTGCTGGCCGATGAAGCCGTGCCAGCAACCCAGCGACTGCGTGTACTTGGACGGGTCGGCGTCGTAGGCGGCCATGTCGGCACGCATGATCTTCGCGGTGTACTTGGCGATGTCCAGGCCCGTCTTGAACTTGTTCTGGGCACGCATGCGGGCGGCGTACTCGGGGCTGATCGCATTCCACGCGCTGCCGTGGTTTTCCTTCAAACCGGCAACTGCCTTGATGTCGTCTTGATACTGGGCCATGTCAATCTCCTGGGAGCAAAGCGCGTTTGAGTAACTGGTTGAGCGTGCCCGCTACGTCTGTCGCAGCGAACGGCATGGACAAATAGTAACGCCGCCCGTCGGGCTTTTGTCGATGTCTTATATAAGACATAAGACAATATTTTTTCTTGTTTTTCAATGGGTTACGTTGCCGTTTTTGCGATGCAAAACAAGTTTTCAAGCGGCGAAAACGCGACGGCGCGGGAATTCGACGTAGATTCCGCAATACGAAACGCTCTTTCGGCTGCTGGAGGCACGGCCAGCTTCACACGTGCCCATGACACCCGTTCGTCGGTGCGGTGCGAGCGCCCCGGGCCCGAAGCCGCACCGGCGCTCCGCTTCGTCCCGACAGACTCCTCAGCATCGCGCCGCATGCGGACAAGCCGAATTCGCCTGGAATACGCGCAAGAACCCCGCCCAACAAGCCTCTCAAGAAACCTAGTGGTTTCCACTCATAGTCGCAAATAGTCAAGAACAGGTCGCCGCCGGTCTTCTCGCGGCCAATATGGCTCGTTACTTTTACTCCCACGATGCAGGCCGGGCACACCCCGCGCACCGGCTGCCGCGAGTCCCCCCGGGAGGAACCGAACCATGAAGTCGACGAAGATCGCCGCGCTTGCCGCGGCCGTGCTGGCGACCGGCGCGTTCACGCATGCGGCATTGGCCGAAACGGATGCCGCGACCTGCCGCACCGTGCGTTTCGCGGATATCGGCTGGACCGACATCACGTCGACCACGGCGCTCGCGTCGACCGTGTTCGAGGCGCTCGGCTACAAGCCGACCACGACGATCGCGTCGGTGCCGATCTCGTTCGCCGGCCTGAAGAGCAAGCAGCTCGACGTGTCGCTCGGCTACTGGTGGCCCGTGCAGCAGAAGCAGCTCCAGCCGTTCCTCGACAGCAAGTCGATCAACGTCGTCGAAACGCCGAACCTGTCCGGCGCGAAGGCGACGCTCGCGGTGCCGAGCTACGAATACCAGGCCGGCCTGAAGACTTTCGAGGACATCGCGAAGCACCGCGCGGAACTCGACGGCAAGATCTACGGGATCGAGCCGGGCAGCAGCGCGAACGCGACGATCCAGAAGATGATCGACACGAACCAGTACGGGCTCGGCGGCTTCAAGCTCGTCGAATCGAGCGAGGCCGGGATGCTGGTGACGGTCGAGCGCGCGGTCCGCGAGAAGAAGTGGGTCGTGTTCCTCGGCTGGGAGCCGCATCCGATGAACATCCAGCTGAGCATGAACTACCTGTCCGGCGGCGACGCGTCGTTCGGGCCGAATTACGGCGAAGCGCGCGTGTACACGCTGACCGCGCCCGACTTCATCGCGCGCTGCCCGAACGCGGGCAAGCTCGTCACGAACCTGCGCTTCTCGACCCAGCTCGAGAACCAGCTGATGCAGTCGGTGATGAACAAGACGAAGCCGGCAGACGCCGCGAAGGCGTACCTGAAGAAGAACCCGCAAGTGCTCGATCCGTGGCTCGCGGGCGTCAAGACGTTCGACGGCAAGGACGGGCTGCCGGCCGTGAAGGCATATCTCGGCCTGTGACGGCTTGCGCGCCACACGCGGCGCGCCCCGACGAAACATCCGCATTGCGACACAACCTGATTCAAGCGAGGCAACCAGCATGAACCATGAAGTCATCATCACCTGCGCCGTCACCGGCGCGGGCGATACGGTCGGCAAGCATCCGGCGATTCCGGTCACGCCGAAGGAGATCGCGGCCGCCGCGATCGAGGCCGCGAAGGCCGGCGCGACGGTGGCGCACTGCCACGTACGCGATCCGCAGACGGGGCGCGGCAGCCGCGACCCGAACCTGTACCGCGAAGTGGTCGACCGCATCCGCTCGGCCGACGTCGACGTGATCATCAACCTGACGGCCGGCATGGGCGGCGATCTCGAGATCGGCCCGGGCGAGGACCCGATGCGTTTCGGCAAAGGCACCGACCTGGTCGGCGGCCTCACGCGCCTCGCGCACGTCGAGGAACTGCTGCCTGAAATCTGCACGCTCGACTGCGGCACGCTGAATTTCGGCGACGGCGACTACATCTACGTGTCGACGCCCGCGCAACTGCGTGCCGGCGCGAAGCGCATCCAGGAGCTCGGCGTGAAGCCGGAGCTGGAAATCTTCGACACGGGCCATCTGTGGTTCGCGAAGCAGTTGCTGAAGGAAGGGCTGCTCGACGATCCGCCGCTGTTCCAGCTGTGCCTCGGCATTCCGTGGGGCGCACCGGCCGATACGGGCACGATGAAGGCGATGGTCGACAACCTGCCGCCGGGTGCGCACTGGGCCGGCTTCGGGATCGGCCGCATGCAGATGCCGATGGTCGCGCAGGCGATGCTGCTCGGCGGCCACGTGCGCGTCGGCCTCGAAGACAACATCTGGCTCGATCGCGGCGTGCACGCGACCAACGGCACGCTTGTCGAGCGCGCGAGAGAGATCGTCGAACGGCTCGGCGGCCGCGTGCTGACGCCGGCCGAAGGCCGCCGCAAGCTCGGCTTGCCCGCACGTGGCGAGCGTCCGCTCGAACGACGTGCGGTTGCCGAGTTCGCGTGAGCGGTTGCGCTGACCGACCGATATGACGGGGCGGCACGCACAGGCGCCGCCGCCCATCGATTTCCCCTGATTTGAAGGATGCGTTGACATGGCTGTGAAGACCGACATCAAGACGTTCGCCGCCATCGGCACCGGCGTGATCGGCAGCGGATGGATTTCCCGCGCGCTCGCGCACGGTCTCGACGTGGTCGTATGGGACCCCGCGCCGGGCGCGGAAGCGCGGCTGCGCGCGAACGTCGCGAACGCGTGGCCCGCGCTCGAACGCGTCGGCCTCGCGCCGGGCGCCGATCCCGCGCGGCTGCGTTTCGTGGCGACGATCGAAGCGTGCGTCGCCGATGCCGATTTCATCCAGGAAAGCGCGCCCGAGCGCGAGGCGCTGAAGCTCGAACTGCACGAGCAGATCAGCCGCGCGGCGAAACCCGACGCGATCATCGCGTCGTCGACTTCCGGGCTGCTGCCGACCGACTTCTATGCACGCGCGACGCATCCGGAGCGCTGCGTGGTCGGCCATCCGTTCAATCCGGTCTACCTGCTGCCGCTCGTCGAGGTGCTCGGCGGCGCGCGCACGTCGCCGGAAGCGGTCGAAGGCGCGATGGAGATCTATCGCAAGCTCGGCATGCGGCCGCTGCACGTGCGCAAGGAGGTACCGGGCTTCATCGCCGATCGCCTGCTCGAAGCGTTGTGGCGCGAGGCGCTGCACCTCGTCAACGAAGGCGTCGCGACGACCGGCGAGATCGACGATGCGATCCGCTTCGGCGCGGGCATCCGCTGGTCGTTCATGGGCACGTTCCTGACCTACACGCTGGCCGGTGGCGACGCGGGCATGCGACACTTCATGCAGCAGTTCGGCCCTGCGCTCGAACTGCCGTGGACGAAGCTGGTCGCGCCCACGTTGACCGATGCATTGATCGACAGCGTCGTCGAAGGCACGACCGAACAGCAGGGCACGCGCAGCATCAAGGAACTCGAGCGTTATCGCGACGAGTGCATCACCGAGGTGCTGAAGTCGATCGCCGCGGTGAAGGCGCGGCACGGGATGCGATTCGAGGACTAAAGGACTGAAGGCGATGACCGGCGATACCCCGCTGACGATATACCGCGACGTGGTGCGGCCCGAATGGGTCGACTATAACGGCCACTTGCGCGATGCGTTCTACCTGCTGATCTTCAGCTTCGCGACCGATGCGCTGCTGGATCGTATCGGCCTCGACGACGCCGCGCGTCGCGAGCGGGGCCGCTCGGTCTACACGCTCGAAGCACACGTGAACTACCTGCACGAGATCAAGGAAGGTACGCAGGTGCGCGTCGATGCGCGCGTGCTGGCGCATGACGCGAAGCGGCTGCACCTGTATCTCGAGCTGTTCGCCGACGGGCATGACGATGCGGTATCGGCGAGCGAGCAGATGCTGCTGCACGTCGATACGCGCGACGGCGTGAAATCGGCGCCGTTCGACGATGACGTCGCCGCACGCGTGGCCGGGTTGCATGCATTGCAGCGCGATTGCGCAGCGCCTGCGTATGCGGGCCGCGTGATCGGCCTGCCGCCGCGTCGCTAGCAGGCGCGAACCTTCAAACCACGGAGCGCACACGATGCTCGAACCGGAAATCGCGGCATTCGTCGCAGCCGTCGACGCGTGGTATCCGGCCGACGCGGCTGCACGCTCGCCCGCCGAGCAGCGCCGCCTCTACGACCGCTTCGCGGCCGAGTGGACGCCGGCCGCGCTGCCGCCCGGCATCGTGCAGCAGGACGCCGTCTGGCATGCGCCCGACGGCCGCGCGATCGCGCTGCGGCGCTACACGTCCGCGCAGGGTACGCCGCGCGGCACGGTGCTGTTCTTTCATGGCGGCGGCTTCGTCGTCGGCTCGCTCGACAGTCATGCGCTGATCACCGCGCAACTGGCGGCCGATACAGGGCTCGACGTGATCGCGGCGGACTACCGGCTGGCGCCCGAGCATCGTGCGCCGGCCGCGCTTGAAGATTGCCTGGCCGTCACGCGCGCTGCGCGCGATGCGCGCTGGCCGTTCGGGCCGTGCGCGCGTCCGCTGACGCTCGCGGGCGACAGCGCGGGCGGCATGCTCGCGGCGGCCGTGGCCACCGCGTTGCGCGATGCGGGCGAAGGCGGTGTCGACGGCATCGCGCTCGTCTATCCGATGCTCGGGTTCGAACCGCAATCGCCCGCGCGCGAAACGGAAGCGCACGCGCCGATGCTGACGCTCGACGACGTCCATCGCTATCGCGCGCTGTACTGGGACGGTGGCTTGTCCGAAGCGCTGGGAGACGGCAATCCGCTGTTGCGCGCGTCGGTGCCGCTCGCGGCTGCGCGTTTCGACGGCCTCCCGCCCGTCCTCGCGATCGGCGCGGAACACGATCCGCTGCGCGACGATGCGCGCGTGTACGTCGAACGGATTCACGCGGCCGGCGGAGCCGCGCACTACTGGATGGGAGAGGGGCTGGTGCACGGCTGCTGGCGCGCGCTCGGAACGAGCCCGCAGGCGGCGCGGATGCACCGGACGGTCGGCGGGTTTCTGCTCGCACCACACGCGTAGCGGGCGTTTCCGGGAGGCAACGATGCAGGCAGCAGTGCAACACCGTATCGAGGACTGGCGGACGTTTTCGGCTGACGCAGCCATCGCGGCGGCGACGATCGGCAATGGAGCGGTGGACGTCGAGTGGAGTGACGCGCGACGATCTCCGTTCCATTTCGACTGGCTGCGCGACAACTGCTCGTGTTCCGCATGCGTGCATGCGGTCACGCGAGAGCAAGTGTTCGAGATTGCCGATGCGCGCGAGGATCTGTCGGCGCTCACCGTGCATGTCGAAACCGACGGTGCGCTGCATGTCGAGTGGAACGACGGACATCGCAGCGCGTGGTCGCCGGGCTGGTTGCGCGCGCATGCATACGACGACGCGTCGCGCGCCGAGCGTCTGGCCGCGCACGGGCGGCACGTATGGGCCGGCGACGATGTGACGGCCATCGGCGTGTTCGCGTGGCGCGACGTGATGGAGGACGACGGCGCATTGCTCGCGTGGCTCGCCGCGTTGCAGCGCACGGGGCTGACGCTCGTCGAAGGCGTACCGACCGAGCGCGGCAGCGTCGACGAGATCGCGCGGCGCATCGGCCTGATCCGCGAGAGCAATTTCGGCGTGCTGTTCGACGTCGAATCGAAGCCGCGCCCGGACAGCAATGCGTATACGTCGCTGAACCTGCCGCCGCATACCGATCTGCCGACCCGCGAGCTGCAGCCGGGCGTGCAGTTCCTGCACTGCCTCGCGAACGACGCGACCGGCGGCGACAGCGTATTCCTCGACGGCTTCGCGCTGGCGGATGCGCTGCGGCGCGAGCACCCCGCCGATTTTGAACAACTCGCGTCGACGCCGTTCGAGTTCTGGAACAAGAGTGCGAACAGCGACTACCGCTGCTCGGCGCCGGTGATCGGGCTCGATGCGCGCGGCAATGTTACCGAGGTGCGCGTCGCGAACTTTCTGCGCGGGCCGCTCGATGCGCCGGCCGGCTCGGTCGCGGCCGTTTATCGTGCGTACCGGCGGTTCCTCACGCTTGCGCGCGAGCCGCGCCTTCGTGTGCAGCGCCGGCTGCGGGCGGGCGACATGTGGGCGTTCGACAACCGGCGCGTGCTGCATGCACGCACCGAATTCGACCCGTCCACCGGCCGCCGGCACCTGCAGGGCTGCTACGTCGATCGCGACGAATTGCTGTCGCGGTGGCGGGTGTTGTCGCGCTCGGCGCCTGCCGCGGCGGTGCGGCGCTGAAGGCCGCGCCCGCTTTCATCATGCCCGCACACCTCCCTCGCTGATGAAAAAGCGCCCGGACGCACAGCGCCCGGGCGAAGCCACCCGCTGCCGGGCGGCGGAGGTATGGGTTTCATAAAAAAGGACGAGCCCGCAAAGGGGCTCGTCCTGATGTTTCTTCATCGCGCGACGCGCGGCGCCCGCCGAGGGCGCATCGGCTTACTGGCCGAAGAAGATCGAGTCGCGAGCGTTCGACGACGCTGCAGCCGGGGCGCCCGAGTGGACGAGCGGAGCCGGTTGCGCGCCGTAGCCGCTGGTGTCGGCACCATGAACACGCGCTTCGGCGCTCTGGATGTCGTTCGGGTAGTACGGGCTCGACAGGCCCGGCTTGTAGCCGGCCTTTTCGAGCTGAACCAGTTCGTTCTTCACTTGTGCGCGGGTCACGGTGCTTTGGGCGAATGCGCCAAACGAAGCGGACAGGGCGGCAGCGGCAACGACTGCGGAAATAAGCGATTTCATGATGACCTCCGGTGTTTTATTGAGTTCGCTCTCGACACCATGTCTTAAGCGATTGATCAAATCTTAGTCATCGGAAGGTTCAGGGTAAACGCTGATTTTGACGATAGATTGTTTCCTGGGCGGTAACAGTAGCGCGTCGACTCTGGCTTTCAACCGGCTTTCTTGTCGGTTAATGCAACAAGCATGAAGAATATTGCGGAGGGCGACATGCGTTTCAACGTACCTCGGCCGTCGTGTCGAACGGCCGGCCCGGCGAGCGTCCGGCCGGCGCGCCCGAGCTGAGGAAGCGCACGCCCGTCGCGGCTTCCGACGCCTCCCATAGCAACGCTGCCGATGCCACGTCGCGGGCCGCCCGTGGCACGCTCGCGGGCGCCGGCAGCCCGCGCGATTCGAACCAGCCTGACGGCCCGATATACGCGCCGCCTGCGAGATCAGGCGCGGTCGCCGCATGAATCGCGGGCAGCGCCCCCTGGTCGGCCGGCTGTGCGAGATAACGGTTCGCGGCGCGCATCAGCGCGGCACGGGCGGGCGAGCTGTCCATCGCCGGGCCGGCGAACTGCAGGTTGGTCGCCGCGTAGCCCGGGTGCGCGGCCACGCTGATCCCGGCGAACGCCGCGCGCTCGAAACGGCGCTGCAGTTCGATCGCGAACACGAGGTTCGCGAGCTTGCTGTCGCAGTAGGCGAGATAACGGTTGTAGCGGTGCTCGGCGCGCAGGTCGTCGACGCGGATCCGGCCGCCGCGGTTGAAGCCACTCGACATCGTCACGACCCGCGCACGCCGCGCGGCGCGCAGCGCGGGCAGCAGTTGGCCGGTCAGCGCGAAATGGCCGAGGTGGTTGGTGCCGAACTGCATCTCGAAGCCGTCGTGCGTATGGCGCAGCGGCAGGAACATCACGCCGGCGTTGTTGCAGAGGATGTCGACGCGGCCATGGCGTTCGGCCACATCGGCCGCGAAGCGTGCGATCGACGCGAGATCGGCGAGGTCGAGCGCGTCGACTTCGACGCGGGCATCGGGGTGGAGCCGGCGAATCGCGTCGGCCGCCTGCGCGGCGCGGGCCGCGTCGCGGCAGCCCATCACGACCGTCGCGCCTTTCGCAGCCAGCGTTTCCGCGAGCTGCCAGCCGAGCCCGCTGTTGGCGCCGGTCACAACCGCGACCTTGCCGCCCTGCGCCGGGACGTGGCGCGCGCTCCATGCGTGCATGTCTGCCTCCATCGGCGCGACCGACCGGCCGCGGCACGTAATCATTACATTGAGTGGTGTAACGATAGTGCGCGCGGGCGTGGCAGACAAGCGGGGGAATTAGACCGGCGCTTCTAGGGCCGGCGCAGCGTGTGGCGCCGCGTGCCGTGACGTGTGGCCGGCAGGATTTACCTGCCGCCGGCCAGCGCGAGCACTTCGGCGGCGGAGATCATCGCGGCCGCGTTCGCGGGCGCGGGGCGTTCGGCCGGGCGGAACACTTCGTCGCCGCGCTGGATGACCTGGCGCGACAGCGCGCAGGTGCCGGTGCGTTGCGCGAAGCGGCGGCGCCAGCGCTGCTCACCGTAGTGACAGCGGCCGGGTTCGACCCAGCGGACGACGAGCAGCGTATCGGAACGTTCGAGGATTTCGACGTGGACGTCGGCGGGATCGAGCGCAGGCAGGGATTTGGAGGCCTTCATTTTGCCGTTTCCTAAAGCTCGTGCGGTTCGGCCGTGGCAGTGGATGTCACTACCCGATGGCGAATCCGTAGCGGTTTCCATGAGTGGTGCGCTAAATGTAAGCGTCTGTGACCGGAAAAAACATCCTGTCTGGCTCAAATTACCTTTTGCCGATTTAGAAACAATCCATGCTTACTTTCTTGGAATCCACAGACAAAAACGCCCCGGACACGAAGTCCGGGGCGGGAAATCGGCCCGCGCGCCGTGTCTGCTCGCCCAGTCACGGAGTCCATCGCCGGGGGACGGAGGTGCCCGCAGGGATCGAACGCGGGCGGGGAGGCGATGGTTGAAAAGCGCGGTCCGGCGACGCCATGATGGCGCACCCATCCCGTTGAGACCCTGACGCGAACATGACTTTTTCGTCAGTTTGGCGTGGAAGCGGCGTCGGGCGAATGCACCAAATCGGCCGGGAGGCCCGCCGGTATTGGGTTTGTGCGGCCCGCGGGCATTCTTCCAGCGCCCATCGAGCACCGGATTTTTCTTCGCCAGCCCGATTTCCCTGCCCGGGTAAATACTGAATCCCGATTTCGTGACAAACGAGAAATCACTTCCTATGATTGGTTGGACCTTTGGTCCTTTGTGCCAATCGGCCGACGGGTGGCCGGCTTTTTCGGGAGACGTGCTCATGAGATTGCAGGGCAAACGCGCGCTGGTGACGGCGGCCGGGCAGGGCATCGGCCGCGCGACCGCGCTGCGGTTCGCGAGCGAGGGCGCCGACGTGCTGGCGACCGATATCAACGAAGCCGCGCTCGTGCGGCTCGAGGCCGACACCGAACGCGCGGGCGGCCGGCTGGCCACGCGGCGGCTCGACGTCACCGATGCGCAGGACGTTGCGGCGCTTGCCGCGGACGGGCGCGCGTTCGACGTGCTGTTCAACTGCGCGGGTTATGTCCACCACGGTTCGATCCTCGATTGCGACGATGAAGCATGGGCGTTCTCGCTGAACCTGAACGTCACGTCGATGTACCGGCTGATTCGCGCGCTGCTGCCCGCGATGCTCGAAGCAGGCGGCGCGTCGATCATCAACATGGCGTCGGCTGCATCGAGCGTGAAGGGCGTGCCGAACCGCTTCGTCTACGGCACGACCAAGGCAGCCGTGATCGGCCTGACCAAGGCGGTGGCCGCCGATTTCGTCGAGCGCGGCATTCGCTGCAACGCGATCTGTCCGGGCACGATCGAATCGCCGTCGCTGGAGCAGCGGATCGCGGACCAGGCGCGCATGCGCCACGTGTCGACCGACGAGGTGCGCCAGGCGTTCGTCGCGCGCCAGCCGATCGGCCGCATCGGCAGCGCGGACGAAGTGGCCGCGCTCGCGCTGTACCTCGCGTCCGACGAAGCGTCGTTCACGACCGGCGCGATCCACCTGATCGACGGCGGCTGGTCAAACTGACCGCGCCTTTCCCTCCACTTTCCGTTTCCGCTCAAGACGACATGAAACTGCTGAGATTTGGCGACAAGCACCATGAAAAGCCGGGCCTGCTCGATGCGCAGGGCCACATCCGCGACCTGTCGGGCGTGATCGACGATATCGCCGGCGATGTGCTGGCACCGGCCTCGCTCGCGCGGTTGCGCGACCTTGCGCCGTCGTCGCTGCCGCTGGTCGAAGGCTCGCCGCGGCTCGGCGCGTGCGTCGGCCGCGTCGGCAAGTTCATCTGCATCGGGCTCAACTATTCCGACCACGCGGCCGAATCGGGGATGGACGTGCCGAAGGAGCCCGTCGTGTTCGGCAAGTGGACGAGCGCGATCTCGGGGCCGAACGACGACGTCGAGATTCCGCGCGGCTCTGAGAAGACCGACTGGGAGGTCGAGCTCGGCGTGGTGATCGGCCAGGGCGGTCGTTATATCGCGGAAGCCGATGCGCTGTCGCACGTGGCGGGCTACTGCGTCGTGAACGACGTGTCGGAGCGTGAATTCCAGCTCGAACGCGGCGGCACGTGGGACAAAGGCAAGGGCAACGACACGTTCGGGCCGCTCGGCCCGTGGCTCGTGACGGCCGATGAAGTGCCCGATCCGCATGCGCTGCGGCTGTGGCTCGACGTCGATGGCCATCGCTACCAGAACGGCACGACCGCGACGATGGTGTTCCGTGTGCCGCACCTGATCAGCTACCTGAGCCGCTTCATGAGCCTGCAGCCGGGCGACGTGATCTCGACCGGCACGCCGCCGGGTGTCGGCCTCGGGCAGAAGCCGCCTGTCTATCTGCGCGCCGGGCAGGTGATCACGCTCGGCATCGACGGGCTCGGCGAGCAACGCCAGCGCACCGTGCAGGCCTGATTTCCTTTCGCGGACGATTCGTCATGCCTATCATTCGATCGATGCGCGTCCTCGACGTGCGCTTCCCGACCTCGCGCCAGCTCGACGGCTCCGATGCGATGAACCCGGACCCCGATTATTCGGCCGCGTACGTCGTGCTCGAAACCGACCGCGACGGGCTCGAAGGTCACGGGCTCACGTTCACCATCGGGCGCGGCAACGAGATCTGCTGCGCGGCGATCGACGCGATGCGTCACCTCGTCGTCGGCCTCGACCTCGACTGGATTCGCGCGGACATGGGCCGCTTCTGGCGGCACGTGACGTCGGACAGCCAGCTGCGCTGGATCGGCCCCGACAAGGGGGCGATTCATCTGGCGACGGGGGCCGTCGTCAACGCGGTATGGGATCTGTGGGCGAAAGCCGAACGCAAGCCGTTATGGCGGCTCGTTGCCGACCTGAGCCCCGAAGAACTGGTGCGCGCGATCGACTTCCGCTACCTGACCGATTGCCTGAGCCCGGACGAAGCGCTCGACCTGCTGCGCCGGCAGGCGTCCGGCAAGGCCGAACGGATCGCGACGCTGGAGCGCGACGGCTACCCGTGCTACACGACGTCGGCCGGCTGGCTTGGCTACAGCGACGACAAGCTGCGGCGGCTGTGCCGCGAGGCTGTCGACGCCGGGTTCGAGCACGTGAAGCTGAAAGTCGGCGCGAACCTGGAAGACGATATCCGCCGCGTGACGATCGCGCGCGAAGTGATCGGTCCCGACCGTAAGCTGATGATCGACGCGAACCAGGTGTGGGAAGTGGACGAGGCGATCGACTGGGTGCGCGAGCTGGCGTTCGCGCGGCCGTGGTTCATCGAGGAGCCGACGAGCCCCGACGATGTCGAAGGGCATCGCAAGATTCGCGACGCGATCGCGCCCGTGCAGGTCGCGACCGGCGAGATGTGCCAGAACCGCGTACTGTTCAAGCAGTTCATCGCGCGCGGCGCGATCGACGTCGTGCAGATCGATGCGTGCCGCCTCGGCGGCGTGAACGAGATTCTCGCGGTGATGCTGATGGCCGCGAAGTACGGGCTGCCCGTATGCCCGCATGCGGGCGGCGTCGGGTTGTGCGAGTACGTGCAGCATTTGTCGATGATCGACTACGTCTGCATTTCCGGCACGATGGACGGGCGCGTGACGGAGTACGTCGATCACCTGCACGAGCATTTCGTCGAACCGTGCGTCGTGCGCGGCGCAGCGTACATGCCGCCGACGGCGCCCGGCTTCTCGATCGAGATGAAGCCCGAATCGCTGGAGCAATACCGGTTCCGAGGCTGAAGCACGGCCGCGCGCGACGCGCGGCGTGCGCGCCGACAACATGAACGACGGAGACGCGAAGTGGATTTGAATCTGCAACACAAGGTCGTGATCGTGACCGGCGGCGCATCGGGCATCGGTGCCGCGATCTCGATGCGGCTGGCCGAAGAAGGCGCGATTCCGGTGGTGTTCGCGCGCCACGCGCCCGACGATGCATTCTGGCGCGCACTCGTGCAGAAACAGTCGCAGGCCACGTGCGTGTCCGTCGAGTTGCAGGACGATGCACAGTGCCGCGATGCGGTTGCGCAGACCGTCGCGCGCTTCGGTCGTCTCGACGGCCTCGTCAACAACGCGGGCGTCAACGACAGCATCGGGCTCGATGCCGGCCGCGATGCGTTCGTCGCGTCGCTCGAACGCAACCTGATCCACTACTACGTGATGGCGCACTACTGCGTGCCGCACCTGAAGGCGACGCGCGGCGCGATCGTCAACGTCTCGTCGAAGACGGCCGTGACCGGGCAGGGCAACACGAGCGGCTATTGCGCATCGAAGGGCGCGCAGCTCGCATTGACGCGCGAATGGGCCGTCGCGTTGCGCGACGACGGCGTGCGTGTGAATGCGGTGATTCCCGCGGAGGTCATGACGCCGCTTTACCGGAAATGGCTCGACAGCTTCGACGATCCCGATACGAGGCTCGCCGCGATCGCCGACAAGGTGCCGCTCGGCAAGCGCTTCACGACGGCCGACGAGATTGCCGACACGGCCGTCTTCCTGCTGTCGGCACGCGCCTCGCACACGACGGGCCAGTGGCTGTTCGTCGACGGCGGCTATACGCATCTCGACCGTGCGATCAGCTAAGGGCAGCGATTCATGCAACCGGAACCGAACCTGAATGCCGCGCCGCCGCTGATTGCAATGACCGGCATCGGCAAGCGCTTTCCGGGCGTGCAGGCGCTCGACGATTGCCGTTTCGACCTGCGCGCCGGCGAAGTGCATGCGCTGATGGGCGAGAACGGCGCCGGCAAGTCGACGCTGATGAAGATCCTGGCGGGCGTCTACCCGCGCGACGACGGCGAGATCCGGATGGACGGCCGCGCGGTGGAGATCGCCGATCCACGCGCCGCGCAGGCGCTCGGGATCGGCATCATCCATCAGGAGCTGAACCTGATGAACCACCTGAGCGTCGCGCAGAACATCTTCATCGGCCGCGAGCCGCGCGGCCGCTTCGGCGTGTTCGTCGACGAAGAGACACTCAACCGCGACACGGCCGCGATCTTCGCGCGGATGCGGCTCGATCTCGACCCGCGCACGCCGGTCGGCCGGCTCACGGTCGCGAAGCAGCAGATGGTCGAGATCGCGAAGGCGCTGTCATTCGACTCGCGCGTGCTGATCATGGACGAACCGACCGCCGCGCTCAACAACGCGGAGATCGCCGAGCTGTTCCGCATCATCGGCGACCTGCGCACACATGGTGTCGGCATCGTCTACATCTCGCACAAGATGGACGAGCTGCGCCAGATCGCCGATCGCGTGACCGTGATGCGCGACGGCAAGTACGTCGCGACCGTGCCGATGGCCGGCACGTCGATGGATACGATCATTTCGATGATGGTCGGCCGCCAGCTCGCGACGGAATCCCGCACGCCGCCCGATACGTCCGCGAACGACGTCGCGCTCGAAGTGCGCGGGCTGTCGCGCGGCCGCGCGATCCGCGATGTCGGCTTCACGCTGCGGCGCGGCGAGATACTCGGCTTCGCGGGGCTGATGGGCGCGGGACGCACCGAGGTCGCGCGCGCGGTGTTCGGCGCGGACCCGGTCGATGCGGGCGAGATCCGCGTGCATGGCAGGACCGTGACGATCCGCACGCCGGCCGACGCGGTGAAGCACGGCATCGGCTACCTGTCCGAGGATCGCAAGCACTTCGGGCTCGCGGTCGGGATGGATGTGCAGAACAACATCGCACTGTCGAGCATGCGCCGCTTCATTCGGCGCGGCGTGTTCCTCGATGCGCGCGCGATGCGCGACACCGCGCAGGGCTACGTGCGGCAGCTCGCGATCCGCACGCCATCGGTCGCGCAGCCCGCGCGGCTCCTGTCGGGCGGCAACCAGCAGAAGATCGTGATCGCGAAGTGGTTGCTGCGCGACTGCGACATCCTGTTCTTCGACGAGCCGACGCGCGGCATCGACGTCGGCGCGAAAAGCGAGATCTACAAGCTGCTCGATGCGCTCGCGGCCGACGGCAAGGCGATCGTGATGATCTCGTCGGAACTGCCCGAAGTGTTGCGCATGAGCCACCGGATTCTCGTGATGTGCGAAGGGCGCGTCACCGGCGAATTGCGCGCGGCCGACGCCACGCAGGAAAAGATCATGCAGCTCGCGACGCAGCGCGAGTCGACCGTGTTGTCCTGATTTCCTGATACAGACGCTGATCCGATCATGTCCAACGATACGCATCCCGTTCCGCCCCTCGCTTCCGGCGATACGCCGGCCGGCGCGTCGAGCCTGAAGTCGCGCTTCTTCAACCCGGCCGCGCGGCAGAAACTGCTCGCGTTCGCGAGCCTTGTGCTGCTGATCGTGTTCTTCAGCATCGCGTCGCCGAACTTCCTCGAAGTCGACAACCTCGTCACGATCCTGCAGGCCACCGCCGTGAACGGCGTGCTGGCGGTCGCGTGTACGTACGTGATCATCACGTCGGGCATCGACCTGTCGGTCGGCACGCTGATGACGTTCTGCGCGGTGATGGCCGGCGTCGTGCTGACGAAGTGGGGCATGCCGCTGCCACTCGGGATCCTGGCCGCGCTGTTTTTCGGCGCGCTGTCGGGCTGCGTGTCGGGCTTTGTGATCGCGAAGATGAAGGTGCCGCCGTTCATCGCGACGCTCGGCATGATGATGCTGCTCAAGGGGCTGTCGCTCGTGATCTCGGGCACGCGGCCGATCTACTTCAACGACACGCCGGGCTTCACGTCGATCGCGCAGGATTCGCTGATCGGCAACCTGATTCCCGCGCTGCCGATCCCGAACGCGGTGCTGATCCTGTTCCTCGTCGCGATCGGTGCGTCGATCGTGCTGAACCGCACGATCTTCGGCCGCTACACGTTCGCGCTCGGCAGCAACGAGGAAGCGCTGCGGCTGTCCGGCGTGAACGTCGACGCGTGGAAGATCGCGGTCTATACGTTCAGCGGCGCGGTGTGCGGGATCGCCGGGCTGTTGATCGCATCGCGGCTGAATTCCGCGCAGCCCGCGCTCGGGCAGGGCTACGAGCTCGATGCGATCGCGGCCGTCGTGATCGGCGGCACGTCGCTGTCGGGCGGCGCGGGCAGCATCGTCGGCACCATCATCGGCGCGTTCATCATGAGCGTGCTGACGAACGGCCTGCGCATCATGTCGGTCGCGCAGGAATGGCAGACGGTCGTGACGGGCGTGATCATCATCCTGGCCGTCTACGTCGACATCCTGCGCCGGCGGCGCCGCTGACGCACGCATCTACGCACGCATGTGCTTCACCGCCGGCTCCGGCCGGCGTTCCAGTCGTTCCAGTCGATACGAAAAAAGGAGACGCGAAGTGATCAGGAGCAAGGTGTTGAACGCGATCGTCGGGCTGACGTTCGCCGTCGGCGTCACGGCCGGCGCGCACGCGCAGGAAACCTATATCCCGCTGATCTCGAAGGGCTTCCAGCATCAGTTCTGGCAGGCCGTGAAATCGGGCGCGATGCAGGCCGCGAAGGACTACAAGGTGAAGGTGACGTTCGAAGGCCCCGAAACCGAGGCGATGGTCGACAAGCAGATCGACATGCTGTCCGCCGCGATCGCGAAGAAGCCGGCCGCGCTCGGCTTCGCGGCGCTCGACAGCAAGGCCGCGCTGCCGCTGCTGAAGAAGGCGCAGGCCGAGAAAATCCCCGTGATCGCGTTCGACTCGGGCGTCGACAGCGACATCCCGGTGACGACGGCCGCGACCAACAACAAGGCGGCCGCGTCGCTCGCCGCCGACAAGCTCGCCGCGCTGATCGGCGACGAAGGCGAAGTGGCCGTGGTTGCGCACGACCAGACGAGCCGCACCGGCATCGACCGCCGCGACGGTTTTCTCGAACGGATGAAAGCGGCGCACCCGAAGGTGCAGGTCGTGACCGTGCAGTACGGCGAAGGCGATCAGCTGAAGTCGACCGAGGTGACGAAGTCGATCCTGCAGGCGTATCCGAAGCTCAAGGGGCTGTTCGGCACCAACGAAGGCTCGGCGATCGGCGTGGTCAACGGCGTGAGAGAAATGAAGCGCAAGGTCGTGATCGTCGGCTACGATTCGGGCAAGCAGCAGAAGGACGCGATCCGCAGCGGGCTGATGGCCGGCGCGATCACGCAGAACCCGATCGGGATCGGCTACAAGACGGTCGAGGCGGCCGTGAAGGCGATCAAGGGCGAGAAGCTGCCGAAGGTCATCGATACCGGTTTCTATTGGTACGACAAGACCAATATCGACGATCCGAAGATCGCGGCCGTGTTGTACGACTGACCGCCGTGGCGCAGCGCCGCTGCGCGCGGCGTGTGCGGCGGCGCGGGCGGTTGGCGGAAGCGGAACACGAGGACACCATGGGCGCAGTGCGTATCGATTCCCATCAGCACTTCTGGCGCTATCGCGCGGCCGACTATCCGTGGATCGGCCCCGGCATGGACGTGCTCGCGCGCGACTATCTGCCCGACGCGTTGTGGCCGCTGATGCATGCGCAGGCGCTCGGCGCATCGATCGCGGTGCAGGCGCGCGCCGGGCGCGACGAGACGGCGTTCCTGCTCGATCTTGCCCGTGACGATGCGCACATCGCGGCAGTGGTCGGCTGGGAGGATCTCGGTGCGCCGCAGCTCGCCGAGCGGGTCGCCGAATGGCGCAGCCCGAAGCTGCGCGGCTTCCGTCACCAGGTGCAGGACGAAGCCGACGCCGGCGCGTTCGTTGCCGATCTCGGCTTCAACCGCGGTGTCGCGTGGCTGCAGGCGAACGGTTACGTGTACGACGTGCTCGTGTTCGAGCGCCAGTTGCCGGACGTGCAGGCGTTCTGCGCACGGCACGACGCGCACTGGCTCGTGCTCGATCACGTCGGCAAGCCCGCGCTGGCCGAATTCGAGCGCGACGAATCGGCGCTCGCGCGCTGGCGCGCCGCGTTGCACGAGCTGGGCGCGCTGCCGCATGTCGCGTGCAAGCTGTCGGGGCTCGTGACCGAGGCGGACTGGAAGCGCGGCCTGCGCGGGAAGGACGTCCGGCAGATCGAACAGTGTCTCGACGTGGCGCTCGACGCGTTCGGCCCGCAGCGGCTGATGTTCGGATCGGACTGGCCCGTGTGCCTGCTGGCCGCGTCATATGACGAAGTCGCATCGATCGTCGAGCGCTGGGCCGAATCGCGGCTGTCGGCGGCCGAGCGCAACGCGCTGTGGGGCGGCACGGCCGCGCGGTGTTATGCGGTGCCGGGCGACGTGAAGCGCGGCATATAAAATAGGCGCGAACGGCCCGTGCGTTTCGCCGGGCCGTCCGCAATGCAACCGATTACCAGCATCAACGTATGTCCATCCAGCCGATCCAGAACCGCCGCCTGTACCAGCAGATCGCCGACAAGCTCAGTGCGATGATCGAGTCCGGCGATTTTCCGCCGGGCAGCTATCTGCCGCCCGAGCGTGAACTCGCCGAACGGTTCGGCGTGTCGCGCACGTCGGTGCGCGAGGCGCTGATCGCGCTCGAAGTGAGCGGGCTCGTCAGCGTGCGCGTCGGCGACGGCGTGAAGGTGCGCCACCCCGAAACGGCCGCCGCACCCGAACCCACGCCTGTCCTTGCAGAAAAGGCCACGCCGTTCACGATCATCGAGATCGATCCCGAACTCGGCATCGCGCTCGATCTCGATACCGAAATCCCGCCGTTCGCGCTGTTGCAGGCGCGTCGGCTGATCGAGCCGGAAGCCGCGGCGCTTGCCGCGAAGCACGGCTCGGACGAGCAGATCGAAGGCATCCACGCGGCGTTCCTGCGCAACCAGGAAGACAATCGCAGCGGCTCGCTCACCCATCCGGGCGACCGGCTGTTTCATATCCGCATCGCGGAAGCGAGCGACAACGCCGCGTATGCGCTGATGATCAAGCAGTTGCTCGCGCACAAGTACGACCTGATGTTCCAGCGACTGCAGTCGCTGTACATGCCGAACGACATGCCGCACCGCTCGGAACTGGAACACCGCGCGATCCTCGATGCGATCCGCGCACGCGACCCGGAGGCCGCGCGCCGCGCGATGGCCGAGCATCTCGACGAAGTGATCCGCATCTTCGGCCGCGCGCTCGACTGAGCGCGCCTTGATGCGCTACTTGGTCAGAAACGATCCGCGCGATACGGCGCCGGATCGGTGAACGGCGCTTCGCCCGTCATCATCTCGGCCAGCAGGCGGCCCGTGACGGGGCCGAGCGTCAGCCCGTGATGGTTGTGCCCGAAGGCGAACCACAGCCCGCGATGCGCGGGCGCGGGGCCGATCACCGGGCGCATGTCGGGTGTGCACGGCCGGAAGCCGAGCCACGGCTGCGGGTCGAGCCGCTCGCCGAAACCGAACATGGGGCGCGCGACGCGTTCCGCCCGTTCGAGCTGCACGCCGGTCGGCGGCACGCGGCGGCGCGCGATCTCGACGCCGGTCGTCAGCCGCAGCCCGCGCTTCATCGGTGCGATCACGTAACCGTATTCGCGATCGACGATCGGCGCCGACGGCACGCCGCGCGCGGACGGCGCGTAGTGCATGTGATAACCGCGCTTCTCGCGCAGCGGGATCTTGTAGCCGAACTTGCCGAACACCGTGTCGGACCACGGGCCGAGCGCGACGACGACAGCCGGCGCGGCGGCCGGGCCGTCCTGTGTGTTCACTTGCCAGCCGGGCGACAGCG
The DNA here is from genome assembly GCF_011605345.1 of Burkholderia sp. D-99. GTDB lineage: Bacteria > Pseudomonadota > Gammaproteobacteria > Burkholderiales > Burkholderiaceae > Burkholderia. The sequence continues at coordinate 40,234 of NZ_JAAOXM010000008.1, forward strand.
CGTCGAGGCTCGCGGCGTCGCCGGTCAGCAGCGTGCCGCCGCCTTGCACGAACAGATGCGCATACGCTTTGACGAGCGCGGCCGGATCGACGACGCTTTTCGGATCGAGCCAGTGCAGCGCGCCGCAGAAGCCGGGGGCGAGGCTCGGTTCGTGCGCGAGCAGCGCGGCGGCATCGAGCGGCGTGATGCCGAGCCCGTGGCGGCGCGCGGTGAGCCCGGCCTCGGCCACGCCGCGTTCGAACGCGGCGGGCGTGCGGAATGCTTCCAGCCAGCCGTTCGCGCGAATCAGTTCGCCGGCACCGGCCCGCGCGATCAGCGCGTCGTGTTCGACGAGGCAGCGCTCGATCAGCGGCAGCATGTCGCGCGAAGCCGCCGCGTGGCGCAGCGGCGCCGATTCCCACCAGAAGCGCGCGAGCCACGGCGCGAACGCGGGCAGCGACGCACTGTGCCAGTAGAGATCGGTCGAGCGGTTCAGCGCGTAGCGCATCAGCGTGAACGGGCTGCGCGGGAACGGATACGGCTCGACCGACGAGCGCTCGATCAGCCCTGCATTGCCGAAGCTCGTGCCTTCGCCGGGCGCGCCGCGATCGACGAGGGCGACCTTGCGGCCGCGATCCTGCAGGTGCAGCGCGACGGAGACGCCGACGATGCCGGCGCCGAGAACGATGACGTCGAAGTCCATCTGGGGTGGTGAGTGACGGTTAGCCGGGCCAGCGCGAGATCGTGGCTGTTGCTTCGCCCGAATGGGAAGTCGTTCGAACTGCAAGCATACTCGCGACGGCGCGGGGCGTGTTGCGGGCTGTCAGTTGCCAGCCGTTCACGCATCAGATCTCGATGCCGTGTTCCAGAAGCCGGCTGCGCAGTTCGTCGCGATGATCGCGTGCAACTGTCGCCAGCAGGCGTGTGGCTTCCGGCGTGTCGAGCATCGCGCGCTGTGCTGCGCCGGGGCGCGTCCACATCGCGACGGGATTGCGCAGCCATGTTTGCACGTCGCGCGTCAGCGCGTCGTCCGGAACGTCCGGTTGCTCATTGCGCGCGGCAATCAGCACGATGCACACGAGACTGTCCCACTGATCCCGTGAGCAGATCGCACGTGCGGCATGGCGATCGCCGTGCCGCTCGAGCACCTGTTCGATCTGCGCGAGCGAGACGAATGCGCCTTGCTCGCACAGGCGCACTGCGGTTTTGCGAATCCTGCGGGCGGGGTCCAGCAATGCGCGTGCGGCAACCTCGTCCCGGATGGATGGCGACAGCCGTGCCAGCAGCACGAGTGCGTGCGCGCGGACGGGGCTGCGGACATCCGTCGAGAACCGCTCCATCGTTGCTATTGCGGCAGGCGCACGCAGTTCGGCGAGCAACGACAACGCCGCGCGAACCCGAGTGGCAGGCAACGTGCCTGCATCGAGCAGCGCAACGCAGCGGTCCGCGACATCTCGGCCGAGTTCGGCGAGCAACCGGGCCGCAGTAGCGCGCACGCTGCCTTGCGGATCGAGCGTTGCCCGCCACAGGAATTGCTCGGTGCCGTCGTCGATGCCTTCGTCGATCATATGAACGAGCGCCGCGTGGCGAACCGGGCCGAATGGAGAGTCGGCCGCGAGATCGATACAGCGCAGGCGATCGCTTGCCGGTACGTCGTCGAGCATCGCCGCTGCCCGCCGCGCGAGCACGATGTCGCCGGAGGTCAGGCCGTGCGTGACCAGTTCGGCAGCCGGCAGGATCCGATGGTCGAATGCGACGAGGCAGGCGATGCGCCGGAGCCGGAAGTCCGGGGCGTGCATCGCGTCGACGATCGAATCGACGCCGCCTGCCTGCACCAGCCGCTGTTCGAATGCGTGCAGCCATGGGCCGTGATCTTCGCGCGTGGCCGACGTGAGCTGGCGCAACGAGGGAAGCAGGGCGGCGAAGTACGCGGGCGGCACGGTCGCGAGCAGTGTGACGAGTGCGTTCGTCGCGGCGCGCCGGACTTCGGGCACCCAGTCGTTGATGCGTGCGGCAATCGGTTCGAGCAGGGCGCTGTCGCCAAGCTCGACCGCGCGGGCGATCCCCGCTTCGCGAACATAGCCCGAGTAATGATCGATCGCCTGCGCGAGCAGCGTGACGTCACGGCTCGACGCGACCATTTGCAGCGCGGCGGCGAGCGGCATCGGTTGGCCTTGCGGCAAGTAGACCGTATGCGCGGGCGCCGTGGACGGCGACCGTGCTCCGAAAATCTTGGCGATCAGGTTCATCGGAATCAGCGAGACGAAATGGCGTGCAGTTTCATCGGAAGAATCATGGGTGCCGGCCATTCTACGCGAGCGGATTTCTCGGCAGTGGTCGCTTCACCGGATGCGACGGTCCGCGTTCAAGGGAATGCTCAGCCGCGTGCGTCGAGTGGTTGCGATGCTATTGCCAACGGCACGCCGACTGCGATCCCGTTGCGGCCAATCCAATCCTACCCAGGCAGACCACGATGCAACCGGCGCGCCAATCCGCCGATCAATGCTTCGACGTCGACGCTGAACCGAAGACGATGATCGAATTCACACGCAGCGTCGCGAGCAAACTGGATTCAGCCTGCTTTTTCGCGCTTCCCAGCGGGTGTTTCCCACTGGTGGATCACGCGGATTTTTACCTAAGATGAAGCAATCGTGCGCGTGATACGGTGCCTGCTCGCGCACGGAGGGAGGCGGGAGGCAGCGCCGGAGCAACGCCAGCGGATGTTGCCATCATGGATGCGAAAGTGTGCGCGGCGGCTGCCGGTTTTACGACGGCAACGACGCCAATGTGCGCGGCGGCAATCGCCGCGCGGAAGACGGGCCGGCCCGGCCGTACCGCTTCGCTGCGCCACGCGTTTCTCGCAATCGTTTGCGTTCTGGGTGCGGCGCCGGCCGTGCTCGCGGGGGTACCTGCCGACGCGGACGATCCCGTCGACACCACGCGTATCGTCGCCGCCGCAAACCCTGCCGATCCCGCGGCGTCTCCCGATTCCGCCGTTTCGTCACACGACTCCGCCGTGCGTCAGGTCGTGCTCGGCATCGTCAGCTTCACGCGCTGGCCGACCACGCCCGTTCGCCTGCACCTGTGCGTCACGGGCCGGCCCGACTACGCGCGCGGCCTGACCGATACGCTGCAGGCGGGCTCCACGCTGCTCGACGTGCAGCGTGTCCGCTTCGACGATCCGTCGCTCGGCATCGCGTGCGACGTCGTGTATCTCGGCACCTTGAACAACGACGAGAGAACGCGCGTGAGAACCGCACTGGCCGGCCATCCGGTCCTGACGATCGCGGAACACGATCCGTCCTGCACCGCGGGCGGCATGTTCTGTCTCAATGTCGATGGCGATCGCGTGTCGTTCGACATCAATCTCGACGCGGTGGCGCGCAGCGGCGTGCGCGTGCATCCGAACGTGCTCAATCTCGCGCGACGGCCGGGGGCACCATGATGCGGCCCTTGCTCCACGTGCCTCCTTCGCGCATGTCGCGCCCCACGCTGCAAAGCGTGCTGCGCCGTGCGCACCTGCGCCTCGCGTTCGTCGCCGTTGCGATGGCCGCCGTGTCGTTGATCGTGGTCGCCGTGATCGCGTTGCGTGCGTATGCGGGCAACAACCTGAACCTGCTGGCCCGCTCGCTCGGTTATACGGTCGAGGCGGCGCTCGTGTTCGGCGATCGCGTCGCGGCGAGCGAGGCGATCGGCATGATCGCGAGCGAGGAAGACGTCGCGCAGGTCGTGGTGACCGACAGCAAGGGCCAGCCGTTCGCGACGTGGCAGCTGCCTGCCGGAAACGGGATCGCGCGGCTCGAGCGCGTCGTTGCCGATCTCGCGCTGCCCGGGCCCGTGACGGTGCCGGTCGTGCACGACGGCATCGTCGTCGGGCAGGTCGTCGTGCGCGGCCGCGGACACCAGTTCTTCGGGTTCCTGCTCGGCGGCGTCGGCGGCATTCTCGGCTGCCTGGCCGTCAGCGTGTTCGGCGCGTATGTGAGCTCGAAGCGCCTGCTGCGCAACATCGTCGCGCCGTTGCGCGCGCTCGCCGGCGTCGCGCATGCGGTGCGGCGCGAACGGGTATTCGCACGGCGCGTCGAGCCGGCGGCGATCGCGGAACTGAACGAGCTCGGCGACGACTTCAATGCGCTGCTCGACGAATTCGAAGACTGGCAAAACACGCTGCGCGACGAAAACGCGTCGCTCGAACACAAGGCGACGCACGATGCGCTCACCGGGCTGCCCAATCGCGTGCAGTTCGAGTCGCGTCTCGCGCGTGCGCTCGTCGATGCCGACGGGACGGGCCAGCGGGTCGCGATCCTGTATCTGGACTGCGACCGCTTCAAGGAGATCAACGATTGTCTGGGTCACGATGCCGGCGACGCGGTGCTGGTCGGCATCGCGTCGCGGCTGCGCACGCAGGTGCGCGAGACCGATCTGGTCGCGCGCCTCGGCGGCGACGAATTTGCGGTGATGCTGGCGACGGTGCGCGAAGCGGGCAGCGTGTTCCGGATCGCCGACGAGATATTGTCCGGCATGGCGCCGTCGATCGAGCTGTCCGACGGCCGCATGGTGGCCACCATGATGAGTGCCGGCGTTGCGCTGTATCCCGACCACGCATCGGACGCGAGCGGTTTGCTGCGCGCGGCGGATGCAGCGATGTACCGGGCCAAGCGCGCCCGGCCAGGCTCGTGGCAGCTGGCCGAAAGCGTTGCGGGACCGGTTTGATCGATTGTTTCGCGCTGCGGGCGAGGCCGCAGCCGCGGATGACAACAAGCGCGCCCGGCGCGGGCGCACTCGAAGGGGATGCGAAATGAACCACTCGTTTCCTGTGGGCATCGGGCGGACGTGCGTCTGGAGCGCGCTGCTGCTGTGCATGCTGCTGGGCGGCTGCAAGACACCGCCGCTTCATCGCGGGCTGACGCAGACGCAGGTCACGGCGCTCAAGTCGGCCGGTTTCCAGGAAACCGAACAGGGTTTCGAATTCGGCTCGACCGGACCGATCCTGTTCGATTTCGACCGCTACAACCTCAAGCCCGACGTGCGGCGGATCGTCGAGCGGATCGGGCGCACGCTCCACTCGGCCGGGATCAACGGGGTGCGGGTCTATGGCTACTCGGACGAAGAGGGCGTGGACGACTACGACGTCGAGTTGTCGCGGCGGCGCGCCGAGGTGGTGGCGATCGAGCTCGTCGATCTCGGGCTGGATGCGAAGCGCATCGCGGTCGTCGGGAAAGGGAAGCTCGACCCGGTGGGTGACAACCGGACACCGGCGGGTCGCGCGCAGAACCGGCGGGCGGCGATCGTGGTGTCGCCGCGGTGAGGTTTTGTTTCCGCGGGGCAGCGGCGCCCGCCGATGCGCATCGTGCATGGGCGCGTGGCGTTGGATGCAGCCTGAAGGAGACGCAACGGAACGCGTTTGCCGTACCGATCTGATGTTTCCGGCCGCGGCGCCATAGGCGGCGCGGCGCGTGCCGCGGACTTCCGGGTGTTCGCCCGGCGCAAGCAGCCGATCGTCATGCCCTTGTCATGTCGACGTGGCGCATTACCGGGTGAAGCAGTCTTCGACGACCGGATGGTGTCGTTCGACGCATTCGAGCCGGTGCTGTCACTTGCCCGGACGAAATCGCTCCGCCGGCTCTTTGAATACTTCCTCTCCATTTGTTTGCCGAGGGCGATCCTGCCCCGGAATCCCGCTGCCAGCCTGGGTTCCCGGTTTTCAGGGCTCGAATGGAAACGTTTGCGAGTGACTTTCGCGCTGTCGGAATTTGTCCTACATTATCGGGGCTTTGGGGCCGGCCCGCCGGCCTACGGAACCTGAGATCATACGCAAGGAACAAGAATGAGTTTCGCTCCGAACGGGGGTATTCCCAATGGTTTGGGCGGCGGCGGGCTGGGCTCTTTGAGCGCGCTCGGCGGCCTGGCTGGCCCGGTTGCGTCGAGTGTCGCCGGCAGCCTCGGGCCGCTCGCGGGCCTGGCCGGGCACGTCGACACCGTCCAGCGCGCGATGCAGCTCGCGCAGACCGGCTTCTCGCTGATGGACAAGACGCCCGGCGCGATCGCCGAGGCGATCAACGGCGCCGCCAACCCCGCGCGCCTGACCCAGCTCAACCGCTACGTGACGCTCGATACGCCGCTCGGCCCGGACGTGCTGCTGGTCAGCGCCGCCGTCGTCGACGAGTACGTGAACCGGTTGCCCGAGATCCACCTCGACCTGCTGTCCCATCGCCACGATCTTCGCCCCGAGGACCTGATCGGCCAGCAGGTCAAGATCCGGTTCGACCAGCAGGCGCGCCTCTCGACGCTCGAGCGCGTCGTCGCATCGGGTGCCGCCGACAACGACCGTTACTTCGACGGCTACGTGGCGTCGTTCGACCGGGCCGGCAATCCCGGCAACGTCACGCAGTATCACCTGACGGCGGTGCCGTGGTTCTGGTTCCTGACGCGCTCGACCGACTGCCGGATCTTCCAGAACAAGACCGCGCAGGACATCCTCACCGAGATTTTCCAGGAGCACGGGTTTTCCGACTTCGTGTTCGATATCCGGACGAGCCAGAAGCCGCTCGAGTATGTCGTGATGTACCAGGAGAGCTACTACAACTTCTGCGCGCGGCTGATGGAGCAGGAGGGGCTCGTGTGGACGCACCGCTACGAGAAGGACAAGCACATTCTGGTGATCGGCGATTCGAACCTGCTGTTCCGCCCGATCGACGGGCTCGCAACGGTGCCGTTCGCGGCCACCGAGGCAAGTGAGGACAGCGGGATCGACCAACTGCACGAAGGCCGGCGCTTTGGCGTCGGCAAGGTCACGTTCCGCGACTTCAACCACCAGAACCCGTCGTCGCCGCTGATGCTGGTGGAGGCCGGGCCGCAGAACCTCAAGCACGCGCGGCTCGACGCGACCGAGCGGTTCGAGCACCAGTCGCTGTACGACCACGGCGACGACGGCAACCGCTACGCCCGTTTCGCGATGGAGGCCGAGGAGGCGCAGGCCCACCGCTATACCGGCGGCGGCTACGCGTGGCGCATGACCACGGCGGGCGCCGTCACCGTGGCGAATCACCCGGTGCTCGAGAACAACCAGGAATACGTGATCCTGCAGGTGCGTCACGAGGCGGTGAACGACTACACGCAGCACAGCGCGAAGCTGCCGTACCGCAACAGCTTCGCGCTGCTGCCGAAGAAGGTGCCGTATCGCGCGACGCGCGGCACGCCGAAGCCGGTGATTCATGGCACGCAGTCGGCGATCGTCGTCGGGCCGAAGGGCGAGGAAATCTATACCAACGGCAGCGCGGTGAAGGTGCACTTTCCTTGGGACCGGCGCGGCAAGAAGGACGGATCCGACTCGATGTGGGTGCGCGTGTCGCAACCGTGGGCGGGCGACGGCTGGGGCGCGGCCGCGATTCCGCGGATCAAGCAGGAAGTGCTCGTCGCGTTCAACCAGGGCGATCCGGACAACCCGGTGATCGTCGGCCGCGTGTTCAACGGCGAGCAAGGCAACCCGTATCATGGTGCGGCCGGCCAGACGATGGGGATCAAGAGCCAGACGCACAAGGGGCAGGGGTCGAACGAGATCCGCATGACCGACACGAACGGCATGCAGGAATTCTTCATGCACGCGCAGAAGGACATGAACACCGTCGTCGAGAACAACGAGACGCACAAGGTGCTGGGGCCGATGCGTACCGTGCTGGTGGCCACCGGCAGCGAAGAGAAGCAGATTCCGCAGGGCAACCTGACCGAGACGATTTCCGAGAAGCGCAGTACGACCGCGACCACCGTCGAGGTGATGACGCCGGCCAAGGATGGGGGCGGCGGCACGCAGGTGCACATCGCCGAGCGCGGCATCCTGCTGAAGGTGATGGACAGCTCGATTTCGCTTGCGCCGGAAGGCATTCGCCTCGAGCACAAGGGCTCCGTGATCCTGATGACCGACGACGGCGTGATGGTCAACGGCCAGCGCATCGATCTCAACAAATAATACGAACGAAACCAGCCATGCACTACGCAATCCACGAAGGCACCTTCGAACTGCCGGACGCGGCGCTCGACCGTACGGTCAACATTCTCGTGATGAACGCCGGCCCCGGCGGCCTCAATCTCGTGATCGCCCGCGGGCGGTTGCGCGACGGGGAGAATCTCGACGCGTTCGTCGCGCGCGAATGGGATGTGGCGTCGCGCGATGCCAGGATGCTCACCGAGAAGGCGCGCCGGCCCGTGACCGTCGCCGGGCGCGCGGGCGTCCAGATCGACTCCACGCACGAGCGGGACGGCCGGCTCTGGCATCAGATGCAGACCATGTTTCCGTCGGACGACGCCGGCCGCGTGCTGGTGATGACGTTGACCAGCGCGGCGCCGCTGACCGACGAGCAGCAGGCGATCGCCGACCGCATGCTGGCCAGCTTCCAGCCGCGCGTGGCGCGACCGACCCTGCTCGGGCCGGGTGACGCGTCGTGAGCGCGGAGAACTTCGCGGCCGCTCGCTTCAAAGATCCGATCCAGCACACGTCGTTATTGGGTGAGCTGGTCGGCACGGTCGGGTCGGTGGTCGGTGGCGCCGTCGTGGGCATGTTGGTGGCGGAGGCCATGGAGGGGCTGGTGTTCGCCGGCCTGGCATTGCTCGAGATCGGCACGGCCGGGTTGGCGACGCCGCTCGTCATTGCGATCGGTGTCGGCGTGGCCGTTGGCTCGGGCGCGCTGATGGAAGCGAGCGGGATGAACGACGCCATCGACGACGGCGCGAAGGCACTGGCCAATTCGATGGTGCCGCCCGTGATCAAAGGCAAGATCGCGAGCGGATCGGGGAACGTTTACGTCAACAACGAGCCGGCGGCGCGGGCGGCGAAGCCGGGCGATCTCGATACCGTTGCGTGTACCGATCATCCCGGGCCGCAGATGATTGCCGATGGGTCGGGGAGCGTTTATATCAACGATCAGCCGGCTGCGCGGGTCGGGGACAAGACGACTTGCGACGGGACGATTGCCGAGGGTTCGGATAACGTTTTTATCGGCGGCGGGACGCAGCGGGTGCGGGACGTGAAGTCGGCTACCCGGCTCGGGTGGCTGGGGGCGGCGCTCGGCATTGCGCTCGCGGTTTGCGGGCGCGGGAAGATGAGTTGGGGGCAGTTCCTGAAGAGCAAGGTGCCGTGTCTTGCGGTGAATTTTGCGGCGAGTGTGTTCGGTACCTGGCTGGGTAGTCTGGCGAAGCCGTCGGCAGGGCATCCGGTCAACGTCATTACCGGCAGCAAGGTTCTCGACGGCACGGACGACACCGATTTTGCGTTGCCCGGGCCGCTGCCGATCGTGTGGCAGCGTTTCTATAGCAGCCTCGATGATCGTGCCGACAGCCTGTTCGGGACGGGATGGAGCGTGCCGATCAGCGTTGAGCTGTGGCTTGCGCGTGAACGCGGCGAGGTTGAGTCGATCACTTACTGGGACGAGCAGGGACGCGATATCGTGTTCCCGGCTGTGTCGCCGGGTGAGAGCCATTTCAGCGTGCCTGAAGGCATTTACCTGATCTGCACCGCGGGTGGCCACTATGTGGTCGAGACGGTCGATGGTGTGTATCGCGATTTCGGTCGTGCTCGTAGCGATGCGGACAGCGAGGCGCTCAAGCTGTGGCGTATCGAGGATCGCAACGGTAACTGGATCGAGGTGGAGCAGGAAGCGGCCGGTGAGGTTGTGCGGCCTGCTCGGCTGCATGACAGCGCTGGTCGCATGCTGACGCTCGTCTACGATAAATCGCACGCTCGACGCATTGCCGCGATCGAGCTGACCCGTGGTGTGGACGGTGAGCAACCCGATACGCTGGTGCGTTACGCGTACAACGATGCTGGCGAGCTGGTTGCTGTTACCGACCGCAGCGGCCACACCGCGCGGCGCTTTGCGTACGAGCGTGGATTGATGGTTCAGCACACGTTGCGCGGCGGCTTGCAGTGTTTTTATGCGTGGGATGGCGTTGGTCGCAACGCGCGTGTCGTGCGCCACTGGACCAACGACGGCGAAGCGTACACGTTCAATGCGGACCTCGCCGGGCGCACGGTGACGATTACCGACCAGATCGGTCGCGTGACGCAGTGGACGTGGAACGAGGATCAGCAGCCGACGAGTCATACGGATGCCGAAGGCCACGTGTGGCAGCTCGAATGGAACGCGATGCGGCAGTTGGTCAGTACGACCGACCCGGCAGGGAACACGACCCGCTTCGAATATGACGAGCGCGGGCGGCAGACGCAGCGTATCGATGCATTGGGCCAGGTCGAGCGCACCGAGTGGAACGGGCACTACGATCTGCCTGTCGCGGAAACCGATCCGGCCAACTCGCGCTGGATCTACCGCTACGACGATCGCGGCAACCTCACGATGACGCGCGATCCTGCGGGCTTTGCGACCGAGTATTACCGGGATGAGCGCGGGTTGGTGCATACGATCCGCGATGCGCGGGGCGGTTACAAGTTCCTCGAATGGAATGGCCGTGCGCAACTGACCTCGTACACGGATTGTTCAGGCAAGGTCACGCGGTTTGCATACGATGCGCGAGGTACGCTTGCGCGCGTGACCGACGCGATGGGCCAGTCTACCGTCTATGAAACGGATGCGATGGGGCGCGTCACGGGGATCGGAACGGCTGATGGCGCGCGTCAGATGTTTCGATACGATGCGGCCGGACGGCTCGTCGAAGTTGTCGATGCGAATCAGCGCAGCACGCGCTATGAACTCAATCCGCGTGGATTGCTGGTATCACGGACGGATGCGGCTGATCGAGTTGTGCGGTTCGGGTACGACGATGCGTTCCGGTTGGCGAGTTTGACCAACGAGAATCGCGAGACTTATCGCTTTCAGTATGACCGTCGCGATCTGGTTGCTGCGCAGATCGGCCTCGATGGTCACAAGCGTACGTACGAATATGACGTGTGCGGCCAAGGCACGAGCGTCCGGGATGGACAGATCGAGACACGATACGAGCGCGACGCGATCGGTCGACTGACGGCGAAGCAAGCTACGCACGAGCGTTGTGAATACCTGTACGACAAGGCGAGCCGAATCGCATCTGCCGAGTTGTACACGCTGGCTGCTCGTGGCCCGTCGCTGAAGAATCGGGTCAGTTTGAAATACGACGCTCGTGGGGCGGTTCTCGAGGAATACACGCCGACCGGCTGGCTCGCGCATACCTACGATGAACTCGGCAATCGCGTCAGCACCACGATCTCCGGCGAGCGCACGATCGACTGGCTGCATTACGGGTCGGGACATGTGCACCAGATTCGCGTTGACGGTGCTGCGGTCGCCGACATGGAACGCGATGATTTGCATCGGGAGGTGCTGCGAACGCAGGGCAAGCTGACCAGTCATTTTGGATACGACGCGGTAGGCCGTCGCGCGCGGCACGCTGCGCAGCGTGGCCATGCGGCTGATGATCTGCTTGCGAAGCAGTGGCAATACGATGCAGCGGGCGATGTGATCCAGAAGCGCGATCAGCGTTATGGCACGACGAACTATCGGTATGACCCGACTGGTCGGATTGAACAGGCGGTGGGGCCGGGATTGCCGTCGGAGGTGTTTCGCTGGGATGCGGCAGCTAACCTGGTGTCGAGCGATCACCCGGGCGGGTACGTCGAACACAACCGGCTCAAGATGTTCGAGGACAAGCGCTTCGAGTATGACGCGTATGGGCGGCTTGTTCGCAAGCTGAGTGGGCACGGGCCTGCCAAAGAACTGGTTCTTGGATACGACGATTGGAGTCAACTGAAGACCGTCGTGACTAAGGATCGTCTTGGCATCGCGACGACACATTTCGAATACGACGCGTTTGGTCGGCGGATTCGCAAGCTCAATGGCAGTTACGCGAGTACGGACTTCCTGTGGGACGGTATGCGGCTCGTGCAGGAGACGTATCACGACCGTCAGGGTGAGGAAGCGCTGACGTACTTGTACGAGGCCAACAGCTATGTGCCGCTTGCGCGGATCGACCAAGGCCTGCCGGCTGCTAACGATGCCAATGCACGTGATGCGGTCTACTATTTCCACAACGACGTTTCGGGGCTGCCGGAGGAACTGACCGACGCCGACGGCGAATTGATATGGCAGGCCCGCTACAAGGTTTGGGGCAACGCCGTGCAAGAGGAGTGGATCGCGCGGGCTCCGCAGCGCTCCATACCGGCTTGGGGCGCGGTGCAGGAAGCAACGCCGACGTCTGCCCATGTGCCAAAACCACAGAACCTGCGTTTCCAGGGCGAGTATCTGGACCGGGAGACAGGGCTGCACTACAACCTGTTTCGGTACTACGATCCCGATATCGGACGGTTCATTAGTCCAGACCCGATTGGTTTGGTCGGCGGGATCAATCTCTATCAATACGCACCGAATCCCATCTCATGGGTCGATCCTTGGGGATTGTCATGCGGACCCACAAAGGCTGCGCGTCCGCAGAAAGTCGTCAACGATTTGAAAGATTTCCGAGGCCGTAATTTCCGTTTTGGCTCCGAGACTTTCAAGTTGGAGAAGAGCGGAATGAAACACATACTGGAGCGTCATCACCCAGAGTATTGGGATGGATCGGTTAAAGCCAAGCAAAGTTTCTTCGATTCGAAGATGTCTATTGATGATGTCAGTGATGCTATTGGCAGTGTCATGAAGCAAAATAGCGGCGTGCTAGAGGCGAAGGGTGCTCAGGGCATGTATCAGATAAAAGGCACATACGATGGTGCTGATTATGTGCTTGGCTTGAATAACGGCAGAGTTGGCCAATTCTATAAAGAGTAGATGGAATGATAGTTGCAAAGACTTATCTCAGGGTTAAGAAGAAATTTGTAAATTTTTACGATTTCAATGGAAAAATTCCAGATCCTGATTACATTGAGGGGGCTATTGAGCTTTCTATAAATGGGGTTGAGATTCTTAATAAGGAAATGTGGGATTATGTGGATCAATTGTGGGCGTATTTGGCAGAAGGTGTAATGTGTGTTGCTAGAGGGGAGGGGTTTAAAACTTACTTTCCAGATCAGCCTATTGAAATAAGCTTTGGTGTTCAGGGGAGTAAGGTGGTTGTTGCCGTGACCGTTTATGAAACTGTGAAGGTGGTTGTGGATCGGTCAGAGTTTGTCTCTGAAATGAGGCGGCTTGCAGTTGAATTTTTTGAAGGTATGAAGGGTAAGGGTGATAGGTATAAGGATAATTCGGATATTTATTTGAATAAGTTGAATTTAATATAAATTAATGGATGAAAAGTGTGGTCTGCCATTCCCAGTTCCCTTGTCGGATCACAATTCAAGGCATCGTGAATATCACGCGAAGGGGTGCGGCGGGCGAAAAGCGGGGGGTGTTGCTGCTGTAGATGGCCAAGGTGGAGGAGGTTGTGAAAATTTATAATTCTCTCGTTGAGTTGCTTGAACACATTCCATCGTTTCCGGGAAAAGACTGGATTTATGCAAACCTGGATTCTTGGAAAGACAGTCCGGAAGAGACAAAATTTTTCTACATTCCATGGAATTACATCCAAGATCTGGATGATGATGAAATTTATCTCGATGCCGAGGATGTGGAGATGCCGAAGTCGGTTGAACAGTACGGCTTGAGATGCTGGATGTTGGTGAATCAATTGGACTGCATTTTAAAGAATAAGGTCGATAGGGGTGAGGGTGTAAAGTGGTTTGTTGATGAAATAAATTATTATCGTGAAAATGATGAATTTAGGAATTGAATTTTAAACCTTTAATCTTTTTTGCAATGCTCGCCGATTCTATGACTCGGATGCTATGTGTCGCTCGCACAGATTGACCAGGGTGTGGCGGCGGCGAACTATGCTGATGCACGAGACGTTGTCTACTATTTCCGTAACGGCGCTCGGGCTTGCCACTGGTACTGACGGCGAACTGGTCTGGCTGGCCCGCTATAAAGTATGAGGCAATGCAGTACAGGAGGAGTGGATCGCATGGGCACCGCAAAGGTGGACCCAGTCTTGGGGCGAAGTGATGGTGGTTGCGCCAACGCCGACCCACGAACCGCAGCCACAGGGTCTGCGCTTCCAGGGGGGGGCGGTATCTAGATCGCGAGACCGGGCTCCACTACAACACTTTCCGGTTTTACAATTCTGATATTGGGCGCTTCATCAATCAAGATCCGATCGGATTGATACCGGTTCATCGGCAAACACATCAAGAAATTTTCAATTCATTCTGGAGAGATATTGGCGGACTATGAGAAATTTAGATGCCGTTATCGAGGAAATGAAGGTGGATTGGTCTGCTGCGCGAAAGGCCATCCATTTCTCGCGGGAATGTCCGTTTCTATTGAGGTCTTGTTTTTCTGACGGAGTTGCTAGTGATGTGGTGATTGACGGCATTCCGGATTCTGCGCATGAACTTATGCAGTTTTGGATAGTCTCTGAGCGGGCAGATTTGTTCAAGGATGATGAGTGCGCGCAATGGGGAGTTGAAATATTTTCGCCTCAGAAAGCAGTTGACGAGACTGGAAAGAAAAGAAAAATAAGGGGTCGAGAATTTGTAGATGGTGATATTGTCTTTGCTCGATTTTATGGGGATTCGGATCTGTTGTTGATGGATTTCACGGGTTCCGTCTACGTAAGTTTGCCTCTGGATAATAGATGTGATTGGCCACGAGTAGCGGATTCGTTGGGAGATTTTTTGGAGAGGCTAACGAGTGCTCAGGGGGCGAAATATTGGGAACCGCCAAAGAGTAGCCGCTAATAAAGAGATGATTCGCCGCGGCGAGTGCCGTGGTCAAGCGGCGAGATCGGCATTACGGAACGGTGAGCAGTATGACTCGATCGATCTCATTGACCATCGAGCGGGCGGAGTTTTATGTCGCCTCGACTACCTCGCAAAGAGTGTTGACAGTTGGAATGCCTGCACGGTGAAACGGGTTGTCGTTGATTTGAGAGATTTTCACGAAAACTTATAATTTAATCCGGGGCTTGATTAATGAGCTGGATGGTCTAAATTGGAATTCGGCTGTGTTTATTAATTAAAATGCTTGGGCGGCTGATCCTCGGCATGCGGAAATTCTCTTTCTGGAAGGAAGTGATGAACTCGAAGATGTCGTTCCGGGGACATATTTGCCAAAGATCGCAAGAAATAGGGATGTGCGGCAGCTATTTGATATGGAAACGTTTTGAGATATAGTTAATTCCGATCGGAAGCGAAATCCGGTGACGACTGTTTCGGATGTTTTCTTTGCTATTAATTGCTATCGCGAAAAAGATGATTTCTGCGACCCTCGGCGATAACTTGCGATCGAGATTTAAGATTATTTGTTGATGGTCGATACTCAAAGAAGCCAGGTTCTCCGATCCGGGTATCCGATGCAACGCCAATCCGAACCGGGATAATGAGTGGAGGGGGGTATCAATGCGGAGTAAACCAGATTTCGTGGATCGATTCGTGAGGCTGACGTTCGAGTCGACCGCAGTGTAGGTGATTTTTGGTCGCTTGATATTTTGGATGCTACAAAAATAAGTGAATGGAATTGCTCATGAAAAAAGAGTATTTTCACTCTGTGACAGAGTTTCCGTGCGGCTCCGGAGAGATTTTTACGGAATTTATCGACGGTGTCGCTACGCGTCAGATTAATTGTCCTGCTAATGGAGTGGCGCGCGCATCTTCATCTATACAGGATTGGAGTGCTGATATAGGATTTTTGCTTTTTGATGGGGTGAGGGGTGATCTTGAGATTTCGTTAAAAGACGAAATTAAACAAGAAGATTTTGAGCGGGCCTGGAACGCTGTCATAGGCAACCAGTAGGTTATGTTTGAGGTAGGCGACGGTGGTGCATTGGGATTTCATGTGGCTTGAAATGTAACTGTAGGAGAGTGCTCGTCGAATACTCAAGGAGCGAGCATGCCGACTGTTGACTCACTGACTTCCCGTAGCCAAACGTTGGTTTGGTCTAGGTCGTACGATGAAGGGGTGAGTCAATGACGAGCCGAAAACGTCGATCGGGGTGCCGTGCCGTATACAAATTACCTCATTTTTGATCCGCTTCCAGACGATGCCTTCGGCGCAAGGGTCTACTTGCAGGTGGTGGACAAATTTGAGATGAACGAACTTGCCACACGGTGTGCCGGCAAGCGATGTATCTTCGAGATGATCCTTGGGGATGTGCGAAAGACAAACCGCTCGTAGCGGGGAAGTACGACAGCTAATTCGGATTCGATTCTTCCTCGGAACTACTGGGCCAGATGCATCAGAGCCTCAAGAGCCGGAATTTTCCAACTAAGACCTGGACGAAAATTGTTCTAGCCTCAGTATCAGGAGTCTGAGAAGAGATGAGCACTGGAATCGCAATTTACGGAACCGATCCGACTCAGGCGGCGTCCGCTCTGTCAACGGCTGAAAACCTCTTTCTTCAATTTGGTGGAGAGGCGAATAAGGCATCTTTATTGGAATTCGTTGTCCGGAACGGAGAGAGATTTGTCGATGATCGTGAGGTGTCTCTCGCTGACTTAAGAGGCAGGATTTCGACTGGAGAGGTCGCTGCATTCCAGGTATATAACGACGAGGAAAAAGGTGGCGTCCCAGTTATTTCATTTGGTCACAATGTTCCGGAATTTGAGGGGCTATCATTTGTGGATGTCCAGATAGGGAAGTCAATTGACGAGGTAAGTGGGGAGGTAGAGGAGTTTATAAAAAATATTGCGACTCATGTGAGCTTTAAATACGCGATCGCTTACGGTGCGGAAAATTCGTCGATTGCATACAAATATTCGACTGGTGTTAATCTGGTTAGAATTTTTCCTTTTGAAAATACGTCTCTATTCACCAGGGAGCTTCCTAATAGGTTTCCCGGTTCGGCGAGCTACGAAGGAGCAAAACTCAGGATGGTTTATCCCCTGAATGTTCTCAATGGGGAGCACCTGGAGATTCGTATCAATGATCTTTCGTTGAAGGAATGGATCGGATCTAATTCTTCTCGCGGATCGTTGGGAAGTATTTCAAATGGCATGTGGCTTTGGTCGGTCGATGCGACGGCTTTGCCCGAAGTCAACAACGCTTGCGGAGAGGCGGGAATATTGCTCGCCTGGCAAAAAGCGTCCACGAATAAGCCGGCGCGAAAACTACCGTGAGCGCGTTTC
The DNA here is from genome assembly GCF_011605345.1 of Burkholderia sp. D-99. Taxonomy (GTDB): domain Bacteria; phylum Pseudomonadota; class Gammaproteobacteria; order Burkholderiales; family Burkholderiaceae; genus Burkholderia. The sequence goes on from NZ_JAAOXM010000008.1 coordinate 57,284, forward strand.
TGGATTGGCGCGGATCGTAATCGATTCGACTGATTCGGAATCGCACACGCGAAGGATGCGGTGGACGACTACACGCGGTACAGCGGCCATCTGCTTACCGCAACAATTGCGCGCTGTTGCCGAAGAAGATTCCGTACCGCGCGGCGACTGGCACACCGAGTATGGAGCTTTCTTACCGCTACGATACGGGTGGACGACTGGTATCGACGCAGATCCAAGACATCGAGAGCAACTACACATGCACTCACATGCGGGAGGCTGAGCCAGCCAGAATTGCGATGGTGGAGTGCCGTGCCGCCGGCGCGTGATCTCGAGGATGACGATCTAATCTCTTTTGGGGGTGCTCTGTTGATTCGGCTCGAACAGCACTATGCTGGCGATGATGTCTGGAAAAAATTCTCCGATCTCTTCGCGAAATACAAGGATTTGCCGGAGATCCGAGATCTCGCCAAGGATCTAAATGAGCAGCTTGATCTTGCTTATACGATCTACTGGGTTGCCGGTCCGAAGTCGGCCCAGAAGTGGATAAGTTCGAACGTCCCGGCACTCGACAACACCCGGCCTATCGATTGCACCGACAACCCGGAGTTGATTAAGCGTCTGCACGAATGTCTAATGCGGATGCCATCGTAATGACCACGGCAACCGCTAGGCGCGTTCGCGTTAGAGGAAGCGCAGGCTCACCGCCATACCGGTAGCGGCTATACGCCGCGTGTGGCCAAGGTCGAACCGTTTCAAATCGTCACGTTCTGATCAGTCGTGTCAGGGCCGGATCGCGCTAGCGTCGATTCGCTCCCCATTGGCATCGAAGCGCGCAATAAACCGAGAACTGACCAAGTCGCTTGCCTATACCCAATGGCTAACGTGCAGCCCAATATGCGTCGGTAATGGTCTAATAGGCAATGTCCAACTGATGATGATTGCGTGCACGCCGTGCGCGCGAATGGATGTGCCACACGCGCCGATTCTCTATCGAGGCATCGTATCCACCGATTGTCATAAAAGGAGGAATCCGAACCATCAAAACGCCGCAGTAAACAAGCGCGGGCCGCAAGTGCTACCAACACTCACGACCCGCTAACCACAGCCAACTTTCAAGGAGTTGCCCATGGCTAAGCCGAATCATAAAGCACGACCACCGAAGACGGAACGTTTCGTCGCGATCCAGGAAATGTGGGGTTCCCCGAAAAGGATGGAACCCAGGCCGGAAAAGTTCTTTCCGTACATGAAGATTGGTGGAATGTGGCTGGTCACCGATGCGTGTTTCGTACCGGGCCGCAAGGCACAGATCCTGATTGAGCCCGGCAGGCTGATCATCACGCAGTTGTAAAAGGCAACGCAGCAAGACGCGGCCGCGCTGCGCGAACTCGCGCAGCGCGTTGGGCAGGGCTGCCGCTACCACCCGCCCCGACGCATCACCACGCGATATTGCAGGACGACCGCGACGTCCCCGCACCGCCAGTAGCCGTGCAATGCGTGCCCGCGCCGTTGTCATAGAACGTCCGCGTCTCCGGCTGCGGCACGGACGGATCGAACGGATTCGGCGCACCGTGCGGACCGCGCGGCGCATCGTACGGTCGCTGCGCCGCATACGATCCGCCACTACCCGCCGGCCGCGAGCCGTTAGCCCGCAGGTATTCATTCCAGTTCTGCTCGCGTTGCTCATATCCGGGCAACGCACGGCCAAAACTATCGCTACCACCCGCGCCGAGCGCGACGCGATTCGCGGGCAATACCAATTCGGGTTCGTGCTCCGACGAAGGCGGCGGTGCCACAAGCGTATCGCCTGCCACACGCAATGGCCGCGTATCCGGCGTATCGAACGGACTACGCTCCACGGGCGCGGCGTACTGCATGCGGCGGCGGTTCATACGTGCCGTGTGCCCATCATCGCGAGTGGCAGCACGCCGCTCGGAACGAAAGACATTCGCACCAGCCGACCGATCGGTCAGCGTATCGCGGCCGGACGCATTGGCGGTGGAAACAGAAAGCGCGCACGCGATCGCGGCGGCGGAAGAAAAGCGAAACGGATGATTCATCAGCGATCCCAATCAGGTGATGTGCAATGAAAAAAACGGCAGATCACTGGCTGGCGACTAGGCGACGAGCGGGCGTTGAACTGACCCTGAAGCGACTGCGAAGCGCGGCGAACGCGACTCACAGGAAGGCTGGCTGGATTGCAGAGGCGAATTCGTATTATTTCATATTAATAACGACCACCTTTCCGAGTGACGAAAACCGTCGGCGAACAGAAGGCTTGAGCGACTCCACCCAACGCACTGCAATGGTGCCCACCAAATCAATCATCAACTGATTGAAGAGCGGCGATGCGACCCTTTGCCGATCCGCCACAGGCCGCGCAAGATCGCCTATCACCCAATTCCAACCCCGGCAAGGCACAGCACCCCCAAACCCCCACCAATAGCAACCAGATTGCACTCCCGGCAAGCACCCCACAGCCCCCAAGGTTGCGCCGTCATTGCTACCGACTGTCACCCCATCCCTACGTGTTTTCCCTCAGTCGACCGGCATTTTTGACAGACGATTTAAAAACGCCCATATAATTTCGACTGCCTTGCCAACGGCTGTCGGACCATCCCTCCGATCAAGCGGTTTGGCAAGCGGGGCAGGCGAAACGCTTGCGCAATGCAAGACGCATCACGATGTCTTTCCGAACCAGACGTCCCCTTCGGGGACTGCAAGAGCCGGGCCCCGCTACGCAACATTCCGCCGGAGTTCCGTCTTCTATGTGTCTCGGGCGTGTCCCATGTCCTCGCCCCGGGTGCTGTTCGATTGCGCAAGTCATGCCGCCTTTGCCCGTATGACTAAACAACATCGAGGAGCTCCCAGATGACGCTGTCCCGTCTTACGTCCATTTCCGTCGCCGCCGTGCTGTTCGCCGCCGGCGCCGCCACCGCGCAAGCGGAAACCGTGAAGATCGCCATCGCTGGTCCGATGAGCGGCTCGGTCGCCCAATACGGCGACATGGTGAAGGCCGGCGCGCTGACCGCGATCGAGCAGGTCAACGCAGCAGGCGGTGCGGGCGGCAACAAGTTCGAAGTCGTGATGATGGACGACGCATGCGAACCGAAGCAGGCCGTCGCCGTCGCCAACAAGATCGTCAGCCAGAAGATCAAGTACGTGATCGGCCACGTGTGCTCGGGTTCGACGATTCCCGCCTCCGACATCTACGAGAACGAAGGCATCGTGATGGTCACGCCGTCGGCCACCGCGCCGCAGCTGACGGAAGGCAAGAAGCGTCACTTCATCTTCCGCACGATCGGCCGTGACGACCAGCAAGGCCCGGCTGCCGCACACTTCATCATCAACAACGTGAAGCCGAAGAAGGTCGCGGTGCTGCACGACAAGCAGTCGTACGGCCAGGGCATCGCGTCGTCGGTGAAGAAGGACCTCGAAGCCGCGAAGATCCCGGTCGTGCTGTTCGAAGGCATCAACGCCGGCGATTCGGACTACTCGGCGATCATCACGAAGCTGAAGTCGCAAGGCGTCGATTTCGTCTACTTCGGCGGCTACCACCCGGAAATGGGCCTGCTGCTGCGCCAGGCGCGCGAGCAGGGCGTGAAGGCCACGTTCATGGGGCCTGAAGGCGTGGGCAACAAGGACGTGACGGCGATCGCCGGCCCGGCCTCGGAAGGCATGCTCGTCACGCTGCCGGCCGACTTCTCGGCCGATCCGGCCAACGCGGCGCTCGTGAAGGCATTCGCGGACAAGAAGCGCGATCCGAACGGCCCGTTCCAGATGCCGTCGTACGCCGCGGTGAAGATCATCGCCGACGCGATCGCCGGCGCGAAGTCGACCGACCCGACCAAGGTCGCCGCGTACATGCACAAGACGACGTTCGACACGCCGATCGGCAAGGTCGCGTATGACGCCCAGGGCGACCTGAAGGCGTTCAAGTTCGTCGTCTACACGTGGCACAAGGACGCGACGAAGACCGCCGCCAAGTAATACGGAGTACCCGCCCACGCATCCGCCCTGTCCGAGACCCGGACGGGGCGGGTGTGCATTCGCGCCGCGCATGTCCCCAGTGCGCGGCCGGCAGGCGGCCCGAGACGACACCGTGCGTTGCGCGCGGCCGAATGCCGTGATCCGGCGCGGTACGTGACACAGCGCCAACGGGAGCTTCCCGCACATGACTGACTTCTTTCCTCAATTCGCCCAGCAGCTGGTCAACGGCCTGACGCTGGGTGCGATCTATGCGCTGATCGCCATCGGCTATTCGATGGTCTACGGCATCATCGGCATGATCAACTTCGCCCACGGCGAGATCTACATGATCGGCGCGTACGTGGGCCTCGTGACCCTCACGGCCATCGGCATCTCCGCCGGCTATCCGCTGCCGCTCGTGCTCGGCGCCGCACTGATCGTGTCGGTGATCGTCACCGGGCTGTACGGCTTCGCGGTCGAGCGGGTCGCGTATCGGCCGCTGCGCGGCGGCCCGCGCCTCGTGCCGCTGATCTCCGCGATCGGCATGTCGATCTTCCTGCAGAACTACGTGCAGATCGGCCAGGGCGCGCGCGACGTGTCGGTGCCGGTGCTGATCTCCGGCGCGTTCGACATCCATCTCGGCGGCGACTTCGACGTGACCATCCCGTATTCGCGGCTGATGATCGTCTGCGTGACGGTCGTGCTGATGATCGCGCTCACGCTGTTCATCGGGCATTCGCGGATGGGCCGTGCGTGCCGCGCATGCGCCGAGGACATGAAGATGGCGAACCTGCTCGGCATCGACACGAACCGCGTGATCTCGTTCACGTTCGTGCTCGGCGCGATGCTGGCCGCCGTCGGCGGCGTGCTGATCGGGCTGACGATCGGCAAGCTGAACCCGTATATCGGCTTCGTCGCGGGCATCAAGGCGTTTACCGCCGCGGTGCTCGGCGGGATCGGCAGCATCCCGGGCGCGATGCTCGGCGGTGTGCTGCTCGGCCTCGCGGAAACCTTCGCCGCAGGCTACATGCCGGCCGAGTACAAGGACGTCGTCGCGTTCGGCCTGCTCGTGCTGATCCTGCTCTTCCGCCCGACCGGCCTGCTCGGCAAGTCGGACATCGAAAAGGTTTGAGGGAGACGCAGATGAGTACAGTCATTTCCGTTCGCCGCCCGGCCGCCGACGCATCGATCGGCCAGGCGCTGAAAAATGCCGTGGCCGCCGCGTTCCTGACGGCGATTCTCACGATCCCCGTGCTCGGCCTGCAGCTGCAGCTCGACGGCTATCAGGTGGTGCTTACGCCGCACTGGCGGCCGGTGTGGATCGCGGTCGCGGCCGTGTTCCTGTTCCAGCTGTTCAAGCCGTGGCTCGTGCGCGCGAAATCGGCGGTGAAGCTGCCGGCGATGCCCGCGATGGGCGCGCAGCAGCAGCGCGTGATCGTATGGGTGCTGCTCGCGGTCGGGCTCGTGTGGCCGTTCTTCGGCTCGCGCGGCGCGGTGGACATCGCGACGCTAGCGCTGATCTACGTGATCCTTGGCCTCGGGCTGAACATCGTGGTCGGTTTCGCGGGGTTGCTGGATCTCGGCTATGTCGGGTTCTACGCGGTCGGCGGCTATACGTATGCGATGCTGAACCAGTACTTCGGGCTGTCGTTCTGGGAATGTCTGCCGCTCGCCGCGATCGCGGCCGCGACGTTCGGCTTCCTGCTCGGCTTCCCGGTGCTGCGGCTGCGCGGCGACTATCTCGCGATCGTCACGCTCGGCTTCGGCGAAATCATCCGCCTGCTCGCGAACAACCTGACGAGCCTCACGGGCGGCCCGGACGGCATCTCGGGCATCCCGAAGCCGACCGTGTTCGGCTACGAGATGGCGCGCAGCGCGAGCGTCGAAGGGGCGAAGACGTTCCACGAACTGATCGGGCTGGAATACAGCGGCGACCACGTGGTGATCTTCCTGTACCTGCTCGCGCTCGTGCTGGTCGGCTTCACGCTGTTCGTCACGAGCCGCCTGATCCGCATGCCGATGGGCCGTGCGTGGGAAGCGCTGCGCGACGACGAGATCGCGTGCCGGTCGCTGGGCCTGAACCCGACGCGCATCAAGCTGTCGGCGTTCACGCTCGGCGCGGCGTTCGCGGGCATCGGCGGCGCGTTCTTCGCGGCGCGCCAGGGCCTCGTGAATCCTGAATCGTTCACCTTCATCGAATCGGCGCTGATCCTCGCGATCGTCGTGCTCGGCGGGATGGGTTCGCAGCTCGGCGTGATCCTCGCGGCGATCCTGCTGACCGTGCTGCCGGAAGTCGCGCGCGGCTTCGCCGAATACCGGATGCTGATCTTCGGTCTGGTGATGGTGTTGATGATGATGTGGCGTCCGCAGGGCCTGTTGCCCGCGAGCCGTCCCCACGTGGAGCTCCCCCAATGAGTGCGAATGCAGAACTGTTGAAGGTCGCCGGGCTGCAGATGCGCTTCGGCGGGTTGCTCGCGGTGGACGGGATCGATTTCGACGTGCGCCGCGATGAAGTGTTCGCGATCATCGGGCCGAACGGCGCGGGCAAGACCACGGTGTTCAACTGCGTCGGCGGCTTCTACAAGCCGACCGGCGGCGACGTCGTGCTCGACGGCCACGCGATCGGCGGGCTGCCGAGCCACAAGATCGCGTTGAAGGGCCTCGTGCGGACGTTCCAGAACATCCGCCTGTTCAAGTCGCTGACGGTCGTCGAGAACCTGCTGGTCGCGCAGCACCGCAAGGTGAAGGCGGGGTTGCTGCCGGGCCTGTTCTCGACGCCCGCGTATCGCCGTGCCGAGCAGGAAGCGCTCGAACGCGCGGCCGTGTGGCTCGACCGGATGGGGCTGACGTCGGTCGCCAACCGGCCGGCGGGCACGCTGTCGTACGGGCACCAGCGGCGTCTGGAAATCGCGCGCTGCATGATCACCGAGCCGCGTCTGCTGATGCTCGACGAGCCGGCGGCCGGCCTCAACCCGCAGGAGAAGGTCGAACTGCAGCACCTGATCGACAAGCTGCGTCGCGAGTTCGGCGTATCGGTGCTGCTGATCGAACACGACATGAGCCTCGTGATGGGCGTGTCCGACCGCATCCTCGTGATGGAGCACGGTCGGCCGATCGTGATCGGCACGCCGGAAGCGGTCCGTAACGACCCGCGCGTGATCAAGGCGTATCTGGGGGAAGAGTGATGCTGAAGCTGGAACAGGTCCATACGCACTACGGCGCGGTCGAGGCGCTCGCGGGCGTGTCGATCGAGGTGAACAAGGGCGAGATCGTCACGCTGATCGGCAGCAACGGCGCCGGCAAGACGACGCTGATGATGACCGTGTGCGGCACGCCGCGCGCCTCGTCGGGCCGCGTGCTGTTCGAGGGCAAGGACATCACCGCGATGTCGACGCACCAGATCATGCGGCAGGGGATGGCGATCTCGCCGGAAGGGCGGCGCGTGTTCCCGAGCCTGACGGTGCTCGAGAACCTGAAGATGGGCGGCTTCTTCGCGAGCCGTCACGAGATCGACGACGGGATCGAACACGTGTTCAAGCTGTTTCCGCGCCTGAAGGAGCGCGCGACGCAGCGGGCCGGCACGATGTCGGGCGGCGAGCAGCAGATGCTGGCGATCGGCCGCGCGCTGATGAGCAAGCCGCGTTTGCTGCTGCTCGACGAGCCGACGCTCGGCCTCGCGCCGCTCGTGATCGCGCAGATCTTCGACATCATCCGCACGATCCGCGAAGAAGGCGTCACGGTGTTCCTGGTCGAGCAGAACGCGAACAAGGCGCTCGGTGTGGCCGATCGCGGCTACGTGCTCGAAACGGGGCGCGTGGTGCTCGCCGATACGGGCGCGAACCTGCTCGCGAACGACCGGATCAAGCAGGCGTACCTCGGCGGTTGATGCCGAAAGCCGCCGGCCTGCAACGGGCCGGCGGCGTCTTGATCTTCGTTTTCTCATGCAAGGCCGGTTCCGGCCTTGTCTTCACAGGCCGATCCTGAACGTGCTTTTCAGTACGTCGCGCAGATGCAGCGCGGCGCGATTGCTGTCGTCCGTCAGGATTGTGATCAGGTGCGGCGGGAGATCGGGCAGCACGATCCCGGCGACGTGGCTCGTCAGGTTGCCGGACACGCGATCGTGTTCGATGAGGCCGACCGCGAGGCCGTTGGCGATACACGCTTCGACCGCGGGCGAGCTGGCGCTCTCGAGCAGCATCCGGTGCGGGATCTTCGCCTTCTTCAGCGCGTTCAGCGCGGTGTCGCGGTACGGGCAGCCCTGCAATTGCACGGCGATCGGCAGCGGCGCGTCGGGATTGAACTTGAAGGTCCGCGCGGCCACCCATACCGGATGCGTCTTGCTGAGCAGCTCGCCGTGCGGCGGCGTTTTCGGCACGACGGCGATCGTGATGTCCAGTTGGCCGCGGGAGAACAGCGATTGCAGCTCTTCGCTGGAGCGCGCTTCGACCGTCAGTTCGAGCAACGGCCGATCGGCGGCGAAGCGCGGCAGGAATTCCGCCATAAAGTGCGCGGCGTACGAATCGGGGATGCCGAGCCGCAACTTGCCGGTCAGCATCTGCGGCGACAGCGATTCGACGAGCCGGTCGTGGCTCAGCAGAAACTCGGTGGTATCGCTCAGCAGCTTGTGGCCGAACTGCGTGAGTTCGACGGCCTGGTTGTTTCGCGTAAACAGGCGCTGCGCGACCATTTCCTCGAGCTTTTGAATCTGCGCCGTGACCGACGACGGGCTGCGATTCACATGAGCGGCCGCATCCTTGAAGCGGCCGAGCTTCGCGACGGCGTGGAAGGTTCGCAGCAGGTCGACGTCCAGGGTGCGCGGCATGATTTGGTTTTTCCGAATCAGTGATTCAGGTAATGTCGATTGACGGAATTATTGGGCACCCCATATTCTCGGTCAACAGGCAGACAACGGCAGGCAGCCGATCAGGCGCCGCACCTATCCGGGGAATGATTCATGTCGATCAATGATTTCGTTGTAGATGTATTGGTGCGGGACAAAAAGTTGAAGGCCGAGTCGGTATGGACGGTCGAGAATCACGAAAAATATTCGACGCTCAAGCGCAGCGACGATGACGCGAGGAGGAAGGACGCAGGGCGCGAGGTGTTTTCGCTGAAAAGCCATTCATCTCCGCCTTGTTCGTGGCACCGCCCTTCCATGGCGCGGGCATCGGCCGCGAGCTGCTTGCCCGTGCGCTGACGTGGATGAAGGACAAGGGCGTGGATCAGGTCACGCTCGTGACCGGTCCCGGCTCGCGCGCCGATGGCTTTTACCAGCGTCTGGGCTGGAAGCGTGGCGATCTGGACGAGTACGGGTGTCAGGTCGTGTTTACGAAGTTGCTGGGGAACTAGGAATCCAAGGGATCGAATGAAGCCGGTAGCCGACGCGGTTCGCCGCACTGCTGCACAATGTCCAGCGCCACTGCACACCATCTTCATCACGCTCGACTTGATGAAGCGCATGGGCGTTTCGGTCGACGTCCTGCTGAAAGGCACCGGCATTTCTCCGTCAGACATCGAACGACCCGGCGCGATGGTGACGCATGCACAGGAAATGGTTCTGTTTGCGAATGCGCTCGAGGCGACCGGCAACAGCGCGATCGGACTGCATATCGGCCATGCGATCCCGGTGACGTCGTACGGCCTGCGTGGCCACGCGATGCTGGTGAGCCCGACGTTGGGCGCCGCGCTGCGCCTGGGCTTCGAGCACCCGCTGCTCGGTATCAGCTATTTCAGGATACGGGTGACCACGGCAGGCGAGACCGCGAGAATCACGGTGGGCGGCTATACCTATCGCACCGATCTGCTCGTCGTCAATACCGACATGGTATTTACGGCGGTACGCCGACAGATACGCGACCTGATCGGATGCAATCCCGATTTCTCGAAAATCGGGTTTGTCTATCCCGAGCCGCCACACGCGGAGTCTTACTCGGAATATTTCGACTGCCCGATCGAGTTCGACGCCGACGAGAACTACCTCGAATTGAGTGCATTGACGCTGGAAATCCCGCTTCCGCTCGCACATCCACTCGAACTCGAAACGGCGAAAACAGCGTGCTCCAAGCGTGAATTCGAACTGGCGCACTGGGTTCCCTCAGACCTCATCGGGAGGTTGCTCGGCCTGATGTATGAGGACCCCACGTGCCAGGACGTCGCGGAACTGTCTCAGAAACTCGGCATTTCGATGCGGAGCCTGCAGCGAAAGCTTCAGGAAATGGGCACGTCGTTCAGTGCCTTGTACGATATCGTCCGCCAGGACCTGACGTCGCGATATCTGTCGGAAAAGGAATACACGGTGAAGGAGATAGCCGCGAGACTGGGGTACAAGAATACCTCCGCGTTCAGCCGGGCGATGAAGCGCTGGTCGAAATGAACCGGCTCGCGTTCAACGCGGTGGGCGGTGGGCGGACGGTCCGGTGCCGGCATGCGCTCGCCTGCCGGCACCGGCGCTACGCGCAATTACCGTTGTCCGGCCGGCGACTTCATGTCGAAGGTCGGTTCGCCGTCGCCCGCATATTTCGACCACGCATTGATTGCGGAGACGCGTCGCGTCAGGCGCGGATGCGTTCTGCAAATCTCGACGATAAACCCGGAAATCTCGGGCACGCTGCGCTCTTGCGCGGCGAACGCCTCGGGGTTCATGGAGTCGCTCAGCCGCTGACAGCCACACCCAAGCATCTGCAATGCGGTTCGAGATGCGCGGGCATCTTTCGACAGATACGCGCCGATAGGAACAGCTGGGCATGTGGCACACCGATGGCACCAGTTTCGTGCTGAACATCGTGCTGTCGGATCGATCCGACTACGAGGGCGGAAACTTTCTGTTCTACGAATCGACTGCGGAGACGTTCGATCGCCACGATCGCGAACGCCGGCATGTGAAGACCGCGAATCTGGACAACGCGGGCGACGCGCTGCTCATCTACGGCAGCAAGCTGTTTCATGGCGTCGAACCGGTCGAGTCGGGGCGCCGCATGTCGCTGGTGCTGTCGTTTCATTGCCCGTACACGCGGGAGGATGACAACGGGTTCTGGCATCTCGCGTCGGACGACGGCATCCCGCGCACGATCTTCAACTGGCTGGCGCTGCAGCGCGCCCTCAGGGAAGACGCCGAACTGCAGTACCGGCGCCTCGGGCTCGAACCGATTCGCCCGGAGGATCTGGAAGACCAGCGCCTGTCCCCTGCACCTTTCTGAGAGCCGTCGCCCCATGCAGCTATTCCTGCTCCAGCTCGTATTCGTGTTGTCGTGGAGTTCCGGTTTCATCGGCGCCAAGCTCGGCGCGGAGACGGCCGGCGCGTTCAACCTGCTGTTCTGGCGGTTCCTGCTCGTCACGCTGTGCCTGGCGATCGTCCTCAACCGGCAGCTCGGGCGCCTGACGTGGGAGAAGCTCCGCTATCACGCGGTGATCGGCTTCCTGTCGCAGTTTCTCTATCTGGCCTGCGTCTATGTCGCGATTCAGCACGGCCTGCCGCCCGGCATCGCCGCGATCGTCGCCGCGTTGCAGCCGCTCATTACGGCCGCGATGACGGCGCTGGAAGGCAGCGAGCGCAGCGGGGCGCGCCAGTGGGCCGGGCTCATCGTCGGGTTCGTCGGCGTCGGGATCGTGATCGGCGGGCAATATGCGCTGCCGGCCGGGTCGGTCGGGCTCGTCATGTACCTGCTGCCGCTGGTGTCCGCGCTGGGGCTGTCGATCGCGACGATCTATCAGCGGCGGCGCGCGCTGACGGCCGCGCGCAGCAACGAGGACGGGCTGTTCCTGCCGCTGTTCGTGCAGGGCTGCGTGAGCCTGATCCTGTTCGCGGTGTGCGGGGTCGCCACCGGCAGCCTGCACGTGCCGACCCAGCCGAATGTCTGGGTGTCCGTCGTGTGGCTGACGGTGTTCTCGACCTTCATTGCCTACCTATCGTTGTGGGCGCTGCTCAAGCGCATGCCCGCGACGCGCGTGGCGACGCTCGTGTATCTCGAACCGCCGGTGACGCTGACCTGGGCCGCGTGGATGTTCGGCGACAGCATCGCGGTGTCGACTTATCTCGGCATCGTCGTCGTCGCGATCGGCGTGTGGCTGGCCAGCAGGCCGGGCGAGCGGGCCACCCGGGCCCGGCGTGCGGAGATGGAGGCGGCCGGGCGCTGATGCGCTGGTTGCGCGCGGGATTCCGGTGTAGCGTCGCGGTACTGTCCGACCTGCGAAGGAAACCGATGAAAGTCAAACGGATCGTCGCCAATATCGACACACGATCAGTCGACGACGCAAAGCGCTTCTACCAACGGATCTTCGGCCTCGACTTGTTGATGGACCATGGCTGGATCGCAACCTACGGCAATGCCGAGCAGATGGACGTGCAGATCAGCTTCGCGTCCCAGGGCGGGGCGGGTACGCCGACGCCCGATCTGTCGATCGAGGTCGACGACGTCGATGAAGCGCTTGCACGCGTGCATGCCGCCGGGATTCCCGTCGAATACGGCCCGGCCGACGAGCCTTGGGGCGTGCGGCGGTTTTACGTGCGCGATCCGTTCGGCAAGCTCGTCAACGTGCTGGCGCATCGCTGATCCGGCAGGCGGGGCCGGCTGTGGCGTTTAGGTATGCAACGCCAGTTCCTTTGCTGCCTTTTCCACCGTTTTTTTCGGCCCATGCATCGCTGGGCCGACGAGGTCGGGATTCTCCGCATCGCCGGTACGAAAGACGTCGCGGTTGGCCGCGTCGTGCCCGGTAGCGCTTTGACGTGGCGGGCTGCGTGCTGATCGCAGTATGGATGTAGCCAAGTCTGCTTCGATCGTAGTCAAATTGGCTACATCCGGATAATCGGGCCGAATCGATACAAAGTTGGCGACTCGGACTATGCCTTGTAGCCAATTGAGCTACAATCGTAGCCAATCATGCTACGATCCATTGCCTCGACCCTGTTTAGCGACTATCGGCGCCGCGCGCTGGGCCTGCTCCTGTTGCGGCCCGATCAGGCGTTGCATGTCCGCGAAATCGCCCGTTTGACGGGCACGACGCCCGGCACGCTGCACAAGGAGCTGAGCAAGCTGGCCGAAGCCGGCATCCTGAGCCGGGATCGGCAAGGTAATCAGGTGCTCTATCGCGCCAATCGAAGTTGTCCGATCTACGAGGAACTGGCTTCGATCATGCGAAAGACATCGGGTATGGCGGACGTGCTGTCCGAAGCGCTGTTGCCTTGCGCCGAGGAAATCAGTGTGGCGTTCGTGTTCGGTTCCGTCGCGCGCGGCCACGAGACGGCGGACAGTGATATCGACGTGATGGTGATCGGCTCGGTTGGCTTTGCGACGGTGGTTCGGCTGCTTTACGACGCACAGGCTACATTGGGGCGGGACATCAATCCGAAGGTGCTGTCGCCGGACGAGTTTCGTGATGGCGTTGCCGGGCAGGACGCATTTTTGCGGGACGTGCTTGGAAAACCCAAGATTTTCTTGATTGGTAGCGACCATGACCTTGCAGAACTTGCTCGGCGTTAGTCTCGATGCGGTCCAGCCGGACCGAGAACAAGTGACGCGCCTGCTGGCCGCGGCGGAACGAAATCTGGCGGATGCGCAAATCGCGGCATTGAGCAACGAAAACCGCTTTGATGCGGCATACAAGGCGGTCATGCAACTTGCCATGCTGGCGCTGCACGCGAACGGCTTTCGCACCCTGACGAGTCGGCCGGGGCACCACCAGACGGCGATCCAGACGCTTCCACAGACAATCGGGTTGCCGGTCGAGCGCATGATCGTACTGGACGCGCTGCGCAAGCAGCGCAATCTGTCCGATTACTCCGGGGATGTGGTTCACGCGTCTGCGGTTCGGGAGTGTTTCGATAGTGCGGCGGCGCTCCTGATTGACGTAAAGGCGTGGATGGGCGCGAACAAGCCGGAGTTGTTGGGCGCGCAGTAGCCGTTACCGTGTCGAATCGCCGACTCGAAACACCGGTGCGTCACGCATGCAACGCCAGCCCCTTCACAGCTTTGTCGACCGCCTTCTTCGGCCCGCGTAACGCGAGCCCGACGAAGTCGAGATTCTCCGCATCGCCGGCGCGAAACACTTCACGGTTGGCCGCGTCGTGCCCGGTCGAAAACATCGCGTGCACGTAGGGCACGATCGTGAGTTCGCGTGACAGCGCCTGCCGATGCGCGGCCTGCAGGCCGTCGAGGTCGGACGCGAACACCAGCATCGGCTGGCCCAGCATGCGGCCGTAGCGGCGCCCCGCCGCATCCTCGTAAGGCTCGCCGAGCGCTTCCGGCGCTTCAGCCGCGACGCCCGTCGCGAGAAACGCGACGACATTGAGTTTCTGCCACGCCGCGAGATCGTCGCGCACGATCAGCGCCACCTTCGTATCGAACATGCTTGCTCCTCGTTGAAGCGCACATGATCGAATCCCGCGTGCGATCAGTCTGGAACGTTTGTGCACATTTGCCGGTACACGGCCGGCGTGATCCGGTATGCGCGGCGAAACCAGCGGCCCAGGTGGCTCTGGTCGGCGAAGCCAACGTCGGCCGCGACCTGCGCGGGCGTGCGGCCGGCGGCCAGCAGGCGGCGCGCGGCACGCAGCCGCAAGCGCACCAGGTACGCGTGCGGCGACGTGCCGAACGCACGCTGGAACAGCCGCGTCAGCCGGAACCGGTCGATCCCGGTGAGATCGACGAGTGCGTCGAGGCCGATATCGTCGCTCATGCGTGCATGCAGCAGATCGCGTGCGCGGGCAATCGCGGGCGCGACGGCATTGCCGTGCGTCGCGGGCGGGGCGCGCAACTCGCCGCCGAGCCGCATCAGCAGGCGGTCGAGCGCCTGGTCGCGTGCGAGCTTGCCCTCGTTGCCGTACAGCGCGACGAACGCGTGCCGGATCGTGTCGACGAGGCCGCGATCGTCGACGAGCGTATGCCCGAACGCGGCTTCGACGCCACCGAGGCCCGGCAGATCCAGCCGGCGCGCCGCGCGCTCGACCCATGCCTGCGGCAGGTACAGCATTCCGTACGTGAAGCCGCCCGCTTCGGGCGCGTGGCCGTCGTGCAACGCGCCCGGCTCGATCAGGATCGCGCGGCCCGGCACGCTCGTATGCACCGACCGGTGGCACTGGAATTGCTGCACGCCCTGTTCGGTGAAGCCGACCAGCATGTCGTCGTGATCGTGCGAGTCGTATGCATGGCCCTTGAAATGTGCGTGCAGGCTTTCGATGCCGGTGTCCGCATCGCGCCGCGCGACGAGCCAGTGGTCGGGTGCGTCGCTGCGGTTCGTCGCTGTGTCCATCTCCATCGCTCGTTTCGTGCCGCGTCGTGACGTGTCCGGCAGTGTACGCCGATGCCGCGCGCTCACGCGCCGCCGGACGCGGCCACGTTACGGATCGCCGCGACGAGCGCATCGGTCGACAGGATCTCGTGCGCGAAGGTCGGCCCGTTGATCTCGTGCGCGGCATGCAGCGCGTCGTGCGTGATGTCCGACGACGAACTGCTCGTCGCATTCGCGGCGATGGTCGGCGCGAACCTGCTCGCGCGCGACCGGCGACAGGACATGGGCGACCGAAGTCGAACGCGCGTTGGTCGACAGGCTGCGCGACGCGTGATCCGGCAGCACGGGCTGCCGGGCTCAGCCGTTCACGCGTCGTTCGCCGCGATCCGTTCGTCGCGCGCGTATTGCGCCGGCGGCCGCCCGACGTGGCGCGTGAAGGCGACGCTGAACGTGCTCGCTGAACTGTAGCCGACGCGCCCGGCGATCTCGGCGATGCGGCCTTCGTTGCGACGGAGCAGGTTCTTCGCGAGCGCCATGCGCCACGTGAGCAGGTATTCCATCGGCGCGACGCCGACCGCACGGCTGAAGCGCTCGAAAAACGTCGAGCGCGACAGTGCCGCTTCCTTGGCGAGTTCGGCGACCGTCCACGGGTGCGCGGGGCGTGCGTGCATCCCGCGGATCGCGGCCGCGAGCCGGTTGTCGGCAAGCCCGCGCATGAGGCCGGGCGACGCGTTCGTGTCGGTCGTGAACCGCAATGCCTCGATCAGCAGCACCTCCAGCAACCGCGCCAGCACGATCTCGCGCGCGGGCCGTTGCGCGCGCGTTTCGTCACGCACCAGTTGCACGAGCGTGGTCAGCCGCGGTTCGCCGCGCACGTGCACGAACTGCGGCAGCAGCGACACCAGCAGCGCCGCGTCGGGCGAACCGAAGCTGCAGTTGCCGGCCATCATCCGCATGTCGACCGGGCGGCCCGGATCGCCGATCCGGTATTCGCCGTTGTCGAGCGCGACCGGCGGCGCGGTGTCGACGCCCGGCGGCGGCGGTGCGAGGCTCGACATCGCGACGCCGTAGGCGGCCGGAATCAGCACGAAATCGCCGGGCAGCAGTTCGATCGGCGCATGCCCGTCGATCGCGATCCGGCACCCGCCGTCGAGGATCGCGCAATAGAACGGCTCGCCGGCGACCGTGCGGTGGATCGCCCACGGGCTCGCGCCCTGAATGGACTTGGAAAACTGCGCGCCCGGTTGCAGCAGCGTCACGACTTCGGTGAGCGGGTCGATCATCGCCGGACTCTCGCAAAAGAAAATCGGATCTTTGATTGTAGCGAATACGGATCCGGCCATCTATCGTACGGACACATGCCCACCACACGTCAGGAGTTCGCATGAAGACCGTACTGATCACCGGCTGTTCCTCCGGCTTCGGCCTCGAGATTGCCCGCCATTTCCTCGCACGCGACTGGCAGGTCGTCGCGACGATGCGCACGCCGAACGCGGAGGTGCTGCCGCCGTCGGCGCACCTGCGCGTGCTGGCGCTCGACGTGACGAACGCGGACAGCATCCGCGCCGCGATCGACGCGGCGGGCCCGATCGACGTGCTCGTCAACAACGCGGGTTTCGGCGCGGCCGCGCCGGCCGAACTCACGCCGCCCGATACGGTGCGGGCACTGTTCGAGACCAACACGATCGGCACGATCGCGGTCACGCAGGCTGTGCTGCCGCAGTTTCGCGAGCGTGGGGCCGGCGTGGTCGTGAACGTCACGTCGAGCGTCACGCTGAAGGTGTTGCCGTTGCTCAGCGCGTATCGCGCGAGCAAGGCGGCAGTCAATGCGTACACCGAATCAATGGCTGTGGAACTCGAACCGTTCGGCGTGCGCGCGCATCTCGTGCTGCCGGGCCGGGCGCCCGATACGCGGTTCAGCGAGAACGCGCGCGCGAACATCCACGGCTTCGAGCACGTGGCCTATGCGGCGTTTGTCGAAAAGACCATCGCGCGGATGCTCGATGCATCGGGGCCGATCACCCATGCGCAGGACGTCGCCGAAGCCGTGTGGCGCGCGGCGACCGATCCGTCGAGCCCGACGCGCATCCCGGCCGGCGCCGATGCCTTGGCGTGGGCGGCCGAAGCGCGCTGATCGGCCGGGAAACCGTCGCGCCGGCCGGTCGGACCGGCGCGACGGATCGCGAGAGGCAGAGCAGGGCGCAGCCCCCCACCGTTACAACGCGCGCTCGATCGCCTGCCCCAGCAGCGACACGCCGAGGTCGATCTCTTCCTCGCTGACGGTCAGCGGCGGCGCGATCCGGAACACGCCGCCCATGCCGGGCAATTGCACGATGTTCATGCTGAGCCCGAGATTCATGCATTCGCGCGTGATCTTCGCGCCGAGCCCGTCCGCCGGTTCCTTCGTCCGGCGATCCTTGACGATCTCGACACCGAGCAGCAGCCCGCGTCCGCGCACGTCGCCGATGCAGTCGAAGCGTTCCATCAGGTCGAGCAGGCCGCGCCGGAGCCGGTCGCCCATCACGTTCGCCCGCTCGACGAGCCCGTCGCGCTGAACGACGTCCAGCACGCGCAGGCCGACGGCCGCCGGCAGCGGGTCCGACACGTGCGTCGTGTAGAACAGGTAGCCCAGTTCATGCGCGCGTTCCTCGATCCGTGCGGACGTCACGATCGCCGCGAGCGGCAGCCCGGCGCCGAGCGTCTTCGACAACGTCAGGATGTCGGGCGTCACGCCGTCGCGCTGGCACGCGAACATCGTGCCGGTGCGCCCGACGCCCGTTTGCGCCTCATCGAGGATCAGCAGCATCCCGCGCTCCTCGCACTTGCGCTTGAGCGCCGCCATATAGCCTTCCGGCAGCTCGATGATCCCGCCCGAACTGAGGATCGGCTCCGCGATGAACGCGGCAAGGTTGCCGCTCGACTGGCGATCGATCAGGTCGAACGCGTAGTCGAGTTCGGCGAGGAAGTCGTAGGTGCCGTTGCGCTCGAAGCGCGGCCGGTACGTGAACGGTGCCGGAATCGCGAACGAGCCGACGGCGGCCGGGCCGACGCCCTTGCGGCCGGCGCTGTACGTGGCCGATGCGGCCGCGCCCGTCATCCCGTGCCACGACTGCGCGAAGCCGACAATCTCGTACTTGCCGGTGACGAGCTTCGCCATCCGGATCGCCGCTTCGTTCGATTCCGCGCCGGTGCTGAGCAGCAGCGCGCGATCGAGCCCGTCGGGCGTGATGTCGGCGAGGCGCGTCGCGAGGTCGACGACCGGCCGCGACAGCATCCCGCTGAACAGGTGGTCGAGCTTGCCCGCGTATTCGCCGATCACGGAGACGATCTCCGGATGGCTGTGGCCGAGCACTGCGCTCATCTGGCCTGACGTGAAATCGAGGATCGCGCGGCCGTCGGCGTCGTACACGAAGCAGCCTTTCGCGCGCTCGATGATCATCGGCTCGAACGTGCCGCCGTAGCGGACCAGGTGCTGCCTGGCGTTGCGCCAGAAGGTCGGGTCGTCGTTCAGGGACATCGGGCGTCTCCAGACAAGGGGGCAGGGGTCGCTTGCAGTCTAGGCGCGGGTCTGGTTTGATGGAAACGAATAGTTCTTATGCAAGGTAGAAAAGGAGCTAATACCTTGGGACTTTCACTTGAAATCGACCTGCTGCGCTCGTTCGTCGTGATCGCGGAGGTGCGCGCGCTCAGCCGCGCGGCTGCGCGTGTCGGCCGCACCCAGTCCGCCCTCAGCCAGCAGATGAAGCGGCTCGAAGAGGTGGTCGACCAGCCGCTGTTCCAGCGCACCGGGCGCGGCGTGGTGCTGACCCATCCGGGCGAGCGGCTGCTCGTGCATGCGCAGCGCATCCTGCGGCTGCACGACGAGGCGATGGCCGACCTGTGCGGCACGGGGCTGTCGGGGACGATCCGCTTCGGGTGCCCGGACGATTACGCGGAGGTCTGGCTGCCTTCGCTGCTGCGGCAGTTTTCGAGCCAGCATCCGCAGGCGATCGTCGAAGTGGTGTGCGGGCCGACGCCGCGGCTCATCGAACAGCTGGAGAAGCGGGCGGTCGATCTGGCGATGATTTCATTGCCGGACGACGGCGCGAACGACGACGTCATTCGCCGCGAGCAACTGGTCTGGATCGGTTATCCGGGGCTGGAACCCGGGCATTTCGATCCGTTGCCGCTGGCACTGTCCGATCGCGACACGCTCGATCACATCGCGGCCTGCGAGGCGCTGGATCGCGCCGGTCGCGACTACCGCGTCGCGTATGCGAGCAGCAGTCTCGCGGGGCTGATCGCACTGGTGCGTTCGGGGCAGGCGTTCGCGGTGATGACGCAGACGGCGGTACCGGCCGACCTGACGATCGTCACCGGCGATCCGCGCTTGCCGCCATTGCCGGCCGTGGGCATTGCGCTGAAGTTCGACCGCAAGCGGCCGTCGCACCTGACGGCGGCGTTCGCCGAGCACATCCGGCTCACGCTGCCGTTGTTGTGATGCGCGCGGCCGCCGTGCCTCAGCATCACTCGACCGTCGACGAAGCCGACACCCGTGCCGGGCCATGCGCTTCCGCGGCAGCCTCCGTCACATCACGCACGCGGATGGCCGCCTGCATGCCCGACAACTTGAGTTCGGTCTCCTGATATTCGTTGACCGGCTCCGAATCGGCGACGATGCCGCAGCCCGCGAACAGCCGGCAGGCCCCGCCGTCGACCAGCGCGGAGCGCAGCGCGACGATGAAGTCGCCGTTGCCGTGTGCGTCGATCCAGCCGACGGGCGCTGCATACCAGCCGCGATCGAATCCTTCATGCGCGCGGATGTGGTCGAGCGCCGCATCGCGTGGATGTCCGGCCACCGCCGGCGTCGGGTGCAGCGCCGCGATGACCTGCAGCAGCGTCGCGTCCGCCTTCAGCGTCGCGCGGATCGGTGTGCTCAGGTGCTGCAGCCTCGGCAGCCGGTGCAGCGAGGGTTCCGAGGGCACGTCGAGCGCGCGCGACAGCGGTGTCAAGGCGGCACGGATCGCGTCGACGACGAGCGCGTGTTCGAGCCGTTCCTTCGCGGAATCCATCAAGGCCGCGCCGAGTGCGCGATCGTCGTCGGGCGTGGCGCCGCGCCGGATCGTCCCGGCCAGCGCATGCGTGCGCACGTCGCCGGCCGCGACACGCGCGAGCCGTTCCGGCGTGGCGCCGACGAAGCAGGCCCCTTCACGGCGGACCGCGAACAGGTGCGCATGCGCGTCGCGTTTGCGCAGCCGGCGCAGCAGCGACGCGACGCCAACGGGCCGCGCGTACTGTTCGAGCACGTCGCGCGCGAGCACGACCTTGCCGAACGCGCCGCCGTGGATCGCGTCCACCGCGCGCCGGACTTCGTGCTGCCATTCGCTCGCCTGCAGCGCCTGCGTGTGCAGCAGATGCGGTGCAGCGTCGTCGTGCGCGGCGGCGAGCGTGCCGAGCGATTCGATGCGCGCGAGGCACGCATGCGCGAGCGCGGCCGGATCGTCGTGCGCGGCGACGATGTGCTGGCAGACAGCCCAGTGTGCATCGCCTTCGCGCACGATCAGCAGTTTCGCCACTGTCATGCTCGCGTCGGGAAACGGTGCCCAGTGTGCGCTGCGCGCACCATGCGAATCGAACCGGAAGCCGCCGACAAGGCGCGGCGGTTGCGGGCCGGCCGTCACGGCATCGCGAACGAGCGTGCGCCAGCGCGCATCGATCTGCGCGAAGCGCGTGTCACCGGTGGCGGTCAGTTCGAGCGCGCAGTCCCAGCCGAACAGCGTGACGGATGCATCGCCGGCTTCGTGGAAGAACCACGGCGTGGCGCCGTCGTCCCACGCGGCGATCAGGTCGAAGAAATCGAGCGCGCGCAGCGGCACCGACACCGACGCGAGTGTCGGCGTGCCGGTGTCGGCGGCGCGGCGGGCCGCACGGGCGAACGTGTCGTGCAGCAGCGGGAGGCCGGCGTTCATGCGCGCCCCCGTTGCAGGCGCCAGTGCTGCGTCTGTTGCGCGATGTACCACGCGATCAGGCCCGAGAACAGCGTCTCGACGTAGTCGGCATCGAGGCCGGCCTGTTCGGCCCAGCGGCGCCGATCGGGCAGCATCGCGGCCACCCGTTCCGGCGCGGCGATGCTCGCTTCGTCGGGTTTGAAACGCGCGGCAGCCTTCACGTATTGCATGCGCAGGCCGAGCGCCTCGATGATGTCGGCGTCCAGGCGATCGATGGCTTCGCGAATGTCGGGCAGCCCCGTGCAGGCGTCCGGTGTCTTCATGTGTACTCCTTTCCGTAACGAAGGGAATGGTCGATCCGTTCGACCAGATGCGCGATCACCGCCGGGTATTGGTGGCGCAGGTAGAAGTGGTCGCCGCTGAACGTCTCGATGCGGATCGGGCGCGACGCGACGTCCTGCCATGCCTGTGCTTCGTCGTTGTCGAGTTCGGAATCGGCAAGCGGCAGCATCACGCCGAGCGGCGTGTCGAGCCGTGGCGGCCGGTCGCGGCGATACGTCTCGATCGCGCGGTAGTCGCTGCGGATCATCGGCAGGTAGATCGCGCGCATTTCCGGATCGGCGAGCAGCGCGGCGTGCTCGCCGGACAGCCGCGCGACATCGGCCACGAGCGCATCGTCGGATTGCAGGTGCAGATCCGACAGGCGCTGACGATGCGGCGGCGGCAACGCGGACACGGCCAGGTAAAGCGGTGCCGTGCCGCGCGCCTCGAGCCGCGCCGCCACCTCGTACGCGAGCGCCGCGCCGAGGCTGTGCCCGAACAGCACGAGCGGCGCATGGGCATAGCGTTGCAGCGCGGCGGCGGCGGGGCCGGCGAGTGCGTCGATCGACGCCAGGCACGCCTCGCCGAAGCGTTCCTCGCGGCCCGGATACTGCAGCGCGAGCAGGTCGACGTCCCACGGCAGCGCGCGGCTCCAGCCGCGAAAGAAATTCGCGGTGCCGCCGGCGTGCGGGAAGCAGACGAGCTGCGCGCGCGGGCAGGGCGACAGGCGCAGTTCGCGGATCCAGTTCGAATCGGCCGGTCGCGCGGTCATGCGGCCGCCGCCTGCAACTGGCGGCGCAGCAGGTCGCGCAGCGATTTCTTGCTGGTCTTGCCGATGCCGGTTTCCGGGAAGCGCGGCATGAACTCGATGCGATCGGGAATCTTGAAGGCGGCGAGCCCGCAGTCGCGCAGGTAGCGTTTCAGCACCAGCCTGGACGGCGCGGGCGCGCGGGCGACGACGAACGCGCACGTGCGCTCGCCGAGCAGCGGGTCGGGCATCGCGACCACCGCCGCGTCGTGCACCTGCGGATGCGCGAGCAACAGGTTTTCCACTTCCTCAGCGGAGACTTTCTCGCCGCCGCGATTGATCTGGTCCTTGTCGCGGCCTTCGACGACGAGGTCGCCGTCCGCGGTGCGCCGCACGCGGTCGCCGCTGCGATAGAAGCCGTCGGCCGTGAACGCGGTCGCGTTGTGCTCGGCGAGCCGGTAGTAGCCGCGTATCGTGTACGGGCCGCGCACCTGCAACTCGCCGATTTCACCGGGCGCGACCGGTTCGCCGGCATCGTCGACGATGCGCACTTCGTCGCCGTCCGACACGGGGCGGCCCTGCGTATGCGCGATCCGTTCGGGCGAATCGTCGAGCCGTGTACAGCAGATGAGTCCTTCCGCCATCCCGAACACCTGTTGCAGCCGGCATCCGAGCACGGGCGTCACGCGCGCTGCCGCGTGGTCCATCAATCGGGCGCCACCGACCTGCAGCACGCGCAGGCTCGACAGGTCGGCCTGCCGTTGCGGCTGTTCGTCGAGCCACAGCAGCGCGAGCGGCGGCACGAGCGCGGTATGCGTGACGCGTTCCTGCGCGATCAGCGCGAAGCTCTGTTCGGGCTCGGGCCGCCCGGTCGTGACCACGCGGCCGCCCGCGAGCAGCGCACCGATTGTGCCGGGGCAGCACAGCGTGAAGTTGTGCGCCATCGGCAGCGCGGCGAGATACACGGTGCCGGCGTCGAATCCGCTTGCGGCGCTGCACGCGCGCACGTTGTACAGGTATTCGCGATGGCGGCGTGGAATCAGCTTCGGCGTGCCGGTCGTGCCGCCCGACAGCTGGAAGCATGCGATGTCGTCGGCGCGTGCCGCGCATTCGCGCAGCGGCGGCGCGTCGTATAGCGCGTCGAACGGGGTGAACGCGTGATCGTCGCCGGTCATCACGACATGCTCGAGCGTCGGGCAGTCGGCTTGCAGCACGGCCGCAAGCGGCCGGCAGTCGAATTCGCCGAGTTGTGCCGCGCCCAGATACGCGCGCGCGCCGGCGAAGCGGCAGAACGCGCCGATCTCGTAGTGGCGGTGAGCGGGCAACGCGAGCACCGGCCGCACGCCGAGCTGGAACAGCGCGAAGCAGGTCTCGACGAAGTGCGCGCCGTTCGGCAGATGGACGACGACCGCGTCGCCGCGCGTCAGGCCGAGACGCGCGAAGCCGCCCGCAAGCTGGCGGATGCGCGCCAGCAGGTCGCGATAGCTGAGCCGGCAGGCGCCGTCGACGATGGCGAGCGCATCGGGATCGCGCTGCGCTTGTGCGTCAAGCGCGTCGAAGAAAGTCGTGTCTTGCCAATAGCCGGCATCGCGATAGCGGCGCGCGAAGTCGCCGGGCCAGTCGGGCGCATCGGCCGGAATGGCCGGCGCCACGGAGGGAAGGGTGGTTTGCATGCGCTGACCTTGGGTTCCGGCAAGTTGTCAAAAAATGTAAATGAGAGGTATTATCATTTGTAACAAGTGCCGCGATAACGCCGTTTCTTTCGATATCGCGGCAATTTCATTCGATCGGGCGCCTGTCGCGCGGCGCCCGCCCGGCCCGGCCGGACAATCGGCCGGTTGCCGCCGGCGCGCGCCGGGCCGCGCGTGCCGCCTAACCAACGGACCTCCGATGAGCTCGACCTCCTTCGCTTCGTCACGACGTCACCCGCCGGTGCTCGTGCCCGGCAATCATCCGGGCGTGGTGCACATCGACGCGGGCATGAAACTCATGAGCGGCACGCTGTGCTCGGACAGCCGCGACTGGTACGAGGAGCCGCTCGAAAAAGGGCTGAAGCTCGTCCTCGTGCAGAGCGGGCAGCTGCGCTGCCGCGTGCCGGGCCAGCCCGAGCAGTGCATCAAGGGGCCGGGCCTGTGCGTGATCGCCAACGACGGCGAATTCACGACGCACCAGATCTACGACCGCGACACGCCGCTGCGCTACACGATCGTGCAGCTCGGCCTCGACGCGCTCGACCGCAACCTGAGCCTGTTGCCGGAGAAGATGCTCGCGCCGACGGGCGGCGATCCGCGCATCGTCAGTTGCCCGGCGTCGAAGGCGCTGCAGGCGCTCGCGGTGCAGATCGCGACGTGCCCGTTCGAGGGCGCGGTGCGCGAGTACTACCTGAAGGCCAAGGCGTTCGAGCTGACCGCGCTGAGCGCGCAGTTGCTGGCGACGCAGCGGCAGTTCGCGCCGGCCGACGTGCGCGTCACGTCGTCGGACGTCGAGCGCGTGTATGCGGCGAGCGACATCCTGACGCGCGAGCTTCAGCAGCCGCCGACGCTCGACGCGCTCGCGGGCCGGGTGGGGATGAATTCGCGCAAGCTGACGGCTGGTTTCCGCAAGGTGTTCGGCACGAGCGTGTATGCGTACCTGCAGGAATACCGGTTGCGGACCGCGCACGCGATGCTGTGCGCGGAGGACGCGAACGTGTCGACCGTGGCGTACCGCGTCGGCTACAGCCCCGCGCATTTCTCGATTGCGTTCCGCAAGCGCTACGGCATTTCGCCGAGCGATATTCGCGCGTCGTCGAACGCGATCGACGACGTCGAACTGGAGCGCGCGGCAATCTAAAACAACTGACCGGCCGCCTAAAGCAATCGACCGGGCTCATGGGTGTAAATGAGATAGATTCTCATTAACGGGTGGCCGCCGCCGCGCGGATCCGCCATCGAACGACCCATACAAGGCGTGCCCATGAGCCAGACCGCTGTCGATTCAACCATCGATCATTCCGATCCTTCCCGTTTTTCTCCCATTGCCTTTCGCTCGCAGCTCGTCGCGATGATCGCGACGCTGCTCGACGAGCCCGTCGACGAAATCGCGTCGCTCGACGATGACGAGGACCTGCTGAGCTGCGGCCTCGATTCGATCCGGCTGATGTACCTGCAGACGCGCGTGAACCGGCTCGGCTATGCGCTGACGTTCGATGCGCTCGCGCGTACGCCGACGCTCGGCGCGTGGGCCGAGCTGCTCGCGAATGCGCCGCGTGTTGCACCCACGGCGCCTGACATCGAGCCTGCCGAGGTCGTCGAGGTCGACGTGCAGGCGCCGTTCGACTTGTCCGCTGTGCAGCAGGCGTACTGGCTCGGCCGCGGCGACGGCGAAGTGCTCGGCAACGTGAGCTGTCACGCGTTCCTCGAGTTTCGCAGCCGCGCGATCGATCCCGTTCGTCTCGACGCGGCGTGCCGGCACGTGCGCGAGCGCCATCCGATGCTGCGTGCGCGCTTCACCGGCGGCCGCCAGCAGATCGTCGCGGCACCGGACGCGCCGGTGTTCGCGCATGCGGACTGGCGTGACAGGGTCGCCGTCGATGCGGAAACCGAATGGGTGTCGCTGCGCGCGTTCCGGTCGCACGAATGTCTCGACGTCGAGCATGCGCAGGTTTTCATGATGGGGCTCGTGCAGATGCCCGGCGGCGAGGATCGCGTGTGGCTGAGCGTCGACCTGCTCGCGGCCGACGTGGACAGCGTGCGGCTGCTGATGCAGGAGATCGGCGCCGCGTATGCCGAACCGTCGGCATTGCCCGACGCGCCGTCGACGTGGTTCCCGGCCTGGCTCGCGCGTCGCGCGGCCGATACGCGCGATGCGCGGGCCGCGGCGCGCGACGCCTGGCATGCGCGGCTCGCGACGCTGCCGGAAGGGCCGGCGCTGCCGCTCGCCCGTGCGCCGGAAACGATTCGCGCGCCGCGTTTCAGCCGCGTTGCGCATACGCTGAGCACGGCCGAACTCGCGCGTCTGCAGGCGCGGGCCGCGCAGCATGGCGTCACGCTGTCGTCGGTGTTCGGTGCGGCGTTCGCCGCGGTGCTCGCGCGCTGGAGCGGCCGGCAGGCGTTCCTGCTCAACGTGCCGCTGTTCGACCGGCACGGCGATGCGCCCGATCTCGGCCGCGTGATCGCCGATTTCACGACGCTGCTGCTCGTCGAATGCGACGTGCGCGCCGACGCGAGCGCGGCCGACACGGTGCGCGCGTTCCAGCAGCGGCTGCACGGCGCGATCGCACAGGCTGCCTATCCGGCGCTCGACGTGCTGCGCGATGCGCGCCGGCAGGGCGCGCCGCGTGCGGCGCCCGTCGTGTTCTCGTGCAATCTCGGCGACGCGCCGTTCGTGCCCGACGCATTCGCGCGCGTGTTCGGCGATCTGCACGACATGATTTCGCAGACGCCGCAGGTGTGGCTCGATCACCAGCTCTATCGCGTACCGGACGGCGCGCTGCTCGCATGGGACAGTGTCGACGGCCTGTTTCCCGACGGGATGATCGATGCGATGTTCGGCGCGTATGTCGCGCTCGTGCAGGCGCTGTGCGATCGCGACTGGCGGCTGCCGATCGCAGTCGAGCTGCCGTCCTCGCAGCGACGCGTGCGCGATGCGCTCAACGCGGTGCCCGCGCCCGCGCGGCCGCGCACGCTGCATGCCGACTTCTTCGCATTGGCCGCGCGCGAGCCGGCGGCCGTCGCATTGCGCTGCGGCGAGCGTGTCGTGACGAGCGGCGAACTGGCCGCGCAGGCGCTGGCGATCGCGGGTGGCTTGCGTGCGGCCGGCATCGGTCACGGCGATGCCGTCGAGATCAGCCTGCCGCGCGGGCCGGAACAGGTGGCCGCGGTGTTCGGCGTACTGGCCGCCGGCGCGTGCTACGTGCCGCTCGACATCGCGCAGCCAGCCGCGCGCAAGGCGCTGATCGAACGCGCCTCCGGCGTGAAGGCCGTGATCGGCGACACGGCGCGCGCGGATGCGCCGCTGCCGCATTTCGACGTCGCGGCGCTGACGCGGCATGCGCCGCTGGCCGCGCCGCTCGCGGTAGCGCCGCAGGCCACCGCGTACGTGATCTACACGTCCGGTTCGACGGGTGTACCGAAGGGTGTCGAGATGACGCACGCGGCGGCGCTCAACACGATCGACGCGATCGACGCGCTGCTCGGCGTGCGTGCGCAAGACCGCTTGCTCGCGGTATCGGCACTCGATTTCGACCTGTCGGTGTACGACCTGTTCGGCGTGCTCGGTGCTGGCGCCGAGCTCGTGCTGCCGACCCAGGACGATGCGCGTGACGCGGCGCGCTGGATCGAGCTGATCGCGCAGCATCGCGTGACGCTGTGGAATTCGGCCCCCGCGCTGCTGGAAATGGCGCTGGCGGTGCCCGCTGCGGGCGACGCGTGCCGCAGCGTGCGCGCGGCGCTGCTGTCCGGCGACTGGATCGCGCTCGACCTGCCGGCGCGCCTGCGCGAACGGTGCGGCGACGCCTGTGCGTTCCATGCGCTCGGCGGCGCGACCGAGGCCGGCATCTGGTCGAACGTGCAGACGGTGCGCGACGTGCCGCCGCACTGGCGTTCGATTCCGTATGGCCGGCCGTTGCCGGGGCAGGCCTATCGTGTCGTCGACGCCGACGGCCGCGATGTACCGGACTACGTGCCGGGCGAACTGCTGATCGGGGGCGACAGTCTCGCGCGCGGCTACCGGAACGATCCCGAGCTGACTGCGCAGCGCTTCGTGCAGCAGGCGTCGGGCCGCTGGTATCGCACGGGCGACCGTGGCCGCTACTGGCCCGACGGCACGCTCGAATTCCTGGGGCGCGAGGATCGCCAGGTGAAGGTACGCGGGCACCGGATCGAACTGGGCGAGATCGAGGCCGCGCTGGCCGCGCATCCGCAGATCGACGGTGCGTGCGCGAGCGTCGTCGGCGGCGAAGCCGCGCGCATCGTTGCAGCGTTCGTGCCGGCCGATCGCGCATCGGATGTCATGCTGTCATCGCCCGCGCTCGCGGAAGCGGACGTTGCCGATACCGCGCATGCGGAAGCGGCCGTCGCGCGTGCGGTGGCCGATCGGCTGCTCGATGGCGATACGGGCTTGCCGCAGTCGCTGCGTATGCATGTGCATGCAAAGGATGACGATTCGATTTCCATCGACGGCGCGCTCGATCTGCTCGGCTGGTATGCCGCCGATCTCGACGACCTGACCGGATCGCTGCGTGCGCTCGCTGCGGATCCTGACGGCGCCGCGCGGCGTGTGCCGCTCGATCCGCGGATAGCGCCGCTGGCATTCGCGACGCGTCTGCCGGATGGCGCCCGCGCGCTGCGCGAGTTTGGCGATGCACTGCAGGCTCAGGCCGCCACGCGCACCGAGCCGTTGCGGGTCGCGGTGCTCGACGCACGCGCCGGGCAATGGTTCGATGCGGGGCTCGGCGTGCTCGACGATCCGCGCTTCGACGTGACGCTGTTCGACGCGTCGCCAGGTCTGCTGCACAACGCGCAGGCGTACTTCGCACAAACGATGCCGATGTTGCAGGCGATGCAGGACGGCCTGCTGCCCGCACGTCATCTCGGCCGGTTCGATTGCGTGATCAGCTTCGCGGCGGCACACCTGCGCGACGATCCACGCGATACGTTCCGGATCGCGGCAGCGTTGCTTGCGGAGAATGGCCGCCTGCTGCTCGCCGACGTGCTGCGCGATTCGCCGCTGCGCGAACTCGTCGCGGGCGTGACGGGCGATGCGTCGCTGCCGCGGCCGTTTGCACACGAAGCGCTGGCGTCGGCGGCACACGCGTGCGGCTTTGCGCTGGAAGATTCCCGGAGCTGGCGCTCGACCGCGTTCGCCTGCATCGACGCGCGCCGTGTCGGCGAACCAGCCGCGCAAGCGGCGCTGGCCGACTGGCTGCGCGACCGGTTGCCCGACGCGATGCGTCCCGACGCGCTGTGGTGGATCGCGCGCTGGCCGCTCAACGTGAACGGCAAGATCGATCGGCGGGCGGTGGGCGAGGCGCTCGCGCGTGCGATCGGTGACGCACCGGCCGTACACGATGCATTCGTGCCGGCTGATGAACGGCAGGCGACGCTGCTCGCCTGCTGGGAGCACGCGCTTGGCCGCCCGGCGAACGCGCGCGACGCGACGTTCTTCGCGCTCGGCGGCGACAGCCTGCTCGCCACGCGCCTGCTCGCGCAACTGCGCGAGCGGCTCGGCGTGCGGGTCGGGATGGCTGCGTTCTACCGGCAGCCGACGCTCGCGGGTCTCGCCGCGCAGCTCGACGAGGCCGCGCAGGCCGCATCGTCCATGCCGGGCTTGCAAGCGTCGCAGACCTCGCAGGCCGAAAGCGACACGCCGGTTGCGGCGATCGAGGAGGGCGTGCTGTGAGCTTCGATGACGTGCTCGATCTTTGCCGCGAACGCCAGATCGAACTGTGGTGCGACGACGGCGGCCAGTTGCGCTATCGCGCGCCGGCCGGCGCGCTCGATGCGGACCTGGCCGCGCGCATCAAGGCCGAACGCGACGCGTTCGTCCGCTTCCTGCAGGACGGCGCTTGGCGCTGCGATCCGGCGCGCCGGCACGAGCGGTTCGCGCTGACGCCGGTACAAGCCGCATACGTGCTCGGCCGGCACGAATCGTTCGAGTTCGGCGGCAATGCGTGCCATCTGTACGTCGAATATGGCGAGCCCGCGAATCTCGACTGCGTGCGCTTCGAGGCGGCGTGGAATGCGTGCGTCGCACGGCATCCGATGCTGCGTGCGATCGTCGAGGACAACGCATGGCAACGCGTGCTTCCCGACGTGCCGTGGCAGCCGCTCGCGGTGCACGACCTGCGCGATGCCGAGGCGAACGCATTCGATGCGCACATGAAGCGCGTGCGCGAGCGCCTCGACCATGCGGTGCACGCGCTCGACCGCTGGCCGGTGCTGCAGCCGGAAGTGAGCCTCGGGCCGGACGGCGCGGTGCTGCACCTGTCCGTCGATTTCACGCTGATCGACTACGCGAGCCTGCAATTGCTGCTCGCCGAATGGCGGCGCCGTTACGATGACCCGCAATGGCAGCCCGAGCCGCTCGACGCGACGTTCCGCGATTACGTCGTCAATGAAGCCCATGCCGGCACGCGCGCCGATCATGCGCGCGACAAGGCGTGGTGGCTTGCGCGCCTCGACGATCTGCCCGCGCGCCCCGATCTGCCGGTGGTGCCCACGATGCCGTCCGACGCGCGGCCGCGCTTCACGCACCGCCATGCGCGGCTCGATCGTGCGCAATGGGCCGCGCTGAGCGGCCACGCGAGCCGCTTCGGGCTGAGCGCGGCGAGCGTCGCGCTGGCCGCGTTCGCCGAAGTCGTCGGCCGCTGGAGCCAGTCGCCCGCGTTCTGCCTGAACCTGACGGTGCTGAACCGGCCGCCCGTGCATCCGCGCATCGACGCGGTGCTCGGCGATTTCACCGCACTGAGCCTGCTCGCGGTCGACGCGACGCACGGGCGCGATTTCGTCGAGCGTGCGCGCACGATCGGTGCGCGGATGTTCGACGACCTCGACCATCGCGCGTTTACCGGCGTCGACGTGATGCGCGAACTCGCGCGGCGGCGCGGCAAGGATGCGGCGCTGATGCCGGTGGTGTTCACGAGCGGCATCGGCAGTGTCGGCCGACTGCTCGGCGAGCACGCGGCCCGCGCCGAGCCGCCGCGCTACATGATCAGCCAGACGCCGCAGGTGTGGCTCGACTGCCAGGTGACCGACCAGTTCGGCGGGCTGGAAATCGGCTGGGACGTGCGCGACGACCTGTTTCCGGACGGGATGCCCGCGGCGATGTTCGACGCGTACGTCGCGCTGCTGGGCCGGCTCGCTGCTGAAGCGGCGTGGTGGTCGCGCGCGGGCGACATCGTGCTGCCGTCCGACGCGCCCGCCGCCGAGGTTCATCCGGATGCGGATACGCATATCGCGGCCGGCTTCGCCGCGCAGGCGTTGCGGTCGCCCGATGCACCGGTGGTGATCGATGCGCAGGGGGCGCGCACGTATCGCGACGTCGCGCAGCATGCGGCGGCGCTGCGGTCGGCGCTCGAACAGGCCGGCGTCGGCGTGGGTGATACGGTCGCCGTGCTGATGCCGAAGTGCGCGCACCAGCTCGCGGCCGTGCTCGCGATCGTCCAGGCGGGCGCCGCGTACGTGCCGGTCGACAGCCGCCAGCCGGCGCTGCGGCAACAGGCGATCCTGCGCAATGCGCGGGTGCGTGCGGTCGTCAGCGTGCAGGCGCTCGACTTCGAGCATGATGGTTGCGTGCGCATCGATCTCGATGCATTGCCGATCGATCCGCAATGGCCGCCGCGCGCCGCGCGCGAGATTGCCGGCGATGCACTCGCGTACGTGATCTATACGTCGGGCTCCACCGGCGAACCCAAGGGCGTTATGCTGAGCCACGCGGCCGTGTGCAACACGCTGGCCGACATCAGCGCGCGCCATGAAGTCGGTGACGGCGACGTGGTGCTCGGCCTGGCCGAGTTGAGCTTCGACCTGTCCGTCTACGACTTCTTCGGCGCGACCGCGCGCGGCGCGTGCATCGTGCTGCCCGATCCGGCGCGCGGCAACGATCCGTCGCATTGGGCCGAGCTGATGGTGCGCCATCGCGTGACGCTGTGGAATTCGGTGCCCGCGCAAGGGCAGATGTTGATCGACTACCTCGAAGGCGAACCGGCGCTCGACGTGCCGGGCCCGCGCCGCGTGCTGTGGTCGGGAGACTGGATTCCGGTGACGCTGCCCACGCGCTGGTGGCGGCGCTGGCCCGACAGCGCGCTGTTCAGCCTGGGCGGCGCGACCGAGGCGTCGATCTGGTCGATCGAGCATCCGATCCGTCCGGCGGATACGCAGCTGGCCAGCATTCCGTACGGCCGCGCGCTGACCGGGCAGACGATGGAAGTGCTCGACGCACTCGGCCGGCCTTGCCCGCCCGGCGTGCGCGGCGAGATCCATATCGGCGGCGTGGGGCTGGCAACGGGTTACGCGAACGATCCTGTGCGAACGGCCGAACGCTTCGTCCGTCATGGCGACGGGCGGCGACTCTACCGCACCGGCGATCTTGGCCGCGTGCGCACCGACGGCTCGCTCGAATTCCTCGGCAGGCAGGACGATCAGGTAAAAATCCGTGGCTACCGGATCGAGCTGGCCGAGATCGATGCGGCGCTGACCGCGCATCCGCTCGTCGGCGCGGCCGCGACGATCGTGCTCGGCGAAGGCGCGGAGCGCCGGCTCGCGAGCTTCGCGTCGCTGCACGGCGCGGAGCCGTCGGCGCATGACGACGCGCTGCACGAGATTGCGAAGCACGTGCGCACGGCGTTCGACGCCGCGCGCTGGCCCGCGCATACGGACGTGGCGCGCTCGGTCGCCCAGCTGGAAGCGGCCTGCGTTGCGTCGCTGGCCGCGTGGATCGTGCCGGCGGGTGCGCTGACCGATGACGCGGCGACGGATTTCGCAACGTTGTGCGAGCGGTTGCGCGTGCCGGCGGCGCGACAGCATCTGCTGCGCCACTGGCTCGCGCTGCTCGACAAGCACGGCGTGCTGCACGCGGATGCCGAAGCAGGCGGCTGGCGTCTGCGGCCCGATGCTGGCCACGCCGACGCACACGCATGCTGGGACGCGTTTGCGCAGGATGCGTCGCCCGATCTGTGGCCGGCCGTCCTCGTCGACTACTTCCGCGACAGCGCGGGATGCATCGACGTGCAGGTGGACGGCAGCGTGTCGCCGGCCGGCCTGATGTTTCCGGAAGGCGCATCGCATATCGCCGATGCGATGTACAGCGACGGCGAACATGCACGTGCCCTGCATCACGGGATGGCGGAAGCCGTGCGTGCGATCGTCGCGCGCGAGCCGCAGCGCCCGTGGCGCATCCTCGAGATCGGCGCGGGCACGGCCGCGGCGACGCGGGCGATCGTCGACGCACTCGCACCGCTGGTCGAAGCGGGCGCGCGGATCGACTACCTGTTCAGCGACGTGTCGAGCTATTTCCTCGCGGCGGCACGCGAGCGTTTTGCCGCGTATCCGTGGATGCGGTTCGTGCGGTTCGACATGAACGCGGCGCTCGACGCGCAGGGTATTGCGCCGCATTCGATCGACGTCGCGATCAGCTCCGGTGCGCTGAACAATGCGCGCGACACGGTCGCGCTGGTCGCCGGATTGCGTGCGCTGTCGGCGGCCGATGCATGGTGGGTGATCCAGGAACTGACGACCGAGCATCCGGAGATCAGCATCAGCCAGGGGTTGATGATGGAAACGCCGAACGACGCGCGCGCCGAGACGGCGCGCCTGTTCGTGCCGCGCGCGCAGTGGCTCGAATGGCTGCAAGTGGAAGGCGGCGATCGCGCGCTCGGCTGCGTGGCACCCGGCACGCCTCTCGACGCACTCGGCTACGACATCCTGCTCGCGCACGTGAAGCGTGGCGCGGCGCGCATCGCGCCGGACGCACTGCTGGCGTTCGTCGGAGAGCGCGTGCCGGGCTACATGGTGCCGTCGCAATTGCGCGTGCTCGACCGTCTGCCCGTGACCGCGAACGGCAAGATCGACCGTCGTACGCTGGCCGGCATCGCCGACATCCGCGAACCGGAGCCGGCGGCCGCTCGTCCGGCTCACGCGCAGGCTGCGGCCGATCCGCTGCTGGCGCGGCTGATTGGCTTGTGGGAGGCCGTGCTCGATACGCGCAACGTCACACCGGATCAGGACTTCTTCGCCGCGGGCGGCGATTCGCTGCTGATCGCGCAGCTCGTGTCGAGGCTGCGTGGCGAGGAACCGCTCGCGCACGCGCATCCGTTCGACCGGTTGCTGCGCTGGGTGCTCGCACAACCGACGCCCGCTGCGTTCGCGCAATGCCTGCGCGATGCGGCTGCACAGCCGTCGGGCAGCGCACCGCCGGCTGCGCCGGCCACCCCGCGCATCGCGCACGCGTCGGCGGTCATCCATGCGCCTGCACCACGCGTGCGTGCCGGCGTGCGGCCGATTCCGCTCGCACCGGGCGAGGGTGTGCCGCGCGTGATCGTGCACGAAGGTCTCGGCACCGTGCATGCGTATCGACCGGTCATGCCGGCGCTCGCGCGGCTCGGCCCGGTGCTCGGCTTCGCGGTGCGCGACGCGCAGGACTATCTCGACCTGCCGGCGCGCCACCTGAACGCAACGCTTGGCCGGCGCTATGCGGATGCGTTGTGGCGCACCGGCGTGCGCGAGGTCGACGTGCTCGGCTATTGCTCGGGCGGGCTGGTCGCGCTCGAAATGGCCAAGTCGCTGGTGCAGCTCGGCGTCGAAGTGCGCACGCTCGACATCGTGTCGAGCTACCGGATTCCGTACCTGA
Organism: Burkholderia sp. D-99; assembly: GCF_011605345.1. Lineage (GTDB taxonomy): Bacteria > Pseudomonadota > Gammaproteobacteria > Burkholderiales > Burkholderiaceae > Burkholderia. Next base: position 91,778 of record NZ_JAAOXM010000008.1, read on the forward strand.
TCGAAGACGAACGGCTCGTGCTGTTCAACTTCGCGGCCACGCTCGGGCTGCCGCTCGACGCGCTCGGGTTTCCGGAGACGTACGTGCTGGCCGACGCGCTCGCCGATGCATTGAAGGCCGACCCTGCGCGTGTCGCGCCCGGCAGCCTGCAGGCGCAGCTGGAAATTTTCGGCGATCGCTGCGAGCCGCTCGACACGGTGCGCCGCCGCGTGCTGCGTGCAGCCGCCGGATTGTCGATGCAGGACGAGGTCGCGCATCCGCTGCTCGACGAGCGCGAACGGCTGTACCGGCTCTTCATGCACTCGGTGCAGGCGAGCCACTGGGCGGGCGACGCGCCGTATGCGGGTGCGCTGCGGCTGTTCGTGCCGGAGCGCTGCAACCCGCTGATTCCGCAGCAGCGCGCGGCGCTCACCGACTACTGGACGGCACAGGCGCTCGGCGGCATCACGTCCGTCGATATCCCCGGCGGTCATTTCGACTGCCTGAATGCCGCGTTCGTCGACACCCGCCTGAAGGAGGCGCAATGAAGGCTCATCCGCTGCCGGTCGTCGTGGCCGGCTCCCGCTTTGGCCAGTTCTATGCGGCGGGCCTCGCTGCGTCCAGCGCGTATCGTGTCGCGGGCATCCTGGGGCAGGGCAGCGCGCGGACCACCGCGTTGGCTGCACGTGTCGACGCGCCCGTGTTCGACGCGCCTGAATCGCTTCCCGATGACGTGCGCGTCGCGTGCGTCGCGGTCGGCGGCGCGGCGCGCGGCGCCGACGGGGCTGCGCTCGCGTGCCGGCTGCTTGAGCGCGGGATCGATGTCGTGATCGAGCATCCGCTGCTGCCCGACGAATGGGACCGCGTGCTGCGCACCGCGTCTCGTCATGGCCGGCGCTGCCTGCTCAACAGCTTCTATCCGAACCTGCCGGTCGTTTCGCGCTTCATCGCCGTTGCGCGACGGCTGCGTGAAACGAGCGCGCCCGTGCATGCGGATGTCGTGTGCTCGGTGCAGGCCAGTTACGCGGCGCTCGACGTGCTCGCCGCCGCGCTGCAGGGCGTGGGCCCGTGGTCGGTCGAGCCGGTCGGGCCGGCACTGTCGTCGATGCGCGAATGCGCGATGGTGCTCGCCGAAACGCCGGTCTCGCTGCGCGTGCACAACGAGATGGCGGCGGCCGACGACGGCCGGATGAGCATGCTGTTCAGCATCACGCTGACGACGGACGCCGGCACGTGGACGCTCGCGTCGCCGCATGGCCCGCTGTGGTGGGCGCCCGCGCTGCGCGAACCGGCGACGGACGAGGACGGGCTGTTCCCGATCTTCGGCGATGCGACGGGGGACGACATGCCGAGCATCCAGATCTGCGACGATGCGCGCGACACGTGGGGCGCGATTCATGCACGCAGCTGGCCGCAAGCGGCCGTGCGCGCGGTCGATCGGCTCGTGTCGGGCGACGGGCTGCACGCGTGCAACCAGCGCAGCGTCGACGTGGCGCGCGTCTGGCAGCAACTGACCACGCAGCTCGGCTTTCCGGAGCAGCCGCCGGGCGATGCGTGTGCGGCCACGCTCGGCACGCTGCTGGAGCGCGCCGCATGAAGGGGCCGTTGCTTTCGATGTTGCGGCCGTTCGCGGTGCCGCTTGCGGCGGCGGTCGTGCTGCAGGCGCTGGCGGGTGTCGCCTCGCTTGTGCCGTGGCTCGCGCTCGGCCGTGTCGCCGACGCATGGCGCGCGACGGCGCAGCTCGACGCGACGGCGCGCGGCTGGCTCGTCGCGGCCGTGGTGGCCGGCGTGTGCTGGCTGGGCGGCCAGACGGTCGCGCTGCACCTGACGCACCGTGTCGACGCCGATCTCGCCGACCGCTTGCGCAGGCGCCTCGCCGATCATCTGCAACGCCTGCCGCTCGGCTGGTTCGCGCGCGCGGGCAGCGATCGCGTCGCGCGCCACGTCGACCAGGACGTGCGTGCGCTGCACCAGCTCGTCGGACACGCGCCGGCCGACGTCACGCAACTCGTCGTCGTGCCGTGCGCGGCGCTCGCGTGCCTGCTGTACCTGAATCCGGTGCTGCTCGCCTTTGCGCTGGTCCCGCTCGTCGCGGGCGCCGCGCTGTTCCGCTGGATGCGTTCGGCGCGGTTCGCGCCGGCCGTCGCGGCGCGCAATGCGGCACTTGAACAGCTGATGGGCGATTACGCGCAGCTCGCGCAGAACCCGGCGCTCGTGCGGCAGTATCCGGGCGCCGGCATCGAGGCGGCCGCGCTGGCGTCGACCGGGCGCTTCGAACAGGCGTTTTCAGCGTGGGTCGGCCGCGTCGGCGGGCCCGGTGCCTGCACGCAGGTGCTGCTCGGCACGCCGTTCCTGCTCGCGTGGGTCGTGTTCGGCGCGATGTGGCTTACGGCCGGCCGTTTGCCGGTCGGCGAACTGTGTGCGTTCGCGCTGCTGATCTGGGCGGTCGCCGCGCCGGTGCGCGCGCTCGGCCACGGGGCCGACGCCTTGCGCGAAGCGCGCGCGGCCGCTGCGCGCCTCGATGCGCTGCTCGCCCAGCCGGGCCTGCCCGAGCCGGTCGATGGCGCTGCACAGGTGCCGCGCGACGCGTCGATCGAGCTGCGCGGCGTGAGCGTCGACATCGACGGCACGCCGATCCTGCGCGACATCGACGCGACGATCGCGGCCGGCACGACCACCGCGATCGTCGGGCCGTCGGGTGCGGGCAAGAGCACGCTGCTGATGCTGCTCGCGCGCTTCATGGATCCGGACCGCGGCGCGGTGCGGCTCGGCGGCGCCGATCTGCGGCTGCTCGCGCCCGATACGCGGCGCGAGCAGGTGGCGATGGTGTTCCAGCAGGCCGCCGCGCTCGACGTGTCGATTGCCGCGAACATCGCGCTTTACCGGCCCGATGCCGATCGTGACGCGATTCGCGCGGCCGCGCGCGCGGCCTGTCTCGACGAGCGTATCGACGCGTTGCCGGGCGGCTACGACTGCGTGTGCGGGCGCGACGTGCGGCTGTCGGGCGGCGAACTGCAGCGGCTGGCGCTTGCGCGTGCGCTGCTGTCGACGGCGCCGCTGTTGCTGCTCGACGAACCGGCATCGGCACTCGATCCGCAAACCGGGCGGGCGTTGCGCAATGCGCTGCGCGGCGACCTGCGCACGCGCGTGATCGTCAGCCACGATCTCGACGCGATCCGGCATGCGGACCAGATTCTCGTGATGGATCGCGGTCGCATCGTCGAGCGCGGCACGCATGTGGCGCTGCTGGCCGCACGCGGGCTGTATGCGCGGCTATGGAGCGAACGCGGCGTCGAAGGCGGGGAGGCCGCATGATGATGAAGTCGCTCAAACGTTTGCAGTGCCTGCCATCCGAAACACGCCGCGCGCTGTGGCGCGGGGTCGGCTGGGCAGTGGCGGCCGCGTTGCTCGACGGCGCCTGCGGGTTGCTGCTCGTGCCGTTGATCCGCGCGTGGTTTGCCGGCGCGCATGCGGCCGTGCTGCACTGGACGATTGCGCTCGGCGCGCTGACGCTGTGCCACGCATGCGTGCTGTACGCCGCGCAACGCGGCGGCTATCGCGCGGGCGGCGCGCTCGCGGCCGGTCTCGTCGAACGCCTCGTGCGCCACCTGCCGCGCATCGCGTCGTGGCAGGCCGTGCGCGACAGTCATCCGGCCGGGCTGTTGCGCGGGCCGGTCATGCAGGCGATGGGGATTCCGGCGCACCTGCTCGGGCCGCTGATCGGCGCGGTCGTGACGCCGCTTGCGGTCGTCGCCGGGCTCGCGTGGATCGACTGGCGCATCGCGCTGTGCCTCGCGGCAGCCGCCGTGTTGCTGTTCGCGCTGCTCGAGCGCGGCGGCACACGCACACTCGTGTTCGAGCAATCGCGCGCGTCCGGCGATCGCGAGATGGCCGTGCAGCTTCAGACCTTCGCCGCGCATCAGGGGCTGTTGCGCTTCGCGGGCCGGGAAGGCGACGCGCGCGCGGCGCTGCAGCACGCGTTCGACGAGCAGCATCGCCGCACGCGCGAGCTGATGCGGCGCTCGCTGCCGATCGAGCTCGGCTTCGCGGGCGCGGTGCAGGGCGTGTTCGTCGCGATGCTGGTCGGCGGCGCGTGGGCCGTTTCGGCCGGCCGGCTCGATGCGGCGACGGCCGTTGCGGTGCTTGTGCTGCTCGTGCGCTTCATCGAGCCGCTCGCGCAGCTCACGCAGCTCGACCAGGCGCTGCGCGGCGGCTGGCGCGCGCTCGATACCGTGCTCGCGGTGCTGCATGCGCCGCGTTTCGACAGCCCCGAGCGCGGCACGCCGGTACACGATGCGAGCGTCGACGCGGTGCGCATCGGCTACCGCTCGGCCGCCGGCGCAACGCTGCTCGACGGCGTCGACCTGCATTGCCCGGCGGGCGGCTTCGTCGCGATCGTCGGCCCCACCGGTGCCGGCAAGAGCACGCTGCTCGGCGTGCTCGCGCGGCTCGACGATCCGTGCGCCGGACGCGTGCTGCTCGGCCGCTCCGATGTGCGGCACCTGAGCGAGGCGACGCTCGCCGCGACGCGCAATCTCGTGTTCCAGGACAACGGGCTGTTTCGCGGCAGCCTCGCGTGGAACGTGCGGATGGGCCGCCCGGACGCGACCGATGCCGAACTGCGCGACGCGCTCGACGCGGTCGGCCTGCTGCGCGATGCCGAGCGCTTGCCGGACGGGCTCGAGTCCGACGTGGGGCCGGGCGGCCAGTTGCTGTCGGGCGGGCAGCGCCAGCGGGCGTGCCTCGCGCGCGCGCTGCTGGCGCGTGCACCGGTGCTGATGTTCGACGAGCCGACCGCGAGCCTCGACGAATTGAGTGCACGGCGCGTGCGCGACACCCTCGTCGCGCTGCGCGGGCAGCGCACGCGTATCGTCGTCACGCACCAGCCGGCGCTCGCGGCGGCCGCCGACACGATCGTCGTGCTCGACGCGGGCCGCGTGCGGGCGACCGGCACGCACGCGCAGCTCGTCGAAACCGATGCGTGGTACGCGACGTTCGCCCATGCCGGGCAGGGGCCCGACGGGCCGCCGCCGGCCGATACGGACGCGCAAGCCTGGCCGGCCGAGTCCGAACACTGACGTGAACAATGCGGGCCGGCGTGCCCGGAATCGATAGGAAAAGCCCCTCGATCGAAAAATGGCCTGCCGGTTCTAATTGATAATGAGAATGATTATCAAATACGGGGGCGTGAATGCGGTACGAGGTGCTGGAACCTGGGAGATCAAAGACGAAGGGCGCACGCGTCGCCCGTTTCGGGCGAGGGCGCTGGCGTCCGTCGCTGTATCTCGGCCTGCTGATCGCCGCGCATCCGACGGCGGCGTTCGCCGATGCGGTGCCGGTGCCGGCGGCCGGCGCGGAAGTCCGGAAGGAAGAGGCGATTGCCGTGAAGCCTGCCGCGGGCGAACTGAAGGCGATTTCGGTGAACGCGTCGCGCGGCGTGGCCGACGATCCGGCCGTGGCGACGGTCGGCAAGATGCCGCTCGCGTTGCGGGAGATTCCGCAGTCGGTCAGCGTGACGACGCGTGAACGGATCGACCAGCAGAACCTGTATTCGCTCGACGAGGTGATGCAGCAATCGGCGGGCGTGACCGTGCAGCCCTACGTGCTGCTCACCACCGCGTATTTCGTGCGCGGCTTCAAGGTCGATTCGTTCGAATTCGACGGCGTGCCGGTGGTGATCGGCGACATGGCGAGCGCGCCGCAGGACATCTCCGTCTACGAGCGCGTGGAGATCCTGCGCGGCGCGAACGGCCTGCTGCACGGCTCGGGCAACCCGGCCGCGACGGTCAACCTCGTGCGCAAGCGGCCGCAGTACCAGTTCTCGGCGAACGCGAGCGTGAGCGTCGGCAGCTGGGACCGCTATCGCGCGGAAGCCGACATCGGCGGGCCGCTCAATGCGGCCGGCACCGTGCGCAGCCGGCTCGTCGCCGCGTACGAGGATCGCCATTTCTTCTACGACCACGCGAAGCAGGACACGCGCTCGATCTACGGGATCACGGAAGTCGACGTGACGCGCGACACGCTGCTCACGTTCGGCGCGCAGTACCAGACGACGCGCTCGGTGCCCGACATGTCCGGCGTGCCGATGGCACGCGACGGGTCGAGCCTCGGCCTGTCGCGCTCGACGTTCCTCGACACCGCGTGGGGCCACTTCGACTGGGACACGACGCGCGCGTTCGCGTCGGTCGAGCAGAAGCTCGGCGCCGGCTGGAAAGCGAAGGTCAGCGGCGAATACCAGAGCGTGCGTTCGGACCTGAAGTACGCGGGCTCCTACGGCGCGATCGATCCGGCGACCGGTGCGGGCGGCGCGCTGACGGGCGGCGCGTACCAGTTCAGCAGCTACAGCCGCAGCATCGATGCGAACGTGCAGGGCCCGGTGCATGCGTTCGGGCTGACGCACGACCTGCTGTTCGGTGTGACCTACGCAAACAGCAGCAGCGGGCAGATGTCGGCGCAGTTGCTCGGCAACGTGGCCGGCACGCCGGTGAACGTCTACCGCTGGAACCCGAGCAGCGTGCCCGAGCCGGGTGTCGGTCCGTACCAGCAGTCGCAGCAGAACGACGTGTCGCGGAAGGGCGTGTACGGGCTCGGCCGCATCAAGCTCGCGGAACCCGTCACGCTCGTGCTCGGCGGCCGCGTGAGCTGGTGGAACCAGGACAGCCTCGGCGCGCACTACAACACCGGCCACCAGTTCACGCCGTACGGCGGGCTGATCTGGGATTTCGCGCGCGACTGGTCGTGGTACGCGAGCTATGCGGAAGTCTTTCAGCCGCAAACCAAGTCGATGTGGGGCGGCGGCATCCTGACGCCGGTGAAGGGGCGCACCTACGAGACGGGGGTGAAGGGCGAACTGATGGGCGGCAAGCTGAACGTGTCGCTCGCCGCGTTCCGCATCGATCTCGACAACAATCCGCAGGTCGATCTCGCGCATCCGTGCGCGGGGCCGAACTGCTACTACGTGAACGGCGGCAGCGTACGCAGCCAGGGCTTCGAATTCGAGGCGAACGGCCGCATCACGCCGTGGTGGAGCGTGTGGGCGAGCTACACGTACGACACGATGCGCTATGCGGACAACCTCGCGAACGCGGGCACGTTCGCGCCGCTGCTGAACCCGCGCCACCTGTTCCGGCTGTGGACCAACTACGACCTGCCGTGGCAGGAGCGGCGCTGGAGCGTCGGCGGCGGCGTGCAGGTGCAGAGCAATTACTCGGCGCAGGCGAACGGCGTCTCGATGAGCCAGGGCGGCTACGCGCTCGCCAGCGTGCGGCTCGGCTACCGCTACGACAAGCACTGGAGCGCGGCGGTCAACGTCAACAACCTGTTCGACCGCAAGTACTACCTGAGCCTGAGCCAGCCCGGCTGGAACAACCGTTACGGGGAACCGCGCAACGTGATGCTGACCGTGCGCGGGCAGTTCTGATGGCGGGCGGCTGGGGGGCGCGGGCGGCGCTCGCGATCGCAGGCGTGCTGCCGGGCGCGGTCGCTCTGGCGGTCACGCTGGCCCGTCATTACCCGGTCGACGGCCTGAACCGGCTCTACGCGGCCGTGCTGTTGTCGCTGGTCGCGGGTGTCGCCGCGCTGCTGTGGGTGCTCGTCGCGCCCGGGCGGCGGCAGGCCGCGTGGCGCGCGTGCCTGTGGCTCGCGGTGCTCGTGCCGTGCGCGATGTTCTGGGGAGGGCGCTGACATGGACGCTTCATCGCGTTCGCGCTGGCGCGCGCTGCATCGCGGTGCCGGTGCGCTGTTCGGCGTGGTGCTGTTCGTCGTGCTGTTCAGCGGCACGTGGAGCCTCGCGACCGATTCGATGCAGGGCTGGTGGCGGTCGCCGCCGGTTGCCGTCGCGCGGCCGTCGCTGTCGCTGAATGAACTCGTCGCGCGCGCGGCGGCGCTCGGCGTGCCGTTGCGCGACGCGCGCATCGTGCTGCCGCAACCGGACGATCCGGCGATCCGTTTCTGCGACGCGCGCCAGGCGTGCACGCTGGCGCTCGACCCGGCGACGGGCGAGCGGCTGGCCGACGGCGGACGCGCGGCGTTGCTCGTCACGCTGCACAAGACGCTGTTCGCGGGCTTTCCCGGGCGGATCTTCGTCAGCCTGTGGGGGATCGTGCTGCTCGTGCTCATCGTCGCGGGGTTGATCGTGCATCACCGGCGCTGGCCCGCTGCCGCGCGCATCCGGCGCAGCAACGGGTTGCGCGCCGCGCTGTTCGACCTGCACGCGTGGATCGGCCTGTGGGGCTCGCCGTGGCTCGTGCTGTTCGCGTTCACCGGTGCGTTGTCGGGGCTGGGCGCGCTCGGCACGGTGTCGCTCGCGGGTGTCGCGTATCCGGGGCAGCCGCAGCGCGCGTTTGCCGAACTGCTCGGCGGGCCGCCACCTGCCTCAGCCGGAGGCGCGTGGCAACGCGCGCCCGATCTCGATGCGCTGCTGCGGCGCGACGCGGCACGTACGCCGGATTTCCGACGCGAAGCGGTCGTGCTGCATGGCTGGGGCGATGCGAACGCGCGCGTCGAGATTGCCGGGACGACGGCCGGCCTGCCGAGTACGGCGGTGTTCGAGCGTCACCTGTATCGCGCGGCGGACGGCCAATGGCTCGCGGATGCCACGTCGCGCGGCCGGGGTTTCTGGTTGCGCGCATTCATCGCGGTGCAGCCGCTGCATTTCGCGCAATACGGCTGGGTCGGTGCGATGGGCGGCGTGCTGCGCGTGCTGCATTTCCTGATGGGACTCGCCGCGTGCGCGCTCTGCGCGACGGGGCTGCATCTGTGGATCGAGCGGCGGCGGGCGCAGCACGATCGCTCGGCGAACGTGCTGGCCGCGGTCGCCGTCGGCACCTGCGGCGGGCTGGTGCTCGCGGGCGGCGTCCTGCTGTTCGCGGGGCGTGCGTTGCCCGCTGGCGTGCACGTCGACCATGGGCTCGCGATGCTGTTCTGGGCCGTGTGGGGCGGCGCGGTCGCGCTCGCGGCCTGTGCTGCCGATCGCGCGGCGTGGCTGCGCGGGCTGATGCGTGCGGCCGGCGCCGCATACGGGCTCGCAGGTGCGACGCACTGCGCGATCGCGCTGCTCGGCGCGGGCGAACCCGTGTACTGGCCGATCGACGCGGCACTCGTCGCGTTCGGCGCATTGCTGCTGCGTGCCGCGCGCCGTCCGCGACGCGATGCGATGCGGACGGCGCGTGTGCCGGCCGGCGCCGAACCTTTTTAATTTCATGCAACTGGAGACTTCGATGCGCGATCTGCTCGAACATCGCCGCCTGGTCATCACGATCACGCTGCTTTACCTGTCACAGGGAATCCCGATCGGCATCGCGATGGATGCGATGCCGACCCTGCTGCGCCACGACGGCGCGCCGCTTCACGCACTGGCGTTCCTGCCGCTCGTCGGCTTGCCGTGGGTCGTCAAATTCCTGTGGGCGCCCGTCGTCGACAACCGCTGGTCGCCGCGCATCGGCCGGCGGCGCAGCTGGATGCTGCCGATGCAGACGCTCGTCGTGCTGTGCCTCGGCAGCCTCGCGCAGATCGGGATGACGGTCGCGACGGCCGGGTGGGCGGTCGGCCTGCTGGCTGTCGCGTCGCTCGCGAGCGCGACGCAGGACATCGCGAACGACGGGATGGCCGCCGAGCACTTCAGCGGCGACACGCTCGCGAAGATCAACGCGATCCAGATCGCGGGCGTGATGATCGGCTTCTTCTTCGGCGGCGCCGGCACGTTGACGCTGATCGGCCTGTTCGGCCAGCGCGCCGCGTTTCTCGCGCTGGCCGCCGTGCCGCTCGCGAGCCTGATTTGCGTGCTGTGGGTGCTGCCGCGCGATGCGGATCGTGCGCGCGTGAAGCCCGAGCACGACGCGAGCCTCGTGCGTTTCGCGAAGCGGCCGCGTTCGTGGTCGCTGCTGTCGCTCGCGTTGCTGTCGGCGATGACGGCCGTATCGGGCTTCGGCCTGTCGAAACTGTTCCTCAACGACGCCGGCTGGACGCTCGACGCGATCGGCAAGCTCGGGATGGCCGGCGGCATCGTGACGGTCGTGCTCGGATGCGGTGGCGGCGCGTGGCTCGTGAGGCGGCTCGGGTTGTGGCGGGCGTTTACGGCCGGCGTGAGCTGTGCGGGCGCGGCGGCGCTGCTGTGGTTCGCGCAGGCGAGCGGGTGGCTGCCGGTGTCGCCGTCGTGGGCGTGGCTGTGCACGGTACTCGGTTCGCTGGCGACCGGGATCACGTCGGTGTCGATCATGACGGCCGGCATGCGCTTCGCGGGTGGCAGCGACCAGGCCGGCACCGACGTGACGGCCGTGCAGAGCACGCGCGACCTCGGCGAGCTGATCGCGTCGTCGACGATTTTGTCGCTCACCGCGAAGGTCGGCTATACGGGCGGGTTTCTCACGGGCGCCGCGCTGGCGGTGCTCGCGGCGCTGATCGCGATGCGGCTGAAGCGGCGCGAGTCGGCGTATGCGGTGAAGGGGGACGATGCGCTGGCGTGACGCCGCGAGAGCGGGGTGGTGTCCGGCGCACGCGTGACCGGGGTCACCGGTCAGGGGTAAACACATCTTTTGCACGGCGTTTTCGGCTTGATATAAAGAGGCCTTGTCTCGATCGCGAGAAGCCCGCGCCGCGTGCGGACGCGGGCAGGCCACCGGAGCCCTGCGCCGATGTTGCAGAACCTGTATTCGCCGTACCTCGACTACGATTCGCTGAGCCGCGACCTGGCCGTGCCGCCGGGCGACCTTTCCGTGCCCGATTTCCCGTCCGCGACGGTCCGGCAGATCGGTAACGGGCACCACTATCGCGTCGAATACGCGAACGCGTATGCGAACGGTCACACCGAATTCCATGCGCAGTCGCCGGCCTTCTGGATGACCGACGTGGATGTCAGCTTCGAGGGCGTCGTGCGGCGGCGCACGCGCGGCGAGAACGCGTTGCGTATCCGCATCGGCCGCAGCGGGGCGGCGTCGTATTCGGTGGCCGGGCGCGAGGTCAATCTCGACGGCCCGACGATGGTGCTGGTCGCGGAACCCGACGGCATGCCCTCGGGCGATGTGATCGAGCGCGGCCATCATCAGGTGACCGGCATCTACATGCATCGCAGCATGCTGGGCGCGCTTTACGCCGGCGCCGAGGATGCGTTGCCGGCGCCGCTGCGGCATTTCGTCGAAGGCACGCTGCGCGAATCGTTCATCCATGCGACGCCGATCCCGCCGGCGCTGGTCGAGTGCCTGCGCGACATCGGCAATTGCCCGCTCGACGGCCGCAGCCGCTCGATCTATCTGCATGCCCGCAGCCTCGAGATCGTCGCGCGCGCGGTCGATTCCGTATCCGAAGGCATGCGCCACACCGATGCCGACGCGCTCAACGGCAGCGTGAGCCGCATGACGCGGCGCGCGGTGTCGAAAGCGCAGGTCGTATTGCAGGAGCACTTCGTGTCGCCGCCGTCGCTCGACGTGCTGTCGCAGCAGGTCGGCCTGAGCCGCAGCAGCCTGTGCGCGGGTTTTCGCGCGCTGCTCGGCAAGAGCGTGCACGAGTATGCGCACGAACTGCGCATGCAGCAGGCGCTGCGGTTGTTGAGCGAGCCGGGCGTGCCGGTCACGGACGTCGCCTACGCGGTGGGCTACAACCATCCGAGCAGCTTCTCCGTCGCGATCCAGAAGCGTTTCGGCATGTCGCCGCGCGCATTGCGCGCGCGCAGCGGCGTGCCGGGAGCCGGCCGCGCGACGGGCGACGATTGAGCGTCGCGGTACCCGTCAGTCCGCGTACGCGCGCACGCGCTCGCGCAGCATCCGCGTCACGACCTCAACCACGAACACCGGCGATTCGTACGGGAAGTTGTGCCCGTCGCCGGCCGGCGCATGGATCAGCTCGCTTTGCGACGACGTTGCGAGGTAGCGCTGGCGGAATGCGGTCATCAGCGCGAGGTGGCGCTCGAAGCCGGCTGCGTCCACGCCCATTCTCCGGTACAGCTTGCGTGCGTCTGCCTCCTGCGCGGGCCGCATTTCCGACGCATCGCGCGGCGTGACGACGAACACCGGCAGGTAGCCCAGCTCGCCGTCGTGAACCAGCATGTCGAAACCGGCGCGCGCACCGCCCGCGACACTCAGCTCGGCAAGGCTCGACGCGGCGCTGAAGCCGGCGCGCGCATGCATCTCGATGCGCTCGACACCCATCTCGATCGCATCGGCAAGCCGCTGCTGCACGAGATCGAGCAGCCGCCTGAGTGCCGGCTGCCGCCGCCCCAGCACGCTGACGAGATCGATGTGGATGCCGAACAGGTGCAGCAGCCCGACGAGATTGCCGGCGACGATCATTGCGGTGGGGCGCATGCCGCGCGGCGCGTAGTTGAAGAAGTCGGGATGCGTCGCGTCGAGCAGCACGATCCCGCGCACGAGATGCGGATGGCGGCGCGCGAGGTTCGCGACGAGCAGGCCGCCGAACGAATGTCCGACGAACACGAACGGCCCGCGTTCGCCCGCGCGTGCCAGCGCCTCCACGACTTCCTCCACTTCCAGCGCGGTCGAACGCGGATACGGGCCGGGATCGCTCCAGCCGCTTCCGGGCCGGTCGATCAGGATCGATCGTGTCTCGCCGCGCAGCGCCTGATGCAGGTGATGGAGGACGAGGCCGCCCATATGCGCGCCCGGCATCCAGACGACCGGCGGCAGGCCGCCTGCGTGCCCTTCCGCGAGTACGTGGATGCGGTGGCCGTTCACCTTCACGCGTATTCCCGGCGGCGGGCAGGCCGCGCGCACGCGGGCGAGAAACGCGAGGTGGTAGAGCGAGCCGGCTGCGAGCACGATGGCCGTGCCGAGCAGCGTGTAGCCCGTCGGATCGTGACCGGCGTGGACGAGGCCGCTACCCGCAAGCGCGATCGCAAACGCGATGGGCAGGCCCGCCCAGTCTCGGCTCAGGAAGGTCGGAAGCCATGTGCGCATTGGAATTCCCTGGTTCGGCATGTCGAGAAGGGCGGCCGCGCGCGTCGCATGTCAGGCGACGGGCGTGCGTGCCCGTGGACCCCGTACGATAGCGGACGCGGTGCCGGCCTGCTTTCGCTTTCCGCCGCGGGATTGTCGCGCGCGTCCGTGCCGGTTTTGCGCGCCGCGGGTGTCGGCCGGGAACGGCATGTGTGATGGCGGACACGAAACGGCAGACGCGCGCAAAAGCATCCCGGCCGATCGCAAAAGGCTGCCCGGCGAAACGCCACTACATTGACGGCATGCGTTCACGCCGCCGGTTTCGCTCCGGCGCGCGGCAACGCCCACTTTCTCATCATGGAGTGCGGTCATGCAAATCCTGAAGGACCAGCTCGGCGACTTGCTGTCGAAGGCGGTGGACGGCCCGGCAACGGCCGGTTATGTCGCCGGCGTCTGGCACCGTGGCGAACAGATCGAACTGGCGAGCGGTATCGCGAACCTGAACACCGGCGCGCCGATGACGGTCGATACACGCTTCCAGATCGGTTCGATCACCAAGGTGCTGACGACGCACCTGCTGATGCGCCATGTCGAAGCCGGCCGGATCGGTCTTGACGATCCTGTCGTCAAGCATCTGCCGTCGTTCACGCTGGCCGAGCCGGCGCACGCGCAGCGTATCCGCGTGCGCCACCTGCTCAATCACACGAACGGCATCGACGCCGACTCCTTCAGCCCGACGACCGATTCCGGCCCGGATGCGACACGCGAATACGTGGCGCGCCTGTCCGGCTTCGGCACGCTGTTCGCGCCCGGCGAGACGATCCATTATTCGAACCCGGGCTTCGTCGTGGCCGCGCGGCTGATCGAAGTGCTGTCCGGCAAGCCGTACAACCAGGTGCTCGAGGAGGAACTGTTCCGCCCGTGCAGGATGAACGCGTCGTGCACGTCGGCCGAGCAGGCGATCCTGCACCATCACGCGGTCGGCGTGTTCGCGAACGCGACGAGCGGTGCACTGCAGGCCACGCATGCATACCTTCTGCCGCCGTCGCTGGCCGGTGCCGGCTCGACGCCCATTTCGACGGTGAAGGACATGCTGGCCTACGGGCGCATGCACCTGGCGGGCGGCGTGGTCAACGGCAGGCAGATACTCGCGCCGGAGACGATCGCCGCGATGCAGACGGTGACGTTCGACGCGCAACGGCCCTGCGTTCCGCCGATCTGCCTCGGCTGGTGGAAGGTGCCGGTGAGCGGCGTCACGGTGTTCTGGCACGGCGGCACGACCTACGGCACGACGTCGAGCTTCGCGGTGTGCCCGGAACTCGATCTCGTCGTCGTCACCGGCGGCACCGGGCCGGGCGCCAGCGCGTTGCACGACCAGGTGTTGCTGACGACGCTCGCGCATCTCGGCCACGACCCGGTGATGCCGTTCGAGCGCGCGACGCCGGGCCGGCCGCTGTCGCGTTACGCGGGCGGCTACCGGCACTACCCGATGCGCATCGCGTCGGTCGCGGGGCCGGAGCGGCTGACGGTCGAGGCGTACTGGACGGAGATGGATGCCGACAGCCGGCGCGCGATCCTGTGGCCGAGCAGCGGCGAAGAGGTAGGCAACGGCGAGATCCGCTTCGCATTCGACGGCGCATCGACCTACGTGCTCGACCTCGTGCCGCTGGCCGAGGGGCTGTTCGCGCCGCCGGGCACGACCGATGCGCAGCTGTGCGGCATCAACGGACGGCTCGCGCTCGTGTCGTTCCGCGGCGATGACGATCGCCCCGACGGCGTTCACACGCGCCTGCGTTATCTGCGCCGCGAGGACTGAGCGGCGCGGGCACGCGTTTTTCGACGTCATTCTCGTGCCCGGCGGATTCCGATCGCATGCCGGTTGTTTCGTCATGCTGATTTTTTGGAGGCTGTGCCAGGTCACGGCCCTGACCGGCTGCACCTGACGCGCCCGCAAGCGGGCGGCGCAGCCACGTCTTTCGATACTTCAACGCCATTCAGGAACGATCATGCGAATCTTCGTAGCCGCGCTTGCGCACGAAACCAATACGTTTTCTCCGATCCCGACGAGCCTGCATTCGTTCGAGGAGCGCGCGCTGTACCGGCCGGCGAACGGCGAACCCGACGGGAAGGCGGACGACCTCGTCGGCTACGGCACCTTCGTGCGCGAAGCCCGGGCGCGCGGCCACGAAGTGCGCGCGTCGATCTTCGCGTTCGCCGAGCCCGGCGCGCCGTGCGCGCAGCGCGACTACGAGACGTTGCGCGACGAGATCCTCGACGACCTGCGGGCCGCGCAGCCGGTCGACATGGTGCTCTATCTGCTGCATGGCGCGCAGATGGCGCAGGGCTATGACGACTGCGAGGGCGACCTGCTCGCGAAGACGCGCGCGCTCGTCGGGCCGGAGATCGTGATCGGCGCCGAGCTCGACCTGCATGCGAACGTCACGACGGCGATGCTCGACAACTGCGACATCCTGCTCGCCTGCAAGCACTATCCGCACATCGATTTCGACGAGCGTGCGGTCGACCTGATCGATCTCGCCGAACGCACCGTGCGCGGCGAAATCCGGCCGACGATGCACTTCGAACGCGTGCCGATGCTCGGCATGTTCTTCACGACCGAGCCGCGTATGGCGCGCCTCAACCAGGACGCGATGGACCGCGAAGGGCGCAACGGCATCCTGTCGGTGTCGCTGATCCACGGCTTCCCGTGGTCCGACTTTCCGGATACCGGGGCGGGCGTGCTGGTGGTGAGCGACGGCGATCACGGTGCCGCGCGTGCGAACGCACGCGAGCTTGCGCGCGGTTTCGTGGCCGTGCGCGACGAGACGATCGCGCTGCGCCGGCCGATCGAGCGCATCCTCGACGAGATCGCGGCGGCGCCGGCCGATGCGGCCGGGCGCCCGTTCGTGATCGCGGACACGGCCGACAACCCCGGTGGCGGGGCCGGCTCCGATTCGACGTTCATCCTCGACGCGATCCTGAAGCGCGGCCTGCGCGGCGTGGCGCTCGGCATGATCTGGGACCCCGTCGCGGCGACGTTCGCGCGCGATGCGGGTGTGGGCGCAACGATCTGCGTGCGCCTGGGCGGCAAGACGGGCACGCGGGCCGGCCGCCCGCTCGATGTGGTCGCGACGGTGCTGGCCGTCGACGCCGGGCTCGCGCAGCACGACGACGCGTTCAAGTTTCCGGGCCCCGGCCTCGGGCTCACCGCCCTGCTGGAGATCGACGGCGTGCGCGTGGTCGTCAACTCGGCCCGCCAGCAGACCTACAGCCCGAGCTGCTTCACCGACCTCGGCATCGACCTGCCGCGTTGCAACATCGTCGTCGTGAAGTCGACGCAGCATTTTCAGGCGCTGTTCGGCCCGCTTGCGCGCGCGATCTATTACTGCGACACGCCCGGTTCGCTGAGCCTCGATTTCAACGCGGCCGACTACGCGCGCCTGACGCGCCCAATGTGGCCTTTCGACGAAATCGCGGTCTGACCTGCGTGCGTCCGGCATGCGGATGCGCGGACGATGCCGAAACTTTCCCGGCCGTCCGCGAAAGTCTTGCCGGCGCCGGGCGGCTACCCTCGACAGGCTGGCTGCACGGGCCGGCCACGGAAGTTTTCAATGAAGGAGACGCAGCGTGGGTAGCGGAATAACCGGTCGGTCCCCGTCGTTGTCGCGCGCATGGTTCGCGCTCGTCGTGCTCGCGCTGGCCGCGATACTCGGCATCACCGACCGTCAGATGCTGACGCTCGCGATCGAGCCGCTCAAGCGCGACCTCCGCCTCGACGATACGGGCCTCGGCGTGATCGTCGGGTTCGGCCCGATCCTGTTCAGCGCGCTGGCGTCGCCGCTGCTCGGCTGGCTCGCGGATCGGGTCGACCGGCGCTGGCTGCTCGTCGTCTGCGTGCTGGTGTGGAGCGCGGGCACGGCGCTGTGCGGCCTCGTCACGCATGGCTGGATGCTGTTTCTCTGCACGTTGACGCTCGCGGTGGGCGAGGCGGGTCTCGGGCCGGTCGTCTACAGTTTGCTGCCCGACCTGTTTCCGCCCAGGCTGCGTACGGCGGCGAACACGCTGTTCTTCGCGGTCGCGCTGTTCGGTGCGGGGCTCGGCATCGCGGGCGCCGGCGCGATCTTCCATCTCGCCGCGCCGCTCGCGCAGTCGCTGGCGGTCGCGCCGTGGCGGCTGGCGTTCGTGCTCGTCGCGCTGCCGGGCCTGGCCGTCGCGGGCCTGCTCGCGTGCGTCGGCCATCCGCCGCGCGGCGGCACGCAGGCCGGGCACGCGCACGAAGCGTCGCGGGAAACGCTCGCGCACTATTGGCGGCGCTCGGGCGCGATGCTCACGTGCCTGATCCTCGGCTATGCGATGGCCGCGTTCTACGTGGGCGCGATCCTCGGCTGGGCGCCGGTTGCGCTGATTCGCGATTTCCATGTCGATGTCGCGAAATCGGGGCTCTACAGCGGCATCGCGGTGGGCGGCGGCTCGGCGCTCGGCTTGCTCGCGAGCGTGCTCATGGTGCGATGCCTGCGCGCGCGCAGCGGGGCGGGGTTGCCCGTCGCGGTTGGCTGCGCGATGGCGTTCGTCGCGGCGATCCTGCTGTTCGGCCTGTCGTTTGCGACCAGCGCGACGATGCTGCTCGTTTGCATGACCGGCATCATCGCCGCCTATATCGCGGGCGCGTCGCTGACGCCGACGCTGCTGCAGGACATCGCGCCGCCGCATCTGCGCGGGCGCGTGATCGGTACCTCGTCGCTCGTCACGTATATGTTTCAGGCGGTGTCGGTGCCGGCCGTCGGCGCGATATCCGACGCGTTGCACGGCACGTCCGGCGCGCTGCTCAAGGGCATCGCGTGGCTCGGCATGCCGGCCGCGATGTTCAGCATGATCCTGCTCGGTGTCGTGCTGCGCATGTTTCGCGGGCGCTTCGAGCCGCACGGCAACGTGAGCGCGCAGGTGCTCTGACTTGCCGGTATGCGCGCAGCCTGACCGGCTGCCGCGCTTTATCGCACGTCGCGCTTCGCGGGCGCTTCGAATCGCGTTGCGACGTGAATGCGCAGATGCTCCGACTCGTCGCTACGCACGCAGCCTGACCGGCTGCCACGTCTCCCTGGCGCATCGCGCCAGCCCGCCATTTCTCCCGCGCTCCCTCCGTTTCCCGTCCTCGCCGCCGCATGTCGCGACGCGCATCGGCGCGCGTGCCGAACCGCGCTGCGCGACCCGCCGGCCGCACACCGGCACGCAGGACGGCAGCCAATGTTTTTCGGCGTTTCGCAAAAGCGCCGGCCAATTTGGATGCTTACCTTGAAGTCATTCGGACGGACGGTTCGCATGCGGGACCGCTTCAGAAGACGAACACGTCGATCCACGTTCAGACAGGGGGAGTCAAAGATGGGAAGCAACAAGGACGGATTCGCAGCGGCGCCGACGCTGTTCAGACGCACGCTGGTTGCCGTCTCGGTCATGCGGATGTTTGTCGCGGCGGCCGGCGCTCACGCGCAGGACGTGCCCGCCCAAACCGGCACGCAGCCGCCCGCGGCGGTTGCCGCGCCGCAGGGCGCCGCGCCCGAAGCGGCGCGCGACAAGGCGGTCAATGCAAAAGGCACAAAGGGCGGTGCGGCGGTGACGCTCAATTCCGTCGAGGTGACGGCGAACCGGCGCCGCGAACCCGCGCGCGAGGTGCCGATGAAGGTCGAGACGCTGTCGAGCGACGCGCTGCAGAAATCGGGCGCCACGAAGCTGAGCGACTACCTGTCGACGCAACCGGGCGTCGGCTTCGACAGCGGCGGCGGCCCCGGCCAGGAAACGATCTCGATGCGCGGCGTGACGGCGGGCAAGGATGTCGGGCCGACCGTCGGCGTGTATGTAGACGATACGCCGATCGGCTCGAACACCGTCTCGGGCGGCGGCGCCGCGCTGGCGCTGGACATGGGCCTGCTCGACCTGAATCACATCGAGATCCTGTTCGGGCCGCAGGGGACGCTGTACGGCGCGGGCGCGATGGGCGGCCTGCTGAAATACGTGACCAACCAGCCCGACACCGAGAGCTTTTTCGGCAGCGCGGCCACGACGTTTTCGACGACCTGGCACGGCGGGCTCAACAACACGACCAACGTCGTGCTGAACCTGCCGCTGAAGCAGGACGTCGCCGCCTTGCGCATCGCCGCGTTCAACAATCGCGACGGCGGCTACATCGACGGGAAGGGCGCGGCCGCCGGCACGCGCATCAACGCGAACGACACCACCGGCGTGCGCGCATCGCTGCTCGTGACACCCACGCGCAAGCTCACGTTCCGCTTCACCGCCACGCTGCAGAACATCAACAGCGACGGGCAGAACTACGTCGACTACGGGACGAACGGCCAGCCGGCCTATGGCGCGCTGACCAAGCTTCAGGACGCGCAGGAGCCGTATCACCAGAGCAACCAGTTCTATACCGCGAATGCGGAATACGACTTCGGCTGGGCGCGCCTCAATGCGATTTCCGCGTACCAGTCGCTGCGCACCACGACGACGCTCGACTTCACGCCGTTCTATGCGCCGATCCTCGCGGCGCGCGGGCTCGACGTCGGCACGCTCACGCCGAACTCCAATGTCGGCACCAACAAGGTGACGCAGGAACTGCGGCTCACCTCGCCGGGCAACCGGACGCTGGAGTGGGTCGCCGGCCTTTACTACGATCACGAGCACAGCAATACCGTGCAGGCCTACCGCGCGACCGGTGCGGGTGGCGCGTCGCTCGGCGATCTGGAAAAACTCGCTTACGGGGGCAGCTACAAGGAGTTCGCCGCGTACGGCGACATCACGTACAACCTCACGTCGCGCGTCGCGCTGACGGCCGGCATGCGCATCGCGCACAACAGCCAGGACTACCGGCAGGAGACGTCGGGCCTGCTCGTGCCGACGCCGCTTTTCGCGCCGGGCGCGTCGTCGGATACGAGCAAGACGTACATGTTCACGGTCAGCTACAAGCTCACGCCGACCAGCAACGTCTACGCACGCGCCGCGAGCGGCTATCGTCCGGGCGGCCCCAACGGCATGGCGGTCAGCGCGGTGACGGGGCAGCTCATCTCGGGCAATCCGGTCTACAAGCCCGATACGTTGTGGAACTACGAGATCGGCTACAAGGCGGACCTGCTCGACAACCGCCTGTCGGTGGCGCTGTCCGCGTACGACATCGAATGGCACGACATCCAGCAATACGGCGCGGTCGACGGCGTCGCGCAGCTCATCAATGCGGGCAACGCGCGCATCCGCGGCTTCGAAGCGTCGGGCGTGGTGCGGCCGACGTCGGCGCTGTCGTTCAACGCGTCGCTGTCGGCGATCGATGCGTACCTGACCGAAGGCGCGCCGAGCGTCGGCTCGCACGCGGGCGACCGGCTGCCGAACACGGCGAAGTTCGCGGCGTCGCTGGGGGCTGCGTGGCGGTTCCAGCTCGGCCCGTGGCCGGCCGTCGCGAGCGCCAACGAGCGTTTCGTGGGCGAGCGTCATTCGAGTTTCGCGGGCTCGGCGGGTTCGCCCGATTTCATCCTGCCGTCCTATGCGGTGACCGACTTGCAGTTCGGCGTGGACCTGCGCCGCGCGAACCTGTCGTTCTTCGTCAGGAACCTGTTCAACCGCGCGGGTCTGCTGTCCGCCAACACGAGCTATGTGCCGCTCGGCGGCAACGTGTGGGCGTCGGTCATCCAGCCGCGCACGATCGGCGTGCAGCTGAGCGCGCCGTTCTGAGTCGCGGACGATTCGAGGAGCTTCCATGCTTGCACACACCGTACCGGAACACCGGCCTGCCGGCCGCCCGCGCCAGTTCCGGCAGACCAGCCACCGTCCCGCGCGCCGCCTGGGCGGTATCGCGGCCGTGCTCGCGCTGCATGCCGTGCTGATTTACGCGTTGCTGAACGGCCTTGCGAACCGGGTGGTGGAGATCATCCAGCATCCCGTCAGCGTGCGGATCATCGAGCCGGTCAAGCCGCCGCCGCCACCGCCCGCGCCGCCGAAGCCGATCGTGAAAGCGGCGCCGCCAAAGAGCGCGCCGCCTCCGCCCGTCTTCGTGCCGCCGCCCGAGGTGCCGGTGCAGGCGCCGCCGCAGGCGACGCTGACGCATACGGCGACGCCCGTCGTCTCCGCGCCCGCAGTGCCCGCGCCGCCGGCCCCGACGACGGTCAAGGCGCCGAGTCACGAGGTGGGCGTCGTCTGCCCGAACTCGGACCAGGTGCGTGCGTCGTTGCGCTATCCGCGCGAGGCGCTGGAAAACAACATCACCGGCAACGTGCTGGTGGAGTTCGTCGTCGACACGGACGGCCGCGTGTCGGACGAGCACGTCGCGCGGTCGGCCGACCCGATCCTCGATCGTGCGGCGCTCGCGGCGGTGCGGCGATTCAGCTGTATTTCGCAGGGGCAGTCGGTGCGCGTGCAGGTGCCGTTCTCGTTCAACCTGAACTGACCGGCGTGTGTCGCGACATTCCACAACCCGTGCATTGAACACTCATTCAGATCGACCCATGGAGCAGACATGAAGAAGCCTTTTCTCGCCGCGTTCGCGGCCAGCATGATCGTTGCCGCCGGCGCGGCGGGTGTGCTCGTCGCGCCGTGCGCCGCGCTGGCGCAGGCGAGCGCCGTGCCGGCGTCGACATCGACATCGGCATCGGCATCGGCATCGACCGTCGTCGCGTCGCAACCGGCCGCTGTCGCGCATCCCGCGCCGCCGCCCGCGCCGGCCACGTCGGAAACCGTCGAGAATCCTTACGGACTCGGCGCGCTGTGGCACGGCGGCGATTTCGTCGCGCGGTTCGTGCTGATCCTGCTCGTCGTGATGTCGATGGGGAGCTGGTACATCATGGTCACCAAGTTCTTCGAGCAGACCCGCGCGAACCGGCGCGCGAAACGCGCCGACGCGCAGCTCTGGAGCGCGCCGTCGCTCGAGCAGGGCGCGCAGCAGCTCGACGCATCGTCGCCGTTCCGCTTCATCGCGGAGACGGCGATCGAGGCCGGCGAGCATCACGACGACGTGCTGCTCGAAGCGGTCGACCGCAATACCTGGATCGACGTGTCGGTCGAGCGGGCCGTCACCAACGTGTCGAACCGGCTGCAGGACGGGCTCGCGTTCCTCGGCACGGTGGGCTCGACCGCGCCGTTCGTGGGCCTGTTCGGCACGGTGTGGGGCATCTATCACGCGCTGACCGCGATCGGCGTGGCCGGCCAGGCGTCGATCGACAAGGTCGCGGGGCCGGTGGGCGAGGCGCTGATCATGACGGCGATCGGTCTTGCCGTGGCGGTGCCCGCCGTGCTCGGCTACAACTTCCTCGTGCGCCGTAACAAGGCCGTGATGGAGCGCGTGCGCGCGTTCGCCGCACAACTGCATACCGTGGTGCTGGCGGGCGGCAAACGTCCGGTGCGCAACGAGACGCGCGCCGCGTCGCTCGTCGACTGAACGGAGCGAGCCATGGCCATGAGCGTCAGGCAGGACGATGACGACGAAGTCATCGCGCAGATCAACACGACGCCGCTCGTCGACGTGATGCTGGTGCTGCTCATCATTTTCCTGATCACGATTCCGGTGGTGACGCACACGATTCCGCTGGATCTGCCGAAGGAAACCGTGAAGCCGCTGCAGAGCCAGCCGAAAAGCATCGAGATCGCGGTGAACCGCGACGGCGACGTCTTCTGGAACGAGTCGCAGGTGGATGCGCCGACGTTGCTCGCGCGACTGAAAGGCGTCGCGGTACAGGCGCCGCAGCCGGACGTGCACGTGCGCGGCGACGAGAGCACGCGCTATGAGTTCATCGGTCGCGTGATGACGGCATGCGAGCGGGCGGGCATCGGCAAGGTGTCGTTCATTACGGAGCCGCCGGCGCGCGGCGGTTAGGAGGCAGTCATGGGAATGAATCTGTCGTCGTCGGGAAGCGAGCCGGATGTGATGGTGGACATCAACACCACGCCGCTCATCGACGTGATGCTGGTGTTGCTGATCATGTTGATCATCACCATTCCGATCCAGATGCACGCGGTCCGGATGAACCTGCCGGTCGGCACGCCGCCGCCACCGGCCGTGGAGCCCGAGATCGTGCAGATCGACGTCGCCGCGAACGGCGTCACGTCATGGAACGGCGTGCCGGTGCCCGGTCGCGCGGCGCTCGAGGCGAAGCTTGCGCGGGTGGCCGCCGAGCCGGTGCAGGCCGAGATCAGGCTGCGGCCCGACCGGCAGGCGCCTTACCGCGATGTCGCCGCGGTACTGGCGTCGGCGCAACGCGTGGGCGCGACGAAGATCGGGCTGACGGGTAACGAGCAGTATGTGCAGTAGCGGAGTGCGAGCGGAGGGTGCCGGAAGTGTTTCTGGCGCAGGCCGGGATCGCTCTGTCACCGAGAGCCGGCAGGCTGCATGGGGCGAGTCGAGAGGTCAACGTGCGGGACGCCGATTCCATCGGCATCGGTGAGAACGCGATCCGTTCGCTGCGGATGATCGTCTGGTCCGGGTATTCGCCCGGGTTTCTCCACCCTTTGCATCGCACTGCGTCTTGAACCGGAATCGATATAAATCGCGGAAAAGGTGCCGCGACGCGTACTCAGGATTGCGCGCAGTCGCGGGAGCGTGTGATGAACGGCAGGGTCAAGGTCGGACGGATACGTATCGGTGCGATATGCGCCGCATGCAAAGGCATCAAATATGTCCCACGCAAAAAGCGATAGATCAAAGTTTGCCAGTCGAACCAGTCGCTTCAGAAATGCGAAGCTGACGGAAAGGTCGAATCTGCCGTTGAGGAAGAGCAATGCGATGTCGCGAGCCAACTCGTCAAAAATATCCCTGGAAGCGCGAAATTCTGGTGTTTCGTCGGTCTCGATGCAATGTTCCGCCGAGCGTCGCGCCGTTTGACATCCACGAATTGCCTTGTGCATGAATGATCCGATTCTGTCGGGGCAGTGGAATTGTCGTTGGGGTGACGGGGCGGCTTGCCATACTGAAGGAGACGCCGGGAGTCTCCCCGGCGAAACTTCGTTATGCTCGTGGCGCATGGCCTGATTGTTCAGTCGAGAGCGATCGAATTTTTTAAAAAAATCAAGAATATTTAACGAAATTCCTTCGTCGGGTGGCGGCATAAAATGGGTCGCCGGGGTATCGATCGTTGACGGCTGAATCGAACGCCACATCGTGATGTGCGGACGAGTCGTTCAAGGCAAGGCGCGGTTTCGGCTATCGGGAAGGGTGAGTGGACGATCGTATTGACATGACTGGTTCGACGTCGACTTTCCGCCCATTCGTACCGTCTTCAGTGGGCTTGCGCGCTCACGTTGCGTTTTCCGGGCGTGGCTACGGGGTACTGCGGCCGGTTGTCGTGACGGAGCAGGAATGAATCCGCTGTCGTCGCTGCTGCGCTTTGCGCGCGCGCCGGCCTTGTGGGTGCCGGAGTACACGCGTGCCGCGCGGATCGAATGGGGTGGGGCGCAGGTCACCGTGCGCGATGTGCGGAACTTCAGATATCGCACACGCGACGACTGCATGCCGGCGTACTACGACGCAACGTTCGCGCTCGATGCGGTGACGACGGTCGACCTTGTCGTGTCGCGCTGGACCAACGAAGCGATTGCCCACGTGTTCCTGAGTTTCGGCCTGAGCGACGGCCGTTATATCGCGATCTCGATCGAGACGCGCCGGCGGCACGGGCAACGCTACTCGCCGTACAAGGGCTTCTTGCCGCTGTACGATCTCGTGTACGTCGTTGCCGACGAGCGGGATTTGATCGGCGTTCGCACCGATGTGCGCCGGGAACGCGTGTACTTATTCCGTGCGCACGTCGCGTCCGAGACCGCACGTGCATTGTTTGAGGATTACCTGCATCGCGTACATGCGCTCGAACGCCATCCGGAGTTCTACAACACGTTGCTCAACAATTGCACGACGAATATTTTGCGTCACGTCAGATCGGTTGCTCCTGACGTCGGATACAGCTGGAAGGTGTTGCTGAGCGGTTACGCGGACAGATACGGACATGAGCTTGGCCTGCTCGACGATTCCATACCGTTCGATGCGCTGAAGTCGGCAAGCCTGATTCAGCGCCCTCCCGGCGCGATGATCGATGGCGATTTCTCGGCGGCGATCCGCGCATCGCTGCCGCTCGCACGGAACGAATGAACCCATGCCTGGCCACTGGCCTGCGACGACCTGCACACCGTGGCCGGCGACGACGAGGGAGCGGAACATGGTGAGACTGGTCATGCTGTTGCTGGGCGTCGACTATCTGCGCAAGCGCGCGAAAGGAATTGTCTGGATCGGCATCGTATGGGTCATCGCGGGGCTCGTCGTGTTCGTCGATGCGCTCGATGGCGCAATGCACTTTCCGGTCACGCTCTTTGCATGGCTGTGCCTGCTCGAAGGGGGGGCGACGCTGGCTGTTGCGTGGACCGGCGTGGGCGGGCAGCGCGCATTGCGCTACGTGAAGGGGATCGCGGTCGTGGCCGCGTCGATGCTGATCTTTGCCGGACACCATCACGGCAACTTCATCCTGTCGATGATTTTCGGCGCGTTGTTCCTGGTCGACGGGGCACTGCAGTGTATATCCGCGTGGATCGTCCGGTATCGTCGCTGGAGAATCGCACTCGGTTGGGGGGCAGTCGAGATCCTGATCGCGGTGTTTTTCTTTCAACCGTACCCGACCCACTACGTGGGCACGTTGCCGTACTCCCTCGGCCTGTTCCTGATCTTCGGCGGCACGAACATGCTGGCGCTGGCGGCCCGCGTGCGGCGTCTCGAACGCAATCCGGCGTTCAGCGTGTCGCGCTGGTCAGCATTGTTTCCCGACGTCGCATCGGAGACACGCACGGGCCCGTTCGATCGAACCGAATGGGACGGCCCGCCGGCCGATCACGAGCGCGCGCTGACCGTGCATGTGTGGACGCCGACGGGTTCGTCGAAGGCGCCGGCACAGCATCATCCGGTGATCGACCGCTACATCGCCGCGGTCGACGTCAACGGCAACATTTCGACCGGGCATGCGGCGCTCGAGTCGCCTGAGGGAATCTACATCAGCCTGTATCCCGCTGCCGAAATCGACCGTTCGCCGTCGGAGTTCGGCCGTATCCTGCGCGCAACGCGCGAAAACGACGTGCCCGGCACGTTTCAACCGGACTATGCAACGGAGTCGCGCGCGTGGTGTCCTTCTACGATACGCGTGCGGATCCGCAATTACGATCCGGCGAAGTTGCACGCGTTCTGGGAGCGCTACCGGATCGATACGACGTACAACCTCACGCACCGCAACTGTTCGAGCACCGTTGCCTATGCGCTCGAGGCTGCGATCGACGGTGCGGTGGGCCGACTGCACGACGGCAGTACGGGTTGGGGCAGTTTTCTGCGTGTACTCGTCACGCCTGAACTGTGGGTTGCCGCTCAGATTCGCAAGCGTGCGTTGACGATGGCGTGGACGCCGGGCCTCACGCTCGACTATGCACGTGCGCTGAGCATGCTGGCCGATCCGCGTCCGTTCGCGTGGTGGAAGGCAGCAGGGATTGCCGCAAGCCGGCTGTCGCAACAGCGGCGTGCATGGCGCGCACAGGACGCGGGCAACGTGCAGTGATGCGGCATACGGATTGCGCCCCTGCCACGCTAGGGAAAAACACGACGCATTCCGCCGAATGCGCGCTACTCGCGATGTTTGAAAGGCGTGTTGCCGTGACGGCGGTGCGACGCGATTTATCGGCTGTCGTTGTCGCCAGCCGGTGCGTGACCCGACAGCCGAAGTTGACGCGGCGTAACGCCGTAGTACCGCTTGATCTGCGTCGTCAGATAGCTCTGGCTGCCGAACCCGCAATCGAGCGCAATCGACAGGATGCTCGCCGACGTATGGCACAGCAGCCAGCGTGCACGTTCCAGGCGGCGTTCAATCACGTACTGCATCGGTGTACGTGAGAATCGCTCTTTGAACGCCGCGATTGTCGCGTGCTCGCTCAGGCCGGTGTATCGGGCGATGTCGGCAAGGCCGATCGCTTTGCCCAGCGATGCGTCGATCCAGCGATTGATGGACGTTTCATAGAGAATGTCCGGACGCTCGCGGATGTTTTGACTGACGTCCTGAGCGTTAGGGTTTCGACGGTACGTTGCGCTCGGTGGCTCTCCGAATCGCCGGTGGTACAGGCGAACGAAGCGCAACGACGGCGCAAAGCCATATGCACGCAGCACGCCGACAAAACCGGTGCCGATATCGACGGCCAGCGCGCGATGAACGGCGCGAAGACGTGCGTCGACGATGAGGTCCCTCGAGTGTTTTCCGGTCAGGCGCCGGATGCCGTTTTCCAGCGTGTTCGTTGCACATCCCAGCGCATAGGCGACCGTGCTGAGCGTTGCCCAGCGCGTCGGGTCGGCTTCGATCATCTCGACCGCGGTACGTGCGAGGTGCTCGGGCGCGTGACGATCGCTCAGGACGATGTCGCTGTAGTTGCTCTTGTGGCCGGTCACGACGAGCTTGAGCATATGCTCGTACAACGAGCGTATCGCGATATCAGGGGATGGCGACATCAGCATCATTCGACGCAGGCAATCCGCGGACGCGTTCCATTGCGTGGCGAGATCTTTGGCCAGCGGCGACAGGTCGAACTGGATGAGGTCGTCGAGCGGATGGCCGAGCCAGCGTCCGACAAACTCGTTGACCTCGGTGACATCGAGGATCACGGCAATGTGGTGCAGGCCCTCGGGTCGTGACAGGCACGTTGCGTCACTCGCGGACGAAACAGGCATCACATCGCCGATTGCGCATTGCGCGACCGAATTCCCGCTCGAGTAAGTCGATCCGCCATTGATGCACGACGAGAAGAGATAGTTGGGGCGGGGGCCGTGCGACTGAAAATGAAACGGTATTTCGAAATTGCCATCGTAAACCGCGATTCCGTTCCATTGCTGGCCACTGACGGTGACGTCCCGATTGCTGGCATGACAGGCACGAAAGCGGTTCTCCGTATAGGTCGCCACGAGAAAGTCGGAAACCTCATCCGGATCATTACTGTGAAAGCGATGCGTTTGGATGGGCGATTCACTCATCATAATGGCCAGTTCGAATATATCTGCTTGATTGAATATTATTGGGGGTCAATCAATGCGGGAGCAATACGGTTTCCGGCCAGCATCGTAGGGAAAAGCCAGTCGCTCGATAAGCTGCCGTGCTGTATACGGGGTATACGACCGGTTACGCCGACTATGTGCATGGAACCTGCACGTAGTGAAACAAGGTGGCCGTGCGGAAATAGAAAAATGAAGACCTGAGCACCTTACACCCGAGCGCTTATTTTTTAGAGAAATTCCATCGATATTCCGGAATAAATAATCTTACATAGTCAATACAATCGTGTGACCGATGCAGTTTATGTCGGATACGTTTCCCTCGGTAAATCCTGAATTATTCGATTGCGAATCGTGCGGCGTTACGCGGCGCAACTGGGTGAAACCAGTCCTTGCGTCCGCGTGACAGAGGGGCATGCCTGTCGATAAATACGGGCGCGCGTGCGTGACACCGGCTGAAGAATACAACCGATGAAAATTCTCTATACCAACTTTCATGGCGGAAATGGTGGCGGGCACGACACCTATATTTATCACCTTGCGGCTGGTCTGGGCCGTCGGTATCGCGTCGCGGTCGCATCGCCGGCCGGCAGTCGCCTGTCGCGCATGGTCGATACGCTACCGGGCGTGCGCGTCGTCGACATGCAGTTCAAGCCGTGTTGGCGCACATTTCTCCCCGAGTTGGTGCGGCTGCGGCGCCTGATCGAGCAATCTGCGTTCGACGTCATCCATGTCAACGGCTCGGCCGACCACCGGCAGGTCATGCTCGCACTCGTGGGCTGCCGCACGCGGCCATCGGTTGTTTTTACGAAACACAACACCTATGCAGCCGGCAGCATCGGCAATTTTTTGCGGGCGAGATTCGCGACGGACACGACGATCGCCGTCAGTGACTACGTCCGGCTGATGCTGGAGCGGCAGTCGCCCTACGGGGATATCACGGTAATCAAGCATGGCGTGCAGCTGCCGCCGGATACAGGCGGGCAGGCCGAGATCCGGCGTCGGCGAATCGGGTATTTCGGCGAAGCCGGTGCGGATGCCATCGTGCTCGGCAGCGTCGCCGGCACCGGGCCGCACAAGGGGTGGAGCGATCTGGTCAGCGCGCTTGCGCAATTGCCTGAGGCGTTGCGGGCGAAGTTTCGCGTGCTGCTTGCAGGCGACTGGCCGTCGCAGGAGCAGCGCGAATTCGTCGAGCATTGCGGCGCGGCCGCGAACGTGGCGTTCGTCGGTCCGACGGATCGGACGCATGACATTCTCGCGACCTGCGACGCGTCGTTCGTGCTGTCGTATCACGAAAGCCTGTCGTTTGCGTGCCGCGAAGCGATGTCGATGGGTCGTGCCGTGATCGTGACCGATGTCGGCGGCCTGCCGGAGAACGTCGACGACCGGATCGACGGCTGGATCGTTCCGCCGCGCTCGCCCGAAGCGATCGCCGCCGTCCTGCGCGAGATTGCCGAACATCCCGAACGTGTTCCCGAGATGGGGCGCGCCGCGCGCGCAAGGAGCGAACGCGAGTTCAGTTTCGCGCGGTTCATCGACGAAACGAGTTCGGTTTACCGCGCGTCGATCCGCGGGACGGCGGTGTCTGCATGACCGATGCTCCGAAGCAACCGCCGGTCACGCCGCCGGAGCGGCCGCAGGCAGAACGCGCCGTGTGCGGCCCGATCCTGATGTATCACCAGATTCGCCCGTTGCCGCCGCATTCAGACGTATTGCGCGGCCTGAGCGTCGATCCGCGCGCGTTTCGGCGCCAGATGCGTGCGCTGAAGGCGCTGGGCTATCGCGGCATGTCGGTCACCGACCTGCAGTGGCGGCTACCGCAGGCGCGGCGTGAGAAGTTGTTTGCCATCACGTTCGACGACGGTTTTCGCAACGTGTTCGAGCATGCGCTGCCCGTGCTCGATGAGCTCGGCTTTACTGCGACCTGCTACTTCGTGTCGGGCAGGCTGGGTGGCAGCAATGATTGGGATCGCCGGCTCGCGACGGCCGAGAGCGCGTTGATGGATCTCGGTGCGCTGCGCGAATGGCGCGCGCACGGGCACGAGGTCGGCGCGCATACCGTCGATCATGTTGCGCTGTCCGACGTGCCTTCACCGGCTGCGTGGCGGCAGATCGCGCATTCGAAGGCGCAACTCGAGGATGCGGCCGGATGCCCGATCATATCGTTTTGCTATCCGTATGGCGCGCTAGACGCGAACGTACGGCGGCTTGTCATCGAAGCCGGCTTCCGGAACGCGACCACAACCGTGCGCGGACGTGCTGACGCGCGTACCGATCCGTTTCTGCTACCGCGTATTGCCGTGCCGGGCGGGCGCGGCGTCGCGCGCTTTCTCGGGAGGTTCTTCCGGTGATGCGCGACAGATCCGCTGCAAACGCAGGACGGCTTTGCCGTGCCGGCCCGCTGCATGCAGGGCGCGGCACACCGTCCGGATTCGACGCGGATTGGGTCGCGCGGCCGATGGTGCGCGTGCTGCTGTTCGTCGCGCTGGGAATCGCGTATCTGGCGCCGGGCATCATTGGCCACGACCCGTGGAAACAGGACGAGACCTACACGTTCGGGATCATTCGGCACATGCTCGATTCCGGCGACTGGATTGTGCCGACCAACACCGGCACGCCGTTTCTCGAGAAGCCGCCGCTGTACGACTGGGTCGCGGTCGCGTTCGCGCGCCTGTTCGGCGCAATCTTGCCGTTGCATGACGCCGCGCGGCTTGCGAGCGCATTTTTCGCGGCGCTGGCGTTCGGTTTCACCGCGCGTGCGGCGCGCGTGGCAACCGGCTCGACGCGCTGGTTCGAGCCGCGCGTGCTTGGTCCCGTCGCGCTGTGCGCCGGGACGCTCGTGGTGCTCAAACACACGCACGACATGATGACAGACGTCGCGCTGATGGCCGGTGCGGCGATCGGTTTCTGCGGTCTGCTTGAACTTGTCGGCGGGTTCGTGCACGGCGGCCATGCCGATTACCGGGCGGCCGCGCGGCTGGGAGCCGGCATCGGGATTGCGTTCATGTCGAAGGGCCTGTTCGTGCCGATCGTGTTCGGCGCGACCCTCGGTGTCGCGCTCGTGCTTTATCCGGCGTGTCGCACGCGTGCCTGCGCGCGTGCGCTCGCGATGGCTGCGCTCGTCTGCGCACCGTTCGTGTTGATCTGGCCGACGGCGCTCTACCTGCGTTCGGAAACGCTGTTCGCCGTCTGGTTTTGGGACAACAACGTCGGCCGTTTCTTCGGCTTCTCGGTGCCAATGCTCGGCGCCGAGAACGACAAGCTGCTGTTCATCTGGCGCGCGTTGCTGACGGTCGGGTTTCCGGTTGGTCCGCTCGCGGTCGTGGCGATCGCCGGCGGTGTGTTGCGCGGCTGGCGCAATCCGTCGATCGCGCTGCCGGTCGCATTCGCCGCGATCGGGCTGATCGTGCTCCACTTCGCCGCGACGTCGCGGCAACTCTACATCCTGCCGTTCATCGGGCCGCTGTCGCTCATCGCCGCGCGCAGCGTCGAGCGCATGCCGGCTCGCCTGCATGCCGCGTGGGATTACGCGAGTCGCAGCCTGTTCGGTGCATGTGCGGTGCTGGTGTGGTGCGTCTGGTTCGCAATGACGCGCGACACGCTGCCGCGCGACATCGTTGGGTGGTTGGGGGGCTGGCTGCCGCTTGACTGGACGATTCCTTTGCAACCCGCGGCGATCTGCGGGGCGTTCGCGCTGAGCGTCGGCTGGCTCGCTGCGTTGCCGTTGCTGCGCGGCGCGGGCCCGTGGCGCGGCACGTTGTCGTGGGCCAGCGGCGTGGTGCTCACCTGGGGCCTTGTCTGCACGCTGTTGCTGCCCTGGCTCGACGTAGCGAAAAGTTATCGGTCGGTGTTCGACGACCTGAAGGTCCAGCTTGCGCGCGAGTGGCACGCGGGCGATTGCATCGCGAGCCCGGGGCTCGGCGAGTCCGAGGTGCCGATGCTCGATTACTTCGCCGGACTCCGCTACATACCGGTGGACGAGCCGCGTGCGCGCGCGTGCCGCTGGCTGATCGTACAAGGCGTGCGCGGTGCGGTGCCGGATCCTGGGGCGTCATGGGCGCCGTTCTGGCAAGGCGCGCGTCCTGGCGATACGCACGAGGCGCTCGTCGTTTATCGCTCGGTGAACGGTGAGTGGCCGCGTGCAGGATCGAATGTGCCGGAGCGCAGATGACGACGCGTAGCGGACGCCGCGGTTGTTGGCTCGCCGTACTGGTGATCGGCGCGTTGATGTTGCTCGTCGCGGAACTGATTGGAATCGTTGCTTCGCTCGTCGGTTAGGCGTGCGTGTCGAGGCGTGATGCGAAGGGCGGGGGTGAGTACATTTCAGGAGAAAACAATGGGAAAGCGCTGGTGCATGACGTGGAGGCGGATCGGATGGCTGCTTGTGGGGTTCGCGCTGTCCGGATTGATGAGCGCTTGCGGATCGGGAGACGAATCGATAACGGCGACGGCCGAGCGCACGGTGCTCGTTTATCTTGTCGGCGCGAATTTGACATCGAGCCTTCAAGACGATCTTGACGCGATGGCCAATGCCACGGCCGGTACGAACGTGAATATCCTGGTTACAACCGGCGGTGGAGACCGGATGCAGAAGGACGTCGACTGGACTCGAACTCAACGTTGGCAGCTCTCGCAGGGGCGGCGAACCTGGCTGGCCGACCTCGGACAGCAGGACATGGCGGCATCGGCCACGTTGAGCGATTTTCTCGAATGGGGTATCCGGCAGTATCCGGCGAAGCGGGTCGCAGTCATTCTGGGCGATCACGGGGGAGGGCCGAATGGCGGCTTTGGCTATCGAACGACGACGAAGGCCGAGGACGATGCGCAGGAGCGCCCGCATTTGTCGTTGCGGGACATGACCCAGGCGTTTCAGCGCGCGACCGCGACCACGGGAAAGCGCTTCGATCTGGTCGGGTTCGACGCATGCCTGATGGCCAGTGTCGAGGTTGCCGCCGCATTTCGCCCGTATGCGGACTATCTGGTCGCATCCGAGGATCTTGAATTCGGCGGGTGGGATTACGCCAGCGTATTTGGCGGTCTCGTCGCGCAGCCGGATATGAATGCCCGAGACCTGGGAACGCTGATCGTCAACAGCTATGCCGACTTGCGCGCGGAAGGCAATCCGGATCTCACGATTTCGCTTGTCGACCTGGGGGCGCTGGACAGTGTCATCGGCGTGGCTGACGCACTGGGCCGCGGTCTCTATGCGAACGGAACCAGCGTGGAGGACATCGCACGTGCGCGCGTCAATGCGCGGTCGTTCGATACCGACTGGACGACAGTCAACGATATGGTCGATCTGGTGCAGTTTTCAAGGGCGCTCGAGCTTGCGGCGCTGCCGAAGCCGACGGTCGCGAGCAGTGAGGTCGAAAAAGCATTGAGCCAGGCCGTCGTCGCCAAGCGGGCGGGAAGCAACCGGTCGCTGGCGAAAGGATTGACGATTTTCATGCCGGCAGGCGCTGCGTACAACGCCACCGTCATGCAGACGTACGACAGCCTGGATTTCAGTACGTCTTACCAGAGTTTTGTTGGCGAGTACGGCGCGGCATTGCGGGCCGCGCTCGATGTACTCGTTCAGATCTCGCCGCCAGCCGCGACCGGCGATGATGTTCAGGCTTTCGCGTATTCCCCGAAGCTCTGGCAGGAAGAGGTGCCGATGGCTGCGCTTGGAGACAACCTCGGGCAAATCGTGGCATTTCGTCCTATCGGACCGGCGTCACCTGCCGGGGATACGAATCTGGGCGGCGATTTCCGCAAGCTCTCGACCAAATTGTCGGAGCCATGGTATGCGCTCAATGGTTGCATCGTGTCGGTGATTCCGGGCGTAACTGGCGATACCGAAACATCGTTCGTGATTCCGGTATCGTACCGCGACGAGGGCTCCACCGCGGATGTCACAGGCTTCCTGCTGGCGTCGGGAGGGCCGGGTGGTGACATGACTCTGGAGGGCTTCGTGTCGTCACTTGGCACGGCAGTCGGTCATGTGACGTCGATCGACCCGAAGTGGACATTGACGCCGCAGCTTTGGTCCGCTGCCCAGTCGATGTGGTACCCACCCCCCCCGGAGACTGTCGTGTGCAAGGCGGTCGCGGCGCAGGACGGAAGCTGGAAAATCGGAAGGATCGAGAAGCCCAAGTCGTATCGATTCCGGTTCGCCGTGGCAGACCTGGCGAATCGCTTGCGTCTGTCTCCCGAGATGGAACCTGTTCCCCCCGGAGAGGAGCAGGTTCCTTGAACCGCCCGGGGCGCGCTCCAGCTCATGAAGTTCGATCTTGCCGATTCGCTCGAAGTACTCGACCTGATCGGCAGCGCGTTCGCCGCACCGCCAGACGACCTGCCGGGCTTGCCGCAGTCGCCGGCAAGCCGTTTGGCGCGGCGCTGGAAGCGGCAGCGTCGGCCTGTCGGGGTGTTGCGGACTCGTTTGGGCATTCCTCGCGTGCGAGCAGCAACGCGGTGAAGCAGCAGAATGTGCCGGTATCCTGATCGATGCGCGACCGGCCCGATGCGTGGCGTACTTGAAGCAGGCCACGGGGACCGGATCGCGCGCGATCCGCGCCGCACCCGTCACGCGCGGGCCAGCCGGCGCGCCGCCAGCAGCGCGAGCACGAGCAGTACCGCGACGAACGCGGCGACGCCCGTCCACGCGCCGTGTTGCCAGAACGTGCCGCCGAGCGACCCGAGCACGCTCGACCCGAGATAGTACGCAAGCAGGTACAGCGACGCGGCGTGCCCTTTCGCGGACCCCGCAAGGTGCCCGACCCAGCCGCTCGCGACCGAATGGGCAATGAAGAAGCCGATCGTGACGAGCACGATGCCGACGACGATCGCCGCGAGCGAATGCGACAGCGTCAGCGCGAGGCCCGCCGCGAACACGAGCACGCCGCTGACGAGCACCGGTGCGCGTCCGAGACGGTCGGCGAGCGCGCCTGCGCTCGACGACGAAACCATCCCGAACAGGTAGGCGCCGAAGATCAGCCCGCACGCGGTCGCGCTCAGGTTGAACGGAGCCGCGGTGAGCCGGAACCCCGCATAGTTGTAGATCGTCACGAACGCGCCCATCACGAGGAAGCCGATCGCGAAAACGAACGGCAGCCGGTCGTGACGCAGTTGCGCGCCCCACAGCTTGACGTGATGGCGCAGCGTCAGGTCGGCGCGCTTCACGAAGCGCCGCGACGGCGGCAGCAGCATCACGAACGTGGCCGCCGCGACGAGGTCGACGACACCGATCGCCAGCATCGCCGTGCGCCACGAGAAGTGCTCTTCCAGCATGCTCATGCCGATCCGTCCGACCATGCCGCCGAATGCGGTCCCGCCGACATAAAGCCCCATCGAGAAACCGAGCCCTTCCGACGCGATTTCCTCGGCGAGATACGCCATCGCCACCGCCGGGACGCCGCCCAGCGCGAAACCTTCCAGCGCGCGCCAGACCAGCAGCAGGTTCCAGTCGGGCGACAGCGCGGCGAGCACGTTGAACAGTGCGGCGAGCGTCATCGACGCGAACATCAGCCCGCGCCGCCCGACGCGTTCGGACAGCGCGCCGGCGCACAGAATGGAGACCGCCAGCATCCCGGTCGACAGCGACAGCGAGAGCGAACTCGATGCTGCGCCGAGCCCGAACTCGCGTGCGAACGCGGGAAGCAGCGGCTGGACGCAGTACAGCAGCGAGAACGTGGAAAAGCCGGCGAGGAAGAGCGCCAGCGCGATGCGCTTGTATGCGGCCGAGCGCGGGGAAACGCCGGCGGGCAGCGCATCGGGCGTGGTCTGTTGCGTGCCGGGCAGGGAGCGGGAAAGTGAAGGGGAGGGCATGACTGCACTCGATGTGCGAAGGGATGCCTGAATTCTTGCGCACCGCCATCGATATGTCCAATATATGAAAGCAACCGCAGCGATATGTTTAACCACTGGCTAGTAAGCCGACCCGGCGCACCGTGAGGTCACGTACGAATGGAACTCCGACATCTCCGCTATTTTCTGGCCGTGGCGGCCGCATCGAATTTCACGAAGGCCGCCGAGGCGCTCGGCATCGGGCAACCGCCGTTGAGCCAGCAGATCAAGGCGCTCGAAAGCGAGCTCGAGGTGGAACTGTTCAAGCGGACCGCGCGCGGCGCCGAGCTGACGCTGGCGGGCGAGGTCTTCGCGCAGGAAGCGCGCCGCGTGCTCGACGCCGCCGAGCGTGCGGTGCGCGCGGCGAGGCGGGCTGCACGCGGGGAAACCGGGCATCTGCGCGTGGGCTTCACCGGGACGGCGGCGTTCAATTCGAAAGTGTCGGATCTGATCCGGCGCTTTCGGGAAGCGTTTCCGGACGCCGAGCTGACGTTGCAGGAAGCCGCGTCGCGCGTGTTGCTGGAATCGCTGGAGGCCGGGCACCTCGACGTCGCGATCGTGCGGCCGGAACGCCGTGCCGCCGCGACGTTGCGGGTCTCCGACTGGGACGATGAACCGATGTTCGTCGCGCTGCCCGTTGCGCACCGGCTGGCGCAGCGGCGGCGGATCGATCTGGTGGAACTGGTGGACGAGTCGTTCGTGCAGGTGCCGCGGGAGGCCGGCGGCGCGCTGTTCGACTATATCGTCGCCGCATGCAATGCCGCCGGGTTCGAGCCGCGCATGGCGCAGCCCGCGCCGCAAATGGCGTCCGCGGTGACGTTGGTGGCGGCCGGGCTCGGCGTGTCGGTCGTGCCGAAGGCGATTACGCAGGTGCAGGTTGCCGGAGTCGTCTATCGGCCGTTGGCGGGGGATGCGCTGCGTGCGCGGCTCGCCATTGCGTCACGATGCGACGAGTCGTCGGCGGTGGTTCGGAATTTTCTGTTGCTGGCGGGGGAGGATGGGGCGAACGGCGTGCGGTAGAAACA
The DNA here is from genome assembly GCF_011605345.1 of Burkholderia sp. D-99. Classification (GTDB taxonomy): domain Bacteria; phylum Pseudomonadota; class Gammaproteobacteria; order Burkholderiales; family Burkholderiaceae; genus Burkholderia. The sequence goes on from NZ_JAAOXM010000008.1 coordinate 128,515, forward strand.
AAAAAACCGCGAAGCCATGTGCCGTCGCGGTTTTTGTAAATGCATGAAATGCGGTGAACCGCATCTGGTGCCGACGGCGAGACTCGAACTCGCACAGCTTTCGCCACTACCCCCTCAAGATAGCGTGTCTACCAATTTCACCACGTCGGCACTGCACTGCAAGGGGCGCAATTCTAGCGTTACTTTTCGCGTTTGTGAAGAGGGTGTGACACGATGAGCGGATGCGTGAAGGCGATCCCGGTAGAATTCGTGCGATCGCCCCGATGATCGCCGCAACCGCAACCCGTTTTCTTCGCGTGACACATACCCTCGAACAACTGCAGGCCGGGCAACTCGCCGGCGCACGGCAACTCAAGCTCGCATGCGGGCTGACCGAGTTTCCGCGTGAAATTTTCGATCTCGCCGACACCCTCGAAGTGCTCGACCTGACCGGCAATGCGCTCACCGCGCTGCCGGACGACCTGCCGCGCCTGCATCGCCTGCGCATCCTGTTCGCATCCGGCAATCGCTTCACCGCGTTTCCCGCCGTGCTCGGTGCGTGCGAACAGCTCGACATGATCGGCTTCAAGGCGAACCGGATTCAAACGGTGCCGCGCGGATCGCTGCCGCGCGCGCTGCGCTGGCTGATCCTGACCGACAACGCCATCGACGAATTGCCCGCCGACATCGGCGAATGCTCGCGGCTGCAGAAGCTGATGCTCGCGGGCAACCGGTTGCGCGCGCTGCCGGCGGAAATGGCCGCTTGCCGCGCGCTCGAACTGGTGCGCCTGTCGGCGAATCGTCTGGAGGCACTGCCGGACTGGCTGCTGCGCCTGCCGCGCCTTGCGTGGCTCGCCGCTGCCGGCAATCCGTTCGGCGCGGCACCGGAAGCCGCGGCGTCGGCGGAACCGGGCGTCGCGGACGTCGATTGGGCATCGCTCGCGTGCGAGCAGAAACTCGGTGAAGGCGCCTCGGGCGTGATTTACCGCGCGCAATGGACGGCGGAAAACCGTGCGCCGCGCGCGGTCGCGGTCAAGCTGTTCAAGGGCGCGGTGACGAGCGACGGCCTGCCCGATTGCGAAATGGCCGCGTGCCTGCACGCCGGCCGCCACCCGAACATGATCCCGGTGATCGGCAAGGTGCGCGGGCACCCGGACGGCACGCACGGCCTCGTGATGGAGCTGGTCGATCCCGCGCTGACGAACCTCGCGGGGCCGCCGAGCTTCGCGACCTGCACGCGCGACGTGTATGCCGACGGCACGAGATTCGAGCCGGCCGCGGCGCTGCGGATCGCACACGGCATCGCATCGGTCGCGGGCCATCTGCACGAACGCGGCATCATGCACGGCGACCTGTATGCGCACAACATCCTGCACGACGGCGCCGGTGGCGCGTTGCTCGGCGATTTCGGTGCCGCGTCGCTCTACGACGTGAACGACCGCATGCGCGGCGCACGGTTCGAACGGCTCGAAGTGCGCGCGTTCGGTTACCTGATCGGCGAGTTGCTCGATCGATGCGAGCCGCGAGCGTGGGCCGGCAGGCACGCGCTCGACACACTGGCGGCAGCCTGTTTGAACGAGGAGGTCGACGCGCGGCCGTCGTTCGTGGAGATCGCCGCCGCGCTGGCTGCGCAAACACGCTGACGGGATTGCGCGGCAGGATCGATATCGAGATGCGTGCGCTTACGCCTGCCGCGCAGTCAGCAGCTTGATCCCGAGCCCGACGAACAGCAGCCCGCTGGCGCGCTTGAGCGCACGCACCGCGCGGCTCATGCCGAAGCCGCGATGGAATCGGCGCACGCCGGCCGAATAGACGCTGTGAACGACCACGACGGTGCACGCGATCGTCGCGTACATCACGACGAACTGCAGCGCGAGCGGGCGGTCGTGCACGATGAACTGTGGCATGAACGCCGACAGGAAGATCATCGTCTTCGGATTGCTGCCCGACACGAACAGCGCCTCGCGAAACAGCTTCCTGCGGTCGGGCACGGCGACGTCCGCCGCGCCGGTCGACGCGGCGGCCTTGCGTTCGCCGCGCAGTTGCCTGACACCCAGGAACATCAGGTACGCGGCACCGACCACCTTCATCGCGACGAACAGCGGCGGCATCGCGGCCAGCACTGCGCCGACGCCGAGCGCGACGAGCACCACGACCACGCCTTGCGCCGTGAGGTTGCCCGCGATCGTCGCGGCCGTGCCGTGCGTGCCGTAGCGCACCGTGTTGCGGATGACGAGCAGCACGTTGGGCCCCGGCGACAGCGTCGTGGCGAGATAGGCTGCGGCAAACAGCATCCAGGTCTGAATGGACATGCGGCGCTCCGAGAGGCGGTTCCGGCGGGCGGGATGCCACGATGATGCCACGCCAATAAATGGCGCAGGCGTGCGCCGGAACCGTCGCGTCAGCGTGCGTCGCGCATGCAGTACGCGGGGATCGACGGCGGCGTATCGATCGCGGCGGGCCGCGTCATCCACGCGATCCAACCGGCCCATATCCCGCAGACGATCAGCACGGCGACGTTCAGCGGCGTCCGGTAGCGGATGATCAGGTCGGCCAGCGGCTGGCGGTTCTTCATGTTCGTCTCCTTCGTTCGTTGCGGACGCAACGTTACTGGCCGGCGTACGACGGCGCTCTGGCGTCGCAGGTCACGGACACTGTCGAGCCGTCCGCGAAATGCAGCCGGAACGGCACCTTGGCGCCGGGCACTACGGTCTGGCGCGGGTCCTCGAGCATGACGTGATAGCTCTTCGGCTTGAACGTCACCGAACCGTGCGCGGGCACCTGGACCGATTCGACATGAACCATCTTCGCGGTGCTGCCGTTCGTTTGCGTTTCATGCAGCATCGCCATCCCGTAGGCGGGCGTGTCGAGGCCCGTCAGCGTGACGGGTGCGTCGCCGTCGTTCTTCAGCGTGAAGTAGCCGGACGACGGCACGGTTGCCGGCATCGCACGGATCCAGCAGTTTTCTGCCTGTACGGCCGGCGCGGCGAACGTGGCGGGGGCTTGCAGCGCCAGCAGTGCGAACAGCAGGCCGGTCGGAATCGAGCGTTTCATGGTTGGTTATCCTGATGGGTGGATGCAGCGGGGATCGGCGGCGACGCGACCGGCGCGGAACGCCGATGCGCGTCGCGAACATCATTTCAGCGTGAACGTGTAGTGGCCTTGCGTGCGATGGCCGTCGCCGGCCACCGCGATCCACGCGACCGTGTACGTGTCGGCGCTCAGGCTGGCTAGCGCGACGTGCATGCGTTTCCGGTTGCCGGCGTCGACGGACGATTTCCCGTCGACGACCGACTGCCCGTGGCTGTCGGTGACGGCGATCGAGCTGAAAGCGGGCTCGAGCGCTTCGCTGAAACCGATCGACACCGCGTGCGGTGCGGTTGAAAGCGTGGCGTTGGCGGCGGGCTCCTGCGTCTTCGGCAGCGCGTGGGCCTGGGCGGCGTGGATGACGACGAAGCCGAGGGCGGCGAGTGCGCCGCGAATGAAAGTAGCGGTTTTCATGGTCGAGTGTGCTAGTGGCGAATCGGTTGGAGCAACACGGATTCGACGGACGGGTGCACGCACACCGTCGCAGCTGCGCCGATGGCGGCCGATGCCAGTGCGACCGCGCGCGGCCGGACGTTCGCCCGCGAGCGAATGTCGGCGCGACAGTACGAACCGGAAGCAGCCAGCCGCACGCACGGCACGACGCTGTGCGCAACACGGTGAGACATGATCGTCCTTCGAAACGTGACACGTCGCGCACGCCGGCGGCGTGCGCGAGCCACGCGATGCGCTACGGCATCACGGGCGTTGACGACGAATCAGGACGCGAACGGAGGGGCGCGCGGTTGCGCGGCCGTGAGCGGCAGCGCGCGGCGCAGGCTTTCGAAGCGGGTCGCTTCGCGATGCTGAATGACGTGCACGTTGGCCGCGAACGTCAGTTCGGGCGCGGGCAGAGCGGGCGTATGGGCAAGCAGGCTGCAATAGCCGCATGCCTGGAGGTGAGACTGCAGGCTCTTGCGCGACGAATCGGCGGCGCGCTCGCCGATGGCCGGCGCGGCCGTGCAGTAGCCGGCCAGCAGCGTATCGACGCGCTGCTGCGTCGTCAGTGCCTGCGAGATCGTCGGCGCGAGCGCCGTCATCAGGATGGCGAGCATCCCGATCAGACTGCCGATCTTCCGGAGGCGACGACTCAGCATGCGATGCGCGGCGGCGGTTGGGCGACGATGGAGCGGATTATGCCACGCACGTCGATTCGCATGTCGACACGGCGGTGCGGCGTTGCGGCGCGCTATGCGTGCTTTGCCAGATATTTCGTGACCAGCGTCATCTGCGCGGCCCAGCCCTGATCGTTCATCTCGCGTGCCTTCGCGCGGCGCGTTTCGATCAACTGATCGAAGCCCGTTTCGGTGACCGTGAGCAGCGTGCCGCCGGCCTGTGCCGCGAGCGCGAACGTGACGAGCGTCATCGGCTCGGAGGCGTAATCGATATTCGGGTCGATCGCGAACGGATGCCAGCGAAACGAGAACAGTTGCTTCGGCTCGACGCGGTCGACGACGATTTCGAACACCATACCCGCATAGGGCTCCTGCGTCTTGGCGACATCGTCGTCGACGCGGGTCGGCGTGATGCGGCCGAACAGCGGCTGGCCGGCCGCGAACGGCCCGTCGAACGTTACGCCGAACCACTGGCCGAATTCGCCGGAATTGCTGACGGCTTCCCACACGCGGTCGGGCGATGCGTTGAGCAGGGCCTGTTTTTCGATGCGATCGGTTTGCTGGGTCATGACGTTCTCCACACGGGATCAACCTTTGCGGGACGGCACGCGCGACCGCGTGCCGCGTCTAGTCGAGCATGACCGCGTCGGGCACGTCGAGCACGAGGTCCGACGTCGCGACGGCCACGCATGGCAGCGTATAGCCGTCGGCCTTTTCCTCGCGGCTCAGCCCCGGCCATTCGATCGTGTAGCGTACGCTGCCGCTGACGATCCGGCAAAGGCAGCTTCGGCACGTGCCGTTGCGGCACGAGCGCGGCAGCGACACGCGCGCGAACGCGGCGGCTTCGAGCAGCGTGAGCGAATCGGGTGCATCGAAGGTCGCGCCGAGCGGCTCGATGCGCACGAGGGGAAGGTGTTCCGGATGGGTCATGGCGGAGGCGGGCGGCGGTTCGGCGGCAACGCGTCAAGCATACCCGAACGTGCTGGCGGCCGGCGTCGGCCGGCCGCTGGCGTCAATGCCGGCGCAGGTGCCGGTACACGGTATTGCGGGCGAGGCCGAGTTCGCGCGCGGCCGCCGACACGTTGCCGCCATGCCGCGCAAGCACGGCGTCGATTACCGCGGCCTGATGGCTTTGCAGCGTCGTACCTTCACGCGTGCCGGCCGATTCGGCCGGCGCTGCGGTGGACGACGCGGCCGGTGCGTCGTCGCAGTCGAGCCAGAAATCGTCGGGCAAATGGGTGAGCGTGATTTCGGCTTCGTCTTCGGCCAGCATGCCGGCCGTGCGCAACACGTTGGTCATCTGGCGCAGGTTGCCGGGCCAGCGGTGGCGCGTGAACGCGTCGAGCACGTCGGCCGCGATGCGGCGCGGCATCGGTTCGCTGCGCGCGAGTCGCGCGAGAATCCGCTCGACGAGCGCGGGCAGGTCGGTGCGTGCGGCAAGCGCCGGCAGCGTGACCGCGAGCCCGTTGATCCGGTAGAACAGGTCTTCGCGGAACGTGCCTTCCGCGATCATCGCGCGCAGGTCGCGATGGGTCGCGCAGACCACCCGCACGTCGACCGGCACTGCGCGCGCGCCGCCGAGCGGCATCACCGCGCGTTCCTGCAGCACGCGCATCAGCCGGACCTGCTGCGCGAGCGGCATGTCGCCGATTTCGTCGAGAAACAGCGTGCCGCCATCGGCCTGCACGATCTTGCCGGGGCTGCCGCGCTTGCGCGCGCCGGTGAACGCGCCGTCCTCATAGCCGAACAGCTCGGCCTCGATCAGCGAATCGGGCAGCGCCGCGCAGTTGACTGCCACGAACGGACCGTCCGCGCGCGGCGATGCCTGGTGCAGTGCGCGGGCGAGCCATTCCTTGCCGGTGCCGGTCTGGCCGAGGATCAACAGCGGCAGGTCGCGCCCGCGGATCTTCGCGACGCGTTCGAGCACGGCGGCCATGCGTGCGTCGCCCGTGTCGAGCGTCGCGAACGTGATCGCGTCCGGTTCCGGGTCCGGCGTGCGTGCGCGTGCGGCGGGCGCGGGCGGCGTGACGGCGACGGTGGTCTTGTGCGCTTCCGCGAATTCGCAGCGTGCCAGCACGCGTACGCCGGTTGCCAGCGTGAGGCGGAACATCGCGCCGGGTGCGCGTGCCGCCTGCTGCGCGAGCTGGCCGAAGCGCATGCCGAACAGCGCGTCGCTGGCCTGATGCTGCAGTGCGTCGAACGACGCGCCGAGCTGGAATTGTGCGCTGCGGTTCGCAGCGATCAATCCGCCGTCGGGGCCGAATGCGACGAGCCCGGCGAACAGCGAATCGACGCATTCCTCGTGCGCATGAAAGCGCAGCCGCAAGGCTTCCGCGCACTGGTTCGCGAACAGGTGATTCTCGATCAGTTGCGCGGACATCCGCACGAGCGCGAGCGTGTGCGGGCTCGAGCCGCGCGGATCGCCGCTGACGTCGAGCGTGCCGAGCGTGCGGCCGAACGGGTCGAAGATCGGCGCGCACGAGCAGGTGAGGATGTGGTTGGCGCGCAGGAAGTGTTCGGCGCCGTGCACCGCGACGGCCTGGCCCGATGCGAGCGCGGTGCCGATCGCGTTGGTGCCGCGTGCGCCTTCCGCCCATGAGACGCCCGTACACAGTGCGACGCGGTTTGCTTTCTCGATGAAGTCCGCGTCGCCGATGCTGTGCAGGATGACGCCGGCGGCATCGGTCAGCAGCACGAGGCTTTGCGTGTCGGCGATTTGCGCGTGGAGGTTCTCCATCACCGGGCGCGCGTGCGAGAACAGTGCGTGATTCGTGTCGAGCAGTTCGCGCAGCGCGATGCGCGACAGCGGCGAGAAATCGGGGCGTTCGTGCGCGCGCAGGCCGACCGCGGTCGAACGCGCATGCGCCTGCGCGAGCAGGTCGGTGCGACCCGCGGTGGCGGGCAGCACGAAGGGTTGCGGCATGACTTGTCTCCTGTCGACAGCAGTTAGCGCTTCAGCGCTTACTGCTGTCCCATGCTTCGCGGTCGACCCGAGTTGGCGCTTTAGCGCTTACCCAGGTCCCATGCTTCGCGGTCGACCCGAGTCAGCGCTCCATCGCTCACCCAGGCCCCATGCTCCTCGAATCTGGCCGATCCGGCGCACGCGCACTCGCCGAAATCCTCTACCGATTCCGGCTTCCGCGTGCGGCGCACCATCGATGTGCGAACGCCGGCCATCCGGGTACGCATCATCATACAAGCGCCGCGTGCGATGCGCGACCGCGAACAAAATCCCCTTGCTTTTAAATGCCCGCCTGCAATGATGGAAATGGAGCACGCACGCGCCGTGTTCCGCATTGCAACATGCATGCGACGCGACATGCATCCGTTCGGGAGACGCATCATGGTTCGGACGGAACTGAGAGTCGTGCTGGCGGCCATCGCCACCTTCATCATGCTGGGCGGCATTGCCGTGGCGATCCACGGGCTGCTGTTCGATCTGACCGATGCGGTGCGATACGGGGCGGCCGCGATTGCGGTGGGCGCCACGACGGCTGCGATTGCGCTCAACGTCTGGCCGACCGATCCGCACTGACGCCGGTTTCCGAAACGGTGCCGGATGCCGCGCTGATCAGATGAAATGCGCGTCGGAACGACGCACGCCGGAATATTTGTCTCCTGCGCGAAACCGTCTAAAGTGGAAGTCAACCGGCATGCATTGTTCGCGCCATCACCCGCCGGCGAGCCCGCGTACATCATCGTCCGGCCGGTAGCGGACGACGGACGCGGTCATTCGTTTTCTACCGGTCGAGGCGGCTCCTATGCAAATCCATTTCACGAACGATAAGCCCGAGTATTCGGGGCGCGACCTGATGCTTGCGTTCACGGCGTTGGTGAATGGCGAGCGCGTCCAATGTCAGATCACCGCCGAGGCGCTGGAAGATCACTTCGGCGCGGCTTCGCCGCGCTTCGAGGACATGGTCGGCGCATTCGACCAGCACCGCGACCGTATCGAGGCGGCCGCACGGCGCCTGCTGTCGGAGACGCGCGCGCAATGCGTGACGTTGCGCAGCGGCTATGTGCGTTTCTACGAGGCCAACTGGCGCTGACGACACGACGCTCGTCTTGCTGCGCGCGTCGCTGAACGCCGCGCCCGCGAAGACGTTGCCTTTCATGCGATGCCGTTCGGCGGGGCCGGGCGGCATTTTCGTATGCGGGCCGTACCGGCACGCTCGCTCGCCGGAATGAGCAGCCGCACGAATTCATCAGGATCGCAGAGGAAATTCCGCGAAAACGAAAACGCCACCGAAGGTGGCGTGTTTTCATCGTGCATCGCGCCGAAGCGCAACCGTCACTCGCTGCCGAGATAGAAGAAGCGGAACAGGAACACGGCGGCGATGATCCACACGATCGGCTTGACCGAGCGGGCCTGGCCCGTCAGCAGCTTGAGGCCGCCGTAAGCGATGAAACCGAACGCGACGCCGTTCGCGATCGAGTACGTGAACGGCATCAGCAGCGCGGTCAGCGCGGCCGGCACGGCTTCCGTTGCATCGTCCCACGGCACCTCGACCATCTCGCGAAGCATCAGGCACGACACGTACAGCAGTGCCGGCGCCGTCGCATACGCCGGCACGACGCCGGCGAGCGGCGCGATGAACAGGCACGCGAGGAACAGCACCGCGACGGTGATGGCCGTCACGCCCGTGCGGCCGCCGGCCTGCACGCCCGATGCGCTTTCGATATACGCGGTGGTCGACGACGTGCCGAGCACCGAGCCCGCGACGATCGCGGTGCTGTCGGCGAGCAGCGCCTTGTTCAGGCGGTTCATCTTGCCTTCGACGAGCAGGCCCGCGCGGTTCGCGACGCCCATCAGCGTGCCCGTCGCGTCGAACAGCTCGACGAGGAAGAACACGAGGATCACGTTGATGATGCCGGTCGACAGCGCGGCGCGGATGTCGAGCTTGAACAGCGTCGCGTCGATCGACGGCGGCGCGGAGAACACGCCGTGGAACTGGTTGTCGCCGAAGAAGAACGACAGGACCGTGACGCCGATGATGCCGATCAGGATCGCGCCGCGCACGCGCAGGTGGTCGAGCGTGACAATTGTGAAGAAGCCGATGATCGCGAGGATCGTGTCGTGCTTGTGGAGATCGCCGAGCGTGACGAGCGTGGCCGGGTTGCCGACGATCACGCCCGACGTCTTCAGCGAGATGATGCCGAGGAACAGGCCGATACCTGCCGTGATCGAGATCCGCAGCGATTTCGGAATGCCGTTGACGATCGCCTCGCGCACGCGGAACAGCGTGACGAGCAGGAACAGGCAGCCCGAGATGAACACTGCGCCGAGCGCGGCCTGCCACGTGAAGCCCATCCCCTTGACCACCGTGTACGCGAAATACGCGTTCAGGCCCATGCCGGGCGCGCAGGCGATCGGGTAGTTCGCGTACAGCCCCATGATGATGGACGCCAGCGCCGCGACGAGGCAGGTCGCGACGAACACGGATTCCTTCGGCATGCCGGCGTCGCCGAGGATCGCGGGGTTGACGAAGATGATGTAGGCCATCGTCAGGAACGTGGTGACGCCCGCGAGTATTTCGGTGCGGAAGTCGGTGCCGGCTTCAGCGAAGCCGAAATACCGCTTGATGGATTCCATGAAGGCGTTTCTCCGGTCGGGTTGTCGTGTTGCTTGTTGTGCCGAATTGTTGTAAAGGCAGCGCGCGGCCGGCTTACTGTAACCAGCCACTATTGCCCGGCTATCGGCGGATTGTAATAGCGCGGATAGCTCGGACGATATAGTTGGAGGGCACGATCGAAAGATCGATCGGCTGCCTGCGCGCGAACGGTCTGGCAGCCCGGCCGCGCGGCGAAGGCGCGCATTTTACCGGTTCGGGCGGAGCGAACCGGAAGAAATGGCGGAAACGGGAGCAGAAACGGAAGCAGGACAAGCGAGCGAGGCCGGCCGATGCATGCGCAACAGCGTGCAAAGCGGGCCTGCAAAGCGACACGCGCGGTGTATCGCGCGTGGCGGGTGCGGGATGACATCCGACTGAAACGGAGCGCCCGCATGCTGCACGAACGCGGGGCAGGCAGCGCGTGCGCGGCCGGTGCGGATGCCCGGCAGCGGCGTGCAGCGGCCATTCGTCAGTCCAGGCGGGTGCAGATATCGGGCTATCGTGCGCCGAAGCCGTCCCGCCCGCAACTGTCATTTCGCGATGCGGGGGCGACTGTGGTTTCTGTGTAAAAGATTGCAAGACCCCATCGCATAAACCGGCAAGTCTTTCTAGGATAGATACACCGCGCATGCACACGCCGGCCGGTAATTGCCGACGCGGGGGAGTCGCAGTCCGTGCAGGCCTGGCGGTGAAGTGCGGTCAAGGCCGTTGCGCGTTCGGGCAGGCACGGCCGATTGCGATTGCCCGATGCGGGTTCGTCCGTAATCACGGAGGTCAGCATGTTGAACTGGATCAGCCGCTGGGCGATGCGACACGCCCCCACGCCGGAAAAAACCGCTGCGTCGATGCTCGTGACGGCGCGCATGGAACTGTTCTCAGCCGAACAGCGCGTCATCGATGCGAAATTACAGGCGGATTACTGGCGCACACGTGTGTCATTCCTCGAAGAGGTGCAGAAGCAGGGCATCGATCCGTGGGTGACCTCGCAGGCTTCGCAACGACCCGAGCTCGATTCCACTCCCCGAAGCACGGGCCCGCGTCTCGCCGCCAGCACTTGATGCACCTGCTGCATCGCGGCGCGCGATCGCTCGCGGCACGCACCGGCGTGCCGCGTCATTCGATGCGCACCTGCGGCGCGTGACGCCGCGGGTGCGTCCGTTTCCGGTCGCGGCCGTGCCGCGTCTCGCGTGCCTAGACGGCGCGCCGTTCATCCGCTCCTTCTCCCTATCCCGAAGAGCAAACGTTGCACTTGCGCGAGCGTGCGCCTGAAGCGCTCGCCGCGACGCACGTACGCGGTCGTGAGCGTCGCTTCGGCCGACCGGTCGGCATCGGTGCCGAGCCAGATGCGCTCGCCGCGTGCGATGCGCAGCACGTCGCCGGGCTGCACCCAGCAATCGTCGACGCTCGGCGGGCGCGTAACCCACAGCGCCGCGCCATGCGTGCGCAGCTCTGCATCCTGCGGCGCGCGCCAGGTCAGCGTCGTGCGTGGCGCGACCGCGAAACGGATCACGACAGTCGGTAACGCGATCGTGCCGGCACAGCGCCGATCGGAACGGTCAAACAGCGGGCTTGCCTGGTCCATCGTCTTCTCCATTGAGTGAGCCGGATGGATGACGCGCACCAGAACAAAAAGGCCTCATCCGTTTCCGGTGAGGCCTTGTGTGACATGCGGTACTGCTCGATTGCTAACGCACAAGCGCCTCCCGTGAACCATTCTTTCGAATGTTCATCGATCGATGAATCGCGACGGGGATGAGCGTGTACGTAGGCATGCGAACGAGTTTGTCTTCGTGGAGCAGCGTTGTCAACGACAATTTTCAAGATAGGCGCGGGTGATGCGTCGGCTGCCTGGCGAGTGTGCGCGGCGCACCCATGAGCGCGTGTGCCGCGACGCGTTCGTCATTCGCGACTTCGACATCGTTCGCGCAGCAAGCTGCGCATCCGTGCGAGCGCACGCGCCAGCCACGCGCCGCGTCTCATCGCGTACGCGGTCGTGATCGATGCTTCGACCGGACGGTCGTCGTCGGTGCTCATCCAGATGCGATCGCCGCGCTGCACGTGCAGCACGTCGCCGGCTCGTATCCAGTAGTCGTCGACGCTGCCCAGTCGCGTGACCCACAGCGCCGCGTCGTGCACGCGGATCTCGGCATCGTTTCGTGCGTGCCACGCCAGCGTCTTGCGCGGCGCGACCGTGAATTGCATCACGACCCGCGGCAATGCGATCGCATCGGTGCGGCACCGATCGGGGCAGACAACCAGCCGGCGTGCTTGGTCCATCGTCATCTCCATCCGTTGAGCCGGGCGGGATGACGCGCACCAAAACAAAAAGGCCTCATCCGTTTCCGGCGAGGCCTTGTGACATGCGTAACTGAATCTCGATGCTAACGCACAAGCGCCTCCGGTGATCGCCGCGGGTGGGCGTTCACTGGTGTTTTATGCGCGATGGCGTTGGGCTTGAGCATAGGCATGCGAACGAGTGTGTCGTGGCACCGCAGCAATGTCAACGGAAATTTCGAGATACGTGACGGTTACGCGTCGCGTTGCGCGAGGCCGTTCACGAGCAGCTCGGACAGCAGGCCCGTCATCCCTTCCGGGTGCGTGGCCGCACGTGCCTTCAGCTGTTCGACGAGCTCGGCGTTGAGCTTGCACGCGAACGGCACGAGGCCCTGTTCCTGGTCGAGCTTGCGCTGCGCGCGGCGGTCGAGCTTGGCGGCTTCGTCGGCGCCCTTGCCGAAACGCGCGGGGCCAGATTGCTTCATCGCTTGCGTCAGCTTGAGCGCCTTGTTCTTTTCGAGATCGGTTTTCTTCATGGCCATCGCGGCACCTCCGGGAAATTGAAGCCGCGATTGTACGCATTTCGGCGGGCACCGCCCGCCGAGCCGGCCGGAAACGCGCTCAGGCGCCCTTCGTCGTGCCCCAGTTGCCGCCGTGCGCGGCTGCCTGCGCGGCCGGCGAGCGCTCGAGGTAGGCGAGCGCCTGTTCGGTCGAGCCTTCGTGGTGCGGCGTATAGCTCGGCTTGAAATAACGCAGTGCCGCGCCGATCACCTTCCAGAACGACGGCAGGTGCCCGCGCCGCGAGCCTTGCCACCACGCGAGCACGAAACCCGGGTAGCGGCCGGCGTCCGGATCGCGCTTGTACATGAACTTCGCGCCGGTCGTGATGTAGTAGAGCAGCAGCAGGATCACGAATGCCATGTGCACGCAGCGCTCCGGATAGCTGCCGCCCAGGTGCCGGTAGATGTCGAACGCGACGGTACGGTGCTCGACTTCCTCCGCGCCGTGCCAGCGCAGCAGGTCGACCATCGTCGGGTCGGCACGGCCTTCGTCGAGCCCGTGCGCGTTGAGCACCCAGTTGCCGAGATAGCCGAAGAAATGCTCGAGCGAAGCGATCACCGCGAGCTGCTGCCGCAGCCAGAAACGCGTGTGGCCGATCTTCAGCCCGAGCGGCTGCTCGCCGAGCACGCGCGTGAACAGCCGGTTGAGCTTTTGCGTGAACGGCTTCGTGTCGATGCCGTGCCGGTCGTAGTAGTGCTTCAGCACGCCGCCGTGCGAACGCGAATGCACGGCTTCCTGGCGCAGGAAGCCTTCGGCCTCGTCGCGCAGGCGCGCATCGGTGATCAGTGGCAGCGCCTTGTTGTACACGCGGCAGAACCACAGCTCGCCTTCCGGGAACAGCAGGTTCAGCGTGTTGATGATGTGCGTGCTGCCCGGATCGTTCGGCACCCAGGTGATCGGCGTGTCGCTGAAGTCGAACTTCACGTGCCGGGCCTTGATCTTGTGATAGTCGGCGGTATCGGTCATCTCTGTCTCCCTGTGCGGCGTCGTGCGCCGTCAATGCGATGCCATGCTGACGCGGGCGATCATCCGGCCGAGCCACGGCATGAAGCGGCCGACGAAGCGCATCGCATGCGCCTCGCCGCCGACCGCGACGACGGGGCGGTTGCGCAGCACGCCGTCGACCATCGCCTGCGCGACGGTTTCGGGTTTCAGGCCGCGCATCTGGTACAGCTTCGTCGCGCGCTTGCGCAGCCGCGCTTCGTCCTGTGCATTGGCGCCCGCGTATTGCGTCGACGCCATGATTCCGGTCTCCGCGAAGCCGGGGCACACGGCCGTCACGCCGATGCCTTGCTCCGCGAGTTCCGCGCGCATGCATTCGCTGAGCATCAGCACGGCGGCCTTCGTCGTCGCATACGCGGGCAGGTCGCGCGACGGCCCGAACGCGGCGGCCGACGCGGTGTTGACGATGTGCCCGCCGGTGCCGCGCGCGGCCATCTGCTGCGCGAACAGCCGCGAGCCGTGGATCACGCCCCACAGGTTCACGTGCAGGATGCGCTCCCAGTGCCGCGCGCTGGTGTCGAGGATGCCGCCGGCCATGCCGATGCCCGCGTTGTTGATCACGACGTCCGCGCCGCCGAGTGCGCTGCCGACCCACGTCGCCAGCGCTTCCATGTCGTCGGCGGACCCGACGTCGACGCGTTTCGCATGGGCCTGCGCACCGGTCAGCCCGATCAGCAGCGCGGTGCGTTCGGCGCTCGCGAGATCGATGTCGCACGCGACGATCGTCGCGCCTTCGCGGGCGAACGCGAGCGCCGCGCAGCGGCCGATGCCGCTGCCCGCGCCGGTGACGACCGCGACCTTGCCGCTGAAGCGGCCGCTCGTTGCGCGGCGGCGCGCGTTCGCGAGCGCGGGCGGTTCGTTGCCCGACTCGACCGCGTCGATCAGTTGCCCGGCGAGATCCGCGAAGCGCGCCGGGTCGGCGAGCGGCAGCCAGTGGCCGGCCGCGACTTCACGGCGGTAGTGCTGCGGCACCCAGCGCGACAGGTTCTCGGACAGCGCGGGGCTCACGTACTTGTCGCCGAGCGGCACGATCGTCTGCACCGGCGCATGCGCGTAGCGTTCGCGCGGCGCGAACAGGCAGCGGATGAAGTTCGCGCGATAGAGGCGCACGCCGCGCGCGCCGTCGTCGGCTTGCGTCGGGCGCGGCGCGACGGGCGTTTTCTCGAGCCGGCGCAGCAGGCGCGGCCACGCGCGGCCGAGCCACAGCCGCCAGCCGAGCTCGGGGATGAACGGCAGGTGGAACAGGTACACGTACCACGATCGCACGAGCTGGCCGCCGAGCTTGGCAAGCGACGCGGGCGTCGGGCGCAGCACGCGTTCGCGTAGCCAGAAGCCGACGTGGTCGAGGCACGGCCCCGAGCACGACGTGTATGACGCGATGCGGCCGGAAAGGCGCGGATCGGTGACGAATTCCCAGCCCTGGATCGAGCCCCAGTCGTGCGCGATCAGATGCACGGCGCGGCCGGGGCAGAGCGCGTCGATCACCGCGACGAAGTCGTCGGTCAGTTTCGCGAGGTGGTAGTCGGCCGTGCGCTTCGGCGCGCCGGACAGGCCCGCGCCGCGCACGTCGTAGGCGATCACGTAGTGCTTGCGCGCGAGCAGCGGCGCGACGTGCTGCCAGACGCTGCTGTCGTCGGGATAGCCGTGCACGAGCACGACCGGCGAGCGGGCCGGGTCGCCCCAGGTCCTGACCGCGAGCGTCAGGTCGCCGGAGGCGACCGCCGTTTCGCTATGAACCGATTCGAACAGGGCCAGCGGCGCTTCGTCGGAAAGAGGCTGCATCGTGAGTCCGTCGTTCAGGGATTCGGGAGAAAGGGCGGGGGCGCGTCAGGCGGCGGCCGGCACGGTCGCGACGGCCTGCGCACGCTCGGCCTGGCGGCGCTGCCAGCGGCGCACGTGCGGCAGGTCTTCGTCGAGCCAGTACGCGTCGTCTTCGGTAATGACGAGCAGCTCTTCGAATTTCGCGCCGACGCCGGCGAAGCCGAGATGCGGCTCGACGGCCCACAGGCCCGGCACGGGCGCATGCTCGGAGCGGCGGTCGATCGACCACAGCGGCGACCAGCCCTGCTGTTTCGCCGCGCGGCCCTGGTCGAGCAGCAGGTTGCGCGTCGCGTTCAGCCCGAAGCGCGCGACGAAGCGCGGCTTCGACAGCTTGTGGATCTTCGCGACGCGATGCGCGAGCACCTTGAACGGATAGGCCTTGTGGCGCGGCTCGACGCCCTGGCGGCGGCACAGCGCGTCGACTTCCTGCGCGACCTCGGCCATCGACCGGCGCTCCTTCACGAGCCGCACGATCATGTCGCGGTGGTCCATCAGGTCGTCCTGCAGCTGTTCGAGGATCGGGTTCTCGCCGAGGCAGTGCGCGTAGCCGACGTCGGCCACGATGCCGTCGAGCACCGGCGCGACGTCGAGGATCACCGGCATGTCGGTCTCGAGCTGCCGGTTGCTCGGGAAGAACGCGAGATTGAAGCCGCCCATGTGCTTGAGGCCCGAGAAGCCCTCGAACGCGGTGCGGTCGCCGAACCACGCGAACGGCTTGTGCAGCCAGTCGTGTACGCCGTTGTCCTGCAGCCATTCGGTCAAGAGGCGCGCGGCTTCCTTCTCGGTGATGCCGGGGTAGAGCATCGCGCCGACGGTCTCGACACAGCGGTAGGCAAGCTGCTGGACCGCGCGGAATTGCGGCAGCTCGTCGAGGTGGACTTCCGGCAGCGAGTGGTCGGCCATGATGCGTCTCCAGATGTCGGCCTGAGCGGGCGCGTCGGCGCTTGTCGACCGGTGTGGGTGTTTCAGCACCGGCTCCGGTCCCGCGCAAAGCGCGCGCCGGTCCCGGGCGAGGCTGGGGCGCTGATCCGGAATGCACCCGCCCGCGTCACCGCGGCGGTTTATTCAGTCAGCATTTAATGTGTCATTGAGTAATGTAATGATCATAGCCGGTTCGGCGTCGCGCGCCAGCCCCCGGGGGTGAGGATTTGTCCTAATGGAAGGGCGAAATGGAGGGGAGCCTCTAGGTTTCCGGACGATGTCGAGAGCGGGCCCGTTGCCGGCCCGGGTGACCGTCTTCGGCCATCTTGTGACGCCCGGCATGTCGCGCCGGATCAACTTGCCGTCGCGTCGCGACGTGACGCTGTCAAATTGCCGAAATAATTTCGTCACATCATTCGCCCCCAATTCGAAGCCGCCCCGGCTTCGCCGCGGCGATGAACCGTCGGTGCGCTGCACGGGGCAGTGACCGAAGCCGATTCGACATTTCCACGGAGAGAGACCATGCAACGCCGCCAGTTCATGAATACCCTTGCCGCGGCGACCGCTGCGACGTCGCTGATGCTCAAGGCCGCTACCGCCGACGCCAGGAGCACGACCGCGCCGGACGCGCTGGACCCGGGCCGCTGGTCGGCGTTCAACGCCGCGCGCCTGCAGGCAGTGCTCGACCAGCATGGCGTCGCGAGCGCGCGCTACGACGAAAAGCGCCGCCCGTACGCGGTGTTCGACTGGGACAACACGTGCATCATGAACGACTGCGAAGAGGCGTTGCTGATGTACCAGATCAACCATCTGCAGTACAAGCTGACGCCGGACGAATTCGTCGGCGTGATGTGGAAGGACGTGCCGAAGGGCGCGTTCATGAAGGACTACACGACCGTCGACGGCAAGCCGGTGACGATGGAGGATCTCGCCGCCGACGTCGAATCCGACTACCGCTGGCTCTACGCGAACTACAAGGGTTTCGGCGGCGAGAAGAGCCTCGACGAGATTCGCGAGACCGATCAGTTCAAGGATTTCCGCGCGAAGCTGTACTTCATGTACGACGCGATCTGCGACACGCACCCGCTCGAAGTCGGCTACAAGTGGATCATCTACTTCTACAAGAACATGACGACCGCCGAGTTGCAGGCGATGGCGGAAGCGTCGGACAACTACGGGATCGGCGACGCGCTGCGCAAGGTCCGCTACGAAAGCCCGAAGACGCTGCCGGGCAAGGCCGGCGTGGTGGCCGACACGCATTTCCACGGCATCCGCATTCATGAGGAAATCCGTGCGGTGATGCACACGCTGCGCGCGAACGGCATCGACGTGTACGTGAGCACCGCGTCGCTCGACGATGTCGTGCGCGTGTTCGCCGGCAATCCGAACTATGGCTACGGCGTGCCGCCGGAGAACGTGATCGGCCTGCGCCTCGACATGCGGGACGGCAAGTACACGAGCACCTATCCGGCCGGCTGGCATTTCAACTGGGGGCCCGGCAAGACGGTGGGTATCCGCAACGTGCTCGAATCGAAGAAGGGCTACGGCCCGCTGCTGGTGTTCGGCGACAGCGACGGCGACGCGTGGATGCTGCGCGACTTCAAGGACACGGCAGCCGGCGTGATCGTCAACCGGATGAAGAAGGGCGAGATCGGCGCGGACAGCAAGCTCGCGGCCGAGCAGATCGGCCAGCCGGACGCGCGCTTCCTGCTGCAGGGCCGCGACGAGCACACGGGCCTGATGATTCCGGACGAGAAGTCGATCAAGTACGGCAAGGCCGAGCGCAAGCTGCTCGCTTGACGTGTGCCGGGTGCCGGGCCGTCGCGGCCCGGCGCCCGGCGGGGGCGACGGCTGCTCCGCGCAGGCCGGAACACGCGCGTTTCAGCGCTCGTGCGGCATGCCCAGCCGCTCCAGCAACGCGCCGATCAGATCGATCGGCAGCGGAAACACGATCGTCGAATTCTTGTCCGCGGCGATTGTTGTCAGCGTCTGCAGGTAGTGCAGCTGCATCGCCTGCGGCTGCTTCCGGCACCTGCAGCTCGCCTTCCGCATGAATCACTTGCACGCGACGCTCGCGCTCGGCGAGGTCGTGCTTGCCGACCGCCCGGCGCCACTTCGTCTGCGCGAGCTGGCGAGGGGGGAAATGAAGGAGAGGTTCCGGACCGGGGGCCGGGAACGAGGAGAGCGACAGAGATCGATCGGGTGTGGGAGTGGCACCGAATCTGGAGAGGGGAGCGGATCGAGCGCACAACGGAGGAGGCGGACAATAAAAAAAGGACGCTTGCGCGTCCTTTTGCCGTCTGAAGTGTTGCGCATCGTCGAGAGGCGTCCCCAGCGTTTTCATCGACGATGCTAGCGAAGTATCGACGGAATGTCAAAATGCATCGCGTCGAAAACGGAGCGTGACGGGCATCCTGCCGCGTGTTCGGTTGTATCCGCTCTGAACTCACCGCCACGCCGGCGTGGAATGCCAATCGGTCGTGAAGCCGAGATGGGACGCCGCGTCCACGTGCTCACACCCCGTCAACGTCGCTCGCAAGGCTTCGCGCCATTCGGCCCCGTGACCGAGTGGGTCGAGCAGGGCCTTCATCATCGTTGCGCGGGCGTAGAACGTCTCCGGCCGGGTCATTTCAGGGGCATACCGGGCGAGCGTTCGCCCGGCCGGCTTGGCGGGAGGCGATACCGTCAGCTTCGTTCCCCAGAGCCGGGCGTGACGCGCACACGCATTGCGCAGGTCGGTGAGCGATTGCAGCCAGCTGGTGAGCACCGTATCAGGGATGTCCGGCCACGCATGGCGTCCGGCGACCTTGCGGTCGCGCATCGAGAGCGCACTGAAGATTCGCGACAACGCGCCCAGGCTCAGCCGCTCGCAGACCAGCCAGATCGGCGGCAGGTCGGGGCTGGCATAGGTTCGATAGTAGTGAGTCAGCGCCGAGCCTTTCCGGGTTTCACACTCCCGGGCGATCTGATCCAGAACGCGTGCGTAGTGGCGCAGGTCAACGAAGCGGTCCCTCTCGACATACCAGTGGCTGCCGTAGTCGATTGCGAGGGGATTGCTGAGTGCGGCGCGCAACGCAACCTCGATGCGCTCGACCGCGTCCATCGTGATCGAGCGCAGACGTCGATCGAATGCGTAGAGTTCAACGATGTCGGAGAATCGGGTTCGAGGCCAGAATCGCTTGGTCGTGGGGTTCTGGAACCGGCGCATGTAGACCAGCAAGCGGAAATGGCCGATCGACCGGAGCATTCGCAAGTTCGCGGGGCGATCGTCGATGCGCAGGCCGCGTTGCCACAGACGATGCAGCGTTTCCTCGGCGCTGAGGGCCACCTTGCCATAGGCCCTGGTTGGCGTCGCCGATGCCGTCTTCCTTGTCCGAGTCTTGCCCATCGTTGATCCGTACAGCTATGTATGCGGATCTCGTTGTATACGCCAACGGAGCGTGAGCGGCCACCTTCCATACCATTCGGCAGATGGGGGCGCCGGCAGGTATCAATGCCTGTTGTCGCTTGTCCGCCGAATCCGGTGCTAATCCATTGTTTGCCTCATCCCTCCCGCTTCCCCCCCAGCCGATCCAGCAACGCCCCCAGCAGATCGATCGGCAGCGGAAACACGATCGTCGAATTCTTGTCCGCCGCGATTGTCGTCAGCGTCTGCAGGTAGCGCAGCTGCATCGCCTGCGGCTCCTGCGCGAGCTTTTGCGCGGCCTGCAGCAGTTTCTCCGACGCCTGCAGTTCGCCTTCCGCATGAATCACCTTCGCGCGCCGCTCGCGTTCGGCCTCGGCCTGACGCGCGATCGCGCGGATCATCGTCTCGTTCAGGTCGACGTGCTTGATCTCGACCGTCGATACCTTGATCCCCCATGCATCGGTCTGCGCGTCGAGTGTCTTCTGGATGTCCGCGTTCAACTGCTCGCGCTCGGCGAGCAGCGCGTCGAGGTCGTGCTTGCCGAGCACCGAGCGCAGCGTCGTCTGCGACAGCTGGCTCGTCGCGTCGAAAAAGCGCGCGACCTGGATCACGGCCTTCTCCGGATCGACCACACGGAAATACACGACCGCGTTGACCTTCACCGACACGTTGTCGCGCGTGATCACGTCCTGCGGCGGCACGTCGAACACGACGGTGCGCAGGTCGATCCGCACGACTTGCTGGACGATCGGGATGATCAGCACGAGCCCGGGCCCTTTCACCTTCCAGAAGCGGCCGAGCATGAACACCACGCCGCGCTCGTACTCGCGGAAGATGCGGATCGACGACGCGACGAGCACCACGACGAAGACGATCAGGACGCTGCTGAAGCCGAATGTGTAGCCGATCATGACGGCTCTCCTTGATGTTGTTCTTGCGCCGGTATGTCGTAGAGCGGGGCGACGGTGAGCAGCAGCCCGTGGCGGCCGGTGACGCGCACGCGGCAGCCGGCGGCGAGCGGCGCGCTGCTGGCCACGCGCCAGCGCTCGCCGCGCACGCGCGCCCAGCCGGCGGCGGACGGCGCGGCGCCGGCCGCGCCATGCGGCTGGTCGGCCTGCAGGCCGTCGTCGAGCACCTCGCCGATGCTGCCGACCATCGCCTCGGCGCCCGTCACGACCGGGCGCCGCCGCGCGCGCAGCGCGACGCTTGACACGCCCGCGACGAGCAGCCCGCCGCCGAGCGCCAGGCTCGCGATCACGGGCCACGGAATCCCGTAGCCGGGCACGTCGGTGTCGATCAGCATCAGCGCGCCGATCGTGAACGACACGATTCCGCCGAAGCCGAGCACGCCGAAGGTCGGCAGGAACGCCTCGGCGACGAGGCAACCGAGGCCGAGCAGCACGAGGCCGAGGCCCGCATAGCTGATCGGCAGCAACTGCATCGCGAACAGCCCGACCAGCAGGCAGATCGTGCCGACGACGCCCGGCAGTACGAAGCCGGGGTTCGCGAACTCGAAGAAGAGGCCGTAGATGCCGATCGTCAACAGGATCAGTGCGACGTTCGGGTCGGTGATGATCGCCAGGAAACGGCTGCGCCAGTCGGGCTCGACCACGACGAGCGGCGCATGCGCGGTCGCGAGCCGCACCGTGCCGGCAGTGGTCGTTGCGCTATGGCCGTCGAGCTGGCGCGCGAGGTCGGCGGGATCCTGCGCGATCAGGTCGACGACGTGCTGCGCACGCGCCTCGCTGGCCGACAGGCTGACGGCTTCGCGCACCGCACGCTCGCCCCAGGCGGCATTGCGCCCGCGCAGCTGTGCGAGGCCGCGGATATAGGCCGATGCGTCCTGCATCGCCTTGCGGATCTCGGTCGATTGCGTGTCGGTCGGCAGTGCGGCGGGCGATGCGTCCGATGCGCCGGATGCACCCGGCGGCGCCCGCGGTGCAACGGGGTTCCCGCCCGGCGGCGCGGCGCCGCCGATGCCGAACTGCACGGGCGACGCCGCGCCGAGATTGGTGCCGGGCGCCATCGCCGCGAAGTGGCTGGCATAGACGATGTAGGTGCCCGCGCTGGCGGCCCGCGCGCCGCCCGGCGCGACGAACGCGGCGACCGGCACGGGCGAGCCGAGGATGGCCTTGATGATCTGCCGCATCGACGTGTCGAGGCCGCCGGGCGTGTCGAGCTGCAGGATCGCGAGCGGCGCGTGCTGGCGTGCCGCGCGGTCAAGCGAGCGCACGATGAAATCGGCGCTGGCCGGCCCGATCGCGCCGTTGATCGGGATCACGATGACCGGGCGGGCGGTGGCGGGTGCTTCGGCGGAGGGCGGCGCGGCGACCGCGGCACACACGACGAGCAGCGCCGCGAACAGCGCGGCGCGCGCGACCCGCGCGGACAGCGGGTGACGAGGGTGGCCGCCGGGCGTGGCAGGCGCCGGCGACGGCTCGTGACGGTGAAATTGCATCGGGACGTCCGGGCGGCGCGCGGCTGCGCGCGGTCCGGCTTGCGGAAAGGGCGTGGGCCCGATGCTTAAAGATTAGGCGGTTTCGGCGGAAAGCGCGAAGCGACGGCCGTGCCGGCCGGCTTCAGACCGCGCCGCCGCCCCGCGCGAGCACTTCGTCGCGATAGTCGGCCGGGCTGCGCCCGCTCCATTTGCGGAACGCGCGGTAGAACGCGCTCGGTTCCGCGAAACCGGTTGCAGCCGCGACGTCGGCGATCGTACGCGCGGGGTCGGCCAGCGCCTCGAACGCGAGATCGCGCCGCAGCGTGTCCTTGATCGACTGGTAGGCCTGGCCTTCCTGGTGCAGCTTGCGGCGCAGCGTGGCCTCGGCCACGTGCAGCCGCGCGGCCATCCCGCCCGCGCCCGGCCACGCGGCGGGCGGCATCCCGCGCAGCACCGCGCGCACGCGCTGCGCGAGTGCGTTCGGGTTGCGGTACTTGACGATGAAGCTCGCCGGCGCGTTGCGCAGGAACGTCTTCAGCGTCTTCGCGTTCTGCACGACCGGCAGTGTCGCGAATTCGGGATCGAAATCGACATACGAATCGGGTTCGTTGAACCGCATGTCGTCGCAGAACATCGACGGGTATTCGTGGTCGGCGGGCGGCGTGTCGCAGCGGAAGCTCGCATGCAGCAGCGGAATGCGGCGCCCGATCAGCCAGCAGGTGAGCCCGTACACGATGATGAAATAGGTCGCGTACGTGAACATCGCGGGCGTCGCGCCGTTGTTGCGGTGCACGAAGCGCAGCCGCACGCGCTGCGGGTTCGCGTCGAGTTCCGCGTGCAGGTCGTCGAGCACGCAGTGCATGAAATTCACCGCGCGCGCCATCGCGTGCAGCCCGTCTTTCGCGGACAGCGCGGACTGGCTCATCGCGATGAAGCTGCCGCTGCGCATCGGGTGGCGATCCTGCCCGAAAAACTCGTCGTCGAGCGTGCGTGCGATCGCGTTCCACAGCGCGCCGTATTGCTGCGCGCTCACGCGTGCGCGCGGCTGCCCGAGCAGCGCGGGTGCGATGCCGGCCTGCGCGAGCAGCGGCTCGGCCGCGACGCCGCGCCGCGTGGCGAGCGCGACGCTGTAAGCGACGAGGCTGATCGCGACGGTTCCCTTGTCTTCCTGCTTCATCCGTGCCGCCGGTGTGGCAAAAACGCTCAGTGTAAATGAGCGACGCGAGCATCGAACAGTCGCGCCTGCTTGCCTACACTTGTTGCATCGAAACGCAAGGACGGTCGCGCCCGGCGGCCGCGGGAGACAGCAGCACCATGGACGAGCTTTACACCGAAGACCAGCGGATGATCCGCGATGCCGCGCGCGCCTTTGCCACCGAGATGCTGGCGCCGAACGCGGCGCAATGGGACCACGATGCGCACCTGCCCGACGCGATCGTCGCGCAGCTCGGCGAACTCGGCCTGCTCGGGATGATCGTGCCGCAGGAGCTGGGCGGCTCGTATACGGACTACGTGGCCTATGCGCTGGCGATGGAAGAGGTCGCCGCCGGCGACGCCGCGTGCGCGACGATGATGAGCGTGCACAACTCGGTCGGCTGCGGGCCGATCCTCGGTTTCGGCACGCCCGCGCAGAAAGATCGCTGGCTGGCCGACATGGCGGCCGGCCGCGTGATCGGCGCGTTCTGCCTGACCGAGCCGCAGGCCGGCTCCGAAGCGAACAACCTGCGCACGCGTGCGGAACTGCGCGACGGCAAATGGGTGCTGAACGGCGCGAAGCAGTTCGTGACCAACGGCCAGCGCGCCGGTGTGGCGATCGTTTTTGCCATGACCGACCCGGAAGCCGGCAAACGCGGCATCTCCGCGTTCCTGGTGCCGACCGACACGCCGGGCTTCATCGTCGGCAAGCCCGAGAAGAAGATGGGCATCCGCGCATCGGATACGTGCCCGATCACGTTCGAGAACTGCGCGATTCCGGAAGAGAACCTGCTCGGCAACCGCGGCGAAGGGCTGAAGATCGCGCTGTCGAACCTCGAAGGCGGCCGCATCGGCATCGCCGCGCAGGCGCTCGGCATCGCGCGCGCCGCGTTCGACAAGGCGCGCAGTTATGCGGGTGAGCGCGTGCAGTTCGGCAAGCCGATCGCCGAGCATCAGGCGATCCAGCAGAAACTCGCCGACATGGCCGTGCAGATCAACGCCGCGCGCCTGCTCGTGCATCACGCGGCGAAGCTGCGCACGGCCGGGCTGCCGTGCCTGTCGGAAGCGTCGCAGGCGAAGCTGTTCGCGTCGGAGATGGCCGAGCGCGTGTGTTCGGATGCGATCCAGATCCACGGCGGCTACGGCTACCTGGTCGATTACGAAGTCGAGCGTCACTATCGCGACGCGCGCATCACGCAGATTTACGAAGGCACCAGCGAAGTGCAGCGGATGGTGATCGCACGGCAGCTTTGAGCCGCGACGGTCGCCCCGGTCGAAACATCGAGCAGGGCACGAGGGCAGCGCGGCGAACGCGGCACGCAACGACGTGACCGTGCGCCGCACCAGCGGAAACCGTGCATGGGCTGCAGCGCATGCGCCGGTTGACCGCGAGACATGGAGACTGGAGGAAACGATGACGGTACAGGCATTCCTGAACGCACGCGACTTTCTGCTGCGCCATCGCACCGACTACGAAACCGCGTACCGCGAGTTCGAATGGCCGGTGCTCGACGCATTCAACTGGGCGCTCGACTACTTCGACCCGATGGCACGCGGCAACGACCAGCCCGCGCTGTGGATCGTCGACGCGGCGACCGGCACGGGCGATCCGTATTCGTTCGCGCAGATGTCCGAGCGTTCGTCGCGGATCGCGAACTGGCTGCGCTCGATCGGCGTCGTGCGCGGCGACCGCATTCTGCTGATGCTGCCGAACCGTGTCGAGTTGTGGGACGCGATGCTCGCCGCGATGAAGCTCGGCGCGATCGTGCTGCCTGCCACCACGCAACTGTCGCCCGACGACGTGCGCGACCGCGTGCAGATCGGCGGCGCGAAATACGCGATCGTCGACGAGAACGAAACCGCGAAATTCGAACAGCCCGACCTCGGACTCACGCAGAAGATCGTCGCGGGCGCGCCGCGTGCGGGCTGGCTCGCGATGAACGACGGCTACGCGGCGAGCGCCGAATTCGAGCCGGACGCCGTCACGCACGCGAACGATCCGATGCTGCTGTACTTCACGTCGGGCACGACGTCGAAGCCGAAGCTCGTCGAGCATACGCACCGCACCTATCCGGTCGGCCATCTGTCGACGATGTACTGGGTCGGCCTGCAGCCGGGCGACATCCACTGGAACATCAGCTCGCCGGGCTGGGCGAAGCACGCGTGGAGCTGCTTCTTCGCGCCGTGGAATGCGCAGGCGTGCGTGTTCGCATTCAACTACGCGCGCTTCGAGCCGAAGGTCGTGCTCGATGCGCTCGTCAAATACCAGGTGACGACGCTGTGTGCGCCGCCGACCGTGTGGCGCATGCTCGTGCAGCAGCCGCTCGCGTCGTTCGACGTGAAGCTGCGCGAGATCGTCGGCGCGGGCGAGCCGCTGAATCCCGAGATCATCGAGCGCGTGAAGAAGGCGTGGGGCATCGCGATTCGCGACGGCTACGGCCAGACCGAGACGACCTGCCTGATCGGCAACTCGCCGGGCCAGCCGGTGGTCGCGGGCTCGATGGGCCGGCCGCTACCCGGCTACCGCATTGCGCTGCTCGACCCGGACGGCGCGCCCGTGACCGAAGGTGAAGTCGCGCTGCCGATCGGCGCGGACGTCACGCGCCCGGTCGGGCTGATGACCGGCTACGCAAACAATCCCGATGCGACGGCCCATGCGATGCGCGACGGCCACTACCGCACGTCGGACATCGCGATGCGCGGCGACGACGGCTACTACGTGTACATCGGCCGCGCGGACGACGTGTTCAAGTCGTCCGACTACCGGCTGAGCCCGTTCGAACTCGAGAGCGTGCTGATCGAGCATCCGGCGATCGCCGAAGCGGCCGTCGTGCCGAGCCCCGACCCCGTGCGGCTGTCGGTGCCGAAGACCTTCATCACGCTGCGGCAGGGCTACGAGGAAAGCCCCGAACTCGCGCTGGAAATCTTCCGTTTCTCGCGCGAGAAGCTCGCGCCGTACAAGCGGATCCGCCGCCTGCAGTTCGCGGAGCTGCCGAAGACGATCTCGGGGAAGATCCGCCGCGTCGAATTGCGCCGCCGCGAGATCGAGCGCGGCGACGATGCAAGTGAACGGATGCCCGGCGAATACTGGGAAGAGGATTTCGCCGCTGAATTGAAGTGACGTGACCGCGGGCCGCGCGCGCCGCAATTCGCGGCCGCCGCCCGCAGCCGAATTGAACCGGCCGCGCGGCGATATCGCGCTTCGCGGCCCTCTGCAAGGAGATTGGATCGATGAACGCGAATTCGAAAGACGTGCCGACGGTCAAGCTGCTGATCGATGGCACCTTCGTCGAGTCCGCCACGAACGAGTGGCGCGACATCGTCAACCCGGCGACGCAACAGGTGCTCGCGCGCGTGCCGTTCGCGACCGTCGCGGAAGTCGACGCGGCCGTGCAGGCCGCGCACACCGCGTACGCGACGTGGAAGAACACGCCGATCGCCGCGCGCATGCGCATCATGCTGAAGTTCCAGGATCTCGTGCGCACGAACCAGCAGCGCATCGCGAAGACGCTGACGGCCGAGCAGGGCAAGACGATTCCCGACGCCGAAGGCGACATCTTCCGCGGCCTTGAAGTCGTCGAGCACGCGTGCTCGATCGGTTCGCTGCAGCTCGGTGAATTCGCGGAGAACGTCGCGGGCGGCGTCGACACCTACACGCTGCGCCAGCCGCTCGGCGTGTGCGCGGGCATCACGCCGTTCAACTTCCCCGCGATGATCCCGCTGTGGATGTTCCCGATGGCGATCGTCTGCGGCAACACGTTCGTGCTGAAGCCGTCGGAACAGGATCCGATGTCGACGATGGAGCTCGTTGAGCTCGCGATCGAGGCCGGCGTTCCGAAAGGCGTACTGAACGTCGTGCACGGCGGCAAGGAAGTCGTCGACGCAATCTGCACGCATCCGCTCGTGAAGGCCATCTCGTTCGTCGGCTCGACAGCAGTCGGCACGCACGTGTACAACCTCGGCAGCGCGCACGGCAAGCGCGTGCAGTCGATGATGGGCGCGAAGAACCATGCGGTGGTGTTGCCGGATGCGAACCGCGAGCAGACGATCAACGCGCTCGTCGGCGCCGGCTTCGGCGCGGCAGGGCAGCGCTGCATGGCGACATCGGTCGCGGTGCTGGTTGGCGAAGCGCGCGACTGGCTGCCCGATCTCGTCGCAAAGGCGAAGCTTCTGAAGGTGAATTCGGGCGCGGAAGCCGGCACCGACGTCGGCCCGGTCGTGTCGAAAACCGCGAAGGAGCGCATCCTGTCGCTGATCGAAGCGGGTGTGAACGAAGGCGCGAAGCTCGAGCTGGACGGCCGCGACGTGAAAGTGGCCGGCTACGAAAGCGGCAACTTCATCGGCCCGACGATCTTCTCGGGCGTGAAGACCGGCATGTCGATCTACACGCACGAAATCTTCGGCCCGGTGCTCGTCGTGCTCGAAGCCGACTCGCTCGACGACGCGATCGCGCTCGTCAACGCAAACCCGTTCGGCAACGGCGTCGGCCTGTTCACGCAAAGCGGCGCGGCGGCGCGCAAGTTCCAGAGCGAGATCGACATCGGCCAGGTCGGCATCAACATCCCGATCCCGGTACCGGTGCCGTTCTTCAGCTTCACCGGTTCGCGTGGCTCGAAGCTCGGCGATCTCGGCCCGTACGGCAAGCAGGTCGTGCAGTTCTACACGCAGACCAAGACGGTCACCGCGCGCTGGTTCGACGACGACACGACGGCCGGCCCGGTGAACACGACGATCCGGCTGCATTGACCAGCGGAGGACTCCAAAATGAAAATCGGATTTATCGGCCTCGGCCACATGGGCGCACCGATGGCGCTGAACCTGCTGAAAGCCGGCCATGAAGTACATGCATTCGACCTGAGCGCCGATGCATTGCGCGCGCTGCAGGACGCCGGTGCGCAGGTGGCTGCATCGCCGCGCGATGCGGCATCGGGCGCGACGTTCGTGATCACGATGCTGCCGGCTGCCCCGCACGTGCGCTCGGTGCTGTCCGGCGAGAACGGCGTGCTGGCCGGCCTCGGCGCAGGCGCGACCGTGATCGATTCGAGCACGATCGACCCGGCTAGCGCACAGGCGTTCGGCGCGCTGGTGCGCGAGCACGGCGGCGCGTTCGTCGATGCGCCGGTGTCAGGCGGCACCGGCGGCGCGGCGGCAGGCACCTTGACCTTCATGGTCGGCGGCAGCGATGCGGATTTCGAGCGCGTGAAGCCCGTGCTCGCCGGCATGGGCAAGAACATCGTCCATTGCGGCGCGACGGGGATGGGGCAGGTCGCGAAGGTCTGCAACAACCTCGTGCTCGGCATCTCGATGGCGGCCGTGTCGGAGGCGATGTCGCTTGGTGTCGCACTCGGCATCGACCCGAAGGTGCTGGCGGGCATCGTCAACACGTCGACGGGCCGTTGCTGGAGCTCGGATACCTACAACCCGTATCCGGGCGTGATCGAGACTGCGCCGTCGTCGCGCGGCTACTCGGGCGGCTTCGGCACCGACCTGATGCTGAAGGATCTCGGCCTCGCGAACGACGCCGCGAAGCAGGCACGCCAGCCCGTCTATCTCGGCGCGCTCGCGCAGCAGCTGTACCAGACGATGAGCAGCCGCGGCGACGGGCAACTCGATTTCTCGGCGGTGATCCGCCTGTACCAACCGGCAACGAAGAAGGACGCCTCATGATCGAACTGGACTACGTCGACGACGGCGCGATCGTGTGCGCGACGCTCAAGCGTCCGCCCGCGAACGCCTTTACCGCCGACGGGCTGCAGCAACTGCAGGAAACCGTCGCCGAGCTGAATGCGAACCCGCGCGTGCGCGCGCTGGTGGTCACCGGCGACGGCCCGAAGTTCTTCAGCGCGGGCGCCGATCTCAACACGTTCGCCGAAGGCGACCGCGCGGTCGCGCGCGCGATGGCATCGCGCTTCGGCGCGGCGTTCGAGGCGCTGCACGACGCGCGTGTCGTGACGATCGCGGCGATCAACGGCTATGCGATGGGCGGCGGGCTCGAATGCGCGCTCGCGTGCGACCTGCGGATCGCCGAGACGCATGCGCAGATGGCGCTGCCCGAGCCTTCGGTCGGCCTGCTGCCGTGCGGGCTCGGCACGCAGACGCTGCCCTGGCTCGTCGGTGAAGGCTGGGCGAAGAAGATCATCCTGACCGGCGCGCGGGTCGATGCGGCCACGGCGCTGCGCATCGGTCTCGTCGAGGACGTCGTGGAGTCGGGCGCATCGCGCGATGCAGCGCTGGCGCTGGCGCGCAACGTCGCGCGGCAGAGCCCGCACGCGGTCGCGTACAGCAAGGAGCTGATCGGCCTCGCGCGCCGCGGCGTGCCGCGCAGCGCGGCGCTCGCGGTCGAGCGCGAACGCTTCGTCGACCTGTTCGAGACGAACGATCCGCGCGAGGGCGTGGCCGCGTTCCTCGGCAAGCGCGCGCCGCAGTGGCACACCGATGGAGAGTCGCAACGATGAGCACGCCGGTCACGAATCACGACGCGTTCGCGGAGCACGCGCCCGAGGTGCTGTTCCGCGTGGTGAATCGCGTGGCGCTGATCACGCTGAACCGTCCGGCCGCGCTCAACGCGCTGTCGTACGCGATGATCGGCGAGCTGGCCGCGCTCCTCGAGCGCTGCCGCGACGATGACCAGATCGTCGCGGTCGTGCTGCGCGGTGCGGGCGAGAAGGGCTTTTGCGCAGGCGGCGACGTGCGCGCGCTGTACCGGATGGTCGCGCAGCGCGAAACCTGGCTGCCGTTCTTCGTCGACGAGTATCGGCTCGACTACGCGATCCATACGTTCCCGAAACCGGTGGTCGCGCTGATGGACGGCGTGACGATGGGCGGCGGCATGGGTCTTGCGCAGGGCGCCGCACTGCGCGTCGCGACCGAGCGCAGCAAGATCGCGATGCCGGAGACGCGCATCGGCCTCGTGCCCGATGTCGGCGCGACGCATTTCCTGTCGCGCATGCCGGTCGAACTCGAGCTGTACGTCGGGCTGACCGGCGCGATGCTGTCGGGCGCCGACGCGCTGACCGCGAAGCTCGCGGATCTGTGCGTGCCGTCCGCTTGGCTCGACACGTTCGAGACGCGCATCGAAAGCGTCAAGTGGGAAGGCGACGCGTTGCCGCTGCTGCGCAAGGTGTTCGAGCCGCCGTGCAACGTCGTGCCGCATGCGGCGCTCGACGGCCAGATGCCGTGGATCGTGCGTCATTTCGACAAGCGCTCGACCGTCGAGCGGATCGTCGCGACGCTGATGCAGGATCTCGCGCGCGAGGAACTGTCGCGCGAGCACCGTCAATGGCTGCAGGCGACGCTCGATGCGCTCACGGGCCATTCGCCGACGATGCTCTCCGTGACGCGCGAGGCGCTGCTGCGCGGCCGCCAGATGACGCTGGCCGAATCGTTCCGGATGGAACTCGGCATCGTCGCGCGTGCGATCGAGGAAGGCGACTTCTGCGAAGGCGTACGCGCGCATCTCGTCGACAAGGATCGCAAGCCGCGCTGGGCGCCCGCGTCGCTCGTCGAAGTGCGCGCCGAACGCGTGCGGCATTTCCTGACGTCGCCGTGGAAGCTGTTCGCGCATCCGCTCGCGGCGTTGGGGGAGGATTGAACTGCCGGCACCGGGCCGCTGCCCGATGAAGGCACTCGCCTATCTTGCCTGTCTGGCCGTGGTCGGCATGGCGCTGCAGTATGCGGGCCTCCCGCATGGCCTGCTGCTCGGCTCGATCCTTGCCGCATCGATCGCGACCAGCCGGTTCGGCTTCGCGCCCGGGTTGCGCTTCGGGCTGGAGTACGTGCAGATCGTGCTCGGCATGGCGACCGGCTTGCTGTTCAAGTCGTGGGACACGCAGATGGTCGTCTCGATCGTGCCGAGCCTCGGCGTCTTGCTCGTCTGTCTGGCGGCGCAGGTCGCGGTCGGCAGCCTCTGGCTGTCCCGCGTAGCGCGCTGGAACCGGACCGACGCGCTGCTGGCCGTCTATCCCGGCGCGCTTGCCGCGGTATTCGACCTGCTGGAGTCCGAGCGCGCATCGAGCAAGGTGATCGTCGTGCATCTGGTGCGGCTCATCTCGATCACGATGCTGGTGAGTTTCTTCATTCCGGCGCACGGCGGCGCACCGCTGCCGGCGACCGGCGCCGCGCTGCCGGCAGCGGCGCTGCTGGCGCTGGCGGTGCTGGTGGCGCTCTGCGTGCTGGTCGGGCGCGCGCTGCTCGGGCTCGGCGTCCCCGCGCCGTTCATGATCACCGCGATCGTGCTGACAGGCGTCTTCGTGAAGGCGGGCTGGCTGCATGCGTTCGAGATGCCGGCGTGGAGCGTCGATGCGGCGTCGGTCATCCTCGGGGCACTGATCGGCGCGCAGTTCAGGCAGATCAGCATTGCGGACGCGCTGCGCTACGGCCGGACCGGCCTCGTGTGCATCGCGCTGATGCTGATGATCGCCGGGGCGTTTGCGGCGGTGACGGCGCGCTTGTCCGGCTACGGCGTGCTGCCGCTTTGGCTCTCGTATGCGCCGGGGGCCATCGAGACGATCACGATCGTCGCGTATGGCGGCGGCCTGAGCGTCGTGTTCGTGTTGATGCATCATCTGACGCGCCTGGTCGTGCTGCACTTCGCGCCGGCGGTGCTCGTCCGTGCGCGCCGCCGACGCATGCCGGCGATCGGGAGCGGAGCCGGCGAATAGACGCACGACAGCGGGCGGACGTGCCATGCCGGCAGGCGGCCCGTCGTGCGCCGTCGTGCGCCGTCGTGCGCCGTCGAGCACCGTCGAGCACCGTCGAGCACCGTCAAGCGCCGTCAAGCGCCGTCAAGCGCCGTCACCGCTCGATCATCGGCGGGATCGCCTGCGCGAACGCGTCGATCACGCAGCGCGTCTTGCGCGGCAGGTAGCGCGTCTTCGGCCAGATCGCATGGATGTCGCCTTCGCAGACGAAGCAGCGGTCGAGCACGATCGTCATCTCGCCGCGCTTCACGTAGTGATCGAGCAGCCAGCTCGGCAGCCAGGCGATCCCGAACCCCGATGCGCCGGCTGCCGCGATCGCCTGCACGTCGTCGAAACTGAGCTGGTGCGGCATGTCGATACGGACCGTCGAGCCGTCCGGCGCGCGCAAGTCCCACGGTTGAACCACGCCCGAGCGTGAATACGCGATCGTCCGGTGGTGCTTCAGGTCATCGAGCGTTTTCGGCATTCCGTGGCGGGCGAGATACGACGGCGCCGCGCCGAGGCTGCCGTATTGCGTACCGAGCCGTCGCACCGCGAGGCTCGTGCTGTCCGCGAGCGTGCCGATCCGCACCGCGAGGTCGATGCCTTCCTCGACGAGATCGACGAAGCGGTCGGTGATCGACACGTCGATCCGCAGATGCGGATAGGTGCGCGCGAGATCGAGTACGACGGGCGTCACGCAGTGATGCCCGAACGCGAGCGGCACGCTCAGGCGCAGCTTGCCGCGCGGCTCGTTGCGGCCGCAGTCGAGGTCGGCCTCCGCCGCTTCCAGTTCCGCCAGCGCGCGCACGCAACGGTCGTAGTACGCCTGGCCGTCGTCGGTCAGGCTCTGGCTGCGCGTCGTGCGCTGCAGCAGCCGCGCACCGAGCCGCTTCTCGAGCCGCGCGACCGCCTTGCCGACGGCCGAACGCGTCATGTCGAGCCGCTCCGCGGCGAGCGCGAAGCTGCCCGATTCCACTACCTGGACGAAGGTCGTCACGCCGTCGAGTCTGTCGGTCATGGGAGGGTGTGCTGATTGAGTCCTGTAGTTCCCCAGTCTGGAGAAATGCATGCATCAATGGGGATGGGAATTCTCACTATAGTACCGATTCCGGTCCAGCGTGCGTTGCCGGCCGCACGCGACCCATCCTTCTCTCCTGGAGGCACGCGGCCCGTTGCCGGGCCGCCGCGCAATTCGCATGACACTATCCGACTCCCGCAGGAATGCGGTCGCGCTCGCGGCCGTCTGTCTCACGTCGCTGATGTTCGGCCTCGAAATCTCGAGCGTGCCGGTGATCCTGCCGACGCTCGAACACGTGCTGCATGGCGATTTCAACGGCATGCAGTGGATCATGAATGCGTACACGATCGCGTGTACGACCGTGCTGATGGCGGCCGGCACGCTCGCCGACCGGTTCGGCCGCAAGCGCGTGTACGTGATCGGTACCGTGCTGTTCGGCGCGACGTCGCTGCTGTGCGGGCTCGCGCCGAACGTGCCGGTGCTCGTCGCGGGCCGGCTGTTGCAGGGCGCCAGCGGCGGCGCGATGCTGATCTGCCAGATTGCGGTGCTGTCGCACCAGTTCCGCGAGGGCCGCGAGCGCGGCCGCGCGTTCGGGATCTGGGGGATCGTGTTCGGCATCGGGCTCGGTTTCGGGCCGATCGTCGGCGGCGCGATCGTCGCGCTGGCGAGCTGGCCGTGGGTGTTCCTCGTCCATGCGCCGCTCGCGGCCGTCGCGCTCATGCTGATCGGCGGCGCGGTGCAGGAGTCGCGCGATCCGCACGCGGGCAGGCTGGATGTGGCGGGCATCGTCACGCTGTCGCTCGCGGTGCTCGGCCTCGCGTTCTACATCACGCAAAGCGCCGAGCTGGGGCTCGCGAGCGCGGCCGGTCTCGGCGTGCTCGGCGCAACCGTGCTCGCGGTGATCGGTTTCTTCATCGCGGAACGCGCGAGCGCACGGCCGATGTTCGACTTCTCGGTGTTCCGGATCCGCGCATTCACCGGCGCGATCTTCGGCTCGATGGGGATGAACTTCAGCTTCTGGCCGTTCATGATCTACCTGCCGATCTGGTTCCAGGTCGCGCTCGGCTACGACAGCGTGACGGCCGGCCTCGCGTTGCTCGCGTACACGTTGCCGACGCTGGTCGCGCCGCCGTTCGGCGAACGGCTCGCGCTGCGCTACGGGCCGGGCGTCGTGATCCCGGGCGGCTTGTTCACGATCGCCGCCGGTTTCGCGCTGATGCGGCTCGGCAGCGCGGCCGACCATGCCAGTTGGGTGACGATGCTGCCCGGCTGCGTGATCGCCGGCATCGGGCTCGGGCTCACAAACACGCCCGTGACCAACACGACGACGGGCGCGGTGCCGAGCGCGCGGGCGGGGATGGCGTCGGGCATCGACATGAGCGCGCGGATGATTTCGCTCGCGCTGAATATCGCGGCGATGGGCTTCGTGCTGGTCGCGGGGATCGTCGCGAGCCTGAAGGGCGGGGGCGCGGGGGCGATCGGCGATGCGGCGCTGCGCCGGCTCGCGCAGGAGATTGCATCCGGGCGGACCGACGGGCTGCACGAGATCGCACCGGCGCTCGCGCAGGCCGACCCGACCGGCGCGGCGTTGCATGCGGCGCTCGTGCACGGGTTCGGCTGGGTGATGGTGTACGGCGCGGCGGGCGTGGCCGTGCTCGCGACGGCGAGCGCGGTGGCGTTCGCGCCGGCGCGACGCGGGGCGGCCGTGTGCGAATGACGCGGCGCGTGGCCGGCGGGGCAGGCCCGGCCGGCCCGGTGCGTGCGCCGGTCAGGACATCCCGCCGCCGAGCGCGCGGTACAGCGTCATCTGGTTGTTGAGCCGGTCCAGACGCGTCTGTTCGTCGGCGCTTTGCGCGTCGCGCAGCCGCTGCTGCTGGTCGAGCCACGGTTGCACGGCGGTCGCGCCAGCCGCGAACTGCGCGGCAGCAAGCCGCTCGGCGCGCTGCGCCTGCGCCAGCGACAGCGCGCGCTGTTCGGCCTCGCGTTCGAGCTGTACGCGTGCCGACAGCGCGTTCTCGACTTCCGCGAGCGCCGTGTAGAGCTTCTGCCGGAACCCGACGACGGCTTCCTCGTACTGCGACTTCGACACCTTGATCTGCAGTTGCATCGTGTTCCACTGGATGAACGGCAGGGCCAGGCCGAGCCCGAGCGTGCCGACCGGATTCGCGAGCACGCGCTCGAGGCTCGTGCTCGACGTGCCGGCCGTGCCGGTCAGCGTGAAGGTCGGATAGAAGCTGGTACGCGTCGCGTCGACCTGCGCGAGCGACTCGCGCAGCCGGAATTCCGCCGCGCGCAAGTCGGGGCGCCGGCCGAGCAGGCTGGCCGGCAGGCCGGCCGCTACCTCCGGCGGCGGCGCGTCGGGCAGCGCCGACGGTTCGGCCGCGCGCTGCTGCGGCGGCCGGTCGAACAGGATCGCGAGGGCGTGACGGTTCACGGTGCGCTGTTGGATCAGGCGGGTTTGCGCGGCGCGTTGCGTGGCGAGGTTCTGTTCGGCCTGCGCCAGGTCGAGCCCCGACACGGCACCGGCCGTGTGCCGTGACCGGACGACCGCGAGCGTGCGGACCGCATACGCGATGTTCGCGTCGCCGAGCGCGATCTGCCGGTTCAGGTAGCCGATCTGCCAGTACAGCGACGCAGTCGTGCCGATCAGCGACAGCCGCGCGGCTTCGAGATCGGCAGCCGTCGCGTCGGCTTCCCAGCGCGCGGCGTCGCGCAGCGCGGCCAGCCGGCCCCACAGGTCGATTTCATAGCTGAGCGACGCGTTCGTGTTGCTCGACCGGCTCATCTGGTGCGTGTCGAGCGTGCGCGACACGTTACCGTTCGCGCCGAGCGATACGTTGGGCGTCAGGTTCGTATTCGCGAGCCCGGCCTGCAGTTGTGCGCGGTACACACGGATCGCCGCGATCGCGAGGTCGTTGTTGGCACCCAGCGCGTCGTCGATCAGCGCGTCGAGTTGCGGATCGCCGAAGCTGTGCCACCAGTCGCGCGATGTGGCCGGCGCGTCGGCGGCAACCGGCGCCGTCCAGTTCGCGGGCATCGCGACGGCGGGCAGCGGTTCATGGCGCGCGCCCGCGCAGCCGGCGAGCAGCGCGGCTGCGCACGCGAATGCGCCGAGGCGCTGAAGCGGTGAGGAATGCGTCATGGCGGGCCTTGCGTCAGTCGCGCGCGAGCGCATCGATCGGATCGAGCCGCGACGCGTTGCGTGCGGGCATGAAGCCGAATATCACACCGGTGAGCGTCGAGCAGACGAACGCGGTCACGATCGCGCCGGCCGAGAACACCATCTTCCATTGCGCGACGAACATCGAGAACAGCGCGCCGAGCCCGAACGACAGCGCGATGCCGATCGTGCCGCCGAGCAGGCAGACCAGCACGGCCTCGACGAGAAACTGCTGCAGGATGTCGGACTGGCGCGCGCCGACCGCCATCCGGATGCCGATTTCGCGCGTGCGCTCGGTGACCGACACCAGCA
Organism: Burkholderia sp. D-99; assembly: GCF_011605345.1. GTDB lineage: Bacteria > Pseudomonadota > Gammaproteobacteria > Burkholderiales > Burkholderiaceae > Burkholderia. The sequence continues at coordinate 165,092 of NZ_JAAOXM010000008.1, forward strand.
TGATGTTCATCACGCCGATCCCGCCGACGACGAGCGAGATCACGGCGATCAGCGACAGCAGCAGCGTGAGCGACTGGCCGGTCTTCTCGACGGTCTTCACCACGCTGTCCATGTTGTACGTAAAGAAGTCCTTGCGGCCGTGGCGCTGCGTCATCAGCTTTTCGAGGCTTTTCTCGGCCGCGGCGCTCGGCTGCCCGTCGCGCACGCGCACGGTGATGCTGTCGAGATGGCGCTGCCCGAAGAGGCGCCCGCTCGCGGTCGTGTACGGCACCCATACGTTCAGGCTCTTCACGCTGCCGAACGCGCTCTTCTTGTCCGCCGTCACGCCGATCACGACGCACGGCACGTTGTCGACCAGGATCACTTCGCCGATCGGGTTGCGCGTCGCGCCGAACAGCTTGCGGCGCGTGTTCTGGTCGATCACGGCCACCTGCACCTGGCGGCGCACCGCATCCTCGTCGAATGCGACACCCAGCGCGAAGCGCATCCCGCGCGCCTGGAAGAAGCGGTCGCCGACGCCGCTCACGAGCGCGTTCACGTCGACATTGCGATAGCGCAGCAGCAGCGTGCGCGACGTTTCGGGCGTCGCGCTGTCGACGTACGGCTGCTCGGCGAGCGCGGCGACATCGGCGGGTACGAGCGTCTGGATCGTGTCGGCGCGGCTGTCGCCCCAGTCGGTGCCCGGATAGATGTTGATCGTGTTCGTGCCGATGCTGCCGATCTCGTCGAGCATGTAGCGCTTCGCGCCTTCGCCGATCGCGACGATCGACACGACCGACGTGATGCCGATGATGATGCCGAGCATCGTCAGCAGCGTGCGCAACCGGTGCGACACGAGTGCGATCCACGCCATCCGGCAGGCCTCGGCGAAGCGCCCGGAGCCGGCCGCGAAGCGTCGCGCGCGGGGGGCGGGATCGGCATGCGCATCGGGGTCGGCTGCGGCGGGCGGCGGCGTGTCGTGACGATCGCGGGAGGATGGTGTGCCGGCTGCCGCTTCGCTCGTTTCCGCTGTATCTGCGCCCGCGTCTACTTCCGCGAGGGCTTCCGCATAGTGCCGATTCGGGCGGTCTGCGACGATCTCGCCGTCGCTGATCTCGATGATGCGCCGCGCATGGCGCGCGACGGCCTTGTCGTGCGTGACGATGACGATCGTATGGCCGAGCGCGTTCAGCTCGTGCAGGATGCGGATCACGTCCTGGCCGCTTTTCGTGTCGAGCGCGCCGGTCGGTTCGTCGGCGAGGATCACCTGGCCGCCGTTCATCAGCGCACGCGCGATGCTCACGCGCTGTTGTTGGCCGCCGGACAGTTGCCCGGGGCGGTGGTGCGCGCGATCCGCGAGCCCGAGGCGCGCGAGCAGCTCGCGTGCGCGTGCATGCCGCTCCGCGCGTGGCGTGCCGGCATAGATCGCGGGCATTTCGAGGTTCGCGACGGCATCGACGTGCGGCAGCAGGTGATAGCGCTGGAACACGAAACCGAAGTGCTCGCGGCGCAGTTGCGCGAGCTCGTCGCTGTCGAGCATGTGCGTGTCGCGGCCGCCGACCGTGTAGGTGCCTTCGCTCGGGTGGTCGAGGCAGCCGAGGATGTTCATCAGCGTCGATTTCCCGGAGCCCGACGCGCCGACGATCGCGACGATCTCGCCCGCGTGGATCGACAGGTTGACGTTGTTCAGTACAACGACGTCCTTGTCGCCGGCCGGAAAGCGTCGTGTGACGGCGGCGAGTTTCAGCAGGGGCTGGCTCATCGTCACACCACGTCCGCCAGCGGCGCGTGGTCGTCAGCCGACGCCTCACCGATCACGACGCGTTCGCCGTCCTTCAGGCCGGCCAGCACTTCGACGCGCACGTTGTTGTTGATGCCGATGCGGATGTTGCGCGTTTCCGTGCTGCCGTCGGCGCGCAGCACGCGCACCGCGTAGGTGCCGTCCTTGCGTTTCTCGCCGAGGGCCGCGGCCGGAATGCTGAGCGCGTTGCGTGCGTTGCCGAGCACGATGTTGACCTGCGCGGTCATCGAGATGCGCAGCCGGTGCTCGGGATTCGGCACTTCGAACAGCGCGTTGTAGAACACGGCCGAATTCGGCTTCGCGCCGCCGCCCGCGCCGCCGCCGAGCGCGCTTTGTGCTTCGGCGTAGTTCTGCGGCGCCGGCTCGATCGCGCGCAGCTTGCCGTAGTGGCGCTTGTCCGGTTCGCCGAGGATCGTGAAATACGCGGTCTGGCCGGCGCTCACGCGGATCACGTCGGCTTCCGATACCTGCGCCTTCACGGTCATCGTGTCGAGATCGGCGAGCTTCAGGATCACCGGTGCCTGCTGTTGCGCGATCACGGTCTGGCCTTCCTGCGTGACGATCGCGACGACCTGGCCGTCGATCGGCGCGACGATGCGCGTGTAGCCGAGGTTGGCCTGTGCGGTCTCGATCTGGATGCGGGCCGAGCGGATCTGCGCGGCGAGCGACGCGAGGGTTGCGCGCTGCACGTCGAGCGTCGCGCGTGCGGCCTCGAACGATTCGCGCGACGTCGCATCGTCGGGCAGCATCGCCTGCTGGCGCCGGAACGCGAGTTCCGCCTGCGTGAGTTGCGCGGCGGTCGATTGCTGCTGCGCGCGCAGGCTTTCTTCACTGGCGCGCGCCTGGCGCAGCGCGTTTTCCGAGAGCACGGGATCGATCTCGGCGAGCCACTGGCCCTTCGTGACCTTGTCGCCGAGCTTGACCTTCAGCGACTTCAACTGCCCCGAGACTTGCGCGCCGACGTCGACCTGCCTGAATGCCTGCAGCGCACCGGTTGCCAGCACCGCGTTCTCGAGATCGCCGCGCGAGACGGGCGCGGACAGGTATTGCGGATGCTTGTCGGGCGCGCACGCCTTCAGCGTGACGCCGGTGGCGATCGCGACGATGGCAATGGTAGCCAGCACGATGCGCCGGCGGCAATGGGTCTTCTGAGTCATGAGCGTGCGGCGAGGATGAAGCGATGCCGGCGATGCGTGCGGCTGCGCAGGACGATCCGGCCGGCGTCGCTTGCCGGGCGTGTTGCCCGCGACGGCATCCGCGTACGCATCGCACGGACGTGCCGGGTCGAATCAGCCGCTCATGGTAAGCGAGGAAATCACGACAAATCGTGTGGAAATTGTGCTGAATTGTGCGGACGGCGCGCGGGAGCGGATGCCGGGTGGCGTCATTGTTGCAATCTGTCAGCGCGACGGGCAAAGCCCCGTGCGCGCGTTGCGGCCTGCGTTATCGCTGCGCGGCGACGAGTGCCATCATCGGCCGGTCGCGTTCCTCGTCGAGCGCGGGCAGCGCATCGACCTGCTCCTGCGTCGGCCCCCATTCGTCGAGGTGCGTGAGCGTGAAGCCGCTGCCGATCAGCAGGTTCACGAGCGTGCCGAGCGTGCGGTGCTGCTTGACGACGCCCGGCGCGAGCCAGTCGGTCACGCGTTCGCCTTCGCGCTGGTAGCCGTCGAGCGGCCACGAGCGGTTGCCCTGCGCATCGATGACGAAGCCGGGCCGGCGCGGCGCCGTGTAGACCGGATGCTCGATCGAGAACACGAGCCGCCCGCCCGGCACCAGCGCGCGATGGATCGTGCGCAGCAGCGTGTCGAGGTGCGCGATGTAGTGGAACGCGAGCGAGCTGTACGCGAGATCGAACGCGGCGTCGGGCAGCGCGAGCGTTTCGAGGTCGGCGCGGCGATACGTGATCGCCGGGTGCGCGGCGGTTGACGCCGCGCGTTCGAGCATGCGCTCGGAGACGTCGACGCCGAGCACGTTTGCCGCGCCCTGATCGGCCGCCCAGCGGCTGAACCAGCCGTAGCCGCAGCCGAGGTCGAGCACGTGGCGGCTGCGCAGGTCGGGCAGCTGCGCACGCAGCGCGGGCCACTCGGGTGCGCCGTCGAGTCCATGGACCGAGCGGTTCAGGCGGCTGTAGCCTTCGAAGAAGGCCGGGTCGTCGTAGATGTTCTGCGTCATGCGTAGGGCCTCGTGCGGGCGGGGTGCGCGTCGCCGCGCACCCGGTCCCGCGAGCTTACGCGTGCTGCCCGCCCGCGTCGATCCGGCGTTGCGTATCGGCGTCGACGATGTCGCGGATCGCGCTGAACAGCGGCGCGTCGTCGGTATAGCGGCGGCCGTAGCCGAGATTGAACGCGTAGTCGAAATCGGGCGGGTTGCTGCCCTGGTTGTGCTGCAGGATCGTCTCCAGCTTGTCGAGCGCCTTCGCCGCGCGCGCTTCCGGCGTGGCCGCCGCCTCGTATTCATCCCACAGCGCGACGATCTCGTCGCGCAGCACGCGATCGAGCGGCGCGGTGAGTGTCAGCAGGTCGTCGCGTTCGTGCGCGCTTTTGTCGGGGTGCGCGGCCTGTTCGATCGCGGGGATGTCGCCGTGCAGCGCCTCGCCGAGATCGTGGACGACGCACAGCTTCAACAGCTTCGGCGTGTCGAGGCCGGGCAGCGCGTCGGCGAATACGAGCGCCATCAGGCACAACCGCCAGCTGTGCTCGGCCGTGCTTTCTGCGCGCCCGCCCGACGTGTAGCCGCTGCGCAGCACATCCTTCAGGCGTTCGGCTTCGCGCAGGAAAGCGAGCCTCGCGTGGATCGTATCGGGGTTCATGGTTGGTGTCCGTGCGATGAGCCGTCCAGCGTAATGCGGGCACGCACGGTTCGTCCACGCATGAAATATGCGTGGTGGCGGGATCGAGGGGGGGGGCGCCTTGTCGGGCGCCTACTTCACGAAAAGTCCGGCCCAGCAGAACAGCGCGAAGAAGCCCGTCTGAACAACGACGATCAGGCTGAACAGGTAGGGGTGGCTGCGGCGTGCCACGCGCCTGCCGCCGGCGTTGGCCACGCCCGAGCGAAGCGCGATCAGCACGGCGGCGCCCATATAGAGAATGAACGCGACGATCACGAGTTCCCGCAACACAAGCCTCGACATGTGGCATTTCCCCTGGGCGTGCTGCCATTCACGTTGGCATCTTTTGCGTGGCGTGCCGGATCCGTCGAAGTACGCCGCGCCGTTGCCCGCATGCGTTGCTTCGTTGCGGACCGGCGCTTACGCCTCCTGGAGCGTCTCGACGAGCCGCGCGGCCGACCCATCCGACAACGTCATCCGTGTCCACCGGCACATGCTGCCGCGGATCGGCACGACGCGCGACGCGTTCGCGCCGGTGTCGAATTCGACGCTCGACGGCCCCGCTCGATCATGCCAGCCGAGCGTGTCGAGCGCGGTTTCCATGCGAACGATCTCCGCTGTCGCATAGCGCCACAGCGACGTGCCGAGCAGCATCGACAGCGGCTGCGAAAATTCGGCCGCACGCGCGGGCGAACAGGCGAGCAGGCGGTGCGTGAGGTCGCACACGAGATGCATGCGGCCCGCGCTGCCCGCGACGAGCCGCGCGAGCGCATGGTCGCCAGCGGAATCGAGGCGCGCGGCGAGCAGCCGCTCGGCCGTCACGCGTTCCTCGGGCGACATCTGCTGCAGGCCGGCTTCCCAGCGCGAGATCGTCGATTGCGCCACGCCGAACAGTTCCGCCGCGTGGCTCTGCTTCACGCGGTGCAGCGCCCGCCAGCGCTTGAGCTGCGGGCCGAGCGGCGGCGTGTGTAGCGGTGACGCGGTCATGGCGATGCTCCGGTTGCGGTCGTCGGGTGCGCTCGCGTGCGGCGGTCTGCCGTCACCGGCGCAACGGCGGCGATGAACGTGCCATTACATGATCCTGAGGCCGCCGTTTGCCTCGAGCGCGATGGCCGCGAACGGCACGAGCACGATGCCGCCCAGCACGAGCACGCCGTCGGCGGCCACCGTGATCGGCGTGGCGAGGATCCGCAGGCCCATGCCGACGACGGACGGCGATTCCCTGATGTACACCGAGTACCGCTGGTTGAACGGTTGCGCGGTGCCTTTGTCCTTCTCGGCGAAACCTTCCGTCGAATAGCGCTTGCCGTCGATGTCGCCTTCGAGCACGAGGCCGGCCGGCTCGGCGATGAATCCGTCGGCGCTCGCGGCCTGCCGGGCGTCGTCCGGCGCGTCCTTCGGCAATACGATCCGGTAGTGCCCGGTGATGCTGCCGCCGCGCGCATGAAAGTCGGCAAACGTCGTATGCAGCGATTTCCGGTAGCCGGACAGCAGCACCGGCCGCAATTGCGCCGGCAGATCGAAGATGTAATGGTAGTCCGTGCCGAGGACGACCAGCTTCTTGCCGTCCTGGGTGATCATGAAGCCCGAGACGTATTCGCTGTATGCGTTGTCCTTGTACAGCTTCGGCGTGAAGCAGCCCGACAGCGCGAGGCTGCTCGCGGCCACGCCGGCGGCCAGCAGGCGCCGGCGCGTGATCGATGTTTTCATGGATTGTTGTCCCGTCTGGTGCGGTTCGGCGGCTTGCGCCCTCGGAAGCCGGATTCTCGCGTATCCGCCGCGCGTTGTCGAACGGGAAATCTGCCTGGGCAGCGCTGCCGATCCCGCCGTATCCCGTGCATGCCGGCCCGCCGGGGCCTGCCGACAACGTTTCCGTCACGCTTTCAACCGCCTCCGCCATATCTTATTATTCGGCCAGTGCGGAGGCGTGCCGGCCGCCAACGGTCATGTCGAGGCATGACGCGCCGGTATGAGTTACCGCCTTTCGGCCGGTGCGTCGCACGGCGCACGGTCGAAACGACAGGAAACGCATGGCCAGCGCGTTTCCCGAAAAAATCACGAGAGGGCGCGATGGTACGACTGGTCTTGCTGCTGCTGGGTATCGAATACTTGCGCACCCGCTGGCGCGGGCTGACCGTGCTCGGCTGGGTGTGGGTCGTCGCGGGCGTCGTGATCTTCGTCGATGCGCTCGACGGCGCGCTGCACTTTCCGATCCAGATCTTTGCGTGGCTGTTTCTGATCGAGGGGCTCGCGACGCTCGCGGTGGCCGGCAGCGGCGTCGGCGGGCAGCGCATCCTGCGCTACGTGAAGGGGATCGTGGTCGTGGTGGCAGCCGGGCTCGTGTTCGCCGGGCATCACCACGGCCATTTCCTGCTGTCGATGATCTTCGGCACGCTGTTCCTGATCGACGGGCTGCTGCAGTGCACCGCCGCGTGGATGGTGCGCTATCGCCGCTGGAACGTCGCCTTCGCATGGGGCGTCGTCGAGATCCTGCTGGCGATCTTCTTCTACCAGCCGTACCCGACCCACTACGTGGGCACCGTGCCGTACTGCCTCGGCCTGCTGCTGATGTTCGGCGGGATGCACATGCTGAGCCTCGCCGCACGCGTGCGGCGACTGACGCGCAATCCGGCGTTCGCGACGTCGCCGGCACCGGCGATCGCGCCGGACCTCGACGATGCGCGCGACCTGCCGCATTTCGCCCAATCCGAATGGGACGGCCCGCCGGCCGACGGCGAGCATGCGCTCACCGTGCACGTGTGGACGCCGACCGGCACGTCGAAGGCCGAAGCGCAGCGCTACCCCGTGATCGACCGCTATATCGCGGCGGTGGACGTCAACGGCGTGATCTCGACCGGGCACGCGGCGCTGGAGTCGCCGGAGGGCATCTATATCAGCCTGTATCCGGGCGTCGAAATCGATCGTTCTCCGGACGAATTCACGCGCATCCTGCGTGCAACCCGCGAAAACGACGTGCCGGGCCTGTTTCAGCCCGACTACGCGACCGAGTCGAAGGCGTGGTGCCCGTCGACCGTGCGCGTGCGGATCCGCAACTACGATCCGGCGAAGCTGGACGCCTTCTGGTTGTCGTACCGGCAGAACGTGACGTACAACCTCACGCACCGCAACTGCTCGAGCACCGTGTCGAACGCACTCGAAGCCGCGCTCGACGGCGCGGTGTGGCGGCTGAAGGGCGCGCGTGCCGGGTGGGGCGCGTTCGTGCGGCTGCTGCTCACGCCCGAGCTGTGGGTTGCCGCGCAGATCCGCAAGCGCGCGGTGACGATGGCGTGGACGCCCGGGCTCACGCTCGACTATGCGCGTGCGCTCAGCATGCTGGCCGACCCGCGGCCGTTCGCGTGGTGGAAGGTCGCGCGCTCGGCCGTTAAAGCGATCATGGTGTCGCGCCGAACGTGGCGCGAGCAGGACAACGCGGCGCTGTCGCCGGGCGGATCGGAGGCTGCGTCGTTGAAGTGATCGCGTGCCGCCGGATGAGGGCCCGGCGTCACAGAGGCCGCGATCGTGCGGCCCGGCGATGTTGCCCGCCACAAGAACCCACAGATACAAACAACAATGAACAAGACGAGAGCATTCCGCATCCTGATTCCCGCCGCGCTGGCGTTGACGAGCGCCGGCTTCGCGCAGGCGAGCGCGGACGAAGTGCCGCGCATGAGCAACGACGTGTACCGCACCTCGGTGTCGTTCTGCTCGAACGTCGCGGCTGCCGAGAAGATCGAGTGCCAGGGCGACATGATCGCCGCGGGCAGCCGGATCGTCGCGGCGATCGGCGGCCTGCCGCCGGCCTCCGCCACGTCGATCGACGAAGGCGCGCGCAACAAGCTGCCGGCGGCGGAGCGCAAGGGGCTCGCGCCTGTCGAGCCGGGCGCGATCGACAAGGACGACGACCTCGCCGGTCTCGCGGGCATGGTGCGCCTGTGCGACGTGTATGAATCCGAACCGGCATCGCGCGCGCGGCATCACGCGGCGTTGAAGCAGCAGGCGCCGGATGCGGCACCGCGCGTCGAGGCGTTGCTGGCCGATGCGTCGACGGCGGCGCGCCAGCGCGTCAGCATCGGCGTGTGGCAGATCCTCGCGCTCGAAGGCCCCGCATCGGCCGCGCGCGCGTGCACGCAGCTGGGCGCCGGATCGTGAGCGGCGGCGTGCCGCCGGCATCGCGGCACGCATCGACCGTGTGACGCAGCGCGGCGGCGCGTGCCCGCACCCGCGCCACGGGAAATCATTCGTCCACCTTCACATTCGTGCCATGTTGCGTCGGCAACAATCGCGGGCAGACATTCGACAATCTTGCGGCGCATCCCGCGACCGCAAGCCTTTTCCGAGGAAACGCCATGCTCAAGACGCTCGCCCGCGCCGCTGCCGCACTCGCCGTCGCTTCCGCTTCACTGCACGCCACCGCGCAGACCAGCTACGACTACCTGTTGCTCGCCGCGTCGTGGGAGCCCGGCTTCTGCGCATCGCACGACACGCCCGAATGCACGAACCTCGCCGGCACGTATGCGGCGACGAGCCTGTCGCTGCATGGCCTGTGGCCGAACAACTACGACGGCAACCAGCCGTTCTACTGCGGCGTGCCGCAGAACGATATCGACCTCGACAACGCGCACCAGTGGTGCAGCATGGACGCCTACCCGATCAGCAGCGCGACCCGCAACACGCTGTCGACGTACATGCCGGGCGTTGCGTCGTGCCTCGACAAGCACGAATGGTTCAAGCACGGCACCTGCTCGAACTCGGCGTCGCCCGATGCCTACTGGAACCAGGCGTCCGGCATGATCAGCCGGCTCGGCAATACGTCGTTCAACACGTTCCTGCAGGCGAACGCGGGTAAGACGGTCACGCGCAACCAGTTGCTGTCGGCGTTTGAAGGTGCGTTCGGCAGCAATACGCGCAGCGCGGTGTCGCTGAAGTGCACGAAGACGAATGGCGTCAGCTATTTCACCGAGGCGTGGATCGCGGTGAAGACCACTGCGGCCGCGCAGTTCCCGAGCGCCGCGTCGCTCGTGACGGACGGCAATACGCAGGGCACGTGCCCGACGTCGGGTGTGTATATCGCGAAGTAACGAGGAAGGGGCGGCGCGCGCGCCATCGCGCACGCCGTCGCCCGTTACGCCTTCGACGGGATGCCCGGCCACAGCGGCCGGGCCAGTTCCGGTACGTCGCGCTGCGGCTCGGCTCGTATGCGCATACGCGTACACGTGCGCTTACGCGAGCAGCCGCAACGCGTCCTCGAGCGACAGCACCGTCGTACGCGATTCGAAGGCGGTGGAGAACAGGTGGTCGTGCACCACAGGGTCCGGGTCGTAGCAGCAATCCTTGACCGTATACAGGCGGAAGTCCGCGTCGCTCGCGTGGGCGATCGACGACAGCATCACGCCCGTCGACGCGATGCCGACCATGATCAGCGAATCGACGCCTTGTTCAACCAGACGCGCTTGAAGATCGGTGCCGAAGAACACGCTGGCGCGATGCGCGACGATCAGCGGCTCGTCGGCTTGCCGGCCGAGCTCCGGGCATGAGCCGTCGTTGATGAAGAGGCCGAGCTGCTTGATCCCCTGACCGTTCTTGTTGCGCGGGCTGACTTCCGGATAGCCGGGGCTGAACCGGAGGTTCGCGAACCAGATGCCGATGCCGCTTGCCCGCGCGGCATCGCAGAGCCGGCGCGTATTGGCGAGCAGCCCGGGCGCGACCGTCGGAAAGAGGCCGAGGATGTCGGTCTGGTAATGCATGACGAGCAGCGCCGTGCTTGACGGCACGATGGCGGGAATCGGCGCGGATGGGTTGTCGCCGGGGTTCGTGCGGGGTGTCGTTGCGATATCCGGTGCGTTTTGCCGAGTCATGAGTGAGGGTCTCCGATAGCCCGCGGGGAATTTCAGCGTCCCCGATTTGTACCGGAAAATCAGGTCGGCTGCCGATGCGATTTTCGTAGGGGCATGTTGCCGCGTCGCGCGGCAGTTTTCGTCACAGAGACGCCACGTTTGCGCGCGGCCGCAATATACTGGCGAGCGCTTGATCGACCAACGGTCGGTCGCGGCAGGGCGATGCCGATGCCGATGCCGATGCCGATGCCGATGCCGATGCCGATGCCGATGTCGATGCCGATGCCGATGCCGATGCCGATGCCGATGCCGATGTCGATGCCGATGCCGATGTCGATGTCGATGTCGATGTCGATGCCGATGCCGATGTCGATGTCGATGTCGATGTCGATGTCGATGGTCGGCTGCAACCGTTCGCCGCTGTCGGTTCGCTGTTTTCGAGTGGATCGTGTCCGAAGCGGCAAGGCCCGGCGCGATGCCATTTCATGTCACGTTGCGCCAACACGAGCTACACGTCATGCCAGTTACCGGATTCAATCACTACAATCTGCGGGCGGATCGATCGACACTCGATGTGCTCCGCGATTTCTATGTCGACATCGTCGGCTTGCAGCAAGGGTTTCGTCCGCCGTTCAAGAGCTTCGGGTATTGGTTGTATGCGGGCACGCAGGACGTGCTGCATCTGACGGAAGCGCGGCCGGACGAGTCGCGCCCGTCGAACGTTGCCAATACGTTCGATCACGTTGCGTTTTCCTGCGCGGATGCCCGTGCAATGGAGCGTCACCTGACCGACGCCAACGTGGAATTCACACGCGAGTACGTTCCGCTCACGGGCCAGGTGCAGATTTTCTTCAACGACCCGTGCGGCAACGGCGTCGAGTTGAACTTCGCGCAAGCTGAATGAGTGCGCAGGGCGTTTGCGTTCAAGCGACGCATGCCTCATTGGGTTTGCGTCGGGGCTGATCGTTTCGGAAGACCGATCGCTTCGCCATTTTCGGCGGCGGCTCGAATCCGGAGTCGATGCGGATGGTCAGACGGCGGCATCGAAATCAATGACATCCGGCGGTCGGGTCGCGCTGCCTCGACAACGCCGGACACAATAACCAGACGCCACTTTGGCGCTCGACTTGGAGGAAGGGGATTTCATGGGAGTGGTACATATCGTTTTTGGGCCGCAAGGTGCCGGAAAGTCGACTTACGCGCGTACGCTCGCAGCCTCGTCCGGCGCGACGCGTTTCTCGATCGATGAGTGGATGGCACAGCTGTACGGGCCGGATCTTCCGGAACCGCTTCAATTGAGCTGGCTCATGGAGCGAGTGCAGCGCTGCGAGAGTCAAATCTGGCGCACTGCCGAGCAGATCGCGAAAAATGGCGGGAACGTCATTCTCGATCTCGGTTTCATGAAGGCGCGAAATCGTTCGGCGTTTGCCGATCGAGCCAGGGACGCCGGTATTGCGAGTGAACTGCACTTTGTCACCGCACCGCATGACATCCGCCGCGGCCGTGTTCTGACGAGGAATTCAGAAAAGGGCGAGACGTTTTCGTTCGAGGTTTCGCCTGCGATGTTCGACTTCATGGAAAAGGAATTCGAAGCGCCGACGTCGCTCGAACTCGCATCGGCAACCGTGTTCGATTCTCATGTTCCGGCTGCGTGATCGTGTGATCGGGTTGGCGCTTGATTGTCGGCACAGTTAGTGGGGCGGCAGGAGCTGGAGCGCTCGGCTCCTGCGCTTGAAGGCGGTGCTTGAGTTTTCGAGTGCCCGATTCACGGAAGGTCGGCAGTTCGATCGTATTGCAGAACGTTTGCGATGGTGCCGACGATCATCTCCGCTAGTGCACCAGATCACAATGAATCTGCAGGCTTTCCGTTGCGTTGCGGTGAATCTGAAACCCGTGCTGCATCAGCGCGGCCTGGATCTGCGCGAGGGCCGACGCACATCGCCGCACGCGGCGCCGCTGCCAGAAAGGTGGCGTGAATACGCCCAGCGGCAACATTCGGACGCGGCGACCGTTCAGGCTGAATGAAACGTCGATATGCGTTCCGTCGACATCGTGTCCGTTGCTGCCGAAAATATCGGCCAGTTCGTCGCGGCGGGCGGGGTAGAGCAGGCGGAACGCGCCGATTCCCAGCGCGCGAAACTGACGACGGGCAAAACCGAGGCCGGACGCTCGCGGCTCGTAGCCGCGCGTCAGGATCAGGCTGATCCCGGCGGGCAACGCGGACTGGATCGCCTGCAGTTTGCCCAAGACGCGGGCTTCCACGTGGACGTGTCGTGCTGGCCAGCGCGGCTGGATCCGTACGCCGGCGTGGATGCCGGGAGTCAGGGTCAGCAGGTTCGAATGCGTGTTCAGGCTATCCATGGGTGCGATGCGGCATAAGAGCGGGCGATTGACGGGCAATGCCCGCATTGAGCATGTCGGTACATGCCGATATCGGTTGGTTGCCGTTGCCTCGGGGCAGTCGTGCGTAGCGCCGATGCGTCGGAAAATCGACCGCCCCGAATAGGTCGTCAACCATTCCGGTGCGAACGTGCTGGCACACCGGCAATATGAACCGACGTGCGAGTACCGCTCACCGATTTCTCAATACGTCCCAAAGAGCCTGAGACTGCCGTCCTGCTCCCTCAATACCGTAATCTCTTTCCCGCGGGGTAGCTCGTAACCACCCACATGTTGATCTACGGCGGAGATACAGGTCAACCGTTCGTATGTGTCGAATTCAAATGCCCCTGCGGCACACTCAATGCCGAAAACTTTCCACGAGTGAGGTAGTTCTCCTGAAATCGAGTCTGCGACGATGCCGTCGAAAGCGAACGCCTTGACGTGGGTTCCAGCAGGGAGATCGAGTTCGTGGTCTTGAAACTCGGAGGCAAGCGTGCAGTCCACTGTGTCCAAATGCTTTTGGTAGTCGAAGGGGGCACGCTCCTTGTGGTGTGTAAATGGGCCGGGTGCACACTCGATCCCGCCGATCGATGCCGGCTTCGCAAGCGTCCCGTAAGCAACGTAACTCGTATTGTCGTCGGAACGAAACACTCCGAAGTCTCCGCTCACGTTCAGCCCCAGAAGCGGCGTGTTCGACGGGACGGTGCCGCTTTTGACCGAATGTGGTGAATACACTTCGAGGACAACCGTCGAGCCAGGCGGAAACGTCATTCCGTCAAATACCGTTGACCGTGTGACGTGGTGGGTGTACCAGGCGCTTATTGCTTGGTCATAGCTGTCAGCAATTGAACGATTGTTGAGAAGTGCGAGAGCCTGCACGAACACCAGACAGCAGAGAAAGACGACGCCGCGTCTCCAGGCCTTATGCGCGCGGACGCTACCGATCAACCCGAAGGCCGCGACGATCAGCGTAAGCGGTATGGTGACGGCAAGCGTCAACAAAAGCAGGATCGCCAAATCCGATATTCCATACAACGCCATTATCGAGTCTCCGTTTGATCAGTTTCCGCCGCGATCCACGTTGAACTGCTGTCGATACCGCCCAGGCATTGGTGTCGGACAGATGTGCCGCGAGCATTGCTTATGCGTCGGGGAGGTAAGGCGGCATGTGAAGCATTAAAGCGTGTGCCAGACCTCGGCTACGGTACGGCAGACGCGATCGACATTTTCCTCAGTCATCCCGACGTGTAGCGGCAAGGTAACAGTCTCGCGTGCGATGCGCTCGGCATTGGGGAACTGGCCTCCGGCATAACCCAGTTTCCGGCCAAGCGAAGTCGTATGAAGCGCCTCGTATGAAACGCCGGACAAGATGCCGCGGCGCTCCAGTTCGTTGCGGAACGCATGGCGGCTGAATCGCGTTGCGGAAAATGGGAACAGCACGCAGAACATGTTCCAGCTTTGCCGCGGTACCGCCCGAGGGGGCAGGACCGCCCCCGCGATTTCCGGAAATTTCTGAAAATATCGCGAAACAAGGGTCTCCCGCTTTTCCAGAAATCCTTCGAGCTGCTGTAGCTGTCGCAGGCCAATGGCCGCCGATACGTCCGACATGTTGAATTTGCCGGCGGCACTTTCCACATCCCGGGTGCCGTCAGGCAAGCGACGTATGCCGTGGAACCGGAGGGCGTCGATGCGTTTCGCTTCCTCCTCCGAATTGACGACAATCGCACCGCCTTCGATGGTCGTCATGTTCTTGTTCGGATGGAAACTGAACGTGGTCACGTCGCCAAAGCTACCGATCGGTCGTCCCTGCCAATGCGAACCCTGGACCAGCGCCGCATCTTCGACGACTCGCAAGCCGTACTTGCTGGCGAGCGCCATAAGCGCATCCATGTCCACGAGAGAGCCGGGGAAGTGCGTCGGCATGATCGCCTTGGTTCGCGCAGTGATCGCGCGCTCCACCTGTTCCAGATCGATCGCGCGCGACTCGAGATCGCAGTCGACAAATGTCGGAACCGCTCCGCATTTGACGATCATGTTCATCGTGGAGAAGAAGCTTTGGGCCGAGGTAATGACCTCGTCGCCGGGACCGACACCACAAATCTGCAATGCCAGCTCAATTGCCGCCGTCGCCGATGTGACAACGCGCGTCGGTCGTCCTCCGAAAGTCGCGGAGAGTGCGTCTTCAAAGGCTTGTGTTTTGGGGCCGCTCGTCAGATGGCGTGACCGAAGCACGTCAGCGACAGCTTCAATGGTGAGCTCATCAAGCTCCGGCTGTGCAAATTTAATGGGAGTGAGGGAATCGGTCATGAATTCGATGAGGATAATGAGCGACGCGTAAGGGCACGCGTCCGCCGTTAATATGCGATGGATTATCGCATCACGGCGTCCATTTTCCTGTCGTCGGCCCTTCAGGCCCACGGTGTAATTGTGGGTAGCAGAATCGCCACGGCGGCGACGAGACATGACGATTGGAGAATCGCTTCGGGTGATGCCTATGTCCGTTGCGGGTCGATTGCCTCCGATGGCCGAATTTCCCATCGAGCGCGCCGGCGCATGCCGATATGAATTGGCCGCTGTTGCGCCAGATGAGATGCGCTTAATTCCGACGCTTCAAAAAATCGACCTTCCCGAATAAGTCGTCCACCACTCCAGTGCCAGCGTGCCGGCACTCCGGCAATACAAACTGACAGGTAATCGCTCCGGGACAGGCTGCACGGGCAAGTGCCGTGACGCATTCGACCACCGCGTTCGGCCAGAAGCTGCCGCTGGCAGGACGAAGAAGCGGTCATATGAGTGGTGACTGTAAGCAGCCGAATTTCTCTGAGGGGATTCCTTCGATGAAAAGGCCGGGCCGCCGACATCTGCTACATAGCTTTCATTGAAAACCGATCGTCATAGGGAAAGTGATCGACGCTATCCTTGGTAACGGTAACAAAACAGCGGTTCGCGAGGAGTTCCATGCGCTCCTTCGGCGACAGTCCTTTTTCGTTGCGCGATTCTGCATGAAGTTCCAAAAGATCAACCGTGCCGTCGACATTAAAGTGGAAGGTGTCGCCCAGGTGGTAATCGCGCCTGAAAGAAGTTCGCCATGATGAGTTGTGCCCCCACCCGTGGGCGAGGTCGTGGTGCGGTCGTGTCTTTCTGCGAAAAGCCCAATAAAGAGTAGAAGCGTCAGCGACCTCTGGGCGCATGACACTGGCGTTTGCAGATAGAGTGACGCCTGCCCGCATCAAGAGAAGAGGACCGAGCATCAGGCATGGCCAGTGATATTTGGCAATTTGAGGTAATTGAGCCGCTTCGGCAGAGCAAGATAGAGCGGCGATCTCGTGATGGAAAGGCGAATATCGATCGGGACGCACGACATCCAAGCCGATGCGTTCGGAGAAGCACACAAGCTCATCCTCCGAGATGGCGGGGCCACGCCACTCAGTTCCATCGGCTCGTCCACTCTGGAAACGAAGCACCAGAAGCTCGAAAACGCGGCTAGCTGCGTAAAGCAACCAGCGTTCGTCGTCGGGTACATTCGGGATAGGCCTACCGCTTCTTAGGCGCATGGATCGGAGCCGTTCGATTTCGGCAGGATTTTCCTCTATCCAAGGAATCAGCACATCGACGAAAGCCGCCTGGCCTTGGTATGCGAGCAGCTCGTCATGAAGGGCTCGAAATGACATATAGAAATACTCGCATCAAGAGGCTCGACGTAATCAGGGCCGCGACAACTCAGAGAACATACCTGGGCGCTGCTTTGCAAGACCGATACTGGACAAAGCTGTCAGCACGGTTGCTACAAACATTGTAGCTGGGGACCGCACGGCCCTATCGCATGAGCGTGGAGGCGCTGAATGACTGCTTTTCGGTCCATTTCTGGAGGGCTGCTTCGGGTCGATTGCCGCCAAATGACGAATTCTCCGTTGAGTGCGCCGATATTCGCCTGCCGCCGT
Organism: Burkholderia sp. D-99; assembly: GCF_011605345.1. Classification (GTDB taxonomy): domain Bacteria; phylum Pseudomonadota; class Gammaproteobacteria; order Burkholderiales; family Burkholderiaceae; genus Burkholderia. Next base: position 181,856 of record NZ_JAAOXM010000008.1, read on the forward strand.
TGCACCAGATGAGGCACGCTCAACTTCGCCCCCTCAAAAAATCGACCGCCCCGAATAAGTCGTCAACCACTCCAGCGCCAGCGTCCCCGCCAACGAGTTCCCGTTCGCATCCAACCCCGGCGCCCACACACAAACGGCCATCTCCCCAGGCAGCACCGCGACGATCCCGCCGCCAACCCCGCTTTTCGCCGGCAACCCGACGCGATACACAAAATCCCCAGCCGCATCATAAGTACCGCAGGTCAGCATCAACGCCGACAGCCGCTTGGCGGAACTCGAATCGACGATCCGCTCGCCGGTCACCGGCGCGACGCCGCCGTTCGCAAGAAACAGCGCCGCGCTGGCAAGCTCGACACAGTTCATCGTGATCGCGCACTGGCGGCAATACGCATCGATCACCGTGTCGGGCGGCATCTGCATGTTGCCGAAGCTCGCCATGAAGTGCGCCATCGCGCGGTTGCGCTCCGCGTGCTGCAGCTCCGACTGCGCGACGCGCGAATCGTAGTCGATGTCGTTCGTGCCGATCATTCGCCGCACGAATTCGACGAGCGCCGTCTCGGCTTTCACGAAACGGCGGCACAGCACGTCGGTGACGACCAGCGCCCCCGCATTGATGAACGGGTTACGCGGCTTGCCGCGCTCGCTCTCGAGCTGGACAAGCGAATTGAAAGCGTTGCCGGACGGCTCGCGGCCGACCCGTTCCCACAGTGCGTCGCCCAGCAGCTGGAACGCGAGCGTGCACGCGAACAGCTTCGAGATGCTCTGGATCGAGAAGCGCTCGTGCGCATCCCCGACCGTGCAAACGTTTCCGTCGAGCGTGACGACGGCCATCCCGAACTTGTCGGCGGGCACTTTCGCGAGCTCGGGAATGTAATCGGCAACCCGCCCCTGGCCGATCCAGGGGGCGAGTTCGGTGTGGATGCGTTCGAGGATCGATTGGTAATTCATCAAGTCAGGCGGGCAGGGCATGGCCCGGATTCAGGCGAGCCCGTATGGAACCGTCCCGGCGCCGATTCGTCAAGCGCGGTCGATATCGCTCCCTTATTTTCAAGACCTCTAAACAGGCAATCGGCTGGCGCAGTATCATGCGGTACGTTTCGGCCGATGGCCGGCGTCCGGCACCGGCCGGCGCCGCCGCGGCCATCCTGATGATCCGACCGCTGCCCATGTCTTTTCGCATCCTGCTCGTCGAAGACGACACCCGCCTGTCCACGCTGATCGCCGGCTACCTGCGCAAGAACGACTATGAAGTCGACACTGTGCTGCATGGCGACGCCGCGGTGCCGGCGATCCTGTCCATTCGTCCCGATCTCGTCATTCTCGACGTGAACCTGCCGGGCAAGGACGGCTTCGAAATCTGCCGGGAGGCGCGCAAGCAGTACGACGGCGTGATCATCATGGTGACGGCCCGCGACGAGCCGTTCGACGAACTGCTCGGCCTGGAATTCGGCGCGGACGACTACGTGCACAAGCCGGTCGAGCCGCGCATCCTGCTCGCACGGATCAAGGCCCAGCTGCGCCGCGCGCCCGCGCGTGCGGCCGAGAGCACCGCGCCGCAGCCCGAGCGCTACGCGTTCGGCAAATTCTCGATCGACCGCACCGACCGCTCGGTCGTGCTTCCCGACGGCAGCACGCCCGACCTGACGTCGGCCGAATTCGACCTGCTGTGGGCGCTCGTGTGCCATGCGGGCGAAGTCGTCAGCCGCGACGACCTGATGCTGCAGTTGCGCGGCGTCGAATTCGACGGCCTCGACCGCACGATCGACGGGCGCATCTCGAAGCTGCGCCGCAAGCTGCGCGACGACGCGAGCAACCCGCAGCGGATCAAGACGATCCGCAGCAAGGGTTATCAATTCAGCAAGCACGCGTGGGAATGACGCGGCCTTCGTGCGACGCCGTCACGTCCCGCGCGGGCAATCCACCTGCCGGCCGGGAGCCGAGATGATCCGACGAACCCGTTCGCACCCCGATGCACCGCCGCTGCCGACGCTGCGCTACGTCAAATGGCGTTGGCTGCATTTCCGCCGCGCCTGGACCGATACGCGAGCCGACCGCATTCCGAGCTGGTCGCGCCTTTATGTGCGCACCTACTTGCATCTGCTCGGCCTCGTGCTGCTGACCGCGCTCGTGCCGGCGCTGGCGCTGTGCGTCGAATTGTCGCCGCAGGTCGTGTGGCATGCGTTCGACTCGCTGCCCGGCGACATCTGGATCGTGCTCGCGTTCGTGTTCGCCGCACCCGCGCTCGCGGCGTACCGGTGGATGCGTCCGGTGTGGTCGGATCTCGTGATGGTGCGCGAGCGCGCGATCGACTTCACGGGCGGGCGCTTCAACACGCGCGCGCGCGAATCGCACAGCGTGATCATCGGCCCGCTCGCACGGACGCTGAATGCGCTCGCGATGCGGATGGAAAGGTTGATCGCCGCGCAGCGCGACCTGACGAACGGCATCTCGCACGAGCTGCGCACGCCGCTCGCGCGCGTGCGTTTCGCACTCGAAATGCTGCGCGAGCCGAGTTCCGCGGCCGAATACCAGAGCGCGCTCGAGAGCATCGCGCAGGACGTGACCGAGCTCGAGGAATTGATCGACATGAGCCTGACGTTCGCGCGGCTCGAATACAGCTCGCTGCAGTCGAACCTCGAGATGACGGCCCCCGTCGCGTGGTTCGAACATCAGGTCAGCGATGCGCAGCTGCTGTATCCGGAGCGCGCGATCGAGTCGCGCATCGCGATCGCGTCGGACCTGCGGGTGAAGATGGACCGGCGGCTGATGTCGTACGCAATGCGAAACCTGTTGCGCAATGCGAGCAAGTACGCGAAGTCGCAGATCGTCGTCGGGATCTCGCTCGTGCACGGCAACATCGGGATCTTCGTCGAGGACGACGGCCCCGGCGTGCCGGAGAGCGAGCGTGAGCGGATCTTCGACGCATTCGTGCGCCTCGACCGCCGCACCGGCGGCTATGGCCTCGGCCTGTCGATCACGCGGCAGGTGCTCCATGCGCACAACGGCCGGATCGCGGTCGTCGATCCGGTCGAACTCGGCGGCGCACGCTTCGAGATCAGCTGGCCGGTCTAGCGATCCGCAACCCGGGCCCCGGGCCTCGACAGCAACCCAACACGACCCAACGACAGCCGCGCGCGCCGGATTCGAGCGCGTCGCCGGCTTTTCACGCCGTACCTTTCCCGTTTCGATGCCTCCCCGCACCGCAATCGCATGACGATTCGTTTGCCGCGCTTGCGCGCTTTGCATTACGATTGCAATTGCAACTATGCGGCGGGTCGAGTCGTGACAGCGGAGTCGGGCGGCCCGCGACGCAGCAGTGAAGTCGGGGCAGCCGCGATGGCGGCCCCCTTGTTCATGCATTCCTGTCCGGGTCATACAACATGCGGCTTTTGAATATCGTGTCTTCTCCCCGCGGCGCGAGGTCGGCGTCGATCGCGGTCGCCAATGCCTTTGTCGATGCGCTCCGGGATTCGGGCGTAACTTCGGGCGTAACGATCGACGTCGATACGCTGAATGTCTGGGAAGAAGACTTGCCGGACTTCGGCAGCGACGCGATTGGCGCGAAGTACAAAGGCGTCGCGAACGCGCCGATGGATGACGCGGAGCAGTCGGTCTGGCGGCGCATCCAGTCGCTCGTGAAGCGCTTTCAGGACGCGGACCGGATCGTCGTAGGCGTGCCGATGTGGAATTTCGGCTATCCGTACAAGCTCAAGCAACTGATCGATCTCGTCAGCCAGCGGAACATGCTGTTCACGTTCGACGGGAAGGCCTACGCCCCGTTGCTGGAGATTCCTCGCGCGCTGGTCATCCATGTTCGCGGACAGAGCCGGGAAACCGGCGCGGGCGCCGACAATCCGGGGTTCCGGCATCAGGCCGACTACCTCGAATTCTGGTTGCGGTTCATTGGCGTGAGCGAGGTCAGGAGCCTGACCGTCGAACACACGTGGGGTGCGCGGGCGAGCGACAGCATCGAGCGGGCGCAAGCCCGGGCGGTCGCGATGGCCGCGGCGTTCTGATCCGGGCGTGCGGCGCGACGGAGTCGCGGATGCCGCCGAAGCGGCACCCGCGCACGCTCAGTAGGTGCGGCCGAGCTGCAGGTAGAAGTTGCGACGGCCGCTGGGCGCGAGCGCCACGCCGATGTAGACGGGCCCGAACGCGGTCGACAGGCTCGTGAAGAACGTATAGCTCTGCTTGAGCGCGCCGCCACCGATCTGCTGCCCGCTCGACCAGACGTTGCCGACTTCCGCGCTGGCACCCACCGACAGCGCCTTGATCGGCGACGCGTTGAACGTCATCAACTGGTTCATATAGGTCACCTGCGCGTACGCGAGCTCGTTGCCGTTCAACTGGTCGGCCGCATACGCGGACAGGTGCTGGAAGCCGCCGAGCGTGAAGTTGAACGCGTTGATCAGGTTGGTGCCACCGATGCTCTTGCCGCCTTCGATCGTCGCGCTGATGCTGTGGCGGCCGAACTGCTGCGCCACCATCGCCTTGCCGTAGATCTCGGTGTAGGGCGCGTTGTTGATGCTGTCGTCGAATTGGTTCGCCGAGCCCCCGTTGCGCGATACCAGCGAGCGCTCGACGCGCAACTCGGTGAAATAGCCCTTGCGCGGGAACAGCGGATCGTCGAGCTGGTCGATGACGAGCCGCGCACGCGCGATCAGCGCCTGCGACGTGAAGCTCGACCACAGCAGCGTCTGGCCGCTGCCGTCGTCGAACGGCAGGTTGTAGGTCGGCGAGCCGTGCCCGGTCACGTACCCGACGCCGATCCGGAAATCGCCGAGCCGCGCGATCGGCAGGCCGAGATCGAGCCCGGCGCGTGCGGTCTGCATCAGGTACTGCGTGATCTTCACGTCGCCGCTGTCGTCGTACAGGTTCGCGTAGCGGCGCTGGTATTCCGCGTAGGGCGACAGATAGACGCCGTAAGCCATCGACAGCGGCTGGCGGAACTCGATGCGCGCCGATTGCAGGTCGCTGCCGATCGTCGTGTCCGCGCGGAATTCGAGCCCCGATTCGGTGAGCCACGGCCGCCGGTAGCCGACGTGCAGGCGGAAGCCGCCCTCGTCGGTCGAACTGCTCGACATGCCGAGCCCGAACAGCAGGAAGTTCGGACCCCAGTATTTCTCGCGCGCGTCGATCTCGAGCACGTTCTCGTCGCCGTGGCTCACGATCTGCTGCGTGACGCTCTCGAAGTTGCCGCCCGTCGTGAGGCCGAGCAGATCCTGGCTGACGGTATTCGGATCGTACGTGTCGCCGGGCTTCACGTGCAGCGCGTTGCTGACGACCCGCTTCGGCACGCCGCCGGAGGTCTTGATGTCGATGCGCGTGATCCGGATCGGCGGCGGCAGCGGCTGTGCGTGCGCAGACCGGTAGGCCTCATATTGTTCCGGCGTGAGCGCGAAGCGCTGCAGTTTCGGCAGCGCCGCGGTCGCGGCGGCCGCGCCGGCGGCGATCGCCTTCTTCGCGTTCTGGAAATCGGTAAACGCGAGCGAGCCGAGATCCGGCGTGAGCAGCACGTCCTGCGCGTCGAGCTGCTTGCGCTGGGCGGTCACGTTCTGGCGGATCAGGATGCCGACCATCTGCTGCATCACGTCGGCGGGCGACGCGAGCGCGTCGAGCGGGCGCAGTTGCGAGCCGATGTCGACCGCGATCACGACGTTCGCACCCATCTGCCGCGCGGTGTCGACGGGCAGGTTGCTGACGAGCCCGCCGTCCACCAGCGCGCGCCCGTTGATCTCGGCCGGCGCGAACAGGCCCGGCATCGCCATGCTCGCGCGGATCGCGAGCGGCAGCGAGCCGTGGTCGAGCACCACCATCTGGCCCGTCTGCAGGTCGGTCGCGACCGCGCGGTACGGGATCGGCAGGCGGTCGAACGGCTGGTTGGTCGGCACGGCGGCCGTCCAGTTCGCGAGCAGCGCCTGCAGCCGGTTGCCCTGCACGAGGCCGACCGGCGCCTTCACGCCTTTCTTGCCGAAGCCGAGCGTCAGCCCGTTGATGTACAGGCGTTCGTCCTCCCGGCTGGTTTGCGGCAGGTCCGCGCGGTCCGTCACGTCGAATGCGATGTCCGCGAGGTCGACCTCCGACAGCCGCTTCTGCATCTCGCCGGCGGCCATGCCGCTCGCATACAGGCCGCCGACCACGGCACCCATGCTGGTGCCCGCAATGCAGTCGATCGGGATGCGGTTGTCCTCCAGCACCTTCAGGACCCCGAGGTGTGCGTAGCCGCGCGCGCCGCCGCCGGACAGCACGAGGCCGATCGACGGGCGGCCTGCCGGGCCGCCGTCGGCCTCGCAGGTGTGCCCGGAAGCGGCGGGCGTGGCCGCCGGCGCGCTGGCGGCGGGTGCCTGGGCGGTAGCGGATTCGGGGGCCGGCAGCGGTTGCGCGGCGACCGTGCAGCACCAGAAGGCGACGAGCGTCGTGCAAAGCGGGCGCACCCGCGCCCAGCGGAAGGAAACGGTCGCTGTCATGGTGGAAATACCTGGCGTGATCGGGCGTCTGAGGCCTGCCGGGAGCAGGCAAGACCGAGAGATTACCGTGTTTTACAGAGGCAATGCGAGAGGCTGTTGCGTAGCCGGATGTGTCCGGAACGGCACATTTGACAATTGCGTCGCGAAAAAATCATCGGAATTGCCTAAAGTATCGGAACGATTTGCCGCTAAGTTTGTGATGGGGCGGCATGGACGCGCGGCGGAAATGCGGCGCGGCTGCCCCGCGCCCGTTCGATTACAAAGGTTTGATATGTCGACACCGCTGTTCGGAAAGTTGTTTGCGCAACCCGTTGCGATCGACCCTGGAACGGCGAGTACGCGGATTTATACGCACGAACGCGGCGTGGTGCTGAACCAGCCGTCGGTCGTCTGCTTCCGCAAGGCCGGCGCGACCGACGCGCGGCCGACGCTCGAGGCCGTCGGCGAGCTCGCGAAGGCGCTGCTTGGCCGCGAACCGGGGCATCTCGAAGCCGTGCGGCCGATGCGGCACGGCGTGATCGCCGATGCGCACGCGGCCGAGCAGATGATCCGCAGCTTCATCGACATGTCGCGCACGCGTTCGCGTTTCGGCCGCCGCGTCGAGGTCACGCTGTGCGTGCCGTCCGATGCGACGGCCGTCGAGCGCCGCGCGCTGCGCGAGGCCGCGTTCGCGGCCGGTGTATCGGAGGTCGAACTGATCGAGGAATCGCTGGCGGCCGGGCTCGGCGCGGGGCTGCCGGTGACCGAGCCGGTCGGCTCGATGGTCGTCGATATCGGCGGCGGGACGACGGAAGTCGCGGTGATCGCGCTTGGCGGCATCGTCTATCGCGAGGCGATTCGCGTCGGCGGCAGCCAGTTCGACGCGGCGATCGTCAACCATGTCCGCAACCTGTATGGCGTGCTGCTCGGCGAGCAGACGGCCGAACACGTGAAGCAGTCGATCGGCTCGGCCACCAGCGCGGTGCCGCGCCGGTCGACGCGCGCGGTCGGGCGCAGTGTCGGCGACGGGCTGCCGCGCTCGATCGAGCTGTCCAACCACGATGTGGCGGACGCGCTGGCCGCGCCGCTCAAGCAGGTGATCGGCGCGGTGAAGTCGGTACTGGAGAATGCGCCGGCCGAACTCGTAACCGACATCGCGAATCGCGGCGTGGTGCTGACGGGCGGCGGCGCGCTGCTCGCGGATCTCGAACGCCTGCTGTACGACGAGACGGGCCTCGTCGCCCGGATCGCCGACGAACCGGCCACCTGCGCGGTGCGCGGCGCCGGCGAGGCGATGGGGCGGCTCGCAATGTGCCCGGTCGACTGATTCGGGCCGTGCCGGGCCGTGCATCGCGGCGCGGCCATTCAGATTCTTTCGATCTCCGTAGATCTCTGTAGACCTCCGCATTGCCTGCCCGCTTCGCCGGGCAAGCGTCTCCTGTCGACTTGCCGGACGGCCGGCTGCCGTTCGGCATGGGTTCGTCGCGTGGACACCCGAACGCGCACCGTGCTAGCGTTACGCGCCCGTGCGGGGCCGGGCAAGCCGATATGCCCGGCGAGCTCGACGACCTGAGAGACCGAAAACCTTGAAAAACCACACCAAACGGGGCTTCCTTGCCCGAACGGGCCGCCTGCTGGCCTTCGTTGCCTGCCTCTGGATCGTCGCAGCCGTTGCGCTCGTCGCGTACGGGATGCGGATGCCGAGCGAGCCGGCTGATGTCGCCGTGATCTTCGGCAACGCGCTCGACGAGACAGGCGCGCCGAAGCCGGTGCTCGCCGCCAGGCTCGATGTCGGCGTGCGCTGCTACCGCACGGGGCAGTGCCCGGCGTTCCTGGTCAGCGGCGCGATCGACGGCCCCGGGCTGAACGAGGCGACCGCGATGCGCGACTATCTCGTGGCGCACGGCGTGCCGGCCGACCGGATCGCCGTCGACGACCAGGGCGACAACACGCTCGCGACTGCGCAGCACACGCTGGCTTACCTGCAGGCGCACGGCCTGTCGCGCGTGCTGATCGTCAGCCAGTACTACCACCTCGCGCGAGCGCGCCTCGCCTTCGAGCGCGTCGGCATCGCGCGGGCGAACATCTCCGCCGCGTATCCGGGCCGTTTCCAGTTGCGCGACGTTTATTCGAGCTGGCGCGAAGTGCCGGCCTACGCGGTGTATGCGGTGCGGTTGTGGGTGAACCCCGATGCGCGGCCCGTCTCGTTCCGGCCGATGCTTTATCTGATGAGCCTGTTTTCGTAAAACGGCCGTCGGTGCGGCGCACGCGATGGCGATCCGGATTGCGTGATTGGTGCAACGCGGAAGTTGACGCGATTGACGTAACGCCTGAAACCCCCGCTTTTATCGGTCGATTAACCGGGCACAGATTATCTGCGTCAGCGATTCGCAAGAAAAAATATAGTGCACATGGAATCCGTGTGGCGCCAATCGTGGCCGTGTATCGGTGTTTTCGCGGATGCGGTGATTCCGGTGTTTTTTGAGAAAAATCAAAAGAGCCGCGCGGGAAACATGCTGGATGCGGTCGGCGAGCATGCCTCGGCGGGTAAAAAATACACGATCCCGGGCCCCTGATCCGATGGGTAAACATCGACTGGAAAATGGCGTGAGTTTGATATAGCCTTGTCTGACAAAAAGCAGGGCAGTAATCAAACCAACCAGAAAGTCGCTGCAGAAAAACAAGGGGCTACCGTCATGTCATTCGACTAGTTTCGCGTTCGCAATCCAGGGCCGATTAAAAATTCATCCACGAATAAGCCGACGTCGCATTGCGACCGCCGGGGCGGATTATTTTGTCCGCGATTTTCTGCTGTTGGCCGCCCGGTGCGGCCGAGATACCAATACCAAAGCCAATAACGAGGGAAAGCATGAATCTTGCGCGTTCGAAAAAAGCCGGCGAGCCGTTTCCGAGACTGCTGTTGCCCACGGGCGTTTTCCTGGCGCTGTCCGGCGCAGGCATTGTTCCCGCCTATGCGACCTGCAGCACGGCAGGCACGACAGTGACCTGTTCCGGGATCGCGAACCCGCTGCAGCCGAGCTATTCGAACGCCGCCAACAACGTGCACGCGACGGTCAACCCCGGCGCGAGCGTCGGCGTACTGCTCGGCGTCGGCGGCACCGCGATGTCGCTGACCGGCAACGGCGTCACGCTGACCAACAACGGCACGATCGACCCGTCCGCACTCGGCTCGGGCCTCGGCGTGCTGTCGAGCGGGGCCGTGGTCGGCAACGCGTCCGCGAGCGCGAACACCACCGTCGTCAACAACGGCACGATGAACGGCTCGACCGGCGTGGCGATCAGCGGCGTGACGGGCATGGCGTTATCGGTCCAGAACGGTACCGGCGGCACGTCGAACATTACAAACACCGGCACGATCGGGTCCAACCCGCTGGTCGGCGCGACCCTCGTCGGCGCGGACGCCCCCGTGGTCACCGCATACGGCGGCGGCACGGTCAACATGAACAACAGCGGCACGATCAACGGCCGTGTATCGTTCGGCTCGAACGGCACGCCCGGGCAGGGCAATACGTTTACCAACTCGGGCACGATCAACGGCAGCGTGTCGTTGGGCGCGAACAGCAACAACACGTTCAATGCCATGACGGGCTCGTCGGTCAACTCGGCGGGCGGCACCGGCAGCGCGTTCAACATCACGGTCGGCCCGAACACGATGAACGTCGCGGCGACGGGCGTCGTCGACGGCGGCGCGGGCGGCAACAACACGCTCAACCTGCAGCAGCAGGGCGGCGGGCCGGCGACCGGCTCGATCAACAGCAGCAACTACATCAATTTCCAGCACCTGGACGTCGGCAGCGGTACGTGGACGCTGAGCGGTGCATCCACCGCGCAGGACGCGACGCTGAGCGGCGGCGTCGCGATCGTCGACAACAACGCGGGGCTAGGGACCGGCACGATCACGGGCAACGGCGGGGCGATCCAGAGCGCCAACTCGGCCGTCAACCTCAACAACAACGTGACGCTCGGCGCGGGCGGTCTCACGGTGCAGGGCGGCAACAATCTCGGGCTGTCCGGCTCGATCAACGGTAGCGGCAGCTTGACGCAGAACGGCACGGGGACGCTGACGCTCAGCGGCGCGAATACCTACTCGGGCGGCACCAACCTCAACAGCGGCGGCATCGTGCTCGGCAACGGCAGCGCGCTCGGCACGGGCACGCTGACCGTCGGCGGGTCAGGCACGCTCGACACCAACACCGGCATGACGGTCGGCAACAACATCGCGATCAACACCGGTGCGACCCTCACGCTGGGCGGCAGCAACAACCTCGCGCTGTCGGGGCAGGTGTCCGGGGCCGGTGGCCTGACCAAGAACGGGGCCGCCACCACGACGCTGACGGGCGCGAACACGTATACGGGTGGCACGACGGTCAATGCGGGCACGCTGGCGTTGGGCGCGGGCGGCTCGCTTGCGGCGACGGGCGCCGTGAACCTCGCCGGTGCGGGCGCCAGCTTCGATATCAGCGCGTCGGGGGCGAACCAGACGGTCGGCGCGCTGAGCGGCGTGGCCGGCACGACCGTCGCGCTCGGCGGCAACACGCTGACGATGGGCGATGCGACGAACCAGACGTTCGGCGGCACGATCGGCGGCACGGGCGCGATCGTGAAGCAGGGCACCGGCACCGAAACGCTGACCGGTGCGAATACGTACACGGGCGGGACGACGATCGCGGGCGGTACGCTGGCGCTGGGCGCAGGCGGCAGTCTTGCGGCGGGCGGCGCCGTCAACCTGAGCGGCGCGGGCGCCAGCTTCGATATCAGCGCATCGGGTGCGAACCAGACGGTCGGCGCGCTGAGCGGCGTGGCCGGCACGACCGTATCACTCGGCGGCAACGGATTGACGTTTGGCGACGGCACGAACCAGACGTTCGGCGGTTCGATCACCGGTACGGCCGGCGTCACGAAGCAAGGTAGCGGCACCGAAACGCTGACCGGCGCGAACACGTACACCGGCGGTACGACGGTCAACGCGGGCACGCTGGCGATCGGCGCAGGCGGTTCGCTTGCGTCGACGGGCACGGTAAATCTGGCGAATGCGGGCACGACGCTCGACGTCAGCGCGTCGACCACGCCGCAGGCGATCGGCGGTCTCGCGGGCGCGGCTGGCTCGACGGTCAATCTCGGCTCGAAAAACCTGACGCTGGGCGACGCCGGCAATCACACGTTCGGCGGCACGATCGGCGGCACGGGCGCGATCACGAAGTCAGGCACGGGCACGGAGACGCTGACGGGTACGAACACGTACACGGGCGGTACGACGATCGCGGGCGGCACGCTGGCGCTGGGCGCTGGCGGCAGCCTTGCGGCGGGTGGCGCGGTGAACCTGAGCGGCGCTGGCGCAACGTTCGACGTCAGCGGTTCAGGCGCGGCTCAGACGATCGGCGCACTGAGCGGCGTGGCCGGTTCGACGGTTGCGTTGGGCGGCAACGGATTGACGTTCGGCGACGGCACGAATCAGATGTTCGGCGGTGCGATCACGGGTACGGCCAGCGTTACAAAGCAAGGCAGCGGTACCGAAACGCTGACCGGCACGAACACGTACACGGGTGGCACGACGATCGCGAACGGCACGCTTGCGCTGGGCGCGGGCGGCTCGCTCGCGGCGGGCGGTGCCGTGAGCCTCACCGGTACGGGTGCCGGCTTCGACATCAGCGCATCGGGCGCGAACCAGACGGTCGGTGCACTGAGCGGCGTGACCGGTTCGAACATCGCACTCGGCGGCAACACGCTGACCTTCGGCACCGCGACGAACCAGACGTTCGGCGGTTCGATCGCCGGCACGGGTGGGATCGTGAAGCAAGGCACCGGCACCGAAACGTTGACCGGCGCGAATACGTATACGGGTGGCACGACGGTCAACGCGGGCACGCTGGCGATCGGCGCGGGCGGTTCGCTTGCGGCGACGGGCACGGTAAATCTGGCGAATGCGGGTACGACGCTCGACGTCAGCGCGTCGACCACGCCGCAGGCGATCGGCGGACTCTCGGGCGCGGCCGGCTCGGCGGTCAATCTGGGCTCGAAAAACCTGACGCTGGGCGACGCCGGCAATCACACGTTCGGCGGCACGATCGGTGGCACGGGCGCGATCACGAAGTCAGGCACGGGCACGGAGACGCTGACGGGTGCGAACACGTACACGGGCGGGACGACGATCGCGGGCGGCACGCTGGCGCTGGGTGCAGGCGGCTCGCTTGCGACGGGCGGCGCCGTGAGTCTCACCGGGGCGGGTGCCAGCTTCGACATCAGCGGCTCAGGCGCGGCTCAAACGATCGGCGCGCTGAGCGGCGTGGCTGGCGCGACGGTTGCGCTGGGCGGCAACGGATTGACCTTCGGTGACGGGACGAATCAGACGTTCGGCGGCGCGATCACGGGCACGGGCGGAATCACGAAGGCCGGCGCGGGCACGGAAACGCTGACGGGCACGAACACGTACACGGGCGGCACGACGGTCAATGCGGGCACGCTGGCGATCGGCGCGGGCGGGAGCCTGGCATCGACGGGTACGGTGAACCTCGCGAATACGGGCACGGCACTCGACATCAGCGCGGCGGGTGCGCCGCAGACGATCGGCACGCTGACCGGCGCGGCTGGCTCGACCGTGAACCTGGGCGGCAACACGCTGACGGCGGGCGGCAGCGCCAACGGCACGTTTGGCGGGGCGATTACGGGCACGGGCGGTTTCACGAAGGCCGGCACCGGGACCGAGACGCTGACGGGCGCCAATACGTATACGGGTGGCACGACGGTCAACGCGGGCACGCTGGCGATCGGCGCGGGCGGCAGCCTGGCATCGACGGGTACGGTTAACCTCGCGAACACGGGTACGACGCTTGACGTGAGTGGTGCGACCACGCCGCAGGCGATTGGCGCGCTTGCGGGCGCGGCTGGTGCGACAGTCAATCTTGGCGCAAACGGCCTGACGCTCGGTAACGGCGGCGGCAGCGCGACGTTCGGCGGCACGATCGCGGGTACGGGCGGGATCACGAAGGCCGGCGCGGGCACGGAAACGCTGACGGGTGCGAACACGTACACGGGCGGCACGACGGTCGCGGGCGGCACGCTGGCGCTGGGCGCGGGCGGGAGCCTCGCGACGGGCGGCGCGGTGAGCCTGACGGGTACGGGGGCGACGCTCGATCTCAGCGCGGCGAGCACACCACAGACGTTCGGCGCGCTGAGCGGCGTGGGCGGGTCGACGATCGCGTTGGGCGGCAACGGCCTGACGTTCGGTGACGGGACGAATCAGACGTTCGGCGGCGCGATCACGGGCACGGGCGGAATCACGAAGGCCGGCGCGGGTACGGAAACGCTGACGGGCACGAACACGTACACGGGCGGCACGACGGTCAACGCGGGCACGTTGGCGCTCGGCGCGAGCGGCAGCCTGGCGGCGACGGGCGCGGTGAACCTTGCGGGTACGGGCGCGACGCTGGACCTGAGCGCGCTGAACGGCGTCCAGATGATCGGCGCGCTGTCCGGCGTGGGCAACACGACGGTCACGCTCGGCGCGAGCGCGCTGATGCTCGGCAACGGCGGCGGCAGTGCCACCTTCGCCGGCGCGCTGACGGGCAGCGGCTCGCTGACGAAAATCGGCAGCGGCACCGAGACGCTGACAGGCACGAACACCTACACCGGCGGCACCACGATCAATGCCGGCAAGCTGGTGATCGGCGCGGGCGGCAGCCTCGCGGCGACGGGCGCGGTCAACCTGACCACCTCGGGCGCGTCGCTCGACATCGGCGCGTCGGGTACGAACCAGACGATCGGTTCGCTGTCCGGTGTCGGCGGCACGAGCGTCACGCTCGGCGGCGGCACGCTCACGTTCGGCGATAGCTCGAACCAGACCTTCAGCGGCGCGCTCAGCGGCACGGGCGGGATCACGAAGGCGGGCAGCGGCACGGAAACGCTGACCGGCCAGAACACCTACAGCGGCGCGACGACGATCAACGCGGGCAATCTCGTGATCGGCGCGGGCGGCGGGCTGTCCGGCTCGACCACCGTCAATCTCGGCGCGTCGGGCACGGGCTTCACGCTGGGCGCGGGCGCGGGATCGCAGACGATCGGCGGGCTGGCCGGGGTCGCGGGCAGCACGGTGTCGCTGGGCACGAATCCGCTGACGCTGTCCGGCTCGGCGAACACGTCGTTTGCCGGCACGCTCGGCGGCGCAGGCGGGCTCGTGAAGAGCGGCACCGGCACGCAGACGCTGTCGGGCAACAACACCTACACGGGCGGTACGACGGTCACGGGCGGCGCGCTCGTGCTCGGCAGCAACGGCGCGCTCGGCACCGGCGCGCTGACGGTCAGCGCACCGAGCACGATCGACACGACGACTGCGGTGAATCTCGCCAATTCCGTGACGGTGAACGCCAGCACGACGATCGGCGGCTCCGCGAATCTGACGCTGTCGGGCGTGGTGTCGGGCTCGGGCGGATTTGTCAAGAATGGCCAGAGCACGCTGACGCTGAACAACAGCAACACGTTCCAGGGCGGCACGGTGCTGAACAGCGGCTCGCTCGTGATCGGCAACAGCGGCGCACTCGGCACGGGCGGCCTGACGCTGAACGGCGGCAATGTCGCGCTCGGCGGCACCCAGCTGACGCTCGGCGGGCTCAGCGGCGCGAGCGGCGGCACGCTCGACACTGGCACCGGCGGTCTCACGGTCGAGGGCGGCGGTGCCTACGGCGGCACGCTGGCGGGTAACGGCTCGCTGACGAAGAGCGGCAGCAGCACGCTGATCCTGTCCGGCGCGAACAGCTACGCCGGCGGCACGACCATCAGCGCCGGCACGCTGCAGATCGGCAACGGCGGCACGTCGGGCAGCATCGCCGGCAACGTCGCCGATGCCGGCGCACTGGTCTTCAACCGCTCGGACAACCTGTCGTTCGGCGGCGCGATCTCCGGCGCGGGCTCGCTGACGCAGGCCGGCAGCGGTCAACTGACGCTGACGGGCACGAACACGCTGAGCGGCCCGACCACGGTCAGCGCGGGCACGCTCGCCGTCAACGGTTCGCTCGGCCAGTCGACGGTGACCGTGCAGAACGGTGCGACGGTCACGGGCACTGGCACGATCGGCGGCCTCGTGGTGCAGGGCGGCGCGACGGCGGCCGCGTCACAACCGGGCGCGGCGCTGAACGTGGGCGGCAACGTCACGTTCCAGCCGGGTTCGACGTTCCAGGTCGCGGCCACGCCGCAGCAAAGCGGCAGCCTCGCGGCCAGCGGCACGGCGACGCTGAACGGCGGCACCGTGCAGGTGCTCGCGAACCAGAGCGGCTACCAGCCGAGCACGACCTACACGATCGTGACCGCGGCGTCGGGCGTGCAGGGCGCGTTCAGCCAGGTGAATGCGAACTACGCGTTCCTGATGCCGACGCTCAGCTACGACCCGAATCACGTGTACCTGCGACTGGTCCAGAACGGCACGTCGCTGCCGGACGTCGCGACGACGCCCAACCAGCGTTCGGTCGCGACCGCGCTTGGCGGGCTCGGCGCCGGCAACCCGCTGTACGACGCGGTGCTGACGACCGACGCGCCCACCGCACGCCGCGCATACGGGTTGCTCGACGGCGAACTGCAGGCGAGCCTGAAGAGCATGCTGCTGCTCGACAGCCGCTATGTGCGCGACGCGGTGACCGATCGCGTCCGCCAGGGCCTCGCGCCCGGATCGGGCCCGCTTGCCGCGCTGTCGTCGGGCGGCGCCGCGCTGTGCGGCGACAACACGGCCGGCGCGGTCGACCCGACGCTGCCGCCGGAACGCCGGATCGGCTCGCGTGAAGGCTGCTACGGCGGCACGCCTTATCAACCGGTTGTCTGGGGGCAGGCGTTCGGCGGCCGCAGCCGACTCACCGGCGACGGCAACGCGTCGACGATCAACCGCAGCATGACGGGCTTCATCGCCGGTGCCGACATGGCGCTCAACGACAAGTGGCGTGCGGGTCTGGCCGCGGGTGTCACGCACAGCTCGCTCGACAACGACCAGAGTTCGTCGGCGTCGGTGAACAGCTACTACCTGTCGCTGTACGGCGGCGCGCAGTACGGTGCGCTCGGCGTGCGCGGCGGCGCGTCGTACACGTGGTACCGGATCAACAGCGATCGCAATCCGGGCTTCGCGGGCTTCTCGGATCACGATTCGGCCGGCTACGACGCGAATTCGGCGCAGGTGTTCGGGGAAGTCGGCTACGCGCTGCCGGTTGGCCCCGTGGCGATCGAACCGTTCGCGGGCCTCGCGTATGTGAACCTGCATACCGACGGCTATACGGAAACAGGTGGCGCGGCCGCGCTGCGTGCCGGCGGCGAGACGACCCACGTCGGCTTCTCGACCCTCGGTTTGCGCGCGGCGTCGCAACTCGGCTCGATCGCGAGCGGCACGTTCACCGCGCGCGGGACGGTCGGCTGGCGGCATGCGTTCGGCAACGCGAGTCCGTCGTCGTCGTTCACGTTCGCGAACGGCGGCACGTCGTTCCAGGTGTCGGGCGTGCCGATTGCTCGCGACAGCGCCGTGCTCGAGGCCGGTATCGACGCGAACATCACGAAGCGCCTGACGCTCGGCCTCACGTACAGCGGCCAGTACGGCAGCCGCGTGCGTGACAACGCGATCCTCGGCAACATCCTGTGGAAGTTCTGACCGGCACTTGAGATGCCTGTGCGCGATGCCGGGCGGCGATGACAACGTCGCCTGGCGTCGCGTCTTTTTCGTCGCTGCGCACCTCCCCCGTTCTGTCCTATCCTGTGCGAACCACGCGGCGCGCGACGCGCGTTGCGCCTCGACACAGGAGCATCGATGCCGAATCACGCCGAAGCCACGACGACCCAGGCGCCGCAAGTCGCGCCTGCTGCCCCGACCCCAGCGTCGGGCCCCGCATTCATCGCACCCGAAGCCGATCCGCAGGCACTGGCGCGCAACAACCAGTACGTGCTGAAATCCGGCAACGCGTTCGTGGTCGGCGACGCGCTCGGCGACATCGGCGGTCATGACGACGGCCTGTTCGTCGACGACATGCGCGTGCTGTCGAAATGGCGCCTGACGTTCGGCGGCCGCGCGCCGTCGCTGCTGTCGGGCGCGACGAGCGCCGATAACGCGTCGTTCACCGCCCACCTGACGAACCGCCCGCTGCCGCCGCTCGGCGGCCACGAGACGCCCGAGGGCGTGATCCACATCGAGCGGATGCGCGTGCTCGCGGGTGACGTGCTTTACGAAGCGCTGACGCTGACGAACTACGGCTCGAGCGAAGCCGAAGTGCCGCTGTCGGTGTCGTTCGCGGCCGATTTCAAGGACATGTTCGAGGTGCGCGGCACGCAGCGCCCGAAGCGCGGCACCGTGGCGGCGCCGCGCGTCGACGCGGGCGCGGTGCGGCTGCGCTATGACGGCCTCGACAGCGTCGAGCGCAACGTGACCGTGTATTTCTCGCCGGCGCCCGATGCGCTGTCGGTCGATCGTGCCGATTACACGCTGACGATCGCCGCACAGGCATGCGTGTCGATCTACCTGACCGTCGATGCGACGCTCGGCCCGGTGCGTGAAGAGGAGCCGGGATGCGGCCGCGTCGCGCTGCGCACCGCGCTCGTCGGCGTGCACCGCGAAATGCGCGCGCGGCGTGAATCGATGGCGCGCGTGAACACCGGCAATCCGCTGTTCGACGCGTGGCTCGACCGCTCGCTCGCGGATCTCGGGCTGCTCACGACACAGCTCGACACGGGGCCGTACCCGTATGCGGGCATTCCGTGGTTCTCGACGCCGTTCGGCCGCGACGCGGTCATCACGTCGTTGCAGATGCTCTGGCTGCAGCCGGCGCTCGCGCGTGGTGTGCTGCGGTTCCTGGCCGAGCACCAGGCGCGCGAGACCTCCGCGTTCCGCGATGCGGAGCCCGGCAAGATCATGCACGAGTTCCGCCGCAGCGAGATGGCCGCGACGGGCGAGGTGCCGTTCGCGCTGTACTACGGCGGTGTCGATACGACGCCGCTGTTCATCGTGCTCGCGGGCGCGTATGTCGAACGCACCGGCGACGATGCGCTGATCGACGAACTGTGGCCCGCGCTCGAGCGCGCCGCGCAATGGGTGATCGACAAGTGCGACCGCAATCCTTACGGACTGCTCGATTACCAGCGCACGTCGGAGCGTGGTCTGGCGAACCAGGGCTGGAAGGACAGCCACGATTCGGTGTTCCATGCGGACGGCCGCTTTCCGGACGGGCCGATCGCGCTCGTCGAAGTGCAGGCGTATGCGTGCGCGGCGCTCGATGCGATGTCGACGTGCTCGCACCGGCGCGGCCACGCGGCCGACGCCACGCGCTACGCGTTGCGCGCGAAGACGCTGCGCGAGCAGGTCGACGCGCTGTTCTGGATGCCGGAAGGCGATTTCTACGGCATCGCGCTCGACGGTCATGGCGACCTGTGCCGCGTGTTCGCGTCGAACGCGGGCCACCTGCTCGCGTTCGGGCTGCCCGACGCCGAGCGCGGCGCGGCGGTCGCCGGCGTGCTCGGCTCGGCGCTGTTCCAGACGGGCTGGGGCATCCGCACGCTCGCGGCCGGCCAGCCGCGCTTCAACCCGATGGCGTATCACAACGGCTCGGTATGGCCGCACGACAATGCGCTGATTGCACGCGGCCTCGCGCGCTACGGCGACAAGACGGCCGCGGTGAACCTGCTGCGCGCGCTGTTCGAGGCGGCGGTGAGTTTCGAGATGCGCTTGCCCGAGCTGTTCTGCGGGTTCCCGCGCCGGCGCGGCGAGCCGCCGACCGCGTATCCGGTCGCCTGCCTGCCGCAAGCGTGGGCTGCCGGCGCGCCGTTCATGATGCTGCAGGCCTGCCTCGGCGTGAGCATCGATGCGTCGCGCCACGAGGTGCGCGTCGAGCGCCCGACGCTGCCGGAAGGTGTCGACTGGCTGCGGATCGACGCGTTGCACGTCGGTGACGAAACCGTGTCGCTCACCTTCCGCCGCGTCGACGGCCAGGTCGTCGCGTCGGCGGAGCAGCCGGGCCGCGTGAAGGTGGTCGCGGTGCTGTAGTGCGGCGCCGCACGAACGTTGCGCGATGTCGCGCCACGTTCGCGCGACGCGGCATAGAATCGTGACATGACCCTTGAACGATGGCGGAGGTAGACGATGACGACCGACAACCGGCCCGACGACGGCGAGCACAAGCTCGAGAACCTGGAAGCGGCGGTCGACCACCTGCACAAGTCGATCGAATCGCAGAGCATCGCGGTCGGCGCGGCGAAGGGCATCCTGTTCAGCCTGATCGAAACGCTCGGCGCGCTGATCGGCGATCCCGACCTGCCCGAGCACGCGCGCTCGGGTTACGAGGCGCTGCGCGACAAGGCGAGCGAGCTGCGCGGCGGGCTTGACCGGCATTGATGCGCGGATGGCGCCGGCGCTGGCCTTACGGGCTGCACCGGCGCTGCCCGATTCCGCAGACGAAGCACAAAACCCCGTGCGCTCAACGAGTTAGGTGTCCGATGCGCAGGATATCCACAAGCTTGCCAACACAATCTGTGGAGAACCGGCCGGCCCCGGGCCGGGTGTGCGGCGCGTGCCGTGCGAAAGCGCGTGCGCTGCCACGCGGTTGACCGCGCAAGGTCCGCGTAATGAATCCCCTTTTGGATCAGCGTGTTACGCGTCGCATTGGAGGGATATCCACAGGCTTGCCAACATATTCTGTGGATAACTTGCAATCGATTGCGTCGCGACAGTTGAGGATCGGGCCGCCGGGGGACCGGCTCGCGAAGCCCGTGCACACGGGCTGCCCGATGTCTGCGTCGGCGCGCTAATTCGTGCGCGATCAAGGGCTTAGGCCCCGGGTACCCAGGATATCCACATCCTTGCCAACATTTTCTGTGGACAAGCAGGGCCGTGTCATTCGGCCTGCGCCGTGGCGGCCGCTTCGGCCACGATCCAGTCGCGAAAGAGCGTCATTGCCGGCGTGAGCGGCTTCGACTTCAGCGAGGTGAGCCAGTAGCCGCCGGCGCGCACGTCGATGTCGAGCGGCCGTGCGAGCAGCCCGAGCTGCAGTTCGCGCGCGAACATGCACGCCGGCGCGAGTGCGACGCCCGCGCCCTGCATCGCGGCCTCGACCATCAGCCGCGACGAATCGAACACGGGCCCGTTGACCGCCCACGGTGCGAGCTGCGCGGCATCGAACCAGCCGAGCCATTCGTCGGTGCGGTACGAGCGCAGCAGCGTTTCGTTCGCGAGATCGGCCGGTTGCGCGAGGCGCCGTGCGATGTCCGGCGCGCACAGCGCGGTGAGCGGTGCGTCGAGCAGGCGCTCGTTGCGCGTCGCCGGCCAGCTGCCTTCCCCGAAGCGGATCGCGAAGTCGAGGCCCTCGGCGGCGAGATCGACGACGTTGTTGTTGGTCCGCAGCCGCAGTTCGACGAACGGGTGCGTATCGCCGAACTGCTTCAATCGCGGCATTAGCCAGCCTAGGGCAAAGGTGCCGACGACGCCGAGCGTCAGCACCTCGCGGAAGCGCCCGCCGTCGAACTGCTTGAGCACCGTCTCGATGCGGCTGAACGCGTCGCTCAGTACGGGTAGCAGCGCGCGCCCCTCGTCGGTGAGCCCGAGCCCGCGCGGCAGTCGTGTGAACAGCGTGCAGCCGAGCCGCTCCTCGAGCGAGCGCACCTGCTGGCTGACCGCGGCCTGGGTCACGCTCAGCTCAAGGCCGGCGCGCGTGAAGTTCAGGTGGCGCGCCGACGATTCGAACGCGCGCAGGGCATTGAGCGGAAGATGAGGGCGGAGCTTGGTCATAAGAATTTCTTTTGTCAGCGCTCAATTATCGTTGCTTGTCAGGCAACCGTAAAGTCACGATAGTGCTGTCTCGGCGGCCGGCCGTTTTCAACATCGATTCGCCTCCATTCCATCACGAGACAACCGACATGACCTACTCATCGAAACGTCGAACCCTGTTGCTGGCCGTCGCGACGGCGCCGCTGGTTCTCACCGTCACCGCGTGCGCGTCGCGGCAGGCCGCCGCGCCGGACGAGGCAACCGCCGCGGCCGCGGCTGCGGCGGCGGCCGTGGCGCCCGCTGCCGCCGGGCAAATGCTGGCCGAGCTCGAAAGCAGCGTGGGCGGCCGCCTCGGCGTGTGCGCGATCGACATCGCGAGCGGCCGGGTCGTCGAGCATCGCGCGGACGAACGCTTCCCGTTCTGCAGCACGTTCAAGGCGATGCTGAGTGCGGCGGTGCTCGCGCAGAGCGTCGAGCGCCCGGCGTTGCTGCAACAGCGCGTGACATATACCAGGGCCGACCTCGTCAACTATTCGCCGGTGTCGGAGAAGCATGTCGACGAAGGCATGACGGTCGCCGCGCTGTGCGAGGCCGCGATCCAGTACAGCGACAACTCGGCCGCGAACCTGCTGATGAAGCTGCTCGGCGGCCCGTCGGCGGTGACGGCCTACGCGCGCTCGATCGGCGACGACACGTTCAGGCTCGATCGATGGGAGACCGAACTGAATACCGCACTGCCGGGCGATCTGCGCGACACGACGACACCGGCCGCGATGGCCGCGAGCGTGCGCGTGCTGATGCTCGGCGATGCGCTGCCGGCCGCGCAGCGTGCGCAGCTCGTGACGTGGATGCGGGGCAACAAGGTTGGCGACAAGCGGCTCCGTGCGGGCGTGCCGGCCGGGTGGACGGTCGGCGACAAGACGGGCACCGGCGACTACGGGACGACCAACGACGCGGGTGTCGTGTGGTCGCCGTCGCGTGCGCCGATCGCAGTGGCCGTGTACTACACGCAGGCGCGTGCCGATGCGCGCGCGAAGGACGACGTGATCGCATCGGTCGCGCGCATCGTGGTCCAGGCACTCGGTTGAGACGTGCGGTGCGGCGTGCGTGACGCGATGCGCATGCACGCCGTGCCGCACTCGTGACCCGCGCGATCAAACGTTGTGCGATCAACGACTTAGGTCACGCATGCTCAGGATATCCACATGCTTGCCAACAAAAATTGTGGACAAGCCCGTGCGCGGCCGCGCACGGCGTGGCGCGGGCCACCGTGCCGCATTTGAAGCGGGGCGGACAAAGTCTTTCGGATCAAGCGCTTGCCCGTGGTATGCGCAGGCTATCCACACGCTTGCCAACACAATCTGTGGACAAACCGCCTTGCCCGCGCGGAAGGCGGCCCGTCATGTGGCGAGACGGCGTGCGGGCGGCACTTTGCGGGCCGCGTGCCGCATTTGAGGCAGCGCGGACAAAGTCTTTCGGATCAAGCGCTTGGTCGCGGTATGCGCAGGCTATCCACATGCTTGCCAACACAATCTGTGGACAAGCCTGGCGGCCGCGATGGCGATGGTCAGGGCTGCCGATCGTCGACCGTGGGCCAGCGCACGAACGCGAACACCCACAACATGACGAAGTTCAGGACCGGGACGAACATCGTCAGGATCCACCAGCCCGAATGCCCGGTGCGCCGGACGATGCGGACGTACGGATAAATGACGACGGCGACGAGCACGAGTGAGACGACCAACTGCCACGCGGTGAAGTGTTCCATGACCTTCCTCGGAGTGAAGTGTCGGGCGGAGCGGCCGGCCCGTTGAGCCGTCGCGCGGAGCCGGCGATGCGCGGCCGCGTGCGGCTCGCGTGATCTTGACGCGTGGCTGGCGCGAGCGTCAAGGCGAGGGCGGTGCGCGTCTGTCGCACGGGAGCGTCCGCATGCACGCCTGTCCGGGCTGCACGTTGCCGCAACCGTGACGCGGCGCATGAACCGCAGGCCGATCAACGAGTTAGCGCAGCCTTGCGCAGGATATCCACAAGCTTGCCAACAAAATCTGTGGGTAAGTGGCGCAGCGCATGGCTGGCGCGTGTGCGCAGGCTGCGACGTGCGTCGTCGTGGCGTCGTGATGCGAAGTGCGGCGCAGCGGTGTGTACGGCGGCCGTCACCGGGGCCTCGTCTGCATCACGCGTGCCAAAGTCCATCGGATCAAGGGTTTAGCGTTGCGGTGCGCAGGATATCCACAAGCTTGCCAACATTTTCTGTGGAGAAGTCGGGGTGCGCCCGCGACGCACGGGACACCCGCGAATGCCACGTGTTGCCGCGATTCGGGCGTGCACTCACGCAGTGCAGATACCGGCCACGCCGACTTTCTGGAACAGGTGCGGGCTCGCGACGGCGGACGACGGATAGGCCGACAGCTTGGCGACGAACTCGGGATGCGTGAAGGCCGCGCGAAACGCTTCGGTCGATTCCCAGATCGCGTAGTTCAGGTAAGTCGGGCTGTCGCCGAGCGCCCGATGAAGCTGGGTCGAGATGAATCCCGGCTGCTGCTTCATGAATTCGGCATCGTCCTTCCACACGGCGAGAAAGTCCGCTTCGTCGTCGGGAGCCAAAGTGAACACGTTGACGAGGACGACCGGCTCCGCGTCGATGCCGATCTGTTGCTGGATCGGAAAGGCCGGATCCATCGGCTTGAAATGAGGCATGGGAACTCCTTCGGGTAGGGGTGAGGGGGTGATTGAGCGCTCACGTCGGTGCATCGGCGCCATGCGCGCTGGACATCGCTGACAGAACGCGGATCGCCGCGTCCAGGTCAGCCGAACTGAAGTCGCCGGCGATGTCGCGGACATGCCGTTGCCATTGCTCGACCACGGCCTGATACGCCGCATCGCCGCGAGGCGTCAGCGCGTACAAGGGGGAGCGCTTGTGTGCCGGATTGGGTAGCGACTCGACCAGCCCTTCGTCGGTCAGCACGTTGATCTGCTTCAGCACGGCCTGCCGCGTGATGCCCATTGCGTCGGCGATCTGCGGGATGTTCGGGGCAACGGGTGCCATCGCGATCGCGCCCAGTACCTGCCAGCGCGCGCTGGTCAGGCCGTGCGGGCCGGAAAAGGTGTTGCCCCATTCGATCAGCAGGCCGTTCAACCGGAATACGGACAGCGCGACGGCGGTCAACTTCGCGGATTTCGTCATGTTCGATACGCGTGATGAATTGACAACTACTTTACGTATTAGACAACTAGTTGTCAATTAGACGAATGCACGTCACTGAACGGGGCCGGGTAGGTAAACTGGCGACGCGATCCGGCACCGGTAACATTTGCCGCGCCGGATTGCAGGCCAACAATAAGGAACCTGGAGAGAAATCAGTGAGAATGATCTGGAAAACGATCGCCGTGCCGTTGATCGCGGCGGTATGCGGCACGAGTGCATATGCCTGTCAGCCAGCCTACCGTCACACCGAGTATTTCGGCGAGAGCGCCTACCTGAGTGACGAACTTCGCGACAAGGTGATCGACGACATCCGTGCCAATCACTACACGATCATCGAATCGCAAATCGGCTTGCTGTTCTTCCCGATCGTCAGGAAGGGCGACGTGATCTACCTCGGCAACGAGCCGATCGCAACGGGAAAGGACTCGTTCTGGTACCTCGGGCAGGGCTATTACCAGTTGAACGGTCAGCTCTATTACATGGGCGAACGTGTCGGTGCTTTCCCGAGCGGCGGGACTGTCGTCATTCATGTCGAGGATCGCACGCGTCCGCAGCCGGATGACTATCCGAAAGGGCGTATGTATTGCCGCGCGAAGCATCACGCCAGCATTCTCGAAACCTCGACCGGCCTGCGGGTCGAGCAGATCGTTGACGACAATTGAGCGGGGTGGGTTGCGTGGCCGACCGGGCGCGGTGCATCACGCATCGGTTTGCAGCCGCATGGCGCATTTGCCGCGCAGCCCTGACAAACCCTTTCCGATCAATGGCTTGGTGCCGTTAATGGAACGTTGTCCACAAGCTTGCCAACACAATCTGTGGAAAAGCCGCGCGTCGTGAGTCGTGAGTCGCGCGGCGTCAGGCCGGCAGCGGAAAACGCACCGTGACGGTCAGCCCGCGCCCGCCGCGCGTCGTGCCGAGCGCGACCGTCGCGCGATGCTGTTCGGCGATCCGCTTGACGATCGACAGCCCCAGCCCGCTGCCCGACGACGTGACGGCCTGCGCGCCCTCGCCGCGGTAGAAGCGCTCCCACACGTCGGTGCGTTCGCCTTCCGGGATCCCGGGGCCGTCGTCGGCGACTTCGAGCACGGGCGTCGTGCCGTCGATCCGCGCGGACACGTCGACACGCGCGCCGTCGCCCGCATAGCGGATCGCGTTGTCGACGAGGTTGTTCAGCAGCACGCGCAGCGTGTCGGCATTGCCCGAAGTCATCACGGGCGTCGACACGATCGCGCCGAGATCGATCCGGTGCGCGTCGGCGACGCGCGTCCGATCCGATACCACCGACCGGCACAGCGCGGCGAGATCGACGGGCGCCGACGCGGAGGCGGCCGCCTGCGCATCGGGTTCGAGGCGCGCGAGCGTCAGCAACTGCTCGGCGAGGTGGCCGAGGCGCGTCGTGCCGGCATGGATCTGCGCGAGGATGTGCTCGCGTTCCTCGGCGGTCGACGCGCGCCGCAGCAACTGCGACTGGATCGACAAGCCCATGATCGGCGTGCGCAATTCGTGCGCGGCATCGGCGATGAAGTGCCGCTGCAGCGTGAACGAGCGGTCGAGGCGCGCGAGCAGGTCGTTGATCGCTTCGGCGAGCGGACGGACTTCGTTCGGCATCGAGCCGACGTCGACCGGCTCGAGATTGTTCGCATTCCTGCGTTTGAGGCCGGATGCAATCGTGCGCAGCGGCCGCAACCCCGCGCCGATGCCGAACCACAGGCCGATCGCGAGCAGCGGCAGCATCGAGAACACGGGCCACAGCAGGTGCACGGCGATGCCCGCGATCGCTTCCCATCGCGCATGGCGCGCCTGCGCGAGCCGGATCGTCGTGCCGCCGCGTTCGGTCACATAGGTGCGCCAGGGCTGGCCGCCGACGTCGACGCTCGCGATGCCTTTCTGCGCGGGCGGCGGCAGGTTCGAATCGCGGTCGGTCGAATACACGAGCGTGCCGTTGCGCCAGACCTGCAGCAGCACTGCGTCGGGGTCGCTCGCCTCGAAACCGTGCTTGCCGTTGGCGTGGTTGCTGAACGACAGCTCGCCGTTCGGGCCGACGACGATCTGCCTCGACATGCTGCGCATCTGGTCGTCGAGCAGGTCGTCGAGCTCGCGCAACGCGCCCCAGTAGGTGCCGGCACTCGCGACGAGGCCGATCACGCACGCGGCCGGGAGCAGCCACATCAGCAGGCGCCGCCGCAGCGACGCGTTGCGCCAGCGCGCGACGGCTTGTTGCACACGCGTCATGCGCCGTCACCGATCCGGTAGCCGACGCCGCGCACCGTGCGGATCATGTCGTGGCCGAGTTTCTTGCGCAGGTTGTGGATGTGCACCTGCACGGCGTTGCTTTCGATTTCCTCGCCCCAGCTGTACAGCCGCTCCTCGAACTGTTCGCGCGAAATCACCGCGCCGGGGTCGCGCATCAGCTCGTGTAGCAGCACGAACTCCTTCGGCGACAGCGTGACTTCGTCGTCGCCGAGCCAGACAAGGTGCTTGACGGGGTCGAGCCGCAGCGGGCCGATCGCGAGCGTCGTCTGCGCGCGGCCCGCGTGGCGGCGGTTGACCGCGCGGATGCGGGCGAGCAGCTCGTCGAGCTCGAACGGTTTGACGAGATAGTCGTCCGCGCCGCTGTCGAGGCCCGCGATGCGGTCGGGCACGCCGTCGCGCGCGGTGATGATGATCGCGGGCAGGTTTTCGTCGCGGCGGCGCAGCGCGGCGAGCACCGACAGGCCGTCGCGGTTCGGCAGCCCGAGATCGAGCAGCAGCAGGCCGTAGCCGGTCGCGCGCAACGCGAGCGACGCGGCGTCGCCGTCCTTCACCCAGTCGACCGCGAAGCCTTCCTGTTTGAGGCCCTGTTCGAGCCCGCTGCCGATCAGCGGATCGTCCTCGACGAGCAGTACGCGCATGGATTCGTGTCTCTTCAACGGGGCGCTACGGCGCCCGGGGTTCCCATGATAAGCGCGCGTGCCTTAGCGGGAGCTTAAACACGGGCGCCTCGATGCGTTGGCGCACCGGATCGATGCGACCACGCGCCGCTTCGGGTCGATCTTCAGGTTTGCTTAATCTTACGCTCCGTAATCTCGGGCCGTCGCGTTCAAACGGAGCGCGGCACACGACCAAAATCGGAGGAACAAGACCATGAAACACCTGACGAGAATCCTGGCGGTTGCACTCGCCGTGCTGCCTGCCGCCGTTTACGCGGAATACACCGGCCCGTCCACGCTGACCACGACGACCGTGAAGGACCTGCTCGCGAACGGCAAGGACGACCAGCACGTGCAGTTGCAGGGGCGCATCGTCAAGCATGTCGGCGGCGAGGATTACGAATTCGCCGATGCGACGGGCACGATCCGCGTCGAGATCGACCACAAGCTGTGGGCGGCCGGCCAGCCCGTCAACGACAAGAACGACGTGAAGGTGACCGGCGAATTCGAGCGCAAGTGGTCGGGCAGCGTGAAGGTCGACGCCGATCACGTCGAAGTGCTGCGCTGACCGGTGCGCGCGGGGCCGGTGATACCATGGACGACCGGTTCCCGTTCCCACCAAGATGGCCGCCAATTTCGACGAACTCGCGTCCCGGATCCGGGCGCAATTTTCCGAGCTGAGCCCGCAATTCCAGGCGGGCGCTGCCTTCCTGCTCGATCATCCCGACGAAGTCGCCACCTCGTCGATGCGCAAGGTCGCACAGCGCGCGCAGGTGCAGCCCGCGTCGCTCGTGCGGCTCGCGCAGCAATTCGGCTTCCCCGGCTGGAACGAGCTGCGCGACCTGTGCGTCGCGCGTGTGCGCACGCGCCCCGAGCCGCTCACGCAGCGGGCACGCTCGCTCGTGCGGCCCGACGCCAAGGCGTCGCTCGCGCACGACCTGCTCGCCGCGCAACAGCACAACCTGCAGGCCACCGCCGCGCAGAACGAGCACGCGCTCGCCGATGCCGCGAAACTGATCCGTAAGGCGTCGCATGTGCACGTCGCGGGGTTTCGTTCGTGCTACCCGGTCGCGTTCGGCTTCGTGTACGGCTACCGGCTGTTCCGCCCGACCGTGTCGCTGCTCAACGGCGTTGCCGGCTCGCTCGAAATGGAGCTGCGGACGATCGCGAAGCAGAGCGTGACCGTCGTCGTCAGCTTCGCCCCGTATTCGGCGGAAGCGACGCGCGTTGCGCAGGCTGCGAAGGCGCAGGGCAGCCGGATCGTCGCGATCACCGACAGCGCGGTGTCGCCGATCGCGCTGCACGCGGATGCGCAACTGATCTTCACGCACGACAGCCCGTCGTTCTTCCCGTCGCTGGTGGCCGCGCACGCGATGGCCGAAGCGCTGGTCGCGCAATTGCTGGCGCTTGAAGGCAGCGATGCGATCGCCGCGCTCGAGCGCACGGAAGCGGAACTGCACGCGAAGGGCGCTTACGTCGTCTGACGCGGGACGTGCGGCTTCAACCGTTCCTCATTCACGATTCAACCGGACTCGACCGATGACGTTCACATACGAGGTGACCGACGCGGGCGACGCGAACGTTCGCAAGCAGATCGTCGCGCCGCTCATCCGATTCAACGAAAGCCAGGCGGGCCCGAACGACTTCCGTTCGCTGGCCGTGGTCGTGACCGATGGTGAAGGTGCGGTGGTCGGTGGCCTGTGGGGCAGCACCGCGTACGGCTGGCTGCATGTCGACCTGCTCGTGGTGCCGGAGGCCGCGCGCGGCCAGGGCGCGGGCACGCGCATCATGGATCTGGCCGAGGCGGAAGCCGTCGCGCGCGGATGCCACGGCGCGTGGCTCGACACGTTCGACTTCCAGGCGCGGCCGTTCTACGAGAAACGCGGCTATGTCCGCTTCGGCGAGCTGCCGGACTATCCGGTCGGGCACACGCGCATTTTCCTGACGAAGCGGCTCGCGGGCTGAGCACCGCCGCATGGAACGGCACGGTTGACGAGGTCGCCGGCCGTCGCCTAGGATACCGGTCAGCGATGCAGGTCGCTTCCGGGTCCGCGGAAAGGGTTGAACCCACCTGTCGCAGCAAATCGAGTCTTCCTCCTGTCCTTTGTGCTGGCGGTATTGCGGACCTTCGGCCATAACTGCACGAGGATTCGCATGAAAAAGCTGCCTCCCAAGGCCAATTCCGATCATCTGAAAAAGCAGGCCAAGGCATTGTTGCGCCTGTACCGGCAGGGTGACGCCGATGCCGTCGCGCGCTTTGTCCGGTTTCTCCCCGCCGCCGCGAACCGCACACACGACGAAGCGCTCGCGCTCGGGCTCCGGTTGCACGACGCGCAGTCCTGCATTGCGCGCGAGTACGGTTTCGCATCCTGGGCCGATCTCGGCGCATTCGTCGAAACGCATGCGCTTGCGGGGCAACAGCGGTCGCAGTTGATCCGGCGCTGGCTCGACCTCGCGTACGGCGGCGACGTGACCGGCGGTTTCGACGCGGCCCGGCCGCGCGTCGCCGCGCAACTGCTGCTCGACCGGCCCGATCTCATTACAGGCGATCCGACCGTCGCATGCGCGGCCGGCGACCTCGACGCCGTGAAGGCGGCGCTGGCCGCCGATCCCGGATGGATCGCGCGTGCCGGCGGCGTGCTGAAGCTGCCGCCGCTGGTCGCCGTCACGCATTCGCGGCTCGGGCAGATTCCCGAGTTTGCCGCCAGGCTGCGCGCCTGCGCGCGTCATCTGCTCGATGCCGGCGCCGATCCGAACCAGCGGATCGGCAACCGGTTTCCGCCGGCCTCGCTCGCCGCGCCCGACGAAGCGGGGCCGCTGTCGGCGCTGTACGGCGCCGCGGGCGTCAATCGCGATCCGGCTCTCACCGCGATGCTGCTGGAAGCCGGCGCCGACCCGAACGACGGCGAATCGCTGTATCACTCGTTGGAAAATCCGGCCTGTACGCGCCTGTTGCTCGAACACGGCGCGCGGGTGGGCGGGACGAATGCGTTGCGGCGCGCATTCGACATGCGCGACGCGGACGCGCTCGAACTGCTGCTCGCGCATGGCGGCGACCCGAACGAGCCGCCCGGCGCGGGGCTCGCGCAGACCTGGGGCGCGCCGTTGTTGCGGGCGATCGGCGTGCGCTGCTCGGCGCGTCACGTCGCCGCGCTGCTGGCGGCCGGCGCCGATCCCGGCGCGCGGACCCCGGCTGGTGTCAGTGCGTACCGGCTGGCGATGCAGACCGGGCTGCCCGATGTCGCGGCGTTGTTGCGTGGGGCGGGCGCGGATGAGACGCTCGACGCGGAGGACGCGTTCGTGGCGGCCTGCGCGCGCGCCGATGCCGACGATGCACGGCGCATCCAGGCGCGGCATCCCGAACTGCCCCGCGCGCTGCCCGGCGAGCGGCTGCGGCTGCTGCCGGATGCCGCCGCATGGGGTTCGGGCGACGCGGTGAAGGTCATGGTCGAACTGGGCTGGCCGATCGCGGCGCGGGGCGGCGACTGGGACGCGAGCGCGCTGAATCACGCGGTGTTTCGCGGCGATGCGGGCTTGCTGGCGTTCCTGCTCGCGCACGGCGCGAGCTGGCGCGACATGCACGGGTTCGGGAGCGACGCGCTCGGCACCTTGTCCTGGGCATCCGTCAACGAACCGGAGCATGTCGGTGCTGCCGACTGGGAGGCTTGCGCGCGGGTGCTGCTCGCGCACGGCGTGCCGCAAGCCGCGCGGGATCCGTCGAATCCAGACGGCGTGCTGATCGACGGTCGTGCGATGCGTTTCTCCGAAGCCGTCACCGACGTGCTGCTCGGCATCGACGGCGGGCCACCCGCAGCACCGTGACCGCGGGCCGGCAACGGACGGGCGGCGGCGCCGGCCCGCTCGTTGCCGGCTGCCGGTGCGGAATCGGCGCACCGGGTTTTTCCTGTCGCGCGGCGACATTTTGGTGAACGCTGAAACGTCGTGTGCACGACCGGCGTAAGCTCAGCCGTCAACTTCCTCCTGGAGCCCGCGATGACCCGTTCCGATCTTCAAGCCCGCCAAGCCGAAGCCTTCCGCGCACTGCACGCACGAGCCGGCGCCTTCATCATCCCGAACCCGTGGGACGCCGGCACCGCGCGCCTGCTCGCGATGGCCGGCTTCGAGGCGCTCGCGACCACGAGCGCCGGCTACGCGTTTTCGAAAGGCCGGCCCGACTATGCGATCGACCGCGACGAGATGCTCGATCACATCGCCGAGATCGCCGCCGCGGGCGGCCTGCCCGTGAGCGCCGATCTCGAGAACGGCTTCGGCGATTCGCCCGACACGGTGGCCGAGACGATCCGGCTCGCGGCCGAGGCCGGCGCGGTCGGCGGCTCGATCGAGGATGCGACGGGCCGCGCCGACGCGCCGATCTACGCGCGCGAAGCGGCGATCGAGCGCATCGCGGCGGCCGTCGACGCGGCGCGCGCACTGCCGTTTCCGTTCACGCTGACCGCACGCTGCGAAAACTACCTGCACGGCCGCCACGACCTCGCCGACACGATCGCGCGGCTCGTCGCCTATCGCGACGCGGGCGCCGACGTGCTGTATGCGCCGGGCATCACCGATGCGGACGAAATCGCGGCGGTGACGCGGGCGGTCGGCGCTCCGGTGAACGTCGTGATGGGGCTGCAGGGCGGGTTACTGAGCCTCGATGCGCTGGCGGCGCTCGGCGTGAAGCGCGTGAGTGTCGGCGGCGCACTGGCGCGGGCCGCGCTCGGCGCGTTCCTGCGCGCCGCGCAGGAGATGGCGCAGGACGGCACGTTTACGTTTACGCAAGCTGCCGTGCCCGGGCGCGATATCAACCGCTGGTTTGCGTCGCCGGATAATTCACCGGTTTTATTCGAGGAATGAGCGTAATTAAATCGTGGGATCGTTCCCAGTTGAAATTTTAATTGACAATAATCAACCGATTCCGCGTCAGAATTAAACGTCGGTGACGACGCAAAATACATCGTCTATTCTCCGCATTCCGCCCGATCGCCCGGGTCCGGCGCGCAAGCTGCGCCGGTTCGGGTGACCGGTGCCCGCCACGCGCGTCGATGCCGCGCATTGTTGCATTTTCCCGGTCAGTACATTTTTAAAAAGGGGAGTTGCCGGCCGGATTTTTGATTGATAATCTGCGGCACGTTCGAATGAACGGTTGGTGGGCCGCCGGGAATATCGATATATAAAATGCTGAGAGAGCGATGACGAACCGAGAAAATCAACGCGTCAGGTTTCGAGTCGGCGATGTCGTGACGCTGAAGACGGGCGGGCCGCGCATGACCGTGACCTATGCCGGGCCGGTCGTATTCGACGACGGCGACTGGCTGATCTGCCAGTGGTTCGACGAAAACGGCGAATTCCGGCAGGAAATGTTCCCTCACGACACGGTGGTGCCCGAGCCGCGCGCGATTTCGGCCGGGCGCGTACGCATGCGCATGCAGTCGCATCGCTACCGGTCGGCCGCCTGACATTCACCTGACGTCGCGATGCGGCTGCACGCGGCGCCCGTTCCGCGACATTTCACACCAGCCCGAAACATGCGGAGGCATGCGGCGCCGATACTGTCCGCATGAACCCGACCGATCCCATCGCAGCGGTCACGCACCGCGATCCCTATCCCTACTATGCGACGCTCGTCGACGGGCCGCCGCTCGCGTTCGACGCCACGCTCGGCCTGTGGGTCGCGAGCCGTGCGGCCGCCGTGACGGCCGTGCTCGGCCATCCGGCCTGCCGCGTGCGCCCGCTGGACGCACCCGTGCCACCCGCATTGCGCGGCACGACGGCCGGCGCGCTGTTCGGCGAGCTGGTGCGCATGAACGACGGCGCGTTGCGGCACGACGTGCCGAAGCAGGCGCTGCGCACGGCGTTCGCGCCGATCGACACGGCTGCACTGCATGAGCGTGCCACGCAGCTTGCCGAGCGGCGCTTGCCGGCGCCGGGCGATGCCGGCGCGCTGAACACGTGGTGCATGACGGTGCCCGTCTGCGCGGTAGCCGATCTGCTCGGCTTCGACGAGACGCAGCTCGACGCGATTGCGGCGCAGGTCGTCGACTTTGTCGCGGCGCTGTCGCCGCTGTCCGATGCCGCGGCACTGGCCCGCGCGAGCGACGCCGCGCGGCAGTTGCTCGACCGGATGACGGAGCGCGTCGCGCAGACGCATGCGCACGACGGCACGCTCGTCGCCGCGGTGCAGCAGGCGGCCCGTGCGTCGGGCTGGCAGGCGGGCGGCGCGCTGGTCGCGAATCTCGTCGGGCTGCTGTCGCAGACCTGCGAGGCAACCGCCGCGTGGCTCGGCAATGCGCTGGTGGCGTGGAACGGGGAAACGGGCCCGGAAGCGGGCGCCGCGCGCGTCGTGCCGGACGATGCCGCGCTCGACGCGTTCGTTGCCGAAGTCGGTCGCTTCGATTCGCCGGTGCAGAACACGCGCCGCTTCGTCGCATCGCGCACGACGATCGAAGGCGTGACCGTCGAAGCCGGCGACGCGATCCTCGTCGTGCTCGCCGCGGCGAATCGCGACCCGGCCGTGCATCAGGATCCGCACCGGCTGATGCCCGGCCGCGTAGCCGGGCCGAATTTCGGTTTCGGCACGGGGCCGCATGGCTGCCCGGGCGAGCGGATCGCGCGGGCAGTGACAACGGGGGCGTTCGGCGCGTGGCTGCATGCGGGCGGCGGGCCGCGGCACGACGGGCTCGCGTGGCATTACCGCGCGTCGACCAACGTCAGGATGCCGAAGTTCGACGCAGCGGCGTGAGCGGGAAAGAGGGACTTAACGGCAGCCTTGCTTTTCCGCCCATTGCTCCTGGGCGGCAACGCGGCGCTGCACGCGTTCGACGAGACCGGTCGAAAAGGTCCGCATGCTGACGCCGCGGCGCTTGGCGAGGATCGTCTGCGCGACATCGGCGCGCGGGTTCGGCTGGCAAGCCCAGTACAGCGTCATCAGCCAGCCGATGCCGGTCCACCCGAACAGCGCGTTGAACATCGCGACCGTCAGCTTGTCGTGCCGGCCACGCCGGTCGGCAATGACCGCCGGCAGAAAATAGATCGCGATCGCGGCCACGGAACCGGCCACTTGAATCAGGACTGCGTTCTGCATGTTGCTGCTCCATCCGAACTGCAATGGAGCCGATTGTCGCGCTTTTTCCGTTCGCGTGCAGGCCGTGCTCAGGCAATTGATTGTTGCGATTTTAATGACGATCAACTGGCCTCGGCGTTCGCCGGCTGCACTTCGTTGCTCAGCGCGAAACCTTCGTCGAGCCAGCCCGTCACGCCGCCGATCATCAGCTTGACCGGCCGGCCGAGGCGCGCGAGCTGGATCGCTGCGCGCGCGGCGCCGTTGCAGTGCGGGCCCGCGCAGTAGACGACGAACAGCGTGCCGGCCGGATAGCCGGCGAGCTTGCTCTCGATGATCTTGCGGCGCGGCAGGTTGCGCGCGCCGGGTACGTGGCCGGCGGCGAATTGGTCGGGGCCGCGCACGTCGAGCAGCACGAAATCGGGCGCACCCGACGCGAGCGCGTGGTGCACGTCCCAGCAATCGGTCTCGAATCGCAGCGACGCCTCGAAATGCGCGAGGGCGGCGGGGCTGTCGGCGGCGGGCACGTCGGTGACGTAGGACATGAGCAGGTTCTCCTGAAGGTTGCGCAGAACACGATGGAATGAAGGGCAGTATCGCGGTTTGGCGGCCGTCGCGGCAGTGGCGCGATCGACAAGTTCCGGTAACATCGCGCCATGCACAATCATCTCGTCGTCGCGCTCGCCTACGATCGCCTCTGCACCTTCGAGTTCGGCTGCGTGGTCGAACTGTTCGCGCTCGAACGCCCCGAACTCGGAGTCGACTGGTATCGCTTCGCGGTCTGCGCGAGCGAGCCGGGGCCCGTGCGCGCGGCGGGCGGCATCACGGTCGCCGCGCCTTATCGGCTCGCGACGCTCGATC
Organism: Burkholderia sp. D-99; assembly: GCF_011605345.1. Taxonomy (GTDB): domain Bacteria; phylum Pseudomonadota; class Gammaproteobacteria; order Burkholderiales; family Burkholderiaceae; genus Burkholderia. The sequence goes on from NZ_JAAOXM010000008.1 coordinate 217,065, forward strand.
GCGCCGATACCATCGTGATTCCCGGCTGGCGCGATCCGGACGAACCGCCGCCGGAGCCGTTGCTGAAGAAACTGCGGGCCGCGCATCGCCGCGGCGCACGGCTCTGCTCGATCTGCTCGGGCGTGTTCGTGCTGGCCGCGGCCGGCGTGCTCGACGGCCTCACGGTGACGACCCACTGGCGCTATGCGGAGAAACTGCAGGCGCGTTATCCCGCGCTGCGCGTGAATCCCGATGCGCTTTACGTCGACGAAGGGCAGGTGATCACCTCGGCGGGATCGGCGGCGGGTCTCGACATGCTGCTGCATCTCGTGCGCCGCGATCACGGCGGTGCGATCGCGAACCGGGTCGCGCAGCGTCTCGTGCTGCCGCCGCATCGCGACGGCGGGCAGGCGCAGTTCGTGCCGCGCCCGGTCGCGCCGGGCGGCACCGACCGGCTCGCGAAGCTGATCGACTGGATGCGTGCGCACGCGGCCGAGCCGCACACGCTTGCGTCGCTCGCCGCGCAGGCCGCGATGAGCACGCGCACGCTGCAGCGTCAGTTCGCGGACGCGACGGGAATGTCGCCGCTCGCGTGGCTGATCCGCGAACGCGTGAACGTCGCGAAGGACATGCTCGAAGCGCATCCCGCGCTGTCGCTCGCGCAGGTCGCGGCGCGCGCCGGGTTCGGTTCGGAGGAGTCGCTGCGCCGGCATTTCCGGCGCGTCGCGGCGACGAGCCCGGCCGCGTATCGGCGCGGGATGGATCGTGGCGTAAGATCGCAGGACGCTTGAGCGCCGCGCATCCGCACGGTGGCGGCTTTCGTACCCGGCGGCGTATCGCCTGGCCGGGGCATTCCGGACGAAAGCGGAATAAACCAACAACATGACACTCAGAGAGAACCTCGGATTCGGCTTCATGCGCGATGACGCGCACGTGTATTGCCATGACGGCCCGTTGCGGGACCGCGCCGGCAACCTCATCGAAGGCATCGTGATCGACGGCTTCCGACCGTTGTCCCAGTATCTGGCGACGGACGGCGTGCGTGCCTATGCGTGCACGTTCACGTGGTTGCGCTTCACCGTGCTCGACGTCGACGCCGCGACGTTTCGACGGCTGGACGAATCGCATGCCGTCGACGCGAACCATGTCTACTTCCAGAATCGCAAGCTCGCCGGCGCGTCGCCCGCGCGCTTCCGGTTGCTGAACGATGCATGGGGGCACGACGACCGCTACCTGTATCACTACGGCAAGCGCATGCGCGGTGCGGATCCCGCGACGCTGCGTTGGGTCGGCGCGTATCTGGTCGATGCGCAGCGGGTCTGGTATGGCGGACGGGAGCTCGAAGGCGCCGATGCGGCGAGCTTCGTCAGCGCGGATGAAGTGGCACAGGATCTCGCGACCGACCGGGCGCGGCCGTACCGTTACGGGCACGCGGCCGATCCCGGCTCGCGCGAGAAGTGGGAGCGCGACTGGTCACCGTTTTTTGCCGCGCATCCCGAACTGCAAGGCTACTGGTGGCACACGCTGGCTGGACAGGCTGCCGCAGACACGCCGGCGAAAGAACTTGGCGGCGGGTACCGGGTAGTCGGCAACAAGGTGTACCTGCACGACTTGCCGCTGCTCGAACCGGATGCGGCGACGGTCCGGTGGCTCGGCGACTCGTTCATCGCCGATCGGTCGCGACTCTACTCATACGCGACGTACCACAAGGGCTTTCTCGACGGCGGCCCGCTTCCGGGCGACCCTGCCCGGTGGCGACATCTGGCCGGGCCGTGGTATCAGGCCGGCGACCATTGCTATCGGAAGCAGTGGCGCGGTCATTCGGAAGCCGCGAAGGTCGACGGTGAGACATTCGAAGTCCTGAACGATACCTACGCGAAGGATCGCAATGGCGTGCTGTGCATGCTGGTCCGCAAGCGCGGTATCGACCCCGCCCGGATCGAAGTCGTCGGCGACTACTATCTGCGCGATGGCGCGCGGTTGTTCTATTTCGGCAAGGAAGTGAAGGCCCGGTTCGATGGCGCGACCGCGGAATTCATCGGGCCCGGCTTCCTGCGTGACGGTGAGGGGCGGTTGCTGCACGACAACCAGCCGTATCGGCGCGGTGTCGATGGGGCGACGCTCGCGTTCCTGTCCGAGTATTTCGCACGGGATCGTGCGCGGGTCTACGTCTATTGCAACGGCGCCGAACTCGTGCCGCTGCCGGGCGTCGAGCCGGCCGGCTTTCGCCTCGAACAGCCCGATCTCGGCACGGACGGCCGCCGTCGATATGCCTATCAGGCGTGGCTGGCTGCGTGGCGCGCCCGGAATCGAACGCCGATGCCCGACTACGTGCCGCCGGATTACGTGGCGCCGGAAGCGGGCGCGCAGGCCGAAGCCGCCCCGGTGCATGAATCGGTATCGGCGCATGACGCGTCGCGGTCGCCGCTTGCCGGGGCGGTTGCGGCCCGGCGTGCGTGCGTGCTCGAATGGACGCGCGACGAGACAGGTGACGTGCGCCTGGTCGTGGCCGGAGAAGGATTCTGCGACATCTGGGATCTTGCGCAACGGCGGGTGGTCGCGTCGTTCGAACTGCCGCGTCCGTTCGTGCCGGACGAAGCGGACGCGAGTGCCACGGACAGACTGCGCAACGTGCCGGTGAGCGCATCGGCCGATGCGGCGCTGTCGACGCTGATCGTCGCGTACTGGGACAACACGGCGCTCTACCGGGTCGACGCCGCGAGCGGTACGGCTAACGTGTGCTGGCGCGCCGAAGGCCCGTACGACGATCTGGAACGGGTCCATCTGTCTCCCGACGCGCGCGAAGCGTGGGTGCGCATCCGCAACCGGCTCTATCGCGTGCCGCTCGCCGACGGCGGCACGCTCGACGTGCTCGATTACGACATGGCCGACCTGCGTTTCCAGGATGCGCCGTTCGCGGTGAGCGCGGGCCGGCATCGCCGCGCATTCGCCCGCGATGCGGCGCTGACGGTGCGCACGGATGGCGAAGCCGATTGCGAATTGCCGGGGGCGGACAATGGCTTCCCTTGCGCGTTTTCCGACGACGGTGCTCGCGTGCTGGCGCGCGACGCGAAATTCGTGTTGCGTGAGTTCGATGTCGGCAGCGGCAGGCGGCTCGCGTTGCATCGTGGCGGCTGGTGCGAGCGCAAGTGGTTCAAGAGCCAGGCCGGCTGGATCGGCGGGCGCCCCGTGTTTGTCGGCCTGCCGATGGGCGGGCGGGGCGAGGTCGACATCTGGGATGTGCTCGACAACCGGCTGCTGTTTCGCATCGAGGCCGCCGCACGCGTGCCCGAGCCGGACGCGGGCTGACACGGTCGCAACGCTGCGGTCGGTCGTTCGCGGGAAGAACGCCGGGAGATTCCGCAACCGATGCGCGCAGCCGACGCGATCGCGCCGCGGTACGGCGAATGCATCGGCCCACCCGACGACGCCGGTGCAGCGCAGGCGGCCGGTTACCGGAAACCGGCCGCCTGAACTGAACGGCCGCGTGCCACCGCGGCCGGTGCAGGCTCACCGCGTGTTGGTATCGCGCGTCTTCTGCTTGATGCACGCGATCCGGTACACGCCATCCTCGACCTCGACGCCGTGCGTGTCGTGCGTGAAGCCGGGGAAGCGCAGGTCGTACTGCTCGAGCGCCTTCAGGTAGCCGAGCAGCGGGCCGTCAGCGGGCCCCGCGTTCTCGCCGGGCATCAGCAGCGGAATGCCGGGCGGGTAGGGCACGACGCCGGTCGCGACGGTGCGGCCTTCCATTTCCGACAGCTCCAGCATCTCGATGTCGTTGTGCACGAGATGCTCGAAGGCCTCGGCCGGGCTGTAGTCGGGCTTCGGCAGCGTCGAGAAGCCGCGCGACATCATCTCGGTCGTCTTCAGGTCGCTCATCGCGCTGAACATCAGGTCGCACAGGTCGCGCAGGCCGAGTTTGCCGTAGCGTTCCGGATAGCGCGCGACGAGTTCGGGCAGCGCCTGTTCGAGCGGCGCGTTCGCATCGTAGTCGCGCTTGAAGTCGAGCAGCGTGTTGACGAGCGTGCCCCACTTGCCCTTCGTCACGCCGAGCGAGAACAGGAACAGGATCGTGAAGTCGGTCGTCTTCTCGACGACAATCCCGTGCCGGTCGAGATACGCGGTGACGACCGTTGCCGGAACGCCGACCGGCATCAGCCCGCCGTGCGATGCGACGCCCGGCGTGACGATCGACACCTTGATCGGGTCGAGCATGCAGTAGTCGTCCTCGATATCGCCGAAGCCGTGCCACGTGTCGCCCGGATGCAGTACCCAGCACGACGGGTCGGTGGCGAGCAGCGTCTCGTCCGCTTCGTGGAAGCGCACGCGGCGACCCGTCTTGCGATCGACGACGCTGTCGGGCTGCCAGCCATTGAAGAACCAGTCGTTGTTCTCCGCGCATTCCGTATGCAGGCGCGCCAGCATCTGGCGGAACGCGACGGCCTCGCGGATCGCGTCGGTCGTCAGCGCCTCGCCGCCGGGGCCGTCCATCATCGCGGCGCTCACGTCGTTCGACGCGATGATCGCGTAGTTCGGCGACGTCGACGCATGCATCATGTACGCCTCGTTGAAGCGCGCGTGCTCGATCGGGTTGCGGCCGTCGCGGACGTGGATGAACGACGCCTGCGACAGCGCGGCGAGCAGCTTGTGCGTCGATTGCGTCGCGAACACGGTCGGCTTGCTCGCGTCGTGTTGCGACGGATCGCCGTGCATCGCGTGACGGTCGCGGTAGATCGGGTTGAAGCGCGCATAGCCGTACCACGCCTCGTCGAAATGCAATCGATCGACGCTCTGGCCGAGCAGTTCCTCGACGCGCGCGACGTTGTAGCAGAGGCCGTCGTACGTCGAGTTCGTGATCAGCGCGTGCACGGGCGTCGGGTCGATGCCGTCGCGGCCGCGCACGAGCGGGTTCGCGTCGATCGCAAGCCGCACGGCGGCGGCCGTCAGCCGCTCGGGCATGATCGGCCCGATGATCCCGTAGTGGTTGCGCGACGGCACCAGGTAGGTCGGAATCGCGCCGGACATCGTCATCGCGTGCTCGGCCGACTTGTGGCAATTGCGATCGCACAGCGCGACCTGGTTGCGCGTGACGCTGGCCATCAGGATCACGCGGTTCGACATCGACGAGCCGTTCGTCACGTGATACGTGCGATGCGCGCCGAACACGCGCGCCGCGTAGCGTTCGCTTTCGCCGATCGGGCCCGAGTGGTCGAGCAGCGAGCCGAGTTCGCCGACCGAGATCGACAGGTCCGAGCGGAACAGCGCTTCGCCGAAGAATTCGAAGTACGCGCGGCCGACCGGCGATTTCAGGAACGCGGTGCCACCCGTGTGGCCGGGCGTATGCCACGAATACTCGTACACGCGCGAGAACTTCGCGAGCGCGCGGAACATCGGCGGCAGCACGGTTTCGCGGTAGCGTTCGATCGCGGCGACGATCCGGCCGCCGATGAACGCGGTGGTGTCCTCCAGCATCCAGATGAAGTCGTCGGCCTTTCGCATCGCGTCGACGGGAATCGCGGACGCGCTCGCGCGGCTCGCGAGCAGGAACACCGGCACGGTCGCGTTGCGCGCGCGCATCGCGTCGAGCACGGCCTGCGCGGGCGCGTGGCCGGCATCGTTGCCGAGTTCCCAGTTGAGCAGCAGGCACTGGATCGCCGGATCGGCGGCGACGACCGCGCAGGCATCGTCGGCGGACGTCGCGATCACGACGTCGACGAGCCGGGTGCGCAGCTCCTCGGCAAGCGCCGTCGCGGCACGCCCGGTGGCCGTGCGTTCATCGATGTCGTGCTGCACGAGCAGCGCCTTCATGCCGAGGCGGCGGAAGGCCGGTTGGGTCAAGGAAGCGGTCATGTGTCATTCCCCCGTTTGTTGGGTTGCCTGGACGCTCGCGGCTACGGCCGGCGAGCGCGCGTGAAGGGTGTCGGCCTGGTGACGGCCCACGGAAATCCAGAAGGTCGCGACGAGCGCGGCGATGGTCACGGCGAGCGCGAGATAGCGCACCCAGCGCGGCGAGCGGCCGCCCGGGTGGATGTGGGTTTCCTCGATCTCGCGCTGGCGGTTGATCGACAGCTCGTAGAAGACGATCGTTGCGACGACGAAGATCAGCGACCAGCGCGTCTGCTGGCCGTCGGAGCCGACCATCGCCCACAGCGCGTAGACGGCGCCGATCAGGCCGACGATCGTGTAGAACGTGAACTGGTGCGACGGCATCTTGCCGTAGCCGAGCACCTTGATGGCGATGCACGAGTAGATGTACGGCAGGAGCGTCATGATCACGGCGATCGACGCGATCTTGCCGAACTGCTCGCTGGCGCTCGGCGACATCGTCGCGAGCACCTGCACCGACATGATCAGCGCGACGATCGCGAGGCCCGCCGACGGCACGTTCTTCGAGTTGACGCGCGCGAACACGCCGGCGAACAGGCCGTCGTCGGCCGCGGCCTTCGCGGTCTGGCCGACCAGCAGCGTCCAGCCCGCGAGCGAGCCGAGGCAGCCGAGCGCCGCGCACAGCGCGACCGCGTTCGCGGCCGTATTGCCGAGCGCGAGGCGCGCGGCATCCGCGAACGGTGCGCTCGACGCGAGCAGCGCCTTGTTCGGGATCATCCCCATGATCACGGTCGAGCTGAGCACGTAGCAGACTGCGGCGAGCACCACGCCGCCGACGGTCGCGATCGGCACGTTGCGCGACGGGTTCTCGACGACGCCGGCCGATACCGACGCACTCTCGACACCGATGAACGCCCACAACGTGAAGTTCAGCGTCGCGCCGATCGCGCTGAAGCTGTTGGTGCCCGACACGTTCCAGCCGGCGAAATACACATCCTTGCTGAACCAGAACCAGCCAAACACGGCCATGCCGAGGATCGGCACCAGCGCGAAGATCGTCGTGACCGACTGCACGCGGCCGACGACGTTCGGCCCGAGGATGTTCGCGTACGTGAACAGCCAGATCACGAAGATCTGCGCGAGCGCGAACACGAGCGGGTCCTTCAGTACCGGGAAGAAATGCGTGAGATAGCCGAGGCCGGCGACCGCGAGGCCGACGTTGCCGAGCACGTTCGCGAGCCAGTAGATCAGGTTGGTCTGGTAGCCCATGTACGGGCCGAACGACTTGCGCGCATACGCGTACGGGCCGCCGGCGGCCGGGTCGATCGCGGCGAGCTTCGCGAACACGAGCGCGAGCGACACGGCGCCGACGACGGTGATCAGCCAGCCGAAGATCGCGATGCCGCCGGTGGCGGCGAGGTTCGCGGGCAGCATGAAGACGCCGGAGCCCATCATGTTGCCCGCGACCATCAGCGTGGCGGGAATGACGCCGATTTTCGGCGCGGAAACCGCGGCCGGTGTGGCGGCGGAGCGGGAGGAGGACGAGCTGGCATCGGACATGCGACGCTCCTTGAGAAAACGTGTTGCGGTTGAGGTGGCGCGGTGTGGCGCCGGTCGACGATTCCGGTGCGGCTCGTCGTTTTAATTGACGTGGTCATGTTATCGCTTGGGTGATTTTTAATACGGGTAAACGCTGGTATTTAATAACTTGAATATTGATGAATGTCATTGAACCCGGTGAATCGGCGTTTGAACCCTGGTTCGGGTGGCACGTGCGGCAAGGCTGGGGCGCGTTTTTGCCGGTCTCGATCCTGGCAGGTGAGAACACGCCGCCGAAGCGCCGATGGATAATCGTTTTTCCGAAACGGTTAAATCGGGTTGTGATGTAAATGGCGTCGCAATCGGAGTTTGGATTTGTCGGTTATTATCGAGCGCATTATTAAATGCGCGCCGCCGGCGCGCGTGACCACCGCTTCTTCTCCCAGGACGATTCCGATGACGACGCTGCCTTCCCGTTTGCCGCTGATCCAGGCCCCGATGGTCGGTTCGCTGAGCCCGCTCGCGATCGCCGTGTGCGAAGCCGGCGGTCTCGGCTCGCTCGCCTGCGCGGCACTTGGCCCGCAGCAACTGCGCGACGAGATCGCGGCGATCCGGGTGCGCACGCCCGCAGCGTTCAACGTGAACTTCTTCTGCCATACGCCGCCGGCGCCCGATGCCGCGGTCGACGCGCGCTGGCGCGCGGCGCTCGCCGGCTACTACGCGCAAGCCGGGCTCGATCCGGCCGGCGTGAAGGGCGGCCCCGGCCGCGCGCCGTTCGACGATGCGATGTGCGCGGTCGTCGAGGAGTTGCGGCCGGCCGTCGTGAGCTTTCACTTCGGGCTCCCGGACGACACGCTGCTCGACCGCGTGCGGCGCACGGGTGCGCAGGTCGTGTCGTCCGCGACGACCGTCGAGGAAGCGCGCTGGCTGGATGCGCGCGGCGTCGACGCGATCGTTGCGCAGGGCGCGGAGGCCGGCGGCCATCGCGGGATGTTCCTGACCGACGACATCCATGCGCAACCGGGCCTGTTCGCGTTGCTGCCGCAGATCGTCGACGCGGTGCGCGCGCCGGTGATCGCGGCCGGCGCGATCGCCGACGGGCGCGGCATCGCGGCCGCGTTCGCGCTGGGCGCGCGCGCGGTGCAGATCGGCACGGGTTACCTGCTGACGCCGCAGGCCGGCCGCTCGGCGCAGCATCGCGCGGCGGTGCGTGCCGCGCGCGACGACGGCACGCGCATGACCAACCTGTACACGGGCCGCCCCGCGCGCGGGCTGCTGACGCGCTTCATGCGCGAACAGGGGCCGATGAGCGCGCTCGCACCGGCGTTTCCGCTCGCGACGGCCGCGGTCGATCCGCTGCGCGGCGCGTTCGAGCGGCAGGGCCGCGACGACTTCTCGCTGCTGTGGTCGGGCGAGGCCGCGGCGCTCGCGCGTGAAGAGGATGCGGGCGAGCTGACGCAACGCCTGTGGCGCGACGCGCTGGCGTGCGCGGCGGGGCTGCGCGACGCGTTTCCGCAGGCGGTCTGATCGACCGGGAAGGGGGCGCCGGCGCGGGATCATCGGCGTATCATCTGGGTTTTCGTCAGCCCGATCCAGGCACCCCCACCATGACTTCCGTCGACACTACCCCCGTCCTCGACCATGACAAGCTCGTTACCTTCATCGAGCGCAAGTGGAACGATGAAATCCTCCACGCACTGACCGACTACATCGCGATCCCCGCGAAGAGCCCCGCATTCGACCCCGACTGGGCGAAGCGCGGCTATCTCGAGCGCGTTGTCACCGATGCCGCGCAGTGGGCCGAGCGGCAGCCTGTGAAGGGCCTGAAGCTCGAGATCGTGCGCCTGCCGGGCCGCACGCCGGTGATCTTCTTCGAATCGCCCGCCACACGTTCGGGCAGCACCGACACGATCCTGCTGTACGGCCACCTCGACAAGCAGCCCGAATTCGACGGCTGGCGCGCGGATCTCGGCCCGTGGACGCCGAAGTACGAGAACGGCAAGCTGTACGGCCGCGGCGGCGCCGACGACGGTTATGCGATCTACGCGAGCCTCGCCGCGCTCGGTGCGCTCGACGAACAGGGCATCGAGCGGCCGCGTTGCGTCGGCCTGATCGAGACCTGCGAGGAATCGGGCAGCTACGACCTGCTGCCGTACGTCGACGCGCTGCGCGACCGGCTCGGCCAGGTGTCGCTCGTCGTGTGCCTCGATTCGGGCGCCGGCAACTACGACCAGATGTGGCTCACCACGTCGCTGCGCGGGCTGGTGTCCGGCGACCTGCAGGTCGAGGTGCTCGAGGAAGGCGTGCACTCGGGCGTGTTCGGCGGCATCGCGCCGTCGAGCTTCCGCGTGATGCGCCAGCTGTTCGAGCGCCTCGAAGATGCGAAGAACGGCAATCTGCTGCCGGGCGTGTTCCACTGCGAGATTCCCGACAGCCGCGTGCGCGAAGCGGCCGCGGCCGCCTCGATTCTCGGCGACGCCGTGTGGAAGGGGCTGCCGTGGGCCTGCGGCGCGGACGGCAAGCCGGTGCTGCCGACCACGACCGATCCGCGCGAGGCGCTGCTGAATTCGACGTGGCGGCCGTCGCTGTCGGTCACCGGCGCGGCCGGTATGCCGGCGCTTGCCGATGCGGGCAACGTGCTGCGTCCGCGCACCGCGTTCAAGCTGTCGCTGCGCCTGCCGCCGCTCGTCGATGCCGCGCAGGCCGTGCAGCAGCTGAAGGAATTGCTCGAACTCGATCCGCCGTACAACGCGAAGGTCACGTTCAAGCCGGACGCGGGCGCCGCGACCGGCTGGGCGGCGCCCGATCTCGCGCCGTGGCTCGCATCGTCGCTCGACGCCGCGTCGCGCCGCCACTTCGGCGCGGACTGCGCATACATGGGCCTCGGCGGCACGATCCCGCTGATGAACGTGCTGCAGGAAGGTTTCCCGTCCGCCCAGTTCATGGTGTGCGGTGTGCTCGGGCCGAAGTCGAACGCGCACGGCCCGAACGAGTTCCTGCACGTGCCGTATGCGAAGAAGCTGACGGCGGCGGTCGCGGACGTGATCGCGACCGCGCGTTGAGTGTCACGACTGCCCGACCCGACCTGACGGAACCTCGCCGATGACCGCACTGCCGACGCCCGATACCGAACCGCTGCGCATGCGCGCCGAACCGCTGCATGCATTCGTCGCGGCGCTCTGGGAACGGGCCGGCAGCAGCGAGCGGGAGGCAAGGCTCGTTGCCGATCACCTGGTCGGCGCGAATCTCGCGGGCCACGATTCGCACGGGATCGGGATGATCCCGAACTACGTCGCGTCGTGGCGGGAAGGGCAGTTGCAACTGAACGGGCACGCGTCGATCGTCCGCGACGGCGGTGCGGTGCTGACGATCGACGGCGGGCGCGGCTTCGGCCAGGTGATCGCGTTCGAGGCGATGGTCGAAGGGATCGAGCGTGCGCGGCGCATGGGCATCTGCGCGATCGGGCTGCGCGACGTGCATCATCTCGGCCGCATCGGGCACTGGGCCGAGCAGTGCGCGCGCGCGGGGCTCGTGTCGTTCCATTTCGTCAACGTGCCGGGCGACCTGCTGGTCGCGCCGCTGCACGGCGCCGATCCGCGTTTCGGCACGAATCCGTTCTGCGCCGCGTATCCGCGTGCGGGCAGGCCGCTGCTGCTGCTCGATTTCGCGACGAGCGCGATCGCGTACGGCAAGACGCGCGTCGCGTACAACCAGGGCAAGCGCGTGCCGGCCGGGTCGCTGATCGACCATCGCGGCCAGCCGACCGACGATCCGGCCGTGATGCACGAGCAGCCGTTCGGTGCGCTGCTGCCGTTCGGGCTGCACAAGGGGTACGCGCTGGCAGCGATGTGCGAGATTTTCGGTGGTGCGCTCGTCGGCGGGCATACGACTTATGGCGACACGCTGCAGAAGACGAGCGCGATCGTCAACGGGATGCTGTCGGTGCTGATCGATCCGAAAGCGTTCGATGCGGCCGATGCAGAGCGTGAAGCCGATGCGTTCGTCGCATGGGCCAAGGCGTCGCCGCAGGCCGGCGATGCGCCGGTGCAGGTGCCTGGCGAGCCGGAAGAGGCGAGCCGCGCGGCGCGCGGTGCCGGCGGTATTCCGGTCGACCGGGCGACGTGGCGGCAGATTCGCGAGAGCGCGGCGGCGGTCGGCTTCGACGACGCGGCGCTCGACGCGTGGACGCAGCGCTGCACGGAGCGCGCATGAGCTGGCAGTCGGAGAAGGCGCACGGCGAGGAGATCGCGTATCAGCTCGCGCCGCTCGGCAAGGTCGAGGTCACGCGGTTCTTCAGCGGGGCGGCGATGCGGCTCGATGGCGTGATGTTCGGCTTCATGTCGCGCGGGTCGCTGTTCCTGCGAGTCGACGACGTGAACCGTTCGGCGTTCGTCGCGGCGGGGATGGGGGGGTTCTCGTATGTGAGGCCCACGCGTACCGTCACGCTCGAGGGCTACTACGAAACACCGGCCGACGTGCTCGAGGATGCGGGCGCGCTGTTCGACTGGTGCCGCAGCGCGTATCGCGCGGCGTTGCTGGCGGGGCCGCCGAAGCGCAAGGCGCGGGCGGCGGCGAAACCGGTGGCGGAAGTGAAACCGGCGGCGGAAGTGAAACCGGCGGCGAAATCGGCGGCGAAGCGAGCGGCGAAACGGGCGGCGAAGCCTGCGGCGAAACCGGCAGCGAAACTGGCGGCGAAACCGGCAACGAAACCGGCAACGAAACCGGCAACGAAACCGGTGGCGAAACCGGTGGCGAAATCGGTAGCGAAGCGAGCAGCGAAACCGGCAGCGAAGCCTGCGGCGAAACCGGTAGCGAAGCGAGCAGCGAAACCGGCAGCGAAACCAGCAGCAAAACCACCGGCGAAGCGCAAGCAAGCTTGATACCGATCGAGCGAAGCGACAGCTTCGCGAATTTCGCTTTCCTTTCTTTCGATCTCGAATGTGTCGGGGCGATTCGCGCGGCGCGTGGTTGGTGCCCGGCGGCGCATCGGCACAGGTGCGCAAAAACATCCGGCTTGCCGCACCGCACATCCCCCGTGCTTCACAACGGCGGCCCCGGCGTTTATGATCGGCGCGGGTTGCACCCGTGTCTGGCGTGACCCGCACCGGCCTCGCCGCCGGCCCCGCGAACGGCGCATCGTACGCCGCGCGGGACGCTTCCCCACCCATCATTCCAGACGGAGACAACCGATGCTCGTCCTGATTCTCGGTTTAGCGATCTTCCTCGGTGTGCACTCGATCCGGATCGTCGCGGACGGCTGGCGGTCGGCGACGATCGAGCGAATCGGCGAGAAAGGCTGGAAGGCCCCCTATTCGATCGCATCGATCATCGGCTTCGTGTTGATCATCTGGGGTTACGGCATGGCGCGCCAGGGCGCGACGCTGCTGTGGGTGTCGCCCGTCGGTGTGCGCCACCTCACCGGCATGCTGACCGCGATCGCGTTCGTGCTGATCGCCGCCTCCTACGTGCCCGGCAACCGCATCAAGACGCTCGTCGGCCATCCGATGGTGGCCGGCGTGGCGGTATGGGCAATCGCGCACCTGCTCGCGAACGGCACGCTGCATGCCGTCGTGCTGTTCGGGGCCTTCTTCGTCTGGTCGCTCGTCGATTTCGTCGTGTGGCGCGCGCGTGACCGTCGCGAAGGCGTTCGCTATCCGGCGGGCAGGCTGTCGGGTGACGTCGTGGCGATCGTGGCCGGGCTCGTCGTGTGGGCCGTCTTCGCACTGTTCCTGCACGGCTGGCTGATCGGCGTGCGGCCGTTCGGCTGAGCAGTCAAGCCGCTGAGCGGCCAAGCAGCCAGCGGCCAAGCAGCCAGCAGCCAGCAGCCAGCGGCCAGCGGCCAGCGGCCAGCAGCCAAGCAGCCAAGCAGCCAAGCAGCCAAGCAGCCAAGCAGCCAAGCAGCCAAGCAGCCAAGCAGCCAAGCAGCCAAGCAGCCAAGCAGCCAAGCAGCCAAGCAGCCAAGCAGCCAAGCAGCCAAGCAACCAAGCGACCAAGCGACCAAGCGACTAAGCGGCGGCAGGCCCGTCAGCCGCCCGCCCTTCGAAGGCAACGGTCAGCGCAGCTTCGCGCCTGCCGTGTCGCCGAGTTGCGCCGGTTTGCGGCGCAGGAAATACGCCGCGACGATCGCGAGCGCCGTCGATACCGTGAACCAGAACTGGAAGCGCGAATCCGGGTTGAACGCCTGCGACCCGAGCACCGCGACGAGCGCCAGCAGCGCGACCCAGTTCGACACCGGATAGAACCACGCGCGGAACGCCGCCGGGTCGCGTTGCTCGTGCTTCGTCTGCCGGCGCATCGCGAAGTGCGCGACGATGATGAAGATCCACACGATCATCACGAACGCGCCGCTGCTCTTCGCGAGCATCAGGAACAGGTCGCCGCCGCTCACGAAGTGAATGCCGAGGATCGACACGCAGATCGCGAGGCACAGCACGAGCGCGTTCATCGGCACGCCTTTCGCGTTCGTGCGGCCGAACATCGCGGGCGCGTGACCGCGCTGGCTGAGCGAGAACAGCATGCGCGAGTTCGAGAACAGGAACGAGTTCATCACCGACATGAACGACACGAACAGCACGATCTTCATCGCGACGGCCGCGCCCGTGAAGCCCGCCATGCCGAACAGCGACACGTACGGCGATTTCAGGTTGGCCTTGTCCGTCCATGGCATGCACAGGATCAGGATCGACACCGAGCCGACGTAGAACACCATCACGCGCACGATCACGCTCTTGATCGCGCGGATCACGTTCTTGCTCGGGTTTTCGGATTCCCCTGCCGCCACAGCGGCGATTTCGCTGCCGCCGAGCGAGAAGATCACGACCATCACGCCGGCGAGCACCGGCGAAATGCCGTTCGGCATGAAGCCGCCGTGATCCGTGAGGTTCACGAGTCCGGGCGCCGGAATGCGCGGCTGGAAGCCGAGCAGGATCGATGCGCCGAGCGCCATGAACACGATGATTGTCGCGACCTTCGCGAACGACAGCCAGTATTCGGCTTCGCCGAACGAGCGCACCGAATACGCGTTGCTCGCGATCAGCGTGACGAGCATGAACAGTGCACCGCCCCAGATCGGCAGCCACGGCAGGAAATCGTTGAGGATCGCGCCGAGCAGGATCGCCTCGACGGTGATCGTCATCATCGACTTGAACCAGTACAGCCAGCCGACCGCGAAGCCGGCCCATTCGCCGAGATAGCTGCTCGCGTAGGTGGAGAACGAGCCGCTGTCGGGATTGCGGGATGCCATTTCGCCGAGCATGAACATGACCAGCGTGACGATCACGCCACCGATCAGGTACGACAGGATCGCCGCCGGGCCGGCGGTCGAGATGATGGCGCCGGAGCCGACGAACAGGCCCGCGCCGATCACGCCGCCAAGCGCGATCATCGTGATGTGCCGTTGCTTGAGGCTTTGCCTCAACGAGTTGTCCTGCATCTCCTACCTCTAGTTATTGTTGGCCGGGAACGCATCGGGCGGCGCGGCGGCAACGTTCTGCCGCCGCATGGGGCGCCGATGTCGAGGGAGCGTGTGTGACGCGATGTGCCGGGCCGCCGGCGGTGAGTCGGAATGGCGGCCGCGAAGTGCCGGTCGGTGCCCGCGAGAGGGCGATGACGACGGCAACCCCGGATTGTGGGCGGACACCGCCGTCACGGCAAACGAGATATGCGAAAGACGTCTTGCGGTTTGCTCATCAATTGCCGCCGCGAAAGCGGCGGCGAGCGTGGGTCAGATCGGTTTGACGAACAACCCGACGGTCAGCACCGCGCCGATGCAGACGATCCCGATGCGCAGCACGCGTTCGTTCACGCGATGCAGCGCCCACGTGCCGACAAGCCCGCCGACGATCGCGCCGCCGCCGAGCGCGAGCGCCTTGCCCCAGTGCAGGTGCGGCGACGTCAGGAACAGCACGACGGCCGATGCGTTCATCACGCCCGCGAGCGCGTTCTTCGTCGACATCGCGTGACGCGGCGACAGGCCCGCCATCGTCAGCACGGCCATCATCAGGAAGCCGAGCCCGCCGCCGAAGTAGCCGCCGTAGATCGCGATCATGAATTGCGAGAACGCGGCGGGGACAGTGCCGAGGTGGGCCGTGCCTTCGCTCGGCTTGCGGAAGAAGCTGCCCCACGCGAACACGACCGTCGCGAACAGCACGAGCCACGGCACGAGGCGCGAGAAGATCGATGAAGGGGTTTTCAGCAACAGCAGCCCGCCGAGCGCGCCGCCGACGACGCTGATCACGAACATCGCGCGAAACGACAGCTTGCCGACGCCGCGCACCATGTTGCGGCTCGCCCAGCCGGTCGTGACCTGCGCGGGAAACAGCGCGACCGTCGACGTGATGTTCGCCGCGAGCGGCGACATGCCCGACACGATCAGCGCGGGCAGCGTGACGAACGAGCCGCCGCCGGCGAGGGTGTTCTGCAGTCCGGCCCACAGGCCGGCGAGGATGACGAGAGCGAGCATGGGTGCGGGAACGGGGAGGTGGCTGGAGGCTCGCTTGCCGGAAGCGGGCAGGCGCGGCGGACGCTCGATGGTAATGCAGGATCGCGGAATGCAGGGAGTTCAGCGCGATGCGGTGTATGTCGCGTTGTGTCGATGCGATCTTGCGCGGCCCGTCGATGGCTGCCGCGCTGATTGCAATCCTGGCGGCGAGCCCCGAACGACGCATGTCCGGTCACGTGGGAGATAGGTATGGAAAGGCCGGATTTAACGCTTCATTACGATAGGCTTTCCTGAAAGGTGCTAAATTCGCCCATCGATATCTCGAAATGCAGTGAGGACAGACAGATGCTGAAGAAATTCGCCGGAATGGCAGTGATGGTCGGCGCAATGGTGGCGGTCTCGGCGCCTGCCGTTGCAGGTGACACGAACAACGCACTGGGCGGCGCGCTCGGCGGTGTCGCGGGCGCGGCGGTGGGTCACGCTGTCGGCGGGAGCACGGGCGCCGTTATCGGCGGGGCGGTGGGCGGCGGCGCAGGCGGCGCGGTAACGTCGAACAAGCGCGAACGCACGGGCGCCATCGTCGGCGGCGCACTGGGCGGCGGCGCAGGCACCGCGGCGGGCAACGCGATGGGCGGTACGGCGGGCGGCCTCGTCGGCGCAGCCGTGGGCGGCGGCGCGGGTGCGGCGCTGGGCGGCCACGTGTCGCGCAACAACTCGCGCTCCGACGATCATTACCACGGCAACAAGCACAAGAAAAAGAAGCGCTACAAGCACAACGACTGACCGGCGGTTCCCGGGCGTACTGGCGTGAAGCGAGCGGCGAGTCCAATGGCAACGAAGCGTGCATCGTTGCGACTTCATCCCGCATTGCCCCGGCTTCCGCTGATGGCGCCCGGTTGCGCTGCATGAGCGGCAACCGAGGCGGTTGATCGGTCAAGCCGCCGTTCCGTTTTCGGTGATCAGCGCCCTGAGCACCAGATCCGAGATCGTGCGATAGGCCGCATCGAAATCGTCGTTCCCCAGCGCGCGCTTGCCGAGCACCAGCAGCATCTGCGACGCGAAATCCGCATACGACTGCGTCGCTGCCCAGATCAGGAAGAACAGGTGCTCGGCATCGACCTGCCTGACCTTGCCTTCGTCGATCCAGCGTTCGAGCACCCGGATGTCGTCGCGCAGCACCGGGATCAGTTGCTTGCGGATCTCCTTTCCGTAAGTCTTCGCGCCGCCGATGATCTCCAGCGCGAACACCCGCGATCCGTGCGGGCGGTTTCTGGAGAATTCGAGTTTGGCGCGGATATAGGCCGACATCGCTTCCGCCGGCTCGCGGTCGGGCGCCGCAAACTCCCGCATCCTGCCTAGCCAGTCCCGCAAGACGTCGTCCAGCACGCGTTGGTAGAGCGCCAGCTTCGTCGGGAAGTAGTACATCAGGTTCTGCTTCGACAAGCCGGCGGCCGCCGCGATCGCCGCAACGGAGCTCCCCTCGAATCCATACGTGGAAAACGCTTCCTCGGCGGCGGCGAGAATGGCCGCCTCGAGGGTGTCGCGCAGCGCTTCCCGGCGGCCGGGAGGCCGGGCGGGCGGTTCTGCAGTCGGCCCGGACGGGTTCATCGCTCGATCCTCCACCGGCACGTCGGGCCGGAGCCGCCGCCCGCTCAACGCGCGGTCGCTGCGGGGTAGGTGATGTGTTCCGGCGCGCGTTGCATGATGACCTTCCCGCCGCGCAGCGACGTACGTACCCTGGCCTGCTTGCGAATCACTTCATAGTCGCAATCGGCGTCGAGGATCAGCAGATTGGCCGGCCGCCCGACGGCGATGCCGTACCGGTCGCCGAGGGACATCGCATTCGCGCTGTGCTCGGTGACGAAATCGAGGCAGCGCTGCAGGTCTTCGTAACCGAGCATGTGGCACACGTGCAGGCCGACGTCGAGAATGCGCAGGATGTTGCCGTTGCCGACCGGATACCACGGGTCCTTGATCGAGTCCTGTCCGAAGCACACGTTGATGCCGGCACGGTCGAGCTCCGCCACACGCGTGATGCCGCGCCGTTTCGGATAGGTGTCGAAACGCCCCTGCAGGTGGATGCTTTCGGTCGGACACGAAATGAAATGAATCTCCGAGCGCTTCAGCAGCCGGAACAGCTTCGAGCAATAGGCGTTGTCGTACGAGCCCATCGCCGTCGTGTGGCTCGCGGTGACGCGCTTGCCCATCCCGCGTACCCGCGCTTCCTCGGCGAGCACTTCCAGGAAGCGCGATTGCGGATCGTCGGTTTCGTCGCAATGGACATCGACGAGGCAGCCCGTGCGCTCCGCGAGATCCATCAGGAACTTGATGGAGCTCACGCCCTGGTCGCGCGTGTTCTCGAAATGCGGGATGCCGCCGACGACGTCGGCGCCCATGTCGATCGCGCGTTCCATCAACGCGCGGCCGTTGTCGAACGATTCGATGCCTTCCTGCGGAAACGCGACGATCTGCAGGTCGATGAGATCGCGCGCCTCTTCCCTGACTTCGAGCATCGCCTTCAACGCGGCGAGCGTGGGATCGGTGACGTCCACGTGCGTGCGCACGTGCTGGATGCCGTTGTCGCGCAGCATCCCGATCGTCGTGTGTGCGCGGGCTTTCGTATCGTCGTGCGTGATCGTGGCCTTGCGCTGGCCCCATCGCTCGATGCCTTCGAACAGCGTGCCGCTCATGTTCCATTCGGGGTCGCCGGCGGTCAGCGTGGCGTCGAGATGGATATGCGGCTCGACCAGCGGCGGGATGACGAGGTTGCTGCCGGCATCGATGACGTCGTTCCCTTGCGGCGTCAGCGGCGACGGCTGGAGGTCGATCGCGCGGATCGTGTCCGCATCGAGGTCGATCGTGAAGAGGCCGCTACGGCCGCGCAAGCTGGCGTTGATGATTTTCATGTGGGTTCCTGTCGTTCGAGTGGGGCCGGGAGGGCGCGCAGCGGAATCATTCGCCCTGGACGGACGGTTCGCGCGAGAACGCGCGGGCAACCTGCAGCAGCACGATGTAGGCGGCGGCGGACGCCGCGATGCCGACGATCGGCGCGATCCACGGTGACGTGTAGGCGAGTATCGCACCGATCGCATAGGCGGCCAGGCCGACCAGGTTGAAGCGCGGCAGGCGGGCGGTGGCGAGCGACGGGTAGGCGCCGCGATGGCGGTACCAGTAGTCCGCCATGATCACGCCGCCGACGGGCGGAATGATCGAGCCGAGCAGCACGAGGAACGGAATCAGCAGTTCGTACATCCCGCCGACCGCGAGCACGATGCCGATCGCCGCGCCCACGAGGACGAGCGTGCGGCGCCGTTCGGTGCGCAGCAGGTGGCAGCCGGCGGCCGCCACGTTGTACATCGTCGGCCCCTGGATGGTCCAGAGATTCAGGCACAGCATCACGACCGCCGCGATCGACAGGCCCTGCAGCATCATCACCTCGACGATGTCGGCCTGCTGATAGACGATCGCGCAGTACGCGCCCGCGATGATCATCAGGCCGTTGCCGAAGAAGAACCCGATCATGCTGGCCGACACGGCGCTGCGTGCGCTGCGGGCGAGGCGCGTCCAGTTGGTCGCCTGCGTGGCGCCGCTCGCGAAGGTGCCGATGACCATCGTCACCGCGGCCGAGAACGGCATCGGATGAGACGGCACGACGTGCCTGAGACCGGCCCACCCGCCGATATCGCGGGTGGCGATCCACATCGACGTCATCAGCAGTACGAACATCAACGGCACGGAGACGCGCGACAGCACGTCCATGCCGCGATAGCCGATGATGGCCGTGATCGAGAATCCGAAGCCGAACAGGATCATCAACGGCGTGGTCACCGACGCGGGCCAGCCCAGCAGCTTGACCAGCACGATGGCGACCGTCGCGGTGCCCCACGCGTACCAGCCGAGCTCCGCGAAGCCGAGCAGGAAATCGGACAGCTTGCTGCCGACTTCGCCGAAGCAGAAGCGCCCCATCAGCACCGCATTCAGGCCGCTGCGCGCGGCGATCAGCGCGAGCGATGCCGCGTAGGCGGCGAGCAGCAGGTTACCGATCACGGCGATCCGGATCATGCTGACGACGTCGAAGGCGACGCCGATCTTGCCGCCGGCGAACATCGTCCCGGTGAAGAACGTGAAGCTCAGCAACACCATCGTGATGGACAGAAAGCCGGTGCGTTTCTCGAGCGGGACTTCGCTCAGCGCGAATTCACCGTGGTTCGACTCGGCTGTCGGGCGTGCATCCTGGTTCGTGGACATCTTGTCTCCCGTGAGCGATCGGGTTGGGTCTGAAAGGGTTGGCGGGGCCGTGCATGGGCAGAGAACGTGCTGTTTCTCTTTCTGTTTCAGCGCGTCATTCTCTCTGGCCAAAATTTTTACAAGCGTAAAAATTCAGGCCGGGTGGCACGCAGGAAAAATGACCGACCGGTGCAGGCCGCCCGTGACGCGTCATAGGCGGGCCGATCGGTCGGCAGATTCGCGATGTTTCATCGGCGTAACACTTCTTGCGGTTTCGCCACGCGCGCCGCGGCAAGGCATTTGTCCGGGCCGTTGCCGGACGGCCGTTCGACGGCATTGGTACGCGATTTGCGTTCGATACTGACGCCGCGCGCCGCGTCGGATGCTCCGTGCCGTTTCCATCCTGATTGCGCCCGCATTCTCGGCCGGGGCCCCGCTCGATCGCGGCATGCCATCCCGACCGGCCGGCCGGGACGATATGGGCCGCGCGCGAATGGCGACCTGTCGTGCGCAGGCCGCTGTTCGGTCGATCCAGACGATCGGCGCGAATCATGAAGCCCGTGAGCGAGGTCTTCGATGATCATTCCGGACAATGCGACCCTGCTGGACCGCTTCGCCAAATGGGAAGCCGAGCGGCGCGACGACGTGTATCTCACCCAGCCCTATCCGGACGGCACCGTCGTCGACTACACGTGGGGAACGGTCGGCGATCAGGCGCGACGCGGGGCCGCTTACCTCGTGTCGCTCGGTCTTCCCGCAGGCAGCCGCATCGCGCTGCTCGGCAAGAACAGCGCGCACTGGATCATGGCCGATCTCGCGATCATGCTCGCCGGCATGGTCAGCGTGCCGTTGTATCCGACCTTCAGTGCGGAATCCGTGCGGTACGTGCTGGATCACAGCGACGCGAAACTGCTGATTCTCGGCAAGCTCGACGGTGTCAGCGACAACTGGCCGAACATCCGCGCGCAACTCCCGCTCGACCTGCCGATGCTCGGCTTGCCGCTTGCGCCGCACGACGCGTTTCCGCAATGGGAAGAGGTTGCGGCGCAGCATGCGCCGCTCGTCGCCGTGCGACGGCCGCCAGGCGACGAACTGTGCACGATCATCTATACGTCGGGCTCGACCGGCGAGCCGAAAGGCGTGATGCACTCGCACGCCAGCATGGCCATGCTGTTCCTGACGATCCAGCATATCGAGGCGTTCAACCTCACGTCGGACGAGCGCGGATTTTCCTACCTGCCGCTGGCGCACCTGGCCGAGCGTGCCGTCGTCGAAGCTGCGTCGCTCGCGTTCGGGTATCGGGTGTTCTTTGCGAATTCGCTGGCGACGTTCACCGACGACGTGAAGCGCGCAAGGCCGACGATCTTCCTGTCGGTGCCGCGGCTGTGGAACAAGTTCCACCAGCGCATCGGCGAAAAGATCCCCGGCCCGATGCAGGCGAGCCTGTTTGCGCTGCCATGGGTCGGCGCGCGGATCAAGGGCAGGATTCTGCGCGAGCTCGGGCTCGATCGGGCGCGCATCGTGGTGACCGGAACGGCGCCGATGCCCGGGCATCTGATGCGCTGGTATCGCGGTCTCGGACTGGAACTGCTCGACGGCTACGGGATGAGCGAATGCGGACTGCTCCACTTGAACCGTCCGGGGCATGTGCGTGCCGGTACGGTCGGTCAACCGTACGCCGGCGTCGAGGCGCGCATTGCCGGGAATGGCGAGATTGAAATCAGGAGCGCCGGGCAGATGCTCGGCTACTACCGGCAGCCCGAGCTGACCGCAGCGCTGACCACGCCGGACGGATTCTTTCGCACGGGCGACGTCGGCAGGATCGATGCCGACGGCTTCCTCACGATCACCGGGCGGGTCAAGGACATCTTCAAGACTGCCAAAGGAAAGTACGTCGCCCCCCAGCCGATCGAGCAGAAACTGCTCGGCCTGCGAGGCGTCGACGCCGCTTGCGTGGCGGGCGCGGGTTGCGCGATGCCTTTCGCGCTGCTGCAGCTTTCCCCCGAGACGTGCGCGTCGATCGCGGCAGGTACGTTCGATCGAACGGTGCTGACCGGCGAGATTGCTGCGCTGCGCGAACGCATCAACGACGTCGTCGAACACCATGAACGGCTCCAGTATGTCGTCGTGGTCAAGGAAGCATGGACCGTCGAGAAC
Source organism: Burkholderia sp. D-99 (assembly GCF_011605345.1). Taxonomy (GTDB): domain Bacteria; phylum Pseudomonadota; class Gammaproteobacteria; order Burkholderiales; family Burkholderiaceae; genus Burkholderia. The sequence continues at coordinate 239,233 of NZ_JAAOXM010000008.1, forward strand.
GCGATGCTGACGCCGACACTGAAGATCCGGCGAAGCGCAATCGAGGCGCACTACATGCCGCACGCCGGGCAGTGGGAAACGCTGGGGCAGGCGGTGGTCTGGGAGAACTGACACGGTTCGGCTTCGTCCCTGGCTGCGACCGGGAGATCGGGCGCGACGATGCGGTGGCGCGGACAGGCGCGGCCGTCGGCGGCAAGGTGCTCGTCGGCGGGGCGGACATGCTGTGTGCCTCCGGCAAGCCTGACGCCGCGGGCGAGGGCGCTTTTCGAGCCGATGTTTCCGGCTTCCGCACCATCGGCAAGGCCGGTGCGTGCGGCCGGTGACTGGCCGGCCGGGCTTTCCGTCAACGGCGATCGAGGATGGAAGCCCGAACCCACCCGACCTGGAGCGCCATCGATCTTGACGGCCTTCACGAAAATCCATTTCCGCGATGGCTGAGTCTGCCCGGGCCGCGAATCCTCAGCTAACTCGACTGACCAACGGCACAGCTTCGATTCATCAGATCAATACGTCGCTTTTCCGTCCGCTTGCCCTCGTGAAATTGGCATGCTAGTTTTTCATGAAATTCATTGGCGTAAATTTCACGGGAGTCCGCATGTTCGTGCAGTCCGACCGTCACGTCGCAAGCTACTACGCCGGCACCTACCCGGCGCCGATCCCGCATCGTCCGGAGCTGGACGAGCGCATCGACGCCGATGTGCTGGTTGTCGGCGCGGGTTTCAGCGGACTGCACACGGCGTTGCGTCTCGCGCTCGCCGGCAAGCGCGTCGTCATGCTGGAGGCGAGCCGCGTCGCGTGGGCCGCATCGGGCCGCAACGGCGGGCAGGCGCTGCTCGGCTGGTCGTGCGACATGCAGCCGCTCGAGGATTCGCTCGGCCGTGACGGCGCGCGCCTGCTGTGGGACAGCATGCGCTGGGCCGCGGCCGAGGTGCGCGAATTGCCCGCGCGGCACGGTTTCGATATCGACTACCGGCCCGGCAGCCTGTGGGCGGCGGTGCGGCCGCGGCGCGTCGCGATGCTCGCGCAGGCGCGCGACGAAGCGGCCGAGCGCTGGGGCTACGACCGGCTGCGCGTGATCGAGCGGGCCGACATGCCGGAATGGATCGGTGGCTCGCGCTATCTCGCGGCGCTTCACGACCCCGAGGCCGGCCACCTGAACCCGTTGAAGCTCGCGCTCGGCCTCGCGCAGACGATCGAACGCACGGGCGGCCGCATCTTCGAGCAGAGCCGCGTGCTCGACTGCCGCGAAACGGCGGGCGGCCACATTGCCCGCACGGCGCGCGGCGAAGTGCGCGCCGATGTGCTCGTGCTGGCCTGCAACGCGTATGTCGACCGGCTCGATCGCGACCTCGCGCGCCGGCTGCTGCCGGTCGGCACGTACCAGGTCGCGACCGCGCCGCTTGCGCCCGACGTCGCGCGTTCGCTGCTGCCGCAGAACAGTTGCGTGATCGACAACCAGTTCGTGCCCGACTATTTCCGCCTGAGCCCCGACAACCGGCTGTTGTTCGGCGGCGGCTGCACGTATCTCGGCGGCATTCCGGCCGATATCGCGGCGGCCACGCGCCCGCACCTCGAACGCGTGTTTCCGCAACTGGCCGGCGTGCCGCTCGATTACGCGTGGGGCGGCCATATCGACATCAGCATGCGTCGCACGCCGGACATCGGCCGCCACGGGCAGCGTTTCTGGCTGCAGGGCTTCTCGGGGCACGGCGTGCTGCCGACGCTCGCGGGCGCGCGTGCGGTGGCCGACGCGGTGCTCGGCGACGAACGCCTGCTCGCGCAGTACCAGCGCATCCGCAATCCGCGCTTCCCCGGCGGCGACCGGCTCGCCGCGCCGCTGGAAGCGATCGGCAAGGCCTGGTACCGTTTGCGCGATACCGTCTGACTGCACCGGAACCCACCATGAATGAACAGGAAGAGATAGAAAGCCTGGCGATCCTGATCCGCGACCTGCGCAAGCATCGCAAGGTCACGCTCAACGATCTCGCGGAACGGATCGGCCGCTCGGTCGGTTTTCTGTCGCAGGTCGAGCGCGGGCTGTCGCGCCCGACGGTGGCGGATCTCACCGCGATCGGCGAGGCGCTCGGCGTGCCGACCACCTATTTCTACAGCCTGAGCAAGCCGCGCAGCGTGCCGTGGGTCACGCGGCCCGACGAGCGGCGCACCGTGTACTACGCGGCCGGCATTACCGACATCCTCGTGTCGCCGAACATGCGCTCGCGCTTCTCGATCCTCGAGAGCCATCTGGCGCCGGGCGCGAGCAGCGGCGAGCGGCCCGTCGACGACAGCGACGAGCAGGGCGGTTTCGTGCTCGAAGGAGAACTGACGATATGGGTCGACGGCGACGACACACCCGTCACGCTCGGCCCGAACGACGCATTCCAGCTTCCCGCGCACAAGCGGTTCCGTTACGCCAACCTGACCGACGCGCCGACGCGCGTGATCTGGGTTTTCACCTGAGTTGTCGGCGGGGCGGGCGGTCGGGGGAGAAGCCGCGCCGGGGTTGTTGTTTGCAGTCCTGATCTGTAAGCGGCATGCGATGTCGTGCGTGCCGCATGAGTCCGGTTCGCCGCGCTGCGGCACCTTCATACAAGACATGGAAAGGATGAGACATGGCTGACGTCGTTCCCGCGCTGGTCGATGAAGTCCGCGCATTCCGGCAGGCGCACCCCGAGATCCGTTATGTCGACCTGATCTGCCTCGACCTGCCCGGGCATTTCTACGGCAAGCGCTACCCGATCGACGCGCTCGAAAAGGTGGCGGCTGGTTCGCTGCTGAAGCTGCCGCAAAACTGCATCCTGCTCGGCACCCAGGGCGGCCTCTACAAGATCGGCGACTACTGCTTCAACGACGGCGACCCGGACGCGCCGCGCCGGCTGATTCCCGGCACGCTGAAGCCCGTGCGCTGGGAGCGGCAGCCGCTCGCGCAGATGTTGATCAGCTCCGACGGTACCGACGCACCGATCGAGTTCGAGCCGCGCGAGGTGCTCGCGCGCGTGCTGCGGCGTTTCGCGGCGCGGGGCATCCGGCCCGTCGTCGCATTCGAGCTCGAGTTCTACCTGTTCGCCGCGCAGCTCGCGGAAGGGATGCCGCAGTATCCGCGCGACCGCCTGAGCGACGACCGCGACGATCAGCCGAACATGCATATCGAACGCCTGTCGCGCTTCTCCGACGTGCTGCACGAGATGGTCGAGGCCGCGTGCGAGCAGGGCGTCGATGCGACGGTGATCACGGCCGAGCTCGGTCCCGGCCAGTTCGAGATCAATTTCGGTCACACCGACGATGCGTTGCGCGCGGCCGACTGGTCGGCGCTGTTCTGCCGCAGCACGCGCGGTGTCGCGTTGCAGCACGGCTATCGCGCGAGCTTCATGGGCAAGCCGTACCTGCATGCGCCGGGCAGCGGGATGCACGTGCACGTGAGCCTGTACGACGATGCAGGGCGCAACCTGCTCGCGGCGGACGGGCAGCGGCCGCTGCGGCACGCGGTGGCCGGATGCCTCGCGGTGCTGCCGCACTGCATGCCCGTGTTCGCGCCGAATCACAACGCGTTCCGGCGTTACGGATCGATGGTGAACGCGGCGAGCCGCGCGAGCTGGGGCTTCGAGGATCGCGATGCGTGCATCCGGATTCCCGAGTCGGATGCGCGCAACCTGCGGATCGAGCACCGGCTCGCGAGTGCGGACGCGAACCCGTATCTGGTACTCGCGGCGATTCTCACCGGGATGGAGCACGGGCTCGACGCGAAGCTCGAGCCGATCGCGCCGCTCAACGAGGATCGTGGCAGCGGGATCGATTTCCCGAAGGAGATGCTGTCGGCCGTCGCGGCAATGCAGGATCATCCAGCCGTGCGCGAAGGGCTCGGCAGCGAGTTCGTGATGGTGTATTGCGAGAACAAGCGGCAGGAAGAGCTGGATTTTCGCAATGAAATCGGCGCGCGGGAGTATCGGTGGTTTTTGTAAGCGGATGCCGCCGCTCGCGCGTCTTATCGTCCGCGCACCTGCGCCATCGGCAGGTGCGCGCCCCACGCGTTCGTCAGGGCCTCGATTTCCGCTAACGGATCGATCTGTTGTCGAGCGCTTTCGTTCACGCCGTCGCCGAATAGCAGGTGCGCGAAATCGCGCGCACGCTCGGTGATGGCCGCGGTTTTCGGGCGGCGCAGCATCGTGAAGGACGCAAGCGCTGCATCGAGGTCGCTGTCGTTGCCTGCTCCGTGCTCGTCGAGACAACGGGCAAGATGCCAAGCATCCTCGAGCGCCTGGCAAGCGCCTTGTCCGGAGGTCGGTAGCGGTGCGTGCGCAGCGTCGCCGATCATCAGCACGTTGCCGCGGTGCCACACGTCGACCGGATCGAGATCGTGCACGCGGATCTTCGCGATCGTGTCCGACGGTGTCGCACGTATCACGTTCACGACGGGTGCCGGCCACGTAGCGAAGCGCTGTTCCAGCATCGCTGCCGGATCGCTTTCCGTCTCCTCGCCCGGATCGGTTTCGGGCCATGCCGCCGCCCAGTACATCCGATGCCGGTCCAGCGCGACGATGCCGAAACGCTCGCGCACGCCCCAGTAGTCGAATATCGACGCCTCGTCGACCAGCGGCGCATCGCTCTGCGCGATACCGATCCAGTTGACGAATCCCTGGTAGACGGGTGTGTTGTGGCCGACCACGTAGCGTCGCGCAACGGAGTTCATGCGGCCGTCAGCGCCGATCACGAGATCGGGCGCGATCTCCGTGCCGTTGTCGAAGCGAACGACGGCGCGGCCGTCCGTTCCGGTTTCGATGGCCGTCGCACCGTGGCCGAAGCGGACGTCGATACCGCGCGCGGCGAGGTGCCGTGCCAGCACGGCCTGCAGGTCGCGCCGCAGGATCGAATACGTCGGGAAACCCATGCGGCGGTCGAGTTCGCGGATATCTGTGACCTTCAGCGGGGTGCCGTGCCGGTCGATGCGCCGCATCGCATGCAGGTGGCCGCCAGCCTCGACGATGTCCGGCAGCAGGCCGAGTTGTGCGAGCACGAAGCCGGCATTCGGCCACAGCACGACGCCTGCGCCCATCGTTGATTCCGACGGCCGGCGTTCGTACAACCGGATCCGGTGGCCGCGCCCGGCGAGTGCGAGTGCGGTGCTCATGCCGGCAACACCGGCGCCCAGAATGGCGATTTCCATCATGCTCCTTCCATGTGTCGTGCGTGCGCTCGCCGGGTCGCGGGTTCGCGCATCGGCGTCGCATTGACGGGATGAGCATCGTAAATTATGGTCTCTGGCGGGATAAGCCGTGAAAATCGGCACGCTTTGATACCTCAAATGGGCTAATGATGCGGAGCAAGCTGGATCTGAACGCGGTGCGTGTGTTCGTGTCGGTCGTCGACGAAGGCAGCTTTGCCGGCGCCGCGCGCGTGCTCGCGATGCCGGGTTCCAACGTGAGTCGTCATGTGGCGCAACTGGAGTCGAGGCTCGGCGTGCGCCTGCTCGAGCGCAGCACGCGACACCTGCGCATGACCGAGGCCGGGCGTTTGCTGCACGAGCGCGCGCGACCGATGCTCGATGCGCTGACGCAGGCCGAGTTCGAACTGACCTCGCAGCAGACGGAACTGCGCGGTGTGCTGAAGCTCTGCGTGCCCGGCGAAATCGGGCCGCGCATGCTCGGGCCGATCGTCGCGGAATTCGCGAGCCGCCATCCGCGTGTCGAAATCGATTGCGATACGAGCCTCGCAGGCGTCTCGACGTTGCGCGACGATATCGACCTGTCGATCATCGTCAATCGCGGCAAGCTGGATGACAGTGCATTCGTCGTCAGGCCGCTCGTGAGCTTGCCGAGCGTTGTCGTGGCCGCGCCGTCGCTGATCGAACGCACGGGCATGCCGACTCGGACGGAGCAGCTCAGGCAATTGCCGTGCATCACGACCTTGAGCACGCTGAAGGGGCAGCCGTGGCAGTTTGCCGACGGCGACGGGCGGATTCACAGGATTCCGGTCGCGAGCCGGTATCGCGTCAACAGCGGCGAGATGGCGGGGCTGGCGGCCGTGAACGGGATCGGCTTCGCGATTCTCGTCGAACGCGGGTGCGCGGCCGAGCTGGCCGCCGGGCGGCTCGTGCGCGTGCCGCTGGAGATGACGCCTGCGCCGCTGGAACTGCATGCCGCTTATGCGAGCCGGAATTCGGTCAATGCGAAGATCCGCGAGTTGTTGCAGATGATGCAGGCGCGGCTGGCGGATTGGGGGACGAGCCTTTCGTGACGATGGTGACGCCGTCTTGGCGCGCGATGCGCAATGGAGCGACAGATGCCGGTTCGTTCGCTCGCCCGGTGTTTCGTTATCCAGACCGGTTGCTCGCGCCGAAGAGGGAATAGAACCGGTACGGCAGATCGCCCAGTTCGCTTTCGACGTGATCGTGCCGGCCAAGCGACTGAATCCAATCGAGGAACGTGGCTTCGGTCATCAACGATCGCAACGTGTCGACGGCTGCGTCGCGATTCGCGAGAGGGATGAAATCACGGGGCGTGGCGCCGCGGTCGGTGGCGCCGGTCAAGTAGCGCGATCCCTGCCAGTCGATGCGCGGATAGTCGCTGCGGCTGAATTCGGACGGCTGCCGGACACGGCCGCAGAGCATCTCGTTCGCCCCGACGAACCAGATCATCAGCTGCGCGCGCCAGAGCGGATCGTCGATGGCGAGGACCGATATGAGCCAGGGGCGAATCTCGGGCGTTTCCAGGTATTTGACGCAAAGGAACATCGATGACGAGAATTTTCCGCTCGCATTGAACCAGCCTCCGGTGCCGGATTGCCGGTCGTGATGCCGGTTGAAGCACGCTGCCGTATCGAGTGCGCCCGATGGCCAGCATTCGGGTTCCATCAGGCTTTGTCCGAGCGTGTCGAGCACATCGCGGCGATACCCGTGATAGGGTTCAGGCGAGACGCGATCGGGATGCTGCGAAACGAACGCGGTGATCAGCCATTCCAGCAGTGCAGGGTGTTGCCCTTCGTGGCAGCGTGGCGTCAGTTGCGCCAGCAGGTAGTGATACCACTGCCACCACTCGTCGCGGGGGCCGAACGAGGTCGTGCCGATGACGATTTCTTCGAGCGGTGTGTCCAGTTGCGCGATGTCGATCGACTGGAGGTCGTCCTGCAACTCAGCGAATAGCCGTCGCGAATCGCCCATGAACCACGCCTCGCCCATCGGCGTTTTCGGGCGCGGAAACGCCGCGAGCAGTCTCGCCGATGCCGAAGCGGATCGCCCGGCTCCGGGAATCCAGCGAAACGGGGTGGGCCGGGTCGGCATCACGATGCTGCCGGCTTGCCGTGCGTCGCGCCCGGTAGCGCACGCCAATAACGCACCTCTTCGATCGGTGTCCCGTCGATCTCGAACGTCTTGATGTCCTCTTCGGCGACGAAGCCTTCGCGTTCGTAGAACGCCCTGGCCCGACGGTTCTTGATCAATACCCAAAGCGACACCCACGTATGGCCCAGGTCGTGCAACGACCGGCATGCATGGTCGACCAGCGCTGCGCCGATCCCCTGGCCGCAATGCGACGGGTGCAGATAGATCGCTTCGATTTCTCCCCACGTACGATCCTTGTCGGTGTCGCGTGTCGGGCCATAAGCGATCCAGCCTGCCGGTGCGTTGTCAGCGACCGTGACCGCAAGTGCGACGCGCGGCCGTCCGGCGTCGAGCGCATAGCGCCACGCGGCCGTGCGCTTGTCGACCGACAGGCCGGCGAGGAATGCCGCCGGCATGATGTCCGTGTAGGTCGCCTGCCACGATGCAACGTGGATGTCGGCGATGACTGGCGCATCGGCAGATGTGGCGGCGCGGATGTCGATCGTCGTTGTGTTCGGTGTCATGCGTGCCTCGCCAGATCGTGTGCCGCTTGCCGCGTTGCTACCCGCGGGATTCATTGTGCCGGATCCAGACTGCCGTCGACGGCGAAACGGTAGCCAAGATCCACTTGCGACGCGTCGCCCGGCGCGTGGGTGCTCTTCAGCACGAACTCGAACGCGGGCTCGAACCAGCCGTTGCGCGGCACTTCGCCACCGAGGATTTCGACGTCGTACCAGCCGTTATCGATTTCAATCATGGGCCTGCCCGGTTCGCGATAGCGTGCAAGCAGCGCGTTCACCGTTTCGTCGTTGAAGCGTTCGAGAATGCGCCACGTGTAAAGCATCACCGAACGGTGTTCGACGCGCAGCACGTACCCGCCGCGCCGATGCTGCAGGCGGCTGCCGGCCTTCAGCAGTTCGGGTGTGCCGTCGTCCAGCGTGAAGATGACCGTATACGGATGGTTTTCGATACCGGCCAGCGGAATGACGACGCCTTCGAGCACGGCGTTGTCGCCGCTGTCGCCGGTCGTGAACTCGGCCGCGACGTTGTCCGACAGCCTATGGGTTTCCTTGTAGCGCTTCAGCAGCAGAAGATCGCCGACGAGGAAATAGTCGATCAGGTCGTTGAGGACTTCGGAGAATTCATGCCGCATCGCCGCTCCTTTCGCGGTGCCGAGGCGCAGGGATTGCAAGCGCATGAAGCGCCGCGTCGCGAAACGCTCCGCGGCGCGGCGCGCGTGAAGCCCTTAGTCGCCGAGCTTCGACGCCACGCAACCGGTGCTCGTGCACTCGCGTTCACGCTCGCGCAGGAACGACAGGCGCGACTGCGTCATGTCGGTCGCGCACTGGAGATCCACAAGGTAGCCGTTGTTGCGCGTCTCGCTGCACTGGGCATCGCGTTGCTTCAACCACGCGAGCTGGCCGGCCTTCAGCGTCGCCTGCTGATCGCTGCTCAGTTGCTTGCGCAGGCGGCCGTACTCGTCGTTGAGGTCACGGTCGGTTTGAGAGAACTGCGTGCTGCTGCAGTACACCTGGTCGAATGCGCTGTGCGGCTTCGCACAGCCGGCCGCGTGTGCGGCGAACGGAACGGCAAGCGCGAGCAGCGCGCAGGATGCGAGCAGATTCTTTGTTTTCATGGTGATGCTCCTGACTGGGTGAAAACCGTTGGGCCCTGTGGGCCTTTGCATCGACTATTGCGGCACCGTGCACGCGTCGATCCCGCCCGCGATCGCAGTGGACAGTTTCTGGATCGTCTCGCGACGCGCCAGCCGTGCTTCCTCGTCCGGGTTGACGATCACGCCGGCCTCGACGAGCACGGCCGGAATCGGCGCGGTGCGCAGCACGACGAGATCGTCGAAGCGGTGGATGCCGAGTTGCGGGTCGATCAGCGGGCGGTTCTCGCCACGGATCGGCTGCGCGTGATACAGCGACGGCCGCTCGCCGGCCGCGACCAGCCGCTCGGCGATCGCCTTCGCGCAACGCAGGCTTTCCGCATAGTGCGGATTGCGTTCCGACACGAACACCGAGAAGCCGCGGAATTCGCGCTGGCGGCCCGCGTCGATGAACTGCTGCTGCATCGAGTCGTGATGGATCGACACGAACAGGTTCGCGTCGGGCGCTTGCGTCGAACGCTGGTCGAGCGCGATCTCGCGGCCGTCGGCCGACGTGCGCAGCACGCGGTCGCCATGCGCGACGAGCTTTTCGGCGACCGCCGCGGACAGATCGAGGTTGTACAGGTATTCGACGCGGCCGCTCGCGCCGGTGGAGCCCGGGTGAGCCGGCGTATGGCCGGTGTCGACGACGACGTAGCGCCCGGAGGCGGGCGTGGTGCCGGGGGTGGCCGCGGTGTCGGCCGCATGCAGCGCCAGCGGCGCGCCGATCAGCGGGGCGCAGGCAAGCACGCGCGCGGCGGCGCGCACGAGCGGGCGAAGGCGTCGGAGGGTTCGGTTCGTCATTGTTGTTGTCGAGGAGGGCATACGGCGCGTCGGACCGCGCGGCACCGTCGGCCTGCTCAATGCAGTCGGAATGTCGCGCGATTATAGCGGGTGGCGGCGGCGCCGCAATGACGGATGACGGCCGTCAGGCCAGCACGCGCCGGGCCGCGAGCATGCCCCAGTACGACGCTTCCTCGAACAGCGACAGCCCGGACAGGTCCGCATGCGCGAACACGACGGGGCCGTCGGCATCGCGCAGCGCGAGCAGCCCCGGCCGGCTCAGGAAGCCGACGTCGGGCGTCGCCATCGCGTGACCGCGCACGGTGATCTCGAGCGCGGTCGCGTGTTTCCACAGGCCGCGTCCGTAGACGGCCTGCAGGTCGATCGCCGCCTGTTCGCGCAACGCTTCGGGGCTGGCCTGCGCAAGCCAGCGGCGCGTGTCGTCCGGTGCTTGCGTGCTCAACGCCTGGTACGCGGAAAACACCGAGCGCGTCGGCGGCGACATCCGGATCAGCTGGTGCGTCGACACGACGTAGCCGAGCCCCGTGCCATCGTAGACGACGTTGTCCCACGCAAGCGGCACGCCCGCTTCCTCGGCCGGCATGCCGTCGAGCAGGAAGTTGGACACGAGCCACGGCGCGCGCGGCGGCAGGTCGCGCGCGGGGTCGAAGCCGAACGCGGAAAGCTGCGGAAACACGTGCGCCGCGACGAACAGCGGCATGGCACAAACAGCGCGCCGCGCCTTCAGCGTGAACGTCGACAGCGTGCCGTCGTCGCCGATGCGCGCGCACAGCACGTCGACGCCGCCCGCGCGTTCGGTTGCGCGCACCGCGAAACCGTCGCGCGACCACGCGTTCGAGCCGGTGCGCGCGGTGATCGACGCACTCAGCTTCGTCACCATCGTGTGCAGCCCGTCGGGCCAGGTCAGCACCGCGCCGTCGCTCGCATCGCCTGCGTGGCCGCCGCGCGACGAGAAATAGTGCAGGCCGGCCCACGCGGACACGTGCTCGTACCCGGCGCCATAGTCGTCGCGGCAGCAATAGTTCAGGTACCAGTGCAGCGCTTTCGCGGTGTAGCCCTCGTCGAGCAGCCACTGGCGGAACGAGCGCCGGTCGAGCGCACGCCAGCGCGGGTCGCGCGACGATTCGGCGATCGGGATGCAGAACACCTTGCGGCCATCGGCGCCGCGTGCGGTGCGCAGCCCGTCCGTGTACGCGAAGAAGCGTGCCTGTTGCGCGAGCTCGTCGGTGCCGAGGCCGGCCGTCGGCACGATGCCGTCCTGCCACTGCCCGGCGATGAAGAGCCGTTCGTCGGGCGCATGGACGAGCACGCGCTCGTCGTACACGGGTTTTGTGGAGAACGGCGCAGCTTCGATTACGCCGAGATCGGCGAGCATGTCGCGCAGATGCGTGGATTCGAGCGACGGCAGCGGCAGGTAATGCGCACCTTTCGGATAACCGAGATCGCCGAAGCGGCCGCCGGCCGCATTGCCGCCGAATTCGGGGCCCGCGAGCACCGTGAAGCGCGTGTGTCCCGCGCGCGCCAGTTGCCATGCGCACGACAGCCCGGCGGCACCCGCGCCGAGGATCGCGACGTCGGTTTCGATCGTGCCGGAAGGCGGCGGCAGCGCGGCGTGGTCGCGCAGCGCATGGCCTTCGCGCATGCCGGGGTAGCCGACGCGCGGCGTCGTCTCGATCCAGCCGGTGCGCCCGCAGGCGGCGAGCGACGCGGCCGCCGACGCGACGAGGAACGTGCGGCGGTCCATCAGCGCAGCACGTGTTTCCAGTCGTCGTCGAAGCGGCGCACGAGCGGCTGGTCGTTGAGTTCGTTCGGCGACATCGGCAGCGCCGGCATGTCGGCCGGGAAGTGGAACATTTCGACGGCCGTCTGCGCGTCGAGCCAGCGGGTGGGCACCGAGTAGTGCGTCGGTACCGTGAAGTCGCGGCGCTTGCCGGCGATCACGAAGCCCCAGTCGCCGAACGACGGCACGTAGCAGTGGTACGGCCACGTGTTGAGCCCCGCTTCGTGCAGCGTCGCGATGATGGTCCAGTAGGCGTGCGGCGCGAAATACGGCGACGTCGACTGGATCACCGCATAACCGTTCTCCGACAGGTGGCGCGCGAGCAGCCGGAACACGGGTACCGAATACAGCCGGCCGAGCCCGAAGTTGGTCGGGTCGGGGAAGTCGACGACGATCGCGTCGTACACATCGGCGTTCGATTCGAGCCAGCGCACCGCGTCGTCGTTGATCACGTGCACGCGCGGGTCCTTCAGCGAGCCCTGGTTCAGCTTGACGAGCGGGGCGGAGGTCGAGAACAGCTTCGTCATCGCGGGATCGAGATCGACGAGCGTGATCTGTTCGAGGTTGCGGTGCTTCAGCAGTTCACGCACCGCGAGGCCGTCGCCGCCGCCGAGCACGAGCACGCGCTTCGCCCACGGCAGCGCCTCGATCGTCGGGTGGATCAGCGCTTCGTGATAGCGATGTTCGTCGCGCGACGAGAACTGCAGGTTGCCGTTCAGGTACAGCCGCATGTCGTCGTGCCACTGCGTGAGCACGATGCGCTGGTACGGTGTCGTCTCCGAATAGATCGTCTCGTCGCCGTACACGCCATGTTCGGCCCAGTGCGTGATGCGGTCCGACAGCGCGAAGCCGGCGACGAGCAGCCCGATCACGAGCGATGCGCGCATCAGCTTGCCGCGCACGTTGCGGATCTCGTCGCGGAACAGGTGCGTCGTCCACAGCGCGACGAAGGCGTTCAGGAGCCCGAACAGGAAGCTGGTGCGCAGCAGGCCGAGCCGCGGCGCGAGCACGAGCGGGAAGATCAGCGACACCGCGAGCGAGCCGAGATAGTCGAAGGTCAGCACTTCGCTGACGGTATGGCGGAACGCCTGGCGCCGCTGCTGGAACGCGCGCATCACGAGCGGGATCTCCATCCCGATCAGCATGCCGAGCGCGAGCACGAGCGCGTAGAGCGCCGCGCGGAACGGTGCGGCGAGCCACGCGAACACCGCGAACAGCAGCGCGGCCGACACGCCGCCGAGCAGCCCGACGAGCAGCTCGATATCGACGAAGCGGTCGAGCACGTCGTCATCCTCGACGAACTTCGCGAGCCACGAGCCGATCCCCATCGCGAACAGGTAGCAGCCGATCACCGACGAGAACTGCAGGATCGAATCGCCGAGCAGGTAGCTGGACAGTGCGCTGCTGATCAGTTCGTAGCCGAGCCCGCACGACGCGAGCACGAGGATCGACAGGACGAGCGCACGCTTATGCAGCATGGTGCATCCGTTGTGCAGCGGTCGGCAATGTGGATATACTGGCGCGGAATTTTGTCCGGTGGCCCTGCGCGGGCCGGCCGGCGACGGGGCGGCGAACCGAGCACGAAATCCGAGGGAAAGAATGAATAGTGCCTATCTTTATGCGGTTCATTTACTGTCGGCGTTCGTGCTGCTTCTTGTGTTCGCGGCAGTGTACCTGAAGGTCACCCCGTTCGACGAACTGGCGCTGATCCGCGACGGCAACGCGGCCGCGACGCTGTCGTTCAGCGGTGCGCTGGTCGGCTTCTGCCTGACGCTCGCGTCCAGCATCGCGCACAATTCCACGCTCGGCGAGGTCGTGATCTGGGCCGTCGGCGCGATGGTCGTGCAACTGATCACCTATGCGGCGCTGACGCGCCTGATGCCCGGCATGAACCATGCGATCGAGGATCGCAACGTCGCGATGGGCGGCCTGATGGGCACCGCGTCGCTCGTCGTCGGCATCATCAATGCCGCCTGCCTGACCTGACGCCCCACGCGTTTCGAGGAGACCGACATGAGTCTGGGATCGTTTATCCGCAAGCAGTTCGTCGACGTCCTGCAATGGACGGAAGACACCGATGGCGTGCTGGCCTGGCGCTATCCGATGGAAGACATGGAAATCCGGTACGGCGGCAAGCTGACCGTGCGCGAAACGCAGGTCGCGATCTTCGTCAATGAAGGCAAGGTGGCCGACCTCTTCCAGCCGGGGCTGTACACGCTGGAAACGAACACGCTGCCGGTGCTCACGTACCTGAAGAACTGGGACAAACTCTTTCAGTCGCCTTTCAAGTCGGACGTCTATTTCTTCAGCACGCGGCTGCAACTCGGCCGCCGCTGGGGGACCGCCCAGCCGGTGACGATCCGCGACCGGGAATTCGGCTTCGTGCAGGTGCGCGCGTTCGGCATCTACTCATACCGGATCGTCGACGCGGGCGCATTCCATCGCGAAGTCAGCGGCACGCGCGCGCAGTACACGGTCGACGATCTCGAACAGCAGTTGCGCAACCTGGTCGTCACCGCGATGAGCACGACGTTCGGCTCGTCCGACGTGCCGTTCGTCGACATGGCCGCGAACCAGTCGCTGCTGTCGCAGCGCATCGCCGACGCGCTGGTGCCGGTGTTTACGCGCTACGGCCTCGCGCTCGACGCATTCGCGGTCGAGAGCGTGTCGCTGCCGGCAGAGCTGCAGAAGGCGCTCGACCTGCGGATCGGCGCGGGGATGGCCGGCGATCTCGCACGCGCCACGCAATACCAGACCGCGCAGGCGATTCCGCTCGCCGCGCAGAACCCGGGCGGCATCGCAGGCGTCGGCGCGGGGCTCGCCGCGGGCGCGGTGATCGGGCAGGCGATGGCCGGCCAGATCGCGGGCGCCGCTCAACCGGCGCCCGCCGCACCGCCCGCGCCCGCTGCACCGCCCGCGCCCGCTGCGGCGCCCGTGGCGGCTGCGCCGGCGGAAGGCACCGATTACGTGCAGCGGCTCGAACAGTTGAAGGCGCTGTTCGACAAGGGCCTCGTGACCGAAGACGAATATTCGCGCGCGAAGGCCGAGATCCTCGCGAAGCTCACCCGGTAAGCGTCGCGCATGTTCAGTACCTCGTGCCCCCAGTGCGGCGCGCCGGTCGAGTTTCGCTCGGCGGCGGCGGTGATGGCCGTCTGCGCGTTCTGCCGCAGCACGCTGCTCAAGCGCGGGACCGACGTCGAACGTATCGGCGAACTGGCCACGGTGCTCGACGATGCGTCGCCGATCCAGATCGGCACCGCCGGGCGCTACGGCAAGCGTGCGTTCACGGTGCTCGGGCGCATCCAGTTGACCTACGACGCCGGTGCGTGGAGCGAGTGGTATGTCGTGTTCGACGACGGCACGTTCGGCTGGCTGTCGGATGCGTCGGGCCAGTACGCGGTCACGGTGCGCGAGCCCGACGATGCGTCCGGCGGCGCGTGGCCTGCGTTCGGCACCCTGGAGCCGGGCATGCGGATCGACCACGGCGGCCGCGCGTTTCTCGTGTCCGACGTGCGCACCGCGCGCTGCACGGGCGGCGACGGCGAGCTGCCGTTTCGCGTCGATGCCGGCTGGGAGGCGCGCGTCGTCGACCTGCGGACCGGCAACGCATTCGCGACGTACGACTATTCCGACGCCGATTCGAACGGCGGGAGTCCGGCCGTCTATACGGGCGAAGCGCTGGCGTTCGATGCGCTCGCGTTCACCGGGCTGCGCGATACCGAACACGATACGCGCGAGAAGCGCGGCACGGAGATGGTGCCGTTCGCGTGCCCGAGCTGCGGCGCGCCGCTGTCGTATGCGCCGAACGTGGCCGACTACGTGGTGTGCGGCAGTTGTCATGCGGGCGTGCAGTGTACGGCCGAGCAGCAGACCGTGTTCGCGGCGCAGCGCAAGCTCGAAGCGGTGAAGGGGGCGCTGGAGCTCGGCGCGATCGGCACGTTCGACGGCGTGAAGTACACGGTGATCGGGATGATGCGTTGCCGCGTGCCGGGCGACGAAGAGACGTGGGACGAATACCTGCTGCTGAACCCGAAGCGCGGTTTCCTGTGGCTCGTGCAGAGCGAAGGGCGCTGGGAGCGCGTGCAGGTGCTCGACCAGTGGCCGACGATCGGCAGCGAGTCCGACGTGACCGACGGCGGCAAGACCTACCGTCTGCGCGAGGAATACGACTCGGAGGTCGTCTACGTCGTCGGTGCGTTCAACTGGCGCGTGCAGGTCGGCGATCGCACGTCGATCATCGACTATGGCTGGCAGAAGGACAAGCTGACGCGCGAGCGCAGCGACGCGGAGATCGTCTGGTCGCGTGCGCAGCCGCTGTCGGGCAGCACACTCGCCGAACGCTTCGGCACGCCCGCGCTCGCGACGGCCGCGGCTGCGGCGGCAACGGGTGCCGCTGCGTCGACGGGCCTGTTCGGCCGGAAAGGCCCGCACAGTTTCGCGCCGCTGCCGCTCGTGTTCAGCGCGCTGCTCGTGATCCTGAACATGGGCTCGCTGTTCTCGTTCAGCGGCCGCTCCGTGTATGTGCTGGTCGGCCTGCTGGTGCTGTGGTTGCCTGAATGGCTGTGGAAGAGTTTTGCGTCGGACGGGGGCAACGCGTGATCCGGTACATCCTCTACGGCATCTACGGCCTGATCGTCGTCACGCTGTTCAGCTGCGCATCGATCGGCGGCAGCGGTTCGGGCGGCAGCGGCTGGGGCAGTTCGTCGGCCCGCAGCGGCTACTCGTCGTACGGGTCGCACAAATGACCGCGCGCGACGGGATCGCGCCACCGCGCGCGACGTTCGGCTCGCACGTGCTGGCCGACCTGGCCGGCATCGACGCGGCGTTGCTGCGCGACGCCGCACAGCTCGAGACGCTGCTCACCGAAGCGGCGCAGCAGGCCGGCGCGCGCGTGATCGGCGCGCATTTCCATCATTTCGGCGGCGAGCATGGCGTGACGGGCGTCGTGCTGCTCGCCGAATCGCACATCACGATCCACACATGGCCCGAGCATCGCTTCGCCGCCGTCGACGCGTTCATGTGCGGCGCGGCACGTGCGGCCGAGGCGGTCGATGCGATTGCCGCTGCGCTTGGCACGCAGGCGCAAGTCCGGCAGCAGGTTGCGCGCGGCGGCGCGGCGACGTGAGCGGGCGTTTTTACTTCCTTTACCGATATGCGTATCAGCATCCGATTCATCGCGTTGCTCGGCTCGGCGCTGCTCGCCGGTAACGCGGCCGCCGATGTGCCGCCGAAGCCGCCCGGGCCGGTCGTGATGGTCCACTTCGATTACTACGAGAAGGACAACGCGCGCCTTCATGCGCTGGAGCAACGGCTGGATAGTGCGGTGAAGCAGGCGGGGGCCGGCGAGCTGGGCGAGACCGAACTGCATCGCGACGGCAACGATGGTTATCTGTACCTGTATGGCGCCAGCGCCGACCGGTTGTATGCTGTGGCGCGCCCGATCCTGAAATCGTCAGGATGGCTGACCGGTATGGAGGTGACGTTGCGCCGCGAGTCGGGCGCGGAGACGTTTTCGATGGGCCGGCCCGGCGTACGATGACGCGCCGGCGCCCAAATGCCGCAGATCGGGCCGGAATGTAGGCTGCTACCATTCCGGGCGCGTCGGCGGGCAGGCCCTTGCGCCTGCAATCGTCATCCGCGGCGGGTGCGTCGTCCGCACCGACGAGATTGCGGTGAAGCCGTGTGTCAGCGCCAGGGAGTGTGTCGATGATCGATCGTGAAGTGATTGTCCCGCCGACGATGCAGCGCGTCGTCGAGCGTGCGGGTTATGCGCCGGCCGTGCGGGTCGGTGCGACCGTTTACTGTGCCGGGCAGGTTGGGCGCACATCGGATCTCGACGTGATTGCCGATCCCGAGGCGCAGTTTCTCGCCTGCTGGGACAACCTGCGCGAGGTGCTGGAGGCGGCCGGCTGCACGTTCGACGACGTGGTCGACATGACGACGTACCACG
Organism: Burkholderia sp. D-99; assembly: GCF_011605345.1. GTDB lineage: Bacteria > Pseudomonadota > Gammaproteobacteria > Burkholderiales > Burkholderiaceae > Burkholderia. The sequence goes on from NZ_JAAOXM010000008.1 coordinate 256,730, forward strand.
TCGAATTGAGCCGGCACATGGCGATCTTCCGAGACGTGAAGAACCGAGTGTTTCCGCGCGGGACATGTGCGTGGACCGCGATCGGCGTAGCCGAACTCGCGCATCCTGGCCTGCTCGCGGAAATCAAGTGCGTGGCGATCCGGCGGGACGCACCGGCGGCTTGAGCGTTCGCCGCCGCGCAGGCCACCGTTCCCGCTAACGGTCGAACCGGAACGTCGACACGCTGTGCAACGTCGCGTCGTCGGTGCCGACGATGCCCTGCGTCCCCGCGACGGCCGAGCGCTTGCCGTTGCTCAGCACGGCCCAGTAGCATTCGCCGGCGGCTGCGTGAAAGCCGGTTTCCGGATCGCTGATGCCGCACGTGATCGTCGCGCGCATGCCGCGCCAGCCCGGGCCTGAGAAGCGCTCGACGTCCTGCGGGATGCCGGGGCCGTAAGACGCCACCCATTTGCCGTCGTCCTGCTTCACGAATCCCGCTTCCTTCTCCGCGACCGGCTCCAGCGCGCCGTCGACGATCTCGAACGAAATGAAGCTGCTGCTGTAGGTCATGTTGCGGCCGACGATCGCGACGCAATGGTCGCTGCCGCCTTCCGGGCATGGCTTCTTCACCTGCCGGTTCGCGAGGTATTCGAACGAGATGCCGAGCGCCGGGTCGCGATAGGTTTTCCAGCCTGCGTGCTTTACCTGCTTCAGCGCTGCCGTGCGGTCGTGGTACGCGGTGGCGATGCAGGCGGCGTCGGCGCAGGTATTGCGCTGCGTGAGCCATGCGCGTTGCGACCGGATCACGGCCTGCTGGTCGGCGGCGATGCCGACTGCATCGTAGTAGGCGTTCGACAATGCGCTATCGGCCGACACGAGTGCCTTGTCGGCACAGATCAGGCGCTCGATGCGCGTCTTCGCACGCGTGCAGTCGATGCTGTCGGCATGGGCCGACAACGAGAGGCCGATGGCGGCCAGCGTGAGACCAAGGCGGATGCCGAACACGGATGGCTCCTCAGCGGGGTCGAGCGGCGGCTGTCACGCCGCCGTCAGGCGACGCAGCGGCGCACGCGGTTCGCGAAGCCTTGAACCCGTGCGCCGTGCAGCAAGATGCGACGGGGTGAAATCAGCGATTGATTTCGTCCGCCGAGATCAGCTCGGCCACCAGCACCGGCGCCGGCCCCTGCAGGTAGTACTCGTGCTCGAGCGGTTCACGCAGCTTCATGAACGTTTCCGCGCCGATCTGCATCGTTTCGCCCGCATGCATGCGCGCGCCGCTTTCCAGCAGGTAATGCATCACGTTGTTGAAAATGCCCGAATAGCGCTCGCCTTCGTGATGACCTTCCGCGAGCGCGGCGAAATCGGGCAGGCCGAACACGTCGGCGCCATAGGTGCGCATCCACACGCCTTCGACGCCTTCGACTTCGTACTTCACGAAGCCGCAGAAGAACAGGTTCAGCGGGATATCCCGCAGCACTTCGAGGCTTTCCTCGCCGAGTTCCTTCGCATTGAAGACACCGGCCGGCAGCGACGTGTGCGCGTGCTCGTTCAGCACCGCGAGGCCGTTCTGTTCGGCCAGCGCGCCGGCGACGGCCGCCAGGGCGACATACTGGTCGAGCGGATTCGCTTCGTGCCCGGCGTAGTAGAGGATCACGTGGCTGCGGCTCGCGCGCACCTGCTGTTTCAGGTCCTGCCCGTAGTGGGCGGGCGCGACACACGCTTCCAGCGCATCGGACGGATAGGGCGCATCGAAGCCGACGAGCCGGACGACGTGGTTGCCCCAGCCGGCGAGCCCGAATACCTGCTCAAGCGTCGGCTCGGTTTCGACGCGCGCCTGCTTCATGCTCGGGTGGTACGCGCGCAGCGCGGCCGTCAGCGCAGCGATATCGACCTGCAGCGGGCCGTCGAAGACGACCGTCACGCTCAGCGGATGCTCGACGTCGGGTGCCGCCACCAGCGCGACGGGGTTTTCGGGTTCTTCCTTGCGGCCAAAGAATCGGGATATCAGGCTCATTGGATGATGTTCGTGTCGAAGCCGTTTCAGGGAGGAGTGCCCCGTTCTCTCGGTCGGGGCTTGCCGTCAGGGTGACGGCCGCCCGTAGTTTCCCCGGGTTCGGCGAATCTGGCAAATGCGCGGTGAAGGCCTGGCGGCGGCGCGATGGCGCGTGCGAACGCATCCGGGAAGCGGTGGCGCAGACACGCCGGGCCGTGCGGCCCGCGGTTGCCGGTCAGCGTGGCAGTGCTTCGGCTTCGGCCCAGCGCTTGAACGAATCGAGACGCCGGCGGGTCTGCACGAGATAGAACGCGCCGATCAGCGGTTCGAGCAGCCAGCGCAGCCAGGCCGGCTGGACGCGGAAGTTGTAGGTGAATTTCACCTCGGTCGTGCCGGGCGTGTGCTCGGTGAAGTTCCAGCTGCCGCTGAAGCGTTCGAGTACTTTCGGCCCGTCGACCATTTCGACGGCGGCGACCTGCGGCGGGCGGTACGAGATGTAGCGCGACACCATCGTCGCGCCCGACTGGCTGCGGCAGAACGCGTCGACGCCGACGTCGGCCGTCATGCCGTCGAGCAGATAGGCGTCGGTGAGGAAGCTGTCCCACACGAGCCGCCGCGCGTAATCCTGCGACCACGTGAAGAGGCGTCTGCGATCGACGCCGACGGTCCGGCTGACTGAGATCCTCATGATGGCGGGCGCAATGGCGCGGATTGGGATGAAATCGAGTGTACCCCGCCAATGCCGAGTATTTCTTCAGACTTGGTCAAGTCGAGCATGGACTCGATTGACGTCCTCCGGGAATTCCCCTAGGATTCACTCCAACCCTTCGGGAAAGACCCGAAGCGTTTCAATCTCTTGAGGGAGCCTCATGAGTACGCAACAGAACCGGCGCTTCGACGCGCTCGTTTTCATTGGTCGTTTCCAGCCCCCGCATCGTGGTCACCTGAACGTGCTGAAGTCGGCACTGAGCCGGGCCGAGCGCGTGTGCGTGCTGATCGGGTCGACCGACAAGCCCCGCACCATCAAGGATCCGTTCTCGTTCGACGAGCGCCGCCAGATGCTGGCTTCGCTGTTCGACGCGTCCGAGCGCGACCGCGTGACGATCGCGCCGCTGCAGGATTCGACCTACAACGACGGCGACTGGGTGCGCTGGGTGCAGGACGCCGTCGCGTCCGCGCTCGGCGACGTCGCGCAGCGCAAGGTCGGGCTGATCGGCCACGAGAAGGATGCCACGTCGTATTACCTGCGGATGTTCCCGCAATGGGAGCTTGTCGACGTCGACGCGACGGAAGACATTTCCGCCACCGAGATCCGTGACCAGTATTTCGCCGAACGCCCCAACAGCTTCGTGCAGTGGGCCGTGCCGGAACCCGTGTTCGGCTGGCTCGAGCGGTTCCGCACGCAGCCGGAATTCGCGCAGCTGAAGTCGGAAGCCGAATTCATCGCCGCGTATCGCAAGGCGTGGGCGGCCGCCCCGTATCCCGTCACGTTCGTGACGGTCGACGCGGTGGTCGTGCACTCGGGCCATATCCTGCTCGTGCGCCGCCGCAGCGAACCGGGCCGCGGCCTGTGGGCGCTGCCGGGCGGGTTCGTGAACCAGGACGAGCGGCTCGATGCGGCCTGCATTCGCGAACTGCGCGAGGAAACCGGCCTGAAGCTGCCGGAGCCCGTGCTACGCGGCTCGATCAAGGATCGCCAGGTGTTCGATCACCCGACGCGCTCGCTGCGCGGCCGCACGATCACGCACGCGTGCCTGTTCAACTTCCCGACCGGCGAGCTGCCGCGCGTGAAGGGCAGCGACGACGCCGACAAGGCGCGCTGGGTGCCGCTGAACGAATTCGCGCAGATGCGCAACGTGATGTTCGAGGATCATTTCGACATCGCGTATCACTTCCTGGGGAAGCTGTGATCCGCTGATTCCCCGCATTCCGGTCCGCCGCGACAGACGCGGCGGCACGTCAACGGCCTAGAGGAGCTCTAGCCATGCAAAACGATCTCGGCGGCTTTGCCGCGGTTCTCGCCAATCCGATCCTCAACACGGATTCGTACAAGGCTTCCCACTTCCTGCAATATCCGCCCGACGCGCAGGCGATGTTTTCGTACGTCGAATCGCGCGGCGGCCGCTACGACCGAACGGTGTTCTTCGGACTGCAGATGTTGCTGAAAGAATATCTGTGCAAACCCGTCACGCACGCGATGATCGACGAAGCGCGCGATTTCTTCACGGTGCACGGCGAGCCGTTCAACGAAGCGGGGTGGCGCCATATCGTCGAGCGCTACGACGGCTACCTGCCGGTGAAGATCCGCGCGGTGCCGGAGGGTTCGGTCGTGCCGGTGCACAACGTGCTGATGACGGTCGAATGCGACGACCCGCAGGTGTTCTGGCTCGCGTCGTATCTCGAGACGATGCTGCTGCGCGTCTGGTACCCGGTGACGGTCGCGACGCGCAGCTGGCACCTGCGGCAGACGATCCGCCGTTTTCTCGAAAAAACTGACGACGATCTCGCACAACTGCCGTTCAAGCTGCACGACTTCGGCGCACGCGGCGTATCGAGCGCGGAGTCGGCTGCGATCGGCGGTGCCGCGCACCTCGTGAACTTCATGGGCTCGGATACGGTGCTCGGCGTGCTGGCCGCGAACCGCTTCTATCGCGAGCCGATGGCCGCGTATTCGGTGCCGGCGGCCGAGCACAGTACGATCACCTCGTGGGGGCGCGAACACGAAGCCGATGCGTACCGGAACATGATTCGCCGCTTTGGTCTGCCCGGTGCGATCGTGTCGGTCGTGTCGGACTCCTACGATCTGTTCGCCGCACTCGATCTGTGGGGCGGCGAGCTTCGGCAGGCCGTGCTCGATTCGGGCGCGACGCTGGTCGTGCGTCCCGATTCGGGCGACCCCGTGACGATCGTGCTGCAGACCGTGCGTGCGCTCGACGCGTCGTTCGGCTCGACCGTGAACGGCAAGGGGCGGCGCGTGTTGAATCGCGTGCGCGTGATCCAGGGCGACGGCGTCGACGAGCTGTCGATCGACGCGATTCTTTCCGCACTCGACGACGCGGGCTATGCGGCCGGCAACGTCGTGTTCGGCATGGGCGGGGCGCTGTTGCAGCAGGTGAACCGCGATACGCAGCGCTTCGCGATGAAGTGCTCGGCGATCCGGCGCGGCGGCGTGTGGCACGACGTCCGCAAGGATCCGGTCACCGATCAGGGCAAGCGCTCGAAGAAGGGGCGGCTCACGCTGCTGCGCAACTACCGCACCGGCGAGTATCGGACGACGACGCTGCCGGTCGCGTGGGACGACCGGATGCTGGAAGGCGAATGGGAGGAGGCGCTCGAAACGGTGTTCGATACGGGGCGCCTGCTCGTCGATACGTCGTTTGCCGAGGTGCGGGCGAGGGCGCACGCGGGGGAGGTGTGACGTAGAGAGCGGGGCGGGGCGACGCGTTTGCGTCGCCCCGGCACTGGCGAGATTCGGTGGCGGCGTCGTCGAAGGCGGTCAGGGGCGACGGATGGCTCTGGATGTTGGCGTGATGCGAGGATCGTCGCAAAGGTGCCGGCATCCGTCGCTACACTGCGGAACCAGCGTCAGTCCGATCTGAAGATAACCCTCGTAGCCGGCGCTGTCTTTCGGATACGGTTTCGAGATCATGTGTGTGTCCGACCATATGTTCTCATCCTTGATGCCGAGCTGCGCGAGGTATTCCCTCAGACTGGCCGCTCGACGCAGCGCAAGCGCTTGTGGGTCCTTTTCACCGATATACGCACCGGCTGAGATGATGCCGCGAATGTCCGCATCAGGCCACTGACGGGCACGGATAACCATTTCCGCAATCCTGACTCGATCCTCATTCGGAATATCGGAAGAGTTGAGCGGGACACTGTCCAGCATGTCTTCGGAAACGGTACATGCCGCGAGCGGCGGCGAAAATGCCACGCATAACCCGAGTGCGATGCTCATCAGATGCACGAGAGATCTCACCACAGGACCCTGTCGTCAAAGAATGAAATATAGCAAGCGAGGCTGTCGGCGTTATTGATCGCCAGATCCCGATGATCTCGCGCCCAGTATTTCAGGCCAGTCCCGAATCCGTAGATTTCGTCATTCGAGTCGAAGGTATCGACGTAGTGCGTACACTCGTGAATCAGGACCTTCAACTTGCAATTGGAAGAGAGTCGAGCGTCGGGAAGCGTGCAGAAGTGTGGATAGATTGCGATGATTCGCTTGTCCGAATCGGGTTTGCATACGGAGGCATCGGTGATTCCGTTGTCGGGAAATACGGTGCACGTGATGTTTCGCTGTGTCTGTTCGTCCCACCGGATGACATTTTCCGGTTGCAATTCCTGCATGACGCGCAGTAGCTTGGGCAACCCGGTCCGCAGGTGGTGTCGAATGACCTCATCGGAGCGCCCGAACCAGGCCTGGACGCGTTCCTGTTCTCCTTGCTCCCAATGTGTAATACCGTGAATCCGATCCTGAATCAATGGAATCGCCGCGTCACGCAACCGCACGATCAGTTTCCGGAATGCCTTGTTCGACATGTTCTCGCAGATCGGCGTCAGGTCGAGGTCGATTACATGAACTGATCCTGGCACCGTGTTCGTGTAGGTGGCTCCAATGAGAACCCATTCGTCATCCTCATTTTCGGTAGTGTCGTGTGAATTCAGAATCCCGTTCATTGGCTCGATAGATCCCGGTAACAAAGTTTGGAAACTATCGGTTGTCGGGAGTGCGATCGTCTATGGGATGAGTACGATTCTGCGAACCATCGACAACGAGCGCGGAAGATGACGCCGTGGGCGAAGGAAGGGCTGATTGCGGAACCATTCGATTAGCTTTTGTGCTTCCGCCCGTCCTTACGGCTCACCGGCCAGCACGCGCCCGTCCGCATCGTCGCGGGTATCCGTGCGCTCCGCCGCCCGCGCCGCCTCCATCGCCCGCGCCAGCGCATCGAACACCGCCGGCCCCTTGCAGCGCGACACGTTGAAGCGCAGGTACGATGTCGCGCTGTGCGACGCACTGAACACGTTGCCGGGCGCGAGCACCACGTCGTGGTCCAGCGCATGGCGCGCGACACGCGCGGCGTCGAGCCCGTCGGGCAACTCCGCCCACACGAACAGGCCGCCGCGCGGCTCCGTCCAGATGCCGAGCCCCGCGCGTGCGAGGCGCCGGATCGTCTCGCCCATTGCGTCCGCGAGACGCGCGCGCAGGCTGTCGAGATGGCGCCGGTAGGTGCCGTCGATGAGCAGCCGGTGCACGACGTTGGCGCCGATCTGCGCATTGCCGAACGACGTCGCGAGCTTCAGGTCGACGAGCGCCTCGATCCATTCCGGGCGCGCGGCGACGTAACCGCAGCGGATCGCGGCCGACAATGTCTTCGAGAAGCTGCCGATCGACACGACGCGCGACAGCCCGTCGAAGGCCGCGAGGCGCGGCGCGGGCGTGCTCTCGAAATCCGCGAAGATATCGTCCTCGACGATCAGCAGGCCGTGCTCGGCCGCAAGCGTCAGCAGCCGGTGCGCGACGGGCGGCGCGAGCGTTGCGCCGGTCGGGTTGTGCAGCGCCGAGTTGGTGATATACAGGCGCGGCCGGTGCTCGGCAAGCACCTGTTCGAAGCGTGCGAGGTCGGGCCCGTTCGGCGTGTACGGGACGCTGACGATCCGCGCGCGATGCGCGCGCAGCAGCGCCTGGAAGTTGAAGTAGCACGGATCGTCGAGCACGACCGTATCGCCCGGCTCCAGCAGCAGGCGGCACACGAGGTCGAGCGCGTGCGTGCCGCCGTCGGTCAGCATGATCTGCGCGGGTTCCGCGTGGACGCCGTGCTGCGCGAGCCGCCAGGCGAGCTGCTGGCGCAGCGCGGGCAGGCCGAGCGGCGTCGCGTAGTCGGTCAGCGCGTCGGATTCGTCGCGCGACACGGCGCGCAGCGCGCGGCGCAGGCTTTCATCAGGCAGCCACGACGACGGCAGCCATCCGCAGCCGGGTTTCACGGACGTCGGCGCGGCCTCGAGCGACTGGCGCGACAGCCACAGGGGATCGAGCTCGCGATCGAGACGCGGGCCGAGATCGGCCAGCGCGAGCGGCGGCGCGTGCCCCGACACGTAGAAGCCCGAGCCGCGCCTTGCGACGAGTACACCTTCGCTCGCGAGCCGCTCGTACGCATCGACGACCGTCGATTTCGACACGCCCAGCCCGTCGGCCATCATCCGGATCGACGGTACACGCGCGCCGGGCATCAGCGCGCGGCTCGCGATCCGGGCGCGCAAGGTGTCCATCACGGTTTCCACGCGCGTGCGCGACGGGGCGGGTGGAACGGGAAGCGGGGCGGAATGGCTCATGGCGAAGGATGAACTGTACGGCCGGTTGTTCAGTACAGTTTGTCGGAATTGTATTGGGCTGTAGCTTACGCGCTTTTCATGGGCGGCGGATCATCGGTGATCCACTTTCCCCGTTCAGGATTTCCCGTGCAAAAGACGACCGACGGATGGCTCAGCGGCCTGCTGGGCGTGATCATCTTCAGTGGCTCGCTGCCCGCGACGCGTGTCGCGGTGCAGGGGCTCGACCCGCTGTTCCTCACGTTCGCGCGCGCGACGATCGCCGGCGCACTCGGCCTGCTGCTGCTCGTCGTGTTGAAGCAGAGGCGGCCGACGCGAGCGGAGGCCGTGTCGCTGGCCATCGTCGCGCTCGGGGTCGTCGTCGGTTTTCCGTTGCTGACGGCGCTCGCGCTGAAGCATGTGACGTCCGCGCACGCGATCGTGTTCGTCGGGCTGCTGCCGCTCGCGACCGCGCTGTTCGGCGTGTGGCGCGGCGGCGAGCGGCCGCGGCTGCCGTTCTGGATCTTCTCGGTCGTCGGCAGCTGTGCGGTGGCCGCGTTCGCGTTGCGCAACGGCGGCCAGGCGTCGGTGGTCGGCGATGCGCTGATGCTGGCCGCGATCGTCGCATGCGGGCTGGGCTACGCGGAAGGCGCGCGCCTGTCGCGCCAGCTCGGCGGGTGGCAGGTGATCTCGTGGGCGCTCGTGCTGTCGCTGCCGCTGATGCTGCCGCTCACGTGGCTCACCTGGCCCGCGTCGTTCGACGGCGTCGATGCCGCCGCGCTGTGGGGGCTCGCATACGTGTCGCTGTTCAGCATGCTGATCGGCTTCGTGTTCTGGTATCGCGGGCTCGCGCTTGGCGGGATCGCGGGCGTCGGCCAGTTGCAGCTGCTGCAGCCGTTCTTCGGCTTGCTGCTGGCGGCCGGGCTGCTGCACGAGACGGTGCCGCCGTCGATGGTCGTGGTGACGCTCGTCGTGGTCGGCTGCGTGGCGGGCGCGAAGTACTTCTCGAAAATGGCGCCGGTGCAGCGCGCGGGGTGACGCGTGAACCGCTCCGTGCCGTCGTCCGACGGCACGGAGCGGTGTGCTTACGCGACGTGCGCGACGTCGTATTGCGAAGACAGGTACCGCCGGATCTCGGCAGGCGAATCGATGAAGCGCCGGCCGTTGTGTTCGCGAATCGCGAGCGTGTCGTCGTTAGGCGTTGGTCCGTCGCCGAGCACGAGCACGGGCGCCGACTGGTTGTCCGTGCCGATCAGCGCGACGATCGGCTGGCGCGGCCGCGGCGCGTCGATGTATTCGACGTCGACGGCGTCGCGCAGCTGCGGGTAGAAGCTCAGCAACCCTTCGACCGAAACAGAATCCCCGCAGTAGAACGGACCTTCGGAGTCCTTGAAAAAACCCGGGCGGAGAATGAACAGCGTGTCTTTCATGATTGTCTCGCTATGAGAGTGGGATGAACGTCGAAGAAAACGTGATGCGGGGCGGCGTGCGTTACGCCGACGGATGTCAGGCTTCCGCGAGCGCGGCGGCGCGCATCCTGGCGAAACCGGCAGCAAGGTCGGCGATCATGTCGTCGGGATGCTCGAGCCCCGCGTGAATCCGCAGCAGCGGGCCGGCCGCCGCCCATTGCGTCGCGGTACGGTGGCGCGACGGATTGGACGGGATGATCAGGCTTTCGAAGCCGCCCCAGCTATACCCCATGCCGAAGCACGTCATCCCGTCGAGCAGCGCGCGCACGGCATCGTCGGGCTGCGGATGCAGCACGATGCCGAACAGCCCGCACGCGCCGGTGAAGTCGCGCTTCCAGAGCGCATGACCGGGATCGGCCGGCGACGCCGGATACAGGATCCGGGCGACTTCGGGCTGTTTCGCGAGCCATTCGGTCAGCGCGTGGGCGTTGCGCTGGTGCCGCTCGAGGCGGACTGACAGCGTGCGCAAGCCGCGTAGCGCGAGATACGCGTCGTCGCCGCTGACGGTCATCCCGAGTTGCCGGTAGAAGCGCGTGATCTTCGGCGCGAGCGCCTCGGTCGTCAGGATCGCGCCCATCAGCACGTCGGAGTGTCCGGCGATGTATTTGGTGGCAGCGTGAATCGACACGTCAACGCCATGCGAAAACGACCGGAAATTCAGCGGCGTGCCCCACGTGTTGTCGAGCAGCACGACCGCGCCATGCCGGTGCGCGACGCGGCTGATGGCCGGGATGTCCTGCACTTCGAAGGTCAGCGAACCGGGCGATTCGGCAAATACCGCGCGTGTGTTCGGTCGCATCAGCGAGGCGATGCCTGCGCCGATCGCCGGATCGTAGTATGTCGTCTCGATGCCGAGACGCGCGAGCGTCTCGTCGCAGAACGAGCGGGTCGGGTCGTACACGGAATCGGCCATCAGCAGATGGTCGCCGGGATTCAGCACCGCGAGCAGCGCGGTCGTGATCGCGCTGAGGCCGCTCGGCGTCAGCAGCGCGGCGTGCGCGCCTTCGAGGCGTGCGAGTGCCTTCTCGAGCGCGCGCGTGGTCGGGCTGCCGTGACGCCCGTACGCGAGCGGCGTGCCGCGTACGGCGTCGAGCGCATCGGTGCCGTGAAACAGCAGCGTCGACTGGCGGTACACGGGCGGGTTCACGGGCGAACCGGGCTGGCCGTGCGAGCGGCCTTCGTGGGCGAGAACGGTGTCGGTCGAATGCGGGTGGGTCAAGATAGTGTCCTTTGAGGGGCAATCAATCAATCGAAGCGCGGCAGCCGCCACGCGCTCAATGCAGGATCTTGTCGAGGAAGTCGCGTGCGCGTTCGGAGCGCGGTGCGGCGAAAAACCGGTCGCTGGCCGCGTCCTCGACCACCGCGCCCTGGTCCATGAAGATCACGCGATGCGCGACCTTCCGCGCAAAGCCCATTTCATGCGTGACGCACACCATCGTCATCCCGTCGCGCGCGAGCTCGACCATAACGTCGAGCACCTCGTTGATCATCTCGGGATCGAGCGCGGAGGTCGGCTCGTCGAACAGCATCGCGACCGGGTTCATCGACAGCGCGCGTGCGATCGCGACGCGCTGCTGCTGCCCGCCGGACAACTGCCCCGGATACTTGTGCGCATGCGCCTTCAGGCCGACGCGATCGAGCAGCTTCATGCCGTTCTCGACGGCCTCGTCCTTGCGGCGGCCGAGCACCTTGATCTGCGCGAGCGTCAGGTTCTCGGTGATCGACAGGTGCGGAAACAGCTCGAAGTGCTGGAATACCATGCCGACGCGGGCGCGCAATTGCGCGAGTTTCGCAGCGGGATCGCCGAGCCGCGTGCCGTCGACGGTGATGCTGCCTTTCTGGAACGGCTCGAGACCGTTGATCGTCTTGATGAGGGTCGACTTGCCCGAGCCCGACGGCCCGCACACGACGACCACTTCGCCCTTCGAGACTGCCGCGCTGCATGCCGAAAGCACCTGGTGCTTGCCATACCATTTCGATACGTTGTCGAGCGTAATCATGTTCTGTCCGTCGTTGAGTGTCGTGTGAATGACCGGCACGCGTTCAATGCGTGGACGGCAGTGCGAGGCGCGTCTCGACGCGGCCCTGAAGCCGCGTGAGCAGCGTGCTCAGCACCCAGTAGATCGCGGCGGCAGCGAGGTAGAGCGGCAGCGGCTGGAACGTCGCGGCGATCACTTCCTGCGTCGAGCGCAGCAATTCGGTGACGGTGATGACCGAGACCAGCGACGTATCCTTGATCAGGCTGATCAGCGTGTTGCCGAGGCTCGGCACCGCGAGCCGCAGTGCTTGCGGGCACACGATGTAGCGCAGCGTCTGCACGTGCGTGAGGCCGAGGCTGTGCGCGGCCGCCCATTGCCCGCGGCCGATGCCGAGGATCGCGCCGCGCATGCTTTCAGACAGGTAGGCGCCAGCATTGAGCGTCAGCGTGAAGATGCCGGCTGTCGTGGGGTCGAGCGTGATGCCGAGATCGGGCAGCCCGTAGTAGACGACGAACATCTGCACGAGCAGCGGCGTGCCGCGCATCAGGCTCACATAGCCCTGCGCGAGCGCGGCCGCAGGCCGGTTGCTGCCGATGCGCATGATCGCGATCACGAGCCCGACGACGAGGCCGAGCGCCATCGACGCCACGGCGAACTTCAGCGTGAGCATCGCACCCTTCACCATCACGGGCAGGGTATGAACGACCAGTTCGAGTGCTTCCATCACGTGTCTCCTGATTATGTGCGGGCCGGCCCGCGCGTTCGTGCGCGCGGGCGTGCGGCAGGCTGCGTTATTGCGTCACCGGCTTGCTCGTATCCGTGCCGAACCACTGCATCGAGAGCTTCTTCAGCGTGCCGTCCTGCTGCAGCGAAGCGACCGCATCGTCGATCGCCTTCGCGAACTTCGGATTGCCCTTGCGGAACGGAATGCCCATCCGGTCCTCGCCGCCCGCGAGCACGGAGCCGGGGCGCAGCGGCAGGTGTGAGTTCTTGATCAGGTAGCTGAGCATCAGGCGGTCGTTGACCGCCGCGTCGATCCGGCCCGCCGCGAGGTCGCGCAGGTTCTCCGGCGTGCCCGGATAGACCTGCAGGTCGATTGCGGGCACCGTCTTGACGAGGTCGACGTAGTTGCTGCCCATCGTCACACCGACTTTTTTGCCCTTCAGTTCGTCGAGCGACTTGAACGCACGCGTATCGTTCTGCCGTTGCAGCAGCTGTGCGGACGAATACACATAAGGTGCGCTGAAGTCGAGCGCCTGCTGGCGCGACGGCGTAATCGCGACCTGGTTGACGATCACGTCGAACTTGCCGGCTTGCAGGCCGGCGAGGATCCCGCTCCATTCGGTTGTGACGAACTGCGGCTTCACACCGAGGCGCGCGGCGACCGCTTTCGCGACGTCGACGTCGAAGCCTTCGAGCTGGCCGTCGGCGTTGCGGTAGTCGAACGGCGGGTAGGTGCCTTCCAGCGCGATCTTCAGTACACCGGATTGCTTGACGGTGTCGAGCAGGTCGGCCGCATGCGCGGTCGCGGCCACGATGCAGAGGAGGGCGGCCGCGATGCCTTGCTTGAGCGTCGGGTTGAAGTGCTTCATGGTTGTCTCCGTGGTTGTTGTCGAAAATTCAGGGTGTGCGAAGCCGCGGCGACGGGCGGCGTCGCCGTGGGCTGAAAATCGGTGCGGCGGGTGGCGGCGCGAATCGAGCGCCGCCGTGCTTGATGGCGTGCGTTACGGCATGCGTTCGCGCGCGACGGTGGCGCGCGGATGAGGGCGTGAGCAGTGCGAGCGGCCGCCGAGTGACGCGTGAGCTGACCGCGCGGCATGCATGTCGAATGTGTTCCGGTGCGCGGCGAAGAGTTCAAACATGGTGTTCATGATTGCCCGTACGGCTTTGCGAGAGGAGTGGACCGGGTGCATCGTCGATGCGCATCCGGTGACACGAATGCTGAGCGACTGAGGGCAATCTTAGGTTTGTCAAAAAGGAATGTGTTTCCAAAGATGCACGCACTTTCTGCGCGCCGTGGAATGTTTTTCTCTGCATGCGGAAGGTGGCGCAAGCGATCTGCTGCGGTTGCGCGTGATGCGAAGCATCGGGTGCTACGGTGCGACTGTGCGGTTGCTCCGCATCGCGAACGGGTGAGCCGGCGGCACACCGAAAAAGCAAAACGGCCAGGCTGCCGGTAGCGGCAAGCCTGGCCGTTGGCCTTCGTCTCGACGAAAGCGCGTTACTCGAACGTTTCGAGCGCGAGCAATTCGTCGATCGTCTGCCGGCGGCGGATCAGCCGCGGCGTGCCGCCGTCGACGAGCACTTCCGGCGCGAGCGGCCGGCTGTTGTAGTTCGAGGACATCGACGCGCCGTACGCGCCCGCGTCGTGCAGGAACAGCAGGTCGCCGATCTGCGGCTGCGCCAGCTTGCGGTGCGTGACCACGCCGCCCGCGTCCTGCGTGAACACGTCGCCCGATTCGCACAGCGGCCCCGCGATCGCGAGATCGACCAGCGGCCGGCCGGCAGGCACCGCGCCATCGTGCGCGTGCACCGACACCGCGTGGTAGCTGCCGTACATCGACGGGCGCATCAGGTCGTTGAAGCCCGCGTCGATCAGCACGAAATCGTGCTTCGGCCGGCGGTTGACGGCCTGCACTTCGGTGACGAGCGTGCCGGCTTCGGCGACGAGGAAACGGCCCGGTTCGATCTCGATGCGCACCGGGTGGCCGAGGTGCCGTTCGATTCGCTTGCGCGCGGCGTCCCACTGGCTGAAGTAGTGTCCGACGTCGACGCGCGGCTCGCCGTCGCGATACGGGATCGACAGGCCGCCGCCGGCGGAGATCGCGTCGATGTCATGGCCGAGCGACGTGACGAGATCGACCATCGCATCGCACACCTGCGACAGGTGGCCGTAGTCGACGCCCGAACCGATATGCATGTGGATGCCGACCAGCTTCAGCCCGTACTGGCGCACGATCTCGATCGCGCGCGGCACATCGTCGATCCAGATGCCGTGCTTGCTCTGCGGGCCGCCGGTGTTGGTCTTGTTGCTGTGGCCGTGGCCGAAACCGGGGTTGACGCGCAGCCACACGCGGTGGCCGGGCGCGTGCTCGCCGATGCGCGCGAGCATGTCGAGCGAACCGGCGTTGACGGTCACGCCGTGCTTCAGCACGGCCGCGAGTGTCGGGCGGTCGATCAGGTCGGCCGTGAACACGACGCCTTCCGGTTCGCCTGCCGGACTGAATCCGGCCGCGAGGCTGCGCTCGATCTCGCCGAGCGACACGGCATCGACGCACGCGCCTTCTTCGCGCATCAGCTTCAGGATATGGAGGTTCGAGTTCGCCTTCTGCGCATAACGGATCACGTCGAACTGACGCAGTTGGGCGATGCGGTCGCGGATGACGTCGGCGTCGTACACCCACAGCGGGGTGCCGTATTGCTGCGCGAGCGTCGCGAGCTGGCGGGAATCGAGGGACATGGCGGATGAATCGGGTCGAATGAACGGATAACGTGAATGATGCGCCTGATTGGCTATGCAGTAAAATGCCTGTTTATCGATATTCGATTCATATCCGATATAGAAGATCATGCTCACGCACCGCCATATCGAGGTTTTTCGGGCGCTGATGGTCACCGGCAACACGACGCGCGCGGCCGAGATGCTCTATACGTCGCAGCCGACGATCAGCCGCGAGCTCGCGCGCATGGAGCAGGTCGTCGGCTTCGCGCTGTTCGAGCGCACGCACGGCCGGTTGCGGCCGACGATGGCCGCGCTCACGCTGTTCGACGACGTGCGGCTCGCGTATGTGGGGCTTGAACGCGTCGCGGCGACGGCCGCGCGCCTGCGCGAGTTTCGCGACGGGCAGCTGTCGGTGATCGCGCTGCCGGCGTTCTCGCACGCGATTCTGCCCGGCGCGGCCCGCCGATTTCACGACGCGCATGCGGGCGTCAGCCTATCGGTCGAAACGCAGGAATCGCCGATGCTCGAAGAGTGGCTGACCGCGCAGCGGTACGACCTCGGGCTGACCGAGCACGACGTCGCGCCGGCCGGCACCGTGCTCACGCCGCTGCTCGAAGTCGAC
Source organism: Burkholderia sp. D-99 (assembly GCF_011605345.1). GTDB lineage: Bacteria > Pseudomonadota > Gammaproteobacteria > Burkholderiales > Burkholderiaceae > Burkholderia. The sequence goes on from NZ_JAAOXM010000008.1 coordinate 272,523, forward strand.
GAAGTATGCGTGCTGCCTGATGGCCATCCGCTGCTCGCGCAGGACGCGATCGATCTGCTGGATCTCGCCGATCGCCCGTTCGTGAGCCTGTCGCTGAACGATCCGTACCGCATCCTGATCGACGAGGCGTTCGCGCAGCTCGGCGTGGCGCCGCGCTCGGTCGTCGACACGCCGTCGGCCGTGTCGGTGTGCGCGTTCGTGCGGCAGGGGCTCGGCGCGGCGATCGTCAATCCGCTGACCGCGCTCGATTTCGTCGGGCGCGACCTGCACGTGCGGCCGCTTACACGCTCGTTTCCATACCGCGTCAGCGTGATCGTGCCCGAGCACCGGCCGAAGAACCTGCTCGTCGATGCGTTCGCCGATGCACTGCGCGGCGAGGCGAAGGCGATCCGCAGCCGGCTGGCCGCGCTCCTCGGCTGACGCGCCGTATGATGGATGTCTTGCCGCCATCGTCCTCACTTTCGGGAACCTCGTCATGACCGACGCTTCACCTTCCCTCGAACAACCCACGCTCACCGGCGAACGTATCGAACTGCGGCCGCTCGCAGTATCCGACCGGCAGGCGCTGCTGGATGCCGCGGACGACGGCCAGTTGTGGAACCTGAAGGTCACGGCCGTGCCGGGCGCGGAGACGATCGATGCTTATATCGATACCGCATTGCAGGGCCGTGCGGCCGGCACCGTGATGCCGTTTGCGATCGTCGATCGCGTGTCGGGTCGCGTGATCGGCAGCACGCGTTTCTGGAAGATCGATCGCAGGAACCGCAAGCTCGAGATCGGCCATACGTGGCTGAGCGAATCGGCGCAGCGCACGCGCGCGAATACCGAAGCGAAATGGTTGCTGCTGGGCTATGCGTTCGACGTGCTGCACTGCGTGCGCGTGCAGTTCACGACCGACGAGCTGAACGAGAAATCGCGCGCGGCGATTCTGCGGCTCGGTGCGAAGCAGGAAGGCATCGTGCGGCACGAACGGATCATGCCGGATGGCCGCAAGCGCAATTCGGTGCGCTACAGCATCATCGACGACGAATGGCCGGAGGTGCGTGCGCAGTTGGCGGCGAAGCTCGCGACGTAACGCGTAGCGCATGACGTGCTGCGCGTGTTTGCGCGCTGGGTCATGCAGTCAGATGTGCATCGCGCCGCCGCAACAGCGCGGCGCGACGACAGGGCAAGCCGTGCGCCGCGCACGGTGCGCGGCGCTGCATCGCGTTACTGCGCGGATGCGAGGTGATGACGCTCGGCGAGCTTCTGCGCGTCCGCGTAGTGCTTCTGCAGGATCGGCAGCGACTGGCGTGCGACTTCCTTCAGCTTCGTGTCGCGGCCCGATGCGATTTCGGCCTGGAATGCCGAGATGGCCTTCTGCTGGCCGGCGAGCGCGACCTGCTCGATATACGCCTTGTCGAACTCGGCGCCGCGCAGGCTCTTGATGCTGTCCAGTGCGGCCGTGTCGGGGTCGTTGGCCGGCACGTCGACGCCGCGCGGGCTGGCTGCGCGCATCGCCTGGATGATCTTTTCATCGTCGGTCGACACGCGTTGCGCGAACGCCTTGACCTGGCTGTCCGACGTGCGCGAATCGGCGATGCGCGCCGCGTCGTGCTGCGTCGACACCGTTTTCGTGCCGTCCGTGATGAAGGCCTGGTCGGCTTCGTGGATGCGCGTCGCGGCGGCGGCCGGTGCGGCGGGTGCCGGTTGTGCGGTTTGCGCGGTCGCCGTCACGGCGACGAGAAGCAGGCCAGCGGCAGACAAAGCAAGGCGCGAGACTTGGGGAAAGCGGTTCATGGGACTTCCTTTCGATCGGGGCTCTGGTTGAAAAACGGATCACGTGATCCGTCGCTGTGCGAGAGACCGGGCGCGCCCGGGCCGGATTCGACCGCCGCTCTGCCGCGGCGCCGGTCGAGGTGTTTCCCGGCCCGACTGATTCTAGGAGAGCGATCCCGTAGCAGGTGCAACCGCGCTGTGGTTTGTGTAACGGTTGGTAAGACGAATCGATGAGCGAGCTTGGCGACAGGTATTGCATACCTGTTGCGTGCGAGGCGGCGGCAATTTTTGCGCGCATGCGGCGTGCGGGATGCACGTGTGTGTCATCTGCCAGTCATCGTTGTGTTGCGGTGCTGGGCGAGGTTGTGCGCGTCGAGCGTCGAGCATCGAGCGGAGAAGCGGAGAGCGGAGAGCGGAGAGCGGAGAAGCGAGCCGGCCGCACGATGCGCTCGAATACGTCACACGCGATCGAGCAATGCGTCGAGACGCGGCAGCAACGGTGTCGCGCAATGTGCCTGCAACGCGTCCGGCGCGGTGTAGCCCCATGCGACGCCCTGGAACGCGATGCGCGCGCGTCGTGCCGCGTCGGCGTCGCGGATTTCGTCGCCGACGTACAGCACTTCGTCGTTGCGCACGCCGGCTTCATGAACGAGTGCGCGCAGGCGACGTGCCTTGCCGAACAGCGGAATGCCACACGCGAAATGTTCGACACGGCTGCTGGCGCGCGGGCCGAGTCGGTCGCGCACGATCTCCTCGGTATTCGACGTGGCGATCGCGATGCGGATGCCGCGTGCGGCGAGCGCGTCGAACGTTTCGCCGACGCCGGGGAACAGTGCCACCTGCGCGACGCGCGGCCGCATCAGGCGACGCATGTCGATGGTCACGCGCGGCACTTTCCACATCGGCACGTCGAGCGCGCGAATGATGTCGCGCGCCGACATGCCGCGCAGCGCCGGGCGCAGTTCGGGCGTGGCGTCGCGAAAGCCGTGCATGCGCGACGCTTCCGACAGCGCCGCAAGAAAACTGTCGAGCGAATCGGCGAGCGTGCCGTCGAAGTCGAATGCGATGAGGCGGTAGGGCATGAAGCGGCGGGGCGGGTTTATTGGGCAGGCGACATTGTCACCGAATCGAGTCCGGTTGCCCGCACGATCGGTTGCGCTTGCGGTGACGCGAGATAGTCGAGCAGCTTCTTCGCCTCTTCCGGATGATCTGCGCCGACCGGAATGCCGCCCGCGAAACGCGTGACCGACTGCACGGATTCGGGCACCTTGCCCGCATACGTGACGCCCGGCACCGGCAGCAGCTCGCTGACCTGCTGGAAGCCGATCTCGTAGTCGCCGTTCGCGACGACCGACGCAACCGGAATGCGCGGCACCATCGTCGCCTTGGGCTTCACCTCGGCATCGACGCCGAGCTTCCGGAACATTTCCTTCTCGATGTACACGCCGCTCGCGCTGTCCGAATATGCGACGGACTTCGCGTGCAGCAGCACGTCCCTCAACCGGTCGACGGTGCCGATGTCGGGCTTCGGCGCGCCGGCGCGCACGACCATGCCGATCCGCGAATCGGCGAGCTCGACGCGCGATGCCGGGATCACCTTGCCTTCCTTGATCAGCCGGTCGAGCGCGTAGCCGACCATGATCAGCACGTCGGCCTTCTCGCCGTTCGCGAGGCGGTTCGGAATCGCTTCCTTCGACTGGCCCATCGACGGGCCGGAGATCGTGTCGAGCGTGTCGCCGGAGGCGGCCGTGAAGCCGGGGCCGAGCTGCTTGTACGCGGCCGTGAAGCCGCCGGAGATCATCACGCGCAGTTCGGTCGCTGCGGCCGGCAGCGTGACGGACGCGAGCGCGGCGGCGGCGAGCCAGAACGTGGCGCGGCGCACGAGGCGATGGCGGGTGGCATGGGCGCTGAGTGCGGCTCGGTTGCGCATCGGGGTGTCTCATTCCAGTCTGTCGTGGTCGGTGTGCGCGGTCGATTGCGATCGGTTCGCACGGGCTACATGATCCACCGAAATTCGGGGGCGGGTAAGCGGGCGCGCGCAATGTGCGTTTGCGGTGTGTCGATATCCGGCGGCGAGCACGCGAGTGTCGCGTGATGTGCCCGCGTTGCCGAACGGTGCGGGCGCGTGACGTGTTGCAAGGCCGACAAGGCGTTGCTGGTAGGGGGAGGCCGTACTACGCGTAGTGGTAGCGGCAGGACACGATGCTGAGTTGAAGGTCGTCAGCCTCGTAGACCATACGGTTCGTGTCGTCGATGCGCCGCGACCAGAAACCCGAGAGATTGGCCTTTAGCGGTTCGGGCTTGCCGATGCCCTCGAACGGCGTTCGCTGGGCTTCACGAATGAGCTGGTTGATGCGCCTGAGCGTCTTGCGATCCTGCCCTTGCCAGTAGACATAGTCGTCCCGCGCGTCGGAAGTAAAGAGCACGCGGCGTACGCTCATTCGTCATCCTCGGCGAGCTTCTGCTCTTTCGCCTTGCCCTTGCGCAGTTGCGCAATCGAGCGTTCGAGATGGGCGACATTGGCCGGCGAGCGCAGCAAGTGAACCGTCTCCATCAGGCTGTCGTAGTAGTCCTGCGACATGATGACGGCGTTCGGCGCATCGCGGCGCGTGATGAGCGTCACGTCCGCGTCGTCGACGACCTGATCGATGACGGTCTTCAGATTGCCGCGGGCATCCGAAAAATGAATCGTGCGCATGATGTGCCTCACTTGTACATATAGTGGTACAAGTATAGCGCCGTTGAAAAATATGTACGGTTTGTCGTACAAGTTCAATGATGACCGTTCGTAGTCGCACGACACCATTCGGCAAGACGCCGCGTCAGCGTTCAGCCGCAGTGGATCGGCGGTGTCCCTTGTCCCCCGCCGCGCTGCGCGGTATCGTCGACGTTTCGCTGTCCACCACCCCGACCGGAGACCGACGTGCCCGCTGCCACCCCCGCCACGCTGAGATTTTCCACCGACAAGCGCGAACTCGACATCGACGCGATCTACGACTTCCTGCATCGCGACGCGTACTGGTCGCTGGGCATTCCGCGCGACGTGGTAGAGAAGGCGATCGAGGGCTCGCTGTGCTTCGGCGCATATGTGGGCGACCGGCTCGTCGGCTTCGCGCGGCTCGTCACCGATCACGCGACGTTCGCGTACCTGTGCGACGTGTTCGTGCTGCCGGCGGAACGCGGCAACGGCTACGGCCGCGCGCTGATCGACCACGTGTTCGCGCAGGAGATGGTGCAGGGCCTGCGCCGCATCATGCTCGTGACGTCCGATGCGCACGAGCTGTACCGGCCGGTCGGCTTCGGGGCGTCCGCGAATCCCGAGCGGGTGATGGAGATCCGTCGTCCGGACATCTACGCAAAACGCTGACGCCCGGCGCAGCGCATACAATACGCGCTTTTCGTTTTTGCCAAGAGAAGCACACCATGACTGAACAGGAAGCCGAACAGCTCGCGACGCATCGCCATTACAAGGGCGGGCTGTATCGCTACATCGGCGTTGCCCGCCATTCCGAAACCGAGGAATCGGTGGTCGCGTACGAGCATCTGTGGCCGCATGAGCGCGGGCTGTGGGTGCGGCCGGAAGCGATGTTCAACGGCAACCTCGAAGACGGCACGCCGCGCTTCCGCAAGCTGCGCGACTGATCCGCGGCCGGCCGCGTGAGCCGGCCTTGCAAGCCGGCTGCGCGAGCCGAACGGGTGGGTGTCAGGCAGCGGCCAGCGCCTTCACCAGCTCCGCCGGTGCCTGCCTGACCGTGACTTCCGGCGTGCCGTGCCATGCCGCGAGTTTCTTCACCGCCTTCGCGACATCGGCTGCGAGCCCCGTGCCGAAGCGCACACCCGGCTCGACATGCACGGCCTTCAGTTCGAACGTGCGGAGCGTGCGATGCGCCTTCGCGTCGACGCGCCCGACCAGCCGGCCGCGATGCAGCACGGGCAGGCAGAAATAGCCATAACGCCGCTTGTGCTCAGGCGTATAGCATTCGATCGTGTAATCGAAACCGAACAGCGCCGATGCACGCCGCCGGTCCCAGACGACCGGGTCGAACGGCGACAGCAGCGTCGTGACCGTCGAGCGTAGCGTGTCGGCCCCGGCGGCCGGCAGCAACGCTTCGAGCGAGCGATGCACGTAGGCCGGCTCCTTCCAGTCGTCGATCGCCACCGGGATCAGGTCGCCCGCGTCGGCGAGCTGCTCGAGCTCCGCGCGGTACGAACGGCGCGGCAGCCGATAGTAGTCGGCCACCCAGTCCGCGCGCACGACGCCGAGCGCGCGGCACGTGTAGTCGAGCAGCGCGGGCAGCACGGCGTTGCGCGGCGGCAGGTCGCGCGTGTCGTCCCAGTCGGGCAGCACGCGCTCGCGCACGTCGTACACGCGCTGGAAATTGCGGCGTTCCGACACCATCAGGTCGCCCGTCGTGAACAGCACTTCCAGGTGGCGCTTCTCGGGTTTGCGATCCCACCAGCCGTTGCCCTTCACGCCATCCTCGCGGGCGAAATCCGCCGACTTCACCGGGCCTTCTTCACGAATCCGCGCGAGCAGCCGGTCGATGTCGGGACGATTCTGCTCATGCCACTCGGCCGCGTATTTCCAGCCCATCCCCGACGGATCGAGCATCTTGTAGCGCATCAGGCCGAACTGCTCGACCGGCAGGAAGCATGCTTCGTGCGACCAGTATTCGAACAGGCGCGCCTCGGCGAGATGCTCGTCGAGCCACTGCGGCGAGAACTCGCCGAGACGGCTGAACAGCACGAGATACGGGCTGCGCGCGACGACGTGGATGGTATCGATCTGAAGCTGCGCCATCCGGCGGATCGTGTCGAGCACGTCGGATTTGGTCGCCTTGCGGCGGGGCGGTGTCAGCAGGCCCTGCGCGGCGAGATGCAGTGCGCGGGCGGCGGCGGGCGAGAGCGTAAGCATCGGAAGGGCGGCGGGGAGTGATGGTCGGGAACCACTTTAGCGCGAAAGCGGCGCGCGCGTGCGACGTGCCGATGCACCGTGTCTGACAATGGTTGACAGAAGCGTTTCGCAAGTTTCCCTATAGTGCACTGCATGGCGCGACGAAATATGCGCGCAGCGATTCCGCTTCCGACGCACATATGTCCATGGCACGCACGAAGCGAATCCGGGATTCTCAACCCCCATCGGGAGACCCGGAGCCCTGAGCGGACATCCATGCGGCTGTGCACCGGCCCCGTGTGGATGTCCGCTGATTTTTTTTGTTTTTTCCGGTTTGCTTCGCGCGCGGCTTTCCCTTCCGCCCGTTCCGCCCCTTTCGTTTGTTCCCGCTCGTCTGCCTGATTTCTATTGCCGCTTGCCGCGCGCGACTTCGTCGCCGGCGCCGGGCGGCAGCCGCCGCGTGATCGGAATCGATGCGAACGAGCACAGCCCGACCACGACGAACGCGGGCCAGAAATCCGACCACACCATCTTCTGATGACCCTGCAGCCAGTGCGAAATGTGCAGCACGAGGCCGGCCACCGTCACGCCCAGGCCGAGCGACATCTGCTGCACGACGCTGCCGAGGCTGGTCGCGCGGCCGGCGTCGCGCGGCGAGATGTCCGCGTAGATCATCGAGTTCAGGCTCGTGAACTGCAGCGCGGGGAAGATGCCGCCGACGAGCACGATCAGCCAGATCGCCCAGGTCGCCATGCCGGGATGGAACACGCCGTACGCGGCGATCGCGAGCCCCGCGAATGCCGCGTTGTAGATCAGTACCGTGCGGAAGCCGAAGCGGCGCAGCGTATGGGTGGCCGTCGAGCGGCTCATCGCGCCGCCGAACGCGGACGCGCACGTGATGAGCCCCGAATGGAACGCGCTCATGCCGAGCCCTTCCTGCAGCGCGAGCGGCAGCAGGAACGGCACCGCGCCGAGGCCGATGCGGAACAGCGACCCGCCGACGACGCTCGCGTGATACGTCGGGATCTTGAGGAAGCTGAGGTCGAGCACCGGGCGCTCCTTGCGGCGCGCGTACGGCACGTAGAGCGCGAGCAGGACGGTGCCGGTCACGCACATGATGACGGCGTTCGAGCGCGACGTGAGCGCCCCGTCGATCAGCGTGAGGCCCATCAGCAGCAGCGCGGCGCCGCTGGCCGACAGCAGGAAGCCGAACCAGTCGAGCGGGCCCGGATCGGGCTCGTGCGTGTTCGCGATGTGCTTGCTCGCGAGATAGATCCCGTAGATGCCGATCGGCACGTTGATGAAGAAGATCATCCGCCAGTGCAGGTAGGTCGTGATGAAGCCGCCGACGAGCGGCCCGACCGTGGGCCCGAACAGCGCGGGAATCGCGAGGTAGTTCATCGCACGCACGAGATCCGAGCGCGGCACGGCGCGGAAGATGATGATGCGGCCGACAGGCACCATCATCGCGCCGCCGACGCCCTGGATGAAGCGCGCGAAGGTGAGCACGCCGAGGGAATTGGATGCCGCGCACATCAGCGAGCCGACGACGAAGATGCCGATCGCGGTGCGGAACACGGAGCGCGCGCTGAAGCGGTCGGCCAGCCAGCCGCAGATCGGGATGAACACGCCGAGCCCGACCACGTAGGCCGTGATCGCAATGTTCAGCGTGACGGGGCTGTGCCCGAAGTCCCTCGCCATCGCGGGCAGGGCGGTGACGATGATGTTCGCGTCGACGCTTTCCATGAACAACGCACAGGCAACGATGAGCGGTGCTAGAAAGACGGGCGACATGGGCTGGGCGCGCGGTAAAGACGCCATTATGCCCACAATGTGACCGTTGAGTCACGTACGACAACAGTTGTTCCGCATGTTGCAACAGTCGTCTTTTTTCGCGGGCGGCGCGGAAAGAACGACTGCGCACACGCGGCGCATGCATCGCGTTTGCGTGCCGCGTGTGCGCGGGCGGTGGACGGCGCGATGTCGCCGTCGTTGGACGCACCGGCGCTCTCGACACCCGGCAGGATCTCGACGATGTCGAAGTGGCGATGCCGGAACGGTGTCTCGCGAAGCGCGTCGGTCGTGAGGTTCGCGAGTTCGCATGCGTGGTGATCCTCCGCGTCCCGATTACACCCGTCGGTCACGCGTGCCGAGTAGAAGGGGGTGTCGCGGAAGCGCGGCGACACGCGTTCGCCGTGAGTGTCGATGATCGGCGCGATGTGTTCGGGCGGCAGGCGCAAGCGTTCCGGTACGGGGAAGCCGCGCAATTCGGTACGCATCTTCAAGCGCAACAACACGGTTAGCAGGGCCGCAGTTTGCCGGGGCATGCGGATTCCTTTTGACGGAGCGGAAGGGCGTTTCTAGAATATGAGCGTTTGCTCATATCCGAAACTAGCATCCCGGCCATGTCCGAATCATCCCCGCGAATTCCGCTGTCGCCCCGCAAGGCGCCGCGACAGCGCCGCTCGGTGGCCACCGTCGACGCGATCGTCGAGGCCGCTGCCCGCATCCTGGAGCGCGACGGCTTCGACGGTTACACGACGAACGCGGTCGCGGCACTGGCCGGCGTGAGCATCGGTTCGCTCTATCAATACTTCCCGAATCGTGATGCACTGACGGCCGCGCTCGTCGAGCGCGAGAGTGCGCATCTGCTCGACGACGTCGACCGGGCCGCCGCGTTGGCGTCGTGCGACGACGTGCTGCGCGCACTCGTGCGCGCGGCCGTTGCGCACCAGATGCGCCGTCCCGTGCTCGCGCGGCTGATCGATTTCGAGGAGGCGCGGCTGCCGCTCGGCGCGCGCACCGCACGTGTCGCGGATCGCATCCACGCGATGCTGCTGCATGCGCTCGGGCTGCGCGATGCACCGCGCGTCGCTGCGCTCGAAGTTGTCGCGCATGATCTGCTCGCGATCGTGAAGGGAATTGTCGATGCGGCGGGCGCGCGCGGCGAGACCGATGCGGATGCGCTCGACGCGCGTGCGTGGCGGGCCGTACGCGGTTATCTGCGCGAGTCGCGTGAATCGAAACTTGCTTGATGCGCACGTTTCGTGCGACAGTCGGACCCACTCGCAGCACAAAACGACGCGTATCGATCGAGGGCCATCGAGACGAGCGCGCGCGCGAACGAGACCTCGTGCCGACCCACTCACCATCGAAAGGAGGGGACACGTCATGACGTCACGTCGTGCCGCATCGATCGCATCTCGCTTCTCAACCGGCTTCTCAGTCCGCTTCCCGACCCGTTTCTCAGCCCGTCTCTCGCTCCGTCGTTCGTTGCCGCTCGGGCCACCCGCGCCGCGTCTTCGCTGGGCCGCCGCACTGGCCGTCGCGTATCTTGCCGTTGCCGGCTGCGCCGCGCAGGCCGACAACGCGAACCGCGCCGCCCCGCAGGCGGTCGATCAGTCGGCCGCGCCCGCTACGGCCACGATTGCCGGCCCCGTGTCGGGCACGTTGCTGCCGCCGCCGAGCCAGCTCTACGGCGACCTGTTCGTCGCGGTGCAGACCGCGCAGATCTATCCCGACCAGAAGACCTTCGTCGACGCGACGCCCGACAGCGATCCCGCGACGATCGTGCAGTTGTATCAGCAACAGAAATCGCAGCCGGGCTTCTCGCTGAAGACGTTCGTCGGCCAGCATTTCACGCCGCCCCCGGAAGGCGGCGTGACGCCGCCGCCGAACCAGACGCTGCGCCAGCACATCGACTGGCTGTGGCCGCAGCTCACGCGGTCGAGCGCGACGGTGCCGCCGTACAGTTCGCTGATCCCGCTGCCGAAGCCGTATGTCGTGCCGGGTGGCCGCTTCCGCGAAGGCTACTACTGGGATACCTATTTCACGATGCTCGGGCTGCAGGCGTCGGGCCGCGAGGATCTCGTCGACGACATGCTCGACAACTTCGCTCACCTGATCGACACGATCGGGCACATCCCGAACGGCAACCGCACGTACTACGCGAGCCGCTCGCAGCCGCCGTTCTTCGCGTACATGGTCACGCTTGCCGCGCAGGCAGAAGGCGACAAGGTCTACCAGAAGTACCTGCCGGAACTGCGCAAGGAGCATGCGTACTGGATGCAGGGCGAAACCACGACGCCACGCGGGCAGGCCGCGCGCCATGTGGTCGCGATGCCCGACGGCGCGGTGCTGAACCGCTACTGGGATGCGAGCGATACGCCGCGCGACGAGTCGTATCTCGAGGACGTGACGACCGCGAAGTCGGTGCCGGGGCGTCCGGCGAACGAGGTCTACCGCGACCTGCGCGCGGGCGCCGAAAGCGGCTGGGACTACAGCTCGCGCTGGTTCGGCGACGGCAAGACGCTCGCGACGATCCGCACGACGTCGATCGTGCCGGTCGACCTGAACAGCCTGATGTTCCATCTCGAGACGACGATCGTGAAGGGCTGCACGGTCACGCGCGACGTGGCATGCGTGACCGATTTTTCCGGGCGCGCGGCGCGGCGTGCGGCCGCGATCAACCGTTATCTGTGGAACCGTCGCGGCTACTACGGCGACTACGACTGGCAGTTGCGCAAGCCGCGCGACGCCGTGACGGCCGCCGCGCTGTATCCGTTGTTCGCGGGCGTTGCGTGGCCCGAGCGCGCGAAGGCGACCGCGCGCGAGGTGCGCAAGACGCTGCTGCAACCGGGCGGCCTCGCGACGACCACCGAGAACACGGGGCAGCAGTGGGATGCGCCGAACGGCTGGGCGCCGTTGCAGTGGATCGCGATCGACGGGCTGCGGCGCTATGGCGAACCGGCGCTCGCGAAGGACATCGGCACGCGTTTCCTGTCCGACGTGAAGCACGTGTATGCGACCGAAGGCAAGCTGGTCGAGAAGTACGTGGTCGAAGGCGCCGGCACGGGCGGCGGCGGGGGCGGCGAATATCCGCTGCAGGACGGATTCGGCTGGACCAACGGCGTCACGCTGAAACTGCTCGGGCTGTACGGCGAGTGACGCGCGGCGCGGGCCGCGCGCTTGCACCGCGAGGGCACGCACGGGCCGGACTGTCGCGTGAGCGGCCATCCGGCCCGTGTCTGCATCCGGCTTGCGTCAGAACGTGATCGTCGTGCGCACACCGACCACCGTTTCGTCCCCGATGCGCGCACCGGCCGCGTTCGGGTTCGGGATGCCGCCGCCCGGGCGGAAGAAGTGCTGCAGGTCGGCCTGCATCTGCCACCACGGCGTGACCTGGTACTGGTAGGTCGCCTCGATGACCGTTTCCGCGCGGCGCACCGGATAGCCGGGCGTCGTGTAGACGCCGGTGTCGCCGTCGAGGCCGCGCGCATGCGAGCCGATCTTCGTGTAGCCGACCGCGAGGCCCGCGACGTCGTTGTCGCGCCCCTTGAACGGCGCCTTCAGCGTCACGCCTGCGTTGGCGGCGAAATCGACGGTATTGCGATCGCCCGGCGCGCCCATCACGCGCGCGAACACGCCGACCGAGCGCGGGCTGTCAGCCGACGGCCGCCACACCATCTGGTCCGCGACCGCATAGAAACTGTAGTTGCCGCGATGCGTAGCCGGCATGCCGTTGCTTGCCGGATCCGCGAGCGACAGGCCGTCGGTGCCGTAGCGCGGATCGTTCGCATGCTGCGACTGATACCAGAAGCCGAGCTTGTACGTGCCAGGCAGGCCGGCCGGCTGCGGCGCCTTCGGATCGGCGGGCGGCGCGTTCAGCGCATACTGCACTTCGCCGATCACGAATGCGCCGCTGCGCAGGTTGAAGTTGGTGCCGTGCGCATTCAGCACCTGCGCATCGCCATCGGTGCGGCCGGCCGGGTTGCCGTCGAACACGCCGACCATCGCGGTCCACGCATCGGCCGGCTTCACGCGCAGCCGCACGCCGAGCGACGACAGCGGATACGCGGGGCCGCCGGCCGGCAGGTCGGTGGACGGCAGCACGGGCCAGCCGAACGTGGCGTTCATGAAGGTCGCCGCGTTCTGGCTCACCATGAATTCCTGGTCGACGCTCTGCTGGCCGACCTTCACGTCGACCTTGCCGTCGAGCAACGACTGCTGGTACCAGAGCTCCCACAGGCGCGTGGTCGAATTCGCTTCGATGCCGGTCGCGGTCTGCAGCGTTTGCAGGTAGCGCTGCGTGAGGTTGGTGCCGTGGATCTGCAGCCCGGACACGTTGAACGTGCCGCCCGGCAGGCCGACCGCCTTGCCCGTGTCGACGTTGAAGCCGAATTGCGTGAGCCCCTGGTAGGCGCCGCCGCGCCCCGTTCCGCCCGACGTGTTGTACAGGTATTCGCTGGTTTCCTGCAGGCTCAGCGTGATGCCGTGATCGCCCAGCAGGTCGCGCAGGCCGCCCATGTTGCCGAGCAGGTTCGAGCGCTCCCAGAAGCCGGTGGGGGCGGGCGCGGCAGCATCGGCGGCCTGTTGTGCGGTCGCGGCGGCGTCGCTGGCGCCGGCCGCCGGTTCGGCCGCGGCCGGCGACGACGATTGCGCGAACGCGGGCGCGGCGGCGAGCGACAGCAGCAGCGCGGCGAGCGCATTGAGGCGGAGCGTGCGCGGGACGGGTTCGAGATGATTCTTCATGTGGGTTCCGTTGGCGGTTTGATTAGTTGGGCTGAAGAAACTGAAACGTGATGGGGGAAGCTTGGCGAGACGGTCGCGCGGCGGCACCTGGCGCGCGCCACTGCCGCGCGACGAGGGACTTACGGCAGCCAGCCGCCGATGCGCCACACCTGTGCGAAGCCGAGGCGCGGCGCGGCCGAGCACAGCAGCGCGACGAGCGCGACCGCGGCAGCCATCACGGCGACCATCAGGCAGTCGAGCGGGCGGGGCGTCGCCGGCACGTGGGCGAGCGCCGTGCCGCGCCAGTTGCTGAATGCGTGGGCGAGCGGCGAGAGGCCGGAAACGAACGAGCGGTCGCAAGCGATATGCACGATGCGCTTGAGTCTGACCGCGAACGATTGAAAAAACATGACGCTGCCTCCGTCCGGTCCGGCAAAGGCCGGACGACGTGATCGAGCGCGGGCGCATGACGCGGCCTGCGATCGGAGGGTGGAACGTAATGGAGCGTGCAACGGACGAACCGGCGAAGGCCGGCTCGGGAGGAAGCGCGCTAACCCGACGAATGCGAGTTAGCGGCGAAAGACATGCGTCTGGCTGCTATCTCGCGATGGCTTGGCCGGCCTGGACCGGCGTCGAACTACAACTAGAGCATGTGTCCACGGAGGGACTCCCTTGATGAATTGGGGCGGATTGTATTCGCGTAATTTGCTGCAATGCAAGTAAAAACCGCATAAAAATGATGCGCGTTGCGCGAGCGCTGCGACGGCCCGTTTCGGCCCGTTTTGGCGCGGGACCGGCAGGGGATCGGGACGACGAGAGGCGTCTCGGCGTTGTTCGCCCGCATCGGCTGAGGATCGCATCGTGACGCGTTGAAAGGTTTCGGCGCGTCGTTTCAAGGGCAAATCTTTCAGTGCCGCGAAGCAGGAAATTTATTTCGAGAAATGGGGTTTGGTGGGGTTGACTTCACTTTCGGGCCGTCCATAGAATCCGGCATCTTCACTCTTGGGGCCGCCGCCTTGGACGCCTGCAGTAGTCGATCTTCGAACGAAATTCCCGCCTGAGCGACCGACGTCCGCGCCTCATCGAAGCCGCCGTTTGTCTCCCAGGCAAACGGTGCGCGCAGCAGTATTCCGCAGTAACTCCCTACGTGCACCCTGATTCGCGCCGGTTAGCGTGATGCGTTTTCGCATGCGCCGTCCGGTTTCTCCGCCGCCTGGCAGGCGGCCGCGTTTGCGCATGCCTTGTTCAGGCATCGCAAATGCCGGCCCGCAGGCCTGACGGCGGTCAACCGTGTTCTCCGGAACACCGCACAGGAGCCGCCATGAACGACAGTGACAGTTGTCCCTTATGCCCATTGCACGCACAGACCCTTTTGAACCCGGGTCGCAGGGACAATCCGGCCGACTAGCCTGACACGTCGTTCAGGCCCCGGACTGGCCCCGCGCCCAACACGCGGCCGGCACGCCTGCCGTCGCCGCACGGAGCCAGACCATGAACTTCGGCCTTCTGCTGTCGAATCTCCCGCACGTCACGGAATCGCGCAACCACTACGACGCGATGCTGACGCTCGACGCCCGTCCGCGGGTGTTCACCCGCCTGCTGAACCAGCTGAAATCGTTGATCCACTGAAAGAAGCGCCGAGCGCGCCTCGGCATGCGCACGCGCGGCCGCCATCGAGCGGCTGCCCCGCGCGCATTCCAAGGTCACACGCTCATTAGATAACCCTTAGCCGTACGGAATAAATCATGTCCACGCCATCCAACGTTTCTCCACCGATCGCCGCCGAACGCAGCGCCGTGCTCGACGAAGCCCACCTGGGCGATATCCGCGGTGCGCTCGGCACGATCGCGCGCCACGACACCGGTGCCCGCGGTACGTGGTGGGCGCGTCTGCGCACGCTGCTCGCGATCATCGGCCCCGGCCTCATCGTGATGGTCGGCGATAACGATGCCGGTGCATTCGGCACCTATACGCAAGCCGGCCAGAACTACGGCACGACGCTGCTGTGGACGCTGCTGCTGCTCGTGCCGGTGCTTTACGTGAACCAGGAAATGGTGCTGCGCCTCGGTGCGGTCACGGGCGTCGGCCATGCCCGCCTGATCTTCGAGCGCTTCGGCAAGTTCTGGGGCGCGTTCAGCGTGATCGACCTGTTCCTGCTCAATGCGCTCACCATCGTCACCGAGTTCATCGGCATCACGTTCGTGCTGGATTTCTTCGGTTTACCGAAGGTCGCGGGCGTGTGCGTGGCGGCCGCATTGACGATGGCCGCGGTGAGTACGGGCGACTTCAGGCGCTTCGAGCGGTTCGCGATCGGTTTGTGCCTGCTGAGCCTGCTGCTCGTGCCGGTGCTCGTGTCGATCCATCCGCCGGTCGGGCAGATCACGCGCGATTTCTTCGTGCCGAACTGGCCCACGCACGCGAAGCTGTCCGACGTGATGCTGCTCGTGATCGGCATCGTCGGTACGACGGTCGCACCATGGCAGCTGTTCTTCCAGCAGAGCTACGTGATCGACAAGCGCATCACGCCGCGCTTCATGAAGTATGAAAAGGCGGATCTGTGGATCGGCATCGCCTTCGTGCTGGTGGGTGCGGTCGCGATGATCGCCTTCTCGGCTCAGCTGTTCTCGGGTCATCCGGAATTCGGCAACTTCACCGACGCCGGCGGCATCATCGCGGGCCTCGAGAAATATTCGGGCCGCACGAGCGCGACGCTGTTCGCGGTGGCGCTGCTCGACGCGTGCATCATCGGCGCGGCAGCCGTGTCGCTGTCGACCGCTTATGCGATCGGCGACGTGTTCAAGATCCGCCACTCGCTGCACCGCAACGTGTCGGACGCGAAGGGCTTCTATCTCGTCTACTTCGGCATCGTCGCGGCCGCTGCCGCACTGGTGCTGATCCCGGGCAGCCCGCTGGGCCTGCTGACGGAAGCCGTGCAGACGCTCGCGGGCGTGCTGCTGCCGAGCGCAACCGTGTTCCTGCTGCTGCTTTGCAACGACAAGCAGGTGCTCGGCCCGTGGATCAACTCGACGAAGCTCAACGTGTTCACCGGCGCGGTGATCTGGGTGCTCGTGATGCTGTCGATCATCCTGACCGCATCGGTGATGTATCCGGATATCAGCGGTGAAGCCATCCTCGACGTGCTGGTGGGCGGCAGCGTGTTCGCGATCGTCGGCTATCTCGTGACGGTGCTGATCCGCCGCAACAAGCGTGTCGTCGAACCGGGCGTCGATCGTTCGCAACGCGACACCTGGCGCATGCCGCCGCTCGACACACTCGAGCCGCAGAAGATGACGCTGACGACGCGCGTGTGGATGGCCGTGCTGCGCGGCTATCTCGTGATCGCGGTCGGTCTCGTGATCGTCAAGGTAGTGCAGATGACGCTGCTGAAGTAACGCAGGTCGTCTTCCAGGAAGCGGCGCCGGACCCGGCACCGCGCCGCAACCCGCACATGCCGGCCTCCGTGGCCGGCATGTGCGTTTACGCGTCCGCTTGCGGCACGTCGCACGCGCGGCGCGAGCGTCAGATCAGCTCGAGCTTCGACGTCAGGTACGTGAGCTGGATCCGGTTCGCGACGCCGAAGCGCTTGCGCAGTTTGCGCAGGTGATAGTCGACGTTGTGCGCGCTGGTGTCGAGGCGCCGGCCGATCTCCTTGTCGGATGCGCCTTCGGCGATGCCGAGCAGCAGTTCCTGCTCGAACGGCGTGAGCCCGTTCACCGCGCGCTCGCGCGACGTCGAGATCAGCTGCGGCGACGCGAACTTGTGCACCGACAGCCCGATCGACAGCGCCTGCTCGATCGTCGCCGGCGTGATCCATTCGCGCGTGCGGCGCGGCGCGGTGAAGCTCATGAACGCATGCAACCGCGTGCCGGGCACGGCCATCGAATACATGATGCCGCTGCACATCCCGTCGTCGTGCATCGTCTGCAGGAAGCCGTCGAGCGCGGCCGGCGTCACGCGCGGGGCGTCGTCGCGCTCGCGATGCTCGCGGCGCAACTGCTGCAGATCCCACACGATCGGCATGTTGCACACGCGCGCGCCGAGCGTGCGCGGATCGATGTCGTGATGGCTGTGTCGCACATAGTCGCCGCGATAGGTGGACGGCGTGAAGGCTTCGTGCAGGTAGAGACTTTCGACCCGCTCGTGCGCGAACTCGAGCGCGAAGTACGCGAACGTCGAGAAGCCCGTCAGGTGCAGCAGGCTTGCGACGATCCGGCTGCGCTCGGCCGTGCTCTGCGCGTGCGCGAGCGTATCGGCGACGCCGAGCTTCGGCGCGTGCGGCTGCGTGAGCTCGCCGCGCTTCACGTCGTCGCACCAGACGACCTGCACGGGGCGCTCCCGCGGCGCGTCGGAGCACGCGTTCAGCCCGTGCGGCGGGCGGGAAAAGGTTGAGGCGACCGCTTCTTCATGCAATGCAATGTCGGACATGTGCCATCCCTCGGAATCGACGCGTATCGCCTGACGGCGACCGTATCGTGTACGGCCGCCGCGGCGGTGCGATCGAGCATCGGTGTGATATGCGCGGATCGTCATCCCTGACCCGGCGCGGGGGCATTGTACAAAAACGCCTGTGTACGCGTAATATGCCGTAATACTAATGGCGGCGGAAGATTCCTATTCGCACGCATATAACGAAGACCAGAAAATCCATAAAGAAAAGACCAGATCGTGACGGGGCGCAGGTTCACATATTGGGAAAGGGCGGGCTCCTCATGACATATGCTGACGGCGCACCACGCGTCGAGTGGTTTTCGCAGGCCGATATCGCAACGGCTGCGGTTTATTCGAATGAATATCAGGCAATCGGGCACGACGTTTTTACCGGCGCGCAAATCGAATCCGGTAAAACCGACCTTGCTTCGATCGATTTCGCGCAATGCCATGCGCGCTTGCGGCAAATCGGTTTCAGTACGCTCGGTTACGGCGCATTCGAAATGATCGGGCGGCGCATCCTGTGCGCGCATCTGCTGCGCGACCTCGCCCCCGCGACGTTCATGCAGCCGTTTTT
The DNA here is from genome assembly GCF_011605345.1 of Burkholderia sp. D-99. Lineage (GTDB taxonomy): Bacteria > Pseudomonadota > Gammaproteobacteria > Burkholderiales > Burkholderiaceae > Burkholderia. The sequence continues at coordinate 290,690 of NZ_JAAOXM010000008.1, forward strand.
CGAAGGCATGCTCTACGAGAGCGACCCGCGGTTCGCGCAGGTGCGGCAGAGCGGCTTTCCGGTCGCGTGGCAGCTCGACGAGATCGAGGCGGCCGCGCAGGGCAGCGGCGATCGCAAGATGCTGGCGCTCGCGGGCCATCTGCGTGCGCACGCGATGAACAGCGGCGTGCTGTTCGGCCTGTCGGCGCCGCGCCTCGACTTGCGCGTCGCGGTAAACGTGACGTCGGAGACGCACGGCACCGAATGGATCGACGATCGCGTGATCGGCGGCGCGCTGTCGGTCAGCCTCGCGGTGCATCGCGTCGCGCTGCCGTTCCTCGAGGCGCGCATCGCACGCATGCGCGGCTTCGCGCTCGGCGACGAGCAGCAGCAGGTGCTCGACCGCCTCGTGCACGGACTGTCCGACCAGGAGATCGCGAGCGCGCTGCGCACGTCGCTGCACAAGGTCGGCCACCATATCCGCTCGCTCGAAAAACTCTTCAACGTGCAGAACCGCGCGCAGCTCGCGTATCTGGCGGCGCGCCGGCTGCCGTCCTGACGCAGCCCTTCTCCCGCGTTCGTTCCCGTTTTCTTAGCGAGTCCCGATGACCGTCGGGCCAGCCCGTCCGTGGCCGGCCCGTCGCGCCGTTTCGGCCGCCCGTGCCGTCCCGATGCGCACACGCTGCTTGACAGCGTTTTTTTCGAGTGATTGCGACATTCACCTATGAATTATTGCTGATTTATTTCTTCGTAATATGGCCCGATCGTCACGCCGGACGGCGCGCCACGAGGTTGCGCCATGCATGACGGAATTGGTCAACAGGGGCGAACAAATCAATGTGCGGAATCGACGGCTTTCTGAACAGCATCGCCTTCGATGAGGAGACAGCGCGCGGCACGCTCGCGCGCATGACGGCAAGCCTCGCGCATCGCGGGCCGGACGGGCAGGGGATCTGGGTCGACCCGGAAGCCGGCATCGCGCTCGGCCACCGGCGGCTCGCGATCGTCGACCTGTCGGTACACGGCCGACAGCCGATGGCATCGGCGTGCGGCCGCTACGTCATGGTCTTCAACGGCGAAATCTACAACCATCGCGAACTGCGCGCGGAGCTCGAGCGCGCGGGGCGCGCACCGGCGTGGCGTGGCCACTCCGACAGCGAGGTGCTGATCGCGGCGATCGTCGCGTGGGGTGTCGACGCGACGCTGCGGCGCGCGACCGGCATGTTCGCGTTCGCGCTGTGGAATCGTGCGTCGCGGGTGCTGACGCTCGCGCGTGACCGGATCGGCGAAAAGCCGCTCTACTACGGCCGGATCGGCGACGCGCTCGTGTTCGCGTCCGAGCTGAAGGCGCTGCGCGGCTATCCGGGCTTCGACGGCGAGATCGACCGCGACGCGCTGTGCCTGTACCTGCGCCAGTCGAGCGTGCCCGCGCCGCACACGATCTATCGCGGCATCCACAAGCTGCCGCCCGGCACGTATATCCAGTTCGAGCATGCGCGCGACACGCCGCGCCTGCGTGCGTACTGGACGCTCGAACAGGCGATCGAGGACGGTCGCGCGCAGCCGTTCAAGGGCAGCGCCGACGAGGCGGTGAGCCAGCTCGACACGGTCCTGCGCCAGGCCGTCGCGCGGCAGATGGAGGCCGACGTGCCGCTCGGCGCGTTCCTGTCCGGCGGCGTCGATTCGTCGACGATCGTCGCGCTGATGCAGGCGCAATCGTCGACACCGGTCGATACGTTCACGATCGGCTTCCACGAGGCCGGCTACGACGAAGCCGGTTATGCGAAGGCCGTCGCGCGTCATCTCGGCACGCGCCATACCGAGCTCTACGTGACGGCCGACCATGCGCTCGGCGTCGTGCCGAAGCTGCCGTCGATCTACGACGAGCCGTTTTCCGATGCATCGCAGATCCCGACCTTTCTCGTGTCGGAGCTGACGCGCCGGCATGTGAAGGTGAGCCTGTCCGGAGACGGCGGCGACGAGCTGTTCGGCGGCTACACGCGCTACTTCCTGACGCCGCGCCTGTGGCGCAAGCTGCATCGCGTGCCGGGCGCCGTGCGCGCGCGGATCGCGGCCGCGCTGCATGCGTTGCGGCCCGATCACGCGGACCAGCTTGCGGCTGTCGCGCAGGGTGCATGGGGCGGCGTGGAGGCACGCGAATCGGCGGCGCGCATCGGCGATCGCCTGCACAAGCTCGGCCACGTGATGACCGCCGAGAGCCGCATCGGGCTGTACCGGTTGCTGATGTCGTCGGTGCACCATCCCGAGCGCCTCGCGCTGTCGGGGCAGGAGCCGGCGACGCCGCTCGACACCGTATCCGCGTGGCCCGCGCACCTGAGCTTCGCCGAGCAGGCGATGGCGATCGACACGCTCACGTACCTGCCGACCGACATCCTCGCGAAAGTCGATCGCGCGGCGATGGCGGTGAGCCTCGAAACGCGCATGCCGTTCCTCGACCATCACGTCGTCGAATTCGCCTGGCGCGTGCCGGCGGAGGTGCGTTTGCCGGAAGGGCAGTCGAAGGCGCTGCTGCGCCGGCTGCTCGACCGGTACGTGCCGTCCGCGCTGATCGACAGGCCGAAGCAGGGCTTCTGCGCACCCGTCGATCACTGGTTGCGCGGTGCGCTGCGCGACTGGGCCGAGGCGCTGCTGCAGCCGTCACGGTTGCGCGAGGAAGGCTTCTTCGATGCGGCCGCGGTCGAGCGTCTGTGGCGGCAGCACGTGACCGGACGGATGAACTGGCAGCACCAGCTATGGACGGTGCTGATGTTCCAGGCGTGGCTGGAGGCGCAGCGCGCCGCATGAGTCGGCGCGCAGCGCGTCGTTACTGATCGAGGCAGCGCATGCAGCGCTGCTTCGCGTCGCTCGATTGCAGGCCGCGACACATCGTCATCACGGGCCGTGCATGGCACGAAGGAGGATCGGCGGAGGCCGCCGGCGAAGCTTGCCGGCGCGCGCGATCGGGCGGTGTGGTTGCAACGGCATCCATCCGTCGCTGGCGTGCGGGCGGCGTGTCGCGCCCGGCGCTGGCGTCATCCGGATTGCCCGATGTCGTCGACGCGACGTGAAGCGTGCTGTCGGTCACCGTGTTCGCCGCGTGCGCAACGGGCGGCGCGGTGCACGCGAGCGCGACCAGCGCGTACAGGCAGGCGACGACGGTTCGCGAATTGCGCATCTTCATGGTCATTTCATTCGTCCCGGGGCCGGTCGCGCGGAAGGCGCGTGGCTGCTGGGTCGATTGTAGGGACGGCAACGGCCGTGTGTCACGCCGGAATCCGTAGGCGCGGGCGGCGGCCGGAGTGGAAGTGACGAGGCGCGACGTTGTGCGGCCGCCGGCGCCCAAAAGCGACCGCCGCCCGGAGGCGGCGGTCGGGTCGCGACTGGCTGGCGGGCCGGGCGGCGTGCAGGCCGCGCCCGACGGGCGCGCCGCGAGGCGCTGCGCAACGACGCAGCGCGGTGGGGGGAGCGTTGCAGGCGCGCCGCGGGTAGGCAGCGCGCGGGGTAAATCGTCAGGCGTAGTCGGCGGCCATCACGGCCTGCGGTGCCGCGCGCAGGATCGGCGCGGCGTCGTGGCGCTCGACGTGCGTCATTGCCGCACCGAACAGCACCAGGCGATAGCCGACCGCGTAGATCGGAATGATCCGCAGGTTCTTGTCGTGATCGAGTTGCAGCTTCGAGCGGATACGCGAGATATGGGTGTCGAGCGTGCGCGACGACACGCCGAGTTCACGGCCCCACACGGCTTCCTGGATTGCCTGCCTCGGCACGATCTTGTTCATGTTGTCGAGCAGGAACTCGACGACATCGAATTCACGCGGCGTGACGTCGACGATCTTGTTGTCGATTTCGATCGTGCGGCGCACGAAGTTGATTTTTATGTTGTCGATGTACAGGTATTTGCAATCCATGGTGGCCCTCGCATGTCCATAAAGGAGTGTTTGCGGGTCCTGTGCTGCAACTTCCGGGCCAGGGAGAAGATCGTCACGTAACGACCGGGGCCGGCGCCCTAGCAGGCGGCGCTGCAGCCTTGAATTTAAAAGAATTTTTAACGCGGCACGCGCCGCGGATAGAAAAGGGGTCGGGGCGACCTTGAAGGATTGTTACGTAGCATCGGCGGGCGACGTTACGGGCGTTACGTTTGACGTAACGTGCGGGGGAGGCGGGTCAAAGTGCGGGTAACGTGTGCTCGGTTGGGGACGAGGAGAGCAGGGGCAGCCCTACATGGAACCCGACATGAACTTCGTAAAAATCCATATAAATCAGCGGCGTAAATGTATATCCAACCCTACATCGAACCCGACATTGAAGCAGGATGGCTGGCGTAAAAACGCCGGCCGCAGCGCAAACCGCGGCCGGCGTTCCGTCCCCTCATCAAGCCTTCGCGCTATCCGCCGAATCGAACGGCAGCACGTAATGCCGCTTGCCCGTTGCCGCGAAGATCGCGTTCGCGACCGCGGGCCCGACCGGCGCGACGCCCGGCTCACCCACCCCGGTCGGTGCTTCGGCCGACGGCACGATATGCACCTCGACCTTCGGCATTTCGGCCATCCGCAGCACGTGGTAGCCGTCGAAGTTGCGCTGTTCGACCTGGCCGTCCTTCAGCGTGATCGCGCTGTGCATCACTGCGCCGAGCCCGAAGCCGATGCCGCCCTCCATCTGCGCGGCGACGATGTCGGGATTGATCGCGATCCCGCAATCGACCGCGCACACCACGCGCTCGACCTTCACCTTGCCGTCCGCGTCGACCGACACCTCGGCCACCTGCGCGACATAGCTCTTGAACGCCTCGGCCACCGCGATCCCGCGCCCGCGGCCCTTCGGCAGCGGCTTGGCCGGGTCCCAGCCGGCCTTCTGCGCGGCCAGGTCCAGCACCGCACGCATGCGCGGCTCCTTCTCGAGCAGGTCGCGCCGGAATGCGTACGGATCCTTGCCTGCCGTGTGCGCGGCTTCGTCGATGAACGCCTCGACGGCGTACGCCGTGTGCGAGCTGCCGACCACGCGCCACCACAGCACGGGCACGCCCGTCTTCGCGGTGGTGAGCTCGACCGACACGTTCGGCACTGCGTACGGCAGGTTCGCCGCACCCTCGACCGACGTCGCGTCGACGCCGTTCTTGACCATGAACGCCTCGAACGGCGTGCCGGCGAGGATCGACTGGCCGACGATCCGGTGGCGCCAGCCGACCAGCTTGCCGTCCGCGGTCAGGCCCGCGTCGAGCTTGTGGAAGTACATCGGCCGGTAGAAGCCGCCCTGGATGTCGTCCTCGCGCGTCCATTGCAGCTTGACGGGTTTGCCGTCCGCGCCGAGCGCCTTCGCGATCGACACGGCCTCGACCACGTAGTCCGACCATGCGTTCGCACGCCGGCCGAAGCTGCCGCCCGCATACAGCGTGTGGATCTGCACCTGCTCGGGCTTCAGCCCTGCCGTCCGGGCCGCGTTGGCCTGGTCGACGGTCTGGAACTGGTCGCCGGCCCAGATTTCGCAACTGTCCGCCGTCAGCTTGACGACCGCGTCGAGCGGCTCCATCGGCGCGTGCGCGAGATACGGGAATTCGTACGTCGCGGCGATCTTGCGCGCGGCGCCCGCGATCGCCGCGTCGGCATCGCCGTCCTTGCGCGCCGACGTGCCCGGCTTGTCGGCGAGCTGCCGGTATTCGCGCATGATCTCGTCCGAGCTGCGCTTTTCGGCGTTCGCTTCGTCCCATTCGATCTTCAGCGCGTCGCGACCCTGTTTCGCGGCCCAGAAGCCGGTCCCGACGACCGCGACGCCGCCCGGCACCTGCACGACCGACACGACGCCGGGCACGGCCTTGGCCGCCGTCGCGTCGAACGACTTCACTGTCGCGCCGAAGCGCGGCGGGCGCTGCAGCAGCGCGACGCGCATGCCGGGGAAGGTCGTGTCGAGCGTGAAATGTGCGGTGCCGTTCGATTTCGCCGACGCGTCGACGCGCGGAATCCGGTGACCGATCAGCTTGAAATCGGCCGGCTGCTTCAGCGCGACCTTGTCCGGCACCGGCAGCTTCGACGCATCGGCAACGAGCGTGCCGTACGGCGCCGACTTGCCGCTCTTCGCGTGCGTGACGACGCCATTGGCGGTCGTCAGCTCGCCGGCGGGCACCTTCCAGCGAGCCGCGGCGGCCGATACCAGCATCGCGCGGGCCTTGCCGCCCGCTTCGCGCAACTGCTGCCACGAGTTCGCCATCGCGGAGCTGCCGCCCGTGCCCTGCATCGTGCCGAACGCGAGGTTCGCATAACGCTTCGCATCGGCCGGGGCGCTTTCGACGCGCACGCTCGACCAGTTGGCGTCGAGCTCTTCGGCGACGATCGTCGCGATGCCCGTATACGCACCCTGGCCGAGTTCGACGTGCTTCGCGATGACCGTCACGGTGCCGTCGGGCGTGATGCGCAGGAACGCGTTCGGCGCGAAATCGGCGGCTGGCTCGGTCGCGGCCAGCGCGCGGCGGCCGAGGCCGGCCCATTCGAAGCCGATGGTGAGGCTGACGGCGGCAGCTGCCCCCGCGGCCTTCAGGAACGTGCGGCGCGACGGACGCACCGACCCGGTGTTGTCGAGTTCGATCGTCATGGTCAGGCTCCCAGCGTCGCGGCCGCGTCGTGTATCGCGGCCCGGATGCGGGCGTAGGTCGCACAGCGGCACAGGTTGCCGTTCATCGCGGCGTCGATGTCCGCGTCGGTCGGCTTCGGGTTCTGTTCGAGCAGCGCGGTGGCCGACATGATCTGGCCGGACTGGCAGTAGCCGCACTGCGGCACCTGCAGCTTGACCCAGGCGGCCTGCACGGCATGCGCGGGCTTGCTCTGCAGGCCTTCGATCGTCGTGATGTGCTTGCCCGCGATGCCGGCGAGCGGCAGCACGCACGAGCGGACGGCCTGGCCTTCGAGATGCACCGTGCACGCGCCGCACTGCGCCATGCCGCAGCCGAATTTCGTGCCGGTCAGTCCCGCGTGTTCGCGAATCGCCCAGAGGACGGGCATCGACGGATCGGCGTCGAGCGTGACGTTCTTGCCATTGAGAACAAACGAGGTAGGCATTTTGTATGTCTCCGTGGGGAAAACCCGGCATGCGCCCGGTTAGCGGGCAGTGTGCGCGAGCAGCCGATTTTTGCGTCTACCCAATCCTGCAAATTTATTGAACAATCCTGCAAATCCCCGGCAGGTCGCGGGCGGTTTCGCTATGCTCCCGCGAGATGAGGAAATTGATCGAGGAAGCGTCATGGACATGACCGATATCGTGACGTCGCGCGAATCCGGGCGGCGCGAGCTGGCGACGCTGATCGGCCGATTCGCGCCCGCGGACGGCTCGCATTCGACGGCCGTGCCGGGTTTGATGCTGCACCGGCACACGCGGCCGGTCGATATGGGCTGCGGCGTGTCGCGGGCTGCGCTCGTGATCGCCGCGCAGGGCGCGAAGCGCGTGATCGTGGCCGGTCAGGCTTACGAGTACGACGCGCAGAATTGCCTGATTACCTCTATCGACTTGCCGATCCTGTCGCGCGTGACGCGCGCGTCGCCGGACGCGCCGTACCTGTGCCTGTCGCTGACGCTCGATCCGCAGCGCATCGTCGAGCTCGCGGCCGAGATGCGGCTGCCCGAACCTGACGCGGGCCCCGAAGGCGAGGGGATCGCGCTCGCCGAACTGACGCCGCCGCTGCTCGATGCCGCGCTGCGGCTGATGCGGCTGCTCGATACGCCGGCCGACATTCCGGTCGTCGCGCCGCTGATCGAAAAGGAACTGCTGTACCGGCTGATGACGAGCGGGCAGGGCACCCGGCTGCGGCACATGGCGATCGCGGGCAGCCAGACGCACCGGATCGCGCGCGCGATCGAATGGATCCGCGATCACTTCGCGGAGCCGATGCGCGTCGAGTCGCTCGCGCAGGCGGTCAACATGAGCGTGTCGTCGCTGCACCATCATTTCAAGCACGTGACGACGCTGAGCCCGTTGCAGTACCAGAAGCAGTTGCGGCTGCACGAGGCGCGGCGGCTGTTGCTGCGGCAGGGCGGCGATGTCGGGTCGGTGGCCGCCGTCGTCGGCTACGAAAGCGCGTCGCAGTTCAGCCGCGAATACAGCCGGCTGTTCGGCGCACCGCCGATGCGCGACGTCGTGCAGTTGCGGAGGAAGGAACTGCTCGGCTGATACGGCGGCTGGCGTGCCGCGCGCCGGCTTGGGTGCTGCTTGCCGCCGCGCCGTGGCGGGTAAGCATGGAGTGCAGCGTCGATGACATCGCGGTTATGGCCGACAGCCGGCCACTGACCATTGATGAAGAGACGTGAGGTTGCGCCGTGTTCAGGCAAACGAGATCACAAGCCGTTTGCCGCAAGCGGCTGCGTATTTGCGCAGTGTCGAGAACGACGGCGAATGCTTGTCGCTGGACAATGATGCTTCGAGGCGTGACACGGCCGACGCGGTGGTGCCCATGCGTTCTGCGACTTGCGCCTGGGTAAGGCCTGCGTCGCGACGCGCGGCAAGCAGGGCATCGAGCGCAGAAAATTCTTCCTCGAGCGCGTCATATGCCGTCTTCACGGCCGGGTCGGCAAGCAAGCGCTTTGTGTCTGCCTTCGTGTGCCGAACCGGTGCGTATCCGTCATCCCGCGCGCGTGCGGGGCGTGCTGCCTTAGCCATTGTCTTGTACCTCCTTCATTCGTTTTCGGGCGATCTTCAATTCGCTGTCCGGGGTTTCCTGCGTCTTCTTGACGAAGGAGTGAAGGACAACGATTTCCTGGCCGACGTGCATGCAATAGAAAACGCGCCCGATGCCTTCGCGACCCTTGGGGCGCAATTCAAAGAGACCGCCACCCATCGCCCGAGAGTGCGGCATGCGCAGGTCTGCCCCGTACGACTCCATCAATTCAAGCAGCCTCAGATAGCTGGCAAGAATCCCTGCAGGCAAGGCGAACACTTCACGTTTGATGCGCGCGTTGTAATAGCTGACGGTCCAGTTCATTCGCGCATGTTAGCAAATATGCTAACTTTTGGCAAAGGAGGAAACGCGCATGAAAGTTGGCGACGCGCGGCGTCGCGCCGGTTGGCCGGTGGGGTATGACCGCCGGCTCACGCCCCTGTCAGCCGGAGCGAACGCGTGGCCTGTTCACGACCGTGCCGTGGCGCCGCCCGGCAGTCAGCGCTCCTCGTTCATTGCGCAACCACCGTCGTCTGCAGGAACGTCGGCGCGATCCGCCAGTCCGGCACGTAATGCGCCGGCCACGCGCCGGGCGTATCGACCGCGTTGAAATACACCACGGCCTTCAGCAGCGGATAGCGCCACAGCGATCGCTGGAATTCCTCGAGTTCCTCGCGCTTGCGCGAACTGGACCCGTCGACGCCGAGTTCCGTGACCATCACCGGCAGCCCGTAGTCGGTCACCCGCTCGTACTTGGTCCGCAGGATGCTCGCGGCGGACGCATGGCCGCCGGCCGGCCAGATCGCGCAGCGCGGGCAGTCGAATACGGACAGGCCGACATCGTCCACATAGCCGCGACCGGGAAAATAGTCGTCGAGGTTCCGGTTGCCGGCCGGCGACCACACGAAGCGGATCTGGTCGGTCATCGTGCGGCACGCGGTCACGACCCGCCGGTACGCATCCACGTAGGCCGGCGCATCGCCGATGGCCCACGGATAGCGCCCGGTGTCGGCCTCCATCTCGTGGCCCCAGCGCACGAACACGGGGCCCTTCAACGCGGCGAGCGCCGAGCAGGTGGCCGCGATCCGCGCGTCGTAGCGCCCGTGCGCGATATCCGCGAGCAGCGCGCCTTGCCGCGTGTCGCCGGCTGCCCATGGCTCGACGGTCAGCATCAGCGAGCGGTTGCGCGCCTGCGCGCTCCGGTAGGCGGCGTCGATTTCCGCGCGGATGTCGGGCGCGTTCCACGACACGAACACATGGTCGAACGCGAGATCCCGGTCGGCCGCGAGCGTGTTCTCGGGATCGTATGCGCCGAGTTCGGGCTGCTTCACCGGTTCGCCCGGTACGGGCGCGACCACGGCCGGCAAACCCGAGCGCCACATCATCGCCTGCCATCCTTTCGGCGCGCGCAGCCCGATGCCCGAGAGCAGTATCGCGAGCGCGAACACGAACAGCGCGTTGCGCACGGGCAGGCGGCTGAAGAACATCTGCCGGAACGCCGACCAGTCGAGCCCTTGCTCCCTGCCGTGATTCACCGTGATGACGGCCGCGATCACGAGATACAGGATGCTCGTCAGCGTCGAGAACAGATAGAAGCCGGCGGCGTTGCGCGGATTCTCGACCGTGACGACGGGCAGGCTGCAGAACAGCGAGATCAGCAGGTAGGGCGCGACCACGCGCAGCGGCGCGTCCTGTTCGATCGTGCCGCCCTTCGGTGTGACCTTGAACGGAAATTCCTTGCCGCGCACGCAGTCGAATACCGCCGACGCGCAGCCGAGCACGACCCATGGCCAGCGCGCGAACACGAACGACAGCCCTTCCCACGACAGCAGCTTCGTATTCAGCGGGCGGCATGACTGGGTCGAATGCGTGGCCCAGGTCACGACGCACAGGATCAGCACGGTCAGCGGCAGCGCGTACGTGAGATACGCGAGGTAGTCGACGTGTGCCCACACGCGGCCGGTGAGCAGCGCGACGACCGGAATCACGACGCTGCCGGCCATCGCGAGCGCGCACAGCGGGTACCACAGCTGGCAGAACAGGAACTGCGCCTTCAGCTTCAGCGGCAGCCCCATGAAATAGTGGCGCGTGTAGCGCAGCATGATGATCATCACGCTCTTGGACCACTGGAATTCCTGCGTGGCCAGGTCGCCGAACGTGCGCGGCCCTTCGCCGTTCGCGATCGCGTTCAGCGCATGCATGCCGCGCCAGCCCTTCGAATTGAAGATCATCGTGGTCGAGTGATCCTCGGCGAGCTCGGGCCCGAGCCCGCCGATCTCGCGCAGCGCGCGGCAGCGCACCGCATAGTGCGAGCCGATGCACAGCGGCGCGAGGCCGCCCGCATAGCCGGCCTGCATCGTGCCGTGCAGCGGTCCCTCGACGTTCACGCGCCCGCGCGCGCTCCAGCTTTCGGCCGCGTTGCTGTCGCAGATGCTCGGTGCCGACACGTAGCCGATTTCCGGATCGACGAACGGCCGTAGCATCTCCTCGAGATAGGTGCGGGTCGGCACGTGATCGGCGTCGAGCTGCGACACGAAATCGTAGTTGTCGTAGCCAACCATGTCGTAGAAGTACGCGAGATTGCCTTCCTTGCATTGGGTGCGGCGCGGCCAGCTGGTGCGGTGATACGCGGTTACGCCACGCCGCGTCGACACGAATACGCCGTGCTCGCGGCACCAGTCGAGCGTCTCGGGCGACGGGTCTTCATCGGCGAGCCATGTATCGTGCGGGTAGGTCTGGTCGAGCATCGCGAGCAGCGTCGTGCGGACGATGTCGAACGGCTCGGACGGCGCCTTGGTGACGACCATCGCGACGCGCCAGTCGCGCGGCACCGGCAGCGCGGGGTTCGGCACGACCGCCGAGCGGATGATGAAGATGAAGTAGCCGGGAATGAAGGTGGTCCAGAACAGCACGAAGCAGTTGACGCCGAAGCGGAACGCGTCGACGTAGTGCTCGTCGCGCAGCCACCAGCGCCAGAAGATGCCCAGCGCGACGAACCAGCACAGCGCGAGGATCTGGAAGATGAATTTGGTCCCGCCGTCCATCAACGGGACGAGCAGCGGGACGTCTGCTTGCAGCGATGCGGTGCGATCCGCTTCGGAATCGGTGGTGTCGGCGGTATCCGGCGAAAGGCCGCCGGCAAGCGACGCAACCAGCTTCTTCATGGTGCTCTCCCGTCAAGGTCAGACCATCAGTCCTGAAGCAGGCCGCGCTGCGGCCGGGTGTCCTCGCTTGCGTGCGGTTGTTCCGGTGCAGGGTCCGCCGGTGTGCGCTTGCTGCACGAGCGGCCCACGCGTTCGTAGCGGCGAAAGCCGCTGTCGACGGCCAGCCGTTCGCTGAACAGGTTGCGCATGTCGAGCATCACGGGATCGGCCATGTGATCCGCGAGGTCGGCGAGATCGAGTGCCTCGAATGCCTTCCATTCGGTCATCACCACGACGGCGTCCGCGCTGCGCACCGCGTCGATCGCGGAGCCCTCCATGAATACCTGCGGCAACAGTCGCGACGCCTCGTGCGGACGCGCCGGGTCGTACGCGCGGATATGCGCGCCCGCGCCGACGAGCAACTGGATCACGTCGATGCTCGGGCTTTCGCGCACGTCGTCGGTCTGGCCTTTGAACGTGAGGCCGAGCACCGCGATGCGCTTGTCCTTGATCGAGCCGCCACACGCCTTCTCGATGCGGCGCAGGATCTGCTCCTTGCGCAGCGCGTTCGATTCGATCGCCGCGCTGACGATGCGCAGCGGCACCGCATGTTCGGAGGCCGTCGCCTTCAGCGCGCGCGTGTCCTTCGGGAAGCACGAGCCGCCCCAGCCGGGGCCGGCCTTCAGGAACGATGCGCCGATGCGGCGGTCGAGGCCCATGCCGTTCGCGACCAGTTCGACATCGGCGCCGACTGCTTCGCACAGGTCCGAGATCTCGTTGATGTAGCTGATTTTCACCGCGAGGAACGCATTCGCCGCGTATTTCACGAGTTCGGCCGTTTCGATCTCGGTCGCGAGCACGAGATGGCCGCTCGCTTCGAGCGGCGCATAGATGGCCTTCATGATCTCGATCGCGCGTGGATGCTCGGCGCCGAACACGACGCGGTCAGGATGCATGAAATCGTCGATCGCCGAACCTTCGCGCAGGAACTCCGGATTCGATGCGATCGCCGCGTCGACGCCCGCCGGCGCGCAGCGTTCGACGATTTGCTTGACGACCCGGTTGGTGCCGACCGGCACGGTCGACTTCGTGACGACGACCGCGAAGCTGGTCAGGTTCGACGCGATCTCGCGCGCGGCCGCCTCGACGTACTGCAGGTCTGCCTGGTCGGTACCAGGCAGCGTCGGCGTGCCGACGGCAATGAACACCGCGTCGCGATCGCACACGCTCGCCGCGAGGTCGCTGCTGAAGCGCAGCGTGCCGCGTTCGACGTTGCGTGCGACGACGGCGTCGAGGCCCGGTTCGTAGATCGGCATGCGGCCTTCGTTCAGCGCGTCGATCTTGCCGCGATTGTTGTCGATGCAGACGACGTCATGCCCGAGATCCGCAAAGCACGCGCCGCTCACCAGCCCGACGTAACCGGTGCCGACGATGGCAATCCGCACATTCATGGTGATTCCCCTGGGTGGCGTTCAAGGAAACTTGCTTCACTTGCCGGATTCGAATTGCAGCTCCTTCTGAAACCACGCCGCGGCGTGTTCGATCATCGGTTCGATCGCGGTGAAACTCGGCCGCCAGCCGAGCACGAGCGCGGCTTTCGTGGCGTCGGCGTACAGCTCGGGCGGGTCGCCCGGGCGGCGAGCGGCCGTCACCGTCGGCACGCGGCGGCCCGTCACGGCCTCGACGGCGCGCAGCGCGTCGAGCACCGAGGTCCCTTTGCCGGTACCGAGATTCAACGCGACGCTGTGGCCGCCGCCGCATAGATAGGCGGTCGCCTTCAGGTGCGCGTCGGCGAGGTCGCTCACGTGCACGTAGTCGCGAATCGCCGAGCCGTCGGGTGTCGGGTAGTCGGTGCCCATCACGTGGAACGCGTGGCCCGTGCCGAGTGCCGCGCGGATCGCGAGCGGCAGCGCGTGCGTTTCCGGTTCGTGGCATTCGCCGATCATGCCGTCGGGGTCCGCGCCCGCCGCGTTGAAGTAGCGCAGCGCGACCCACTTCAATCCGTACGCGCGCTCGAAATCGGCGGCCATCCGTTCCATTGCGTACTTGGTGAAGCCGTACGGATTGATCGGCCGCTGCGGCGTGCGCTCCGAGATCGGCAGCATGTCCGGAATGCCGTACGTCGCGCACGACGACGACATCACGATCCGGCCGATACCGGCCGCGCGCATCGCGCTCAGCAGCGTGCAGGTGCCCGTGACGTTGACCGTGTAATAGCGCTCGGGAGCGAGCACCGATTCGCCGACGTAGGCGAGGGCGGCGAAATGGATCACGACGTCGGGCCGATGCGCGGCGAACGCCTTCGACAGCGCGTCGCAATCGAGAATGTCGGCTGCAACGAGCGGCCCCCACCGAACGGCATCGCGATGGCCGGTCGACAGGTTGTCGTAGGCGACCGGCTCGTGTCCCGCTGCCGCGAGCGCCTTGCAGGTATGGCTGCCGATATAGCCCGCTCCGCCTGTCACGAGCACCTTCATGCCGTGGCCCCGGTCATGCGCAGCACCGGCTCGAGCCATAGTTCCCGGCTGAAATAGTCGACGGTGCGGCGCAGGCCCTCGTCGAGATCGACGGCCGGCCGCCAGCCGAGCTCGGCCGACGCGATCGAGATGTCGGGCCTGCGCTGGTGCGGATCGTCGATCGGCAGCGGACGGAACACGATCTCCGATTTCGAGCCCGTCATCGCAAGCACTTTCTGCGCGAGTTCGATCATCGTGAATTCGCCGGGGTTGCCGATGTTGACCGGCGTGCCGACGTTGCGCCCGGCGCCCATCAGGCAGAAGAAGCCGTCGATCAGGTCACTGGCGAAGCAGAACGAGCGCGTCTGCCTGCCGTCGCCGTAGATCTCGAGCGGCGCGCCGTTGAGCGCGCCGACGATGAAGTTCGACACGACGCGGCCGTCGCGCGGCGACATTCGCGGGCCGTAGGTGTTGAAGATACGCGCGACGCGCACGTCGATGCTGTGCGTGCGGTAGTAGTCGTAACACAGCGCCTCGGCCGCGCGCTTGCCTTCGTCGTAGCACGCGCGCGGGCCGATCGTGTTCACGTTGCCGCGATAGGTTTCCGTTTGCGGATGCACGCCCGGGTCGCCGTAGATCTCGCTGGTCGACGCCTGGAACACGCGCGCGCCGGTCTTGCGCGCGAGCGCAAGGCAGTGGTTCATGCCGAGCACGTTCGTCATCATCGTATGGACGGGATCGAGCTGGTAGGTGGGCGGCGATGCCGCGCACGCGAGATTCCAGATCTCGTCCACCTGCAGTTGCGGCAGGCCGAGCGATACGTCGCCCTTCACGAACTCGAAGCGGCCGGACGCTTTCAGGTCGGCGACGTTGAGCTTGCGACCCGTCAGCAGGCTGTCGATGCACGTGACGGATGCGCCTTCCATGACCAGGCGCTCGCATACGTAGCTGCCGAGAAAGCCGGCGCCGCCCGTGACGAGGATGCGCTGACCGGCGCGCGTCTCGAGCGCGACCCTGTCATTCATGGCTTTCACCTTCGTCGTTCAGCTCCGGGAGCCACACGTCGATCAGCTCGACGGCGGCGCGCACGCGTTCCATCCCGCTGCACGGGTAGCGTTTCGGCAAGCGCCGGTTCGCATGAGCCGATGTCGACGAAGCACCGCGACAGGCGCTCCGGTTTCGCTGACTACCCCGTTGATGCTTGAACGACGCAAGCGTCGATCGATCGGTGGTGATCTTCATCGCCGTTTCCCCGATACGCTGATTGACGAGCGGCCGCCGTCCGTGATCTTGTGCCTGGGCGTGCCGCTCGGTGAGAGCCGGACATCAGGCAATCGGCATGCCATGGACGATGCCGTCACGATGCGCACGGGCGCGGCGGCGCGATTGCCGCGCAATATGCGCGCTTCTGTTTCATGCATGAATCGTGGGGACAGGAAAGCGGGCTGGCCCATTGCCGGATCGATGCCATTCGATACGACGAAACGCACGATAAATCAGGCTTTTGCGTGGATGGCTTCGTCAAACAGGTGTTGAATGGAAATGTTTCATCAATGAGAAATGCGCCGATAACGGATTAAAAACGTTACTCGAATGTGCGGCTCGTCTGGAAATTCGGTGCATGAAAGGTGGGGCGAACGAAAATGAAAAAATGATGCACGGGTTCCGGCGGAGGTCGCGTGTTTTCATTTGTTTTAATTATTACGCCGTAACGAAAGTTTTATTTTTTACGGTCATTTCGACGCTCGAGCGACGTGTGATCCTGTCGGTATTTTCACGGATGAATCAAATTCGTTCCGGTCGTCAGCGCAAACGTGTGTCGACGGCTTGCTGGAGGCTGCTGTATCGGGCTGTTCGGGCCCGGCGCCGGGCGAATCGATTCTCGTTTGTGATGGCGCGGGAGGGGGCCGCATGCGCCGCGCCCCACGGTTCGCAAGCGGAAATGCCGGCGCCGCCCGCCTTGCGCGGCCGTGCGCTTCTCAAGTTTGAAACACCCGTTCATCTGGCCGTCCGGCGTAGGCCCGCGAGCCGGATTCGTCCGTCTAATCCGGCGATTGCTTCGCGGCGCTCAACGATCGCCGCGGGTGTCAAACCGCTATTGCGATACATTCCTGAAACAAAAAATGTCGTTCCTGGCGGTACGGGCTGTCGTGGCGGCCGTTTGCCGGGTGCAATCTGCGGTGGAATAACGCGTGGCACGCTGCTTGCGGTACTGGACGCACCGGCGAGCGGTCGACACGAAGTAACGAAGAGGTGGGGCGGCCAACTCGTCAATAAGCAGTCGGGGAAACGGCGATGAAGACCATAAGCAGTAGGTTGATCGGCGCGTACTTTGCGCATCAATGGGGTAGTCGGAAAGACCGGGGGGACGCTCGCGACGCTGTGCCAGCTTCGCGGGTTGCGCTGTCCCGGCTTCTTGCCCGCCGCGCGCTTCGCGTGCTGGCGCGGTTATCGCGCCGCACGGCAGTCGGGCGACAGCGGTACTCGCTTTCATTCAGTTCACCCGGATGGATCAGGCTGTTCGTGCCGGACAGCGTGATGCCGATTCGTCTTCGGCCGTGCAGGGTCGCTTCGATCGCGCCTGGCCCATGCCAGCGCCGGCCGGATTAGATCGAACGCCCGTCGGCCGGATTATCCGGAAGACCTTTCGTCGCTAGCTCAGGGAGAAGACATGCCACCTGGCTTCCATGCAGGCCCGTTGTCGCCCGGATAAAGGGTGTATTTAAGACAGCTCTGCATTTTGCGGTGGTTAATGTATTCGCGGATTTTCGATTCCGGAATGGGGTGCCGCATGCCGGCACGCTATCCGGCGGGGTATCGAATGTCGCGGGCCGGAAAGATGTGCGCATCGTTCCGGTTTATCAAGTAATGGTGTTTTCGTTATAAAGCCAATGTTCATAAAAATAATCGAAAACACCTATCAAAAAAATTTGGATAACTAAAAATCACGAGGCTAAGCTTCGTCTGGCCAAATTCACAAAAAAACTGAATTCAAAAGGCATCAGGTTTTTATTAATTGTATAGTGATCCTTAATTTTTGAGGATTGCTCAAGTCAGGAAGATTGATGGCGTGCGATCTTCCTGGCTCATTCCGTCCACGCCGTTTTGGAGTCGACCATGAAGAAGCTTCTGATTGCAGCAGCAGTTCTGGCGGTTTCGGGTGCAGCGTTCGCCGGCAGCGGCACGGTGTCGAGCAGCAGCTCGTCGAGCGGCGGTTCGACGATGGCTGGCGTTGCAGGGTTCGGCCATTTCACCGCGACCGATTCCGGCTCGGCACTCGGTGCAGCCGGCGCAGTTGCCGGTGGCCCGGGGAGCGGTTCGATCTCGTACACGAACCACACCCAAACGTCGTCGGTTGGCGGCTTCGGCTTCGGTGGCGCGCAAGCAGGCGGCAACAGCGGCGCGAATGCCGGTTCGATCGGCTGGACGTATCACCACTAAGCCGCGACGCGTAGCGTTCGTCATTGGCTGGCGGTACGGATGCCGGGTTCCGCTCGATGGGGGTAGACCCGGCTCCGCCACCGCCGAACTTACTCACAGCAAGGAATTGCTATGAAAGCCAAAGTGATTTTCGCGACAGCGCTCACCGTCATTTCGTCGGCTGCATTGGCAGCAGGTTCCTCCACGACCAACCAGACGCAATCCGTTGCGGCGGGTGTTTCCGGTTCGGTCCTGGTCGGCTCCGGCAGCTATACCAGCAATTCGACTTCGACGGCGGGCGCGAACGCGGGCAGTACGGTGACACCCGCTGGTTCCGCCGGCACGGCATCCGCCTTCCACAACACGACTTCGACGGCCAGCGGTTCGGGCACGAACGGGGGCGCGTTCGCGGCAGGCGGCGGTATCGGTGCCGCAGGCTCGTACGGTGGAAACAGCAGCACGAACGAGAACGCGAATGCGCTCTCGGGTGGGGTGAGCGCCACGATCGTACTCGGCGCAAACCACTACACGGCCTCGAGCGCCAACGACCAGGGCAATGCCAACGCGGGTGCCGCTGGGCTGACCGGCAGTGCTGGGTCAGGCGCGATCACGGGTTCGAATCACTACAACTCGTCGACCGTATGGAGTACCGGTCCGGCCGGCTCGCCGTCCGCATCGGGCGGAAGCCAGGGCAGTGCAAGTGCGACCGGAAGCAGTCATTAGTCAGGTGTGGGGGGACCAGTTTCCCAGCGACGCTGGTCTCTTTTCTCCACATTGTTGTCACGTAAGGAGTTGGCATGAAGCAGAAACTGATTGCCGCCGCTCTGATGCTCGCGTCTTTGACGGCGTATGGCGCTGACCGTATTGCCAACGACGTGCAATCGAATTTGCAGACGTCAAACAACCCTGACCAGACAACCAAACCGTCAGAACAACAAACGCTTTCTTCGGGCAGTGCCATCGGTGGACCAGACGCCCAGCAGTGGCAGGGTATGTCGGCCGGCTCGTGGTCCCAGCTGGGTAACGGCTGGAAACAGTTCGGGGAAGCAGGCAAAGCTGAAGGGAATCAGGGGAACTAGTACGGTTGCCTGGGTGGGAGGTCAAACCTCGTCCGGAGAGTGAAATGAACAGCAACAGGATCAAGGTGGCATGCGCAGCGATGTTCGCGATGACCACGATCGGCGCCCAAGCGCAAACCGCCGATTCGACTTCGAGCGCGCAGTCGTCGACGTCGTCGACGGCGGTCAGCCAGGGTGGCGGCTCGAGCATGAACACGAACACCACAAGCTCGCGCGGCGGTAACGCCACCAGCTCCAGCGGGGTTCGCAGCAGCGGCAATTCGAGCGTGAACGTGAACGTGACGATGCCGTCCAGCACGAGTGGCGGCACGAACGTGACGCCGCAGTCGCTGCAGTCATCCGGCGCGCCCGGCACCAACCCGTACAACACCCAGTCGGCGGAAAACGTCAATTACTCGGGTACGCAGACGATCAAGACGAACCCCGCGATCCAGGCGCCGGGCCTCACGACCACGCTGTCCGATACCTGCATGGGGTCGGTGAGCGTTGGCGTGTCGTTCCCGGGGTTCGGCGCGACGGGCGGCACGACGCTGGTCGACCAGGCCTGCGTCCGGCGTCTCGATGCGCGTGAATTTCGTGCGATGGGCCTGACCGACGTGGCGCTCGCGCTGCTCTGCCAGAGCGACGCGAACCGGCGTGCGGTGGAAGCGACCGGGCACCTGTGCCCGGGCACGACCGCGCCGCTCGCCCGTTCGAACGTGGCACCGAGCGCAGAAGCGACAGTCGCCGACGACGTGAAGTATCACGATCCGATCGTGCGCGACCGCATGGGCTTGCCGCCGCTGGGCGCTGCCGCGCCGGCACCGGTGCAGACCCGCCCGGTGGCGACGACCGCGGTGCAGGCGGCACCCGTGTCGGTGCCGGTACCGGTGCCCGTGCCGTCGATCGCGCCGATTGCCGCCGCGCCGGCAGTGGCCGCACCGGCTGTTGCTGCTGCCGCACCGGCAGTGGCGGCGCCGGCTGTTGCCGCCGCTCCGGCCGTCGCAGTACCCGCCGTTGCAGCCGCGGCACCGGTCGCAGCCGCAGCGCCTGCCGTGGCAGCCGCGCCTGCTGTCGCCGCCGCCGCACCCGCAGCCTCGGTCGTACCGGCAGCCTCGGTCGTACCGGCTGCCGCGATCGCAGCCGTGCCGGCTGCCGCCGTGATCGCTGCACCGGCAGTTGCGGACAAGGCATCGCCAGTGCCCGCCGCGCCGGTCGCCGACACGAAGGCACCCGATCCCGTGCAGCCGGTGGCCGACAAGGCGCCGGAGCCCGCACCGGCGGTGGCCGACAAGGCGCCCGAAGCCGCACCGGCGGTCGCCGACAAGGCGCCCGAGCCTGCACCGGCAGTTGCCGACAAGGCACCCGATCCCGTGCAGCCCGTCGCCGACAAGGCGCCGGAGCCGATGCCGGCCGCAACCGACAACGCAGCGCAAGCCGCTGCCGCGCCGGCTGCGGACACGATGCCGGCTCCTGCCGTCGTCGCGGTGCCTGCAGCCGATGTCGCGATGCCTGCACCGGCAGCCGATGCGAAGGCCGCCGAGCCGGCTCCGGTCGCCGCGGAAGCGCCCGCACCGGAAGCCGCGCAGCCTGCCGCAGCCGCAGCGCCTGCCGACATGCCGGCAGCCGACGCGAAGGTGCCGGACGAGGCAGCGGCGCAGCCCGCCGACATGCCGGCGTTGTCCGATCCGGCGCAAGGATTGCCGCCGGCTTCGGTCGACCAGCAGGCCGCCCCGGCTGCACCGGTCGTGCCGGCTCCGGCTGTCATCTCGACGAGCACGTCGTCGTAAGCACACGGGTCGGTCTCCCGTGCGGCCGGAACGCCGGCCGCGCGGGAGTCGTTCGGCCCCGCTGCCCGACGGTCGTGTCCTGTTTGAAGGGTGTTGGTCCCATCCCCGAGGTCAACACCTCTTTTTGCCTGACGAGGATGCAAGGAGGCCTCAATCATGAGGATCTTTTTGGTCGCTCTGTTGTTGTACAGCGCGCAAGCCGCCGCGCAGGCGGTATTCCAGAACCCGGCGGTCTTCGTGATCCTGGGCGAGCAGACCGCGGCCAACGCCGTGAGCGTCGAGCAGGCGCTGACGACGCTCGGTCGCGCCGACAACACGGCATGCGCGCCGATGATGATGATCGGCGATCCGCAGATGATCTACATGATGCCGGAGGAAGGCCACGCGCCGTCGTGGCAATCGCCGGTGTACGGCCGTGGCGCGCCGTTCGAAGCGCAGAACGGGCCGTCGCCGACCGGCAAGACGGTCGGCGCGATGCAGCATGCCGAGGACATGCAGACGCTGCCATGGAGCGACGGCAGCGCGATCACGCAGAAGATCGCCGGCGAGTCGAGCGTGACGGCGGCGGACCGGGTGAGCGGGTGGCAGCGCAACGGGCTCAACTCGATCGAGACGGCCCGCGCGACGGAAGTGACGATGAACGGCAAGACCTACCGGGCCTATCGTGACGACCTCAACGGTTCCGCGAAGCCGGTCGTCGAGCCGCAGATCTACACGCAGCGCGTCGTGTTCTGCCGATAACGAAACGTCAATCCGAGGACGGCCCGGCGACGCGCCGCGGGACCACGATGCCCCGCCCCACGTGATCCGGCAACGGCCGTTTCGACAACCAACCCAAACGACGAGGCCATCGTGAACTATTGCTGCCAGATCAGGGTGTCGGGCCCGCAGGATCTCGAACGCGATGCGGGTACGGCGCCGTTCGTGGCCGTCCGGCGCAACCATGTCGTACCGTCGCGGCCGCTCGTCTACCTGTCGCAACAGCACGATGCCGCGCTCGTCGACTGTCTCGCGTCGCGCGGCTGGGACGTGTGGCGCGCGAAAACCGTTGCGGACGCACTGAATCTCGTCAGGGCGAACCGCCCGCATGCGGGCATCGTCGATTTCGGCGGCTTCGCGTCGCCCGACGTCACGTCGTTCGAGGCGCTGCTGCGCGACCCGCGCATCGGCTGGGTCGCGCTCGCCGACGATGAGCGGCTGCGGGATCTCGTCATCGCGCGCCTGATTCGCCATTGCTGCTTCGACTACGTGCGCAATGCGACCGCGTATACGACGATCGGCTATCTGGTCGGCCATGCGTACGGGATGCTGACGCTCGCCGACGGCAGCCCGGACGCCGATGCGGCGCCCCCCGGCGGCACGATGATCGGCTCGTGCGACGCGATGCGCCGGCTGTTCGCGACGATCCGCAAGGTCGCGAACACGGACGCCACCGTATTCATCGCTGGCGAATCCGGCACCGGCAAGGAGCTGACGGCGGCGGCGATTCACCAGCAGTCGTTGCGCGCCGACGCGCCATTCGTTGCCGTGAACTGCGCGGCCATTCCGTCGACGTTGCTGCAGGCCGAGCTGTTCGGCCATGAGCGCGGCGCGTTCACGGGTGCGCACCAGCGCAAGATCGGCCGTATCGAGGCCGCGCACGGCGGGACGCTGTTTCTCGATGAAATCGGCGACATGCCGTTCGAGAGCCAGGCGAGCCTGCTGCGCTTCCTGCAGGAAGGCACGATCGAGCGCCTCGGCGGGCACGCGTCGATTCCGGTGGACGTGCGGATCGTGTCGGCGACCCATGTCGATCTCGAGGCCGCGATGCAGGCGGGGCGGTTCCGTGCCGACCTGTACTACCGCCTGTGCGTGCTGCGCATCGACGAGCCGCCGCTGCGCGTGCGCGGCCGCGACATCATGCTGCTCGCCGACTACGTGCTGCGGCGCTATCGCGGCGACAGTTCGCACCGGATTCGCGGCTTCATGCCGTGCGCGGTCGAAGCGATCCACAACTATCCGTGGCCAGGCAACGTGCGCGAGCTGATCAACCGGATCCGGTTCGCGGTCGTGATGACGAACGGCCCGATGATCTCGGCCGCCGATCTCGAACTGCACCAGTACACGTCGCGGCAGCCGCCGACGCTCGCCGAAGCGCGCCGGCACGCCGAGCGGCGCGCGATCGAGGAAACGCTGATGCGCCACCGCCACCAGCATGCGGACGTGGCGGCCGAGCTGGGGATCTCGCGCGCGACGCTGTATCGGCTGATGACCGCGCACGGGCTGCACGGCTGACGCACGCGGCGCGCAGCCGCTCAAGACCGCGCGACGTCGGCCGTTAAAACATGAAACGGCCCGTCCGGACCGCCTGCGCAGCGACGCGCGCGGCCGGCACGCGGCGCATCACGCTTATCCGAGGTTATCGTGGCAGAGTGCAGTCACTGCGGCAGGACGTTCCTGGTCGGCGGGCGGTCGATCGACGGCCGCCGCTATTGCGGTTCGGCATGCGCCCGGGCGCATCCGGTCGTCGTCGAGGCAGACCGGTTGCCCGATGCGAAGGTCTGGGAGTACGTGCACGACTGGCGTTACGGGCCGTGCCCGATCTGCCGTCGCGACGACCGGCCGGTCGATGTCCATGCGTCGCATCGCGTCGTGTCGCTGCTGTTCGTCACGCGCTGGGCGACGCGGCGCCACGTGTGCTGCCGGCGTTGCGGCCGCAGGAAGCAGGCGCTCGCGCTGCTGGCGTCGGCCGCGTTCGGCTGGTGGGGGCTGCCGTGGGGCCTCGTACTGACGCCGATCCAGCTCGCGCGCAACGCGCTCGGGCTGGCCGCGCGCGATCCGGAGGTCGCGACGCAGCAGTTCGAGCAGCTCGTGCGGCGCAAGCTGGCGGCGCGCCGGCTGCGGCGCGCGCGGCCCGGCGCCGGCGCGTGAGCGCGCGGCCCGGCGTGCCGCGCGCGATCAGGCGGCCGGCCGCTCGAAGCCCGATGCGACCCAGCGCTCGGCACTGGCCTTGTTGAGCTTGAAACCGGCCGACACCTTGGCTTCGGCCAGCAGCTCGCCATACGGATCGAATGCCTTGAGCTGCGCGTACGGCTCGAACTCGTCCGGCACGATGTCGAGCGTCACCGACACCTCCTCGCCGTCCTCGCCCTGAACCGTCACTTCCTTGTGCAGCATCGCGCGCCGCTGCTGCTCGTGGCGCATCAGCACCTCGGTCGCGGTTTTCACGAGCGTGCGGAACGCGTTCGCGTCCATCGGCTTCGGGTTCTTCTTGTCGCGGCCCATGGTCCACGGCCCGACGAGCGCGGGCTCGGACTCGCCGTCCTTGATCATCTCGACGGCCCAGCCGTCGTCGTCTTCGTTCTTGATGATGCGGGCCGTCCAGCCGTTGTCGCGCCAGAGGCCGTTTTCGTGGATGGAGGTGTCGTCGGATTGCAGGTCGGATTCGGTCATGAGGAGTGCGGGGCGTACGGGCCACCCTAGTACGGGCGCCGGCAACAGGGCGGCGGCGCGCGGCCGGCATCGGCGCGTCGCTCGCCGCCCGGGGGCCGGCGCGGCATGCAAAGGCGTCGATTTTACCTGCTGGCCGGCCGCTTGGCCCGCGCAGCCCGCCACGTTGGCCATCCGGTCGATGTCCGCAGATACCTGCCGCTCCGTGCCGGCCGCTCGAACCGGCGCAAATATCAAACTCGTATTACGTCCCGGACGGTCGATCCCGATGCCGTCCGATATCCCGTTCGCGCACGGCTTCATAGAATCGATGCTCAGGCTAAAAATAGCCTGAGCATCCTATCAACGCCAAACCGGCCGTGTGCGTTCCGCGTCGCGCGGCCGATGAACCACCGGGAACTACGCATGAGGAAATTCAACGTTCGCATCGTCTTTGCGTACGACTGGCCGTTGACGCTGGCCGGTATCGAGCAGGTTGCTGGCAGCACCAGTGCGATCGAGCTCGTCGCGGTCTACCGGAGTGTGGCCGAACTGGTCGCGTCGCTCGGCGGCGTCGACTGCAATGTCGTGCTGGTCGACTATGCGATCCGTGGCGACGCGCAGATGGACGGCCTTGCGCTCCTCAGCTGGCTGCGGCGCACGCGTCCGAGCGTCGGGATCGTCGTGCTGGTCGCGAACGAGAATCCGCTGATCGTCGGGTCGATCCTCGCGATCGGCGGCGTGAGCGTCGTCAGCAAGTGCGACGAGGTCGGCCATATCGTCACGGCCATTCATTCGAGCTACAGCGGCGGGCGCTATCTGTCGCCGCTCGTCAGGCGCGCGGTCGATGCAGCCGGCGAGCGCGGCGAGGCGCCCGTGAAGCTGTCGGCGCGCGAGATCGAGGTCATTCGCCTGTATCTGTCGGGGGTGCCGATCAAGACGATCGCGCAGCGTCTGAGCAAGGGCAAGCAGACGGTCAGCGCGCAGAAGATCAGTGCGATGAAGAAGCTCGGCGTGAACAACGACGTCGAGCTGGTCCAGCGGGCAGCGGGGCTGGGGCTCGGCGCCGGAGCCGCCGCGTTACGGCCCGGCGACGTGGTGTGAGTTGGCGAGTGCCGGGCAAGCGTGTTCGGCGACGCGGGCGGAACGCACGGGCGGGGCGGGTGTACCTGGCACGCCGCGCGCCCGCGCCGGTCAGGCCATCCGGTCTGCGTGATACGCGCTAGACCACGGATAGCTCGATGCCATGGAGGCCGCGTTCGGCCGCGTCAATGACGATCGCATATTGACCGTGAATCTCGATACGAGATAGGTCGCCGAATTGGATCGAGGTGGATGCATTGGCGAACGGGAGCCGACGACAACACGTGGTCAGTGCTCAGATTGCGGCGTGCCTCCGCACGTAGTTCGTGAACGTCGGCACTCGATTGATCGCCTATCCTTCGCTCCGCTTTGCGGAGAGTAACGGCATCTCAATTTAAGTTGGAGTGCGAATAAAAATAATACGTGTCCTATAGACAATGCGATTCTTACCGGCGACCGTATATGGTCTGTCCACGTATAAGGTATCTGACCTTATGACCCAAGAAGAATATGGCGAATGCCCGTATTTCCTTCATTCATCGATCAAGCTTTACGCGATGGTGCAGCAGCTATACACGTCACGCCCCGATGTGATCGATCCGATTTACAGCAGCAACATGCAAATGATCTGCACGCGTGACCCGTTCATTTGCACCTATCTTTCCCCCCTTGATGCGGTCATGGGTTCCCGAACGCTCACCCGTGACGATGACCACTTTTGGCCGATCGATTTTCGGCAAGTCGATACCCGTCGCTTCATGGAACAGCATGGCCGCTTGTTAGTCGCCATGAACTATGCCTATGGGGCGAGCGGGGGCCGTCTAGCGGTTTCCGACGCGGGGCATCCGTTGATGACCTATACCTTTGCGTCTTTCGATGTGCCGGTCGAGCAGCGCGACCACTTCACGATCTGCTTCTCCGATAGCGCGGTCGAGCGAATCGAGACAGCCTATCTGCGCGTCGGGCTATCCGGGTTCAGGTAAACGCTTGAAATGATGGAAGCGTGGACAGTCGAGCAGATAGCCGATGCAGAGGCCGAAGCATTGGCGCGCAAGCCGCCGACCATCGCTATTGAAGATGCGACGATCGACCAATATGCGATCTACGACCCCGAGTCGACCGATTGGGTTTTTGCAAACTTCGATTGAGGACATAACCGTGAGCCGACGAGTAGTCAGTCACTTTGATGACACGATGGCCACCAAGGGTCATCGCTACTTTATCGCGGAATGCCTTACCTTTGGATCGGAGAGTCCGGATCAAGCCATCAATAACGCTGATAGTGTTGCGGGATATGTAATTTACAATGTATAAATTTATAATCGTTCTGCTTCTTGCTGCTTCCAACTCGGCGTTTGCATGCATCGCAAGCGAGAACTTCGATATATATTTCAACAGGGATGATGCGACCATATCTAACTCTGAAATCATGCGCGTTGCAAATTGGGTGGCCGACCAAAAAATTGCGTACGCCAATCACACAACAAAAGAGACAACGTTAATTAGTGGTCACGCTGAAGAAGATGAACACGGGGCACAGGCGCTTGCACAATCACGACTACAAGCCGGGCGTGCGCTGTTAGAGCAATTGGGCTTTCTACGCGGGACCATTCGGGCAAGCGCACGCGTCTATTCACTTGGCGACGTGGACAATGGGCGGCGCGTGGAAATTTCCTTCCTGCCCGCTTGCCCCAACAAGTGCTGCACCGGGAAGTAACCTGACGCCGGGCCCACAGCGCAAGCATCGTTCAAAACAGCGACCCATTCCTCTCCGTATGCTGGCCGGCGCTGCACGGGGAGCGGATGGGTGCGCTCGACGCGCTGCCGGCGGGCACCGGTATGGGGGCGTGTGACGAAGCCGTGCGCGCGGGCTTCGCAACGGCAAGCCATGCCCGCCCGCGCCTCAAGGATCAAGCCGGCAACGCAAACCGCGTCACGGCGTCCCGCAGCGCCTCGGCCTGATCGCGCAGCGAATGCGCGGCGGCCGCGGCTTCTTCGACGAGCGCCGCGTTTTGCTGCGTTACCTGGTCCATCTCGCCCACCGCGCGATTGACCTGCTCGATCCCGGCGCTCTGTTCGCGCGACGCATGGCTGATCTCGTCGAGGATCTCGTTCACGCGCCGCACTGACTGCACGATCTCGGCCATCGTCTCGCCCGCGTGCGTGACGAGCGCCGCGCCTTGCTCGACGGTCTCGTTCGACGACACGATCAGCGACTTGATCTCCTTCGCGGCCGTCGCCGAGCGTTGCGCGAGCGAGCGCACTTCGGCCGCGACCACCGCGAAGCCGCGGCCCTGTTCGCCGGCACGCGCCGCTTCGACGGCCGCATTCAGCGCGAGGATGTTGGTCTGGAACGCGATCCCGTCGATCACGCCGATGATGTCGCCGATCTTGTGCGAGCGGTCGGTGATCTCGTTCATCGTGCGCACGACGTCGTCGACCACCGTGCTGCCGCGCGTCGCGACCTGCGCAGCCTGGCTGGCGAGCGATGCGGCCTGAGCGGCGCTGTCCGCGTTCTGCTTCACGTTCGCGGTCATCTGGTCCATGCTCGACGCGGTCTGCACGAGCGCGGCCGCCTGCTCCTCGGTACGCTGCGACAGGTCCGTGTTGCCGGACGCGATCTCGCTTGCGCCCACGTTGATGTTCTCGGTACCCATCCGCACGCGCGACACCATGTCGATCAGCCCGCCTTGCATCGTGTGCAGCGCGTGCAGCAGGCTGCCGCGATCGTCGTGCTTCACGGCGACATGCGCGGTCAGGTCGCCCTGCGCGATGCGCTGCGCGGCGTCGAGTGCCACCTCCAGCTCGCCGCCGAGGTTCGCGCGCACGCTTTTCAGCACCAGCACCATCACGGCGGTCGCGATCCCGCCGAGCACGGTCGTCATCGCAAGCCAGCGGCCGACGCTTTCGAGCACGGCGGTGCGCACGTCGTTCATGTACATGCCGGTCACGAGATACCAGTCCCACGGTGCGAAGCGCTGCACGGCGCTGGTTTTCTCCTGCGGCTTGTCGGCGCCCGGCTTCGGCCACAGATACTCGACGAAGCCCTTGCCGCCTTCGATGTTGCCGGCCTTCACGATCTCGACGAACAGGTGCTTGCCGTTCGGATCGGTGAAATTCGACACGTCCTTGCCGTTGAGGTCGGCCTTGATCGGATGCATCACGATCACGGGCTTCGAGTCGTTGACGGAGATGTAGCCGTCGGCGCCGTAACGCATCGCGGCGATCGCCTCGAGCGCCTTCTGCTTGGCGTCGGCTTCCGGCAGCACGTTCTGCTGCGACAGCTTGTAGTAGTGGTCGGCCACGCTCGTGGCCTGCGCGACCAGCGACGCGAGCTGGTCGCGGCGATCCGTGATCATCGACGCGCGCGTCTGCCAGGCGCCGAGCCCGGCGATCACGAGCAGGCCGAGCCAGAGGATGACGATCATCGAGGCGAGTTTCTGATTCAGGGAAAGATTGCGCATGGTGTGTGGTCGGTCAGTCGTGGACGCTCGCCGGAACGGCGTGACGGGATATATGTCTTGACGGCGCCCGACGTGCGTCGCCGTAGACGGGTTATCCCTAGGAACCGGTACCGTCGCCCATGCCTTTGACGCCAATACGGGTATCTATGCATATGCATAACGGGCGTCGCTATACTGTCGGGGCGATTGTGTGCGCGCCGCGCGCCCGGTCTGGCGGCGCGGCGGCGAATGAAACCGAAAGGAGGCAACGATGCGAATTCTGGTGGTGGGGGCCGGCGCGGTCGGCGGATACTTCGGCGGCCGGCTGGCCGCGGCGGGGCGCGACGTGACGTTCCTGGTGCGCGACGGCCGCGCGGCCGCGCTGGCGCGCGACGGGCTGCTGATCCGCAGCCCGCGCGGCGACCTGACGCTCGCGAACGTGCAGACCGTGCGCGCAGGCGATGCGGGGGCCGGCGTCGCGCCGTTCGACCTCGTGCTGCTGAGCTGCAAGGCGTACAGCCTCGACGATGCGATTCAGTCGTTCGCGCCGTTCGTCGGCCCGCAGACGCTGATCCTGCCGATGCTCAACGGGATGCGTCATCTCGACGTGCTGCGCGACCGGTTCGGCGCCGCGCAGGTGCTCGGCGGGCTGTGCGTGATCGCGGCGACGCTCGATCGCGAGCAGCGCATCGTGCACCTCAACGACACGGCCGGGCTGTCGTTCGGCGAACTCGCGGGCGGTGAATCGCCGCGCGTGCGCGCGGTGGCCGACGTGTTCGGCGGCGCGGGCTTCGACGCGACGCTCAGCGACAACATCGCCGCACGGATGTGGGAGAAGTGGGTGTTCCTCGCGACGCTCGCCGCGAGCACGTCGCTGTTCCGCGGCTCGGTCGGCGACATCCTCGCCGCGCCCGACGGCCGCCGCCTGCTCGAGACGATGCTCGGCGAATGCAGCGCGATCGCCGAGCACAACGGCCACCGGCCCGACCCGACGGCGATCGAACGGATGCAGCGGATGGTGCTGACGCCGTCGCCGCTGACCGCGTCGATGCTGCGCGACGTCGAGAACCATGCGCGTGTCGAGGCCGATCACGTGATCGGCGACCTGCTCGCGCGCCGCGACCCGCAGGCGGCCGATGGGCTGTCGCTGCTGCGGATCGCGTACAACCACCTGAAGGCGTATGAGGTGCGCACGGCACGCGAGCACGCGGCCGCGTAGTCGTCGGGGCCGCCGGCTCAGGTGTGTCCCACGCCCGACGGACGGCGCCGGGCATCTCCCGTCCCGGCGCGTTCCGCGCTGCACAAATTTGCCATCCGGCGCCGTTTACGGCCGGAATGCGCAAAAAAGTATCGGAAATCAGGCGTAAAGTTGGTGGAGCCGCGCGCTCGATCGACCTACATTGCTTCCCATGCGACCGGTCGCGTCGCCGCGTGAAATTCGCGTCGCCGCGTGAAATTCGCGGCGCACGCGCGAAACGAGCCGGCCAGCGACACATGGGAATGGAGACGCCAACATGATGCACCCCGATCTGGAAGTGGTCGAAGTGCGACGCGACGAGTCGTTCAAGGTCTGGTCGCACGGCTATCCGTATCGCACGATCCGCTGGCACTTCCATCCCGAATTCGAGCTGCACCTGATCGTCGCGACGCGCGGCAAGTATTTCGTCGGCGACCACATCGGCTCGTTCGGCCCCGGCCATCTCGTGCTGCTCGGCCCGAATCTGCCGCACAACTGGGTCAGCGACATGGCCGAGGGCGAAACCGTCGAGCGCCGCAATCTCGTGATCCAGTTCGACCCGGCGTTCGTGCGCCGCTGCATGGACGCGTTTCCCGAATGCCGCGACGCGCAGGCACTTCTCGACGATGCGCGGCGCGGGGTCGGCTTCGACGCGGCCACCAGCGCTGCGATCGCGCCGCTGTTCGACGAACTGCTGGCAGCGCGCGGCATGCGCCGCATCGCACTGTTCATGACGATCCTCGAGCGGCTGTGCGGGGCGGCCGAACACACGCTGCTCGCGAGCCCCGCGTACGACCAGGCCGATGTCACGCCGACGCGGCTCAGCCATGCGCTGTCGTACATCGGCAAGAACCTCGCGTCCGAGCTGCGAGAATCCGATCTCGCGCAACTGACCGGGCAGAGCGTCAGCGCGTTCTCGCGTGCGTTCCACCGCCAGACGGGCATGCCGTTCGTCCAGTACGTGAATCGTCTGCGGATTGAATCCGCATGCCAGATGCTGCTCGCCGACGACGCGAACATCACCGATATCTGCTTTCAGGCCGGCTTCAACAACGTGTCGAACTTCAACCGGCAGTTTCGCGCGGTGAAGGGGATGGCGCCGTCCGAATTTCGCGCGCTGCAGCGCCTGAACGCGCGCAGCCGCGAGCTGGCACTGCACGCGGCGCCCACCGGCAATCCGCTGCCGCCGCGTGTCGTGACGCCCGGCGTACCCGAACTCGCGCCGCACCCCGGATGATCGCGGGGCCGCGGCCCGCCTGACTTTCCCCACCGTTTCACCCAGCCGATCGCGCCGCTCACGTCGCGAGGGGCTCACTCACCCACGAAAAAGCTGCACACAATTTCGGAGACACCGTCATGACGCACGCATCGCCCGCTTCATCCCCTCGTCGCGCCGCCCGCATGGCGGCCGTTGCCGCGCTCGCCGTCGCGGCCTTGTTGCCCGCCACCGCCGTGCAGGCCGCACCGCTGCGGATCGGCATGACGTTCCAGGAACTGAACAACCCGTATTTCGTGACGATGCAGAAGGCGTTGAACGACGCGGCTGCGTCGATCGGCGCGCAGGTTTTCGTCACCGACGCGCATCACGACGTCAGCAAGCAGGTGAGCGACGTCGAGGACATGCTGCAGAAGAAGATCGACATCCTGCTCGTGAACCCGACCGATTCGACCGGCATCCAGTCGGCGATCACGCAGGCGAAGAAGGCCGGCGCGGTGGTCGTGGCCGTCGATGCGAACGCGAACGGCCCGGTCGATTCGTTCGTCGGCTCGAAGAACTACGACGCGGGCCTGATGTCGTGCGACTACCTCGCGAAAGCGCTCGGCGGCAGCGGCGAGGTGGCGATTCTCGACGGCATTCCGGTCGTGCCGATTCTCGAACGCGTGCGCGGCTGCAAGGCGGGGCTCGCGAAATACCCGAACGTGAAGCTGGTCGATACGCAAAACGGCAAGCAGGAGCGCGCGACCGCGCTGTCGGTGACCGAGAACCTGATTTCCGCGCACCCGAAGCTGAAGGGCATCTTCAGTGTGAACGACGGCGGCGCGATGGGTGCGCTCGCCGCGATCGAGAGCTCGGGCAAGGACATCAAACTGACGAGCGTCGACGGCGCGCCCGAGGCGATCGCCGCGATCCAGAAGCCGAACTCGAAGTTCATCGAGACGACCGCGCAGTTCCCGGCCGACCAGGTGCGTATCGCGCTCGGCATCGCGATCGCGCGGAAGTGGGGCGCGACGGTGCCGAAGGCGATCCCGGTCGATGTGAAGGTGGTCGATCGCGGCAACGCGAAGGGCTTCAGCTGGTGAACGACGTGCAATGCGACGCGAAGGGCGGCGGCTCGGCCAGCGCCTTTCGCACGGAGAAGCCGATGGACACGATACTCAGGCTCAGCCACATCACGAAGCGCTTTCCGGGTGTGAAGGCGTTGTCCGGCATTCACCTGGAGATTGCGCGCGGCGAGATTCACGCGCTGCTCGGCGAGAACGGCGCGGGCAAGTCGACGCTGATGAAGATTCTGTGCGGCATTCATCAGCCGGATACCGGCACGATCGAGATCGACGGCGCGGTGCGTCATTTTGCGGACTATCACGACGCGGTTGCGGCGGGTGTCGGCATCGTGTTTCAGGAATTCAGCCTGATCCCGCACCTCGACGCCGTCGACAACCTGTTCCTCGGCCGCGAGCTGCGCAACCGCTGGGGCGCACGCGATCGAAAGCGGATGCGCCACGCGGCGGCCGCGATCTTCGCGCGGCTCGGGGTGGCGATCGATCTCGATGCGCCGATCCGCGCGCTGTCGGTCGCGCAGCAGCAGTTCGTCGAGATCGGCAAGGCGCTGTCGCTCGACGCGCGCATCCTGATCCTCGACGAACCGACCGCCACGCTCACGCCGGCCGAGGCCGGGCACCTGTTCGCGATCATGCGCGAGCTGAAGCGGCAGGGCGTCGCGATGATCTTCATCTCGCATCATCTCGAGGAAATCTTCGCGGTGTGCGACCGTATCACGGTGCTGCGCGACGGCCAGTATGTGGCGACGACCGATGTTGCGCGCACCGATGTCGAGCAACTGGTGCGGATGATGGTCGGCCGGCGGATCGAGAGCAGTTTTCCGCCGAAGCCGGCGCGCGCGGCCGATGCGCCGCGGGTGCTGGAGGTCGATGCGCTGCAGATCGAGCGCGACGGGCCCGTGAACCGCTTCGCGCTGCATGCCGGCGAAATTCTCGGCTTCGCCGGGCTGGTCGGCTCCGGCCGCACGGAAACCGCGCTCGCGGTGATCGGCGCGACGCGTGCGCATCGCAAGGACGTGCGCGTGCGCGGTGTGGCCGCGAAGCTCGCCGATCCAGCCGACGCGCTGCGCGCGGGTATCGGCATCCTGCCCGAAAGCCGCAAGACGGAAGGGCTCGTCACGTCGTTCTCGATCCGCGACAACATCTCGCTGAACAACCTCGGCAAGTACCGGTCGATGCGCTGGCTGATCGACAGCCGCGGCGAAGCGCGCGCGACGCACGACGTGATGCGGCGTGTCGGCGTGAAGGCACCGTCGATCCACACCGAGGTCGCGACATTGTCCGGCGGCAACCAGCAGAAGGTCGTGATCGCGCGCTGGCTGAACCACCACACGTCGGTGCTGATCTTCGACGAGCCGACGCGCGGCATCGACGTCGGCGCGAAAGCCGAAATCTACGGGCTGATGCGCGAACTCACCGCGCGCGGCTACGCCATCATCATGATCTCGTCCGAATTGCCGGAAATCGTCGGCATGTGCGACCGCGTCGCCGTGTTCCGGCAGGGCCGCATCGAGGCGACGCTCGAAGGCGACGAGATCGATCCTGACACGGTCATGACCTATGCCACGGCCGGCACGCGAGGAGCGACCCATGAACCTGCCTGATTCTTCTTCCACGCCTTCCACGACGCTCGCGGCCGCCGCCGGAAACGGCGACGCACCGCCGCCACGCGCGATGTGGGCGCAGTTGCGACGCTCGACGCTGTTCTATCCGCTCGTCGGCCTGATCGTCGTGTGCATCGCGATGATGATCGCGAGCCCGAGCTTCCTGTCTGCCGCGAACCTCGAAAACGTGCTGCGCCAGGTGTCGATCAACGCGATCATCGCGGTCGGCATGACCTGCGTGATCCTGACCGGCGGGATCGACCTGTCGGTCGGCTCGGTGATGGCGCTGTCGGGCACGCTGGCGGCCGGGCTGATGGTCGCGGGCATGAACGCGGTGGCCGCGCTCGCGATCGGCATCGCGGTCGGCCTCGGTTTCGGTTTCCTGAACGGCGTGTTCGTCGCGTTCGCGGGGATGCCGCCGATCATCGTCACGCTCGCGACGATGGGCATCGCGCGCGGCCTGGCGCTGATCTACACGGGCGGCTATCCGATCGACGGGCTGCCCGACTGGGTCGCGTTCTTCGGCAGCGGCAAGGTGCTCGGCATCCAGGCGCCCGTGCTGATCATGCTGGTGGTGTACGCAATCGCGTGGCTGCTGCTCGACCGGATGCCGTTCGGCCGCTACGTGTATGCGATCGGCGGCAACGAGCAGGCGACGCGGCTCACCGGCGTGCGCGTCGCGCGCGTGAAGCTGATCGTCTACACGCTGGCCGGGCTCACGTCGGCGCTCGCCGCGATCGTGCTGACCGGGCGGCTGATGAGCGGGCAACCGAACGCGGGCGTCGGCTTCGAGCTCGACGCGATCGCGGCTGTCGTGATGGGCGGCACGTCGATCTCGGGCGGCCGCGGCGCGATCCTCGGCACGCTGGTCGGTGCGCTGCTGCTCGGCGTGCTCAACAACGGGCTGAACATGATTGGCGTGAACCCGTATGTGCAGAACGTGATCAAGGGCGGAATCATCCTGCTCGCGATCTACATCAGCCGCGAACGGTCGCGGTAACTATTCAATCGATCAGCTATCCATATCATCAACGAAAGAGACAACTCATGACGACACCCGAAGCCCCGCCGCGGATGACCGCGGTCGTCTGCCACGGTCCCGAGGACTATCGCGTCGAACAGGTCGCGAAGCCGCGCCCCGGCGCGAACGAACTCGTGATCCGCATCGCCGCGTGCGGCATCTGCGCAAGCGACTGCAAGTGCTATACGGGCGCGAAGATGTTCTGGGGCGGCCCGAGCCCGTGGGTCAAGGCGCCCGTGATTCCCGGCCACGAATTCTTCGGCCATGTCGAGGCGCTCGGCGACGGCGCGGCCGAGCATTTCGGCGTGACGGTGGGCGACCGCGTGATCGCCGAGCAGATCGTGCCGTGCGGCAAGTGCCGCTATTGCAGGTCGGGGCAATACTGGATGTGCGAAGTGCACAACATCTTCGGCTTCCAGCGCGACGTGGCCGACGGCGGGATGGCCGAATACATGCGCATTCCGCCGACCGCGCTCGTCCACAAGATCCCGCTCGGCGTGTCGCTTGAAGACGCCGCGATCATCGAGCCGCTGTCGTGCGCGATCCACACGGTGAACCGCGGCGACCTGCAGCTCGACGATGTGGTCGTGATCGCCGGAGCGGGCCCGCTCGGGCTGATGATGACGCAGGTCGCGCACCTGAAGACGCCGAAGAAGCTCGTCGTGATCGACCTGATCGACGAACGGCTCGAACTCGCGCGGCAATACGGTGCCGACGTGACGATCAACCCGAAGCGCGACGACGTGCGCGAGATCGTCAGGTCGCTCACCGACGGCTACGGCTGCGACGTCTACATCGAGACGACCGGCGCGCCGGTCGGCGTGAGCCAGGGGCTCGACCTGATCCGCAAGCTCGGCCGCTTCGTCGAATTCAGCGTGTTCGGCGAGGATGCGACCGTCGACTGGTCGATCATCGGCGACCGCAAGGAACTCGACGTGCGCGGCGCGCACCTGGGGCCCTACTGCTACCCGATCGCGATCGACCTGCTCGCACGCGGGCTCGTCACGTCGAAAGGCATCGTCACGCACGATTTCGCGCTCGAGGAATGGGACGACGCGATCCGCGTCGCGAAATCGCCCGAATCGATCAAGGTGCTGCTGAAACCGGCTCGCTGACGGCCGGCGTGCGCCTCACCGGAGACATCATGGAATACGTCATAGGCGTCGACATCGGTACGCAGAGCACCAAGGCGCTGCTCGTCGACCGGCACGGCACGATCGTCGCGCGGCGCTCGGCCGGCTACCAGCCCGATACGCCGCGCCCGCTGTGGGCCGAGCAATGGCCGCAGGTGTGGTTCGACGCGGTGCTCGCCTGCATCGCGGGCTGCGTGAACGACGCGCGCGCGCAGGGTGTGCCGGCCGATGCGATCCGCGCAGTGTGCGTGAGCAGCCTGTACGGCGGCTCGGGCATTCCGGTCGGCAGCGACATGCGGCCGCTCCATCCATGCCTGATCTGGATGGACCGGCGCGCGACCGCGGAAGTCGACTGGGTCAATGCGAACGTGAACGTCGAACGGCTGCGCGTGATCACGGGCAACGGCGTCGACAGCTATTATGGCTTCACGAAGATGCTGTGGCTGCGCGACCAGCGGCCGGACGTGTGGGCGAACGTGCGCTATTTCCTGCCGCCGAACGCCTACGTGATCTACCTGCTGACCGGCGAAGTCGCGGTCGATCACAGTTCGGCCGGCAATATCGGCGGCGTGTACGACGTCGCGCGCCGCGAGTGGTCCGACGATGCGCTCGACATGCTCGGCATTCCGGCGACGATGATGCCCGAGCGGCTCGTCGAATCGACGGACATCGTCGGCGGGCTGCTGTCGCAATGGACGGAGCAGCTCGGGCTGCCGGCCGGCACGCCCGTCGTCGCGGGCGGCGTCGATGCGGCGGTCGCGACCTTCGCGGCCGGCGCGACGCGCGCGGGGCAGCATGTCGCGATGATCGGCACCAGCATGTGCTGGGGTTACGTGAGCCCGCACGTCGATGCGCGGCACGGGCTCATCAGCATGCCGCACGTGTTCAACGGGCAGCGCGACCTGTACGTGTTCGGCGGCGCGATCACCGCAGGGGCGTCGGTCGCGTGGTTTCGCGACCAGTTCTGTTACGCGGAAATCGATGCGGCACGCCTGCTGCCGCACGGCGATCCGCACGTGTTGCTCGAGGAAGCGGCCGAAAGCGTGCCGCCGGGCGCGGACGGCGTGCTGTTCCTGCCGTACCTGATGGGCGAGCGCAGCCCCGTGTGGGACGCGAAGGCGAGCGGCGCATTCGTCGGGCTGAGTCTCGCGCATACGCGCGCGCACCTGTATCGCGCGGTGCTCGAAGGTGTCGCGTTCGCGTTGCGGCACAACATCGAGGCCGGCCGTCGCGGCGCGGCGGCGCTCGACGACCGGCTGATCGTCGTTGGCGGGGCCGCGCATTCGGCACTATGGATGCAGATCATCGCGGACGTGACGGGCTTCCCGGTGTGGACGATCGAGCAGGACGTCGAGGCCGCGATGGGCGCGGCCTTGCTCGCGGGAGTCGGGGCGGGGCTCGTGTCGCACGACGACGCGCAACACGGATGGGTCACGCTCGTCGAGCGCGCGCGGCCCGATACCGAGCGCGCGAACGCGTATGCGGCGCGCTTTGCACTCTATACGGCGCTGTATCCGGCGCTCGAACCGATCATGCACGGGTTGCACACGCCATCATGAAGAGCCGATTCGATTTCGGCGGGTCGCGGGTGCTCGTCACGGGCGCGTCGAGCGGGATCGGGCGAGCATGCGCGGTCGCGCTGGCGCAGGCGGGCGCGCAGGTCGTCGCGGCGGGGCGCGACATGGCCGCGCTCGACGCGCTGGCCGGCGACATCGCGTGCGAGACGTTGCGCGTCGATGTCGGCGGCGACGAGCATGCGATCGACGCGGCGCTCGCCGCGCACGATGCGTTCGACGGCCTCGTGAATTGCGCGGGGATCGCGTCGCTCGAACCGGCGCTCGACGTGAGCGCCGCGCATTTCGATCGCGTGATGGCCGTCAATGCGCGTGGCGCGGCGCTCGTTGCACGGGCCGTCGCGCGGAAGATGATCGCGCGCGACGGACGTGGCGTAGCGCAGGCGCGGGGCAGCATCGTCAACGTATCGAGCCAGGCCGCGCTCGTCGGCTTGCCCGCGCATCTGGGTTATTGCGCGTCGAAGGCGGCGATGGACGCGATCACGCGCGTGCTGTGCATCGAACTCGGGCCGCACGGCATTCGTGTGAACAGCGTGAACCCGACCGTCACGCTCACGCCGATGGCGCAGTTCGCGTGGAGCGAACCGGAAAAGCGTGCGCCGATGCTGGCCGCGATTCCGCTCGGGCGATTTGCGCAGCCGGACGAGGTCGTCGAACCGATCCTGTTCCTGCTGAGCGATGCCGCGTCGATGGTCAGCGGCGTTTCGCTGCCGATCGACGGCGGGTACACGGCGCGCTAGGCAACGTCATGCGCGGGCGCCGCATGACCGGAACCCGCGGCGAATGCGCGGCGCGGCTACCCGGCGGCTAGACCGGATCCTTGCTCGGCGGTCCGTCCGGTTGCTGCGGGTTGTCGTGATGGCCGGGCGGTGACGACAGCGGGTCGTCTTCCGGGTCGCGGTTCGGATCGGCCGGTGGCTCGGGTGTCGGGGTCGTGTGATCGGTCATGGAGAACTCGCGCGGTGCGTGACGGCGGTGGCGCGGCGGGCGCGCCTCGTCTCCGTTATAGCCAATCGGGCGTGCGTTTGCAGCGGGATTGTTGCGGCGGGCGCTTTATCGTTGGCGCAATCCGCGCATGGGCGGTTTTGCGGGTTTCGTGCGGGCACCTGCTGTGCCGGAGCGGCCCATGCGTTGCACTGCGCGCCTGGCGGGATCGAGGTCAGCGCAAATCCGCCGGCGTATCGACGTCGCGCACGATGCCGGGATCATCGACGTCGAGCAGCCTGACCGGTGCGCTGGCGAACAGCGCGCGGGCGCCGGTGTCGCCGTCGAGGGCGGCGAGCGCATCGAAGTGGTGCGCGGCGAACCCGACCGGATGGCCGCGCACGCCGCGATGCGCGGGTGCGACGATCGATGCGTCGTCGGCGTCGAGCGCGCGCGTGACGCTTTCGTAGGTGGAAGCCGCGATCCACGGCATGTCGCCGAGCGCGACGAGCCAGCCGTTCGCGTCGGGTGTCGCGCGCACGCCGGCCGCGAGGCTCGCGCCCATGCCGCGCATGGCGTCGGGCGCGTAGACGACGTGGCAGCCGGCTTCGTTCAGCAGCATCGCGAGTTTTTCGGCACCGGGACGCACCACTGCGATCACGTCGGCCGTGGCCGCCGCGAGATGGCGGGCGGCCGCGACCGCAACCGGCGTGCCGTCGGGAAGCAGCGCGAGCAGCTTGCTGTGCAGGCCGCTCGGGTCGAAGCGTTGACCGAGGCCGCCCGCGAGGAGGACGCCGGTGGCGAGTGACGCATAGGACATCGGCGCGGGGGAGAGTGATGCAGGTGCAGCGATTGTGCGGGAGCGGGCAGGGATCGACAAGTGAGGATGTTACCGAGGCGGGCTCGTTTCGTCGGAAAGAATGTCAGCGCGCGGCTTCGTCGAGCATGCTTTCCTCGATGGGGCCGTAGATTGCGTGCGATTGGTTGTGCATGACGGCCCAATAGCGGTCGCCGAACGACCAATGCCACCATTCCGACGGGTAATTGGTGAAGCCGGCGCCCGTCAGCGCGGCGATCAGCACCTGGCGGTTGCGGGCGGCTGCCCGGCTGAT
Source organism: Burkholderia sp. D-99 (assembly GCF_011605345.1). Lineage (GTDB taxonomy): Bacteria > Pseudomonadota > Gammaproteobacteria > Burkholderiales > Burkholderiaceae > Burkholderia. The sequence continues at coordinate 329,990 of NZ_JAAOXM010000008.1, forward strand.
GAACGGGTTGTGCGTGTAGCACGTGCCGGATGATTCCTGGTTGGTGGCGTCCAACACGCAGCCCATGTCGAGCTCGACGCCGTCCGTCGCGATCAGTGTCAGGTCGACGGCCGCGCCCGTCGGATGGGCGGCGACTTCCGGCGGCGCGACGTAGTGGCTCGTCAGCGCGACCAATGTGTCTTCGTCCGGCAGCGGATTCAGCGTCCGGCGCAGGTGCGCGAGATGCCGGGTGAAGTAGTGGCGCTGCAGGGCCAGCGGCCGATAGCCTTCCTTGACGTACAGACGCAGGCCGTCGGGCAGTGCGTGCGCGGCGGCGATCAGCCGTTGCGCTACGCCACGACGCACCTTCAGGAAATGTCGGGTCGAGTGTGCGACGTCGTCGCGGCCGGGATCGACGGCGATGCGGTCATGCAAGCCTGCGAGATCGACAAACCCTTCGTGCGACTCCAGCAGGGCGATCGACCGGACCACGGGATCGGAGAGCGATATCACGATAACGGACGAAGTGGCGCCATGACGGTTGCGGGCCACGAGCTGGCGCCGAGGCGGGCCGGCCGAGGTCGTTTTTGTCAGATGATTCGCCAATATGCCAGAGTCCGGCCGGGGATGCGCGGCGGTTTGGCTCGCGCGCGGGCGACGCTTACCAGAGCGTCTTGACGTGCGCGTAAGCGCGGATTTTTTCGTCCCGCGTGACGAGCGGCGCGCCGAGCCGCCGTGCGGTCGCGACGATCATGCGGTCGGCCGGATCCTTGTGGAACGTGCCGGGCAGGTCGGTGGATTTCGCGGCGATGTCGGCGTCGACGGGCACGAAGCGCATCCCGTCGATCTGCGCGACGGTGGCGAGCCACGCGTCGACATCCATCGTCAGTGCGAGGCGGTCGTTGCGCACCAGCATCGCAATCTCCCAGGCGGAGATTGAGGATGCGGCGAGCGCGCCTTCGCTCCGGGCGCGATCGATCGCGCTTCTCGCCTTCTTGCTGAGCGACGGGTCGCCCGCCACCCACCACACCAATGCATGTGTATCCAGCACGATCACCGCGACGCCTCCCAATCATCTTCCGCAATCGGATCGAGAGGATTGTCGTAGCGCATGACCGAGCCGCGCAATATGTCCAACGGCTGAGCTTCGCGTGCGTGATACGGCCGGATCTCGAGCGTCGGCTTGCCGTGATCGGTGACGATCAGGCTTTCACCCGACGCCTCGACGAGCCGGAAGTATTCGAGTGCGCGAGCCTTGAATTCGGATTTCGATACGGGAGCGTGCGGCATCATGATGTGAGCATGGTCATTTGACGATGGTCATTTTAGTCATGGATTCCGACGCGGCGCAAGCGCCCGGGGGCGGGCAGCGTTACCCGTTCGCGTTACGCATCCGCCCACTTCCTCAACAGGTTGTGATAAATCCCCGTCAGCGAAATGACCATCGGATCCTTCGCGCCTTTCTCGGCGGACAGCGCCTGGATCTGCGTATCGAGCTGAAACAGCAGCGTGCGATCGCCGTCGTCGCGCACCATGCTCTGGATCCAGAAGAACGACGCGACGCGCTCGCCGCGCGTCACGGGCGTCACGTGATGCAGGCTCGACGCCGGATACAGCACGAGATCGCCCGCCGGCAGCTTCGCGCGATGGATGCCGTACGTATCCTCGACACACAGCTCGCCGCCGTCGTACGCATCGGGTTCTTCGAGAAACAGCGTCGCCGACAAATCGCTGCGCACGCGGAAATCCGTGCCGCGCAGCAGCCGGATCGCGTTGTCGACGTGCGTGCCGAACGTCTCGCCGCCTTCGTAGCGATTGAACAGCGGCGGAAACACCTTGAGCGGCAGCGCCGCCGAAAAAAACAGCGGGTGGCGCGCGAGCGCGTCCTGGATCGCGTCACCCACCGCGCGTGCGGCAGGCGCGCCTTCCGGCAATTGCCGGTTGCGTTTCGCGAGCGCCGATTGCGTGCCGGACGTCGCGTTGCCGTCGACCCAGTCGGCTGCGTCGAGCAGTTCGCGGCATTGCGCGACCTGGGCTTTCGTCAATACGCCGGGGATATGAAGCATCATGATGCGGATTCCATGCAGTGCGGCTGTGGCTGTGGCTGCGGTTGTGGTGGCAACTGCAGCGCCGCCGCACGAAACGCGTCGATCGGCGACGACGCGAGATACGCGTGCATCTTCGCGACGAACGCTGGAGTAGCGGTGGCCGGCACGCGCGCGAGCCAGGCGAGCGCTTCGTCGATGCGCCCGCGCTCGGCAAGCAGCCGCGCAAGGTTGAACTGGCCGCGGAAATCGCCGGCAACGGCGGCGCGGCGATAGTGGTCGAACGCGGCGTCTGGGTCGATGGACACGACCCAGCCGTCCTCGTAGAAGCCGCCGATCAGGTTGATCGATTTCGCATGGCCGAGTGCGGCCGCGCGGCGGAACCAGTCGAGCGCGTCGGGGCGGTTCTCGTCGACACCGTTGCCGAGCGCGAGCGCCGTTGCGTAGTTGTACATGCCCCAGTCGAGCCCCGCTTGCGCGGCGAGCCGGTACCAGTACACGGCGACCGGCGCGCACGCAGCCGTGCCCCAGCCGAACTCGTAGCAGCGGCCGAGCATGTTCATCGCCATCGCGTGGCCGGCCCGCGCGGCGTGCCGGAACCAGTTGAACGCGACTGCCGGATCGCGCGCGACGCCATGCCCGTCGAGCAGGTATTGCCCGTAGACGGCCTGCGCATCGACGATGCCGTTGTCGGCCGCCGCCGCGACCCACGCAGCGGCGCGCTCGGGCGGCCCGGCCAGGATGTCGGCGAACTCGCGCGGCGATACCGACGCGAGCGCCTTCAGCGACACGGCCTCCATCGATCAGTAGCGCGCGTTCAGCGTGACGAACGCCGAGCGGCCCGGCGCGATCGACGCGTAGTGCGCCGGGTACGCCTGGTCGAAGTAGGTGCGGTTGAACAGGTTGTTCACGTTCAGCTGCAAGTCGAGCTTCTTGTTGATCCGGTACTGCGCCATCGCATCGAAGCGCCAGTACGACGGCACCGCGTGCTGATTCGCGGTATCGCCGAACACCTGCGACATGTAGAACGCGCCGCCGCCGACGGTGAATTTCGGCGTCACGTCGTAGTTCGACCACATCGTGAAGCTGTGCTTCGGCGTGTTCGGGAAGCGGTTGCCGTTGTTCGCCGTGTCCTTGCCGTTGTCGCGCAGCTCGCTCTTCATGTACGTATAGCCGCCGAACAGTTGCCACTGCTTCGTGATCTGGCCGGCGACGCCGAGTTCGAGCCCCTGCACGCGCTTGTTGCCGACCATCGCGTACTGGTTGTTCGGCAGCGTGACGCGCGCGTTCGTCGTGTCGATCTGGAACAGCGCGGCGGTCAGTGCGAGCTTGTCGTTCAGCACGTTCCACTTCGTGCCGAGTTCGATGCTGCGGTTCTTTTCCGGCGACAGCTGGTCGGCGTTCGAGCCGACGCCGCCGCGGCCCGGCGTGAGCGACTGCGTTTCGCTGCCTTCGCCGAGCATCATCCCGGCCGGCGTCGACGATGTTGCATACGACGCATAGATGCTGCCGTTCTGCGCCGGCTTGAACACGAGGCCGGCCTGCCAGTTCACGAGGGTGTCGTCGCGCGTGGTGGTCTTGCCGCCGTTGGCCTTGGTGTCGGTGAAGCGGGTCGAGTAGTCGTCGATGCGCACGCCGCCGTTGACCTGCCAGCGCGGCGTGATCTCGATCGTGTCGAAGCCGTAGATCGACTTCGTCACCGTGCGTGCATGCGCGTAGTCGTTGTTGCGCGTGATCGAGCCGGCCCACGGGTCGTTGGGATTCGGCGACCACAGGCTCGTGCAGTTGTAGCCCGATGCTGCGCCGATGCCGTTCTGGCAGATCTTGCCGTTCGCGGCGGCGACGTTGTACGTGTCGCGCTTGCCCCATTCGCGCGACAGCTCGATGCCGGTCGTGAAGCTGTGCTTGAGCGGGCCGGTGCGGAATTCGCCGAACAGCTCGGTCTGGTTTGCGATGCTGTTGATCGAGCTGTTGCGGGTGTTCGCGCGCCGCCAGACCTTGCCGTTGACCACGTTGCCCTGGCTGTCGTCCGGCTGCGTCCAGATGTAGTCCTGGGTGGATTCGGTGTAGCGCGTGGTGTTGCGGATCGTCAGCGACGACGTGATGTCGTGCTCGATCCTGAGCGTGCTGATGTCCGACGTCGTCTTGCGGAAGTCGCGGTCGACCAGGCCGTAGAAGTTGTGGCGGTCGACGGGCGCCGGGCCGTCGGTGGCGACGCCTTTCGGGAGGTTGAAGCCGTAGTAGTACGGGATGCCGCCGTCGGGCAGGTCGTCGGTGGACAGGTGGTAGTAGCTCGCGACGACGCGCGTCGACGTGCCGAGGCCGAACGCGATCGACGGCGCGACGCCCCAGCGCTCGTTGTTGACCGCGTCGCGGCCGGCGACGTCGTTGTTGTGGCTCATCAGGTTCAGTCGGAACGCGGCGTGATCGGCGAACTGCCAGTTGCCGTCGGCCGTGAAGCGGCGATAGCGGTCGGTGCCGAGGCCCGCGCTCGCGGCAGCCGTGGTGCCGAGGTGCGGGGCCTTCGTGATCAGGTTGATGCTGCCGCCCGCGCCGCCGCGGCCGCCGTATGCGCCGTCGGAACCCTTGGTGATCTCGATGCGCTCGGTGTTGAAGATCTCGCGCGTCGTGGCGCCCGTGTCGCGCATGCCGTCGACGAACATGCTGCCCTGTGTGTCGTAGCCGCGGATGAACGGACGATCGCCGAGCGGGTTGCCGCCTTCGCCGGCGCCGAACGTGATGCCGGGGACGGTGCGCAGCGCTTCCGTCAGCGTCGACGCGCCGCTGTTCTGGATCAGTTCCTGCGGGATCACGGTGACGGATTTCGGCGTGTCGACGAGCGGCGCGGTGAATTTCGCGGAAGCGGAGAAGTCGGCCTTGTAGCTGTGCTCGGCCTTGCCCTGGACCTCGATCGGCGCGAGATGGCCTTCGGTGCTGGCGGGGGTGGGCGGCGGCGTGCCGTCGGCCGCGAATGCCGGGCTCGCGGCGAGCACGCTGCACAGGGTGGTGAACTTGCCGAGCTTCAGCTCGTCGGGACGTGACTTCATGGTGCGCTTCGACCTCGCGGTGTGGCCCCGGGGCGGTGCGCTGCGGAAATGTGCACGCCGCCGGGAATTATTACGATTTGTTTTCAGGCGGCATTCTATGTAATTTCAAGTTAAATGAGAAGCGTTCTTGTTATCATTTGTTGCGGAATTGTTGACGAATGTGACAGGGTGGTTGCGGGGGCAAGATTGGCCGAATGGCCAGATGGGATGGGCTTGTCGGGCCGGTTAGCATGGCCGTGTCGCGGCTCACTTGGTATGACAGCAAAGTGCTAATATGACTGCATTGAAAGCAATCTTGACGAGGCGCATCATGCCGGTGATCACCGTTCGAAATTTGCCCGATGAAGTGCATCGAGCACTTCGCATTCGCGCGGCCCAGCATGGGCGCAGCACCGAAGCCGAGGTACGCGACATTCTCGAACAGGCCGTTCTTCCCGGCGGGCGGCTCAAGCTGGGAACGATGCTGGCGGCAATCGGGCAGGAGGCCGGCGGATTCGATTTCGACGCCCAGCGCGACAAGACGCCTGCCGATCCGATGAGCTTCGAATGATCCTTGTTGATACGAATGTCATTTCCGAACCGCTACGACGCGAGCCGAGCGCGGCCGTGATCGAGTGGCTCGATGCCCAGAATGTCGAGACGCTGTTTCTGGCCGCGATCAGTCTCGCGGAAATACGGTTGGGCGTGGCTGTATTGCCCGAAGGGCGCCGGCGAGAGTGGCTGCATCAGAGCATCGAGCAGCGCGTGCTGCCATTGTTTCGAGGACGGATCCTGCCATTCGACGATGCTGCGAGCAAAGCGTATGCGAGCCTTCGTGCACGCGCCCGTGCCGCAGGTGCCGCAATCGCACCTTCCGATGGTTTTATCGCCGGCACGGCCGAGGCGAACGGCCTGATCGTCGCCACGCGCGACGTCACGCCGTTCGAGGCAATGGGAATTCGCGTAATCGACCCGTGGGCGCGCTAGCGAGCGCACGGCTGCCGGCCCCGCAGGTTGCCCCGCAATTGAAAAACGCGCCGTACGATGCGGCGCGTTCTGCTTCAGGCAAGTGCGCCCGTCAACCTGAAACGATGGCCGGCGAGCGCGAGACCCTGGGTGCGGCTCAGTCGACCCCGTGAAACACCGCGTCCTCCGGCCCGAGATACGCCGGCGGGCGCCACGTCGCGTCGCGCATCGAATGCTGGACGAGGTTCTCGACGCCGAGCAGTACCGCGAAGATCGCCATCCGCACCGGAATGCCGTTGTCGGTCTGGCGGAAGATCGCGAGGCGCGGGTCGCGGTTCAGGTCGACCGACAGGTCGTTCGCGCCGGGCCGGCTGTCGCGCGGCAGCGGGTGCATGATCAGCGTGTCGGGCTTGCACACCGTATCGACGAGCGCCTGGTTGATCTGGAAATCCGGCGTGTAGCCTTCGAACGACTCGTCGGTGAAGCGCTCCTTCTGGATCCGCGTGGCATAGACGACGTCCGCGCCGCGCAGCCCGGCCGCGAGGTCGGTCGTCTGCTCGATCACATGGCCGTTCGTCGAGATCTGGTCGACGATGTGGGCCGGCATCTCGAGCGTCGGCGGCGACACGAGCGTGAACTTCAGCCCGCGGTACAGCGCGAGCAGCTTGACGAGCGAGTGCACGGTGCGGCCGTACTTGAGGTCGCCGACCAGTGCGATGTGCGCGCCGTCGACGATCTTGCCGAGCCGCGAGAACTCGCGCTGGATCGTATAGAGATCGAGCAGCGCCTGGCTCGGGTGCTCGCCGGGGCCGTCGCCGCCGTTGATCACGGGCAGGTTGGTCGCGCGCGCGAACTCGGCCACGGAGCCTTTCTCCGGGTGGCGGATCACGAGCGCGTCTACGTAGCCGGCCATCACGCGGCTCGTGTCGTAGATCGATTCGCCCTTGGCCATCGACGAGAACGTGAAGCCCGTCGTGTCGCACACCGAGCCGCCGAGCCGGCAGAAGGCGGCGCCGAACGACACGCGTGTCCGCGTGCTTGCTTCGAAGAACAGGTTGCCGAGCACGGCGCCTTCCAGCACGCGCGAAATCTTGTGGCGGCGCGCGATCGGCTGCATCACGTCGGCCACGCGAAACAGTGCCTCGACCGATTCCCGCGAGAACTGGTCGACCGACAGCAATTGTGGCTTGCCTTCGAAAAAGAACTGCTTGGCGAGCCCCTGATTATCTACGCTTTGCGTATAGCCCCCGCCTTCCGGTGCCGAGCGCTCGACGATTTCCGACACGAAGCGCTCGACGATCTCGGGCATCCCGCGCGATTCCTGCGAGTCGTCGGGCAGCAGCCAGGTATCCAGCGCGCGCCGGCTGACGCCGATGCGATTGGCGAACGCTTCGCGGGTCATGTTGAGGCGGCGCATCGCGTCGCGGAGGAAGGCTTGCTGGGGAACGGTCATCGGCGGCTCCTGGCTGAAAATATACGCGGTGCGTATATTAGATCCTGGCGCGTTGAAGTCAAGGAAAATCTGCGCGAACCGGCTGTGTGGCCCGTGTGACATGGGGCGGGTTCGTACTGGCGCGTGGCGGCCGTCTCCGTATAATCAGGTCAGGCCCCGTGCCCTGCATCTTGTGGGGCGCCACGCCGCAAACGATTCGCCCGTCGGGCTTGTTGATTCGAAGGAGATTGGGAATGACGCGTACGATTGCTGCAATGCTGCTGGTGGTGACCGCCGCGCTCGCCGGTTGCAACACGGTCGCCGGCATGGGGCAGGACATTTCGAAGGGCGGCCAGGCGATCAGCGATACGGCTGAAAAGGCCAAGTAAGCCGACTGGTTCCGGAATGCAGAAGGCGCCGGGCCGTCCCGCGATTGCGGGGCGGCCCGGCGCTTTTTTATTTGCTGCGTCGACGCCGGCGGCGTCACGCGTGTTCGACGAATGCGTAGCGGCCTTCGACCTTGCGCGGGGTGAACCAGCCGTAGTCGGGGAACATCCGGTTGCGGACGAACCACACGTAGCCCACCAGCAGGACCGTGACCACGAGGCTCGGCAGCGCGGTCGACGGACTGCGTCCGAGCTCGGCGATGGTCTTCGGCAACTGCACCAGCGACAACAGGATGAACGCGTGATAGGCGCCGACGCGGTGCGTCGCGAAGCCCCAGATGAACAGCAGCGACAGCAGCACGTTCAGCGCGAGCAACAGCATGACGAGGCCGTTGCCGAGTGCGCCCGAGACGCCGAGGTCGCCGGCTGTGGAGACGCCATAGGCGAACGTCAGGCCGTTCACGAGCTGGACGATGGCAAGTGCGACCAGGATCCGGACGTGCACCTTGTTCTTGCGGCAGCGTTCGGGATCGGGGCGCGCCGCAATCAGGCCGGCGAGCACACGATCCTTGAGCCCTTGTCCGGACAGATCGGCCAGTACGTCGGCCTTCCTCTTTCCCGCGGACATCAGCACCGCGATTCTTGTTTTGGCTTCCTTCCTGTTCATTGCGCGGCGGAGTGTCGTTCGATGGTCGTCAAAGGTCCGGTCACGCGAATATTGCATCTCGTCGGGTGGCACGCAACGGTTTTGCGGCGCGCGGACACATTCCTACAATCACCTGCGGCGGCGCGGGAACGCGGCGGAGCGACGCGGCCTGACCTGCGATGCTGCGATGCTGCGATGAGCGCGATGAGCGCGATGAGCGCGATGAGCGCGATGAAGGCGATGAAGGCGATGAAGGCGATGAAGGCGATGAGCGCGATGAGCGCGATGAAGGCGATGAAGGCGATGAAGGCGATGAAGGCGATGAAGGCGATGAAGGCGATGAACGCAGATCAGTCGGCAGCGGTTGGTGCGGGGCCGGCCGGCCGTACCGGCTTCGCCGGCCGCGCATCGCGTGCGTCCGCGGGCGGTTCGCGCCGCCGTGTCGCGCCGACGACCATGCCCGCAACGACGAGCGCGATGCCCGCGACCCGCGTGCCGTTGAGCGCCTCGCCGAACAACGCAACCGCGAACAGCACGGCCGAGACCGGAGCGACTGCCGTGAACAGTGCGGCCTCGGTGCCGCTCGTGCGCGCCGAACCCGCATACCAGCACAGGTAGCCGAGTACGGTCGGCACCAGCGCGTAGTAAACGATTGCCGACACGGCGCCGGCCGTCCAGCCGGTCGCCACCGCGCGCCATTCGAATGCGGCCGGCACGAGTGCGAGCACGAAGCCGAGGCCCGACATCGCGGTGGACAGCACAAGCGGCGGCAATGGTGCGGCAAGCCGCCGATTGAGCAGGATGAATACGGCTTCGCACGCGACCGCGGCCAGCACTAGCGCATCGCCGGCAAGCACGCGGAGCGACGGCAGCGCCTGGCCTGGCGCGAACGTGACGAACAGCACGCCGGCCGTTGCAAGCGCGGCGGCCACCCAGTCGCGCGGCGTCTGCCGCTCACGCAGCACGACGGCCGCGATCAGTGTCGACATCGCGGGCAGCGTGCCGAGCATCACGCCAGCATCGAGCGGCGACGACAGCTTCGTGCCGCTGATCAGCAGCACCGTATAACCGACGCCGCCCGCCGCAGCCTGGATGACGAGCAGCACGGCGTCGTGCGCGGAGATGCGCGGCCAGCGCATTCGCTGCACGCGCATCAGCGCGAACAGCAACGGTGTCGCGATCAGGAAGCGCAGCGCCGTGGCTGCGAACGGTGGCAGGCCGCCTGCCGCGAGACGGCTCGCGATGACGGTGCTGCCGACGCCCGCCATTGCGGCGGCGAGGTAGAGATAGCCAATCAGTCGTGTCTTCATGCGCCGCATCGTCGCGTACGGCGGCTTTGCGCGTCTTGAACGAAATTGCAGCGGGCGCGGGAGCGTCGAGGGCGGTGCGTGGGGCCTTGCGGGTCTGCGTCAGTGCAAACTGCTGCCGAAGCCGAAGCCGAAGCCGAAGCCGAAGCCGAAGCCGAAGCCGAAGCCGAAGCCGAAGCCGAAGCCGAAGCCGAAGCCGAAGCCGAAGCC
>NZ_JAAOXM010000009.1 GCF_011605345.1 Burkholderia sp. D-99
TTGCCTGATGACCATAGCGAGTCGGTCCCACCCCTTCCCATCCCGAACAGGACCGTGAAACGACTCTACGCCGATGATAGTGCGGATTCCCGTGTGAAAGTAGGTAATCGTCAGGCTCCCTAAGCCAAGAACCCCCGCCCGAAAGGCGGGGGTTTTTGCATTTCGGCGGCGGATTTTCACTGCATGAAATCCACCGCACGGGCCGAGATTTCGATGAACGACGAGTCAAGGGGCACCGGTCCATGACTCATGGCAATAGCAGCATATCCATGAGATACTCTTAGTCATCATCTACTGGAAAGCTATCAATGGTCGAAAACACGATCTCCTACAACCACATTCCTGTAAAGCAGTCAACATTCAAGGGCGGACTCGGCGCATCCATCCATCGCTGGTTTCGTTTAACACCCAGTTTTGGTCCTGAATTGGTCGTGGAAATGATGTCGAAGCTTGGGTGTCAAGCGTCAGATATAGTTCTTGACCCCTTCAGCGGAGCGAGTACCACGCTGATAGAAAGCGCACTCAACGGTGTCAGCTCATATGGCTTTGAAATCAATCCGTTGCTGCACTGGGTTGGAAAGGTTTGCATTGATTGGACACCTGACACAGATGCGTTACGGCGCGATCTTGAGGCAATTCTTCAAGACTATACAAATGAAGTCTCAAAGATTTCCTTCGATGACCTTAACAACAATGGGCTCGAAATACCTCCGATCCACAACCCTTTGCGTTGGTGGCGAAAGGATGTTTTGCGGGACTTGCTTGTATTGAAAAGGTCGATTCGTCAGCAGTGTCGGGCAGAGCGGAATGTTGAATTCTTCATGCTAGCCTTCGCGGGTGTCCTTGTTCCGGAACTGACAAACGTTACTCTCGGAAAGTTGCAGCTTCATTTTATCGAACGAGAGGATGACTTGATCGACGTGAAAGGCATCTTTCAGCGACATGCCAACACGATGATCGGTGATTTAGAAGTGGCGCAAAAAATTGCCACTCCCGGTAAGGCTAAGATATTTCACACAAATTCAGTAACTCTTGAGGGCGTTGAAATTGATAAACCCATCAGCTGTGTGATTACATCGCCCCCATACCCGAATAGGTATAGCTACGTTTGGAACACCCGGCCGCACCTCTACATGCTGGACTTCTTTTCCAACGCCAAACAAGCATCGGATCTTGACAAAAAAACCATCGGCGGCACCTGGGGTACAGCAACTTCGATGTTAGCCAAGGGACGCGTGGATTCGAACTTTGAATTCTTTGAGGAATCCGTCTCGCCGGTGATCGAAGCGATTCGAGAGCAAGACAATCTCATGGCCAACTATGTGATGAAGTATTTTAATCTGTTGGCCCATCAAATTAAGGCAATGGAAGGATTGCCTCAGAACGGGCTTCGTTGCGCGTACGTTGTCGGAAACTCGCGAGTGAAAGGGGTGTATGTTGAAACAGATGTGTTGCTTGCGAAGATTTTCATGGGCCTCGGATACAGCATTGATTCGATAGAGCGAATCAGAAAGAGGAATAGTGGCAAGGATCTCCATGAGTCCATCGTTTACGCATGGAAACCCTAATCAATCAGAATTGCTTGAACGCGTAAGATGTCTTAATATCGCTCATCATTCCACCTACCTCTTTTTCAATTTCCGCTTTTACCGCGGGACGATCAAGAATTGTGGAGAGGTCCAAACCCAACAGAGCTGTAGCGAAGTCCAAGGCCGGTTGCCCGACGATAAAATTCCAACCAGCTCTTTGCAGTCTAGCTATGGCTTCCTCGCGTGGACTGATAGAGCTAAAGACAAGATAAACGGGCGTCAATCCCGCCGCCTTTACCTTTGAGGCCATATCTTCGTCTTTCCTCAAACGGGAACTGTCGTTGGGATTAAAGTTGTATCGAATTTCAATGCCAATCCCGTTTGCTATGGTTGTTTTTGGTAAATGGACGGCACACGTTGAATCAACAAAATCAGCATCCTCCACCGAAATTTGGCTAAAAGATAAGCCAATATCCAACTCTAGGCCGCCAAACTTCGGCGCAACTTGCTCTGGTGAAAGATTATATCTAGCCGCGGCCAATAATCTTGGCACTTTGTCGTAAATTTCGCCAAGTCTGCGGCCAATGCTTATGCTAACTCTTCCCATGAAGCGAATGTTAACGTATCCTGGCGTATTAAGGAAAAATCTTGGGTAAACTGGATCGCGATTTAGTTCTGCGAGTTCAGTTTCAAAATTTTCCTTTGAAAAATCCCCTTGAACCTTCTGCCGCCATCCAGCCAAATGGTGGCGCAAATGGTTGATGAATTCATTTTCTAGTTGAGTTGTCATTTAGTCATCGCTATTGTTATGGAGTAGGATTGACATCTCCACCCCAAGAGCGATCGCAATCCGCTCTATGTTCACGAGGCTAATATTTCTCTCTCCTCGCTCAACGCCGCCGATGTAAGTTCGATGCAACTCGCACCTCTCGGCCAACTCTTCCTGCGAGATATTTGCTTTCAGGCGCAAGGCTCGCACCCTGCGGCCAAAACGTGTTTTGATGTCACCCATGGATTAATGGTTGCCGATGTGATGACTATCCGTCGACAGACTATAAGTAGCACATCTCGTTCTCGTATTAATGTGGGGCTACGTGCACAGCCTATTCGACGAGCGGGATGCTCAGCATTTAGCGCGCGTAGAAACCGTGAGTTTGGCTGCTCCAAAGTTGGCATGAGAAGCCTGCGGAATAAATGATATTTGCCGTTGAAGGTGCGTTTCTGGCATGCCTCCCCCTACCCTCGATGCATCAGCGTGTCGGGGACGCACTGAGCGCGAGCTATGGTGAAGCCAGCGCGGAGGAGTAGTCAGAAAGATGTCGCGCAAAGGATGATGAAAGCCAAACAGGATGCGGATGCGTTGGGTGTCGCGGATCACCACTGCATCGATCTTGAGTAGTCTGACGCGAGTTGTTGCAGCCGTTGCGCTCGCCAGCCGGTGACGATGCGCACGAGGCCACGTAGGCTGCGTCCTATGTGGTCGAGTTGCCAAACCACCGAGGTGGTTGCCCTCTCGCATTTCGGCCACGCACTCCTCAAGCTACGGACGCGCCACGGTTGCCTTGCCCTCGTAGACGCGCGAACATCCCACCTGCTTCAACGCATCAGATTGAAGGGCGGTCGACTGATCTCGGGCACACTGACCTGCTCCCCGCGTTTCGTGCGGTGACGGTGTAGAGTCCGTTCCACCGAGGAACGGCAATGAAAAAGCGATTCACGGAAGAACAAATCATAGGCATCCTGAAGGAAGCCGAGGTTGGCCTGAAGCCGGCAGGGCTGTGCCGCAAGTACGGCATCTCGGAAGCGCCCTACTACAACTGGAAAGCGAAGTTTGGCGGGGTGACGGTCTCCGAAGCGCAGCGCCTGGAGAAGCTGGGGCAGGAGAACCACAAGCTCAAGTGCCTGTTGGCCCAATCGATGCTCGAGAAGGCCGCGCTTAAGGACCTGCTGGCTCGAAAGTAGCAAACTCGCAGGCCAAGCGCGAAGCGGTCCGAATATTGATGACCGAACGCACCATGGGTGCTACCCGGGCTTGCGGGCTGGTAGGGGTTTCGCGCTCGCTGTTCCACTACGAATCACGCCGCTGAGTTGACGACGAAGCGCTCACTGGCCGGATGATGAACATCGCCGCGCAGAAGCGCCGCGACGGCTATCGATGGATTCACGTGCTGTTGCAGAGGGATGGCTGCTTCGCCAACCACAAGCGCATCTGGTGCCTGTACAGCAAGGCGGGACTGAGCGTGCGCAAGCGGCGACGTAAACGTATTACGCCAGTCGAACGCAGATCCTTGCCGGTACCAACGGGCCCGAATCAGAGTTGGTCGATGGACTCGGCTCTGACGGGCTGGCCTATGGTCGGCGGTTTCGACGCCTGAACGTGGTCGATGACTACACGCGTGAGTGCTAGGTCATTGAGGTCGATACTTCGCTGCCGGGCTTGCGAGTCTGAGCGGCTTGCCCATATCCATCACCGTCGACAACGGGCCGGAGTTCGCTGGTAAGGTGCTGGATGCATGGGCCTGCGAAGCCGACGTCACGCTGTCGTTCATTCGGTCTGGCAAGCCGGTGGAGAAAGCCAATATCGAGAGTTTCAACGGGCGGTCCGCGATGAATGCTTGAACGAGCACTGGTTCGTCTCAACGCGCAACGCCAAGCGGCTAATTGAGGAATGGCGTATCGAGTACAACACCGAGCGGCCTCATAGTTCACTCGGCAATCTGACGCCGGTGCAGTTCGCCCGAGCGCACGATGCAAAGCAACAGTTTTTAACATGAGACTCTAACTGCAATCCGGACTAAAACAGCGGGCAGATCACGACAGCCTTTTTTACCAGTGCTGAAAGGTGAGATAGAGATATAGCTCGGCGCCACAAATCTGCCACATACGATGTGCAGAAACCTGCGCCAGAAAGCAAAACAACGCACTACATCGCAAGACGTAGTGCATTGTTTTTATTGGAAATTTTTATGAGGTGAAGGAGGGCCGAATTCCCGGCGTTTGCATTGCTATTGCAATGTACTGACCGTGCCCGCACGTCTATAAAGCTCGTGCTGGGGAAGCCGTGTGATTACCCCTCAAACATCAATATTCCCCGCCCTCAACGCATTCGACTCAATAAACGCCCGACGCGGCTCCACATCATCCCCCATCAGCGTAGTAAAGATCCCGTCCGCAGCAATCGCGTCCTCGATCTGCACACGCAGCAGTCGCCGCACCGTCGGATCCATCGTCGTTTCCCACAGCTGCCCGGGGTTCATCTCCCCCAGCCCCTTATACCGCTGCTTCGAAACGTTCCGCTCGGCATCCGCCAGCAGCCACTTCATCGCGCTCTTGAAGTCGCTCACGGCCATGCTGCGCTCACCACGCTTGATGACCGCACCTTCCCCAATAAGCCCCGTGAACGTATTCGCGGTGGCCACGAGCTGCTGATAATCCGCCGTGTGCTGGAATTCCTGGTCGATGACCGAAACCCGCACATTGCCGTGATGGGTACGTTCGACATGCAGCGACCGCTGTTCGCGAACCGGATCATACGAAGGCACCACGCGCACTTCGTTCTTCAGCGCTTCATCATGCAACGCAGTGTGCAGCGCCTTCGCCGAAGTCTCAGTCGAAGCCTCGTTGGAGAGATCGATCGCCACACCATCCATGATCGCCTCAAGCGCCGCCGGGTCATACAACCGGCTCAACCGCTCGATCACGCTCCTCGACAGCAGATACGACCGCGCCAGCTCCCCAAGCGCATCGCCGGAAATCACGGCCGCATTCTCACCCGGCACCAACTCCGACCCTTGCAGCGCCAACCGCAGCATGTGCGCGTTGAGCTCCACGTCATCCTTCAGATACCGCTCGTCCTTGCCCGCCTTGATCTTGTAAAGCGGCGGCTGCGCGATATACACGTACCCGCGCTCGATCATGTCCGGCATCTGGCGATACAGGAACGTGAGCAGCAGCGTCCGGATGTGCGCACCGTCGACGTCCGCGTCGGTCATGATGATGATGCGGTGATAGCGCAGCTTGTCGAGGTTGTAGTCTTCCTTGCCGATGCCGCACCCAAGCGCCGTCACGAGCGTGACGATCTGCTCCGACGACAGCAGCTTGTCGTAACGCGCCTTCTCGACGTTCAGCACCTTGCCGCGCAGCGGCAGAATGGCCTGGAACTTCCGGTCACGCCCTTGCTTCGCCGAGCCACCTGCCGAGTCACCCTCGACGATGTAGATTTCGCACTTCGCCGGGTCTTTCTCCTGGCAGTCCGCGAGCTTGCCCGGCAGACCAACGCCATCGAGCACACCCTTACGTCGCGTCATCTCACGCGCCTTCCGCGCCGCATCCCGAGCACGCGCAGCTTCAACAATCTTCCCGCAGATGATCTTCGCGTCGATCGGCGTTTCGAGCAGGAACTCTTCCAGCGCCTTCGCCACGACTTCTTCAACCGGCGCGCGCACTTCGGACGACACCAGTTTGTCCTTCGTCTGCGAGCTGAACTTCGGCTCCGGCACCTTCACGGAAAGCACGCACGACAGCCCTTCGCGCATGTCGTCGCCGGTCGTTTCGACCTTCGCCTTCTTCGCGATTTCGTTGTCGG
Organism: Burkholderia sp. D-99; assembly: GCF_011605345.1. Taxonomy (GTDB): domain Bacteria; phylum Pseudomonadota; class Gammaproteobacteria; order Burkholderiales; family Burkholderiaceae; genus Burkholderia. Next base: position 6,115 of record NZ_JAAOXM010000009.1, read on the forward strand.
TGATGTACTTGTTGATGACGCGCGTCATCGCGGCCCGCAGGCCGGTCAGGTGCGTGCCGCCGTCGCGCTGCGGAATGTTGTTCGTGAAGCACAGCACGTTTTCGTTGTAGCTGTCGTTCCACTGCATCGCGACTTCGACGCCCACGTTATCTTTCTCGCCGGTGGCGAAGAAAATCGTCGGGTGCAGGTTGGTCTTCGTCTTGTTGATGTACTCGACGAAGCCCTTCACACCGCCGGCGAACGCGAAATCGTCTTCCTTGCCCGAGCGCAGGTCCGTGAGACGAATCCGCACGCCGTTGTTCAGGAACGAGAGTTCACGCATCCGCTTCGCGAGGATGTCGTAGTGATACTCGACCGTGCCGAAAATGGTCGGATCGGCCATGAAGTGCACTTCGGTACCGCGGTTCTCGGTATCGCCGGTCACCAGCATCGGCGACACTTCCACGCCGTCCACCGTATCGAGCACGCGATCCTGCGCGACGCCGCGGTGGAACTCCATGAAACGCTTCTTGCCGTCGCGGCGCACGGTGAGGCGCAGCCAGCTCGACAGCGCGTTCACGCACGACACGCCCACGCCGTGCAGGCCGCCGGACACCTTGTAGCTGTTCTGGTCGAACTTGCCGCCGGCATGCAGCTCCGTCATCACGATTTCAGCCGCGCTACGCTTCGGCTCGTGCTTGTCGTTCATCTTCACGTCGGTCGGAATCCCGCGGCCGTTGTCGGTCACGGAAATCGAGTTGTCGGCGTGAATCGTCACGTGAATATCGTTGCAGTACCCGGCCAGCGCTTCGTCGATCGAGTTGTCGAGCACCTCGAACACGAGGTGATGCAGACCGGTGCCGTCCGACGTGTCGCCGATGTACATCCCGGGGCGCTTGCGCACCGCTTCCAGACCTTCGAGGATCTGGATCGACGAGGCGCCGTAGCTGCTGTTATCGGGTTGCGTATTGTGCTGTTCACTCATGGATATCTTCCGGTTCTGCGAGGCCACTCTAGTGGCGGCGCGGTGCGTTTCAGCGAGAAATCGCCGGGCCGCTCCAGTTTCCTGGCTCGTCCACGGTGCCGGTCAGGCACCGAAAGGACGGGTTGTCGGTTCGCCATAAAAACGCCAAAGGGGCTTGCCGCCCCCTGGTGTGTGTCTTGATGTCGTGCGCGTCAGATGCGCATCGGCATCACGACATACTTGAACTCTTCGTTCTCGGGCACCGTGATCAGCGCGCTCGAGCTGGCGTCGCCGAGGCTCACCTGCACGGTGTCGACCTTCAGGTTCGCGAGCACGTCGAGCAGATACGTGACGTTGAAGCCGATGTCGACGGTATCGCCCTGGTAGGCGATTTCCAGTTCTTCCTGCGCCTCTTCCTGATCGGCGTTGGTCGACATGATCTTCAGCTGGCCCGGCGCGATGATGCAGCGCACGCCCTTGAACTTGTCCGAGGTCAGGATCGCCGCGCGCTGCAGCGAGCGCTGCAGTTCTTCACGGCCGATCTCGAACGTGTTCTTGTGCGCCTTCGGGATCACGCGCTGGAAGTCGGGGAACTTGCCCTCGACGAGTTTCGACACGAGCTCGACCTGGCCGAACGTGAACTTGGCCTGGGTTTGCGCGATGTCGATGGTGACGGTGTCGTCGATGTCTTCGAGCAGGCGCTGCAGCTCGAGAATCGTCTTGCGCGGCACGATGACTTCCTGGCGGCCGAACGTGCCGCCTTCGAGCTTCATCGACGAGAACGCGAGGCGGTGGCCGTCGGTGGCCACGGCCATCAGCTGGTCGCCGTCGACGACGAGCAGCATGCCGTTCAGGTAGTAGCGGATGTCCTGCTGCGCCATCGCGAAGTGCACCATGCCGAGCAGCTGGCGGAACGACTTCTGCGGGACGGTCAGGGTCGCGCCGAAATCCTTCGCCTGCGCGACGGTCGGGAACTCGTCGGCCGCCAGCGTCTGCAGTGCGAAACGGCTCTTGCCGGATTGAACGGTGAGGCGCTTGTCGGCGAGCGACAGCGTGACCTGGCCGTCAGGCATCGCGCGCAGGATGTCGAGCAGCTTGCGCGCCGCGACGGTGGTCGCGACCTGGTCGCCGCCGACGCCGAAATCGGCGCGCGTGGTGATCTGCAGCTCCAGGTCGGTCGACAGGAACGAAACGTCCGGGCCGTTCTTGGTGATCAGCAGGTTGGCAAGGATCGGCAACGTATGGCGGCGTTCGACGATGCCGCTGACCGTTTGCAGCGGCCTGAGGAGGGTGTCTCGTTCGGTCTTGACCAGTTGCATAGAGTTCCTTCGTTGAGTAACGGCCTGCAGCGCAGCAGCCTCGCAGCGCCCCGCCGGCCGGGCTCTTGGCCCGCCACCACCGGGGCGGTCAAACCAGTATTGTGCCTCAAAACCGAACCGCCCCCCTTAAATTGGGGCGGAGGCCGAATTATCAAGCGCGCCTCGCGCTCAGCCCTTCAGCGTCTGTTCCAGCACGTGCAGCTCATGGTTGAGCTGCGCGTCCTTGCTGCGCTCGTCGGCGATCTTGCGCACCGCGTGCAGCACGGTGGTGTGATCGCGCCCGCCGAACAGCTCGCCGATTTCCGGCAGGCTCTTCTGCGTGAGTTCCTTCGCGAGGTACATCGCGATCTGCCGCGGCCGCGCGATGTTCGCGGGGCGCTTCTTCGAATACATGTCGGCGACCTTGATGTTGTAGAAGTCGGCGACGGTCTTCTGGATGTTCTCGACCGAAATCTGCCGGTTCTGCACGGTCAGCAGGTCCTTCAGCGCTTCCTTGGTCAGCTCGATCGAGATCTCGCGGCCGTGGAACTTCGAATACGCGAGGATCTTGCGCAGCGCGCCTTCGAGCTCGCGCACGTTCGAGCGCAGGTGCTTCGCGACGAAGAACGCGACGTCTTCCGACAGGTTCACGCCTTCCGACTGCGCCTTGCGCATCAGGATCGCAACGCGCATTTCCAGCTCGGGCGGCTCGATCGCGACGGTGAGGCCCGAATCGAAGCGCGAGATCAGGCGATCGTCGATGCCCGAGATTTCCTTCGGATACGTGTCGCTGGTGATGATCACCTGCGCCTTGTTCGCGACGAGCGCCTCGAACGCGTAGAAGAATTCCTCTTGCGTGCGCGACTTGCCGGAGAAGAACTGGATATCGTCGATCAGCAGCAGGTCGAGCGAGTGGTAGTAGCGCTTGAAGTCGTCGAACGCCTTGCGCTGGTACGCCTTCACCACGTCGGACACGTACTGTTCCGCATGGATGTAGCGGATCCGTGCGCCGGCCTTGTCGAGCAGCAGCTGGTTGCCGATGGCGTGGATCAGGTGGGTCTTGCCGAGGCCGACGCCGCCGTACAGGAACAGCGGGTTGTACGAGATGCCGGGGTTGTCCGCGACCTGGATCGCGGCGGCGCGCGCGAGCTGGTTCGCCTTACCGGTCACGAAGTTGTCGAACGTGAGCACGGGGTTCAGCTTCGAACGTTCGTACATCGAATCGGCTTCACCGCCGGCGGCGGGCGCGGCGCCCGAGCCCGGTCGCCACGTACGGCGGCCGGCGGCTGCTTCGTGCGCGGGCAGGCTTGGCAGGTCGATGTCGGCGTCGTCGGCGTTCAGGTGGTGCGCGGCGGCCGCAGACGGCGCCATCGGCACATTGGCCGGCGCAGCAGCGGCATTCGCGGCGAGGTTGGCGGCGATCGCGGCGACCGTCGCGGCCGGGCCGCTCGGGGCCAGCGGCGCGCGCGGGGCAGCTGGTGCGGCGCCGGTCGCGGGCGCTGCGCTGCGCATGCCTGCCTTGGGATCGAGGACGAACTGGACTTCGATCGGCGCATTCCAGAAATCTCGGGCCAGATCGGAGATCCGTCCCGAAAACTGGCTCTTGACCCAGTCCAGCTTGAAACGGTTCGGCGCGGCGATGGACAGCGTGTTCGCCGACGCATCGAAGGCCACCGGGGCCAAGGGTTTGATCCACGTCACGTACTGCTGGGGCGTCAGCTCGCGCTCCAGCAGTGCGGAACAGTGTTGCCAGAAATCGTTCATCAAGTAACTGTCGTTTTTTGCGTGCACAGCGCGGCTCGCCGGCGCCCTTGTCGCGGTGGCGCAACAAGGCCCGAAGCGGTCGTGCGAGCGTGCTTCGGACGCCTGCATCACAGTGTTGGACGGGCAGGCGCGAGCCGAAGCGGCGTGCGGGATTCTTGGAGATAAGGCGAGATTCTACCGCCAAACGCGGCCACAGCGGGACTTATCCACAGGCTGTGATTGTGGGTCGCGGGGTCGGATCGGCCGGGGCGGGCACAGGCGAGCGACTCCTAAAGTATTGACCGTCAAGAGAAAAACGGTTTAAATAGCGGGTTCCGCGAAAACCAATCCTGTATTCCCGGCGATTGCGTTCGCCCGAATGCCTACGGTTAAGGGCACGCGGTCCCCTGAATTTCGACATTCTCGAACAAGTGAGAACATCATGAAACGTACTTACCAACCGTCCGTGACGCGCCGCAAGCGCACCCATGGCTTCCGTGTCCGTATGAAGACGGCAGGTGGCCGCAAGGTCATCAACGCTCGCCGCGCGAAGGGCCGCAAGCGCCTCGCCATCTAAGGCAGGTTGCGCGCTGTGTCCGCCGTCCGCAGTCCTGCGGAAGGTGCCGTCGAGCCGGGTGCGAATCCGTCGCAGACGAAAGCCGCCTTCCCGAAAGCTGCGCGACTTCTGAAAACGGATGAATTTTCATCCGTTTTTCGTTTGCGCCCGTGGCGGCGCTCCGCGCACTTCGTGATTTACGGCAAGCCGACCGGTCAGCCCGCGCGTCTGGGGCTCGTCGTCGGCAAGAAGTTTGCGCCGCGTGCAGTAACACGTAACCTCGTGAAGCGGCTGGCGCGCGATGCGTTTCGCTTGCGCCGGGCCGAATTCGCCGGTTACGACCTGCTGCTGCGGCAGCACACGCGCTTCGACAAGAAAGCGCTGCCGAGCGCGGCTTCCGCCCCGCTCGCGGCGATGTGCGCGGCCGAAATCCGCGAACTGCTCGACAGGGCAGTCCGGGAAATCGCCCGCCGGGCGTCGAAGCCCGCGTCCGAGTGACGCATCCGTGTCCGGTGCGGCGTTCGCGCCTGCCTGGCCGGTTTTGACGCGGTGCCGAACGGCGCCGCCCAAGGTATGGAAACGGTATTGATCGCCTTGCTGCGCTTCTACAAGGTTGCCGTGAGCCCGATGCTCGGCAACCGTTGCCGTTTTTATCCTTCCTGTTCGGATTACGCGCGCGAGGCAATCCAGTATCATGGCGCCGCGCGCGGCACGTATCTCGCCGTCAGGCGCGTGTGCCGATGCCATCCGTTTTCCGCGGGCGGCATCGACCTCGTCCCGCCGCCCAACTCCGACACTCGCGCTAGCGGCGAAGCCGACGCGCGGTCCCATCGACTCTGAGACAACGCATGGATATCAAACGCACCGTCCTATGGGTGATCTTCTTCATGTCAGCTGTCATGCTGTACGACAACTGGCAGCGGTCCCATGGACGCCCGTCGATGTTCTTCCCGAGTGCCACGCAAACGGCCCCCGCGGCCGCTGCCGGCGGTGCATCGGGCACGGGCGCGACGACGACGACCGCAGGTGAAGTGCCTGCCGCCGCAGCCGGCGCCGCTCCGTCGACCACTGCTCCGGCCGCCCAGGCGCAGCTCGTGAAGTTCTCGACCGACGTGTATGACGGCGAAATCGACACGCGCGGCGGCACGCTCGCCAAGCTGACGCTGAAGAAGCAGGGCGACGGCAAGCAGCCCGACCTGTACATCACGCTGTTCGACCACACGGCCGGCCACACGTATCTCGCACGCACGGGCCTGCTCGGCGGCGATTTCCCGAACCACAACGACGTCTACACGCAGCTGAACGCGGGCTCGACGTCGATGACGGGTGACCAGAACGCGCTGAAGCTGTCGTTCGAATCGCCGGTGAAGGGCGGCGTGAAGGTCGTGAAGACCTACACGTTCACGCGCGGCAGCTACGTGATCGGTGTCGACACCAAGATCGACAACGTCGGCACGGCGCCTGTCACGCCGACGGTCTACATGGAGCTGGTGCGCGACAACACGGCCGTCGAAACGCCGATGTTCTCGCACACGTTCCTTGGGCCGGCGGTCTACACGGATGCGAAGCACTTCCAGAAGATCAACTTCAGCGACCTCGACAAGAACAAGGCCGACTACGTGACCTCCGCCGACAACGGCTGGGTCGCGATGGTGCAGCACTACTTCGCGTCGGCCTGGATTCCGCAGCAGGGCGTGAAGCGCGACATCTACGCTGAAAAGATCGATCCGACGCTGTACCGCGTCGGCGTGAAGCAGCCGGTCGCAGCCATTGCTCCGGGCCAGTCGGCCGACGTGCAGGCACGCCTGTTCGCCGGTCCGGAAGAAGAGCGCATGCTCGAAGGCATCGCGCCGGGCCTGGAACTCGTGAAGGACTACGGCTGGGTGACGATCATCGCGAAGCCGCTGTTCTGGCTGCTCGAGAAGATCCATGGCTTCATCGGCAACTGGGGCTGGTCGATCGTGTTGCTCACGATCCTGATCAAGGCAGTGTTCTTCCCGCTGTCGGCTGCGAGCTACAAGTCGATGGCGCGCATGAAGGAAATCACGCCGCGCATGCAGGCGCTGCGCGAACGCTTCAAGAGCGATCCGCAGAAGATGAACGCCGCGCTGATGGAGCTGTACAAGACCGAGAAGGTCAATCCGTTCGGCGGCTGCCTGCCGGTCGTGATCCAGATCCCGGTGTTCATCTCGCTGTACTGGGTGCTGCTGGCCTCGGTCGAAATGCGCGGCGCGCCGTGGGTTCTGTGGATTCACGACCTGTCGCAGCGCGATCCGTTCTTCATCCTGCCGGTGCTGATGGCCGTGTCGATGTACGTGCAGACGAGCCTGAACCCGACCCCGCCGGACCCCGTCCAGGCGAAGATGATGAAGTTCATGCCGATCGCGTTCTCGGTGATGTTCTTCTTCTTCCCGGCCGGCCTCGTGCTGTACTACGTCGTGAACAACGTGCTGTCGATCGCACAGCAGTACTACATCACGCGCAAGCTCGGCGGTGCCAAGAAGAAACCGGCCTGACGCCGGTTGCACACGCGGGTGGCGAGCCGCCCGCGATGCACGCAAAAAAAGCCGCATGGTTCGCTCCATGCGGCTTTTTGCTTTTGCGGTTCCGGTGCGGGTTCAGCCCTTCTTTGATTCGCCCGAGTCGCCGTAGAACTGTTCGACCAGTTCCTGCACGAGGTAGCGATGATGCGGCGACAACGCTTCGATCTTCGACGCGAGCTCGATCGTCTCGGGCGTCGGCGGATAGCGCTCGTCGCGCGGCAGCGGTTGCGGTGTCGGGTGTTCGATCACGCTCGGCGACGGGCCGTAATGCAGCCAGTGGAGTTCGACGCGCAACCATTCGGCGAGCGTGGCGAGTTTGTCCGACGTCGGAATCGTGCGGCCCGTCAGCCACTTGTGCGCGGTTTGCGGCGAAACGGGTTGCGTTCCGCGGTGGCGCAAATTGAATCGGTTCGCCAGCTCAGTCGCACCGGTGACCTTCTCCGGGCTGCGCCGCAGGGCGAATTTCAGGCGTTCCGAGAACGCGGCTTTTTCTTCGGATGTCGGCATGGGGGAGATTGTGCAATTCCACCGCCATGTTTCAGACAACCATTCGGGCTAAACGTATCTCGTTCAGACGAATCCCAATCTCGATCAGAGTGGGGAACAAAATTGAGGGCCACATCGTTGGGCCGCTCCAGCAGGCATACTCGTCCGAAACGACTGCTGTGACATTGCGCTGGACTGATACTTGGCTTATCCCCGGCGGGATAAATTCGGGCGCGTCCGAATCCTGCGCGGCGACCGATGGTGTATGAGCCGGCACGCTACAATGCCGGCGTTCCGATGCCCGAACTGTTGCGCGGGCGCACCATATTCACTGATCACCCGATTCATCCGATTCCCATGCTCGCTACCGATTCCGATCCGATCGTCGCCATTGCCACTGCTGCCGGCCGGGGGGGCATCGGGGTCGTCCGCGTGTCGTTTGGGCGTGGCGGCGAGGCGGCCGCGTTGCCGCTGATCGACGCGTTGTGCGGGCAGAAGCTCGTGCCGCGCCATGCGAGCTACGTGCCGTTCCTCGACGAGCACGGCGCGCCGCTCGACCGCGGGATCGCGCTGTATTTCCCGGCGCCGCATTCGTACACCGGCGAGCATGTGCTCGAGCTGCAGGGGCACGGCGGCCCGATCGTGATGCAACTGCTGCTGCAGCGCTGCCTGGACGCGGGGCGCGGTTTCGGGCTGCGGCTTGCGGAGCCCGGCGAATTCACGCGACGCGCGTTCCTGAACGACAAGCTCGACCTCGCGCAGGCCGAGGCCGTTGCCGACCTGATCGAGGCGAGCACCGAAGCCGCGGCGCGTTCGGCCGGGCGCTCGCTCGACGGCGCGTTCTCGCGACAGATCCATGCGCTCGTCGACGACGTGATCACGCTGCGGATGCTGGTCGAGGCGACGCTCGATTTTCCCGAGGAAGAGATCGATTTCCTGGAAGCGGCCGACGCGCGCGGCAAGCTCGCGAAGATTCGCGAGCAGCTCACGCACGTGCTGGGCGATGCGCGGCAGGGTGCGCTGCTGCGCGAAGGGTTGTCGGTCGTGCTCGCGGGGCAGCCGAACGTCGGCAAGTCGTCGCTGCTGAACGCGCTGGCCGGCGCGGAGCTGGCGATCGTCACGCCGATCGCCGGGACGACGCGCGACAAGGTCGCGCAGACGATCCAGGTCGAAGGGATTCCGCTTCACATCATCGATACGGCCGGGCTGCGCGAGACGGAGGACGAGGTCGAGCGGATCGGTATCGCTCGCACGTGGAGCGAGATCGAGCGTGCGGACGTCGTGCTGCATCTGCTGGATTCGCGTAACGGGATGACGGCGGATGACGAGACGATTGCCGCGCGGTTTCCGGGCGGCGTGCCGGTGGTGCGCGTGCTGAACAAGACGGATCTGACCGGTGTGGCTGCGTACGTCGAGCATCCGGCGGCGGAAGGTGATCTGACCGAGGTGCATCTGTCGGCGAAGCGCGGCGACGGGATCGATATGCTGCGCGCGGAGCTGCTGCGGATCGCCGGGTGGCAGGCGGGGGCGGAAGGCGTGTATCTCGCGCGGGAGCGGCATCTGATCGCACTGCGGGCCGCGCAGGAGCATCTCGCGCAGGCGGCGGATCACGCGGAGCAGCGCGCGCAGTCGCTCGATTTGTTTGCCGAGGAACTGCGGCTCGCGCAGGAACGGCTCAATGCGATTACCGGGGAGTTCACTTCGGATGATCTGCTGGGGGTGATTTTCAGCAGGTTTTGTATCGGGAAGTGATGCCCGCGCATGTGAAGCTCGACAGCCCTTCGGGGCGCGTCATTCGCATTTAATCGAATAACCCGATCACGGTCGTTCTCCCGTTCGCATCATGCGGCCTGTCGTAAAATCGACCAGCCGGGCAATCTCGACACAACAAATCCCGGCCTCATAACAAAGAGAGGGCATGCATGGGATTCGGATTCGGGAAACGCAGCGAGTCATCGGGCAACTCGACGGAAGACATGGCGAAAAGCCAGTCATCACGAGCGAACGATCGCTTCGCCGTGGATCTTGCGTTACGCCGGGCGTTGGCGGTCTTCGAGTGTTGCGCATCGCACGGCGCTTATATTGAGCTCCACGATGGCAAAGTCGGGTGGGACTATCTAAAAGAAAAAGGCCTGATTTCGACCGATCTGGATGCCGAATGGATCGCATCGGAACGCATCCTGCTGACCTATTACAACGCAGGCGTACTCGCCTCGTCGGATAAGGAGCGCGTCCGGCGCCAGGTGGACGTCATCGAGGAACAACTCCAGGCCGTGCGTGGCGAGGTGGTGGGCGTCGTGGACGCCGTTTCCGCACTCAATCTCGCCCAGCTCAAATATCCTTCGAGGAGCTGGATCGTCGATGGCATATTCGCGGCCGTATTCGGCGCGGTGGGCGGCACGGTCCTGGGTCTCCTGGCAGGCGACCTTACCGACCATGTGCCGGCCGTCGAGAATGTCGTTTTCGGTCTCGTGATACTCGGTTCGGTTCTCTTCGCGCGCTACCGCCATCAGAAGAGCATCGTCGCGGCCGACGCGAAAATTGCGGAGGCACAAGCCGAGGTCGATCGCCTCGTCGTTCGGAACCTGTCTCCTTCCGCCCCGCCACCGATGACGGCAGCGGGCGCTGCCTGACTTCTCTACCGGACGTCGCGCGCCAGCCGCAAACGTCTGCCGAAGTTGAATCCTGTCGCGTGGTCGATGTTGGCCGCGTGCTGCAACGAGTTCTCCTATGCCAAGCAATTCGAGCAAGCGTCACGCCATTCTTCGCGCCGTCTTTGCCGACGATGCGCCGTATCCCGACCTGACGCCGCGTCATGTCGCGCTGATGAGGCGGCTTCAGGTCATGTGGCTGCCGATCGAATCCGGTGCGCCGGGCATCGTTCCCGAGTCACCGCTGACGGGAAGCGGCGCGACGATCGATCTCGCCAAGGCGATCCTCGAAACCGATGATGACGTGCTGGCCATTCGCACGCTGGCGGAACTCGGCCACGTCGTGCCCGAATTCGTCACGGTCGCGGGCACGTTGTCGCCGGGGCAATACGTGATCCCGGAGGCACTGCGCAAGGCGTTCGATTTTCCGGAAAGCGGCGTCGACCCATCGGGGCGTTTCGAATTTCGCGCCGAGCATCTCGCGATACTGCGAGGGACTATCTGGAGAACGCTCGACGATTACTCGATCGATGCGGTGCTGGAGGAGGATGACTTCTGGCCGCTGTCCTACATCGACGGCAAGCGGCCCTACGGAGAGTGCACGTACTTCCAGATCGACATGGCCGAACTGCTGGGCGAACCCTACCAGTTCGATGCCGAACGGGATCTGATCGAAGACGCGGAGAAGGATGCGCGCCTCGAGCGTCTCCATTACGAAACGCTCGCCGCGCTACAGGTGTTTCTGATGCATGCCGAGCTGACCGCGCCGACTTGATGGCGTGAGGGTCCGGGTCGACCCATCCGGATCCTCACCCACCTCAATCCCAATGATGGTGATGGTAATACCCGCCACCACCGTAGTACCCGCCGTCAGGCACCACGATACAGCCGCTCAACAGCACGGCGACGCTGGCAATCAGCAAAAGGGTCTTCTTCATCGCGTTCACCTGCTCGGGTTCAATATGAAACCCAGCATAGCGAGCGCGCGCAACACCGGCTGTAAGCGATCGTATCCCTGTTCCGCAATCCGTAACGGCGGATTATTCCGGTCACAATGACCGTAACAAATACCCAAACAGCAGACGTTTTCAGGCGGTGACGACCCTGTTTCGCCCCGTATCCTTCGCACGATACAGCGCGGCATCGGCGGCTTCGATCAACGCATCGGGTGTCGAGAGATCGTCGGCCGCCACGGTCGCGCAGCCGACGCTCACGCTCACGCGCCCGGCGGGTGATGCCGGCATCGCGAGATCGAGCCGCAATACCGCCTCGCGCGCTTCCTCGGCGACCACCCGCGCGCCGCGCGCGCCCGTGTTCGGCAGCACGATCGCGAACTCCTCGCCGCCATAACGCGCGACCATGTCCGCAGGCCGCCTCACCGCGCCGGCCAACGCATTCGCGACCGCGATCAGGCACGCGTCGCCCTTCACGTGACCGAACGCGTCGTTGTATGCCTTGAAGCGATCGACGTCGACCATCAGCAGCGACAGCGGTTCGCCTTGCCGTCGCGACTGCAGGAACAGCGTGTGGAAATGATCGTTGAAGTGCATGCGGTTGAACGCGCCCGTCAGACCGTCGCGCGCAGACGAACGGATCAGCGTCGCGTGTGCCTCGAACAGCCGCTGGTACAGCATCGTCACTTCCCACGCGAGCACGCACACGAGCACGCCCGGCGTGAACATGCTGAACACGCGCGCGAGATACCAGCCGACCGTGAAGCGATTGGTGCTCATCAGGTTCAGCGTCGTGTCGGTGAGGCACGCGAGTACCGCGATCGCGAGCCACAGGTCGAGCGTCGTGCGCAGCCGGCCGGTGGCCAGCACGGCAACGAGCGCCAGCGCGTTGAGCAGCCACACGATCAGCGCGACGCCGTTGACGGGCAGCACGGCCGCGTCGCCCGGCGGATGAAACGCGGGCGGCAGCGACACGTTCAGCGCGAACAGGCACAGCAGCCCCGCGACGACAGCCGGCCCGCCGATCAGCGCGAGCGTCCACCAGCGTGTCTGCTGCGCGCCGACCGGTGCACGCGCCAGCCGCGCGCGCGCGAGCAGCGCGACCATCACGAAACTCGGGAAGCCGGCATGCCAGAAGATCCACATCCACGCGGCGCTTTGCGGTTGCGCACCGAACAGCCCGTGCGGCGCAAATACGCCGGGAAAAGTGAGCAGCTGCAGCGCGACGGCGAGCGCGGTGAACGCGTAGGCGCCGCCGAGCGCGCCGAGCACCGGCTGGCGTGTCACGGTGAACTGGGCACCGAGAAAGAACGCCGCGATGCTCGCGGTGGTGAACACGGTGAGCGCGCACATCGGCATGAACGGCTCGACGGCCGGCAGCGAGACGTTCGCGTGCGGCGCGGCGATCCCGAGCGCGAGCACGATGACGAGCGCCGTCAGTGCGCCGAACCAGAGCTGACGGCGGGTCGTGTGCTGGATCAGGATGCCTTCCATGGAGTTCCCCGGGCACGTAGGCGGAAACGCCCGGTCTTGCGCCGGGCGACAGGCAACCGGCCGCTGCGCGACCGGTGCGGCCTGATCCTATCGCGTTATGGGTGCGCGCTCAAACCCCGAGGCCGGGACCGAAGTTGCCGGCGACCCAGTGCGTGACGGCGTTGACGTCCGCGTAGTCCTGTTCGGGCAGGCCGTCGAGCATCGACAGCACTTCGTTGCTGGCGCCTGCGTCGCGCGCGGCATCGACGATCGCATCCTTGTTGGCCGGGTAGCGGACGGCTGCCAGCACGTCGGCGATCTGCAGGTCGATCGTTTCGCCGGGAATGTCGTGCGGAGGCTGGGCGGGCTGGTCGTTCACGGCGGTGTCTCGCGGAGTGAGCAGAGTGAGCGGGTTGAGCGGGAATCGGATCGAGGCTGAATTCGGGGGCGTTACAGGGTGCGTAACGGAGTGCAGAACGGGGGCGCGTCACGCGTTCACATTCCAGGGCGGCCCGGCCGGCGCGCCCCGCGGATGAACGCCAATCGACTCAATGCCCGCGTCGCACGCGGCGCCACGGATGCTTCCAGTCGATGTGCGGTGCGTTTTCGTCGCGCGGATGCTGGCGCCGATGTTCCTGCCAAAGTTCGTCGGAAAACAGCGCCGCTACGATCACGAGCGGCAGCACGAGAAAAATTCCGAGTATGACTTGCTCGATCACGATAGCCTCCTTGCGGTGGCAGGAACCCTAGCTCCCATTCTAGGCTCTGAACTTCGCCCGCGTTCAATTTCTTACAGTGCGTGACAGGCCCGGATGCGGCCTTGCCGCACGTGCGCCGGCATCAAAAAAGGATATGAACATGCAACTCCAGAACGATACCAACACGCTCGCGCTGCGGCCGCTGGAGCGCCAGGACCTGCGCTTTGTCCACGAGCTGAACAACGACGCGAAGATCATGCGCTACTGGTTCGAGGAGCCGTATGAAACCTTCTCGGAACTGTCACAACTGTACGACCGTCACGTGCACGACCAGCGCGAGCGCCGTTTCGTCGCGGTCGACGCGCAAGGCGAACTGGTCGGCCTCGTCGAGCTGATCGAGCTCGACTACATCCATCGCCGCGGCGAGTTCCAGATCATCATCGCGCCGCAATGCCAGGGGCGCGGCTATGCGGGCCAGGCGACGCGCCTCGCGATCGAGTACGCGTTCAAGGTGCTGAACATGCGCAAGCTGTACCTGATCGTCGATACGTCGAATGCGGCGGCGATTCACGTGTACGAGAAATGCGGATTCCAGCACGAGGCCGAATTGAAGGAAGAATTTTTCGGAAACGGCGCGTATCACAACGCTTATCGCATGTGCATTTTTCAGCGCGATTATTTCGAGCGTCAGCAATCCAGTCCGAATAAAGCAGGGTAAACGCGCTGGTGAAAGGCGCTTGCCGCGGGTTTTTCGCGGGCACCGAATACATTCGGGGAACTACGGATAAATACGGATTCGCTTATACCTGGCATTTTTCTTGTATCAGGTATTTGCGATTCCGCGTTGCGGTAAAGTTGATTCGTTTCGAATGACTTTATGTGCAGCGCATCAAAATGATCCGGATAGCGAAATGGATTATCCAAACCGTTCAATCGCTGCGATGTAATTCGGATGAAAGTCTTGCCAGATAACGCTTTCCGCCCGGCGTGACGGGCCTGTTCGCCACGCAACAGGTGTTGTCCGCCGCACGCGTCGCGCGAAAAACGGGCTGCGCACGGGGTGCGACAATCCGCCGCTATTGCGGTCGCACAACAAATGTGCTTGCTATCGCTTGCCGGTCTTCTAAAGTGAAAAACGCGGGTTCACGATCACCTTTAAACACATAGCTAACCCAAGCCTGGTGCCTGCAAGCCTGGAGACAGAACATGATGAAGCGTACCGGTATCCTTTTTGCCCTCGTCGGCGCATTTTGCGCGGTGTCGATTGCCCAGGCAGGCGGTGATTCGGCCGTCAAGCCGACGCAGGAAATCCAGTTGACGAAGAACGCATGGGGCTGCCTGTCGAAGGACAATCTGGACTCCGTACTGAGTCACGAGCGTGACGGCAAGTCGCAGGCGAAGCAGCAATACTTCGACGACTACCGTTGCCTGTCGGTGCCGGAAGGCCAGCGTTTCCGCGTCGTGTCGGTCGACCAGGGCGACGTGCAGTTCGTCAGCGCCGACAACAGCGACCAGCAGGGTCTCTGGACCGATTCGCGCTTCGTCAAGCAGTAACCGTTCATTCACCGCGCAGTCACACGACGCGCGAGCGCGCCGGCCCGATGAGCCGGCGGCGCGAACCGAACACGGCCCGGCCCATGCCGGGCCGTTGCGCTGTGAGTGGCGCATGACACGCGCCGGACGGCGCGCATTCGGTATCATCACGGCCCGACCGAACCGAATGCCCGCCCGGGCCGCATCCGCATGGCGCTGAAATCCACGATCTACAAAGCCGAACTGCAAATCGCCGACATGGATCGGCATTACTACGCCGATCACGCGCTGACGGTGGCGCGCCATCCGTCGGAAACCGACGACCGGATGATGGTGCGCATCGTCGCGTTCGCGCTGTTCGCGCACGAACGGCTCGAATTCTGCAAGGGGCTGTCGGACGTCGACGAGCCCGATCTGTGGCAGAAGGACCTGACCGGCGCGATCGACGTCTGGATCGAAGCCGGCCAGCCCGACGAGCGGCGCATCTCGAAGGCGGCCGGCCGCGCGGGGCAAGTCACCGTGATCGCGTACGGCGGCAAGACGTCGGACATCTGGTGGCAGGGCGTGCGCAGCAAGGTCGAGCGGCTGCGCAACGTGCAGGTGCTGTCGCTGGCCGACGGCGTCGCGGCCGCGCTCGGGCAGCTCGCGGAGCGCTCGATGCGCCTGCAGTGCACGGTGCAGGACGGCACCGCGTGGATCTCGAGCGCCGACCACGATCCGGTCGCGGTCGAATGGACGGTGTTGAAGGCGCGCGCGGACGCGTGACGGCCCGCGCGCCGGCCGCGTTCAGCCGATCGCGGCCGGCGGCCCCTTGAATTCGAGCATGTTGCCTTCCGGGTCGAACAGGTAGATCGACGGCCCGTAGCCGCCGGCACCGTAGCGTTCCGCGGGCGCGCCCGGCCGTGCGCCATGTGCGGCGAAATGGGTGATCAATGCATCGGGATCGAACGGCTCGACGCGCAGGCACAGGTGATCGAGGTTGCGCCCCGTGCCGGGCGGGCCGCTGTCAGGGCGATCGATCGGGCCGCCGACGGACAGCAGGTCGATCAGCGCGTCGCCGGCGCGTAGCTGCACGAGGCCCAGATCGGGCTGTTCCTTTTCCACATGGCAGCCGACGGCGTCGCAGTAAAAGCGCGTCATCGCGGCCATGTCGGTCACGCGCAGCACGATGTGATCGATGCCGCGGATGGTCGGTTTCATGGGCAGGCACTCCTTCACAGTCGACGAGCATCGAGTGTAGACGCATCGCGCCTGCGCCGCCGGCCGGAACGCGGCACAATCGACGGACGAAAAAAAGCCCGTTCACGCAGAGCGGAACGGGCTTAATCCATATCAGGAGGAGACATGGAGGAGACAGTTCCAACTATACACACGGCGATGGTGCGACGCAATATTTCGAATGCAAAAAAACGTCAGGACGGCGATTTGTCGCATCCGCAGTGCAACAAAATGGTGACGGGACGATGACGAAAACCGCGCTGTAACAGCCGGCGCGCGCGTTTTGTCGGATTTATCTTCAATCGATGTGTCCCCGGTTCGCCGGTGCGAATCACAGAGCAAGATTCGGGGCGCGACGGCACATGCCGATGTCTAGAGTAGGCACCATCTACACTAGGGAGTGCGAGGTTCAGATGAAAGCCGCCTATCCGACCGATGATGCCCGCTGGGGCGCCGTGACCGAGCGCGATCCGCATGCGGACGGCGCGTTCTTCTACGCCGTGAGCACGACCGGCGTGTTCTGCCGTCCGACCTGTGCGTCGCGGCTGCCGCGTCGCGAACATGTGTCCTTCTTCGCCGATCCGGCCGCCGCACGCGCGGCCGGCTTCCGGCCCTGCAAGCGCTGCCAGCCGGAAGGGCTGCCGCGCGAGCTCGAGATCGTCAACCGCGCGTGCGCGGTGCTCGACGCGCATGCCGAGCGGCTCACGCTGCAGCAGCTGAGCGATGCCGTGCACGTGAGCCCGTTTCATCTTCAGCGGCTTTTCAAGCGCGTGGTCGGCGTGTCGCCGCGGCAGTACCAGGCCGCGCAGCGCGGCGCCGCGCTGCGGCAGGCGCTGCAAAGCGGGCAGCCGGTCACGCAGGCGGCTGTCGACGCGGGCTTCAACTCGCCGTCGCGGCTCTATGCGTCGGTGCCGCGCGAGCTGGGGATGGCGCCGTCGGCGTTCCGCCGCCAGGGTGCCGGCCTGCGGATCGACTATGCGACCGCCTCGACGTCGCTCGGCACGGTGCTCGTCGCGGCGACCGGGCAGGGGATTTGCCGGATCGCGTTCGGCGACGAACCGGCCGCGCTCGTCGGCGAGCTGAAGGACGCGTTCGCACGCGCCGAGCTGGTCGAGGCGTCGGCACGGCTCGCGCCGTTCGTCGCGCAGATCCGCGCGTACCTGGACGGCACGCGGCACGCGTTCGACCTGCCGCTCGACATCGCGCCGACCGCATTCCAGCAGCGCGTGTGGGAGGCGCTGACGCATATTCCGTACGGCGAAACACGCAGCTACTCGGAGATCGCCGAGGCGCTGGGCGCGCCGCGCGCGGTGCGCGCCGTCGCATCCGCGTGCGCGTCGAATCCGGTCGCGCTCGCGATCCCGTGCCACCGCGTCGTACAAAAGGGCGGCGCGCTTTCCGGGTATCGTTGGGGCGTGCGCCGCAAGGCGACGCTGCTCGCGTCCGAGGCGCGTCATGTGCGCGACGATGAAACCGAATCCGTTGCGGAGGGCAACGCAGTTTGAGCATTGCAAGAACAACGATGACGTCCATCGTGAACGGCGGCCATGTGCCGCCGTCCGCGCAAATGGAACTGCGCTTCAATGCGCCTTACGACTGGGCGCGGGTACTGCGCTTCTTCAGCGGGCGCGCGATTCCGGGCGTCGAGCAGGTGGCGGACGGCGTGTATCGCCGCATCGTCGACGTGCACGGCGACGCCGGCCGGCTCACGGTCGCGAAACATCCGCGCAAGCATTGCCTCGTCGCGACGGTCGAAGGCGCGGTCGCGCGTCATGTCGATGACGCGTTCGCCGCGCGCGTCGCGACGATGTTTGACCTCGGCGCCGATCCGGCCGCAATCGGCTGCGGGCTTGCGCGCGATCCGTGGTTCGTGCCGCTCGTCGACGCTGCGCCGGGGTTGCGCGTGCCCGGCGCGTGGTCGGGATTCGAGCTGGCCGTACGCGCGATCGTCGGCCAGCAGGTGAGCGTGAAGGCCGCGACGACGATCGTCGGCCGGCTCGTCGAGCGGGCCGGAGAGCGGGTGGTGCATGACGACGACGGTGCGCCCGCGTGGCGTTTTCCGACGCCTGACGCGCTGGCCGCCTGCGATCTCGACAAGATCGGGATGCCCGGCAAGCGGGTGGCGGCACTGACGGGCACGGCGCGCGCGGTGGCGGCCGGCGACGTGCCGGTCGATCGCGAGCACGCCGATCTCGCGACGCTGCGCAGTGCGTGGCTCGATCTGCCCGGCATCGGCCCGTGGACCGTCGAATACATCGCGATGCGCGCGTGGCGCGATCCGGACGCATGGCCGGCCTCCGATCTCGTGCTGATGCAGTCGATCGCCGCGCGCGATCCGGCGCTCGACCGGCTCGCGACCCAGAAGCGTCGCACCGAAGGCTGGCGGCCGTGGCGCGCGTACGCGGCGCTGCATTTGTGGAACGAAGTGGCCGACCGGGCGGGCGGCGCGCGCGGCGGGTGAGGGTGGCCGGTGATCGCTGAGGCTCGCGGCCGGGTGCGACCCGACGAAGCCGTGATGCAACCCGTTGCGCAGGTCGTGCCGGTATTCGCAGGCTACCCGCCGGACACCGGTCATCACGGCCATTCCGCGAATCCGTCGTCCGCCGCATGGCGGGCGCACGCCCCATACTTTTCCTTCTTTTAGCCGCCGGTTCGGCGGCACGGTTGCACCTGCCGCCACCCGTGTACGCGTCACGTTCCGTCGGACGAATTCGCGTAACCGGCGTGCCCGTTGCCGCCGCCTGGAACCGGTGGCAGATGCGGCGATCGCCGCGACCGGCCCGTCCGGCGGCCCGCTCCGGCCCGTGCGCCCTGCCCGGGGCCACCTCAAGCGCGTGTTTCGGCGAGATGTTAAAGTGCCCGCTACCAACGAAGCGACCAACAATCCAGCCGGCCGCGCGCGGCGTTCTGCGCGCGGCCGTCACGCACTTGCGTCTCCATGTCGAACACCATGACTCACCGCCAGTCCGAACTGCTGCTGAATCGCCTCGAAGCGCTGAGCTCGGGCCCGACGCGGCAGCATCTGCCCGACGGCCTGCGCGGCATCGAAAAGGAAAGCCTGCGCGTGACGCGCGACGGGATGATCGCGTTCACGCCGCATCCGCGCGCGCTCGGTTCGGCGCTCACGCATCCGTCGCTGACGACCGACTATTCCGAAGCGTTGATCGAACTGATCACGCCTGCGGAACGCGACGCCGCGATCACGCTCGAACGTCTCGACGATCTGCATCGCTACGTGTATTCGTCGCTCGGCGACGAGATGCTGTGGAACGACTCGATGCCCGGCCTGCTGCCGGCCGACGACCAGATTCCGATCGCCGACTACGGCACGTCGAACATCGGCCGCCTGAAGACGGTGTACCGGCGCGGCCTCGCGTATCGCTACGGCCGCACGATGCAGTGCATCGCCGGCATCCACTACAACTACTCGCTGCACGAGGAAGTGTGGCGGCGCCTGCATGCGGAAGAAGGCTCGACGGCCACGCTCGTCGATTACCAGTCGGAGCGCTATCTCGCGCAGATCCGCAACTTCCGCCGCCGCAGCTGGCTGCTGATGTACCTGTTCGGCGCGTCGCCCGCGCTCGATACGAAGTTCCTGCGCGGCAAGCCGCACAAGCTGGACACGTTCGATGCCGACACGCTGTACCTGCCGTATGCGACGAGCCTGCGGATGAGCGATCTCGGCTACTCGAACACGACCGCCCAGGCCGCGCTGCACGTCGACTACAACACGCTGCCCGCCTATCTCGACGCGCTGTCGAAGGCCGTGAGCGAGCCGTATCCGGCGTACGAGGCGATCGGCACGCATCGCGATGGCGAGTGGATCCAGATCAACACGAACGTGCTGCAGATCGAAAACGAGTTCTACTCGACGATCCGGCCGAAGCGCGTCACGTATTCGGGCGAGCGGCCGCTGCATGCGCTCGCGTCGCGCGGTGTGCAGTACATCGAGGTGCGCTGTCTCGACATCGATCCGTTCGAGCCGACCGGCATCGCACTGGAAACCGCGCGCTTCATCGACGCATTCCTGCTTGCGTGTGCGCTCGACGAGAGCCCGGCGCTCGACTGTCCCGCGTACCAGGAAGCGAACGCGAACTTCGGCAGCGTGACGATGGAAGGGCGCAAGCCGGGGCTGACGCTGCAGCGCGACGGCCAGCCGATCACGCTGCAGGCGTGGGCGGACGAACTGATGACCGATATCGAAACCGTCGGCCGCCGTCTCGACGAAATCCGCGGCGGCGACGAGCATGCGCGCGCGATCGCCGCGCAACGCGAGAAGCTCGCTGATCCGGAGCGCACGGCGTCCGCGCGCGTGCTGCGCACGATGCGTGAGAACGGGCAGTCGTTCCTCGGGTTCGCGCTGGCGCAGAGCGAAGCGCATGCCGCGCAATTCCGCGCGCGCCCGCCGTCGGCGGATACGCTGTGCACCGAGCAGGCGCTCGCCGCGAAGTCGCTGGCCGAGCAGGCCGAGCTCGAAGCGAAGGAGGCCGGATCGTTCGACGCGTTCGTCGCGGCCTATCGCGCCTATACGTTGAACCGCTTCAGCGTGTGATACCTGGCGCACGTGCACCGCGTCGTTCGGCGCGGTGCACGATGCGCGTCTCCGCCTCCGCCTCCGTCGCCGGTCGGCGTGCGCCGTTGTGCACCCGATCCGGTTCGATCCGCTGTCAGTGGTGTGCGTACGTGCCGCGATCGATCGCGTGCGGCAGCGCCGGCTTGCCCGATTCCACGTTTACCCCGGCGTCGCCGCCGTAGCCGGTGTCGTCGCCGCGCGCCTGCGCGGCACGGTGCATGATCGCCTGCATGTTTTCCGGAAAGTCGGGACTGCTTGCCAGGCTCGTCCGGTAGCCGGCGGCCTGCAGCTCCACGAGCTCCTGGCGAACCTCGGCGCGCGTCAGCGTCGACGCGGCCTGCGCGTGCGCGGCGACGGCCGCGCCGATCAGCACGCATGCGCATGCTGCCTGTTTCATCGTCTTCATCGTGTTCACTCCGTGAGGTTCCGGCGCCGTGCCGTGGCCGGCGCGGGTGGAATCGATGCGACCAGTCTAGGCTTCGGACGCCAAACGAAACATCCCGCCCGCCGTCAGGCACCTTTGCCGCACGTGCAACATTGCGCGGGTGACGCCGCCGCGCCGCGCTGGTGAGCCGCGCGTGACGGGCGTCCTGTCGAACGCGACAGCGGCCCGCCCGCTGCCGGTCAGCATGCGGCGGCGGGTTCGGATCGGTTCGGCATGCATCGGGCTTGTCCCCCCTTGTACAAGCGCCGCGCGCCTCCTAACCTCATTTAAGCGACCGATCGGTTGGCCGTGCGACGTCGTTGCGTGCGCAAGCGCCTGATCGCCGTCGCGACTGCAGAAGGACCGCTTTGCACCGAATCCGGGGGCGCCGTAGCGCCAACCCGGGTCGACTTTGGAGACGCGATGAATCCCACCGACGCCCTACCGCCCGGCATCGTCTTCGCACAGCCGTTGACGCCGGTCGCCAACTCGCTGCTGCTGTCCTTCCTCGTCGCCGCGATCCCGATCGCGGTCGCGCTGATCGCGCTGGGCGTGTTGCGCCGCCCCGCGTGGCAGGCGTCGCTCGCCGGGCTGGTCGCCGGCCTCGCGGTCGCGATCGGTGCGTGGGGGATGCCGGCCGGGCTCGCGTTCAACGCGGTCGGCGCGGGCATGGCGCTCGCGGTCGTGCCGGTGATGTGGATCGTCTTCAACGCGCTGCTGCTGTACAACATCGCGGTGAAGTCGGGCCGCTTCGACCAGTTCCGGCAGTGGATGCTCGACAACCTGCCCGACGATCGCCGCCTCGTGCTGCTCGTCGTCGCATTCTCGTTCGGCTGCCTGCTCGAAGGGATCTCCGGATTCGGCACGCCGGTCGCGATCACGAGCGCACTGCTGATCGCGCTCGGCTTCCCCGCGCTCGAGGCGCTCACCTATACGCTGTTGTTCAACACGGCGCCGGTCGCGTTCGGCGCGCTCGGCGTGCCGATCACCGTGCTCGGCGCGGTGACGTCGCTGCCGCCCGCGACACTCGCGCAGATGGTCGGCCGCCAGTTGCCGTTCTTCGCGCTGCTGTTGCCGTTCTACGTGGTCGGCGCGTACGGCGGGCTGCGCTCGATCTCGAAGCTGTGGCCCGCGCTGCTCGTGTCGGGCGCCAGCTTCGCGATCGCGCAGTTCGTCACGTCGAACTTCCTCGGCTACCAGCTCACCGACGTGCTGTCGTCGCTCACGTCGCTGATCGTCACGATCGGTTTCCTGCAGGTGTGGAAGCCGCAGCCCGATCCGCAATACGCGCTCGCGCGCAGCGTGCCTGCAACGGCCGGCGCCGCGCGCGCGGGCTTTGGCGGCTGGCTGCCGTGGCTCGTCGTGTCGGTGGTCGTGATCGTGTGGGTGCACGCGAACATCGCGGCGATCGGCGACGTGAAGATCAAGTGGCCGGGCCTGCACAACGCGGTGTTCGTGTCGCTGTACCACAAGCCGTATGCGGCGATCTGGGACTTCCAGCCGCTCGGCACGGGCACCGCGATCCTTTTGTCGGCGATCATCACGGCCGCGCTGACGCGCACCGGCGCCGGCGCGTTCCTCGAATGCGTGGTGAAGACGTGGCGGCAGACGTGGATCGCGATCGTCACGGTGATGATGATCGTCGGGCTCGCGTACCTGCTGAACTACTCGGGGATCAGCTACACGCTCGGCACCGGCGTCGCGTCGACGGGCGCGCTGTTCCCGCTGGTGTCCGCGTCGCTCGGCTGGATCGCGGTGTTCCTGTCCGGCAGCGACACGTCGGGCAACGCGCTGTTCGGCAACCTGCAGGTCGTCGCCGCGCGGCAGCTCGGGCTCGATCCGGTGCTGATGGCCGCGACCAACTCGTCGGGCGGCGTGATGGGCAAGATGATCTCGCCGCAGAACATCGCGACGGGCGTGTCGACGACGGACCTGAAAGGGCAGGAAGGTGTCGTGTTTGCGCGCACCTTCTGGCACAGCGTGATCCTCACGCTGCTGCTCGGCGTGCTGGTGTTCCTGCAGCAGCACGTGCTGACGTGGATGATTCCGGCACTGCCGAAATGATGTGAGCGCAACGACAGAAGGAAGGCACGAGGAAAAACGAGGGAAGGCGCGGGAAAAGCGCCGATAACGTGCGGAACCGGCGAACGCGCGACAGTTCAGCGCGCGTTCGCCCGCCGCGCCGTTCGTCCTGCGTCGGCTGTCCCGGCTGCTTCGGCACCGGCCGGCAGGATGCATGCAAGGAACGCGTCGATCGCGGGGCTCTGGCGGCGCGCCTTCAGGTAGTACACGTATTCGTCGATCGTCGTGTCGACGCCACGCAGCGCGATCACGCGCAGGTCCGGATGGCGCTCGGCCTCGCCGAGCGGAAACAGGCTGCCGCCCACGCCGTGCAGGATCGCCTCGCGGATCGCTTCGCGGCTGCCGATCTCGGCCACCGATACGGCCGCGACACCGGCCGCCGCGAGGATCGTCTCCGTGCAGCGGCGCGTGACCGAGCCTTCCTCGCGAATCAGCAGCCGCACGTCGGCGAGCTGCGCCGGATCGATCGCGTCGAAGCGCGCGAGCGGATGCGTGCGATGCACGACGAGCACGAGCGGGTCGGTCGAGATCACCTTGCGTTCGAGGCCTTCGGCATCGTTGCGCTGCGACGAGACGGCGAGATCGATGCGGAATTCCTGCAGCGCCTGCAGGATTTCCTCGGAGTTGCCGATCCGGCACGTGAGCGCGATCGACGGATGCGCGTTCGAGAAGCGGCCGACCGCATCCATGATGTAGTACGGCCCCGTCGCACCGATCCGCAGGTGGCCTTCGAACAGGCCGCCGACGTTGCGCAGCATGATGTCGGCCTGCGCCTCGAGCGCGATCATCTTCTCGACGAGCGGCAGCAGCTCGATACCCGTCTCGGTGACCTCGAGCTTGCGGCCGCTGCGGTAGAACAGCTCGACGCCGTACAGCTGCTCGACCTGCCGGATCTGCGCGGCGATCGTCGGCTGGCTCACGCCCAGGTGGCGCGCGGCGCGCGTGATGCTGCCCTGCCGGACGGTCGCGTGGAACGCCTTCAGCTGATCGAACACGACTCGGCTTCTCCCCTCTTCATCGCGCGTCAGCGTAGCGCACACGTGTGTCGGCCGCATGAAAGGCGCGTCGTGCGTTGCTTCGAAAAATTCTTGTGGGTAACCAAAAGAAACCTGCTGGAACCAGTCACGGCCGGGACATGCCGGTGCGGGGTAATAGCGCGTAACACACCGACTGCCGGCCCCGCTCGACCGGCACCCCATTCCTACCGACAACAGGGTTCCCTTCATGTCTTCGAACAATCGACGCGATTTCCTGCGCCTTGCCGCGCAGTCGGCCGGCGCGATGGCCGCCTACGCGGGCTTCCCGCCCGCGATCCGCAACGCGCTGGCGATGCCGGCCGCCTATCGCACGGGCACGATCCGCGACGTCGAACACGTCGTGATCTTCATGCAGGAAAACCGTTCGTTCGACCATTACTTCGGCGGGCTGCGCGGCGTGCGCGGCTTCAACGACCCGCGCCCGCACCTGCTGCCGAGCGGCGCACCGGTGTGGCAGCAGCCGCCGGCGTCGGTGTTCACGAAGAACTACCATTCGCGCGGCCTCGATCCGTCGGCGCCTTACGTGCTGCCGTTCTACCTCGACCCGAAGCAGACGACCGAATTCCAGCCGGGCACCAACCACGGCTGGAGCAGCGGCCACCTGTCCTGGAACAACGGCCAGTGGGACCAGTGGGTGAACCAGAAGCAGGACGTGCTGACGATGGGTTACCTGAAGCGCCAGGATCTCACGTACCACTACGCACTGGCCGACGCGTTCACGATCTGCGATTCGTACTTCTGCTCCGCGCACGCCGACACCGCGCCGAACCGCATCTACCTGTGGACCGGCACGGTCGACCCGCGCAACATCTACGGCACCCCGCCGAACGGCCCGGGCATCGGCGAGCGTGACGACGTGAACGGCTACACGTGGACGACCTATGCCGAGCGCCTCGAGAACGCGAAGGTCAGCTGGAAGGTGTACCAGGGCGGCACCGGCATCCCGGGCGACCCGACCGACAACTACACCGACAACTCGCTGATGTTCTTCAAGAAGTTCCAGGTGAAGGAAGGCGCGAGCGGCCCGCTGGTCGACAAGGGCGCGTCGGACCACACGCTCGCCGAGCTGAAGGCCGACGTGCAGGCCAACCGGCTGCCGCAGGTGTCGTGGATCGTCGCGCCGTACAAGTACAGCGAGCACCCGCAGGCATCGCCGACCGACGGCGCGTTCTACATCAACATGGTGCTCGAGGCACTGACGTCGAACCCGGAGGTGTGGGCGAAGACCGTGTTCATCCTCAACTACGACGAGAACGACGGGCTGTTCGACCACGTCGTGCCGCCGGTGCCGCCGGTCACGAGCGGCGTGGGCGGCCAGGGCATCGTGTCGTCGAACCTGCTGTCGAACCTCGGCGACGAGCTGCTCGACCTGAACAAGTACCCGGGCGAAATGAGCCCGCTCGTGCCGGGCGCGGACCCGGGCGGCATCCAGCCGATCGGCCTCGGGCCGCGCGTGCCGCTGATCATCATCTCGCCGTGGACGAAGGGCGGCTGGGTCTGCTCGGAGACGTTCGACCATACGTCGGTGCTGCGTTTCCTCGAAGCGCGCTTCGGCGTGAAGGAGCCGAACATCAGCGCATGGCGCCGCTCGATCTGCGGCGACCTCACGTCGGCATTCGACTTCTCGGCACGGCCCGACACGCGCACGGTGAGCTTCACCGTGCCGCAGCACATCGCGACGGCCGGCCAGGCGTACCAGGTGCCCGCGCAGCAGGCGATGCCGGCGCAGGAGCCCGGCACGCGGCCCGCGCGGGCGCTGCCGTACGAGCTGTTCGTGCACAGCCGCGTGAGCGGCCATGACGACAACGTGTCGCTCGACTTCGCGAACACCGGCGACGCGGGCGCGTCGTTCTACGTGTACGACCGCCGCAACCCGGCGACGCCGCCGCGTCGTTATGCGGTGTCCGCGCACGATCGCTTCGTCGACACGTGGAACACGTCCGCCGCGCGCGGCGACTACCATCTCGCGGCATACGGCCCGAACGGCTATCTGTGCGAGTTCCAGGGCAACACGCGGCTCGCGGCGGACGGCCGCCACGCGAACCCCGAAGCGCGGATCGGCTACGACGTGCGCAACCGCCACGTGTACCTGCAACTGCGCAACAGCGGGCGCGCGACGTGCCGCGTGACGGTCGACAACGCATACAGCCACAAGCATGCGCGCACCTACACGCTGGAGCCGGGCGAGCGCGTCGAGGATCACTTCGAGCTGTCGTCGAGCCACGGCTGGTACGATCTGACGATCACCGCGACGACGCTGCGCGGCGGCGACGACAAGGTCGTGCGCCGCTTCGCGGGCCACGTCGAGACCGGCCGGCCGAGCCATAGCGATCCGGGGCCGGTGAAGCACACGACGGCCTGACGGCCGGCACGTGTCGCGCGATGCGGGCGAGGTCGGCCCGCCGCGCGACCGCCGCCTGCCGGCGGTGTTCCAACTGCATCCCGGTTGCATCCCGGCAGGCGGAATTGGCTTTTGGAAACTGAAAACTGTTGACAATGTGCCGGGCCGAGGGTATATAAGGATCATTCGCCGATATGGCGCCCTCGTTCTCTACCGCAGCCTTGCTGCCTGCCCGACCATGACAGCCCCGAACGCGCTCAGCGCCATCGAACTCCTGCAAAGCCAGTCGCTCGCGATGATCGTCCAGGACATGCTCGAGCGCGCGATCGTCTCCGGTGAATACGCCCCCGGCGAGAAGCTCAACGAAGTCGAGATCGCGACCAGGCTGAACGTGTCGCGCGGCCCGGTGCGCGAAGCGTTCCGGGCGCTCGAACAGGCCGGCCTGCTGCGTAACGAGAAGAACCGCGGCGTGACGGTGCGCGTCGTGCCGCTGCGCGAAGCCGAGGAGATCTACGAAGTGCGGGCGATGCTCGACGAGTCGGTCGCGCGCGCGCTCGCGAAGCGCATCTCGCCCGACACGCTGAAGGTGCTGAAGGGCATCATCCAGTCGATGAAGGACGCCGCGAAGACGCACGACGTCACGCGCTATACCGAGCTGAACGTGCAGTTCCACGACGCGATGGTCGTCGGCGTCGGCAATACACACCTCACCGATACCTACCGCCGGCTCGTGCGCCAGCTCGGGCTGCTGCGTCAGGCCGCGATCGAAGCCGAGGAAGACGCGATCGCGGTGTCCGCCGCCGAGCACGACAAGATCGTGCAGGCGCTCGCGGGCGGCGACGAGGAGCAGGCGGTCGCGCTGGTGCGCGAGCACGTCTCGCATGGCCTCGCACGCATGCGCCGCACGCACGAGCAGGGGCTGCCTGCGACGGGCAAGGCGGCGCGGGAGAAAACCGTGCGCGCGTAAGCGCCCGGCAAGGCCCGCGCGGGTTGCCGCGCCACATCAAGGGGACGCTTCGCCGCGTCCCTGTTTCATTGCGTCTTCAGGTTCTGCAGGTCAATACATCGTCACGCCTTGTCGGCCTTCCCGGCTGCGCTCGCAAACTTCGCGAGCCACGTATCGACGGCCGCCGGCGGCCGGCTCTCGTCCTCCGCACGCTCCTTGCGGCGGATCGCATTGCGCACGACGTGCGCGCCGACATAGCGGATCGGCTCCGGCGGGAAATGGCCGAGCGGGCCGCGCACGATCGGGCTGCGCGTCCATGCGTTGTCGAGGCCGAGCACGAGCGACGACAAAATCTGCCCGCCCATGTAGGTCGGCCCGACGCCGTTGCCCGAATAGCCGAAGCCGTAGAACACGTTCGGCGCATCGTCGAGGCGGCCGAAGAACGGGAAGCCGGTGACCGAGCGATCGGACGGCCCGTTCCAGCTTGCCGTGACCGGCACGCCCGCGAGCGACGGGAAGAATTCGCGCAGGCTTTGCGTGAGCTGCGCCTCGTAGGGCGAGCGCCGGTCGAACACCGGCGCGATGCGGCTGCGCCACGAGAACGTGTTGCCGCCCTTGCCGAGCATCAGCCGCCCGTCGGCGGTGGTGCGGTAGTAGTAGACGAAGATCCGCGAATCGAGCACCGACACGCCGTCCACCAGCCCGGTCTTCTCGAGTAGTTCCGGGCATTTCTCGGTGATGACCATGTCGCTCGACACGACCGCGATCGTGCGTTCGAACTGCGGGAAGCGGCTTGCCATCCACGCGTTGATCGCGAACACGAGCTTGCCGGCGCTCACGCTGCCGGACGGCGTGCGCACGACGGCCGGCTGCCCGGGCGTGAAGTCGAGCATCGGCGTGCGTTCGTAGATCCGGATGCCCATCGCGAGCGCGACGCGGCGCAGCCCGCGCACGAGCTTGCCGGGATGCACGGTCGCGGCGATCGGCGAGTAGACGCCGTCGAGGTTGCGCGCGGAGCCCGAGCGGCGCGCGACTTCGGCGGGCGGCAGCGGCTCGTAGCTGTGGATGCCGCATGCGGCGAGCGCGTCGAGTACCGGCGCGAGCGTGCCGACCTGCGCGCGCGACGTCGCGGTGTACAGCGTGCCGTCGAGCCGCAGTTCGGCGTCGATGTCGTGCGCGCGGCAGAAATCGGCGATGTGCTGCACGGCTGCTTCGGACGCCTTGACGAGTCGGATCGCCTCGGCTTCGCCGAACAGGCGCCGCAGCGTCAGGAATTTCGCGGACCACGTGAGCAGGCAGCCGCCGTTGCGGCCGCTCGCGCCGGCGCCGCACAGGTCGGCCTCGACGATCGCGATGTCGAGCGCGGGGTTCTCCTGCTTGGCCTGGATCGCGGTCCAGAGCCCGGTGAAGCCGCCGCCGACGATGCAGACGTCGGCCCGTGTCGCACCTTGCAGCGCGGGGGCGAGATCGCCGTCGTTGAACAGCGCTTGTTCGATCCAGAAGGGTCGCATTGGAGGGTTCGCCGAAAGGGGGCCGTGCCGCGCACCGCCCGAAAAAACTGGCCGCCGCATGCGCACATGCACGCGGCGGGATCCATCACATCACGTCGTACTGCGTCACGTCAGGCGGCCGCTTCGGCCGATACGCGGCGCACGCCCATCGCGCGCAGCGTGTCGGCGATCGCGGCGACGGCGCCCGGGATGCCGGCTTCGCCGAAGTGGCCGATGCAGCCGACGCGGAACGTCTCGACCTCGGTCAGCTTGCCCGGATACAGGATGTAGCCGCGCTTCTTGACCTCCTGGTAGAACCGCTTGAAGTCGTAGTTCGGATCGTCCGGCGCATGGAACGTGACGATGATCGGCGCCTGGATCGCCGGATCGAGGAACGGCCGGAAGCCGAGCGCGAGCATCCCGTCGATCAGCGCGCGATAGTTGCGCTGGTAGCGGCCGCCGCGCGCGGCGAGCCCGCCTTCGTCGACGTATTGCGCGACGGCCGCGTCGAGCGCCGCGACCACGTGGGTCGGCGGCGTGAAGCGCCACTGCGTCGTGCGCTGCATGTAGACCCACTGGTCGTACAGGTCCATCGCGAGCGAGTGACTGTTGCCTTCGCAGCGTTCGAGCGTGCTGCGTTTCGCGATCACGAAGCCGAGCCCCGGTACGCCTTCGAGGCATTTGCCGGAGGCCGCGATCACCGCGTCGAACGGCGTCGTGCGCGCGTCGATGTCGATTGCGCCGAACGAACTCATCGCATCGACGATCAAGGCGCGGCCGTGCTTCGCGACCACCTGTGCGATGTCGTGCAGCGGATTCAGCACGCCCGCGCCCGTCTCGCAGTGCACGAGCGCGACGTGCGTGATGGACGGATCGCCGGCGAGCGCGCGTTCGACGTCGGCCGGATCCACGCGGCGATCCTCGCGGTAGTCGATCGTCGTCAGCTTGCGGCCGAGCACTCGGCAGATCTTCGCGATGCGCTGGCAATACGCGCCGTTGTTCGGCACGAGCACGTGGCCGTCGCGCGGCACGAGCGTGCCGAGGGCCGCCTCGACCGAGAACGTGCCGCTGCCTTGCAGCGGTACGCATTCGTGCGTGCCTTCGCCGTGCACGATCTGCAGCAGGCGTTCGCGCAGCCGCGCGGTGATCGCGTTGAAGTCGCTGTCCCACGATCCCCAGTCGCGCAGCATCGCGTCGCGCGTGCGGTCGGAGGTCGTCAGGGGGCCGGGGGTGAGCAGGATGGGCTGGGCGGCGAGCGTCATGGTGTCTCCTTGATGAAGTCGGGACGTCACGTGAATGCGGCGAGGAAATCAGTGGCGATGCGGGGTGCGCCAGGCCTGCGTACGGCGCAACAGACGATGCGAGATGCACGCGAACAGCACGCACGCGAACGATGACGTCGCGAGCACGAGCGTCGCCATCGCGGCGGCCGGACCCATCTGGCCCGCGTCGTCGAGGTTCAGGATCGCGACCGATGCAGGTTGCGTGTCGGGCGAGTAGAGGAACGCGACGGCCGAGACGGTCGTCATCCCGTTCACGAACAGGTAGCGCGCGATCAGCAGGATCGCAGGCAGGCACACGGGTACGGTCACACGCAGGAAG
Organism: Burkholderia sp. D-99; assembly: GCF_011605345.1. Classification (GTDB taxonomy): domain Bacteria; phylum Pseudomonadota; class Gammaproteobacteria; order Burkholderiales; family Burkholderiaceae; genus Burkholderia. The sequence continues at coordinate 36,705 of NZ_JAAOXM010000009.1, forward strand.
GTCTTGTAGAACGGCACCTTCAGCGATGCGGACACCGCCTCGAACTCGCTGTCGATCTGCCTGAGCGCGGTGACGGCAGTCAGGTGGCTCGATGCGTAGTAGTGCACCACCGTGACGATCGCGAGCAGCCACAGCGAGCCGTACAGCCCGTTCAGCGGATTGCCGGGCGCGTTGAACAGGAAGATGTAGCTGATGCCGAGCACGAGCCCCGGCACGCCCATCGGCAGGATCGCGCACAGCGCGATGAAGCCGCGCAGCCAGCGCGCGCCACGCGTCTTCTCGATCAGGTACGCCCCGCCGAACACGACGATCGTGCCGCCGATCGCCACCGTCGCGGCCATCCGCAGGCTGTTCTTGTACGCGTCGAAGATGCCGGCACCGATCAGCCCCATCTTGTAGTGCTGCACCCCGAGGCTCATCTGGTACGGCCAGAACTTCACGAACGACGCGAACACCGAGATGCCGACCACCGCGATGAAGAACGCGCACACCAGCGTGCAGTACGCGAGCATCGCGGCGTCGAAGCCGCGCGACGGTTTCGGCTGGTACGGCGTCGAGCGCGCGCCGAGCTGCGACTGCTGGCGGCGGCGGATGAAGAAGTCGACGCCGAACGCGACCAGTGCTGGACACAGCAGCATCAGGCTCACGACCGCGCTGCGGTTGAAGTCCTGCAGGCCGATGATCAGCTTGTAGATGTCGGTCGACAGTACGTTGTACGAACCGCCGATCACCACCGGCACGCCGAAGTCGTTGATGCACATCGTGAACGCCACCATCGTCGCGCTGATCAGCCCGTACTTCGCGCCCGGCAGCGTGATCGTGAAGAACTTGCGCAGGCGGCCCGTACCCATCGCGTCGGCGGCCTCGTAGAGCCGGCCGTCCGCGAGCGACAGCGCGGTGACGAGGATCATCAGCACGTGCGGGAACGACGCGTACACCATGCTCAGCACGATGCCCGGCAGCCCGTAGATCGAATGGCCGTGCAGCAGCGGCTTCAGCAGCCCCGCGTTGCCGAACCAGTAGATGAACGACACGGCCGACAGCAGCGTCGGGGCGAGCAGCGGCAGCAGCGCGATCGTGCGCGCGGCGTTCTTCAGCGGCATGCACGAGCGCGTCAGCGCGTACGCGAACGTGAACGCCATCGGCACGACGATCATCGTGACGAGTGCGCCGACCGTCAGCGAATGCAGCATCGAGCGCAGCACGCCGCTGTCCTCGAGATAGTCGACGAAGTTGTGCGCGCCGACGAATCGCCCGTCCGCGTCGACGAAGCATTTCTGCACGACGAGCGCGAGCGGCAGCAGCAGGAACAGCGACATCAGCGCGGCCATCGCGACGAGCGCGAGCTGCGCGATGCGGTCGTGCCAGTGGGTGATCTGCCGCACGTCGGCGGGGGCGGACGCGCCGCGGCGGCGCTCGGTCAGGACGGTGCTCATTGCAGTCGCTCCTTCGCGCACGGGAACACGCGGACATGCTCGCGATCGAGCGCGAGGTCGATGCGCGCGCCGGCCGCTACGCCGGTGCGGTCGACGTCGTGATACGACAGGTCGGCGACGATCTCCTGGCCGTCGAGCCCGTCGATCCGGAAGCTCACGCGGCAGAACGCACCGAGGAATTCGAGCTTCTCGACGCGGCCCGCGAGCACGTTGTCGGCCGTTTCACCCGGCACGCGGATGCGCAGGTCTTCCGGCCGCACGTAGACCGACACCGCCGCGCCCTGCGCGGGGCGGGTAGTGCCATGGCGGCAGTCGAGGCCGACGCCGCCCGCGCGCAGCGAGCCGTCGGGTGCGACTTCGGCGGGAATCGTGTTGACGCGGCCGATGAAGTCCGCGACGAACGGCGAAGCCGGCTGCCGGTAGATTTCGAGCGGCGTGCCGATCTGCTCGATCACGCCGTGGTTCATCACGACGATGCGATCGGCCATCGACAACGCTTCTTCCTGGTCGTGCGTGACCATGATCGTCGTCACGCCGAGCCGCTGCTGCAGCGCGCGGATTTCCTGGCGCAGCCGCACGCGTACCCGCGCGTCGAGTGCCGACAGCGGCTCGTCGAGCAGCAGCAGGCCGGGGGACGTGGCGAGCGCACGCGCGAGTGCGATGCGCTGCTGCTGTCCGCCGGACAACTGGCCCGGATGCTTGCGATGGCTGTCGGGCAGCCCGACCAGCGCGAGCAACGTATGCACGCGCTCGTGGATCGCGTCGCGCTTTATCTTCCGGTTCACGAGCCCGTACGCGACGTTGTCGTACACGGTGAGGTTCGGGAACAGCGCGTACGACTGGAACACGATTCCGTAGTCGCGCAGTTGCGGCGGCAGCCGCGAGATGTCGCGGCCGTCCTGCATGATGTGGCCGGCGTTCTGCGTTTCGAGCCCCGCGATGATCCGCAGCAGCGTGGTTTTCCCGCAGCCGGATGGCCCGAGGAAACAGATCATTTCGCCCTTCATCACGCTCAGGTTGATGTCGGTGAGGACCTGCGTGTCGTTGTACCGCTTCTCGATGCGTTCTACGCTCAGATAAGGTGCCATGCGCGCCTCCATGCTGGGGCGGCCCGGGGGCCGGATTCGACGAGGGGAAGGGTGACGCGGGGCGGCGCGCGGCGCGGCCCCGCTGCCGGTCGACGCATTACTGCTGCGTTTTCGAGCCGTAGCGCTTCTGCCACGTGTCGAGAATCGACTGGCGGTTCTTCGCCGACCACACGAAGTCGTTCTTTACGAGGAGGTCCGAGTAGTTGTCGGGGATGCCGGCCAGCTTTCGCGCGACGCCCGGATACGCGACGATCGCCCACCAGCGCGCGGTGATCTCGTTCGCGTCCTTGCTCGCCATGAAGTCGGCGAGCTTCTTCGCGGCGTCGGGCTGCTTCGTCGTCTTCATGATCGCCGTGCCTTCCATGTCCCAGCCGAGCCCTTCCTTCGGGAACACGAGATCGATCGGCGCGCCCTGCGACTGCAGTTCGTGGCCGCGGAACTCGAACGAGATGCCGATCGGGAATTCGCCGGTGCCGGCGAGCGTGCAGGGCTTCGAGCCCGAGTGCACGTACTGTGCGACGTTCTTGTCGAGCGCGTCCATGAATTTCCAGCCTTTGTCGTCGCCGAAGGTCTGCAGCCACGCGGTCACGTCGAGGTAACCGGTGCCGGATGAAACCGGGCTCGGCATCACGATCGCGCCTTTGTAGACCGGCTTCGTCAGGTCTTCCCACGACGTCGGCTTCGGGATGTTCTTCGCCTGCGCGGCGACGCGGTTGTAGCAGATCGTCGCGCCCCACACGTCCATGCCGACCCAGTGCGGCGGCGTGTTCGCGTCGCTGTACTTGCGCGTGAGCTGGTCGAAGCCCTTCGGCGTGTACGGCATCAGCATGCCCTGCAGGTCGAGCAGCGTGAGGCTCGACGCGGCGAGGCCGAGCACGACGTCCGCGCGCGGATTGTTCTTCTCCGCGAGCAGCTTCGCGGTGACCGAGCCGGTCGAGTCGCGCACCCAGCGGATCTCGATATCGGGGTTCGCTTTCTCGAACGCGTCCTTGTAGGGCTTCATCGCCTCGTCTTCCAGCGCGGTGTAGACGAGCAGCGACGTCTTCGCGTGCGCTGCCTGCGCGGCGCCGAGCGCGACCGCCGCGGCCAGCGCGAAACGGGCCGCGCCCGCCGCCCATGCATTCAAACGCTTGTTTACCGGCACTTCGTTCATCTTCAGACCCCTTGACTGTGGCGCCGCGGCACACGGCGGATGAGTGGAGACCAGCCCTCTTGCTGCACCGTTGTTTTGCTTTCTGTTCTCTGCATGTTGTTGACAATCTACAAATCATCAATTTTAATGTCAAGCATGGAAAACACCTCCCTTCGGCGCGACGCGGGCGCCGACGGCTCTACCCTTCGAACTGAAAGGAATGAACGTCATGATTGAAACGCCTGTATCCGTGGAAGTGAACGGCCGCCGCTACAACTGGATGAGCCGGCCCGTGGTGGTCGTCTGCGTCGATGGCTGCGCATACGAATATCTGGAAGAAGCGGCCGAGGCCGGCGTCGCGCCGTTCCTGCGCACGCTGCTGAAGCCGGGCACGGCGCTCAAGGGCGAGTGCGTGGTGCCGAGCTTCACAAACCCGAACAACCTGTCGATCGTGACCGGCGTGCCGCCGGCGGTGCATGGGATAAGCGGCAACTACTTCTACGATCGCGACACCGGCGCCGAGGTGCTGATGAACGATCCGAAGTACCTGGTCGCACCGACGGTGCTCGCGACCTTCGCCGAACAGGGCGCGCGCGTCGCGGTCGTCACCGCGAAGGACAAGCTGCGCCGCCTGCTCGGCAAGGGGCTGAAGGGCATCTGCTTCTCGTCGGAAAAGGCCGACGAGGCGAGCGTCGAGGAAAACGGCATCGACAACGTGCTCGAGCTGGTCGGCAAGCCGGTGCCGAGCGTGTACAGCGCGGACCTGTCGGAATTCGTGTTCGCGGCCGGCGTGCGCCTGCTCGAGACGCGCCCGATCGACCTGATGTACCTGTCGACCACCGACTACGTGCAGCACAAGTGCGCGCCTGGCACGGAAGGCGCAAACGCGTTCTACGCGATGATGGACAAGTACCTGCAGCGTCTCGATGAACTCGGCGCGATCGTCGCGATCACGGCCGACCACGGGATGAACGCGAAGCACGACGATGAAACCGGCGAACCGAACGTGATCTACCTGCAGGAGCTGTTCGACGAGTGGCTCGGCCACGACGCGGCGCGCGTGATCCTGCCGATCACCGATCCGTACGTCGTGCACCACGGCGCGCTCGGTTCGTTCGCAACCGTCTACGTGCCGGCGACGGCCGATGCCGAGGCGCTGCGCGTGCGGCTCGCCGCGGTCGACGGCATCGAGGTCGTGCTGACAGGTGCCGAGGGCTGCGCGCGCTTCGAACTGCCGCCGGCGCGGATGGGCGACCTGATCGTGATCTCGAAGCAGGACGTCGTGCTCGGCACGCGCCGCATCAAGCACGACCTGTCCGGCCTCGACGTGCCACTGCGCTCGCATGGCGGCATCTCCGAGCAGATCGTGCCGCTGATCTTCAGCAAGCCGGTCGCGACCGACGTCACGGGCCGCGCGCGGCTGCGCAACTTCGACATCATCGACATCGCGCTCAACCATCTGCAGTGATGCGCACGCATCCGTAAGGGGACACACTCATGAACGCCATTGCAGCATCGACGGACGTCCGCGAGATTCGTCGCGAAGCACTGCGAATCGACGACGAAAGGATTCATCGGGACGCGGTAATCGAAGTGCGCAACCCGTACGACGGTGCGCTGGTCGGCACCGTGCCGAAGGCGACGCTGGACGACGTGCGGCGCGCGTTCGCGGCCGCGCGTGCCTACCGGCCGACGCTCACGCGCCATGATCGTGCGGCGATCCTGCGCCGTGCGGCCGACATCGTGCGCGCGCGCACCGCCGAGATCGCGGCGCTGATCACGGCCGAGGCCGGGTTGTGCATCAAGGATTCGACGTACGAAGCGGGCCGCGTGGCCGACGTGCTGACGTTCGGCGCCGGCGAAGTGCTGAAGGACGACGGGCAGATCTTCTCGTGCGACCTGACACCGCACGGCAAGAAGCGCCGCGTGTACACGCAGCGCGACCCGCTGCTCGGCGTGATCTCGGCGATCACGCCGTTCAACCACCCGATGAACCAGGTCGCGCACAAGATCGTGCCGTCGGTCGCGACCAACAACCGGATCGTCGTGAAGCCTTCGGAGAAGGTGCCGCTGTCGTGCTACCTGTTCGCGGACATCCTGTACGAAGCCGGCCTGCCGCCGCAGATGCTGCAGGTGATCACCGGCGATCCGAGGGAGATCGCCGACGAGCTGATCACGAACCCGGCGATCGACCTGATCACGTTCACGGGCGGCGTGTCGATCGGCAAGTCGATCGCGTCGCGGATGGGCTACCTGCGCGCGGTGCTCGAACTCGGCGGCAACGATCCGATCATCGTGATGGAAGACGCCGATCTCGACGAAGCGAGCACGCTCGCGGTGTCGGGTTCATACAAGAACTCGGGGCAGCGCTGCACGGCGATCAAGCGGATGCTCGTGCACGAGTCGGTGGCCGATCGCTTCACCGAGCTGGTGGTCGAGAAAACGCGCGCGTGGTCGTACGGCAATCCGTCCGATCCATCGGTCGACATGGGCACCGTGATCGACGAGGCCGCCGCGAAGTTCTGCGAGCAGCAGGTGAACGATGCGATCGCGCGCGGTGCGCGGCTGCTGGTCGGCAACGTGCGCGACGGCGCACTGTATTCGCCGACGGTGATCGATCGCGTGACGCCCGACATGCCGCTCGTGAAATACGAAACCTTCGGCCCCGTGTCGCCGATCATGCGTTTCAGCGACATCGACGAAGCGATCCGGATGTCGAACAGCACCGACTATGCGCTGTCGTCGTCGGTCTGCACGAACCGCTTCGACAACATCACGCGTTTCATCACCGAGCTGGAAGTCGGCAGCGTGAACGTGCGCGAAGTGCCGGGCTATCGACTCGAGCTGACGCCGTTCGGCGGCGTGAAGGATTCGGGGCTCGGATACAAGGAAGGCGTGCAGGAAGCGATGAAGAGCTTCACGAATACGAAGACGTATTCGTTGCCCTGGTAAGCGGCGCGTGATGCGGGCGCGCCGGCTCGAAGGCCGGCGCGCGGAATGTCTGGCGGGATGCAGCCGCAGCGGCCGTCAGGCGACGGTCAATCGTCGTCGCCGTGGTGATGTCGCCAGCCGCGATGCCAGCCGTTGTCGTGCCGGTAGCGGCGATAGCGATAGTCGCCGTAGTACGGGCCGTAATAGACGGGCGCCGGCTCGTACACGACGGGCGGCGGCGCGTAGTAGACAGGCGGTGGCGCCTCGATCACCGGCCCCGGCACGCCGAAGTACACGCCGATGTCGGTGTGCGCGAATGCGCTTGCCGACAGGCAGGCGGTCGCGATGCCGACGGCGCAGGACAACAGGATGCGTTTCATTTGCCGTTCACTCCGTTCGTGGGTGCGAAGGCCCGCGAGCAATCGGTTCACCTGTCTTCATGGTACGTAGCGTGTGCCGAATGGGTGATACCGCGGTGTCGCTTCTGTAACTGCCGGTAACGAGCCGTCGGCCGGGTCGACGCGCGGGGTTGCGACGGATTTCGTCAGTGGAATGAGTGGTTGATCGGTGCGTTATTCGATCGGCTCATATGGTTAGCCGATTTGCGTTTTTGCCGGGCCTCGACGCGTCGGTAGAATTCGCGGACCTCTCGAACGGCACGCGCGTGCCGCGGGATCATTCCCTCCAATCATTCGGGGTCCGCACCATGAAATTTCTTCGCTCCATCCTGGTCGTCGCCATGCTGCAGGCCATTTCGGTCACGAGCGTACTGGCTGCCGACGACCTGTCGCAGATCAAGTCGTCCGGCGTGTTCCGGGTTGGTACCGAAGGGACGTACGCGCCGTTCACGTACCACGACGAGAGCGGCAAGCTGACCGGCTTCGACGTCGACATCGCGACCGCGATCGCGCAGCGTCTCGGCGTGAAGCCGCAGTTCGTCGAAGGCAAGTGGGACGGGTTGATCGCGGGCCTCGACGTGAACCGCTACGACGCGGTCGTCAACGAAGTGTCGATCACCGACGCGCGCAAGGCGAAATACGATTTCTCCACGCCGTACATCACGTCGCGCGCGGTGCTGATCGTGCGCGCGGACAACACGACGATCCGCTCGTTCGACGACCTCAAGGGCAAGAAATCCGCGAACACGCTGACCAGCAATTTCGGCAAGCTCGCGGCCGCGCACGGCGCGGATGTCGTGCCCGTGCAGGGCTTCAACGAATCGATCGACCTGCTGAGCTCGGGGCGCGTCGACGCGACGATCAACGATTCGCTGTCGTACCTCGATTTCCGCAAGCACAAGCCGGACGCGAAACTGAAGATCGCGGCGACCGACACGGGTGGCGCCAGCGACGCATCGGGCGTGCTGCTGCGCAAGGGCAGTCCCGCGCTGGTGGCCGCGATCGACAAGGCGCTCGCGGACATCAAGGCCGACGGCACCTACGCGAAGATCTCGCAGAAGTATTTCGGTCGCGACGTGTCGCAGCCGTGACGCGAGGCTGAACGATGCCGGCCTGGCTTCACCTGATGGCGGAATCGCTGCGGCCCCTGCTCGTCGCGGGGCTCGTGTTCACGGTTCCGCTCACGCTTGTGTCGTTCGCGATCGGCCTGCTGCTCGCATTCGGCGCGGCGCTCGTGCGGCTGTTCGGGCCGCGCTGGGCGCAGGCCGCCGTGCGCTTCTATATCTGGCTGTTTCGCGGTTCGCCGCTGCTCGTGCAACTGTTCGTGATCTTCTACGGCCTGCCGAGCGTCGGCATCGTGCTCGATCCGCTGACGGCCGCCGTGATCGGCTTCTCGCTGAACGTCGGCGCCTACAACGCGGAGGTGATTCGCGGCGTGATCGAATCGATTCCGAAGGGACAGTGGGAGGCTGCGTACTCGATGGCGATGACGCGCCCGCAGGCACTGCGCCGCGCGATCCTGCCGCAGGCCGCGCGCGTCGCGCTGCCGGCGCTGTCGAATTCGTTCATTTCGCTCGTGAAGGACACGTCGCTCGCGGCCGTGCTGACCGTGCCGGAGATCTTCCAGGCCGCACAGCGGATCGCGGCCGTGACCTACGAGCCGATGATTCTCTATACGGAAGCCGCGCTGATCTACCTGCTGCTCAGTTCGGTGCTGTCCACGCTGCAGCGCCGCCTCGAAACCCGCTTCGGCCGTCATGCGCTGTTCCAGGCGGAGTGGCGATGATCCGGCTCGAACGCATCGACAAGTCGTTCGGCACGCATCGTGTGTTGCACGGGATCGATCTCGCGTTGCAGCCCGGCAGCGTGACGGCATTGATCGGACCGTCCGGCAGCGGCAAGAGCACGCTGCTGCGTTGCGTGAACCTGCTCGAAGTGCCCGAGACAGGTGCGCTGACGGTCGGCGACGCACGCATCGACTTCTCGCCGGCGCACCGGCCGGCGCGCGACGCCGTGTTCGCGGTGCGCCGACAGACCGGCATGGTGTTCCAGAATTTTCAGTTGTTTCCGCACCTGAGCGTCGTGCAGAACGTGATGGAAGGGCTCGTCACGGTGCAGCGCTGGCCGCGCGAACGGGCCCGCGAACGCGCGCTCGCGCTGCTCGAGAAGGTTGGCATTGCGAACAAGGCCGACGCGTGGCCCGGCACGTTGTCGGGTGGCCAACAGCAACGCGTCGCGATCGCACGTGCGCTTGCGCCGTCGCCGCAGGTGCTGTTGTGCGACGAGCCGACGTCGGCACTCGATCCGGAGTTGTCCGTCGAAGTCGTCGAGGTGTTGCGCCAGCTTGCGCGCGAAGGCACGACGATGCTGATGGCGACGCACGACCTGCGCCTGGCCGCGTCGATCGCACACGATGCGGTGTTTCTCGCGGAGGGGCGCATCGTCGAGGCCGGTGCATCGCGCGACCTGTTCGGCGACCCGCGCGATCCGCGCACCGCGAAGTTCGTGTCGACGCTCGCGCAGGGCGTGCCGGTGTTCTGACGCGACACGGGACACGGGACAAGCGACACGGGACACGCGACAAGCGACAAGCGACAAGCGACAAGCGACAAGCGACAAGCGACAAGCGGTACAGGCGGCGTCAACCTTGCCCGGGCCAGTCGAGTACCGCCGCGACGATCGCTTCCGGCGCATCTTCCTGCACCAGGTGGCCCGCGCGCGGCACCCTGATCAGCTGGCCGTGGGCGATGCGATCGGCAAGCGCCTGCCCCTGTTCGAGCGGAATCCACGCGTCGTCTTCGCCCCACACGATGCGCACCGGAAAATCCGGCGGCGCATAACGGGCCTCGGCTTCCTCGATGTAGCGCTGGCGCATCTGCGCGATCTGCCGATAGAACGCGGGCTGGCCGGCTGGCGTGAGCCACGGCGCGCGGTAGATCGACAGCGCCTCGTCGCTTAGCGGCCGGGCGACCGCATTGCCGAGATAGGCCGACACGAGCGCGTGATGCGCATACGAGGGCAATCCGGTGAAGGCGGCTTCGTGCTGCGCGACGTGGCGCACGAACGGCGAACCCTGCGGCGCAATCGCGACCGGATTCACGAGCGTGAGATCCGCATAGGCGACGCCGTCGAGAAAGTGCGCGCGCAGCACGGTTGCGCCGCCGTAGTCATGCGCGAGCACGCGCGGTCGCGAAATTTTCCACGCGTCGAGCATCGCGCCGAACAGCATGTTCTGGCGGCCGAGCGACACGTCCGCATCCGGCATGTCGGATTGACCGTAGCCGAGCAGGTCGTAGAAGAACACGCGATGACGCCGCGCGAGCCACGGCGCGATCCGGCGCCACACTTGCGACGAGAACGGCGTGCCATGCACGAGCACGAGCGGCGGGCCTTCGCCGAGCATTCCCCAGGCAATCCGGTGGCCTTCGAAATTGAAGCGGTTGGCGAGTTCGAGCATCGGCCTCTCCGTGCTAACCTGTTTTGGTTGCTAACAGGTTACTCCGGATTGTCCGGGTATGAAACCAATAGGTGCAAATAAATGGTTACTCGACACGAGCCCGCGCGACACGCGCCTGAATGGAGCGCAGCCGATTTCGTCGGCGGCCATCCGGCGCTCGACTTCCTCAACACGGTGGCCGACACGGGCAAGACGCGCGACGCGGACAAGCTCGTCGACTGGCCGGCCGTGCATGCGTGGGCGGAACGATCGGGGTTGCTGGCGCCGGCCGATCTGGTGCGGCTTCTGCGTCATGCCCGGCAGGACGACGCTGACGCGCTGGTGGCACTGCATCGTTTTCGCGAGGACGCTTACACGGCGATCGCGCACCTGACGGCCGGAGGTGGCGGCACTGCCGGCGCACGCGCGGCGGGCCGGCTCGCCGTCGCGATTCGCGAAGCGATCGGGCGCAGCGCGTTCGACGCGGTCGGCGGCCGGTTTGCGTGGCGGCCCGACGCGCGCGCCGCGTCGCGCTGGGTCGACGCGTCCGCACTCGGCTTCGAGCAACTGCTGCGCAGCGACGATTTCGCGCGGGTGCGGCAGTGTGGCCGGTGCACGTGGTTCTTCGTCGATCGCGGCCGCGGCGTCGGGCGTCGCTGGTGCGACATGCGCACCTGCGGAAACCGCGCGAAGGTGGAAGCGTTCAGGGAGCGGTGACGCGCGCGCCGGGCCGGTTGGCGTGCCGCGCGGTGGTCAGCCGGCGCGCGAACGTCATTGTGCGATTTCGTGCGGCGGGTGTTCCGGCCACAGCGTCGCGGCGATGAACAGCCCGGCCGCGAGGAACGGCGCGCCGATCGCGAACAGGATGGCCGTGAGGCCCCAGTGATCCCAGAAGCGGTCGACGACAGCGCGCTCGGGGGTGACGGGGTCGTACAGCACGTTGACTGCGTCGCCTTCGTGCAGCCCCGGATGCGACGACGCCGAGCCCTGGGCGAACGTGATCTGGCGTCCGCTGTCGGTCGTGAACGCGACGATCGCCGAATACAGCGACGTGCGTGCGCGGGGCGAGCGCGCGTTTTTCGCGATCTCGACGACATGGCCGGTGGAACGCGCATAGTGGTGGATGATCTGCCACTGGCGCAGGCCGGCCGCGCCGGCGCCGGCGACGAAGCCCGTGCCGATCGCGATCGGAATCAGGACGATCGCGATATTCCAGCGGCTGCGTGCGTGCTTGCGGGCGGGGTGGGCCGGTGGTGACTCGGATGACCGGCGGCGCTCGCCGGCGATCAGCAGGCCGGCGATCGCGAACGACGCGATGGCGAGCAGCGCCGGCACGATCGCCGGAAACCAGCGTTGCGCGAAATCGTCGATCAGCGCGGGGCGTTCGGGGTGGCTGGGGTCGAGCCAGATCTCGACGTTCTCGCCGATGTCGTAGGCGGGGACGGTCGATGCGGTATTGCCGGCGATTTCGCGGCGTTGGCCGTCGTTCGCAAGGTACGCGACGATCGGCCGGTACGCGCGCATCGCGTCGCTGTCCTGCACGATGCGCACGACCGTGCCCGGCGCGCGGACCAGCTGGCCGGTCGCCTGGCCGGCCGTCACGGCGAGCATGCCGGACAGCACGAGCAGCACGACGCCGAGCGCCATGGCGACGAGCGCGTCCTTACCCGGCATGACCGGATCCGGTTCGTGCTTCGCACTGCGGATTCCGGCTTGATCGGGGGCGTGGCGTGTCCCGACGGACTGGCCGATATCGGCGCAACCTGGCTCTCTGAATGGTCGCGTCCCGTTCACATGCTTCCATGTCTGACGTCCCATGCTCTCTCAGTGCCGGCGGGCAAGCGGCAGTGCTTGCGCCGGTCGTGTGATATTTGTCGGACGATTCTAGCGGAAACGATGCGGAAGATGCGTGCGGTCGCGTACCGGGGGAGGCGTGCACCCCGGAGCGAGGCGACGTAAATGGAAGGCAGCAGGAAAACGGCGTAAACGGAAAAGGCCGGTCAGCTTGCGCTGACCGGCCTTTGAATTCCTGGTGGGGCGTGAGTGACTCGAACACTCGACCTACGGATTAAGAGTCCGCTGCTCTACCAACTGAGCTAACGCCCCCAACAGAAGAAAGATTATGCACGAGCATTTCAGGCTTAGCAAGCCCTTTCTGCGAATCTCCTGAAAATATTTCGTCACGACGACGGCAGCTGTCGGTCAGATAACGAGCGATCGTACTTCCCGTGCTCCCGGTATGATGACGCCACACGTGTTGCGCGGCGGTCGCGCAACGCTTTCTGGGCTTTCGAAGATGGACGAAAACGCAGTCCGCGAATTGCTGGATCGCCTGCTGGCCCCCTGGGTCCGCTCGCTCGGTCTGGCTCCCGTGTCGATCGGCGACGACAGCGTCACGCTGCGCCTGCCGTTTTCCGGCGAATTCCGCCATTCGGGCGGCGTGATCTGCGGCCAGGTGTTCACGGCGGCCGCCGACACCGCGATGGTGGTCGCGATCTCGGCCGCGCTCGGCGAGTTCCGGCCGATGACGACCGTGTCGTTGAACACGAACTTCATGCGTCCCGTGCGCAAGGGCGACGTACTCGTCACCGCGCGCGTGCTGCGGATGGGCCGCAACCTCGTATTCGGCGAAGTCGAGCTGTTCGACGAAGACGGCAAGATGGCCGTGCACGCGACGTCGACCTACGCGCTCGTCAGCTGAGCGGCGCGATGTTCGACCAGATCGTCTTTGCGGGCGGCGGCAATCGCTGCTGGTGGCAGGCCGGCTTCTGGGACGTCGCGCAGCCGGCGCTCGGCTTGCGCCCGCGCGTGATCACCGGTATCTCGGCCGGCGCGGCGACCGCGTGCATGCTGTATACACGCGACGCCGCATGGGTGATGCGCTATTACGAAGAGGCGCTGCGCCACAACCGGAAGAATGCGTACTGGGGCAACCTGTTCGGGCGCGAGCCCGTGTTTCCGCACTACCGGATTTACCGTCAGGCGCTGCTCGACATCTACGGCGAACCGTTCGCGAAGCTGGCCGCGGCGCCGGAGATCCGCATCGGCGTGTCGCACGTGCCGCGCTGGCTCGGTGCGCGCAGCGCAGTCGCCGCCGGTCTCGTCGCGTACAACATCGAGAAGTACGTGCGCAAGACGCTGCACCCGACGCTTGGGCGCACGCTCGGCTTTCGGCCCGAATTCGTGCGTGCGCAGGCCTGCACGCAAGTCGACGAACTCGCCGACCTGATCCTGCAGTCGTCCTGCACGCCGCCGTTTACGCCTGTGCTGCGCCGCGGCGGCCGGCCCGTGCTCGACGGCGGGATGGTCGACAACGTACCGGTCGATGCGCTCGACCCGACACCGGGCGACGTGCTGGTGCTCGTCACGCGGCTGTATCCGCGACCGCAGATGTTCACGGTTGCGCATGGCGAGCAGCGTCGGCTGTACGTCCAGCCATCGAGCAAGGTACCGATTTCGAGTTGGGATTACACGAGCCCGTCGCAGATGCGGCATGCGTACGACCTCGGGCGGCGCGACGGCGAGCATTTCCTCACGCGCGTCGGCGCGATGACGGGCGGCCGCGTGGCCGCCTGACGATCGTGAATGGAGGAGCGGGGCCGCGCGGCGTGCGCGGCCCGTGCGGTCAGCGCTTGCGGATCGGTGTCAGCGCTTCCGGGTTGGCAACGCTCGACATGTCGCCGTCGTCGAACGCGAGGATGTTGCGGAACGCCGCGCTGAAGTAGAGCTCGTAGCTTTCGCGCTCGACGTAGCCGATGTGCGGCGTGCAGATCACGTTTTCCATCCGCAGCAGGCTGTAGCCCTGCAGGATCGGCTCGCTCTCGAACACGTCGATCGCGACCATCCCCGGACGGTTGTGTGACAGCGCGTTGACCAGTGCATTTTCCTCGAGCAGTTCGGCGCGGCTCGTGTTGACGAGCAGCGACGTCGGCTTCATCCGCATCAGGTCTTCCTGCTTCACGATCCCGCGCGTGTCGTCATGCATGCGCAGGTGCAGCGACAGCACGTCGCTCTGCTCGAACAGCGCTTCACGGCTTTCGGCGGCCGTGTAGCCGTCGGCGCGCGCGGCCTCGAGCGAGTGCTCGCGGCCCCAGATCAGCACGTTCATCCCGAACGCCTTGCCGTAGCCGGCAACCAGCCGGCCGATCTTGCCGTAGCCCCAGATGCCGAGCGTCTGGCCGCGCAGCACCTGGCCGAGGCCGAAGTTCGGCGGCATGGCCGACGTCTTCAGGCCCGACTGCTGCCAGGCACCCTGCTTCAGGTTCGCGACGTACTGCGGAATGCGTCGCTGGGCGGCCATCACGAGCGCCCAGGTCAGCTCGGCGGGGGCAACCGGCGAGCCCGTGCCTTCGAGCACCGCGATGCCGCGGTCGGTGCAGGCCTCGAGATCGATGTGGCTCGATACGCGGCCGGTCTGGCTGATCATGCGCAGGTTCGGCAGCTTGGCGAGCAGTTGCGACGAAATCGGGGTTCGTTCGCGAATCAGCACGAGCGCCTCGACTTCCGCCAGACGGCTGGCGAGTTGCCCCAATCCGCGCACCGTATTGTTGAAGACCTTCACGTCGTGGTCGGCAAGCATCTCGAAGCAGTTCAGCTTGCGGACGGCGTCCTGGTAGTCGTCGAGGATGGCAATTTTCATGGTGAGCGGGTGTCGCGCGTTGAAAGCGGCGGTGGCGGCGGCGCACATCGCGCACCCGTCCCGCCCGGCCGGGGCCGACATGATGCTACGCCGGCCGCCTTCATGGTGTCTTTTTAACAGGTTGTTACGCTCCGCCGCAATTGGCGGCAGCCTGACCCGGAGCCGCTTGCGCGACGGGCGGAAGGGTGCGCTGTTGTGTCGCATCAAATACGTCCTTCCTGATTCGGCCGCTTACTCGACGAGGTTCACCCAATTGTTGCTTCAATCAGAATAATTGGATCAACTATCCGCAGAGGGCGAGGATTTTTGACTATTTTTATCGCCAACCGGGGCCTTGTTGAGCAACTCTGCATCATTTCCGCTGTCGTAGGAGAATTACGCATTTGCTTCATCTTTTTGAAGTTGTAACAGCGGCAGGAGTCGTTTATGGATCATTTGCAGTCGATGCGCGTGTTCGTCAAGGTTGCAGATCTCGGCAGTTTTGCGCGGGCCGCGAGTGCAATGGATATCTCCAACGCGGTCGCGACGCGTCACGTCGCCGACCTGGAAGGCAGGCTTGGCACGCGCTTGCTTAATCGCACCACGCGCAGCCTCTCCCTGACGGAGTCAGGCCAGGTCTATCTGGAGCGTGCCCGCCAGATCCTCGATGAACTGGAGGACGTCGAGCAGATGGTCGTCGCGCGCAATCACGAGCCGGTCGGCACGCTGCGCATCGTCGCGCCGGTCGTGTTCGGCCTGCACAACCTCGCGCCCGTGTTGCAGTCGTACACGGAGAATTTCCCGAAAGTGGTGCCGGATCTCACGCTGGTCGACCGGCAGGTCGATCTGGTCGAGGAAGGTTTCGATGTCGGCATCGTCGTCACGCGCCAGATGCGCAGCGCGAGCATCGTCACGCGGCGCCTGACCACCGGCTGCATGACCGTGTGCGCGACGCCGAGCTATCTGGAGAAGCACGGCGTGCCGACCCATCCGGAGCATCTCGCCGCGCATCCGAGCCTGAGCCTGCCGACCGAATACTGGGGCGATGAGCGTGTGTTCACGGGGCCGGACGGCGAAGTGCGCGTGCGCCCGACCAACGTGATCGTCGCGAACAACACCGCGATGCTGCGCCAGTTCGCGCTGCTCGGGATGGGTGTCGCGATCCTGCCGAGCTACCTGATCGGCGGCGACATCGCGCGCGGCGCGCTCGTGCGGCTGCTGCCGGATTTCCGGCTGCCGCAGGTCGAGATCAACATCGCTTACCCGAGCCGGCGCCATCTGCCCGCGAAGGTGCGCACGTTCATCGACCACCTCGTCGAGCATTTCAGCCACTCGACCGACGCGACGATGGGCGAACAGTGGGCTGCGCAGAATTCCGTGCTCGCGCCGATCGGTGTCGAGACGCGTGCCGAGCAACCGGAATCGGCCGACCCGAACCTGTCGCCGCGCCTGCCGCGTTCGCCGCGCACGCGCGTCGCGGTGCCGTCGCCGCTGTAACGGCGCGACGGCCCGGCGTAAGTTACCGCCGGCACAAAGAAAAAACGCGGATCGAGCAGTCGATCCGCGTTTTTTTATGGCTGGCTGCCGAAGCCGGATACGCCGGGGAAAGCCAGCCCCGGCGGCCAGGCGATTACGAACCCGTCTTGCGCGCCGTCGTCTTGCGGGCCGCCGTCTTGGTGGCTGCGGTCTTCGCGGCGGTCTTGCGGGCCGGTGCCGGTTTCTCTTCGGCGCCTTCCGTCACGGTTTCGGCATCCTTCGTCGCCGATTTTGCCGTCTTCTTCGCGGCGGCGGCCTTCGGTTCCTTCTTCTCGAACTCGAAGCCGATCTTGCCGTCCGGCTGCTTCACGAGGAACGCCTTGAAGTTGCGGCCCGTGCGCGACGACTTGAAGTTCGGCAGCAGATCCGTGCGGCCGTCGGCCAGCAGCTTGCCCATCTGTTCGCGCGTGATTTCCTGCTGCAGGATCACCTTGCCCGAGCGGAAGTCGCAAGTCTTCGGGTTGGCCACCGAGTGCTCGCACACGTAGCTCATCCCGTGCTCGAACACGCGGCCCTTGCACTTCGGGCACGCGCCGACCGGCTCCTGCGCGGAGAAGTCGGGTGCTTCGCCTTCCTCGCCGCCCGTATCCTGGCCGAAGTCGAATTCGAGCTTGTAGTTCTTCGTCTCGTCGTCGAACGAGAGCTTCAGGATCGCCGAGAACGGGCGGCCCATCTTGCTGCGGAACCCGGACAGCGGACCGATCGTCTTCTCCCGCAGCAGCTCCTCGACTTCCGGGATCTCGAATTGCCGGCTGCCCGGGATCTTCGAGATCGAGAACTCGCACTTCGTGCACGCGAAGCGGCGGTAGTTTTCCTTCACCTGGCCGCCGCAGTTCGGGCACGGCGTCTCGAGTGTCGCGTAGTCGCCGGGGATCGTGTCGGAATCGTATTCCTTCGCGCGCTTGACGATCTGCTGCGTCATGCGGGCGATTTCCTGCATGAACGCGTCGCGCCCGAGGTTGCCGCGCTCCATCTGCGACAGCTTGTATTCCCATTCGCCGGTGAGCTCGGGCGCGGTCAGTTCCTTCACGCCGAGCCCGCGCAAGAGCGTCATCAGCTGGAATGCCTTCGCGGTCGGGATCATTTCGCGACCCTCGCGCAGCAGGTATTTCTCGCCGAGCAGGCCTTCGATGATCGCCGCGCGCGTGGCCGGCGTGCCCAGTCCCTTCGCGGCCATCGCCTCGCGCAGCTCGTCGTCCTCGACCAGCTTGCCCGCGCCTTCCATCGCGGACAGCAGCGTCGCTTCCGAGTAGCGAGCGGGCGGTTTCGTCACGAGTGCGACCGCGGCGATCTCGTCCGTCTTCACCTTCTCGTCCTTCTGCACCGGCACGAGGTTCGCGTCCGCGCCTTCGGCGTCGCGGCCGTACACCTGCAGCCAGCCCGGCTCGACGAGCACCTTGCCTTCGGTCTTGAAGTGATGGCCGGCGACTTCGGTGATCCGCGTCGTGACGCGGAATTCGGCGGCCGGGAAGAACACCGCGAGGAAGCGCTTCACGACCAGGTCGTACAGCTTCTGCTCGGGCTCGGACAGCGCCTTCGGCGCCTGCAGCGTCGGGATGATTGCAAAGTGGTCGCTGATCTTCGAGTTGTCGAAGATCCGCTTGTTCGGCTTCACCCAGCCCTTGTCGAGCACCTGCTTCGCATGCGGCAGGTAGTTGTTGCTCTCCTTGAGCATCTCGAGCGTGGACTGGACCGTCGAAATGTAGTCTTCCGGCAGTGCGCGCGCATCGGTACGCGGGTAGGTCAGCACCTTGTGCTTTTCATACAGCGCCTGCGCGAGACCGAGCGTGTTCTTCGCGGAGAAGCCGAAGCGGCCGTTCGCCTCGCGCTGCAGGCTCGTCAGGTCGAACAGCAGCGGCGACAGTTGCGTCGACGGCTTCGATTCCTCGGAGACCGTGCCGACCTGGTCACGGCATGCGGCGACGATCGTTTCGGCGGCAGGCAGGCTCCACAGGCGGGAGTCGCGTCGCTCCGGATCGAATTCGTCGCGCTTGAATTTCGGGTCGTACCACTTGCCTTCGTAGAAACCGCCCGCGCATGCGAATTCGGCCTTCACTTCCCAGTAGTCGCGCGGGACGAAACGGCGGATTTTCTCTTCGCGTTCGACGACGATCGACAACGTTGGCGTTTGAACGCGGCCGACTGTCGTCAGGAAGAAGCCGCCGCCCTTGCTGTTGAACGCGGTCATCGCGCGGGTGCCGTTGATCCCGACGAGCCAGTCGGCTTCCGAGCGGCAGCGTGCGGCGTCGGCGAGCGGCTGCATGT
This sequence comes from Burkholderia sp. D-99, assembly GCF_011605345.1. GTDB lineage: Bacteria > Pseudomonadota > Gammaproteobacteria > Burkholderiales > Burkholderiaceae > Burkholderia. Next base: position 55,545 of record NZ_JAAOXM010000009.1, read on the forward strand.
CGGAGTCGCTGCGCAGGTTCGCGAAGCCGTCGCGGATCGCCTGCGGGGTCATCGACTGCAGCCACAGGCGCTGGACCGGCTGCTTGGCTTTCGCGTGCTGCGCGATCAGGCGGAAAATCAGCTCGCCCTCGCGCCCCGCGTCACATGCGTTGATCAGGCGGTCGACGTCCTTGCGCTTCATCAGCTTGGTGAGCACCTTGAGGCGCGACTCGCTTTTTGCGATCGGGTTCAGGTCGAAATGCGGGGGGATGACGGGCAGATGCGCGAAGCTCCATTTCCCGCGCTTGACCTCGTACTCTTCCGGGGCGGCGATTTCCAGCAAGTGGCCGACAGCGGACGAAAGGACGAAATCGTCGCTCTCGTAATACTCGTCATGCTTGGTAAAGCCGCCCAAAGCGCGTGCGATGTCGTTCGCGACAGAAGGCTTTTCCGCAATGATCAGTGCTTTGGACATGACAGGTGTGTGTTGGTAGACCGGGTTCGCCGGTTGTGGGTCCCTTTTACGACCGCTTTATAGCACACGCCGCAGCGACGGCGGCTCAGCGTGTAAAAAGCGGCTCATCATAGAGGGGGGCCGCAACGGCGGCAAGCGCCCGGCGCGGCGGCGCGCGTAAACGCGGACAAAACCACCGGGCCGGCTCGTGAATTCAGGCTTCGACGGTGAGGACGTTGCGCAATTTCGGTGCGTGCGGCGCACCGGGTACTGCGCTCAGGTCGGACAGCATCCGCTCGACGATCGCCGCATGCGGCAGCACCGTGCCGAAGAAGCGTGCGGTGTGGGTATCTTCGATCAGGATCGTCGGGAAGTTCTCGACGTCGAGATCGTCGAGCTGGTCGGCATGCGTTTCGATGTCGATCCAGGCAAAGCAGGCGTCCGGATGCGCGTCGGCGAGCTGGTCGAAGGCCACCCGGTAGTCGCGGCACGTGCCGCACCACTCGGCGCACAGGCAGGCGACGAGCAACGTGCCGGGATCGGCGAGGCGCTCGGCGATCCGATCCGCATCGGTGTCGAGGTTCAGCGCGGGCATGGATTTCCTTGGGTATCGTCGGCGGCATGGCCGCCCCTATGCGGGGGAATGTAGCATGCCGCGCACCGGCGGGGTGCGCGCCGCGTCAACCCGCGCGAAGCGTCCGCCGGGGAGGCTGGCGACGCGGCCGGCCAGTTCCAGCGCGAGCAGCGCACGATGCAGCACGTCGTCGGACAGGCCGCTGTGATCGGCGAGCCATTCGTAGGTGACGGGGCCGTATCCCAATGCGGCAAGCACGGCCTGTTCGGACGGGTTGTCGGGTAGCGGTGGCGGTGCTTCGATTCGGGCTGGCGGCGCGACCGCAACGACCGGATCGGCTGGCGCGACGCCGGCGGCCTCGGTTCCGCGGCGGTCGGTCGCGCTGGCAAGCCGATTTCCGGGGCGCGATGCGTCGCCCGTCGCGCAAACCGTCGGTTCGCCCAGCCCGTATTCCTCGAGCACGTCGAGCGGTGCCGCCGTCAGCTTCGCGCCTTCGCGGATCAGTGCGTGGCAGCCCTGCGCGAGCGGTGCGTGGATCGAGCCCGGCATCGCGAACACATCGCGCCCCAGTTCGTTCGCGAGCCGCGCGGTGATCAGCGAGCCGGAGCGCGGGGCGGCCTCGACGACGAGCGCGCCGATCGCCAGCGCGGCGATCAGCCGGTTGCGCTGCGGGAAATGCGCCGCGCGGGCCGGCGTGCCGAGCGGCCATTCCGACACGATCGCGCCGTGCGCGGCGATCTCGTGGGCGAGCGCACGGTGTCGCGCCGGATAGACGAGATCGGCGCCGGTCGCGATCACCGCGACCGTGCCTGAGCGGCCGTCGAGCCCGCCGCGATGCGCGGCGCCGTCGATCCCGAGCGCGAGGCCTGACACGATCGGAAGCCCGGCGTCGGACAGTTCGCGTGCGAAGCGCGTCGCATCGGCGAGCCCCTGCGGCGTCGCGTGACGGCTGCCGACCACGGCGAGACCGCGCGCGTGCAGCAGGTCGAGCCGGCCCTTTACATATAGCAGCGGCGGCGGATCGTGCAGGTCGCGCAGCCGCGGCGGGTAGGCCGGATCGTTGAGCGTGACGAGCGCGTTGCCCGGCGCGTCGAGCCAGGCGAGCGCGGCGTCGGTGCGCGCGTCGAGATCGCCGCGCTCGCTCGCGCTCACGGCCTGGGCGGCGGCGGGGCTGGTGATGGCGGCGATCGCCTGGCCGGATGCACGCAGCAGCGCGTCCGGCGAGCCGAATGCGTCGAGCAGTGCCTGCAGCGCGGCGGGGGTGAGGCCGGGTGCATGCGCGAGCTGCAGCCACGCGCGCAGCGCGGAAGTGGTCAGCGCTTGCGGCGACATGAGGCGCCCCTCGAATGTGGTGGCCAGCGGACCGCGTGGCGCCATGATAAAATTTTCATCATCCGAAATACTCGACAGGGCCGCGCGCGCAGGCGCCCGGCCAATTGCAGGAGGCGTGATCCGCGGCATTGAATGGCCACGCGTCCGCCTCATCTTCATTGCATACCGGCGGCAGCGCCAGCCGGCCGGATGGCCGATGCGGCACGCCACTCCACCGAATACCGAACGCCATGGCATTACTCAATATTCTTCATTACCCCGACAAGCGGCTGCACAAGGTCGCGAAGCCCGTCGACAAGGTCGACGACCGGATCCGCAAGCTCGTCGCCGACATGGCCGAGACCATGTACGCGGCGCCCGGCATCGGCCTTGCAGCCACGCAGGTCGACGTGCACGAGCGCGTGATCGTGATCGACATCTCCGAGGAGAAGAACGAGCTGCGCGCGTTCATCAACCCCGAGATCGTGTGGTCGAGCGACGAGAAGCAGATCTATGAAGAGGGCTGCCTGTCGGTGCCGGGCATCTACGACGAAGTCGAGCGTCCCGATCATGTGCGCGTGCGCGCGCTCAACGAGCAGGGCGAGACCTTCGAGCTCGACTGCGAGGGCCTGCTGGCCGTGTGCGTCCAGCACGAGATGGATCACCTGATGGGGCGCGTGTTCGTCGAATACCTGTCGCCGCTCAAGCAGACGCGTATCAAGACGAAGATGAAGAAACTCGAACGCGCGATGTGACGCGCGTTCGCCCTGCCCGCTCCCGAAAGCTGTCATGACCCATACGTTGCGCGTGATTTTTGCCGGCACGCCGGAATTCGCCGCGGCTGCCCTCGCCGCGATCCACGAGGCCGGTTTTCCGGTGCCGCTCGTGCTTACCCAGCCCGATCGCCCTGCCGGGCGCGGGATGAAGCTGCAGGCAAGCGCGGTGAAGCGCTACGCCGTCGAGCACGGGATGCCCGTCGCGCAGCCGCCGTCGCTGCGCCGCGCGGGCAAGTACCCGGCGGAGGCGGCCGACGCGATCGAGCTGCTGCGCTCGACCCCGCATGACGTGATGGTGGTCGCCGCATACGGCCTGCTGTTGCCGCAGGAGGTGCTCGACATTCCGCGCGGCGGCTGCATCAACATTCATGCGTCGCTGCTGCCGCGCTGGCGCGGCGCTGCGCCGATCCACCGCGCGATCGAGGCCGGCGACGCCGAGACGGGCGTCACGCTGATGCAGATGGACATCGGCCTCGACACCGGCGCGATGATCGAGGAGGCGCGCATCGCGATCGTGCCCGACGACACGACCGCGACGCTGCACGACCGCCTCGCCGCCGACGGCGCACGGCTGATCGTCGACGCGCTCGTGCGGCTCGAGCGCGACGGCGTGCTGCCGGCGACGCCGCAACCGGCCGACGGCGTGACCTATGCGGAAAAGATCGGCAAGCACGAAGCGGCGCTCGACTGGCGCAAGCCTGCCGACGTGCTCGCGCGCCAGGTGCGTGCGTTCGATCCGTTCCCGGGCGGCGTCGCGACGCTCGATGGCGCGGCAATCAAGCTGTGGGCGGCCGAGCCCGTGGCGGCGCGCGGCGACGCGCTGCCCGGCACGATCGTCGAAGCCGCGCCGGAAGGCGTGGTCGTCGCGTGCGGCAGCGGCGCGCTGCGCGTCACGCAGTTGCAGAAACCGGGCGGCAAGCGCCTGCCTGCCCGCGAATTCCTGGCCGGCTCGCCGCTCGCCGCAGGCCAGCGTTTCGCGCTGACTGACGTTGCCTGAAGCGGCCTGACCGCCATTCGACACGGCCTGCCGGGCGTACGCAATCGGCCGGATGGCCGAGTCGCGCGGCGCGGCAGGCGCGCGTAGAATTTCCCTGCGCTCTCCGGTTTCGAGGTTTTCATGTTCGGCATCACCCATTTCGGCTTCTTCGTGCTGGCAGTCTTCCTGCTGAACGTCACGCCCGGCCCCGATACGGCCTATATCGTCGGCCGCAGCGTCGCGCAGGGCCGCGGCGCGGGGCTGATGTCGGCGTTCGGCATTTCGGCCGGCTGCTGCGTTCACGCGCTCGCCTGCGCATTCGGCCTGACCGCGCTGCTCGCGGCGTCGGCTGCCGCGTTCACGGTGATCAAGCTGGTTGGCGCCGCCTACCTGATCTACCTCGGCGTGCGGATGATCATCGCGAAGCAGGCGGTCGAGCCGTCGGGCAAGGCGGCCACGCAAGCCGCGAAGCCGCTGCGCCAGCTGTTCATGCAGGGCTTCTGGACCAACGTGCTGAACCCGAAGGTGGTGCTGTTCTTCGTGTCGTTCTTCCCGCAGTTCGTGTCGGCCGACAGCCCGCACAAGGCATTGGCGTTCCTGACCCTCGGCGGCGTGTTCGTCGCGATGAGCACGGTGTGGACCAGCCTCGTCGCCTGGGTCGCGGGCAGTGTCACGGAGCGCTTTTCCGGCAAGCCGGGTGTCAAGAAGTGGCTCGACCGCACGATCGGCAGCGCTTTCGTCGGCCTGGGCCTTCGTCTTGCAGCATCGCAACGCTGAGATTGAATTTTTCCGGCAAGACCTTATCTAACAAATCGCTTACAATTTTCCGTCGCGCCCTGTGATGCGCGGCGGGTCCCCTGACGGATAAGGAGTGGGTATGTTCAATTGGGTCAAAACGGCGATGCTGATGGCCGGGATCACGGCCCTGTTCATCGTGATCGGCGGGATGATCGGCGGCTCGCGCGGCATGACGATCGCGCTGCTGTTCGCGCTCGGCATGAATTTCTTCTCGTACTGGTTCTCCGACAAGATGGTGCTGCGCATGTACAACGCGCAGGAAGTCGACGAGAACACGGCGCCGCAGTTCTACCGGATGGTGCGCGAGCTGGCCACGCGCGCGAACCTGCCGATGCCGCGCGTCTACCTGATCAACGAGGATGCGCCGAACGCGTTCGCGACGGGCCGCAACCCCGAGCACGCGGCGGTTGCCGCGACGACGGGCATCCTGCGCGTGCTGTCGGAGCGCGAGATGCGCGGCGTGATGGCGCACGAACTCGCACACGTGAAGCACCGCGACATCCTGATCTCGACGATCACCGCGACGATGGCGGGCGCGATCTCGGCGCTCGCGAACTTCGCGATGTTCTTCGGCGGGCGCGACGAGAACGGCCGGCCGGCCAACCCGATCGCGGGTATCGCGGTCGCGCTGCTCGCACCGATCGCCGGCGCGCTGATCCAGATGGCGATCTCGCGGGCACGCGAGTTCGAGGCCGACCGCGGCGGCGCGCAGATTTCCGGCGATCCGCAGTCGCTCGCGACCGCGCTCGACAAGATCCATCGCTATGCGGCAGGCATTCCGTTCCAGGCGGCCGAAGCGCATCCGGCCACTGCGCAGATGATGATCATGAACCCGCTGCATGGTGGCGGATTGCAGAACCTGTTCTCGACGCACCCGGCCACCGAGGAGCGCATCGCGCGCCTGATGGAGATGGCGCGTACCGGCCGCTTCGATTAAGCCACGGCGCCTCGCGCGGCAGTTGCCGCGCGGGGGCCGCCACGACACCCCGCACGCTTTGCGCTGCGGGGTGTTTCATTTGTGCGTGCCGTAAAGGGGCCAAAGGGGCTGCAGCGTCGCACGCTACAATGCCCGGTTTGGGATCGCAGGGCCATGCGAGCACCGTGATCCCGCCGTTTGCCGTATTTGTTTGCCGCGCTTGTTTGCCGAATTTGCTCCGATGACACGAACCCGTTCTACCGCTCCGTCTTCTTCCGGCCGCCCGGCGCGCCTGTCCGCGCTGCATCTCGCGCCCGATTCGCTCGGTTTCGCACTCGACGCGGCCGCGCAGGCGGTCGATGCGGTACGACGCGGCACCGCGCTGCCGGCGGCACTCTCGGCGGTATTCGCGCATATGGCGCCCGATACGCAGGCACTCGCGCGCGGGGCGACGCAGGACGTCGCGTACCGGACGATGCGCCGCCTCGGCAGCGCGGACTGGCTGATCGGCCGGCTCGTCAGCAAGGCGCCGCCCGCGCACGTGCAGGCAGTACTTGCCGGCGCGTTTGCGCTGCTGCTCGACCCGGCGGACGAGGCCGCATATCCGGCGTTCACGGTGGTCGACCAGGCCGTGACCGTGATCGGCGCCCGCCGCGAATGCGCGTTCGCGAAGGGGATGGTCAACGCGGTGCTGCGCCGGTTCCTGCGCGAGCGCGACGCGCTCGTCGCGGCGCTGCAGGACGATGTCGTCGCACGCTGGAATTACCGTGCGTGGTGGGTCGATTCGGTGAAGCGCGCATGGCCCGACGCATGGCAGGAGATCCTCGCTGCCGGCGAGCGCCAGGGGCCGCTGACGCTGCGCGTGAATGCGCGTCGCGCGAACGTCGACGCGTATCTCGATACGCTGCGCGCGAGCGGCATCGAAGCGACCGCGATCGGCCGGCATGCAGTGCGGCTCGCGTCGGCGTTGCCGGTTGATCGCATCCCGGGGTTTGCCGACGGCGTCGTGTCGGTGCAGGATGCCGGTGCGCAGCTCGCCGCCGAATGGCTTGGCGCGCGCGACGGCATGCGCGTGCTCGACGCGTGCGCGGCGCCCGGCGGCAAGACCGGCCATATTCTCGAACTCGCCGACGCGGAAGTCGTCGCGCTGGAAAGCGACGCCGCGCGCGCGGCGCGGATCGGCGAGAACCTCGTGCGGCTGTCGCTCGAAGCGGACGTGTGCGTCGGCGATGCGGGTGCGCCCGGCGCGTGGTACGACGGGCGCCCGTTCGATCGTATCCTGGCCGACGTGCCGTGCTCGGCGTCCGGCATCGTGCGTCGGCACCCCGACATTCGCTGGCTGCGCCGCGAGGCCGACATCCCGGCGCTCGTCGCGGAACAGCGCCGCATCCTGTCGGCGTTGTGGCCGCTCGTGAAACCGGGCGGCGAACTGCTTTACGTGACCTGTTCGGTCTTCCCCGAAGAAGGCGAATTGCAGGCCCGCTGGTTTGAAGCGGCCTGTGAAGATGCGGTACGATTGGACGCCCCCGGCCAGCTGCTGCCGGGCGGAGTGCAGGGAGGGGCTGCCGTCGGCGCACTCGACCAGAACACCGATCACGACGGATTTTTCTACGCGCGGTTTCAGAAACGGTGACGATCAAACACCTTTTTCCACTTCGGCTCGCGGCCGTCCTGATGGTCGCGTTGACGCTGTGCCTGGCCGTCGTCCGGCCGGCGCATGCCCAGTCGATCGCCGTGCAGCGCGCGTCGCTCCAGGCCGACGGAAGCGGCTGGAGTCTCGACGCCCGTTTCGATTTCGAGCTGAACCCGAACCTCGAGGATGCCGTGAACAAGGGCATTCCGGTGTATTTCACGACGGATTTCGAGTTGAGCCGCGCGCGCTGGTACTGGCTCGACGAACAGCCGGTATCGGTGTCGCAGACGATCCGCCTGTCGTTCCAGCCGCTCACGCGCGAGTACCGCGTGTCGACGGGCGGCCTGCAGCTCGGCTTCCCGTCGCTGAAGGACGCGCTCGCAGTCATCAGGCACATCACGTCGTGGCACGTGATCGATCGTAACCAGGTGCGCGCGGGCGAAACCTACACGGCATCGGTGCGGATGCAGCTCGATACGGCGCTGATGCCGAAGCCGTTCCAGGTCGATGCCGTGAACAATCGCGACTGGACGCTCGGGTCCGACTGGAAGCGTTTCAACTTCACGGTGACCGAACGTGCTAAATAAAGTGCGCCGCGCGGCCAGCGGGAAGAGCCTCCTCGTTCGCGTGATCGTCTCGACCGTCGCGCTCACCGCGCTGCTGCTGCTCGTGCTGCTCGCGGCCGCGAGCGCGAACACCGAATTCTTCGATCGCTACTACTCGTGGCTGTACGCGACGAACATCGTCGTCGCGCTCGTGTTCCTGCTCGTGGTGCTCGGGCTGATCGGGATGATCGTCGTGCGCCTGAGGAGGGGCAAGTTCGGCACGCGGCTGCTCGCGAAGCTCGCGGTGTTCTTCGCGCTCGTCGGCGTGGTGCCCGGCGGGATCATCTACATCGTGTCGTACCAGTTCGTGTCGCGCAGCATCGAGTCGTGGTTCGACGTGAACGTCGAGACGGCACTGACGGCCGGCCTGAACCTCGGCCGCGGGATGCTCGATGCATCGCTGTCCGATCTGCAGACGAAGGCGCGGCTGATGTCCGACCAGCTCGCGAGCGCCGATGCGAACACGAACGGCACGACGCTCACGCTGCTGCGGCTGCGCGACCAGTTCGGCGTGCAGGACGCGACGATCGTCGAGCCGGGCCGCGGCGGCTCGGGTGCGGCACCCGAGCTGCACATCGTCGCGCAGGCGTCGGGCAATTTCGCGGCGCTGATTCCGGACGACCTGCCGACGTCGCTGATGTTGAGCCAGGCGCGCGAGCATGGCGCGTACGCGGCGATCGAAGGCGAAGTCGACGGCGATCCGCGCGCGCACGGCGCGAAGGGGGCGCTGCGATTGCGTGTCGTGCGGCCGATTCCCGATGCAACGACATCGCTGCTGCAGCCGGCGGAACGCTTCCTGCAGCTCACGCAGCCGGTGCCGCCCACCCTCGCCCACAACGCGGACGCCGTACAGCGCGCGTATCGCGAGTATCAGGAAAAGGCGCTCGGCCGCACCGGGCTGCGCAAGATGTACATCGGCACGCTGACGCTCGCGCTGTTCCTCGCGACCTTCATCGCGATGATGCTCGCGCTCGCGCTCGGCCAGCAGCTCGCGAGGCCGCTGTTCCTGCTCGCGCAGGGCACGAAGGAGGTCACGGAAGGCGACTACACGCCGAAGCGCGAGATCAAGACGCGCGACGAGCTCGGCTTCCTCACGCAGTCGTTCAACGCGATGACGCGCCAGTTGTCCGAGGCGCGGCTCGCGGTCGAGAAGAACCGCGTCGCGCTCGAGCATTCGAAGACGTATCTCGAGAGCATCCTCGCAAACCTGACGGCCGGCGTGTTCGTGCTCGACCGCCAGTTCCGGCTGACGACGGCCAATCGCGGCGCCGAGCGGATCTTCCGGCAGCCGTTCAACGCGCTGATCGGCGCGACGCTCGACCGGATCGGCGTGGCCGCCGGGTTCGGCGCGATGGTGCGCAAGGCGTTCGCCGATCGCGAGGCAGCGTCCGATGGCGGCAGCGGCGATCGCGGCCACTGGCAGCAGCAGTTCGCGATCGAGGTGCCGGGCGAAGCCGATCCGCTGACGCTGCTCGTGCGCGGCACGCGCCTCGTGTCGACGATCGAGGGGCAGGCCGACGATCCGCAGACGTCCGGTTACGTCGTCGTGTTCGACGATATTTCCGACGTGATCTCCGCGCAGCGTTCGGTCGCGTGGGGCGAGGTCGCGCGCCGGCTCGCGCACGAGATCAAGAATCCGCTGACGCCGATTCAGCTGTCGGCGGAGCGGTTGCAGATGAAGCTGTCCGACAAGCTCGCACCGTCCGACGCCGATGTGCTCAAGCGTGGCGCGACGATGATCGTCAACCAGGTGGCCGCGATGAAGCGCATGGTCGACGATTTCCGCGAGTACGCGCGCACGCCGCCGGCGGTGCTCGCGAACCTGCAGTTGAACGAACTGGCGAGCGAGGTGCTCGGGCTGTACGGCGTGGGCGAAGGCAAGAGCCCGATCGTCGCCGAGCTCGCGCCGTCGCTGCCGGTGATTCGCGGTGACGCGACGCAACTGCGCCAGGTGATTCATAACCTGCTGCAGAATGCGCAGGATTCGGTCTCGGAGTCAGCGCATCCACGTGTGTTGATCGAAACCAAGACAGTAGAATATGGCGATCCCGACGCCGAGGGCAAAACGCGCGTCGCGGTACGTCTCACCGTGTCCGATAACGGGCCCGGTTTTCCGGCGCGCATCCTGACCCGCGCGTTCGAGCCTTATGTGACGACGAAGGCGAAGGGCACGGGGCTGGGGTTGGCCACGGTCAAGAAAATCGTCGATGAGCACGGTGCGCGGATCGATCTGCGCAATCGCATGCACGGCGAGACCGTCGAGGGTGCGCAAGTGTCGATTCTGTTCCTGCAGATGGCGAGCGATGCGCCAGGCGCCGAATCGGGCGTGCAGGACGGGACGGCCCCCGCCAAGACAAAAGCAAGTGAGCAGACAAAGGCAGCGTAAATGGCAACCATCCTGGTGGTAGATGATGAAATGGGCATCCGGGAATTGCTCTCGGAGATCCTCAGCGATGAAGGACATGTCGTCGAGGCGGCGGAGAACGCGCAGGCCGCGCGGGAATACCGGTTGAATCAGGCGCCCGATCTCGTGCTGCTCGATATCTGGATGCCCGATACCGACGGCGTGACGTTGCTCAAGGAGTGGGCGGCGCAGGGGCTGCTGACGATGCCCGTGATCATGATGTCCGGGCACGCGACGATCGATACGGCCGTTGAGGCGACGAAGATCGGCGCGCTCGATTTCCTCGAGAAGCCGATCGCGCTGCAGAAGCTGCTGAAGTCCGTCGAGCACGGTCTCGCACGCGGTGCGGCGCCGGTGTCCGCGAACGCGGCGGCGAAGGCCGGTGCAGGGCAGGCGGCGGGGCCCGCGGCGGTCGCGTCCGCAGCCGCGCTGCCGACGCTTGGCGACGACATGGCCTCGGCACTCGGCCTCGCTGGGCAGACGGCAGCGATCCCGTTCGACATCCCGTTGCGTGAAGCGCGCGATGCGTTCGAGCGCGCGTACTTCGAATATCACCTCGCGCGCGAAAACGGCAGCATGACGCGCGTCGCGGAGAAGACGGGCCTCGAGCGCACGCACCTGTATCGCAAGCTCAAGCAGCTCGGTGTCGAGCTCGGCAAGAAGCCGTCCGAAGGCGCCGTATAAAATATTTTGCGAAAGCGCTTGCTCAGGTACGAATAGCTCGATATACTTTCATTCTTCGTTGGCCCGGTAGCTCAGTTGGTAGAGCAGCGGATTGAAAATCCGCGTGTCGATGGTTCGATTCCGTCCCAGGCCACCAGAATTAAAACCCCAAGAATCGGAAGGTTCTTGGGGTTTTTCGTTTGTGGTGGGGTTTGCGTGATGAGCGCGTGGGGCGGCATGCCCGGCAGTATTCGCGAGGGCATGATAAAATCCGTGTCCGCTCAATAACTTAGCGCATCGCTTCATGCGCACGGCAGGCTGCCAGCGTGGCGCCGCCGTGGCGCGCGGCAACGATGCCGCGCGATGGGCGGTATAAGCGCCTGGCCGCGTTCGCGGCCGACTGCGCTGCCTATACTGGTCGAGCCGGCCCAGGCCGGCACGCGTCGGGCCGCCCGGCGGCAGCCGGCCCCGGGGCGCAGCGCGACGCGAGCCTACACATTCACGGAGTATCACGGTGATTCGGACAGACGCTAAAGACGGCGCGCTCGTGTTGTTTTCCGGCGGGCAGGACTCGGCCACGTGCGTGGCATGGGCACTCGAACGCTACCAGACGGTCGAGACGCTCGGCTTCGATTACGGCCAGCGCCACCGCGTCGAGCTTGAATGTCGCGAAGGCGTTCGCGAAGCGCTGAAGAGCCGGTTTCCCGCGTGGTCGGACCGGCTCGGCGACGATCACATGATCGACCTGTCGGTGCTCGGCGCGATCAGCGATACCGCGATGACGCGCACGATCGAGATCGAGACGGCGGCGAACGGCTTGCCGAACACGTTCGTGCCGGGCCGCAACCTGATGTTCATGACGATCGCCGCGGCGATCGCCTATCGCCGCGGGCTGCGCGTGCTGGTCGGCGGGATGTGCGAGACCGACTTTTCGGGCTACCCCGACTGCCGCGACGACACGATGAAGGCGCTGCAGGTCGCGCTGAATCTCGGGATGGACACGCGCGTCGTGCTCGAGACACCGCTGATGTGGCTCGACAAGGCGCAGACCTGGCAGCTCGCCGAGCAGCTCGGCGGCGAAGCGCTCGTCGAACTGATCCGCGTCGAGACGCACACGTGCTACGTGGGCGAGCGCGCGGAATTGCACGATTGGGGCTTCGGCTGCGGCGAATGCCCGGCCTGCAAGCTGCGCAAGCGCGGCTACGAGGCTTACCTGAAGGGCGAGCGGGTGACCGAAGCGCCGCTGTGACGCGGATGCGCCGGCAGCGCTGGATGGATGACGGATTCTGATCGATAACGAGCGGCGCGAGCCGGACGAAGGACGATGACTTACGCGGTCAAGGAAATTTTCTACACGTTGCAGGGCGAGGGCGCGAACGCGGGCCGGCCGGCCGTGTTCTGCCGGTTCGCCGGCTGCAACCTGTGGTCGGGCCGCGAAGAAGATCGTGCGGAGGCCGTGTGCCGCTTCTGCGATACCGACTTCGTCGGCACCGACGGCGAGAACGGCGGCAAGTTCAAGGACGCCGAGGCACTCGTCGCGACGATCGCCGGCCTGTGGCCGGAGGGCGAGGCGCACCGCTTCGTCGTTTGCACGGGCGGCGAGCCGATGCTGCAACTCGACCAGCCGCTCGTCGATGCGCTGCACGCGGCGGGCTTCGAGATCGCGATCGAGACCAACGGCTCGCTGCCGGTGCTCGAATCGATCGACTGGATCTGCGTGAGCCCGAAGGCCGATGCGCCGCTCGTCGTCACGAAGGGCAACGAGCTGAAGGTCGTGATCCCGCAGGACAACCAGCGGCTGGCTGACTACGCGAAGCTCGACTTCGAGTATTTCCTCGTGCAGCCCATGGACGGCCCGTCGCGCGACCTCAATACGAAGCTCGCGATCGACTGGTGCAAGCGTCATCCGCAGTGGCGGCTGTCGATGCAGACCCACAAATATCTGAACATTCCCTGAGCCACGGCTTTTGACATCGTGCTGATTACCCGAAAACTCGAATTCGACGCGGGCCACCGCATTCCCGATCACCGCAGCCAGTGCCGGAACCTGCATGGTCATCGCTACGTGCTCGAAGTCACGCTGCGCGGCGATCTCGTCGATACCGAGGGGGCGCCCGACCGCGGCATGGTGATGGATTTCGCCGACGTGAAGGCGCTCGCGATGGAGCACCTGGTCGGCAAGTGGGACCACGCGTTCCTGGTCTACGCTCGCGACGATGTCGTGCGCTCGTTCCTCGAGCAGATGGCCGACCACAAGACGGTCGTGATCGACCGGATCCCGACCGTCGAGAATCTCGCGGCGATCGCGTTCGATATCCTCGCGAGCGTGTACGACGCGCACTACGGCGTGAACCTGCGGCTCGAGCGCGTGCGCCTGTACGAAACGCCGAACTGCTGGGCCGACGTCGAGCGCCAGCCCGGCCGCTGATCCCGCCATTCCTGCAGCCCCGCCAGCCGGCGCGGGCTGCCTGAAGCTGCACCTCGCGGCTTCGTCCCGCCTCGCTCCCCGCCGTTCCCACATTCCGCGTAACGCCGCGCTATGATCGTTGCGTGGCGCCGAAAAACGCAGCCGTGCGCCGTCGCGCGGCCGGCGCTGTCAGATCGGCCGCCCACGGCCGACCAAGGTTCCAGGGCCTGGTCCTGGCGCCGCCGTGCTTCGCTGCCCGGCATGCCGCGCTCCGCCTTGCCCGTTGCTTGTCCCGTTCGATTGCCGTTCCGTCCAGGAGGCCGTATCGATGAGCACGCTCACCAATTCCCTCAAACAACGTCTGCGCGACGGCGACGAGCCGCTGTACGGCCTGTGGCTGTCGCTCGGCAGCGACTCGGCCGCGGAAGCGCTCGCGCATGCCGGCTACGACTGGCTCTGCATCGACATGGAGCACGCGCCGAACGACAGCCGCGATGTTGCATCGCAGTTGCGCGCGATCGCAGCCGCCCATCTGCCGAGCGAACCGGTCGTGCGCGTGCCGGCGCGCGAGCCGTGGCTCGTGAAGCGCGCGCTCGACGCGGGCGCGCGCACGCTGATGTTTCCATGCATCGAGACGCCCGACGATGCCGCGCACGCGGTGCGGCTGACGCGCTATCCGTCGCCCGAATCACCGGATGGGCTGCGCGGTGTCGCGGGCATGGTGCGCGCGGCGGCGTTCGGGATGCGCCGCGATTACGTGCAGACGGCGAACGCGCAGGTCGCGGTGATCGTGCAGATCGAATCGGCGCGCGGCGTCGACGAAGTCGAGCGGATTGCGGTGCTGCCCGGCATCGACTGCCTGTTCGTCGGCCCGGCCGATCTCGCGGCGAGCCTCGGGCATCTCGGCGACATCCGCCACCCGGATGTCGAAACGGCGATGGCGCGCGTGCTCGCGGCCGGCAGGCGGGCCGGCGTCGCGGTCGGCATCTTCGCGGGCGATACGACGGCCGCGCGCCAGTATCGCGAGGCCGGCTACCGGATGATCTCGCTGTCGGCCGACGTCAGCTGGCTGTTGCGCGCAACGCGGCAGGCGCTGCAGGAGGTACGGTCATGAACGGTGGCGACGGCGCGCGCCGTGGGCGCGCGCAGGGTGGGATCGGGGTGCGCGGGCGGATCGGCGCGATGCTCGGCCTGTGGTGCGTGTGTAGCGTGTGTATTGCGGCCGGCGCGCAGGACGCGCCGCAAGCGAAGCCCGATCCGTCGCACGAGACACAATCGGCGGTCGCCGACTACAACGCCGGCGACTATCGTGCGGCGCTGGTGCAGTTCCACGACGCGGCGGAGCGTGGCGACCGTCTCGCGCAATTCAACTACGCGATGATGCTGCTGACGGGTGAAGGCGTGACGGCGAACGTAGACGAAGGGCTGCGCTGGCTGAAGCGCGCGGCCGACGCGAACATGTCGCATGCGCAGTACGTGTACGGCCGGATGCTCGACGACGGCGAGTTCGTCGCGCGCAATCCGGCCGAAGCGCATCGCTGGTTCCTGCGGGCGGCGAAGCAGGGGCACGTACAGGCGGCGCTGTCGCTCGCGAACCAGTTCCTCGACGGGCGCGGCACGCCGCGCGACAACCGGCAGGCGTTCACCTGGTACAAGCAGGCCGCCGACGCGGGCGAGCCGACCGCGCAGTACGTGACCGCATCGTTCTACGAGCGCGGTGGCGACGGCGTCGCGCAGAACCTGAACATCGCACGGGCGTATTACGCGGCGGCGGCCGCGCAGGGCGACGAAACGGCCGGGCTGAAATTCAAGGAGCTGAGCGCGCGGCTGAAGGCGCAGGGGCCGGCATCGGGGGCTGGCGCGGAGCCGGGAGGGTCGCACGCGCCGGCGCCGTGAACGGGGGCCGCGCCACTCCACACCGCACGATGCGGCCGTGTGCGCCATGCGCAGTCGAAAAAAAACGGCGCCGGGGCGCCGTTTCTCTTTCTGCGCTGCGTGCCGCGCGGTCAGCTCTTCATCAGCCGCCGCTGCCGCCCGACGCTCATGATCATCCCGATCGCGATGCCGAGCGTCGTGAGCGCCGTGCCGCCATAACTCATGAACGGCAGCGGCACGCCGACGACCGGCAGCACGCCGCTCACCATCCCGATGTTGACGAACGCATAGACGAAGAACGCGAGCGTGAGCGAGCCCGCGAGCAGGCGGCCGAACAGCGTCGCGCCCTGCGCGGCGATATAGAGCCCGCGTGCGATCAGCGCCATGTACAGCGTCAGCAGCACGAGCCCGCCGACGAGCCCCCATTCCTCGGAGAACACCGCGAAGATGAAGTCGGTGTGCTTCTCCGGAATGAACTCGAGGTGCGCCTGCGTGCCTTTCAGGTAGCCCTTGCCGAGCACGCCGCCCGAGCCGATCGCGATCACGGCCTGGATCGTGTGGAAGCCCTTGCCGAGCGGGTCGGAGGTCGGGTCGAGCAGCGTGCACACGCGGTGCTTCTGGTAATCGTGCATCAGCGGCCACTGCACTTCGGGCTGGCAGATGCGCTCTTCGAACACGGCGATCGAGCCGACCGCGATCACGCCTGCGACGAGCACCGGCACGATCAGCTTGAACGACAGGCCGGCGAGGTAGATCACGAAGAAGCCGGCCGCGAATACGAGCAGGCCGGTGCCGAGGTCGGGCTGCTTTGCGATCAGCCCGACCGGTACCAGCAGGATCCCGAACGCGGCGATGAAGTCGTACCAGCGCAGCCCGCCCTCGCGGCGCTGGTAGTACCACGCGAGCATCAGCGGTGTCGCGATCTTGAGGATTTCCGACGGCTGGATCACGACGCCGACGTTCAGCCAGCGCTTCGCGCCTTTCTTGGTCATCCCGAACAGTGCGACCGCGACCAATAGCGCGACCCCGAACGTGTAGAGCGGGACCGCGAAGCGCATCAGCGTCGTGGGCGGGATGTTGGCGATCACCCACATCAGCACGAACGTCAGCAGGATGTTGCGCAACTGGTCCTCGACGCGGCCCGGCATGTCGATCGCCGCGCTGTACAGCGTGACGATGCCGACGCACAGCAGCAGGAACACGATGAGGGCGAGCGGGCGGTCGAAGCCCGCGAACATCTGCTTGATCTTGTCGAGCCAGGCGCGCTTGTCGAATTGCATGCCTTTCTCCGTTAATGAGCGGTGCCGGCGTCCGCCGCCTTCGCGGGGGCGGTCGCACGGTGGTTGTCGTCGCGCGGCGTGGCGACGAGCGGCTGCGCGTCGCTGGCGGGCCGGCGTGGCCGGTGCGGGCGCCGGATCGGCGGCAGGCTCGCGGCCCTCGGCGCGGCGGCGCTGGCCGACGGGGCGGCGCCCGCGACGGCGGCGGCCGACGCTTCGGAGGCCGCCGCGGCCGAAGCCGCTTCCGCCGCGCTGGCCGGGGTCGGCACGACCGGTTGCGGCAGCGCCGTGAAGCCGGCCGCGACGGCAGCAGGCCTGTTCGCGTCGCCGATCACCGGCGCGTTGACGGGTTCGGTTGCCGACGCCGCAGCAGCCACGGCCGCGGCCTCGTTCTGCGGGTTCTGGCGGTCGACGAGGTAGAAGTCGAGCACGCGGCGCGCGATCGGGCCGGCGGCCTGCGCACCCCAGCCGCCGTTTTCGACGACCAGCGCGACGGCGATCTGCGGATGGTCGACCGGCGCGTACGCGATGAACAGCGCGTGGTCGCGCAGGTGCTCGGCAAGCAGGTGGCCCTTGTAGTTGGAGCCTTGCAGCGAGAACACCTGCGCGGTGCCGGTCTTGCCGGCGGCGAGGTACGGCGCGCCGCGGAACACCTTGTACGCGGTGCCGGACGGGTTCTCGATCACGTTCTCCATCCCGCGCTTCACGACGTCGATGTCGGCCTGCTTGAGCGGGATCACTTCGCTTTCCTTCGGCACGGTCAGGCGGCGCCCGCGCGAAATCGGATCCTCGATTTCCTTCACGAGATGGGGTTTCATCACGACGCCGTTGTTCGCGAGCGTCGCGGTTGCGTGCGCGAGCTGCAGGATCGTGAACGAGTTGTAGCCCTGGCCGATCCCGAGGCTGATCGTCTCGCCGTCGAACCACTTCTGCTGCGCGGCCTTCTTGAACGCCTTCTTCTTCCAGTCGGTCGACGGCAGGATCCCGCGCGCCTCGCCCTGGATGTCGATCCCGGTGATCTGACCGAAGCCGAACGGCTTCATGAAGTTCGCGATCGAGTTCACGCCGAGGTCGCGCGCGAGCATGTAGAAGTAGGTGTCGTTCGACACCATGATCGCCTTGTTCATGTCGACCCAGCCCTGGCCCGAGCGCACGTCGTTGCGGAACGTGTGGCCGCCGAACGTGAAGTAGCCGGGATCCTGGAAGCCCCAGCCCGGCGTGCGCTTGCCGAGCGTCAGGCCGGCGAGGGCCATGAACGGCTTGTACGTCGAGCCGGGCGGGTAGGTGCCGTGCAGCGGGCGGTTCAGGAGCGGCTTGTCGGTCGAGCTGTTCAGCTCGTCCCAGGTCTGCTGGTCGATGCCGTCGACGAACGAGTTCGGGTCGAAGCTCGGCGACGACACGAACGCGAGCACGTCGCCCGTCTTCGGCTCGATCGCGACCAGCGCGCCGCGCTTGCCGGCGAACGCCTGCTCGGCGACCTGCTGCAGCCCGATGTCGAGCGACAACACGAGGTTGTTGCCGGGCGTCGCCTGCGTGCGCGACAGCGTGCGCACGGGCCGGCCACCGGCCGTCACCTCGACTTCCTCGAAGCCCGTCAGCCCGTGCAGCTCGGTCTCGTAGCTCTGCTCGACGCCGATCTTGCCGATGTAGTCGGTGCCCTTGTAGTTGTTCGCGTCGCGGCGCGGATCGTAGTTTTCCTGGTCGCTGTCGTTGTCGTCGCTCATCGCGTCGATGCGATCCTGGTCGCGCTTCGAGATCCGGCCGATGTAGCCGATCACGTGCGCGGCCGTGGTGCCGAGCGGATATTGGCGGAACAGCCGCGCGCGCACGTCGACGCCGGGGAAGCGGAAGCGCTGCGCGGTGAAGCGCGCGACTTCCGCGTCGGTGAGCCGCGTGCGGATCGGCAGGCTCTCGAAGTTCTTCGAGTCTTCCTGCAGCTTCTTGAAGCGGCGGCGGTCGCGTGCGTCGATCGGGATGATCTCGGACAGCTTGTCGATCGTGTTGTCGAGCGTGTCGTCGAGCTTCGACGGCGTGATTTCGAGCGTATAGGCCGAGTAGTTCTTCGCGAGGATCACGCCGTTGCGGTCGGTGATGATCCCGCGGTTCGGCACGATCGGCGCGACCGAGATGCGGTTTTCCTCGGCCTGCAGCGCGTATTTGCCATGCTGCATCAACTGCAGGTAGAAGAAGCGGCTCGCGAGCAGCCCGAAGCAGACGAACACGAAGATGCCCGCTGCCGCGACGCGCAAGCGGAACTTCGAGAGCTGCTGTTGGGTGTCGTTGAATTCGGTCATGCGGTTACGATCGATCTGGCCCGCGCACGGCGTGCGGGTGCGGGCGAGGTGCCGCCCCGGAGCGCGGCGCGCGGCGGGCGTGGAGGCGGCGGGTGTTCAAGGCGGGCCCCTGGCTCAGATGGGGCGCGTATCGTCCGGATCGACCGGGCGGCGTTGCGGCATCAGCAGCAGGTGGCTCGCGATCGGCCAGAGCGCGGCCTCGACGAAACCGTCGACCAGGTAGCGCCAGCCCGGGAACGCGGCGCCCATCACAAGGCGGATCACGAACGGGACGAGCTGCGCGACGACCAGCAGCGGCGTGACGTACAGCACCTGCACGCCAATCGGCATCCACAGCACGCGACGGTGGATCGTGATCGCGCCGTACGACAGCAGCGTATACGCGAGCGCATGCTCGCCGAGCAGCCCCGCGTCATGCACGTCCATCAGGATGCCGAGCGCGAACGCGACGCCCATCCCGACCTTGCGCGGCTGGTGGATGTTCCAGAACAGCACCACGAGCGCGACGAAGTCGGGCACGCCGGGCAGGCGGCCCCACGGCATCAGGTTCAGCAGGAACGCGGCGGCGAGGCTGAAGACGATGAAGTACGGATTGACCGGCTGCAGGATGTATTGCGGGCGATTCATCGCTGGGCTCCTGGTTGCCCGGCCGCGGGCTTCGCGGGCGCGGCGGCGGGCTTGGCCGGAGCGGCAGGCGCCGGCTTGGCGCCGGGCTGGGCCGCGGCGGCCGGCTTCGCACTTGCGTCAGCCTTGTCGGCCTTCTCGCCCTTCGCGGCGGCTTTCGCGCCCTTCTTGCCCTTCGCGTTCTTGTCGGCGGCCGGATCAGGCTCGGCCGGGCGCGGCGGGATGTCGTTCTGGTAATGCAGCACGAGCATCTGGCGCGCGCCGCGCACGGCGGCGATCGGCGCGCAGGTCACGCGCGCGAACGCCGTATCGGCGAGCTTGTCGACCCGTGCGACCTTCGCGACCGGCAGGCCGGGCGGATAGACGCCGTCGAGGCCGCTCGTGACGAGCTCGTCGCCGACGACGAGATCCGCGCTCGTCGGCACGAAGCGCAGGTCGAGCGAATCGCCCTTCGGCGTGCCGTAGATCACGCTGCGCAGGCCGGTGCGCAGCACCTGCACGGGAATCGCGAGATCGCGGTCGGTGATCAGCGTGACTTCGGCCTGCAGCGGGAACACGCGCGTGACCTGGCCGATCACGCCGTCCTCGCTGACGACGGGTGAGCCGCCCTGGATGCCCTGCTGCGAACCTTGCCCGATCACGATCTTCTGCGTGAACGGATCGCTCGTGTCGTACTGGATCTCGACCGGCGTCGATTGCGTCGCGATGTGCTGGCGCAGCTCGAGCACCGCACGCAGATGCGCGTTTTCCTGCGAGAGCACGGCGGCCTGGTTGGCCTGCGTGGACAGCTGCAGGTTGCGCTTGCGGAGATCGTCGTTCTCGTGGCGCAGCGACGCGCCGGTGACGGCGATGTCGGCCGCGCCCATGAACAGGTCGCGCGGCACGAGCGCGGCGCGCTGCAGCGGATAGAGCACGGTACCGAGCACGCCGCGAACGATTTCGAGCGTGCTGAAGCGCGCGTCCGACACGAGGAGCGCGATGGCGAGGGCAACGAAGAAGATGAGCCGCGCGAGCGCGGGCGGACCTTGCTTGAAGAGGGGCGGCGGACTGTATTCCATGGTCGGCGCCGGGCGCGTGTGATCGGTTAAATGATGCTCAGACGCGCAAACGGCGCGGCGGTTCGTTCTAAACGAGCGATCCGGCCACGCCGCGGGTGCGTCATATCAACGAAACAGCTTAGACGATCACTCGTACGAGAAGATGCTGCCCAGCTTGTCCATGCGCTCGAGCGCCATGCCCGAACCGCGTACGACGCAGGTGAGCGGATCTTCCGCGACGAGCACCGGCAGGCCGGTTTCTTCCGCCAGCAGGCGATCGAGGTCGCGCAGCAGCGCACCGCCGCCCGTCAGCATCATCCCGCGTTCGGCGATGTCGGCGCCGAGTTCCGGCGGCGTCTGTTCGAGCGCGATCTTCACCGACGACACGATCTGGTTCAGCGGATCGGTCAGCGCTTCGAGGATTTCGTTGCTGGAGATCGTGAAGCTGCGCGGAATGCCTTCCGACAGGTTGCGGCCCTTCACTTCCATTTCCTTGACTTCGGAACCCGGGAACGCGGAGCCGATTTCCTTCTTGATTGCCTCGGCGGTTTGCTCGCCGATCAGCATCCCGTAGTTGCGGCGGATGTAGTTGACGATCGCCTCGTCGAACTTGTCGCCGCCGACGCGGACCGAACCCTTGTACACGATGCCGCCGAGCGAGATCACGCCGACTTCGGTCGTGCCGCCGCCGATGTCGACGACCATCGAGCCGGTAGCTTCCGACACCGGCAGGCCCGCGCCGATCGCGGCCGCCATCGGCTCCTCGATCAGGTAGACCTGCGATGCGCCGGCACCGTGCGCGGCTTCCTTGATCGCGCGGCGCTCGACCTGGGTCGAGCCGCACGGCACGCAGATGATGATGCGCGGCGACGGCGAGAACATGCGCGACTCGTGGGCCGTCTTGATGAACTGCTTGATCATCTGCTCGGTGACGGTGAAGTCGGCGATCACGCCGTCCTTCATCGGGCGGATCGCCTCGATGTTGCCCGGCACCTTGCCGAGCATCTGCTTGGCTTCCTTGCCGACCGCCTGGATCGTCTTCTTGCCGTTGGGGCCGCCTTCCTGGCGGATCGACACGACGGACGGCTCATCGAGCACGATGCCCTTGCCGCGCATGTAGATCAGGGTGTTTGCGGTGCCGAGGTCGATCGCGAGATCGTTGGAGAAGTAGCTGCGCAAAAAACCGAACATTCAGAATCCTGTTTCGCTCTGGGCCGGCCCTGCATAGCGAGCGCTGAGGGCGGCAGCGGAAAAAATAACAGCCTCGGGAAGCGTGGCGGAAGCGGCCGCCGCGGCGCACGAAGCTGCGAGTGATGTCTACCGGGGATCGCACGATGCACGCACGGCTTGCCGAAGCGAGGCGAAACGGTGCGGGAAAAGGCTGCCGGGTTTGGGTCGAACGCGTAATGATACCTTATAATTTCACGGTATTTGAATCGAAACGGGCGGTATTTTTGCCGCTTCGGTCCCGATTTTTGAGGGTGGGATCGCACCCTCCAACCCCCCGCCGCAGTGCTGCTTTTGATGCGCTGCGCAGCCTTGTTTTTCCGGTGATCGCATGGCCCTGACCCTGACCGATGTGAAACGCATCGCGCACCTGGCGCGACTCGAAATGGCCGACGCCGACGCCGAGCACATGCTCGGCCAGCTCAATGAACTCTTCGGCCTCGTCGAGCAGATGCAGGCGGTCGACACCGCCGGCATCGCGCCGCTCGCCCACCCGATCGAACAGATCCAGGAAGTCGCGCAACGCCTGCGCGACGACGCCGTGACGGAAGTCGTCAATCGCGACGACAACCAGCGTCCGGCGCCGGCCGTCCAGGACGGCCTCTATCTTGTGCCGAAGGTGATCGAGTAAGCATTCGATGACAAGCGCGCCGCCGCGTTCGCGCCGCGCGCCACCCAGAATTCCCAGGAAAACCACTCAATGCACGCAAAAAGCCTGACCGAACTGCGCGCCGCGCTCGCCGCCAAGGAATGCTCGGCCGTCGAGCTCGCGCAGCACTACCTGAAACGGATCGATGCCGCGCGCGACCTGAACGCGTTCGTCCACGTCGATGCCGATCTGACCCTCGCGCAGGCGAAAGCCGCCGACGCGGAGCTCGCGCGCGGCGCGGGCGGCGCGCTCACCGGCCTGCCGATCGCGCACAAGGATGTGTTCGTCACGCGCGGCTGGCACTCGACCGCCGGCTCGAAGATGCTCGCGAATTACGAGAGCCCGTTCGACGCGACCGTCGTCGCCCGCCTGCAGGCGGCCGGCATGGTCACGCTCGGCAAGACCAACATGGACGAGTTCGCGATGGGCTCGTCGAACGAGAATTCGGCGTTCG
Source organism: Burkholderia sp. D-99 (assembly GCF_011605345.1). Classification (GTDB taxonomy): domain Bacteria; phylum Pseudomonadota; class Gammaproteobacteria; order Burkholderiales; family Burkholderiaceae; genus Burkholderia. Next base: position 78,478 of record NZ_JAAOXM010000009.1, read on the forward strand.
GCGCGGTGAAGAACCCGTGGGACACGAACGCGGTGCCGGGCGGCAGCTCGGGCGGCAGCTCGGCCGCCGTCGCCGCACGCCTCGCGCCGGCCGCGACCGGCACCGACACCGGCGGCTCGATCCGCCAGCCCGCGTCGTTCGCGGGCGTGACGGGCATCAAGCCGACCTACGGCCGCGTGTCGCGCTACGGGATGATCGCGTTCGCGTCGTCGCTCGACCAGGGCGGCCCGATGGCGCAGAGCGCGTCCGACTGCGCGCTGCTGCTGAACGCGATGGCCGGCTTCGACGAGCGCGACTCGACGAGCCTCGAGCGTGACGACGAGGATTTCACGCGCCATCTCGGCCAGCCGTGGGCAGCCGGCAACGACGCGGGCAAGCCGCTCGCGGGCCTGCGCATCGGTTTGCCGAACGAATATTTCGGCGAAGGTCTCGCCGACGACGTGCGCGCGACGATCGACGCGGCACTCAAGCAGTATGAAGCGCTCGGCGCGACGCTCGTGCCGGTGTCGCTGCCGAAGACGGAACTTTCGATCCCCGTGTACTACGTGATCGCGCCGGCGGAAGCCTCGTCGAACCTGTCGCGTTTCGACGGCGTGCGCTTCGGCCACCGCGCAGCGCAGTACGGCGACCTGCTCGACATGTACAAGAAGTCGCGCGCCGAAGGCTTCGGCCCCGAGGTGAAGCGCCGGATTCTGGTCGGCGCGTACGTGCTGTCGCACGGCTACTACGACGCGTACTACCTGCAGGCGCAGAAGATCCGCCGCATCATCGCGAATGACTTCCAGGAAGCGTTCAAGTCCTGCGACGTGATCATGGGCCCGGCCTCGCCGACGGTCGCATGGGATCTCGGTTCGAAGGGCGACGATCCGGTGCAGATGTATCTCGCGGATATCTACACGCTGTCGGTGAGCCTCGCCGGCCTGCCCGGCATGAGCGTGCCGTGCGGCTTCGGCGCGGGTGCGAACGCGAAGCGCCCGGTCGGCCTGCAGATCATCGGCAACTATTTCAACGAAGCCCGGATGCTGCAGGTCGCGGATGCGTTCCAGCGCGCGACCGACTGGCACAAGCAAGTTCCGGCAGGGGTGTAAGCATGGCTACTCAATGGGAAGTCGTTATCGGTCTCGAGACGCACGCGCAACTGTCGACCGTCTCGAAGATTTTCTCGGGCGCGCCGACGCAGTTCGGCGCCGAGCCGAACACGCAGGCGTGCCCGGTCGACCTGGCGCTGCCGGGCGTGCTGCCGGTGCTGAACCGCGGCGCGGTCGAGCGGGCGATCCGCTTCGGCCTCGCGATCGGCTCGACCATCGCGCCGCGCAGCATCTTCGCGCGCAAGAATTATTTCTACCCCGATCTGCCGAAGGGCTATCAGATCAGCCAGTACGAGATTCCGGTCGTGCAGGGCGGCCAGATCACGATCCAGGTACCCGCCAACGAGAAGGCCGGCAAGGCAGCGTACGAGAAGACGGTCAACCTGACCCGCGCGCACCTTGAGGAAGACGCCGGCAAGTCGCTGCATGAAGACTTCGCCGGGATGACGGGGATCGACCTGAACCGCGCGGGCACGCCGCTGCTCGAGATCGTCACCGAGCCGGAAATGCGCAGCGCGGCCGAGGCGGTTGCCTACGCGAAGGCGCTGCACGGGCTCGTCGTGTGGCTCGGCATCTGCGACGGCAACATGCAGGAAGGCTCGTTCCGCTGCGACGCGAACGTGTCGGTGCGCCCGGTCGGCCAGGAGAAGTTCGGCACGCGCGCGGAAATCAAGAACCTGAACTCGTTCCGGTTCCTCGAGGAAGCGATCAATTTCGAAGTGCGTCGCCAGATCGAGCTGATCGAGGACGGCGGCGAAGTCGTGCAGGAAACGCGCCTCTACGATCCGGACAAGCGCGAGACGCGTTCGATGCGCAGCAAGGAAGACGCGCACGATTACCGCTACTTCCCCGACCCCGACCTGATGCCGCTCGTGATCGGCCAGGACTGGATCGAGCGCGTGCAGTCCGGCATGCCCGAGCTGCCGGCCGTGATCCAGCAGCGCTTCGTCGAGCAGTACGGCGTGTCCGCGTATGACGCGGGCGTGCTGACGTCGAGCAAGGCGATGGCCGCGTACTTCGAGTCCGTGGTCGCGAAGGTCGGTGCGGCGAACGCGAAGATCGCCGCGAACTGGCTGATGGGCGACGTATCGTCGCAGCTGAACCGCGACGGCATCGAGATCGACGCGATCCCGGTGTCGGCCGCGCAGCTCGCGCTGTTGCTGCAGCGCATCGCCGACGGCACCATCTCGAACAAGATCGCGAAGGAAATCTTCGCGACGATCTGGGACGAGAAGGCGGACGACGAAGGCGCGGCCGACCGCATCATCGACGCGAAGGGCCTGAAGCAGATCTCCGACACCGGCGCGCTGGAAGCGATCATCGACGAGGTGCTCGCGGCGAACGCGAAGTCGGTCGAGGAATTCCGCGCGGGCAAGGAGAAGGCGTTCAACGCGCTGATCGGCCAGGCAATGAAGGCAACGAAGGGCAAGGCCAATCCGCAGCAGGTCAACGAACTGTTGAAGAAGAAGCTCGGCTGAGCATGAGCGCGCGTCTGAACCGCGCTTGACGACGGGCCGCCCCGAACCAGTTCGGGGCGGCCCGTTGCGTTTGGTGGATGCGTTATCGTATGCACCACAGCGTTCAACGGAGGAACGAATGGCGAAACAACCCGCGCTCGACGATTTCCGCGTGCCTTACAGCACGCGTGAGAAGGAAGCCGCAGCATTCAAGCTCGATGCGTTCGACCCGGCCGCGAAGCCGTTCTCGTCCGGTTCGAAGGACGACGACCGCGAACGGCTGTCGGCCGTGTCGACCGAGCTCGACGTGCAGCAGGAGCGCCTGCACACGCAGCAGAAGAAGCGCGTGCTGCTCGTGCTGCAGGGGATGGATACCAGCGGCAAGGACGGCACCGTGCGCGCGGTGTTCCGCGAGGTCGATCCGCTCGGCCTGCGCGTCGTGCCGTTCAAGGCGCCGACGCCGATCGAGGCCGCGCACGACTTCCTGTGGCGCGTGCATGCGCAGGTGCCGGCCGCGGGCGAGCTCGCGATCTTCAACCGCAGCCACTATGAAGACGTGCTCGTGCCGCGCGTGCTCGACCTGATCGACGCGAAGGAATGCGAGCGCCGCTACCGGCAGATCCGCGATTTCGAGACGATGCTGGTCGAGAACGGCACGACGATCATCAAGTGCTTCCTGCACATCTCGAAGGACGAGCAGCGCGAGCGGCTGCAGGCGCGTATCGACGATCCGACCAAGCACTGGAAGTTCGACATCTCCGACCTCGACGCGCGCAAGCACTGGGACGCGTACCAGTCCGCCTACCGCGACGCGCTCGCCGCGACGTCCGCCGAGCATGCGCCGTGGTACGTGATTCCGGCAAACTCGAAGACGCACCGCAACGTGATGATCGCCGAGCTGCTGCTGCGCACGATGACCGACATGAAGCTGGAATTCCCGCCGCCGAAGCCCGAGCTCGAAGGCGTGAAGATCCGTTAAGCTGCCCCCCTGTAAAACATCGAACTGAACGGAATCCGACATGATGCGAGTGATTACCGCCAACCTGAACGGCATCCGCTCCGCCGCGAAGAAGGGCTTCTTCGAATGGCTCGGCGAACAGAACGCCGATTGCGTGTGCGTGCAGGAAATCAAGGTCTCGGCCGACGACCTGCCGGCCGAATTCGTCGAGCCGCACGGCTTCAAGAGCTATTTCCACCACGCCGAGAAGAAGGGCTACAGCGGCGCGGGCGTGTACAGCCGCCGCGAGCCCGATGACGTGATCATCGGTTTCGGCAGCAGCGAATTCGATACCGAAGGTCGCTATGTCGAGGCGCGCTACGGCAAGCTGTCGGTCGTGTCGGTGTACGTGCCGTCCGGCTCGAGCGGCGAAGAACGCCAGCAGGCGAAGTACCGTTTCATGGACGAATTCATGCCGCACCTCGCTCAGCTCAAGAAGAAGCGCGAGGTGATCCTGTGCGGCGACGTGAACATCGTCCACAAGGAAATCGACATCAAGAACTGGAAGAGCAACCAGAAGAACTCGGGCTGCCTGCCGGAAGAGCGCGAGTGGCTCACGAAGCTGTTCGACGATGTCGGCTATGTCGACGTGTTCCGCACGCTCGACCCGCGCGCCGAGCAGTACACGTGGTGGAGCAACCGCGGCCAGGCATACGCGAAGAACGTCGGGTGGCGGATCGACTACCAGATCGCGACGCCGGGCGTGGCCGGCACCGCGAAAAGCACGTCGATCTTCAAGGACATCAAGTTCAGCGATCACGCGCCGCTGACGATCGACTACGACTACAAGAAGTGATCTTCTGCGCTACGCGTTGCGCGTAGCGGTCGAACCCTCCGGTCGCCGGATGCAGAACGGGCCGCATGTCGAACATGCGGCCCGTTCCGTTTGGGGCGGCGAGCGTGCGAGCCGCCCGGCGGCGCTTACTGCTTGATCGACGCCATGTCGATCACGAACCGGTACTTCACGTCGCTCTTCAGCATCCGCTCGTAAGCGGCATTGATCTGCTGCATCGGAATCGTCTCGATATCCGACGTGATCCCGTGCTCCGCGCAGAAGTCGAGCATCTCCTGCGTTTCCGCGATCCCGCCGATCAGCGAGCCCGCGAGGCGGCGGCGCTTGAAGATCAGGTTGAACACCTGCGGCGACGGGTGATCGTGCTCCGGCGCACCGACGAGCGTCATCGTGCCGTCGCGCTTCAGCAGGTGCAGGAACGGGTTCAGGTCGTGCTGCGCGGCGACCGTGTTCAGGATGAAGTCGAAGCTGTTCAGGTGCGCGTTCATCTGCGCTTCGTCCTTCGAGATCACGACTTCGTGCGCGCCGACGCGCTTGCCGTCCTCGATCTTCGACGGCGACGTCGTGAACAGCACGACGTGCGCACCCATCGCGCGCGCCAGCTTCACGCCCATGTGGCCGAGGCCGCCAAGGCCGACGATGCCGACCTTCTTGCCGGGGCCGACGTTCCACTGCCGCAGCGGCGAGTAGGTCGTGATCCCTGCGCACAGGAGCGGCGCGGCGCCGGCCGGGTCGAGCGTCTCGGGCACGCGCAGCACGAATGCCTCGTCGACGACGAGCTGCGTCGAGTAGCCGCCGAACGTGACGTCGCCCGTCACGCGATCCTGGCCGTTGTAGGTGCCGACGAAGCCGTTCTCGCAATACTGCTCGAGGCCGTCGGCGCAGCTCGGGCAGGTGCGGCACGAATCGACGAGGCAGCCGACGCCGACCAGCTCGCCGACCTTGAAGCGCGAGACCTGCGGGCCGGTCGCGGTCACGCGGCCGACGATTTCATGGCCCGGCACGACCGGGTAGATCGTGTTGCGCCATTCGTTGCGCGCCTGGTGCAGGTCCGAGTGGCAGACGCCGCAGTAGAGGACGTCGATCTGGACGTCGAGATCGCGCAGCGCGCGACGCTGGAATTCGAACGGGGCGAGCGGCGACTGCGAATCGGTTGCCGCGTAAGCGTAGGTGGTGCTCATGCAGGGGGCTCCTTGTCCGGGAAAAACTTCCGGCGAAACGAACTGCCGTCGCACCATGTGGCGATGCGGCGAGGCAGGACGTCATCGTAAGGAGAGCGGCGGCGCAGCGAAATACACGAAGGTCTGGAAGATTTGCCTATTCCTCTCGAATTGCACGCGAACGCCCGTCAAAACGCATTCAAGGTGCTACATTGCGAGCCAGATTCTCTTGCCGGACAGGACCACGCCGATGAGCTTCCAGCCCCTTTTTGCCGATGCGGGCGACCATGTGCAGCGCCGCATGATCGAGCTGCACACGCGCCTCGCGCCTAACGAGGGTGACACGCTCGCGGCGCTCGATGGCGTTCGCTTTTTTCGCGTGAGCCGTCCCGCGCCGCGCATGCCCGTGCTGTACGAACCGAGCATCATCGTCGTGTGCCAGGGGCGCAAGCTCGGTTATCTCGGCGGCCGTTCGTTCGTGTACGACGCGCAGCAGTACCTGGTGCTGTCGGTGCCGCTGCCGTTCGAGTGCGAGACCTTCGCGAGCATGGACGAGCCGTTTCTCGCAATCTCGATCCGCGTCGACCTCGCGGTGATCGCCGAGCTCGCGATCCTGCTCGACGAGACGCTCGGCGCGGCCGCGAGCGAGCCGCTCGGTGTCTATTCGACGCCGCTCGACGCGCCGCTGGCCGACGCGGTCGTGCGGTTGCTCGAAGCGCTGGCTTCGCCGCACGACACGCGCGTGCTGGGGCCGGCGATCATGCGCGAGATCGCGTATCGCGTGCTGACGGGCGCGCAGGGCGACGCGATCCGCGCGGCGCTCGTGCAGCAGCATCACTTCGGCCGCGTCGCGAAGGCGCTGCGGCGCATCCATGCGGACCTGAAGGCCGACCTCGATGTGGAGACGCTCGCGCGCGAGGCCGGGATGAGCCTCGCGGTGTTCCACGCGCAGTTCAAGCACGTGACGGCGACGTCGCCGATGCAGTACGTGAAGGCCGCACGCTTGCACCAGGCGCGGCTGATGATGGTGCAGGACGGCGTCGGCGCCGGTACGGCGGCCGCGCGCGTCGGCTATGCGAGCGCGTCGCAGTTCAGTCGCGAGTTCAAGCGGCTGTTCGGCCGCAGTCCCGGTGACGAAGTGCGCTGGATGCGCGAAAGCGGGGTCCGCCTGGCCGTGGTCGATACGGACGCGTAGCGTCCGGCGTCAACCGGCGCGCCGCACGACCTTGCGCCGCTGCGCGCTGATGCCCGCGTAGTCGGGCAGCGTATCGACGTGCTTGCCGATCGCCTTCGCGTACAGCGGCATCAGGTCCGGCAGCCGGTTCAACAGATCCTGGCGCCGCGCGGTGCTGTACGGGTGCGTGTAGATGAAGCCCGTTGCCTTGTTCGCGCGCGTCGCGACCGCGAGCTTGTCCCACAGCGTGATCGCCGCGCGCGGATCGAAGCCCGCGCGTGCGGCGATGTCGCCGCCGATGACGTCGGCTTCGGTCTCGTCGGTCGGGTCGTAGTGAAGCGACTGCAGGCGCTCGCCGAGGTTCAGCGCCTGCGGCAGCGGATCGCCGACGCCGAACAGCGGCGGCAGCGCGGCGGCGCGCAGCGAAGTTTGCGATGCCGCGCTGAAGTTGCTGCGCGCATGTTCGCGCAGCGCGTGCGCGATGCCGTGCGCGACCAGCACGCCGAGCTCGTCGTCGTTCAGCCGGATGCGGTCGAGCAGGCCGCCGTACACGAGCACCTTGCCGCCCGGCAGGCAGGTCAGGCGGATGTCGCGCGAGCGAATCACGTTCACGTCCCACGCCCAGTTCTTCACGCGATCGTTCCACTTCACCGAATACGGCGCGAGCTTCGCGACGATCGCGCGCAGGCGCTTCACGCGCGGCTGGTTCGCGGGCAGCAGGCGGTTGCTGTCGGCGGCCGCCTGTACGATCTGCGCGTATTCGTTCGCGGTGAGCTGCTCGAGCAGCGGCGACGGCAACAGCGTGCGGAATGCGATCGCATTGCCGTAGCGGACCTGTGGCGTCGTCGGCGCATAAGCCTTCGTCGACGCGGCGGCGCCGGTCGGCTGCGCGGGTTCGGCGGCGGCCGGTTGGGCGGGGACGGCGGAAGTCGACGTTGCAGGCGGTGAAGCCGGTGCAGCGGCCGGCGCGGAGCCCGCGGCGGTTGCGCTGGGCGCGCCGGTGTCGGCCGCATGGGCGAACCCCGCGGCGAGCGCTGCGGCACCGACGCTCCACGAAGCCGCAACGCGTGCGAGGCGGTGCAGGCGGTCACTGCGCACGGCTGGCCTCGCCGTTGCGTGCGGTGCCGTTCCACGGCGCGATCTTGAACAGCAGCAGCATGCCGGGAATCGCGAGCGCGGTGCACGCGATGAAGTAGTCGAACCAGCCGATCTTCGCGACGATGAAGCCGCTCGCGGCCGACGCGAGCGTGCGTGGCACCGACGCGAGGCTCGTGAACAGCGCGAACTGCGTGGCCGTATAGCGCGGGTCGGTCGTGCTGGCGATGTACGCGACGAACGCGGCCATCGTCAGGCCGGTCGTGAAGGTTTCGAAGCCGTAGACGAGTGCGAGCGCGACGGTCATCGGGCTCAGATGCGGCGTGACCTCGAAGCCGAAGATCGACAGGAACGACGCGAGCGCGTGGCTTGCCGTGACCGTGAATTCGTAGAGCACCGCGAGCACCGGCGAGCTGGGGCCGACCTGCGCAAGCCACGCGAAGCCGAGCGTCGACACCATCTGCAGTGCGCCGAAGACCCACAGCCCGCGGCCGATGCCGATCTTCACGAGCCAGATGCCGCCGATGATGCCGCCGGCGACGCTCGCGACGAGCGCGGTGGTTTTCGCGACGATGCCGATCTCGGTGCGCGAGAAGCCGATGTCGAGGAAGAACGACGTCGACAGCGTGGTGGCCATCGTGTCGCCGATCTTGAACAGGAAGATGAACGCGATGACGAGCAGCGCGCCGGCCCAGCCGTCGCGCTGGATGAATTCGCGGAACGGCAGCACGATCGCGTCGCGCAGGTTGCGCGGCGGTGCGCCGACCACTTCGGGCTCGCGCACCAGCAGCGTCATCAGGATGCCCGGCAGCATGAACGCGCCGGTGAGCGCGAACACGGCGTCCCACGGCATGTGGTCGGACAGGATCAGTGCGAGCGAGCCGGGAATCAGCGCGGCGAGCTTGTACGCGTTCACGTGCACCGCGTTGCCGAGGCCCTGCTCGGTGTCGCGCAGCAGCTCGCGGCGATACGCGTCGATCACGATGTCGGAGCTCGCGCCGAAGAATGCGACGAGCGTGGTGAGTGCGGCAACCGTCCAGATCGAGTCGCGCGGCGACACGAAGCCGAGCGCTGCGATCGCGCCCGCGACCAGCACCTGCGTGAGCAGCATCCAGCCGCGCCGGCGGCCCGGCCGCCAGCCGGGCAGGCGCGGGATGTAGCGGTCCATCAGCGGCGCCCACAGGAACTTCCACGTATACGGGAACTGGATCAGCGCGAACAGGCCGATTTCCTTCAGGTTCACGCCTTCCGAGCGCAGCCATGCCTGCACGAGGTAGACGAGCGTGAACAGGGGCAGGCCCGACGTGAAGCCCAGGAACACGCAGATCAGCATGTGCGTGTTCAGATAGGCTCGCCAGCCGGGGTGCTCCTCGTGAGCGGTGAGTGCGGGCGCCTCGTGTGGCGTTTTCGACATGGACAGAAACTGGGTAGCGTTGACTGATTGCGGCGGCAGCGCAGGCGGTGGCGCGGGTAGCACAGGAGCGCGGCCGCGCGTGCGTGCGGGCCGTCGGCGTTCGTCAACGGCCTCCCGGCTCAGCTGCGCTTGACGCGATAGACAGCAAGACTACCACGCCAGTTCGCTCCCCATCGAATCGGCTGGCCTTCGTGCAGCACGACGCGGTCGAGGATCGTGACGCCGACTTCGGGCGCGAGCGCCTCGAAATCCTCGATCGTCAGCACCCGCACGTTCGGCGTGTTGTGCCACTGGTACGGCAGCGATTTCGACACGGGCATCCGGCCGTGCAGCACCGACAGCCGGTGCGACCAATAGCCGAAGTTCGGGAACGACACGATGCACTCGCGGCCGACGCGCGCCGTTTCGCGCAGGATCGCGGCCGTCTGGTGAATCGTCTGCAAGGTTTGCGACAGGATCGCGATGTCGAAGCTGTGGTCTTCGAACAGCCGCAGGCCGTCCTCGAGATTCTGCTGGATCACGTTGATGCCGTTCTTCGCGCTCGCGAGCACGCCCGCATCGTTCAGTTCGATGCCGTAACCGGTGACGTCCAGTTCTTCCATCAGCAGCGCGAGCAGCGAGCCGTCGCCGCAGCCGAGGTCGAGCACGGTCGAGCGCGGCTCGACCCAGCGCGCGATCGTGCGGAAGTCCGCGCGCGCGGACAGGGAATTCAGCGCTTGCTGGTTCATGCACCCACCTCGTTGGCGATTCGTTCGTAATACGCGCGGATCAGGTTGTGATAGCGCGCGTCGTCGAGCAGGAACGCGTCGTGACCGTGCGGTGCGTCGATTTCCGCGTAGCTGACCGTGCGCTTGTTGTCGAGCAGCGCCTTCACGATCTCGCGCGAGCGTGCAGGCGCGAAACGCCAGTCGGTCGAGAAGCTCGCGATCAGGTATTTCGCCTGCGTCTGTGCGAGCGCGGCCGTCAGGTTGCCGTCGAATGCCTTCGCCGGGTCGAAGTAGTCGAGCGCGCGCGTGATCAGCAGGTAGGTGTTCGCATCGAAGTAGTCGGCGAACTTGTCGCCCTGGTAGCGCAGGTACGACTCGACTTCGAACTCGACGTCGAAGCTGAAGTTGTACGCGTCGAGCGCGCCGTCGGCGCGGCGCAGCGCACGGCCGAATTTCTCCGCCATGTCGTCGTCGGAGAGATACGTGATGTGGCCGATCATTCGCGCGACGCGCAGGCCGCGCTTCGGCTTCACGCCGTGCGCGTAGTAGTCGCCGCCGTGGAAATCGGGATCGGACAGGATCGCCGAGCGCGCGACCTCGTTGAACGCGATGTTCTGCGCGGACAGCTTCGGCGTCGACGCGATGTCGATGCAGTGCGCGACGCGCTCCGGATACATCAGGCTCCATGCGAGCGCCTGCATGCCGCCGAGGCTGCCGCCCATCACCGCGGCGAAGCGCTCGATGCCGAACGCGTCGGCAACCCGCGCCTGCGCGTGCACCCAGTCCTCGACGGTGACGACCGGGTAGCGCGCACCGTACGGCTTGCCGGTCGACGGATCGACGCTCATCGGGCCGGTCGAGCCGAAACACGAGCCGAGGTTGTTCACGCCGATCACGAAGAAGCGGTTGGTGTCGAGCGGCTTGCCGGGGCCGACCATGTTGTCCCACCAGCCGGTGCTGCGCGGATCGTCCGCGTAGACGCCGGCGACGTGGTGCGACGCGTTGAGCGCGTGGCAGACGAGCACCGCGTTCGAGCGCGCGGCGTTGAGTTCGCCGTACGTCTCGACGACGAGCTGATAGTTGCCGATGACGCTGCCGCTTTGCAAGCGCAGCGGTTCGGCGAAGTGCATGGTCTGTGGAGCGACGATGCCGATCGATTCCATTCGTTCCGCCTTATGCCTTGTGACTGGGCGGCTAAATGGTGTCGGCAAGGCGCGGAGTCGGAGATGCGCGGCTGACGACCTCTTTAGCCGCATTTGTAGTGAACCGCCGGGGAACGACGCATCGACGCATCAAGCCCCGGCCGGTTCGCGCGCCCGCAATCGAGTCAGCAAATCGGCGCGCTTCCGGCCTGCCGCCAAGGAGGCGGCAAGTCGGACGAGTATAGCGGAATTCGGCAGGGCACGGATTTCGCGGCACAGCCGCCGGTTTGCAGGCGCGAATCGTCGAGTATCGACGGAGAGGCGCCCGGCATGAACAGGAGCGACGCGCAGTCGCCAGTCGTGCCGGAGCGGCGAGCGTGGTTTTGCTGTCGGCGAACGCTCCGCTTACTGCAGGATCAGCAGCAAATGCGCATCGGCCTGCTCGCCGGGCGATTTCTGGAACCCGCCCTTCGCGAAGCGGTGCCACCTGCCGATCACGTAGCTGACGAGCAGGCTGGCGCGCGCAGCGGGGTCGTAGTCGGCCGGCAACGCGAACGACGCCGCGCCGTCGGGCGCATGCGCTTCCGTGCGCGCGACCCGCAGGCACTGCTTGACCGTCGCCTCGATGCGATCGAGCAACTGGTTCACGCGCTCGGTGAGCCGCTCGTCCTCGCCGACGAGCGCCTCGCCGGTCAGCACGCGCGTCATCCCGGGGTTCTTCGCGGCGAAATTGAGCATCGTCAACGCGATCGTGCGGGCCTGCAGCACGCCGTTCGGCTCCTTGGCGACGATCTGGTTGACGAGACCGAACAGCGCCTCCTCGATGAACTCGATCAGGCCTTCGTACATCTTCGCCTTGCTGGAGAAATGCCGGTACAGCGCGGCTTCCGACACATCGAGCCGGGCCGCGAGCGAGGCCGTCGTGATTTTTTCGGGCTTCGGTGCCTCGAGCATCGCGGCGAGCGTCTGCAGGATCATCACGCGCCGCTCGCCCGGCTTCGGGCGCCGGCGGGACGGCGTGGCCTGGTCTTCCGTTACGGCTTGGTCCTGCGGGTAAGTCGGCTGCATTTTTGTCGCCCCGATCGTGTGCCCAGTCGCAGCGATTTTAACGAACGAATGCGCTGGTCGACATAATGCGGCCGGCCGATGTTCGGCAGATCACCCGGCAGGTGGCCGGTGATCCAGACCGTGCCGATGCCGAGGCGCTTGTAGTGCTTCAGGTGGCTGCGGGTATCTTCGACGAGGATCGCGTCGCTCATGCGTGCGTGCGCGGCGCGTAGCGCCCGGCGCAACATCGTGTGATCGGGCTTCGCGCGCCACGTGCGGCGGTCGCGCATGTGCTCGATCGCGATCACGCGCTCGAACAGCCGTTCAATGCGCAATTCGCGCAGCACCGCGCGCGCGTAGTTCTCCGGCGCGTTGGTCAGCAAGAGCTTGCGGCCCGGCAACGCGGCGAGCATCCGCGCGAGGCCGCGTTCGGCGCGCACCATCGCGGGCAGGTCGGAAAACGTGTGGACGACCCGCAGGAAGTCGTGCGGATCGATCGGATGATGGCGCGTGAGGCCGAGGAGCGCCGCGCCGTAGCGCTGCGTGTAGCCGGTGCGCAGCCGGTCGGCCTCAACGCGCTCGACCTCCAGCGCGTCGATGATGTATTGCGTCATCGCCCTGTTGATCTCGGGAAAGATCGCGTGCGATGCGTGGTGCAGCGTGTTGTCGAGATCGAACAGCCAGACGGGCGAGCCGGCGCGCGGCCGGCTGCGCGAAATGCGCCGGCGTCGCAGTGGCGCCGGCAGATCGGGACGGGTGGTTTTGCGGCGCGCGCTCAATGCGAGCGGATCATCGTGCCGAACGGCTGCTCGGTCAGGATTTCCAGCAGCACCGAGTGCTCGATCCGGCCGTCGACGATGTGCACCGACTTCACGCCGCTCTTCGCAGCATCGAGCGCCGACGAGATCTTCGGCAGCATGCCGCCCGAGATCGTGCCGTCCTCGAACAACGCGTCGATCTCGCGTGCGGACAGGTCGGTCAGCAGGTTGCCGTCCTTGTCCATCACGCCGGGGATGTTGGTCATCATCAGCAGCTTCTCGGCGTTCAGCACCGTGGCGAGCTTGCCCGCGACCAGGTCTGCGTTGATGTTGTACGAGAGGCCGTCTTCGCCGAAGCCGATCGGCGAGATCACCGGGATGAACGCGTCGTCCTGCAGCGCCTTCACGACCGCCGGGTTGATCGCCTCGACTTCGCCGACCTGGCCGATGTCGATGTACTGGCCAGGGTTGTCGCGGTCCGGCATCAGCAGCTTGCGCGCGTGGATCAGGCCGCCATCCTTGCCCGTCAGGCCCACCGCGTGGCCGCCGAAGTGGTTGATCAGCGTGACGATGTCCTGCTGCACTTCGCCGCCCAGCACCCACTCGACGACTTCCATGGTCTCTTCGTCGGTGACGCGCATGCCCTGGATGAAGGTGCCGGCCTTGCCGATCTTCTTCAGCGCCTGGTCGATCTGCGGACCGCCGCCGTGGACGATCACCGGGTTGATGCCGACCAGTTTCAGCAGGATCACGTCGCGCGCGAAGCCTTGCTTGAGCCGCTCTTCCGTCATCGCGTTGCCGCCGTATTTGATGACCACGGTTTTCCCGTGGTAACGGCGGATATACGGCAGCGCCTCGGCGAGGATTTCTGCTTTCAGCGTCGGGGCGATCTGCGAGAGGTCGATGGGCTCGGACATGGCGGCGGCTCTGGCTGGGAACGGTTGAAACACGGCGAATTGTACAGGAGTGGCGCAGCGCAGCATCGGGTTTTTGGGCGGGCCGGAACACCGGCGCGCGGCTCGGGCATCGCGCGCCGCGGCCCGCCGGCTATGGCGCGGCGCGATGCGGGCAGCGATACGGGCAGCGGTGCGCGGGCGGCGGCGGCGAGGTGGCGCGCGGGCGTTCGCGACGGCCATTGGCCGAGTGGCCGGCGTGCAAAATCCGTTCGCCGCGCTATGCTTGTCGCGTAGGGCGGCTTCACGCCCGCTTCCGCGCTTCCGCCATGACCGATTCTGCCGCCGACGCCCGTTCCGCCCCGCGCCGTGCGCGCTGCCCGCACTGCGGGCGCAGCTTCGACTGCGGCGCCCGCACGCAGCCGTTCGAATGCTGGTGCGCGTCGATGCAGGCATTGCCCGACGGTACGCCGCCCGCAGCCGGCACGCGCTGCCGGTGCCCCGAGTGCCTGGCCGACGAGATCGCGCAGCGGTTGGCCGGCGCGACCGGCTGATGGCACCTGCCGCGCACGCAGGCATCCCGCTCACCGCACGCCGATCCGGCCCCGCTAGAGGCGCTGCCCGCTAAACGGGTAAACTGCTCGGATGCAACGAATCACCACCACCGGGCGCGTCAACCTCAGTCACCTGTTCTGGCTCCGCAATCTCGCGATCATCGGCCAGCTCGTGACGATCGGCGTCGTGCAGACCTATTTCGGCGTGCATCTGCCGTTGCCGGCGATGCTGATGGTCATCGCGCTCGAAATCGTTTTCAACGCGCTGACCTGGGTGCGCGTGCTGCGCGCGCGGCCCGAGACCAATTTCGAGCTGCTCGGCCAGCTGTGGGTCGACCTCGGCGCGCTGTCCGCGCTGCTGTTCCTGTCGGGCGGCACGACCAACCCGTTCGTGTCGCTGTACCTGCCTTCGCTCGCAATCGCGGCGGCGGTGCTGCCGTGGCACCTGATGATCTGGCTCGCGGCGTTCGCGGTCGCGTGCTACGCGGCGCTCGGCTTCGACTCGGTGCCGCTCAACATGGACAACCCCGCGAACCTGTTCGACTACTACCGTACCGGGATGTGGGCGAACTTCATGGTCAGCGTCGGGCTGATCGCGTGGTTCGTCGCGCGCATGTCGAACGCGCTGCGCCAGCGCGACGCGGCGCTCGGCGAAGCGCAGGCGCACCTGCTGCGTGACGAGCGGGCGGTCGCGCTCGGCGTACAGGCCGCCACCGTCGCGCACGAGATGGGCACGCCGCTGTCGACGATCGCGATGCTCGCCGAAGAGCTGCGCGACGCGGCGCGTGCCGACCCGGGGCTGGCCCGCTACGAAGCCGACCTGAAGGTGCTCGAAGAGCAGATGACACTCTGCACGTCGGCGCTCGCGCGCCTGCGCAGCCGCGCGAGCGCACCCGCGAGCCGCCAGCCGGTGGATGACTGGCTCGACACGTTCGTCGAACACTGGCGCTTGCGGCATCCGCACGTGCAGTTCGAGCTGCTCGGTGCGCGTCCGGCGGGCGTCGCGCTCGACGACACGGTCGCGGCCGGCCAGATCCTGACGATCCTGCTCGACAACGCTGCGCGCGCGAGCCCGCAGCGCGTGACGCTGGCCGCGAAGGTCGCGCACGCCGGCACGGCCGACGAGATCGAATTCGAGGTGTGCGACGACGGGCCCGGCATTCCGGCCGCGTTGCGCGAGTCGCTCGGCGCGATGCCGGTCGACAGCACGCAAGGCGGGCACGGGGTCGGCCTGTATCTCGCATTCAGCGCGGCCGCGCGGCTCGGCGGCGAGATCGAACTGTCCGACGTCGTGCCGCGCACGACGGGCGGCAACGGGCGGGCCGGCAGTGCGGCGAATGGTCACGCCGCGGCAGGCTCGGGGCAACGCGCGGGGCAGCGCGTGGCCGAACGGACAACCGGCACGCCGGACAACCGCCCGGCCGGTACGCCCGCCTCGCGCGGCACGCGGGCCGTGCTGCGCCTGCCTGCCGTGCGCGTCGCGGTGCCGGCTGCCTCAACCAACACGTAGACGGAGAAACCACATGAGCGAGAACAATTTCCTGGTGATCGACGACAACGAGGTGTTCGCGGGCACGCTCGCGCGCGGCCTCGAGCGCCGCGGTTACGCGGTCCAGCAGGCGCACGACAAGGAGGCGGCGCTGCGGCTCGCCGCAGGCGGCAAGTTCCAGTTCATCACCGTCGACCTGCATCTCGGCGAGGATTCGGGCCTGAGCCTGATCGCGCCGCTGTGCGACCTGCAGCCCGATGCGCGGATCCTCGTGCTGACCGGCTACGCGAGCATCGCGACCGCCGTGCAGGCGGTGAAGGAAGGCGCCGACAACTATCTCGCGAAACCCGCGAACGTCGAGTCGATCCTCGCCGCGCTGCAGACCAACGCGACCGAAGTGCAGGCCGACGAGGCGCTCGAGAATCCGGTCGTGCTGTCGGTCGACCGGCTCGAATGGGAGCACATCCAGCGCGTGCTGGCCGAGAACAACAACAATATTTCGGCGACGGCGCGCGCGCTGAACATGCATCGCCGCACGCTGCAGCGCAAGCTCGCGAAGAAGCCGGTGCGGCAGTAAGCGGGCACGTGCGCCCGGCGCGTCAGGCGGGTGTGCCCGGGGCTCGCGACAGGCAGGCGACGATCTCGCGTTTCAGCAGGAGCGTGAGCAGCGCCGAGTAGACGATATTTCCGAGCAGCGGCGCGAGCCCGCCGATCAGGATGGCGATGGCCAGCGGCCATGGCTTTGCCGATACGCAACTCGCGACGAAGCGGATGCCGATGCTGAACGCCACGCTGGCGAGTGCGATACCCGCCAGCGTGCCCAGCCACGCGAGCACAAACGCGACGTTGTAGCGCCGCAGCGAATCCCGCCTGATCCGGCGCATGAGCGACAGGATGTCGGCGCGCGTGAGTGCGAGCAAGGCCGGCACGATTCGGCCGGCGACGGACGGGTAGAGGATCATTCGAAAGCGGCGACGAATGCGTCTGTTCGTAGTCTGAGGAATCCAGATTATAGGGACGCACCAGAGCGCTTGCCATCTGCCCCGTTCCAGGGGCAGGCACGTGCGCTGCATCATGTGGCCATGAAAAAACGGGCGACCCCGGAAGGGGCCGCCCGTTTTTCGTCGGACGCTGCGCGCGTTACAGCACGTAGCGCGACAGGTCTTCGTCCTGCGACACTTCGCCGAGCGCGCGATCGACATACTTCGCGTCGATCGTCACACGCTCGCCCGCATGGTTGCCGGCCGAGAACGACACTTCCTCGAGCAGTTTCTCGATCACCGTGTACAGCCGGCGCGCACCGATGTTCTCGGTCTTCTCGTTGACCGCATAGGCGATCTCCGCAAGACGGCGGATGCCGTCCTGGGCGAATTCGAGCTGCACGTCTTCGGTCGCGAGCAGCGCCTGGTATTGCTTGACGAGGCTCGCGTCGGTCGCGTCGAGGATCGCCTCGAAGTCTTCCACCGACAGCGAGTCGAGCTCGACGCGGATCGGGAAGCGCCCCTGCAGTTCCGGAATCAGGTCGCTCGGCTTCGCGAGGTGGAACGCGCCGCTCGCGATGAACAGGATGTGATCGGTCTTCACCATCCCGTACTTCGTGTTGATCGTCGTGCCTTCGACGAGCGGCAGCAGGTCGCGCTGCACGCCCTGGCGCGACACTTCGCCGCCGCTGCCTTCGTTGTTGCGCGACGTGATCTTGTCGATCTCGTCGAGGAACACGATGCCGTTCTGCTCGACGTTCTGCACGGCCTTCGTCTTCACTTCCTCGTCGTTCAGCATCTTCGCCGCTTCCTCGTCGGTCAGCAGCTTCAGCGCTTCCTTGATCTTCACCTTGCGGCGCTGTTTCTTGCCGCTGCCGAGGTTCGAGAACATCGAGCGGATCTGCTCGGTCATCTCTTCCATCCCCGGCGGCGCCATGATGTCCATGCCGGCCGACGGCTGCTCGAGGTCGAGCTCGACTTCCTTGTCGTCGAGCTGGCCTTCGCGCAGGCGCTTGCGGAACGTCTGGCGCGTCGCGTTGTTGTCGTCGTTCGCGTGTTCTGCGTTGCCGCCGAAGCCCACCGCGCGCGGTTGCGGCAGCAGGATGTCGAGGATGCGGTCTTCCGCCTGGTCGGTCGCCTTGCTGCGCACCTTGCGCATCTCGGTTTCGCGTGTCTGCTTGACCGAGGTCTCCATGAGGTCGCGCACGATGCTGTCGACGTCACGGCCGACGTAGCCGACTTCGGTGAACTTGGTCGCTTCGATCTTGATGAACGGCGCATCGGCGAGCTTCGCGAGGCGGCGCGCGATTTCGGTCTTGCCGACGCCCGTCGGCCCGATCATCAGGATGTTCTTCGGCGTGATTTCCGTGCGCAGCGGATCGGCGACCTGCTGGCGGCGCCAGCGGTTGCGCAGCGCGACCGCGACGGCCTTTTTCGCCTTGTTCTGGCCGATGATGTGCTTGTCGAGTTCCGAGACGATCTCGGCAGGGGTCATGGTGCTCATGGTGCGGTCCTTACTCGATCGTTTCGATGATGCGGTTGTGGTTCGTATAGATGCACATGTCACCGGCGATCTCGAGCGACTTCTCGACGATCTCGCGCGGCGACAGCTCGGTGTTCTCCGCGAGCGCGCGGGCCGCGGCCTGCGCATATGCACCGCCCGAGCCGATCGCGCAGATGCCCTCTTCGGGGTCGAGCACGTCGCCGTTGCCGGTAATCACGAGCGTGGTGGTCGCATCGGCCGTGATCAGCATCGCCTCGAGGCGGCGCAGCATCCGGTCGGTGCGCCAGTCCTTCGCGAGCTCGACGGCCGCGCGGGTCAGGTTGCCCTGGTGCTTCTCGAGCTTCGCCTCGAAGCGGTCGAGCAGCGAGAACGCATCGGCGGTGCCGCCCGCGAATCCGACCAGCACCTGGTTGTTGTAGATCCGCCGCACTTTCCGCGCGCCACCCTTCATGACGATGTTGCCGAGGGTTACCTGGCCGTCGCCGCCGAGCGCGACCTTGTCGCCGCGCCGGACCGAAACGATGGTCGTGCCGTGAAATTGCTCCATCTGCGTTCCTTGAGAAAAACGGGGAAGAGTCGGGCGGCGCGAGGCGCCGCCGCGTAACTCGCAGTGCGCCGGGAAGCGGCCCGGCGCGCGTCCGTTTCATTTTAGGGCGGGCGCGGGGATATCAAGAGGCGGGAGGCAAATCGGCGAACCGGGAACCGGTGCCGGAAAAACAAAAAGCGCGCGGCAGGCCGCGCGCTTTCGGGAAGCAGCGTGTCTGAGCGGAACGCCGCTCGATCAGTCGCCGAACAGCTTCTGGCGCAACTCGCGGCGCTCCTGCGCTTCGAGCGACAGCGTGGCGGTCGGGCGGGCGAGCAGGCGCGGAATGCCGATCGGCTCGCCGGTTTCCTCGCACCAGCCGTAATCGCCGGAATCGATGCGGGCGAGCGACTGCTGAACCTTCTTGAGGAGCTTGCGTTCGCGATCGCGCGTGCGCAGCTCGAGCGCGTGCTCTTCCTCGATCGTCGCGCGATCGGCGGGATCGGGCACGATCACCGTCTCGCGCAGGTTCTCGGTCGTCTGGCCTGCATTCTTGAGGATGTCCGCCTGCAACTGTTCGAGCCGATTTTTGAAGAAGGCGAGCTGATCCTCATTCATGTAATCCTTGTCGCTCATCTTCAGGATTTCGGCTTCGGTCAAGAGTTTCTTCGTCATCTGCTTGCTTCTTCAATGTGCGGCAAATCAAGAGATATTGCCTGCACTTTGGGATTACCCGCAACCGCGCTTGCAATCATTTGCGATTTGCCGCCGCGGGGCCGAAAGCCTCTGGAAAACCGGTTCTCAAATACCAGGATAGGCCTGGCGCGGAGTTGCGCGCGCTGCGAACCGGTGTGCTGCGCGGCACATCGCATCGGCCGCGGCCGGGAGGCGGATTGGCGATCCGGCGCGGTTGCGATGCCCGGAAAACTGGTTCAGCAAGAACCGGGCCTGTTTGTTGCCGTACTCCAGCGGGCACGTATTGTAACTGAATCGCAAGCGGGCGCCGTATCGGGTCGATCCCCGTCGGCTGCGCCAATATCTAGAAAATATAACGCGCAAATCGCGAAAAAGCGATGACGGCGAAACCCTGCCCGAAAAGGCGGCTCCGCGGCCGCCGCAGCCGCCTGCGAGGCGGCCGCGCGGCGGCGTGTGCGGCGGTTGCCCGCGCGCGTCAGGCGAGGCAGGCGTCGAGGCCGTCGGTGATCAGGTCCTGCGGCAGATCGACGCCGATGAACACCATCTTGTTCGTCTTCTTCTCGACCGGCAGCCACTTCGCGGCGAGGTCGCTGCCCATCATCTGGTGCACGCCCTGGAACACGACCTTGCGGTCGACGCCCTTCATGTACAGCACGCCCTTGTAGCGCAGCATCCGCTCGCCGTAGATCTGCAGGATGCCGCCGAGGAAGTCTTCCAGCTTGTTCGGGTCGAACGGGCGGTCGTTGCGATACACGAACGACTTGATCTTGTCGTCGTGGTGCGCGTGGTGATGGTGGTGGCCGTGGTCGTGATCGTGCGCGCATTGACCGTGATCGTGGTCGCAATGGGCGTGATCATGGCCATGGTCGTGATCGTGGTGGTGGTGCGCGTGATCGT
This sequence comes from Burkholderia sp. D-99, assembly GCF_011605345.1. Lineage (GTDB taxonomy): Bacteria > Pseudomonadota > Gammaproteobacteria > Burkholderiales > Burkholderiaceae > Burkholderia. The sequence continues at coordinate 98,846 of NZ_JAAOXM010000009.1, forward strand.
CTTCGGCGAGGAAGTCGGGGTCGATCTCGAGCTTCGCGTTCAGGTTGAAGCCGCGCAGGTCGAAGATTTCCTTGATGTCGGCTTCACCGAAGTTCACGACCTTGATCGCGGCCTTCGGGTTCATGTGCATCAGGCGGTGCTTCAGGCCGGCCACCGTCTGGTCGTCGACCAGATCCGACTTCGTGATGAACAGCCGATCGGCGAAGCCGACCTGGCGCTGCACGACTTCGTGCTCGTCGAGCTGCGCGTTCGCGTGCTTCGCGTCGACCAGCGTGATGACCGCGTCGAGCAGGAAGTCGTCGGCGATTTCGCTGTCGATGAAGAAGGTTTGCGCGACGGGGCCCGGGTTTGCGAGGCCGGTGGTTTCGATCACGATGCGGTCGAAGTCGAGCTTGCCTTCGCGCTTCTTCGCGGCGAGATCGCCGAGCGCGCGTGCCAGATCGCCGCGGATCGTGCAGCAGATGCAGCCGTTGCTCATCTGGATGATCTGCTCGTTCGAATCCTGTACGAGGATTTCGTTATCGATGTTCTCTTCGCCGAACTCGTTCTCGATCACGGCGATCTTCATGCCGTGCTGTTCGTTCAGGATGCGCTTGAGCAGCGTCGTCTTGCCGCTGCCGAGGAAGCCGGTGAGGATGGTGACGGGAGTGGCCATGTCAATCGCCTGTGGTTCGTGAATCGGGGTCAAAACCAGGATGTGCGTCGCGCCCGGGCGTTGCCAGCTGGGGCGCACAACCATCCATTGAAACATACCTGTCAAGCCCCCGCCCGTCGTCCGGACGACAGGGGAGAGCGCGAATCCGCCGGGCGCCAGGCCGCGGCCGGCGGACGGTTACGCGCGTAGATCGGGGCGATCAGACGATTTGCAACAGCAGGCCCTTCAGATATTCGCCTTCCGGGAATGCCGCGAGCAGCGGGTGATCGACGCCCGCGCCGAGGCGCTTCAGGATGCGCGCGTCGACCTTCGCGTCCGCTGCCGCGCCCGCGACGATCTTCTGGAACAGGTCCATGTCGATCGCGCCCGAGCACGAGTACGTGAACAGCAGGCCGCCCGGGCGCAGCAGCTTGAAGCCGCTCAGGTTGATGTCCTTGTACGCGCGCGCCGCGCGATCGACGCTGTCGCGGGTCGGCGCGAACTTCGGCGGATCGAGCACGATCAGGTCGAAACGCTCGCCTTCGTCGACGAGGCGGCGCAGCGTCTTGAATGCGTCGGCGTCGAGCCAGGTCGCGCGTTCGGCGTCGAAGCCGTTGGCGACGACGTTCTGCTGCGCGAGCGCGAGTGCATCGCCCGACGAGTCGATCGACACCACACGCTTCGCGCCGCCCTTGAGCGCCGCGAGCGAGAAGCCGCCGGTGTAGCAGAAGCAGTTCAGCACGTCGCGGTCGGCCGCGTACTGCGCAACCAGCGCGCGGTTGTCGCGCTGGTCGACGTAGAAGCCCGTCTTGTGGCCGTTCGGCACGTCGACGTGATAGCGCACGCCGTTTTCGTTCGAGATCAGCGTCGCGGGCGGCGCATCGCCGGCCAGCACGCCGGTCGTCTGTTCGAGCCCTTCCTTGTCGCGGATCGACACGTCCGAGCGCTCGTAGACGTTCGGGCAGCCGGTCGCGCCGGTGAGCGCCGCGACGATCGCGTCCTTCCACGCTTCGACGCCCGCAGCCATGAACTGGCAGACGAGCTGGCCGCGCGGCGCGGCGCCGGCTTCGGCGGTGTCCGCGACGTAGTAGTCGACGATCAGGCCCGGCAGCCCGTCGGCTTCGCCGAACACGAGCCGCACCGCGCCCGTGCCCGACACCATCGTCGTGCGGTGCGCGACCGCGCGCTGCACGCGGCGCTTGAAAAACGCGTGGTCGATCGGCTCGTTCTCGTCGAAGCTCCACACGCGCACGCGGATCTGCGACTGCGGGCTGTACGCGCCGCGCGCGAGGAAGCGGCCGTCGTGCGCGCGCACGAGCACGGTCGCGCCGGGCGCGGGCTTGCCGTCGACGCGGTCGATCGCATTGGCGTAGACCCACGGATGGCGGCGCAGCAGCGATTTTTCCTTGGACGGCTTGAGGGTGACGGTTTGCATGATGAGATCGAAATGGGCCGCGACGGAAGCCGACCGTGATCGGTCGCCGGGCGCGGCGGGTAACACGGGAAGCGCGTCAGTCGCGCTTCTTCGCGCGCGGATGCGCGCTGTCGTAAATCTTCGCGAGGTGCTGGAAGTCGAGCGACGTATAGACCTGCGTGGCGGACACGCTCGCGTGGCCGAGCAGTTCCTGCACCGCGCGCAGGTCGCCGCTCGACTGCAGCACGTGCGTCGCGAACGAGTGGCGCAGCACGTGCGGATGGACGTTGGCGGGGATGCCCGCGGCAAGCGCCGCGCGCTTCACGCGGTCGCGCACGACGCCCGGCGACATCCGGTTGCCGCGCACCGACACGAACAGCGGATGCGGATCGTGCTTCACGAATTCGCCGCGCACCGCGAGCCATGCGTTCAGCGCATCGATGGCCTTGCGGCCGACCGGCACCTTGCGCTCCTTGTTGCCCTTGCCGCGCACGGTGACTTCGGCTTCGGCGAGATCGAGCCAGCCGGCCGACCGGTAGCCGTCGGCCTGCGTGTACATGACGTCGAGCCCGATCAGCTCGGCGAGGCGCAGCCCCGACGAATAGAACAGCTCGAGGATCGCGTGATCGCGGATGCCTTCGGTCGTGCCGGCGAGCGGTGCGTCCATCAGTGCCGATGCATCGTCGACCGACAGCGCCTTCGGCAAGGTCTTCGGGCGTTTCGGCGCGCGCACCGCGGCGACCGGGTTCGCGGGCATCTCGATGCGCTGCGCGAGCCAGCGGTAGAACGCGCGCCACGCGGACAGCCGGTGCGAGATCGACCGGGCGGACAGCCCGCCCGAATGCGCGCGCGCGACCGCGCCGCGCATGTCGGCAGCCGTCAGCGCTTCGAGCGGCCGGCCGTTCGCGAGCTTCTTCAGTTCGTCGAGTTCGTGCGTGTATCCGCGCAGCGTGTGTTCCGACAGCTGCCTGACGTGCTTCAGGTTCGACAGGTAGGCGGCGACCGGATCGTCTGTCATCGCGTGCGGACGGGTCAGTGCGGCAGCAGGCGCGTGAGCGCCGCGCTCGCGAGCGTCGCGATCTGCGCGAGGAAGTCGGTGGCCATCCCGTCGTGGAAGCGGCGCGGGTCGGGCGAACCCAGCACGAGCAGGCCGAACGCGGGCGCATCGGTGCCGGCGAGCGGCGCGCGCAGCGCGAGCAGCGCGACCGATGCGGCCGAGCCGTCGCCGGCCGGCGGCGCGGCTTCCGCGCCTTCCGCCGCATTCGCGGCCGGTGCGGCGACCGCGGGTGCGAGCCACTGCGCGGCCTCGAAGCCCGTGTTCGCACCGCAGTACGGCGTCGACAGGCCGTTCGTGAACAGGCGTACTTCCTCGCCGACCTGGCGGGCGAAGTCGGCCTGCGAGTAGGTGTCGGCGACGTCCCACACGCGCAGTGCCGTCTGCGGCACGTCGAATACGTCGGCGATGCCGTCGGCGATCGTGCGCGGCAGGGCGTACGGATCGCGTTCCGCGATCACGCGCGCGGTCCAGCGGCTGAACTTCGCAGACAGGCTGTCGTTCTCGTGGCCGTAGCGCACGAGTTCGGCGAGCCGGCGCTCGAGATGCTTGTTCTTGTCGCGCAGCATTTCCATCTGCCGCTCCTGCAGCGAGATCGCGGCCTTGCCGTGCGGGTTCGCGAGACGGATCGTCGCGAGCAGTTCGGCGTGCTGCGCGAAGAATTCGGGATTGGCGAGCAGGTAGTCGGCGACTTCGCGATCGTTCATGTGGCTGGAGCGTTCAGTTATCAAGGACGTTGCAGGGTCAGGCGTGCAGCTCGATCTCGCCTTCGAACACGGTCGCGGCGGGCCCGGCCATCATCAGTGCGGCCGCTTCGTCGCGCGCGCCGTCCCAGCTGATCGTCAGCGTGCCGCCGTGCGTGTGCACGGTCACGGGCGAATCGAGCAGGCCGCGCCGGATGCCGGCCGCGACCGCCGCGCACGCGCCGGTGCCGCACGCGAGCGTTTCGCCCGCCGCGCGTTCGTACACGCGCAGCTGCACTTCGCTGCGCGACACGATCTGCATGAAGCCGGCGTTCACGCGCTCCGGGAAGCGTGCGTGGTGCTCGATCAGCGGGCCTTCTTCGAGCACCGGATACGCTTCGGCGTCGTCGACGATCTGCACCGCGTGCGGGTTGCCCATCGACACCGTCGAGATCCAGCGCGTCGCACCGCCGACGTCGAGCGGCCACAGCGTGTCGCGGCCCTGGGCGCGGCCGTCGAGGCCCGCTGCATCGAACGGCACCAGCGCCGGCGCGAACACGGGCGCACCCATGTCGACGACGACTTCGCCGTTGTCCTGCATCGTCAGCGTGATCAGGCCCTTCATCACCTGCACGCGCACGCTGCGCTTGTCGGTCAGGCCGCGGTCGCTGACGAACTTCACGAAGCAGCGCGCGCCGTTGCCGCAGTGTTCGACCTCGCCGCCGTCGCAATTGAAGATCCGGTACTTGAAATCGGCGCCGTCGACGGTCGGTTTTTCGACGAGCAGCAGCTGATCGGCGCCGATGCCGAAGTGGCGGTTGGCGAGCGCACGCACCTGCGCTTCGGTGAGCGGCGGCAACGCGCGCGAATAGCCGTCGAGCACGACGAAGTCGTTGCCCGCGCCGTGCATCTTGGTGAACGAGAGTTTCACTGGGTCCGGATTTCCATGACGAACAAGGCGGTCGGCACGGTGCGAACGGTCGGTCGCCATGCAGGGAGGCGTCGTTCGTCGTGCTGATCTCAACCGCAAATGATACATGCAGCCGACAGGGGCGTCCTGCGCGGAGGCGGGGCTTCGCGTCGTCCCGGCGGGCCGGGCGGGCGGCATCTGTCGATTGGTCGACTGTTCGATGAGGTGGCGAGCAGACAAATTGCCATGGTGTCGCGGGCGCAGTCGCAGCGGAGGCGGGGCGGGCGATGCGTACCCGATGCGCGGCGAACGTACGGGACGACCCGCACGCGCGTTTTCGTACCGGTCAAATTGACAGGGAAATCAAGTGATTCGTATAGTCTGGCTATACACATTCGGGCCATGCTTTCGATATCGCGCTCGAGTGTGGGAGGTCCATGATCAAGTCATGGGTACACAAGGGGCTGGAAGCGTTTTTCGTCACCGGGAACAAGGCGGGCATTCGTCCCGATCACGCGCCCAGGCTGCGGCGCATGCTGGCGCGTCTCGATGTCGCTGGCACGCCGCACGACATGAATGTGCCCGGCTGGCGCTTTCACGGCCTCGTCGGCGGGCTGGACGGATATTACGCAGTCGGCGTCAACGGCAACTGGCGGCTGACATTCCGATTCGAGGGCCCCGATGTCGCTCTGGTCGATTACCAGGACTACCACTGAGGTGATTCAAGCCATGACCCGCATCTTCAATCCGCCCCATCCGGGCGAAACGCTGCGTGACGACGTGCTGCCGGCGCTTGGCCTGACCGTCACCGAAGCCGCGTCGCAGCTGGGCGTGACGCGTGCCGCATTGTCGCGGATCCTGCATGGCCACGCCGGCATCTCGCCGGAAATGGCGCTGCGCCTCGAAGCGTGGCTCGGCGAGGAAAATGGGGGGAGGGCCGATCTGTGGCTCGCGCAGCAGTCGGCCCACGATCTGTGGCGGGCGCGCGCGAAGGGCGCGCCGAAGGTGGCACGAGCGCAGGCGCGCGTATGACTGCACGCCTGCGAACGTCTTCCGGCAGGGTCAGTACAGGCTCGGCTCGCCGGGCGGGCGCGTCTTGAAGCGCTTGTGGACCCAGTAGTACTGCTCGGGCATCAGCGGGATCTGTTCCTCGAGGAATTCGTTCATCCGCCGCGCGTCGAGATCGTCGTCGCCGGTCGGGTAGTTGGCCCACGGCTTGAAGACCTTCAGCCGGTAGCCCTTGTAGTTCGGCAGCACTTCGCCGATAAAGGGCAGAACCTGCGCGTGGCCGGTCTTGGCGAACCGGCCCACGGCCGTCAGCGTGCAGGCGGGTATGCCGAAGAAGGGCACGAACGTCGAGTTGCGCAGCCCATAGTCCATGTCGGCGCCGAGCATCACCGGCTTGCGGTCGCGCAGCCAGCGCAGCACGGTACGCGCGCTGTCGGCCCGGCTTGCGAGTTCCGCACCGAAGCGGCTGCGGCCTGCTTTGGCCGCAGCTTCTATTTCCGGGCTCTTCATCGGCGTATAGAGCGAGCCGCACGTCCGGCCGAGTGCGAGATTGATCGCCATCGAGCCGGCCTCGATGCCGACGAAATGGAACCCGAGCAAGAGGGTCGGCGGCATGTCCGGATCGGTGAGGTCGACCTCGCTCTCTACCGTGAACAGCTTGCGATAGGTCGCTTCCGACGCGAACCACTGGTAGCTGCGCTCGACGTAGCTGCGGATCGCATGGCGGAAATGCTGGCCAGCCACTTCCTCGCGCCGCGCGTCGCTCCAGTCCGGGAAGCAGAGTTTCAGATTGGTGTGTACGATGCGCTTTCGCCGGCTGGGGATCTTGTAGAGCAGCCAGCCGAGACCATCGCCGAACCGTGCGGTCAGGCCGTACGGCAACAGGGCGAGCAGTTTCAGCAAGCCAATGGCGAGGTGCGTGCCTAGACGACCTAGCATGCGAAACCTCCGTGGGACCGGCTGGCCGGCGCGTTGCGAACAGGGTGGTAAGACAGCGGAAGATGCAGCACGGGCGGCGCTCTGTGACAATTCAGGAAAGCCGCTATAATACGGGCTTCGCCGAGTTAACTGACAACTTGCGGGGCGAAGCCGGTTGGCGTCATACGCGCTGCCCGGTCCTGGTAATCCGCTAAAGCGTCGCCGCTTCAGGCCCAAACGAAGCTGGCTACGTGAAACCAACCGTAACCACACAGGAGCCTGAAAAAGTGGCAAACGATTATCTCTTCACGTCCGAATCCGTCTCCGAAGGCCATCCGGACAAAGTCGCGGACCAAATCTCGGACGCGATCCTCGACGCCATCCTCGAGCAGGACAAATATTCGCGCGTTGCGGCGGAAACGCTGTGCAACACGGGTCTCGTCGTCCTGGCCGGTGAAATCACCACGACGGCCAACATCGACTACATCCAGATCGCGCGCGACACGATCAAGCGCATCGGCTACGACAACACCGAATACGGCATCGACTACAAGGGTTGCGCGGTGCTCGTCGCGTACGACAAGCAGTCGCCGGACATCGCCCAGGGCGTCGATCGTGCACACGACGACAACCTCGATCAAGGTGCGGGCGACCAGGGTCTGATGTTCGGTTACGCGTGCGATGAAACGCCGGAACTGATGCCGCTGCCGATCTATCTGTCGCACCGTCTCGTCGAGCGCCAGGCCAGCCTGCGCCGCGACGGCCGCCTGCAATGGCTGCGCCCGGACGCGAAGTCGCAGGTGACGGTCCGCTACGTCGACGGCAAGCCGCATTCGATCGACACCGTCGTGCTGTCGACGCAGCACGCACCGGACATCGAACTGCCCGCGCTGCGCGAAGCCGTGATCGAGGAAATCATCAAGCCGACGCTGCCGGCCGACCTGATCAAGGGCGACATCAAGTTCCTCGTGAACCCGACCGGCCGGTTCGTGATCGGCGGCCCGCAGGGCGATTGCGGCCTGACCGGCCGCAAGATCATCGTCGACACGTACGGCGGTGCCGCACCGCACGGCGGCGGCGCATTCTCGGGCAAGGATCCGTCGAAGGTCGACCGTTCGGCTGCGTATGCAGGCCGCTACGTCGCGAAGAACATCGTCGCCGCCGGCCTCGCGTCGCGCGCGCTGATCCAGGTGTCGTACGCAATCGGCGTCGCCGAGCCGACCTCGGTGATGGTCAACACGTTCGGCACGGGCCGCGTGTCGGATGCGGTGATCACGAAGCTCGTGCGCGAGCATTTCGACCTGCGCCCGAAGGGCATCATCAAGATGCTCGACCTGCTGCGCCCGATCTACGAGAAGACGGCTGCTTACGGCCACTTCGGCCGCGAAGAGCCGGAATTCTCGTGGGAAGCGACCGACAAGGCGCTCGCACTGGCCGAAGCGGCTGGCGTCGAGCCGACGGCACGCGTCGCGTAAGCGTCGTTCGCCTGAAATGAAAAACCCCGGCTAGCCGGGGTTTTTTTATGGGTTCCGATCACCGGGGCAATCGGACAACGGCGCGACGGCGATCGTCGCGCGCGGTGCCCGCCGGCGTGCGCTCAGCGTGCGCCGAACCCGAACCAGCCGTCGCTGGCTGCGAGGCGGCGCGGGCGGTTGACGCGGCGCTGGGGCCCGAGCGTGCGGCGCAGCGCGAGCGCGCGCAGCGATGACGGTTTCTGCAGCAGCGAGCGCAGGCCGGCACGGCGCGAGAACGCCTGCGCGCTCATCATCGAGAAAAATGCGTGGAACCACGCACGGATACCGTCCAGCCGGCTGTGTGCGGGCGTACGCTCGGCCAGCGCCTGCGTGCGTGCGCGGTGATGGCGCAGCGGGCGGGCAGGAGCGGGCGGCACAACGCGCTTTGCAGCGCGGCTGAGACGGGAAGTCAGACGGAATGGCATGTGAACGATGCTTCGCTTGTATGGGTGGCGCCCTTGAGAGCGCACTGGTATGAACGGCCTCGGATGGCGCAACGGATCCTACCGAAACTCGTTGCGCGCCGCGCCCGCCAGAATTGACAGGCCGCGACAGGCTACAGGGGATTCATGACGGGCAAAAGTCGCGATAAACCCTTGTGCCAAAAGGCGTGTGCCGCATACCGCCTGTCGGTGAGGCCAGCGCCGCGCCGCACAGTTCCCTTGAGCCTGATCAAATCCGCGATTGGCATGCCCCTGCGCACGACAATGGTGCTGTTCGCGGCATCCGACGCCGATTTACAATCGTCACATTCACACAATAAACGTCTGGCATCCCATGTCGTCTCCATTGCAGTCGGAATCGATCCGCGAGCAAGTCGCGGAATTGCGTGAGCGCGGCTTCGTCGTCGCGCGTGGCCTCGTCGGCGGCGAGCAGTGCGCGGCGCTCAGGCAGATCGCGGAGCGCCAGTTGCGGGAGGCGGCCGAGCCGATCGAGTTCGAGGCGGATCTGCGCTACCCGGGCGCGCCCGAGTCCAAGCATGCGCCGGGCGGGCATACGGTGCGGCGGCTGCTCGATGCGTACTCGCGCGATCCGGCGTTCGCCGAGCGCGCGATCGCACCCGAAATCGGTGCGTGGATGCGCGAGTATTTCGGCGAAGAACCCGTGCTGTCGCGCGCGCATCACAACTGCATGATGACGAAGCATCCCGCGTACGGCAGCCTGACCGGCTGGCATCGCGATTTCCGCTACTGGTCGTTCGAGCGCCCGGACATGGTGTCGGTGTGGCTCGCGCTCGGGCCGGAAACGAACGAGAACGGCGCACTGTGGCTCGTGCCGGGGTCGCATACGGCAGAATTCGGGCCTGAAGCGTTCGACGATGCGAAGTTCTTCCGCAGCGACCTGCCGGCGAACAGGAAGATGATCGATGCGGCCACGTGCCCGTCGCTGCAGACGGGCGACGTCGTGTTCTTCCACAGCAACACGCTGCATTCGGCCGGGCAGAATCGTTCGGACCAGGTGAAGTTCTCGCTCGTGTACACGTATCACGGCGCGAGCAACCGGCCGCTGCCCGGCACCCGCTCGGCGGCAAAATCGGAAGTGCAGTTCTAGGTTCGGATCGAATGGGCGGTGATACCGCCGCGGTCACGCGATGCGGTGCATCGCGGGCGTTTGAAGCAACGGGCGGCCTGGCCGCCCGTTTCGTTTGGCGCGTGCCGATCGGGCCGTACGTGCAGCGCGCGGCTGCGCGATCAGCGCTTGCCGCCCGGCATCGCGAGGCCGATCAGGCCGACGAACGATGCGACGGCACCGCCCGCGATCAGCAGGATCGTCTTCGTCGCGGGCGAACCGGTGAAGAAGCGCGACACGTTGTCGTTGATCGAATGGAACGACTGGCCGCCGAAATACAGCAGCACGACGCCGCCGACGAGCAGCGCAACCGAGATGACCCGGGACATACCTACCTCGCTGAAACGGTGATTCGAGACGCCGCAGTGTAGGGGACGACCGCGCCCGCGTCCATCGCCTTGCCCGCCGTGCGCGCGCCGGCCGCTTTCGTTACCATAGTCGTCGTATGACTCCTTCGCCGTCGCCGCGCCGTGTGCGCGGCAGGCGCGTCCCTTCCCCGATGTCCTGACGGAACAGACTCATGGCCTACGAAGCAGCTTCCGAACGTTATGCCGACATGCAATACCGCACCTGCGGCCGATCCGGGCTCAAACTGCCCGCACTGTCGCTCGGCCTGTGGCACAACTTCGGCGACTCGACGCCGATCTCGACGCAGCGCGACATCCTGCGCACCGCGTTCGACCTCGGCATCAACCACTTCGATCTCGCGAACAACTACGGGCCGCCGTACGGCAGCGCCGAAACCAACTTCGGCCGGCTGCTGAAGGAGGATTTCCGGCCGTACCGCGACGAGTTGCTGATCTCGACGAAGGCCGGCTGGGACATGTGGCCGGGGCCGTACGGCAGCGGCGGCGGATCGCGCAAGTACGTGCTCGCGAGCCTCGACCAGAGCCTGCAGCGGATGGGGCTCGACTACGTCGACATCTTCTATTCGCACCGCTTCGACGCGCACACGCCGCTCGAGGAAACGGCGGGCGCGCTCGCGTCGGCCGTGCAGCAGGGCAAGGCGCTCTATATCGGCATTTCGTCGTATTCGGCAGCGAAGACGCGCGAGATGGCCGAGCTGCTCGCGCAGTACAAGGTGCCGCTGCTGATCCACCAGCCGTCGTACAACCTGCTGAATCGCTGGGTCGAAACCGAACTGCTCGGTACGCTCGACGAGATCGGCACCGGCAGCATTGCGTTCACGCCGCTCGCGCAGGGGCTGCTCACGTCGAAGTACCTGAACGGCGTGCCGGCCGACGCGCGTGTGAACAAGCCGGGCGGCGGCTCGCTGAAGCAGGATCACCTGAGTGCGGACAACCTCGACCATGTGCGCAAGCTCAACGCGATCGCCGAACGGCGCGGGCAGAGCCTCGCGCAGATGGCGCTCGCATGGGTGCTGCGCAACGGCCGCGTGACGTCCGCGCTGATCGGCGCGAGCCGTGCGGAGCAGGTACGCGAAAACGTCGGCGCGTTGAAGAACCTCGAATTCTCGGCGGAGGAACTCGCGGAGATCGATCGTTACGCGACCGAAGGTGGCATCAATCTGTGGGAAAAGCCGTCCACCGATCAGGCGATCTGACCGGAAGTCGATACGGCATGCGAAACAACATCGCGTGCCGTATCACGGGCTAGCGGGCAACACATCGCATCGCTGCGGTGCAGCGATGCGCGTGATACGCAGACAGTCGCGCTAGATCAGCGCAGGCAGCCCTTCAACGAGCAACACCGCGACGCCGACGCCGAGGATGACGCCGAGCACGCGCAGCAGGTTGTGACGGAATTCGGTTGCGCACGGTACCGCGCCGAGAAATAGCGCTCCGGCCAGCGCCATCGGAATCAACAGGATGAAGTCGCCGATCGTGAAATAGGTCGTCATGCGTGTCTCCAGTGTCGGCCGGAGTTAGCGCTTCAGCGCTTACTTCGGCCCCATCCCTGTGGGATCTCGGCCCGAGTTGGCGCTCTAGTGCCTACTCCGGCCCCATGCCGGGTGTTTCTAGTGTGGGTCCGACCCATTTGCGAGCGGGGCGGTCAATTCGAGTATAGGCAACCGGCAGCGCTTTTCGCTATCCGAACCATTAAAAATCAGCGGAAAGCCCGGCGAATCACGCATTTTTCCCGCAAGTTAGACGAACGCCTTGCACGCATCTTTCCTGTTCCTTTCGATTTTCGCGGAATGGTCGTATGTGTCGATGCGGGCCGCCGCACCCGCAGGCGCGGCGGCCCGTCCACTTACGCGCGCTCGGGTTGCACGCGGGCGGCCGGCGCGCGGAACACGAGCGCGAGCCCCGCGATGATCGCGCCCATGCCGGCGAGCGCGAGCGGCTCGGGCCGGTTGCCGAGCCACACGGCGTCCATCAGCGTGGTGACGACGGGCACGAGATAGAACAGGCTCGTCACGTTGACGAGATCGCCGCGCTGCATCAACCGATAGAACAGCAGTTGCGCGATCACCGAAATCACGATGCCGAGCCACAGCAGCGGGATCACGAATGTCCAGCTCATGTCGAACGACACCGGCCGGAACGGCACGATCGCCACACACAGCGCGAGGCCGATCGCATTCTGCAGCGGCAGCACGTCGGCGGGCGCCGCACGTACGCGCTTTTGCAGCAACGAGCCTGCGGTCAGCGCGACGAGTGCGGTGAGCGCGCACGCGATGCCCGCGAGCGACAGGCCGCCGTCGCCCGCGCCACGGCACACGACGAGCGCGAGGCCGGCCAGTGACAGCGCGAGCCCCGCGATGCGCACGGGTTGCCAGCGCCGCTCGACGATCGCGAGCGTGAGGATCGGCTGCACGCCGAGGATCGTGGCGAGCACGCCCGGCGCGATCCCGCGTTCGAGCGCGAGCAGGTAGAAGATCGAATAGCCACCCATCATCAGCAAGCCGGTCAGCGCGGCCATGCGCCGCTCGCCGCGCGGCGGCAGCCAGCGTTTGCGCACGAAGGCCAGCCCGAGCAGCACGAGCGATGCAAGGGCGAAACGTGCGGTGAGAAAGACGAACGCGGATGCGTGACGCAGACCGAGTTCAGCGAAGATCGCGCCGCTGCTCCACAGCAGTACGAAGAGCGACGTCGCTCCATGCGCGGTGAGCGCGCGTTTGAACGAAACCATGTGAATCCACCTGTCGAACGGATCGGAACGTTCCATCCGCGCGCGCAGCAGCGAGCCGTGCGTCACGACGCACGAATGCAAGCCTGCGGGCGAATGAAAGACGAAACGGAAGCCGGCTGGTCAGCCGGCGCGTGCCGCCGGAGGGGGCGGCGCGGCGCCGACGAGCGGCGGTGCGACAGGAGGAGGAAGAACCGACGGATGCGCGCACGCCTGCGGCCGCGAGTCGAACTGCGGCCGGGATTTTGCGAGGGCGGACGTGAACGGATGCATCGTGTCGGAATGCGCTTGAACGCGAATGAGCATCAAAGGTACCGCAAGGCCGGCATCGGACGCAACCACTGTCGGTGGCGTCGCATGACGAAGGGCGGCGTGCGGTGAGGCGGACGGTGCGTGCGCGCACGTCGTTGTGCGGGCCGCGTTCAAGGCAGGGGGAAGGCGATGACGGGGTAGTGTGGTTCGGCCACTGCAGTCGCGCGAATTTTCCTGGCGACCCGGCACCGAGCCTACGATGCGCGCGTCACGTGCGCGCCGCGGTGCCAAGGCGGATTCGGCGGACGGTCACATTCGACAGGGTATGATGGGGGTAACCGGGCCGGCAAGCGCTCGTCCGGTGCAGTGGTTGATTGGAGACATTCGACGAATTCGCGGCACTTCGCCTGCTTCTTCTTCTTTTCGCGCTTCGATAAACCGTGAACAATGGGATTACGCGCAACGCTCCGACGAGAGCGCGCGGATCGTGCATTTGCCGGCTCGCCAGCGAGCCGGGTTTCAAGATTCAAGAGTGGGGAACCATCATGCATGTCGGGTCGATTGTCTGCACTACCCATATCGCGGTGCCGAAGGGCGCGCGCGGCATCGTCCAGCGCGTCCTGGGCGACATGGCTATGGTGACCTGGTACGCGGGCGTACCGGGCGAGTCGAAGGAACTCAACACCGAGCCGTTCTTTCTCGAGGACCTGATCGACACCGGCGAATCCGTGCTGCCGGCCGGCGCGGCGCTCCACTAAGCGCACACGTCGCACCGGGCGCTCGTCTTTCAGCCCGGCTGGCGGCACAATGCGGGGCATGACAGACGCTACTTCCGCTCCCGCTTCTCCCGCCAGCCCGCCGTTCGCCGGACTCACGCCCGAGTGCGTGCTCGACGCGCTCGACAGCGTGCTGATGCCGGCCGGCCTGCGCACCGACGGGCGCCTGCTCGCGCTCAACAGCTACGAAAACCGCGTGTATCAGGTGGGCATCGAAGACGGCCCGCCGGTCGTCGCGAAGTTCTACCGTCCGGCACGCTGGTCGGACGAAGCGATTCTCGAAGAGCATGCGTTCGTCGCCGAGCTCGCCGCACGCGAGATTCCGGCGGTGCCTGCGCGCGTATTCGACGGCCTCACGCTGCACGCGTTCGACGGCTTCCGCTTCTCGATCTTCGAGCGGCGCGGCGGCCGGGCGCCCGATCTCGATCGCAGCGACACGCTCGAATGGCTCGGCCGCTTCATCGGCCGGATCCATGCGGTAGGCGCGACCGAGCCGTATGTCGCGCGTCCCGTGCTCGACATCAAAACGTTCGGCTATGAGCCGCGCGACTACCTGCTCGCGCACGATTTCATTCCGGATGAAGTACGACCGGCCTACGAGACGGTCGTCAGGCTCGCCCTCGAAGGCGTCGAGGCCGCGTTCGAGCGCGCGGGCGAGATCCGCCTGCTGCGCACGCACGGCGACTGTCATCCGAGCAACGTGCTGTGGACCGATGCCGGCCCGCACTTCGTCGACTTCGACGACAGCCGGATGGCGCCGGCGGTCCAGGATCTGTGGCTGCTGCTGCCGGGCGATCGCGAAGGCGCGTCGCGCGCGCTGGCGGACCTGCTGGCCGGCTACGAGGATTTCTGCGAATTCGAGCCGCGCGAGTTGCATCTCGTCGAAGCGCTGCGCACGCTGCGGCTGATTCACTACGCGGCATGGCTCGCGCGACGCTGGGACGATCCCGCCTTTCCCGCCGCGTTCCCGTGGTTTAACACGCATCGTTACTGGGAAGCGCGCGTGCTCGAGTTGCGCGAGCAGATCGGCGCGATGCAGGAAGGGCCGCTGTGGCCCGTGTGACGGCACGCGCGGCACCTGCGCCGCGCGGCATGCCGAAGCGGGCCGCGGCGCGATGCGCGCGGCCCGTTCGATCCTTTCCGTTCAGAACTTCAGCATCAGCTTGATCAGCGCGGCGAAGCGCTTGCCGTACGGCGGCGCGAGCAGGTTGCGTGCGTTCAGGCGCGCCTGCGTGAGCACCGGTTTCATCTTCGAGAACGTGACGAAACCGTCGTAGCCGTGATACGCGCCCATGCCGCTCGCACCCACCCCGCCGAACGGCAGGCTGCCGCATGCGATGTGCATCAGCGTTTCGTTGATCGACACGCCGCCCGAGATCGTTTCGCGCATCACGCGGTCGATCGTGCCGCCGTCCTCGTCGAACAGGTAGAGCGCGAGCGGACGCGGGCGCGCATTCACGTATGCGATCGCTTCGTCGAGCCGCTCGTACGGCACGAGCGGCAGCAGCGGCCCGAAGATTTCCTCCTGCATCAGTTGCGACGCGGCCGGCACCTGCGTGACCGCGCATGGCACGAAGCGGCGCGATGCGGGATCGGATTGCGCGTCGGATAGCGGATGCAGTTGCGCGCCGCCCGCCTGCGCGTCGCTTGCGAGCTGCTGCAGCCGAGCGTAGTGCCGCGGCGACACGATCGTCGTGTAGTCGCCGTTCGCCGACAGGTCGGGGTACATCTTCGCGAACCGTGCCCGCGCGCGCTCGATGAACGCGGCTTCCATCCCGCGTGGCAGCAGCACGTAGTCGGGCGCGATGCAGGTCTGGCCCGCATTCAGCGTCTTGCCCGCGACGATCGCGTCGACGGCCGCATCGAAGCGCGCGTTCGGCCCGACGATCGCCGGCGACTTGCCGCCGAGTTCGAGCGTGACGGGCGTGAGGTTGTCGGCGGCCGCGCGCATCACGTGGCGGCCGACGTGCGTCGAGCCGGTGAACAGCAGATGATCGAACGGCAAGCCGCTGAACGCGGCGCCCACTTCCGCATCGCCGTTCACGACCGCGACGTGGTCGCGCGTGAAGGTCTTCGCAATGAGCTGCTCGAACAGCGCCGACGTGCGCGGCGTCAGTTCGGACATCTTGATGATCGCGCGGTTGCCGGCCGCGAGCGCGCAGATCAGCGGGCCGGCCGCGAGCAGCACCGGGTAGTTCCACGGCACGACGATGCCGACCACGCCGAGCGGTTGCGGAATCACCTTCGCGCGCGCCGGGCGCAGCCACTTGTTCATCGGCTTGCGGATCGGCTTCATCCAGCGCTTGCCGTGCTTGAGCGCGTCGTCGATCTCTTCCTTCGCCATCCAGATTTCCGACAGCAGCACTTCCTGCTTCGCGCGATGGCCGAAATCGGCGCTGATCGCTTCGGCGAGTGCGTCCGCATGGTCGATCAGCATCGTGCGCAGCGCGCGCAAGTGCTGCACGCGCGTTTCCCATGCCGGGTACGGCGCGCGCAGGTAGGCCGCGCGCTGGTCGCGTAGCAGCGACGTCAGTGCATCGACCGACGGCAGTGCTTGCGGGGCCAGTTCGGGCAGGTCGTTCTTCATGTCGTCTCCTCCAGTTGGGCCAGGCTGGTCGGCCGGCCGTCACGCCGCACGCGCACGCTCGGCGAGCGCGGCGACGCGGATCGGGGTGGTGCGTGTCGCGCGGCGCGGGGCCGGATGCGACTTGTGCTCGAAAACCGGTTGAAGCGTGCAGCGGGCGTCGCATCCACGCGACGGTGTGCGCATCCGGAAACCGTGTTGCGGCGCATGGACATGCAGCGCGATGCGACTGTGGCCGGGCGCGCGACGGTGCGGCGCGACTACCCGTCGTTGCACCGAAGCGGGGTAGTGCGACAGGTCCGTCAAATCATGCCGCAGCGCATCGTGCTGCTGCGGCGACAAACCGTCCAAACGGTCGGCGACGACACGTGCCGTTCGATTTCGATCGACTGTGCGCATGACGCGGGGCATCTCCGCGCGAGCAGCCGTTTGAAATGAAATGCGGACTGCGCGCATCGCATCCGGGCAACCCGGTCGGCACGCAGCCTGCAGAACCTGGCGCTGCATCGTCGTTTCTCCCGTTTCGCGACGGATCGGCTTCTCGTGGCCGGCGCGTCGCGCAAAGCGAATCGATACATCTTAAATTTAGTTCACGCGGGCGTTTAGAGGAATCGCTCTTGAATCCGCGCGCCGCGCGCGCGACGGCCATTCCTACAATGCCCGAACGCTAGGGTCTGTTTGCATATGGAACGCACATGCGAATGCCCGAAATCGCTCGTAGGGCAAGAAGTGAGGAGCGCCGTTTGGCCGAGCCAAACAAGCGACGAGCGACGCCGCCATACGGGCGATTTCGGGCATTCCCGTGACATGAACTCTTCAATTCGGGGCAACGCATGTGCGTTCCATATGCAAACAGACCCTATAGAGGGGACGCGGTCGCGCGGCGGTGCCGGGCGCCTTCCATGACACGACGGAGACGTGACATGCAATACGACTACATCATCGTCGGCGGCGGTTCGGGCGGGTCGAGCCTGGCAGGCCGTCTCGCCGATGCCTGCCCCGATGCGACGATCGCGCTGATCGAGGCCGGCTCGCATACGGAGCGCAACCTGCTCGTCAACATGCCGGTCGGCATCGCGGCGCTGGTACCGTTCAAGCTCGGCACGAACTACGGCTACGAGACGGTGCCGCAGCCGGGCCTCGGCGGGCGGCGCGGTTACCAGCCGCGCGGGCGCGGGATGGGCGGCTCGAGCGCGATCAACGCGATGATCTACACGCGCGGCCACCCCGGCGACTACGACGAATGGGCGCAGCTCGGCGCGACCGGCTGGGGCTGGCAGGACGTGCTGCCGTATTTCCGCCGCGCGGAAGGCAACGAACGCGGCGCCGATGCGTGGCACGGCGCGGACGGCCCGCTGTCGGTGTCGGATCTGCGCTTTCGCAATCCGTTCTCCGAACGATTCATCCAGGCCGCGCATGCGGCCGGCTATCCGCTGAACGACGATTTCAACGGCGCGACGCAGGAAGGCGTCGGCTTCTATCAGGTCACGCATCGCGACGGTTCGCGCTGCAGCGTCGCGCGCGCGTATATCTACGGCCGCGACCGGCCGAACCTGCACGTGATCACCGATGCGACGGTGCTGCGGGTCACGTTCGACGGCAAGCGTGCGGCCGGTGTCGCGGTCGCGCGCAACGGGCGCGTCGAGACGCTCGAAGCGCGCGCGGAAGTGATCCTGTCGGCCGGCGCGTTCAATTCGCCGCAACTGCTGATGTGCTCGGGGATCGGCCCGGCCGAGCAACTGCGCCGGCACGGGATCGCCGTCGTGCAGGATGCGCCGGACGTCGGCACGAACCTGATCGACCATATCGACTTCATCATCAACACGCGCGTGAATTCATCGGAGCTGGTCGGTGTGTGCTTGCGCGGGATCGCGAAGATGACGCCCGCGCTCGCGCGCTATTTCTCGAGCCGCACCGGGATGATGACGAGCAACGTCGCGGAGGCCGGCGGTTTCATCAAGAGCGATCCGTCGCTCGAGCGTCCCGACCTGCAGCTGCATTTCTGCACGGCGCTCGTGGACGACCACAATCGCAAGATGCACTGGGGCTTCGGCTATTCGCTGCACGTGTGCGCGCTGCGGCCGTTCAGCCGCGGCACGGTGGCGCTCGCGAGCGGCGATGCGCGCGACGCACCGCTGATCGATCCGCGCTTCTTCAGCGATGCGCGCGATCTCGACCTGCTCGTGCGCGGCACGCAGGCGATGCGCAGGATTCTGTCGCAGGCGCCGCTCGCGTCGCAGGGCGGGCGCGAGCTGTATACGCGGGCGGACCAGGGCGAAGCGGAGCTGCGCAAGACGATCGTCGAGCATGCCGACACGATCTATCACCCGGTCGGCACCTGCCGGATGGGTTCGGACGCGCGCGCGGTCGTCGATCCGCAACTGCGCGTGCGCGGCGTCGAAGGGTTGCGCGTGGTGGATGCGTCGGTGATGCCGACGCTGGTCGGCGGGAACACGAATGCGCCGTCGGTGATGATCGGCGAACGCGCGGCGGACTTCATCGTCGCGGCGCGCAAGGGCGGGGTGCCGCGCGGTGAGGCGGCTGCCGCGGTGCACGGCCGCTGAACGCGGCGCGCGCACTCGGGCAGCCATGCTCAGGCAAACGTATCGACGAGGCCGGCGCGGCTCACGCTCGCGGCGGCCGGTGCGGATTGCGCAACGTCGGCCGGTGCATCGACGGCTGACGATCCGCCGCTCCCGCGCCGCGACGACTGGCCGCCGGAGAAGGTCTGTTGCGGGTTCTGCTGCTGCGAAGCGAAGCCGCCGTCGCTGACGGTCGCGCTGCCGAGCCCGAGCCCGCCCGCTTCCATTGCCTCGCGCAGCTTCGGCAGCGCGGCTTCGACTGCTTCGCGCACCTGCGCGTGCTGCGACACGAACAGCGCGTGCGCGTTGTTGTCCGCGACGCGCAGCACGACCTGCAGCGGCCCGAGATCGGCCGGATTGAGCGTCAGTTCGGCGCTCTGCTGGTGCGCATTCGACAGGAACACGACCTTCTGGCTCAGCGCGTCCGTCCAGTCCGGGGTGCCGACGTGCGGTGCGAGCACGTGCGCGTTCGCGGCGGCGATCGCGCCCGCGGCCGGCGACAGCTGCAGGTTCGCCTGGGCCGCGGCCGCAGCCGTGGCGCCCGCCGCGAGCGTCGCGCTGGCGGCCGGATCCGTCGCTTCGCTGGCGGCCGCGAGTGCGTGCTGCTCGCCCGACTGCGCGTTCGCGTTGGCCTGCAGCGCCTGCGCGGTGGCTTGCGTCGGCGTTTGCTGGGTGCCGAGCGCACCCTTCGCGTCGGCGAGCGTGCGGTCGAAGGTCGGCACCTTCGGTGTCAGTGGCGCGGTGGCGCCGGTCGATGCGGTCGATGCCGGTGCCGACGCTGTCGCGCCGGCCGCGGGTATCGCGATCGCGCCCGAGCCGCCCGTCAGCCTGTCGAGCGCGGTTTGCAGCGCATCGCGGACCGACGCCGGCGTGGCCGGCTGGGCGGCCGCGCCGGCGTCCTTTGCCGTGTGATCCGCCAGCGTGGCCGTGGCATCGGGCTGGCCGGACACGGCCGTCTTTTGTGCAGCGGCAGCGGCGGCAGCAGCAGCCGGATCGGCCGGCGTCGCGTTGTCCGTGCGCGCCTGCAGTTGCGCCTGCACGGCCGCGGCTGCCGCGAGCGCGGCGGCGTCGGGGTTGGTGGCGGCGTTCGTGGTCGTATCGTCGGTCGCGTCGTCGTCATCGGTCGCGGACGGCTTCGTGCCGGCGGCCGGCTTCGACGAAGCCTGTTTCGTCGAAGCATCCGGCACGCCGGCATTCGACGAATCGCGACGCGCGACGACGCTTTGCTTCAGCGTCTGCGCGAACGGCACGGCGCTCGTGGCGGTCGCGGCATCGTTGCCGGCGGCGGTGCCGGACGAACCGGAGCCGCGGGCGGCCTTGAGTGCGGCGCCGGCGGTGTCGATCAGCGCGCCGAGCAGGGGCAGGGGAGGCATGGCGTTCTCTCGTTCGAATGCGGTGGTCGGTTACGACGAGCGGGCCGCGTCGGCCCGCATGCGCAGGATCTTTGCGGCGTGTTCGTCGGAGTCGCGTTGTTCGCGCCGGGCGTCGCGCTGCGCTTCCTGCGCGACGCCGCGCGCCTGCAGGATTTCAAACGAGCCGACGGTGCGTTTCTTCTGTTGCCAGTTCGGGCGTGCTTCGTCGATGCGGACTTCGGCCGCGGCGAGCACGTTGCGCTGCTGCGTGATCGCGGCGTCGAGGGTGTCGATGAACGCCTGGAAATTGCGCCAGTTGCCGGCCGGCATCCCGTGCTGTGCGGATTGCGAGAAGCGCGCGTGGTATTCGTCGCGGTAGCGCAGCAGCGCGTCGAGCTGCTCGGCGGCCGCGGTGCGGTCGCGCTGCGCGGTGCCGAGCTGCCTGGCGGCCGAGTCGAGGTCGTCCTGCGCGCGGTCGAGCAGCAACTGAAGGGGAAAGCCGTGAGCCATCTGGATCAGCCTCCGTAAGCGTCGAACAGTGCATCGAGCCCGGCGAGGCTCGACGCGAAAGGTGCGCATTCGCGAAAGCCCTGCTGCAGGAACGCCTCGATGCGCGGATAGAGCGCGATCGCGCGGTCGAGCTGCGCGTCGCGGCCGGGCGCGTACGCGCCGACCGCGATCAGGTCGCGATTGCGCTGGTAGCGCGACAGCATCTGCTTGAACTGGCGGACGTGGTCGAGATGCGTTTCGTCGATCAGCGCGGTCATCGCGCGGCTGATCGACGCCTCGATGTCGATCGCCGGATAGTGGCCGGCCTCGGCGAGCGCACGCGACAGCACGACGTGGCCGTCGAGGATCGCGCGCGCCGAATCGGCGATCGGGTCCTGCTGGTCGTCGCCTTCGGTCAGCACCGTGTAGAACGCGGTGATCGAGCCGCCACCCTCCGGCCCGTTGCCGGTGCGCTCGACGAGCGCGGGCAGCTTTGCGAACACCGACGGCGGGTAGCCCTTCGTCGCGGGTGGCTCGCCGATCGCCAGCGCGATCTCGCGCTGCGCCATCGCGTAGCGGGTCAGCGAATCCATCAGCAGCAGCACGTGCTTGCCCTGGTCGCGGAAATACTCGGCGAGCGACGTCGCGTAGGCCGCGCCCTGCATCCGCAGCAGCGGCGACACGTCGGCCGGCGCCGCGACGACGACCGAGCGCGCGAGCCCGTCCTCGCCGAGAATCTGTTCGATGAATTCCTTCACTTCGCGGCCGCGTTCGCCGATCAGCCCGATCACGATCACTTCCGCGCTCGTGTAGCGCGCCATCGTGCCGAGCAGCACCGACTTGCCGACGCCGGAGCCCGCGAACAGGCCCATCCGCTGCCCGCGGCCGACGGTGAGCAGCGCGTTGATCGCGCGCACGCCGACGTCGAGCACATGGTGGATCGGTTCGCGCTCGAGCGGGTTGATCGACGGCGCCGACAGCGGCGCGTCGACCTTCGACGCGAGCGGGCCGAGGCCGTCGAGCGGGCGGCCCGACGCGTCGACGACGCGCCCGAGCATCTCCCAGCCCACCGGCAGCCGCTTCGCGCCCGCGAGCGGATCGGCGACGGGCGCGCTTTCGCGTGGCCACACGCGTGCGCCGGGCAGGACGCCGGCGACGTCGGTGGTCGGCATCAGGAACAGGCGATCGCCGGCGAAGCCGACGACTTCGGCTTCCGCGTGCGGCAGCGTGCTGCCGGGCGGCAGTTCGATCGTGCATTCGGCGCCGACCGACAGGCGCAGCCCGATCGCCTCGAGCACGAGGCCGGCCGCGCGCGTCAGGCGCCCGCACGGCCGCAGCGGCAGCGCACGGTGGCTGCGCGCGGCGAGCCCGTTCAGGTGGGAGCGCCAGTGCGCGAGATGCGGGTTGTGCGGCGCGTGTGGCGCGGCGCCGGAGGCGTCGGCCGCTGCAGCGGCGCCGTGTGCGTGTGCGTCAGGTGCGGCGTCGGGCGCGGTGTCGGGGCCGAACGATGCGAGCGCGAGTTCGCGTTCGAGCGGCGTCATGCCGTCGTGTGCCAGCGCTTCGGGCGGCCGCGTCACCACGTGCTCACCTTGCCGATCGCGGCGGCGACGCGCTGCCAGCGCGTGGGCAGCGTCGCGTCGACCTCGCCGGTCGCGGCGTGCGCGCGGCAGCCGCCGCGATCGATCGACGCGTCGGTGCGCACGTTCCAGCCGAGCGTATCGAGATCGTCCTGCAGATAGGCTTCGACGACGGGCAGATCGGCCGGATTCACCGCGAGATGCGGCGCGCCGGCGAGCGCGGGTTCGGCCGCGAGCACGTCGCGCACGGCCGCGACGAGCGCGGCCGGGTCGTGCTTCACGTGCTGGCGCACGACCTGCTGCGCGATGTCGAGCGCGAGCTGCGCGATGTCGGCGGCAAGATCGTGCTCGACGCTCGACACGGCCTCGCGGAACGACGCGGCGAGCGCCGCGAGCTGCGCGGCCTGTTCGCGCGCATCGGCCTGGCCGACTTCAAATCCTTGTTCGCGGCCCTGTTCGAAACCGGCCTGGTAGCCGAGCGCCTGGCCTTCGACGTGGCCGGCCGCATGGCCTTCGGCGTGCGCGGCGTCGCGCACGCGCTGCAGGTCCTCGGCGAGCGCGGCGGCGGCTGCTGCCGCGTCGTCGGGCGGCGGCGGGGGCGGCGGCGGGTCGAACGACGCCATCTCCCACCGCTGGTAGGCGGTGAGGGTGCCCGCGCGATCGCTCGCCGAATCAGACATACGCGTCTTCCGCCTTGCCGCCGATCGCGATCGCGCCGCTCTCGGCCAGGTTGCGCACGATCTGCAGGATGCGGCGCTGCTGCGCCTCGACGTCGGACACGCGCACCGGGCCGCGCGCGTCGAGATCCTCGGCGAGCAGTTCGGCCGCGCGCTGCGACATGTTCGCGAGGAACTTCTGGCGCAGTGCCGGCGGCGCGCCCTTCAGCGCGATGATCAGCGTTTCCGACTCGACTTCCTTGAGCACCATCTGGATCGCGCGGTCCTCGAGGTCGAGCAGGTTTTCGAACACGAACATCTGGTCGATGATCTTCTGCGCGAGTTCGGCGTCGTACTGGCGCACGCTTTCGAGCACGCCTTCCTCATGCACGCTCGTCATGAAGTTCAGGATCTCGGCCGCGGTGCGGATGCCGCCCATCGGGCTGCGCTTCAGGTTGTCGCTGCCGGACAGCAGGCCCGTCAGCACGTCGTCGAGCTCGCGCAGCGCGGCCGGCTGGATGCCGTCGAGCGTCGCGATCCGCAGGATCACGTCGTTGCGCAGCCGCTCGGTGAAGCACGACGCGATTTCCGACGCCTGGTCGCGGTCGAGGTGCACGAGGATCGTCGCGATGATCTGCGGATGCTCGTTCTTGATCAGTTCGGCCACCGCACCCGAGTCCATCCACTTCAGGCCCTCGATGCCGCTCGTGTCGCTGCCCTGCAGGATGCGGTCGATCAGCACGCCGGCCTTGTCCTCGCCGAGTGCCTTGGTCAGCACCGAGCGGATGTAGTCGCTCGAATCGAGCGACAGCGCGGTGTGCTGCTCCGCTTCCTTCGCGAATTCCTGCAGCACGTCCTCGACCTGCTCGCGCGTGACATTTTTCAGCGCGGCCATCGCGACGCCGATCTTCTGGACCTCGCGCGGCGCGAGGAACTTGAATACCTGCGCGGCTTCTTCCTCGCCGATCGACATCAGCAGCAGCGCGCTCTTGGTCAAGCCTTCAGCGTTCATCGGACACCCAGTTCTTCACGACGGTGGCGACGATCTTCGGATCCTGGCGGGCGATCGTGCGCGCGTAGTCGAGGTTGCGTTCGTAGCGGTTCTTCTCGTTTTCGAAGCCGAGCAGCATCGGGTCGGGTTCCTCGGCCTTGACCGGTGCCGGCAGGCCGTCGAGCAGGACCGGATCTTCCGGCGCGGCGAGCGCCGCCGCGACCGGCTCGGGCGGCGGGAACGCGCGGCGCATCGCCGGGCGCACGAACATGAAGTAGAGCGCCGCCGCGGCCGCCGCGATGCCGAGCCACTTCGCGGCTTCCTTCGCCATCTCGATCATGTCGGGCTGGCGCCACCACGGCAGGTCGGCGTACGGGTCGCTCGCGGTCGAGAACGCGCTGTTCACGACGTTCACCGAGTCGCCGCGCTTCTCGTCGTAGCCCATCGCATCCTTCACGAGCTGTTCGACCTGCGCGAGCTTCGCGGGCGGCAGCGGCTGCATCGTCACGTGGCCCTTCGCGTCGGCGACCGGCTGGTAGTTGACGACGACCGCGACCGACAGCCGCTTCACGCTGCCCATCGGCTGCTCGAGATGGCGGATCGTCTTGTCGACTTCGTAGTTGGTCGTCTGGTCCTTGCGGTCGCTCACGGGCGTCGTCTGCGGCCCGTTCTGGCCGTTGCCGGCGACGATCGGTGCGGACGCCGGCTGCGGCGGCGTGTTCGACAACGCCCCCGGCACGCCCGACGCGCCGCCCTGCGCGAGTTCGGTCGCGCTGCTGGTCTGCTGGCTGCGGATCGCGGATTGCTGCGGATTGCCGTTCGGGCCGTAGCTTTCCGACGTCTGCTCGATCTTCGAGAAATCGAGGTCCGCGCTGACCTGCGAGCGCGCGTTGCCCGCGCCGAAGATCGGCGCGAGGATCGCGTCGATGCGCTTCTGCGTGTTGTGTTCGACCTGCTGCACGTACTTGAGCTGGCTGGCGTCGAGGCCGGATGCCGATGCGGTCTGGGTCAGCAGGTTGCCGTCCTGGTCGACGATCGTCACGTTCTTCGCGGGCATGTCGGGCACGCCGGACGACACCATCCGCGTGATCGCCTGCACCTGGCCCTCGTCGAGCACGCGGCCCGGGTAAAGGTCGACGAACACCGACGCGCTCGGCGATTCCTTGTCGCGCACGAACACCGACGGCTTCGGGATCGCGAGATGCACACGCGCGCCGCGCACGGCGTTGATCGATTCGATGGTGCGCTGCAGCTCGCCTTCGAGCGCGCGCTGGTAGTTGATCTGTTCGGCGAACTGGCTGATGCCGAATTTCTGGTTGTCCATCAGCTCGAAGCCGACCGAGCCGCCCTTCGGCAGCCCCATCGCCGCGAGCTTCAGGCGCGTTTCATGCACCTGGTTCGACGGCACGAGGATCGCGCCGCCGGCATCGGCGAACTTGTAGGGAACGTTTGCCTGCTGGAGCGCGGCAATGATCGCGCCGCCGTCGCGGTCCGACAGGTTGCTGTACAGCACGCGGTAGTCGGGCGCGCGGCTCCACAGCACGAGCGCGGTGATCACGGCGACCGCGAACGCGACGGCGATCAGGAACGGCAGCTTCGGGTTGCCCTTCATCCGCGAGATGCCGGGAATGCGTTCCGCGAAGCCGCCGAGGCCGAAGTCCGCGCCGGCGCCACCCACGCCCGGCATCGCGGCGGCCGCGGCGGCGCCGGGCGCCGGGCTGGCGAGGCCCGCGCGGGCGTCGGGATTGATCAGCGAGTTGGCCTGCGAATCCATGCGTCGAGTTTCTCCGGAGCGGGACGACTGAGCTCGCTCGGACGAGCGGGCGGACAATGACACGATGCGATTATCGTGACCCGGGCCCTACTCCGATCGACCGAAAAGAGCGGGGTTTCCCCCGTACTTTCTCGGCTTTGACGCGCGTCACGCTGCTATCCTTTTTCGCGATCCGGCATGGTGCGCGTGGTGCGGCGCCGGCGGAAACACCCGGTGCTCCGGGTCACTTCTCTCAGTTTTGGGGACAGCATGACTGCGAACGTCAGCGGAATCGGTTCGGTGTTGCAACAGATGCAGTCGATGGCCGCGCAGGCGTCCGGCGGCGTCGCGAGCCCGACGGCAGCGCTGGCCGGCTCGGGCGCGGCGACGGCCGGCACGTTCGCGAGCGCGATGAAGGCATCGCTCGACAAGATCAGCGGCGACCAGCAGCACGCGCTCGGCGAGGCGCAGGCATTCGAGGTCGGGGCGCCGAACGTGTCGCTGAACGACGTGATGGTCGACATGCAGAAAGCCAACATCGGCTTCCAGTTCGGGCTCCAGGTCCGCAACAAGTTGGTGAGCGCTTACAACGAAATCTCGCAGATGTCGGTCTGACGCAACGGGCATCCGGCGACGGGCATCCGGACAGGGTTATTCAGGGAAGGGCTCCGCGCTGGCCGGCGCCTTCGGCGCCTGGCGGCAGGCCCGGCTTGCCTAAAGCTTTCCAAATCCCTTCCGATAACTCCGGTGAAGGCCGCGTCGTGCGATGCACGACGGCGGTTCCCGTATAGCCAAGGCATAACAAGGAGATGCGCATGTTTTCCCCAGGACACGCTGGAGCCAATGCCTACGCGCGTGTCGGCGTCGAGACGGGGGTGATGGGCGCCTCCCCGCACCGGTTGATCGCGATGCTGTACCAGGGCGCGCGGCAGGCGGTTGCGCTGGCACGCCTGCATTTGCAGCAGGGCAATGTGTCCGCGCGCGGCGATGCGATCGGCAAGGCGATCCGGATCGTCGAGAGCGGGCTGAAGGCGTCGCTGAACCGCGACGCGGGCGGTGAGATCGCGGAGCGGCTGGACGCGCTGTATGCGTATATCGGCCGGCGTCTGCTGGAAGCGAACGCGCAGGCGAGCGACGCGATGCTGGTCGAGGTCGACGGGCTGCTCGCGACGCTCGAGGAAGCATGGACGGGGATCGCCCCGGAGGTCGCGCGGATGGCCGCGCAACAGGCAGTGGAAGCATCACGATGAATCGCAAGGCCGAATACTTCGCACGTTATGAGGCGCTCGCCGCCGTGTCGGGCCGGATGCTGGGCGCCGCCCGCAGCGCCGACTGGAGCGCGTTGCCGGGGTTGCAGGCCGAATTCATGCAGCTTGTCGACGGGCTGAAGGAGGCCGATCCGGGCGTCGTGCTCGACGAATCGGATCTCGGCCGCAAGCTCGACCTGATCCGCCGCATCCTGGCCGACGACGCCGCGATCCGCGATCTCGCGAGCCCGGACGTCGCGCGGCTGTCCGCGCTGTTCGAGGCGCGGCGCTCGACCAAGGTATTGACCGATCTCTACCGCGCGCGCGGGTAGGGTCCGTTTCCGGGGAAACGGGCGCGGGGGCGCACGAGCCCGTTGCGGCAGGCGCGCAGTTCCCGCGAGCGGCACCGGTGTGCCGTTCCCGGATTCGCAACGATGTGGCTGAGGTGAGCAGGCTCCGATCATGACCGGTATCGACTCCGTTGCGGCCGCGCTGCTGGCGAGCCGCCTCGACAGCTTGCTGACCGGCACCGTGTCGGCGCCCGCCGGCGGCGGCGCGACCTCGCAGGTCGGCACGCCGGGCACCGGCGCGCCATCTTCGCCTTCGGCCGGCAGCCCGCCCGCCGCGCCGCCAGCCTCCACACAGACCGCGCTGTCCGACGTCGGGCGCGTGCTCGACGCGATCTCGCGGGCCGGCGGCGACTCGACGCCGGCCATTGCCGGGCGCGTGCCGCTGCTGGCCGATCCCACCGTGCTGTTGACCGACACGGCCTTGCCGGCCCGCGCACCGGCCGCCTCCGATCCGGCCGCGTCTTCCACGTCGGCCTCCACCGCGGCGTCGTCCGCCGCGGCGACGCGTGACGCGGCCGCGACCCTGCCGGTCGCGGCGCTGCGCGCAGCGCTCGCGCAGGCCGTGAGCGAAAGCGGTCTTTTCTACGAATCCCATCTGGCGCAGTGGCTGGCCGGCCAGCGCCCGCTCGCGGCACTGATGCGCGAGCCGCAGGCGCGCCTCGCGGCCGCGCTCGCGCCGGCCGACCCGGATGCCGCGCAGCACGGCTCGACCGACGTGCTCGACGAGCTGCTCGCGCAACGGCCACCGCTGCCCGCGACCGCGCGGGCGACGGCGCAGCCGGGCACGCCGGCCCAGGGCGGCGCGTCGGCTCGCGATCCCGCGCAGGCGTTGCCGGCGGGCGCGCGGCAAGGCGCGGCGCTGCCTCCCGATACCTTCGATCTGCTCGGCGAGCGCCCCGATGCGCGCGGGACGCCCGCGCGGGCCGAATTGGCCGCCGCCTCGTCCGATTCCCAGGCGCAGACGCTTGCGCCCGTGCATCCGGCCGCCGTACCGCTCGTCAGGCAGCAGCTCGACGCGCTCGCGACCGACCAGTTCCGCTGGACGGGCGAGGCGTGGCCCGGCGCGCGGCTCGACTGGACGATCGAGCCGGACGATCCGGGCAGCCGCGCGCCGCGCGGCGACGACGGCGCGGGCGACGGCATCGCATGGCGCACGCGCCTGACGCTGACGTTGCCGTCGCTCGGCACGGTCGACGCGGAACTGGTGCTGAACGGCACGCAACTGGTCGCGCGGTTGCGTGCGAACCAGACGGGCGCCGACCGTCTCACGCGGCACGAGGCTGCACTGCGGCAGCGGCTCGAGGTGTCGGGGCTGCGGGTGGGCGGGCTGTCGATCCGCGCGGTCGACGACGGCCCGGACGGCTTCGACCTGTTTGCAGCCCAGGCGGCGGCCGCCGCGTATGCGCGCAGTTCTGCCGGCGGCCCGGCGACGCGTGCGCCGGATGTCGACGACGAGGCGCTGCAATGAGCATGACGTCCCGCAAGCGCGCGGCCGCGCTCGTCTACGACCCGAAGGGCGGCGATGCGGCGCCGCGCGTGGTCGCGAAGGGCTACGGCGTGCTCGCCGAGATGATCGTCGCGCGCGCGCACGATGCGGGGTTGTACGTGCATACGGCACCGGAGATGGTGTCGCTGTTGATGCAGGTCGACCTCGACGACCGGATTCCGCCGCAGCTCTACCAGGCGGTCGCGGATCTGCTCGCATGGCTGTACGCGCTCGACCGCACCGAGCCTGCGCCGGACGACACCGCACCGCGCTTTCCGCTGCCGCCGCTGCGCTGAATCGCCCGGCATCGCGCGACTTCTTACGAAATGCTGTCCCGGCCTTGCAAGGTTACTTCGTAGACATTTTTCGTTTATCGGCCGGCATCGTGGCGCAATACGCGTGCTTCGTCATCGATTCCGCTTTTATCAGGCTTGTCGCTGCGTACCCGGGCGGATTGAGTTGGCAATTAATTTATGTAATGATATCCATTCTCATTTTCATGTTGCTCGGGCGGCGCGCACTCTCTGCGCGCCGCCCGTTGTTTTGAACGAATGGAACCTTTCGCGTGAACGCGCCCGAAACGATCAATCCGCCCAGGACGGGTGCTTCCCGCGCGGGCGTCACCGTGCTGCACCCGGCGGCCCGCCCGCTGAGCGACGACGAACTGGCTGCGCGCCGCCAGCGTTCGCGCCGCGCGACCTTCATCAAGTGGCTGCGCAAGGTGCACGGCTGGGTCGGGCTGTGGGGCGCGGTGCTCGGGCTGCTGTTCGGCGTGACGGGCGTGCTGCTCAACCACCGCGCGCCGCCGCTGAAGATTTCGACGGGCGAGCCGCAGGTCGAGGAAATGCAGATCGCACTGCCGGATCCGGCACCGAAGACGCCCGCCGCGATGACGAAGTGGCTGCAGCACGAGCTGCATTTCGACGGCAAGCCGGGCCGCATGCGCAAGGAAGCCGCGCAGCCCGTCGCTTGGGGCGACAAGCGCGTGATGCAGCCGGAGCACTGGCAGATGGGCCTGTTCGGCCCGCATCAGAACCTGCAGGCCGAATACTGGGTCGGCAACGGCTACGTATCGGTGAAGCGCACGGGCAACACGTTTCTGACGACGCTGAACAACCTGCATCGCGGTGTCGGGATGAATCTCGGCTGGGTGCTGCTGATGGACACGATCGCGGGCTCGCTGATCCTGCTGTCGCTGACCGGCGTGCTGCTGTGGACCGAGTTGAACAAGCGCCGCACGGTCGGCGTCGTGCTGGTGGTCGGTTCGGTTGCTGCAGCGCTTGCCGCCGGCCTGACCTGATCGGCGACCCGCGCCTGCCTGGTGCCGGCGCGTGCCCTTTCGTCAACTTCGTCGGCTTCGTTCGTTGCGGCCGCGTATCCGGTGCGACCGCGCGCCGATCAGAGGCCGCAGGCCGCGCCGCTGTTCGCCGCGATCTCGCGCGCGGCCTTCGCGCCCTCGACCTGCAGGATCGTCGGCAGCGACACGTGGTTCTTCGCGGCGGTGATCTCGGCGAGGATCGAGATCGCGATTTCCGGCGGCGTCCGGCTGCCGATGTAGATGCCGGCCGGCCCGTGCAGCCGGCCCAGTTCCGCTTCGTTCAGGTCGAATTCGCGCAACCGTTCGCGCCGTGCCGCGTTGTTGCGCCGCGAGCCGAGCGCGCCCACGTAGAACGCGGGTGTTTTCAGCGCCTCCATCAGCGCGAGATCGTCGAGCTTCGGATCGTGCGTGAGCGCGATCACGGCCGAACGCGCGTCGAGGTTCATGTCGAGCACCGTATCGTCGGGCATCGTGCGTACGACGCGCGTGCCCGGCACGTCCCACGCATCCGTGTATTCCTCGCGCGGATCGCACACCGTCACCTGGTAGTCGAGCCCGACCGCGATCTGGCACAGATAGCGCGACAACTGGCCGGCGCCGATCACGAGCATCCGGTAGCGCGGCCCGTGGATCGTGACGAGCCGCTCGCCGTCGAATGCGAGCCCGTCGGCTGCCTGCGCGGGCGACAGCGATGCGCGGCCCGTCGCGAGCGTCATCGTGCGCGTGACGAGGCGCCCGGCCTCGACTTCCGCGCACAGCGCGGCAATCCCGCTGTCGCGCGTGAGCGGTTCGAGCACGAGCTGGATCGTGCCGCCGCAAGGCAGCCCGAAGCGATGCGCTTCCTCGGCCGTCACGCCGTACTTGAGCGCTTCCGGGCGCGCGTCGGCTGCGATTCCGCTCGCATGCACGCGGGCGATCAGGTCGTCCTCGATACACCCGCCGGACACGGAGCCGACCACGAGCCCGTCCTCGCGTACCGCGAGCATCGCGCCTTCGGGGCGGGGCGACGAGCCCCACGTCTTCACGACCGTCACGAGCAGCACACGGCGCCCTTCTTCGAGCCAGCGCGCGCTGGATTTCAATACATCGAGATCGACGCTTTCCATCATCTTCTTCCTGTTGCCGGGCGCGCCCGCCGATGCGGGCCGCCGTTCGATGGCGCGATTATGAACCGGCCGCGGCAAGCGTGCAGTCAGTGGGGAAGGCGCAAAAACGGGGAAGGGAGAAGCGGTGCGGCGGGGAAGGCTGGCAGGACGGCCCGTATCGGGCCGTCGGCAGGTTGCCGGGCGGATGCACCCGCCCGGCGGGGCGATGCGTCAGAGTGAGCCCAGGTACTGCGTCAGGTTGCGGATGTTGTTGTCATACGCGCTCGCCGTGCCAAGCTCGACGCCGCCGCTGCGCACGTAGTACTCGAACGGCACGGAGCGGGTGCCGAAGAACGGCAGGAAATTGTCCGGCTGCAGCGTCGTGCCGTTCAGGCCGATCGCCCAGTTCCGCGACTTGTACAGCTCGAGCTCGCGGATCGTCGCCTGGACCTGGTTCGTCTCCGACGCGCGAATCGCGGCGATGTGCTGCGTCAGCGTCTCGATGTTGGCCTGGTACGCGCTCGGCTCGCCGACCGAGACGCCACGCGCGCGGACGTAGTAGCTGAACGGCAGGTTGCGTTCGGTGAAGAACGTCAGGAAACCGTCCGGCGCGAGCGTATCCCCGTTCAGCCCGATCGCCCAGTTCTTGCTCTGATAATCCCTGAGCCCCGCAATCGTCTGGTTGGCCGCGCTGATTTCGACTTTCGCCGTGACGTTGACCAATGTATTGCTCATAACAGACCTCTCTGGTTCTTGTTGAACTTCGGACAGGTGCAGCGACATGCCTCCAGGCGGAGGCAATTCAATACCAGCGACCGGGTTACCCGGTTTTGATTTTTTAATTAAAAAGATGCTGAAAATTCGTTTGTGAATGGGCAATGAATTTCTGTTTAATGAAAACGCTCTTCGATGAAATCGATTGCATCACGCCACGCTCACGCTTCGGCGTCTTCCCCGTCTGACCTAGGCTGGGCGGGTGTGTTCGCTCGGCCGACCTGAATACTAGTTTGGCGAATGCAAGAGTTCAACATCGATCGCGAGATTATTTTATTCTATTCATATTCAATTCAATCGAATTACATTTTTAATCAATTAATATGCTGATCGGAATCGAATATATCGGTATTCGAAAAACGATCGGTGAGAATGGGAATTGCCGCGCGCATCGTTGCGGGAAACGCAACGCGGCGGCGCGACGAGCGAGGGAAGGGCGGGGAGGGGGCGGGGCCGGTATCCGGCCCCGCAGGTGCGCACCGTGCCGCGTGCGGCACGGTGGCGCTCAGTGCGCGTCGTGGTGACCGTGCGCGAGCTTCGAGTGGTGACGCGAGTACAGGAAGTAGATCACGAGGCCGATCACGAGCCAGATGCCGAACGCGGCCCACGTGACGGGCTGCAGGTTCAGCATCAGGAACAGGCACGATGCGACCGCGAGGATCGGCACGACCGGTACGCCAGGGCAGCGGAACGCGCGCGGCAGGTCGGGGTGCGTGCGGCGCAGCACGAGCACCGCGATCGACACCATCGAGAACGCCGCGAGCGTGCCGATGTTGATCAGCTCGGCGAGCACGTTGAGCGGCACAAGCGCGGCGATCAGCCCGAAGAACAGGCCGACGAGCCAGGTCGTCAGGAACGGCGTCGCGTAGCGCGGGTGCACGCGCGACAGCATCGCCGGCAGCAGCCCGTCGCGCGACATCGCGAAGATCACGCGCGTCTGGCCGTAGCTCATCACGAGGATCACGGTCAGCATGCCGAGCACGGCGCCGAGATCGATGAAGCCTGCCACCCAGTTCTCGCCGGCAACCTGCAGCGCGTACGAGATCGGGTGCGAGATGTTCGCGTACTGGGCCGACGGCACGATGCCGGTCGCGACCGCGGCGACCGTCACGTACAGCACCGCGCACACCGCGAGCGACGCGATGATGCCGATCGGCAGGTCGCGTTTCGGATTCTTGACTTCCTCGGCGGCCGACGACACCGCGTCGAAGCCGATGAACGCGAAGAACATCACGGCCGCAGCGCCGAACACGCCGTTCCAGCCGTGCGGCATGAACGGCTTCCAGTTCGCGGGCGTCACGTGGAACACGCCGACCGCGATCACGAGCAGCACGACCGACACCTTGATGAACACCATGATGTTGTTGATGCGGGTCGATTCGCGGATGCCGATCGACAGCAGCGTCGTGATCACGATCATCACGAGGAACGCGGGCAGGTTGAACCATGTGACGACACCCGGCACCGCGCCGGGCGCGGCCGTCAGCACGGTGGGCAGCGTCAGCCCGAAGCCCTGCAGCAGCGACTGCAGGTAGCCCGACCAGCCGACCGACACGGCCGACGACGCGAGGCCGTATTCGAGCATCAGGTCCCAGCCGATGATCCACGCGACGAGCTCGCCGAGCGTCGCGTACGAGTACGTGTAGATCGAGCCGGCGACAGGGATCGTCGACGCGAATTCCGCGTACGACAGCGCGGCGAGGCCGCACGCGATCGCGGCGATCACGAACGACAGCATCAGCGCGGGGCCGGCCTGCACGGCGCCGGTACCGGTCAGCACGAAGATGCCGGTGCCGATGATCGCGCCGATGCCGAGGAAGGTGAGGTCGATCGCGCCGAGCGCTTTCTTGAGCCCGGCGGCATGCGCGCCGGCGATCATGCGATCGACGTTTTTCTTGCGGAAGAGAGACATTGCGGATGAATCGCCAGCGCGCGCGGGCGCGGTAGCGCTGACTGAGTGAAAACCCGCAATTTTAGCCGATTTGGCGCGCAAGACCCGCTGCGGTGCAGCGATGTGTCGCGAAATAGTCCGATAAAACAAGCGCTTGCGCGCCAAAAGGAGGGGCGGCGGGGCGGCAGCGGACAGCGGCGCGGCATGCGCCGCGTCGCTGGATCGGACGCATCGGGTCGGGCGGGGAAATCAGGCGCCGGCCGAAGGCGCCATGTCGACGAGCCGGTTGCTCATCACGTAGAACGTGAGTTCAGCGTTGTTCGACAGCCGCATCTTCTCGAGCAGCCGCGACCGGTACACGCTCACCGTCTTCACGGACAGCGACAGCGTGTTCGCGATGTCGGTAAGCCGCTTGCCCGACGCGAGCATGCAGAGCGTCTGGTATTCGCGGTCGGACAGCTTCTCGTGCGGCAGCGGCTCGTTCTCGAACGACACGTATTCGGCGAGCGCCTCGGCCATCGCGGGGCTCACGTACTTGCGGCCGGCCGCGACCTGCTGGATCGCGCCGATCATCTGCGCGGCGTTGACCGTCTTCGACAAGTAGCCGGCGGCGCCGGCCTTCAGCGCGCGTACCGCGTACTGATCCTCGCGGTACATCGAGAACATCAGCACCGGCGTGCGCGGCAGCTTGCGCTTGAGGCGCTTGAGCACTTCGATGCCGTTCGTGTCCGGCAGCGAGATGTCGAGCAGGATCGCGTCGAATTCCTGTTTGTCGACGGCAGCCATCGCGTCGCCGCCGTTCTCGGCCTCGGTGACGTTGCGGGCGACGCCGCGGTCGATCAGCAACTGGCGGATCCCTTGCCGGACGATCGCGTGATCGTCCACGAGCAGGATGTTCAGGCTCATGACGACCTCACGAAAGCGACGCGCGGCGGGCCGCGACGGGCACCGCGAGCAGCGAGTCCCAAGCGAAGCGCGCGGTGACGCGCGTGCCGTGGCCGGTTTCCGGTGCGGCCGTCTCGAAGCTGCCGCCGAACGCCTCGCAGCGGGCGCGCATGCCGGCGAGACCATAGCCGGTACGGCGGCTCCGGGAGAAACCGGTACCATCGTCGGAGACAATCAGTGACAGATGCGTGCCGTCGGTGGCGATCCGCACGTCGACCGAACTCGCGCGTGCGTGCTTCGCGACGTTCGACAGCGCTTCCTGCGCGACGCGGAACACCGCGAGCGCGCTGGCGCCGGAGATCTGCGTCAGGCGCGCATCGGCTGCGCATACGAAGCTGGTGCGCAGGCCCGTGCGTGCCGCATGGGTGTCGACCCACGACGACAGCGTGCCGACCACGCCCGCGTCGAGCGCCGGCGTGTCGCGCTCGTCGATCAGCCGGCGATTCGCGTCGGTCGCGGCGTCGAGCGCCTGCTGCGCCAGCTCCAGCGCGCGCAGGCAACCGTCCGGCGCATCGGCCGGCAGCCACGTTTGAACGTTTGCGAGCGCGAAACGCGCAGCGGTGAGTTCGGCGCCTAGCCCGTCGTGCAACTCGCCGGCCAGGTGGCGGCGGGCTGCTTCGTCGGCGGCGAGCAATTGGGCAGACAGTGCTGCGATCCGCGCGGCGGAGGCGTCGCGTTTCGACGCGGCGTCGGCAATGGGCGGAGTCGCGGCGCAGCCCGGCACGAGCTGTTGCGACGGGAACGGGGCGTGGGCGCCCAAAGGCGCGTTAAGCGACGTATCCATGACTCTCCCTGCTGTCAGAAAGCGGTTCAGACACCGGCTGGCTGCGTGGATCGGCTGCCGTTTCGAAGACGGTCGCCGCCAGAGAATCGCCCCCTGCCGAGGTAACAAAAGTTACGTCTTGTAACACTTGCATCCGACCCTTCCACTCTCATCCGAACGGCAACCACGCGCGCCGAATAATATCTCAAAATTTCTGAAAAGGTCATGTCGGGCGGACATTTAAGGGTAAATGTGAATAATCGGAATGAACGTGTTGTAGGAAAAACACTGACACCCGAGCACCGGACGATGACGTATCCAAATGTAACTAATTGAGATGGGATGATCCCAATTTGTTACGAATTCGCCAAGTAGGGACGAAAAAAAACCGGAGCTTTCGCTCCGGTTCTTGATGACGCGCAAATTCGGGGATCGATCAGTCCACGAATGCGCGCTCGATCACGTAGTGGCCCGGTGCGCTGTTCTTGCCTTCGACGAGGCCGGCCTGCTTCAGCAGGTCGGTCGTGTCCTTCAGCATCGCGGTGCTGCCGCACAGCATCACGCGGTCGTTTTCCGGCGAGAACGGCGGGACGTCGAGATCCGTGAACAGCTTGCCCGTCGCGATCAGGTCGGTGATCCGGCCTTCGTTGTCGAACGCTTCGCGCGTGACCGTCGGGTAGTAGACGAGCTTTTCCTTGATGATGTCGCCAAGGTACTCGTGGCCCGGCAGGTCGTGCTTGATGAAGTCCATGTACGCGAGTTCGCCCTTCAGGCGGCACGTATGCGTCAGGATCACCTTGTCGAAGCGTTCGTAGATGTCCGGATCGCGGATGATCGACATGAACGGCGCGAGGCCCGTGCCCGTCGACAGCATCCACAGCGTCTTGCCCGGCAGCAGGTTGTCGGCGACCAGCGTGCCCGTCGGCTTCTTGCCGATCAGCACCGTGTCGCCCACCTTCAGGTGCTGCAGGCGCGACGTCAGCGGGCCGTTCTGCACCTTGATGCTGAAGAATTCGAGATGCTCTTCGTAGTTCGGGCTGACGATCGAGTAGGCGCGCGCGAGCGGCTTGCCGTCGACTTCGAGGCCGACCATCGTGAATTCGCCGTTGTTGAAGCGCAGGCTCGCCTCACGGGTGCAGGTGAAGCTGAACAGCGTGTCGGTCCAGTGATGGACGGATTGGACGGTGGCGGTGTCGTATTTGCTCATGGCTTTGAAAACGGACGCGCGTGGCGAACGCGAGTAACGGGCCCAAAAACGGGCAAAAAAACCGAGTGCGGCGGCCCGATCGCGGATCGGCCGGCTGGCGCGTCGGACACGCGCCTTCTCGATGACAGACGATTGAGGAACTCGTTATTTTACCCTGTTGGCGCGGATCGCGGGCTTGACCCCCGCGCCTGCGCGGATTTGGCGCAACGAATCATTTCAATTTGCTTTCATTTTTCAACGCTCGGCCGCGAGCTTCGCGCCGAGGCCGACGAGTGCCACGCCGCACAGCGCGTCGAGCGGGCGCCGCACGCGCTGGTAGCCGCGTTGCGCGCGCGGGCTCGCGAACAGGTATGCGACGCACGAATACCAGCCGGCCGACAGCACGCCGATCGTCACCAGCACTGCGCCGTTGAACCATAGCGGCACGTGCGCGGGCAGCATCGCCGCGAACACGCTGGTCCAGAACGCGCACGATTTCGGGTTCGTCAGGCACGTGAACAGGCCGCTGCGATACGCGCGCAGGTAGTCGCGCGCGTGCGGCGCGGCCAGCGGCACGCGTTCGTCGGGCGCGTCAGACGGCGCCGCGTCGCGGCGCACGCCCGAGCGCAGCAGCTTGAAGCCGAAATACACGAGGTACACGGCGCCGCCGATCCGGATCGCCTCGTACAGCCATTCGACCTGGTGCAACAGGGCCGCGAGGCCGAGCATCGCGAGCGTCGCCCAGGCGACCGACGCGGTGCCGACGCCGAGCGCCGACGCGGCGCCGAGGCTGCGTCGCCCAGCGAGCGACAGTTGCGAAATCATGAAGAAATTCGGGCCGGGGGTGATCGCCGCGACGAGATAGACGACGGCGATTTGCAGCAGGATCGGCAGGTAGGTCATGGCGGCGCGGCCCGGTGGCGGGCGCGGGAGGAATGGGCAAGCCGTTAATGTAGCGCGCGCCGCACGGCCGCGCTTTGGCCGCGTGGGACCGCGGCCGTGATCGACTCGCGATCGCGGTCGATATCGCGGCCGTTACGGTGGTCGTATCGCGGTCGTTATTGCGGATCGAGGCGCAGGCGCGCGATGTACGGCAGGTGGTCCGACAGCCACGCGGCCTCGCCGGACGGTGCGCGCCATTCGAGTGGGGTCAGCCCGCGCACGAACATCTTGTCGAGCGCGAGCGCCGGCGAGAACGCGGGGAACGTGCGGCCCGATTCGCCGAGCAGCGTCGCGACTTCGGACAACCCGATCTCGCCGAACAGCGCGACCGAATCGTTGCGCCAGTCGTTGAAGTCGCCGGCGAGCATCAGCGGGCCGTCGCCTGCGTTGCGCACGATCCAGTGCGCGATCCAGTGCATCTGGCGCAGCCGCGCGGCGCGCGTGAGCGCGAGGTGCGCGCACAGCAGCGTGACCGGGCGCGCGCCCGCGAGCGTCGCGCGCGCGACCAGCAGCCCGCGCCGCTCGAAGCGGTGCGCCGAGATGTCCCAGCGGCCGCCGAGGTCGAGCGGATGCGGCGACAGGATCGCATTGCCATGCCGCCACGACGGCTTGAACACGTTCGGCCCGAGCGCGATCTGCCAGTCGAGTGCATGCGCGATCTCGGTGGCCTGGCAGTGCCATACGTCGTCGACCGCGTCGTCCATCGGCGCGCCGAAGCCGGGCGCGAGCACGGGGCGTGGCATGCGGCGCGCCATCGCTTCCTGCAGGAAATACACGTCGGCGTGGGTCGACTGCATCCAGTTGCGCATCGCGTTCCACGCGGTGAAGCCGAGCGGTGAGCGGCCCTTGTGCAGGTTCCAGCTCACCGCGGTGATTTCGTCGGGTGCGGCGTGCGGTTCGGCGAACGGCAGGGACAGGGCGTCGGCGGACATGACGCTCAATCCTTCGCGACGTGCGCACGCACGCGGTACACGAGGTGCGGACGCTGTTCGACGAGCGTCCAGTCGGTCCACGCGTCGCCGCCGACCGTCAGGCCGGGGTGGCTCGCGACGATTTGCCGCGGCGACGCCGGCACGCACGGATCGCTGCGCGTGGCGTTTTCGTCGTCGAGCGTTTCCTGCACGTCGAGCGCGAGCGACACCGTGTTCGCGCCGGCATCGACGGTGAGCGGCGCGACCGTCACCGAGCGCGAGCGCTCGGTCGGCACGACGCGCGCGGCGTTGCCGCAGCCGACCGGCACGGCGGAAGGGTAGCGATGGGTATCGGTACGGGTCTGACCCACGGTGGTGCGCTGCTGGAACGTGTCGATGGTCTGACCGTCGCGTACCACCTGGATCTCCCACGCGACGGAGGTCGGCGCGGGGCTCTGCGCATGGGCCGCGAGCGCGACGCTCGCGAGCAGGACGGCCAGGCCGTGTTTCAGCATGAAACGTCTCCGGAAACGCGCAATAGCGGGGAACGGACGCACATCTTACGCCCGATCGATTTCGATCGCGATGTGACAGGACGCGCGGCGACAGGGGCGCCGCACGATGCGGTCCTGTTCGAAAGGTAGGGCCGCGTCATGCGTTTTCAAGCGAAAAAACGCGCGAACTCGGCGACGGGCGCACGCTCGGTGACGAGGCGGTTCTCGATCGCGTCCGGGTCCGCATGGCCGAGCGACATGCCGCAGACCAACTGTTCGTTGGCGGGAATGCCGAGGTGTTCGGTGACGATCCGGTGAAACGGCACGAACGCGGCCTGCGGGCAGGTATCGAGCCCGCGTGCGCGCGCGGCCGTCATCACGCCCTGCAGGAACATCCCGCAGTCGAGCCATGCACCGTGGGTCATCACGCGGTCGAGCGTGAAGAACAGCGCGACCGGCGCATCGAAGAAACGGAAGTTGCGCGCGTGCTGCGCATGCATGCGCGCCTTCTCGTCGCGGCCGATGTTCAACAGGCCGTACAGGTCCCAGCCGACCTTGCGGCGCCGGTCGATATACGGCGACACCCATTCGCGCGGGTAGTAGTCGTACTCGGCGACGTATTTCTCGTCGCGCGCGGGATCGTCGTGCGCCGCGGTGAGCGCGGCGGCGAGCGCATCGCGCGTGGCGCCCGTCGCGACGTACACGCGCCATGGCTGGATGTTGGTGCCCGACGGCGCGCGGCTCGCGGCTTCGAGGATCGCCTCGAGCGTGTCGTGCGGCACCGGTGTCGGCAGGAACGCGCGGATCGCGCGGCGCGACGTGAGCGCCGCGTCGACGGCGCCGATCGCATCGGCATCGGCGCACGGGGAAGCAGTGGGGACGGACATCGGCATACCTTCGGGACGGGGGCCGACGCGCCGCGCGGGCGCCGTCGGCCAAGGCCGGAGCGGCGGATGGGTGAACCGACGATCATACGCCGCGGTGCGCCGGCGTGCAGCGCGCGCGGGTGTTAGCAGCAGACGCGCGTGGCTGCTTGCTTGCGCAGGGATGCGGGATCGCTACACTGAAATCGTAAGGGTCTGATGGTCGTGTGACGGCAAGCGGCAGCGAGGTTGGTATGACGACGGCGATGGTGAAACAGGAACTGGCGGTGGCGTCCTTCAGCACGGTGTACGACCTCGAGCAGGTCGAGACGGCGCTGAGTGACCTGAACGAGAGCGCGAGCGACGCACTGCGCGCCACCTACGAGAGGATGCTCAAGACGGGCAACCTGCGCTTCTGCGTGAAGCCGAACCGGATGCCGTCGTTCGACGCGCTCGGCGAGGCATTGCCCAATTTCGCCGAGCCGCTCGACGACGTGCGCAAGCAGGTCGCGCTGTGCCTCGAAACCGATGACCGGCTCGAACTGATGCCGATCCTGCTGCTCGGGCCCCCGGGCATCGGCAAGACGCATTTTGCGAAGGCGCTCGCGCAACTGCTCGGCACCGCGTACCACTACGTGCCGATGAGTTCGCTGACGGCCGGCTGGATCCTGTCGGGCGCGTCGTCGCAATGGAAGAACGCGAAGCCCGGCAAGGTGTTCGAGGCGCTCGTGAACGGCAGCTACGCGAATCCGGTGATCGCGGTCGACGAGATCGACAAGGCCGGCAGCGATGCGCAATACGATCCGCTCGGCGCGCTGTACGCGTTGCTCGAGCACGACACCGCGCGCGCGTTCATCGACGAATTCGCGGAAGTGCCGATCGATGCGGGCAACGTGATCTGGATCGCGACCGCGAACGAGGCGCACGCGATTCCGGAGCCGCTGCTCAACCGGATGAACGTGTACGAGATCGAACCGCCCGATGCGGCCGGCGCGCGCCGGATTGCGCAGACGATCTACGACGAGATCCGCACGTCGCATGCGTGGGGGCGGCGCTTCCCGGATACCCTTGGCGACGACGCGCTCGACGTGCTGGCCGCGACCCCGCCGCGCACGATGCGCCGCGCGCTGCTGCACGCATTCGGCGCTGCGCGGCTCGACGGGCGCGACGCGATCGGGCCGCGCGACATCCGGGCCGACGAGGGCGCCGCGAAGCGCCGGCCGATCGGCTTCTGAACGAGCGGCGCGCACGGCCGCGGCGGCGTGCGCGCCGTGCAGTGCCGTGCGCCATGCCGTGCGTCGTACGTCATGCACGGCGTTGTCGCGATACGCTGCACGACCTTCGGCAAGCGGGAGAACCGGGACGTACAATTCTATTCTCTCCCCTCGACGCGCGAGCGGCGCGAAACGTCATGGAGCAGATGGATTGTGTCGTGATCGGCGCGGGCGTCGTCGGTCTTGCGATTGCGCGCGAGCTGGCCGCGCGCGGGCGTGAAACGCTCGTGCTCGAGGCCGCCGATGCGATCGGCACGGGGACGAGTTCGCGCAACAGCGAAGTGATCCATGCGGGGCTCTACTATCCGCGCGGGTCGCTGAAGGCGATGTCGTGCGTGCGCGGGCGCGACCTGCTGTACGAATTCTGCGAGACGCATCACGTGCCGCACCGGCGCACCGGCAAGCTGCTCGTCGCCACGAGCCCGGCACAGGTGAAGCAGCTGAAAGCGATTGCCGCGCGCGCGACCGAAAACGGCGTGCTCGACCTGATGCCGCTCACGCGTGTCGAGGCGCAGACGCTCGAGCCTGCGCTCGAATGCGTCGAGGCGCTGTTCTCGCCGTCCACCGGCATCGTCGACAGTCACCAGCTGATGCTCGCCCTGCTCGGCGACGCGGAGCGCGACGGCGCCGTGTGCGCGCTGAAAGCCCCGGTCGAATCGATCGACGTGCTGCGCGGCGGGCGCTTCGTCGTGCGCACGGGCGGCGACGCGCCCGCCGAGATCGAGGCCGCCTGCGTGATCAACAGCGCGGGCCTCGGTGCCCAGGCGCTGGCGCGCCGCACGCGCGGCCTCGACCCGCGCTGGGTGCCGCCGCTCTATCTCGCGCGCGGCAACTATTTCAGCCTGTCGGGCCGCGCACCGTTCTCGCACCTGATCTACCCGATGCCCGACCGCGCGGGGCTCGGCGTGCACCTGACGCTCGACCTCGGCGGCCAGGCGCGCTTCGGCCCCGACGTCGAATGGGTCGATGCGCTGCGCTACGAAGTCGATCCCGCACGCGCGAGCGCGTTCTATGCGTCGATTCGCGCCTTCTGGCCAGGCTTGCCCGATGACGCGCTGCAGCCGGCCTACGCGGGCATCCGGCCGAAGGTCGCGGGCCCCGGCGAGCCGCCGGCCGATTTCATGGTGCAGGGCGCCGCGCAGCATGGCGTGCGCGGGCTCGTGAACCTGTTCGGCATCGAGTCGCCGGGGCTCACCGCGTCGCTCGCGCTCGCGCAGCGCGTGGGCGACATGGCGGCGTACCGCTGACGTGGCAGGCGTGTAGCGGGCGTGTGTCGGCCAGGTTGCGGCCACGTGGCGGCCGTGTGAATTTCCTTATCTCCGGAATTTCGGCGCGCACATTTATTCGCTTGAGCGTTATTCTGTCGAACGGCTGTACAGGGTCTGTCTACCGATGGAACACGCATGCGTTGCCCCGAGAAGGGCCGCTCGCGAGGCGCGCGACGCCGCGAATACTGGACGTATTCGCAAGGAGCGCAACGCGGCGAGCGGCCCTTCTCGGGGCAACCCCTAATCGGTATCGTTTCCACGGGAAGGCCCGAAATCGCTCGCATGGCGGCGTCGGTCGTCGCTTGTTTGGCTCGGCCAAACGGCGCTCCTCCCTCCTTGCCTGCGCCCCGCAAGGA
The DNA here is from genome assembly GCF_011605345.1 of Burkholderia sp. D-99. Classification (GTDB taxonomy): domain Bacteria; phylum Pseudomonadota; class Gammaproteobacteria; order Burkholderiales; family Burkholderiaceae; genus Burkholderia. Next base: position 141,808 of record NZ_JAAOXM010000009.1, read on the forward strand.
AGTCCCCTTGGGGGACGAGCGATTTCGGGCCTTCGCATGCGTGTTCCATCGGTAGACAGACCCTGGAACAGCTTTCAAACCAATAACGTTGGAGCGAGTCCCCCATGAAAACATCCCGTCGGAGTTTCCTGATTACGAGCATTGGTGCCGTGTCCGCGCTGGCGCTGTCGCGCGAAGCGCTGGCTGATGCGCCGATGCTGTCGGAAACCGATCCGACCGCAGTGGCGCTCGGCTACAAGGCCGATGCCACGAAGGTCGACAAGACGAAGTACCCGAAATACGCAGCGGGCCAGGATTGCGCGGCCTGCATGCTGTACCAGGGCAAGAAGGGCTCGGCCTCCGGCCCGTGCGGCGCCTTCCCCGGTAAGCAGGTGTCGGCGAAGGGCTGGTGCAGCGCCTTCTCGAAGATGGGTTGAGCCCCGTGCGGCATCGTGCGATGCCGCATTGTGGCGAAAACCGCAAAACGCCCGCCATCGAAAGATGGCGGGCGTTTTTTAATGCTTGAAAACGGTTCCGTCGCTTTCTACACTCGCTGCAAACCAGCGCGCCGCGGGCACCCGTGTGCCGCACCGCCCGACACGGCGAACTGACGAGGACGAGGCACGCATGGCGACGATTGCGAATTCAACGAAAACGATCCGGCCCGAGCGTGCGCTGAACCGGCGCGCGGTGGCGGCCGCCGTGATCGGCAACGCGCTCGAGTGGTACGACTTCACGGTGTTCGGCTTCATGACGGTCGTGATCGCCGAGCTGTTCTTCCCGACCTCCAGCGAATATTCGTCGCTGCTGCTGACGACCGCGACGTTCGGCGTCGCGTTCTTCATGCGCCCGATCGGCGGCATCGTGTTCGGGCTGTACGCCGATCGCGCCGGCCGCAAGGCCGCGCTGTCGCTCGTGATCCTGTTGATGACGGCCGGCATCTTCCTGCTCGCGGTCGCGCCGCCCTATGCGGCGATCGGCATCGGCGGCCCGATCCTGATCGTGCTGGGCCGGCTGCTGCAGGGCTTCTCCGCGGGCGGCGAATTCGGCAGCGCGACGGCGCTGCTGATCGAGGCCGCGCCGTTCTCGAAACGCGGCTTCTACGGCAGCTGGCAGATGGCGAGCCAGGCGGCCGCGCTGCTGATCGGCGCGCTCGTCGGCGCGGCCGTCACGCGCGGACTGTCGCACGATGCACTGCGCAGCTGGGGCTGGCGCGTGCCGTTCATCCTCGGGCTCGTGATCGGCCCGATCGGCTTCTACATCCGCCGCCATCTCGCCGATTCCGAAGCGTTCCTGCATGCGCAGCAGAGCGCGCGCCGCGCGACACTCGGCGACGTGTTCACGCGCCACCCGCGCGAGGTGCTGTGCGGGCTCGGCTCGGTGATCGCGCTGACGGTGACGATCTACGTGCTGATCAGCTATCTGCCGACCTTCGCGGTGAAGCAGCTGAAGCTGCCCTATGCGGAATCGTTCTACGCGGTGATTGTCGGCAACCTGCTGCTGATGGTGCTGTCGCCGGTCGCCGGCGCCTGGTCGGACCGCATCGGCCGCAAGGGGCTGTCGCTGTGGTCGCTGGTGCTGACGCTCGTGCTGATGTACCCGCTGTTCGCGTGGCTCGACGCGGCGCCGAGCATCGCGCGGCTGATCGCGGTGCAGGCCGTGCTGTCGGTCACGCTCGCAGGCTACTACGGGCCGTTCGGCGCGATGATCGCCGAGCTGTTCCCGGCCAACGTGCGCTCGACCGGGCTGTCGATCGCGTACAACGTCGCGGTGATGCTGTTCGGCGGCTTCGGGCAGTTCATCGTCACGTGGCTGATCAAGGTCACGGGCACGCCGCTCGCACCGACCTACTATGTGATGGCGGGGATCGCGCTGTCGATCGTCGCGGTCGCGTTCGTGCCCGCGCGCAGCGCCGACCTCGACGCGCCTGCGTGACGAAATGACGACATGACGATTTGAAGACGGTCATCGGATCGTTTCGCAAAACGCAATGATGTGCTGCAGAACGCGCGGAAACCGTGTGTCGAACCTTCGTGTTCGCGCCCGAATTGTTTAGTCGTCGAACGAAACTAGCGCGAGATGAACGGAATTGTCGCTCGCGCGCGTTGTCGCATTTTTTACCCACACTAAAAATCGGCAAAAACCCGCGCGGGCATATAGAAGAGTTTTTTCTCCAGCTTGTTGCCACATCGTTAGCTCAAGTAATATCCGCGTACACCGGCCCCGGGCGGGCCGGTTCCGATCTGGAGACCTGGAGGAAACATGGAATACAACCGTCTGTTGCACACCCTGCGTGTTACCGCCATTGCAGGCGTGGCAGCGGCATCGCTCGGCGTCGCGGGTTCTGCATTCGCACAGATCCCGAACAAGACTCTCGTCTACTGCTCAGAAGGCAGCCCGGCGGGTTTCGATTCCGCGCAATTTACGACCGGCGTCGATTTCACCGCCGCCACGTTCACCGTCTACAACCGCCTCGTCGAATTCGAGCGCGGCGGCACGAAGGTCGAGCCGGGCCTCGCCGAGAAGTGGGACGTGTCGCCGGACGGCAAGGTGTACACGTTCCACCTGCGCCACGGCGTGAAGTTCCACACGACCGACTTCTTCAAGCCGACGCGTGAATTCAACGCGGACGACGTGCTGTTCACGTTCCAGCGCATGCTCGACCCGAACCAGGCGTTCCGCAAGGCGTACCCGGTGTCGTTCCCGTACTTCACCGACATGGGCCTCGACAAGCTGATCACGAAGGTCGAGAAGGTCGATCCGTACACCGTGAAGTTCACGCTCGCCGAGCCGAACGCGCCGTTCATCCAGAACATGGCGATGGAATTCGCATCGATCCTGTCGGCCGAATACGGCGACCAGCTGATGAAGGCAGGCAAGGCCGCAGACATCAACCAGAAGCCGGTCGGCACGGGCCCGTTCGTCTTCCGCAGCTACACGAAGGATGCGACGATCCGATTCGACGGCAATCCTGATTACTGGAAGAAGGGCGAAGTGAAGATCTCGAAGCTGATCTTCTCGATCACGCCCGACCCGGGCGTGCGCGTGCAGAAGATCAAGCGCAACGAATGTCAGGTGATGACCTATCCGCGTCCGGCCGACATCGCGACGCTGAAGGCCGAGGCGGGCGTCGACATGCCGTCGCAGGCCGGCTTCAACCTCGGCTATCTCGCGTACAACGTCGAGCACAAGCCGGTCGACAAGCTCGAGGTGCGTCAGGCGCTCGACATGGCGATCAACAAGAAGGCGATCCTCGAATCCGTCTACCAGGGTGCCGGTCAAGCCGCTACCGCGCCGATGCCGCCGACCCAATGGTCGTACGACAAGAACCTGAAGATGGCCGCGTACGACACCGCGAAGGCGAAGGCGCTGCTCGCGAAGGCCGGTTATGCGAACGGTTTCGAGATCACGCTGTGGGCGATGCCCGTGCAGCGCGCGTACAACCCGAACGCCCGCCTGATGGCCGAGATGATCCAGGCCGACTGGGCGAAGATCGGCGTGAAGGCGAAGATCGTCACGTACGAGTGGGGCGAGTACATCAAGCGTGCGCACTCGGGCGAGCAGGACACGATGCTGATCGGCTGGACGGGCGACAACGGCGACCCGGACAACTGGCTCGGCACGCTGCTCGGCTGCGAGGCGATCAAGGGCAACAACTTCTCGCACTGGTGCTACAAGCCGTTCGACGAGCTGGTCCAGAAGGGCCGCACGACGACGGGCCAGGACGCGCGTACGAAGCTCTACATGCAGGCTCAGCAGATCTTCGCGCAACAGCTGCCGTTCTCGCCGGTCGCGAACTCGACGGTGTACCAGCCGGTGCGCAAGAACGTGGTCGACATGCGTATCGAGCCGCTTGGCTATGTCCGCTTCGATGGTGTTGGCGTGAAGTAACACGCCTGTCGTAAGCTGTCGCGAAGACCGGCTAATTCATCCGGCGGCGGGAGGCCAAAAGCTTCCCGTCGCCGGTCGCACATTTCCCACAAGAAAATACGAGACGCATCATGTTCACATTCGTGTTGCGCCGCGTGGGCATGGTGATTCCGACTTTCATCGGCATCACCATCCTGGCGTTTGCGCTGATTCACCTGATACCGGGCGACCCCATCGAAGTAATGATGGGCGAGCGCGGCGTCGATCCCGCGATGCACGCAGAGGCGATGAAACGCCTCGGGCTCGACCAGCCGCTGCCCATGCAGTACCTCCACTACATCGGCCGGGCGCTGCATGGCGATCTCGGCACGTCGATCATCACCAACACGAGCGTTGGCGGCGAGTTCTTCGCGCGCTTCCCGGCGACCGTCGAGCTGTCGCTGTGCGCGCTCGTGTTCGCGCTCGCGGTCGGGCTGCCGGCCGGCGTGATTGCCGCATTGCGGCGCGGCTCGATCGTCGACCACGGCGTGATGGGCACCGCGCTCACCGGCTACTCGATGCCGATCTTCTGGTGGGGGCTGATCCTCATCATGGTGTTTTCGTCGTACCTCGGCTGGACGCCCGTGTCGGGGCGCATCGCCGTCGAATACGACTTCCCGCACCCGACGGGCTTCATGCTGATCGACGCGCTGCTCGCGCCGGATGAAGGCTCGTTCAAGTCGGCGGTCAGCCACCTGATCCTGCCCGCGATCGTGCTCGGCACGATCCCGCTCGCGGTGATCGCGCGGATGACGCGCTCGTCGATGCTCGAAGTGCTGCGCGAGGACTACATCCGCACCGCACGCGCGAAGGGGCTGTCGCCCGCGCGCGTGGTCGTCGTGCATGCGCTGCGCAATGCGCTGATCCCGGTCGTCACCGTGATCGGCCTGCAGATCGGCACGCTGCTCGCGGGCGCCGTGCTGACCGAGACGCTCTTTTCGTGGCCCGGTGTCGGCAAGTGGCTGATCGATGCGATCGGCCGCCGCGACTATCCGGTCGTCCAGGGCGGCATCCTGCTGATCGCGACGCTCGTGATCGTCGTGAACCTGGTCGTCGACCTGCTGTACGGCGTGCTGAATCCGCGCATCCGCCACACGAGGTAATCCCATGAGCAATCTGCAAAACACCTTGCCGACCGAATCCGCGCCGGCCGGCGGCCGTGCGCTCGCGCTGCGCGAGTTCTGGGCCAACTTCTCGCGCAACCGCGGCGCCGTCGGCGCCGGCGTCGTCGTGATCGTGCTGATCCTGGTCGCGCTGCTCGCACCGCTGCTCGCGCCGCACAGCCCGGTCGAGCAATACCGCGACTTCGTGAAGATCCCGCCCGCATGGCTCGACGGCGGCAACTGGAAATTCATCCTCGGCACCGACGAAGCGGGCCGCGACATCCTTTCGCGCCTGATGTACGGCGCACGGATGTCGTTCTGGATCGGCTTCGTGTCGGTCGTGCTCGCGCTGATCCCCGGCATCGTGCTCGGGCTCGTGGCGGCGTTCTTCCAGAAGTGGGCCGACACGCCCGTGATGCGCATCATGGACGTGCTGCTCGCGCTGCCGTCGCTGCTGCTCGCGGTCGCGGTCGTCGCGATCATCGGCCCGGGCCTCACCAACACGATGTTCGCGATCGCGATCGTCGCGCTGCCGGCCTATGTGCGTCTCACGCGCGCGTCGGCGCTCGGCGAGCTGCAGAAGGAGTACGTGACGGCGTCGCGCGTGGCCGGTGCCGGCACGCTGCGCCTGATGTTCTCGCAGGTGCTGCCGAACTGCACGGCGCCGCTGATCGTGCAGGCGACGCTCGGCTTCTCGTCGGCCATCCTCGACGCGGCCGCGCTCGGCTTCCTCGGCCTCGGCGTGCAACCGCCGACCGCCGAGTGGGGCGCGATGCTGGCGTCCGCGCGCGACTACATCGACAACGCGTGGTGGATCGTGACGATGCCGGGCCTGTCGATCCTGATTTCGGTGCTCGCGATCAACCTGCTCGGCGACGGGCTGCGTGACGCGCTCGATCCCAAACTGAAACGGATGGCCTGACATGACCCAGAATCTTCTGACCATCCGCAATCTCGCGGTGAACTTCAACGGCCTGCCCGCCGTCGACCGGATCAACCTGTCGATCGCGCCGGGCGAGGTGGTGGGCGTCGTCGGCGAGTCGGGTTCCGGCAAGAGCGTGACGATGATGGCGCTGATGGGCCTGATCGACGCGCCGGGCAAGGTGACGGCCGACGAGGTCACGTTCAACGGCGTGGATCTCCTGAAGGCATCGCCGAAGGCGCGCCGCAAGATCGTCGGCAAGGACATCGCGATGGTGTTCCAGGACGCGCTGACGAGCCTGAACCCGAGCTACACGGTCGGCTACCAGATCAAGGAAGTGCTGAAGCTGCACGAAGGGCTGCGCGGCGACGCGCTGCACCGGCGCGCGCTCGAACTGCTCGACCAGGTCGGCATTCCCGATGCGAAGAACCGCATCACGTCGTTCCCGCACCAGATGTCGGGCGGGATGAACCAGCGCGTGATGATCGCGATGGCGGTGGCGTGCAACCCGAAGCTCCTGATCGCCGACGAGCCGACCACCGCGCTCGACGTGACGATCCAGGCGCAGATCATGGATCTGCTCGTGAAGCTGCAGAAGGAGCGCGGAATGGCGCTCGTGCTGATCTCGCACGACCTGGCCGTGGTGTCGGAGGTCGCGCAGCGCGTCGCGGTGATGTACGCGGGCGAGGTGATCGAGACCAATAGCGTGCCCGACATCTTCCGCGCGCCGCATCATCCGTACACCGAAGCGCTGCTCGCGGCGATTCCCGAGCACAATAAGGGGGCGCGTCGCCTTGCCGCATTGCCCGGCATGGTGCCGGGCCGCGATGATCGCCCGTCCGGGTGCCTGTTCGCGCCGCGCTGCAAGTACGTCGTCGACGACTGCCGCAAGGCGCGCCCGGCGCTCGACACGCTGGTGTCCGGCAACGATGCGATGCGCGCACGCTGCATCAAGCCGCTCAACGTTTCCAACCTCGACCTGACGGGAGGTGCACGATGAATGCAGTCAATCAAACGCGTGCCGAGCCGCACGACGAGGAAGCCGTGCTGGTGGCCGACGGCCTCGCGAAACACTATTCGGTGAAGCGCGGGATGTTCGGGCAGGGCACGGTGAAGGCGCTGAACGGCGTGTCGTTCTCGCTGAAGCGCGGCAAGACGCTCGCCGTCGTCGGTGAGTCGGGCTGCGGGAAGTCGACGCTCGCGCGCCAGCTCACGATGATCGAGACGCCCACTTCGGGCAGCCTGACGATCGACGGCAAGAACGTGGCCGGTGCAAGCCGCGAGACGGTCGCCGAGCTGCGCCGCCGCGTGCAGATGGTGTTCCAGAACCCGTTCGCGTCGCTGAACCCGCGCAAGACCGTCGAGCAGACGCTTTCCGAGCCGCTCGAGATCAACGCGAACCTGACGGCCGCCGAGCGCGCGCAGCGCATCGCGCAGATCATGCGCACGGTCGGCCTGCGGCCCGAGCACGCGAAGCGTTATCCGCACATGTTCTCGGGCGGCCAGCGCCAGCGTGTCGCGATCGCGCGCGCGATGATCCTCGATCCGCGCATCGTCGTCGCCGACGAGCCGGTGTCCGCGCTCGACGTGTCGATCCAGGCGCAGATCCTGAACCTGTTCATGGATCTGCAGGAGCAGTTCAAGACGAGCTACGTGTTCATCTCGCACAACCTGTCGGTGGTCGAGCACGTCGCGGACGACGTGATGGTGATGTACTTCGGCAGCGTCGCCGAGCTCGGCGACAAGGCGACGATCTACGCACGGCCGCGCCATCCGTACACGCGCGCGCTGATGTCGGCGACGCCGGCGATCTTCGAGGAAGACCGCCGCGTGCAGATCAAGCTGCAGGGCGAATTGCCGTCGCCGCTCAATCCGCCGTCGGGCTGCGCGTTTCACCAGCGCTGCCCGTATGCGGTCGAGCGCTGCCGTGCGGAGGAGCCGCAGCTGCGCGAGGTCGACGGCCGGCACGTGGCCTGCCATCGGGCCGAGGAGGTAGGGGAGGCGAATGCCTGAAGCGTTGGCGGCGCGCGCGTCCGGCGTGCGCCGTGCGGGGGCAAGCAGCGCGCGCGTGATGCGCGCGTACCGCTACGCGCGGCGCTGGAGCGTGCGTACCGTCACGGGCGCGGCGCTGGCCGGCGCGTGCGTGGCGGCCAGCCTCGTGGTTCCCGTCGAATCCGCGCGCGCCGAAGGGCGCGCGCCGGCCACTTCACCGATCCATCCGTCGCAAGTCCCGCCGCCCGGCATGAGCCTGCCGGGCTTTCACGCCCCTGCCGTGTCGAACGGCACGGTCGTGAGCGGCGCGGTGCGCGTGCAGCCCGCGCGCATGCCGTTCTACGTCGCGACCAAGGGCAAGGTGACGCTCTACGTGCTCGGCACGCTGCACACGGGCGATCCGTCCGATTACCCGAGCGCGCAGCCGTTCCGGCCGCGCATTCTCGCGGCGCTCGCCGCGTCGCCGACGCTCGCGCTCGAGCTGTCGCCCGACGACCTGCTCGAATCGCAGGACGACGTGTCGAAGTACGGCGTATGCCGCTACCCGTGCCTGCAGCGCCTGCTGCCGGAGCCGCTGTGGCAGCGGCTCGCGGCGCGCCTGCACGGCAACCCGGCCGCGCTCGCCGAGATCCGCAAGATGCGGCCGTGGCTCGCGGCGCTCGTCGTCGAGACCTACGATTCGCTGTCGGCCGGCCTGCAGACCGAGTACGGCACCGAGGCGCAGTTGCAGAACGTGTTCCTGAAGAAGAAGGGCGGCCGCGTGATCGGGCTCGAGACGCTCGCCGAACAGATGCGCGCGTTCACCGGGCTGACGCTCGCCGAGCAGCGCGAGATGCTCGCGCAGGACATGGTGCAGACGCCCGCGCAGAACGCCGACGACATCAAGGCGCTGCACCGGCTGTGGCGAATTGGCGACGCCGATGCGATCTCGGCATGGGCCGTCGCGAAGAGCGAACGGCTCGCGCGTTCGAAGGTGTTGTCGGCGTCGATCGACGACAAGATCCTGTACGAGCGCAACCGCCGCTTCGTTGCACGGATGACGGCAATCGCCGCACCGAACCGGCCGCTGTTCGTCGCAATCGGCGCGCTGCACCTGGGCGGCCCGCGCGGCGTGCTCGAATTGTTGCGTCAACAAGGTTACAGGGTCGACGCGAACTGATCGCCGTCAACGCGCCCGAACCGATCCTCCCCTGTTTGATCGACGTTGTGCGAGCGGCTTGAACGCCTGTATGGGCACGCAATCCGATAAGGAAAACCCTCGAATCGTCAGAAAATAGCGTTTCAAACGATTGACATCCCGATCTGCCAATATCTATCCTTCGATCCACAAGTTGAAAAAATGAAAAGAATAGAAAAAGTTCTACGGGGTAGCAGAAAATAAAGCGCGGGGTTAGCGCGTTGCCGGCACGTGATGCACGTGCCGGCCGCGGAAGTGTCTGCATGTACGGCGGGGCCAATCATCGTCGGACAACAACAAGGCATGCAGGCCGACTTGCGGGATAAGCGGCGTTCCGTCGTCCCACCGGGGAATGCAGTGATCGGGCGGCGGCGGACGTTTTTTAATCCGGAAGATTTTTCCGGTCACCGTCGAAAGACGGTTTCGGGGGGCGAATCGACAGACGGCGAAGCCGCAGCGATTGCGCCAACGGAAAAGCGCCACGAGGGCGCTTTTTTCTTTTGTGCGACGGATAACGCGACCAGCTGGATCACGCGCGTTCGTCGGCCTGCAGCATGCCGGGCGCGACCACGTCGACACCCACCGCCTCGAGCGCGGCGCGAATCCGCTTCGCGAATACCAGTGCATGCGGCCCGTCGCCGTGCAGGCAGACGGTCTGCGCATTGAGCATCACCCATTCGCCACCGATCGCGCGCACCTGACGGCTGCGCACCATGTCCAGCGTGCGCGCGATCATCGTGTCCTCGTCGTCGATCAGCGCGCCGGGCTGGTTGCGGGGCACGAGCGAGCCGTCCGCGCGGTAGCCGCGATCGGCGAACACTTCCTCCACCGCGGCGAGCCCCGCGTGCCGCGCGGCCGCGACGAACACGCTGTTGGCGAGCCCGAATACCGCGAGCGACGGATCGAAATCGCGGATCGCGGACACCACCGCATCGGCGATCATCGGGTCGCGTGCGGCCTGGTTGTACAGCGCGCCGTGCGGTTTCACGTGCGCGATGCGTCCGCCCTCGGCCTGCGCGATCGCCGACAGCGCGCCGAGCTGGTACAGCACGCCCGCGTAGATGTCGCCGGCCGGCAGCTGCATTTCCTTGCGGCCGAAATTCTCCGGATCGTGAAAGCTCGGATGGGCGCCGATCGCCACGCCTTTCTGCACGGCCCAGCGCACGCAGTCGCGCATCGCGTTCGCACCGCCCGCATGCCACCCGCATGCGATGTTCGCGGACGTGACGAGGTCGAGCAGCGCCTCGTCCGAACCGCATCCTTCGCCGAGATCGGCATTCAGATCGATTTCCATGATGTTCCTCGTCCACTGATTGCGTGGCCCGTCTTTGCTACTGCCTTCGGTACTGCTACCGCCATTGTCATGCCGCGCGCGATTGGGCGCGGCGGCGCGCTTCCTCGCGCAGGTCGATCGCAACGTCGATCTGCCGCAGATAGGCACGTTCTGCGGTCAGGGCGGCGCGCGCGGCGTCGGGTGTCGTGCGCACGAAGCGGATCGGCAGGTTGAGCCGCGCCTGCGCGAGTTTCCACAGATCCGCACGGATCACCGTGCCGATCTTCGGGTAGCCGCCGGTGGTCTGCGCGTCGTGCATCAGCACGATCGGCTGGCCGTTCGGCGGCACCTGGATCGTGCCGGGCAGCACCGCATGCGACAGCAGCTCGGCCGGCCGCTCGCGCACGAGTTCGACGCCGGCCAGCCGATAGCCCATGCGGTTGCTGTTCGCCGTGACGAGCCATTCCTCGTCCCAGAACGCCTGCTGTGAATCGGCTGCGAACGACGCGTAGTCGGGGCCCGGCAGCACGCGCACGGGCATCGCCCACGGCGCATGCGCGGGGCGGTGGCGGCGCGGCGGCTCGTCGACCCGCACGAACGCGCACCACGCCGGCGCCTTTACCCCGAATTCCGGCGCATCGGCCGCGAGGCAGCCCATTCCGGCCGGAAGCACACCGACCGGGAGGCGATCGCCGTCGCGCAGCGCGCGGCCGCCGAGGCCGCCGAAGCGCGACGCGAGATCGGTGCTGCGCGAGCCGAGCATCGGCAGCACGTCGATGCCGCCGGCGATGCACAGGTAGCCGCGCATCCCGCGTTTCGCAGCCGGAAGCACGAGCGTCTGCCCGGCCTCGACCGGCAGGCTCCACCACGAATATACGCGCCGGCCGTCGAGCGTGGCGCCGAACTCGGTGCCGGTGATCGCGATGCGGGTCGCGCGGGTGAAGCGGAACGCGGCCGGGCCGATCGTGATTTCGACGGCCGCCGCGTCGGGACGGTTGCCGACCAGCCGGTTGCCGACCTCGAGCGCGAGGCCGTCGAGCGCGCCGCCCTGCGCGACGCCGAGATGGCGCGCGCCGCGGCGCCCGAGATCCTGCACGGTGGACAGCGGGCCGGCCCGCACCACCTCGATGGTGCCCGGTGCGTTGCTCTGGGTCATCGTGCGTCGACTCCCGCAATGGTGAAGCGCACGCGGTCGCCGGGCAGCAGCAGCGTCGGCTGCGGCCGCGCCGGATCGAACAGCACCTGTGACGTGCGGCCGATCAGTTGCCAGCCGCCGGGTGACTTGGCCGGGTAGACGCCGGTTTGCGCGCCGCCGATGCCGACCGAGCCGGCCGGCACCTCGAGGCGCGGCGCCGCGCGGCGCGGCGTGTGCAGCGCGGCATCGAGCCCGCCGAGATACGCGAAGCCCGGCTGGAAGCCGACGAAGAACACGACGTAGGCGCCGGCTGCGTGGCGCGCGACGACCTCGTCGGCCGACAGGCCGGTATGGGCGGCGACGGCCGGCAGGTCGGGGCCGGCTGCGCCGCCGTACTCGACCGGGATCTCGACCTCGCGACCGTCCGCATGCTCGACGTCGGCCGTCTCCCACGCGTCGCGCAGCGCCGGCGTGAGCGACTCGGCCGTCGTGGCGAGCGCGTCGAATACGATCGTCAGGTTGTTCATGCCGGGCACGACGTCGACCACGTCGGGCCACGCGCGCGCGGCCTCGGCAACGGCCCAGACGCGGCGCTGGCAATCGAGCGTGGCGGGTGGCGGCACCTCGCAGACGAGGGCGGCATCGCCGAGCGGATAAATGCGGGGTTGCGTCATCGGACTGGCACGGTTCGGACGGCAATGTTAGCGCACATTGTCAATAAAATATCGACATCTTCCCAATAAGCGTTTTCGCCTAGCCCGTATGTCCGGGCTTGTGGCGTACACTCGGCACACCCTGTCATCCGGCTTGCTCCGCCTTTCCATGAAGCGTCCTGCGACCAAGATCGTGTCATCCGAACACCTCGTTTCCGATTCGAGCGCGGAGCTGTCGGAGCTCGAATACGGGCTCATCATGGCAGGCAATGCATTCAACCGGTGGATGGTGCGCTGCATGTCGGCGGCAGGCGCGAAGGACATGACGGCGGTCGAGGTGTCGCTGCTGCATCACGTCAGCCATCGTGAACGCAAGAAGAAGCTCGCCGACATCTGCTTCGTGCTCAATATCGAGGATACGCACGTCGCGACCTATGCGCTGAAAAAACTGATCGCCCGCGGCTATGTGAAGAGCGAGAAGAATGGCAAGGAGGTGTTTTTCTTCGCGACCGACGCGGGCCGCGACCTGTGCCTGAAGTATCGCGAGGTGCGCGAGCACTGCCTGATCGAGACGCTGAAGGACAGCGGGCTCACCAACGAGCAGATCGGCGATGCGGCGCAGTTGCTGCGCAACGCATCGGGCCTGTACGACACGGCCGCGCGCGCGGCGGCGTCGCTGTAAACGGTTGCGCCGAGGGTGGCGCGCGGCCATGCGCTGACGGGCGTGCGACGCCGGACGCGGCGCCGCCCGCGGCATCACCCGGCGGCCGGGTAGAGCGCGCCGTCGGTCACGATCCAGCGCAGCGCGAGATCGTGCGCTTCGGCCGGCAGGGCGTCGACGCGGCATGCTTCATAGGCGATGCCGACCGTCACGGGCGGCTGGCTGCCCGGCCACGTGGCGAGCGTGCGGTCGTAATAACCGCCGCCGTAGCCAAGCCGGTACCGCTGCAGATCGAATCCCACACAGGGGATCAGCAACAGGTCGGGCACGACGACGATTCCCGACGCCGGTTCCGGAATCCGGTGATGACCTTCGCGCATCGGCGTGTGCGTGTCCCATGCGTGGAACTCGAGCGGCGTGTGTCGCTCACCGATCACGGGCAGCGCGGCGCGCCGGCCGGCACTGGCCGCGCACCAGGCGAGCACCGCATCGCGCGCATCGAATTCGCCCGCCAGCGGCCAGTAGAACCCGACCGTGCGCGGCGCGAGCCGTTCGAGCAGCGTGCGCAGCCGCGCGTCGAGCGCGGCGTTCGCGGCGGGTTGCGACGCGGCGTCGCGCCGCGCGCCGGACAGCGTTTTGCGTAGCGCAACCTTCGGGTTTGGCACAGGGTTGCGTGCTATGCTTTCGCTCACTTCGCGCTCCATTCAAAACGATGTCGAACAGCCTTTTCCGAGTATATCGCGCGGTCGCGCTGACGCTTTCGGCCACCGCGCTCGTCGCGGGCACTGCCGCGTGCGCCGCACCGAACGACGATACGGTCTCCGGGGACGACCAGACCTTCGTGCAGCTTCGTGAAGCCGCGCGCCGCAACGACGCCGCGAAAGCCGCCCAGCTCGCGTCGATGATTCCGAACTATCCGGTACCGTCCTACGTCGAGTATTTCCAGATCAAGCCGCAGCTGTTCGATGCGACGGGCCGCGCGCGCGCGGACGCGCCGGACGCGCCCGTGCAGTCGTTCCTGCAGCGCTACGACGGCCAGGCGATCGCCGACCGCCTGCGCAACGACTACCTGCTCGTGCTCGGCGCGCGCCACGACTGGCGCAACTTCGACGATCAATACAAGCGCTTCGTGCTCGACGACGACACGCAGGTCAAGTGCTATGCGCTGGAATCGCGCGCGGCGCGCGGCGAGAACGTCGCTGACGCGGCGCGCGCGCTGCTCGTCGAGCCGAAGAATTACGGCGACGCGTGCGTCGACCTGATCACCGCGCTGACGGTCAACCAGCAGTTCACGAGCGACGACGTGTGGCAGCAGGCGCGCCTCGCGTACGAGCAGAACTACACGACGCTTGGCGGCAAGATCGTCGACGCGCTCGGCCCGCGCCCGGTCGGCTTCGACCAGGCGACGAGCGCGCCGCCGCTGTACCTCGCGCGCGGCGTCGGCCCCGACGCGACGTCGCACCAGCTCGCGCTGATCGCGCTCGGCCGCATGGCGCGCAACGATCCGGACGCGGCAGCCGGGATGCTGACGTCGGTCGCCGCATCGCTGAACAAGCAGGAACAGGCGATCGCGTGGGGTGCGATCGGCTACCAGGGCGCGATCAAGCGCTCGGCGCTCGCATCGGTCTGGTACGCGAAATCCGCGAACGCGCCGCTGTCGAACCCGGGCTACGAATGGCGCACGCGCGCCGCGCTGCTCGCCGGCAACTGGCCGATGGTGCGCTGGTCGATCGAGCAGATGCCGCCGTCGCTGCGCGACGATCCGGCCTGGATCTACTGGCATGCGCGCGCGCTCAAGCAGAGCGGCGACACGCTGCAGGCGAACCAGGAATTCGAGCAGGTCGCCGGCCAGTTCAACTTCTACGGGCAGCTTGCCGGTGAAGAGCTCGGCCAGCGCACGACGATCCCGCCGCGCACGAAGGTGAGCGACGGCGAGATCGACGCGATGAGCAAGATTCCGGGCTTCGCGCTCGCGCAGCGTTTCTACGCGCTGAACCTGCGCCTCGAAGGCAACCGCGAATGGAACTGGCCGCTGCGCGGGATGACCGATCGCCAGCTGCTCGCGGCCGCCGAGTACGGCAAGCGTGTCGACCTGCTCGACCGCACGGTCAACACGGCCGACCGCACGAAAGCCGAGCACGACTTCACGCTGCGCTACCCGTCGCCGTACCGCAACATCGTCGAGCGCTACGCGCAGTCGACGGGCCTCGACACCGAATGGGCGTACGGGCTGATCCGCCAGGAGTCGCGTTTCATCACGAGCGCGCGTTCGTCGGTGGGCGCGGGCGGCCTGATGCAGCTGATGCCGGCCACCGCGCAGATGGTCGCGAAGAAGCTCGGCATGGGCACGATCTCGCGCACGCAGATGCACGACATCGATACCAACATCCAGCTCGGCACCTGGTACCTGGCGGATATCTACAACAACTTCGACAGCTCGCCGGTGCTCGCCACGGCCGGCTACAACGCGGGCCCGGGCCGGCCGCGCCAGTGGCGCCAGGTGTTGACGCAGCCGGTCGAAGGCGCGATCTTCGCAGAAACGATTCCGTTCAACGAGACGCGCGACTACGTGAAGAACGTGCTGTCGAACACCGTCTATTACGCGGCGCTCTTCGAGGGCAAACCGCAGTCGTTGAAGAAACGTCTAGGCATGATCTCGCCCTGATCCGCAATCTTCACACTGCCGCGCGAGACGCGGCAGTGTTCTTTTGAGGTTCCTGACATGGACCGCCAGACCGTCGCGCTGCTGGGCGGCACCGGCTTCATCGGCAGCCGGCTCGTCAATGCGCTGATCGACGCCGGCAAGCAGGTACGGATCGGCACGCGCCGGCGCGACCACGCGCGCCACCTGCAGATGCTGCCGGTCGAAATCGTCGAACTCGAAGGGCTCGACACCCGCACGCTCGCGCGCTTCGTCGCCGGTGCGCACGCGGCGATCAACCTCGTCGGCGTGCTGCACGGCGGCCGCGGTACGCCGTACGGGCCAGGCTTCGAGCGTGCGCACGTCACGCTGCCCGCCGCGCTCGCGACCGCCTGCACCGAGGTGGGCGTGCAGCGCGTGCTGCACATGAGCGCGCTCGGCGCCGATTCGCACGGCGCGAGCATGTACCAGCGCTCGAAGGGCGACGGCGAGGCCGCGCTGCATGCGATCGCGGCGACCGATTCGCTCGCGCTGACGATCTTCCGCCCGTCGGTCGTGTTCGGCCCCGGCGATGCGTTCCTCAACACGTTCGCGAACTTGCAGCGCACGGTGCCCGTGCTGCCGCTCGCGATGCCCGATGCGCGCTTCCAGCCCGTGTTCGTCGGCGATGTCGTGCGCGCGTTCGTCAACACGCTCGATCTCGCGGCCGCACACGGCAAGACCTACGAGCTCGGCGGCCCGACCGTCTACACGCTCGAGCAACTGGTGCGCTATTGCGGCACGCTCGTCGGCCGTCAGGCACGCATCGTGCGGCTGCCCGACGCGCTCGCGCGGCTGCAGGCGAGCGTGTTCGAATGCCTGCCCGGCGAGCCCGTGCTCACGCGCGACAATCTCGCGACGATGTCGGTGCCGAACGTGCTGTCGGGGCCGCTCGCGCCGGAGCTCGGGATCTCGCCCGCGAGTCTCGAAAGCATCGCGCCCACGTATCTCGGCAATACCGCGCAGCGGTCACGGTTCGACTGGTTCCGCTCGCGCCGCTAGGCTGGCCCGGGGTGCCGTCGTTCCGCTTCTTTCTTTTCACTTTCGCGCTTTCCGGAACACCGTCATGAAACTCGTCATTGGAGACAAGAACTACTCGTCGTGGTCGATGCGTCCGTGGCTGCTGCTCGCGCATTTCGGCATCCCGTTCGACGAGGTCGCGATCGAGCTGCGCCACGACGACACGGCCGCACGCATCCTCGAGTATTCGCCGTCCGGCAAGGTGCCGTGCCTGATCGACGACCACGGCGTCGCGATCTGGGATTCGCTCGCGATCGCCGAGACGCTCGCCGAACGCTATCCGCAGTTTCCGATGTGGCCGGCCGATCCACTCGAGCGCGTGCATGCGCGCTGCGTCGCGGCCGAGATGCATGCGGGCTTCGCGGCGCTGCGCACGCAGATGGGCATGAACGTGCGCGCGTCGATGCCGGGACGCGGCGCGACGCCCGAGGCGCTCGCCGACGTCGCGCGTATCGATGCGCTGTGGAGCGCGTGTCTCGAGGCGTCGGGCGGGCCGTTCCTGTTCGGTGAATTCGGGATCGCCGATGCGATGTACGCGCCGGTCGTGATGCGCTTCAATACGTACGCGCCGGGCCTGTCGCCGGAAGCGGCCGGCTATGCGGCCCGCGTGACGGCGCTGCCGGCCGTCCAGCGCTGGATCGACGCCGCGCGCCGCGAAACGAACGTGATCGCCGAATACGAGCCCCGGCCATGAACATCTACGCAGTAGGCGGCGCCATCCGCGACGAATTGCTCGGCGTGCCCGTGCAGGACCGCGACTACGTGGTGGTGGGCGCGACCCCCGAGCAGATGGCCGCGCAGGGCTTCCGGCCGGTGGGCAAGGACTTCCCGGTCTTCCTGCATCCGCGGACGCAGGAGGAGTACGCGCTGGCGCGCACCGAGCGCAAGACGGCGGCCGGCTATCACGGCTTCCAGTTCCATTACGCGCCGGACGTCACGCTCGACGAGGATCTCGCGCGGCGTGACCTGACGATCAACGCGATGGCGCGCGAGGTGAGCCCGGAGGGTGAGCTGGTCGGGCCCGTGATCGATCCGTTCGACGGGCGGGCCGACCTGCGTTCGCGCGTGTTCCGCCATGTGAGCGATGCGTTCGTCGAGGATCCGGTGCGGATCCTGCGCATCGCGCGCTTCGCCGCGCGGTTCGCGGATTTCACGGTCGCGGACGAAACACTCGCGCTGATGCGGCGGATGGTCGACGCGGGCGAGGTCGACGCGCTCGTGCCCGAACGCGTCTGGCAGGAAATCGCGCGCGGGCTGATGGAGGCGAAGCCGTCGCGGATGTTCGCGGTGCTGCGCGAGTGCGGCGCGCTCGCGCGCATCCTGCCCGAAGTCGATGCGCTGTGGGGCGTGCCGCAGCGCGCCGACTACCACCCGGAGGTCGACACGGGCGTGCACGTGATGATGGTCGTCGACTATGCGGCGAAGCAGGGTTATTCGCTGCCGGTGCGCTTCGCGGCGCTCACGCACGATCTCGGCAAGGCGACGACGCCTGCCGACGTGCTGCCGCGCCATATTGGCCACGAGGGTCGCAGCGTCGACCTGCTCAAGCCGTTGTGCGAGCGGCTGCGCGTGCCGAACGAATGCCGCGATCTCGCGCTCGTGGTCGCGCGCGAGCACGGCAACCTGCATCGCGTGATGGAGATGGGCGCGGCCGCGCTGGTGCGGCTGTTCGAGCGCAGCGACGCGCTGCGCAAGCCGGCGCGTTTCGCCGAGATGCTGCAGGCGTGCGAATCGGATGCGCGCGGGCGGCTTGGGCTCGATGCGCAGCCGTATCCGCAGGCCGAGCGGCTGCGCGTCGCGCTTGCGGCCGCGCGCAGCGTCGATGCCGGCGCGATCGCGCGTGGCATCGGCAACGATACGGAGAAGATCCGGGAAGCCGTGCATCGCGCGCGGGTCGAGGCCGTCGCGCAGGCGCTCGAGATTGGCGAATAGGGGCGTCGGGTCGGGAAGGGCGCGCGTCGCGCGCCTGGAAAGCCGTTACGCCTTCTTCTTGCGCGCCGGCTTGGCGGCCGCCGGGCGTTTGCCGGCGGATGCGCGCGCCTTGGCCGCAGCCTTCTTTTCCTTTTCTGCCGCGCCGGCGTCACGCTCGCGATCCGCCCGTTTGGGCGCCGACCCGCGGCGGCTCGTACGCGGCTCGCCCGGTGTGGCGCGCACGACGGGGGCCGGTTTCCTGGCGTCCATCGTCGCGGACACGAATCCGGCGCCACGGTCGTCGAACAGCGGCAGCGTGCCGACCGCGATCACCTCGGCCGGCCCGTCGCCCACGTTGGCGACCCGATGCCGCTTGCGCGCGTCGAAGTGCAGCGAGTCGCCGGGCGACAGCGGGTAATCCTTCTTGCCGACCGTGTAGCAGATCCGGCCGGCCAGCACGTACACGAATTCGTCGCCGCCGTGCGCCACCCATTCCGAGCGGTAGCCTTCCATCATCTGCACCTTGAGCGCGTTGATCTGGCTGCCGTCGAACGTGGTGGACAGGCGTTCGTACCACTGCGACGTGGCGTCGAGCGCGTACGGCTTGCGGCGGCCCTCGTGCGAATCGGGCTGCGCCTGGCGCGGCTGTTCGATCAGCGCGCCGAGCGGCACGCCGAGTGCCTTCGCGACGTTGACGAGCGACGACAGCGAGATGCCCGTGAGATGGCGCTCGACCTGGGACAGGAACCCGACCGACAGTTTCGCTTCGGTCGCGACTTCCAGCAGCGTCTTCTTCGCTTCCCGGCGCAGGCGGCGAATGCGCTGGCCGATACGCATGATGTCTGAATCCATGAATCTCTTTCGTGGCAACGAGTCGGGAGGCGAGCGGACGGGCGGTGCAGCCGCCGGACAGGGATTTCCGCGCATCGCACGAAGCACGGCCGTCGGGACGGCGATGCCGGCGCATTGTACCGCGCGGTGTTGCCGGGTGAATTCACGCTGTGCCGGAATGCGCAAGCGTCGCGCCGATTTTAGCCCTACGAAAATTTTGGCTTGACCTCAATTTCAGCGTGCTCTAGATTCTGTCGCGCGCATCAAAAAAAGTTAAGTGAGACGAAATTTTTTCAAGGGCCTGCCGCCGGGACGGTACGGCGGCCCGGCGCCATGCCGCGCCGGGTCGAGCGTCGACCGTGCGGCGGCGCCGAGCCGCGTCAGCCCTGCCTCGGGCCTGCACCCCCGCCGCGTCACCGCCGGCCGCCGACAACAATGCATAACGGGCTTCCGATGATCGATCGACTGAAATACAGCTTCTCCGGCCTTCCCCCGTACGACGCGTCCGTCGCCGACACGCAGGCCGGTTTGTCGCGCCTGCTCGATGCCGCGCGGCTCGACGCGGTGCTGGTCACGTCGCAGGACGAGTACGTGACCGAGTACCTGCCGCTCGCCAACAATCCGCGCTACGCGGTATCGGGTTTCGACGGCTCGGCGGGCTGCGGGATCTTCCTGAGCGCGGCGACCGCGCAGGCGCTCGGGCTGCCGCCGTTCGTGCTGTTCGTCGACGGCCGCTATCACCTGCAGGCCGAGCAGCAGTGCGATCCGGCGCGGGTGCGCATCGAGAAGCTCGCGATGAACGTGACGATCTGGCAGGCGATGGCCGACTGGCTGGTCACACACGGTAGCCGGCTCGCACGGGTCGGCTACGACGCGCGGCGGATCAGCGTCGGGCAGCGCGATCGCCTGTTCGAGCAGACACAGGCCGCGTCGCTCGACTGGACGAGTCTCGCCGAGCGCGAGATCGATCGCGCGATCGCGTTGCCGGGCTGGGTCGTCGAGCGGCCGATCTTCGAGGTGCCGGAAGCGATGACCGGCCTGAGCGTCGCGCAGAACCTCGACGCGCTGAACCGCAAGCTCGCCGCGCATACCGGCGCGCCGGACGGCAAGACCGCCTTCTTCACCTGCGCATCGGACGACCTCGCGTATCTGCTGAACAGCCGCGGTTATCACATCCCGAATGCGTCGTCGCACCTCGGCTTTCTGTTCGCGGTGGGCGGGCAGGTTGTGTTGTTCCTGCCGGAAGGCTGCGACCGCTGCGAAGTCACGCTCGAGTCGTATCCGGCGCTGCATGTGATCCGGCGCGATGTCGCGGCGCTCGAGCGCTTTCTCGCGCCGTTCGCGGTCGAGCACGTGTGCTACGGCTTCGAATCGGTGAACTGCGCGCTCGTCGACGCGGTGAAGCGGGTGTGGCCGCAGGCGCGGCATGCCGACTTTAACCCGGTCGAGGCGATGCGGGCCGGCAAGACGCCGGCGGTGCTCGACCGGTTCCGCGACGCGTTTGCGCGCAGTTCCGCGGCGATCGCCGAGACGATGCGCTGGGCGAAAGCCGGCGAGCCGGGCGCGCGCCATACCGAATACGACCTGGCGCGCGCGATCAACGACGCGTACGGCGCGCGCTCGGCGGTCGCGCTGACGTTTCCGTCGATCGCGGCGAACGGCGCGAACAGCGCGTTCGCGCATTACACGGCGGCGAGCGCCGAGGTCGAGCTGACGGAAGGCGAACTCGTGCTGCTCGACAGCGGCGCGTATTACGAAGCAGGCTTCGCGACGGACTGCACGCGCGTGGTGCTGCGCCGCACGCACCCGGAGACGGTCGCGCAGCCGTGGCAGCGCGAGATCTATACGGTCGCGCTGAAGGCCTGCATCAAGGGGCTCGTCACGCGCTTCCCGAGCACGGCCAAGGGCGGCGACGTCGATGCGCTCGTGCGCCAGGTGTGCCGCGATCACGGCCACGATTTCGGCCATGGCACCGGGCACGGCGTCGGGATTCACGTGCACGAGGGCGGCGTGCGGTTCGCGCCGGGCGCGCAGTACGGGCTCGTGCCGAATGCGGTGATTTCGGTCGAGCCGGGCATCTACTTGCCGGGCAAGGGCGGCGTGCGGATCGAGAACATCGTGATCATCCGTCAGGACGACGCCGAGCCGGATACCGTGACGTTCGAGAACATCGTGACGGTCGGCTACGACTGGGACCTGATTGATCTCGACCTGCTGGACGACGACGAGCGCGCGTACCTGCGCGACTACGAGCGGCAGTGCGTGGCGCGCGGCACGCAGGTCACCGCGTGTCCGC
The DNA here is from genome assembly GCF_011605345.1 of Burkholderia sp. D-99. Lineage (GTDB taxonomy): Bacteria > Pseudomonadota > Gammaproteobacteria > Burkholderiales > Burkholderiaceae > Burkholderia. The sequence continues at coordinate 163,350 of NZ_JAAOXM010000009.1, forward strand.
TGCTGTAGGCACCGCCGCCCGCGCCGGTCAGTTCAGCAGGCGCGCCCGCACGAACGGCGCGATCCGCTCGGCGAGCCACGCATGCGTGCGTGTCGTCGGGTGCAGCGTGTCCCAGAACACGAAGCGCGCCGGGTCGCGGCAGTCCGCACGCGGCGTCTGCGCACTCAGGTAGGTGAGCGACGACGGTTTCGGGATGTCGAGGCATGCGCGCTTCGCGTCGTCGAAGCCGTATTGGGTCGGGTGGTTCAGCAGGTCGTCGAACAGCGCGTACGCATCGAACACCTCGAGCCGCAACGTCGCGCCGTAGCGCGCGCGCAGCGCGGCGGCCGCGTCGGCGAGGCGCTGGTTGTAGTCCTTGACCTGCGCGGCGACGCTCGCCGTGTCGGTGCGGGTCGTGAACACCGGGGCGCGCGACACGTCCGGCAGCGTGACGAGCATGATCCGCGTCGCGCCGGCCGCGGCGAGCCGCTCGAGGCTGTCGCGCACCGCATTCGCCGCCTGCTCGGGCGAGCGCCCGTAGTTCACCAGGTCGTTGCCGCCCGCGAACACCGCGAACAGCGTGTTGGCGGGCCGGTAGTCCGGCGCGCGATCCATGTATTCGCGCCACGAGTCGATCTGCTGCACGAGCCCCGGCACGACGAGGTACTGGTCGGTCGCCGCACCGCCGATCGCCCAGTTGTAGAACGGAAGCCGCAGCGCGTTCGCGAGATATTCCGCCCACACCGGGCCGTTGCTGAAGCGTCCCGCCTGCCAGCTCGTGGCGTTCGGCAGCTTCCACTGGCTCGCGTTGAACATGTTCTGCGTGTCGGACAGGCTGTCGCCGAACACGATCAGCTTGTTGACGCGCGCGTCCTGCTGCGCGGCGTCGACGGTCCACACCGTGTAGTTGAACGACAGCGCGTTGTTCGCCGCGACCGCCTGCACGAGGTCGGACTTGATGCCCTTCGCGGCCAGCGTCTTGCGGCATACGTCGGCGAGTGTGTCCTGCGCCGTCGTGCTGTAGAACATGTTCTTCCACTGCGTGATGCCGCCCGCCCACCAGTAGCCGGACACGCGATACCAGTCGCCGCCGGCCGGGTCGCGCGCCCATTCGTAGGTCGCGGCCGGCTTCAGCGGATCGGCGTCGATCCGGTACCAGCAGCGCAGGTAGGTGTAGGTGTCGGACCCGCGGCGCGACGCGCGCGGCGTCGCGCCGGGTGTGCTCGATGCGGCCGGCGGCACGATGTCGGGGCCGGCCGGCGACATCGACATGTCGCCCGTCGGCGTGGGCAGCGGCGCGGGGCCGGCGGCCTGCGCGGCGGGGAGCGTCAATGCGGCGCCCAGCGCCGCGACGGCGGAAACGGCGGCGACGCGGTATGGCAACGGAATGCGGAAATATGGCATGCGGCCCTCTTCTGATTGTTGTGACGGAACGGCGGCGCGGCTGCGCAGCCGTGTATCGGAAGGGACCGTGGTTGCCGGGTTCGAGCCCGGTCTGTCGAAACTTGAGATGCCGCGAACGGCGGCGGGGTGCTACGAGGTGCGGCAGGGACGGTAGCGGCGGCGCCGCCGCCGGTCAGTCAGTGTTTCAGCGCGTGAGTGCCGACACGCGCCCGTCGGGGCCATAGACGCCGGCCGGCGCGGGCGCCGAGCGCAGTACCGCGAGCGCGCGCTCGTTGTAGTCCATCCGGATCCGGATCAGCATCCCGTTGTTCGCATTGGCCTGGCGCGCGCGTTCGGCGGACTGTTGCAGCAGCTGCCAGCGGCCGGCGAGGCGTGCATCGCGCTCGGCGGCCTGGTCCATCCCCTTCTTGCCGGACGGAAAGCCGAGTGCGGAAAGCTGGGTGTCGCGCGTGCGTTCGAGCTGCGCGAGCCGGTCGATCAGCTCGCTCTTCTTCTCGACGATCCCGGGCAGCATCTCGAGCGGCTGGGCCATCGTCAGCGCCTTTTCCTCGTAGGCGAGCAGGGACGCGAACGCCTCGACCGTCGCGTGTTCGTCGTTGACCGTGGCCAGCAGCTCTTCTCTCATCGCGTCATGCTCGTCGCGCCGGCGCGGGTTGGGCGCCGGCAAACCGGGGGACCGGCCAGGGCCTGCTCACGCTAATAACGGGCTTGCGAACGAGCCTTGCCGGCTGCAGTGCAAGGAGCAAGGAGCGCCGTTTGGCCGAGCCAAACAAGCGACGCGCGACGCCGCAATGCGGCCGGCAAGGCTCGTTCCCCTGATTGGAAAAAATCCGTTGTGGGGCTGGCCACCAGAAGGGCCGATCGCTGCGTCATACTCCTCGCGAATACGTCGAGTATTCGCTTCGTCGCAATCCTTGCGCTCGGCCCTTCTGGTGGCCAGCGCAAGCCCGTTATTAGCGTGAGCAGGCCCTAGGCCGGCTTCAGCTGCCCGGGCGCTGCTGCTGCAGCAGCTCGCGGGCGGTATTCAATACGCCGTCGGCAATCTTGTTCGCGTCGATCGTCAGCGTGCCGTTGTTCAGCGCGTCCTTGATCGACTGGACCAGGCCCGTGTCGATGTCGCCATTGCCGGACGCGGATACCGAACGCAGCTGGCCGGACAGACCCGACAGGTTCACGGTCGTGTCGCCGCCGGTCGACCCTGCATCGCCCGCTTGCGCGGACGAAGACGAGGCCGTGCCGGATTGCGCACGGGTCGCGCCGTTGCCGGTCGGCGCCAGGGGGCTCGGGTTCGGAGTGGAATCGATCTTCACGATGGGTTTCCTGTTCGGTTTGACCCAGATAACGGCCGGGTCGGCCCGAACTTTAGCATCGCGAGCCCGAAATGCTCCGAATAAACAATTCTTTACACTCTTGCGGCGAGATCCGTCCCTATAACGGAATTTCCACGGTGCCGGCGTCCTTGACGATCGCCGTGACGATCTGGCCCGCCGCCATTCGCACCCGTACCGACTGGCCGGGCGCGGCGTTTGCCAGCGCGCTGCCCTCGGCCGAAATCGTGAAACCGGGCCCGGCCGCGACGACCCGCACCGTCTGGCCGGCCGACACCGACGCCGCGCTCTTCAGCAGGTCCTGCCGCAGCGGCAGCCCGGCCGAGATGCGCGCGAGCGCGGTCGAGCCGATCGCCTGCGCCGGATCGGTGATCACCGCGAGCGGCAGCACCGTCAGGTCGCCGTCGCGGGCGACCAGGTCGGCCGCGGAGAGCGGCTCGCCGGGCGCGATCTGGCGCGCGGCGACGTAATAAGTGGCCTGCACGGTGACTTTCGCCTGCAGGTAGACGGTCCACGGCCGCTCGCCCGCGCAGCGCACGCCGACCGTCGTGCGGCCCCACAGGCGCGCGCCGGTCGGCAGGAACGGTTCGAGCGTCGTGCACGCGGCGAGCCCGCGCGGAAACGCGGTCGTGACCGTCGCGGAGGGCTTGCCGGGCAGGCCCGCGATCTGTTGCTGCAGGAACGCGAGGGCCGCGCGGCGGATCGACTCGGGATCCTGCTGGCCGGGCGGTGTCACGGGCTGGGCCGCATTGGCCGCATTAGCGGCATTGGCCGCCGGGGCCGGGTTGGCGGAACCTGCCGTCGTGCGCGGCGCCGGTAAGGCCGACGCGGCGCGGGCCGCCGCCACGCGCGCGGCGATCGCCGGCTGCGGGGCGGGCCGTGAGGGATTCGACGCGGGCTCGGCCGTGCCGGCGACGACCGTCGCGATCGCATTCGGATCGGCGGCGCGCGGCGTGCCGTATCCGGCGTTCGTGCGGGCGGCTGCGTAGACGGGGCGAGGCGCAGCGGCCGGCGCAGGAGCCGGCGGCGGGACGGTCGTCACGACCATCGTGCCGGCCGGTTGCGGCGCGTAGCCGGCAGCGCCGGCACCCGCGCCGCTCGCCGCGCGACCCGCGTCCGGCGCCAGGACTGAACCCGTCGCCGCATTCCCGCCGAACGGCCCGCTGCTCGCCGCATTGGCGTGCGCGAGCGCGGTTTCGGCCGTCTCGCCGCGTCCGGGAATCACGATCATCCCGTCGTCCGCTTGTGCGGCCGGGGCGGCGATCCAAAGCGCCGCAGCGAGCGCAAATGCACGCGCAAACGCACGCCGGACGTGCGTGAGCCGCCCGTTCCTGCCGCGAAGTGCGCTGCCAGTCATCGCCGTATCCCCGATCCGTTGCTCCGCTTCGCATTCTAGGGAGCGGGGCCGTCGCGCAAACGATGAATAGAGGGGGCCTTTGCCGCGTTATTCGCCCGATTGCCGGTTGCGTCCGGCGCCTACCATCGCTGTCATGGAAAAAAGCCTCTCGGGTCGCCATCCGGCGCGAGGGGCGTGCAGCGCTTCATACGGAGAGACGCACACATGCTGGACAAACTCGATGCGGAATTCGCGTTCAGCCGACAGGCGCTCGACGTGCGCGCCTACCGGCAGGAACTGCTGTCGTCGAACATCGCGAACTCCGACACGCCCGGCTATCAGGCCCGCGACGTCGATTTCGCGTCGACGCTCGCGCGCTCGTTGAAGCAGGCGGGCGGCGGCCTCGCGCCGAGCAATGCCGGGCAACTGCCGATGACGCAGCCGGCCGGCGTGACGAGCGGCATGTCGATGGTGTCAACGGCGGCGGGCCACATGGCCGGCACCGCGAAGCTGATCCCGACGGGCGGCCCGGCGGACGACTACGGCCGCGCGCAGTACCGGATGCCGCTGCAGCCGTCGCTCGACGGCAACACGGTCGATCTCGACGTCGAGCGCGTGCAGTTCGCGAACAACGCGCTGCACTACCAGACCGGGATGACCGTGATGACCCAGCAGATCAAGGCGATGATCGCCGCGATCTCGACGAACCAGTGACGGCGCGCACCGCCTCCGAATCCGAGCAAAAGGAGCTTTCATGCCTTCGTTGATGAACATCTTCGGCGTCGCCGGCTCGGCGCTGTCCGCGCAGTCGCAGCGCCTGAACGTCACCGCGTCGAACCTCGCGAACGCCGACAGCGCGACCGGCCCCGACGGCAAGCCGTACAAGGCCAAGCAGGTCGTGTTTGCGACCGACCCGATCGGCGGCGCGCGCACCGCGTCCGGCCAGGGTGTGGGCGGCGTGCGCGTGACGAAGGTGATGGACGACCCGTCGCCGATGAAGTCGACCTACGACCCGTCGAACCCGGCCGCCGACTCGAACGGCTACGTGCAGATGCCGAACGTCGATCCGGTGCAGGAGATGGTGAACATGATCTCGGCGTCGCGCTCGTACCAGGCCAACGTCGAGACGCTGAACACCGCGAAGACGCTGATGCTCAAGACGCTGACGATCGGCTCGTAAGCCGAACGCCAACCGACCTTACAGACCCGACAGTTCCGAAAGTTCAGACAGAAGGTTACCCACGATGGCTTCCTCCAGCACGACGATCGGCAGCAACGGCACGAGCGTGTCGAACCTGCCGACCGACACGATGAACACCAACAACGTGTCGTCGACCAACGGCACGTCGGCGAGCGACCTGCAGGCGACGTTCCTGAAGCTGCTCGTCACGCAATTGCAGAACCAGGATCCGACCAGCCCGGTCGACAGCTCGCAGATGACCTCGCAGCTCGCGCAGATCAACACGGTGAGCGGCATCGCGCAGCTGAATACGTCGCTCACGTCGCTGTCGACGCAGCTCACGGCCGGCCAGCAGACGCAGGCCGCGATGCTGATCGGCACGAACGTGCTCGCGCCGGGCAACGCGGTTGCGGTGAAGAGCGGCGCGGCGTCGCCGTTCGGCGTGTCGCTGGCGAGTTCGGTGTCGAACCTGACGATCACCGTGAAGAACGCGGCGGGCACCGTGGTGAACACGATCAACGCGGGCGCGCAGTCGGCCGGCACCGTGCCGTTCAACTGGAAGCCGACCGACTCGGCGGGCAACGCACTGCCGGACGGCAAGTACACCGTCACCGCGTCGTACACCGACAGCAACGGCACGCCGCAGCCGGCCACGACGCTCGCGGCCTCGACCGTGCAGAGCGTGATCAAGCAGGCGGACGGCACGGCGGGGCTCGTGCTGTCGAACGGCACGACGGTGGGGCTGTCCCAGGTCGCGTCGATCTTCCCGAACACCACGTCGTCCGCGTCGTCTTCGTCCTCGTCCGGCGGCACCACCACCAACTGATACTGATCGAGCATTCTCGAAACGGAGACCGAAATGGGTTATCAACAGGGTCTGAGCGGCCTCTCGGGTGCATCGAACGCGCTCGACGTGATCGGCAACAACATCGCGAACGCGAACACGGTCGGCTTCAAGTCGAGCACCGCGCAGTTCGCCGACATGTACGCGAACTCGGTCGCGACGTCGACCAACACGCAGATCGGCATCGGTACGGCGCTGAACTCGGTCGAGCAGAACTTCAGCCAGGGCGGGGTCACCACGACGAACTCGTCGCTCGACGTCGCGATCAACGGCAACGGCTTCTTCCAGATGTCGAACAACGGCGTGACGACGTATTCGCGCGACGGCACGTTCCAGCGCGACAAGAACGGCTACATCATCGACTCGCAAGGCCGCAACCTGATGGGCTACATGGCCAACGCGGGCGGCGTGATCAACACCGCGCAGACCGTGCCGCTGCAGGCGCCGACGACCAACATCGCGCCGACCGCGACGACCAAGATCTCCGCCCAGTTCAACCTGAACTCGCAGGACACGGTGCCGGCCAAGACGCCGTTCAGCGCGACCGACAACACGACGTACAACTACTCGACGTCGATCCAGGTATACGACTCGCTCGGCGGCTCGCAAGCGGTCAACATGTATTTCGTGAAGTCGGCGGCCGGCACGTGGGAAGCATACGCGGGCGTGCAGGGTGGCGCGACGACCGACCTCGGTACGGTCACGTTCAACTCGTCGGGCGCGATCCAGAGCACGACGACGGGCACGCCGGCCACGCCGACCACGTCGCTCGGCCAGTTCCAGTTCACGGTGCCGAACACCGACGGCTCGGCGACGCCGCAGAACCTCACGCTCGACCTGACCGGCACGACGCAGTACGGCGGCAAGGACGGCGTGAACAACCTCGCGCAAGACGGCTACGCGAGCGGCACGCTGACGACCTACACGATCGGCACCGACGGCAAGCTGACCGGCAACTACTCGAACGGCCAGACCGCCGTGCTCGGCCAGATCGTGCTCGCGAACTTCAACAACCCGAACGGGCTGGTGAACCTCGGCGGCAACCAGTACGCGGAGAGCTCCGCGTCGGGCGTGCCGCAGGTCTCGGCGCCGGGCAGCACGAACCACGGCACGCTGCAGGGCAGCGCGCTCGAGAGCTCGAACGTCGACCTCACGTCGCAGCTCGTCAACCTGATCACCGCGCAGCGCAACTACCAGGCGAACGCGCAGACGATCAAGACGCAGCAGACCGTCGACCAGACGCTCATCAACCTGTAAGCGCGGATAACGCTCAGCCATGGACCGACTGATCTACACGGCGATGACAGGTGCGTCGCAGTCGCTCGACCAGCAGGCGATCGTCGCGAACAACCTCGCGAACGCGTCGACGACGGGCTTTCGCGCGCAGCTCGCGACGTATCGCGCGGTGCCGATGAATTTCGGCGACGGCAGCACGATCGACCCGACGACGACGCGCACCTACGTGCTCGCGTCGACGCCCGGCGCCGATTACGCACCGGGTCCGATCACGCGTACCGGCAACCCGCTCGACGTCGCCGTGCAGGGCGCCGGCTGGCTGTCGGTGCAGGCGGCCGACGGCAGCGAGGCGTACACGCGCGCCGGCAACCTGCACGTCGACGAGAACGGCCAGCTCGTCAACGCGAGCAACCTGCCGGTGGTCGGCAACGGCGGCCCGATCTCGGTGCCGCCGAACGCGGAAGTGACGATCGGCAAGGACGGCACGGTGTCCGCGCTGATGCCGGGCGACCCGCCGACGGCGGTCGCGATCGTCGACCAGATGAAGCTCGTGAATCCCGATCCGGCCACGCTCACGCGCGGCAACGACGGGTTGTTCCGCACCGCCGACGGCAATCCGGCCGACGCCGACCCGAACGTGGTCGTCACGCCGAATTCGCTCGAAGGCAGCAACGTCAACCCGGTGACCGCGATGGTCGCGATGATCGACAACGCGCGCGCGTTCCAGCTTCAGTCGAAGCTGATCCAGACGGCCGACCAGAACGAGCAGTCGGCGAACCAGCTGCTCAACTTCAGCTGAGCGCCCGCGCCAGCTTACGCAGGAGAATCGACAAGTGAACCGTTCGCTCTACATCGCCGCCACCGGCATGAATGCGCAGCAGGCGCAGATGGACGTGATTTCGAACAACCTCGCGAACACCAGCACGAACGGCTTCAAGGCGTCGCGCGCGGTGTTCGAGGATCTGCTGTACCAGACCATCCGCCAGCCCGGCGCGAACTCGACGCAGCAGACCGAGCTGCCGTCGGGCCTGCAGCTCGGCACCGGCGTGCAGCAGGTCGCGACCGAGCGCCTGTACACGCAGGGCGGCCTCACGCAGACCGGCAACTCGAAGGACGTCGCGATCAACGGCGCGGGCTTCTTCCAGGTGGTGATGCCGGACGGCACGAACGCGTACACGCGCGACGGCTCGTTCCAGACCAACGCGCAGGGCCAGCTCGTCACGTCGAGCGGCTACCAGATCCTGCCGGCGATCACGATCCCGCAGAACGCGACGTCGCTGACGATCGGCAAGGACGGCGTGGTGACGGTCACGCAGGCGGGCTCGACCAATTCGGTGCAGATCGGCGCGCTGCAGATCGCGACCTTCATCAACCCGGCCGGCCTCGAGGCGCGCGGCGAGAACCTGTTCTCCGAGACGACGTCGTCGGGCGCGCCGAACGTGTCGCAGCCGGGCCTGAACGGCGCGGGCGTGCTCAACCAGAACTACGTCGAAGCGTCGAACGTGAACGTCGTGCAGGAGCTCGTCAACATGATCCAGACGCAGCGTGCCTACGAGATCAACAGTAAGGCCGTGACGACGTCCGACCAGATGCTGCAGACCGTCACGCAGATGAAGAGCTAACCGGAAAGTCCCGTCGTCGCCATGAAGCAGGTTCGCCTCCTCCCGTCAGCCACCGTCCGCGCCGCATGCGCGGTCGCGGTGGCGGCGCTCGCCGCCGGTTGCGCGCAGATCCCGCACGACCCGATCATCCAGCAGCCGATGACGGCGCAGCCGCCGAGGCCGATGTCGATGCAGGCGCCCGGCTCGATCTACAACCCCGGCTACGCGGGGCGGCCGCTCTTCGAGGATCAGCGGCCGCGCAACGTCGGCGACATCCTGACGATCATGATCGCGGAGAACATCAACGCGACCAAGTCGTCGGGCGCGAACACGAACCGGCAGGGCAACACCGACTTCAACGTGCCGACCGCCGGCTTCCTCGGCGGGCTGTTCGCGAAGGCGAACCTGTCCGCGACCGGCGACAACAAGTTCGCGGCGACCGGCGGCGCGAGCGCGGCGAACACGTTCAACGGCACGATCACGGTGACCGTCACCGGCGTGCTGCCGAACGGCAACCTGGTGGTCAGCGGCGAGAAGCAGATGCTGATCAACCAGGGCAACGAATTCGTGCGCTTCTCGGGCGTCGTGAACCCGAACACGATCTCGGGCGCGAACTCGGTCTACTCGACGCAGGTCGCCGACGCGAAGATCGAATATTCGGCGAAGGGCTACATCAACGAAGCCGAGACGATGGGCTGGCTGCAGCGCTTCTTCCTCAACATCGCGCCGTGGTGATGACGATGCAGAAGACGCTTCTCGACCGCCTGTCGGCCCGCGCGCATACCGCCGCGCGGCTCGCCGCCGTGTTCGCGGCCGTGGCCGCGGCCTGCCTGTTCGGCGCGGCGCCCGCGCACGCGGAACGCCTGAAGGATCTCGCGCAGATCCAGGGCGTGCGCGACAACCCGCTGATCGGCTATGGCCTCGTCGTCGGTCTCGACGGCACGGGCGACCAGACGATGCAGACGCCGTTCACGACGCAGACGCTCGCGAACATGCTCGCGAACCTCGGCATCTCGATCAACAACGGCTCGGCCAACGGCGGCGCATCGCAACTGAGCAACATGCAGCTGAAGAACGTCGCGGCCGTGATGGTGACCGCCACGCTGCCGCCGTTCGCGCGGCCGGGCGAGGCGCTCGACGTGACGGTATCGTCGCTCGGCAACGCCAAGAGCCTGCGCGGCGGCACGCTGCTGCTCACGCCGCTGAAAGGCGCGGACGGCCAGGTGTATGCGCTCTCGCAGGGCAACATGGCGGTCGGCGGCGCAGGCGCCAGCGCGAACGGCAGCCGCGTGCAGGTCAACCAGCTCGCGGCCGGCCGGATCGTCGGCGGCGCGATCGTCGAGCGCGCGGTGCCGAACGCGATCGCGCAGATGAACGGCGTGCTGCAGCTGCAACTGAACGACATGGACTACGGCACCGCGCAGCGGATCGTGTCCGCGGTCAATTCGAGCTTCGGCCCGGGCACCGCGACCGCACTCGACGGCCGCACGATCCAGCTCGCCGCGCCGGCCGATTCGGCGCAGCAGGTCGCGTTCATGGCCCGGCTGCAGAACCTCGACGTCAGCCCGGACAAGGCCGCGGCGAAGGTGATCCTGAACGCGCGCACCGGCTCGATCGTGATGAACCAGATGGTCACGCTGCAGAGCTGCGCGGTCGCGCACGGCAACCTGTCGGTCGTCGTCAACACGCAGCCGGTGGTGTCGCAGCCGGGTCCGTTCTCGAACGGGCAGACGGTGGTGGCGCAGCAGTCGCAGATCCAGCTCAAGCAGGACAACGGCGCGCTGAAGATGGTGACGGCCGGCGCGAATCTCGCCGACGTCGTGAAGGCGCTGAACACGCTCGGCGCGACGCCCGCGGACCTGATGTCGATCCTGCAGGCGATGAAGGCCGCCGGCGCGCTGCGCGCCGACCTGGAGATCATCTAAATGGCAGCCTCTCTCCCGAACGCGAACGACCTCACGCAGCGCTTTGCGCTCGACGTGCAGGGTTTCGACGCACTGCGCGCGCAGGCGAAGCAGTCGCCGCAGGCCGGCGCGAAGGCGGTCGCCGGCCAGTTCGACGCGATGTTCACGCAGATGATGCTCAAGAGCATGCGCGACGCGTCGCCCGACGGCGGGCTGTTCGATTCGCATACGTCGAAGCTGTACACGTCGATGCTCGACCAGCAGCTCGCGCAGCAGATGTCGACGCGCGGGATCGGCGTCGCCGACGCGCTGATGAAGCAACTTCTGCGCAATGCGGGGCAAGGCGCGGGCAGCGACACGGCGGCCGACGTCGGCGCGGGCGGCCTGGGCGCGGGCGGCCTCGGCACGTCCGGTAACGAAGGCGGCCTCGCCGCGATGAACGCGATGGCGAAGGCCTACGCGAACGCGGCGAACAACGGCGGGCTCGCCGGCACGCGCGGCTACTCGGCCGGCAGCGCGCTGACGCCGCCGCTGAAGGGCGCGAGCGGCGTGCAGGACGCCGACGCGTTCGTCGACCGGCTCGCGGGCCCCGCGCAGGCGGCCAGCGCGTCGACCGGCATCCCGGCGCGCTTCATCGTCGGCCAGGCCGCGCTCGAATCGGGCTGGGGCAAGCGCGAGATCCGCGCGAACGACGGCTCGACGAGCTACAACGTGTTCGGCATCAAGGCGACCAAGGGCTGGACCGGCCGCACGGTGTCGGCGCTGACGACGGAATACGTGAACGGCACGCCGCGCCGCGTGGTCGCGAAGTTCCGCGCGTACGATTCGTACGAGCACGCGATGACCGATTACGCGAGCCTGCTGAAGAACAATCCACGCTACTCGGGCGTGCTGAGCGCGAGCCGCAGCGTCGAAGGCTTCGCGCACGGAATGCAGAAGGCCGGCTACGCGACCGACCCGAACTACGCGAAGAAGCTGATTTCGATCATGCAGCAGATCGGCTGACGGCCCCGTCGGCTACCGCTGTCATCCCCTCTGGACCGCGCCCGGCAGCCCGCCGCGCGCGGTTTCAACGTTTGCGCGAAAAAAATCCCCGTTTCGATCTAAACTTTCGGTCAGCACTGCCGCTAAGTGTGAGAGACCTGCGACCGGGCCCCCGTTCTGGCCCGGTTTTATTGCGCACCGGTTGCCCGGGCGCCCATGACAAGAAAGACCGGCTAGCCATGAATATCGAAACGTCGACGGACCCCAGCCTGGATGCAGGCCACTCCGGGCCCGACTATGCCCGCCGCAATCCGCTGGAAATCGGCGTGCAGCTGCGCAACCTCGTGAACCGCGGCGATTTCCTGACCGTCCAGTATCCGGGCGGCCAGCTCGTCACGCGCCTGCTCGAGGTGGATGTCGGCGCGCGGACGTTCACGTTCGACTGGGGTGCGCTGTCGGAGCAGAACGCCGGCATCCTGGGCGCGTCGCACTGCACGTTCGCGGCCGCGCCGGAGGGCGTGCGCGTCGAATTCTCCACGGGCACGCCGCGCGAGACGCGCTACGAGGGGCTGCCCGCGTTCGTCGCCGATTTCCCCGACGTCCTGATGTGCATCCAGCGCCGCGAGTATTTCCGCGTCGATGCGCCGGTCGTCGATCCGTACGTGTGCCGCGGCAAGCTGCCGGACGGCGAGAGCTTCCTGTTCGAAGTGCATAACCTGTCGCTCGGCGGCGTGGGGCTGCGCACGGCCGACGAACGCGTCGAGGCGCTCGAGGTCGGCACGTTGCTGCCCGACGTCGAGCTCGAGCTGACCGGCCACGGCAAGCTGTCGCTCGACCTGCAGCTCGTGTCGCAGCGCTCGACGCAGATGCCGAACGGGTCGCGTCGCTACCAGCTCGGCTTCCGTTACATGTCGCTGCCGGGCAGCGCGGAGAACACGCTGCAGCGGCTGATCACCCAGCTCGAGATGAAGCGTCGCTCGCTCGCGCGGGCCTGACGCGCAAGCGGCGGCCAGCCCCGCATGGGGCCGCCCGAGCGAGCAAGCGGCACGACCGGCCGCACGCTTTCACCGGCGACGTGCGAGCGCGCGTCGCGCGTGCATTTTTTCCTCAATTTTTTCCAGAAGCGGCCGTTATACCGGGAGTCACGCAACCCGGCGGCCGCAGTGCGGCCGGCTTATCAGGATCGCGCATGTCCAACTCACTCATGAACCTCGGCGTCAGCGGCCTGAATGCCGCGCTCTGGGGCCTCACGACGACCGGCCAGAACATCAGCAACGCGGCGACGCCGGGCTATTCGGTCGAACGCCCCGTCTATGCCGAGGCAAGCGGCCAGTACACGAGCAGCGGCTACATGCCGCAGGGCGTGAACACCGTCACCGTGCAGCGGCAGTACAGCCAATACCTGAGCGATCAGTTGAACGGCGCGCAGACGCAGAGCGGCGCGCTGTCGACGTGGTATTCGCTCGTCACGCAGCTGAACAACTACGTCGGCAACCCGACGTCCGGCATCTCGTCCTCGATCACGAGCTACTTCACCGGGCTGCAGAACGTCGCGAACAGCGCATCCGACTCGTCGGTGCGGCAGACCGCGATGAGCAATGCGCAGACGCTCGCGAACCAGATCACCGCGGCCGGCCAGCAGTACGACGCGCTGCGCCAGAGCGTCAATACGCAGATCTCGAGCACCGTCACGCAGATCAACGCGTACACCGCGCAGATCGCCCAGCTGAACCAGCAGATCGCGTCCGCGAGCAGCCAGGGCCAGCCGCCGAACCAGCTGATGGACCAGCGCGACCTCGCGGTGTCGAACCTGTCGAACCTCGCGGGCGTGCAGGTCGTGCGCAACAGCGACGGCTACAGCGTGTTTCTCGCGGGCGGCACGCCGCTGGTCGTCTCGAACACGAGCTACCAGCTCGCGGCCGTCACGTCGCCGTCCGATCCGAGCGAGCTGACCGTCGTGTCGCAGGGCATCGCCGGCGCGAACCCGCAGGGGCCGAACCAGGCCCTGTCCAGCACGTCGCTGTCGGGCGGCACGCTCGGCGGCCTGCTCGCGTTCCGCAGCCAGACGCTCGATCCGGCCGAAGCGCAGCTCGGCGCGATCGCGACCAGCTTCGCCGCGCAGGTCAACGCGCAGAACGCACTCGGCCTCGACCAGTCGGGCAACGTCGGCGGCAACCTGTTCACGACCGGCACGCCGGCCACGTACGCGAACCAGGGCAACACCGGCACCGCGACGCTGTCCGTGTCGTTCGCGAATTCGGCGCAGCCGACTACGAGCGATTACACGCTGTCGTACGACGGCACGAACTACACGCTGACCGACCGCGCGACCGGCACGGTGGTCGACCAGCAGAAGGGGCCGATGCCGGTTACGCTCGGCGGGGCGAGCGGCCTGAACTTTTCGATCGCATCCGGCAAGATGCAGCCCGGCGACCAGTTCACCGTGCTGCCGACGCGCGGCGCGCTTAACGGCTTCGGCCTCGCGACGTCGAACGGCTCGGCGATCGCGGCGGCGGCGCCGTTCGTGCCGTCAGCCACCACGACGAACACGGGTACCGGGACGATCGGCGGGCTGTCGGTCACCAGCGCGACGGCCGCGGCCAACCCGCACAACTACACGATCACGATGGGCGGCACGACTGCCAGCCCGACCTACACGGTCACCGACAACACGGCCGTACCGCCGACGACCACGGCCGCGCAGCCGTTCCAGTCCGGCTCGCCGATCACGCTGACGGCCGGTGTCACGGTCACGGTGTCGGGCACGCCCACGGCCGGCGACACGTTCAAGGTCGCACCGAACACGGGCGGCACGAACGACGGCAGCAACGCGCTCGCGCTGTCGAAGCTCGTCAACTCGAAGGCGTTCGGCAACGGCGCGACCACGCTGACGGGTGCGTACGCGAACTACGTGAACAGCATCGGCAACACGACGAGCCAGCTGAAGTCGTCGAGCGCCGCGCAGACCTCGCTGATCGGCCAGATCACCCAAGCGCAGCAGTCGGTGTCGGGCGTGAACCAGAACGAGGAAGCGGCCAACCTGATGCAGTACCAGCAGCTCTACCAGGCGAACGCGAAGGTGATTCAGACCGCGTCGACGCTGTTCCAGACCGTGCTCGGCCTGTTCAACTGATTTCGGGGATCAAAGCGATGCGGATTTCCACCACGCAGTTCTACCAGATGAACGTCGCGCAGATGAACGATCAGCAGGCGCAGCTCTCGCAGCTGTACCAGCAGATCTCGAGCGGCGTGAGCCTCTCGACGCCTGCCGACAATCCGCTCGGCGCTGCGCAGGCGGTGCAGCTGTCGATGACGTCGGCGACGCTGTCGCAGTATTCGTCGAACCAGAACACCGCGCTGTCGTCGCTGCAGGCGGAAGACCAGACGCTCTACAGCGTCAACAACCTGCTGAACAGCATTCATACGGTCGTGATCCAGGCCGGCGACGGCTCGCTGTCCGACAGCGATCGCTCGGCACTGTCGACGCAGCTGCAGGGCTATCGCAACCAGTTGCTGACGCTCGCGAACTCGACGGACGGCTCGGGCAACTACCTGTTCGCGGGCTTCCAGTCGACCACCGCGCCGTTCGCGAATGCGCCGGGCGGCGGCGTGACGTACAGCGGCGACGGCGGTTCGCGGCAGGTGCAGATCGCCGACGCGACCACGGTCGCACAGGGCGACACGGGCGCGAGCGTGTTCCAGTCGGTGCCGATGCTCGGCAGCCAGCCGGTGCCGGTCGCTGGTGCGGGCAACACGGGGACGGGCACGATCGGCGCGGTGTCGATCACCAGCCCGTCGGCCGCGACCAATACGCACCAGTTCACGATCGCGTTCGGCGGCACGGCCGCCGCGCCGACCTATACGGTCACCGACAACACCGTCGCGCCGCCGACCACGACCGCCGCGCAGCCGTATTCGGCCGGCGCCGCGATCACGCTCGGCAACGGCCTGTCGGTGCCCGTGTCGGGTAGCCCGGCCCCCGGCGACACGTTCACGGTCACGCCGGCGCCGAAGGCCGGCACCGACGTGTTCGCGGCGCTCGACTCGATGATCGCCGCGCTGAAGGTGCCGGTCAGCAGCAACACCGCCGCCGCGGCAGCGCTCCAGAACGCGATGACCACCGGCACGACGAAGCTGAACAACATGATGACGAACGTCCTCACCGTGCAAGCGTCGGTCGGCGGCCGCGTGCAGCAAGTGAAGGCGATGCAGACGGTGAACCAGACCAACACGCTGCAGGTCACCAGCAACCTGGCCGACCTGACGAGCACCAACATGGTGTCGACGATCAGCCAGTTCCTGCAGATGCAGAACGCGCTGACGGGCTCGCAGAAGGCTTACGCGCAGTTGCAGAACCTGTCGTTGTTCCAGTACATCAATCCCTGATGTGTGACGCGCCGGCTGCGATGTGAGCGCACGCTTGCGTTGCGGCCGGTAGTGGGTCCCAACGGACCGGAACCGGGGCGAGGCGCCGACTTCGGTTTGTCACGAATGGGCGCTTGCTCAGTCATCCGGGATATTTCCCGGTGCACACAGTTTCATCGACTTCATCGGCACCGCGCCTCGAATATTCTCTTCGGGAATGAGGGAAAACGCCGGCCAGTCTGCTTCATTGACATAGACCTCCCCGGTCTTGCACCGCATGTGCGCCTGGCGTGGCTGCGTATCGCACCACGCGCCGTCTATGGCACATCGCTGCCAGCGCGGAATCGTGCCTGATACCGCGACGGAACCGCGCGATGCCTTGCTGTACGTCGGCACCTCGCGCGTCACGATGGCCATGTACATGAAATCGAAATCCGTCTGGACGGGCCGGGCCGCTTCGGCTTCCCGGTAGTGTCGGTGAAGTTCTGCGACGTAGTAGCAGCCTGCTGCGAGCAGTACGGCGGCGGACAGGCACAGGGCCGTCAGCGAGAATCGCTTGACGGTGACATGCGCGCGTCGCGTGGCAAGGTGACCAACCAGAACAAAACCGAGCAGGCAGGTGCCGACCGTCGAGATGAATATGCCGGCGGACCGGTTCTCGCAGTCGTAACCACACATCGGGGCAAAGGCGAGCATCAGCCCGGCTGCGGCATATCCGGATGCGATGCCGGTAAAGGCAAATGCGAGAAGGGAGACTGCGCGATTCATTTGATTTCCCGGAAGCGCGTTTTCGTCGATTGTCCGAGGTCGGAGAATTCGAACGCGTAGTCGGCAGCGAACGAATTGAATCCGACCATGCGGCTGAAGGCAGCAATTGCGTTGAGCGGCCCGCTGATGGTCAGACTGGCGCCATTTCATCAATCGATGTGCCCGCGACGTGCATTGTCGGCGGATTTACCGTCGCGCCTCCAGTGCCGTGAGACGGAGACGATACCCGTCCGCCCCTATTTTTCGGTCGATGCAATACACAGCGTCCCGGCGGCCCGTCCGGGCTTGCCGCGCTTGCCAGCCCCATTTCCGCTCCGTAAACTCGCGCCAGATTCCAGACCGGCGCATCCTCCGCAGCCGGCGACCGAACGACAGGAGCCCTTTTCCCCATGTCCGATTCCTACTTCCCGCGCTGGCGGGTGCAATCGACCGGCGCGGCATCGCGCGTGGTCGGTCCCGACGAGCGCCTCGCGTGGCCGCAGATGGTCGCGATGGGCGTGCAGCACGTCGTCGCGATGTTCGGCTCGACCGTGCTCGCGCCGCTGCTGATGGGCTTCGACCCGAACCTGTGCATCTTCATGTCCGGCATCGGCACGCTGCTGTTCTTCGTGCTGGTCGGCGGCCGCGTGCCGAGCTACCTCGGCTCGAGCTTCGCGTTCATCGGCCTCGTGATCGCGGTGACCGGCTACGGCGGCAGCGGCCCGAACCCGAACATCCCGGTCGCGCTCGGCGGGATCATCGCGTGTGGTGTGGTGTACGTCGCGATCGGCGCGCTGGTGCAGGCGATCGGCACGAACTGGATCGAGACGCTGATGCCGCCGGTCGTGACCGGCGCGGTGGTCGCGGTGATCGGGCTGAACCTCGCGCCGATCGCGGTCAAGGGCGTGTCCGCGTCGACCTTCGAATCGGTGATGGCGCTCGTCACGGTGCTGTGCGTTGGCGGCGTCGCGGTGTTCTCGCGCGGCATGGTGCAGCGCCTGCTGATCCTCGTCGGCCTGGTGATCGCCTACGCGATCTATGCGGTCGCGACCAACGGGATGGGGCTCGGCAAGCCGATCGATTTCTCGATCGTCGGGCAGGCGGCCTGGTTCGGGGTGCCGAGCTTCCGCGCGCCGGTGTTCGATCCGCACGCGATGCTGATGCTGGCGCCGATCGCGGTGATCCTGGTCGCGGAGAACCTCGGCCACATCAAGGCCGTCAGCGCGATGACGGGTGCGAACCTCGATCGCTACGTGGGCCGCGCATTCATCGGCGACGGGCTCGCGACGATCGTGTCGGGCAGCGTCGGCGGCACGGGCGTGACGACCTACGCGGAGAACATCGGCGTGATGGCCGTCACGCGGATCTACTCGACGCTCGTGTTCGCGGTCGCCGCGCTGATCGCGATCGTGCTCGGCTTCTCGCCGAAGTTCGGCGCGGTGATCCAGACGATCCCGGGCCCCGTGCTCGGCGGCGTGTCGATCGTCGTGTTCGGGTTGATCGCGGTGACGGGCGCGCGGATCTGGGTCGTCAACAAGGTCGAC
This sequence comes from Burkholderia sp. D-99, assembly GCF_011605345.1. Taxonomy (GTDB): domain Bacteria; phylum Pseudomonadota; class Gammaproteobacteria; order Burkholderiales; family Burkholderiaceae; genus Burkholderia. The sequence goes on from NZ_JAAOXM010000009.1 coordinate 181,802, forward strand.
TTCTCCGACAACCGCAACCTGATCGTCGCGGCCGTCACCCTCGTGCTCGGCGCCGGCGACTTCTCGCTGAAGATCGGCGGCTTCGGGCTCGGCGGGATCGGCACCGCGACCTTCGGCGCGATCATCCTGTACGCGATCCTGCGCAAGGAAAAGGAACCGGGCCCGGTGGTCTGAACCGCCGGCGGGCGGTGTCCTGCCGCCCGCGTCATCTTCCGCGTCGAACGTCGATGCGCTACGCGCCGACGTTCGACTGCGTCTGCAGCCACGCGCAGAACTGCGCGACGAGCGGATCGTCGGCCGGCGCGCGCGGCGCGATCCACCAGTAGCTGCGCGTCGCGATGCGCGGCCCCTCCAGCGGCATCACCAGCCGGCCGCTCGCGAGCTCGTCGTCGATCAGCGGCAACGGGCCGAGCGCGACGCCGAGCCCGTCGACGGCCGCCTGCAGCGCCAGGTAGAAGTGGTCGAACGACTGCCGCTTGCGCCCCTTCATCGTCACGCCGGCCGCCGCGAACCAGTCGCGCCAGCCTTCCGGTCGGGTATCCGAATGCAGCAGCACGTGGCGCGCGAGATCGTCCGCGCGCGCGATCGGCACGCGTTTGAGCAGCGCGGGGCTGCAGACCGGGATCACGCTTTCGTCGAGGAAGTGGCCGCTCGTGCAGTTCGGCCAGTGGCCGGGGCCGCGGCGGATCGCGACGTCGAAGCCGTTCAGCGTGTCGAGCGGCGCATTCGACGTCGACAGCTTCAGCTCGACGTTCGGCACGTCGCGCTGGAACCGCGACAGGCGCGGCAGCAGCCATTTCATCGCGAAGGTCGGCAGCGCGTTGATGCGCAGCACGCGCGCCGCGCCGGTGTTGCGCAGCTGTTCGGTCGCGTGCGCGATGCTGTCGAATGCCGCGCGTACGGTGTCCAGGTAGCGGCGGCCTTCGTCGGTGAGCTTCACGCGCTTGCCGTAGCGGTGGAACACCGGCTTGCCGAGCCATGCCTCGAACCCGGCGATCTGCCGGCTGATGGCACCGTGAGTCACATGCAGCTCGTCGCCGGCGGCGCTGAAGCTTTCATGTCGTGCCGCGGCTTCAAAGGCCCGAAGCGCGGAAAAGGGCGGGAGATCGCGTGCCATGCTTGTGATTCTAGATCACAAGGGCGCGCCGATAAAATCGTTTTGCCACGATCCGGAACGGCGGTAACCTCGGTTCACCGTTTAGTGAGGAGCACCATGCAATCCGTTTTTCCGCCTGCCGCCCCGCCGCCCGCCGCGGCGCCCCGCAGCGTCGGCCTCGCCGAGCTGTTCACCGGGTTCCTGTCGCTTGGCCTCATGTCGTTCGGCGGCGCGCTGCCGTTCGCGCGGCGCACCATCGTCGACGAGCGCAAGTGGCTCTCCGCCGACGAATTCACCGATCTGCTCGGGCTGTGCCAGTTCCTGCCGGGCGGCAACGTGATCAACCTGTCGGTGGCCGTCGGCATGCGCTTTCGCGGCGTGGCCGGCGCGTTCGCCGGCATTCTCGGGCTGATTGCGGGCCCGACGCTCGTCGTCGTCGCGCTCGGCGTGCTGTACGCGAAGACGCAGAACGATCCGCACGTGCAGCACCTGTTCTCGGGGCTCGCGGCCGCGGCCGCCGGGCTGCTCGTCGCGATGGCCGTCAAGGTCGCGAAGCCGCTGCGGCACGCACCTGCGGCGGCCGGCATCGCGGTGCTCGCGTTCGTCGCGATCGCGGTGCTGCGCATCCCGCTCTTGACCACGATGCTCGTGCTGACGCCCGTCAGCATCTGGCTCGCGTCGCGCCGCCGCGACGCAGGCACGCCGCAGCCGGCGCCGGCCGCGGCGCGCGACCCGCAGCAAGGAGGGCGGCCATGAGCGACACGCTGATCGCCATCGCGACGATCTTCAGTCAGCTGTCGCTGCTCGCGTTCGGCGGCGGCAACACGATCCTGCCGGAGATGCAGCGGCAGGTCGTCGATGTCCATCACTGGATGAGCGCGCACGAGTTCACCGCGCTGTTCGCGCTGGCCCAGGCGGCGCCCGGGCCGAACATGATGATCGTGTCGCTGGTGGGCTGGCACGTGGCCGGCTGGAGCGGGTTGCTGGTCGCGTCGCTCGCGAAGTTCGGGCCGTCGTCGCTCGTCACCGTGCTCGCGCTGCATGCGTGGGAGCGCTTTCGCGATCGGCCGTGGCGCCGCTACGTGCAGCAGGGGATGATGCCCGTCACCGCCGGGCTCGTCGCGGCGAGCGCGGTGCTGATCTCCGAGGCGTCGAACCGCACGGCGATCCAGTGGGGCATCACGGCCGCGTGCGCGGTGCTCGCGTGGCGCACGCGCATCCATCCGCTGTGGCTGCTCGCGGGCGGCGCGCTGATCGGGCTCACGGGCATCGGGCAGTAACCGGCTCAAACTGGCCGCCCGTGCGCCATACTGGCGCGAATCTACACGGGAGGCTCGATGGATCTCGACGGCGCCAGCCGCAATCTCACTGTCGCCGCGTTGCTGACGCTGTCCGGCGGCTACCTCGACGCGTACACGTATGTGGGCCACGGCCACGTGTTCGCGAACACGATGACCGGCAACGTCGCACTGCTCGGCATCAACGTGTCGGCCGGCGAATGGGCGGCCGCGCTGCACCACGTGCCGCCGCTCGGCGGTTTCGTGGTGGCGGTGTTCGTCGCGCACCTGCTCGGCCTCGCCGCGCAGCGCGGCTGGATGCGGCATACCGCATTCGCGAGCCTGCTCGTCGAGATCGCCTTTCTCGGCGTCGCCGCGAGCGGCCTCGTCGGCGCGTCGAGCGCATGGCTGATTCCGGGCATTTCGTTCGTCGCGACGCTGCAGACGCTGTCGTTCACCCATCTCGAGGAACTGTCGTACACGTCGGTGATGACGACCGGCAACCTGCGCCGCGCCGCGCAGAAGCTGTTCGTCGGGCTGATCCCGCGCTACGACGCGGGTGCGCTGCACGACTCGGCGCTGCTCGCGACGATCAGCTTCTGTTTCCTGGCCGGCGCGGTGGCCGGCGGCCTCGTCACGCGGCTCGTGCCGGAGCTCGCGCTGTGGGGCGCCGTGCTGCTGCTCGCCGGTGCGTTCGCGGAGATCCTCCGGCGTGCGTGGCGGCGGCGCGCGACGCACGGCGAGCCGCCGGCGGAGGCGTGACAGGGCATCCCGCCGGCGACCCCGGCCGCCTGCCTGTTCCCCTGCGCCCGCAGGGTGATGCTTACAGATCCGACATGCCGTAAGCCGCGTAGCCGGAGGATGCCGTGCGGCATCCGATGCCCGCCGGGTGCGCCTCGCCCGCGCAGCGTTGTGCGCGGGCGACAGTTCCGCCGTTACCGCGCATTTCAATTTCTTTCAACGATTGCACTCGTCATATGATTCAGCCCACATCGCGCGCGCCATGAACGTGAGCGATCGCCACCCGGCTGCGCACGCGGCCGGCCATGAATGGAGACACCTACAAAAAGGAAAGCTCATGAAGCAGACCACCCGACTCGCAGCCATCGCAGGGGGCGCCGCGCTCGCATTTGCCAGCCAGTACGCGGCCGCACAAAGCTCGGTCACGCTCTGGGGCGTCGCCGACGCCAGCATCCGTTACCTGACCAACGCCAATGCCAAGAACGACGGCCTGCTGTCGATGACCAACGGCGCGATCACGAACAGCCGCTTCGGCATCTACGGCACGGAAGACCTCGGCGGCGGCCTGAAGGCCGTGTTCAACCTCGAAAGCGGTGTGAACCTGCAGAACGGCGCATTCGCCGACAGCGGCCGCCTGTTCAACCGCGCAGCGTACGTCGGCCTGCAGAGCCCGTACGGCACGGTGACCCTCGGCCGCCAGAAGACGCCGCTGTTCGACCTGCTGTCGGATACCTACGATCCGCTGACGGTCGGCAACTACCTCGAAAACGCGTGGCTGCCGGTCGCACTCGGCGGCGGCCTGTATGCGGACAACCAGATCAAGTACACGGGCAAGTTCGAAGGCCTGACCGCGAAGGCGATGTACTCGACCGGTACCAACTACGAATCGACCGGCACCGGCGGCTTCTCGGGCCAGATCCCGGGCTCGCTCGGCAAGGGCAATGCGTGGGGCGTGTCGCTGTCGTACGTGATGGGCCCGCTCAGCATCGCGGCCGGTGCGCAGCAGAACAGCGACAACTCGGCGCGCAAGCAGACGATCTACCACGCGAACGTCGTGTATGCCTTCAGCAAGGCGAAGATCTACGCGGGCTACCTGCGCTCGAAGGACGACACGGGCTTCGTCGACAGCCTGCTCGCGCAGAAGACGATTCCGGTCGCGAAGGGCACCGGCCGGATCGACGACGGTCCGTTCGCGGGCGTGAGCTGGCAGGTCAGCGCGCCGCTGACGCTGACGGGCGCGTTCTACTACGACCATATGCGCAATGCGATGACCGAGAACGGCACGCTCGCAAGCGGCAACCGCTACGCGGTCGTCGGCATCGCCGAGTACGCGCTCAGCAAGCGCACGGAAGTCTACGGCACCGTCGACTTCAACAAGACGACCGGCGCGGCGAACGTCGAGCTGCCGGGTCGCAACAACCAGACCGGCATCGCGATCGGCCTGCGCAATATCTTCTGACGAACGTCGGAACGCATGTGCCGGCAGTCGTCCGGCATGCATCGAAGGGGCGCCGCGAGGTGCCTCTTTTTTTTCGTCACGCGACCTTCATACGCGCGCACGACTATTCGGCGAATGCTCCATCAGGAGACCCCCGCGCCGTAAGGGATCCGTCGGCAATCCAGAACATACTTTTACAGTACGCGCGAAGGCTTTCCGCTACGCTGCGTGCATCGCCCGCTGCGTGCCGTCAGGCCCGCGCGTGCGTCGTTCCGGTGGCGCTCGGCGAGCGCGGCCGGCCAGGTGCGTAACTTGTGTATCCGGTGATGACAATCGCGGTCTGCCGGTTTTTTTCGTGGGACGATGCGCTCACGATTTTCTTGAAAGGGGATGACGATGGGTATCCTGGACACCGTGGGTGAAATCGCTGGCGCAGTCGCAGCCGTTGAAGGCGCGGAAAAGCTGGATCCGGATGCGGGCCTGCTGACCAAGGCGGCGGCTGCCGTCGCCGGCTTCAAGGGCGCCGAGGCAGTCGAAGGTCTGCTCGAGAAGAAAAAGGAAGAGCAGCCCGAGCAGCAGGCGGACGACACGCAGGCGACGGACGGCAGCGACACGTCGCAGGCCTGAGCATGGCGGCTGGTCCGGCCGCGGGCGCGCCCTTCGCGCGCCGGGCGGACCGGTGCCGCGCAGCCGGCAGGTCGGGCATGCGGTCGATCGGTGACGCATGACACACCCGGCAGCTGGTTTGACCGGCGAGAGGCCACGTCTCTCGCCGTTTTTTATTGGGCGTGCGCCCGGCCGCGCCGTGCCCCGCACGAATCCCCGAATCTTGCTATCGTGCCTCCATCCGAACTGCGATGAGGCAATGCGATGGATTTCGACTACGACCTGTTCGTCATCGGCGCCGGCTCCGGCGGCGTGAGGCTCGCGCGGATGTCCGCGTCATACGGCGCACGCGTCGGCATAGCGGAAGAAGAGCAGATCGGCGGCACCTGCGTGCTGCGCGGCTGCATCCCGAAGAAACTGCTCGTCTACGCATCGCACTACCCGCACGAAGTCGAGGACGCGAAGGGCTTTGGCTGGACCTTCGGCGCCGGCACGCTCGACTGGCCCGCGCTGATCGCCGCGAAGGATCGCGAGATCAACCGGCTCAGCGACATTTACATCAACCTGCTGCGGCAATCGGGCGTCGAGATGCACGCGGGCCGCGCGACGCTCGTCGATGCGCACACCGTCGCAATCGGCGAACGCAGCATCCGCGCGCGGCATATCGCGATCGCGACCGGCTCGCGCCCGTCGTCGCCGGCGCGGCCCGGCATCGAGCACACGATCACGTCGCGCGAGGCGCTGTCGCTCGCGACGTGCCCCAAGCGCATCGCGGTGGTCGGCGGCGGCTATATCGCGGTCGAGTTCGCGGGCATCTTCAATGGCTTCGGCAGCCACGTCGACCTGTTCTATCGCGGCGAGAAGATCCTGCGCGGCTTCGACGACGACGTGCGCCAGTTCCTGACCGACGAGATGACGAAGCAGGGTGTCGCGATCCACGCGCGTGCGGTGGTCGAGTCGATTGAACGCGCGGACGACGGCACGCTGAGCGTGCGCGTCGGCGATGCGCGGCACGGGCCGTACGACCAGGTGCTCTATGCGACCGGCCGCGTGCCGAACGTCGACGGGCTCGGACTCGAACAGGCGGGCGTGATGCTCGACGCGCGCGGCGCAATTGCGGTCGACGCGTATTCGGCGACATCGGTGCCGTCGATCCACGCGATCGGCGACGTCACGTCGCGGCCGCAGCTCACGCCGGTGGCGACGCGCGACGGCGGGCTGCTCGCACGCACGCTGTTCGGCGGGTCGCGTGTCGCGGCGGATCATGCCTACGTGCCGTCGGCCGTGTTCAGCCAGCCCGAGGTCGCGACGGTCGGCCTGACCGAAGCCGACGCGCGTCACGCGCATGGCGAGGTCGACATCTACCGTACGTCGTTCAAGGCGCTGCGCCATACGTTGTCGGGTCGCGACGAGCGCACGCTGATGAAGCTCGTCGTCGCGCGCGACAGCCAGCGCGTGGTCGGCGCGCACATGGTCGGCCGCGATGCGGGCGAGATCATCCAGGGGATTGCAATCGCGATTCGCGCGGGGGCGACGAAGGCGCAGTTCGACGACACGATCGGTATTCATCCGACCGCGGCAGAGGAGTTCGTGACGATGCGGCAGAAGGTGGCCGACTAGCGAGCGGCGGGTCGCCGGCCGCGCATTCCCTTCGCATTCCGCTATCGCTCGTCCGGCGATGAATGCCGCCGTGTGCATCGCGCGTCGACGCGCGATGGGACGACAGCCATGCAGCAGCAATCGGGCGAATCGAGATCGGAGAAGCGCAGGCGCTGCAATCGCTCGGACCTGGTCCGTGCTAATTCATACGAGTCTGATTTCACTCTGTCCGCCGGGCGGTTAGGATTGCGCGGGTTGTCGTGCAAACGTTTGCCTGGAGGGCTCCTTGACTGCGAACACGGTCATTTCCGACGCGGCTGCACGCGCAGGCGTCAACATCCACCAGTTCTACAGCCTGGATCCTGCTGTGCTGCGGACATCTACGAGTTCGAAGGCGCGCACGGGATCGGGGAGCAGTTCACTCTCAGCGACGGCATCACCGGGCGGGCGGTTGCGAACCGGCCATACAAGATCCAGCTTGCCAATGGCCAGATTGTCGAGGGCATCACCAGCGACAAAGGCGAGACCTGGCTCAGCCGGCGGGATGTCGCCCAGGGCCTCAAGCTGCTGCTCGAGAAACACCAGGAAGGCTGTTTCATGACTGACGAAACCAACCAGCCAGACAATGCGGCCGACGGCGCAGATGCGCCGAAGCCCTATCAACACCCGTTTGCAACGCGCATCGTGCCGATGCAGCGCGATCATCTCGGGCAACCCTATTGGGAGTCCTATCACACGCCGAGCAGTTTCGAGGTGCGCGCCGAGTGCCGCATTCCTCCACATATTCCGGGCGTCATCATCTTCGTGCATGGCGTCAACTCTACGGGTGAGTGGTATGACGCGGCGGAACAGGGGCTGTGTGATGGCCTTAATGATCGGTTGCGGCGCACGGACGGAACGGCTCTTATACCCAACACATATACAGATGAGCCTGAACTGGATGGTGGGCCCAGGGTGCGCCGGATCAAAAAGAACGGACCCTCACCGGTGATTCGTTTCTACTGGGGTTACAGCGCGGAGCCCGGCACTGAACGCAACTGGCGCATCCCGATGCGCAACCCGCGCGGTTTCGATGCATGGACCCCTGCGTGCACGAACGAGAAAGGTCCGTGGTATTGGGGTGGCGGCCCCTTCCAGAACGGCACCAACAACTTGCAGCAGGTATGGAGCGAAGCAGGCTTCAAACGTCATGTGCTCGGATTCGACATGGAGGCGTTGAACACCGAAGCCGATCGTCAGTTGCAGGATGCGCCGCCGCGTACGTACTACGCACACGCAGCCCAAAGACTGGCCGACTTGATCGACCGGATACGCAACGAATGCCCGCGCGATACGGTGACGGTGATGTCGCACAGCCAGGGCACCATGATTGCGCTGGCGGCGACAGCCTTATGCAAAGCGCGCGCGCCCGATGCGCTGTTCGTGATGAACTCGCCGTACGCCCTCGATGACAAGATCACCGATGCATTGGCCTGCGGTGCGGAGCGCCCCACTCCCGAAGCGCGCGTCGGTACCTTCCGGAACATCGCAAACCGGATCAAGCAGGACAAGCGCGAGATGACCGAGGCGCGGATGAAGCAGCTTCAGTGCGGCGCATCCGAGGACATGGATTTCTGGCGGCCTGACAACCAGCGAAAGTCCGGCGTGCATGAGCGTGACAATCACGGCCGGCTGTATGTGTACTTCACGCCGCACGATCGCGTGATGGGTGCGGTACCGCTGCAAAGCATCGGCTGGCAGGGCGTGGACGACACGTTGCTCGACGAGTTGGGCGATACCGTCAAGCAGCGCATGCTGGCGCGCGGTACGCCGGTGGGCGACGTACCGGGCGTGAAGAAATTCGGGACGTTGCCACCGACACCCGAGGACAAGCTCGTAGCCGGCGCGAAGCCGACCGATTTCTGGAATGGAAACCGGGATATTTTCACGCCGCTCGTGAAACTGTGGGCGGTACCGCATCCCGACAAAACCGTGACGATCAACGCCGAAGAAGTGCCGGATCCGGTCACGGCGGACGAGATGCGGCAGTTCGAAAACGCACGTAAAGGGGTCGATGAAATGGGCAAGTGGATTCCCGATCCCAATGATCCCAACACCGGGAGCTACGCTGACCCCGACTACCGTTATATGCGCTCGATTTACCAGCCGGAGCGCACCGTGACGACCGAGGACATTTATACCTCCAGGCGCACGACTCGGCCCGAGACCCAGGACGAGATGCTGCAACGACTCGACACCTATCGCGCCGAGCCGACCAATCACAGCACGTTGCCGCAGCACCAGGCATTCATGCGCCGCGTGGTGGCTTACGACCTGCCAGTCGGTTTCTGTGATGCGTATGAGAAGCCGGCACTCCGGAACCGCCTGATGAAATTGGCTGACTGGACGCAGGGCTATGACGATTACTTTGAAAGAGGTGTCCCTCGGAACATCGTCAAACCGTCGTATATCGATTGGGAAACGGTTGCTGACGAACAAAGCAAGACCGAAGCCGAACGACTTCGGCAACAGCAATGGAAAGGGGGCGCGTAATGAGATACGTCATGACCATAATCGTGCTGATCGTTCTTGTGCAGGGGTGTACGGCGCAGACGCCGCGGCATTCGAGCTTCGGACTCGGAGATTTCATGAGTTCAACGATCAAGGAGTTGCCGTATGACTCGCCGCCCCAGGTCATCTACCGAATCGATGACCACCGCTTTGTTACGCTGGAACGTTACCGGGACTGTCATCACGGGGAATCGTATTACAACGATACGCGTGCTGGAATCCGAAAGTATCTGGGGCGAGGCATGTTTGAGAATTTCCAGGGGCGTATCGTTAATGCGGATCTGACTGGAAGGAATATTGTTTTGCCACTTGCCTATCCAAAGGGATTGATTTGCGGAAATGGTGAAAAAGGTTGCGTGGTGCCATTCTGGTATTCGACGGATGGCGGTAAGACTTTTGCCACGAAGGTTTACATGGATCACAGCTTTGACGCCTTCGAGGATTCGAAGAAATATACAGTGGTAGTTACAAGCGACAGCGCCTTCATTTCCAAGAGAATCAGTGAAACGGTAAACGCGGTTGACACTGACCGTTATCCGCTCATTCCTGGTTTTGTATATGGGACAGGCCCGCTGCCCTCAGGTAAGCGTATTGAGTTTGACGCGAAGATTCCCGGCAATCTTCGCACGCCCTCCGGCCAGGACCGCATCACCTGCGATGCATCGATCCAGCCGACGAACCCCGACGCGCCGCTGGTACCCCAGTGACGCGCGAGCGTTCACCGCGCGTCAAACAAGACCATCATCATGAAAGCACCCGTAGGCGATGCGTCGAGGTCCGTCTGCGGAGTGAGCTATGCAGGCTACGGGGAGTGGATCGAGCGGGTCGACTGGTGGAATTTCCAGTGCCGCAGCGAGCGGGCCGAGTGACGGCAATGAGCGCAGGCCCACGTGGTTGGTCGTATCGCCAGATTCTTCGACGATGCAACGAAATTCTCGCCCGGTTCGCCGCGCCCGCTCAATGCATGCCGAACGCGTCCAGCAGCCGATACCAGCTCATCGCGAGCACGAGCGCCGGCGTGCGCAAGGCCTCGCCGCCCGGGAAGTCGCGATGCCGGATCTTGTCGAACAGGTCGAAGCGGCTCGCCTGTCCGTTGATCGCTTCGGCGATCAGCTTGCCCGCGAGCGCGGTCGTGTTCACGCCGTGCCCCGAAAACCCCTGCGCGAAGTACATCGTCGGCGCGATGCGGCCGAAGTGCGGCGCGCGGTTCATCGTGATGTCGACGAAGCCGCCCCATGCATAGTCGACCTTCACGTCCGCCAGTTGCGGGAACGTCTTCAGCATGTCCGCGCGCATCGCCGCGGCGAGGTCGCGCGGCTCCCGCGTCGAATAGCTGACCTTGCCGCCCCACACGAGCCGGGTGTCGGGCGCCGGCCGGAAATAGTCGAGCACGAAGCGGCTGTCGCAGATCGCCGCGCGTGCGGGCATCAGCGCGGCGGCGCGGGCTTCACCGAGCGGCTCGGTCGCGATCACGTAGGTGCCGACCGGCATGATCTTCTTCGACAGCGCGGGCGCGAGCGTGCCGACATAGGTGTTGCACGCGAGCACGACGAAGCGCGCGCGCACGTTGCCGCCGCTCGTCTCGACGACATGGCCGCCCGCGACGTCGAGCACGCGCGTCACGCAGCTGTCCTCGTGGATGCGTACGCCCGCATCGGTCGCCGCACGCGCGAGGCCGAGCGTGTAGTTGAGCGGATGGAGGTGGCCGCTGTCCGGGTCGTACAGGCCGCCGCAATAGCGCTCGGACTGCACGTAGTCGCCGAGTTCCTCGGCTTCGACGAAATGAAAGCGGTCGTAGCCGAAGCGTTTCGCGGCTTCGTCGCGCCAGCGCTTCAGCGAATCGGCGTCGCGCTCGGTGTTCGCGGCGGTCAGGTAGCCGGGCACCAGCGCGCAGTCGATGTCGTGCTGCGCGATGCGCGACTTCACGAGCGACAGCGTTTCGAGCCCCATGTCCCAGATGCGCTTCACGTCGCCTTCCGGCATGAACTGCCCGAACGTGTCGATGTCGCACGCAAAGCCGCCGATCAGCTGGCCGCCGTTGCGGCCGCTCGCCGCCCATCCGACCCGCGACGCTTCGAGCACGGTCACCGAATGGCCGCGCTCGGCAAGGTTGAGCGCGGCGGACAGGCCCGTGAGGCCCGCGCCGATCACGCACACGTCGGCATCGATCGTGCCGGCGAGCGGCGCGTGGCGGGTCGTATCGTTGGCGGTCGCCGCGTAGTAGGACGCGACGTGCGGCTGGTTGGCGAATGTCTGCATGGTCAGGAGAACGGAGAAAGTAGGCTCAGAACAGCTCGCGCACGCGGTGGTACAGCATCCCGAGTTCGAGCGCGGGCTGCCGCCAGGCGTCGCCGCCGGGGAAACGCCGGTGGCGCATGCTTGCGAACAGGTCGAACGCATGCGTGTCGCCCGCGATCGCGCCGGCGACCGCGCGTCCGGCGATGCCGGTGAGCGCGACACCGTGCCCGCTGAAGCCCTGGACGTAGAAGAAGTTCGGATCGAGCGCGCCGAAGTCCGGCGCGCGGTTGCGCGTGACGTCGACGAAGCCGCCCCATGCGTGGTCGACGCGCACGTCGCCGAGCTGCGGGAACACGCCGACCATGCGCCGCCGGATCGTTTCGGCGAGCGTGGCGGGCGACGCGCCGGCCGAATTCGCGCGGCCGCCGAACAGCATCCGGTGGTCGGCCGACAGCCGGAAGTAGTCGAGGAAGAAGTTGTTGTCGCACACGGCTTCGCGCTGCGCGATCAGCGCGTCTGCACGTGCCTGGCCGAGCGGCTCGGTCGCGATGATGTACGACGCGATCGGCGCAATGCGGGCAGCCGTCGCGGCCGGCAGCACGCCACCGGGGCCCGCGTTGCAGCACGATACGACGAAGCGGCAGCGCACGTCGCCCGACGGCGTGCGCACGACCGGCCGCGCGCCGCGCACGATGTCGAGCGCGGGCGTATGCGCATACAGCGCGACGCCTTCGCGGCGCGCGGCCTCGGCGAGGCCGAGGCAGTACTTGAGCGGATGCAGGTGACCGGACAGCGGATCGTGCACGCCGGCCAGGTAACGCGTCGATGCGATGCGTGCGTGGATCGCGCCGGTGTCGAGCCAGGCGAGCGATGGATGGCCCCAGCGTGACGTCGCGGCGTCCATCCACGCGCGCAGGTCGTCGATGCGGCGCGGCTTCGTCGCGACCGTCAGGTAGCCGCGCGTGAAGTCGCAGTCGATCCCGTAACGTGCGATCCGCTCGGCGATCAGCGCGACGCCGTCGAGCGACAGCGACCACGCGGCGCGTGCACCGTCGGCGCCGAGCTGCCGCTCGATTTCCTCATCCTTCGCGAAGCCGGTGATGGCCTGGCCGCCGTTGCGGCCCGACGCGCCCCAGCCGGGCCGGTGCGCATCGATCACCGCGACGGTGAGCCCGCGCGCGCGGCAGTCGAGCGCCGTCGACAGGCCCGCGAAGCCGGCGCCGATCACGCACACGTCCACATCGATCGTGTCGTCGAGCGCGGGATCGTCCACGGCGGGGCGCACGGCCGTCGCCTCGTAGTACGAGTCGCGCGCGAGCGCATCGGCGCGGCGGGTGAAAGACTGCGTCATCAGACCGACTCCCTCGTTGCGGCTGGAACGCGATGCGTGCTGCATCGTGTTCCAGCCGGTAAAAACGGCGCGGGACGCCGTGCGCGCGGCACGGCGCCCCGCGTGTGCTGCATCAGAACGAATAGATGAACTGCGTCGCGAGCAGGTCGTTGGACTTGCTGTACGAACCGTCGTTGCGCAGGAACACCTTGTTGTTCGCCCAGTCGTGCCGGTATTCGACCTTCACGGTGATCTGCTGGGTCGGATAGAACAGCAGGTCGAGCGCAACGTCCTGACGGATCGCGCCCTTGCACTCGAAGCCGAGGCCACCGCCGGCCTTCGACGTCGCGAGGCAATCCGAATCGACGCCGAAGCCGTTGTTCGGATCCATCCCGTTGCCGTTCAGCGAGATGCCGCCGCCGCCGCCGCCGTTCTTGCTGTTCACGAGTGCATCGTAGCGCAGCGTGACGCCCATGCGGCCGACCACCGGCGCGTTGAACTTGCGGTGCGCGAGCAGCGACAGGCCGTACCACTGCGCGAGTCCACCGTTGTACGCCGCATGCTGCTGCTGGCCGTAGTCGAGTTCCGCGTTGTACTGGATGTCGGCGAGCGTGTAGGTCGCGTCGGCTTCCGCGAAGAAGAACGTGCCGTATCCGCTCGGCGATGCGCCGCCGGGGCCGTAGTGGACGACGCCGTTGCTGTCGATCGCGCTCGACAGCGTCTGGCGGCCGATGTTGAACGATCCGCCGAGGTCGAGCGCGCTCGACCACGTGTAGTCCGCACGGGCGGTGAAGGTCGGCACCTTGTTGCTGGTCGTGATCGGGTCGCCGAGCGCATTGGTGCCGGTCTGCGTGACCGAGCCGTACGTGCGGTACTGCTCGTTGCCGACGAAGAACTTCCACGCCCAGTTGCCCTTCGTGTAGTTCGCACCGGCACCGATGTAGCTGCCCGGATCGGAGAAGTCGTACAGCAGGTTGTGCGTGAGCGTGAGCATCTGGTTCGACTGCTGCACCTCGTAGCCGCCGAAGCTCGGGATCAGGCCGGCCACGAGCGTCGTCTCGGCCGTGATCGGCACGTTGACGACCGCCGTGTTCAGGATGTTGTTGCCGATGTTGCCGCGCGAGTTCTGCAGCAGCGTGATGCCGTTGCCGCGGTTCGGCATCAGCGTGATTTCCGCCGACGGCGCCATCGGGCCGACGCCGAACGTCTTCTTGATGTCGAGGTAGAGATCGCCGAACGTGCTGTTGAAGTAGTTGTATGCGCTCTCGTGGTTCGCGAACAGGAACGACGACGTGCCGGCCGCGCGGTTGTAGATGTAGGTCGGGTCGATGTAACCCGTCACCGACAGGCCGGCGAGCGGGCCCGTGTTGGCCGCGTCCGTCAGCGAGTCGACCTTCAACTGCTGGTTCGCGATCTGCTGCTTCATTTCGCCGACTTCGTCGTTGGTCAGCGTCGCCTGCGCCTTGCCGTAATCCGGCGAGCTCGGGTCGACGGCCACCGCGACCGGCGCTACTCCGGCCTTCGTGCCGGCCGTCGCGACCGTGGCGCCGCCCGGCTTCGCCGAGAGCTGCGCCTGCATCGCCTTCATCTGTTTCTGCAGCGCCGCGACCTGCGCCTGCAGCGCCTTGATCTCGGCGGATGTCGAGTCGGCCAGCGCGATGCCCGGCAACGCGCCGGCCACCAGCAGGCAGATCAGTTTCTTCTTCATTGCGGATTCTCCTTGTCGTGCGCCTGTCGATACGGAATCGAATCGCGCGCCCCCCCTGGGGCAGCGCGCCTTGCTTGTCTGCAGTGCTTGTTATCGATGAAACGGAAAGGGAAGGGTCACGCCACCGCGAACGCCGCCTTCATGTCGGCCACCCGGCGCCGTTCGCGCGCGATCATCATCCGGTTCACGACGATCACGCCGATCGTCACGGCCGTGATGAACAGCGTCGCCAGCGCGTTCATCTCCGGGTTCAGCCCCAGCCGCACACGCGAGAACACCACCAGCGGCAGCGTCGTCGACCCAGGCCCCGACAGGAACGCCGACAGCACCAGATCGTCGATCGACAGCGTGAACGACAGCAGCCACCCCGACAGCAGCGCCTGCGAGATCAGCGGCAGCGTCACCACGAAGAACACCTTCAGCGGCGTCGCGCCCAGGTCGAGCGCCGCTTCCTCCAGCGACTTGTTCATCTCCTTCACGCGCGACTGCACGATGATCGCCACGTACGACACGCACAGCATCACGTGGCCGATCCAGATCGTCAGCATCCCGCGGCCCTTCGGCCAGCCGAACATCTGCTCCAGCGCAACGAACAGCAACAAGAGCGAGATGCCCTGGATCACTTCCGGAATCACCAGCGGCGCGTTGATCATCCCCGTGTACAGCGTGAAGCCCTTGAAGCGGCCGAAGCGCGCGAGCACGAAACCCGCCCACGTGCCGATCACGACCGACGCGGTCGCCGTCAGCAGGCCGATCTTCAGCGACAGCCATGCGGCGGTCAGCAGCTCGTCGTCGTCCAGCAGCGCGCTGTACCACTTCAGCGAGAAGCCCGACCACACCGTCACCAGCTTCGACTCGTTGAACGAGTACACGATCAGGCTGATGATCGGGATGTACAGGAACAGGAAGCCGAAGGCGAGAACGCCCGTCGACAGCGGTTTGCTCGGCTTGATCATTTCGCGTCCTCCAGTTCCTTGACCTGGTAGTACTGGAACAGCGCCATCGGCACCAGCAGCAGCATCACCATCGCGACC
The DNA here is from genome assembly GCF_011605345.1 of Burkholderia sp. D-99. Classification (GTDB taxonomy): domain Bacteria; phylum Pseudomonadota; class Gammaproteobacteria; order Burkholderiales; family Burkholderiaceae; genus Burkholderia. The sequence goes on from NZ_JAAOXM010000009.1 coordinate 197,419, forward strand.
GTCACCGCGGACGCCATCGGCCAGTCCATGTTGTTGAAGAATTCATCCCACATCACGCGGCCGATCATCAGCGTGTCGGCGCCGCCCAGCAGTTCCGGAATCACGTACTCGCCCACCGCCGGGATGAACACCAGCAGGCTGCCGGCGATGATCCCGTTCTTCGACAGCGGCAGCGTGATCCGCGTGAACGCGACCCACGGCTTCGCGCCCAGGTCGTACGCGGCTTCGAGCAGCGTGAGGTCCATCTTCACGAGGTGCGCGTACAGCGGCATCACCATGAACGGCAGGTACGAATAGACCATCCCGATGTAGACACCCGCGTCGCTGTGATAGAGGCGCAGCGGCGTGTGGATGATGCCCAGCGCGATCAGCGTGTGGTTCAGCAGGCCGTCATCCTTCAGGATGCCGATCCATGCGTACACGCGGATCAGGAACGACGTCCAGAACGGCAGCATCACGGCCATCATCAGCACGTTGCGGCGGTTCGGTTCCGAGCGCGCGATGTAGTACGCCATCGGGTAACCGATCAGCAGGCACAGCACCGTCGATACGGCGGCCATCTTCAGCGAGCTGAGGTAGGTCGCGATGTACAGGTCGTCCTGCAGCAGGAACGCGTAGTGCGACAGCTGCAGCGCGAAGTGCACGACGCCGTCCTTGAACTCGACGAGCGACGTGTACGGCGGAATGCCCATCACCTGGTCGGCGAAGCTGATCTTCAGCACCAGCACGAACGGCAGCGCGAAGAACACCGCGAGCCACACGAACGGCACGCCGATCGCGACGCTGCGGCCCGACGGCAGGAAGCGCGACAGCAGCGCGAAGCGGCCCGGGCGGGCCCGGCCGGCGCCGGTGCTCGCGGCGCCGGACGACACCGGCGCGGACGGAGTGGAAGCAGAGGTTCTCATCGTGGCGTCCTCATTGCGTCAGCACGACGCCGCTCGCCGGCGACCACGACACGAACACGTCGTCGTTCCACGCCGGAGCCGTATCGCTCATCAGGTGCGAGCTCGACAGGTTCGACACGACCGTCTTGCCGCTCGGCAAGCGCACGTGGTACAGCGAGTAGCTGCCCATGTACGCGATGTCGGTCACGACGCCGCGCGCCCAGTTGTGTTTCGAACCGGGCTTCTCACGCGACACGTGGATGCGTTCCGGACGCACCGAGATGCCGACCGGCATCCCGAGCGGGCCCGTGATGCCGTGGCTCACGTACATGCGCGCTTCGAGGTCGTCGCTCTCGACGAAGATGTGATCGGGCTCGTCCTCGACCACGCGGCCTTCGAACAGGTTGGTCGAGCCGATGAATTCGGCCGAGAAGCGGCTGTTCGGGAATTCGTAGACTTCGCCCGGCGCGCCGATCTGCACGATCTTGCCTTCGCTCATCACCGCGAGGCGGCTCGCCATCGTCATCGCCTCTTCCTGGTCGTGCGTGACCATCACGCAGGTCACGTCGACCTTCTCGATGATGTTCACGAGTTCGAGCTGGGTTTTCTGGCGGATCTTCTTGTCGAGCGCGGACATCGGCTCGTCGAGCAGCAGGAGCTTCGGGCGCTTGACCAGCGAACGCGCGAGCGCGACGCGCTGCTGCTGGCCGCCTGAAAGTTGATGCGGCTTGCGCTGCGCGTACTTGCTCATCTGCACGAGCGCGAGCGCGTCGGCTACGCGTTCCTTGATCTCGTTCTTCGGCGTGCCTTCCTGCTTCAGGCCGAACGCGACGTTCGATTCGACCGTCATGTGCGGGAACAGCGCATACGACTGGAACATCATGTTCACCGGGCGGCGGTACGGCGGCAGCGATGCGAGGTCCTCGCCGTCGACGAAGATCTTGCCGGAGGTGGCCGTCTCGAGCCCGGCGAGCATGCGCAGCAGCGTGGACTTGCCGCAGCCCGAGCTGCCGAGCAGCGCGAACAGTTCGTTCTTCGCGATCGTCAGGTTCACGTTGTCGACGGCCGTGCTGTCGCCGAATTTCTTCACGACGTTTTCGATGCGCACGAAGGCGTCGTTTTGCGTACGGGCCGCGGTGGCCGGTTGGGTCTGTCGTGCAGCAGCGGAAGAGGGTATCGATTGCATGGGATTCACCATTCGTTCTTCACGGATTGCAGGCGTGAGCGCTCCCGCGCGAGGCGCGCAATGCGACTCACGGACAACGGCTCGGGCCGGATGGAACAGTGCGCGCGGCGCGCGCGAGCGGACGGAGGTCCGCGGATCTCAGGCGGGCAGGCGTGAAGCGATACCTGCGCCGCCGGAATGCTTGGCGATCAGTGGCCGGTCTTCAGTTGGGCCCACAGGCGGTTCTGGAGACGCAGGATGTCGGCCGGCATCGGCTTCATCAGCACCATCTTCTTCAGCACGTCTTCGGGCGGGTAGACGGTCGGATCCTGTGCGACGCCCGGCGTGACGAACTGGTGCGCGGCCTTGTTCGCGGTCGGGTAGAACACCGTGTTGGTGATCGCCGCGTTGACCTTCGGATCGGATACGTAGTTGATCCACTTCAGTGCGGCCTCGGGGTGCGGTGCATCCTTCGGGATCACCATCACGTCGAACCACAGCAGGCCGCCTTCCTTCGGGTTCGAGAACTTGATGTCGTACGAACGCTTCGCTTCGGCCGAGCGGCGATGCGCGATGCCGACGTCGCCCGACCAGCCGAGCGCGACGCACACGTCGTTGTTCGCGAGGTCGTTGATGTAGCCGGACGAGTTGAACTGGGTGATGTACGGGCGGACTTTCTTCAGGACTTCGAAGGCAGCCTGGTAATCGCCGGGGTTCTTGCTGTTCGGATCCTTGCCCATGTACTGCAGCGTCGCGGCGAACACGTCGACGGCCTGGTCGAGGAACGACACGCCGCAGCCCTTCAGCTTTTCCATGTTGGCCGGGTCGAACACCAGCGCCCAGCTGTCGACCGGCGCCTTGTCGCCGAGTGCCTTCTTCACCGCCTGCGCGTTGTAGCCGATGCCGTCCGTGCCGTAGGCCCAGGGCACGCCGTACTGGTTGCCCGGATCGGCATCCGAGATCATCTTCATCAGCAGCGGGTCGAGGTTCGCGAGGTTCGGCAGCTTCGACTTGTCGAGCTTCTGGTACACGCCGGCCTGGATCTGCTTGGCCATGTAGTTCGACGTCGGCACGACGATGTCGTAACCCGAACTGCCGGCAAGCAGCTTCGCCTGAAGCGTGTCGTCACTGTCGTAGTTGTCGTACTTGACGTGGATACCCGTTTGCTTCTGGAAGTTCGGGATCGTGTCCGGTGCGATGTAGTCGGACCAGTTGTAGACGTTCAGGTCCTCGGCATGCGCCGACGGACTGGCGACTGACGTGAACGCTGCCGCGGCGGCAAGGGCGGCAACAGAACAGGCTTGGCGAAGAAAGCAGGCACGCATGGTGGAATTCCCCTGGTTATGGCAGCGTGCGGCGCCCGCCGCACGCCTGTAGGCAAAGCCGTTACGAAATACCCAGTTGCTGGGCGGTTGCATCGACGGCCTTCTTTGCCTTCGACACGAGTTCATCGATTTCCTGGCGCGTGATCACGAGCGGCGGCGACAGCAGCATCCGGTCGCCGGTCGCACGCATGATCAGGTTGCCGTTGAAGCAGAAGTCGCGGCAGATCGTGCCGACGTCGCCGCCGTTCGCGAAGCGGCGGCGATCGGCCGGCGATTCGGCGAGCTGCAGGCTCGCGACGAGGCCGTGGCCATGCACCTCGCCGACGATGGGGTGACGCGCGAAGGTCTCGCGCATCAGCGCCTGGAAGTACGGGCCCGTGTCGTTCTTCACGCGTTCGACGATCCCTTCGTCGCGCAGCAGCTTCAGGTTCGCGACCGCGACGGCCGCGGCGACCGGGTGGCCCGAGTACGTGAGGCCGTGGTTGAATTCGCCGTTGTCGATGATCGGCCGCGCCACGCGTTCGTGAATGCCGACGGCCCCCATCGGCACGTAGCCCGACGTGAGGCCCTTCGCCATCGTGATCAGGTCCGGCTCGAAGCCGAAGTGCTGGTGTGCGAACCATTCGCCGGTGCGCCCGAAGCCGCCGATCACTTCGTCGGCGACGAGCAGGATGTCGTACTTGCGGCAGATCCGCTGGATTTCCGGCCAGTACGTCGACGGCGGGAAGATCACGCCGCCCGCGCCCTGGAACGGCTCGCCGATGAATGCCGCGACATTCTCCGCGCCGAGTTCGAGGATCTTCGCCTCGAGCTGCTGCGCGCGTGCGAGGCCGAATGCTTCCGGCGTTTCGCCGGCCGCCGCTTCGCCGAAGAAATACGGCTGGTCGATGTGCACGATGTTCTCGACCTTCGACGGCATCTGCTCGTGCATGTAGCCCATCCCGCCGAGCGTGCCGCCGGCGATCGTCGAGCCGTGGTAGCCGTTCTTGCGCGAGATCACGAACTTCTTCTGCGGCTGGCCCTGCACGCGCCAGTACTGGTGCACGAGGCGCAGTACGGTGTCGTTGCCTTCCGAGCCGCTGTTGCAATAGAAAAAATGATTGAAGCCGGCCGGCGTCACTTCCGCGAGCATCGCGGAGAGTTCGATCACCGGCGGGTGCGTGGTCTTGAAGAACGTGTTGTAGAACGGCAGTTCCTGCAGCTGGCGATACGCTGCGTCGGCAAGTTCCTTGCGGCCGTAGCCGACGTTCACGCACCAGAGGCCGGCCATCCCGTCGATGACCTTGTTGCCGTCCGAGTCCCACAGGTAGACGCCGTCAGCCTTCACGATCACGCGGCTGCCGGCGCGGTTCAGTGCGCCCATGTCCGAGAACGGGTGGATGTGGTGCGCGGCATCGAGCGCGCGGTATTCGGCGGTCGAGCGCGCCTGCGTCGCGCGCGGTGCGGCAGCCGGCGCGCTCGGCGCGGCGGGCTGGATCCAGGCAGATTCGTTGCGATAAGTCATGTTTCCTCCGTGTTTCCGTATTCGGTCGTGTGCACGCTCAGACGTGCAGCAGCAGGTGGCGGCGTTCCCACGAGCTGATCACGCGGAAGAACGCTTCGTATTCGGTTTCCTTCAGCGCGAAATACGCCTTCAGGAACTTGTGGCCGAGGATCTCGCCGAGCGGCTCGCACGCGGCCATCAGCGTCAGCCCTTCCTCGAGGTTGCGCGGCAGCTGGTACGGCAGGTCGTAGCCGTCGCTGACGAGCGGCTCGGTCGGCTCCAGGCGCTGCGTCATGCCGAGGTAGCCGGCCGCGAGCGTCGCGGCGAGCGCGAGGTACGGGTTGCAGTCGACGCCCGGGATGCGGTTCTCGATGCGGCGTGCCGACGGGCCCGAGTGCGGGATGCGGAACCCGACCGTGCGGTTGTCGTAGCCCCACTGCACGTTGATCGGCGCGGCCATGAAGCGCGACAGCCGGCGATACGAGTTGATGTACGGCGCGAAGATCGGCATCAGCGCCGGCGTGTACTTCTGCAGCCCGGCGAGGTAGTTGTAGAACATCGACGTCGCGCCGCCGGTTTCCTGCGACGTGAACAGGTTCTGGCCCGTCTCCTCGTCGACGATGCTCTGGTGCACGTGCATCGCCGAACCCGGTTCGTCTTCCATCGGCTTGGCCATGAACGTCGCGTACATGTTGTGACGCAGCGCGGCCTCGCGCACCGTGCGCTTGAACAGGAACACCTGGTCGGCCAGCGACAGCGCGTCGCCGTGCATGAAGTTGATCTCCATCTGCGCGGCGCCGACTTCGTGGATCAGCGTGTCGATGTCGAGGTTCTGCGCTTCGCAGTATTCGTAGATGTCCTCGAACAGCGGATCGAACTCGTTGACGGCCTCGATCGAATACGACTGGCGGCCCGTTTCGGGGCGGCCCGTACGGCCGACCGGCGGACGCAGCGGCAGGTCCGGGTCCTTGTTCATGTCAACGAGGTAGAACTCGAGTTCCGGCGCGACGACGGGCTTCCAGCCCTTCGCCTTGTACAGGTCGAGCACGCGGCGCAGCACGTAGCGCGGCGAGATCTCGACCGGCGAGCCGTCGAAGTGCACGCAGTCGTGGATTACCTGCGCGGTCGGGTCAATGGCCCACGGGATCAGGCGGATCGTCGATTCGTCGGGCACGCACACCATGTCGGGGTCGGTCACGCCGGTCAGCGAGCCGTCCTCCGGATATTCGCCGGTGACGGTCTGTACCATCACGGCCTGCGGCAGCCGCATCGATTCACCGGAGGTGAACTTGTTGCGCGGCGTGATCTTGCCGCGCGCGATGCCAGCCATGTCGGGAATGATCGCCTCGACTTCGGTGATCCGGTGTTGTTTCAGAAAACTTTCGATGTCTTGCATGTCTGTTCTCGTTGGTTGGGTCGGCGCGCTCAGGCGAGCGCGGCGGCGGCCGTGGCGTGCGTGCGGGCGTCGCGACGGGCGCGGCAGGCGTCGCCGAAGGCGCGGAAGATCGCGCTCGACAGCGGGTCCTGCGCATGCCGCCATTCCGGATGCCATTGCACGGCGAGGGCGAAAGCCGGTGCATCGACGACGCTCACGGCTTCGATCAGGCCGTCCGGTGCGACGGCCTCGACGGCGAGGCCGGAGCCGAGCTGCGCGATGCCCTGCTTGTGCAGCGAGTTCACGTGCACTTCGTCGCGGCCGCCGGCGAGCGCGTGCAGCTTGCCGCCGGGCGTCAGGCGCACGACGTGCGCGGGGCCGTATTGCGTGTCCATCGGCGTGTTGTCGTCCTCGCGGTGATCGGCGAAGCCCGGCACGTCATGCACGCGCTGGTGCAGCGTGCCGCCGCAGACGACGTTCAGCTCCTGGAAGCCGCGGCAGACGGCGAGCACGGGCACACCCGCGGCGATTGCCGCGCGCAGCAGCGGCAGCGTGGTCGCGTCGCGGGCCGGGTCGTGCTTCGTGCCGGGCGCGCTCGGTTCGCCGCCGTACAGGTGCGGCTCGACGTTCGAGTAGCTGCCGGTAAACAGCAGGCCGTCGACCGTGTCGAGGATGTCGTCGGTCGACTGGCGCTCGCCGAGCGCGGGCAGCACCATCGCGAACGCTTGCGCGCCGTCGACGATCGCGGCGACGTATTTGTCGCCGACCGTATGCGACGCGTGTGCGCCGATTTGCGTGTGGTCGGCGGTGATGCCGACGAGGGGTTTCCTTCTTTCCATGACGTCAATCAGTTATCCGGAAGGTTGTTGCGTACGTCTTGCCGGATGTGGCGAAACGCCGGCGTGCAACAACCCCGCAGCCTTGCGTGGGACGCAGGGCCGCTGGTGAATGGGCGCAACGGGATGGCGTGGCGATCCGCGCTGCGCGCGACGATCAGGCCGTCGTTCGTTTCATTGCGATACGCGACGCCGCAACGAATGCGCGAACGCGTTCCGTCACCGCACGGACGATGCGGTTGGCGAATCAGCGGATGAAACGAACGACGTAAAGAAAGGAGAGGCGCTACGGCAGCAGCGACGCCACTTCGTCGGTATCGACGGCGACGAATGCGCGTGCGGATACGGCGTTGTGACGCCGAACGGAACGACGGGACAGGATGGTGTAGATCGACAGATGCTGCAGGCGAGGACTATGCCAGCCGCAACTGCCATCGGAAGGGGACGCCGCGCTGCGCGAACTTCGCGCCACGCTTCGATCCCACCTCACCAGAGGGCCACGGACTCTCACGATTACACTCGACTGGGTTGTTGAAAGTATTGAACACCTGACCGTTTCGACGCGCTGGGCGTTTAAAATAATCAAGGCGCCGGTTACGCGTCATTTACATTGATGGGCATCAATTTTTGCGTTGCAATAACGTTTTTTGATGCCGATGAAAGCTTGATGACGCTAACCTGAGAGCCAGCATATACGAGCCAAAAACGGCGTCAAATGTTTTTTAACGGTGTTGCATCAGGGCTTTCCCGAGCAGTGCGAACAAAAGATTCGCAAACGGAATAATCGACAAGGTGTTCATTATTTCGAACGCCTTTCAGGGTTTTCCCCGCTGATGTACGGCATAAAGTGATTAGAATATTCAACGGCTGTCCACCGCGTCGTTTCACTTTGTCACCGCACCTATCGTGTCCGAAACCGAATCGATGTCCACCGAAGTCGCCGAGCGCCTGCGTTTCGTGCGCAACAAGCATGGCCTGTCGCAGCGCGAACTCGCGAAGCGGGCCGGCGTGACCAACGGCACGATCTCGCTGATCGAACAGGGCCGCGTGAGCCCGTCGGTCGGCTCGCTGAAGAAGCTGCTCGAATGCATCCCGATGAGTCTTGCGGAGTTCTTCACGTTCGAGCTCGCCGAATCGCGTTCGGTCGTGTCGCGTCGCGACGAGATGCCGAACCTCGGCAACGACACGCTCGCGTTTCACCTGGTCGGCGCGAGCATGAAGGACCGCAACATGTGCATCCTGCGCGAGATCTACCAGCCGCAGGCCGATACGGGGCCCGAGATGCTCGTGCACGCAGGGCACGAGGGCGGTGTCGTCGTGTCGGGCAAGCTCGAGCTGACCGTCGACGGCGCGACGTGGCTGCTCGACCCCGGAGACGGCTACTACTTCGAAAGCCGTTTGCCGCACCGTTTTCGCAATCCCAGCGCGGACCTGATCTGTGAGGTCGTCTCGGCCAATTCGCCGGCGACCTTCTGACCTTCCGGTCGCGCATCACCGCATTCGCTGCCGGCCGGCTGCGCGTCACGCGCAGCGGCGTGCCGCATCGCGAATGCCCAAAAACTGAGGCATCCTGATGAACAAGTTGACTTTGGCTGACTGGCAGGACAAGGCGGCGTCGCTCGAGATCGAAGGGCGCGCATTCATCGACGGCGCGTCGCGCGACGCGCATGGCGGCAAGACGTTCGACTGCGTGAGCCCGATCGACGGCCGCGTGCTCGCGAAGGTCGCCGATTGCGGCGAAGCCGACGTGAACGCGGCCGTTGCCGCGGCGCGCCGCGCGTTCGACGCGGGCGTGTGGGCTGGGCTGAACCCGCGTGCGCGCAAGGCCGTGCTGCTGCGCTGGGCCGCGCTGATGCGCGAGCATCTCGACGAGCTGTCGCTGCTCGAAACGCTCGACGCCGGCAAGCCGATCGGCGACACGACGACGGTCGACGTGCCGGGCGCCGCCTATTGTGTCGAATGGTTTGCGGAAGCGATCGACAAGGTGGGCGGCGAAGTCGCGCCGGCCGATCATCATCTCGTCGGTCTCGTCACGCGCGAGCCGGTCGGCGTGGTGGCCGCCGTCGTGCCGTGGAATTTCCCGATCCTGATGGCCGCGTGGAAATTCGGCCCCGCGCTCGCCGCCGGCAACAGCGTCGTGCTGAAGCCGTCGGAGAAATCGCCGCTGACCGCGATCCGGGTCGCGCAGCTCGCGTACGAGGCCGGCATGCCGGCGGGCGTGTTCAACGTCGTGCCGGGGGCGGGCGAGCCCGGCAAGCTGCTGGCGCTGCATCGCGACGTCGACTGCATTGCGTTCACGGGCTCGACGGCAGTCGGCAAGCTGATCATGCAGTACGCCGCGCAGTCGAACCTGAAGCGCGCGTGGCTCGAACTCGGCGGCAAGTCGCCGAACATCGTGCTGCCCGATTGTCCCGATCTCGACCGCGCGGCGCAGGCGGCCGCCGGCGCGATCTTCTACAACATGGGCGAGATGTGCACGGCGGGTTCGCGGCTGCTCGTGCATCGCGACATCAAGGATGTGTTCATCGAGAAGCTCGTCGCGGCCGCGCGTGCGTACGTGCCCGGCAATCCGCTCGATCCGTCGGTGTCGATGGGCGCGATCGTCGACGGCATCCAGCTCGAGCGTGTGCTCGGCTATATCGAGGCCGGGCGCAGCGAAGGCAGGCTCGTCACCGGCGGTGCGCGCGTGAAGGAGGAGACGGGCGGCTTCTACGTGGAGCCGACGGTGTTCGAGGTGAAGCCGGATGCGAAGATCGCGCGCGAGGAGATCTTCGGGCCCGTGCTGTCGGTGATCGTGTTCGACGACGTCGACGAGGCCGTGCGGATCGCGAACGACACCGAATACGGGCTGGCCGCGGCCGTGTGGACGTCGAACCTGACGACCGCGCACGACGTGTCGCGTCGGCTGCGCGCGGGCACCGTCTGGGTGAACTGCTACGACGAGGGCGGCGACATGAACTTTCCGTTCGGCGGCTACAAGCAGTCGGGCAACGGCCGCGACAAGTCGCTGCACGCGCTCGAGAAGTACACCGAGCTGAAGTCGACGCTGATCCGGCTGCGCTGACGGGAAATCGGGCGCGGGCACGGCGCCGTACGGCGGTGTGCCCGCGCCCGTGGCGTGCGGGCGTTATGCGGCACGCAGTGCGGGGTGGAAGCCGGCGGCTTCGATGATCGACTGCACGCGCTCGGCGCCTTGCGCCGATTCGACCTTGACGATCTTCGCCGCGACGTCGATGTCGAGCTTCGCAGCGGGATCGGCAGCCGTCACCGCACGCGTGATTGCATTGGCACAGCCGCCGCAGGTCATGTCCTGGACTTCGAATTCCATCGTGTTCTCCTGAGTTGACGATTGACAAGCATCGACAGCATGAAGCTTGCCACGGTGGGAAGGTCAAGCGTACGCGTGTCGCCGAAAATCAGTGTCGCGGCCTCGGTGTGACGACAGTAGTGCCGCGACAGCATGTTGCAAAGATGAAGTCTGATGAATGGCGAGCGAGCCTGCGCCGTCATTCCGAACTTGTCCGGATTGACGGCGAAGCGTTCCAGGCAAAGTCAGGCGGATGCCTTGCCGGGCAACGCGCGAAGGTGAGCGATGAAGCACGATCACCATGCTGCCAGTAAGGGTACGCGAGATGAAAATGCGAATCGATCTTAGTATCGGCTCCCTTCGATATTTCAATTCGTTACCCCCATGAACCGTTTTGCTTTCGGCTTTGCGCTGGCGCTGCTGGGCGCATCGGCAACCTCCGCATTCGCGGCCGACGATGTCGTCAATCTGACCCTGAAGGATCACAAGTTTTCGCCGGACGGCGTGACGATTCCGGCCGGCAAGAAAGTGAAGTTCGTCGTGAAGAACCTCGACGCGACGCCCGCCGAATTCGAGAGCGACGACTTCAAGGCGGAGAAGGTCGTGCCCGCGGGCAAGTCGGTGGAGATCCTGGTCGGGCCGCTGAAGGCCGGCACGTACGAATTCCACGACGAGTATCACGAAGCGCAGTCGAAGACGCACCTGAGCGTCAAGTAAGCCCATATCGCCATGTTGTCTACTGCCCTGATCGTTTTTCGTGAAGTGCTCGAGGCCGCGCTGGTGGTCTCGATCGTGATGGCCGCCACGAAGGGCGTGCCGCGGCGCGGCTGGTGGGTCGGCGGCGGGCTGGTTGGCGGCGTGATCGGCGCCGGCCTGATCGCGGCGTTCGCCGACGTGATTTCGCAATGGGCATCCGGCATGGGGCAGGAGGTCTTCAACGCGGGCGTGATGTTCGTCGCGACGCTGATGCTCGCGTGGCACAGCATCTGGATGAGCCGGCACGGCCGCGAGATGGCGCTGCAGATGACCGAGGTCGGGCGTGCCGTCGCGGCCGGCAGCAAGCCGCTGACGGGGCTGGCGATCGTGGTCGGCGTCGCGGTGCTGCGCGAAGGCTCCGAAGCCGTGCTGTTCCTGTACGGCATCGCCGCGGGCGATCCGGGGCAGACGCCGCAGATGATCGCCGGCGGGCTGCTCGGCGTGCTCGGCGGTGCAGGGCTTGGCTACGGGATGTATGCGGGCCTGCTGCAGATTCCGCTGAAGCGTTTGTTCTCCGTCACCAACTGGCTGATCGTGCTGCTCGCGGCGGGCATGGCGAGCCAGTGCGTCGGCTTCCTGCTCGCGGCGGGCCTCGTACCGTCGTGGGGCGATGCAGTCTGGGATACGTCGTGGCTGCTCAAGGAGTCGAGCATCGTCGGCAAGGCGCTGCATACGCTGATCGGCTATACCGCGCGCCCGGCGGGCATCCAGATCGTCGCGTACCTCGCGACGCTGGCCGCGATTGTCGGGCTGGCACGGTTCGTCGGCCGGCCGCAGGCGGCGGTGCGGCCGCCACGGCCTGCGGCCTGAGTTGTCCGGTTCGAACAGGAAAGGGGCGTCCATGACGCCCCTTTTTTCATGTGCGGTTCGCGGCCGGCCGGTGCGCGGCGTCGACGATAGTGCGCAGGCTGCGCACGCCGAGCCCGCTCAGCGGTGGCTGTCGATCCATGCGCGGGCCCATTCGATGCCCGCTTCGCGCGCGTCGTCCTCGGTGTCGAACACGCCGAGCACGCCGGATGCCTCGACGAGCTTGTTGTTCTGCGTGATCGTGCCGCTCGCCGCGAAACGTTCGGGCTGCAGGATCTCGTCCTGCTGCAGGATCGCGTGGCCCCAGATCTGGTAGCCAAGGTAGGTTTGCGCTTCCATTATCGAGTCACCTCCGCGGAGCGGTTGTGCGTGCCGACCTGCAGCACGTTGCCATCCGGCGTGTATTGCCGGGGGATGTCGGAGAACTTGAGCGTGTACTTCGCGTCGGGGTCGGCAGGCTGCATCACCGTGAGGCGGCCCGGCGCGGGCTGTGCGACGGGGCGCGGTGCGGCGGGCGCCACGGCCGTGGCCGCGGGACGATGCGAACCGGCTTTCACGGCTTGCGCGACGCGGCGCTTGTGCGGCTTCACGGCGGCTTTCGGCGTTGCGCTCGCATGTTTCTCCGCGCTCTTGCCGGCGTGCACGTCGGCGCCCGCATGCGCGGCCGGCGTACGTGCTGCCGGCTGCCGCGCCTCGGGCGGATTCCAGACTTCGACGTAGTGCTCGGCGGCCCAGCCGGTCGACGCGAACGTCAGCGCCAGCAAACCGCATCCAAACAGTCTTACTACCATTGTGTCTCCGTCTGTCTGGCCAGCGCGCACGTTGTGGGCGCGCCGACCTGCTTCCCGCCTTACTCCACCGTCACCGATTTCGCGAGGTTCCGCGGCTTGTCGACGTCGGTGCCGCGAGCGCACGCGGTGTGATACGCGAGCAGTTGCAGCGGCACGACGTGCAGGATTGGCGACAGTTGCCCGTAGTGCTCCGGCATCCGGATCACGTGCAGGCCGTCGTCATTGACGATCTGCGTGTCGGCATCCGCGAACACGTACAGCTCGCCGCCGCGCGCGCGCACTTCCTGCATGTTCGACTTCAGCTTCTCGAGCAGCGTGTCGTTCGGCGCGACCGTGACGACCGGCATCGCTTCCGTGACGAGCGCGAGCGGCCCGTGCTTCAGCTCGCCGGCCGGATAGGCCTCGGCGTGGATGTACGAGATTTCCTTCAGCTTCAGCGCGCCTTCGAGCGCGATCGGGTAGTGCAGCCCGCGGCCGAGGAACAGCGCGTTTTCCTTGCGCGCGAATTCCTCCGACCACGCGATGATCTGCGGCTCGAGCGCGAGCACGCTGTTCAGCGCCGCCGGCAGGTGGCGCAACTGCTTCAGGAATTCCGCTTCCTGCGCGGCATCGACGTGCCCGCGCAGCTTGCCGAGCGTCGCGGCCAGCACGAACAGCGCGACGAGCTGGGTCGTGAACGCCTTCGTCGACGCAACGCCGATCTCGGTGCCCGCGTGCGTCAGGAACTGCATTTCGGTGAGGCGCACCATCGCGCTCGTCGCGACGTTGCAGACCGCGAGCGTGTGCGTGTGACCGAGCGACTGCGCGTGCTTGAGTGCCGCGAGCGTGTCGGCCGTCTCGCCCGACTGCGAGATCACCAGCACGAGCTGGCGCGGGTTCGGCACCGATTCGCGGTAGCGGTATTCGCTCGCGATCTCGACCTGGGTCGGGATCTTCGCGATCGATTCGAGCCAGTACTTCGCGGTGAGGCCCGAGTAGTAGCTCGTGCCGCACGCGAGGATCAGCAGGCTGTCGATGTCCGCGAACGCGGCGGGTGCTGCGTCGCCGAACAGCGTTGCGTCGAACGCGTCCGTTTGCGGCACGGTATCGCTGATCGCGCGCGGCTGCTCGAAGATTTCCTTCTGCATGAAGTGGCGATACGGGCCGAGCTCGACCGCGCCGCCGTACGCGCTGACCACGCGGATCTCGCGCTGCACGGTGGCGCCGTGGCGATCGACGATCTTCACGCCGTCGAGCGACAGCTCGCACATGTCGCCTTCCTCGAGGAACGTGAAGCGGTCGGTGCTGCCCGCGAGCGCGAGCGCATCGGACGCGAGGAAGTTCTCGCCGTCGCCGTGGCCGACCACGAGCGGCGAACCCTGGCGCGCGCCGACGACGGTATGCGGCTGGTCCTTGTGGATCACGGCGATCGCATACGCGCCATGCAGCTGGCCCACCGCTTCGCGCACCGCGTCGAACAGGTTGCCGCGATACAGGCTGTGCACGAGGTGGGCAATCACCTCGGTGTCGGTCTGCGACACGAATTCGTAGCCCTTCGCGCGCAGCGCTTCGCGCAGCGTCTCGAAGTTCTCGATGATGCCGTTGTGGACGAGCGCGAGCGCGTTCGACGAGAAGATCGGGTGCGCGTTGTGCGTGACGGGCGCGCCGTGCGTGGCCCAGCGCGTGTGCGCGATGCCCGTCGTGCCTTCGAGGTGCGACTCGCGCACCTGCGTGTCGAGATCGGCGACGCGCGCGACGCTGCGCGCGCGCTTCGGTGCGCCAGGCTCGAGCACGGCGACGCCGCACGAGTCGTAGCCACGGTATTCGAGGCGCCGCAATCCTTCGATCAGCACCGGAACGATATTACGCTGCGCAACTGCGCCGACAATGCCGCACATGAATGGTCAATCCTGTAAGTCGACGCGGGCGCCGCCGGGGCGCCCGCAAAAGGTTCAGCTCTTCTTCTTGACCGGGCGGACGTAGCCGCTCTTCGCGATCTGGGTCTTCTCGTTCAGCGCGAGCAGGCCGTCGGCCACGTCCTTCCAGATCGTCGTGCCGGCGGCGATCGTCACGCCGCGGCCGACGCGCACGGGCGCGACGAGCTGCGTGTCGGAGCCGACGAACACGTCGTCCTCGATCACGGTGCGGAACTTGTTCGCGCCGTCGTAGTTGCAGGTGATCGTGCCCGCGCCGATGTTCACGCGCGCGCCGATGTCGGCGTCGCCGATGTACGTGAGGTGGTTCGCCTTCGAGCCGCGGCCGATCACCGCATTCTTCACCTCGACGAAGTTGCCGACGTGGGCTTCGTCCGCGAGCTGCGCGCCGGGGCGCAGCCGCGCGTACGGGCCGATCACGGTGTTAGCGCCGAGCTCGGCGCCGTCGATGTGCGTGAACGCGTCGATGCGCGTGCCCGCGCCGACCGACGCGTTGCGGATCACGCAGTTCGCGCCGATCGTCACGTTGTCGGCGAGCGTCACGTTGCCTTCGAACACGCAGTTCACGTCGATCGACACGTCGCGGCCGCAGCGCAGCGTGCCGCGCACGTCGACGCGTGCCGGATCGGCGAGCGTGACGCCGTCGACGAGCAGCGCGTCGGCGATATTGCGCTGGTGGATGCGTTCGAGCTCGGCGAGCTGCGCCTTGCTGTTCACGCCGAGCGTTTCCCATTCCTCGTCGGGCTGCGCGGTGACGACCTCGAAACCGGCCTCGATCGCGAGTTCGACGACGTCGGTCAGGTAGTACTCGCCCTGCGCGTTCTCGTTCTTCAGCGCGCCGAGCCACATCGACAGCTGGGCCGTGGGCGTGACGATGATGCCCGTGTTGATCTCGGCGATCTTCAGCTGTTCGGGCGACGCGTCCTTCTGTTCGACGATGCGCGTGACGAAGCCGGCCGCGTCGCGCACGATGCGGCCGTAGCCGGTCGGATCGTCGAGCGTGACGGTCAGAATCCCGTAGCGGCCCTCGCGTGCGGCATCAACGAGGCGCTGCAGCGTCGATGCGCGCGTGAGCGGCACGTCGCCGTACAGCACGAGCGTCGGTTGAGCGGGATCGAGGAGCGGCAGCGCCTGGCGGACCGCGTGGCCGGTGCCGAGCTGCTCGGCCTGCACCGCGAACTGGACGTCGGGCGCGCCGACGGCGGCCTGGACCTGCTCGGCGCCGTGACCGACGACGACGACCAGCCGGGACGGCTGCAGCGTGCGCGCGGTGTCGATGACGTGGGAGAGGAGCGGCCTGCCGGCCAGGGGGTGAAGCACTTTCGGCAGCGCGGAACGCATGCGCTTGCCGGTGCCTGCCGCCAAAATCACGATATTCATGGCGCCAGCTTGTCAGAGGAGTTCGAAGCCGTCCATTTTAGCATGCGGCCCCCGCCGTTCCGGGGCTGTCGCGGCGGGGCGACAGCGCCGGAAAAGGGCCGCGCGGCCCCGTTCCGACGGGTGTTCGGACCCCGCTTACAGGTCGTCGAACTGGACGATCGAGATCGGTTTGGCGGCGCCCGGCGCGGCCGTGTCGTCGCCCGACGCGCACGGTTCCTCGTCGAACGCGATGTCGCCTTGCGGATCGGCAACGCCGGTCGCGCGCAGCGACTGGAACGGGTACAGCGTGGTGTCCATCAG
Organism: Burkholderia sp. D-99; assembly: GCF_011605345.1. Classification (GTDB taxonomy): domain Bacteria; phylum Pseudomonadota; class Gammaproteobacteria; order Burkholderiales; family Burkholderiaceae; genus Burkholderia. The sequence goes on from NZ_JAAOXM010000009.1 coordinate 213,741, forward strand.
GTGCGACGGCACGACCTTCGCGAGCGCGTTGAACATGTTCTCGACGCGGCCCGGGAAGCGCTTGTCCCATTCGCGGATCAGCGCCTTCATTTCCGCGCGCTTCAGGTTCGGCTGGCTGCCGCACAGGTTGCACGGGATGATCGGGAATTCGCGCAGTTCCGCGTATTTCTCGAGATCGGTTTCCTTCACGTACGCGAGCGGGCGGATCACGATGTTCTTGCCGTCGTCCGACTGCAGCTTCGGGGGCATTCCCTTCAGCTTGCCGCCGTAGAACATGTTGAGCAGCAGCGTCTGCACGATGTCGTCGCGGTGGTGGCCGAGTGCGATCTTGGTCGCGCCGAGTTCGCCGGCCACGCGATACAGGATCCCGCGGCGCAGCCGCGAGCACAGCGAGCAGGTCGTCTTGCCTTCGGGCACGAGCCGCTTGACGATGCTGTAGGTGTCCTGGTTCTCGATGTGGAACGGCACGCCGACCTGTTTCAGGTATTCGGGCAGCACGTGCTCGGGGAAGCCCGGTTGCTTCTGGTCGAGGTTCACCGCGACGATGTCGAAGTCGATCGGCGCGCGCTCGCGCAGGCGCAGCAGCACGTCGAGCATCGCGTAGCTGTCCTTGCCGCCCGACAGGCACACCATCACCTTGTCGCCTTGCTCGATCATGTTGTAGTCGCCAATGGCCTGGCCGACCTGGCGCACGATCCGCTTGAACAGCTTGTTGTTCTCGTACGCTTCCTTCTGTTCACGGCGCGTCAGCACCTGGCGGCCCGCCGGGGCGTCGGTTGCGTCGAGGGTGGCGGCATCGGCCGCCGTGTCATTCATGTGGGGGGCGTTCATGCGCGCTCCTCGTCCTTGATGCGAAAGACTTCGACGCCGACGGCGTCGCAGTCCGGATAAGCGTCCGGTTTCTCGGTACAGACGCGTACCGCGCGCACGGCATCGTGCGCCAGCAGGTGCGTGGCGATCGCGTCGCACAGCGTTTCCTGCAGGTGGATGTGGCCGCGCGCCACGCATTGCGCGACGCTCTGCTTCATCAGGTCGTAGTCGACGACTTCATGGAGACGGTCGTCGACGGGGGTGGACAGCGCGAGCGGCACGAACAGGTCGACGTTGATGACGACGCGCTGCTCGCCGCGCTTCTCGTGTTCGAAGGCACCGATGTTGATGTGCACTTCGTAGTCGCGCAGGTAGAGCCTGCGGCAGTCCGCGAGGCGGGGGTGCAGGAGAGCGGAAAACATGGTCGTCCCAGTCAAATTGGCGTGCGCACACGCAAAGCGGCGCGGGCGGCGGCAGTCAGGCCGCGCGATCCGCGCAGTTCATTCATTCGGGCCGGCGGCGGGCGGCACGAGGTGCTCGCCGCCGTCGACGGTCAGCGTCGCGCCCGTGACGCCGGGCGCGCTCGCGAGATAGCAGGCCGCCGCCGCGATGTCGTCCGCGTGCGGCGCGTGGCCGCGCACCAGCGCCGCGACCCGCACCTTCGGCGCGAGCGCGAGCGCCAGCGCCGCCGTCGCGCGGTTCAGCGCGGCCTGCATCAGCGCGTGCGACAACTGCGCCGGCGCAGGGTGAAACAGCGCCTGGTCCAGCACGTGGATCGCGCATGCGCGCAGCGCCTCATGCTCGCGCGCGGCGTCGGGCGTCGCGTCGGCGAGCGCGCGGGCCAGCGCGAGCGGCGCCGTCACGTTGCGCGCGAGTGCGCCGGCGAGCGACGCACCGTCCACCGTGTGCGCGTCGTCGGCGCCCGCGCTGGCGCTCACGAACACCGCGCACGCGGGCCGGCCGAGCGCTGCGCCGCATGCGGCGACGAGCGCGGCGGCGTCGGCTTCCAGGGCCAGATCGGCGTCGAGCACGACCGCGCGGCGGCCGAGCGCCGCGACTTCGGCGACGAGCGCGTCGGCGGCCGCGCGCGGCGTACCGGGGCTGCGCTGCAGCGCGACGTCCCAGCCGCGCCGTGCGAATCCCGTCGCGAGCGCACGACCGATCGACGCGGCGTCGGCCGCGCTGCCCAGGGCACCGGTGACGAGCGCCACGCGCTGGGTCGACGTATCGGCTGAAACGGTCATTTACAATGCCGGGATGAACCCGAAAGCTCACGAACCCGCTAGTTTACCTGCTCCCGGCCCTGACGCGCTCGCGCAGTCCGAAACCCTTGCCGCGCAACTGCGCGACGAGATCGCGGCGGCCGGCGGCTGGCTGCCGTTCGACCGCTTCATGGAGCGTGCGCTGTATGCGCCCGGCCTCGGCTATTACAGCGGCGGCGCGCGCAAGTTCGGGCGCCGCGCCGACGACGGCAGCGACTTCGTCACCGCGCCCGAGCTGTCGCCGCTGTTCGCGCAGACGCTCGCGCAACCGGTCGCGGAAGCGCTCGCGGCGAGCGATACGCGCCGCGTGATGGAATTCGGCGCCGGCACGGGCAAGCTCGCGGCCGGGCTGCTCGCCGCGCTCGACGCGCAGGGCGTCGAACTCGACGAATACCTGATCGTCGACCTGTCCGGCGAACTGCGCGGACGGCAGCGCGACACGATCGAGGCCGCCGCGCCGGCGCTGGCCACGAAGGTGCGCTGGCTCGACGCGCTGCCCGAACGGTTCGACGGCGTCGTGGTCGGCAACGAAGTGCTCGACGCGATGCCGGTGCGGCTGTTCGCGAAGGCGGGCGGCGTGTGGCACGAGCGCGGCGTCGCGCTCGACGCGCGGCAGGCGTTCGTGTTCGACGACCGCCCCGCCGACGCAGCCGGCCTGCCGCCGGTGCTCGCGGGTCTTGACGACGCGCACGACGGCTACGTGACCGAGACGCACGAGGCCGCGCTGGCGTTCACGCGCACCGTCTGCACGATGCTCGGGCGCGGCGCGGTGCTGCTGGTCGACTACGGCTTTCCCGCTCACGAGTACTACCACCCGCAGCGCGACAGCGGCACGCTGATGTGCCACTACCGGCACCATGCGCACGACGATCCGTTCCTGTACCCGGGGCTGCAGGACATCACCGCGCACGTCGAATTCACCGGCATCTACGACGCGGCTGTCGCGACCGGCGCCGACCTGCTCGGCTACACGTCGCAGGCGCGCTTCCTGCTGAACGCGGGCATCACCGACGCGCTGGCCGCGATCGATCCGTCGGACATCCGTGAATTCCTGCCGGCCGCGAACGCGGTGCAGAAGCTGATCTCCGAGGCAGAGATGGGCGAGCTGTTCAAGGTGATCGCGTTCTCGCGCGGCATCGACGGCACGCTCGACGCGTTCGCGCGCGGCGACCGCTCGCACGCACTCTGACGGGAGCCCGGCATGCTGCGCTGGCTGTTGACGACGTTCGTCGCGGTGATGATCCTGACGCGCTGCTGGCCGTGGCTCGGCAAGCTCGGCATCGGGCGGATGCCGGGCGACGTCACGCTGACGCTCGGCGGGCGGCGCTACCCGTTCCCGTTCATGTCGACGCTGGTGCTGACGATGCTGCTATCGATGGTGGCGCGGCTGCTCTGAGCCGCGCCTGACGAGCGGTACGCGTTACAGCTCGATCTCGCCGAGAATCCGGTGCGCGAGCGCTTTCGCCTCGTCGAACGCTTCTTCCTCGCTGGGGCTCGTCGAGTGGACGTCGTAACGCGTGTTCTCGGTGTCGTCCCCGTCGTCGCGCGCGAGGATCACGTAACCCTGGAACTGCCCGTTGCCCGCATGCTGGGTATGCGCCTTGGCCGTGTAGATGCCTTTCGTGAACGTGTTCGTGTCCATCGTGCTCTCCCGCAAAAGGACACTTCATCGTAGCACTGCGGCGCAGCATGTACAGCGTCGCTTATCGGTGACCGAACAGCGTCCGGTCACCGTCTTTCCCTCAGCGTTCGATCAGCGCGACGACCTCGTCGAGCGTCGGCGCGTGCGCGCCCGTATGCCGGCACGCGGCGGCGCCGGCCGCCAGCGCGAACCCGAGATGCTCGCGCCACGTGCGCTGCGGCGCGGCCATCAGGCTGAACAGCATGCCGCCGATCGACGCGTCGCCTGCGCCGACGGTGTCGGCCACCTCGACGCGCGGCGGGCTGGCCTCGTGCACGTCGCCGTCCGCGTAGAGCGTCGCGGCCTGCGCGCCGCGCGTGACGAGCACGGCCGCGCGCGGGTTCAGCGCGCGCACCGCCGCGATCGCGTCGGGGCCGTCGCCGCCGAACAGGTGCCGCAGGTCTTCGTCGGACACCTTGATGAGGTCGGCGAGCGCCGCCATTTTCTCCAGCGTCGGCCGGTACGCGGCCGTCATCAGGTTCCGCACGTTCGGATCGAAGCTGATCTTCACGCCGCGCGCGTGCAGATCGGCCGCGAGCGCGGCCAGCGTGCCCGCGAGCGGTTCGCGCACGAGGCTGATGCAGCCGAAATGCGCCCATTTCACGTGGTCGGTCCAGCCGGCCGGCAGCCGCGCGGGATCGAACGCGAGATCGGCGCTCGCTTCGCCGATGAAGAAGTACGCGGGCGGGCGCGTCTCGTGGACGATCGCGAGCAGCGGCGGCCGTGCGACGCGCTGCAGGAAGCGCAGGTCGAGCCCGGCCGCTTCGCTCGTGCGCCACAGGTCGTCGGAGAAGCAGTCTTCGCCGATCGAACCCGCGAGCGCGCTCGGTACGCCGAGCCGCGCGACCGCGCGCGCGACGTTCCAGCCGGCGCCGCCCGGCACCGAGGTCCATTGCGCATCGCCCGCGCGCACCATGTCGGTCAGGATGTCGCCCGCCGACACGAAAGCCGGAAACGTGCCGCCGCTCATTGCGTTGCCTCGCTGCGCTGCGCGCGCGCGAGGGTCGCGAGCACGTCGTAGCACGCGCCCATCGTGTGATAGTCGGTCTTGCCGGCCGGGCTCTTCTCGTCGCTGTACTTGCGGTTGTCGCAGGTGAGGATGCGGTACCACGCGCCGTAGCGGTGATCGACGAAGTGCGCCCAGCTGTAGCGCCAGATCTCGTCGTACCAGTCCCAGAAGCGCTCGCTGCCGGTGCGCGCGCCGAGCATCGCGGCCGCCGCGAAGGTTTCAGCCTGCACCCAGAAGTACTTGTTGTGGTCGCAGATCGTGAAGTCGGGGCCGAAGCCGTAGTACAGGCCGCCGTGATCGGCATCCCACGCGTGCGTGAGCGCCGCGTCGAACAGCTCGGCCGCGCGCGGCACGAGCCAGTCGAGCGGGCGGTGCCGCTCGAGGATCAGCAGCAGCTTCGCCCATTCGGTCTGGTGCCCGGGCTGGAAGCCCCACGGACGGAAGATGTTCGAGCTGTCTTCCTTGTTGTAGTCCCAGTCGATCGACCAGTCCGCATGGTAGTGCTCCCACACGAGCCCGCCCGACAGCGCGGCCTGGCGCTGCGTGATGTGGGACGCGAGCTTTTCCGCGCGATCGAGGTACGTGAGGTGGCCGGTCGCCTCGTAGGCCGCGAGCAGCGCCTCCGTCATGTGCATGTTCGCGTTCTGGCCGCGGTACGACGACACGATCCAGTTCGGCGTCGCGTCGTCCGCATACAGGCCCGCGGCCGCGTCCCAGAAGCGGTGCTCGGCCAGCTCGTAGGTCGCCGCGATCAGCGGACGCGCCTCGTCGATGCCGGCCATCGTCGCGTGCGAGGCCGCGAGCAGCACGAACGCGAGCCCGTAGCAGTGGCGCGTGCCGTCGAGCGTCTCGCGCTTCGCGCCGTCGCGCCAGTCGAGTTCCCAGTCGTAGCCCTGCAGTTCGTCGTCCCAGTGCGCATCGCGCAGGAAGCGCAGCCCGTGGCGCGCGTATTCCAGGTGGCGCGGATCGCCGAAATGCCGGTACGCCATCGCGTAGTTGAAGACGAACCGGCAGCTGCTGACGAGGTGGCGCGACGTGCGGTTGTAGATGCTGCCGTCGTCGCGGAAGTAATGGTAGAAGCCGCCCGTCGGATCGAACGCGTTGGTTGCGTAGAAGCGCAGCGTGTCCTCGATGTGCGACAGCAGGAACGACGGATCGCGGAAGCTCGCGACGAACGGCGCGGCTTGCGTGTGGGCGGCCGGTGCGGCCGTGCAGGGTTGGACCGGGGGCATGTTCATGATTCGGTAGCCGTTGCGATATCGAGTGCCGGGGAGCCGGCGGGCTGGCTGCTGGCCCGCACGATCAGCTCGACGGGCAGGGAGATCTCGGTGCGCTCGGGTGAGTCGGCGAGCAGCAGTTCGACGCCGCGGCGGCCGAGCGCCTCCTTGTCGACCGCGAGCGTCGTGAGCGGCGGGCTCGCGTGCGCGGCGGCCGGGATGTTGTCGAAACCGACGATCGCGATGTCGTCGGGAATGCGCAGCCCGCGCGCGGTGCACACGCGCTGCGCGGCGAGCGCGGCCGCGTCGTTGTATGCGAAGACCGCTTCCGGGCGCGGGCCCGGCGCGTCGAGCAACTGCTCCATCGCACGCGCGGCGCCCGTGTCGGGATCGAGCCCCGCGTCGATCGTCACTTCATAGGCGGGATCGAACAGTCGCCCGGCCTCGAAGAACGCGCGCCGGTAGCCGATCGCGCGCTGCGCGATGCTGAAGTGCGCGGGCGAGCCGCCGATGAACGCGATCCGCGAGCGGCCGGTGGCGAGCAGGTGGCGCATCGCGAGCGCCGCGCCCGTCGCGTTGTCGATGTTCACCGAGCGCAGGCCGGGTGCCCACAGGTCGATCAGCACGAGCGGCCGGCCGGTCGCGGCGAGCGCCTCGATCGTCTCCGGCTCGATGAAGCCGGCCACCGCGATCGCGTCGGGCGCGTGCGGGCGCATCTGGCGCAGCACGTCGTCGTTCGGCCCGACCGTGAGCAGCGTCGGCACGATGCCGCGCTCGCGGCATGCGTCCTCGACGCCGTGAAGCACGTGCGAGAAGAACGGGCTGGCCGGAAAGCGGTTGTGCTGGCGGTGCAGCAGGAAGGTGAGCCGGCGGATGCGCGGCCGCAACTGCGCGGGATCGTAGCCGAGCCGCTGCGCGATCTCGACGATGCGCGCACGCGTTGCTTCGGACAGGCCCGGCTGGTTTTTCAGCGCGCGGGAGACGGTGCCGATCGAGACCTCTGCCGCCCGCGCCACATCGCGAATGGTGGTTCCCATCGTTCGGGGTCCGGTTTGTTTAGGGTGAAAGCGATTGTATAGTAAAACATATCGCGGAATTCGGGCCGGATAGCCGGGGAATACCCGCGAATAACGGGTTTTTAAGCGCTAATCTGCGAAAACACCGTTACTAAAAATACTAAACAAAACGCGAAAAAGGCAAGGTGGGCGTGCGGGTGTCCGGCGAGCGGGGCGTGGCGGCCGGCGGGCCGGTTTCAGGCAAGCGTGCACGCGTGCCTGGCGGCCTGCTCAGGTCGGCGGGAACGCGGTGCGCAACGAAGGGCCGGGCCGCGTGACGGGGCGGGACGTGACGGGACGGGACGGACGAATGGGCGAACGGGCGAACGGGCGAACGGGCGAACGGGCGAACGGGCGAACGGACGAACGGACGAACGGGCGAACGGGCGAACCGGCGAACGCGCGCCACCGCCGTATCGGGCGCCGCCGTGCCCGCGAACGATGGACGCCGGCCGCCCACCGTTCAACGGATGGCCGCGGCCGGTGGTTCGCTGCGATGGCGTAGCGCGGCGCGGCCCGCATCGAGATCGACGACCGCGAGTCCGTCCGGCTGCTGTTTCGCGCGCCGCTTTGCGAGCGCGGCGACCGATGCGATCTCGTCGCTGCCGTAGCGCTTCGCGCCGTGCGCGCCGGCCGGCACGCCGACCGCGCCGATCGCCATCGTCACGAAGCCGAAGAACGCCGGGTTGCCGTGGCGGTCCTCGCCGTGCAGCCCGCCCGCCTGCCGGTCGGCCTGCGTGTAGAAGAGCTGCGCGCCGTCGTTGAAGTGTGCGATCGCGTCGGCGGCGCGTTCGCGCCAGTCGTCGCGCTGGAACAGCACGAGGAAATCGTCGCCGCCGACGTGCCCGAGAAAGTCGCGCTGCGGATCGCACACGCCGGCCAGCACCGTCGCGGCGAACTTCAGCACCTCGTCGCCTTGCCAGTAGCCGTACTGGTCGTTGAACGGCTTGAACTGGTTCAGGTCGACGTAGCACGCATGAAAGCCGGCGTCGCGCTGGAGCAGGCGGTCGATGTGCGCGCTGATCGGGATGTTGCCGGGCAGGAACGTCAGCGGATTCGCATAGCGCGCGGCCTCGATGCGCATCTCGGTCACCGCACGCACGAGGCTCTCGCCGGTGCCGAGCCCGATGTAGCGGCCGTGTTCGGTGATCACGAAGCCGTCCGCGAGATAGCGCTGGTCGTGGCTCGCGAGCAGCATCGCGAGCTGCTCGAACGTCGTCGCGTTGTCGATCATCAGCGGGGCGTCGTTCGCGAACTGCAGGCACGGCTTCTTCCCGAACACCTCGCGGTGGTACGGCAGCGCGAAGCGGTCGATGAAGCCGCGGCGATTCACGAGCGCGACGGGCCGCCCGCGTTCGACGAGGGCGACCGCGTGCAGGTCGGGCATCCGGTTGAACAGGTCGAGCACGTCGTTGCTGGTCGCGTCGCGCGGCAGCGCCGGCGCCGGAACCAGCATCTTCCCGGCGATCGTGCCGGCCGGGCGCACCGAACGCGTCGCGCCGGGAAACACCGCGATGTGCGGCGCGCGGATCGCGTCGCGCGCGGCCGGCGCGACGACCCGCGACGGCTGCGCGTTCGGCCGGCCGAGCAGGAAGCCCTGCACGCAGCAGATGCCCATGTCGCGCACGACGATCAGGTCGCATTCGTTCTCGATGCCTTCCGCGATCAGTTGCGCGCCGCTCGCCTGCGCGAAGTGCTGCATCGCCCTCACGGCCTCGAACTTCAGCGGGTCGCGCGCGATGTCGTGGATGAAGAAGCGGTCGATCTTCACGACGTCCGGATGCAGGCGCAGCCACAGGTTCATGCTCGCGTTCGCGGTGCCGTAGTCGTCGAGCGCGAACTGGATGCCGGCGTCGCGCAGCGATGCGACCGCCGGCCCGATATGGGCGACGTCCGTCGTCGCGTTCTGCTCGGTCAGCTCGATCACGATGCGCTCGGCGTCGATCCGCGCGCGGCCGAGCAGCAGGCGGGCGCGCTCGCGTTCGCGCGCGAGCTGCAGGATCGTGCCCGCGCTGAAATTGAGGAACAGCTTGCCGTCGCAGCCGAGCGCCGCGAACGCGTCGAGGCAGGTGAGTGCGGCGGCCTGTTCGAGCGCGATGGTCTCGCCTTCGCGCGCGGCCTGCGCGAACAGCGCCGCGGGCGGCTCGAGGTCGGTGCCGCGCGGGCCGCGTATCAGGCCCTCGTAGCCGACGACCGTCCCCGACCCGAGATCGACGATCGGCTGGAAGACGGCGGCGAGCGCGCGATCCGCGATCAGGCGCGTGGTGCTGGCGGCAGCGGAGTCGGAGTGGGGCGCGGGCATGGGCGAGGGCAGCCGAATCGACAGGACGCCCGACTTAACGGCACCGCCCGCGGAGAATTGAATGAAGATTTCGTGACGCGATGGGCGTTGCTGGTGCATCGCGCCCGCGGGCGCGTTGGTGCGCAGTTGGGAGGGCGGTGGTGCGGCGGCGCGCTACGAAGCGCTCGCTGCTTAGCCCTAATCGGTGTCCAAGCTTACTTGACCACTTCAGGGAAAGCGGAAAGCGGAAAGCGGAAAGCGGAAAGCGGAAAGCGGAAAGCGGAAAGCCGAAAGCCGAAAGCCGAAAGCCGAAAGCCGAAAGCGGAAAGCGGAAAGCCGAAAGCCGAAAGCCGAAAGCCGAAAGCCGAAAGCCGAAAGCCGAAAGCCGAAGCGCCAAAACGCCAAAACGCCAAAACGCCAAAACGCCAAAACGCCAAAACGCCAAAACGCCAAAACGCCAAAACGCCGGGACGGCACCACCCGATGGCCTTCCCGCCGCCCCGCTCGTCAGCGTTTCCCCGCGCTCAGCGCGCCGGGCGCCGCGTCGCCCTCGTCGTGCTCGCCGCTCATGTCGCGCGCCCCCCAGCGTTGCGCGAGCGCCGCGCACGCCATCAGCTGGATCTGGTGGAACAGCATCAGCGGCAGCACGATCGCACCGACCGCGTTCGCCGAGAAGATCACCTTCGCCATCGGCACACCGGCCGCGAGGCTCTTCTTCGATCCGCAGAAGATGATCGTGATCTGGTCGGCACGGTTGAAGCCGAGCCGCTTGCTGACGAACGCGGTCAGCAAGAGCGCGATCGCGAGCAGCACGAGGTTGACGACGAGCAGGCCGCCGAGCGCGCGCGGCGGGATCTGGTGCCACAGGCCTTCGTTGACGGCCTCGCTGAATGCGACGTAGACGACGAGCAGGATCGAGCCCTGGTCGACGAAGCGCAGCACGCCGCGGTTGCGGTCGATCCAGCCGCCGATCACGGGCCGCAGCAACTGGCCGGCGATGAACGGCACGAGCAGCTGCATCACGATGCTGCCGACGGTGCTCCACGGCGACGCGGCGGCGGCCGACTGCGACGTGATCATCAGCCCGACGAGCGCCGGCGTGACGAAGATCCCGAGCAGGCTCGACGCGGATGCCGCACACACGGCGGCCGGCACGTTGCCCTTCGCGATCGACGTGAACGCGATCGACGACTGGACCGTCGACGGCAGCGTGCACAGGAACAGCACGCCCGCATACAGCGTCGGCGTGACGAGCGGCTGCAGCACGGGTTTCAGCGCGAGGCCGAGCAGCGGGAACAGCGCGAACGTGCTGAGCAGCACGACCGCGTGCAGCCGCCAGTGGGTCGCGCCCGCGACGACGGCTTCGCGCGACAGCTTCGCGCCGTGCAGGAAGAACAGCAGGCCGACGGCAATGTTGGTCGCCCAGTTGAACGCGTGGGCGGCCGGGCCGCGGCAGGGCAGGAGGCTCGCGAGCACGACGGTGCCGACGAGCGCGAGCGTGAAGTTGTCGGGAAGAAAACGGGGACGGGCCATCGGGAACTCGATTCGGAAGCGACTCAGGCGCGCGTCGCGCGCGCGGATGGCGCCATTGTCCCGGTTGGTGATTCACTACACAAATTCATTGTGAGAATCGATTGATGAACCAATCTCATGCAGCAGCGCTCACGGTACCGGCCCGGCCATGCGTAAAACGGCAGAAGAATGTTCTGTCCCGGTCGCATGCTGAAGTGAAAAAACCTAGCAGTAACATGGTGTTACACCGATGCCGGCGACATAACACTTTTTGGCTCGACACGCTTTCGGACCGCCCATAAATTACTGCTGAAAGCCTTGGGTCGGCCGAAAGGAACCGGCGGCGGGCATGGACAGGCACTGAACGATGACGGAACGGGTGAAACGGAAGATCGGACGATGGGTGGCAGGCGTGCTCGGCGCGCTGCTGATGCCGCTCGCGCTCGCGCAGCCGCCCCACGGAGGTCATGCGTTCGGCGGCCACGGCTTCGGGGGCGGCGACATGCGCGCGTACGGTCAGTCGGCTGGCGGTGTACCTGTCTGGCGCCGCGTTGCGCCCCCCGCCGGTGCACGCGCCGGCGGCGTGAGCGGCTACGGCTCTCGCTGGGGGCTGCGGCCGACGCCGTCGTACGGCCATTACGCCGCGCAGAACCCGTATCGCCCGATCAGCGCCGACGTGCGCCAGGTGCCGCGCCCGCCGGGCGGCGGTAACGTACCGCTGCGCGCCGGTTCGATCCGCGCCGACGTCGCGCGCTACAACGAGGAGCGCGGTGGCCGTCCGATGCCGCCGCCCCGTTCGCAGGAAGAGCCTGCGCATTCGCCGTTTTTCTCCCCGTTCTACCGAAACTGAGCGCCCGCGCGCTCGTCCCCTCGCCGGCTGATGCGAATTCGCCACAGTCGCGCACAGATTTCCGCTGATTTTCCCGCCGCATTGCGCTATCTTTCGCGCCCGGTTCGCGTGTGCCACGCCGCCGTCCGGCCGTGCGACCGCGTTCGCGCCGGGCCGCCGGCGGGTACCCGGCCATGTATCAATTCCGCGAAGTTAATGCCGCCGCTATACCAGCAATAAGTGTGCGCAATTTTGACCGGACGAATGATCCGTAAAGATGGCTGCGCCCCATACGACGCAAGCACTCGGCTCCAAAAAACAACGCTCGCGCCACTTATCGACAATTCGACAAAATCTGGAGATCCAATGAAAGCATTCGCTCGCCGTGCGTCGCGCACGTCCGTCAAGCTGATCGCCGCGGCTGCCTGCGTGGCGGCTACCGCTCCCGTCCATGCACAGTCGAGCGTGTCGCTCTACGGTCAGGTCGACGAATGGGTCGGCGCAACCAAGTTCCCGGGCGGCGACCGCGCGTGGAACGTGAGCGGCGGCGGGATGTCGACGTCGTACTGGGGCCTGCACGGCACCGAGGATCTGGGCAACGGCTACAAGGCGATCTTCACGCTGGAAAGCTTCTTCCGCGCGCAGAACGGCCAGTTCGGCCGCTTCCAGGGCGACACGTTCTTCGCGCGCAACGCGTACGTCGGCATCGATTCGCCGTACGGCACGGTGACGGCCGGCCGCCTGACGACGCACCTGTTCCTGTCGACGATCCTGTTCAACCCGTTCTACGATTCGTACACCTTCTCGCCGATGGTGTACCACGTGTTCCTCGGCCTCGGCACGTTCCCGACCTACCCGAGCGACCAGGGTGCCGTCGGCGATTCGGGCTGGAACAACGCGCTGTCGTACACGTCGCCTTCGTTCGGTGGCCTGAATTTTGGCGCGATGTACGCGCTCGGCAACCAGGCCGGCGACAACCGTTCGAAGAAGTGGAGCGCGCAGTTCAACTATGCGAACGGCCCGTTCGCGGCGACCGCCACGTATCAGTACGTGAACTTCAACAACGGCCCGCAGGACCTGAGCGCACTCGTCACCGGCATGAAGAGCCAGGGCATCGCGCTCGTCGGCGCGACCTACGACCTGAAGCTCGTGAAGCTGTTCGGCCAGTACATGTATACGAAGAATGACCAGGTCGCGGGCAGCTGGCACGTGAACACCGCGCAAGGCGGCGTGTCGGTGCCGCTCGGCGTGGGCAGCGCGATGGCGTCGTACGCGTATTCGCGCGACGCGGGCGGCCTCGACCAGACGCGCCAGACCTGGGCCGTCGGCTACGACTATCCGCTGTCCAAGCGCACGGACGTCTACGCGGCGTACATGAACGATCACATCAGCGGCCTGTCGAGCGGCAACACGTTCGGCGCCGGCATCCGCGCGAAGTTCTGACGCGCACGCGCGGCCGGCTCGCCGGTCGCACGCGAAAAACGCGTCCCGACTGCATGTTTTCCCGCCAGAACGGCGCCGCCACCCGCGGCGCCGTTTTGCCTTTCTTGACCTTTCTGTTTCCTCGCCTTTGTTACCCTATCTCGTAATTGGACCATTCCCCCGTCATTACGAGCTAGTTCGATGGATACCCTCGTCAGCATGAATGTGTTTCGCTACGTCGTCGAAGTGGGCAGCTTCGTCGGCGCGGCCGAGCGCATGCAGATGTCGGCTGCGATGGCGAGCAAGCACGTGATGCATCTCGAGCAGCAGCTCGGCGCACGGCTGCTGCATCGCACGACACGACGCGTCGCGCCTACCGAGGCCGGACGCGAATATTACGAGCGCCTCGTGCAGGCGCTGTCTGAACTCGACGAAGCCGGGCAGGCCGTCGGCGCCGCGAGCGTGGTGCCGCAAGGCAGGCTGCGCGTCACGTCGCTGTCCGCGTTCGGGCTGCGGCACGTGATGCAGGCCGTCACCGATTATGCGGGCCGGTTCCCGGACGTGACCGTCGACATGACGCTGTCCGATCGCGTGGTCGACCTGATCGAGGAAGGCTACGACGTCGCGGTGCGCGCGGCGCCGAACGGATTGAAATCGTCGTCGCTGGTCGCGCGGCAGATCGCGACCGCGCACATCCTGCTGGTCGCGTCGCCCGAGTATCTCGAGAAGCACGGCACGCCACAGACGATCGCCGATCTCGCACACCACAACTACCTGCGGCGCGACTCGAATTCGACGATGCTCGACTCGCTGGTGATCGACGCGGCCGCCGCGTCGCGCGTGAACCTCAACGGCAACCTGATCGTGAATCACCTCGAAGGGCTGCGTGCGGCCGTGCTCGCGGGCGCGGGCATCGCGCTGCTCGGCACCGAGGTGGTCGGAGACGACATCGAGTCCGGCCGGCTCGTGCCGGTGCTGCTCGATGCGGTGCCGCCGCACGAGGCGCCGATCTATGCGGTCTACGCGAGCCGTCGCCACGTGTCCGCGAAGGTGCGTTCGTTCGTCGACTTCCTGGCGGCGCGTTTCGAAGGGCAGTCGCTGTGCCCGTCGATCGAATCGCACCTGCGCGTGCTGCCGATTACGCGGATGAAGCGCGCGGTGTGAACCGCGCATCCCGCCGCGGCGGGGCGATGAAAAAACAAAAAGCGCGAACCGCTGCGGCTCGCGCTTTTTGTTTTGTCCGACGGTATGCGCGCCGGTGGCGGCCGTGAAGGCCGCCGCATCCGTCAGCGCGGGATGCCGAGGCGCGCCTTCGCGTCGTCGTACTCGCGCTTCAGCCGCTCGACGAGCGCGCCCACGCTCGGCAGGTCGTCCATCAGGCCGACGCCCTGGCCGGCACCCCAGATGTCCTTCCACGCCTTCGTCTTGTCGCCGCCGAAATTCATCTTGGTCTTGTCCGATTCCGGCAGCGCGTCCGGATCGAGGCCGGCCTTCTCGATGCTCTCGCGGATGTAGTTGCCGTGCACGCCCGTGAAGAGGTTCGTGTAGACGATGTCGGACGATTTCGCGTTCACGATCGCGTGCTTGTAGTCGTCGATCGCGTGCGCTTCCTGCGTCGCGATGAAGCGCGTGCCCATGTAGGCGAAGTCGGCGCCCATCGCCTGCGCGGCGAGGATCGAGCCGCCGTTCGCGATCGCGCCGGACAGCACGATCGGGCCGTCGAAGATCTTGCGGACTTCGCCGACGAGCGCGAACGGTGACGTCGTACCCGCGTGGCCGCCCGCGCCGGCCGCGACGAGGATCAGCCCGTCGACACCGGCTTCGAGCGCCTTCTGCGCGTGACGCAGGTTGATCACGTCGTGCAGCACGATGCCGCCGTAGCTGTGCACCGCGTCGACGATCTCGCGCGCCGGCGCGCGCAGGCTCGTGATGAAGATCGGCACCTTGTGCTCGACGCAGACGCGCACGTCGTGTTCGAGCCGTGCGTTCGACTGGTGGACGATCTGGTTGACCGCGATCGGGCCGATCACCGCGTCGGGGTGTTTCGCCTTGTGGTCGGCGAGCTCGGACTGGATCTGCGTGAGCCACTCGTCGAGCAGTTCGGCCGGTCGGGCGTTGAGCGCGGGGAACGAACCGACGATGCCCGCCTTGCATTGCGCGAGCACGAGTTCGGGGTAGCTGACGATGAACATCGGCGACGCGATGACGGGCAGCGTCAGGTTCTGCAGGACGGTGGGCAATGCCATGTGATGTCTCCAGTCTCCAGGGGGCGGCCGCGCGGTCGCGCCGCCGCCATGCTTTGCGGTCGAACGGTAATTCGAGTGTAGCTGCGAAACGAGGTCGTCCTTATTAATACGAACGATCGTGCGATTCTACGCGAGCTTAACAAATCGCGCGGTGTGGCGGCAATCGAGTGAGTGTTCTCTTTCTACGGATTCTGGTGTTTACCGCGCTGTGAAGACGCGCCGGCGCTCCTAAAATAGTCGCCATAACAAACCAACGAGAAACAAACCATGTCGTTTGAGGCGTTTGCACCGTTTCGCGTGACGGTGCAGGACACCGACATCTTCGGTGTCAAAGGAGGCGCGGGTCCGCCGCTCCTGTTGCTGCACGGACATCCGCAAACCCACATGATCTGGCATCGCGTTGCCGCGACGCTCGCGGATCATTTCACGGTGATCGCCACCGACCTGCGCGGTTACGGCGCGTCGGGCAAGCCGCCGAGCGATGCGCAGCACGCGCCGTATTCGAAACGTGCGATGGCGGCCGACCAGGTCGCGGTGATGCGGCATTTCGGTTTCGAGCATTTCCATGTGTGCGCGCACGACCGCGGCGCGCGGGTCGCGCACCGGCTCGCGCTCGATCACGCGGACGCCGTCGAGCGGATGATGCTGCTCGACATCGCGCCGACGCTTGCGATGTACGAGAAAACCGATCGCGCGTTCGCGACCGCGTATTTCCACTGGTTCTTCCTGATCCAGCCGGAGCCGCTGCCCGAGATGCTGGTCGGCGCGCATACCGATGCGTACATCGAGCGCGTGATGGGCAACCGGTCCGCCGGGCTCGCGCCGTTCGCGCCCGAGGCGCTCGCCGCGTACCGGGCCGCGCTCGCGCAGCCGGGCGCCGTGCATGCGATGTGCGAGGACTACCGCGCGTCCGCGACGATCGATCTCGAGCACGACCGTGCGGATCTCGAGCGCGGCAACAAGGTCGCGTGCCCGCTGCGCGTGCTGTGGGGCGAGAACGGGATCGTCGGCCGCTGCTTCGATCCGCTCGACGAATGGCGTCGCGTCGCGCGCGACGTCAGCGGCCGCGCGCTCGAATGCGGGCATTACATTCCGGAAGAGGCACCCGTCGCGCTGATCGACGAACTGCTCGCGTTCTTCGAGGCGCGCGACGCGGCTGCGTAAGGGGGCGGACGGGCGGCGCGTGCCGCCCGCTGCTCAGCGGTGCGCGCCGTCGTCCTCGACGAGCGGCGGCAGGCGGCGCGGCACCGGCGTCGATTTCACGATCGCGGTGCTCGTCTCCGCGCGCTCCGTCACCTTCGACAGGATGTCGTCGAGGTGCTCGATCGTGCGCAGGTAGAGCCGGCAGATGAAACAGTCCTCGCCGGTCACCTTGTCGCATTCGACGAATTCGGGAATCCGCCGCAGCAACTCCTCGACCAGATGCAACTGGCCGGGCAGCGGCTTCACGCGGACGATCGCCTGCAGCGTGTAGCCCAGCGCGCGCGGGTCGAGCTCGACGGTGAACGCGGCGATCACGCCTTGCGCCTCGAGCCGCCGCACGCGATCGGCGGTCGCGGGTGCCGACAGCCCGATCTGCCGTGCGAGTTCACTGGTTGCGATGCGCGCGTCGTCGGCCAGCGCCGCGAGGATCGCGCGGTCGGTCGCGTCGAGCGACGTGACGGCAGGCGGGGAAAGGCGTTTCGGCATGATTGCTTTGCTTTCGAAGGTGAATCGTTTGTTTCACTTCAGTTTAGCCATGGTTGCCGCGAAAGCAAGTTTCTAGAATCGATGTCATCCACTCTCTTCAACGGAGTTCATGATGGCCTCGAATGAAATGCGCCGCGGTGCCGCCGAGATGATCGTCGCGATGATGATGTCCGGCACGATCGGCTGGCTCGTGATGTCGTCGCAGCAGCCGCTGACGAACGTCGTGTTCTTCCGCTGCCTGTTCGGCGCCGCGACGCTCGCGATCGTCTGCGCGGCGTTCGGCTTCCTGCGCCGCGCGCTGTTCTCGCCGAGGATGCTCGCGCTTGCAACGCTCGGCAGCGTCGCGATCGTCGCGAACTGGCTGCTGCTGTTCGCCGCCTATTCGCGTGCATCGATCTCGATGGCGACCGCCGTCTACAACACGCAGCCGTTCATGCTCGTCGCACTCGGCGCCATCGTGTTCCGCGAGCGGATCACCGCGTCGACGGTTGCGTGGCTCGCGCTCGCATTCGTCGGACTCGTCGCGGTGGTGCGCGTCGAGCCGGCCGTGCTCGCGGTGCCGGGCGAATATCTGGAAGGTGTCGCGCTGTCGCTCGGTGCGGCGTTCCTGTATGCGATCTCGTCGATCGTCACGAAGCACCTGAAGGGCACGCCGCCGCATCTGCTCGCGCTGCTGCAGGCAGGCCTCGGCGTCCTGCTGCTCGCGCCGTTCGCGCACTTCGGCACGTTGCCGGCGACCGCCGCGCAATGGCTCGACCTCGTCGTGCTCGGCGTCGTGAACACGGGCCTGATGTACGTGCTGCTGTACGGCGCGATCCAGAAGCTGCCGACCGCGATGACGGGTGCGTTGTCGTTCGTCTATCCGGTCGTCGCGATCGTCGTCGACCACGTTGCGTTCGGGCAGACGCTCGCGTGGACGCAGGTGTTCGGCGCGCTGCTGATCCTGCTCGCGGCGGCCGGCGTGAATCTTGGCTGGCGCATCGTGCCCGCGCGTCGCGCGGCAGTCGGCAGCTGAAACGGTCGTGCGATTCGGCGCCGCTGCGGGCATCGTAGCGGCGCGCCGAATGCGAATTTCAGGAACGAGTATTGCGGGCGGATGGCGCGTGCATGGCGAGCGAAAGCGGTGCACGCGCACGCGTGAAAGACGCTGTAAGAAGTTGTAGGGAAACACCCGATGCGAGCGGTGCGCGTCGCTCGTATGATGCGGGCTGTGACGTTGATCACGTTCACAGGATTCCGATCTCATGCCGTTCGCCTGTCAGGTTGAACGGCTTTTTTTTATGCACCGCTCCTCGCAATCAGCCGCCGCCGCGCATCGAGCCGCGCGAGCAACGCGCGCCTCGCGTCGTCATCCGACGTACGCCACCCCTTGATCTCGTCGCGCGTGCGCAGGCAACCCGCGCACCAGTCGGTGCGCGGATCGATCCGGCATACGTCGGTGCACGGCGAGGCCACCGTGCCGATCGGCACCACGACGTCGCTCATGCGGGTTCCCGCAACGCGACGTCCGCGACCGGCGCGCCCGTCAGCGACACGAGTTCGTTCGGCGACAGGTTGAACACCGCATGCGGATGGCCGGCGGCTGCCCACAGGCTGTCGAGTTCGAGGAGATCGGCGTCGATCAGCGTGACGGGTTCGACGAGATGGCCGATCGGGCAGACGCCGCCGATCGCGTAGCCGGTGTTGTCGCGCACGAACTTCGCGTCCGCGCGGCCGACCGCGCCGACCTGCGCGGCGACCTTCTTTTCGTCGACGCGATTGACGCCGCTCGCAACCACGAGCACGGGCGCGCCGTCCGACTGCCGGCGAAACAGGATCGACTTCGCGATCTGCGCAACCGAGCAGCCGAGCCCGGCTGCGGCCTCGGCCGACGTCTTGCCGGTTTCGGCGAGCATCACGATGTCTTTCGCATGGCCGCGCTCGCGCAGCAGCAGCGCGACGCGTCGCGCGGAATCGGGAAGTGAATCGAATGCAGCAGGTGTCGTCATGTTGAAGAATCCATCGAATACCGGGGTCATGCGCAGTTCGCAGCGTCGGCCGCGCTCTGCGCCTTGGCGAGCAGTGCGCGACCGGCGCGCGACACGTTCGCGCGGCCGATCGCGTTCGAGATGAAGTCGCCGGCGGCGACGACCTGCGCGAGGTCGACGCCGGTGTCGATGCCGAGGCCCTGCATCAGGTACAGCACGTCCTCGGTCGCGACGTTGCCGGTCGCGCCCTTTGCGTACGGGCAGCCGCCGAGGCCCGCGACCGACGCGTGGAAGATCTCGATCCCTTCGAACAGCGCCGCGTAGATGTTCGCGAGTGCCTGGCCGTAGGTGTCGTGGAAGTGGCCCGACAGGCGTTCGCGCGGGAACACGCGCGTGACGGCCGACAGCACTTCGCGCGTGCGCTTCGGCGTGCCGACGCCGATCGTGTCGGCGATGTCGATCTCGTCGCAGCCGAGCGCCGCGAAGCGCTCGACGACGTCGACGACCGAGGCGACCGGCACTTCGCCCTGGTACGGGCAGCCGAGCGTGCACGACACGCTGCCGCGCAGCCGCAGGCCCGCATCCTTCGCCGCCTTCGCGACGGGCTCGAAGCGCGCGATGCTCTCGGCGATGCTGCAGTTGATGTTCCGCTGCGAGAACGCCTCGCTTGCCGCGCCGAAGATCACGACTTCGTCGGCGCGCGCGGCGAGCGCATTTTCGAAGCCCTTCAGGTTCGGCGTGAGCACCGAGTACACGGTGCCCGCGCGGCGCTCGATGCCGGCCATGACTTCGGCGCCGTCGGCCATCTGCGGCACCCATTTCGGCGACACGAACGACGCGGCTTCGATGTTGCGGAAGCCGGCCTGCGACAGCCGGTCGACGAGCGCGATCTTCACGTCGGTCGGCACGAAGGTCTTCTCGTTCTGCAGCCCGTCGCGCGGGCCGACTTCGACGATCTTGACGGCGGTGGGGAACGTCATGGTTGTCTCCTGGTTTTCATGTAAGGCTGAATTCAATAGCCGCGCGCGTAGTCGACGATGCCGCCGACGCGCTCGCCACGCTCGAACGCGCGGATCTTGCCGGCGATCTGCTCGACGGCCTCCGCCCGCAGCGTTTCGGCCGAGCTGTGCGGCGTGATCGTGATGCGCGGCGCGCGCCAGAACGGGTGATCCTCGGGCAGCGGCTCCTGGTGGAACACGTCGAGCGTCGCGGCGGCGACGCGGCCGCTCGCGAGCGCGTCGAGCAGGTCGGCTTCGACGAGATGCGCGCCGCGCGCGACGTTGACGACGTACGCGCCCGGCGCGAGCCGCGCGAAGGCGCGCGACGACAAGACGCCGTCGGTGTCGGGCGTGCTCGGCAGCAGGTTGACGAGTACCTTCGCGCCGTCGATGCATGCGTCGAACGCACCGTCGCCGGCGAAGGTTTCGACGCCGTCGAGCTGCTTCGCGCTGCGGCTGTAGCCGCGCACCGGAAACCCGAGGGCGGCGAGCGCGCACGCAACCTGTGCGCCGAGCACGCCGAGGCCGAGCACGGCGACGGTGAAGCTTGCGCGGGCATGCGGTTCGAGCGGGCGCCAGCGGCGCTCGCGCTGCTGGAGTTCGTATTCGTCGAAGCGGCGCAGGTAGCGCAGCACCGCGTGCGTCACGTATTCGACCATCTGCTGCGCCATGCCAGAATCCTCGAGCCGCACGAGCGGCACGTGCGGCGGCAGCGTGCCCGGATGCGCGCGGTCGAGCGCAAGCAGCGCATCGACGCCCGCGCCGAGATTGAAGATTGCGCGCAGCCCGTCGCGCGGGGCGAAGAACTCGCGCGGCGCGCGCCAGACGAGCGCGTAGTCGGCGGCAGCCGTATCGCCCGGCTGCCACGCGCGCAGGTGGGCTTCCGGCAGCGCGTGCGCGATCTCGTCGCGCCACGCGGCGGCTTCCTGGTGCGGGGAATAGAACAGGATCTTCATGCCGTCACTTCGCGAACGATTGGCCGATATTCATGTGGACGCAATCGCAGTCGGCCCGGTGAACCGCATTGCGGCCCGTGCTGCGGCCGGGCAAGCCGGCGTGAACCACGCCGGCGCGGCGCGTCACGGGAAAAGCGGGATCGAACGGGCGCAGCGCGCCGGCGGGCGTAGCGGACATCGGGCATCTCCTGACGACAGCGCCCGGCGCGTCGGCGCCCGGCCCTGTTTCGCGTGAAGCTGACGGGAAGCCCACATTCTACGGTTTCGCGGCGCATCGCGCGCCGGTGCTCGGGGCGGGCGACCGGTGTGGGTGACCGCCCCGGGGCGCCGTTCGGCGGCCGGCCGCCCCGCGGATGGCCGGCCCACGGATGGCCGGCCCCCGGATGGCGCCCCACGCAAAAGCAAAGCACAAAATATTGGTTCGGCCGCCGGGGACGCCGCGCCACAATCGAAGCCCGTCTTCAAGCAAGCGAGGGCAATCATGCGCGCATGCAGCAAATCGGCGTGGCCGCCGCGGCTCGTCACCGTTCCGGGCCTGCACGGCAGCGAAGGCGCTCACTGGCAGACCTGGCTCGAACGGCAGTTCCCGCGCTCGCTGCGCGTCGAGCAGGACGACTGGGACGCGCCCGATCTCGCGCGCTGGGCGCAATCGGTGCGCGCCTTGCTCGACCGCGAACGCGGCCCGTTCGTGCTGGCCGCGCACAGCTTCGGCTGCCTCGCGACCGCGCATGCGCTCGCGCAGTGGCCGCAGGTGGGCGACGTCGCGGGTGTGCTGCTCGTCGCGCCCGCCAGTCCGAAGAAATTCACGTTTGCCGGGCCGTTCGACGCGCGCCGGCTCGCCGTGCCGTCGATCGTGATCGGCAGCGAGACCGATCCGTGGATGCCGCTTGCCGATGCGCGCACGCTCGCGCAGCACCTGGGCAGCGCGTTCGTGAACCTCGGCGACGCCGGGCACATCAACACCGCGGCCGGCTTCGGGCCGTGGCCGCGCGCGAAGTACTTCGTCGACACGCTCGTCCACTGCGCGGCACCGCTGCGCTTTCGCGACGCGGACGACGGCTTCGAAGCCGCACTCGTCGACCGCGCGCTCGCGTACGCGGTCTGACTCTGACGGACCGGGCGGGTGCCGCGCGGCACGGCGGGTGCCGCGCCGTTGCGCTTACGCCGCGGCGACGGGCCGCACCGCGGCCGGATCCGAATAGCTCGGCCGGCCGTTCTCGACGTGGCCCGCGAAACGGCGCGAGAAGGTGCCGGCCGAGCCGTCGCTCACCGTCACGTCATACCATTGGTGGCTTGCCGCGAGTGCCCACTGCTCGACGCGCTCGTCACCGCCATGCAGCGTCACTTGCCGCGACGGCGCGCCGTACGCGTTGTCGGTCAGCGTCAGCGTGACGTGAGCCCCGCCAGGGTTGCGCAGCTTCAGGTACAGGTTCCCGTTCGCGACGTCGTAGCCGGCCTTTACTTCCGGCTGCGCAGGGTTGCGGTGCTGCACGGCCGGGGCCGACACATTGCCCGAGAACACGCGCACGAAGCCGTTCGGCCCGTACACCGAGAACGTGTATGCGCCGTTCGTCGCCGTCAGGTCGAAGTCCGCATGCAGCACGCGGCGTGCGCCGACCGTGTAGCGCCACGGGCCGTCGGTGCGGTTCGTCGCATACACGTGGAAGTGCGCGCCCTGGTTGCCGCGGTTCGCGAATTCGATGCGCAGCTTCGTCCCGCCGTAGATGCTCGCGTTCACATGCAACTCGTACGGCAGCGCACGTGCCGGCCGCACGCCGGGCTCCTGCGGGTCGACCGGCGACGGCGTCGCGGGCACGGTCGGCGCGGGCTGCGACGTGCACTGCTGGTCGGCGATCGAACGGTACTGGCTCGTGTCGGGCAGCGGCGGGAACGACGCGTCGGACGAGCGGAAGTCGAATGCGGCGGTGAGGTCGCCGCACACCGTGCGGCGCCATGGCGTGATGTTCGGTTCGTCGATGCCGAAACGTTCGCCGATGAAGCGGATCACCGACGTGTGGTCGAACACCTGCGAGCACACGAAGCCGCCCTTCGTCCACGGCGAGACGACCGTCATCGGCACGCGCGGCCCGAGGCCGTACGGCAGGCCGTCGGCCGTATAGCTGCCGCCGCGGCCGGGGTTCACGACCGTATGCAGCTCGCCGTCGGTCGTCACGGTCGACGCGCCTTGCGCGGCCGACGTCGGCGGCTGCGGCGGCACGATGTGGTCGAAGAAGCCGTCGTTCTCGTCGTACATGATGAACAGCACGGTCTTGCGCCATACGTCCGGGTTCGACGTGAGCGCGTCGAGGATCTGCGACGTGTAGTTCGCGCCGTACGCGGGCGTGTATTTCGGATGCTCGGAGAACGCGGCGGGCGGGCACAGCCACGACACCTGCGGCAGCCGGTCGTTGATCACGTCGTTCTTCAGGTCGTCGAGCGTGCGCACCGTCTGCGCGCGCTGGTACAGCGACGAGCCGGGCTTCGCGTTGATGAAGTTCGCGAAGTTCTGCAGCACGTTCGTGCCGTAGTTGCCGTTGTACGGATCGTTGCCCGTCGTGCCCTGCTGGTAGATCTGCCACGATATGCCGCGCGCTTCGAGGCGCTCGGGAAAGGTCGTCCACGACAGCAACTGGTATGCGGGCGGCCCGTCGCCGTCGACGTAGTCGCTGTTGTCGAGCAGCGGACCGCCGAACTTGCCGGTCGGGTCGACGGTGCCCGTCATCAGGTACGAGCGGTTCGGGTGCGTCGGCCCCGGCAGCGAGCAGAAATAGTTGTCGCACACGGTGAACGCATCGGCGAGCGCGTAGTGGAACGGGATGTCCTCGCGCACGTGATAGCCCATCGTCATGTCGGTCTTGTTCGCGGGCCACTGGTCATAGCGGCCGCCGTCGATCGCCGCGTGCGTCTTGTACCACGAGTGGTCGAGGTCGCCGACGCACTGCGCGCTGGTGGTCAGCGTGTTCAGCCGGAACGGCAGCACGGGCTTGGTCGGGTCGGCCTTCGACGGCTGGTACCACACCGGCTTGCCGTTCGGCAGCGGGATCGGGAAGCGGTCGTTGTAGCCGCGCACGCCGCGCAGGTGTCCGAAGTAATGATCGAAGGAGCGGTTTTCCTGCATGAACACGACGATGTGCTCGACATCGCGGATCGTGCCGGTGCCGCGCGCGGCGGGAATCGCGAGCGCGCGGCGGATCGATTCGGGGAATGCGTTGAGCGCGACGGCGGCGCCCGCGGATTGTGCGACGGTATGCAGGAAACGGCGGCGGCTCGATGACGTCATGTTATTTCACCTCGGTTCTGCGGTCGGGGGACGAAAGCGGCGGGATCAGCCTGGCGACGACGCGGCGGCGCTCGACGCGGCCGCATTTGCCGCGGGCTTCGCGTCGTCGTCGTCATCGGGCGGGTAGTGCACGACGGGCGGTGCGAGCGGCGCGGCATCGGACGCGGCGGCGTTTGCGGTTGCATCGTTGTTGAATGCGCTGGCGGAGCCGGCCGATGCGCCGGCCTGCTGCGACGCGTCGGCCGTGGGTGCGTCGTGCGGCGCGTCGTCGCTGCAGGCGGCGACGAAAGCAGCGGCACAAAGAACGACGACGACGGCAACGCGATGCATGACTTCTCTCCTGGCAGGCTGATCGGGAAACGTTTTCGAGTATGCCGATGCGATGCGACGTTTCGGTGAATCGTTTGCGACCGGCGCGTGATCGCAGAATGCTTTCGATATCCTGACCATTCACTTGCACGACGTGGCGGGCGTGCAATATTTCCCGGCGGACGATGCGAGTCGGGCACTTTTACCCGGGCACGCGATGCGATGCATGAGCGCGTGCACGGCAGCCTGACCGGTCATTGATGGACGCGTGCCGCCGATCGCGTTGCGTCAGCGCCGCGGGGTGCGTCGCCGCACCTCGCTGCGCAGCCAGTCGAGCCAGGTGCGGATCGCCGTTTCATGCGGATGGCCGGGGCGCCACACGACGTAGTGCGCATACACGTCGGTCACGCGCACCGTCGATACGCGCACGAGGGTGCCGTCCGCGAGTTCGGGCTCGATCAGCGAGCGGCGCGCGAGTGCAACGCCGCGTCCTTTCAGCGTCGCGTCGATCAGCGCGTTCGCATCGGTGAAACGCGGCGCGCGCGCGGATTCGGTAAGGTCGAGCCGGGCGGCCTGGAGCCACGGTTCCCAGGGCTGCGCGGGATGGCGCAGCAGCGTCGCGCGCACGAGATCGGCCGGCGCGCGCGGCGCGACGCCGTCGCGATTGCGGTACGCGGGGCTCGCGACCGGAAAGATCGTCTCGTTCATCAGCTTCTCGGCGACGACGCCCGGCCACGTGCCGGGCCCGTAGCGCAGCGCGACGTCGATGCGGTCGCGCTTGCGCAGCGGTGCGAGCGCCACGTCCGGGTGCAGCGCGATCGCAATGTGCGGATGCGCGGCGGAGAAGCGCGGCAGGCGCGGCGCGAGCCAGCGTTCGGCGACGCTCGGCAGCACGCTGACGTTCAGCGTGACGTCGCAGGTGCGCGGCCGGCTGCGTACCGTGAGCGCCGGCTCGAACGCGCGCTCGAGCACGCTGAGGCCCTGGCGCACCTGCAGCGCGAGCGCGTGCGCGGCGTGCGTCGGCGTCGCGCCGTTGCGTTCGCGCGTGAAGAGCGGGTAGCCGAGCTGCGCCTCGAGCGTGCGGATGTGCTGGCTGACGGCGCCTTGCGTGAGCGCGAGTTCGTCGGCCGCGCGCGTGAAGCTCTGCAGCCGCACGGCGGTCTCGAACGCACGTAGCGTCTGCAGCGGAGGAAGGTGGATGCGTCGCATGCGGGTATTAGTAACACTAATGTCCGAGCACGACAATTCATCGTTTGCGGCGGGCATGCACGCGTTCCTACACTCGGTTCCGTCTTCCACAGCCCCGTCGGGCCACATCACCATGAACGCATATCGTCTCTATCTTTCGCCGGGCGCCTGCTCGCTCGCCGCTCACATCGCGCTGGAGGAAACCGGCGCGCCGTTCGACGTCGAGATCGTCTCGGTGCAGAAGCAGCAGAACCTCGACGCGCGCTATCTCGCGATCAACGCGAAGGCGCGCGTGCCCGTGCTTGCGATTCCGGGCGAGCCGCGCGTGCTGACCGAAACGCCGGCGATCCTCACGTATCTCGCGCGCCGTTATCCCGATGCGCAATTGTTGCCGCTCGGCGATCCGCTGCGCGAGGCGCGGTGCCACGAATGGCTCGCCTGGCTGGTCGGCTGGGTGCATGGCGTCGGTTACGGCGCGCTGTGGCGGCCGGGTCGCTTCATCGGCGATCCGGCGCTGCACGGCGCGGTCAGCACGCACGGGCGCAGCACGATCGAAGCTGCGAACGAGACGATCGAAGCCGCGCTGGCCGACGGTCGGACGTGGGCCGAGCCGGGCGCGCATTCGATCGTCGATCCGTTCCTGTTCGTGCTGTATCGCTGGGGTGTCGCGATCGGATTCGACATGACGCAGTACCCCGCGTGGACGGCCCATGCGCAGCGCGAGGCCGAACGGCCGGCCACGCGACGCGCGCTGGCGCGCGAGGCGGGCTGACGCAGGCGTGGGCGTTCGTGGTGCAGGCCACGCGCCCGCGTGCAATGCGCTCGCGTCAGCGCGTGGCGAACAGCGGATAGGTCGCGCCGGCGACCAGCGCGGCCGCGAGCCAGACCACGCTCCACGAACTGACGGCGAGCAGCGGCGGAATCGCGAGCGGCGTTGCGAAGAGCCCGAGGTAGACGACCGTGTTCGCCATCCCGAGCGCGGTGCCCGCGTGGTTCGCACCCGCGAGCGTCGCGAGCTCCGTGTACGCGACGCCATGCCACGCCGATACGCAGATGCCCGCTAACACCAGAATCGCGACGATCGCGGCGAGCGGCACGCGCGGGCTGCCGGCCGTCGCGGCTGCGAGCAGCGTGAACGAGCCGGCCGCGACGAGCACCGAGCCGCGCAGGTACGCGCGCCGGTTGCCGTGCCGGTCGGTATGGCGGCCGCTCCAGACGCGCATCACCATCGCGCCGAGCTGCAGCACGACCATCGCCGAGCTGATGCCGGCGAGGCCGAGCCGGCCGAAGTCGTGCAGGAACACCGTCGCGAACGTGAGCACCGCGAACTGCGGCGCGCACAGCAGGCCGATGCCGAGCACGATGCGCCACACGCGGGCGCTCGCGAGCGGGCCGTGCGCGAGCCGCGCGGGTTGCACGGGTTGCGGCCGTGCGGCCGGTCGATGCGCGACGCCGGGTGTGGCGGCCGGTTCGGCGGGCGGTTCGTGCAGCCAGCGCCAGGTCAGCACGGCCGACCCGGCGCACAGCAGCATCAGCGTACCGAATACCGCGGCGAACCCCAGATGCGACGCGAGCGACGGCAGGAGCGCCGCGCCGACGCCGCCGCCGAGCGGCACGGCCGTCTGGCGGATGCTCATCGCGAGCCCGCGTTCGCGCTCGCCGAACCAGCGCATCACCGCGCGCCCGCTCGACCCGTTCACGCTGCCGCCGAGCAGGCCGACGCAGCACATCGCCGCGACGACGCGCGCAAGCGGCGGCACCGCGTGCGCGCTCGGGACGAGCGTGCACACCATCAGCGCGAGCATGGCGGCCGTCGCGACGAGCCCGGTCAGCAGTACGCGGCGATCGCCGAAACGGTCGGCGGCGATTCCCCACGGCAGCTCGGACAGCGCGACGCCGAAGCCGAGCGCGCCGAGCACGAGGCCGAGCGCGCCGTTGTCGAGGTGGTAGGCCGTGCGCATCCACACGGCGGTGGTCGGAATGCCTGCCGCCGCGGCCGAAAAGCTCATGTTCGCGGCCACGCCGGCGGCCAGCACGCGCCAGCGATGGGCCGGGCCGCGTGCGTCGCGGGCGGGCGAGGAGGGAGTGGCGATGCAGGTGGTATCCATGGCGGCAGGCCCGGTTGGAAATTGACATCGACAGTCTGGCCGCCTACATTCATCCTGAAAATCGGAAAGTTTTTTATGAATCGTTCGATAAAACGGGATGGTTGATATGTCCGGACACGACATTCCGCGCGACGGTGGCGCTGCGCTCGCGCTGACCGATGCCGCGCTGGCCCGACCCAACTTCGACGTGGCGGCGCTGCGCAGCCTCGTCGCGGGCGTGGATCTCGGCAGTTTTGCGAAGGCGGCCGACCGCGTCGCGCGCTCGTCGTCGGCGGTGAGCGCGCAGATCCGCAAGCTCGAGGAGCAGGCAGGCACGCCGTTGTTCGTGAAGGCCGGACGCGGGCTCGCGCTGACCGATGCCGGCGACGCGATGCTGCGTTATGCGCGGCGGATGATCGAGCTGAACGACGAGGCCGCCGCGGCCGTGCGCGGCGTGAATCTCGACGGCTGGGTGCGTGTCGGGTTGCAGGAGGATTTCGGCGAGGCGATCCTGCCTGACGTGCTCGGGCGGTTCGCGCGCGCGCATCCGAAGGTGAGGATCGAGGCGCGTGTGGCGCGCAATGCCGACCTGCTCGACCGGCTCGACGCGAACCAGCTCGATCTCGCGCTCGTGTGGGGCGATCCGGCGTCGGCGGCGCTCGTGTCGCGGGCCGGGATCGACAGCGAGGTGATCGCGCAGGTGCCGATGCAGTGGGTCGGGGCGGCGGGGGCGGGCGGGTTCGGCATGCCGGGTGGGGCCGACGAGGGCGCGGAAGGCGGGGCGGATGCCGCGCACGCCGTAGCGGGTGGCCGTGCCGCGGGCGAGGCGCTGCCGCTCGTCGTGTTCGACCGGCCGTGCCGCTTCTTCGGCGCCGCGACCGACGCGCTCGATCGCGCGGGCGTGCCGTGGCGCATCGCGTTCACGACGCCGAGTCTCGCCGGGTTATGGGCCGCGGCGGCGGCCGGCCTCGGGCTGACGGTGCGCTCGCACTACGGGCTGCCCGCGTCGGTGCGCGTCCTCGATGCGTCGTCGTGCGGGTTGCCGGCGCTGCCGAGCCTGCCGCTGATCCTGCTGCGGCGCACGTCGTCGGCGACGCCGACCGTCGACCGGCTCGCGCGGATCGTGACGCAGGCGGTAAGGGATGCGACGGAGGGGGCGGTGGCGTTGGCGGCGTGATGCCGAGCGACATACGAGAGTCTTGCTGGACGTTCGGCCTATTGGAGCAATGGGGCGAATGTCGTGAGAATGGTGGGTCACTCAATGGAGCCCATCATGCAAGTTGCCACTGTCCCCGAAGCCACGATCGATCTCCAACGGCTGCTCGATGCCGCGATCGCAGGCGAACGCGTTGTGATCATGCAGGACGGCAAGCAGTCGGTCCGGCTTGTGCCGCTCAGGCCGATTCACCCATTCGGTGCCCTCGAGGGGCAGATGTGGATTGCGGATGATTTCGATGCGCCGCTTTCCGTCGAAGAACTGGCCGCATTCATGGGGAAGTAATGCGGCTGCTGTTCGATACGCACATCTTTCTCTGGGCAGTGGCGAACGATCCGAAGCTGAGCGCTCGCGCGCGCAGCCTGATTACCGCTGCCGATGAAGTGTTCGTCAGCAGCGCGAGCATCTGGAAAGTGGCGATCAAGGCCGGGAAGGGAAAGCTGGATGTCGATGTGGATCGTCTGGTCGACAAGATCAACACGAGCGAGTACCGCGAACTGCCGGTTCGCGTCGCGCACAGCGCTGCCGTGCGCCATCTGCCCCACTATCATCTCGATCCGTTCGACCGGCTGCTCGTCGCGCAGGTGTGGTGTGAACCGCTGCTGCTTGTCACCGCGGACGGCCATCTTTCGCAGTATGGCGCGTCCCGGATTCTGACGGTCTGAAACAGTTTTCGGCGCGAAATCCTACGCCGCTGCGGCAGCTTGCGTCGACGCTTCGAGCGCCGCACAGATCGTTGCCAGTCGCTCCTTCAACCCTTCACTCGCGGGCACGAACGGCAGCCGCAGCCCGTCCTCGCACCACCCCTGCGCGGCCAGCACGGCCTTCACGGGTGCCGGGTTCGGCTCCGCGAACAGCGCCGCGACGAGCGGCTGCAGCGCGACCGACAGGCGCCGCGCATCGGCGAGCCGGCCGTCGCGCAGCAGCGCATGGATGCGCACGTGCCATTCGGGCAGCACGTGCGCGCTGCTCGCGATCGCGCCGTGCGCACCGGCGCACATCGCCGCGAAGTTCTGGTTGTCGTCGCCGGACAGGATCGCGAGCGGCGTGTCGTGCACGAGCCGGCTCATCCGGTCGAGCGTACCGCCGCATTCCTTGATGCCCGCGACGCGCGGGTCGCGCGCAAGCGCCTGCAGCGTGTCCAGTTCGACGTTCACGCCGGTGCGGTACGGGATGTTGTAGACGAGCACCGGCAGGTCGGCCGCGTCGACGATCGCCTCGACGTGGCGGCGGATACCGTCCTGCGTCGGCCGCACGTAGACGGGCGGCGTGACGAGCAGCCCGTCCGGCCGTAGTGCCGCGAGTTCGCGTGCACGTGCGGCCGCGAAATGCGTTGCGCTCGCGGTCAGCCCGACGACGATCGGCAGCCCGGGCGCCGCGTCGCGCAGCGTCGCGAACACCGCATCCTGTTCACGTGCATCGAGCAGTACGCCTTCACCGGTCGTCGCGCCCGCGACGAAGCCCGCGATGCCCGCGCCCGCATAGTGGCGCGCGAGTCGCGCGAGCGCGGCATGGTCGACTTCGCCGTGGTGGAATGGCGTGATGATCGGCAGCCAGATACCTTCGAAACGTGTGTTCATGCAAAGCCTCATGGTGGAAACGGAGTGGGAAGGAACCGTTCCGCCGGCGGAGGGCCGGAGTGAGGCATGCGTGCAAGGAGAATGAAACGACCTGCGGGCATCCCGTCCGGCATTCGCCTGACGGGACGCGACGTCCCCGTCAGTCGAGGAGTCGTTTTTTCAGTTTCAGCCCGGCCGCGCGCGTACCTGCCGCGATGGCGGCGAGGATCGGAAGCGAGCGCTGGGTAGCGGACATGGATGAACCGTAAGTGGGCTGAGCGGCGATCTTAACACCGGATTCGATGCGCGCGCGAGCGTCCACCGCCGTTTAGCAGGATTCGAGATTTGCTTTCCACGACTGATTGGAAAGCGCGCCGCGCCCGGCCGCTAGAATGCCCGCTTACGTTTCGATGACAGCGCGTACGCGTGCCGTCACGCACATTCACCACCACTGGAAACGGGGCATATCACGATGGCAAGCATGAAGGGGATCGGCCGCTGGCTGCATACGGGCGCGGCGGCGGCGCTGGTCGTGGCGGCGACGGCGGCGCACGCGGATACGTCGATCCTGAACGTGTCGTACGACGTGACGCGCGAGCTGTACAAGGACATCAACACGGGCTTTGCCGCCGCCTACAAGCAAAAGACCGGCGAGACGGTCGCGATCAAGCAGTCGCACGGCGCGTCGAGCGCGCAGGCGCTGTCGGTGCTGCAGGGGCTGCAGGCCGACGTCGTGACGATGAACCAGCCGAACGACATCGACCTGCTTGCCGAGCGCGGCCAGCTGCTGCCGAAGGACTGGCGTGCGCGTTTCCCGGACAACAGCTCGCCGTATTCGACCACGATGGTGTTCCTGGTGCGCAAGGGCAACCCGAAGGCGATCAAGGACTGGAGCGATCTGGCGAAGCCGGGCGTCCAGGTGATCATCGCGAACCCGAAGACGTCGGGCAACGGTCGTTATGCGTATCTTGCCGCGTGGGGCTTCCAGAAACAGAAGGGCGCGACCGACCAGCAGGCGCTCGACTTCGAGAAGGCGATCTTCCGCAACGTGCCGGTGCTCGACTCGGGCGGCCGCGGTGCGACGACCACGTTCACGCAGCGCGGCATCGGCGACGTGCTGGTCACGTTCGAGAACGAAGTCGCGCTGATGGACACCGGTGCATCGGGCGCGCAGTTCGACGCCGTGTATCCGTCGGCGAGCATTCTCGCGGAGCCGCCCGTCGCCGTCGTCGACAAGGTCGTCGACAAGAAGGGCACGCGCAAGGTCGCGCAGGCGTATCTCGACTACCTGTACACGCCGGAAGCGCAGGAGATCATCGCGCAGCACCATCTGCGCCCGCGCGACGCGAATGTGCTGAAGAAGCATGCCGCCGAGTTCAAGGCGCTGAAGACCTTCAGCGTCGAGCAGGTTTTCGGCAGCTGGGCGAACGCGCAGAAGGCGCATTTCGCGGACGGCGGCACGTTCGACCAGGTGATCGTCGACCGGAAGTGAGCGCCGCGCGCATCGCGCGCGTGTCCGCACGCTGACGACGCAGCCGGCCGCTTCCGCGGCCGGCTTTTTTTGTTCCGCGCGGCCGGCGGCGCGGCGGAGGTCCATTCCGAACCGGCCCGCATTCCCGGCCGCTGCCGCGCGTGCTACGCTCGTCGCCTCCCTGCTTCCGGCGCCGCGCGATGAATGTCGATTCGTCCTCCCCAGCCTCCCGCGGCCGTGGCCGCAAGATCTGGTCGGGCACGCGCCCGGTCATCGCGTACGGGATGCCGCCGCTCGGCTGGCGTGACCTCTATCACCGCGCGCTGACGGTGAGCTGGCCCGTATTCTTCCTGTCGCTCGCCGTGCTGTTCCTGCTGCTCAACGGCGGCTTTGCAACGCTCTACCTGCTCGGCCGCGAGCCGATCGCGAACCAGTCGCCGGCCGGATTCGGCGGCGCGTTCTTCTTCAGCGTCGAGACGCTCGCGACCGTCGGCTATGGCGACATGCATCCGCAGACCCTCTATGCGCACCTGGTCGCGACGTTCGAGATCTTCATCGGGATGTCGGGCATCGCGCTGGCCACGGGGCTCGTGTTCGCGCGGTTTTCGCGGCCGCAGGCGAAGATCCTGTTCGCGCGCAACGCGATCGTCCGGCCGCTGAACGGCAGGATGACGCTGATGGTGCGGGCCGCGAACGCGCGCCAGAACGTGATTGCCGAGGCGCAGGCGAAACTGCGGCTGATGCGTATCGAAGGCACGCACGAGGGCTACACGCTGCGCAAGATTCACGACCTGCCGCTCGTGCGCAGCGAGCATCCGATTTTCCTGCTCGGCTGGAACCTGATGCACGTGATCGATGAATCGAGCGCGCTGTTCGGCGAGACGCCCGAATCGCTCGCGGCGCGCGACGCGTCGTTGCTGATCACGATCGAAGGCTCGGACGAGACGACCGCGCAGGTGATGCAGGCGCGTCACACGTGGGTGCACGGCGAGATCCGCTGGCGTCACCGCTATGTCGACCTGATGCACGACGAAGACGGCATCACGCACATCGACTACACGCATTTTCATGAAGTCGTGCCGATCGACGTCGACACCGACGAGCGCGGCTCGCCGGGCGTGGTGGTCGAAGCGGGCGCCGCGGCGTCGGGCCCCGCCGCGTAGGTGCGCTCGCGGGCGGCTGGCGGCGCCGCCCACGCGCTACACGTCACGCGTGCAGCAACCGCGCTGCTTCGCGCTGTTCGATCGCGACCGCGCGGCGGAAGGCGTCGCGGTCCTCGGCGCGCGCGACATAGTCGCCGAGCACGCCTTCGTGCGGCAGCAGATGCGCGTCGAACGCGATCTTCAGCGTGCTGGCGAGCAGCAGGTCGGCCGCGGTGAAGCGGTCGCCGACGAGCCACGGACTATGGGCGAGCGCCTGGGCGAGTGCGCGCTGCACGCGTGTGATGTTGCCCCAGCCGAACGCGACGGGATTGCCCGACGCGCCGGTGAATTTCTCGGCCATCGCCGGTTCGAGGCAGGTCGGTGTGAAGAACATCCATTGGAGAAAGCGGCCGCGCAGCGGATCGTCGGGTGCGATGCCGAGCCCGGCACCCGGACAGCGGTCGGCAAGATAGAGCAGGACGGCGCCCGATTCGGCGAACGGTACACTGCCGTCGTCGAGCGCGGGCAGCTTGGCCATCGGGTTGACCTGCACGAACGCGTCGCTGCCTTGCTCGTGCGAGCGCAGGTCGATCGGCACGAGTTCGTACACCACGCCGAGTTCCTCGAGCATCCACAACGCCCGGAATGCCCGGGTCTTCGGCCAGTAGTAGAGCTTCATTGTGCCTCCGCGTTTGGGTGCAGCTGTCGGTCCGGTGGATGCTCAAGCGTACCCGAGCGCCGGAGGTTCGGACAGGGGCGCCCGGCGAGGGGTGTCCATCTGCGGGTGACGGCCGGATGCGTTGTGTGTCGGGCGGAAAACCGGGCAACGCCTGATGTCATAAGGGAGTAGTTGAATAACTAGTAATATTAAAACTAGTTATATATAAGGCGAAAAATCCCGGAATAGACCGGCGTCACTTGCACGGCATTGCCGCTCCCGCAGCGCCCGCAGCGCCCGCAGCGCCCGCAGCGCCCGCAACACCGGCAGCGCTCGCGGCACCGACAGCACCGAAAGCACCGAAAGCACCGAAAGCACCGACAGCACCCGCAGCACCCGCAGCACCCGCAGCGCTTGCAGCGTCCGCGCACAAGCCAACACTGGCATCCGGCCGCGCTCGCCGACGCAACGCGAAACAGGGAAATCATGGGAGACAACTCGCGCATGGCAAACGACGACCGCACCACGATCATTCCGAGAAGAACGCCGGAATCGGCGGCGATGGTGGCCGAGGTCAAGCGGGCGATGGCGATCGCCGCGCGGATCAACCGCCTGACATTCGACGATGCCGCTGAAGTCCGCGCATTGTTCGGCGAACTGATCGGCACGCCGGTGGACGACGGCTTCGTGCTGATCCCGCCGTTCCATGCGACGGGCGGCACCGGCATGAAGCTCGGGCGCAACGTGTTCGTCAACCAGAACTGCACGTTCTACGATCTCGGCGGGCTCGAGATCGGCGACGACGTGATGATCGGGCCGAACGTCAGCCTCATCACGTCGGGCCACCCCGTCGAACCTTCGCGGCGGCGCGACTTCGTCATTGCGCAGCCGATCGTGATCGGACGGAACGTATGGATCGGCGCCGGCGCGACGATCATCGGCGGTGTGACGGTGGGCGAGAACTCGGTGGTTGCGGCCGGCGCGGTCGTCACGCGGGATGTCGCGCCGAATGTGCTGGTCGGCGGTAATCGGGCCGCTGTCATCCGGTCGATTGCCGAATGACGCTGCGAGCGGGCGCGCGCCTGTTCGAAGCAGTCTGGCCGGCCGGATGTGGATAACCCGCCCGCGAGGCGACTCGAAACGCTGTGCATTTGAATGGTGAGGGTGCGGCCGAGGCCGTCCGGGCGGGGCTTTCCGGTGACTGTCCGATAGCTGCCGGCGGGTGCGCGAGCCGCGCCTGCCGATGTTCAGGCGAAGGTCGCGCGGTGCGATCGGTTGTGGATATCCCCACGCCGAAACGACTCGGCGCCCTGTGCATTTCACAGGTGAGGGTCACCGGATGATGCGAAGTGGATGAAGCGGGTTGTGGACAACTCACCCACGAAACGACGCGAAATGCTGTGGAATTCAACGGTGAGGGTCGGCGCCCGATCCCGTGGCGCGCCTTTTCCGGCGCGGTTTCCTGACTTTTGCCGAGGTTCAGCGCGCCGCGCATTCTAGCCGAACGCGCGCGTGCGTGGCCGAACCGCGCATGCGCCCCGACGTGGATATCCCGGCATCGGCTGCCACCCGAAGGGCCGTGCATTCTAACGGCGAGCGCGGTGGAGTGGTCTGCAATGCGCAGATTTTGCCGCGCATCGCCGCGTTCGCGAGCGACTCGACGTGCCCGGCGATGCAAAGGTGCGCATCAACACACGACAGAGGGCAGCGCACCAGAGTGTGATCATCCGGCCGCCCAAGCCCAAGCCGGCACCCAAGCCGAAACCCAAGCCGAAACCCAAGCCGAAACCCAAGCCGAAACCCAAGCCGAAACCCAAGCCGAAACCCAAGCCGACACCCAAGCCGACACCCAACCCGACACCCAACCCGACACCCAAGCCGACACCCAAGCCGACACCCAAGCCGACACCCAAGCCGACGTCGACGCCGCATGAAGCGTCTTGCACGTCCGGTTCGCACGCGAGCATGAGAGCGAGGACAGCACGTGCTCCCGTGTGGATATCCGGCTGCCGAAACGACTCGCGGCACTGTGCATTTCGACGGTGAGTGTCAGCGTCCGATCGGCCGATGAGCCGCTTCCGGCATGGATTGCCGGCCGGCGGCGCGTTGCCGGACTCGCATCTCCGATTGCGCGGCGGATGCGCGGCCCATGTGGATATCCTGCGTCCCGGATCACTCGAAGCGCTGTGGTTTTCAGCGGTGAGGGTGCCCGCGCGGCAGGACGGCAACCCCGGATCGCGCGTGGATAACCGCCATTGCAGCAACTCGAAGCCCGGTGAATTTCAACGGTGAGCGCGAGCCCGCGATTGTGCAGCATGCGGGCTCCGGCGTGGCTATCCGGGCGAGATACGGGCCGACAAACCCACTCGCGATCCTGTGTATTCGAACGGTGAGGGTGAACGGCGGATCGACGCAATGCGCCGGTTCCGGTGTGGATATCCATCGCCGAAACCCACTCGCCGTGCTGTGAATTTCAACGGTGAGCGCCGGTACTCGAGCGTGCCTCATGGCGATAACGGTGTGGATATCCCGGCCCCCACGCCACTCCAAACGCTGTGCAATCGAACGGTGAGCGAGCCCGACCGGGGGAGCGGCATTGTGGACATCCCGCGCCGCCGACCAATCGGAACGCTGTGCATTTCAAGGGTGAGAGTGACCGCCTCCAGTCGCCGAAACCCTTGTCGCACGGGGCACGAGCTTCAGTTGGCGCATTCCCGGGCCCTCGTCGGGCAATCGCGTGCTTTCCCGACAGGCGGCCCGCCTGCCCTGACACGCCGCCCATCCCGCCCGATTGCCGTGCGCGAAAACTCACTCAAATTCCGGCAAAAAGCTGCGCAGTTTTTCTCGCCGCGGGCCCGGCCGAGCAAGATGAGAAAAAACATTCTCGGCTGCGCGCGAAAAAATAGAGCCATTCGCTGCCGGCCCCCACGCGTCGTCCGACGCCCCGCCACGCAGCCCAGAACAGCACAATCCGGAGACATCCCCCATGACCGCCCGCTTGCCCGTCGACGGCTCGCCCGTCCTGTCCGACTACCGCCTGACCGACAACCTGACCGCGACGCACGGCCGGATCTTCCTCACCGGCACGCAGGCGCTGGTGCGCCTGCTGCTGATGCAGCGCACGGTCGACGCCGAACAGGGGCTCAACACGGCCGGCTTCGTCAGCGGCTATCGCGGTTCGCCGCTCGGCATGGTCGACCAGCAGCTGTGGAAGGCGAAGAAACTGCTCGACGCCGGCGGCGTGCGCTTCCTGCCCGCGATCAACGAGGAACTCGGCGGCACGGCCGTGCTCGGCACGCAGCGCGTCGAGGCCGATCCCGAGCGCACGGTCGAGGGCGTGTATGCGATGTGGTACGGCAAGGGCCCGGGCGTCGACCGCGCGGGCGATGCGCTGAAGCACGGCAACGCGTACGGTTCGTCGCCGCATGGCGGCGTGCTGGTGGTGGCGGGCGACGACCACGGCTGCGTGTCGTCGTCGATGCCGCACCAGAGCGACTTCGCGATGATCGCGTGGCACATGCCGGTCGTGAACCCGGCGAACATCGCCGACATGCTCGAATTCGGCCTGTACGGCTGGGCGCTGTCGCGCTACTCGGGCGCGTGGGTCGGTTTCAAGGCGATCTCCGAAACGGTCGAGTCGGGCTCGACCGTCGACCTCGACGCGTTGCAGACGCAGTGGCCGGCGCCTGAAGGTTTCACGCCGCCGGCAGGCGGCCTGCACAACCGCTGGCCGGACCTGCCGAGCCTCACGATCGAAGCGCGCCTCGCGGCGAAGCTCGACGCGGTGCGCCATTTCGCGCGCACCCACAGCATCGACAAGTGGATCGCGCCGAGCGCGCAGGCGAACGTCGGCATCGTGACCTGCGGCAAGGCGCACCTCGACCTGATGGAGGCACTGCGCCGCCTCGACCTGACGGTGGCCGACCTCGACGCGGCCGGCGTGCGGATCTACAAGGTCGGCCTGTCGTATCCGCTCGAGATGACGCGCATCGAAACCTTCGTCGACGGCCTCGCCGAAGTGCTCGTGATCGAGGAGAAGGGCCCGGTCATCGAGCAGCAGATCAAGGACTACCTGTACAACCGCACGGAAGGTGCGCGCCCGCGCGTGCTCGGCAAGCACGACGCCGCCGGCGCCTGCCTGCTGTCCGAGCTCGGTGAACTGCGCCCGTCGCGCATCCTGCCGGTGTTCGCCGACTGGCTCGCGCGCCACAAGCCGGCGCTCGACCGCCGCGAACGCGTCGTCGATCTCGTCGCGCCGCAGATCCTGTCGAACGAGGCGGACGCCGTGAAGCGCACGCCGTACTTCTGCTCGGGCTGCCCGCACAACACGTCGACGAAGGTGCCGGAAGGCTCGATCGCGCAGGCCGGCATCGGCTGCCACTTCATGGCGTCGTGGATGGAGCGCGACACGACGGGGCTGATCCAGATGGGCGGCGAGGGTGTCGACTGGGCCGCGCACGCGATGTTCACCAACACGAAGCACGTGTTCCAGAACCTCGGCGACGGCACCTATTTCCACTCGGGCATCCTCGCGATCCGCCAGGCGGTCGCCGCGAAAGCGAACATCACGTACAAGATCCTCTACAACGACGCGGTCGCGATGACGGGCGGCCAGCCGGTCGACGGCAGCATCTCGGTGCCGCAGATCGCGCGGCAGGTCGAGGCGGAAGGCGTGTCGCGCTTCGTCGTCGTGTCCGACGAGCCGGAGAAGTACGACGGCCATCACGGCCAGTTCCCGACGGGCACGACGTTCCATCACCGCAGCGAACTCGACACGGTGCAGCGCGAGCTGCGCGAGACGCCGGGCGTCACCGTGCTGATCTACGACCAGACCTGCGCGGCCGAGAAGCGCCGCCGCCGCAAGAAAGGCGAATTCCCCGACCCGGACAAGCGGCTGTTCATCAACGACGCGGTGTGCGAAGGCTGCGGCGACTGCGGCGTGCAGTCGAACTGCCTGTCGGTCGAGCCGCTCGAGACGCCGCTCGGCCGCAAGCGCCGCATCGACCAGTCGTCGTGCAACAAGGACTATTCGTGCGTGAACGGCTTCTGTCCGAGCTTCGTGACGCTCGAAGGCGCGGCGCTGAAGAAGGCCGCGGGTGCCGCGTTCGATGAAGCGGCGCTCGCCGCGCGCGTCGGTGCGCTGCCGGTGCCGGCGACGCATCTCGACGCGGCGCCGTTCGACATGCTCGTGACGGGTGTCGGCGGCACGGGCGTCGTGACGGTCGGCGCGCTGATCAGCATGGCCGCGCACCTCGAAGGCAAGAGCGCGTCGGTGCTCGACTTCATGGGCTTCGCGCAGAAGGGCGGCTCGGTGCTGTCGTTCGTGCGGATCGCGTCGAGCGACCGGTGGCTCAACCAGGTGCGCATCGACACGCAGCAGGCCGACGTGCTGCTCGCGTGCGACATGGTCGTCGGCGCGAGCGCCGAGGCGCTGCAGACGGTGCGTCACGAGCGTTCGCGGATCGTCGTCAACACGCATCGGATCCCGAACGCGTCGTTCGTGCAGAACCCCGACGCGAACCTGCATGCGGACGCGCTGCTCGAGAAGATGCATCACGCGGCCGGCGACGGCTACCTGTCGAGCTGCGACGCGCAGGCGCTCGCCGCGAAGTTCCTCGGCGACTCGATCGGCGCGAACATCCTGATGCTCGGCTATGCATGGCAGCTCGGCCTCGTGCCGGTGTCGCTCGCGGCGATGATGCGCGCGATCGAGCTGAACAACGTCGCGGTGCCGATGAACAAGCTCGCGTTCTCGATCGGCCGGATGGCGGCGGGAGACGCGGCGGGCCTCGATGCGTTGTGGAACGCGCGTCACACGGTGGCCGCGCATGCCGCGCCGGAGACGCTCGCCGAGCTGATCGCCGATCGTGAAGCGCGGCTCGACGCGTACGGCGGCGCTCGTTATGTCGAGCGCTACCGTGCGCTCGTGAGCGCGGCGCGCGCGAAGGGCGACGACGCGCTGACGCGCGCGGTCGCGACGACGTTCTACCGGCTGCTCGCGGTGAAGGACGAATACGAGGTCGCGCGCCTCTACACGGACGACGCCTTCCGCACGGCGCTCGAAGCGCAGTTCGAAGGCGTGCCGGGGCAAGCTTATCGCGTGAAGTTCAACCTCGCGCCGCCGACGGTCGCGAAGGCCGGCAGCGACGGCAGCGCACCGAAGAAGCGCGTGTTCGGCCAGTGGATGTGGCCGGTGTTCGGCATGATGGCGCGCGTGCGCAGCCTGCGCGGCACGTGGCTCGATCCGTTCGGCCGCACCGTCGAGCGCAAGATGGAGCGCGCGCTTGCCGACGACTACGAGACGACGCTTGCGCGTGCGTTCGCCGCAATGACGGCGGGCAATGCAGCGCAAGTCACGCAGCTGGCCGACTTGCACGCCCGCGTACGCGGCTTCGGTCACGTGAAGGTGCGCAACCTGGCCGGCGTGAAGCGCGCGGAGCGCGAGCTCGCGCTGCAACTCGGTATCGATGGGGCAACGAGCGTGGCCGTGCAGCACGCGCTCGACGAGATGAAGGGTGCGGGCATGCTGAAGGGGATTCCGGTCGTCGTCGCGAAGTAACGCGAGGCGCGGGCGGATGTGAAAACGGCGACGCTTGTGCGTCGCCGTTTTTTATTGGGCGGCCGCTGCTGAGTATAGGCAGCGGCCGGCCCCTTTAGAGAATGCCTTTCTTGCGCGTCGACAGCGCGGTTTCAGACAGGTCGATCTCGCGGAGCAGCTTAGTCAGCGTCTCGTCGGAAATCTTGCTGTCGCTGCGCAGCCGGTACAGCGCGGAGCGTTCCGCGCGCACGGCCGCGATCCGCATCTGCAGTTCCATCGTTTCGGCCTGCTTCGCTTCGGCGCGCGGCGCGGGGCCGTCCTCGGCGAGCGTCGCGAGGCGGCGGCGGTACTGGTCCATCACGCGTGCGGAGATGTCCGCGCAGCGCGCGGCACCCGATTCGTCGAGATCGGCCGAGATCGCGTCGTGCGACGAGTCGATCGCGCGGATCGCGGCCTGCGCGGCGGCCGCGCGCGCGGCGCGTTCCTCGTCGCCGAGCGGGCTGCGCGACGAACGCACGCCGCGCAGCAGCAGCGGCAGGCCGACCACCGCGACGACGAGCGAGCCGAGGATCACGGCCGACGCGACGAAGATCGCCGTGTCGCGGCCCGGCAGCGGCACGCCGTCGGACAGCGCGACCGGAATCGACAGCACGCCGGCGAGCGTGACCGCGCCGCGCACGCCGCCGACCGTCATCACCGCGATCGTGCGGATGCCGGCCATCGTGCCGGCGAGGCCCTGGCGCGCGGCGCGACGGCTCGCGATCCAGCGCAGCAGCCAGACCCACAGGAAGCGGATCGCGTACAGCGCGAGCATCATCGCGCAGACGTTGAAGATCATCCGGCCGACGAGCGCGTCGCTC
This sequence comes from Burkholderia sp. D-99, assembly GCF_011605345.1. Classification (GTDB taxonomy): domain Bacteria; phylum Pseudomonadota; class Gammaproteobacteria; order Burkholderiales; family Burkholderiaceae; genus Burkholderia. Next base: position 254,983 of record NZ_JAAOXM010000009.1, read on the forward strand.
GTGTGGTGCGCGTCGACGAGCGTGCGGCCGATGATGTGCGGCAGCTGCAGCCCGAGCATGATGAACACCATGCCGTTGAACACGAACTCGATCATCGCCCACGTGCTTTCGGCGCGTACGCGCGATGCAACGGTGCTTTTGCGCGAGAAGCTCGTGTAATTCATCATCATCCCGGCCGACACGGCCGCCAGCACGCCCGACAGGTCGAGGTGCTCGGCGAACAGGTAGGCCGCGAACGGCACGAGCAGCGTCATCACGATGCCGGGGGCCGGATCGCCTTCCTGCTCGGCGTTCAGGAAGCGCGTCGACAGCGCGCTGAACACCCACGACACGATCGCGCCCGTGGCGAGCCCGCCGGCCGCGACGATCACGAACGTGACCGACGCGTCGCGCAGCGAGAACATGCCCGTCAGCGCGGCCGCGATCGCGAATTTCAGCGCGACGAGGCCCGACGCGTCGTTCATCAGCGCCTCGCCCTCGAGGATGTGCATCAACTGCGGCGGGATCCGGCCCTTTCCTGCGATGCCCGACAGCGCGACCGCGTCGGTGGGCGACAGCACGGCCGCGAGCGCGAACGCGATCGGCAGCGGCAACTCGGGTATCAGCCAGTGCGCGAAGTAGCCCACTGCGAGTACCGTCATGAATACGAGCCCGAATGCGAGCATCAGGATCGCGCGGCGCTGCAGGTACAGCTCGCGCTTCGGAATCCGCCAGCCGTCCGCGAACAGCAGCGGCGGAATGAACAGCAGCATGAAGATTTCGGGATCGAACGTGACGTGCAGGTTCAGCTTCGGCCACGCGAGCATCGCGCCGAAGGCGATCTGCATCAGCGGCAACGGCAGTTGGAACGGCAGGATGCGCGTGACGGCGCCGGACAGCGCGACGGTCAGCAGCAGGATCAGGACGGTGAAGACGATTTCCATCGATACGGCGAATACGGGGAATGAAACGATCGTACGGAGTGTAGCGTGACAGCGTGACGGGTGCGTTCGAGCGGCCGGTGCGTGCGCACGAAAATGGTGCGTCGTGCGTGTGCCACGATGGTGCGGCTGCCCGGTGCGCCCGCGCGGAGTATGGGTTGTGCGCGCCTTGCACGGAGCTTGCTTGATGCTGGTCAGCCGTCCGGCTTCGACCGGGCAACCGAGGGTCCAACCATGACATTGCACGCGCCGTTCGCTTCGCCGGGCGCCGCGTTCGAAGGCATTAGCAGGAGGAAGGTATGACGATCGTGCAACAGGAGCGTCCGGCCGCCGCGTCGCCGTACCGGTTCGAGCGGGAGGTGAGTTCCGGCCTCGAACGCCTGGCGACGCAGCACCGCGACCTGACGCTCACGACCGTGTTCCAGCCGATTTTCAGCCTGTCGCACCAGCGTGCGGTGGGCTACGAGGCGCTGTTGCGTGCGCACGATGCGCTCGACCGCGCCGTGTCGCCGCTCGACGTGTTCGGCGAAGCCGCGCGCCAGGGCGAACTGCTGCAGCTCGACCGGCTCGCGCAGGCGCTGCATCTCGAGAACTTCGCGCTGCTCGGCGCCGAGCGCGAGTGGCTGTTCCTCAACGTGCATCCGGGCGTGCTCACCGACCCGTTCCAGGCGGCGGCGCTGCTCGCGAACCTGAAGCGGCTCGGCATGCCGCCGCGCCGCATCGTGCTCGAAGTGCTCGAACAGCGCGCGGAGGACGTCGAGCGGCTTGCCGAGGCCGTGCGCGAATTCCGCACGCACGGCTTCCTGATCGCGCTCGACGATTTCGGCGCGGGCCACTCGAATCTCGAGCGGATCTGGCAACTGAACCCGGACATCGTGAAGCTCGACCGGATCATGCTGTCGCACGCGGCACACCGGACAGGGCTCACCGCGATCCTGCACGGGCTCGTGACGCTGTTGCACGAGGCCGGCAAGCTGGTGCTCGTCGAGGGCATCGAGACCGAGCACGAGGCGCAGATCGCGCTATCGTGCGAGGCCGATTTCGTGCAGGGCTACTACTTCGGCCGGCCGGCGCCGGGGCTGCCCGACAGCGCGGCCGCGACGGGCTGCATCGGCGAGCTGACCGAGCGTTTTCGCCAGCAGACCGAAGCGCGCGAGCGGCGCGATGCGCAGCGCCTCGCGCCGTACCTGCGCGCGTTCGAGCGCGCGGCCGAGCGTCTCGCGGCCGGCGAGCCGCTCGACGAGGTGTGCTGGAACTTCCTCGCGCTCGACGCGGCCGCGCGCTGCTTCCTGCTCGACGCGCACGGCCGCCAGTCGGGCCGCAACGTCGTGCTGCGCGCCGACCGCGCGCTCGCCGAGGCGCGCTTTTCGCCGCTGGCGGACGCGCAGGGCGCGAACTGGCTGCGCCGGCCGTATTTCCGCTCGGCGATCGCCGAGCCGGGGCGCGTGCAAGTCACCCGGCCATACCTGTCGATCAACGAGGCGCAGCCGTGCGTGACGCTGTCGGTGGCCGTGCGCGTCGGAGATGCGCAGCGCGTGCTGTGCGGCGATATCGACTGGGGCGACGACGAAGCGGACGCCGGCTAGCGCCGAGCACATCGCAGGCGGCGAGCAGGGTGAGCGAGGCGGGCGTCGCGGGCCGGCCGTTGCGTTCGCCGCACGCTTCCCCGACAATGGCGCGACCGCGGCCATCGTGACCGCGCGCGCCGTCCCGGGGGCCAACCATGGCGGCGAATAAAGAGGAAAACACAATGAAAAGACCGATTTCGCTGACCATTCTCGCGTGGATCATCATCGTGACCAACGCGATCACGGGCATCTACACGCCATTCACGATCGGCATGCCGACCACCCAGGCGCTGCTGTCGCACTACCTGCTGCCTGTCTGGGCGACGCTCGGCATCAGCGTGATCATCGAAGTCGTGAACGTCGTGATCGGCATCGCGATCCTCAAGGGCCGCGAATGGTCGCGCAAGACCTACATCGCGATATCCGTGTTCAGCTTCGCGTTCTCGTTCATCAACATGCCGGCGTCGATGTTCGCGGTGCTGATTCCGGGTTTCCTGCTGTTCGCACTGTTCGTCTACCTGCTGTTCCGGCGCCCCGCGACCGCGTATTTCCAGGCGAACGCATGAGCTTCGTGCGCAACGCGCTCGCGATCGTGCTGTTCACGATCGCGGGCATGTGCGTGATCACCGCGCAGATGATGGCGTTCATGAAGCTCGGCCATACGGGGGCGATGCTCGTGTTCGTTGCGGTGTTGTTCGTGTTGTCGGCCGTGTTCCTGTCCGTCGGTGCGTTCGCCGGCGCGTTCCGGCCACGCGCGCGCGGCGCAGGCATCGCGCTGCTCATCGCGACCGCGACCACCGCGTTCGGGATGATCGGCTGGGTGACGTTCCTGCTCGCGCCGGGGTTCGTCGACGTGATGCAGCAGCAGGGCGTGGACATGAACGTGCGGATGTTCCGGTTCGCACCCGGCGCCGTGGTGACCGGCCTGTCCGCGCTCATCGGCATCTGGCTCGCGCGACGCGGCTGACGGCGCGGCGCCCGGCACGCTGGCGTCCGTCACGCGGCTCGGCTAGGATGCGCGAATTGTCCTGACGATTCGCGGGCCGCCCATGAACCGAAACGCCGCTTCTTCCGTCCTCCTCGAAGTGATCGCCACGACCGTCGGCGATGCGAAGGCCGCCGCCCGTGCGGGCGCCGACCGCCTCGAGCTCGTGACCGCGATTACCGAAGGCGGGCTGACGCCGAGCGTCGGCCTGATCGAGGCCGTCGTGGCCGCCGTGCCGATTCCCGTCAACGTGATCGTGCGGCCGCACAGCCGGTCGTTCGTCTATGACGCCGACGACCTGCGCGTGATCGAACGCGACGTGCGCGCGGCGGTCGCGGCCGGTGCGAACGGCGTCGTGTTCGGCGCGCTCGACGCGCACGGCGACGTCGATCTCGGCGCACTGGCCCGCGTCGCGGCCGCCGCCGACGGCCGTTCGCTCACGTTCCACCGCGCGTTCGACGTCGCGCGCGATCTCAACGCCGCGTTCGACGCGCTGCTGCGCGTGCCGGCCGTCACGTCCGTGCTGACGTCGGGCGGCCATCCGTCGGTGCTCGACGCGGTCGCGACGATCACACGGCTCGCGCGGCAGGCGGCCGGTTCGACCTGCACGGTGCTGGCAGGCTCGGGGCTCACGATCGACGCGGTCGGCGATTTCGTCCGCGCGACCGGCGTACGCGCGGTGCATTTCGGCTCGGGCGTGCGGCCGCGCGGCGAGGTGCTGGCACCGGTCGATCAACCACTCGTCGAGCGCGTGCGCGCGGCGATCGACGGCGCGGCGGCGCACGTGTGACGCACACGGCGGCCTGCAGGCCGCCACCGCGCGCACCGACACCACACACCGGGACACCGCCCGGGAGAGAGGGCCACATGACGGATGCATCACACGACCCGCAGGACGGCGCAGCCGACGACAGCGCGCCGGGCTGGGACGCGATCGACGGCGCGCTCGCACGCGTCTATCCGGGGCAGGAGCCGAAGCACTACGCCACGCTGCTGAAGTGGCGGCTCGGCGGCCGCGATCCGCTCGACGGGATCAGCGTGTGGAAGCGCGCGGAACCCGTGCCGCACTGGCATTTCGTCACATACGGGCTCTCCGAGCTGTATGCGAAGGAGTCGGACGATCCGGCCGTCAGCGGCTTCGGCTTCGAGCTGACGATGCGCGTCGCCTGCGGCACCGCCGACGAAGAGCCGCCGAACTGGGTGTTCAGCTTCCTGCAGAATCTTGCGCGCTACGTGTTCGAGAGCGGCAACGCATTCGACGACGGCCACTGGATGACGGCCAACGGCCCGATCGCGCTCGATTCCGGCACGCAGCTCTGCTCGATGGGTTTCGCATTCGATCCGGAGCTGCCGGCGATCGATACGCCGCACGGCCGCCTGGCGTTCCTGCAGATTGTCGGGCTGACGCTCGACGAGGAGCGTGCCGCGAAGCGCTGGCGCACGCGCTCGCTGCTCGACACGCTGGCGCCGCACATGCCGCTCTGGGTGACCGATCTCGACCGAGCGTCGCTGCTCGAGCGCGCGGACGTGCGCGAGCAGGTCGACGCCGGCACGCAGCGCGATGGCTCGTCGAGCGGCTACCTGTTCACCGACGTGCTCGGATGGGAAACGCGCAAGCGGCTGCTGCGTGCGTCCGTGATCGACATCACCGTCGGCGCGCGGCAGGTGGACGAACTCGTCACGCTGCTGCCGCTGCGGTTGCCGTTCGACCGGCCGTTCCGGCTGGTGGGCCACGACGGCGCGGTACGGTTCGTGCACGGCGACGCGAACGGCGTGACCGACGAGGACGGCACGCTGACGCTGCGGCTCACCGACGCGACGGTGCAGGCGCTGGCGCGCACGCTGCAGCCGCGCGCCGGTGAGTATGCGGTCGACGGGCTCGACGGCGTGCGCTGGCGGGTCGAGAAGACGGTGATCCGTGACGCGCAGGGCAACCCGGTGCAGACGATCGGCTAAGCTGCTGCCGTGCCGTGCCGTGCCGTGCCGTGCCGTGCCGTGCCGTGCTGTGCCGCCACGGGCGCGGCCGCGTCACGTATTCCGCACGAACCAGGTCCGCTTCGCGGTGCCGAGCAGCGCGCGATAGACGACCCACGACACGACGAAGGTCGCCGGCGCCGACAGCGATGCGGCGAACCCGGTCGCCTGGTTCAGTGCGAGCCCCGCGAACGCGCCCGCGAACCACGCGGTCAGCCCGCCCGGGTTGAACACCGGCACATGCGCGTCGCGGCATTCGACATCGTCGCCGACGAGCTGCCCGTAGCGCGCCGACAGGATGTGCGCGAGCGCGACACCGACCCACGCGACGACGAAGATGCCCTGGTACGCGAGCGCCTGCAGGATCCGCGAGAAGATGTCGGCCATCATCAGCGCATAGACGACCGCGCCGACCACGAGCGCCCACACGAACTTCGGCGCGCGCAGCCCGGCGACCTTCTGGAAGAACGCCTGCATGTTGACGGTCGCGAGGTAGTAGTTCGCGGTGTTGATGCGCGACTGCGTGACCCACACGAACAGCAGCCCCCACACGCCCATCAGTTTCAGCAGCGCGAGCACGACCGACACTTCCGACAGCGTGCCGAGCCCGGGAATCGTGCTGACGAGATAGATGCCGGCCGCGCCGTTGACGAGGAACGTGACGAGATAGAACGGCATCCCGAAGTTGAAGCGGCCGTGATAGCGGGCGTCCTCCTTGCGGCCGAAGCGCGCGTAGTCGAACGTGAACATCATCAGCACCCATACGCCCATGTAGTAGACGAAGCATTGCCACCAGCCGCCGGCCGGTGCGCCGCCCGCGGGCCCGAAATCGAGCCATGCGGCGTGATAGCCGTACTCGGCCGTCGCGAGCCCGACCGCCGCGAGCAGCCCGAGCAGGTAGAACGGCAGCAGCACGCCGTTGAACTTGTCGAGCCAGTGCTGCACGCTGCCGAACACGAGCGGCACGCTGTAGCAGACGACGATCAGCGCGGCCCACTTGTAGTCGAGCGCCGGAAACTGGTGATGCGCGGCGACCGCGATCACCGAGCCCTCGAACACCGCGTAGTAGATCGCCGTCGCGAAGAAGATCAGCGTCGCGAGTGCGGCCCCCGCGCTGCCGAACAGCACGCGCGAGAACAGCGCGACCGACAGGCCGGTGCGAATCGCATAGCGGCTGATGATCGAATTGACGGCGCCGTACGACACCACCGACAGCGCCATGCCGATCAGCGCGTTGCGTGCGCCGTAGGTGAGCGCGAGCGTCGCGCCGACGACGATGTAGAACACCGCGCTGCAGACGGCCCACCACGCCATCGTCAGCGAAAAGGGCGGCATGCGCGCGTGATCGGGAATGGCGAGCGTCGACAGGTCGAGATCCTCGTCGGTGCGGGCCTGTGCAAGGTTGGCCATGATCGTGCTCCTTGATGAGCAAAACAGCGGACGACGTCTGGGCCGCGGCACGTGCGGTCCGCAGGGTTGCCCCGACGTCGGGCGGGCAACCGGTCCGGCAGAAACGGCGCGCAAGCGTCCCCGCCGCGCGGCGCGCGGCCGCGCGGGCGGGAAACGAAAGCGAAGGATGAAAGCGGAGGGCGGCGAACGGCGCCCGGCACGATGGCCGGGCGTCCGGCGCTCAGTCCTGCAGCACGGCGCGCAGCAGCGCGAGGCGCCGCTGGTACTCGCGGCGCGCCGCGAGCGCATCGGCCATCGTCACGCGCACGAAGCGCGCGCGATGGTTCGGCTGCATCTGGCCGATCAGGTCCATGTCGGCGCTGATGACGGTGCCGATCGTCGCGTAGCCGCCGCCCGACACCGCGTCGCGGTGCAGGATGATCGGCTCGAGCCCGGCCGGCACCTGGATCGAGCCGATCGGATAACACGCGTCGACGATGTTCGACGGATCGGCGCCCGCGCCGAACGGCTGTTCGCGCGGCCGGAACTGCAGCGCTCGCCCGTTCTTGTAGCGGTAGCCGATGCGGTCGGCTTCGGGCGCGACCGTCCATTCGTCGTCGAAGAACGTGTGCGCCGATGCGTCGGTGAGCCGGTAGTGGTACAGGCCCGTCAGCACGCGCAGTTCGACCTGGCTGTCGAGCGGCCGGACGACCGCCGCCGGCAGCTCGCGCCCTTCGCGATGCATGCCGCGTGCGGCGCCGATCGGCAGCCGGTCGCCCTTCTGCAGGCGCCGGCCCGCGTGGCCGCCGATCGCGCCGAGCGCGTAGGTCGAGCGGCTGCCGAGCACGACCGGCACGTCGATGCCGCCCGCGACGGCCACGTAGGCCCGCGCACCGCCCTTCACGTAGTTGAACGACAGCACGCTGCCCGCACGGATGCGCAGCGCGATGTTGCAGCACTGCCCGACGCCGTCGATCTTCGGTGTCATCTCGGCGCCCGTGACGGCGACGAGTGCGTCCGCATGGAACAGCAGCTCCGGGCCGAGCAGCGTGCATTCAAGCACGGCCGCCTGTTCGGGATTGCCGACCAGCAGGTTTGCCGCGCGCGACGCGTACTGGTCGAGCGAGCCCGACGGCGGGATGCCGACGTGGTAGTAGCCTTGCCGGCCCGTATCCTGGACCGACGTCGCGAGGCCGGGCTTGATGACCTCGATCAGGTTGTGCGCGTCAGCTGGCATGCAGCACCTCGACGAGAGAACGGTTGACCGCATCGGGATCGCGCAGGAACGCGTCGAGCGAGAATTTCACGGGGCGCACGCGCAGCGAGAACGTGCCCGCTTCGACGGCCGCCACCGCGGCGTCATAGGCGTCGCGATCGATCGGCTGGAACTTCACGATGTCGCCGGGCCGGAAGAACACCATGAAATCGCGCAGGTAGTCGAGCCGCTGCGCGGGATCGAAGATCGGCGCCGGCGTCACGCCGAACATCTGGTAGCCGCCCGCGCCGCGCACCGAATAGATGCAGCCGAAGCAGCCGCCGTGGCCGACCGTCAGCTTCGGCGTGTCGGTGCGCGGCCGCAGGTATTTCGGCACTTCGAGCTGGCGTTCGCGCTCGACCATCTGGTACATGAACGGCAGGCCCGCGACGAAGCCGACCATCGACACGAACCACGGCGAACCCGAGTGCGCGGCGATGAAATCGTCGATGTCGCGCTTGCCGTTGATCCGCGCCGCATATTCGAGATCGGTCGACGACGGGTCCTGGTGACGCTCGCGAAACCGCATCAGCGTCTCGTGCGTCCACGGGTCGTTGTAGAGCACCGGCACCTCGACGATGCGCGTGTCGAGTTCGAGCGGTGCGTCGCCGACCTCGGCCTCGATCGTCTTCAGCAGCGCGACGAGCGCGTCGGGCTCGATCACGTCCGGGTCGTAGCGCACCTGGTAGGACGCATTCGCCGGGCAGATCTCGGTGATGCCCGGCACCGCGCGCCGCTGCAGCTCGCGCGTGATCGCCGTGCCCTTGAAGAAGGCGTCGAGCGACATCGCCTCGCTGATCTCGACGAACACGAACTCGTCGCCGCCGAACGTATAACGGGTCGTCACAGGGCCTCCCCGACGCGCGCGGCGTCCGCGGTTTCGGGCTGCCGGGCGGCGGCCGTCGCGGCCTCGCGCCATTGCGGCATCCATGCTTCGAGAAAATTCGTGTGATAGCGGCCCGCGCGCACGTCGTCGTCCGCGAGCAGCGCCGCGTGCAGCGGCGCGGTGGTCTTCACACCGCCGACGTGCAGTTCGCCGAGTGCGCGAGACAGGCGCCGCAGCGCGGCCGCGCGGCTCTCGTCGTGCACGATCAGCTTCGCGAGCAGCGAGTCGTAGTACGGCGGCACGACGTAACCCGGATAGAGCAGCGAATCGACGCGCACACCGGGGCCGGTCGGCCACACCAGTTCGTCGATCCGGCCGGGATTCGGACGAAAATCCTGCAGCGGATCTTCCGCGTTGATCCGGCATTCGAGCGCCGCGCCGCGCATCGCGATGTCCGGCTGCGCGAACCGCAGCGGCTCGCCGTCGGCGATGCGCAGCGTCTCGCGCACGAGGTCGATGCCGGTGATCGCCTCGGTCACCGGATGCTCGACCTGGATGCGTGTGTTCATCTCGATGAAGTAGAACTCGCCGCGCGCGTCGTCGAACAGGTATTCGAGCGTGCCGGCACTGCGATAGCCGACTTCGCGCGCGAGGCGCGTGGCCGACGTGCACAGCGCGTCGCGCTGCGCCGGCGTGAGCGACGGCGACGGCGCTTCCTCGAGGATCTTCTGGCGGCGTCGCTGCAGCGAGCATTCGCGCTCGAACAGATGGATGACGTCGCGGCCGTCGCCGAGCACCTGCACCTCGATGTGCCGGGCGCGCGCGATGAAGCGTTCGAGATAGACGCCGCCGTCGCCGAATGCGGCCTGCGCCTCGCGCTGCGCGAGCGGCAGCTCGGCGTCGAGCTGCGCGGCGTCGTGCGCGACGCGGATGCCGCGCCCGCCGCCGCCCGCGGCCGCCTTGATCATGATCGGATAGCCGATGCGCGCGGCGACTGCGCGGGCCTCGTCGAGCGACTGTACGACGCCGTCGCTGCCGGGCACCGTCGGCACGTTCGCGCGCCGCGCGGTGTCACGGGCGCGCGCCTTGTCGCCCATCGTCGCGATCACCTGCGAATCCGGCCCGACGAAGATCAGCCCCGCCGCCTCGACCTGCGCGGCGAACGCGGCATTTTCGGACAGGAAGCCGTAGCCGGGATGGATCGCGTCCGCGCCGCATTGCCGCGCGGCGTCGAGGATCGCGGCGGGATTCAGATAGCTTTTCGCTGCATGCGACGAGCCGATGTGGATCGCCTCGTCGGCCATGCGCGCGGCGAGGCTGTCGCGGTCGGCGTCGCTGACCACGGCGACCGCGCGCATGCCGAGTTCGCGCGCCGCGCGGATCACGCGCACCGCGATCTCGCCGCGATTCGCGACCAGCACGGTCTTGATCCGCGACGGGCGATAGAACGTGTCGGGGGAGGTTGCCGGCTTCATCGCGTCACCCCTCGATCCGCATCAGTACCTGGCCCGCGTCGACCGGTTCGCCGTCCTCGACGAGCAGCTCGACGACGCGGCCGGCCGCGTCGGCTTCGATCTCGGTGAACTGTTTCATCACTTCGACGAGGCCGACCACGGCGCCCGCGGCAACCGTCGCGTCGATCGCGACGTAGTAGGCCGCATCGGGCGACGGGCGCCGGTAGAACGTGCCCGGCAACGGGCTGACGATATCGTGCAATGCCATCTGGCGTCTCCTTGAATCGGGTTCAGTGATGGGCGGCGAGCGGTCGCGGCCCGGCGGTCCGGATGCCTTCGCGAATCAGCGCGTGGCGCGTCGCGCGCACGAGGTCGAGCGCGCCCGGCGTGTCGCTGTGGATGCAGACCGAATCGAAATCGATGTCGATATCGTCGCCGTCGATCGTGCGCACCTTGCCGTCGATGCACGCGCGCAGCACCTTGTCGGCGATCTGCTGCGGGTCGAGGCGGCCGACGCGGCGCGTGAACACGATCGAGCCGCTGCGGTCGTAGTCGCGGTCGGCGTAGAACTCGCGGATCACCGGCTGTTCGTACTCCATTGCCACGCGATAGGTGACCGACGCCTCCATGCAGTACAGCCACAGGCCGGGGTCGACGCGCTGCAGCGTCTCGATCAGCAGCCGCGAGAACGCTTCGTTGGCTGCCGCATGCATGTAGAGCGCGCCGTGCGGCTTGACGTGCTGCAGGCTCACGCCGTTCAGGCGCGCGAACTCGCGCAACGCGCCGAGCTGGTACAGGATGTCGTGGACGAGCGCCTGCGGCGTTTCGGTGATCGTGCGGCGGCCGAAGCCGACCAGATCGCGAAAGCCCGGATGCGCGCCGATTCCGACGCCGGCGTCGCGCGCGAGCTGCACCGTGCGCGCCATGATGTTCGGATCGCCGGCATGAAAACCGGTGGCGATGTTCGCCGAGCTGATGAGCGGCATGATCTGCTCGTCGACGCCGTCGCCGATCGTCCACGGGCCGAAGCCCTCTCCCATGTCGGAGTTCAGGTCGACGCTGTGCTTCCTCATACGGTGTACTCCTCCAGGTTCTCCGGTTCGCGTGCGTCGTGGCGCATGCCGAAACCGTGTTGAACGCAGGTTAGCCGCGTGGGTTGCGTCAAAAAAGTTCTATTTTTATATGCAGGCATATCGATTTTTTCGATATCCCGGAAAGCGACCGCCAAGGGCCGCCGGAGCAGCGGTGGCAGGGTTTTCACGCAGCCCGGTTGATGGGCGCCGCATGGTTGATATGATGTTTATCGCATGCCCATCAGTTTTCCCTCGACCATGGCCCTGACCCTCAGACAGCTCAAGTACTTCGTCGCGACCGCCGAGCTCGGCCAGATCTCGCAGGCCGCGATCCAGCTCACTATTTCGCAGTCGGCCGTAACGAGCGCGATCAAGGAGCTGGAGGACAGCCTCGGCACGCAGCTCTTTCTGCGCACGCCGTCGGGTGTGACGCTCACCGACACGGGGCGGCGCTTCCTGAATCACGCGTACACGATCCTGTCGTCGGTCGACGAGGCGATGCGGATCCCGAACCTCGAAAGCACGCTGACCGGCACGCTCGCGATCGCCGCGAGCTACACGGTGCTCGGCTATTTCCTGCCGCATCACGTGCTGCGGTTGAATACGCTCTATCCGCGCCTGACGATCCACCTGCATGAACTGAACCGCGAGTCGATCGAGGAAGGGCTGATCGCGGGCCGCTACGACATGGCCGTGCTGCTCACGTCGAACGTGTCGAATCCCGAGCTCGTGCTGGAGCCGGTGATCCATTCGGTGCGCCGGCTGTGGGTCGGCGCGCATCATCCGCTGCTCAGGCGCGAGAGCGTCACGTTCGCGGAGGTCGCACACGAGCCGTTCGTGATGCTGACGGTCGACGAGGCCGGACAGACGGCGCTGCGCTACTGGAACGAGACGCCGTACCGGCCGAACGTGATCCTGCGCACGTCGTCGGTCGAGGCCGTGCGCAGCATGGTCGCGAACGGCAGCGGCGTCGCGATCCTGTCCGACATGGTGTATCGCCCGTGGTCGCTCGAAGGGCGGCGTATCGAGACGATCGTGCTGCGCGACCCGGTACCGCCGATGAGCGTCGGCCTCGCGTGGCGCAAGAACATCGAGCTGAGCCCCGCGATGCACGCGGTGCGCGACTACTTCCGGCACACGTTCATGGAGCCGCGCGCGCTGGGCGGCATGGTCTGAGTGGCGCGCGCGGACGAAAAAAAGCCGGGGCATGCCCCGGCTTTTTCGTTGGCAGGCCGTGCTGCCGCTTACGCGTTCGCCGACATCGCGTCCGCGTCGCTCGAGCGGATACCGAGGCGCTCGAACAGCGCACGATCCTTCTGCGATTGCGGGTTGCTCGTCGTCAGCAGCTGGTCGCCGTAGAACATCGAGTTCGCGCCCGCGAGGAAGCACATTGCCTGCAGGCCGTCGTCGAGCTGCTCGCGGCCGGCCGACAGGCGTACGACGGCCTTCGGCATCGTGATCCGCGCAACCGCGATCGTGCGCACGAATTCGAACGGGTCGAGCGGCGCGGTGCCTTCGAGCGGCGTGCCTTCGATCGCGACGAGGTTGTTGATCGGCACCGAATCCGGATACGGGTTCAGGTTCGCGAGCTGCGAGATCAGGCCGGCGCGCTCGCGGCGCGATTCGCCCATCCCGATGATGCCGCCGCAGCAGACGTTGATGCCCGCGTCACGCACGCGGTCGAGCGTGTCGAGGCGGTCCTGGTAGGTGCGCGTCGAGATCACCTGGCCGTAGAACTCCGGCGACGTGTCGAGGTTGTGGTTGTAGTAATCGAGGCCCGCGCTCGCGAGTTCCTGCGCCTGCTCGTCTTCCAGCATGCCGAGCGTCATGCAGGTTTCGAGGCCGAGTTCCTTCACGCCGCGCACCATCTCGGTCAGCGCCGGCATGTGGCGCTCCTTCGGGTTGCGCCACGCGGCGCCCATGCAGAAGCGGCTCGCGCCGTTCTCCTTCGCCGTGCGCGCAGCATCGAGCACCGCGTCGACGTCCATCAGCTTCTCGGCCTTCAGGCCCGTGTCGTGGTGCGACGACTGCGAGCAGTAGCCGCAATCTTCCTCGCAGCCGCCCGTCTTGATCGACAGCAGCGTCGACAGCTGCACTGCGTTCGCGTCGAAGTGCTCGCGGTGGACCTGCTGCGCGCGGAAGATCAGGTCGTTGAACGGCAGCTCGAACAGCGCGACGACGTCGGCGACGCGCCAGCGTTGCGAGGCCGGAGCGGCCACGGGAATCGCGTCGGGTTGCACGGTGGCGGTCTGGGCTTGGGTCATATCGTTTTCCTGTCCTGGTCGGGGATGGGGGATCGGGGGAGCTGTTTCGGTTGGGTCAATGCTGCGCGGCGCGCAGCGTATCGACGAGCGCGGCGATGTCGAGCATCGCCGCGGCGGATTCGGGGGCAGCCGGGCTCATGTGCGGAATGCGGCCGAGCAGCGGCGCGCCGTGCTCGCGGGCGAGCCAGTCGCGCATCGTCGCGACGTTCTCGTCGGGGAACGACATCGCCGGGTCGACGTGGTTCGCGACCCAGCCGGCGAGCTTGAGGCCGCGCGCGGCAATCGCGTCGGCCGTCAGTAGCGCGTGGTTGATGCAGCCGAGCCGCACGCCGACCACGAGCACGATCGGCACGCCGAGTGCGACCGCGAGATCAGCCAGGTCCTGCGTGTCGTTCATCGGTACGCGAAAACCGCCGGCGCCTTCGACGACGACGATATCCGCGCGCGTCAGCGCTTCGCGATGACACGCGACGATCGTGTCGATATCGAGCGTCACGCCCTCCCGCGCGGCGACGATATGCGGCGCGGCCGGTGCCTTCAGCAGGAACGGCGTGCGCAGCTCCGGCGGCAGCACGACGTTCGCGGCCGCGTCGAGCTGGTCGGCGTCCTCGTTGCGCCACACGCCGTCGCGTTCATACGCGCCGGCCGCGACGGGCTTGAGCGCGGCTGCACGCAGGCCGTGCCGCGCGAAGCCGTGCAGCATCGCGGCCGACACGAAGGTCTTGCCGATTTCGGTGTCGGTGCCCGTGACGAAAAGCGAAAGCGGGGCGGTCATGCAGCGGCCTCCCGCGGGGCCGCGTCAACGGAGGCTGCAGCCCCCTCGCTGGCTTCGATCAGCGCGGCTTCGAGTCGCGCGAGATCGTCGAACGAATGCGCAGCCGACAGCGACACGCGCAGCCGCGACGTGCCGACGGGCACCGTCGGCGGCCGGATCGCGGGCACCCACAGGCCGTGCGCGTCGAGCGCGCGCATTGCCGTGAGCGTCGCGTCGTTGCTGCCGATCACGAGCGGCTGCACGGCCGTGTGCGAATCGACCGGCTGCCAGCGCGTGTTGCGCAGCAGCGCGCGCGTGCGTTCGATCAGCGCGGCGAGATGCGCGCGCCGCGCATCGCCTTCGTCGCCCGCGATCACCTTCAGGCTCGCGGATACTGCGTGCGCGACGGCCGGCGGCGCGGCCGTCGTGAAGATGTAGCTGCGCGCGCGCTGGATCATCCATTCGATCACGGTCTCGTGCGCGATCACGAACGCGCCCGCGACGCCGGCGGCCTTGCCGAGCGTGCCGACGTACACGAGATTCGGCGAACGCAGCGCGGCGGCCGCGAGCGCGCCGCGGCCCTGCGGGCCGAGCACGCCGAAGCCGTGCGCATCGTCGACGACGAGCCACGCGCCATGGCGCTCGGCCAGCGCGACGAGTTCGGCGAGCGGTGCTACGTCGCCATCCATGCTGAACACGGTATCGCTGACGATCAGCTTCGTTTCGGCATCCGATGCTTCGAGCAACGCGGCGAGTGCGGCCGTGTCCGCGTGCGGATAGACCTGTACGTTCGCACGCGACAGCCGCATGCCGTCGATCAGCGACGCATGGTTCAGCGCGTCTGAAAAGATCGTCGCGCCCTTGGCGGTGAGCGCCGTCATCGCGGCGAGGTTCGCCATGTAGCCGGTGCTGAAGTACAGCGCGCGCGGCGCGTCGGAGAAGCCGCCCGCGAAGCCCGCGAGTTCGTCCTCGAGTGTCGCGTGCGCACGCGAATGGCCGCCAAGCAGGTGCGAGCCGCCGCTGCCGGAGCCGTAGCGCTGCGCGCCTTCGGCGAACGCGGCGACGAGCGCCGGATGCGCGGCGAGGCCGAGATAGTCGTTGCTCGCGAAGCCGACGATCTCGCGGCCGTCGACGGTCATGCGCGCATCGCACGCGGTGTCGGCGGTGCGGCGCACGCGGCGCAGCCCTTGAGCGTCGAGATCGGCGAGGCCGCGTTGCAGCGCGTCGAGCAGAGGGTGCGTCATCGTGCGATCTCCGCGAGTGTCACATCGAGCGTGTCGCGCGTGCGTTGCGCGAGCCACGCGATGTCGTCGTCGGTCATCACGTACGGCGGCATCAGGTACACGGTCGTGCCGATCGGGCGCAGCAGCAGCTCGCGTTCCAGCGCGCGTTCGAAGAAGCGTCGCGAGAAGCCGCGCGCCGCGTCGCCGTCGAGCGCGACGTCGAATGCGAACAGCGTGCCGCGTTCGCGCAGGTGGCGTACCTGCGGGTGCGCGTCGAGCGGCGCCAGCGCGGCACGCAGCGTGGCCGACTTGCGGGCATTGGCCGCGAGCACGTCGTCGCGCGCGAAGAGGTCGAGCGTTGCAACCGCGGCGCGGCACGCGAGCGGGTTGCCCGTGTACGAATGCGAGTGCAGGAAGCCGCGCGTCATGTCGTCGTCGTAGAACGCGGCGAACACGTCGTCGCGCGTGAGCACGAGCGACAGCGGCAGGTAGCCGCCGCTGATGCCTTTCGACAGGCACAGGAAATCGGGCCAGACGCCGGCCTGCTCGCACGCGAAGAAGGTGCCGGTGCGGCCGCAGCCGACCGCGATCTCGTCGGCGATCAGGTGCACGCCGAATTCGTCGCACAGCGCGCGCAGCCCGCGCACGTAGGACGGATCGTGCATCGCCATGCCGGCCGCGCACTGCACGAGCGGCTCGACGATCAGCGCGGCGATCCGGTCGCCGCGTTCGACGAACAGGCGCCGCACGTCGGCAAGCGCGCGGCCCGCGACGTCGGCGGCCGTTTCGCCCGGCTGCGCGCCGCGCGCGTCGGGTGACGCGACGACGTGTGCATGGCGGATCAGCGGGTCGTATGCGTCCTTGAACAGCGCGACGTCGGTTACGCCGAGCGCGCCGATCGTCTCGCCGTGATAGCTGTTCGCTACGCAGACGAATTCCTGCTTGTTCGCGCGGCCGCGGTTGCGCCACGCGTGGAAACTCATCTTCAGTGCGATCTCCACGGCCGACGCGCCGTCCGACGCGAAGAACGCGTGGCCGAGCGTGCGCGCGGTGAGCGCATGCAGCCGCTCCGCGAGCTCGATCGCGGGCTCGTGCGTGCAGCCGGCGAGCATCGCGTGCTCGAGCGTGTCGAGCTGGTCCTTCAGCGCCGCGTTGATGTCCGGGTTCGCATGGCCGAACAGGTTGACCCACCACGAGCTGATCGCGTCGAAGTAGCGGCGGCCGTCACGGTCGTACAGCCACACGCCCGCGCCACGCGCGACGGGGATGAGCGGCAGGCGCTCGTGATGCTTCATCTGGGTGCAGGGATGCCAGACCGCGCGCAGGCTGCGCGCGACCCAGTCGTCGGTGGCTGGCGTACTCAAGGCGGCTCCGGGGGATAAAACGGCCGCGCGGCATCGACGGGATGCCGCGCGGCGGGACACGAAACGCGCTGAGATTAGCGTGTTCCGCGACCCGTTGCACTACCGGTTACAAACGCCGCAAAGCCTTGTCGGACGGGAGTTCGACGCAGATCGGGGCGGCTCGGGACGGTACGGTTCAGAAGTCCGGAAATGACCGCAGATGACGACGTTCGAGTGAGCCCCCCCAACTGAAAAAAATCGTGGGTCGGGCGGTGCGACTGCGCAAAAAAATCGGGGAGCGAAGGGAGAAAGGGCGGCGCGGGACGATGTGGCCCCCGTGCGATCGGAAAGCGTGACCACGAGCAGGCGGCAAAGGGAATCTGGATGGAGCGCGGCGAGCCGGCGCGTTCACACCGGCATGCGTCGCGTGCCACGTGTGCGACATCCGCTACGAACGCTGCGCGCAGCGCGTCCGCGACGGGATGGGAAAGGGGGGAGGAAAAACGAAAAACGGCGGCGAAGGCCGCCGCTCGTCAGCGCGAAGCCAGGGCAGGCGTACCGGTGTCGCGTGCGTTGCTGTCGTCGTTGTCGGCCGTCTGCGTCGTGTTCCACACGACCCGGTCGTTGACCGCATACAGCCGGCACGCGCCCGCGCCTTGCTTCGCGCAGTTGTCGAGCGCGAGCGCCATCGGGTCGTCGCCGCCTTCGGCCCACGACCACGCGCCCTCCGACGACACCGCGAACGCGCGGCTCGGATGCTGGTTCAGGAAGCGGCGATAGCCTTCACGGCCGGCTTCGTCGACATACGGCACCGCGTTGACCGAGTCGATCGACGCATAGCCGCTCGCCTTCGGCTCGTGCGGATTAGCGACCGCGTAACGCACCGAGGTCGGCAGGTTCAGCTGCGCGAGGAATGCGTTGACGGCCGGCCACCACACGGGCACGCCGTCGCGGTCGACGATCAGCCGGTGCGCGTCGTCCTTGTAGCGGCCGAAATCGATGAACTGGGCCTGCGTGCCGTGCGAGACGTACGCGTCGTGCATCTGCGCGACGAGCCCCGGCGTCCACACCGAATCGTTGTCGCCGTACAGCCACAGCGACCGCACGGCCGTGTGCGCGCCGTACTGGTCGAACGCGTCGACGAGGTTTTTCTGCCAGCCGTCGCAGAGGTCCTGGCGCAGCCCGCCGGAGAAGTTGATGATGCCGCGCACGCCCGGTGCGGCTTCGGTGCCGTACGCGACCGATACGAGGCCGCCGTGCGACGTGCCGGCGACGACGATGCGCGACGCATCGACATACGGCTGGCGCGACATGTAGCGCACCGTCGCGTCGACGTCGGCCGCCTGCGCGAGGCCGTTCTTGCCGACGTTGCAGCCTTCCTGCTGGTACGTGCCGTCCGAGCCCGCGAAGCCCTGGCGGTTCGGCGCGATCACCGCATAGCCGCGGCGCACGAATTCGCGCGCGAACGCGAGCGGCCGGCTGCGCGGCTGCAGATGGAGATCGCCGGTGTTCTTGCCGTGGTTGAAGACGACGAGGGGGAACGGGCCGGGGCCGTTCGGCTTGAAGAGCGTTGCCTCGAGCGTGACGGAGCCCGCTGCGTCGGCGGGAATGCGGAGGATCTGTTCGTTGAGGTCGGCGGCGACCTGCGGCAGGTTCGAATCGCCGTAGTCGAAGCGTTCGGCGTGGGCGAGCGACCCGCTGACGCCGGCACCCGTCCCCGAATTTGCGTTCGGCAGCGTACCGGCCTGAGCGGCCGACAGCGCGCATGCCGCCATCCATCCCACCAATACCTTGCTGAACGCCATTCGTAAGCCCTGCCATGCAACATGACCAATTCGAGGTCATCGTAGCCCGACAAATTCGGGTTGTGCAATGCGGGAATTACCCGGCGTCTGACACAGCAACTATTTGTCAACGTTCACTTACTTCGCCGTCGACGTAGCGCCAGAAACCATGCTCGTCACGCTCGAAACGGCTCGTCTCGTGGAGCCGGTAAGCGCGTCCGCCAACCTTGTAGCGGGCCACGAATTCGACCTCCGCGTGCCGTTCGTCGAGCGGCGTATGGCGCTTGACCGTGAGGCCGAGCCAGCGCGGCGCGTCGAGCGCTTCGGGGTCGGTGTCGAGATCGGGCGGGCAGGTGCGCGCGGCCCACGTCGCGCGCAGGTAGTCGGTCGCGCCGAGCACGTACGCGCTGTACCGCGAGCGCATCAACTCGAGTGCGCTCGGCGCGGCTTCGCCGCCGTCGATGAAGCGGCCGCAGCAGGCCGCGTAGCGGGGCGCCGGCGCTTTGCCGGCGGGTGCGGGGGACGCGCCGCCGCACGGGCACGCGTCAGGTCGGTTCAAAATCATGCGAAACAGGAATTAACGACGCCAGGTTGTCGGCTGCCTACCAGCTCAGCTCGATACCGTCGTACTGGAAGAAACGGCCGTTTGCCTGCGACACGTCCGAGCCGGATTCGGCGATCACGCGGCGCATGCCGGTCACGCTGGTTTCCGGATCGATCGCGGCCTGCGCGCCGCCCATGTCGGTGCGCACCCAGCCGGGATGGAGCGAGATGCACGCGGCGTGGCGCGTCTGCAGCGACGCGATGCGCAGCGCGTCGTTCAGCGCGGCCTTGCTCGCGCGGTACAGCCAGCCGGTCGTGCCGGTCGCCTCGGCGATGCTGCCCATCCGGCTCGACACGACGGCCAGCACGCCGCGTGCGTCCTCGACGAGCGGCAGCAGGATCGGCAGCAGCTGCATCGGCCCGCGCACGTTCGTATGCATCACCGCGTCGAAATCCTCGGCGGTGATCGTCTCGACACCTTCGGTGCGCGGCCCGTACACGCCCGACACCAGCACGGCCGCGTCGAGCCGCTCGCCGTCGAGCTTCCAGCCGAGCGCCGCGATCTGCTCGGGCTGCGCGATGTCGAGCGCATGCGCGGTCGCGATGACGTTCCAGCCGTCGCGCCGGTATTGCCGGACGAATTCGCGGCCGAGGCCGCGCGATGCGCCGACGATCATTACGGTTTTCATGTGCGCCGCTCCTTTGCGTTGCGCCGCCGTCGTGGCGGCGTCAGGTCAACCCGATGCCGATGCCGATGCCGATGCCGATGCCGATGCCGATGCCGATGCCGATGCCGATGCCGATTGCGCTTGCGCCGCCGCCGTTGTCGCGGTGGCGGCGCGATGACGCGTTACTGCGCGTCGTCGCACGGCTTCAGCGTGGCGGCGACCGCCTGCGCGACGCCTTCGAGCCGCGCGGCGTCCGCCGCGATCATGTCGTTGTCGGGGGCATGCTGGCCGCGCGCGGTGAGCGCGGCCACGCAGCGCTTGTAGGTTTCGTCGAGCGCTTCGAAGTTCGACACGGCCATCCCGAGGTTGCGCATCCGGCCGTCGTGCACGCCGTACACGAGCCCGTGCACGGTGAGCGACTGGCCGCGTGCCCACGCATCGTTGACGATCGTCGTGCGGCACACGTTGACGACCTGCTCGATCGAATTCAGTTCGATCAGGCGGCGATAGCGCGCTTCGCCCACCGGCCATTCGTCGAGCAGCGCCGCGTGGCGCTCGCGCACGTCCTGCACGTGATGCAGCCAGTTGTCCGCGAGGCCGACACGCCGGTTGTGCAGCGCCGCATTCACGCCCGAGCAGCCGTAGTGGCCGACGACCATGATGTGCTTCACGCGCAGGATGTCGACCGCGAACTGGATCACCGACAGGCAGTTCAGGTCGCTGTGCACGACGACGTTCGCGATGTTGCGGTGGACGAACACTTCGCCTGGCGGCAAGCCGATGATCTGGTTCGCGGGCACGCGCGAATCCGAGCAACCGATCCACAGGTATTCGGGCGCCTGCTGGTCGGCCAGGCGCGTGAAGAACTCGGGATCGTCGGCGAGCTTGCGTTTGACCCACGCGTCGTTGTTGTCGAACAGATGTGAAAGCGGGTTGTCTTGGGTGTTCATCGGTGTGGATTCCGTGTGCGGAAATCAGGTCGATATCGGATTCGGTGTAACCGGCGTCAGGCGGCGCGCTGCGCGTCGCCTTCGCCGTCGTTCTGGTCCGCCGCGCCGAAGCGCGCGGGGTAGCGCACGCTGAAGCGCAGCGCTGCGTCGTAGGGATAAAAATCGGGCAATTCGCCCTGCAGCAGCTTGTCCTTGCTCGCCTGCCACAGCGCGGGATCGAAAAAGTCCGCGTGATGCTTCATGAAGACGTCGCGCACGCGCGGGTCGCCGAGCAGGAACGGCCCGTAGGTCTCCGGAAAGATGTCGTGCGGGCCGACGGTATACCACGGTTCGCCGGACAGCTCGTCTTCCTCGTTGCGCGGCGGCGGCACGCGGCGCACGTTGCAGTCGGTCAGGTACTCGATCTCGTCGTAGTCGTAGAACACGACGCGGCCGTGGCGCGTGACGCCGAAGTTCTTGTACAGCATGTCGCCGGGGAAGATGTTCGCCTTCATCAGCTCCTTCACCGCGTTGCCGTACTCCTTCACGCCGTGCTCGATGTCGGAATCGGTGCCGTTCTGCAGGTACAGGTTGAGCGGCGTCATCCGGCGCTCGATGTACAGGTGCTCGATCACGAGATTGCCGTCCTCGTATTCGAGCAGCGACGGCACTTCCTTCTCCAGCTCGCGCACGAGCGCGTGGTCGAGCCGCGCGATCGGCAGCGCGACGCTCGAATACTCGAGCGTATCGGCCATCCGCCCGAGGCGGTCGTGGCGCTTCACGAGCTGGTACTTCTCCATGATCTGCGCGCGCGTCGTTTCCTTCGGCGGCGGGAAGTGATCCTTGATGATCTTGAACACGTACGGGAACGACGGTAGCGTGAACACAAGCATCACGAGGCCCTTGATCCCGGGCGCGATGATGAAGCGGTCGCTCGAATGCGACAGATGGTGCAGCAGGTCGCGATAGAACAGGTTCTTGCCCTGCTTCTGCAGGCCGACCGACGTGTAGATCTCCGCCTTCGGCTTGCCCGGCATGATCGAGCACAGGAAGTCGACGTACGCGGACGGCACGCCCATGTCGACGAGGAAATACGAATGCGAGAAGCCGAAGATGATCATCAACTGGTCGCGGCGCAGCAGCACGGTGTCGAGCGAGAGCACGCCCGGCCGCACGTGGCGGATCGGCACCGCGAACGGCAGCACGCGGTCGGCGTTGATGATGCGGCCGACGATGTACGCGCTCTTGTTGCGGAAGAACAGCGACGACAGCACGTGGATCTGGAAATTCGGCGCTTCGTCGAAGTGGCCGAATTCGTCGTGGATCGCCTGCATCACGCAGGCGATGTCGCGCGGGAGATCGTCGAACGCCGGCTCGAGCTGGAAGTTCGTGACGATGCGCTCGAGCGTGGCCGCGAGCCCGTCGGTGCCCGGATAGTACGCGCGGTAGGTCGGCTTCGCGGCCGGCTCGTCGTTCTCCAGATACTCGGTCGAGATCGCCGGGCGCACGAAGATGAAATCGTTGCTGAAGTACGAGCGGTGCAGGATCTTGCAGCACACCGAATTGAAGAAGGTCTCCGCGCACTCGGGCTGGCGGTGCGACGTGAGCAGGCCGATGTAGTGCAGCTTGATCTGCTGCCACACTTCGTCGTCGATGTTTTCCGCGTCGTATTCGTCTTCCAGCACCTCGACGCATTCCTTCACGCGATCGTCGTAGGACGTGATCCGCTCGCGCGCGAGCCGCTGCAGCCCATGCCAGTCGCCGTGCTCGTACAGCGTCTTCGCTTCGACGGCTGCCTCGCGGAAGATCCGGTAGTGGCGGTCGAAGTTCTCGAGCATCGTCTGCGCGACGTCGAAACCGATCTGCGAAGACAGCAGTTTGGGGAAGTGATTCATCGCGTGCAGGCTCGTTCGGGAGGGGCTGTAAGCACTCGCCATTTTAGCGCCCAAGCGGGCGGTTCAAGGACTTTGCGGCGATGCGCGGCCGGCAGGCAGGCGGCCGGTTATCCGCCGTTGGATGCCGTTCGGTGCATCTTCGCGTAAAGATACGGGTACAGAACCGATTCTGACACGAACTTTTTTTGACGGGCCGGCGGCCGCCGGGCACGCGTTGGGCGCGACGGCGATAGAATCGACGCAACGCCCGCCACGGCCTGCCGCCGGCGCGCATTCGCACAGATAACGACGAGACAC
The DNA here is from genome assembly GCF_011605345.1 of Burkholderia sp. D-99. Taxonomy (GTDB): domain Bacteria; phylum Pseudomonadota; class Gammaproteobacteria; order Burkholderiales; family Burkholderiaceae; genus Burkholderia. Next base: position 278,127 of record NZ_JAAOXM010000009.1, read on the forward strand.
CCCACCGATGAACGCACTGGAACACCAACTCGATTACCCCTTCGCCGACACGCTGCCCGCCGCGGGCGATACGTTCGAGGTCGCGCCCGGCGTGCGCTGGCTGCGCATGCCGCTGCCGTTCTCGCTCGATCACATCAACCTCTGGCTGCTGCGCGACGAGATCGACGGGCAGGCCGGCTGGACGATCGTCGATTGCGGGATCGCGTCGGATGCGATCCGCACGCACTGGGAGCAGATCTTCGATACGCATCTCGACGGCCTGCCCGTCCTGCGGGTGCTCGTCACGCATTGCCACCCCGATCACTTCGGCCTCGCGAACTGGCTGTGCGAAGGCGGCGACAAGGGCCGCTGGAACGTGCGGCTGTGGATGACGCTCGGCGAGTACATGTTCGGCTGCCTGATGGCGGCCGGCAACGGCTCGAACGCGGGCGGTGCGGCGGCAGCCGATCATTTCGCGCGCCACGGGCTGACCGATCCGGCCGCGCTCGACAAGCTGCGCAACCGCCGCAACTACTACTCGGATCTCGTGCCGGCCGTGCCGCCGCGCTACCGTCGCCTGCGCGAAGGCGATGCGGTGACGATCGGCGCGCGCACGTGGCGCGTCGTGACCGGCTTCGGCCATTCGCCTGAACATTGCGCGCTCCACAGCGAAGCGGACGGCGTGCTGATCTCCGGCGACATGGTGCTGCCGCGCATCTCGACGAACGTGTCCGTGTTCGACCTCGAGCCGGAAGCGAACCCGCTTGCGCTGTACCTGCAGTCGCTCGGCCGTTACGAGACGATGCCGCCCGATACGCTGGTGCTGCCGTCGCACGGCAAGCCGTTCCGCGGCGTGCGCACGCGCATCGCGCAACTGCGCGAACACCATGACGCGCGCCTGGCCGAAGTGCGCGTCGCGTGCGCGGAAAAGCCGATGAGCGCGGCCGACATCGTGCCGATCATGTTCCGCCGCCGCGAGCTCGACATCCACCAGATGACGTTCGCGCTCGGCGAGGCGCTCGCGCACCTGAACCTGCTGTGGCTCGCGGGGGAGCTCGTGCGCGAGCAGGGCGACGACGGCGTGCTGCGGTTCCGCACCGCCGGCTGACACAGCTTCGTCCACCTCATGCGACGGGTTCGTAGCACCACCCGTCGCGCTGCCATTGCATCGTGTGCGTCGGGTCGAGCGCCGCGAGAAACGCGGTGTCGTGCGACGCGACCACGATCGCACCAGGGAAGCCGGCCAGTGCGGCCTCGATCGCATGCACCGATTCGAGATCGAGGTGGTTGGTCGGCTCGTCGAGCAGCAGCAGTTGCGCGGGCGTGCCGCGCCACAACGCGCAGGCGAGCGCGGCCTTCAGCCGTTCGCCGCCGCTCAACTGCCGTGCAGGCTGCGTCGCGCGCGCCGCGTCGAGCTGCAGCAGTGCGAGCCGGCTGCGCAGGTCGCCTTCGGCGAGCGGTGTATCGAGCAGCCCCAGTTGCTCGACGATCGAGCGCTCCGGATCGAGCAGCGCAAGCTGCTGGTCGAGATACGCGGCGCTTACGTGCGTCGTGCAGGTGCCCGAGCGCGGCGCGAGCTCGCCCGCGAGTAACCGCAGCAGCGTCGATTTCCCGCAGCCGTTCGGGCCCGTCAGCGCGATGCGCACGGGGCCGCTCGCCGACCACGTGATCGCATCGGCCGCGCCGGCGATGCGCCACGGCAGTTGCGCGCGTTCGAGCGTGAACAACTGGCGGCGTGCGCTGACCTCGGTGCCCGGCAGCGACACCAGCACGGGCGCATCGGTTTCGACGCGCGCGGCCGCCTGCTGCACGCGTTCGTCGAGCGTCGCCTTGAAGTCGCTCTGGTGGCGCCGGACCTGCCCCATGATGTTGCGCGCCGCGCCCTTGCGGCTTTGTTTCGCCCCCGACGACAGGTTGGCCGTCTTCGCGTCGCGCAGCGACGCAGCCGCATGGCGCTGGATCGTGTCGTGTTCCTGTTCGAGCCTGCGCCTGATGCGTCCGCGTTCGGCACGCACGTTGTCGAGCGCCGCTTGCGCGGCATCCTGATCCGCGTCGCGCTGCGCGCGGTAGAGCGCGTAGTTGCCACCATACGAGCGCACGCCTTGTGGCGTCAGCTCGACGATGCGTTGCACGCCGGCGAGCAGCGCACGATCGTGGCTCACGATGACGACACCGCCGCGCCAGCCGTCGAGCGCCGCGCGCAGCCATGCGCGGCCCGGCGCATCGAGATGGTTGGTCGGTTCGTCGAGCACGAGCAGGCCGGCACCGGACAGCAACGCGCCGATCAGCGCGACGCGCGCGAGCTGGCCGCCGCTCAGTGCGTGCGCGGGCGTGTCGGGCCGCACGTCGTGCAGGCCGGCTGCGTCGAGCGTCGTGCGCAGCCGTTCCGCGAGATCCCAGCGATCGCCGATCAGGTCGAAGTCGTGCGGTTCCGCGCGGCCTTCCCCGAGACGCGCGAGCGCGCCGAGCGGCGCATCGAGCGCGGCGACCTGCGAGACGGTTCGCGGGTTTGCCGCCGCGTTGTCGTCGTCATGCTGCTGCGCGACGTAGACGACGGGCGTGTGCCGCTCGATCGTCCCCGCGCTCGGCGCGCAGCGGCCAGCGATCAGTTGCGCGAGTTGGCTCTTGCCGATGCCGTTGCGGCCGACGATGCCGGTCGGCGTGCGGTCGATGGAGAGGTCGAGCGAATCGAACAGCGTGAAGCCGTCGTCGAAGCGGAAGGAAACGTGATGGAGCGCGACGAGCGCGCCGGTGGGCGTGGCTGCAGCCATAAGCACCTCCAAAAATGCGTGAAGACCTTCGCGCGCGGCGTGCGTGGCACGGCGGCGAAAACATTTCGGGAAGGCTTAGTTGTTCACTTTGGCTGGCGTCCGGTATGAGCAATGAGCGCGCAGTGTAGCAAGCGCGGCGAGCGGGCCGCAAGCGACGGCCCGACGCACCGTCGCTCGCGCGCCACGCGCGAGGGTCGCACGACTGCACGGTGACGTGCCGTGCAGTTCTGCGGTAGCGGCGGGCTCGTGCGATGACCGCTCACGCTCGTGCGCATGATGGTGGCCCGGGTCGGGCGGCGTCAGCGTGCGACGCGAGGCGCTCCCGTTGCCCGCCGCGCGAGCAGCGCATGGAACGCCTGCCGGATGCGCTCGACGGCGGCCGTCTTGTACGGGAAGCATTCGTTGTTGCCGTGTACCAGCATGCTCGCATTGACCTCGAACACGACGACCGCGCCGTCACGGTCGAGCCCGCAGTCGATGCCGAAGTAATCCAGCCCGATCGCGTCGCGGATCGCCTGCAAGCCGTTGCGTTGCGCGGCGCCGAACACTTGCCACGGATCGTCGAGGAACGCGCGCTCCTCGTCCTGCATCCACGCGTGGCGCGCCATGTCGGTCGTCGCGTGATGGACCTTCCACTGGCTGTCGATCGCGAGGTGATACGGCAGGATCTCGCCGTCGACATAGACGAAACGGTACTTGCGGAAATAGCCGTCCGCGGACCGGTAGTCGACGTACGGCGTCAGATAGAAATGTTCCGTATCGAACCGGTCGACGAACGACAGCAGTTGCGCCCCGTGTTCCATCCGTTCGAAATCGTCACCTCCGTGCGTGCCGGCCGGTCTCGCAAGCAGCGGAAACGGCAGCAGCGACGGCGACGTGCCCGCCAGCATGGCGCGCAGGCCTGCTTTCCGGTGAAGCGACGTCTGCGGCACGCGGCAGCCCGGCATTTGCGCCAGTTGCCGCGCCACCGCATCGCGGCTCGTCTGTGCGATCACGGCCGGCGTATTCACGACGGGGCGGCCGACACCCGTGACGAGTGCCTGCGCCGGCGCGAGCAGTGCGTGCCCGCGATCGACGTCGGACACCAGGTTGACGACCACGTCCGCATGGAGGCGCAGCCGGTCGATGTCATACGCCATGTCGGGCAACAGCGTGATGATGTTGCTTTCGAAGCGCGCCCGTTCGATCAGGAATTCGAACGGTGTATTGCCGGCACCGGGCGCGAACACGAACAGCGCGCGGAAGTCCGCCGGCGCGACGGTGGCCGGGATCGTGACCAACGGCTTCAGTTTCAATGCGCGGCGGAAGCTCGCGTCGGCTTCGCGAGCGAGCCCCAGCGCCTGCTCGAGATTCGCGACGGTATGCGCGATCGCGGGGTCGTCGGGAGCGTGTTCGAGCGCGCGCCGGAAATGCGCGAGCCCGCGTTGGTGCCGGCCCGCGCAGGTCTCGGCGAGACCGAGCTGGCGACTGACGGCGATGTGGTCGCCGGGGCGTTCCAGCAGCGGCGTCAGCCAGCCGATGGCTTCGTCGAAGCGGTCCTGCCGGATCAGCACCTGCGCGAGTCCGAAGCGTGCGTCCCAGGAGTCGGGCTCGAGCGCGAGCGCATCGCGGTAATGGCGATTGGCCAGGTCGAGGTGGCCCGCCTGTCGGCAAGAGGAGGCAAGTGAAAGCGCGTGATCGACGGACATGGCGGCGGCGCGCCGCACGCGGCCGGATGACGCGACGCTTGCGGTGCTGTTGGACGAGCGCCCGAACGATAACAGCGCGCCGATCCGTTCCGATCCTCCCCTCAATCCGGAAATTTACCGGCGATTACGACGTGCCATCAACGTAATGCGTCGTAACGCGACACGGCCCGATGGTGTCGTTTCCGCCTCTAATCGACCGATTGACCGAGGTGGGCGTGCGGCACGCTGTGGCGACGCTGGCACGCAACGCAACGCATCGCAGCTGGCGTCCGTTCATTCAACCCGAAGGAAAGCCATGTCCATTTCCAGCATCCCGACCGGCGCCGTCACGTCCACGGCCATTCAGGGCAACACCGCCCAGCGTACCGGCAACAGCACGCCCACGTCGTCCCCGGAGAGGACGAAGCACGTGCACGGCCATCACCATGCGGCCGGGAGTGCGTCGTCGAACTCGACCGACGGCACGACGTCGTCGACTGGCAGCACGGCCGCGTCGAACGGCACGCCGTCGACGTATTCGCTCGGCGGCGCTGCGCTCGGTGGCTTGATCGACACCACTGCTTGACGAGATTCCTGCGCCGCGGCGAGCCTTGCGCCGTGCCGAGGCCGAGGCCGAGGCCGAGGCCGAGGCCGTGCGGCGTGCAGAATGCGGCGTGCAGAATGCGGCGTGCAGAATGCGGCGTGCAGAATGCGGCGTGCAGAATGCGGCGTGCAGAATGCGGCGTGCAGAATGCGGCGTGCAGAATGCGGCGTGCAGAATGCGGCGTGCAGAATGCGGCGTGCAGAATGCGGCGTGCAGAATGCGGCGTGCAGAATGCGGCGTGCAGAATGCGGCGTGCAGAAT